>NZ_CP091381.1:4972098-9944196 GCF_021903635.1 Amycolatopsis sp. FU40
CGATTCGCGGACCGCGTCCGCGACCTCGTTGATGAGCATGGACTTTTCGAACGACAGCAGATCCGGCTCGGTCCGCCGCGCCTTCTTCCACCAGCTGTCGAAATGCCGCACGGACACGATGTCCTCGGGCACTCGCGCGTCGTAGAACTCGTACAGCGTCTGGTCGTCCACCAGGATGTCGCGCCGCCGGGCGCGGTTCTCCAGGTCCTCGACCTCGTCCAGCAGCGCGCGGTTCTCGGCGAAGAACCGGTGGTTCGTATGCCAGTCGCCCTCGACCAGCGCGTGCCGGATGAACATCGCGCGCGAAATCTCCGGGTCGATCCGGCCGTAGTTCACCCGCCGGTCGGCGACCAGCGGCACGCCGTACAGCGTCACCTTCTCGGTCGCCATCACCGCGCCCTGTTTGCGCTCCCAGTGCGGCTCCGAATACGAACGCTTCACGACGTGCTGCGCGAGCGGTTCGACCCAGTCCGGCTCGACCCGCGCGTTGACCCGGCCCCACAGCCGCGACGTCTCGACCAGTTCCGCCGACATCACCCAGCGCGGCTGCTTCTTGAACAGCGCCGAACCGGGGAACACCGAGAACCGGGCCCCGCGCGCGCCGAGGTAGTCGCCCTTCGCCGGGTCCTTGAGCCCGATGTGCGACAGCAGCCCGGAAATCAGCGCCGTGTGCACGTGCTGCGGTTCGGCGGGCGTGGTGCTGAGCGTGATGCCGAGCGGTTTGGCGAGCTGGCGCAGCTGGCCGAAGATGTCCTGCCACTCGCGGATCCGCAGGTAGTTCAGGTACTCGGTGCGGCACATCCGGCGGAACTGGTTGCCGGTCAGCGTCTTCTGCTGTTCGCTGACGTACTCCCACAGCTTGAGGTAGGAGAGGAAATCCGACGTCGGATCAGCGAATCGCGCGTGCTGCGCGTCGGCGGCCTGCTGTTTCTCCGCCGGCCGCTCGCGCGGGTCCTGAATGGACAGTGCCGCGGCGATGATCATCACCTCGCGCACGCAGCCGTTCCGCGCGGCCTCCAGCACCATCCGGCCCATCCGCGGGTCCACCGGCAGCAGCGCGAGCTTGCGGCCGACCTCGGTGAGTTTCGAGGAATCGCCGGTCTCGAACGCGCCGAGTTCCTGCAGCAGCTGCACGCCGTCGGTGACCTGGCGGCGGTCCGGCGGCTCCACGAACGGGAACGCGTTCATGTCGCCGAGGCCGAGCGACGTCATCTGCAGGATGACCGACGCCAGGTTCGTCCGCAGGATCTCCGGATCGGTGAACTCCGGCCGCGATTCGAAGTCCTCCTCGGAGTACAGCCGGATGCAGATGCCGTCCGAGGTACGCCCGCACCGGCCCTTGCGCTGGTTCGCCGACGCCTGCGAAACCGCCTCGATCGGCAGCCGCTGCACCTTCGTGCGATGGCTGTAGCGCGAGATGCGCGCGGTGCCCGGGTCGATCACGTACTTGATGCCCGGCACGGTCAGCGACGTCTCGGCGACGTTCGTGGCCAGCACGATCCGCCGTCCGGTGTGCCGCTGGAACACGCGGTGCTGATCGGCCGCGGACAGCCGCGCGTACAGCGGCAGCACCTCGGTGTTCCGCAGGTCCAGCCGGTTCAGCACGTCCGCCGTGTCCCGGATTTCGCGTTCGCCGGAGAGGAACACGAGGATGTCGCCCGGCGCCTCGCCGGACAGCTCCTGGACCGCCTCGGCGATCGCCTGCGTCTGGTCGCGGTCCGGGTCGCCCTCGGGATCGTCCGGGTCCACGAGAGGCCGGTAGCGCACCTCGACCGGATAGGTCCGGCCGGAGACCTCGACGATCGGCGCGTCGTCGAAATGCCGCGAGAACCGCTCCGGGTCGATGGTCGCCGAGGTGATGATCACCTTCAGGTCCGGACGGCGCGGCAGCAGCTGCTTGAGGTAGCCGAGGATGAAGTCGATGTTGAGGCTGCGCTCGTGCGCCTCGTCGATGATCAGCGTGTCGTACTGGCGCAGCATCCGGTCGGTCTGGATCTCGGCCAGCAGGATGCCGTCGGTCATCAGCTTGACCAGGGTGTCCTGGCCGGACTGGTCGGTGAACCGGACCTTGTAGCCGACCGTGTCGCCCAGTTCGGTCTTCAGCTCGCTGGCGATCCGGTCGGCGACCGTGCGCGCGGCGAGCCTGCGCGGCTGAGTGTGCCCGATCTGCCCGCGCACGCCGCGGCCCAGCTCGAGGCAGATCTTCGGCAGCTGCGTGGTCTTGCCCGACCCGGTCTCCCCCGCGACGATCACCACCTGGTGGTCGCGGATCGCGTCGCCGATCTCGCCGGAGAGCCTGCTGACCGGCAGCTCGGCGGGGTACTCGATCTTCGGCACGCTTTCGCGGCGCTGCTGCACGCGCAGCAGCGCCGTTTCGACGTCGGCGGCGATGCGCTCGGCCGTCTGCTGCTTGTCGCGAGACCGGCGCGCGCCGTCGAGACGACGGCGGAGCCGGTGCTCGTCGCGCAGCATCAATTCGGGCAGCTGGGCGCGCAGCTCTGCGTAGGGAGATGGAGTGGACATACTTGGGACAAGGATAGCCGTGCGTGACCGTCGTGGCTTCCGAATATGCCGCGAGCGACAGCCCGGGCTCCCCGGCTCACGGCGCCGGGACCGGACGCGGCCGGACGAGCTTGGCCGGAAGCAGCCAGGTCAGCCGGTCCGAGCGGAGCACGGCGAGCGGTCCGATCACGGCCAGGAGCAGCACGTACCCGGCGACGAACGGGGCCACTCGCGAGTCCAGCCCGGCCGCGGTCGCCATCGTCGCCAGGACGAGCGAGAACTCGCCCCGGGTGAGCACGATCAGGCCGATGTTCACGCCTTCCTGCCGGTCGAAGCCGTGCAGCCGGGCGGCGAACGCGCCGGCGGCGAGGTTCAGCACCAGGGTCAGCACGACCGCGGCGAGCACCGGGAGGACGACCGTGCCGACCGCGCCCGGGTCGATCGACAGCCCGAAGATGAAGAAGAACAACGCGCCGAACGCGTCCCGCAGCGGCAGCACCAGCTTGTGCACCCGCGGCGCGACCTGGGAATTGCCGAGCATCATGCCGACCATGAACGCGCCGATCGCGTCGGACACGCCCACCTCCTCCGCCACCGCGGCGCCGAGCACGGCCACGCCGACGAAGCAGACGGTGAGCAGTTCGTCGTCCGCCGAACCGAAGAGCCGCGACACGACCCGGCCGCCCCACCGGGCCAGCGCGGCGAGCACAAGCAGGAAGCCGAACGCCTTGCCGAAGTCGGCGAGCGCCGCGCCGAAGCCGTCCGCGCCGCTGAGCACCGGTTGCAGCAGCGCCAGGTACAGCGCGAGGAAGAGGTCCTCCAGCACGACGATGCCCATGATGAGGCGGGATTCCCGGTTGTTCATCCGCCGGGTTTCGAGCAGCAGTTTGGTGACGATGGCCGAGGACGAGATGCCGATCGCGCCGGCGATCACCAGCGCCTCGCGCGTGCCCCAGCCGAGCGCGAAGCCGAACGCGAGCCCGCCGCCGATGTTCAGCACGAGGTACGCGAGCCCCGCGCCGGCGAGTCTGGCTCCGCCGCGGGCGAGGTCGTCGAGCGAGAACTCCAGGCCGAGATAGAAGAGCAGGAACACGAGACCGAGCCCGGCGAGGACGCCGAACTCGGCCGGGTCGTCCACAAGGGACAGTCCGGGGGTGTGCGGGCCGAAGACGAAACCGGCCAGCATGAACAGGGGGATCGTGGGCAGCCCGATCCGGGCGCCGAGGCGGGCGAGGGCGCCGGCGGCGAGAAACGCGCCGCCGACGGCCAGCAAAGCATGACCGTTGCTCATGAAATCCTCTTGAGAGCCGGGTACAGACGGGAAACGAGTACTCAGCGATCAGGAGGAGCCCGCGCGGCGGCGGGCACGGGCGCGCGGTCCAGTTCGACCGGAGGCGCGGCGGAAAACGGGACGGTGCACCAGTCGGGGCGGGCGAGGCGGATCTCGCCCGGCGCGTCGGCGAGCGGCAGCGGGTGCGCGGCGACGAGATGCGGGCCCTGTTCCTGCACCAGGGCGGGTTCGGGATCGTGCGGACGCGGGCCTGCCGGTCCCGGGCCGGGGACAGCCACGCCGAGCAGGAGCAGCGCGGCGAGTGCCACGACGAGGATGGACCGGTGCCGCGGCGCGGAAGCGGCGGCAGCAGTCGTCATCTCGAGCCGAGTTTACCATGTCTTTAATGTTCTTCGGCAGCTCTCCTTGAAGTCCACAGTGGACATACCGACAGGAACCATCGCTGTCCCGGCGGATTTCCGGGGGCCTTCAGGCAGCCTTCATCGTCCACAGTGGACCTCTCGTGTTCACATCTGTGAAAAATTTTCGCTTCCCTTGCTTCACCGCTTCACGCTCGGTTATCGTGGCGCTACGCCGCAGCAGTACCCGGAGCCGGTCCATTCGCCGGTCCGGCCGCCTTGCCCACGTACCGCGGAAAGGGATTCCCGTCATGCGCAAGACGATGCGGCCCACGCTGGTCGCCGGTCTCACGGCTGCCTCGGCCCTCGCTCTCGTCCTCAGCACCCCCGCTCTCTCGGCCGCCGCCGTGCCCGCCCCGCTCGCCGCCGCGGCGTCTGTGCTGGGTTCCGGCGGCGACCTCGCGTCTCCGGAGAAGAAGGAGATCGCGATGCAGCTGGTGTCGAGCGCGGAAAACTCGTCGCTCGACTGGAAGAAGCAGTACTCCTACATCGAGGACATCGGCGACGGACGCGGCTACACCGCGGGCATCATCGGATTCTGCTCCGGCACCGGCGACATGCTCGAACTCGTGCAGGCCTACACCAAGTCCGTGCCGGACAACCCGCTGGCGAAGTTCCTGCCCGCGCTGGAGAAGGTCAACGGCTCCGATTCGCACGAAGGTCTCGGCTCTGCCTTCGAAAGCGCGTGGAAGCAAGCCGCGGGCACTGAGGAATTCCAGGCCGCGCAGAACAGCGAGCGCGACCGTGTGTACTTCGATCCGGCAGTGAACCAAGGCAAATCCGACGGTCTCGGCGCGCTCGGCCAGTTCATCTACTACGACGCCATCGTGATGCACGGTCCCGGCACGAGCACCGACAGCTTCGGCGGCATCCGCGACGCCGCGCTGTCGCAGGCGAAGCCGCCGTCCCAGGGCGGCGACGAAACCGCCTACCTCAAGGCGTTCCTCGACGCGCGCAAGGTGGTCATGAAGAAGGAGGAAGCGCATGCGGACACTTCCCGCGTCGACACCGAGCAGCTGGTGTTCCTCAACGACGGCAACCTCGATCTGCACACGCCGCTGAAGTGGAAGGTCTACGGCGACCCGTACGAGATCAACTGAGCCCGCAGCAAATTCTCTCGGTCACCGCGCACACCGCGTCCGCGTGGGACCACGACGGCGAACGCTGGGTACGGGCGCTCGGTCCGTACCCAGCGGAAGTCGGCGCGCAAGGAATCGGCGTTGCGCGCGAAGGACTTTCCCGTACTCCGGCCGGAACCTGGCCGCTCACCGAAGCGTTCGGCATCGCGCCGAACCCCGGCACCCGGCTCCCCTATCGGCAAGTGACCACTGCGGACTGGTGGGTGTCCGATGTGCACTCGCCGCTCTACAACACGTATTACCCAGGCATATCAGGCCCGTTCGACGAAGCGGCGGGCGAGAATCTCGGTGCGGCGGGCCCGGCGTACGCGCACGCAGTGGTGATCGACTACAACCGCTCGCCAGTCGTGCCCGGGGCCGGTTCGGCGTTCTTCCTGCACGTGGCCACCGGCGGACCGACTGCGGGATGCGTCGCGCTGGCCTCCGACGACCTCGTCGCCGTCCTGCGCTGGCTCGATCCCGCGCGGAACCCCGTCATCGCAATAACTGATCGGCCGTCCGCGTGTTGATCACCCGGTCCGGCCCGATGCCCGCCTTTTCCGCGCGCTCGCAGCCGTAAGCCTGCCAGTCGAGCTGGCCGGGCGCGTGTGCGTCGCTGTCGATCGCGAACTCGCAGCCCAGCTCGACCGCCTGGCGCAGCAACCGCATCGGCGGGTCGAGCCGGTCCGGCCGCGAGTTGATCTCCACCGCCACGCCGTTCTCGCGGCAAGCGGTGAACACCTTCTCCGAATCGAACTGCGACTCCGGCCTGCTCCGTCCGCCGACCAGCCGTCCGGTGCAGTGCCCCAGGACGCGGACGTGCGGGTTCTCGACAGCGGCCAGCATCCGCGGCGTCATCTCCCGCGCGGGCATCCGCAGCTTCGAGTGCACGCTCGCCACCACGAAGTCGAGCCGGTCCAGCAGCTTCTCGGTCTGGTCGAGCGCGCCGTCGTCGAGGATGTCGACCTCGATGCCGTGCAGCAGGCGAAACGGCGCCAGCTGCTCGTTCACCCGCGCGACCTCGTCCATCTGCGCCCGCAGCCGCTCCGGGGACAGACCGCGCGCGACGGTGAGCCGCGGCGAATGGTCGGTGAGCACGATCCACTCGTGCCCCAGCTCGCGTGCCGTCTCAGCCATTTCGAGGATCGGGCTGCCGCCGTCGGACCAGTCGGAGTGCGTGTGACAGTCGCCGCGAAGGGCTGTACGCAGCGCACCGCCATCCGGCAGCTTGCTTTCGGGCAGCTTCGCCGCGTACGCGGGCGTACGGTCGTGCCATGCGTCCTCGATGACGCCGGCAGTGGCTTTGCCGATCCCCTTCAACGCCTGAAGCGTCTTCGCACCGACGCGCGACGCCAGTTCGTCTTCGGAGAGCCGGTCGACCACTGCGGCCGCCTGACGGAACGCGCGCACGCGGTAAGTCGGTTCACCGGCGCGCTCGAGCTGGAAGGCGATGTCGCGCAGCGCGCGGGCCGGGTCCATGACTCCTGTTTTACCCGCTCAGCCGCGCCGAGGCAGCTCGTGCAGCTCGACGCTGTCGAGACGGCCGTTCTTGAGCTCCACGGTCTGGTAGGTGCAGAACGGCTGCCGCCGCCGGTCCGTGGGCGAACCGGGGTTGAGCAGCCGCAGCCCGCCAGGCGTCACCGAGTCCCACGGGATGTGGCTGTGGCCGAAGATCAGCACGTCGACGTCCGGATACAACGCGTCGCAACGGGCCGCACGCCCCTTCGCGTCGCCGGTTTCGTGGACGACCGCCAGCCGGACATCTTCCAGCGTCTCGCGAGCCACCTCCGGCAGGCGTTTCCGCAGCTCCGGACCGTCGTTGTTGCCGTACACGCCGATCAGCCGCGCGCTGCGGGCTTCAAGCGCGTCGAGAGTCTCGACGTCGACCCAGTCGCCCGCGTGCACCACGACGTCGGCCTGCGCGACCTCGTCCCAGACCTGCGCAGGCAGTTCCTTCGCCCGCTTCGGCAGGTGAGTGTCCGCGACGAGCAGCAACCGCACGCCGTCACTCCTCCCCGATCGCCTCGAGCACATGGTCGAGGAACGCCGCGATGTGCGCGCGCAGCAGCTCGGCCGCGCCGTCCTCGTCGCCCTTCTTCGCGGCGGCGAGCACCGCCTTGTGCTCGTTCCATTCCTTGCGCCAGCTGGGATTCGCGTCCCAGCCGACCACCGTGATCAGCGCCGCGCGGTCGCGCAGGTCATCCAGCATCGACACCATCAGCGGATTGCCGCAGCCCGCGTACAACGCGCGGTGGAACCGCCGGTTCAGCAGGCTCAACGCGGTCTGGTCGGCGTCCGCGGCCGACGCTTCCTTGAGGACCTGCGCGGCCTCGTCGAAAGACGCGCGATCCGTCGCCCGCACCGTACGGCGCAGCGCTTCCGGTTCCAGCACCATGCGCACGTCGTAGACCGACCGCGCCAGCTCCGCGTCGACCACGCACACCGACGCGCCCTTGTACGGGCTGAACGTGACCAGCCCGGTGTTGGACAGCACCTTGAGCGCTTCGCGCACCGGCGTCTTCGACACCCCGAGCCGCGCCGCCAGCTCCGCCTCCACCAGCTGCTGACCGGGCACCAGCTCGCGGGCGAGGATGCCACGCCGGATCTCCTCCAGCACCACCTCGGTGCGGGAGGCGGGGAGGCTGAACGTGGACGGCATGCCGACCCTCCTGGCTTTCGCGCTCGTCCCCGCACATTCAACCAGGCGGACGTCTCCGAGCGTCGACACGTACGATCATATATCAGATGCCATCCGCCGTCGAAGGGACCAGAGCACGATGAAGGCACCCGAGCAACTGCGCAGCCATCGCTGGTTCGGCGGCGACGACCTGCGGAATTTCAGCCATCGCAGCCGCGCCCGGCAGCTCGGGTACGAACCGGAGGAGCACCTCGGCAAACCGGTGATCGGCATCCTCAACACCTGGAGCGACATCAACCCGTGCCACCAGCACCTGCGCGAACGCGCGGAACAGGTCAAGCGCGGCGTGTGGCAGGCGGGCGGGTTCCCGCTGGAGTTTCCGGTGGCGACGCTGTCGGAGACGTATCAGAAGCCGACGCCGATGCTGTACCGGAATCTGCTGGCGATGGAAACCGAGGAACTGCTGCGCTCGTATCCGGTCGACGGCGCGGTGCTGATGGGCGGTTGCGACAAGACCACTCCGGCGCTGCTGATGGGCGCGGCGAGCGCCGGGCTGCCGTCGATTTTCGTGCCCGCCGGTCCGATGCTGCGCGGAAACTGGCGCGGCGAGGTGCTCGGCAGCGGCACCGACATGTGGAAGTACTGGGACGAACGGCGCGCGGGCACGATCGGCGACCGCGAACTGGCCGAACTGGAACGCGGTCTTGCCCGCTCCCCGGGCCACTGCATGACCATGGGCACCGCGTCGACCATGACGTCCGCCGCCGAAGTACTGGGGCTGACCCTGCCCGGCGCGGCCTCGATTCCGGCGGTCGATTCCGCGCACCACCGCATGGCCGCAGCGAGCGGAGCGCGAATCGTGGACATGGTGTGGGAAGACCTCACGATCGCGAAGGTCCTCGACGAGCGCGCGTACGCCGACGCGATCACGACCGTGCTGGCACTCGGCGGCTCGACCAATGCGGTGATCCACCTGATCGCCATGGCCGGGCGCAGCGGGATTTCCTTGTCGCTGCGGGATTTCGACGCGATCGCCCGCCGCGTGCCGGTGCTGGCGAACATCCGGCCGGGCGGCGATTGGCTCATGGAGGACTTCTACTACGCAGGCGGTCTGCCCGGGTTGCTGTCCCGCCTGACCGACCTGCTGCACCTCGACCGGATCACCGTCACCGGACGTCCGCTCGCCGATTCTCTCGCCGAGGCCCGCGTGCACAACGACGACGTGATCCGCCCGCGCGACAATCCGGTCGCCAGCGAAGGCGGCGTGGCCGTGCTGCACGGCAACCTCGCTCCCGGCGGCGCGGTGATCAAGCACATCGCCGCCGACCCCGCTCTGCTCACGCACACTGGTCCGGCAGTGGTTTTCGACAACTACCAAGACCTGAAGAAGCGCATCGACGATCCGGCGCTGGGCATCACCGCAGATTCCGTGTTGGTGCTGCGCGGATCCGGTCCGCTTGGCGGTCCCGGGATGCCCGAATACGGCATGCTGCCGATCCCGGCGCACCTGCTGGAACAAGGCGTGCGGGACATGGTGCGGATCTCCGACGCCCGGATGAGCGGCACCAGTTACGGCGCGTGCGTGCTGCACGTGGCACCGGAATCGCACGTCGGCGGGCCGCTCGCGCTGGTCCGCGACGGCGACCTGATCACCCTGGACGTGCCCGCCCGCACGTTGCAGTTGCAGGTGGGCGACGCCGAACTGGAGCGTCGTCTCGCGTCGTGGGCCGCCCCTGCGCCGCGGTTCGAGCGGGGTTACGGTGCGCTGTACGCGGAGCACATCACGCAGGCCGACGAGGGCTGCGACTTCGACTTCCTCGCCCGCACTGGCGCCAATCCGGAACCGGACGCAGGGTGACCGGTTTGTTCCGCTGGGGGCAGTAGTCCGGCATGTCCGGCTCGGCCCGTACGCTGTGCCCCTGACCGCAGCGAATCGAAGGGGTCGTGAGGTGCAGTACGAACCGCGCTGGCCGGAAACCGACAGCGACCAGACCGAGGTCCTGCCGGTCGTACCACCGGAGAAACCTCCGTCCCCGCCGCGAAGGCGCGGCTTGCGCAAAGCGGGCTGGATCAGCGGCGGCGTGCTCGGCGTCCTGGTCGTGGCGTACCTCATCGACCTGCTGACCAGCCAGGGCCGGGTGCCGCGCGGCGTCGTCGTGGCCGGCGTGGACGTCGGCGGGCTGGAGCGGCCGGTCGCCGAACGCGAACTGCGCGGCAAGATCGAGCCCCGGCTCACCCAGCCGCTCACCGTCACCGCGGGCAACGCGCACACCAAGCTGTCGCCGACCGAGGCCGGGCTGGGGCTCGACTGGAGCGGCACCCTCGACCAGGCGGGCGACCAGCCGATCAACCCCTTCACCCGGCTCGCGTCGTTCTTCAGCACGCGCGAACTGGGCGTCGTGTCGCACGTCGAGGCCGCGAAGCTCGACCCGGCGCTCGAGGACCTGCGCGGCCGCGTCGACCGGGCGCCCGCCGAGGGCACGATCCGGTTCGACGGCACCACGCCGGTCGCGGTCCCGCCGCAGGTCGGGCAGAAACTGGACGTCGCGGCGGCGCGCGCGAAGGTGCTGAGCGGCTGGGCTTCGGGCAGCGAACTGACGCTTCCGGTCGCGCCGACGCCGGTGCGCACCACCGCCGAAGGCGTTCAGCGCGCGCTCGCCGAGTTCGCCAAGCCCGCGGTGTCCGCGCCGGTCGTCGTCAAGGGCGAAGGCGCGGACGCGACGCTGACGCCGGAGCAGATCGCCGGCGCGCTCACGTTCGTGCCCGGCGACGGCGGCGGCCTCGCGCCGCAGATCGACCCGAAGAAGGTCACCGACGCGCTCGCGCCGCAACTGAAGTCCACCGAGCAGGAGGGCAAGGACGCGGCCATCGCGTTCTCCGGCGGGAAGCCAGTCGTCGAGCCGTCCGCGGACGGCAACACGGTCGACTGGGAGCAGAGCCTCAAGCCGCTGCCGAACACGCTGAAGCAGACCGACACCCGCGAACTGAAAGCGATCTACAAGAAGACGCCCGCGAAGGTCACCACCGAGCAGGCGGACAAGCTGGGCGTCAAGGAAGTCATCGGCGAGTTCACCACCGGCGGGTTCGCCGCCGACTCCGGCACGAACATCCGCGTGGTCGCCGAGAAGGTGAACGGCGCGATCGTCAAGCCGGGAGAAACGTTCAGCCTCAACGGATTCACCGGACCGCGCGGACGTCCGCAGGGCTACGTCGAGGCGGGCGTGATCGAGAACGGCGCGCCTGCCCGCGAGGTCGGCGGCGGCATTTCGCAGTTCGCCACCACGCTGTACAACGCGGCGTACTTCTCCGGGATGAAGGATGCCGGGCACAAGGAGCACAGCTACTACATCAGCCGCTACCCGGCCGCGCGCGAGGCGACGGTGTTCCAGAACCCCAATGGCGCCAGCGTGATCGACCTGAAGTTCACCAACGACTCGGACACCGGGGTCGCGATCCAGACCGTCTGGACGCCGTCGTCGATCACCGTGAAGCTGTGGGGCACCAAGCGGTACACCGTCGAATCGGTCCCCGGCGAACGCACGAACCCGACGCCGCCGCCGACGAAACCGGGTCCGGCGGAGAACTGCCACGCCTCCAACGGCGCGCCCGGTTTCACCGCGAGCGACACCCGGATCCTGCGCGACGCCTCGTCGGGCCGGGAGGTTTCGCGGCACACGCGGTCGGTCCGCTACAACCCGCAGCCGAAGATCACCTGCGGGGAGTAGCGAGTCGCTGCATCGTGGCGGCTACCGCGAGGTCGACAGCGAAGGCGAACTCCGCTTCGTGATCGCATCGCGCCAGCTGCGGCGCGGACTCGACCACGGCGGGAAGCTCGGTCTGCTCCAATTCGGCGCGGCGGTGGGCGATTCCGGCTTCGTCGGTGACGCCGAACGCCGGGCCCGCACCGGCCTCGCGCAGGAGCGAGCCGACGACGACGGCCAGGAGCGAGCGCAGCAGGTGCACTGCCTCTTCGGGTGACGCGCCTGCCTTGCGCAGCACGGAAAGCACCGCCTCGACCGGGGCGAGCGCGGCGATCGACGGCAACTGCCTGGTGAGGACCAGCGCGGCGGCCTGCGGGTGCGCTCGCGTTGCCGTCCGGAACGACTGGGCGATCGCGCGGAGGTCCGCTTCGGGCTGCCCGGTCGGTTCCGGCAGGTCGATCCCGCCCAGGACGTGTCCGGCGACGGCGTCGAGCAAGGCTTCTTTGCCGTCGATGTGGTGGTAGAGGCTCTTCGCGTCCACGCCGAGCCGCTGCGCGACGGTCCGCATGCTCACCGCTGCCGCTCCGTCGGCGTCGACTACTTCCAGCGCGGCCGTCAGGATCGCCTCCCGCGACAGCCTGGCGTCTCCCTTGCGCGGGCGTCCCCGGCGGGTCGTGGTGTTCACGGCTCCATCATGGCGCACTTGCGGTTAACCCACACCGTGGATTAAATTGCGGTTCCGCTCTCCTTGACTTGGAGGACCCCGTGGACCCGTCGGCGATTCCCGCACCCGAAGTGCTGCGTGCCCGGCAAAAGCTCGTCCTCGACCACTTCCGCGACGAGGTGCGCCAGGACTGGGACGACGTCCTGGCGACGTTCCCGCACCCGCGCTACGAGATCGTGCCGACGATGACCGTGCACGACGGCGATTCCGCGGTGCGCGGCTACTACGACGAAACGCGCCGCGCTTTTCCCGATCAAGACCACGAAATCATCGCCCTGCGGCACAGTGCGGACGCGGTAATCGTCGAGTTCTGGCTTCTCGGCACGCATCGCGGGCCGCTCGGGAAGATTCCGCCGACCGGACAGCGGTTCCGGGTCCGGATGACGGCGTACTTCCTCTTCGACGCCGGCGAACAGCTGGTGTGCGAACGCATTTACTTCGACACGCTCACCATGCTCCGCCAACTGCTGCGCGCGTACGACGTCCGGAAGCCCACGTCCTGGCCCAAGCTCGTGCGCGCGGTGCGCGGGCTGCTGGCGATGTCCGGGACTCCGGATCCGCGGCTTTCCGACACCACTCCGCCCGCTTTTTGTCGGTGACCCCGCGTACAGTCGTGCGCACACCACGGGAAGGGGGAACCGGTGTCCGACGACGCGGCCATGGGGCTTTACGGACTCACCAAACGGTTCGGGACCACGCTGGCAGTTGACGATGTGCGGCTGGAAGTGCCGCGGGGGTCGTTCTTCGGCCTCGTCGGCCCCAACGGAGCCGGGAAAACGACGTCGCTGTCGATGGCGGTCGGCCTGCTCCGGCCGGACGCAGGCGAAGCGCGCGTGTTCGGCGTGGACGTGTGGCGGGAACCGGAACGGGCGAAAAGCCTGATCGGCGTTCTGCCGGACGGATTGTCCATTCCGGAGCGGCTCACCGGGCGGGAACTGCTGACGTACATGGGCCTGCTGCGCGGGCTCGCGCCGGACACGGTCGCCGAACGCGCGCAGGAATTGCTGGGCGTGCTGGAGCTGACGGACGCCGAGCGCACCCTCGTCATCGACTATTCCGCGGGGATGCGCAAGAAGATCGGCCTCGCGACCGCGTTGCTGCACGGCCCTCGGCTGCTCGTATTGGACGAGCCGTTCGAGGCGGTCGACCCGGTTTCGGCGTCGACGATCCGCACGATCCTGCAGCGGTTCGTCGCCTCTGGCGGCGCGGTCGTGCTCTCGAGCCACGTGATGGCGTTGGTGGAACAGCTGTGCAGCCACGTCGCGGTGATCACGCGCGGCCGCGTCGTCGCCGCGGGCGCGGTGGCGGACGTGCGGGGCGAAGGCACGCTGGAAGACGCGTTCGTGCACATTGTCGGCGGGCGGACCGGCGGAGCGGAGGGGCTGGCGTGGTTGGCGTCCTCGTCCGACTGAAACTGCGGGTCCTGCGCAATTCCCTGCGCGGGCGGCAGATCGCCGGAATGATCGTCGGCGGCATCTTCGGCCTGCTGGCGGCTCTGTTCACCATCGGCATCGCGGTGTTCCCCGTTCCGGAAGCGCGGATCACCGTCGACCTGCTCACCTCGGTCTACGCGGTCTGGATGGCGGGCTGGGTGCTCGCGCCGATCGCGACCGGCGGCGGAGACGACACCCTGCGGCCGGAACACTTCGCGCTGCTGCCGATCCCCCGGCGCAAGCTGGCGATCGGCCTGCTCGCGGCGAGCTTCGTGGGCGTCACGGCGGTAGTGAGCTTGCTGGCGTTCCTCGGCTTGGTGTTCTACGGCCTGCGGTTCGGTGCCGGAGCTGCGTTGGTCGGGCTCGTGTTCACCGTGCTGCAGCTGGCGTTCGTGGTGCTGCTGTACCGCGTGGTGATGGCCGCGCTCGGAGCGCTGCTGACGTCGCGCAAGGGCAAGGAACTGGGCATCATCCTGGTGGCGCTCACCGGGTTGTCCGGCGTCGCGGTGAACTACGTGATGCGAAGCGTCGGCCCGGCGATCGTCAGCGGCCAGATGCCCGGCTTCACGAGTGTCATGCACGCCCTTCCCTCCGGCTGGGGCACGCTCGCGGTACACGCGGCCGGAACCGGCGAGTGGGGCATCGTCGGCGGCCTCTTCGCCGCGCTGCTCGGCGTCGTGGCGGTTCTCATCGTGGTCTGGGGCGCGCTGCTGGCCCGCCAGGTCACCACCCCGTCGTTCCGCGGAGCCTCCCGCACCCGCGCGAAGAGCACCCGCACGCGACGCAGCCTGCTCCCGGCCACTCCGGTCGGCGCCGTGGCACGCAAGGAGCTTTACACCTGGTGGCGAGACGCCCGCCGACGTGTCGCCCTGCTGTCGACGCTGCTGATCGGCTTCGTCATCACCGTCGTGCCAGCCCTGTCCGGCGGTGGCGGCGGACAGTCGGTGATGCTGCCGTATTTCGGTGTCGCGGTGGTGATTTTCGCGTCCATGCAGTCCGGCAACCTGTACGGAATGGACGGCAGTGCCCTGTGGCACACGCTCGTGGTCCCCGGCGCCGAACGCGCCGACATCCGCGGCCGTCAGCTGGCGTGGGCCCTGATCGTCGCGCCCGTGGCCTTGGTGCTGGCCCTGGTCCTGCCCGGCGTCACCGGCGTACCGGGCGCGTACCCATGGGTCCTGGGTCTAGTCCCGGCAACGCTGGGCGCCGGTGCCGGTGTCCTGATGCTCCAATCCGTCTTCCTCGCCTTCCCGCTGCCAGATCAACGCCGCAGCGGCAGCCCTTGGTCGTCCGGCGGGCGGCCCGGGTGCGCCCGAGCCGCCCTGATGCTGGCGTCCACGCTGCTGATCGTGCTCGGCGCGGTGCCGGTCGTGGCGCTGTGCGTCGCCGGGAAGCTGGCTGATCTGCCGGTGCTGCAGTGGCTGGGAATCCCGGCCGGGATCGCGACCGGCATCGCGCTGGCCTGGTGGTGGGGTTCGCTAGCCCAGCAACGACTGGTGACGCGGGGCCCGGAGCTGCTGGCGACCGTCTCCAAAGAACGGTGAAAGTTTTTGCCGAGGTGTCGAATGGCGTCGTGTGCGTTCGTAGCCAAGGCAAGAGACCCCGTCGGGTGAGGAGTTCGCCATGAAGCAGTACCTGCTGGCCGTCCAGGCAGACGAAACGACGCTGGAGACCGGCGACGAGCTGTCCGCCCAGATGGCCCGCACCACCAAGGTCACCGACGACATGAAAGCCGCAGGCGCCTGGGTGTTCGTCGGCGGTTTGCGCCCTTCGCACGCCACCACCGTCGTCCGCCCCGCAAACGGCACCAGCACGATGACCGACGGCCCGTTCGCCGAAACGAAGGAGCAGCTAGGCGGCTTCTGGGTAATCCAATGCGCGGACCTGGACGAAGCCCTGTCCTGGGCGGATAAATGCGCCCAAGCCTGCGGCCGCCCCATCGAAGTACGCCCGTTCGCCGAGGGCCCAGAGGACGTTGCGTGACGCTCGACGCGGTCTATCGAGCCGAGTACGGCCGCTGCGTCGCCACCTTGACCCGCCTCCTCGGCGACATCGGCCTAGCCGAGGAGGCGGTGCAAGACGCCTTCGCCGCCGCCGTCACCGCCTGGGCTGAGTCGCTGCCGGCCAACCCTGGCGCCTGGATCGTGACCACCGCCCGAAACCGCGCGATCGACCGCCTGCGCCGGGAATCCACGCGGGAGGCCCGGCACGCACAGGCCTTGCTCCTGCACCAGCCCGACGAACCAGCCGAGGTGGGCCCCGTGCGCGACGACCAGTTGCGGATGATCTTCACCTGCTGTCACCCAGCCCTGTCCCCTCTCGCGCAAACCGCGCTGACCCTGCGCCTGCCGGGCGGTTTGGAAACCGCCGAGATCGCCCGCGCGTACCTGGTCCCGGAACCGACGATCGCCCAACGCATCGTCCGCGCAAAGAAGAAGATCCGCGACGCCGGCATCCCGTACCGAGTCCCCGACGAGGCCGCCCTACCGGACCGGCTGGCCTCCGTCCTCACCGTCCTGTACCTGGTCTTCAACGAGGGTTACACCTCGACGTCCGGCCCCTTGGTCCGGACAGACCTGTGCCTGGAAGCCGTCCGCCTGACCCGCGCCCTGGCCGACCTGATGCCCGACGAACCGGAGGTCCAAGGCCTGCTGGCCCTGCTCCTCCTGACCGAAGCCCGCCGCCCAGCCCGCGTCAACGCCTCAGGCGACCTGGTAGTCCTCACCGAACAGGACCGCTCACTCTGGAACCAAGCCCTGATCGCCGAAGGCCACGCCCTAGTACGGCAATGCCTGCGCCGCGGACAGCCCGGCCCGTACCAGTTGCAAGCCGCCATCAACGCTGTCCATACCGACGGCACCACGACGGATTGGCCACAGGTACTCGCTCTGTACGACCAGCTCCTGGCCCACACCCCGACCGCCGTCGTCGCCCTGAACCGCGCCGTCGCAGTAGCCGAGGTCCACGGCCCGGAACTGGCCCTGGCGCTGGTCGACGAACTGGACCTGCCGGGTTACCACCTGCTGCCCGCCACCCGCGCGGATCTCCTGTCCCGCCTGGGCCGCACGACCGAAGCCGACGCCGCTTATGCCGAGGCGATCGCGTTGGCCACCAACGAGACCGAGCGAACTTTCCTGGAGCGTCGCCGGTCCGGCCTCGCCGGGGATGGCTGAATCTCGCCTCGATTCGCCTCGCCTGGGGTGCCTCGCCGTGCCGCGCCCCGCCTGGGGTGCCGTGCCTGGTGCGCCGTGCCGTGCCCGCCTGCCACACCTCCCCGGGCACACCTCGCCTGACGCGCCGTGCCGTGCCCCGCCTGCCACGCCTCGCCGTGCCGTGCCCCGCCTGCCACGCCTCGCCGTGCCGTGCCCCGCCTGCCACGCCTCGCCGTGCCGTGCCGTGCCTGCCACGCCTCGCCGTGCCGTGCCGTGCCTGCCACGCCTCGCCGTGCCGTGCCGCGCCCGATGCGCCTCGCCTGGCGCGCCGCGCCCCGCCTGCCACGCCTCCCCGGCCACGCCTCGCCCTGCCGTGCCCCGCCCGGTGCACCTCGCCCCGGCTGGTGCGCCGTGCCCGCCTGCCACACCTCCCCGGGCACGCCTCGCCCTGCCGTGCCCCGCCCGGTGCACCTCGCCCCGACTGGTGTGCCTCACCCGGTGCGCCGCGCCCGCTGCGCCAGCGCCAGTCCGCGCCGCCGGATGCGACCCGGCCAGGTTCTCCTGGCCGACCCGCTTGGCCGATCCACCTGGCCTTCCACCGCCGATCCGCTCGTCGAACCCGCCCAGTCCACCGCTCCTCTCCGCCGCCGCCTTCGCTCGACGTGCCCAGCCGAGCCTTTCCAGCCGCTGCCTCTCATCGCACCTTCGCCTGCCAACCAGCGCTCGCCTGCCCGCTGGTCCCCTCGACCTGCTTCCCGCGACCCGCCAGCCACACCCCTCAGGGCAGCGCCGTCAACGATTCCTCCAGTGCCGCGTCCGGAAGTTCGTTGTCCACCATGTCGCCAGCCAGGTACGCGCCGTACGCGGGCAGGTCGAGGTGCGCGTGTCCGCAGAGCGCCGTCAGGATCACCTTTTCTTCGCCAGCCTCCTTGCAGCGCAACGCTTCTTGGATGCACGCGGCCAACGCGTGCGTCGGCTCGGGCGCGGGGATGATGCCTTCCGTGCGGGCGAACTGCACCCCTGCGGCGAAGCATTCCTGCTGGCCGATCGCGAGCGCCTCGATGAGACCCAGTTCGTAGATGTGCGAGATCAGCGGCGACATCCCGTGGTAGCGCAGGCCGCCGGCGTGGATCGGGTCCGGGATGAAGCCGTGGCCGAGCGTGTGCATTTTCAGCAGGGGCGTGAGGCCGGCGGTGTCGCCGAAGTCGTAGGCGTAGCGGCCGCGGGTGAGGGTCGGGCAGGCCGCCGGTTCGACCGCGCGGATCACCGGGTTCATCCGGCCTGCCAGTTTTTCCCGCAGGAACGGGAAAGCGAGCCCGCCGAAGTTGGAACCGCCGCCGGTGCAGCCGACGAGCACGTCCGGGGTGTCGCCGGCCATTTCGAACTGCCGGAGGGCTTCCTCGCCGATCACCGTCTGGTGCAGCAGCACATGGTTGAGCACGCTGCCCAGCGCGTACCGCGCACCCGGATCCGCCGCGGCCTGCTCGACGGCTTCGCTGATCGCGATCCCGAGACTGCCCGTCGACCGCGGGTCCTCCGCCAGGATCGCCCGGCCCGCGGCGGTGCGGTCGGACGGACTCGGGTACACCTGCGCGCCGAAGGTCTCCATCATCAGCTTGCGATAGGGCTTCTGGTCGTACGACGCGCGCACCTGCCAGACCTCGCAGGACAGCCCGAACGTCGCGCACGCGAATGCCAGCGCGCTCCCCCACTGCCCGGCGCCGGTCTCGGTGGTGAGCCGCGTGACGCCCTCGGCCGCGTTGTAGAACGCCTGTGGCACAGCGGTGTTCGGCTTGTGCGAGCCGACCGGGCTGACGCCCTCGTACTTGTAGTAGATCCGGGCCGGGGTCCCGAGCGCCTTCTCCAGCCTGCGGGCGCGGTACAGCGGAGACGGACGCCAGAGCCGGTAGACGTCCCGGACTTCCTCGGGAATGTCGAGGTAGCGCTCGGTGGTGACTTCCTGCTCGATGAGCGCTTGCGGGAACAGCGGAGCCAGGTCCGCCGGCCCGACGGGCTCGCGGGTTCCCGGGTGCAGCGGCGGAGGCGGCGGCTCGGGAAGGTCCGGCACCACGTTGTACCACTGCGCCGGGAGATCGGCCTCGTCCAGAATGTATTTCGTCCGTTCTGCCATGACGCCTCCTCGGTCGGCGGACCCCAACGTAAGCCGGGCGGCGGGCGAAGCCAAGCGCCGGAGCGCGCGAGGGGACCCCTCGCGCCGATAAAGCAGCAGGTCCACCCGTGTGGGCGACCTGTCCACAATGGAGGGTGTGGCTGATTCCCCGGAGGCTGTTTCCGGCGGGCGCCGGTTTTTGTCGGCGGGTGCCGGTAGGTTCGTTGGCATGGCGACATTGGTGACGTTCCACGCCCACCCGGACGACGAGGCGATCATGACCGGCGGCGTGATGCGCAAGGCGGCCGACGAAGGGCACCGGGTGGTGCTCGTGGTGGCCACGCGCGGAGAACAAGGCGAGATCCCCGAGGGCCTGCTCGACGAGGGCGAGCAGCTCGCGGACCGCCGCGTGCAGGAGACGCGGGCGGCGGCCGAGGTGCTGGGCGTCTCGCGAGTGGAGTTCTTGGGATACCAGGACTCCGGGATGATGGGCGACCCTTCCAACGACGGCCCGGACACGTTCTGGAGCGCGCCGGTCGAGGAAGCAGCGAAGCGGCTGGCGGCGATCCTGCGCGAGGAGTCGGCCGACGTGCTCACGGTCTACGACGACTTCGGCGTCTACGGCCACCCGGACCACATCCAGGTCCACCGAGTCGGCATGCGCGCTGCCGAACTCGCGGGCACGCCGCGGGTCTACCAGGGCTCGGCGAACCGCGACCAGATTCGCCGAGCCGCCGAAGCCGCGCGAGCAGCGGGCGAGGAAGGCGGCCCGGACGAGGAGATGATCGTCGGCAAGCCGGAAGCCGAGCTGACCGCCGAGGTGGACGTGACGGCATACCTGAAGGCGAAGCGGGCGGCGATGCGCGCGCATCGGAGCCAGATCAGCGAGGAGTCGTTCTTCCTGGCGCTGCCGGACGACAAGTTCGGCGAGGCGTTCGGGACGGAATGGTTCATCCGGGAAGGACAGGGGCCGGGGGTGACGGAAACGGATCTGATGAAAGGCCTCTGACCGGGCCGGGTGAGCCTTAGGGCGGAGGGGTTCCGAGGCGGGTTCGGGATCGGTTCGGGCAACCGCCGGGCGCGGGGTTGCGGTGCGACCGGCGGGTCCGCGACCGGCTCGGCGCAGCGTCGGATGCGGGTTGCCGCCGCGAACCGCGAGCCCAAGACACGCACGGGCCGAGCCTGCGAGCGCGGATCACCGGCATGAGCGCAAGATCGGTTCGGGCAACCGCCGAGCGCGGGTTTCCGCTGCGACCGGCGGGCTCGCGACCGGCTCGGCGCAGCGTCGGATGCGGGTTGCCGCCGCGAACCGTGAGCTGGAGCAGGCGAGTTGCGGGGGCGGATAACCGGCACCAGCCCGAGAGCGGTACGAGCAAGCCATCGGACGCGGGTCGCCGCCACGAGCTGCGCGCCTGAGACAAGCGCGAGCCAAGCCTGCGGGCACGGGATACCGGGCGGGGCCCAGGGTCGGCTCGGGCGAGCCGTCCGACGCGGGTTGCCGCTGCGAACCGCGGACCCGAGGCAAGCGCGGGGTCGAGCCGCGGGCGCGGGTTACCGTCGCGAGCCCAAGAGCGGCTCGGGCGCACCCATGTATCGAGCCGCTTTGGCTGAGGCGGGAGCTGCCGAGACGTCGGGCAACGCGGTTCGGAGGTTCAGAATGGACCGTCGTGGTCGGTGCCGTAAGCGGTGAGCGTCCGCTGGCTGGGCGGAAGTGGCCGCCCAGCCTGAGCGGCGATCCACGGGTGCCGCCGAACTGGGCTTCCGGGCACAGCCAGGTGCACGGAGGCTGTGGGTCCTAGCGGAGTTGACTCGGCCGCCCCGGCGTATTCCACGGTCCTCCGCAGAACCGGCGAGCGACGAGGCGCCCGCAAGTATCAGGCGGGACCCGCGGCCTCCCCTGCCCGGGCCGAGGCCAAGCGGACCGCGTCGAGGATTTTCTCGTAGCCTGTGCAGCGGCAGAGGTTCCCCGCCAATGCCTCGCGGATCTCCGGATCCGAGGGGGCATCCACCCGGTGCACCAGGTCGTGCGCGGCGACGATCAACCCTGGTGTGCAGAAGCCGCACTGGACGGCACCGGCGTCTACGAAGGCTTGTTGTACTGCGTCCAGCTGCTCGCCGGACGCGAGGCCTTCTACTGTGCGGACGTTTCTGCCTTCGGCTTGACCTGCGGCGACCAGGCACGAACACACTGGGGTACCGTCCAAATACACTGTGCACGAACCGCATTCGCCTTGTTCGCAGGCGTTTTTCGAGCCCGGCAAACCCAGCTGGTCACGCAGCACGAACAGGAGGCTCTGCCCCTCCCACACCTCGTCGACGGTGCGCGGTTCGTCATTGACCGTGAGGTTCAGGCGCATTTCGGCTGCCCGCCTTTCCGATAGTCTTCCCAGGCCCAGCTCAACGTCCGGCGGGCCAGTACGGCGATCGCGTGGATGCGGTAGTCGGCGCTGCCCCGGACGTCGTCGATGGGGGACGCGGCGCTCGCCGCCAGTTCGCCGAAGCGGTATACGACTGAGACTGGCAATGCGGTACGGGATGTCCATGCCTCGGAGAGGGCGTCGCGGAGGAAGTCTTCGGCGGCGGTCGCTCGGCGAGGGGTCGGGGCGGCCGAACCGACAGCGGCGCCTATCCAGCCGGTTTCCGGGGCCAGGTCCAGGGCGAATGAGCACACTGCGATGACCATCGCGTTGCGGGTGCCGACCTTCGCGAACTGTTGCGGGCCGGTCGCCACCGGGAGGTGGATGGCGGCGATCAGCTCGTCGGGGGCCAGTGCGTTGCGTTTGACGCCTTGGTAGAAGTCCGTCGCCGGGATCAGCCGGGTGCCGCGGACCGAAGCGACCTCGATCGTCGCGTCGCAGGCCAGGAGCATGGGGTGGGTGTCGCCAGCGGGCGAGGCCGCGCCCAGGTTTCCGCCGACGGTGCCTCGGTTGCGGATTTGCGGGGAGCCGACCGTGCGGCTCGCCATCGCCAGGCCGGGGAGGCGGGTGCCTAGTTCGGTGATGACGCGCGTGTACGACACGCCTGCGCCCAGGCGGATCCGGCCGTCATTCTCGGTCCATTCGGCCAGGTCCTCGATGCGGGTGAGGTCCAGCAGGGCGGCCGGGCGGCGGTGGTCGAAGTTGAGTTCGACCAGGACGTCGGTGCCGCCTGCCAGGGGGACGGCGTCCGGGCGCTCGGACTTGACGGCCAGGGCTTCGGCCCAGGTCGCGGGGGTCAGGAAATCCACGGGGCACCTCCGGGAGGCGGCTGCCGGTCAGGGACGGATAGGAGAGGCAGAGGGGCGCGGGCGAGCGGATCTGGCGAGAAGCGGGAGGAAGGCTGGCGCAAGCAGTACCGGGGAAAGACCCGGCGGACCGTTGCCTGCGAGGTGGCCGGCCAGCGCGCAAGAGCCGGCGCGCTCACGAAGCAGCACGTCCCCGGGCCAGCGCGATGTCGTCCGGGCGGAGGGGAGCGTTCGGCAGGGGCAGGCCGGTCGCGGAGCGGAGGGCGTTCAGGATCGCGGGGGTCGACGACAGGGTCGGCGGCTCCCCCACGCCGTTCAAACCGTAGGGCGAGTCCGGGTGCGGGAATTCGAACAGGCTGATCGGCATCGGCGGGACGTCCAGCACGGTCGGGATCAGGTAGTCCGTGAAGGACGGGTTCCGCACCCGGCCCTCGCGGTCGACCAGGATTTCCTCCATCAAAGCCAAACCAAGGCCTTGCACGCTGCCGCCCTCGATTTGGCCTTCGACGGCCAGCGGGTTCATCGCCTTGCCGACGTCTTGCGCGGTCGCCAGTTCGACCACCTTCACCAAACCGAGTTCGACATCCACGTCGACGACGGCTCGGTGGGCGGCGAAGGCGAACGCGATGTGGGCGTTGCCCTGGCCGGTTTCCGGGTCGATGCCTTGGGTCGGGCGGTGGTGGTATTCGAAAGTGTGCGTAAGCGTGTCCGAACCCACCAGGTCGGCGATGGAGCACAGCGGACGTCCGGCGCTGTCCAGGACCTGGTCGTTGCCCAAGGAAAAGCCAGAACCGCGGCGCAGGAGTTCCCGGGCGATCTGGCGGCAGGCGCCTTGCACCGCGCCGGTCGACATCCACGTCATGCGGGAAGCGGACGCGGAACCCGCGTCGCCGATGTGAGTATCGGCGGGGAGGAGGACTACCCGCGAGACGCCCAGTTCTGTGCTCGCCACCTGTGCCTGCACCGTGGTGACGCCTTGTCCGCATTCCGCGGCCGCGGTGTGCACCGAGACCACCGGGGCGCCGTTCACCACGGCCAAGGTGACTCGGGCCGTCGAAATGTCGTCGACGCCTCCTGAGTAGCCGATCGCTTTCACCCCGACCGCGTAGCCGACTCCGCGACGCACCCCCTCGCCGTGCGTCGTGTTGGCGGCTCCGCCGGGCAGGGAAAGCAAATCAGCAGCGCCGGCCGGCGGCAGCGGACGATCGCGGAGGGCTTGCAGCAGTTCCGCGACGGGGGCCGGGCCGTCGACGGCTTGTCCGGTGGGCAGGACGGTGCCCGTGGTCATGGCGTTGCGGAGGCGCAATTCCATCGGGTCCATGCCTAGTTCGTGCGCGAGTTTGTCCATATTGGACTCACAGCCGTAGGCCGATTGGACGGCGCCGAAACCGCGCATCGCTCCGCAGGGCGGGTTGTTGGTGAATACCGCCAGTCCGTCGATTTCGGCGTTGGGGACGTCGTATGCGCCGGTGACGAAATAGCAGGCGTTGGCGATGACGACCGGTGAAGTCGACGTGTAAGCGCCGCCGTCCAGAACCAGGCGGGCTTTGACGTAGACCAGGCGGCCGTCCTTGGTGGCTCCGTGTTCGTAGCGCATCTTGGCCGGGTGGCGGTGCACATGGCCGAAGAAGGATTCGTAGCGGTTGTAGGACATTTTGACCGGACGGCCGAGTCGCAAGGCAAGCATGCACGCGTGCACGTGGACGGAGAGGTCTTCCCGTCCGCCGAACGCGCCGCCGACGCCCGCCAGGGTCAGCCGCACTTTTTCTGGCGGCAGGCCTAGGCACGGGGCGAGTTGTTCCAGGTCCTTGTGCAGCCATTGCGAGGAAACGCAGAGCTCGACGCCGCCGTCCTCGGAAGGAATCGCCAGTCCGGATTCCGGGCCGAGGAAAGCCTGGTCTTGCATGCCGACCTCGTACTCGCCGGTGACCACGACGTCCGCTTCGCCGCGGGCGCGCGCCAGGTCGCCGTGGCGGATTTTCACGTGCCGGACCAGGTTTCCGTCCGGATGAACGGGACGGACGCCCTCGTCCAGGACCGTCATCGGGTCGGTGACCGGGTCGAGCGGTTCGTAGTCGACGATGATCAGTTTCGCCGCCTGCCGGGCGGTCTCCGGATCGTCGGCGGCGACCAGCGCCACCGGTTCGCCGTGGTAGCGGACCTCGTCGACGGCGAGGACCGGCTGGTCGGCGGATTTCATCCCGTACGTTTTCGCGCCGGGCACGTCCTCGTGGGTGAGCACGGCGTGCACGCCTGGCTGGGCGAGCGCCTTGCTCGTGTCGATGGACCGGATCCGCGCGGCCGCGTAGGGGCTGCGCAGCGTGGTCGCCCAGACCATGCCCGCGAGCCACAGATCCGACGAATAGGCGAACCTGCCGGTCACCTTGGCGACGCCGTCCGGACGGAGGGCGCTTTCGCCTACCCCGGCGGCTTTCCCGGTTTCCGCGGCGTGTACCAGCGAGTCCACATTGACCACCAGCTTTCCTGCGTTGCCGACCGCACGGATTCAACACGTGTAGATCGGGACTGTCAACGGCTCTTCGGGTATCGTCTGGCGCATGCAGCGGGTCACCCGGGACGATGTCGCACGGCTGGCGGGCACCTCGCCTGCCGTGGTCAGTTACGTGCTCAACAACGGCCCGCGTCCGGTCGCGCCCGCCACACGAGCACGGGTCGAGCAGGCGATCGCCGAGCTCGGATACCGGCCGAATCTCGTCGCGCGGGCGTTGCGGTCCACGCGCAGCAACGTGCTCGGGCTGGTCGTGCCGGACAGCAGCGAGGGCTACTTCACCCAGCTCACCCATGCGGTAGAGCGGGCCGCGTTCGCTCGCGGATCCCTTGTGCTCTTGGGGAATTCGGCGTTCTCCCGGGAGCAGGAGCTGCGGTACGCCGAATCGCTGGCGAACATGCGCGTGGACGGCCTGCTGCTGGTCCGCGCCGAGATCGCCGGCGCGGCTGCGACCCACTCCGCCTTGGACGTTCCGGTCGTCTACCTGCATCACCACGCCCCGGCCGGTACCGTCGCGCCGTCCGTCGTGCTGGACAACAAGGCGGGCGGGCGGCTGACCACCGAACACCTGCTCGGGCACGGCTACCGGGAGATCGGCTGCCTCACCGGAACCGCGCGGTCCGGGCCGGTGGCCGATCGGGCCCGAGGCTGGACCGAGGCGATGCGGGCGGCCAAGCGGAGTGCGGGCAACGTCGTCCGCACCGGTCTCGATCGGCATGCCGCGCGGGCGGATATCCGGCGGTGGTTGCGGTCGCCGGAGCGGCCGCGCGCGATCATGGCGACAGCGGACGGGCTGGCGCTCGACACGCTCACCGTGGCAGCAGAACTCGGCTTGCGGGTGCCGAAAGACCTTGCGGTGATCGGCTTCGGCGGTACCGACGCCGCCGTGCACAGCTGGCCCGCGCTGTCCACCGCCGGGCATTCCTTCGACGATTTCGCCGATGCCGCGGTGTCCACTCTGGACCAGCTCCGAGCGGACACTCAGCCGGAAGACCGCGTCCTCGACGTCCGCCTGACCGCGCGCGCCAGCTGCGGGTGCGACTGAACCCGCAGCCGGCGCGGCAACGCAATCAGGAGTTAGCGGCCTCTGCCCACGCCGAAGGCGTGTAGCCGAGATAATGCGACGCGTGCGTGTTCGCCGCGGAAGCCTGCGGAATGTCGCCGCGCAAATACGCCTCGGCTTCCGCCTTGTCCTTCGGCGGCGGCGTCGGCGCGAGGCCGAGCAGCTTGGCCATGTTGTTGCCGAGGTAGCCCTCCAGGTCGTCCTCGGACAGGTTCAGGCCCTGCGGCGGCTGATGGCACAGCACTTCCAGCTCCCGCGCCCACATGCCGGGCTCGTTCGGCGGCGAATCGGTGCCGAAGACCAGGTCGCTCTTCTTCATCTCCTTGGCGAATTCGACGATCCGCGACTGCAGCAGCCAGCCCGATTCGCCGATCACGTTCGGCGAGTCCTGGATCATCCAGAACGCCTCGAAACAGTAGACGCCGCCGGTCTGGATGCCGAAATGGCCGAGAATGAACGTGACGTTCGGGAACTCGCGGATGATCGGGTAGAACTGGGTCGGGATCGAGTAGGGCCCGTCCCCGGTGTGGATCAGCACGATCACGCCGAGTTCGTCGCACACCCGCATCACCGGCCGCAGCCAGTCCAGCGCCCGGTCCGGGCGGTAGGAATGCATGTTGGCGTGCAGCTTCAGCATCTTGTAGCCGTATTCCTTCACGTGGAAGGCCAGCTCCGCCGCGCCGTTCTCCGGGCCGAAGCGCGGGTTGTACATGAAGTTGCCGACGAACCGGTCCGGATACTGCTGCACCAATGAGGTCACGTACGCCTGGTATTCGCGAATCCCCTCGCGGCCGGTTTTGTTGCCCTCGCGCCAGGTCGTGTTCCCCGGCGGCGGCATGATGCAGCTGACGTCCACGCGCCGCGGCTTGCCGTTGATCCAGAATGGACCGTCCATCATCTCCAGCGTGCGCTCGCCGGTGAACGGGGTTCCGGTGTGCCGCCAGGCTTCGTCGACGAGATTCGTCGGATGGACATGGGTATCGATAATCACCGGATGTCTCCTTACGCAAGACTTGAGTAAAGGACTCCCCGGCCGCGCTTCACCGCACCTACGGGACCCGGAAGCGCGATCCGCGCTCCGGCGCAACCGAGTGCAGCACCTTCGCCGCCCGGTGTCAACACATGATCGCCGAATGCCTTGCGCGGCAAGACTTTTCCGGAGAGCGCTCTTGACACCGGCCGCCGGAGGGCTTTGCATTGAACGACCCGGCGGCGCTGCCGGGCGCCGGTGACCTCCCGTTTCGGGCCAACCGTTCGGCCAACTGCCTCCAGCCGCGCGCTGGAGACGACCGCCGGGCCGGGTCCGACCCCGCCCGGGGAAGGACGGCCCGATGTCGGCTGCGCAACCCTGCGACCTCCTCCTGACCGGCGGCACCGTGGTGACCGTCGACGATCGGCGCAGTGTCCATCAAAACGGCCACGTCGCGATCATCGGCGACCGGATCGCCGGTGTCGGCGAAGGCCCGGGCACCGAGCGCTGGCTCGCCGGCGAGGTCGTCGACTGCCGCGGCAAAGCCGTGCTGCCCGGCCTGGTCGACGGGCACAACCACCTCTACCAAGCACTCGCTCGCGGACTCGGCGAAGGCATGTCGATCGTGCCGTGGCTGTGCGAATTCATGTGGCCGTATTCGATCGCGATCACCGGGCCCGAAGCGGTGGCCGGGGCACGGCTCGGTGCGGTCGAGGCGTTGCGCGCCGGCATCACGACGGTGATCGACAACCATTACGCGCCAAGCGATCTTGAAACGACGCTCGCCGTCGCCGACGTCATCGAGGAGGCCGGTCTTCGCGGCGCGGTCGCCCGCGGCATGCTGGGCGAGCGGACCGAGATCGCCGACCGCCGCGGCCAGCCGATCGAATTGTTCCGTTACTCGAGCGAAGACGAATTCGCGATCACGCGCGAAGCGATGCAGCACCGGCCGCCGAGTTCGAAGGTCGCCGTCTGGCCCGCCGCGCTCAACCTCTGTTACGTAGAGCAAAAGCTCGTCCGGCAGACGGTCGAACTGGCCCGGGAATTCGGCACTCGCTGGCACACCCATTGCTGCGAGAGCACAACAGACCCGGTCAGCTACCTCGAAACCCACGGGGTCCGGCCGGTCGAATGGCTCGCGAAAGAAGGCATGCTCGACGAACGGGCCACGCTCGCGCACGCGATCTGGCTCGACGAAGCCGAAATCGAGCAGGTCGCGGCGGCGGGCGCGGGAGTTTCGCACAACCCGGCTTCCAACGGCTACCTCGCTTCCGGCACCGCGCGGATCGCGAGCATGCGAAGGCAAGCCATCCCGGTCGCGCTGGGCACCGACGGTCCCAGCTGCGGCCATCGGCAAGATCTTTTCGAGGCAATGAAACTCAGCGTCTTCGGCCAGCGATCGGCCACTTTGGACCCGACGGCGGTGCGGGCGGAGGACGCGCTGGAAATGGCCACCCGCGAGGGAGCCCGGTACGCCGGGATCGACGCGGGCGTGCTGAGCGAGGGCAAACTCGCCGACGTCATCGTGACCGCGCTCGACCGTCCGCACGTGCGCCCGGTGCACCGGGCCGTCGCCGCCCTCGTCTACTCCGCCCGCGGGTCCGATGTGGAGCTGACGATCGTGGGCGGCGAGATCGTCTACCGCGCCGGACAATGCGTCCGCGTCGACGAAGCGGCCGCCGCCGACGAGGCGGAACGGCACGCGGCCCGGCTGCTGGAACGCAGCGGCATGGGCGGCCTGCTCACTCCCTGGGCGCGGTGATCCGCGCTCCCCCTTCCCCGCTGTGGAGGAAACCATGCGATTCCGTCCGCGCACCACCCGAGCCGAAGCCAAGACCCGCGACGCGGTCGACGCTGTCCCCAGGTTCCGGCAACTGCTCCCGCTCGGCATCCAGCATCTGCTGGTCGCCTACTCCGGAATGGTCACCGTCCCGCTGCTGATCGGGCTCGGCGTCGGCCTGTCCACCGCGCAGATCGCCACGCTCATCACGGCGAACGTGCTGGTCAGCGGCATCGCGACGCTCTTGCAGACGCTCGGGATCGGCAACGTCGGCGTCCGGCTGCCGATCGTGATGGGCTCGACCTTCACCGGCATCACCCCGGCCATCATCGTCGGCAAGGAGGCCGGGCTGCCCGCGGTCTTCGGCGCGACGATCGTCGCCGGGCTGCTGACCTGGCTGGTCGCGCCGTGGTTCAGCAAGCTGATCCGGTTCTTCCCGCCGATCGTGACCGGGACGATCATCGCGATCATCGGGTTCTCGCTGCTGCCCTCCACCGCGACGCTGATCGCCGGGTCCAATCCGGGCGCGGCCGACCACGGTTCCGCCGGACGGCTGATCCTCGGGCTGGGCACCATCGTGCTGACTGTCTGCCTGGAACGGTTCGCCCCGCCCGCGGTCCGCCGGTTCGCGATCCTGATCGCACTGGCGGTCGGCACCCTCGTGGCGATTCCGCTCGGCATGGCGGACTTCAGCTCGGTCGGGCAGGCGGACTGGGTCGGCGTGGTGCGGCCGTTCGAGTTCGGCATGCCGACATTCGCGTTGTCCGCGTTGCTGCCGATGATCATCGTGCAGCTGGTGAACATGGTGGAATCGACCGGCGACACGCTCGCCATCGGGCAGATCGTCGGCCGCGACGTCGGACCGCGCGAGATTTCCCGGGCACTGCGCGCGGACGGGATCGGCACCGCGTTCGCGGGCGTGTTCGGTTCGTTCACCGTCGTCACCTTCGGCGAGAACGTCGGCCTGGTCAGCATCACCAAGGTGATGAGCCGGTTCGTGGTCGCCACCGCGGGCGCGGTGCTGGTGCTCATGAGCCTGGTGCCGAAACTCGGCGCGGCCGTCTCGTCGCTGCCCGGACCGGTGCTCGGTGGCGTCGGCGTGGTCATGTTCGGCACCGTCGGAGCCGTCGGCCTGCGCATCATGAGCCAGGCGGATCTGAGCAACGGCCGCAATATCCTGGTCGTCGCCATCTCGTTCGGCTTCGGTCTCCTGCCGGTCGGCGCGCCGGAGTTTTACCAACATCTGCCCGTTGTGGTGCAGACGGTACTGACGAGCGGCATCGCGGCCGGCGGCATCGCGGCCTTCCTGCTGAACCTCGTGCTCAACCGCCGCGAACGGGCCCCGCGCACCGGGCCGGAAGCCGCGCCCGGGTATTGACCCTCGGCGGAACACGATGCACCATAGTCGAAACTCCTTGCAGGGAAAGAAAAATCTTCGGACATCCCATAACCCCGTAGGTGCGGCGGCAGGATTCGCGCGCGGCCGGGGGTCATCGACGCCGGCAGCCCGTCCGGCTCCGGCGACGCCCCGCGATCCGCCCGGCCCGGCCGTTCCCGGCCCCGCCGGCCCAACGAGGTGAGGGAATCATGGCCAGTCACCCGTCTCCCCTGTCCCCGGTGGACGAACGTCCCCGATTCGGTCCGCTGGTGCTGCTGGGTTTGCAGCACGTGCTCGTGATGTACGCCGGTGTCGTGGTGGTGCCGATCGTGGTCGGCGCCGGGCTCGGGCTTCCGCAGTCGCAGATCGCCGATCTCGTCAGCGTCGACCTGGTGCTCGCCGGGATCGGCACGATGCTGCAGGCGTTCGGCGTCTGGAAATTCGGCATCCGGATGCCGCTCGTCGTCGGAGCCGCGTCCAACGGAATCGTCCCGATGGTGCTGATCGGCAGCACGCAGGGGCTGTCCACTGTGTATGGCTCGCTGCTCGTGGTCGGCGTGCTCTGGGTATTGATCGCGCCGCTGTTCAGCAAATTGCTCAAACTGTTCCCGGAGGTCGTCACCGGCACAGTCATCACGCTGATCGGGCTGACGCTGATTCCGGTCGGGCTGAAGCTCATCGCCGGTTCCAATCCGTCCGCGCACAACTACGGTGCGCCGGCGAACCTCGCGCTCGCCGGGTTCACGCTCGCGCTGATCGCGGTGTTCTACCGGGTGTTCCGCGGTCTGCTCGGCCAGCTCGCGATGCTGATCGCGCTGACCGTCGGGGCGATCGCCGGCTGGCTGACCGGGCTGGGCAGCCTCGCCGGAGTCGCCGACGGTCCCGTTTTCGGCTTGCTGAAACCACTGCACTACGGAGCGTTGCATTTCGACATCCCGTCGATCTTGTTGTTCCTGGTGATCGTTTTCGTGCTGATGGTCGAAGCTTCCGGACAGGGGCTCGCGGTCGGGCAGGTCGTCGGCAAGAAGGTCGGGCCGCGCGACATCGCGAACCTGCTGCGGGTGGACGGACTGCTCACCGCGCTCAGCGGCGTGTTCAACGGATTCGCCTACACCACCTTCGGCCAGAACATCGGGCTCGTCGCGCTGACCAAGGTGCGCAGCCGGTATCCGGTCGCGGTCGGCGGCCTGATCCTCATCGTTTTCGGGGTGGTGCAGCCGGTCGGCCGGGTGATCGCGGCGATCCCGCAACCGGTGATCGGCGCGGCCGCGGTGGCCACGTTCGCGGCGCTGACCGTGTCCGGCATTCAGCTGCTGTCCCGAGTGGACTTCAACCAGACCGGCAATCTGGTGATCGTCATGCTGTCGCTCGGCGTCGGGCTGATCCCGGCCGGGGCGCCGGACTTCTACAAGCAATTCCCCTTTGCCGCACAGGTTTTCCTCAAGAGCGGCGTGGCTACCGGAACTGTCCTGGCGGTCCTGCTGAATCTGCTCTTCTTCGCTCGGCGCAAGTGGAAGCCGGAAGAGCCGCTCGTGCAGCGAGAACCCGCCGCGAAGCTTTCCCAGTCCTGAAAGGACGTCATGGGCACCGAACCGCAGCGGCCCCGGCTGATCGTCGGCATCACCGGGGCCAGCGGCCCGCACTTGGCTGTCCACCTGCTGACCGCGCTGCGCAAGCTCGGCACGGTGGAAACGCATCTGGTCATGTCGCGAGCCGCGCACCGCACCATCGAACTGGAAACCGGAATGCCGCCCGCCGAGGTCGCCGAGCTGGCGGATGTCCGCCACTCGCGCGGGGACATCGCCGCGTCGATCGCGTCCGGTTCCTTCCGCACGATGGGCATGGTCGTCGTGCCGTGCTCGATGAAAACCGTCGCCGGGATCGCGCACGGCTACAGCGACGACCTGCTCGTCCGCGCCGCCGACGTCACGCTGAAAGAACGCCGTCCGCTCGTGCTCGTCGCCAGGGAAACCCCGTTGAGCCTCGTGCACCTGCGCAATCTGGTGGCGGTGACCGAGGCGGGCGCGACCGTGCTGCCGCCGGTGCCCGCCTTCTACCACCAGCCCGAGTCCGTTGAGGACATCCTCGCCCATCTGACCGGCAAGGTGCTCGACCAGTTCGGCATCGAGAACGAACTGTTCGCGCGCTGGCAGGGACCGCCCGCCTCGCAAGGAGTTTCGCGGTGAACCAGGATCCGCACGCTTTCGTCGACCAGTACCGCCACGACTTTCCGGAAGACGTACTCGTCCTCGACGATCCAGTCCCGGCCGACGAGGGCGTCACCGGCGTGATCTACGAACTCGCCGCGGCCGGACGGCGCGAGATGGTGCTGTTCCGGAAGGTGACCGGACTCGACGTGCCGGTGGTCAGCAACATGTTCGCTTCCCGGGAGCGCATCGCGCGCATGCTCGAAACCGGACCGTCCGGTTTGCACAGTGCCTACCAGCAGCGTGCGCTCCGCGCGGTGCCGCCGCGGGTAGTCGGCAGCGGACCAGTACTGGACGACGTGACTTCCGAAGTCGACTTGGCGACCATCCCGATGCTCCGGCACTTCGCCAGCGACCGCTCCCCTTACGTCACCAGCGGGATCATCGTCGCGGAGGATCCGGACACCGGCGTCGGCAACCTCAGCTACCACCGGGCGATGCCGCATTCCCGCACCGAGTTGGCGACCAGTCTCCATTCTCGCGGGGATCTGTGGCGGATGCTGCAGAAGTACGCCGAACGCGGTGAGCCGATGCCGGTCGCGATGGTGCTCGGCGGGCATCCGCTGTTCATGCTGGCCGCGTCCGCGCGGGTCGGCTACGACGTGGACGAACGCGCGGTAGCCGGCGGGCTTCTCGGCGAGCCCCTGGAAGTCGTGCGTACACCGCGGCACGGCATTGGCGTCCCGGCTTGGTCGGACTTCGTGCTTGAGGGCGCGATCGACGCCTCCGAGCACGCGGACGAAGGACCGTTCGGCGAATTCTCCGGCTATTCCTCGAATCGCTCGACCAACAACGTCCTCCGCGTGCAAACCGTCCTGCGCCGCTCCGACGCCATGCTCGTCGACGTCGTCGGCGGCAACACTGACGAGCACCTGAACCTCGCGCGGGTGCCGCGGGAATCGGAAATGGCGGAGAAACTCAAAGCCCGCTTCCCGGACGTCACCGCAGTGCACTATCCGACGTCCGGCACGCACTTCCATTGCTACGTCGCGCTTCGCCAGCGACGGCCCGGTCAAGCCCGGCAGGTCATGCTCGGCCTGCTCGGCTGGGACCCGTACGTGAAGACCGTGGTCGCGGTGGACGAGGACGTCGACGTCACCAGCGACAGCGACGTCCTCTGGGCACTCGCCACGCATTTCCAGCCGCACCAGGACTTGTTCACTGTGGACGGTCTGCCCGGCTCGCCGCTCGACCCGTCCTCGGGCTCCGACGGCACGACATCCCGGATGGGCCTGGACGCGACCCGCGGCCCGCAGTTCGACGGCAACCGCATCGTCGTCTCCGAAGAAGCACGTCAGCACGCTCGCCGGATTCTCGGCGGGAACGTTTAAGGAGGGAATCATCATGGCCAAAATTCCGGTGACCGTACTGACCGGCTTTCTCGGCTCCGGCAAGACCACGCTCGTCAACCACATCCTCACCGCGGACCACGGGCACCGGATCGCGGTGATCGAGAACGAGTTCGGCGAAATCCCGATCGACAACGCGCTCGTGCTCGGTGGCGACGAGAAGATCATCGAAATGAGCAATGGCTGCTGCCTGTGCTGCACCGCGCGCACCGATCTGATCGAAATCCTGCAGTCGCTGCTTCGCCGCCGCGAACGGTTCGACCGGATCCTCATCGAGACCAGCGGCATGGCCGATCCGAACCCGGTCGCGCAGACGTTTTTCGTGGACGACGAGGTGTCTTCGGCGTTCGCGCTGGACGCGATCGTGACACTGGTCGACGCGCGGCACGTCGGCAGTCATCTCGAGGAGGGCGAGCACGACGGCGTCGGCGGACAGGTGAGCAACCAGATCGCGTTCGCCGACCGGATCGTGCTCAACAAGATCGACCTGGTCACCGAGCCGGAAATCGAGGAACTGCGCACGCAACTCCGCTCGGTCAACGCGACCGCGGACATCCTCACGTCCAGCTACGGCAGCGTCGACCTGGACGACATCCTCGGCATCAACGCCTTCGACCTGAACCGCACCGTCGCCGCCGACCCGGACTGGCTCGAAGACGAAGCGCACCACCACGACCCGACGCTGGAATCGGTGTCCATCGAACTCGACTTCCCCCTGGACCGCGCCGCGTTCGAGCAGTGGCTCACCGCCCTGCTGGCCGAACGCGGCGACGACCTGTACCGGTTCAAGGGAATCCTCGCCTTCGACCGCCGCACCGTGCTGCAAGGCGTGCATCGGATCTACGAGCTGACGGACGCCGGCGAATGGGGCGCGACGCCACCGGTCAGCAAACTCGTCCTCATCGGCCGGAATCTCGACCGCGCGGAACTGACCGACACGGTGTCCCGCTGCAGCCTGGCCGCGGCTGGGCGGTGATTCAGGCGAGCGCCGCGGTCACGTCCAACTCGACCAGCTGTCCCGCGAAGCCCAGGCATGTCACGCCGACCAGCGTGCTCGCCGTGGTGAACGCCGCCGCGATCGAGGACGTCGTGAACCGCTGCCACACCGCGGAGAGAGCCGGCTGCTCGGCGGTGGCCACGTAGATCACTGTGCGCACGACGTCCTCGGGGGTCGCGCCGGCGTGGGCGAGCGCGACCTCGGTGTTGGCGACGACCTGGTCCACCTGCGCGAGGACATCGCCGGAAACGACCTCGCCGTCGGGCGTCAGCGGGCACTGGCCGGCGAGGTGCACGGTGCGGCGCGCGTCGACGGTGGTCACGTGGTGATAGCCGGGAGTCGGATGCAGGGCAGGCGGGTTCTGCCGTTCAATGGTCACGAGGCGGATCGTCGCTCACCGCGGCGGCGGTCCGCCACGGGATTTCCGGACGGAGGGCGTATGCGCAGGACCATCGACTGGGCCGACGGGGCGATCGTGATCGTGGACCAGGTAGCGCTTCCTGGCGAGTACCGCACGCGCACGCTGCGCACGGTGACCGAACTGGTCGACGCGATCCAACGGCTGGCGGTTCGCGGGGCGCCGGCGCTGGGAGCGGCGGGCGCACTGGGGGTCGCGCTGGCCGCTCGCCAGGGCGGGGAGGTTCGAGCGGAGGCGGACCGGATCGCGCACGCGCGGCCGACGGCGGTCAACCTGGCTTGGGGCGTTTCCCGGGCGCTGGAGCGGCTGCCGGACGGAGCCGATGCGGTGCTGGCCGAGGCACAGGCGATGCTCGACGAGGACGAGCAACGCAACCGCACGGCGTCGGCGCACGCGGCGGAGGTCGTGCTGGACGCGTGCCCGCGCAGGCCGTTGCGATTGCTCAGCCACTGCAATACCGGGCACCTCGCGACCGTCGCGTGGGGCACCGCACTCGGCGTCGTCTGGCACCTGCACGCCCGCGGACTGGTCGAATCGGTGCTGGTGGACGAGACCCGGCCGTTGTTGCAGGGATCCCGGCTCACTGCTTGGGAACTCGCGCAGGCCGGAGTGCCGTACCGCGTGCAGCCGGACGGCGCGGCGGCCGCGGCGATGGCGCGCGGACTGGTGGACTGCGTGCTGGTCGGCGCGGACCGGATCGCGGCGAACGGGGACGTGGCCAACAAGATCGGGACCTATGGGCTGGCCATTTCCGCCGCACACCACGGTGTTCCGTTCGTGGTGGTCGCGCCTACGTCCACAGTGGACAAGAGCATCGCTGCCGGGTCGGACATCGACATCGAGGAACGCGCGGCGTTCGAGCTCACGGAATTCGGCGGAGCACAGATCGCCCCGGCGGGGTCGGCGGTGTTCAATCCGGCCTTCGACGTCACTCCCGCGGCGCTCATCACTGCGGTGGTGACCGAGGACGGTGTGTTCCGGCCGTGAGACCGGCGACGCCAGGAACCGAGCCGCGAGGTCCGTGCGGATCCGGGCGGAGTTCGCGATGCGGGACTAGGGGCGCGGGCCGACGACCTCGGCCCCGTCCCGCACCGTGATCGCCATTGCCGGACACGAATCTGCCGCGTCCAGCACTGTTTCGTCCGGCTCAACCGCCTCGGTGACCGCACGCGCCGTGGCCCCGTCCAGCTCGAACGTCTCCGGCAGCAAGGCCGCACACATCCCGCTGCCGATGCACACGCCTCCGTCGACCTCGATCGACCAGGTCATCGTCACCACCCCACCGGCATCGACCGCGGTCCGCGGACCAGCATCTGCGTCTTCCACTCGATATTCCCGGCCAGCCGCAGTCCCGGCAACTCCCGGGTCAGCGCCCGCAGCGCCTCCTGCAGTTCCAGCCGCGCGAGCGGAGCGCCGAGGCAGTGGTGCACCCCGTGCCCGAAGCCGAGATGGTGGTTGTCCCCGCGGTCGAGGACGAGCTGGTCCGCGGCGCCGAACTGCAGGCGGTCGCGGTTGGCCGCACCGATCGCCACCAGCACCGGTTCTCCTTGGCGCACCAGGACATCGCCGACCTCGACGTCCTCCGTCGCGTACCGGGCGAACCCCGCGCCGGCGCCGAGCGGCACGAAGCGAAGCAGTTCCTCCACCGCGGTCGGGATGAGCGACGGGTCCGCGCACAGCCGTTCCCAGTGCTCGTGCTGGTCCAGCAGGGCATACACGAAGTTCGGAATCTGGCTGGCAGTCGTCTCGTGGCCGGCGACCAGGATCCCGACGCACAGGTCGACCAGCTCCAGCTCGGTGAGCCGGTCCCGCACATCGCGCGCCTCGATGAGCGCGGTCATCAGATCGTCCTGCGGCTGCGCACGATGCTCGGCGATCAACCCGGCCATGTACGCCCGCAGCTCCTCGCGGCTGCGCTCCGCCTCCTCCGGCGTCAGCCGCGTGGTCGACAACGCCGCGTCGCTCCACTCGCGGAACTGCGGCCGGTCCGCCACCGGCACGCCGAGCAGCTCGCAGATCACCGCGACCGGGATCGGCAGCGCGTACAGATCGACCAGGTCAGCGGGTTGCCCGTGTTCCCGCAGCTCCTTGATCAGGTCGTCGGCCAGCCGCGCGACCCGCGGGCGCAGTTCCTCGACCCGCCGCGCGGTGAACGCCTTCGCGACGAGAGTGCGCAGCCGCGTGTGATCCGGCGGGTCCATCGACAGGATGCCGCCCGGACGCCGGTACTCCGACATCCGCGGTTCGTCGCTTTCCTGCGCCAGCGCGCGGGAAAACCGCCGGTCGCCGAGCACGAGACGGGCGTCGGCGTAGCGGGTGGCGAGCCAGGCGGCCTCGCCACGGGGCATCTGGACGCGGATCATCCCGGCGTTCTCGCGAGCGGCGGTGTAGGCCTCGTTGAGCGCGAGACCCGCCTCCTCGTTGAACGGGTAGGCGAGCGGTTCGGTGTGCGTGGTGGTCATGCCAGCGACTCCCCGGATCCCTTTGTAAGCAGGTGCTTACATGCCTACACCCGACGCCGTCCGCACGTCAATCCGCCAGGAGCATCCGGAAAATCGCGAGACGTCCGCCCTAGGCTCGATCCGGTGACATGGACGAACGAAGCCGCCATCCGGCAATGGGACTCCGGGAGCACCCGGGCATCGATGGAAGCGACCGCGGAGCACGGGGACTTCGCCAAACAGCACCTGGTCAACCCGGTCCTCCTGCGGCTGCTCGGCGACGTGCGCGGCCGCCGGGTGCTGGACGCGGGCTGCGGCAACGGATACTTCAGCCGGATGCTTGCCGCGCGAGGGGCCGAGGTGACCGGGGTCGAACCGGCCGAAAGCCTGATTTCGTTCGCGCGGGAGAAGGCGGGAGCGGGCATTTCCTACGTGCAGGCGGAACTCGCCCGGCTGCCGGAACTGGAGCCGTTCGACGCGGTCGTGTGCAGCATGGTGCTGATGGCGATTCCCGACTGGAAGCCCGCGATGCGCGCCTGCGTCGAGGCGGTGCGACCGGGCGGGCTGTTCGTGTTCGCCATCGTGCATCCGGCGTTCGAGGAGTTGTTCGGCACCTGGCGGAAGTACGGCGAATACCGCCGGAAGGAGTATCTGGCGGAATACGAGATCGCCGGACGCGACGCGTCCGACTTCCACCGGCCGATTTCCGCCTACCTCAATGAGCTGGCCGCGCTCGGCTGCCGGCTGCGGGAGGTGGTCGAGCCGGGGCTGGATCCCGCGGTGGCGGAAGGGATCGAGAGTTACGTGCGCATGCCGAACTTTCTGCTCGTTTCCGCCGAAGCCGGCTGACCCGATTGCCCGATCGGCCCCCGTCCGATGACCGAAAGCACTAAGGGCCGCCGTGATGCGGATAGCGTGGTCGCATGCTGGACTACGGCCTGGATTTGTCCGAAATAACTCGTGAAGCCGCCTTGCCGGATTTGCTCGCGGAAGGCGACGACCTCGACGCGGCAGTGTCCGCGGAAGCCGACTGGTCGAGACCGACCCCCGCCGAGGGGTGGACGATCGGCCACCAGATCGCGCATCTCGCGGCGGCCGACGCGAACGTCCTCCTCGCCATCCGGACGCCGGAGAAGTTCGCCGCGGTGCTGGACGAAGACCCCGACGCGGTCGCGGCCGAGGGAGCCGCGCGACCGCGCGCGGAGTTGCTGGAGCGCTGGCGCGCCGGACGGGCCGAAGCAGCCGCAGCGCTCGGAGAAATCCCGCTGGACCAGGCCTTTCCGTGGTACGGCTCGCAGTCGACCGCGAGGCTCGCAGTGACGCTTCGGCTGATGGAAACGTGGGCGCACGGGCAGGACGTCTTCGACACGGTGGGCGTCGAGCACCGTCCGACGGACCGGCTCAAGCACATTGCCGCATTGGGCGTGGCCGGGCGCGGGCTGTCGTTCTACGCCGCTCAACTGCCGCTGCCGACCGAGCCGATCCGGGTCGAACTGACCAGTCCCGACGGGGTCGTCTGGGGGTGGGGCCCGGACGACGCGGCACAGCGGATCCGGGGCAGCGCAAGGGATTTCTGCCTTCGCATCACCCAGCGCCGCACCCTCGACGAAACCGGCCTGGCCGCGATCGGCAAGGACGCGAAGGCGTGGATGGAGAACGCCCGGGTGTTTCTCTAACGCCGCCGCGGCCGCAGCAACGCGATTCCCGCCGACAACGCGCTCGTCGACGCCACGTGAATCGCCAGCGCCTTCCGATTCGGCGCCCACACCCCGGTCGCCGGGCCACCCGACCACATCGCCGCCACGAAACCGCCCGCGGCACAAGCCATAGCCCGCCACAGCGCGGGCGAGCGATCGCGTCCGGCCGCCAAACCGGTGCCCACCGCACCGAAAGCGCCCGCGGTGATCAGGGCTTCGCGTGCCATGTGGTACTGCACGTGACCTTCGCCGTGGCGGACCTCCGGCGCACGGTAGCTCGGATCGGTGATGTGCGTGACCGTCTGCCACACCGAGGGCGCGGCGGCGGCCAGGCCCGCGACGATGGCCGCCGCGCCAAGGGTTTCGCGTTTCATTGCTCGTCCTTTCCTTTGAGGTGGTGCGAGACCCGCCGGAGCGCGTCGTTCACCACGTCGACGGTTTCCGGGTCGAGAGCCTTCGCGATTTCGCGTTCGATCTCCGTCTTGAGCTCGAACGACGCGAGCGCCTGGCGTTTGCCTTCCTCGGTGAGGGACACGAGCACCGAACGCCGGTCGCCAGGGTCCTTGTCGCGGCGGACCCAGCCGCGCGCCTCCAGCCGGGTGATCCGGTGCGTGACCGAACCCGAGGTCAGCTCGACCGCGGCCATCACCTGTCCTGGAGTCAGCCGGTGCCCGGGCGCGCGCTTGAGCGCGGCGAGCATCTCCAGTTCCCACAGCTCGATCCCGTGCGCGGACAGTTCGCGGCGCATGGCCAGTTCCAGCTGGTGCGCGACCCGCCGCAGCCGGTAGGACAGCGACTTCGCGCCCAGCACGCTCTCGTCGCCGCCCCCGCGCCGCACGGCGTCCACCAGGTCGTCGACCGCGTCCCGAGGCGAGGTGTTCACCGGCACGGCCCTTTCTCTCGACATCAAGACAGTGGAAGAATACCTTGACGTCAAGACAGTTCGCGAGGCGAGCACCGACATAGGGGGAAAAATGGACACAGAGGTCGCGATAATCGGCGCCGGGCCGGTGGGAATGGCCGCGGCCGCGTTCCTGCACCGAGCCGGCATCGCGGTCCGGGTCTTCGAGGCCAACCCGGACCGCGCGGGGCAATCGAGGGCGACCACGATCCACCCGCGCACCCTCGAGCTTTTCGACTCGATCCCGGACGAGCGGGGTTCGCTGGCCGCGCGCATGGTCGCCGCCGGAAATCCCGTGCCCGCCACGCATTTCGCGGCCCTGCCGAACCGGCTGGACTACCGCGGGCTCGACACCTCGTTCCCGTTCGTCCTCCTGCTGCCGCAGCCGGAAACCGAGCGGTTGCTCGCCGAGTATCTCGCCGGGCAGGGCGTCGTGGTCGAGCCCAGGTGGAAACTCGCCGGCCTGACGCAGGACGAGCAAGGCGTCGCCATCGTCTCGGAAACCGGCGACACCCGGCGGGCCGGTTACGTCATCGGCGCGGACGGCGCGCACAGCGCGACCCGGCACGCGCTCGGCCTCGGCTTCCCCGGAACTCCCGCGTCCACCATGGGATTTCTCGCCGACGTGAAGCTGGAACGCCCGCCTGCCCAGCCGCACAACTGGGATTGCGAACGCGGCTCGTACAGCGCGCTTCCGCTGCCCGGCGGCATCTACCGCATCTTCGGCCACGAACCCGGCGACACCGGCCTCACCCCGGAGGAGGCCGCGCGCCGCCAGGCCCAGATTCCCGACGAAGCTGAGTTGCGCGCGACGCTCAAACGGCTCGCCGACGATGATTTCGGCCTCACCGAGGTCATCTGGGCTTCGCGCACCGGCGACGCGACGCGCCACGCCGAGCAGTACCGCGTCGGCCGGGTGTTCCTCGCCGGCGACGCCGCGCACGTCCACCTTCCGGCAGGCGGGCAAGGGCTCAACGTCGGCGTGCAGGACGCGGCGAACCTCGCGTGGAAACTCGCCGCGGAGGTGCGGGGACGCGCGCCGCGGCGGATCATCGACGGCCCGCAGTCCTACGACGCCGAACGCCGCCCCATCGCGGCCCGGCTCGCGGCGAACACCCTCGCCCAGGCCGCGCTCATGGTCACCTTCACTCCGGGCGGAAAAGCGTTGCGGGACTTGATGTCCGACCTCATCGGCCGCAACGGCGACACCGCGGACGAACTGCGCGGCTGGCTGTCCGGGCTCGACGTTTCCTACGCCGAAGACGGCAGTCTCGCCGGCCGTCGAGTACCCAACCTGCCGCTCGCCGACGGCCGCACCCTCCATCGTGCGCTGCGCCCGGACAGGTGCACGCTCGTAGTCTTCGGCACCACCGTTGCGGAAGGGGAGAATGTCGTGCGCTCAACCCGCGACTGGCACGATTTGGCCGCCGTCCTCGTCCGCCCGGACGGATACGCCGCCGAAGTATGGACCCCGGGCGAAGAAATCAAGGCGCGCTGAATGGGAGTCGACACCGCGCGCGGCCGTTTCGGCGTTCTCGCGATCCTCTGCTCCAGCATCCTCGTGGTCGCGATGGACAACACCATCGTCAACGTCGCGCTCCCGGTCATCCGCACCGACCTCGACGCGTCCATCAACGGTCTGCAATGGACAATCGACTCCTACACGCTCGTGATCGCCTGCTTCCTCATGCTCGCCGGCGCCACCGGAGACCGGTTGGGGCGCAAGCGGACCTTCCTGGCCGGGTTGGTCCTTTTCGGACTCGGCTCGCTGCTGTGCAGCGTCGCCCCGTCGATCGGCTGGCTGGTCGCCGCGCGCATCGTGCAGGCGCTCGGCGGCGCGATGCTGAACCCGGTCGCGATGTCGATCATCACGAACGTCTTCACCGACCCCGGCGAGCGCGCGCGGGCGATCGGGGTGTGGGGGTCGATCGTCGGGATCTCGCTGGGCGTCGGCCCGGTGCTCGGCGGCGTGCTGACCGAAAGCATCGGGTGGCGGGCGATCTTCTGGGTCAACGTGCCGGTGGTCGTCGCGGCGATCGCGCTGACCGTGCGCTACGTGCCGGAATCGCGGGCGCCGCACCCGCGCCGCCCGGATCCGGTGGGACAGGTGCTGGTCGTGCTGCTGCTCGGTTCGGCGGTGACCGCGGCGATCGAAGGCCAGCGGCTCGGCTGGGGTTCGCCGGCGATCCTCGGGCTGACCGGACTCGGCGTGCTCGCCTTGACCGCGTTGATCCGCTGGGAACTCCGCCGCCGGGAACCGCTGGTCGAACTGCGCTTCTTCCGGAGCGCGCCGTTCTCGTCGGCCACGATCAGCGCGGTGTGCGGGCTCGCCGCGTTCGGCACGTTCCTGTTCCTGTCGCCGCTGTATCTCCAGGACGTGCGCGGGCTGTCGGCGTTGCAATCCGGGCTGATGCTGCTCCCGGCCGCTGTGGCCGTCACGATCGCCGCTCCGCTGTCCGGCCGTCTCGTCGCCAACCGCGGCGCGCGGATTCCGCTGCTGACCGCGGGGATCTCGATGACCGTCGTCGCAGTGCTGCTCACCACCGCGTCCGCCGCCACGCCGCTGTGGGTGCTCGCGATCGCGTACGGGGTGTTCGGGCTGGGGTTCGGGCTGCTGAATCCGCCGATCACCAATGCCGCGGTCAGCGGTATGCCCCGCTCCCAGGCCGGAGTCGCCGCCGCGGTCGCGTCCACCTCCCGGCAGGTCGGGCAAACGCTCGGCGTCGCGATCGCGGGCACCATCCTCGCCGCGGCGACCACCCCGCTGGCCGGGTACGCCACGGCGTGGTGGGCGGTCGCGGGCGGGACCACGTTGATCATCGCGCTCGCCGTCCTCGCCACCACGGCCTGGGCGCGCGCGGGCGCGGAACGGGTAGCCCGCCGTTTCGCCGACGAGCCGATCACCGAACCGGTCTAACCAGGGCGGGGTGAATCGGGCAGAGGTGTGGTCCTTCCGTCGCCTATCCCGGCCGATCGCCCCGCCGCGGTGCGGGCGTCTCCAGAGTGGAAGATGCCCGCACCCGTCGGAGGAAAGGCGCCATCCGCATGCCCACCTCGCCCGAGACCCCGGCCCTCCCGACCACCCACCCACCGGCCCTCCCGACCACCCGCCCGCCCGGCTGCCCGTTCGATCCGCCCGCCGGGTACGCCGCGCTGCGGGAGACTTCGCCGGTGTCGCGGATCCGCTGCCCGGCCGGGTTCGAGACCTGGCTGGTCACCCGCTACGACGACGTCCGCGCCGTGCTCGCCGACCCGGCGCTGAGTTCGCGCGGGGCCTCGTCAGCGCACGTCAAAGCCGATCTGGACCCGTACGAGGAGGCCGACCCCGGTTCGATCATCCAGCTCGACGGCGCGGAGCACGCCCGGCTGCGCAGGATGGTCGTCGCCGAGTTCACCGTGCGGCGGGTGGAACGGCTGCGCGAGTACGTCCGCGAGCAGGTCGAACGGCACCTCGACGCCATGCTCGCCAAACCCGGCCGCGCTGACCTGGTCCAGGACTTCGCGCTGCCGATCCCCTCGCTGGCGATCTGCGAACTGCTCGGCGTCCCGTACGCCGACCGCGAGCTGTTCCAGCGCCAGAGCAGCCTGCTGGTCAGCACCGACCAGGAAGCGGGCACCACGGACCAGGCGTTCCACGAACTGGCCGGCTACCTGGGCAAGCTGTTCGCCGGCAAGCAACAGGACCCGCGGGACGACCTGTTCAGCAAGCTGATCGTCCGCGCCGAGGCCGCCGGGGAATCGCTCGACCTGGACGAGCTGATCATGCTCGGCCTCAGCCTCCTCGTCGCGGGACACGAAACCACCGCCAACATGATCGCGCTCAGCACGCTTGTGCTGCTGGAACACCCGGAGCAGCGCGCGCAAGCCCTCGCCGATCCGCCGCGCGCGGTCGAGGAATTGCTGCGGTATCTGTCGGTCGTGCAGTTCGGTGTGCTGCGGTACGCCACTGAGGAGGTCGAGGTCGGCGGCCAGACGATCGCCGCGGGTGACTGGCTGATCGCCGCGCTGAACTCCGCCAACCGTGACGAGGACCGTTATCCGCACGCCGACCAGCTGGACTTCGCCCGCGAATCGCCGCGCACGCACGTCGCCTTCGGGTTCGGCGCGCACCAGTGCGTCGGCCAGCAGCTGGCGCGGGTCGAAATGCAGGAGGCGCTGACCGCGTTGTTCCGCCGCGTGCCCGGTCTGCGACTCGCGGTGCCGAAGGAATCTTTGGCGTACAAGCACAACACGCTCGTCTACGGCCCCGAGGAGCTGCCGGTCGCCTGGTCCGCGTAGTTCGCCCGGCCGATCCGCGAGCTGTCGGGTTAACCTCGTCGCGCACACCAGCGCACACCAGGGGGACCGATGGCCGCGGACCAGCCTTCGCGCAAACGCGACGCGACGGCGACCAAGACCGCGCTGCTGGACGCCGCGGCCGAACTGTTCGCCGACCGCGGCTTCGATCGCACGACAGTGCGCGACATCGCGAACCGCGCGGGCGTCAACCAGGCGCTGCTGTTCCGGTACTTCGGCAGCAAGGACGCGTTGTTCGAGCACGTGATGGCGCGCGGCGGCCTGGCCCAGGTCGAGACGACCCCGCCCGAGCGGCTGTTCTCCGCGGCGCTGCGGAGCCTCCTCGAACGCGACGACTCGGCGTCCCGCTCGATCGAGACCTACCTGCGGTCATCCGGCACCGATCGCGCCGACGAGGCGCTGCGCGCGCGACTCGACGCCGAGTACACGCGCGCGCTCTCCGGGCTCACCGACGCGCCGGACGCCGAACTCCGCGCCGACCTCGCGATGGCCTGGCTGCTCGGCATCGGGCTGGTCCGCTCGATCACCCGCAAGGACCCGCTCGCCACCGCGCCCGCCGACGAGATCGAGCGGCTCATCGGCCCGGCCGTGCGCACCCTGCTCGAACGCAGCAAGTAATTCGCTACGCCCGCGCCGGGACCCGCGGATACCGTCGCCGCATGTTCCCGCCCGCCGCCACTGCGGCCGAGTTCGACCAGCTGGCCCGCGAAGACCTGCTGCCCGCGGTACGAGACCTTCTCCGGACGCTCGGCGAGCACGGCGAACCCGTGCCGTTCGCCGACGGTTCGCTGCCTGTGTACGCCGTGGGCGAGCAGCTCGTCCTGAAGCTCTATCCGCCGGTGTACCTCGACGAGCTGACTACCGAGCGCACCATGCTGGAAGTCCTGCACGGCAAGCTCCCGATCCCGACCCCGGGCGTCGTGCACGCCGGGACCCGCGACGGCTGGGGTTACGTCGTGATGGAACGGCTGCGCGGACACTCGCTCAGCCAGGTCTGGCCCGACCTGTCCGCAGCGGGCAGACTCGCGCTCGCCCCGCAGATCGGCGAGGCGCTGTCCGCCTTGCATGCCGTGCGCGACCCGGCGTTGTCCGTGCTCGCGCCGCAGGACTGGACCGCGTTCCTTGCCGCCCAACGGGAAAAGCTGCTCGACCACCATCGCAAGACCACATTGGACGAACACTGGCTCGCCCAGCTTCCGGAGTTCGTCGACTCGGTCGAGCTGGGGACGCCGGAAACCGTGCCGCTGCACACCGAAGTCATGCGCGATCATCTGATGGTCACCCGGGAAGGGGACGGCTGGCGGCTGTCCGGCCTGTTCGATTTCGAACCGGCGATGCGCGGCGCGGCGGAATACGAGTTCGCGGCGGTCGGCTTGTTCGTTTCGAGCGGCGACCCGGCATTTCTGCGGAGTCTTCTGCTCGCTTACGGTTACCGTCCCGACGACCTCGGCCCGGACTTCTCCCGCCGGTGCCTCGCGTACACGCTTCTGCACGTGTACAGCAACTTCCGCTGGTACCTGGACGTGCTCCCGGCCCCGGAAAAACCTACTTTCGTATCCCTGGCGGACGCATGGTGGGGCGTATGAGGGGTACCCCGCGACATACCCCCGTAAAAAGGAGTGAAATACGCGACAACCCGGCAATCGCGACGGACACTGGAACCGTTCCCGGGGTACACCAGGGGCCGGGACAGAAGGAGGAACCGCCGTGACTGCCGAGTTGAACCATCGGGAGCGGGCAACCCTGCGTGCCGTCGCCGAGGGGCACGCGGAGATCAGCTGCAGCTGTGAACCGGACCTGTTCGTCGACGGGCTGAGCTGTTGCGACCAAGGCACCGTCCGCGACCTCGTCCGCAAGGGCCTGATCGAGCCCGCCGAGGCCGGAGCGTGCGGCGCGCGGGTGCGCGCGGTGCTCACCGAGGCCGGGGTGCGCGCGCTGGACGGAAAGCCGGTCGCGGCTTGATCTTCCGGGCTTGAGCCCGAGCGCGGGCTACCCGCGCACCCACTCCTCCCCCAGTTCGACCGCGACCGCCTCGCCGCCGGTGAGGTCGGCCAGCCAGCCGCTGAATCGTTCTTCCTCGCCGGGCGAGAGCCCCACCTCGAAGTGCGCCGCCGCCTCGAACCGCGTCTCGTGCAGCACGTACGGCGAGGCGCGGAGATCGTTCTCGAAGCGGCCCGCCCGGGTGTAGTCCATCGTTACGTCGAACAGCCGCAATCGCCGGTACTCCACCAGGCCTACCGCGTCGAGCGCGTCCGACACCGCTTGCCCGTACGCGCGGATCAACCCGCCCGCGCCGAGCAGCACGCCGCCGAAATGCCGCGACACCACCGCGACCGTGTCGGTGACTTCGCGGCGACGCAACACCTCCAGCATCGGCACCCCGGCCGTCCCGGCGGGCTCGCCGTCGTCGCTCGAACGCTGGGTGCGGCCGTCCGGGCCGAGAACGAACGCGTGACAGTGGTGCCGCGCCGCGGGTTCGGCCCGCCGGCGGGCCGAAATGATCTCCCGCGCGGCCGCTTCGTCTCCCACCGGCGCCAGCGCGCACAGGAACCGTGAACGCCGTATTTCGATCTCGTGCAGCCCGGCCACTGCCACGGACAGATAACGATCAGTCATCGGCGTTCCCCCTCACGACCCCCAGTCAACCAGCAGCGAGCACGGGGTTGACACCGGGCAGGCAGACAGGTTTGCGCAGGTCAGCGACTTCGCTGACCGCGTGGCGGGAGAGACGGCCCGACATATGGGAGTACCCCGGAGGGCGTCAACGTATGCGTGGCTTATCCCACGAGAGCGCGATGACGTATGTCGATCACAGCGAATTCACACTATCGTCATAAGACCCGGCGAACCCGGGAGTCACCACCACGCGCCCCGGCTGGCCCCCACCACACAGGCTGACCGACCCCGGCGCGTGCGCCTGTACAGCGACGTGCAGAACTTTTCCCGCCGCCCATCGCCGTGCGGTGACAAACCATCCGGCACCCGGCCCGGTCGTCGACCGGCCGCGGTCAGCCACGCATCGCGACGCAGTGCCGCGCCTCGCGACAGCGGAGGCACCGGATGGTTTCCCTTCTCGACTGACCATCGCGGTTTCGGACCACTTCGTTAACCGGTTCAGTGCTGAACCCCTCTTCGGAGCAACGAAACCGCGCCAACGCCTTGGGAGGCGGCCAGCCGTGACCCACCGTTCGAGCACCCCGGCCACTGACGGCCTCTACGACCCCGCTTACGAGCACGATGCCTGCGGGGTGGCGTTCGTCGCGGACCTGACCGGTCGCCGAGACCATCAGATCGTGGCGAAAGCCCTTGTCGCGCTGAAAAATCTGGAACATCGCGGGGCACGCGGGGCGGAACCGGACACCGGGGACGGCGCGGGCCTGCTCATCCAGGTGCCCGACGCGTTCTACCGCGAGGTCGCCGGGTTCGAGCTGCCTCCGGAAGGCAGCTACGCCGTCGGCACCGCGTTCCTGCCGCAGGACGAAAAGCGCCGCGGCCGCGCCATGACCACCATCGAGCGGATCGCCGCCGAGGAGGACATGCGCGTGGTGGGCTGGCGCGAGCTGCCGGTCGACACCGCGCACTGCGGCCCGACCGCCGCGCAGACCATGCCGCACTTCACCCAGCTGTTCCTGGCCGGGCACAAGAACAACATCGACGGCCTCGCCCTCGAGCGCGCCGCCTTCTGCGTGCGCAAGCGCGTTGAGCACGAGCTGGTCGAGGACGACGTGTACTTCCCGTCGCTGTCCTCGCGCACGATCGTCTACAAGGGAATGCTGACCGAGCCGCAGGTCGAGAAGTTCTTCCTCGACCTCACCGACGAGCGCGTGACGAGCGCCATCGGCCTGGTGCATTCCCGCTTCTCCACCAACACTTTCCCGTCGTGGCCGCTCGCGCATCCGTACCGCTACGTGGCGCACAACGGCGAGATCAACACGCTCAAGGGCAACCGCAACTGGATGGACGCCCGCGAGGCGCTGCTGGAAACGGACCTCATCCCGGGCGACCTCAAGCGGATCTACCCGGTCATCACGCGCGGCGCGAGCGACTCGGCGTCCTTCGACGAGGTGCTGGAGCTGCTCCACCTCGGCGGCCGGTCGCTGCCGCATGCGGTGCTGATGATGATCCCGGAGGCCTGGGAGAACCATCAGGAAATGGACCCCGCGCGCCGCGCCTTCTACGAATTCCACTCCACGCTCATGGAGCCGTGGGACGGACCGGCGCTGGTGGCGTTCACCGACGGCGCGCAGATCGGCGCGGTGCTGGACCGCAACGGCCTGCGCCCGGGCCGCTACTGGGTCACCGACGACGGCCTCGTGGTGCTCGCCAGCGAGGTCGGCGTGCTGGAGCTGGACCAGGCCAAGATCGTCCGCAAGGGACGGCTCGAGCCGGGCCGGATGTTCCTCGTGGACACCGTCGCCGGCCGGATCGTCGAGGACGAGGAGATCAAGGGCCGGCTCGCTTCCGAGCACCCGTACGACGAATGGGTCGACGCCGGGCTGCTCCGCCTGGAGGAGCTGCCCGAGCGCGACCGCGAGGTCCCGCTGCACGCCGCTCTCGTGCGCCGGCAGCAGGCGTTCGGCTACACCGAGGAAGAGCTGGAGACCATCCTCGAGCCGATGGCCCGCACCGGAGCGGAGCCGATCGGGTCGATGGGCAACGATTCGCCCCTAGCGTCCCTTTCGTCGGGTTCGCGCCCGTTGTTCGACTACTTCATCCAGCTGTTCGCCCAGGTGACCAACCCGCCGCTGGACGCGATCCGCGAGGAGCTGGTGACCGCGCTCGGCACGCAGATCGGCGCGGAGCCGAACCTGCTGGCCGCGGACGCGTCGTCGTGCCGCCGGATCGTGCTGCCGTTCCCGGTGCTGGACAACGACCAGCTCGCGAAACTCGTGCACGTCAACGACGACGGCGACCTGCCGGAGTTCCAGGCGGTCACCGTCATGGGCCGGTACAACGTGCACGGCGGCGGCGAGGCGCTGCTCAAGCGGCTCGACGAAATCCGCGCCGAGGTGTCCGAGGCGATCGAGGACGGCGCGCGGCTGATCGTGCTGTCCGACCGCGGGGTGGACGCCGACCACGCGCCGATCCCGTCGCTGCTGCTCACCGGCGCGGTGCACCACCACCTGGTGCGGGAGAAGACGCGCACGCAGGTCGGCCTCATCGTCGAGGCGGGCGACGCGCGCGAAGTGCACCACATCGCGCTGCTGGTCGGCTACGGCGTGGCCGCGGTGAACCCGTACCTGGCGATGGCGACGGTCGAGGAGATGGCGCACCGGGGCCTCATCCCGGGCGTGACTCCCAAGCAGGCCACCACGAACCTGATCAAGGCGCTCGGCAAGGGTGTCCGCAAGACCATGTCCAAGATGGGCGTGTCCACTGTGGCCTCGTACACCGGCGCGCAGATCTTCGAGGCGGTCGGCCTCGGCTCCGAAGTGATCGACACCTGTTTCACCGGAACCACTTCGCGGCTCGGCGGCGTCGGCTTCGACACGCTCGCCGAAGAGGTTTCGCAGCGGCACGTGCGCGCTTTCCCGGTCGACGGCGTCCGGGCGAGCCACCGCGAGCTGGAAACCGGCGCGGACTACCAGTGGCGGCGCGAAGGCGAACCGCACCTGTTCAACCCGCAGACGGTGTTCAAGCTGCAGCACTCCACGCGGTCGGGGAAGTACGACATCTTCAAGGAGTACACGAAGGCGGTCAACGACCAGGCCGAGAAGCTGCTGACGCTGCGCGGGCTGTTCGACTTCAAGTTCGGCGACCGCACGCCGGTGCCGATCGAGGAGGTCGAGCCGGTTTCGGAGATCGTGAAGCGGTTCGCCACCGGGGCCATCTCGTACGGCTCGATCTCGATGGAAATGCACCAGACGCTGGCGATCGCGATGAACCGCCTCGGCGGCAAGTCGAACACCGGCGAGGGCGGCGAGGACCCGGAGCGGCTGTACGACCCGGAGCGCCGGTCCGCGGTCAAGCAGGTCGCGAGCGGCCGGTTCGGCGTCACCAGCGAGTACCTGGTGAACTCCGACGACATCCAGATCAAGATGGCGCAGGGCGCGAAGCCCGGCGAGGGCGGGCAGCTGCCCGGCGGCAAGGTGTACCCGTGGATCGCGAAGACGCGGCACTCCACGCCGGGCGTCGGGCTGATTTCGCCGCCGCCGCACCACGACATCTACTCCATCGAGGACCTGGCTCAGCTGATCCACGACCTCAAGAACGCCAACCCGGACGCGCGCATCCACGTGAAGCTGGTGTCCGAGGTCGGCGTCGGCACGGTCGCCGCGGGCGTGTCCAAGGCGCACGCGGACGTCGTGCTGATCTCCGGCCACGACGGCGGGACCGGCGCCTCGCCGCTGTCCTCCATCAAGCACGCGGGCGGACCGTGGGAGCTTGGCCTGGCCGAAACGCAGCAGACGCTGCTGGCCAACCGGCTGCGCGACCGGATCGTGGTGCAGACCGACGGCCAGCTCAAGACCGGCCGCGACGTCATGATCGCGATGCTGCTCGGCGCCGAGGAGTTCGGTTTCGCGACCGCGCCGCTGGTGGTGTCGGGCTGCATCATGATGCGCGTCTGCCACCTCGACACCTGTCCGGTCGGCGTCGCGACGCAGAACCCGAAGCTGCGCGAGAAGTTCAGCGGCAAGGCCGAGTACGTGGTGAACTTCTTCGAGTTCATCGCGCAGGAGGTCCGGGAATACCTGGCGGAGCTGGGGTTCCGGTCCGTCGAGGAGGCCGTCGGCCACGCCGAGCTGCTCGACAAGCGCAAGGCGGTCGACCACTGGAAGGCCGCCGGGCTCGACCTGTCGCCGATCTTCCACGTGCCCGAACTGCCGCCGCGCGCGGTGCGGCACCAGACCGTCAAGCAGGACCACGGCCTGGACAAGGCGCTCGACAACACGCTGATCCAGCTCGCCGAGGGCGCGCTGGCGGCGGGCGACAAGGTGCGGCTGGAACTGCCGGTGCGCAACGTGAACCGCACCGTCGGCACCATGCTCGGGTCGGAGCTGACGAAGAAGTGGGGCGGCGAAGGGCTGCCCGACGACACCATCGACGTCACCTTCACCGGCACCGCGGGCCAGTCGTTCGGCGCGTTCGTGCCGAAGGGCATCACGCTGCGGCTCTACGGCGACGGCAACGACTACGTCGGCAAGGGCCTCTCCGGCGGGCGGATCGTCGTGCGGCCGCCGAAGGAATCGCCGATCGTCGCGGAGAACCACATCATCGCGGGCAACGTGATCGCTTACGGGGCCACGAGCGGCGAGATCTTCATCCGCGGCCAGGTCGGCGAACGGTTCTGCGTGCGCAACTCGGGCGCGCTGGCGGTCGTCGAGGGCGTGGGCGACCACGGCGGCGAGTACATGACCGGCGGCCGGATGGTCGTGCTGGGCGGGATCGGCCGCAACTTCGCGGCGGGCATGTCCGGCGGCGTCGCGTACGTGCTGGACCTGCCGGCGCACCGGGTCAACCCGGAGATGGTCGACATCGACCCGCTCGACACCGCGGACGTCGACTTCCTGCGCGAAACCATCGAAAAGCATTACAACGAAACGGAATCCGCCGTCGCGCGGGCCTTGCTGGCGGACTGGGACAGTGCGGTCGACCGGTTCGGCAAGGTCATGCCCAAGGACTACAAGCGCGTGCTCGCCGCCCAGGTGGCGGCCGAGCGGGACGGCCGGGACGTGAACGAGGCGATCATGGAGGCAGCTCATGGCTGATAATCGCGAAGCCAGTCATGAGTGCCGACTGGGTGCGGGTATCCCGCAGAACATGGAGGCCGCACATGGCTGACCCCAAGGGCTTTCTGACCACCACGCGCGAGGAACCGAAGCGGCGTCCGGTGGACCTGCGGCTGATGGACTGGCGCGAGGTCTACGAGGACTTCGCGACGACCAAGCTGGAGAAGCAGGCCGGGCGCTGCATGGACTGCGGGATCCCGTTCTGCCACCAGGGCTGTCCGCTCGGGAACCTGATCCCGGAGTGGAACACGCTGGTGTGGCGGGAGGACTGGCAGCAGGCCGCGGACCGGCTGCACGCCACGAACAACTTCCCGGAGTTCACCGGCACGCTGTGCCCGGCGCCGTGCGAGACCGCGTGCGTGCTCGGCATCAACGACGACCCGGTGTCGATCAAGCGGGTCGAGATCTCGATCATCGACCGCGCCTTCGAGGAAGGCTGGGTCACGCCGCAGGTCCCGGTCACGAAGACGGGCAAGAAGGTCGCCGTCGTCGGGTCCGGTCCGTCCGGGCTGGCCGCGGCGCAGCAGCTGACCCGCGCGGGCCACACCGTCGTGGTCTACGAGCGGGCGGACAAGATCGGCGGGCTGCTGCGCTACGGCATTCCCGAGTTCAAGATGGAGAAGTTCCGCCTCGACCGCCGCCTCGACCAGATGCGGGCCGAGGGCACGGAATTCCGGACGTCGGTGAACGTCGGCGTGGACGTCACCGTCGAGCAGCTTAAGTCGGACCACGACGCGGTGGTGCTGGCCGGCGGCGCGACGGCGTGGCGCGACCTGCCGATCGAGGGCCGTTCGGCCCAGGGCATCTACCAGGCGATGGAGTTCCTGCCGCCGGCCAACCGGGTCGCGGCGGGCGAGCTCGAGGAGTCGCCGTATTCGGCCAAGGGCCTCGACGTCGTGGTCATCGGCGGCGGCGACACCGGCGCGGATTGCGTCGGCACGTCGCACCGCCAAGGCGCGAAGTCGGTGACCCAGCTGGAGATCATGCCGAAGCCGCCGGAGTCGCGTTCGGACGCGCACCCGTGGCCGACGTACCCGATGATCTACCGCGTCACCTCCGCCCACGAGGAGGGCGGCGAGCGGCTGTACTCGGTCAACACCCAGGAGTTCCTGACCGATTCCGACGGTCGGGTGCGCGCGCTGAAGCTGGTGGAGGTGCGCAACGAGGGCGGCAAGTTCGTCCCGGTCGAGGGCACCGAGACCGAGCTGCCCGCGCAGCTGGTGCTGCTGGCGATGGGTTTCCTCGGCCCGCAGCGCGAAGGCCTGCTGACCGACCTTGGCGTGGAACTGGACCAGCGCGGCAACGTCGTGCGGGACAAGAACTTCCAGACCACTGTGGACAATGTGTTCGTGGCGGGCGACATGGGCCGCGGGCAGTCGCTGATCGTGTGGGCGATCGCGGAGGGCCGCTCGTGCGCGGCCGGCGTGGACGCCTTCCTGACCGGCCGGGGCGTGCTCCCGGCCCCGATCGCGCCGACGGACCGGCCGATCTCCTGAGGACTCGGAGCAGGCGCGTCACCGTCGCCGCGCCTGCTTCGTTCAAGTCTCGGGGCCAAGCGCGCCAACGTCGTCGCGCTTCGCTCCGTTCAAGTTTCGGGGTTGACGCGTCACTGCCGCCGCGCCAGTCCCGGCTGTCGGGCGGGTGCGACAACGGCGTCGCACCCGCCCTTTTAGTGCGCGGCACCGGCGTTGTAGGCGACCTCGCCGCCCACCACGGTCGCGCCGACGCTGATTTCGCCGATCTTCGCCGGGTCGACCGTCAGCAGGTCGTCGCTCAGCACCGTGAAGTCGGCCAGCTTTCCCCTGCTCAGCGTGCCTTTGCTGGTTTCCTCGTGCACCGCGTACGCCGAGCCGGCCGTGTACGCGCGCAGCGCCTCCAGCGGAGTCACCGCCTCGTCCGGTGCGATCGGCTGCCCTGACGCGGTCCGGCGGTTGACCATGTCGTGGATGCTGAGCAACGGCGACGCCGCGACCACCGGAGCGTCCGTGCTGCCGGGCAGAACGACTCCGGCGTCGAGGAAACTCCGCATCCGATACGCCAGGCGACTACGTTCCGGGCCGAGCGCGGCGAGCAGTCCGTCGCCGATTTCGGACAGGAACCGGCCCTGCGGCACCGGAATCACGCCCAGGTCGGCGATCCGGGCCACCGCGGCATCGTCGGCGACCGCGCAGTGTTCGATGCGATGCCGGACGTCCTCGCGCGGGTATTTCCGCTGAGCTTCCTCGTAGGCGTCGAGCACGGCGCCGAGGGCCGCGTCGCCGATCGCGTGCGTGGCGATCTGCCAGTGGCACCGGTGCGCTTCGAGGATGTAGCGGCGCAGTTCGTCCGGCTCGAACAGCATCAGCCCCTGGTTGCCGGGCGAGTCCTCGTAGTCGCAGCACATCGCGGCGGACCGGCCGATCAGCGAGCCGTCGGAGAGGATCTTGACCGGGCCGATGCGCAGCCGGTCGTCGCCGACGCCGGTGCGCACACCGAGGTCGAGCCCGAACCATTCGCCACCTGGCTCGAACGGGCCGCAGTCGCGCAGCGCGGTGATGTAGGGCATCACCGTCATCCGCACGCCCAGCTGCCCGCGTTCGCGGGTGCGCTGGAAGGAATCGAGGTCGGCGCGGCCGTGGCCGATGCCGTCGACGGTGCCGATGCCGGGCTCGGTGACGCTGGTCAGGCCGTCTTCGAGCGCGGCGTGCGCACCGGCGGCGATGTTGGCGATGACTTCTTCGGTCGCCTCGGGGCGCAGCAGGCGGTCCACGAGGACGGTCGCGCGTTCCTGCAGCAATCCGGTGGCGCTGCCGTCTTCGTCGCGCGCCACGGTGCCGCCGGGAACGTCCGGCACGCCCAGCCGGTCCGGATATCCGGCCAGGGCGAAGGCTTCGGTGCTCGCGACGGACATGTGCCGCGAAGTGTGCGTGAGCCAGACCGGCCGTCCGCCGGCCGCGCGGTGCAGGGCTTCGGCGGTGGGGTGCGCGCCGATCTTGTTCTGGTCGTAGCCGGCGCCGATGACCCAGGCGCCGGCGGGCAGGGTCGCGGCCCGTTCCGCCACCGCACGGTAAAGCGCGTCGAGGGTCGGCGCGGCCTCGGCGGAGACGTCCAGTTCCCGGATCAGCTTGCCGCGCATGCTCAAGTGGTGGTGCGCGTCGTTGAGGCCGGGGACGACCGGCGCGCCGCCGAGGTCGACCACCGTGTCTGCGGAGAGGCCGCGGACCTCGTCGTCGAATCCGGCGATCCGGCCGCCGATCACGCCGAGCGCGGTCGCTTGTGGACGGTCGCGGTCCAGCGTGGCGAATCGTCCATTGTGGAACAAAGCATCGAGACGCACTTGGCTCATCCTTGTCGGGTCAGGGTTTTTTCGGAGTCGGCGACGGCCGCGGTGCGACGGGCAAGCGCCAGGACGCAGGTGAGGGTCAGCGTGAGCAGCACGACGTGGTAGATGACGACCGGCCAGATCGCGCCGTGCGTCGCGTTGAGCAACGCCTGCGCGATGAACGGCGTAGTGCCGCCGAAGATCGTGCTGCACAGCTGGTAGGACAGAGAAATTCCGGTGTAGCGCAGGTGGATCGGGAATCCGCGGGTGAGGAATCCGGCGAGCACCGCGTAGTAGCCGGAACCGCACACGGTCGCGACCGCGATGCCGACGAAGGCCAGCCCCGGGTTGCCGGACGCGATCAGCAGGTACATCGGGACGGTCACCACGATGTTGCACCCCAGCGAGACCGCCATGAACCGCGTTTCGCCGACGCGTTCGGCCAGCCGCGCCGCGACCGGCTGCCAGCAGAACTGCACCACGGATGCGCCGAGCAGCACGTAAAGCATGGTCTGGCGGCCGATGCCGAGTTCGTTCGTGGACCAGGCGAGGACGAACGTGTTGCTGAAGTACGCGGCGGCGATGCCCATGATGCTCGCGCCGATGCCGAGCAGCACGGTCCGCCAAGCGGTCCGCAGCACCTCGGCCAGCGGCACCTTCGCGACGGCGGCTTTCGCCTTGGCGCGCACGAACTCCGCCGGTTCCTCGACTTTCAGCCGGATCAGCAAGCCCAGCGCGACCAGCACGCCGGACAGCAGGAACGGCACTCGCCAGCCCCAGGTCAGGAACTGTTCGTCCGGCAGCGCGCTCACCGCGAGAAAGACCACTGTGGACAGAATCGACCCGGCGGGCGAGCCTTGCTGGGCGAACATGGCGAAGTACGACCCGCGTCCGGCTGGCGCGTTCTCCGCGGCGAGCACGACCGCGCCGCCCCACTCCCCGCCGACCGCGACGCCCTGCACCGCGCGAAGCGCGACGAGCAGCAACGGCGCGGCGAGGCCGATCTTGGCGTACGTCGGCAGCAGCCCGACCGCGAAGGTCGCGAACCCCATCAGCAGCAGCGTGACGACCAGCGTGTTCTTGCGCCCGACCCGGTCGCCGAGGTGCCCGAACACGATCCCGCCCAGCGGCCGGGCGAGAAAGCCGACCCAGAACGTGCCGAACGCGGCGAGCACGCCGGTCGCCGGGTTCAGTTCGGGGAAGAACAGCTTGCCGAAGACCAGCGCGGACGCGGTCCCGTACAGGTAAAAGTCGTACCACTCGATCGCCGTCCCGGCGAAGGAGGCGAGCGCGGCCCGGCGGCCGGTGGCGGTTTCGTGGTTCACGGGCTACTCCCTGGCGGCGGTGTTCCCCAGAGTCTTCGTCCCGGGGCCTATGCTGTCCAATACCTGTCCGGACCCATTCCGATACCTCGGAGGCATAGGCGTGGAACTGCGCGTGGTGCGTTATTTCCTGGCCGTCGCACGAGAAGGCTCGGTCACCGCCGCGGCGCGCACGGTGCGGGTCGCGCAACCGTCGCTGTCGCGGCAGCTCCGCGCGCTGGAAACCGAACTCGGAGTGGCGTTGTTCTCGCGATCGCCGGGCTCGCTGACCCTCAGCGCGGCAGGCACCCGGTTCGTGCCGATCGCCCAGGACCTGGTGCGCCGCGCCGAAGAGGCGGGCGCGGTGATGGCCGCGATCGGCCGCACCGAGGACACCCCGCTGACGCTCGTCGCGCCGCCGAGCACAGTGGACAGTCTCTTGGCGCCGTTCATGGCCACCGGCAAAGCCGGACCGGTGCTGCGGGACGCCTTCCCGGTCCCGCCGGACCAGGTTTTCGACCGGCTCCTGCACAGCAGCGCCGATCTCGGCATCTCGACGTCCCCGCCGCCCGCACAGCTGGAAACCGCCGCACTGGGCCGCGTCCTGGTCAGCGCGCAGGTCCGGCCCGGCCACCGCTGGTACGAGGCGGAGACGATCCCGCTGGCCGAACTGGCCACCGAACCGCTGCTGGTGATGAACCGCAGCAACGCCGCGCGCCTGGTCGTCGACGAGGCGTTCCACCGCGCCGGACTCGTCCCGTCCGAACTGAACGAGACCGGCTCCCCCAGCGTCGCCCAAGCCCGCGCCGCCGGCCGCGGCGAGGTGTGCCTGGTGACGGACCTGGTCCGGTTCGGACTGCGCTCCATCCCGATCGAAACCCCCGACGGGCCGCTGACCGTGCCGCTGTACGCGGGCTGGCGGCTGGACCACTACGCCCGGCCGTCGATTCTGGCGTTGATCGAGGGGTTACGGGAGTTTCGTGGCGCGTTGGGCGAATGAGCCGCACTCGGTGGGAAGTTTTCGTTGCGGCACAACGGGTTTACCCGGGATATGCTCGGCCGGTGCTTTATGACTACTTCGTCGCGGTGGACGACACCATGGCCGCGCTTGCGTTCGATGACCCGGACAATGCCCGTTGCGCGGGCTATGCCGAACTCGTCGTGAAGGGCGCCGATCCGATCACGGACTTGCTGCCCGCCGAGACGTCCCTTACCCGCAGGACCACCGCGGAGGTCGAAGCTGACCCCGGCCGCGGCCGGGAGGTCGCGCTCCTCGACGAAGGCGAAGCTGCGGTGCTGTCGTTGGCCGATTCTTTCCGCGACGCACTGGCCACCGCCGACGACACCGCTCTCCAAGCCGCTGCCGCCGCGTTCGCCGAAGAGCAGGTGGAAGACGTCGAGGCCGAGCACCTCGTCCCGTTCCTCAAGGAACTCGCCGCACTCGCCGGAGGCGCCGCCGAGGAGGGCCACCACCTCTACTGCGCGATCTCGCTGTAACTCTTCACCCGACTCGGTGACCCGGCGCCCTGATCCGTGCTAAACAGTGCGGCGATGGGAAAACTGACCCGCCGGGCCCGGGCCACGGCCGACTATCTCTTCTTCGTCGGAGCCGGGGAATGGCCGGTCGCCGTGTCCGCGCTCGGGGTCGTGCTCGGCGCGGTCACGATCCTGCCGAGCGCGTTCGGCGTCGTGGTCTCGATCGTCGCGCTCCTGCTCGGGCTGCTGACCCTCGTGCGGGACATCCGCTTGCTGCGGAAACGGTGGGCCGGCTACGAATTCACCGCGATCGTCGCGCCGTTCCCGATAGCCGGCACCCCGCCGCCGCATGCCTACCCGGACGCGCAGTACCTGGCGGTTCCCTCCCGCGGCACCGCGTTGGTCAGCGACGCCATCGACGCGGCGCTCACCGGAACGACCTTCAGCATCACTGTCGCAGAGGATCCCTACCGGCTGCCCGCGAAGCTGAAGGCGACCGCGCCGCACGTGCTGCCGTTGCGCGCTCGCGGCCGGTTGCTGTTCAACGGGCCGATCGTCGGCATGCGCGGCGAACCGCTGCCGGTCGCCGGAGCGCGGCCCGCGCCGATCGTCCTGCATCGCGCCCGGTTCTTCGACGCCGTGTGCAGCAACGAACTGGCGTCCCTGCGCATCACGAACTCCGCCGACGGCCACGAGTACGACCTGCGCAACGAGGAACTGACCGACTCCTCCGGCGCGCTGAGAACCCTCGCCGCGAGCACGCTCGCCGATCTCGTCGGCGTGTCCACGATCGCGTTCACCTCCGACGGCCTGCTCGTCGTGGTCCGCCAGTCGGCCCGCAACTCGGCCAGCGGGCTGCTGCTCGCCCCGTCCGGAAGCGGCAGCCTGGAACCGCGGGATCTCCTTACCCCGCAGGGAGGAACGCGCCGGACCCTGCACACCGCGGTGTGCGCCGGAATGGAACGCGAACTGTGCGAAGAGGCGGCCGTCCGGCCCCATGAAGTCTCCGAGACGCGGCTGACCGGCTTCGCCCGCTGGCTCGAACGCGGCGCGAAACCGGAGTTCTTCGGCGTGACCCAGCTGTCGGTCGACAGCACCGAACTGACCAGCCGCCGCACCAAGGGCGCGGAACGGCTCTACAGCGCCGGAGTCACCGTCCTGGAAATCGACCTGGCCGCGCTGGGCCAAGAACTGGCCGACGGAGTGCCGCTGGCCGAAGCGAACGCGCTGCCGCCCCGGCTGCGCGACGACAGTTCGCTGCCGCTGCTGCTGTGCCTGCGCAGCGCCGCGCTGCGGGTCAGTACGCGTTCTTGACGACGAAGTAGGACCCGCGGATCGTCCCGGCGAGCTTCGACTTCTGGCGCGCGAACTTGAACTTGTCGGCGAGTTCTTCCGGGACGTCCATCCCGTCGGAAAGCTTGAACCCGACGGCCCGCTTGCCGCCCTCCTCGAGGGTGTACATGACGTTGACCGACAGGCCGCTCTCGTAGAACACGTACGACATCCGGATGCCGTCGACCTCGAACTCGGTCGCCTCCAGCGGCCGCGAGGAAATGACGAGATCGCGTTCTTCCTTGAGGATCCGGTGCACCCGGTCGACGATCTCCGGGACCTCGGCCGCGGGCTCGACGGTGAACACGTGGTCGTACTTGTTCTTGAAGTAGCGCGCCTCGTTCGCCCGCAGCCCGGCGAGCGCGTCCGCGACCGGGGAAGACTCCAGGCCGACAGTCGACACGGCGGTGAAATCGACGGCGTAGGACATGATCCGCACTCCCGGGCTGGGTTTGATCGCGACGCTCGGCAGAATACCCCGGGAAAACCCTTCGGCAACTGGAGTGCGCCATGCCGAGCACGCTTCTCCTGGTCCACGGCGGACTGGCGGACGACATGGACGCCGACCGTTTCTGGACGCGTCCCGGCATCACCGGCGGCCTCCGCCGGGACGGCCGCACGGTGCTGGTCCCCGACCGTCTCCGCGAGCCGCCGGACTGGTCCGCCGAAGCCGCGCATCTCGCGTCCTTCCTGCCCGGTCAGCCGGTCGTGGTCGTGGCCGGTTCGAACGGGTGCTCCGCGGCCGTCCGGCTCGCGCTGGACTTTCCGCGGCAGGTCGACCGGCTGCTGCTGGCTTGGCCCGCCACCGCCGGAGACGCCGCGGTGGACGCCCGCGCTGCCTCGGTCCCGCGTGCTCTGCTGGGCGGCGAGACCTTGCGCGGCGTCGCCGACGCCGACCTGGCCACGCTCGCCCTGCCGGTCGGCGTGCTCCCGTCCGTCCCGGACAATCCGTTCCACCAGCGCCGCACCGTCGACGCCCTGCTGCGGCTCGTGCCCGGGTGCACCGAACTGCCCGGCTGCCCGGAGCCGCCCCGGCCCGGCTTTGAGTCCCATGTGGACGATCTGCTCGCCTCGATCGCCGGGTTCGCCGGCCGCTGACGCCGCTTTCCCTCCCGAACGCCCGGTGGGGGAATTTCGTGCAGGGCCTACGGTGGCTGAGTGCGCAACCACCTGATCGACCTGGCCGCGGCGCTCGCCGTGCTCGGACTGACGCTGGCCGGCGACCTGCCGGACGCGGACCATCCGTGGTTCTGGCCGGTCGCCGTCGCGGTGATGTTCCTGGCGGTGTTGCTGCGCCGCCGGTTCCCGCTGCCCGCGATGCTGGTCTCGGTCGGCGTCGCGCTGGCCACGCCGCCGTTGTGGGGCACCACCGTCACCCTCTACACGGTCGCTTCGCTGCGCGGGCTCCGCTGGCCGACCGCGGTCGCGGTGCTCGCGGAAATCGGGCTCGTGGTGTCGTTCATCCGGCCGTCGAATCCGCCGGACTGGAAGACGTTCGGGCTCGCCCTCGTCATGCAGGTCGTCGTGCCGGTGCTGGCCGGGCTGTGGATGCACCAGCGCGCAGCGTTGCTCGTGGCCCTGCGCGACCGCGCGGAGCAGGCCGAACGCGAGCGGGACCTGCTCGGCGAGCGGGCCGTGACGGCCGAGCGGCGGCGGATCGCGCGCGAGATGCACGACGTGGTCGCGCACCGGGTCAGCATCGTCGCGCTGCAGGCGGGCGCGCTGTCGGTGCGCGCCAAGGACGACGAGACGGCGCAGCTCGCCGAAGTGATCCGCGAATCGAGTTCCGCCGCGCTCAACGAATTGCGCGACATCCTGAAGGTGCTCCGCGACGACGGCCCGGAACCGCGTTCGCTGCCGGATCCGACGCTGGGCGGGATCCGCCAGCTCGCCGACGACCTCGCCGCCGCCGGTGCGCAGGTGCGCACCAGCCTGCCGGAACCGATGCCGGACGTGCCCGATCCGATCGGGCGCGCGGCGTACCGGATCGTGCAGGAAGCGCTCACCAACGCGGCGAAACACGCGCCGGGAGCGGCGATCGACGTGCGACTGTCCGCTTCCGGCGCCGACCTGGTGGTCGAAGTGGCCAATCCGCTCGCCGAGTCGTCCGGGCTGCCCGGCGCGGGCTACGGAGTGATCGGCATGCGCGAACGCGTCACGCTGACCGGCGGGACGCTCCGCGCCGGCCCGGACGGCGCGGGCAGCTACCGGGTGCGGGCCGCGTTCCCGTTGCGAGCGGAGGAATCGTGCTGAAAATCCTGCTGATCGACGACGAGGTGCTCGTGCGCAGCGGCATCCGGATGATCCTGGAGTCCGACCCGGGGATCGAGGTGGTCGCGGAAGCCGGCGACGGCCGCGAAGCGCTCGCTCTCGTCCGCGAGCACCGGCCCGACCTGGTGCTCACCGACGTGCAGATGCCCGAGGTCGACGGCCTGGAGGTGACCCGTCTGGTGACCGCCGAACCGGACGCGCCCGCGGTGGTCGTGCTGACGACGTTCGACCTGGACGAGTACGTCCACGAGGCGCTTCGCCACGGTGCCACGGGATTCCTGCTGAAAGACACGCCGCCGCGCGAGCTGGTCAAAGCGATGCACGTGGTGGGCAGCGGCGAGGCGATGCTGTCGCCGTCCATCACGCGGCGGCTGCTGACGCACTTCGCCGGCACCGCCACGCCGACGCCCGCCCGCGCCCGGCTCGAACCGCTGACGCCGCGCGAACGCGAGGTCGCGGTGGCCGTCGGACAGGGTTCGAGCAACGCCGAGATCGCCCGCGGGCTCGGCCTCAGCGAGGCGACCGTGAAGGTCCACTTGGGACGGATCATGGCCAAGACCGAGGCCGCGAACCGCACGCAGGTCGCGATTCTGGTGCACGACGCCGGGCTCGCCTGAACCGTCCGGTCAGGGCGCGCCCGGCGGCACGAACGGCAATCCTCCCGGCGCGCCCGCCTCCGCGAGCGCCATCAGCATCCCGGTGTCCACTTCGGACTGGATCGCGTCGGCCAGCCGGTCCAGCATGTCCTCGCGCAGGTCCGCGAACCCCGGCGCACCCTCGGCCGCCCGCCATTCGATGCCCGCCTGCGCCGCTGCTTCGGCGAGCCAAGCGCGCCGGAACCCGTCGTTTTCCAAGGCGCCGTGCCACGTCGTGCCCCAGACCGAACCGACCCGGTAACCGTCCAAAAACGACTCCGCGTCGGCTGGAGCCGCGCTGCCGTGGTGGATCTCGTACGCCTCCACCCGATGGCCGCGCCATTCGCCGACCGGACGGCCGAGCATCTTCTCCTCGGCGAACTTCACGCGGGTCGGCAAGAGCCCCAATCCTTCGACGAACCCGGCCCCGGATTCGACATCGTCCTCAATGGACTCCGCGAGCATCTGGTACCCGCCGCAGATCCCCAGCACCGGACGTCCCGCTGCGGCTCGCGCGGTCACCGCGTGCGCCAAACCCCTGCCGCGCAACCACTTCAGATCGTCCACAGTGGCCCTCGAACCCGGCAGCACGACGAGATCCGCCGCGGCGACGGTATCCGGATCAGCGGTCAGGCTCACCGTCACACCCGGCTCCGCCGCGAGCGCGTCGACATCGGTGGCGTTGGACGCCCGCGGGAACCGCACGACCGCGACGCGCAACCCGCGTTGCGCGGCTTCGTGCCGCCAGCCGGCAGCGGCGAGGGCGTCCTCGGAGTCGATCCACACCCGGTCCAGCCACGGCAGGACGCCGAGCACCGGCCGTCCGGTGACCTTCTCCAGGCTGTTCAGACCAGGCCGCAGCAATCCGACGTCACCGCGGAACTTGTTCACCAGCCAGCCCGCGACCAGCGCCTGGTCCTCGGCCGACAGCAACGCGAGCGTCCCGAACATCGCCGCCAGCACCCCACCGCGGTCGATGTCGCCGACCACCAGCACCGGCAGGGAAAACCGCCGTGCCAGGCCCATGTTGACGTAGTCGCCGGAACGCAGGTTGATCTCCGCCGGACTGCCCGCGCCCTCGCAGACAACGACGTCAAACCGTTGCTGCAGTTCGGCAAACGCTCCGAAGGCGATGTCGGCGAGCCCTGCCCGGCCGGTGGCGTATTCGCCGGCTTCGAGGGCGCCGTACGGCTTGCCGAGCGCGATGACGTGACTGCGCCGGTCGCTGCCCGGCTTGAGCAGCACAGGATTCATCGCCGCTTCCGGCTCCGCCCGCGCGGCCCGCGCCTGCAGCCACTGCGCGCGGCCGATCTCCGCGCCGTCCGCGCAGACCATCGAGTTGTTCGACATGTTCTGCGCCTTGAACGGCGCGACCCGCACGCCGCGCCGCGCGAACCAGCGGCAGATTCCGGCGGTGACCAGGCTTTTCCCGGCGTCGGAGGTGGTCCCGGCGATCAGCAGCCCGCTCATCCCGCCACCGTAATGCCCGCGCTCGGCGGCCTGCTCACCGAGCCACCGCGATTCCCGCCGCGACCGCCAGCGCCGCCGCCCCGACCAGCCGCGACAACCGCACCGCCCGGCGCAGATCGCTCGCCCCCGGCGGACGTCCGTCGCCGAGGGTGCTCCGGCGCTCGACCTCGCCGTGATACGTATTCGTGCCGCCGAGCCGGATGTCCAGCGCCCCGGCGAAAGCCGCTTCGACCTGTCCCGCGTTCGGGCTCGGATGCGCGCGGCCATCGCGTCGCCAAGCCCGCCAAGCCGACCGGGCGTGCCCGCCGGCGAGTGGCGCGGTCACCGTCGTCAGCACCGCGCCGACGCGCGCCGGCACCAGGTTTGCCCAGTCGTCGGTGCGCGCGGCGAACCAGCCGAAGTTCCGGTGCCGCGGCGAGCGGTAGCCGACCATCGCGTCAAGGGTGTTCACCGCGCGGTATCCGAGCAGCCCCGGCACACCCGCGACCGCGCCCCACAGCAGCGGCGCGACGACCGCGTCGGAGGTGTTCTCGGCGATCGATTCGGTGGCCGCGCGGGTCAGCTCGGCCGCGCCGAGACCGGTGGCGTCGCGCGCGCAGAGGTGGCTGAGCCGCTTCCGGGCGGCGGGCAATTCACCCGATTCGAGTAATCGCGCCATTTCGCGCCCCTCCGCGGCGAGTCCTCGCCCGCCCAGTACGGCCCACGTCGCCGCGGCGGTCAGGACAAATCGGACACCCGGCCGGTTCCGGACCGCCCTTTCCGCGAGGATCCCGAGCCCGGCGGCAGAGCCCGCGCAGACCGCCGCGTACGCCGCCCCGCGCGGCTTGGAATCGGCCCACCACCAGCGTTCCAGCTGGCCAGCGGCGGTGCCGAAGGCCGCGACCGGATGCCCCCGGCGCGGGTCGCCGAACCAGGCGTCGGCGGCGTATCCGGCGATCAGCCCGGCCGCGGTGACGGCTTGTCGGAGTGGCACGTGGCGAACCGTAGCGCGCGGGAGAGAATGCCGGGTATGACCAAGCTGACGCACCGGCTCGCCGGGTCTCTCGAAACCCTGGCGCAGGCCCTCCGCCGGTACGGACGCGACGACGGCAAGGTGCTCGTTCTCGGCGGGGTTCGCTCGGGCAAGTCGAGGCACGCGGAGCGGCTCGTCGCGCACCACCCCCACCTCGTGTACGTCGCTCCCGGGCTGCCCCCGTCGGCCGAGGACCCGGAATGGGCCGCCCGCGTCGAGGCGCACCGGGCCCGCCGCCCGCGCCACTGGACCACGGTCGAGACCACCGACCTGGCGACCGTGCTGCGCAACGCGACGAGCCCGTTGCTGATCGACTGCCTCGGCACCTGGCTGTCGCGGGTCCTCGACGAGGTCGGCGCGTGGTCGGGCAAATCGGGCTGGGAGCGCAGACTGGACGACCGGCTCGAGGATTTCCTCGCCGCGTGGAGCCAGGCGCGGGTGCCGATCGTCGCGGTCAGCAACGAGGTCGGCAGCGGTGTGGTGCCCGCAACGGTGTCCGGGCGGCTGTTCCGTGATGTGCTGGGCGCACTCAACAACCGGGTGTCCGCCGACAGCGACCGGGTTTCGCTCATCGTCGCCGGGCGGGCGCTCGACCTTCCGTGAGGAGCAAGCCGTGCCGAGTTTCGCCATCCCCGTCCCGGACGCCGCCGCCCGCGCCGCCGCCTTGGAGCGCCTGGACGGCCTGGTCAAACCGGTCGGCTCGCTCGGCCGGCTGGAGGAACTCGCGGCCTGGCTGAGCGCCGCGCACGGAGCGGTTCCGCCGCGCCCGCTGGACGACGTCCGCGTGGTCGTCTTCGCCGGCGACCACGGGGTGTCGGCGCAGTCGGCGTACCCCCGCGAGGTCACGGCCGCGATGGTGCGCGTATTCCTCGCCGGGCGCAGCGGGGTAACAGTCCTCGCAGCACAGGTCGGGGCTTCTGTGCGGGTCGCCGACATCGCGGTCGACTGGGACGCCGCGGACGTTCCCGGCGAAGTCACCGCCCACAAGATCCGCCGCGGTTCGGGTGCCATCGACGTCGAGGACGCTTTGGCCCAGGGCGAGGCGCTTGCCGCTTTTGAAGCCGGTCGTGCCATCGCTGCCTCGGAGTCCACTGCGGACGTTCTCATTCCCGGCGACATGGGCATCGGCAACACGACCGTCTGCGCCGCGGTCGTGGCTTCGGCCCTGGGCCTTCCCGCAGCTGAAGTGGTGGGCGCCGGCACCGGGGTCTCCGGCGAGGCTTTGGAACGCAAGACCTCTGTAGTCGCCGCTGCTTTGGCGCGACGCCCCGTGACCGATCCGTTCGACCGCCTGACGGCCCTCGGCAGCGCCTGCCTCGCCGCGACGGCCGGATTCCTGGTGGAAGCTGCCGTCCGGGGAATCCCGGTGCTGCTGGACGGCATCTTCTCCGCGACGGCCGCGCTGGTGGCCCGGGACATCGCGCCGGGTGCCGAGCAGTGGTGGCTGGCGGGGCATCGGTCGACGGAACCCGCGCAAGCGTTTGCTTTGAAGGCGCTGGGGTTGACGCCGATCCTGGACCTGGGCTTGCGGCTCGGCGAGGGCAGCGGCGCGGTGCAGGCCGTGCCGACCCTGCGGGCGGCTCGTGCGGTGATCGCGGAGATGGGTTTGCTGGCGGACCTCGGGTGAACGGGGTGCATGGAGGGCAGGCTTGGCCCGGGGGCGGGTTCGCGGTTCGGGCCAGGGCTTTGGCCGGGGTGCGGTTCGCGGGTTCGGCTGGGGTTCGGGCCAAGGCTTTGGCCGGGATTCGGTTCGCGGGTTCGGCTGGGGTTCGAGCCAGCGCTTTGGCCGGGGTTCAGTTCGCGGGTTCGGCTGGGGTTCGAGCCAGCGCTTTGGCCGGGGTTCAGTTCGCGGGTTCGGCTGGGGTTCGAGCCAGCGCTTTGGCCGGGGTTCAGTTCGCGGGTTCGGCTGGGGTTCGAGCCAGCGCTTTGGCCGGGGTTCAGTTCGCGGGTTCGGCTGGGGTTCGAGCCAGCGCTTTGGCCGGGGTTCGATTCGCGGGTTCGGCTGGGGTTCGAGCCAGCGCTTTGGCCGGGGTTCAGTTCGCGGGTTCGGCTAGGGTTCGAGCCAGCGCTTTGGCCGGGGTTCAGTTCGCGGGTTCGGCTAGGGTTCGAGCCAGCGCTTTGGCCGGGGTTCAGTTCGCGGGTTCGGCTGGGGTTCGAGCCAGCGCTTTGGCCGGGGTTCAGTTCGCGGGTTCGGCTGGGGTTCGAGCCAGCGCTTTGGCCGGGGTTCAGTTCGCGGGTTCGGCTGGGGTTCGAGCCAGCGCTTTGGCCGGGGTTCGATTCGCGGGTTCGGCTGGGGTTCGAGCCAGCGCTTTGGCCGGGGTTCAGTTCGCGGGTTCGGCTGGGGTTCGAGCCAGCGCTTTGGCCGGGGTTCGATTCGCGGGTTCGGCTAGGGTTCGAGCCAGCGCTTTGGCCGGGGTTCGATTCGCGGGTTCGGCTAGGGTTCGAGCCAGCGCTTTGGCCGGGATTCGGCCCGGGACCCCCGCTGAGGTTGAGTCCGGCGTCCAGCGCGGGACTCGGTTAGCGGCCCGGTCCGCGGATGGGCGCGGCATCCGTTTCGCTGAGGATCGCCCCAATGTGGCGTTGGGTGCGCTAGACGCACCCAATGTGGCATTCGGTGCGTCCCACGCACCCAATGCCACATTGGGGCGCACCCCGTGAGCCGGCTCAGCGACGGCATCCGCCTCGCCGTAGGCACCTTGACAACCGTCCCGGTCCCCGCCCCGCGCACGATCGACCGTCGGGTCGCGGGCGTGGCGATGGCGCTCGGCCCGCTCGCCGCGCTCCCCCTCGCCGCGGTGGCCGGGCTCATCGTGGCGGGCGGGGTCGCGATCGGACTCCCCGCGCTGGCCGTAGCCGCACTCGCGCTGGGGGCAGCAGCCCTGGGCAGCCGCGGATTGCACCTCGACGGCCTGGCCGACACCGCCGACGGACTCGGTGCCTCCTACGACCGCGCGAAAGCCCTCGACGTCATGCGCCGCGGCGACTCCGGACCCACCGGTGTCGCGACGCTGCTTTTCGTCCTGCTCGTCCAGGTCGGCGCGCTGACCGGCGCGATCGCGCACGGACACGGGGTCGCCGCCGCGGTCCTGTCCATCCTCTGTGGACGGTGTGTCCTCTCGCTGTGCTGCGCACGAGGGGTCCCCTCGGCCCGCCCGGAGGGTCTGGGCGCGACGGTCGCCGGATCAGTCCCCGTCCTGGTGTCCGCGGCGGTGTTCGCACTCGCGGCGGGATGTGCCGCGCTGACGCCGGGTTTGCCGTGGTGGCGCGGGGTTCTCGCGGTGACACTCGGCTACGCGGCGGCAGCGGTCTTGCTGGCCCGGTGCGTCCAACGCATCGGCGGAGTGACCGGCGACGTCTTGGGCGGTTGCGTCGAGGTGGCGGCGGCTGCGGCGTTACTGGCGAGCGCCTGAATCAGGAAAAGAAATCGCCGGCATCCGCGACCAAGGCGCGCCGGGGAAACACGGCACTTGAATCACCGTCCGGAACGGCATCGGGCACCGTGAGATCGACGCTCACCGAATCAAGAGCCCAGCCGAGGGCTTCCGCCCCGTCGGCTGGCAAGGGCGCACGGCAACCGATTTTCCTGGTACTTCTGGGCAGGCCACCAGTCCCGGGCTGCGACGCGCGCACTACTCGTGTTACCAAGGGAGGGTCCGCGACGCATGACCGAGGGGACCTCGTGGCACCCAGCTCGCCCGAATCCGCGCGCCTTACCCGGCGTCGGCTCTTCCAGTTGTCCGCCGGTTTTTCGGTTCTCGCCACGGCGGCCTGCAGTTCGACGCCGGACAGTCCCGCTCCGAACACCGCCGCGCCCAAGGCGGACGGAGCGCTCGGGGCGAATTTCAACGCCGATCCGGACACGATGGGCTGGGACGAGCTCCAGCGGTCCGCCGCGAAGTGGGTGCGCGGGTTCACCGCGATGCCCGATCTGGACAAGCACGACGCCACCGAAAATCCGACGATCAAGACATTGCGGCAAGCGGCCGACCGCCAGTACGGCACCGTGCTGTCGCTCAAGTTTCCGTACTTTCCCGACTCCCACAAGCAGATCCCGCGGCCCGGGACCCCGGCGATGCAGGCCGATCTCGCGCGGGTCGACAAAGTGCTTCCGGCGGTCATGGACAAGGTCGACATCCTGGTGATCGGCAACGAGCCGTTCATCGAATGCCCGCAGTCCGACTGGAACAACGGCGCGCTCAACGAATTCTACGAGACCGTCGCAGCCCATGTGATCAAGCAGCGCAAGGGAAAGACCGTCCTGTACATGGGCGCGCTCAACAATCTCGAGAATCCCAAGTGGACTGGCGCGGGCACGGAACGCTGGATGAAGTACGTCCGCGAGACGCCGGAGATCGAGGGCACCGACCTGCATCCGCACGTCGGGGCGCCGGACCAGGTTCAGGCATTTCTCGATTACACCCTGCCCAAGCTGGGCGGCAAGAAGTTTCTCGTCACCGAGTTTTCGCTGGTCCAGCTGTGGAAGAAGCATCTCGCCGACCGGATCTCGGCCGAGTACGCGGACAAGTACCACGTGCCCAAGGACACGTTGGTCTGGCAGGTCATCCGCAACGCGCTGCACCAGCCGTTCCCCAAGGCGCGGTGGGACGATTTCCTCCGCACCAGCCCGTGGTTCGAGAACAACAAGAACTTCCTCACCGACCAGATGACGAAGTTCCGCGCGACCGGCAAGCTCGCCGTCGCCGCGTACGGGATCGATCAGGGCATTGCCGCGCTCAAGGGCGGGGACTTCGGGCCGGATACTCCGCCGTGGCTCCTCAACAGCGTGTTCGCGCGGGCGACCGTCCAGAAGAATCCCGACGGCACGGCAGCGCCGAATTACGCTTGGCTCGAGGAATTCACCGCGCTCCAGAAGCATTAGCCAACGCGGCGAGGAAAGCGTCCGTCGTCGCGCGGTCGCGGACCGCGATGCGCAGGTGATCTGGGCCGAGGCCGGGGAAAGTGTCGCCGCGGCGGACGGCGTAGCCTGCTTCGCGCAGTCGCAGCCGGACGTCCGCGCCGCCGGGGACTCGGACCAGCACGAACGGGCCGCGCGCGGTGCCGAGTACGGGGATTCCCCGTGCGGCCAAGCCGGATTCCAGATAGTCGCGGTCGGCTTCCGCGGCAGCGGCCAGTTTTTCGGCCTCTTCCAGGGCGGCGGGGCGGCAGCAGGCGACCGTCGCTACGGCGGCCAAAGTGGACACTGACCAGGGCGGCTGCACCGCGCGCAGGCGGGCGATCAGCGATGGTTCGCCGAGGACGTATCCGGCGCGCAGGCCCGCCAAGCCCCAAGTTTTGGTGAGGCTGCGCAACACCACGACGCCGGGGATTCGTTCTCCGGCAAGGCTTTCGACTTCTCCGGGGACGGCATCGAGGAAAGCTTCGTCCACCACGAGCACCCGCCCGGGGCGTGCCAGGGCTCGCAGCGAAGCGGCTGGGTGCAGGACCGAGGTCGGGTTGGTCGGATTGCCGATGAAGACCAGGTCAGCCGAATCGGGGACCGCGGCGGGATCCAGACGGTAACCGTCCGCTTCGGACAGTAGGACTCGGTCGACCGGGTGTCCGGCGGCGCGCAGGGCGGCTTCCGGTTCGGTGAATTGCGGGTGGACCACTACCGCGTGCTCAGCCGGAAGCGAAGCCAGCAGCGTGAACGCTTCCGCGGCGCCGGCGGTCACGAGGACGTCGTCGAAATCCCGGCCGTGTCGGGTGGCGACGGCTTCCGCGGCGCGAGTCGGGTCCGGGTAGGCGGCCAGGTCGTCCAGGGCGGCGGCGAGTTCGGCACGCAGCCACGAAGGCGGGGCCGGGAGCCGGACGTTCACGGCCAGGTCGACGAGCCCATCGCCGACCTCGCGATCGCCGTGGTGGTGGAGGTCGTAATCAGCCATGGACTGCTGCCAGGGAACGGGCGCGCACCTGCGAGGCGAAACGGTCCGCCAGTTCGGGATGTCCGGCCCAGTGGACATGCAAGTAAGACGCGTGCAGGGAGGCTGAAGCAAATCCGTCCAGGCTGCGATCCCAGCCCCACGCGGCGGTTTCCCCATGGGCGGGCGCGATTTCGGTGCGGTGGAACTCGTGTCCGGTGACCCGCTGTCCGGCCGCTGCGAGCACGTTGTCGGCGACCGCGACAGCCCGGCGGTAGCCGAGCTTCCCCCGCGAAGTCATGGTCGCGTCCGCGGCCACGGCGCCGACCATCGGCAATCCGTCCAGCGAACGGCACAGGTACAGCAAGCCCGCGCATTCCGCGCTCACCGGCATCCCGGCGTCAATCGCCGCGCCGACGGCCGTCCGGAGTTCCGCATTGGCCGACAACTCGGCAGCGTGCACTTCCGGGAACCCGCCGCCGAAGTACAAACCGGCACACCCGGCAGGCAAGGCCTTGTCCCGCAAGGGGTCGATGTCCACGACGTCGATTCCGCGGGCGGCCAGCAGTTCGATGTTCTCGGCGTAGCGGAAGGTGAACGCCGGACCGCCGGCGGCGGCGAGCGTCGCACGTGGACCGTCCCACTCCGGACCGGCGTTCCACAACGGACCAGTCAGCGCGGGAGCACTTCGGGCCACCCGCACAATGGCTCCGAGATCGACCCCGGCGGCGACCCATTCCGCCAGTTCCGGCAGCAACCGCTGCGACTCCGCGGCACGTTCGGCGGCGGGAACCAGGCCGAGGTGCCGGCTCGGCGCATGCACGTTTTCGTTGCGCCGCAAGGCACCCAGCAACGGGACGCCGGTCGCTTCCAAAGCGGTGACGATCTCGTCCTCGTGCCGTTGCGAGCCCAGCTTGTTCAGGATCACCCCGGCGAGCCGGACGCGCGTGTCGTATTGCGCGAACCCCAGCACGGTCGCCGCGACGCTGCGGGAGGCCGCCGAAGCGTCGACCACCAGCACGACTGGTGCGTCGAGCAATCGCGCGACGTGGGCGGTCGACGCGTAACCTTCGGTGCCCAAGGCGCCGTCGAAAAGGCCCATCACGCCTTCGATCACGGCGATGTCCGCACCCGCGGAACCGTGGCGCAGCAACGGAGCCAGCGTGTCCTCGCCTTGCAGGAAGGGGTCCAGGTTCCGCGCGGGACGGCCGGTGGCGAGCGAATGGTAACTGGGGTCGATGAAGTCCGGGCCGACCTTGTGCCCGGACACCGCGTGCCCGGCCGTGCGCAACGCGGCCATGAGCCCGGCCGCGATGGTGGTTTTGCCGTGCCCGGAACCGGGTGCGGCGATGACGACCCGTGCTACCACTCGATCCCCCGCTGGCCCTTCTGCCCGGCGTCCATCGGGTGCTTCACCTTCGTCATTTCCGCGACCAGGTCCGCGGCCTCGATCAATTCCGGCGGCGCGTACCGGCCGGTGATCACGACGTGCTGGTGCCCGGGCCGGGAGGCCAAAGCGGACACGACGTCGTCCGCCTCGAGCCAGCCCCATTTGAGCAGGTAGCTGAATTCGTCCAGGACGTAGAAATCGTGCGTTTCGGCAGCGAGCCGTCGTTTGATTTCCGCCCAGCCTTCCTGGGCGTTCGCGGCATGGTCCTCTTCGGACCCCTGCTTGCGCGACCAGCTCCAGCCCTCGCCCATTTTGTGCCACTCGACCGGACCGCCCTGCCCGGTGTCGTCGTGCAGCTTCCCGAGCGCCTTGAACGCGGCTTCCTCGCCGACGCGCCATTTCGCCGACTTCACGAACTGGAACACGCCGATCGACCAGCCCTGGTTCCACGCGCGCAACGCCATTCCGAACGCCGCGGTCGATTTCCCTTTCATCTCGCCGGTGTGCACGGCGAGCAGCGGACGGTTGCGGCGCTGCCGCGTGGTGAGCCCGTCCTTCGGCACGACAGCCGGTTTCCCTTGCGGCATCAGGCAGCCCTCCCCGTCCGTTCGCGCACGGCCGAAGCCAGCGATTCAGCGGCCACATCGGACAGTGGCACGTGCTCGGCTCCCAAGTGCCCGGCCAGTTCCGCGGCCAGGCCGAGGCGCATCCGGCCGGTCTCGCAGTCCATCACGATCGTCGTCACGTCGGTCAGCAGACCCGCGGCGGCCTTGGCCCGGGCGACCGCGTCGGAGCCGCTCGTAGCGCGGCCGTCGGTGACGAGCACCAGCAACGGACGACGGCGCGGGTCACGGATCGCCTCGACCCGCAGCACCCGTGCGGCTTCCAGCAGTCCTTCGGCGAGCGGCGTGCGTCCGCCGGTCGGCAGGCCTTCCAGCCGGGCCGCGGCTGCTTCGACGCTGATCGTCGGCGGGAGCGCCAGCTCGGCATCCGTGCCGCGGAACGTGACCAGACCGACCTTGTCCCGCCGTTGGTAGGCGTCCAACAGCAGGGAAAGCACGGCGGTCTTCACTTCCCGCATCCGTGCCCGCGCGCCCATCGACCCCGACGCGTCCACGCAGAACAGCACCAGATTGCCTTCGCGGCCTTCGCGCAGCGCGAACCGCAGGTCCGCCGAACGCACTTCGAGACCCGCCCCGGACCGGCCCCGCGCCTGCTGATGCGGTGCGGCAGCACGGATCGTCGCGACCAGATGCGGCCGTCCGTCCCGCACGCTGGGCGGCTGCACGCCGATCGTCCGGCCGGTGTCCGTGATGGCGCGCGACCGACGGCCGCGCTCGCCCTCGCCGGTGCCTTTCACCCGGAACACCCGCGCGCGAAAGGTGTCCCCGGCGCCGACCGTCTTCTGCGGCGAAGACCCATTGCCCGTCGGCTCGGAAGGCCCGGAAGACGGAGCCCCCTCGGCCGGACCGCCATCCGGAACCGGCCCGCTGTCATCCGGTCCAGGCCCGCCGCCGGACGGGCCATCGTCGTCCGGCCCCTCGGGCGGCGGCTGCGAATCCTCCAGCGCCTGTTCCAGCTGCTCCTCGGAAATCCCCGGCGCGTCAAACGGATTCCGCCGCCGCCGGTGCGGCAGCGCGAGCCGCGCCGCGACCCGGATGTCCTCGGTGGTGACCTCGGCGCGCCCGGCCCACGCCGCGTGCGCGACCGCCGTCCGCGCCGTCACGATGTCCGCGCGCATGCCGTCGACCTCGAACGACGCGCACACCTCGGCGATCTGCCGCAGCGCCTCGTCCGGCAGCTTCACCGACGGCAAAAGCCGTTGCGCCGCCTCGATCTCCGCCGCCAGCGCCGCGTCCGCCTCGGCGTAGCCGTCGGCGAACCCGTCCGGATCCGCTTCGTAGGCAAGCCGTCGCCGGACGACCTCGACGCGCTGCTCCGGATCCCGGCTCGACGCGACCTCGACGGTCAGCCCGAACCGGTCGAGCAGCTGCGGCCGCAGTTCGCCTTCCTCCGGGTTCATCGTCCCGATCAGCACGAACCGCGCGGCGTGCGAGACGGAAACGCCCTCGCGCTCGACCGTCGCCCGGCCCATCGCCGCCGCGTCGAGCAGCGTGTCCACCAGATGGTCGTGCAGCAGGTTGACCTCGTCGACGTACAGCAGCCCGCGGTGCGCTGCGGCCAGCAGCCCGGGCTGGTAGTCGGTGACGCCTTCGGACAGCGCCTTCTCCAGGTTCAGCGAGCCGACGACCCGGTCCTCGGCCGCGCCGACCGGTAGTTCCACCAGCCGCGCCGGCCGCCGGTGCGCGGGGACGCCCGCCTCGTGCGGGCCGTCCGGGCACACCGGGTCCGGGCTGACCGGGTCGCAGGAAAACCGGCAGCTGTCCACCACGTCGACACCCGGCAGCAGCCCGGCGAGCGCGCGCACCATGGTCGACTTCGCGGTGCCCTTCTCGCCCCGCACCAGCACCCCGCCGACCGCGGGCGAGATCGAGGACAGGACGAGCGCCAGACGCAGGTCCGGCATCCCGACGACAGCGGTGAACGGATAGGGCTTCAAGAGCACTCCCTTGTGGGTCGGCGTCCGGCCGATCATCGCACAGGCAAGCTCTCGCTTAGGGTGGGAAATCGTGCGCGAAGAATCACGCCTGACGGTGGTCGGGATCGGGGCCGACGGGTGGGCCGGGCTCACCCCGGCGGCCCGTGCCGCCGTGCGGCGGGCGGACGTCGTGCTCGGCTCGGAACGGCAGCTGAAGTCCCTGCCGGAAGACCTCCGCACCCGCCCCTGGCCGAGCCCGCTGCTGCCCGCGCTCGACGAGTTCCTGGCCGAGCAGAGCGGCCGCGTGTGCGTGCTGGCCAGCGGCGATCCGTACCTGTCCGGCATCGCCACCACCCTGCGTGACCGCGGGTACGCGCTCGACGTCCACCCCGCGATCTCCTCGGCGACGCTGGCCCGCGCGCGGCTCGGCTGGTCGTTCGAGGAAACCGAGGTCGTGACGGTCGTCGGCCGCGCCGTCCATCGCGTCGCGCGCGCCCTGGCACCGAACCGAAAGCTGCTGGTCCTGGGCGGTTCCGCGACCGAACTGCGCGAGCTGCTCAAAGCCCGCGGGTACGGCGATTCCGCCCTTACCGCCTTGGAAAACCTCGGCGCGGAGGACGAGCGGATCACCGACGGCTGGACCCGCGACCCCGGCCCGCTCACCGTGTTCGCCGTGCGCTGCACCGGCCCCGGCCTCCCGCTCGTCGGCCTCCCCGACGACGCCTTCGAGCACGACGGCCAGCTCACCAAACGCGACCTCCGCGCGTCCGCCCTCGCCCGCCTGGCACCGGCTCCGGGCGAACTCCTCTGGGACGTCGGCGCGGGCGCGGGCAGCATCGGCATCGAATGGTCCCGCGCACATCCGCTGAACCGCGCCATCGCGATCGAACGCGACCCCGCGCGCGCCGGACGCGTCCAGCGCAACGCCAATACCCTTGGCGTGCCGGAATTACAGGTGGTCACCGGTCCGGCACCCGAGGCGCTCGCCGGCCTCCCCCGCCCCGACGCGATCTTCGTCGGCGGCGGCCTGACCGTGCCCGGAGTCCTCGATCAGTGTGTCGAAACCGACGCCCGGATCGTCGCGCACGGTGTCACCCTCGAAGCCGAGCAGATCCTGGCCGCCGCCTACGCCCGGCACGGCGGGGAACTGCAACGGATCTCCGTGGAGCAGGCGAAACCGCTCGGCGGGTTCACCGGATGGACGCCGTCCCGGGCAGTCACGCAGTGGAGCTGGAAATGACCGTTTACTTCATCGGCGCCGGGCCGGGCGCGGCCGACCTGATCACCGTGCGCGGCCGCGACCTGCTCGCGCGCTGCCCGGTGTGCCTGTACCCGGGCAGCATGACGCCGACCGACCTGCTCGCCTACTGCGCGCCGGACGCCGAACGCGTCGACACCGCGAACCTCAGCCTGGAGGAGATCACCGCGAAACTGGTCGAAGCGCATCGAGCCGGCCACGACGTCGCGCGGCTGTGTTCCGGAGATCCGTCGCTGTACAGCGCGGTCGCCGAGCAGGTGCGGCGGCTGGAACCGGAAGGCGTGCCCTACGAGATGGTGCCCGGCGTTCCCGCGTTCGCCGCGTCCGCTGCCGTGCTCGGCCGCGAACTGACCGTCCCGGGCATCGGGCAGAGTCTCGTGATCACGCGCGCGCAGGCGAGGTCCACCGCGATGCCGGACGCCGAAACGCTGGAGAATTTCGCCCGCACCGGCACGACTCTCGCGCTGCACCTGGCGATCAATCACATCGAGCGCGTCACCGGAGAACTCGCCGGGCACTACGGCGAGGACTGTCCCGCCGCCGTCGTCGCGCTGGCCAGCCAGCCCGGCGAAACGGTGGTGCGCGGCACCCTCGCCGACATCGCCGGTCAAGCGCGGGCCGCCGGAATGACCCGCGCGGCCACGATTTTCGTCGGCCGGGTCCTCGCCGCGGGCGGATTCCCGGACAGTTTCCTGTATTCGAGCACCCGGGACCGGGCGAGCCAACCGGAGTCATTGTGACGGATCTGCGCTGGGGCCTGCTGGCCACCGGGACCATCGCCGCCGAATTCGCCGCGGGCGTCGAGCAAAGCCGCCACGGCGTGCTCGCCGCGGCGGCCTCGCGCACGGCCGAGCGGGCACGTGATTTCGCGACCAGGTACGAAATCCCGAAGGCGTACGGCAGCTACGAAGAACTCCTCGCCGACCCGGACGTCGACGCGGTCTACGTCGCCACTCCGCACGCACAGCACGAGGAATGGGCGATCCGGGCCGCCGAAGCGGGCAAGCACGTGCTGTGCGAAAAGCCGCTCACGCTCACCGCGGCCGACGCGGAGAAGGTCATCGATGCCGCACGGCGCAACGACGTTTTCCTCATGGAAGCGTTCATGTACCGGCTGCATCCGCAGACGCGACGGCTGGTCGAACTGATCGAATCCGGGGCGATCGGCGAGGTCCGCGCCGTCGACGTCACGTTCAGTTTCGACTCCGACGAGAACGACGCGGCCCGCCTCGGCGATCCCGCGCTCGGCGGGGGCGGAATCCTCGACGTCGGCTGCTACTGCACCTCGCTCGCCCGGCTGGTTTCGCAGGCCGCGACCGGAACTCCGGCGGTCGAGCCGACGCGCCTCACCGGCATGGCGCGGCTCGCCGAAAGCGGCGTCGACGAGTTCGCGATGGGCCTGCTGCGACTGCCCGGCGACATCATCGCGCAGCTGTCCTGCGGTTACCTGCTCACGCAGGACGACCACATCCGGATCTACGGCACCGCCGGCCAGTTGTACGTGCCGAAACCCGCGTGGATCCACGAACTCCGCACTCCGGGCGTGTCGACGATCGTGCTGACCCCGTCGGACGGCGAGCCGGAGATCATCGAAATCGAAGCCACCCAAGGGGTTTACGCGCGGGAAGCGGATTACGTCGCCGCCCATGTCGCGAACCGGCAAGGACCGGAACTGACCTGGGCCGAAACGCTCGCCAACATGCGCACCCTCGACCGGTGGCGCGCGGCCGTCGGGTACGGGCGATGACCGTCCTGATCCTGGGCGGCACCGCGGAAGCCCGCGACCTCGCCGCCCAGCTGCACGAACGCGGCGTCGACGTGGTCTCCTCGCTCGCCGGACGCGTCACGCGACCGCGCCTGCCGGTCGGAGAAGTACGGGTCGGCGGATTCGGCGGCGTCGAAGGCCTTACGGCTTGGCTGCGCGAAAACGGTGTCCAGGCAGTGGTCGACGCCACGCATCCGTTCGCGGAACGCATCGGCGGCAACGCTTTCCACGCCACCCAGGCCGCGGGCATTCCGCTCCTGCGCCTCGCCCGCCCCGGCTGGCAGCCGGCCGAAGACGACCGCTGGCATTGGGCCGACGACCTCGAAGAAGCCGCCGCGCTCCTGCCCGGCCTCGGCGGCCGCGTCTTCCTCACCAGCGGCCGCCAGGGCCTGGCCGCGTTCGCCGACCTCGACCCGCTGTGGTTCCTGATCCGCTGCGTCGACCCGCCCGGCCAGCCGCTGCCGCGCCGCCACGAAGTGGTGCTCGACCGCGGCCCGTACCGTCTCGACGGCGAGCGCGCGCTGATGACCGAACACGACATCGACGTGCTGGTCACCAAGGACAGCGGCGGCGCGATGACGGCCGCGAAGCTGATCGCCGCGCGGGAACTCGGCCTCCCGGTGGTCGTCGTGCGCCGCCCGCCCCGACCGTCCGCTCCGGAAACCGCGGACGCAGCCGCCGCAGCCGAATGGGTGCTCAACCAATGAATCAACTGTTCTACGACGTCCTGCACCGCCGCCGCGACGTCCGCGCCGAGTTCACCGGCGAACCGATCGACGACGCCGTCCTCACCCGGGTGCTCGAGGCCGCGCACGCCGCGCCGAGCGTCGGGATGAGCCAGCCGTGGGACTTCGTGCTGGTCCGCGACCCCGCGACGCGCGAGGAATTCGCCCGCCACGTGCACGAGGAGCGCGAAGTCTTCGCCGCGTCCCTGGACGGCGAGCGGGCGGAGACGTTCGCCAAGATCAAGGTCGAAGGCATCCGCGAATCGAGCCTCGGCATCGTCGTCACCTACGACGAGCAGCGCGGCGCCCCGGCCGTGCTCGGACGGCACGCGATCGCCGACGCCGGGCTGTACTCGGTGTGCCTGGCGATCCAGAACCTGTGGCTCGCCGCGACCGCGGAGGGCCTCGGCGTCGGGTGGGTGAGTTTCTACCGTGAACCCGCGCTCGCGGACCTGCTCGGCATTCCCGCCGGGATCCGCCCGGTGGCCTGGCTTTGTGTAGGACCGGTAACGAATCTGGCCGAGGTCCCCGACCTCGAACGGCACGGCTGGCGCAGCCGCGCGCCGCTGGCCAGCGCGTTACACCACGAGCGGTTCACCCCGCGCGACGAGGGGTCAGCGTAAACCTGTCGGGGTGACCCAATAGATTTCCTCTAATGCGTCCGATTGCCGTAGTGCTGGGGTTGCTTTCGGCGCTGTGCGCCCTGGCCTATCCCTTCCTGCCCGTAGTGCAGGACACCGCGGAAGTCGTCTGGCCCGTCGCCTCCGACACGCGTGCCGTCAACGCGCCCTTGACCGGGTACTGGGCACAGGACCTGAAGGCCGAGCTGCCCTGCGAGACGATCCGCTCGCTCGACGCGCGCACGAACGGCCCCGCGCTGCTGTTCTCCACCGTCCCGGACGGGCGCACCGGCAAGCACGCGGCCAACGGCGTCGGCATGCAGCTGCGCGTCGACAACGGCGTGCTGCTCGCGTCCAGCCAGGGCCAGCAGATCTCGCAGCAGCCGCTCCCGGAGACCGGCTGCTCGGTGACGCTCGACGCCGACGCGACCCAGATGACGCTCTCGGTCGGCAAGACCCCGATCTTCCACACCACCGGCGACGTCCGGCCGCGCGTGCTCGGCATCTACTCCTCGATCACCTCCGCGCGCGACCCGATCGCCGGGCTGCACGTGTCGGTCGTCCCGGACACCCGCTACCAGACCTCGCCGACCACGCTGAAGATCGTCGTCGGCATCCTGGCCGCGCTGTCGTTCCTCGGCTGCCTGATCGCGGTGTGGCGGATGGACTCCGGGTTCGCCCGCCGCGCGCCGCGCTGGGCCCCGGTCGGCTGGTGGCGGCTCACCGGCCGCGACGCGACGGTGTTCGGCGTGCTCGGCGCGTGGGTCTTCATCGGGCCGGTGACCTCGGACGACGGCTACATCCTCACCATGGCCCGGGTCACCGAGGCCACCGGATACCTCACGAACTACCACCGCTGGTTCGGCGTCGCGGAGGCCCCGTTCGGCTGGTTCTACCACCTGTACGAGCTGATGACGCACGTCAGCACGGTGCCGCCGTGGATCCGGCTGCCCTCGTACCTGCTCGGCGTGATCAGCTGGCTGCTGATCAGCCGCGAGGTGATGCCGCGGCTGGGCACCCAGGTCCGCCGCAGCCGTGCCGCGGGTTGGGCCGCCGCGGCGGTGTTCCTGGTCTGGTGGATGCCCTACAACAACGGCGTCCGGCCGGAACCGGTCGCCGCGCTCGGGTCGCTGCTGGCGATCTGCGCGGTCGAACGCGCGCTGGTCACCCGCCGGCTGCTGCCGCTGTGCCTCGGGCTCACCGCCGCCGCGTTCACCCTCGCCGCGACGCCGACCGGGCTGATCGCCGTGGCTCCGTTCCTGGTCGCCGGGAGACCGCTGTTCAAGCTGGTCCGGCAGCGATCGTCGAGCGGCTGGCTGCCGATGCTCGCGCCGATCCTCGCGTCCGGCTTCCTGGTGCTCGTGGTGATGTTCGCCGACCAGACGTTCGCGACGGTCCAGGAGGCCACCCGCATCCGCACCGCGGTCGGCCCGAACCTGTCGTGGTTCCAGGAACTCGCGCGGTACCAATTGCTGTTCGAGAACCTGCCGGACGGCTCCGCGCCGCGCCGGTTCCCGGTGCTGCTCGTGCTGCTCTGCACGATGACCTGCCTGGTGGTGCTGCTGCGCCGCGGCCGGATTCCCGGCGCCGCGCTCGGGCCGAGCCGCAGGCTGATCGGCACCACCGCGCTGTTCTTCCTGCTGCTCGCGCTGACGCCGACGAAATGGACGCACCACTTCGGCGCGTTCGCCGCGGTCGGCGCGTCCATGGCGGCGCTCACCGCGCTCGCGACCAGTTCCACCGTGCTCCGTTCCAACCGCAACCGTGCGGCGTTCCTCGCGGTATTGCTGGTGGTCGGGGCGCTCGCCGCGACCGGGCCGAACGCGTACTGGTTCGTCTCGAAGATCGGGGTGCCGTGGACGACCGGCGCACCGTCGATCGGCGGCATCCCGCTGTCGACGATCCTGCTCGGGGCCGCCGCGGTCGCCGGGATCTACGCGTTCGTGGAGAACGTCCGGGCGCACCGGCCGGGACCGGCGCCGCAGGAAGGCCGGAGCCGGTCGCTGCGGCTCGGTTCGCTGTCGCTGGTCGTGGTGTGCGGCCTGGTCGCGGCGGGCGAGATCTACACGATGGGCGCGGCGATCTACTTCCAGCGCGACAGCTACAGCCTCGGCGCGGCCAACATCGGGCATCTGTTCGGCAAGAGCTGCAACCTGTCCGACCACGTGATGGTCGAGCGCGACGCGGCGAAGAGCATCCTGCACCCGCAGCCCGAACAGCGGACCGTGCCGGAGAAACCGGTGACGCAGAACCCGCCGAACCCGCTGCCGAACCCGGACCAGGACAACGGCCGGGTCCAGACCGGCTTCCACACCAGCCCGGTCGACGACAAGGACCCGCTGGCCGAACCGCCGCACGGGTTCAAGCAGGACCAGGTGCCGATGTGGAGCAGCTACCTCGACACCCAGACGCGCGCCGGACGGCTGCGCAGCGACTGGTACGCGCTCACCGACCGGACCGAGAACGGCCAGATCGTGGTCGCCACCGCGAGCCAGCCCCGGCGGCCGACGTCGGTGAGCCTGGAGTACGGCGTCAACACCCCGGAGGGCGTGCGGGTGCTGCGCGGCCAGTTCGCGCTCCCGCCCGGCGCGGGCACCGGCGGCTGGAACGACACCCGGATCAACCTGCGCGACCTGCCGCCGGAAACCACGTCGGTGCGGATCGTGATGGTGGACAACGACCTGACCGAGGACGGCTGGATCGCCGCGTCCGCGCCGCGCGTGCCGACCTTCACCACGCTCACCGACAAGCTCGCGGGCAAATCGGTGTACATCGACTGGCCCGCGTCGTTCGTGTACCCGTGCGCGAACCCGGTCACCTCGCACGACGGCATCTCCGCGATGCCGGACTACCGGATCACCCCCGGCCAGCTCGCCGACGAGGCGAAATGGGCGTCCAGCACCAACGGCGGCCCGAACGGCTGGCTCGAGGAGATCGCGGACGAGCCCGAGGTGCCGAGCTACCTGAACGGGCAGCCCTACCAGTCGTGGGGACAGCTGCTGCAGATCGAGCCCTACACGACCGGGGTCGAGCCGACGGTGCGGCACGGCGAGAAGACCGTGTGGGGCTGGTGGTCGCCTGGACCCGGTCCTTCGCAGCCGAACGGCAAGGACCCGACGCGCTAATCCCGCGGCTCGCGCTGTGGTTCTCGTAGCCGCCGCGCGGCGAACACCGACACCGCGGGCAGCACCGCGAGCGCCAGCAACGCCCACTGCAACCCGGCCGCGTTGGCGAGTGCCCCCACCACAGGCGCGACCACTCCGCCGACGCTGACGGCCAGCCCGAGCGTCACCCCGCTGGCGGTGCCCAGCCGGTTCGGCAAGTAGTCCTGCCCCAGCGTCACATGCAGCGAGAACGGCACATACAACGCCACCGCCGCGAGCGCGACCAGCGGAAACACGCCGTACCCCGGCATGAGCGCGATCCCGGCGACCGCGGGCACCGCCGCCGTGTACGAAACGCGGACCGTCCGGATCCGGCCCCAGCGTCCGGCCAGCACCCCGCCGAGCAGCGTGCCCAGCGCACCGACGCCGAACAGCACCACCAACGCCACTTCCCCGGCGAACACGCTGCCGGTTCGCTGCGTGACCCAGATGGCGAGGAAGGTGTTGAGCGAGAAGGCCGCGATGGAGCGTCCGACGACCACGACGGTCAGCCAGCCGAACTGCCGCCAGTCGTCGCGCCCGGCGGGTGCCCTCCGATGCGCCCCGGAATGCAGGTCGCTCATCCGCCGGAACAACGCGGCGATGACCACCCCGGCGACGAGCGCGGGCAGCACCAGATACGGCGTCGCGCCGAGCCCGCCCGCTCGCAGCACCGGGGTGACGACGATCGGCCCGAACGCGAACCCGACGTTGCCGCCCAAGGAAAACCAGCTCATCCCGACGTGCCCGTCGCCGGCGATCCGGCGGGCGATCCGCGCCGACTCCGGGTGATAGGCGGCGACGCCGAGGCCGGACAGCGCGATCGCGAGCCAGGTCAGCGCGTAGGAATCGGCGAGCCCGGACAGCCCGATCCCGGCCCCCGCGACCGTCATCCCGACCGGCACGAGCCACGGCATCGGCCGGCGGTCGGTCAGCACGCCGAAGAGCGGCTGGACCACCGAGGACAGCAAAGTCGCGGCCACCGTGATCCCGGCCGCGGCGAGGTAACCGTAATGCCGCTCGGCGACGAGGAACGGGACGAGCGCGGGGACCGCGCCCTGGTAGAGGTCGTCGACCGCGTGGCCGATCACCATCAGCGGCATCGGCCAGCGCGCGGCGCGGACCGGGGCGGGGAGTGTTGTCGGCACCCGATCATCGTCAGACCCGCGGCAGCCTTCGCGATTCCGTTATTATGCCGAATTATGTCGATTTCCGGCCATCTGCCGACCGCGCCCACGAGCACCCGCGACCTGGCGGCCACCGCGAGCATTGCCGAGCACTGGCACGACGAACACCAGATCGTCTATGCCAGCAGCGGTGTGCTGGCCGTGCACACAGACCAGTCGCGGTGGATCGCGCCCGCGCACCGGGCACTGTGGATTCCGGCGGGAACCGTGCATTCCCACCGCGCATACGGCGTCACGCGGCTGCATCTGTTCGGCTTTCCGCAGGAACTGAGCCCGCTTCCGGTGAGCGAACCGACGGCGCTGGCGGTCACCCCGCTGCTGCGGGAACTGCTGATCGCGTACACCGAACTCGGCGAGGACCGCTCGAGCCCGGCTGGCCACCGGATGCGGGCGGTGTTGTTCGACCAGCTCATCGTGGCGCCGGAACGCCCGGTGCAGGTGCCCGCCGCGCATGATCCGCGGTTGGTCGCCGTGTGCCAGTTGCTGGAGTCCGATCCGTCGGACTCGCGCAGCCTGGCAGCGCTGGGCCGCGTTGCCGGTGCCAGCGGGCGGACGCTGACCCGGCTGTTCCGCGCGGACACCGGCATGACGTTTCCGCAGTGGCGTACGCAACTGCGGCTGTACCACGCCTTGCGGTTGCTGGTGGAGGGACGGTCAGTGACGTCCGTGGCGCAGCTGTGCGGGTTTGCCACGACCAGCGCGTTCATCGACGTGTTCCGGCGGTCTCTTGGCCATACGCCGGGGTTTTACCTCCATAGTGGACAGACCGATGCCGCACCACGAGACTCGCCGCGAGCCTGTTGACACCGAACGAGACCAGGATCAGCCCGGTCGCGTCGAGCAGATGCGGATCACGAGAAACAGCGCCCACAGCACGATTCCCGCACCGGTGAGCCGATATTGCAACCCGTCAGCCTGCCGGAACCGCGTCACGCACCCCATCGCGGTGCCGGTGCCCGCGACCAGGACGAGCTCGCCGGCCAGCAACCAGTCCGCCCGCTGGAACCCTTCGCCCAGCTCGAAGCCCAGGTACACCAGCCCCACCGCGATCACCAGGAGCGGCATCAGCAGCATCCGCCTCGGTTCGGCGGAGCGCCACTGGAACTGCCGCACGATCAGGAACCCGACCACGACCGCGATCAGCACGTCGTCGACCATCGCCAACTCCATCACTAGTGATACTTCTTCGAATGTATCACTAGTGATTGAATAGGGCCATGCGCGCCGCCGACCTGCACCTCCTCGCCCGCAACCTGCGCGAGATCGCCCTGGCCAGCACCGGGAACACCGGTGCGGAGCACGTCAACGCGGGAGAACTGGCGGTGGTCGAAGACGTCTCGCGAAACCCGGGCGCGACCATCAGCGACGTGACCCGCCGGACCGGGCTGGCGCAGAGTCTCGTCTCCCGGATCACGCACCGGATGGCGGACGCAGGCGTCATGCGCGTGCGGCCCGACGAGAAAGATCGACGCAAGTCCAGGCTGGAAATCGAACCGTCCGCCCGCGCGATGTTCCGCGCTCGCGCGGACGGTTCGATCGCCTCAGCCCTCGCCGCGCACGCACCGAAACTCAGTGCCGCGCAGCGGAAACAACTCACCCACCACCTCGCCGAGGCGGAACGGCTACTGCGCCAAGGTCAGGAATAGCTCCGCGGCGTCCACACGATCGACCGCCCGTCCGGCCCTTCCTCCACCACCGTGCGCGACGAGCCCACGATCAGCAGGCACCGCATGTCCACGGCAGCCGGATCCAGCCCGCCCAACGTGGTGACCCGGATGTCCTCCTCCGGCCCGCCGACATCCCGCGCCACCACCACCGGCGTGCCCGGGTCCCGGTGCCGCAGCAGGACTTCCCGCGCGTTCGCCAGCTGCGTCACCCGCGTCCGCGAGGCCGGGTTGTACAGCGCCAGCACCAAATCCGCCGCACCGGCCGCGTCCAGGCGACGTTCGATGATCTCCCACGGCTTCAACCGGTCCGAAAGGGACAGCACGCAATAGTCGTGTCCCAACGGCGCACCGACCCGCGACGCGGCTGCCTGCGCCGCCGTCACGCCGGGCACGATCCGTACCCGCGCACCGGCGCCATTGCCAGCCGAAACTTGTTCCAGCACCGCCGAAGCCATCGCGAACACACCCGGATCGCCGGACGACACCACGGCCACCCGCGCGCCGGTCGCGGCCAACTGCAATGCCTCGACCGCCCGGTCCGCCTCGACCCGGTTCCCCGAGGCGTGCCGCTGCTGCCCCGCTCGCTGCGGAACCCGCGCGACATACGGCCCGTAGCCGACGATGTGGTCCGCCGCCGCCAGTTCCGCCGACGCTTCCGGCGTCAGCCACTCCGGTCCGGCCGGGCCGAGCCCGACGACGACTACCTCGCCGCCTTCCGCCGGGGCCGGAGAGCTCGCCGGAACCGCCGGTTCACCGTCCACACGAGACTGGTAAGCCGGACTTGGCAGCAACGCCAAGGAGAAATACGGCACCGACTCCGGGTCGACGTCCGCGAACGGTTCCACCCGCTGCTGTCCCCAGGTCGCCCGCTCGATGTACCAAGCGTCGTCGAGCTTGCCCGACTCCGCGAGCGCTTCCCGCACCGAACCGAAGGTACGGCCCAATTTCAGCACCGCCGCCGCTTCGGTGTCCGCCAGCCGCCGCGCCAATTCGGGCGCTGGCAACGTTCCTGGCAGCACCGTGAGCACTTCGTCCCGCTGCACCAACGGACGGCCGAGCACCGAGGCCGCCGCGCTCACCGACGTCACGCCGGGCACCACCTCGGCCTCGAACCGTCCGGCGAGCCGCTCGTGCATGTACATGTAGGAGCCGTAGAAGAACGGGTCGCCCTCGCACAACAGCACCACGTCGCGTCCGGCGTCGAGGTGCTCGGCAAGCTTTTTCGCGCTCAGCTCGTAGAAATCGGCGATCGCGCCCTCGTAGCCGCCGGGATGATCGGTGGTCTCGGTGGTGACCGGGTAGACCAGCCGCTCCTCCAGCTGCCCCTCGCGCAGGTACGGCTCAGCCACCGACCGCGCGATGCTGCGCCCGTGCCGCGCGCTGTGGTAGGCGATGACGTCCGCCTCGCCGATCAGCCGCGCCGCTTTGACCGTCATCAGTTCCGGATCGCCGGGTCCGAGCCCGACGCCGTACAGCCGCCCCGTCATTCGACCGTGCTCGCAATCGCGTTCACAGCACCGACCGCCATCGCGCTTCCGCCACGACGACCGTGCACGACCAGATACGGCGCGGGCGCGCGCTTCGCGAGTTCCACTTTGGACTCGGCCGCGCCGACAAACCCCACCGGCACACCGATGATCGCGGCCGGTGCGCCGACTCCTTCGTCCAGCAGTTCCAGCAACCGGAACAACGCGGTCGGCGCGTTGCCGATCGCCACCACCGAACCGGGAAGCCGGTCGCGCCACAGCTCCAGCGCCGCGGCCGACCGCGTGGTGCCGAGCCGTTCGGCCAGACCGGGCACGCTCGGGTCGTCCAAAGTGCACACGACGTCGTTCGCCGCGGGCAAGCGTTTGCGCGTGATGCCGCTGGCGATCATCTTCGCGTCGCACAGGATCGGCGCGCCCGCCTCCAGCGCGCCGCGGCCGGCCTCGACCACGTCGAGCGAGTACCGCAGGTCGTCGACCAGGTCGACCATGCCGCAGGAGTGGATCATCCGGACCGCGACGCCCGCGACGTCGTCGGGCAGGATCGCCAGGTCCGCCTCTTCGCGGATCGTGGCGAACGAGTGCCGGTAGATCTCGGCCCCGTCCCGCAGGTAGTCGATCACGAAGGTCCCTTTCTCGCCAACGCATCCGCCAACTCGGACGCCGTGCTCCAGCGTCCGTCGACACGGTAGCCGCCGGGTTCGGCGACAACGTCGCGGTGGGCGCCGGACGGTCGTCCGCACCGCCGTGCACAGCCCGAGACGTGCACCCGCTCCCCGTCCGCGACCAGTGTCGCCGCGTCCGCCCGGACGTCGGCGAGAGACTTCGCACACCCCGGCGCGCCGACGCAGGCGCTAAGCTCCGCCGTCGCCGGATCCGTCGAGAGCCCCGCCGCGTGCAGGCGTTCGACGTCCGCGCCGCCGGGCAGCAGGACCGAACGCCACGGCGTGACCACGGCGTCGCCGAAGTCAGCCAGCGCGCGCAACTGGGCGGCCGTCAACTGGCCGAATCGAGGTGCGACCCCGACCGCGTCGCCGCCGTCGTCGCGCCGGATCCTGCCGACCGTCGGGTCGATCCGCGTCGGCCGCGCTTGGGGCGCTTCCCGGTGACCGTCCGGGAGCAGCGCCGAAGGATCGGCCAGTTCCCCGATCCGCCACGCCGACCCGCGCGTGCGCGCAAACGCTTCCGCCACCGTGAGCAGCGCGGACACCGCCTCGTCCCGCGGCACCAGCCAGCCGGAATCAGCGCCCGCCAGCAGTACCGCTCCGGTCGTCGAACCGATCGCGCGCCAGCACACGTCCGTGCCCACGACGTCGCCGCGCCCGTCGTCGAACCCGAACAGAAACCGTCCCGGCAACTCCGCGAGTTCCGGCCGCGCGCACAACGCACGATCCAGCGTCGCGGAAAGGCCGCGGACGTCGGCGAGCCCGCCGCGCACCCCGCTCAACGGCGAGGCCAGCACGTTCCGCACGCGTTCGTGACTCGGCGACGGCAACAGCCCGGCTTCCGTCAGCCGTCCGGCCAAGCCCGGCCGGTGCACGCCGCGCAACTGGACGTTCGCGCGCGAGGTCAGGTGGACGTCGCCGTCGCCGAGGTCTTCCGCACAAGAAGCCAACGCCCGCAACCGATCCGCGCTCACCACGCCGCCGGGAAGCCGGACCCTGGCGAGCGGCCCGTCCGCCGCGTCGTGCGTCGCGAAGACTCCAGGGCAGGCGTCGGCGCGCACGCGGGCAGGGCTGGACATGGCGCTCACTGTAACCCGCGGCAGTTTTAACAGGCTTGCGATCGTATGTAGTACATCTGCTACATTCCATCGTACAGGCAGGATGGGGGTCATCCAATGAGAGATCAAGCGGACACCGTGCTCCGCGTCGAAGGCTTACGCATGCGCTACGGCGCGAACGACGTGCTGCACGGCACGTCGTTCACCGCGCACCGCGGCGAGGTGCTGTGCCTGCTCGGCCCGAACGGGGCGGGCAAGACCACGACGATCGAAATCCTCGAGGGGTTCCGCATGCGGTCCGCGGGCGAGGTGTCCGTGCTGGGCACCGACCCGGCGCGCGGCGGCGAGGACTGGCGGGCGCGGCTGGGGGTCGTCCTGCAATCCTGGCGCGACCACGGCAAATGGCGCGTGCGCGAGCTGCTCGACCTGCTCGGGTCGTACTACGCGCCGTACTCCACCGATCGGATCCGCCGCCCGTGGGACACCGACGAGCTGATCGAGGCGGTCGGGCTCAGCGAGCACGCGGGCAAGAAGATCCGGATGCTGTCCGGCGGGCAGCGGCGCAGGCTGGACGTGGCGATCGGCATCGTCGGCCGTCCCGAGCTGCTGTTCCTCGACGAGCCGACCGCCGGATTCGATCCGCAGGCGAGACGCGATTTCCACGAGCTCGTGCACCGGCTCGCCGACGACGCCACCACGATCCTGCTCACCACCCACGACCTCGACGAGGCCGAGAAGCTCGCCGACCGGATCCTGATCCTGAGCGGTGGCCACATCGTCGCCGACGGGTCTCCGGACCAGCTGAGCAGGCAGATCGCCGGCGAGGCCGAGGTGCGCTGGAGCATCGACGGGCAGCGATTCGTGCACTCGACCACGGAGGCGACGAAGTACGTGTACGAGTTGTTCAAGCAGCACGGCGAAGCAGTCGCCGACCTGGAGGTCCGGCGCGCGTCGCTGGAGGAGACCTACCTGACCCTCGTGCAGCGCGCGGAGTCCGGGCTCGCCGAGGCAGGTGCGCGGTGACGGCGTCGGCACAGCGGACCGCGGCACGGGCGGGACTCCGCCGCGGGTTCATCGAATTCCGCCAGCAGTGGACGAACCGAGACGACCTGCTCGGCCAGCTCGTGTGGCTGGCGATGATCTTCGGCGCGCTCTTCTTCATGCGCGGCGCGCAGCTGCCGGGCACCTCGTTCTCGCTGGGCACCGCGACCGTGCCGAGCGTGATCGGCGCGGGCATCGTGTTCAACGGCCTGTCCGCTGTCGCGGGCGCGCTGATCGTCGATCGCGAAGACGGCACGCTGCTGCGCGCCAAGGCGACGCCGAACGGAATGCTCGGCTACCTCATCGGCAAGATCACGACGTTCTCGATGGTGCAGGTCGCGGGCATCGTCGTGATGCTGGTGCCGTCGCTGTTCCTGTTCCCCGGACTCGCCCCGGACGGGTTCTTCTCGATCCTGAACCTGCTGTGGGTGCTCGCCGCCGGCCTGGTCGCGACCATGCCGATCGGCGCGGCGATCGGCTCGCTGATCCAGAGCCCGCGGATGATGGCCCTGGTCGTGCTGCCGATGTTCGGGCTCGGCGCGATCTCCGGGATCTTCTACCCGATCACCGCGCTGCCGGGCTGGCTGCAGGACGTCGCGCAGGTGTTCCCGATGTACTGGCTCGGGCTCGGCATGCGCTCGGCTCTGCTGCCCGGCCAGGCGGTCGTCGTCGAAATCGGGCAGTCCTGGCGGCCGTGGGCGACCCTGGGGGTGCTGCTCGCGTGGGCCGTGATCGGATTGGCGCTGGCCCCGATCCTGCTGAAGCGGATGGCCCGGCGCGAATCGGGGTCGTCGGTGGCGGCGCGAAGGGAAAGGGCACTTCAGCGTGTGTGAGGCGCGGTGAGCGAAAACGTCTACAACCGCATCGCGGTGCTGCGCGCCGAACGCGGCATCTCGCGGCGGCAGCTCGCGGACGCGCTCGGCGTGCACTACCAGACCATCGGGTACCTGGAGCGCGGCGAGTACAGCCCGAGCCTGTACCTGGCGTTGCGGATCGCGGAGTTCTTCGAGGTCGCGGTGGAGGTGCTCTTCTCCACCGCGCCCTTCCCTCGGATCGGGGACGAAAGCAAGCCCGCGTGAGGGTCTGCTCACCTTGACGACGCGGGTGCGCCCCGCGAGAGTAAGAGCGCACACGCGTCGGCACGCGGAGGAACCCGGTGGAAATCCGGGGCGGTCCCGCCACTGTGACCGGCGGCCCCGCGGCCGCCGGCAGCCAGGAACTCCCGCCGGCGTGCCCGACGACCCGGGGCGCGGACACCCCGAGTGAGGAACGCCGTGATCCTGCTGCTGTCCACTTCGGACACCGACCTGCTCAGCGCCCGGGCCAGCGGCGCGGACTACCGGCTCGGCAACCCGTCCCGGCTCCCGCTGCAGGACCTGCCCGGACTGCTGGAGGGCGCGTCGATCGTCGTCGTCCGGATCCTGGGCACGCCGCGGACCTGGCAGGAAGGCCTCGACACGCTGCGCGCGTCCGGTGCGCACGTGATCGTGCTCGGCGGCGAGCAGACGCCGGACGCGGAGCTGATGAAGCTCTCCACCACGCCCGCCGGGATCGCCGCGCAAGCGCATCTGTACCTCGCGCAGGGCGGTCCGGAGAACCTCACGCAGCTGCACCGGTTCCTGTCCGACACGCTGCTGCTCACCGGCGAGGGCTTCGAACCGCCCGCCGAACTGCCGTCGTGGGGTGTGCTTTCGCGGCCGGATTCGGCTGGTGACGGTCCGGTCATCGGGATCCTCTACTACCGCGCGCACCACCTGTCCGGGAACACCGGTTTCGTGCACGCCCTGGCCGACGCGGTCGAGTCCGCGGGCGGCCGCGCGTTGCCGATCCACACCGCGTCCCTGCGCACCCGCGCGCCGGAGATGATGGCCGAGCTGGGCAAGGTCGACGCCCTGCTGGTCACCGTGCTGGCCGCGGGCGGCACCCGTCCGTCGGAAGCCGGAGCAGGCGGGGACGACGAATCGTGGGACGTCGCGGAAATGGCCGCGCTGGACGTGCCGGTGCTGCAAGCGTTGTGCCTGACCAGCGACCGCGAAACCTGGTCCGCCAGCGACGACGGCCTGTCCCCGCTCGACGCGGGCAACCAGATGGCGGTGCCCGAATTCGACGGCCGGATCATCACCGTCCCGTTCTCCTTCAAGGAATTCGACGACGACGGCCTCCCTCGCTACATCGCCGACGCCGAACGCGCCTCCCGCGTCGCGCGCATCGCCCTCGCGCACGCGCGGCTCCGCCACACCCCGCCGGAGTCTCGCCGGATCGCCCTGATGCTGTCCGCGTACCCGACGAAGCACTCGCGCGTCGGCAACGCAGTCGGCCTCGACACCCCCGCTTCGGCGATCAAACTCCTGCGCCTCATGCGCGACCGCGGCTACGACCTCGGCGCTGAGGCCTTCCCCGGCGTCGACCCGACCGGCACCGACCAGCCGGACGGCGACGCGTTGATCCACGCCCTGATCGCCGCGGGCGGCCAGGATCCCGAATGGCTCACCGAAGAACAGCTGTCCGGCAACCCGATCCGCGTTCCCGCCGCCCGCTACCGCTCGTGGTTCGCCGCGCTGCCAGCGGAATTGCGGGAGGCGATGGAAGAACACTGGGGCCCCGCACCGGGTTCGCTGTATGTCGACACGTCGGCGAACCCCGAGGGCGACATCGTCCTGGCGTCGCTGCAGTCCGGCAACGTCATCCTGATGATCCAGCCGCCGCGCGGATTCGGCGAAAACCCGGTCGCGATCTACCACAACCCGGACCTGCCGCCGAGCCACCACTACCTCGCCGCCTACCGCTGGCTGGAAGAGGAATTCGGCGCGCACGCCGTGGTCCACCTCGGCAAACACGGTTCGCTGGAATGGCTGCCCGGCAAGACCGCGGGCCTCTCCGCCGCCTGCGCGCCCGACGCCGTGCTGGGCAACCTGCCGTTGGTGTACCCGTTCCTGATCAACGACCCCGGCGAAGGCGCGCAAGCGAAACGCCGCGCGCACGCGACCATCGTGGACCACCTGGTCCCACCGATGGCCCGCGCGGAATCGTACGGCGACCTGGCCCGCCTGGAGCAGTTGCTGGACGAGCACGCCAACATCGCCGCGATGGACCCGGCGAAACTCCCGGCGATCCGCGCCCAGATCTGGACCCTCATCCAGGCCGCGAAACTCGACCACGACCTCGGCGTAGAGGAACGCCCGCACGACGCCGAGTTCGACGACTTCCTGCTGCACATCGACGGCTGGCTGTGCGAGGTCAAGGACGCCCAGATCCGCGACGGCCTGCACATCCTGGGCGAGGCCCCCGTCGGCGAGGCCCGCGTCAACCTGGTCCTGGCGATGCTCCGAGCCCAGCAAATGTGGGGCGGCAAGCAAGGCGCGGTCCCCGGCCTGCGTTCTGCCTTGGGCCTGAAGGAAAACTCGGACGCCCCGCTGTCCGAAGTAGACGCCATCGAGTCGACCGCGCACACGCTGGTTTCTCGGATGGAGACCCACGAGTGGTCCCCTTCTTCGGTTTCTTCAGTGGTTACTGAGGTCCTTGGCGCTTTCGACGCCGAAGTCGCCCGCGTCCTGACCTTCGCCGCCACCGAAATCGTCCCCCGCCTGGCCGGCACTTCGTCCGAAACAGACGCGGTCCTGCACGCGCTGGACGGCGGCTACATTCCCGCCGGCCCCAGCGGTTCCCCGTTGCGCGGCTTGGTCAACGTCCTGCCGACCGGCCGCAACTTCTACACCGTGGACCCGAAGGCCATCCCCAGCCGCCTGGCGTGGGAAACCGGCCAGGCCCTGGCAGACTCCCTGCTCCGCCGCTACCGCGAAGACACCGGCGACTGGCCGCGGTCCGTCGGCTTGTCGGTCTGGGGCACCTCCGCCATGCGCACCTCCGGCGACGACGCCGCGGAAGTCCTCGCGCTGCTGGGCATCCAGCCGGTCTGGGACGAAGCCTCCCGCCGCGTGACCGGCATCGAACCCATCCCGCTCTCCGAACTCGGCCGCCCCAGGATCGACGTGACAGTCCGCATCAGCGGCTTCTTCCGCGACGCATTCCCGCACGTCATCACCCTGCTGGACGACGCCGTCCGCCTAGCCGCCTCCCTGGACGAGCCGGAGTCCGCCAACTACGTCCGCGCCCACGTCAACGCGGACCTGGCCGCCCATGGCGACAACCGCCGCGCCACCACCCGCATCTTCGGCTCGAAACCAGGTGCCTACGGCGCAGGACTGCTCCCCCTGATGGACTCCGGAAACTGGCGCGACGACAAGGATTTAGCCGAGGTCTACGCAGTCTGGGGAGGCTTCGCGTACGGCAGGGATTTGGACGGCCGCCCCGCTCGCGAAGACATGGAATCGTCGTACAAACGCATTGTGGTAGCCGCGAAGAACACCGACACCCGCGAACACGACATCGCCGACTCGGACGACTATTTCCAGTACCACGGCGGAATGATCGCCACCGTCCGCGCCCTGACCGGCTCCGCACCCGCTTCGTACGTCGGCGATTCCACCACCCCGGACGCCGTCCGCACCCGAACCCTGGGAGAGGAAACGGCCCGCGTCTTCCGCGCCCGGGTCGTAAACCCGCGCTGGCTGTCCGCAATGCGCCGCCACGGTTACAAGGGAGCTTTCGAACTCGCGGCAACCGTGGATTACCTCTTCGGCTTCGATGCCACCGCGGGCGTTGTGGGCGACTGGATGTACGAGAAATTGTCACAGTCGTACGTTTTGGATGAGGAAAACCAGCAGTTCCTGCGGGACGCGAACCCGTGGGCGTTGCGGGGAATCATCGAACGCCTGACGGAGGCCGCGGATCGCGGGTTGTGGGAAGAGCCGGATCCGGAGTTGATGGCCCAGATGCGTGAGGTTTACCTGACGCTGGAAGGCGATCTGGAGAACGACTGAACTGCTGCCGGCGGGTTGCCTCTGCCGGCGGAGACTCTTCCGGTCAGCTCGCCTCCCTCGCGCGGATGCCGCCCGGCAGGTTGACGGGCCTTGCCCACGCCTTCTCGCGGAACTCACTAGGGCAACCGCGGTGCCGATATCCGCCATTCAGCCGATCTGCCGCCGACACGCCGCACCCGGCTACGCACGCTGCCCAGCCCCCGCGCACCATCCACCCCAACGACGCACGCCGCACCGTTCCAACCCATCGCATCAACCCGCGCCCCGGCCGTCGCCTCGTCGCGCGGCCCGCCCAGACAACGCACGCCGCACCATCTCAACCTGCTCGCCCCCGCAGCACCGCGCTCACTCGCTGCGCGACTCCCCAAGCGCGCCCGCCGCCACACCGCCCCGCGCCACCACACAGCGCGGCTCATCCACCGGCACCGCCCCAGCCCGCCACACCGCCACCACACAGCGCGACTCATCCACCGGCACCGCCCCAACCCGCCACACCGCCCCGCGCCACCACACAGCGCAACTCCTCCGCCCCCAACCCGCCACACCGCCCGCGCCCCTAGCCGTTACTCCGCCCCATGCCCTCGCCAAACCAGCCGCGCCGCCCCAGCCGCGCCGCCCCAGTCCGCCGCACCGTCCGGCAGTCCCGGCCGCAACTCCGCAGCGCCGCCCTCGCCCTGAACTCACCAACCAACCGCGGCACCAGGCCCCCACCACCTCCGCCGGCGAACTAAGCCCGGCCGCCGAAACCTCAGCCCCCGCCGCCGAGCCCAAGCGTCACCACCCCCGCCCCCGTCAGCGTCACCAAACCGCCCCCAGCCACCCCGTCCCCAACCGCGTCGTCATCGCTGCCCCGCCAGAGCCACGAAACTCCGTCCACCCGCATTGCCCCCAACGGCGTTCTCATCGCTGCCTCGCCAGTCTCACGAAACTCCGCCCGCCCAGCCGCATTCCCCCTACCGCCAAGCCCGCCCCGCCCAGCCGCGCCACCACCACTGCTCACGCCACCACTCGCCGAACCGCCCGGACTTCCCCCGCCGGGCAGCCGCCGCGGTCCCCGGCCGACGTCCCCTTCCCGAGCCTGTCCAGTCCAACCGCACCGTCACCGTCTCCCCCTCTCCCCAGCGGACCACTCGCCCCCGCGGTCCGCGTCCCTTTGCGCGGACCCGTTGCGCCGCAAGGGTGAACCCGCCGCAGCGAATTCCGGCATACCTCCCGAACCAGCCCCCCGCGGGACAAGAGCAGCCGACCGCACCTTGACTTCATAATGGTCTAGTCCAATGCTTACCGCATTCATTTCCCGAATGCTCGCCGGAGGACAGATGCAGCGAAGCAGACTGGCCGCCACATTCGTCGCCGCCGCTACCGTGGCCGGGGCAGCTGCCGTCGTGGCCGCGACCGCCCACGCGCAGACCGGGGCGACGACCGGCCTCGACAACAACTGGTACGCCGCCGCGCCGTACCTCATGCCGCAGAGCAACAACCCGCCCGACCCGGTGACCGTCATGAACGCGACCGGGCAGAAAGCGTTCCAGCTGGCCTTCATCCTCGCGCCCAAGGGCGGCGGATGCAGCCCCACCTGGGACGGCACCACACCGGTCTCCTCGGACACGACCGTCGGCGACGCGATCAACCGCATCCGCGGCAACGGCGGCGACGTGTCGGTTTCGGTCGGCGGCTACGGCGGCACGAAACTCGGCCAGACTTGCGGCACTGTCGACGCGACCGCCGCGGCCTACCAGCAGGTCGTCGCGAAATACAACCTGAAGGCCATCGACTTCGACCTCGAAGAACCCGAGTACGAAGACACCGCGGCCATCGCGAACGAACTCGGCGCCGCGAAGAAACTCCAGGCGGACAACCCCGGCCTGTTCGTCTCGGTGACCATGCCGGGAACCGCGGCGGGCACCGGCTGGTTCGGCACTCAGCTGCTGGACCAGGCGAAGTCGATCGGCTTCTCTCCCAACAACTTCTCGATCATGCCGTTCGACGGCGGCTTCAACGGCGGCGGCGCGTCGCAGGTGTCGGCGCTCGAGGCGTTCCACGGCTTGCTCCAAAGCCACCTTGGCTGGGACAGCGACACCGCGTACGCGCACGAGGGTTTCTCGGGAATGAACGGGAAATCGGACACGTCGGAGATGTTCAACGTTTCCGATTTCCAGACCGTGTACGACTACGCGACGAGCCACCACCTCGGCCGGTTCACTTTCTGGGCGGTGAACCGCGACCGGCAATGCACGACGACGACCGACAACAGCGTGTGCTCGAACGTCCAGCAAAACGACTGGGACTTCACGAAGTTCACCACGCGGTTCGCCGGCGCGACGCCGCCGCAGACCACTCCGCCGACGACCCCGACCAGTCCGACCGGCAATCCCCCGGGAACCTGTTCGGCACCGGAATGGCAAAAAACACAGGTTTACACCGGCGGCACAGTGGTTTCGCACAACAGCCACAAATGGACTGCCAAATGGTGGACCCAAGGCGAGGAACCCGGCACTACCGGCCAGTGGGGCGTCTGGACCGACAACGGAGGCTGCTGACCGGCCAGTTTTTCCCGATCGGGCGTTGCGACGCGGATTCCGTGCCGCAGCGCCCGATCCGTCAGTCGCATTTCAGTCGCATTGAGGAATCAGGGACGAACGCCGGGCAGATGCGTATTCGCCCGGCGGACTTCCGAAGCCAGCGCGGGCACCTCGATCACCCGTCGTCCGGCCGCGACAAGCCGCTCGACCCCTTCGGCCTCGACGAACAACGACGGTTCCCGCCAGGCCATCACCACGCGCGGAATGGCCGTTTCGAGGATCAGCTGCGTGCAGCTTTTGGGGTGAGACGCGCGATCGCTGCACGGTTCGAGCGAGCTGTACATGGTCGCGTCGGCGAGTCGCGGATCATGCGGATCGAGCTTCGCCAGCGCGGATTCTTCCGCGTGGTTGCGCGGATCGCCTTCGCCCGAATGCCCGGTGGCGAGCACCGTCCCGTCCGGCAGCCCGACGACCGCGCCGACCCGGAACGTCGAGCTCGGCGGGCATTCGTCGGCGAGCTCGATGGCCTGCCGCAACCGCAGCAGATCGAGCGACGACGGTTCAGCCGCGGCGCGATATCGCAGCACCGCGACCTCTCCGAGCCGCCGCACTTCCGTCAGTTCCAGCGGTCGCGGGAACGCACCCGGCCCGAGAAACCGCGGCGCCCGCGGGTCGCCGACCATGATCGGCGCGATCGCGAGCCGGAGTTCGTCGGCGAGCCCGGCGTCGAGGAACTGCGTGTGCACTGCCCCGCCGCCCTCGACGAGCAGCGTCCGGATCCCACGCGCGCCGAGATCGTCGAGGACGCGCTCGAGTCGTGGCGGACTGCCGACCTCCACGACGGTCGCGACCGCACTCAAGCTGTCCGCGCTGCCTCGCGGCGCGTAGACGAGCTTCTCGGCATCGCCGACGGTGAAGAACCGCGACGCCGGATCCAGCTTGCCGCTGCTCGTGACCGTCACCTTGACCGGTTGCTCCGGCCGTCCCGCCGCGACCCGCTCACGGCGGAGTTCGGCGGAGCGCACGAGGAGCCGCGGGTTGTCGGCCCGCACCGTGCCCGCGCCGACGAGGATCGCGTCGGCCTCGGCACGGAGCCGGTCGACCTCCGCGAAGTCGTCCTCGTTGGACAACAGCAGACGGGTGCTGCCGGCGTCGTCGAGGTAGCCGTCCAGCGACTGCGCCGCGGACAGCAGGACGTGCGGCCGCCCGGTCATCGTGCCCATCCGCTCATCGTGCTCCGGCCAGGTCAGGCAGGCACTACGGCGTACTGGCGGACGTACAGGTCGGTGTAGGTCACCGGCCCGCGCGGCCCCGGCACCCGGTCGAGGTTGATGCCGGTTTCGGGCACCGCGAGCAGCTTGAAGCCGTCCAGCAGCCGGGTCGGCGCGTTCCAGAACACGCCCGTGCCGGTGTAGCCGTCGAAGAACTGCTCCGCGGCCGCCGGGTTCTCGGTCGCGATCCCCGCGGCGAGCCCGGACGTGCGCTCGTTCGCGATCTCGACCGCGTCGACCAGCCCGCCGACCTTCTCCACGGTGACCGTCGCCTCCCGCTCGGAGTCCAGCGCCCACTCGTAGCCGATCGGATGCTCGTGCGGCGCGAGCGAGGGCGTGACGCCGCGCTCGGCCAGCGCCGACTCGATCTGCGGCCACACCGTGTCGTGCACGTCCTCGTGGATCAGCAGCAGGTTCAGCCGGTTGCAGACGCCGAGCCGGTCAAGGCTCGAGAACACGAGGTCACGGACCTTGCCCGCATCCGCAGCGGCGTCGACGTACAGCACTCCACCGCCGTCGGCGTGCGCCAACGTGCGCACCCCGTGCACCGCGGCCTCGGTCGCCAGCGCGCGTGTGCTGTCACCGCTGCCGCGCAGGATGACGAGCGGCACGAGCCCAGGCAGCCGAACCAGCGCCGACGCCGCCTCGCGCTCCACGCGCGGCACCAGCTGCACGACGTCCGGGTTGATCCCGGCGGCCTCGAGCGCGGGCGCGATCACGACGTCCCGCAACCGCTGCGCCGAACCCAGCGCCGCCGACCCGGTCCGCAGCACGCCACCGTTGCGCGATTTGACCAGCTGCGACGCCACGTCGACCGTCACGTTCGGCCGCGCCTCGTAGTTCGCGCCGATGACACCCACCGGACGCCGCCGCTCGACCAGCCGCAGCCCACCGTCCAACGTGGACACGTCGACGGACCGCTCCTGGTGCGGCGCGCCGGCCAGCAGCCGCAGTTGCGCAGCCATCCCGTCGAGCCGCTCGGGCGTGATGGTGAGCCGGTCGAGCAGCCCGGCGCTCATCCCGTCGGCCGTAGCCTTGGCGACGTCGGCCCGGTTGGCCTCGAGCACCTCGTCCCGGTGCGCGACGAGCCGCTCCGCCATCCCGACGAGCGCCGCGTCCACCGCGTCGTCCCCGGCGACAGCCAACGACGGCGCAGCAGCCTTCGCCGCCCGCGCACACTCCTCGACGGCCTTCGCGACCTCGTCCATCGCCTGTCTCCCTCCGGCGGCTCAGCAGACGTCCAGTCTGCCGTACCGCCCACATGGGGAGACGACGGGCTCAGCCCTCGGGACACCCGCGGCGGCGGTTTCCTGGTCGGCAACATGGTCGGCACCGCCGCCGTTCACGGCCGCGGTGGCTCTGCCTGCGGCCCGCCACTGGCACGGACGCAGGCCGCGCCGACCACTCGCGCCGGCCAGAGCACGGGCTCGCGATCGCACCGTCGCGGTTCCGCGCTGCCCGCCTGGCTCGCCGACCGCCGCCAATTCAGCGGCCGCCGCCAGTTCACCGGCCGCCCAGCAGGCACTCCGCGCACCACCGGCTCCACCGCAACCCAGCGATCCCGCACCGTCGCACGACGCCACCGAGCCGCCAGCCCGTGTCACCTCACCGCAAGCCAGAACCGCAGCGACCGCGTCACAACGCCAACGGCTGCAGCAACCACAATCCGCCAGCGATCACGCAGCTCGCCGTGAGCACGCCGAACACCAGCACCCACAAGACCGCAGGCACAGCGGTCAACCGGCTCAACTGGTCGGCGTCGGAGTCCCGCGCCTGGCCACGCCGCCGTTTGAGCTGAAGCTCCACCACCGGCCGAACCCCGCCGAACAGCAGGAACCAGGTCAGCAGATACACGAACGGCGCCTGCACCACCTTCGGCGCGACCAGAGCCACCAATCCGAGCACGACAGCGCTCGCCACCACCGTGAACACGCCGTAGGCGTTGCGCACCATGATCAGCACGCCCAGCAGCAGCAACGCGACCAGCACGAGCACCGTGGTGATCAGGTCGGCCCCGACCAGGCTCGCGAACAGCAGTCCCAGGACCGACGGCGCGATGTATCCGGCCAAGGCGGTGAACGCCATGCCCGGCCCCTCAGGCTTGCCACGCGACACGGTGACCCCGGAGGTGTCCGAGTGCAGCCGGATCGACCGCAGCCGCCGTCCGACCGTCACCGCGGCCAGCGCGTGACCTGCCTCGTGCACGATCGTGATGACGTTGCGGGCGAACCGCCACGGCGTCCCGCCGGCCAGCACGACCAGCAACGCGATCCCGCCGGTGACCAACGTGATGACGCTCGGCGTGTTCGCCTGTTCCAGCGCCGCTCCGACTGTCCCAGTGCCCGCTGCCATGGCCGCACCGGAGAGTTCTCCGGTGCCCGGTCGAGCACTGAGCACAGTCGAGACGGCGAGTGCAGGCGTAGTCACGCGGACACCTCACCACAGGCCCTATTTGGCTGCTGTGAGTGCCCGGGCAACACCCGTCGACCGCGATTCGGTATGGCGCGGCCTCATTCCATGGCGTCTCCCTCCTGTCGATCCGCGACTTCAAGCACCGTTCAGTCCGTCACCTCCCCGGACACCGACGCGCTCAGCCGATCAAGCCGGAACAGATGGGCGACCCACGACCGATACGGACGCCAATCCTCAGCCAGCGGTTCAAGCTCGTCCGGCGGCGTGTCGGGAGGCAACGCGTACTCCGCGCACAGAATCTGGTGGAGCTGGGTGTCCAAGCGGGGAAAGAGATCGGGATGTCCCGCGCCGCGCAGCAGGACCTGCTCGGCGGAAAACGCTCCGATGCCCGGGATCGCGCACAGCCTGCTCAACGCGTCGGGGATCGGCAGCGCCAGCAGCTCTTCGGTGTCCAGGCGGCCGTCGACAGCTGCCCGGGCGACAGCTCGAAGGCGTGCGAGCCGAAACGGCCCCACTGCCGGTTCGTCGCCCAGCTCGGCCAGAATCTGCGGCGACGGAAAGGAAAACAGCCCGTCTTCGCCCACCTGACGGCCATGCCGCACAGCGAGCTGGTCGCGAAATCGCCTCGCCTGCTGGGTCCGCATTCCTTGCGTGAGCACAGCCCAGCAGGCCGCTTCATACGGCGACGAAAACAGCACTGGGCGAGCTCCGCTGTGACGGGCGTGCAGCCGCCGGACCACCGAGTCCCGGCTCGCGATCTCGGCGAACCCGGATTCGTCGACATCGAGCGAAAGCATCCGGCTCACCTGCGCGACCACCCGCGCGGCGATCTCCACCGGCGCCGCCACTCCGACCTCGACCGTGCCCGGGGATCTCTGCCGGATCGCGGCACCGGCATGGGTCCAGGCGCCCTCCACCGGGAACGCCACCCGCAGCACGCCCGGTTCGGCGGCGAAGGCCCCCGCCGGGCCAGCCCCGGCGAGCCACCGCGAGGCGGCACTCAGGTCGAAGGCCCCGTGCACGGCGATTTCGCCGGTGGGCAGGTCGATCGGACGCAGGATCGGTGCGGTCATCAGTCAGTCCTCCTCGCTGGTCTCCGCGAGTCGGAGACCGTGCGGACGACGTTAGGAACAGACACCGACAATGCCGGGCCTCGAACGCTTGATCGGACAGATCTTCACTCGAACGAGTGAGCCACTGATGCCGCATACTGCCGGTATCCCACCGAGAGGACCTCCGTGCCGCACCACAGCACTCAGCAACGGCTCACCGATCTGCTCAGCGAGCCGGCCACGACAGCCGACGGCTTCCGCGACACGCTCGGCGACGCGGCCCAGGCCGGCCCGCCCACCGGGCTCACTCAGCGGCTCATGCGCACCACGCTGCTGCCGCAGTTCTACGAACGCTACTGGCGGCCCGTGCTCGGCCGCGTCCTCAAAGGCCCCAGCGGCCCGAGCATGGCCGGCGAGGTCGCGCTGGCCTCCGAACGGCTCGCGCTGCAGCCGGGCCAGGTCGTGCTCGACGTCGCGTGCGGGACCGGCAGGTTCACGCGCGCGTTCGGGGACGCGGTGGGACCGGACGGGCTCGCGATCGGCCTGGACGGCGCACGCAGCATGCTTTCGCGCGCGGTCGAAGAAACTGATTCGCCGACCGTGGCCTACCTTCGCGCCGACGCGGTCGAACCGCCGCTGCTTTCCTCCACTGTGGACGCTGTTTGCTGTTTCGCCGCCTTGCACATGTTCGCCGAGCCGGAACGCGCGCTCGATTCGTTCGCCCGGATTCTGCGTCCGGGCGGCCGGATCGTCCTGCTCACGAGCGCCCGCCGAGACTGCCAGCTGGCCCGGATCGCCGACACCGCAGGAGGAATTGTCAGCGGGCAACGCATGTTCGACCGCGGGGAGATCGCCGCCAGCTTGCGCGCGCGTGGCTTCGACGAGGTGCGCGAGCAGTACTTCGGCGTGGCCCAACTCGTCTCCGGTCGACTGTCCGACGTGCAGTGATCCATTTCTGTCGGGGTTCGGAGTTAGCATTCCCCGCATGACCCACGCCGCACCTGTCCCGCCCGACGACAGCCACCTCCGTTCCCTCATCGAAGCCACCGCCGATGCCGTGGCCGCCGCCGAACCGCTCAGCTCCGATTACGCCGGGGCTGACGCGGAAACCCGTGCTGCGGTTGAAGAAGAAGTGCGTTCCCGCGCGGACGAACTTGTCGCGCTCAGCCAGGATCTGCACGCGCATCCGGAAGAGGGGTTCGCCGAACACCGGTCAGTCGGTGCTCTCGCCGAGCTGCTGCGCGCCCACGGACACGAAGTCACCGTTGGGCTCGGCGGGCTGGACACCGCGCTGCGCACCGGGACTCCGAACAACGACGGGCCGCACATCGCTGTTCTGTCCGAGTACGACGCGCTGCCCGGATTGGGGCATGGCTGCGGGCACAACGTGATTTGCACTGCCGGAGCGGGCGGGTTCCTCGGTGCGGCAGCAGTGGCCGAACGGCTCGGCGGGCGTGTGTCGCTGGTGGGCACTCCCGCGGAGGAAGGCGGTGGCGGCAAGGAGACACTCGCGCGAGCTGGGGTCTTCGACGATGTCGACGCGGTGATCATGCTGCACCCGTTCAGCCACGACATCGCGTTGCACCCGTTCCTTGGCAGGCGGCAGCTCGAGATGGTGTTCCACGGCGTCGGCGCACATGCTTCAGCGCAGCCGTTCATGGGACGCAACGCGCTCGACGCGGCGGTGGCGGCTTATCAAGGAGTGTCCGCGCTGCGCCAACAGCTGCCGTCGAGCGACCGGGTGCACGGCATCTTCACCGACGGCGGTGCACGGCCGAACGTGATCCCTGCCCGGGCGGCTCTTCTGTTCTACCTCCGGTCGGCGAATCCCGACACGCTGCGCGACTTGGCCGGCCGGATGACCGCGATCGCCCACGGCGCGGCGGAAATGACTGGCTGCGGGGTGGAATTGCACTGGGACGCGCAGCCGGCGTATCTGCCGATCCGGTTCAACACGACGCTGGCCGGGCGATGGTCGGTCAACCAACAGGGCACCGGGCGGAAACCGCTGCCGCCGGGCATCGTGCCGGAGTTTCTGACCGGCAGCACGGACCTCGGGAATTTGTCTTTCCGGATGCCCGCGCTGCACCCGATGATCGCGGTCTCCGGGCCGACGGTCGCCTTGCATACCAAGGAATTCGCCGATGCTGCCGGGTCGCCGACAGGTGATCAGGCGGTCGTCGACGGCGCGTTGGGGCTGGCTCTGACAGTCGCCGACTATCTCGCCGACGCGGAGTTGCGCCAAGCCGTGCATGACGAGTTCGAGGCATCGGGAGGGGCGCTGGACGTGCCGAGTTTCTTTGACTGACAGGTAGTGAGGGGCGGATGACGACGGCCGGGAGGTTGGAAAGGAGGTGCGCCGCAGTCGGATTGACGGGTTGGGCTGACGCTTTGGACGAGTTGGGCTGGCACTGGGCCGGTATGAGTGGCGAGCACCGGTGGGCTCATGGTCCTGACAGGCGCCGCCCTGCCTTGGCCTCACGGCACGGCACGGCACGGCACGGCACGGCACGGCACGGCACGGCACGGCACGGCACGGCACGGCACGGCACGGCACGGCACGGCACGGCACGGCACGGCACGGCACGGCACGGCACGGCACGGCACGGCACGGCACGGCACGGCACGGCACGGCACGGCACGGCACGGCACGGCACGGCACGGCACGGCACGGCACGGCACGGCACGGCACGGCACGGCACGGCACGGCACGGCACGGCACGGCACGGCACGGCACGGCACGGCACGGCACGGCACGGCACGGCACGGCACGGCACGGCACGGCACGGCACGGCACGGCACGGCACGGCACGGCACGGCACGGCACGGCACGGCACGGCACGGCACGGCACGGCACGGCACGGCACGGCACGGCACGGCACGGCACGGCACGGCACGGCACGGCACGGCACGGCACGGCACGGCACGGCACGGCACGGCACGGCACGGACGAGGATGCACTGCCTGAGAACGGCTGAGAATTCTCAGCTGATTCTTCTCAGGAAAGCCTGAGGGTTTTCCACAGGCTGCTCATAAGCACGGGCGCGAGTCTGGGTTCATGACCGAGAACGAGAGCCGGCCCGGCCCCGCTACAGCCGGTGGGCGCCAGCCGCACCAGAGCAGTGAGCAGTACGGGCAGTATCGGACCGGGTCGAGTCCGTTCGCCGCGGGGCAGGGGCAGCCGCAGGAGGTCGGAGGCGGGCCTGTCGGGCAGGCCGGAGCGCGTGGCGGGCAGGAGACTGCCGCCAGCGCTCAGCAGGCGAGGCCGAGCGACGCGCAGCCGCCCAGCGGTGCGCAGGCAGTCGGATCGGGCGCGGCATGGGCTCCCCAGAGGGGTGCTGTCGCGGAGTCCGGGCCGAACACCGGGCCTCTGCCGAACGTACACGCCGCACATCCCCAAACCGGCATTCCGCGCCAGCAACCGAACACGCAGCACCACGAACTCGGCACCCCGCACCAGGAAACCGGCACGCCGCATTACCGAGCCAGCGCGCCGCAGCAGCAGCCCGGCACTCCGCACTACGGCCCGATGCCGCAGCCCGCACAACCACCTGCGGCCCTGGCTGGTCCGAGGAAGCGACCCGGCCGCCTGGCCGCACTGGTCGGGGCGACGGCGCTGGCCGCGGCTCTTCTCGGCGGCGGTGCCGGTGCGGCGATCGTCGGGCTGACAGGTGGTTCCAGTGCGTCCTCAAGCACCGCTTCGCCGGCCGCCACTGGGCAGACCATCAGCAACACCACAGCCTCAGGGGACGTCAGCACCGTCGCGGCGAAGGTGGTGCCCAGTGTCGTTCAGGTGAACGTCACGACCGGTCGGGGCACGGCGATCGGATCGGGCGTCATTCTCACCGCGGATGGTCGGATCCTCACCAACGCGCACGTCGTGCAGGGGGCGCAGACCGTCACGGTCACCACGTCGGACGGCAAGAAGTACCAGGCCAGGGTCGTCGGCTCGGACACCAAGAGCGACATCGCCGTCCTGCAGGCGCAGGGCGCGAGCGGGCTCACCGCGGCGACGCTCGGCGATTCGAGCAAGCTCGCCGTCGGGCAGCAAGTGATCGCGATCGGGTCGCCGGGCGGGCTGCAGAACACCGTCACCACCGGCATCGTCAGTGCGCTCAACCGGCCGCTTTCCGACGTCGGGGGCGGCGACGGCGACCAGCAGAACTCGCCTTTCGGGAGGCAGACCTCGAACGTCACGTCCGGGCCCAGCTACACCGCGATCCAGACCGACGCTTCGATCAACCAGGGCAACTCGGGCGGCGCGCTCGTCGACGGCCAGGGCCGGGTGATCGGCATCAACTCCGCGCTCTACAGCCCGAACTCGTCGGCGGGCAGCGTCGGAATCGGGTTCGCCATCCCGATCAACGACGCCAAGAAGATCGTCGACCAGATCGTCAACGGCTGACCGGAACTCCGGAGGCGGACCGTGGTCGGGGCGGCCCGCCTCCGCTCCTCACTTTCGGGACGGTGAGGAAACCTGGCCGCTCTCTCCGGGAAATCGGGGCCTGGAGAGAGCGGCTTCTTCACGCGCCCGGCGGTTCGTAGACCAGTGTGAACGTGTGCTTGCCCTCGTCGACGGCGATGTCGGCCGATCCGGAGATGCCCGCCAGTTCGTCCGTGCCCGAACCGGGCAGCAAGACCAGCGACAGTCCCTCGTCTCCGGCCGTGTGCCGGAGGACGAAGCTGCCCTTCCGACCGTCGACGGAGCCGGTGAAACGCTCGAAGGCGACGTATGCGCGCGACGTCTCGTTCGACGCCGTCAGCATTTCGACCCGGCTGGTTCCCTCGACCGCGCCGGTGAACGTCTTCTCGATCAGTACCTGCGCGAACGCCGTGCCACCGGCCTCGTCCTGCGCCTGCGGCTCCCATTTGTCCAGCTCGAACGCGGCGACGGCGGTCCTGGTCATGCTGTTGCTCCTCTGCCGGAAACTCGATCCCGCACAGTCAACCGCCGATACCTGCCATCTCCTGTCAGGTATCTCAGCGCCGCCGGTTGCCGAACAGCCCTCGCGAGAACTCCCGGCCGAGCGAACTCGCCGCCGAGCGCATGAACGACTTCACCGCGGGGTTGCTCAGCACCTGCGAGATCATCCCCGGTTCCTCCTTCTCCGGGCGCGCGGCCGGTGCCTCGGGCTCCGCGGCCGGCGCGGCATCCGGGGCCGGCACGGCCTTCGCCGCCAACTTCTCGTACGCCGACTCGCGGTCGATCGTCTCCCCGTACTTCGCGTTCAGCTCCGACGACGCGACCGCCGCACGGATCGCATCCGCACCGATCGACCCCATCTTCGACCGCGGGGCGCGCAGCCGCGTCCACGCGACCGGCGTCGGCGCGCCGCGTTCGGACAGCACGGTGACGATCGCCTCGCCGATCCCCAGCGACGTCAACGCCGTCTCAAGGTCGTAGTGCGGCGACTTCGGATACGTCTTCACCGTGCGCGCCAACGCTTTCTGGTCGTCCGGTGTGAACGCGCGCAACGCGTGCTGCACCCGAGCGCCGAGCTGGGACAGCACGTTGTTCGGGATGTCGGTCGGCAGCTGCGTGCAGAAGAACACGCCGACGCCCTTCGACCGGATGAGCTTCACCGTCTGCTCGATCCGCTCGAGAAACGCCTTCGACGCGCCGGAGAACAGCAGGTGCGCTTCGTCGAAGAAGAACACCAGCTTCGGCTGGTCGAGGTCGCCCTCCTCAGGCAGCTCCTCGAACAGCTCGGCCAGCAGCCACATCAGGAACGTCGAGAACAGCGCCGGTTTGGACTGCAGATTGTCCAGCTCCAGCAGGGTGATGACGCCCTTGCCGTCCTGCTGGCGCATCAGATCGTGGACGTCCAGCTCGGGTTCGCCGAAGAATTCCTCGCCGCCCTGAGCCTCCAGATTGGACAGTGCGCGCAGGATGACGCCCGCCGTCGCCACGGACACCCCGCCGATGCCCTTGAGGTCTTCCTTGCCCTCGTCGCTGGTCAGGTGCGTGATGACCGACCGCAGGTCCTTGGTGTCCAGCAGGGCGAGACCGCGCTGGTCAGCCCAGTGGAAGATCAGCCCGAGCGTCGATTCCTGCGTCTCGTTGAGGCCAAGCACCTTCGACAGCAGCACCGGGCCGAAGCTGGTGATCGTCGCGCGCACCGGGATGCCGGTGCCGCTCGTGCCGAGCGACAAGAACTGCACCGGACCCGCCTCGGGCGCCCATTCGTCGCCCAGCTCCGCGGATCGTTTCGCGGTGCGATCGCTCGGCTGCCCGGGCGCGGACAGGCCGGACAGGTCGCCCTTCACGTCGGCCAGTACGACCGGGACCCCGGCCGCGGACAGCTGCTCGGAGATCAACTGGAGCGTCTTGGTCTTGCCGGTGCCCGTCGCGCCCGCGACCAGCCCATGCCGGTTCAGCGTCGCCAGCGGCAGCCGGACCGCGGCCGACGCTTCCGTCTTCCCGTCGATCACCACCGCGCCCAGCTCGACGGCCGCCCCGTCGCTCACGTATCCCTGCGCGATCTCCGCCGCTGGTCCCGACGCTTGCTCGGCCACTGGCCGCACCTCGTTCCGAGTCCGAAATCACACCTCGTTGCACTGGCTGACCGAGCGTAACGCGCCGGAAGCCCAGGTGACGCCGCTGATATCCCCGTGTCGGGTTAGGGTGGTGCGGGTGAACGACCATCTTGTCTGGATCGACTGCGAGATGACGGGGCTCGACCTCGGCAAGGACGCGTTGATCGAAATAGCCGCGCTGGTGACCGACGCCGACCTGAACGTGCTGGGCGAGGGCGTCGACATCGTCATCCACGCCGACGACGCCAAGCTCGACGGCATGCCGCAGGTCGTCCACGACATGCACGCCAAGTCCGGCCTCACCGAAGAAGTCCGCGCCTCGACGACCACGCTCGCCGAGGCCGAGCAGCGCGTGCTGGAGTACATCCGCGAATGGGTGCCGGACCCGGCCAGCGCGCCGCTCGCAGGCAACTCGATCGCCACCGACCGCGGCTTCATCGCCCGCGACATGCCGGAGCTCGACAACCACCTGCACTACCGGATGGTCGACGTGTCGTCGGTGAAGGAGCTCGTGCGCCGCTGGTACCCGCGGATCTACTACGCCAAGCCGGAGAAAGGCCTGGCCCACCGCGCGCTCGCGGACATCAAGGAGTCCGTCGGCGAACTCGAGTACTACCGCGCGATCGCCTTCGTCCCCCAGCCCGGCCCGACGAGCGACGAGGCCAAAGCCGCCGCCGCCGAAGTGCTGGAACGCCACCGAGGGTGACCCCCTGAAAAGCGCTCGCGGGCACCCGCTAGGATTGCTTCCAGCAAGGCGATCGCGAGATCTTTTTGCCAGATGGTGGCTATAGCTCAGCTGGTAGAGCACCTGGTTGTGGTCCAGGAGGTCGCGGGTTCGAGCCCCGTTAGCCACCCTTGCACCCCGGCTTCACCGAGATCTTTTTCGGAGAAGCCGGGGTTTTGTCATTTCCGGGGTAGTGTTGGCGGCACCGGTGTCGCGCGGGTCACTGCGTCCTTTCGCCCGACCAGTCCACTGCCGCGCCGGCCGACGCTGACCGGGTTCACGGCGGGTCACCGCCGCTGACCTGGGCCGTTGCCCCGGCGAGCCGGAAAGGGGACCCCCCTGAAACGGGGCTTGAACGCCCTGCTAATCTTTTCCACGTCGCCGAGGGAAACCACAGCGGCACCAAGCGCCATTAGCTCAATTGGCAGAGCAGCTGGCTCTTAACCAGCGGGTTCGGGGTTCGAGTCCCTGATGGCGCACCCTCACTCCCCAGGTCTTGAGAATCATTGACCTGGGGATTTTGGTTTTCTGGAGGAGTTTCATCCGCTTGATGTCCGTCCACAATGGTCGGTGGCGTGCCCGAGTCGTGCCCGAGCTGTCGTGGTGCTGACCGCGGGATGATCTTGGCGGTGGCTTCGGCCGCGGCGAGCGCGTGTGGGGTTCCAAAAGTCGCTCACCGGTGCTCACCAGCCGCTTTACGCGGCTCGTTCGTATTCGTTGATCATGCCCCCGAGAAGCCGCTGTCGCTTGATCCGCTGAGTGTTGAGGTCTGCCGCGGGGTAGGTGGGCCGAGGTGGGCGAAGCTGGCGAGAACGGTGCGGCCGTCGACCGTTGTAGTGCCGGACGTACTCTGCGAGCACGGCCCGCAGATGCCGCTCGTTGAGGATCAACATACGATCGGTGAATTCGGATCTGGCTGTCAGCACGAACCGCTCGGCGTAGCAGTTGGCCCGTGGACAACGCGGCGGAATCCGTCAACTCGATCGCCGAGCGCCACCACGAGGTTGCGGATCTGCTGCGTGGTCCATCTACCGTCCGGGTTCGTGGTCGTGCCGAGGACGTGGACGTAGCGGCTGCCGACCTCCAGTACGAAGAACACGTAGATCCGCTTGAGAGTGAGCGCGCAGTCGACGTGGAAGAAGTCACAGGCCAGCATGGTCGAGGCCTGCGTGCGCAGGAACTGCCGCCAGGTCGTGTCGGTACGTCGGTCTGGCGCTGGAGGTATGCGCGCACGCTTCAGAATCCGCCGGATCGTCGAGGACCCGACCCGGTGGCCAAGCTTGAGCAGCTCACCCTGGATCCTCTTGTAGCCCCAGCTGTGGTTTTCTGTAGCCATCCGTTCGATCAGCCCGGCGATCGCCTCATCAACGGGCGGACGCCCCTGCCGGTGTGGATAGGTCCACTTCGCGGCTACCAGCCGACGGTGCCAGCGCAGGATCGTTCCCGGGGTGACCAGCCGGTGTGTTCGCAGCGTCGTGGGCAGCAGCCGGACCAGCGCGGCGAACACAGCCCGGTCGGCCCAGTCCAGGCGAGGTTTCGGGTTGCTTCGGCGCAGTACGGCGACCTCGTGGCGCAGCACCAGCAACTCGGCGTCCTTGGACGCCGACGAGCGACCGAGCAACACCACCAGACCCAGCAGCCGGAGGAAGATCAGGTAGAGCAGACGCAGCGACATGCCCGGCGATCATGCCCTACCCGCCGAAAGAGAAATTGCCGCTGGTCAGAATGCATGATTAGACTTCTGGAACCCCACAGGTAGTCGCTTGCCGCGTCGGGACCCAGCCCGCCGCGGACTGCCCAGTCGCCCAAGGCAAGCAGCACTTCCGCCGTGTCGTAAGGGCGGTCCAGTTCGGTCATCCATTCCAGCGCACGGTCCAGATCGGCCCGGGCGAGTTCGCGGTGTTCCAGCTCGGTGCGCCGCGCACCGCGCAACCTCCACACCTTGCCGAGATTAGGCTCGTCGCGGACAGACGGATGCGCGAATTCCGTCTCAGCCTCGGTCAACAGAACCACGGCTTCGCTCGGCGGCACCGCCTTGGCCAAGTGAAACCTCGCGATCGCGATCCGGCGCAAGTCGCCGACATTCTCGGCCAGCGCCAGATTCTTGCGAAGCACTCGATTGCTTCCCTGGCGCGGCCTTGGGCATAGCGGGCCAGGCCCATCCCTCGATCGCCGTGGCCTGCAACTCCGGGTCGCCGCAGCGGCGAGCGGCTTCCAGCGCGGAGACAGCAATCCCGTACGCCTCGTCCGCCTGCCCACGCTGGTGATATGGGAACGTCAACTGAGACAGCAACAAGCTTTCCACCGCGGGGAGCGCCAGGCGTCGGGCTGCTTGCAGGGCTGCCTCGGTCGTGGCGATCAGATCGTCGAAAAGCTTGCCGGGCTCGTAGACCGACCACAACGCCACCACCAGCCGGCACGCCGCGAGATCATCCTCGAGCCGCGCGGCCAGTTCCACCACCGCGCGAAGATTGTCGCGTTCGGCGTTCAGCCATCCCCAGGCGCTCGCCCGATCACGGTGCACCGCAGCGACGGCCAGCTCCGGGAACAGACGGCGCCACCAGCCGCGCTGCGGCATGACCAGAGCATCCGCCGCCAGCGCACGACACAGGTACCACTCCAGGAACCGCTTCTCAGGCCGGCAACCCGAGTTACACCGCTCGTTTGACAGACGCCAGCTGAGCGCCTTCGTGACCGAGTGGCCCGCGGCTGGCCGCGGGCGCAGTCAGCCTTTGAGGCGAGGGAACAACTTCTCCGAGTTTCCGCGGTCGATCGCCGACCGAAGACCATCGTCCAAGGGATAGCGTTCGAAGGTCTTGTTCATGAAACCGACGGCGGCCGCGGGAGCGAACGGGAAGTCGCTGCCGTACGTAATGTGGTCCGGATCCGCCACTTCCAGAAGACTTGGCAAGGCCGAAGGAGACGCCGAGAGGGCGATGTCGTAATAGAACTGCCGCAGAACTGAGAGCTGCTTGGGTACCTGGTGCTTCTGGTCGAGCAGCGCCCACGCTTGCTGCGCCTTGTTCTTCGTGTTCAGCATCGTGAGCAGGATGCGATAGGAAATGTAGGGCACGAACCCGCCCGCGTGGGCGAGGATGAATTTGATTCCCGGGTACTTCTCCATGGATCCCGAGAGGATCAGGCTGATCGCGGTGCGCGTGGTGTCGAGGAGGAAGTCCGCGGTGAAGGTCGGGATTCCGGGGACCTCCGGGCCGGGCAGTTCGCCTGGGTGGACGAAGACCGGGGTGCGGCGTTCGTGGAGGAATTGCAGCAGCGGCTCGAATCCGGGGTCGCCGAGGTAGCGGCCGTCGTTGTTGGCCAGCAGGACGATTCCGTCGGCGTGCAGCGTGTCGAGCGCGTGTTCGGCTTCGGCTAGTGCGCCTTCGACTTCGGGCAGGGTGAGGGTGGCGAAGAATCCGAATCGGTCCGGCCGGTCGGCGACGACTTCGGCGGCATACTCGTTGACGTCGCGCGCCCAGCGGCGGGCCTCCGGGATGTCTCCGAAGTAGACCCCGGGGGTGGAGAGGGACAGGATGCCGGTGGCGATTCCGTGGCCGTCCATGAATTTCAGCGCGGACGGCACCGACCAGGACGGCAGGTCGATGCCTCCGGGACGAATTCCCTTGTCCTGCATCCATTTCGCGTAGCGGGGCGGTACGAGGTGCTGGTGAGTGTCGATGCGCTGGGCACGGCTCATCGGAGGCGTCCTTTCTCGGGGCGGGTCAGCGAAGCCTGGCAGCGAGGTCGAGTACCACCTGGGCGTGCAGTTCGAACAAGCGCATCAGGTCCACGCTGTCGCCGCCGATTTCCTTCGCGACGAACAGTCCGTCGGCGCCGGCCATGGCGTACGTCGTGAGCAGTTCGACGGAGGCGGAGTCCAGTTCGGGCATGAATTCGGCGATCATGGCCGCGACGCGTTCATGCGCGATGCCGCGCACTTGCAGGAACATCGTTCGCGCGCTGGGTTCTTCGGGGCGGCGTTCGAGGGTCAGCATGAGGCCGAGGCGCAAGAAATCCGGGGCGTCGAGCAGCGCCTTCGCGACCCGCTGAGCCAGCCCGGTCACGCGCGCCAGCGGCGTTCCGTCTTCCTCGGACAGGGACAACGCGGCGAGCCAGCTGTCGAAGCTCCGCTCGATGACCGCGGCGATCAGGTCGTCTTTGTCCTTGAAATGCCAGTAGATCGAGCTCGCCGGGAGCCCGCATTTCTTGCTCACCAAGGCGATGCTGGTGCCCTCGTAGCCGCGTTCCCCGGCGACTTCGACGGTCGCGTCGAGGATCTTGCGGCGCGACTCCTCGCCGTTCGCCCGTCGGCGTCGCGTACCTCGTTCGTTCACGCTCACTCCCTCACCTTACCGTATCGGTCACTACAGGAAGGGGTTGACCGACACTGTCCGCTCAGCTTACCGTAGCGATCGATCCAATTGTAGCGATGACTACAGGAACACTGTTCCCGACTCGACGTGGAGGCCCCGTGCCGTCGACTGGCTCACCAACGTCCGCCGTGGTGCGGCGCACTGAGAGCACCGTCCGGGTCGGTGCCCGCGACATCTACCTCACCGAGATCAGCGGCGCAGCGAAACCGGCGGATGCAACGCCGGTGGTCCTGCTCCACGGCGGCGGGCCGGGCGCGACCGGCGCGTCGAACTACGCACGCAACGCCGACGCGCTCGCCGCGGCCGGGCACCGGGTGCTGGTTCCGGACATGCCCGGATACGGGCGGTCGTCGAAGGAACTGGACCACGCCGACCCCTTCGGCGACCTCGCGATCTTCGTGCGCGGCCTGCTCGATGCGCTGGACGTGGAGAAGGCGCACGTGGTGGGCAACTCCTACGGCGGCGCGGCGGCACTGCGGCTGGCGCTCGACCGGCCGGACCGGGTGGAGACGCTCGTGCTGATGGGGCCCGGCGGCATCGGCACGACCCGTCGGCCCCCGACCAAGGGGCTGAACGCGCTGCTGGGGTACTACAGCGGCGAGGGCCCGTCCCGGGCGAAGCTGACCTCGTTCATCCGCGAGCACCTGGTCTTCGACGCGTCCGGGGTGCCGGAAGAACTGGTCGAACTGCGCTATCAGGCCAGCATCGACCCGGAAGTGGTGGCGAATCCGCCCCTGCGCCGCCCGTCCGGGCGCGGAGCGCTGCGCACGTTGTGGCGCATGGACTTCACCCGCGACCGCGACCGGCTCGCGCGCTGCCAGGTGCCCACGCTGGTCGTGTGGGGCACCCACGACAAGGTCAACCGCCCGTCCGGCGGACCGTGGCTGGCCCGCACCATGCCGCGCTGCGACCTGCACCTGTTCGCCCGCACCGGTCACTGGGCCCAATACGAACAGGCCGAGCGGTTCAACCAGCTGCTGCTCGGCTGGCTCGGAGAGGTCAGGTGACCATTGTGGACACCGAAATCCGCCCGGACGTCTTCGGCGCCGCACGGCTGGGGTACATCGTCGTCGAGTCGCGGCGGCTGACCGACTGGAACCGCTTCGGGGCCGACGCGATCGGCTTGCACGTCGACGAACTCACTCGCGACACTCTGCGTTTCCGCCTCGACGACCGCGAATGCCGGTTCCTCGTCCAGCGCGGCCCGGCCGAGGACGTCATCGCCGCGGGCTGGGAAATCGACGACCACGAAACCTTCGAGATCGTACTGGGACGGGTCGCCGCCGCCGGGCTTCCCGTCACCGAAGGCTCCCCGGAGGAGGCCGCCCTGCGCGGGGTCGAACGGCTGTGGCGATTCCCCGGTCCGAAAGGCATCGCCACCGAGGTCTTCACCCGTGCCCGCACCACCGCCGCGCCGTTGCGGATGCGCAACACCGCGTTCGTCACCGGCCGTTCCGGCATGGGGCACCTGGCGATCACCACCACCCGGCCCGAGCAGCTGCACACCTACTGGAACAACCTGCTGGACCTGCGCCTGTCGGACCGGATCGTCGAACGCGTCGGCCCGGCGAAGCTGAACATCCGGTTCCTGCGCAGCGGGCAGCGCCACCATTCCATCGCGCTCGCCAACGTCACCGGGCTGGCGCTCGATCCGGTCCGCACCTCCGTGCAGCACGTCAACATCGAGATCGCCACCCTGGAAGACCTCCTGGACAGCTTTCACCGGGTCACCGAACTCGGCTTCGCCATGGCCTGGTCGATCGGCCAGCACACCAACGATCGCGAGCTGTCCTACTACTGCGTCACCCCGTCCGGATTCGAACTCGAGGTCGGCTGGAACCCGGTCGTCGTCACCCCCGAACGGGAGCAGACCTGGGAACCCACTACGTACCAAGGCATTTCGCTTTGGGGGCACACCACGGCCGGCGCAGGCGTCGCCGCCCTCATGTCGCGTTTCCAAGCCGCGGTCCGGTCGCTGCGCGAGCAGGAGGAGACCGTCCCGGCGCTGTCCTCCACCGCGTTGGGCACCCACCGCTGACATCCGTCCCAGCCAAGGAGGCACCCGCAAGTGTCCGAAATCCCCCGCTACGACGTGGCCGTGATCGGGTACGGGCCCACCGGGGTCACTGCCGCCAACCTGCTTGGCGCGCAAGGCTTGAAGGTGGTCGTCGTCGAACGCGACGCCGAGGTCTACACCCGCGCCCGCGCCATCTCCACCGACGAGGAGGTGCTGCGCGTCTGGCAACAGGTCGGCCTCGCCGACGAGCTGCAGCGCGACATGCTGGCCGGGCTGCCGATCGACTTCGTCGATCACCGGGGGCGGTCGTTCCTGTCCGCGTCCTTCGACTCGGCAGGCCATGGCTACCCGCCTCAATTGTTCATCTACCAACCGGTGCTGGAAGCCACCCTGCGCGAGGGCGTCACGAGGTTCCCGAACGTCGACCTGCTGCTGGCGGAGGACGGCGGCGAGCACCTCAAACGGGTGCGCGCCTCCTGGGTCATCGCCGCGGACGGCGGTTCCAGCCCCACCCGCGGCCAACTCGGCATCGGCTTCGACGGCCGCACCTACGAAACCCGCTGGGTCGTCATCGACACCAAGGTCAAGCGCGAGTGGCCCGGCCACGACCGGCTGCTCTTCCACTGCGACCCGCTCCGCCCCGCCGTCGACTGCCCCACCCCGCTGGGACACCACCGCTGGGAATTCCCGGTCCTTCCCGGCGAGGACGAAAACGAACTCGTCACCGACGCGGCCGTGTGGCGCCTGCTCGGCCGCCAGGGCATCACCCGCGACGAGGCGACCGTGCTGCGGGCGGTGGTCTACAGCCACCACGTCCGCGCCGCCGCCCGCTGGCGCGCAGGCCGCGTCTTCCTCGCCGGCGACGCGGCCCACGCCATGCCGCCGTGGATCGGCCAGGGCATGGCCGCCGGAGTGCGCGACGCGGCCAACCTGTGCTGGAAACTCGCCGCCGTCATCCGCGGCGAACTGCCCGAGACCGTGCTGGATTCCTACGAGACCGAGCGCAAACCGCACGTGCGCGAGGTGACGCGCCGCGCGGTGCTCGTCGGCAGGCTCATCACCGAACGTCGTCGCCCGCTCTGCCGGATCCGCGACACGCTGGTGCGTCCGCTGGCTCGGCTGTCGCCGGTCCGACGCCTCCTCGTCAAGCTGTCCTGGCTGCCCGAAGCGAACTACCCGCGCGGATTCCTCGGCAGCGGCACTCCCGCGGTCGGCCACAAGGTTCCTCAGCCGTGGGTCCTCGACAGCGATGGCGCCCGCCGCAGGCTCGACGACGTCCTCGCCGGCAAGTGGACCGTGCTGAGCACCCGCGCCGCCCTCCCGGCCCCGGCGTGGACCGCCGCCGTTCGGCTGACCGTCCTGCCTCCCGGAACACAGCCGGAAAACGGATGCGTGGTCGACATCGGCGGCACCCTCCTCGACTGGATGCGGACGCACCAGGCGCACATGTTGGCCCTGCGGCCGGACGGCTTCGTCTACGCCGCCGCAGACGCCACCGCCGCGCTCTCCCCGCCACCCGCCGGATTCCGGCCGCTCGACGCTGATCGCCTGCTGTCCTGACTCGGAAGGACCACCGCCATGAACCGAAAGTTCACCCGTCGCCGCGCTGTCGGCACTGCCGCGGCCCTAGCCGGTGCCAGTTTGTTCAGCACCGCGGCCGCTATGCCTTCCGGCGCCTACCGGATCGACTTGCACGCGCATTTCCTGCCGCCCGAGTACCGGGCTTCCTTGCTGAGCCACGGTTATTTCACGATCGGCGGCTACCCCACCCCCGATTGGTCGCCGGAGGCAGCGCTGGACTTCATGGACCGCTACGGGATCGCCGCCCAGGCACTGTCCATTTCGGACCCCGGCGTGTCGTTCCTCCGAGGTGCGGAGGCGCGGGACATGGCCCGGTACTGCAACACCTACGCCGCCGGGTTGTTCAAGTCCCATCCGACTCGCTTCGGCGGTTTCGCGGTGCTGCCCATGCCTGACGTGGCAGCGTCGATCGCCGAACTCGAATACGCGCTGACCGTGTTGAAACTGGACGGCGTCGTGCTGTTGTCCTCGTACGACGGCGTGTATCTCGGCGACCCGCGCTTCGAGCCGCTGATGGCCGCTCTCGACCGGCACAACGCGTACGTTTTCGTCCATCCCGCGTCCGTGTCCCGGGACTCGAAGCCGGAACTGCCCCTCCCGGATTTCCTCTACGAGTTCACCTTCGACACCACCCGGGCCGCGACAATGCTGATGTACACCGGAACGATGCGCCGGTATCCCCGCATCAGGTTCCAGCTCGCGCACGCCGGCGGCACGATCCCCTTCCTGACCTACCGCTTGGGCGTGCTCTCGAAAACCGGGGCCGCCGATTTGTTCCCGCCCGGCGTGCCGCGGCCGTCGGCGTTCGATGTCGCCGAATTGGTCAAGACTTTCTTCTACGACACCGCGTTGAGCCCGGCGGCGACGGATATGCGCAGCGTGCTCGCGGCCGGGCAGCAATCCCGCGTCGTTTTCGGCAGCGACTGGCCGTTCTCCCAGTTGACCCTCACCGGTTCCGGAGATCCGCAGCCCGAACTCGATCAGACTTTCACGACCAGCGACCGGCTTCAGATCGAGCGAGCCAACAGCTTGCGCGAGCTCCCCCGGCTGGCGCAGGCTGTCGGGTCCTGAGTCACCGGCTCGCGGTCGTCAGCGCTGTGAACAGCCGAGGGAGCACGTCGGTCAGGTAGCGGCTGTCGGCCTTGTCGGGGAGTTCGTCGAGGATCGCGCGTTCGAGCATGGTCTCGTAGAGTGCCACGATCGCGACGACGGCACTGCGTGGTTCGACGGTCAGCCGCATGTCCAGCCGGTCGAGCAGGTTCCGAAGGATGTCGGAGAGGGCGTCGTGGAAGCGGCGTTCCGCGGCCGCGGCCGGCGCGCGCAGGTCCGGCTGACGGAGCGCCTGCGCCCGGAACTCGGCGTTGAGCAGGTACCACGTCTCGTCCGCCGCGAGGGACTCCATGAACAGCAGACCGGTTTTCCCCAGCACCTCGTCGACGGAACCGGGCACGGCCTGCTCGACCGCCTCTTCGACGGCTCCGCGCAGCCGCTCGGCGCGCTCCCGCATCTCCACTTCGTAGATCGCGAGGAACAGTTCTTCCTTGCTGGCGAAGTTCGAGTAGAAGGCGCCGCGGGTGAAACCGGCCCGTTCGCAGATCAGCTCGACGGGAGCGTCCCGGATGCCCGTCTCGGCGAACACTTCGTAAGCGGCGGCCATGACTCGCCGCCTCGTTTCCGCGCGGCGGCGGGTCATGCGCTTCGGGGTTTCCAGGCTCGCGCCGGTCGTCGCCATGTCGTTCACCCTATCTCCGCCGCTCCCCCGACCAGGTGATCGGATACACGTTGCATCGGATGCACACTGTATTACGATACACCCTGTATCCGACGTGTTGGGAGCGCCCGTGTCGTCATTCCTCTACCGGCTGGGCCGCGCCGCCGCCCGGGCGCGCGTGCTCGTGGTGGCGCTGTGGGTCGTGATCCTCGCCGCGGCCGGCGGGGCGGCCCTGCTGGCCAATCAAGGCACCGACGACGCGTTCGCCATTCCGGGCTCGGAGTCCCAGGACGCCCTCGACCATCTCGGCCGCGTCTTTCCGGAGGTCAGCGGCACGTCGGCGCAACTCGTGCTCGTGGTGCCGGAGGGCGCGAAGGCCGATACCCCGCACATCCGTGCGGCAGTCGGCCAAGCGGTGAGCCGGATCGGGAAGCTCGACCAGGTCGCCACGGTGGTGAATCCGTTCGACAAGAACGTCAACGGCGCGGTGTCGAAGGACGAACGGGCCGCGCTGATCGCCGTACCGCTGAAAGTGCAGCTCGCCGAGGTCAGCCCGACCACCAAGACGCAGGTCGCCGGGATCGCTGCCGACCTCGCGAAGGCAACCGGCACGGAGGTCCACACCGGCGGCGACGCGTTCTCCGACCGGGTCCCGAGGCTCAGCCCGACCGAAGGCATCGGCCTGGTCATCGCCTTGCTGGTGCTGGTGCTGATGTTCCGGTCGCTGATCGCCGCGGCGATGCCGCTGGCCACAGCCGTCCTCGGGGTCGGCGTCGCGGGCGGGCTGATCTTCCTCGCCACGCTGGTCACCCCGATCTCCTCGACCGCGCCGATGCTGGCCGTGATGATCGGACTCGCCGTCGGGATCGACTACGCCTTGTTCCTCCTCTCCCGGCATCGCGACCAGCTCGCGGAAGGCCTCGACGTCGAAGAGTCGATCGCCCGCGCCACGGCCACCGCGGGGTCGGCCGTGATCTTCGCCGGGCTGACCGTGGTCATCGCCCTGCTCGGGCTGGCGGTCGCGGGCATCCCGTTCCTGACCACCATGGGCATCGCCGCCGCAGTCGCGGTCGCGCTGGCCGTCGCGATCGCCGTCACGCTGGTGCCTGCTCTGATGTCCTTTGCCGGCAAGCGGTTGCAGCCGCGGGTGAAGAAACCGCGGCGGCGGACCCGGCGGCGGCAGAAGCCGCAGATCGCGCGCGGGTGGGTCCGGCTCGCGACCAAAGCGCCGCTGGTCACCGTGCTGGTCGTGGTGGCCGGTCTGGCGGTCTGCGCGATCCCGGCCCTGTCGTTGCGCTTGGCATTGCCGGACAGCGGAACCGAGGAACACGGCAGCCCCGCGCGTGACACCTACGACGTCGTCAGCGAACATTTCGGCCCCGGCTACAACGGCCCGCTCATCGTCACGGCGGACATCATCACCAGCACCGATCCGATCGGGCTGATGAACAAGCTCGCCGAGGAAATCCGGCACGTGCCCGGCGTCGCCTCGGTGCCGCTGGCCACGCCGAACCCCAAGGGCGACACCGGCATCGTGCAGGTCATCCCCGCGACCGCGCCGGATTCCGTGCAGACCGACGACCTCGTCGCCCGGCTGCGCGGGATGGAGCCGCACTTCCGGGATACCTACGGCGCGCAGACCGCGGTCACCGGGATCACCGCGGTCGGGATCGACGTGTCCGCGCAACTCGGCGACGCCCTGGTGCCGTTCGGGATCCTGGTGGTCGGCCTCTCGCTGATCCTGCTGGCCATGGTGTTCCGGTCGATCTGGGTGCCGATCAAAGCGACCGCGGGCTATCTGCTGTCGGTCGCCGCCGCGTTCGGCGCGACGTCGTTCGTGTTCGTCCAAGGACATCTCGCGGACGCCCTCAACGTGACGCACGTCGGCAGCGTGATCAGCTTCCTGCCGATCATTCTCATGGGCGTCCTTTTCGGACTGGCCATGGACTACGAGGTCTTCCTCGTCTCGCGGATCCGCGAGGACTACGTCCACCAGGGCGATCCGCACCACGCCATCGAATCCGGGTTCGTCTCCGCGTCGCGGGTCGTCGTCGCGGCCGCGGTGATCATGCTCGCCGTCTTCGCCGCGTTCGTGCCCGAAGGCAGCGCCACGATCAAGCCGATCGCCTTCAGCCTCGCAGTCGGCGTATTCATCGACGCCTTCATCGTCCGCATGACCCTGGTGCCCGCGGTACTGGCGCTGCTGGGCCGCCGCGCCTGGGGACTGCCGCCGAAGCTCGACCGCGCCCTGCCGGTGTTCGACGCGGAGGGCGACGCGCTCGTCCGCGAACTGCGCCTGGCCGACTGGCCCGCGCCAGCCAGCACCGAGGCAGTCAGCGCCCGGGCGCTCCGGCTCGAAGACGACCGGGGCGCTCCGGTCTACTCCGGAATCGAGCTGCACGTCCAAGGCGGAGAAGTCCTTGTGCTGCACGGCACGGGCGCGTGCGGGAAAACAGCTCTGCTGTACACGCTCGCCGGACGGGTCACGAAGTTCACCGGCGACCTGAAGGTGCTCGGTCGCGTACTTCCGCAGCACGCCCACGCACTTCGCCGGGACGTCGCCGTCGTTCCCTGCCGCGACGAGGAAAACCCGGCGCGCCAGATCGCCGAAGCTCTTGAGAGCGACGCCGGGCTCATCGTTGTCGACGACGTCGACCTCGTGCTCCGCACCGACGTCCGCGACCAGGTGCGGGCCCTGCTCGACGATCGCCGCACCCGCTCCGGCGAAGCCGCCACCTTCGTGCTGGCTTGCCAGGATCCCGAGCGCATCCGGGACCTGCTGCCCGCCGGAGCCACCCGCCTGCACGGTCTCACCGCCGCCCAGCCCACCGAGGTGCACTGATGCTGAAGCCGTTCGCCAACTCCGCCCGCGCACTGGCCAGCGGGCCGCTGACCTGGCGCACGTGGGCCGGGCTGATCGCCGTGCCGCTGATCGTGATGGGCTTGCTCACCTGGGCGTTCTGGGCGCCGGACGCCAATCACGGCACCGCCAAGGCGGCCGTGGTCAACAACGACGAACCGGTGCAGGTCAACGGCCAGACCATCCCGCTCGGCCGTCAGCTCGCCGGATACCTGACCCACAGCGACGATTCCTCCTACACCTGGGTCCTCACCGACGCCGACGACGCCGCCTCCGGCCTGGCCGACGGCAGCTACGCGGCCACCGTCACAATCCCGAAGGACTTCTCCGCCCGCGCCACCTCCAGCGCCACCGGCAAACCGCTCGAAGCCCGGCAGGCGCGACTGCAGGTGCGGACGTCCGACGCCGCCGGGGTCACCGACCCCAGCCTGGCGACGCACATCGCCAAGTCCACCCAGGACACCCTCAACCAGCAAGTCGTGGAAACCTACCTGGACAACGTGTATGTCGGGTTCACGACGCTGCACAAGCAGGTCGGCCAGGCAGCGGACGGAGCGACCCAGCTGGCCGACGGGAACCGGCAACTGGCCGAGGCCGCCGGTCAGCTCAACGACGGCGCCAACCAGCTCGCCAACGGGACTGAACAGCTCGCCGCGGGATCCGGGAAACTGTCCACCGGACTCACCCAAGCCGAACGAGACACCGCGCAACTGCCCGCGCTGACCCGGCAACTGGCCGACGGGGCCGACCAGGTCGCCGACGGCAACGAACAACTCGCGAGCGTCGTCGTGCCGCTGGCCAACCGGATCATCGCCGCCATCGACGCACTTCCCTCCGCCGACAGCGCCGCGAAGCAGTTCCGGCAGCTGGCCGACCAGTGCCCCGCCAACGGCGGTTCGGCCCCCTTCTGCAACGACCTGAGCCAGACCGCGGACCGATTCACCACCGACGCGCAAAAGATCGACAACGCCAAAGCCGCCGTCCGGGCCAACGCCGTCAAGGCACGCGGCTCCATCCAGGCCCTGGCCGCCGGAGCCCGCAAGGTCGCCGACGGCAATGCCCAGCTGGCCGACAAATCCGGACAGCTCGCCGCCGGAATCGCATCCGCCGCGGACGGCGCCCGCCAGCTCGACAACGGTGTCCGGCAAACGAATTCCGGCGCCCACAAGCTCGCCGACGGCACCGGGCAACTGACCGACGGAGCCAAGAAGGCCGACCACGGCGCCCACGAACTGGCCACCCAGCTCGACAAGGGCCGCGACCAAGTACCCAGCTACACCGACGCCGAACGCGCACACCTCAAGACCGTGGCCGCCACCCCGAGCACCTCGGCCGCCGACGGAACCCCGACCGGAACCCTGGCCCTCACCCTGTTCGCCGCTTTGGGCCTGTGGGCGCTGGCACTGGCCACCTACATCGTCACCCGCGCCGTTCCCGACGCGGTGCTCACCGCCCGCGAACCCACCTGGCGGATCATCCTGCGCGCCGCCCTCCCCGGCGCGACCGCGGCGGGGCTCGCCGCCATCGCCATCACCGCGATCGCGGTCCCGGTGCTCAAACTCGGCCTCGGCGGCACCGTCGGGTTCCTGCTGATCGCACTGCTGGCCGCGTCTGCGTTCGTCGCCCTCAACCAGGCGGCGACAGCGATCTTCGGCCGCACCGGCCGGATCGCCTCGCTGGCAGTGCTGGTCCTGGCCGGAGCGACCGGTGTCGTCTCGACCCTTCCGGGACCGCTGTACGCACTCGCCGACTACCTGCCCACGCACGGCGCGGTGCTCGCGTTGCGAGCCGCCGCCACCGACGGAACCGGGCTGGCCACGGGTGTCGCCCAACTCGCGACGTGGCTGCTGGTCGGCGGCCTCGTTTCGATTCTGGTCACCGACCGCCGCCGATACCTTTCGGCCAGAAGCATCCGGCTCCGGCGCAGCCGTGCCCTGTCCGCCATTTGATCGGGAGGAAGCGAAAGACTCGAAACGGGCGGTCTCGTAACCGGCGTACTAGCCCGTCGGCCCCATTGCGTGCCACGTTGACGGGAAAGCCAAGAGTGCCGCCTCGGAGCAACTCGATCACGCTATGCCGGGATGCTCCACTCTGCACGCACCAACTTCACGAGCGTCCGCGAACGCTGCTCGCCCACGCCCAAGGCCTTGCGGAGATTCTCGGCAGAGACCGGGCGCTGATACAGCTCACGATGCCGCAGATCCTCACACCGAGCCCGCTCGCAACTCAGCGTCCACACTTGCGCCCTCTTCGCCCTCCACCTCGGACCAGCCGATCAGCAACAACGGCCCCACCGCATCGAACAGCGCCTTCCCCAGACGGCCGGCAACAAGCGGCTCAGCCACGTTCAACGCCAACGTCGCCATGAATCGTGCCCATCAATAACAACCGCGCCGACCGCATGCCCGCCTTACCGACGTCACACGCCGACACCCGACGAATCGCGATCAGCAACTCCACCACCGCGGGCGCGACCAGCGGCACCACCCAGACCGGCACACCCAGCCGAAGGGCAAGCGCCAGCACATTCCCGAAACCGAACGTGAACGTCAGCCCGACCACGACCTTCACCATGATGCTCACCGCCGAGACGACCGGATCGCGCCGAGCACTCGATCCGGTCACTTCGACCACCCCACGATGCTGCGCCAGACCGGGACCGGACCAGACGAGACAACCCGGCATTCGCGAGCCCGAGGCGAGCCCGAGACCTCCACCACACAACAACCCCGGCCGATACAGTACGACACCTCAGGTTCCCTGCGACCAGACGAAAAGGTCCTGCCTGACATCACTCGGCACCATCCGACACGTCAGGCAGCGAACTCTTAACCAGCGGGTTCGGGGTTCGAGTCCCTGATGGCGCACCCTCACTCCCCAGGTTATCGGAAACGTTAACCTGGGGTTTTTGGTTTTCTGGAAGTTTTTCTTCCGGTTCTGGACTGTCCATTGTGGTCGTTGGCGAGCCCGAGACTGCGCGCCGACTGCCGCGGGATGATCGCCGCTGTCGCCTCCGCTGCCGCGAACGCCTGTCCTGGTCGAAAACGCTGCCACCGGCTGTGACCTGTGTTTTAGGCGGCGGGTCGGTACTCGCTGAGCAGTCCTCCGAGGCGTCGCCTGCGTGTGATCCGGATCGGAGGGGTGGGCAATGGGATCACCTTCGGGTCGTCATCGGGCGCGCGTAGCTCAACGCCCTGACCTTGGTGGCTGCGGCCGGTGTTGTAGTGCTCGACGTAGGTGTCGAGCACGTGGTGGAGGTGGCGGCGGCCGGTGATGAGCATCCGGTCGGTGCACTCGCGGCGGACGGCGGAGATCCACCGTTCGGCGATCGCGTTCATCCGCGGCGTCTGCGGCGCGGTGCGCACGACGTCGACGCCGATCGAGGCGAACACCGCGTCGAATGCGGCGGTGAACTTGGCGTCTCGGTCGCGGATCAGGTGGGTGAACCGGCGTCCGGCACCGTCAAGATCCGTGGCTAGGTTGCGGGCCATTTGGGTTGCCCAGGCTCCGGTCGGGTGGTCGGTGACGCCGAGCAGGTGGACCCGGCGGGTGCGGTGCTCGATCACGAAAGCCGCGTACAGGCGCTTCAGGACCACGGTGTCGACGTGGAAGAAGTCGACCGCGAGCAGACCGTCGGCCTGGGCGCGCAGGAACGTCCGCCACGTGTCGCCGCGACGGGACGGTGGCGGGATCCGGCGGTTGCGTAGGATCCGGCGGATGGTGGAGGCAGCGACGCGGTGTCCGAGCCGACGCAGCTCGCCTTGGATGCGGACCACGCCCCAGGTCCGGTTCTCCGTCGCCAGGCGCGCGATCAGCGCGGTGATCTCGTCACTGATCGGTGGCCGACCCGGCGGCTTCGGCTGCCGCCACCGCGCGGTGATCAGCCTGCGATGCCAGCGTAGCAACGTTGCAGGCGTGACAATCCGGTGGGCGCGGAGCGTCTTGGGAAGCATCCGGGCAAGCGCGGCCAGGACCGCGCGATCCGGCCAGGACAGGCGAGGCCTCGGATTGTTCCGTCGCAGCACAGCGACCTCGTGCCGTAATGCGAGGATCTCCACGTCTTTCGACGCCGATGACCGAGCGAACAGGGCAAGCCAGGACAGTACGTGGACAAGGAGCCGATAGACCAGACGACCAGACACGCTTGCTGATCGTCGGGCGTCACGATTGCCCAGGTCAAACCGGGGTTGCCGCATTCTCGACCAGGACAGGCTGGTCAGACACCCGCAGTCGCGAACCCGCCCCGCTGGCACCGCGCCCCCCATTTCCAGCGGGGACAGGAGTTCCCAGTCGCCGGGGTGCCGCCAACTCCCGGCAACTGACGGAAGAGGCGGTATCGGTGATTGAATCGGCAAGTTTCGACCGGCCACAGACCGGAAGTGCATCGCACGCGTCCGAAGAAACGCGGTTCGAGCCGACCCAGCTCTATGATCTCGCGGTTCTCGCGCTGGTTGCACATACCCCAGCCGCCGATGCCAACGCGGATTCCGGCAGGTGCTGTAACTGCGGAAAGCCTTGGCCTTGCACCACAATCCGGCTCGCCGCGAGGATCAGGGACGGGTTCTGATGACGGTTACGGCGAGTTGGCCGCCTGGCCGCGTCTCCGACGAGGAATCATCGGTTCGACCCGCGCGCCCGGTCTGGATGACCAGTTACGAAGACGGTTTGGACCATCTTGTCGATGACGACGAGATGGTTCGCGCGATCCGACTCGGCATGTTCCGTGCACTGTGCCGGACGCTGGTAATTCCTGCACCGATGACGCAGCCGTCGCTGCCTCCATGTCCAGGGTGCGTGGCTGAGCAGCGACGCAAGCTGCATGTCGAGTGGCTGTTGCGAACGTTACGGCGGTCGGTGTCCGCGCACTCGGTAGCGCGGCATTGCTCACCCGGATTCGTACGCAAGCTCACCGATTTTGCCCACAACTTCCTAGCGAGTCCTTCACCAGTCGGACGCCACGCAATGCAGAGCGAGCAAGCGCTGCCAGCCGCGGTCGTCGACCATGCCGAACCAACTCGGCTGCGGAACGAATCGTGACGAAGACGAGTCTCCGAGCACGGCCCTGGACTCGCAGCGCGCTTCTCGCTATCGAGTTGAGGGCTGCGCGTATCCACGAGCGCCGGGGCCTCAACGAATTGGCGCGGAGGGTCGGTGTCGCCAAGGCAGTGCTCTCGTCATGGGAACATGCTGAGCGGACACCGCATCTCGAGGACGTCGCGGGCATTCTCGGAGCACTCGGCGTCATCGGCGAGCGCAAGGCACGGATCCTGGAGCTGGCACGTCACCCAGACTCCGACTCGATCATCTTCGGTCGCCGGGGTTTACCGCGCCACTTCGCGTTGGCAGAGGTATGCGCACGCGCGGCGGAACGCATCGTCGAGTGGCACCCGCTGCTCGTGCCAGACCTACTGCGAACGGTCGACTACTCCCTCTCAGTTGCCAGATCCTTGCCGCCCCAGGCCCGACCAGAAACCGAGCACATACGCGCGCACTGCGACGCGAACAACGCGATATTGACCGACAAGGAGGCCTGCGTCTACATCGGCGAACAAGCATTGACGCACCCGATGGGCGATGCGACTGTCGTCGCCGAGCAGCTTCGCCGACTCATCCGGATTCAGCAGGCCAACCGTCGAGTCTCCGTGCGCGTGGTACCGAACGATATCGGCAGCCACATTGGACTTTCTGGCACGTTCACCGGTTACGACACAGCAGTGGGACGAATCGTGCACAGGCCACTCAGCTGCTGCGGAGAGTTTCTACTGGACGGTGACGGGCTCTATGCCGACCTTGACGCCCAACTCGGCGAGAACGCTCTCACCGCGGCTGATTCCACAGCATTCATCGCCCGCCACGCCATGCACCTTGTGACGGCTGCCTCGTAGAGCCCGTCGAGCACGTTTGAACGTAGATCCGGGATTCCGTCGCCGTTGCTGTGCGGCAGAGGATTTCTCTCGCGCGCTCGCGCCCACGCGTTCCGAGGCACTGCCACGGTGGCCGCCAAACCCGGCAGTTCGACGTTCGACGACGCCCTGACGCCTGCCTGGCCAACAGTCGACCAGCCCGCCGCCGCCCTGACCCATCACCACGACGAGGGGCCGGACACGACGCCGTCCGGCTGATCACCGACCATCAGTCGATCCAACTCGACCTGGTCCTCCCCCGCAATCTCGCCACCACACTGGTCGAGACCCTCCCGCAATACCCTCCGGCCCGGATGGCACCCCTGCGGATCCCCATGACCTACCTCGAGGGCACCGACGCCGACCCGCTCTCGGAGATGTCCAGGCACGCCGGTGACCTGCGCGAGCCACGCCGGCGAGCACCCGTAGATCGCCGGCAGCAGCCGCCAGCCAGAGTCGGCTCGATGCAGCCTTCCAAACTTGGTCGTAGGGCCCAGCGACAGTAATCGCTTCAGCCAGCGCGGAGGACTTGGACCCTCTGCATCGGAAGCTGAGTCCGCGCCGAAACTGCTGCGGCGTAGAGGGTTTTGCATGTTTCGCGCGTCCGCAACCACCCTACGGGGCGGGCTGGTCAATTCTGACCGCCGTCCTGTCCTCGACAAAATGCTTCGTCTCTCGGACTGTTCGGCCCAGGGAACGGAGATGGTAAGCGGCGCTGCCAAGGGGCTTCGGCGGTCGTGAGCAGGAAGTAGGTCGGCCGGTCCTGGCCGCTATCGTCCGTAGTCCACTCCGTGGCCCGAATCCGGAGGTTCTTCCACAGGTCGGCGGCCAGGTCGGTGACGCGCGTTCCCGGGGCTCGATGTTGAGCTGATAGAGGATCTTGCCGTCCCCGTCATGGATTTCGATGTCGTCCCCGGCTTCAACGGCGACAGACCAGTCTGGTCCGGCACTCGACTGCTAGACGCAGTGAAGGAGAGCTTTGCGCAGCTGGTATAGGTAGCCGACCGCAGACGCCGAGGCCTCGAACAGATCCATCTGCTCGTCCACTCAAGTCCCCTGCCTCGCGTGCAGATCATGCTTTGTTCGTTCATGGGCACCAACCGTCATGGAGCGCACCTCTGTTACAGACGACGCCTGACTGTTCACCCGAATGGGCGCAGAGCGGCGTGACTACGCCTGCCCATATCGGCGACCGCCAGGCCGCCCATCGGCAAGAAGGGACCGAACCTGATAACACGCTCCCGGAGCAGCGGCCACAGGACTCGCCATGGCAGGGCGTCCTAGCACCCGGCCGTCGTACAACCGCCCGAAGGCGCTTGACTGCCAGTTCGCCAAAACTGTTGATCAGATTGTTACCGCGCCGCCGTAGCATATTCGGCCGCGCGCGCGAATCACGTAGCACTCAGCGAGGAGAGGCAGGCGATGACGCTCGACGGCGACCTCACAGATCAGAACATCGCTTCGGCGGAGTCCGAAGACTACGCCCTGAGCGGCGAGGCCGGCGGCGAAGAAATCGTCGGTTCGGCCGACCCTTTCTTCGTATCCAAGAAGGCAGCCGCGGTGTTCAAGCACAAGCTGTTGAAGACTTACTTCCCCAAATTCGCGGCAAGACGGCGTCAACGGAGGCGGACAGGCGACTTGCCTACGTCGACACCCATGCCGGCAGGGGTTCGTACGACGACGGCACTGCGGGGAGCCCGTTGCTCGTTGCACAAGACGTTGCCGGGATGCAGCAACTGCGGCGCATCGATTGCTACTTCATCGAAGCGCGCAAGAGCAACTACGAACATCTGCACCAGGTTCTCGAAAACGCCATGCCTGAAGGAGCAGTTTGGAGTGCTCGACACGGGAAGGCGAGCGACTACGTTCAGGACGCGGTGTCCTTCGCCGGTGACGCACCGCTGTTCATGTTCATTGACCCGTACGGATTAGGCCCCACGTTCGACGAGGTCGTCGGCGTGCTCAACCGCCGCCGTCGCGGATACGGGAGCAAGACCGAGGTCCTGCTGAACTTCATCGCCATGGCATTCGGCCGAGCCGGCGCATACATCCGGAGCCCTGCACCGACCCGGCAACAAGTGACCACGTTGGACCATCTCGACGAAGTGCTGGGCGGAGCCTGGTGGCGCGAGGTCTACCTGTCCGCCGATTCCGTCGCCGCCGCCGTCAAGGAGATCGCAGAGGGCTACGCCGAACGGATACAGGCGAGGACCGGTTGCAGCTCGACACTGGTTCCGGTCCAAGATCGCGCCCACAAGCAACCGATCTACTGGCTGCTCCACTTCACGCGCCACCAGGACGGGATATGGGAGATCCGGGAAGCGGCCGCCCAGGCTGCTGCCGCCTGGCGCGTCCATTGCAACCCTCCACCGCAAAGCGAAGAGAACGGCCTGTTCCCACAGGAAGACCCATTCCCGGCAGAGGAAGCGGCACGCCAAGCGGGCTGGATCGACGCCATCGAGCACAACGCCCGAGAACTGTTGTCAAGCCGCGGCCGCATCAGCCTCCCGACCGATGCAGAGGCCCTGTTCGGGCCGGCAACGTTCGGCCAAGCGTGGAAAAAACACCTGCGCGGAGCGCTCGCCCGGCTCCACCAGGAGGGCATCCTGGAGCCCCGACCGCTTTCCCAGGGCCTGGAAAAATACCAAGGGCACCTCGTTCAACCTTGATCATCTCCCAACCAACTCGGTCGGAGGTTGAACAAGCCCAAGAGGGCAGGTAGCGTTAGGTGGCCACTCTGCGAATTGGCAAGGTAGCGTTGAGTAGCGCCCGGGGAGGGTCGCATGCCTGTCAACGGCCCGGTGCCATGGAAACGAGCCGACCACACCGGTGCGAAACACGACATCTACCGCCGTTACCTCCAGCGGTGGTTTCCCATACTGCTCGGAGGCTCGAACGCCTACCCGTCCGCGACCTATGCGGAAGGATTCGCTGGCCCAGGCGTCTACCTTGACGATCACCCGGGCTCGCCCGTCATCGCCGTCCAGGCCATGCTGGACAAAGTCCCCGAGTCCGGCGCGATTGTGAAGATGATCTTCGTGGACGACGACCAACGATGCGTCGAATCGCTGCGCCACCAGCTGACAACGAGATTTCCCCAGCGCCCTCGGACCCCGGACACCTTCCGGCTGAAGGTCGCACACGGCACGTGCACCGAAACCCTCGAACCCGCACTCGACGCCATGCATGCCTGGGGACAGCCGATCCTTGCTGTTCTGGACTCGTGGGGCAACGTGCCCGTTACGTTCGATCTCCTCACCAGGCTGGCGCACAACCAGTCCTCCGAAGTCATCATCACCCTCGGCACTCAGCCGTTCATCCGCTTCGTCTCCACGATGGGACAAGAAGCCGACGACGTGTTCGGCGGCGATCCAACCTGGCGTCACATCGACACCATGGCGTCGGCACAGGCAAAACGGCAGCACATCCTCACCTGCTACCGGCAAACCTTGTCCACCGCGGGGTTCAAGTACCTCCTGGACTTCGAACTAGTCGATACCCGCGGCGAGTCCCTCTACCTCGTCTTCGGCACCAATCACCGAAGAGGCCTGGAGAAAATGAAAGACTCGCTCTGGGAAGTCGACCGAATCTACGGCGTCGGGTTCCGCGACCCGCGCGACGAACAAGCAGAAACGCTGTTCGAACTCACGGACCCCGCCCTCGCACCGCTGGGCAGGCTGTTGCTCAACCGCCTCGAAGACGCACCGGCAACGGGGTGCAGAGTCGAAGAACTTCGCGAATTCACCCTCTTCGAAACGGTCTACCGGCCGCAGCACGTCATTCGAACGCTCAATCAGCTGCGCGCCAACGGACTCATCGCAAGCGATGAGCCGGGCCTCTACCGACGAAGCCGGGTACGGCTCGCAAGCTGAATCACTCGACCACCGCGACAGGCGGGACCCGCGACGGCATCGCATCATGGGTACGCCCGTCCAGCTCACGCCCCAACGACTTGGGACGGATTCCGCCCCACTGCTTGTGAAAGAACGCAACACCGGCGTCTTCGCACCCGTCCCGGATGCCACGAACCCAATCCGGGTTGCAAGGGCGAGCGCGCGGCCCGGACTCGCCCCCCGTGATCACCCAGTCGATCCCGTCCAGCGGCAGCCCCGGAAGTGGGCCAAGCAATGGCTCGGCAGAAATGAACCTGACGGCGGCAGGCACCTCGCGCAGGTGCTCGACCCTGTCCAGCTGCACGTCGTTTTCGACCGACACGCCCATCCACAGGTTCGCAGGCCAGTCCAGCCGGTCCGCCACACGCCGCATCCTCAGCGATCGTTTGGTCAGCACCTGATACGTATGCTGCGGAGTATCGGCAATCACCGCCAGCACATCCCGAATGAACCCGATCGGCACCTTGGCGTGGAACAGGTCCGACATCGAGTTCACGAACACAAGACGAGGCTGCCGCCACCGGTACGGCAGGGCTAGCGCCTCCGGGTGCACGGTGACGCCGAACCCCGGCCCAGACGTCTTCGAGTTGCCGTCCACCTGATACTTGGCGGCACCCATCGCTTTCAAGCGCTTCGCCAGCGCCAGCGCGTAGCAGTTGTCGCAGCCGGCCGACACGCGATCGCAACCCGTGGTCGGATTCCACGTCGCCTCTGTCCATTCGATCGCACTGCCGTCCGCCATGCCCGTCACTCCCTCACCAAAGACCGGCACGAACAGTAGACGCCTTGTCCGATGCACACGCCGGGCGGCCCCGCCACGGGCCACTCCGCTTGATGCTCGTCGCGTTCACACTGCAACGAAGCAAACGTAGAACATGCGTTCGACTCACGCAAGGGTGGAAACCGCCTAGGCTCAGGCGACCATCGCCGGAGCCGAACCGGGCTTATCGCGCCACTCCTCGCGGACCACCCGCGTCAACATCCGGGAACGTTTCGCCCCGACCCTCAACGCCTTGCGCAGCACCTCCGCCGAGACCGGACGCTGATGCCGCGAACGTCGCGAACCTGTTGATGGCGGGCAAGCACATCAGCGTCACCCACGTCGCCGGCTCGAACACGAAGTTCATGGGCAACGGCGGCCAGCACGGCATCGCCACAGCCGCGGCCGCATCCCTGTGCGTCAAGTACCACATGACGCCCCGCGGCATTCACGACCAGCACCTGGACGAGCTGCAGGCGATCGTCGGCCAGCTCACCGAGACGAACCTGACGCAGACGGCCTCGGCATCCGCATCAAGCGTTCCCGGCCAGTAGCCGGCAACGGAGGCCCTGGAAACAAGGCTGCGCAGCATTCCGTGGACGGCTCAGACGAGGTCCGGAACCTGCCAACTCCAAGCGCGACACGATGACGCTCACGCCGTCGACCGAACGGGGATCCTCCGGGCCTAGCGGACGCGGAACACCACCGCGTCCGCTAGGAGACTGATAAAGACCGCCGTCATCGAGTGGCCATTCGCTGCGGGCCTACATTTCGGCCTGCCAGCACCGGGGCAGGAATGCGTCACCGAACCGGGTCAGCTCTCGTTCACCGCAGGCCTCCACGCCCGACGGGTCCTCGATCCTCAACTGCTCGGCTAGGTACTCCACCAGCCCGGCCGGGACACCCTCCAGCGGATCCTCGATGATCCAGCCCGCGTAACGAACCGTGGAGAGCTGCACCGCGAAACCCAGCTTGTTGTGATCACGCCGCTTTGGCTCGATCAGCCCCGATCGACCTCGTCGAAGAAGAACGTTCCAGCTGCGCAGGTCAGGGACCAGAGCGAATGACTTCTTCGTGGAAGGAGTTTGTTCCCAGACCGGTGATAAGCCGTACGACCGGACGGTTGCAGGCTGACCAGCCCTCAAAACCGCGCACAGCTGCGCTAATCGCCCCGACGGCGCTCGGTTTCCAGGCTGAGGCAGTGGTCGCGAACACCAACTGATCGGCCTGGACCCACGCCGCGGCCCGGCACTTCTTGTCGATCTCGGCGCGCCGCTTGACTCTCACGCCGCCACCCAAGTCATCGCTGTGCTTGCATTCGGCGACAATGAGGGCGTCCTCCCGGTAGGCGATCAAGTCAACTTCGACCTGCGGCTCGGTGTCTTTCACGAACTCTAATTCCATAAGGTCCTGGTACCGCACAGGGCGGCCCTGCGACGGCGCAGACAGATGAGCTGACAGCAGCGCGACCACGTCGCCGTGGTCCCGAAGCAAGTGCTGCGCCACCGGGTGCAGCCCGTAGAACCATGCGGGTTCGCACGTGGAGTGGTGCCAGGCGCTGTGGTCCAACTCGTTCCCGCTGTCGCAGCGCTCGCAGCGCCAAGTCTGGGCAAGTTTGTCGATGATCAGAAACTGCTTGCTCTGGCACACGGCACAGCGCAACACCAGTCCGCGGCGCAGGACCCGCGCACGCAACGCGCGGTCGAGCTCGCCGCGAACCTCCTTGTCGGACAGTCTGTCAGTGCGGTCGACGAAGCCGTCGAAGCTCAGCACGCCTTCTCCGGCCCGCAATACGACGCCACGTCCGTCCGGGTAGGCCTCTTCGACAGAGGAACTCGTCGGCAGGAGGTCGTGGAGCGCGGAAAGCAGCGGCCCGCCGAACAATGAGGCAAATTCACGACGGCCGCCAAGCATCCGGGTCAGCTGAGCGGTGCGCTGCCCGGCGTCGCTGACACGGGTGGTCATGTCGTGTTCGGCGGCCTTTGCATTGAGGTAGCCGGCCAGGCTGAGGTTCCGCAGCGTAGGCCGGGCAAGCTGATTCACCGTTTGCGTACCGGCCGGCACGAAGTCGAAGCGCTCAGCACGGTGGGAGATCCCGCTACGGCTGGCGCGCGCCATCGTGAGCCACTCGTGGGTCCTGGCACCGAACAGTTCGCTGCCCACGACGCGGCGACCGCGAATCGAATGACTGTCTGCCCAGGTGACATCAACCTGCCAGGACAGACCACTGTGGGCTGCGAGTGCCGCATCGTTCAACGATGGCGCGGGCAGCGGTGCCACCATTTCGGTGGTGCCGGTCTCGTCGGTGAATGTCGGAACGGGCAGCACATCGTCGAACTGCTCTTGCACCGCGACTTGGGTGAAGCCGCTTCCTGGCCAATCCGCCTCGACGGCTGGGATCACGTGAACCCGGTCAGGGACGACCGACTCAGCACGGAATGTGCCCGCTGTACTAGCTACCAACCGTTCGCGAAAGTCAGTCAATTCTTCGTGCGGTCGGGATACCGAAGTGATAGCCAGCGCCTCATGTTTCCACCCGCGCGATCTGCCGAGCGAACCGTAGAGCTTGGCGACGATGGGATAGGCGAGCGTGACGTCCTCGGTGCCGACGATGCTCGGCAGCCAGACCGTGCGGCCATAGGTCAGGTCACGAAGTCGCGCGAGCGCGAAATCCTCGGCGGTGTCACCCAGCACCGCCGTGTCGATCCTGCCCCGGTGGGCAGTGGAAGCGACCCAAGTAAGGCCGGCCATCGTCCGGTCGAACGCATGCTGAGACTGCTCAGTCAACACTCCGGTTGAAACGCCATTCGGGAACCAGAGCAACTCGCGCGGAAGCGGGCCGACCGGCTGACCAAGCAACCAACGAATCAGCTCCGACGACGCCTCCGGGTTTTCCGGTGGCGTGGGGGCGGCGATATCTGGCGGCTCCACCATCCCGATCTTGGACGCGATCGCCACTCCAAGCAGACCACCCCATGAGGGCGGGCACTGAAGAACGTGACCCTGGTGAGCGCCGGGGACGTCCATGGCCGCGGGAAACGAAGGCGATGGGCACTCCAGCAGAAAAACATCGTCGAGCAGTGGCTCCGCACTGTCGAACTGGTACGGCGAGCAGGCGCTCGACACCAGATCACGGGCCTGCAAATCTGCTTCAGAAGGCGCGGAGCCGGACTCCCTGGCGGCACTGGCCAATGCCTCCGCGCGATCTGCGCCGGTCAACGTGGTGCCGTCGGCACCACGGATGGGGAGCTTCCCGGGCTCGAAATGGTCGATCTCGGAAAGTGTGCGCCCGAAGGCAACCACGTAGTCCGGGTCGTAGGCGCGGCAGGCGTGCAGCAGAGCCGGATCGACCACACCGTCTCGGTGCGGGACCAGCGCGAACCCGACACCTCCCCAGACCTGATTAGCCAGAAACAGCGCCCGGCGTGCCCAGTAGGTCCATGCACTACTCCCGTCGAAAACGATCACCACCCGCGACGGTCGGAGCCCACGGTTGATCACCGAGTACGTCAAGGGTTTGGAATCCGTCACAGCAGCAGCCAACCACATCCGCCGAGGCGCTCCCGAACCTCATCGAAGATGGCCCCCACCTGCCGCGGATTGCACAACGCTTCGCGTGTCGCGCCCGCCTATCTCATCCATTAGACCATTCTTCTTACGCTGAGTAACCGTCTTTGGTATCGAGGCAGGATCCGGCCCGACGGCAGGCGTTCACTTTCCGGCGACCAGGTGCCAGTGCCGGTGCGGAATCATGGCCGGAGTGACCAACCGGCGTAGCCGCAATCCTGCGGGCAGCAGGCGGACCAACGCAGCAACCACCGCCCGGTCGGCCCAGTCCAGGCGCGGCTTCGGGTTGCCTCTCCGCAGCACGGCCACCTCATGGCGAAGCACCAGCAACTGCGCGATCTGCCACGACGAGCACGCCGGTCATCCCGACTCACGCGAGAACTGGAGGCCGTGACCGAACTGCCCGTGCGCCTCTGCCCAGCCCTGTAGCGCCGGGCGTGATCGAGACGATTACAGGCCGACCGCACAGGAGGGAACACCCATGTCCAAGACCGAAAGACCGCCCGCGGTCGCACCGGTCGCGAACCCGTCGGCGAAGGGACCCCGGCGATGGCTGCTGGTCGCCCTCCTGCTGGTCGCCATAGCCGTGATCGCGGCCGCGGTGTACGCGCTCGCCTCGCCCACGGCGAAGGCTCCGTCCGGGCTGACGGTGCAGGGCTCGATCACCATCGACGCGCCGCCCACCGGGAACCGCACCCCGACCTTCCGGGTGCTGCCCGGCGGCAAATGTCAGGGCTCCGGCGGCTACGCAGATCTCGCGCCCGGCGCGATCGTCCAGGTATCGGACGGCACGGGGCACATCCTCGGCACCTCGTCGCTCGACCACGGCTCGCAGGAGTCGATCGACGGTGTATCCCGATGCAAAATGGTCTTCATCATCCAGGATGTCGCCGTCGCCGACAGGTACGTCCTCCAGATCGCGAACCGGAACCGGATCGTCGAGACACTCGAACAGATCAGAGCCGGCGTCGACCTCACCATCGGCCGGAACTGAAGCGTTGTGCGAGAGGCTCACATGCACCAGCCGTTGCAGCCTGTCCCCGGTCCGCGACCACCCGACCACACCTGGATAGTCGTCATCGCGGCGACCGTGCTCGGCACCATCGTGACCGCTGCCAGAATTTCGCTGGAGCACGACGTGATAGTCCTGTAGAGAATCCTGTAAGGATCCGAGCGAAGATGAGTCGGTGCGCTCACCTCGTAGGTCGGCGGCACACGTTTGCAGCCAACGAATGACAGCCGCCGGTAACAATGACCACACCGTTCACGACTACTAGCCATGGATCCTGTCACCTTGGGTATCGCCGCTGCGGCGCTCCTCGCAACTAAGTTCGGCGAAGGCTTCGCCAAAGAGGCCGGCAGCTCGGCTTGGAACGGCGTCAAGCGGCTTCGCGACGCGGTAGCCGCGAAGTTCAAAGGCAAGCCTGACGACGAGACCGTGCTTCAGCAGGTGCTAGCGGATCCGCAAGACACGGAACTTCGTGCCGCACTCGCCCAGCGAATCACCGCCGCAGCCGCCGACGACGTGGGATTCCGCTCATCGCTCGCCGAACTTATCGAGCAAGCCCGTCGCGAACCGGGTGCGCAGACCGTTTTCGCACAGGCCACCGATCACGCGAAGCAAATCAACATCGCCGGGGACAACCACGGCGGGATCACCCTCTGAACTCAATGGGTGACTTTCAACCGCACGCCGACGGCAACGCCAGGCAGATCAACATCGCGGGACCCAACTACGGCCCGATCACGTTCACCGGGCTCGACCCGGATCAGCAGGCTCAGGCGGTGATCGCTGAACACCGGAAGCTTGCTGTCGCCGGCGTGCGGTCCACCATCGGCGATGAGGAATCCGGCGGGCCGCACGAGATCACGTTTGCCAACCGTCGCGAGCAGCTCACCGAAGCTCTTCTCGAAGCCGGTGTTCAAGGGTCTGCTCTGCTGATAGCCGGTGAATCCGGTACCGGTAAGAGCGCCTTGACGCTGTCAACCGTCGTTGAGCTTGAAACCGCTGACCCTGCCGAGTTCGGGGCAGTCCTGTTGAACTTCCGTGGGCTGCCTCAGTCGAACATGGAGCTTCGTGCCGTGCTCGGAATGCCGTTGGAGGACGTGCTCGGCAAACTCTCCGCATCACGGAGAATCCTGGTTGTCGACGCCGCAGATGCTGCGCTGGAGCAGTCCTCGGTGCTGTTGGCCGACCTGGTGCTGGCCGCGGCCGCCGCAGGTGTCGGGGTCGCCGCAGTCACGTCTGACGCGGCATCCGGCTTCGTGCGGGAGCAACTGGAGCTGGGTTTCGGCAAGCGCATCTCCTCCTTCACGATGAATCCCTTGGGAGACGAGGACATCGCGGTCGTCTCCGATCGCTTTCCGCTTCTGCGGGCAGTTCTCCGAGACCTGCCCGCGGACTCGCTGCTGCGACGGCCTGTCATATTGGACCTGTTGGCGCGGACAGGGTTGGAGCCCGACAGTTCATTGGGCGAGTGGGAATGCCTCGAGTTGGTGTGGAGCAGAGTCGTACGGGGCGACGGGCGCCAGGGAGTCGGCTCGCCGGAAGCTCGCCAGCAAACACTGCTCGCGGTGGCTACGTCGACGATGCAACTGCCCGAAAACGAACGGCTTAGTGCCGGTGTCGACGCTGCCGCGGTCGATGCGTTACGCCGGGACCACCTGCTTGCGCCCCCGAGCTTGTATCGGGACCAACCGGATTTCGCGCACGACGAAGTCCGCCGATACGCGACCGCCATTCTGCTGGTCCGCAGTCAGACCCCGACCGAATTGCTCGAAGCGGCCCACGTGCCTCGGTGGGCGCTGTCGGCCGCTACGCTCGCATGCAAGGGACTGCTGAAAGCACTGAATGCTCAGCCGGTTCGCTTGTTCGCCCTGATGTTCTCGCAGTTCGGAACCCTTGCGGCAGCGCACGGGGCCCGGTGGGCCGATGTCCCCGTTGAGGCGGTCCTGGATACGCCGTTCGCATACGAGTGCATGAAGGCGGCCCTCGCGGATCACCCCGTTGGCCTGGCGCTCGGCGCCGTCGTTCGGGTTGTTCGGCAGAGACACAAGGGCAACGCCGTGGTCGACGTCGTCGTTTCGGCCCCTGTCGTGCAGATTCTCCTCGACGAGGAAGTGCCGTGGGATGTGTCGGAGGAGTCGTTCGAGCTGCTCGCGGACTGGTTGCAGGCCCTTGTCTTGGCGACCGTGCCAGCTGGCAACGCGCTGCGTATACGACTACGGAGTCGCCTCCTCACGTACTGGAAGTCTTTTCCGCCCAGGGACGCTAGCGGCGATGCCCGGCCCAGCTGGATGTCCCAGCGGCGTCGGCTGCGGTGTGAACTCGACTACCACCTCACCGACAAGAAGTTCGTCGAAACCTTGGCGCTGCTCGGACCAGACATCGACGAAGCGGCCGAAGCCTGCCTGCGGGCCATCGCCGGCGACGCGCCTACATTCCTGGCTCCGGCGGCCGACTCGCCATGGAGCGCCCGGGCCGTGGCACAGAAGGACCCGGAACTGCTGGCGACGCTCATGGAGGCCTACTACATCGACGATGAGCACAGCTGGCATCGCCATGAGGGCGTCCGAAGGCATCGAGGCCGCTGGACGAGTTGGGGACCACCGTACTCTCAGTACTGGTTCGGTGGATTCTGGCAGCTGTTCCAAATGGCACCATTACCGACATCGGTACGCGTTCTGAACAACACCTTGAACAGTGGCGCACGGGCACGAGTCGAAAGGCAGGCGCGGCACAATTTTTTTGGCGCATTCGCCGGGCCGATCGCCGAACCGGATAAAAAAGCCAATGCCGACACCGAAGATACGGACGAAGAGGGCTCAGATCGCGGTGCTGTCCTGAATCTCGATGGCAGCGCTCACTTGTACCTGGGCGACGGCCACGTGTGGAGTTGGTATCGGGGCACGTCGGCGGGACCCGACTCGGCGATGAGTGCGCTCCAGGCAATGGAGCGTCTCGCCGACAATTGGCTGAGCCGGGGTGCGTCGCCGAAGAAGGTCGTCGAGATGCTCTTGGACGGATGCGACAACTTGGCGGTCCCGGGAATGCTCTTCGGTCTTCTGGTGCGTCATGTCGAGAAGCTCGACGCAGAACTCGACGCGTTCCTCGCCGAGCCGATTGTCTGGGAACTCGAGTTCGGTCGTCAGACAGGCGAGTACTCGGGCCTGCGCGCAAGAACCGAAGGACTCGCAAACCTGGAACGCCGCCGGTGGACACCACGTGAAGCGGCCGTGTGGATGATGACCCACGGTGGAGAAGCGCGCGTTCTAGCCCTGAAGAAGGCCGCCGAGCAACTGGTCAAGAACGGTGACCGGCTCGGCATAAGCCAAGACCGGACGAAGAACTGGGCCGCCAGCCTCGACTCCGAACAGTACCGAATCGCGCAGCATGGCGATGAGCACTACATCGAGGTCGCTCCGCCGCCTGAGGTCGAAGCCGCGCTGGAGAGGCACGCGGCGCACCAGGAGGTCGTGCAAACCACACTGCGGTTGCAGAACAGGTACTGGGGCTCAGTCAAGCACGACTCCGATTACGTGCCCCCGTCGCCGGAAGAGATCGCTGCGGACCTGGTTATCGGTCGTGAATTGCTCGAGTCCCATGAGGACACGACGACCTGGTCTGTGAACGCAGTGTCACATGTCGTCCGCGCAGCGGTCGAACGAGGCGCAGCCGGCGACCTCCATGCATTGGGCGACGAGAGCAACTTTGCGATCGAATTCATTCTCAAAATTGCCTTATCGTTCCAGGACGCAGAGGACCAACGCGACGAGGGGCAGTACTTCGACCAGGGTGCTGACCGGGCCGTCGCCCATGCCTTGCCAGCTTTGCTCACATCGCCGATGGCTGTGCCCTTGCAAACTGCGGGAAGCTTCATCGAGGACGTGGCCGAGGCCGGCTTTGCTATGGCAGGAAAGGCGTCGCTGGAGACTCGGCTGTACCTGGCGCGTGGATGCGACGTCGTTTGGAAAGCGGCCTGCCACGGCGATCCTTGCATCCACCGCATCGCAATGGACTGGTTGGTCGAGACCGCTCGCATCGCAGAAGTCGGGCCGTGGGACCAGGGCGGCCAGATGCGGCTGAGTGTCAGGATTGTCGGCGACGTCTCCGACCGCCTCCAGGAGTTGGACGGAGACTCCGTCGACTTCGCGGTGCTCGACGCCGTCATCCGCGGACTCGGCAAGGCTGCGGTCGTGGACCACTGCTGCACCCAGGACGCGGCGGTGAAGTTCGCCGCTCTTCTCCAGGTACAGCGACATGCCATGATCGTCCACGCAGAAGCAGTCGGGACAGCGGACGACCGAGGGACGCACACCCTCGTCGCCGCACGTGCCCTGCTCGACGGGTTTGCCAGGAACAGCGACATCGGACCGGTGCTCGAACATCTCGATGCCGTTAGCGTGAACGCCAGCCTGATGTTGAGCTTCCTTCATGGTCTCGCGGCGGCCGGCGCAGAAACCGAACGACTTGCTGAGGCCGCCCGGGGTGTTTGGCCCTCGTTGCTGGCCCACGCCCTCCGGTACCTGGGCGACGACGTGAGCCCCTACGAGGACCGCCACTGGGGCGACTGGACCGCGGCGGCTCTCCTGCCAGACCCTCTGCCCTGGGTACAAGGCATGTACAACGAAATCATCAGCGCACCGATCGACTGGGTCCGCCCCGAAGACCTCCTCAGCCTCATAGATGACTGGCTGCCCACTGCCCGAGGGAAGGCGAAGTGCGTCGACGCGCTCATCGGCATCCTGCGGAAGCTCACGGTCGACGTTCAGGTCACTCGCGGCCTGCCCTGGGTGTCCGACCTGTGCATCCAAGACGGCCGCGTCACTGTCAAACAGTCATGGCTGTCGAACGACTGGCTCAAGAAGACTCGCAGCGCCGCAGAGGAGCTTGATCGTCTCAACGACTGGCAGATGCTCGTCGATTCCCTGGTCGTCGCCGGGAACGAAGGACTGGCACCATACAGCCGCTGATGTCTCGCGGTGCCCCGTCCCCGTGCCTCTCGGGACTGCAGTAGTCCGCCCAAACCGCAAAGCAACATGTCGCGCACGAATCGGTCCGCCTGCCATTCGGCGGCGAATACCGTCGACGACAGAAAGCGCACCAGATCGCCGACGAGATGGGAAACGGTCAGGCGTTTCGAACTGCCTCGGTCAGCGGCCGCCGCTGGAAGTGCCTTGGTTGGCGGGCGAAGATGGTGCGGTGGCGGCGGGTGGAGGTGTGAGGACGCGTTCAACCAAGGCTCCTGCGGCACCGGAGCCCAGCGCGGTCGCGGCAGCGGTGAGCACAGCGAGGAGAAGTGTCGAGGCGGAGGCCGTCAGCGCGTTCATCCGGTGGAGTTCCCGGAGGTGGCGCAAGCCGTAACCATGGCACCGGAGGACCTGCCAGTCGGCCATCAACCCCAGAATCAGGCCGAACGACAGCCACTGCGCGAGTTGGAGCGTCGCGCTTGCGAGGGCGTCGTGCGCACGCGGGTCCGGGAGCAACGTAAGGCAGAGAGCCGGCCCGCTCATGGCGATGAACAGGCTGAAGCCCTTGGCGAGCCCGGTGGTTCCGCGGACCAGCGGGTACGCACCTCCCACGATCAGCCCGGCGATGGCGAACCGCAGGATGACCAGGATGCCGGCCGCCGTGTCGACGAGCCGGTACGGCCCGTCGCCCGTCAGCGTGCTGATCGCTGCCGCGACGTCCAGAACGGTCCACGGAAGCCCGATCACGAACCCGAGGCCGGCGAACTGCCGCGCGTTCCGCCATGCGGTCCCGCCACCGTAGGACGAGAAGGCGAGGCGCCGTCGCTCCGGCGAAAGCCGGTGTTCGCCGAGCGCGAGTTCAGTGATCCGCTCCAGCCGACGGTTCTGCGTGTCTTCGTCTGGCGCGTCCTCGGCGAGCTTCTGCCGCAGTTCTTTTTCGAGCGCTGCCTCGGTCCTAGCGGTGGCAGCGTCGCGGACCACCGCTCGTACCGCAGCTGTCCCCGACGCGTCAACAGCATCACCGGCCGCGGCACGCTCGGCGTCGTCAGCCGGACGGGGCAGCAGCCACACCTCGACCAGGGCCCAACCGATGAAGAACGCGACCGGCAAGCCGGGAGTGGTAGCCGAAGGACTCAGGATGCCCACGACAGTCAAAAGGACGGCGACGGCGCGGATCAGCCGGGGAGTACCGCGTATTGCTCCGTCCCCCGTGGCGGATCCGAGGTGGCGCATTAGCAGCAGCAGGAAGCCGAAGACGAACAGTGGCAGCGCACCGTCCACAGATGATGCGAAAGTGCCGAAGTCGTACCAGGTCATCGGTGGTACGCCGGCACCTCCGTAAACGACGAGCGGGACAGACAGCAGCAGCGCTACGACGACGCGCACGCCGCGCCAGCGCCGCAGGAACGGCCATCGGCCGAGCCAGACCGACGGAGGTGCCGCCTCGAGCGCGTGCCGGGCGACCCGGTCGAGTGTCAGCCAGACGAACACCGCCGCCGTCAGCGGGACCGCCGCGCCGACCGCGGTACCCAAGAACCCTTGTCGAGCGGTCACCGGCTCGATGAGCAGCAGGAGCGCGGTGAGGGTGACGCCGGCGACCATGGTGAGCCGGTCGCGCGGGCGCAGCCTCAGGGCGCGGCCGAGAATATTGATGCCGAACGCGGCGACGAGCATGGCCAGGTAGAGCGCGACGAGGTGCCCGGACCGTCCGCTGTACCACTCGGACCATCCCGGTTCCGCGGCCCACCAGAGCCAGCCGTTCCGCACGACCAAGTCGAGCAAGCCCGCCATCAGCATCAGCAAGGCGGCGGCGACGAACCACTCGACGACAATCGCCAACACCGACCACCAAAGCGGTCGGCCCGTCCCGCCGATGCGTGGATTCGGTCTCCGTACCAACGCCAGGAAGGCGACCAGCAGGGCGAGAAAACCCAGACCGACGAACACCATCGCCAAGACGCCCGGTTCAGTCGAAAGCCACGCTGCCAACGTGCGGGGCGCGTCCGGGTCGTCCCACGGCGACCACAAGGTGGCCTGACCGATGAGGACGAGAAAGCCGGCTCCGGTGAGCAGCGCCGCGATCCAGGCGATCCGGCCTTGCGTCTTCGGTGTCGCTCCCGCGAGTTTCGCCACCAGGAACCCGACGAGGGCAGCGACCTGCAACATCCAAATGACAACAAGCAGGACGGCGAGCCAGGTGGCCCAGAACGACCGCCCGGTGCCGGTAGTCGCCTGCGTCGACGCGCCGGGCCACATCAGACCGGTCGGCACGAGGACTGCCGCACTTGCGACGACGATCCACCCGACGTCCTTCGCGATCGACGATCGGCGGTCCGTGGACACGGTAACCGAGCGGAGCGTGAACCGCCGCCAGACGAAAGCGGAAGCGATAACGGTCGCGGCCGGGACCACTGCACCAGGACGCGCCATGACCGAGTCCAGCGCGGCGTCCGGCAGGGAGAATAGCTTCTCGGTCAAGTAGCTCGAGGCGAGCGAGACTATCAGGCCCACCCCGACGACAACGTGCAGAACCAACAGCGCGCGGACGATCGCGGCTGTCCGCGACCCGAGCGTGTCCACAGCGGACCGCTGCCGGAGCGATGGCTGTGCCGAGCTCGCCGGCGAACCGGCGCGCGTGCGCGTCCGGCGTGGACGACGCAACCGAAACCAGGCGATCACCAGCGGTGCCGAACTGAGCAGGGTATAGCGGATCGCGTTCAGCAAGCCGGCCGAGTGCCCGTCCGCGGCGATCAAGGGCATCCGGAGGTCCGGCTAGCCGGGTAGAGTGGCCGAGTCGGGCACCAGTTCGATCCGAGCAGCACCCATGCCGCGGAACACCGCTCGGGTCGCGGTTTGGTCCTGCCATGCACCGGCCGCGCAGCCGTCGGGACTTTGCCTCGGATCGGGCGGTGCCCCTACCGACGACACCACCATGCCCGACCCGACGACGGCGATCATCCGGTCCGCCAGCGCGGAGCAATGCTGGTACACGGGAACGACCTCTACCGAAGTCAGCTGCCCTGACCTCGTGTAGTCGGTCGCGGCCAACGTCACCGTCGTCGAACCCTGGCTCACGGAAATCTGCGGCTCGCCGTACGGCAGTGCCACCTCGGTCCCGACGCCTACAGACCACGCCAGCGCCAAACCACGCCCGCGCGCGTGGCCTTGCCGGACCAATTCGAGCAGCGGATTGCTCGTCGGGCCAGTGATCGACAGCGAGAGCTTCGCGCGCGGGACGTCGCCAGAAGAACCGGGCGCGACGACGGTCAAGGTGGCAGCCACGGACAAGGACTTGGCCGGACTGCGGCGAAGAGCGTCCTCCAGGTCCGGCGAGGTCACCGTGGTGTTCGTGACCCAGGGCTCGGGTGCGTCCTTGACTAGTTGTTCGGCAGGGGAAGACTCCTGCCGCAACACACCACTTACGTAGGTAAGCGCCACGATCGCGAGCAGCAGACCGAGGACGCCGAGGAGCGCGCGGGCGACAACACGCATTCGCCGCCCTCCAGCACCGAGATCACCAGTCCCAGATAAATCGCAGCAGCAAGTAAAGCGTTACGCCGCCCACAGCCTGCTCGAACCTCGACGAGATACACGGCTTCCACCTGCTCGACGGCTCGTACGCCGACAACCGGGATAAGGATGAGAACGAAGAACTCAACGAACGACTTGACGCCTGATCAGCGAACGCGGTTCCGGCAGAAGCCATAGCCAACCAGAACCGGCTGACCTGGCCGGACACGACGGCGGAATCCGGCTCGGCTCAAGTAACCGCCGCCACGGCTGAGCCGGGCCCGTCGCGCCACTCCGCGCGGACCACCCGCGTCAACATGCGGGAGCGGCGAGCCCCAATGCCCAACGCCTTTCGCAGCACCTCCGCCGAAACCGGACGCTGATGCCGCGCACGATGCTCCGCGTCAATCTGCCGAGCCCGCTCCACCAGACCTGGGTCAAGCTCAACTTGCCTCTTACCCGGATCGTCCGACGACAACCCAGGCTGGCCGTCCGCTGACACATCAGGATGGCGGTCAGCAGCGACGTGCACGTCGGCGAAAGCCTGCAGGAGGCCCGGGTGAGGTCGACTCGGGGCGCGGTGCTGGCCTTGCGGTCAGTCCGTTTCCCCGAGCCGCCTCCCGCACCGGACATGCGCCTCTCAACGCATCCGGCGCTCCACAAACCCCGTTGGCTGGCCGGTCGTCTCACGCCCTGCTCGGCCATGGTGACGGAATCTTCGTTCCCCGGTACCGGTAGCGAGTAGTGCTCACCGACCCAGGATTGAACAAGATCACGTCACCGTCTGCGGGCCACCACCGATCACGTGTCGCGGTGCAGTAGCGGCGACGCAGTTTCTCCCAGTTGATCCGGCGATGTTTCTTGCGAATCCAGCGCATAACCCGGTGCCACACATATGACCTCAGGTGCTGGAAAGTCGCTTGAGACACCCCCGGCCGGAAGTAGGCCGTCCAGCCCCGCAACATCGGGTTCAGCCGACGGAGCAGGTCCGCCAGCGAGTCGTTCACGTTCTGCAAGCACGCCGTCTTGACCTTCGTCGTGATCGCGCGCAGCGCTTTCTTCGACGGATAGGTGTAGACGTAGCGCTCATCTGTTCCCCTCTTGCGATGACGCTGGATGCGCCAACCGAGGAAGTCCAGACCCTCATCGATGTGAGTGATCAGCGTCTTCTCGGCCGACAGGCGAAGCCCCACCGTACCGAGCACCTCTGCCACCTCCGGGAGGAGCGCTTCGGCTTGTGCCCGGTTGCCGGACACCATGATCACGAAGTCGTCCGCGTACCGGATGAGCCGGTAGTTGGCGAGTCCGTGCCGACGCCGTTTCGCTCGTTCCACGGTGCTGATCGTGTACTGGTCGAAGTTCTCATCCAGCACCGACAGCGCCACGTTGGCCAGCAGCGGTGAGAGGATGCCACCCTGCGGAGTGCCGGTGTCGCCGCCCCAGATCTGGCCACCCTGGGCGAGGATCCCCGCTTTCAGGAAGGCTTTAATCAACAGCAGCACGCGTTTGTCCCCGATCCGTCGACGCACCCGGTCCATCAGGGCCGTGTGGTCGATCCGATCGAAACAAGCCTCGATGTCGCCCTCGACAATCCACTCATACGAGTTGGACGCCAGATGCCACGACTCGGTCACCGCGTCCTGAGCACGACGGTTCGGGCGGAACCCGTAGGAACACGGGCGAAAGTCCGCCTCGAAGATCGGCTCCAACACCAGCTTCAGGACCGCTTGCACGACCCTGTCCCGCACGGTCGGAATCCCCAGCCGACGAACTTTGCCTTTCGCCTTCGGGATGTTCACCGGCCGCACGGGCATCGGACGGAACTCGCGCGCCTTCAACTCGGCCCGCAACTGCTCCAACAGAAGATGATCCTGCCGCCACCACCGCACCGCGTGAGCGGTCATGCCGTCCGCACCGGCGGTCCTGGCGCCCTTGTTGCTCCGCACCCGAAACCACGCCACCAGAAGGAACGCGGGATGGGCAATGAGGTTGTACAGATCGTCGAACCGGCGATGAGGATCATCGACCGCCCAACGGTGCAGCTTGGCCTGGATCTCCAGTACCCGGCGTTCCGCGTCGAAGAACGCTTCCTCCAGCGCATCGGTGTTCACCGACGACCTCCTGGCATTCCAGCATCCGCACTGCTGGCTTGCTGGCCCCGTTCGCCATGTGGACGGCTTTCCCGTCCTCGGACTACTACGGAGCCTCCGCCCCACCACGCGCCTTCGACCGACGATGCGCCTATCCCGATCCCGGCCTGGCCGGCCGGTTCCGGGAACGACACGCGATGGTTCCCACGTTCACTGCTTGACCGATCGACGGAGTAGGCACCCAACTCCTGCCCCTGCGGCATCGCCGCGGGTACGCCGTGAACCTTCCCCGCGGCCTCCCTCCGGTCATTGGTAAACCAGATCGGGAGTTCGCCCGGACACCGTCCGGGGTGCGCGCCGCACTCCAGCCCATATCCGCCAGATTTGAGCTGGTGGTCCGCTTGAGGAGCGTTACTCGCTGGTTCCTGCACGTATACCTTTCCGTCTCGCTCGCCGGACCCGAACCGTCTGGCAGTACCGGCCCGTCCCGGCTTTGTCAGGGCTGCTTGCCGCCCTCACCCGCATCTCCGGGCTCAGGCTGCCCTCAGCTCCACGCCGCCCGTCACGACAGACAGCGGATGGAGTCCTCTCACCTCCACTCGGTCAAACAACGCCTCGTGGCGCACGCCAACCTCAGCCCACCCAATCAGCAGAAACGGACCGACCGAGTCGAATGCCGCCTTACCCCACTCGCCAACGCACACAGGGTCGGCCACATTCAACAACAGCGTCCCGACGCTAGCCGCCGTCAGCAGACGCCGACCTGCCCGCAGCACATCATCACTGGCCCCGGACAAAGCCAGGTGACGCGTGCCCACGAGCAACCCCAGCACCGTGAGGTCGACCGCAGGCGCTACCAGCGGCGCCACGAACACAGGTACCTGCAGCTTCAACGCCAAGCTCAACACGTTTCCAAACCCGAATAGAAACGTGAGCCCAATGACCAGCCCCATCACGACCGAGACAAACCGAGCAACCACCTGCGAATTGGCGCTCATGACGGGCTCCCACCTGAACTGGCCTCCGAACAAGACCCCGACCTCCGACGAATGACGCGGCTTCCGCATCTGACGATGCTGTGCTTTCGCCGGCCGGGTCGAAACCGGCGACGATTCGGGCCGGGGCAGGCTGGCAGGAGCTGCCGGAACAGGCCGGGACGGTAGTCGGGTGGCGGCCCGGGTCTCCAGTCCGACGGATCGACCGCGGCAACACCTGCTGGTTCCGCAATCACTGCGGACAGCCTGCTCAAAGGACGGAAACGCAAGGTCCTGCTGGCAATCACACGGGGTGAGCGGTGTTCCCGGCCGACCGGTGAGCGATATTCCCCGCACAAGCGGGATCATCCACAAACGTCCGCGACGAGAGTAGCGCCCAGTTCCCTGTGCGAATGGAGGATGGTCCCTGGCCTGGTGAGACCATCCCGACCGCGTCGGTTCTCCCCGCTCGAGCGGGAGTGGTCCCGTTGCGCAGGCCCTCGGCGACTCGGCAATCCTGTTCTCCCCGCGCGAGCGGGGAAGGTCCTGGGTCGGCGCGCTCGACGAGCGGGGGTGGTCCGCTCGGCACGATCCGGCTGGCGGCGCGGTGGTGTCCTCCCCGCGCGTGCGGAGGCGGTCATCGCCGACGCCAGTCGACCTCGCCGCCACCCGCCTAGGCTGAGTGCAGCTTCCCATCCATGCGCCACGACACCATCGGCACTGACCTTGACCCGCCGCACACCCTTGCTACGCTGCGCCCGCGAAGCCCCTTCCTAGTCAGAGAACCTGGACCCTAGACAAGTCCCAGTTCCCCTTACCCGGCAGGCACTTCGCCCCATTTCAACCCACATCACACCAATCCACATGAACGCCCGGGCTAGTTGCCTCATCGCCAATTGCAAGCCGTCAGTCCCGGGCATGCCTGATGCGCACGTCATCGACGACCCTGTTTGACACTGACGGCAACTGCGGAAATTCCGCAGTTGCCACCACCACCTAGCAACCGAGGAAGTTCCGCAGTTGCCGCCCTGGGCATAGGCGCCCGTCTTCACTTCCAATCACTCTGGTGCTAGAAGTAGAACGTCGCCTTGAACACGACAAGCACATCCCGTGAGACACGGTTTGCAATGCACAGATGAGCGTTTTATTGTTTGAAGCTTCTCGAAATCAAGGGTCGTTTAATAGCCGGATCAACAAACCACATTCTTCTTCCAGGAGGACAACTATGCCGAGCAATCCCGTTCTTGATGAAGCAGAAGATTTTGATCTCGACTTGCGAGTAGAGCCCGCCCCTGCTACTCAGGTTCACGCGCTCAGCGCGCAACCTAGTCCGGCGTACACAATCGATCTGACCTGCGTGCATACCGTTTGCCCGACAATCTGCGGGGGATGCTGACGCGAATCGCGTTGCGTTCCGCAGCCGACGTGGTGCTGGCAGCTCATCGACAGGGGACGAGATGGACCAGGAATCTCTCTTCGCCTGCGCGGACTTCGTAGGAGTGCGTGCGGCGACCCTTCCGTTGGACGCGATGGCGCGCAAATCCGACAGCGCGGACGTACACGACGCGGAGGGATTGCGCTCGAGAATCGCGGACTTGGCTGACAAGACCTTGCTGGACGCCGTTGAACTGGCCAGTCCCAGCCTCGCGAAGGCAGTCGCCAGTGCGCTGTCGCCCGGCCGGCAGGCACGAGCCGGCGAGCTGCGCCGAGTGGCGATTGCCCTGGTCAAGTACCGGCAACGAATGGCAGCTCGGCCGACGCCGTTCGGGCTGTTCGCCGGGCTGGGACTAGTCGAGGTCGGGAAGGGCGGCCGGTTGCGACTCGGTGCTGGGCACCAGTTGTTCAGCAGGCCAGACGCCGCGTGGCTAGATGCCGTACTGGACCTCCTGCGCGCTGACCCGACGCTGGTCCGCGGTCGTTTCCTGGTCTCGAACCCGCTGTGCACAGTTCGAGACGGCCGCCTCGTGCTGCTCGATCGATATGAGCGGGACGGAGTGCGGCGGGTGGAGTCGTCTGTCCGGCACACTCGCGTGGCCACCGAGGCCCTGGCCGCCGCAGAAAAGCCCGTGCAATGGGAAGAACTCGCGGACCGGCTGCGACGCAGGTTCGCGATCGGGCCTGCGATGGACCCGGTGCTGAGCGACGCACTGTGGCACCTCGTCGAAGGCCGCTTCCTGCTTGTCGACCTCGAGCCGCCGCCGGACGTCCATGACCAGCTTGCTTATGTGCTCGACCGCTTGGGCGGCGGTGCTCATCCGGTGGTGGACGAACTGCGGCAGATCCGGCGGTGCCTGCGCGAGGTGGACAGCGCTCCGTCGCCCGGCCGGGCGGGGCCGTTGCGAGCGCTGATGTCCGGCATGCGGACCTTGCATTACGTCGAGAAACCCGTTCAGGCCGACTTGCGGCTGGACATCCACGGCACGATGCCGGAAGCGGTGGCGCGTGAGGCCGAGCGGGCAGCGACGGCACTGTGGCGGCTGGGCGCGGTTCCGCGCCGAACACGATGGCACGAATACCACGCGAGGTTCCTGGAAAAGTACGGGACGGAGCGAGCGGTCGAAGTGGTCGAACTGCTCGACCCGGATCGCGGGCTGGGAACGCTCGACGATGGCATCGGGCGTACGCCGCGCCAGGAGGACGAGACGATCGCCGCGGCGCGAACTCGGGTGCTGGGCGAGTTGTCGGTAGGCGCGGTCCGGGACCGGACCAGCGAGGTCGTGCTTGACGAACATCTGCTGACCACCCTCTCCCCCGACGCTGATCGGCTGCGGACGCCTGACTCGCTGGATCTGTGCGCGGAGGTGGTCGCCGAGAGCTGGGAGGCGTTGTGCGGCGGCGATTTCCGTCTCGTAGTCGGGCCGGGAACTGGTTCGCCGATGGCGACGTCAATGTTCGGCCGATTCGCATACATGTTTCCGGAATGGGAGGAGCGGCTCTCTGATTTCGCCCGCGAGACCGCGCCGGGTCCGGAACGAAGTGTTCCGGCGAGCGTGGCTTTCCGCCCGAAAGTGTCCCGGTCGCTGAACGTCGCGACAGTTCCGCAGTGGTTGTCCGCGCGCATTCCGCTGGGGGTCGGACCGGCCCAGCGCGACGTCCGGGACCTGCAGCTGGCGAACCTGGTGGTCAAAGCCACCCGAGACCGCCTCGTGCTGCTGGACCGCGTCAGCGGACAGCAGGTGGTGCCCGTGCTGCACTCGATGCTCAACCGCGGCGAACGATTCGTGCCCGAGGTAGCGCGATTCCTGCTCGATCTGGGGTCCCAAGACCTCAACCCGCTCCGGCCGTGGAATTGGGGGCGCTGGGCAGACGCGCCGTTCCTGCCCAGAGTCCGGTACGGACGGACCGTGCTGTCGCCGGCGCGATGGCTGCCCGACGCGACGATGCGGTCGCAGTGCCGGGATCCGGAACTCTGGCCGGCCCAGGTGGAAACGTGGCGGGAACGCTGGGGGGTGCCCCGGAGCGTGCGACTGGCGACCGCCGACCGCCGTCTCGCAGTCGACCTGGACGACCCTCTTCATCTCATGGTGTTCAGCGACGAGTTGCGCCGCGACCCACGCCTGGAAGTGACCGAACAGCCTGCTGGAGCGCACGAGAACGGCTGGTTGCACGGCGCAGCGGGGGCGCATGCGGCCGAACTCGTGCTGCCCATGCGACGTCGCACCTCCCGCCTGGAAGCAGCCCCGCCGGATCGCGACGAGATGGTCGTGAAGCCCGTTCCTTGCCGCCGGGAGGATCTGCTGCGATTGCCGGGCGGGGAGTGGCTGTACGCCAAGCTGTACGCCAGCGAGCCCGCGCAACAGCGGATATTGGCGGCCAAGCTTCCGACCCTGGTTGCCGACGGCTGCCTTCGCGCTCTTGGCGTCGAGAACTGGTTCTTCGTTCGCTACGCCGACCCCGAACCGCACCTCCGGCTGCGTTTCCACGGTGAGGCAGGCGCGCTCTGGGGACAACTTCTGCCGCGTTTACAGGCGTGGTCCGCGGAGCTGCGCGTGGCGGGTTTGCTGACCTCTCTCTGCCTAGACAGCTACGATCCCGAGGCCGAGCGCTACGGGGGTCTCGCGGCGCTGCCTGCCGCGGAGCGGGTCTTTCACGCAGACAGCCAGCTCAGCCTCGCCCTCGCTCCGGTCGTGGTTCGGTCTGACCACGAACCGTCCGGTGCCGTACTGGCGGCGATGAGCGTGCTGAGGCTCCTGCTCGCGTTCAAACCGGCGGCAGAGGTCCTCGACCAGATAACCGGGTGGGCTGACACCGCAGAGCGGCACCGCGTGTCTCGTACCGAACGAGAAAGCTTCGCCTCGTTGATCACGCCGGACGGATATCCGCGGCCCGACGCGGATCTGCGCGACGGTGGCGAACTGACCGCGATGTGGCAACGACGCGATCTCGCGCTCGCCCGCTACGCGTCCGCGCTGGCAGCCTCCGGCACAGCCCGGCCCAGCACAATCGCGGAAGTCCTGGCACACCTGCATTGCAACCGGATGTTCGGCACTGGCCGCGGCTCAGAGCGGTCGGCCTACGCGCTGATCGGAGAAGGGCTGCGCTTGCGTTCGGACCGTTGGAGGCACGGACGATGACGCTCGACGAAGCCCTGCGGAAACGCGCGACGGACACCGCTCTGCTAGTCGCTGAACGGTTGCGAGAGCCGCGATCTGTGGCGCGCATCGCCGAGGCCTCCCGCCAGACGCTGGCCGACGGGAGCTATCCGGCTTGGCGTCCGGACGGGCTTTGGGGCGGTCACGCCGGCATCTCAGTGCTGTACGCCCGTCTCTCCCACCATGACGACACGTGGTCCGCGCCTGCCCACGCACACCTCAGCGCCGCGGCGAGCGCGGCCGGGACAGAACATCGAACAACGTTCGCGGGCGCGGAGGTGGCGCTCGCGGCCAGTCTCTTCCGAGCCGCCCGCGGCGGCTACACCAGGCTCTTGAGTCAGGCCGCCAAAGCTGCTGCCAACGTTGGCCTCGCCCGCGCCCGCCGCACGCTCTCAGCCGGTCAGTCCGTCGCGGAGACCGGCGGCTACGACGTGATTACCGGCCTTTCCGGCCAGGGACGAATCCTGCTGCTCCTCGCCGAGCAGGGTTTCGAAGACTGCGCCGAGGCCTTGAACGAAATACTTCGTTGTCTCGTGCCGATTACCGAGCCGGTCCTGGCCTACGGGACCGAGGTGCCGGGTTGGTGGACGTCGCCGGACAACTACCCGCTGCCCGACGACCGGCTCCGCTATCCGCGAGGAGACTTCAACATCGGACTCGCGCACGGAATCGCGGGACCGCTGGCGCTGTTCGCCATCGCCCAGTCCGCCGGGCACGACGTCGACGGACTGCGACAGGCTAGTGAACACATCGTCGACTGGCTCCTGAGCTGGCAGGCGGAGGACCGGTTCGGGCCGTACTGGCCAAGCCGGATCAGCTTCGAGGACCATGCGGCGCAATGCCTGCCGGACAGCATTCGGGTCCAAACGGCCTGGTGTTACGGCACTCCGGGCACCGCCCGCGCCATTCAACTGGCCGGACAGGTGCTCGGAAGACCAGAACTCAGCTCCGTGGCCGCCGCAGCCATGTGCGCCGCTGTCGAACGCGCAGCCGCCGGACAGCCGAGAAGCTCGAATCTGTGTCACGGTGTCGCCGGCTTGCTTCACGTCGCCAGCCGTATCGGCCAGGACGCTGAAGACGGCCGATTGGCCCGCCTCGCTGCCGGGCTCACCCGTGAACTGATCGACCGATACGACGAAACCGTCGAATTCGGCTACCAAGAAAGCATTCCAGCCGGACGCGGATACCTCGGCTGCAATGATCCCGGGCTGCTCCAAGGCGCTTCCGGCATCGCGCTTGCCCTGCATACCGCCGCCAACCCGGACAACGAGACGGCGCCGCACTGGGATGCACCGATGATGCTGACCTGACCAGCGATCCACATCGACCGGCCGGGTCGGCGGCTTGTTTTACGCTCGTCCCGCGCCGGCGACCTCGACACCTGCCTTTGTCAACTCGCCGGCCTCAGCCGGGAAACCAAGGAGAATCTTGCCGTCCTCACGCGCACCTGACGGATCCCGCTATTCACTTCGCACCGCGTCCGACCGCGATTGGCGCGATCTGACTCGAACCATTGAGCTGTCCTACGGCGGGCACCCTGATCCGGCAGAGGTGCATCAGGTCAACAAAGATCTATTCGAACCTGAACGGTCTCTCGCGACGTACCATCGCGACAAAATCTGCGCCACCGCACTTGTCTATTCCCTTAACATGACAATTCCCGGTGGAATTCAGCCAATTGCCGGCATCGGATACGTCAGCGTCGACCCGACCCACCGGCGAAGAGGCCTGATGAGCGAGATGATGGCCAACATCTTGCACGGCCTTCACCATTCCGGAACGGAACCGGTCGCCGCGCTGCAGCCGAGCGAGTCGGCCATCTATTCCCGGCTAGGCTTCGGGGCTGCGAACCAGGTGGTACGTCTCGAGATCCCGCGCAAACCACACGCCTTCTCCCTACTGCCGCGCGGCGAGGACCTGCCCGCAACCATCATCGACCCGCAGACCTGCCTCGACGAAATCCGCGACGTGTACCAGGCGAACGTTCCCCAACGGGCCGGGATGCTCCATTACGACAAAAGATGGGCGGCCAAGGCAGTACTGGACCCGCCAACCGCCCGAAACGGTGCCGCGCCATTACAGTGCCTCACGGTCAGCGAGGCCGGTGCGCCCGCCGGCTACGCCCTCTTTACGACTCGCCCCCAAGACGACAGTCCCGATCCCCCGCTCGCCGTTCTCGTCCGCGAACTGTTCGCGACCAGCCCGAAAGCCTACGCGCAGCTGTGGCGAACACTCCTGGACCTGGACCTCAGCACCACCGTGATCGCGCACACGCGCCCTCTCGACGACACGCTTCTCGTTCTTCTCGACGACCCGCGCAGCGCGGTTCCGACCGTTCGCGACCAGCTGCACGTCAGGCTGATCGATGTCGACCGGGCCCTTGCCCTCAGAACGTATTCAGCCGAGGTCGACGTCGTTATCGAGACAACAGATCGTCTTTGCGAGTGGAATGTGGGACGATGGCGTATCCAGGGCGGCCCCGAGGGAGCCAGCTGCACTCGCACCACCTCTGCACCCGACCTGGTGATGTCCGTGCGCGAACTGGGGTCGGCATACCTGGGTGGCATCTCCCTGACCCAACTCGCCCGCGCCGGACGCATCGAGGAGATGCGCACCGGCGCGCTGGACGCGGCCTGCAGGGCATTTCGCACTGATCCGCTTCCGTTCTGCTCCTTGATGTTCTGAGCCCGTTCTTCCCGCCGTTCACACCGATTGACGAGGTGACCGCAGTGCCCGGCCCCGGATATGCTTTCTACGACCAAGAAGAAGAACGCAGTGTCCTCGCCGTACTTCAGGCATTACTGAACAGCAGGGACACCTACGGCAAACCACAACTGATTTCGCAGGCTCGCAGCTTCGAGGAAGCCGCCGGCGAGCGATTGAACAGCCCGTATTGCCTGTCTCTGAACAGCGGTACTTCTGCGTTGCTCGCCGGGCTGGCGGCTCTCGGAATCGGCCCCGGCGACGAGGTCATCGTTCCGGGATTCATGTTCATCGCCACGATCAGCACTGTCGTCCACAGCGGAGCCACCCCGGTCTTCGCGGAGATCGACACGTCACTCACGCTCGATCCCCAGGACGTCCGACGCAAGATCACCGAACGGACGCGTGCGATCGTCGCGGTACACATGCTCGGCGCGTCCTGCGACATGGCCGCGCTGTCCCAAATCGCCGAGGAAAACGGCCTGTACCTCATCGAGGACGTCGCACAGGCATGCGGTGGCACCTACCGCGGAGCGCCGCTCGGGACACTCGGCGACGTCGGCGCCTTTTCACTGGACACCTTCAAGGTGATCAACGGCGGCGGTGCCGGAGGATTCCTGCTGATGAAAGACGGACGACTGTTCCAGCGGGCTTACTCGTTCCATGATCAGGGCTGGTTCCCCGGCCGGGAGGAAACCGGAGACGGCGACGTGATCTTCGGGTTGAACTTGCGGATGCCTGAATTCAATGCCGCGTTCGCGCGTGCTCAGCTCGCCAAGCTCGACACCGTGCTTGAGCGCACCCGGCTCGTGAAAAGCCAGCTCGACAAGCTCATCCCGCTCAGGCCCGGCCTGGAGCAACGTCGCCTGAACGACCCCGACGGCGACTGCGCGACGGTCTCAGTCTACCTGTTCGACCAGCCGGAAGCCGCGCAAGCGGTCGCCCAAGAACTCGGCTGCTCGACCCTGGACAAGTCGCGGCGACACTACTACGCCCAAATCAACGCACTCTCGCCCCCGCCGGACCAGGAGGCTCCCACTTGCCCGTTCCAGCATAAGCCGGGAGAGAAGCGCCGAAACACACTGGCACCGGGAGAGCTGCCGAGGACCGACAATCTGCTCAGTCGCGCCGTCGCCCTTTCCGTCGGGCTCTCGGACAGTTACCTTGGCTCAGGGTTCGGCGCCTCCGTCCGCAGTGATCCCGACGAATTGTCTGGCATCGCGGACCGGTTCTCCGCCGCGGCGGCGCAAGCGCTCAGGTGAAGGGCCTGAAAGCCTGCCCGCGCTTCTCACCGACCTCTGATAAACGGAAGGTTTTCTTGTGACGTCGTCAGAACAAGAACTCATTGACAAGGCGGTACGCGACGCGATCTACTACCCCGTATCCGATCAGTCCATGCAGCGGGGCGAGGGAATCTATCTGTATGACCTCGAGGATAAAGAGTACATTGACTGCGCCTCCGCCACGTTCAATCTCAGCCTGGGGTACGGACACCCTGCGGTCGTCTCCGCCATCCAGCAGCAGGCAGCGGAACTGATCCACGTCACCTCGAGTTTCCAGTCCGCACCGATCTCCGACCTCGTCCGAAGGCTGGTCGAGATATCGCCGAAGAACCTCACCAAAGTGCACCTGAAGGTGTCCGGCGGCTCGGAAGCGAACGAAGGCGCCGTGAAGATGGCGCAATACGCTACCGGGAAAAAGGACGTCATCACACTTTTTCGCAGTCATCTCGGCCAGACCATGATGATGGCTTCGCTGTCCGGAAACGCATTCCGCCGGCAGCCCTTTCCGTTGACCTACCCTGGCGGACTCCACGTTCCCGACCCCTACTGCTTCCGCTGCTTCTACGGGCAGACCAGGGAAACCTGCGGGTTGATGTGCGTCGACCGAATCGACGACTTCATCGAGTTCGCCAGCAGCGGGCGGGTGGCAGCGGTCATGGTTGAGCCGGTTTCCGGCAACGGCGGCAACATCGTTCCCCCCGACGGATATTTCCAGCAGCTCAGGAAGTTCTGCGATGAACGAGATATCGCACTGATCTTCGACGAGATCCAGACCGGCATCGGCCGAACCGGCCAGATGTTCGCGGCCCAGCATTTCGACGTGCAACCTGATGCGATCACGGTAGGCAAGGGGCTGGGCGGAGCCGGAGCCCAGGTCGCCGGAATTCTCACCAATGAGCGACTGGCGGGCCTGCCCGGGAACCATCACTCGTTCACCTACGGCGCGAACTTGCTCGCCGCCGCGGCAGCCAATGCCACCGTCGACATCATCAGACAGCCCGAATTCCTCGCGAACGTAAGATCCGTCGGAAACCACATCCTGGCGCGCCTGGCGGAGCTCAAGAAAAGCTACCCGGCCATCGGGGACGTGCGCGGAATAGGACTCATGTTGGGGATGGAGATCATTGAGCCGGACAACAGTCCGGCAGTGAAGGCGACCAATCATTTGGCCGCGGCCGCACAGCGCCATGGCCTTATTATCCGAACTTCAAGATACGGCTACGGTAATGTCCTGAAGATCCGGCCGCCGCTGATCATGACACATGACGAAGCAGACATTGTCTGCGACCGTCTCGAGATGCTGTTCAGGGAGGAATTCGCGTGAAAAATCTTATTGTAGGCCTCGCGCAGGCTATCCGCACAGAAGTGCTCGCCCGCAGGCCGGTCGGTGCCGGGCGGTCCGTGCTGCACGACTCCCCCGGCGGAGACGCCCAGTTCGACATCGACGAGGTCGCCGAAGAGGCGATCTGGCGCTATCTGAAGAGTGAATGCGGCGACCCCATCGCGGTATACACCGAGGACCACGGCCTGCGGAACCTCGGACGCAATCCGCGCCACCTGCTGGTGATCGATCCCATCGACGGTACGCGCCCGGCCTCAGCGGGGCTGGAGATGGCGAACGTGTCCATCGCCTCGGCCCCGATGTCCGAAGACCCGATTATGTCCGATGTGGACCACGCGTTGCTAATGGAGCTGTCCACCGGCAGATGGATGTACGCGGATGCGAACAGCCCGGAATTGACGACCGAAGGGTACATCCAGCAGATTCCGTGCCTGAGCGCCAATGACGATCTTGCACGCATGTTCTGGTCGATCGAATTCAACGGTCATCCCATGCACCTGATGAACACCGCATACGGACATCTGGTTAACCAGTCCGCGAACACCGGAGGCGTGTTCGTCTTCAACAGCGCTTCATTCTCGATCTCCCGGTTGATCACCGGACAGCTCGATGCCTATGTCGACATCGGCAATCGCATCCTCCGCGACCGTCCGGAGACGCGCGAAGAGTTCCTCGCGGCAGGCCGCGGTAATATTCTGCACCTGTTTCCGTACGACATCGCCGCCAGCGTGCTGCTCGCTGAGCGCAGCGGCGTGACCATCACCGACGCTTATGGAGAACCGCTCGGCAAGACCCGGCTGCTCGACCTCGCGCCGACGAACCAGCAGTCATGTATCGCCGCGGCGAACCCTCGGCTGCACGAGCGACTGCTGGACTCGATCGAGTGGTCATCCGATGACAATGGCATTGTGAGGTGATGTGGCGATGAAAGCGTTGGCATTGACAGAAGACCAGACCTTGCAGCTTGTCGACCGCCCGGATCCGATCGCGTCCGGCCCCCGTGATGTGGTGGTCAAGGTTACCCAGACCGGCATCTGCGGCACCGACCGGAGCGTTCTGGTCGGGAAGTTCCGGGCCGCGCCGGGGACGATCATGGGGCACGAGGCGATCGGCGTCGTCGCGGAGACCGGGCCCGCGGTCACCGGCCTGCGCGTGGGCGATCGAGTCGTGGTGAATCCGACTCTCTACTGCGGCCGATGCGACTACTGTCTCCGCGGCAAGCGCAACCATTGCCTCAACAAGGCAGGCACCGAGGTAGGGATCGACCGAGACGGCTCGTATGCGGAATACATCGTCTTGGAGGATCTGTTCCTTCATCTGATTCCGTCTGACACGAGCGACGACCGTGCGGTGCTGATCGAGCCGCTCGCCTGCGTGCTCAATAACATCGACGCCGCGCGGATGACTCCGGCCAGCACGGTTACCGTACTCGGCGGTGGTCCGATCGGGCTGCTGTGCGTTCTCGTCCTCGCTCATTTCGGCCACCCGGTGACCTTGGTCGAGCAGGACACCTATCGCCGGAGTTTCGCCACGACGTTCCTCGACGGCGTTCCGGAGAACTCGGTCCGGATCGTGGGAGCGGACGAGCTCGGCCAGCTGCCCGGGACCGACGTGGTGATCGACACCGTCGGCGGATTGCTGGACAAGGCGCTGGCGCACGTGTCGGCGGGCGGCCTGGTGGTGATCATGGGCTTCGACAGCCGGGCCGCGGTCACAGTCAGGCCTCTCGAGATCCTGCAGCGAGGCATCTCGATCGTCGGTGCCGGCGACTTCCAGCCGGAAGTGTTTCCCCGAGCCATCGATCTGGCACGCCGTCTGCCTCTGGAGCGGCTGATCACCCACCGATTCCCGCTTGAACGACATGACGAAGCGTTCCAGGCGCTGGCGGGCACAGTCGGCCGAAGTGCGAACTATTCCGCACAGAAGGTAGTGATCCAGTCAAGTTCGCCGGCCAACGATGCGCACTGACCGGAAACGACTGGCCGACGTCATCGCGGTGCCCGGACGGCCGGTCGCGATCCTGGCCGACTATCCGTATTACCGAGCCGATCCGGGCAACTGGCCGGGCAATCTCAAAACCCTGCGATCTCTCGGCGTCGATGTCATCACGGCCTACGTACCGTGGCGATTGCACGAGGTCGAGACCAGCCAGGGGCATAGGCGTTACGACTTCGACGGAAGTACTCAGCCGCACGCCGACCTGATCCGATTTCTCCGGCTCGTGGACGAGGCGGACCTGCTGGCCATCCTCAAGCCAGGCCCCTTCATTCACGGCGAGGTCGACTTCGGCGGACTGCCCGACCGGCTCGATACCGGAAAAATGACCGCGACGGCGAACTGGGCCGGAGCCGTGCGGACCAGCGAGGGCCACCCGCTGCCATCGGCTTTCGATCCGCGCTTCCAGGAGGAGGTCCGCACCTGGCTGAACGCGGTTCGCGATCAGGTGCTCCTCGCTCACACGCGTCCGCACGGACCCGTGGTGGCAGCCCAGCTGGGCAACGAGGGCCTATACGGCGAGACTGCGGAGGCGATGACCGACTGCGACTTCTCCGATGCGGCGCGATGCGGCACCGGTTCGGCCGTCGACTGGCCGCCTGCCTCGCCGAGCTCCCGCGCCAAGTGGGCGAGGTCGATCAGCAGCGCGTTGCGCGACCGGCTGACGGAGTTTCGCGATGCGCTGGGCGACTGTGTTCCGACCGTAGTCAACCTGCCGCTCCCCGACATCGGCGGAACGCGACGAGAGCTGGAGGCCTGGCTGTGCCGGGTGGTGCGAATCGTCCCGGACAGAACATTGCCAGGGCACAACACAGTCTGGACAGGCAATCTGATTCGCTCCGAAAGCGTTTTGTCCGCTTACTGGTTCGGGGTGCGGGCGATCGATGCCGACACCATGGAGGACAACTGGGGATTCACCTGGACGGACCCCTCTTACGCGACACCAGCCGTACCGGCTCACTACAGCCTTCTCGACCTCGCGCTCGGGTCGACCACGCTCAGCGTATACACGGCCTGCGCCACCAGGAATTGGCCGCCAGTCATCGCACCGGACGAGTCAGTGCTCGGCGACAGCAGCCACCTGTACGCGCCCCCGTACTGCAGCGGCGCTCCGGTCGACGAATCAGGAAACATCAGGCCAAATGCTAGAGCACTGCGTCTGCTGAGCCAGTTCCTCGACTGGCACGGCACCGCGCTGCGCAAGACACGGGCGAGCACCACAGCCAGTCTCCTGGTCGATCCGGTGACCGTAGCTGCCGACGCCTGGCCGGACGAGGACGACCAGCCGGGAAGGGCGCTGCGGACGGCCGTCGAGGGGTGCACCCGATGGATGATGCGAAGCGGTCAGGACGTCGACGTCACCGTCGGCCGGATTCCTCTCGACTCCGGCTCTCGCCGGAACCCGATCATCGTCGCAGGCGGCCGTGGAATGACCGCGGCGCTTCAGGAAGGCCTCGCCGTCGAGATCCGGTCCGGTCGTCCTGTCGTGTTTGTCGGCGAGCTGCCGACCCTCGACGAACACGACAATGAGTGCGTGCTGCTCCGTACTGCGTTAGAAAGCCCTGACGCCGTCGCGCGGGTATTCGATCCCAGCGGCGAATCCCCGGCACACACGTTGCACGAAGTGCTGCGGCACATCGCGGAGGATCGTCCGGCAGCGCCTGGCGTGCTGCGGCTTGTCCGGTCGGACGACCAGACCGGCTCGGAGTTCACGTTTCTGTTCAACAGGAACGAAACTCGGCAACTCGCCACCGGAACGCGCCGTTCAGTCGACTTCTCGATCGAGCTCGAGCCCTGGTCGTCCACGGCACTCGTCTGGACGGGGAAGGCCTTGACAGGCTTCGTCGTCGCCGCCGGGGCCGATTCTTCCTCCGGCGAGCAGCTCAGGCCGATGCGAGTCGGAGACGAAACGTTCGGCGGCCCGAACATCGGAGACGCGGTAGGCCGTCGCGCTGGCTCGGGATGGGAGATCCTGACCTTCTCCGATCATTAGCAGTGCCCGCCGCGGCCCTTACCGAACAGGTGAATACCTCATGCCTGCCGTCAAAGAAGATTCATGTGATTCCATCGCAGCCCAGTACGTCGAATACATCGCACTCGCCTTGGACCCGGCTACCCGGACGATCAGCGCGACATCGTGGGAGCACAGTGCGGAGTACTACCGCTGGGCGACCGAGAAACTTGTTTCGATCACAAAAACCTCGCCGGAAATACAAAACTCCTACAACGCCCTCCGTGCCTCCCCGACGGACCCAGAACCATATTTCGCGCTCAGAAACTCCTTAGCTTTGCATCTCGCCGCATCTCCAGCGATCCGAGCCGAAATCAGCCAGCATCTCGATCAATCTCTCGCCCGCAACGAAATCGGCTACCATGTGGGAACCTCGTATCGACGGGACGTCGCTGCCGTGCACTCCGACATGCTGCAAGCCAAATGCGAGGAGACGATACGCCGCGAACCGCCCCGCTCGGAGGTCGACGTTCAGATTATTATCCCGTTTCGGGACAGCGAGAACTCGGGCCGGCTGCGGAACCTGTTAGCCCTGCTTCTCGCGTTGCAAGACCAATCGATGCCACGCCACCGCTATGCCACCACCGTGGTCGAGGCCGACGAGATCCCGCGCTGGAAGCCAGCTTTGACACCATTCGTCGATCACTATCTATTCGCATGCAAATCCGGAAAATTCAACAAGTCGTGGACAGTAAACACCGGCGTCGTCAACACCGAGGTCAAACCGAAGTTCCTGTGCATTCTCGACGCCGATATGCTCCCTGACCGGCACTTCCTCGCACGAAACGCTGCCAGACTGAGCCAGGTCGACAACTCGGCACACCTCCCGTATCACCGCGGCGGTCTGTTGTCCCTTGACGCGCCCGCTAGCAATGCCTCGATCAAGGAAAGGTGTTTCCGGGCGGAGCCCGAAGTCGACCTGTCATTGCTGCGCGGCCACGTGCTGCTGGCCGCGCCGGGCGGATCAGTATGGACCCATACCAGCCTGTTCCATCGCATCGGCGGGTTCGACGAGCGGTACGAAGGCTGGGGCGGCGAAGACGACGACTTTGTCGACCGACTGACCGAAGCCGGGACATTTCGCCGATTCTCAGACTATACGATGCACCTGCATCACAGCCGTCCTCAGATGAGAGCAGCCGGCCATCCTTTTAATTCATGGATACAGCCGCACGGCTGGACCTCAAGAAACCGCTACGGACAATTGACCAAGTTCCTCCATGGCCAAGAAAACCAGGGCGACGACGCCTGAAATTATGAGGAGTAAAGGCGTGTATGACGTTATCATTGTCGGTGCGCGCTGCGCGGGATCACCGTTGGCAATGCTACTCGCGCGCAATGGACTTCACGTACTGCTGGTAGACAAGGCCGAGTTCCCGAGCGACACATTATCGACGCACCTTCTCCACCCTCCCGCCATCGACGCGCTCAGGCGCTGGGGCCTGTTCGCCGCGCTTGACAGCGTTGGGGCTCCCCGCTTGGACAAGCTGGTCTGGCGCTACCAAGACATTGAAGTCAGCGGCTTTCCATGGAATCCTTACGACGTAGACCACGTCTATGCGCCACGAAGGTACGCATTCGACCTCATGCTTCTCGAGGAAGCCATCAAAGCCGGTGCCGAGTTCCGCAGCAGATTCGTCGTCGATGACTTGGTGGTATCCAGATCAGGGTCGGTCGTCGGCGTCCAGGGACACGGACCGCGAGGACAACGCACTATCGAACGGGCCAGCTTGGTGATCGGCGCGGACGGCGTGCGGTCGGTGGTAGCGAATAAAGTCGGTGCCGCCACGCTTCGCGAAGACCCGGGCAAGACCTGCTCCTACTACAGTTACTGGGCCGACCTCGACAAAAGCGAAATCGAGATGTGGCCGGGATTCTGGACCGGCTACGGCATACTTCCCACCAACAACGGACTCACTACGGTTTCCGTCGGCTTCCCAAGGTCGAGATTCGATGAGGTGCGGAAAGACGCGATCGGAAACTTCATGGCGGTGATCAGAACTATCTCGCCGGATTTCGCGGAGAAGCTCGACTCCGCGGAACGGACGGAACGTCTGTACGGGATGGTCAACCATCCGAACTACATACGTCAGCGGTACGGGGACGGATGGGCACTGGCGGGGGACGCCGCCTGTCACAAGGACCCGATCACCGCCGGCGGCATCACCGACGCGCTGCTCGACGCCGAAGCGCTGTCAGTCGCCATCCTGACGGGTCTGGACGGCACGTACCCCCTCGCCCAGGCTTTGGGACAGTACGAAACTCAACGAAATACCTCGTTGGCGTCCTTTTTCGACATGACAGTCGAAGCTGCATCGCTCACTCCGCCGGACGAGCCCACCTTAGAGTACATGCGCGCACTCCAGAAAAACCGGACCGAGGCTGACCGATACTTCAGCGTCGGCTCCTACGTCCTTCCGACAGAGCAGGTGTTGACGCCGGATCGGATGAGTTCAGTCATCCAGGGCGCAGGCTGACCGGAGTACCAATTCACCTCTTAGCCAACCCAGGAGCTCCCATAAACACAATTGTTGTATTCGAATTAGCTGACTGCGTCATCGAGTTCCTTTCGGTGTTGTCTCTCCGGGAGACCGGAGGTATTCGTATCGTTGGCATGGCGAACCGCGAGGTGTTCGACCTGCACGACGCGGACTGCCGCGGCCGAGCGCGGGAGGTGCTCGCCAGAGCCGGACAGGCAACCGAGCGACAGGATCCCAGCTCGACGGAGCTTGCGGACTTCCTCGCCGGAGCTCTGAAGAACAGCGCGACAGTGTGGACCTACTGCCCAGCGGACGAGCGACTGGACTGCGCTCGAACTGCTCTGCTGACGACGCAAACCGTCGGAGGCAAGGGCGTATGGCACGCGGTCGGCTTGTCCGGCCATTCCCAGTTTCTCGCGGAAAAAGTGAACCCGCTGCCGGTGGAACAAGTCCGCCTGAAGATCGATGCCGCGCAGACCGTATATCGGGACAGCGTACGACGCACGGCAGAGCTCCCCCGTGCGCTGACAGAGCGAGCCGTACCCTGTGAGCGCTACTTTCGCATGCCTCTCGAGGACGTCGAGCGACTGTTCGCCATGGCGCACAGTCGTGCGTCGGAAGCAGCGGCTTTCGAAGATCCGTGGGGTTTCGGCGTGTCGAGCTACGAGATCGAGCGATTAAGCCGCGCGACGTCTTGGATCTCTGAACATGTCAGCCCCGGAAGCGGTCTCCTTCTCGAGGTGGGGAGCTGCGAAGGCGCGCACACTGACCTGCTGCTGGACGCGGGCCACCGTCTGGTGGCATGCGAGCCGGCGGCGGAGTTCCGGAGGCGATTAATCGGCCGCGTCCGAGGAGCCGTGCCGGTCATCGCCAGCACTTTGGAGGAGCTGGCGGCAAGTCGCAGCGAGCCGGCCGACGCGTATCTGCTGCTGGAGATGCTCTATTACCTGGAAGATCCCGCCGTCGTCGACGATCTCCCGACAGACATGATCTTCATCAGCGGCCCTCCCACCGACCCGGCCTACGACGCCGTTCACGCGTGGCTGTCGCGATCTCGCGTCTGGATGGTTCGGGACCAGCGGCAGCTCATCGAGCCCAGGTTCGATTTTCTCTGCCACGATAAAGTCTACCAATGCAAACCTGGAAGTCTTGGCCTTTTCTGCACTCGCCGCTCGTCGAAACACCCCTAAGAGAGGATTCTTATGCCGGATACTGGAGTAGAATGGGTCACCCGATGGGAGGGCGATCTCGCTCATGAAGAGCATGATGCGCTCTCAGCTATGATCTCCTTGACCTTCGAAAGAATCGATCCTGGCTCGTCGGCGCATTTCCGCGATGGCCGCAGTTGGGCCGGCGAACGGCCGGAGATCCGGCTGTACGCTCGCAACCAGAAAGGCGTACGGGCGCACATCAGCGTCAAACGCAGATTTGTGCGGGTTTCCGGTCGCGACCAACTCGTCGGAGATATCGGCATGGTCGCGGTGCACCCGGAGGCACAGCGGACCGGACTCGGCACGGAGACACTGCGCAAGCTCGACGACCTGTTGCACGTCCTGTCGGTTCCGTTCGGCCTGGTCGACTGTCGCCACGAGATCGTCAACTTCTACGCGTCAAACGGCTGGTCACTGCTTCCCGACAGTGAAATACGCTGTGCCGATAATGCTGATCCACGCACGACGCTCACCGTGGCCGGCCCGGTACTGATTCGCCCAGTGACCGAGCACCTCAAAGAATGGCCATCTGGAAAAATCATTGAAAGAAACGGTTTCGAAGTATGAACGTCGAGGTGGTTTCCACCACAAGACGCTGCGGCAGATACGTCTCGCTGACTTTTGACGACGGCCCGGATCCTATCTACACCCCGCAAATACTGGATCTGCTCCGATCCTGGGATATCCGCGCAGTCTTCTGCCTGATCGGACAGCACGCACTCCAGTTTCCGGAGATAGTTCGGCGCATCGCCGCCGACGGGCACGTGATCGCCAACCACACGATGAGCCATCCCGACCTCCAGCAGTGCTCTTACGCCGAGATAGCACAGGAGGTCGATGACGCCGGGAGAGCAATACAGGAAGTGCTGCCTGAAGTATCAATCGAGTACTTCAGAGCGCCCTTCGGAAGCTGGTCCAGCGATGTCCTCCGGAAAGTCGAAGAAGCGGAGATGACGCCCCTCGGCTGGTCCGTGGACACCCGGGACTGGGCGAATCCAGGAGTACCGAACCTGGTCTCTCTGATACTGCGAGAGATCCGGGATGAGGGTGTCGTTCTGCTGCATGACTCGGTTCCCCCCTCCGAGATGCCGCCGAACGGTTCGATCGGCTTGCGGGACCAAACCGTCGCTACCGTTCGCCGGATCATCCCGGAACTCCATGGGCAGGGGTTCCAGTTCGATCTTCCGGCAACGCGCTGACCGGAGGCTGACCCGCGAACGCGCCACCGGCCGACGGTGTACGGCCGTTAAGACTCAGGGCGCTCCGCGGGCACTTCGCCAGACCGCCTCTCGTTGACCTCTTGATTCCGTGTCGTCTCCTGGTACCGATCCAGCTGCGGCGCGAGAAAGAACGCCGCGGCGGCAGCCAGCACGACCAAGGCGAAGGACAACGGCATCGAAGTAACCTGGGCGAGGCCGCCGATCGCGGCCGGTGCAGCGAGGCCCGCACCGTAGGTCAACGTCGCGACTCTCGCTACTGCGGCTCCGGCGTGCGGGCCCGGTGCGCCGACGGTGGCGAACACGACTGGCAACGTCACCGCGATTCCGATGCCGAGCAGCACGAAACCGCCGATGCCCAGAACAGGCGTGCGGGACACGACGAGCACAATCCCGCCGACAGTAGCGATGACCGATCCGGCGCGTACCGCGTTAACAGCGCCCATTCTGCGGACAACACCATTTCCCAGGATCCGTGCGCCGGCGAGGGCACAGCTATAGATCGTAAAGGTCACCGCCGCAAGCGCGGGGTTGGCACCCATAACCTTCACCATGTACATCACAGACAGGTTCGTGCTGGTCGCGTCGGCGAAGACCGCGCAGAAGCCGAGAAGCCCGACGCCCAGAATCGCGCGAGTAGGCCAGCTCAAGCGACGAGAGGCTGGTTCGTCAGGCAGCCGATCCGGTACGGGGAGGGGCAGTCGCCGCCATACCGGCCACAGTGCCACCAGCAGAACCACGGCCATGCCACCGAGATGGACTCGTCCGTCGATGTCCTGGCCGACAGCCAGTGCTCCGACGCCGGAGGCAAGCAGCGCGCCGACGTACCACAGACCATGAAGTCCGGGCATGATGGGACGCCCCACGGCCTGCTCCACCGCGGCACCCTGCGCGTTGATGGCGATGTCCGACAGCCCGGCCGCGACACCGTACACGGCGAGCAACCCGCACAGCACGACCAGATTGGTCGCCAACGCGGGAAGCGCGAGCGCGGCCGCCCACATCGCCATTGCGAGTCCGGTGAAGGACCTCGCGCCCATTCGACGGTAGAGCGCACCGGCGAACGGCATTACGACGACCGCACCGGCGGATGGTGCGAGAAGCGCGATGCCAAGGCCGCCGATGTCGGCGTGCACGCGTTCCTGAATGAACGGTATACGAGTCGCGAGGGTGCCAGAGACCATGCCGTGGATGATGAAGATCGCCGAAACCGTGACCCGGTCCCGGATCATGCTCGATCCACGTTCCGCTGGTCTTCCTATCATCGTGAAGTACTCCTGCCGCAGGACGGAAACCACCAGAAGAACACCGCTAGCCGAGCTCGGACAGTCTGAGCGATCTCCGCTACGTCAGCCAACGAACTCCATGCCCGTCGACGGCGCCGATAATCCGGTACTCATCCCCTCGAAAGAGAGCCGATGCCCACTCGAACGGTTTGCCAGCCATATCGAATGAACGCACACACATCAATAACATAGGATGCCTCGCCTGTGCGCCGAGAAGTTCGGCGTCGGACGGGCACGGCAGGATCGTTTCCACGGACTTCTCGACGCACCCGGCGTCTATTCCGTAGTCCTTCCGCAGTACTTCGTAGAGTGAGTCCGCGGCGGTGAACCGCTGGCGCAGGTCGGGGCACCGAGAGACCGGTACGTACGCGGACTCTATCGACACAGGCTTGTCATCGACCAGTCTTAGTCGACGCATCAGCCACAACATGGCACCCGGCGCCACTGCCAGTCTCGCAGCCGTCGCCACGTCGGCAGGCACCGTGGTCATCTCCAGCATGCGTGACGAAGGACGACGCCCGAGCTTGCGAAAATGCTCCGTGTAGGACCCTATCGAGATCGGTATCTGCCCACTTCGTTGAGGCTTGACCACAAACGAACCCCGGCCTTGGACGCGTTCCAACCTGCCTGCGGCCGCGAACTCCGACAACACCCGCCGAAGTGTTGTTCGCGAAACGCCCATGCTCTCCGCGAGCGAGCGTTCACCAGGGAGCGGATCGCCCGCCTCCAGCGACGCTAAGACATCTTCGAGACGTTGCTTGAGGTGCCAATATATCGACGTCTCTTCCGACCTTCCCGCACAAACCGGTTGCGTATGACCGTCAGCACGATTTTGTCCCACCAAGAGCACATTACACCGCTTGCGCGATTCTCGCGACCCACCGGCGATAGCTGACCTGAATTGCACCACAGGGCCGCTCTTTCCGCATACCGAAGGGACGCGCCGACGCCTGCCGACAACCGCGAAAATAGCCGCCAGAGCAAATGAGTTTCCCGCTAGCACGTCTTTTGCCTGTCTACGCACCCTCTCGCTCAAGTCGCACGGCGAGTTCCTGCCAGGTAACAGCGCAAGCTCTGGCAAGCTCGGCCGCGATTCTCCGGCAATGTTGCGGAACGTTGTCAAGAAGCCATTCACGTCTCTGCGCGTCGATGACGTGAATCTCGAGCAGGCGGAGGAGAGTCCGGCCCGCTTGGGTAAACCGGACCGATGGATCCTGCCGCAGCAATCCCATCAGCACCGTCCGGTCCAGACCGGTCTCGTCTATTCCGCCAGCGTTTGACGAACCGTCGTTCTCGAGTTTTTTTCGCCGCCGCCTGCGAATCTGATCGCGCGGCACGACCTCCTCGCCACGGACCATCCGATCCCGGACGTCACGGGCGGTGCGCTGTGAAATCCCCGCGGCCATGGCGATCTCCTTCAACGGCGTGGCTGGCCGCTCCGCGAGCAGGGTGCTTGCCCGTCGCCGGCCGTCGGCGGGATCCAGCGGGCGGACGCGACCGTCACGGCCGATCCGGGACATCGGTTGGGGGCCGTCGCCACGACCGCGAACCGCCCGGACGGTCTTGGCGGCCAGACCGGTCGCCGACGCGATCACTCGGTCGGACCACTGTGGATGTGATGCCACGATCCGCTCAGCGGCCGCCTTGCGGTCGGCGAGCGACAGCGGAAGACCGTGCGTGACGTTGGCTTTGACCGCCATCACGAACGCGTCTTCCTCGCTGCCGCTGAAAAACTGGACTTCGATCTCCGTGTCACCGCGCATCATGGCCGCCCGAAGCCGGTGCGCCCCGTCGATGACGCGCATCGTCTGCCGGTGGACGATGAGCGGCGGAAGGTCGCCGCTCATCCCTGCAAGCAGAAGAATGTGCTCCTGGCTTTCGCCGCCCAAGCGGGGAGAATCCGGCGGAAGCAGCGACTTAATTGGTACGGTTGCAATGGCCCCGCGAGCCACGTCTTCACTATTTGAATTCGATGTATAGCTTCCTGATTCCTCAGGATTCATTCTTCCCCCCTCGCTTCAACCACTAATTCCGCCGAAGAAAGCCGACCAGTCGCCGCACAGTCGCGGAGCTGCGCCCTACCGGGTACGCGGTGCCCGCCGCGGCAGCACCGTCCGCGATAGGCCTGCCCGGCAGCGAAAAGTCTAGGCCGGAAGAGTTGGACCCGCATCGGCCGGAACGTCCGTCGACCACCGAAATCCATCCTCCTCCGAGCCTGAGCGCGACCAGCCCCTTTGGTCTATACCACCCCATAGTATCGTACTGAGCAACAGAAAAGCGACACTGATCACGACATGGACGGCGAGTCATTGGCCACCGCCCGGATGGCGCAACGTCGGCTTGTGCCACTGCGGACAGTTGCCACACCCTTCAGTTCGACGGCCGATGTCGGCCGCCGAGGCCTCCTCGGCCGCCAAAGCAGTTATCCCGGATGAGCGAGCCGACGCCTTCGGCAGATGCTGCCGCAAGCAGGTCAGCAACGGTCGGCCTTTTCGCAATAGCCAAAGGCGCTGTCGCAGCGATATTCATAATCGCTGACGGGCGAAACCAGCCCGACACCCGGGAAACGTCACGCGACATGCTCCGCTATCGACGCTTCAGCCGATCCCTTGGTTGCACAACTTCCGAAGTGGGTGCCGACATCCTGGTCACAGCAAAGGCAAGATCATCTAGCATGACTTCGATATACAGCAAGTGATCGTCCGCGGTCGGGTGTGACAGCCCCAGCGCGCGAGACAGGGATGACCTCCTGCCTGCAAACAAGAGGTTTACGAGTAACAAATCTCCAGCGCAGAAGGTCATCCAGTGTCATTTTCTCATGAGGATGTACGTGCACTTGATTCGGCCGTCGATAACGAATTGCCTGACGGCGGACGAACTCCACTCCAGGATCGCCGAGGACGCTGCCGGTACGATCGGCGAATTGCGCCTGCTCGGCGACGGCCGCATCCGCTTTGACGCGCGGACCCGGGAAGCAGCGCCGGCAGTGCTCAGGGAACCCGTTCGCGATTACCCACAGGACGGCTTCACGATCTTTCGCGACATCGCCGACCCGGACACCGCGGTCTTCGACCCTGTGATCATGGGCTGATCGGCAGCTTCCGCTTCCGACGAACAGGCTGAGGAAATCCTGCGGCCGCGGCAACACTGGGTCTTGCGACTGTCGCGGCCAGCGACCCAGAGCCAATAGTCAGATTGATAATAGCGCGCTCAGGGCCCCAAAACGGGACTGCATCATCGGCGGAACCAGCTCCGTCGCCTCGCCGGCGCGATACAGGGCAGCGGGCCTGCCGGTGAACGAGCCCGATGCTGCACGTCTCACCGCGCCAACGAGGCCGGTTAGCGGAAGATCGTCGCCAATCTTCGAGACCGAGGGCCGCCCCAACAGCCGAATATGCGAAACTGGAGGCCTGGGAGCCTTGTGCGCAGCAACCGCCCAAACTTGCCGACCTCGACCACACCCAGCAACACCCCCGTCAGCACCCTGTCTTCCCCACTCAATCGGAGGCGATCCGGCACGGGCGCGCCCGCCCGCTCTCCCTACGCGAGTACGGTTCTCCGCCCCGCAGCCGCAGCGCGATCATGCGTCTTCCCCACGCGGGATCAGCACAAGTGAATGAAAATCCACCAACGGCCAGATAAGCTCCCAGGTCAAGAAGTGTTCTCCCCGCGCGAGCGGGTGTGGTCCGTCGGCATGATCGGAGCTGGCCATGATGCTCGGTTCTCCCCGCGCGAGCAGGGGTGGTCCGCCTGTGCTGCACCAGCTCCAACACAAGGCGCGTTATCCACGGATCTGCGACACCTCGCCTCTAAGGCGGCGCGACGTACCAATGTCGGCTGCATGGAACCAAGCGTTGTCCCTACATGAGCCCGCTAGACTCGCTGACGCCAGAGGCAAGCACCACCAAACGGAGCAGCCTGGGGACGGTTAAGAGCTCCGTGCGCCAGCGTACTCCGTGCACTGACACGGTCCGCTCGTCGCCAACCCAGCAGCCAGACTCCCCGAGTTCGCAAAACGGACACGGCAGACCTCCACACCTCGTACGGCACTGACGAGGACCTGCCCAGCCGGTGTTCCACCTCGACTCTCCTCCCCAGGTCAGTGCCGGGAACCCTCTCTCGTACTCTGCCGCTGCGGCACAGCCCGCGGTTCAGCGTGGTCTTGCTCCCCATGCCTGTGCTGTTGGGTTGGCGTCGGCGGCGGGCTGGCGGATAGGTTGGCCGAATGGAGTTCGTGGTTGCCGAAGACGATGTCTGGCTCTCCGTTTTCGGCGTCCTCCCACAGTTCGAGGGCATATCAGGGGACGACTTTGTGCGAGAGGTCAAAGCTCCCGTCTCCGAGACCGAGGAACTCCACATCACCTGGGACGCAGCCGATCGGAGCGTCCGCATCCGATACAAGCGGCACGCAGAAGTCATCGTCGACATCTACCGCGCACACGCGACCCTGCTCACGATCGAGAACCACGAAACCGGACCAGCCGTCGTGGTGGAGTACCGCACGGAAGGCAGTCACGGCCGAACGCTCCTACGGACCCAACCTGCCTTCACGCTGAAGGACACCTTCCTCCGCGTCTGACAATCCACGTCACCGCACCGAACAGTCCGACAGCTCTTCGCCCAGAGACACCACGCCCGCCCTACTAAGACCAAGCCAGCCCGCTCCCACCACGCCGACTCGCACAGACGCCCAACACGGTCGCTAGAGAAAAGCGACCCAGAACCCACCCGGTGCCCGGTAAACTCGCAGGCCACGAAGACTTTCCCCGCGCGAGCGGGGGTGGTCCGTGGATCGGCATCTTCACCGTATTCGTCGGGCTGTTCTCCCCGCGTGAGCGGGGGTGGTCCCAACCCGGCTGGAAGTCGCGCGGGCACGGGCAAGTTCTCCCCGCGCGAGCGGGGGTGGCCCCCCTTCGAGCGAGGCCGTGCCGTCCAGCAGACCGTTCTCCCCGCGCGAGCGGGGGTGGTCCCGGCCCGCCCACTCGGCGAGGCGCTGGCCGGTCGTTCTCCCCGCGCGAGCGGGGGTGGTCCTGGCCGGGACGACCCGGCCGCGCTCGACCGGCCGTTCTCCCCGCGCGAGCGAGGGTGGTCCCCGGCCGCTGCGCGCGGACGAAGTCGTCGAGATGTTCTCCCCGCGCGAGCGGGGGTGGTCCCCACTCGGGCCGTCTCGCCGACGATGTGCCGGTTGTCCCGCTCGATCATGGGTGGCCCCCTCCAGCATCCGGTGCAAGCGGTGTGACGGCCTAGACATGGCGTGCACGAGACCGTGCCCTAGTCTGGCGAATCGGGCAATCCGCCGAGAAGGCACGGCTGCTTCAGGCTTGTCCCGCGGTCAGCGCTGTCCGGGGTTGCGGACCATGCGCTCAGGCGCCGGGATCGGGGTCGCGAGGGTCGCGGCTGCCGAGGGCTCGGACAGCGTCCTCGAACTGTTTCATCTCGGCGGCCTCCGGGGATCGACGTCCTGGAGCGTCGATCTGGTCGCGGGTGTCGGACGGCGGCGCGGGCCAGAACTGGATGAGGAACCGCTCCACGCCGCACAGGGGCACCGTCACCGTGTCCTCGTCGACGCGTCGCGCCGCGGCGGCTTCCACTTCCTGCCGGATCCGGTCGCGGTCGCCGGTGTGGGCGCGGACGCGGTAGAGCCCCGGCCCGCCGAGGTCGAAGCGGGCGAGCGGGTACTCGCGGATGGTGGGCCAGAGGCTGAGCCTGCCGGTCGAGAACCAGGTCAGGGCCTCGCTGACGGTGGGCCAGTCCGCGGCGGGCGGCGGTTCGCCGTCCCAGCACTCGAGCGGTGCTTCCGGGGCGTGCCACACCCCGGAAGCACTGAGCACGCACACCTGCTGCTCCGTGACCCACAACCACCCGCTCGCGTCCGGCCGCACGATATCGCGGTCCGCCGCGTCGTCCTTAACGAACAACGTGGAGCAGTCCAGTTCGCAAGCACACACATAGAGCGACACTCATCGTGCATAGTCGGATTTTTGGCCGCAGTGGTCCAAGGTTTCATTTTGGGATATTTAAGACTCGCCAAAGAGGTAAATCTGTCCCTGCGTCGGCTTTGGAATTCGATCCCGTGAACCTTTGCGTCGATTGCGCCGCTGGCGTTCCTTTGCCGTCTCCTGGCTGATGTCCTCGGCGAAGATAAAATCGCTTCCGTCGCCCAGCGAGCCGTTGGCGACCTCGGCGATCACCTTCATGTCGATGCCGGAACTGCCGATCCATCCTTCTTTGGCAAGCTGGAAGAAAGTGGTGTTGTCGATGTGTCGCTCGACTCGGTCGTATCCCAGGTATGCCCCGCCCTGCGGCCCCAGCACACGGGGGTCTTTGAGGACCAAGCGCAGGAAGGACAGCGGCAGGTACAGGCCGGGGAGAAGGTCAGGGTTTGTTGGATCGATCTCCCCCGACGGGGTGTTCGTGCGGCAGAGCTTAAGGAAACAGTAGTCCGAGCCAAGTCGCCAATCCGCGTGATGTTCCGGCTCGCGCTGCAGGCCTTGCAGCTGCTCCATGCGTTCGATCTGACCGAGCAGACGCTTGTTAACCAGTATTTCCCTGTTATCTTCGAGCCGTTTGTACTGGACCAGGATCAGACTCCGCGAGGTTCGGTGATAGTAAACGAGGTCGACACCGATCCGCCCTTCTTGTGGCATCGCGTTGATGCTTGTGATTTCCATTCGCCGCGGTCCGTCGGCGAACACTCGCACTCCGACCCGGTTGGTTCGTTGTGGAATCCAGCCAGGAAATGCCCTTGAGTCGTGGTCGATCAGATCTGATTCGTAGTCACTCGGCTTGATTCCCGCCAGAACTGTGTCCTCGACTTCGAGCGGTAGTTCCCACTCGTCAAGGCGTTCGGTCGGGTAGCCGCCGATCCGAAGCCCTCCCCGAACCGCGTCTTTGCCCAGAGCCCAGCGATCAGCAGCCGGAGAGACGACTCGATGCGTCCTCACGTTCATCAGCCAGTTCAATCGCTCGGCGAACTGGGGCCGTAGCTCCTTCAGCGCGCGAACCATGTTGTCGTCCGCAGCTTCCGTCAACGTGCCGTTGCCGTTCTCCAATGCCACGTCAATGGAGGCTCCATGGGTTCCGTGGAGTTTTCGTTTTAGTTGCTCCAGGACAATTGGATCGCCGACCGGGCTGGCATGAACGACGCTTAACTTGTACGTGAAGGTGCTGTTCGCGTCTCCCTTGCGCAGGACGACACCGACGTGCGTCAGAGACTTCGATGGGCCGAACACGAAGCACAGGTGCGGAAAGGCGTGCTTTGGCCGCCCCAGCCCCGCCGGGAAGTTGCTGGCGAAGTAGTCTCGTTCGTCCCGGAGGAAGCTGGACAGCTCCGCCAGATGGACCAGGTACCCCATCACGTCAATCTAAACGGTTGAAGTCGACGTTGTGCGGTAATTGCACGATCAGGACTCTGCTGACTCAGGAGATGTACTCAACGCTCGCCGCTTCGGCGGGTGGCCGACGTCTGGTCGCCACCAGGACTCCGTCCAGTCACGTCGGCCCCATCGCCGGCGTCGCACCCGCCTGGCCTCGACTCACCTTGCTCGCTGGCCCGACGACATCAACGTCCCCGGCGACGTGACTGCCGCAGGATCGACGCCCGATCGCCTGAGCCTCTGGCAGCATGGCCGCGTGGCCACCGCTGACGATCTCTCCGCCCCGTTGCAACTCCTTGTCGGCCGCGAGGTCAGCGCGGTCTGCTTCATCCGCGACTACGTCGAACTGCACTTCGACGGACCCATCTTGCGCGCTCTCACCAACCCGTTCGGCCTGTACGGCTGCCGCGGATGGCGCTTCCCCGAAGGACAGTCACCGGTCGTCATGCGTTCCTACATCGGCACAGTGATCGACCACTGCGAAGTGATCCCCCAGCACTACCTCGCAGTGGACTCCGGCGAGCACCGCTTCGCCATCCCGCTGGACGACGACTCACGCACCGGACCCGAAGCAGCACATCTCGTCGGAGTCGACGATACCGGTCAGACCGACACTCGACTGATATGGATCTGGTAGTCCGAACTTGAACCAAGCCGACCGCCCACGCCACTATCCGCTGACCGGCACGGAGCCCAACAACATGTGCCGTCAGATCAGAGGATTGCGTCCCTTGCCCGATGCTGCACGTCTCACCGCGCCAACGAGGCCGGTCAGCGGAAGAACGTCGCCAACCTCCGAGACCGAGGACCGCCCCAACAGCCGAACAGGCGAAACCGAAGCCTTGCGCGCCGCAACCGCCCAAACTGGCCGACCTCGACCACACCCAGCAACACCCCGTCAGCACCCTGTCTTCCTCACTCAAACGGAGGCGATCCAGCACGGGCGCGCCCCGCCCGCTCTCCCCACGCGAGCAGCGTTGTCAGTCCCGCGGCCGCATCGCACAGCACCGCACGATCGTGCGTCTTCCCCCGCGCGGGATCAGCACAAGTGAATGAAAATCCACCAACCGCCAGATAAACTCCCACGTCAAGAAGTGTTCTCCCCGCGCGAGCGGGGGTGGTCCGAGCTTGGAGACGCCTACGACTTCGCCCTAGCGGTTCTCCCCGCGCGAGCGGGGGTGGTCCGCAGTGATCGTCGCCGGTGACGAGGAGACGATGGTTCTCCCCGCGCGAGCGGGGGTGGTCCGTAGAGGTGCTCGCTGGGCGAGGGGCTGCGGCCGTTCTCCCAGCGCGAGCGGGGGCGGTCCCATGGAAATGGCGGCGGTCCCCATGGTGTGGACGTTCTCCCGCGCGAGCGGGGATGATCCGGTGTTCGGGCCGCAGCGCGACTCGGGCAGCAGATTCTCCCCGCGAGCGGGGATGGTCCAGCGACCGTCGCGAATGACGGCACGGTCTACAAGTTCTCCCCGCGCGAGCGGGGGTGGTCCGGTCCCTGACACCGTGCGGGACTGGTCGACGGCGTTCTCCCCGTGCGAGCGGGGCTGGTCCCACCGTCCAGTGCGGCACGGTGGCGTCTCCGTCGTCTTCGCTACTCGCGCGGGCCGCGGCCAGGCATCAAAGCATGGATCAACTGTTCAAGCAGGGCACTGGTGTCAGCAGCCACGGCGACAGCCACCTCCGCCGTGTACGCCGCCCTGACGGTTCGGGTCTGCCCGCGACGCTGCTCCCCGACGTCGACCGTGACCGGCGTGCGTTGGAACCTCGCGATCGCCGGGTCGAGCAGGATCGCGGCAGCCAAGGGGTCATGCAGCGGAAAAGCAGGCAACTTCCCCGGTACGGCAAGGAACATCGCCGCCATCCGCCCCCGCAACCGGTCCTGATCCGCAGCGAGACGTTCGAGCCATAGCCTGGTGACGGTGGCCTTGCGAGTCACGTCGAGAGGCACCAGTGTCAGGCGGAACCCTGCCGCTACGACCTGGGCGGCTGCTTCGGGATCGTGCCACACGTTGCTTTCGGCGCAGTCGCTGATGTTGCCCTTCACCTCGAACGCGCCTGCCATCGCCACCACGCGTCGGACCAACCGGGGCAGCTCAGGTTCGGCGGCCAAGGCGATCGCGACGTTGGTGAGCGGCCCCAGCGCCAGAAGGTCGACCTGACCGGGGTTCGCCCGGGCAAGCCGCACCATTTGCCCAGCGGCGGTTTCCTCCCGGCCGGGCTTCCGTTTCGGCGAGCCCGCAGCCTTGCCCAGAAGGTCTTCAGGGTGGGCGAGATGCAGGGGCCGCGCAAGCGGCTCCGACGCCCCTAGCACGACAGGCGTCGAATGATCGCCCGCGATCTCGAGTGCCCGCAGGCCGTTGTCAGCCGCGGCGGTCGCAGACACGTTGCCGTGCACCGAACCCACGCCGGCGATCTCGACACCAGGGGCACGAGCAAGGAGAACGAGGGCAAGCACATCGTCCACACCGCCGTCCTGGTCGACAATGACGGTGGTCGTGGTTGGCATAAGACATCTTCTCCAGAAACCAGCGAGTGACGCAGTTCTTCGACGAGGGCCGAGTTGGCAAGCGCGTCTGCGACGTGTTCGCGCCAGGCGATTTCAGCATCCAGGTCGGCGGGCCCTGGTTGCGGAGCGGGCGGCGGGCTGTCCGAAGGCATCCTGTCGTGTTCGTACTGGTGACGAGCCGCGACGAGCTGAGACGCTTCGACGACCGCAGCGCGCTCAGGATCACCCAGGCTTGCCCGGTCAGCGACAGTCTTCCCCGCTCGAGCAGGGGCAGTCCCCCAGTTCGGCCCGGACCGTCCGGAGCGCGCCGACCTGTTCCTCGGCGACCGGAGCGAAGGAGTCAGGCAGATGCGGCGACTTCGGCACCGCCGGCGGTGCCGAAGTCGCCGCGTGGTGGTTGGCCGCGTCGAGTTGTGGACGCGGGGCCGTTCTTTTCCGAGTACCTGGCAGAAGGTATTCCGGGGAGAGGGCGGTGTGATGGTCGAGACGTGGGCAGTAGTCGTCATGGGAGCGTTGACAGCCGGTGCTGGCGTCGCACGGGAACTGGTGTCGCTGCGCCGTGCCCGGGTGCGCAGAACCAGCCTGGAGAACCTGATAGCCGGGCCGGGAGGTTGCCTGCGCGTGGTCGACCGGGACGCCGAGGGCGCGGTCATCGAAATCACCACCGGCGCGGCCCCCGATGCCGGCAACGTGCCCTCCTGCCGCTCCGGCGAGCGCGGCCGTCCAGGAGAATGACCCGATGGCACCGGCACAGGACCGCGCCGCCCCGGCAGACGACAACGACGACGCCGAAGGGTTCGACGCGTTCTACCTCGCTACGTTCAAGCGGACGTTCGCAGCGGCGTACCGGATGAGCGCCGGCAACCACGACGTGGCCGAGGAAGCCACCCAAGAAGCCTACGTGGCGCTGTGGCTGCGCTGGCCGCAGCGGCGACAGCTCCCGATGAACGCCAACCTCAAATACGTGATCGGCATCGCCTCGCACAAGGTCGTCGACAGGTACCGGTCGCAAGACGCCAAACGCACTGTTCCGGACGAGGTCGACGGACCGGCGGACGAGCCCACGCCCGCGGACGCCCTTGGCGAACTCGCAGTGCTCCGGGCGGTGCGCGACCTGCTGGAGGGGCAAAGCTCCCGCCGTCGCGCGGTCGGCATGCTGTACTTCCTGGAAGGCTGGGAACAAGCGGAGATCGCGGAGGCTCTCGGCATGGCCGCGTCGACGGTGCGGACGCATGTGCAGCGGCTCCGCGTGCTCCTCAAGCCCCTCATCCACCGGATCAACGACCTCGACTCGGGAGGTGACCACCGATGACCGACCCCTTCGACGACACCGCCCGCGACGCGGTGCGGCGCGCATACGAGGCCGATCCCCGGCCAGAAGCATCCGACCCGGCGGCCGCGCTGGCCCGCTTCCGTGGACGCCTCGCCGACCTGCCCGCAGACTCCGCAGGACAACCGCTTCCCGCACCGCCCGCCGAGACGGATACCCCTGCCGCCCCCGCGCGGCGTGCTCTCGGCGAACAGTCCTCGACCGTCGCGCCCGGCACCGGGCAGCCTCCCCGTCCATCGGCGAGCGGCGCGGGCATCGAACTGCAAGTGGAGGTCCACCAGAACGAGTACCTCCCAGCAGGGAAAGACCAGGTCGACGCCGTCGTCACGGTGACCGGGACGGGCACGGCGCCGCCCAGCGGACTCGGCCACGCCGAGGTGATCATCGTGGACTGCTCGGCCTCGATGAACACCCCGCCGACCAAGCTGGCCGCCGCGAGGCAGGCCGCTGCCGCGGCGATCGACGCGCTGACCGATGGCGCCGCGTTCGCCGTCATCGCGGGCAGCGACCAGGCCCGCGCCGCCTACCCGGCCGCCGGCCTGGCGACCGCCGACGACCAAACCCGCGCAGAGGCCAAGCGCGCGGTGCAGCGGCTCTCCGCGAGCGGCGGCACCGCGTTCGGCCGCTGGCTCACCCTCGCCGACCGGCTCTTCGCCGACCAGCCTCCCGGCGTGCGACACGCGATCCTGCTCACCGACGGACGTAACGACCACGAGACACCAGCAGAGTTCGCAGCCGCGCTGGCCGCCTGCGAAGGCAAGTTCACCTGCGACTGCCGGGGCGTCGGCACCGGCTGGCACGTCGAGGAACTGCGCATGATCGCCACCACGTTGCTGGGCACCCTCGACATCGTCGCCGACCCGAGCGGGCTGGCGGCCGACTTCCAGGCGATGACCGCCGCAGCCATGGGCAAAACAGTCGCCGACATCACTCTGCGGCTGTGGACGCCGCCCGGCGCCGAAGTCCGGTTCGTCAAACAGGTCGCACCCACCGTGCAGGACCTCACCGGCAGGCGCGTCAGCTCCGACCGGCAACACGGGGACTACCCGACCGGATCCTGGGGCACAGAGAGGAGGGAGTACCACATCCGTGTCCACCTGCGACCCGGCGCAAGCGGCGACGAGACACTCGCCGCCAAGATCAGCATGACCAGCGGCAACCAGGTACTCGGCGAAGGCCGACTCAAAGCGATCTGGACCGATGACGCAGGACTCCCCGCCGAGACCAGCACCTACGTCGCCCACTACACCGCGCAGGCCGAACTGGCCGCGACCATCCACGACGGACTCGCAGCCCGCCAGAACGGCGACCTCGACACCGCTGCCGCGAAGCTGGGCCGTGCGGCACAACTCGCTCGACAATCAGGCAACACACCCGCCGAGAAACTATTGTCAAAACTGGTCGACGCACCGGAATCCGGCGCTGCGCGGATAAAAAACAAGATCGACGAGGCGGACGCGATAACCCTTGCCGCCAGGTCCGCGGCAACCTCCCCGCCTAGCCAAAAGTGAACAACACCAGCGCCGACGCAGCACGACATCAGCTCACTGACCAAACCGCGCCAACGAACACAGCACAATGGCAACGTCTACGATGAACTGCCTGGCCCGGCAGTCCACACCGCTCAGCACAAGTGAATGAAAATCCACCAACCGCCAGATAAACTCCCAGGTCAAGAAGTGTTCTCCCCGCGCGAGCGGGGGTGGTCCCGTGACTTTGTTATTCCCGTCGGAAAGCATGTCGTTCTCCCCGCGAGCGGGGTGGTCCTGGGACTGGCTTACGTGCAAGGCCGTCGCGAAAGTTCTCCCCGCGCGAGCGGGGGGGTGGTCCGGGCACCGCGATCCTGGACGCGGACACGCAGCCGTTCTCCCGGCGCGAGCGGGGGTGGTCCGAGAGTTCCGTTGACGTCGTGCCACGTCTTTTGGTTCTCCCCGCGAGCGGGGGTGGTCCGTCGATCTCGGCGCGTGCGGTGACAGCCGCGCGGTTCTCCCCACGCGAGCAGGGATTTCTACTTCCGACAAACCGAAAGAGAGACATGACGTCTTCCCGCGCGAGCGGAGGGAGTCTGCCAACTGCTAACGCACGATCGTAGAGTCTTCCCCGCGTGAGCGAGAGTGGTCCGCCAGTCCGGGTCAAATGCCGACCTCGCTGCGCACTTGGGCCCAGCGAACTACGCAAGTAGCCACGCTGACTCGCCCCAGTCCGCTACATCCGCAATCACGCCAGTGCCGCACACCCCAACCAGACAGAAGTGTCCGGGTTGCAATTAGTCATGTGGCTGGAGACCTGCATTCAGCAGGTCATCACGCTGCCTGTTGACACTGTCACAGCCGAAACGGAAAGCTGTTGCGCAACATCAAACAGCAGCGCCTTGGCTCGGACGAGGTGGCAGCGACCTCGGCTTTCTTTGACCGGTCAAGCAGGCTGCAGACGGCAGTGGCCCGCGAGAAGTGGTCGAAATTGCTCGACCTTCTTGAACCAAAGTTGACCCGACGAACAGATCGCGATCTGCTTGTGGCCGTGAGAAGCTTCCCAGGAAGGCCGGACGAACTACGCTCCAATAGTTCGATCATGCAGTTGGCCAAGCCGCCACAAGTCAGGCCGAAACCCACAGAGGGGCGGCGGTCGTAGCCTGCGAAGTCCCTCCCATGCAGAGTCCCGCGCTACAGGCAAGGTTGAATCGGCGTCCTCCCTCTCGAGCGGGAGCGGTCTCTTCTCGACGCCGTTCGCTTCTGACTTGATCGGGTTCTCCCCGCGCGAGCGGGGTGGTCCGCACATCCTGCCCTCGCAGGCCGACGACATGAGGTTTTCCCCGCGCGAGCGGAGGTGGTCCCAGCTCGTCGTCGATGTCAAGTCCAGGAACGATGTTCTCCCCGCGCGAGCGGGGGTGGCCCCGTCTCGGTCACCGGTTCGCTGCTGATGCACGAGTCTTCCCCGCGCGTGCGGGGGTGGTCCGGAGATCCCGGACTCGACGTGGCATGCGTGGGTGTCTTCCCCGCGCGAGCGGGGTGGTTCCCAGTTCAAAGGCGACGACACCACCGGCACGCCGACTTCCCCGCGCGAGCGGGGGATATTCCTAACGGCCTCGGTGCCTTGTATGCGAAACCGCGTCTCGTCCGCTCTAATGCAACACTGGCGACCGTCCGGGCCGCGCTGCCGATGACCGAGGTGAGGATCGTGGTGGAGGAAGGGAAACCGTCCCCGCTGAAGGCGCTGAGGGAGAGCCGCGGCCTTAGCCAGGAGGATGTCGCCCGCTACGTGTGCGTCGCCCCGTCCACAGTGCAGCGGTGGGAGTCGGGCACAACACGCAGAATCCGGGCCCGCAACCGGGTCAAACTAGGCGAGTGCCTGCAGGTGTCGCCCGCGGACATCGACGACAGGATGCGCCGACACCATGCAGCGGTGTCGCCCGAAGCGAACCTGCCGTCGGCCGGGCCCCTCCTCGCACGACCGGCCCGGAACGTCACCGCCGCGCAACCTCCGACGGACTGGGTGACGCCACGTCATGTCGACCGCGTCCGCGCCATGACCGCGGCACTGGCCGGTGCCGAGAACCAGTTCGGCGGCGGAACTTCGCCCGGCAACGGCACCGACCAGCTCCGATGGGCGGCCAGGCTCCTCGACGCCCCGGCCTCCGGCACCGTGCGCCGCGCCGTCACCGAGGCCGTCGGCAATCTCGCCTCCGTGGTCGCGCACACCGCGTTCGACCGCGGCGACCATGACGCCGCCGACGAATACTTGAACCTGGCCCTGGACTGTGCGGACAAGGCCCCGTCGTGGGAGCTGCGCGCCAGCACCTTGGCGGACATGGCTCGCAAGGCGATCTACCTGCGGCAGGACGACGAGGCGCTTACTCTGGTCGAGCTGGCTCTCGTCCGTTCCGACCGGCTCACCGCGACCGCCCGGGCCATGCTGCACACTGTCCGGGCCGGCCTGTTCACTCGCGCCAGACGCCATCCCGAAGCATGCGACGAGATCGCCCAGGCCGACTCCTTCCTCGCCGAGCGCGACACCAGCGTCGACCCGCCGTGGCTGTGCTACTACGACGACGCCGAGCACGCGGGCAGCACCGGGAAAGCCCTCATTCCGGTCGCCCTGGCCACCGGCGACCCCGGCCCGAGCGTGAAACGGCTCGCGACCGCGATCCGCGCCCACACCGAGACCTACCCGCGATCGCGCGTCTTCTCCCAAATCCGGCTCTCCCGACTCCTGTTCGCCACCGGCCACCCGGCCGAGGCGCTCGCGCCTGGCATCGCGGCCGTCGAGGACGCTGCCACGATCCAGTCCGTGCGCCTCACCCGCGAACTGGCCGGATTGGCCCGCGCTGCCCGGGCGCGCCCCGGCGACGACACCAAGCAGCTCTGCCACGCGATCTCTGCCGTCACGGCCCGGGCGACCGTATGAACGCCCTCGGTCTCGCCCGCGCCGCTGCCGCAACCGCGGGCATGGACGCGACCGACATGGCGTTGATCCGCGACGGATCGAACGCCGTCGTCCGTATGCGCCACCACGTCGTCGCCCGCGTCGGCGCGCCCGGGACCGGCGACGACGCCGCCCGCCAAGTCCAGGTCGCCAGGTGGCTCGCCGACTCCGGCATCACCGTCGTCCTGCCCTTGGCCGCGCCGCCGCAACCGACCCTAGTCTGCGACCGGCCGGTGACCTGGTGGACCGAACTGCCCGCGCACCGCCACTCCAGCCCCGCCGAACTCGGCACAGCACTCCAGGCCCTGCACCGGCTGCCACCCCCGCCCAGACCCGCTCTGCCTTCCTACGACGGATTCGCAGGCATCGGCGAACGCATCGCCGGCGCACGCCACCTCGGCCCCGACGACCGGCACTGGCTCGCCGACCGGCTCGCCCGGCTCCGCCGCGAAGTCGACGCACTCGACCTCCACCGCACCACCCGCGTGCTGCACGGCGACGCCTGGCAAGGAAACCTCGTCGTCCCGCTCGCCGGAGGCGAGCCCGTCCTGCTCGACCTCGACCACGTCTCCCTCGGCCACCCGGCATGGGACCTCGTCCCGCTGGCCGCCGACCACGCCGACTTCGCCCGCATCACCGACGCCGACTACCAGTCGTTCGTCACCGCCTACGGCGGCTACGACATCACCGCCACAGCACTGTTCCGCACACTCGCCGACGTCGCGGAACTGCACTGGACTGCATTCGTCCTCGGCAAAGCCACCAGCGCCGAAGCCCATCGGGAAGCCCGGCACCGGATCGCGTGCCTGCGCGGAAACGCGCCCAGGCCCTGGACCTGGACTGCCTTCTGACGAGCCCGCACCGACTCCCCGCTGATGCAGCCGAAGCTCGCGATGCGTGCGCGCGGCGGCGCGTAGTCGCAGTCTCTTCCGACCACCGTGTGATTTGACCATTCGGTGCTCGGAAATTTGGAAATGCGGTGCAAACGCGGTGCCAGCGCGGTGGTCTTCCGGATGCGTATCCGATTGACTGGGACGCGACGGCGCGGGGAGCCATCCATTTACCTGGCCGTCTCCTGAACCCGTTCTCGCTGGCGGAAGGGCGCAGTCGGCGGCGGGCGCACCGAGCGGCACAACCAACCGAGTTCCTGCCGATAGTGGCGCCTCGCGGGATGAGCCCGCAGCACCGAGCCGGCGCTCAGGCCAGAGGAAGATGCAGACACGTGGCAGACGCGCGAAACCAGCCGTTCGAGATCGCGGTCCTCGTGCACGATCTCGAACAGAAGATCGCGGCGTATCTCGGGGACGCCGACGACTCGGGGACAGCATGGCCGGTAATGGAACTGGGAGACGCTCTCGTCGACCTTGGCGACTGCCTGAAATCCCGCGCACGGCGTGTCATCGTTCCGTCGAGCGGTTGGATGCCGGAAATGGCGGCGTCACCCCAGCATGGAGTCCGGGTGGCGCATTGGACGGGCGCTCAGCCAGTTCGGCGCGGGTTGGCGTTCATGTCGGCATGCGGCGCGGCGTGCTACCCCTTTTACGGACGCGACACCGAAAACAAGATCGCAACCCATCCGGCGTGCGCCGATTGCGAGCAACTGGCTGGCGAGCCACAAGCCGGGACAGCTCCGGACTAGACAACTCCCGCTTCGATCCAGGCCCGGGCTGCCAGGAGCCGTTTCAGTGCCTCCCGGGTGCGGTCGGCGGCTGTTGCCGCGGATAAGGCGGTCGCGGCTGGCCGAGCGGTTGCTGCGGAGCGGGCGGCTGACGGCTGTACACGGGGTTGCCGGCAGCGGCGGGATCAACCTGGTATCTGTTCCGTTCCTGCCGCCGGCGCAACGCGTTCCGCAGCGGGATGACGACAGCCAGCCCGACACACAGCGTGAGCACGGATAGGACGGCGAGGATGACGATCGCCCACCAGAAGATGTCCATGTCCTCTGCTTCCGTATCGCTCGGCTAGTTCGCGGGGTTGACGTGCCAGCTGCCAGGGTTCCCGATCTGGTCAGGCAGCGGGGTCAGTTGCTTGAATCCTGTCGCGCTTGCCGTGAAGCCGACGCTGGCGCTCTTGTACTGGCCGAACTGCTCGACAGCGCTGGACAGCAGATCGGTGCAGTTCTTGATGAAATTGGTCAAGAGGTCGGTGACCGCCTGGATGGCGTTGGACAGCTCGAATTCCCCCAGGCCCGGGATCAGAGCGATTCCGACGCTCACTCCGGTGTTGACAATATCGGCCGCCGTGTTCCCGATCAGCCTGATCACGGCCGCGTAGGTGTTGTACACGATGGACACGCAGCCGCCGAGCGCCGTCCCCATGGCCGCCAGGGCGGATTGATCGGCGTCGAGCGCGCTGGTCGCGTCGGCGGAGTACGCCGAGTACTGGCTGAACGCGGGACCGGACCAGTACCCGGAAAGGGTCTGGGTCGCGTACTGGATGCCCAGCCGCGAGTCGACCAGGGCGGTGTTCTTCGCCCAGGCCTGCGCGATGAGGTTTATTTTCTCCGCGTTCCCGAACAGGTCGTTCTTGATCTTGTCGAGCATCTGGATGACGTCCGGATGGTTGACTTTCTGCGCGGCTTCCCGAATTTTCCGGTCGGCGTCGTCGGGGTACGGGATGCTGGAGATGTTCGGCACCGGGTTCGGTTTGGGCGGAGCCGGGGCGGGGTCGTCCGGGAACGGATTCGGCCAGGACGGCGGCGTGTGTCCGGCCGGGGCCGGGAACGACCTCCCGTGCGGGTTCGTCATCAGCGGCCGCCTTTCTGCTCCGGCTGGTAGACGCCGCCCTCGTTGACTTTGCCGGCCAGCCAGCCGAACTTCTTGTAGTACTCCTCGTCTTGCGCCTCGTAGGCCTTCGCAGCGGTGTCGAGACTGTGGGCCGCCGCGGCGAGGCTGTCGCTGCTGGCCGCGACCTTGCGCATGATCTGATCGACCGCCGCGTTGTACTCGGGAACGATCCCGGCCAGGTGCCCGAGAATGCCGAGGTCCTGCTCGTTCATCCGGAAGTCCGGGAGATCCTGCCCGGCCAGCTGAAGGTGGCGTTCCGCCGCGTCGACGAACGCGCTCTGCGCTCCGCGGAGCGCTTGCGGGACGACTTCGAATCCCTTGCCGGTCATGCGTTTCCCCTCCTGGCGGCCTGCCCGGCCGCGGATGCGTTCTGCAGGGCCTGCTCGACGTGCGCACGCGCTTGAGCCTCGGCCTCGCGGATGGTCTGCGCGATCTGGGCGCCGAGCGCGCGGCCGTTGGCCGAGGAGAGGCCGTGCGGATCGATGGTCACCGACACGAGCGTGCCCCGCCCCGTCACGGTGACCGCCCCCGCGCCGCCGGGGATCCGGCGGTTGACCGCCGCACCGGCGGCGGCTGCGGCGGCCGCCTCGGCCCGGTGCAGATTCGCTTCGATTTCCTGTGTGAGGGCGTAAAGCTCGTTGTAGCCGGGCATGGACGTCACTCCTCGAGAGCCAGAAAGTCGTAGTCGCCGAAGTCCTCGTCGTCGTCGGCACGTCCCCTGCGCGCCGGGGCCGCCGGGGGCGCAAGCGCAGTCGCGGCCGCCGGAGGAGCGAACGCAGCGGCGGCGGGTTCCGGCGGCGCTGCCGGAGGGGGCGCGTCGGGGTGGACCACTGCCGACACCGCCGCGCGCGCGTGCTGCCCGGCCTCCGTGCGAGCCCGGTTGACGGCCTCGACGACGGCAGGGCCGACCAGCTCCGGATGCGGCGACCTCAGCGCGTCGTCGCGGACGACGATGTCGACGATCTCCCCGCGGCCGTTGACGGTGGCAGTCACGCTGCTGTCGCGGGACGCACCGCGGAACCGCTGCCCGGCGAGCTCGGCGTCGAGGTCCGCGAGACGCCGCTGCCGGGCGGCGACGTCGTGGCCGGCGCCGATGCCGAGCGCCTTCAGTATGTCCACGGTCATCATGAAGTCCTGTCGTCAAGGGAGCCGTCGAGAAGGTCGGCCACGCGCGAGGCGGTCACCGGCGCGAGGTCCCATCGCTCGTCGTCGTAGTGCTTGCTGATCTGCAAGGCCCATCGCCCCGTGTCGGTGTCGTAGACCCGCAACGGGACCTCGCTGCGGCGACGCCCGCTGCGGTCGCGTTGCTCGGCGTAAAGCTCCGCGCTCACCAGCGGCGGCCTGGCGATGACCCGCTCAGCCCGCCGCACCGCGCTGTCGCGGGCGACGCCGGTGTCCCGGGCTTCGATCAGCTCGCTGCGCAGCACCGTGATCGGCTGCGCGGTCGACCGCGCGTGCTCGTGCGGCAGCACGTCCGCCAGCACCGCGCTCAACCGCTGGCGCCGGAACGTCCGCACCCAGACCTCGCCGCCGTCCCGGATCGCGATCAACCCGAACCACGACGACCCGGCCGCCAACGCCGACAAGTGCCGGCTGCCGTCGCCGAACCAGCCGTAACAGGCGCGCGGCGGCCGGCTCAACAACTCGGCTACGTCGGCCAGCTCCGGGTCGTCCACGCTCGACGCCTCGCCGTCGTACTGATCCTTCAGCGCCGCGAGGCGCCGGTCGGCGTCCGCCTGCGCCTCCGCGTCGTGCCACTCCGCCTGCGGTGCCAGCGAGACATGCAGATCGGCACCGGTCACCTCGGTCACCAGCGCCGCGAGGTCCGCCGCGGCGAAGCCGACCGGTTCGGGAAACCACATCGGCGCTACACCCGTTTCTTGGGGGCCTCGCCGATCACGGCCGGACTCGCGGCCATCCCGGTCTGCGGATCCACCAGCCGCTGCCCGTCGTCCGCGGCCAGGAACGCCTCGTCGTCGGACAACATGTACTTGCGCTCGTGCTCCTCGTCGTCCTCCCGCTTGCGGCCCGCGCCGGCACCCATCCCGCCGACCGCTCCGCCCGGCCGGCCCGACGACGAACCCGCCGCACCGCCAGTGCGGCTGCGCGCCGCCGCTTCCTCCGAAGCGCCGATCCCGCTGCCGCGTCCACTTCCCGGCGCGTTCTCTCCGGCGGCGCGTCCGCCAAGACCAGCTCCGCTGCCGGACGAACCGCGCCCACTTGCGCCGCCGGGCAGCCCGCCGCCGACGGCGGGCGCACCGGAGTTCCAGGAACCGCCGTTGCCCGCGCCCAAGGGAGGAGCCGGGTCCAGCACCCCGCTGCGGTACAGGCCGGGGTCGCGCGACGTGCCGCCTTGCTCGAGCCCGGTCTGCGCGCTGGGTGCCACGTAACCGGCCGACGACGTCGACTCATCCCCGCCAGACCCCGCTGCCCGCGGCGGTACCCCGCTGCCGGGAGCCGAGGGCCGCCCGGACGCCGCAGCCCCGGCAGCGAACGGTGCGACGTTCGCACCGTCATACGATGCGGCCGGGCCCGGGCTGTGACCGGGCTGCAGAGGGCCGGCCGAGCCGCCGTTGTGTCCGGCTGAGCTGTGCACCACCGGAGCTGGCGGCGGCGCGCTGCTGACGTTCATCGCGTTCGCGTCGGCCTGGCCGTAACTGGTGGGCATGGCGCGGCCGGTCTCGTCCGACGCCGTGGACCAGGACTTCATCGCCGCCACGTTCGCCGCCGCGACATTGTTGCTCTGCCGGGTCTGGTTTTCGATGTCGGCGTCGATCACGCTCTGCACGCCGAGAAATTCCGTCATCGGCGGAGGGGCTTGGGGCACCGGAGGCACCGGCTGCACCTTGGCCTTGACGTCATGCCACGCGGACGACTGCGTTGTCAGACCCGCCTGCGCCATGCTCATCGACTCCGCGGCCTGCGCGTGCTCGGCCGCCAACGGCCCAGCCCCGCGAGAAGCCGCTCCCGCCGCGTCGCCGGTCCAGCCCTCCTCCATCGCCGCGGCCAGCGTCCGGATGTCCGCCGCCCGGCTCTCGTACTGGGCCTGGAACGAGGTCACGTAGTCGGCCGCCTGCATCAGCCCGCCCGGCCCGACGGCGTTCGCGAAGTTGTCGTAGATCTGCTGCGCGGACATCGACTGCCCGGCCACCTCACTGCCCGCCCTGCATGGTCGACAAAGCAGCCTTGGTGACGTTCGTGGCTGCCGTCGTCGCATTGCTGCCCGGCGTGCCCTGGATCAGCACCAGCATCTCGGTCTGGTCCGACACCCCGACCAGCATGGTCGCCTGGCCTTGACTGCGGCGATCCGCGGTGTTGGCCAGCACAGCCGGGAAACCGCTCACCACCGTCGGCTCGAAGTAGCCGTCCTTGTAGTAGCCGGACGCTTTCTGCCGGTAGGCATTCGTCAGGCCGTTCTTGACGGTGGTCAGAAACGTTGCGCTGACGGCCGTGTACCCGTCGCTGAACCGCCACCCGCAACCGACGCCGCTGGACTTCGAATCAGCCTTGGGCTGGCTCAACTGCAGCGCGGACAGCTGCGCCGACGTCAGCATGCTGCACGGATCCGCAAGGTATTTGTCCACGTTCACCGGAGCCGGAACCTTCGGCGCCTCCGCAGCCTCGCCCCCTGGCGAGGAGGGCGAACCGCTTTGACTGGTGCCGGAAGGCGTCGGGCTTGCCGTCCCCTGGGTCGGCTCGGAACACCCGCCGGCCGAGACAGCCACCACGCCTGCGATACCGGCCAGGACAACACGAAATCGAGAGAAAGTCACAGATATCCTATTGGTACATTCCGCCAGGAGCGGGATTGCCGGAATTCACTTTGCCAAGAGCGTCCGCGACCTCGGCATCATGCTGTGTATAGGTTCCGTTGGCTTTTTTCAGCGCGTTGATGTACGCATAAGCCTGGCGCTGCATCGACACGTTGTGGTCGATGCAGCGCTGCAACGATGCCTGCACAAGTCGCGCCTGCTCAACGGCAGGCGGGTCAGGCGAGGGCGGCTGCGCGGAAGCCAACGCCATTTCCTGGACCTTCTGGTCGCTCTGCAATCCGTGGAGGACGTCTTCCCACCGGGAGATCAACGCCGTGACAGTCCCCGGCTCGAACCGGTACCCGCCCGGACCCGCGGAATGCATCACCTCGGACGCCATCTCAGCGACGCCCCCAATCCCCGCGGCCCACGAGGCCGACGAGCATTCCGGATCCGCACGGCACCCGGCCCCGACGCAACCTGGCAGTCGCGCACTCGACCTGTCCGCCCGGGTCAGGCAGCGAACCGTCGCCCGATCTCCCCATGTGACGCTCCCCTCACAACCCGTCATCACATCGTCGCCAGAGTATCGCACGCGACCCGGCCGCGGGCGTGGATCACGAAACCCGCACCGTCGACGCGCACCACTGCCACCAAACGCCCTGACCTGCACAAATCTGCGACTTGCCGTGACGACAGCCACAGACCAGCCGACCGACCCCGCCGGCTAGAGCGGGGAGGACCGTCCCACGGCCGAAGCGCGCCGCACGATCGTGTGTCCTCCCCGCACAGGCTCGGCACAAGTGAATGAAAATCCACCAACCGCCGTATAGATTCCCAGTTCAAGAACTATTCTCCCCGCGCGAGCGGGGGTGGTCCGTGGCTGTGCATCGTATCTTTGCGACTGGGCACGTTCTCCCCGCGCGAGCGGGAGTGGTCCTTCCGGCAGGTCGTCCCGCGACGTGTGCCCGAGGTTCTCTCCGCGAGAGCGGGGGTGGTCCCAAAATGGTTAAGGTCGCCGACACCCAGCGCCGGTTCTCCCCGCGCGAGCGGGGGTGGCCCCAACGGCAACCCGCTGTTAGTTGACCGGCCGCTGTTTCCCCGCACATGCGGGGGCGGTCCGCTCAGGAGATCCGGCCATGCCACCGGTGAGCGGTTCGTCCCGTGCGAGCGGGGCTGATCCGGAGGGATGCGAGGTGAGCGAGATCCTGAGCAGGTCTTCCCCGCGCGAGCGGGGGTGGTCCAAAGCTGCAGATGGTGAAGGTCGAGTGCATCGCGTTCTCCCCGCGCGAAAGGGGGTGGTCCGGGCGTCGAAGGCGCGGCGCTCGTCACCGCCGGGTCTTCGCGGCCGCGTGCGGGCGTGGTCCCAACAGGCCGGGAGCGATCGAGAAGGACTACTTGTTCCTCTCACGCGAGCAGAAGTGGTCCGGCCGGATCGTCCGGAGGAGGTGGGTAATGCTCCCCACGCGAGCGGGGGTGGTCCGATCACCCATCGGTGATTGTGCGGGGCCTGGTCGTTCTCCCCGCGCGAGCGGAGGTGGTCCTCAGGTCAACTACGGCATCGAGGTCCGCGACACGTTCTCCCCGCTCGACTGGGGGGTCCCCACGCTCCGTGCGGATCAGAAAAGGGCGAGACGTTCTCCCGGCGCGAGCGGGGTGGCCCGTCGAGCAGGACTGAACGGCCAGCCGACTTGTCGTCTTCCCCGCGCGAGCGGGGGTGGTCCCTGCGGAAGGTAGCCGTGGCTCAACAGCTGCCCGTTCTCCCCGGGCGAGCGGGGATGGTCCGACGGTGATCTCCGAGTGCCGGTGCGCGTGCGTGTTCTCCCCGCGCGAGCGGGGATAGTCCTGCGCGAGCGGACCTGGTACGACGGATCCGCTAGTTCTCCCCCGCGCGAGCGGGGATGGCCCCCGGTAGGCCGCGCACTGCACGCGTACTCGCCGTCTTACCCGCGCGCGTGGTTGATCTTTCCGTAGCGAACTGACGTGCCGGTGACGCCGCCACTTGCTTCGCAATCAGATCGGTTATTCCTTGCATGGCAACGCTTCCCGAACTATTCGCGCGATGGAAGACCTCCGGCAACTCGTTGCTGTCATCGGCACACGGCGCTGACGTGATGGTGGTGCAGGCTCACGTCCAGCACGTGGTGCCGACGGGGTGGGACGCAGTGACCGACCCTTGCTCGAGGACATTTCTGTCCTCGAGCAGCCGATGCCCGTATGTCCCGGGTGGAACCGCCGGTTCGCTTGTTCTGCACCCAGCGGTGCGGCCGTCGATCCCGGGGCATCGCCGGCGTGTCTCCGCAGATCGAAGACAGTTCCCGGGTTAGCCAGCTGGTGCGATGCTGATCAGTCCGCATCCGTAGGCTTTTGCCCGCCCGACTCCGTTCGTCAACGCTTGAGTGAACGCGGTGGTGTCGGTGACGACGAGTCGTCCGTCGTAGCGGACGGCTTCGACGGTGATTTTCGTGGTGGTGTTCTTGCGTCCGGTGATGGTGGGGACGCCGGTCACGGCGACGTCCGGTTGGCCGTTTCCGGCGCTGGGGATGACGAAGCCGTGCTGTTCGCCTTTGCGGATAAGCCATTCCAGCTGTTCGGCTGGCTGCCGGTAGGGGATGCGTTTGCGGGTCTGTCCGTCGCATTTGGTCGGGTTGGCGACCATCCGGAACGTGAAGCGCCGCCCGGCGGTGACGGCGTCGAGAACGGGTTGCAGGGTGCGGACTTCGGCGGGCCAGGCGAGGTGCCCGGCGGGGAGGTGGTCCCAGTCGGGTTCGGTGTGGCTTTGCACGTATTGCACGAAGCCGCCGCGGAGGCTGTCGAGCCGCCAGAGGACGCCGTGTGCCTGCCGGACTGCGTCGTCTTGGGGCAGCTCGGGGTAGGCGGACATGAGGGTGCGGTGCATGTCGTGGACGTTGGCGTTGTCGCGGCGGAAGGTGCGCGACTGGGTGTTGACGGTGAGTTTGCTCAGGAACATCGAGTTTCCTCGGACGGGATCATCATGTCGGTCAACGGGACCTCGTCGACGGCCACGGTGCGCGGGCCGTAGCGGCGGTCTCCGTCGGCGAAGGAGTACGGCACGTCGTGCCGGGGTTCGGCGCGGGGGTCGTCGGGCGGGCAGTCGATCACCGTGCGCAGTCCCGGCCGCTGCTGGTCCCTGGCTGCGGACTGTGCCCGGTCGGGGTGTTCGAGCCATTTGTGGCCGCGTATCAGGTCGTCGAGGCTCTGCTCGGCGAGCGTTTTGAACAGGGGCCGGGCCGGCACGAACGCGCGGCGGCCGAAGAACAGCGGCCACCGCGGCGAGGTGACGGCCTCGGCGAGGCGGGCGAGGAGGTCCGGGGGTCCTTCGAGCAGGACGAGGAACAGGGCGTCGGCGAGGTAGTAGCGTTCGCTGACCACGGTGCGGTGACCGCTGCCGGAGGTGGTGGGGACGTTCTGGGTGGTGTGGTAGTCGCGTTCGAGCAGTCCTTCGCGGTCGACACGGACGCCGAGCCGCAGCGCTGCCAGTTCCGCGATCCGCTCCTCGTCGTGGCGGGCGACGCCGGTGGCGGCGGCCAGCAGTCCCACGATCCCGGACTTGGTCGGCTCGAGCGCGGTGTCGCGCAGGACGCCGCGGGAGCGCTGGCCCCAGGACTGCATCGGCGCGTCGATGCACAGCGCCAGCGTCCGCCGGTTCATACGCCGGCCGTCGCGGGAGCGAGCAGGCGGGCGGTGAACGCGGCGAGCGTGTCTGCGGTCTCGACGCCGTCGGTCTCCGGGAGGTCGCCGGTGGCCGAGGCCGCGACGGCGGTGTGGATCCCCTCGGTGCCGTAGAAGCCGCGAAGCTTCCCGTAGTGCCGGAGGAGCCGGGCGGTGGACGCGGCCATCAAGTCCGGCTCGGAGACCGGTGCGAGGAACGCGTTCGCGAGGTTCCACGCGCCGCGGTCCCGCACGACGCCGAGGAAGGTGTCCGGCATGGTGCGCGCGGCCGTCGTGTTCTGCATGCCGCCGGGAACGGCGTGGACGAACGCGCCGAGCCACGCTGCCGCGGCACGCCCGGCGAGATCGGCGTCCCCGCCGAGATTGCCGTGCAGTTGCTCGAGGTCGAGGTTGGCGTAGCGGTAGTAGCAGGCGGTGTTGAAGTCGACGGTGCCCAGCATGTCCGCGCCGGACTCGCCGTCGGGTTTCAGATCGTCGACCGCGGTGTAGAAGTCGAATTCCGGTGCCACCGCGTGGGTCGAGAGGGCGTGCGCGACCTGGGAGGCGGCGTCGACGTTGAAGTCTTTGTTGTCGGCGATCATGCGGCCGAACAGCGCGATGTCCGCGGCCCGGGTCGCGTCCAGCAGACGCGCGGCCTCGGCGCGCGCGGCGGCGTCCGGTTTGATCTTGGCTGGTTTTTTGGTGCCTTCTTTCGCCGCGGCGACGGCGAGCAGGTCGTCCCAGCGTTTGTCGCAGTATCCGGCCAGACAGTCGACGGCGTCGTCGCCGACGAACAGGAGGTATTCGGTGAGTCCGGTGACCTGGTCGACGCCGAACCCGAGCGATTCCAGCCCGGCGATGACGACCTTGCGCGTCTCGCCCGCGTCCCGGCCCTGCTCGGACAGCTTTACGACGGCGGCGTCGCACAGGCGTTTCGTGCGGGTCGCGGTCTCGTGTTTCGCCAGGCCGTGCTGGGCGAACAGCAGGCGTGCGGCGCGTTTGAGGCTCTGGCTGGAGATCCGGCCGCGGGTGGCTCCGCCGAACGTCGCGGTCTTGGGCTGGCCGACGTCGTCGCGGTTGAGGTTGCTGACGGGGAAGGACTGCAGCAGATGCAGTTCGATGATCACGTTGTCTCCCAAGAGAAATTATTCGGTCGTCGCGGTCGCGGACGGCCGCCCGGCCGCAGCCGCTGTAGCCGGTGCGGTCCGGGGGCCGGTGTGGAAGTCGCGGGCCCAGCGCAGCCGGACCCGGTGCGCGCTCTCCCCGCGGTAGTCCCCGCCCAGGAGGATCACGAGGTCGTCGAGCAGGACGCCGTAGTTGACCGGGACGCCGTCGGAGGCCAGCAGCCGGACCACTTGCCGCAGATGGTGCGGCAGCCCGGCGCGGTCGCGCAGCAGCAACTGCTCGAACCGCCGCGTGACGGCATCGTCACCCTTCTCCCGCGGCGTGGCGCCGCCGCGTTTCTCCCGCAGCGCGTGCATCGCCGTCCCGAGCGAGCCGCGGCCCCGGCCGGCGTTCGGGTGGGTCGCGAACAGGCCGGCGACCAGCAGCCACGCGTCCAGTTCCGGGTCGGGCGGGTCGTGGCGGAACACGATCTCGTGCGTCCCGAGCCCTGCCTGGCCGGCCGCCAGGCCGCGGCGCAGCCCGGCCAGCGTCCGCCGGCTGGCGGACCGCAGCGCGGTGTTGCGCGACTCGAGCCTGCCCTGCAGCGTGTAGAGGTCTTTGACGAACATCGCACGGCGCTCGGACACGGGTGCGCTCACTCGGCATCATCCTTCGTGAGGTACTTGACGATCTGCGCCTCGAACCGCCCCGACAAGGCGCGCAGCCGCTTGTGCAACGCGGTCTGGTGCTTGCCCAGCACCCGGAGGCTCCGTCCGGACGCGGCGACGCCTTCTGCCCAGTCGTCGGCGACCCGGCGGGCCGTCGCTCCCACCGTCTGCTGCCACCGGTCCATCACGCGCCGCTCGGACTGCGCGGCCGCGGTCGCGGCGTTGAGCTCGCGCAGGAACCGGCCGAACGGGCGCGGCAGCTCCGGCCAGTACGGAAGATCAACCGACTCGCCCGGAATCGCGCGCATCTCCTTGTGGTACTCCCGCTGCATGATCCGCAGCGCCGCGCCGGATTCGTCGGCCAGCTCGATCGCGCAGCCGACCAACCCCGCCACCAGATTCTCGCCGTCGTCGTTGCCTTGTGCGGCGCGGATCAGCGCGACCGGGGCCGGGACCGCTTCCTCGAAATAGGCTTCGACGACGCTGGCGTTCTTGTCCAGCTGCTGCCCGAACATCCGCAACGTGTAGACGGTCTCGTCCGGGATCCGGCCCCGCTCAGTGTGAGTCGCGAGTTCCTTCAGCGCGACCGGGCGCTGTTTGCTCCGCTCCTCGCGCCAGGGGTCAACGAGCAGCAGTTCGACGCTGTGCCGCCACGCGCCCCGGACCGGACGGAGCCGGACCGGCAGCATCGGCGCACCCGGCTTCGGCCGCCCACCGGCAGTCAGCGGCGTGCGGTAGGCCGCCATCCGCTCCACCTGGGGAAGAACGTCGTCGTCGACGAATTCCGTGCCCGGGCTCAGGATCGCCTCCGCCACCACCGTGGTCCCGTTGCGCGTCTCGGGGAACAGCCGGACGCGGCGCGAAGGCCACGTGAGCACGTCGGTCCACCCGTCGCTGCGGCGCTTGTCCGGCTCCGCTCCCGGCACTGGCCGCTCCCACGCCGGCACGTCCACCGGGTCCTTCGGGTCGTGCCGTGCCGCGTTGAGCAACAAGGTCTCTTTCAGGGTGCTGCCTTCCACGAGGACGACCGCGAAACTGTTGCACGGGGCCCGTTTCGACGATTTCACTGTCGTGGCGGGGGTTTTCATGCCGCCCGGGTCGTAGGCGTGCGCGGTGACCAGCCACCGCGCCGCCTCGCCTGGCGTCAGCTCGACGCGGTCGCCGGCGACCGTGTGGTCGAACAGCGTCACGTTGTTGCCGACCGCCAGATCCGGAATCAGCTTCGCCACCGTCGACTTCCTCGCCTCCGGCAGCTCCGGGCACTGCAGGAACGGCCGCTGCGGGTCGAACAGGTCGAACGAGGCACCCGACGACGTGGCGTACTTGCCGACTTTCGTCACTTTGAAGGACTTCGCTTTCCACAGGTCGCCCCAGTCCTGGGCGCGTGCCGGGCCGTACGCGCGGTGCAGGAACGCCAAGGCCAGCCGGTGCAGCGCGGCGGTCATCGGCGGCGTCGCTCCCGCGATCCGCCGGATGTCGTGCGCCGAGGCGAACAATTCGGCCAGCCCGACCTCGCCTCCGCGGCCGTCGGTGTACACCACCGGAATCCAGGGCTGGGTGATCAGGTCGAACGACGCCGTCATGACTCCTCGCTCGCATACACCCCGAACTTGTCGTGGTACCGCAACTCGTGGCCCCCGACCCGGCAGCGACCGTCGACGAACACCAGCGCGCGATGCCTGTTCAGCCACGGGTCCTGCGCGAACTCTTCCGGCACGTCGGTCGCCAGCAGCGCCCGCACCACCGCCGCGGAAACCCCGGCCGGAGCGGTCAGCACCGTCGCCGAGTCCAGCAGATCCTCGCTGTCCGGGCAGATTGGCGTCGGTTCGCCGTCCGGGTCGCCGCGGTAGAGCACCACCCGGACCGACAGGTCGCCGGCCTCATTCTCGACGTTCACCGGCGCTCGCCCGATCCCTTGCGCGTGCGGCGGCGTCCCGGACGTTCGGTCAGCTCGAACAGTTCCTCCACCCGGTGCGGATACGGGAGACACGCGATCTCGGCGGCCCTCGCATCCTTGTCCCGGGCGGCCTTCATCCGTTGCGCGGCCAGGGACCACTCGCTCTCCCATCCCGCCGGGCACGCGACCCGGTCCCCGTACACCTTCTCCACCAGGTCGGCCATCTCCGGCCACGATTCGATCGTCCTCATGTCCTTCAGCACCGCCCAGGTGCGCATCAGCACGGCCGGCGCGTACACGGTGTGCAGATACCGCGGGAACCGCGGTCCGGCAGGCGTGTCGGTCACGCCGGTGATCGTCAACACGAGCTCGCCCCGCGCCGCGTCCCGGCGGTGCCGGTGCACCCGTCCCAGGCGCTGGAACAACGAGTCGATCGGGGCCAGATCGGTCAGCAGCCCGTCGAAGTCGAGATCCAGGCTCTGCTCCAGCACCTGCGTGCCCACCACGATCGCCCGGCGCGGCCGGATCCCCTTCGCACCGAACATCTCGCGCAGCTCGTTCTCGACCTCCGACCGGTCCGCGCGCGGCAGCGACCCGTTGATCGCCAGCAGCAGCGGCCGCTCCGCTTCCGGCAGCTGCGCGATCCGTTCCTTCAATTTCTCGTAGGTGTCGACCGCTCGTTGCACAATGTTCTGAACGACCGCGACGCAGCGGCCCTTGGCCGCTTCGGCCAGCGCCCAGTCCACGACCTGACCGTCCGCGATCTGCTCCAGCCGCACCTTGCGATCGGCGGTCAGCTCAGACAACCCGGCCCCGTGCTCGCAGAGCGCGTCCGCCGCGCTTGCCACCGTCACCCGCGGATACCCCGCCGTCGAGGCAACCGCCGGGATCTCGTCCGGCCGGCATCCCCGCGCCCCCGCCTGCCACGCCGCGACAAGATCGTGCCGACGCCCCGACGGCAGCGTCGCCGACAGCAGCACCACCGGAACACCCAGCGCACCCAACCACGCCAACAGCCGCTGTAGCAGCGTCGACATATGGGTGTCATAGGCGTGGACCTCGTCGATCACCACCACCTTCCCGGCCAGCCCCGCCAACCGCACGAACACATGACCGCCGCGGAACGCACCCATCGACGCCTGATCCACCGTTCCGCTGCCCAGCACCGCCAGCAGACTCCGCTTCCGCGTCAACCACGCCTGCGCCTCCGCAGCGGAATCGCCCTCGTCGACACCGACCTCCGACGGCATCGCCGCCTCCTGCTCAAGGACCTCGCGCGCACCCGCGTGCACCAGGCTCACCCCGGTGTCGTCACCCAGCTTGTCGAGCATCTTGCGGATGACATCGCGGGTCTGCTTGCTCGACGCCTGCGTCGGCAACGCGACGTATAACCCGGCCAACTCCAGCCGCCGCACCAACATCGCCGCCGCCTGCAACGCAGCGTTCGTCTTGCCCTCCCCCGTCGGAGCCTCCACCACCACCAGCGCAGGCTCCCGCAACTCCCCGACCACCTGCTCGACCAGTATCTGCACCGGACGCGGAGGCTCCCCGAACATCGCCGCGAACCCCAGCTCCCGCGGCGGCACCCACGGATCCAACGCCAGCCGCCCGACCGACTTCTCCGCCTGCGCGTGCGCGTCCGCGACGTAGGCGTCGAGATCGAGGTCGTCCGGCGCGTACGCGAAGTTCGCCGTGTCCGACGCGACCCAATCGCTCACCGACGCCAAGGCCGCCAACCCGATCGCGGCCGGCAACGGCAACCGGACCCCGCCCCACGACACCGTCCGCGGATCCGGCAGCCCGCACAACCCAGCCAACTCCACCGCCATCTCAGTCCGCGCCGCCGCCCACGCCCGCTGTCCGTGGCTGTTGCGCTCCCACCGCACCTGCCGCACATCCTGATCCGCTGGGAAATACCCGTGATGCCCGCCGAGCACCGCCGCGATACCGAATGCGGTTTCCTCCGTCGAACCCCACTCGATCAGCATATTTCGAAGATGAAACGCAGTGATAATTCCGTGAGGCGCATCAACACGGCCCGACGCCCCGGCCGGTTTCGCCACGAACTCGACGGCGCCGATCCCCCACGCGCCGATCCGGCTCTTCGCCAGCGAAAGATTCAACGACTGAAACGCCGGTGAGTACTTCCCCAGATCATGCAGCGCACAGAGAAAAGCCACCCACCTCCAGGCGTCCCCCAGCACACCGAACGATTCCTCGACCGACGCGCGCAACCGGCCACGAACCAGCCGAGGAGCCAGGCGCCAGGCGACCGCGAACGTATCGATCGCATGGCATACCAACGGATGACAGCCGACACGGCCGACTGACTTCCCCCATGGTTCGATTACCGGTAAACCATCCGCGCGCAGTATGATCACACACCTTCAGCAACTTCGAATCGACGAAGGACCAAGGTCGAAAACCATACAGGGCTCACCTCTGACGACTCACATGCCATCCCGAATGGCAACATTTCGAACGCTGGAAACCACGGGAGATCCACGCGCTTTTCACAGTAAACCGCCGATACACGGCCCACCCAGAACATCCGAGCATCACTGACGCGCGGCAAAGCGCGGCGACAGCTAGGTGTCAGAAGATCCTCCCCCGCTCGCGCGGGGAAGCCGTCGCCACGCAGTACCACGCAGGGCCACCTCTGCTTCCGCAGAGAAACAGGCATCACCCCTGTTCGCTTACTCGACGAGTGGATGATTCAAAGCAACCATCACCTTCGCGAGGCAACGCTACAGCAGCGCCTGGTTAGTAGCCTTCGCAGTACCAGGCGTTGCTTCCTGAGACAGGCGGCGAGACGAAGATCTCTGGCACCCGGTAGGCTGCCTGTGGGGTTCCAAAAGTCAGTCACCGGCCCTGACCAGTAGCTTTACGCGGCCCGTTCGTACTCGCTGATCAGACCTCCGAAGAGCTGTTGTCGCTTGATCCGCTGAGAGCCGAGGTTCGCCACGGGGTGGGTCGGCCGAGGTGGGCGAAGCTCGCGGGAACGATGCGGCCGTCGACCGTTGTAATGCCGGACATACTCGGCCAACATGACCCGCAGATGCCGCTCACCCACGATCAACACACGATCAGTGAGCTCGGTCCTGACCGTGAGAACCGCTCGGCGTAGCCGTTCGCCCGCGGGCAACGCGGAGGAATCTTTACCGCCTCGATGCCCACGCCGGCCAGGACAGTGTCGAACGACGCAGTGAACTGGCCAGCCCGGTCGCGGACAAGAAACCTGAACTCGTCGACTCGATCACCGAGATCCATCACCAGGTTGCGGATCTGCTGCGTAGTCCACCCGCCGTCCGGATTCGTGGTCATGCCCAGGACGCGCACGTAGCGGCTGCCGACCTCCAGCACGAAGAACACATAGATCCGCTTCAGGGTGAACGCACAGTCGACGTGGAAGAAGTCGCACGCCAGCATCGTCGCCGCCTGCGTGCGCAGGAACCGCCGCCAGGACGTGTCGGTACGCCGGTCCGGCGCGGGAGGTACGCGTGCCCGCTTCAGGATCCACCGGATCGTCGACGCACCAACCCGGTGACCAAGCTTCAGCAGCTCGCCTTGAATCCTCTTGTAGCCCCAGTGGTGGTTCTCGGTGGCCATCCGTTCGACCAGCCCGGTGATCGCCTCGTCGACAGGCGGACGGCCGGCTCGGTGTGGGTAGGTCCACTTCGCGGCGACCAGGCGACGGTGCCAGCGCAGGATCGTGGCCGGGGTGACCAGCCGGTGTGTTCGCAGCGTCTTGGGCAGCAGCCGAACCAACGCAGCGATCACCGCCCGATCAGCCCAGTCCAGACGAGGTTTCGGGTTACCTCGGCGCAGCACAGCCACCTCATGGCGTAACACCAGCAACTCGACGTCCTTCGACGCCGACGAGCGCCCAAGCAACACCAGCAGACCCACCAGCCGGAGGAAGATCAGATAGAGCAAACGCAGCGCCATGGCTGGCGATCATGCCCTGCCCATCGAACGTGCCCGTCACCGCAGGTCAGATCCACGAACCGACTTCTGGAACCCCACAGGTTCAACAACGCCCGCAGGGTTTCCCTGATCCGGAGCAGCAACAACAGTCCCGCCGGACGCTGCCCCTTCACCGCCACGACCTTCCGCAGCCCAATGTCGAGGCGGCACCGCTCGATCAGATCATTGTTCTCCCGCGATCGCCTCGAACCTCGCGTCCAAGTACAAGCCCTGGAGGTTGTCGCGGCGGACCTTCTCCAGGCGCAGATGCCGGCGAGCGCAAGGCACCGTCCCCGTTCGTTCGACCCCTGCGCCCGCCCGTCCCGGACCCACCGCCGCCCATTCGATCGAGCGGGCTCCGGCCCCCCGGCGGCTGGTAAGAACACCGGGTACGTCCGCATTCCGGGCGGACATACCGGGCACGCGAAGGGACGCACATGGCTTTTCCAGGTTTGCAGCACATCGCGATCACCGTGTCCGATCTCCGGCGCAGCACCGAGTGGTACACGAGACTGTTCGGCGCCGGACCCGTCCTGGACGAGGACGAAGAAGGCGGCGAGTTCCACCACACGGTCTTCGCCCTCGACGGCGGCATGCTCTTCGGGCTGCACACCCACCTCGGCAGGGAGACCCGGGACCGGGCGGACGAACGCCGCACCGGGCTGGACCACGTCGGGTTCGCGGTCGCGTCGCACGCCGAATTGGCTGAGTGGGCCAAAAGGCTCGACGAGCTCGGCATCCCGCACGGCGGGGTGAAGAAAGCGCACTACGGCAGCGGCGTTTCCTTCCGCGATCCGGACAACATCCCGCTGGAGTTCTTCGCCGGTCCGGAATAACGACCCCACCAGGAAAGCTATGTGCGATCAGCGAGTAGCCGAAGTAATGGCACGCCAGGTCGTCTCAGTCGGGCACGACGCCTCGTTCCGGGACCTGGTCACGGCTCTGCTCGAACACGGCGTGTCGACGGTACCGGTCGTCGATCCGGCTGGGCGACCGATCGGGCTCGTCACCGCAGCCGACGTAGCAGCAAAGAGCGAGTTCCACGGCGGCGCGGACCGGCTGCCCATGTTCGGCGGGCCGCGCCGCCGGAGCCGGTGGCGAAAAGCGGGTGCGCGCACTGCAGGCGAACTGATGACGGCACCCGCGCCTACGATCGCCGCCGACGCGCCCCTGCACGTGGCGCTCCGGCGGCTCGCGGACGCCAAGTCGGCTCAGTTGTGCGTAGTGGACCAGGAAGCCCGGCTGGTCGGATTGATGTCCCACCGCGACGTCCTGTCCGCGCTGCTGCGGCCGGACGCTGACATCCAGGCCGAGGCTGCAGCCGGTGCACCGGCGGGCATCGCGGTGCGGGTCGCCGATGGCGTCGTAACACTCACCGGCACCGTCGGGTTGAGAAGCGTTGCCGAGCAAGCTGTTCGGAGCGCACAGTGCGTGCGCGGAGCAGTCGCCGTCACCGATGAACTCGACTTCGGCTTCGACGACCTCACCGCGCACGCATTGTGAAGCGTGCGCGGAGCAGTCGCCGTCACCGATGAACTCGACTTCGGCTTCGACGACCTCACCGCGCACGCATTGTGAACCCGGCCGTTCAGCAAAAGCCCATCGGCACTTTCTCCCGGTCCGCCGCGGTGCCGAATTCCGCGGGCTGGCAGGTGGTTTCCAGCACCGACATCCACAGGTCGCCGTCGGGATCGACCTGGTTGCGGCGGCTCGTCATCAGCGACAGCGGGACGTGCACGAAGCGCCGCCGCCAGCGCGCGACGGCCGCGGCGGTGCGGCCCGCCATGGCGGCGTGCACCGCCGCGTGCGCCAGCCGCAGGCAATAAACGCTGTCGTAGGGGTTGGCCGCGATGCTCCGGATCGCATAACTCGGGTCGATGTAACGCATCGTAGGAGGAAGACCGGCCGCGGTCAGGTGCGCGGCGACGCGGTCTTTGAGCAGTTCCCCTATGTTGCCGAGCTTGAGATTGCCCGACGCGTCCGTGCCGCGCCCGTTCCGGTGCGCCGCGCCGGGCTGGTCGAGCAGGTCCTGGCCTGCCCCCTCGGCCAGCACGATCACGACGTAGCCCTTCGCCCGAACGCGCTGCTCGATGTGGGCGAGCAGTCCGTCCGGTCCCTCCAGCGCGAAAGGGATCTCCGGGATCAGCACGATGTCCGCGCCGTTGGCGGCCAGCGCGGCGTAACTGGCGATGAACCCGGAGTGCCTGCCCATCAGCTTCACGATCCCGACGCCGTTCGGGCTGGACGCGGCTTCGACGGAGACCGACGAGATGAAGTCCGTCGCCCGGGCGAACGCGCTTTGGAAACCGAATGACTGGTCCGTGAAGGGCAGGTCGTTGTCGATCGTCTTCGGCACCCCGATGACCGCGATGTCGAGACCACGCGCCCGGATCGCGTCGCTGAGGTACGTCGCGGCGCGCATCCCGCCGTCGCCGCCGATGACGAACATGACGTCGACGCCCCGCAGAACGAGGCTGTCGACCATCTCGTCGGCGTCTTGGCCGCCGCGTGAGCTGCCCAGGATGGTGCCGCCGTCCTTGTGGATGTCGCGAACGTGCGCGGGCGTCAGTTCGACGGTGTCGTGCCGGTGGTCGGCGGTCAGCCCTTGCAGGCCGTTCCGGAAGCCCAGTATTCGCTTCACCTGGTAGTGCACGGCGAGTTCCTGGACGAGACCGCGGATGACGTTGTTCAGCCCAGGGCACAGCCCTCCGCAGGTGACGATCCCGGCGGTGACCTGTGCCGGGTCGAAGTAGATCTTCCGCCGAGGACCCGCCCCTTCGAAGCTCGGAACGCGCGCCGGCGGAAGGCGGTGCCCGGCCAGCATCGACACGGTGTCCTCGAGCAGAACCCGGTCGCCCTCGGCGACATAGTGCGGAGAGGTCTGTTTCGTCGACAGCATCTCGGCGAGCGGCGAATCGTAACGACACTCGCCGAGATGACGAACGCGAAGGTCGTCCAAATGCAGCGTCACCGGATCTCCCTGGTCGTGCGGACAGCGTGGGTCACTCGAAGGTGGTGTGGGTCAGGTAGCGGATCTCGCCCCGGGAAATCAGAAGCGATTCGCAGGTGGTCTTGCCCTCGCATTTCCGGGGGCGGTCGAGGAGCGTTCCCCCGGTGACCCCGGTCGCGACGAAGAAGGCGTCGCCCGCCGCGAGTTCGTCGCATTCGTAGACGCGGTCCAGCGACATGCCCGCCGCGCGGATCGCGTCCGCCTCTTCGTCCCGCTGCGGGGCGAGGCGGCCGAGCATCCCGCCGCCCAGCGCGCGCACCGCGGCGGCGGTCATCACGCCTTCGGGCGTGCCTCCGACGCCGAGAAGCAGGTCGACGTCGAGCGTCGGCAAGAGCACGGCCAGGCTTCCGCCGACGTCGCCGCCCGCCGGGGTCTGCACCGCCGCACCGGCCCGCAGCACGCGAGCGATCAGGTTCTTGTGCCGCGGCTTGTCCATGATCATCACGCGGAGCTCGCTAACCTTCTTGCCGAGCGCGGCGGCGACGTTGGCCAGCGTGCGCTCAGGCGGATCGTCGAGGTCGACGACGTCCTTCGCCTGCGGGGGCACGACGATCTTGTCCATGTAGAACCCCGGACCCGGCGACCAGAGGGTCCCCGGCTCGCCGAAGGCGATCGTCGCCAGGGAACCCGGAAGATCCTTGGCGCAGAAGGACGTTCCTTCCAGCGGATCGACCGCGATGTCGAAATCCGGGCCGTTGCCGGTGCCGACGATCTCGCCGTTGAACAGCATCGGGGCGTCGTCCTTTTCGCCTTCCCCGATGACGACGGTCCCCCGGCCGGGAGCCTGCGCCAGCGCTTCGCGCATCGCCTTGGTGGCAGCCGCGTCGGCGGCCTTCTGGTCGTACCGGCCCACCCAGTCGTAGCTGGCGACGGCGGCGCTGCGGGTCGCGGCCAGCGCCACCGCCTCCAGTGCGTGGACATCGACGCACGCGCGCGGTGCGGCCTCAGTCTGACAGTGCATTTCGGGCTCCCATTCCGGTCGGTCGCATCAGGACGGCGAGGCCGCTATTCGAGATTCGCGTGCAGCCGCCACAGTTCGCGGGCTTGAGAGCCGCTGGTCTGCCACAGCGCGTGGAAGAGCGAATCCGTGATCAGCAGAACGGACTGTTCGAACAGGCTGCCGGCGTACTGGACGGAGGAGTTGCCGTCGAAGTCCTGCTTGTCCGCGGCCGGGATGACCAGCACCTCGGTCGCGGTCTTCGCCAGCGCCGACCCGGGCGCCGTGGTCAGCGCGATCACGTCGGCGCCCTGGGCGCGCGCGGTCTCCGCCGCGCGCACCACCCGAGCGGTCGACCCGGAGCCCGATGCCGCGACCAGGACGTCCCGCTCGCCGATCGCCGGAGCCGTCACCTCGCCGACGACGTGCGTCGGAAGCCCGAGGTGCATGAACCGCATCGCGGCCATCTGCAACGCGAGGCCGCTCCGTCCGGTGCCGATGGTGAACACCGCCGGCGCCTTGAGCAGCAACGCGCCGGCCCGGAGCCACGACGCGGACTGCACCGCCGCGCTCACCCGGTCCACCTCTCCGACGACCGCGCGGGTCGCTCCGGTGAAGAGCGCAGCGTCAAGTTTCTTGGGAATCGTGTTCGTCAACGAGATCTTCCTCCACTCGCGGGCGGGCGACCTTGGCGCGTCGCCTGCGCGGCCATCGCGCGGGCCAATCTGCTTAGACCACAAGGATTCGCCACCGTCGGCCTGCCCAGCAAGGCTTGCGGCATCAGGAAAAGCTATCCCCTGATTGGGATGACGAATAATGGCGGGGAAAAGGAAGCGGCCCCGGCGGTGTATTCCGCCGGGGCCGCTTCGTGCGGGCGTACCGTTCAGGAGGCTCCCATCAGCCCTTGTGGACGTGTTTCGGGCGGATGTTGCCGGATCCTCCTGCCGCCCGCGGCAACGACATCACCGCCGAACGGAGCGCACGCTTCGGCGTGCGGCTTCCACCACGGCGTCGACGGTGATGTCGAACTGGCTGTACAGGGTCTTGAAATCCGCCGACGCGCCGAAATGCTCCAGCGACACGATTTCGCCGGCATCGCCGACGAACCGGTGCCACGGCTGGGCGATCGCCGCTTCGACCGCCACCCGGGCCCGCACCGAAGGGGGCAGCACCTCTTCCCAGTAGGCCGAATCCTGCCGGTCGAACCACTCTACGCACGGCATCGACACGACCCTCGTGGGAATCCCTTCGTCCTCGAGAATCTTCCTGGCCGCTACCGCCAGCTGCACCTCGGAACCGGTGCCGATCAGCACCAGCTCGGGCGTGCCGGCCGACGCTTCGGCGAGCACGTAGCCGCCGCGTGCCACGCCTTCGGCGGAGGTGCCCTCCAGCGTCGGAACGTTTTGCCGGGTGAGCGCGAGCCCGGTCGGGCCTCCGGTGTTTTCCAGGGCGGCTTTCCAGGCATACGCGGTCTCGTTCGCGTCCGCGGGGCGGGCCACCGACATTCCCGGGATCGCCCGCAACGAGGCCAGGTGCTCGACCGGTTGGTGCGTCGGGCCGTCTTCGCCGAGGCCGATCGAGTCGTGTGTCCACACGTAAATGACCGGCAGTTCCATCAGCGCGGCCAAGCGCACCGCCGGGCGCATGTAATCGCTGAAGATCAGGAAAGTGCCGCCGTACGGGCGAGTTCCGCCGTGCAGCGCGATTCCGTTGAGGATCGACCCCATCGCGTGTTCACGGATGCCGAAGTGCAGCGTGCGGCCGTAGGGTTGCGCGGTCCAGGCGTCCGTGGAGATTTCGGCCGGGCCGAAGGAATCCGCGCCCTTGATCGTGGTGTTGTTGCTCTCGGCCAGATCCGCCGAACCGCCCCACAGCTCGGGCAGCACCTCGCCGAGCCTGGCCAGTACCGCGGCCGACGCCTTGCGGGTGGCGACTCCCGTTTCATCCGGCTCCCAGACGGGCAGATCGTCCGCCCAGCCAGCCGGGAACTCGCGCTTGGCCAAGCGGTCCAGCAGGGCCTTGCCCTGCGGGTTGCTTCGTGCCCAGGCGTCGAATTCGAGCTGCCACTTCTCGTGGTCCGCCCGGCCCCGCGAGGCGGCTTCGCGGGTGTGGCGCAAGACCTCGTCGTCGACCTGGAAACTCAGCTCCGGATCGAAGCCGAGAGCGCGCTTGACCGCGCCGAGTTCTTCCGCGCCCAGCGCCGCGCCATGCACCCCGCCGGTGTTCATCTTCGTCGGGGCGGGGTAGCCGATGACGGTGCGCAGCACGATCATCGTCGGACGGGAGGTCTCCGCCTTGGCTTGCTCGATCGCGCCGAGGAATCCGGCGACGTCCTCGCCGCCGTCCACAGTGAGCACGTGCCAGCCGTAGGCCTCGTAGCGCTTCGCGGTGTCCTCGGACAGCGCGATGCGCGTGTCGTCCTCGATGGAGATCTCGTTGCTGTCGTAGATCACCGTGAGGTTGCCGAGTTGCTGGGTTCCGGCAAGCGACGACGCCTCGGACGTGACGCCTTCTTCGATGTCGCCGTCGGAGGCGATCACGTAGACGTGGTGGTCGAACACGCTCGTGCCCGGCTCGGCGTCCGGATCGAACAGACCGCGCTCGCGGCGGGCCGCCATCGCCATGCCGACCGCGCTCGCCAGGCCCTGGCCGAGCGGGCCGGTGGTGATCTCGACGCCCTTGGTGTGCCCGTATTCGGGGTGGCCCGGGGTCAGCGAACCCCACTTGCGCAACGCTTTCAGATCGTCCAGTTCCAGGCCGTAGCCCGAGAGGTAGAGCTGGATGTACAGGGTGAGGCTAGAATGTCCGGCGGACAGCACGAACCGGTCGCGCCCGATCCACTCCGGATCACCGGGGTCGTGCCGCAGAACCCGTTGGAACAGCGCATAAGCGACCGGCGCGAGGCTCATGGCCGTGCCGGGGTGCCCGCTTCCGCACCGCTCGACCGCGTCCGCCGCCAGCACGCGGACGGTGTCCACCGCACGTGCGTCCAGACTGCTCCAGTCTTGCGGGAACCGCTGGGCGGTCAAGCGGGCAATCTCGTCAGGGGATTGGTTTGCTGCCATGGAAGCGCACTCCCGATGATGTCGATTCTTGGCATATTCCGGAAAGAGCAGATCCGGCCCGCTGCGCGCCGAGCCCGTGTCCGGCGCGCAGCGGGCGGGTGGGGTCAGGCGGTGAGGCGGCGGAGTTCGCGGGCCGCGGCAGCGGGGTCGGGCGCGTTGTAGATCCCGCCCCCGACCACCGCCACGGCCGCGCCCGCGTCCTTCACCAGCCCGATCGTCGCGGCCTTCACCCCGCCCGCGATCGAGAACGCCACCCCCGCCTCGCGCCCGTCGGCCAGCAGCGTGTCGATCGAATACCCCGGACGCGCCTGCTCGTCCAGACCGGCATGGATCTCCACGAACGACACCCCCAGCTTCGCCACCTCCCGGATCCGCGCCACCCGGCCCTCGGTCACCGAGATCATGTCCGCCACCACCTCCTTGCCGTACTTCCTGCCCGCCGCCACCGCGCCCCGCACCGTGTCGTCGTCCGCCGCCCCCATCACCGTCACCAGATCCGCACCCGCCTCGAACGCCAGCGTCGCCTCCAGCTCCCCCGCGTCCGCCGTCTTCAAATCCGCGAACACCAGCTTGTCCGGATGCGCCGCCTTCACCGCCGTCACCGCCGAAATCCCCGCCGACTTCACCAACGGCGTCCCCAGCTCAAGAATGTCCACCTCCCCCGCCACCTGACGCGCCAACGCCAACGCCGAACCCACATCCAGCACATCCAACGCAACCTGCAACCGCACAACAAACTCCTTCGCCATTGCCGATGAACTCCGTTCCACCATCGCTTCGCCGGTCCATTTCCGGCAACACCGCGCCACATGCGCAAACGCAATCCCCCGATACGCACAAGCAATGCCCGCCTGCCGCGAACCGAAATTACGATTTGTCTCGTGTCGAATAAACCATTGATCGCGCCGTCCATCCTCTCCGCCGATTTCGCCCGGCTCGCCGACGAAGCGGCCGCCGTGCACGGACGTGCGGATTGGCTGCACGTCGACGTCATGGACGCGCATTTCGTGCCGAATCTGACGTTGGGCCTGCCGGTCGTGCAGTCGCTGCTGGCGACGACGGACATCCCGGTGGACTGCCACCTGATGATCGAAAACCCGGACCGGTGGGCGGTCGGGTACGCGGAAGCGGGCTCCTACAACGTCACGGTGCACGTCGAAGCTGCGCACGATCCGGTCATGCTCGCGAAGAACGTGCGCGCGGCAGGAGCGAAAGCAGGGCTCGCGATCAAGCCGGGCACCCCGCTGGAGCCGTATCTAGACGTGCTCAAGCACTACGACACCCTGCTGGTGATGTCGGTGGAACCCGGGTTCGGCGGGCAGAAGTTCATCGCCGAAGTCCTGGACAAGGTGCGCACCGCGAGGCGGCTAGTCGACACCGGGCACCTGAACCTGGTGGTGGAGATCGACGGCGGCATCAACGGCGACACGATCGAACAAGCGGCGGAGGCCGGTGTCGACTGCTTCGTAGCAGGCTCGGCGATCTACGCGGCCGACGATCCGGCCCGCGCCGTGGAAGGGCTGCGCAGGCGAGCCCGAGCCAGCATGCGCTGACCCGCGCCCCGCCCGTCTCACGGACCGTCTGACGCGCCTCGCCTCGTCGCCGCGAAACTCAGATGCCCAGCATCCGCCGCAGTTCCGGAGCCTGGCGCCGCGAAACGGGAACCGACTCGTGCGAGCGCGGGTCCATGATCAGGAACAGTTCGCCTTTGATGCCCCGTTCCAGCTCGGCCACCCGGCGCAGGTTCACCAGGAACCGCCGGTGCACCCGGCTGAACCCGCACGACAGCAACGATCGCTCGATGTTGTCCAGTCCCCGCGTCGCGGCCTGGATCCTTCCTCGTTCCGTGTTCAGCCACACGATGTTCCGGTCGGCCTCGGCGTAGCGGATCTCCGACGGGGCGAGCAGCACCAGCCGCTCGTTGCGGATCCCGACGATCCGGCGGGGCAGCGGGCCGACCGCGGCTTCCGCGCGCTCCTCGTACGGTTCCCCTTCTCGCACCCCGAACAGGCACAGCATCCCCACCACGTGGTCCGAGTCCAGGACCGGCCGCAGGGTCACCGGGGTGGCGTCCTCTCCCGGGCTCACGGGCAGGCACGCGTAGCCGCTCCAGCGAGCCGGTCCCTGCGCGCGTTCCTTGGCCCACCGCACTACTTCGGGAAGCCCGGAAATGTCCGGGGTCCAGCGTTTCGCCGGTTCGGTCGCGCCCGGTGAAATACCGCTTTCCGGAGTCAGCCCGAGAAGCGACACCGCCTCGTCGTTCGCCGCGATCACGTTGCCGCCGCGGTCCATCGCCAGGAACGGATCGGCGACCTGATCGCATTTGCGGTTGAACTCGGAGATCACTTTGTCGGCTTCGTAGATGGCCCGCCGGTAGATCTCCTGCTCGACGCACGCGGCGGCCTTCGTCAGCCACGCGGGCACCAGTTCGGACAGCGCCGCGTTCCACCGCGAAATGTTGATCGACGCGACCGGCGAACCGGTCACGACGTCGCGGATCGAAATGCCCGCGCAGGACCATCGGTGGAACGCTTCGCACCAATGCTCCGGCCCGGTCACGGTCACCGGACCGGACACCTCCAGCGAAGTGCCCATCCCGTTCGTGCCGGTGCACTGCTCCGACCATGACGACCAGGGGGCGAGGTTGTGCAGTTCGGCCCGCCGCCGCGCGCTGGGGTCGCCCCACGCGCCGAGGACGCGCCCGTCTCCGTCCGCGACCGTGACCACGGCGCCGTCCTGCTCCACTTCACGGCCGGCCAGCGCGCCGAGGCCGCCGAGCGTCGTGAAGATGACGCCGTTGTCGAGCCGCTGGACGTCGTCGCCCCGTGCTCCCGGCGCGACGTCCAGCGTCCGGTCCACCTCGTAGCGGTCCCGGCACCGGTACCACGACGCCAGGATCTCCGGGCGAACGCCGGTTTCGATGTCCTCGCCCGCGGCGAAGCTCTCCCAGGCCTGAGCCACTTCTCTCGCCGACAACGAGGTTTCCAGCGAGCCGCCCGCCAGGTTGCCGCGTCTGCCGGACTCACTCGGTGCAATCGCCAACGGCGGCACGCTCACGGTCATCGCGACCTCCTCGTCGCCTCGAGCACCGGGGTCCCTGGGACCGCCGGGCTGTGACAGCGGTAACCAACGTAACTCGGCGTAGCGCGGCATTACAAGACATGTCCGCGTCGTCCAGCCACGAAGTTGTAGACAAACAAGATCGTCGTCCCGCCGCAGGCGGGCGATCCGGATTTCCCGTCATATGGGACGATGTTCCCGGCTCGTGGCCGATCGGCGGAAAATCGTTCCGCGCGACGCCGCCCAGGTCAAGCCGCACGCCGCGCCCTCCGAAGGGTAGGGCAGGCGGGCCCGGTCCGGGCCGGTCCGCCGCTGGTGCGCGGACGACCGCCGGTCGTCCTCGTTCCGCCGCCGTTCATCCGGCATTCGCCCGCAGTCATCCCGCTCGGCTTGCCGCCGCGCCGAGGCGGAGCTTAGCTTCCGTGAGCGCCCGGACGACCCGGGCCGCACCCGTTCGGAACGGCACCGGACCAAAGGCGGTCTCACATGGCGGACGTACGCCGGCTCGACGCGGCAGCACGCAACCGTGGCGAAGCAACGGTGTACCAGGCCTGGGAACGTTTCGCCCGCGGCGAGGACGACCTCCGCGGCGTGCGGCCCGAGGTCGCGATCTCCTGGCACCGGTGCCGGGACCAGTTCCGGGTCGATCCGCTGCTCACCGAAGCCCCGGTGGCCGTCGCCGAAGTCGACCAGGCGCTGGAGCGCGACGTCGTCATCGCGGAACTCGGCTTCCGCGCCGCCGCGCTCGCGCACGAGGTCAACGCCGGCGGCGGCATCGTGACCATCACCGACGCGAGTGGACGGGTCCTGGCCCAATGGGGCGACCCGGCCACCCGCACCGTCGCCGCCGAGGCCAACCTGGCGCCGTGGTTCTGCTGGTCCGAAGGGGCCACCGGAACGAACGGCATGGGCACCGCGCTGATGTCCTACGCGCCGGTGGTGATCCGCGGCGCGGAACACTGGTGCCAGGCGTTCCACGACTGGAACTGCGCCGGCGTCGCGATCCGGGACGTAGTGACCAGGGAATCGGTCGCGGTGCTCAACATCTCGTGCTGGCGCGGCGATCTTCCCGGCGCGGCCGGCGCTTGGCTCAGCAACGCCGCCACCATGACCCAGCGCATCCTGCGCCGCCGAGCCCAAGACGACGGTGCTCAATTGATGGCCGCCTTCAACGAAGCCAGGGCGCGCTCGAGCGCGGCGCTCGCGGCAGTCGACCCCTCGGGGCGAGTGGTGCTCGCCGACGACACCGCGAGCGTGCTTCTCGGCATTCCCGGTTCGACGCCTGCCCCCGATCCCGCCGTACGGTGGAAACCGGAACTGCCGGAATTCATCCAGGCTTCCGTCTATGCCGCGAAACAGGCGACGCGCAATCACGACTGGCTCGGCTCGACGCAGATCTTCACCAGGCTCGCCGCCGAACCCATGCCGATCAGCTTCCGGCCGGTGTTCCTGTCCGGGCACCTGCTGGGCAACCTGGTCACCTTCGGGACGTCGGAAGGGGTTCCCCTGCCCCGGTCCGGCGAGGACGGCCCGCAGCGGGCGCAGCCGCACCGGATGGTCGCGACCCGCGAAAACCGCATGGTGCTGCTGCGGCTTCCGGAAGTCTCGTTCGCCCAGTCGGACGGCAATGACGTGTGGCTGTCGACCGACCAGGGACGGCTGCGCTCCGCCTCTCCCGGCCTCGACAAGCTCGAAACCGAACTGGGCGACGCGGGCTTCCTGCGAGTGCACCGCCAGTACGTGGTGAACCTGAGCCGCATCCGCGAGGTCGAACGCCGGTTCAAGGGCGAACTGTTCCTGGTCATGGACGACCAGGAACAGACCATGGTGCCGGTTTCCCGGCGGAACACCCCGGCGGTGCGGCGGGCGCTGGCGATCTGATGCGCTTCAGCCGCGGTACCGGTGCACCTCGCACACGCAATACATGAGGCGGCAACTGCAGCACGCCGGCTTTCCGGCGCACACGATGCACGGCCCGCACCGCACCGGTTCGGTATGGCGCGCACGGTCCTCCCGCCGGTAATCCTCCCCGCAATTCCAGCAGGACAGCAGTTCGACTCCGGGTTCCGGCTTCGCCGTCGACGACTGGCTCATTCCAGCCCGCCTTTCCGTTCGATGCTTATTGTAAAAAAGCCCGCCCGGCACTCGAATCGTCGGGGCGATTCGAGCACCGGGCGGGCGCTAACGTAAACTCCCGGAAATTTTCCTGAAGTCTCCCGCCGAAACCGATTCTCCGGTCACAGCGAGAAAGTGATCACCGCGGCGCCGTGCCCCTGGCCGGACATGCCGGGCACAATTCCTTCGAGCCAGCCGCCCCAGCCGACCGGCACCGTGATGTACTGCTTTCCGTCGAGGAAATAGGTGCTCGGACTGCTGTGGTGCCCGCTGCCGCACTGGAAGCTCCAGAGCTTCTCGCCCGTCTCGGCGTGCAGCGCCATGAACTCGCCGGCGGGCGTGCCGGCGAACACCACGTTGCCTTCGGTGCTGAGCGTCGACGCGGCCATCGGCAGATCCATCCGGTAGCGCCACTTCTCCTCGCCGTGCGAGTCGAACGCGCTGACCGAACCGGCCATGTTGTCGATGTCGACCTCGACGGCGGCGCCCCAGTAGGGCATGCCTTCCTTGAACTCGCGACGGCGCCGCGTGGCAGTGGCACCCACGTCGGCGACCGGCACGTAGAACAGGTCATGGTTCGGGTTGTACGACGCGTGCGTCCATTCCTTCGCGCCGGCCGGGCCGGGGAAGAAGTGGCAGGGCTCGCCTTCCTTGTCCGGGTACTTCCGCGGCGTCACCTTGCCGTCGCGGGTGATGACGCCCCAGTCGATCCGGTCGACGAACGGGGTGACGTGCTGCAGTTCGCCGTTGGTGCGGTCGAGGACGAACATGTACCCGTTCTTGTCGAAGTGGGCCAGCAGCTTCTTGCCGTCCCGCTCGAAGAGGGTCATCTCCATCGTGGAGTCGTAGTCCCACAAGTCGTGCGGGGTGAACTGGTAGTGCCACTTGATCTCGCCGGTGTCGACGTCCAGCGCGACCACGCTGTCGGTGTAGAGGTTGTCGCCCTCGCGGACCTCGCCGTCGAAGTCGGGAGCCGGGTTGCCGGTGCCCGCGTAGTAGAGGTTCAGCTCAGGGTCGAACGTGCCGGTGACCCAGTGGTTCGCGCCGCCGCGCTGCCATGCCTCGCCGTCGGCGGGCCAGGTCTCCGAGCCGGGCTCGCCCGGCTTCGGGACGGTGTAGGTGCGCCAGCGCTGTTCGCCGGTCTCGAGGTCCCAGCAGTCGATGTGGCCGCGGACCCCGTACTCGCCGCCGGCGGAACCGGTGATCAGAGTGTCCTTGATGACCAGCGGGGCGATCGAAGCGCTCTCGCCCGCGCGCACGTCGCCGATGGTCTTCTGCCAGACCTTCTCGCCGTTGGTCGCGTCGAGAGCCACCAGCTGGGCGTTCTGGGTCACCATGTAGACCTTGCCGTTGGCGACCGCGCAGCCGCGGTTGACGTTCGCGCAGCACAGCGTCACGTCGACCGGGATCGCGTGCTTGTAGCGCCACAGCTGCTCGCCGGTCCGCGCGTCGAGCGCCCAGAGCCAGCCGTCCCAGCCGGTCACGAACATGACGCCGTCGACGACGATCGGGCACGCCTCGAACGCGTAGGTCGAGGTGGAAGCGATCACGCCGGTCGCGCTCGCCTGGTGGATCCAGGCGACCTTCAGGTTCTTGACGTTGTCGGCGTTGATCTGGTCCAACAGACTGTGCCGCTGGCCGTCGTAAGCGCCGTAATAGGTGATCCAGTTCTGGGATTCGCTGCGCGCCTGAAGGATGCGCTCGTAGTTGATGCCGCTCGTCACGTCCGGAGCGCTGTGCGGCATATTGGAAAGCTTGTTGTGATTGAACGCCCGGCCGGCGTCGACGTATTCGATGGTCATGGCTGTTCCTCCCTGTTCACGGCCGCGGCTGGGCGGGTCGGTCGAGTTTGGCTTCCGGCGGCACCTCGCCGGTGACGACGATGGCTCCGGTCAGGCCCCTGCCCTCGTCGTTGCCGGCCGGCGAGCCGTACCAGTAGCAGCCGGGGCCGTCCAGTTCGAGCCGCGCGCTGCCCTTGGAGTGGTTCAGCAGGCCGATGAACTGCCGGTCGCCGTTGCTCGGGAGCAGGCAGGCGTGCGTGTTCTTGTCGTCGTTGATGATGGTCAGCTCGAGGACGCCGCCGTGCGGCAGGATCAGGATCCCCGGCTCCCACTGCATCGCGTCCTCCGGAATCCGGATGGTCGCTTCCATCGTGCCGTCGGCACGCTCGGTCGCCTTGCCGACCGAGCCCGTGCCGAGCACGGCACCGATGGTCGCCTTGTTCTGTCCGCTGAGTTCCGCCAAGAGGTCTTCTCGCTCTTCGGCAATGGTCATCGGACGTCACCTCCTCGTCAGCACACGTGAACCTTCTGACAGTTTTCCCGAAACACCCGCATCGATTACCGGGTCGACCGGGGAAATTCCCGAGCCGGTAACGAAATCCGACCCTACGCCGGGGAAAGCAATTCCGATATCCGTTGCCACCGAAGGACGGATCGGCGCCGTTCCCCCGCTGACTGGTACCGCTCGTGTGCGCGGGACCACACCGAAACGTTCCACAATGGACGCATCAGGCGGAGCGTCAGCGCGAGTCGAACCGGCCAAGTTCCATGACTTTCGCCCAGGCAGCGGCGAAATCCCGGACGAACTTCTCGCGCGCGTCGTCGCCGGCGTAGACCTCGGCGATCGCTCTCAGCTCGGCGTTCGCGCCGAAGACGAGGTCGACCCGGCTCGCCGTCCACCTCGCCTCTCCGGTGGCCCGGTCCCGGCCTTCGTAGCCGTCGCCGCGGGGCACCCACTCGGTTCCCGCGTCCAGGAGGTTGACGAAGAAGTCGTTGGTCAGAAAACCCGGTGCCGCAGTGAAAACCCCGGCTGGAGACCCTCCGTGGTTGGCTCCGAGGACCCGCAATCCGCCGACCAGCACGGCCGTCTCCGGCGCGGTCAGCGTCAGCAGGCCCGCCCGGTCGATCAGCAGGTGCTCCGGGGCCACGCGGTATCCGCTGCCCAGGTAATTGCGAAAGCCGTCCGCTGCCGGCTCCAACGCGCCGAAGGACTCGACGTCGGTCCATTCCTGGGTCGCGTCGGTGCGCCCTGGCCGGAACGGGACCTCGACCGGACAGCCTCCCGCCGCGGCGGCTTGTTCCACCGCGGCGCATCCGCCGAGCACGATCAGGTCGGCCAGGGAGACGTGTTTGCCGCCTCGCGCGGACGCGGTGAATCGCCGCTGGATCTCTTCCAGCACCGGCAGGACGACGCCCAGCCGCTCAGGTTCGTTCACCACCCAGCCGCACTGCGGTTCCAGCCGGATCCGCGCGCCGTTCGCCCCGCCGCGTTTGTCGCTGTCCCGATAGGTCGACGCGGACGCCCATGCCGTCGAAACGAGCTGCGCGACGGAAAGGCCGGAGTCGAGGATTTCCTTTTTGAGCGCGCCGATGTCGCCGGAGTCCACGAGTTCGTGGTCCGCCTCCGGCACCGGGTCCTGCCAGATCATCCGTTCCGCCGGGACGAGCGGGCCCAGGTAGCGCTCGATCGGTCCCAGGTCGATGTGCGTCAGCTTGAACCAGGCCCGCGCGAACGCGTCCTCGAACTCCTCCGGGTTCTCGAGGAACCGCCGCGCGATCGGCGCGTAGATCCGGTCCTCCTGCAGCGCGAGGTCGGTGGTGAGCATGACCGGATGGTGTTTCACGTCCGGGTCGAACGGATCCGGAACGGTGCCCTCGCCCTGTCCGTCGCTGGGGATCCACTGCCACAGGCCCGCCGGGCTGAGCTCGACGTCCCATCGGTACTGGAAAAGGGTCTCGAAAAAGGTGTGGTCCCAGGTGACCGGGGTGCGCGTCCACATGCCCTCCAGCCCGCTGGTCACCGCGTCCGCGCCCTTGCCGCCCAGCCAGCCGAGCCCCTGCGCGGCCAGCGGCGCGCCCTCGGGCTCGGGGCCGCCGGTCGCGTTCGGGTCCGCCGGGCCGTGCGTCTTGCCGAAGGTGTGCCCGCCGCCGATGAGCGCCACGGTTTCCTCGTCGTTGAGCCCCATCCGCTTGAAAGTCTCGCGGATGTCGCGACCGGCCAGCACGGGGTCGGGATTGGTGGCCGGGCCCTGCGGATCGACGTAGACCAGCCCCATTTCCTCGGCTGCCAACGGCTCTTCGAGCTCGTGCAGGCCGTGGTGGCGTTCGTCGGCCAGCCACGTGCGTTCCGGGCCCCAGTACGTCTCGTCGGGCTCCCACACATCCGCGCGGCCGCCTGCGAACCCGAATGTCCTGAAGCCCATGGACTCCAGCGCCCGGTTGCCCGCGAAAACCATCAGATCCGCCCAGGAGATCTTGCGGCCGTGTTTGCGTTTCACCGGCCACAGGAGCCGGCGTGCCTTGTCCAGATTCCGGTTGTCCGGCCAGCTGTTCAACGGAGCGAAGCGCTGCATTCCGGCACCGGCCCCGCCCCGGCCGTCGCTGACGCGATAGGTTCCCGCGGCGTGCCAGGCCATCCGCAGCACCAGCGGCCCGTAATGGCCGAAATCGGCGGGCCACCACTCCTGCGAGGTCGTCAGCACCTCGTCGACGTCCCGCGCGAGTTCGTCGAGATCGAGCGTCGCGAAGTGCCGCGCGTAGTCGAAATCCGCGCCCATCGGGTCGCTCGCGGGACCGTTCCGGTGCAGCGCCTTGAGGTCGAGCCGGTGCGGCCACCAGTCGTCGGGTTTCCCGCCCGCCACCGGAGGATTCCGCCTGCCGGACCGGCCGGAACCGGCCAGGACCCTGTCATAGGTGCGGTAGACGTGAGTATCGGGATTGTCGGGCATCGCGGTCCTCCCCCGTCGCTCAGTCGAAGGCCAGCGGCAACAGGATCGCCGCGCCGACGAGCGAGATGCCGCTGAGCAGATCCGCCCGGATCCGGATGACCTTGGCGGCCATCCGGCCGACGAACAGCCCGGCGAGCGACAGCACCACCGTCATCGCGCCGAAGGTGAACATCGGGATCACCAAAGAGAATCCGGCGATCCCCAGGCCGGCCCCGGCGAGGAAGTTGTCGACGGTGAGCGAGAACGGCAGCCCGAAGAGCGTCACCCACGGGTGGTCCAGGTCGTCCGCTTCCGTCTCCGGGTTGCGGATCGCCGAGACGAGGAAATACAGGCCGTACAACCCGAGCGCGGCCACGCCGACGTACTCGCCCCAGTCGCCGACGAATTCGCCGAGGTAGCGGCCGGCGACCCCGCCCAGCAGCGGGCCCAGCGCGTCCCAGAGGCCGAAAACCAGGGCTACTTGCACCGCTCGGCGCCAGCCGAACGGAATGGTTCCGATCGCGATCGACGAGCGGAAGTTGTCCAGGCTGAGGCCGAACGCGAGCGCCACCAGCGGAAGAAACTCGAGATTCACGGGGACCGCCTCTCCAGGGGGATCGAGCGCGCTCGGAGATGGGCGCGAGGTCCCGCGTCCGGAACCTCGCGCCCATGCCTATTCGCGGAACACGGCCGGTGCGGCCGGGCTGTCAGCGCCGGTAGAAGTAGCCGGTGGCCTCAGCACACACCTCGATGACCGTGTACTCCGGGGTTTCCCACATGATGTCGTTCTCCTTCTGCTGGCTGCTCCCGAAAACCGCTCGATCTCGAGGACACCGTCACGAAATCTCCCGGTCACGATCCAGCTTCTTCGCCTTAACACGGCGGCAGCAACCGGCGGTGCACCAGCGGTCGGCAACCGGTGCCGAACGGTGCGCCGCCGTCGACGAGCGGGAGCGGCCGCGCACGCCCCGGCGACGGCAGCGACACCCTCGCACCGGCCTATAAGGCATTCCAATGACTGTCCGGCAAAGGTTTCCCGCCAATCCGCCGAGCACGACACTAGACTCGCCGCCGTGCGAATCTATCTTGGCTCTGATCACGCCGGGCTCGAACTCAAGAACCATTTCGCGGAACGGCTTTCCGGTCTCGGCTACGAAGTGACCGACGTCGGCCCCGCCGTCTACGACGCCGCCGACGACTACCCGCCGTTCTGCGTCGAGACGGCGCGGCGCGTCGTCGCCGACGAAGGCAGCCTCGGCATCGTCATCGGCGGTTCGGGCAACGGGGAACAGATCGCGGCCAACAAAGTGCCTGGCGCACGCGCGGCACTGGCCTGGAACGAGGACACCGCACGGCTGGCACGCCGGCACAACAACGCACTGCTGGCTGGCATCGGCGCGCGGATGCACACCGTCGAGGAGGCCGAGCGCATCGTCGACGCGTTTCTCACCGCCGAATTCGAGGGCGGACGGCACCAGCGCCGGATCGACCTGCTGGCGGAGTACGAACGCACCGGCGAACCGCCCGCCCTGCCCGGAAAATGACCGCTCCGCCGCTGTCCGGTTCCGGACAGCGGCGGAGCGGTCTTCTCGCTCAGCCAGCAAGCAGAACGCGGGCGCGCTCCCTCTCGGCGGCCGCGCACGCGTCACTGCGGACCGGCGACGCCAAGCTGCTGTTCGATCCGCTCCCACAACCGCGCGTCGTCGGAGATCGGCCGTCCGTCGGCGCGAGCCGCCCACGCACCGGCGATGACGGCCTGGAGCAAACGGCCGCTGTCGCCGCCGCTGGGCAGGTCGGGGACGCCGTCCGGCCCGAGGCCGTCGAGACGCTCTGCCGAGGCGCTGTCCAGCGGCAGCGCGGGGACGAGCAGCCCGCTCACATCAGCAGCGACATACGTCGGACGGGAACGCCGCGGTGCGAAAGCCAGATCGCGGAGCCGGGAGGAACCGCTCAGCACGAAAAGCGAGTCAAGGCCGGCGGCGTTCGCCCCCTCGATGTCGGTGCCCAGCAAGTCTCCGCACACCAAGGTGTCCGGCGGAGCAGTGCCCAGCCGAGCGCGAGCCAAGTCGAACAAGGCCGCCTTCGGCTTTCCGACCACGTGCGGGGAGGCGCTGGTCGCGGTCTGCACCAAGGCGACCAGCGCGCCGTTGCCCGGTGCCTTCCCGTACGGCGTGGGGAGCGTGCGGTCGATGTTCGTGGCGACCCAGGCAGCTCCGGCTTCCGCCAGGTAGCCGACAGCCGCGAGCTCGCGCCACGTGATGTCGTGGCCGAGTCCCTGCACGACCGCCTCGACTGGCGCGCCCGCCAAGTCCGCGACGCGGACCGGCGTCAACCCGGCTTCGGCCAGCGCATGGGCAACGCCAGGGCCGCCGACCGCGCACACTCGCGCGCGAGGAGCCAGCCGCTCGGCCAGATACGCCGCGGCCGCCTGAGAACTGGTGACCACCGACCAGCCGGTCCCGGCGAGGCCCAGCTCACGCAGGTGATCAGCGACGTCCCCGGGCGGACGGGACGCATTGTTCGTCGCGAAGACGACCGACAGTCCGCGTTCGGCCGCCTCGTTCAGGGTCTCGACCGCGTGCGGGACAGCGGAAGCCCCGCGGTACACCACGCCGTCGAGGTCACAGATCAGCCCGCGGTAGCGCGCGAGCAGAGGTCCGGCCTCACCCACGGCCGCGCTCCCTGACATACCGGTGTTCGGACTGGATCGTCCGCACCGTGTCCGGATCCGAGCACAGCACGAGGGACCGCGTGGTCGTGCAGCCCTCGCCGTCGTTCCGGACGCCGCGCAGCAGTTCGCTGGTGGTCACCCCGGAGGCACAGAAGACCACGCTCTCCTTGCCCACCAGGTCCTCGGTGCGAGTAACCGCGGCCGGCTGCTGCGCGGGACCTTCGGGCACCAGCCGCGCCTGCATCGATCCGCCGAGGCAGGACAACGCGGCGGCAGCGACGACTCCTTCCACGGCGTTCCCGGTGCATAGGAACACGTCGATCGGATGCTCAGGCCGCGCCGCGGCGACGGCGCCCGCGATCTCGCCGCCCTCCACCAAGTGGACCCGCGCACCAGCGTCCTGGATTTCTCGGGCGAGTTCCACGTGCCGGCGTCGATTGAGCGTCGCGACGACGACGTCCGACACCCGCACCCCTTTTGCCACGGCAATCCTCCGCAAGTTCTCCGCCACCGGGCGGGTGATGTCGACGACGTCCGCGAGGCCGGGGCCGACCGCCAGCTTCTCTATGCTGTGCTGCGGAGCCAGGTCGGCCATCGCGCCGCGCGCGCTGACCGCCACCGCGGTCAGCGCGCGGGGCACATCCCTGGCCTCCGACAGGGCGCCATCGCCGATGCTGATCGCGATATCGCATACCGGGCCGTCGCCGGCGCCCACCTCCGCGCCGTGGAACAGGGCGGGTGAATCGTCTTGCGTGCCCACCCCGAGCACCACGACGCCGTCCATCGCCACCGAGCGCAGCGACGTGTGCATCGCGTCTATGGCGGCCAGCCTGGCGCTGTCGTCGCTGTGCCCGGCCCATCGTCCGGCCGCGAGCGCGGCGGCCTCGGTGCCGCGCACGAGTTCGAGGGCAAGGGCGTCGTCCGGGCGGCGGGCAGTCTCCGCGGCGGCGAGGCCCCATTCCTGACTCTTCATAGACATCCATCCCTGTGCGCGAACGGGCAAATTTCCTCGACCCGGCCCGGCCGGTGCGAGCCGCGGCTCGCACCGGCCGGGTCTTCTGGTCTGGCGGTCAGCGAGCCGCGGCGTTCGCCACCGCCCGGTCCGACAGCGCCTTCTGAGCGGCTTCCCGCTTGCTCTCGTCGCCTCGCCAGGTCTCCAGCGCCGGCCCGACCAGCGCCCGTCCGAACGAGTAGGTCAGCTCCCACGGAAGCGGGCCGAGCGTCTGCATCGCCGCGAGGTGCTCAGTCGCCTTTTCCGGGCTTTGCCCGCCGGACAGGAAAGCGATGCCCGGTACGAACGACGGCACCGTCTCCCGCAGAGCGTCCACAGTGGCCTTCGCGACCTCTTCGACCGACGGCTGCTCCGGGCAGTCCTTGCCGGCGACCACCATGTTGGGTTTGAGGACGATGCCGTCGAGCTGCACCTGCATCAGGCTGAGCTCGTCGAACAGCGAGCGCAGGACGGACGTCGTCACCTGCTTGCACTTCGCCAGCGAGTGGGAACCGTCCATCAGCACCTCGGGCTCGACGATCGGCACGATGCCGCCTTCCTGGCACAGACCGGCATACCGTGCCAGCGCGTGCACGTTGGCCCGCACCGCACGGTCCGACGGCAGGCCGTCGCCGATCGTGATCGTCGCGCGCCACTTGGCGAAGGTCGCCCCGAGCGCCGCGTAGTTCTTCACTCGATCGCGCAGCCCGTCGAGCCCTTCGGTCACGTTCTCGCCCGGTGCGCCCGCCAGCGGCTTCGCCCCGGTGTCGACCTTGATCCCGGCGAGGATGCCGCGGTCGGCGAGAAACTGCGGGAACGTCTGGCCGTTCGACAGCTTCTGGTGAAACGTCTCGTCGGCGAGGATGATGCCGCTGACCGATTCCGGGAGCTTCGGGGTCGTGACGATCAGCTCCCGGTACACGCGCCGGTTCTCCTCGGTCGCTTCGACGCCCACCCCTTCGAGCCGGGAGGACATCGTCCCGATGCTCTCGTCCGCGGCGAGGATTCCGCGCCGGTCGGAGACCATGATGCGAGCGATCTTGTTAAGAGTGGACATCGGTAGTTACTCCTCCTGTGCTAGTGACTTTCGGGCCAGGCTGCGGGCCTGGCATGGGACTGCCCTTCGCCGCCGCGATCTCGACCAGCTCCTTCGCGTGTCCGGGCAATCCCCGGCGTTCGCTCCACGCCGCGTAAATCGGCTTCGCCGGCATCTCCTGTTCGACCGGGACCAGCCGCAGCCTGCCGTCCGCGATTTCGGAGCGGACGGTGGAGATGTTCAGCACGGTCACCCGCCTGCCCGCGGCGACCACCTGCTTGACCGCCGCGCTGGAGGGCAGTTCGACGTAGCTTCGCGAAGCACGCGCGGAACCCAGCAGTTCGTCGGTGAACTCCCGGAGCCCGGATCCCCGCTCGCGCACCACCAGCTGGGCCGAGGCGAGCTCCTCCACCGTCACCGGACCGGGCCGCTTCGCCCACGGATGCACCGCCCCGACGACCACCGCCAGCTTGTCGTCGCAGATGTACCGGGTGACCAGGCCTTCCCGGAACTGTTTCGGCAGCTGGCTTCCGGCCTGGCACCAGCCGTCGATGAACGCGACGTCGGCCTGGTCCGCCCGGATCAGCTGCCGCAGCTCGTCGACGCGGCCGGTCCGCACCTCCACCCGCACCTCGCCGAACGAGAGCCCGGACCGGTTCAGCCATTCCGGGATCAGGTGCTCGGACACGCCCGGGCTGCCCGCGACCCGCAACCGGCTCGCGCTGGACGAACCGGAGCCGAACTCCAGTAGCTCCCGCGCCGCGTGCATCACGTTGCGGGCGTACTTCGCGAGCATTTCCCCTTCCTCGGTCAGCTTCGACCCGGTCGGGGAACGTTCGAGCAGCCGCAGGCCGAGCCTTCGTTCCATGGCACTGATCCGGATGCTGGCCGCGGGCTGGGAAAGGCTGTGCGCCTGCGCCGCCTTCCCCACGCTGCCGTAGCGTTCGACGGACAGCAGCAGATCGAGGTCGGCGAGCTGAGGCATTTTTGAGGGAAGAACCACGATTTCCCCCTCTCGCTCCGGAATACGTCGTACTGTGCCTGAGGAAGCAACACTGACGGTGCGCGGACTGCGCGACCCGCGGTCACGGGACCCGCGGTGTGCACTGAGCCTGCACTGGCCGGTGAGCCTGGTCAATCCGAGGGACACGAACGTAGCCGCTGCGAAGACGAACGGTGCACAGTACGTCACCTGCGGGGTTTCCGGCCTGCCCCTATGGCCGTTGAGCAGCGAAACACCTTGGCAGGTAAGGGTTTCATCCCGCTCAGCACCAAAAAACCGCCGTCTGTCACTATTTCCCGCCCGTCCGACCCAGACCGGTGGCCGCACTTGCACCGCGTCGCAGATGCTTCCCGGCGAAGCACTCGCCCGGAATCCTTCAACAGGAGGAAATAACGTGAAGTGGGAAACGCCGAAGTACACGGTCGTCGAGGTTTGCGCTGAAGCCACTGGTTACTTCTACCGAGGCTGACAGCCACTTCAGCCGGCGCAAGGCTTCAGTCTGCCCACGCGACTGAAGCCTTGCGCCTTCCATTCACCTCGTTCGATGCGCCGCGTCGCACGCTCGCGCCGCACGCATGATCAGCAGTTCGGTGCGCTCCTCGCGGAGAACCTTCACCACGTTCCGCGGCAACAGCGTGCTTTCCAGCAAGCGCCCGGTGCCCGCCAGCACACTCTGCTCCGCAGTGGTGAAATGAGGATAGAGCGCGCGGGCGAAGGCCACCGCGAATTCCGGTTCGACGGTGCCCGGCATGCTTTCCAACGTCCTCAAGTAGCGGTCCGCATACGGTGTGAGCAGTCCCTCTTGCCCGGGTTGCGGCAGGCCCGCCATGACGGCTTTCCGCTCGGCGAGCGAAAATTCGCCGTTGAACAGCCGCTCCCAGCCCGTTTCCTTGGCTGCCGCCGCGGGCCGGGCGGCCTCCGCGGTCAAGGCGTTCCGGCGGCCGCTGTCACCGGGATCCGCCTCCACCGCGACATCCAGGCAGCCGTCGAGGTCGTGTCCCGTCGACGCGAGGCGGAACACCGCACGCCAGCGCAGATCCCGATCCACTTCCAGGCCCGCCCACGGGGATCGCCCGTACGCGATTTCGCTCAGCAGACGGTGTTCCCCGTCCGGGACGACGCCGACCAGGGCGCGGGCGAAGACCAGTTGGCGATCGCTGCCCGCAGCTTCGGCGGCCAGCAGTGTTCGCACCTGGTGCGCCAGCGTCGCCAGCATCTCCGTACGGCGGGACGGATCCCCGTAAACGCGGACAGCCCGCACTGCGCGATCCAGCAGCGCTTCCAGCACCCCGGCATCGCTCTCCCCTGGCCCGTGCGCGAGAACGGCAGCGGCGTAGCTCCGCGCCGGCAAGCGCGCGTCGAGCACCTCGTCCCACAACGCTCCCCAGACGACTGCCCGCACCCGCTGATCGTCCACTGCGGACAAACTCGCCAGCGCCTTCTGCCGGGACCGGGCGTCCAGCCGGATCTTGACGTGGCTCACCGCGTCGTCGTTGGGCACCACCAGATCCGCGTCGCCGAAGCCGGCCAGCTCGCACTCGCCCGAATCAAGCGAAACGTGCGCGCGCCGGCGCAGCACCATCTCGCCCTCGCGGTCGTCGAACGCGGCGACCCGGAGGTTCAGCCTCCGCGGCGGAACGTCCGCGTGCTGGACAAGCAGGTCCCGGACCATTTCGACGGTATTGACGCCGCTGCTCAGCAGCCATTCCTCGACCCACCGGCCGACATCTTCGCCTGAAGCCCGCTGCAGCGCGGCCGCGAAGTCGCCGAGATCGGCGTTGCCCCACGCGTGCGTCCGCAGATAGATCCGGACCCCCGCGACGAACGAGTCCCAGCCCAGCCGCTCCGCCAGCTCACGCAGGACTGCGGCGCCTTTCCGGTACACGATCGGGCCGAAGTTCGAGCGCGCCGCGTCGGTGTCGGGCGTCGCGACCCGGATCGCGTGGCTCGTCGGCAACTGGTCGGCGTGCCGGGCGAGGGGCAGGTTGTGATGCGCGAAGCCGGTCCAGCCTTCGCCGTACCGCGTCGCTTCAGGCTGCGCGACGACCGACATCATGGTCGCGAACGCCTCGTTCAGCCACAGATCGTCCCACCAGCGCATGGTCACGTAATCGCCGAACCACATGTGCGCCATCTCGTGCGTCAGGAGTTCGGCTCGCCTTCGCCGCGTGTCCTCGGTGACCCGGTGCCGGAACAGAAACCGCTCGTTGAGCGTGACACAGCCCGGGTGCTCCATGCCGCCGAACGCGTACTCGGGGGCGAAAACGTGGTCGTATTTGGCGAACGGGTACGGCAGGTCGAACAACCGGCGGTAGAAGTCGAGCCCGCGACGGACCACGTCGAAGAGCTCGGGAGCCTGGCGGGTCAATGCGCAGTAAAGGGAGTTCCGCGCGTAGAGGCCCAGCGGCAGTCCGTCGTGCAAGGCTTGGACGCGGCGGAACGGGCCGGCGGCGAAGGCCACCAGGTAGGTCGGCAGCGGCGGGGTGGGCCCGAAACGCCAGCTGGTGCGGTCGCCCTCCAGCGGCACCAGCTTTTCCGGGTCGGTGTTGGCGACCACCGTCCAGTGATCCTCCGCGGTCACGGTCACGCCGACCGCCGCTTTCAGATCCGGCTGGTCGAAACAGGCGAAGACGGTGTGCGCCGCGAAAGGCTCGAACTTGGTGTGCAGGTAGACCTGCCCGTCGAGCGGGTCGCGGAAACGGTGCAAGCCCTCGCCGGTGCGCGAATACGGAGCGGTCCCGGCCACGCGCACCGTGTTCTCCCCCGGCCTCGCGATCAGCCGGATGCGGGCGCCGGCCTGTGCTGCCGGCCCCAGTTCACGGTCATTGCACTCCACCGACGCGGCTGTTCCCGCAAAGTCGAGAAAGAGCTCGCCAGGCTCCGCGCGGAAGCGCACGACGGTGGTCGTCGCGAACTCGTCCTCGCCTGTCGTCAGGTCGAGTTCCACCTCGTACCGGACGTGCGAGACCGCCGCGGACCGCGCCGACGCCTCTTCTTCCGTGAGTTTCGTGCCTGCCAGCGACATCCGTCAGTGCCTCCGCGCGGCCGGACGCCGGTAAACCAGGTCCGCCGCTTCGCCGTTGCTGTGATTGGCCCGGACCAGAGCGTCCTGGACCAGGTGATGGTCCGGCGAGTGCTGGCACACCGGATCGGTGCGCGCCGCGTCGCCGGTCAACGCGAACGCCTGGCAGCGGCAGCCGCCGAAGTCGATCTCCTTGCGCGGACAGCTCTGGCATGGATCCGGCATCCACGCCGTTCCCCGGAAGGCCTGGAACGCCTCGGATTTCGTCCAGATCCACTCCAGGTCGTGGTCGCGGACCGAGGAGAAGGCCATCGTGGTGATCTCGGCGGCCACCGGACACGGGTACACGGTGCCGTCCGGTGCGACGGTCAGCGCGTTCTGCGCCCATCCGCCCATGCACGGCTTCGGGTAGGGCTCGTAGTAGTCCGGGAGAATCCAGAGGAGTTCCATCCGCTCCCCCAGTTCGGCCTTCCGTCGCTCGTACACGGCGACCGCGTCGTCCAGCTGGGCCTTGCTCGGCATCAGCCGCTCGCGGTTGCGCAGCGCCCAGCCGTAGTACTGGCTGTTGGCCAGTTCCAGCCGCTCGGCTCCCCATTCCGCGCAGACGTCGATGATCGCGTCGAGCCGGTCGAGGTTCAGCCGGTGCAGCACCACGTTCATGTTCAACGGCAGGCCGGCATCGCGGATGATGCGCGCGGCGGCCTCCTTCTTGTCGAACCGCTTGCTGGCCGCGACCAGGTTCGTCGATTCGGCGGCGTCGCCCTGAATGCTCAACTGGGCGCTGTTGAGCCCGGCCGCGACCAGAGCTTCCGCCCGGCCCTCCGTCAGCCCGAGGCCGCTGGTGATCAGGTTCGTGTACAGCCCGAGACCGCGGCATTCGGCGACCAGGGTCTCCAGATCGCCGCGCACCAGCGGTTCGCCGCCGGAAAAGTGCACCTGCACGACACCGAGCCCGGCGGCCTCGCGGATCACCCGCAACCAGTCCTCGGTGGCCAGTTCCTCCTGCCGGTCGAGCAGGTTCAGCGGGTTCGAGCAGTAGACGCAATGCAGCGGGCACTGATGCGTGACCTCGGCGAGCAGGCCGTAGGGCTGCGGCAAGCCGGTCATGCGACCACCACCCAGCCCCGGCCTCGCGCGTCGTGCAGGAATTTCATCACGTCGTTCGCGAGATCGGCGGCCTGGAAATCGCGTTCGAGCTGGTCGACCACCTGCCGCACGGTCCGGCTGCCGTCGCACAGTCCCAGTATCGCCGCCCCGGACTTGTTCAGCAGCACCACGCGTTCGGGCAACAGGAGCAATTCGACGTCCCGGACGTTGTCGTGCTTGAGCATCGCTTTCGTCGCCAGCTTCGGCACGGCGGCCAATTCGGACTCGTTCATCACGAACTCTTGCGGTAGGCGAGTTCCACGGCGTCCAGCAGGCTCCAGAGCACGTCGCACTTGAACTCCAGCGCACGGGCGCACGCTTCCTGCTGCTGTTCGGTCTTCGCGTTCTCGACCACCAATTCGAGCAGGTGCGCGATGTCCTTGGGCTGCTGAGTGAGCCGGGCCCGGAAGTACTCCAGGCCCTCCGCCGCGATCCACGGGTAATGGCGCTGGACATCGGTGATCCGCCTGCTGAGCAGGTCCGGCGCGAACAGTTCCGTCAACGCCGACGCGACCGCCTCCAGCCACGGCTTCTGACGGCAGAAGTCAACGTACGCGTCGACCGCGAACCGCACGCCGGGCAGAACGGTGTCCACGTCGTACAGTTCCTCGCGGCTCAAGCCGACTGCTTTCCCCAAGCGGACCCACTTTTCGAGGCCGCCTTCGCCGCCGGTGCGGCCATCGTGGTCGGTGATCCGCGTGATCCACCTGCGCCGGTCGTCCCGGCCCGGGAGCTTGGTCAGGATGAACGCGTCCTTTTTCGGGAGATTCATCTGATAGTAGAAGCGGTTCCGCACCCATCCGCGAAATTCCGCCTCGGACAGCTCTCCAGCGTGCATCCGCTCGTTGAACGGGTGCAGATGGTGGTACCGCTTCTCTCCGATGGACCGCAGGTACGCTTCGAACTCCTCGGCAGACCTGACGCTCATACTTCCACCTCCAAGCCGGCTCGGCCGATTTCGATGCCCAAGTCCGTCACCCAGCGCCGTTCTGGGGACTCTTCGTCGAGAATCGGATTCGTGTTGTTGATGTGCGTGTAGATCTTTCGCTTCGCGGGCAGCGCGGCGAGCGCGCGAGCCGATCCGCCGTCCCCGCTGACCGGCAGGTGCCCCATCGACCGGCCGGTCCGGTTTCCCGCGCCGGTCGCGGACATTTCGTCGTCCGTCCAGAACGTCCCGTCCACGAAGACGCAGTCGGCCGATGCCACCTGCTGCTCGAACTTCTCGTCCCATCGCGGCACCGTCGGCGCGTAGACCGCGATCCCGCCGGTCAGCTTGTCTTCCAGGCGATAGCCGACCTCCCATTCCGCCGGCTGTTCGCGGAGCTGGGAATTCCCCACGTAGCGGGGAGCCTTGGAACCGGTCAGGAACGCGGTCGCCCGCACCCGGTCGTCCAGATCGACCGGCTCGCCCGCCCGGACCTCGGACCAGGAGATGTCGGCGTAGTCGCTCAGCAGCTCCCGCACCGGGAACCAGAGGTTCAGCGCCTCCAGCACGGGAAAGGTCCCGTGCACCGTCAGCGACGATTCCTCGCGCAGCATCAGCAGGCCGATGGTGTGGTCGAATTCCGCGTCGGTCAGCACGACCCCGGCGACCGGCGTCTCCCGGATGCCCGGACCGGGATGCAGCACGGGATCCGCCGCGATCTGGTGGAGAACGTCGGGAGTCGCGTTGAACAGGAACCACCGCTCGCCATCGCCGGAAACCGCGATCCCGGCGTGCGCCGTCGCGTGCTCCGGCTTAGCGCGGGCCTTGACGCACCCGGCGCAAGCGCAATTCCACTGCGGATAGCCGCCGCCCGCGGCGGCCCCGAGGCAATGAATCAACATCCGTCAACGCCGACCACGAGGCGCGGAAAGAACTTCGGCCACCATGGATTCCGGCATTTCGCGCCTCATAACGTCCTCCCGCACTGTCGACCGGCGGCAACGGCAGGACAAACAGGCGCCGTTGCCCGCCGAGGGCTCAGCCGGCGCGATTATCCGGTATCGTCGCCCTGAACTCGGCTATTCTCCGGAAAGCTTCTTCGCTCGCATCGGGGCCTGGCAACCGCTCGCGCACGACCGGAGCCGAATCACGGACGAACGGCGGCCGCGCCGAGACGAGCGGGAAGCCGTGCGCACTAGTGCCGACGAGAGCCGGGAAGCGGCCGTGACCAGCAGATCGTCGATGCTTCCCGCACCAGCCGGCCGAGGTCTGCCGGGTCGCGAAGGCCCGGACCGCCGCGCCCCGGCGGCCGGCGGTTATTGATTGTGCCTATCGGGGGATTGTTTTTCCTCATGCGGCGAAGCATTGCCGGGCGCAGGCGGCGGGGTGATGGTGGGTGACCTGTCGCGTTTTCCCTTTCTACCGTGAGGAGTTTGTTGTGCGGTTGCAGGTTGCGTTGGATGTGCTGGATGTGGGTTCGGCGTTGGCGTTGGCGCGTCAGGTGGCGGGGGAGGTGGACATTCTTGAGCTGGGGACGCCGTTGGTGAAGTCGGCGGGGATTTCGGCGGTGACGGCGGTGAAGGCGGCGCATCCGGACAAGCTGGTGTTCGCGGATTTGAAGACGGCGGACGCGGGGGAGCTGGAGGCGACGCTGGCGTTCGAGGCGGGTGCGGATCTGGTGACGGTGATGGGGGCGGCGGACGACGACACGGTGCGGGGCGCGGTGGCGGCGGGCAGGAAGTACGGCAAGGAGGTGGTGGCGGACATGATCTCGGTGACCGAGGGCCGGGTGGCGCGGATCCGGGAGGTGGCGAAGCTGGGGGTGTCGTTCGTGGAGATCCATGCCGGTCTGGACGAGCAGGCGCGTCCGGGGTATTCGATCGACACGCTGCTGGCCGACGGGCGCGAGGCGGGGGTGGCGTTCTCGATCGCGGGCGGGGTGAAGGCCGCGACGATCGGGCTGGTGAAGGACGCGGGCGCGGCCGTGGCGGTGGTCGGGGGCGGGATCTACAACGCGCCCGACCCCGCTGCCGCGGCCCGCGAACTCCGCCGCCTCACCGCCTGACCCCACCCGCCCGATCGGAACAGAAGGGAGTCGGCGTGGAAGTCCAGAACCCAGCCGCGGGCAGCACTTACGGCTCGTTGCTCCTGCAGGCCGCCGGAGTGCTGCGGCTGCGCTACGTGGAATGCCGGCGGGACACCAGCTTGTCCCCGGAGGCGGCGGCCGAACTCGCGACCGTCTTCGAGGCGCTCGCCCAAGGCGAGCCCGCGTTCGACCAGATCGACCCGAAAGAAGCGATCGCCTTGGCGAACCGGCTGATCGACGACGACCATCCGGAGCTTTCCCACCTGTGGCCCACGACCCGGTAACCCGTCCACGGATCATTCGCAACTCAACGAGGAGTACACGATGACGACTGCCGAAGCCACCGAAGCGCCCGCACGCACCATTCCCGAGGGGGATCCCGCTCTGATCGGCGTTCCGACCTTCATCGTCGGCGCCACCGCGCTCGGCCTGGTGCTGACCGGCTACGTCCCGGCCGGCGCCGTCGGGGCCTCGATCGCGATCATCCTGCCCGCCACCGGCCTCGGCCAGCTCGTCGCCGCGGTATGGGCCGCCGCACAGGGCCAGAGCGCCGTCGCCTCCGTGTTCGGCATCTTCGCCGGGTTCTGGCTCAGCTACGCGGTGCTGGTGCTCGGCCTGACCCACAACTGGTTCGGCATCCCCGCCGACGCCGCGGTGTCCACCCAAGGGCTGTTCCTGACCGCCTGGCTGGTCATGATCGTCCTGCTGACACTGGCCAGCCTGCGGCTGCCCGCCGCGTTCACCCTTCTCTTCGCACTGATCGACCTCGCGCTCGCACTCGTGCTGTTCGGCACCGTGAACGGCTCCGCGGGCCTCACCACTGTGGGCGGATACGTCGTGTTCGCGTTCACCGCGGTCGGGGTGTATCTCTTCCTCGGCGCGATGTCCGCGGCGACGGGCGGCCGCTCGCTGCCGCTGGGCCGGCCAGTACTGAGCTGACCCGGAACGGGGCGGCCGCCCGGCCGCCCCGTTTTCGCGTGTACCGCAAAGGAGTTGATCTGTGACCTCGCCGACCTTCGTCGTCATCGGAGCCGGACTGGCTGGGGCAAAAGGGGCGGAAGCGTTACGGGACAAGGGTTTCGACGGGCGGATAGTCTTGATCGGAGACGAGGAGCACCTGCCCTACGAGCGGCCGGCGCTGTCGAAGGACTATCTGTCCGGCAACGCCTCCCGCGACAGCCTGTACGTCCACGACGCGACCTGGTACGCCGAGCAGCGCATCGAGCTGCGCCCGGGTGTCCGCGCGACCGGCATCGACCGGGCGGCGCACGAGGTGCGGCTTTCCGACGGCACCAGCCTCAGCTACGCGAAACTGCTTCTGGCCACCGGTGCCAGCGCACGCACGCTCCCCGGTGCCACCGGGGTCCGCTACCTGCGCCGTCTTGAAGATTCCGATTGGCTCAAAGGCCTGTTCACCACCGCCGGCAGCATGGTCGTGCTCGGCGCCGGCTGGATCGGGCTGGAGACCGCGGCCGCTGCCCGCCGAGCCGGGCTCGACGTGACCGTTGTCGAAGCGCTCCCCCAGCCGCTGGTGCCCGCGCTCGGCCGCGAAGTCGCCGCTGTTTTCACCGACCTGCACCTGCAGCACGGCGTCGATCTGCATCTCGGCGTCCAGGTCGACCAGGTCGAGCGAGGCAAGCGCGTCAAGCTCGCCGACGGCACCGTGCTCGAGGCCGACGCAGTCGTCGCCGGGATCGGCGCTCAGCCCAACACCGGCATCGCGCGCGCCTGCGGGCTGCGAGCCGGCAACGGCGTGCTGGTAGACGCGAGCCTGCGCACCAGCGACCCCGACATCTTCGCCGCCGGGGACGTGGCCAACGCCTACCACCCGCAGCTGCGCCGCCACGTACGGGTGGAACACTGGGCGAACGCGCTCAACCAGCCCGCGGTCGCGGCCGCCGGCATGCTCGGCAAGAACGACGTCTACGACGAACTGCCGTATTTCTACACCGACCAATACGACCTGGGCATGGAATTCCTCGGCACGATCGACAGCTACGACCGCGTCGTGTTCCGCGGCGACGTGCCCGGCCGCGAGTTCATCGCCTTCTGGCTCAAGGACGACCGGGTCCTCGCCGGGATGAACGTCAACGTCTGGGAAGTCACTGAGCCGATCAAGGCGCTCGTCCGCTCCCGCCGCCCGATCGACCCGGACCTCCTCGCCGACCCCGACGTTCCGCTCGACCGCCTCGCGGCCCCCTGACCACGCGATGGCCGGGTTCCGTCCACCGTGGACGGAACCCGGCCTTCCGCTGTCCTCAATGCCCGCGGGCGATCCATTCCGACAAGTGCGGCGCCTCGTCGCCGATCGTCGTGGCGTCGCCGTGTCCGGTGTGGACCTTCGTGGCGGCGGGCAGTTCGAGCAGCCTGTCGCGGATCGACGAGACGATCGTCGGAAAGTCCGAAAAGGACCGTCCGGTCGCGCCCGGCCCGCCGGAGAACAAGGTGTCACCGGAGAACAACGCGCCTGCCTCGGGCAAGTACAGGCACACCGAGCCGGGCGAATGCCCCGGAGTGTGGACGACCCGCAGCTCCGTGCCCGCGACCGCGATCCGTTCTCCGTCCTGCACCGGCCAGAATTTCCGGTCCGGATGAGTCATCTCCCACAGCTCCTGGTCGCCGGGGTGCAGCAGCACCGGCGCGTGGAGGTTCGCGGCCAGCGCCGGTGCGACGGTGACGTGGTCGTTGTGCCCGTGCGTGCACACCACGGCGACGACGTTCCGGCCGTCGACCGCGTCGGTGATCGCTTTCTCGTCGTGGGCGGCGTCCACGATCACAACCTCTTCGTCCCCTCCGACCAGCCAGATGTTGTTGTCCACCGCCCAGCTTCCGCCGTCGAGCTCGAAAACGCCGGAAGTGACGACACGCTCGATGCGCAGGCCGCTCACCAGACCACCACCGAGCGCAGCACGTCGCCGGCGTGCATCGCGTGGAAGGCCTTCTCGACGTCAGCGAGCCCGATGCGTTCGGAGACGAACTTCTCGAGCGGAAGCCGGCCCTGCCGATACAAATCGATCAGCATCGGGAAGTCGCGCTCGGGCAGGCAGTCGCCGTACCAGGACGACTTCAGCGCCCCGCCGCGGGAAAAGAAGTCGATCAGCGGCATCTCCAGCCGCAGGTCCGGCGTGGGCACGCCGACCAGCACGACCGTGCCGGCGAGGTCGCGGGCGTAAAACGCTTGCTGCCACGTCTCCGGACGGCCGACCGCGTCGATGACGACGTCCGCGCCGAACCCACCGGTGAGTTCCCGCACCGCCGCGACCGTGTCGGTTTCGGACGCGTTGACGGCGTGCGTGGCGCCGAGATCGCGTGCCCATTCGAGCTTCCGCTCGTCCCGGTCCACCGCGATGATCGTGGTCGCTCCCGCGAGCCGGGATCCCGCGATCGCCGCGTCCCCGACTCCCCCGCAGCCGATCACCGCGACCGAGTCGCCGCGGCCGACGGCGCCGGTGTTCACCGCGGCACCGAGGCCCGCCATGACCCCGCAGCCCAGCAGACCCGCCACGGCCGGGTCCGCGGACGAGTCAACCTTGGTGCACTGTCCCGCGTGCACGAGCGTCTTGTCGGCGAACGCGCCGATGCCCAGCGCGGGGGTCAGCTCGGTGCCGTCGGCGAGCGTCATCCGCTGGGCCGCGTTGAACGTGTCGAAGCAATACTGCGGGCGGCCGCGCTTGCAGGCCCGGCACTGGCCGCAGACCGCGCGCCAGTTCAGGACGACGAAATCGCCTGGCCGCACGGAGTCGACCCCGGCGCCGACGCTTTCCACCGTGCCCGCCGCCTCGTGCCCGAGCAGGAACGGGAACTCGTCGTTGATCCCGCCTTCGCGATAGGTCAGGTCGGTATGGCAGACCCCGCAGGCCGCCACCGCGACGACCACCTCGCCCGGCCCCGGATCCGGGATCACGATGTCCGTCAGTTCCACCGGACTTCCCTGCGAACGGGCGATCACCCCGCGTACCTGCTGTGGCATTCTTTCTTCCTTCGTGCCGAGCGACAAACCATGTGCCAGAGCGCATGCCGATCCCGACGCTAGTGGCGCGCCGGCCCGCCGCGACCCGGTCGTCCGGCGAGGAATTCCTGGTCTTTCGGCTAGGCACCCGACGGGTTATCCTGAGCCGGATGCCTGCCGACCCCCGCGCCGCCGTCGACCTGCCGGGGCTGCGCGACGTCGTGGACGGCCCGCTGCACGACATCGCCGGCCGCTTCTCCCGCTTCCTCGCCGAGACCTGGCCGCACTGCGCCCTCGTCATTTTCACCAAGGAGTGCACCGGTCGGCCCCGCAAGGTCGCCGGCGACGCGGAGACGACGGACAAGATCGCGATCGCCGAACTCGAAGCGCTGAAGGCGGCCGTGCATCCCGGCCGCGCGACGAGCACGACCGCGCAGCTCGGCGGTGCGGCCCGGCCGGTGTGGGCCGTGCACGACCCCATCGGCACGCTGCTGGTCCTGATCCCCCGGACCGTGCGGAAACCAGTCCCGCGTCCGGTGCCGCTCGCCGAACTGTTCGGCATCGTCGCGACATCCATCCGGCAGCAAGTCACGCAAGCGAGCCCCGATTACCTCACCGAGTCCCGGGCGGCGTCGAGCGAACGCGCGCGCACGATCGTCGAAATGGCCGCAACCCAGGAAAGAACCCTCGTCACGGTCCTGAACGCGCTGCGGTCGACCAAGCTGGACGCCGAGGGTGCCCGAGCCGCCGCCACCGACGCCGCCTCAGCCGCGCTGGTGGCTCTGCGGTCAGCCCACAAGACCGATCTCGCGCTGTCCGAAGAGCCGGTGCACACCGCCTTCGCCCGGCTGCGCCGGGAAGTACGGCAGGTTCTGCGCCACCACGACGCCGAACTGGAGTTCGTGGAGCCGCAGCCCGACACGCGTCCGCTGTGCGGAGAGCTCGCGCCCGCCGCGCGAGCCATGACCTGCACAGCGGTCCTGGCGTTCACCGCACAGCCGACGTTGACCCGGCTGCGCGTCGCGTGGTCCTGCGACGATTCTTCGCTGCGGCTGGACATCCGCGACCACGAGTCCGGACGCCTCGACGTCGACGCGCTGCACCTCCAGCTCGACGGACGCGCGAAGGCACTCGGCGGCAGCGTCGAGGTCGACGCGGTGTCGGGCTGGGGAAGCCGGGTCTCGATCGTCCTCCCCCGCTCTGTCGCCCGGGACAGCACGGACACGACCAGCCTCTCGAAACTCAACCGCCGAGAGCTGGAAGTCCTGCGACACGTTGCGCACGGCTTGCGGAACAAGGCGATCGCCGAGCGGCTCGGCATCACGGAGAGCACCGTGAAGTTCCACGTCGCTAATGTCTTGAAGAAGCTGAAGACAGGATCCCGAGGGGAAGCTGCGGTCCTGGCGTTGAATGCCGGGGTCGCATGACTGCGTCGTCGTATGGGTGCCGAAAACCGTGTCACATCACGCGACCTGCTGATATTCGTAGATCAGACCGCCAAGGCGACCGTGCCGACGTACCAATCCGGCATCACGCATCCGGACCGGAACCTGCCGTTCGGGCGGTCGTCGGCCCAAGGAGCGATGAGGACGACGGTGATTGACGTACTCGGCCAGGACCTGTTCGAGATGAGGCCGGTTGACGATAAACAGCCGATCCAGACACTCGCGGCGACCGCTGCCCACCCAGCCTTCAGCGATCGCGTTCGCCCGCGGCACCCGAACAAGACTGCGCAGGACGTCGATGCCGACCGAGGCGAATACCGCATCGAACGCGGCCGTGAACTTCGCGTCGCGGTCACGGATCAGAAACCACAAACTGTCCACTCGGTCGCCGAGTTCAACCAGCAGGTTCCGGGCCTGCTACACCAGCCACTCCGCAGTCGGACGAGCCGGCGCAGCAACACCGTCTCTACGTGAAAGAAATCCATCGCCAGAATGCCGCTGGCCTGGACAGTGAGGAACTGCTTCCACGTCGGTCCCGATCGGCGCGGTGGCGGGTCCACTCCCCCATCCTTGAGGATCTTCCACATTGTCGACGGCGCAATCGTGTATCCCAGCCCGACGAGTTCGCCGTGGATTCGGCGGTAACCCCAACCCGGATCGTCCCTCGCCATCTCCCCCACCAACCGGCGGATCACCACGGCAACAGCCGGCCGACCCGGTCGACTCCCGTAGGTCCACCGACGTCGCACCAATGCCGTCAATACCGCACGATCAGCCCAGGTCAAACGCGGTCGCGACGCCTGACGCTGAAGCACCGCGAGCTGATGACGCAACACCAAAATCTCCGCATCCTTCGCAGCATTCGACCGCGAGCACAGCACCAGCCAACCGAACACCCGCGTCACCAGCAGATACAGAAACCTCATGACCACAAGTCGTGATCATCGACCACCAAGCAGCCACCCCATCAACCACCCGCCCACACGCCGCAACCAGCTGGTCGGCACTCATAACAACGTTGCCGGCAGCCACAGGGCCTCGTCAGCAGACACCGCGCGGTTCCGAACCTCCGCGGAGACGCGATTTCATCGGGCTGACCTGCGGGAGGACGGCGCGAGGACGAGACGGGGACGGTTCCCGGCAGCGTTGTACTCGTCCGGCCGCCCGCTCCGGTGGCGGCCGCTTCGAGGGGAGAAACCCGCATGCCCACGATCCGCTCCGCAGTGGCTCTCGCGGCCGCCGTGGCCGGTGCCGCCGCCGGCACCGTCCTTGCCGCGGCCCCGGCCTCCGCCGCCACCGCACCGTGTCCGGCCGGTTACTACTGCTTCTACCAGGACGCCAACTACAACCGCGGCACCACCGGTTGGCATCTCAACTACAACAGCACGCAGTCCGGGGACTTCAACAACCCGCCCGCGTCCAGCGGAAACAAGCGCAACCAGCTGTCGTCGATCATCAACAACGGCAACCGCACCATCTGCGTCTACAACGACGTCGTGCTCGCGCCCGACAAGCTGCTCATCAAGGTCCCCCCGTACGGGGACGTGCCGAACCTGGCCAACATCCCCGGCGCCAACGACAACGCCGACTACTGGAAGATCAACGCCTGCTGATGAAAGACGCGGGAGCCCTTGCCGAGCAGGGGCTCCCGCGTCTTTCATCAGCGACTTTCCGCCGCACCGGGCCAAAGCACCGATTCGGTGCCGAATCGGTCCGCAAGCTCCTGCGAGACAGCCTGACACCGATAACGCAACGGCACCGCCAGGACGGGATCCAGCGGTTCGTCCGAGGACAAGACTCTGGCCACCCTGAGAAACTGCGACGCAGCGGCGACATCGTGCACACAGGCTACCGCCCCGGCAGCCCGGCCAGCTGTGCAAGTGCCGCCAAAGTTCCCGGCACCCGTTCAGCGGGCGGCGACGGCGACAGCGCTCCGATGAAGTCCTTTCGGGAGATCGCGATCAGCAGCGGGAGCTTGAAGCTGGTCAGTGTCCGCAATCCGCGAAGCATCTCGATCGACTGCGGCGGCGTCTTCGCCAGGTCGATCCCCGGATCCAACCACACCCACTCGACCGGCAGGCCCGGTGCGGCGATTTCCCCCAGTTTGCCTTCGCAACCATGCGCTCGCCTCGTCGACGACATGCGTGTAGCCGCGGGGTCCAAGACTTTGTTCCTGACCCCGGCAGGGTTGTGTGTCAAGACAAGGTCGGCATCGCGAAGCCGGCCCGCCGCGAGATCGAACGCGCGAAGCGGCGTGTACCCGCGCCAACCGCCGACAAGCACCACGGTCGCTGAAACGACCAGATGCCCCGGGAATATCGGGAACGTCAGCGGACCAGATCGGCCGCCCGGTCGCGAGGTCCAAACAGGACAGTCGAGATCGGTCCTGCGGGACAGCAGACAACGACCGCCGCCGATGGCAACCGCACGCGGCCACGTATCGACCGGAGCATCCCACCGCACCGAACCATCCGCCGGATCAAGACTCACCAATCTCGTGCTGCGCTCGTGAACGACGACATGACCGCCCGTCACCGCAAGGCCCGAGACAACGCCACGCCGGTGCAGCGGCCGCTCCCACCCAATTTCGATCACCGCATCAGACCACCACGATCACGTGACCGTCAGCAAACACATTCGACGTACCACAGACAAGATTTTGCTGCGGCGAAATGCTTCTCGCGGGCCGCTCGACGTCTGATCCCCACCAGGACCCCGTCCAGTCACGTCGACCTCATCGCCGGCGTCGCACCCGTCTGGCCTCGACTCACCTTGCTCGCTGGTCGGACGACATCGACGTCCCCGGCGACGTGACTGCCGCAGGATCGACGCCCAATCCCCTGAGCCTCTGGCAGCAGGGCCGCGTGGCCACCGCTGATGATCTCTCCGCCCCGTTGCAACTCCTCGTCGGCCGCGAGGTCAGCGCGGTCTGCTTCGTCCGCGACTACGTCGAACTGCACTTCGACAGACCATCTTGCGCGCTCTCACCAACCCGTGCGTCGGACCAACTGTTCGTGTTGAGCGGATGCACGGGCTCGTGGCAGGGGAAAGTGAAGCCGACTGCGGCCAGGCTTCGCAGGCTCATACTCGCGCAACGCCGCGGTGCCGCTGCCGAAACCTGGTATGCGCCGCCGGGCATTTCAACCGCGAGTAGCGTGGCTAGCACCATCGTCCGCGGTCCTTGTTCAGACGATGCCCTCCAGTACAAACCATCAAGAACGCACAGCTCGGCCGGCCGGTCGAGAGATTCTGCGGATGGGGCGGCTGAAGAGTCCGGCTGCGGCGCAGATGAGCAACGCGGCCGTACACACGAGGGTCCCGGCTCGAGGTCCGAGCGCATGGGCAACCGATCCGATGATGTTGTTGGTCGCCAACAGGGTCACACTCTGCATCACCGAGAGGATTGCCTGGACACGAGCGAGATGAGTATCAGGAGCGGCACTGAGGAGCAGCGGGCTGAGGTGGCTGACGAACATGCCGCTCGCCGCGCCGACACCTATCGCGCCCGTGATGGCCATCGGCAGCGCCGGCGCGAGGCCGACCGCCAGTTCGCCCACGGCGACCACAGCCAGCGCGAGTGCGGCAACAACGCCGGGGCGGGCGAGGATCCCGCGGCGACTGATGATCAGAGTTACGACAATCGTGCCCATGCTCTGGGCTCCGACCACAAACCCCGCACCGGTCGAACCCCATCCGTGCTCTCGCGCCAGCAGCGGGACCAGCAGAGAAACAAAAGGCAGCACAAACCCCGCCGCACCCGCCACGAGCAACAGTACGGGTCCCAGTCCGGAGGTCCTGACCGCGACCTGGATCCCTTCCCACACCTCGCGCAAGATGTGCTTGCGCTGCGCGGGCGACGGCGGAGTGAACGGCGGACGCACCATAACCAGCACGACGAGCACCACAGCGAAGGTGATCGCGTCGGCCCATGCCGCCGCGGAGAGCCCGGCGAATGCCACCAAGGCACCACCAACAGGAGCACCGACCAGACTAATCACCTGGGTTCCGCTCTGACGAAGCGCGACTGCCCGCGGGAGCAGTTCGGGCTCGACGAGCCGGCGGGGCATCGATCCGGACGAGGGCAGGTAGAAGGCATCGTTCGTGCCGACTATGAGAGCGGCTATCACGAGAATGGCCAACGGCGCCCCAGCCGCCCCCGACACGACAGCCAGTGTTACGGCGACAACCAGCATCACGGCGTCACCGACGATCATGACCTGTCGGGCTCCGAGCCGATCACCGACGGCACCGCCGAACAGGAGCAGAATCGTCCGCGGCAGCGCGACCGCCGACAGCACCCAACCGGCCGCCAAACCGCCGTGAGCCGATGCCGCCCAGCCCAGCGCGAAGTACAAAGCAGCGTCGCCGAGCTGCGACACCAGAGCACCGCCCAGCCAGACGTAGAAAATTTGGGGAAGCACGGTTTTCTCCGCCGTACTGGACGATGCTGTCACCACGAATCTCCCCCACTGGCGCACGTGCGCCACCGGCAATCCGGCCGCCGCCCACAGCGTGCTCGACCTCGGCTGCAAATACCAAGAGCGACCGAGCATATCCACGGTGTGCGAACAGCATTACAGCGGATGGGCCCGGGTGGGCCGGTAGCCCAAACGGGGACTGTGACGCTTGGTCTGCCTTCGACGTTGGCAGGGATCGGCGTGCGTCGCTGTCGCGGGCCAACGCCAGCGCGTCGGGATTGGTCTGCACGACGGCGTGCAGCTTCGGATTGAGCTCGTCGACTCGCTTCAGGTAACCGCGGGTCAGCTGTTCCGCCGACAGGGTCGCCAGCGCAAGCGTCTTCAGCTTGGCGGCAATGTGCATTCGACTACTCCCGAAGTCCGATGGCTTCAATAGGCTTGGCGCGCAAGGTGATGCGAGTGGACAGTCCGAGCGAAAGCAGGCTGAGCAGGAACGCGCCGCCGACGATTCCGACGAGCACCATCGAAGTCCCGGACGGCAACGGGGTTCCGCGCAGCGCGATGTTCAGCAGTGCCAGCGGAATCGTCCGCATGATCTGGCCTCGGGTGGTGCCGATCAGCCGCAGCAACGCGAATTCCCGCGCAGGCACCACCATGCGGTATGCACTGTCCTACTGGGACACTGTTCGGGTCAAGAAACGGCTTCGTTCGTGGCAGTCCGGCGTCTGGTACCTCACGATCGGGGCCGGCACCGGATCCTGCTTTTCTGCGAGCTGACGGTCGTCACGGCGATGGCGTTGACCGGTGTCAAGGCCCGGCGGTTCAGGTGGTGATAAAACTGCTCCGCTACCCGCTGCGGTCGAGCGGCGGCGGCTCGGCGAGCCGGTGCCGGAGCCCTACCTCAACGGCTCGCTGATCCGGGATCCGGCGAGGCCGCGCAAACGCGGGCTGGCTGGCGCTGCACGGCTTGGCCGGGTTCTTCATCGGCGTTTCGCTTTCGCGCTGCCGCCGAGCGGGCCGCGGCAGTTGCTCACCGCCGCGGCCCGGTGGCTATTACTGGGCGGCATTCCCCGCTCGACCACGTTCCAGGTGGACTCGTGGCCGAGCGCCGCGCGCTGACCGGGAGCAATGATCGCGCTCTCGCTCTGGGCCTCGCCGTTCGCGAACTGGCAGGCGAAGACCGCCAAGGCCCTGCTCGGCCCGCGCCCGATGTGAAGATGACCGACCCGATCGTCGAGCTGGCCGCCATCCGCTGGACGCGCTCACCGCGCAGGGTGCTCAAGCTGATGGCGGAAGGGTACGACAACGCCACCATCGCGGAACTGCTGGCGTCAGCGCCGGGACCGCACTCAAGCACATCCGCAGTATTTTCGCGAAGCTGGGACTGCCGGAGGACAACGGACGCCGGCGAGTGCCGGCGGTGCCAGCCTGTCTGAACGGCCGACGGTAGCGCTGGCGCTACCGTGTAGTCGGGGGTTTAAGGCATGGTGGCGGGGCACCGGCGGTCAGTAGCGTTCCCGGCATGGAAAAGGAAGTTTTGCGCAGCCGCCAGATCGGCGGCCCGGCAGTCACTAGCCTGCTCTGGCTGATCTTCATCGCCGGCGCCGCGACGAACTCGATCGGTGGCTTCACCGGGCTGGACCACACGTTCGGGATGATCGCGGGCGGGATCGCGGTGGTGTGCCTGGTGATCCTGGTCGTGCGGTTCGCCGCGCGGAACAAGGACTGACGCCGATGTTGCCCGCCATGCCGCTGGCGCTGGCCGCGTCGTTGCTCGCGCCCGCCGCGCCGGCTGCCGCCGTCGCGGACCCGGTTCGCACGCTCGCACAGGAGATCGTCTCCTCCGGCGCGACCGGCGTGCAGATCCGGACAGTCCACAACGGACACGCCCGTACCGTGACCGCCGGTGTGTCCGAATTGGACTCGCAGCGGCCGGTGTCGCCGACCGGACGATTCCGGATCGGCAGCGCGACCAAGATGTTCACGTCCACTGTGGTCTTGCAACTCGTCGCCGAACGCCGTCTCCAGCTCGACGCCCCGGTCGAGCGCTACCTGCCCGGACTGCTGCCGCACGGCAATGAGATCACCGTGCGGATGCTCCTGCAGCACACCAGCGGGCTCTACGACTACACCGAGTCCCTGCCTCTGCGCGGGGCGGACTTTCAGAAGATCCGGTACCAGCACCGTTCGCCGGAGTCGATGGTCGCGGTCTCGACCGGCAAGCCGCTGGACTTCCCGCCCGGCAGCAAACACGCCTACTCCAACACCAATTTCATCGTGCTCGGGATGCTGATCGAGCGGACCACCAGACACGCGTGGGGCGTGGAAGCAACGCAGCGCATCCTGGTCCCGCTCGGGATGCACCGCACGTCGGTGCCCGGCGACCGGACCGGGATCCCGGGGCCGCACGCGCACGGCTACCAGGAGATGGACGGGAAACTGGTCGACGTCACCGAGCTGAACCCGAGCATGGCCGGGTCGGCCGGCGAGATGATCTCCACCACCGCGGACCTGGACAAGTTCCTCTGCGCGCTGGCGGCGGGGCGGCTGGTGCCGCCTGACTTGCTGGCGCAGATGACCAAACCATGGTCCGCGACCGATCAGTACGGGCTCGGCTTGCGCACCCCGGCCACCGCGTGCGGCGCGCGGGTGTTCGGGCATACCGGCGGGATTCCCGGGTTCCAGACCGTCGCGTTCACCAGCCCGGACGGCAAACAGCGTGTCGAGGCTTCGGTGACATTGGGCCGGGGCCTTGACCTCGACTTGAGGAGCGCCGTGCTCGACACAGTTTTTTGCCGCTGAATACCGATACGGAACGAGGAAACCGATGCTCACCACTGTGCCGTTTGTACTGACCGCTGCCCTGCTCGCCCCCGCTGCCCCCGCCACGACTGACCCTGTTCGCACGGTCGCGCAGGAAGCGGTTTCGGCCGGTGCCACGGGCGTGCAGATCCGCTCGGTCCGGGACGGACACTCCCGTACCGTGACCGCCGGAGTGTCCGAACTGGACTCCCGGAAGCCGCTCTCGCCGACCGGACGATTCCGGATCGGCAGCACGACCAAGTCGTTCGTGGCCACGGTGACCATGCAACTCGTCGCCGAGCACCGCCTCGGGCTGGACACCCCGGTCGAACGGTACCTGCCCGGACTGCTGCCGCGCGGCAATGAAATCACCGTGCGGATGCTCCTGCAGCACACGAGCGGGCTCTACAACTACCTCCGGACGATCTCGCTTGCCAGCACCGATCTGGAGAAGGTCCGCTACCAGCACTTTTCGCCGGAGCAGCTGGTCGCCATCGCGACCGCACAGCCGCTCGATTTCCCGCCGGGCAGTAAATACTCGTACTCCAATACCAACTACACCGTGCTCGGCATGCTGATCGAACGGACCACCGGGCACGCGTGGGGCGACGAGGTGGCCAAGCGGATCCTGCGCCCGCTCGGCATGCACGACACGACGGTACCCGGCGACCGCACCCGGATTCCCGGCCGGCACGCACACGGGTACCAGGAGATGAACGGGAAGCTGGTCGACGTCAGCGAGCTGAACCCGAGCGTCGCCGGCGCCGCGGGCGAGATCATCTCCACGACCGCGGACCTGGACAAGTTCGTCGAAGCGCTCGCGACGGGGCGGCTCGTTCCGCCGGCGCTGCTGGGGCAGATGACCACCCCGCGATCGGCGATCGACGAGTACGGCTTGGGGTTGCAGACCCGGACCACGCCGTGCGGGATTCCGGTTTTCGGGCACACCGGCGGGATTCCCGGCTACGGGACGGTCGCGTTCACCAGCGCGGACGGGAAGCGCCGGGTCGAAGCCTCGCTGACGTTGGGTCGCGGCCCCGACAACGACACCTTTTATGCGCTGATCGACAAGGCGATCTGCGCCTGAGCCGGGACGCGGCGTGGGGTCCGGCCGGGGAAGCCGGCCCCCAGGCCGCGCCGGGTCAGGACACCTTGGGCGTCGCCCGCACCCCGAAGTGCAGGTACGGCTCGCCGGTCGCCAGCGGGCGAGCAAGATCGGCATCCAGAACCGCGCGCCCGGCGGCCGGATCAGGAACAGCGTGTCCGGCAACGCCACCAGGCCGTAGTTCTCCTCTTCTCCGCCACCAGTTCCGCCAACGCAGCACCGCTACATCCGCCAGTTCGGCGTACCGGCCGCCGTCCGGGTACTCGACCACGCCGATCTCGTCGCGCACGGCGGAAGGTCCCCAGCCCGGAGTTGCGCTTCTTGCGATGGGCGGGTCAGACCGGGCGACCGCGACCAACGGCCCCGTCCCGAACTGCCGACGGCAAGATGTCATGCGCACAACCGGGGTCCGGACAGTCCACAACAGACTGGACTTCTGCGGCTGCGCGCCGAGATCACGACATTCCAGGGCGAGCAGATCGTCGACGAGGAGATGAGCGTCGAGGCACCCGGACTGGCCTCACAGGTCGTGTGGTCGGCGAGCGCCGACCGGGTTCGGCCGGGATCCGACCGCTACGCGTGGGTGTCCGACGACCTCGGCGTGATCGAACCCAACCGGCTGTTCTTCGCCCCCGTCAAGGATCTCGGCCTCGGCGGTCACGTGGATTCGGTCATCACACCGGGGCCGGACGGCACCGCCGAGGTCGAGTTGCGTGCGCACGGCTTCAATACCTGAAGCGCATCTGCGCTCCCGTCGCGGGAATCTCGTTCAGCGACAACTACTTCGATCTCCGCGACGGCGAACGGAAACGCATCGGGATCTCGGGGATTCCCGGCGGGTTCGACCCGCATCTGCTCGAGATCGCCACGTTCGCCGGGAATTGACGATGCGGGGCAACGGGAATTCGCCTGACCGGAGAGCGACTCGCCCGTCAGGACCGGTGTCGTTTGTCGAATTCGCACTGTGCCGCCGCGACGCTGTCAAGATGACGGCTGGTCCAGTCGTAGAGCGCGCGCATCGGCTCGTAGAGACTCCGGCCGAGGTCGGTGAGGTCGTAGCTGACCGCCAGCGGACCGTCGGCCGCGATGTGCCGCCGCACGATTCCGTTGCGCTCCAGGCGCCGCAGCGTCTGCGTCAGCACCTTCTGCGTGATGCCGTCGACCCTGCGGCGCAGCGAGTTGAACCTGGCCGGCCCCTCGTCGAGAACGCTGATCACGAGGACCGTCCACTTGTCGGCCAGCTGATCGAGCAGGAACCGCGCCGGGCAGTCGCGGTACAGCGCCGACAACGGCGCCGGCCGAGCCTCTGCGGTTTCCCCGGGGATACCTGGTGACTTCATAGTTCCTATTTTATACCAAGTTTCCTTCAGATACCTTTGATTAGGCGAAAGGAGCAGCACATATGCCAGCTACCAGCCCAGGCGCCTACGCCAGCGCGGTCCACTGGACGATCGGCGACCAGACCCTGACCACCATCAGCGACGGGTACTTCGAGACTGACTTGTCGGTGGTGTTCCCCGAATTCGACAACGAAGAAGCCGCGCGGCTGCAACGCACCGCACACCGCCCTGCGACGCCGAGGATCACGCACAACATGTACGTCGTGCGTGGACCCTGGCACGCGCCCGTGCTCATCGATGCGGGCATGGGCGACGGCTGGGGGCCGACGATGGGGCACGTTCCCTCCGCACTGGCGTCGATCGGCGTACTGCCCGAGGAGGTCGGCACGGTCATGCTCACCCATCTCCACCTGGATCACAGCGCCGGCCTGATCAACGCCGACGGCACCCCGCGCTTCCCCAACGCCGACGTCGTGATGCACGCAGAAGAGGCGGACTACTGGCTGACCGGCACGCCGGACAAGATGCCGGTCGACGTCCCGCCGTGGGCCGAAGAGATCACCAGGTTCAGCGTCGCGAAGGCGGTCGCGCCCTACCGCCACAGCATCCGCACGTTCACCGGCGAGAGGGAGCTCGTCCCCGGCATCACGGCGGTGCCGCTGACCGGACACACGCCGGGCCATTCCGGCTACCGCGTCGGCACCGGCGAACGATCGGTACTGACCGTGGGCGACATCGTCCACCTGCCCGCCGTCCAGGGGCCTCGCGCGGACGCGACCGTCGTGTTCGACGTCGACCCCGCCGCGGCGGCCAAAGCCCGCGAGGACCTGCTCGACGACGCCGCACGAAACGAGTATCTGATCGCGGGCGCACACACCGAATTCCCGGGTGTCGGCCGAGTCAGCCGGCAGGGCGACGGCTACGAAATCACCCCGGAGCTGTGGGTCGCCTCACTCGGCTGACCGAGGCGGCGCGATGGTCATCCGGCAGGGCTGCGGAGCAGGGCAGCCGACACCTGCGCCGCCAGCCATTCCTGCGTTTCGTCCCAGGTCCAGCCGCAGTCCGCGACGTAAAGCCGCCAGGACCGATGACCCAGGAAGAACCACAGGACATCGGTCGCGCGGTCCTGCGTCAGACCCTCCCGCAAAGCCCGCAGGTCCCGCAGGCGCCCGGCGACTTCCGAGAGGGCCTCGCGGTAGAGGCGATCCGTCTGGACGAGGGTCTGCCTGGCGGCCTCGTCGACCGCGGCGCTCGTGACCAGCACCCGCAGGAGGCCGAAATGTCCTTCGTTGTCGACCCGCACGCCGTGCACAGTCACGGCTACCACCTGTAGCGGATCGCGCGAGGCACGGACCGCCGCGAGTGTCTGATCGACGACCGAGTCGCCGAGGCCCTTTCCGATGAGGCGCCTCAGGATCGAGGACTTGCCGCCGGTGCTCGCATACACGGTAGGAATGGCGGTCTCGGCTTCCCGTGCGATGTCGGCGACAGTGACCTTCGCGTAGCCGTGCTCGACGAACAGTCGCCTGGCGGCATCGAGGATGGCCGTCCGGGTCTCCTCGGCCGCTTTGGCTCGCCTGTCGGCGCGGTACGGGCGGCGCTCGACCTGGGGCTGGGAACTCATGGCTTCGTGGTCGGTCAAACCGCACCGCGTCCTTTCAATATGGGGACCCTATATCGAATATAGATACCCTGGATTATGATCCCCGGGCACCCGGCGCCTGGGTGACAGCCGGTGCCCCGATCGTCTCTGAGGAGTCACGCACTATGAGCGTCTTCCCGCCGACCGCCGACGGAGCCTCGGCCCGCCAGTACGTCCTGGGACAGGAACTGCAGGTCACCATCCTCACCGCCGCCGCGGAGACCGAGGGCCGCCACGACGTCACCGACTCCGTCATGCCGGCTGGCGCGGCAACACCGCTCCACCTGCACACGCGATACGAGGAACGATTGTGGGTGGTGTCCGGCTCGCTGACCGTCTGGGCCGGGCCAGACACGGTGACGCTGCGCTCCGGAGATTTCTTCACCATTCCCAAGCACGTGGCCCACGCGATCAAATCCGGCCCCGAAGGGGCTCGGGCGCTCAACATCACCTCGCCGGCCGGGTTCGCCGAACTCATTGAGCGGGCAGGCACCCCGCTGGCTCTCGCGACGTCCGAGACCGGACTCGACGCGGAGCGGTTCGCCGCGGTGGCCGAGGAACTCGGCGACACCGTCCTCGGCCCGCCCGGCATGATCCCCGCCGACCTGGACCGCCCGGGCCGGTAGTCCTGCTTCCCTTCTGTCGGCGATACCGGCTGAAGGGAAGGGAGTGTCGCGACCGTGCGCATGTGTCCACAACGGAATAGCGTGCTGCACCGGATGGACGGACGGCCCCTGTGCCCGCCGCTCGGTTCGCCCCCGATCCCGCATGCCCTGACCGACTGGCCACGACGGCGGAAACCGGCGCAGCTCAGACAACTGCTATCGGAGCTGAGCCAGACAGCACCTCCGCCGAAACCGGACGCTGATGCCGCGCTCGATGCTCCGAGTCAATCTTCCGAGACCGCTCCCCCAGACCTGGATCAAGCCCAGCGGTGCTCTCGCCCGGATTATCCGACGACACCCCATGTCGATCGTCCGCTGCCGCGGCAAGATGACCGCCGGCAGCGACGTGTGCGCCGGCGAGAGCGTGCAGAAGACCCGGCCCGACCTCAGCCCAACCGATCAGCGTCAGCCCACAACGATCCCCACCATGATGCTCACCGCCGAGACGACCGGATCACGCCGAGCACTCCACCCGGTCACTTCGACCCCTCACGATGCTGCGCCAGACCGGGACTGGACCAGATAAACAACCTGGCATTCGCGAGTCCGAGACCTCCATCACACGACGACAGCAGCCGACACCGCACGACACCACCGAGGCCCCGCGACCACATGGAAAGGTCTCGTCCGACATCACTACAGGTCGGCCGCGAACTCTTAACCAGCGGGTTCGGGGTTCAAGTCCCTGCTGGCGCACCCACCCTCCCCAGGTTGGAGAAGTTTCGGCCTGGGGATTTTTGGCGTCCGGACCCGATTGCCGGTTCCGCGGGGGCTTCGCGGACGGACTGGGCCGCATAGACCGGCCGCGGCTGGGTATCCCTTCCGGAGAATCGCGGTTTCCCGGCGATGGTCAGGAGGGCTCCATGCTGGCACTGCTCGGTCTGCTTCTGGTGATCTGGCTGGTGTGCATCGTGCTCGGGGTGGTGATCAAAGGCCTCTTCTGGCTCGTCGTCGTGGGCGCCGTCCTGTTCCTGGCGACCGCCGCGGTCGGCTTCGTGAAACGGGCCGCGCTCGGACGGGGGCGCTAAACCGTCCGCGAACTGTTCAAACCTGAGCTCGGCGAGACGATCGCAACACCGCTTGCCGTCGCCGTCGGCTTAGGCTGAGGTCATGGCCGACACGACACCGCCGACTCCGCAAGAAGCGTTCGACCTGCTGATGGCAGGCAACCATCGCTTCGTCACCAGCGCCCCGGAACACCCCAACCAGGACGCTGCCCGCCGCGCGGCGATCGCGCCGAACCAGCACCCGTTCGCGGTCCTGTTCGGGTGTTCCGACTCGCGCCTCGCCGCCGAGATCATCTTCGACCGCGGACTCGGCGACCTGTTCGTCGTGCGCACCGCCGGCCAGGTGATCGGCGGGGAGGTCCTTGGCAGCATCGAGTACGGCGTCGACCTGCTCGACTGCCCGCTCGTCGTCGTCCTCGGCCACGACTCCTGCGGTGCCGTCGGCGCGGCTCGCGCAGCCCTCGAAGACGGGCTCGCGCCGGTCGGGTACGTCCGCGACGTCGTCGAGAAGGTGACGCCCAGCGTGCTCGCCGCACGGGCCGCGGGCCGGGTCGAACCGCACGAGATTCTGGCTGAGCACGTCAAGCACACCGTCGACCTGCTGCTGGACCGCTCCCGCGTGCTCGCGGACCGGGTCGCGGACGGGCGGGCGGCTGTGGTCGGTCTGCGTTACCGGCTGGCCGACGGGTCCGCTGAAGTCGTGGCCGCGCACGGCATCGACGCTTCTGCCGCCAAGTCGGTGTCCTGACTGCTGCGCAGGCGTTGCTGAGGAGGTTCGCCGAGGCCATGATGGCCTCGGCGAACCGAATCGGGTGGGTCGACACCGGGAGGCAGTGAATGCCCGAGCCGTCCTTCGCGGGACTCCAGCTTGAGGGCACGCTGTCGATCGAACCACCAGAGATCGCCTATGGTCAGTTTTCTGCAGATGGAATGGGTTGGCGCGGACAAAATCTTCCTTGTCGCGGCGGTCGATCTGTCCGGCGACGCGCCCGAATCGGCGGTCGCGGCACGGATCAACGAGGTGCGGGCAGCCAGGGCGGCTGCCACGCCGGATACCCGTCCACCAGGTCGTCCGCGGCGGAAGGACCCCACGTTCCCGGTGCGTACCACCGTGCCGGGCGGGGATAAGCCAGCGCCGGCCGCAGAATTCGCCAGCTTTCCGCTACCGCGTCCTGCCAGGCGAAGAGCCGGTCGTCGCCCGCGAGGGCGTCCGCCAGCAGCCGTTCGTAAGGCGAACGCGGGGCGCCCAAGTCCCGTTCGAAGGTGGTGTCCAGGCGGACCGGACGCCATTGCCGCGCACTGTCCAAGCCGGACAGCCGGAGCCGGAACGCCGGGTCCGGCGAGATCCGCAGGACCAACTGGTTGGCCTCGACCTGTGCGGCGTCGGGCAGGAACCGCAGGCGTGGGGTGTGCTTGAAGATCAGCCGGACCTCGGTGGCGCTGGCGGGCAGGCATTTGCCCGCACGCAGGAAGATCGGCACTCCGGCCCAGCGCCAGTTGTCGATCGCCAGTTTGAGTGCGACGTAGGTTTCGGTGTTCGACCCGGGCGCCACCCCGGGCACGCCCTGGTAGCCCTCGTATTGTCCGCGCACGCAGTCGGCAGGCTCGACGGCCGGGATCGCCCGGAAGATCTCGAGTTTCTTCGCGCGCAGGTCCGCCACGCTCGACCCGACCGGCGCGTCCATCGCCACCAGCGCCAGCAGTTGCAGCAGATGGTTCTGCACGACGTCGCGCAGCGCCCCGACCTGGTCGTAGAACCGGCCGCGGCCGGCGACGTCCAGGTTCTCGGCCATCGTGATCTGGATGGCGGTGACGCTGTCGCGGTCCCACAGTTCGGCGAGCACGTGGTTCGCGAATCGCAGGTATTCGATTTCGGTGACCGGTTCCTTGCCGAGGAAATGGTCGACCAGGAGCACGTGCTGTTCGTCGAGGATCTCGTTCAGGCGTCCACGCAGTTCCCGCGCTGAAGCGAGATCGCTGCCGAAGGGTTTTTCCAGCGCTACGCGGGCGTCGGTCAGCAGACCCGCGGCGGCCAGGCGCTCCGCGACGGTGGCGAACAGCGAGGGAGGCAGCGCCAGGTAGTACAGCGGTCTGGCGGTCAGGTGCGAGGCAAGTGCTTGGTACAGCTCGGGATCGGTGGCTTCCCCGCTGAGGTAGGACAGCCGCCGGGACAGCCGGGCGAACACGGCGGGGTCGAAGTCGTCGACGGCTTTCTCGACGGAGCGGCGGGCGAGTTCGGTGAACTCGGCCTGGGACAACGAAGCGGTGGCGGTGCCGATGACCGGACAGTGCAGTTCGCCGCGTTGTTCCAGCCGGTAGAGCGCGGGAAGGGTCATTTTCGCCGCGAGATCCCCGGTGATCCCGAAAATCACCAGGGCGCCGGCGTTCCAGTCCGCCATCGGTTCAGTCCTGCCGGACCGGCGGGGTGGTCACAGCAGGCCCGCCTCGTCCGGGTCGATCTCGCAGGTGCGTTCGCGGCCCAGCGGTGCCGACACCGACGTGACCGTGCCGGTGCCGCAGCCGCGCCAGGCCACGGTGACGCCTTGCGGCTCGTCGTGGCTCGATCCGAGCGGGCCTTGCGCGGCGGTTTCGGCGGGGCCGGCGTGATACGTGCGGATGTCTTGGCCGGTGCCGTCGACCCGGGTGACTTCGTAGGCGAAGATCGCGACGCGCTGTCCGACGGCCGGGAAATCCGGCGGCCACGGGTTGTCGAAGAGCCCGCCGCTCGGGGTGCCGAGGGTTTTCGCGGTGATCTGGTTCATGGTCTATTCCTTTGAGAGTGGGTTTGCGTGTCGACGCGCAGTGCTTGCATCGCGGTGACCAGCTCGGCCAGGTCGCGAGGGTCGGTCAGCGACCGGTCGGTGAGTTCCCGGATCCGCCGCAGCCGGTAGCGGACGGTGTTGGCGTGGCAGTGCAAAGTCTGTCCGGCGCGTTCGGAGGAGCCGCCGCCGGCGAAGTAGGCCTCGATGGTCTCCAGGAGCAGATCTCGTTCGTCGGCGGGCAAATCCAGGACCGGGCCGAAGACCTGGTCGCCGAGCCGACGGCCCGCGTCGGGGTCATAGGCGACGAGCGCGGCCAGCGGGCTGGGATCGAACGCGCGGACCTCGACGCGTTCGGGCGAAGCACCGGCCAGTGCGGTGCGCGCCAGGTGCAGCGCGCGCGGGGTGTCGGCGAGCGACGTGTACAGCGGGCTGACGCCGGTGCGGGTCAGCGCCACCTCGTTGAGCACGGCCAGCACCGCGCTGTATTGCTCGTCGCGCAACGAAACCAACCCGGCCTGCGAAACCGGAGTGAGCTGCCACGCCGACACGATGCCGAGCTGCCCGAGCCGCCGTTCGATGCCGACCAGGCTCTCCTCCGCCAACCCACGAGTCTCCGCCGCGACGACGGCGAGCTTTCCTTCAGGAGGCAGGCCGAGCAGCCGTCCGGCTTCCCACGGTCCGGCTTCGGAGAGGCGCTGGCCGGTGAACAGCGCCTCGGCCAGCGCGGAGCGACGTCGTTGCTGGGCAACGAGAAGCTCCGCGCTCGCGGTCCGGTAAGCCTCGGTCACGTGCACCGCGTGCTCGTCGGTGACCTGCCAGAGCAGACTTGCCGCGTCGATCAGCACCTCGGTTTCGCCGGTCTCGCGGGCGTGCGCGGCCAGGAGGTCCCACAGCATCGCGGTGCCGATCCGGTACACCTGCAGCACCTCCGGCAATGGCGCGCCCTGGTGCGCGCGCCGGCTGCCGGTCTCCTGCGGTGCGCCCTGGTCCGGGTCTTCGATCCCGCCGAGCGCGTCGACCAGGAACCGCACGTTGACCGCGACCGAACGGTGCAGGTCGGCGCGCGGCACGATCTTCTCGTCCCGGTAGAGGTCGATCCGTTCGCACGCCGCCGCGCAGATGTCGTCGATCAGCCGCGGCAGCCGCGGCTGGACCCACGCGGCGAGCCCGCCAGCAGTCATCGGCCCGCCCGCGAGGCCGCGATCATGCCGCTGCCTCGCGGTCCCGGCAGGTCACGGTGAGCACGCCGTCGTCGAGGCTGATGTCGACGACCGTGTTGTCGTGCGCTTCGCCGCCGAGCAGCGCGCGCCCGATCCGGGTCTCGACCTCGCGGGCGAGGAACCGGCGCAGCGGCCGGGCCCCGTACACCGGGTCGAAGCCCTGTTCCGCGATGAAGCGCAGTGCTTTGTCGGATACTTCCAGGGTCATGTTCTGCTCGGCGAGCCGTTTGCGCAGTTCGCCCAGCATCAGTTCGACGACCCGTTCGATCTCCGGCAGCGTCAGCGGTTTGAACAGCACGATGTCGTCGATCCGGTTGAGGAACTCCGGCCGGAAGTGCCCGCGCAGCGCCGCCATCACCTCGTCGCGCGCGGACTCGGTGATCTCGCCCTCGTCGTTCACCCCCTCGATCAGGAAGTGCGCGCCGATGTTGGAGGTCATGATGATGACGGTGTTGCGGAAGTCGACCGTGCGGCCCTGCGCATCGGTCAGCCGTCCGTCGTCGAGCACCTGCAGCAGCGTGTTGAACACGTCCGCGTGCGCCTTCTCGATCTCGTCGAACAACACCACCGAATACGGCTTCCGCCGCACCGCCTCGGTGAGCTGGCCGCCCTCGTCGTAGCCGACATACCCGGGCGGCGCGCCGACGAGCCGCGAGACCGTGTGCCGTTCCTGGTATTCGCTCATGTCGATCCGGACGATGTTGTCCTCGGTGTCGAACAGATCCGCGGCGAGCGCCTTCGCCAGTTCGGTCTTGCCGACGCCGGTCGGGCCCAGGAAGAGGAACGACCCGATAGGACGGCGCGGGTCCTTGATCCGCGACCGCGCGCGGATGATCGCGTCCGCGACCAGCTGCACCGCCTCGTCCTGCCCGATGACGCGCTCGTGCAGCAGTTCGTCCAGCCGCAGCAGCTTCGACCGCTCGCCTTCCTGCAATCGGCTGACCGGAATGCCGGTCCACCGCGACACGACCGCCGCGATCTCCTCCTCCGTCACGACCTCGCGCAGCAACCGGGTGCCCGCCTGCCGCGTGGCGAGCAGTTCTTCTTCGCCCACCAGCCGTCGCTCCAGCTCGGGAAGCTTGCCGTGGCGCAGTTCGGCGGCCTTGTTCAGGTCGTAGGCGCGTTCCGCGGAGTCGGCATCGCGACTGACCTGTTCGATTTCCTCGCGCAGCGCCTGAACCTTGTGCAGCGCGGACCGTTCCGCCTCCCACTGCGTCCGCATCCCGCCCGCCTCGGCGCGGAGGTCGACCAGCTCGCGACGCAGTTCTTCGAGCCGGGTCTTGCTCGCCGCGTCGGTTTCCTTCGCCAGCGCGGCTTCCTCGATCTCGGTGCGGGTCAGCCGCCGGCTCAGCTCGTCCAGTTCGGCGGGCATCGAGTCGATCTCCGTGCGCAGCATCGCGCACGCCTCGTCCACCAGGTCGATCGCCTTGTCCGGCAGGAACCGGTCCGAAATGTAGCGGTGACTCAGCACGACCGCGGCGACCAGCGCGCTGTCCTGGATCTTCACGCCGTGGAACACCTCGAGCCGCTCGCGCAGCCCGCGCATGATCGAAATCGCGTCCTCGACCGACGGCTCGTCCACCAGCACCGGCTGGAACCGTCGTTCGAGCGCGGCGTCCTTCTCGATGTACTTGCGGTACTCGTCCGCCGTCGTCGCCCCGATCAAATGCAGTTCGCCACGCGCGAGCATGGGTTTGAGCATGTTGCCGGCGTCGAAAGAAGACCCCGCACCTTCGGTGGCACCCGCGCCGACGACGGTGTGCAGCTCGTCGACGAACAAGAGGATCCGGCCCTCGGCCGCGGTCACCTCGTTGAGCACGGCCTTCAGCCGCTCTTCGAACTCGCCCCGGTACTTCGCGCCCGCGACGAGCGCCCCGAGGTCGAGCGAGAACACCGTCTTGCCCTTGAGCCCTTCCGGCACGTCGCCGCGGTCGATGCGCTGCGCGAGCCCCTCGACGATCGCGGTCTTGCCCACGCCCGGATCGCCGGTGAGCACCGGGTTGTTCTTCGTCTTGCGCGACAGGATCTGGATCACCCGGCGGATCTCCGCGTCCCGTCCGATGACCGGGTCCAGCTTGCCCGCCGCCGCGTCGGCGACGAGATCGCGGCCGTACTTTTCCAAAGCCTCGTAAGCGGATTCCGGCGTCGCCGAGGTGACCCGCTGGTTGCCGCGCACCTTCCGCAGCACCTCCAGGAACTTGTCCCGGGTCAAGCCCGCGCCGCGCAACAGCCGCCCGGCCGCGCTCGAACTGCCCTCCTCCAGCAATGCCGCGACGAGGTGTTCGACGGACACGTAATCGTCCTTCAGCCGTCCCGCTTCGCGATCGGCCGCGTCGAGCACGCGGGCCAGCCGGGCGGTCACGCGCGTTTCGCCGGGTGTAACGCCGGGTCCGCTTACCTTCGGGCGGCGTCCGAGTTCGGCTTCCAGCTCTTGCTTGAGCCGGGCCGGATCCGCGCCCGCTTCGGCGAGGAGCCGCGACGCGAGCCCGTCGGGCTGGTCGAGCAACGCGAGCAGCAGGTGTTCGCCGTCGACCTCCGGCTGGCCGTACCGCAGCGCGGCGGTCTGCGCGTCGTGCAGGGCTTCCTGGGATTTCTGGGTGAGCCGGTCGGGATCCATGGTCAGCCTCCGCTGCGTCGGGATCGGGTACGGAGGTCCGCTTCGAGGTCCGCGATGCGGTCGAGCAGGTCGGCGACCAGACCGACCGCGGCGTAGTTCAGCGAGAACCCGGCACGCAGCCGCTGGATCCGGGCCGCCGCCGACACCTGCGCGACCGGGTACCACCACTCGCCGCGCGCGTCCTCGACCGGTTCCAGCAGGCCCAGCACAGTGAACCGGCGGACCAGCTCCGGATGCAGGCCGGTCGCGTGCGCGAACGTCGGCAGGTCCAGGTGCGCCGCGGCGGGGTTGCGGCGCACGAGCGCGTAGGTGGTCATCGCGGCCTCCTCGGGTTGTCGTCGGTGGCCGCGGCCAGGTCCTCGTAGAGCTTCCGCTGCTCGTCGGTCAGTTCATTCGGCACGACGATCTTGACCGCGGCGTACAGATCGCCGGGGTTGCCGCGGGAATTCGGGATGCCGCGGCCGCGCAACCGCAGCTTGCGTCCGCTCGACGTTCCCGCCGCGATCTTCAGCTTCGCTTCGCCGCCGCCCGGGAGATCCATGGCCACGGTCGCGCCCAGTGCCGCTTCCGACGGCAGCAAAGGAAGATCGACGGTCACGTCCCGTCCGTCTATTTGGTACCGCTTGTCGTGCACCAGATGCACCACCAGGTACAGGTCGCCGCGCGGTGCGCCTTCGCCGCTGCCGTAGCCGCCCTGCCCCGCCAGCCGGATGCGTTTGCCGTCGATCACCCCGGCCGGGATGTTGACGTCGACGGTGCGCGCGCCCTCCGGGCCGTTGAGGGTGAACGCACGCCGTCCGCCCTGGTAGGCCTCGTTCAGGCTGATCTCGACGCCGGCTTCCTGATCGGCGCCGGGGACCGGGCCGCGCGGCTGACGCCCGAAGCCTTGGAAGCCGCCGCCGAACATGCCGCCGAAGAGGTCTTCGAAGTCGACTCCTTCGGCGCTCTGGAAACCGCCCTGAAAACCGCCGCCTGCCTTGGCACGGGCGTAGGTTTCCGGGTCCATGTCCGGAGGAACCTGCCGGAAGTCCTTGCCGAACGCGTCGTAGCGCTTGCGTTTCTCCGGTTCGGAAAGGACGTCGTACGCCTCGGAGACGGCTTTGAACTTCTCCTCCGCTCCCGGGTCTTTGTTCACGTCCGGGTGGTATTTGCGGGCGAGTTTGCGGTACGCCTTCTGGATTTCGTCCTGGCTTGCTGTCCGGGAGACGCCGAGCAGCTCGTAAAAGTCCTCGCTGTCGCTCATCAATCCGCCTTCGCGACGACGACCGCCGCGGGCCGCAGCTGGTCCTCGGCGTCGCCGTAACCGGGGCGCACGACCTGGACCACCGTGCCCGGCTTGACGCCCACCGCCGGAACGACCGATACCGCTTCGTGCAGCTGCGGGTCGAACGGTTCCCCCTGGTCGTCCCCGTACCGGGGGAAGCCGAGGTTGGACATCGCCAGGTCAGCCTGCGCACGCACCGCTTCTACCCCGGCGACGATGGTTTTGGGGTCGGCCTCGGCATGCCCGATCGCCAGGTCCAGATTGTCCAGCACAGTGAGCAGTTCCTTGGCGGCCCGCTTGCGTTCCTGTTGCCGCACTTGCACGGTGTCCCGCACGGTGCGCTTGCGGAGGTTGTCCAGATCGGCCATCGCCGTGCGCCAGTTGTTCTCCAGCTCGGCGACCCGGGACTGAAGCCAGGAGTTGTCTTCCGGTTCGGCGTCTTGCTGCTGGTTCTCCATGGCGGTCAGGAGGTCGTGAACTCGGCGTCGACCACGTCGTCACCGTCGCCGCCGCCGCCCGGGGAACGCGCGCCGGGCGCGTCGCCGGCCGCCGCCAAGCCGTGGAACAGCTGCTGGAGTTCCGAGGTCATCGACCGCAGCTTCGCCAGGCTCGGCTCGTCCTGGTCGAGGAGGTCCCGGGCATCCACGGCAAGGTTCTCCGCGCGTGCTTTTTCGTTGACCGGCACCGCGTCGCCGAGTTCCGCGACACTTTTCTCCACCTGGTAAACGGCGCTGTCCAAGGTGTTGCGGGCGTCGACGATCTCGCGCAGCTTGGCGTCCTCGGCCCGGTGCGCCTCGGCGTCGGCGACCATGCGGTCCACGTCGGCGGAGTCCAGATTGGAGCTTTCGGAGATGGTGATGGCCTGTTCCCGGCCGGAGTTGGTGTCCTTGGCCGAGACGTTGAGGATGCCGTTCGCGTCGATGTCGTAGGTGACCTCGATCTGCGGCACGCCGCGCGGGGCGGGCGGGATGTTCTCGAGCCGGAACCGGCCGAGCACCCGGTTGTCCGCCGCCTTCTCCCGCTCGCCTTGCAGAACCACGACGTCCACCGCGGACTGATTGTCCTCCGCGGTGGAGAAGGTTTCCTTGCGCCGGGCCGGGATCGTGGTGTTGCGGTCGATGACCTTGGTCATCACGCCGCCCATCGTCTCGATGCCCAGCGACAGCGGGGTGACGTCGAGCAGCAGGACGTCTTTGGCCTCGCCCTTGATGATGCCCGCCTGGATCGCCGCGCCGAGAGCGACGACCTCGTCCGGGTTGACCGTCATGTTCGGGTCTTTGCCGCCGGTCATGCGGCGCACCAGCGCCTGCACCGCCGGAATCCGCGTCGAACCGCCGACCAGGATCACCTCGTCGATGTCGTTCGCGGTGAGCTTCGCGTCGGACAACGCTCGCTCCACCGGCACCTTGCAGCGCTCGACAAGATCGGAGGTGATCTGGTCGAACGTCGAGCGCATCAACGTCGTGTTCAGATGCTTCGGCCCGGAGGCGTCCGCGGTGATGAACGGCAGGTTGATCGTGGTCTGCGTGACCGAGGACAGCTCTTCCTTCGCCTTGGACGCGGCCTCGAACAACCGTTGCAGCGCTTGCGGATCCTTGCGCAGGTCGATGCCATTGTCCTTTTCGAACTGATCCGCCAGGTAGTCGACGACCCGGCGATCGAAATCGTCGCCGCCCAAATGCGTGTCCCCGGCCGTGGAACGCACCTCGACCACACCGTCACCGATGTCCAGCACGCTCACGTCGAACGTCCCGCCGCCGAGATCGAACACCAGCACCGTCTCGTGCTGTTTCTTGTCCAACCCGTAAGCCAGTGCCGCCGCGGTCGGCTCGTTGATGATCCGCAGCACCTCCAGCCCCGCGATGCGACCCGCGTCCTTCGTCGCCTGGCGCTGCGCGTCGTTGAAATACGCTGGAACCGTGATGACCGCCTCGGTGACCTTCTCCCCCAGGAACTTCGACGCGTCGTCCACCAGTTTGCGCAACACCAGCGCCGAAACCTCCTCCGGCGCGTACTTCTTGCCGTGCACGTCGAACCGCACCGCGTCGTCCGGCCCCGGCACGACGTCGTAGGACACCGCGTCGATCTCGCTGGCCACCTCGTCGTAGCGGCGTCCGATGAACCGCTTCGCCGACGAGATGGTGCCCTTCGGATTCATGATCGCCTGCCGCCGCGCGAGCTGCCCGACCAGCCGCTCGCCCGAATCGGTGTACGCGACCACCGAAGGAGTCGTCCGCGCGCCGTCCGAATTGGCGATCACCGCGGGCTGACCGCCCTCCAGCACCGCGATGACCGAGTTGGTCGTCCCCAGGTCGATGCCCACCGCTTTCGCCACGACGCCGTTCCTTTCCGGGTTTTATTTCCTGTCCGAGAGCCTCGGGACAGGAGAAGTTCGAGGTCTGGTGTACTGGAGGAGGAAAGGGGCGTCAAGGCGAAATGATCTTTGCTGGTGTGTTTTCCTGGGCAATTGCCTTGGGGTTGTGGGAGGCGCCAAAGAATATTGTTTCGCGACACAATCGGACGGGTTCGCCGTGGGCCAACGGGTGCGTGCGGCTAGCCGGCATCCGACGGGACGCTCGCGCAAAACTGAACGGGATGCGATCTTCACCCTTGGGACCCAGCCGCGCGAGTAGCATAGGAACCGCTCCGGCACCGGGCCGGTCACTTTCCGCGCGTTGGTTACCTCAAGGTGGCCTAGCCACTGTCAGGTGCCGTCTTCCTGGGGCGGGCTCCTATGAGCATCATGGATCCGTCCCCGATTCGAGGGATGACAATCCGCAACTGGAGGAGTGGCGATGCCGGTCGTGACGGTCCTGCAAGGACCTCGTGATGTCCAGCTCAAACGTGATCTCATCAGCAAGATCACGGACGCTTTCGTGGACGCGTACGGAATTCCGGCCGACACTGTGCAGGTGTGGTTCAACGAGGTGCCCGCGGACAGCTGGGGTGCCGCCGGCAAGCTGATCGCCGACACTCCGAAGTAGGCCGGGTTCCAGGGGCGAGGGGAGCCTGCGGACTCGAATTCCGGCTCCCCCGCATTCTTTTCCTATTCTGGTTGACGAGGGGATTTCTCGTGTCCACGAATTCCGATTCGGGCACCGCCGTGAAGCGTCCGGGACTCGGGCTGTTCGTCATCGCGGTGGCCTGTGTTCTGCTGCCGGTGTCGCTCGCCGGGCCTTCCGTCGCTTTGCCGGAAATCGGTGAATATCTGCATGCGGACCTTACTTCGGTCCAATGGGTGATCAACGGCTACGACCTCACCTTCGCCGCCTTCATGCTCGCCAGCGGAAGCCTCGGCGACCTGGTGGGCAGGCGCCGGGTGTTCCGGATCGGCATGGCCGTGTTCGCAGGTGCGCTGCTGATCTCGGCCGTCGCGCCGAACATGCTGATCCTCGACCTCGCCCGCAGCGTCGCCGGAATCGGTGCGGCCGGCGTGCTCACGTGCGGAGTGGCGAGCCTTGCCGCGATGTTCGAAGATCCAGCGGCCCGGGCGAAGGCCTTCGGCGTGTTCGGCACCTCGGTCGGGGCCGGACTCGCGTTCGGCCCCTTCGTCTGCGGAACGCTGAACACCCAGTTCGGCTGGCGAGCGGTGTTCTATGTGCCCGCGCTGGTCGGGATCCTTTTGCTGCTCGCCAGTTCCACGATCGGCGAGTCCAGGAACCCGCGCGCGGGCAAGATCGACTGGGCAGGCACGACGACGTTCACGCTGGCGTTGTTCGCGTTGATCCTCGGTTTGCTGGAGGGACCTCAGCTCGGCTGGGGCAGTGGGCTCGTGCTGGGCTGCCTGATCGCCGCGGTGGTGCTGCTGGGGTTGTTCGGCGTGGTCGAACGGCGCGTCGCGGATCCGATGTTCGACCTGTCGCTGCTGCTCCAGCGCCGCTATGCCGCGCTGTGCCTGGCTGTCCTCGCACTGGTCTTCGGGTTCACGCCGCTGCTGGTCTACCTGCCCGCGTACTACAGCGCGGTGGACGGGCTGAGCGCCGCGCAGGCGGGCCTGGTGCTCATGATGCTGACGGTGCCCACGCTCGTCTTGCCGCTGGTGACCGGTTACCTGGCGAAATGGGTTTCGGTCCGCGTCCTGGTGCTCACCACCGTCGTGCTGACCGGAGCCGGCGTCGCCTGGCTGACCGTCATCCATCCGGGAGCCGGTGCGCTGGCCGTGCTCGGGCCGTACCTGGTCGTCGGGATCGGGATCGGCATCTCGTTCGGGGTGATGGACGGGGCCGCGGTGAGCGCGGTCGACCCAGCTCGCGTCGGCATGGCCGCGGGAATGTTCAACACGGTCCGCCTCGGCGGCGAGGCGACCGGCATCGCCGTGGTCGGAGCCATGCTCGCGGGCGTCACCGGGGCGAAGATCGCGGGGCGGACCGGCGGTTTCGACACGCGTTATCGCGCACAGGAACTGGCGAACATGGTCAACCAGGGCGACATGGCGACGGCGACGAGTTCGGTTTCGCCGAGCGCCCGGCCTGCTTTCCAGGAGCTGCTCAGCGGCGCCTACACCAACGCGCTGCACATCGTTCTCTGGTCGCTTGCCGGTCTCTGCGCGCTTGCCGCGCTGATCCTGCTGGTCCTCGACCGCCCGGACAAGGCGGCGTCGACAGCGGGAGAAGGCGTTCCGGCCGGCGACCCGGCGGAAGCGCCCGCGTAACCGGTCGAAACGAAAGCCGGTCTCGGACCACTGCTCCCCGGTGGTCCGAGACCGGCTTTCGTTTCCCGGCAAGAAACCGGAGAGATCAGCAGACTCCGGCCGGAACAAGGCGATGGACAACATCGTGGTACTGCGCGCCGAAAGGGCTCGCGAACAACTCGGCCCTGCTGGCGAAGCCGAGCTTTTGCAGGGTCGAACTGACGTAGTTCTTCACCGTCTGCTTGGCCAGGTGCAGGCGGGCGGCGATCTCGTCGTTGGAGAAACGCAGCAGGACCAGCGAAAGCACCTCGCGCTCGCGGCTGGTCAAGTTCGCCATGGCCGATACCGCGGTCAGCGTTTCCCCCTCCTGGCGGCGGCCGGTCGCCCCTCCGCCGACAAACCAGATCGGCTGCCGGGCCTCGATCATCGTCGTGATCGCGACGACGACGACATCCGGGTTCGCACTTCGATGCACGAAGCTGTCCGCACCGCTGGAGACGCAATCCGCCACGATCTCCGGCGTGGTCACGCTGGACAGCACCAGCACCCTCGGCGGCTGCGGAACGCGCTTGATCTGGCGGCACAGCCTTATTCCGTCGTGGCGACCGGTCAAGTCGACATCTGTCACGACGATGTCGACGCGGCGCGCGGCGCATTTGGCGAGTGCCGTCTCCAAATCGCCGGCATGCTCCACGAAACCGGCTACCCCGCTTGCCGAGAGTAATCCGTCGAGCGCGTCGCGCAGCAACGGAAACGGATCCACCACCAGGATTCTCGGCCCGGCGGCGCTCTTCCTGTCGTGGACAGTCTCCCCCATGAGCATTCCCCCTCGTTCGGCGAACAGGGCGTACCTCGTCCTGAGCCTGAAGATAGACGGCTCGGAGGACGTTCCGGGTTTGTGTTCATATTGACGGAGCCGGCGCTTCGCGGAACATTCGATCCGGTACCCGCGGTACTCGTTGCGCGGCCGATTCCGGACGTGCGGTACGGCGGTGTCGCGCCTGCGCGTCGTTAGAGTCGGCCAGGTGCCGGAGATCGGCAATTCACCCAGCACTCAATTCGGATTCGGGGTCGAGGACGGATGAACCGGTTTGCCGGCCAGGTAGCCATCGTGACCGGAGCGAGTCGCGGCATCGGCATGGCAGTCGCGCGACGGCTGGCGAGAGAAGGAGCGGTCGTCTGCGCGACCGCTCGCAAGGCCGGGCAACTGGCCGCGGCCGTGTCGAGTATCGGGCCGCCGGGAAAGGCAATCGGCATCGCGGGCAATGCGGCCGAACCCGGGCACCAGGACGAAGTGGTCGCCAGGGTGATGGCCGAGTTCGGGCGCATCGACGTGCTCGTGAACAACTCCGCTGCGAACCCCGCGTTCGGGCCGGTGCTGGAACTCGAAGACGCGACGCTGCGGAAGGTGCTCGACACCAACCTGGTCGGCCCGCTCGGCTGGATCCGCAAAGTCGTCGCTGCTTGGCAAGGCGACAACGGCGGCACCGTGGTCAATGTCGCCGCCGTGGCCGGTCTGCGGCCGGTCCCGGGCATCGGAGGCTACGGCGCGAGCAAAGCCGCACTGATCCGCCTCACCGAACAGCTCGCAACCGAACTCGCGCCCACCGTGCGCGTGAATGCGGTCGCCCCGGGCGTGATCCGGACCCGATTCGCACAACGGCTGTACGAAGGCCGGGAGGCCGAGGCGGCCGCGGGCTATCCGTTGCAGCGCCTCGGCGAACCGGACGACGTCGCGGGGTTGGTCGCGTACCTGGCCTCGGCGGAGGCGTCCTGGGTGACCGGGCAGACGGTGGTCGTCGACGGCGGCCTGACCCTCGTCGCGAACGCGTGAGAACCGCGACGGACGCGCTCGACACCGGCCGGTTGATTCAGTGGCTGGCCGGGCCTGCGCCCGACTTCGATCCGTCCACGGCGTCGGTAAGCCTCATCTCCGGCGGCCGGTCCAACCTGACCTTCGAAGTCACTGACGGCAAGTGCGCACTGGTGGTGCGGAGGCCGCCGCTGGGCCACGTCCACGCGGCCGCGCACGACATGCGCAGGGAGTTCCGCGCCATGGTCGCGCTCGCCAAGACCGGCGTGCCGGTGCCTGAGGTGATCGGATATTGCGACGACCGATCAGTCCTCGGTGCGCCCTTCCTCGTCATGCGCAAGTCGCCGGGACGGATCTACCGGACCGACGACGACCTCGGCGAACTCGATCGCGTGCAGGGCACGCTCATCGCGCACGCACTGGTCGACACGCTGGCGAACCTGCATTCGGCGCCCTGGGCCAGCATCGGCCTTGCCGATTTCGGCCGCTCCTCCGGATATCTCGACCGCCAGCTCCGGCGCTGGGCCTCCCAGCTGGCCGGAGCGCGCGAACGCCCGCTGCCTGGCATCGACCGGTTGGCGGACCTGCTTGCCGAACACCGTCCGGCACCTCGTCCTAGCGTGCTTGTGCACGGTGACTATCGCCTCGACAACGTGCTGATCGGCACCGGCGGCGAAATCACCGCGGTGCTCGACTGGGAAATGTCCACGATCGGCGACCCGCTCGCCGACGTCGGCACGTTCTGCATGTATTGGGACGGCTTCGCCGACCTCGGCCTGTCCGTGCCGTGCTCTCCCGGTGTCCGCCACGGCTGGCCGGCGCGAGAGGAATTAGCACGCCGTTACACGGCCCGGTCCGGGAACTCGCTGTCCGACCTCGGATGGTACGTCGCGTTCGGCTATTACCGGATCGCCGTGATCCTCGAAGGCGTGCACGCGCGCCATCGGCGCGGGCTCACCGCGGGATCGGGATTCGACGGGGTCGGCGACGCCGTGCCGCAGATCGTGGCCCGCGGCCTCGAGGCCTGGGCCGAATGACATCGACAAGGGAGGAAGAATGGAACTGACTGTCGATCGGGTGGGCCTCGCGTTCGAGGCGCTCGCCTCGGGCGACCGGGGCAAGATGCTCGAATACTGGGACGAGAACGTCCGGTTCGAGATACCCGGGAACCACGGACACGCGGGCTGGTACGAAGGACTTGACGAGTTCCTCGGTTTTCTTGCCACGGTTGGCGAGTATTCCGCGGGAACGTACCGCGCGGAAAATGTGACGGTGCTGGTCAATCCGGACTCCGGCTATTCCGTGGACATCAACAAGAATTGGGCCGTCCGGGCGGGCGCGGACCACGACAGCACGTCTCCGTACGACAAGCTCGACGTCGACGCGCTCCACGTGCTTCGCTGGCGCGACGGGAAGATCGTCGAAGGGCGCGGAGTGCTGATGGGGGACGGCGGCACCACTTCCGCGCTGTGGTGGTCGCCGATCCGGGCTGACGGCACCCGGGCGCACTGAAATTCGCACATGTTTCCGCTGATCGGCCGCTGCCAGAACCGGCAGCGGCCGATGTTCTTTTCGGCTGCCTTTCCGAGTACGCCGAGTACTGATTACCAAGGGATCGAGTACCGGTTGTCCTGCGGTTTTCCGGCGTGGCACGGATAGCGTGGCAGCATGGTTGATTCAGATACCGTCGTGGTCACCGGAATCGGCGTCATGCTCCCTCATACGACAGATGTCGCCGAGTTCTGGGACAACATCGCCGGCGGCCGGTCGCAGGTCGGCAGGCTGACCAGGTTCGAACCCGGCGCCGCAGACCTGCCGGTGCGCGTCGCCGCGGAGATCGGGTCCTTCGACCACCACCGCTACCTGCCGGAACTGGCGGACGCGCACGCCGCCAAGTACTCGCGCGACGTGCTCATCACCATGTCCGCCGCCGCCGAGGCACGGCGGGACGCGGTCCTGGCAAGGGGCGACGTCGATCCGCGGCGGCTGAGCGTTGTGTTCTCCTCGTCCAGGGGGCCGCTCGGGTGGTGGCAACAGGCCATCCTCGGCGAGGATCCCGCCGCGTTCTCCGACAAAGGAGCCATGTTCCGCGGGCTGCCCGGCTCCCCGGCCAGTCTTTCAGCGATCTACCTCGGCGCGCAGGGATTGGTGACGACGATCAGCAACGCCTGCGTCGGCGGGCACCAGGCGATCGGCACGGCAGTGCGCGAACTGCGGAGCGGCACCAGCGACGTGGTGCTCGCCGGCGGGCACGAATTCCCGATCCTGCCCGAGGTGGCCAAATGCTACCTGGCGTTGGGCAAAGGGGTGCTGTCCGAAGAGGAAACCGACCCGGCCAACGCCGTACGCCCCTACAGCGCCGACCGCAACGGTTTCGCATTAGGCGAAGGCGCCGTCGTCCTGGTGCTGGAGCGGCTTTCGCACGCCGAGAGACGCGGGGCCACTCCGTACGCGACGGTGCTCGGCCACAAGTCGTTCAACGAGGCGGACCATCCGACCACAATGGACCTGAGCGGCAAGGTGACCGCAGGCGTCGTGCACGATCTCCTCGCCGAGGCGGGTCGTAAACCGGACGAGGTCGGCTACTTCTGTGCGCACGGCACCGCGACCCGTTACAACGATCTCGCGGAAAGCCGGGCGCTGCGGGCCCTCTATCCGGGCCGGCGGGTTTCCGAGTTGCCGCCGATCAGCTCGAACAAGCCGATCTACGGGCACACGTTCGGCGTCGCCGGCATCATCAACGCCGCGGCCACCAGCCTGATGCTGCGCCACGGCCGCATCGCGCCGACGATCAACCTGCGCCGCCCCGATCCCGAGTGCGACCACGACCACGTGGCTGAGGGAAGCCGCGCGGTCGACGCCGATCTCGCGGTGTCCATGTCATTCGCGTTCGGCAGCCAGACCTCGATGCTCGCGTTGGGAGCGCTGTCGTGAACCCGGTCATCGCGTCCGATGTGGACGACCTGGTCCGCCGGTTCGTGCGCCCCGGCGAACATCTGCACCTCGCGGCAACGCAGTCCCGGCCGAACGCGCTGACCTACGCGCTGTGCCGCCAGTTCGGGGCGGCGGGCCGGTTCACGATCAGCACGACCGCGATCCACACCAGTGCGCACGCGCTGACGATCGCCGGGGCTGTGCGCAAGGTGATCGCGGGCTTCGTCGGGGACACCTATCCTTCCCCCCGGCCGAATCCGCTCTACCGCGACCTTTCCGAGGGCACGCCGTTCGACTTCGAAGCGTGGTCGCTGCTCAGCTACGTGCAGCGGCTGATGGCCGGGGCGATGGGGCTGCCCTACGCGGTCACCGGATCGCTGGCCGGCACCGACCTCGCCGAAGGCAAGGGCTCCGACCTGCACCGAATCCCCGATCCAGCCGACCCGCGGCGGCAGCTCACGCTGGTGAGCGCGCTTCGGCCCGATCTCACCCTCGTCCATGGCGCCTGCGCGGACGAGGCCGGGAACGTGGTGCTGTTCCCGCCTCTCGGCGAAGGGCAGTACGCCGCCTACGCGGCCCGCCGAGGCGTGCTCGCGTCGGTCGAGCGAATTGTCTCCAGCGAGGAAATGGCCAGCCTTGCCGACCGGGTGATCGTTCCCGGCCAGCGGGTGCTGGGCCTGTGCGAAGCGCCGATGGGCGCGCATCCGCAGTCGCTGCGAGCCGCCGAGGCGCCGGGCGTCTCCGGCTATCTCGAGGATTACGAGTTCATCGAGGACATCGTGGACCGGTGCGCGGCGGAGGAACGCGGCCGGGACTGGTACCGGGAGTGGGTGCTCGACGTGGGCTCGCACGACGGTTACCTCGACAAGCTCGGTTCCGCACGACGTACCGCACTGCGCTGGGACGGATCCGCGCTTCCGAGCGCCGCGACGGACCTCCGCGAGCCCGCGAGCACCCAGGAACGGGTCATCGTGCTCGGCGCGCGGGCGGTCGCCGATCGCGTGCGTTCGGGCGGATACGACACGCTTCTCGCCGGCATCGGAGCCTCGCACATGGCCGCGTGGCTTGCCGCCGAACTGCTGCGCCGGGAGGGCTGCCCGGTCAAGATCGCCTCGGAACTCGGCGCGTACGGGTTCACGCCCGAACCGGGCGACGTATTCCTGTTCAGCCTCCGGCATGCCGAGCGGGCGGAAGGGCTCGGCGGAATCGCCGAAATCCTCGGCGGCATGGTCTCGGCGAATCCTCGGGCGCTCGGCGTGCTCGGCGCGGCCGAAATCGACCGGTACGGCACGATCAACACCAGCCGTTCGGCGAGCGGCCGCTGGCTCACCGGCTCCGGCGGCGCCAACGACATCGCTTCGAGCACCGACTGCGTGGTCGTGGCGCAGGCTTCCCCGCGCCGGTTCGTGCCGAAAGTGAGCTACCGCACCAGCCCCGGCGATCGAGTGGTCGAAGTGGCCAGCCAATTCGGCAGGTTCACCCGATCCGAGAGCACCGGAGAGTTCCGGCTGACGAATGTGCTCACCAGCGAACCGGCCGGCAACCCGATCGCGCTGGCGAAAGTCGCCGCCGAACTCGTCGCCCAGAACACCGGCTGGGCCGCCGCCGACCTGCCGCTGGGCGAAACGGCGGTGGAGGAACCGATCACCGGCGAGGAACTCGCCTTACTGCGCACGCTCGACCCCGATGGCCGTTACCGCTGACCCGCACCTGTCTCAGGAGGAAACGCTCATGTACGCACACGCGTCCCCGGCTTGGACCGGCTCAGGACTGAGCTTCACCGGTCTCGGCCATTACTACCCGCGCACAGTCGTCCGGCACCACGACGGGATCGAGGTCGCCGGGCGCACGTATCACCAGGAAGAAATCGACGAGCTGGGCGTGCACAGCCTGCACCGCGCGGAGGAAGACGAGACGGTCGAGTTCATGGCGGCGCGGGCCGCGACCGCCGCGCTGGGCAAGGCAGGCCGTGGACCGGGCGAGATCGACTTGCTGGTGCTCGCGAACTGGACCGACCGGCAATGGATCCCGGAACTGGCTCCCGCCGTGGCCGCCTCGATCGGGGCGGCGGAAGCGCTCGCCTTCGACGTTTGCGGCGCCTGCACCGGTTTCGTGCACGCGGTGCAGATCGCTTCCGCGATGCTCACCGCCGATCCGTCCGCCCGGCGCGCGGTCGTGGTGGCCGCCGACCGGTTCACCCGCAGGGCCCGGATCGGCACGCGCGGGCAGCTGGTGTTCGGCGATGCGGCCGGGGCGGTCGTCCTCGAGAAGGGCGATCCCGAAACCGGCGGGCTCCGTGATTCGATCCTGGCCTGCGACGCGAGCGAGGCGGACACCGTTGCCGCCCGCGACGGCTGGCTGCGGCCGAAGCCCGAGCTGATCGACCTCGCCGTGCGTTCCAGCCTGTCGGTCGCCGAACGCTTGCTGGAACGCAACCAGCTCAAGGTTTCCGACATTCAGTGGCTGGTGCCCCATCCGGGCAACAACGCCATCCACACCGGGGTGCGCGACGGCCTCGACCTGCCCGGGGAAAAGTTCGTCACCAACTTCGCGGACCGCGGCAACACGGGCTGTGCGTCGATCCCGATCGCGCTGTCCGAATACACCGAAAGCGGGCGGTTGCGGCCGGGCGATCTGGTGCTGTCCACCGCCGTCGGCTCGGGGTGGTACTACGGCGGGCTGCTCTACCAGCTGTGAAGGAGCGACGGATGACCGTGCTGATCGTCGGGGCCGGTCCGGTCGGACTGGTGCTGGCTTGCGAACTGCTGCGTCGCGATGTCGACGTCCGGGTGATCGACCGCTCCCGGACGCCGGTCGCGCAGTCCAAGGCGATCATCGTCTGGCCGCGGACCCTGGAACTGCTTGCGGGTACCGGAATCGCCGCGGAAATGGTCCGCAGCGGACACCGGCTCGACGGCGTGCGGTTCCACGCGGACGGTTCGGTGCTGGGTTCGGTCACCGTGGCCGACCTGCCGGACAGCAGGTTCAACCACGTGCTGATGCTCCCGCAATGGGAGACCGAACGGATCTTGCAGGACCGTTTCGCCGAGCTCGGCGGGAAAATCGAATGGGGCGTCGAACTGGTTCGGACGACCATGGGCACGGACGGAGCGGAGACCGTGCTGGCCGGCCAGGACGGCCGCGAAGAAACGACCACGGCTTCCTGGCTGGTCGGTGCGGACGGCGCGCACAGCACCGTCCGCAAGGCGCTCGGTGTCGGGTACGCCGTGCACACCCCGAACCTGACGTTTGCCATCGCGGACGCCCCGGTCACCGGGCCGATCGACGACCGGTACCTGCATTATTGCTATTCCGCGAAAGGAGCGCTCGGCATCGGCCCGCTCGGCGACGGCGTGTTCCGTTTCGCCGTGAGCGCCAAGGAAGGACAGCGAGCGAACCGCGAGTTGTTCCAGTCCGCGCTCGACGAACGCGCCGGAGGCATGGGGACCGTAGGCGAACCCCTCTGGAGCGCGTTGTTCCAGGTGCGATGCGCCACGGCGGAGCGATTCCGCTCCGGGCGGGCGTTCCTGGTCGGGGACGCCGCGCATGTGGTGAGCCCGGCAGGAGGGCAAGGCCTCAACGCTGGCATCCACGACGCGGTGAACCTCGGCTGGAAGCTGGCCGGCGTGATCAACGGCCTGCTGGCCGAGCGCGTGCTGGACACCTACCACGCGGAGCGGCACGAGGGGGTGCGCCGGGTCAGTGCGGTAACCGACCGGCAGACCCGATGGGGACTGCTCGTCGAGCCGAGGAAGGCATTGGCTCGCAACGTTCTGGTCAGAGCTGCCGCTGCGTCCGGGATCCTGCAGCGCTTCGGAGCCCCGTTGTTCAGCGGGACGGAAGCAACCTGCCGTCCGCGGCGGTTCGCCTGGGCAGCACTGCGCTATCCCGCGGTGCGGGTGGGCGGGCGGCTGCCGTTCCTTGCCGAGGAATGCGGCGCCGGGCCCAGCTCGCTGCCCATGCTCGTGCTCAGCCCCGGATCCGGGTGGAGCGCGATCCGCCGGGCGCTGCCGGCCGACCTCGTCGTGCACCGGCTCGGCCGGAATCCGCGAACCGCCGACGGCAGGCTGGTCGCTTTGCTCGGCCGCCGTCCGGTGGCGCTGCTCGTGCGTCCGGACGGCTACGTCCTCGCCAAGACGACCGGGGATCGCCCCGGCCCGTTGCTGCGCGCCCTGACCACGATTCGCCGATGAAAACTGGAGGAGATCGATGATGGAGACCGGAAACGGCCATGCGCCGGAAATCGCGGTCTGGACCGACTTCGGCGGCGTGCTGACGCCGCCGGTCGCGGAGACGTTCCGCACCTTCGAACAACGTTTCGGCGTTCCTCGGCACGCGTTGCAGGAAGCCATGGCCGCGGTCGGCCGGGCCTACGGCACCGACGCGATGGGCCCGCTCGACATCCCGCTGGTCGACGAAGCGACGTGGGCCAAGGAGGTCGAGCAGGTGCTCGCCGACGAGTACGGCCTGGTCGCCGACCTCTCCGATTTCGGAGCCGGGTGGTTCGAAGGCCGTCCTCCCAATCATTCCTGGGTCGCCTGCCTGCGCATCCTGCGACGGCGCGGGGTGTTCGTCGGCATGCTGTCCAACATGCCGCCCGCGTGGGAGCCGCTCTGGCGGCGGATGGTCTCGGAGAGCGAGTTCGACGCCGTAGTGGTCTCGCATCTGGCGGGCAGCCGCAAACCGCAGCGGGAGATCTTCGAACTCGCCGCTCGAACCGCCGGGCTTCCGGGCGAACGATGCGTTCTCGTGGACGATCTCGAGCGCAACTGCGAAGGCGCGCGGGCCGCGGGGTGGCGCGCGGTGTGCTTCGCGAATGCCGCGCAGGCCGCGGAGGAACTCCAGCCGCTGATCACCGGTGCCACCGCCCGTTCCTGATTTCTCGAGGAGACCCATGACCACGCCCACCGCGCTGGAGCCGCTCGGCACCGCCGCCACGATCGATCGGAAGCTGGTCCACCGGACCGCGCTCGAAGAGGTCTTCCTGACCGGCTTCCGATCCCTGCCCGACGGCCGGTTCGCGGGCTCGGCCCGGCTGCCGCGCGCGCACCGGTACTACAACGACCACACCAATCACCCGGCGGTGCACGACCCCGTCGCGATTTTCGAATGCGTGCGCCAGATGCTGCTGTGCGCACTGCACCTGCACCATGACGCGCCTGCCGGGATGAAGGCCATCACGGCGGCTTGCCGGATGGACCTGACCGACCCGCTGGCGCTCAAGCTCGACAAGGGTTACGACCTCGATCTCCTCGGCACGGTCGCGATGCACAAGGAACGGGAGGGCGTCACTGTTCGCGTGCTGCACGAAGTCGAGGTTCGTCTCGGCTCGACGGTGCTCGGCACGATCGCCGTCGACACCGCGCAGAAGGACGAGCAGCGCTATCAGGACCTGCGCATGGCGTTCCGCGACACGAAGCCGCCTATGTCCGACGACCTTCTCGCGAGCGAACCGCTGTCGCGGGTGCCGCCCTATCTCGTCGGCAGGCAGGAGCGGGACAATGTGCTGCTGCTCGGCCCCGAGGTGAGGGACGGGACGCTGACCGGACGACTGCGCGTTCCGGTTTCGCACCCCGGCATGTTCGACCACCCGCAGGACCATGTGCCAGGCCCGGTGATGATGGAGGCGGCTCGCCAGGCGGGCACGCTGCTGGCAGGCGAACTCTTCGGGCAGGCATCGAGCAAGACTGTCCTGGTCGGACTCGACGCGGCTTACACCCGCTTCGCCGAACTCGACTCGGACATCCTGATCACCGCGACAGCGGGTTCGGGGGCGACCGAGCCGATCGCCGTGCGGTTCCTCCAGGAGGGGGAACCGGTCGCCGAGATGACAATCAGGATGGCAAACACCGTCGAGTATCGCCCCGCGTCATGAAGTATCCGGAATCGCTGTATCTCAGCAACCCGGCGGTGTATCTCGGCGAACGCGTTATGTCGGCAGAAGAAGCGGTGGCCGCCGGCTCCATCACCGGGCCGTCCGCGCGGAAGTACGGCTACGCCGAACTCCGCACGAGTGATCTCGCCCCCTGCGACATGGCCGTTCTCGCCGCGCACACGACGTTGACGGGTTCTTCCGCGGATCCGCTCGACCTCGGCGAGGTCCTCCATGCCTGGACTTACTTCCAGGGCCACGATTTCTGGTCGCCCGCGCACTACGTCGCGGCACGGATCGGCGCGGAGAACGCGGTGCCGATCGGCATCCAGCAAATGTGCAACGGCGGCATGGCGGCCGTCGACGCGGCCGCCGGGCACCTGCTTGCGGACCCGGCGGCAGGCCCGGCCTTGATCACCACGGGGGATCGGTTCGCTCCGCCGGGTTTCGACCGCTGGGGCAGCGATCTCGGCGTCTGCTACGGCGACGGCGCGACCGCTGTGGTGCTCGACCGCGTCCCGCGCGGCCGGGCTGTGCGGTTGCTCGCCGTGGAAACAGTGGCGGCGGCGCGGCTGGAAGCCATGCATCGCGGCAATCGGCCGTTCAGTCCCGTGCCGCGGGGCGGAACGGAAGTGCTGCGACCCGCGTTGACGAAGCGGCAGTTCGCGGCCGGGCCGTTGGCGGCGGACCTGGCCAAGGCGGCCTATTCGGCGATCGCCACAGCGCTCGGCACCGCTCTGGCAGCCGCGTCGGTCTCGCCTGACGATCCGCGACTCGCCGGGGTCGCGCTGCCAAGGCTCTCCCGCAACGGGCTCGACGAGGTGTACCGGCCGGTCGTCGAAGACAGCTGTTCAGCTCCGGTGCTGGACCTCGGAAGCCGCACCGGCCACCTCGGTGCGGGCGACGCGATGGCGAACCTGACCGACCTGCTGGCCGGGAACCCGGCTCCGGGTTCGGTGTTCGTGCTGATCAGCGCGGGTGCCGGCTTCACGTGGAGCACAGCCGTCGCGGAGGTGGTCTAGATGCGGCAAGCGGCGGAGCCGAATGAGCTGTTTTCCCTGGACGGGCTGGTCGGGATCGTGACCGGCGCGTCCAGCGGCCTCGGAGCAAGAGCGGCCGGGGTGCTGTGCCGGGCCGGCGCGCGGGTCGTGCTGGCGGCACGCCGCCGGGAGAGGCTGGAACAGGTCGCGCGGGATTGCCCCGGCAGCTTGGCGGTGCCGTGCGACGTGCTTTCCGCCGAGCAGCGGGCGCAACTGGTCGACACCGCGGTCGAGCGGTTCGGCCGGGTTGACATCCTCGTGAACAGCGCGGGAGCCGCCCGGGTGGCTCCCGCGCTCGAACAGGGAGTCGACGAGTTCGCCGAGGCGGTCTCGCTGAATCTCACCGCACCGTTCGCCTTGTGCCGTGAGGTGGCTCCGCACATGATCGCCGCGGGCGGAGGCGTCGTGGTCAATATCGCCTCGGTGTACGGGCTCGTGGCCAGCGGAAGCCTTCCCCAAGCCGGATACGCGGGCAGCAAGGGCGGGGTCGTGAATCTGACCCGCGAACTCGCGGCTCAGTGGGCGAGTGCCGGGATCCGGGTGAATGCGCTGTGCCCCGGCTGGTTCTACTCGGAGATGACAGCGTCGATGATCGACGACGAGAAAGGCCGCGCGTGGATCGAGCGGCGCACTCCGATGCGCCGGGTCGGCGAGCCCGGAGAACTCGACGGCGCGCTGCTCTTTCTGGCGAGCGCCGCGAGTTCTTACGTGACCGGCGTGGCATTGCCGGTGGACGGCGGCTACACGGCGGTGTGAGCACGAAGCCGCGGACGTCCGGGAGGAAGCAGATGCGGCCAACGCGCTGAAGGATGCCTTCAGCGCGTTGGCCGTCGTTGCCCGGTCCGGGTTCAGCGGTAGCGGGCGAGTTCTCGCCGAGCCAGCGAACGCCGGTGCACTTCGTCCGGCCCGTCCGCGAACCGCAACGTCCGGGTGTGTGCCCACAGCTCCGCCAACGGGAAATCCTGGCTTACCCCGGCGGCGCCGTGTACCTGGATCGCCTTGTCCACCACCCATTCCGCCATGCGCGGGGTCACGATCTTGATGGACTGGATCTCGGTGCGGGCGCCCTTGTTGCCGACTGTGTCCATCAGCCACGCGGTCTTCAGCACCAGCAGTCGCGCCTGGTCGATCCTGACCCGTGCTTCGGCGATCCATTCGCCGACAACACCTTGTTCGGCCAGCGGGCCGCCGAACGCCGAACGCCGCCATGCTCGTGTGCACATCAGGTCGAATGCCCGCTCCGCCATCCCGATCAAACGCATGGCGTGGTGGACGCGGCCGGGCCCCAACCTGGCTTGCGCGACGGCGAATCCCGCTCCCGGCTCGCCGAGCAGGTTCTCGCTCGGCACCCGGACGTCGGTGAACTCGATCTCCGCGTGCCCGCCGTGCGCGCCATGGTCATAGCCGAACAGAGTCACGCCGCGGACGACCCGGACTCCCGGAGCGTCGCGCGGGATCAGGATCACGCTGTGCCGGCGATGGCGCGGCGCGTCCGGAAAGGTCTCGCCCATGACGACCAGCAGGGCACAGTCCGGGCTCAAGGCCCCTGACGACCACCACTTCCGGCCGTTGACGACGTAATGGTCGCCGTCCGGCTCGATCCGGGTGGCGATGTTCGTGGCGTCGGAGGAGGCGACGTCCGGTTCGGTCATGCAGAAAGCGGAGCGGATCTCGCCGTTCAGCAACGGCGTGAGCCATCGCGCGCGCTGAGGTCCGGTGCCTGCCAGCGCCAGCAGTTCCATGTTGCCGGTGTCCGGCGCCGAGCAGTTGAGCGCTTCAGGGGCGAGACCCGGACTGCGCCCGGTGATCTCGGCGAGCGGGGCGTACTGGAGATTTGTCAGGCCCGCACCGGATTCGTGCCTCGGCAGGAACAGATTCCACAGCCCGCGCTCGCGGGCGAGTTTCTTCAGTTCGTCGACCACCGGCGGACGGGCCCATGGCTCGTCCGGATCCCGTTGTGCGGCGAAAATCCGCTCAGCGGGGTAGACATGTTCCTCCATGAACCCGGTCAACCGCCGGCAAAACTCCTCGGTGATGCCGTCCATCGCGAAATCCATTGCCGTCCTTTCCTCGCAATCCTTGCCCAAAACGGTAATTTGGCAAACACGCGACGGGAAATGACGACAGGTACCGAAAATCGCCCGGAACAGTACCTCAGGTACCGTTCCGGGCCTTCACGCCCCGATCCGGAGGACGGCTTTGCCGCGGATCCGACGTTCACGCAAATCGGTCAGAACGGCGGAAGTGTCCGCCCAATCGGCAATCCGGCCGATCTCCGGGTGCAGCCGCCCGGTTTTCACCAGGCGGACGAGCGCGGCGAGATCCGCGCCGTCTGGCGTGTCACTGTCGGCGTAGTGGAAGTGCCGGATGACGCCTGATTCGGGGCCGGGAAAGAACTCGAAAAAGCTGAACGTCGACGGCTGCCGACTCGCCTGCCCGAACCAGATGAACGTCCCCCGTTTGACGAGCTTCCGCAGCGCTTGCGGCGCGGAGGCGTCTCCCACGGATTCGAGCACGATGTCGAACGGGCCTCGCGCGTCGGCGACGTCGTGCACGACCTCGGCTCCGAGCTCGGCCAGCCGCGTTCCGCGCTCGGCGGTGGCGCTGACGGCGGTGATCTCGGCTCCCGAGGAATAGGCCAGCTCCGTGAAGTAGTGGCCGACTCCCCCGGAGGCGCCAGTGATCAAGATCCGTTTGCCTGCCACGCTTCCGGCCGCGCGCAGCAGCCGGATCGCGGTGAGACCGGCGAGCGGGAGCGCGGCCGCCGTCTCCGAGCCGACGCCGTCCGGCAGCTCCGCGAGGGCGGACGTGGCTACCGCGACCCGTTCGGCCCAGCCGCCCAGCGGTGGATGCGCCACGACGCGGGTGCCCGCCGCCGGCCCAGAGCCGTCCGCGGCCGCGGCCAGGACGCGCCCTGCGACGTCCTTGCCGGGGCGCAACCCCTCGCGCGGCCGCAGCAGCAAAAACATCTCGCCGCGGTTGACCGAGAACGCCTCGACAGCGATCACCGCCTGGTCCGGCCGAGGCTCGGGCTCCCCCACTTCGCCGAATTTCACGAGCTTGTCGTCCTGCCAGGTGGGCAGCAATGCTTTCACGTCGTCAACTCCCTGAAGATGGCTGCGGGTCAACCCGCGGCCAGGCTAGGAATCACTGCCCGGAGCGGAAAGACAGCACTTTCGGGTGCCTTGGGAACCCCGGGGAAACCCAGCCGGTCAGCTCTTCCGAGCATTTTCCCGCCGGTGATGCGGATCACACCTGGTTGCCGCGAAGCGGGACACCGCCACCACGGCGTTTGCTAGCATCGCCACTATGTCGGACCATGGCGTGCTCCGCTGGAACATGATGAAGTCGGCCTGCCCCACCCGGCAGGTGCTTGACCGGATCGCGAACAAATGGACCATGCTCGTGATCATGTCCCTCGAGGACAAAACGCTGCGCTTCTCCGAATTGCGGAGCCGAATTGAGGGCGTGTCGCAGAAAATGCTGACACAGACCCTTCGAGGCATGGAATCCGACGGTTTTGTGCTCCGGACCGTGTATCCGACGGTCCCGGTGACAGTCGAGTACTCGCTGACCGACCTCGGCGAGAGCCTCGCGAAGACAGTCGACGTCCTGCGGGGTTGGGCGTACGGTCACATGTCGGCCATCGAAGACGCCAGGAAAGAATACCTGGCGCGCACGGAAACCCTGCCTTCCGAAGCGCAGATGCGCGACGCTGGCTAATCCGCGATACCCGGGGGGATCGAACAGTGATCGCACGACAAGTTCCTACGATCGGTCGCGCCCGCACGGCTCGCCCGGACTGAGGCCGGGCCGTGCTGCCCGGCAGACCTCGCCGCACCTGGAGCGTGGCGAAGCAGTTGCTGGTACTTCAAGCGGTGCTTATGGCTGTCCTCGTCGCGAGCGGCGCCCTTCTGGTGTATCTCGACGAGTCTGGGAACCAGGAACGCGCCGCCACGGACACCGTGACCGCGCTCGCGGTCGAACTCGCCGGCCGGCCTGACGTCCAGGCGGGCTTCACCCTCGCGAATCCCGCCGGCGCGCTGCAGCCGCTGGCCGAACGCGTCCGAGCAGAGACGCACGTCGACTTCATCACGATCATGAATACGGACGGAGTTCGGTACAGCCACCCGAATCCGCAACAAATCGGGCAGCATTACCTGGGCAACACGGAGCAAGCGCGCGCGGGCCGGGTCTTTTCCGAGACCTACACGGGGACTCTCGGCAGATCGGTGCGCACGGTCGCCCCGGTTTTCGATGCGGAACGCACCGAGATCGGCATGATTTCGGTCGGCATCACGGTCCAGGCGATCGGCGCGCGGCTACAGCAGCGGCTCAGCCTGCTGGTCGGAACGGCGCTGCTGGTGCTCGGTGTCGGGATGACAGGCACCTGCCTGGTCACGGCCCGGCTGGGCAGGCACACCCGCGGCGTTTCTCCCGGAGATTTGTCCCGCATGTTCGATTACTACGAATCAACCCTGCACGCATTCCGGGAAGGACTGCTTCTGATCGACCGGGAGGGCCGGATCACGTTGTGCAACAACGCGGCCAGGGAACTGCTGGGAATCGGCGAGGAATCCCCTGCGACCGTGAGCGGCCTGAAAGTGCCCGAGGAGTTCTCCGCGGCCATGACGGACGGACGGACGAGGACGGACGAGGTGCACGTGACCGGTCAGCGCATCCTGGTGATCAACACGTCTCCGGTCTGTTCCAGGGGCGACGCGATGGGCACCGTGGTGACGTTGCGAGACCGGACCGAATTGCTGGAGCTGACGGACGAACTGAACTCCGCCCGCCGCATCGCCGACGCCCTGCGCGCATATGCGCACGAAGCCGCGAATCGTTTGCACACAGTGGTTTCCCTGGTCGAACTGGGACGTCCGGAACAAGCTGTCGAGTTCGCGACCACGGATATCACCACGGCTCAGGAGCTCGCGGACCGCATCCTCGAAGCAATGGCCGAGCCGGTGCTGGCCGCGCTGCTGCTCGGCAAGTCCGCGGAAGCGCATGAGCGCGGCGTCGCGTTGGCCATCAGCGAGGACACGGAATGGGACGGGCACTGCACCGTCGAACCGGGCGATCTGGTCACAGTGCTCGGCAATCTCATCGACAACGCGGTGGACGCGGCGTCGGCCAACGCCGGCTCGAGCACGCGCAAGCCGACAGTGACGGTGACCGTGCGGGCCTCGGGCGAGGAACTGATGATCCGGGTCGCTGACACCGGTGCCGGCGTGGACCCGGAATCCCTGCCCCAGCTGAGCTATCGCGGGTGGAGCACCAAGACCGTGAGCCGTGCGGGCGGCCGCGGGCTCGGTCTCGCGTTGATCGGGCAGGTCGTGTTGCGCTATCGCGGGCACATCGAAGTCGCCAAGGACGACGGCGCGGTGTTCACTGTCCGGCTTCCGTTGCGCAGGTGCCTGGATGATTGACGTGCTGGTGGTCGAAGACGACCTGGCCGCACAAGAGATCCACGCCCAGGAGGCCCGCAAGGTTCCAGGGTTCCGGGTCGTCGGCGTGGCCGGTACCGCCCGAGACGCCCTGCGGTTCTGCGAGCAGCACCACGTCGACGTGATTCTGCTCGACTTCCGCCTGCCCGACGCGGACGGACTGAGCGTCTGCCAGGCCCTGCGCGCGGAGAACAAGCACATCGACGTCATCGCCGTGACGTCAGTCCGCGACCTCGCGACCGTGCGCGCGGCGGTCTCGCACGGGGTCGTGCAGTATCTGCTCAAGCCGTTCAGGCCGGCTTCCTTGCGCAACAAGCTGGCCAGCTACGCCGAGTTCCGCAGACAGGCGACCCGGCCGGGCGAGGTGACCGGCCAGGCCGAAGTGGACGCGATTCTGGGGACGTTGCGCAAGCCGGCGGCGACCACGCTGCCGAAGGGAATGAACGTCGACACGCTGAGCGCCGTGGTAGCTGTGGTGAAAGCGAATCCGGAGGGCTTGTCGGCGGCTTCCGCGGCAGCAGCCGCCGGGGTGTCCAGGGTGACGGCACGACGTTATCTGGAGCACCTCGTCGAGCAGCATGCGGTGGAACGAAGACATCGATACGGGAAGGTCGACAGACCGGAGGTGATGTTCTACCCGTCGTCGAGGTAAGCGCTCCCGTTCCCCTGAAACTTGCGTGGTGCCAGCGCAGGGCACAGCGTGAGCGCAAGCAGTGCGGCCGGTTCGGTCCGCATCCCGGCCGCTTTCTGCGGGGTGGTGGGTTTCAAGCCCACACACGGGCGCATCCCGATGCACCCGCCCAGCGTCCTGGGCACCCTGGCGCACGCTGGACCGATGGCCCGTTCGGTCGCCGACGTCGCCGCGCTGACCGACCTCCTGGCTGCCCGGGACCACCGCGACCCGTCCTGGACACCGACGATCGGCGAGCCGGCGGACCCCGTCCGGATCGCGTTCTCGCCGGCGCTGGGTCGCGTGGACGTGCAGCCGGAGATCGCGTCACTTGTCGCGGACACCGTCGCCGCTTTGGCTGAGGCGGGCTTGCCCGTCGAGGAAGCCGATCCTGATTTCCCGGACCCCGCACGCGCATTCGACGTACTGTGGTCCGTCGGCGTCGCGCACATCGTCCGGCGCTACGGCGGCACGGAACCGCTCGATCCAGGGCTGCAAAGGTTGATCGAACGAGGCGCTCGGCATTCGACGGCCGACTATCTCGACGCGCAAAGCGAACTCGCCGCACTCGGCGTCGCCATGGGGGAATTCCACACCCGGTTCGACGTCCTGATCACGCCGGCCGTGCCGATCAAACCCTTCGCCGCGGGTTACGACGTGCCACCGGGCAGCGGACTGACCGACTGGCCACAGTGGACTCCGTTCACCTACCCGTTCAACATGTCGCGGCAACCCGCCCTGAGTGTCCCGGTTGGACTCACCTCGCGCGGCCTTCCGGCCGGCGTCCAGATTGCCGGGGCCCGGCACGCGGACTCGACAGTGCTCGCGGTCGGCGCTCTGATCGAGAAATTGCGACCCGCGCTCAGCTATCCGCAGGAGGACGCATGAAGTTCGGCGTCAACACTTTCGTCACCGACGAGAGCATCCGCCCGGACGCATTGGGCCGCGCCCTGGAGGAGCGCGGTTTCGAAACGCTTCTCGTCACCGAGCACTCGCACATCCCGGTCAAGCGGGAGACGCCCTGGTCCGGCGGCGGCGAACTGCCGCGCGAGTACTACCGCACCTACGATCCGTTCGTCGCCCTCGCCATCGCTTCCGCGGCAACGACCACGCTCACCCTCGGCACCGCTGTCGCCTTGCTGGCCCAGCGCGATGTGTTCCAGACCGCCAAGGAGGTCGCGACGCTCGACGTCCTGTCCGGCGGCCGATTCCTCTTCGGAGTGGGCGTCGGCTGGAACCGCGAAGAAATGCGCAACCACGGCGTCGAACCGCGCCGTCGCGGTCCTCTGCTGAACGAGAAAATCGCCGCGCTCAAAGCGATCTGGACCGCCGATGAGGCCGAATTCCACGGCGAGCACATCGACTTCGACCCGGTCTGCTCGTGGCCGAAACCCGTGCAACGCCCGCATCCGCCCGTCGCGATCGGCGGCGAAAGCCCGGCCGCGCTCGACCGGCTCGTCCGCTACGGCGACGAATGGCTGCCCCGCGCCAAAACCCCGGTCGAGGACCTGCGCCGCGTCGTGTCTTGGCTCGCCGGCCAGGGCCGGGCCGACATCCGCGTAACCCTCTGCGGAGCGACCGGCGACTCCGATCTCGCCGCCTACGCCGAGTCCGGAGTGGACCGGGTGACCTTCACCCTGCCGCCCCTGCCGGACCGGGAAACGCGGCAATACCTGGACAAACTGGAGGACCACATCGAACGCCAGACGCGCTGAGGCCGAGGCAATGTCCGTGAAGGGCCCCTTGAGGGAATCCGATTCCCTCAAGGGGCCCTTCACGGACCTTACGGAGCGCCGAGATCAGATGCCCATGCTCGCACCGAGGCTGTCCAGCGCCTTGGTGACCATGCCCTGGGCAGTGGCGTTCAGGGTGGAGTTCGTGCCGTTCACGACCCAGTCCGAACCGGAGAAGATCACCACGGTCACGCCGTTGTCGACGCCGCCGTCAGTGCCGCTGCTGTTCATGCCGAGCAGCGAAGCCGCCTTCACCGACGCCTCGCCCAATTCGCGCGAGTCGTTGTCCGAAGTGTCCTGGTCGTTCGCGGTCTGCGTGTCGCCGAAGATCGCGCCGATCACCTTGCCCTGGTAGAACATCAGCGCGAACTGACGGCCCTTGATGCCGTGTTCCTTGTAGAAGAAATGCGGGCAGGGGCTCTTCTTGTCGTAGCAGTCGTCGCCGAGGACGTAGAACGGCACGTGGTGCGCGCCGAGCGACTTTCCGTTGCTGTCCTTGAAAGTCGTCGAACCCTGGTGGTCGGGATCGGGGTCGGGGTCGCTGCCGTCGGTGTCGACGGCCAGCCCGGAACCGTAGGCGTAGACGCCCTTCGCCACCTGGTAGACGTTGACGTTCTTGGCCCGCGTCATGGTGTTGATGTGCGGTTTCGAATTGACCTTGTTCGCGTCCGTGCTGTTCTTCTTGACGCCGGCCAGCACCTGCGCGGCCGTATAGGACTTTGCGGCGGCATCAGCGGTTTCCGCGTGCGCGGAGTTGACCGCGAGCGGCACGGCGAGCGCCAGAGCGGCGCCGACCACCGCGAAACGCCTACGGGAGGATGACATGACCGGGCGACCTCCAGCCTTCATTAGGAAAACTTCCTAACATAGTGAACCATCCGTGACCGGTCCATGTCACGAGGTGACCCGGAGAAAATCGGCGGCGGCCCCCTGGTGCTGGGAATCCACGCGGGACAGGTGCCGCTGACCGGAACGGCGCCGCGCTAATGCAGCTCGAAGCTGTACACCTGGCGTCCTTCCACCAGCAGATAAATCTGGACGACCTGGCTGGCATGGTGCGGCAGGGCATCGCGCATCGCGAAGAAGATCTTCTTCATCTCCTGGAAAAGCGCGGTGCGGTCTTTCACCGCCCGGTAACTCGCCGGGAGATCCATGCGGACGCTGGATCGCTTGTTCTTCTGCGGGTCGTCGAGAAGCGCCGCGACGGTGGTGGCGAACTCCGCCGGCAAGGCGTAGTCGCCTTCTCGCTCGGTACCGCGCGCCTCCGGTGGCGTCAGCACCAACCGGTCGAACTGCCGGGCCGCGGCCACGACAGCCGGACTCGCCGGAGCCGGCGCGAGGGCCGGTTTGGGCGGGTCTTTGCGAGGAGAGAAGTCGAACGGGATCGACGGGCCCTTGACGATTTGCTCGCCGGGCGCGGACGGAACCGGCGGCGCGATCGACGGCGGCACGATCTGCGCGTACGGACTGCCCGCTCCCTCCTGCTGGCGCTCCATCGGCTTGCCCGGCTGCTGTTTGATCAAGCCCGCCACGGCGCTGTGGATCGAGCCCCGCTCCGCATCGGTGATCCGTGCCTGCGCCATCGCGGTGTCGACCAGTTCGAGCAAGCCCGAGGCGACCGCCGATTTGGCACCGTCCACGATGAGCTTCTTCAGGCCGTCGGACAGCTTCATCCGGCGGAGGATCGGCGCGAGGGTCGTATCGACGATCACCGCACCGGCCGCTTCTCCCGCGTTCTTCGGCCGCTTGTCCGCGTCCGGCTTCACCGGAGTACCGCGCACCTGCTCCAGCCGTCCCGCCGGGATGGCGGCGGGCAACTGCCGGACGACCGCGTGCGCGAAGCTCGCCGGCGTGCCGGGCACCGGCCCGGACAACCAGGCCTGAACGGACGCCATCCGCACCGGGTCGCCGGCGAACAGCGACAGGACCGCGAACTTCACCTGGTCGGTATTGTGCAGCGTCTGCCCGCCCTGGTCCTGCTGCACCTGCTGGAGGTAGGCGGTGAGCACCTTCTCGACCTCGTCACGGGTCGCGGCGGCTTTTTCTCCGGTGCGGTCGACCTGCCGCTGGATCGCTGCCACCCGCCCGCCGGGAACCGCCACCGCCCCCGCTTCGGCCGCCCGCTCGGCGGGATCTCGTGGGGAACTGACACCGGGCACGAGGCGGCTGGCGTGCCGCTGCTGCACCACGTGGGCCGCCTCGTGCCTCAGCAGGTGCTCGTCGGGATCGCCCGCCACGACGATGTCCTCGCCGGAGGTGTACGCGACCGCGCCCAGGTCCCGCGCGGTCCGGGCCGCCTCGGGACCGGTGTGCACCCGGACGCCGCCGAGGTCCTCGCCCCACCGTTCCTCCAGCCGGCGCCGCACCTCGGCCGGCAGCGGTACGCCAGACGAGTGCGCTGGGATATTACTGAAATCCGCGGCCGCGGCGGTCGGCGTCTCCTGGGCTTCCTCCGGCGCGACCCGGGGCGCCGGACCAGGCGAGTGCTTCCTCGGACGGTGGCCATGAGCCCGCATACCGCGCCTCGCTTCCGATCGCCTGACCGCGTTTTCGCTCCAGGATCGGACTGGCCCGTCACCGCGGCATCACGCTGGTGCCACTCGCCGGGCGGCCGCCGGGATCACTGGCGGCCGCCCGCCTTCCCGGCCGGAACTCGACGAGGCTCAGGACGCGCAGTAGGCCTTCAGCGCCGCGTTGCCGAGCGTGGTCTGCCCCCGGGTCGCGGCTCCGGCCAGATGGTTCTCGTTGGCCGCGACCAGCACCTGCTTGCTGCCGTCGTCGCTGGTCAGCCACAGGTTGTAATATCCCAGCACCCCGCCGCTGTGATTCCAGGCCAGCCCGCAGGCCGTCGGCGACAGGCCGATTCCCAGCCCGTACCGGTTGCCCGCGTCGTCGGCCGGCACCGTCGTCTTCAGCTCGGCCTGCTGCTGCGGCGGCAGGAGTTTTCCGCTCAGCAGCGCGCGTTCGAAGGTCGCCAGATCGTCCTCTGTGGACACAATGGCGCCCGCGGTCCCGAACGCCTGCACATTCGAGACGGTGACGTCGTTGTAGAACGCGCCGAACGAGATGTAGTAGCCGTTCAGGTAGTTGCCGCTCAAGCCGGGATCGGCGGTCGGGAACGAGGTGTTGCGCAACCCGAGCGGTTCGAAGACGCGCCGCTGGATCTCCGCGGCCGGTTCGTTCCCGGTCACCGCCTTGATCACCATGCCGGCGAGGACGTAGTTGGTGTTCGAGTAGTGGAACGACGTGCCCAGCGACGGATGCGACGTCGCGATGTCCACCAGCGTCTGCGGCGGCCACGCCTGGCGCGGGTTGGTGTTGGCGACATAGGAGTTGAGGAACCGCGGGTCGCCCGCGTACTCCGGCAGCCCGGAGGTTTGGTGCAGCAGCTGCCGAACGGTGATCTTGGTTCCGTCGTTCCCGTTGGCGTTCACCGCGCCGGGCAGCCAGCGGGCGATCGGATCGTCGAGGGAAAGCTCGCCCTCGGCTTCCAGCAGCAGCAGGACGGCGGCGGTGAACGCCTTGGTGTCGCTGCCGATCCGGAACTGCGCTTTCGGATCCGCCGGAGTCCTGGCGGTGAGATTTCCGTACCCGGCGTGGATGTACTGCGTGCTTTCGCCGTTCCGGACCAGCCCGATCACGCCGGGGTATCCCGCGCTGACCCCGGCCTGGGCGCCCGCTTGGAGGATTTCGGCGGGAGTCTCCGCGGAAGCCGGGCCGGCCAGTCCGGTCAGGGCGGCGGCGACAGCCACCGCGACGGCTCCGAAAGCTTTGCGTCTCATCGCACTCCTCGGTTCGACGGTCGCCGGGATCGCCGATTCCCCCACGGGCACAGCGGTTTCCGGCGAGAGGCGTGCGCACCGTATCCGCTCCCGATCAAACTTCGATGAATCGTCAGAGCTTGGCCGCGTCCGCGATCGCCTGGGCGAACGGCCGCGGCGCTTCCTGCGGCACGTTGTGCCCGATGCCGTCGAGGATCCGGTGCTCGTACTTCCCGGTGAACTTGGCGCGGTAGCCCTTGCCGTCCTTGGCCGCGCCGTCGAAGTCGCTGGCCAGGGTGATCGCCGGGACGCCGATGGTCGCGCCCGCGGCGAGTTTCTGTTCGTGCGCCTCGTACCGCGGTTCTCCGGGGGCGAGGCTGAGCCGCCAGCGGTAGTTGTGGATGACGATCGCGACGTGGTCCGGATTGTCGAACGCCGCGGCGCTGCGGTTGTACGTCGCGTCGTCGAAGTGCCACGTCGGCGAAGCCGTTTTCCAGATCAGCTTGTTGAAATCGTGCCGGTTCGCCGCGTAGCCCGCGCGGCCGCGCTCGGTCGCGAAGTAATACTGGTACCACCAGCCCAATTCGGCGGCCGGCGGCAGCGGCTGAAGATTGGCCTTGAGATTGGCGACGATGTACCCGCTCACCGGGACGACCGCCTGGCACCGTTCGGGCCACAACGCGGCGATCACCGCAGCCGTCCGCGAGCCCCAGTCGTAGCCGCCGAGAATGGCTTTGTCGATTTTCAGCGTGTCCATCAGCGCGACGACGTCGAGCGCGATGGCCGTCTGCTGCCCGTTGCGAACCGTGTCCGCGGACTTGAACACCGTCGGACCGAACCCGCGCAGGAACGGGACGATCACCCGGAACCCTTGCGCGGCCAGCAGAGGCGCGACATCGGCGTAGCTGTACGGGTCATACGGCCAGCCGTGCAACAGCAGCACCGGCTTTCCGTTGGCCGGGCCGAACTCCGCGTATGCCATCGAAACGACACCGGCGTCGGCGTGCTTGATCGTGCCCAGCGAGGTGTGCTCGCCCGAACCGGCACGCAGGTCAACGCCAGCGGCGGCGGGCCGCGGGGCGGCAGGCGACGAGCAGGCGGCGAGCGAGGTCGCCGCCACACCGGCGGCGAACATCTGGGTGAATCGTCTCCTGCTGATCATCTGAACTCCTGTGCGCGAGACCGTGGGACGGCCTCGACGCTAAGGAGCCCGGCCGCCGCCCGCGCCCGTCGGATGACGCAACCGGGGTAAGTCAGTCGCCGAGGGCCTGCACCGCGTCGGCCAGCTCAGCGCGGGAGCTCACGCCGAGCTTCGGGAAGATCCGGTGCAGGTGAGTCCCGACGGTCCGGTGCGAAAGATAGAGCCGCTGCCCGATCTCGCGGTTCGTCAGCCCCTCGGCGGCCAGCTGCGCGATGCTCAGCTCGTGCGGGGTCAGCTTGTCGCGGGCGTCCGGGCTCCGGTTCGGGCTCGACTCCCCCGCACTGCGCAACTCGCGCCGCGCCCGCTCGGCCCACGCTGTCAGGCCGAGTGCGTCGAAAGTCTCCCGCGCGGTACGCAGGTGCGCCCGCGATTCGACGACCCGGCGCTGCCGCCGCAGCCACTCGCCGAACGCCAGGTGGATCCGCCCGCGTTCGGCAGGCCATCCGCTCAGGTCTGCTTGCGATGCCGCGGTGAACAGGTCTTCGGCGGTTTCCTTCGGTGCCAGCACCGCACGCGCGTACCGCAGCCCGATGTGCAGCGCCGGTGCCTCGGACACGGCGCCCAACGGCTCCAGCTCGGCCAGGATTTCGCGCATCGCGCCGGTTTGCCCGGCCCGGACGGCGGCTTCGGTCAGCTCCGTGACGCAGTAGGCGCGCAGGGCCAGCTGGTAAGCCGGATCGGCGGGGTCGAGCAACCGGCGCAGGTCGGCGAACGCGTCCTCGTACCGGCCTTCGCTCGACGCCACGAGCCCGCGCGCGAGCTGGACCGTGGCCAGCACCGGACGCGCACCGGCGGCGAGCCCGGCGCGTTCGGCCTCGTCGGCGAGCGCGCTGGCCTGCTTGTGGTCACCGCGAAGCGCGGCGATCTCGGCTTGGACCGCCAGCGCCAGCCCGCCCATGAACGGCTGCCCGGTCTCCTGGGCGAGCCGGACCGCCTCCGCGGCGGACGGCGCCGCACCAGCCAGGTCGCCGAGCCGGACCCGGCTCCACGCCTGGACGGCCAGCGCCCGCGGCAGCAACCCGAGCCTGCCCTGCGCTCGCAGGCCCGGCACCGCGGCGGTCGAGAAGCGGGCGGCCAGGTCGAAAGCGCCTACCTGCAAGGATGCGCTGCCCAGGTACCGGTCGGTTTCCGGATCGGCTCCGGTCGCGCCCGCGAGCACCCGAAGCTGCTCCAGCACTGCGGTGCCGCGTTCGAACGGCGCGACGTACGCGGCGACCGCGATCAGGCGCGGGTCGTCGTCTGAAATCGGCAGGCCGGCCGCGACATCCAGGAGCGTCCGGCGAGCTGTCGCGCCGGGTTCGGCCCAGAAACACCGCATCGCCGCGCCCCACAGGATCCGCGTCGCCGCGTCGTCCTGACCGTCCGCGGCGACGGATTCGGCGAGCGCCGCCAGCTCCCCGATCCGGGCGGGATCCTCGCGGACGCCGTCCTCGAAACCGCTGAGCAACTGGCTCGCGGTCGCTTTCCGGCGCGCGGAAAGCGGCCCGTTCCGGGCTTCGCGCACCAGCCGTTCGGCGGTTTCGCGGCGACCGGATTCGACCGCCAGCTCGGCGGCCCGCAGCCACCGATCCGCCCGCGCGTCCGGGTCTTCGCTGAGCCGCGCCGCCTGCTCCAGCGCCGCGATCGCCGCCGCGGCCCCGCCTCGCCGCCGCGCTCGGTCGGCGGCCGTTTCCAAGGCCGCGGCCACGGTTTCGTCCGGACCGGCGGCCGCCCGGGCTTGGTGCCAAGCACGCCGATCCGGCTGTTCACGCACCGTCTCGGCCAACGCGAGCTGCGCCCGCCGCCGGTCGCCGAGCGTCGCCGCGGCGGGAATGGCCGACCGCATCAGCGGATGCCGGAAGCTCACGCAGCCGACCACGAACTCGACCAGCCGGGCGTCGACCGCGGGGCTCAGCACGTCGGGCTCGACCGGCGTACCGAGCACAACCCCCGTCGCGGCAAGGGTTTCGGCGATCGAGCCGGTTTCGTTGAGCGCCGCGACCAGCAGCGCGGCGCGGGTGGCTTGGGGCAGCGTCGCGACCCGGGAGGCGAACGTCCGCTCGAGCCGTTCGGTCAGCGGCAGGACCGGATCGAGCACGTCGAGGTCGGCCACCGCCGCCGGAAGCTCGGTCAGCGCGAGCGGATGGCCCGCGGATTCGGCGAGCAGCCGGGTACGGACCATCGGGTCGAGCCTCGGCGCGACCGAGTCCAGCAGTTCCGCGGCGGCGTCGTCGGGGAGGCGGTCGAGCGGCATCGGGGCGAGCCCGGCGTCGAGCAGCGGGCCGGATCCGTCCCGGAGCGTCACGAGCAGCGCGACCGGTTCGGTCTCGATCCGCCGGGCGACGAAAGCCAGGACGTCCGCGCTGGCGCGATCGAGCCAGTGGGCATCCTCGGCGATGACCAGCACCGGCTTGGCAGCGGCAGTGTCGGCCAGCAGCGTCAGCGCGGCGAGCCCGACCAGGTACGCGCTGGGTTCCGGCCCCTCGGCGAGCCCGAGCGCGGTCTCCAGCGCCGTCCGTTGCGGCGCGGGCAGCCCGGCGACACCCGTGCGGACCGGATGCAGCAGCTGGTGCAGCCCGGCGTACGCGAGGTCCTGCTCGGCCTCGGCGCCGGTCGTCCGCAGCACCCGCGTCCCCGCGACCGAAGCAGCCGCGGCCGCCGCGGCGACGAGCGCGGACTTCCCGATGCCCGCCTCGCCCCGGACGAGGACGCCGACGCGTCCTTCCGGGCCGTCCACCAGCTCGGTCAGCTCCTTGAGCTCGGCGTCCCGTCCGTGCAGCGTCATGATCCCTGACGATACCGCGAGACGACGTACGTCAACGGCGTCGTCCGACGGGCGCGAAGGCCGCGGCGAACGCCTTAGTTTCGGGCGAAAGCGACCCTCCACAAAGGAAAGCGATGAGACGCACCCGAACACTTCTCCCGGCGTTGCCGCTCGCGGCGCTGCTGGTGACCACCGTCACCCAGCTCGCGCCCAGCGCCGCCGCGGCCGAAACCACCGCCTGCGCCACCGTGCCGGTCACCGCGCCCAGCGGCGCGAAGATCGAATCGGTCCAGGCCGAACCGAAGCCCGGCTACTGCGAAATCACCGTCACGCTGACCCATCCCGGGGCCGATGACCACGTCAAGGTCGGGGTGGCCCTGCCGCAGACGGGCTGGACCGGACGGCTCCAGGCGGTCGGCGGAAGCGCGTACGCCGCCGGGGACTTCGGCGCGCCGCTGGCCCAGGCCGCCAAGGACGGCTACGCGGGCGTGACCACCGACGCCGGCGTCCTGACCGGGCTCGACACCTCGTGGGCGCTGACCGCGCCCGGCAAGGTCAACCGGCCGCTGCTGACGAACTTCGCCACCCGCTCGGTGCACGAGGCCGCGCTGATCGGCAAGGACGTCACGCAGCGGTTTTACCACCGGCCGGTGACCTACTCGTACTGGAACGGCTGCTCGACCGGCGGCCGCCAGGGCTATTCCGAGGCGCAGAACTACCCCGGCGACTTCGACGGCATCCTGGCGAACGCGCCCGCGGTCCACTGGACGCAGTTCGCGGTCGCGACGCTCTGGCCGCAGATCGTGATGAACCAGGAGCACGACTTCCCGAGCGCCTGCGTCTTCACCGCGTTCCGGCAGGCCGCGGTCAAGGCATGCGACGCGAACGACGGCGTCCGCGACGGCATCGTCGACCGGCCGGACGAATGCAGCTACGACCCGCGGTCCCTGATCGGCACGAAGGTGCTCTGCGACGGCAAGGAAATCGCCGTCACCGCGAAGGACGCCGACGTCATGCGCAAGATCTGGGCCGGACCGACCGACGAACGCGGCCGGAAGCTGTGGGACGGCCTCCCGAAGGGCGCCGATTTCACCTGGCTGGCCGGAACCGGTGACAGCCCGTACGCCACCGGGTTCCCGGTCGCGGTCAAATGGGTCCAGTCGTTCCTGGCCAAACAGGCCGATTTCGACGTTTCGAAGCTCAGCTACTCCCAGTTCGCCCAGGTGTTCCGCCAGTCGGTGCGCGAGTACGACGACGTCATCGGCACCGCCGACCCGGACCTGTCGGCCTTCCGCCGGACCGGCGGCAAGCTGCTGACCTTCGTCGGCACGGACGACCAGCTCATCCCGCCGGGCGGCACCCTGCGCTACCGCGCCGAGGTCGAACGGGCGATGGGCGGCTCCCACCGGGTGAACGACTTCTACCGGCTTTTCCTGGCCCCCGGCGTCGAACACTGCGGCGGCGGGACGGGGGCGACGCCCACGAACCCGCTCGGCGCGCTGGTCGACTGGGTCGAACACGGCAAGGCCCCGGCCACTTTGGCGGCCGCGACCGCGGACGGGAAGCAGACCCGCGACCTGTGCGCGTATCCGCGGGTCTCGCGGTACAAGGGCTACGGCGACCCCGCCGTCGCGTCCAGCTACCGCTGCCGCTGACCTGTGCCGTGCGTGCCGACCCCAGCGGCACGCACGGCACTTCCCTCCCGACGTACAGCGATGAGGTCGTCCGACAGACGCGAAGATGATCAACGGCTGCCTAGTTTTCCTTCTATGCCTCATCTTCTTCGCACCACGATCCTCGGTTCAGTCGCTTTCCTGGCGACCGCGTGCTCCGCTTCCGCTGCCCCGCCGGTCGTCTCCGCCCCTCCTCCAGCCGCTCCGCCCGCCGCGGCTTCGGGTTGGCCGCCCGCCCCCGTCGTGCCGCTGCCGTCCCAGCCGCCGCCCGCGCTCGTCGTCGACGCGCCGCTTCCGGAGCAGCTCGCCAAAGGCCTGGTCGTCCTGCGCTACCGAGCGGAGAACCTGCGCATCGTCCCGGTCTACGGCCCGGCCGCGCTCGACGTCTCCCCGCGCATCGGCCACATCCACGTCACGGTCGACGACGCGCCGTGGCACTGGGCCGACGGCAGCGGCGAACCGCTGATCATCCAGGCGCTGCCGCCCGGCCCGCACAAGGTGTGGATCGGGCTGGCCGACCCGACGCACAAGGTCCTGGACAGCAAAACCGTCAGTTTCGTCGTGCCGGTGGGCGGCCACCACTGAGCGGACCGGCAGAATCGGCCGCATGCCAACAGCCGAGCGTTCCCGATGACCGACCTCGCCGACGGCAGGCTCAAGCTGCGCCATCTGCGCTACGTCGTGGCGATCGCCGAACAGGGTTCGCTGGTCGCCGCGGGCGAACGGCTGCACATCACCCAGCCGGTGCTGACCCGCGGGCTGCGCGAACTCGAATCGATCCTCAAGGTCGAACTGTTCGAACGCAGCCCGCGCGGGATGACGGCGACGCTGTTCGGCGAGGTCTTCGTCGACCACGCCCGGGCAGTGCTCGCCGAACTCCGCCAGGCCGGGCGACATCTCGAAGAGCTGGTCGACGGCCACGCCGGCACCGTCACGATCGGCACCTTCCTCGCCGGGGCGAGCGTGCTGCTGCCCCGCGCGGTCGCGCGAGTGAAGACTGTCGCCCCCGACCTGACCGTCGTCATCCGGCACGGCGGCCCGGAAGCGCTGTACGAGGCGCTGCTCGCGGGCGACGTCGACCTCGTGGTCGGCACGCTCGAACCGGCGAACAACGACCGGCTGCGCCAGCACCACCTCTACTACGAGCCCGCCCGCGTGGTCGCGCGCAGCCAGCATCCCGCGCACCGGCGGCCGGGGCTCACGATCGCCGACCTGATCGGCGAGCTCTGGTCGCTGCCGCCCGCCGACAACCCGCAGCGGCGGCAACTGGAGGAACATCTCCTGAGCCGCGGCCTCTCGACCCCGGCCAACCGCATCGAATGCGGGTCGTTCCTGGCCGTGCGCGCCATCGCGCTGGAAACCGACACGCTCGTCGTGATGCCGCAGCTGGTCGCCGAGACCGAACCGGAGCTGGCCGCGCTGCCGATCGACCTCGGCATCGTGGAATCGGTCGGCGTCACGCTGCCCGCGGGCAGGCAGCTCACCCCGACGATGCTGCTGATGATGCGGAAACTGGACGAGGCGGCGGCCGAGATCCGGGCCGCCATCACCAGCTATACCCAACCGGCATAGCCGCGCGCCAACGCGGCATTGGACGGGCATGACCGCGCCTCCTAGCGTGTGAGTCATGGAAATGAATTCCTCCTGCTGCACTCCTCCCGGATCCGGTTCGGCGACGATTGTGCGCCCGGTTCCGACAGTCGGCGGAAATTTCCGGCTGATCGACGATTCCGGAACTGAGGTCACCGAGCAGTCCTATTTCGGAAAATACCTGCTCGTCTTTTTCGGCTTCACGCGTTGCCAGACCGTATGCCCGCCCGCGCTGGCCCGGATCGACCGGGTGCTCGACAAACTCGGCGAACTCGGGAATCGCGTGCAGGCCCTTTACGTGACGGTCGATCCGGAGCGCGACACCCCGGACGTCCTGCACGCTTTTCTCGCTGCCCGGCACCCGCGGATCACCGGCCTCACCGGATCCGCCGAGGAAATCGAGTCGATGAAGAAGGCGTATCACGTGCACGCCCGGCGGGTGGACGACCCGGACGGCTACCGGATGCCGCACAGCGCGTTCACCTTCCTCATGGGACCCCAAGGCGAATACCTCACACACTTCGCGGACACGGTGGACAGCAAGGACATCGCCGCCGCTGCCGAGCGATTCCTGGCGGTCCGGTGATGCTCCCCGCACCGGACATCTCGGGGTACCCCGCGCTCGACGACTTCCAGGCGGGACACGTCCAGCACGTGCGCAATCTCGTCGCCCAGCAGGACAACGAGTGGGCGAACATGGGCAGCATGCTGTGGGGCCAGGAATGGACCGACGCCTACCGCTACCAGCTGACCCAAATGGCCTACACCCTGGGTTTCGCGCATTTCCACCATCTTCCCGCCGCTCCCGGAGCGTTCCGTCCGGTCTTCGAAGAGATCATCCGGAAAATGCAGCTCCCGGAAGTGTGGGCGTACTGGCGCGAGACCAGCCGGGGCAGCATTCGCAACAATCCGGACAGCACCGCGTTGCGCGAGGGCTGGCGCGATCCGGTGATCAAGGAAAACATCATGTACAGCGGCCGCTTCTTCGCGATGCTCGGCATGCACAGCATGCTGTTCGACAGCGACCAGTACGACCGCGAAGGCGCGCTTTCCTTCCGCTGGGACCCGCTGTTCCAGGGCCTCGGCACGGAAATCTACGAGTACTCGCTCAGCTCGCTCGCCGACAACCTGTACTGGCAGATGGCCGACCAAGGCTGGTACGGCATCGTCTGCGAACCCAACTGCCTTTTCCTCGTCTGCAACCAGTTCCCGATCCTCGGGTTCCGGTTCCTCGACCTGCGCAAGGGCACGGCGGTCGCCGAGGAGGTCACCCAGTCCTACCAGGCGGCGTGGGACAAACGGGGCATCCTCAACGAATACGGCGAGTACTGGCGGCTCTGGCTGGTCGAGCAGAACCGCCCGGAAATGCCGCTCGAAGGCGGCGGCAACGCCTGGACGGCGCTGAACCTGAACGCCTGGAGCCGCGACCTGGTGCACCGGCTCTACCCGGACCAGATCCGCGACGAGATCCGGCGCACCCCGGACGGCCTGGTCACCCTCGCCGAGCCGACCGCGGCGCTGGAAGCCCGCAAGGCTCGCCTCGCCGGCCGCGAGCCGGAGTTCACCCGCGACCTGGATTTCGTCTGGCGCGCCCCGGCTTTCGGCTACGTCGCCGGATGCATGGCCGAGGTCGGCGACGAGGAGAACCTCCGCGGCCTGCTCGGCTACGCCGACGCTTATCTGAACCCGACCTGGGAGAACGGCGGGCTGTTCTACCCGCGCCAGGACCGTTCGTTCGACGAGAACGGCAACCCGGTCTTCATGGACCGGCTGACCGGGAACGCGATGCTCGGCTACGCCCGGCTGAACGTCCCGGACGGGCTCTGGAAGATGTACCACCACCCGTGGACCGCGGCGCATTTCCGCGAACCCCGGGTGACCGCGATCGACGGCCCGGCCGAGGTTCTCCGAGCCTGGTACGACCGGGAGAAATCGCTGCTGGCACTGACTTTGCGCCCGGTCGCCGGAAAACACGCCGACGTGACGCTGCGGATCGGCAACGCCGAAGCGCCCTGGACGCTGTTCCGCGACGACGTGTTCGCCGCCGATTCCGCCGGGGCGGGTACCCCGGGGCTCCGTGCCCGGCGCGAGGGGAACGACCTCGTCGTCAGCCTCCCGCTGCCGGTGCGGACCAATCTGACGCTCTGTTTTGAGGAGAAACCGTGAAACTGGCCAATGTGGACGGCCGGGCCGTCCTGCTCACCGCCGAGGACAAGGGAATCGACGTCGCCAAGGCGTCGGGCGGACTCTTCGGCCTCGGTTCCGTCTACCGGAACTGGTCCGAATTCCAGGTTTGGGCGGAGAAACTCACCGCCGAACCCGATGTCGCCTTCACCCGCGCCCAGCTGGGTCCGCCCTCCCCCGGACCGCGGCAGATCGTCGCGATCGGACTCAACTACGACGCGCACGCCGCGGAATCCGGCTTCGCCGCGCCGGACGGCCTTCCCCCGGTGTTCACGAAATTCGTCTCCGCGCTGACCGGCCCCGACGCCGAGGTCGTGCTGCCGCCCGGCGGAAACGTGGACTGGGAGGTGGAACTCGTCGCGGTCGTCGGCCGGACCGCCCATCGCGTCGACGAATCCGAGGCGTGGGACCGCCTCGCCGGGGTGACGATCGGGCAGGACCTCTCCGAGCGCGTCTCGCAGCTGGCCGGCCCGGCCCCGCAATTCAGCCTCGGCAAGTCCTTCCCGAACTTCGCGCCGGTCGGACCGTGGCTGGTCACCCCGGACGAGCTGGCGGATCGAGACGACCTGGCGCTGTCGTGCGCGATCGACGGCGAGACCGTGCAGGACGGCCGGACCCGCGAGCTGATCTTCCCGGTCGCGAAGCTGATTTCCGCTCTGTCGCAGACGATCACCCTGTATCCGGGCGATCTCGTGTTCACCGGAACGCCCTCCGGGGTCGGCGTCGGCCGTACGCCGCAACGCTTCCTGCGGGCCGGGCAGGAGCTGGTCAGCCGGATCGAAGGCCTCGGCGAAATGCGGCAGACCTTCGTCGCGGAACCGGAGGCGTGACATGGGGACGCACCGGCTGACCCGGGTCACGATGGGCGTGCCGAACGTCGCGGAAACCGTTGCCTACTACGCGGATTTCGGGCTGACCCACGTCGGCGACGGATCCTTCACCACCCTCGAAGGCGGCGAACAGCTGCGCGTCCGGCACGCGCCCTACCGGCAACTGCTCGAACTCGGCGTGGGAGTCGACGACACCGACGACCTCGCCCGGACCGCGGCGCGCCTGAACCGGCTCGGCGTTGTCAGCACCGAGTCCGGCACCGCCGTCTGCGCGATCGAACCGGTCTCCGGATTCACCGTGCGCGTGGAGATTTCACCGCGGATCACGCAGCGACCGGTCTTGGCCACGCCGTACAACGGACCCGGCCGCATCGAGCGGTCCGGCCGCGCGCCCGGCGTCGTGCGCACCGGCCCGGTCTTGCCCAAGAAACTCGGCCACTGCGTGGTGGGCACCACCGATCTCGACGCCACCATGCGCTTTTTCACCGAGGCGCTCGGCTTCAAGGTCAGTGACTACATCGGACACAAGGGCGCTTTCCTGCGCTGCTCGGTCGATCACCACAACGTCCTGGCGCTCGCGGCCCCGGTGAACTTCCTGCACCACACGTCGTGGCAGGTCGACGACATCGACGACGTCGGCCGCGGTGCCGCCGCGATGCTGAACGGCCATCCCGACCGGCACGTCTGGGGCCTCGGCCGCCATCACGCCGGTTCGAACTTCTTCTGGTATCTCAAAGACCCGGCCGGGAACTTCAGCGAGTACTACTCCGACATGGACTGCGTCCCCGAGGACGAGATCTGGACGCCGGAGGTTTTCGAAGGCGCGCAAGGCCTCTTCAGCTGGGGCCCGCCCCCGCCGCCGTCGTTCCTCGAACCGGACGACCTCGGCGCCCTCATGACCGGACAGCATTCCCCCAAATAACCCCGAAAAGGAGAGAAATCATGTCTGCAGCCCTCTACGTTCGGCAGATTCCGGACAACCTGAACATCCGCTTCGTCGAGAACCGCATCGTGGTCAACCGCCCGGCGCAGGAGGTCTACGACTGGGCGACCACCTGGTCTAACCTGCCGAAATGGCTGCCGATGGCGTCCGGCACCGAAGTACGCCGCGGCACCCCGGACGTCCCCGCGGAAATGGGCGACGTGCTGCTCGAGACCATCGTGCCGGACCTGAACGAAAAGCCGAAGCTGTACACCGTCGTCGCGCGGGTCCCGGGCAAGCTCTGGACAGTGGTCGGCCGCGACGTGCTCGACGACGGAACGCTAGCGCCGTCGATGCACGCGATCGCCACCTTCACCACCTTCGACCTCGGCGACGGGACGACGCTGTTCTGCCGCCTGTTCGAGCGCCTGGTCCCGCCCACCGAACCGGCGGGCCCGCACCCGGTCGAGGACCCGGCCCGCATCCAGCCCGGGCTGGAGCTGCTGAAGGCGCACATCGAGGGCGCCGCCGCGTAACACCCGGGTTCGCGAGGGAGCCCGGGGGGAATCGGATTCCCCCAGGGCTTCCCTGCTTGCTATCGCGACACGGTGACCGTGGGGCCTTCCACCGTCTCGTAGGAGTAATTGTCTCCGACGAACTGGTGCTCAATCACATACTGGCCGAGCTGTGCGTTGGCGAAAACCCCGATCGAGAAAGTGAAGGTTTTGCTGCCGTTGACCGGGACGTCGCCCACGTCGTAGCGAATGGTGTTTCCGGCCTGGTAGCACAACGCGCAGGTGCTGACGTCGAAGAGCTGATTGATCGCGCCGTTCGCCACGCCGAGGCCCAGCTTGCCGCCTTTCAGCGGGTCGGCGTCCGCGTTCGACAGGGTTACCGAGAAGGTCACGGCCGCGCCTGGCGCGACGGTGGCCGGGGCGATGCTCACCGTGCTCGACGGCGCTGGATCGGCGTTCGCGACGGAACCCATCCCCAGCAGGGCAAGAACACACATCAGTGCGACAACAGCTTTTCTCATGACAGCTGATCACCCACTCCATGCTCGACAAAAGGGATTAGCCCGTCCCGGCCGCACCGCGCTCGCCCGGCCATTCGGAGCATTGCTGCTCATTCTTTCGGTCGCGCTTCTGAGCCAGACCACCGACAGTTCGACGTTAGCCCGGAAATGATAGCGGGAATCAAGCCGGTTGCGCGAGAACTGTTCGCCGATCACGGCTATCGTCGAAAACGGGACCAATCGGCGAAAGGGCCAGCATGGAGCGCAGTCCGCGGACGATCGCCTTGCCCGGCCAGATCTGGGGCGTGGCCGCGCCCGGTCCGGACGGCCCGCTCGTCGCCACCTCATATGACGGCGACGAGTTGTCCCGCACAGTGCTGACCGCGCTCGACTTGTCGGGGGCGGTGGTGTGGCAACACCGGGCTGACGGCCATCCGTACCCACCGCTGGTCAGCGCCAACGACACGGTGTGGATCGCCCGCCGGGACGCGCGCGGCTGCGTGCTGACTGAACTCGACCTCACCGGCAGGGTCGTCCGCTCGGTCGCGCTCGAACACGAACCGCACGAGCATCTCGGCGCGTTTGTCCTGCTGGCGAATGGTTTCTGCGGGTCGTGGCTGCCCGCCGACCCGTTCCGCGTCGTACCGCCCGATCACCTGCCGCGGGTCGCCCGCCACGACGAGCACGGCCGGACGCTCTGGTCCGCCACCATTCCGGTCGGCTCGCTGAAGCCGGCGGACACCGGCCCTCCCGAGACCCGCCCGAACGTGCCGCCGGAGCCCCGGACCCTCGCGGCGGCGCATTGGCAGCCGCTGCTGATTTCCGCGGACCGCGTCGCGGCCGGTTTCGCCGACGACGGCAGCGGGATCGGCGTGACCTTCTTCCTCGACCTCGCCGACGGGACCGTGCTCGCCCGGACCCCGCCGGGCCCGCGTTGCCGCTGCGCCATCGCGGCACCCGGCGAATTCCTGATCGGCGAACAGGGCTACGGGATCTTCCGCACCACGCGATACGACCGCGCCGGAACGGCCGTACAACAGTGGCCCAGTCACGCATTGCTGCTGATCGATCGAAATGGCGGCATCCGCGGTCCCGAATCCGAAAACATTCGCCGATTACGTTCGCGATTCCGCGGCCTGGCCGAGGACGGCACACTGTTCGGCGGACCGCTCTTGCGCGATTACTACACCACGTACCCGGCGCTGGACCGCAACGGCACGGCCGTGTTCTGGAGAGAAGGACAGCTCATCGCCGTCGATACGGATTTTTACCTGCGCGTGCTTTTCGCCAGCGAGGACGAGCGCGCGGTGATGAGCCGGGTCCTGCTGCTCGCGGACGGGCAGGTCGTCTTCAGCCTGGGCAGCGACCTGCTGATCTTCCGCGACACCGGGCTCGGCCCGCTGGACGACGGACCCTGGCCGTGCGACGGCGGAGGTCTCAACGGCAACCCGGTGAGATACCAGTAGCGCCGTCACCGAACCACGACGTAGTCGCCATCGCGCCGGGCCTCGGCGAGGTCGGCGTGGGTGGACGCGCTGGTCAGGAACCGCCCCCGGACGACGCGAATCCACGAACCGTCGAGCGGAAAGACGAGCGCGCCGTCAGTGCCGCGCAGCATCGCGCCCGTCCGCAGGTTGCCGAGAAACTCGATGATGTCGCGTTCGATCTCCGCAGCGAACTCGCGGTACTTGTCGTGCGAGATGTCGTAGAGATCGGTGTCGATGTCGTACGTGACAAGCTTGCCGGTCGCCGGGTCCCTCGCCTCGAACTCCACCCCCAGCCAGCGCCGTGGATCGACGATCACCGTGGCCTGCCAGGTCAATCCGCTGAGCTGCCATCTCACCGAGGCGTCGTCGACGGCCACCGGCCACGGGGTGGTCGCTCGCAGTTCGCGAAGGAAGGCTAGAAGCTCCTGGCCGGTCACGCGGTCCAGTCTATTGCGGCGGGCCGTCCCATCGGACCGTGAACTGTCCAGGCTTCTGGTGCTTCTGCTGAACCGGCGGTTCCGCAGGTTCGGCGGAGGACGCCGGTTCGGGAAGTGCACGGTCAGGCCGCCGGGATCCTGTCCGTGCACGGGCACTTCGAGTGAGTATCCGGCCGGAACCGCACCTCCCCCGGCATCAGGGACGAGACCGCGGTATACCGCTGCCAGGGACGGTACAACGTCTGTGTTTCCCTCACGACCCACGGCTAAGCAGACAAAGCTGGGAGCGCTCGGTCCATCAGCGCCGCCATCTCCGGGGCCGCGGCTCGTAGCCGAAAGCCGCCCGCAGACAGATCGGCGCGAGCACTGCATCGAAGACATGGCCGGCGGCTTGCTGCCCGCCTCCGCGACTCGGTCCGGCGCCCGCGGCGACTGCGCGGTTCGCCGCCGCAGGCACCCGGCCGCATCGACGGCGGTCGGCTCGCCCCCGAGCGGAGAGATCGCCGCGGCCACGCGCGGAACAAGGCGCCCCTCGCGCACGGCGTTGTGCGCCGCCGCACGTACGGGCGGTACGGCTCCAGGACAGGTGTCTGCCCGACGACCAGGCGCTCAGGCCGCCGGGTCAGCAGGCAACGGCAAGGGACCGCTGCGGAACAGCAGCGCGGACAGCACCGCGCTGCCGAGGAATACCGCCGACGCGATCCAGAACACCAGGTGATACCCGGCGAACGTCGCCTCGGCGAGGGTCCCGGTCGTCGGATGCGCAGCCAGGTACCCGGCGACCGCGGACGTCGCGAGCGAACTGAACACCGCGGTCCCGATCGACCCGCCGATCTGCTGGGCCGTCGTCACCAACGCGGACGCCACCCCCGCGTCATGCTCCCGGACGCCGCTGGTCGCGGCGTTCTGCACCGGACCGAAGATGAATCCGAAGCCGATCCCGGTGACGAGCAGGGCGGGCAGGATGTTCGCGGCGTAACTCGAATCCGCGCCGATTCCGGTGAGGACGGCCATGCCGGCGGCGGCGAGGAGACAGCCGAGCGGGACGATCGGCCGAGGTCCCCAGCGCGGCAGGAGCACCGCCCCGGAGAACACCGCTCCCGCCATGACCAGGCCGATCATCGGAAGGAACGCGACGCCGGTCCGCAGCGGGCCGAACCCCAGCGTGTTCGCGAGATAGAAGGTGAGGAACAGGAAAACCGCGAACATCCCGGTCCCGGTGATCCCCAAGGTCAGGTACGCGGCTCCGCGGACCCGGTCGAGGATCACCCGCAGCGGCAGGAGCGGACGGGCGGTGCGACGTTCGATGACGACGAACGCGGCGATGAGCGCGACGCCCGCGAGCACCGGTCCGAGCGTCCCGATGTCGTGCCAGCCGTTCCGTTCCGCGGTGCCGAGGCCGAAAACGATCCCGATCAGGCCGAACACCACCGCGGCCGTGCCCGCGACGTCGAGCCGGACGCGCTGCGGCCGATCACCGTCGCGCAGGAGAATCAGCCCGCCGACGAACGCGACCGCCGCGATGAACAGGTTGACGTAGAGGCACCACCGCCACGACAGGCCCTGTGTGAGGACGCCGCCGAGCAGCAATCCCACGGCGCCACCCGCACCGGAGATCGCGCCGAAGATGCCGAACGCGCGGCCGCGTTCCTTGGCGTCGTCGGCGAAAGTGATGGAAAGCAAGGACAATGCGGCCGGGGCGAGCATCGCGGCGAACGCGCCTTGGCCGACTCGCGCGGCCAGCAGCGTCGCGAAGTTCCCGGCAGCACCGCCGACAGCGGAGGCGACCGCGAACCCGCCGACGCCGACGAGGAACAGCCGCTTCCGTCCAAAACAGTCAGCGAGCCGACCGCCGAGGAGCAGGAGGCTGCCGAACGCGAGCGCGTAGCCGGTCAGCACCCATTGCCGGTCATCGGCGGGGAATCCGAGGTCGTGCTGTGCGCTCGGCAGGGCGATGTTGACGATCGTGGAGTCGAGGATGTCCATCAGCTGGGCGAGGCTCAGCACGACGAGCGTCAGCCAGCGGTGCTGGGGTTTTCCGGGCGCGCTTCGGGGAGCCGGCTGGGCGATCCCGGTCGGCGAGAAGTCAGGATTCATGAGGTTCTCTCGAGTGAATTGGCCCGTCAACCGGGCAGAAGGACAAGCTTTCCGCGCACCCGGCCCGATTCACCGACCCGGTGCGCCTCCGCGACCTCGGACAACGGGAACGTCTGCCCGACAGGCAGGCTGAACTTTCCGGCTTCCACCAGCTCGCCGAGTTGAGACAGCACATAAAGCGCATGCACGCCGTCACCGCGGCTGAAGCGCACGCCGTGTTCCTGGGCACCGGCGAAGTCGGCGACGGTGATGACGTGTTCCGGGCCGCCCGCGAGCACCATCAGCTCCGGCAGGACGCCGCTTCCGGCGACGTCCAGGGCCAGGTCGACGCCCTCCGGTGCGAGTGCACGGACCCGATCTGACATACCAGGTCCGTAGGCAACGGGTTCGGCGCCGAGCGAGCGCAGAAAGTCATGTGTGGCAGTGCTTCCCGTGCCGATCACTCGCGCGCCCCGAGCCACGGCGAGCTGAACCGCGGCACCGCCGACGCTGCCGGAAGCACCGTTGACCAGCACTGTGGTGCCGCTCTCGACGCCGAGCTGATCAAGCGCACGCGCGGCCGTCTCGGCTGCGGCGGGCAATGCGGCCGCCTCGGCGAAGCTGAGCGACGGCGGGATGGGCGCGTAGCAGAACAACACGGTCAATTCCGCTTGTGCGCCACCGGAAGCGGCGAAACCGAACACGCGGTCGCCGATCGCGACATCCGTGACGCCATCGCCGAGTCGATCCACGACGCCCGCCGCCTCGTGCCCCATGGTCTGCGGGAGTTCCTGGTCCATCAGGCCCTGGCGTTTCTTCCAGTCGCTCGCGTTGATTCCCGCTGCGCGCACCGAAATCCGAATCTCGCCAGGCCCCGGACGCGGATCCGGGAGGTCGACGAGTTCGAGGACTTCCGGGCCGCCGAAGGTGCTGAACCGGACCGATTTCATGAGTCAATCCCTTCCCGGCCCGGGGCCGAGGATCGAAGAGGCAGGCACGGGAAGTCGTGACCTGCCCACAGGTTCGCGGACACCTGCTCCGGATAGGACCGCACGATCGGGTCGGCGCCGATCACCCAGGTCGTCCACGCGGCGTCGAATTCGCCCCATCCGGGACCCGCGCCGCGGGCGAAGCCGGTCCACGCCGCTCTCATCGCCGCCGAGAGTGCGGTGAGTTCCGCATTCGGTTGCGGTCCCAGCATTTTCTCGACCAGCGGGCCCGTCAGATTGCCGAACGTCAACGCGACGTCGGCGCCGTGGCAAGCGCCGAGCGCCCCGCCGGATCCAAGTGCTTCGAGGACGAACTCGTACAGATACGAGCGGCCGGTGTGGTCCCGGGCGAGGTTCACCGAAGGCATGCGGAACAGCCAGTCGGAATGGAGGGTTTCGTAGCGCAGCTCTGGCGTCGCATCCGGGAAAGCCGCGCGGTAGCCGTCCGGTGCCAACGCGGCGAGTGCGCCTGTGGTCATTTCTTCGGTGACCCGGCCGAGCAGTCCGCGTCCGGCGAGCATTTTGCGGAATTCGTCGCGGGTGTGTCCGACGATCAGTTCGACGTCCCGGGAAGCCCCGTTCCGGAGCGCCTGCCAAGGCGTGGCAGGAAGAACGTCGCCGTCGACGACCGGCGAGAACGGCGTCACCCCGTACGCGAAAGCGCCCCAGCGGCCGGCGTGCTCTCGTATATCAAGCGCGTCGACTGCCGCAGTCAGCGAGATATCACGGAGCCCCTCGACGGTGGCCGTGGTCCCGGCACTCGCCGCGATCGTGGCCATGACATCCGCCGCCAACTCCGGCGAGACGAACGTGCCCAGCACGCTCTGCGCGATCGCCCGGTGGAACAGCCCGGCCGCACACGGCATCGCGAGCAGCGCGGCGACCCCGCCCGCGCCCGCGGACTGGCCGAAGACCGTGACCTGGCCGGGATCGCCGCCGAACGCGGCCACGTTGTCCCGGACCCATTCGAGGGCCGCGACCTGGTCGAGCAGCCCGCGGTTCGCCGGAGCCCCCGCGAGCTGCCCGAACCCTTCGACGCCGACGCGGTAGTTGAAGGTCACCACGACGACGCCTTCCTGAGCGAGGACCGCCCCGTCATATCCGGGATCGGCCGCGCTGCCCGCGAGGTAGCCGCCGCCGTAGATCCACACCATGACCGGGCGGGCGCCGGACAGATCGGCGGTCCAGACATTCACGGTGAGACAGCCGCGCCCGTCGTCGAACGGACTCGGCGGCGGCGCGACCGCGGACGAGGGCACCTCCGCTTGGACCGGGATCGGCCCGAATGCCTCGGCGTCGAGGACGTTTTCCCAGGCACGGGGCGGCTGCGGCGCCGCGAAGCGCAGGTCGCCCACGGGCGGCGCGGCGAAGGGGATGCCGCGGAAGACCGCGAGGGTTCCCTCGGCCGTGCCGCGCACCTGGCCGCGGGAGATCGTCGCCACCGGCCGCTCTGTCCGTGCTTCCACGAACACCGTTCTACCAACGAACAGTGTTCCTGTCAACGCGCACGAAACCCCGCCCAGGTGGGCAAGATGTGTTTTCAGCCGGTCAAAGAGGGCCCTGACCTGCGCCGGAACGCCTCCGCGTCCGCCTAGCGGCGCGCCAGACCGTCGATCATCACCTCGAGCGTGAAGTCGAACCGGTCATGTCCCTCACCGGCCGTCAACTCGACAGCATGGCTCGCGGTATACGGAAAATCCTCCGCCGGCAGCGAAGCGAGACGCCGCTGCATCTCGTCCCGCCCGACGACCCACACGGCGTCCTTCTCCTCCACTCGCCGTTGCACGATCGACGTCTCGAGGCAGTAAGCGGCCACGTAAAGCAGCAGGGAATCCACGCCCCATGCCGCGGCCTGCGCCGGGACGCCGCCGTTCAGCAGGATCGCCAGCATCCCCTCGTTGAGCCGCGCGGTCTCGAGGTCGGTGGGCGCCACCGCGAACGCCGCGCCGGAGATCCCGGGGTAGGCCAGGTACAGGTCGCGCAACTGCGCGCACACGTCGCGGATCTGCTCACGCCAGTTCGCGGCGTCCGGCTTCGGCAGGACGATTTTCGCGCACAGCCGCGCGATGAGCAGCTCATCGAGGTCGGTCTTGTTGACCACGTGCGCGTAAAGCGAGGCCGGACCGGTGTTCAGCGCGTCGGCCACGCGGCGCATGGACAACGCCTCGTACCCCTCGGTGGCGATGATCTCCAACGCCGCGTCGACAACCTGCTCGACGGTGATCGGCACCGTGCGCCGCCGGGGCTTCGGAGCGGTTCCGGGTTTCGGTGGCTGGTGCCGCGCCGCGCGTCGTTCCTTGGGGTCCACCGGTGCACCTTATCTCCGCGTGTTCGTTCGCCGAACACCGTTCGCCAGGAAGCCGGGTCTGGTCGTCAGCGGGAGACTCGAAGCGGGGCCCCGCTGGGCCCCTGCTCGGGGCGCGCGGCAAGAGTCGCGCCTCGGTGATCCTTGGTTCCCGCTGCCCTCACGATGACTGCTTCATTCGGCCAAGCCGTGGTTTCGCTGTGCCGGGCCGCCTGCGGCTGTCCATTCTCCTCGGCCCGGTCGCGTGCTGCTTGCGCCTGCGCCGAACGCCCCGGGGGCCGAACACGGATTCTTCGATTCCGCCCTCTCCGGCCCGCCCGTTGTGCTTCACTGACCGGCACGAAGCGATCGCGGGTCCGAAGGGGTACCGAGGCCATGACGCAGTGGGTCAGAATGCCGGTCGGCGACGGCGACACCATTCTTTTCGAGACCGATCCCGCTGACGGCGGAAGCCGTGCGGCCAGCGGAAACCAGCCGGTCGGCCGCGGTCCGTCGGTCGAGCAGGCGTCCGAGTCGGTCCAGGAGGCGCTCCGGCGCGTCCGGCCCGCCGCCGAGGCCGTGCTCGCCGAGTTCCGGGCGATGGAGCAGCAACCGTCCAAGATCAGCCTGCAGTTCGGCATCAAGGTCACCGGCGAGGCGAACCTGGCGATCGCCAAAACCGCGGGCGAAGCGAACTTCACGGTCAGCATGGAGTGGACCGCGCCGTCGTCATGAGCGCTGATCCGCTCGTCGCGGCGGTCGTCCGGATCAGCGGGGCGGCGGGGGTCGGCGGGGCCGGTTTCCTGGTGGCTCCCGGCCGGGTCGCCACGTGTGCGCACGTGGTGGCCGACGCGCTCGGCGAACGCCGCGACGCCCCGCTCCTGGACAGCCTCGTACAGGTCGAATTTCCCTTGCTGGCAAAGGCTTCCCGGGTTCCGGCGCGCGTGGTCGACTGGCAGCCGGAGAGCGAGGACGGGGCCGGCGACATCGCGGTGCTCCGGCTCGAAGCGCCTGCCCCGCCCGGCGCGCTGCCCGCTCCTGCGCGGATCACCGACGACGTCCGCGGGCATTCGTTCCGCACGTTCGGATTCCCGTTCGACCAGGAAGCCGGGATCTGGATCGAGGGCAAACTGCTCGGCGCGCAGAGCACCGGCCGGATCCAGGTCGAGACCGACGCGCGGCAGTGGCGCATCGAGCCCGGGTTCAGCGGCGCACCGGTGTGGGACGACGACGCGGACGGCGTCGTCGGCATGGTCGTCACCCGGGCCAACCGCCACGACACCACCGCGCACCTCATCCCCGCCACCGCACTCGGCGACACCTGGACCGTCGCGGCGGAAAACCCTTACCGCGGGCTGAAACCCCTCGAAGAACGCGATGCCCCGCTGCTGCACGGGCGCGACGCCGAACTGGCCGGACTCGCCGGGCAGGCGGCCCGCGAGGACCTCGTCGTCGTGGCCGGTCCGTCCGGTTCGGGCAAGTCGTCGCTGGTCCGCGCCGGTCTGCTGCCGCGCCTGCGCAGCGAGGGCGTGCGGGTGCTCGACATCCGCCCGGACACCGCAACCGAACCGGTCGCCATGTTCGCCGCCGCGATCGGGCAACCGGTGGAAGACCCGCGAGCAGCCGCGAACGCGCTGGTCTCCGACGGTGCCGCAGTGCTTTTCGTCGACCAGTTCGAGGAGATCGTGGTCGCGGACCGCGACGGGGCGCGCCGGTTGCTCGAACTGCTCACCCGGATGATCGCGTCGCAACGACGAGAGCCGGGCCAACCGGCTCCGCTGCGGGTCGTGCTCACCTTGCGCGCCCGGTCCCTCGACGCGCTCATCACGCGCGAGACCGCGGGCCGGCTGAACAAGGCCGTCCGCTTCCTCGAGCCGATGTCCCGCGAAGAGCTGGCCGAGGCGATCACCGGGCCCGCCGCCGCGGTCGGCGGCCTCGCCTTTGAAGCCGGCCTGGTGCAGCGCATCCTCGACGACGCGATGGACCAGCCGGGAACACTGCCGCTGGTTTCGCTGGTGCTGGAACGGCTCTGGCAGAAACGGCACGGCGGCTGGCTCACCCACGCGGCGTACGAAGAACTCGGCCGGGTGCCCGGGGCGCTGGGCCAGGCCGCTGACGAAGCACTCGAAGCCTTGCGTCCGTCCGAAAAGGACGCTGCACGCAGGCTGCTCGTCCAGCTCGCGAGACCGGACGGCGAAGCGGGATTCGCCCGGCGTTCGGTCCGGTTGGCCGAACTCGACGCGGAACTCCAGGACATCGCGCACGAACTCGCTGCCCGCCGCCTCGTGGTGCTCGACGAACACCAACGCGCGGATCTGGTACACCAAGCGCTGATCGACTACTGGCCCCAGCTTCGGGGTTGGCTGGACGAAGACCGGGATTTCCTGGTTTGGCAAGCAGACCTGCGCCAGGACATCGACCAGTGGGAGCAGTCCGGCCAAGACCACGGCGGCCTGCTCCGCGGTGCGGCACTCGCCACCGCCCGGCAATGGCTCGCCCAGCGCGGCTCGGATATCACCGCGCCGCACAAGGAATACGTCGAACGCAGCTACGCCGCCGAACGACGCGGCATCCGGCGCTGGCGCATCGTCACCGCCGTCGCACTGACCTTGGCGCTGGCCGCGAGCGTGCTCACCGTGGTGGTGCTGCGCAACCAGGCGACGATCAACGACAATCTCCACACCGCCAACGCCATCCTCCTGGCCTAGGAATCCTTGCGCGACGCGAACGGCCAGGACACCTCGGCGTTGCAGATGGCGCAGGCGGCTTGGCGGGAAAACCCGCACAGCAGCGACGCCTATGGTGCGCTTTTGCAGCAGGAGCTGTATTGGCGGGGGATCGACCGGATCCTTCCGCCTCAGCACATCGCTCCGACCGACCGGATCCTGTCCACCGCGGACGGTCAGCGATTGATCATCAAATCCGCTGACCCGACGACCCCGGTCTCGCTCTGGCAAGGGCTCGCCGGTCCCGCGCCCCAGTCGCGCGCACTTGCCGTCAACCCCACCTCGTTTCTGGAGCTGAGCCCGGACGGCCGTCTGCTCGCCGAGTCCGGGAACGAACCCGGGGTCAAGATCTGGGATCTGGACAGCCCGGCCCCGCCGCTCGTCCTCCGTGCCGACGACGCGACAGCGTTCCAATCCGTCTCGTTCAGCGCGAACGGCCGGTACCTCGCGGGAGTGCCCAACGAGGTTGCCCGGCCCCGGCATCTCCAGATCTGGGATCTCCGAACCCGCCGCGCGGCCGCGACGACGCTGCCCGCCACCCTGGCGACGGGCATGGTGAACACGGTGTACCCGACCGACGACGGACGCCAAGTGGTCCTGTTCGAGCAGCCAAGCGATCCCAACGCCAAAACCGAGGCAGTAGTGCGCGACACCGCCACCGGTGCGCTGGTCCGGTCGCTCGGCCGCGGCGTCCTTCTCGACCACGGCCGGAAGATCGCCGCCTGCGACGCCGAAACAGCCACCCACGTCGACCTCTCCGGCACCCGGCTGGGGCAGCTCGCGAGCGGCGTCGACTGCTCCAGCCTGGACACCGACCTCACCGGACAGTTCGTGCTCCTGAACAGACCGGGAGCGGGACCGCTGGGCGCCGTGCACTGGCCGGACGGGAAGCGGTACTTGTTCGCCGATCCCACGGTGACGGTGAACTGGGCGACCGCGAGCACCTCGCCGACCCCGGTCCTCCTCCCCGCCCCGGACGGCCGGCTGATCGCGCTGACCGTGCGGAACGGGTCGATGCAGCTCAGCACGGTGCCCACGACGGACGCCAAGCCCGCCGACGCCACCTCGTGGAACCCGTCCGCCCGGTCCCCGGACGGCCAGCGCTGGGCAGCCCGCACCAAGACCGGAGAACTCGCTCTCCTGGACGCGCACCAGCAGGTGCTGAAGCAGGTCTCAGTGCCGTCGCCGACCGCGCTTTCCTTTGACGCCAGCGGAAAACACGTCCTGTCCGTCGGCAACGGCATGCTGCGGACCTACCGGGCGGACGACCTCGCCCTCGAACACGAAGCGCCGCTCCCCGGAGGCCCTTCCCCCAACGAGAACGGCACGGTCATCGCCGTCCCTGGCCAGAACGCGGTCGTCGTCTACGCGAAAACGGCCACGTTCTGGGACCCGGCCACCGGGCAGCAGACCGCGGCGCCACTGCCGCTGACCACGCAAGCCGATGTCGCCGAGGCGAAGGCCAGGCCAGGACATCCCGGGCAGATCTTCGTCTACGGCGGGAAAACAGCCGCGGTCTGGGATCTCCCGAGCCGGAAAGCGGTCGAGACGTTCCGCTCGGACTTCTTTCCCGGCACCCCGGCCATCGACCCCACCGGCTCGTTCGCGGCCATGGTCAACGGGGTGGGCAGCGGCGTGGTCCTGCTCGACCTGAACGCGAACCGGATGCTGCCGACGATGCCCGCGTCGATGAATACCCTGCACGGCATCGACGGCGAGTACCTGTTCGGGGAAGCCACCCTGGACTTCCAAGTGTGGCATTGGCCCGACCACAAACTGGTGACCGACGCGAAGCTCGGCGATCTCGCGGAGCACCGGTCGGTCGAGAACGGGAAGCTGTTCCTGGACACCAGACCTGGCCGCAGCCCTGCGGTCCCGCTCGACGGCGCCGCCTGGATGCGGCATCTGTGCGGCATCAACGACCGGGACTTCACTCCGGCCGAGAAGACCCGCCTGCCCGCGGGTGCGGAGCAAAGCCGTCCCTGCGCGCAAGGCTCGTAAGCAATGCCCTTCCAGCCAGCAGAATCTGACCGTCGGGGCACCGCGAACCCGCTCAGAAGACCGCGACCGGATTGACCGGCACTCCCGTCAGCCCGAGAATCCGCGGCGGTGCGGCCACGAACAGGAAGCTGTACCGCCCAAGCTCCGCGCAAACCGAGGCCAGTTCGTCGGCGTCCACGGCGTCGATCAACGGCATCCCCAGCCGCGGGAGGGCCACCCCGTGCATCGCGGGAGGGGAGCTCACCGGCGGGTAGGCGTCCGAGAGATCCCCGGCGTACAAGGACACCCCTCGCTCATGCATCCACCGCGCCGCGTCGAGGGTCATGCCGGGCATGGGGTTGCCGCGGTATCGGGTCCGCACCCAGCCGAACCGGGCGACGAGGGCGTCTCCGGGTTCGACGTGGACGGTGAAGCGTTCTTCCGCGGCCTCGAGGTCCTGTGCGGTGAGCGCGCGGTCGGCGGGAACCGGGCCGTCGGCGGCGAAATCCAGCAGGATGCCCCTGGTCACGATGCCTGCGGCGAAGGCAGTGGTCGATCCGTGCACGACGCCGCCCACCGTGACGCTCTCGTTCGCCGGGCGGCCGGGGTACACCTGCCCGTCTTGCGGGATGTGCGCCAGCGCGTCCAGGTGCGTGGACAGGGTGTGGTGGTTCGTCACGGTCAGGGCGTCCGCGTACGCGATCGCGGGGCTTCCGGTGTACAGCATCATCTGCTGGACCGGCGATTCCTCGGCGGTGCGCGGCGGGAAGGGACCGCTGAGCACCGGGGCCGGCTGGATCGGCACCGCCAGCGACACCGAGCGGCCGGTGCGGACTTCCCGCGCGGCTCGTTCCCGGACCTCGTCGGTGATCAGGTTCAGCGTGCCGAGTTCGTCGTCGGCGCCCCAGCGGCCCCAGTTGCTCGGCAGGTCGTTCCGCTCGCTCATGGTCATGATCGTACGGAGAAACTACCGTTGCTCCGCGGCGTGCGAGGCGTAGGAACGGCCCCACGCCGCCATCGCGTTCAGCACCTCCTGCGCGTTCTCGCCCAGTTCCGTCAGGCTGTATTCCACCTTCGGCGGCACCTGCGGGTACACCACGCGGCGCAGCAGGCCGTCGGATTCCAGTTCGCGCAATTGGCGCGTCAGGACGCGGTCAGTGAGATCTGACAGCAGGCGCGAGAGTTCCCCGAAGCGCAGCACGCCGTGTTCGGCCAGTGCGTGCAGAATGCTCGGCTTCCACGCGCCGCCCAGCACCATCGTCGTGATTTCGGCGGCGCAGCTTGTTCGCCACGCTCGTACGGCCTTTTCCGTTTGCGGGCGCATCCGGCCTCCTCACTATCCATTCGGTGAGTACTGGACGGTAAAGTCCGTACTTGTCGATCGCGGGGGTGTCCGGACAGGATCGTCGCATGGCGTTGACCCGGGTGGAGCCGCGGCGCGGGCTCGTGCTGATTCCTTTGCTGGCTGGGGTCCTCGGCGGAAGTCTCGCCCTCGGCATGGTCAACACAGCGCTGCCGCGGATCGCGGACGAACTGCAGGTGTCGGCGCCGGCACGGGCATGGATCGTCGACGTGTACCCGCTCGCGCTGGCGGTCGCGATGGTCGGGGCGGCTCGCGCTGGCGACCGCTACGGGCGGAAGCGCGTGCTGCTGCTTGGTGTGAGTGCGATGGCGGTGCTGAACGCGGTGGCCGCGGCCGCCCCCAGTTCGGCGTTGCTCATTGTGTGCCGCGGATTGCTCGGGGTGGCCAGCGCGTTGATTCTCGCCGGGGTCGTCGGCACGATCGGATCGCTCTTTTCCGGGCGGGATCTCGCGTTCGCCAACGGTATGTGGGTCACCGTGCTGGGAGCGGGCAGCGCGCTGGGGCCGGTCGTCGGCGGAGTGCTGACGGAAGGGCCGGGCTGGCGCTGGGTTTTCCTCGCCCTGGTGCCGCTCGCGGTGCTTACGATCGCGTTGGCGGTGTGGCTGCTGCCCGAATCGGCCGGACAAGCGGCTGCCGGATGGGAGATCCCGAGTCTGCTGTGGTCGGTGACGGCGATCGGCGCGATTGTGTACGGGCTGCAGGAAACCACCGTCGCACCGGTACGCGGGGTGGTGTGCGTCGCGGCGGGCATGATCGCCGGAATTGTGTTTGTCCGCAGACAGCTTCGGCTTCGGCAGCCGTTGTTGCAGGTCCGGCTGTTTCTGCGGCCGGCTTTCGCGTCGGCGTTCGCGCGGATCGTCGTTTCCGCCGCGACGGCTGCGGCCTGTCTCTATCTCGTCAGCCTCGAACTCCAGCACGCACAAGGGCAAACGCCGATCGAGGCGGGTTTCGCGCTCGCTCCGCAAGCCGTCGCCACCGCGGTCGGCGGATTGGTCGCGCCGTTCAGCTTGACCTGGTTGCGCAGCCGGACAGCAACGTCCATCGCATTGGTGATGCAAGCTGCCGGACTAGCGGCGGTCCCGTTGAGCCACACGGTGTTTCCGGTCGCACTGGTCGGATTCGGGTACGGCGCGATCGGCACCTTGGCGACCACCGCGCTGTTCGAGGCCGCGACCGCCGAGCACGCCGGAGCGGCCGGGGCGACGCAGGAAGCGGGGTTCGCCATCGGTGCGGGCGGCGGGGTCGCGGTGTTCAGCACGATCGCCGATCTCGGCGGCGGGACGGGATTCGCCGCCGCGCTGATCGCGGCGGGAGCGGTCACGCTCCTCACCGCGATCCGCTGACCGTTGTTTCTTCCACAGTGGACCCGAGCTGCACCCACCTCGTCGCCCCGATCGTGCGCAGGAACGGGAGATCGTGACTGACCACGATCAGCGCGCCCGCGTACGATTTCAGTGCCTGCGACAGCTGCCGAACGCTGGCCAGGTCCAGATTGTTCGTGGGTTCGTCCAGCAACAGCAGCTGCGGCGCCGGTTCCGCCAGCAGCAATGTCGCCAGCGTGGCCCGGAAACGCTCGCCGCCGGAAAGGCTTCCGGCGGGCTGGTCCGCCCGGCTGCCGCGCAGCAGGAACCGCGCGAGCTGAGCGCGGATCTCGTTGTTCGACGCGGAAGGAGCCGCACGGGCCACGTTCTGCGCGGCGGACAGTGTGTCGTCCAGGACGTCGAGCCGTTGCGGCAACCAGCGCACCGGCACCGGGAGCTCGACCGTCCCCGATCGCGGTTCGATCGCCCCGGTGATCGTTTGCAGCAGCGTGGTTTTGCCGGAACCGTTCGGACCGACCAGCGCGATCCGTTCCGGTCCGCGCAGGGCGAGGTTCACCGCGAGCCCGTTGCGAAGCTCCACATCGGACAATGTGAGCACTTCTTTTCCGGACGGCACCGAGGTTTCCGGCAGCTCGATCCGGATCTCGTCGTCGGCTCGGATCGCTTCCTCCGCCTCCTTCACCCGGTCCTTGGCCTCCGCCACCTTGTCGAGATGCATCGTGCGGTGCTTGCCCGCGGCGATTTCCGCGTCCTCCTGCCGTTTGCGCATCCGCACTTTGGGCTCGCGCTTGTTCTCCCACTGCTTCCGGCCGTACCGGGCGCGCCGGTCCAGCTTCGTCCGCGCCTCGATCAGCTCGCGCTGCTGCCGTTTGAGATCCGACTCCGCGGCACGCAGCATCCGCGAAGCCGCCTCCTGCTGGACGGCCACCGCTGCCTCGTAGTCCTCCAGATTTCCGCCGTAGAAGGTCACCTCCCCGGACCGCAGATCGCCGATCCGGTCGACGTGGCGCAGCAACTCGCGATCGTGAGATACCAGCACCAGCACGCCTTTCCATGCCCGGACCGCCTCGCCGACCAGCCGCCGGGCCCGCAGGTCCAGGTTGTTGGTCGGTTCGTCGAGCACGAGCACGTCCGGCTGCCGCAGGAACTGCGCGGCGAGACCGAGCAGGATCAACTCGCCGCCGGACAGCTCCCCCGCCCGCGCGTCGAGGGCGACATGCGAGAGGCCGAGCTGATCGAGCGTCGCGCGGGTGCGTTCCTCGACGTCCCACTGGTCGCCGACGGTCGCGAAATGCCTCTCGTCAGCGTCCCCGCGCTCGATCGCGGCGAGCGCGGAGCGCACCTCCGCCACGCCGAGCACGTCGTCGACGCGGCGTTCGGCGCCGAGGATCAGGTTTTGCGGCAGGTAGCCGAGTTCGCCGGACACGCTGATCGAGCCGGCGGTCGGCCGCAGTTCGCCGGCGATCAGCCGGAGGAGGGTGGATTTCCCGGACCCGTTCAGGCCGATCAATCCGGTGCGGCCCTCGCCGATGGCCACGGAGAAGCCGTCGAAGACGACCTCGCCGTCCGGCCAGGCGAAACCGAGGTCCGCGCACACAATGGAGGAAGACATAGGCGTAACTCCCCGTTCGCGAGTGGACAAGAACGCGGAGACACCGCGGCGCGGCGAGGACGGATTCAGGGTGCCGTCATCCGAGGCCAGACGCGCGACGGGCGGAAGAGCCCGGGTTCGCGGTGTCTATACACCTCAGAAGATCAATGCACCTCTCCGATGAACGGCGACAACTGACGTCAGCTTACCCAGCGGGCCGGACCGCGCGCCAACGAATTAACGCAGCGGGCGCTGCCTCCTGCCCGCGTGGCTCTTCGGCTCCGCCGAGGTCCGTGAGGGAAACCCGGAGAGAGGCAGACTCCCTCAGGGTTCCCCGCACGAACATCCGCGGCGCAGGCCGCGTCGCTGTCGGTCAGTGGCCGTGCTTCCCCGGTGCCGCGCTGCCGGTGTACTCGGCGAGCCCGGAGACGAGGTCCGCGATGTCCGGCACCTTCTCGAACCGGATCCGGTGGACCTCGGCGATCTTCTCGCCGATCTCCGGGTCCGGGTCGTCAGTGATGTCGGAGGACATGAACTCCTCGACCAGCGGCAGCCCCAGCCGGTCCAGTTCGAGGTGTGCCGGATGGTTCATGTACTCCGCGTACCCCTCGATGTCCTCGACCACCAGGACGGCGCCCAATTCGTACTTCCCGCCGAAATCAGGGCCGACGACGCGTGCCTTGATCGCCGGGATCCGGTCGAACAGCTCGCGCATTTTCGCGGTGACCTCGGCCCTCTCCCGGGCGGTGACCTCGGGCTTGAGGACGAGGCGAATGCTGTGGTAGATCATCGGAATTCCCTTTCAGAGGGCCGCGAACGCGGCGGAGTAGTCGAGGGCGAAATCGGTGAGATCACGGGCGGGGCGGCCGGTGAGGTCGGCGACGGCACTGTGCACCTCGGCGGCCTCGCCGCGGGCGTAGTGGGCGTAGTCCTCGACCAGGCCGCCGATCTGCCACGACGGGAGCAACCCGTTGAGCGCGGCGGCGAACTGGTCGGCGGGTGCGTCGTGGAAGGCGATGTCCCGTCCGGTGGCGGCGGAGAGCGCGTCGGCGATCTGCGCGTGAGTCACGGCGCGCGGACCGGTGAGCGGGTAGGTGCGGCCGGAGTGTCCGTCCGTGGTCAGTACGGCAGCGGCGGCGGCTGAGATATCTCTGGTGTCGATCGCGCTGACGGCCGCGTCGCCGATGGGCGCGGCGATGAATCCCTGCGCGATGGTGGCGGAGAAGTTGAGCAACGCCTGCAGGTAGAGGTTGGGCCGAAGCACGGTGTAGTCGAGCCCGAGCTTCTCGACGTGTGCCTCGACTTCGGCGTGCCAGCGCAGGAAGCGCACCGGCGAATCGGCGCGGGCGGCGTACTGGGAGAGCAGCACGAGCCGGTGGACGCCGGCGTCGCGGGCCAGGTTCGCGAACTGGATCTGCAGCTCAGCGGCATCGGGCGCGGAGGGGCTGTTGAGGAAGACCGCGTCGACTCCCTTCAGTGCCACGGCGATCGAGGCCGGATCGCGCAGGTCGGCGATCACGGTCTCGACGCCGTCGACGGGGCGGCCTCTGGTCATGGCACGGACGGCGCTGCCGCGGGCTTGCAGAGCGGGAATCAGCGCGGACCCGACGGTTCCGGTCGCGCCGGTGACGAGCACGGTGTCCATTGTGGATTGTCCTTTCCTCAGGTGACCTGTCACCACCTTCGCCCGGGCGCCGCTGCGCTCGCGTCGGTGACAATCGCCTACTTCGCCTACGCGTTGTCCTAAGGTTCCGACCATGCCCACCACGTCCTCCCTCATCGGCCGGCCCGACGAGATCGACCGCCTCCTCGCGCTGGTCCGGTCGGCGGAGCGGGGCGAGGGCGGGGCGCTCGTCCTGCGCGGCGAAGCGGGCATCGGCAAGAGCGCGCTGCTGGACCACGTCGAGCGGGCGGCGGAAGGGTGTCAACGGATCCGTGCGTCCGGTTCGGAGTTCGAGGGCGAGATGCCGTTCGCGGCGCTGCACCAGCTGTGCGTTCCCGTCCTGGCGCATCTCGACACTCTCTCGACGCCCTACCGCGACTCCCTGCTGATCGCGTTCGGCCTGGCCGACGGCGCGCCGGACCCGTTCCGCGCCGGTCTCGCCGCCCTCGAACTGCTGGCCACGGCCGCGGCGGAACGTCCGTTGCTGTGCGTGATCGACGACGCGCATTGGCTCGACGCCGCGTCGGCGCGGGCGTTGACGTTCCTGGCCCGGCGCATTTCGGCGGAGCCGATCGCGATGGTCTTCGCCGCCCGCGACCACGAGCCGATCCCAGGGCTCGACGAACTGCCCGGGTTGACCGTCGGCGGGCTCAGCGACGCGCACGCACGCGAACTGCTGGCCGAGCAGAAGACCGTGATGCTGGACGAGCGGGTGCGCGACCGCCTGCTCGCCGAGGCGCGCGGCAACCCGCTGGCCCTGATCGAGCTGCCGAAAGCAGGCGGCTTCGCGCTGCCGACGCCGTCGCCGATCGCGAGCCGGATCGAGCGGAGTTTCCTCTCTCGCATGGCGGATCTGCCCCCGGACGCGCGGGAGCTGCTGATTCTCGCCAGCGCCGACCCCACCGGCGACCCGGGCCTGCTGTGGGCGGCCGCCCGGCAGCTGAACCTCGACGTGCCCGCCGCGAGCGCCGCGGCTGAGGCGTCCGGGCTGATCCAGTTCGACACCCGCGCGCGGTTCTGCCATCCGCTGGCACGCTCGGCCGCTTACCGCGCGGCTGAGCCGAAACAGCGGCAAGCCGCGCATCGGGCGTTAGCCGATTCGACCGATCCGGACACCGCTGGCGACCGCCGCGCCTGGCACCGTGCGCAGGCGACCGCCGGGCCGGACGAGGAGATCGCGGCGGAGCTGGAAGTGTCGGCGTCCCGCGCGCAGGCCCGCGGTGGCGTAGCGGCCGCCGCGGCGTTTCTCGAACGGGCCGCCGCGCTGTCACTCGACCACGGCAAGCAGGTCGAACGCACACTCGCCGCCGCAAGGGCAACGCTCGCCGCAGGCCGGACCGACGCGGCCGCAGACCTTCTGACCAGCATCGACACCTCGACGTTGGCGGTCCCGCAACGCGCCTCCGCCGACCTGCTGCGCGGGCAGATCGCCTTCGTCCAGGGCCCGGACGGGGCGGTTCGCGGTCCGGAGATCATCCTGCGGGCCGCGCAACTGCTCGCCGACAGCGATCCCGGACGGTCGCGCGAGTTCTTGGTGGCGGCGCTGGAAATGGGCCTCGTCGTCGGGCGGGCCGCCGGCGTGCTGGACCAGGTGCTCGCCGCCGCGCCGCCGGCCGGACCGCCGGACCTCCTCACCGCCCTGGTCCGCTTGACCGCCGAAGGCCACCGCGCCGGGGTGCCGGCGATCCGGCAGGCCCTCACTGGCGACGACGAGGGCTGGATCCGCACGCCCGCCTTGGCCACCGTGCTCGCGGGCGAACTGTGGGACCTCGACTTGCACCGGACGATCGTCGGCTGGCTGGAACGGACCGGACAGTCGACCGGATCGCCGATGACCGTCCGGCTCGGGCTGTCGCAGGCCGCGCTCTACGCGGTGTTCACCGGGAACTTCGGCCAGGCGATGGCCGCGATCGCCGAGGAAGAAGCGATCGCCGACGCACTCGGCGATCCGCCGCAGCTGTATCCGCGAGCGCACCTGGCGGCGATGCGCGGGCGCCGGCAGGAGGTGCTCGACCTGTTCGCCGAGGCCACGAGCCGACGCACCGGCCAGCTGACCGCGAACGCCCACTGGGCAATGGCCGTACTGCACAACGGCCTCGGCGAATACCCGGCGGCGCTTGAGGCCGCGACACACGCGATCGCGAGCGGCGACCTGTTTCTCACCGGCATCGCGCTGCCCGAGCAAATCGAAGCCGCCGTGCGGTGCGGGGAGGACTCCGTCGCCCGGTCTGCTTTGGATGCGTTGGCCGAGCGCACGGAACCCGCTGGGACCAACTTCGCCCGCGGCATCGCAGCGGGCGCACGGGCGATGGTCAACGACGCGGAGGACGAGTACGTCGCGGCGCTCTCGTATTTGACGGACAGCCCGCTTTCCGTGCAGATCGCGCGGGCGCACTTGCGGTACGGGGAATGGCTGCGCCGCGCTGGCCGTCGTCGAGATGCGCGCGAGCAACTGCGTGCGGCACATGAGCAGCTGTCGAAGATCGGGTTGGAGGCGTTCGCCCGACGGGCTGCTGACGAACTGCGCGCGACGGGGGAGGTGGCGCGCAGCCGTTCGTCGCATACCTATGACCGGTTGACCATGCAGGAAATGCACATCGCCCGAGAGGTCGCTGCGGGAGCCACGTCGAAGGAGGTGGCGACGCGGCTGTTCCTCAGTCCTCGGACGGTGGACGCGCATCTGCGAAATATCTTTCGCAAGCTCGGTATCACTTCACGGAGGCAGCTCAGAGATATGCCTGATCTCCGCGACGCGGATTAGCCGGCTCGAAGGTGTAGCCAGGACCACCGTCAAGTCGGATAGGAGCGTTACTGCCTCGGGCAAGCCGCGACGACATGCTGATGTCGTGCCCGAGGGGCGGGCACCGGAGGGAGTCAGGTGCCATGGCGAGCGGTGTCCCGCGGATCCTTCCGAAGACCGCGGCCGCTTCGGCGCTTCGCCGAGTGGCCACGGTTCTCACCGTGCTCGGGCTGGCGATGATTCCCTGGCTGGTCTACCTGCACACCGAACTGCCTGCTACCGCGCAGGCCTCGCACTGGGCCTGGACGTGGACGGGTCTGGACAGCTTCGAGGCGCTCGGCTTGCTCTCCACCGGACTGCTCCTCAGATGCGGCGACCGCCGGGCCTGCCTGAGCTCCGCCGCGACCTCGGCCCTGCTGCTGGCCGACGCCTGGTTCGACACCATGACGGCTGCCCCTGGCCCGGATTTCACGCTGGCGGTGCTGATGGCCGTCTTCGCCGAGTTGCCGCTGGCGGCGGCCTGCGCGGTTCTCGCGACCCGGGCCTTCCCCCGGCCGGGCCGCCGAGCGGAAGAGCTCACGGCGTGACCAGGAGCTCGCGGTCCAGTCCGTTTCGGGAAGTCCCGGCCTGCCACAACGACGGCTCACGAGCGGTTCGTTCGGCCGACGTCCGTGCGGAGCAGCCGACACCGCCTGGCACTCCAGCCGCAGATCGTGGTCGCCGACGGGAAGGTCAGGACCGGGACGCTCCAAGGAACCGCAGCACGGCCAGCACCCGGCGATGGTCCGCGTCGGCCACCGGCAGGTCGAGCTTGGCGAAAATGCTGTTGATGTGCTTCGCCACCGCACTCTCGCTCACCACCAGCGCCTGCGCGATGCCGGCATTGGAGCGGCCCTCGGCCATCAGCCCGAGCACCTCCCGTTCACGGGGAGTCAGCCGCGCGAGCGGGTCGCTGTCGCGCCGCAGCAGCAACTGGGCGACGACCTGCGGATCCAGGGCCGTGCCCCCGCCGGCCACCCGCCGGACCGCCGCCACGAAGTCGGCGACGTCGGCTACCCGCTGCTTGAGCAGGTAGCCCACCCCGCTGGTGTTCGCGGACAGCAGGTCGGCCGCGTACCGCTCCTCCACGTACTGCGAAAGCAGCACCACCGGCGACCCCGGCCAGCGGCGGCGGATCTCCATCGCCGCCCGCACTCCCTCGTCGGTGAAGCCGGGCGGCATCCGGACGTCGATCAGGGCGAGTTCGGGCCGGTGCTCCGCCACCGCCGCCAGCAGCCCCTCCGCGTCGCCTGCTTCCGCGACGACCTGGAACCCGCCCGTCTCCAGCACTTTGGTCAGGCCGACCCGCAACAACACCGAATCCTCGGCGATCACCGCGCGCACGGCAGCTCCGCGGTGACGGTGGTGGGCCCGCCGGCGGGGCTGCTGACGCGGAAGGCCCCGTCGAGGGAACCGACCCGCTTGGCCAGCCCAGTCAGCCCCGTGCCGGCGGCGTCGGCACCGCCCAGCCCGTCGTCGGTGACGCGCACTCGCAGCACCTCGCCGACCTGACGGACGATCACCTCCGCACGCATCGCGTTGGCGTGCTTGGTCGCATTGGCCAGCGCCTCGGAGATCACGAAGTACGCGACTGACTCCACGGTGGGCGCCATCCGCTCCGCCAGATCGACCCGAAGCCGCACCGGCAGGGGCGTGCGGGCGGCCAGCCCGGACAACGCCGCGTCCAGACCTCGGTCTTCGAGTACGGCCGGGTGCAGCCCCCGCACCAGGTCGTCGAGTTCGGCGATCGCTTCCTTCGCCTCCAGGTGCGCCTTCTCGATCACCTCGCGGGCGTCGCTCGGCAGGTCCGGGCGGGTGGCGATGGCCAGACCCAGGTTGACCGCGAGGGACACCAACCGCTGCTGGGTGCCGTCGTGCAGGTCGCGTTCGATCCGGCGGCGCTCCGCGTCGACGGCCTCGATCAGCTCGGTCCGGCTTCCGGCCAGCTGATCGACCCGCTCCTGCAGCCGCTGCGCACGGCTGGGCCCGAGCAGGCCCGACGCCAGCCGCGTTTCGGCCCGGGCCGCTGCCCTCGCGGTCCAGGGCAGCGCGCACAGGAGGAGGAGCCCAGCCGCGGTGTAAGCCGGGAGCTGGGTCAGGTAGCCGAACCAGTCCTGGCGGATTCCGGTCGGCAGCGCCCATGCCCAGGCGTAGGAGGTGACGCCCGCCAGGCACGCCGCTGCCGCCGCGAGCACCAGCAGCTCCAGCAGCGCGAGCGGCGGACCCAGCAGGAGGTGGTAGCCGATCTTGCGCCAGGGCCGCGTCGCCGCGAGCCATCGGGCGGTCGAGGCCCACGTCCGCTGTTCCGGTGCGGCGGCGAGCCGGGGGACGTCCACGCCGATGAGCACCCGGTAGCGGGCGCGCTGAACGGCCGTCAGCACCGGGGAGCCGAGCAGGACCAGGGCGGCCGGCACGGAAACCGCGAGGAGCCAGCTCCCGGTCCTGGCGACGGTCGCCGCCGCCCAGGCCCACCCGGGGACCAGCGCCAGGTGCGGCAGCACCCCAGCGGCGAGAAAGCCGGTGTCCCGCCGCGCCCGGAGGACCGCACGGCTCAGTCCGGCGGGAATCTTCATGGCATGACGCTAAGGCACCGGGTGAGGACGGTGCCATGAAGCCCGTGCCCGGTCTCGTGGTGAACCTAGTGCCACCTGTCGCGCTCGGTTCCCTGACGCACGGGCGAAGCAGCCCGTGCCGCGAGAAGACCGCCGATTCCCGGAATCAGCGCCAGCAGCCAGGTCCGATGACGGCCTCCCATGACCAGCACGGCAGCGATCACCGTTGCCGTATAAGCCAATCCGTGCACCGGGCCGAGCACCTGCGAGACCTGCGGCTGATGCACGGTCACGATGTTGCCCAGCATCAGCACCAGCGTCGTCAATTCCACCGCGCCGATGATTTCCAGAATCCGTCGCGGGCTCACAATCCGACTCCCGTCGTCGAGCCGGGACGGTAGATCATCAGTACGACCACCACCGCCCAGAGCAGATTGAAAACGCCGGTCGTCATTCCCAGGCGAACGGTCACCGGCTTCTCTGCCCCGAGTGCGTCGACTACGCGTTTCTGACCGGGCAGGATCACTGCGATCAGGATTCCGGCGGCGGCGACGGTCAGAATCAGCGAGACGATCAGCCACGTGTCCCCCAGCACGCCCATCCGGGCGCCGGTCGCGATACCGAACACCGGGACGAGCGCGCCGAGCACCGCGTACACGCGGGTCGTGCGGTGGAGAACCTGCAGCGTGGCAGCTTTTTTCGGGTCGTCGGTGGCGAGCCGGGCAGCGCTGGGGAACATGCTCGCGGCGACGGCGACCGGGCCGATGGCGAGAATGGCCGCTAACACGTGAATCGACAGCAGGAAAGCGTTCACTCGTTTTCACCGACACCGCTAGTGCTGCCCTGGAGTACACCGTCGCGCTCAGCTTTCCAAGCGGTACCCCGGCGTTCGTATTCGAAAAGCTCCTCGACGGCATGCGCGGCGTGCGAACCGAAATCGCGCTCCAGCACGTAAAGAGCCACATCAAGACCGGAAGTAACGCCACCGCCGCTGATCACATCGCCGTCGTCCACGACCCTGGCGCGGACGGCGTTCACTCCGGCGGCGCTGAGCTGGTCGATGCCGAGCACATGCGTCGTCGCGGTGCGGCCCTCGAGCAAACCGGCCATCGCCAGCGCGAGCGACCCGCCGCAGATGGTCACGACCGTGTTGTCCGGATTGTCGAACGCGCGCCGCAGCAACGGCTTCGCATCCCCCGAAGCGAAGCGCGACAACAGGGCCGGAATGGTCTCGACGCCCGTGTCGGGATCGCCGTCCACCGGGCCGGCGGCCCCGGGGATGAGTACGTAGCCGACCGCGTCCGGGTCGAAGGCGGCGGTCGCGGTGAGAGCGAGCCCGGGGACGCCGGAGCGCACGACGCCGGGGCCGTCCGCGCTCACGAGCTCGACGGCGAGTTTGCCGCTCGCCGCCAGCACTTCGAACGGAGCGACGACGTCGAGCGGGTCGAACCCGTCGAAGAGCACGAACTGGGCCCGCAGCATGGGTGGTTCCTTTCGATGGACGCTTTCGTCCATCGAAAGCCATCCGCGATGATCTCCACAATGGCTATCAGGACACCTCCCACCTATATCTGGCCACGTGGCAGATGCCTTACGCTCCAGGGATGTACACCACAGCGGTGCTCGCCCTCCCGGACTCGATCCCATTCGATCTGGCCACGCCGATCGAGACCTTCGGACGCGTCCGGCTCCCCGACGGCCGCCCGGGGTACCGCACGCTCGTCGCCGGTCCGGAGCGCGACATCGAGGCAGGCCCGTTGCGATTGGCGGTCGACGAGAACCTCGACGCCCTCCAGCGAGCCGACCTCGTCGTGGTGCCGGGACGGGAGAACCCGCTGGCACCCGCACCGCTCGCCGTACTGGAAGCATTGCGGGCCGCCGCGGACCGAGGCACCCGAATCGCGTCGATCTGCGTCGGGGCATTCACGCTCGCCGAAGCAGGATTGCTCGACGGCCTGGATGCGACCACACATTGGCTCGCCGCCGACGAATTCGCGAGGAAATACCCGGCCGTCCGTTTGAATCCCGACGTGCTTTACACCGACAACGGGAAAATCCTCACTTCCGCGGGCGCGGTCGCCGGAATTGACCTGTGCCTGCACATCGTCCAGAACGATTACGGAACCGCAGTCGCGGCCGACGCCGCCCGCCTCGCTGTCGCGCCATTGCACCGGCCAGGCGGACAGGCGCAATACATCGTCCGCAACCGCGCCCCCAGCCGTCCGGCCACGCTCGGCCAGATCCTGCCGTGGATCGAGGAAAACGCGTACCGGGACCTGGCGCTCGCGGACATCGCCGCCGCGGCCGGGCTGAGCGTGCGCACGCTCACCAGGCGATTCAAGGACGAAACCGGCCAAAGCCCCATGCAATGGGTCGCCGGAGTGCGCATCCGCCAGGCACAGGAACTGCTCGAAACGACCGATCACACCGTCGACCGGATCGCCGCGCAGACCGGATTCCCGACGACCAGCAACTTCCGTTCCCAGTTCGGCCAGGTGGTCGGAGTGACGCCCGGCGCGTACCGGAAAGTATTCCGGGCGGGGCCGCATCGCCCAGCCGATTAGGCCGTCTTATCGAATGCGATGCCGGTCTTCTTGCCGGAAAACGCGACCCTTCTCTAACTTTTGCCGACAGGAACGGTGAAATCCGAGGGGGTGGCCAGGTGACCGAGCTCCATGCCGCCGCGACGCGAGCGGAACCCGCACCCGGCGGCGGACCGTGGCGACGCGGCCTCCGCGCCCTGCTCGGCAACACCCGGGTCATGGTGTCCGCGGCGATCCTGGCCGTGATCGTGGCGCTGTGCCTGCTCGCGCCGCTGTACGCCAGCCACGTCTCCGGCACCGACCCGTTCGTCGCCGACCCGGTCGGCAGCACGGTGCTCAACGACGGAACCGTGGTGCCGCTGCTGCAACCAGCGGCCCAGGGCGTCGGCGTGCTGCCGATCGGTCCCACCGGACAGGCGCATTTCCTGCTCGGCGCGGACGGAGACGGCCGCGACGTCGCCGCCCGGATCCTCTACGGCGGCCGGAACACCCTGGTCATCGGAGTGCTCGCCGGCCTCGTCGCCTGTGCGGGCGGCCTGGTGGTCGGGCTGATCGCCGGATACGTCGGCGGGGCTGTCGACGGCGTGCTGTCCCGGGTCCTCGACGTCGTGTGGGCGTTTCCGGTGCTGATGCTGGCGATCTCGATTTCCGCGATCAGCTTCGCGTCCGGGATCAGCCTCGGTTTCGTCCGGGTCAGTTCCGGCAGTCTCGCACTGCCGGTCCTCATTATCGGTGTGGTCTATGTGCCTTATGTCGCGCGACCGGTGCGCGGCGCGGTGCTGTCCGTGCGCGCCGCGGACTACGTCGGCGCGGCGACGTCCTACGGCGCCGGGCACGGCCGGATCATCCGCCGGGAAATCCTGCCGAACGTGCTGTCCCGGGTGATCGTGCTGTTCCCGCTGATGGTGGCGACCGCGATGCTCCTGGAATCCGGCCTGTCCTTCCTCGGCATCGGCGTGCATCCGCCCGCCGCGAGCTGGGGCACGATCATCGAGGACGGCACGCAACTGCTGCGCAACCGGCCGCTGATGGCGATCGTGCCCGGCGCGCTGCTCGCGATCACCGTGTGCGTGCTGAACATCCTCGGCGACGCGATCCGGGACGCCTTCGACCCGAAGGCCGAACTGCGGATGCGTGCCCGGTGATCGGCTACGTCGTGCGCCGCGTGTTCTCCGCGGCGGGAGTGCTGATCGCGGTGAGCATTCTGGTGTTCCTGATCTTCTTCAAGACCCCGGGCGTCGACCCGGCGCGGCAGATCGCGGGCAAGCAGGCGACCCCGCAGGTGATCGCGCAGATCCGGACCGACTTCGGCCTCGACAAACCGTTGCCGGTGCAGTACTTCGCCATGATGAAGCGCCTGGTCATCGACCGGGACCTGGTCTCCTACACCGATCGCGGCCCGGTGCTCTCCCGCGTGGCCAAGGCGGTCCCGGTCACGCTGTCGCTGGTCGGCGGGGCCGCGGTGATCTGGCTGCTGCTCGCGCTCGGGGCGGGCACGCTCGCCGCCGTTTTCCGCGGCCGGGCGGTGGATCCGCTGCTGATGGGCCTCGGCCTGGCGGGCATGTCGCTTCCGGTGTACTGGCTAGGCGGCGTGGTTAATCTGCTCACCCAGGGCACCTGGCATGCCAGCGTCTTCAGCTGGTTGCCGGAACTGGGCTACACGCCGATCAACGTCGACCCGCTGAAGTGGTTCGGGCAGCTGCTGTTCCCGTGGATCACGCTCGCGATCGGCACCGCCGGACTGTACGCGCGCGTGCTGCGGGCCGACCTGATCGAGGTCGACCGGTCCGAGTTCGTGCTCACCGCGCGGGCGAAGGGGCTTTCCGAATCCCGGGTGCTGTTCCGGCACGTGCTGCGGAACTCGCTGATCCCGTTCGTCAGCCTGTTCGGCCTCGACCTCGGGGCCATGCTCGGCGGGGCCGCGGTGCTCACCGAGCAGGTGTTCGGCCTGCCCGGGGTCGGCAACCTCACCTTCCACTCGCTCAGCCGATTCGACCTGCCGGTGCTGATGGCGGTGACGCTGTACGGCGCGTTCGCCGTCGTGCTGGTGAACCTCCTGGTCGACCTCGGTTACGCGGCCCTTGACCCGAGGATCCGAGTGCGATGACGAGCCTGCCCGCGAAAGTCCTGTCCGCAGAAGGCCTGACCGTGGAGTTCCGCACGCGCAGCGGTTCGGTGCGGGTGGTGGACGACGTGTCGTTCGAGCTCCCGCAGGGCGAAACCCTCGGCGTGGTCGGCGAATCCGGGTCCGGGAAGTCGGTCACCATGCTCGCGCTGCTCGGCCTGATCCGCGACGGCAACGCGGTCGTCGGCGGCCGGGTGCTGTTCGACGGGCAGGATCTCCTCGCCCTCCCGCCGAAGCGGATGCGCGACTACCGCGGCAACCGGATCGCGATGATCTTCCAGGACCCGATGACGTCGCTGAACCCGGTGTACCGCGTGGGATGGCAGATCGCCGAACAGATATGCCAGCACCAGCGCATCGGCATGCGGGCCGCCCGCCGCCGCGCGGTCGAACTGCTCGACCTCGTCGGCATCCCGAGCCCGGGCGCACGCGCGCGGGACTATCCGCACCAGTTTTCCGGCGGCATGCGGCAGCGCGTGATGATCGCGATGGCGCTGTCCTGCGAACCCGACATCCTGATCGCCGACGAGCCGACCACCGCGCTGGACGTTTCGGTGCAGGCCCAGATCCTGCGCATCATCCGCGACCTGAGCGCGCGCACCGGCACCAGCGTCATCCTGATCACGCACGACCTCGGGGTGCTCGCCGGGATCGCGTCGCGGGTGCAGGTGATGTACGCCGGACGGATCGTCGAGCAGGCGCCGACCGCGCAGTTGTTCGCCCGGCCGCGGCATCCCTACACCGTCGGGCTGCTCGGCTCGATTCCCCGGCTGGACGCGCCGCGGCCGGTCCGGCTGCCGTCGATCGACGGCCTGCCCCCGCTGGCTGCCGACATCGGACCGGGCTGCGCGTTCGCGCCGCGCTGCCCGGAGGCGGAGGCGGTCTGCGTGCGGAAGCGGCCGGTACTGCTGCCCTCGGCGGTGGAGCATCTCGACGCCTGCCTGCTGCGGCACGCGTCAACGCCGGACGAAAAGAGAACCGCCTGATGTCCGCCCTCCTCAGCACCACAGACCTGGTCAAATGGTTCCCGGTACGGCGATACCGCCTTGGCCGCCCCGGTCGGCTGCACGCCGTCGACGGGGTCTCGCTGTCCGTGCGACGCGGCGAAACGCTCGGCCTCGTCGGGGAATCCGGCTGCGGCAAGTCGACGCTCGGCCGCTGCCTCGTCCGGCTGTACCAGCCGAGCCGCGGGTCGATCAATTTCGACGGCAGAGATATCAGCCGGACCGGCCGTCGCGGGCTGCGTCCCGTCCGCCGGTCGGTGCAGATGATCTTCCAGGACCCGTACGCCAGCCTGAATCCACGACGCCGGATCGGCGATTCGGTCGCCGAACCGCTGCGCGTGCACCGCCAGCCCGCGACGCGCTCGGACATCGCCGAACTCCTCGTCCTGACCGGGCTTTCCGCCGAACTCGCCGACCGGTTCCCGCACGAGTTGTCCGGCGGCCAGCGCCAACGCGCGGTGATCGCACGAGCCTTGGCGCTGCGGCCGCGGGTCGTGGTCGCCGACGAACCGGTCTCCGCGCTGGACGTCTCGGTGCAGGCGCAGATCCTGAACCTGTTCGACGATCTCAAGGAACGGCTCGGCCTCACCTACGTGTTCATCGCGCACGATCTCGGCGTCGTGCGGCACACCTCCGACCGGGTCGCGGTGATGTATCTCGGCCGGATCGTCGAACAGGCGCCGGTCGCTGAGATCTTTGCCGCGCCGCACCATCCCTACACCGCGGCGCTGCTGGCGTCGGTGCCGATCCCGGATCCGGCGGCGGGCGCGGGCTGGCGGGACACCACGCTGGCCGGGGACGTGCCGAGCCCGCTCACCCCGCCGAGCGGCTGCCGCTTCCACCCGCGCTGCCCGCGCGCCACCAGCGTGTGCCGGACTACGGAACCGGTGCTGGCCACGGAAACCGCGGGACACGACGTCGCCTGCCACCACCCGCTCGAGCCGGCGGTCCAGGCCGCGCCCGCCGAACCGGAGGCCGCTCTCGATGACTAGCGCCGAAACCGATCAATCCGCCCGCCCGACCCTCCCCCAGCTCGCCGCGCTGATCGCCATCTCCGCGACCGGTTCCTTCGCCGGCGCCGCCACCGCGCTGGGCTGCACCCAATCCGCGGTGAGCCAACGGGTCGCCAGCCTCGAACGCGGACTCGGCGTGCTGCTGGTGCACCGGTCCCGGCAGCAGCGCCGCGTCTCGCTCACCGAAGCGGGCGACACCCTGGTCGCCGCCGCCGAACAGGTCGGCGGGATTCTCTCGGTCGCGCTGAGCCAGGTGGAGACGATCCGCAAGGGGCTGAACGCGACCGTCCGGATCGGCTTGTTCACCAGCGCGAGCGAGCGGGTGATCCCGCCGATGATGGCGGCACTGCGGCGGCAGCCGGTCGACTACCGGATCGAACTGGTCGAACTGGATCAGCAAACCGAGGTCTCCCGGCTGGTGCGCAACGGGGACATCGACCTCGCCTTCGTGAAGCTGCCGATCGCCGATCCGGCGCTGCACACCGCGGAACTCCTCACCGACCCGTTCGTGCTGCTCATGCCCGCAGCCGCCGCACCGCTCCCGGCCGGACGGCTCGCCGGGCTGCCGTTGATCGGACTGCGCGGCCAGCGGGATCCGATGGAGGCCTGGGCCGCGTCCGTCGGCGCGGAGCTGAACTGGGTGCTGGAGATGGAAACCAACCACGCTGTCGAGGCGATGGTCGCCGCCGGGCTCGGCTACGGCGCGGTGCCGCGGCTCACCCTCGGCGGCCGGACCCCGAGCGTGCGAAGGATTTCCCTCGCGGGGACCGTCCCGGCGCGGACCGTCGGCATCGCTTGGCGGCGATATCACCCGCGGCTGGCGTTCATTCGCGGCGTCATCGACATCATCCAGCGGGTGTGCGCCCGTTCAGCGGAGATCCTGCCGCCGGTCGACAGTGAGGGACTGGCGCGATGAAGCGGAAATCAGCGGTGCTCGCGTCTTCGGTGCTCCTCGCCGCGAGCGGATGCGCCGTGGACGACACGCTGGACCTGACGTCGATCGCCCCCGGCGATCACGGACATCAGGGCGGGATCGAGGTCCTGCTGTCGTCCGGCAATGTCGGCACCGCGGACCCGATGGTCAACTTCTCGACCTCGTCCTGGACGCTTTTCACCGCGACCTACGACGGTCTCACCGCGTTCACCAAGTCCGGCCCGGAAACCGGCCAGCACGTGACCCCGGATCTCGTCACCGAAATCCCGAAGCCCACCGACGGCGGTCTCAAGTGGACGTTCACCCTGCGGTCCGGGATCCGGTTCAGCGACGGGCGCGAGGTCCGGCCGAAGGACGTCAAGGCGTCGTTCGAGCGGATGTTCAAGGTGCACGGTCCGACGACGTCCTCGCAGTTCGACGTCCTCGCCGGGGCGAAGGAATGCCTCGACACCCCGGAAACCTGCGATCTGTCGAAAGGCATCGCGATCGACGAGGCCACCAGGAAGATCGCCTTCACGCTGACCGAGCCGGATCCCGAACTCCCCCAGCAGCTCGGCCAGCCGCTCGCGTCGATCCTGCCCGCGGACACACCGCCGGCCGACGTCGGCTCGGACGTGTCGAAACTGCGCTCGACCGGGCCATATTACTGGGCGAGCTACGATCCGACCGACCGCGTCGTACTGAAACGCAATCCGTATTTCCGGTCGTGGTCGCCGCTTGCCGCGCCCGAGGGATATCCGGACCAGATCGTCCAGAAATTCGGCCTCGAACCGACCGACCAGATCACCGCGGTGATCAACGGACAGGCCGATCTCGCGGGCGACCAGCCGCCGCCGGACCGATTGAACGAGATCAGCCTCGACCATCCGCGGCAATTACACACCGACCAGCTCGGGCACGTCTGGTATTGGGCGCTGAACACCCGGATTCCGCCGTTCGACAATCTCAAGGCGAGACAGGCGGTGAATTACGCGTTCGACCGCAATTCGGCGGTGCTGCAGGCGGGCGGTCCGGGACTGGCCATCCCGACCTGCCAGGTCCTGGTGCCGAACATCCCCGGCTACCAGCAGTACTGCCCGTGGACGAGCAACCCGGGGCCGAACGGCCGCGGACCGTGGCGCGGACCCGATCTCGCGAAAGCGAAACGGCTGGTCGCGGAATCCGGCACCGCCGGGGCAGCCGTTTCAGTGGTACCGGGAAACAACCGGATGCATATCGCGATGGGCGAATACATGCAGACCCTGTTGACGGATCTGGGGTACCGTGCGACGCTGAAACCGATGGACGAAGGGTTGCAGTACCCCTTTGTCCAGAATTCGGGAAACCGCGTCGAAGCCGCCTTGACCGACTGGTCCCAGGACTATCCGGCGCCGAGCGATTTCCTGAAAGTGCTGACGTCCTGCGCCGCGTTCGTGCCGAATTCGGACGCGAGCCCGAACGTCGGCGGATTCTGCGATCCGGCCATCGACGCCCGGATGACCGACGCGCTGCGGCTGGCGAACACCGACCCGGACGCGGCGAACGCGAAGTGGGCCGAGATCGACCGCGCGGTCACCGACCAGGCCCCGTGGGTCTCCCTGTACGTGCCGAAATGGATCGATTTCACCTCGGCGCGGCTCGGCAACTACCGGTTCAGCGGCCAGTTCGGCTTCCTGCCCGGCGTCGCCTGGCTGCGCTGACTTCTCCCGGAAATCCCCGTCCAGCAAAGGAGTGGCATGCCGGACCCCGACGGTTCCCCGCGATACGCGCCCGACGCCGCCACGTTGCGCAGGCGTCTCCTGCCGCTGCTCGCCGCGCGCGGGCCGTCGGGCTACGAGGAAGAACCAGTGCGCGCCTGGGTCGCGCTGGCGGGGGAATTCGCGGATGTGCACGTCGATCCGCTCGGCAGCGGGCACGCGGTGGTGAACCCGGGCAGCACTCCGCGGATCACCCTGATCGGGCACATCGACGAAATCGGGCTGAGCGTCAGCCACATCGACGACGCCGGACGGCTGTGGGCGGTCAGCATCGGCTGCTGGGACGCCGCGATCCTGTACGGCCAGCATGTCGTGGTGCTCGCCGAGAACGGCCGGGTGCCGGGCGTGATCGGCACCGCGCCGCCGCATCTGAACGACGGGGATTCCTCGCCCAAGATGGCCGATCTGTGGATCGACATCGGCGCCACCAGCCGGGCCGACGCGCAATCGGTGATCACCGTCGGCGACCCGGTGGTGTTCGGCGCGTCCCCGGTCGACCTGCGCAACGGCCGGATCGCCGCTCCGGCGCTGGACAACCGGCTCGGCGCGCTGGCGGTCCTCGAAGCGGCACGCGCGGCAGCAGCGGCGTCGGTCACCGCCGAGATCTCCGTGGTCGCCAGCGTGCGCGAGGAAACGAGCTACCACGGCGCGATGGGAGCCGTGTACGCGACGGAACCGAACTTCGCGCTCGCGATCGACACCACCTTCGCCAGCGACATCCCGGAGGACGGCATCGAACACAAAACCGGCGACCACCGGCTCGGCTCCGGCCCGGCGATCGGCCGCGGCGCCGTCACCGACGAACCCATGGCCCGCAGCCTGCGCACGCTGGCCAAGGAGCTCGGAATCCCTTACACCATCGAGGCGTACGGCGACGAAAGCGGCTCCGACGCCGACGCCATGGCCGCCGTCGCCGCCGGGATCCGGTGCGGCGTCATCAACATCCCGATCCGGCACATGCACAGCTCCGGCGAAGTGGCGGATCTCGCCGATCTGGCGAGCACGATCGAGCTCGCCACCGCGTTCTGCCTCGCCGGAGGGACCCGATGAGCCGCACGCGACGGGAAGCCTGAGTTCCTGGCAAGGAGGCCAGCCCATGATCGGCGCGGAACGACGGAACCGGCTCGGCCGGGTTGTGCTGGACGCCATCTGGTCCGACGGCGGCCGCCTCACGCTGCTGCAGCTGAGAGCGCTGTACGCGGTCGCGAACGAAGGCTCGTTCGCGGCCGCCGCGGTGGAGCTCGGCTGCAGCCAGCCCGCGGTCAGCCAGCGCATCGCGTCGATCGAACGGCGGCTCGGCGTCGTGCTGGTCCGCCGGACGTCCGGGCAGCGCCAGGTGCGGCTCACCGACGCCGGGATCGCGCTGGTCAACGCCGCCGAACAGGTGCAGGTCATCCTCCGCACCGCGACGAGGCACATCCAGGACATGCGCGACGGCCGCGAACCGACCGTCCGGATCGGCGTGTTCTCGAGCGTCGCGGTGCGGGTGATGCCGCTGGTGCTGGCCGCGATGCGCACCCAGCACCTCCCGTGCCGGATCAAACCCATCGAGGTCGACGACGACGTCCGCCTTCAGGAACTGCTGCGCTTCGGCGAGATCGACATCGCGTTCGTCATCTTCCCCCTGCAAAGCGGGGAAGCACACGGGCTGGAACTGTTCAGCGACCCGTTCATCCTGCTCGCGCCCCGGAACGCCCCGCTGGCCTCCGTCGACCGCGTCCGCCCGGCTGACCTGCGCGGTCTGCCCATGGTGTGCCTGACCAGCGAACAACTCGAGGTCGCCGCCGAGCTTCGCAGGCAGGGCATCGAGCCGAACTGGGTCTTCGACACGGACAAGATCCACGTCGTGGAACCGCTGGTCGCCGCGGATGTCGGGTATTCGATCGTGCCGCAACTGGCATTGGGGCAACGGCATCCGGGCGTCACCCGGTTCTCGCTGAGCGAGATCGTGTCGCCGCGAGAGATCGGGATCGCCTGGCCGCCGCATCATCCGCGGCTCGGTTTGCTGCTCCGGGTCGCCGATGTCATCCGGGGCGTGTGCGCGGACCCGGCGCACATCCTGCCGCCGATCGACGCGCCCGGAGACGCCTCAGTGACCGCTGGCGACGCGCTCCTGCGTTGATTCCGCTGCGGGGCCGGAAAGATCCACCACCCGCGAACACCGCTCAGCCACCACCTCGTCGTGCGTCGCCACGATGATCGTCTTGCCCGCCTCGTTGAGCTTCTCCAGGAGATCCAAGACCCGGTCCCGGTTCCTGGCATCGAGCGAACCCGTAGGTTCGTCCGCCAGGACGAGATCGCACGGTTTGAGCAGCAGCCGCGCCACCGCGACGCGTTGCTGTTCGCCGCCGGACAGCGAGTGGATCTTCCGGTGTTCCGACCGGCGCAGCCCGACCTGCGCGAGCGCCTCCTTGACGCGGTCCCGCTTCGGCGTCCCCCGCTTGGCGTAGGTGAGCGCGACCTCCAGATTGTGTTCGACCGTCTCGCTGTCGATGAGCGCGAAATTCTGGAACAGATACCCCAGCCGGTTGCGGCGCAGCAGATTCGCCGCCCGCGAGCGCGGCCGCGGCGCGCGCTCGCCGAAAAGGCGGACCTCGCCTGCGTCAGGCGATTCCAGCAGGCCGAGCAGGTTCAGCACGGTCGACTTCCCGGCCCCGCTCGCGCCGGTCAGCGCGGTGAACTCGCCTGGCTCGACGCCGAGCGCGAAATCGTCCAGGACCGGGTGGAGATCGTACTGTTTCCGGATTCCGCGGAGTTCGCACAAGAATTCCATGGGTCACAGCTCCTTCAAGCGTTTGACCGTGTTCCGGCGCTCCAGGATCCGAGCGGTCACGACCACGAACATCGCCTCGATCGCCAGCGAGAGCACTGATACCGCGGTGAGTTCCGGAAGCCGGTCCAGCGGGCCCGCCGCGGCGTCGGCCGGCGACAGGGTGTTCATCGCCAGCACTGCCAGCCCGATCCCGGCCAGCACGGTTTGGCCCAGCCACGTTCCGCCCAGGGCGATCAGCAGTTCCCGGTACGAACGGGCGAAGCCGATCCCGTGGAGTCTGCGCACGGTGAGCCGTCGGCGCAGGCGGTCGAAGCCGATGAGCACGATCACCGCGGTCAAGGCGACCAGGACGAGCAGCGCCGCGCCAGCGAACACGGCGATCCGCGTGATCCCGCCGCGCACCTGGTCGAGCTGCGCGGCCATGGCCTCGTGCACGGTGACGAGATGCTGGAGATTGTCGTCGAGCTTGAGTTCCTTCAGTTTCGGACCGAGCGCGGCCAGTGTGCCCGCCGGATCGTCGCCGACGCGGACCTTCAGCCCGGTGTCCAAGCCGCCGGTGATCGCGTTGAGCCGGTCGACGGCGAGGCTGTTGGCCGGGGTCATGATCTCGACGATCGGGTCGGTGATCAGGTTGCCGTGCCCGGGATTGACCTGCGGGTCGTAGCTGAACACGCCTTGCCCGGAGGCGGTCCAGACGATCCGGACGCGCTGGCTCGTGAACTGCGGCTGGTCGCCGGTGATGCGTTGTTCCGCTTGCGTCGCACCGGTGATTCCCGGACCGCCGGTGCGTGTTTCCTGAAGAAGCTGGCGGATCTGCGCTTCCCTCGGCTTGAATTGCTCGGGAACGGCGACGACCCACGCCGGGTCGTCGGCGGCGACCGTGATCGGCTTCCGCGCAGTGTCCAGGATCGGGTACTGCTCAAGGTAATGCGTGTTGACCCGGATCGGCGGCACCGGCCACCGCGACGTCGGGTCCGGCGGCGTGCCCGGCTCGTAGTTGGCGGCGTCGACGAAGAGCGCGCCTGCCCGGTCGAGCACCGGATAGAGGTCCCGGGCTTCCGCGACCGACGAGGCGTTGCCGCCGGTCTCCATTTCCTGCTGGTCGTTTCCGATCAAGCGCGGGTAGAAGACCCCGTAGCCCTGGACTTTCTCCCATGGCGAAAGCAATTGCTGTTGCTTCGCCAGTTCGGAGAACTGCTGCCAGACCACCACGGCCAGCACCGCGAGGATCGCGCCGCATACCGCCTTGACCACGGCCGGTGCGGCGATCGCCAAACCGAACGGCGAACGGTGTCGCGTCCTGTGATTCACTGCAGACTTCCTTTGACGAGATCCGAAATGCGCACCCGGTGGACGACGAGCAGCCCGATGCCCAGCGTCGCCGCGAATCCGGCTGCCGTCACCGGCGCCACCGCGTACAGGAACGACGAGTCCACGCCGGGCACGACGAGGACGACCGCGGCGCACGCGCCCAGCTCCGCGAGAGTGGTACCGATCTGCATTCTCCCGACGACGTCGTACCAGATCCGCGTCGTCGGATGCCCGATCAGGCGGAGCACGCCCACCCGTTTTCCCTCGCGCAGCAACCGGAACGCAACGACCACAGTGGACGCGCCCGCCAGCAGATACGCCAGGATTCGCAGCCCTGGACCGGTTTCCGACGGCTGCTCACCGCGGTTGGGCGGAGTCAGATCGGAGACCGTGACACCCGCTTCGGCCAACCGCTCGCGGACAAGTGCGAGGAAGCGGTCCGTCGCCGGTCCCGCGTCGACCACATACCGGCCGGAACTGGGCAAGAAATCGAACGCCTGACGCAGCGGCGCGAACGCGAGCTCGTACCGGTCCGCGAAAACCGCTGGGACACCAACGTTTCCACGGCTGCCCGACGTCGAAACCGTCGCTGCCCCGCTCCGCGACTCCACGGGACTCAGCCAACGTCCTTGCGCGAGAGCGAATTCGCTGAACAACGCCGTCCGATCGCCGCCGAGCAACACGTAATGCGTAATGCGCTTGCGGTCCGCTTGAGTGCTCACGGTGGTGCGCACAACCGTGGCTCCAGTCGCCTCCGCCGCTCCGGCGAGAATGCGCAGCGTCGTCTCCGGATCCGCGACCTGTGGGCGTTCCGGCCAGACGAACGGCACTCCGACCCGGTCCGCCGCGGTCTCGCTGTGCGCTTCCTGCTCGAGAACCACGTCCATCAGAACGACCGCCGGAATGGCGAACAGGATTCCCGCGAAAAGGAGAGAGAGGATCAGTCGCACGGAAAGCTCGCTCTCGTCGCTGCTGCGTGCCTGCTGCGGTGGAGGTGCGGTGCCGGGACCCCGTCGGCCCGGCACCGCACCGTGGTGATCATGCCCGGAGCGTCAGGCCACGATCACGCGTTGGGGTTGTAGTACGTGTAGCAGGTGTAGGCCCAGCCCGCCCTGGCGTGCGCGTTGGACCAGGAACCCGCGGACGCGTACCGCTTGTCGTTGGCGGCGCCGATGGCCGCCGTCGAGCTGTGGTAGTTCCGCGGGTGGTTGTAGTTCGAGTAGCAGCCCTTCCAGACGCCGTCACGGCCGGAACCGTGGCACCAGGTGCCGCCGCCGGCGCTGCCGCAGCCCGCCGGGACAGCTTCCCGGGACGGCGACGCATTCGCGGCCGAAACGATTCCCGCGGACATGACGACCGCGAGCGAAGCGACCGAAGCCACCCTGGCGATCTTCAGAGACGCAGACCCCATTGTCATGATTTCCCCATTCTTTTTCCTGATTTCCCCTGAGCGGACCGCTCCCCTGCCCTGAGCGAAAAACATTCAGGTTCTGCCCTCGGCGCGGTAATGCGAGGACGGGAACAGCCGCGTCGTCCCCGCCGGCCCCCGACGCCGGCGGGACGTATGCGCCGGACCATTCCGGCAAGCAGGCACGGTCGGCCGGGACAGGTGCGCACGCACCCGCAGGCAACCCGCTGACCTGCGGAAACAGCTATTTCGTCACAGAGTTGTGCTCACCGAGTGCCGCGTCTCGTGCGCGGCGCGAAGAAAAACGGTGAAAACACCTGGATCCCCCTAGCGCTCGACTCCCCAATCTGACGCTGGAACAAAACACTACCGAACGTACCCGCAATCGGCCAAACGTCTTTCCGCTATGTCACTGAGATGGCGTAGCCGCTCCCGGAGCGTCGCCGGCGGTACTGCCACCCGGACCAGCCAGCGCCGCCGAATGCCGCCGCGCTCTTTCCTTCCCGGAATTCCGCGGATATCCCGCTCCCGTTTCGGAATACCGGCCGCCGCCGGACTGGTAGAATCGCCGGACAACCGCGGACAGGAAGGACCCGCGCGGTGTCACGCGCTGCAGAGCCGGAAACGCCCGTCGAGCGCCCCGGCGCCTACCGGAGCCGCTTCACCGGCGCGCTGGAGTCGCTGCTCGCGGAAAAACGCTTCCCGAAGATCACGATCGGCGACCTCGTCGGCCGCGCGCACACCTCCCGCCGCGGCTTCTACGAACAGTTCGATTCCAAGGAAGCCTGTTTGGTCGCCCTGCTCAAGGAAGCCGCCGCGACCGGCTCGGCACAGGCAGCCGCGGCGGTCGACCGCACCGCGCCCTGGCAGACGCAACTCCGCCAGCTCGTCACCGCGTGGATCGGCGTCGTCGACGCCCGGCCCGCCCCCATGCTGAGCTACATCCGCGACGTGCCGCTGCTGGACGCCCCGATCTCCGCGGACCTGAACCAGGACGCATACGTCAACGTCGCCCGCGCCATCTCGGCTGGCGCCGAATTCCGCGAGTCCGGCGGCGTTGCGCTGACGCGGACCCGCGCCCTGATCCTGTTCGGCGGCTTGGAAAAACTGGCCGAGGACGCACTGCAGCACGGTGCCGCGGTGCACGAGCACACCGAGGAAGCAGTGCGGGCCGCGATTCTTCTTGCCGCTGCGTGATATCTCAGCTCACCTGAACTGACACCGCGTCCACTAGCGTCCGATATACCTGCTGACACCGCCGAATCCGCACCGGACGCGGATCGTGGGCGATCTCCTGTCCCAGCGCGGTAAGCGATCCCAGCAACGCGACCGCGAGCTCTTCGGGACCGCCCGCCTCGCGCAGCAACGCGACAGCCGGTCCCCGCCACCACTGTTCGTCCAAGTTTCGCCACTTTTCCTGGCCCAGCACGGACGGACCGTCGACCAGCAGGATCCGCCCCACCGCCGGGTCCGCGCACCGGCGGAGAAAGAGCGAGCCGGACGCCTTGAGCCGATCGGCCGGCGTTCCCGTGCCACCGGAGCGGGCGGGCAACACCCGGTGCAGATCGGCGTGCACCTGCTCGACCACCGCGTGGAACAACTCCTGCTTGTTCTCCCAGTGGTGGTACACCGCGCCAGTGGTGGTCCCGGCCGCCGCGGCGATCTGGGCCAGCGAGGTGCCCGCGTAGCCGTGCTCGGCGAAGAGCCCGCGCGCGGCCTCGACCAGGTCGTGGCGAGTGGCCCGGGACCGTTCCTCGTTCGTTCGCCGCATCCACCTACCTAATCATGTTATGTTTCTGCGCGTGGACACGGTGCGGGCGCAGGAAATCATCGACAGCAGCCCGTTCGGGCCGTGGTGGGGTTTGGTGGTGAAGTCGGTCGAACCGGGCGTCGCGACCCTTTCCCTGCCCGCCCGTCCGGAGTTCTTCCGTCCCGGCGACGTTCTGCAGGGCGGCTGCGCCATGACGCTCGCCGACGTCACCTGCTGGATCGCGATCCTCTCCGCTCTCGGGCCCGAGGAACCGGCCGTCACGGTGAACATGACGACCGCGTTCCTCGGCGCGGCACGGTCGGATCTGACCTGCGAGTCGTCCCTGACCCGAACCGGCCGCCGGACGATCTACGGCACCGCGACGGTCACCGACGACGCGGGGCGGCAGGTGTCCCATCACACGCTGACCTACCTTCGTCCGGGGCGACAGCCGTCGACTCAGCCGGGCTCTCCCGAGCGAGCAGAGTGACAACCCCCGCGGCCACGAGCACCGCAGCGGTAACCAACGCCGTCAGCGGCCACCCGATCCGCTCAGCCGCGGTAGCACCGAACGCGGTGCCAAGGCTTCCCCCAGCGAAATACACCACCATGTAAGCACTATTGAACCGCGCAGGCGCACCAGGCTCGATCGCCAGCACCGTGCTCTGATTCGCCACCTGCGCGGCGAACAGCCCCGCGTCAAACAGCGCCAAGCAGATCAACGTCGAAACAGTGCTGGGCAAGGCAACGGCAAGCACCGCGCTGGAAACTCCAGCAAGGCCCAGCCCGCAAAGGACAACCCGACGGGCCCCCACGCGATCAGTCCACGCACCCGCGATTCGAGTGGCCAACATCCCGAGAATGCCAGCAAAAGCGTACAACCCGATCTGCTCGGCAGTATACGAAAAGGGCGGCCTGGACAGAGCAACCGCGATCCCAGACCACACCGCACAGAACGCGAAGAACCAAAGCGTCCCCCGAACCGCCGCGAGCCGAAGCACCGGATAGCGCAGGTATAGCCCCGGAATCGTGCGCAACGTGGCGAGGTAGCCACGATTGTTCCCACCGGACACCGAAGGAAGCACGAGCAGCACCGCCACCGCGACCACCGCGCATCCGGCAGCGAGAACGCCCAGCATCGCGCGCCAGCCAAGCAGGTCGGACAGCCAACCGCCGACGATGCGGCCCGCGAGGATGCCCGCTGAGATCCCAGCGGTGACGATTCCCAGCGCGGTGGCTCGCCGGTCCGGGCTCGCTAACCGAGCGGTCACTGAACTCAGCCCGGCGCCTGCCGACGAGCACGCACCGAGCACGCCGAGCACCAAGCCGAGCAACCAGACCTGGCCGACCATCGCGTTCAGCCCCAACGCGACCGCGAGCGCGCCGAACTGCGCCGACAGGACGTAGCGCGGCGGAAACTGGTCGACGAGCGGCACCAGCAACGCGAGTCCGCACAGGTAGCCGACCGGTCCGCAGGCGAGTGCGACGCCGACCGAGCCGAGCGACGTGCCGAGTGCTCCGCCGACCTCGGCGATCGCGGGCTGCAACGGGTAGATGGCCGCGGTGCCCAGCGCGGCGGCGAGTGAAATGAACCAGACGACGGGGCCGCGAATGTGATCCGAATGCACGGGTCGAGCGTAGAAAGGGCGGAGCGGGAAACGCTGGCGAAAAACCGCCATCACCCGAAGCACCGGACAAGGCGGCGCGGTTGTGGGATGATCGAGTTCCATGACGATCCCACCGCGGGCGCCGCGCTCCAGACAGTTGCCGAGCCGACCGGCCGGGTCATGACCGGCGAGCGGGCGCGGCAGATCGACGTCAGCCACCTTCCCAGGGACGTCGTGGACCTGATCGACGCGCTCGGGCCGGGCGAAAACCTGATCCTCACCAGGGACGGCGACCCGGTCGCGACGATCTCCAGCGCCGGCCGCGCGCCCGAACCGCCGCGGACGGACTACGACGACGTGACCGTGGTCGCCACCGCGATGAAGCTGTCGGCCTCGGCCCGGATGTCGCTGTCCGCCGAACTCGGCTCCGACTACCTCGTGCTGGACCTGCACTCGGCGCCGGCCACCGCCGACGTGCTGCTCGTGCCGCCGGTCAGCCCGCAGCTGATCGGCGGCCTCCGGGCGCAGTTCCCGAAGGCGCGGGTCGTGCTCGCCGAGGTCGAGGACGCGGAGCTGGGCGTCAGCTACCACGGACCGGTCCGGCGGCTGCTCGACGCCGGCGCGGAGACCTACCTGACCTCGGCGAACGTCCCGCATCTGGCGCGGCAGCTCGACCACGCGGTCACCCAGCGGCAGCAGCTCGCCGGCGGGGCGGCCGCGCCGCTGGAGATCAGCCCCGCGGACTCGTGACCGCTACCGGCCGACGCCGCCGGACACGTCGAGTTGCGTGCCGGCGATCCAGCGAGCGTCGTCCGAGGCGAGAAAGGCGACCGCGTCCGCGATGTCCTCGACCTCGCCGATGCGGCCGAGCGCGGTCCGGCTGAGGTTGTGTTCCAGGTTGTGCGGGACTTCCAGCAGCGCTGCTGTCAGGTCGGTCCGCGGGTAGCCGACCCCGACGGAATTCACCGTGATCCCGCGGGGAGCCAGGTGCTAGGCCAGGGTTTGGCTGAACATGTCGAGCGCGCCCTTGGTCATCGGATACGCGATGCCGTCCGGCGCCGTGACCCGGTGGCGACCGACGAGACGGCGATGATCCGCCCGCCGTCGCGCAGCCGGGGCAAGAGTCGCTGAGGCAAGAAGAACGGGGCTTTGACGTTGACCGCGAACATTTCGTCGAATTCCTCCGGGGTGAGGACCTCGATCGGCCGGTGCAGGAGGTAGCGGCTGGCGTTGTGCACCAGGATGTCGAGGTCTGTGTCCAGTGCGGCGGTGAGGGCCGCCGCGTCATCGGGAACGCCGAGCTCGGCACCCAACGGAAGGCCCGGTCGCCTGCCTCGTTGATCGCAGCGACCGTCTCCCCGGGCAGCGGTCTCGTTGCGGCCGTAGTGCACCGCGACCAAGGCGCCATCGCGAGCCAGGCGTCCGGCCGACGCCCCGGCTGCCCCCGGTGGCGAGGGCGACCTTGTCGCTGAGCTTCCCCATCTCAGCGTTCCCGCTCGGCTGCCTTGACGCACAGCTCGGTGCCGCCGTGCAAAGGCAGCGCGACCGACACGAATCCGTTAGCCGGGTCGCGAATCCAGGCGAGGAAATCGGGTTCGGCGTTGTCATTCAGCACATAGCCGCCGATCCGGAGGTGCGGTGCGACGAGTTCGATTACCTCGCGGGCAAGCGACGGCTCAGCGCCCAGCCACCCGTCGATCAGCGCGAAGTCGATCTGGCCGCCGAGGTCGCGCAACGTCACCCGGGCGTCGCCTTCCCGGATTTCGGCGTAGTCGGCCAGTCCGGCGTCGGCGAGGTTCCGGCGGGCCGCGGCGACCTTGGCGGGCACCAGCTCCGCACCGATCACCGTGCCTCCGCCGTTGTCGCGCACCGCGGCCGCGGCATAGAGCGTCGACAGGCCGACCGAGGTGGCGAATTCGACGGTGCGGGTGGCGCGGATGCCGCGGCACAACAGATAGATGAGGTCGCCTTGTTCCGGGGAGATCGAGAACCCGTAGTCGCTGTATTCGTGCGGGTCTCGTTCGAGGCCGTTGCGGGGGTCGCCAGCCGGGTATTGTTGAGCCGCGACGAGCTTTTCGATGACGGCGTTGACGGCCGGATCGCGGAGCGGACGGTGGATGCCAGTCATGCGGAGACTCCCGTCAACCAGGTGCGGCCTTCTCGGAGGATTTCTTGTTCCCGTTCGCTGAAGCGGGTTGGACAGGTAGCGGGCACTTGATGTCCGCTGTGCTCCAGCAGATATGCCAACGCGGCGTACTCGCGCGGATGAGCTAGTTCATCGGTGGGGCGAACCCCGAAGGGGTAGGTGAAGCCGCCCATGTCGTAAACGGAATCGCGACGCACGATGCGCCAGCTGCCGTTGCGCCGCTCGACCCGGTCGAGGAATCTGTTGTGGACGGTCACGCCGATCCCGAGTTCCAGGTGATCGGCGACAAGCATCGCATTGGTCTCCACGAAGGCACGATCGCCGACGGCCTCGATCACCGGAGCGCCGATGAAGTGCTTGCTGCGCAACGGTCCGCCGCTCATCCGGCGTGCCCCGTCGACAAAGTGCTCGGCCGGACCGGAAAACCAGAGGATCGTCAGGGTCGCGTCACCGTGGAAGAGGTTCGCGAGCGCGTCCCAGTCCTCGCGATCGCGATGGATCCAGCCGGTCATCAAGTCGGCGATCGCCTGCCGGTCGGCGGTGGAAAGTTCCTCTGTCATCGGGGATCTCCTAGTCTCGGACGGACCCGAAGGCCCACCGGAACGGACTGCACGCACAGGTCAGCAGAGCCGGGAACGCGATGCTGAAACCGAGCCCCTGAGCCCGAGGCTGGTCCTCATGTCGTGCCGACGGCCGTGCCAAAGAGCCAGGCAGCCGAATCCAGCTGCGGTGACCTAGGCGCCGAGAACGAGCGTGGCGGCGGCACCGATCCGGGCGGCGAGGCGCCCGGCGGTGAGCGCGCCCAGCACCAGTTCCATCCGGACGCCGTCCTCGGACCGCTTTTCCCGCACCGCGATCGTCATTCGGCCCCCCTGCCTCAGCACGCTAATCCGGCTTTCCTGACCAGCATCGCCGGGCGGAGAATCCGCTGCCACCGCCCGCCGGACAGCCGATACCGGGATCCCGCCAAGATCACCGGCAGGCCGTCCGGCGGTATCCTGGGAGCCGATGCCGAAACGCCGCCACCTCTGCTGGTCGGGCGACGATCCCATCCAGGGCCGCTGGTCGCTGGCCCACGGGGAAGGGGTCGCCGCGCATCAGCACGCCCGGGGACAGCTGCTGTACGCGGCGAGCGGGCTGCTGGCCACCACCACCGAACGAGGCACGTGGGTCGCGCCCGCGGATCGCATCTCCTGGACGCCGCCCTCCTTCGACCACGGGCACCGCGCTTACGGCGAGACCGAGATCAGCATTCTCGAAGTGCCCGCCGAACTGTGTTCCGCACTCCCTGCCACGCCGACTGTCTTCACAGTGTCCGCGTTGCTGCGCGCCGCGGTCTTGAAACTGACCGGCGGCACGACCTTGCGGCCGGACGTCGGCGACCGGCTGCTGCGGGTGCTGGTCGACGAGCTGACCGAAGTCCCGGAGCAGGCGATCTACCTGCCCGAACCCGCCGACGACCGGCTCCGCGCGGTCACTGATCTCCTGCGCGGGAACCCGGCCGAGACGGCCACCCTCGGCGAGCTCGGCCGGGCGGCGGGGGCCAGCGAGCGGACACTCAGCCGGCTGTTCCGCGTCGAGCTGGGGATGAGCTTCTCGCAGTGGCGCTCGCAGCTGCGGATCCAGCACGCGCTGGTGTATCTCGGACAGGGCTGTTCGGTGACCGATACCGCGCTGCGCTGCGGATGGGCCAACCCGACCAGCTTCATCGAGACCTTCTCCGCGATCCTCGGCCAGACGCCGGGGAGTTATCAGGCTGATCTTCGACGCCGGGGCGCCACCGCTCGGTGAGGTTCAGCCGAATCGATGCGGTTCAGCCTCTGCCCAGCCTGGCTCGCCGGTCCGGGCGAACGCGACCCACGCACCATGCACCTCCGCCGCGAGACCGGCCGGAGCAGCGTCCGGTCCCAGCAGGCCGGTGTCGCCGTGCAGCCACGGTTCGTCCGCGAGATCGAAGACGAACGGCAGCTCGACGGTATGCGCCGCGCCGAGCCGTCCGTCCAGTGCCGTGGAGCGGTAGCTGAACGAATAGACATACGTGCGACCGATCTCACCGTGCGCCTGTGCCATCTCAGCGGTGCCAGCGCCGAACAACAACTCGCCCAGCTGGTCGGCGGCAGCGTCCGGCTTTCCTTGCGGCACGACGTAAAGCCGACCTTCCTCGGTGTTCGTGCCGATCAGCAGGTCGACGTCGCTGACCAGGCTGCCGGCGGGCTGCACCGGCAGAACCAGGCTGAACGGGCTGAGCCCGGCGAGCGGATCCGCAGCGGTCGCGGTGCGCAGGTCCAGCCCGGACAGCGCGGGCAAGATCTCGAGGAACCGCTCGTCGGAGATCTCCCCGAATGCCGCCGCAGTCGGTTCAGTACCCAATGCGGCGGCCGCGGCCGTGGTGACCCGGTGCGCTTGCTCCGGCGTGAACGCACCTGTGCCGTTTCCGCTTTGGACAATCGCGCGCCGGAACAATCCGGCGGCCTCCGGCATCGCGAGCAGTGCACAGGTGAGGGTCGCCCCCGCGGATTGCCCGAACACCGTGACGTTCCCCGGATCCCCGCCGAACGCGGCGATCGAGTCGCGCACCCAGCGGAGCGCGGCGAGGACGTCGAGCAGCCCGCGATTGTCCGGAGCTCCTTCCAGCGCAAGGAAACCGGGAATGCCGAGCCGGTAGTTCACCGTGACGAGGACGATTCCGTCGCGGGCGAACGCGCTGCCGTCGTAGAGCGCCGCACGGGTCGAGCCGGTGACAAACCCGCCGCCGTGCACGAAGACCATGACTGGACGGTTGCCAGCGTCCGCGGCTGGTGTGCGCACGTCGAGGGTCAGGTATTCCTCACCGGGAACCCAGCCCGGCCCGAAATACGGAGTCATGTCGAGCCGCCCGAAGTCACGCGTGGGCTGCGGAGCGGTCGGCGACGGCTGCGTGCCGTCGCGTACTCCGGACCAGCCCGGGTGCGGCTCCGGCGCGGTGAACCGGCCTGGACCGATCGGAGCCGCGGCGTAGGGAATGGCCCGGTAGGGCTCGCCCGCCTCGTCGCGAAGGCCGCGCACCGCGCCCGCTGCGGTCTCGATGACCGGATTTTCTTGCTGAGACACGAGAATCCCTTCAGGAGATCCGGGAGAACCCGGCCCACTTCTTGATGGCGAACTTCGACCCGTCCCGCTCGACCTCGGCCGCGCCGGAGCCGGGAAAGTGCGCGGGGAAAAGCAGTGCGTTGTCCTCCGCGGCCCGGCCGAGCAGGGTGCGCCGGGTCGCCCGCGCCTCCGCCGGGTCCTCGCAGAAGCAGGAGTTGGTCTCCGGCTCCGCGATCTGCAGCGGGGTGTGCACCAGATCGCCGACGAACAGCGCCCGGTCGCCGCCGGAGTCCAGCGTCAGCACGGACGAGCCGGGAGTGTGCCCTGGCGCGAGGTCGAGCCGCAGATTCCGGTCGATCCGGCAGGTCCCGTCCCACAACTGGACCTGCCCCGCCTGCCGCACCGGCGCGACGCTGTCCTCGAAGACGTTCTGGTTCCCGCGCCCGAGCACGGTCTCGTTTTCGTTGGCCGGATCCCAGAACTCGAAGTCCCGCAACGGCATGAGGTACGTGGCGTTCGGAAAGGTCGGCACCCAGGCGCGGCCGTCGAGGCGCGTATTCCAGCCGACGTGATCGATATGCAAGTGGGTGTTGATGACGACATCAACGTCCTCAGGTGAGATCCCAGTGGCGGCGAGGTGGTCGAGGTAGCCGGTGTCGAGGCGGCTCCACACCGGCGCGTACGGCCGGTCCTTGTGGTTGCCGACGCCGGTGTCGACGAGGATCGTGCGGCCCTCGCTGCGCAGCAGCCACGACTGGATCGCCGACTGGCACTCACCGGTCTCCGGATCCCAGAAATCGGGGGCCAGCCAGCCGCGATGCTCCTCCCACGAGCCCGCCGGACTGTCCGGGAAGAACTGGTCCGGAGTCATCTCCACCGAACCGGAGAACTCTTTGACGCGGGTGACCGTGACGTCGCCCAGCATGATCTCGTCCATGCGACCGAGCCTGCGCGGACCGGCGAGCCCGGACCACTCCCGCGTTTTCCTACCCCGCGCAGGGTGTGGCAGCGCTGTGCGCCGCGGCGGATAGTGGAGCCCATGACCGCTGGCCCGCTAGGAGACTTCCTGCACGCCCGACGCGCCCGGCTGCGCCCCTCCGACGTCGGCTTGCCGGACGTCGGACCGCGCCGCCGGGTCGCCGGACTGCGCAGGGAAGAGCTGGCGCACCTGGCCGGCGTCAGCGTCTCGTACTACACGCGGCTGGAGCAGGGTCTCTCGCGCGGCGCGTCAGCCGAGGTGCTCGACGCGATCGCCCGCGCCCTGCAACTGGACACCCACGAACGAGCCCACTTGGACCGCCTCGCCGACGCGGCCCGCCGCACGCTCAAGCCGCGCCGTCCACGCCCGGAGAAGCTCGCCGACGAAACGCGCGACCTCCTCCGCGCGCTCGACGGCGTCCCGGCGCTGGTGCTCGGCCGCCGGACAGACGTCCTCGCCTGGAACCCTCTCGGGCACGCCCTGCTGGCCGGGCACCTCGACCTGGCCCAACGCCCCAACCTGAGCCGGATGCTGTTCCTGGACCCGCACTGTCGCGAGCTGTACGCGGATTGGAAACGCAAGGCCCGCGCGGTGGTCGGCAACCTGCGCGTCACCGTCGGAAAACACCCGGACGACCCGCTGCTGGCCGAACTGATCGGCGAGCTGACGATGAAAAGCCCGGAGTTCGTCTCCCTGTGGCGGGACCACCGCGTCGGGCCCTGCGATGCCGATTCCTACGAGCTGCGGCATCCGGTGGTCGGACGGGTGACGGTGACCCAGCAGACTCTGTCGGTGGCTCGGTCGCCGGAGCAAGTGCTGATTGTGTGCACCACTCCGGAAGGATCGGCTTCGGAGGAGGCATTGACCTTGCTTCGGCAGGTCAGCGACCGGAAAGCGACCCAGCCGGTGCGAGCCTGACCGGCCTTCGCAGCCGATCTCCTCCGGTCAAGCCTCGGCACCCGTTCCGCTCGCGACCACCTGATCGATCTCAGCCGCCATCGCCGCCTTGGCCGCATCTTCCAGGAACGAGGCCGCCACCGCGTTCTTCGCCAGCCGAGCCACCTCGGCCGCGCGCAGCCCGAGACTCGTCGCGACCGCCAGGTACTCGCCTTCGAGGGTCGCGCCGAACATCGGCGGGTCGTCAGTGTTGAGCGTGACGACCAGGCCGTGGTCGAGCATGCGCCGGACCGGGTGGGCGGCGATCGAGGGCACCTGGCGGGTCCGGACGTTCGACGTCGGGCACACCTCGACCGGGATCCGGTGTTCGGCGAGCCAGGCCAGCAGCGCCGGGTCCGCCGTGCAACTGGTGCCGTGGCCGATGCGTTCCGCGCCGAGGTCGTGCACGGCCGACCAGATCGTGGCGGGACCGCTCGTTTCCCCCGCGTGCGGCACGCTGTGCAGGCCCGCCTCGCGCGCGGCGGTGAAGAACGGCTCGAACTGCGCCCGGCCGACACCGATCTCCGGGCCGCCGAGGCCGAAGCCGACCAGTCCGTCCGGACGTTCCCGCAGTGCGAACACCGCGGTCTCCCGGCCGGCCCGGACGCCCTTCTCCCCTGGAATGTCGAAGCACCAGGCCAGTTCCACGTTGTGCTCCGCCCTCGCGACGGCGCGGCCCTCGACGAGTCCGGTGAGCAGTTCGTCGCCGGGCATGCCGTCGAGGAGGTGGTTGTACGGCGTGACAGTCACTTCGGCGTAGCGGACGTTCTGGCGCGCGAGTTCGGCGGCGAGACCGAGCACGAGCGCACGGATGTCGCGGCGGTCTTTGAGCATCGATTGCACCGCCCAGTAGACCTTGAGGAAATGGTCGAAATCGCGGAATTCGAAGAATTGCTCCAGTTCCGCGCGATCCGCGGGCACGCCCGCTTCCGGATGGCGGCGGGCGAGAGCGAGAACCGTGTCCACGCCGGCGGAACCGACGAGGTGGACGTGCAACTCGGCTTTGGGCAGGGCATGAATGAACGCGCGCAGGCTTTCGCCGGGCATGAGGAAGCTCCCTGAATGGTGAAAAGTGTGCTGGAAAACGGAAACCGGGACGACTCAGGGAGCGAGGTCGCCACGGTCGAGGTCGGCTCCGTAGAGCGGCAGCTGAAACTCCGGCACGGATCCAGCGTACCGGAGATCGGGCGGCCCGCGCCGGAAAAGCTACCGGCGATGGCTCGGCCGGGCCTGGTTGAACAGCACCGCGCTGCAGATCAGCACCAGCCCGGCGACCGCGATCCCGACCACCGGGCTGATCAGCAGCACCACCGCGCTGATCACGCTCGCGGCGAAGGACAGCTGCAGGCACCCCCACAGCACCGGGGCCAGCCACGACAGCGTTTCGGACGCCGCGCACACCCATCGGTCCCTCGCGACCGGCTTGCGGTGCCGTCCCGGACCGCGGCGGGCGAAGACTTTGGTGGCGGCGGCCAGCATCTCGTCGCGGGTCGCGATCCGCTTCCCGCCGCGGGCCGGGGCGACGGCGGCGCCGAACTCGACGCGTTCCACCCGTCCGGCGCGGTCGTCGTCTAGCGGGCCGGTGTTCTCCAGCGGTAGAGTCATTTGGTCTGTTCCTTAGCGTCGAAGCGGGTTTCAGACATCCCCGTGGCCCCCTGTTCCCGCAGGGGGCCACACCTATCTCTCCGGGCGCGCGACCCAGTTCGATGCTTCTCATCTTGGCCACGAGCGCACACAGACCTCGATACCCACTGACGGTCGTCTCGCCGAGCGGCGGGCAACGGTCGGTTAACGGCAAAGAGACACGACGAACTACCGTGCGCAATATCGTCCGCCGGTTCTGCCCGACGGCGCCGGTAACTTCAGCGAAAACGAACACCCCGGCCGAACTCCCGTTCGCCGCCGTCCCATCCCGCTCCGACCTGCGTCTACCTGCGCTAACAGGCACGGCGAAGCATTGCACGCAAGGCAATGACAGGGAGTGAAACGCTCATCGAGCCGAAAGTCGGCGGTGATTCCTAGCGCATCGGGAACAATCTTTCATCACTCACAAGAGTGGTAACATGCGCTCGACGAGAACCGATCACCGAGAACTGCAACCGCAGCGCCACCAGACGCCACAGGGAGCTCTGACCAGTGATTTTCCCGAAAAAACCAGATCGGCGCCGAAAATTGACATTCAGCCAATCCGCCGCGAGGTTCTCCGTTCGTCGCATGCCCCACGGCATCTGCCGACTGGAATATGCATGCCTGCCCGGCCGAGACAGAATATTCTGACATGCCTTGCCCGCGCGGCTTCCGGCACCCCGGACACGACTCGCCGGAAAGCTGCCGATCAGCCAATAACGCTGAGGCGCTGGACAAATCCCGGCCAGGAAAAGGACAGCGTCCGCCGCCGCGATCACCGCGAGAAAACTGTCCCGACGCCAAACAGGTGAACCTATCGGCCCATTTCGGCATTGTGCAAGTCAGCGCCTTGCTTCGGCATATTCCATCCCCGATCCTGAGGTTTGAATATTCCGAAGAAAGTCAACGGCTTGACAAGGACGAAACCATGAGTTCTTACGATCCGAACACCGTGAGTTCCTCGCTCGACGACGCGGCCTGGCAGCGGCCTTCGGCGTGCGGCGGCAACGGCGGCGACTGCGTGGAGATCAATCTCAGCGATCCCGACGTCGTCGCGGTACGGGATTCCAAGATCGGCCGTTCTCCCGCGCTCGTCTTCGACAACCGGGAATGGGCCGCATTCGCGGGCGCGCTGCGCGAGGGGCAGTTCGACCGCTGATCGCGCACAGATCGCCCGCCCCGGTCCCCCATTCGGCACAACGTCCCGGACAACCGGGCGAACCCGTCCGTCTTGGCCGCCGGTAATGCGAGGGACTATCATGATTTCGTGCCCGGAAAAGGTGTGGTTTCCTCCCCTGATCGGACGGCTCGCGCCTCGTGAGCCGGCTTTCCGTCGAAGCCCAGCTTGTCGAACTGGGCAAAATTCTCGTCGCCGCCCGCGTCGAACGCGGGCAGACCCAGGGCGAACTCGGCGACGCCCTCGGCTACACGCAGCCGAACATCAGCAAGATGGAGCGCGGCAAGACCCGGATCCATCCGCATTTGCTCGACAAATGGATCGACGTCCTGGAGATCGATTCCGCCGACGCGGAGCGGATGCGCCGGTACAACCTCGCCGCCCGCGCCGACCGGGTGTGGAACGCGCGGCGCCTCGCGGCCAGCCCGGCCTGGTTCCATCCGGTGTTCGAGGCCGAGCAGGAGGCCGCGATCGTCCTGAAGTGGACCGGCGAGCGCATCAGCGGGATGCTGCAGACCGAGGACTACATGATGGAGCAGTTCCAGGCCTACGGCCGCACGGACGTGAGCGACGCCGTGCACGAGCGCAAACTGCGGGCCAAGCTCCTCGACGACTACCCGGACCGGACGTACAAGTTCATCCTCAGCGAAAGCGCGGTCCACCGGCTGACCCGGGCGCGCACGGACAATCCGTACGTCGCGCTCGGCCAGGTCCGGCATCTGCTGAACCTCGCCCGCACGCACCCCGCGGCGACGATCCGGTTCGTGCCGTTCGGCAACGGCCCGTTGCACGTCGGCCCCGATTTCACCATTTTGCAGTTCGTCAACAGCAAGCTCGACCGTTCATTCGCCGAAACGTCGAACGGCGTCCAGACTTTCATGAACGACACCGAAACCTACGACACCGATCTGCAATCGTGGGAATCCCTTTCGAGTGTCGCCCTTTCGGCGGAGGAATCAGCGATTCTGCTCGAAGAGGCCGAAGCGGATCTGATCAGCACCCGCCCGAATGCTGTCCGCGGGCCAGGAGAGCCGCTACGCTGATCCCGCGCCGTCGACCACGAGGAGAAACTGGTGACTGGCCTGGAGCACGAGTCTTTTCCGCCGCCGGGGATCGATCTCAGCAAGCCCAGTGTGGCCCGCGTCTACGACTATTACCTCGGCGGAACCGCGAATTGGGAAATCGACCGGCAGTTCGCCGAACGCATGCTGCGCGATTATCCGATGGTGCGCCCGATCGCACTGGCCAACCGCCGGTTTCTGCACCGGGTGGTCCGGCATCTGGTGCGCGCCGGAATCCGGCAGATCGTCGACCTCGGTTCCGGCGTCCCCACGATGGGGCACGCACACGAAATCGCCGAGCAGATCGCGCCGGGCGAGGTGAAGGTCGCGTACGTCGACTGCGAACCGGTCGCGGTCGCGCATTCCACCAGCCTGCTGCGCGAAAAAGGCGACCCCGCCCGGCAGATCGCCCTGCACGCCGACCTGCGCGACCCGCGCCGGCTGTGGTCCCTGCTCGCCGGCTCGGGCGTCATCGACGTGGACCGGCCGATCGCGCTGCTGCTCATCTCCGTACTGCACTTCGGACTGCCGCCCGCGCCCGGCAGCGAAAGCACCGCGGACCTCGGCCCCAGCGTCACCGCCGAGTACCGCGATCTCCTCGTCCCCGGCTCGTATCTGGCGCTGTCGCACGTCACCGACGAGGGTGTCCCGCCGCAGTGCGAGCGGTTGCTCGCCGACGCCAAGGAGCGGTACGCCGCCGCGGGCACCGACCTCGTCTACCGTCGCCGCGCCGAGATCACCGCGTTGTTCGGGGACTTCACCCTGCTCGAGCCCGGCGTCACCTGGACCCCGCTGTGGCATCCGGAGGAAGCCGGCCCGGACGACCGGACCGTCCCGCTCGACGCGGCCAACGAGTCGCTGCTGCTCGCCGGAGTGGCCCGCAAGGACTGAGCGCGGCATCCGCGACCACGGGCAGTGGTCACGGGCACTCCCTCGACCGGCCGGGCGCGGCAGGTAGGCTTCACCAGTGTTTCGCCAGGTGATGTGCCCAGTCTGATGGCAAATACCTACCCCCCCCCCCCGGACTTTTGTCACGGAGAGTGCCCGTGGATCCTGGGTTTGACCACTGGCTGACCGTCGGTTTCGAGCGCCGCGTCCTGGTGGTTGTGCGGACCGTGACGACGCTCAACCGGCTGCTCGACGTGCTCACGCTCTTCAGCGGAGACCACCGCGTCCAGACCGTTTTCACCTTCGACCGCGAACGTCCGGCCATCCTCGGGGCCGGGGTCCCCCGGCTGCTGGAACGCCTCGGCGCCGCGGTAATCCCGTGGCAGCAAGCGATCGCGACCGAGTTCGACCTCGCGATCGCGGCCAGCGAAAACGACGATCTCCACCTGCTTCGCGCCCCAGTCGTCCTGCTGCCGCACGGGATCGGGCACCAGAAGTACTATCCCGGCAGCTCAGTCGTCGCCGGCCTCAACCCGGAACGGCTCGTGCACCGCGGCCAGGTCGTCCCAGCGCTGATCGCCGTCGCCCACGCCGAGCAGCGCGATCAACTCCGCGCGGCGAGCCCCGAGGCGGCCGAGCGAGCGGAGGTCGTCGGCGATCCGTGCCTCGACCGGCTCGTGGCCGGTGCGCACCGGGCAGCCGAGTACCGCGCAGCGCTGGCCGGACCGGGCAAACAGCTCGTGACCATCGCGTCCACCTGGGGTTCGTCGTCGGTTCTCGGACAGCATCCCGACCTTCCGCTCCGGCTGGTCGCCGAACTTCCGGTCGACACCACGACGGTGTGCGCGATCCTGCATCCCGGCATCGCGGCGGCGCACAGCTCGTGGCAGCTCGACGCATGGCTCGCCGAAGCGAAACAGGCCGGACTGCTGGTGATTCCGTCCGAAACCGGGTGGCAGGCCGCAGTTACCGCATCCTCCTGCGTGATCGGCGACGAAAGCTCCGTGTCGCTCTACGCCGCAGCGCTGGACCGGCCGCTGCTGATGGCGGGATGCCCCTCTCCGGCAACGGTTCCCGGCTCTCCTGCCGCGATGCTCGCCGCGCGCACGGACACGCTTGCCGCCGGCCGTCCCTTGGCCGCGCAGATCGACGACGCGATCGACCGGCATGTTCCCGGCGGCTACGAACCTGTCGCCAAGCAAGCGGTCGCGGTTCCCGGGCAGTCGGCTGAACTGTTGCGTGCCGCGTGCTACCGCCTGATGAAGCTGCCGGAACCGAGTGGACCAGCGGAATTCACCAGCTACCCGGTCACCGCGCCGGCCCGGGCGGAACCAGTCGCGTTCGTCGCCGGCATCCGCGAACACGGGTCGACGGATGTGCTCGTCCGGCTGCCCGCGGCCGACGTGCCGCAGCGACTGCACCATCTGCACGTGATCGCGCACCACACCCGCGCGTCGCTGCGGGAACTGTCGGCGGCCGCCATCGTGTTCACCGACGACGCCGAGGTCGACTTCCCCGACTGGGCCGCCGCCGTCCTCAAGCAGTGGCCGGACGCCCGATTCGCCGCCGCCCGGCTCGAAGACCGGTGCCTCGCCGCGGATCGGAGCGGCCGACGCTACGAACTGGTCCCGGACTCGCGTCAGGTCGATCCCTTGGCGGCGGCGTCGATGCTCTGCTTGGGACGGACCGACCTGGAGTTCGGACGGCACCGGGTCAGGGTAGCGATTCGAATTCGGTGAGGTATTCGTTCGTCCGGGGATGACCGAGCTTCCAGGCGTCGCCGATCAGCTGCCCCCACGCCGTCCGCGCGGCCTCCGGCCGGCCTTCCGCGGCGAGGATGCGCGCCTCGATTTCCCGGACTTCCCACTGGTATTGGTCCGCGCCAGTGGATTTCAGCTCAGCGCGGGCGCGGCTCCAGCATTCCCGGGCGCGTACCAGGTCGCCCAGCGCGAGAAACGCTCGCGCAGCCACCATGTCCAGCCGACTGCGGTTGCGCCCGGTCGCGTGCTGACGCCCGCTCTCGATCTCGGCCATCGCTTCTGCGGGACGTCCCGCCTTGATCAGGACCGAAGCGAGCATCCGATGGTGGATGCCAAGCGCGTAGCCGTGTTCGAGGTGCTGGTCGAGCGCGATCGCTTTCCGCAGCCAGACTTCGGCTTCGGCGAGCAAGCTGGCGCGCTCCGCGGGGAACGTGTCGGCCCGCTCCTCGAAGAACCGCGCCCGGAACTCCGCCACGGACGATTGCAGCCGCTGCCGTCGGGCCGGACGGATGGTGACGGCCTCAGCCAGCTCCCACGCCTGCTGAAGATCCGCGGCGGCGGTGTCGAAAGCCCTTGCCAGGAACCAGGTTTTGGCCCGCATGGACAGTGTCCGCGCGTAGAGCGCCTGCGGCTCGCCATCGGCCAGCGCCGCCGCCGCACGCACCGCGAGGTCGCTGATCTCGGCGTACTCGCGCCACAGCCAGCGTGCGGTGATCAGCACTTCCAGCGCACCGGCGAGCTGGCACACCTCCGCATGCCGTCCCCGCCGAGCCGCGGCGCGGACCACCTCGGTGATCAACCCCAGATGCCGGTGCAGCCAGTTGATCCGGTCCTCGGGAAGCGTCCACGACAGACCGGGCGGAACCACGTACTCGCGCAACCGCCCGGCATCCCCCGCGAGGTCCGCGGCGACCGCCCGATCCCGGACATGGCTCAACAGCCGCAGAAACGCCGCGTCCCGATCTGCCGAAAGCTTGGCCGCGTACTGAGACACCAGCGCGGTGAGCCGATGCCAGCCACCGACCTGCTCGGTCAGCATCGCGCTGACGACCTCGTCGAAAACGTCGTCCGGCATCCCGAGGTAGGCCACCGCGGTTTCGCGGGTGAACCAATGCCCGGGAAATCCGGACAACAACGCGACCGCCTCGACGGTTTCCGGCGCGAGCGTGGCGAAAGTCTGCGCGAGCGAGTCATTGATGACGCCCTCAGCGTCCACAATCCCGTCCGCCTGGTAGCGCGCGAGAAGCCCGCTGACCGGATACGGCTCCCCGCTGTGCCGCGCCAGGCTCAACCCCACCTCGCGAATCGCGGCCGGCATCCGGCCGGACATTTCCAGCAACGCGTCGGCCGCGTCGGGTTCCGCGTCGAGCCGGACCGCGCCGCAATAGTAGGCGAGCATTTCCCGCGCGCCCTCGAGTTCGAGCCCGCCCAGCAGAATCGGCGACGGATCGAGCGCGTCGAGGTCGCGGGTGCGTGCGGATGCGGTCGCCAGCACGAGGTTCATCCGGAACGGCCGGAACAGCTCGACTTCGCGCGCCGACACGACGTTGTCGAGGATGACGGTGAACAACCGGGTGGCCAAGACGGAACCGAACTGCTGGTCCAGACCAGCGTCGTCGGCAGCGATCTCGCCGCCGGGAATGCCGAGTTTCAGCAGCGCCTGCCGTTTGACGAGCGCCAGATCGACCACCGCGCCAGTACACGACTCCGCGACATCGATCTCGATCCAGCCGCCCGGAAACCGGTCCCGCACCAGCCCGGCGATCTGCCGGGCAAGCTCAGTCTTCCCGGACCCGACCGGCCCGTAAACGAGACAGGTCCCGGATTCACGCGGCGCCCGGAGATGCTCAGCATGATTGAAAAACGGCTCAACACCCTCGACGGCAGGCGGCCGCTGCCCGGCCGCGTTCAACACCGCGACGGCTTCCATCAGCTCAGCGCGAAACACCGGATCGTCCTGGCAAGCGGCCAGCACCCGCTCGCGAAGCTCCGCCACGGCGACCGGCCCGGAGCCGAATTTCGCCCCGAACTTGGCCCTGGCGATGCCCGCCAGCTGCCCCAGCCCCTTGTCGACCCGCCCGACCAAGGCGGTGGCCAGCAGTTTTGCCGCCTCAGTGGAAAACACCGCAACCGCGTCGATCAAGCCCCACCCCTAGTTCCCGGTACGCGCGAAACCACGCTAGCAGCGCGCGGTGTGCACGTCACCCCACGTCACACTCCCCTCGCCCCGATACGAAGCGCCCCTGCCCGTCAGCGCAATCAAGCTTCGGGGCGCCCCACTCAACCACGGCCATCAGGAAAGCAACCGCTGCTCCTTGGCCACAGCCACCGCCCCAGCCCGAGTATCCACCCCCAGCTTCTCGTAAATCCGCCCCAAATGCGTCTTGACTGTCGCCTCGCTGATAAACAACCGACGGGCGATCTCGCGATTCCCCACCCCCTGCGCCAGCTGTTCGAGAATATCCCGCTCCCGATCAGTCAACGCAGGCCGAGGCGCCCGCAACTGCGCCATCATCCGATCCGCCACCGGAGCCGACAGCGCGGTCCTCCCAGCCGCAGCAGCCCGAATAGCCGCATACAACTCATCCGCGGACTCAGCCTTCAGCAAATACCCCGTAGCCCCAGCGGCAATAGACCGAGTGATATCAGCATCAGTGTCATAAGTGGTCAACACCAGCACCCGAGGCGGCTCAGCGGCGGCCCGAATCCGCCGGATAGCCTCGACTCCGTCCATCCCGTCCCCGAGCTGCAAATCCATCAGAACCACGTCCGGCCGCAACGCGGCAGCGAGATTGATCGCTTCCTGCCCCGTCGCAGCCTCGCCGATGACCTCGATCCCGCCGGCGCCAGCCAGCAACGCGCGAAGGCCGGCGCGAACCATGGCGTGGTCGTCGCACAACACGACACGGATGAGCTGGTCGTCAGACATGGCTTGGCCCCAGCGGAATCGCGGCCGAGATGGCGGTGCCCTGTCCGGGCGCGGATTCGACGGTCAACCGGCCGCCGAGCTGCGTCGCCCGTGCGCGCATGGCGGGCAGGCCGTGGCCGCGGCCGTCGGCGGCCGGGGCGGCCGGGTCGAAACCGCGGCCGTCGTCGGTGATGTCCAGCACGACCTCATCGTCTAGGTAGGTGAGAGTGAGCGCCACTCCCGACGCGTCGGCGTGTTCGCGCGCGTTGGCGAGCGCTCCCTGCGCGATCCGCACCAAAGTGGACTGGACCCGGCCGGGCAGCGGCCGCGCGGGCCCGTCGACCTGCACGCGCACCGGCCGCGGTTCGCGTTCGGCGACGTTCCGGAGGGCTTCCTCGACCGAATGCCCGTCGAGGTCGGCGGGAGCCAGATCCTGGACGAGACCGCGGGCTTCGGCCAGGTTTCGGGTGCCGATCTGTTGTGCCGCATGCAAATGCTCACGGGCCAGATCCGGATCGGCCCACGCGCGGTCGGCCGCCTGGAGCAGCATCGCCTGGCTCGACAGACCTTGCGCCAGGGCGTCGTGGATCTCGCGCGACAGCCGCTGGCGTTCGTCCAGCATCCCCGCACGGCGTTCGGTTTCCCGCAGCCGCACCGCCTGCCGCCGCAGGTACGTGATCACCGCGGCGGTCACAGCGGCGACGGCCACCGGCACGATCGTCAGGTTCGGGTCGAAGCCGGTCGAGAGCCGGTTCTGCGAGAGCACCACGAGCGCGGCCACCAGCGTGACCAGCACCAATGCCGGCCCGGTCGGCAGTGTGCGCAGGCCGGTGACGAACAGCGGGACCGCACACCACGCGAAGCTCGGCGCGAGCAGCACCAGCACCACCCACAGCACGGTCACGACGGTCAGCCAGGCCAGATACGGCACGGTCACCTGCTCGGGACCGGTGACCCGCAGCACCAGGCCGACCGCGTAGACCGCCGCCAGGCAGCCGGTCAGCGCGATCACCCAGGGCGCGGCCGGTTCGCCGTGATGGTGGTCGAGGAAGCGCACGATCGACGCGACCAGCAGCAGGAAGAACGCCGTGTGCATGGTCGCGGCCAGCCACCGCGCGTCCCGATCGGTCATCGCCGCCCTCCGTTTTCCGGTCCGAGATGGAGCCTGACCTGTGCGAACCCGGGCGACATCAGCCGATCGGATGACATGAGTGTCGGCCGTTCCGCGCCGGGAGGCGAGCCGAGACTCCGATCCGGTGAAGGCGGTCCCGGACGCACGATGAATCCATCAAGCCGGACAAGCCGAGGAGCACCCGATGAAGAACTTCACCGCCAAGACCCGCATCGCCACCGTCGTCGGCGGACTCGCCGTGATCGGGGCCGCCACGACCGGCGCGCTGGCCGCGAACGCCGCCACCCCGGCGGCCCCCGCCGCGGCCCCCGCCGCGGCCGCCCAGGCCGCGCCGAAGGGGCTGGTCCAGACCACGCACCTGTCGATCGCCGCCGCGCAGAAGGCCGCGCAGGCCGCGCTCAACGCTGCCGAAAAGGCAGGCCAGAAGGTGTCGGTCGCGGTGGTCGACCGCGACGGCAACACCATCGTGACCCTGCGCGGCGACGGCGCGGGCCCGCAGTCGTACTCGTCGGCCGAGGAGAAGGCGTTCACCGCGGTCGCGTGGAACGCGAAGACCTCGGAGCTGACCGGCCGGCTGCAACAGACCCCGACACTGAAGGACATCAAGGGCACCCTGTTCCTCGCCGGAGCGGTCCCGGTGGACGCGAACAACGCCCCGATCGCGGCGGTCGGCGTTGCCGGTGCGCCGTCGGGTGCACAGGACGAGACCTTCGCCCAGGCCGGAGTGGACGCGCTCGGCAAGTAAGACTCGCGCGAAGGCGGCCAGTTGGTCCGGCCCTGGCTCGGTGGGCCTCGTCGTTGACGGCGAGGCCCACCGGCAGGTCTTTGGCTGGAGCCGCCGATGTCGCTCGCTTCAGGTCCGGGTTTCGAGCCAGGCCGGATTCCCGAACCGGGCTGGTCACGAGGTCCGCACGGCCCCGTATCGCAGTCCGTCCAGGAGGATCTCGGTGATCCGGACCGCCTCGTCCTTCCAGCCCTCCGCGATGCGCATGCCGCAAATCCCGCCGAGCGCGCGCAGCACGGTGCGTCCGCCGATGTCACCGCGGAGCGATCCGGCCGCGGCACCGGCTTCGAGCAACTCGTCGAGCGCACCCGCCATCTGTGCACGGGCGTCCTCGAACACTGGCGAATCCGTCGCCATGATGCTCTCCAGCGCGACCGCCATCCCCTTGCCGACGGCCGCGTGGTCCACCAACCGCAGCAGGAAATATCTCAACGCCTCGTCTGGCGTGTGCTGCGCAAGCAGTTGAGATGGCAGAGCGCACAGCTGGTCGACCTCCTGCCGGTAAACCTCCTCCACGAGGGCTTCGCGCGTCTCGAAGTGCCGATAGAGCGTGCCGACCGCTACTCCGGCCCGCTTGGCGATTTCGTCGACATGCGCGTCGGCCTCTCCGGCGAGGAACGCTTCCCGCGCGGCAGCGAGGAGCGCATCGCGGTTGCGCCGCGCGTCGGCGCGCAGTGGGCGGGTGGACGGCACCAGCACCTCCATAAAGTGAGTCCGGTTCAGCTTAGTGTATCGTTTCCGGAGTCAGACTCACCTTAGTGCGGGAGCGATGCCATGACAGTTCCGGACGAGGGTCTCGCGGGCCTCCGCGTGCTGGTCACCGGCGGCAGCCGGGGCCTGGGCGCCGCGACGGTCCGCCGCTTCTCCGCCGCCGGCGCGACCGTGTTGACGGCTTCGCGCAGCGCACCGCCGGACGACCTGCCCGCGACCTTTCTCCCCGCGGACCTCTCGACCGAAGCCGGCGCGGCTGAGCTTGGCCGCCGGGTGACCGAAAGCGTCGGCGGAGTCGATGTCCTGGTCAACAACGCGGGAGCCGCGACCGGCCCGTCGCCGACGCTGAAGCGGACCGACGAATCCTGGCTCGCAGATCTTGAGATGAACCTGCTGAGCGCGGTCCGTCTCGATCGCGCGCTAGTGCCGGGGATGGTCGAACGCGGCTCCGGCGTGGTCGTGCACGTGTCGTCGATCGCGAGTCACCTGCCGCAGCGCGGTGAAGCTTCCTACGCAGCGGCGAAATCGGCGCTCAACACCTACAGCCGTTCGCTGGCGACGGAGGTCAGCGCACAGGGCGTGCGGGTCGTGTGCGTGTTGCCGGGGTTTGTGGTCACTGAGGGCGCGGCCGCGCATCTTCAGCGGATCGCGTCGCAGGAAGGCGTTGGGGCGGACGAGATTCAGCAGCAAATCGTGGACCGGCTGGACGTGCCGATGGGACGGCCGGGCGACCCCTCGGACGTGGCGGAAATGATCGCGTTTCTCGCGTCCAGCCGGGCGAAATGGCTGACCGGTGCGGAGTTCCGCGTCGACGGCGGGATCATCCCAGCGGTCTGAGCGCGGAGACGGAAAGGAGTTCTCAATGAGCTTGAAGCTCGGCGCGGTGATCATCGACGCGGCGTCACTCGAAGAGGAAAGTACGTTCTGGCACCAGTTTCTCGGCGGTTCTGTCGCCGCGACGGAAACGCACCATTTCCTGTCCGCGGAAGGTTTTCCGACGCTGGTGATTCAGCACGCCGCCGGACAGGCGCCACCGGAGTGGCCGGACGGAGCGTCGCAGCAGGTGCACCTGGACATCACTGCGGCCGACCTCGCCGCGGCGGAAAGCCGGGCGGTGGAAGCGGGCGCGCGCCAGCTTTCCGGTCACGTGTACGCGAGCCCGGCGGGGCATCCGTTCTGTCTCCGGCAGGCTTGAAATCCCGATTCCCTCGCCATGGATTCGCCTGTCGGCCGCGGTGGGGCGCTCGACCGGCGAGGTCCTGGTCTCGGCAAGATCGCGAACAGGAACGGCGCGGAGCTCAATCAGCGAAAGCCGCGCACCCGGCACCGGCAACCTAGCCGCCGAACCGCTTCACGTAATCCTCGACGATGGGCCTTTCCGGCGCGATGATGTCGTCCGGAAGCCGGTCCAGCGGGAAGAACTCGTAGCCGGTGATCTCCGTGCCGTCCACGGTGACCTCGGTGTTCCCGACGGTCGCGGTGAACGCGGCGGTGACGTTGTGGACCTCGTCGCCGTGCGGGTACCGGTAGAAGTATTCCGGTCCGGAGTAGACGCCGAGCAGTTCGAGGTCCCGCACCTCCAGGCCGATTTCCTCCCGCACCTCGCGACGGCCCGCGTCCTCGTAGGACTCGCCGGGGTCGAGGAATCCGCCGGGCAGTCCCCAGTCCTGGCTTTCCTCGCGGAACACCAGCAGCAGCCTGCCGCGCTCGTCGGCGATCAGCACTGACGTGCCGGGCAGGATCAGCGGACGGGTGCCGACAAGTTGGCGCAGTTCGGCGATGTAGTTCATCAGCGGTCAGTACCTTCTCGGTCGGGTTCGGCTCCGTCGCGGGGACGGAAGGCGACGATCGGCAATTGCCGGACCATCCGGTGCCGCGCCGCGTCGGAGCCGTCGTAGCGCCAGCCCAGCAGTTTGCTCAGCACCGGATGCAAAACCGGTCGCAGCAGCAGATTTCGGCGTTCGTAATCGGCGATCGCGTCGGCCGCTTCGGGTTCGTCGAGGGTGCGGTACGCGGGGACGAACTTCCGGCGGCCGATCACGACCTCCGCCGCGGGGGCCGCCTGGATGTTGCGGTACCAGTCGGACGACGGGCCAAGGCCGGCGATGGCCAGCACTTCGCCGGACTGGGGACGGAGGCCGATCACCTCCAGGACCGTCCGGTACTCGCGGCCGGATTTGCGGCCGACGTGGGTCAGGCACAGGAACCGCTTGCCCAGCAACCATCCCAGGTCGCGGTCGTACAGCTTCGCCGGCGCCTTGAAGACCGTGCGTGCGATCGGTTTCACGGTCGGGCTCCTTCCCTTGCCGAATGGTGCAGGTTCGTGATGAGCGCCGTGGATTTCCCGGTCAAACTCCCGGCCACGACTCGGTCAATTCCGGGCAACCGGGCGAGTTTGAGCGCGAGCCGCCGCAAGCAGAGCTGAGGTTTGCTGCCGGGGAGGAACCAGCGTGCGCCGTTGCGGGCCAACTGCTGTTTGCCGGCTGCGACGGGACGCCACAGCCGCTCGTATTCCGCCAGTCCTCCGGCGATCGACGACGCGCGGTTCAGTTGCTCAGCCAGCACGTACGCGCCCGCGATTCCGAGCGACGCACCCTGTCCGGCCAGCAGCGACACCGCGTACGCCGCGTCTCCGACCAGCGTGACGCGGCCCTTGCTCCACGCTGGCATCTCAATCTGGGCGACCTGGTCGTAGTAGATCTCCCCGGACGGCGGGCAGTGCCGCAACGCTTCCGGCACCATCCAGCCGAGCGAGCCGTAGGTGTCCAGCAGCGACTCCCGGAGGTCGCCGGGCAGGGCGGGATCGGGCGTGCGATGGACGGCGAAGGCGGCGACCGTTCCGGCGCGCAAGCCGTAGAAACCCATCTGCCTGCCGACGGTGTCGGTGAGGCAGAACCGTCCGTCCGCCACCGCGTGGATCTCGGGCGATCTGAACAGGAACGCCGCGGTGTGGAAGCCGAGGTAGCGCAGGAACCGGGATTCGTCTCCGAATACCAGCCGCCGGACCGTCGAATGAATGCCGTCGGCCCCCACCAGCAGATCGGCCTCGAGCACGGAACCATCCGAGAGGGTCGCGGCGACCCGGTCGCCGTCGTCCTCGACTGCGACTGTCCCGCTGTCGTACCGAAGCTCGACTTCGGCGGGCAGCGACGTGCGCAAGGCCCGTTCCAGATCCGGCCGCAGAAGGCTCAGCAACCGGCCGCCTACGGTGCGCGCGAACTGGCCGAGCTGGATTTCGGACCGACGCTTTCCCTGTGCGTCGAGGAGAATCGCTTCGGAAATCGGGTACGCCGCCTCCTTGATGGCAGGCAACGCGCCCATCGCCTCGGCCGCGTCGTAGCCGGGACCGAAGAAGTCGATCATGTAGCCCTGCGGACGCGGCCCGGGCGCGCGCTCAACCAGCGTGACCTCGTTGCCCAGCGCCGACAGCCGGTTCGCCGCGGCCAGCCCGGCGATGCCGCCGCCACAGACCAAGATCCTCATCGCACTTCTCTCCCCCCTAGGGCAGCGTGACCAGCCCGCGCAGGACGGCGGTGACCGCCGCCGGGTCTCCGCCGGGAGCGAGGCCGCGGTGCAGCAGCAGGCCGTCGACAGTCGCCACCAGCACCTCCGTGGTCGCCTCCGGATCCGGGAGGCCGCGTTCGGCGAGCCAGGTGCTGACCTGTGCGCGGAACGCCAAGAGCAGTCCCCCGATCTGGTCCCGCAGTTCGTCGTCGCGCCGGGCCGCCAGATACGCCTCGATGAACAGCACCGACAACGGGTCCACCCCGGTGTACGGCTCGACCGACCCGAACAGCGCGGACACCAGGTCAGCCGGGTTCTGCGTCGCGGCCAGCGCCGGTCCGACGCTTTCCAGCACCTCGCGCATCGCGTCGAGAACCGCCTCCCGCAGCAGCGCCTGCAGCGACGGGAAGTGGTAGTGCACGACGCTCGGCGTCACCCCCGCCCGATCCGCCAGCACGCGGGTGCTCACCGCCGCCCAGCCGCGTTCCGGCACCAGCTCCCTCGCCGCCGCCAGCAACCGCTGCCGCACGTCACGCCCTCGTGCCGCTGCCGGTGAGTTCATCCGCGTTTCTCCTGGCCGACCGTCCTGGGCAGTCGTTCAGGGCGATCGTCCTGTACGACTGCCCTGATAGTAGCGCGATCTCCACCGACCGGGAAGCGGAGTGATCCACAAACCACCTGAAGGCGGGAGACGGCGGCGATATTCGACCTGTCCGCCAGCGTCGGCTTTTCTGCCTTTCCCGAAAAACGACAGGTGCCTCACCGGCGCCTCAGCACGCGCTGCCCTCGGCACGGCCGGTTCCGGGGATACCTGGCGTGCCGTTCGCGTTCGACACGCTCGGCCTGGTCGCGCCGTTCGCGTTCGCTCTGGTCGGTCATTGCGCTGGTCGCGTTCGGCACGCCGTGACCGGGGGCGCGGCGAGGCACCGGACGCTGTCCGGAAAACTAGCGGCCAGCTGAGGTCAGCTCCGCCGCCCGCTCCCGGATCCGCGGCCGGAGAGTGAACCCGCTCGGCTTCAGCGTCAGCGATTCGACGATCTTCAGCTCATACGCCGGATCTGCCTCGAAGTCATAGCGCTGCAACATGATTCCCAATGCCAGCACCGCTTCGTGCAACGCGAACTGGCGGCCGATACACGCGCGCTCCCCAGTGCCGAAGGGTTTGTACGCCTGAGCCGGACGCTTCCGCACCGCCGCCGGTTCGAAGCGGTCCGGGTCGAACTTCTCCGGATCCGGCCCCCACACGGCCGGATCGCGGTGGAGCATCGGCAACGGCACGATGATCGAATCACCCTTGCGCATCGGATACTTCCCGCCCAGCACCAGGTCTTCGCGAGCTTCCCGCGAGTAACCGGGCGCAGTCGGCCACAACCGCATCGCCTCGTCGAGCACACGGCGGACGTACCGCAGCTTCGCGACGTCGCCGAAGGCCGGTTCACGATCGCCCCATACCGCATCGACTTCAGCGCGGGCCTTCTCCAGCAGCTCCGGATGCCGCGTCAGGTAGTACAGCGCGAACGACAGCGCGCCTGACGTCGTCTCATGGCCGGCGACCACGAAAGTGATGGCCTGATTGCGAATGTTCACCGGATCGAGGTGTTCCCCGGTCCTCGGGTGCCCCTCGGCGAGCATCAGCCCGAGCAGATCACGCGCCTCGCCGCCTTCCCGGCGGCGCGCCTCGATCACCTCGTCGACCAGATCCGTCATGGTCGCGATGTCAGCCTGATTCTGCGCGGACGACCCGGCCAGCGCACGCCGCACGAACGGCAGCTTGACGTTGTCCAGCTGCGCGAACCGCAACGCGCGAATCATCGCCGTGACGAACGGATGCGGCTCGGCCCGCTCGAACGACCCGAACCGATACCCGAACCCGGCGAGCCCGATCGTCTCGAGCGTCAGCCGAGTCATGTCGGCAGCGACGTCGACCGGGCCGGTCGCCCTGTCCCACGCCGCAGTCAGCTCGTGGGCGACCTCGAGCATCGTCGAGTGATACCGCCGCATCGCCTCGGCGGAAAACGCGGGCTGCAGAATGTCGTGCGCCAGCCGCCAGTTGGGCTCGCGCGTGTGCGCGGTGAACAGCCCGTCGCCGGCAACACCGCGCAACCGCTCGACGCCGAGCCCGACGTGCTTGCCGAACCTCGACTCGTCGTTCAGCTCGGTGACCAGGTCGATCCCGCAGGCGAACACGATCTCAAGACCGAAGAACTTGCGCGTGAAAATCGGCCCGAGCCCAGCACCGGCCCGCATGGTGCTCTGCAGCGGCGTCCGCACATTGGTCCCGATCAGGTCCCCCAGCACCGGCAACCGGCCCGGCCGGTGCGGAATCGCGGTGGTGTCCACAGTTCGCTCCCTACTGAACCCACATCCAATAAGGTCACCATCCCCCCCTACTGAACCGGTGTCAAGTAAGCTGGGAGGATGCGGACGCGCCTGAGCACCGAACAGCGCCGCGAACAGCTGCTGACCATCGGAGCAGGCCTGTTCGCGGGCCGCCCGTACGACGAGGTGCGGATCGAAGAAGTAGCCGAAATCGCCGGCGTCTCACGCGGCTTGCTGTACCACTACTTCCCCACCAAAAAGGATTTCTTCGCCGCAATCGTGCGCGGCCAGCGCGACCAGCTGCTGGCGATGAGCGAACCCGACCCGGCGCTGCCGGTGGCCGAGCAACTGCGCGCGGGATTGGAGGTATACCTGGAATTCGCCCGCACCCACCCCGACGGCTACCGCATCGTGCACCGCAGCGCGGGCGACGCGGACCGCGAAATCCGGGAAATCTGCGAGGCCGGGATGGCGGCGAACGCCGACCGCATCCTGTCCGCGGTGAGCTTGCTGCGGCCGGTGACTGCCACCACGCGGCTAGCGGTCCGGGGATGGCTCTCGTTCGTGGCGACGCTGATCCTGGACTGGCTGGACGAGCCGAAGATCAGTACGGAGGAACTGCGCGATCTCTGCGCGCGGACCCTTTTCGCGGCAGTAGACATAGACCCCACCACGATCTAGCCCGCAAGAGAAGCTCCCGTGAGGGGAACGACCTACCCGCGGGCCGTGAAGCGCCCCTTCGCGACCCGCCCCCGGCCGCAGCGCCCCGCGAACCCCACCACAACCACCCACCCGACCTCAGCCGACGCACCCAACCCAACAAGGCAGCCACGCTCCCCCGGCCCGATACAAAGCCAAAAACACACTCAAAAATCGGGGTGCCCTCGCAACTGCTCAACCGGCAATGTCGCCGCCAGGCGACGAGCCGCCCGCGATCAAATGCTCACCACGACCTCATCCCCCACCACCCGCACCGGAACCCCGCTCAACCCCACCCGCCGATCAGCCGGATGCCGCCCGGTCAGAACATCGAACTCGAACCCGTGCCAAGGACAGACAATATTCCGATCAGCCGGATGAAACGCGGGCCCGGCACTCTTCCGATCCTCCCGAACCGGCTGAATGGTCCGAGGCATGATCTTCCCCTGGCAAACCGGCCCGCCCTGATGCGGACATACGTTATGCCAAGCCCGCACCTCCCCGGCATGGAAGTAAAGCCCTACCTCGAACCCGTCAACCTCCACCACGATCCGCCCCCGCGCGCGAAGATCCGCGAGCCCGGCGACAACGACGTCCCGCTGCACGGCACTCATACGGCCCTCCGGTACCAGATCGCCATGTCGAACAGGTTCACATCCGCCGCGTCCAGCAACGCGGTAACCAGGACCACAGTCTCCGTAGCAGTCAACGCATCCGCACGGATCGGCCAGGCAATCTTCCCCACCCGATCAGTCTTGGCGGAGAACAACCGAGCCGCCGCATACAACAGCTCAGCGATCTCTTCATCGGCGACCGCGGCAGCCTGGTCACCCGAAGCGATCTCAGATGTCAACGGACCCAGCCGAGATACCAGCGATGTCAGTTCAGATGTCATGAAGAGACCCCAGGACGCTCATGAAGCACGCTCTTCGCAGCAGGCTTCCGCCGATCAGCAGGAAGATTGAACACCCGAGCAGCATTAAGCCCAAGAATATTCCGCTTAGCCTGCTCAGACAAAAACGGCAACCGGGTAATAGTGGAAGGCGCATCCCAATCCCAATGCGGCCAGTCCGAGGAATACAACAACTGCGTCTCCGCGTTGAACGCCTTCATCCCAGCCTCGAGCAACTCCATGCTCGTCCGCTCCATAGGCTGGCTCGTGTACCACATGTCCTTCATGTACTCACTGGGCAACCGGGTCAGCCCAGGAGCCTCGCTGGGCCGCATCAGCACCTCGTGGTCAAGCCGCTGCATCAGGAACGGGATCCAAGCCAGCCCGCTTTCCACCCAGACCATCTTCAACCGGGGAAACCGCTCCGGCATGGCATTGACGATCCAGTTGGTCACATGAATCTGATTGTAATGCGTAAACGACAACGCATGCATTGACAGGAACCGGTTCAGCTGGGCAAACGACGGATCGCCCCAATGATATCCGGAGTGGAACGCGAGCGGCTTCCCGCTGTCCTCGATCAGTTTGTACAACCGGGTATAGACATCCGAATGCACCGGATTGTTGCGCGTCGAACACACCGTAAACCCGATGATCCCGGCATCACCGGCATACTTCTCGACCAGCTCCTCGCAGACCTCCGGCGTGTTGTACGGCAGATACAACATCCCCTTGAGCCGATCGTCCTGCGGCAGAACGACTTCGGTCAGCCACCGGTTGAACGCCCGCCCGAGCACCACCTCGATCTCGTCCTGCGGATGCATCCCCAGCAGCAACATCGCACTGGGGAACACCACCTGGTAATCCAGGCCCATCGCATCCATACCGCGCCGGGCAGCAGCGACGAACGGGTGCCCGGGCACCCCGTCAAGCGGCTCCTTGCGACCTTGATGCCCGATCCGCCCGCCGACACTCTGATGCGACATTCCCGGCTGGATGTTCAGCAACGCGTTGTTCCCAGCGAACTTGCCGAACTGATCCATGCCGATCTGGCGCCACACGTCATTGTCGATGAGTTCCAGCACCTCGCCCCAGAAATGGTCTTCCGAGACATGCGCGTCGATATCGACGATGAAGTAGTCGTCGTACTCCCGCTCGGCCTGTCTGGTCGCGTGGGCGAGGACGTCGCGGGTGTCGGTGCGCCCGCCGATCTCGGCGAGTTCCCGGATCCGCGGCCCGTCGGAACGAGGACTGGAGAAATCGGGCACGGATTCTTCCCTTCGTCCGGCGTCAGCGGGGCGCGACGGCGGCATCGGTCATCGTGGTCAGGTAGTCGTCGTCAGCGGGGGCCGCGTTCTCGTGCGGGATGACGACGGCGCGGTCGGGGCTCACCGCGAAAGTGTGTTCCTCGCCCGCGGTCGGGACGGATTCCGCGGACAGTTCGGCCGTTTCCGTGCGCACCCGCATCGGAAGACCGTCCGCACGGACGAGAAGATTGACGGCACTTCCGAGATAAGTAGTGCGCTCGACGGTTCCGCGGAACTGTCCCGCACCAGAACCGTCCGGGGACAGCCGGGCATGCGCCGCGCGGAACGCGATGTCAGCCCGGTCGCCCAGAGAAACCTCGCCAGTCGCGATCCCGGAAAACACCAGCGAAGTGTCATCGACCCGCACATCAGCAGTCTTGCCGTGCACGCCGGTGACCGTTCCGGGCAGGATGTTCTGAAAGCCCATGAAGTCCGCGACATACGCCGAATTCGGGCGGTCGTACAGGTCGCTCGGCGTACCGGACTGGACGATGACACCCTCGCTCATCACGATGATCCGGTCGGACAGCGTGATCGCTTCCTCCTGGTCGTGCGTCACGTAGACCGACGTCGTCTCGAAGCGGTTGTGCAGCGAGCGCACCTGCTGGCCCATCTGGTACCGCAGTTTGCTGTCCAAATTGGACAGCGGTTCGTCGTAGAAGATGATCCCCGGCCGGGCGGCCAGCGCACGGGCAAGCGCCACGCGCTGCTGCTGACCGCCCGACAAAGCGGTGACCGAACGCTTCCCGAGATCGGAAAGACCCACCGCGTCCAGCATCTCCTGCACCCGCTGCGCACGCTCCCGGCCGGGCATCCGGGCGACCTTCAGCGGGTACGCGACGTTGTCGGCGACGCTCAGGTGCGGCCACAGCGCATAGCTCTGGAACACCATGCCGACCTGGCGTTTGTCCGCGGGCACGAACGTGCGGCGCGCGGTGTCGACCACAACCCGGTCACCCATGACGATCCGGCCCGAACTCGGCCGTTCCAGCCCGGCCAGGCAGCGCAACGTCGTGGTCTTGCCGCAGCCCGAGGGGCCGAGCAGCGTCACGAACTGCCCCGACTCGATGGTCAGATCCAGTTCGTGCAGCGCCGCCTTCGCGCCGTACTTCTTGGTGAGTCCGGTTACCTGGACCTCGGTCATCGTGACCTGCGCTTTCTCTTCGGCCGGGAGGCGAGGTGCTACTTCTTGAACGCCTGGGTGATGAAGTCGAAGTACGGCTTGTTGAACGCGGGGTCCGGGTTCGAGAACGGCAGCCGCGGCAGTTTGTCCAGTGACGGCAGTCCGGGCGGGCCGGGCGCGGTCGGCGTGCGGCCGTAGGAATTGTCCTTCTCCGCCAAGGCTTTCTGACCTTCCGGCGAGTACAGCCAGTTGACATACAGCTGCGCGGCCTCGGAATGCGGCGCGTCCTTGATCAGGCACAGTGCCGAACGCGCCATGTAGTTTCCGCCGTCCTCCAGCGGGAACACCATGTCGATCGGCGCACCCTTCTGCTTCTGTGCCTCGAAGTAGCCCTGATATACCGCGATGCCGACCGGGAACCGGCCACTGGCGACATCTGTGGGCACCATCGGTTCGGATTGAGATATCTGCAGGTCCTGCGCGGCCAGCTTCTCCAGGTAGGAGCGGCCCCACTTCTTCTCGTTCTCGGGCAGCATCAGCGATTCGAGGATGTACCGGATGCCGCCGGGCACGGTCATGTCGCCGACCGCGATCTTGCCCTTCCACTTCGGGTCGAGCAGGTCGTGCCAGTTCTTCGGCGCGTCCTGCTTCTGCACCTGGTCGGTGTTGTAGACGAACCCGAAGTAGCGCAAGGCGAAGTAGGTGAGCCTGCCGTCGTTGTCGGTCGGGACCTTGAACCCGGGATCGGCGGTGCGCACGTCCGCGGTGGTGCAGATGTTCGGCTTCGCCGCCGCCTGCGGGGATTCGCCGCCGACGTAGATGTCCGCGATCCGGTTCCCGCTCTGCGCCTCGGTGTCGAGCTTGGTGAGGATCTGCGCGTCCGCCTGGTCCTGCGGGAGCAGTTTGATCCCGGGGAAGCGTTTGGTGAACACGTCGTTCATCGCCTGGTTCGCGGTCACCCCGGGCCCGTACAGCACGAGCTGAGTGTGGTTGGCCGCGAACGCCTTGTCGTACAGCTCGTTCATATATTTGTTGGCTGCGGCTGACGCGCCAGGGACCTCAACTGGTGTACTCGACTTCGTCGCGCCCGCCGACGCACAGGCGGTCAGCGCGGCGAGCAGACCGGCGGTGAGCGCCAGGGCCGGCGCGCGCAGTTTCGTACGGGAGAACTTCATTGTTCTTCCTCTCGGGTCAGGGGGTGAGACGGGAGAGCGGACCTGCGGAACGGTCGCGGCCGAGGAGCCGGCCGCCGAGCTTGACGGACGCCGCGGCGAGCGCGAGGACGACGAACGCGGCGAGCAGGATGATCATGAACAGCGCCGCGCCGCGGGACATTTCGCCAGTGAGGAACTGCTGGAACGCGGTCAGCGAAACGGGTTCCAGACCGGGCGGGGCGAGCAGCATCGGCACGGCGAGGTTGCCCGAGATGAACAGCGCGGACAGGAACCAGCCGGCCAGGAAACTCGGGATGACCAGGCGCAGCACGATGGTCGCCAGCACCCGTGCCGCGCTCGCCCCGGACATCCGGCCGGCTTCCTCCAGTTCGGGCGACAGTTGCGCGAGCGCCCCCTCGGCGATCCGGCTCGACACCGGGATCGTCGCGACGACCAGCACGAGCGTCATCAGGAACGCCGAACCGTAGAGCCCGCGGAAGGCCGGCAGGTACAACACGGCGAACATGTAGGCGAGGCCGAGCACGACGCCGGGCAGCGCCCACGGAATCCAGACGGCGAACGACGTGTAGCTGCGCAGGAATCCCCGGCGCCGCGCGGTGACATACGTGGTGAGCAGCGCGATCGAGATCGAACCGAAGCCGCCGATGACCGCGAGCCACGCGGTGAGCGCGAGGCTTGAGCTGAACTGCGGGTCGGTCAGCATCGTGACGTAGTTGTCCAGGGTCAGCCCGGTGCTCATCACGCCGAAGATCGGCTGGAGGCTGCCGAGCACCATCGCGAACAGCGGCAGCAGGAAGTTCAGCAGCACCACCACGACGATCAGCGCGGACAGCACCCAGCGGATCGGGCCCAGCTCCTGCGGATCGCGCCGCGACGTCTTGCCGGTGAGCGTGGTGAAGCTGCGGCCGCGCAGCATCCAGCGCTGCGCCAGGAACAGCAGCAGCACCAGCAGGATCAGCACGAGAGACAGCGCGAACGCCTTGGTGTACTCGGCTGGCGCCTCATCCCGGACGTAGTGATATATCTGCGTCGAGAAGACGTAAATGCCCGCCTGGCGGCCGATCAGCTGCGGTCCGTCGAACGACTGGAACACCAGCACCGCGATCAGCAGCGCCGCGCCGGTGATCGCCGGGCCGACCGACGGGATGGTGATGGTGAAGAACGTCCGCACCGTGCCCGCGCCGCTGATCGCCGCGGCCTCGTCGAGCGACTGGTCCCGGTTCTTGAACGCACCGAGCAGCAGCAGGTACGCGAACGGCAGGTAGCCGAGCGACGTCAGCAGGATCAGCCCGCCCCAGCCCTGGATGTTGATCAGCGGGCCGTGCGTGCCGAGCGAGCGGCCGAGCTGGTTGAGCAGGCCGTTCTGGGCGTTGCCGAGCATGATCCAGCCGAGGGTGTGAAACAGCGGCGGGACGAAGAGGTTGATCACCATGATCGGGGTGAGCAGCTTGCGGCCGGGCACGTTCGTGTTGGCCGCGATCCACGCGAACAGCCCGCCGCCCGCCACCGAGATCGTGCCGCACACGACGACCAGCACGATCGAGTTCCACAGCGTGTGCCACGTTTCCGGAGCCTCGAACGCGGCGAGCAGGCCGCTCATCGTGAACGGCATGTTGTCCGAAGGCAGTCCGTCACGGAAGGCGCCGAGCACGATCATCGCGACCGGATAGACGAAAATCAGCGTGAGCCCGGCGAGCAAGGTCGCTTTGAGCACACCGCCGGTCACCGAGCGGCGCATCGAGGCCCGCCGGTCGTGCTCGAATAGGCGCTCGGTCACTGCACCGTTCCTTCCTGCGAGCGATCGGTTACCCGCCGCGGGGACGAACCGCTCCGTCCGTCCTGCCGGTTAGCGTAAGAACTCGGGTGCGGCGGCTCATCGAGCGGCTCTCCGAAGTCCTTCCGGTTTCCTCCGACACGGTGTCGGAGGAAACCGCTGATCAGACAAGCGCGGCGAGCACCGCGTCGTTTTCTTCGGGCAGCCCGATCGTCACGCGCGCTCCGCCCGCCTTCGGGAACGGCCGCGCGAGCACGCCGCGAGCCTCCAAACGGGACAGCAGATCGGCCGCGTCTCCGGGCAGGAAAAGGAAATTCGCCTGGCTCGGCACGAACGCGACGTTCGCCGCGGTCAGCGCGGCCTCGACGCGAGCGCGTTCGGAGACGATGACGGCGGTTCTTTCCTTCGCCACAGCCAATCCTTCCGCGCTCAGCGCCGCGATGACCGCCGCCTCGGCCACGCTGTTGAGCGCGAACCCGACGGACGTGCGGCGCAGCGCCTCCGCGATCCTCGGTGCGGCAGCGGCATAACCGACGCGGATGCCGGCCAAACCGTGCGCTTTGGACAGTGTCCGCAGCAGCACGAGATTCTCGAACTCGTCGAGCAATCCGACAGTCGCGTCCACTGGTTCGGCGGACACGAACTCGCGGTATGCCTCGTCGACAACAACCAGCACGCGCGACGGGACGCTTTTCAGGAAGTCGCGGATATCCTCGACCCCGCGCAGCCCGCCAGTCGGGTTGTTGGGATTGCAGAGGTAGACAATGCGGGTTTCCGGGCCGACCGCGGCGAGCATCGCGTCGAGATCCATCGCGCCGTTCGCGTCGAGACCGACCTCTGTGGACTCAGCGCCGGCGAGCGAAAGCGCCGCCGCATACGCCTCGAAGGACGGCGCCGGGCGCACACCGTGCACGCCAGGTTCGCAGACCAGCCGGGCGAGTGCGTGCAGCAGCGTGCCGGAACCGTTGTCGATCGCGATCCGTCCCGCGTCCAGACCCATCGCCTCGGCGACAGCGGCGCGCGCCGCGGCACGGTGGTAATCGGGGTAGCGATGGGCATTCCGGGCCGCTTCGGTCATCGCGGCGACGATGACGTCGGCGGGAGCCCACGGCATTTCGTTCTGGGACAAGCGGATCGGCGGCTGCGCACCGCGGGACGAGCGATCGGGGGCGGCGAGCACGCGGTCGACCACGCTGCGGAGCTCCAGCAGCATGCATCCTCCTCAAGCCGGACGATTAACTGTAATGAATATACATAATTCTGAGCGCGTGTACATCCATCAGTTCTCCGGCTTGAGATATCAGGAAGGCCGGGCCGCCACCGCGGGACGGCGATGCCGCGAGATCGCCGACTCCGCCAGCTCGTGGTCGCGCTTCATGACCGCCTCGGCGAAGTCGAGGTGCGTGCGCAACCGCGCCTGCGTGGTCGGCGCGGTGACGCCTTCGAGCCGCGCGGCGATGATGTAGTCGACGAGATTCGTATACAGGCTGCGCAAAAGCTCGTTCGGCGACACCCGCGCGATCCGTGCGTGCAGCGCCCAGATCGCCGTAGGCGCCTCGGCGGAATCCCAGGCCGCTTTCAACGTCTCGGCGCACGCTGAGATATCAGCGATGTCCTCGTCGCTCGCGTTCTCGACCGCGTCGTGCAGCACCGAACCGTCGAGCGCGTCCAGGACGCGCAGGCAGTTCTCCACCGTCGCCTTCCCCTCGCGCAACTGCAGCAGCTGATCGCTCAGGTGCGTAAAGGGCGAGCGCGTCGCGACGAAGATCCCGCCGCCGGGGCCCGGCTTCGCGTCGACGATGCCGCGGGCGCGCAGCAGCTGGATCGCCTCGCTCAACGTCGCCGGCGCGACCCCGAAGCGCGCCATCAACTCCTGACGGCGCCCGACGAAGTGACCGGCGCTCCAGCCCTCCGAGACGATCTCGTCCTCGAGCGCGCGAGCGACCTGGACGGCAGCGGCGGTGTTCGTGATCTGCGGCAAGGATCCTCCGAAGTACTCGGTCCGGTGACGTCGCCGACGCGGGTCACGCGTAGTGACAGATTAGAGGCGCACCGGAACCCCGAACACCCGGCATCGTCTATATTGATTGTAGACATTAGACGCATGCGTCACCAGCGCGGCACGCACCGTTGCCTAAGGAGCCCACTTTGCCGGTTTCCGCCCCCGCTGCCCTTCACTCAGAACTGGTCGCACTCCGCCGCACCCTCCACGCCCACCCCGAAGCCGGGTTCGCCCTCCCGCGGACCCAGCGTTCCGTGCTGACCGCGATGGCCCCGTTGGACCTGGAAGTCACCCCCGGCCCGCACGACTTCACCTCAATCGTCGCAGTACTGCACGGCGCGCGCCCCGGCCCGTCGGTCCTGTTGCGCGCGGACATGGACGCACTGCGCGTCACGGAGGAAACCAAGCTGCCGTTCGCATCTCAGACGCCCGGATTGATGCACGCCTGCGGCCACGATCTCCACACAGCCGCACTCGTTGGGACAGCAAAGCTCTTGAGCGCCCGCCGAGACGAGATCGCAGGCTCGGTGGTGTTCATGTTCGAACCAGGCGAGGAAGCAGGCGGCGGCGCGCAACGCTTGATCGACGAGGGAATCCTTTCCGGCGTCGAAGCGGCCTACGGCATCCACGTCCTGCCCGGCCCAGCCGGCGTATTCACGACCCGGGCCGGCTCGGTCATGGCCGGGGCCAGCAGCCTGACCGTGCGTGTGCTCGGCCGCAGCGGACACGGCTCACGACCACACCAAGCAGTGGACCCGGTTCCCGCTGCGGCACAGATCATTTCGGCGCTGCACACGTACGTCACCCGACGGTTCCCAGTGTTCGATCCAGTTGTGCTGTCGGTGACCAAAATGCAGGCGAGCGACATCATCAACGCCATCCCCGACGAGGCAACGCTAGCCGCGACGATCCGCGCGCTTTCCGCTGAGAGCGTGGACATCCTGGCCCGCGAACTGCCCTCGCTGGCGGACGGGATCGCGTCAGCGTTCGGTTGCCGTGCCGAAACGGAATTCCGGTCGGTCTACCCGGTCACCGCGAACGACCCAGAGACGGCAGCACACGCGCTGACCGTGCTCGGCGATCTCTTCGGCCCGGAACGGGCTGTCCCGCTGGAGCACCCGATCATGGCGTCGGAGAGCTTTTCCGCAGTACTCAAAGAAGTCCCCGGCGCCTTCGTCTTCCTGGGCACCACCCCGGAGGGGATCGACCCCGACACAGCGGAAATGAACCACTCCCCGCGCGCGGTCTTCGACGACAGCGTCCTCAGCGACCAGGCCGCCGCTCTGGCAGCCCTCGCACTAAGCCACGTCAGCCGTCCGTGAAGGCCACCGAGGGACTCTGAGTCCCTCAAGGAGCCCTTCACGACCCGTCGCACCTCCGCGACGCACCAATGCGGCATTGGTTGCGCCCCACTCACCCAACGCCACATCGGGGTGCTAAACCACACCCCGCGAACCCCACCGCAACCACCCACCCGACCTCAGCCGACGCACCCAGCCCAACAAGGCACCCACACACTCCCCCGCCCCCGATACGAAGCCAAAACACGGCGCTGAGGTGCTGGTCAAGGCATCGTTCCCGCCTTGACCAGCACCTCAGCGCCGTAGTCACCGATCGAAAACCGGGGTGCCCGCGCAACCATTCACGAGGCAATGCCGCCGACAGGCGACGAACCGCTCAGTGCTTCTCGTGAATCAATGGCCAAGGCGAAGGAAACACATCCACCGGCACCTTGACCACCACGGGCCGCCCAGCCGCGATCGCCGCGCCCACCGCCTTCTCCACCGCCCCAGCATCCTCCGCAAGCGCAAAATCCAACCCGAACGCCCGAGCAAGCAACTCGAAATCCGGATTGGTCAAATCCGACCCAATGAACCGCCCACCATAGGTATCTCGCTGAATCCGCCACACATTCCCGAACCGGGAGTCCTCAAACAACACAGTCACCAGCGGAATCCCGTACTTCTTAGCCGTAGCGAACTCCTGCATCGACCACCCGATCCCCCCATCCCCAGTCACCGCGACGACGGGCCGCCCGCCCGACCCCACGGCAGCCCCCAGCGCAGTAGGCATCGCATACCCCAGCGTCCCCTGATATCCCGGCCACACGTACGACCGCGGCGCCCGCACAGGAAACCCGTACGTCGACACATACCCAATCTGCGTCAGCTCATTGACGAAAACGCCATCCTCAGGCAACGCAGCACGGATCGCGTCCACGAACTCCATCTGCGGCCCAGCTTGCTTCCGAATCCGAGCTTCGCAATCCTCGCGCAGCCGAACCAGCTCAGCACCCCAAGCAGCACGAGGCGAGAGCCGCTCAACCAACGCCCCCAACACCGCCACCGCGTCCGCATTCACCGCGAGGTCCGGCCGTCGCGGCGCCCGAAGATCAGCGGCGTCAATGTTCACCAACGCAAGCCGAGCATTCCCGATGTTCAACTGCTGCCCAAACGGCGTCAGGAACCGGCTGCCGAACGAAACCACCAGATCCGCCGAAGACCGCAGTTCCCACAATGCGAACGCAGGCAACGCGTGCGGGTCCCGAGCATCAATAGCCCCCCGCCCGTTCTCGCTCATCACCACCGGCGCGTCCAGCAGCTCAGCAAGCCGAGCGAGCAGCTTGAACGCCCGAGGATCCCGCATGCCCCCACCGACATGAATCACCGGCCGTGCAGAAGCCGCCAGCAACCGCACGAGATCGGCAACATCCCGCTCCGGCGCTTCCGGCTCCCGCACCCCGAACGGCTCGCCCGGGTTGAGATCCGCGACCGCGTGCAGCAAATCCGGCCCCAGTTCGAGCGCGACGGGCCGAGGCCGTCCAGTCCGCATCTGCCGGAAGCCCTCGTGCACCAGATCCGGGATCTCCTCGACCCGCTTGGGCCGGGCAGACCACTTCGTCAGCCCCTGAACCGTGTCAGTCTGGCGGGGAATCTCGTGCAGCGCCCCGAGCCCGGATCCCACGAGCGGCGACGGGATCGTCCCCGCCAGCAACATCACCTGCGACGAACAGGCGTAAGCCGTCGCCATCCCAGCTCCGGCGTTCAGCACCCCAGGACCAGGCACGACCATCGCCACCCCAGGCCGTCCGGAGGCCCGGTAGTACCCGTCCGCCATGTAACTGGTCGCCTGCTCGTGCCGCGGGACGACCAGGTCCAGCTCGTCGCGCTTGCGGTACATGCCGTCGGTGAGCCCGTCCAGCTGGACCCCGGGAATGCCGAAGACCGTGTCGACGCCCTCGCTGATGAGCGCCCTGGCGAGCGCGTCACCGCCTGTCATCTGTGCCATGCGGATCCCTCTCGTCAAATGTCTATAATGAATATAGATCAAATCTCCGGCGGCTGGCAACGGAAGAGGCGAGCATGACTCTCGAAGGACAGGTGCAGGCCTACGCCGATCGGCTCGGGCGGCCGATCATCGTGTTCGACGTCGACTTCACGGTGATCGCGTTCAGCGTGCACGACCAGGACGTCGACCACGCCCGGCTGGCGATCATCTTGTCCCACAAAGGATCTTCGCGCGCCCGGGAGTCCATCCGGGACTACCGGGTCGGCCAGGCGCGGGACCCGGTCCGGATCCCGCCGCTCGACGGCGGGCAGTCCCGGCTCGTCGCACCGGTCCGGCACGAGGGCCGGCTCGTCGGCTACCTCTCCTCGACGATCCCCGAGGACGACGAGTCCGCCTACGAGGACGACGACGAACTGCGCGAACGCCGGGCGCAGATCGGCTTGCTGCTGGCCGCGACGGCGCTCGGCAACCGCGAGAACGAGGACCGCGCGCGACGCCTGCTCGCCGCACTCCTCGAAGGCGCTGACGACCAGCGCGTCCGAGCCGCCGACGAACTGCTCGCGAGCGGCCTGCTTTCCCCGGTCCCGCACTACACGGTCATCTCGATCGCGACCCCGCCGCGGGCCGAGCCCAGTTCGGCGACGCTCCGGCTCGTCCTGGACCGGGCATTGTCGAGCATCCCCGTTTTCCCCACGCTGAAAGCCGCTGGCGCAGTGCTCGGCAGCGAAGCCGTCTTGCTGGTGCCATACGAAATCGACACCGAGCGACTGTCAGCTCTCCTTGCGCAGCCCGCCTTTTCCGGCCTGCACGCCGGAGTCGGCGGAGCGCACGCGCCGCTGTCGGGAGTGCATCGGTCGCTGCGGGAAGCCCGGATCGCCTTGCGCGGCGGCCACGTCGGCTGCGTGGCCCACTGGTCAGAGTTGGGATTGGACCGGCTGCTCCTGCAACTCCCCCTCGCGGACCTTGATATCTCAGATCTCCCCGATGCCGTACGACGGCTGCTCGACGCGCAGTCCGGACCGGACCTCGCGCAGACCCTGGAGACCTACCTCGACTGCGGCTGCGACGCCCAGCGCACCGCGCTGGCCCTGCACGTCCACCGCAGCACCCTCTACTACCGGCTGGATCGCGTGCGCGCGGTCACCGATGTCGATCTCGCCGACGGGAAGGTGCGCCGCGAACTCCACACCGGGCTGCGGGTCGCGACCCTCGCCGGTCTCCGCTAGGCGCCTCGCCTTGAATTGACTATATTCAATGTGAACTTTTACGGAAGGGTCCCGCATGAACGCACTGCTGACCACCGTCTCGGTCTCCGACGACCACGGGCGGCCGATCCTGGACGCCGCGACCCGGGAAGTCGTCGGCCACGCACCGGTGCACACCGTCGACCAGCTCAACGCCGCGATCGCCGCTGCCGTCAAGGCACAACCGTCCTGGGCCGCACTGGGACATGCGGAACGCTCGCGCATCTTGCACGTCATCGCGGACGACATCGACGCGCACGCCGAAGAACTCGGCGAGATCATCACTGCTGAACAAGGCAAAGCCGGCGGTGCCGGTGAGGCGCACGGTGCCGCGCACTGGCTCCGGTCCGCCGCGAACACGGTGCTCGAACCGCAGTCGCTGCCGGACGGCGCGGAGCAGCATTACGTCCCGCTCGGCGTCGTCGCGTCGATCGGCCCGTGGAACTTCCCGGTGATGATCGCGGTGTGGCACGTCGCGCCGGCGCTGCGCATGGGGAATACGGTGGTGCTGAAGCCTTCCGAGAACACGCCGCTGAGCGTGCTCGCGCTCGCGGAGATCTTCCGCCGCCACCTTCCCGCGGACGTGCTGACCGCGGTTTCCGGGGATCGCGAGGTCGGCGCCGCGCTGGCCGCGCATCCCCGGATCGCCAAGATCGTGTTCACCGGCTCGACCGCGACCGGCCGCCGGATCGTCGAAAGCTCGGCGGGCAACCTCGCCCGGCTCACCTTGGAACTGGGCGGGAACGACGCCGCGATCGTGCTGCCCGGCACGGACGTGGACGCCGTCGCGGACAAGCTGTTCTGGGCGGCCTTCATGAACACCGGCCAGGTGTGCGCCGCGCTCAAACGGCTCTACGTGCACGAATCCATCTATGACGGCGTCGTCTCCGCACTGGCCGAACGCGCGGAGAAAGCACCGATGGGGCCAGGACAGGACAAGGCGAACCGGCTCGGTCCGGTGCAGAATCCCGCGCAGTTCGAGATCGTCTCCCGGCTGGTCGAGGAGGCCAGGGCGCGTGGTGCCCGGATCGTCACCGGTGGTACGCCGGCGACGGAACTGGGGCCGCTGTTCTACCGGCCGACGATCATCGCGGACGTCGAGGACGGTGCCGCCGTGGTCGACGAGGAGCAGTTCGGGCCGGTGCTGCCGGTGATCCGGTATTCCGATGTGGACGACGCGGTGCGCCGGGCCAACGGCACTGACCAAGGGCTGGGCGCTTCGGTGTGGGGTGCCGACGCGGACGAGGTCGACGCGGTGGCGCAGCGGATGGAGGCGGGCACCGTGTGGATCAACCAGCACGGCGGCGTCGATCCGGCGATCCCCTTCGGCGGGACGAAATCGTCGGGCTACGGGCTGGAGTTCGGTGTCGAGGGCCTGAAAGCCATGGCGGCCAGCAAAATCATCCGCCGGTGAAACCCGTGAAGGCCTCCTCGGGGGATTCCTCGAGGAGGCCTTCACAGTGGGCCGGGGTCAAGCGCCGCGAAGCTTTGCCCACAACTCGGCCGCGGCCGCCCGGTCGGGCGGAGCACCTCGCCACACCACGGTCTGGTCCTGCCGTACCACCGTGAGGGGGCAAAGATATTCATCCGGCAGCGTGTCCACTTCAACGACCGCGAGTGGGATACCTCGCTCTGCCGCTTCCCCGGCCAGCACTGAGATATCAACTCCGCGACTGGCAATTGCCGTGTAGCCGGGCGAGAAATAGTCGTACAGCGAGGATCCGTCCGCCAGCGTGAAGTGCGGTGCACGGCAACCGGGCACAGTGGACGGCGTGTAGCTGCCCATCGTGTAGCTCGGCGCGTTTTCGCCGTCGTACGCGATGATCGGGGAATCGTGGTACGCGTACCCGTAATTCAGCCCTGCGGCGGCAAACTGCGGTTCGTTCAACTCGCGTACAGCGGCGCCGAAGGACGAACGTGCGGCTTCGCCGGCGAGGGTGTCGTCTTCGAGTTCGGCCGGGAGTCCGGGTCGAGCGAGCTTCCGCTGGTGGTTCATCGCGAAGTGCGACACCTGTTCGGTGATCGGCCGCCGTTCGGCTTCGTAGGCGTCCAGAATCCCTTCCTCGGCCCAGCCAGCGAGATGCGCGCCGAGCAGCCAGGTCAGGTTGAGCACGTCCGCGATGCCCGCGTTCATCCCGAATCCGGCGAACGGCACCCACAGGTGCGAGGCGTCCCCGGCGAGGAACACCCGCCGGTCGCGGAACCGGTCCGCTAGCAGACGGCGGGCGACCCAGTCCTCTTTGGACACGATGTCGTACTCGAACGACTCGTCCACGCCGAGGATCGCGCGGATCGCTTCGTCTCGGTCGACGGCTTCTTCTGCCGAGGATAGATAGGTGTGCACGAGAAAGGTTTCCGTGCCGTCGATCGCGTACACGTGTCCGACCCGGCGAGAGTTGAACGTGTAGTAGCCCCACGCCCGCGGTTCGTCGGCGGACATCAGCGAGTACAGCTTCGGTGCGCGGATGCACGTGGACTGCACATGCTGGAGCACCGGATCACCGCTGAGCTTCGCACCGATCTGCTTGCGCACCGCCGAGCGGCCGCCGTCCGCGCCGATGAAATACCGGGCGTGCAGAGTGCGTTCGCCCGAGTCGTCGGACACTACTGCCGAGACGGACGATGAGTCCTGCTCGACCGAGTGGAACCGGGTGCGGTTGAGCAGTGTCACGCCGGGCGCGGCAGCGGCGTTCCGCGCAAGGATCGGTTCCAGGAACGTCTGGTTGATCCGGTGCGGCGGTTCCGGCGTCGCCCAGCTCGTGTCGGGGCCGACGCGGGAGGTGTACCGCTGCCCGCTCGCCGGGATCGGGATGCGCGACAGTTCCCGTCCCGTGAGCGAAATCCGGAACGCGACGTCCTGCGGGTAGTCGCGCGGCAGTCCGGCGGCGCGCACCTCGGCCGCGATGCCCAGCCGTCGGAAGCTTTCCATGGTGCGCGAGGCGACGTGATTGCACTTGACGTTCGGCGGTTCCAGGAACTCCCGTTCCTCGACGACGATCACCGACACGCCGCGGCTGCTCAGGTCGAGTGCCGCGACGAGGCCGACCGGGCCTGCCCCGACGATGAGGACGTCTGCGTCCATGGCTTCTCCGTTCAGCACGGCATTCCTTGCGCCACCACGCCAAGGTGCTCGGTCATCAGCCGGCGGGCAGCATCCTCGTCACGGTCCTCAATGGCCTGGAGGATGCGACGATGCGCATCAACGGCCCGGGCCGCGCGCGCAGCGTTGGTGTGCACGGCATACACGCTCTCCCGTGGCCGGTTGAGCGCGCCGACCGACGCGGCGATTGCCGGGTTTCCGCTGAGCAAGCCGAGCCGGGCATGGAATTCCAGTGACAGCGGGTTGTACCGGCTGGCGTCGTGGACGTGTTTCTCCGATTCCTCGACCAGCGCCCGCAATTGCGCGACTTGGTCGTCAGCCGCGGCACGAGCGGCGAGTGCGGCAGCCGCGGGTTCGACCGCGTGCTGCGCTTCCAGCAGCTGCTCGGTTCGCATCCCGTGCAAATGCAGTTGGATGGAAAGCGAATCGGCGATCCGGCCGATGTCCGCCTCTGCCTCTTCCGCCGTGTTGAGTTCGCGGTATTCCCCGGACCAGTACAGCAACGGCTGCCCGGTCCCGCCGCCCGCGGAAACGACTTCGCCGACGAGGATGATGTGGTCGCCGCCGCCGAGCATCGTGTGCACGGTGCAGTCGAACCAGCTCAGCGCGCCGGTGACGACTGGTGCACCGGTGGTCTCGGTGTGCGTCTCGACCTCGTCGAACCGTTCCTTGCTCCGGCCGCGCCCGCGTCGGGCGAAACACGCGGAAACGTCTTGCTGATGGCGGCCGAGCACGTTGATCGCGAAGACCCCGCTCGCGCGGATCTCGTCGAGAATCGGGCTGTGCGAATTGATCGACACCGTCACCAGAAGCGGGTTCAGGGAAAGGGAGACGAACGAGGTCGCGGTGATCCCGTAAAGGTGCCCGTCGAGTGCCGTGGTGACGACGGTAACGCCGGAAGCGAACCGTCCGGCGGCTTGCCGGAAGCTGTCGATTCGTTGCTGGTCGGAGGTCATGGGGTTCACCTCGCCCCGTCCGGAACGCCGAGCTGGCGGAAGTCGTAGACGTCCAAAGTGGTCTCCCCGGAACGGAGCCGGTCCAAGTAGGACGCTTCCTTCTCCGCCCTGGCACGGGCCGCGGCGAGTACCCGGTCGTATTCGTCCGCCGGGAACACGACGATCCCGTCCCGGTCGGCCACGACGATGTCGCCGCGGCGCACCACCCGGCCGCGCAAGGTGATCGGGCGGCCGACGGTTCCCGGCCAGTTCTTGATCGTGCCGCGGATCGAGATCGCCGTGCTGAACGCCGGGAACCCGAGCGACGCGAGCTGCTGGGTGTCACGGACGCCGCCGTCGATGACCAGGCCGCTGATGCCGCGTGCCTGCGCCGCGACCGCCATCACCTCGCCCCAGTACCCGAACGGCGCGCCACCGGCGTCGACCACGAGCACGTCGCCGGGCCCAGCGGCTTCGATGCCGTGGTGCAGCGCGAGGTTGTCGCCGATCTGCGCGGACACCGGCACCGCGCGGCCGACCATCTGCGCACCGTCCCAGGAGGGCCGGAACGCGGGGTCCAAGAAGCAGTCGAGACCGGAAGCCTCGTACAGCGTTGCCGTGCCGAGCGTCAGCAGTTCCTTGGTGTCTTCAGCCAGCGCGGTCATGCGTCCGCCCGCTGCAGATCGTGGTAGCCGTACTTCGCGCGAGCTTCGGCGATCGTCGCGCCGCCGAGCGCGGCGGTGAGGATCGCTTCCTCGCGCGCCTGGATCATCTCGGCGACCTCCAGCACGTCGTCCTCGCAATCCTGCGGGATCGCCACGACTCCGTCCGAGTCGCCGAGCAGGATGTCCCCGTGGCGGACCGTCACGCCGCCGATGGTCACTGGCCCGCGTTCCTCGGCCACCTCGACCCGGTCCTTGCCGGTGCGCATGAAGCGGCCGCGACTGTAGATCGGGTAGCCGATGGACAGCGCGCGATGCGTGTCGCGGCAGACGCCTTCGATGACCGTTCCTGAGATACCACGCTGGTGCGCCACGGCGGTCAGGATGTCGCCCCACACCGTGCAGTCGACCCGGCCGTCGTTGTCGAGCACGATCACCTGGCCCGGTTCGACCTGGTCGATGAAATCGCCGACGGTACCCGCCGGGATCTGCGCGCTGACGTAGCGCACGGTGAACGCGCGGCCGACCATGCGTTGTCCGTCCGAGAGCGGGGCGAGGCCGAGCAGGCTGCCGGGGCGCTTGAGCTTGTCGAGGGCGTCGGACACCGTTGCGGTGCCGAGCACGGAGAAGCGGTCAAGGAGAGACATCAGCGCTGCTCCACGGTGACTGAGGGGAATTGGGAATCGTGCATGACTTCTTGCACATCGCGGCCGGACCGGACCGCCTCCGCCATCCGGGCCTCACGCTCGGCGATCCGCTGGGCGAGCTCGACTACGCGCTCGGCGTCTCCCGCGGCGACGAAGACGACGCCGTTGCCGTCCGCGAGCACAAAGTCTTGCGAGGCAACTGAGATACCAGCGATCTGGATGCGCTCGTCCATCGCGGCCTGCACGATGCGGCCCCGCGCGCTGACCGGAACGGCCGTGCGCGCGAAGACCGGGAGCTTCAGCGCTTCGCTCTCCTGGACGTCGCGGCAGGCACCGTCCACGATGACGCCGGCCACGCCGCGCCGGACCGCGGCCTCGGCGAGCAGGCCGCCCCAGCAGGAGACGTCCGTGCGGCCGTGATTGTCGATCACCACGACATCGTCCGGTTCGGTGATCGCGACCAGCGGGGTGGCGATGTGCGTCGCCGGTCCGGCGGTCGCTTTGGGTGCGGCGGTTACGGTGCGCACGCGACCAGCGAGGACGGTGCCGACGGGCCACATCGGCTTCAGCGCGGTGACCGCGCCGGGCAGCTTGAGGGTGTCCAGTGCGTCGGACACCGCGCAGCTGTCGAGCCCGCGCAGCGCGGAGACGATCTCTTCGGGAGACATGGTCACTTCCGTTCCCAGGCAAGGAAGCCCATCGCGTTGCCGGTGCCGGCTTCCGTTCGATAGCACGGCTCGTAGTCGACGCTGGTCACGGCGAGACCGGCCTCGTCGGCGATCCCGGCGACCGCGATCCAGTTGCGCAGCTCCGAGGCACCGGACCGCATCTCGGCGGCCGGGACGCTCGAGAGGTAGCCGGCGTCCTGATCTCGCAGTGCCTGGAGGAACTCATGGTCCAGTTTCTCGTCGATCACGAAGTGGCTGAGCCCGCCCGACGCGACGATTCCGACGCGCAGGTCGCCGGGGAACGACCGGATCGCCCGGCCGACCGCGCGCCCGAAGTCGTAGCAGCGTTTGGCTCCCGGCGGATTCGGCTCCCAGAAGGTGTTGATGAAGATCGGCACCATCGGCAGCGTCGACTCCTGGCCGAGGAATCGCTGGTAGATGAACCCGAAGCCGTGCGGAATCGTGTGGTTCTCGTACCGCCCGGCCGGGATGACCTCGGTGGCGCCGGTGTCGAAGTCCTCGGCCTGGGTGGACTGGATGATGTGCTTGCCGAGCGCGCGGTGGGTCGGCCGCATGATCGTGCGGTCCGGGACGTCGCCGGTCGCGGCCTCGGCCAGGCCCGGGGCCATCGCGTCGAGCTGCGCCTGGGTGAACGGCACGTGCGCGACCTCGTCGCCCCAGAACACCGAAAACGGGGCGAGCCATTCGTCGCCGTAGGTTTCCTTGTGGTCGCTGGAAACGATGACGAGGACGTCGACCTCCTGGGTGCGGATGAATTCCGCGAGCCAATCCATCGACCGCTGGCAGCGTTCCCAGCGACGCGCCATCACCTCGGGAGTGATCTCGTTCGAGAAGTCCTCCCGCAGTTCGCGCAGTTCCTCGTAGCGGTAGGTCTCGCCGCGGAACTTCAACCCTTTGCTGGCGCGGTCCGCCGTGCCCCTGGTATCCCAGGCCTGCGGCGGTGGCGCCTTCAGCTGCGGTCCGTGCGAGGTGCCGATCCCGGCGACGATCTCGGTCATGATCTCCCCTCAGAGCTGGAAGAGCGCGCGGGCGTTGTTCTCGAGGACGTCGGCGCGCTCCTTTTCGCCGAGCCAGGCGATGTCGTCGATGAGCAGGTGGATGTCGTCGAACCAGCGGCCGGTCTCCGGGTCGATCTGCGAGCCGGTGCCCGGTTTCTCCGAGCCGAACAGCACGCGGTCGGTGCCGACGACCTTCATCAGCAGCTCCAGGCTGTCCTGGGTGTACAGGCAGGAGTCGAAGTGCAGCCTGCGCAGTTTGTCCAGATAGGACACTCCGGTGCGCACCACCGACGGCAGGAACCGGCCCACCTGATACGGAATCGCGCCGCCCCCGTGCGACACGATCACCTTGAGGTCCGGGAAGTCCTTCAGCACTCCTGAGTTCACGAGGCTCCACACCGCGATGGTCTCTTCCTGGATGAAATGCAGGCTGTACGGCTCACGCGCGGGCGGCTTGCATCCGGCGGCGTGCAGCAGCACCGGCACGTCGAGTTCGCACAGCACCTCATACACCGGGTACCAGTAGCGGTCTCCGAGCGCGAGCGGGGTTTCCGTGCCCTCATAAGGGTCGGTGTTGAGCATCGCGCCGACGAAGCCGAGTTCGGTCACCGTGCGGCGCAGTTCGGCGGTCCAGTCCCGAGGCGTCAGGTCCGGGCTCTGCGGGAGTCCGGCGACGCCCTTGAAGCGGCCGGGAAACAGCTCGGTCGCGCGGTGGATGAGGTTGTTGGTCTCCTCGGTGAACCACTGCACGAGCTTGGCCGGCCGTTCGCTGTGCATCATCTGGAACGGGCGGGGCGAGATCATCTGCAGGTCGATCCCGGCACCGTCGAGGTGCGCGAGATGAGAGATGTCGCCGAAGCTCGGGTGCGGGTGGTGATACGCGGCGGCGAGCGCGTCGTCGCTGATGGCCGGGGGCTTGCCGCCGTGCGCGCCGCGGTGCGAAAGCAGCGAGGCTTTCCAGGCGTAGTAGGCGTCCGGCGCGGACATGTGGCCGTGGACGTCGATGATCACGGGCTGCTCCTTGCGTCTCAGACGAGCGGCTTGCTGATGAGTTCGTCGACGCGCGCGTCCGTCGCCGACGTGTCGTAGAAGCGCAGCAGCCGGGTGCGGCCGGCGCCGGGGTCGCCGCGGTGCAGGTACTCGTAAAGTTCCTGGCGCATCCCGAAACTCGAGCCGGCGAGCTCCCAGCCGAGCCGGAACAGCCGCGCCTTCTCCGCCGCGCCGATGTCGTGGCCGCGCATGTAGAGGTCCAGGAACGGGCGCAGTTCCGGGTTCGCCAGGTCGGCTTCGGTCGGCTGCATGATGAGGCCGGACGCGGCGACCTGGCGCAAGATCTGAACCATCCGCGCTGAGATGTCAGCCGACCAGAAGCCGACGCCGTTGGTATTGCTCGGCGCGAGGTGCCCGCCCGGCGTCACGACAGCGGCGGCCTCCGCGCCCTTGATCGCCAGTTCGAGCGTCTGGACGTAAGAGATGAGTTCGCCCAGCTGTTCCTGGATGCCGCGGAAGGTGTCCACGCCGATGGAGTGCGCGAGTTTCTTCGCGACCGAGGTGAAGAACTTCATCCGGGCGAGGAAGCGGATGTGTGTGCTCTGCAGGCTCCAGACGTTGATCCGGCCGAGGCCCTTGAGCGCGCGCAGGGAGTCGCCGAGCAGGAAGATGCGTTCGCGCGGAAGGAAAACGTCGTCGAAGAACAGCATCGCGTCCTGTTCGTCGTACCGGTTGCCGAGCGGGTGCGAGTGCCCGCTCTCCGGTGCGCCGAGCGGTTCGCGCAGCAGGATCTTCAGGCCCGGCGTGTTCATCGGCAGCGCGAACCAGATGACGAAGTCCTCCGCGCCGCGGGCAGCGGTGACGCCGTTGAGGTACACCAGCACCTCGTGGGAGAACGGCGCGAGAGTGGCGAGTTGCTTCGCACCGCGCAGAATTACGCCGTCCTCGCGCTCCTCCACGACGCGCAGGGCGAGATCCGGATCGTCGAGCGGACTGGCGCTGCGGTCGATCTGCGGGTCGCCGAGAGCGTGGGTCAGGACGAGGTCGTGTTCCATCGCGAACCGGCGGTAATCCCGGGCGTTCTGGCCGAAACCCGCGCGGTTCTGGTCGAGTTCGTCGGCGTAATCGGCGAGTCCGGCCGCGACATTCGACATGAAGTCGGGAGAACGGCCGAGCTGCCCCAGACTTTCCCGCATCCACCATTCCGACGCGGCGAATTTGGCGCGCAATTCCTCCGGGGTCTTCGGCAGCGAAAACGCGTAGCTGACCTCGTTGCCGGTCTCCTCGGACTTGAACAGGGTCGCCGCCCGCCCCTCGGGGGTGGCGAACCGCAGGTCGAGCAGCCGGGCGAACTCGTCGACGGTCGGCTTGAGCGCGGGGTGTTCGGCGACGTTCCCGATGCGCTTGCCGTCGAGCCAGACCTCGCGGCCGTCGTTCAGGCTCTTTTTGTACTGTTCGCCGGTGAGCGCCCCGGTGGCACCGGAAATGTCCATGTACTCCGACTCCTTTGGCTGTGACGGGCCCGCACCGGGCGACGATTCGAAGCTACGGAAATCGCGGCGCCGGGGAATCGGTCCGCTGCGGGAATCTCCGCGGCGGACCTCCGACACCGTGTAGGAAAGTCCGACGCGGTGTCGGAACCGCTTACGACTGGATCGTCGGGACCGTCACCCATTGCCAGTAGGTGAACTCGTCCAGATTCCAGTGCCCGCCGTGCCGTCCGCCGTTGCCGGACGCGCCGAGGCCGCCCATCGGGATGTGCGCGGCGTCGTAGATGGTCTGGCCGTTGAGGGCGACCATCCCGGCCCGCAACCGGGACGCGAAACCGAGGGCGCGCGCGACGTCGCGGCTGTGGATCGCCGCGGACAGGCCGTATTCGGTCGCGTTGGCGAGTTCGAGCGCTTCTTCTTCGGTCGAGAACCGGGTTACCGGGGCGACCGGGCCAAAGATCTCACTTCGGAAAGCTGCGTTGTCAACTGTTACGCCGTCGAGCACGGTCGGCTGGTAGAACGCGCCGTCGTGCGTGGCCCCGTGCACGACCCGCGCGCCGTCGGAGACCGCGGCCTCGACGATGCCGTGCACCCGCTCGGCCTGCGCGGTCGTGATCAGCGGACCGAGCGTCGTCCCGGGAGTCTTCGGATCGCCGAGCCGCAGTTTCTCCGCTGCCGCTTTGAGCCGCGCGACGTATTCGTCGGCGATGCTTTCGTGGACGAGATGCCGTCCGGTCGCCATGCAGATCTGGCCCTGGTGCCGGAAAGTTCCGCCGGCTCCAGCGGCCACCGCGCGGTCGAGGTCCGCGTCGGCCAGAACGATGAACGCGTTGTTGCCGCCGAGTTCGAGCACCACCCGCTTGAGCAGGCCGCCCGCGATCTCGCCGACCCGGCGGCCCGCGGCGGACGAGCCGGTGAACGAGACCGCGTTCGTGTGCGGCGAACGCACCACCGCCTCGCCGGTCGCCGCACCGCCGGGCAGTACGTGCACCACGCCGTCCGGCAGACCGGCTTGTCCGAAGACGCGCGCGAGCACCGCACCGCCGGAGAACGCGGTCTTCGCGTCCGGTTTGACCAGCACCGCATTGCCCAGCGCGAGCGCCGGCGCGACCGAACGCATGGCGAGCATCAACGGCGCGTTCCAGGGCGCGATCACCCCGACGACGCCGACCGGGATCCGCCGAGCCAATCCCAGCGTCGCCGGGTCTTCCACCGGAAGCAGATCGCCCTGCGACATCGTGACCAGTCCGGCCCCGGCGATCAGTTCGTCGATCGCTTTGTCGACTTCGTGCTTCGCCTTGGCCGGAAGCGAGCCGCTTTCACGCACGAGCACGTCCTCGACGTCAGCGCGGATGTCGCGCAAGGCGTCCGCGGCCCGGGTGAGGACGTCGGCCCGCTCGCGGTACGACGCGCGGCCCCACTCGGCTTGCGCTTGCGCGGCGCGTGCTCCGGCCCGTTCGACGTCGTGCTGGTCGGCGATGCCAGCCAGACCCACTTTCCCGCCGTCGCCCGGTGAGACAACCGGTTCCGTGCCGCCCCCTCCGGTACGCCAGCCGCCGGAGTAGATATGCCCGTCTGCCTCGCTGAGATCCCATCGGGCCATGTGCGTCGCCTGCCAATCCTGGTGCGGGTGCGGAGATCGCCGCGATGCTAGGTCGGCGCGAGCCCTCGGTTCATCGCCTCGGCGACGCAAATCCCGCGCCCGCGACTGAACACGGTGTCGGAATCACTGCCACAGCTGGTCGTTCACACGGACCTCGATCAACCGAGGTCCGTCCTCCGGCCCCGCTTCCTCGGCGAGAGCGGCCCGCAGCCCAGCGGCCCCGTCGACCGTCGTCGCCTTGATGCCGAACGCGGTCGCCAGCGCGGCGATCTCCACGCCGCTGATGTCAGTGAGCGGATAGTCCGCCCGCTCACCTCCGCTTTTCCGCATCCCGGCGACCACTGCTTGGTACTTCCCGTTGTTCACCACGAGATAGGTCACCGGCAGCCGGTAGCGCGCCACGGTCCAGAACGCGGGCACGCCGAACTGGATCACGCCGTCGCCGACCACCGCGAGCACGCGCTCGCGTCGCGCCATCGCCACACCCGCCGCAGCGCCCATTCCCCAGCCAAGCGAACCGCTCGCAGTGGCGAACAGCGAATCCGCTCGCGTGCGCTGGAGAAACCGCAGCAACGGCAGCGTCGAGGTGACCGCGTCGAGGACCAGCAGCCGTTGCCCGCCAATGACATCTGCGAGGGTGCGCATCGCCGCCGCAGCACTGAATTCCCCGTCCAGCGGGACTTCAGCCGCCCAGCGAGCTCGCCGGTCCTCGCTGTCCTTGAGCACCCGGGCAGGCCATTCGCTCCGCGAAGGCGCGCGGACTCCTTCAGCCAGTCCGCGCAGCGCCGCCGCGGTATCGCCGACCACCGCCCCGGCTGGGACATACCGACGGCCGGGCTCGGCGGCGTCTTCGGAGAGATGCAGGATCGGGACGCCGGACGGCAGCGCCGCGACCTCGGCCGAGAACTCCAGCGGCGTCGGCATGCCCGCCAGCACCAGCAGGTCTGCTTCCGCCGGCATCGGCGCGCGAGGATCGAACAATCCGGCGTACAACGGATGATCCGTGCGGAAGGACCATCGTTCGAGGTCGCGCCGGGACTCCACGAACACCGGTGCGCCGAGCCGCTCGGCCAACCGCGCCAAATCCGCCTCGGCCCTGCGCCGGCCGACGTCCGATCCCGCGACGATCACCGGCCGTCGTGCCGCATCGAGCAGTGCGCTCGCGTGCCGGACCGCCTCCTCGGCCGGGCCCTGCCGCGCACCCCAGCGGACCGGTGGCGCGACACCAGGTTCCGCGGCCAGATGGTCTTGCGGGATCGTGAGAATCGCCGGTTGCTCCGGGATCACCGTGGTATGCCACAGCGTCCGGCTGACATCTTCAAGCAGGTCCTCGGCGCGGAGGTTCTGCCAGGCATGCCCCACGTAGGGCGCGGCTGTTTCGAGCAAACGCGGCGCAGTCGTCAGCGCGCGGTGCGGGAGTGTCGCCGTTCCCTTGATCCCGGCGAGAATCGCGACGCTGCTACGCGCGACTTGTGCCGCGTACAGATGCGCCAAGCCGTTCGCGACCCCGACGTTCGTGTGCAGGTAGGCGACACCGATCCGACCCGAGGCACGCGCGTAGCCGTCGGCCATGGACACCGAGATCGCCTCGTGGGTGGTCAGCACGAACTCGGGTCCGCCCGGTCTGGTGGCAAGAGCGTCGAGCACTGGTATCTCACTCGTGCCGGGACAGCAGAAAACGTGCTCGACTCCCCACTGCGCCAAGGTTTCCAGCAACCGCACAGCAGCCGTCATGCCCTGGCACGCTACGCAGCGCGCCGGGTCGGGCGCTTCGACGCGGCGCCGGAAGAAACTGGGCGGACTGTGCGACACGGTGTCGGGATCGGAGTAGGTTGCGGATCTCGGCACCCGGCGAAAGGCAAGGCGGCGCAATGACTTCTGCCCGGCACGACGGAGACACCTGGGACCTGGCGTCCAGCGTCGGAGCGACCGCGACGATGGCCGCGGCGGCGCGGGCGATCGCGACCCGCGAGGACAGCACACTGTTCTCGGACCGGTTCGCCGAACCGCTCGTCCAGGCAGTCGGCGTCGACCTGCTCGCCAAACTGGCGTCCGGCGAGACCGAGCCGGGTGCTCTGGTCGGGCAGATCTGGATCGACGCGGCCAAGATCCGCGGCAGGTTCTACGACGAGTTCTTCCTCGACGCGGCCGCCGCGGGCATCAGCCAGGCCGTGATCCTGGCGTCCGGATTGGACTCCCGTTCGTACCGGCTGCCCTGGCCGAACGGAACCGCGGTGTACGAGATCGACCAGGAGCCGGTGGTCGAATTCAAGGCCCGCACCCTGGCCGGCCTTGGCGCCGTGCCCACCGCCGACCGGCGGCCGGTCGCCGTCGACCTGCGCGAAGACTGGCCCGCCGCCCTGCGCGCCGCCGGTTTCGACCCGGCCCAGCCGACCGCGTGGAGCGCCGAAGGCCTGCTCGGCTACCTGCCGCCCGAAGCGCAAGATCGCTTGCTGGACACCATCACCGAACTGAGCGCGCCGGGAAGCCGCGTCGCCACCGAAAACCGGCCCAACCCGCGCCCCGGCGACGAGGCCAAGACGAAGGAACGCCTCGACCGCATCTCCGAACAATGGCGCGGCGAGGGTTTCGACACCGACATGACGAGGTTGCGCTACTTCGGCGAGCGCAACGAGGCGGGTCCGTATCTGAGCGGGCTCGGCTGGACGGTGCACGGAAGCACGGTCCGGGAACTGCTCGCGGCCAACGGTCTCCCGCCGCTGCAAGACGACGATCTGCGCATGGGCGACCTTCGGTACATCCGCGGTGTCCTGGCCTAGCGCCTCGGCGCGCCGTGAGGGACTCTGATTCGTTCAGGGCGGCCCTCGCGAATATCAAGAACCGGCCACGTGGCAACAAACCGGGCATTTCACGGATCCTGGCGCACCCGGCAGTAAACGCCGACCCCCTCGCCGCAGCCGCCTCGCTCCAGTGGCCGAGCCGTCACGCCTGGTCAGCGCCCTGCGTAGCCGGTTTGTGATGGTAGTCACGGGCCATACCGGGAGTTTGTTCCGCGCGGTCGCGAATCCCAAGCACAGCACCCGATCCCGAAGACTTTTCCGGTTCAGCCGCCGACTGGGCAGGTCAACGGGAGATAACGGTTTCATGGAGATCCGTGCGTTCCAGGCGAGGATCTGCGTGTGCTCGCCCCCGCCGACCAGGTTCGTTTCGCCTTCGAGCCGCTGTACAGCCTCTACAGCGGCTCGGCTGTCGCAGTCGAAGCGGTCGGGCATCCGGGCGCCGGCTGGGTACAGGATCTCCTCGACGCGGCGGGCGACCAGGCCCAGCTGATCGACGCCGACCTCGACCTCGTGGCACGCGCGGCCGCGGCGGTCCCGCCGAACGCGGCCGGGGTGTCCCTGCACCTGAACCTGAGCGCCAGCGCCGCCGGCGCGCCCGCCGAGCGGTTCATCCCGCTGCTCCAGACCCTGGAACGCACCGGCCGCCGGGCCGCCGACGTCGTGCTGGAAATCACCGCTCCGCTCGCGATCCCGAATCCGGGAACCCTGCTGCAGGGCCTGAACCGGCTCCGCGACCTGGGCTTCCGGCTGGCCTTCGACCGGCTCGGCGCGGCAGGCCTGCCGATGAACCTGCTCGCCGAAGCGCCGATCGAGATGATCAAGCTGGACCGCGCGACGCTGCGCCGGCTCCCGTCGAACGCGGCGACCGTCGCGCTCGTCGAGGCGCTGGTGCAGTTCGCCGCGCAAACCGACCTGCGGCTCGTCGCGACCGGGATCGAGAACGACGCGGAGCTCGACCTCGCCCGGCGCTCCGGAATCCGCCTGGTTCAAGGGAATCTGTTCGCGACCGCCGCTCCCGAGCGAGTGCTGCCCGCCGCCGAACGCGGCGACCAGCCGGGCGCCGCGGCCGTTTCGCCCGCCGCCGGACTGCGGATCCCGGAATTCCTCCGCCAGGCCAAGACCCTCCCGGACGACGCGACGTGCGACGACGTCCACGCGATCCTGTCCGCCGAGCACGCGCCGAAGGCCATCGTCGGGCTCGACCAGCAGGCGCGTCCACAGTGGACGATCGACCGGATGCGGTTCCTGCTCGCGGTGACCGGCCGGTACGGGCACGCGTTGTATTCCGGGAAGCCCGCCGCGAAACTGGCCGGCCCGCCGCGGCTGGTCCGGATCGACACCGGCACCCGGGAACTGCTCGAGCTCATCGCCGACGGCGGAGCCGAGAACAGCGGCGACGACCTCGTCGTGACCGACAAGTCCGGCCGTTACCAGGGCGTGGTGCGGCCGAACGAGGTGATGCGCCGGATGGCCGCGGTGAAGGTCGAGGCCGCGGTCGCGCTCAACCCGCTGACCCGGCTGCCCGGCAGCGACGCGATCGCACAGGACGTCGCCCGCCGGGCAGGAGCCGGACGGCCGTTCGTCGTGGCCTGGCTGGACATCGACCACTTCAAACGGCTCAACGACACCGCCGGGTTCGCCGCGGGCGACGACCTGATCCGCGCCATCGGCCGGGGGCTGACCGACCACGCCCGGCGGCTCGGCGACGTCACCGTCGGCCACGTCGGCGGCGACGATTTCCTGGTCGTGTGCGGCGTCGAAGACATCACGGCCCTCGCCGACGCCGTACTCGGCCACGACTGGTCCGCCGACGGGGTGCCGGTCACACTGTCCCTGGCGAGCCTCGTCCAGACCGGCGCGTCAACGGGTACGTATCGCGAAAGCGCCCGGCTGCTGGCTCCGTTGAAGAAGCAAGCCAAGGGGATCCTGGGCTCGAGCTGGGTCAACAGCTGGCCCGGTGCCGGACGGGCGCAGGTCCTCCGCGGCGGCAAGGAAACGAGCGGCCGGTCGCCGGAGCTGCTGCGCCAGCGTTAGTCACTCCTCCGGCAGTTCGTCCTTGGCCAGCAACGAATGCAGCCGCCCGAAGCGCGAGCGCAGCGCCGGGTCGAGCTGATCGACCAGCACCGCGCAGCCGACCAGCTCCGCGCCCGCCTCGCTCACCAGGTCGCGCACCGCCGACGCCTGGCTGCCCGTCTCGATCCAGTCGTCCACCAGCACCAGCCGGTCGCCGGGCGACAGCGCCGACCGCTGCATCCGCAGGACGTGTCGGAGACCCCGGTAGTCCGGGTCGGTTTCGCGGGTCAGCTTCTCGCCGGGGAACAGCCCGGCGGCCTTGCGGACCGCGGCGAACCCGACGCCCAGTTCCACCGCGACGGCGCCGCCGAGCAGGAAGCCGCGCGATTCGATCCCGCACACCGCGGTCACGCCCGCGTCCCGGAACGGCTCGGCCAGCGCCTTGACCACCTCGGCGAACGCGACGGCGTCCCGGAAAATCGGCCAGAGGTCGGCATGTCCGTCGACCCAGCGGAACCGGTCCAGCAGAAGCGCACGTGTCATGCGGCGATCCTGGCCGGTCGCCGGGCGTTCAGGCGAGGCGTTTTCCCGTTACCTGGCGAGCCGGGCGCGGGCCTGCTCGGTCTGCGGCGCGAACAGGTTGACCAGGTTGCCGTCCGGGTCGCGGAACAGCAGCGAACGGTTGCCCCACGGCATCGTCGTCGGCTCCTGGACGACCTCGGCGAGCAGCGGGCGGAGCCGCGCGAACTCCCGGTCGACGTCCTCGACCAGGAACTCCAGGATGACGGTCCGGTTCGATTGCGGCACCGCCGCGCCCGCGCTGAACAGCGCCATCGTCTCGGCGCTGCCGATCGCCAGCGTCGCGGCCGCGCCGGCGAACTCGGCGAACTGCTTCGCCGGACGGCTCGCCACGAGGCCGGTCACCTGCTCGTAAAAGGACGTCAGACGGTCGACGTCACCGGTGATGATGCGGACAGAAGTCACCTGCACGGCCACATTCCTCTCTGGTTGCTTGGCGGCCACGCTAGAAGCAATAGTGGACAGAATCCGCCCGGTATTGCGAGAATTCTCCGCATGACCCGGCCGATCGCCCGCGTGCTGGCGCTGCTGGAGATCCTTCAGGGCGGCGGCACCCGGACCGTCGCCGAACTCGCCGGGCGGCTGGACGTGGACGAACGCACCGTCCGCCGGTACGTCGAGCACCTGCTCGACCTGGACATTCCGGTCCGCTCCGTACGCGGCCGCTACGGCGGGTACCGGCTCGCCCCCGGCTACCGGATGCCGCCGCTCATGCTCACTGACGAAGAGGCGCTCGCGGTACTGCTCGGACTGGTCGCGGGACGGCGCGCGGGACTGGTCACCACGTCAGTCGCGGCTGCGGAGAGCGCGGTAGCGAAGGTCCGCCGGGTGCTGCCCGAAGCACTCGGCCGTCGCCTCGACGCCTTGCTGGAGGTCGCCGACTTCACCACGCCCGCCCGTCCCTCGCTCACTGCGGAGGCAGAGGTGCTCCTCGCGGTCGCGGAGGCAGCGCGCGACCAGCGTCCGGTCAAACTCGCCTACACCGCGGCGCACGGCCGAAGCAGCGAACGTGTCGTCGAGCCGTACGGTGTCGTGGCACATTCCGGGCGTTGGTATCTCACCGGCTTCGACTCAAGTGCCGGACAAGTGCGCACCTTCCGCGTCGACCGGATCGAGCGGGCCGAACCGCAGGACGGAACTTTCAGCGCCCCAACGGATTTCGACCCCGCCCACCAGGTGCTGACCGGCCTCGCCGAAGCACCGCACCGGCACGACATAGCAGTGCGGATCCGCGCGACCGCAGAGGAAATCCGCGCCGTGTTCCCGCCGTCCATCGCCATCCTGGAAGCCGATGACCGGTGGGTCCGCGCGCGAATCCGGGCCGAACGCCTCGACTGGATCCCGCCGCGGCTCGCCGCACTCGACCGCCCGTTCGTCATCGAGCGGCCGGACGCGCTCCGCGACCAGACGCGCGCCTTCGCCGACCGGCTGACCGGTTACGCCGGATCCTCCTCGAGCGCGACATCCAGCAACGCGCCCAGTTCATTGAGCTGAGCCGCCGAAAGCCGGCTGAACGACGTCTTCACCACGACGTCCACCAGTTCCTGTCCCGCCGCCCGCAGCTCCGCGCCCTTCTCCGTGAGCCGATGCCGCACCGCGCGACCCGGTCCCGGCACCCGCTCGATCAGGCCGCGATCGACCATTCGCGCGGCCAGCGTGCCGAAGGACTGGTCGGTCTGGAAGGTCAGCACGGCGAGGTCGTGCAGCGACGCATCCGGGTGATTGGCCAAGTGCCGCAAGGTATCCCACTGCACGAGCGACAGCCCGAGTGGCTGCAGCGCCTGGCTCAGCGCGCGGTGATGACGATGCTGCAGGCGCTTGACGGCCAGAGCGACGTCGGCGTGGCGGTACCTCATGGCCGGGGAGCCTACCCTCGTCCACCACAGGTTGCTTATATCAGCTTCCTTATATAAGGTTCCTGATATGACTTCTTCCCGGACACTCCAGTTCCCCTTGGCCGGACCGGTCGAGATCACTGTCGAAGACCACGACCGGACCCGGACATTCCTGCTGCTGCACGGCGGAGGCGGCGTCGCGACGATGGCCGGCTTCGCCGAGTTGCTGGCCGACCGCACCCGCTCGCGAGTCCTGCTGCCCACCCATCCCGGCTTCAACAGCACGCCGAAAGCCGCCGAACTCACCGACGTCACCGCGCTGGCCAAGGCGTACGTCGCACTGCTCGACCACCTCGACGTCTCGGACGTCACCGTGGTGGGCAACTCCTTCGGCGGCTGGCTGGCCGCGGAAATCGCCCTGCTGCACAGCCCGCGCGTCAGCCGCGCAGTGGTCGTCGACGGCATCGGCATCGAGGTCGCCGGGCATCCGCTGGCCGACGTCCGCGGCAAAACCGTCGCCGAAATCCAGCAATTCTCGTTCCATGACCCGGCGAAAGCGCCGGTCCCGCCCGCCGGCGGCACCGGCCCGAGCCCGGATGTCGCCGCACTGGTGGGCTATGCCGGCCCGGCGATGACCGACCCGACGCTGGCCGAGCGACTAGGCAAAGCGGACATCCCCGTCCACGTCCTCTGGGGCGAGAGCGATCGCATCGCCGACCCGCAGTACGGCAAGGCGTACGCCGCCGCGATCCGGGGCGCGACCTTCACCGTGCTTCCCCGCACCGGGCATCTGCCGCAGGTCGAAACCCCGGAGGAACTGCTCGACGCGGTGCTCGCCTTCGACGCATAACCACGGCGGAAGCCCTCCTGGCCGAGCGCTTCACCACGAACGACGCCACGGCCGCGACGCCCTCGCATCGAACCTCTGCCGCGCTCACCGCAGCTCCCCGGACCGCTTGTCACCCACGCTGCCGACCGCGACCTGACGAGCGACCGGAGGTGGCCGACCGAGCGGCAAGACCGTAAACCTCGCAGGTCCAGGCACTGAACCACGCCGCATCCGAGCGCCTCCGCACTACTTGCCGGCCACCTCTGCTACGACCAGTTCTGAATTAAAAAATGGCAACTGCTGCTTGCTGATATCTCAACTCAGTCCTACTGTGATCCCAGTCGCTCGCTGAACGAAGGAGATCGCAGTGCCTCGCAGTCACGATCCTCGACCGGCCGGCTGGCGGGTCGGCGCCGACATCGGCGGCACGTTCACCGACGTCATCGCGCTGGGCCCGGCAGGCGAGGTCGTCCCGATGAAGGTGCCGTCGACGCCGCCCGAGTACGGCGCGGGCGTCGTGACGGCGACGACCGCGGTGCTGGCCTCCGCTGGAACGCGACCGGAGTCAGTCGTCGCGATGCTGCACGGTACGACCGTGGCCACCAACGCGATCCTTTCGATGAGCGGCGTCCGGACCGCGGTGGTCACCACCCGGGGCTTCCGCGACGTGCTGGAAATCGGACGGCTGCGGCGTCCCGCGCTCTACGACCTCTCGTGGTCGAAGCCGCAGCCGCTGGCGCGCCGGAGGAATCGCTACGAACTCGACCAGCGCATCACGGCCGACGGGCAACTCTCCCCCGCGACCGACGCGGACGAAGTCCGGGCGCTGGCCGCACAACTGCGCGTGGACGGCATCGAGGCGATCGCCGTGTGCCTGCTCAATTCCTACGTCCGGCCGGACGAGGAGCGGCGGGTCGCCGAACTGCTGCGTGCCGAACTGCCGGAGGTCTACGTCACCGCGTCGGTCGACGTTTCCCCGCAGCCGCACGAATTCGAACGCACCAGCACGGCGACGGTCAACGCTTACGTCGGCCCGGCGGTGCACGGTTACCTCACCCGGCTGGAAGCGGGACTGCGCGCCGAAAACGTCCAGGCTCCGCTGCTGGTCATGCAGTCCAGCGGGGGTCTGCTCGACGCGGCTTCGGTCGCGCAACGGCCGGTGCAGATCATCGAGTCCGGCCCGGCCGCCGGGGTCACCGCGGTGCAGAAGCTCGCGCAGCTGATCGGTCTGTCCACAGTGGTCGCTTTCGACATGGGCGGAACCACGGCGAAGGCCTCGCTGATCGAGCACGGGGAACCGTTCGTCTCGGCGGATTACGAGGTCGGCGGCGGGATGAACGTGGCGCGCGGGCTCAGCTCCGGGGCCGGTTATCCGGTGCGGGCCCCGTCGATCGACATCGCGGAGGTCGGGTCCGGCGGCGGCAGCATCATCTCCGTCGACCCGGCGGGCGCGCTGCACGTCGGACCGGCGAGCGCCGGGTCCCGGCCGGGCCCGGCCTGCTATGGCCAGGGCGGCGCACTGCCGACCCTGACGGATGCCAACGTCACACTGGGATATCTCAGTCCGCAGTCTCTGGCAGGCGGCCGCGTCGCGATCCACCCGGACCTCGCCGAAAAGGCACTGTCCACAGTGGCCGGACGACTGGGCGACGACATCCCCGGAACGGCGCGCGGGGCATATCAGGTCGCCGTCTCTAGTATGACAACCGCGGTCAAAGCGGTGACCAGCGAACGAGGCAGGGATCCGCGAGAGGCCACCATGGTCGCGTTCGGCGGCGCGGGTCCGCTGTACGCCGCCGCGCTGGCCCGTGAACTGGGCATCGACACCGTGCTCGTACCGGTGCATCCCGGGCTCTTCAGCAGTCTCGGCCTGCTCGTCGCCGACACCGAACGCCACGAACTTTCGCCCTACCGCGCCGAATTCGCTGAGATACCAGCGCTCGCCGACGAATTCGCGCGGCTGTCCGCGAAGGTACGCGAGGAACTCGGCGAGGACGCGGCCGTGGACCGGCTGCTGGACATGCGCTACCGCGGACAGCGCTTCGAACTGCGGATCCGCGTCCCCGACGGCGAACTGACCGAGGACTTGCTCGCCGAAACCCGCGCCCGGTTCCACGCCGAGCACAAGCGCACTTACGGCCGCGCGGGCACCGACGACCTGGTCGAGCCCGTGAACCTCCGCGTGCGCGGCAAGCAGCCGACTCCAGTGTCCATTTCGGACGTACTGGCCCTGCCGGAGACCGAGAGCACGGCAGCGAAGACACGGGAATGCCGGTTCGCCGAAACAGTTTCCGCACCAGTCATCACCAGGTCCGCGCTCGGCGCCGAACCGACGGACGGACCGATGATCATCGAGGACATGGACGCCACCACCCTCGTCCCGCCCGGCGCGCAGGCGCACCGCGACCGGTTCAACAACATCGTGATCACCTGGAGTGCCGCATGATCCGCGACGCCGTGACGTTCGAGGTCTTCCGCAACGCCGTCACCGGGATCGCCGACGAAATGGCGATCACCATCCTGCGCACCGCGCATTCGCAACTCGTCGCGTCCAGCATGGACTTCTCCGCCGCGCTGTGCGACGCCCGCGGCCGGGTCATCGCGCAGGCGAACACGCTGCCGGTGCACCTCGGGTCCATTCCGGCCGCGATGGAAGCGATCTTCGCCGAGTTCGGCGACTCGGTCCGGCCCGGCGACCTCTACCTGCTCAACGACCCGTCGCTCGGCGGCATGCACCTGCCGGACATCTTCGCTGTTTCCCCGGTGTTCGCGGACGAAACGCTGCTCGGCTTCGCGGTCACTGTCGTCAACCACACCGACGTCGGCGGCTGGGCGGCCGGGTCGATGGCAGTCCAGTCCACTAATATCTTCGCCGAGGGAATTCAGATCCCACCGGCGCGGCTGATCGACGCGGACACCACGAACGAAACCTTCCTGCGCGTGCTGCTGCGCAACGTCCGCGAACCGGAACTCCTGCGCGGCGACCTGGAATCCCAGCTGGCCGCCTGCCACACCGGAGCCGAAGGACTGCGCGCCCTCGCCGCCCGCCACGGCGCCGAACGGCTCGCTGACCTGATCGACGAACTGCTCGACTACTCCGAAACGCTCCTGCGCGCCGCGCTCGCCGAAGCCGTGCCCGGCACGTACGAGTTCACCGACCACATCGACGACGACGGACTCGGCTCCGGGCCGATCCCGATCCGCGTCAAAGCGACGCTGTCGGACGCCGGGATCGAACTCGACTTCACCGGTTCCTCTCCGCAGGTCGGCTCCGCGCTCAACGCGACCGAATCGTTCACCCGCTCCGCCGCCTACGCCGCGCTGCAAGGCGTCCTCGCCTCCGACATCCCGGCAAACAGCGGGTTCTACCGCCCGTTCAGCTTCGTCATCCCGGAAGCGTCCATCCTCAATGGACAGCGCCCGGCCGCGCGCGGCGCCCGCGGGCTGGTCGGTTTCCGGATCATCGACGCGGTGCTCGGCGCCCTCGCGCCGGTGTTCCCGGACCGGGTGCCCGCCGCGGGCGAGGGCGGTCCGGACGGAATCGCGATCGGGCTGGTCGGACCGGACGGCGAATCCATGGTGCTGTGGGATCCGCTCGCCGGCGCGTGGGGCGCCCGGCCCGACCGCGACGGCGTCGACGGGATCAGCTCGCTGGGCGCGAACCTGACCAACACCCCGGTCGAAGAACTCGAACGCTCCGGCCACCTGCGCATCGACGGCTACGGCTACCTGCCCGACAGCGGCGGTGCGGGACGCTGGCGCGGCGGGCTCGCGACGTTCCGCGACATGACGCTGCTGGCCTCCGAGGCCAGCGTGCAGATCCGGTCCGACCGGCGGAAGTTCCTGCCGTACGGGCTGGCCGGCGGCGCGCCGGGAACCCCGTCGCTCAACGTCCTCGACCAAGGCGGTCCGGGAGAACGCGTGCTGGCGTCCAAACCGCATTTCGCCATGACCGCAGGCACCCGGCACCGGCACGTGACCGCGGGCGGGGGCGGGCACGGACATCCGTTCGGCCGGGAGCCGGAGCGGGTGCTCGAAGACGTCCTGGACGGCAAGGTCACCCGCGAGGGGGCTGCCCGGGACTACGGCGTCGTCATCGACGACGGGGGGATCGACCAGGTCGCCACCGCTGCCATACGAGGCGGGGCGCGCTGACGCACCACCACTCCCATTCCCCGACAGATCGGACTTCGCCATGAGTTCCCATGTCGCCGCCGGCCGGAGCACTGTCGCACCGCGCACCTGGCGGAAAGCGGGCCTCCGGATCATCCCGCTGGTCGGCCTCGCCTACGTGGCCAGCTACATCGACCGCGCCAACGTCGGCTACCTCGCCGCCCCGATGTCGCGCGACCTGCACCTGAGCACCGGCCAGATCGGGCTCGCCGCCGGACTGTTCTTCATCGGCTACATCCTCGTCGAGGTGCCGAGCAACCTGGCGCTGCGACGGTTCGGCGCGCGGAAGTGGATCGCGCGCATCATGATCACGTGGGGCCTGGTCACCGCGGCCACCGCCGCGGTGAACTCGGCCGCGACGCTCTACCTGGCCCGGCTGCTGCTCGGGTTCGCCGAGGCCGGGCTCGCCGCCGGGATCCTGCTCTACCTGACCCTGTGGTTCCCGCGCCGCCAGCGGTCCTGGGCGTTGTCGGCGTTCTTCCTGATGACGCCGGTGGCTTCGATCATCGGCTCGCCGCTGGCCGCCGCGCTGCTCGAATGGGGCCAGCAACTGTTCGGCATCGCGGGCTGGCGGTCGCTGTTCCTCGTCGAGGGTCTGCTGACGGTGGTGGTCAGCATCCTGGTCTTCGTCTTCCTTCCCGACCGCCCGGCCACCGCGCGCTGGCTCGACGACGACGAGAAGGCGGCGATCGAGGCGACGCTGGCCGCGGAAGCCGAGGAACACCGGGCCCACGGCGCGCTTTCCGGGCTGCGCGAGGCGCTGACCAGCCGCCGGGTCTGGGTCATGGCCGTGACGTGGTTCGCCATCGCGTTCGGGCTCTACCCGCTCCAGTTCTTCCTGCCGACGATGCTCCGGTCCATCACGCACAGCATCGGCGGCGCCGGAGACGTCAGCAGCGTCTTGCTGTCCGCGATCCCGTACGCGGTGGCCTTGCTCGCGCTGCTGGTGTGGGCTCGGTTCGCGGCCCGGCGTACTGCAGTGACCGCCACTGCCATACCAATGGCGCTCGGTATTGTCGGCCTGCTGCTCGCGACGTTCACCAGCAGCGGCACGCTGTTCGTGATCGCGGTCTGCCTGAGCGTCTCCGGGATTCTGACCGCGATGCCGCAGTTCTGGCGGATCCCGGCGATCGGGCTGACCGGCGCGGCCGCCGCGTCCGGGATCGCGCTGATCAACTCGGTCAGCAACCTCAGCGGGTTCATCGGCCCGTACTTCACCGGCGCGGTCGCGTCGGCGACCGGCAGTTTCACCTATGCGCTGCTCGCGATCGCGATCATCATGACGGCAGGACTGGCCGCCCTGCTCACCACGGGGCGGCGGATGGAACGACTGGACGGGAACCTTTCATGACCACTGCACTGATCGTCGGCGACATCCAGCGGGGCATCACGGACGGCTACCCGTTCGCCCGCCAGGTCGTGCCGCCGCTCACCGGCCTGCTGCCGCGGGCCCGGAAGGCCGGCGTGCTCGTCGTCTTCGTGCACTTCGCCATGCGGGACAACGGAACCGACCTGCCCGGCGGCGCGCTGTACCGCTCGTTCTTCGACGCCGGGGACGCGTTCCACGAGGGTTCGCCGGGAACCGGACTCGCACTGCCGGTCAGCGCGGAAGACGTTGTCGTTCTGAAGCGCCGGGCCAGCGCGTTCGCCGGCACGGACCTCGACCTCGTGCTCCGTGCCCGGGGCGTCCGCGACCTCGCGGTCGCCGGGGTGGCGACCAGCGCGATGGTCACCGCCACCTGCTACGACGCGGCTGATCGCGGCTACCCGGTGACCGTGCTGCGCGACGGATGCGCGGACGGCGACCAGGACGTCAACGACTTCTTGCTGGACAAGGTCTTTCCCAGCCGGGGATTCGAGGTCGTGTCCTGCACCGAATGGATCGGAGATACCGCGTGAACACGGCGTTGCTCGACCGGCTGCGCACCGAACTCGATGGCCGCAGACCTCGGCGCGACCTCGTCGTTTCCGGTGCACAGGGCCCGACGGTGAGCGTGGACGGCGAGAAGCTGGTCAACCTCGCTTCCAACGACTATCTCGGTCTCGCTCAGTCTCCGGAAGTCCTTGCCGCGGCCCAGGAAACGATGCGCGGCCAAGGACTCGGCGTGGCCGCGGGCCGGGTGCTCTGCGGCACCCGGAATGTCCACAGTGCACTCGAGGCGGCCATCGCCGACCTGGTCGGCGCCGAGGACGCGGTGTTGTACGGCTCGTGCTTCGACGCGAACCTCGGCGTCTTCGCCGCTCTGTTCGGCCCGGACGACGTGATCTTCAGCGACGCGCTCAACCATGCCAGCCTGATCGACGGCATCCGGCTGGCACAGGCCCAGCGGCGGGTCTACGCCCACTCAGATCTCAACGAGCTGGAGCGATATCTCACTGAAAGCACGGAGGCACGGCACCGGCTGATCGTGACCGACGGTGTGTTCAGCATGGACGGCGACTTCGCGGCGCTCCCCCAGCTCGTCGAACTGGCACGCCGCTACGACGCGGTGCTGCTGGTCGACGATTCGCACGCGACCGGGGTCCTCGGCGGCGGCACCGCCGAACACTTCGGACTCCGCGATGAGGTCGACCTCGTCACCGGAACGCTCGGCAAGGCACTCGGCGGCGCGGCCGGAGGCTTCGTCGCCGGTCCGCGCGCGGTCACCGAAACCCTGCGCCAGGTTTCGCGGCCCTACATCTTCACCAACGCGATGGCTCCTCCGCTCGCAGCCGCCGCCTTGACCGCGATCCACCTTGCCGCTCGCCGCCCGGAGCTGCGGGAACGCTTGGCCGCCAACACTTCCTGGCTCCGCGCCGCGCTGCGGGATCTGGGGTACGAGGTGCTGCCCGGCGAACACCCGATCGTCCCGGTGATGCTGCGCGGTGGAACGCTCGCGGTTGAGATGGCAGCGGCGCTGCGACGGGAAGGTGTTCTCGTCTTCGCGCTCTCTCATCCAGTTGTCCCGGTTGGGGAAGAGCGGATCCGGGTGCAGGTCTCGGCCTCGCACACGCGGGAGCACCTCGAACAGGCAGCCGCCGCTTTCGGCCGGGTCCGCGGCCTGCTGGCGGCCGCATGAGCACCGTCGACGGCCTCCGCGCTCCGACCAGCACCGACAGCCGCGAACTCGCCGGCCGGGTCGCGATCGTGACCGGCGGAGCGAGCGGGATGGGCTTGGCCACAGTGCACGCGTTGGCCAGCCGGGGCGCGACAGTCACGGTATTCGACCCGGCCGCGCGCGACGTCGAGGAACTGGCGGCGACGCTGTCGGTCCCGGCAGAACGGCTTCAGTCGATCGCGGTGGACGTCACCGACGCGGATCGGGTCGGCCGCGCGTTCGACGCGGTGCTGGCCGGCCATACCCGGCTCGACATCCTGGTCAACGCGGCCGGTATCGCACCACCGACGGCGTTTGAAGATATCACCGAAGCCGAGTGGAATCGCGTGCTCGCGGTCAGCGTGCACGGGACGTTCCTGTGCTGCCAGCGCGCATTGCCCGCGATGCGGACCGGCGGCTGGGGCCGGATCGTCAATTTCTCGTCCACCGCGGGCAAAACGATCAGCACCGCGGGCGGCGCGCACTACACGACGGCCAAGCACGGCGTCCTCGGCCTCACCCGGCACCTCGCGAAGAACTACGGGCCGGACGGGATCACGGTCAACGCCGTCTGTCCCGGCCTGATCGACACCCCGATGGTCCGCGGCCTGCTTTCCGCGGCCGCGCTCGACGAAGCCACCCGATCGTTCCCGGTGCCGCGCGCCGGGCTGCCCTGGGAGGTCGCGGAACTCGTCGCGTTCCTCGCGTCCGACCGCGCGGCCTACATCACCGGCGCCGCGATCGACATCAACGGCGGCGACCTCATCGTCTGAGCTGTCCGCGCCGAAAACCCTTGCCAGCACTCAGCATCGGCGGCCGATGCTGCCTCACCCCCTGACCAGAAGGCGAGTTCCCTCGTGCACCCCATCATCCGACACCGCATCGGCGGCCGGGAAACCACCGGTCATTCGACCCGGACCGCGCCGGTGTGGAATCCCGCGACCGGCGAGCGCCAAGCCGCCGTGCTGCTCGCCGAGCCCGCCGACGTCGACGCCGCGGTGCAAGCCGCGCGCAGCGCGCTGCCGGACTGGGCAGACACCTCGGTCATGCGCCGGGCGCGGCTCATGTTCGCGTTCCGCACCCTGGTCGAGAAACACCTCGACGAACTGGCGCGGATCGTTTCCGCCGAACACGGCAAGGTTTTCGAGGACGCGAAAGGCGAACTCGTCCGCGGCCTGGAGGTGATCGATTTCGCCTGCGGCATCCCGCACCTGCTCAAAGGCGAATACTCCGACCAGGTCTCGACCGGCGTCGACCTCTTTTCGTTCCGGCAGCCGCTCGGCGTGTGCGCGGGCATCACGCCGTTCAATTTCCCCGCCATGGTCCCGATGTGGATGCACCCGATCGCCATCGCGACCGGCAACACGTTCGTGCTCAAACCGTCCGAACGCGACCCTTCCGCGGCCGGCTTCGTCGCCGAACTCTACGCCGAGGCGGGGCTGCCCGACGGAGTTTTCAACGTCGTGCACGGCGACAAGGTCGCGGTGGACGCGTTGCTGGACCATCCGGACGTCGCGGCGGTGTCGTTCGTCGGCTCGACGCCGATCGCGCGGTACGTGCACGAGCGCGCGACCGCGAACGGCAAGCGCGTGCAGGCGCTCGGCGGCGCGAAGAACCACGCCGTCGTCCTGCCCGACGCCGACCTCGAAAACGCTGCCGAGCACCTGGTTTCCGCCGCGTATGGATCGGCCGGCCAGCGGTGCATGGCGATTTCCGTCGCCGTCGCGGTCGGTGATGTGGCCGAGCCGCTGGTCAAGCTGATCGGCGAAAAGGCCCGCGCCATCAAGGTCGGCCCGGGGCTGACGCCGGGGTCCGAGATGGGACCGGTCGTGTCGCCGGAAGCGCTCGAGCGCGTCAAGGGCTACCTCGACGCAGGGACCGCCGCGGGTGCCGAACTGGTGGTCGACGGACGGGACAGCACCGTGGACGGGGACGGATTCTTCGTCGGGCCAACGCTTTTCGACGGCGTGACCCCCGAGATGAGCGTGTACCGCGACGAGATCTTCGGCCCGGTGCTCGCGGTCGTGCGCGTCGATTCGCTGACCGAGGCGATCGACCTGATCAACGCGAGCGAGTGGGCCAACGGCACCGCGATTTTCACCGGCAGCGGCCGGTCGGCGCGGCAGTTCCAGCGGTCGGTGCAGGTCGGGATGATCGGCGTGAACGTCCCGATTCCGGTGCCGATGGCGTTCTACTCGTTCGGCGGCTGGAAGCAGTCGCTGTTCGGCGCGCACCACATGCACGGTCCCGAGGGCGTCGCTTTCTACACCCGCGCCAAGGCCGTGACCAGTCGCTGGCCGGAATCGCCGGAGGCGGCGAGCCTGCATTTCCCCACCGCGGTCTGACCGGATCGCGGCCCGGGGAGAACGCGCTCCCCGGGCCGCACCGGTCAATTCAGCGGGATTTCGATGTTCGCGCGGCTGACCGACGTACTCTTGGTCAGCACCTGGAGCACGTCGCGGCGCACCCGCTCGCACCGAGCCTGCATCGAGGCACGCGCTGCTTCCGCGTCACGCTCGCACAGGCTCTCGAAAATCGCGCGCAGTTCACCCGGCGGGCTCGCGACGTCCGGAGCGATCATCAGCACCAGCCGCAGCACGCGTTCCAGTTCGTCGAGGACGTCGACGAGCGATTTGACGAGCCGGTTGTTGCCGCTGAAATGGGCCATGATGGCCTCGAATTCGATCCCGACCGGCAGCCAGTCGTCGAGTTCCGTCTCGCCCGCCACGTAATCGGACGAGATCTTCGACAGAATTTCGAGCCGTTCGAGCGCCGGCACCGAGATGCCGTTGCGCGCCGCTTCGGCAGCCGCCTCGCCGGCCAGCAGCGACCGCAGGCCGCACAGATCGCCGGTGTCCTGCAACGTGATCGAACTGACGACGTAGCCCGCGCGCGGCAATGCGCTGACCAGCCCGTCGCGTCGCAGCCGGGCGAGCGCCTCGCGCACCGGCGTCTTGCTGATCTGCCACTGCTGCGCGAGCGACGTCTCGGTGAAACTGCTGCCGGGACGCAGCGTCAGATCGATGATCTGGCGCCGGATCGCCCGGTAGGCCTGACTGGTCCGGTCGAGGCCGGATTCGTCTTTGCCGACCAGCAGCAACGCGGGAATGTGCGGCGCGCCGGAGAGGACGTCGTGGATGTCGGACACCCGCTCAGAATACCAGTACTGCTGGTTGATATGGCACGAGAGCATCTTCAGGCCTCCTAAAAGATATCTACTATTGTCACTGATATCTCAGTGTGGGAAGCTGTTCTCATGCCGCGAAGCAGCTCGACCTCCACGGTTCTCCCCGCCTCCCGCGACGTCCCGGCGCTCGGCGCGTTGAGCGCTCGCGACCGGGCCCGCCGGACCGGCGTCCCGATGCTTCCGCTCATCGGAGCCCCGGTCCTGCCGATGCCCGGGCACGTGCGCGACGCGGTCCTGCGGGCAATGGACAAACCCGACCCGCGCGACAGCCGGGGCCTTCCCGAACTCCGGTCGGCCATCGCCGCGGAACTGGGCCCGGACATCGACCCCGAGCGCCGGCTGCTGGTGACGCACGGCGCGCAACACGGGCTTTCCCTTGTGCTGCGCACCGTCCTCGAGCCCGGCGACGAGGTGATCGTGCCGACCCCGACATACTTCTTCGACGGCGCCATCCGCGAATCCGGCGCGGTGCCCGCGTATGTCCCGTCCCGAGAGGACTGGACCTTCGATCTCGACGGCATGGCCGCCGCGGTGACGCCCCGCAGCCGTGCCATTCTCCTGTGCAATCCGGTCAATCCCACCGGCTACCTCCCCAATGCCGCAACCATCGCCGCGGTGGTCGGCCTCGCCGCCCGCCACGGACTTCTCGTGATCTCCGATGATTCGTGGCGGCATTTCGCCTTCGATCGGAACGAACACCATCCGATCGAGGGACTGGCCGAGGTCTGGCCGCACTTGATCACCGTCACCAGCCTCAGCAAGTACTACGCGCTCGCGACCTGGCGGATCGGCTACGTGCTGGCGCCGCCGGAAATCGTCGACGCGATGGAACGCCGCCTTCAATGGGAAGCCGTGTGCTGCGGCGCGGTCGCGCAGTACGCGGCGACGGCCGCGCTCACCGGGCCGCGAGAATGGCTCGACCGCGAGCGTTCGACGTATCAGCGAAAACGCGACCTCGTGTGCGACGGCATCGCGGCCAGCGGCCTGCCCGCCCCGGTACGCCCCGGCGGCGGCGCGTTCCTGCTCGCCGACTGCGGCCGCCTCGGCGACACTCCGGAAGACATCGACCGGGCTTTGCTGCGCAACGGAGTCACGGCGATCCGCGGCGCCGATCTGCACGCCCCGGACACCCACGTCCGGCTCACCTTCGGCGCGGCGGAACCTGTCCTCGAAAAGCTGATCAGCGCGGTGAAACACGCCCTCCTGGAGACATAGCCGAACCGGTTTCGCGGTCTGGGGCGAGTCCGCTACTCTCGGTACGGCATCTATCACCGTGTCAACACGCGGGAGGTACGCGTCGTGGCCGACGCAGTCAACGCACCGCCGGGGGTCAACCCGAACCAGTCGAGCGCCGCCCGCGTTTACGACTATCTGCTGGGCGGGAAAGACAATTACGAGATCGACCGGCAGGTCGCCAGGGAAGCCGCCAGGGTGATGCCGGACATCGCGGAAACCGCGCGGGTCAACCGGCACCTGATGACCCGGATCTGCCGGTTCCTCGCCTACCACGCGGGCGTCCGGCAGTACATCGACTGCGGTTCCGGCATGCCGACCTCGGAGAACGTGCACCAGATCGTGCAGCGGGCCGACCCGCAGGCGAAGGTCGTCTACGTCGACTACGACCCGGTGGTGGCCAGCCACGGGCGGGCGCTGCTCGACGAAAACGAATTCACCGAATACATCCAGGCGGATTTCTTCGACCCGCCGAGCATTCTCGACCATCCGACGGTCAACGAGCACCTCGACTGGAACCAGCCGATCGCGGTCCTGTTCCTGCTCGCGCTGCACCACCAGACCGGCGACCGCGAGGTTCCGGCGAAGGTGACGAAGGAATTCATCGACCGGCTCCCGTCCGGTTCGTACGTGGCGATCTCGCACCTGCTCGACGCCCACGACGGTTCCGAGGACGACGAAGCGGTGCAGGGCATCATCGAATCGGTCCACAACGGATCGATGAAGGACGTCTCGTCCCGCACCCGCGCCGAGATCAAGGCTCTGTTCCACGACCTGGAGCTGATTCCGAGCGGGCCGAACAAACCCGCGGAAATCGTGCCGGTGGTCGAATGGTGGCCCGACGGCCCGCTGCTGGGCGAGCCGACGGTCGCGCAGCGGATCGTGGCGGTCGGCGTCGCGCGGAAACCCTGATTCTCACGACTGCGGGCCGGTGTTCCCGCCGAGCGTTCAGCTCGGCCAGAGCACCGGCCCGCAGTCGTGTCACGGGAAAACCCTGACCGCGCAATAGGTTACGACGCGACTGGCACCGGCTCTTCCGTCTTCGCCGCCGCCGGGGAACGCCGCAGCGCGACCATTCCCACCACTGCGAACACCACCACGATCGCCGCCCCGATCCCGGCGACGGTGTGCAGCCCCGAACTGAACGCGTCGCGCGCCGTGGCCAGCAACTGTTCGCCCGTCGCGCCGGGCAGCGTCGCCGACGCCTCCATCGCACCGGCCATGCTGTCGGTCGCCTGTGCGGCCGCCGCGGCGGGCACGGCGGACGGGAGCGCGATCTGGTCGCGGTACACCGCCGTAGCGACGCTGCCGAACACCGCGATCCCCATGGCGATCCCGAATTCCGCGCTGGTCTCCGACATCGCCGAAGCCGCGCCGGCCCGCTGCGGCGGGACCGAACCGACCACCATTTCGGTGCACAGCACGCCCTGCGGCCCCATGCCGAAGCTGGCGATCGACATGCCCAGCACCACGAAAGCCACCCCGCCGGACCCGCTGGCGAGCGTGAACAACAGGATCCCGCCCGCGGCGACGAGCATTCCGAAGCCCAGCACGAATTCCGGCCGGAACCGGCGCGCCAGCCGCGGCGCGATCGTCGACCCGGCGACCACCGCGAGCGCCTGCGGGACCAGCAGCAGCCCCGCGTCGACCGTGCTCAGCCCGGCGACCATCTGCAGGTACTGGCTGACCAGCATGAACACCCCGCCCATGGTGACCGCGCCGACCAGCATGATCGCCACCGCCGCGCTGAACGCGCGCACCCGGAACAGCTGGAGGTCCAGCAGCGGATGCTCCAGCCGCTGCTGCCGCCGAACGAACACCGCACCGACCGCGAGCCCCGCGGCGAGCACGCCGATTTCGGTCAGGGACAAGCCGTTTTTGGCGATTTCCTTGAGCGCGTAGATGACCGGCAGGATCGCGGCGAGCGAGAGGGCGACGCTGGCGAGGTCGAGGCGTCCGGCACTCGCGTCGCGGTATTCGGGCAGCAGCTTCGGCGCGGTCGCGAGCAGCAGGACCATCACCGGCACGCCCATCAGGAACACCGAACCCCAGCGGAAATGCTCCAGCAGGAACCCGCCCGCGACCGGGCCGGCCACCATGCCGCCCATGAAGCAGCTCATCCACACCGCGATCGCCGTGCCGCGCTGTTGGGGGTTCGGGAACATGTTGCTGATCAACGCGAGCGTCGACGGCATGAGCGTCGCCCCGGCGATCCCGAGCACGGCCCGCGCCGCGATCAGCATCTCCGGGCTGGTCGAGAACGCCGCCGCGACCGACGCGAGCCCGAACGCGCCGCCGCCGATCAGCAGCAGCTTGCGCCTGCCGATCCGGTCGCCGAGGGTGCCCATCGTGACGAGGAACCCGGCGATCATGAAGCCGTAGATGTCGATGATCCACAACAGTTGCGTGCTGGAAGGCCGCAGGTCCGCGGCGAGGTGCGGAACCGCGAGGTGCAGCACGCTCATGTCCAGCGACAACAGCACGGTCGGCAGGGCCAGCACCGCCAGGCCCAGCCACTCGCGTCGTCCGGCGCTCATTTCTGTCTCCCCTGGTGTCTTTCCGGTCGTCTCACTCAAGCGACGATCGGGGTGCGCGCGGATCGACATCGCGGGAAAAACTTCTTCGGACGGACGTCGCCTAGGACGGCGCGGAGGCCACCGCGTAGTTCCCGAGCGAAGGTTCCAGCAGGTCGAACGCCCGCGCCGCCTCCGCCCCGACCGTCGCCGCGACTTCGTCGACGGGCCGTCCGGCCAGCGTCAGCTCCTCGATCCGCTCGAACAGGCTGTGGTGCACCGCTCCCAGCACCGCGGCCGCCGTGCGGACCGTGATGTCCGTGCGGGGGCTGCCGACCGCGTCCGCCAGCGCCTGCGCCAACGCCCGTTCCCGCTGTTCGTGCAGACCGCGCAGGCACGCGGACAACGTCGGGCTCTCGGCGATCATCCGGCTGAACTCCAGCCCGGCGAACCCGACCACCGGGTCCTTCGCCGCGACCGCCGCCTCGAACGCCCGCCGCAGCGCCGCGAGCGCCGACTCCCCCGGTTCGCGCGACGACACCGCGGCCGCCAGGGTCGCGACGAACTCGTCCTGATGGTCGAGGACCAGGTCTTCCTTGCGGGCGAAGTAGTTGGTCACCGTCTTCTTCGCGACCCGTGCGGCCGCCGCCACCTGGGCGATCGTCGTCTCCTCGAAGCCCTGCTCCAGGAACAGCCGCGTCGCGTGGTCGGAGATCAGCCGGCGCGTCTCCTGCTTCTTGGCTTCCCGCAGGCCCACATCCATCAAAAACTTACCTCCGACGTAATTTTACCTTGACACCCGTTTTGACTCTCGGCATACTTTTACTACCGATGTAAATATAACCCGAAGGAGAACCACTTGTCGATCGCTGCCCTTCCGTCGCTCGCGGACCAGGCGAACCACCTCATCGCGCTGGGAGTGCCGGAGATCGCCCAGCTCCCCGCCGGTGACCTGCGTGGCTTCGCCGCGGAGCACAGTGCCGCGGACGGCGCGCTGCTGGCGGTCCACCCGGACCGGGCGCCCGCGTCGGCGCTTGCGCCGCTGCTGCGTCGCGAAGGAAAGGCCGGGTTCGTCGTCACCGACATGGCGGACGTCGACCAGTTCGCGCCGCGCGACATCGATCTGCCCGACGCGCCGCTGTACCTCGTCACCGGAATCGACCGCGGCGACGAGATGGCGAACTGGAGCCCCGAGGAAGCCCTGCCCGCGATCACGAAGGCCGGGCGCAGTCCGCTGCTGCTCACCGAGGGGATCCACTGGGTGCTGCAGCAGCCGTCGGCGCTCGAGCGCAATCATTGCTTCATGACCATCGGCTCCCGGCTGCGCAAGGAGAACGGCAAGTTCGACACCCGCACGCCGGCACTGTGGATCAGCAACGGCACCGGCCGCGACGGCAGCGAGCGTCGCAACGCCCCGAAGGTCGGCTGGTGCTGGTGGGGCAACCGGCACACCTGGCTGGGCTTCGGGTCCGCCGCCGCCCGCCGCTGAACCCGTCACCACGAGGAGAGAACCCATTTACCCTGACCCGAACGTCCTGCACCCGATGCCCGGGCAGCCGCGAGTGGTGCTGCTGAAACCGCTGGTCACGTCGCCGCTCATCGACGTCGGCGAGTTCTCCTACTACGACGACCCGGACGAGCCGACCGCCTTCGAGACCCGCAACGTGCTGTACCACTACGGGCCGGAGAAGCTCGTGATCGGCAAGTACTGCGCGCTCGGCGAGGGCGTGCGGTTCATCATGAACGGCGCCAACCACCGGATGGACGGACCGTCGACGTTCCCGTTCCCGATCATGGGCGGCGACTGGGCCGGGCACTTCGACGCCATCACCGGCCTGCCCGGTCGCGGCGACACGGTGCTGGGCAACGACGTCTGGCTCGGCTACCGGGCGACGGTCATGCCGGGCGTCCGCATCGGGCACGGCGCGGTCGTCGCGTCCGGGGCGGTCGTGGTCGACGACGTGCCGGATTACGGCATCGTCGGCGGCAACCCGGCCAAGCTGATCCGCCGCCGGTACCGCGACGAGGACGTCGAGCGGCTGCTGGCGATCGCGTGGTGGGACTGGCCGCTGGACCACCTCACGAAGCACGTCCGCACGGTCATGTCCGGCAGCGTCGACGACCTGGCGAGGGCCGCCGCCGAACTCTCGTGACTCGGTAGCGTGGCAGGCGTGCCGAGTGAGATCCCAGCGGAAGTCCGCCGAAGCACCGACCTGTTCCTGTCCACAGCGGACCGAGCCGCGCCCGGGCTGGTGACCGGTTTCTACCTGGTCGGCTCGGTCTGCTTCGGCGACTTCCACGCCCGCGGCACCGGACGCGGGCGGCTGAGCACGGCCAGCGACATCGACTTCGTCGCGGTCGCTGATCGGCGTCCGGGCCCGGATGAGATCTCGGCGCTGGCGCAGGCTCATGCCGCCACCGTCGACCGGTTTCCGAAGCCGCATTTCGACGGCTCCGTACTCACCTGGGCCGACCTCGCCGCCGGGCCCGACGACTGTCCGGACGTTCCGTGCGCGCAGGAAAACCGGTTCACCGCGGCGGGCCGGGACGGCCTGAACCCGGTGACGTTCTGCGAACTCGCCACCCGCGGGATCGCGCTGCGCGGGCCCGAACCGTCCGATGTGGACGTGTGGGCGGATCGGGATGCCTTGCGCGCGTTCACAGTCGACAACCTGAGCAGCTACTGGCGGCCGTGGTGGGAGAAAAACCGGCGCGCCCGTGCGTTGCCGCTCGCGGTCGGGATGAGCCCGCTGTTCCCGGTGTGGGCAGTGCTCGGGGTGAGCCGGCTGCACCATCTGGTGGCCACCGGGGAACTGACCTCCAAGAGTGGTGCGGGGCGTTATGCCGCAAGGGAATTCGACGCGCGATGGCAGCGCATCATCGCGGAAAGCTTGAGCTTGCGCACCGGAGGCGCGGAAGGGTGTCGCAGCTACCGGAATCCCCTCGCCCGGCGGCGCGACACCCTCGCATTCCTGGACGCCGCGATCGACGACGCGCTCGCCCTGGCCTAGCGCACGAATCGGGCCACAACTGGCCGGAATTGCTTTCTTGCGGCCCTGTTCCGGGCCACCTAGCCTCATCTCAAGCTAGTACAAAACGAGTTACGTACTAGCACAATTTGGGGGTGGCTTGATGGCGAGGGAGCAGGACCGCGGCGGGGTCGCGACGGACGCGGAATCGGCGGCAAAGCTGCTGCACGGCGTGGTGGATCAGCTGGTCGACGGGTGGCGCACGCGCCCGGAACGCCCGGCGAGCCCGGTGAGCGCGGACGCGGCGGAAATCCGCTCCTGGCTTGAGAACTACCCGCTGGAGAAGCCGGAAGACCTTGCGCAAGCCGTCCCGGAGGTGCTCACCGCGCTCGATCGCTGGACCGTGCACACCGACCACCCGGGGTATTTCGGGCTGTTCAACCCGTCCGCGACGTGGGCGGGCGTCGTCGGAGACCTCATCACCGCGGCGGTGAATCCGCAGCTCGCCGCGTGGAGTCACGCACCGTTCGCGGTCGAGGCGGAACAGCGGTGCATCGACCTGTTCTCCGGACGGCTCGGCCTCCCGGCCACCGCGGGCGGCCACTTCACCAGCGGCGGCGCGGAGGCCAACGCGACCGCGGTGCTGACCGCGCTCACCCACGCGTTTCCCGAGTACAGCACCGGTGGCCTGCGCGCTCTCGACGCGGCACCGGTGTTCTACGCCGGCGCGGATTCCCACCTGGCCTGGCTGAAAATCGCCCACGCGACCGGGCTCGGCCGCGACGCGTGCCGCCTGGTGCCTTCCGACGCGAGCGGCCGGATGGACGTCGCCGCGCTCGAAATGGTGCTCGCCGAAGACCGGCGGGACGGCAAAGCACCGTTCCTCGTCGTGGCCACGGCCGGGACCACCGGGGCCGGGATGATCGACCCGTTGCCGCGCCTCGCCGATCTCGCGGCCGGGGCCGGGCTGCGGTTCCATGTGGACGCGGCGTGGGGCGGAGCCGTCTGTCTGTCGGATCGGCTGCGCGGGGTCCTGACCGGGATCGAACGCGCGGACACGATCACCGTCGACGCGCACAAGTGGCTGTCAGTGCCGATGGGCGCGGGGATGTTCTTCACCCGCGACCGGGCCGAGCTGAGCTCGTCGTTCACCGTGTCGACCTCGTACATGCCGGGCCGAGTGGACGACACCGCCGATCCGTACACGACGAGCAATCAGTGGTCGCGGCGGTTCACCGGGCTGAAACTGTGGCTGAGCTTGCTGGCATACGGGGTTTCCGGCTACCGCGACCAGATCGAGCACGACACGGCGCTCGGGCAGGATCTGCGGGATCAGCTCACCGGCGCGGGCTGGCTCGCCATCAATGACACGCCGCTGCCGATCGTGTGCGTGACCCGCGCGGACGCACCGGCCGATCCGGCGGACTCCTGGCGGTGGCACAGCGATCTCGCGGATCGGGTCAACGCCACCGGCTCCGCGTGGGTGAGCCCGGTCCGCGTCGCGGGACGGCCTGCGTTGCGGGTGTGCGTCATCAGCTGGCGTACGCGAACCGAGGACATCGTTCGGCTGCGCGAGCTTCTGGACCGGGTCTGACCGCGGTATGTTGCCGGGCTGCGGGTGAGATACCAGGTCGTCGTCTTTGACGCGGCAGATCTCGCCGCGGAGAGCGCGTTCAGGGCCAGAGTGGCCGGGGGCCGACCAAGCAGGAGGTGCACCTCGATCTGTGGGCCGAAGATTTCGCCGAAGCCCACGATCACGTCATGGCTCTCGGTGCCACTGTGCTGAAGCAGGCCGAAGGAAATCCGTCCGGCGACGACTTCCAGGTGTAGGCCGGGCACCCCTTCTGCCTGTGCTGGCTGGTCGCCGAGCAAGCGAGCAATCAGGCAGGATAACCGCGCCCGTCGCCCTGCGAAATCGAGTGCAGTGTCGCCGCGAAGTCCTCCGCTTCCGCAGGTGACAGGTTCGCGAACGTCACCCGCAGGCCCGGCGGAACGTTCGTCCGGAACGCCTCCCCGGTGCGCACTGCCCAGCCGCGCGCGAGGAGCGCCTGTGCCACCGCACCCTCGGCAGGAGTCGGGATCCAGCCGTTGAATCCGGATCGGCCGGACAACGTGATACCCCGCCGCCCCAGCGCATCCGCGAGGACGCGCCGCCGTTCGCGGTAGGTCTCGCGGGCCGTGGTGAGCAGCTTGGGCGTCGCGGGATCGAGGAGGATCGTCACGGCCAGTTCCTGGAGGAGACGGCTCGCCCAGCCCGCGCCGACCTGCTGTCGCCGGAGCACCCGGTCCACGGTGAACTGATCGCCGCTCACGACGCTGAGCCGCAGGTCCGGCCCGAGGTATTTGGTCACCGACCGGATCACCGCCCAGTGCCGGAACTCCCCTTTCCCCGCAACAGTTTCCGGTTCCGTGCCAGCGATGGCGGCAGCGTGGTCGTCCTCGATCAGCAGGACGTTTTCGTGGCGCTGGAACACTTTCCGCAATTCGGCAGCACGTTCCGGGCTGAGCGCGGCCCCGGTCGGGTTCTGCGCTCGCGGCGTGAGGACGCACGCCGCCGGACGCTGTTCGAGCGCGCGTTGCAGGAGGTCCGCGCGCAGACCGTCGTCGTCGACCGGTACCGCGATCGGACGCAATCCCAGCGCGGCCACAAGGTCCAAGACGCCGCTGAAAGCCGGATCCTCGACGATCACCGCGTCGCCGGGCCACAGGTGCGCTTGCAGCACTCGCTCGATGGCGTCCATCGCGCCACCGGCGACCGCAAGGTGCTCGGCGGCGAGGCCGTCGCGCTCGAAGTCGAGACGGAACCAGTCCAGGAGCGCGGGCAGCGCGCCAGCTTCGCCGTAGAGCCATTGCCTTCCGGACAGCTTGGCGAGCGCAGGCCGCAACGGCGGGAGCAGCGCGGGATCAGGGTTGCCGTCGGCAAGGTCCCGCACGCCCGGCCCGACCGGCGCACCGAGCGCCCGGTTGGCCGGCGCGGTTCGTTCCAGCACGCGAGTCCCCGCGCGGCCAGCGGCTGCGACCAGACCGCGGTTGCGCAGCGTCCGATAGGCGGCGTTGACAGTCGCCGGGCTCACCGCGAGCCGCGCGGCGAGTCCGCGCACGGTCGGCAACCGCGCGCCGGCCGCCAGCCGTCCGGCGGAGATGGCCCTCTCGACCGACAGTGCGATCTCAGCGGCCGTCCCGCCAGACAACGCCGCCTCGTCGATCGGGTCACTCATTCGTCTGTACTAGCACAATCTCGTGATCACAGCGCCGCGGGTTGACCTTCAAGCTGCTTGAAGCCTGATGATGGGCGGGTGCCCGACCTGCTGACCATCGGAGCGTTCGCCCGCCGCTGCGGCCTCACCGCCAGCGCGCTGCGCTTCTACGCCGATTCCGGCCTCGTACGACCGATCCGGGTCGACGAGGAATCCGGCTACCGCTACTACTCCCCCGGCCAGGTCTCGGCCGCACTGCTCGTCCGGCGGTTGCGGGAGATCGGCCTGCCGCTGGAACGGGTCGGCGCGGTCCTCGCCGCCGACCCCGCCGAAGCTTCGCGGATCATCGACGACCACGTCGCCGGGCTGGCATCTCAGGTGCAGCAAGCCCGGGAAACCGCCGCGGCGGTCAAGGCCACGCTGGGCTCCCCACCGCCGGCACCGCCGGTCCGGCTCACCGGCCCGGTCTTCACCGCCGCCATCGAGCAGGTGCTGACCGCGACAACGCAAGACCTCCCCGTGCTGAACGGCGTGCACCTGGAAGTCTCCCCCGAGGCGATCGTGCTCACCGCCACCGACCGGTACCGCCTCTCGACCCGCACGCTGGTCCCAGCCGAGCCGAGCGCGTCCACCTGGACCGCGACCGCCGACGCCGACGACCTGCGGCTCGCAATGCCGTGGACCCGCCGTCAACACGAACTGCACCTGAGCCTCCGCGCCGACGAGATCTCCTTCCAGGGCGACGGGGTACGAACCTGCCGCACGCTGGCCGACGACTTCCCCGACTACCGCCTGATGCTCGCGTCCCTGCCAGAAGTCCTTACGCGGGCCGTGATATCTCGCAACGCGCTCGTGGCATGCCTGGAGCGCCAATACACCCCGCAGATCCGACTGGACCTCTCCGCCGCCGCAGTCACAGTCGGCACCGAAGCAATCCCCGCCGACGTCACCGGCCCGCCGATCTCGCTCTCCTTCGCCGTAAGCACGCTGCACCCGGCGATCAGCACCGCCGTCGGCCCGGACGTGATGCTGGACGTCGCGGGCCCGCACCTGCCAGTCGTCGTGCGCTCCGCCGACGACGGCGATCTGACCACCCTTGCCATGCCAGTGAAAGGAGCTGCCATATGACGGACACGATGGCCGAGATCACCGCCGCGGTTACGCAAGGCCGATCAGGCGCGACGGACGCCGCGCGGGCGCGGCTGCAGGAACTGTGGGACGAACTCGGCCCGGGCGGCGATCCGTTCTATCGCTGCGTTCTTGCGCACTACCAAGCAGATCTGTTCGCTGACCCGGCAGAGGCACTGGTCTGGGATATCAGAGCGCTGGACGCCGCCGCGACGGTCACCGACGAGGACGTCCAAGCCCACTCCGCCGGGCTCGGGATCGCGGGCTTCTACCCGTCACTGCACCTGAACCTGGCCGACAACTTCCGCCGCCTCGGCTCGTTCTCCGCCGCAGCGGAACAGATCGCGGCCGCGCGAGAACGCCAGGACGCGCTGGCCGATGACGGATACGGTGCGATGATCCGACAGGCGATCGACGGGGTCGCGGAAGCCATCGAACGCCGGTCCACTGAACGACGCACTACCGCACCGGGGGTCGGATAGTTGGAGCAATGGCTGTCTGATTGGTGCCTGACTCACCTCGGCACCGCACCAGTCGGCGTGCTGTTCGAGGCACGGCAAGTCTCGACAGTGCACGGTCTCCGACTCGCCGACGGCCGGAAGATCGTGCTCAAAGCCCGCCCGGACGACGGTCGCGCCGACTCGTGCGTCGCGGCGCAAGCTCAGCTGTCTGCGCTGGACTTCCCTTGCGCACGCCCGCTGACGCCGGTCATCTCCGTAGGGTCCCTGGCCGTGCATGCCGAGGAATACCGCCCCGGCGGCGAAGTAATCCAGGGCGGCTCGCCGGAGGCAGCTACCCGTTATGCCGAGGTCTTCGCCCTGCTGCTGACCGCACTCGGCGGGATCTCCGTCACTCCGCCGCTGCCGAACCCCCGCTGGCTGCGTTGGGATCACCGTGACCCCGGGCTATGGCCGGCAATCGACTTCCTGGACGAACGAGACCAGCGTCTTGTCCCCGAGGAGGTAACCGAAACCGCCGACCGCGCCCGACGCCGTCTGCTCGCCGCCGAGCTCCCGAACGTCCTCGGCCACGGAGATTTCGAAGCACAGAACCTCCGCTGGGATGTCAACGACGGCTGGACCGTACACGACTGGGACAGCCTGGCATGGCAACCGGAAGCAGCCCTGGCGGGCGCAGCGAGCGGAATGTTCGCGAGCACGAACCCGCCGACGCTGGCACCCGTCGAGAGTTCCGCGATGTTCCTGGAGTCCTATCAGGACTTCCGCGGCCGCCGGTTCTCGCCGGCCGAACAGGAAGTCGCGTGGGCGGCGAGCTTGTGGCCAGCCGCGCACAACGCTCGATGGGAGGCGCTGCACGACGACCCGCCGATCTGCGGTGCCGCGCTTCGGGAGCAGGCACCGGAACGTCTGCGCCTGGCGAACGCCTGAAACACCGGGCGGTTGCCGCGCTCGGGGACGCCGCAAGGAGCCGGTGCCGACCAGCCGGGATCCGGAGCTGGGCGCGTGGCTCTGGGCGGAGACCGAGCGGCTGCTCGGCGCGCGGATCCCGTCACCCGATCGGGTGGAAACCGCCGGTTAACCGCCAGCTAGCCTTGAACCGTGGACGACCCGGCGGTTCTGGACGCCTTGGCCCAGCGGCTGGCGCGGATCGGCGAACGCCGGAACCTCGACGTCCCCGCGCTGTTGCACCGCCTCGGGATCCGGCCCGACCGGACCGGCGTCACCCGCCGGCAGGTCTCGGAACTGACCCGCGAACTGTGGCTGCGGACCGACGACGGACTCTTCGCCCTCGGCCCGCGAGCCCCGCGCGGACTGTTCCGGGTGGTAGTCCGGTCGGTCGCCCCCTCGCCCGACCTGCGGACCGCGCTGCATCGCTTGGAAGAAGCCGCCGAGGTCTTGCCCGGGATGCCCGCCGTGGCCGTTCGCACGACAGATCCGCTGGTCGAGGTGGAGATCGACGTCCGTCAGCTCGACGACCCGGACCACGTCGCGGCGGAGCTGGTCGCCATCGTCGTCCACCGGTTGCTGAGCTGGCTCGCCGGACAACGCATCGCCCTGCGCGAACTGCTGCTGCCGTGGCCGAAACCAGACCACGCGCCGCACTACGAGGCGATCTTCGGCCGCCACCCGCAATTCGACGCGGACTCGCTGATCCTCGCCTTCGACCGCGGACTCCTGCCCGCCCCGGTGATCCGCAGCGAAGCCGAACTGGCCGAATTCCTGGACGACCAGCCGGACGCCTGGCTCGCCACCCGCGACTACGGCTCCACCCACGCGGACCAGGTCCGCGCCATCGTCGAACAAGGCACCACCGCGCCGGACGGCTCGGGATCAGCGCCCAGCACCTGCGCCGGTTGTTGCGCGCGGAGAAGACGCCGATCGGCGAAATCCGAGACGCAGTCCGCCGCGGCGCCGCGATCGCGAGCCTCCGCCGCGGCGACGAATCCATCGAAGAGCTGGCCCGCCGCCTAGGTTTCTCCGAAGCCAGCGCATTCCGACGAGCATTCCGCCGGTGGACCGGGCAATCACCCGGCCATTACCGCTGATTAACCCAGCACCTTCAACGCCCGCATCCGCGCGTACAACGTCGTCCGCGAAATGCCCAGCGTGCTAGCCGCCCGGACCTTGTTCCCGCCGGCCGACCGCAAGGCCGCGACGATCGCGTTTCGTTCCGCCCGTTCGATCGGTGCCAGCTCGTGTCCCGAAGCGTCAGCCACCAGCGCGGGCGGCAGATCTCCCGGGCCGATCGCGCCCGCCGAGCGTTTGCGGATCGCCTGGCTCAGCACGCCGCGCAGTTCGGGCAGGTTTCCCGGCCAGTCGTACGAGCCGAGGATCCGCAGCGCGCCGGGCGTGATGTTGTGCGTCCGCGCGGCACCGAGTTCGGCCAGCATCCGGGCCGCGACCTCGGGAAAGTCCGGTCGGTGCGCCAACGGCAGCAGTTCGGCGTTCTCCCCGCACGACGCGATCAGCGCCCGCTCCGGTCCGGTCAGTCCCTCGCGCGGGCCGGTGGTCAGCACGAGGTGCGGGCGGACGCCGCGGGCGGCGTGGGTGGCGACCAGGTCGACCAGTTCGGCGGGCAGCAGGTCCGCGCCGTCGACGCAAATGCTGCCGGACGCGGTCTCGACGGCGGCGGTGAACCTCGCGGCCCAGGCCGCCGACCCGCCGAGCACGGCTTCCGAGCCGGTCAACGTGGTGCACGGTTCCTCGGGCACCCGCAGCCGGGCCTCGGTGGTGCGGCCGGTCCCGGGCGGGCCGGAGATGTGCACGTGCCCGGCCACCGGACCGGGCGCGGCAGGAACGAGCCGCCGCGTCCGCCGGACCTCGGTCGCGGCCAGCGGGCGGATTTCGACCAGCACCCCGCCCCTGGCGCCGGGCACTGGTTCGGCCCGGACCCGGGCGCGCTGGCCGGAGCGCAGTTCGGTCTCCATTTCGGACGGTCCGACGGCCTCGCCCGCCAGGTTCCACAGCAGCGCGACATCCGCTCCTTCCAGCAGGTCCGCGGCGGCTTGGTTGCACAGCAACAGATCCGGGCCGATCGCGACCACCGGCCGGGTCGGGCGGGACGTCGACTGGAACGCGGCGAGCAGCGACCGTTCGGACACCCGGCTGCCTTCCAGCAACTGCCGTTCGATCTCCTCGACAGCCTTCGCGACCAGCGGCGCGAGCAGCGGATTCGCCTCGGCGGCCAGGAGCGTGATGTCGAGCGCGCCTTCCAGCCTGCGGGTGACCGGATGGAAAATCGGATGCCCGTAACAGCTGAACCCGCGCAGCGCCTCGGCGTAGTGCTCTTCCCCGTGCACCACGATGCTCGACCGGGTTTCCAGCGCGGTGCCCGGTCCGGTGGTCCCGACCTCGTCCTCCAGCAGGCAGGCGCCGACCCCGATGCCCAGCTGCTCGAAGCAGTTCTCGGCGGCGCGGTCCGCGCTCCACCGGTGGACGAGCTTGCCGTCGTGGTCGACGAGCACAGTGGACATCGCGGTTCCGGCGAGCCGCTCGTCGAGGTCCGCCAGCACCGGCGCGGCCGCCGCGAGCAGCTTGCTGGCCGGGTCGACCTCCTCGAACCGCATGCCGAGCAGCGCGGTTTCGGGACGAACCCCGGCGAGCGAGGCACGCCGCCAGGACTGGGCGATCGGTTCCCGCAGCACCACGCTGCGCGAGGACGTCATCGAGCTCACGCGATCTCCACCTTCGTTGGTGACGCGCAGCAGGATAACCATCGCTCTCCGCTGCCGCTGTACAGAACTTGAACACTCAAGCCCGGATTCACCCGGCAAGGTGGTCCATCACCACCACCCGCGTGCACGTGTTGCCATCCGGCACGCGGTCCTTACCTCGAAAGGGGAATCAGCGTGACTCTCAGTCACTCCGAGCCGGACACCGGGAAGGAGCGCGCCGGCGTTTCCCGGCGCGGGTTCCTCGGGTACGTCGTCGCGGCCGGGACCCTCGTCGTGGCCGCGGACGTCGGGCTCGCGAGCTCCGCGTCCGCCGCCGTGCCGTCGGCTCCGCAGCCGCCCGAGCTGTACGACCTCAACGACGCGCTCACCGACGCCGGCCTTCCGACGTCGCAGCTCATCACCGTCACCATCAACAAGGACGGCAGCGCCTCGTTCGAGATCCCGCGCGCCGAGGTCGGCCAGGGCATCACCACCTCGACCGCGATGATCATCGCCGAGGAACTGGACCTTCCGGTCGAGAAGGTGCACGTCACGCTCGCCCCGGCGCGTCCGGAACTGCTGTTCAACCAGCTCACCGGCGGATCGAACACCACGGTCTCGACCTACACGCCGATCCGCGTGGCCGCCGCGATCGCCAAGCAGCAACTGCTCGAAGCGGCGGCCATCCTGCTCGGCGGGACCGCGGAGCGGTTCATCGTCAAGGGCGGCGTCGTCACCGCGCCGAACGGCAAGACCGCGACGTACGGCGAACTGGCGACGAAGGCCGCGTCCAGCACCACCAAGCAGGTGCAGCTGGACCCGAGCAAGCTCAAGGGCTCCAACGAGTTCAAGGTGCTCGGCAAGCCGCAGACCCGGCTCGACGCGCTCGACATCGTGACCGGCAAGAAGCAGTTCGCGATGGACCTGGACGTCCCCGGCGCGCTGCCGACGATGATCTGCCGTCCGCCGACGCTCAACGGCACGCCGAAGGCCGTCCGCAACAAGGCCGACGTGCTGAAGCTGCCCGGTGTCACCGACGTCGCGATCATCCCGACCGGGGTCGCGGTCCGCGCGGAGACGTTCGGTCAGTGCATTGACGGCGTGCGCGCGCTGCAGGTCGACTGGGGCCCCGGCAGCGTCGAGGGCGAAAACGACGAATCCGTGCTCGCCAATCTGCGCCGCGCCGAGCTCCCGCTCGCCGTGCCGAAGGTTCCGGTGCTGGCGAAGACAGTCGAGGCGGACTTCGAGTTCATGTTCCGCTCGAGCGCTGCGCTGGAGCCGTACTGCGCGGTCGCCGACGTCCGCGACGGCAGCGCCGAGATCTGGGCCGGGCTGAAGTCGCCGATCGTCACCCAGGGCGAGGTCGCGCAGGCGGTCGGACTGCCGCAGGGCAAGGTGAAATGCCACGTCGTCACCGGCGGCGGTTCCTTCGGGCACAAGCTGTTCGGCAACCACGCAATCGAAGCGGCGCAGGCGTCGAAGGCGTTCGGCAAGCCGGTGCGGCTGATGTGGCACCGCGCTGACGAGCCGCGCCAGGGCCGGCTGCACCCGATGGCGACGTCGCGGATCCGGGCCACCGTGCTCGCCGGGAACGTGCTCACCTTCGAGCAGCGGCACACCTCGGTCGAGACGTCGTTCCGGCACGGGCTCGGCGAAATGCTCACCTCGGTCGCCACGAAACTGCCGACCGGACTGGGCAACCTCGGCGTCGCCGAGGCGGTTTTCGTGCTGAGCCAGGAAATGCCGTACAACTTCGGCGTCGTCGACCAGACGCTCACCGAAACCGACCAGCGGTTCAACACCGGGTCGATGCGCAACGTCTACTCGCCCGACGTCGGCTGCGCCAACGAACTGGTCGTCGACATGCTCGCGAAGGCGATGGGCAAGGACCCGTACGACTTCCGGATGGAATTCCTCAAGAACGACAAGGTGAAGGGCGTCCTGCGCAAGGTCGCCGAGGTCGGCGGCTGGGGCAAGAAAATGGCCCCGGGCACCGCGCAGGGCATCGCGATCCACAAGGAATACAAGGGCGCCAGCGCCTGCCTCGTGGAAATCGACTGCCGCCCGGAGACGGTGAACCGCAAGGTGCGCGACGGCGTCACCGGGCCGCGCGTGACGAAGGCGGTCATCGCGCTCGACGCCGGACTCGTGATCAACCCGCGCGGCCTCGAGGCGCAGATCATGGGCGGTTTCGCCGACGGCTTGGCGCTCGCGCTGACCAGCAGTGTCCACCTGAAGGACGGACATTTCCTGGAAGCCAGCTGGGACAACTACTTCTACACCCGGCAGTGGAACATCCCGCAGGACTTCACCGCGATCGCGATGCCGTCCAACGGGGAGCAGCCGGGCGGCGCGGGCGAAGCGGGCGTGGCCTGTTCCGTCGCCGCAGTCGCGTGCGCGTACGCCCGGGCGACCGGGAAGGTGCCGAAGCGGTTCCCGATCAACCACGACGACCCGATCGGTTTCGAGGTCAAGTCGTTCGTCCCGCCCGTTCCCGAATCGCCGACCGACGGCCTGAGCCACACCTACTGAGGAGCACGATGAGCAAGCACACCTTCATCCTCAACGGGAAGCCGGTGTCCGTCGACGTCGACGACAATGTGCGGCTGCTGTGGGTCCTGCGCGACGTGCTCGGCGTCCGCGGCCCGAAGTACGGCTGCGGCATCAACGTGTGCAAGGCCTGCACGTCGCACTTCAACGGCAAGGCGTTCAACCCGTGTTCGGTGCGGGTGGCCGACATCAAGGCCACCGACGAGATCACCACGATCGAGGGCCTGCCGGACACCGTGAAGGCCGACCTGCACCCGATGCAGGAAGCCTGGCTGGAGAACGACGTCGCGCAATGCGGCTACTGCCAGCCCGGCCAGATCATGGCGGCGGTCGCGAAGGTCAAGGAGGCCAAGGCGAAGGGCCGCGAGATCAACGACGCCGACCTGGACGAGATCCGCAACGTCTGCCGCTGCGGGACGTACTCCCGGATCCGCGAGGCGATTAAGGCGGGGGCGGCGAAGATGTAAGGGGTTGTGAGTGTTTATGCCGGTTAGAACCGGCATAAACACTCACAACGCCCCGCGCCGTGCCCGCCCCGCCGGCGAGCAGCAGCACCGCCCCCAGCAATTGCGCCAGCCCCAGCTCCTGCCCCAGCAGCGCCCACGCGAGCACGGCCGCGACCAACGGCTCCGCCAGCGCCAGCAATCCAGCCAGCGTCACCGGCAACCCGCCGAGCGCGTGCAGCCCCGCCAGGTACGGCAGCACGGTGCCGAAGACGGCCAGAATCGGCAGGGCGAGCCATACCGGGATCGTCGCGTGGCCCAGCGACACCGGGCTCGACGCGATTCTCATAGTCCACAATAGACTAATCGCGATGGTCGCCGCCGCCCCGATCGCCAGGCCCGCAGCAGTCATCCCGAGCGGATCGTGCCGCCTCGCACCGCGTTCGCCGAGCAGGAAGTACCCGGCGGAACAGACCGCCGACGCCAATCCGGCCGCGACGCCGAGGAAATCCAGCTTCGCCCCAGGCCCGAGACCGGCGATCAGCACCAGCCCGGCGATCGCCAGCGCGATTCCCAGCCATACCGCCATCGGCAGCCGCGTCCGACGGACCACGCGCACCCACAGCGCGACCAGCACCGGCGACAGGTTCACCAGCACCATCGCCACCGCGACCGGAATCCGGGACACCGCAACGAAAAAGAACAGTTGCACGCCCGCGACGCCGAGCAGTCCGTAGCCGAGCGGCAGCCACAGTTCAGCGCGCCGGAACCGCAACGCCCGCGGCCGCAGCAGTGCGACGCCGGGCGTCAGCAGAACCGCGGCGAGGCCGATCCGCACTGCGGTGACCGCGGCCGGGCTCCAGCCCGCGTCCAGCACCGCCTTGGCGAGCGGACCGGAGCTCGCGAACAGCGTCCAGGAGACCAGGCTCAGCCCGGTCGCCCGCGCGGTACCGCCCCGGTCGGCCATATCCGCATTCTGCGTCCCGGCCTCATGCGCGAGCGACCCGTTTTCGGCAGCCGCCGCGTACTGGTGCGCGGAAAGTCCGTGAGATCGCGTAGCGGGCCGGGTGCGACGCGGGTCACATCCGGGGTTGTCACATCCTGCGGGCGGCCGGCATCTCATGGGCATCCGCTTCACCACACTGGAGGATCTGATGAACGCACGCTTCGACATGATGAACAACGACCTCGGCAAGTCGCTCGGCAAGCGGTTCGCCGGGCTGAGCATGCTGCTGCGCAACTCGTCGCTGCCGACATCCACGCAGGAGCTGGTTTCGCTGCGGGCCAGCCAGATCAACGGCTGCGGCTTCTGCACCGACATGCACACCAAGGACGCCACCGCGGCGGGCGAGACCGCGGAACGGCTCCACCTGGTGGCCGTCTGGCGCGAGGCGACCGTCTTCACCCCCGCCGAGCGGGCCGCGCTCGCGCTGACCGAGGAGGGCACCCGGATCGCGGACGCCGGCGACGTTTCCGACGCGACGTGGGCGCAGGCGCGCGAGCACTACGACGACGACCAGCTCGCCGCGCTGGTCATGCTGATCGGCCTGATCAACGCGGCCAACCGGATGAACGTCATCGTGCGCACGCCCGCCGGGATGTACCAGCCGGGCCAGTTCGCGAACGTCAGCTGAGGCGAACACGGGCCGCCGCCGGGCAACGGTGGGACCCGGCGGCGACCCGTTGCCAGCACGGGGCGACCCGTGCGCTTACTCGATGCGGGCGATCGGCGCGCCCTGTTTCACCACGTCGCCCTCCCCCGCCAGAAACCGCACCACGCCGGAAGCCGGAGCCGGTACTTCCGCGTCGACCTTGTCCACCGCGACCTCCGCGATCAGCTCGCCCTCGCGGACGGTCGCGCCGTCCGTCGCGAACCAGGTGGCCAGGACCCCCTCGCCGTCCGGGTCGTTCTCGGACAGGACGGGGAACAAGACGTCGGTCATGCGCCCACCAGATCGAGGACGGCCTGCCGGATCCGCGCCGGCGTCGGCAGCACCGCGTACTCCAGCGGGCGCGCGTACGGAATCGGCACGTCCGGCACCGCTACGCGCGCGGCTGGGGCACGCAGCAGGCTCGGGTCCCGTTCCGCTATGCGCGCGATCACCTCGCCGGACAGGCCGAACGACAGGTAGTCCTCGTCGACCACGAGTATCCGGCCGGTCTTGCCGACTGAGTCGAGGATCGTGTCAGTGTCCAGCGGCACGAGGCTGCGCAGGTCCACGACCTCGCAGTCGATGCCCTGCCCGGCGAGCTCGTCGGCGACATCGAGGGCGTGGTGCACTGAAAGCGACAGCGTCACGATGGTGACGTCGCTGCCCGGGCGCACGACGTTCGCCTTGCCGATCGGGACCTCGTGGTCGCCTTCCGGCACCGGGCCGATCGACCGGCGGTTCTTCGCCATCCACGGCAAACCCATGACTCCCTTGTGGAACAGGTACACCACCGGGTTGTCGTCGCGGATCGCGGAGGTCATCAATCCTTTGGCGTCGGCGGGATTGCTCGGCACGACGACCTTCATCCCGGGCAGATGCGCGAACGTTCCCCACAGGCACTGGGAATGCTGCGCGCCGTCCGAATATCCGCCGCCGACCGCGGCGGTCAGCACCATCGGCACGGACACATTGCCGCCGGATTCGTAGTGGATTTTCGCCATGTGGTTGTAGATCTGGTCCATGCAGACGCCGAAGAAGTCGACGAACATCAGCTCGACCACCGGCCGCAGCCCCTCGACCGCCGCGCCGATCGCGGTGCCGATGAAGGCGGTCTCGGAGATCGGCGTGTCCAGCACCCGGCGCGGGCCGAAGCGGTCGAGCAAACCCGTGGTGGAGCTGAAGATCCCGCCGTAGGACCCGACGTCCTCGCCGAGCACGAACACCCGTTCGTCGCGGTCCATTTCCTGGGCGATGGCCTCGACCATGGCCTTCGCGGTGCTGAGTTTCCGCCCGGCGGGCGCGGAGGGTTCGGTGAGCGTCATTGCTGCTTCTCCTCGCTGTGTCGTCAGGCTCGCGCGAACACGAAATCCAGCGCTGTGTCGGGATCCGGCTCGGGGCTTTCTTTGGCGAACGCGATCGCCGCTTCGACTCGTTCGCTGGCCGCTGTTTTGTATTCCGCGACTTTCGCGTCGTCGAGATCGCCATCAGCGCGCAGCTGGGTCTCATAGGCAGGCAACGGATCCCGGCCCGGCACACCGTCCAAATCGGACCGGTAACCTTGTGCGTCGCCCTCGAAATGCCCCCACAGCCGCAACGTGTGCACCTCGATCAGGCTCGGTCCTTCCCCGGCACGAGCCCGCGCGACCGCCTGGCCCGCCGCTTCGTGGACCGCCTCGACCGAGTTGTCCTCGACGCGCACGCCGGGAATCCCGTATCCGGCGGCGCGGTCCGCGTTCGACGTGACGCACGTGGACGCGCTGCGCGGCACCGAGATGCCCCAGTCGTTGTCCTCCACCAGGAAGATCACCGGCAACTGCCACAACGCCGCGAGGTTGAGCGATTCGTGGAACGCCCCCTGGTTCGCCGCGCCCTCGCCGGTGACCGCGACAGCGACCCGGTCCGTCCCGCGGCGCTGGAACGCGAGCGCCTGCCCGAGCGCGGGAGGGTAGCCCTCGGCGATGATGCCGGAGCAGGAGAAGTGCACGGCGGGGTCGAACAGATGCATATGCCCGCCGCGCCCTCTGCCCAGTCCAGTCGTCCGGCCAAAGATCTCAGCGGTCATCCGGTTCAGGTCGACGCCGTGCGCGATGGCGAAGTGGTGCGGCCGGTGCGTCGCGGTGACCGCGTCGTCGCCGGTGAGATGCGCGCAGACGCCCGCCGCCACCGGTTCCTGCCCCGCGGACAGGTGCATCTCGCCGGGGACGAGCCCGGCGCCGATGTCGAAGACGGGTTTCTTGTCGGCGTGGTACTCGCGGAGGATGGCCTCCTCGTAGGTGCGGATCAGGACCATCGTGCGGTACAGGTCCAGCCTGTCCTGCGCTTCCATGGGACCTCCCGTTCGCTCTGGAGGCCACTTTCGCCGGGCGCGGTCCGCCGGACAACGGGCTGGATTTCAGATGGTGATAACGGGCCGGTTCAGCGCGTGACGGCCAGGGCGCGGGACACCCGTTGGGCTGCTCGGCGCAAGGACTGCAGGGGTGCGGAACCCAGGCGGCGCGCGGGCAGGGAGATCGCTACCGCACCCAACGCACCCGGCGTACGGACCGTCGTCGCCAGGCACGCGGTACCGAGCAGATACTCCTCGCGATCGTTGAACACATCCCCGCTCTGCGACAGCCGCTGCTCCAGCACCCGGCTGTCCGTGATGGTGTGCGGCGTGAGATCGGCCAGCTGGTGCCGCGACAGGTAGTCCCGGCGTCCCTCGCTGTCGAGGCCGGACAGGATGCACTTGCCGAATGCCGTCGCGTGCGCGGATTCGTGGACGCCGACCCACAGATCGACCGAGGGGGCGGTCGGCCCGTCGGCGATGTCGATGAGCTTGATGTCTCCATCGGAGTAGAGCGAGAGGTAGGCCGCGCCGTGGACCTCGTCGCGCAGGGCTCGCAGCACCGGGCGGGTCTTCGGCAGCAACGCGTGCAGCGACGTGTGCTGGCGCAGTTCGCTGACCTGGCTGCCGAGCGCGTAGCCGTCGTCGAGCTTGCAGAGGTATCCCTCGTGGACGAGGGTGCGCAGCAGGTGATACGTCGTGGGCAGCGGCAGCCCGACCGTGCGGGCGAGCACCTTGGCCGGCACCGGCCGTTCGCTCGCGCCGACCGCGTCGAGCAGATGCAGCGCGCGCCGCACGGACCCGATCAAGGTCGGCTCAGCCGCCATTCCCCTCACCTCCGCGTCGCTGCGGACTCCAGCATGCGCTACCGCTCTGACCTGGGCAAGAGCAGTTCCGCCGGAGAAGATCACGGGCCTCTGCAGAAGAGCGCCGAACGGGCTTGGGCACCGACCGCCGCAGAGGAGCACACTGACCACATCGCTTGAAGCATCCGCGATCGACACCGCTGGTGTGGGCGAAGAAAGACCAGATCAAGTCTTGCCTGGATCTGCTCGCAACGGGTAGTAAACATAGGGCGGTCCATGAGAGGTGCTCGGCACCGCGAACCAGAGCATCCACCTTTCCGGACGCTGGACGATCCGTACGGCCTGTTCGAGCCCGGCTACAAGATCGAGCGTTGTGGCCGTCCTGTCGAGCAGGACCGCGTAGGCCCCGTCATCCAGATAACGGGTGATCATGCCGCTTGTCTCCTGGGTTTCGAGATCCCGCCACTCCACGCGGACGGCGTGCTCCTCCAGCCACTGCACCAAGCCCGCGATCTGTGCGCCGGCCAGGACCAGCTCTGCGGCCCGTGCGGCGTCGATACCGAGCATTGCCCTTTCCGCCTCGTCTCGATCCTCGTCGTCGCGCAGGTACGCATGCTGGGTGAGCGTCCCGCACACGGCGCATTTCCGCCAGACATAGCAGCGACCATAGGCGGACTCGCCCCCTACATCTCCCGTCGGCGATGCTTCTCCCCAATTGTCCCAGTCGCTTACTTTCCTCATGGAGCCACATTCGCAGCACAGGGCAAGGTACGATTGATCCCTTCTGGACATCAGTTATTCTCAACAGGATTAAGATCCAATAATCGTCCGCCCTCGACAGCGTTCTCACCGGCGCGAGTAATGAACACATGACCGTCCGACCGGTGCACAAGAGCCTTTCCGTCCAGCACATCAACAGTTCTCTTGAGATTTTTTGCCATCGTGGAGGATACCCATTCTTTGAGTTCCCGAAAAGAGCTTCCAGCAGAGCCCGCATGATAAAGCAAGACCAGAACTACCTCACCCGCCTTAAGGTCTGCACGGATAACGCGCGGCTTGTCGCGGAAAACCTGCACTGAAGGGTACTTACGAGTCACGAGTTCATCGACAAGCAACTGGGCCCGATCAGCAGAAACTTTTCCGCTGAGCCGGATCAGTTCAGCGACCACCCAGTCCAGCACTGATACCACCAAAGTCGCATCCTGCACGTTCGGATCAATACCATCAGCCAGGTGCGCCGCATCCCGACTGTTGCGAATATCGTAGACAACACGCAACGCTCGCGGCAGGTATATGCGAACCGATTTCGGGTGCGAGCCCAGCGGAAGGTCCCCCAGTTTTCGTGCAACTTTCTCAGTGTTGAGAATCCCGTCAATGGGCGTAAAGCGCCCGATTGTCATGGACTCCAGAATCCGGTACGCAGCCTCACAGAAGCGGCCGCCTTCCACTTCGCTTAGTCGGTGTCCGCCAAGCAGGTAGTTTCGCTTGGCTTCACCATAAGCATCCAACAACTCGTAGACCAGATTCAACTCATAGGTATCCTCTAGCACTTTGCGCGCGTCGACGTTCACTGCTCCCCCTCTACACCTACCGGACCCTTTCGCCCGCCAGCCAAGTTTCGCCTCGCGCGATAAGGATTCTCCGCGAGCGCCCTTTTAACACCATCGCGCGCAGGAAGCGCCTTGACCACGGCCTCGCCGCGCATTGTCAACTGCTTCATTCCAGTCCCAGCAGAGACAATGTACCCACTATGCCGGTCCGCATTGTCGATATCCCTGGACAAGTTTCCTATTTTCTGCCCCGCCGCCTCAGTGTTCAGCGTCTCGATATCTTTGGCCTTAAAATGCTGAATACCGCGGAAGTAAGTAAGATAATAAGCCAGACAAGCGATCCGCTCAGCCTGACTCTGCGGCTTCTTCGACCCCATAAACACGCGCGGACCGAGGTCCTCCTCCGCAAACTGTACCGCCGACCCAGATTCCGCGCCGGAATCAGAAGATACACCGAGCCGACACTGAACAAGGTCCCCGAGCCGCCATGCCTGGATTAACCAGAGGATAGATCGCACCTTGCGGTCGTCCGGCAATTCACGAAGAGCCTGATAACATTCAGCCATCGCTGTCAACTCAGATACACCCCCGTCGATACCCGCCTCACTTCCGTGACGAAAATCTCCGACTTCCCGGGAATCACCAAATTCAACAGCTCGAATAATTGACTCGTCGCCACGGTCTCCCGAACCCCCTGGAACAAACATTTCGCCTCCATCAATACGCTGCAGTCCGCTCTTGCGACTCAACGCTAACGCTGACGGAGCAGCTAATGTCGCGCTTGCGTCGCGGAGTAATCTTGAATCCAAGTTCCACCAGCGGATCCTTGACCGAAACCGACTCGCAATCACTCGAAAGCGGGAATGACACGGATTCATCGATTGCTACAATAGCCGGTTTCCCTCTTCGATAAGGCGGTTAGCTATGGCAAGACCTCACCTCAACACCCAGGCTGCGGGACGTCTTCTTCAGGACCTCTTGATGAACAATGGTCAATACCGGAACCGCTGGATGCGCAGGACGGGCCGCGAACGCGGCACGTTGTGCCAGGCTGCGGTTGCTCGGGTGCTGACAGATCACCTTGAGCGGAACACACACGTTGGCCAGGTGACCGATGCACGGGCTTTGAAAGACCTGGTCAGCAGAGCCTTCTCGGGCGAGCACCTCACCGAGTCCACGCTGCAGTTGTTCATCTCAGCTTTCGGGATCAGCGACTCTGACCGCGACCGTATCCGGAGCGCCCTCACAAGCAAGAGCGCGGCGATATCTCGCACCGGTAAGCGCGCTCGTGCCAGGACGGAGATGATCTTCCCGCAGCGGCATCGCACAGTGAATCTGGTGGAACGCTATGTGGTGGAGGGAGGACGCTACTTGCGAAGCCGACATACGACGCAGACGATCCGCGCGGTCGAGGACGGCGTGTGGTTCTACTTTTTCAACCACGAGCCGGAGGCACACCGGGTGGACGTGCTCTATGGCGGTCGGCCGGGCCGCAAACACAGATACGGCAGCGGCCTCCACGGGATCGAGATCGAGCTGGAACGACCGCTTCGGCTAGGAGAGACTGCCGCCTTGGACTATCACACCCGATTCGGGAGGTATCAAGCTCTCCGGACGGAGGTTCGCCGACAGGTTCACGCCAGGGTCGAGAACGCCTACGTGATCGCGGCGTTCGCTGGAAAGCTGCCCCGGCAAGTGTGGTGGTGTGTCTGGGACGACCATCTCTCCGGCGAGCCATCGGAAAGGCATCCGCTGAAGGTCGCTGACGGAACGGCAAGGCTCTTCGTGCCAGCGCTCGATGCTGCAGTCGGCTTCCAGTGGACTCTCTGAGGCCTGAAACCGACGGTCCAGCGGCCCGTGTAGCTTTCTCCGGCAGCGAATCCCTCTCGTGACATGCCTGACGGCCAAGTCATTTCCAAGCTGAACGCTGTCTACATCGCAAATCGCAACGCACATCCGACCGGGCTTCTCGTCCCGCCTCACGGTCCTCCGCAGAAGATCACGGGCCTCCGCAGAAGGTCCGCTCCGCGACGAACGGGTCTGGCGGGACGGTCACCCCGGTCCGGTGCACGGCTCCGGTGAGGTTGGCCCAGAACCGGCCCGGCGACATCGGCTCGCGGGTGGACCGCTGGATCTCCGCCAAGTCCCCGCAGCTCAGCGCGTGCCGGGCGGCGGCGACCTGGTCCGCGGTGATGTCGGCGCGCATGGCGAAGTTGCCCGGAGCGAGAACCGGGGCCGACGGGTCCGCGTAGTCCGCCAGCAGCCAGGCGTTGCTCAGCGGTTTCGAGTGGCCTGGTTTCACCGTCGGGAATTCGAACCGCGCGCCGATCGGGTTGGCGAGGCCCCAGAAGTCGACGACGCCGGCGTCCACCGGCGACATGACGCCGACCGTCCCCAGATACACCCCGGTGACCATGGACTTCGACGGGACGTCCGCGCGCAGCCGGGTCGTCAGGATCCGCCCCCGCGGATCCTCGTAGGTCAGGGCGCGCGGGCTGACGGCGTCCTTGAGATATTTCATCTTCGGGGTGAAATCCGCCGACTCGGTGGGATACCTCTTGCCGGTCCACGCGTGGTAGTAGCCGCGCTCGTCGTCGATGAGCTTGCCGTCTTGCGGGACGAACTGGCCGATGCCGGCGCAGAAAACCGCCCACGCCAGCAGGACGGCGCCGATCACCCGCGTCTTCTTCGCCGCCGGGAGCACCAGCACCGGCAGCATCAGCAGGAAGAAGATCGGCAGCGCCATGCGCGCGTGCATGTAGTCGCCGCCGACCTTCAGCAGGTATCCCAGCGACAGCACACCGGCGGCCACCGGAGCGAGGGTGACGATCCGATCGGTGCGCTGCCTCCGGAGCGCCCCGGCGAGCAGGACGGTGCAGAGGACCAGCGGCAACCACAGCAGGTACGGGTTCACGAAATCGCCGACGTACCCGAATCCGCGGCCCCAGAAGGATTCGCTCGCGTTTTTGGTGAGCGCGGGCATCGGCACGAGGATGCCGTAGAAGCCCATGCGGAAGATCTCGTACCCGACCGGCAGCGCTCCGGCGGCCGCGACCGCGGCGAGGACGACTCGCCAACTCGGCTTTGTCACCAGCCAGAGTGCCACCAGGAATACCGCGGCCACCAACGCCTGTTCCGGACGGACCAGCGGGCCCAATCCGATCACGAACGCTGCTGCGACAACAGATCTGGCGGAAGTGCTTTCGCGCAAGCGCACGAGCAGCCACCAGCAGAGCGCCATCCAGAACGTGTTCAGCCCGGTCTCCAGCCCGGACGTCGCGTACTGCCACACCGGCCGCACTCCCAGCAGCACGAGGACGCCGCACGGCACCATCGCCGCGGCGCGCCCGCCGTGCAACCGGATCGTCGCGCTGACCGCGAATCCGAACCCGGCGGCGCTGAGCAGGAGACCGAGCATCCAGGACAGGGTCGAGGTGTCCGATCGGCCGAACACGAATCCGGCGAAGGCGAGCAGCCATTGCCACAGCGTGCTCGTGGAAGCCTCGGCTCGTTCACCGAGATTGTAGACCGGACCGTTTCCGGCGAGGATTTGCTCGACAATTCTGGTGAAGATTAGCGCGTCGTCGCAGATCCAGCGGGTGAAGTAGCCGAGAATGGCGATCAAAAGGATAGAACCGATGACTATCCAGCTGTTTCTTCGCCTGTTATTGAGCGCGTAATTGGGCTGATTCAAGGCGCGCGGAAGCGCCCTTGGCATGGTGTCCATGAGAATCCTTGTTGAAAGAGCGCTATGCGGTTTGACGGCGGTAATCGATGATTCCGGCTGCGGTCAGCGCTGCGATGCCCGCGCCCGCCAGGAAGACCTGCACTAGATCCAGTGCCTGGAACGTGCCCGCGGCCATGGTCGCGACGAGGACAAGCGGCTGGATCAGCACCAGCGAACAGCACACCGCGAGCGAGAACGACCACGCGGCCGAACGTCGCCGGAACGCGAAATAAGCGAGAATGACAAGCACGGCCGCCCATGCGAACCAGGAAATCCCGCGCAGGTCCGCTTCGACGAAGGAACCGAAGTAAAACACGGAAGCCGCACCCCCGGCTAATGCGGTCCACCAGTTACGCGCGGCCGGCAGCGGGGCTCCGAGATGGAATCCGGCGATCAGGAGCAGCAGCGGCAGCCATTGCGGGACGAAGTAGCCGAGCAGGTCAGGGCTGAAACTGAATGAATACTGATACAGGAACGCCGCGAATCCGGCGACCAGCACGATTCCGGCGACTACTCGCGCGGCTCGGCGCCGTCCGGAGAAAAGGAGCGCGAGCGGTACGACGGCGGCGGCGGCCAGCGCGACGTCCCGCCCAAGCTGCTGAGCCAACGGGGAAGGGTAAAGCGACAGGCCGGTATCGGTCGCGGAGGCGTGGAGGCCGCTCGTTCGCGGGTAGCCGAGCGCGTCGCACAAGTCGTGGCCGAGGGAGAAGACGCCCTTCATCGCTGCCCAGAAGAGTCCGAGCAGGGCGACCAGCCGGACGGTGTCGCCGAAAGCGACCACGCGAGCTGGGGCTGAGCCAGCGGCCAGCCTGGCACGCAAGCCCAGCCCCAGCATCGCGAGCAGTTCACGCCCGGCCGCGAGACGACCGGCTTCCCGCGCGTCCAGCAGGGCGCCGACCATTTCGTCCTCGCGGTCGGCGCGGTACCAACGAGGGAGAATCCGCACCATCCGGCGGTACCGCAGTTCCGGCGCGGTCATGCCCAGCCGCCCAGGTCGGCGAATCCGCCAGGGCGAGGCAACCCTGCCGGCCGGGCCTCGAGAACGCTCATGCCCCACCCCCGAGCGCCCAGCCCCGCGCCCGCAACACCGACTCCGCGGCAGCGGCGTTCGCGGCCAAGCGCCGGGTCTGCTCGGCCAAAGTACGGCCGCCCAGATCGGTCAGCCGGTAATACCGGCGGAGCCGCCCCTGGTGGATCTCCTCCTTGTCCCGTTCCGCCCAGCCGTCGGCGACCAGCCGGTCCAGCACGCCGTACAGCGTGCCGACCCGCAGCCGGACGCGGTTTTCGGACAGCTTTTCGACGGCCTGGACGATGCCGTAGCCGTGCTTCGGTTCGTCGGCGAGCGCGGTGAGGATCAGGAAGACCTGCTCCGACATGCCTCGTTCGGTCACCCGTCCATATATATCACGTCGCGATATATGCGGGCCGCCGAAGCAACGAACCTACTGGTCAGCGACTGCGGTCCCCTCCAGTTCGACCAGCAGGGCCGGGATCGCCAGCCGGATCACGCCGAGCATCGTGGTCGACGGGGCGACGCCGGCCTCGGCCAGGCGACCGGCGAGGACGCCGTAGTGCTGGAAAAGCAGGTCGACGTCGGTCGTGTAGACGTTGAGCCGGACCAGGTTTTCCAGCGACATGCCCGCTTCGGCGAGCACTGCTTCCAGATTGTCGAGACTCAGCGCCATCTGTTTCGCCATGTCCCCGGCGTGCTGCGGTTCGCCGTCGCCGTTCACCGCGGTCTGCCCGGAGCAGTACAGGGTCCGGACCGGCCCGGACACCAGTTCGCCCTGGTTGTAGCCCATCGCCGTCGACCACGCCCACGGGTTGACAGTCGTTCTCTCCACCACTTGCTCCCCTTCGCTTCTCAGCAGTACGCGGAGCAGCCTCGCAAGCAATACACGACATCCTGTGTCGTGTATTGGGTAGAGTTTTCGGCATGCGCGCCGACCGGTTGGTCTCGCTGGTTCTGCTGCTGCGCCAGCGCGGCCGGCTGTCCGCGGCCACCCTCGCCCGCGAACTCGAAGTGTCCGCTCGCACCGTTTTGCGGGACATCGACGCGCTGTCCGCGGCGGGCGTCCCGGTGTACGCCGAGCGCGGGCGGAACGGCGGTTTCGCGCTGCTGCCTGGATTTCAGACCGAACTCACCGGGCTGAACCACGACGAAGCGCTCGCCCTGCTGGTCGCCGGATCGCGGCGCGGCGCGCATGCGTTCGGTCTCGGTTCGGCGCTCGCTTCGGCCATGCTCAAGGTGGTCGACGCACTGCCGGAAAGCCATCGGACCGCCGCCGCGGGCGTGGCCGAGCGGTTGCTCATCGACCCGGAAATCGACCTCCTCTCGCGTCGCGCGGTCGCCGACGACGTGCCTGACGTCGTGGTCGCCGAGATCCGGCGCGCGGTGTTCGCCGGACATCAGGTGCGCATCCGCTACCAAGCGGTCAGTCAAGCCCCGAAGTGGCGCACAGTGCACCCGATTGGACTGGTCACCGTGCGGGAGCAGGGATATCTGCTGGCCACCCGCGATGGCGAGGACCGGACTTACCGGCTGTCCCGGGTGCTGGCCGCCGAGGAACTCGACAAGCCCGCACAGCGGCCGGATCGCGTGGACCTGGGCCGAGCGTGGCAGGAACGCAGCACGCGGTTCCGGACCGGCGGAGACCAGATCGTCACGCTAGTCCGAATTCGCCCGGAGCGGCGGGAAGAATTGGCTCGCACCGCGCTCGCCATTCACGCCGAAGAAATCGGCCCGGACGGATGGCTTCAGCTGGAGATGGTTTTCCAGGATTCCCGGCACGCCGAATGGGCGCTGTGGCAGCTCGCCGCGGCCGCGGAAGTCCTTGCGCCGCGATCATTGCGTGCCGCGTTGCACAAGCGCGCCACCGCGATCGCCGCGACCTACGCCGGGCCCGCCTGAGCCGTCGGCACCGGCCCGGCCTGCACCTTCCGTAGTTGTGCGGATACCTACTCGCTGGTAAGTTACCGGCCAGTCGTGATCCACTTCATGGTTCAAAGGGGAGTCATGATCCGGAAACCCGTCCGTGCGCTGATCGCCGCCGCCGCTCTCGCGATCACGTCCGCCGTCGCGCTGCCCGCCGCGGCTTCGGCCGATTCCTTCTACAGCTACGACGGCAGCGCGCCGCTTTCGTCGTACGCTCCGGGCACCGTACTCAAGACGCGGACGTTGACATATCACGTCTTCGGCTTCCCGACTCCAGTACAAGCCACGCAGCTGCTCTACCGGACCGCCGACGCACAGGGCAATCCCACCGCGAACGTCACATCAGTCGTCCGCAATCCCTTGAGCAACAACGGAAAAGCCGTGTCGTACCAGTCCGCGTACGACTCGCTCGATCCCGCCGACGCACCGTCCCGCGCGATCGCGGGCGACGTCCGGCTCGGCGGCGTGCTGCCGAACGCCGAGTCGCTGCTCATCGCGCCGGCGCTCGCGCTCGGGTACAGCGTCGTCATCCCGGATACCGAAGGGCCGACTGCCGATTTCGCGGCCGGTCCGGAATACGGCAAGACCACTTTGGACTCGATCCGTGCCGCGACGCACGCGTCCGGCACCGGAATGACCGAGTCCACCAAATTCGGCCTCCTCGGCTATTCCGGCGGCGCGATCGCGACCGGCTGGGCGTCGGCGATCGCCGGAAGCTACGCGCCCGAGGTCGAGAAGAACCTCGTCGGGTTCGCCGAGGGCGGGGTGCTCGTCGACCCCGCGCACAACCTCAAGTACGTCGGCGGCAGCCCGGTCTGGTCCGGCGTGATCCCGATGGCGCTGATCGGCGTCTCGCGCAGCTACGGCATCGACCTCAAGCCGTACGCCAGCGAGTACGGCCTCAAGGTGCTCGCCGAGCTCGAACACGCGTCGATCGTCAACGCGCTCGGCCACTACCCCGGGCTGACCTGGCAGAAACTGGTCAAGCCGGAGTACGCGGACCCGGATTCGGTGCCGCCGTTCGTCGACGCGGTCAACAAGGTGAACATCGGCTCGGCGGCGACGCCCTCGATCCCCGGATTCATCGCGCAGGCCAGCAACGGCGCGCTCGAAGGCACCGTCAGCAACGAACCCGGCATCGGCGGCGGCGACGGCGTGATGGTGGCCGGGGACGTCCGCGCGCTCGCGAATCAGTACTGCGACACCGGAAACACCTCGATCAAGTACACGCAGTACGACGCGCTCAGCCACGCCACCGCCGTCCCGGCATGGGCCCCGGCCGCGATCGCCTGGCTCAACGACCGGTTCGCGGGCAAGGCCGCGCCGTCCAGCTGCGGGCACATCCCGCCGGGGAACTCGCTGGAGCCGGAGCAGCACACCGGTTCCTGAAGCGCGAAGCCTCGTGAGTGTTGGCGCCGGTCAGAACCGGCGCCAACACTCACGAGGCCAGCTCCGCCAGCCGGTCAAGCTGGCGCAACGCATCCGCCGGGTCCTCGTGGTCCTCGAGTTCGAACAGCACCCGGTCGACCCCCGCCTCCGCGTAGCCCGCCAGCTTCTCCGGATCCGCCCCGTACAACGTCACCGGGACATGACGGCCCGCGCGCTCGCGCAGTTCCGTGATCCGCGTGCGCAGGAAATCAATCGGGTACAGCGGCAGCGGAAGCCAGCCGTCGCCGTGGCTGAGGACCCGGTCCAGCACCTTCACCCCCACCCCGCCGATCAGCACGGGCAGCGGCCGCGCGGGTTTGGGCCAGGACCAGATCGGGTCGAAGTCGACGAACTCGCCGTGGAACTCCGGTTCGTCCTCCGTCCACATAGTCCGGACGGCGGCGATGTGTTCCAGCATGCGCGCGAGCGGACGCGCCGGGTCGACGCCGTGGTTGGCCATTTCCTCGGCGTTCCAGCCCGGGCCGGCCCCGAGTTCGAACCGGCCGCCGGACAGCACGTCGACGCTCGCCGCCTGCTTGGCCAGCGTGATCGGGTGATGCTGGCTGACCAGCGACACCGCGGTGCCGAGCCCGATCCGTTCGGTGCCGGCCGCGATGGCGGCGAGCGCGGTGAACGGGTCGAAGGTGTGCGAGTAATGCCGCGGCAGCGGTTGCGGTTCCGCCGCGCCCACCGGGTACGGGGTGCGCCTGCTGGCCGGGATGTGCGTGTGTTCGGTGAGGAACAGCGAGCCGAACCCGCGCTCCTCCACCGCTCGCCCGAGCCGCACGGGGGCGATGCCGTAGTCGGTGAGGAAGGTGACGATTCCGTGGTCCATGCGACCACCGTAGCCTAAATGTCAGTCGACTGACATTTAGCTCGGCGATGCTAGCGTGGCGCCGTGCCCCGAACCGAACGCCCGCGAGCCGACGCCCAGCACAACCGGCGCGAGATCCTTGCCGCGGCGCGGACGGCCGTCCAGGGCAGCGGCGACGTCTGGCTCGACAAAATCGCGCAGGCCGCGGGGGTCAGCGCACGCACGCTCTACCGGCACTTCCCGACCAAGGACGACCTGCTGACGGCCGTGCTCGAGGAGTACTTCGCCGAACAGGTGGAGCCGATCCGTCGTCGCGTCGCCGCCGAGCCGGATCCGCGGCGGGCGTTGGAAATCGTGCTGGAGAGCGGGGTCGAGGCGTTTCGCGAGCACCCGGGGATCCTCGCGCTGGTCAACGGGAACGCCCTCGCGGCCGAGATCGCCGGACGGCATCTCGGGGCGTTCGGCGAGGTGCTGTCGCGCGCGCAAGAGGCCGGCGCGGTGCGCGCGGACCTGACGCTCGATGATCTCCCCTGCCTGATCACCATGGTCACTGCCGTCGCGGGCACCAGCTGGCCCCGCTGCCTCGCCCTGCTCCTCGACGGGCTTTCTCCAGCCGCCGTCAGTGGTCCACTACCGCACGCACGGTGAGATATCACGACAGACCCGGATCTCTCCCTGTCCGCGGCGACCCCGCTGCCCAGCTAAAAGAAAGCCCCTGCCCGCACGAAGCGGACAGGGGCTTTTCCTTACCAGCTAACGAATCAGCCGTCCGAGTCGGCCGACGGGATGAACGCTCCCGGCACCTGGTCCGGGGCGAAGATCTTGTCCTCGCCCGGGTACGGCTGCGTCCACCCGTGCACCTGGTACCACGTGAAGTGGTCCATCTGCGCGGGATTGGCGTAGTCCGCCGTGGCGTTCGGGCCGGTCAGCTTCTGCTGCGACTGCCATTGCTGCCACTGCTGCGCCAGCTGCTGCTTGTCCGCGGGCACCGCCGCCGAGGCCGCCGCGGTGGAGGCCGTCGGGACGTTGTCCGTGCCGCACGACGGCGGGGTCTTGAGGCCCGCGGTCAGCGACGTCTGGTTCGGCACCGCGGTGAACGGCGTGTTGTCCGGCTTCGGCGTGAACGCGGTCGCCATCGGGGTGGCCGCGCTGTCCTTCTGGTTCATCGGGTGGATCCCGAGGATCTGCTCGATGGTGCGGATCATGGTGATCTGCGAGTAGTACCGGCTGTCGGTCACGCCGCGCTGCGCGTACGGGCTGATGATCTGCACCGGGGCCCGGTGGCCGTCGACGTGATCGAGCCCGGCCTGGGAGTCGTCTTCGACCACGAAGATCGCCGAGTCCTTCCAGTACTGGCTGTGCGAGATCTTGTCGACGATCTTGCCGACGGCCAGATCGTTGTCGGCGACCTGCGCGGCCGGGCTCGGCGGCCCGCCGGTGTGGTCGCTCGACAGCCAGAACATGTTCAGGTCCGCCGGGCCGTTCTTCTCGAAGTCGTTCTTCCAGATCTCGTACCGGTACTGGTCCGGCACCGCGGTGTCGAACTTCGGGAAGCCCGGCACCGAAACCTTGTTCAGCGACGGGATCGGCGACGACGAGACCAGCGGGTAGGCGGTCGGCTCGCCGGTCGCGGCCATGTTCTTGGAATCGCAGTAAAGGTTCTGCCAGCTCGCGTCCGCGGGCTTGGTCAGGAACTGGTGGAACTCGCCGAAGTCGCGGACGCTCTTGCCCGCCGCCTGGGCCCCGGTCCACAGGAAGCCGCTGCGCTGGTGGCCCAGTGCGTCGTCCTCGGTGTCGTAGCTGCGTTTGTACTCGCCCGCGGACGACTCGGTGTACTCCGGGTTGTCCGCCTGCATCAGCCAGTTGTGGCCCTCGGCCGAGTTCGTGCCGATGTCGTAGGTGTTGTCGTACAAGCCGAACTGGTTGGCCAGCGCGTGCTGGTTCGGCGTGACCGCCTGGCCGAACTGCGCGAGCGCCGGGTTGCCGTTGCCCTTCGCGATGTCGCCGAAGAGCTGGTCGTAAGTCCGGTTTTCCTTGACCAGCAGGAAAACGTGCTTGATCGTGGACGGGTCGCCGAGGCGCTGCGGCACCGGAACCGGCTTGACGTTGCGGTTGCCGTACGCCTTCTGCACCGACCCCGGCGTCCAGCCGTTCTGCTTGAACACCTGCGACGTCTGCGCCCAGGTCTGCCAGTCGGTCGGCAGGGTGAAGCGCTGCAGGCTCGACGTGGTGTCGTGCGTGGCGTGCCCGGCGGCAGTGGTCGGGCGGCGGGCGTCGATGCCGCGGGTGTTCGCGACAAGGATGTTATTGCCCGAAGCTGAGATACCAGACGGGAAGTAGTCCGTCGGCAGCAGTCCGATGAAGGCGGCGGGGGCCTGCGGGAACCAGTAGCGGTAGACCGCGACCGCGTTGGCCCGGCCGAGGGTCACCAGCAGGTGGCCGTCGTCGGTGAGCGCGATGTCGGTCGGCTCGTACCCGACCTGCGCCTCCGGCCACGGCTGCGTCGCGATGGTCTGCACCACGGCGCCCCGCTGGGTGTCGATCACCGAAACGCTGTCGCCGCCGGTGTTCGCCACGAACAGGGTGTTGTTCTTGGCGCGCAACGCGGTCGGGTGCAGGCCGACGTCGATGCTCTTGACCGGAGCGGCCGGGTTCGCCAGGTCGATCACGCTGACCGTGCCAGTGGTGGCGGCAGCGGTCTTCGGGTCCGCGACGATGTCGGTGCCGTACGAGTTGATCGTGGTGTCGCCCGGTTTGGCCGCGCGGCCGCCCTCGTTGCTGACGTAGATCCGGTTCCCGATCCGCACCAGCGCGCGCGGCGCGTTGCCGACGGTCCAGCTCTGCTTGATCTGGCCGCTGGCCGCGTCGATCGCGACGACCCGGTTCTGGCCGTTCACCGCGGAGTACACAGTGGACCCGTCGGGCGAGAAGATCGCGCCCGCGGCAAGGGAGTGCTTGTCCCCGTCCACCGGAATCGGGACCCAGGCCGGGTCGGCGACAGTGCCGTCCGGGTTCACCGCGAACTTGCGGTAGCCGTCGATCTGGCCCAGCCACAGCGTTTTGCCGTCCGGCGAGTACGACGGGCCTTCCTGGCCGACGTCGTTGCCGGGCAGTTGCAGGTCGGCCTTCTTGTCCTTGCCGACGAGCTGCTGGACCTTCCAGGTCTTCAGGTCGACGATGGTCAGCGCGATGCCGCCGTCGGTGGTCAGCGCGGCGAGGTGGCTGCCGTCCGGGCTGACCGCCGACGACATGATCTTGCCGTTCGGCAGGACCAGCCGTTCGCCGATCGGCTTGAGGTACTGGTCGCTGGAGATGGTCAGGCCGTTTTCGGTTTCCTGGCCGACCTGGTCGGTGCCGAACTGCTTGGTGGAGGCGAGGCCGATGCCCGAGCCCGCGGCGACGAGAGCGACCGCGGTCGCCCCCGCCGTGACGAAGCGCAGCTTGCGGGATCTGCGGAGTTCTTTCTTCCCGCCACGCCGGCGACGGCGCGTTACTTGCATGTCCTCATCCCTTCGTGGAGGAGAGCAGCTCGACGTTGCCGTCGAACTGCCACAGCGGGTTGGGCCGGTCCCCTTCCGGGGTCCGCACCTGGAAGTAGCCGTTCACTTCCTTCGGTCCGTCGCCGTCGGCGACATACCGCCCGTCCGAGGTGACATCGAGCTGGTAGATCGCCTGTCCGGTCGCTGAGATACCAGGGAGGTGCCAGGAGACGACGCAGCGCCAGTCGTTGCCGGGGCCCTCGGCCTCGACGAGGCCGCCGCCCTTGGTGCATTCCGTGCTCGCCGCGAGCTGCTCCTCCGCGACGTCCGGACGGTGCAGCTGCGCGGTCTGGATCCGGTAGAGGTGCGCGAACTCGGTGGACAGCGACTGCTGCAGTTTCGCCCGGTCGATGCCCGAACCCGACGCCGGAGTCGCGACCGCGACGACCGCGACCGTGACGCCGATCAGACCGGCGAGCGGCAGCAAGCCCGCGGTTAGTACGCGACGACCGGCACCGTCATATGTCAGATCGGTGAAGTCGCGTCTCACGAACAGCACGTAGGCCAGTGCAGTCGAGACTGCTGCCCACACCAGGCTCACTCCGACGCCGATCAGCAGCGGACCGAGCTGGGCCGGGTCGGTGAAGAGACCGTTCCACGAGATGAAGGCGTACGTCGGCAGCGCGAGCCGCACGACGACCGGCAGCGGCAGCAACTGCGCCACCGCCAGCACCAGCGCGACTACCGCGGGCAGCAGCAGGCCCATCGGCGACCGTCCTAATGCGACAGAGCCGAGCAGGCCGATCCCCGCCAAGGCAAGGGTCGGGGCGAGCACGCAGATCCAGGCGAGCGCGACCTTCACCGCAGCGTCGCCCGAGGACAGCAGATGCCCGTCGAGGCCGACCAGTGGCTGTCCGCCGACCGCGATGAGACCGCCGACGGTGCTGGACGCCGCCAAGCCGAAGACCAGCAACAGGATCACGGTGAGGCTCGCGAGTGCTTTCGAGACGAAAATCCGCCGGTACGACCGCATCGCGACCAGCAGGTGCCGCCAGGTGCCGAGCCGGTCTTCGGCGGCGAAGACGTCTCCGGCGACCAGCGAGGTCAGCAGCGGAAGCGCGTAGCTGCCGGCAAATCCGAGCAGGACCAGCGGCCCGGCCCAGCCGGTGGCGTTCATCAGACGGCCGAACAGAGTGTCCACCGGCAGGTCGCTCTGCTGGCTGACCGCGGCGACGAACACCGCGGGCGCGAGCCAGCAGGCCAGCAGCAGCACGCGGATCCGCCACTGCGACACCAGCTTCACCAGTTCGAACCGGTAGCCGCGGCCCAGTCCGACCGGGCGGACGGAGGCCTGCTGTTCGGCGGGCGCCTCGGTGACGGTCATCTCTTCTCCCCCTGCTCCGTCAACTCCAGGAACGCGGCCTCCAGCGGCGAAACGACCGGAGACAGTTCCCGTACGCCGATGCCCTTGCCGACGACGCGCGCGACCAGGTCGTCCAGCGCGGGCACCAGGCCGCTCACCACCAGGACGTCGGCCTGTCCGCGCGGGGTCTGGGTGTCGTCGATCCGCAGCCCGGGCACGTTTTCGGCGATCTCGCGCGCGGTCTTCTGGTCCGAGGTGAGCAGGCGGTAAGCCAGTTCACGGTCCTCGGCGGACAGTTTCGCCAGCGGTCCGGTGAACACGACGCAGCCGGCGGACAGAATGGTGACCTCCGAGCAGAGCGCTTCGAGGTCGTCCATCCGGTGGCTCGACAGCACCACCGCGGTGCCCTCGTCGGCGAGCCGGGTGAGCACGCCGTGCACGTGCTTCTTGCCCGCCGGGTCGAGGCCGTTGGCGGGCTCGTCGAGGATCAGCAACCGCGGCTCGGTCAGCAGCGCGGCGGCGAGGCCGAGGCGCTGGCGCATGCCGAGGGAGAACCCGCGCGCCCGGTCGTCGGCGACATCGGAGAGCCCGACCTGCGCGAGGAGGTCGTCGATGTCGACGGTCTGGCCGCGCAGCGAGGCCAGCGCGGCGAGGTTCTGCCGCGCGGTGAGCGACGGGTACAGCCCCGGCCCGTCCACGAACCCGGAGATGCCGTCCGGGGTGGCGAGCGCCCGGCCGACCGGGCGGCCGAGGATCTCGAGTTCGCCCTCGTCCGCGACCGCGAGTCCGAGCAGCAGGCCGAGCAGCGTGGTCTTGCCCGCGCCGTTCGGGCCGACGAGCCCGTGGATCTCGCCGTACGCGACGTCGAGATCGACGCCGTCGAGCGCGATCACGTCGCCGAAACACTTGGTGATCGCGCGGGCTCGCACCGCCTCGCTGGTTTTCATCCGTCCCCGCTTTCCGAAGCCGTGAGGAACTTAGGCACGACAAGTGACATGCGAACCCGCGCCAGGTTGAACGTTGGGGAAACCCCGTGCGCCGCAGCGGGTTCCCGGCGGACTAACCGGGCAAAACGGGATCAAGCACGCGGCGGCAAAGTGTCCGAGATCTCCCGGACCAGCGCATAGGACCGTTTCCGCTCCGCGTGGTCGTGGATCGGAGTGGTGATCATCAGTTCGTCCGCACCGGTTTCGGCGATGACTGTGCGCAACGAATTGCGCAGTGCCGCCGGGGCTCCGGCAAGGACCGGGCCGGGGCCGATCGCGGGGTCGACGGTCGCGTCTTCCGGTCGTGGCAACAAGATCCGCTCGCCCCGCGAACGGCTCAACGCCTTAGCCCGAATGGACCTGGCGAGCCATTCGGCGCGCTCCTCGGTCGCGGCGGCGACTACCGCGACGCTGACCACAATGGACGGTTCGAGGGTCCGGCCGGGGCGGAAGGTCTCGCGGTAGATCCGGGTCGCGGCGGCGGCTTCGGCCGGGCGGAGGTGATAGGCGAAGGCGTATGGCAGGCCTAGTTCGGCGGCTAGGTGCGCGCTTGCCGTGCTTGAGCCGAGCAGCCAGACGTCCGGCACGTTTCCTTGGGCGGGAGTCGCGCGCAGCGGCTGGTCCGAGTCGGAGAAGTGGGTCAACAACTCCTTGATGCGGCTGGAAAAGCTTTCCGCCGGGCCGGGATTCAGCGCGTCCGCCACCCGTTGCGGACCGCCGAGCGCGCGGCCGAGCCCGAGGTCGATCCGGCCCGGGTGGAACGCGGCGAGCGTGCCGAACTGTTCGGCGACCACGAGCGGCGGATGGTTGAGCAGCAGGACGCCGCCGGCGCCGACGCGGATCCTGCGCGTGGCATCCGCGACGCGGGCGGCTGCCACGGCAGGCGCGGCGCTCGCGACACCACGCATGCTGTGGTGTTCGGGCAACCAGTAGCGGTGATATCCCAGTTCGTCGGCCAGCGCGGCGAGGTCGACGGTGCGCTGCAATGCCTCGCGCGCGGTCGACCCCGCGACGATCGGCGATGTGTCCAGCACTGAAACCCGCACCCGGGCATCATCCCGGACCGGGTGCGCCACGACAACCGGACCGTCCACGGTCTCAAGTGGACGGTCCAGCCGCGGCTTACGAGGTCTCCCGCACCGGCGCGGGCGCCGGCTCCTCTTCTTCCACCGCCTCGCTCAACTGCCAGCCGCCCCGGCGACGCAGCACCACGAGATAATACCCCAAGGCCAGCAATGCAATCGCAGCCGTGACAATGAGACTCGGCCGCCCGATCACCGGGTCGGTCGCGTTCACGTACAGCACGAACGCCAGCGCGATCAACGCCACCGCCGGCGCGATCGGGAACCCGGGCATCCGGTACTTCGCACGGGCCGTCGCGCCGGAGCGGCGGCCCAGGATCGCGCCGAGACACAACGCCGCGTACACGACGACGATCGATGTGCTGGTCACGACGGTCAGGATCTGCGGGTCCACAAAGCACAGTGCGGCAGCGATGAAACCGGTCGCCAGCGTCGCGACCCACGGGGTGCCGAACTTCGGGTGCACCGCGGCAAGCGCTCGGTTCATCGCCTTCGGCCATGCGCGGTCCCGGCCGCTGCTGAACACCAGGCGCGAGCTGATGAGGACGATCGCGAGGACCGCGTTGATGATGGCGAGCGCGACCGCGAGGCTCAGCACTGTGTCGAGCGTGCTGCCGCCGCGGGCTTGCACGAAGTACGACAACATGTTGGGAGAGCTGAACAAAGTGCCGAGATCCGGCGCGCCCATCAGCACCGCGGTGACCGGGATGAGCTCGGCCAGCACGGTGACCCCGAGTCCCATGAGGACAGCGCGCGCCACCCCGCGTCCGGCGTCCTTGGTCTCCTCTCCAAAGTAGACAGCCGAACCGTAGCCGTTGTAGGCGAAGATCGCGATGGCGGTAGCGATCATCACCGCGCTGATCGTCGCCGGACCGCCGCCCGGGGCGACCGGATGCGCGAGCAGGTCGGTGAACGGACGGGCAGGCTTGGCCAGCCCGAGCACCGCGACCACGGCCAGCGCCAGCAGCTCCACCGCGAGGAAAATGCCGGTGACCCACGCGTTCAGCTTGATGTCGAACACCGCGACGATCGCGGCGAGCACGCACGTCACCGCCGCCACGACCGCCGGGGACACGCCGGGCAGCACCACGCTCAGGTACTGGCCGACGCCGAGCGCGATCACCGCGACGATCAGCACCTGCGTCACGATCATGATGCCCAGCACCATGAATCCGGGCAGTTTGCCCAGCGTGCGGGCGGCGATCGTGTACTCCCCGCCCGCGCTCGGGAAGGCCGAGCCCAGTTCGGCGTACACGAAGGCCATGAAGACACCGACCACGGCGGCGGCGAGGAAGGCGTAGAAGGCGCCCGATCCGGCGCCGGTGAGGACGCCCGGTGCGATGACGAACACCGAGGACGCCGGGCTGATCGCGGAAAGCGTGATCAGCAGCATGCCGAGGGTGCGCAACCCGCGGCGCAAGACGGGGGTGGACAACGCTGGCCTCCATCAAGTCGTTGCTCAGGTACATTGTTTGAATGGAACTCAAATAACCAGCCGGGCGTTCAGCTAAGGCCCTCACGTCCGCTACGTCAAGGGTTCAGCGGTCTCGATCCGTCCAGGGGTTGCATTTTTCGAGATTTATTCAAAGAATCAAGACATGGCAAGACCGAGCAAGGCCCCCGAGCGGCGGGCGGAACTGGTGGCCGCGGCGCGGCACACGGTCGTCGAACGCGGCGTGCTGAACCTGAAGCTGCGCGACGTCGCGGACCACGCCGGCATGTCGCCGGGTTCCCTGTTGTACTACTACCCTTCCCTGAGCGACCTGCTCGAAGACGTGCAGCAGGAGGCTGTCGAACGCTTCTGCGTAGCGCGCGAAGCCGCCGTCGCCGCCGAGGCCGACCCGCGCGCCCGGATGCGCGCGATGATCGGCACCGGACTGCCGAACGGCAAGAACGACGAACTGTGCGTGCTGCTGTACGAACTCGGCACCATCGCCCGCCGCGAACCGGCGTACGCCGCGCGGCACATCGCCCTGTACGAACGCCAGGTCCGCGGCTACGTCGGCATCCTGGAAGCCGGTGCCGCGACAGGGATTTTCGACCTGACCGACGACCCGGTCACCATCGCCCGCAACCTCGTCACCCTCGAAGACGGCTACGGCCTGCACCTGACCCAAGCAGTGCCGCCGCTCGACCGATCCGTCGCCGAGGCAATGGTGCTCTCGTACGCCCGCGTTTCGACCCGATGCTCCCTGGAGGACCCCGCATGACCCGCGCCCGCGACCTAGGACTCGCCCTCGGCGGCAAGCCCGGCCCGCACAACGCGCTCACTGACATCCCAGGCGTCGAGGTCGGATATACCACCCTGATCGAGGGCTCGTCGGTGCGGACCGGCGTCACCGCGCTCCTCCCGCGCGGCCGTTCCCAGTTCGATGTGCCTTGTTCTGCGGGCACTTTTTCCTTGAACGGCAACGGGGAAATGACCGGCCGTGCCTGGCTCGCGGAGACCGGTTCGCTGACCCTGCCGGTGCTGATCACCAGCACCCACTCCGTCGGGCAGTGTCATCGGGGCGCGATCGATTGGGTGGTACGGGAACGCCCGGACGCCGCGGCGGAGTGGCTGCTGCCGGTGGTGGCGGAGACGTGGGACGGGTACCTCAACGACGTCAACGCCCCGACGATTCGGACTGAACACGCAGTCGCCGCCATCGATGCGGCCGCTTCCGGGCCTATCGCCGAGGGTTCGGTGGGTGGCGGGACCGGGATGACCTGCTATGGGTTCAAGGGCGGGACCGGGACGTCGTCACGGGTTGTTTCACACGGCTCGGACAGCTACACCGTTGGGGCCCTGGTGCAGGCGAACTTCGGGAGCCGTCCGGAACTCACCGTGGCTGGGACTCCGCTGGGCGCCGAACTTCTAGACGACAACCCGATGGCAGACACGAGTTGGCTCGCCCCCGCTGGTGCTGGTTCGGTGATCGTGGTGATCGGGACCGATGCGCCTCTGCTGCCCGGTCAGTGCACCGCCCTGGCCCGTCGGGTGCCTTTGGGGTTGGCCCGGACCGGGACGACTGGGTCGCACTTCTCCGGCGACCTGTTCCTGGCCTTCAGCACGGCCAATGCGGGTGCTTTGACCAGCCATTTCCCGCGGCCGGACGATGAACCTTACGAAAGCATGCGGTTCATCCCGTGGGGTGCGATCGACCCGTTCTTCGAGGCTGTGGTGCAGGCGGTGGAGGAGGCGGTGTTGAACGCTTTGGTGGCCAACGAGGAAATGACCGGGCACCGGGGGCACCGGGTTCCGGCGCTTCCCTTGGCGCGCTGGGGGGCCTAGAGCAGGCGCGGCGGGCTCGCCTGGACGCTTGGCTGGGTACGCGCCGCGTCCGGGCGAGCCGGAGCTTCACAGACCCGCCCCCGCCGCAAGAAGGGTCTCGCGTGTGCCGACCCCCTCCCCGGCACGCGCGAGACCCGCGGCCCCGGCGAAGCGAAAGCCAGGCCTGCCGAAAGCCTCGTGAGTGCCTGTCACGGTTCTAACCGGGATGGGCACTCACGAGGCCCATACGCGCCTAACCCGTTTCACGCCGATCCGAAACGTCCGGCAACGAACGCCGACGCGCAAGCCGCCAGGACGGGCGCAGAGCGCGGATCAGGACGGCGAGGTCTCTGAGCCCCTTGGTATCTCCGGTCTTGTGCACGATGAACGCCGCGAGACCGAGCACTGCGACGAAGGCAGTCAGCGTGCACAGGGGAACCACCAGCAACAGCAAGTCAACTCCGCAACGACGTACACCGGCCCCGGCGCCGGTGTTGCTGCTCCGAGTTGTCTGCAGTTGCTGCGGCTCACGTCCATCCGACCCTGGAACTGAGCAGCGATCCGAGTGCCGCTCAGTGGCTGTTAGAGCCGCGCGGCCAAACACGGCGCTTCCAAGGCTCCCCCCTTGCAGGGGGCATGAGTCGCAAGTACCGCAGATAGTACTGGCCAACGCACGGCAGTGCGACGCTGCTTCCGCCCGACCGTCCCGCACCCCTTGCCCCACCCCGCCAGGATCGTATATCTTTTGAGATATCTTCCTCTCCCGACGACATCCGGGCAGGTCAACCCCCATGAGTCCCGTATCGAGCACCACCCCGCCGGAGCGGCCGGGCAAGGTCATCGCGCTTCATCTGAACTACCCGTCCCGCGCGAAGCAGCGCGGGAGGACCCCGGCGAAGCCCTCGTATTTCGTCAAGCCCACCACCTCGATCAGCGCCTCCGGCACCCCGATCGAGCGTCCGGCGGGCACCGAACTCCTCGCTTTCGAGGGCGAGATCGCGCTCATCATCGGCAAGCGGGCCCGGCGCGTCTCCCCCGAGGACGGCTGGAACTGCGTCGAGAGCATCACCGCCGCCAACGACTTCGGCGTATACGATCTGCGGCACGCCGACGGCGGTTCCAACCTCCGTTCCAAGGGCGGCGACGGCTTCACCCCGCTCGGCCCGGCGACGATCCCGGCCGCGGAGGTCGATCCCGCGAAACTCCGCGTCCGCACCTGGGTCAACGGGGAGATCGTCCAGGACGACACCACCGAAGACCTCATCTTCGACTTCGGCACCCTCGTCGCCGACCTCTCCCAGCTGAGCACCCTCGAACCCGGCGACGTCATCCTCACCGGGACCCCGGCGGGATCGTCCGTCGTCAAGCCGGGGGACACGGTCGAGGTCGAGGTCAGCTACGGCACGAAGACCACCGGGCGTCTCGTCACACCGGTCGTCGAGGGCACCGCGCCGCTCCCGGAGTTCAGCGCTCAGCCCAAAATCGACGACAACCAGCGCGAACAGGCTTACGGCGACCGGGAATCCGCGGGGCTTCCGGCGGAATTCGTGCTCACCGACGAACTCAAGACCAAGCTCACCAGCGTAGGCACGGCCACGCTTTCCGCCCAGCTGCGCAAGAACGGCTACAACCACGTCTCCATCGACGGCCTCGGCTCGACCCGTCCGGACACGAAACTCATCGGCCGCGCGAGGACGCTCCGCTACGTCCCCTTCCGCGAGGACCTCTTCAAGTCCCACGGCGGCGGCTTCAACGCCCAGAAACGCGCCATCGACTCGCTCAACCCCGGCGACGTCCTGGTCATGGAAGCCCGCGGCGAAAAGGGAACCGGCACCATCGGCGACATCCTCGCCCTGCGCGCCCAGGTCCGCGGCGCGGCGGGAATCGTCACCGACGGCGGCGTGCGCGACCTCGCAGCGGTGGCGGCGCTGGACATTCCGACCTATCACTCCGGCCCGCACCCGGCGGTGCTCGGCCGCCGTCACGTTCCCTGGGACGTCGACATCACCATCGCCTGCGGCGGCGCAACAGTTCAGCCGGGTGACGTCATCGTGGGCGATTCCGACGGCGTCCTGGTGATTCCGCCGCACCTGGCGGAAAAAATCGCGGACGCGGCGATCGAGCAGGAACGCCAGGAAACGTTCATCGCGGAGCAGGTCGCGAACGGCGAGAGCGTCGACGGCCTCTATCCGATGAACGAGCATTGGAAGGCCAGGTACGCCCAGTGGCGCCCGTAGCAGGCGAGAGCAAATCCCAGCGCGCGTACCGCTGGATCAAGGACCGGATCGCCGACCGGACCTTCGGTCCCGGCTATCGCTTGGTGCTGGGGCAGATCGCCAAGGAGCTGGACGTCAGCGTCGTCCCCGTGCGCGAAGCGATCCGGCTGCTCGAAGCCGAGGGACTGGTCACGTTCGAGCGCAACGTCGGCGCGCAGGTGGTGATGGTCGACGAGACCGCCTACGAGCACACCATGCAAACCCTTGCCCTGGTGGAAGGTTTCGCCACCTCGCTGTCCGCGCCGAAACTGTCCGCTGAGGACATCGAACGGGCACGCGCGGTCAACGAGCAGATGCGCCTGTCGCTGGAGAACTTCGAACCGCACCGGTTCACCGAGCTGAACCAGGAATTCCATTCAGTCCTTTTCGAACCGTGCCCGAACCCGCACGTGCTCGACCTCGTGCACCGCGGCTGGCACCGGCTGGCGTCGCTGCGCGATTCGACCTTCAGCTTCGTCCCGGGCCGCGCGCACGAATCGGTCAAGGAACACGAACAACTGCTGGTGCTGATCGAGCAGAACGCCGATCCGCTGGAACTCGAACTGGCGGCGCGCAGGCACCGCACCGCCACTCTCGACGCCTACCTCGACCGGCGGGCCGCCCCGCCCGCTGAAGCTCCCTAGGAAGGACCCCCACCCCATGAGGTTCCGCAGTACCCCGAACGCCATCACCGGCTCGATCGCGCCGCTGATGACCCCGTTCACCGCAACCGGCGAGGTCGACCACGACAGCCTGACCAACCTGGTGAACTGGCAGCTCGCGTCCGGTTCGCACGGCGTCTCGATCGGCGGTTCCACCGGCGAGCCCGGCGCGATGACGGTGGCCGAGCGCGCGGAGACGATCCGCACGGTCGCCAAGGCGGTGGACGACAAGGTGCCGTTCATGCCCGGCACCGGTTCGGCGAAGCTCGACGAGACGCTGGAGCTGACCTCCGAGGCACGCGACGCGGGCATCGACGCCGCGCTGATCATCACCCCGTACTACGCGCGGCCCACCCAGGAAGCGCTCTACCAGTGGTACGCCACGGTCGCGAAGGAATTCCCGGACCTGCCGATCGTCGCCTACAACGTGCCGAGCCGGACGTCGGTCGACCTCGCCCCGGAGACGGTCGCGCGGCTGTTCCGCGATTTCGACAACTTCGTCGGGATCAAGGAGACCACCAAGGACTTCGAGCACTTCTCCCGCGTGCTTCACTTGTGCGGCAAGGAATTGCTCGTCTGGTCGGGCATCGAACTGCTGTGCCTGCCGCTGCTTTCCCTCGGCGGCACCGGTTTCGTGAGCGCCACCGCCAACATCGCCCCGGCCGCCAGCGCCGAGATGTACCGCGCGTGGACCGAGGGCGACTTCGACCGCGCCCGCGAAATCCACTACGGCCTGCACCCGCTGGTCGACCTGCTGTTCGTCGAGACCAACCCGGCGCCCGGCAAATGGGTGCTCGAGCAGCGCGGCCTGATCAAGTCGGGCTTCGTGCGCCCGCCGCTGATCACCCCGACCGAACCGGGCATCGCCCGGATCACCGAACTGATGCGCCAGGGCGAGCAGTACCTCTCGCCCGCCGACGGCTTCACCGTGGAAGGAAAGTGACCATGACCGCGCACTACGTTCCGGAGAACCTGCCGGAGCACATCCGCCACTACATCGGCGGAGCGCCGGCCGACAGCGTCTCGGGCGAAACCTTCGAGGTGCTCGACCCGGTCACGAACAAGCCGTACATGACGGCTTCGGCGGGCAAGGCCGAGGACATCGACCTCGCCGTCGCCGCGGCGAAGGAGGCGTTCGACCACGGCCCGTGGCCGAAGATGCTGCCGCGCCAGCGCGCCCGGATCCTCAACAAGATCGCCGATCTCGTCGAGAGCCGCGACAAGCAGCTGGCCGAACTGGAAACCTTCGACACCGGCCTGCCGATCAAGCAGGCGCTCGGCCAGGCGCAGCGCGCCGCGGAGAACTTCCGGTTCTTCGCCGATCTGATCGTCGCGCAGGCCGACGACACCTACAAGGTGCCCGGCAAGCAGGTCAACTACGTCAACCGCAAGCCGGTCGGCGTCGCCGGGCTGATCACGCCGTGGAACACGCCGTTCATGCTGGAGAGCTGGAAGCTCGCGCCGGCGCTGGCGTCCGGCTGCACGGTGGTGCTCAAGCCGGCCGAGTTCACGCCGCTGTCGGCGAGCCTGTGGGCGGACATCTTCCGCGAGGCGGGCGTGCCGGACGGGGTGTTCAACCTCGTCAACGGCCTCGGCGAGGAAGCGGGCGACGCGCTGGTCAAGCACCCGGACGTCCGGCTGATCTCGTTCACTGGCGAGACCACCACCGGCGAAACGATCTTCCGCAACTGCGCGCCCGGCCTCAAGGGCATGTCGATGGAGCTGGGCGGCAAGTCCCCGGCCGTCGTGTTCGCCGACGCGGACTTCGAAGCGGCGCTGGACTCCACGCTGTTCGGCGTCTTCTCGCTCAACGGCGAACGCTGCACGGCGGGCAGCCGCATCCTCGTCGAGCGCTCGATTTACGACGAGTTCTGCACCCGGTACGCCGAACGCGCCCGCAACATCGTGGTCGGCGACCCGCACGACCCCGCCACCGAAGTCGGCGCGCTGGTGCACCCGGAGCACTTCGACAAGGTGATGAGCTACATCGAAATCGGCAAGACGGAAGGAAAACTGCTCGCGGGCGGCGGCCGTCCGGAGGGCCTGGACACCGGGAACTACGTGGCCCCGACGGTGTTCGCCGACGTGAAGCCGGACGCGCGGATCTTCCAGGAGGAGATCTTCGGCCCGGTCGTGGCGATCACCCCGTTCGACACCGACGAGGAAGCGCTCGAACTGGCCAACAACGTCAAGTACGGCCTGGCCGCGTACGTCTGGACCGCGGACCTGACCCGCGCGCACAACTTCGCGCAGAACATCGACGTCGGCATGGTCTGGCTGAATTCGCACAACGTGCGCGACCTGCGCACGCCGTTCGGCGGGGTCAAGGCGTCCGGCCTCGGCCACGAAGGCGGCTACCGCTCGATCGACTTCTACACCGAACAGCAGGCCGTGCACATCACGCTCGGCGACGTGCACACGGCGCGCTTCGGGGCCGGGAAGGACAAGGCATGACCACGACCCCGCCGGACGTCATCCGCTGCGCCTACGCGGAACTTGTCGTCAGCGATCTGAAGGCGTCGCGAGAGTTCTATGTGGACGTTCTCGGTCTCGTCGTGACATACGAGGACGACCAGGCGATATATCTGCGCGCGTTCGAGGAATACCTGCACCACTCGCTGATCCTGCGCAAGGGCGCGGAACCGGCGCTGGCCGTGCTCGCGTACCGCGTGCGCGGCGAGGGCGAACTCGACGTCGCCGAGGCGTACTACCGGGAACTCGGCGTCGAGGTGCGCCGCGTCCCGGCGGGCACCACGCGCGGCATCGGCGAAGCGGTGCGCGTGCTGGACCCGCTCGGCTTCCCGATCGAGTTCTTCTACGAGGCCGAACACGTCGAGCGCTTCACCCAGCGCTACGACGTGCACGGGCCGGGCGCGCTGTCGCGGTTGGACCACTTCAACGTGAACACGCCGGACGTCCCGGCCGCGCGCAAGTACTACGAGGGGCTCGGCTTCCGGGTGTCGGAAGACATCGTGGACGACGAGGGCACCGTGTACGCGGCGTGGATGTTCCGCAAACCGACCGTGCACGACGTCGCGCTCACCGGCGGCGCGGGCCCTCGCCTGCACCACATCGCGTTCGCGACGCACGAGCGGCACCAGATCCTGCACATCTGCGACCACCTCGGCGCGGTGCGGAAATCGGACCAGATCGAACGCGGCCCCGGCCGCCACGGCGTGTCGAACGCGTTCTATTTGTACGTGCGTGACCCGGACGGGCACCGGATCGAGATCTACACGCACGACTATTACACCGGCGACCCGGACAATCCGGTGATCAGCTGGGACGTGCACGACAACCAGCGTCGCGACTGGTGGGGCAATCCGGTGGTGCCGAGCTGGTACACCGAGGCCTCGCGGGTGCTCGACCTCGACGGCAAGCTCCAGGAGGTCGTCGAGCGCACGGAAACGAAGGAAATGGACGTGACCATCGGCGCGGACGGGTTCTCCTACACCCGCGCCGACGGGGCCGACCAGGGTTTCAAACTGGGCGAACAGGTCTAAGGTGCGTCCCGTCCGGGGAAGGAGCCCGAGGTTCCTTCCCCGGGCACGCAGCGGTACCGGCACTTCGACGGAGAGGTGACATGATGACGGCAATCTTGCAGACGCCGACCACGGTCGCGCAGGACTTCACGGAGTTCCGGTCCGCTGTCCTGCGATCGTTCGTGCCGCTGCAGGTGAGCACCGAGCACCGCGACCGGTTCCACGGCAGGCTCCGCACGCACGAGGCGGGCGAGATCGCGCTCACCGAGATCACCGCGTCGCCGCACGCGGTCGAGCGCACGCCGGAACTGATCGCCCGCGCGGACCGGCCGTGCTACAAGCTGAGCGTCATGCTGGCCGGCACCGGCATCCTCACCCAGGACGGCCGGGAAGCGGTGCTGCGCCCCGGCGACGTCGCGCTGTACGACACCAACCGGCCGTATTCGCTCGTGTTCGAAGAGAATTTCCGGACGCTGGTGCTGATGTTCCCGCAGCAGCAGGTTGACCTTCCACGGGATCTGGTTGGCCAGCTCACCGCGGTGCGGATGTCCGGACGCTCCGGGGTCGGGAACGTGGTGGTGCCGTTCCTCGCGCAACTGGGCGGGAATCTGGACGTGCTGACGAGCCCGGTCGGAGTACGGCTGGCCCACAACGCGGTCGACCTGCTGACGACGATGCTGGCCACCGAACTCGACCTGGACCGCACCGCGGCCGACCCGCACCATGATCTGATGCGGCGGATCCGGAGCTATATCGACGCCAATCTGTCGCGGTCTGATCTCGGGCCCGCGCAAATCGCCGCGGAGCATTACATTTCCACGCGGCATCTGCACGGGTTGTTCCAGGAGCAGGGGACGACGGTGGCGGGGTGGATCCGGCAGCGGCGGTTGGAGCATTGCCGCCGGGATCTGCGGGATCCGTTGCTGGCAGCTCGTCCGGTCGCGGCAATCGCTGCGCGGTGGGGATTTGTCGACGCGGCGCACTTCTCGCGGGTGTTCCGGGCGGCGTTCGCACAGTCGCCTAGCGAGTTGCGCGCGCGGGCCTCGTGAGTGTTTATGCCGGTTAGAACCGGCATAAACACTCACGACGTCCCTAAAGCCAAGCCCACCCAACCGCCGCACGACGCCGCCACGACGCCCCGCCCACACCTCGCCCCCCGCCCCGCGTCCCGGCACCCACTCCCGCACGCCCCCGCCCCGCACGCCTGCGCTCCCGCACGCCCCCGCCCCGCACGCCTGCGCTCCCGCCCGCCCGCGTCCCGGCCTGCGCTCCCGCCCGCGTTTCCCGCGTCCCGGCCTGCGCTCCCGCCCGCCCGCGTTTCCCACGTCCCGGCACGCACAGCCGCGCGCCCGTTGCCCACACCCAAGAGACGAGGCGGCGCAGCGGCGAGGCGGAGCGGCAGCGCGAAGCGGGCGGTAGAGACCTGCCGCTCACGAGGGGTTGACCGCGAGCGTCCGGCAGTTGCCCGCCAGCGCATGAACGTTCGCTCACGGGGCAAGGCGCGGCGAGCATGATGGGCATGTCCGACCCTTCCCCTGACGAATGGCGCACCTACGACGAGTTCGCCGCCGGGATCGACACCTACCGGCTGCCCAACGCGGACCTTACCGGGCGGGAACTCACCGTCACGCTCGATGACGGCGCGAAGCTCGAGCTGCGGTTTCTCGACGGCGAACGGCTTACCCTCAACGGCGTCGAGGACCCCTACGACGCGGTCGCCGTGCGTCCCGACGTCTTCTTCGTGAATCTGCCGCTGACGAGCGTCGAAGGCGAAGCCCTCACGATCGTCTACTCGACCACCACGCACCGCGCGATGACCGTGCGTTCGGTGATCGGCGACGAGGACGTCGAAGGCACGCCGCGGGTTTCGCAGACTTTCCACGCCGGCACCACCGACGGCGGCGAGCCGACCGGTGACGTGCCCGGTCCGTCGCGGGACCTCATCGGCAAGCGCAACGTCTACCGCTACAGCCCGAACCACCTGTACGAGCACGTTTACCTCTCCTCCGAACGCTACTGCTGGCAGTGCGTCGAGGGCGTGCAACGCGGGCACGGCGACGTTGATATGTCAACCGTCTGGAAGTTCGCCGACGGCCTGTACCTGTTCTGCTTCCGGGAGTTCCGGATCGCGGTGGCCAGCGTGTGGCTGCACGACCTCGGCTACGACCTGCGCACCACCGGCGTTTTCCTCGGCATCACCGGCGACGGCCGGTCCGAGCATTCCCGCGCGGGCGGGCACATCTATCCGCTCGGCTCGATCAGCTACCCCGACGTCCAGCCTGTCTAAGGAGTTCCCCCGTGTCCAATTTGGACGTGATCACCGCGCATTACGAGGCGAGCGACCGCGGCGACCTCGACGGCATGCTCGCCCCGATCGGCCCCGAGACCACCTGGACCGAGGCCGCCGGATTCCCCTACGCGGGCACCTACACCGGCCCGGACGAGGTGAAGCGCAACGTCTTCGAGGCGATCGCGCGCGACTGGGACGGCTATCAGTTCTCCCTGTCCGCGTTGCTGGACGCCGGCGACTCGATCGTCGGGCTCGGCACCTACAGCGGCACGAACCGCAAGTCCGGCAAGGCTTTCACCGCGCGCGTGGCGCACGTGTGGAAGTTCGACGGCGACCAGGTCGCGAGTTTCGAGCAGATCGTCGATTCCGCCCCGGTCGCCGCGGCGACCGACTGAGTCTCCCGCGAAACGGCGGTGCCGGTCCTTCCCCCGGCACCGCCCCCGTTCTCTCCCCTCCCCCTCTGGTCACTGTGGACCGGAAAGCCGAGCCATGATGAGAAAGTTCCTGCCCGCGCTCGCCTCGGCCGTGCTCGTCACGCTGGTCGCGGCGGGCTGCGCGGGCACCGCCGATCCGAACGGACCGATCGTGGTCGGCTCGGTCAACGCGCTGAGCGGACCCGCCACCTTCCCGGAATCCTCCCAGGCCGCCAAGGCCGTCTTCGACGCGGCGAACGCGGCGGGCGGCGTGCACGGGCGCAAGATCGAATACCACGCCATCGACGACAAGGGCGACCCCGCCGCCGCGGCAGCCGCGGCCCGCGAGATCGTGGGCGGCGATCAGGCGGTCGCGCTGGTCGGTTCGTCCAGCCTCATCGAATGCCAGATCAACGCCAAGTACTACCAGCAGGAGAAGGTGCTTTCCATCTCCGGCATCGGCGTCGACCCGTCGTGCTTCACCAGCCCGAACATCGGGCCTGCCAACGTCGGGCCGTTCCACGACATGACGCTGACCCTGCTGTACGGCTCCGAAGTGCTGCACCTGCAAGACATGTGCGCACTGCTGGAAATCGCCGGGAACACGTTGCCATACTACCGCGCGGCCATCGACGAATGGTCGAAAATCACCGGCAAGAAGCTCAAGTACGTCGATGCGACCGTGCCGTACAACGGTTCCGACTACACGCCCTACATCGTCAAGGCGCGCGCCGCCGGGTGCAAAGCGGTGACGGTGAACCCCGTGGAGCCCGACTCGATCGGCCAGCTGAAAGCCGCGCAGGCGCAGGGCTGGAAGGACGTGACCTGGCTGCTGCTCACGAGTGTCTACAGTGAACAGTACGCGAAGGCGGTTTCCGAAGCGGGCAAGGGCGTTTACGTGCCGGCCGAGTTCTACCCGTTCACCGACCCGTCGAGCCCGCGTACGAAGGAATGGCGGGATCTCATGACCCGCAACAACATTCCGCTGACCTCGTTCAGCCAGGGCGGCTACCTCGCGGCGAAGTACTTCCTGAAGGTGCTGGAAGGCATGCCGGGCGACATCACGCGGGAATCGGTGACGAAGGCGCTGCGCGAAATGAAGCCGATCACCGACCCGATGGTCGGCACGCCGTACGTGTTCGGACCCGGACAGACACATCACGACAACATCGCGGGCTGGCCGGTGAAGCTCGCGACGGGCACGAACCGGTGGGAGATCGCCGGTACCGACTGGCTGCGGATTCCGCGGCGCTAGCCCGATCCGCTTTGGATAGAGGAGACTGCAATGGTGCAGGGAGCGCTGGCCGGGCTTGCCGCCGGCGGGCTTTACGCGGTGCTGGCGGTGTGCCTGACCTTGATGTCCAGGCTGGTCCGGGTCGTCAACTTCGCCCAGGCGGCCACCGGCATGTTCGGCAGTTACGTCGGGGTGGCCCTGTCCGTCCACGGCGGACTGCCGGAATGGCTGGCGGTGGTGCTCGGCGTGCTGCTGGGCGGAGTGCTGAGCGTGCTGATCGGCTGGGTCGTCTCGACCTGGCTGGCCGAAGCAGGCACCGGCACCCGCTCGGCGGTCACCGTCGCGGTGCTGCTGCTGTTGATCTCGCTGTCGTTCATCCTGTTCGGCAACAAACCGCAGCCGTTCCAGGCGTTGCTGGCCGGCCCGGCCTTCACCGTCGGCGGCGTGGTGATCAGCCAGGTGACGGTCGTGACCGTCGCGCTGGCGGTGGTGATCGCCTTCGCCGCCCGGCTGATCCTGACAAAGACGCCCGTTGGCATCTCACTGCGTGCTTTGTCGGAACGTCCGACGACAGCTGAGCTGTTAGGCATCCCCGCGAAACGTCTCAGTGCCGCCGTCTGGGGCGCCACCGGCCTGATCAGCACCATCATCATCGTGATCGTCGCCCCGTCCCAGTCGAACGACGCCACCTCGCTGGCCATGCTGGTCGTGCCCGCCGCCGCGGCGGCCCTGCTCGGCGGGTTCCGCAGGCTGGACCTCGCCGTGGTCGGCGGGCTCGTGCTCGGCATGCTGCAGGGCGCGCTCGCGCAGGTCGACCAGCTTTCGGTAGTGCGGAATTTCGTCCCGTTCCTGGCCATCGTCGGCCTGCTCGTGTGGTCTCAGCGCAAGGAGGTGTGGGATGCAGCTCGCTGACCGGGGCGCAGTGTCCCGCTTCGGAACCCCACTGGTCGTCGCGGTGGCCGCGGTACTGGTCGGCATCGGCCTGACCGTCGGCCTCAACGGCTACTTCGCCTACCTCGGCGTGAGCGTCGTCGTAGCCGCGATCGCCTTGCTCGGCCTCGGTGTCGTCACCGGCAGCGCCGGCATGATTTCCTTGTGCCAGCTGACCTTCGGCGCGATCGGCGCGTGGGTCGTCTCTGCGCTGAACAAAGCCGGCGCTCCCGGCGGCTTCTTTTTCTGGCTGCTGCTGGGCGGTCTCGCGGCAGGCTTAGTCGGCGTCCTCATCGGACTTCCCGCGCTGCGCCTGCGCGGGATCAACCTGGCCGTCGTCACGCTCGGCCTGGCCGCGGCCGCCGACGTGACCCTGGTGGAAATCCAGTTCCCCGGCACCACGGACGGCGTCTCGGTCGACCGTCCGTCCTTTGTGGCCGACGACAACGCCTATTTTCTGCTCTGCGTCATCGTCCTGATCATCTGCGCGTTGGCGGTGCACTTCCTCCGGCGCGGTCCGTGGGGCAGCAGCTGGGCCGCGGTGGCGTTCTCCGAACGCGGCACCGCCGCGGCAGGTGCCAGCGTCCGCACCGCGAAGCTCTCCGCCTTCGCCGTAAGCGCCACCTTGGGCGGCATCAGCGGCGGCCTGCTCACCGCACAGGTCGGATTCGCTTTCCCGACCAGTTTCGCCCCGCTGCAGTCGCTGGCGTTGTACGTGCTGGCGATCATGTCCGGCGCACACCTGATTGACATGGCGATGTTCGGCGCGGTCCTGTGGGTCGCGGTGCCGGAGCTGCTGAAGCGATGGGGCGTCCCGCAGGACTGGGGTTACGTGATCTTCGGTCTGCTTGGCATCCAGGCGCTGGCCGGACGCGGCAACCTCGGCACGGCGATCCGCGAGCTGTGGCGTCGTCGGCAGAGGGCCAGCGCCGGGGTCCAGATCACCGCGCTGGACGAAGAACCGCCGCGGCTTCCGCCCGGCGAACCGGTGCTGGTGGTCCGGGGACTGAGTGTCACCTTCGGCCAAGTCAAGGCACTGTCCGGAGTGGACTTAGCCGTCCCGAAGGGCGGGGTTCTAGGTGTCATCGGCCCGAACGGCGCGGGAAAGTCCACTTTGGTCGACGCCATCAGCGGTTTCCTGCCCCAGGCGCAAGGAACCGTCGAACTGGCCGACCGGCCGCTCACCGGCAATCCGACGCGACGGGCCCGCTCCGGTCTGCGCCGAACCTTCCAGCAGGACCGGGTCCCGGCAGGTCTGACCATCGAGGCGTACGTCCGCTTCGTCGCCCGCCGACGACCGGACGCCGCCGAAGTCGCCGCCGCACTGGAGTTCTTCGGCTGCCCGCCGGCCGCGACGCCGCTGGACCGGGTCGACGTGGGCGCGCGCCGGCTGGTCGAAGTCGTCGGCCACCTCATGGCCAAGCCCCAGGTGCTGCTTCTCGACGAACCGGCGGCGGGTCTCCCGCACGAGGAACACGTCGCGTTCGGCGAACGCCTGCGGCAGGTCCCGGCCAGGTTCGGCGTTTCGGTGCTGATCATCGAACACGACCTCGACCTGGTCCGGTCGGTCTGCGACACGCTGACCGTGCTCGACTTCGGCGAGGTGCTGGCGAGCGGCCCGCAGGCGGAAGTGCTGGCGGATCCGGCGGTTCTGAAGGCCTACCTGGGCGAAACGGAGATGCTGTGAGCACGCTGCGAATCGAGAACCTGACCGTCACGCGCGGCGCGGGCCCAGTCATCGCCGACGTCGGGCTGACCCTGGAACCGGGCAAGATCACCGCGCTGGTGGGCCCCAACGGAGCGGGCAAGACCAGCCTGCTGGAAGCCCTCTCCGGCGTGATCCCCGCGGCGACCGGGACTATCCACGTTGGACACACCGACGTCACGAAACACTCGCGGGTGGCCAGAGCACGGCTCGGACTGGCGCACGTCGAACAAGGACGCGCGGTCTTCGCCAGCCTGACCGTCTTGGAAAACCTGCGCCTGACCGCCAAGACCCCGGCTGGCGTGGACGAAGTCCTCGCCCTCTTCCCGGAATTGGAGAAACGCAAGAACTCGCCCGCCGCACTGTTGTCCGGCGGCGAGCAGCAGATGGTGGTGCTGGGCCGGGCCTTCGCCGCGAAACCGAAGTTCCTGCTCATCGACGAAATGTCGCTCGGCCTGGCTCCGGCCGTCTTCACCAGGCTTCTCCCGGCAGTCACCGAATTCGCCGACGCGGGCGCGGCGATCCTCCTGGTGGAACAGTTCACCCACCTGGCATTGAAAGTCGCGCAGGAAGCCCTGGTCGTCTCTTCCGGCAAGGTCACCTACGCCGGCGAGTCGCAGCCCCTGCTGGACAACCCGGACACCTTGCACCAGGCGTATCTGGGCACCAACTGACCCGGGGTGCGGGCGTTCCGCGGTGGGACGCCCGCACCCCGGCCGGTCAGCCTTCCCGGATGGTCATCTTGGCGATCCGGTCGCCGTCGACGGCGAAGACGAACTTCGACCGGCCGTTGGCGTGGTTGCTCCGCCAGTCCCCGACCACGGTGATCTCCTTGCCGGAGACGGTGACCTCTTCCGGGGTCAGAACGCCGTGCGAGCCGATGAACTCGACGTCGCTCCATTCCTTGATCGCGGCGCGTCCGGAGAACGACCGCCCCCAGTCGTCCACCACGCCGGTTTCGGTGAACGCGTCCAGGAACGCGGCGTCGTCGTGCCGGTTCACCGCGTCGACGAACGACGCCACCGGTTCCGGAATCTCCACTTCGGACATTGCGCTTCCCTTGCTGTCTCGGCGAAATCAGCGGGTAGTGTAGCCGCCGTTGGCGAAAATCGTCTGCCCGGTGATCCACCAGCCGGAGGTGGCCAGGAACGTCACGATCGGCGCGATGTCCTCGATCTTCGTCAGCTGGCCGCCCATCGCCTGCGACTTGTGGAATTCCACCCGTTCCGGGGTTTCCTGGCCGTAGAAGAACGGCGTGTCCATCGGGCCGGGCCCGACCGCGGTGACCGAGATCCCGCGCGGGGCGAATTCCTTGGCCGCGGCGCGGGTGAAGTGCTCGACCGGGCTCTTGCCGCCCGCGTAGGTCGAGTACCCGTCGGTGAACGCCGCGAGCAGGCTCGTCACGATCGTGATGATCTTGCCGCCGTCGGCGACGTTCTTGCCCGCTTCCTTGATGAAGAAGTACGCCGCCTTCGAGTTGATGTCGAACATCGAGTCGTACTCGTCCTCGGTGGTCTCGGTGATCGGCTTGCGCAGCACCTTGCCCACCGTGTTGACCGCGACGTCGATCTTCCCGAGCGCGGCCTCCGCGTCCGCGAACAGCTTCTCCACGTTCGCCGGGACGGTCAGGTCGCCGGTCAGCACGACGCCCTTGCCGCCCGCCGCCTCAACCGCGGCGAGCGTCTCCTCCGCCTGCGGCCGGGTCGATTCGGAGTTGTAGTGGATCGCCACGTTCGCGCCGGCCTCGGCCGCCTGCCTGCTGATGAGCCCGCCGAGGTTCTTCGCCCCAGCGGCGACGAGGACGTTCTTGCCTTTGAGGGTGTGGTCGGTCATGCGTACCTCTCTTTATCGCTGATATGCGTCACTGTATCACTGCAACAGCGGCTACCATAGCGGTGTGACACAGATTGCGAACGCGGATACACGGACCCGGCTCCTGGACGCGGCTGCCGAGCAGGTCGCGGCGACGCCGGGCGAGGACATCTCGCTGCGCGCGATCTGCGCCCAAGCCGGGGTGAAAATGCCGACGCTGTACCACTTCTTCGGCAGCAAACAGGGCCTGCTGGACGCGGTCGTCGAGCGCGGCTTCGACCTGTACCTCGCGGAGAAGGGCGCGCACGAACCGTCCGGCGACCCGATCCAGGACCTGCGCGACGGCTGGGACGCCCACGTCGCCTTCGGGATCGCGAACCCCGGCTTCTACACGCTCATGTACGGCCAGGTCCACCCCGGCCACGCCCCCGAGGCGCAGGAACGCCCCAGCGCGATGCTGCGCGCCTTAACCCAAGCCGCCGCCGACCAGGGGCGTCTGACGGTCCCGCCGGACCAGGCGGCCGCGCACATCCTGGTGGCGAACATCGGCGTCACGTTGCGGCAGATCATCCTCGCCGAGGAGGACCGCGCGTTGTCCGTGGCGGTGCGGGAAGGCGCGATCGCCGCGATCACCGGCACTGGGGCGACTGAGGACCGGCACGCCGAAATCCACCGTGTACTGGAACACGCCGCGGCGAACCCGGAAATCCTGGGCACGACGGAAACCCAGCTGCTGACCAAGTGGCTCCGGACGCTCGCCGAATCAAGCTGATCCGACGGCAGGCCGGTCGATCCGGCCGGGAAGCGGGTCGCCCTCGGGCGAGTCCGCGGGGAAGACCGGCGTCGTCCCCGCCATGCTGAGATATCCGTTGAGGCTGCGCCTGATCGCGAACCCGTATCCGTCGGCGGTTCTCGCGTACCCGGCGGACAAGGACGGATCCGCCTCGAACTCCGTCGCCCAGCCCCGGTCGCGCCACGAACGCATCGTCAGGTCGAGGTACTCCTCAGACGTCTCGGCGGCGGCTCCGAGCACCCAGTAGGCGATGTCGAAGAACCGCCGGGTTTCGTCGCGGCCGTAGTCGTCGGACAGGGCCACCCCGTTGTGGAACACCGCTTTGGGCAGGTCCGGATGCCGCAGCACCAGGGCCGATCCGGACGGCAGCGCCCGGAGGGTTTCGGTGAAGTGGCCGAGCAACCGGACCCGGACCTCGGCTTGCGTCGGCACGTCAGCCTGCCGCGGTTTCGGGGCGTCCGCTCGCCTCGCGGAGGACGTCGGCGGCTGCGTTTCGGACGTCGTCCAGGACACCGGTGAACCACTGTTGCGTGTCAGCGTCCTTGAACTGGCTGTCCACCACGCCGGTGAGCACGGTGGCGGCCCGGGCCATCGCGGCAGCCAGCGTGCCGGCGGCGTCGGCCACCTTCTCGACCCAGTCGTCACCGTAAGAATCGGACACGATCGCCACCGGCACCCGTTCGACGTTGTAGAACGTCGTGCTGGCGTCGCGCGCCGCGGCGAGCAGCGCGAACACCCGGTCGGCGAGCGCCTCTCGGGCGCGCTCGACCGGGTGCCGCGGATAGCTCATGGCCTCGCGGCCGAGCAGGACTTCGACTTCCCGGGCGATCGCGACGGCCTTGTCCGCGAACCGCTGATTGGCCGTCGCGGTCTTCTCCGCCCAGTCCCCCTCGAACGTCATCCGGCCATTATGGGACTACATCCCGGCGCGCTCAAAGGCCAATGTGGGCAAGTCGACCGCGTGCGCCCCGCCGTCCGCCACCAGCACCGCACCGGTGATGTACGAGGACTCGGAAGACCCCAGGAACCGCACGATAGAAGCGATTTCCTCCGGTTCGGCCGGACGCCGCAACGGCACCTCGGCAGTCACCCGCCGGTACCCCTCGTCGTGCCCGCCGTCAAAACCGGCTGCCTCGGCGAACTGCTCCATCTCGCCATCCGCCATCGGCGTCCGCACCCAGCCCGGGCACACCGCGTTGGCCCGAACCCCGCGAGGCCCGTAATCCCGGGCAATGGACCGAGTCAGCCCGATCAACGCGTGCTTCGCCACCGTGTATCCCGCGACATTCGGGCCGGCGAACAACCCTGCCAGCGACGAAACAATCACGACCTGCCCGCCGCTTTCCACGAGGGAAGGCAACGCGGCCCGGCAAAACACGAACGCGCTCGACAAATTGGACCGAAGCGCGATTTCCCATTCCTCGTCCCCGGTGTCCACCACCGAAGAAAGCCCGTGCCCGCCGGCATTGGCCACGATCACGTCCAGCCGCCCGTACTTCTCGAGAATCTCGGAGATCGCCGCCTCCGCGTCCTCGCGAACACTGGCGTCGCAAGCGATCACGTGCGCACCAGTCTCCGCAGCGACCTTCTCCAGCGGCTCGCGCCGCCTGCCCAGAACCACGACCTGTGCGCCTTCGCCGGCGTACCGCCGAGCAACCGCAGCCCCAATGCCCGTCCCTCCGCCGGTAATCGCCACGACCCGCGTGTCTGCCATCGTCATTTCTCCCTTTCAAGCAGGAAACCCAGACCGAGCCGAATAGCCGAAGTCGGCGAGCAAGGCCTGTCCGTTCACCGTCCGCGCCCGCGCGGAAGCCAGATACACCACCTGCTGGGCGACCTCGCCGGCCGCCTGCACCGGGAATCCCAGTTCGTCCAGCAGGTCTCCCAAATCCCCTCGCGCCATCGGCGTGTCCACCACCGACGGGCACACGCAATTGACCCGCACGCCGTCGAACTCGACCGACAACGCCCGCGTCAACGACACCACCGCGCCCTTCGACGCGCAGTAGGGCACCATCCCCGGCGCGCACACGAAGGCCGAATCGCTGGCCAGGAAGACGATCGAACTCCCGTCTCGCAGCCACGGCCGCGCGTGCTTCGCGACCAGGAACTGGCCCAGCACGTTCACCGCCATGACCGCGGTGAAGTCCGCCGCGCTGGTCTCCGCGAGCGGCCGTCCGACCGGTCCTGATATCCCAGCGCAGCCGACTACCACGTCAATCCGGCCGAGCGACTCCGCCACGAGCCGCACCGCCGCGGCCACCTGGTCCTCGTCGGTGATGTCCGCCCGCGCCGCGACGACGTCCCCCGGCAGCGACGGCGGCCGGACCCGGTCGACCACCCCGACCCGCGCGCCCTCCTCCAGGAACGCCCGCGCGCAGGCCAGCCCGATCCCGGACGCGGCCCCGGTGATCAGCACGGCCTTGTCTTCGAGGTCGAGTCGCATGCCGCAATCCTGCAACAACGGCGCCGCCGGGGATTGGCAACGAGTGCATCCTTGTTGTCAGCGGCCGCACGACCCGCCGAACCCGGCTACCGCTACCCCCTGGCCGCCGCGAACACTGCGGCGAGGAGCGCGAAGGGACACCATGAGCAACGCACACCCCCACCCCCTTGACCCGCTGACCGCCGACGAACTCGCCGCCGGCCGGGCAGTGCTGGAGGCACAGGGGCTGATCACCGAGACGACGCGGTTTCCGCAGGTCCTCCCGGTGGAGCCGGACAAGGCCGCCGTGCTGGCCTGCGCCGCGGCCGACCGGCGGATCCAGTTCACCCTGCTCGACACCGCGACCGGCGAATCGGCCGACGCGGTCGTGTCGGTGACCGCCGGGGAGCTGGTCAGCCACGAGAAGTGCGGCGAGGGCCAGCCCCCGTATCTCTTCGAGGAGTACGACCTGGCCGAGGCCATCACCAAGGCCTCACCCGAGTGGCAGGCGGCCATGGAGCGGCGAGGTCTCGGCGACCGCGTCGAGCACGCGTTCTGCGCCCCGCTCGCCCCCGGCTGCTTCGGCCGTGAGGACGAGACCGGCCGGGTCATCCGCTCGCTCACCTTCCTGCGCGAGGACGACACCGACAACCCCTGGTCACGGCCGGTCGAAGGCCTGGTCGCGCACCTCAACCTCACCGAACAGCGCGTACTTCGGGTCGAGGACGAGGGCGACACCCCGGTCCCGGAGGACTCCGGCCGGTACGGCCACCACCCCGCGCGCACGACGCTCAAGCCGATCGAGATCACCCAGCCGGAAGGCCCGAGCTTCCAGGTCGACGGTTCGCTGGTGACGTGGGAGGGCTGGCAGCTGCGCGTCGGGTTCAACGCGCGCGAGGGCCTGACCCTGCACCAGCTGACCTTCCAGGACCGCTCGGTGCTGTACCGCGCGTCGGTGCCTGAGATGGTTGTTCCCTACGGTGATACGTCAATCGGCCGGTTCTGGATCAGCTACTTCGACGCGGGCGAGTACCTGCTCGGCAAGAACGGCAACAGCCTGCGCCTGGGCTGCGACTGCCTCGGCGTGATCCACTACTTCGACGCCTTCCTCGCCGACGACCACGGCCAGCCGGTGCGCGTGCCGAACGCGATCTGCATGCACGAGGAGGACTACGGGATCCTCTGGAAGCACACGGATCTCGACGGCAAGGCCGAGGTCCGCCGTTCGCGCCGGCTGGTGATCTCGTCGATCTCCACTATCGGCAACTACGACTACGGCTTCTTCTGGTACCTCTACCTCGACGGCACCATCGAATGCGAGGCCAAGGCGACCGGCATCGTCTTCTCCGGCGCCGGTGAGCCCGGGTCCGCGAATCCGCACGCGTCCGAGATCGCGCCCGGCCTGTTCGCCCCGGTGCACCAGCACCTGTTCTGCGCCCGGCTCGACTTCGCCGTCGACGGCCAGCGCAACTCGGTGTACGAAGTGGACACTGTCGGGATTCCGATCGGCGAAAAGAACCCGTACGGCAACGCCTTCACCTGGACGGCCACCGAACTGCGCACCGAAAAGGAGGCGAAGCGGCACGCCAACCCGGCGACCGCGCGTGTGTGGGAAGTCCGCAGCACCGAGCACACCAACCGGCTCGGCGCGCCGACCGCGTACCAGCTCGTGCCGCGGCCGTCGGCGACCCTGATGGCGCAACCGGAATCGACGGTGTACCAGCGCGCGACGTTCGCCACGAACCACCTGTGGGTCACGCCGTACGCGCCCGGCGAACGCTTCCCGGCGGGCGACCGCCCCAACGCGCACCCGGGCGGGGCAGGCCTGCCCGCGTGGACGGCGGCCGACCGCTCTGTCAGCGACACCGACGTCGTGCTGTGGCACGTCTTCGGCCCGACGCACATCCCGCGTCCAGAGGACTGGCCGGTCATGCCGGTCGACTACTCCGGATTCATGGTGCGTCCCTACGGGTTCTGCGACCGGAACCCGGCACTCGACCTGCCCTCGGCCGCCCACGGCCACTGCGAACACTGAGGAAGGCTCCATGCCCGCGACCAACCTGTCCGACACCTCCACCTGGCTCCCGCTCGACGGTCTCGCCCCCGGCTTCGACGCCAACAAAGCGGCCACTGTGGACGATCTCGACAACCAGTCGTTCACTTTGGACTGTGCCGACGGCGGCACGTTCTCGATCAGCTTCTCCGGCGGCCGCGCGTCGTGGGACGAGGACGGCGCCACCGGCGAGACCGCTTCGGAGACGTTCCTCGTCGACGCCGGCCTGTTCTACGTGCAGTTCCACCCCGGTGCGGAAACCTCGTACAGCCTGCTGCTGGACGTGCGCCAGGGCCGCGCGCTGGTCATCACGAGCACGATCGGCGACGGACTTCCCCGGGTGACACAACGGTTCCGTCCCGCGACCATCCAGGGCCGCGAGGCGCACGGCGACGAAATCGCGCCCAGTACGGCGTTGATCGGCCGCCGCGTGCAGTGGGTTTACAGCGAAGAGCACGCGTACGAGCACGTTTACCTCACCCCGCACTGGTACACCTGGCAGTGCCTTTCCGGTCCGGAGCGGGGCCTCGCCGACACCGACGAGAACTCCGTCTACCAGATCCGGCCCGGGATCTACGTGTTCACCTGGCGCGAGAAGGTCATCCCGTGCGCGTCGGTGACCGTGGCCGACCACCGGAACGTGCGGGAATTGCGGTCGCACGGTTCGCTGTTCGGACTGGGCGAGGACGGCAAGTCGCCGACGCACTTCACCTTCGGCGCGTACGGCAGGCTGCTCAGCAACACCGTTTATTCGCCGGACTACGACCCCGCTGGACAGTGACCCGTGGCGCCTGAACTGCTCCTCACCAACGCCACTGTGTACACAGTGGACGAAGACCGGCCGTGGGCGACCTCGCTCGCGGTGGAGAACGGCCGGGTGAGCACCGCCGAGGCCGGTCCCGACACCGAGGTCGTCGATCTCGGCGGCGCGTTCGTGCTGCCGGGTTTCGTCGACGTGCACAGCCACCATGCCCTCGCCGGACGGGAATTGTTCGAACTGCGCTTGGAAAGCGGCGCGGGCTTGGACGAAATCCTCGTCGCGGTAAGGGAATGGGCTGCGGGTCTCGGTCCTGACGAATGGGTCGTCGGCGGCGCCTGGCCGTCCACTTTGGCCCCTGAACTCGGCCACGAGTCCGTGCGGCGAGCACTGGACGAAGCGGCAGGCGGACGTCCGGTCGTGCTGATCGAGGACAGCAGGCACAACCGGTGGGCGAGCAGCCGGGCGCTGGAACTCGCCGGGATCACCGCGGACACGCCGGATCCGGCCGGCGGGACGATCCACCGCGACCTCGACAGCGGCGCGCCGACCGGTCTGCTGATCGAGACCGCGGGATTGGCGGTGGAGCGGGCGATGCGGGACACGCGCACGCTCACCGCCGAGCAGCACGCCGAAGCGTCGCGGCGGGCGATCGCGATCCTGCACTCCTACGGCATCACGGCGTTCCAGGACGCCGGAGCGACTCTCGACATCCTCGCCGCGCTGAAAACCCTGGACGACGCTGGGGAACTAGTCGCGTGGGTCGTGTCGTCGATGCTGGTCAACGACCCGATCTTCGGCGCGGACCCGATCGGCAAACCGCTGCTCGACCGGGCCGCGCAGTACCGCAGCGAGCACCACCGGCCGGACTTCGTGAAGATCTTCCTCGACGGCACCCCGCCCGCGCACACCGCGGCGTTCCTGGAGCCGTACCTGCACCACGAGTGCTTCTGCGGCGACACGACGATGCCGCCGGAGGAACTCGCGGACTGGCTGGACGTCGCCGTCTCGGCCGGGCTTTCGGCGAAGATCCACTGCGCGGGCGACGCAGCCGTCCGGGCCACTTTGGACGCTGCCGGCGCACTGCGGGCCCGCGGCGACTACACGACGAAAATCCAAGTGGCGCACGGGCAATTCATCCACCCGGACGACCTGGAACGGTTCGCGACGCTCAACGTCTCGGCGGACATCTCGCCGTTCCTGTGGGTGCCCGGCGTGATCCCGGACGCCATCGCCCAGGTGATCCCCGCCGAACGCGCGGCGCGCATGCAGCCGAACCGCACGCTGCTGGACACCGGCGCACTGGTCGCCGGGGGTTCGGACTGGCCGGTGAGCGAATCCCCGAACGCCTGGGAAGGCATCGAGGGCCTCATCACCCGGCAGGACCCGTACGGCAAACACCCCGGGAGCCTGTGGCCGGAGCAGGCGATCACGCTGGCCGAAGCGATCCAGGTGTTCACCCTGAACTCGGCCCGCGCCTGCGGACTGGACGACGTGACGGGGTCGCTGACGCCGGGGAAGTCGGCGGATTTCGTGGTGCTGGACCAGGATCCGTTCAAGACCCCGGCGAACGAGCTCGCGGGGATCACGGTGCGGGAGACGTGGTTCGGGGGGAAGCGGGTGTTTTCGCGGGACTAAGGGTTGTGAGTGTTCATGCCGGTTAGAACCGGCATGAACACTCACAACGTCTTACGCCAGCAGAAACTCCGCGACCCGCTCCCCCATCAGCACCGCCGGCGCGTTCGTGTTCCCGCTGATCACCCGCGGCAGCACCGAGGCGTCCGCGACGCGCAGCCCGGACACCCCGCGCACCGCCAGCGTCGGGTCCGTCACCGCCAGTTCGTCGGTTCCCATCCGGCACGTGCCCACCTGGTGGTGATACGTGATCGCGGTCCGTCGCACGTACTCGCGCACATCCGCCGGTCCCGGGTACAGCTCCCGGGCGCCCCATTCCTCCGCCAACGCCGGGGCGCTGCCGATCAACCGGCACTGCTCCACCGACGCGACCAGGCTTTCGAAGTCCGCCGGGTGTGCGAGCGCGGCCAAGTCGATCAGCGGCATCTCGGTCGGATCCGCGCTGCGCAGCCGCAGCGTTCCCCGGCTTTGCGGCGTGATCATGCCCGCCATCAGCGAGAACCCGGTCGGCGGCCCGGTCATCCACGACTCGTACATCGGCACGCTGAAGTGGATCGGCTGGGTGTCCGGCACCGCCAGGCCCGGACGGCTGCGCCAGAACAGGTGCGTCTGCGTCACCGAAAGCCCGGTCTGCGGCGGCGCGACCGCACGCCGGTCGGTGGCGAAGATGACTGGCGACAGCAGATGGTCGTGCAGGTTCTCGCCGACGCCCGGCAGGTCCGCGACGACGTCAAGGCCCAGCGCCGCGACGTCGTCGGCCGGGCCGATTCCGCTGCGCAGCAGGACGGCCGGGGACGCGAGGGCGCCAGCGGCGAGCACCACTTGGTCGGCGAACAGCGGCTCCAGTTCGCCGTCGATCTCCGCCAGGACACCGATGCAACGGTCGCCCTCGAACAGCACGCGATGCACCAGCGCACCGGTGTGCACGGTCATCCGGGCGGCGACCGGTTCGGCGTAGCAGAGCCAGGTGTTGCGCCGCCGTCCGCCGGTCATGGTGACCTGCTGCACGGAGATGCCGTCGAGGGTTCCGCCGTTGTAATTGTCGTTGAACGGCAGGCCGATCTCCTGTGCCGCGTCCACAATGGACTGCTGGATCGGCTGCAGCGGATCGTGCTGCTCCAAGTCGAGCAGGTCGCGTTCGATCCGCTCGTACACCGGGCGCACGTCGTCCCAGGTCCAGCCGGGCAGTTCCCATCCGTCGTAGTCCGCCGCCGCGCCGCGGACCCAGATCATCGCGTTCAGCGAATGCGAACCGCCGAGCACCTTGCCGCGCGGCAGGTGCAGCCTGCGGTTCCCGGCGTGCGGCTGCGGCACCGTGTAGTAGTCCCAGTCCTCGGCGGCGTGCCACAGCTCCGCCGCGCGCGACGGGTCGTGGATCGCCGCGTTCGTGTCCGGTCCGCCCGCTTCCAGCAGCGTCACCTTCGCACCCGCGTCCACCAGCCGCCGGCACACCACCGAGCCCGCCGAACCCGCACCTACCACGATCACGTCCATGTGCTGATCCTGACCGGTCCCCCGGCCGCGCCCGGAATTGTCTTCACTAGCCGACAACGGGCGTGCCCTCGCGGACAAGACCGCCCGCCCGCCGCGCGCCGATACTCGGATACGACCAGAAGATAGGGACTAGGGAGCACCGATGCCGACACGCCTGTTCATCGACGGTCAGTGGACCGAGGCCGGCGGGGAGCCCATCCCGACCCGCGATCCGGCCACCGGCACGGTTCTCGAAGACGTCGGGACGGCAACGCAGGCCGACGTCGACGCCGCGGTCGCCGCCGCGCGCCGCGCGCTGAGCTCGCCGGAGTGGGCCGGGCTCGCGCCGGTGCGGCGCGCGAAACTGCTGTTCCGCCTCGCCGACCTCGTCGACGAGCACCACGAGGAACTCGCCGCGCTGGAAACCCGCGACCAGGGCCAGCCGATTGGTATCTCACGGCAGGTGAGCGTCACCGGCGCGGCCGAGCACCTGCGCTATTTCGCCGGCTGGGTCACGAAAATCCAGGGAACCACGAACCCGGTTTCGTTCCCGGACACCCTGCACTACACCCGCCGCGAGCCGGTCGGCGTGAACGCGCTGATCACGCCGTGGAACTTCCCGCTGATGATCCTCGTGTGGAAGCTCGCGCCCGCGCTCGCCACCGGCAACACCGTGGTGATCAAGCCGAGCGAGGTCACGCCGCTCACCAGCATCCGGCTGGTACAGCTGGCGGAGCAGGCTGGTATCCCAGCGGGCGTGGTCAACCTGGTCACGGGCGACGGTCCGGTGGGCGCGATGCTGAGTTCGCACCACGACGTCGACCACGTCTCCTACACCGGCTCCACCGCGGTCGGGAAGCTGATCACCGCGGCGAGCGCGGAGTCCAACCTCAAGCGGCTGACGCTCGAACTCGGCGGCAAGGCCCCGAGCATCATCGCCGCGGACGCCGACCTGGACGCCGCCGTCGCGGGCAACCTCGCCGGCGCGACGCTGAACACCGGCCAGGTCTGCGCGGCGTACACGCGGTTCTATGTCGACCGCAAACGCGAGCAGGAGTTCGTGGAGAAGATGGCCGCCGGACTGGCGGGGCTGCAGGTCGGTCCCGGTTTGGAGGAGACGACTCAGGTCGGGCCGCTCGTGTCGGACAAGCACCGCAGGCACGTCGCGAACCTGGTGGCGACCGGCCGTTCCGAAGGCGCGGACCTGATCACCGGCGGCTCGGAAGTCGACCGCGACGGCTACTTCTACCAGCCGACGCTCTTCGCGGGCGTCACGGACTCGATGACGATCATGCGCGAGGAGATCTTCGGCCCGGTGCTGGCAGTGACTCCGTACGACGACCCGGACGAACTGGTCGCGCGCGCGAACGACACGCAGTACGGCCTCGCCGCGACGGTGTGGACCCGCGATATCCGCACGGCACAACGTTATGCGGACGGGATTCGCGCCGGCGCGGTGTTCGTGAACATGCCGCCGATCCCGGACATGGCCGCTCCGTGGGGCGGGTACAAGGCGTCGGGCTGGGGCCGCGAGATGGGCCCGTGGGCGCTGGACGCGTACACCGAGACGAAGGCGGTTTGGCTGCACTACGGCTACTGAACGCTTTCGGGGCTCGGCAGTCCGATGTGGACTGCCGAGCCCCGTTCAGCGGGCCAGTTCGGCCAGCGACAGCAGCAAATGCGCCGACTCCGGGTACCAGATGTCCGAATGCGCCCCGGCTGGATTCCACCACCGCCCGCGCCGGAACCGCCACCCCGACTCGACATTGACGATCCGCCGGTCCAATTCGGACCGTGAATACTCCACATCTGTCTTGCGCAGCACAGTGTTCGCGACCTCGTCGACCGGAGCTTTCACCCCGACATTCCCGATCCCCGCCACCCCCTCCGCCAACCGGTGCCACAAACCGGTGGCTCGGTCGAAGCGGGACCGGGTCACCACGATCGGCCCGTTGATCGGAGCGTCACGCAACACCGGAGCGAACCGGCCGGTGAAGATATCCGGCCGCGCGGCCATCTGGAACACCAGCAGAGTGTCCACAGTGTATGGATAACGCGGATCGGCTCGATCCCATCCGAGAACCGGCGGACCGTCCCCCGCGGCGGCCTGCACCGCTTCGACGACAAAACGGCCGCCGAAGGAATGGCCGACACAGTGCAGGTACTGCCCGGTGACGGTCCGCAGACTCGGCGCACTGCCGGGCAATTGGCGTTCCGCGTTCAGGTACCCGAGCAACTGGCCGAGCGCCTCCGCGGCCCGCCCCTCGGTGGTCATCGCATGCGCCCGGTCGCGGATCCGCCGGTACCCGGTCAGGAACGGGTTGCTCATCGAGGGCCACCGCACCATGACGTAAAACCCTTTCCACGAACCGAGTCCTTCGTAGGACCCGGCCGCATACCGGTCCTCCAGCAGCCCGAAGAACTGCCGCGCCCGCCGGTCCGCCGTCTCGCGGTTGTTCTGCCACCCGTGCACGAAGACGACGATGTCGGTCGCCGTCGCCGGAACGTTCAGCCAGCGCGCCAGAAAGCGCGACGTCGCCTCGGCGGGCACCGGTTTGCCGGTTTCCGGATCCACGAAATCGCCGTGCTCGTCGAGGTCCAGGATCACCGGTTCGGTCACGGTCGCCCTTCCTGCCAAAGATGCACGTCGATCCCGCGGTACAGCGAAAACATCAGCCCGAGCGGATTGTGGTGCTCGTCGGCGAACGAACGCGCCAGCGAACGCACGATGTCGCCCAGTTTCGCGCCCGAATCGATGAATTCGGTGAACAACCGGCGCGAATACTCGCACGCGAACGCGGGCGGCAGGTCGATCTGCGGGCCGATCAGGCAGCGTCCGCCATTGCCCAGCAACGCTTTGCCGAAAGCCGAATAGAACGCCGAGGTCACCTGCCCGCCCTGGCACGCCCCGACGTACACGAACGGCCGCGTCGGCAGCGGCGCTTCCGCCAGCCACGCCGTCAGGTCGGTGCCGTAGATCCGTTCGCCGTCACCGAGTTTCAGATACGGCTGCTCGACCAGCCCGCCGGAGCCGCTCACCTTGCCGTGGCAGCCGAAGTACGTGACATGGTCGGCGAAATCGCGGCTGCGGAAATGCGCGGCGAGCGTTTTCTTGTCCGGGCGCAGCACTACTTCGGCCCGGCCGTGGAAGAAGTCGACGACCGGCGCGATGTAGGGCGTGTCCGGGAATTGCCGGTCGACGCCGTGGTCGACGTTCAGCCCGACGACCGGTTTGCCGCCGTCGACGGTGATCCGCGCGTCGAAGTCGTCGACCCGGGAGAAGGTGTGCTCCACGACGTGCCGGTAGCCCCAGAACCCGTCGAGCGACCAGTTCTCGTCGTCCGGGTACACGTGCGGCTGCCGCGGCGACGTGTACAGCATGCCCCACGGCACGATCAGGCTGTCCGATTCGATGCTGATCACGTTCTCGCCCTCGGCGAGCGCCAGTTCCAGCAGCGCGCGGATCCGCTGGAGACCGCGATCCGGACCGGCGAACAGCAGCCGGTACATCACATGGCCGGCGTCGGCGAGTGCGAAACCGGCCCGCCGCAACAGTTCCGGCCGCTGTGACAGGTCCCAGCCGTCGGCGAACGGATACCGGCGCGGGCCGCGGTCGGTCTGCTCGGCGAGGTCCACGACGTGCCGCTGCCAGGCTTCGCGAAGGATGTCGATCCGGGAGTTCAGCTCGTCGAGGCTGAGCGCGATCCGGCCCTGGTACCCGCCGCCGCCGTCCTCCGGGAACGCGCTGCCCCAGGCCTGGACGAGAATCCCCGGCGCACCGGGGAACTCGAGGAATCGCAGGTTGACCGTCCGCGCCCGGTTGTACGGCGGCACCGCGACGCGGCTCAGCCCCGCGGTGTTGTCGACGGTCACCTCGGCGCTCAGCTGACGGGTCATGACGGCACCTCCACCGGCAGCGCGGCCGCGATTTCCAGGAGCAGCTGGGCGTCGTGCTCGCGGTAGATCCGGAACACCAGCCGCAGCGGCCCCGGCGCGGCCGGGACGACGTCGAACTCGGCGGGATCGAGCAACCGGTCGCCGGCGATCCAGCCGATCCGCGACACCGGTTCGGCCGCCCCGGGCACGGCGTCGAGCAGCACCCGGACCCGCACGACCCCGGTCGCCGCGGCTGCGGGTTCCTTGCGCCGCACCGAAACCGCGACCCGCACCGACCGCCCGACGACCACCGGATCGTCGGACCGGCATTCGACAGTCGCCAGCAGGTCCGGCCCCGGCGGCGGGACGTCGTCCGGCGGTTTCGCGCCCGGCGGGCGTCGGCTCGCCCAGAGCACGCGCCGGGAGTACAACGGCGGCATCGCCGCGATCTCGCTCGGCGGCGGATACCCGGTCCGGCTGGTGCGCCAGGTAGCGGGGCGCGAATCCACCCGCCGCGAATCCACCCGCCGGGAGTCGACCCGCCTGGAGTCGACGCGCCGCGAATCGGCCCGCCGGGAGTCCGCCCGGCGCGAGTCAACGCGGCGAGAATCGACCCGAACGCTGGACACCGCTCCTAAAATCGCCGAATCAGGTGCCTCGACCTCGTAATCCTCCTCAGCAGGCGCCTCGACGTCAGCAGCGACCGGCTCGCGCGGCTGCGACGGCACCGAAATCCGCTCCGAAAGAAACTCGTCCCCCGCCAGCAGCCCGCGAAGGCTGACCAGCCCGCTCTCCGCGTCGACGATGTCCACGAGCCACCGCAACCGGCCCAGCACCGCCTCGTTGCCCTGCGCGGTCGCCAAGGCCACCGCAGCGCCCAGCGCGTCCAGCGTGGCAGTGAGATTTCCGTTGCGGTGCGCGGAAAGCGCGGCATCGACGGCGGCCCCGAGGCCTAGGTGCGGGCCGACCGGCGCTTGGGCCAGGTGCACCGGATCGTCGGTCAAAAGCACGGAAACGGTCTCCGCCTCCGACTGCACAGCGCCCTGCTGCGCCCACATCGCGACCAGCTGATGCTCCCGCTCGATCGCCAGCCCCGACGGCACGAGCAAGCTCAGCGCGTAATCCCGGATTTCCCCCGCCGCCCAGTGCCCGAGATCGAGCACCACTTCGCCGATTCGCCGCTGCGGCAAGGGTTTCGACAGTTCCCGCGGAGCCAGCTGGCTGACCCGGTACACCACGCACCCCGGAGAATCCCGCACGAACAGCCGCACCGAACCCCCGTCGGAACCAGCCGTGACGGTGACCTTCACCGTCGTGCTGGAGCTGCGCGACGGCAAGTACCGGGGATAGTGCACCACGACCTTCGGCCGCGCGGCCGAGACCGGTCGCGGCACCTCGAGGCCGCGCACCCGGCCCGCGTGCTCCCGCAGCGCCGGCCACCCCCGATTCGCTTGCTCCCAATAGATCTGCGCGAGGTCGTGCTGCACCTGGCGCAGGTCAGGCAACCGGCCAGCGGCCGCGGGATGCTCGGCGGCCAGCCGCAGCAGCGTTTCCCCGACCACCGCGGTGAGCCGGTCCCGCTCGTCCTCGTCCAGGTCCAGTTCACCGAGCCGGGACCAAGCGGCGGCGGCTTCGTCAAGGCTCGGCAGCCCCCCTTCGCCCGGCACGATCGAGGCGAGCGCCCGCACCGCGCCGGCCCGAGCGGCGCTCTTGGCTCTCCGGTCCGCTGCTGGCACCTCGTCCAATGCCGCCGCCGCACCCACGCGGTCGTCTACCGCGAGTCTGGTCCGGGCGAGTCCGAACGCCGCAGCGGCCATGGTCGGGTCGCACGCCCACACCGCTTGGTAGTAACGCGCCGCATTCGCCGAAGCGCCCCGCAGTTCCGCGCAAAACCCCAACGCCAGCAACGGCGCCAGCTCGCCCTGCACCAGTCGCGTGCACCGCCTGTACTGGCCCTCGGCTTCGTCCAGCCTTCCCGCCTCCAGCGACGTCGCCGCACTGTGCCAGGCCGCCGCGACCTCCTTGGGTGCGGTGGAACGGGCGACGGGCAAGACCGTCCGCAGGTGGTCCTCCAGCAGGCGATCGTCCGCGCGCAACGGCGGTTCCGGCCCCCAGTCCTCCCACCCTGGCGCCCCGAGCCCCGCAGTGGCGAGTTCTCCAGATTCGCCGAACACTCTCGACGCGGCCGGATGCGGCACGCGGGTCCGCGCACTCAGGAGCAGCCGCAGCACCCCGCGCAGCTGTTCGGCCATGTCGTCGGCGGTGGCGAACCGATCCTCGTAACCAGCGGTGGCCCGGTCGATCAGCTCCTGCAGCTGTTCCCGGCCAAGACCGCCGTACGGCCCGGAACACGCCCGCAGCAGCTCTTCCAGGGTGCGGCCGACCGAATAGAGGTCCGACCGGACGCTGATGCCTTCGCGTTCCAACTCCGACCGCGGCGGCTGATAGCCCGGCGTCCCGACGATCGCGCTGTCCCGGTCGTCCTTCCGCCGCACCGAACCGAGGTCGACGAGCGTGATCCGATCGCCGTCCTGGAGCACGTTGTCCGGTTTCAGATCGACGTACAACAGCCCTTGCTGGTGCAGATACCCGACGGCCTCAAGCAACTGCAGGCCGTACGCGGCGACATGTTCCGGACGCAGCCGCTTCGCGCGCTGGAAGACCGTCCGCAGCGAAATCCCGCGCACGTACTCCATCACCAGATACCCGCTGGATCTGCCGGTTTCCGGGTCCGGGTGTTCGACGTGCGCGAGGGTGCGGACGACGTTCGGATGGTCCAGTTCCAGCAGTCGCGGGACGACGGCGGATTGCGCGGCGGCCAGCGCGCCGCCGCGGTCCCGTTCGCCGATCAGGGTTTTGAGCACCACGAACCGGCCGCCCTCGGCCTCGTCGCGGGCGAGGTAGATCCAGCTGAACCCGCCGTGCGCGATGCAGCCGAGCACCGCGTACCGGCCGGCGACGACGGCGCCCCGTGCCAGGGTCGGCAGGAAGGTGAACGGCGTGCCGCAGTTCACGCAGTAGCCGCGCGCCCGGCCGGGCCGCCCGGCCTCGCCGCGGCCCACCGGACTGCCGCATTCCACGCAAAACCGGTGCCGTTCCGGCAGCGCCGCCTCGGGCAGCACGGCGTCGAACGGGTCCGGCGGCGTCGCTTTCGGCAGCCCGACCCGCAGGTCTCCGGCACCGGGCACCGGCTGGCTGCCGGTGCGGACGAGGAGTTCGTCGAGCCGGTCCTCGATCACCGAATCGTCGGTCACCCATTCGCGCAGCTGCGGGAAGTACGCCAGCACGGTGTCCGCCGGAACCAGCCGCACCGCGTGGTCGACCACCACGATGCCGAGCAGCCGCCCGGTGGTGCGGTCGAACGCGGGACAGCCGGACAGATCCGGGTCGACGGGGCCCTCCAGGAGCGTGAGCGGCACCCGTTCGCCATCCGCCGCTCCGGTGGTGGCGCGCACCCAAATGCCGTAGCCGAGGCGGAGCGGAAGGCTGTGGATCCGGATTTCCCGGCCGGATTCGACCTTTCGCCGGAGCGTGGCGCCATGCCGCACCGGAGTCTCCAGTTCCAGCAGCGCCAGGTCGCCGCGCGCGCCCGCGAGCGGCGGGACCAGCCCGGCCAGCGCGGCGGAGCCCGCCGATCCGACCCGGAACTCGGTCGCGTCGCGGGCCGCCCGGGAGCAGGTCAGGACGTACCGGCCGCCGATCAGGACGCCGGCGCCGAGGAGACGGCCGTCGGCAGCGTGGATTCGCGTCTGCCCCGTATTCCACCCCAGATCAACGGCCACGAGGTAAAACCTTACCCGGGAACGGCCTCCGCATCGTTCAGTTCGGGCAAAGCCGTCCGGTCACCCGGCGCGACGGGTCGCCCTCCCCGAATGGACGTATCGCGCACGGCCGGATCCGTCGTCGCCCAGGAAGACCAGCGGCAGATGGATTCCGCCCTGCGCTTCGCGCAGGATCAGCGTGTCGCCTTCGAGAAAGACCAGTTCGGATTTGCTGGCGGCGCTCAGTTCCGCGGCTGTCCCTTTAGGACGTTGCTCGAGCCAGACCCGGCCGTCGTCGTCCTGGGAGATCACGAGATCGGCGACCGTGCTGGCGTAAGTGCCGAGATACCGGTCCGCGGCGAACGGCTCCGGCTCGGCGGGCGGACGCGGCGGCAGCGACACCTCGACGCCGCCGAATTCCTTGAGCAGCGCGGGAACGAGGTCGGCGTACAGGCTCATCGCGTCGCCGCCGTTGGTCAGCAACGCCACGACGAGATCGCTTTCGGGCACCAGCCGCAGGAACGCCGCCTGGCCGATGGTGTTGCCGTCGTGGCCGTAAACCTGGCCGGCCGGAGTGTCGAACAACTCCCAGCCGAGGCCCCAGGCGTCGCCCATGATGCCGAGCGGCGGAAGGCTGACCTGCCGCTGAAGCATGGCCGCGGCGCTCTCCGCACTCAACACTCCGGCGCCGCCCGCGAGGTGCATGCGGGCGAAGGCGAGCAGATCCGCCGCGGACATCGCGAGCGACGACCCGGCCGGTCCGTTGGACCGCAGCATCGACCAGAACGGCGCGGGCACGAGGTCCGCGCCCGGCTCGGGTTCGAGGTGCCCGATCGCGGCGCGGAAGCGGATCGCGTCGAGGGCGTTCGGGGCGAAATGCCGGAGCTTCAGCGGCGCGGCGAGGCATTCGCGAAGACAGTCCTCGTAATGCTTGCCGCGCAACACTTCCACCAGCCGCCCGAGGACGACGTACCCCGCGTTGTTGTACGAGAACAATTCTCCGGGCGGGAAAAGCTGAGCGACGCCGTCGAGGGTCGCGACGAACTTCTCCACCGCGTCGTCGCCGGGTCCGGTGTCGGTGAAGAGGTCGCCCTCGAACCCCGCGGTGTGGCTGAGCAGCTGGCGCACGGTGATGGCCGCGTCGCCCAGGTTGAGTTCGGGGAGGTACTGCCGGATGGGAGCGTCGAGGTCGACCAGGCCCTCGTCCACGAGCTGCAGGACGAGGGTGGCCGTCCACACCTTTGTGATCGAGCCGATTTGGAATACCGAATCGGTGGTGGCGGTGACGCCGGTGTCCAGATTGAGCACCCCGGCGGCCGCGGCGGCCGTCTCCTCGCCGACCGCGACCGCGATCACCGCGGCGGGGACTTGGTGGTGTTCCAGCAGCGCGGGAAGGTCCTGCTTCAGCCGCCTGCGGAGAGCGTCGAGCTTGTCCATCCCGGGAAGGTAGCGCCGCGCCGAGACCAAAAGTTCGTCTCCGGACACGGAAAAATCCGCGCTCGGCTGGAGCCCCGGACGAACCGCTCAGACGAGCACCTCGCCGTCCTTCGCGACCACCCGGCCACCGGCGATCACCAGCGAACGCACCGGCGCCCGCAGCAACGCGTCCGGCACGTTCTCCGCCGCCACCAGCACCACATCCGCCCGGCACCCCGGTGCCAGATCATGCCGCTCCCGGCCCGCGAACGACGCCGCCCGCCGCGTCGCCAGCTCCACCGCCGCCGTCAGATCCTCGTCCTTCCGCAGGCCGTGCAGGCGGGCGAAGCCGAGTGCGATCCGCAGGATGTCGCCGTCGCCGTACGGGGACCACAGGTCGCGGATCCCGTCCGTGCCGAGGCCGACCGGGACCTCGCGCGCGGACAGCTCGGCCCACGGCAGCGGAGCCGTCCGCACCGGCGCGACGGTCGCCAGCGAGATGCCTGCCTCGGTGATCCGATCGAGCAGTGCCGCCTGCCGCGACGGGGGAACCTCGCCGAGGGCGAAGCCGTGCGAGACGGTGACCTTGCCCTGCAGCCCGGTGCGCACGGTCCGGTCCGCGATCAGCTCGTACTGGAACGCGCCCAGCTCACCGCCGTCGTGCAGGTGGATGTCGAGGCCGACGCCGCGGCGCTCGGCGATCTCGAACAGCCCGTCGAGCTGGCCGACCGGGTCGCGGTCGATGCCCGCCGGGTCGAGGCCGCCGATCCAGCCCGCGCCCGCCGCCGCGGCTTCGTCGAGCAGTTCGAGCACGCCCGGCCGCCGCAGCACGCCGTCCTGCGGGAAGGCCACGATCTCGACCTCCACCGCGCCGCCCAGCCGTTCCGCGGCTTCCCGCACGATCTCGATGCCGCGCAGACCGAGCCCCAGGTCGACGTCCACGTGGCTGCGTGCCGCGGTGGTGCCGTGCCGCAGGAATTCGCGCAGCACGGTCTCGGCGATCTCGACGCTCGGGATCCCCAGCGCGTCCCGCTCGGCCCGCTCGTGCGCGATCCGGCCTTCGGTGCTCGCGACGCCGCCGTAGGAGACCCAGGGCTTGCCCCACCAGCTCTTGTCGACGTGCGCGTGCGAGTTGACGAACCCGGGCAGCGCGAGCAGCCCCGCGCCGTCGATCCGCTCGCCCTCGGCCGGGGCCGAGCCCGCGGGCCGGACGTCGGAGATGCGGTCGCCGTCGAGGACGATGTCGGCCGGGTCGCCGCCCCACGGGCGCACGCCGGTCAGAGTGAGAGAAGCCATGTTAATGGTATACCAAATGATCGGACGGCTGTCCCGCGAGCCTGGCCCTGACACTCCCAGGACCGAGGGGTACTGGCCGCACCGCGCCGCGCGCCGCACCATGGACGGCAGCCGCGGCGGGACCGGCGCGGCGAGGAAAGAAGGGCGGAACATTGACCGACAACCTCCCCGGCGGGACGTTCACGTTGGCCGGGCGCACCGTCGCCCGCCTGGGATACGGCGCGATGCAACTGGCCGGACCCGGCGTCTTCGGGCCGCCGAACGACCGCGACGAGGCGATCGCGGTCCTGCGCACGGCCGTCGAACTGGGCGTGAACCACATCGACACCGCCGACTTCTACGGGCCGTACGTCACGAACGAACTGCTCCGCGAAGCACTCGCGCCGTATGACGGGCTGCAGATCGTCACCAAGGTCGGTGCGGTGCGCGACGACCAGGGCGGCTGGATCCACGAGCGTTCGCCCGAGCAACTGCGCGACCAGGTGGAGTCGAACCTGCACAACCTCGGCGTCGAGGCGCTCGACGTGGTGAACCTGCGGGTCGGCGGCGGTCCGGACGGGCACTCGCCGGTGCCGGGTTCGCTGGCCGAACCGTTCGGCGCGCTCGCCGAACTGCGCAAGGAAGGCAAGATCAAGGAACTCGGCGTGAGCGTGGTCGACGCCGAGCAGGTGGCGCAGGCGCAGTCGATCGCGCCGGTGGTCACCGTGCAGAACTGGTACAACGTCGCGCACCGCGGGGATGAGAAGCTGATCGAATCCCTTGCCGCCCAAGGGATTTCCTACGTCCCGTTCTGGCCGCTCGGCGGGTTCAGCCCGCTGCAGTCCTCGACGCTGGACGACGTCGCCGCCCGGCTCGGCGCCAGCCCGAAGGCGGTCGCGCTGGCCTGGCTGCTGCACCAGTCGCCGAACATCCTGCTGATCCCCGGCACGTCGTCGGTCGCGCACCTGCGGGAAAACGTGGCGGCGGCCGATCTGGAACTGCCCGCGGACGCTTTGGCCGAATTGGACACGATCGCCGGATAACGACGGATTCGGGGTGCTGGCAGCCAGTGCTCAGCACCCCGGATCTCAGGGGAAAACTGGCCGATAGCGTCCGGTGAACGGACAGCGAATTCCGCTCGCGAAATTCCCCGACGAACGACGGTGCACCGGAAGTCCCGGCGCGATTAGCGTGCTCTACGGCAGTTTCCGCCACGCTAAGGAGAAAACGCGCCGATGAACGTCAAAAGCGCCTGCGCCGCGATTCTGGCCGTCGCCGGGCTGATCGCCGCGCCGGCCACCGCCTCGGCCGCGGCGTCCGAGTTGCCCAGCTACGAACAATGGCAGGCCGACGTGCGCGAAGCCGTCGACCCGGCGATTCCGTGGCTGACCGACCGGGTCGCGAAGGGCGGGTCCGGGCTGGCGATCGTGCTGGACATCGACAACACCTCGCTGGAAACCGAATACCACCCCGGCGAGCCGAACCGCCCCGTGCTCGCGGTCGCCCAATGGGCAGGCCAGCACCACGTGTCCGTCCTCTTCGTGACGGCGCGAACCAGTTCTTCCTCCGCGCGCACGCAACTGAGCGACGCGGGCTATCCGATCGACGCGATCTGCACCCGCAAATCCGGCGAGGGCACCGCGGAAGGCAAACAGCGCTGCCGCGCGGACCTGACCGAACAGGGCTACACAATCACGGCGAACATCGGCAACCGGTCCACCGACCTCGAAGGCGGGGACTACGAAAAGGGCTTCAAACTGCCGGACTACGACGGCCAGCTTTCGTAACCCGGGAGCGGCGATCCCGGCGAGCACGGGAATCGCCGCTCACCGGCTTCACCGGCTCAGCCACTCCGCCAGCCCGACTTTCCCCCGCCACGCGCCTTCCGCAGGCACCAGGCTGTTCTTGCCCAGCACCGTCCCGAAGTACTTCGCGGCCGGGTCGGTCACCACCTCGCGCGGGTCGTTCCGCGCGGTCAGCACTCGCCGGATCCACTCGTCCATCGGCAGCACGTCCGGCCCGCCGATCTCGACGATCCCGCCGGCAGGCGGTTCGCCCGCGGCCCGCGCGACCGCCACCGCGACGTCCTCCGCCGCGATCGGCCGGGTGCCGCCGTCGGAAAGCCGCACCACGCCGTCGACGGTCGAGGTGTCCGCGATCGCGACCGCGAACTCCAGGAACTGCGTCGCGCGCACGATCGTGTAGTTCAGCCCGCTGTCCTGGATCAGTTTCTCCTGCGCCGCCTTCGCCCGCAGGTACCCGGAATCCGGCAGCTCGTCGGCGCCCACGACGGACAGCGCGACGAAATGGCCCACCCCGGCTTCGCGCGCCGCCTCGACCAGATTCCCGGTCGAACGCTGGAAGAACTCCATGACGTCGTCGTCCGCGAACGACGGCGAGTTCGACACGTCCACCAGCACGTCGGCACCCTGCAGCACGCCGGACAGCCCTTCGCCGGTCAAGGTGTTCACGCCAGTGCTCGGCGCGGCCGCCACGACCTCGTGCCCCTCCAGCAGCTGCACGACCTGTGAGCCGATCCGCCCGGTTCCGCCGATGACGACGATCTTCATGCTCGTTCCCTCCGTTTCCGCCGCGGCGGCCGCCGCGAGCGTCGCCAATCAGGACCGGACAGCGCGCCGATTTGTGACACCACTGCCCGCTAAGCTCGCGAATGCCCGCCGGACCAGGAAGGAACGCGCCGCTGATGGAGGAAATCGCCGAGGCCGCCTCGGTGTTCGCACAGGTCCGGCCGCGGCTGTTCGGGATCGCCTACCGGATGCTCGGCAGCGTCGCCGACGCCGAGGACCTGGTGCAGGACGTCTGGCTGCGCTGGCAGACCTGCGATCGTTCGGCCGTCCGCAATCCGGGCGCGTTCCTCGCCACCACCACGACCCGGCTGGCCATCACCGCGAGCCAGACCGCGCGCGCCCGGCACGAAACCTACGTCGGCCCGTGGCTGCCCGAACCGGTCGACACCTCCGCCGACCCGCAGCTCGGCGCCGAACGCGCCGCCGCGCTCGAGGTCGCCGTGCTGTTCCTGCTGGAGAAGCTGCCGCCGACGGAACGGGCGGCGTACGTGCTGCGCGAGGCGTTCGATTACCCGTACCAGCAGATCGCCGACATCGTGCAGACCACCGAGGTGAGCGCGCGCCAGCTGGTCAGCCGGGCGCGCAAGCACCTCGCCGCGGAACGCCGGGCACCCGTCGAACCGGCCGAACAACGGCGGCTGCTGAGCGCGTTCGTGGACGCCGCGCGCTCCGGCGACCTGGCGACGCTGGAGAAACTGCTCGCCGAGGACGTCGTCAGCTACTCCGACGGCGGCGGCGCGGTCCGCGCGACGCGGATCCCGGTGGTCGGCGCGGTCACGGTGGCGAAGTACGTCCGTGCGTTCGCCAGCCGGTTCTGGTCCGGCACCGAGGTGCGCTGGAGCGAGGTCAACGGCCAACCCGCGGCGGTGGTCAGCCACAGCGGAACCGTCACGGCGGTGCTGACCGTGTCGGCGTCGGCCGAGGGCATCCACCGGGTGTTCTGGCTGATGAACCCGGCCAAGCTCGGGGCGTACACCGCCTGAGCCCGGGGTACCCGGCGGGGATGAAGCGACCCGGCCCGGTGCGCTGGCTGCACTACGTCTACGGCGGAGTACTCCCCGAGGAGTACCGCGAGTGGGTGCTGTACGACGCGACCGCGAAAACCTGGGTGCTGCGCTTCGCGTTCCGGATCTTCGCCGAGGCGCTGCCCTGGCTGATCGCGGGCTACGTCGTCCTCACCCTCGTCACGCCGATGCCCGCCGGGATGATCGTCGCCGCGCTGCTGATCAGCCTGCTGCTGAGCTTGTTCCTCACCGTCACCAGCGCCGACGAACTCGCCGAAGTCCGGCTCACCAAGCACGGTTTCCCGCCCGGCACCGGAAAAGCGGTCCGCAAACGCCGCGGCGGCGCGTCGACCTGGCCGTGAGCCGGTTGCCCGACGCGTAACCGCTGGGTTACGCTTTCGCCGTGGACCTGGCCGCCAGCGCGATCGCCGACCCGGTGCGCCGGGACATCCTGGCGCTCCTGCAACACCAGCGCCTGCCCGCCGGGGAGATCGCCGCGCGCTTCGCCATCAGCCGCCCCGCGGTGTCCCGCCATCTGCGCGTACTGCGGGAAAGCGGACTGGTGCGCGACGAACTCGTGGGCAGGCAACGGTTTTACGCCCTCGACCCGCGGGGCTTCGCTGAACTCGCCGCCTGGCTCACCCAGCTTCTCGCCCCGCCTGCCTGGCAGCAGCGGCTCGACGCGCTGGAGACCGAGGTCCACCGCACCCGCCGCGAACGCCGCCGGGGCACCTCCGCCGGAGAGGAACACACCGCATGAAACCCGTGCCCACCGCGAGAGCGCACCGCCTCGCCGACAGCATCGACCTCGTCCTGCCGCGCACCTTCCGTGCGCCGATCGACGACGTGTGGGCCGCGATCACCGAACCCGAACGCACCGCGCGCTGGTTCGGCCCCTGGGAGGGCGACGCGACACCCGGTCGGATGATCCGCGTCCAGATGCTGTTCGAAGAGGAGGAGCCCTGGATGGACCTCCGCGTCGACGCCTGCGAGCCGCCGCGCCGGCTGGCTGTTTCGTCCACCGACGAATCCGGCGCCTGGCGCATGGAGATGCTGCTCGAGTCCCGGGACGCGACAACGGAACTCCGGCTGGTGCACCACCTGGACTCCGCGGACAAGATCCCGGAAGCCGGCCCCGGCTGGGAGTACTACCTCGACATGCTCACCGCCGCCTTCGACGGCACGCCGCGGCCGGACTTCGCCGACTACCACCCGGCGATGACGCCCTATTTCACCGAATTGGCCGGAAAATCTTCCTGACCGTCCGTCAATAGTCCACTTCGGACAGTCGGCGGCCGAACGAAATGTCCTTGACCGGCCACGACTTCCCCATTCGGCTGACAGCGGCGACCGGCGCGGAATCGCACCGCCGACTGCCGGATCCTCGGCGGCATATGGAGTACACTGCTGTACCAGTTACTTTCAGTAGTCCCGCGTGACGAGGTGTGGACCAGTCCGGTGGGAGGTGCACGGTGGACGCGACACTGGGCAGCACGCTGGCCGCCGAGGCGAACGAGGACGAGCGCACCGACGCCGAACTCCTCGCCGCTGTACGTGCCGGAGATTGCCAGGCCGGCGGGGAATTGTTCCGGCGGCACGTCACGCTGATGCGCCGCGTGGCCGCCGGTTTGGTGCGCCAGCAAGCCGAACGCGACGACCTGGTCGCCGAAGCCTTCGCGCGCGTGCTCAGCACGGTCGCGGCGGGCGGCGGCCCGGAATCGAACGCGCCGGCGTATCTCGTGGCCACTATGCGAAATCTCTTCGCACGATGGAGCCGCTACGAAAACCGTATCGATCTCTATGCGACAGTTCCGGAACCCGTAACTCTCGACGGCGGCGCTGACGAACTCGCCGTCATGCGTTCCGAAGACCGTCTCGTGTGGTCGGCTTACCGGACCCTGCCCGGCCGCTGGCGAACGGTGTTGTGGCGGATGTCCGCCGAAGGCGACACTCCGGCGGAACTCGCGCCGCTGCTCGGCGTTTCCCCGAACGGCGTCGCGGTGCTCGCCCGCCGCGCCCGCGAAGGATTGCGGCAGGCGTACCTGCAAGTCCAGGTGCCGGACGCGGAATTGCCGCAGTGCCAGGAAGTTCGCCGCCGCATGGGCGCGTGGCTGCGCGGCACCCTGCCCGCGCGCCGGGCCGGAGTCCTCGCCGGACACCTCGCGGCGTGCGAACCGTGCCACGCGGTCGCCGCCGAACTGGCCGAGGTCAACCGCGAACTGCCCCGGATGACCGGCTGCTGCGATCCGGCGATCCCGGAGCCCCGCTAGCCAGCGCCCCAGGCGAGCACACCCGGCACCTCCGCCCGTGGTGCTTTCCCCTCACGCACCTTCCGCTGCCCCGTCGGCGAGATTCCGCGTGATCAGGTTGACCATGAAGGCGAACCGGTCATGTCCGGCGCCGGCCGTCAGCTCCGCCGCGTACCGCCGCGTCTGCGGGAACTTCTCCTCCGGCAGCGCGCTGAACCGCTCCATCAGCTCCTCCTGGCTGAGCACCCACTCGTCGCCGTGCTGCTGCCGCTGCTGGACGAGCGACCGTTCCCAGGCATACGCGGTGACGTAGAGCGTGAGCGAGTCCAGCGCCCACGCGGCGGTCCGCGGTTCGATGCCGCCGGCCAGCAGGATCGCGAAAATCCCTTCGCTGATCCGGAGTGTCTCCAGGTGCGTCGGGACCATCGCCAGCGCGGCGCGGGAGACGCCGGGGTACTTCAGGTACAGATCGCGGATCTGCCCGTAGACGTCCAGGACCTGCTGCCGCCACTTCGCCGGGTCCGGTTCGGGCAGTTCGATCTGTGCGCAGAGCCTGCCGATGAGCAGATCGTCGAGGTCCTCTTTGTTGACGATGTGCGCGTACAGCGACGACGGTCCGGTGCCGAGCACGGCGGTGACCCGGCGGACGGTCAGCGCGTCGTAGCCCTCGGTCGCGACGACCTGCAGCGCGGCGTCGGTAATCCGGTCGACAGTGATGGGTTCTTTCCGCGGCTTCGGCGCGGCCTCGGCGGACGCGTGCCGGGCGGCGCGGCGCTCTCGTGGGGCGGCGGGCATGGCGTCACTATAGCTTGACACGAACTTAGTTCGTCATTTAGAACTTAGTTCGTGACTACTGAACTTAGTTCGTTCCCTCGCGCCGAGCCGCTTCCGCTGGTCAAGACGTGGCTCGTGCTGGCGGTCGTCGTGATCGCCGACCTGATGGACCTGATCGACACCAGCGTCGCCGCCCTCGCCGGCCCCTCGATCCGCGCCGACCTCGGCGGCGGGCCGATGACCCTGCAGTGGGTGCTGTCGGCCTACACCGCGGCGTTCGCGCTCGGCCTCGTGACCTCCGGCCGCCTCGGCGACCGGCTCGGCAGGCGCAGGCTGTTCCTGCTCGGCATGACCGGCTTCACCCTCGCGTCGCTGGCCTGCGGCCTCGCCCCCGGCCCCGGCTTCCTGATCGGGGCCCGCGTGTTCCAGGGCCTGTTCGGCGCGGCGATGATCCCGCAGGGCATCGCGCTGGTGAAGGTCGTCTTCCCGCCGGACCAGCTGCGCAAGGCCCTGATGCCGTTCGGCCCGATCATGGGCCTCGCCACCGTCGCCGGTCCGATCCTCGCCGGATGGCTGCTGCACCTGAACCTGTTCGGCAGCGAATGGCGCTCGATTTTCCTGATCAACGTCCCGTTCGGCGTCCTCGCCGGGCTGCTCGCCCTGCGTGTGCTGCCGCGACACAGCGGCGAGGACCGCGACGCCCGCCTCGACCTGCGCGGCGTCGGCCTGCTCACCACCGCGTCGGCACTGCTCATCGTCCCGCTCATCCAGGGCCGCGAACTCGGCTGGCCCGCTTGGACGTACGTGCTGATGGCCGCCGGCGTGGTCGCCTTCGTCCTGTTCGCCAGATCTGAACGCCGCAGCAGCCACCCGGTCATCGCGCCGTCGTTGTTCGCCAAGCGCGGCTTCGTGTTCGGCCTGCTGATCACCGGCGGGTTTTACGCCTCGCTCAGCGGATTCGTGCTCGTCGTGAATCTGCTGCTGCAATCCGGTCTCGGCTGGACGCCGCTGCAATCTGGATTCGCCCTGCTTCCCTGGGCCGCCGGCACCGCGATCGCAACCCTGGTGTCCGGCGCTGTCCTCGCCGCGAAACTCGGCCGTGCGTCCCTCCACTTAGGACTGGTCAGCGCGGTCGCCGGTCTGCTTGTCCTGTGGTGGTCAATCGCGCACTGGGGCGCCGCCATCACCAGCTGGCAGCTCGCCCCCGCCCTCTTCATCACCGGTGCCGGTTCCGGTCTGCTGTTCATTCCGCTCTTCGATTTCATCCTCGGCGACGCGACGCCAGAAGAAGTCGGCAGCGGTTCCGGAATGCTCAATGCCGCGCAGCAATTCGCTGGCGCCATCGGCGTCGCCGCGCTCGGCACGGTGTTCTTCGCCCGCGTCGGACCCGCTGCCACACCGTCCTGGATCCCTGCCGCTGAACTGGTTTTCGGCCTCTGTGCCGGTCTTTACCTCGTGGCGCTGGCCCTCGTCGGATTCCTCCCGAAACACACCGCCCACTGAAACGAGCGACGCAGTGTCGAAAACCGCCCTGATCACCGGAACCAGCCGCGCTGCCGGCCTCGGCTTCGCCGTCGCCCGGCTGCTGTCCGAGCAGGACTACCACGTAATCCTCACCGCTCGGGACCTGGCCCGAGCCGAATCCCTTGCCGCGCGACTCCCGGACGCCACGGCGTTACGGCTCGACCTCACCGATCTCTCCACCATGACCGCCGCCGCCGGCTATGTGGCCGAAACCTTCGGCCGCCTCGACGTGTTGATCAACAATGCCAGTGACGCCGTCGATTTCGCCACGCTGTCCGCGCTCGACGCCGATCTGCCCGCCGTCCAGTCCGCATTGGACATCGACGTGCTCGGCCCGTGGCAGTTGACGCAGTTGCTGCTTCCTTCGCTGAAAGCCGCTCCGGCCGCCCGGATCGTCAATGTTTCCAGCGTTTCCGCGCTCCAGATCTCCACCGGACTCGACCTCGGGGCGAGCCTGCGCGCTCCGGCGCATTCCTTCGCCAAACACGCGCTGAACACCCTGACCGGCGTACTCGCCTCGGCGCTGCGGAACACGCCGATCCTCGTCAACGCCGTCGATCCAGGAGAAACCGCCACGCATCCCGAACGCGGCGACGAGGACACGGCCCGCCCGGCACGCGAAAGCGCCCGCGGCGTGGTGTGGGCCGCGACGTTGCCGGGCGGCGCCCCGACCGGCGGCCTTTTCCGGGACAGCGACCTGGTGCTGTCGCTGCTGCCCGGCACAGAAAACACCGCGGGCCCGGACCGTGACCGGTCCGAGCCCGCGGCGGGAAAACCCTTAGCGCGCCAAGATCAGTGACCCAGGTGCAGGCTGTCCAGGTGCACGTTGCTCGCGTGCGACTCGAGGCCGCCCGCCACGTCGTGCAGGTGGTTCTGGACCTCGTTGAGCGGCGCGGCGTGCGCGGCTTCCGGCAGGTCGCCGGCCGACACGTGCTGGGTGCCGGTCTCGACGGCGTCCTGAACGGTGCTCGTGACGTGCTGAGCAGCCGCGTTGACGGCCGGCGCGTGCGCGGTCGCACCCTCGATCGCGTGGGTCAGCGAACCCGCGTTCGGGGCGGCGGGCAGCGCCGGAGCGTGCGGCAGCTCGCCGACGCCCGGAACCTGCGGGAGCGAACCGACGCCCGGGACCTGCGGCAGCGAACCGACCTGCGGCAGCGAGCCGACGCCCGGAACCTGCGGCAGCTCGCCCGCACCCGGCACCGCCGGGAGACCCGGGACCGCGCCGGCGACGTGGTCCAGCGTGCCGGACAGGTCGCCGGCCTGGGTCAGGTCGCCGGTCGCCTGGGTCAGGTCGGCGCGGAGGTCGTTGTCGTGCACGCCGACCGGGGTCGAGCCGATCGCCTCGTTGACGGTGCCCAGCAGGTGCGAGCCGCCCTGGCGGACGTCCTCGACGATGCCGCTGACCGGACCGCCGACCACCGGGAGCTTGCCGGACTCGGCCACGACGGCCTTCCAGGTCAGCGCGTCGCCGAGGTGGTTGGTGGTCGCGTCCACCGCGGAGCCGACGAGCTTGCCGTCGAAGACGTGCTCGCCCACCGCGTTGACGGTGTTCTGGGTGTCGATCGCGGCGGCGTCGACGATCGGGCCGACGACCGGGACCGAGTGGGTCGCCTCGGCGACGTGGTCCAGCACGCCGGAGACCGCGCCCAGCGCGCCGTGGGTGACGGTGTTCAGGCCGGTCGCGTCCGCGACGTTGCTGACGCCCTCGAAGACCGGGCTCAGGTTCGGCAGGGCGCCGGCGAGACCGCCGAGGCCCTCGCCCGCCTGGTGCGCCACCGGCTCGGCGGCGGCGTTCGCCTGGTCGAAGGCGCCGCCCAGGTCAGCGGACGGGATGCTCGGCGCGGCGGGCACGCCCGGCACGGCCGGGATGCTCGGGGCGGCCGGGACGCCCGGCACCGCGGGAACGGCCGGGACGGCGGGCAGCGGGGCGCTGTCCATGACGAGCGGCATGATGTCCTGCACGTCCGACGGGTTCAGCTCGCCGAGGCCGGCGCCGTTGAGCACCCCCTGCGGGTCGGCCTTGTAGTCCGCCAGCGACTGCGGGTCGTTCAGCAGGTTCAGCGCGAATTCGTGCAGCGTCTGCACCGGGCCCATAGTTCGTATTCTCCTGTGGTGACAACGGATCGGGGTGGGGTGTCCGAGAAACGGACGAGCCGGCCCCAGAGCCGGCTCCTTTTCCGAACATAGGACGCCGCCGAATGCCCGCCATCGGGGGGTCACCCGGGTTAGCCGGGGCACCCACTAGGGACTTCGCCGCTCCCCCGATTAGGGGCATTAGGGGATTCGGCGCGTCCGCGCTGGTCACAGGGCCGCCGTCGCGCCACCCCGCCGGACGCCGCCCACCCCACCGATCGGGGGACGGACGCGGGTCGCCCGAAGAGGTTCGCCAGGACCACCCGTTGGTGTGACACCTACAAGGCTTTTCGCGCCGGACCGGGCGCGACGGGAAAGCCGAAACGGCGAGGAAGCGGGGTTGCCCGGCTTCTCGCCGTTTCGGAGTCCGCGCGGAAGATGAGCACGGAATCCGCGTTGAATTCCGTTTTCCGACGTTGATCACGCTTCGATTAGGGGGATTCCGCGTGGAATCCGCTGCGGGACGGGGCTGTCCCGCAGCGGCTCCCGGCTCAGGCGGTGGCGACCCGCACCGAGTCCGGCATCTCCAGCTCGCGCAGCAGTTCCTCCTGCCGCCGCCGGTAGGCCGCGACATTCGCCAGCTTGATCTCCTCGTACCCGCGCACCGAGTCCGGCAGCGCGGCCAGTTCGACCAGCCGGGCGTCGCCCCGGTCGGCCACCTCGAGCGCACGCGTCAGCGCCTGCCGGTACTCGCCGATCAGCGCCCGCTCGACCCGCCGGACCTCGGCGCGGCCGAACGGGTCCAGCTTCGTCCCGCGGAGCTTGCGCATGGCCCGCAGCGCCGCGAACGCGGGCCGGAAGCTGCGGCCGCCGAGGCTGATCTTGCGGTTCATGCCCAGCGCGCGCAGCACCGGCGGGTGCAGCCGGTGCGCGAAGCGCGTGCCGGCACCGAACTGGGCTTCGATTTCCGCGGTCAGCTGCGGGTCCAGCGACAGCCGCGCCACCTCGTACTCGTCCTTGTAGGCCATGAGCTTGTAGAGGTTCCGCGCGACCGCCTCGGTCACCGAAGCACTGGCTCGGGTGCGGACCCGCTCGACGAACTCCGCGTACTCCCGCGCGTAGCGCTCGTCCTGGTAGGCGATGAGGTCCGGGATCCGCAGGTCGAGCACCCGGGCGAGCTCGCCGTCGGCCCGCACCGAAGCACGCACCCGGCGGACTGCTTCCGCGTCGGCAACGGCCGGGGCCGCGGCCTCCGCCGACGGCGAGAGTTCCGCGTTGAGCGCGTCCGGGTCGGCGACCAGCTGCCTGCCGCGCCGGAACGCCTGGAGGTTCGTCTCCACCGCGGTCCCGTTGATCTTGATGGCCTGTTCCAGGCTCTCCGCGGTGACCGCCAGCGAGCCGGTCTGATAGGCCGCGCCGAGCTGGAGGATGTTCGCGAACTGGTCGTCGCCGAAGATCTGCTCGGCGAGGCCGCGCGCGTCGAGGTAGTGCCCGGCGGCGGTCGCGTCGCCGAGCGCGCCGCGGATGCTCGACTGGTCCGGGTAGGAAACTTCCTTGTCCACCACCATGCGCCCGGTCGGGACCTCCGAAGTGGACACCACGGCGACCGTCCGCCCGGCGTCGGCCACACCGAGGTACGCCGGGTCGGCGGCGACCAGCGCGTCGCACGCGAGGTAGAGGTCGCACTCGCCGTTGGCGAGTTTCGGCGCCTGCTCGACCGCGCCGGTCGAGATCTTCACGTCCGAGACCACCGCGCCGCCCTTTTGCGCGAGACCGGTCTGGTCGAGGGTGCGCACCTGCTTGCCGTCCAGAACCCCGGCGACACCCAGGATCTGCGCGACGGTGACCACGCCGGTGCCGCCGATGCCAGTGATCCGCACGGCGACGTCGGACAGGGTTTTCGCCGGTTCCGGCAGGACCTCCGCGCTGATCGGGGCGAGATGCCGCCGCTTGACCTCGCCGGTCGGGACGACAGTCAGGAACGACGGGCAGTCGCCGTCGAGGCACGAGTAGTCGACGTTGCACGAAGCTTGGTGGATCTGGGTTTTACGGCCGAACTCCGTTTCGACCGGTTGCACTGAAAGGCAATTCGACTTCACGCCGCAGTCGCCGCAGCCTTCGCAGACGCGTTCGTTGATGAACACCTTGCGCGCAGGCGTTTCCTGCTTCCCGCGCCGACGCTTGCGCCGCTTCTCCGCCGCGCACTCCTGCTCGTGGATCAACACCGTGACCCCGCGGTGCGCCGCCAGTTCTTCTTGCGTGCGAAGAAGTTCCGAACGGTCGCGCACCTCGACCCCGCGCGGCAGCTTGCGCTTCCGCAGCCGTCGCGGTGCGTCCGAGGTGATGATGACCTTCGCCGCGCCCTCGGTCAGCAGCAGCGCAGCGACCTTCTCCACGGACAGTCCGCCGACAGCGTCCTGACCGCCGGTCATCGCGACCGCCGAGTTGTAAAGCAGCTTGTAGGTGATGTCGACGCCGGCCGCCACCGCCGCGCGCACGGCGAGGCTGCCGGAGTGCATGAACGTGCCGTCGCCGATGTTCTGCATCAAGTGCGGCGTCTCCACGAACGGAGCCATGCCGATCCATTGCGCGCCCTCGCCGCCCATCTGGGTCAGCCCGACGACCTCGCCGACCTGCTCCGGTTCCATGAACAAAGCCATGGTGTGGCAGCCGATTCCGGCGCCGACGAGCGTGCCGTCCGGGACCTTGGTGGACGAGTTGTGCGGGCAGCCGGAGCAGAAGTACGGCGTACGCGCCAGCAGCGGCACCGAAATCCGCTCGCGGCGACGCCGTTGTTTCCATGCCGCAACGGGTTCCGCGTCCGGGAGGCGCTTGGCCAGTCCGCTCGCGATGCGGTCCGGGTCCAGTTCGCCGAGTTCGGTGAACAGCACCTGGCCGTGCGGGTCGGACTTGCCGTACACGCGCGGCGCGCCGGTGCGGCCGTAGAGGATCTCCTTGATCGCCGGTTCGACCAGCGCGCGCTTTTCCTCGATCACCAGGATCTCGTCGAGGCCCTCGGCGAATTCCTTGACGATGCCCGGTTCGACCGGGTACACGACGCCGAGCTTCAGCAACCGGATGCCGTAACGGGACAGTTCGGACTCGTCGAGGCCCAGCATCCGCAGCGCCTGGCGAAGGTCCAAATAGGACTTCCCGGCGGTGACGATGCCGACGCGATCGTCCGGTCCGGATCGGACGATCCGGTTGATTCCGCTGGCCCGCACGTATTCCATCGCGAGCGGCAGCCGTACCCGGTGCAGGCTGTGCTCGAGCGTGATCAGCTCCGGACCGAGAAGACGGCTGTTCGGCTGGTGCTTGTACGCGCCCTCGGGCAGCTCCGGCGCGGTCCACTCCGAATCGACCAGCGCGGTGCCGCCGGAGTCGGCGACGTTCGCGACGATCTTCATCGAGGACCACAGCCCGCTCGCGCGGGAAAGTTCGACGGCGTGCCTGCCGTGCTCCAGCACGTCCTGCGAATCGGCCGGGAAGAACACCGGCATCGCGAGGTCGGCGAGCGCGTGCTCGGACGCACACGGGATGGTCGAGGATTTCGCGTTCGGGTCGTCGCCGACCAGCGCGACCGCACCCCCGCGCGGATCGGCGCCGGCGAGGTTCGCGTGCCGCAGCGCGTCGGTGGCGCGGTCGAGGCCGGGGGCCTTGCCGTACCACATGCCGACCACGCCGTCGTGTCGCATCGTGCCTGCTCGGGCGGCCAGCTGGCTGCCCATGACCGCGGTCGCGCCGAGTTCCTCGTTGACGCCCGGCTTGTGCACGATGTTGTGCTCGGCCAGCAATCCCGACCGCCGCGCCAGCTCCAGGTCGAATCCGCCGAGCGGCGAACCCTGGTACCCGGACACGAAGGCCGCCGAATCGGCGCCGTTCCGCCGGTCCAGCCGGATCCGGTCGAGCAGGACGCGGACCAGCGCCTGCACCCCGGTCAAGTAGACAGTGCCCGCTTCGCGCACGTACCGGTCTTCCAACGTGAAGGCGTTCATCCGCACTTCCCTTCCGCACGCCATCAAGCCCACGGGCACCCGCCGCTGGGACGTGAGCCACCTCACCCCACGCCTGAGCCCGGCGCAACGTGCCCGGCCACTGTAGTGGCAAGGACGCAAAGGATGACGCGCGAGAGGGCCGATCGGGCAGATCCGTTGCGTACGATGCCGCTCATGGCCGAAGAACTGCTGGACGCGACCGACCACGAGATCATCGCGTTGCTCCGCGAGGACGCCCGGCGCACGTTCTCGGACATCGCCGGGCGGGTGTCGCTCTCCACCGCGGCGGTGAAGCGGCGCGTCGACCGGCTCCGGGAGAAGGGCGTGATCACCGGCTTCACCGTGCAGGTCGACCACGCGAAACTCGGCTGGGGCATCGAGGCGTTCGCACAGCTGCGGTTCTTCGGCAGCACGAACGTCGCCGAGATCGTCGAGACCACCACCCGGATCCCGGAGGCGCAGGCGGTCTTCACCATCGCGGGCGACCCGGACGCGGTCGTGTGGCTGCGCAGCCGCGACATGGCGCATCTGCAGAGCACGATCGACGAACTGCGGCGCAGCCACCGGATCACCAGCACGCGCACCCTGATCGTGCTCGACTCGTGGGTGCGCGGCGAGGACCGGCCGGAGTGACCTTCGGGCAGCGTCCCGGCGATCCGGTTGCCGCTCGGTCCCGTTTCCCGGCATCGTCGGGGCGACGCCGGGAAAGGGAGCCGATGCCGAACCACACCGCGACCTTCTCCCCCGTCGGCTGGACCGAGTCCGGGCCTGGGGCCTGGACGAAGGAACTGCTGCAGTCGCCGGGCGACTCGTTCACGCTGGTCCGGCTGGGTGCGGGTGCGACGCTGGCCGACCCAGGAGACCGGGTGTTGGTGCTGGAAGGCACTCTCGCGCACCATCGCGCCGGTGCGTACCTTGCCGCTGACGGCGCACTGTCCAGTCCGGACGGCTGTCTCGCGCTGAGCATCAGCGGCGAACGGCTCGGGGAACCGGCCGAGGACGTGTTCGGGCCCGCCGGCTGGCGGAAATCCAGTCCCGGCCAGTGGTTCCGGCTGCTGCTCGACGTGGCGTTCGACGAAACCTTCGACGAACGCGTGGTAGGACTGTCCTCTTTCGAACCGGGCTCGTTCTCGCTGCGGCATCCGCATCCGACCGCGCACCGGTTCCTGTTCCTCGACGGGGAAGCCGACGACGAGATCGTCCACCCGGACGGCACCCGCGTCACGGCCCGCCGCGCACGCGGGGACTTCGTGGACTATCCGGCCCAGGTCGAGCACCAGACGTTCAGCCGAAGCGGCTGCCTGATCCTGTTCCTGCACGAACCGGTGCGCTGAGCGGTCAGCGCTTGCCGATCGCCCCGGTCGGCAGCAGCGTGCGGCCGAAGGTGGCGTTGGCGACGACCGCGAACGAGCCGTACCAGGCGACCACCGCGGTCGCGAGCCCGAGCCAGCCGCCGATCTTGCCCGCGCCTTCCGCGCCGCCCAATTCCCCGATGGCGAGGAAGAGGAAGGTCAGGAACAACAGGACGAACACTCCGATCAGGACGGCGTTCGTGCGCAGCGACGCGATCATCATGTAACCGGTGAAAATGGTGAACACCAACAGGAACATCCCGGTCGCGGTCGCCGCGTCGGCGGGCGGGATCTTCGCCGAGAACTGCCAGACGTAGAAGGCGAAAGCCAGCCAGAACGCGCCGTAGGTGCCGAACGCGGTCGCGCCGAAGGTGTTGTTCTTGCGAAATTCCCACATCCCGGCCAGCAACTGCGCCAGTCCGCCGTAGAAGAGGGCCAGCGGCAGGACGACCGGTTCGACGGCTTTGGGGATGAGTCCGGCGTTCACCGCGCTGAGCACGAAGGTGGTGGCGGCGAAACCGGCCAGGCCGAGCGGGCCGGGGTCGGCGATGCCGGTGGCGGTTGAGGTCGGGCGAGCAGCGGTCTCACTCATCGGATCCTCGATTCTGCTTTGCGGCAGGATCTTCACATCTGACACCTGGCGCAACAGACTTGTCCACTGTCCACAACGTCCCTCTTTCGAGTGGCAATCGCGGAATTCCGCTTCGCGAATCGGTGAATGCGGTCCGTTTCGGGCGTTCTGGGTTTATCGCACATTATTCGTGAATTTGACCGTCCATTGTGGATATCGCTTCGGCGGTCCCTCGGGGGTCGCAGGTGCGGCTGGGGGCGGGTGGCCGAGTAGTGTCACCGGGTGACAGAAGCGTCCGGGAGGGGGAGGCATGCCTGCTGAACCGGTTGGCGAGGCTCGGCCCCGGCGGGGGCGGCCTCGGGGGACCAGCGCGCGGCAACTGGAGGAGATCGCGCTGCGGCTGTTCACTGAGCAGGGGTTTCACGAGACGACGGTGGACCAGATCGCGGCTGCGGCCGGGGTGAGCCGGCGGACGTTCTTTCGGTATTACGACGCCAAGTCGGATGTCTTGTGGAACGAGTTCGACTCCGAGGTGGATGCGATCCGGGAGTTGCTCGCGCAGGCTCCAGAGGATGTGCCCGTGCTGGAGGCGGTGCGGCGGGCGGTGCTGGCGGCGAATCATTATCGGGCTGAGGATGTGCCTGAGCTGCGGATGCGGATGAATTTGCTCAGTACGGTGGCCGAGCTGGCGGCCAGTGCCACCCGGCATTACGACGATTGGGAGCGGGCCGTGATCGGGTTCGTGGCTCGGCGGACTGGGCAGGATGAGGATTCGTTGTATCCGCTGGCGGTGGGGCGGGCTGTGCTGGCTACCTGCCGGGCGGCTTATGAGCGGTGGTCCGCTCGGGCGGATGCGGATCTGACGTTGTATTTGGATGCGGGATTGCGGGCGTTGGCTGCTGGGTTCGCTGATGAGGTGTTGGTTGGGGAGCCTGGGTCGCTGTGACTGGGCGGCTCGTCGCCTGGCGGCGACATTGGCCCGGGGGTTGCGTGGGGCACCCCGAAGCTTGATTGTGCTGACGGTCTGAGGGTGCTTGCCAAGGCGGGAAAGATGCCTTGGCAAGCACCCTCGGACCGCATTCCGGCTTCGTATCGGCGTGCGGGGGTGGTGTGGGTGCATCGATCGTTGAGTGCACTAGCTGCGGTTTCGCGGGTGGGTCGGGGCTAGCGCCCCAATGTGGCATTGGGTGCATGGGACGCACCCAATGCCACATTGGGTGCGTCTGACGCACCCAAAGTGGCATTGGGGCGCGCCGGAGGCGGGACGGCGAGCGGTGGGCGGGCGGCGGGGCGGTGGGGCGGGGCGTGAGGGAATGAGAGTTCCTGAGGGTCCCTCACGGACGGTCTAGCAGGGTGGCTAGGGCGGCGGGGGCGGCTGCGGCGCCGCTGAGTGGCTGCCAGCGGGCGCCCGCTTCGCGGGCGAAGCGTTCGGCTTCCTCGCAGTCCTCGGCTGGGGCGAGGATCAACAATTCTTCGCAGGCGCGGGCTGCCGGCAGCGGATCCTGGTCATCTGTGGCACGGCAATCCGATAACAGGAGGACCGTTTTCCTTGCCGCGCGGGAGGATGCCAGTTGTTCGTTCGCCTTTCGCAGAGCTGCTGCCAGTGCGGTGACTCCGTGTCCTCGCAAGGACAACACTGACTCCACCACCGCAGCCTTCGACCGGGAGGACCGTAGTGGGCGGATCACCTCCGCGTTTCGGGCGAAAGACACCACTGCGTGTTCGACCGGTGCTCGCCATGAACAAGCTGCCGCCGTCAGCGCGGCTGCGGCCAACCGGGCACCGGTCATGGAGCCGCTGGTGTCGATTACCAGACATAGCGCCAATTCTGGTCGTGCCCAGCGGCGGGACACCAGGTCGTCCAGTGCTGGGACCTTGCCGACCGCAGCCGCATCTACCAGTGCTGGCAAGGAGCGGTCCAGGTCTAGTTCGCCGCCTCGGTCGGCTCGGTCGCGACGTAATTTTCCCACGCCTCTGCCCCGCGCGACGCCGCGTCTTGCGACGTCGATCATCAGGCGTCGGGCTAAGCCTCGTGCGGCTGCGCGCAGGGACTCGTCGGTCGCCTTGCTCATTTCGACCAGCAACGCCATTGCTTCGTCTGCGTCCTCGCGGAAGACCGCGCTGAAGGCTTCCTCGTCCAGTACACCGACTTCGGGCGAGATTTCCGCGAAGCGGCCGTTACGGGAAAGCTCAGAGCGTGGCGTGGTGCTGCTCCGCGCTGAGCCTGGGCGTGGTGGGCGTTGTTGCTGCTGTGGGCCCGCCGGCGGCGGGCTCAGGCTTCCCCCGGCGGGTCACCGCCTTCGGAATCTGGCGGAGGGCTTTCGGCACCGAAGACGGCTACATACAGTTCGTCGATCACCGATTCCGCGGTGCGTCCGCTGGATTCGTGCAGGCCGATTCGGCCGGACAACGCGGCCAGTGCGGCGTCATGGCCGATTCGCCAGTTTGTGGTCGAGGACTCGCGGATGCGGGCCAGTGAGACTGCCAGCCGTACAACGTCGATGGCGCCGCGTACTGAGGAACCGACTCGGACGTCGGCGTGGTTGCGGGTGCGGCGTACCAGGTCTACGACTTTGTCGCGCCATTCGGCGGGCACCGCGGGGCCGCGGCGGGCGACGATGTCGCTTTCTTCGTCTTGGGTTTGGTAACCCATCACGATGCGGCAGACGCGGTCGTAAATGGCCGACGAGATTCGGGCGGTGCCGACCGCGTCGAACGGGTTCATCGCGGCTACCAAGCGGAATCCGTCCGCCGCGCGTACTCGGCCCAGGCGTGGCACGTGCAGTTCGGCTTCGGACATGACGGTGATCAGGACGTTGAGTGTTTCCTCCGGGATCCGGTTGACCTCTTCGACGTACAGCAGACCGCCGGTGCGCAGTGCTTCGATGAGCGGACCGTCCACAAAGGTCTCGGGCACGTAGCCTTCGGCCAACACGCGCGAGGGGTCGAACTGTCCGACTAAGCGGGCGGGCGTTAGTTCGGCGTTGCCTTCGACGAATACGAACGGTGAGCCGCCTGCCTCGGCGACGGCGCGCAGCAGGGTGGTTTTGCCGGTGCCGGGCGGGCCTTCCAACACGACGTGCGCGCCACAGTCGAGACCGGCCAGCAGGAGTTCGATTTCGCGGCGGCGGCCGACCACGTCCGCGGTCAGGAGGGGAACCGCGGACTGCGGACCGGAAACCGGCCCGCAGTCCGCCGACAATGCCGTCACGGCGCGTCGTGGACCAGCACGCCGCGCACGTTCCGGCCCTCCAGCAGATCGTCGTACCCCTGGTTGACCTCTTCCAGCGTGTACGTGCGGGTGATGATCTCGTCCAGCTTCAGGTCCCCGCTCTGGTACAGCCCGAGGATCTTCGGGATGTCCGTGGTCGGGTTGCAGTCGCCGAACAGGCTGCCCTTTACCGTCTTCTTGAACAGCGTCAGGATCGAACCAGGCAGATTGACGTTGTTCACCGACAGCTTGTTCAAGCCGGTCAGCACGATCGTGCCGCCCTTGCCGGTGGCGTTGAACGCGCCGGTCACGATTTCCTCGGTGACGATGCCCGCGGTGACGATCGTCTTGTCCGCACCGTTGCCGTTGGTGAACGACTGCGCCAGCTCGGCCGCTTCCTCCGGCGTCGCGACCGCGTGCGTCGCGCCGAGTTCCATCGCCTTTTCGCGCTTGTTCTCCAGCGGGTCCAGCGCGATCACGTTCTTCGCGCCGGCGTAGCGCGCGCCCTGCACCGCGTTGATCCCGATGCCGCCGACGCCGGACACGATCACCGTCTCGCCGGGACGTACGCCGGCCGCGTTGACCGCCGAACCCCATCCGGTCGGGACGCCGCAGCCGACGAGCACCGCCTTGTCGAGCGGGAGGTCGTCGTCGACCTTCACGACCGAGTTCTGGTGGATGGTCGAGTACTGGCTGAACGTGCCGAGCATGCACATCGCGCCGTACTGCTTGACCGGGCCGGGGCCGCTGAACGGGAACCGCTCGCCGGGCAGGTAGCCCTCGAGGATCGTGGCGCCCATGTCGCAGATCGCCTGCTGACCGGTGGCACACCAGCGGCACACGCCGCAGTTGGGGATGAACGAGCACACCACGTGGTCGCCGGGCTTGACGCGGGTGACGCCGGGGCCGACGTCCTCGATGACGCCCGCGCCCTCGTGGCCCAGCACCATCGGCAGCCGGGCCTCCAGGTCGCCGTGCGCGATGTGCACGTCCGAGTGGCACAGCCCGGCGTGGGTGTACCGGATCAGCACCTCGCCCTCGCCGGGGCCTTCGAGGTCGAGCTCGACCACCTCGATCGGCTTGCCCACCTCGTAGACGACCGCTGCTTTCGTCTTCATCGGGAACTCCTTTGTTCGAGCGGGCGGATCACAGCGCGATGTTCACGGACTTGGTCTGCGTGTAGAGGTCGAGCGCGGCCGCGCCCAGTTCCCGGCCCCAGCCGGACTGCTTGTAGCCGCCGAACGGCATCGCCGTGTCGAAGCCGTTGTACTGGTTGACCCACACCGAGCCTGCCTTCAGTTCCTTCGCAGTACGGTGCGCCTTCGCGACGTCGCGTGTCCAGACCCCGGCGGCCAGTCCGTACTCGCTGTTGTTGGCCGCGGCGGCCACGCCGGCTTCGGCGTTGAACGGCATGGCCGCCACGACCGGGCCGAAGATCTCTTCCCGGACGATGCTGAATTCCGGTTTCACGTCAACGAAAACGGTCGGCTCGATGAAGTATCCGGTGTCGCCCCAGCGTTTTCCGCCGGTGAGCGCGCGGGCGCCGTCGGCGAGCCCTTCGCCGAGATAGCGCGACACCCGGTCGAACTGCTCCTGGGAAACCATCGGGCCCAGCTGGGTTTCCGGATCGAGGCCCGGTCCGATCTTCACCTGGCTCGCCGCCTGAGCGACCGCCTGGGTGAACTCCTCGAAGATCGTGTCCTCCACGTACAGCCGCGTTCCGGCGACGCAGCACTGGCCGTGGTTGAACATCCACGCGTTGACCGAACCGGGCACCGCGAGGTCGAGGTCGGCGTCGGCGAACACCACGTTCGGGCTCTTGCCGCCCAGCTCCAGCGAAACCTTTTTCAGGTTTCCGCTCGCGGCCTGGACGATCTTCTTGCCCACCTCGGTCGAACCGGTGAAGGCGACCTTGTCGACGCCGTCGTGCGCGGCCAGCGCGGCCCCGGCGTCGCCGAAACCGGTGACGATGTTGACCACGCCGGGCGGGAATCCGGCTTCCTCGAACAGCTTGCCCAGCAGCAGCGCGGTCAGCGGTGTCTGCTCGGCGGGCTTGAGCACCACGGTGTTGCCCGCGGCGAGCGCGGGCGCGATCTTCCACGCCGCCATCAGCAGCGGGAAGTTCCACGGGATGATCTGCCCGCACACGCCGACCGGCTCGCGCAGCGTGTAGGCGTGGAACTGCGCGTCCGGCGCGAACGGCATCGACACGTTCACCGTGCTGCCTTCGATCTTGGTCGCCCAGCCCGCGTAGTAGCGGAAGACGTCGGCGGCCCAGCCGGTGTCCACGGCCGTCGCGATCGCCGCGGACTTGCCGTTGTCGAGCGCTTCCAGCTGGCCGAAGATCTCCGCCCGCTCGGACAGCAGATCGCCGATGCGCCAGATCAGCCGTTCGCGCTCGTTCGGCTTCATCGCGGCCCACGGGCCCTCGTCGAACGCCTTGCGCGCGGCGGCGACGGCGCGGTTGACGTCCTCGGCCTCGCCGTGCGCGACCTCGGCGATCTTCTCCCCGGTGGCCGGGTCGTAGGTCGGGAACGTGCGGCCCGACGCGGCAGGCACCCAGCGCCCGCCGATCAAGAGCTCCAGCGGGCCGGACACGAACTCCCGGACCTGGGTGTGCAGGGGGAATTCCACCGTTGCGGTCACCTGGCGCCTCCTCACTTCGTTGTGACGGAGGTCATCGTCACCCGGCGGACCGGGGGCGAAGTGTTACAGAAGTGGACAGTCGTCGGTCACGCCCAGCGCCTGCATGCGGCGATACAGCGTGGTGCGGCTGATGCCGAGTTCGCGGGCCGCGCGCAGCTTGTTGCCCTCGCTGGCGCGCAACGCCGTGACGATCGCGTTCCGTTCGGCGAGTTCTCTCCCGCCGAGCTGCCTCGTGCGGGAGCTGCCGCGGCACGCGGGCGGCAGCTGGGCGAGGTCGATCACCCCCGTGTACGGAAGTCGGGACACCTCGCGCATCGCCGCGCGCAGCTCGTGCAGGTTGCCCGGCCACGGATGCGTCCGCAGCGCGGCCAGCGCGGTACCGGTGAAGTGCGGTTTCCGGTCCGGGTATTCGTCGCGGAGCATCGCCACGGCGATCGCGGGCAGGTCGTCGAGGCGTTCGCGCAGCGGGGCGAGGGTGACGGTTTCCGCGCATCTGGCGGCGATCGCCGCGACGGCTGGGGACATTGCGTCCGATGGGACGGAAGTGAGCAGCAACCGGGCCGATTCCGGATTGTCGAGCGCCTCGCCGACCAACGGGAGCAGGCTTTCCGGCAGCAGGTGGACGTCGTCCAGGACGACGGCGGTGCGCGGCTGCGCGACCAGGTCGGTGAATCTTGTTGCCCAGGCTCGTGGTTCTTCGCGGAGCGCGGCGGCGGCGTGCAGGACGACCGGATCGTCCACGCCGGCTCGCGCTCGGGCTTCGGTGGTGCGACCGGTTCCGGGTTCGCCCGTGATGAGGACCGAGCGGGCAGTTTTCGCCGCCGCGGGGGCCGGTTTTCGGCTGCTGCTCTGGCTCTTCGCGATACGGAAGACGGCGCCGTCCGTCGAACCCTCGACGCGTTCGGCTACGACCGAAAGACTGATCCCGTCACCCACATCGAGGCGAGTGTCGAATACTCCGCGTTCCGGCACTTGCGGCAGCAACGTGCGCAACAGGGTCGGATCGGCGGGGCGAAGGTGTTCGATACAGGTTTCGTTGGCGAACACCAGATCGCCGCCGAGCACCGCGACCGGCACGCTGCGATGGTGCGTGGCCTGCTGGAACGCCAGGAACAGCCGCCGTTCGCAGGCGCGGGCGCTCTCCAGGACGAGCTGTTCGATGTCGCCCACGACGCGCTTCACCAGCGGCCCGAACAGCGGGTTGCCGCTGTCGCTTTCGCCGGTGATGTCGAGGACGCCTTCGATCCGGCCGGTGAGCGGATGCCGGATCGGATGGCCGTAGCAGCTGAACCGCTTCAACGCGTCGGCGTAATGCTCCTGGCCGTGGATTTCCACCGCCTGGCGCGATTCGTGCGGCGTGCCCAGCGCGTTCGTGCCGACGCGGCCCTCGCTGAGCTGCGAACCGTCCAGCACTCCGATCTCTTCCAGCTGACGCTGCAGTCCCCGGTCGCCGAACCAGCGGAAGACGAGGCGGCAGTCGCGGTCGGCGAGCAGGATGGAGAACCGGGTGCCGGTCAGCTGCTCGACAAGCTGGTCGAGCACCGGACGGGCAGCGGTCATCAGCCTGCTGCGCGGATCGACCTCGCCGATCGAAATCGCGCCCCGGTCCAGCTCCGGCTCGACGCCGAACAGCCGGGACCGGCGCCACGAATCGGCGATCGGCGGCCGCAGGACAGCGGAGCCCTGCGACGGTATCCCTCCGAGCGACACTGCTCCTCCCGACTACCGGACGGCGACGTAGCGGTTCGTGTGACAGTACCTTCGCGGATCGACAAGTTCCAGACGTGCGTCTTTCCGCTTCTCCTCTGTCCTTTGTGGACAATGGTATGATCGGGTGAGTGCCGGGTCGTTTTCTGATGTTTTTCGTCGCGCTGTTCGGCTGGGCCGAATGGGAACACTGGCGCTCCTCGCGCCGCGGCATGGGCGGCCGCCCCGGAACGTCGGGCACCGGCGAGGCGGTGGTCGTGCTCGGCTACCGCAACGGCGGGTCGCGGGCCAATTTCGTCAATCGCTGGCGAGTGCGAGCGGCAGTACGTTCACAGGCGCCCGGACCGTCCCGGCTGGTGTTGTGCGGCGGAGCCGTCGGCGGCACGGAGACGGAGGCCGCGCTGATGGCCCGGTACGCCAGGGAGTACGGCTGCCGCGGCCCGCTCGTCCTCGAAACCGAGAGCCGGTCGACGTGGGAGAACGTGCTCCACGCGGTGCCGTTGATCGAGGACGCGGACCGGATCAAGATCGTCTCGGATTCCTTGCACGCGGAGAAAGCGCGGCATTACCTGCGACGGCACCGGCCGGATCTGGCGGAGCGGCTGGTGCCCGCTCGCGACTACCGGTTCGGGGAGTGGCTGGCGATGAAGCCGCTGCTGGCGGTGATGGGGAAGCGGAGCCTGCGCCGGCTGCAACGGTAAGCCGGGGCGTCTCGCCGGGCGACTGGGCGCGGAGCAGCGACCCACCCCGCCGAAGGGCGCGCGCGTTCAGGGCTCGTGAGTGGCGATGCCGGTTCTAACCGGCATCGCCACTCACGAGCCGCCGGTCAAGTGCGCGTTGATCTTGCCCACCAACGCTTCCAGCCCGGCCCGCTCGTCCCGGCCGAGCGGAGCGAAGACCATCTCGTCCGCCTCGGCCAGCACCGCGTCGAGCCCCGTGACCAGGTCGATCCCGGCCGGGGTGACGTAGACGCGCTTGCGCCCGCCCTCGGTGCGGCGCTCGACCAGTCCCCGGCGTTCGAGCCCCTTCAACAGCAGGGAGACGTTCGCGGGCGTCGTGTAACTCATCTCCGCGACATCCCGCTGGATAACGCCAGGCCGCCGCTCCAGGTAGCCGAGCACCATGGCCTGTTCGAAAGTGAGGTCGCGCGTACGGCTCCATTCCTCGATCCGCTTGCGCTGCACCCAGCGAATCGACCGGAAAAGGTCGCCGGAAGCCGGTCGCGGCGGACCGCTCCGACCTTGAGTTAAGTCTTTAACTTCTAACTGGACAAGCGGAAGGAAAAGCTCGTCGACGATCGACCGGATCCGCGCGGGCCGGAGCGGGGCGAGGGTCAGCAGCAGGTCGTGCCGCACCAGCTGGAACGGCATTTCGAGCACCGCCCCGGAGAGGCGCGTCAGGTCGATTTCGCCGCGAGCGTGGGCGCGCTCGTAGATGTCTCGCGAGAGCGGCCGGTCGCCGATGATGCGGTCCCGGACCTGGCCGGGACTGGCGCCGGTGCTCGCCGACAGCCCGGAGATGGCAGCGGCGGCCGCGATGGCGAAGAATCCGGCCAGCGCTTCGCTCGCCGAGGTCAGGTACGCGAGCAGATCGCCGCGCAGGCTCCCGGTGTCGGGAACGGCGATCGGGCGGTCGTCGCGGTGCCGCCGCATCGCCGCCAGCACGAGTTCGTCCTTGTTGGCCCACCGCCGATAGAGCACGGCCTCGCTCGTGCGGGCGCGGACGGCGACCGACTCCATGGTCAGCCGCGCGTATCCGCCTTCGACCAGTTCGTCCCACGCGGCGGCCAGCAACGCGGATTCCAGCTGCTCGCCTTGCCGGCGGCGGACGGTTTCAGGGGCCACTCCGCCCACGATAGAAAGGTTTGTCTTTCTTAGCAAGTTTCCCTACTCTTGCGGACAGGAGTTCTTCGGAGCCAGGGGGTTGAAAATGCCGAACACAAACCTGTCCACGCCGGAATTGCCGGTCTTGATCGTCGGCGCGGGACCGACCGGGCTGACGCTGGCGTGCGAACTCGCCCGGCGCGACGTCCCGTTCCGGCTGATCGAAGCGTCCCCCGGCCTCCGCCCGGGCTCGCGCGGCAAGGGGTTGCAGCCGCGCAGCCTGGAGGTGTTCGACGATCTCGGCGTCATCGACCGCATCCTCGCCAACGGCCGGTCCGCGATGCCGATCCGGCTGACCGATCCCGACGGCCGGACGAGCGGCGGCCCGGCCTACGAGGAGCGTCCCGACGTTCCTTACCCCGCATCGGTCATCACCCCGCAATGGCGCGTCGAAGAAACCCTCGGCCTGCGGCTGACCGAACTCGGCGGCGCGGTCGAGTTCGGCACCGCACTGGAGAGTTTCGACCAATCCGCCGACGCCGTCACGGCAGTGCTGCGCACCGGCGACCGCGTCGAAACCGTCCGCGCGGAGTGGCTGGTCGGCTGCGACGGCGGGCGCGGCGTCGTCCGCAAACAAGCCGGGATCGCGTTCGAAGGCGAGACGGACGAGCGGATCCGGATGATCGTCGCCGACCTGGCCGTCGACGGCCTCGACCGCGACGCCTGGCACATGTGGCGCTGCGAGGAGGGGTTCGTCAGCCTCTGCCCGCTTCCGTCCACCGACCTGTTCCAGTACCAGGCGCCCGTCCTCGGCGAAACCGGCCTCGACCTCGCCACCCTGCAATCGATCTTCGACCGGCGAAGCGGCCGCACCGGCCTGCGGCTGCAGAACCCGGAATGGACGTCCGTGTGGCGCTCCAACACCCGCCTGGCCGAGCGTTACCGCGACGGCCGCGTCTTCCTCGCCGGCGACGCCGCGCACGTGCACTCCCCCGCGGGCGGCCAGGGCATGAACACCGGCATCCAGGACGCGCACAATCTGGGCTGGAAACTCGCCGCCGGAGCACCGGAGCTGCTGGACACCTACGAGTCCGAACGCCGCCCGATCGCCGCCGGCGTACTGCGGCTCTCGACCGCGCGGATGGCCGAAGCCGCCGAACAGAAAAGCATCCCCATCCGCAGCGACCGGGCCACGACCCAGCTCAGCGTCAACTACCGCGGCTCCGCACTGGCGCGCGACGACCGCAGCGAGTCCGCCCAGCTCCGAGCGGGCGACCGGGCCCCCGATGCCCCCGGCCTCACCACCACGACCGGCAAACGCCGCCTGTTCGACCTCACCCGCGGCGGCCGCTTCACCCTGCTGAACTTCGGCCCTCGCTTCGACTCGTCCGTCCGCACCTTCCACGTCGTTCCCGAGCCCGCCGCCGCCGACGAGATCGCCGATTCCTCCGGCCATCTGACCCGCGCGTACTCCCCCGCCGACCGCACCCTGGTCCTGCTGCGCCCCGACGGCTATGTCGGCCTGATCTCCGACGCGGGCGACTTCTCCGCCGTCAAGGAGTACCTGCTCTAGCCTCTTCCCATGTCCGCCCCCGACGAACTGGCCGCGACGCTGTACGGCGCGGTCAGCCTGATCGCCCGCAGGCTGCGCCAAAGCCAGGTCACGGCCGAGCTGTCCCTCCCGGAACGCTCCGCCCTGTCCCGCTTGGACCGCGACGGCCCGGCCACCACCGCCGCGCTGGCCCGCGCCGAGCAGATCACCCCGCAGGCGATGAGCTCGACCATCAGCGGCCTGTCCGCCCGCGGCTTCGTAACCCGCGACGCCGACCCCGCGGACGGACGGCAGATGATCGTGTCGCTTACGCCCGAGGGCAGCGAGGTGCTGCGGGCCCGGCGGGATGCGCGGATGCGCCAGTTCGCGGCTTCGCTCAGCTCGGGGTTTTCGCCGGAGGAGCTGGCGGTGCTGAAGGAGGCGGCGCCGTTGCTGGAGCGGTTGGGCCAGACGTTCTGAACCGCTGTCCGTCCACTGTGGAACTCGGATGCGCATCCCCGGCTTCCTGGTATCCTCGCCAACGGACAGCAGACTCGATCAAGAGGATTCCTATCGTGGCAGGTGAAGACGACATCTCCGGGTGAGCCCGGGGCACGGGCCGTCACGGCACCGGCCCCTCGCTGATCCCTGCGCGGTCTCAGGCCGCGCTTGGAGGTTCCCGTGCTGGTCAGGCGACCTACGCCACCGGACCCACGGGCTGCGAGGCAACCGAGCGCAGGCGTGCGCGCCGATCGGTTGAAGCCCAGGCGCCAGCCGGGCGGCAGGTCGCGAACGGCCCCACTCATGTCGTCCACACCACCACCAGCAGAGGCACCCCGCCCTGCCGATCCACCGCGAGGCCGCACCATGTCCGATCTTCGTATCGTCCTGTCCGGGATCTCCTTCTCCTGGCCCGACGACACCCTCGTCTTCGACCAGCTCTCCGCCACTTTCCCGGCGGGCCGCACCGGGCTCGTCGCGCCCAACGGGGCCGGGAAGTCCACTCTGCTGAAGCTCATCGCCGGGCAGCTCAAACCGGCCGCGGGCAGTGTCACCGTCGACGGGGTGCTCGGGTATCTCCCGCAGGACCTGCCGCTCACCGCGGAGCGCACGGTCGCCGAGGTGCTGGGCATCGACGCGATCCTCGAGGCCATCACGGCCGTCGAGGGAGGCGACGCGGCCGAGGAGCACTTCACCGCCATCGGCGCGGACTGGGACATCGAGGACCGCACCCGGGCGCAGCTGGACCGGCTCGGGCTCGGCGATCTCGCGCTCGACCGGCTGCTCGGCACGCTCAGCGGCGGACAGGTCGTCTCGCTCGGCCTCGCCGCGCAGCTGCTGCGCAGTCCGGACGTCCTGCTGCTCGACGAACCCACCAACAACCTCGACCACACCGCCCGCCAGCAGCTCTACTCGGTGCTTTCCGACTGGTCCGGCTGCCTGCTCGTGGTGAGCCACGACCGGGCGCTGCTCGACCGGATGGACCGGATCGCCGAGCTCGGCGCGGACGAAATCCGCTTCTACGGCGGCAATTTCACCGAATACGAACAGGCAGTGCGGGCCGAACGCGAGGTCGCGGAGAAGAATATCCGCAACGCCGAACAAGAGGTCAAACGCGAGAAGCGCGAAATGCAGCAAGCCCGGGAACGCGCGGACAAACGGGCGAGCAACGCGAAGCGCAATCTGTCCAGCGCTGGTCTGCCGAAGATTTTCGCGGGCACGATGAAACGCAACGCGCAGGAGTCCGCTGCCAAGGCGGACGGTACGCACGCGGCGCGGGTCAGTGCGGCGAAGGCCAAGCTCGACCAGGCTGAACGGTCGTTGCGGGAGGAGCAGAAGATCAGCCTGGAGCTGCCGAAAACAGCGGTTCCGGCGGGGCGGACGTTGTTTGCCGGCAAGCAACTCCGGGTGCGCGGGCTGTTCGCGGGCGAGGGTGCGGACCTGTCCGTCCGAGGTCCGGAAAGGATCGCGCTGACCGGTCCGAATGGCGCAGGAAAGTCGACGTTGCTGCGGCTGATGCACGGCACCCTCGCACCGGACTCGGGCGAGATCAGCCGCGCGGACGGGCGCATCGCGTATCTGTCACAGCGGCTTGATTTGCTGGATTCCGAACGCACGGTCGCGGAGAATCTCGCTGACGCCGCGCCGGAAATGCTGCCCGCGGACCGGATGAATCTGTTGGCGCGCTTCCTGTTCCGCGGCGCGCGGGCGCATCTGCCGGTCGGGGTGCTGTCCGGCGGAGAACGGCTGCGCGCGACGCTCGCGTGCGTCCTGTTCGCCGAACCTGCCCCGCAACTGCTGCTGCTCGACGAGCCGACGAACAACCTCGACCTGGTCAGCGCCGGCCAGCTGGAAAGCGCGCTCAACGCCTACCAGGGCGCGTTCGTGGTGGTCAGCCACGACGAGCGGTTCCTGGCCGAGATCGGCGTCGACCGCTGGCTGCGGCTGGAAAACGGGCAGCTCCGGGAAACGGCCGGGATCACCGAATGACCGCCCTGCGCGCGCACGAGATCGTGCGGGTGCTCGGGGAACGGCGCGTGCTCGACGGAGTGTCGGTCACCGCCGCCCCCGGCCGCCGGATCGGGGTGATCGGCGAGAACGGCACCGGGAAATCGACGTTGCTGCGCGTGCTCGCGGGCGTGGACGCGCCGGACCGCGGCGAGGTGGAGCGGCCGCCGGATCTTGGTTTCCTGCATCAGGAAATGCCGTTCGACCCGGCCGAGACGGTCGCCGGCGTCCTCGACCAAGCCCTCGCCGCGGCCCGCCAGGTGCTGGCCGGACTCGACCGGGTCGCGGCACTGCTCGCCGAAGCCCCCGAAGACGCCGCGCTGCTGACCGAGTACGCCGAATTGCTCGACCTGGCACAGCGACACGAGGCGTGGGACGCGGACCGGCGCGCGGAGATCGTGCTCACCGGGCTCGGGCTCGCCGAGATCGACCGCGAGCGCACGCTCGGCTCGCTTTCCGGCGGTCAGCGCGGCCGGCTCGCGCTGGCGGACCTGCTGGTGCGGCGTCCGTCAGCGGTGCTGCTCGACGAACCGACCAACCACCTCGACGCCGAAGCCGCCGCGTTCCTCGAAGCGCAGTTGCGCGAACTGCCCGGCACCGTCGTGTTCGCCAGCCACGACCGGGCCTTCCTCGACGCGGTGTGCACCGACATCCTCGACCTCGACCCGGCGCCGGACGGCCCGGTCCGGCACGGCGGCACCTATACCGAATACCTCCGCTGGAAACGCGCCGAACGCGAGCGCTGGGAACGGCAGTACCTCGAAGAACAGGAAGAACTGGAGGAACTGCGCGACGCGCTCGGGGTCACCGCGCATCGGGTCGCGCCGGGCAGGCTCGCGCCGGACAACGAGAAAATGGGCCTCGGCCGCAGGTCCGGCCGGGTGCAGAACCAGATCTCGCGCCGGGTCCGGGCCACGACCCGGCGGCTGGACGAACGGGAACGCGCCCAGCTTCCCGCGCCTCCGCCGCCGCTGCGGTTCCGCCCGCAAGCGCTGGCGGTCGAGAACCCGGAAGAAACCCTTGCCACGCTGGACAATGTGCGTCTTCCGGGGCGGCTTTCCCTGGACCGCCTGGCGATCCGGCCGGACACCCGGCTGCTGGTCACCGGCCCGAACGGCGCGGGAAAGTCAACGCTGCTTCTCCTTCTCGCCGGAGAACTCGACGCGGAAGGCATCACGCGCCAACCCGGCACAACCACCGGAATCCTCAGCCAGGACACCGCTTTCGTCCGACCGCAACGGACCGCACGCGCGACCTACCTCGCAAAGCTAGGACCGGAACGCGTCGCGGCCGTACCGCTGCACTCGCTGGGACTGCTGACGAATCGCGAAGCTTCCCGACCGGTCGGCGAACTGTCCGTCGGGCAGCGCCGCCGCCTCGCGCTCGCACTCCTCATCGCCGACCCGCCGCACCTGCTGCTGCTCGACGAGCCGACCAACCACCTCTCCCCCACCCTGTGCGACGAACTGGAGGACGCGCTCGGCACCAGCCCGGGCGCGATCGTCGCCGCCACCCACGACCGGCGGCTGCGCGAAAACTGGACCGGGCAAGTCCTCCGCATCGGACCAGACCACCGCGCTAGGCCGTTAGAGTGATCCGCGCCGGGCGGATGTCCAGCGGAAGGCCCGGGCGACGACCACTCCGCGGAACATCCGCCCGCGAAGGGAACGAACGATGCACGAAGCTCTGCGCCGCCACGTCGACTCCGGATTCATCCCGGGCGCGGTAGCCCTCGTCGCGCACGGCGACGACGTCGAGGTCACCGCACTGGGGCATCTCGACGTCGAACGCACCGCGCCGATGACCCGCGACACCATTTTCCGCCTCGCTTCCATCACCAAACCGATCACCGCGGCAGCCGTGCTGATGCTGGTCGAGGACGGGCGCTTCGGCCTGGACACCCCGATCGCCGAATGGCTGCCCGAACTGGCCGATCCGGTGGTCGTGCGGATGCCGCAGAGCCCGGTCGACGACGTCGTTCCCGCGGAACGGCCGATCACCGTCGGCGACCTGCTGAGCTCTCGCGCCGGTTACGGCTTCCCGTCGGACTTCTCGTTGGCGCAGGTCCAGGAGCTGTCCACGGTGCAGACCGACGGCCGCGAGGTCCGGCTGCGCCCGGAACCCGACGAGTGGCTCGCCCGGCTGGCCCGCATCCCGCTGCTGCACCAGCCCGGCACGGCCTGGCTCTACGACACCTGTTCCGACCTGCAAGGCATTCTGATCGCCCGCGCGTCCGGCCAGTCGCTGCCGGACTTCCTCGCCGAGCGGGTGTTCGAACCGCTCGGCATGGCCGACACCGCGTTCGAGGTCCCGGCCGCCAAACGGCACCGGTTCGCCAGCTACTACCGCTCCGCCGGCGACGGCCTCGAGCTGGCCGACGCGCCGGACGGCCAGTGGCGCGAGGCGCCCCCGTTCCCGGCCGGATCCGGCGGGCTGGCCGGGACCGCGGACGATTGGCACCGCTTTGCCCGGATGATCCTTTCCGGCGGGGAAGGACTGCTGTCGAAGGAATCCGTCCGGCAGATGACTGCCAACCACCTGACCGCGGAGCAGATCGCGGCCAACCCGGTCTTCCTCGAAGGCCAGGGCTGGGGATTCGGCGGCGCGGTCGACGTCGCGCCGACGCGGCCGTGGCAGATCCCCGGCCGCTACGGCTGGGTCGGCGGCACCGGAACCAGCGCTTACCTGACCCCGTCGACGGGTTCGGTCGCGATCCTGCTCACCCAGCGCGGGGTGGACGGACCCGGTGGCATACCGCACATGCAGGACTTTTGGCAGGAGACCGCCGCGCCGGAGTGATCCGGCACGGGCCGCGCACTGTACTGTGGCCCGCGGGCACGAGGCAACGCGACGAGGGGTCAGACGTGGGCATCTTCGACAAGATCCGCGGCGAGTTCATCGACATCATCGAGTGGACCGACGACAGCCGGGACACCATCGTGTGGCGCTTCCCGCGCTACGACAACGAGATCAAGATGGGCGCCAAGCTCACCGTCCGCGAATCGCAGGCCGCGGTGTTCGTCAACGAGGGCCAGGTCGCCGACGCCTACCCGCCGGGCATGTACACGCTGCAGACGCAGAACATGCCGATCATGTCCACCCTCAAGGGCTGGAAGTACGGCTTCAACTCGCCGTTCAAGGCCGAGGTGTACTTCGTCAACACCCGGCAGTTCACCGACCTCAAATGGGGCACGCAGAACCCGGTCATCCTGCGCGACGCGGAGTTCGGCATGGTCCGGCTGCGCGCGTTCGGCGGCTACGCGGTCCGCGTGGTCGAGCCGGTCGCGCTGCTGAAGGAGCTCGCCGGCACCGACCCGCAGTTCCGCACCGAAGAGGTGTCGGACTACCTGCGCAGCATGGTCATCAGCAAGCTCGGGCCCGCGATCGCGGCCGCGCAGGTCCCGATGCTCGACCTGGTCACCCAGCAGGACCAGATCGCGGGCAAGATCTCGAACGCGCTGAACCTCGAACTGCGCGAGGTCGGCATCGAGATCTCGAAGTTCATGATCGAGAACATCTCGGTCCCGCCCGAGGTCGAGGCCGCGATGGACAAGCGGACCCAGATGGGCGTGGTCGGCGACCTCGACCAGTACACGAAGTTCCAGTCCGCGAACGCGATCGAGGCGGCGGCGAACAACCAGGGCGGCGCGGGCGAGGGGCTGGGCATCGGGCTCGGCATGGCGCTCGGCCAGCGCGCGGCCGGACCGCAGCAGCAGCCCGCCCCGCAGCAGTACCAGCAGCAGGCTCCTCAGCAATACCAGCAGCCGCAGTACCAGCAGGCCCCGCCGCAGCCGCAGTACCAGCAGCAGGCGCCGCCGCAGATGCCGCCGCCGCTGCCGCAGAGCGAGCAGTGGTTCATCGGCGCGAACGGCCAGCAACTCGGCCCGTTCGACCGCGCGGGCCTCGGCCAGCAGATCTCCTCGGGCACGCTCGCGCAGGACACCCTGGTGTGGAAGGCGGGCATGGCGCAGTGGACCCCGGCCGCCCAGGTGCCGGAGGTGTCGGCGCTGTTCGGCGCGGCCCCGCCGCCGCTGCCGCCGTCCTGAGCCGCGTCAACCTTCTGGGGGACCCATGACTGACCCGCGCTTCCAGCAGGAAGGCGTGGCCAACACGACCTATCCGTGCGGCGGTTGCGGCGCGCGGCTGGAGTTCGCGCCGGGCACGACGGCCATGCAGTGCCCGTATTGCGGGTTCCGGCAGGAGATCGCCGCCGGAGAGCGGCAGATCCGCGAGATCCCGTTCGCGGAGCTGGCGAACCTCGCGCGCAAGCCGGTGGGGTCGATCGGCAAGTACGTCTTCGTGTGCCAGCGGTGTGCGGCGCGGACGGAAACGAACGAGACCGCCAGCATGTGCCAGTTCTGCGGCGCGCCGCTGGTGATCGACCCCGGCGCGTCCGGGCAGCTGGTGCCCGAAGGCGTGCTGCCGTTCGCGTTCGACCGTCCCGCGGTGAGCACGCACCTGAAGAAGTGGACGTCCTCGCGCTGGTTCGCGCCGACCGCGCTGAAGAAGGTCACCACGGCGGAGTCCACCAAGAGCACGTACATCCCGCATTGGACGTACGACTCGCAGACCGTGTCGGTGTACACCGGCGCGCGCGGCGAGTACTACTACGTCACCGAGAGCTACTACGAGAACGGCGAGCGCAAGACGCGCCAAGTGCGCCATACCCGCTGGTATCCGGCGCGCGGACAGGTCGCGCGGAACTTCGACGACGTCCTGGTGCCGGCGAGCACCCAGCTGCCGCTGCCGGAACTGGACAAGCTCGCGCCGTGGCCGCTGCTCGATTCCGCGCCGTACCAGCCGCAGTTCCTCTCCGGGCACTTCGCGCTGCGGTACGACGTCGAACCGGAGAACGGCTTCGAAGAGGCGAAGAACCGGATGGCTCCGGTCATCGCGGACGACTGCAAGTACGACATCGGCGGCGACACGCAGCGGCTGAATTCGGTCGACACGCAGCACAACAACGTCACCTTCAAGCTGATGCTGCTCCCGGTGTGGGTCGCGACCTACGTGTACGCCGGAAAGAACTGGCAGATCCTCGTCAACGGCGTCACCGGCGAGATCCACGGCCAGCGTCCGTGGAGCAAGGTCAAGATCGCCATCGCGGCGGTGCTCGCGCTGATCGTGATCGCGGTGATCGTCTACTTGATCGCGACGAAAGGGCACAGCACCGGCACCACGCACCATTCCGTTACGCACCACTGAGTTTTCGAAGGAAGTGATGTGCCGTGCTGATGGGCATGGTTCTCGGCGACCGCCGCTCCCGCGTTTCGCGGGAGCACGCGGGTTCGCCGCTGTCTTGACCGGCGGGAATCCTCGCCTGCTCGCTGCGAAGCGTCGACGGCTGACTGGCCCTTCGACCCTTCCCGGGAGCATTCATGTCCACCGTCACGTGGACCGAAAACGGAACCACCCGCACTGCCCGCTGGCATTCCGAAAACGGAACTCCACCGCCGGGCCGCATTGTCGTCGTCGATGACCGGCTGACCGCTGCCGCCGCGCTGCGTTTCGCGCGTGCTGGCACCGGAATGCTGTGGCGCGGCGATTTTCCCAACGCACGACAGCTCGTGCGTGCCATGGACCGACGGCTCCCGCAACGCGCGGGATCTTTCGCCGAGGTGCGCTCCGCTCGTTCACAACGCGCGACGCTGCTCGGAAAAGTCCTGGTCTCCGTGGAAGCTGACCATTCGCTTCAGCTCCGCCGAGCCCCCGACATCCAGGCCGCGTGCGAGCACGCGTTCGGCGGTTTGCCCGGCACGCTGCTCTCGTTGCGTGAGCTGCTCGGCGCCCTGAGCGCTTATCAATGGCAGCAGAAAGGCATCCAGATCAAGGCATTGGGCACGCGGGTGTATCCGTCGTACAGCGTGTTCGCGCCGACACGGAGCGAATACCTCGATCTCGTCGCGCAGGAACCGTTGCCGGGCAAGGAGTCTCCGGTCGTCTTCGATATCGGCACCGGCACCGGCGTGCTCGCCGCCATTCTCGCCCAGCGGGGCGCCGCCGAGGTGATCGCGACCGACCTCAACCCGCGCGCGGTGCGCTGTGCCCGGGACAATCTGCGCCGGCTCGGCCTTTCCGATCGGGTCCAGGTCCTCGAAGCCGACCTGTGGCCCTGCGACCGGCGCGCTGACCTGGTCGTCTGCAATCCGCCCTGGCTGCCGGGAACCCCGGTCTCCGCGCTGGAACTCGGGATCTACGACGCCTCGTCCGCCATGCTGCACCGGTTTCTCGACGGCCTGCCCGGGCATCTGACGCCGCGCGGCGAAGGCTGGCTGATCCTGTCGGACCTCGCCGAACATCTCGGTCTGCGGACCCGCGCCGAACTGCTCGACCGGATCTCCGCGGCCGGCCTCGCGGTCGCGGGACGTCGCGAAACCACGCCAAGGCACCGGCGCGCCACGGACAGTGCCGATCCGCTGCACGTCCACCGTTCCCGGGAACGCACGATCCTGCGGCGGCTGACCATGTCCAGAGCGTGACCCGGCGTTTCCACACTGGACTACACCAATCGAATATCCTCGCCGAAGACACGGGGAGGGACGATGCCCGTACCGGGTTTTGCCGTACCGCGCCGGGAATTCGTGCGGACGCTGCTGCATCGCGGCAGCCCGCCGGAGCGGCCGGACACCGGGGAGGACCTCGCCGAGGTCGGCGACGCGACGCTGGCGCGCGCCGCGCGGTACTGGGTCGTCGTGCCGGTCGCCTACCGGATCGCCGCGTTCGTGAAGGTGTTCATCGGGTTCGCCGCGGCCAACGGCAATATCGGATTGTTTCCGGTGCTGCCCGCGGCCGCGCTGGGCGTCGCGGCGAACGCCGGGTTCCTGTGGTGGCTGCTGCGCTCCGGCGGCCTGCCCGCGCGGCGCACGCGGCGGGTGCTCACCGCGGACCTCGGTGCGGGACTCGGGCTGAACCTGCTGATCGCGGTGCTCGCGCCGGACGCGGTGCAGCCGTTCGCGATCGACGTCACCTGGACGTGGCTGGTCGGCTCGGTCGCTATGTGGGCTGGGACGTCCGGGCTGCCCGCGGCGCTGCTGCTGCTCGCCGCGGCGGTCCCGGTACGCGTCCTGCTGACTCTGGCGGGCGGGCTGCGGCTGGACAATCCGCTCGCGCTCAGCCGGTCGATCGGCTGTCTGGTCGCGCTGGCGGTGTCGATCGTGGTGGCGTGCGGAATCCTGGTGCTGCTGGGCGTCGGCACCCGGTTCGCCCTCGACATCGGCCTGCGCCGCGGGCAAGAGGCCGAACGCAAGCGCACCCAGCGGCTGCTGCACGACAGCGTGCTGCAGACCCTGGAAGCACTCGCGATCGCCCCGTCCGACGACGCCGACCACGCCGCCGAACGGCTGGCCCAGCTGCGCTCGGTCGCGCACGCCGAGGCGGCCGAACTCCGCCGGAGCATCACCGAGCCGATCGAACCGCGCACGGGACGCAGCTTCGTGGTCGAACTCGCCGACGTCGCCGCCGAAATGGCCCGCGAAGGCCTGCGCACCCAGCTCGTAGCCGCCGACTTCGCCGACGACGACCGGCTTTCCGCTGACCGGCGCACCGCGATGTGCGAAGCCGTGCGGGAAGCACTGCGCAATACGGTGAAACATGCCGGGACGAGCCGGGTCGTGCTGCGGGTGGAGGAACGCGACGGCGGGACGGCGGTGGTCGCGCGGGACCAGGGCCGCGGCTTCGACGTGCGCGAACGGGGGCCGGGGTTCGGCATCCGGCAGTCGATCGAAGCCCGGCTGGCGGAGGTCGGGGGCACCGGGCAGGTGGAATCGACGCCGGGCAACGGGACCCGGGTGACACTGTGGGTGCCGCACTGAGGTCTTCTCAGACGTACGTGAGGGGGACCCGCATTGACTCAGCTTCCCTCAAGGTTCCCTTCACGTACGTTCTCCTCACGCAGGCAGCGGATTCTTCCCCGGCGGCAGGGAAACCGCTGCGCTTTCCGGAGCCGCTCTCTAGATTTACTGAATATTCAATTCCGCGCACCCGCTTGGTGTCACCAATTGCGGACAAAGAACCTCCCGCACATGCACCCCGTTCGTAGGTTCACATTCCGCCTCCGCGACGCCGATAATGGCGGGTCGGGGACCTTAAGGCCCAGCAGCGGGAGCGCTTGCATGGACACGCCGGACGAGGCACGCACGAATCGGATCGAGCGGAATCGCCGGATGCTCGAATCCTGGCGGGCGGGCGCGTCGATCACCGAGATCGCCAGGGAACACGGGCTGTCCCTGAGCTGGACCGGTCGCCTGCTGCGGCAGGAAGGCGCGGTGCTGCCGGAGATCCGCCAAGGCGTGCGCCGCGAACTCGATGTGCCGAGGATAGTCCGGGAATACGAATCCGGCGCGACTATCCAGAGCATCGCGGACGCGCATCGGGCGTCCTATGGCACGATCCGCCGCTTGCTGCTGCGGGAAAAAGTGGCCATCCGCCCACATGGCGGCCAAAACGCTCTCGATCGGCGCAAGCCCGGCACCCCTGGTCACTGATCATCACATCGGGGCGGGTGATTCCCGACTCGTTCCGGTTTCCTTTGCGCTCCGGAGCAGGTAGAGAGGAATAATCGGGGGTGCGGAATGACTGAAGCGCGGCCAGGGGCAGTGACGTCCGACAGACCCGTGCGGGCACCGGTCCAGCTCCCGCCCGCGCCCTCCGTGCTGCTCGGCCGCTCCGCGGAACTGCGGCGGCTGGACGACATCCGGCTCCGCTCCGATCCCGCCCCGTCCGTCGTCGTGCTCACCGGAGTCGGCGGGATCGGCAAAACAGCGCTCGCCCTGCACTGGCTGCACACCCACCGCGCCCAGTTCCCCGACGGCATCCTCTGCGCGCGATTTTCCGCCGAAGGCACCGAAACCGCGGAATCCGCGAGCGGGGTACTGCACGGTTTCCTTGCCGCACTGGGCATTCCCGCCGACGACATCCCCGCCTCGCTCGCCCAGCGGGCCGCCGAATTCCGTGCGGTGACCGCGGATCGCCGGTTCGCCGTGCTGCTCGACGACGTCGTGCACAGCGCCGACGCCCGCGCCGTGCTGCCGTCCAGCGCGCACGCGTTCGTGCTCGTCACCAGCCGGTCGCAGCTGACCAGTCTCGCACTGGACGGCGCGGAAATCCTTCCGCTGAGCCCGCTTCCGGACCAGCCTGCCCGAGAAGTGCTCGTCCGTGCCGGGCAACGGCAGATCAGCCAGGCCGACGCGAAAGACCTGCTGACCGCCTGTGCCGGCCTCCCGTTGGCGCTGGCCATCACCGGAGCCAGACTGCGCACCCGGCCAAGACGCAAGCCCCATCAGGAAGCCCGCCGGGGACGCGTCCGCCCGGTCGGAGATTTCCCCGCTCTCGCAACGGTTTTCGACGCCTCGTACGCCGCGCTCGACGATTCGGCGGCCCGCCTCTACCGAACCTGCGGCATCCTGCCCGGCCCGCACCACGCCGTCGACGCGCTCGCCGACACCCTGCAAAGCTCGCCCGCCCGCCTCGACGACGCCGTCGACGAACTGATCGAAGCCAACCTCCTCCACGAACTGGAGGACGAAACCGTGGCACAGCACGACGTCGTCCGCCACGACGCCCGCGTGCGCGCGGAACGCCAGGACGCCGAGACCGACCGGCGCTATCTCGTCCACCGGTACATCCGCTGGTACCGCGACCAAACCGTCACCGCGAGCGCGCTCATCCACCCGTTCCGCCCGAACTTCGCCGCCGAAACCGTTGCGGCGACGGGCTCTTTCGCCGACCGGGACCACGCGGTGAACTGGTGGCGCCGGGACCGGCCGGTCATCAACGCCGTCGCGAAAGCCGCCTCGGCACACGGCTGGGACGAGGAACTGTGGCAGCTCGCCGAAGCGTCGTGGGGATTCTTCCTGCACCACCGGGATTACGAACCGTTCCTCGAACTGTGCACGGCGGGGATCGAGGCGGCCCGGCGGTGCGAACAGCCACTGGTGGAAGCCCGGATGCACAGCCAGGCCGGGTTTGTCTGCGACCAGCTCGGCCGTTACGACGAAGCAGCCGCGCACAACGCCGTGACTCTCAAAATCGGCGAACGAGAGCAGCACGGCCCGACCCAGGCCTCCGCGCTGTCCCGGCTCGCCAGGAACGCGCGAAGGCAGCAAGACTGGGAAGCCGCGCTTGAGCTGTACGAGCGCAGCGCCCGGAAACACGCCGAGGCCGGGCTTCCCCGCGGCGTCGGCCAGGCCCGCTATCGGCGCGGCGAAGTCCTGATCAAGCTGGGCCGCGACGACGAAGCATTGCGCGAACTGGCCGAAGCCACCGTGATACTGGACGAAGAAGGCGACGTCGTCCAGCACGCGCGCGCGGTCATTTCGCTCGCCGCGATCCACGCCCGGCGGGGCGGCTACCGCCGGGCGCGCACCGAACTGCTGGAAGCGCTCGAAGACGTCAAACGCCTCCAGTCACCGCATTTCCAGGCCGAGATCCTCACCGCGCTCGCCGATCTCGAACGCGGCCACGGCGACGAGACAAGCGCCCAGCGCCATCTCGACGAGGCCCGCCGCCTCCGCGGGGATTCCGTCGAGCCGCCGCACTGACCACACCGCACCGCCCGGCCAGCACACCGCCGCGGCGATCGCTCCGGGCCACTCCGCCCGCAGTTCGTCGGCCTCCCCTCTGGGCGCGGCCCGCGTACTGCGCCGGACCACCACGTCCGCCTCGGCCGAGCACCGCGGCCCGGCGCGATCGACGTCGGCGACCAGCACCGGCAGTGTCCGCCGCCCCGGCAGCGCGAGCCGCACGCGCGCGACCCCGGTGCTCACGCGTCCCACCCGGGCAGCGGCCTGGGCATCGCCGGCAACGGCGGATACGCCAGCGTGCTCGGTTCGGACAGCTCCAGCAGCCGGTACATCGCCGACCGCAGGATTCCCGCCGAACAGTCGAGCCTCGTGCTCGCGACCGGCAGCACCTCCGCGGCAAGCCTCGGAGCCACGGCGATCGCGGCTTCTTCCTGGGCTTCGAGCGGCGCGTCCAGATCCAGCGGTTTGGCGTGCGCCCGCACGACGTCCGCGACGCTCCCGGCCTGCGGCCGCCCGTCCGGCAACGACGCGAGCGTCACCGGTTTCCCGATGGCCGCCGCGTAGCCCGTGGTGGAGCCGTGGTCGCCGATCACCCAGTCAGCCGCAATCATCGTCGCCTGCCATCCCTGCTCGGGCGGGATCACCCGCAGCCCCCGGCACCCGGCGAGCCAGGCCGCGACCTGACGCCGCCCGTGCACCGCCCAGACGTTCGGATGCAACACCGCCGCCACCGCGTACCGGTCGTCCGGCAGCGCGTTCGCGATCGCTTCGTACATCCGCGGGACGCGGCCGAACGCCGAGTCAGTGAACCAGGTCGAACTCAGCACCACCAGCCGCCGAGAGCCGACGCCCAGCGCCCGCCGGTACCGCTCCCGCTGCCCGCCCGCCGCCCGCATCCCGTCAAGGCAGAGGTCCCCGGCCACCACGGCCGCGGGCACCGCCTCCGGACAACGCTCGCGCAGTACTTCCACCTCCGCTTCGGTACCGAGGCCCAGCACCGCCGGAAGCACCCGCCCGCGAAACGTGAGCAACTCCCGGTCCAGCTCGGTCGTTTCGATCGTCGCACCGCCCGCTTTCCGGCTGAACCGGCGTCCGGGGACCTGCCCGACCCCGTGTCCGACCAGCATCAGCGGCCCGCGCACCTGGTCGAGATTCCGGTGACTGGCCGCCAAGACCAGATCGAACCGATGCGCCGCCGCCTGTTCCCACGGCAGCAGGAGGCCGTGCTGCGCCCGCACGTACTCCTCGACCCCGGCCCATCGGTCGGTGCTGTGCGGGACGGTGAACATCACCTGCACCCGCAAGTCCCGTTCGAGCAGCGAGAGCAGCTCGACCAGCCGCGTCCCCGCGGTCACGGTCGGAACGACCGCCAGCACGGTCCGGCAGCCCGGCCGCGTCACCCGCGACGCGGCGTCGAGACCGATCGGACCGCGTACCCACACGTCCTGCGCCATCTTCATCCCCTCCGTCCGGAAACCGACGAACCGAGGCTGCGGCGCGGTCCTGACCGGGGACTTCCCGTCGCTGGACACAAAGCGGACCGAAACCGGACAAGACAATTCCCCCGATGATCGTTATCCCGAAAGCGGTCGCCGATCCCCCGGATCAATGCGAAACTGGGCAATCGACGAGGGAGGGGCGTCGAATGGACTTCGCCTACGGAATTCTCGGGCAGCCTGCGGTGCGGATGCACGGGAAGATGAATGAGCAGTGGGGTCAGCGGCAAACCCGGAATATTCTCGGAATCCTGCTCACACGGCCGGGCCGGCGCTTTTCCCAGGACGCCCTCATCTCCTGGCTCTGGGACGACGACCTGCCGGGAAACCCGCAAGAAGCCCTGTACAAGGCGGTGCACCGGCTGCGTCCCGCCCTCGCCGACGCGGACGTTCCCGCCACCGTCGCACGGTCCGGCGACGGCTACTCGGTCGACCTCGACGAGGGTCTCGTGGACGTCGCCGCCTTTCGGAAAACAATGCGCAAAGCACACGAGGCGGCGCGCGACGATGATCATGAAGCAGCGTATGAATCAGCCTCCTCCGCGCTTTCCTTATGGCGCGATGAACCGCTGCCGGAGCTCCGCACCGAACGCGCGAACAATTGGCGCGAGGACAAAATAAAGTCCATGTTGCTTCCCGCGCGAGAATTCCTGACGAGCCAATTGCTGGTACTCGGCCGTCCCGACGAGGCCGCGGGATGGATGCAGGAACTGTCCCCCGAACACGCCGGCCGGCTGGCGTTCGTCAAGCTCCAGATCCGGATCTACTACGCGCTCGGGCAGTCCGAGCAGGCCCAGGCCCACTACCTCGACGCGCACCGCCGATTCCACGAAGCCGCAGACGACACCGCCAAGGTCTTGTTGCGCGCCTTCCACGACGAACTCCGGGACCGCCACGAAAACCCGCCCGCTCCGGCTGCCGCCCCGGTGCGCCGGGCCGCGCCGCCGTCGCATCCGCTCCCCCGCGACCTCCGCGGATTCATCAGCCGCACCCGCGCACTGGACACCCTCGACCAGTGGCTCCGGCCAGGCTCGCCGACCCGCTCACCCGCCGTCGTGCTCAGCGGCCCGCCCGGAATCGGCAAGACGAGCCTCGCGGTGCACTGGGCGCACCGCTGCGCGGACTGGTTCCCAGGCGGATCGATCTACCTCGACCTGCACGGCTTCGGCCCGGCACCGCGGCTCGAACCGTCCGACATCGTCGACCGGCTGCTGCAGGAACTCAGCTACCCAGTCGACCACGTGGTGGACGCGACAGCGCGCGCCGCGGTCCTGCGCCAGCAGCTGACCGACCGCTCCGTGCTGGTCATCCTCGACGACGCGGAGAACTCCGACCACGTCGACCAGTTGCTGAACGTGCTGTCCGAATGCGCGGTGATCGTCACCTCGCGCCGCCGCCTCAGCGCACTGGTCCGAAGGCACGAACTCGCCGAACTCAGCCTCGACCGCCTCAACGACCGCGACTCGCTGGAACTGTTCGTCCGACGCCTGCGCGGCCGAGGAGACCGGGAACCCGACGCGGCCCGCCGAATCGCCCACCTCTGCGACGGCTTGCCGCTGGCACTCACCTTGATCGCCGAGAGCGCCGCGCGCCGTCCGGGGCTGAGTCTCAGCACGATGCTCGACCAGTTGCGCGATCCGGAGATGCTGCTGAGCATCGGCGACGATGGCGACGACCAAAGCCTGCGCGCCGTGTTCTCCTCGTCGTACCGGATGCTCGAGCCTCCGAGCCAGGCCGTTTTCCGGCTCTTCGGGCACCATCCCGGCGCGGAAATCCACGTGGACACCCTGCTGTCCGCGGCCGGACGCCCCGCCTCGGAAACCCGGCGGGCGCTCGAAACCTTGGTCGCACTGCACTTGATCGACCAGCCCGGTGATACGGACCGCTACCGAATTGTCTCCATTTTCCATCGGTACGCCCAGACGCTGAGCGATCAAGACCACGACTCGCGGCCGTTGCGGCGCTTGCTGTCGCATTACTACAGCACCGCGTACCGCGCGCACCGGAAGGCGCACCCACACCGCGACCGCCCGCCGCAGCCCGACCCGGAACCTGGCATCCGCCCCACGGGGTTCACGACGCCGGACGCCGCAACGCAGTGGTTTTTGCGCGAGCGCACCAATATCGTCGCACTCACCGCACTGGCTCTGGAGCGCCATCATTTCGAAATAGCGTGCATGCTTCCCCATCTCATTGCTGATACCCTTGACAAGTATGGTTTTTACGACGAAATGAGCACCGGGTTCGCTATCGCGGCACGGGCCGCGCGGGCAAACCAGGATCCGCACGCGGAAGCGTCGACCCTGAACGATCTCGGCGAACTCAACCTCACGCTCAGCAACCACAAAACGGCCGAGCAAGCACTGACCCGAGCACTGGAACTCGCCACGGCCGAGGGGTCGCCCATCGGAGTGTTGACAATCAACATCAACTTCGCGCAGTTGTACCGGCACACCGGGCGTCCGGCCGAAGCGATCGCCCTCTTCCGCCGCTGCATCACGCACGCGCAACGCAACCGCGACCTGGTCCGCGAGGCGAAGGCAGAGCAGTATCTCGGCGAGACCCTCGCCGACCTCGACCAGTACGAAAAGGCGCTGCCGCACTACCACCGCGCACTCCACCTGCGAGCGCTCGCCGGCGACACCGCCGGACAGGCCACGACCTACACAACGCTCGCGGAACTCCATCTCCGAGAGGAAGAATTCGCGGTGGTGCACCGGCATTGCCTGCTGGCACAAGCCCAGATCGCCGGTGATCTCACCGCCACGATGCGACTGCGCACCGTGGAGGCCCGGCTCGCCGCGGCCGAACGAGACGACCGTGCCGCGCTGCGGTTGTCACAGGAAGCGGTCGAACTGGCCGAACGCGCCCACAACGCGACCGGCCAGGCCCGGGCGCTGGAAGCATTCGCCGAAATCCTTTACTCACGCGGGAATCATGAAGACGCTGTCGACGCGTGGCGGCGCGCCGCGGCCTTCTACCGAGGTCGCGGCAAGGACGCCAAAGCGGACCGCGTCGAAGAACGGCTTGCCGCGGCCCGGAATCCCCATGCGATTCCGCAGGCCAGGGACGGAGAACGCACTGTCGCCATGCCTGCGCCGCGGCGGTCCACCATCACGAATGGGTGAATCACTTCCAGCTACTAGATGAAGCCCCGATCCTGCGAGAGGATTCGCTCCGCTGGGTTGTCATCAAGTGCAGACACCACCCTCAGTAGAGTCGCTGACTCCGGGTTTCGTGCGGCACGATAGCTTGGCGCTGCAAGATCCATGTTGCTGGCCGGGAGCCCGTCCAGTCTCGCTTTTAGGAGTCATTGTTGATGCACTTCGCCTCGTCCTACGCCGAATATGCCCCGTGGATCGCAGCCTCCGCGGCAGCGATTTCGGCGTGGTGGCGTTGCTGATTCACAGCTGAATCCGGCGTTGGCGTTGCGCTTATTACGATTTCCGTAACCGCAACGCCAGCGCCGGGCAAGCCGCAGCAGCTCGCCGCGCCTCGGCCAGCAGCGATTCGGGCACCGGGCCCCCGTGTACTACCGGGTAACCCCATTCGTCCACAGTGATCAGCTCCGGCAGCACGTCCGCGCACAAACCGTGCGCACGGCAGGCGATCGGGTCCACCGTCAGGCGGCTCATGCCGCACCTGCCGTGATCCGGCACGAGCCAACCGTCAGGTGCGCGCGGACATCGGCGGCGAAGACTCGTAGTGCGCTCGCGGCCAGGCGGACGGCTCCGTCCGGGTGTGCGCACGCGCCGCGTCCACTGAGGAGCGGGAGGCGGTGCGCAAGGCGGCCGGTCGCGTCCCTTCCGGACAGCAGGTCGGCGAAATCCGCGGCGATGGCCGGGAGTCCGAACATGCACGGTCCACATTGGCGGGCCGATTCTCCCGCCAGGGCAAAGAGAATATTCCGAGTCAGCTCGAGGCCGCAGTTCGGTTCCGGGAGCAGGTGGAGCGAAGACAAGCCCGGCTCGCGACCGAGGGGCAACGGGTCGGCCAAGGCGCGAGGCATCCAGGTACCGCCATAGCCGCCGATCAGGACTGCTCGCGCGGTAACGGATCCGCCGGCGCGGGCGAGGATCGCGGAGATCGGCGTGTCGGCTGGCACTTCCAGCACCCCGGGGCGGGCGACGGCTCCGGTGACGGTGACCAGGTCAGTGTGGACAGAGCGGTCCGCGCCGGTTCGGGCGACGATCGCGAAGCGGGCCAAGGTTTCGACATTGTGGACCAGCGTCGGGCGTCCGCGCAGGCCGCGTTCGGTCGGGCGGGGGAATTTGCCGGTCGGACGAGCATCGCCGGTGGCCAGGAAATGCACTAGCGCGGTTTCTTCGCTGGCGACGTATCGCGGCGGGACTGCAACGACCTTCACCGGCACGGCGTCGCGCCGCTCGGCTAGAGCGGCCATTACGCTTCGGTTTCCCTCGTGCAGGCAGAGGTAAGCCTCGGTAGCGCCGACGGCACGAGCGGCGACCTGGATACCGTCCAGCACGAGGTGTGGCGCGAGTTCCAGGAGGGCGCGATCTTTGCTGCTGAATGGATCGCTTTCGCAGCCATTCGCGACCACAATGGACCGTCCCGGTGAGACAGAGCGCAGTTTCGCCGCAGCGGGGAAGCCAGCGCCGCCTCGGCCGCGGATACCGGCGGCGTCGATTGCGTGGATCAAGACGTCGCGATCCAGAACGGGAAGTCTGCCGTGGACGGACAGGTGGGCGGCAAGGTTGTTACGGTGCAAGGGAAGCACGAGTCACCTCTGAAGGGGAGAGAGGCGGCGGGCCTCGATGTCGGGGCTGGTACTGCCGAACCGCACGCTCGCGGCAGCCAAAACAGCGACCAGGCAAACGATGTCGAGCGCGATGAGCAACGGGCGTGCGCTGTCGGAAGCGACCAGGCCGACGCTGTGCGCGAGCGCGACCGGCCAGCACAGGTAGGCGAGCCAGTGCACGGCGCGCCACAACCGCGGCGGGATGCGAGTCCGCAGCAGGCTCGTCACGACGATGGCGAGCAGCAGATCCACTGCTACCGCACCGATGCCGATCCAGAACGGTTCGTAGCTTGAGACGAACGGGACGACGACGGAGAGCCAATTGAGGTCCACATAGCCGTCGACGACCGCGAAAACGATGTGGGCGCCCAAAAAGACGAGGCTGGCCAGGGCGAGGTTCCGGTGCAGATCGGCGAGGGCGAAGCGGGGCCAGCGCCGGGTCGCGAATCGGCCGGAGTTGAGGAAACCGAGTGCCACCACGGCCGTCGAGAACACCAGCGAGACGATTCCGGTGGCGCGGCTGAAGTACCAGAGCGCGGAACTCATGACGCACGCTCCCGGCGATCCTCCGGCCAACCGGCAGTAGTCCGGACAGCGCCGCGCGAACTCGCCAATCGCGCGGGCAATCCCCGCGACCTCAGCCAGTCCAACGCGGCAACGCCCAATACGACCGACGCCGTGCTCGCCGTGTTGGCGTCCACACAGGACTCAGCTGCTACCGATACCGTCCGCCAGCACGGATCCGCCGATTCGCCGGTGCGCGGGTCGACGATGTGGTGCACCACGCGACCACCGCGTCGCCAGGTTCGCCGAGCGACGCCGGAGGTCGCCAAACCGCCGCTGGCGAGCGTGATCGTCGTGTCCGGGTGGGCGACCGAATCGGTGTGGTCGTCACCGATCGCTACCTTCCAGCCGCCTGCCGGGGCGGGGCCCGCCACCGCGAGATCGCCGCCGAGGTTCACTAGCACGCCGCAGCCGGTGCGGTGGGCGATTTCGGCGGCGGTCCGGTCCGCGGCGAACGCTTTCGCGGTCGCGCCCAAGTCCAGCAGCACGCCGCGCGGCAGCACGACGATTCGGCGGGCCGGTTCGAACAGCACCCAATGCGAACCCGGCGCGGGGACTGGCGTCGCAGCGGGGCCGTCGGCGATCTCGGCGAAATCGCGGTCGTAGCCGAGTGCTGCCATCGACCCGCCGACCGTCGGATCGACCAAACCGCCGCTCAGCCACGAAGCCCGCAAAGCGGCCGACAGCGCGTCGGCGAGCAGGGGGCTCACCTCAACCTCCCGGCCCGCGGCGCGGTGGAGGGCCGAAATTTCCGAATCCGTCCGGAAACGGCTGCATGCCCGATCGAGTTCGGCGAGCCGCGTCCGCAACAGTTCGGTCGCCGGGCCGAGCGCGGCCTCCTCGGTGACGAGCACCCGTGCGGTCGTGCCGAGCGCCGGAAACGCCGCCGAGTACGGCCCGGTCACGACGCGCCCGATCCGGTGTGGGCGTGCCCGGAGCCCGATCCGGGATCCTGCGCGGGCACCTGCAACTGGTCCTGGCCAGAGGTGCTCGATCCAGTCCCGCTGTCGGTCGAGGCGGTGCCGTTGCCGGTCGACGTCGTGCCGCCGGTCGAGCCGGCCGCGGTCAGTCCGTATCCGATGCCGCCTGCCGCCGCGACTCCGAGCACTGCCGCGACCGCCGTGACGACCGCGGTCCGGTGCCGGACGCGCGTCCGTTCCTCTTGCCTTCTCCTGATGTCCGGGTCCATGCCAGGTGTCCTCTCCGGTGGTGGGAACACCCAGTCTCAGCCGCGAATCTATGAGTCCGCTGGGAGCGACCTGTCAGTTTGCTGCCAGTCACTACACTCCGCGCATGAGCACGGTCCTCGCGTGGGCGACGCTGGCGGTGTGGGCCGGGCTCGCGTTGTGCCACAGCTGGTTCTGGCGCACCGACCAGCGGCTGCCCGAACTGGTCCGGCCGGAGCGCTGGCCGTCCGTCGCCATCGTGGTACCAGCCCGCGACGAGGCCGGACTGCTTCCGGAAACCCTGCCCACGCTGCTGCGCCAGAGCTATCCGGGCGACGCGCGAGTCATCTTCGTGGACGACGGAAGCAGCGACGGCACCGCGGAAGTCGCCCGCTCGCTGACCGTCCCCAATGGACTCCCGCTCACCGTCACGAGCCCCGGCGAACCGCCGGACGGCTGGACCGGGAAACTCTGGGCCGTCGCACACGGCGTCCGCGAAGCCGGAGACGTCGACTTCCTGCTCCTGACCGACGCTGACATCGCACACGCCCCCGATTCGCTGGAAGCTCTCGTCGCGACCAGCGGCAGGGACTTGGTGTCGCAAATGGCCGTTCTGCGCACCGAGACGTTCTGGGAACGGCTGATCGTGCCCGCTTTCGTCTATTTCTTCGCGATGCTCTACCCCTTCCGCCGCGTGAACTCCGCGCGCTGGCGCACCGCCGCCGCGGCCGGCGGTTGCGTCCTCGTCCGCCGCACAGCGCTCGAACGCGCCGGCGGAATCGCCGCGATCCGCAGCGCGGTCATCGACGACGTCGCGCTCGCCCGCGCAGTCGCGCGGGCGTCTCCACAGGGAGGCCGGATATGGCTGGGCTACGCGTCGAAGGTCTGGAGTGTCCGGCCGTACCCGCGGCTCGCGGACCTGTGGCAGATGGTCGCCCGCAGCGCCTACACCCAGCTCCGGCATTCGCCGCTGCTGCTGGCCGGGACTGTTGTCGGGATGATCGTCGTTTTCCTCGCCCCGCCGGTGCTCGCCCTGACCGGCTCGTGGCAGGCCGCCGTCGCCTGGCTGCTGATGGCCGCGACGTTCGTCCCGGTCGCCCGGTATTACCGGCAACCCCTGGCCGCGGGGCTGATGCTGCCGTTCACCGCGGCGCTCTACACCTTGATGACGATCGACTCCGCTCGGCGCCGGACGGGGTGGAAGGGCCGCACGTACTGAGCAGCTGGCTGACCGAAAATGTGGCATCCTCTCGATATGACGTCGACCCGAAGGGGCAATGCCTCGTAGGAAGCCCGGCGCGATACGCGCCGCCCAACCCGAAGCCCGCGATCTGTGGGCCGAATGCGTTTCCCCGGCACTCGACCGGTATCAGCGCTTCCTGCGCCAGCCTGGCCGCTGGCTGTATGTTCCGTGGACCGATTGTCCGTGCTGCGATCCGGTCGAAGCCCGCGACGAACTGGAGCTCGCCCTGCGAGCCCTCCCTTTCCGCGCACGGGCGGAGCTGCGTCGAGTCCTCGCTCCTCTCGACGCCGAGTTCAGGCGAAGAACCCTGCCCGACCCGGCAGCGAGTTCCCTCAGCCTCTGGCATGCCGCTGCGTGGTGGCGGCAGCGGCTGCAAGAGCGGTGAAAGAGCCATCGCAGAACCCGGGAGAGCGAGTTCACACCACCCAGTGATGCACGTTCATACACAGTCGTGCATAATCATTCCTATGTCCAAGGTGCTCACTTCCCTTCCCGTCGGCGAGCGGGTCGGCATCGCGTTCTCCGGCGGCCTCGACACGTCCGTGGCGGTGGCGTGGATGCGCGACAAGGGTGCGGTTCCGTGCACCTACACCGCCGACATCGGCCAGTACGACGAACCCGACATCGCCTCCGTCCCCGGCCGCGCGCACGCCTACGGGGCGGAGCTCGCGCGGCTGGTCGACTGCAAGGAAGCCCTCGTCGAAGAGGGGCTCGCCGCGCTGACCTGCGGGGCCTTCCACATCCGCACCGGCGGCCGGGCCTACTTCAACACCACCCCGCTCGGCCGCGCGGTCACCGGCACCCTGCTGGTGCGCGCGATGCTGGAGGACAACGTCCAGATCTGGGGCGACGGCTCCACCTACAAGGGCAACGACATCGAGCGGTTCTACCGCTACGGCCTGCTGGCCAACCCGGGCCTGCGGATCTACAAGCCGTGGCTCGACGCGGCGTTCGTCGGCGAGCTCGGCGGCCGCAAGGAGATGTCGGAGTGGCTGCAGGCGCACGACCTGCCCTACCGCGACAGCACCGAGAAGGCCTACTCCACCGACGCCAACATCTGGGGCGCCACGCACGAGGCGAAGTCGCTGGAGCACCTCGACACCGGCATCGAGATCGTCGAGCCGATCATGGGCGTGCGGTTCTGGGACCCGGAAGTCGAGATCGCGACCGAGGACGTCACGATCGGCTTCGAGCAGGGCCGTCCGGTGAGCATCAACGGCAAGGAGTTCGGCACCTCGGTCGAGCTGGTGCTGGAGGCCAACGCGATCGGCGGGCGGCACGGGCTCGGCATGTCCGACCAGATCGAGAACCGGATCATCGAGGCCAAGAGCCGCGGCATCTACGAGGCCCCGGGCATGGCGCTGCTGCACGCGGCTTACGAGCGGCTGGTCAACGCGGTGCACAACGAGGACACCATCGCCAGCTACCACAACGAGGGCCGCAGGCTCGGCAGGCTGATGTACGAGGGCCGCTGGCTGGACCCGCAGGCGATGATGCTGCGCGAATCGCTGCAGCGCTGGGTCGGCACCGCGATCACCGGCGAGGTCACGCTGCGGCTGCGGCGCGGCGAGGACTACTCGATCCTCGACACGTCCGGCCCGGCGTTCAGCTACCACCCGGACAAGCTGTCGATGGAGCGCACCGAGGACTCCGCGTTCGGCCCGGTCGACCGGATCGGCCAGCTGACCATGCGGAACCTCGACATCGCCGACTCGCGCGCCAAGCTGGAGCAGTACGCGAGCCTCGGCATGGTCGGCGGCAACTCGCACCCGAAGCTGATCGGCGCCGCGCAGGCGGCCTCGACCGGCCTGATCGGCGCGATGCCGGAAGGCGGCGCGGAGACGATCGCGTCCCGCGGCCGGGCCGACGACGTCGAACTGCTCGACCGCGCCGCGATGGAATCCGGCACGGACTGAGGCTTTTCTCCCGCGGATGCCCGCGCCGGCTCACCGGCGCGGGCATTCTCTCTATACCAGCGACTGAACCCCGCTAACGTCTCTATATTCAGGCGGCGGCTCCCGGCTAACGTGGCGGCGTGACCCCGATTTTTCAGCTGTCCGCCGACCACGTCACGGCTGAGGCAGCGCTCGACCCGATCGCCGCGACCCTGGACGGCGTGACCACCGACGCGACCGCGCTCACCGACCTCACCCCGGACGGTTTCGCGGCGCGCGCCGACCTGGCCCGGCGCACGCTCGCCGCTCTCGCGAAGCTGACCCCCGAGTCCCGCGCGGACCGGATCGCGTCCGCGCATCTGCGGAACAGCCTCGAGGCCGAACTGGCCTGGCACGAGCTCGACGAGCCGTTCCGCCAGGTACAGGCACATTTCGGCACGCTGAGCTCGATCGCCGATTCGGTCCGGCTGCTGCCGCGCCGCGACGCGGACGACTGGCACGTCCTCGCGGTCCGGATGACCGGCGTCGAAACGATGCTCGCGGGCTGGCAGAAGACGCTGCAGGCCGGTCTCGACCGCGGCCTGCGCGCGGCCCGCCGGCAGGCGCTGGAGACCGCGGCGCAGGCCGAGCGCTACGCCGGTGTCCACAATGCACTCGTCGAGGAGTACGGCGACGGACCGCAGGCCGACGAACTGCGCGCCGGTGCGGACGCCGCCCATCGCGGTTACGCGGCGCTCGCCCGGTTCCTGCGCGAGGAATACGCCCCGCACGCCACCGAAACCGATGGCGTCGGCGCGGAACGCTACGCCGTCGCGGCCCGGCTTTCCCTCGGCGCGGATCTCGATCTCGCCGAGGCTTACGAATGGGGCTGGGCGGAACTTCAGCGCATCGAAACGGAAATCGCCGCCGAGGTCGCGAAAATCCAGCCCGGCGCGAGCGTAGCGGAAGTCCTCGCACTGCTGGACAAAGAGTGCGCGGTCAACGGCGAAGAGTCCTATTTGGACTGGCTGCGCGCCGCTCACGACCGTTCGCTGGAAGCGGCGAGCGAGCACTTCGACATCCCGGAACCGTTGCGCGCCTTGGACGTCGTGCTCGCGTACGGCTCGGCGTCAGGTTCGCCGTACTACACCGGGCCCGCCGAAGACGGCACTCGTCCCGGCCGCACGTGGTGGCCGCTGGGCGGACGGGAGCGCTTCGCGACCTGGTCCGAGCTGACCACGGTGTTCCACGAAGGCGTTCCCGGACACCATCTGCAGATCGGCGTCGCGGGGCTGGCCGGCGACTCGGTGAGCCGGTACGCACGCGTCCATTCAGTGAGCGGGCACGCGGAAGGCTGGGCGCTGTACGCCGAACGCCTCGCCGACGAACTGGGCTGGTTCTCCGAACGCGGCACGCGGCTCGGCATGCTCGCCGGTTCGGCGCTGCGGGCCGCGCGCGTCGTGATCGACCTCGGCTCGCACCTCGACCTGCCGCTGCCGGACGGTTCCCGCTGGGACTTCGACGCCGCGCGCCGGTTCCTGCATGAGCGCGGATTGGCCGCGGAACACCGGGTGCACGCCGAAATCGTGCGCTATCTCGGCTGGCCGAGCCAAGCGATCTCGTACAAGATCGGCGAACGCGCGTGGCTTCAGGCGCGTGCCGAAGCCGCCGCAAAACCCGGATTCACGTTGCGCCAGTGGCACGCGGACGCGCTCGCCGTCGGCCCGGTCGGGCTCGCGGCACTGGAGGACGCGCTGCGTTAAGCCTTGGCCTCGCACTCGGCGCACATCCCCCACCACGTGACCTCCGCCTGGTCCACCCGGAAACCGGGCACCGGACCGGGGTCGAGGCACGGCGCGGCTCCGATCGCGCACGGCACGTCCTGGATCCGGCCGCAGCCGCGGCAGACCAGGTGGTGGTGGTTGTCGTGGGTTTCGAGTTCGAACCGCGCGGGCGAGCCCGCCGGTTCGAGCGGGCGCAGCAGCCGGGCGCCGACGAGGTCGTCGAGCACGTTGTAAAGGCCCTGCCTGGACAACGCGCCGACGGCCCCGTCGGCGTCGAGCACTGTCGCGATCTCCGCGGCCGTGACGTGCGGGGTCCGCGCGACCGCGGCCAGCACCGCACGCCGCTGCGGCGTGTTGCGCAGGCCCTTGTCGCGCAGGCGTGTCCCGAACTCGTCCATGGCCGGATCGTACCCCCAGACTTGACCGAATCAATTCTGGCGTGCAGTGGCTCACAGTCCCAGAGTTGACCCGTTCTTACAATTGACTGGATCAACTTTAGGGACTACAAAGGAGGCGTGCTCACGACCTCCGCACCCATCCCGTCCAGCGCCGACGCCGGAACCCGGCTCCGGCGCGCCGGCCTGCGCGTGACGACCGCCCGGCAGGTCGTGCTGGAAGTACTGGCCGAAAACCCGCACGTCACCGTCGCGGAACTGCTGCCGCTGGTCCGCGAACGGCTGTCGATGGCGTCCACGAGGGGCGTCCACGACGTGCTGACCACCGGCGTCACCGCCGGTCTCGTCCACCGCTTCGACCACGTCGGCGTCGCGCAACGCTACGAGCTTTCCGGTTTCGACCACCGTCACCTGCTGTGCCGCCAATGCGGCAGGCTGGAGGCGATCCCCGGCGCGCCAACGGAATCCGCCGAGGAAGCGGTGTCCGGCCTGTGCTCGCGCTGCGATCCGGCTTCGGCTGAGTAGGTCTCAGCGGAACGCGGCGACATTGCGGGCCGCCCAGTCGGCGAACGACCGCGGCGCGCGGCCGAGAACCCGCTCGACGTCCGGGCTGACGCGCAGTTCGGCCGGGGTCGGCGAACTGAGGATGTCCAAGGTGTCGTCGGCGAGTTCGCCCGGCATGCTCTGGACCATCCCCGCCTTGGCCTCGGCGCGGGTCAGCTCCTGGAACCGCACCGGCTTGCCCAGCGCGGCGGCCAGCGCCTCCGTTTGCCGGCGCGGAGTGATCACCTCCGGCCCGGTCAGCTCGTACACGCCGCCGACGTGCCGGTCGTCCCGCAGGCAAGCCGCGGCGACCTCGCCGATGTCCGCCGGATCGACGATCGGCACCCCGGTGTCGCCGAACGGCGCGGCGACCATGCCCTGTGCACGAACGGATTCCGCCCACCACAGCGCGTTGGAGTCGAACCCGCCCGGCCGCAGGATGACCCAGTCCAGGCCAGACTCGCGCAGTACGTCTTCGAGTTCGCGCATGGCGATCCGCGTCGTGCCGAACGGCCTGGTCGCCACGCCCAGGGTGGAGAGCAGGACGACCCGGCGGACCCCAGCGTCCACGGCCTTCGCGATGAGGTCGGCGGGGTTCGCGCCGACCGCGTGCAGATCGCCGGACAGCAGCAGGAACAACGCTTTCGCCCCGGTCAGCGCGGGTTCGAGACTCGGCGGATCCGCCAGGTCGGCCACCACGTGCCGGACCCCGTCCGGCACCTCGCCGACCCGTCGCGACACCGCCGTCACCTGCTCGCCCGCGTCGACGAGCGCCCGCACCAACGGCCTGCCGATGTTTCCGGTCGCCCCGGTCACCACGATCATGAACAGCTCCTTTCGCAGACGGCCGACGCTAGGGCGATTCGCTTACTCCTGGTAAGGACGTACCTTTCGGTAAGCTCGGTACGTGACAGGAAGCGCGCAGTTCACCCCGGCCGGCTCGCCACCGCGTTATGAGGTGTTTCACACCGACTGCCCCGCTCGCGCCGTGATCGACCACGTGACCAGCCGGTGGGGCATCTGGATCCTCATCTCGTTGCGGGACAAGGAACTCCGGTTCTTCGAACTGCGCGAAAGCATCCGGGGCAACAGCGAGAAGATGCTCGCCCAGTCCCTGCGCGCACTGGTCGAGGACGGCCTCGTCTGGCGGCAGGTCGAGCCGACCACGCCGCCCCAGGTCACCTACGGCTTGACCGAGTTCGGCCAAGACCTCGGCGAACCGCTGGACGACCTGTTCGACCGGATCACCCGCCGCTTGAGCTAACCGCCCTGGTCAGGCCGTCCATTACCGCAGAGGTAATTTACATACAGACTGCATGTATGTATCTTTGCCGGCATGAGCGCATACGAACAACTGGGCACCGCCCGGCACGTCAACCTCCCCCAAGGCGAACTCCGGTACTTCGAACGCGGACGCGGACGCCCGGTCGTTTTCGTGCACGGCGTACTCACCAACGCCCTGCTGTGGCGCAAGGTCGTCCCGACCGTCGCGGGCGCCGGATTCCGTTGCCTGGCCCCAGATCTTCCGCTGGGCGCGCACCCGGTCCCGATGCGCTCGGACGCTGACCTCAGCGCCGCCGGCCTCGCCACGCTCCTCGGCGACTTCCTCACCGCGCTGGACCTGGAAGACGTCATCCTGGTCGCCAACGACACCGGCGGCGCCATCACGCAGTTGCTGCTCGCGCGGTATCCGGAGCGGGTCGGACGGGTCGTGCTGACGCCGTCGGACAGCTTCGAGTACTTCTTCCCGCCGATCTTCCAGCCGCTGCCGGCCATCGCCCGAGTTCCGGGTTCGATGGCGGTGCTCGGCCAGTTGCTGCGGATCAAGGCGCTGTACCGGCTGCCGCTGCTCTTCGGCTGGGTCACGAAGCGCCCGCTGCCGCCGGACGTCGCCGAGGAGTACCTGGGCAAGCTGCGGAAATCCCCTGGTCTGCGAAGGGATTTGCGCAAGTTCCTGCGCACCGTCGACTCGAACCACACCCTCGCCGCGGCGGAGAAACTGAGGCAGTTCAAGCGTCCAGTGCTGCTGGTCTGGCCGCCGGAGGAGAAGCTGTTCCCGATCAGCCTCGCGCACCGCCTGGCGGAGGTGCTGCCGGACGCGGAACTCGTCGAGGTCCCGGACTCCTACACCTTCGTCTCGGAGGATCAGCCGGACGCACTGGCCGGGCACATCACGCGCTTCGCCGCCGCCATGGCAGATTAGGTGCGTGCGACGTACCCAGCAAGAACGCTCCGACGCGACGCGAGCCGCACTGATCAAGGCCGCCCGAGACCTCTTCGGCGCACGCGGCTACCACGACGTGCCTGCTGAAGAAATCACTCGCACGGCAGGCGTCACACGGGGCGCGCTGTACCACCACTTCGGCGACAAACAGGGCCTCTTCCGGGCCGTCGTCGAAGTGCTGGAACGCGAGCTGACCGCCGAGGTCTCGGAAGTCCTCGACGGCGCAGCGGACCCGCTTTCCGGCCTTTCGTCCGCGCTGGGAGTGTTCCTGGACGCTTGCCTGCGGCCGGACGTCCGGCGGATCTCGCTGACCGACGCCCCCGCCGTGCTGGGCTGGGACGCCTGGCGCGACCTCGAGGCCGAGTACGGCTTGGGGCTGGTCGCGGAAAACCTGGCGGCTGCGCGGGATGCCGGGTTGATCGTCGACACCCCGGTGGATGCTTTGGCGCAACTGGTCTTGGCCGCGGTGATGGAGGCGGCGCGGATGATCGCCAACGCGGACGACCCGGACCGGATGCGAGGGGATGTGCAGCAGGTGTTCGCCGGGTGGTTGAGCGGGTTGTTGCGGGCTTCTTAGGGTCAGAGCCGGATCGACTTCTGGTTCATGAACTCCGCGATCCCCGACGGCCCCAACTCCCGCCCCATCCCCGACCGCTTGATCCCGCCGAACGGCAAATCCGCCTGCGACCCACCGGATTTGTTGAAATACACCATTCCCGCCTCCAGCCGATCCGCGGCCCGGCGCAACCGAACCGGATCGGTGCCGAACACGGCCGCACCCAAACCGAACGGCGAGTCATTGGCGATCTCAATAGCATGATCATCCGATTCGGCCTGGAACAAGATCGCCACCGGCCCGAAGATCTCCTCCCGGTAAGCGTCCATCTCCGGTGTGACCTCAGTCAGGACCGTCGCCTCCAGATACGCACCCTCACCGCGACGCCCGCCCGTCCGCAAGGTCGCGCCCTGCTCCACCGCGCGGGCCACCTGGCCGGCGACCTCGTCCGCAGCGGCGACGGAAGCCAGTGGAGGCAGCTTCGCCGACGGGTCAGCCGGATCCCCGGGGACGTAATAGTCCGCGACCCGCTTGGTGAAGCGGTCCACGAATTCCTCATAAAGGTCAGATTGGACAATAATCCGCTTAGGCGCGTTACAGGACTGCCCGCAGTTACGCATCCGCGCGGTCGCGACAGCGCGCACTGTTTCGTCCAGATCCGCCGTGTCGAGCACCAGCAACGGGTCCGCGCCGCCTAGCTCCAGCACGCATCGCTTCAGGTTCCGGCCCGCTTCGGCCGCCACGGAGATGCCAGCTTGTTCGCTGCCCGTCAGGGAAACGCCTTGAATGCGCGGATCAGCGAGTATCATCGGCACCTGCCGGCTGGACGCGAAGGTGTTCACGTACACATCGTCCGGTACGCCCGCTTCATGCAGAATCTTCTCTATCGCCAGCGCTGAACGCGGGCAAATCGACGCGTGCTTGAGCAGAATCGTATTGCCCAGAACCAGATTCGGCGCGACAAACCGGGCCACCTGATAGCACGGGAAGTTCCACGGCATCACGCCCAGCAGCGCGCCGATCGGTTCCTTGCGGATCACCGCGGAGCCGCCGCGGATCGGGAGCGGCTGGTCGGCGATCAGGCCCGGGCCTTGTTCCGCGTAGTAACGGAAGATGTCCACGACGATCCCGACCTCGCCGCGGCCCTCATTGATCCGCTTGCCCATCTCCAAGGTCATGATCGCGGCCAGCTCGTCGGCACGCTGCTCGAACAGGTCCGCGGCACGGGCGACGATCCCTGCTCGTTCCGCTACCGAACGAGCCCGCCAACTGCGATATCCGTGGCCAACGCGCTCAATCGCCGCGCGAACCTCCTCGTCGGTCGCGTTCTCGATTTCCTCGATCAGCTGGCCCGTGACTGGGTCGGTCACCGTGTACATCGCGGTCTCCCTGCGGTCGGCATCCTCGGCAACATCCTATTGCATACAGTATCCCGTGTATAGATAACGCAGGGTAGCCGATTCTTGACCGAGCGCGGGCGGTCGAGTATGGTCTAGACCACAAATCTCCCCACCCCCTCCGCCCGCGCTCCACCCCACCGCGGGCTCGTCGGTCGTGCCGTGGCTCGTCCGGCCGCCCTCCGGCGCGGGAGCGGGCCCGGCTTCGAAGGAGCCACCATGCCCCGCAAACGCACGATGCTCGCCGCACTCGGCGGCGCGGTCCTCGCTCCGGTGCTGATGCTGATCGGCCCCGGCATCGCCAGCGCGCACGGCTACGTCAACTCCCCGCCGAGCAGGCAGGCCCAGTGCGCGGACGGAACAGTGTCCTGCGGCGACATCAAATGGGAACCGCAGAGCGTCGAGGGTCCGAAGGGGCTGCGCAGCTGCAGCGGCGGCAACGACCGGTTCGCCGACCTCGACGACGACAGCAAGGGCTGGAAGGTCACCCAGGTCGGCAGCCAGGTGACCTTCAACTGGGTGTTCACCGCGCGGCACGCCACCCTCGACTACGAGTACTTCGTCGGCGACACGATGGTCGCGAGCTTCGACGGCGGCGGCCACGCACCGGGGGAAACCGTGTCGCACCAGGTCGACCTGAGCGGCTACACCGGCCAGCAGAAGGTGCTCGCGGTGTGGAACATCGCGGACACCGGCAACGCGTTCTACGCCTGCATCGACCTGAACGTTTCCTGACCGCGCGAAACGCCGGGCAGCCGGGCGGGATCCCTCGCTCCGGCTGCCCGGCGCTTCATCCGGCGAACGCCTCGGCGACGGCGAGGCTGTCTTCGTAAACGTGGTATCGCGTGATCAGCCCGCCGCTGACGGTCAGGCACACCGCCACGCCGGTCGCGAAACGGTTGCCGGTCAGTTTGACTGTTTGGGCACTCGTCCCTAAGACCACCGCGTCCGTGCCGTCGACCAGGATCCGGTCGACGCGGACATCGCTTTCCTCTGGCACACAAGCGCTTCCGAGCATCCGGAAGTGATCCGCGACATCCGCCCGGGTGGAACGCGGGCGGATCCACGGCACCACGGGATGCTCCGGTTCCGGCCAGCTCAACCGCCAGTCGACCGGTTCCGCGAAAAGCTCCGCGATCCGGTCCGGGTCGCCCTGCCCTACCCGGTGCACGAATTCCTCCACGACTGCACGAGTGCCCGAGAACGAGGGAAGGGGCGGTTCGGCGAACTGGCAATCGCGCCGGATCCGACCGTCCTCGCCAAGTTCGGCTACCACGAACCCGGTCCAGGCGACCTCCCCGCCCGCAGCGGGAACCATGCAGGTGCTGAACCGGACCGTGCCGTGACGGCCGACTGCGTCTCCGGCGGTCCGGAACGCAAATCCCGCTCCGCCGACGAATTCCTCGAACGCCTCGTCGACCCGGCGCTCAAGCTCATCGTGGCCCCGGTACTCCGCGGACTCGGTGAACTGCACCCCGTCCTCGGCCCACAACGACGCGATCGCCGCGCGCCGAGCGGCCGGATCGGACTCGTTCCACACCGCGACATAACGGCTGGCGAACTCGCCAGCGTCGATCTCCTGATCCATGCCCGGACGCTAACCGCGCTCCACTGACATCTTGTGTCAGCGAAATGAGGCTTCCGCGCTCTTCTTGCCGACCAGGAACCACAACATCGGCCCGAGGAACGGCGCACAGAACGCGAAGACCACCCAGACGAGCTTCATCCCGGTGCCGAGCCGGCTGCCGAGCACACTCACCAGCGCGCCGATGAACAGCAAGACCGGAAACGCCACGAGCACCGCGATCCCGGCGACGGCGGCGAACCGCAGGCCTTCATGGACAGTGTCGGCCAGGACGGCGGTCATCAGAAAATTCCTCTCTCACAGCGGGCTGAAACCCATTGTGCGAGCGGAACCGTCCAACCCGGATCGGCTTGACGGCTCGATCCGGGTACCGCTTAAGTCGTACCCCGTCCACTATGGACGTCAGGCTCCGAACAGCTCGAGCAACGCCGCCGGGGCGTCCGCGCGGAAACAGCTCTCGAGGCTTTGCGCCGACTCCGCCGCCGATTTCGCGCTGCGCGGGAACAACGCGGCCTCGTACTCGGCGAGCGCGCGTTCGACGTCGTCCGGGTGCCGGGCGAGCGCGAGTCCCAGCCCAGCACCGTCGAGCATGGCGAGGTTCGCGCCCTCTCCGGCGAACGGCGACATCAGGTGCGCGGCGTCGCCGAGCAGCGTGACGCCGGGCACTCGCGGCCACGAATGCTCGACCGGGAGCGCGTGGATCAGCCGCGGGATCAGCTCGCCGTCCGCGTCCTCGACCAGGGCGCGAAGCCGATCGGACCAGCCGTCGAAGTGACTCAGCACGGCAGCCTTGGCAGCAGCGTGATCGCTGAAGTCGACGGACGCGGTCCAGGTTTCCGGGACGCGCACGGCGGCGTAGACGTGCAGGCTGCCGTCCGGTTCGCGGTGTGCGAGAAAACCTTTGCCCTCGCCGAGCGCGAAACTCATGCCGCCGCCGAGGAGAGCTGCCGCGTCCGGGTGCCGGGAGTCCGCGTCGAGGAGGTCGATCTCGACGAACGAGATCCCGGTGTATGCCGGTTTTTCCGGTGAGACCAGCGGACGGACCCGGGACCAGGCACCGTCAGCTCCGACGAGCACGCCCGTGGTGAGAGACGTGCCGTCGGCAAGCGTGAGGCGATGCCCTCCGTCAGGCAGCGGTTCCGCGGCGGTGACCTTCGTGCCCCAGCGGACGGTGCCCTCCGGCAGCGAGTTGAGGAGGAGATCGCGCAGGGCCCCGCGGTCGACCTCCGGCCGCCCTCCGCTGCCGTCGTCCGCCTCGGAGAAGAGGAGGGCGGCGGTGCGGTCGTAGACGCGGGTTTCCTGGCCGCCGGAGTGGATCAGGGCCTCGAATTCGGCGTGCAGACCGGCGGCGCGGAGCGCGACCTGGCCGGAGTCGTCGTGGATGTCGAGCATGCCGCCCTGCGCACGGGCGGACGGGGAGGCGTCCAGGTCGAGGACAGTGGCTTCGATGCCGTGGACGTGCAGGACGCGGGCGAGGCTGAGACCGCCGAGGCCGGCGCCGACGATGGTGATGGTCATGGGGTTGCTCCTTTTCTTCGTGACTGCCGTCAGCTTAACGAACATGTTCGTTACGAACAAGTTCGCTACTGGGTGACGCCGGTCAACCGCGATGCCCGGCTCCCTGGGTGTCCGCTGGGTACCGGCGTTCGGGCTCGCGGCGAATGCACAACGATTCGCCAGGCAACGCAACCTGTTCGAGGTTCATCCGTCGCCCGGCTTCCGAGCCGACCAAACGGTCACTCGATTGGCGGCGATCCAGATCACCTTATGGGGCCGGAACATTCGCGCGGTTCGAGCGTTGTACAGGGTGTCGGTACGGAGGTGCCCCCGGGCCTCACCTTCTGCCTTCCAGGAATACCGGTCCGGCCGGAGCCTGGTCGTGCCACTCGCCGCGAGGCGGCCCCCGTACCGGCGCAGAACTACCCGCTCCGCGTGACTGCTCCCCCCAGACGCGGAACGGGATCCGGTGCTCCTGCTCCCGCCGGCCGGTAACCCCCAGCCGGTCCGGACGGAGAGCGGGAGCACACCCCCGGCCGCGGGAATGTTCTTGGCCCGCAACGAGTTGTACTGAACAGAGTGATACTGGGAAGCCCGCTTCGCGCACCGGATAGGTCTCGTCCAGCAGGTGCGCGTCGGCAGTCCGGATGAGCCGGGTCCAGCCAGTGCTCGCCGGTGTGCCGTCCGGATGAGACCGTCCGAACACACCGTTTTCTCCAGCCACCCCGTCCGCTGCGGCATCTCTCCCCCAGTGCCCCGCACGGACGGGGATCCCGCGCCCCCGCTCCGGCTCCCGCAGGCCGGACGCGCGGGGCGCCCCGACCACCTCGCTCGCCGCGCCACCCCCTCCCCCACGGTCGCGCGAGCGGGGACATGCGCCCGCCCGGCCACCGGATCCCGACCGGATCGGCCGGGCGGGTGCCCGCGCAAGTGCCCAATGACCGCGTCGCGACGCAGGCGGGCGTGGCTCCCGCTGGGCGATGGCATCGCCGCGCAGACGCACTCACCGCGCGGCGCGTCACGGCTGCACCCGTCCTTCCTAGAGCGACTGCGGGGCGGCGCGGGAACACCCGCGCCTAACCCGGCAACGCATTCCAGCCCGGGCCGCACCCTTCACCGAGCAACGCACCGCGCGCACACCACATACCAGGCAGCGCGCCCCGGCACAGGTAGCGCCGCGCCCTTATGCTGCGCAACGCATCGCGCGCCGCAGGCATGCATGTCCCGCACCGGCCAACACATCCGGCGCGGACAGCCCGCCCTTCGCCAAGCAACGCACCGCGCCGCAGGCACGCGCGTCCCACACCGAGCAACGCATCCGAGCGCGGGCGTGCGCCCTCGCGACACCCAGCGCCCCACGGCTCAGGCGAGCTCGCCCTTCGCCAAGCAACGCGCCGCGCCGCAGGTACGCGCGTCCCACCCCCAGCAACGCATCCCAGCGTGGGCAACGCACCTTTCACCGAGCAACGCATCGCACCGCAAGCATGCGCCCTCGCGACACCCAGCGCCCCGCACAGCTCAGGCGAACTCGCCCTTCGTCAAGCGCCTGGGCTCAGCCAATCCACTCGCGGGCGTCGCGGAGCAACCCGAGCATTCCGGAGACCAGCCGCATCTGGTCCACCGTCCTGATGTCGGCTTCGAGCAGCTTCGGAGAGCACACCAGGACAGCGACGGACTGCGCGCGGGAGAGAGCGACGTTCAACCGGTTACGCGACAACAAGAAATCAAGGCCTCGCGGCAAGTCTACCGCCGAAGAGGACGTCATGGTCGTCACCACAACGGGTGCTTCTTGACCTTGGAACCGGTCCACTGTGCCGACCCGGACGTCGCCGAAGCCAGCGTCGGACAGTGCGCGCGTTACCACTCGCGCCTGGAGGTTATACGGGGCTACGACAAGGAAATCGGCATCAGTGAGCGGCCGGCCTTCCCACGAACGGCCGTGCAGCGACTTGATCACCGACACTACTTGCTCAGCTTCCTCCACCGAGCGCGTGGTGTTCCCGCGATGCTCGACCGATGCCAGATAGAGACCTGACGGAAAACCGTCGATCGAACGTTCCGCGGTGGGATGCGAATGCAGCAGGCCCGCGTACGACAGGGTGGAAACCGGCGCGCAGACAGCGGGATGCATGCGGCGGGTCAGGTCGAGGAAGTAGCCCAGTTCCGCCGGAATGATGTCCGCTTCGCCGATCAGGTGCCCCAGCGCCGACGCCTCCGCACCGGCCGGGTGCGTGCCCTGCACGACCTGCGGCAGCTGTTGCGGATCCCCCAGCAGCACGAGGTTTTTCGCGCACATCGACACCGCCAGCGCGTCCGCGAGAGCGAACTGGCCGGCTTCGTCGATGACGAGAACGTCGAAGGGTTGCTCGCGCACGGCAGCGTTGGCGAAGGTCCACGCCGTGCCGCCGACCAGATGGCCGGTGTCGTGTTCTTCACGCCAGCGTACCAGCGCTGTGTTGTTTTTCGGCTGTTCCCAAGGCAACGACGGATCCGGCGTCCGCTTCGCGCGCTTGGCGCAGGCCATCTCCGGCGCGTTCTCCATGGCCGCCGAAAGGACGTTCTCAACCGCTTTGTGGCTGTTCGACGTGACGCCGACGGTCCGGCCGGACCGCACCAGATGCGCGATGAGTTTCCCGGCCAGGTAAGTCTTTCCGGCCCCGGGCGGGCCCTGGACGGCGAGCACGGAGCCGTCGAGCTGATCGACCGCGGTGATCACCGTGGCGACCAAATCCTCGCCCGGTTCGGGCAATCCGCCGCGCAACCGGGGGATGCGGCGCAGCAGATCGACGCCGGGGTGTGAGGGCAGCGCGGGCAGTGTTTCCCCTGCCAGACGGGCGAGATCGGCTACCGCCTCGTCCTTCGGCGACGGACGGACCGGGCTGCCCGGCAGGACCGCCGCGGGGAGGTCATTGGACGTCCGGTCCGGGGCGCTGCTCTCCTCCAGCGTCACTTCGACGGCGGTCGCGGACACGACTTTCGCGTCGCGCGCATCGGCGCCGTAGCGCAAGCGCACGTCGTCACCGGGAGCGTACGGATGCGGACGGTCCGGGTCGCACCTCACGACCAGCGTGCGTTTCGCAGTGCGCAACCGGCCGGACGGCGGGACCCACTCGCCCGCGGTCACCGACACCGGCACCGCGCAGGTTGTGTCCACTTCGAGGTCGCTGATCGGGGCCGCCAGCTGGCGGAAGAACTCCCACCAGGCCGGGTTCGTCTCGCGGCGGTGGTAGCCGACGGATGCGGCCAGCAGCGCGCGGGCGCGGTCGTCGGGAGTGAAATCCGCGGGGTCGTCGGGGAGGCCGTCCAGGAGCGGGTCGACCAGCGCGGCCATCGCGGCGGCGCGTTCGGCGCGGCGCTGGGCGGCTTCCTCTTCTTCGGTGCGGCGAAGCAGAGCGTCCACTTCGGACTCGGGATCCGGCTCGGCAAGGTCGATTCCGGCTTCGACCCGCACGCGGTGCAGGAATTCGTGCAGGCGCAAGGTGGAGACGCAGTCGTACTCGTTGTAGTCCGCGATGCCGCGCAGCACTTCGTCGGCCTGCTCGGTGTTTCCCGCGGAGGAGAGCGTCAGGTAATCCTCGTACGCCTCGATGCTCGACGCCGCCGTTTTCACCTCGCCAGCGCGGGCTTCCGGCATGTACAGTGGTTCTAAATACTTGATCGAATACGACCGCTGTCCTACCCGCAAAGCCTTGCGTACCACGGCATACAGGTCGATCATCGCGCCGCTGCGCAGCAGTTCGTCCACGGCTTCCTCCCGCGTGCCGTGGACGGCGGCGAGCCGCTTGATCGCCGTGACCTCGTACGGCGCGTAGTGGTAGACGTGCGCGTCGGGGTGTTCCGCGAGCCGTGCGGTGGCGAAGTCGACGAACTCCTCGAACGCTCGTTTCTCCTGCGCGCGCGAGTGCGCCCAGAACGGGGTGAAGCGCTCGTCCGGGGTGACCGCGCCGAAGAGGTACTCCAGGCCGGTGCCGGCCAGGGCGTACGGGTCGCCTTCCATGTCGAAGAAGACGTCGCCGGGGCTGGCTTCGGGCAGTTCGGCGAGCGCGTCCGGCGCGATGATTTCGTAGGCCAGCTCACCGGTTTCGTCCTGCCGGACCTGGATCGCGGCCTGCGCGCGCAACGAGGCGAATGTGCCCTCGGACATGTCGCGCGGACGGTCGGCCGGTTCGGCTCCGGCGAGCGCGTCGATGGTGCCGAGCCCGGCGGTCACCAGCTTGCGCCGCTGCTCGCTGCGCATCCCGGCGACCAGCGACAGGTCGCGGTCCGCCTCGCGCGCGGACGAACAGTGGTCGGCGAACGCGCATCCGGTGCACGCCGGACGCTCGTCTGCCCAGATGCGGTCGGGCAGCTGCGGCGGACGGTCCTCCAGCCGGTCGCGGAGCCGGTCCACGAGCGGGAGGAAGTCGTCGACGCGGAGGCTGCGCGTGCTGCCGTCGCCCAGCAGCAGGTGCATCTCCGGCCCGGCGGGCCAGCCGCCGCGGCGCAGAGCGTCGGCGTACGCGGTGAGCTGCACGACCGCCGACGGTTTGGCGTGCCGGGCGAGCTTCGTGTCGTAGACCTCGTAGCGGCCCTGGTCGTCACGCAGAAGGAAATCGGCGCGGCCGGAGAACTCGCCGTCGTGGAACACCGCCTGGTAGATCACCGGCGCGCCCGCGCGCAGCGCTTCCTCGGTGGCCTTCGCCGCGACGACCGGATCGTGCTCCTCGATCTCGACGACCTGCGTCCGCTCGCTGCGCAGGCGTCCGAGCGTGGCCGCTTCGTGCGCCCGCCCGTGCTTCACCGCCAGCCGATCGGGTGCGGAAGTGGGCCGCGGCGCGCCGGGTATCCCCGCCGCCAATGCCTGTTTGAGGATGCTCCGGTGCTCGCATTCGAGCAGGTCAGCGAGATCAGACGGCGTGTACATCGCCCGGCAGTCTGTCACGGTCGGCGGAGGGCTCTGGCGAGGCGGGTGCCGACACGCCGCCCGGAATTGTCGGTGGCGGGTGGGATGATCTTGGAGTGGGCGGGAACGGGTGCGATGGGAGGTGCGAGCTGGGGTTTTGGGAAATTGGAGGCGGACTGGTGATGCCGGCGGCTGGAGGTGCAGCTGGATTGGCGGGCTCCCGGTGAAGGCGGGTTTGGGGTGACGGGCTCTGGTTTGGAGTCAGTGCTTAGTGGCGTTCGGTGAGCTGCTCGCTGCGGCGACCTCACAGGCTGGCCGTGACCTCGCAGCCTGGCAGTGACCTCGCAGGCTGGCCGTGACCTCGCAGCCTGGCAGTGACCTCACAGCCTGGCACCTACCTCACAGCCTGGCAGTGAGCTCGCAGGCTGGCAGTGAGCTCGCAGGCTGATAGTGAGCTGCGGGGTTGCCGGTGAGGTCGTTCGGCGGGGTGCACACCGTCCCGACGGCCTCGGCAGAGCGTCGACGCACGGCCGCTAAGGCGCGGACCGGCCGAGCACGCCCGAGAGCAGGTCCTCTCGGGCCGCGACGCGCCTTGACCAGCGCGGGCGGGTGGTCCGGGTCCTGCGACGCGCGGGCCGGTGACGTTGTCGCTCGCGTCCGCTGAGTGCTCGCTATCGCGACAGCCTCGTCAGGAAGGCCGCCGCGAGACCCGCAACAGCCGGACCAGCGACGCGGTCGATCAGTGCTGCGGGGTGCGCGCCGCCCCGGCGGCCTCGCCCCGCGCCGGCGGGCGGCGTGAGGTCCTGCGACGCGGAGGCCTGTGACGCGGTCGATCCCGCTTGCTGTGCGCAGGACCCGGCAGCCGCGGCACAGCAGCCGACACGAGGCCTGCGACACGCGAGTCGCGGACATCGTCGACCACGTGCTGCCGAGCGCGCCACCCAGACGGCTTCGACAGAGCTACCAACGCGAGATTCTGCGACGCGCGGGCCAGCGATGCCATCGTCCGCATGCTGCGCGGTGCGCGCCACCCGACTGCTTCGGCCGGGCGGCGCGCGGTCCCGCTACGGCGTCGGGCGGCCTAGCAACCGCTCGAGCCACGACTCGCGAGCCGCGACGCAAGCTTGGGCCAGTGCGGATTCTGGGGCGAGGTCGTAGAAACCGTGGAACGCGCCGCCCCAGACGTGGAGTTCCGCGTTGCCTCCTGCGGCCCAGATCGCGCTCGCGAAGGCGACGTCCTCGTCTCGGAACACCTCTGCCGCGCCGACGTCGATGAAGGTTGGCGGGAGGCCGCTCAGGTCGGTTGCTCGTGCGGGGGCTGCGCAGGGCGAGACGTCGGCAGTCCCGCGGCGGTCGCCGAGAACTGCTGTCCACGCGGTCAGGTTGCTTGCCCGGTCCCAAACGCCGGTGCCGTCGTACTGGTGAGACGACACCGTCTCGTTGCGGTCGTCGATCATCGGGCATTGCAGCAGCAGGCCGAGCAGCGCTGGGGTGCCGCGGTCGCGGGCCAGCAGCGCGGTGCCTGCGGCTAGTCCTCCGCCGCCACTGCCGCCGAACATCACTAGGCGCTGGGGGTCGAGGCGCAGGATGTTCGCGTTGGCGACCGTCCAGCGCAGGCCCGCGTAGCAGTCCTCGACGGGCACCGGGTCGGGATGTTCCGGGGCCAGCCGGTACTCGACGGTGACGGCGACCGCGTCGTACTTCAGTACCCACTCGATCAGCGGGGCCGCTCCGGCGAACCGATCCCCCATCACCATTCCGCCGCCGTGGAGGAAGTAGATGCCAGGGCCGGGGGTTTCGTGGTCCACGCGGGACAGGACGGAGATCTCGATCTCCGCGCCGTCGTAGCCGGTGATCGTGTGGTGCGCGCAGTGGACCGGGCGGGTGCCGATTTGTTCTTCGATGCTGGGGAAAGGGAGGTTCCGGTAGTGCGGCAAGCGGTCCGCGGTCATGCCGACCGGCGCGTAGCCGTCGAGCGTCGGCAGCACGGCGGCGAGTTCTGGGTCGAAGGGCGGACGCGGCGAATGGGGCGTCATGAGTGCTCCTGGAGGTCATCGTTCCCCTTCGGCGGCGACCAGCGCACAGCGGAGCGCGCGTCGGGGCGCGAAGGGGGAAATCGGTGGGAAAGAGTCGTGCCAGGGCACCGTCGGCCGGTACGCCGCCGAGAGCCCGGCGGCTAGCCTCTGTCCACCTCGATGAGCATGCGACGAGATTACCCTGCTACGGGGGCATCCGGGGCCAAGTTATCGAAGAGTGCACCTGAGTTCGTTGTCTGCCAAGGACATCGCGGAGGCTTTCGCAGCTGGCCGAGACGAGGCTGGACAGTGCAGAATGGAAGCCGTGACAGTCGTTTTGCCCATTCCCCGGACCGCAGCCGCGCCTGCTCTGCGATTGCGTCCGTGGCGGGCGGAAGATCGGCGGGCGTTGGTCGACGCCCATCGTGACCCGCTGTTGCGCCGACGGTTGACGACGTCCCTTGCCAACGACGCCGAGGCGGGGCGGTGGCTGGACGCGCAGGCAGCCGGCTGGGACACCGCTACGCAGTTCAGCTTCGCGGTGGTGGGCGACGACGACACACCTCTCGGGCACGTCGTCGTGAAGGTTCGGGACGCTGGCACCGCTGAGGTCGGCTACTGGACGGCTGCCCAGGCCCGGGGTCGAGGCATCGCTGCCCGGGCACTGGAAACCACGTCGCGGTGGGCGCTCGACACGCGGCGGTTGAGCCGTCTGGACTTGCTGCACGCCGAGGACAATCCGGCGTCCTGCCGGGTCGCGGAGAAATGCGGCTACGTCCTTGACGAACTGCTGCCGCCCGCGCCGCCGGACTTCCCGGTCAGCGGGCACCGGCACGTACGCGCCCCTGGCCGCTGACTGCTACCCGTTTCTTGCCTCGGCGGGGCGGGCAACGGGCACATACCGGGCGAGCATGATCGTCGGCGGCGAATGGCACCACTCATCGCCCGGCCCCGGTCGCGGCTCATCAGGGTGGCGAGACGGGCCGCCGCTCAGCACGCCGACGAGACCCAGTTGCTACCCCAGCTCCTCTCGTCGGCGAGACAGCGCAGCAGTCTCCGCGGTATTGCCCGCCAGCTCGATCGCGCGGTCGTAAGCCGTCCGCGCCTCGTCATTGCGGCCTAACCGGCGGAGCAGGTCAGCGCGAGTGGCGTGGTACGGGTGATATCCGGCCAACCGGTCCCCCAGCCGCTCGACCGACTCCAGCGCCGGCTCCGGGCCGTCGAGTTCGGCGAGTGCGATGGCGCGGTTCAGGGCGACGATCGGCGACGCGTCGATGCGGACGAGCTGGTCGTAGAGGGCGAGGATCTGCGACCAATCGGTCTCCCGCATGTTCCGCGCGGACGTGTGCACGGCGTTGATCGCGGCCAGGATCTGGTACCGGCCCGGAGCGACCCGGGTGGCGAGGCGTTCGCGCACCAGGCGGTGGCCTTCGGCGATCAGCGGTGCGTCCCAGAGAGCACGGTTCTGTTCGTCCAGGGCGACCAGTTCGCCGTCGGCGGACACCCGGGCCGGGCGGCGGGCTTCGGTGAGGAGCATCAGGGCCAGCAGGCCGGTCGCCTCGCCGTGGCCGGGCAGCAGGGCGCGGACGAGGCGGGTCAGCCGGATCGCTTCGGCGGTCAGGTCTTGGCGCACGGGGCCGGTGCCGGGGCCGGTGGCCAGGTAGCCCTCGTTGAAGGTCAAGAACAGCACGGCGAGGACGCCGGAGACGCGAGCCGGCAGGTCTTCGGCGGAGGGCACTCGGTACGGGACGCGGGCGGCCTTGATTTTGGCTTTCGCGCGTGTGATCCGTTGTCCCATAGTGCTTTCCGGCACCAGGAAAGCGCGGGCGATCTCGGGCACGGTCAGGCCGCCGACCATGCGCAGGGTCAGGGCGACCCGAGATTCGGCGGCCAGAGCCGGATGGCAGCAGGTGAAGATCAGGCGGAGGCGGTCGTCGTCGATGAGGTGGGGAGGCGTGGTGTCGTGCACCGGCTGGGCCTCCCGTTGCTTGTCGTCGCGTTTGTTCTCGCGGCGGATGCGGTCGATGGCTTTGCGGGTGGCGGTGGTGGTCAGCCAGGCGCCGGGGCTGGGCGGCACGCCGTCGGCGGGCCACCGCTGCACCGCGGTCGCGAACGACTCGGCGGCGGCTTCTTCGGCGATGTCCAGGTCGCCGAAACGCTTGGTCAAACCGGCGACCACCCGGGCCCACTCCTCGCGGTGGGCGCGGGTGATCGCCTCCCGGACGTCGCTCACCGGAACGGTCGCACCTCGACCTTCCGGTTGCACGCCTTCGAACCCTCGGCGGCGAGGGTGAGCGCCACGTCAAGATCCGGGGCCTCGATGACCCAGAAACCGGCCAGGTATTCCTTGGACTCGAGGAACGGGCCGTCGGTGACCATCCCCGCCGCGTCCCGGTTGTCGATGACGGTCGCGGTTTCCGGCGCGGCCAGGCCGCCCGCGAAGACCCAGTGATTGTCCGTCTGGAGGCGCTCGTTGAAGACGTCGATCGCCGCGTCTTCCTCCGGCGTGGCGAGCGTGGCCTGGTCGTGGACCACGGAAATCAGGTACTGCATCGCAGGATCCTTTCTGAGGTCAGCGGCCCGCGTACTGCGGACGCCCGGCGGGGCGCCAGACCTGCGTCGTCACGCCCTTCGTGTCCACGCGCGACTCAATCAGATCCAGGGCCAGATCCGGGCCGTTCCGCGGGAAAAGCCGCTTGCCCTGTCCGAGGACCACCGGGATCACGAGCAGGATCATCTCGTCGACCAGGCCCTGTTCCAGCAGCCACCGGACCAGGGTGCCGCTGCCGTGCACCTGCAGTTCGCCGCCCGGTCCGGCCTTGAGGTCCGCGACGGCGCTCGCCAGGTCGCCGGGCAGGACGCTGGCGCCGGACCAGGCCGGGGCGGCGAGCGTCGTCGAGGCCACGTATTTCGGCCGCTCGTTCAGTGCCCGCAGGATGGGTTCGCGGCCGGGGGAGGCCGCGGCGCTCATCGAGCCCCACGAGCCCGCGAACAGGTCGTACGTCCGCCGGCCGAACAGGAACGCGTCAGCGCGCTGGTAGGTCTCGTTGATGAACGCCAGCGTGTCCTGATCGCCCTTCCCCCACGCCCATCCGCCGCGTTCGAATCCGTTCCGGCGGTCCTCGTCGGACGCGCCGCCGTTGCCTTGAACGACGCCGTCGACGGTCAGCTGGGTCACGGTCGTGAGCTTCATGGTCGCGGTTCCTTCGCTTCGGTGCCGCCCCTCGCGGGCGGCTTCACCACTGCTACGAACACCGGCGACCCGATCCGACAACGCGGCCAGAAATCTTTGAAAGAATCTTCAGCCGCGCGTCTCCAGCCAGGCCGCGACGGAGCGGACGAAGCCGTCGACGCTGGTCAGCGGCTTACCGGTGAAGACCGCGTGGAGGTGCTCGACGCCGATCGGGTCGTTCCAGGCCTGTGCGCGGCGGTAGGTCTCCTCGTCGGTGGCTGCGCGGAGCACGTCCCAGCCGTGCCAGGTCGCGACTAGTGCGGCGTCGATCGCTGGGTCGGCCAGGGTCGCCAGGTCCCAGTCGAGGACGCCGGTCAGCTTGCCGTCCGCGGCGAAGTGGACGTTGCTGCCGCCGAGGTCGCCGTGGACGAGTCTCGCGGGGACGTCTTCGAGCGCGAGCAGCGTGTCGAGCCGTTGCCGGACGTCGTCCTGCCGCCTCGCCGGCAGCCGGGGGATGACGTCGTGCAGGATCGCCGCCCAGTCCAAGCGGCGCGGGCGGTGGAGGACGGCTTCGAGTTCCGGCGAGATCTCGACCTCACGCAAGGCGGCCAACAGCGGGCCGAACGCTGCCGGGTCGCCGACGCCTTCCGGGAGTCCCTCGCCGTCGATCCACGAAACCGCGACGGCTGCGCGGTCGCCGAAGGCGGTGACTGGAGTCAGCGGCTCCGGCACGGCGAAGGGCAGCCCGGCTGCCGCGACCGCGCGGAGGATCTCGGCTCGGCGAGGCAGTTCGGCGGCGGAATCGGGACGCTTGCCGATCCGGACCGCGGCGACGCCGGGCAGCAGCACGACGTGGTGCATATTCCCTTGCGCGGCAAGGCGAGCAGAGCCGATCGGGGCGTCGGGGAGGAGTGCTTCGGCGATTTCCAGCAGGTCAGCGGGGACCGGTTGAGGCATGCCGCGATTCTGCACCTCACCGGCGCGGCGGCAACGGCACCACGTCCAGGTCGCGAGCCACGTGGATCTCGCCGTCGAACACTTTCGCGGCCTCGTCGCGGAACCGGTCCGCCTCCTCGTAGGGGTAGCGCTGCGAGAAGTGCGTCAGCAGCAGCTCCCGGGCACCCGACTCCGCGGCGAGCCGCCCGGCGTCGGTGCTGGTCAGGTGGCCGTAGCGGTAGGCAAGGTCGGCGTCGTCGGCGCGGAAGGTCGATTCGGCGATCAGCAGGTCCGCCTCCCGCGCGCAGGCGAACGCGCCCGCGCACAGACGCGTGTCCATCACGAACGCGACCACCTGACCCCGGCGCGGCACGCTCACGTCCTCAAGCCGCACCACGCCGGTCGCGGTTTCGAGTACGCCGTCGGCCTGGAGTTTTCGCACAGCGGGACCCTGGACGCCTGCCGCGGCGAGCGCGTCCGGCAGCATCCGGATCCCGTCCGGTTCGGCGTAGCGGTAGCCGAAGCAGTCGATGCGGTGTTCCAGCGGGTACGCCGACAGCGCGCCGCCGAGCGGGCCCGGCGCGGAGATCGGCAGCGGGACCAGTTCGGCGCGTTCGTGGAACGACGTCGAGTGCCGCAGCCGGTCGAAGTACTCCTGGCCGGACGCCGGGTAGTGGCAGCGCACGGGATGCGGGACGCCGTCCAGGGACAGCCGCTGGATGAGGCCGGCGAGGCCGAGGCTGTGGTCGCCGTGGAAGTGCGTCACGCACAGGTGCGTGAGCTCGCTCGCCGTCGCGCCGGCGTACATCATCTGCCGCTGGGTGCCCTCGCCCGGATCGAAGAGGATGCCGTCGGTGTCGAAGCGCAGCAGGTAGCCGTTGTGGTTGCGGTGCCGGGTCGGCGTCTGGCTCGCCGAACCCAGCACGACTAGCTCGCGTCGGGACATGACGATCATCTTCGCGCCGCGCCCGGGCGCGGCGCCACCGAAATGAACTCCGCGGAAACGGTGGCGGCCGTCCGGGATGAATTTCCGGACGGCCGCCCTCAATTATCGCCGAATGAATTCGTTCGATCACTTTCCGCGAATTCGATCTTCAGCCCGCCCCGGGAATTGCCAGCGTTTCCCGATACCAGTTCCGGGATTGGGCCATCCGGACGCGCAGTCCCGGTCCCGGGGATACTCCGGCGGTCTTCCAGACCCGTTCGCTGTCGTACCAATGGTCCCGGGTGAGCAGCGACCATTGGTGCTCGCTGAGCCAGGGCGTGCGCGCCCGGTGCTCGGCGAGCGGCAGATCAGAGTCGGGAACCCGCAGGTCAAGCATGGTGCAGACGGCTTCGAGCAGTTCGCGCATCCGCACCGGTCGCGGGTCGGCCACGTGGAACACCTCGCCGGGGCTGCCCAGTGCCGGGTCCAGCGCGAACGCACTGAGCACGGCAGCGAGATCCCACGACGAAACCACTGACGTCCGAGCCATGCCGCCCGCGGCCCACGCCGGCACCGCCCGCAGCCACTTCACCAGCGCCGGGACCACGTGCCGGTCTCCGTCGCCGTACACCAGGTGCGGCCGCAGGACGATCCCGCCCGCGGCGCGGACCTGCTGTTCTCCGGCCAGCCGGGTGCGGCTGGTGGCCGAGGCGGGCCCGAGGTCGAGCATGTCCTCGGGCTCGCCTCGATGCTCGCCGTCGCGGTAGACCGCGCAGGTGCTGAGGTACACGACGCGGCGCGTGCCCGCGCGGTGCGCCTCCGCGAGCAGCCGGGTCGTGCCGCGGTCGTTGACCTCGGCGCATTCCTCTTCGGCGCCGCCGATCCGGGACGCGGCGTGCACGAGCGTCGCGACGCCCGTGCACGCCCCGGCCAGCCCGGCGGCGTCGGTGAGATCGCCTCGGTGGATCCGCGCGCCGGATCGCGTGATCCACTCCGGCACCGCACCGCGCGCCAGCACCCGCACCGCGGCGCCGCGGGCGAGCAATGCCCGCAGCACCGCCGAACCGATGAACCCGGTCGCTCCGGTGACGAGGATTTCCCCGGTCGTACTGTCCGCCCCCAGGCCGGCAGTCATGACCTGCGCATCGCCAGGATGCCGGTGGCGGCCGCGCGGCCCTTCTGCTCCAGGACCACCCGCACCACGCGGCACCCGTCCGCGTCCGGTTCGAGTTCGTCCGCCACCAGCAGGCATTCGGAGTCGAACTCGACGTAGGCGGAGAACTCGAAATCCGACCGCAACGGCAGCGCGTGCGGATCTCCGAGCGTCAGCAGCGCCGCCTGCCGCGCGCCCTCCAGCAGCACCATGCCCGGGACATGGTCCACCGAGTGGTCGAACAGCACCGGGTGGTCCGGGTCGAACTGCAGCGACCAGGCGCCCGGCGCCGCGGTGTCCGCGACCAGCACGTCCTCCTCGCGGTCCCGGCCGACGAGCACCGGGTCCACCGTGGGCAGCGCACGGGCCTGGAACGGCGTCGCCGCGAAGTGGTCGCCGCGCAGCCGGCGGTAGACCGCCGGGGACACGCAACGCCAGGTTTCCGAAGCGGTGCCGACCAGTTCGTCGTCGCGGAAGCAGCCGAACTCGGTCCGCATGCCGACGAGATTCTTGCCGCGGAACACCGGGTCGTGCGCGCTCGCCCGCAGCACCACGTCGATCGGCCGACCCTCGGTGACCAGCCCTTCGGGGGTGATAGAGCTGGTCTTCCAGTCGGAGATGAACGCGTTGCCGAGCGAAACGCCGTAGGCGCGGTGCGCGATCAGCAGCGACGCCTGACGGGTGGTTTCCGCGTACAGCATGGGGTCGTGCGACCCCGGGGTGCGCGGGCCGAAGAAGCCGTGCCGGCGCGGCCACTGCGCGCCGACCTCGAACTGCCCCTCGCCCACGATGTTCAGATCGGTGACGAAAACTTCCGAGACGGCCGCGCGGTGCACGAGATTGCGCGGGATCGTCTGCTGGAAGTCGACCGGACGTCCGCCCGGCGAACTTTCGCCATCGGTGATGAAGGTTCTTCTGACAGACTCCTCTAACAACGTACCGACCATGTCGGTCCTCCCAGAAAAAAGAACTTCCCCAGTACCCCCACAACATTTTTAGCGGAAACGGGCGGACAAAACCATACCTACCTACCGGTTTTTTTCTCTGGCTCCGATGGCCGGGCCGGAGGTAGACTGGCGTGTCAGCGTGGCCGGTCCGGGCCCGCGGCTTCCCGAAAGGAGTGTGCGCAGTGGCTCGCCAGGAACGCGCGGAGCAGACCCGCAAGGCCATCCTCGACGCAGCCGCGTCCAGGTTCGACGCGGTCGGCTTTCTCGGCGCGAGCCTGTCGGACATCCTCGCCGAGGCCGGGGTGACGAAGGGCGCGCTGTACTTCCACTTCAAGTCCAAGGAAGAACTGGCGGACGCGCTGATCCGCGAGCAGTTCACCGTGTGGGACCCGCTGGCCGACATCGACAACCCGGGGCTGCAGACCGCCATCGACCTCACCCAGAACATGGGGCACAGCCTGCGCACCGACGTGCGCGTGCGCGCCGGCATCCGGCTGGTCATCGAGCAGGGGTCGTTCGTCACCCCGGCCGCGAACGCCTACAAGCAGTGGATCGACACCGTGCACGGCCTGCTGCTCGCCGCGAAAGCGGCGGGCGACGTGCGGAAAGACGTCAACGCGCACGATCTCGCGCAGTACGTCGTCGCGTCGTTCACCGGGAGCCAGCTCAGCTCGCAGGTGCTGACCGGGCGGACGGACCTGCACGAGCGGATCACGTTCATGTGGCAGACGATCCTGAACGCGGTGGTCCCGCCGCGGCGGCTGCACAAGTTCGATCCGGCGGGGACTCCTCCCGACGACGCCGAGTGAGGCCTGGACCGGCCAGGGAAACCGGACGGTCGGTCGGCTTGGCGACCCTGGGCGAATATGGTGCTGCGCAACAGGTTTCGGCGGGCTAGGTTCGCTGGGCCGCGCAACTCGCGATAAACAGGGCGGCCGGTCGGTCTGCTTGACGAACGCGCTGCCGCACCACGGGCTTCGGCGGCTCGCGCCGCTGACAGGGCGGATGGTCGGACTGCTCGGCGAATATGCCGTTGCGCAACGGACTTCAGCGGCTTCGGCTGACTGGGCTCACGGCAAAGCAGAGTGCCCAGCCAGCTCGAATCCCTCGCAGCGCGGGTACTTCTCGACTTCGCGGCGCGGCTGGCGCAGCCGCTCAGGTGCCCGTCGCTTCAGCAGCGGTCGGATCGGCCGGTTGCGCGGCCTCGATCACGCGCCACAGCTCGGAAAGCGTGCTCACCAGATCCGTGCCCGCCGGGATGGTGCCGCTCGCCGCCGCCGATTCCAGGCCCACGCAGGTCACCACGACCAGCAGCGCCGCCATGTCCGGGCGGACGTGCGGGCTCAGTTCCCCCGCCCCGTGCGCCGCGGCGATGTGTGCGCGCACCTGGCCCAGCCACGCGCGGACGAAGGCCACGAACCGCGGGTCGTTCGAGCCCATTTCGCGGGCCAAGCGGAAGCTCGCGCCCACTTTGGCGTCCTCGGCGAGCCAGCCCATCAGCGCCCGGCTCAGGTCGGCGAGCCTGCGCAGATGCGGACGGCGCCCGCGGGCTCGCGCGACGTGCCCGTGCAAGACCGCGACGGCCGCCGACTGCACCTCGTCGCAGATCTCGTCCTTGGACGAGAAGTGGAAGTACAGGCCGCCCTTGGTCACGCCCGCCTCGCGGGCGATGTCCACCATGCTCGTGGCCGCGTAGCCGTCGCGGTGCAACAGTGCCGCCGCGGCGTCCAGCAGCAGGAGCCTGGTCAGCTCCGCACGGGCCTGTTTAGTCACCGTCTTCCCCATCGTCTCGCGCCGGGAACGGCACACGGCGTGCGTTCCGGCCGTTCAATCATGACATACCGACCGCCCGGTTTACCAGAGTTCATGGCCGATTACCTGGCAACACCGCCCTGTTCAAGATCGAAACAGACCAACCTCCCGGTTTTGTCTTGAAAACCGACCTCCCGGTTTGCTATGGTCCAGTGGTGGACCCGGCTCGGACCGGCAGGCAGCGGCGCTGGGGGCGCCGCCGGACGGGTCCGGCGCGAGAGACACCGGAGGGCAGTCATGCTGAACTACGAAATCCTCGGACAGATCAGAGTGAGCGGCCGGCCCGGCGTCTGCGCCCCGCGGGCCCGCAAGATCGAGACCTTGCTGTCCGTGCTGCTGGCGAAGAACAACCAGGTCGTGACCGCTGAGCATCTGATCGGCGAGATCTGGGGCGAACATCCGCCGGCGCGGGCGAGCGCGGCGCTGTACGTGTACGTGTCGCAGCTGCGGAAACTGTTGCGCGGCACCAGCAAGGACGCGGAAGAGAGCCCGGTGGTCACCAGTCCGCGGGGGTATTCGCTGCACGTCGGGATCGACGAGCTTGACGCCGACCGGTTCACCCGGCTGTACGAGCAGGGACGGACGTTGCACTGGGACCGCGGCTACGGGCAGGCGGCGAAGGTGTTGCGGGAGGCTACGAATCTGTGGCGCGGGGCGGCGTTCGGCGGGTTCACCGACTCGCCGGATGTGCAGGCTTATGCCACGTTGCTCGAGGAGAGCCGGCTTGGGTGTCTCGAGCTGCTGATGGAGACCGAGCTGCTGATCGGGCGGCATCGCGAGGTCGTCGGGCAGTTGTCCGCGCTGGCGAAGGAACATACGCTTCGCGAGACGTTCACTGAGTATTTGATGACGGCGCTGGCCCGGTCGAACCGGCGGGCTGAGGCGTTGGAGACGTTTGCTTCGGCTCGGCAGAATTTGGTGCAGCAGCTGGGGATCGAGCCGGGGAGCTCGTTGCGGAAGCTGCATCACAGCATTCTTGTCGGGGAGATGTCGGACGCGGTCTGATCCTGATCGCGGCCGATCCGGCCCGGTCCTTCCGTCATGAGCGGGGGGCCGGGCCGTTTTCGTGCGCGGGCGACGGTGGGCGGGGTGGGTGAAAAGCCGTGAGGGGAACCCTCCGGGACGCTGAGTCCCTCAGGATTCCCCTCACGGCACCCCTCAGCTGCGGTAGACCGAGACTACGAAACCGCCGCACGTAACGGGTTCTCCGTACCAGCCGCCCCACCGGCTGTCCAAGGCCAGGCCTGCCAGTTCGGCCATCAGGTCCAGTTCGGCGGGCCACACGTAACGCAGGGGCAGCGACGCGTCGGTCAGGTGCACGATCTGCCGGACGTCATCTACCGCGCGTACGCGGGCGTCCGCGGTCCAGCAGGCCGGATCCGGGTGGCGGCCCTGCACGACGAGTGCGCCGCCGGGGCGCAGGAGGCGGCTGTAGCGGCCGATCGCGCGCAGCTGGTCTCGCTGGTCGGGCAGGCGGGACAGCACGTCCGCGCCCAGGTAGCCGGCGTCGAAGCGCGGGCCGGGTTCCAGGTGGACCTCGTAACCTTCTCCGGCCAGTGCGTCCGCTACCGGGCCGCCGCCGGGGACCAGGACTCTGCCGGAGCCGCGGCGCCGCGATACGCGGTCGGCCACTTCGGAGAGGAACGCGACCGCGCCCGCGGGGTCGTCCGCCAGCGGGGCCAGCCACGCGGCCACGGGATCGACCGGCTTTTCCATTACCCGGGTCGGCATTGCCGCCACCTCACTTCACGCAGTGGTCCTCTCTACTCCACAGAGAGTGCCGGAGCGATCTAAAGCGGATCTAGCGGAATCGGGGTCCCCTAGGCAAGCCTGAAGGGCGACCCGCGGCGTGCGGGTCGCCCTTCAGCGGTGAAAAGCGGTTCAGCCCTTGGTGCGCCGGTTGAACTTGCGCACCGCGAGGAACGAGGCCGCGACGGTGATCGCGCCCCACCAGACGAGCGCGAGCCACGCCGTGCCGCCCGCGGGGGTGCCGTTCATCAGTGCCCGCACCGCGTCCATCAGCACGGTGAACGGCTGGTTGTCCACGATGACCCGCAGCACGCCGGGCATCGCCTGGGTCGGCACGAGAGCGCTGGAGGCGTACGGCACGAACACCAGAATCATGCCGAGACCGCCGGCGCCCTCAACGGTCTTCGAGATCGAGCCGAGCAGCACTGCCAGCCAGAAGACGCCTGCCGCGAACAGGACCAGGAGACCGATCGCGGCGAGCCAGCCGAGCGCGCTGCCGCCGGGACGGAAGCCGATCGCGAAGCCGATCGCCACCATGATCACGAACGACACCAGGCTGCGCAGCATCCCGGCGGCGACGTGGCCGACGAGCACGGCCGGGCCGAACATCGGCATCGAGCGGAAGCGTTCCACGAGGCCCTGGGTGAGGTCCGCGGCGACGCCGACGACCGTGGTGGTCGAGTTGAAGCCGATGCTGATCGCCAGCAGGCCGGGCACGAGGTAGTCGATGTAGGCCATGCCGGGCACGTTGATCGCGGGCCCGAACATGAAGCGGAACAGCAGCAGCAGCACGACCGGCAGCGACACCGCCTGCAGCAGCATCTCCGGGTTCCGCGTGATGTGCTTGACGTTGCGCCCGATCAGCACGCGGAAGTCGGACAGCACCGAGGCCAGCCCGGCGCTTTCGGGCGCCGCGGGGATCTGCGCCCCCTCGGTTTCCCTGGACAAGGTCTGGGTCATCACTTCGCTCCCGCGGTTGAGGTGAGGGTGTGGAACACGTCGTCGAGCGTCGGTTCGGACAGCTCGATTCCGCCGGGTTCGAGCCCGGCGTCGGCGACCCGGTTGAGCGTCGCCCGCACCTGGCCGGGGTGGTCGATCGGGACGCTGACCGTCTCGTCCAGCAGCACGCCGCCGGTGACCTGCTGCGCGCGGCCCGCTTCGGCGACCGACGTGAACGTCAGCTTGAGGCGTTCGGTGCCGACGCGGCGCTTGAGCTCGGTCGCGGTGCCCTCGGCGACGACGCGGCCCTTGTCGATGACCGCGATCCGGTCGGCGAGCTGGTCGGCCTCGTCGAGGTACTGCGTGGTGAGCAGGACCGTGGTGCCGCCGTCGAGCAGCTTGCGGATCGCGTCCCACATCGCCGAGCGGCTGCGCGGGTCGAGACCCGTGGTCGGCTCGTCCAGGAACAGCACCGGCGGCGACGTGATCAGGCTGATCGCGAGATCCAGCCTGCGCCGCATGCCGCCGGAGTACGTCTTGACCGGGCGCTCCCCCGCTTCCACGAGGTCGAACTGCGCGAGCAGTTCGGTGGCCCGCTCCTTCGCCCGCGCGGCGGGCAGGTGGAACAGCCGCCCCATCATTTCCAGGTTTTCGCGTCCGGTGAGCAGTTCGTCGACCGCGGTGTTCTGTCCGGTGAGGCCGATCTGCTCGCGGACCTTGCGGGTGCGCTTGGCGACGTCGTGCCCGTTGACGGTCACGGTGCCGCCGTCGGCCTCCAGGAGGGTGCTGAGGATCCGCACCGTCGTGGTCTTGCCGGCGCCGTTGGGGCCCAGCAGCGCGAACATCGTGCCCCGCTCGACGCTGAGGTCGACGCTCTCCAGGACGTCGACATCGCCGTAGGACTTGCGCAGCCCCCGTGCTTCGATTGCGTAGCCGGTGACCATCGGGTTACCTCTCCTCGGTTCGGTCAAGCGGGGAAACTGTCGGGATCAAGTGGGCCACAGCGGCCGCGAGAGCGGCAATACCGGCCGGGCCCGATAGGGGTGGGCTAATCGTCGTCCCCACCCCCGATTGCCATGCTGATCAACGCGTCGGTGTCCAGCTCGTCGATCGTGTCCTCGTCCACCGCGGACGATTCCAGCTCCTCGTCGGCGACGGCCTGTTCCGGGATCTGGATGCCCGCCAGTTCGAGCAGTCCGTCGAGCAGGCCGGCCGAACGCAGCCGCTCCAGCGGGATCGCCGCCAGCGCGTCACGGATTCCCTGGTCCGACAACGGTTCCGGCTCGGCCTCGGCCGGGGCCAGTTCGGCGACCAGATGCTCGGCGAGGATCCGCGGCGTCGGGTAGTCGAAGATCAGGCTGACGGGCAGCTTCAGGCCGGTGACGAGGCTGAGCTTGTTGCGGAACCCGGTGGCGGACAAGGAATCGAAGCCGACCTCGTTGAACGAGCGGTCCGCTTCCACCGCCTCCGGACCGGCGTGCCCGAGCAGCGTCGCCGCGTGCGTGCGCACCAGGGTGAGCACGGTCGGCACCCGCTTGCCCGGCGGGAGCGCGCCGAGTTTCTGCGCGAGCGATTCGGTGTCCTCCACGGCGTCCTGAGCCGCGCGTCGGCCGCGAGAGCCGGCGAGTTCGCGCAGGACGGCCGGGAGGTCGTCGTCGCCCGAGGACGCCAGTACGCGAGTGTCCAGCGCGATCGGCACGAGCAGCGGCTCGGGCGAACCCGCTGCCGCGTCCAGCAATCGCAAACCGTCCTCAGTGGACAGCGCGGTGATGCCGGTTTCGCCGATGCGGTGGGCGTCCGCGTCCTCCAGTGCCGCGCCCATGCCGCCGCCCCACAGGCCCCAGGCGAGCGACGAGCCCGCGAGACCCTCGCGTCGGCGGCGGACCGCCAGCGCGTCGAGGTAGGCGTTCGCCGCGGCGTAGCTGCCCTGCCCCGGTGCGCCGAGCACGCCGGCGGCCGAGGAGAAAAGGACGAACGCGGTCAGGTTGCGGTCGCGGGTCAGCTCGTCGAGCGTGGCCGCGGCGTCGGCCTTCGGGCGCAGGACGTTGTCGAGACGTTCTGGAGTAAGGGAAGTCAGCACCCCGTCGTCCAGGACGCCGGCTGCGTGCACGACTCCGCGCAGATCGATTCCGTCCAGCAGCGCGGAAACCGCGGCACGGTCTGCCACGTCGCAGGCGGCGAGCGTGACTTCGGCACCGAGTCCGGCCAGTTCGTCCCGCAGGTCCGTCGCGCCCGGTGCTTCCGCGCCGCGACGGCTGACCAGCAGCAGGTTCCGCACGCCGTGTTCAGTCACCAGGTGTTTCGCGACCGCCCCGCCGAGCGCACCGGTAGCGCCGGTGATCAGCATCGTGCCGTTGGGATCCCAGACCGGGGCGGCTGCCGCGTCAACGGCCCGCTGCAGGCGTGGCACCAGTACCGCTCCGGCGCGGAGAGCGACCTGCGGTTCGTCCGACGCCGACACCGCGGCCAGAGTGCGGCCGCTAGGGGTACCGGTGCCGAGGTCGACCAGGGTGATCCGGTCCGGATGCTCGGCCTGCGCCGAACGGACCAGTCCGGCAACCGCGGCTCCGACCGGGTCGGGGCTTTCCTCCGCGTCGGCCGCGACCGCGCCTCGGGTGACCACCAGCAGGGAGCCTTCCGGACGGCTGAGGAACGTCTGGAGTTCGCCGAGGACCCGGTGCAGTTCCGCGTGCACGTCGTTGCCCGCGGAGGGCAGCACGACCAGACCGGACGCGTCGCCGATGCTGGGCGCGGCGGTGGCGCCGAGGGCCTCGGTGAGGCCGAACGGGTCGTCGCCGACCACGGTCCAGTCGGTGACCTCGGCGACCGCGTCGAGGTCGGTTTGCTCCCACGCGAGGCGGAACAGCGACTCCGCGCCACCGGTTTCGGCGGCTCGCGGCTGTGCCGACATCGGGCGCAGCAGGAGCGAATCCACCGAAGCGACCGGCGCGCCGGTGCCGTCTGCGATCTTCAGTGCTGCCGCACCCGAGCCGATCTGCTTGACGTGCACCCGCAGCGTCGTCGCGCCGACTGCGTGCAGCCGGACGCCTTCCCACGCGAACGGGAGCGCCGGTTCGTCCCCGACCGCGCCGGAGACGCCGATGGTGTGCAAGGCGGCGTCGAGGACGGCCGGGTGGATGCCGTAGCGGTCCACATCGGACACCGATGCGGGCAGCTGGATCTCCGCGAACGCTTCCCCGTCGCCCTTCCAAGCGGCGACAAGACCGCGGAACGCCGGACCGTACGCGAGACCGTCGGCGGCCAGTTCCTCATACGTGCCATCGAGTTGCACCTGCTCGGCAGCGGGCGGCCACGCGGAGAGATCGAACCTCTCCGACTTGCCCGCCTTGGCGAGACGGCCGGTGGCGTGCCGGGTCCACGGGACGCCGTCCGCCGCGCCTTCAGGGCGCGAGTGGACAGTGAACGCGCGAACGCCGTTCTCCGCGGCGTCGAGTGCGAACTGCACGCGGACGCCGGTCCGCTCCGGGACCACCAGCGGGTACTCCAGGGTCAGTTCGTCCAGGCGCGGGCATCCGGCCTCGTCCCCAGCGCGGATCGCCATTTCGACGAAACCGGTGCCGGGGAACAGGATCGAGCCGCCGACGACGTGATCGGCCAGCCACGGGTGCGTGCCGACAGAAAGGCGTCCGGTGAACAGGAGACCTTCCGCACCGGCCAGCTCCGTCGCGGTGCCGAGCAGCGGGTGGTCTTCCTGACCCGGGGCAGCCGCAGTGCTCTCCAGCCAGTAACGCTGGCGCTGGAACGGATACGTCGGCACCGGCACCGGGTGCGCGCCGGTCGGTGCGTAGATCGCCGACCAGTCGACGTCGACGCCGCTGACGTGCAGCTGCGCGACCCCGGTCAGCGCGGCGACCGCTTCGTCCTGCTCCTTGTGCAGCAGCGAGGCGAGCACGAGACCGTCCGGACGCTCGTCGAGGCAGGCGTCGGTCATCGCGGTGAGCGTGGTGTCCGGACCCAGTTCGAGGAACCGGGTCACGCCGTCCGCCGCGGCCCGGGTGACCGCGTCGCGGAACTGCACGCCTGCGCGGACCTGGTTCACCCAGTATTCCGGCGAGGTCAGGTCGGCCGGGCCGCCGGTGACGGTGGAGATGATCGGGATCCTCGGTTCCGCATAGGACAGTCCTTCCGCGACAGTGCGGAACTCGGCGAGCATCGGGTCCATCAGTCGCGAGTGGAACGCGTGCGAGACGCGGAGTTGCTTGGTGCGCTCGAACTTCGTCGCTACCTCGGCAACCGCTTCCGCGGCACCGGAGATCACGACTGCCGCCGGACCGTTCACTGCGGCAATGTCCACAGTGTCCCCGGCGGCTTCGCGAACTGCCTCGGGAGTTCCGTCGATCGCGACCATCGCGCCTCCGGTCGGCAGTGCTTGCATCAGCGCACCGCGGGCGACCACGAGCTTCGCCGCGTCAGCCAGCGAGAACACGCCTGCGCAGTGTGCGGCGGCGAGTTCGCCGATCGAGTGGCCAGCGAGCAGGTCCGGCTTGACGCCCCAGGACCGGACCGTGCGGAACAGCGCGACTTCCAGTGCGAACAGCGCCGGTTGCGTCCAACGGGTCTCGTCGAGGCCGTCGCCGCTTTCGATCACTTCGCGCAGCGGCCGGTCGAGGTGCTTGTCGAGTGCGGCGCATACCTCGTCATAGGCATCGGCGAACGCCGGGTACCGCGCCGCCAACTGCGTGCCCATCTGCGCTCGCTGCGAACCCTGGCCCGCGAACAGGAACGCGGTTCGGCCGCTGCCGGTGGCGATACCGCGGACGACGCCGCGGGCGTCCTCTTCGTCGACCAGTGCTGCTAGGCCGCGCACAAACTGCGGCGAACGGCTGCCGATCAACACTGCCCGGCGGTCGAACGCACTGCGCGCGGTCGCCAGCGAGAGGCCGATGTCGGCGAGGCTGCCTTCCGGCTCTTCGTCCACATAGGCCATCAACTGCTCGGCCTTGGCCCGCAACGCGGCCGCGCCGCGACCGGAGACCGGCCAGGCGACCGGACCGTCGTACTCCGGACCAGTCGAGGCGGTGACCTCGCGACGGTCGCCTTCCTCCAGAATGACGTGCGCGTTCGTGCCGCTCACGCCGAAGGACGAGACACCGACGCGTCGGGTGTGGCCGTTCGGCAGCCATTTCACCGGCTCCGCCAGCACCCGGACGGCACCCGTGGACCAGTCGATCTCGCTTGACGGCTTGCCCACGTGCAGCGTCGCGGGGAGTTCCCCGTGCCGCATCGCCTCGATCATCTTGATCACGCCTGCCGCACCCGCGGCGGCCTGCGTGTGTCCGATGTTCGACTTCACCGATCCGATCCACAATGGACGGTCCGCCGACGTCTGCGTGCCGTAAGTGGCCAGCAGTGCCTGGACTTCGATCGGGTCGCCGAGCTTCGTACCGGTGCCGTGTGCCTCAACGGCGTCTACTTCGGACGGTTCCAGGCCGGCGTCGGCCAGCGCGGCGCGGATCACCCGCTGCTGCGCGGGGCCGTTCGGCGCGGTCAGGCCGTTCGAGGTGCCGTCCTGGTTTACCGCGCTGCCCTTGAGGATCGCGAGCACCGGGTGACCGTTGGCGCGGGCGTCGGACAGACGTTCCAGCACCAGGACGCCGACGCCTTCGGACCAGGTGGTGCCGTCGGCGTCGTCCGAGAACACTTTGCACCGGCCGTCGGCCGCGAGGCCCTGCTGACGGCTGAATTCCACAAAGGTCTCCGGCGTGGCCATCACCGTGACGCCGCCGGCCAGCGCGAGCGAGCAGTCGCCGCCGCGCAGTGCCTGCGCCGCCATGTGCATCGCGACCAGCGAGGACGAGCACGCGGTGTCGACGGACACGGCCGGGCCCTCGAGGCCGAGGGTGTAGGAAACCCGGCCGGTGACGATGGAACCGGCGCTGTTCGCGCCCACGTAGTCGTGGTACTGGACGCCCGCGTACACACCGGTCGGGCTGCCCTTGAGCGAGACCGGGTCGATCCCCGACCGCTCCAGCGCTTCCCAGGACGCTTCGAGCAGCAACCGCTGCTGCGGGTCGATCATCGGCGCTTCCTTCGGCGAGACGCCGAAGAACGTCGGGTCGAAGTCACCCGCGTCGTAGACGAATCCGCCGCGTGCGACGTAGGTCGTGCCGGGGCGGCGGCCGGTCGGGTCGAGCAGGCCGTCGATGTCCCAGCCGCGGTCGGCCGGGAAGTCTCCGATCCCCTCGCGGCCGTTCGCCACCAGTTCCCACAACTGTTCCGGCGAAGCGACGCCACCCGGCAGCCGGCAGGCCATGCCGACGATCGCGATCGGCTCCGCCGAGTTGTCCTTAGCGGACACTGTGGCGATCTCTGCTGAAGTGCCGGCCAGTTCGTCGAGCAGGTACGCGGCGAGCGCGGTCGGCGTGGGGTGGTCGAAGATCAACGTCGCGGGCAGTCGCCGGCCGGTGGCCGCGGTGAGGCCGTTGCGGAGTTCGATCGCGGTCAGCGAGTCGAAGCCGAGCGACTGGAACTGCGCCGACGGCTCGATCTCGTGCGCCGCGCGGTAACCGAGCACGGTGGCGGCGTGACCGCGTACCAGTTCCAGCACCGCGTCGCGACGGTCTTCCGCCGGCAGTCCCAGCAGTCGTGCCGCGAAGGAGTCCACTGAGGACTCGGCAACGGCGGCGACCCGGCGGGTGGCGCGGCCGACGAGTTGCTCCAGCGTGCGCGGGAGCCGGTCGAGTTTGCGCAGCACCGGCAGGTCGAGCTTCGCCGGGACTGCGGTCGGCTTGCGGACGGCGATGGCGCGGTCGAACATCGCCAGCCCCTCCGCAGTGGACAGTGGCACGATGCCGCTGGCCGCCAGCCGCTGCACCTCCTCTTCGTTGAGCGTGCCGCCCATGCCGCCGACCTCGCCCCACAGGCCCCAGTCCAGCGACAGACCCGGCAGGCCGTGCGCTACACGGTGCGAGGCGAGAGCGTCGAGGTACGCGTTGGCTGCGGCGTAGCTGCCCTGGCCGGGCGCGCCGAGGACGCCGGAGACCGACGAGAACAGCACGAACGCGGACAACGCGGTTTCGCGGGTGAGTTCGTGCAGGTTCAGCGCACCGTCGACCTTCGGGGCGAGCACCGCGTCGACCCGCTCGGGAGTCAACGCGGTGACCACACCGTCGTCGAGAACGCCAGCGGCGTGCACGACCGCGGTCAGCGGGTTCTCCTCGGGCAGCGACGCCAGCACGCTGGCCAGCGCCTCGCGGTCGGCGACGTCGCAGCGCTCCAGCCGGACGTCGACCTCGCTTTCGCGCAGCTCAGCGGCCAGTTGGTCGAGCGCGGGCGTAATCCGGCGGCTGAGCAGCAGCAACCGGCGGACGCCGTGCTCGGCGACCAGGTGCCGGGCGAGCTTTCCGCCCAGCGCGCCGGACGCGCCGGTGACCAGCACCGTGCCGTGCGGGCAGAAGTACGGCCGTTCCAGCTCCGGCGTAGTGCGGACCAGCCGCGGCACCAGGACCGTGCCGAGGCGGACCGCCGCCTGTGCCTCGCCCGAGGCCAGGACCTGCGGCAACACTGCTTCCGGAGTGGTTTCGGCGTCGAGGTCGAGCAGGACGAAAGCGTCCGGGTTTTCCTCCTGCGCGGAGCGGACCAGGCCCCAGACCGCGGAGGCGGCGAGGTCGGTGACGTCCCCGGCGGCCGGGACCGCGCCGCGAGTGACGACGACGAGCCGGGCGTCCGACGGATGTTCCTCGGACAGCCAAGACTGCAACGCGGCGAGCACCCGGTGCGTCAGCTCATGGGTCTCCGCTGCGGTGCCGGATTCGCCGATGCACTCCAGAATCTGCGCCTCGGCAGTGTCCACAGTGGCTTCGAGGTCCGCGGACCGCTGCCATTCGATCCGGTACAGCGGAGCGGCCTGCTCGGCGACCGGTGCGGTGAACGCGCGGAACACCGTCTCGGCGACCGTCGCGACCGGGGCGCCGGTCGGGTCGGCGAGGGCGATCTTGAAACCGTCCTCTGTGGTCGGGGTGAACCGCACGCGTAGCGCGGACGCGCCGGTGGCGTGCAGCTCGACCCCGGTCCAGCAGAACGGAACCCGGCCGACTCCGCCGTCGCCGCCACCGGCGACGCGGAGCGCGTGGGTGCAGGCGTCGAGCGCGGCCGGGTGCAGGCCGAAGCGGTCAGCGTCGCTGTCCTCCGGCAGCGCGACTTCAGCGAAGATCTCGCCGTCGCGCTGCCAGACTGCTTGCAGGGAGTGGAACAGCGGACCGTACGTGAGGCCGGTGTCGGCGAAATCGTCGTACAGGCCGTCGATGGCGACCGACTCCGCACCGGCGGGCGGCCATTCGGTCAGCTCGGTGCCGCCGTTGGCCGACTGCGGGGCGACGCTGCCGCTCGCGTGCAGGGTCCAGTCCGCGTCCTCGTCTTCGGGTCGCGAGTGGACAGTCACCGAACGGACGTCGCGCTCCCCCGCCGCGCCGACGGTGACCTGCACCTGGATGCCGCCGCGGGCGGGCAGGACGAGCGGGCTGCCGAGGGTCAGTTCCTCGATCCGGCCAGTGCCGACCTGGTCGCCGGCACGGACGACCAGTTCCAGGAACGCCGTCCCGGGCACGGTCACCGCGTCGCCGAGCTGGTGTTCGGCCAGCCACGGGTGCGTTTCGACGGACAGCCTGCCGGTGAGCACGACGCCGTCGGTGTCGGCGAGCGCGACGGCCGCGCCGAGCAGCGGGTGCCCGGCGGACGTCAGCCCAGCGGCGGTGACTTCGTCGCGATTGGCACGGGCGTCGAGCCAGTACCGCTTGCGCTGGAAGGCATACGGCGGCAGGTCGACGCGCTGGGCGCCACGGCCGGCGAAGACCGCGGCCCAGTCCGGGGTCAGTCCGCTGACGAACAGTTCGGCCAGCGCGGTGAGCGCGGCGGCCGGTTCTTCGCGGTCCTTGCGGAGCACCGGAACCACGAGCGCGTCGGACGTCTGGCGGACCAGCGCGGACAGCACGCCGTCCGGACCGACCTCGACGAATCGCCCGACGCCTTGCGCGGCAAGGGTTTCGACTCCGTCGTGGAACCGGACCGCGGCACGGACCTGCCGCACCCAGTAGTCCGCTGCGGACATGTCGACATCCGGGCCGACCGTGGAGACCAGCGGGATTTCCGGCTGCTGGTAGGTCAGGCCGCGAGCCACCGCGGCGAACTCCGCGAGCATCGGCTCCATCAGCGGCGAGTGGAACGCGTGCGACACCTTCAGCTTCGAGGACTTCCGTCCGTCGAACTTCGCCACCACCGCGGCGACCGCGTCTTCGGTGCCGGAAAGCACGACAGAGTCCGGGCCGTTGATCGCGGCGATGCTCACGTCGTCAGTCAGGTTCGGGGCGACCTCGGCCTCGGTCGCCTGCAGCGCCACCATCGAACCGCCGGACGGCAGCGCCTGCATCAGGCTTGCCCGGGCGGCCACCAAGGTGGCGGCGTCGGCCAGCGAGAAGATTCCGGCGACATGGGCGGCGGCGAGTTCGCCGATCGAATGGCCGAGCAGGAAGTCTGGCTTGATCCCCCACGACGCGAGCAACCGGAACAGTGCCACCTCGATCGCGAAAAGCGCGGGCTGGGTGTAGCCGGTTTGGTTGATCAGCCGCGGTTTCTCGAACAGGACCGTCTTGAGCGGACGGTCGAGGCGCCGGTCCAGTTCGGCGCAGACCTCGTCCAGCGCCTCGCGGAAGACCGGGAACGCGGCGGCCAGGGCGGCCCCCATCCCGGCCCGCTGCGCGCCCTGTCCGGAGAACAGGAACGCGGTCAGCCCCTCCACCTGGGGGCTTGTGACGACGTGCGGACTGGCGACGCCGTCCGCGAGGGCTGCGATGGCCTGCTTCGGGTCCGCAGCCAGGACGACCGCGCGGTGCGACAGCGGAGAGCGCGAGGTGGCGAGCGAAAAGCCCAGGTCAAGCGGGGTCGCCGCCGAGAACGCCAGCTGCGCGGCTTGAGCCCGCAGCGCCGCGCTCCCGTGGCCGGCCAGCGGCAGCGGAACCGCGACGCCCTCCGGCCAGCTCGGGGTGACCGGCGCAGCGGCCTCCGCCGCAGGCGCTTCCTCCAGGATGATGTGCGCGTTGGTGCCGCTCACGCCGAACGACGAAACACCCGCGCGACGCGGCCGGTCGCCCGCTGCCCACGGACGTTCGGTGCGCAGCAGCTCGACCGCACCGGAGGTCCAATCGACCTCAGTGGACGGTTCGGTGACGTGCAGCGTGCGCGGCAGCAGACCGTGCCGCATCGCCTGCACCATCTTGATCACACCGCTGACGCCCGCCGCGGCCTGCGCATGGCCGATGTTCGACTTGATTGACCCGAGCCACAGCGGTTCGGTGCGGTCCTGGCCGTAAGTAGCCAGCAATGCTTGTGCCTCAATGGGATCGCCCAGTGTGGTGCCGGTGCCGTGGCCCTCGACAGCGTCCACATCGGACGCCGACAGCCGGGCATTGGCCAGCGCCTGCCGGATCACCCGCTGCTGCGAAGGACCGTTCGGCGCGGTGAGGCCGTTCGAGGCGCCGTCGGAGTTCACCGCGGAGCCGCGGACGACCGCGAGCACCGGGTGTCCGTTGCGCTGGGCGTCGGAAAGCCGTTCCAGCAACAGGGTTCCCGCGCCCTCGGCCCAACCGGTGCCGTCCGCGCTGTCCGAGAACGCCTTGCACCGGCCGTCCGGAGCCAGGCCGCGCTGACGGCTGAAGGCGAGGAACGGACCCGGCCGGGACATCACCATGACGCCGCCCGCCAGCGCGAGCGAACAGTCCCGCTGCCGCAGCGACTGCACCGCCAAGTGCAGCGCCACCAGCGAGGACGAGCACGCGGAGTCGATCGTGACGGCCGGGCCCTCCAGACCGAGCGCGTAGGCGATCCGGCCGGAGATGACCGAGCCGGCGTTGCCGGTGCTCAGGTAGTCCTCGACCTCGCCCGCGAGCACGGACGGCGGCAGCTCGTCGTAGTAATCCTGCCCGCCGCTGCCGACGAACACGCCCACCTGCTGTTTCGCCAGCGAGTGCGGTGCGATGCCGGCCCGCTCGAAGGTCTCCCACGCCAGCTCCAGCACGAGCCGTTGCTGCGGGTCCATCGCGAGCGCCTCGCGCGGCGAGATGCCGAAGAACGGCGCGTCGAACTCGCCCGCGTCGTGCACGAACCCGCCTTCGGAGACGTAGCTCGTGCCGGGGCTGTCCGGGTCGGCGTCGAAGAGCCGGTCCAGCGCCCAGCCGCGGTCGGACGGGAACTCCCCGATCGCGTCGCGGCCCTGTGCGACCAGCTCCCACAGGTCGTCGGCGGACCGGACGCCGCCGGGGTAGCGGCAGCCCATCGCCACGATCGCGATCGGCTCGGATTCGGCGGCCTCGACCGCGCGCAGCCGCGCCCGCGTCTCTTGCAGGTTGGCGGTGACCCGCTTCAGGTAGTCGACCAGCTTGGTTTCGTCGGTCCTGGCTTCGTCAGACATCTGGAGAACCTCTTGTCGCAGAATCAAGGGCGGGTGGTCAGGCGCCGAGCTCGTCGTCGATGAGGGCGAACAGTTCGTCGGTGGTGGCCGCTTCGAGCGCTTCGGAGCCGGATTGGCCGCCCGACAGCGTCTGGTGCAGCGCGGCGACGACCGCCTGCAGCCGGGGCAGGATGCGGGACCGGTCGATCTCCGCGGCGTCGAGCGCGGCGGCCGCCGCTTCGAGCCGGTCGAGCCCGGCCTCGAGCGGGACCTCTGTCTCGCCCGCGCACAGCTGGCTCCACAGGTGCTCGGCCAGCGCCTGCGGATTGACGTGGTCGAACGCGACCGTGGCGGGCAGCTTCAGGCCGGTGCCCGCGCCGAGCCGGTTGCGCAGGTCGACCGCGGTCACCGAGTCGAAGCCGAGTTCCTTGAAGGCCCGCGCGGGTTCCACCGCGCCGCCGTCGTCGTACCCGGCCACTGCGGCGACCTCGCCGCGCACCAGGTCCAGCACGGTCCGGCGCTGTTCGGCCGGGCTCAGCGAGGCCAGCCGGGCGGCGAGGTCGCCCGCGCCCGCCGGTTCGGCTTCGGTCGCCTCGGCCGCGGCCTCGGGGATGCCGCGCAGCAGCGGACGGGGCCGGGCGAGCTGGTAGACCGGCGCGAACGCGGTCCAGTCGATGTCCGCGACGACCAGCTGGGACTCGTCGTGGTCGAGCGCCTGGCCGAGGGCTTCGACGGCCAGCCGCGGGTCCATCTCGGCCAATCCCATGCGGCGCAGCAGATCGCTCGCGTCCGCGTCGACCATGCCGCCCCCGCCCCAGGAACCCCAGGCCACCGCGGTCGCGGTACGCCCGGCCGCGCGCCGGCGGCGGGCCAGCGCGTCGAGGTAGGCGTTGCTGGCGCCGTAGGCGGGCTGGCCGGAGGTGCCCCACACGGCGGCGCCGGAGGACATCAGGACGAACGCGTCGAGTTCGGTGTCGCCGAGCAGCCGGTCGAGCAGGGCGGCCCCGGTGACCTTCGCCCGGATCGCGGCGGTGAACTCCTCCGGTGTGACGTCGACCAGCGCGGGTTCGCGGGTCAGCACCCCGGCGGCGTGCACCACTGCGGTCGGCGGGTGTTCTGCGAGCAGTTCGGACAGCGCTGTCTCGTCGGCAACGTCGCAGGCCACGACGGTGACGCGAGTGCCGGACAGCTCTTCGACCAGCTCACGCGCGCCTCCGGCGTCGAGGCCGCGACGGCTGGTCAGCACCAGGTGTTCCGCGCCCCGTCCGGCGAGCCAGCGCGCGACGTGGCCGCCGACCGCGCCGGTGCCGCCGGTGATGAGCACGGTGCCGCGCGGCTGCCACGGCTCGGCGGCGTCCGGGCCGAGCGGAGCGTGCACCATGCGCTTGGCGAACACTCCGGACGGCCGGATCGCGACCTGGTCCTCGTCGTTGATGCCGGACACGATGGCGGCCAGCTTCGCCGCATCGGACGCGCCGGTGACGTCGACCAGACCGCCCCAGCTGCCAGGCTGGTCCAAGGCGACCACGGTGCCGAGGCCCCACACCGAAGCGGCTTCGGGGTCGGCATCGGAGAAGGCGTCGACCGCGACCGCGCCTCGGGTGACAACCCACGCCGGAGCGTCGATCTCGTTGTCCCGCAGGGCTTGCAGCAGCGCGATGGTGTTGAGCGTCGGGTTCTCGTCGAAGGCGAGCAACGACAGGACACCGTCGAACGGACGGACTGCGGTCGCCTCGCCGAGCAGCTCGGCCAACGCTGTGCGGGTGTGGTCGGCGGCGACCAGGCGGACGACGTCGCCCTGCTCGGCCAGTGCGTCCGCCAGGTCGGCTGCCTGCGGGACCCCGGCGGGGACGACGACCAGCCAGCTGCCGGTGAGTCCGCTGGTCACGCCGGACAGCGGGGACCACGACACGCGGTACCGCCACGAGTCCACCGTGGACAGTTCGGTGCGGCGGCTGTGCCAGGCGGCCAGTGCCGGGACGACCTCGGCGAGCGGACCGGCGCCGACGCCGAGCCGGGCGGCGAGCGCGTCGACGTCGCCGCCGGTCACGTCCTGCCAGAACTCCTGGTCGGCTGCCGGGACTGAGCTTTCCGCGGTCGCGGTTTCCTCTTCGTGCCAGAAACGCTTGTGCTGGAACGGATAGGTCGGCAGGTCGGCGATCCGGCCGCCGGGGACCAGCGAGAGCCAGTCGACCGAGCCGCCGCGGACGGAGTACTCCGCCATCGACGTCGCGAACCGGGTCAGACCGCCCTCGTCGCGGCGCAGCGTGCCGGCGACCGAGCCGGGGTGGCCGGTTTCGTCCAGCGTCTCCTGGATGCTCATCGCCAGCACCGGATGCGGGCTGATCTCGATGAAGCGCGTGTAGCCGGCCTCGGCGAGCTGCGCGACGACCGGCGCGAACCGGACCGTGCGGCGCAGGTTCGCGAACCAGTAGGCGGCGTCCACAGTCGACTCGCCGACCGCGTCGAGGGTGACCGTGGAGGTCATCGCGACCTCGCCGCGCCTCGGCTGGATCGGGCCGAGGTCGGCGAGCAGCCGGTCCGAAAGGTGTTCGACGTGCGCCGAGTGCGACGCGTAGTCCACCGGGACCAGCTTCGCGCGGAAGCCTTCGGCGACTAGCTGATCACGCAGTTCTTCAAGGGCTTCGGTGTCGCCGGACAGCACGGCGGACGTCGCGCCGTTGTCGGCCGCGACCGAGATCCGGCCGTCCCAGGCGCCGAGCCGCTCTTCCAGTTCGGTCGCCGGGAGACCTGCCGCCAGCATGCCGCCCCCGCGTCCGCCGAGGACGTCGCCGATTGCCTTGCTGCGCAGCGCGACCACCAACGCACCGTCCTCAAGCGACAGTGCACCCGAGACAGTCGCGGCGGCGATCTCGCCCTGCGAGTGGCCGATCACCATGTCCGGCTCGACACCGTGCGCACGCCACAGCGCGGCCAGCGAAACCATGACCGCCCACAGCATCGGCTGCACGACATCGACCCGGTCAGCCGGCGGAGTACCCGGTTCGCCGCGCAGGACCTCGATGACCGACCAGCCGGTGAACTTCCGCAGCGCGGTGTCGCATTCGGACATCCGGGCGGCGAAGACCGGGGACTGCTCGATGAGGTCGAGCGCCATGCCAGTCCACTGTGAACCCTGGCCGGGGAACACGAAGACAGTCCGTCCGCGCACGTCCGCGGCACCGGTGATCACGTCCGGACGGGAGGTGCCGGAAGCCAGCGCGCGCAACGCTTCCTCGGCCTGCTCGCGGTCCTGCGCCACTACCACCGCACGGTGGTCCAGCGGTGCGCGGCCGGTGACGAGCGTGTGCACGATGTCGGCGAGGTCATTGTCCACTGGTGCCAGTTGCCCAGCGGACTCAGCCAGCGCGGCCGGAGTCTTCGCCGACAGGGCCAGCGGGTAGACCGGAGCCGGTGCTGTGGCGGCTTCCTCGGCGGCCGGAGCCTGTTCCAGGATCACGTGCGCGTTCGTCCCGCTCACCCCGAACGACGACACCGCCGCCCGCCGCGGCCGGTTCACCTCGGGCCACGCCTGCGGTTCGGTGAGCAGTTCGACCGCGCCGGAGGTCCAGTCGACGTGCTTCGACGGCGTCCCGACGTGCAGCGTCTTCGGCAGCCGGGCGTGCTGCAGCGCCTGTACCATCTTGATCACGCCCGCGACCCCGGCGGCGGCCTGCGGATGGCCCATGTTCGACTTGATCGAGCCGAGCAGCAACGGCGCACCGCTGCTGCGCTGTCCGTAGGTTTCCAGCAGCGACTGGGCTTCGATCGGGTCGCCCAACGCGGTTCCCGTGCCGTGTGCCTCGACAGCGTCCACATCGGACACCGAAAGCCCAGCATCGACGAGCGCGGCTTCGATCACGCGAACCTGGGAAGGACCGTTGGGCGCAGAGAAACCGTTGCTGGCTCCGTCCTGGTTTACCGCCGAGCCACGCAGCAGAGCGAGCACACGGTGCCCGTTGCGCTGTGCGTCGGAGAGCCGCTCCAGGACCAGTACGCCGACGCCTTCCGCCCAAGAGGTGCCGTCCGCGTCGTCGGAGAACGACTTGCTCCGGCCGTCCGCCGCGAGGCCGCGGCGGCTGCAGAAGTCCACGAACATCTCCGGCGTGCCCATCACCGCGACGCCGCTGGCCAGCGCGAGCGTGCAGTCGCCGCGCCGCAGCCCCTGAGCCGCTATGTGCAGCGCGACCAGCGAGGACGAGCACGCGGTGTCCACCGACACCGACGGTCCTTCGAGACCGAGTGTGTAGGAAACCTGGCCGGACACGAGGCTGCCGTCCGGACTGCCGCCGCTGTAGTCGTGGTACATCACGCCCGCGTAGACGCCGGTCGGGCTGCCCTTGAGCCCGTGCGGGTCGAGGCCTGCGCGCTCGAAGGCCTCCCACGACGCTTCGAGCAGGATCCGCTGCTGCGGGTCGGCGCGGCGGGCGTCGCGCGGGCTGATGCCGAAGAACTCGGCGTCGAAATCCGCTGCGTTGTAAAGGAAACCGCCGTGCCGGGTGTAGGTCTTGCCAGGCCGCTCCGGCGTCGGGTCGTAAACGCCCTCGATGTCCCAGCCGCGGTCGGCGGGGAACTCCCCGATCGCGTCGCGGCCCTCGTCGACGAGGTCCCACAGGTCGTCCGGCGTCCGCACGCCCCCGGGGTAGCGGCAGCTCATGCCGATGATGGCGATCGGCTCGGTGTCGCGCGCCTCCAGTTCGTGCAGCCGGCGGCGGGCCTGCTTCAGATCGGCGGTCGCACGCTTCAGGTAGTCGCGGAGCTTGTCCTCGTTGCTCATGGTCTGCCCGTTCATGAGATGCCCAATTCGTCGTCCAGGACGGCAAACAGCTCGTCGTCGGTGGCCTCGTCCAGATCGGCTTCGGTTGCGGCTCCGGCGTGCGCGTCGGCCCACTTGCGCACCAAGGCGTCCAGCCGCGCGGCGACCTTGGCGGTCGACCCGTTCAGCGTTCCGGCCGCGCCGCCGAGGAGGGTTTCCAGCCGGTCGATCTCGCTGAGCAGCGGTTCGGCCGGGCCGCGGCCCACGCCGAGCAGCTCGTGCAGCCGCCGCGCCAGCGCGGCCGGAGTCGGATGGTCGAACACGATGGTCGCGGTCAGCTTGAGCCCGGTGCGCGCGCCGAGCTGGTTGCGCAGTTCGACGGAGGTGAGGGAGTCGAAACCCATCTCCTGGAACGCGCGTTCCGGCTCGACCGCCGTGGCGCCGGCGAAGCCGAGGATCGCCGCGACCTGCTCCGACACCACACCGAGCAGGTACGCCTCGCGCTCGGCCTCGGGGACGGTCGCCAGCCGGGTCGCGGGCGCCGGAGTCTTCTTGACCGCACGGCGCACCATGCCCCGGAGCACTGGGGGCAGGTCGTCGGTCCGCGCGCGGAGTGCGGACTGGTCCAAACGGACCGGGGCGAGCACGGGTTCGGACGAGGCGAGACAGGCGTCCAGCAGCGCGAGGGCTTCGGCGGTCGCCATCGGCGGCGTGCCCAGCCGACGAAGGCGGCGGAAGTCCGCTTCGGACAGTTCGCCCGCCATGCCGCCGTCTTCGGACCACGCGCCCCAGCACAGCGAGGTCGCCGGAAGTCCTTGTGCCCGACGGTGTTCGGCCAGTTCGTCCAGGAACGCGTTCGCCGCGGCGTACCCGGCCTGCCCGGCGGCGAGGATCGTGCTGGCGGCAGACGAGAACAGGACGAACGCGTCGAGGTCGCTCGTCAGCTCGTGCAGGTTCCAGGCGCCGTCGACCTTCGGGGCGAAGACGCGGGCGGTCTCCTCCTCGGTGAGCGTCTCGACGCGACCGGCCGACGGCACGCCCGCCGCGTGGATGACCGCGGAGAGCGGGCCGACCTTGGCGAGGAGGTTCCGCACGGACTCCGCGTCAGTGACGTCGCAGCTCTCGACCGCGACGGTCGCGCCGAGTGTGGTCAGCTCATCGCGCAGCTCGGACGCCCCGGGTGCGTTCGCTCCTCTGCGGCTGGTCAGCACGAGGTTCCGTACGCCGTGCTTGGTCACCAGGTGCCGGGCGACGACCGCGCCGAGTCCGCCGGTACCACCGGTGACCAGCGCCTTGTCCCAGTTCAGCTCGGTCGGTTCCGCGGCGACGGTGGCGAAGCGCGGAGTGAAGACCTGGCCGTCGCGGACCGCCGTTTCGGGTTCGCCGGTGGGCAACGCCGCTTCCGGATCGCCGTCGACCAGCGCGAACCGGCCGGGGTTTTCCGCCGCGGCCGCGCGGACGAGTCCCCAGGCCGAGGCCAGCGCCGGGTCGACGTCCTCGCCGTGCACGGACACCGCACCGCGTGTGACCACCGCGAGCCGGCCGTCGCCGTCGAGCGTTTCCTGGATCGCGGAGCGCACCTTCGCGGCGACGGCACGCGCTGCCTCCGGTACTCGACACTCCGGAGTGGACACTTCAAGGATCCGGAAGTCGTGCTGCTCACCGGTGTTCGCGACGGGCTCCCAAGTGACGCGGTACAGCGCGTCCTTCGCCGGGGCCAGCTTCAGCGCCCGCGCGGCGAGTGCCTCGACGGTAAGCACCGGGCCGCCGGTGGCATCCGCGATCTGCAGGGTGATCGCGTCGGTGCCCGCCGGGGCGACGCGGACTCGCAGCGACGATGCGCCCGGCGAGTGCACCGTGGTGCCGCTGAACGAGAACGGCAGCATCGGTTCGGCACCGCCTTCGGGAGCCGGGCCGAGGAGTTGCGCGTGCATGGCAGCGTCGAGCAGGGCGGGGTGAACGCCATAGTCGCGTGCCTCGGCACCGTCGGGCAGCGAGACCTCCGCGTAGATGACGTCGCCGTCCTGCCACATCGCTTGCAGGCCCTGGAAAGCCGGGCCGTAGTCGTAGCCCAAGGCGGCAAGGGTCGCGTACGGGTCGTCCAGCTCGACCTTGGCGGCACCGGCGGGCGGCCATTCGGTGAGGTCGAATGACGGTGGTTCCGCAGTCGGGGCAACGAAACCGCTCGCGTGGCGGGTCCAGGATCCGGCGCTGTCTTGTCGCGAGTGGACGGTTACGGCGCGGCGGCCGTTCTCGTCCGGTCCTTCGACGGAGACCTGGAGCGATGCGCTTTCAGTAAGGGTGAGCGGTGCTTCGAGGGTGAGCTCCTCGATGTGTGCGCATCCGGCCTCATCGGCGGCGCGGTGCACCAGCTCGACAAACGCCGTTCCAGGAACCAGAACCGTGCCGAGGACGACGTGGTCGGCGACCCAGCCGACGCTGCTGGCGGACAGCCGGCCGGTGAGCACCACGGCGTCGGTCTCCGGCAGGCGGACGACGGAGCTCAGCATCGGGTGTTCGGCGGGCTGCTGACCGTGCTCAGTCGCGTCGCCGCTGGTCGTGTCGGCAGGGAGCCAGTAACGAGTGCGGCGGAAGGCGTAGGTCGGCACCTCCACGCGGCGCGCGCCCGGGTAGAACGCGGTCCAGTCGACCGGGACGCCGCGGGCGTGCAGCGTCGCGAAGGCGGTGACCGCCGTGACCGCTTCTCCTCGGTCCTTACGCAGGGCCGGGACGAACGCGAGAATGTCGTCGTCGAATCCGTTCTGCGCAGCGGCGGTGAGCACCGCGGACGGTCCAATCTCGACAAACGTCCGGACGCCTTCGTCCACCAGAGTCTGGACCCCAGCGTGAAACCGGACTGCGGCGCGCACCTGGCGCACCCAGTAGTCCGGAGTGGACAGATCCTCGTCGGCACCGACCGTGGAGACGATCGGGATCTGCGGCTTCGCGTAGGTGAGTTTCTCGGCTGCGACGGCGAATTCCGCGAGCATCGGCTCCATCAGCGGCGAATGGAACGCGTGCGACACCTTGAGCTTCGAAGACTTCCGTCCGTCGAACTCGGCCACCACTTTCGAAACAGCCTCTTCAGTGCCGGAGAGGACCACCGAGTCCGGGCCGTTGATCGCGGCGATGCTGACCTGAGCGGTCAGGTGCGGCGTGACCTCGTCCTCGGTCGCCTGCAGCGCCACCATCGATCCGCCGGGCGGCAGCGCCTGCATCAGCCGCGCCCGCGCACCGACCAGCGACGCCGCGTCCGCGAGCGAGAGAATCCCGGCAACGTGCGCGGCAGCCAGTTCGCCAATCGAATGGCCGAGCAGGAAGTCCGGCTTGATCCCCCACGACGCGAGCAGCCGGAACAGCGCGACCTCGACCGCGAACAACGCGGGCTGCGTGAAGCCAGTGCGCTCCAGTTCGGCGGCATCATCGAGGACTGTCTTCAGCGGACGGTCCAAGTGCGGGTCGAGTTCGGCGCACACAGCGTCGAAAGCCTCGGCGAACACCGGGTACTTCGCGGCGAGTTCGCTGCCCATCCCCGCGCGCTGTGCACCTTGTCCGGTGAAGAGGAACGCGGTACGGCCGTTGGTGCGACGATCCCGGACTTCGCGCAGCTCATCTCGCGTGGCACCGACGAGCACTGCGCGGTGGTCGAGCATGGACCGGGTGGCGGCCAGGGAGAAGCCGATATCGGTCGGCGAGCCTTCGACAGCCGCGAGTTGCTTCAGCTGAGCGTCGAGCGTGTCGGCGGTGTCCGCGGACACCGGCCAGGCAAGCACCGGAACCTCGGCTGGTGCAGCGGCGTCCTCGGCCGGCTCGGCCTGTTCGACAATCACGTGCGCGTTGGTGCCGCTGATCCCGAACGACGACACCGCGGCGCGCCGGGCGCGCCCGGTCTCCGGCCACGGGCGGGCCTCGGTGAGCAGCTCGACCTCGCCAGCCGACCAGTCGACGTGCGGCGAGGGCGCGTCGACGTGCAGCGTCTTCGGCAGCACGCCGTGCCGGATCGCTTCCACCACCTTGATCACGCCGCCGACCCCAGCCGCGGCCTGAGTGTGTCCGATGTTCGATTTGAGCGAGCCCAGCCACAGCGGCTCAGCACGGTCCTGGCCGTAGGTCGCCAGCAGCGCCTGCGCCTCGATCGGGTCGCCGAGCTTCGTGCCGGTGCCGTGGCCCTCGACGAGATCCACGTCCGCCGTGGTCAGCCCGGCGGATTCCAGCGCTTGGCGGATCACTCGCTGCTGTGCCGGTCCATTAGGGACAGTCAGTCCGCTCGACGCGCCGTCGGAGTTCACCGCGGAGCCGCGGATCACGGCGAGCACCTGGTGACCGTTGCGGCGGGCTTCGGAAAGCCGCTCCACCACGAGGACACCCGCGCCTTCGCCCCAGCCCGTTCCGTCGGCCGCGGCGGCGAAGGCCTTGCACCGGCCGTCGTCGGAAAGCCCGCGCTGCTCGGAGAAGTACACGAAAGTTTCGGGAGTGGCCATCACCGTGACGCCGCCGACCAGTGCCAGCGAACAGTCGCCGCGACGGAGAGCCTGCGCTGCCCAGTGGAGCGCGACGAGCGACGACGAGCACGCGGTGTCCACGCTCACCGCCGGGCCCTCAAGGCCGAGCGCGTAAGCGACCCGGCCCGAGACGACGCTGCCGGCGGCCGCGTGCCCGGCGTAGTCGTGGTACATGACGCCGGTGAACACACCGGTTTCGCTGCCGCGCAACGTCTCCGGCACGATCCCGGCGCGTTCCAGGGCGGTCCACGAGGTCTCCAGCAGGATCCGCTGCTGTGCGTCCATGGCGAGCGCCTCGCGCGGCGAGATCCCGAAGAACTCCGGGTCGAATTCCGCCGCGTCGTAAAGAAAACCGGCTTCGCGCGTGTTCGTGGTGCCGGGCCGTTCGCCGGCCGGGTCGTACAGCGTGTCCAGCGGCCAGCCGCGGTCCTCCGGGAAGCCGCCGATGGCGTCGGTTCCGGTGGCGACGAGGTTCCACAGGTCCTCGGGCGACGTGACGCCGCCGGGGTACCGGCAGGCCATGCCGACGATCGCGATCGGCTCGCCGTCGCGCTCGCGCGTTTCCTGCAATGCCCGCTTCGCTTCGCGAAGATCAGTCGTCGCGCGTTTGAGGTAGGCGAGCAGTTTGCGCTCGTTCTCGCCGCCGGACTGGAAGTCGCTACTCACGCCAATCGCCCCGCCTAACCGCGAAAAAGGGTGGAAAGTGCCACGTCGGGAACGCTACCGACGGCGCTGGCGTGCCCCCACCCCTAGCGGCCCCACATTCAGCTGGCCAGGGCGGCGGCGACCGCGCGAGGGGCTGGCAACGCGGCCACCTCCGCGCGCAACGCGTCCGCACCGGCGCGAAGCGTTTCGTCCGTCAGCCGGGAAATCCCTTCCGCCGCACCGGAAATTCCCGCGCCCGCGGCGGTGACGCGAGTGCCGAAAGCAGACTCGGCCAACGACAGCTGCGGCAGCCCGTACGCCACCGCGGCAAGCGCCAACGTCTCGTTACCGTCGTGCACCACTGCCGCACACGTCGGCAACACGGCGGCCGGAGGCGCGGAGTCGACGAGCTTCACCTTCTGCGGCAACGCAAGCCCGGCTGGCAACTCCGCGGCACAAACCAGCTCTGCGTCCACATCGGACAGTACACTGAAGACAGACTCATACCAGGAAGGATCGTCCAGCGACAGGAGAATGCGAGCGCGGCGGGCCTTGCGGCGCAGCCAGTTGGGGATCTCGACCGGACCGAAGTACGGCACGTGCCGCAGCGGGTCGCCTGACGGACCGTTGTCGCGCAACGAAGGCGGCACGAGGTCGAACGTGTGGTCCGCAGCGGCGTCGAGTTCGTCCTGAGGCCCGAGCACGCGAACCGCCTTGGCACCGACCTCGCGGGCGGCGGCGATTCCGGCCGGCGCGTTCGACACCACCACGGCGGGCCGCCACAGCCGCGCGAACTCGGCCAGCGCGGCGGATTCGGTCAGCTCCGCGTCGCCGTCCTCGAGCTCGGCCGCGACGCAGCCGGTACGGAGGATGTCCTCGACGAACGCGGGCCGTCCGGCGATTTTCACGTCGTGCCCGGCGGTCCGGAGCGCCCAGGCGAGCGGCACCAGGGTGTGCAGACGGGCCGTCGAGGACGGCGCGGCCAGGAGTACACGCATGGGGATCACTCCAGATACGACGAAAACCGGGCCGGCCCGGCGTGGACAGTCCGCACGAGACTAACCACCCCGGGCCGGCCCGGCGTACCCCTAGAAACCGTTACTGGCCGGGCATTTTCACCGCTTCGATGGCGTTGCGGCGCATCGCCAGCCTTGCCGAGAGCGAGGTCGCCGGCCACACGATCAGGAAGATCGCGAGCACCACGGCGAGGAACACCCAGACCGGTCCGGACGGGATGATCTCGCCGGTGGTCAGCGCCATCGGCACCACGGTGAAGAGCGAGATCACGATGCCGAGCACGAGCCCGGTCACCGCCACGATCCCGCCTTCCACGAACAGCATCCGCTTCACCTGTCCGCGATCCGCACCGGCGAGCCGTTGCGCGCCGAACTCCCGCCGACGGGCCAGCACGGCTACCGAAAGCGTGTTCACCGCGGCGATCGCGGCGTACGCGATGGCGAGCACGGCCAGCAGGTAGTTGATCAGCGCCTCGACGTCGGCACTCGCCTGGAAACTCGCGGCGAGCGCACTGTCGTCGCCGACCGTGACTCCGGGCCAGTCCTTCGCCCGGTCGGACAGCGCCGACACGATCGCGCCGGCGTCGCCGCCCCGCACGAGCACCTGCGACGCGAGGCCGCTGGTGGTGTGCGCGGCCAGCAGATCGGCGGGCAGCACCATGCTCGCGTAACTGGACGGGCTGTCCAGCAGCGCGACCACGGTCACCGGGACCTGCGCCCCGTCGCCGAGCCGCATCTTGATCTGGGAGCCGACCTTGACCTCGAGCTTCTCGGCGACCGACGCGGGCAGCGCCACGGAATTCCCGCGCAGTGCCGTGAGCGAGCCTTCGGTGACCTCGGTGGCGAGCACCGTGCCGCCCTGGTCCTGCGCGGCGACGCCCAGCAACCGCAACGGGTCGCTTCCGTTGCCGTCGTAGGGTTCCTCGACCCAGCCGGAGCTGATGACGAGCGGCGACGAGGTCGAAACCCCCGGCGTGCTGCGGATCTGCGCGAGCTCGTCCGGCGAGAACCCGCCCGCGGCCGAGGTGAGCACCGCGTCTGCCTTCAGCTGCCCGGCATAAGCGGCGATCTGCGCTTTTTGGGCGGTGGTCTCGGAATACACGTTGCCGAGCGCGACCGCGCTGGCGAGCGTGATCGGCGTGAGCACCGCGGCGAACGCGACGGCCCGCGCCCGGGTGTTGATGACCGCGAGCGTGGCGTCGCGGCCGGCGACCCGGCGCACGAACGGACCGAACCGGTCCACCACCCACGCGATGATCTCCGGCCCGAGCAGCGCGACGCCGATCGCGCCGGTGAGCACCGCCGGACCGCCGATCGCCGCGGCGGTGTCGGCGGGCATGAAGATCGTGGTCGCGGCGAGCAAAACCGTGGCCGCGCCGCAGATCAGCGCACCCATGCGGCGTAACGCGTTGACCTTGACGCCCGGGATCGCCGCTTCGGCCAGTGCCTGGATCGGCCGGGCCCGGGCGGCGGCCAGCGCGGCGAACCACGCGGCCCCGAAGGTGATCGCGAGCGTGGCGACGATCCCCGCCGCGAACGCGATGACGTCCTGGGTGAAGGCGAGTTCGTCCGGCACGATGCCGAGCGAGCCGCTGGTGCTGAAGATCCAGTTCCCGAGCAGGCTGCCCAGGAACGCCCCGCACACCGCGGCGATCGCGCCGACCGCCATCGTCTCCATGACGACCATGCGGTGCACCTGTTTCGGCGTCGCGCCGGTCGCCCGCAGCAGCGCGAGTTCCTGCTGCCGCTGCCGGACGGTGAGGCTGATCGTCGCGGAAACCACCAGCGCCATCACGACCAGCACCATGCCGCCGAACACCGCGGCGAGCAGGATCAGCGGCAGCTGGCTTCCGCTCACGCCGAGGAATTCCGCCGAACCGCGATCGTCGCCGGTCAGCACGGTGAGCGAAGGAACCTGTTCGGAGATCTTGCCCGCCAGCTCGGTCGCGTCGACGCCGTCGGCGGGGAAAACGCCGACGAGCCCGACCGTGCCGGGATGCGGGTTGAACCGCTGGGCGTCCGCGACCGAGAAGAAGAACGCGGGCGACTTCACGGTTTGGGCGGGCTCCGCGACGCCGGAAATCTGGAACGACTGCCGCTGCCCGTTCACCGCCAGGTCGACGGCCGAACCAGCGTGCAGGCCGGCCGCCGATGCGGTGGCCGCGTCGAGCACGACCTGGCCCGGCGTGTTCGGAGCCGCGCCTTCGGTGAGCTTGTATCCGCCCAGCGAAGCCGAATCCCAGCCGTGTCCGGAAAGGACAGACGCACCTGGCTCAGGCGCGCCGTCGTGCAGCAGGACCGTCGCGAACGACACGTCCGGCACCGCCTGCCCGACCCCCTGCACCGCGGTGATCTTCGCGATCTGGTCCTCCGGCAGCACCGCGCGCTCGGCGTACGGCACGACCTGGGATTCCTCGTCCGGCAGCTTGAACCCGGCGGACCCGCCGACGACGAGCGGAGCCGCGGACAGCCGCTGCGGCGCCGCCTTCAGCACGATCGCCGTCTCGAACAGCCCGGCGCACGCGATCAGCAGACCGCAGCCGATGAGGATCGCGACGAACGACGCGAGCGAAGCCGCCGCGCGGTACCGGAGGCTCGACAGCGCGAGCGCGAGCACCACTCGCCGCGAGTTCACCGCTGCCTCCTCGCTTGCTCGCCGAGGTGCGCCAGGGTGCTCGCCACCTGGTCGACGGTCGGCGTGGCCATCTGCGTGACGATCTGCCCGTCGACCAGGAACAGCACGTTGTCCGCGTGGGACGCCGCGACCGGGTCGTGGGTGACCATCACGATGGTCTGGCCCGCGCCGACCAGCTCGCGCATCAGGCCGAGGACCTCGAGCGCGGTGGTGGTGTCGAGCGCGCCGGTGGGCTCGTCGGCGAACACCACGGCCGGACGGGCGGCGAGCGCGCGGGCGATCGCGACGCGCTGCTGCTGCCCGCCGGACAGCTCGCCGGGCCGGTGCTTCACGCGCTGGGACAGCCCGACGCGCGCGATCACCTGGTCCACCCACGCCTTGTCCGGCGTGCGGCCGGCCAGCAGCGTGGGCAGCGTGACGTTCTGCTCCACGTTCAGCGCCGGCATCAGGTTGAACGACTGGAAAATGAACGCGACGTGTTCCCGGCGCAGTTCGGTGAGCTGTGTTTCGTTCTTGCCCTTGAGATCGGTCCCGACGAGGGTCACCGTGCCCGAGGTCGGCGTGTCCAGCCCGGCCGCGCAGTGCAGCAGCGTGCTCTTGCCGGAACCGGACGGGCCCATCACCGCGGTGAAGGTGCCCGCCGGGAAGGCGACGGACACGCCGGCGAGCGCTTCGACCGCGCTCTCGCCGCGGCCGTAGGTCTTGCGCACCCCGTCCAGCTGGACGGGCGTTGCCACGGAAGTAGTGGTGGGCACGTCGTTCACTCCGATCCGTTCCCGGAACCGCGGCGGTCGAGCGACCACCACACCGCGAGCACGATGGCGCCTCCGCCCAGCGTCCACAGCCAGAAGGGCGATTTGAACGACATGCTGATGAGACTCATCAGCAGCCAGATCACGAACTGAACGCCGGTGACGGCGGCCCAGGCGATCGTGACGATGCGGCGAGCGAGTCCGCTCCCGGAGCGGGTCTTCTCGGTGCTCTCCGACATGAGGCCCCCCAATACGGCTTCGACGGAGTCGGGATTAATTGTGTAAGGCTTGAACAGTTTAGCGGACCCCCGCTGATCGGGGAACCCCAGACCCCCGGGGAGGGGTTTGCCTCAGGACGCGCCGCCCGCCGAGGCGCGGGCCCGCCGGTCGAAGTCCCGGACGCTCCACACGCCTCCGGCCAGCAGTCCGCCGCCGAGCAGCACCCAGAGCAGCCACAGCGGGTCCCACTGCCCGCCGATGACGCCGATGCCGAACCAGACCAGCGTGTTCACCGCCGCGACCGCCACCCAGAGCACGAACGCGAGCCTCGGCGCGGCCTCCAGCAGCGGAGGCGGCGACGCCGAGGTACGCCCTTCGACAGCGGCCCGCAACGCCGCGTGCGAGCCGGCGAGCCGGATCCGGGCCAGCCTGCGTGCGGCTTCCTGCCCATCGCAAGCGCCCTCGGAGCGGGCGTGCTCGACCTCGGTCGCCGCCAGCTTCCGGTCCAGCTCGGTGACCTTCCCGAACCCGAACCGGTTGGTCTCGCTCACGTTGGCTCGCCCCCAGACCAGATCAGTGTAAGACTTGCACAGTTTACTGAAAGACGTACCGGAGCGAAAGATGCCGATCGAGCCCGATCCCCGAGCCCTGCCGCCGGGCCTGGCCCCGGCCTGGCTGGGAGCCCCGCGCCCCCGCCGAGGACCGAAGCCGTCGCACACCGTCGAAGCGGTGGTGGCGGCAGCCGTCGAGCTGGCCGACACCGAAGGCCTGGCAGCCGCGTCGCTGCCCAACATCGCGTCCGCGCTCGGGCTCACGACCAACGCGCTGTACCGCTACGTGAGCTCGAAAGACGAACTGCTGATCCTCCTGGCCGAATCCGGCTTCGGCCCGCCCCCGCCGGCCCCCGTCGACCTGGATTGGCGCTCGGCCGTCCGCGCCTGGGCAGACGCGGCATCGAAACGCTACGCCGCCCGCCCTTGGCTCCTGGACGTCCGCGAGGGCCTGACCCCGCACCGCCTCCGCTGGACCGAACAACTCCTGGCCGTCTTCACCGAGGCCGGTTTGTCCACAGTAGACGCCTTATCGTGCGCGGAACTGGTCTCCGCCGTAGTCCGAGCCACCGCGGACCGCCGCAGAACGACTTCCGACCCGGACTCGCCGGAGTCGACCGAGTACGCAGCTGACGTCCGCGCCTTCCTGCAACCACGCTTAGCCGAAGGCGATTACCCGCACCTGGCGGAACTAGCGGAATCCCACCACTACCCAGCCGCCGCCCCCGAGGACTTCGCCCTGGAGCGAGTCCTGGACGGAATCGCCGCACTGCTCCCGTAACCAAGGTCGTGAGGGAACTCTGCGGGAATCAGCTTCCCTCAGAGTTGCCTCACGACCCTAAAACCGCACCACTGCGCCCCACGGTTCGAGCCACCCCACCACCACGCGGCTCACCCCAAACTCCCCAACCACCCCTCCACGGCCTTGGCGGTGGTCTCCACATCACCGTCCACAATGCTGAAATGATCCCCGGGAACAGTCACCACGACATCAGCCCGATCCCACGTAGTCCGCCACAACCCGGGATCCTCCTGCGCCCGGTCCGGCCCGTCCCCAGCAGTGACAAACCGCCGATCCGGCCGCACCAGCACCGTGGGAACGGCGACCTCGGGCAACGAAACCCCGTCCAGCAACCCGAGGTAGTAAGCCATGGCAGTCAGCTTGTCGCGATCAAACGGCCCATACTGCTCTTCCCGCTCGACCATTCCCGCGGCCATATCTCGGACGGTGCCGCCGACATCCCCACCGTCGTCCATCGCGTACGTGTCCAGCAAAACAACCCCGGCAGCCTTAACCCGGGCAGCCAACGCGTACGCAAGCACCCCACCGGAAGAATGCCCCACCAACGCGAACGGCCCGTCGCCGGACAACCGAACGCTCTCCGCCAAAACATCGAGCAACGCATCAAGATCAGCAGGCAGCAATTCCCCAGTCACAAACCCTGGTGTAGGCAACGCGGCGACCCGCCGCACCCCCCGGAACCGAGCGGCCAGCTTCGCGTACTGATACGCGCCACCCATCCCAGCCGGAGTAGGCACCGCCAGCAACTTCAGCTCAGCAGGCCCGGCAGCCAGCTCCACCGGCCGCGGCTCCTCCCGAAGCTCGGCCACCGTCTGGAAAGAAGACCGCAACCGAGCCGCCGCTCCCAGCAACGCTAGACCGTTCTCCACCTGCCCGTCCCGGACAGCCTCGAAGAACATCTCCGTAACCGGATCCCCGCCAGCCTCGACCGCGGGCCCGGTCAGCACCGTGAGCAGATGCTTCGCCAGCCCAGCCGGAGTCCGGTGATCGAACGCGATCGACGCGGGCAGCGAAACCCCCGCCGCGCTGCCGATCCGATTCCGCAACTCCACCGCGGTAAGCGAATCGAACCCGATCTCCAGGAAGTGCGCGTCCTCGTCAAGCTCGGCGGTATCGGCATACCCCAGCAGCCCGGCGACCTGCTCCAGCACAAACGCCTGAAGCCCCTTCTCGGTCAACTCGAGCTCCGAGACATCGTCAGCCACCGCACGCCGCTTCTTCACCACGGCCGGTGCTGACGCAACCGCCGCCGGAGCCACCAACTGCCGCAACGTCACCGACTCAGCCGCGGCGACCGGTCGCCCAGAACGATCCGCGAACAACACCGCCACCCGATCGTCCCCGAGCGGAGTCAACCGAACCCGCAGCTTCGCCGCGCCAGTAGCGAACAACCGGAAGTCCCGCCACTCCACCGGATCCCCGCCCACAGTGGACAGTGCCGCATCAAGCACGACCGGATGCAGGCCAAACTGCTCGTCCGGAGCGACTTCGATTTCCCCGAACACCACTCCGCCGGCAGTCCAAGCCGCGTCGAGCCGCCCAGCACTCACGGGTTCCGCACCGGCAGGCGGCCACTGGCCAATGCCCTCCGGCTCGACCCCGTCGTCCACCGCCAGCACGCCCTCGGCATGCCGGGTCCACGCGCCGCCGTGTCGCGAGTGGACAGTCACCGAACGATGCCCAGCGCCATCCGGCTCGCCCACCACGATCTGCACGTGTTCAGAAGCCAACGGCGACTCGACAGCCAACCGAACGACGCGTCCGAACCCGACCTCGTCCCCAGCCCGAGTAGCCAGCTCCGCGAAACCCGCCACCGGGAACGCTTCATCCGCGGGCAAGGTGCCGCTCAGGACCACAGTGGACGATCCAGCGACAGTCAAGGCAGGCCCGAACCACGTGCCAAGCCCAGTCCCGGTAGCCCGCCGAGCCTCCATATCGACCGACGGCCAGTACCGCGTCCGGTGGAACGCATACGGCGGCAACGGAACGCTCACCGCGGCCCGCCCGGCAAACATCCGCCGGACATCCAGCCCCGCACCCAAGACGTGCAACTGCCCCGCGGCCAGGAGCGTCGAAGCGACCTCGCCACGATTGCGTCGAAGCACCGGAACGAACTCCGCGTCCTCGATAACGGCTTCAGCAGCCGCGGTGAGCACACCGTTTGTGCTGAGTTCGACAAACCGGGTCGCCGCCGAAGCCTGAACCGCGTCGGCAAAACGAACCGTGTCACGGCAGTTAGCCACCCAATGCGCAGGGTCGGAGAGTTCGTCTGACACTTCGGCACCAGTGACTGTCGAGATCACCGGCACAGTCGGCTTCTCGAACGTCAGCTCCTGCGCGATCTCTTCCAGCTCTTCGAGAATCTCGTCCAGCAACGGCGAGTGCACCGCGCAGTCGATCACGAGCCGGTTGGTCCGTCGGCCCAGCTTCTCGAAGTGCTCGACGATCGCCTGGACCGCACCGTCCACACCGGACACCACGACCGAACGCGGCCCGTTCACCGCCGCCAGCGCGACGTCGTCGCTCAGCATCGGCCGCACCTCGTCCGCGCTGGCCTCAACCGCGACCACCGCACCTGCCCGGGTCTCGGCCATGAGCTGACCTCGGTTGGCGACGAGCTTCACCGCGTCGTCCAAAGAAAACACTCCGGCCAGATGCGCGGCCGCGATCTCGCCGACCGAGTGCCCCACCAGGACGTCCGGCCGCTGCCCCCACGACTCCAGCAGCCGGTACAGCGCCACCGAGAAGGAGAACACCGCGGCCTGGCTGAACTGAGTCCGGTCGAGCAACTGCGCGTCCACCGACCCGGCCTCGGCAAACATCACCGTGCGCAACGAACGACCGAGATGCTGATCGAACTTCGCCGCAACGCGCTCCAGTTCGTAGGCGAACACCGGGAACGCGGCGGACAGCTCCGCCCCCATCCCGGCCCGCTGGCTCCCCTGCCCCGGCAAGAGATACGCGGTCCGGCCGCCGGAGCGAGCCCGCCCGGTCACCGCACAGTCCGAAGCAGACAAAGCTTCGAGCGCAGTCCGGAGTTCAGCCGCATCCGAACCGACCACCGCAGCCCGATGCGAGAACAACGGCTGCCGATTGGCCTGCGAATACACGACATCCAGCGTCGGATACGCGTCGAGGTGCGCCAGCAACGCCCGCGCCTGATCCGGAAGCGCCGCCGCGGTACGAGCCGAGAACACGAGCGGCGGCAAAACCCCGCCGACATCGACCGTCTCCGCAGCTTCCGGCACAACTTCCGGAGCCTGCTCGAGAATCACGTGCGCGTTGGTCCCGCTGTACCCGAACGCCGACACCGCGGCCCGACGCGGACGGTCCACCTCCGGCCAGTCCCGAGCCTCGTCCAGCAACCGCACAGTCCCGGCAGCCCAGTCGACCTCGTGCGTCGGCTCGGCGGCGTGCAAGGTCGCCGGCAACACTCCGTGCCGCATCGCCTGCACCATCTTGATCACCCCAGCGACACCCGCCGCCGCCTGAGTGTGCCCGATGTTCGACTTCACCGAACCAAGCCACAGTGGACGGTCCGCAGCCCGCTCGCGGCCGTAGGTGGCCAGCAGTGCGGAAGTCTCGATCCGGTCGCCCAACGGAGTGCTCGCGCCGTGCCCCTCCACAGCGTCCACATCGGACGCCGTCAAGCCCGCCGCCGACAAAGCGCGCCGGATCAACTTCTCCTGCGCCGGGGCGCTGGGTGCGTTGAGCCCGTTGGAAGCGCCGTCCGCGTTGACCGCGCTGGACTTCACCACCGCAAGCACGTCGTGTCCGTTGCGCTGCGCATCGGACAGCCGCTCGATCACGAGCACGCCGACGCCTTCGCCCCAGCCAAACCCGTCCGCCGCGGCCGAGTACGGCTTGCACCGGCCGTCGCGAGCGACCGCACCGTCGACGAACTGCGCGAACGGAGCCGGGGAAACAAGCGCCGAAACACCCGCCACCAACGCGAGCGAGCAGTCGCCGCCGCGCAACGCCTGGGTCGCCTGGTGCAAAGCCACCAACGAAGACGAGCACGCGGTGTCCACGCTCACCGCCGGGCCTTCGAGCCCGAACGCGTACGCGACCCGTCCGGAGACGACACTGCTCAGGGCACCGGATCCGCGATAAGCGCCGCCGCCCTGTTCGAGCGCGTCACCCGGGTCGTAGTCGGACTGCATCACGCCGACGAACACCCCGGTCGTGCTTCCCTTGAGCGCCAACGGGTCAACGCCCGCGTTCTCCAGCGCGACCCACGACGACTCCAGCAGCATCCGCTGCTGCGGGTCCATCATCACCGCTTCGTTGGGGCTGATGCCGAAAAAGGCCGCGTCGAAATCGGTGGCGTCCGGCACGAACCCGCCTCGCGGGGTGCCGCCGTCCGGCGCGACCTGCTCCAGCCAGTGGTCCATGTCCCAGGCGCGGTCGGTCGGGAAGTCGCTCGTCCCGTCCTGACCGGCGGCGACCAGCTGCCACAGCTCCTCGGGCGTGCTGACCCCGCCGGGGAACCGGCAAGCCATGCCCACGATCGCGATCGGCTCGTCGCTGCCCACGACGGTGGTCTCCGGCCCGGCCGCATCCGCGTCCAGATCGCCGAGCAACTCGTTGTGCAGGTGCGCGGCCAGGTCGCCAGCTGTCGGGTAGTCGAAGACGAGCGTCGCGGTGAGGCTGAGGCCGGTGACCTCGTTGAGCGTATTGCGCAGTTCGACCGCGGTCAGCGAGTCGAAGCCAAGATCCTTGAACGCACGGTCGGCGTCGATCACCTCTGTCGACGCGTGCCCCAGCACTGCGGCCGCGTGCTCGATGACCAGGTCACGCAGATGGTCGAGGCGCTTGTCCGCGGGAAGACGGACCAGCTTGCCCAGCAGCGAGTCCGTACCGGCCTCGCGGTCGGAGACGGTACGCCGGGCCGTCGGGACCAGGCCGCGCAGCAGGTCCGGCACCGCGCCGGCCTCGCGCCACGCGGGCAGGTCAAGCTTCACCGGCACGAAGACCGCGCCGGTCGAGCTGACCGCGGTGTCGAACAGCGCCAGTCCCTCGGCCGCGGTGAACGCGCCGAGCCCGCGTTTGCCGGTCGTTTCGCCGGCCATCCCGGCCGCCGATTCCCACATGCCCCACGCGAGCGAGTGCGCCGGTTTGCCCTCGGCGCGACGATGCGCGGCGAGAGCGTCGAGGAAAGCGTTTGCGGCGGCGTAGTTCGCCTGTCCGGGGGCGCCGAGCACCCCGGCGGCCGACGAGAAGGTGACGAACGCTTCGACGTCGCCGGCCAGCTCGTGCAGGTGCCAGGCGGCGAGCGCTTTCGGGTTGAAGACGCCGTCGATCCGCTCCGGAGTCATCGACGGCAGCACACCGTCGTCCAGCACACCGGCGGCGTGCACCACTGCGGTGACCGGGTGCGTCTTCAGCAGCCGGGCCACCGCTTTGCGGTCGGTGAGGTCGCACGCGACGACGGCGGTCTCCGCACCGAGCCCGGTCAGCTCGGCGACGAGTTCCGCGGTGCCGGGCGCCTGGTCGCCACGGCGGCTGACCAGCAGCAACTGCCGCGCACCCTGCTTCGCCAAGTGCGTGGCGACGATCCGGCCGAGCGCTCCGGTACCGCCGGTGAGCAGCACAGTCCCGGCCGACCAATCGACCGGCTCGCCCAGTTCCGGTGTCGCCCGGACAAGCCGGGGCACGCGTACCTCGGTCCCGGAAACCCGCACCGCCGATTCGTCCGCCGCCGCGATGGCCGCGAGTTGCTCGTCGGTCGCGTCGCCCTCGACGAGCACGATCCGGCCCGGGTTCTCCACCTGCGCGGACCGGACGAGACCAGCAACCGCGGCCCCGGCGAGGTCGTTGCCGGTCACCACGAGAAGCTTCTCTTTGCTGTCCGCCTGCAGTTTGGACAGTGCACTGTGGACGGCCTTCTTCGCCGAAACCGCGTTGTTCCCTGCCTTCGCCGAGTAGACCTCGTAGGCCGCTTGAGCGTCCGGCAGAGTCGTGGGGACCCAGTCCACTTCGTACAGTTCGTCCGAGCCAGTCGGAGCCGCCGCGGCCAGCTGTTCCTCGCTGATCTGCCGCAGCTTCAGCGTGCCGACCCGCGCGACCGGCGCACCAGCGCTGTCGGCGAGCCGCAGCTCGACAGCCTGCTCACCGGTCGGTCGCACGTGGACTCGCAGCGAGGACGCGCCAGTTGCGAAAAGCTCCACTTCGGACCAGGCGTACGGCAGCGTCGTCCCCTCGCCAGCTGCCGCGCTGAGCCCGACAGCGTGCAGGGTCGCGTCGAAGACCGCCGGGTGCAGGCCGAATGCCTCGGCACCGATCCGCTCCTGTTCGGGCAGCGCGACCTCGGCGTACACGTCGTCACCGCGCTGCCACGCCGCTTGCAGGCCCTGGAACACCGGCCCGTAGGCCATTCCGTGCTCGGCCAGCAGGTCGTACATGCCCTCGACGTCGACTGTCTCGGCCCCGGCCGGCGGCCATTCGCTGAGGTCGAAGTTCGTTCCGGAAGCGGCGGGCGCGAGCGTGCCGTCCGCGTGCCGGGTCCAGCCGGCCGCGGTGGCGAGATCGTCGGGTCGCGAGTGGACACTGATCGGCCGGGTCCCGTCCGCGGCCGGAGTGCCGATGCGCACCTGGATCCGCGCGGCCCCCTTCGCGGGCAGCACGAGCGGGGCGTGCAGGGTCAGCTCCTGGACGCGGCCGCAGCCGACCTCGTCCCCGGCGCGCACGGCGAGTTCCACAAACGCCGTGCCCGGCAACAGGATCGAGCCGCCGACCGCGTGGTCAGCCAGCCACGGGTGGGTCGCCGTGGACACGCGGCCGGAGAGGACCACGCCGTCCGCGTCGGCGAGCAACGTCGCCGCGCCGAGCAGCGGGTGGTCGACCGGGTCGAGGCCCATCGACGAGACGTCCCCGGATTCGGACGAAACCTCCAGCCAGTAGCGCTGGTGCTGGAAGCCGTACGTCGGCAGGTCCGCCCGGTTCGCGCCGCGGGAGGCGAAATGCGCGGCCCAGTCCGGCACCACGCCGCGTACGTGCAGGGTCGCCAACGCGGTCAGCAGCGCCACGTCCTCAGGAACGTCGCGACGCTGACCGGGCACGGCGACGGCGTCATCGGCGGACTGCGGAACGACGGCGGTGAGCGGCGCGTCCGGCCCCAGTTCGAGGAATCGGTTCACGCCCTCGGCAGCGAGCGCGCGGACCGCGTCGGCGAACCGGACCCGCTCGCGGACGTTGCGCACCCAGTACTCGGGGTCGGTCAGCTCGACGTAAACCTCTTCGCCGGTCACGCTGGAGATCACCGAAATGGCCGGCTGCGCGTAAGCGATGCTCTGCGCGACCGTGCGGAACTCGGCGAGCATCGGCTCCATCAGTCGCGAGTGGAACGCGTGCGAGACCTTGAGCTGCGTCGTCCGCCGTCCGGCGTCGCTGAACTTCGCCGCCACGGCGAGAACGGCGTCTTCCGCGCCGGACAGTACGACCGAGCGCGGCCCGTTCACCGCGGCGATGTCGACCGTCCCTTGTGGATCGTGCGCGGCGACCTCGTCCGGAGTTCCTTCGACGGCCACCATCGCGCCGCCCTTCGGCAACGCCTGCATCAACCGGCCACGAGCGGCGACCAGCTTCGCCGCGTCCGCCAACGAGAACACGCCCGCGCAATGCGCGGCGGCGAGCTCGCCGATGGAGTGGCCGCACAACGCGGCGGGCGTGAGCCCCCACGACTCGACCAGCCGGAACAACGCGACCTCGAACGCGAACAGCGCGGCCTGCGTGTTCGCGGTCTGCCCCAAGGCGTCCGCGTCGCCGTCGATGACCGCCCGGATCGGCCGGTCGAGATGCCGGTCCAGTTCCGCGCACGCCGCCGCGTAAGCCTCGGCGAACACCGGGAAGACTTCCAGCTGACGGCCCATCCCAACCCGCTGAGATCCCTGACCGGAGAACAGGAACGCCAATGACGCCTCGCCGCGCGCCAGGCCGCTCACCGCGCCGAGTTCACCGTTCGCGAGCGCGTTCAACGCGGGCAGAACGTCCTCAATGGACTTTCCGATCACCGCGGCCCGATGGTCCAGATGCGTCCGCGACGCGCCCAAGGTGGCGGCGACGTCAAGCAGGTCCAGCTCCGGCTGTGCCGCAAGGTGTTCGGCCAGCCGCGCCGCCTGCGCCCGCAGCGCCTGCGGAGTCCGGCCAGACACCACGACCGGAACCGCGGCCTCGTCGCGCGGGTTCTCCGTCGCCTCGGGCGCAGGCGCCTCCTCAAGAATGATGTGCGCGTTGGTCCCGCTGAGCCCGAAGCACGACACCGCACCGCGTCGCGGCTGTTCCCCGCGCTCCCACGGCCGGGCCTCGGTCAGCAGCTCGACCTTCCCCGCCGTCCAGTCCACGTGCCGGGTCGGTTTGTCGACATGCAGCGTCTTCGGCAGCAGGTCGTTGTTCAGGGCCAGCACGATCTTCAGCACGCCAGCGACGCCGGACGCGGCCTGCGTGTGCCCCACGTTCGATTTGATCGAACCGAGCCACAGCGGCTCTTCGCGCTCTTGACCGTAGGTCGCGAGCAGCGCCTGCGCCTCGATCGGATCGCCGAGCTTGGTCGCGGTGCCGTGCGCCTCGACGACGTCGACCTCGTCCGGCCGCAGCCGCGCGTTCGCCAGCGCCTGCCGGATCACGCGCTGCTGCGCGGGCCCGTTCGGCGCGGTCATGCCGTTCGACGCGCCGTCCTGGTTGATCGCGGTGCCGCGAACGAGCGCCAGCACCGGGTGCCCGTTGCGTCGTGCGTCCGAAAGCCGCTCGACCAGCAGCATGCCGCAGCCCTCGGACCAGCCGGTACCGTCCGCCGAATCGGCGAAGGTACGGCAGCGGGCGCTGCGGGCGAGCGTGCCGTCGAGGGAGAACTCGACAAACGTGCGCGGCGTCGACATCACCGAGACACCGCCGGCGAGTGCGAGGGTGCATTCGCCGTTGCGCAGCGCCTGTACCGCCAAGTGCAACGCGACGAGCGAGGACGAGCACGCGGTGTCGATGGTCACCGCGGGTCCTTCGAGCCCGAACGTATAAGCGAGACGGCCGGAAATGACGCCGGAAGAGCCGTAACTGCCCTGATAGTTGTGGTACATCGTGCCCGCGAAAACGCCGGTCGGGCTGCCCTTCACCGAATGCGGCGCGATCCCGGCGCGTTCGAACGCTTCCCAGGACGTTTCGAGCAGCAGCCGCTGCTGCGGGTCCATGAGCAGCGCCTCGCGCGGGCTGATGCCGAACAGGTCGGCGTCGAAATCGAGCGCGTCGTGCAGGAAACCGCCCTCGCGCACATAGCTCGAACCCGGCCGTTCCCCGGTCGGGTCGTAGAGCCGGTCGAGATCCCAGCCGCGGTTCGACGGGAACTCGCCGATCGCGTCGACGCCCCCGGAAAGCAGTTCCCACAACGCTTCCGGGGTGCCCGCGCCGCCGGGCAGCCGGCAGGCCATCCCGACGATCGCGATCGGCTCCCGTGCGGCTTCGGTGAGCTTGCGGTTCTTCTCGCGCAACCGCTCGGTTTCCTTCACCGAAGCCCGGAGCGCACCGACCAGCTTCTCCTCGGAGTTGCCCACGTGCCCACGTTCCTTCCGCGTCGCATGCCCATCCGACTTCGTGACGATACGAGCGCGCCCGCGCGCCGACCCACCCCTAACGGCCCCTGCCGCGCCGGTCCGCCTGCCCGGCCAAGGTCCGCTTTAGACGGTCTTTAGGGGTTGTCGCAGGCACCGGCGGGTGTCAGATTTTGCTGGCGTTCCAAGCCATTTCGCACGGCTCGTTTCCGCTGGGGGTTTCACCGCCCGGACAAGGACTGGGGAATCGTATGCACACGTTGACACGCAGGCTGCTGGTGGTGGGAGCCCACGGCGACGACGAAACGCTCGGCGCGGGCGGGACCATCGCCCGGCTCGCCGACGAGGGCGTCACCGTTTCGCTTTGCATTCTCACCAACGACGACGGTTCGCGTTCGGCCGCCGGCACCGAGGTCACGAACCGCACCGACGCGATCGAACTGGCCGCGAAAACGCTCGGCATCGAGCGCGTGCGAGTCCACGAATTCGGCGACAACCGGCTCGACACGGTCAGCCATCTCGCGCTGAACCAGGTCGTCGAGCGCGAGGTCCGCGAATTCGAGCCGGATACCATTTTCGCCACCAGCATGTGCGATCTGAGCACCGACCACGCGCTGGTCAGCCGCGCCGCGCGGGTCGCCGGACGGCCGGGCAAGGGCCCGGTGCGCGAGGTCCGCACGTTCGAGATCCGCTCCGCCACCGACGTCGGAGAGGCTTCCGGGCTGCCGGTCACGTTCCGGCCGAACTGCTGGCAGATCCTCGACGAAAGCCACCTCGAACGCAAGATCGAAGCGCTGCGCGCCTACGGAAAAGAGCTCGAGCCGTGGCCGAATCCGCGCAGCGAACGCGGCGTCCGCGCTTTGGCCGAATACCGCGGCTCCCAGGTCAGCGCCGGCCTCGCCGAGGCCTTCGAAATCGTCCGCTCGGTCCGATGACCGGCTTTTCGACCGCTTTTTCCGCTCGCTTTTCCCCAGCCCATCCAGAAACGGGTGACCAGGAATGACCAGTACTGTCGCTGAATTCGAGACCATCGCCGAACGGAACGAACTGACGTCGGTCGCGGTGATCGGGATGGGCTACGTCGGCCTGCCGACCGCGCTCGGCCTGCACGCCGGCGGCGTCGGCGTGATCGGCATCGACCTGTCGCAGAACCGGCTCGACTCGATCCGCTCGGGCGAGGTCGACCTCATCGAAGCCGACCACCGCAGACTCGAGAAAGCCGTGCACCAGGAGGATTTCCAGCTCACCACGGACTCGGCGCGGATGGCCGAGGCGGACGCGGTGCTGGTCTGCGTGCCGACCGGGCTCGACGAGTACCTGATGCCCGACCTCGGCCCGCTGGAGGCGGCGTGCGCGGCGCTCGTCGCGAACGCCCGCCGCGGCCAGACGTTCATCCTCACCTCGACCAGCTACGTCGGCACCTCGAACCGGCTGCTGGTGAAACCCCTGGTGGCCAAGGGATTCACGATCGGCCGCGACCTGTTCGTGGCGTCCAGCCCGGAGCGGATCGACCCCGGCAACGTCACGCACACCCAGGCCGAGACGCCGCGCGTGCTCGGCGGCGTGACCCCGGTGTGCACCGCGATGGCACAACGCGTGATCAACGTGCTCACCCCGAGCGTGCACTGCGTCAGCTCGCCGGAAGCGGCCGAGATGACCAAGCTGTACGAGAACACCTTCCGCGCGGTGAACATCGCGCTGGCCAACGAGTTCGCCGAGATCAGCGACGGTTTCTCGATCGACCCGATCGAGGTCATCGACGCGGCGGCCAGCAAACCGTACGGCTTCATGGCCTTCCACCCCGGCCCCGGCGTCGGCGGACACTGCATCCCCTGCGACCCGCACTACCTGCTGTGGCAGCTGCGCGCGACGCAGAGCAACGCGCCACTGGTCACCCAGGCGATGCACGCCATCGCGGAGCGGCCGAAGCAGGTCGTCGACCGCGTACTGAACACACTGTCGCGCGAAGGCAAGGGCATGGCAGGTACGCGCGTGCTGGTAGTCGGCGTGACGTACAAGCCCGGTGTGCAGGACGTGCGTTCGTCGTCCGCGCTCGACATCCTCGACCTTCTCGCTGCGAAGGGCGCGAAGGTCGGCTACTACGACCCGCTGGTCCCGAACGTCCGGGTGACCGGCGGTTCGCTCGACACCGTCCCTGAGCCGGAAGGCCAGGACTGGGACGTCGCGCTCATCCACACCGTCCAGCCGGGCCACGACTACGAATGGCTCACCGACTGCTCGACCGTCATCGACGCTACGTACCGCTTCGACCGCGCGCTCTTCGCCAACTGAGAAAGGGACATCAACGTGCGTTACCTGATCACCGGAGGCGCCGGGTTCATCGGCTCCCACCTCACCGAGCACCTGCTGGCCCGCGGCGACGAGGTCGTCGCACTGGACAACCTCAGCACCGGCACCCTCGACAACCTCGCCGACGTCGCCGGGCACCCCGGCTTCCGGTTCGTGCGCGGCTCCATCACCGACCCGAACGCGGTCGAATCGTGCATGGCGGGCATCGACGCGGTCTTCCACCTCGCCGCCGCGGTGGGCGTGTTCACCATCCTCGACAAGACGATGGACAGCCTGCGCACGAACCTGCACGGCACGGAGAACATGCTCGACGCGGCGCTGCGGCACGACGTGCCGATCCTCGTCGCGTCCACGAGCGAGATCTACGGCAAGAACACCGCGGACGGCCTGCGCGAGGACGACGACCGGATCATCGGGTCGCCGCTGAAGAACCGCTGGTCCTACGCCGAGGCGAAGGCGCTGGACGAGACGTTCGCCCACCTGTACGCGGTGGAGCACGGCCTGCGCACGGTGATCGTGCGGCCGTTCAACACCGTCGGCCCGCGCCAGACCGGACGCTACGGCATGGTCATCCCCCGGTTTGTGCAGCAGGCCCTGGCGGGCGAGCCGATCACGGTGTTCGGCGACGGACAGCAGACCCGCTGCTTCTGCCACGTGCACGACGTCGTGCCCGCGCTGGCGGACCTGCTCGCCGACGATTCCGCGTACGGCAAGGTGTTCAACCTCGGCAGCAACGAGCAGACCACCATCTCGCAGCTGGCCGAGCGCGTGATCGGCGCGACCGGATCGAGCAGCACCATCACGAAGGTGCCGTACGAGGAGGCGTACGGCGACGGGTACGAGGACATGCAGCGCCGCATTCCCGACTGCACCCGCGCGTACAACCAGATCGGCTTCGTGCCGACGCGCTCGCTGGACGACATCATCGAAGCGGTGGTCGCCGACCGCCGATCCTGACCTGCTTCCGGTTCCGGTGAAGGGCCTCTCGCGGAGTTCGCGCGAGAGGCCCTTCACGCGTTGCGGAGCTTGACGTAGACGGCCGTCAGGTGACGGTCGGCGGTGTTCGCGGACACTCCCAGTACCTCCGCGATCACCGCCACCGGCGTGCCCTGCGCGGCGAGTTCCGCGACCCGCAGCTCTACGTCGGTCAGCACCTTCGCCCCGTTCTCCCTCACTGCCCGGCACCGGCCAGTTCGCCCGCCAGCGCGCTTCGCCCGGCTACGCCGAGTTTCCGGTACACCCTGGTCAGATGTTGCTCCACAGTGGACACCGTGATGTACAGCGTTTCGGCGATCTGGCGGTTGGTCCGCCCGTGCGCCGCGAGCTCCGCGACGCGCAGTTCGGCCTCGCTCAACGCGGTCGCCGCCGCTCCCTCCGGATCCGCGCGAGGCGGCTCCGGTCTCGACACCACCGGACGCGGCGCGAGCGGACGCATCGGCTGTCGCGGCACCTGCACCGGTTTCACCAAGCCTGCCGAACGTTCCGCGCGCTGGCCGAGCTGGTTGATCGCGCGGACCGTGCGGGCCAGCTCGAGCCGGTCGCCGGATTCCTTGAACGCTTCCGCCGCCCGGTTCAGCAGGCCGGACCGCGCGCCGCTGTCCCCGGCGAACGCGAGCACCCGCAGCGCCACTGCCTGCGAGAACGCGTCCGTCGTGTCCGCCAGCTGCTGTTTCGCCAGCTCGACCGCCAGGGTCGGGTTGCGCAGCCGCAGGTTCGCCTCGGCGAGATCGGTGCGCCACGGTGCCACCGCGGGCAGGTCGAGATTGCGGTCACGGAGAATCCGTTGGCACTGCTGGAAATCACTCACCGCAGAGAGCCCGCGGTTCGTGGCCAGGTGGAACTGCCCGCGCGCCCTGAGGAACCGTACGCCGCCGAGTGTCGTGTACACGGTTTCAGGCAACGCGTGTCGCAACACTGCTGCTGCGGCCTTGAACGCGCCTGCTGCGGTGTACGCGGTCAGCATCGTCGCCAGCGGGTACGTGATCGCTACGCCCCAGTTCGGCTCGTCAAGCAGCGCAAGTGCGCGGCTCGCCGCTTCGGCCGCTTCGGCAGGTTCGCCGCGACGCAGCAGCAGGCTTGCGCCGAGAGCGTCGAGCATCGCCTTCCACGTCACTGCACCGCGATACTCGGCTTCCTCGGCCAGCGAAGTGCACCAGCCCTCCGCGCGGTCCGCCTTGCCGTCGTACGCAAGCGCGAGAATCGCCGTAGCCAGCGCTTCCAGCGAAGTGTCGGAGAGCCGGCAGTTCTGGAGAATCCGCTCCGCGCACACCGAGGTCTCTTCGCTGCCGCCTACGCGCCACACCGATGCGAGCGTGGTCGCCGTGCGCATCCAAGGATCCGATGCGTCAACCGACAGCTCTGGCGCGGTGCCGTAATGCCAGTGCGCGGCGAGCGTCAGCTCCGCGGCCGTTCGCGGATGCAGCGGCTCGAGGTCGTCACCCAGCCGGACCAGCGCGGACTCGAACGTTTCCCGGTCACCGAACCACAAGGACTGGCGCACCAAGGCGATCCGGTCCGATTGGTCCAGCGAAGCGGCTTCGCGCAACGCCGCGAGATGCGGTGCGGCCGCCGCCGGGTTGACCCGCCACGTGATCTTGGCCAGGAGCTGCGAAATCATCTGCTGCTCCCACGACGCAGTGGTCGTCGCTGCCGCCAATTGCAGACAGCGGGTCGCGAAGTCGACGTCGTCGCCGAGCATCACCTGCTCCGCCGCCGCGACCAGCACCGGCAACGCCCACTCCGCCTGAGCTTCGCCCGCCGCCACGAGATGCCGCGCGACCTCCGGTGCCGACAACCCGCGCGCGTGCTTCACCTCAGCAGCCCGGATGTGCAGTTGCACCTTCTCAGACCCGCGCAACCCGCCGACGACGGCCGCCGCGGCCGGTTGCTGCCGGAACCGCACGCCGTCGACCAGCCCAGTCTCCACGAGCAACCCCGCGGACGCCTCCGCCTCGACCGGGTCCACGCCCGCGACAGTCGCGACCGCGTCCGTCGTCACGTCGGTATCCAGCACCGCGATCGCCGTCGCCACTTCCCGCAGCGGCGAACCGTAACGATGCAAAAGCCGTTGCACCGCATCGGAATACACCGCGCCGTCGTCCACCGAACTGCGGCGTGCGTCGACCAAAGCGCTGACCAGCAACGGATTTCCCGCGCTCAACCCGTGAATCCGCTCGGCCTCGCCGTGATCCGCGACCAGCTGTGCGATCGCCTCCACGGTGAACGGCGTGAGATGCACGTACCGATGCGGCTGCGCGGCGAATTCGACGCCCTCGCCGGAATACCAGCCGTCCGGCTGCGTAAGCACCAGCAACATCGCGGCCGACCGCGCCCGCCGCTGCAATCGCAGCAACAACCGCGCCGACGTCTCGTCCACGTGCTGCAAATCGTCGACCGCGATCAGCAGCGGCCGCTCGCGCGCCAGCCGGTGCAGCGCACTGCACAACGCGGCGATGCGGTCCTCGCCGTCCGCCGCGGCCAGCACTTCGCGCGGCAACGCCGGACTTGCCAGCAACTGGTCGAGCACGCCTCCGTCGACGTCACGCTCGTCGGCCGCTCCCGCCGCAGTGAGCGTCAGCACGCCCAGCTCACGGGCTCGTGCCACGACTTGGTTCTGTACTTGTGTTTTTCCGCTGGCCGGTCCTCCGCCGACCACTACCGTGTCTCCTGCCCCCGCATCGCATTCGATCAGCAGGCCCTCAAGGAGGGACACTGCTTCGTTCGGCTCGGTGCGGCGGTTCTGCCCCCAGTTCACGCCCATCGCAAGCTCCTCGACCCAACGGTCATCTTCCTGCGTGTGCCACAGTCGCAGCCGCCCCCTAAGCACAGCCAACCGCGATCTAAAGTCACTCAATCAGGTGATCACGATTACCTTGCGTTGTTTCCGGCTGGACCTCGTTACGATGCCGCCTGGTCGTGAGGGGCATTGGCGCGCCGCCGTTGCCGCTTTTTGGCTCCGGACAGTGATCTTGCTCGGCTTGGTCCCGCAGTCGGGGTTGACCGCTTCGAGCGATAGAGTAATCGAACGCGCGTTCGATTCAATGGAGAGGTGTCCACGACTACCACGCTCCCCGCCTGGCAGCTGTCAGACCGGGACCTGACCACCAGACTCCTGACCACGCAAAGACAACAGAACGTCGCCTACGCCGCCCAACTGGAGACAATCCGGGAATTGGAAGCGCGCGGCGCCTTGCCGGAGGGCTACACCTCGACTTCGGCCTACCTGGCGACGATCCTGCACGTGACCCTGCGCGAGGCGCGCGCCCGGATCGCCCAAGCCACCGGCACGCTGCCGCTGACCTGGAAAGCGCTGTCCGCGGGCGAAATCACCGCCCAGCACGCCGCCGTAATCGCCGAATTCCTCGCTGACGCACCGAGATGGCTGACGCCCGAGGACTACACCGTCGCCGAAGACACTCTCGTGACCCTCGCGGCGCAGGCCAATCCCAGCGTCGTCCGGCGCGCCGCGACCCGGCTGAAGATCTACTGGGACAACGATCCCGCCGACGTGCCCGGCTCCCCCGACTTGGACCACGGCTTGGACCCGGACTCGGTTCCCGACGCGGGCTCGGACTCCGACTCGGGTTCGCGTCGCGAGGAAGCCGCCCGCCCCTGGCGGGAATTCCGCTGGCAGTGGACCCAGACCGGCCGTTTCCGCTTCAGCGGCAACGTAGACCACGAAACCGGCACCCTGATCGAACAACTGCTGGTTCCCCTTGCCGCACCGGACCCCGCGACCACGCCGGACACGCCCGACCCTCGCACCCCGTCCGAACGCCACGGCGACGCCCTCGCCGCGATCGTCGACCTGGCCGCCCGCACCCCGGACCTGCCCGCCAAAGCCGGCGAACGAGCAGTCGCGACGGTCACGGTCGACTTGGAAACCCTGCGGAGCACGGCTAAAACGGTCGTCGCGGAAGACGAATCCGTGCTGTCCGCGGCCGGCCTGCGCCGAATCCTGTGCGACGCCAAGGTCTACCCCGCGGTCCTGGGCACCGAAGGCCAGGTCCTGGACCTGGGCCGCTCCGCCCGCACCGCCACGAACGCCCAGCGCCGCGCCCTGGCGATCCGCGACCGCGGCTGCACCTTCCCCGGCTGCGACCGCAGCCCGAAGTGGACCACCCCGCACCACATCGTCCACTGGGCCCACGGCGGCCCCACCGACCTGGACAACCTCGCCTCGTGCTGCGAACGCCACCACCGCCTCCTGCACCACAGCGGCTGGAAAATCGTCCTCCGCGACCAGGCCGTGCACTGGATCCCGCCGTCCATCCTCGATCCGGAGCAGAAACCGCTCCGCAACACCGCCCACAACCCACCGCCCGCCCCGCTAGGCCACTCACCACGGCAAGCCGCGAGACCACGCCCGGCTCCCGCTCCGCCCCCGTCGGCCGCAGCCTCATGAGCGCCACGCCGAACGCCACTCGCGCCGGACTCGCATCCACAACCACGAGTCCGGCCAGTGGTCCTGCCCGGGCGCTCAGAACCCCGCGCGACCGCGTTCAGCGCGCCTCCCGCCAACACCGCCCCTCCCTGCGGCACCCCAGGCCGCTAGGGGTTGCCGCACGCGGCCGCGCCCCGAACACTCCTGGTTTTGTGACCGCAGTGGACGAAACACCCGCGAACGCACGCACAAGCCGGTGGATCCGCCGTTTCCACCCGACCGAAGGGGCACGAGTGCGCCTGGTGTGCCTCCCGCACGCCGGCGGGTCGGCGACCGCCTACTTCCCGCTCTCCGCCACCGCGGCCGGGCAGGACTTCGAGGTGGTCGCCGTCCAGTACCCCGGCCGCCAGGACCGGCGCGCCGAACCATGCCTGGACACGGTCGCCGCCATCGCCGACGCGATCGCCGACGACCTGGCCGGCTGGTCCGACCTGCCCGTGGCCCTGTTCGGCCACAGCATGGGCGCCACCGTCGGCTACGAGGCGGCCCGCCGCCTTGAGGCGCGCGGCAATCCCCCGCTGGGCCTGTTCGCGTCCGCTTGCCGGGCCCCGTCCGCGCACCGGATCGAGTTCATCCACCAACGCGACGACGACGGCCTGATCGCCGCGCTGAAGGAACTCAGCGGCACCGACGCCGGCGTACTGGGCGACGACGAACTGCTGCGCATGGTCCTGCCCGCGATCCGCGGCGACTACACCGCCGTGGAAACCTACCGGCACCTCCCAGGCGTGGAACCAAGCTGCCCGATCCAGGTCCTGGTCGGCGACACAGACCCGGTCACCGACCTGGACGAGGCCGGTGCCTGGCGCGACCACACCACCGGCCCCTGCCAGGTGAAGATCTTCCCCGGCGGCCATTTCTACCTGAACGACCAGCTCAACGCCGTCCTGAAGACGATCACCACAACCCTGGCCGCTTGGCAACCGGGAATCTACCGGGGATAAGGGTGGGGAAACCCCAGGGAAGCTTCAGGAGCACACCCCATGGCTCCGGCTCCCCCGTTCCGAGAAACTAGGTACATCAAGGAAACACCCCCTCAACCAGGAGGCCATCATGATGGCGATCACCACCGCCCCCGGCGTCACCCAGCGCATGCTCGCCAACGGCCACCTGGAGCTGACCTGCCGCACGACCAACCGCCACATCGAGTGCGAGCCGGTTGCCGCCGCGATGTGGATTGCGTTGAAGCAGCACAACGGTGACGTCGACCAGGCCGCCACCACCCTCTCCGCCCTGTGGGAAACGAACGAGGACGACACCCGCTACGACCTCATCGCCCTGGCCGGTTCCCTGTGCTCGCTGGGCATGGCCACCGAGTCGTAACCCCGGGCGCGCCTCGAGCCCGGCGCGGGTCGATCCGCAGCAACTCTCCCCGTCTGGTCCGACATCCGCGTCGAGGATCTGCGGCCAAAACGGAAACCACGGCCGCATCTCCCCGACGCACGGCCAGCCCAATGCACCACCGCTCCGCCAAACGCAGCTCTCAAGTCTGCGCCAAAGCCCGCTCGATCGCGCGACGCGCCCGCCCGGCAGCAGTCCGGTCGTGCTGAAGCTGCATCGCCGCGTTCAGTGCCAGCCCGGCGGCGATGATCTCGAACAACGCCTGATCGACATCGAACCCAGCAGGCAGCTCACCGCTCTCCTCTGCCTCGGCCAGGTCCGCACGCAGCTGGCCCCGCCAGCGCGACCACACCTCGGCCACCGCGTCGCGCACCCGGCCCGGGCGGCCGTCGTACTCGCTGAGCGCCGCGGTCATCAGGCAGCCGCCGGGCAGCAGCGGCGCTTCCAGGTAGTCCACGGAGTTGGCGCACACCGCGCGCAGCCGCCGGAGCCCCGGCGGTTCGGGCAGCGCGGGTTCGACCACCCGGTGCCAGAAGTCGACGAACGCCTTGTCCAGTGTGCAGATCTGCAATGTCTCCTTGGTGCCGAAGTGCTTGTGCACTCCGGACTTGCTCATCTCCAGTTCCTCAGCGAGCCGGCCGATCGTGATCCCGTCCAGCCCCTCCGCGGAGGCGATCTCGGCCGCGCGGTCGAGGATCCGGCCTCGGGTGGCCTGTGCTTCGGCCGCTGAGCGTCGCGGTGACATGCGAGAAGTATAGCGTACGTGCGTTCTCTATTGATTAGAGAACGCACGTACGCTAAATTTCCGGCAACCAAGACCACGACGAAGGAGCACGAGATGCGGGCGCGCCGCCTGGGCTGGGCCGGACTGGAAATTGAAGCGAGCGACGAGCGACTGGTGATCGACTACGTGCAGGACCTGTCCCCGCTGTTCACCGGATGGAAGTCCGGCGAAGGACTGGCGACGCCGAGCGGGAAGGCCATGGCCGCACTGGTCACCCACTTGCACCGGGACCACACCGACGCGGCCGCGCTCGCGGAGGTGCTGACACCGGGAGCGCCAGTGCTCCGCCCGCCACCCGGCTATGGGGACGACGCGGACAACGTGACGACATTGCCCGCCGAGCGCGAGTTGACCCTGCACCGACTGCCCGCCGAAGTCGTCGAGCCCTGGTCCGCCAGGGAAATCGGACCGTTCCGACTCACCGCGGTCCCGGCCGTCGACGGGCTGGGCGACCCGCAGCTGAACTGGGTGGTCGAAGCTGCCGGGCAACGGATTTTCCACGGCGGCGACACGATGTTCCACGGTTACTGGTGGCTCATCGCCCGCCGGTTCAGCCCGTTCGACGCGGTGTTCCTGCCCGCGAACGGCGCGGTGGTCGACGCACCGCATCTCCAGCCGCCGAGCCCCGTGCCCGCCGCGTTGGACCCGAGGCAAGCCGCCGCGGTCGCGGATATCCTCGACGCTCGGTACGCGGTGCCGATGCACTACGAGACGGAGCAGTCGGACAAGGTCGCCGGATACGTCGAGATTTCCGATCCGGAGGCCGAGTTCCGCGCACATGCCGGGCGGCGGGCACACGTGCTGCCGGTCGGGGAATGGCTGGACCTCGCTCAGGCAACCGAGAACTCCGGCGTGACAGCGGGTTGAGACAGCAGGACACCGACCCAGCCGAGCCAGCGCACCCGCGGTGGCGAGCCGTCGATCCGCCGTCCGAGAATCCATTGTGGACACGCCAGGGCCCCAAGGGACAGGTCACCGCGAACCCCGCCGTTGCCGTGCGCGCCTCAAGCAGGCTAGGCTCAGATGGTAACAACATCTGACGTGAGCATCACAGTGACCGGCCATCGCACTGGCCAAGAAAGGAGCTGGTCAGCAGGTGCGTGTGCTCTTCACCAGCCTCGCTTCGGTCGGTCACACCTACCCGCTCATCCCGCTCGCGGTCGCCGCCCGAGAGGCCGGGCATGAGGTGCATTTCGCCGCCGGGGAGAACGTCCACACGTGCTTGCACCGCAACGAGCTGCGGCCCTTTCGGCCCGCGGATTCGTTCTACGAGATCTATGCCGAAGACCTCGAACCCGAACTGACCCGGTTGCGCCCTGATCTCGTCGTTCACGAATGGGGGCAGCCGGGTCCGGCTGTCGCGGCGGAGCGGGCGGCGATCCCCGGGCTCTGGCACGGGTTCGGCCGCATGTTTCCCGCCGGGATCGGGTTAGAGCGGCCCACGCTAGGGCGGCCGCATCTCGATATCTGTCCGCCGTCCTTGCAGGACAAGGACTTTCTCGCGACAGCTGAGCGAATCGAACTGCGGCCCGTCGCCTATTCCGAGCCGGCGCTGCCCGAGTGGCGTGCCGGGACGAGTTCGCGACCGTCGATCTACCTGACGCTCGGCACCGCCTTCGGCACGGCGGAAGTGCTCGGCACAGCCGTCCAAGGCTTGTCGGCGCTGGGTGCCGACGTGGTGGTTTCCGCCGGGAACGTCCGGCTTGGCGAGGCACCGAAGAACGTCGCGGTCCACAGCTGGGTCCCGCAGGCGGAGCTGCTGCCGCAGGTCGACGCGGTCGTGCACCACGGCGGCAGCGGTACGACGCTCGGCGCGCTCGCGGCCGGGGTGCCGCAGTTGGTGCTTCCGCAGGGAGCGGACCAGTTCGCCAATGCGGAAGCACTCAGCGCCGCGGGCGCTGCGTTGCAGATCCTTCCCGGAAAGCTGAGTGCGGAAAGTGTTGCCGAGAGCGTACGGAAGCTGTTGCCCCGGGACAGCGGTTATCGCGACGCGGCCCGAGCGGTCGCTGAGGAGATCGCGCGAATGCCGTCGCCGGACGAGGTTGCGCGGGAGTTGCCTCGGTGGGCCGGGACCAAGTAGGGAGCAATGGGGCCGCCCGGTGGGGCGGGCGGCCCCAAAGCGGTTAGCGCGCTTCCAGCTCTTCGTCGAGTAGCGCGAAGAGCTCGTCCGCGCTGGCCCCTTCTACCTCCTCGTCCGGGGCCAGGGACGCCAGTACCGCCTTCAGCCGAGTCACCACGCCGGAGACCTCGTCCGGTTCCAGGCCGCGTACGACGTCTTCGAGGGCGTCCAGCTGGATCTCGACCGCAGACGGGGCGCCGTCCGCTACGAGATGTTCTCCCAGGACCTGCACGGACGGGTAGTCGAAGATCAGCGTCGCGGGCAGGCGCATCCCGGTGAGGACGTCCAGGCGGTTGCGCAGTTCGATGGCGGTGAGCGAGTCGAAGCCGAGTTCGATGAAGCCCTTTCGGGGGTCGACTGCGTCTCGGCGTTCGTGGCCAAGGACTACGGCGGCGGTGCCGCAGACCAGGTCGACGGCGGCTCGTACTCGTTCGGCCCCGGACAGGCGCAGTACCTGGTTCCAGGAATCGTCGACGACCTCGACTCTGCGGCGGCCTCGGATCAGGCCGCGCAGCATGGCGGGGACGCTGTGGGCGTCGGCGCGCAGGCCGGACATGTCCAGTCGTACCGGCACCAGCGACGGTTGGCCGGCGGCGACGGTCGCGTCGAAGAGTTCCAGGCCGTCGGCGAAGGACAGGCCGAAGACTCCGGACCTGGCCATGCGGATCAGGTCGGTGTCGGCCAGATCGCCGGACATGCCGCCTTCCGACCACAGACCCCAGGCGAGCGACACGGCTGGCAGGCCGCTCGCTGCGCGGTGGTGTGCGAGGGCGTCCAGGAAGACGTTCGCCGCGGAGTAGTTCGCTTGGCCTGCAGCGCCCAGGGTTCCGCCTGCCGACGAGTACAGCACGAAGGCGGACAGGTCCAGGGACGCGGTCAGTTCGTGCAGGTGCCACGCGGCGTCGACCTTCGGGCGGAGGACGGCGTCCATCCGTTCCGGGGTCAGCGAGAGGAGCACGCCATCGTCGACGACGCCGGCCGTGTGGATGACCGCGGTCAGCGGGTGGTCGGCCGGTACGTCGGCGATGAGGTTCGCGACAGCGTCTCGGGAAGGCAGATCGCAGGCGACCAGTGAGACTGAGGCGCCCAGTTCGGTCAGGGAGGCGGCGAATTCGTCGGCTCCGGGGGCGGCGGGACCGCGGCGGCTCGTGATGAGCAGGTTGCGGACGCCGTGTTCGGCGACCAGGTGCCGGGCGATCAACTGGCCGAGCACGCCGGTGCCGCCGGTGACCAGGACGGTGCCGTCCGGGTCGAAGGCGACGGTGCCGGACGGCACGTACTTTGCCAGGCGGTGCACCAAAACCGCGCCGTCGCGGACTGCGACGCCGGGTTCGTCGGCGTACATCGCGCCGAGGACCGAGCCGATCGGAAGCGGGCCGTTGTCGAGGTCCACCACCATGAATCGGTCGGGGTACTCGAGTTGCGCGGTACGGATCACGCCCCACAGCGCCGAGTGGGTGAGGTCGGGCGCACCCTCGTCGGGGCGAGTGGCGATCGCGCCGGAGGCGACGACGACCAAGCGCGAAGCGGCCAGTACATCCTCGGTGACCCAGGATTGGGACAGGGAAAGGAGGTTGTGGACGGCCGCGCGAGCGCCTTCGGGAGTGGCGGTTTCCGGGGCGGCGAAGGGTACGTAGACGACGTCGGGGACCAATGCGCCGTTGTGGATTGCTTCCAGCAGGGCGTTGAGGTCCACATAGGACTCTCCGCCGAGGCCGAAATGGTCGTCGCCCAGGATTGCGGTGGTCACCGCGGTGACGTCGTCGCCTTGCCAGGGGATCCAGTCGACGCGGAAGAGCGAATCGTCCACGGCCGAACGCGCGGCGGTGGCGAATGCGTCGTCGGCGATGGGGCGCAGTGCCAGTGAATCGACGCGCAGCACGGGTGCGCCGGACGCGTCTGTCGCGGTGAGCGAGACGGTGTTCTCGACGTCTGATGAGATCAGCACGCGCAGGGTTGCCGCGCCGCCGGCGTAAAGCGAGACGCCGGACCATGCGAAGGGCAGCACTGGCTTGTCCTCGGTGGGCCCGACGAGGCCGATCGTGTGCAGAGCAGCGTCGAGCAGTGCGGGGTGCAGCCCGAAGGCGCTGCCGTCGGCGTGCTCGGGCAGTGCGACCTCGGCGGCCAGCACGTCGCCTGCTTGCCAGGCTCGACGCAGGCCGGCGAAAATCGGGCCGTAGTCGAAGCCCTGCGCGGCGAGCTCGTCGTACCGTGCGGTCACGTCGATCTCGGTGGCTCCGGCGGGCGGCCATTGCGTGGCCGTCGCGGACGGCGAACCGGCTGGGGAGAGCCGTCCGCTGCCGTGCTGGATCCATTCGTCGGCGTCCTCGGCCTGGGAGAAGATTCCCAGGGCTCGGGTGCCGTCGTCTTCCTCCGCGCCGACGGTCACCTGCAACCGGACCGCGCCTTGTTCGGGCAGGATCAACGGCGCGGCGAGGGTGAGTTCGTCGACTCGGCCGCAGCCGACCTCGTCGCCCGCGCGGACGGCGAGTTCGACGAACGCCGTGCCGGGGAACAGTGCGTTGCCTTGGACGACGTGGTCGGCCAGCCAGGGTTGCGCGGCCAGCGAGAGCCGTCCGGTGAGGACGACGCCGCCGGAGTCCGCCGCGCCGACGACCGCGCCGAGCAGCGGGTGCCCGGCTTCCCGTTGTCCGACCTCGGCGACGCCGCGTGCCCGCGCGCCGGTCGGGTTGTCCAGCCAGTAACGCTTGCGCTGGAAGGCGTAGGTCGGCAGCTCGACGACGTGCGCGCCGGCGTAGAACGCGTCCCAGTCGACCGTCCCGCCGAGCGTGAACAGGGTCGCGACCGCGGCGGCAGCCGATTCCGCTTCAGCTCGGTCCTTGCGCAGGACAGGGACGAAGGCGGCGTTGGCGAGCGCACTGGCCCCGCTGGGCCCTCCCGGCCCGCCCTCCCCACCCACCCCAGCACCATCAGCACAGCTCTGGCCCATCGCGGTCAGCACCGCGCTCGGGCCGACCTCGACGAACGTGTCCGCTCCGGCCTCGGCCAGCGCTCGGACGCCGTCGGCGAAGCGCACTGCCGAGCGGACCTGGCGCACCCAGTAGTCCGGCGTCGCCACCTTCGCCGAGAGTTCCACTGTGGACACGATGGGCACCGAGGGCTCGGAGTACGTCAGCGTGCGCGCCACCGCGGCGAACTCGTCCAGCATCGGGTCCATGAGCGGCGAGTGGAACGCGTGCGACACCCGCAACCGCGAAGTTCGATCAAATTTCCCAGCAACCGCAAGTACTTCTTCTTCTGTCCCCGACACTACCACCGACCGGGGGCCGTTTACCGCGGCGATTCCTACACCATCGGTGAGTAGCGGAAGGACCTCGTCCTCGGTAGCCTGCACCGCCGCCATCGCCCCGCCGGCCGGCAGTGCTTGCATCAGCCGAGCGCGGGCGACGACCAGTTTTCCGGCGTCCGCAAGGGAAAGCACCCCGGCGACATGGGCGGCGGCGATTTCCCCGACGGAGTGGCCCAGCAAGTAGGAAGGCTGGATGCCCCACGACTCCAGCAATCGGTACAGGGCGACTTCCACCGCGAACAGAGCGGGCTGCGTGTAGCCGGTCTGATCGAGCCGGTCAGCGTCGGCAAGCAGGGTATGCAAGGGAACATCGAGGTCCAGCGCAGCACCGACCTCGTCCAGAGCCGCGGCGAAGACCGGGTACGCAGCGGCCAGGTCGAGGCCCATGCCAGCCCGTTGAGCGCCTTGCCCGGTGAAAAGGAAGGCGATGCGGCGAGCGGAAGCCACCCCCTCGACTACCGCGGAAGAAGCTCGGCCTGCCGCATAATCGCCGAGAGCGCGCGCAGCCGCTTCCCGGTCAGCAGCAACTACGCCAGCCCGGTGCTCGCCGAGGGTTCGCGTAGCGGCAAGGGAAAGTCCGACGTCAGAGGCGGAACCCGAGGCAGTGAACCCGGCCAGTTGACCGGCCTGAGCTCGCAAAGCGCCCGGCGAAGAGGCCGAGAGCAGCCAGGTAACCGGGCCTTCGGCAGAGGAGGGTCCGGGGACCGGATCGCCTTGCTCGACAATCACATGCGCGTTCGTCCCGCTGATGCCGAACGACGACACCGCGGCCCGCCGGGGACGGTCAGCCGACGGCCAAGGCGTCGATTCGGTCAGCAAAGCGACGGTGCCATCCGCCCAGTCCACGTGCGGTGAAGGTTCGTCCGCGTGCAGCGTCGGCGGCAGCACGCCTCGCCGGAGTGCCTCGACCATCTTGATGACTCCGCCGACCCCGGCCGCGGCCTGCGTGTGCCCGACGTTCGACTTGAACGAACCGACGTACAACGGCCGCGAAGGAGTAGCGACCTTGCCGTAGGTGGAGATCAGAGCCTGCGCCTCGATCGGGTCCCCCAGTTTGGTACCGGTCCCGTGCGCCTCCACTGCGTCCACATCGGACAGTTCCAAGGAAGCGTCGGCCAGCGCGGCCCGGATCACCCGCTGCTGAGCCGGACCGTTCGGCACGGTGATCCCGCTCGAAGCGCCGTCCGAGTTCACCGCGCTGCCGCGCAGCACCGCGAGCACGTGGTGCCCGTTGCGCCGAGCGTCCGAAAGCCGTTCCAGCAAGAGCATTCCGGCACCCTCAGAACACCCGACGCCATCAGCACCGCTGCCGAAGGCCTTGCAACGGCCGTCCGAAGACAGGCCGTGCTGTTCGCTGAAGTACACGAACATGTCCGGCGTGACCATCACCGTCACCCCGCCCGCCAGCGCCAGCGAGCATTCCCCGCGCCGAAGTGCTTGTGCGGCAAGGTGCATCGCGACCAGCGAGGACGAACAGGCGGTGTCCACCGACACCGACGGGCCTTCGAGGCCGAGCGTGTACGAGACTCGCCCGGAGATCAGGCTGCCGTCGCTGCTGCCCGCGCCGTAGTCGTGGTACATGACGCCGGTGAACACCCCGGTCGCGCTGCCCCGAAGGGTCGACGGCACGATCCCGGCGCGTTCGACGGCCTCCCACGCGGTCTCGAGCAGCAACCGCTGCTGCGGGTCCAGCGTGACCGCCTCGCGCGGGCTGATGCCGAAGAACTCCGGCTCGAAATCGGCGGCGTCGTATAGGAAACCGCCTTCGTTCGAGTACGTCGTGCCAGGGCGGGTGGCGGTCGGGTCGTGCAGCGTGGCGGTGTCCCAGCCGCGGTCGGCCGGGAACTCGCCGATCGCGTCGACACCGCCGGCCACCAAGTCCCACAGCTGTGCGGGCGTGGCAACCCCGCCGGGGTACCGGCAGCCCATGCCGATGATCGCGATCGGCTCGGACTGCCGGGCGGCCAGCCGCTGGTTGTCCGCACGGAGCCGTTCGTTGTCCGTCATGGACTGCCGCAGCGCGGCGACGATCTGCTCGGTCGAAGGAGCGGACTTGTCGGTCACTGGGATTCACCCCGTTCGTCGGTGCCGCCCATCGCGGAGCGGACCAGGTCGGCCAGGTCCATCGAGGCGACCGCGGCCGCCGCGTCGTCGGTGCCGTTCAGTTCTTCCGCCGAAACCGCGGGCTCAGCGGGAGCGGGAGCCAGTTCCGCCAGCAGGTGCCGGGCCAGCGGCAACGGGCTCGGGTAGTCGAAGATCAGCGTCGCGGGCAGCCGCAGCCCGGTCGCGGCGCCGAGCCGGTTGCGCAGCTCCAGCGCGGCGAGCGAGTCGATGCCCAGGTCGGTGAAGCCCTTTTCGACCCCGACCGCGGACGCGTCGTCGTATCCGAGGACTGCCGCCGTGTGCTCGCACACCAGGTTCAGCGCCGCCGTGTCCCGCTCGTCCACCGGGAGCGTGGCGAGCCTGTCGGCGAACCCGGCTTCCGGCGCCGCCGTCGAGGCAACAGCTGCCCGTCGCGGCGCAGCGGTGACGAGACCCTTGAGCAGTGCCGACGCCCGGTCGGCGTCCTTGAGGTCGAGCTTCACCGGCACCAATACCGCCGACGAAGCAGCCAGCGCGGCATCGAACAGCTCCAGCCCCTCCGCCGCGGACAGTTCCGCGACCCCGGACCGGGCGATGTGCACCAGGTCCACCTCGCCGTCGGTGCCTTCCCACGGACCCCATGCGAGCGACGTCGCCGGGAGGCCGAGCGAAGCGCGGTGCTCGGCCAGCGCGTCCAGGAACACGTTGCCAGCCGCGTAGTTCGCCTGTCCCGCGGCGAGCAGCAGACCGCCCGCCGAGGAGTAGAGGACGAACGCCGCCAGGTCCCGCGCGACTGTCAGCTCGTGCAGGTTCCAGGCCGCGTCGACCTTGGGCCGCAACACGTTCTCGACCTGCTCCGGCGTCAAGGCGCTCAGCACCGCGCTGTCCATCTGCCCGGCCGCGTGCACCACGGCGGTCAGCCGCGGCAGCGTGTCGAGCAGCTTCGCCAGTGCGTCCCGGTCGGTGACGTCGCACGCGGCGACAGTCACCTTCGCGCCCTCGCCGGCCAGTTCGTCGACCAGTTCCCGCGCTCCCGCCGCGTCGAGACCGCGACGGCTGGTCAGGACCAGGTCACGGGCACCGCGAGCGACCAGGTGCCGGGCCAGCAGCCCGCCGAGCAGGCCCGCGCCGCCGGTGATCAGCACCGTGCCGTCCGGATCCCATTCGACCGTCTCGCCGACCTCGGTGACCCGGGTCAGCCGCGGCACTCGCACCTCGCCGTTCCGCACTCGCGCCTCCGGCTCGCCGGACGCGACGACCGCGGGCAGCGCCCGGGCCGACGCGGGCGAAGCGTCGAGGTCCACGACCTGGATCCGGCCCGGGTTCTCCGCTTGCGCGGCCCGCACCAGGCCCCAGACCGGTGCCTGTGCCAGCTCGTCGCGAGTGACCACGACCAGCTTGCCGTCCCCGGCCGAAAGCCAGTTCTGCAAGTGCCGCACCGTTTCCTGCACGACTTCGTGCACCTGAGAAGGCACCGAGCCAGAACCCGAACCGACCGGCAGCACCAGCACATCCGCGTCGACCAGCTCGGCCTTCAACGGCACGCCCAAACCGAGGTCGTCGGTGCCGAGCACTGCCCAGCCATCCAGCGAAGGCACCAGCCGGACGCCGGAAGCGGGCTGCCATTCGATCCGGTACAGCGAGTCCGGCACCTTGGTGCCGAGCTGGCCTTCCGAAACCGGCCGGGTGACCAGCGAGGCGATCTGCGCCACCGGAGCACCAGCACCGTCGGCCAGGTCGAGCGACGAACCGCTCTCGGTCTTCCGGACCCGCACTCGCAACGCGGTCGCGCCGCTGGCCTGCAACGAAACCGAGTTCCACGCGAACGGGATGGTCGTCTCGGTCAGCGCCTTCGGACCGCCCGGGATCAGGAAGTCGGTCGCGCCGAGCGCCGAGTCGAGCAGACCCGGGTGCAGGCCGAACTCGTTCGCCGCGGTGCCTTCCGGCAGCGCGACCTCGGCGTACACCTCGCCTTCGCGCAGCCAGATCGCCCGCAGGTTGCGGAACGTGGGCCCGTAGCCGAAGCCGAGGCCGGCCAGGTCGTCGTACAACCCGGTCAGGTCAACCGATTCGGCGCCGGACGGCGGCCACTCGCTCAGCGAGAAGTCCGCGGCCGCGCCATTGGCCAGCGTGCCCGCGGCGTGCTGAACCCAGCCCGCCTCGGTCCGCGAGTGCACCGACAGCTCCCGGCGACCGCTGCCGTCCGGCGCGCTGATGACCACGCGCAGGTCGACCCCGTCGTCGGCCAGCAGCAACGGTGCCTGCTGCGTCAGCTCCTCCAGCAGGTTGCAGCCGACCTGGTCACCGGCGTGCACTGCCAGTTCGACGTACGCGGTGCCGGGCAGCATCGTCCGCCCCATCACCACGTGGTCAGCGAGCCACGGCTGCGTCGCGACCGACAGCCGTCCGGTCAGCACCGCGCCGCCGTCCGGAAGTTCCACCAGCGCACCCAGCAGCGGGTGTCCAGCGGACTGCGCGCCCAAAGTGCTGACGTCGCCGGTCGGCTTGGTCGCGTCGAGCCAGTACTCCTTGTTCTGGAACGCGTACGTCGGCAAGTCCACAGTGGACGCGCCCTGACCGGCGAACAGCGCCTTCCAGTCGATCTTCGCGCCTCGGGAGAACAGCGTCGCCAGAGCGGTGAACACGGTCGGCACCTCGGCCCGGCCGCGCCGCATCGCGGGCACCTGGACGACCCGGTCCGGCCGGTCGGCGACCGCGGTGTCGCATTCGCGCGCCATCCCGGTGAGCACCGCGTCCGGACCCAGCTCGACGAACCGGGTCACCCCGGCGGCGAGCAGCGACTCGACCCCGTCGGCGAACCGGACGGCCTCCCGCACGTGGCCCACCCAGTACTGCGGCGAGCACAGTTCGGCGGCGGTCGCGATCTTGCCGGTCACGTTCGACACCACCGGAATCGACGGTGCGGAATAGGTCAGTTTCTCCGCCACCACCGAGAACTCGGCCAGCATCGGCTCCATCAGGGACGAGTGGAACGCGTGCGACACGACCAGTTGCTTCGTCCGGCGACCGGCTTCCTTGAAGGCCGCCATCGCCGCCTGCACCGCATCTTCGGGCCCCGAGATGACCACCGACCGCGGCCCGTTCACCGCCGCGACGTCCACCCCGGCAGGAAGCGAGGCGCGCACCTCTTCTTCGGTGGCCGCGATCGCCGCCATCGTGCCTCCGGCCGGCAGCGCCTGCATGAGCCGGCCGCGAGCGGCGACCAGCGAGCAGGCGTCGGCCAGCGAGAACACTCCGGAGACGTGCGCCGCGGCGAGTTCGCCGATGGAGTGCCCGGCGACGTAATCCGGCGTGACTCCCCAGGACTCGACCAGCCGGTACAGCGCGACCTCGATCGCGAACAGCGCGCATTGCGTGTACGCGGTCTGGTTGAGCAGCGGCGAGTCTTCCCAGATGACCTGCTTGAGCGGGGTCTCCAGCTCGGCGTCGAAGAGTCCGCAGATCTCGTCGAACGCTCCGGCGAAGGCCGGGAACGCCTCGTACAGCCCGCGTCCCATGCCCGGCTGCTGCGCGCCCTGTCCGGTGAACAGGAACGCCGTCAGGTCGGCCGCGCTGACCGTGCCGCCCACGGTGCCCGCCGGGGTCCGGCCGTCGGCCAGTCCGTCGAGCGCCTTCAGCGCCGCTTCGCGGTCGGCCGCCAGGACCACCGCGCGGTGGTCGAGCGCGGCCCGCGCAGTGGCCAAGGTGTAGCCGACGTCGGTCAGGCTGACGTCCGGGTTGGCCCGCAGGTGCGCGGCCAGCCGAGCGGCCTGATCGGCGAGCGCCGGGGCGACCGAACCGGCCAGCGGCAACGGAATCGCCGGGAGTTCCGGTGCGGTGCGCCGGGTTTCGTTAGCCGGAGCGGATGGTGCCTCCTCGATGATGATGTGTGCGTTGGTGCCGCTGATGCCGAACGACGAGACGCCGGCGCGACGCGGGTGTCCGTTTGGCAGCCACGGCCGCGGTTCGGTGAGCAGCTCGATGTTGCCCGTGGTCCAGTCGACGACCGGCGACGGCGCATCGACGTGCATCGTCTTCGGCAACATGTTGTGCCGCAACGCCTGCACGACCTTCATCACGCCGGCCGCACCACCGGACGCCTGCGCGTGGCCGATGTTCGACTTCACCGAACCCAGATACAGCGGCCGGTCGCGGTCCTGGCCGTAGGTGGCCAGCAGTGCCTGCGCCTCGATCGGGTCGCCCAGCTTGGTACCCGAACCGTGCGCCTCGACAGCGTCCACATCGGACGGCTTCAGCCCGCCGGCGGCGAGGGCCGCGTGGATCACGCGTTCCTGCGACGGGCCGTTCGGAGCGGTCAGGCCGTTGGACGCACCGTCCTGGTTGACCGCGCTCGACCGGACCACCGCGAGCACCTCGTGCCCGTTGCGCTGCGCGTCGGACAGCCGCTCCAGCAGGAGCAGACCCGCGCCCTCGGCCCAGCCGACGCCGTCGGAAGCCGCGGAGAACGACTTCGACCGGCCGTTGGGCGAAAGCACGCCCTGGCGGCTGGAGTCGACGAACAGGTCCGACTGCGACAGCACCGTGACACCGCCGGCCAGCGCCAGCCCGCACTCCCCCGCCCGCAGCGCTTGCACCGCGAGGTGCAGCGTGACCAGCGAGGACGAGCACGCGGTGTCCACCGTCATGCTCGGACCCTCAAGGCCCAGCAGGTACGAGATGCGGCCGGAGACGACCGCGCCGGAGCTGCCGTTCGGGATGTAGGCGGCGACGTCGGCCGGAGCGCCGGGAGCGCGGCTGCCGTAGTCGTCGTACATCGCGCCGGTGAAGACGCCGGTCAGGCTGCCGCGCAACGCCGTCGGGTCGATCCCGGCGCGCTCGATGGCCTCCCACGCGGTCTCCAGCAGGAGCCGCTGCTGCGGGTCCATCGCCATCGCCTCGCGCGGACCGATGCCGAAGAACGCCGGGTCGAACTCCGCCGCGTCGTGCAGGAAGCCGCCCTGGTTGGCATACGTCTTGCCGCGTTTGCCGCGTTCCGGGTCGTAGATGCCTTCGACGTCCCAGCCGCGGTTGGTCGGGAAGCCGGAGACCGCGTCGACCTCGTCGACCAGCAATTGCCACAGGTCCTCCGGCGACCGGACGCCGCCGGGGTAGCGACACGCCATGCCGACGATCGCGATCGGTTCCTGCATCGACGCGTTCGTCCGGGCCGTCGTCGCCGGGGTCTTCGCGACCGCGCCGAGCAGCTTGCCCTTCACGAAGTCCGCGACGGCCTTGGCGGTCGGGTGGTCGAAGATCAGCGTCGCGGGCAGTGTGAGGCCGGTCGCGGTGCCGAGGAGGTTGCGGAGTTCGACCGCGGCGAGCGAGTCGAAGCCCAGCTCCTTGAACGCCCTGGTTCCGTCCACTTCGGACTTGTCCGCGTAGCCGAGCACGGTGGCCACCTGCGTGCGGACGAGGTCGAGCAGCACCCGGTCCCGTTCGCTTTCGGCCAACGCGGCCAGTTCGTCGGCGAGCGCGTTGTCCGCCGCCTTGGCCGCCTTCGCCACGCGACGCGCCTTGGGCGGCACGAAACCACGCAGCAGCGCGGGCAGTTCGTCGGTGCGCGCCCGCAGTGCCGGAACGTCCACGCGAAGCGGCGCGATGACCGCGTCTTCGGTGGCCACGGCGGCGTCGAACAGGGCGAGCCCCTGCTCGGCGGTCACCGCGGGCAGGCCGAGGCGGGCCATCCGGGCGAGGTCGGCTTCGGCGAGGTCGCCGCCGAGTCCGGTGTTCTCCGCCCACAGACCCCAGGCCAGCGCGGTGGCCGGAAGCCCGGCCGCGCGCCGGTGTTCGGCGAGCCCGTCGAGGAACGCGTTGGCAGCCGCGTAGTTCGCCTGTCCGGCGGGCAGCACCTGGCCGCCTGCCGAGGAGAACATGACGAACGCGGACAGCTGCCGGTCAGCGGTCAGTTCGTGCAGGTGCCAGGCCGCGTCGACCTTCGGCCGGAGCACCGCGGCAAGCTGCTCCGCGGTGAGCGAATCGAAGACGCCGCTCTCGGCGGTGCCGGCGGCGTGCACGACCGCGCCGAGGTCTGGCAGGCCGTTGATCAACTGCTCGACCGCCGCGCGGTCCGCGACGTCGCAGGCCGCCACCTGGACGGTCGCGCCCAGGTCGGTCAGTTCTTCGGCCAGCTGCGCGGCACCCGGTGCGTCGAGACCGCGACGGCTGGTGAGCACCAGGCTCCGCACGCCGTGCTCGGCCACCAGGTAACGCGCGAGCAGGCTGCCGAGACCGCCGGTGCCACCGGTGATCAGGACTGTGCCGTCCCACGACGCGGCACCGGCCGATTCGGTGCGGGTGTAGCGCGGAGCGAGCACCGAACCGGCGCGAATCGCCGATTCCGGCTCGCCCGAGGCGACCACCGCAGTGATCGTTTCGACCTTCGTGTCCGCGTCCGCGTCGATCAGGAACACGCGTCCGGGGTGTTCAGCTTGCGCCGCCCGGGCGAGGCCCCACAGCAGACCCTGGGTGACGTCCACGGCGGACTCTCCCGCCGGGACCGCCGCCTGCGTGACGATGGCGAGTTTCGTGTCGGTCAGCCGTGATTCGGCCAGCCACGCCTGGATCTCGGCGAGCAGCCAGGTCGCGTTGGCCCGAGCCGCTTCCGGCACCGCGCCTTCCGCGACCGGCACCGAGAGCGTCACGAGACCGGGCACCGGCTCGCCGCGGTCCACCGCGCCGAGCAGATCCGCGAACCCGCTGTAGGTGGCGGCCACGCCGACTCGGCCGCGGCCGATCGCGACGACGTCGCCCGGCTCCGCGGCCGGGACCGGCACGGACTGCCAGCCGATCTTGAGCAGCGCACCGTCCGTGGTCTCCGCCTGCGCCGCCAGCTCGGTCCGCACTGGGCGCGAGACCAGCGACTCGACCGAAGCGACCGGGTTGCCTTCGCCGTCCGCGACCTCAATCGAGGACAGTTCGTCGCCGTCCAGCCGCACGATCCGCACCCGCAGCACCGAAGCGCCGACCGCGTGCAGAGTGACCCCGTTCCAGACGAACGGAAGCAGCGTCGACCCGCTCGGGTCGCCGAGGAGGTCGGCGTGCATCGCGGTGTCGAGCAGCGCCGGGTGCAGGCCGTAGGAACCCGCCGTGGACGCGGCCGGTTCCGGCAGCGCGACCTCGGCGAACACCTCGTTGCCCCGCCGCCACGCGGCCGTGAGCCCCTGGAACGCCGGGCCGTAGCCGTAGCCGCGCTCGTTGAGCAGTTCGTACGCGCCCTCGACCGGGATCGGGGTCGCGCCCGCCGGCGGCCATTCGGTGAGGCCAGCCGGTTCCGGCCGCGCGGTGGCGGACAGGGTGCCCAGCGCGTGCTGGGTCCAGTCGCCGTCCGATTCGGCCGGGCGCGAGAACACGGTGACCGGGCGGCGGTCGCCGTTCGCGGGGCCGACCACGACCTGCAACGCGACCGCGCCGTCCGGCGCCAGGATGAGCGGTGCTTGCAGCGTCAGCTCCTCCACCGTCGGGTGGCCCACCTGGTCGCCCGCGGCGACCGCCAGCTCCACAAACCCCGTGCCGGGCACCAGGATCGCGCCCTTCACCACATGGTCGGCGACCCACGGCACCGAAGCCGCGGACAACCGTCCAGTCAGGACAGTCGTGTCCGAACCGGACAGTGCCACGACCGCGCCCAGCATCGGGTGCGCCAGCGGTTGCTGACCGACCGAAGTGACGTCGCCGGAGGGAGTCGCGTCGAGCCAGTAGCGCTTGTGCTGGAAGGCATACGTCGGCAGGTCGAGCCGGACCGGGCCGTCGCCAAGCAGCGGGCCGAGCTTCACCGCGCCGCGGATGTGCAGGCGACCGGCCGCGGTGAGCGCGGTCCGTACCTCGTCCTGATCCCGTCGTCCGAACGGGACGAACTCGGCTTCGACGCTCTGCTGACCGAGCGCGGACAGCACACTGTCCGGCCCGATCTCCAGGAACGTCTGGACACCGCTCTCCGCCAGGGTCGTGACCGCAGCGCCGAACCGGACGGTCTCGCGGACATGGATGACCCAGTACTCCGGCGAACGCAGCTCGTCGTCGGTGGCGAGTTTCCCAGTAACCGTCGAAACAATCGGGATCTTCGGCGCGTCATAAGTCAGCCCGGCGGCGATCTCGCGGAACTCGTCGAGCATCGGCGTCATCAGCGGCGAGTGGAACGCGTGGCTCACGCGCAACCGTCGCGTTTGGACATCGCCAGCGGCGCGCTCGATCTCGGCGACCACGTCCGCGTCGCCGGAGACGACCACGGCGGCCGGACCGTTCACCGCTGCGATGCTGACCGCGTCCTCGTGGCCCCGCAGCAGTTCCCGGACCGCCTCTTCGGTGGCGGCGAACGAGACCATCGCGCCGCGCCGGTCGTTCAGCGCACCCATCAACCGGCCGCGCGCAGCGACCAGTTTTGCCGCGTCGTCCAGGGAGAGCACGCCCGCGACGTGGGCCGCGGCGAGCTCGCCGATCGAGTGCCCGGCGAGCGCGTCGGGCCGGAAGCCCCACGACTCGGCGAGCCGGAACAGCGCGACCTCGACCGCGAAAAGCCCGGTCTGGGTGTACTGCGTCTGGTCGAGCAGACCGCGGTCGGCGAGTTCGGTGGTGCCGAACACGACGTCCCGGAGCGGCACGTCGACCAGCGGGTCGATCGCCGCGCACACCGCGTCGAAGGCGGTCGCGAAGGCCGGGTACGCGTCGTACAGCTCGCGTCCCATCCCGACTCGCTGCGCGCCCTGGCCGGAGAACAGGAAGGCGAGCTTCCCGTCCACGACCTGACCGGTCGGCGCGTCGCCGCCAGCCAGCGCATCGAGTCCGTCGGCGAGTTCTCCCGCAGTCTCGGCGACCACCACCGCGCGGTGTTCGAGCGAGGCACGCGTCGCCGCCAGCGAACGCGCGATCTCTGCGACGGAAACGCCCTCAGCGAGCCAAGAACGCAGCCGCGCCGCCTGTCCGCGGACCGCAGCGGCGGACCGGCCGGACAGCGCGACCGGAACGATCGTCTGCGTCTCCGAAGGCCGCTCGACCGGGAGCGCCGGTGCCTGCTCCAGGATGACGTGCGCGTTCGTGCCGCTGATGCCGAACGATGACACCGCGGCGCGGCGCGGCCGGTCGACCTGCCACTCCCGCGCCTCGGTCAGCAGCCGGACCGCGCCGGTCTCCCAATCGACCACAGTGGACGGACGGTCGACGTGCAGCGTCTGCGGCAACTGGCCGTGCTGCATCGCCATGACCATCTTGATGATGCCCGCGACGCCCGCCGCGGCCTGCGTGTGGCCGATGTTGGACTTGATCGACCCAAGCCAGAGCGGCTGGTCCTCGGAACGGTCCTGACCGTAGGTGGCCAGCAGTGCCTGCGCCTCGATCGGGTCGCCCAGTGTGGTGCCGGTGCCGTGGCCCTCGACAGCGTCCACTTCGGACGGCCGCAGACCAGCGTCAGCCAGCGCCTTGGCGATCACTCGCTGCTGCGAGGGACCATTCGGCGCGGTAAGGCCGTTCGACGCGCCGTCGTGGTTCACCGCGGAACCGCGAAGGACCGCGAGCACCGGGTGCCCGTTGCGGCGTGCGTCGGACAGCCGCTCGACGAGCAGCATGCCCGCGCCCTCGCCCCAGCCGGTGCCGTCCGCCGCTTCGGCGAACGCTTTGCACCGGCCGTCGGCGGAAAGCCCGCGCTGACGGCTGAAGTCGATGAAAGTGTCCGGAGTGGACATCACCGTGACACCGCCGGCCAGCGCCAGCGTGCATTCCCCGCGACGCAGCGCCTGCACCGCCCAGTGCAGTGCGACCAGCGAGGACGAGCACGCGGTGTCCACCGTGACGGTCGGGCCTTCCAGCCCCAGCGCGTACGACACGCGACCGGACACGACGCTGGCGAGGCTGCCGTTGCCGAGGTAGCCCGCGATGTCGTCGGAAACCGTGCCGAGGCGGGTGCCCCAGTCGTGGTACATCACACCGGCGAACACACCGGTCGCGCTGCCGCGCAGGCCGACCGGGTCGATTCCGGCGCGCTCGAAGGCTTCCCACGAGACCTCCAGCAGCAGCCGCTGCTGCGGGTCCATCGCCGCCGCCTCACGCGGGCTGATCTCGAAGAAGTCCGCGTCGAACTCGGCCGCGTCGTGCAGGAAGGCACCGTGCTTGACGTAGGAGCGGCCGGGCTTGCCGGGCTCCGGGTCATACAGCGAGTCGACGTTCCAGCCGCGGTCGACCGGGAAGCCGGACAGCGCTTCCTCGCCCTCCGAAACCAGCCGCCACAAGTCTTCCGGCGTCGCGACGCCACCGGGGTAGCGGCAAGCGATGCCGACGATGGCGATCGGCTCCTCCGGATCCACAGTGGTCACCGGAGCGACCGGACTCGTGGGTGCCAGCCCGGCCAGGCGCGACGCCAGGTACTCGGCGAGCGCGCGCGGCGTCGGATAGTCGAACACCAGTGTCGCGGGCAGCCGCATGCCGGTGACCGAGTCCAGGATGTTGCGCAGTTCCACCGCGGCCAGCGAGTCGAAACCGATCTCGCCGAACGGGCGGGCCGGGCTGATCGCGTCCGCGCTGTCGTGGCCGAGAACGGCCGCGACGTGCGTGCGCACCAGGTCGAGCAGCGCGCGGTCCCGGTCGGCCTCGGCGAGGTGCGCGAACCGCTCGGCGAACTGCTGCTCGGGCGTCACTTCCCCGCTGGCGACGGCGATCCGGCGACGACCGGCGGGCACGAGCCCGCGCAGCACGGCCGGAACGTCCTCGCCGCGGGACCGCAGCGCGGCGCGGTCGACGCGGGTCGGCACGACCGTCGGAACGCCGGTGCCGAGCGCCGCGTCAAGAGCGGCAAGGCTTTCCGACACGGTCAGCGGAGCGAGACCCAGCCGCGCGATGCGGTTTCGGTCCACGTCGGACAGTGTCGCGCCCATGCCGATCGCCTGACCGGCGTCGGGCGCCCACAGACCCCAGGCCAGCGCCGTCGCGGGCAGGCCAGCGGCGTTCCGGTGCTCGGCCAGCGCGTCGAGGAACGTGTTGCCAGCGGCGTAGTTCGCCTGTCCAGCGCCGTCGGCGAGACCCGCCGAGGAGGAGAACAGGACGAACGCCGACAGGTCCAGCTCCGCCGTCAGCTCGTGCAGCGCCCACGCCGCGTCGAGCTTCGGGGCCAGCACTGCGTCGAGTTGCTCGGCGGTCAGCGAGCCGATCATCGCGTTGTCGAGCACGCCTGCGGTGTGCACGACGGCCGACAGCGGATGCTCGGCCTTCTTGATCGCCGCCGACAGCGAACGCTTCTTGCTGACGTCCGAGGCGACCACCTTCGCGGTCGCGCCCAGCTCCGCCAGCTCTTCGACCAGCTCAGCAGCGCCCGGCGCGTTAAGCCCGCGACGGCTGAGCAGCAGCAGGCTGCGGACACCGTGCTTCGTGACCAGGTGCTTCGCGACCTGGGCACCGAGACCGCCGGTGCCGCCGGTGATCAGCACGGTGCCGTCGGCGCGCCAGGTCGGCTCGCCAGCTTCCGCGGTCAACCGGACCATCCGACCGGCCGAAACCGTGTCTCCGTCGATGCGCAGCTCCGGCTCGCCCGAGCCGAGCGCGGTGGCCAGGGTCGCCGCGGTAGCCGCGCCCTCGACCAGGACCACGCGACCCGGGTGTTCAGCCTGCGCCGAACGCACCAAGCCGCGGACGGCGGAGTCAGCCAGCGAGCCGCGCGTCAGCACGACCAGCCGCGCACCGGCGTACCGGTCGCCTTCGAGCCACTGCTGCAGCACAGTCCGCACGCGGTGCGCGGTCTGCTTGGCCGCGGCGGCGATGTTCTTGCCCGGCACGGAAACCGGCAGCAGCACGACCTCGGGCACGTCGACCAGCGACACCAGCGAGTCGACCACCGGAACGTCGAAACCGCTGATCGAGCCCAGCGAAGCCAGCGTCGGCAGCTCGGAGGAACCGGTGACCGGCGTCCATTCAACGGTGTACAGCAGGTCGCGCGCCTGACTGCCGAGGTCGGCTTCGCGGACCGGCCGTGAGCGGAACGACTCGACGGACAGCACCGGCGTACCGGCCACGTCCGTCACGTCGATCGAGACGCCGCCAGTGGCCGGGGAGGTGATCCGCACCCGGACCTCGGTCGCACCGGAAGCGTGCAGCCGCACGCCGGTCCACGCGAACGGCAACCGGATCTCGTCTGGCTCGCGTGCCTCGCCCGGGGCGAAGTCGGTGGCGTGCAGGACCGCGTCGAGCAGCGCCGGGTGGACACCGAACGCCGCGTCGCGTCCGGTCGCGGGCAGCGCGACCTCGGCGAACACGACGTCGTCGCGCTTCCACGCGGTGCGCAGGCCCTGGAAGAGCGGTCCGTAGCCGTAGCCCTGCTCGGCCAGTTCGGTGTACAGCTCGCTCGTCGCGACCACTTCGGCGCCAGCAGGCGGCCATTCGCCCCGCGGCGCGGGCTCGACGACTGGGCCGGCGGCGAGGACACCGACGGCGTGCCGGGTCCAGGCCGCGTCGGCGTCGTGGTCGGGACGGGAGTGGAACTCGATCGTGCGGCGGCCGTCGACGTCCGGGCCGACCAGCGTTTGCAGCGCGACGCCACCGGTTTCCGGCAGCGCGAGCGGCGCTTGCAGCGTCAGCTCGTCAACCACGCCGTAGCCGACCTGCGCGGCGGCGTGCAGCGCCATCTCGACGAACGCGGTGCCCGGCAGGACCGGGGTGCCCGCGATCGCGTGGTCGGCCAGCCACGGGTGCGTGCGGAGTGTGACGCGACCGGTGAGGACCAGGCCGTCGTCACCGGCCAAGCCGATCTCGGCAGCCAGCAACGGGTGCCCGGAAGCCAGCTGGCCGAAGTCCGCCGCGTCGCTGTGGCCGGTCGGTGCGGTGAGCCAGTAGTGCTTGTGCTGGAAGGCATACGTCGGCAAGTCGACCACTTGAGCCGGGCCGAAGAACGCCGTCCAGTCGATCGCCGCGCCACGGGTGTGCAGGCGGCCGAGCGCGGACGCGAGGGTGGTGACCTCGGGCCGATCGCGGCGCTGCGCGGGAATGAACGCGATGGCGTCGCTCGTGCCGGCGGCCATCGCCGACAGCACAGCGTCCGGACCGACCTCGATCGCGGTCGTCACGCCGGCGTCGACCAGGGCCTGGACCCCGTCGGCGAACCGCACCGCGCGGCGGACATGCCACAGCCAGTACCCCGGCGAGCAGAGTTCCTCGGCGGTCGCGATGCGGCCGGTCACGTTCGAGACGACCGGGGTGGCCGGGGCCGCGTAGTCGACCACCTCGAGGATCTCGCGGAACTCGGCCAGCATCGGCTCCATCAGCGGCGAGTGGAACGCGTGCGACACGCGCAGCTCGCTGATCTTGCGGCCCTGCATGCGGAACACCGACACGACGGCTTCCACCGCTTCGCGTTCGCCGGAAACGACCACCGACGTCGGACCGTTCACCGCGGCCAAGCTGACCTGGTCGCCCAGCAGCGGCTGGACCTCGTCCTCGGTCGCCGCGATGGCGACCATCGCCCCTCCCTCGGGCAGCGCTTGCATGAGCCGTCCGCGAGCGGCGACGACCAGGCACGCGTCGGCGAGCGACCACACGCCCGCGATGTGCGCGGCGGCCAGTTCGCCGATCGAGTGGCCGAGCAGGATGTCCGGCCGCACGCCCCACGATTCGAGCAACCGCGCCAACGCGACCTCGACTGCGAACAGCGCGCACTGCGTGTACTGCGTTTCGTTCAGTTTCTCGGCGTTGTCGCCGAAGAGGACGTCGCGCAGCGGGGTCTCCATCTGCACGTCGAGGTGGTCGACGGCCTCGTCGAAGACCTCGGCGAACTTTGGGTACGCCAGGTACAGCTCTCGTCCCATCGCGAGGCGCTGCGAACCCTGTCCGGTGAACAGCATCGCGAGCTTGCCCGGGGTGCGTTCGCCGATGACGACGTTCGGATCCTGCTCCCCCGCTGCCAGCGCCTGCAGCCCGCGCACGGCGTCGGCGACGTTCTCCGCGACCACCACGGCGCGCTGATCGTGCGCGGCACGCGTGGTGGCGAGCGAGAAGCCGAGGTCAGTCAGATTGCCGCTTTCTACAGTGGACACCAGAGCGGCGGCCTGTGCCTTCAGCGCTTCCTCACTGCGCGCCGAGACAACGAGCGGCACGACCGGCAGCTCGTCACTGGTGATTTCCGCGGTCTCGACGACCGGAGCCTGCTCGATGATGACGTGCGCGTTGGTCCCGCTGACGCCGAACGACGAAACGCCAGCGCGGCGCGGACGCTCGATCGAGGGCCATTCCCGCTGTTCAGTCAGCAGCTCGACGGCACCCGCAGTCCAGTCGACATGCGGCGTCGGCTCGTCCACGTGCAGCGTCTTCGGCAGCACGCCGTGTCGCATCGCCTCGACCATCTTGATCACGCCCGCGACACCCGCCGCGGCCTGCGTGTGACCGATGTTCGACTTGATCGACCCCAGCAGCAGCGGCGTCTCGCGGTCCTGCCCGTAGGCGGACAGCAGCGCCTGCGCCTCGATCGGGTCGCCGAGCCGGGTGCCGGTGCCGTGCGCCTCGACCGCGTCCACATCGGACGCTTCCAAACCAGCGTCCGCCAGCGCGCGCTTGATCACGCGCTGCTGCGAAGGACCGTTCGGCGCGGTAAGGCCGTTCGACGCGCCATCGGAGTTGATCGCCGAGCCGCGGACCACGGCGAGCACCGTGTGTCCATTCGCGACTGCGTCGGAAAGCCGTTCCAGCACCAGGACACCGACACCCTCGGCGAAGCCAGTACCATCCGCAGCGGCGGCGAAAGCCTTGCACCGACCGTCTTCCGCGAGACCCCGCTGGCGGCTGAAGGCGGTGAACGTGCCCGGCGCGCCCATCACCGCGACGCCACCGGCCAGCGCGAGCTGAGTTTCGCCGCGCCGCAACGCCTGCACTGCCAAGTGCAGCGCGACCAACGAACCAGAGCAAGCGGTGTCAACAGTCAGCGTCGGCCCTTCCAAACCGAGCGCGTAAGCGACGCGACCGGAGACGACGCTGGGCGCGTTGCCGGTGAGCATGTAGCCGTCGAGGCCGTCGGGAGCTTCGTGCAAGCGCGGGCCGTACTCCTGTGCCTCGGCACCGATGAACACGCCCGCCGGGGTTCCGCGCAGCGCGGACGGGTCGATCTTAGCCCGCTCCAACGCTTCCCACGCGGTCTCCAGGACGAGCCGCTGCTGCGGGTCCATCGCGGACGCCTCGCGCGGCGCGATGCCGAAGAACCCTGCGTCGAATTCCCCGGCACCGGGCAGGAATCCGCCCGAGGTGACGTAGCTGCTGCCCGGCTTGTCGGGGTCCGGGTCGTACAGGCTGTCGAGGTCCCAGCCGCGGTCCTCCGGGAAGCCGGAGATGGTGTGCACCTCGTCGGCGACCAGCTGCCACAACGCTTCCGGCGACACCGCGCCGCCTGGGTAGCGGCAGCCGATGCCGACGATGGCGACCGGTTCGTCGTTCGCTCCGCCGACGGCCAGCGTCGCGACGGACTCCTGCCCGCCGAACACCTCGGTGTGCAGGAAACGGGCGACCGCGGCCGGGGTCGGATAGTCGAAGGCCAGCGTCACCGGCAGCTCCAGCCCGGTCGCGTCGGTCAGCTGCGCGTGCAGCTCCACCGCCGCGAGCGAGTCGAAACCGTGGTCGGAGAACGCTTTCTCCGGGTCGAGGACGGCCGGAACCTCGGGCAGCGCGGCCTGCAGCGCCGCCCGCGTCGCGTCGTGGACCACGCCGGCGAGGAACCCCGCGCGGTCCGCCGGCGGCAGAAGCGTCAGCCGCTCCGCGAAGCCGGATTCCCGATTCTTCTCACTCTCACGCATTGCGCACTCCACCGCGGTAGCCAGGCAGCATTCATGGGTCGTCGGTCGGATCGTATGGCGGGCTCTTGCCGCGCCGGATCCCCAGAAAACGTCGTTAGGGGCGGGAAATCACCAGGCGATGCGCAGCAGCGAAGGGCCGCGCACGATCACCCCGTACTCCCATTTCACGCCCTCGCGGCCGTCGGAGAGCCGCAATTCCGGAAAGCGCTCCAGAATCGCTTTCAGCGCCTCCTGCAGTTCCAGCCGCGCCAGCTGCGCCCCGATGCAGTGGTGCGGGCCGTGCCCGAACGCGACGTGCGGGTTCGGACTGCGGGTCAGGTCGATGACGTCCGGATTCGCGAAGACCTCCGGATCGCGGTTCGCCGCGTGCAGCGCGGGCAGCACCGGATCGCCCGCCCGCACCACGACGTCGCCGATGCGGATATCCTCGCGGGCATACCGGGCGAACATCGCCGCGGTGTTGATCGGCACCCACCGCAGCAGTTCTTCCACCGCGGTCGGCAGGATTTCCGGCTGCGCCCGCAGCTGTGCGAGCAGTTCCGGCTGTGTCAGCAGGGTGAAGACGAAGCTCGGCAGCGCCGAGGACACCGTCTCCACGCCACCGGTGAGCAGCCCCGCACCGGCGATCGAAATGAGCTCGTTCTCGCTGAGCTTGTCACCGGCGTCGCGGGCGTAGACGAGCGCGCCGAGGAGGTCGTCGGTCGGGTCCTCGCGGCGTTGCGCGACCAGCTGCGCCACGTAGTTGTCCAGCTGATCGCCGTAGACGTCGAGCACGTCGCCCTTCGCCGTGGCATCGCTGACCAGCGCCTGGGTCCACTCGCGGAAGATCGTGTGGTCTTCCTTCGGCACTCCGAGCAGGTTGCAGATCACCGTGACCGGCAGCGGCCGCGCGAGATCCTCGACAATGTCGCCGGGCGCGCCCTTCTCGATCATCGCGTCGATCAGCTCGTGCGTCAGGGTGCGGACGCTCTCGCGCATCGCCTCCAGCCGGCGCGCGGTGAACGCCTTCATCACCAGGCGGCGCAGGCGGGTGTGGTCCGGCGGGTCCATCCCCATGATGCCGTCGCCCATCTGCTGGCGGCGCATCCGCGGCTGGTCGAGCCCCTGTGCCAGCTCGCGGCTGAACCGCGGGTCGGCGGTCACCAGCTTGACGTCGGCGTACTTCGTCGCCAGCCAAGCCGGTTCGCCGAACGGCAACTGCACCCGGCTCATCGGCTCGTCGCGCTGCAACTGGTGGTAGATCTCGGAAACGGACGTCTCGTGCATGTCGAACGGATACGCCCGGACAGTCCGGCGAGTGCTCATCGCGGTTCCCCTCCGATCGCGGTCATCGGCTGCTCCAATGCCTGGGTGTCATGGGTGTGCTGGACGTAGGACAGCGCCGACATCAGCGTCGACGAGGTGATCCGGCCGCTCGGCGCGCGCTCGGCGATCCCGCGCAACGGCAGCGAACCGAGCTCGGACCAGCCGAGCCTGCCGTCCGCGTCGAGCGTGCTGCGCGCCTGGCCCGCGTTGTCCGGATGCAGGCAGTACGGCACGTCGAGCAGACCGCGTTTGAAGGCGACCACGAGCGCGCGGTCGAGATCGGCGTGGCTGTTGAGTACCGCGTCGACCAGGGCGTAGGCCTCGCGGTAGACCTGGTTGTCGTCGTCCACCATGGCCTTGACGCCTTTCGCCGAGGCAGCCGCGTGTTCGAGTGCGGTCACGTTCTCCGCGACGGTCGGGATGCGGTGCGCTTCGGCGGCGGTCTTCACTATCAGCCGCTCCGAACCGGTGCTCATCGCGAGCTCGGCAGCCTTGCCCAGCAACAACATCGCACCGTCCGGCGTGCGCGGGAAGAGACCCATGTACGCGTAGATCACGACATGCCAGGTCGCTTCCGGCAACAGCTCGGCGCACAACCGGCGCAGCGCGGCGACGGCTTCGCGGTCCTGGTGGAGGTTCGTCTGCTGCGCGTAGCTCACGGAGATGCTGCGCACGCCCTTGCGGTAGAAGAACAGCGCCTCCAGCACGCTGATCGCGACGAGTTCGCTCGGCGGGCACAGCTGTCCCAGCATGCAGCCGCCGAACGTCTCCAGATGCGGACGGCCGCCCGGGTGGTCCGCCTCGACCAGAAGATCGCAGCAATACGCCCAGTTCCGCACGGATTCGTCGAGCGGCGTGCGGCTGTAGGGCAGGCAGTAGGAAATCGGGCCGCCCTCGGTGGCGTGCAGACCAGCCGCGATCATCGCGCGGAAAATGTCCACCGGACGCGCCGACCCGTGCCGGACCTGCACCGGGAAGTCCGGGCCTTCGAGGCCGTCGAGCATCGCCCGGGTCACCTCGGGCGGATGATTGACGATCGGGTAGCCGTTGAGCGGAATTCCGTTGCGCAAAGCGTGTTCCGCAGACTCGGTGTCGCGGACGCGAGTGTAGCTGTCGAGCGTGAGCGTGCCGACGGTCGCGGCGTTCGCGTGCTTGGTCGCGACAAGACCGGCGCGCATCGCGGCCGGACTGTCGAAGCCCATGCGCGGTTGCACGACCAGTTCCCCGGCCGCGTGCCGCTGCGCGACGAACCGCTCGAAGCTCACGCTCCCTCCAGCTGGCCGACCCCGCCGGGAAGCGTGGCCGCGAAGTGCCGGAAGGCGGCGGCGTTCTGCTCGTCGAAGACTCCGTCGAATCCGGCGAACAGCAGTTCCGCGGTCTGCTCGTCAGAAAGCGGACCGCCGGTGCCGAGCTTGCCGCCGATGACGATTGGCAGCCGTCGCAGCTCCGGCTGCGCGCGAAGCCGTTGCACGACTCGCAGTCCGTCCTGGTAGCCGTGCCCGTTGACGCTGCTCAGCACCAGCATCGCCGGACGGCGGCTGACGCATTCGGACTCCAGCAGCTCGTCCGGTACGCACGCGCCGAGGTTCACGACGTCGAAACCGAGTTCTCCCACCAGAAGTTCGAGGTAGACAAGGTTCCAGGTGTGCGAGTCCGAAGCCATGCTGCTCACGATCACCGTGCGCGCACTGGGTTCTTCAATGATGCTGCTGCCGTAAGCGCGGACTTCCTCGCTCATGGCGACACCTCGTAAGCCCGCTGATAGTCCAAACGCGACACTGAGATGACCTCGTCGCCGCGGACCACGACCTCGGTCGGCGCGGGACGGCCGAGGAAGCTGATCAAGCTCGCGGTAACGCCGTACGCACCGACGTTCGGCACGGTCAGCAGGTCTCCAGCGGACAGCTCGGGCAGCTTCGCGGCCTTCGAGAGCGAGTCCCCGGGAGTACACAGTGGACCGACAAGCTGTCCCGGGTTGTCCCCGGCCTGGTCGACGCCGACCGCGGCGGGCAGCAGACGTCCGATGCCGGAAAGGCCGCCGACCACGTTGATCCCGGCGTCGAGAATGACGAACCGGTGGCCCCGGCTCTCCTTCACGTTCACGACGCCAGCCAGCAGCGTCCCGCAGGTCCCGGAGAGATACCGGCCGGATTCGCACGCCAGCTCGACCGCGCCGCTGCGCCATTCCGGCAGGTAGAGGTCGAGAAGCTGCTCCAAACCGTTGCGCAGCTTCGGGTAGTCGGTGCGCTCGCCGGGAACCGCGTACGGCGAGGAAAACCCGCCGCCGATGTCGAGCAACTCCAGCGGCAGCCCGACTTCCTGGCGCAGCTGCGCGGCCGACTGCAGCACGAACTCGTACTCGCCGAGCAGTGCGTCCTCGTCCTGCGCGTTGCTCATCGTGAAGAAGTGCGCGCCGACGATCTTGGCTCCAGTAACCGCCTTGAACAGCGGCATCAGCTCCGGCAAAGTCTCGGCGTCGACGCCGAACTGCGACGGGCGGCCCATCATCCGGATCCCGGTCGACGCACTGCCTTGCGTGGTGTTCACCCGCAGCAGGCAACGCGCGACGGTGTCCTGCCGTTCCGCCGCGGCACCGACATGCTGCAGGTCAGTCAGCGATTCCACGGAGAACAACCGGACGCCGGCGGCGATCGCCGTGTCCAGCTCCCCGTCGGTTTTGCCCGGGCCGGTGTAGAGGATGTCCTCCGGCGCGAACCCGGCGGTCAGCGCGTTGGCCAGCTCGCCGGTCGAACTGATCTCCGCGCGGCAACCGCCCTCGCGGAGCTCACGGGCGATCTCCGGATGCGGGTTGGCCTTCAGCGCGTAGTAGACCGCGAACCCCTCGGGCAGCAGCCCGAACAGCTGAGCACGCGACTGCGCGGTCACGTCAAGGTCGTACACGTAAGCCGGCGTGCCGAACCGTGCGGCCAGCTCGTCGTACTTGCTCATTTGCGGGCACCTTCCACCAGCAGGGCGAGTTCCTTCGTCGCGTTCTTGCCGTGCGCGGTGAGCGGGAACTCGTCCACGACGTGGCACAGCGCGGGCACCTTCTGCGGCTCGAGCCGCTGCGCCAGTTCCTTGAGCACCGTGGTCGGCGGCAGCTCGCTCTCCACGCAGATCGCCAGGTCACGCGTCTCGCTCGGCGGGATCGCGCCAGCCGCGCGCACGCCGGGAATGTCCATCGCGGCCGCCTCGATCTCCAAAGTGGACATCCGGATTCCCTTGCGCTTGAACATGTCGTCGCGGCGGCCCTCGAAGTAGAGGTAGCCGTCCTCGTCGAGCCGGCCGTAGTCGCCGGTGTGCAGGCGCAGTTCGCCGGTGGCCTCGTCGCGGCGGAACGCTCGTGCGGACAGCTCCGGGGCGCGCCAGTAGCCGGGCATCACGTGCGGACCGGCGGCCACGATCTCGCCGATTTCCCCAGCGGGCAACGGAGTTCCGTCGGCGGCGAGGATGTGCACGGTCGTGCCGGGCAGGGGAAGGCCCGACGAACCCGGACGCTCGGTGTCTTCCTCCGGCGGCATGACGGTGATCCGCTTGCACTCGGTCTGCCCGAACTGGCGGACGACGCGGACGCCGGGGAACGCGTCGCGAAGCTTCGCGATGGTCGAATCCGGCAGCGCCGCACCCGTGTTGGTGAACAGCCGCACCGGAGCCGCTTCGCCGCGGTCGCGCTCGGCGAGGGTGGCGATCATCGTCGCGAGCGAAGGCACGATCGGGACGACCGTCGCGCCGACCTCGCGCATCCGTTGCAGCAGCCGAAGATCGGACTCGGCGTCGGCCAGCACGATCTCGCTGCGGCCGAGCGTCGAGAGGAGAACCTTGTACAGGCCGTAGTCCCAGGACATCGGGAACCGGCAGAAAACGACGTCGTCCTGGCGGTAGCCGAGCACCGCCTGGATCGCGCCCGCGGCGAAGGTGACCTGCCGGTGCGGCCCGATGACACCCTTGGGCGCGGCCGTGCTGCCGGAGGTGTAAACGAGAACCGCGACGTCGTCCAGGTCCACGTCAGTGGGCTCGACGCGCGTCCCCTCGCGGTAAGCCGCTTCGACTTCCGTCCACAGTGGAGCGAACTCGGCGGGCTGCAGGATCAGCACCGGTTCGGCGTTCTCGACGACGGAATCGAAGTGGAACTGCTTCATCGCCGGGTTGATCGGCACGAACACCGCACCCCGGCGGGAAGTCCCGTGGAAGAGCGCGACCAGCGCCCGGTCAGTCGGCAACTGCACGACTACGCGATCGCCGCGCCCGACCCCGCGCCGCGCGAGGACCGCCTCCACCGCGTGACTCCAAGCGGCCAGCTCGGCATACGTCCACACCCCCGCCCGGTCGCGCACCGCGGCGGCGTCCGGCGCACTGGCCACCGCCGCGTCGAGCAGGGCATGGACGAGAGAACCGGATTCGTTCACGACTGCCACTCCCGAAAGGATTCGTAGAATCACCGTGCCTGCGCGGGATAGCTCCCCGACGTCGCAGAAAGTTATCCGCGCGCAGGCGGTGATCCACACCCCTAACGGCCCCTAGCTGGCAGTCTGGCGGCTCAGGCAGGCACCGGACTGAGGATCTCCGCGGCCCGCGCCGCCAGGGTTTTCCGGTCGATCTTGCGGTTCGAATTCAGCGGGAACTCCTCGACGTGTTCGTACCGCCGCGGGATCACGCCCTCGGGCAGCACCGCCCGCAACGCCCGCACCAGTTCGATCACCGGACGCTGCGGCCCGGTGTAGAAGACGAACAGCTCGGTCCCCGCGTCGCCTTGGACGCCGAGCGCCACCGCCTGCACCCCGCACGTCTCCAGCGCGTGCTCCACCTCGGTGAGCTCCACGCGCCAGCCGAGCACCTGCACCTGCGAATCGAGCCGCCCGAGGTAGGCGAGATCGTCCCCGCCGAGCCGTCGCACCCGGTCGCCCGTGCGATAGAACCGCTGCCCGTCGCGGTCGAGGAACCGGCCCTTCTCGTCGGCCGGGTCGAGGTAGCCCGGCGTCAGCTGCGGTCCGGCGATGGCGAGTTCGCCCTCTCCCGCCTCGTTCTCGTCGATGAGCAGGTACTCGTGCCCCTCGTGCACCGCGCCGATCGGCACCACGCCGTTCACCGCGATCCGCGGGCTCTCCTCGTCGTCCCACCGGTACCCGGCGACGGTGATGGTCAGCTCCGTGGGGCCGTAGAGGTTCTCGGTGACGGAATTGCCCGCCGCCGCCCGCCAGTCCGCGGTGTCGCGCACGGTCAGCGCTTCCCCGGCGAAGAAGCTCCACCGGAGACCGGGCATCGCACCCGGGGTGAGCCGTCCGGTGCGACGCACCAGGTCGATCGCGCTCGGCGTGGAGAACCACACGGTGAGTCCGCGTTCCGCCACGAACGCCGGCACGTTCCGGTACGCCGCTCCCGGCAGGACCACCGCTTCCGCACCCGCGCCCCACGCGCAGAAGAGGTCGAACATCGCGCAGTCGAAGTTCAGGTCGAACGTCTGGGAGAAGACGTCGTCCGGGGTGAAGTCGTACCGCGCGTCGAGCAGGCCGAAGTAATGCTCGGTGGAGCCGTGGCCGATCCGGACTCCCTTCGGCCGTCCCGTGGAGCCCGAGGTGAACAGCACGTACGCGGAGTCCTCCGGGCGCACGTGCCTGGGCTCGCTGAGCGCGCGTGCCGCTTTCAGTACTTTCGGGCTGGCTTCCGGAGCCAGCAGGGTCTGCACCGGCGGAGCCACGGTCAGACCGCGTTCGTCGGCGATGATCGCGTCCACCTCCGCCGCCTCGACCATCTGCGCGGTCCGGGCCGCCGGGAAATCCGGCCGCAGCGGGACAACCGTCGCCCCCGCGTACAACCCGGCCAGAATCCCGGCGTAGGCGGTGACGCCCTTGCCTGCCAGCACCCCTACCGTGCGGGCGCCGGACTCCGCCAGCGCGCCGCCCCACAGCAACGCCCGCTCGTGCAGCTCGCCGTAGGTCAGCGTCCGCCCGCCGACGCTGACCGCCGGCCGGGACTCGGAACGGGCCAGCCCGCGCAGAAACCGCGCGTGCAGTCCCGAGGTGGTCGTGGTGTCCATCATGGTCCTCCGCCTGAATAGGGGTCCCGACGCGTCGCTCAGGAGCGGCGGCGCGGGGTAAGGTTCAAAACCGAACCGGGCGGTCGGTTTCCCTGCCTGGTGAAGTGCCCGACCCAGCCACCGGAGTAGCCATGTGGGACAGCTCTTTCGACGAAGCCCTCCGCCCGTACCTTCCGTTCCTGCCCGCCGACGAAGCGCTGACCGCCGAGACCCCGCTCAAGGAGTACGGCCTCGACTCGCTCGCCACGGTGGAACTGCTGGCGGTGCTGGAGGAGAAGTACAACGTCCGGTTCTCCGACGACGCGCTGAACCTGGAGACGTTCGAGAACCCCGGACGCCTCTGGACGACGCTGTCGAAGCTGCAGCCGGCTAGCTGACCCGCGAGGGACCCGCGCCGCGCCGCCGCGGCTGCAGCGCGAGCCGCGGGTTCACCGTGGTCACCTCGAACCGGCTGGTGGTGGCACGGACGCGGCCGAACAGCGTGTCCGGCCCGGCCACCCACAGCTTGCGCACGCCGAGCTGTTCGAGCGACGAGACGACGTCCGGCCAGCGCAGCGGCTCGACGATGCTGTCCAGCAGCATCGTGCGGACCTGCTCGCCGGACCGCAGCACCGAACCGTCCTGGTCGGCGATGATCGGAAGGAGGGGATCATGGAAGTCGAGGCCGCCGAGCACCTCGTCCTCGGCCTTGCGCCGCAACGCGCCGAACGCGCGCGAGTGCAGCGGAGGACGCATCGTGTACAGCGACAGCCCGCCCATGCCCCGCACGGTCTGCTTGAGCCAGTCGAGGTTCCGCTCCCGCACCGAGACCATGTAGAAGTCGTGGTCGATGTAGCAGGAGATGTCCGACCATTCGCCGCGCCCGTCCAGTTCGGTCAGCGCGTCGCGCAGTTTCTCTTCCGGCGTGCGGACGAACGAGTGCGTGACGACGTCGGTGTGCTCGGTCGCGAAGAACTCGTCGAGGCACTGCGCGAGCTTCGCGGTCATCCACACCGCATCCGGGAAAGTGAGCGAACCGGCGTACACGCTGGCCGGTTTCTCGCCGAAACTCGGGCCGGTGCAGTAGTCCGGGCTCATCCCGTACTCCTGTTCGGCCCACTCGGCGAGCGCGACGCAGGTGAGCATGAACCCGACCTGAGCGTACTCGGAGTAGTCGCCCTCGGCCTCGCGGAAGCGGTCGACCAGCGAGTAGCCCAGCCGGTCGTCGGCGTCCTTGATGAGCCTGCGCGCGAACGGGTTGATGAGCAGGAACTTGCCGAAGTCGACGAACCGGCACGGGCTCATCCCGGGGAACACGACCGCCGATCCGGCCTGGCTGGCCTCATCCATGACTGGCGACCTCTCTTTCGGCGGGGGAATGGACTTGCTGAAGGAATCCCAGCAGGATTTCGCGGAACCGCTCCGGTTCCTCGAGATGGGGGACGTGGCTCGATTCCGGGAGGATCTCCCAGCGCACGTCGTGGATCCGGTCGTAGTACGGCTGCACGGTGGCCGGGGTGGCCTCGTCGTGCGCGCCGGAGATGAGCAGGGTCGGCACCTCGATGTCGTCGAGGCGGTCGATCACCGAGTAGTCCGCGAGCGTGCCGGAGACGGTGAACTCGCTGGGGCCGTTCATCACCGAGTAGACGGTGTTGTTGTCGGCCATCTCCATGAACGAGGCGACGTAGTCGGCTGGCCACGGCAGCACGCGGCAGACGTGCCGGTCGTAGAAGACGCGCATGAGGTCGAAGTACTCCTGCGTGTCCGTCGTGCCGGCGGCCTCGTGCGCCCGCAGGCCCTCGTCGACGCCGGGCGGGAGCAGCGCGCGCAGCCGGTCCATCTCGCTGCGCCACAACTCGTACGACGCGGGAGAGTTGGCGATCACCAGCCCGCGCAGGCCGTCCGGACGTTCGGCCGCGTGCCGCGCGACGACCAGCCCGCCCCAGGACTGTCCATAGAGGACGTAGTTGTCCTCGATGCCCAGCCGGTGCACCAGATTGTCCAGCTCGTCGCCGAACAGCTCCGGGTTCCAGAACCCAGGATCGGCGTCCGGCAGCCTGCTCGATCCGCCGCTGCCGAGCTGGTCGTAGTGCACGACCGGGAATCCGTGCCCGGCGAGCTCGGTCAGGCTCAGCAGGTAGTCGTGCGTGCTGCCCGGCCCGCCGTGCACCACGACCACAGCGGGAGCCGCTCCTCCCGGTTGCCCGGTGACCCGGTACCAGGTGCGGTGCTCGCCGAACGGGACCCAGCCTTTCGCGGTGGGCTCCATGGCCATGCTCATCACCTCGTTCGCCTCCCTCGTCCGTCTCCGGCGCAGCGCGGCCGGATCCGATTACCTGTCTATCTGCCGCGGCCCGCGCGCCATAGCCCCTAAGGGGCATCTAAAGCCGAGCCAAATCCTCCTTGCCCGCGCCGGATTCAGGGGTCCCCTACCGGGTGGGCCCGGACGGAGCACGGCCCTACCGTTTCCCTTGTTCTCCCGTGCCTACGAACCCGGAGCTGCCGCGATGCGCGTGATGCTGATGGTCTTCCCGACGAGGACGCACGTTTACAGCATGGCTCCGGTGGGCTGGGCGCTGGCCGCGGCCGGGCACGAGGTGCGCTTCGTCGGGCAATGCAACCCGCGCGAGGTCGCGTCGTTCGCCGAAACCGGGCTGGACGCCATGTGGTTCGGCGACGAACTCGACATCGCCCGGCACCGCCAGCTCCAGGTCGACGGCAACAACGCGATGCAGGGCGACTTCCGGATCTCCGAAAGCCGTCCCGAGCGCTACACCGACGAGTACGTGCGCAACGTGTACGAGCACTGGGTCGACGTGTTCCGCTGGACCACGCCGGATTCGCTGCTCGACGAACTCGTCCGCTTCGCCCGGCAATGGCAGCCGGACCTCGTCGTGTGGGACCCGATGATCTACGCCGCGCCGATCGTCGCGCACGCGCTCGGGGTACCGCACCTGCGGATGATGTACGCCGCCGACCAGACCGCCCGCATCGGCGCGCAGTACCGCGACCTCAGAGCCAGCCGCCCCGAGGACACGTCGCCGGACCCGTTCGTGACGTGGATGTCCGTCGCGGTCGGCCGGTTCGGCGCGGACTACGACGAAACTCTCCGCTACGGCGTGCGGACCATCGACTGCCATCCGTCGTATCTGCGGTACGACGGCGTGGACGTCGACTACGTCCCGGCCCGGTTCGTCCCGCAGAACAAGCCGATGGCAATCCCCTCCTGGGTGCTGGAGCAGCCGGAGCGGCCGCGGGTGATGCTCACCCTCGGCATCTCGAACCGGCAGGTGCTCGGCATCGAGGAGACCTCCGTCGGAGACCTGCTGGACGGCCTCGCCGACCTCGACATCGAAGTGATCGCCACGCTGAACGCGAGCCAGCTCGCGTCCGTGCGCACAATCCCGGACAACGTCCGTGCGGTCGATTTCGTGCCGATGAACGAACTTCTCGCCTCGTGCTCCGCGATCGTGCACCAGGGCGGCGGCGCGACGATCAGCAACGCGGTCGTGAACGGCGTCCCGCAGCTGGTCATCCCGGGCACCACGTGGAGCGAACGCGGCTCGGCGGTCGCACAGGTGAAGCGCGGCAACGGGCTGCTGGTGGACCTCGAGGACGTGACGCCCGCGAGCGTCCGGGCAGGAGTGTGCCGGCTGCTGGAAGAACCGTCCTTTCGCGAATGCGCGCTCGAGGTGCGCGACGAGATGCTGGCGACGCCCACGCTCGACGACCTCGTGCCGGAACTGGAACGGATCGCGCTATGCCCGTGACGCGGCCGCCGACCATGCGGGCGATCGGGTTTCTCGTGCTGAGCCTCCCGATCCGGCTCGCCGCGTTCGTGCTGATCCTGGTGACCATGCTGGCCGGCGTCGCGACGACGATGCTGTGGATCGGCATCCCCGTCCTGCTGGTCGCGACCTCGCTGATGCGGTCGTATTGCGCCTTCGAACGACGCTGGGCGCACCGGATGCTCGGCGTGACCATCTCCGAACCCGCGCGCAGGCGACCGGCCGGACCGGGCCTGCTCGCGGTGTGGCAGGCGCGGTTGCTCGACCCCGCCACCTGGCGCGAGTTCGCCTTCGTGCTCATCGCTTTTCCTTTGGGCATCGTGGAATTCGTGGCGGGCGTCGTGTCCATCGCAGTACCTCCTTTCGGGATTTTCGTGGCGCCGCGCATCGGGACGATGCACGGCGAACTGGCGGCGTCGTTCCTCGGCCCGAACCGCACCGCGCAACTGGAAGCGCGCACGCAGCAGCTGCGGAACTCGCGAGCGCGCGGAGTCGACGCGGTGGAGGCCGAACGGCGCCGGATCGAACGAGACCTGCACGACGGCGCCCAGCAGCGGCTGGTGTCCGTCGCGATGAGCCTGGGCCGCGCCCAGCTCAAACTCGACCTCGACGACCCGACCGCGGTCCGCGAACTCATCGGAGCCGCGCACGCCGACGCCAAACTCGCTGTCTCGGAGTTGCGTGACCTCGCGCGCGGCATCTACCCGCCGGTGCTCCAGGACCGCGGCCTGGACGCGGCGTTGTCTTCTCTTACCGCAAGAATGCCTATCCCTATTGAGGTCGAGGTTACCGTACAACCCCGGCCGCCCGCACCCGTCGAAACGACGACGTACTTCATCGTGAGCGAAACGCTCACCAACGTGACCAAACATTCCGGCGCCGACCGCGCGTCCGTGCGAGTGACCCGCGACGACGACACCGTGGTCGTCGAGATCACCGACAACGGCCACGGCGGCGCCTCGATGCGCCCCGGCGGCGGCCTGGCCGGATTGGCCGACCGCGCCGCCACGATCGACGGCGTGCTCACCGTCGTCAGTCCCGCCGGCGGCCCCACCGTCGTGCGGGCCGATCTGCCCGTCCGCTGGTGAATCCTGTTGTGGAGGCAAGAGAAATGCGCGTCGTGATCGCGGAAGACTCGGTGCTGTTGCGCGCCGGAGTGCAAAGCCTGCTCGCGGACGTCGGCATCGAAACCGCCGCCGCGGTCGACAATGGCGACGACCTGCTGGTGGCGATCCGGGACCACCGCCCCGACTTGGTGATCGCCGACGTCCGCATGCCCCCGACCTTCACCGACGAGGGCCTGCGCGCGGCTTTGGCCGCGCGCAAGGAAATCCCCGGCCTGCCGGTGCTGGTGGTGTCGCAGTACGTCGAAGGAAGCTATGCGGTAGACCTGATCGCGGAAGGCACGTCCGGCGTCGGCTACCTGCTTAAGGAACGAGTCGCCGACGTCGCGGACTTCCTGGAAGCGGTCCGCCGCGTCGCCGGCGGCGGGTCCGCCATCGACCCGGACGTAGTCGCACAGATGCTGTCCCGCAGCCGGGATCCGCTGGAGGCGTTGACCGCACGGGAAACCGAGGTACTGGCGCAGATGGCGCAAGGCTTGTCGAACACGGCCATCGCCAAGGCTTTGGTGGTGACGCAGGGAGCCGTGGAAAACCACATCAGCAACATCTTCGCGAAGCTCGGCCTGGAAGCCAGCCGGGACCAGAACCGCCGCATCCGCGCCGTCCTCACGTACCTGGACAGCACCGCGGTCCACGCCTGATTCACCGGATCGATACCGTGCAGATGTTCGACCGGCGGCGGTAGCTTGGGGATATGGATCTTGGACCCGTTCCCCTGTCGTCCGTTGTGGACGAGGTAGTCGTTCTCTTGTGGCGCAAAGCTTCCGCCACCCGCACTGACGCCACTCGCGCTTCTGTCCCCCGCCGCCGGTCGCTCCTGCCTTCCAGACCGGCCTTCCGCCCGAGCCGACTGTTCCGAAGACCCGTCTTCCGCGCAGTCGCCGAAACCACAACCGCGGTACTGCGAAAAGCCCGCATCGCTGTGCACCGATGCGGGCCCCGCTCCCTCACCCCATGGACGGGACGAGCTACCGCGCCCGCCAGCTCGTCGCCGGAACAAACCTTGCCAACGGTCGCCGAGGTGACGGCACAGCAATTTCCTCGTGCCCACCCGCCGCGGCCTGCCCGACAGCGGCCAATGCCACTAGCAGTGCAGCAACTTCAACGTCATCCGGATTCCCACGCACCACACGTACTGCGGGCGCTGCCACCGCAGCGCGTTGTTCACCGCGCACTCCAACGGCATCCCGCTCAGCCGCATCCGCTACCGCCGCGGCACGTCGTTCATCAGGCGCAGGAGCAGACTCCAGCCCAGCAGCTTCCCGCGACGCCTCAGCAGGCTTCGTCCTGGCCGAATCTGCGTACCCTGCCGTCACCGCGCACCGTTCACCGTGCGTCCCGGCAGCCTGGCGCACACCGTCCGGCACCCCGCCGGGCTCACCGCGCGCACCCGACTCGCCAACCGAAGCAAGAACCTCCAACCCCGCACCCGCCGTCATCACATCCCCCACGCCTGACCGCATCCCCGGAACCCCCATCACATCGGCGGGTTCCCGTGCTTGCGCGCCGGAACCTCGGCGTGCTTGGCCCGCAACATCGCCAGCGACCGGATCAGCATCTCCCGCGTCCGGCCGGGCTCGATCACGTCGTCGACCAGGCCGCGTTCAGCCGCGTAGTACGGGTGCATCAGCTCGGTCTTGTACTCCTTGATCTTCTGCCGCCGCACCGCCTCCGGGTCGTCGGCCGCGTTGATCTCGCGGCGGAAGATCACGTTCGCCGCGCCTTCCGCGCCCATCACCGCGATCTCGTTCGTCGGCCACGCGAGCGAAACGTCCGCGCCGATCGACCGCGAGTCCATCACGATGTACGCGCCGCCGTAGGCCTTCCGCAGGATCACCTGCACCCGCGGCACCGTCGCGTTGCAGTAGGAGTACAGCAGCTTCGCCCCGTGCCGGATGATGCCGCCGTGTTCCTGGTCCACCCCGGGCAGGAACCCCGGCACGTCGACCAGCGTCACCAGCGGGATGTTGAACGCGTCGCAGGTTTGCACGAACCGCGCGGCCTTCTCGCTCGCCTCGATGTCGAGCACGCCGGCGAGCGTCGCCGGCTGGTTCGCCACGATCCCGACCACCTGCCCGTCGAGCCGTGCCAAGGCGCACACCACATTCGTCGCCCACGCGGCGTGCACCTGAAGGAACTCGCCGTCGTCGACGATTTCCTCGATCACCGCACACATGTCGTACGCGCGGGCCGCGTCCGTCGGCACCACCTCGAGCAGCTTGTCCGTGCGGCGGTCCGCCGGATCGGCCGTCGGCTCCACCGGCGGCGCCTCGTTGTTATTGGACGGCAGCAAGGAAATCAGGTACCGCACGTCCTCGAGACAGCTGGGTTCGTCGTCGTAAACGAACGCGGCGACCCCCGACGTCGAGGCGTGCACGTCCGCGCCGCCAAGACCGTTCTGGGTGATCTCCTCGCCGGTCACCGCGTGCACCACGTCCGGGCCGGTGATGAACATCTGCGAGGTTTCGCGCACCATGAACACGAAATCCGTCAACGCGGGCGAATAAGCGGCACCGCCCGCGCACGGGCCGAGCATCACCGAGATCTGCGGAATGACCCCCGAAGACCGGGTGTTGCGCTGGAAAATCCCGCCGTACCCGGCGAGCGCGGTCACGCCCTCCTGGATCCGCGCGCCGGCACCGTCGTTGAGCGAAACCAGCGGAGCACCGGCCGCCGCGGCGAGATCCATGACCTTGTGGATCTTCTGCGCGTGCGCCTCGCCGAGCGCGCCACCGAAAATGCGGAAGTCGTGGGCGTACACGAAAACCGTGCGTCCGTGCACTGTCCCCCAGCCGCACACCACACCGTCCGAGTACGGCTTGCGGTGTTCGAGCCCGAAGGCCGTCGCGCGGTGCCGGCGCAAGGACTCGATCTCGGTGAACGAGCCAGGGTCAAGAAGCAGTTCGATGCGCTCGTGCGCGGTCAGCTTGCCGCGGTCGTGCTGCCGGGCGGTCGCGGTGTCGTCGGGACCGCGGCGCGCGGCCTCCTTGATCTCCCGCAGTTCCTCGAGCTTGCTGTCGAATCCGACCGCCAGTGCCTCAGACATGTGCACGCCCCTTGTCGACAAGCCGATCGGTCAAGTACTGGAGAATCACGTCCTGGTGACGGGTCAGGAAGAAGTGCCCGCCGGCGAGCGGGACCAGCTCGAAGCCCGCCGAAGTGTGGTCGCCCCACGACCGGACCTCGTCGACCGAGGCGACCGGGTCGGCGGTGCCGGTAAACGCCACCACCGGGGCGGCCAGCGGCGAGCCCGGCCGGTACCGGTAGGTCTCCACGGCACGATAGTCGTTGCGCACCACGGGAAGGATCATCCGCACGACGTCGTCGTCGCCGAGCAGGTCCATTTCGGTGCCGCTCAACCGGCGCAGTTCGTCGATCACGCCGTCGTCGGTGCGGGTGTGCACGTTCTCGTCCCGATGCCGCGACGGAGCCCGGCGGCCGGAGACGAAAAGCGTGTCCACCTCGGTGCCCGCGGCCTCCAGCCGCCGGGTCACCTCGAAGGCGATCATCGCGCCCATGCTGTGCCCGAACAGCGCGAGCGGAAGGTCGTCGCGGCCGCGCAGCAGCTCGGCGATCCGGTCGGCCAGCGCGTCGATGGTGGTCAGGAAGGGTTCGTGCCGCCGGTCCTGGCGGCCCGGGTACTGCACCGCCAGCACCTCGATGTCCGGCGTCAGCGCCCGCGAAACCGGGAAGTAGAACGGAGCCGAACCTCCGGCGTGCGGCAGGCACACCAGCCTTGCCTTCGCCTCGGGCGACGTGTGGAAGCGGCGAAACCAGCTGTCCTCGTCGGAATTCGCGCTACCCGTCATGTCGTCCCACCGCCTTTCCGACGTCTGCGCCGGGACGACCCGGCCACGGATCCTTCTTCGCCGACCCACGGTAACCGCGCCCACCACGCGCAACGACCCCTAGCTCCCCCTAGATCCACAATGGACAGTCACGCCCGCCCCCTAGCCCGGAAGAATCATTCGCATGCAGCCAACGTTCGTCCTCGTCCCCGGCTCCCACGCCACCGGACGCTGCTTCACCGCGCTCCAGAGCGAACTGGCCCTGCGCGGCCACCGCAGCCTGGCCGTCGACCTTCCCGGTCACGGCACCGCCGGGTTCTCCACCGCCTACCAGGCCCAAGACCTCGCAGCCTTCGCCGAATTACCGTCACCGATGGCTGGCATCACGCACGCCGACAACGTCGCGCACGTCATCGACCTCATCCGGCGCGTACGCGAACACGGTCCGGTCGTCCTGGTCGGCCACAGCCGAGGCGGCTTCACCGTCACGAGTGTCGCCAACGCGGTGCCAGATCTGCTGGCCCGAACCGTCTACGTCTCTGCCTGGTGCTGTGTCACCGGCACCGCGGCCGACTACCTCGCCACGCCAGCCTTCAGACCACCCGACGTCGGCCTGATCCCCGTCAGCGACCCGAAACGCCTGGGTGCCGTCCGGATGAACTGGCGCACCACCGATCCCGCGCACCTGACCGCGCTCAACCACGCGTGGACCACCGACGGCGCCGACGCAGAGATCATCGCTTTCCTCTCGACCCTCGACCCCGACGAATCGCGAGACGCCGGCACCGACCTCGTCGACCGGGCAGCCTGGGGCAAGGTCGCGCACAGCTACGTCCGGCTGACCGAGGACGCCAGCATGCCCCTCGCGCTGCAAGACCACTTCATCGAAGAAGCCGACGCCCTAACCCCCGACAACCCCTTCGACGTCCACTCGCTGCCGGTCGGCCACATCGACCCGCTGCTCCGCCCGACGGGCCTGGCCGAAATCCTCGCCGGAACCGCCGGCTACAGCGAGGGGGCCCGATAGGCGCCGAACTGCATCTCGCGGGCGAGCCGGAAGCCCAGCTTCTCGTACAACCGGATCGCGCCGGTGTTCGTCCCGGCCGCGTGGAGAAACGGCCGCTCCCCGCGTTCCCGGATTCCCGCGGCCACCGCCAGGACCAGCCGGGCCGCCAAACCTTGCCCTTGGAACGCCGGGTCGGTGCACACCGCGCTGATCTCCGTCCACCCCGGCAGGCGCATCCGCTCGCCCGCCATCGCCACCAGCGCACCGTCGCGGCGGATGCCCAGGTAGGCACCCAGGGCGATGGTCCGGGGCAGGAACGGGCCCGGCTTCGTCCGCGACACCAGATCCAGCATCTCCGGCACGTCCGCCTCGGTCAGCCGCACCGCCTCCGGGTCGGCGGCAGCGGGAGCGGCCGAACCGTCCATCTGCACACCGGTCAGCTCGGCTTCCACCGTCCAGCCCGCGGGCGGCGGCGTCCCGATCCGGCCGACCACGAGCGTCGACGCGCCCGGTCCGACGAGGTCGGCGATGTCGTGCCACACGTGTTCGTCCGGCTGGTCCGGCACGGCGAGGAACGGAGAGACATCCACCGGATACCGCAACACCTGCCCCTTCTGCTCCGCGAACGACGCGTGCGGGCCGCTCAACGCGGCCCAAGCGGGGTTTTCGAGCGGGGACGTGCTCATTCTCGCCTGCCATTCCAAATCCAGGGTGCTCCTCCAGAATGCGTGCGCCATCCCGGGTCCGGCCACCGCCTCCCACATGGTGAGCGGCCGAGGACCGCAGCTGTCCGCAATCCGCCATACCGTCGCCGCCATCACCGACGAAGGGACCTCGATGAGCACCGTCGACCGCAACCAGCCGCTCGGCACTCCGACCTGGATCGACCTCGCCGCGCCGGACCTTCGCCGCGCGCAACGCTTCTACGGCGCCGTCCTCGGCTGGACCTTCGACGGCGGCCACTGCCTGCTGCGCGACCTCCCCGTCGCGGGCCTGCGCCAAGCAGCCGGCCCCCGGCCGGTCTGGACCGTCTACTTCGCCACCGACGACTGCGACGGCACCGCGAAAGCCGTCACCGCCGCAGGCGGCAAGCTCGTCGACCAACCCCGCGACGACGGAGAGCACGCCCGCGTAGCCGTCGCGGAAGACCCGACCGGCGCGCGGTTCGGGCTCTGGCAAGGCCGCGAGCTCCCCGGCGCCCGGCTCGTCAACGAACCCAGCACCCTGATGCGCAACGACCTCGTCACCCCAGCGCCCAAGCCAGCACGCGACTTCTACTGCGAGGTCTTCGCCTTCACCCTCGACGGCAACGAAGACCTGACCGGCGTCGACTTCACCTTCCTGCGCCGCCCGGACGGCCACGAAATCGGCGGGATCATCGGCGACCCGTCCGCCGCGGCACCGGCGTGGGGCACCCTGTTCCTCGCCACCGACGCCGACGCTGCAGGCGCGCGGGCGGTCGAGCACGGCGGCGAGATCGTCGAAGCACAGGACAGCCCGTACGGCCGCATGGTGACCATCAAGGACCCGTTCGGCGCGGAGTTCGTTCTTGGTTCCTGAGCCCCAACTCCGTTGAACCGGTGCTAGAACAGGACAGGTGGACCTCGAAACCCTCCCCGGCGCGACCCTGCTCCCCGCGACCCCCGACGACGCCGCCGAGCTGATGGTGCTCCAGCGGTGTTGCTGGGTGCAGGAAGCCCTGCTCAACAACACCCTGGCGCATCCCGCGCTGCGGGAGGACCTCGCCGAGGTCCGCGAGGCGATCACGACCTGGCGCAGCTGGGTCGTCCGGCAGGGACACCGGCTCGTCGGCGCGGTCCGCGCCCGCTCGGTCGAGGACGGCGGCTGGGAAATCGGCCGCTTGATGGTCGCGCCGGACCTGGCGGGGCGCGGCCTCGGGCGGCTCCTGCTAGAGCACGCTGAACGGCACGCTCCGCCGGAAACGAAGCAGTTCGTCCTCTTCACCGGCGCGGCCAGCGAACGCAACATCGCCCTCTACGAACGGGCCGGCTACCGCCGCGCGCCGATGCCGTTCGAAGCGACCGGGATCTACCGGCTCGCGGTCTACCTGGTCAAACCGGCCTGACGAAGGCTCACAGCTCGTCGAAGACCAGCACGGTGTGCGTGGAGAGCACGTCCGGCATGTTCTGCAACCGTTCGAACACCAAGTCGCGCAGGCTGTCCGCGTCGCGGGTCCGCACGAACAGGATCAGGTCGTTGTCCCCGGACACCAGGCCGCCGTGTTCGATTTCCGGGATGTGCTTGAGTTCCGCGCTCACCGTGCGCCACGAGTTCTGCGTGACCTTCAGGTACACGTACGCCGCCAGGCCCTGTCCCATCCGGCGCGGATCGGTGACCGCCGCGTACCCGGTGATCACTCCCTCGCGGTGCAACCGCTCCACCCGCGTGTAGCAGCCGGCCCGCGAAATGTGCGCGCGTTCGGCGAGGGCGCGCATCGAGGCGCGGCCGTCTTTCTTCAGCTCGGCGATCAGTTTCAGGTCGACCTCGTCCAGCGCTGCTGCCATTTGTCCACCCGGCTGGGACATCCGTGCCACCTCGTAAGCCAATCGTCCAACCAAGACTCCACAACCGGGCCATCATTCCACAGTTCCCCGTCAAGTCTGGATCCCTGATCGCCTGAGAGCGAGTATCAGGGCCTACTCGTCTTCGTCGATGGGAGCTGTCGGTGACCACTACGGAACGCACTGCCGCGTCCTGTTTCCTGCCCAGCGACGAGCCGCTCGGCCTCGTGACCGCCGACGGCACGCCCGCGCCCGACCCGGCGCTCGCGATGCCCGCCGGCGACGTCCTTCTCCGCCTCTACCGCGGCATGGTTTCCGGCCGCCGCTTCGACACCCAGGCCACCGCGCTCACCAAACAGGGCCGGCTCGCGGTGTACCCGTCGGCGCGTGGGCAGGAGGCCGCCGAGATCGGCTCGATCCTCGCGCTTCGCCCGCAGGACTGGCTTTTCCCCACCTACCGCGACTCGATGGCCGTCGTCGCGCGCGGTGTCGACCCGGTCGAGGTGCTCACGCTGCTTCGCGGCGACTGGCACTGCGGCTACGACCCGTATCGCGCCAACGTCGCCCCGCAGTGCACGCCGCTTGCCACCAACACACTGCACGCGGTCGGCTTCGCGCACGCTGCGCGCGTGAAGGGCGAGGACACGGTTTCGCTCGTTCTCGTCGGCGACGGTGCCACCAGTGAAGGCGACACGCACGAGGCGCTGAATTTCGCCGCTGTCTGGAAGGCACCGGTGGTCTTCCTGGTACAGAACAACGGCTACGCCATCAGCGTCCCGCTCGAGAAGCAGACCGCTGCGCCTTCGCTCGCGTACAAGGGCGTCGGCTACGGCATGCCCTCCGTACTCGTTGACGGCAACGACGCTGCCGCCGTACACGCTGTCGTCGAGCAAGCGGTCGCACGCGCCGCGGCTGGCGAAGGACCGACGCTCATCGAAGCTGTCACCTACCGCATGGAGTCGCACACCAACGCCGACGACGCGACGCGCTACCGCGAGGAGACCGAAGTGGAGCAGTGGCTCACGCGCGACCCGATCAGCCGCCTCAAGCAGTATCTCACCGACCGTGGCCTCCTCGACGACCAGACGCAGCAGGAAATCGACGCGCGCGCCGAAGAGGAAGCAGCGGCGCTGCGCGAGCGGATGAACGTCGACACCGAGCTCGACCCGGCGGATCTTTTCCGGCACGTCTACGCCGAACCGACCGCCGCGTTGCGGCAGCAGGCCGCCGAACTGGCGCACGAGTACACCGAGGACCAGGCATGACCGCCACTCTGGACACCACGCTGTCGCTCGCCGGGGCGCTCAACCGCGCGCTCGCCGACGCACTCGCTGAGGACGAGCGCGTGCTCATTTTCGGCGAGGACGTCGGCACGCTCGGCGGCGTCTTCCGCGTCACCGACGGACTCGCCGCGCGCTTCGGCGACGCTCGCGTCTTCGATTCGCCGCTCGCCGAATCGGGCATCGTCGGCACCGCGATCGGGATGGCGATGAACGGCCTGCGCCCGGTGATCGAGATGCAGTTCGACGCGTTCGCCTACCCCGCGTTCGAGCAGATCACCAGCCACCTCGCCAAACTCCGCAACCGCACCAAGGGCCAGGTCGAACTGCCCGTGGTGATCCGCGTGCCCTACGGCGGCGGCATCGGCGGCGTCGAGCACCACTGCGACTCGTCCGAGGTCTACTACACGCACACGGCCGGCCTGCGGGTCGTCACCCCGGCCACGCCGGACGACGCCTACACCCTGCTGCGCGAAGCGATCGACAGCCCGGACCCGGTCATTTTCCTGGAGCCCAAGCGCCGGTACTGGGAAAAGGGAACCGTTGACCCGCAACGCCGTTCGCCCGGTCTCGACAAAGCGATGATTCGCCGCGAAGGCAGCGACGTCACCCTCATTTCCTACGGCGGCGCTCTCGGCACCACTCTCGAAGCTGCCGAGGCAGCCGCCGAAGAGGGCTACAGCGCCGAAGTGATCGATCTGCGCAGCCTCGCGCCATTCGACCTGGAAACGGTCGCCGCGTCCGTGCGGCGCACCGGTCGTGCGGTCGTGGTGCACGAGGCGAGCCGATTCTGCGGTTACGGCGCCGAAGTCGCCGCACAGTTGTCCGAGCGCTGTTTCCATTACCTGGAAGCGCCGGTCCTGCGCGTCGCCGGATTCGACATTCCTTATCCCGCACCGAATCTGGAACAGCACCACCTGCCGGGCGTCGACCGGATCCTGGACGCGATCGAACGCCTCCAGTGGGACGACGCGGCACCGCTCGACGGGGAGAAGTGATGGCCGTCTTCAAACTGCCTGACCTCGGCGAAGGACTGACCGAGGCGGAGATCGTCGCGTGGCACGTCGCGGTCGGCGACACCGTCACAGTGGACCAGACCGTCGTGGAGGTCGAGACCGCGAAGGCGAGCGTCGAGGTTCCGGTGCCGTTCGCGGGCCGAGTCGCGACGCTGCACGGAGCAGCGGGCGAAGTGCTGACCGTCGGCAGCCCGTTGATCACAGTGGACAGTGCCGCGGACTTCACCGAACCCGGCGTCGTGACGCCGGAGGGCAGCGGGAACGTCCTGATCGGTTACGGCACCAGCCAAACCCGCACCCGGCGCGCGCGGCGGCCGCGGGGCAGCAAGGCACCAGCGACGACCGCCCCGGCTCCAGCGCCGAAGTCCGCTGCGGACCGCGTCCGCGTCGTGTCACCGCTGGTCCGGCGTCTCGCCCGCGAGTCCGGAGTGGACCTTCACGCGCTCACCGGCACAGGCGCCGACGGCATCGTGAGCCGCGCCGACGTCGAGCGCGCGATCGCCGCCGCCGAAACCCCAGCAGTCCCCACCTCGGACGAGCAACGAATCCCCTTGCGCGGCCTGCGCAAAACCGTCGCCGACAAACTCGCCCGCTCCCGGCGCGAGATCCCCGAGGCGACCGTCTGGGTGGACGTCGACGCGACCGAACTGCTGCAGCTGCGCACCGCGCTCAACAGCGATCCGCACGCCCCGAAGATCAGCCTGCTCGCGCTCATCGGCCGATTCGCCGTCGCGGGCCTGCGCCGGTTCCCGGAACTGAACGCGCATCTGGAAGGCGACGAGATCGTCATCCCGTCCGCCGTACACCTCGGCTTCGCCGCGCAGACCGACCGCGGTCTGGTCGTCCCGGTCGTCCAGAACTCGCACCAGCACACCCTGGAGGACCTCTCCGCCGCACTCGCCGACCGCACCGAACAGGCCCGTGCCGGACGCCTCGCCCCGGCCGAACTCACCGGCGGCACGTTCACCGTGAACAACTACGGCGTGTTCGGAGTGGACGGTTCGGCCGCCATCATCAACTACCCGGAGGTCGCGATCCTCGGCGTCGGGCGGATCATCGACCGGCCGTGGATCGTGGACGGCCAGGTCACCGCCCGCAAGATCACCGAACTGACGCTGGCGTTCGACCACCGCGTCTGCGATGGCGGCACGGCAGGCGGATTCCTCCGGTTCGTCGCCGACTGCATCGAGAACCCAGTCCGGTTGCTGCGCACTCTCTGAGGACGGTCAGGCTGGCAGCTCTGCCAGCCTTTCCGTCTTCGCCCACACGTTCCGCTTCAAGACGATCCGGAACACCGCGCGCCACGTCGCGAGCACGCCGAGCAACAGGAACGCCGGATAGCACAATCCGGCCAGCAACGCCCGGCTCAGCGACTCCTCGCGCAACCGGACAAAGTAGACGATCGCCCACACGATCCCGGGCAGCAGCAACGCGGCCAGCCACCACGCCACCGCCTGCGACAGGTTTCCGGTCTCCGCGACCAAACCACCGAACGTGTTCCCGGTCAGCAACGCCACCGGCACGATCACCAGCAGCGCCGCGGCGAGCAACGACAGCGGAACAGTCAGCCACGGCACGACGAGGTAGACCAGGAAGTCGAAAAGCCCGGTCCCGGCAATGAACCGAGAGGTCGCGAGACTGCGCAAATGCCGTGAGCACTGGAGATTCCCCTGCGCCCACCGGGTCCGCTGCCGCAGCAGGCGACGCGTGTCTTCCAGCCCCTGCTGAGTCACCCAGGCCCGTTGCGTGTATCGGATCCGCACCCCGGCCAGGTGCAGCCGCAGGCCTAATTCGAGATCCTCGACCAGGCAGTCGCTCCACGGTGACGGCCCGAACTTCCGCAGCACCGACAGCCGCGTGAACTGTCCGTTGCCGCCCATCCCGACGCTGCCGAGCACGTCCCGCAACGACTGCGAAGCATCCGCGATCGCGCCGAACTCCAAGTCCTGCAACAACGCCAGCAACCGGCGTCTATTGTGGATCCGCACCCGGCACTGCACCGCACCGACGCCGCGGCTGCGCAGCATCGCCGACACCTCGGCGAGCAACCCCGTGCTGCCGCGCCCGTCACCGTCGATAATGCCCACGACGGTCTGCGAAACAGTGCCCTCCCGCTCGGCAATGGCATCGATGTAGCGGTAGCCCGCGTTGAGCGCTTCGCCCTTTCCCTGCCGAGCATGCGGCAAGTCGCGGCGGAGCACATGCAGCCGTTCGTCAGCAATGCCCGCGACGATCTCCGGTGTCGCGTCATCGGATCCGTCGTCGATGACCAGCACTCGCACCGGGGTTTCGGGAGTTCCCAGGCATAACGCGTTTCGCACAGTGTTGGCGATAACGCGTTCTTCGTTCAACGCCGGAATGACAATCCAGAAGAGCAACGGACGCGACGAGCGGTCAGTCGCGGGCCGCGGCGCGCGCCAGGCGAAGGCCGCCAGCACCAGGTTGTGGACCGGCCACCAGCACAGCAGCAGCACGAACCACCACGGCTGCGTCATGCCGAGTGCCGGCCCCGGGATCCGCTGGCACGCAGCCGGACCGAACGGACGGTGAACGCCATCGCGACGAATCCGGCCACCGGCAAGACAACCCACAACACTCCGTGGAACGGCGCGACACCGATCGCGGCGGCGGCCACGACCGCAGGAGCGACCCGGGTGACAGACATTTCTTTTCCTTCCAGAAGAAACTCAAGCAGCGACAGCGGCCGGGGACACGAAGCGATAGCCGAGCCCCTCGGTTCCTTCGACCACCTTCCGAAGGTCGCCGATGCCGAGAAAGGGGTGATAGTAGAAACTGACGACGCTGTCGGTCACCACGCGATGGGTTTTCGCGTCGGCCAGGATGTCGTCGGCGGTGCGGGCAGCGTGCTGGTTGAACTTGGCCGGAGCGACGTTCCCGACGTTCTCCGGCACCACGACAGTCCCGTAGACGTCGCGGACCGGATACGGGAAGAACTGGCCGTATACCTCGCGATAGGACACGTCGGTCCGTCCGCATCGGCCGCCGTCGCACTGGCCGGCGTAGTAACTGCCCCGGTCGTACCGCATCGGGAAGACCCGGCCGGCCTCCTGATAGTCCACAGCGGACCCGCCGTAATGCGGGAACTCGAACGCGTCCGGGCGCGGCAACCCGACCCGGTCGAACTCGGCGAGCCCGGTCGCGACGCGGCCGCGGAACCACTCCGGCGAGTCTTGCGGAACCGGTCCGCTGAGCCGCACATTGTCCTGGTGGTCCACGGTCGCGCGGTAGAACTCGTAGTCGGCTCCGCTGGTACCCGAGTACGGGTTGTCCGTCTCGCCGTACTGATGGCTGTAGCCGTGCATCACCAACGTTCCGCCCCGTGCGACCGCTTCACGCAGTGCCGCGACGAGCTCCGGACTGTCCACCAGTCGCGCGAACGTCGGCTTGCCGCCATTCGCCGCACCACGCGGATCCGCGTAATACGGATATACCGCCAACGAGAACGGCACGCCGCGTCCGCTGAGGTAGTCGGTGATCGCCCGGACCTCAGCGGGCGGTGTGCGCGGACCGATGTCCTCGATCCGTACCAGCGCACGTCGACGTTCCGGAGCGTCCGGTGCGAGCACGCCGAGGAGAATGTCCGCAGCCGCCAGGTAACGATCGCCCGCGCCGACGTAGGAATACGGCATTTCGGCGAGATAGGTGAATGATCCACTGTGGACCGCCCACGGCGACGCCGCTCCGTCAGCGGACTTCGCCTCCGCCAGCACCTTCGCCTTCGGCGACGTCACCCGCACTCCCACGACATCGACCCCGGCATGGGGATCACGCCGTAAGTCAGTGTCCCGATAGGACACCGTCGTGACCTTGTCCTCCCGGAACGGAGCCCACGTCCAACCCCACTTCCCGGCTAGCGCGGGCGCGTGCTCGAACAGCTGCCAGATGTTGCTGCCCATCCACACCACCGGCAGCCGGGTCCGGCTTATATCGGCCAGCAATGCGGACGGGAGCTGCGCGTCGTAGACCGTGCCGACGTAAACGACCGCCTGGTACTCGTTCAGCTCGCCGCTGCGGTAGTCAGCGGCGGGCAGCATGCGCCAAGCAGTAGAACGGGAAACCAGATTCGCCGTCTGAATCGCGTTGGCCTGCGCTTCCTCGGCGACCTGCGTCGCAGGCGGGCTCGGCCGCAACCGCCGCCCGTCGTCGAAGAGCACCAGCGTCCGCCGGTCGTCGCGCCCGCCGGGACCGGCCAGACCGATTTTCGGTTGCCGCAGAACCGGTTCGATCGGAGAAGCCGCTTCCGAACCGGAGCCCTCGTCCGAGACCACCACGACGATCCCGCCCACCAGGCTGACCACCGCGACGACAATGATCCCGAGCCGCAACCACGCCGGGAACCGCTGAGTCACTGCACGACCTCGACCTGCTCCGGCACGAACGGCTCCGGCGCCTCAGCGGTCAGCCCGAGCAGCCAGGCCACCGCTTGTTCGGTGCGTTCTGCGGCCCGGCCGTCGCCGAAGGGGTTGGCGCGCGTGCTCATCGCCGCCCGCTGCGCCGGGTCGGTCAACAGCCTCGACGCAGTGTCCGCAATGAGGTCGGCGTCCGTTCCGACGAGCATCGCACAACCGGCGTTGACGGCTTCCATCCGTTCCGTCGTGTCCCGCAGTACCAGCACCGGAACCTTGAACGTCGGCGCTTCCTCTTGAATACCACCGGAATCGGACAACACGAGCGAACTTGCCGCGATCGCCGCCGCAGTCTGCTCATACGGCAACGCCGGGGTAAGCACCACGCGCGGGCGGCCGGCCAGCGCATTGAGCACCGCCTCCTGCACAGCCGGGTTCGGATGCATCGGCAGCAGCACACGAACGTCGGGATGCCGCGCCAGCAGAGCGTCCACAGCGGACAGAATGCGCGTCAGCGGCTCGCCCCACGACTCCCGGCGATGTGCGGTCACCAGAACCAACCGGCACTCGCCCCGCGTCGCCGATTCGACCACGTCGGCGACCGCACTGTCGGCAAAGGACACTCCCCGGTCCGTCACCCGGGAAATCGCGTCCACCACAGTGTTTCCGGTGACCAGGAGAACGCTGTCGTCGACGCTCTCGGCACGCAGGTTCTGCGCGGCCGCCGGGGTCGGGGCCAAATGCAGGCTCGCGGTCTGGCTGACGAGCCGCCGGTTCAGTTCCTCCGGGAACGGCGACCGCAGATCGAACGAGCGCAGCCCGGCTTCCAGGTGCACCACGGGAATCTTGCGCCAGAACGCGATGAGCGCACCGGCCACAGTGGACGTCGTGTCGCCCTGCACCAGCACCGCCGCGGGCGGACGCTGCGCGGCGAGCGCGTCGAGACCGGTGACCAGCTGCGAGAACAGCTCCGGCTGACCGCCGCCGACCCGGTTCAGGGTCAGCCGCAAGTCCGGGGTCAGCGAGAACGCGCCGAGCACCTGGTCGACCAGTTCCGGATGCTGCCCGGTCGCGACGAGCACCGGCTCCAGCCGTCCGGACCGGCGCATCTCCTGCACGACCGGCGCCATTTTGATCGCCTCCGGCCGGGTGCCGGCAATCAGCCACACCACCGGTGCGTCACCCCGGGTCATCACGGAACTCCATTTCAGCGAGAGCGGACGCGATCCGGGAAACAGTCCCTGGATCGCGCCGACCACGCTAACTACGGCATCCGGAATCAACCTCACCCTCGCGGGTCAAACTCACCGTCAGTAGTCGCCGTCACAAGCCGTCAAGAAGACACCAAACCGCCGACCACCTCGGTTTTAAGCAGCTGCTTACATAGCCGAACCTCGATGCACCAGACGCGCTGCGCACCCTCAGTAATCACACTGGATCGGTTAAGTCACGAGCTGCGGAAAAGAGCATCCGGAACCCCGGATGCCCTTTTCCCATTCCCCGGTCAAACCGCCGGAATGGCGACCCGCGATCCTGCTCACATAGTGGTCCAGACCACCAGTCAGTGCTTCCCCGGAACGTATTCGCCGGGCACCATCCGCGTCGTGACCGCGAACCGGTTCCACGCGTTGATCACCGTGATCGTCGCGATCAGCTGGGCCAGCTCCGCCTCCTCGAAATGCTCGGCGGCGCGAGCGAAGACGTCGTCGGGCACGAAGCCGTCGGTAAGCACAGTGACCGCTTCGGTCAGCTCCAGCGCGGCAACCTCCTTCGCTGTGTAAAAGTGTTTCGACTCCTGCCATGCGGAAAGCTGGATGACGCGCTCGCTCGTTTCGCCCGCGGCCAACGCGTCCTTCGAGTGCATGTCGATGCAGAAGGCGCAGTGGTTGATCTGCGACGCCCGGATCAGCACCAGCTGCCGCAGCGTCGGGTCGAGGCCGTGGCGAGTCGCGGCGTCGAGACGGATCATCGTCTTGTAGGCCTCCGGCGTCAGTTCCGCCATCTTGAGGCGGGGCGGCTGCACCGGAAGTCGTTCTGTCGTCGTCATAGCTTCGACCCTACGAGCGATTGGCACTCTGTTATGGTCCATTTCCGTGCGCGCGGAGTGGGCCAGTTCGCTGAGTGAAGACCTCCACCTCGACCTGCGCGGGCCTCGCCTGCGCGACGGCCTGATGGAGGCCCTGCGCGACGCCATCCGCACCGGACGGCTCGTCCAAGGCGCGAAACTGCCGTCCAGCCGCACACTCGGCGCGGATCTCGGCATCGCCCGGAACACTGTGGCGCAAGCGTATGCGGAACTCGTCGCCGAAGGCTGGCTCACCGCGCGGCAAGGTGCCGCAACCCGGGTTGCCCCGCGCGCCGAGATCGCGCCCGCACCGCCTGCGCCGAAGCCCGCGTCGCGACACCGCATCGTGCACGATCTACGCCCCGGCCAGCCCGATCTGTCGGCGTTCCCCCGCGCGGACTGGCTTAAGGCCGCGCGCCGCGCCCTGACCGACGCGTCCGACGACGCGTTCGGCTACGGCGGTCCGTACGGCCGCCCAGAGCTACGAGAAGCCGTAGCCGCCTACCTCGCCCGTACGCGCGGCGTACGTGCGCACCCAGACCAAATCATGATCTGCACCGGTACGTCGCACAGTCTCATCGTGCTCGCCGAAGTACTGAAGCAACGTGAAACTCGGGCAGTCGCCGTAGAGTCGTACGGCCTGCAAGTACATCGCGCGCATCTCGCGAAGGTCGGCCTCGAGACTCCGCAGTTGCCGGTGGACGCCGAAGGCGCGAAGGTCGAACGCCTCAACGACCTCCCCGACGTCGGCGCGGTACTACTGACGCCGTCGCACCAGTTCCCCACCGGCGTCGCGCTGCATCCGGACCGCCGCGCCGCCGTGGTGGACTGGGCACGCCGGACCGGCGGCCTGGTGCTGGAAGACGACTACGACGGCGAGTTCCGCTACGACCGCAGCCCGGTCGGCGCGATGCAGGGGCTCGATCCAGAACACGTGATTTACCTTGGCACCACAAGCAAAGCTCTCGCCCCGGGCCTGCGGCTGGGCTGGATGGCGCTGCCGCCGCGGATCGCCAGGGCCGCCGCCGAGGCCAAGGGCGAACGCGACCCGTTCTCCGGTGTGCTCGACCAGCTCACGATGGCCGAGTTCATCACTTCGGGCAGCTACGACCGGCACATCCGCGCGATGCGGGCGCACTACCGCCGCCGGCGCGACCAACTCGTCGCGGCACTGGCCGAGCACGCGCCGAACACCCGGGTGACCGGGCTGTCCGCCGGTTTGCAGGTGCTGCTGAACGTCCCGTCCGGCGAGGAAGACGCGGTGGTGCAAGGGTCCGCGTGGCAGGGGCTGGCCATGCACGGGCTCGGCGCGTTCCGCCACCCCGACGCGCCCGCGGACCGCGACGCGCTGGTGATCGGCTACAGCACCCCGTCGGCCAGCGCGTGGTCGAGCGCGCTGGAGGCGCTGTGCCGGGTGCTGCCCTGACCGGTCGAGCAGACCGGCAGCTTTCGCGAGTTTGCCGCGCCGCGGAGCGGGTAGCCGAAGCGCGAGGGGCACGAGAAGGGAGGACCCATCGTGAACGACAAAGCCGAGAACAAGGCCGAAGAACTTAAGGGTCGCGCCAAGGAAGCCGTAGGCAACGCCACGGACAACGAGCAGTGGCAGGCCGAAGGCAAGGCGGAGCAGGGCAAGGGCAACCTCAAGCAGGCTGCCGAGAAGGTGAAGGACGCGTTCAAGAGCAACAAGGACTGACGCGCCGCCAGCGAAGCCCGGGGCATTCGTGTCCCGGGCTTCTTCTTGCCACCGAACTTGCGTAACACGCAAACATTGCGCGTCACGCAAGAAGTGCGCTACCGTGGTCTCATGACCGAGCGACCGAACCTGCGAGACCGCCGCCGCCAAGAGACCCGGGTCGACATCTCCTGGGCGGCAGTCCGGCTCACTGTCGAGCGCGGTCTCTCGAACGTGACGATCGAGGACATCGCCCGCGAAGCGGGAGTTTCGCCGCGCACGGTCAACAACTACTTCTCCAGCAAAGCCGAAGCGATCGTCGCGCGGCACCAGGACCGGGCTCGCGGGATCGCTGATCATCTCCGCGCGCGCCCGGCGTCGGAGCCGCTCTGGACCGCGCTGCGGGAAGCGTCACTAGCGCAGCTCGACGCCGACCGCGGCACCTCCCCCGGCGGCGGGAACGATCCACAATGGACAGCTGGGGTCCAGGTCATGATCGCCGAACCCGCGCTGGCGGGCGAATTCCTCAAAGCCAATGCGGCGGCCGAAGAAGCACTGGCCGAGGCGATCGCGGAACGCCTCGGCGCGGACGTCCACGATCTCCGCGTCCAGCTCATCGCCACCACCGCCGGCGGCGTGCTGCGGGCAGTCATCCAGGAATGGCTGCGCACCGCCCCGTCCGCGGACCTGACCTCCATCGTGCACCGGGCGTTCGACACGCTCGCCGAGGTGCTTCCCTGATCCCGCAAGGAGATCTCCATGTCCGACATCGTCATCGCGGGCGCCGGGCCGAACGGCCTGATGCTCGCCGCCGAACTCTGCCTCGCCGGGGTCCGCCCCGTCGTACTGGAACGGCTCGCCGAACCCGACGGGGTGCGCCGTGCCAACGGTCTCGTCGGCCAGGTGGTGCCGCTGCTGCACCGTCGCGGGTTGTTCGAGAAACTCGCCGGAGTCCCCGAACCCACGCCGGCACCGCGGTTCGTCTTCGGTGCGTTCCCGGTCGAATTCGCCGATCTGCCCAGTAATCCGATGTATCTGCTGCCCCGGCCGCAGCACGAAATGGAGCAGATCCTCGGCGAGCACGCCGGGACACTCGGAGCGGAGATCCGCCGCGGCCACGAAATCACCGGCTTCACCCAGGACGAGAATTCGGTGACCGTGCAGGTGCGAGGGCCGGACGGGCCCTACGAAATCGCCGCCGGGTACCTGGTCGGCGCGGACGGCGGACGCAGCACGGTGCGCAAGCTCGCGGGCATCGACTTTCCCGGCGTCAGCTGGGACGAAACAGTGGCCCGCAGCGCGAACGTCCGGATTCCGCACTCTTTCGTCGACCCCGCGACCGGCGGGCTGAAGCTGGAGACCGGCGTCATCCCGCCGTTTCAGCACCACCGGACGGAAACCGGGTTGTTCGTGTTCGCGCCGTTCGACCCGGCGAACCCGGCGCTGTCGACCAATGAACGCGGCGGTGCCGCCGATTTCGCCGAAGACGATCCGCTGACCATGGAGGAACTGCGCGCGAGCGTGCACCGGGTGCTCGGGGTCGATCTGCCGCTCGAACCGCCGTCCGGACCCGGTCCGTTCCTGCTGCGCAGGCTGGCGGGCGGCAACACCCGGATCGCCGAGACCTACCGGCGAGGCCGGGTGCTGCTGGTCGGCGACGCGGCCCACGTGCATTCCGCGATCGGCGGCCCGGGGCTCAACCTCGGTCTGCAGGACGCGGCGAACCTCGCGTGGAAGCTCGCCGCGGAAGTCCGCGGCTGGGCTCCGCCGGGGCTGCTCGACAGCTACGAGGCCGAACGCCGCCCGGTGAGCCAGCGCGTCGTGATGCACACCCAGGCGCAGAGCGCGCTCGTCGCGCCCGGGCCGGAAGTCACCGCGCTGCGCGAATTCTTCGGCGAACTGCTCGCCTCTCCGGATGCCCGGCAGCACATCGCCGACCTGATGTCCGGCGCGGACATCCACTACGGCACCGACCCGAACAGCGGCCGCTGGGCTCCCGACCTGCCGCTGGCCGACCCGGGCCCGCTGACCGCCGCGTACCGTGCCGCGCGTCCGGTGCTGCTGGATCTGACGCCCGGCGCTGTGCTCGCCGACGTGGCCGAGCCGTGGCACGACCGCGTGATCACCGTGTCCGCCACGGCAACTGGCGATGCGCCCACCGCGCTGCTCATCCGGCCGGACGGTTACGTCGCCTGGTCCTCCGCCGACGCCGAGCCAGCTGTCGAAACGCTGCGGACCGCACTTGCGCAGTGGTTCGGCGCACCGGTCAGGTCAGCCGTGTCGTCGCCACGTTGACGAGCGCTCCGGCCGGCAGCGTGCCGTCCGGGGCCACCAGCGACCGGGACGCCACCTTGAACGCGGTCCGCAGCCCCATCAGCTGCGTCTCGTCCAGGGCTTCGACCTGGTAATAGGTGTCGTGGCAGACCTGCCAGACCGAATCCGGCGTGCCGGAGAGGTCCACCAGCAGCTGGTGCCATCCGACCGGCGCGAATCCGGCCGGGCCGAGCAGCGCGTCGAGGCCTTCGCGGGTGCGGCTGCGCGGGTCGCCGGAGGTCGGCACCTGCCGGTCCTCGGCCACCACCGCGAAGAGCGGCCGGGCGACCTTCAGGAACACCTCGAGAGCGTCGGTCCCGCCGCCGCCCACGCCGATCACGAAGGCACCGCCGGGCCGCAGCACTCGAGCGGTCTCGGCGATCACCTTCTCGACGTCGGACATGAGCATCAACGCCATGTGCGACACGACCGTGTCGTAGCTGTCGTCCTCGAACGGCAGTTGCTGCGCGCGGCCTGGCCGCAGGTCCGCGTCGGCGAGCCCGGCCCGGCCGCGCGCGACCTCCAATTGCTTGGCGGAAAGGTCGATGCCGGCGAGCTTTCCGGCACCGCGACCGGCGAGCACCGCCAGCAGCGCGCCGTCCCCGCAGCCGAGGTCGAGCACGCTGCCCGGCTGACCGACGTGGTCGGCGAACGCCTCGTACACCGAGCGTCCGTCGACCCGGCCCCGTTCGGCCAGTTCGGACGCGGCTGCCGGGTTCCGGTCGTGATAATCGCGGAGGAACTCTTCGGCGGGCGTCATCATGCCCGAGACGGTAGCGCGAACGGTCACCTCAGCAGTTCGGTTTTGGCCAGGTTGACGCACAACCCCGCCGGAAGCCTGCCGTCTGCGGTGCGCAGATGCTCGGTTTCGGCGAGAAAGGCCGAGCGCAACCGGGCCAGCTGAGCGTCGTCGAGGGTGTCGGTCGAGTAATACGATTCACAGCACGACGTCCACACCTCGTCCGGCGCGGCGGTCAGGTCGATCTCGTACGGCTCCCAGGAAACCGGCGCGAACCCGGCCGGAGCGAGCACCTCGTCAATCCCCTCGCGCTTCGTCGTGCGCCGCTCGGCGGTGTAGGTGGCGCGCCGCTCCTCCGGCACCTCTCGGAACAACGGCCGGGCCAATTCGAGAAACACCGGAGTCGCGCCCGTCGATTCGGGACCGCCGACGACGATCGCGAAGGCCCCGCGCGGAACCAGCACCCGCGCGATCTCGGCGGCGACCGCCTCGGGGTCGTCCATGAGCATGAAAGCCATGTGCGACACGACCGCGTCGTAGCTGTCGTCCTCGAACGGCAGCTCCTGCGCCCGTCCGTGACGCAGGTGCGCACCGGCCAGCTCAGGCCGTTGCCGGGCGAGGTCGAGCTGCCCCGAAGACAGATCCACGCCGGCGAGCTTTTCCGCGCCGCGGCGGGCGAAAACGGCCAGCAGCGCACCGTCGCCGCAGCCGAGGTCGAGCACCCGGCGCGCGGGCGCGACCCGATCGGCCAGCACCTCGTAACTCGTCCGGCCGTCCCCGGTCACCCGGCCGGACTCGATCAGCACGGACATCGCGTCCGGTTTGCGATCGTGGTACTCGCGCAGGTAGTTCTCCGCGGCGGAGGTCATGCTCCGACGGTAGCGAATTCCTGGTACCCCTGTGCCATGGACGAAGAAGCTCTGCTCGGCATCGACGTCGGCACGACCGCGGTAAAAGTCGCGGCGTTCGCGCCGGACGGCCGGGAACTCGCGGCGCACTCGGTGCCTTACCCGATCGCGCGACCGCGTCCCGGCTGGGCCGAACAGAACCCGGAAGACTGGTGGCACGCAACGGAAACCGCGCTCCGCACGGTCCTTTCCGGACTCCCCGCCGGCACGGTGCGCGCGGCCGGGATCGTCAGCCAGGTCAACACCCACCTCCTCGTCGACCGTGACCTGCGGCCGCTCACCCCGGCGGTGATCTGGCAGGACCAGCGCTGCGCGGAGATCGCCGCGGAACTCGACGCGCGCTTCACCGACGACGACAAGAACCGCATCTGGGGCGGGCCGGTCGTGCTCGATGCGTCGTTCGCCGGGGCTCGCGCCGCGTGGTACGCACGCGAGCAACCGCAGCTGTGGTCCCGGGCGCGATGGATGCTGAGCCCCAAGGACTTCATCGGCGCACGGCTCACCGGACGAGTCGCCACCGACCTGCTGTCCGGCGTGCGCATCGCGGGCGCGTCCGGCTATCTGCCCGAAGCGGTCGCGCTCGTGGACGGACTCGGCGACCGTCTGCCCGAACTGCTCGCTCCCGAAGAACCCCTCGGCCACGCTGCTCTGCTGGGCGACGCTCCGGTCGTGGCAGGAACCATGGACGCGTTCGGCGCCGTTTTCGGCACCCGCACAACAGAACCGGGCCGCGCGATGGTCACCTGCGGCACGTCGCTGGTCGTCGCGGCCGCCTCGCACCGGCACGAACCGGTCCGCGGCCTGGTCTCCTTCCCGCCCCGCGGCGACCTCGTCGTGCACGCCGGGCCGACGCAGGCAGCGGGCGACGCGGTGCGCTGGTGGAGCCGAGCGTCCGGACTGTCCTTGCCGGACGTGTTCGCTTCCGCCGCGGAAGGCAGTCCCGGTGTCGTGTTCCTGCCGCACTTGCAAGGCGAGCGCGCCCCGCTGTGGGATCCGGATCTGCGCGGCAGTTTCCTCGGGCTGGCCTCGTCCACCACCACCGCGGACCTGTCGCGAGCCGTCCTCACCGGAGTCGCGTTCTCCGCTCGGCACGTGCTGGAAACCGTCGAGGAAGCTTGCGGCGAAACCCTTCCGTCAGTGACGTTCTCCGGCGGCGGCGCTCGCAGCGACCTCTGGACCCGACTCCACGCCGACGCGCTGTCCCGCCCGGTCGAACGCCTCCGCGTGCACGACAGCGCCGCGCTCGGAGCCGCATTGCTCGGCGCAGTCGGCGCGGGCCGGTACCCGGACGTCGAAACCGCCGCGGCCACGACCGTCGCCGTCGAGCGCACCTTCACCCCTGAGACAGACCTGACCGGCCTGTACGAGGCGTATCGCGCGGCACACGAAGGGCTCGCAAGAGTGCACGAACGGCTGGCGCGATGGTGATCTAATGGCCGGCATGGAAACCCTCCGCTACGGCAGCGAGCCCAGCCAGTTCGTCGAACTCCACGGGACCCCTGGCGGGCGGGGCACCGCGATCCTGCTGCACGGCGGATGGTGGCGCGCCCGGCACGACCTGCACCAGCTCGACCCGATGGCCGCCGACCTGGTCGCCGCGGGCTGGTACGTGGCGAACGTCGAGTACCGCCGCATCGACGGCGACACCGGCGGCTGGCCGCGAACACTGGACGACGTGCGAGCCGCGATCGCCGCCGTCGAACGCCCGGCCGCATTGCCGACGGTCGCGATCGGACACTCCGCGGGCGGCCACCTGGCGCTGCTGGCGGGCGGACTCTCCGGGGTCGTCGCGTTGGCCCCGATCACCGACGTCCCGCGCGCCCGAGCCGAGGAACTGGGCGAAGGCGCCGCCGGGCTGTTCCTGACCGGCGACGACCCCGCGGCGTCGCCCATCCGGCAACTCCCGATCGGCTGCCCGCAACTGGTCGTCCAGGGCGACGCCGACGTCCGGGTCCCGGCTGCGCACAGCCGCGACTACGTGGCGGCGGCAAAGGCGGCTGGCGACGACGTGGACTACGTCGAGCTTCCCGGCGTCGACCACTTCCGCCTGATCGACCCGGCGGATCAGCCGTGGCAGCCCGCCCGCGAATGGCTCGACCGGCGGTTCAGCTGACGTCCGCCTCGACGAACCGGTGCCCGGCGGTGTTCTCGATGACCACCGCCGCCACCTGCGCCGGGTCGACGACCGCCGTTCCGTAGAGGTACGCGCCGTCCCGGGCCGCCCGCTCCGAGACCATCCAGCCGCCCGCGACCTGGCGCCTGCCGTCCTTGCTGAGGACGACGAGCAGGCATTTCTCCCCGGCCGGAATCCCGGTCACCGAACCGTCCACGCGCACCCAGCCGGTCTGCGGAACGATGTTCGCGGTGAGCCGGGTCTTCCCGCTGGCATCCGCGCCGGAAACGACCTTCGTGCCAGGAACCGCGCTCGTCGGCGGCGGCGCAGCCGGCACCGCCACCGCGGGCCCGGACGAACCCCGCCCCACCATCACCCCGACGCCCAGCGCGACCGCGGCCACCACGACCGCGGCGGCGATCGCCATCGACCGTCCACGCCCAGCCCGCGCGCGCGACTCCGCGCGAACCTGGTTCACGGTCCGCTGCATCACCAGGTCCGCCCCGACCGGCGGCCCCTCCAGCAACGCCTCCGGCGGCAGCTCGCCGAGGAAACTCTGCACCTCGCGCAGAGACGCGGCCTCCGCGCGGCACCGCTCGCAGCCGTCCAGATGCGCCTCGACGTCGCGCTGCTCGCCCGACGCGAGCTGACCGGACAGGTATCCCGCCAGGTCGACGTGTTCGTCGGCTGTGTTCATCCGGCCACCCCTTCCGCTCGCCGGAACTCTTCCCGCAACGCCCGCAACCCGTAATACGAGCGGGACTTGACCGTCCCCGGCGGAATCCCGAGCCGCTCCGCCGCCTCCGCGACGCTGCGTCCCTGCAGATACATCTGCTCGAGCACCTCGCGATGCTCCGGAGAAAGCCCGTCGAGCGCGGCGAGCACCACCATCGAGTCCACGACCTGATCGGCATGATCCCGCTCGACCGGCCCGCCCGACGGCGACTCGGCCACCTCCTGCGGCCGCGCCTCCTTCGCCCGGAACCGGTCGATCACCAGGTTCCGCACGACGGTCAGCAACCATCCGCGCACCGACCCGCGCCCGTTGACCAGGCTGTCCGGACTCCGCCACGCGCGGACGAGCGCCTCCTGCACCACGTCCTCCGCCGCCGCGCGGTCGCCGAGCAGCCGGGTGGCGTAGGCGAGCATCGCCCGCCCGTGCTCCTCGAAAAGCGCGCGGACCAGCGCCTCGTCCGCAACCGCCCGCCGGTGACGGGTCCTGAACCCGGCCATGCCCCGATCATCCTCCCGGTCAGGGCCGATTGTCGCGCAACCGAGGCGTGTTGCTTCCCGCTGGCTCTTCGTCCCCGCGCACCGGACGCTTCCGCTGGCGCCGCTCCCCGGCCCGGCGCTCGTTGTTCCCGGACCGGCCGACGGCCCCCGATCGATACCCGCCCACCAGCGTGGTTCCGCCGACACGATCGGGGAACGCACCGCCTGCGGGCCCCGGACCTGGGCTAAGTTCGCAACTGATCCAGCCGGAAGGCTTGCTCACCAGGTCGGCGCACGCCGGTGCCGTGCACTGGGATCACCGTCCCGGCCGCCCGACCGCCCTGGAGCCGCCGGGAGCGCTGCGCACACCGCCCTCCCGGCGGCTCCGGGGCACCTTGGGCCTGTTTCGCTCCCGGCCTTCCCGGCTGCTTCGGTTCCGCCGGCCTGCGACGGTGCCGAGTCGCAACGCCCGGACGGGCACTGCTGCCGCGTGTTCCGGGCATCCGGGGTTGCGCCACCATGGCAACTCTCGACGGAAGGCAGCCCACCCCAGCACATTCGGGCACCTCTCGTCAGCACCGCGATTCTGAACGGGCAGCTCTCGCCAGGACCGCGGCAAGCAGCCGTCGCGTCCAGGCAATTCTCACCAATGCAGCGATCCTGGCCCCCTCAGCCAGGCAGCCCAGGCCGGAACGGCGGCCATCGCACCACGCCCGATCTCGCCAATGCCGCAATAGTGCGCCATCGCAACCAGTCAAACTCTGGCCGAAACCGCAGCCATCACATCCGGGCATTTCCGGCCACTGCGGCGGTCCTGAACCGTCGCATCCCCTAAACCCCGATCGAAGCGACCCTGCGACCGCACCGGAACGCAGCGGAGCCCCGGCAAACGTCCGCGGGCAGCTCGCGGCGGCGGTCATCCACACCCCGGCGGCTTCCCCACAGCCCGCCGTTCAACCGCCCAGCCACGCTGATCATTCCCGCGCTATTCAGTCCACAAAGGACTCAAGCGGCGGCCGCACCGAGGTCGGTCAGCACCACCGGGCTCGCCGGCGCTCCTCGGCGGCGGGCGATTCTCACCAGGCCCCGGCGGCGCAGGCGGTCCATCGCCTGCGTCTCCCACAGCGGGACCCGCCCGCCGACCGACCACAGGTAGCACTCCCCGGCGAATCCGTTGTGGACCACCACCAGCCCGCGCCGGACGTCGTCCAGTGCGTGTACGTCCTCCTCGACGAGCACCATGACCGGCTCCCTCCGTCCCCTTCATGGTGAAACGTCCGGGGCCCCCGGCACATCCGGGAATCCACCTCAGGGGTTCCCTGGAGAAATGGGGTCGCCCTCGCCTCGCGGACCTGGCAGGATCGGACTTCGTGCGGCCGCCGACGATCGCGTGCGACGAGTCCGGCTCCGAGGGCGTGAACCTGATCGGCGCGAACACGGCGGTATTCGCGCACGCCGCCGTCCGGCTGGAGTCCGCGGCAGCGACGGAATGTGTTGCGCGGCTGCGGGAACTCATCGGTTCGCCCGCGCTCGAGTACAAAGCCAACCATCTCCTGCGCGCCAAAAACCGCGCTGCCCTGGAGTGGCTGCTCACCGAACCCCTCGCCGACGCCGCCAGCGTCCTGCTCGTCGACAAAGCCTTGTTCCTCGCGGGCAAAATCGTCGACCTGCTCGTCGACCAGACCCCCTACCCGGAATGCCTTCGACACCGTCCGGACGCCCGCGCTCGTGCCTTGCACCAAGACGGTCCGCGCATGCACGGCGCTCAGCGCTGGACCGAATTCCTGCGCTCGTTCACCGGACTGCTGCGCACCTCGAACCGCCGCCTCCCCGCGACCACTCCCGCCGAGTTCTTCGCCCAGACGGACGTCCTCGGCGAATTGGTCGCGGCTCGCCCGCAGATGACCGCGTTGCGCGACGAACTCCTCGCCGATCCCGGTCTCGTCTCGCCGATCGATCCGTTGATGCCCGCCCTCGCCGACACGATCGCGTTCTGGCGTCCGGAAGAGGTCGTCCACGACGAGCAGCCGTCCCTCACGCCAGCCCGGCTCGCCCAGCTGCTCGATCCGGTGCCGCGGTGGCGATTCGTCGACTCGAGGTCCGAACCGCGGGTGCAGACAGCTGATTTCCTGGCGGGAGTCGCGCGGCGGCTGACCGAGGAAACCCTGCATGGCGGCGGGGACCCGGAACTGGTCAAACTGCTGCGGCCGTATGTGCTTCCCGCGTCGGTCTGGATCGGGGATCCGGCGGACTAGCCGGCAACACCTCAGTGGTCACCAATCCCGCGGGTTGACGACGTGCACCGCGGCTTCCTCCGCCGAGGCCGCGCCACCGTCGATCCCGATGTCCGAGGCGTACAGCTCGGCCTCGGTGTCCGGGCCGAAGCCCGCGTTGCCAGCCACCAGACGGCCCGCGCGGAGATCGCCGACCTCGTCGTCGACAAGTTCGCCGTCGGTGTCGTCCGTATCGCCAAGGCCGTCGCCGTCGGTCGCGCGGATTTCCGGGAGCTCGCGGGCCAGCCTGCCCGCCCAGCTTTCCCCGGCGGCTTCTTCGGCGGCGGTGGTGCCCCAGTCGCGAGTCGCGAGTGGACGTTCCGGCGGCGAATAGCCCTCGTCGTAGGGGTCGCCGTCCTCCAGGGTGTCTTCGGGATCCAGCACGCCGGTGTCGGCGTTGTCTTCGATGTCGTCGTCCACTGCTCCTCCTTTCCGCGTGCCCAGGTTACTGCCGCCCGCTAGCCTGTGCGCTCACGCCGGGTGGAGGAACGATGACTCAGTGGAGCGGTCCCACGCTGATCGCCGTGTTCGCCGGATTCGGGCTGGCGTTCGTTTTGGTGGTCCCGTATGTCGCGATCAGTTATCGCAAACGCGGCGAACTCGGCCTGCTGCGCGCGATCGCCGCGCCGGCCTTCCTCGTGTATTGCTTCGCACTGGTCACGTACACGCTGCTGCCGCTGCCGGACGTCGACGCGGCGTACTGCGCGACGCATGAAGCGCTGCGGCACCCGGTGTGGAATCCGCTCCAGTTCGTGGAAGACATGCGCCAGTTCAACACCGGGTTGCTGGACAATCCCGCGCTGCGCCAGGTGCTGTTCAACGTCGCGTTCTTCGTGCCGTGGGGCGTGTTCATGCGGCGATTGTTCGGGCGGAGCATCGGTTTCGCCCTCGTCAGCGGGTTCTTCGTGTCGCTTGCCATCGAGACGACCCAGCTGACCGGTGTGTGGTTCCTGATGGAGTGCCCGTACCGGCTGTTCGACACCGGCGACCTGCTGGCCAACACCGTCGGCGCGTGCGTCGGCGCGCTTCTCGCGCCGGTGCTGCGGCGCTCTGGACGGCTGCGTCCGGCTGACGAACCGCGTCCGGTCCTCGTCCGGCGGCGGCTGCTGGGCATGGTGCTCGACCTGATTTCGGTGACGCTGGCGGGCGTCGTGCTGAGCATGATCGCGCTCGCCGTGCAGTACGTCACGAAGGGCACGCTGCAGAACAACACGCTGATCGACGACGTCCTCGGCCGCTGGGTGCCCACCGTCGTCCTGCTGCTGCTCGTGCCCCTGGCAGGCAATGGCGCGACGCCTGGTCAGCGCGCGGTTTTGCTGACGGTGGTGCGCGCGGACGGACGGCCGCCGTCGATGCTGCAGTCGATAGCCCGGTTCCTGATCGGTTCGGGCGGCTACTTCATCCTGGTCGGCTTGGACTCCGGGTGGACGTCGCTGTGGCTGCTGGCGCATCTGGTGTTCATGATCTTCACCCGGGGACATCGAGGCCTGACCGGGCTGGTGTGCGGGCTGTCCGTCGTCGACACGCGGGCGGTGGATCGGGAGCCGGTCGCCCCGCCAGGGTGATGTCGTTTTTTCGCGAGGTTTCGCGCGCGGGGCGGGGCAGACTGATCGGCGTGTACGAGGAGACCGAACGCTGTATCCGCGCGGTGCAGTCGAAGGACGACCGGTTCGACGGGTGGTTTTTCACCGCGGTGCTGACCACGGGGATTTACTGCCGGCCGAGCTGCCCAGTAGTGCCGCCCAAGGTCGAGAACATGCGCTTCTATCCGAGCGCGGCCGCCGCGCAGGCCGCCGGATTCCGCGCCTGCAAACGCTGCCGGCCCGACGCGTCGCCCGGTTCGCCGCTGTGGAACGAACGCGCCGACGTCGTGGCGCGCGCGATGCGCCTGATCGGCGACGGGGTCGTCGACCGCGAAGGCGTGCAGGGGCTGGCTACGCGACTGGGGTACAGCGTCCGGCAGATCGAACGCCAGGTGCGTGCCGAACTGGGCGCGGGCCCGCTCGCCCTAGCCAGGGCACAGCGCGCCGAGACCGCCCGGTTGCTGATCGAAACCACGACGATGCCGATGAGCGATATCGCGCACGCGGCGGGGTTTTCGAGTATCCGGACGTTCAACGAAACCGTGCGGGCAGTCTTCGCCCTGACGCCGAGCGAGTTGCGCTCCCGCGTCCGCGGCGGCAAACGGACCAAGTCGCAGGGAGTGCTGTCGGTGCGGCTCCCGTTCCGGCGGCCGCTGTGCCCGGACAACCTGTTCGGGCACCTGATCGCCACCGCGGTCCCGGGCGTCGAGGAATGGCGCGACGGCGCTTACCGCCGCACCCTGCGACTGCCGCACGGCCACGGCGTGGTGTCGCTTCGCCCTGAACCGGACCACGTCGCGTGCCGCCTGAGCCTGACCGACCTGCGCGACCTGGCCGCCGCGATCAGCCGGTGCCGCTGGCTTCTGGACCTGGACGCCGACCCGGTAGCCGTCGACGAACAACTCGCCACGGACCCGACCCTCGCGCCCCTGGTCGCCGCCGCGCCCGGCAGGCGCGTCCCGCGCACGACCGACTCAGCCGAGTTCGCCGTGCGAGCAGTACTCGGCCAGCAGGTCTCGACCGCGGCCGCTCGTACGCATGCGGCGCGCCTGGTCCTGGCGCACGGCACCCCGATCGAGGACCGGGAAGGCGGCCTGACGCACCTGTTCCCGTCGCCTGGGTCGCTGGCGGAACTGGACCCGGAAACGCTGGCCATGCCGAAGTCCCGCCGCGCGACCCTGCTGGGTCTCGTGTCAGCCCTGGTCTCCGGCGACGTCGACCTGACCGCAGGCGGCGATTGGGTCCACGCCCGCGCGCAACTGGCCGCGCTGCCCGGCTTCGGCCCGTGGACGGTGGAGAGCATCGCCATGCGCGCCCTCGGCGACCCGGACGCCTTCGTCGCGACCGACTTGGGCGTGAAGATCGCCGCCGAAACCCTAGGCCTGCCACCAAGTCCAGCCGCCTTGACCGCGCACGCCAGTCGGTGGCAGCCGTGGCGCGCGTACGCGGTCCAGCACCTCTGGGCGACCGGCGACCACCCGATCAACCGGATCCCCGCGGAGGAATCGGCATGACCGTGGTGCACACCGTCATCGACAGCCCCGAGGGCCCGCTGACCCTCATGGCCCGCGACGGCGGCCTGGCCGGCCTGTACATCGGCGACGAGCAGTACCGCCCGCCACGCGCCGCTTTCGGCGACCGGGACGACCGCCCGTTCGCCGCGGCGACTCGTCAGCTGAACGAGTATTTCGCCGGCGACCGGGTCGAGTTCGACCTTCCGTTAGCTTTCAGCGGCACTCCTTTCCAAGAGACGGTGTGGCGGGCACTCCTGCAGATCCCCTACGGCGAGACGACGACGTACCGAGAGCTGGCGGAGTCGATCGGCCGCCCGACGGCGTCCCGTGCGGTCGGCCTGGCGAACGGCCGGAACCCCATCGGCATCGTGGTGCCGTGCCACCGGGTGCTGGGCAGCAACGGATCGCTGACCGGCTACGCGGCTGGGGTGGAGTGCAAGCGGAGGTTGCTGGAGCTGGAGCGGGGTGGGCGGGCGGCTGCGGGGTGATGTGCGGTCGGGGCGGGCTGCCGGGGTGCAGCTTGGGTGGTGGGTTCGGCTGGGATTGGCTGGCTCGGGGCGGCACCGGATCGGCTTGGGTCAGAGCGGGGCTCGCTCGGTTCGGCGCGGGGCTGGCCGAGTCGGCGCAAGGCTCGCCCGCCCGCAGCTGCTTCCGCGACTGGCGACCAACCCGCAGGACAGAGCACAGCCCGCCAAAACCGCGCGCACCCAGCACAACTGGCAGCAGCTCCCGAGCCGAGGCGAGGCCCGGCCGACGCGGGTCGGCGCTGGGCGAGCCAGCTTGGGACTGGTCCCCTAGCTGGCGACCGACCCGCAGGGCACGGCTCGCCGAATCAGCGCGCACTCGGCTCAGCGTCCCGCCCGCCACTGAGCCGAGGCCCGTCCGGCTCGGAGCGAGCCGGACCGGGTTACCTCGAGCCGGACCGGGTTACCTCGAGCCGGACTCGCTTGAGCCTGGCCGAACAAGGCGGGGATGGCTCGGAGAGATCGAGCCGCCGCCTGATGTCGTCCCATCTGCGCGGTCGCATTGCCCAGCTCGCCTGAAGGTCGGGCCCGGCTCGAGCACGGGCCCGTCCAGGTTGTCTCGATCGCTCGCCGTCAGCCGCTCGGGCGGTGCGGTTCCGGCTCGTCTTGCGCCGTGCGGTTCGGTCGTTCCGCGATAGCCATCAGCTGAACCAGCCGTTCACCGTTCCAAAGTCCAGAGCGCCCGTCACCTCCCCATAAGTCCCCTGCTTCAGCACCTCGGCAGCCGCGTGGTGGGCCAGGGAGTAGGCCGCCTGGGCGATGGACGTTCCTACGCTCACCCGGCGCACGCCAGCGGCTGCCAGGTCTGACACCGGCGGTGCACCAGGGCCGGCCATGGCGCTCACCGGGACCGGGGAGGACTTTGCCAGTTCCGCCAGGACCTCCACGTCCACCAAGCCGGGGACGAAGATGCTGTCCGCTCCGGCGTCGGCATAGACGCGGGCTCGGGTCAGGACATCGTCGAAGCGGCCAGCGGGGTCGCCGATTCCGAAGAGGTACACGTCGGTGCGGGCGTTGATCCATAGCTCCGAAAGGCCAGCCGTCGCGGCGGCGGCTCGGGCTGCGGTGAAGCGTTCTGCCTGTTCATCGGGAGCGAAGAGGGTGGCGGTTCCGGCGCGGGAGTCTTCCAGGTTCACGCCTACGGCACCCGCCTCGACTACGCCTCGCACGGTTTCGGCGACGGCTGAAGGGGCCAGGCCGTAGCCGCCTTCTACGTCGGCGGTCACCGGTACTTCTACAGCGCTCGCGATTTGAGCGATCACCGACAACATTTCCGCGCGGGATAGCTGCTGACCGTCGCCTCGGGCCAGGGCCCAGGAGACGCCTCCGCTGGTGGTGGCGATCGCCGGGGCGCCGGCTCGTTCGATGGCGACTGCGCTGCCCGCGTCCCAGGCGTTCGGCAGCACCAGTACATCGGTGGCGTGTAGTTCGCGGAAGAGATTTGCCTTGTCTTGCAACGAGTTCATGTGGGTTCCTCCCCAGTGGCAAGCCCCGGCGGGGCAACTGCGGAGGAACGTATCAGCGGGCACCGACAAAAACCGGCGCGAAAGGATCAGGGGAGGTCGAAGCCGAGTTCGCGGGCGGCGTCGGCGGGGGTCGGCTGGGTCCAGCGGCGAGCGACTGCCTCGTGGGTGGACAGCGAGCGCGATTCAGCTCGGTCCAGGTACAGGATGCCGTGCAGATGGTCCGTCTCGTGCTGGACGATACGTGCTGGCCAGCCGGACAATTCCTCGTCCAGTGCCGCACCGGTTTCGTCGGTGCCGCGAAGCCGGATCCGCAAGGGGCGCGCGACGACGGCCTGCCATCCGCGCACGCTCAGGCAGCCCTCGAAGAACGCGGCGGTTTCGTCGCCCACTCGGGTGTATGCGGGGTTCACCAGCACCCGGAACGGCAGCGGGACGATCCCGCGGGTGGCGAGGGTGGATTCGGCGACGCCGGGACGTTCGCGGGCGCCGTCCTCGACGACCGCGATCCGGACGGACAGGCCGATCTGCGGCGCTGCGAGGCCGACGCCGGGCGCGGCATGCATGGTCTCCTTCATGCCCTCGATCAGCGCGGAAAGCAGTTCATCGCTCAGTTCTCCCTCGTACGGGCGGGCGGCGGCGCGCAGCACGGGGTCGCCTGCCTGCACGATCGGCCACGGCAACGGCTGGGCGAGCAGTTTCTCGACCTGTTCGGCAAGCACCGGCGAACCCCTCTCCAAGGGCAACGGGACAGCGGCATGATCGCACCCGCGCGGAGCACGACACTCGCCCGGGGATCAGGCAAGCTGGCAGCCGTGGCCTACGACGTGAACGCGATCCGCAAGCACTTCCCCGCGCTCGAGAACGGCGCCGCCCACTTCGACGGACCCGGCGGTTCCCAGGTCCCGGACGTGGTCGGCGAAGCAGTGTCCTCGACCCTCTGCGCCGCCATCGCGAACCGCGGCACCGTCACGGCGGCAGAGCGCCGCGCGGACGGCGTCGTGCGCGAAGCCCGGCAAGCTGTCGCGGACCTGCTCGGCGCACGTCCGGACGGCGTCGTGTTCGGGCGCAGCATGACGCAGGTGACCTACGACTTCTCCCGTACGCTCGCGAAGAGCTGGGGGCCGGGCGACGAGGTTGTGGTCACCCGGCTGGATCACGACGCCAACGTGCGGCCCTGGGTACAGGCTGCTGAAGCGCGCGGTGCGACTGTCCGCTGGGCGGACTTCGATCCCGAGACGGGCGAGTTGCCGAGATCATCGATCACGGAACTGCTCACTGACCGGACGCGGCTGGTCGCGGTGACCGCTGCCTCCAACCTGCTGGGCACGCGCCCGGACATCCCGGCGATTACCGAAGCGGTCCGCGAAGCAGGTGCGCTGAGTTACGTAGACGGCGTGCACCTGACGCCGCACGCGCTGGTCGACATCGCCGAACTGGGCGCGGACTTTTACGCCTGCTCGCCGTACAAGTTCCTCGGACCGCACCTCGGCCTTCTCGCGGCCGCACCGGATCTTCTGGAGACACTGCAGCCGGACAAGTTGCTGCCGTCGAGCAACGCGGTTCCGGAGCGTTTCGAGCTGGGTACGTTGCCGTACGAACTCCTCGCGGGCACTACTGCGGCTATCGACTTCCTCGCGGGGCTTGTGCCGAGTGAAGGCAGCCGTCGCGAACGTTTGCGTACGTCGCTGACGGCGCTTGAAGAGCACGAAGACGCACTGCTGCAGCGCTTGGAAGACGGGCTCGCGGCGCTACCGCGCGTCGTTCGGTATGGTTCGCCGACGCGTCGCCGTACGCCGACAGTGTTGTTCTCAGTCACCGGATTGACGCCGCAGGCGGTGTACGAGCGTCTCGGCGCGCGCGGGATCAACGCACCTGCTTCGACGTTCTACGCCATCGAGTGCGCGCGGCACCTCGGTCTTGGCGACACTGGTGCCGTACGCGCTGGCATCGCGCCGTACACGACTGCGGCGGAAGTCGACCTGCTGCTCGCTGCTGTTGCGGAGCTGTGAATGAGCATCGAGATGACTGTCGACGGACAGGTCACCACCATCACCATCAACCGGCCGGAGAAGCGGAACGCACTCACGAAGGCGATGTACGTCGCCCTCGCGGACGCCTTCGACGCTGTCCGTACGCCGATCGCCGTACTGAACGGCGCTGGCGGTGCGTTCACCGCGGGCAACGACCTCGGAGACTTTCTCGCGCACGAAGCCGGTGACCGCACGAAGACGCCCGCGCGGGTCTTCCAGGAGGCGCTGCTCGCGACGCAGGCAGTAGTCGTCGCATCCGTCGACGGTCCCGCTGTCGGCATCGGCGCGACCCTGCTGCTGCATTGCGACCTCGTCTACGCCACCGAACGCAGCTACCTGCAGTTCCCCTTCGTACCGTTGGGGCTGGTGCCGGAGTTCGGCAGCAGTTACGCTGCCGCGCCGCGTCGGTCCGCAGCGTGCGACGGAGCTGCTGCTGTTCGGAGAACGCCTGTCTGCGGTCGAAGCAGCGCAACTCGGGTTGGTCAATGAAGTGCTCCCTGACGAGACAGCACTCGGTAAGCGCGTCTCGGAACGCGTCGCGACACTCGCCGAACGGTCAGTACGCGCGGTGACGGCGACACGCGCGCTGCTGCACGACCGCACTGATGAGAGCGTCGAAGAGCGCATGGAGTCCGAGTCCAAGCACTTCGCTGAGCTGCTGCACGACCCGGACACTGTCGCCACGTTGCGCGCGAAGCTCGACAGGCGTTAGCGGCGGCGGCGCTTGTCCACCGCGGCGTCGAGGACTGGACCTAGCTCTTCGACAACGGTGTCGAGCGCCGTCACTGAGTGCTCGACCCGGGCCAGCACTAAGGCTCCTTCAAGCGCGCTGATCATCAACACGGCCAACGAAGCAGCGCGCGCCGTCGGCACGCCCATCTGCTGCAGCGCGGAAACGATGGGCTTCCGCCACTGCGCGAAGGCGTCGTTCGCGCGCTCACGCAACGGCTCGCTCGACGCCACCGTGTCGGTGACTGTGGCTACTAACGGGCAGCCGTAGTCGTAGCCGATGTCGAGGAACTCCGCGCGCCAGTACTCGACAACCGCCGCGAAGAGCGCGGACGGCGTCGGGTCCGTCAGCGAGTCCATCGCGCGCGTCACGCGACGTGCGGCGTAGCGGCCCGCCCAGTCGATCGCTTCGCCGAACAGCTGTTCCTTACCGCCCGGGAAGTAGTGCTGAAGCGATCCCCGCGGCGCTTCGGCATGTGCCACCACCTCGCGCATTCCGGTGCCGCTCAAGCCCTGCGTACGCAGCAACTGCGCAGCGCTGAAGACCATCCGCTCGCGCGCCGGCCGTTCCGTCATCGAGCGTCTCCTCCGTGACTGTCAGCTCGTACTCGTTCTCGCCGCCGTACCCGGGCACGAAGCGGAACCCGCACGCCCGCAGCAATCCTTCCGCAGCGACGTTGCCCTCCTGCACGGTGGCGTGCAGCTTCCAGCCGCGCCACTGCTCCGCAGCCAGCCGGACCAAGCCGCGGCCAATGCCGCGCCGCTGCCACCGGTCGGCGACGAGCAGCCCCAGTTCGACGCGGCGGCCGTCCTCCGGGACCGCGTTCAGCAGCCCGGCGGGCACGCCCGAAGCCTCAGCGACGAGGGCCGTCTCGACCAGGAGGAATCGCTGGTACCGGGACAGGACCGCGTCCGGCTCGATCGGGCCGCCGAGGGTGAACCGGCGGCTCAGCGATTCCGGCGAGCAGGCGCGGACGAGATCGGCCACGGAACCGGCGGTGGCCGGTCGCACGGCGGTCATGACAGTCGTCATAACCCGAGGGTGGCACACGGCCGCGACTATGACAAGCGTCATGGGAGATGTCACGCTGCCGACACGACCACCGCGGCCCGCCGGTCCCGGGACCGGCGGGCCGCCACCGGTTTCGGGCAAGCAGAATTCACTTATCGTATCCGCGATACCCCATCGGCGGTAATTCCACCGATTAATCGGGGCTTGACCACGATGCGTGTCCACTGGGCCTCTTTGGGTGAAAACGGTTCCCGATACCTGCCGGGAACGCGTTTCTTCCTTATATTTTCCTGGACGCTCCGGCATGCGAGCAAAGGAGACACGGCCATGACCCAGTCGCTCGAGGTTCCGACGAAGGAATTCTGTCTCGACTGGACGATGGACGGGGCCAATGGCGGCAGGGTGCACTTCACCCTGTCCGGCCAGGTGAGCCTGTTGGACGGCAAGCGGTTCTACAAGGTCGACGGCGTGCTGTACATCGCGGACGGCAGCGCGTACTGCCGAGAGATCGGGAACCCGCGGCTGCACGTGCGGCGCAACGGCGTCGAGGAGACCGGACGGCAATGGGGCTGGGAAGCGATCAGTTCCCGCAAGAGCGCGAACCGGCTCTGCACAATGGACGGTTATTTCGTGCGCACGGGCTACTGGGCGCCCGCCGATCGCAGTATCCAACTCGGAATCGTCGCCGAACACGGGATCACCCGGCGTCGTTCGCACAGCCCGACGGCAACGATTCGACTGGTCGACTGAATGGTTCCCGGATATCGGGAGCGCTCCCGCGGTTCGCGCTTCGCAATGACCCGATTCCGGGTCGGACGACAGTGAACGTTTTCGCGAGCAGCCCGGGCAGGCACGTCAGCCCGGGCTGTCCGCGATGGAAACCCCTGGTTGCCCGCCGGCGAACTTCCGGCGCACAGTCGCGTCAGCCGTCGAGGCCACAAGATCGATTGCCCGCCAACGCGAACCGTGCGAATCAGACGATCCGGCGAGCGACCGCCGCGGCGAACCGCCGGTACCGCAACCCATCCGCGGCCGAACGCGGCGAAAGATCAATCCCAGCAACGCGTACCGGACCCGCGAGACATTGGCCTGGACCACTCGCCGCACGCCGCGAAACCGTGCCCGCGCGGCCGCAACCTCCGCTCGTCGTCACCCACACGGGTAAACCCCTGGGCTGGAGGTAAGCGAAAACACACCGGATCCCCAGGAAAAACATGAAAAACGTTGTGCGGGACACAGCGCTCGCGCGCGCGAAAGAGGACCATGAGAGGCATGCGGAACAGGACTCGGGCAGGCAGACCACCACACCCTGGTAAACGATTGCTCCGACGGCTCGGCGCCGTGCGCAACCCGCTCGTGCGACGGTCGGACCGGATCGAAGGCGTGCTCGCCGGGATCGTCACGCTGCTGGCGCTCATCGCGATTCCCTTCGCCATGATGATCGGCGGCGAGGACATCGCCGCGGAGACCGCCGCGTCGGACGCGCAGCTGCAGTCGCGGCACCAGGTGACCGCCACGGTGCTGACGACGGCCGCGCAGCCGGTCGCTTCCGTCGGCGACAGCGCGCCGATCGCCAACACCGCGCGCGTGAACGCGGTCTGGAAGCCGCCGCACGGCGTGCAGCGCACCGGCGTCATCACGGTCCCCGCCGCCTCCGCGACCGAGGGTTCGACCACCGACATCTGGCTGGACGACAGCGGCAAACAGACCACTGCCCCGCTGACGCACGCGGACGCGGTCACCAACGGCGTGCTCGTCGCGGCCTTCTGCTGGCTGTGCGCGGTCGGCGTGCTGGGCGGCGCGTTCTGGATCGCGCGGCGGGTGCTCGACCGCCGGCGCGCGGCGCGGTGGGCTGACGAATGGGCGCAGTTCGCCGGACCCGAAGCGGTTCGCTGACAGCTCTGCCTGCCACGTACTCGCCGGAGGTTCCGCACCGGAAGACCTCCGGCTCTAGTGCGGTCGGCTGCCGGACGGGTGCGATCCGCCAGTCCGGCGCCGACCGCTCATACCCTCCGTACGCAGGTCCGCTGCCCACCGGAGTTCCGCACAGCAAGTATCGGCGAGCCCGGCCGGCGGCGTAGTGCGCCGGGCCCGGAGGCAGTTCGCTGACACGTCTGCTGCCTCCGGACCCGGCCTCGGCGGACCGAGCGGGGCGACACCCCCAGCGTCGCCCCGGGCCGGTACTACGCCTGCCGCTCTGCCCGGATTATGTGGCGAGTTAGCCACCAGCTATCTCGTTGAGGCACAGTCTTGTGGAGCCCTCCGGCGATTGTCAACTGTGAGCTAATCTGAGATAGTCGCCTTAGCTGAGAGCAATCAGCTGCAACTGGAGGGGCGTAGCAGCATGTCCGAAGACACTCAGCCGGCGGAAGCCCGGCCCACCCTGGCCTCCAGACTCGACGACCTGTTCCGCACGGTGCGCCCGCAAGGGAGGCACTGGACGAACGCCGAGGTGGCAGCCGAACTGAAACGGGCCACCCCGGAGCTGAAGGTCGGCGCGGTATACCTCTCTCAGCTGCGCACGGGCAAACGGACCAATCCGTCTCAGGAGCTGCTGGCCGCACTGGCGAAATTCTTCGGCGTCTCGGTCGCGTACTTCTTCGACGACGAGGTCGCCGGGTCGGTGCTGTCGGAGCTGGCAGCCGTGGAGGCGATGCGTCAAGCAGGCGTCCGCGCGGTCGCCATGCGCGCCGCGGGCATGCGCGAGGAAAACCTCCAGGCGATCACCACGATCATGGACCAATACCGCAAGATGCAGGGGCTGCCCCCGGTCACGGACGAAGCGGCGCGGTGACCGGCACCCCGTCCGAAGCCCCGCAGCGGCGCGAGCAACTGCGGCGGATGCGCGACGAAGGCGCCCAGCGAATCGCCGAACTCGACCTTCCGCCGAAGTACGACCTGGCCACCCTCTGCGCCCGCCTGGGCGAGATCCGCGAACGGCCGATCACCCTCGTGCCGCTGCCGATGCCGGCGTCGCACCCGTGCGGCATGTGGGTGGCCGCGCGGGGCGAGGACCTGATCTTCTTCGACGCCAACACCACCGGGGCGCACCAGGAGCACATCATCTTGCACGAGCTGGGTCACATCATCTGCTGTCATCGCGGCTCGGGTCTCCTTGACGACGAGAGCGCCCGCTCGCTGTTCCCCAACCTGGACCCGGACATCGTCCGGGACATGCTGATGCGCGCCACCTACGACGACGCGCAAGAACAGGAAGCGGAGATCATCGCCTTCCTGCTCTCGGAACGCATGGGCACCCCGTCGAAACCCATCGCCGAAACCCCCAAAGCAGGGGAAAAACCGATGGACCGAATCGAACGCTCACTCCTCTAGCACCACCGCGCCTGAGGGCCACCCTTCACCGCCCACCCCACCGCCCGCCGGGATGCACCCCAATGTGGCATTGGGTGCATGCGACGCACCCAATGTGGCGTTCGGTGCCTCTGACGCACCCAATGCCACATTGGGGCGCTAGCCCCGCCCACCGCACAGCCGCAGCCGATGCACCCAACCAGCGACGCACCCGGCGGCGAACCGCAGCCGATGCACCCACCCGCGGAGGCGCCCACACCGCCCCCAACCCCGATCCGACGCCTCTCTGCGGGCGGCGGGTGCTGGTCAAAGCATCTTTCCCGCCTTGACCAGCACCCGCCGCCCGTCAGCACAATCAACCTTCGGGGTGGGGGCCCCAAACCCGAGCGCAATGTCGCCCGCCAGGGCGACGAGCCGCCCCGCCTACCGCAACAACCCCAACTCGGCCCCCGCAACCCCTACCGCATACCGCAACTGATCCACCCGATGCTCGCTGGTGATGAAGAACCTCAACCGAGCCAGCTCCTCATCCACCGCCGGATACAGAATCGGATCCACCACCACCCCCCTCTCGTACAACGCGGTAGCCAGCCTCAGCGCGACATCCGAACTCCCCACCACGCAAGGCACGATCGGCGTCCCCCCAGCCGACCCAGTCGGCAACCCCGCATCAGCAGCCAACTCCAAAAACACCCGGGAATTCTCCCGCAACCGCAACAACCGCTCCGGCTCCGCCCGCAAAACCCTCAACGCCGCAAGCGAAGCCGCCGCATTGGCCGGAGTAATCCCCACGCTGTAAACAAACCCAGGCAACGAATACCGCAACCACCGCACCGTCCGAGCCGACCCGGCCAGATATCCTCCGCACCCGGCGAGCGACTTCGACAGCGTCCCCATCCAGAGATCAACCCCGGACCGATCCACCGCGAAGTGGTCGCCGATCCCGGCCCCGCGCGGCCCCATCGTCCCGATGCTGTGCGCCTCGTCCACCATCAGCAACGCCCCATAGCGCCGCTTGAGTTCGATCAACGCAGGCAGATCGGCGATATCCCCATCCATGCTGTAAACGCCTTCAACCACAATCAGCACCCGCCGGAACCGCGACCGCGACCGACGCAGCACGTCCTCCAGTCGTGCCATGTCGTTGTGCGGAAACGGTTGCCGCGTAGCGCCGGAAAGCGCACACCCCTGCAGAATGCTGTCGTGCGCCAGCGAATCGTGCACGATCAAGTCCCCGGGTCCGACCAGATGGCCGATCGCACCGACATTCGTCGCGTGCCCGCTCACCAGCACGAGACTGTCCTCGACTCCCAGGAACGCGGCGAGTTCCGTCTCCAGGTCGCGAGACAAATCCCGGTCCCCGGCAAGCAATCGGCTGCCGGACACGGAAGTCCCGTACCGCTCGACAGCATCGTGCACCGCCGCGGTCACCGCGGGATGCCCGGCCAGCCCAAGATAGTTGTAGCTGGAGAAGGACAGGTACTCGCGCCCGGACACTGACGTCGTAGCGTCCATCCGCCCCTGATGCTTGCGGAAGTACGGGTTGGGCACCCCGAGATCGTCGAACTCCTTCAGCCGCGCCTCGATCGCCGCGGCCTCGGGAAACTCCTCGATCGCCGCGCTGGCCGGATCCCACGCCGGAGCCGGAGCGGGCGAAACCGGAGCGGCAGGAATCAAATCCGTTGCCGGAGCGAGCATCCCGGCCACCGCCCCCACCGTCAGCGCCGCCGACTGCTCAATCTCCACTGGCGCACCCGGGAACCGCTTCCGCAGCCGCCCTTCCAACTCGGTGAGCATCAGCGAATCGAACCCGAGGTCGTCCACAAGCAACTGCCCGGCATACAACTCGCTGGCCGGAAACGCCGTCGTCCGCGCGACTTCTTCGAGCACGACCGCCAACACATCCCGCGCGGAGGTCGTCTCCTCCGGCTCTTCAACCGGTGCCGCGGCAGCCCCGAGCGGCTCCAGCGTCTGCGCCTTGGCGAGTTTCGCGTCGTCGACCACCCAGTGCCGGCGCGGGCTGAGCGGGCTCGGCGGCAGCGTGCAGCGCGGCAGGCCGTCCGCCACTGGCCGCAATCCTGATCCGGTCACCGCGCGCGGAGCCAGTTCGGCCGGCGGACCGTCCTCGACCGGCTCCTCCCCCGGTGACACGACACCAGCGAACACGCCCGGCACAAGCTCGCCGCCTTGCCCGGATTCGAGCGCGACCGACGCGGCGACGAGCTTGGCAACCGCGTCGGCGACGTCGTCCGCGGCCACCGCGAGCCGCTCCGGGAAGAGCGTCCGGCGGGCGAGCGTGCCCGCGACGGCGGCCAGCGGCGGGTTCTCGCTGCCGAGCGCCTCGGCCACCTCGCGGGCGTGCCTGGCCAGCCCGGCCCGGTCCCGTGCGGTGAGCAGCAACAGCCGCGGCGTCTCGGCGGGCGGCGTTTCCTGTTCCGCTTCCTCGACGACCACGTGCACGTTCGAACCGCCGAAGCCGAACGCGCTCACTCCGGCCCGGCGCGGTCCGTCGCTGTCCCACGGCGTGACCTGGCCCGCCACCTGAAGCCCGGCGTCCCGCAACGGCAGGTGATCAGCCGGTTCGAAATCCGGCTGCGGCAGAATTTGTCCCTTGTGGACGGACAAAATGGACTTGATCAGCCCGGCGATCCCCGCGGTGCCAAGGGAATGCCCGACGACCGACTTCGCCGCACCGAGATAGGCCGGGTTCTCCGCGCCGCGCCGCAGCTCGGTCAGCGCGCTGATCTCCACGTCGTCGCCGACCGAGGTCGCGGTGCCGTGCGCCTCGAGGAAACCGACCGACGCCGGGTCGACGCCCGCGTCCCGGTAGGCCCGCCGCAACGCCAGCAACTGGCCGGACTCCTGCGGCATCATGCCGCCCTTGACCGTGCCGTCGTTGGACAGCCCGACGCCGCGGATCACCGCGTACACCCGGTCGCCCGCCGCCCGTGCGTCCGCGAGCGGGCGCAGCACCAGGACGCCGGCTCCTTCGCCGAGCACGAAGCCGTCCGCCCGGCGGTCGAACGGACGGCATTCGCCGGTGCGCGAGATCGCGCCGATCCGGCACAGGCCCACGAACAGGTCCGGAGCCAGGACCAGCTGTGCGCCGCCGGCGACAGCGATCCGGCAGCGGCCCGCCCGCAGCGCGAACACCGCGTTCGCCACCGCGGTCAGGCCGCCGGAGCAGGCGGAATCGAGCGCGTAGCTCTCTCCGTGCAGGTCGAAGACGTTGCTGATCGAACTCGGCCCCATGTTGAGCAGCAGCCCGGCCATCGCGGTGGCGTGCAGGCCGCTGACCGCGGACGCCGCCTCGGCCATCGCCGGATCTCCCGCCCGGCCGAATTCGCCGCCGATCAGCTGCTTCAGCCGCAGGTGCAGCGTGCTCATGTCGCGGTAACCGCTGTCGCTGAGCGACATGATCACCGACGTGTCGTCGCGGTCGAAACCCTCGGCTTCCCATCCCGCGTCCTGCAGCGCTTCGCGGGTCAGGTCGACCAGCAGCCGGTGCTGCGGGTCGAGCGATTTGGCCCGTCGCGGCGGGATCTTGTAGTGCCCGGCGTCGAAGTCGCCGACGTCCTCGAGCAGCGCCATGCGGTCGGAGTAGACCGCGCCGCTGTCCCGGAAATCGTCATTGTAGAACGCTTCGCGCCGCCACCGCGAATCCGGCACCCGCCGAAACTGCGGTTTGGGCTCGCTCAGCAGATCCCAGTACTCGTTGACGTTGCGCGCTCCCGGAAAACGGCATCCCATTCCGACAACGGCGATGTCCTGGCTATTTTCGGATTCTTCCCACCCAGATCTTGCAGACCCCATGGCATGACTTCCTCGTGCCGATCCCCACCCAGTCGACACCGAGATTGCCCGTTCTTACCCAGTTTTTCAAGGGCATTGGGCAAGGTGCGGAGGAATGCACAGACAACTCAACTCACGGTAGCCAAGCGATCACGCCACCAGCCCACGGTACTGGCTAATTGATCTTTCTCCGGCGTCGGCGTAATCTTGAATAATTCCTGTGCCGCACGGGAATCGAGCACATACCGACGGTCGAACTGGTACCGGACCTCGCCCAGTTCACGCAACATCGGCGAAACAAGCGCGGCCGCCTTCAGTAACATCGGGGAAAGGCGCTGCACAGGCACCGGAGGCACTCCGGCCGCCTCGCACAACAGCGCGACCATCACCCGAGCGGACCGCGGCGGACCAGTCGGCACATGCCACGCCTTGCCCCACGCCTTTTCTTCCCGCGCGGCCGCGACCAGCGTGCGCGCCACATCGGAAATGTACGTCCAACTGTGCGGGGCGTCCGGATCGCCGAGTACCTGCACCTTTCCGCCGCGCAGCACGTTCGGCACCACCCGGGCGGCGAGATGGCCGCCGTCGGTCACTCCGGGACCGAAGAAATCGGAGGCCCGCACCTCGACCGCGCGGATGCGGCCCTCGTCGTGCAATGCGTGCAGTTGTTCCGACAGCAAAGCCCGGACCCGGCCCTTGGTTCCGGTGGCCGCGAGCGGCAGGTTCTCGGTGAGCGGACCATCGACCGGGCCGTAGCCGTACAAATTCCCCAGCGACACCAGCAGCGCGCCGTTCGCTTCGGCCGCGGCGCAGATCGAGGCCTGCAGCGGCGGCCAATCGGTCGCCCACCGATGATAGGGCGGGCTCGCGCAACTGTAGATCGCTGCCGCGTCCTTGGTCGCTTCGGCGAGTGCTGCCTGGTCAGCGGCGTCGAGCGAGACGTGTTCCAGCCCCGGTTCGGGCTCCCGCGGCGAACGGCTGATCACCCGGACTCGCTCTCCTTGTTCAACCAGCAGCGCGGCGGTGGCCGCCCCCGCCGGTCCGTGCCCGATCACCACCTGAAGACTCATGGCGACACCCTAGCGACGAGCGCATCCCGTTGCGGCCGTTCACGACCCGGTCGCCCGCCGTTCACCGGAAGATCACCTCCAGCGGTTCTCGAGCAGGCCCCCGACACCCGGGATCCACTCGGAATTCGCCCAGGCCAGAACCAGTTTTCCGGCCCTAGTTCCGGCACTTGCGGTGGTGTATGGTCGCCGATCGTGAACAATTCCGCCAAGGTTGCCGCGCACACCGTTCCGCCCGCCGGGCGCTGAGGCCGTTCCGGGGGCGCGAGTGAACACTCTGAAGATCATCTTATTCTCGCTGTCGGCGGTCTCCTCGTACGCGGCCTTGCTGTACAAGCTTTTCTCGATGCGCCGCTCGTGGCGCGACCCGGCCTACATCGTGCTGATGACGACGCTGATCCTGCAGTGCGTCACCTTCACCCTCGGCGCGCTCTCGCTCAGCATCGGCTCGCTGTTCGGGATCCCCAATCTGGCGATCTTGATCTTGCACCTGGCCGCGGTCGCGTACTGCATCAGCGCGCAGCTGCTGCTGATGCTGTGGGCGAATCCCCCGGCGGAAATCCGCACGCGGATCCGGGCGTGGATCGTTTCCGGCGCGGTGCTGTTCGTCGTGCTGACCGTGCTGTTCTTCATCGGCAACAAACCGGGCACCCCCGGCACCGCCTTCGCGGTGGGCAGCAGCGACCCGGTGATCCTCACCTACCTGCTGCTCTTCATCATTTCGCAGGCCGTGCCGTGCGTGACGATCTACCTGCAGTGCCTGCCGTACGCGCGGAGCACGTCGCGCGTGTGGCTGCGCCGGACGCTGCGGACGCTCGCGGTCGGCGCGGTCGTGCTGTTCCTCTACTGCGCCACGCGCGCGGTGAACATCGTGAGCCCGGCGCTCGGCTGGCACCTCGGTGCGTGGGCGATCGCGCCGTCGGTGTTCAGCGCGCTGGGCATCGTGATCGTGTCGTTCGGGCTGACCATGCCGTCGTGGGGCGAGCACGTCTCGTCGGTCGCGCGATGGCAGCGCAATTACCGGTCTTATCGCGCGCTCTACCCGCTTTGGCATTCGCTGTACGAATCCTCGCCGGGCATCGCACTGGAGCCGCCGACCGAGGGAGACACCGATCGGCGCTGGTCGGACCTGCACTACCGGCTGCATCGCCGGGTGATCGAGATCCGCGACGGCTGGCGCGCGCTGCGGCCGTACATGGACCGCGCCGACACCCCGGACGGCGACCAGGCGATGGCCGAGGCCCGCAAGATCCGCCAGGCGCTGGAGGCGAAGACCTCCGGCCTGGCCCCGGCGGAAAGCCAGGACAACGGCGCGTTCGACGACCACGACGCGAAGACGTTCGCCGCCGAGGTCGCCTGGCTCACCCAGGTGTCGGAGGCCTACGGCAAGCTGGCCTGAGCCTCGGGCCGCGGCTGCGGCTGGTCGCTCAGCAGCGTCTGCCCCTTCGTCAGCCACGCGAAACCGAACGCGAACACCGCGAGCGATTCCAGCCAGAGCGTCGGATGCAAGGCGGCTGTGGCGGCGCTGAAGAACAGGCCGTTGATCACGATCAGCACCAGGCAGGCGAGCATCACGATGCCGCACGTCCGGTAGACGGCATTGCGCGAACGTTTGCGCTGGGTCGGGGCGCCGTCGTCCTTGGTGAACAGGACGAGGCAGAAGAACGCGAGGGTGAGGAAGAAGATCGCGGCGAACACCAGATGCGCGATGCCGATCGCGTGCTCGGCGGGGGTCGGCGAGACCGGCTGGGTCGGGAACAGCGCGACGCAGATGCCGGCGATCGCCGCGACGTTGGCCGTGATGTCGTCGACGCGGCCGTACCCGCGATAGGCGATCAGGAAGACGCCGATCGCGCACAGCGTGCCGACGAAGACGTTCCGGAGATCGCTGTAGTAATAACCGCTCAGCGAGCCGAGCAGACCGCCGCCCTCGAGCAGTTCCTTGCCGACGATCACGACGATCGGCAGCAGGATCCCGAGCACCCCGATGGCGCGGCGAAGGAACAGGTAAGAGCGCACGAAAGCAGTCATGGCACGGCTCCCCGAAGTCGTGCACTCTTTGTACCTGTTCCGTCACCGGATCACCGGGCAGACGGGGAAATCCACCGGTTCAGCCCAGAAGATCGTCCAAATCCGCGAGCAGTTTCGCCTTCGGCCGGGCTCCGACGAACGACGCGACCGGGGCGCCGTCGCGGAACAGCATCAGCGTCGGCAGCGCCATCACCTGGTACGCGCGCATGGTTTCGGGGTTTTCGTCGGTATTGAGCTCGCGCACGGTGAGACCGGGCCGTTCCGCGGAGATCTCGGCGAGCACCGGCGCGATCATCCGGCACGGCGGGCACCAGTCGGCGGTGAAATCGACCAGGACGGGCTGGTCGTGGTCCAGTACGTCGGCGGCGAAGGTGGCGTCGGTGGTCATCGGGGCTCCTCGGATTCGGCAGTGCATGGGTCAGCCGGGCGCGTGGCAGCGGCGGCGAGCTTGTCGAGCAGTGCGGAGCGGACCGCGGCGAGGTCGCGCATGCAGGCTTCGACCTCCTCCAGCTTCCGCCGGTACACCTCGACCGACGCCGGGCACGCGTCGCCCGCGTCGTGGCCGGTCCGGAGGCAGTCGACGAACGGGCGGGTGTCGTCGAGGCTGAACCCGACCGTGCGCAGGGTCTGGATTTCCTCGACGAGCCGCAGGTGGTCCTCGTCGTACTCGCGATAGCCGTTCGCCGCGCGCGCCGCCGGGAGCAGGCCCTGTGCCTCGTAGAAGCGCAGGGCCCGCGTCGTGGTCCCGGTCCGCTGGGCCAGTTCGCCGATCCGCATGTCCCCGACGCTAAACCTTGCCGTCAGCGTCAAGGCAAGGCGTGCGCGCGGGGCTGGGGGTATTCGCGGTACTTGACCGCGTTCGCCGCGCGGTTGCCCATGTACTCGAAGACGCGGCGGCCGATCGGACCGGCCAGCGAACGGTACATCCGGTTGCGTTTGCGCAGCTTCTCCTCGGTGGCCGGGACCAGGAAGTCGCCCGAACCGGCTCCGTTGCGCTGCCCGACCCGGGCGGGTTTGCGCAGCCGCTGCTCGTAGCGGGCGAACGCGGTCGCGTGGTCGCCGCCGGCCGCGGCGAGTTCCCCGGCCAGGACCTGCGCGCCCATCATCGCGAGCCCGGTGCCGGATCCGCCCGGCCCGGCGCACCAGGCGGCGTCGCCGAGCAGCACGACCCGGCCGCGCGACCAGCTGTCGAGCTTGATCTGGCCGACGGTGTCGAAGTACAGGTCAGGCGCGTCGGCGACGGCGGTCAGCAGCCGCGGGAGTTCCCATCCGGCGTTGGCGAAGACGCTGGTCACGATGTCCTTCTGCCGGGCCAGGTCGGGACGGCCGTATCCGTCGGGGTCGCCGCGGAAGGTGAGGCCGACGGTGACCGTCTCCGGGTCGCGGTGGCTGGTGACGATCGCGCCGAGGCCGGGTTCGTTGTAGAGCAGGCCCTCGTGGTCGAGGCGGAGGTGATTGGGGGCGGTGAACCCGGCGACGTGGTAGCCGAGGTCGGTGCGGAATTTCGCCTCCGGGCCGAACGCCGCCGTGCGGACGCCGGAGTGGATCCCGTCCGCGCCGACGACCAGGTCGAACCGTCGTGGGCCGCCGTGGCGGAAGGTGACGTCGACGCCGTCGGGGGTCTCGGCGAGCGAGGTGACTCGGTCGCCGAAGACGTACTCGGTGTAGTTCTTGGTGTGGTCGTAGAGGACGCGGGCGAGGTCGCCGCGCAGGACCTCCAGCTCGCCGTTGGTGAACCCGCTCGGCAGGGTGAAGGCGGGCTGACCGGCCGGGTCGAGCTGCACCTGCTCGCGCAGCGCGGTCTCGCGCTCCCGCAGGTCGTCGAGCAGGCCCATCGCTTCGACGAGCTTCATCTGCTCGCCGCGGAAGTCGACGGCCTGCCCGCCCGGCCGCAGCTGCGGCGCGGCCTCGACGACGGTCACCGAATAGCCGTAACGGTGCAGCCAGTAGGCGGAGGACGGGCCCGCGACGCTGGCGCCGGACACGAGAACGGTCTTGCCGGTCATCTCTGCTCCTCTGGATCGGTAAGCGATGCGGCAAGACTGCGGCGCACCGCTTACCGCGCCCGCACGGAGCGCTGACGATCTTGGTCAGTCCTGTGCCAGCCGGGTGAGCATCCGGGAGAAAACGCGGCCGAGCAGCTCCAGCTCGGGGCCGCTGACCTGGTCGAAGAAATACCGGCGCACGAGTTCGCCGTGCTGTTCCCGTGCCGCCGCGACCGCCTCCCGGCCGGCGTCGGTGAGCCGGACATTCGCCCCGCGCGCGTCCTCGGTGCAGTTCTCGCGCGTGACCAGCCCGCGCTTGCACATCCGGCTCACGTGATGCGACAACCGGCTGCGGTCCCATTCGACGGTCGCGCCGAGCTCGCGCATCCGCAGCACGCCGTCCGGTTCGTTCGCGAGCGGGACGAGCAGGGCGTAGTCGGCTCCGGAGATCCCGGCGTCGCGCTCCAGCTGCCGGTCGAGCGCGCTGCCGAGCGCCCGCTGCACGCGCTGGTAGGAACACCAGACCTCAGCCTCGCGCCGATCGGTCGCCACGTCCGCCATCCGGTGATTCTACAAAGCCGAGGCGGGATTTCGCGCCGGTGCGTAAGTTGGGAGAGTGACCAGGTCTGCGCAAGAAACCTTCTTTCGTGCCTTCCACGCAAGCCATCCGGCGGTTACGTCGCGCGCGTTCGGCGACGGGCGGAGCGCCGGCGGACGGTCGAGTTACGAGCTTCTCCGGGACGAGATCGCCTCCCCTGGACGCGTGCTCGATCTGGCTTGCGGCGACGGATTTCTCCTTGAACTCCTTGCTGCGGCTGGACATCAGGCGATCGGGGTTGATCTCTCAAGTGTCGATCTGGCTCTTGCGAGGCAGCGTTCGGCGGCGGTGGCGGAGGGGCGGGCGCAGCAACTGCCGTTCGCGGACCACGCGTTCGATGCCTGCGTATCGCACATGGCGTTCATGCTGATGACTGACATCGACGAGGTGGCCGCGGAACTGGCCCGTGTGCTGCGGCCGGGCGGGCAGCTGTCGCTCGTCCTCGGCGGCGGGCCGGCGGGAGGCGAAGCGTACGCGCTGTTCGGCAAGCTGTTGCGGGAAATCCTCGCCGAAGTCCCGGCTGAACAGCGGATCCCCCGGCTCGGCGATCCGCGCACGCGGGATCGGGCAGGCCTGGACGAAATCCTCTCCCCGGCCGGGTTCAGTCCCGTCCAGTGGCGCACCGAGGAGATCGACTTCAGCGGGTCGCTCGATCAGGTCTGGGATTTCGTCTCGACCGTCTACAACCTCTTCCCGCTCGCCGAATCGGCTTCCAGCGCGCTGAAAACCGCCTTTCTCGCCGAAGCGCCCGCACTGGCCGCACCCGATGGGCTGATTCCGCTTGTCTTCCAAGTACATCTGGCCAGCACCCGCATCGTCCACAAAGGACAGTAAACCCGCACTAGTGGCACCCGTCACCTTCTGGCAAGATCGGGGACTCTGACGTCTCCAGTTCACGCCGAAGGGGCAGGGCATTGGGTCTGGGCAGGAAACTGGCCGTCGCCGCCACCGCGGTCACCGCGGCGACGGCGTTGTTCACCGCGGCACCGGCGAACGCCGCCCCCGCGGCCATCGACTGGAAACCGTGTCCCACCGGGCAGGGAGCCGAATGCGGCAAGCTCACCGTGCCGCTCGACTGGGACCGTCCCGGCGACGGCACGATTCAGCTCGCGCTCGCGCGGCGCAAGGCCACCGATCCCGCGCACCGGATCGGTTCGGTGCTCATGGATCCCGGCGGGCCGGGCGGCGCGGGCGCGGGCGAGGTGCAGAGCGGCTGGACGCTGTCGCCGAAGATCGCCGCGCGGTTCGACACGGTCGGGTTCGATCCGCGCGGGGTCGGGGAAAGCACCGCGATCAAGTGCGGGCTCGACGAGCTCACCGCGAAAAACCCGGTGCTGCCGAAGGATTCCGGCGAATTCCGGCAGCTGCTCTCGTACAACCGCGCGCTCGGGCGCAGCTGCGACCGGATCACCGGGCCGCTCGCCAGCCGTTCGGACACCCGCGGCGTCGTGCGGGACATGGACGCGATCCGCGCCGCGCTCGGCGACGAAAAACTCACTTATTACGGCGTTTCCTACGGCACGCTGATGGGCCAGCAGTACGCCGAGGCGTACCCGGACCGGGTGCGCGCGCTCGTGCTCGACAGCAACATGGACCACTCGATCCGCAGCACCTGGGAGTTCCTGAAGACGGAAACCGAGGCCACGCAGGAGTCGTTCGAGCAGTTCACCGGCTGGTGCGACCGGACGACGTCGTGCGCGCTGCACGGCCAGGACATCAGCGCCCTGACCGCGGACCTGTACGCCCGCGCCGAACGCGGCGAACTCGGCACCCCGGACGACAAACTCGACCCGATGGCGTTCGTCGGCCTCTTCTCGCAGAATTTCTACGGTCCCACCTGGGACAAGCTCGCGAAGACGCTGGTCGACCTGCGCGACGGGAAACCGGCCGAGCCGTCCTTCGCCAAGGACGACATCCCCATTCCGAACCCGTTCAACAGCATCTTCTGCTCCGACTGGCGGCTTCCGGTCACCAGCTACCCGCAACTCGACAGCTACCGGCGTGCGCTCACCAGGGTGTCGCCTGACCTGCACTTCTCGCCGCTGGGCTGGAGCGCTGCGGCCGGTTGCGCGGGCTGGCCGAGCCCGGTGCGCAACCCGCAGCATCCGCTGTCGGTCCGGCCAGGCGTGCCGATGCTGATGCTGAACAGCCGTTACGACCCGGCCACGCCGTACGACTGGGCGGTGCGCGCGTCGCAGCAGTCCGGTGCGCCGCTGCTCACCTACGAGGGCTGGGGCCACGGCGCGTACTTCAAGAAGAGCCAGTGCGTCACCGACGCCGCGGACGCCTTCCTGATCGACGGCACGAGCCCGGGCCGCGGCAAGCACTGCCCGGCGGTCGAGCCGAGTGTTCAGTCCAGGATGGACGGTGTGCGGCCGCCGGCTGCGCAACCGTACTGAGCCAACGCGAAGCGGGGCCCTGATCGGATCAGGGCCCCGCTTTTTCGTGGCCGCGGCCGCTCAGTAGTCGTCACGGCCGGTGAACTGCTGTTCCAGCAGCTCGGCCGAACCGGCGACGAGTTCGAGCGGATCGGTGAACTCGTTGAGGTCGAGGTTCAGCAGCGGCAGCGAATGCCGCAGCACGAGATGCTCGCCCATCACCACGAGCCCGCCGACCACCAGCGTCTGGCCTACCTCGGTCAGCACGGTGAGCAGATCGACCTCGTCCACGCGGGCGAACGGGGTCGCGATCTGCACCCAGTCCTCGCGCTGGTCGAAAATCTCCCTGGCGATCACCACGACCTGCGCCCGCCCGGTCGTCTCCGCGTCGTCGCCGAACAGGACCCGGATCCGGATTTCGCCCGGGTCGTCCCGGATCACCCGGTAGGTCTGCCTGATGTAGGCGACCAGGTCATTCCACTGCGCCACGCGCTTCCTCCCGTTGGTAGGCAACGAAGATCAGCGTAGCGGGACAACCGGGGCGGCAGCGGGCGTCAGAGCAATTTCCACGCTCCGGTGAGCGCCTCGCGCAGGATCTGCTCCATCTCGTCGAACTGCGGCTGGTCGCAGATCAGCGGCGGCGACAGCTGGACCACCGGCTCGGCGCGGTCGTCGGCGCGGCAGTAGAGACCGCCCTCGAACAGTGCGTTCGAGAGATGACCGCGCAAAACGCGTTCCGATTCCTCGGCGGTGAAGGTCTCCTTGGTCGCTTTGTCCTTGACGAGTTCGATGCCGTAGAAGAATCCGGTGCCGCGTACGTCGCCGACGATCGGCAGATCGCTCAGCCGGTCGAGGGTCGCCCGGAAGGCGGTTTCCTTTTCCAGCACATGGCCGTACAGGTTCTCCCGCTCGATGAGGTCGAGGTTGGCCAGCGCGACCGCGCACGAAACCGGGTGCCCGCCGTAGGTCGAACCGTGCATGAAGGTCGCCTCGCCGCCGGCGAACGGCTCCATCAGGCGGTCGCTCGCGAGCACCGCGCCGAGCGGGGCGTACCCCGAGGTCAGGCCCTTGGCGGTGGTGATGATGTCCGGTTGGTAGCCGTATCGCTTGGCCGCGAAGTCGTAGCCGACCCGGCCGAAGGCGCAAATCACCTCGTCGGACACCAGCAGCACGTCGTGTTTGTCGCAGATCTCGCGTACCCGCTCGAAATAGCCGGGCGGCGGGACAAAACAACCGCCGGTGTTTTGCACGGGTTCGAGGAATACCGCGGCGACGGTGTCCGCGCCCTCGAATTCGATCGCCTGCTCGATTTGGTCCGCGGCCCATCGGCCGTAAGCCTGGTAATCGTCAGCGTGTTCGGGTGCGCGGTAGAAGTTCGTGTTCGGCACCCGCAGCGTACTCGGCACCAGCGGCTCGAAATCGGCCTTCGCGCCGGGAATTCCGGTGATGGAAAGCGCGCCCTGCGACGTGCCGTGATACGCCAGCGCGCGGCTGATCACCTTGTGCTTGGCGGGTTTTCCGGTCAGCTTGAAGTACTGCTTGGCGAGTTTCCACGCCGTTTCCACGGATTCGCCGCCGCTCACGGTGAAGAACACGCGGTTGAGATCGCCCGGCGATGCGGCGGCCAAGCGTTCGGCCAGTTCGAGCGCGGGCGGATGCGCGTGCCCCCAGAGCGGGAAGTACGCGAGCTGTTTCGTTTGCCGCGCAGCGGCTTCGGCCAGTTCCGCACGACCGTGACCGACTTGCACCGCGAACAGCCCGGCGAGACCGTCGAGGTAACGCTTGCCGGTGTCGTCCCAGATGTAGGCGCCCTCGCCGCGCACGATCACCGGGAAGTGCTCGGCCTGGCTGTGCCGGGTGAAGTGCAGCCAGAGGTTGTCGTGTGCGGCGGCGCCCTGGCCGGTGGCGATCCCGGCGGGTTCGGCGGTCGTGGTCATGGCTCCTCGAAACGGGCCTCGAAGCTGCCGGCACGCACCGTGGCGTACCGGCCGGACTTCTCGGTTATCGCACGAGCCGACGCCGGTTGGCAAGCGGATCAGTCGTCGCTGCCACTCACAACGACTAATTTCAGCAGTTCCATCGAGACAGACCTTCGGATTTCGTCGTCACCGGCGGTGCGTGCCCCACTGGTACGACTGCTTCCGCAGCTTGAGGTACACGAGCGTCTCCGCGGTGCGCACTCCGGGCAGCGTCCGGATGCGATTGGAGATCACGTCGAGCAGTGCCTCGTCGTCGGCGCAGAGCACCTCGCACAGCACGTCGAAGCGACCGGCGCAGAGCACGACGTACTCGATCTCGTCCATTTCGGCCAGTGCGTCGGCGACCGGATCGAGCGGGCCGTCGACGGTGATCGCGACCATCGCCTGGCGAAAAAGCCCGATCTGCAAGGGATCCGAGACCGCGACGATCTGGATGACGCCCGAATCGGACAGTCGCTGCACCCGCTGGCGGACCGCCGCCTCGGACAGCCCGACCGCCTTGCCGATCGTGGCGTACGGCCGCCGTCCGTCCTCTTGCAACTGGGCGATGATCTGCTTCGAAATGTCGTCGACCACCGGCGGCACCGGCCGGTTCGGGTCCTGGCTCTGCATTCCGGGATCATCTCGGGTCACCCCTCCCGCAGGCAACCGGGAGCGTGGCAAACAGGCACCCTGAGTGTCCGGATGGACCGTCGGCCAGGGTGCCCGACAACGGATTTCGTCGTCTTTCGGCCGTTGACAACGACCGACCCGTCCTGTTCCATCCGTCGAATTCCAGCGCCGCCGACGGAGGGATCCCCATGCCGCCTCATCCGGTCCCCGTCCAGACCGACACTGCCGCCGGTTCGCCCGCGCCCCGCTCGCTGACCAGATCGATCGGAGTCGGCGGCGGTACGCTGCTGACGCTGAGCTGCGTGACTCCCGCGTCGTCGCTGTTCGTTCTCGTCCCGCCGCTGTTCGGTTCCCTGGGCACCGGCACCGCGCTGGCCATCGGGCTCGCCGTGCTGCTGTGCGTCGGCATCGCCTTCTGCTATTCCGAACTCGGCACGCTGGTCCCGAGTTCGGGCGGCGAGTACGCCATGGTGTCCACAGTGGTCAGCCGGTTCGCCGGGTGGATCACGTTCGTGCTGTCGTTCATCGTGATCCTGGTGGTGCCGCCGATCATCGCGATCGGAGTGGCCGACTACCTGACAGTGCTCGTGCACGTCGATCCGTCCGTGGCGGGTGCGCTGGTGATGCTGGCGTCCACCGGGATGGGCCTGGTGAACCTGCGGTCGAATGCCTGGCTGACCGGGATTTTCCTGGTGATCGAGATCGTCGCGATCGTCGTGGTGTCCGTGCTCGGCTTCGCGCACGCGGACCGTCCGGCCACAGTGCTCGTGCGTCCCAGCATGGACGGACTGCATCCCATCGCACTGGTCTCGGTGATCGCCGGACTCGCAGTGGCGTTGTTCGTGGTGCAGGGGTTCTCGACCGCGGTGTATCTGGCGGAGGAAATGCGCGAACCGCACAAGACGGTGTCGCGGACCGTGTTCTGGACGCTCGGCGTCAGCGCGGTCGTGATTCTGGTGCCGGTCGTCGCGATCACGCTGGGTGTGCCGGATCTCGCGACGCTAGGAAACCTCGATCTGACCGCACTCGTGGTGAGCTGGAGCAGTTCGACCTTCGGCACGATCGTGAGCTTGTGCATCGCGGCGGCGATCGTGAACGCGGTGATCGTGATGGTGATCCAGAACTCGCGCGTGCTGTACGCGTCGGGGCGGGATCGCGCGTGGCCGGAACCGGTGAATCGCGCGTTGAGCGTGGTGAGTCCGCGGTTCGGTGCGCCTTGGGTGGCGACGCTCGTGGTCGGCGTCTCGGAAGCAGTGCTGTGTTTCGTGCCAGTGGAAACGCTGAGCGGCGTGACCGGGGTGGCCGTGGTCGCGTTGTATCTGGCGATTTCGGTGAGCGTGCTGTGGGCGCGGCGGCCGGCACACCGGCGTCCGCAGGTCTGGCGGATGCCCGGGTGGCCGGTCGTGCCTGTCGCGGCGGTGCTGGCTCTGGGGTACGTGCTGGTGTCGCAGAGCCTGCTGGACCTGGCGATCACGGCCGGGGTGCTGGTGGTTTCGGCCGGGTACTGGTGGGGGTACCTGCGGCGGCGGAAGGATCGGTGGCTGGTGACGATTCCCTGACCCTTGCCCAGGTGACGATGGGCGGCTCGCGGTGCGACGGAGAGAAGGCAGAATCCGAAAGAGCGGAGCGGTTCCGTCTAGGCGACAGTGGCGAACTCGGCTCAGGTATCAAGCGAGATTGCGTAAAGGGCGAACGGTTCGCCTCGATGCGGGAAATCGTGGCAGTAGGCGAAGCCGAGTCGTTCCATCACCGCACGCGAACGAACGTTGTGCACCTCGGTGAAGGCGACGACTACCGCAGCGCCGAGTTCTCGTGCGCGGGCCAGGCCAGCGAGACCAATCTCGGTGGCGTAGCCGCTTCCCCAGTGCGCCTCGCGTACTGCCCAGCCGATCTCCAGCCGTCGTACACCGTCGACGTCCTGATAGGACAGTCCGCCGCGGGCGATGAGTTCTCCCGATTCCCGGTGGTGGGCAAGCCATTTGCCGACGCCGTCGCGTTGCCAGCTTCGGCCGATCTCCGCGGCGCGGGCTTCCGCGTCGGCGCGGGTCCAGCCGCCGTACCAGCGGGCGATTCCAGAGTCCAGGTGCAGGCGGTACAACTCGTCGGCGAGATGCGGACCGATCGGGGTGAGGCGGAGGCGTTCGGTCTGCAACTCAGGCAGCCGCCGTAGCCGGAACGGCCAGGGAAGCGTTCACCCGGGCGATGAATTCCGCGTTGGACTTCGTCGTGCGGACCTGTTCCAGAAACTGTTCCGCGGCCCGCTTAGGATCCTGCGCGGACAACGCCCGGCGGACTTCGTTCATGACGGCCAGTTCCTGCGGCGGGACGATCAACTCGTCACGGCGAGTCCCGGAGCCGAAGAAGTCTACGGCGGGGAAAACGCGGTGGTCGGCGAGCATGCGGTCCAGGCGGAGTTCCGAGTTGCCGGTGCTTTTCAGTTCCTCGAAGAACACTGTGTCCGCCAGCGAACCAGTGCCGACCAGTGCGGTGGCGATGATGGTGAGCGAACCGCCGCCCTCGATGTTCCTTGCCGCGCCCAGGATTTTCTTCATCGGATGCAGCGCGCTGGCATCGACACCACCGGACAGGATGCGACCGGAGGTGCGGGCTGCCAGGTTGTATGCGCGGCCCAGCCGGGTCAGGGAATCCAGCAGCAGTACGACATCACGGCCGGTTTCGACCAGGCGTTTCGCACGTTCCAGGGCCAGTTCGGCGACGGCGGTGTGTTCGGCGGGCTTGCGGTCGAAAGTGGACGCTACGACCTCGCCGTGCACCGAGCGGGTCATGTCGGTGACTTCTTCGGGGCGTTCGTCGGCGAGCAGCACCATGAGGTGCGCCTCGGGGTGGTTGACTGCTACCGCTTGCGCGATCGCTTGCAGCACAGTGGTTTTGCCGGTGCGCGGCGGGGCGACGATCAGCGCGCGCTGGCCTTTGCCCAGGGGTGCGACGAGGTCCAGGACGCGCGTGGTGAGCTGGTGCCTGCTGGTTTCCAGGACCAATCGCTGGTCCGGGTGAATGGGGGTGAGTTTCTCGAAATCGGGGCGCTTTTCCCCAGGCGGGCGGCCGTTGACCGAGATGAGTTCGCCGTCGTCGAGGACGAGTTCGTCGCCGCGGCGCAGGCCGTGAGTGCGGATCACTGAGAGTGGCACCGACGGGCCGCCGGGGGTGTAGCCCAGGGCTGCGGTCTTGCCGTGGATGTCGAGAATTCCTTGCTGTGTCATGGTTTGTGGCTCCTTGAGCAGTGACAGTCGACGCGAAAAGGCGGACCGCCGGATGAGACGAAGCGGGTCAGGCGACGGGCTTCGGAAAGAACGCCGATCCGCGTCGCGTTGATTCACGCTGGCGGAGAGGGCGGAACCCCTGGGCGGCGGGGCCGACTTCCTGGGGTATGCGCTGAGAGTAGCGCATCGGTTCCGGCCGCACAACCGGCACTGCACGCGAAAGGGGCCTCGTGAGCGACTGCCCGGCGAAAAGCCGACGCTCACCAGACCCCAACAAACCTGGCCGCGGGTCTATTCCCGCGCGACCGTCACGGCATCTCCCACGGAGCCTGCGGCAGCACGTGCCCGGTCTCCAGCAGCGACTTCAGGTTCGACAGCACCGCCGCCCAGCCGCCGGACACGTCCTGGTGCGCCTTCTCGTCCGGCAGGTCCTCGTGGGTCACCGTCAGCCGGACGATGCCCTCGTGCTGTTCGATGTCGAACGTCGCGCGAGACGGCTCCTGGTCCTCCGGGCCGTTCGGGTCGAACCAGGTGGTGACCAGCCGCTTCGGCGGAACCGCTTCGACGACCTCGCCCCCGACGTCGGCGATCCCGGACCCGTCGGTCCGCACGTGCGCCCACCTCGAACCCACTTTCCAGTCGGACTCGTTGCGGTGGCCCCAGTACTGCCCGGTCAGCTCGGGGTCGGTGAGCGCGTGCCACACCTTCTCCGGCGTGCTCTCGATGTAGGTCACATACACAAAACTCGGCTTCATGGCTTCCTCTGCTCGACGTTTGACGGCACTGAGCATCCGCAGCCGCGGCTGCTCGAACCGGTCCACCCACCGCTCCTGCATCTCGTGCAGCGGCACCGGATTGAGGTAGTGCAGCTTTTCCCGGCCGCGGCGGACGCTGCTCACCAGATTCGCCGCCTCCAGCACGGCGAGGTGCTGGGTCGCGGACTGCCGCGTCATCTCCAGCCGGCGGCACAGCTCGCCCAGCGTCTGCCCGTTGTCCTCGCGCAGCTGGTCGAGCAGGTACCGGCGGGTCGGATCCGCCAGCGCCTTGAACACTTTGTCCAGGTCGGGTTGCACACTTACAGTAAGGCAGGCAAATGCCTGCATGTCAAGTCGGCGGAGGTAAACACAGGTCAGCGCCGAGGCGAGTTACTGACCGCCTCGGCGCCGACTACTCAAAGTGTTCAGAAGACCTCAGAAGTGAGCGAAGGGGCCGCCATGTCGGGGTCGAAGGGGAACATCGGGCGGACGATGCCGGAGTGGCCGAGCCGGAGCAGGTCCTGGTCTACGCCGCCGGGGGTGAGCGCCAGCAGCCAGTCCGCGGCCATGTCGTACAGCTCCGGTTCGAGGTAGCCGATCTTCACGATCACCACGTCCGCCTCGCGCGGGTGCAGGCCGAGCGCATGGAAGTCGGATTCGAGGTGGTAGGGCTTGCGGCGCGCGGTCACGATCACCCGCAGGCCGCCGACCGCCAGCGCCACCGCGGTTCCGGCGACCGGGTCGTCGGTGCCGATCGCGGCCACCTGTGCGGTGAGCGCGACCGGACCGTGCGGGCCAGAGTCGACTTTTCCGCCCAGCTCAACGGAAATCGTCGCGCCGACGCCAGCTGCGACCGCCGTCGCGACGGCTTCGGGATCCACAATGGCCGCGTACAAAGTGGTCAACGAGGAGTCCACAATGGCCGGAGTGTTCAGCAGGACGTCCAGGCTCCACGACGCGTCCCCGGCACCGCCAGCGGTCGGGTTGTCGCCGGAATCGCTGATGAAGAACGGCCGCGAGGTCGAAGTGACCGCCTGCGTGAGGCATTCCTTAAGGGTGCCGGTCGGGGCGACGAACGCGAAGTCGTGCCGAGCGTCCCAATAGGACTGGGCCAGGTACTCCGCTTCCTTGGTGATCACCGAAACGTCGTCGCCCATCACCACTACCGCGGCCTGGCAGCGTGGTTCGTCGGCCCACGCGTAACCGACCCAGATCGCCGCGTCCAGGACTCCGTCGAGCGCTTCGACGTCGTCCACCGCCGCGTAAATGCTCTTCGCCGGTTCGAGCCGGGTGCTGGTCTTCTCCCCCGGCAGCAGGACCGGAACCTGCACCCAAGCCTTCTTCGGCCGACCGCCGGACCGCAGCCGCGCCACCAGGTTCCGCGCCGCCCGCTCGCGGGTCTCCCACGCGTCCTCATGCGGGGCCATCCGATAGCAAGTGATCAGGTCCAGCGCGCTGACCAGTTCCCGGGAAACGTTGCCGTGCAAGTCCATCGACGCCGACACCAGGACGTCCGGGCCGACGATGGAACGGATCTCCTGCGCGAGCGAAGCCTCCACATCGGACCGTCCGACGACGCTCATCGCACCGTGGATGTCGAAGAACAGCCCGTCCAGCTCGCCCGCCGAACGCAACCGGTCCAGGATTTCCCCGGACAGCTCGGCGTAAGCCTCCTCGGTGACCGCACCACCGGGCAGCGAACGGGCGTCGACCAGCGGCACCCACTCGACATCGCGCGCCCAGTCCGCGTCGAGAAAGTCGTAGCGGGCAAGCAAATCGGAACCGCGCAGCACCCGGAAGTCGTCCACAGTGGACCGATGCGGCGAGAAGGTACTCGATTCGATGGCGATTCCGGTGATCCCGACCCGCAGCTTCTTCATCGTCCACTCCGTTTGATCGCTTGTTCGAACACCGCGTCCAGCGCGAGCGCACCCGCGCCGCAAAGTCCCGCGTCCGCACCGAATCGCACTCGGTCGATCCGCAGTTCCCGGGTAGCCAAGGGAAGGCACCGTTCGTACAGCGCACCGCGCACGGCCGCGACGAACGCTTCCGAACCGGACAGCGCGCCGCCGAGCAGCACCTCGTCCGGGTTGCTGAAGTTGACCACCGTGGCGAGCACCTCGCCGAGCCGAAGTCCGGCGCGCCGCACGGCCGTGGTCGCTTCGGGATGTCCGTCCTCGGCGGTGGCCATCACCTGCGCGGTGGTCTCCAGGTTCAATCCCTGCGCCCGCAACTGCCCGACGAGTGCGGCGCCGCTGGCCACCACTTCCAGACAGCCGCGGTTCCCGCAGGTGCACGGCCGGTCTTCGGCGGCGGGCACGCGCACGTGGCTGATGTCGCCCGCGACTCCGGCCCGCCCGCGGTAAAGCTCGCCGCCCAGCACTATTCCGGACCCGATGCCGGTGCCGGCCTTCACCACCAGCAACGTCCGGCCGGGCGCGCCGGCCACGGATTCGCCCAACGCCAGCAGGTTCGCGTCGTTGTCCACGAACACCGGCAGCTCGAAGTGCTCGGCCAGCGCGTCCCGGACCGCGAAACCGCGCCAGCCCGGCATCCGCGACGGCAGCGTAATGGTGCCCGCGCCGACGTCCACCGGGCCCGGGAACGCGACGCCGAGACCGAGCGTGCGGCCCGGGCAATCCGCGTCTGCCATCACATCGCGCACCGCGGCCGCCAGCCCGGCGACGAGTTCGCGCGGCTCCTGGCTGATGTCCAGCGGACGCTCGTGCACTTCCAGCAGATTGCCCGCGATGTCGAGCGCGCCGATCCGCACGTGCCGGGAACCGACGTCGGCGCCCCAGACATGGCCGAACTCCGTGTTGACCGACAGCAGCTTCGGCCGCCGTCCGCCCGCGGACCGGCCCTCGCCGGACTCGCTCAGCACTCCGGCGGAAATCAACGCCTGCGTGCGCACCGACACCGTCGATTGCGGCAGCCCCAGCGCTCGCGCCAGGTCCATGCGCGACGTCGCGTGGCCGTGCGCGACCAGCCACAACAGCCGCAGCGGTCCGGCCGGATCCACCGCGTCACCTCTTTCATCACGATTGATGTAACTAAACCGTTCGACAAGACTCTTGGCAATTCCCGTCTCGCGTGCAAGATTACCCGACAGCCAGGACACCGCATAGCGCCTGGCAACGGTCTTTCATCATAGTTGTTGGAAGTGATGCGAATGGCTCGACGCCCGTGGCGCGCCGCGCTCGGGGTCACGCTCGCCGCCGCGCTGGCGCTGTCCGGCTGCGCGGCGAGCCGGGAACCGCACGGCGGCGGTTCCGGCACCCCGAAAACCGGCGGGACCGTGCGGTTCGCGATGCCCCCGTCGGCGACGCCGAACTGGATCATGCCGTTCTCGATTCCCGGCTACAGCGGGTCGTACAACGGGATGATCCGGTCCACCATGTACGTGCCCCTGTACAGCTACGACGCCAGTTCCGGCTCGGTCAACCTCGACGACGCCGCGAGCGCCGCCAACGTGCCGCGCTACTCCCCCGACGGCAAGACCGTGACGATCACGCTCAAGCCGCTGACCTGGTCCACCGGCGAGCCGATGACCAGCAGGGACGTCGAGTTCTGGCTCAACCTCGCCCGCGCGGGCAAAGACAACTGGGGCAAGTACTCGAAGGGCCTGATCCCGGACAGCATCACCGGGTTCCACGCCGTGGACGACCACACGTTCACGTTCACCCTGGACAAGGCGTACAACCCCGACTGGTTCACCGCCAACCAGCTCAGCCTGATCGTCCCGATGCCGCACTCGTGGGACCGCACGAGCGCGGCGGGCCCGGTCGGCGACCACGACCGCACGCCGGACGGCGCGAAGCAGGTCTTCGATTTCCTGGTCAGCCAAGCGAAACAGCTCGGCACCTATGCGACGAATCCACTGTGGAAAGTCGTGAACGGACCGTTCGCGTTGGCCGGGTTCACCACCTCCGGCGAGGTGACGTTGCGGAAGAACCCGAAGTACACCGGCCCGGACCCGGCGAAGATCGACACCGTCCGGTTCCTGACCTTCACCAGCTCCTCGGCGGAGTACAACGTGCTCCGCGCGGGCGGCGTCGACTACGGCTACCTGCCGACGTCGAACCTCGGCCAGCGCTCGAAGCTGGAGGAACAGGGCTACCGGGTCGAACCGTGGAACGGCTGGTCCATCACGTACTCGCCGTACAACTTCAACAATCCGAAGCTGGGCAAGGTGTTTTCCCAGCTGTATGTCCGGCAGGCGATCCAGCACGCGGTCGACCAGGACGCCATCACCTCGGTGATCTGGCGCGGTGCCGCGCGCGTCGGCTACGGCCCGGTCCCGCAGGACAACGACACGAAGTACCTGTCGCCCAAGCAAAAGACCAATCCGTACCCGTTCGACCTGAACAAATCGAAGCAGCTGCTCGCCGACCACGGCTGGAAACCCGGATCAGACGGCGTTCTCCTTTGCGCAGAAGCCAAACTATGCGGCGAGGGCATCGCCGAGGGCACCCGGCTGTCGCTGACCATGCTGACCGAATCCGGTTCCGACGAAACCGACGGCACCATGCAGGAACTGCGCTCGGAGCTGTCCAAGGCCGGCATTGAGATGAAGATCAACGCACAGCCGCTGAACACCGTGCTGGCCAACGGAACCACGTGCAAGCCGACGGACCCTTCGTGCAGCTGGCAGCTGTCCTACTTCGGCACACAAGGCAGCTGGTACTTCTCGGCGAACCCCAGCGGCGAGGAACTGTTCGCGACCGGCGCGGGCACGAACTTCGGCGGCTACACCGATCCCAAGGCGGACAAGCTGATCTCGGCCACCAACCTGGCGTCGGACAACGGGGCCATGCTCGAGTACAGCGCCTACCTGGCCGAGCAGCTTCCGGTGCTGTGGCTGCCGAACCCGCCGTATCAGGTATCGGCGATCGACACCGCGCTGCACGGCGTTTCTCAGGACCCGATGGCCGGGCAGCTGCTGCCGCAACGCTGGTTCTGGACGAGGTGAGGACATGACGCGCTACATCCTCCGCCGACTCGTGCTGGCCGTGGTGGTCGTGCTGCTGGTCACCGTGGTGACGTTCGTGCTGCTGCATTTGCTGCCCGGCGGCCCGGCTCGCGGCGTTCTCGGGGTGAAAGCCACCGAAGCGCAGATCGCCGCGTTCAACCACGCGCAGGGCTTCGACCAGCCGCTTCCGGTGCAGTACTGGGATTACCTGCTGCGGTTGCTGCACGGCGACCTCGGCGAGTCGTACACGCAGAACTCGCCGGTGAGCACCCTGCTGACCGAGCGGATGCCGAAAACCCTGCTGCTCACCGTGTTGTCCACCGCGCTCGCGATCCTCGCCGCGCTCCCGCTCGGCGTGTGGCAGGCGGTCCGCCGCGGCCGTACCGCGGACGTGCTCACCACGGCCGTCACCTTCGTGCTCTACGCGACGCCGGTGTTCTTCCTGGCGCTGGTACTGATCATCCTGTTCGCGCAGGTCCTGCCCTGGTTCCCGGCGCAGGCCGCGCAGGGCGAAACGATCGGCGAACTGCTGTCTCAACCGGGCGCGCTGGTCCTGCCAGTGCTCGCCGGGACCGGAGCCGCGCTCGCCGCGTTCAGCCGGTACATGCGGGCGTCCACTCTGGACAGCCTGGCCGAGGACTTCGTGCGCACCGCGCGGGCCAAGGGCACGCCGGAGCGGACGATCATCTGGCGGCACGTCTGGCCGAACTCGCTGACCTCGGTGGTCTCCATGCTCGGCTATTACGTGCCGGTGGTGTTCGGCGGTTCGCTGGTCGTCGAATCGATGTTCAACTACCCCGGCATCGGCCTGCTGTTCTGGACCGCGACCCGCACCGCCGATTTCCCGGTGCTGCTGGGCGTCGTGCTCGTGATCGCCGTGGCGACCGTGCTCGGCTCCCTGCTCGCGGACCTGGTCCAGCTGGCGATCGACCCGCGGGTGCGGGTGAAGGGAGCGCGGTCGTGACTGTCCTTTCGCGGCTGGTTGCCCGCAAAACCGCTGTCGCGGGCGCGATCCTGCTGCTGCTCGTCGTGGCGTTCTGTTTCCTCGGGCCGCTGGTCTACGGCACCGACCAGTCGCACACCGACCTCGCCTCGGCCCGCCTCGGACCCGGCGGAGGGCATCCGCTCGGCACCGACGACCTCGGCTACGACGTGCTCGGCAGGCTCATGGTGGCCGGTCGCACGTCGCTGATCATCGGCGTGCTCGCCGGGCTCATCGCGACCGCGATCGGCGCGGTGTGGGGCGCGGTCGCCGGGTACACCGGCGGCTGGCTGGACACCGTGCTGATGCGGATCGTCGACACCGGCGTCGCGATCCCGGCACTGTTCCTGCTGCTGGTGGCGGCGACGCTGGTGACGCCGAGCGTCGGCGTGCTGGCACTGCTGATCGGCGCGGTGTCGTGGCTGGTGCCCGCGCGGCTGATGCGCGCGGAAACGGTGAGCCTGCGGGAACGCGATTACATCCGGGCCATCACCGTGCTCGGCGCGAGCCGCACGCGCGTGGTGTTCCGGCACATCATTCCCAACGCGATCGGCACCGTGGTGGTGAACGCGACGTTCCAGATCGCCGACGCGATCCTGCTCGTGGCGTACGTCAGCTTCCTCGGTCTCGGCGTGCCCGCGCCCGACACCGACTGGGGCGCGATGCTCTCTAAAGGAATTACCTACACCTTCGACGGCGCGTGGTGGCTGATCCTGCCGCCGGGCATCGCGATCGTCCTGGTGGTGTGCGCGATCAACTTCCTCGGCGACGGGCTGCGCGACGCGTTCGCGGTGAAGGGGCGACGATGAGCGAAGCAGTGCTGGACATCCGTGACCTGCGGGTGTCCTATTCCGGCGGTGCGGCGGCGGTCGACGGGCTGAGCCTGTCGGTCGCGCCCGGCGAGATCGTGGCGGTGGTCGGCGAGTCCGGCTCCGGCAAGAGCACAGCCGCGCTCGCGGTGCTCGGGCTGCTGCCGGGCTCCGCGCGGGTCACCGGGTCGATCGGGCTGGCCGGGCAGAACGTGCTCGACCTTCGCGGCGAGGACCTGCGGAAACTGCGCGGCCCTGGCGCCGGGATGGTGTTCCAGGAACCGATGACCGCGCTGAACCCGTTGCGGACCATCGGTTTCCAGCTGGCCGAGGCGATCCGCAACCACGACCCGGAGAAACTGCGCCACCGCCGCTACTACGACCGGTGTGCCGCACTGCTCGACCGCGTCGGCGTTCCGGAACCGGCCGCGCGGCTGAAGCAGTACCCGCACGAACTGTCCGGCGGTCTGCGGCAGCGCGTGATGATCGCGATCGCGCTCGCGGCCGGGCCGAAGCTGATCATCGCGGACGAGCCGACCACCGCGCTCGACGTCACCGTGCAGCAGCAGATTCTCGACCTGCTGCGCGACATCCGCGAGCACGAAGGCACCGCGACGCTGCTGATCACGCACAACATGGGTGTCGTCGCCGATGTCGCGGATCGCGTCGCGGTGCTGCGGAACGGCAAGCTCGTCGAAGAAGCTCCGGCGGCGGAACTGTTCGAGTCGCCGAAGGCGGATTACACCCGGGAACTGCTGGCCGCGGTTCCGCAACTGGGTTCGTTCTCGCACGAACCGGCCGCGGGGGAAACCCGGAAGCCGGTGCTCGCGCTGTCGAATGTGGTGGTCGAGTACGGCGGACGGCAGGTGGTAAACGACGTTTCCCTGTCCGTCTCACCCGGTGAGATCGTCGGGTTGGTCGGCGAATCCGGTTCCGGGAAAACGACGCTCGGGAACTGCGCGCTGGGCCTGGTCACGCCGAAATCCGGAACCGTCGAAGTGCTCGGCGGACCGCTGCCGAAAGGCACCGGACGCTCGGCGCGGGCGGTCCGGCGGCAGATCGGCGCGGTGTTCCAGGACCCGGCGTCCTCGCTCGACCCTCGCATGACGGTCGCGCAGACCGTCGCCGAACCGCTGGTGGTCCACACCTCGACCGGCCGCGGCGAGCGGCAGCGGCGGGTGCGGGAACTCCTCGACGCGGTGGAACTGCCGGAAAGCCTGCTGGGCCGGTACGGGCACGAGCTGTCCGGCGGGCAGCGCCAGCGCGTGAGCCTTGCCCGCGCCCTGGTGCTGGGGCCCAAGCTGCTGATCGCGGACGAACCGACGAGCGCGCTCGACGTATCCGTGCAGGCAGCGGTGCTGGAGGTGTTCCGGCGGCTGCATCGCGAGTTCGGTTTCGGCTGCCTGTTCGTGAGCCACGACCTCGCGGTGGTCGACAGCCTGTGCGACCGGGTGGCGGTGCTGCGCGCGGGCGAACTGGTGGAGGAAGGCCCGGCGGAAACGGTGTTGCGCACTCCGGAACACCCCTACACCCAAGCGTTGCTCCTGTCCTCTCCGGTGCCGGATCCGCAGTTGCAGCGGAGCCGGCGCGAGGCGCTGGCCGGCGCGGACCCCGCGGCGTGACCGGATTGCGGGCCGGAGTCGACATCGGCGGGACGAAAACCCTGGTGGTCGTGTGCGACGAGGAGGGAAGGGAACTGGGCTCGGCGTCCGCGCCGTCGCAGTCGCACCGGGGCGGCGCGGCGATCCTCGACCGGGCGGCGGAGCTGGTCAGCTCGCTGGTGCCGGACCGCGCGGCGCTCGCCGGAGTCGGCGTCGGCGCGGCGGGCGTCGTTGACCCGGTGACCGGAACAGTGCTGGTCACCGGGGATTCGTTCACCGGATGGGCGGGCACGCCGGTCAACGCCGAGTTGTCCGCGCGGCTCGGCGGGGTGCCGGTGCGCACCGTGAACGACGTGGACGGATTCCTTCTCGGCGAGTTGCTGCCGGGCGAGCGGAACGTCCTGGGCGTCGCGGTCGGCACCGGGGTCGGCGGCGCGCTGTTCGTCGACGGGCGGCTGCTGTACGGCGGCGAGACCGGGGCCGGCGAGATCGGGCACATCGGCCGCTATGGGGAAGAACGCTGCACTTGCGGGCAGATCGGACATCTCGAGGCGTACGCGGCCGGCCGCGCCTTGGCCCGCCGTTATGCCGAAGCGACCGGCCGAATTCTCACCGCGGAGGCGGTCGCGGAGGAAGCTCTCGCTGGTGATCAAGCTGCTCAGGCGGTGTTTGCCGACGCGGGCCGGTTCCTCGGCCAGGCGATCGCGCACGCGGCCGGCCTGCTCGGCCTCGCGACCTGCGTGCTCGGCGGTTCAGTGATCAAGTCCTGGGCGCTGCTGGAGAAACCGGTGCGGGAAGCGCTGGAGGAACGGCCGCTGCTGTCCGGGAAACCCGTGGCGATCCGGCTCTCCCGGCACGGGGCGAAATCCGTGGCGCTCGGCGCGGCCGGTCTCACTGCCGGTATTCAGCGGCTACCGGACGTGAGCAACCCCTAAACCAGTCCTCTGTGGACCATCGAGAAAACCGTGGCCTCGGGGTATACGCTGTCGGGCACCGACGGAGCCGGGGGCAACGATGCGCGCGAAGCTGGGCGGAACGGGACGGGCGAGAACTGCGGCGGACCATGCGCGTGAGCGTGGTCTCCACCCCGCTGACAGCAGGTGACTTGGTCTATACCATTCCGGTGATCAATTCCCGTCCGGTGGCCAACGAGGGGATCCCATGCCCGTCATCAGGCGCAATATCGTCCCGCTCCGGTATTCCGACCCGAGCGTCGTCGCGTATGTGCGCAGCCCGAGCGACTGGATGGTGTCCAACTGCGGCTGGATCCGGGGCCGGGAAGGCGTGCTGCTCGTCGACACCTGCGGCACCGAACGCGACACGCTCGACCTGGTCAGCGACGTCCGCAAGTACTCGACCGTCGAAATGCCGCTCACGCTCGTGCTGACCCACGCGCACGGCACCCACCACAACGGGGCCGGGGTCGCGCTGCGCAACGGCGGCCGGATCCTCGCCGCGCCCACCGCGGTGCCGATCATCCGGTCCGGTCCGCAGTGCAACGAGGAGATCTTCGCCTGCGCGAACTGGGGCAAGCTCGAGCCGCCGCGGCCGGAGGCGGTGCACGCGGTGATCGAACCGGTCGAGGTGGATCTCGGCGGCGTGGTCGTGGAGGTCGTCCCGTTTCCCGGGACCGCGCACACCGACGGCGACCTCGTGCTGTTCGAACCGCGCACCGGGACGCTCTTCACCGGCGATCTGCTGTCGGTCGGGTCGACGCCGTTCGCCGTGCACGGTTCGATTCCGGGCTGGCTGACCGCATTGGACTGGCTCGACAAAATGTTCCCGGACGTCCGCACCTTCGTTCCTGGGCACGGCGGGCTCAGCCATCCGGGCAGTTTCCCGGTCGCGGTGCTGCGCACTTATCTGCACTGGCTGCTCGATGCGACCGCGAGCGCGGGCACGCCGGACTTTTCCGAACTCGCCACGATCGCCCGCCGCCGCTGGCCCACGTGGACAGTCCCGGAACGGCACATCGGGAATCTGCTGCGCGCGCACGCCGACCAGCACGGGGAACGGCTCGCGTCCGCCGAAGCGATGCGCGCGATCCGCGACGCCGCGGGCGGCAAGATCGACCTGGACACGCTGCTCGGACTCGGCAAGCCTTAATGCCGGGAAATCGATTCCCCGCACCGGCTCATGACCGCGAGTACGTGAGGGCAACCCCGCGAACCGCCATCCGCCTCGGCCCTGGCATTGCCGCAGCAGTCCGTGAAGGGCTCCTTGAGGGAATCTGATTCCCTCAAGGAGCCCTTCACGGACCTGGGTATCGCGTCGAGGCCGCGGAATCGCTATTTCCCCCGGACAGCCAGAAGGGCGCCGCCGGGAATCCCGGCGGCGCCCTCACCGCTGATCACACGCCGCGGCCCCCGCGGCACAGCTGCCGAAAAGAACGCTCAGGCGCTGGCCTTCTTGCGCGTCGCGCGCTTGCGAGCCGGCTTGGCCGGAGCCTCGGTGTCGCGCTCTTCGTACGCCTTCACGATCTCCGCCGGGAGCCGGCCGCGGTCGGACACGGTGAAACCGTTGTTCTCGGCCCACTCGCGCATCGCCTTGTTGCGCTCGCGGTCCGCGGCGGTCGAAGCCGGCCGCGGGGCCTGTCCGGCGGCCATCCGAACCTTGCGGCCGCCGACCCGGCGCGAGGCGGCGACGTAACGGGCCAGCTCTTCCCGAAGTGCGGCAGCGTTGTCCTCGGACAGATCGATCTCGTAGCTCACGCCGTCAAGACTGAACGGGACGGTCTGTTCGGCGATGCTGCCGTCGATGTCGTCCACCATCTCGACATGGACTTTTTGCGCCATGATTCGCGTTCCTTCACCTTCTACAGGATGTGCCTGCGATTACCCTATCGTGTCGAGTGACGGTCCGCGCAGCGCGACTCCATTCCGGTTCGGCGGCCGCTGCTTTCCCCGCCGGTTCCCGAACACCTTCAGTACCCAATCCGCGACTGCGCGCACAGTTCCGGCGCACTGGAAAATTTCCAGTCTCGCGGTATTCGCACGCGGTTTCCCGCTGAGCGGACTGGGAGACCAGCCTCGGAAACGGCCGAAGGCCACCAGGTCGAAACCCGATGGCCTTCGGTGTTCTCGGCGAAACGCGAGCTAGTTGCGCCCAGTCGGCGCACCCGTCTTCGGGTCGAGCGGGAGCTTGCCCGCCTGCGGCCACCAGAAGTTGAACATGTTCCAGAGTCCGCCCGCGCGAGTGTCGAACGAGCCGTTCCCGACCCGGCCGGAGAACCAGTTGTCCTCGATGAACTTCAGCACCGAGGTCTGGTCGGTCCGGGTGTGGTCGACGTAGTTCGTCTTGCTGTAGGGCGAGATGACCAGCAGCGGCAGCCGCGGGCCGTAGCCGCAGCGGTCGGCGTGCCCACCGAGGCCGGCCGGCTTTCCGGTGCACACGGCCTGGTCCTGCGAAGCGTCCTGCGAACCGTTGACGATCTTCGAGTTCTCGTGGTCGTACCAGCCGTCGGAGTCGTCATAGGCGAGCACGATCGCGGTCGAACGCCACTCCGGCGACTGCTGGATCTTGTTGATCTCGTCCACGACGAAATGCTGTTCGTCGAGCGGGTCGGAATAGCCCGCGTGCCCGTCCTGGTACTCCGGGGCCTTCAGGAAGCTCACCGCGGGCATCGAACCGGCCTTGAGCGCGGCGTCGAAGTCGCTCGTGTCGTACTGGTGGTTGGCCTGGTCGGTCTGCCCGATCGCCTGCACCGAGGACGGCGGCAGGTGGTGCGGGTTCGAAGTGGACTTGTAGTACTGGAACGGCTGGTGGTGCGGGCTGTAGTCCACGGAGGACTGATTGCCGATGTTCGCGTGTTTCTGCCCGCAGACGGCGTAGCCGTTCTGGGTGCCGGTCGGCTTGAAGCCGCCCTGGAACCAGCCCCACGTGACGTGCCGGTCGTTCAGCAGGTCGCCGACGTTGCGGCCCCGCATCGCGCCGAGGTTGTCCTTGGAGGTGTGGTTCTTGCCCGAGCAGTCGTCCCACGCCGGGTCCGGGTCGTTGATCACGGTGCCGACGCCGTCCTCGTCCGGCGACGCCACGACGTACGGGTCGCTCTTCGGCTCGTGCGTGACCGGGTCGACCGCCTGGATCCCGTGCGTCTGCCCGGAGATCAGGTTGATCGCGCCCGGGGTGGACGGGCCGAAGACGGTGTTGAACGAATTGTCGCTCATCGAGTAGTGCTGCGCGTAATTCCACATGCCGGTGACGGTGTTGCCGTCGTAGTAGTCCATGACCAGGCCCGGCTCGCCGAAGAGGACCGGCTGTCCGGTGCACTTGTCGGTCTCGGTCTTCTCGACGAACTTGTCCATCTTGCCGCCGTTGAACGCGGCCTGCTCGGCGCCGTAGCTGTGGTTCTGGTCGCAGGTGAGCGCCTGGTCCGGCCCGAGCCGCTTCGGGTTGTAGGCGTTCGGGTTCTGAGTGAGCAGCTTGTCGTCGAGGCCGTTGACCTTCGGCGTGTTCTTCGCGGCCTGGAACGGGGTGCCGTTCTCGTTGGTCGCCTTCGGGTAGGTGCCGAAGTAGTGGTCGAACGAGATGTTCTCGCCGAAGATCACCACGACGTGCTTGATCGGGGTGAGCGTGGGCAGCCACGACGCCGGCAACTGGTGCAGCGGCTGGGCCTGCGCGGACGACGCCGCGGACCCGGTGACGATCGCGAGCACGGCCGCCGAGACGAGCGCGCCCGCACCGAGCAGGCGACGGCGCCGCCTGCCGAATGCTGTGTCCACTGAGGATTCCTCCTGGTTTCGCGGGTGGGGATCGGGGCGCGCCTCAGGCGAGGAGCGCCCGGCCGAAGTGGTCGCCGGGACCGGTGACGCCGGGCAGCGCGAAGAAATAGCCGCCGCCGAACGGGGAGATGTAGTCGACGAGCGGTTCGTCGATCAGCCGCTTCTGCACCGCCTCGAACTGGCGCTCGAGGTCCTGCTGATAGCAGGTGAAGACGAGGCCCATGTCGAGGTTGCCGTTGGCGTCGACACCGCGGTCGTAGTTGACCGCGCGGCGCAGGATCCGCTGCCCGTCGGTCTGCGGGGTGCGCGGATTCGCCTTGCGGATGTGGCTGGTGAGCGGGATGACGGTGCCGATCGGATCGTCTGCGTAGCGGGGTTCGTCCTGTTCGGACGCCCCGTCCAGCGGCGCGCCGGTGTCCCGGCGGCGGCCGAACATGTTCTCCTGCTCGGTGATCGAGACCCGGTCCCAGAACTCGACCAGCATCCGGATCAGCCGGATCACCTGGTAACTGCCGCCTGCCGTCCACGCGGGCTCGCCCGCACCCGACACCCACACCAGCCGGTCCATTTCGGACTCGCCCGGATTCGCGGTGCCGTCCTTGAACCCCATCAGATTGCGCGGCGTGCCGGACGGCCTGGACGGCGAACTGAAGCCGTTGATCTTCCAGCGCAGTTGCATTCCGCCACGAGTCGCGCGGGTCAGGTCGCGCAGCGCGTGCAGCACGGTGTCGGTGTCGCTCGCGGACAGCGTGAGCGACAGGTCGCCATGGCATTGCGGTGCGTCAAGCGCGTCGTTGGGGAACATCGTCATCGGCTTGAGCTTCTTGGGCTTGCGGTCGGCCAACCCGTACCGTCCGTCGAAAAGGGACGATCCGACTCCGACGATCACACCGAGATCGCTCCGCGGAACGACCGGACCGAGGACCCCGGAGTCAGCGGGCGGCGCGGTGATCCCGAGCGCGGCCGGAGCGCCGCCGTTCGTGAGAAACCTCGCGCGGTCGGTGATTTCCTGGAAAAGCTGAGTCAGCTCGGCACGATTCTCGGCGACCACGTCGAAGGACGCGATCACGCTCTGGGCCGGAGGCTGCCGGAGAATCGCCGCCTGCTTGGGACCGTGGAAGGGAACCGTCGCCGGGCTTTCGCTCGCGCTGGCTGTCACCCCCATTCCAGCAGCCGCGGTGATCCCCGCTCCCACGACGGTGCGACGCAGGAAGGAACGGCGAGAGGATTCCGTCGTCACGAGATCCTCCTCGGCTCCGCGATGGCGGCGATCGGAGCGAGCAGCTCGGTCAACTCACTGACGTCGGCATTGAGTTTCTGCCGCTGCGGCGCGGACAACTGACTCACCGGCGTCCAGGAGCCGTCCGGCTTCTTGGCGCTGTCGAGCGTCGCTTTGGTGCGCTTCATCCAGCTGTCCACCTTGGACAGTTCCGGATAACGCGGAGCGAGAACCGGACGCAGCACGTCGAGGACAGCTTGTGTCCCGTCAAGATTCGCCCGTGCGGTGGCGAGGTTGGTGCCGCTGCCGTAATCGGTGCGGGCGGTCAATTCGAATTGCAGGGTGTTCTCCACGATCTCATGCGCGCGCAGGCCGAGGTCGTTCGGATTGACCTGGCTGTCCGCGAAGGACTTGCGGAGCTTCTGCACGTCGCTGTCCAGCTGATCAGCCACCGGCGCGAGGGCGGCGAGGTCTTCGTTGTGCCACAAGCCGGATTCGAGCCGGTGAAAACCGGTGAAGTCCGGACTCTTGACACCGTCCGGCAACCCTGCGGCGGTTCCGTTGATCGCCTTGTCCGAGTCGCCGAAGGCGTTGTAAGCCGCACCGAGGCGTTCGTAATCGAGATGCGCCACCAGCCACGCAGCCTGGCTCGCACCTCGATCATTGCCGCGAATGGCGTTTTTCAATGTGCCGACGTCACCCGCCAACTGGCCGAGCCCTTGCGTCACCTGCGCTTGATAGGACTTCAACGGCCCGAGCAGGTCGTTCTGCGTCACCGGCGCGACACCCGGACCGCGTTCCGCGCCGCCGCTCACCGTGACAGTCGGCCCGACGATCGCCGATGAATCCTCGGGGAGACAACGGAATGCGTAGGATCCGTTGCCGAGTGTCACCTGCATCGGCCGGGCAGTCCCGCTGCCCAGCCCTTCGACCTCGCCGTACACGACACCGGTCGCCGGGTCGATCAAATCCACCTCGGCGGTCACGGATCCGGTGTTGCGCAGATGAAAGGTCTGGACCCCGGCCCGCGGCTCCGCCCAGCCCTGCCCGCACGCCGACCGCGAGATCTGGATCTCCGGGTCCTGTGCCGAAGCCCCGTCCGGCCACACCGCGACCGCGACGCCCGCCGCCACGACCGCAATCGCGACCCCGCCGCCCATCCAGCGGGCACGCACAGACCCCGGCACTTTTTCCCTCCAGCCACACGATCGGACTACTGGGACGGAATTATGCGTGCGGAAAGTGAAGAAACCCTGGTCGAGAACATCACCTACCCGGGAATTCACCAGGACTTCAACCAGGCAACGGAAGAAACCGGATATAGCCGCCAAAACACGGGGTAACGCCCCGCCCGGTTCGCCGCTTATGACTCTTTCCGCGCACCTGCCCTCTCTGCGGTCCGGAGCGCCCCGCGCAACCCGAAAACCGGCGGCCAACCCTTTGAATCCCCGCTAGCGTGAACCGACTACGCAAGAAGGGCGGACCCGTGAACCACACCGAACTAGCCACCCGCTTCGCCAGCTTGACCACCGCCCACCTAGCCGACGGCTGCCTGCGCGCCCGCCTGACCGTGAGATGTGCACCGGCCGGGACCAGGGGCGTCATCCCGGAGCTCAAGCTAGGAGGCAGAGTCCTCCCCGCCAGGCACTCCGGCAGCGTCGACGTCTTCCTGGAAGCACTGACCTCCGCCCGACCAGGCGATGTGCTGGTAGTCGACAACCGGGGCCGCCTGGACGAGAGCTGTGTCGGCGATCTCATCACCGCTGAAGCAGCGGCAGCCGGACTGAGCGGCATCGTCATCTGGGGCCTGCACCGCGACACCGCCGAACTCAGGGAAATCGGCCTCCCCGTCTACAGCCTTGGCTCGCTCTCCACCGGCCCCCTGCACCTCAACGACCGCGCCGCGGACGCGCTGGAAGCCGCCACCGTCGGCGAGTGGACCGTGACCACCGACGACCTGGTCTTCGGCGACGACGACGGCGTCCTCTTCGTTCCCGCCGCCCAAGCCGACGAGGTATTCCGGCTCGCCGAATCCATCCGCGACACCGAACACCGGCAAGCGGAGAAGATCCGCGACGGCGTCACCCTCCGCGAACAGGTCCGCTTCAGCGAATTCCTGGCCCACCGGGAAAGCGACCCGTCCTACACGTTCCGCCAGCACCTCCGCGCGAAAGACGGCGCCATTGAAGAATGAGAAAACCGCCAGGGTAACCGGAGTCGGCCGGAAAGCCGGAAGCGCCAGTGCTAGCGCGCTGCGCGTTCGCAGATTCCGGCCAGCTCGACACCACAGTGGACAGTTCCGGCCGGAGCTTCGCGGTGAACGCCCGCGCGAGCTGGCTGTTGATCAGGGAGCCGCCCAGCGCTGCCTCGGACCACACGGTGCGGGCCGGATCCTCACGCTGACCACCGGCCCGGCCGGACCGACACCGGCTGGATCCCCGAAGCCCACCGCGAAACGTCCGCCCAGTGCGACTGCGCGAGTCTCGTCGCGTTCCTGTGCGGCCCGGAGGGCGGCTGGGTGAACGGTCAGGTCCTCGTATCCAACGGAGGTGCGGCATGAACGACAAACATCTCGCCTACGTCCTGCTCCCCCGCGGCGAAACCGTGCTGCTGATCCGCCGCGCGCCGGGGACTTTCCTCGGCGGGCATTGGGAATTCCCCGGCGGCACGGTCGAACCCGGCGAAGCTCCGGAAACCACCGCGGTGCGGGAAGTCGCCGAGGAAACCGGGCTGCGGGTACGGCTCGCCGGCGAACGGGCCCGGCAATCCTGGCCGGACCGCACCGGCAAACCGTTCACCGTGCACGCCGCCTACTACGACGCGCATCCGGAATTCCTCGGCGACCTTCAGCTCAACCCGGCCGAACACGACGACCACCGCTGGCTGACCCCCGCCGACGCGGCCGGACTCCCCCTGTCCGACCACGTCAGGCAGGTATTGCTCGGCTGAAATCCCGAGCCAGCTGCGCGGCCCGGTCGCGCAGCAATGACCGGGCCTCGGCGACACAGCGATACTCGTCCGGCTCCACGTCGGTCAGCGCGTAGACCCCGGCGAAGCCCGCTTCCCGCCATTCCGGCGCGGACAGCAGACATCGCCCGGCCAAGGCGACGACCGGCGTGCCGCCCGCTGCACGGAGAACGCCCACCGGTGCTTTTCCGTGCAGCGATTGGGTGTCCAGCGATCCTTCGCCGGTGATGACGAGCCGGGCGTCGCGGGCCGCGGCCGGGAAACCCAGCAGCTCCAACAGCAACTCGATCCCGGGCCGAATGCGAGCGCCGAGTCCGGCGAGGACACCGAACCCGACGCCGCCTGCCGCGCCGGCGCCCGGGGTGGTGGCGTGCGCGGAGCCCACAACTTCGGCCCACCGAGTCAGCCCGCGTTCCAGCAACGCGATCTCGGATGGTCCAGCGCCCTTCTGCGGCCCGTACACCGCGGCAGCGCCATCCACACCCAGCAACGGGTTATCCACATCGGACGCCAGGACAATGTCCACTTCGGGCAGTCCGGACAGATCCACTGCGGACAACTCGGTCAACGCCGCACCGCCCGGCGGAAGCGGCGCGCCGGAAGCGTCGAGCAACCGGGCGCCCAACGCGGTCAGCAAGCCTGCTCCGCCGTCGGTGCAGGCGCTGCCGCCGACCCCGAGCACGATCTGCGTCGCCCCGGCGGCCCGGGCGGCCGCGATCAGCTCGCCGGTGCCGTAGCTCGACGCGGTCAGCGGCTCCAACCGGCCGCCGGGCAGCCGGTGGAGGCCGGACGCCTCCGCCAGCTCGACCACGGCGACCGTCCCGCGCAGCGCGTAGTACGCGGTGATCCGGCGGCCGGTCGGGCCGGAGACCCGCACCGGAATCCGCTGGAACCCGGCGGCGACCGCGGCGGCGACTGTCCCGTCGCCGCCGTCGGCCACCGGCAGCTGCCGCACCGGCTCACCGGGCGCGACCTCGGCGAACGCCGCGGCCACGACCTCCGCGACCTCCGCCGCGGTGAGTGAGCCCTTGAACTTGTCCGGAGCGACCAGAACCGTCACGCCGCGGCCTTGAACGCTCGCCAGTCGCCGATTTCCGTGATGTCCCGCAGCTGCACGTGCGAGGTCTGCGGCCGCCGCAGCAGCATCGCGAACGCCGAACTGCCGTCGGCCAATTCGATCACGCCCAGCTCCAGCTCCGGCGGTTCGGACGGGAGCACGCGGTCGCGCAGCTGGTCCAGCGTGAGGTCGTAAACCTCGCCGGAGATCGCCGCGCCGCCGTGCGCTACCGGGACCAAAGCCGGGCATTGCCCGCCGACCGAATAGAACCGGTACTTCGCGGCCGTGGTCGTTTCGGCCACCAGTGGAGCGCCGTCGAGCAGATGGTGCAGAGGTTCGCCGCGCATCGCGCCGCCGTTGAGGAACATCAGAGGCATTGCCGGTCCCTTTCTGTTAGAGGATCGCCTTCACCACGTCGATTCCGAAATAGACGGTGAACACGAGCGCGAGCACGGTGAGGATCCACCCTGCTTCACGCCACTTCCCGCGGAAGGTCTTGATCAGCACGAACGCGATGAGGCCCGCGCCGACGCCGTTGGTGATGGAGTAGGTGAACGGAATGAGCGCGACCGTCAGGAACACCGGGATCGTGTAATCCGGGTCGTGCCAAGGGATATTGCGGCACTGCGCCACCATCATCCCGCCGATCACCACGAGCGCGGGGGCGGCGGCCTGCGCCGGGACGATGCCCGCGATCGGCGTGAACAGCAGCGTCGCCCCGAACAAGAGTCCGGTCACGACACTCGCCAGCCCGGTCCGCGCCCCCTCCCCGACGCCGGCCGCGGACTCCAGGAACACGGTGTTCGGGGACGACCCGGACATCCCGCCCGCGATCGCCCCGGCCCCGTCCACGAACAGGATCCGGCCCATCCGCGGCACCCGGCCGTTCTTCGACAGCCCGGCCTCGGCCGACACGCTGGTGATGGTGCCCATCGCGTCGAAGAACCCGGACAGCACCAGAGTGAACAAGAAGATCGTCGCGGTCAGCGCGCCCGCTTTAGCGAATCCGCCGAACAAATCGACGTGCCCGAGCAGCCCGAAATCAGGCGCGGCGACGACGGAACGCGGCAGCGTCGGAGTCGTCAAACCCCATTCGCCGACACCGAATCCGTCGTGCAGCACCACCGCGAGCACGGTGGCGGCGGCGATGCTGATCAGCACCGCACCGGGTACCTTCCGCGACATCAGCACGGTCATCAGCAGCAAACCGAAGCAGAACACCGCGATCGGCCAGCCGTCGAGATGCCCGTCGATCCCGAGCCGCACCGGGACGGTCGAATGCGCCGCGTCCGGGGTCCGCGTGACGAACCCGGCGCTCACCAGGCCGACCAGCGCGATGTACAAACCGATGCCGACGGTGATCGCGGTTTTCAGCGGCCCGGGAATCGCGTTCATGATGCGTTCCCGGACCCCGCTGACCGCCATCAGCACAATGCAGACGCCTTCGAGCACCACCAGCCCGAAAGCCTGTGCCCACGTCATCGCCGGGGCCATCTGGAACGCGACGATGCCGTTGATGCCGAGTCCGGCGGCGAGCGCGAGCGGCGCGTTGCCGACGAGTCCCATGAGGACAGTCATCACGGCGGCGGCGAGCGCGGTCGCCGTGGTCACTTGCGCGGCGCTGAGCTTCGCGCCGGTGATGTCGGCGGAAGCGCCGAGGATGAGCGGGTTGAGCAAAACGATGTAGGCCATCGCGACGAAAGTGGTCAAACCGCCGCGTACTTCCCGGCCTACCGTGGTTTCGCGGGCGCGTAATTCAAAGAGACGCTCCACAATGGACTTTCGCTGCGGTCCGGGAGCCGAGGTCACCGCTTCGTCGAGGCGTACCTGGGTCATGCGTCCTCCCCTTGCCGGTGGGTGTGCCGAACCGCACCCCTGGCACAGGCAAAGGGCGGCACGGCGGGACGTTTGCGTTTTTCTGGTGCTCCGGTCAGCACCGGGAGGGTGGCCCGGTGGGGTGGGGCGGGGAACGCTGAAGCCGATTCTGACCGGCATCAGCACTCGCCGAGGCTCAGTACTCGATCCGGTCGGATCGGCCGAGCCAGGCGGAGAACGGGGCGAAAGCCTCCGGTGTGGACACTCGCGAAACCGGGGTCTGCCACGTTTCGCGCGGGTTCTCGAACAGTTCGTAGAAGGCCCGGTCGTCGAATCCGGCCCGGGCGGCGTCGTGGCGGTCGGCCGCGTACAGCACGCGGTCCACGCGCGCCCACAGCGACGACGCCAGGCACATCGGGCACGGCTCGCACGAGGAGACGAGCACGCAGCCGGCCAGGCTGAACGTGCTGAGCGCCTGGCAGGCCGCGCGGATCGCGACCACCTCGGCGTGCGCGGTCGGGTCGAGCGACGGGGTGACGCGGTTGACGCCGGTCGCGACGATCTCGCCGTCCTTCACCACCAGCGCGCCGAACGGGCCGCCGCCGTCGGCGACGTTCTGCTCGGCGATCCGCACGCATTCGGCGAGCCAGGCGCGTTCGACGTCGGCATCGATGGACACGGTCATGACAGTACTGCTCCCAACAGTTCGGGTTTTCGGTGTGCTCAGGACCAGGCCGGACCGGCGGGCGGGGCGTCGTCGCGCAGGACGGTGCCCTCGATCAGGCCGTAGGGCCGGTCGGCGGCGTAGAACACCTCGCCGGGGTTGTCGAGGCCGAACGGCTCGAGGTCGACGAGGAAGTGGTGCTTGTTCGGCAGCGAGAACCGGATCTCCGCGATCTCCGGGATCGCCTCCAGCACCGCCTGGCCCATCGCGTACAGCGTCTGCTGCAAGGACTGGCTGTGCGTGCCGCCGAACGCGTCGAGCAGGGTGGCGAGCGCGGTCTCGTGCACGTGCGCCCAGTCGGCCTCCTCGACCGAGTACCGCCAGGTCGCGGACACGGCGGTGGCGAGAATCCGGTCCTTGACCTCGACCAGCGTGGTGTATTCGTCGCGCGGGAAGCCCCAGAATTCGGATCCGGTGGAGTTGAGCACGGTCAAGTCCTCGACCCCGCCGAGCACCCAGGCCCGCTCGCCGTCGTAGGTGACGCGCGTGGTGCGCGTGCCGGCCCCGGAACGGGCGAACGAGTGATGCGCCGGCCGTCCGCCGACCCGCAGCCGTTCCCACGGATGAGCCACGATCCCGACCCGGGCGGCGTGGATGCTCTCCTGCGTGGACACGAAGTGCCGGGCCAGCCGCAGCGCGAAGTCCTCGATCTCGCCGATGCCGTCGCGGGCGAAGGCGAAGACGGTGTTCTTCTGCGTGTCGGTGGCCAGCACCTTGTCGTTGGCCCCGGTCAGGTGGGTGTCGCTCATGTCGCCCGACAGCGACACGCTCACGGTGAGGTCGGTGATCCGGTGCTCGTCGCCTTCGCGGTCGACGCGGACCAGCCGGTTTTCGGCCTTCCCGTAGCGGTTGTCGCCAAGAACGATCGCCATTGGTCATCCCTTCCGTTTCGCTCGCCGAGTGAGTACACCTGCCGCGGCGTGGCCCGGGCCACGGCAGATCCGCCGAAAGCGGCGAGCGCGAACGGCCGGTTTTTCGTAGTTTCCGCCAAACCCCTCTGGTGTGCGGTACTGATGGGCGGAAGGAGGCGCGCATGCGGCTGGGTGCACTGCTCGACACCCCGGAGCTGGGGTTGCGGCTGCTGGCGGGCGAGAAGGCGCGCGACCGCGAGTTCGGCCGCGTCTTCCAGGCGACCCTGCAAGATCCGACGCGGTACCTCGACGGCGGCGAGATCGTGCTGTGCGGCATGCGCTGGCTGCCGGGGCCCGCGGACGCGGACGCGTTCGTCGGCAAACTCGCCGCCGCGGGCGTGACCGCGCTGGGGGCGGGCACCGCCGAGGTCGGCGGCCCGGTGCCGGACTACCTCGTGACCGCCTGCGAGCGCGTCGGCCTGCCGTTGTTCGAGGTGCCGGTGTCGGTTTCGTTCGCGACCGTGGCCGAGCGGGTGATCCTGGGCCTGGCCGCGGAACGCTCGGCACCCGCCCGCGATTCGCACCGGCGGCTGGTGGCCGCGGTGACCTCCGGCCACGGTCTGTCCGCGCTGGTCAAGGCCGGCACGGAGGAGCTGGGCGTCGGCTGTCTCGTCCTGAGCGCGACCGGGCAGCAACTGGCGGGCGGCCCCGAACTGCCCGCCGCGCGCCGCACCGCGCTGGCGCGGAAGTTCCTGCGCGCCGAACGGCTGCCGTGCCAGGACGGTCCGGTCACGCTGCTCGGCGCGGCCGGGCGCTCGGGGCATCGGATCGCGAGCTGGTTCCTCGTGGTGGACGGCGATCCGGCGCAGTGGCCGTCCGCGCGCCGGGAGCTGGCGCTGGAACTGGCTGCACTGGCCGGGCTCGAACGGTCCCGGGTGGACGAGACCAGGCGGATCGAGAACCGCGCGGCCGAACCGCTGCTCAGGCTGGTGCTCTCCGACGACGCCGCACCGGGCGAGCTGACCTCCCGGCTGTCCGCCGCCGGGTTCGCGCCGCAGGAACCGGTGACGACGCTGTCCGCCGAGGTGCGCGGCGGCGGGCCCGGACTGGCGCAGGTACTGGTGGAGGAACTGCTTTCGACCACCGGACAGCCGGTGCTGGTGGCGACCGTCGACGGCGAGACGTTCGGCCTCTGCTCCGCACGCGATACCGAAACGTTGCGGGAAGCGGTGCACACGATCGAACCCGCGCTCGGGTCCGCGCGGCTGACGCTCGGCCTCAGCCGGGCCGCGGACGCCGCCGGTCTCCGCGCCGGGGTGCAGGAGGCCCGGCACGCACGCACGCTGGCCGCGATGACGCGGGGCCGCGCGACGGTGTTGTCCGGCGACGAGGTGGCGTCGCATCTGCTGTTGCTGGCCGCCGTGCCGGAAGACCTGCGGCGGACATTCGGCGAAAAAGTACTGGGGCCGGTACTCGCGTACGACGCCGCACACGGTTCCGAATTGATAACGACGCTCAAGGCGTTCCTCGAACATTCGGGATCTTGGACACAGACGTCGGCCACTCTGCACTTGCACGTGAACACCCTGCGATACCGGATCACCCGGATCGGCGAACTCACCGGACGCGATCCGAGCCGCTTCGCCGACCGCGTGGATCTTTATCTGGCGGGCTGCTTCACGCAGAACTGGGGGTGGTCTTGACCATCCGTCCGAAATGTCCAGCGGAAACGCCGGGGCGCGGGGTTTTCCGTACCCCGTAACGGAAATCCAAACAGTACGCTTATCCGTAAAGATTTATTGGGAATACTTGACCATTCGATGAACCACGGCGGCACCCGGGAAGAGGATGCACCATCCGACCGAGCGTCCTACCCTGAGGTCATGTACATCGCATTGCTGTCCTACACAGCCCCTCGAAACGAAGTCGACTACGCACTGGCCGAACACGCCGAGTGGCTGCGAAGCCAGTTCGCGCATGGATTGTTCCTCGTTTCCGGAAAAGGAAACGAGGACGCAGACCAGGTCATCATCTCCCGCCCGTGCCTGCGCGGCAAGCTGGACGCCGTGCTCGCCACCGATCCGCTCGTGCTGCAGCGGCTCGCGCATTACCGCGTGATCGAATTCTCCGCCACCCGCACCGCGGGCGAGTTCCTGACCGTCAACGAGGCGCTCGCCTCCTGATCGCACCGCTGCACGCAGATCGACCGAACGCCCGGACGCAGGTGGCCTCCGGACCGCTCCGCCCGCCACCTGCCGGACGTACTCCCGCCGCGAACTCGCCTATGATCACGCGAGATCTTTCGTTCCGGCCCGGGAGACCGCATGCAGACGCCCGACCTCGTGTTCCGAGGCCGTCGCCTCACCAGTGACCGCGCCCTGGTGATGGCCATCATCAACCGCACCCCCGACTCGTTCTACGACAACGGTGCGACCTTCGAAGAGGCCCCCGCGCAGGCGGCCATCCGCCGCGCGCACGCCGAGGGCGCCGACCTCATCGACATCGGCGGCGTGCCCGCGGGCAAGGGCCCCGAGGTCACCGCGGCCGAGGAGATCCGCCGCGTCGTGCCGACCGTCGAATGGGCCCGGGAGAACTTCCCCGGCCTGGTCATCAGCGTGGACACCTACCGCGCCGAGGTCGCCGACGCCGTCTGCCGCGCGGGCGCGGACCTGGTCAACGACAACTGGGCCGCGGTCGAACCGGAAATCCTCGACGTCGCCGCCCACCACGGCGCGGGCTACATCTGCTCGCACACCAACGGTCTCGTGCCGCGCACCGAAGCGCTCCGCCCGGTGTACGACGACGTGGTGGCCGCGGTGGTCGAAGGCACCACCGCGCTGGCCGAGCGCGCGCTCGCCGCCGGCGTGCCGCGCGAGGGCATCATGATCGACCCCTGCATCGACTTCGGGAAGAACTCCTACCAGTCGCTCGAACTGCTGCGGCACGTCGACGCGCTGGTCGCGACCGGCTGGCCGGTGCTGATGGCGCTGTCGAACAAGGACGTGATCGGCGAAACGCTGGACCTGCCGGTCGGCGAACGGGTCATCGGGACGCTCGCCGCCACCGCGGTGTCCGCGCTGCACGGCGCGGCGATGTTCCGCGCGCACCAGGTCCGCGAGACGCGGCAGGTCGCGGAGATGGTGGCGAGCATCATCGGCACCCGGCCGCCGGCGAACGTTGTACGGTCGGTCTGATGCGCGAGATCTTCCCCGGCAACGCAGACCGCACCGAGGCCGACGTCGAGCAGCTCTACGTCTATCCGGACGGGCCGAAATGGCTCGCGGTGAACTTCGTTTCGAGCGCCGACGGCGGGATCACCATCGACGGCCGCTCGGGCGGGCTGTCGACGCCCGCGGACCGCATCGTCTACCGGCTGGGCAACGACCTCGCCGACGTCGTGCTGGTCGGCGCGGGCACCGCGCAGGCCGAGGGCTTCGAGGGCCTGCGCCCGGACGAGAAGACCGCGGAGCGGCGGAGCAGGCACGGGCTGGCCCCGATCGCGCCGATCGCCGTGGTCAGCACCGGCCGTTCGCTGCCGCCGGACGCGCCGGTGATCACCAAGGCGCTCGTGCCGACGATCGTCATCACGAGCGCGGCGACGGACCCGGAACTGCGCGCGGCGTGGGCGTCGGCCGGGGCGGATGTCCTGGTGGCCGGGACAGGCGACCCAACCCTGCACGAGGCCACCGGCGATCCCGCGTTGCACGCGGACCCGGACGACCAGCGCCCGCGCCCCCGGCACGGCGATGTCGACCTTCGGGCCGCGGTGGCCGAACTGGCCCGGCGAGGCCTCCGTCGCATCGACTGCGAGGGCGGGCCACACCTCTTCGCCTCTCTGCTGGCCGCGGGCGTCGTGGACGAACTCCGCCTCACCGTCGCGCCGATGCTGATCGCCGGGGACGCACCGCGCGTCGCGATGGGCGCGGCCATCGACCCGCAGCAGCTCGAATTAATGTCCGCCCTGGTGGACGACAACTCAGTACTCTTGCGGTATCGCGTCCACTGACCCGGGGAGGGATCGTGGCCAAGACCGCTCTGCGCAACGCGCGCGTCTTCGACGGACGAGGGCTCACCGAACCGCGCACCGTCGTGATCGACGGGGCCGTGCTCGGTACCGATCCCGCTGGGGCACGGGAAATCGATGCAGGCGGGGCGACGCTGCTGCCCGGGTTCATCGACTCGCACCTCCACCTCGAACGGCCGGAGCAACTGGCCGACCTCGCCGAATGGGGCGTCACGACCGGACTGGACATGGCGTGCTGGCCTGTCGAGCGCGTGGCCGCGCTGCGCACCGCGGGCCCGGCGGATTTCCGCAGCGCCGGGCTTCCCTTGATCGGCCCGGACGGCCTCCACTCCACGATCCCGGAGATGCCCGCATCCGCGATCGTCACGACCGCGGCAGCCGCCGTCCGGTTCGTCGAAGCGCGGGCCGCGGAGGGCGTCGACTACGTCAAAGGCGTCGCCGAAGCGCCCGGTGACGGCGGGCCGCCCGCGGAGGCGTTGCAAGCGCTGGTCGACACGGCGCGCAAGCGAGGCCTGGACGCTGTCGTGCACGCGGCGACCCCAGGCGCGTACCACGTGGCCGTGGCGACCGGTGCGCGATTCGTGACGCATGTGCCGGTGGTCGGCCGGATCGCCGCCGAGGACGTCGCCGCGATGAAGGCCGCCGGGCAGACGGCGATCCCGACGCTCACCATGATGGAAGGCGCGCTCGCCTTCTTCGCCGGAGCCGCTGGCGATTACCTCGCCAACGTGGCTGCGCTACGCGCCGCCGGGGTCGAGATCCTCGCCGGAACCGACGCCAACGGAGGTTCCGGAGCCCCGGTCGCGGTGGCGCACGGGGCGAGCCTGCACCACGAATTCGAACTGCTGGCCGAGGCCGGGTTGAGCTCGGTGGAGATCCTGCGCGCCGCCACGGTCGACCCGGCCCAGGCGTTCGGGCTGACCGACCGAGGCGAGATCCGGCCTGGATTGCGGGCGGACTTGGTGCTGGTCGACGGAGATCCGGTGGCGGACCTGTCGGCGACGCGGGCTATTCGCGCGGTGTGGTGTGCGGGAAGGGAAATCTCACGCTAGCGGAGGTCCAGGACATACCGGTCGAACACTTCGCCGTCCTCGGCGACCTGGCCGCTCAGCTCAAACCCGGCCCGCCGCGCCACCGCGCCCGAACTCGCGTTCTCCGGCTCCACTTTGATCACCGCCCGCCTCGCACCCTCCCCAGCCGCATACCGCACCGCCAGCAGCACTGCCCGCGTCGCGAAACCGCGGCCCCGCCACGCCGGATACAGGCCATACGCCACATTCACCTCGCCTGGCGCGAGATGCTCGCCGGAGAACCGCAGGTCGACCGTCCCCGCCAGGACGTCGTTCACCCGGATGCCGAAGGCCCGCAGCGACCCGCCGGAGGCCCATTCCGCCTGGCAGTGCTGGAAATACTCCCGGGTTCCGGCCAGCGTCCCCGGCCCGCCGTTGAGCCAGCGGATCAACTCCGGGTCCTCGCCCGCGAGGTGCGCCTCCGCGTCGTCCGGATGCAGCGGAGACAACGCGAGTTCGCCGTCAAGAACGCTGGACCGCATCGTCGGCTTCTTCGAAGGTCTTCTGCGCTTTGGCCAGTTCGCCGGCCGCCCGGGCAGCGCGGTGCTCCGCCTCGGCGAGCCGTTCCCGCAATTCGGTCACCCGGTCGTCGGCCTGCTCGGCCGTCCGCTCCGCGCGCTGCAGATTCCGCTCGGCCTCCGCCCGGGCCCGCACCGCCTGCCGTCGTTCCAGCGCCCGGACGCGGGCTTCCTCCTCGGCCTTCCGGTCCTTTTCGGACTGTCGGGTCTTCTTGGCAGGCGCGGGATTCGTCGGCAGCGACAGCCAGCGGTCGGCGTCCTGGCGGGCCTTCGACGTGAGCCGTCCGGCCAGTGCCAGCCGGGCGACGTCGGCGTCCGCGACGATCGCCTCCAGCGTTTCCTCCACCTCGCGTTCGACGGAATCGCTCAAGCCGGTCGCGTCCCGCACGATCCGCTGCACCAGCTCCGCCCGGTGATGCGCCAGCTCGCGCAGCCGGGAGCCGTCGAGCTGCTCGTGCGCGGCGCGCAGCTTGTCGCCGAGCGACGCCAGCTCGGACAGCGGGGCGGAACCATCGCGCGCCAGGCCGTTGACGTACGCCGCGGCCGCGGTCGGCTTGCGCAGCGCGCGGATCCGGCGCGCCAGCTCGACGTCGCCCGCTTCCTTCGCCGCGCGGGCGGCCGCGGTGCGCTCCGCGACGAAGTCGGCCGGTTCACCTGCGTAGAGCCGGTCGGCGACGGTATCGAAATCCGAGGTTGCCACGTGTGCCACCGAACCACACGAGTAGTCCGAACGCGACGCAACGCGTAACGTGGACGTCCACCCAGCAAGGTCGAGTGAAGCGGGACGGTGCCCATGACGCCTCCGGGCCGGCTCGCGCTGACGGCCAGCCCCCTGGTCGCCGGCGCGCTCAAAGCACTGCAAATCGCCACCGAACTGCCGGTCGCGATGGGCGGACCGGTGTCGGCGGCTTCCCGTTCGCATGTCATCGACCAATTGCGCGGCACCGCGACCCGGTCCTTGCAGCACGTGCGGGTGGACACCGGAGCCGGGCTGGGCGGCAAAGCGGTGGCACTGGCCCGTCCGTCGACCGTGGTCGACTACCTCAGCGCACAGGGCATCACGCACAAATACGACCACGCGGTGGAACCCGAACGGCTGCGCGCGATGGTGGCGCTGCCGGTGCGCGTCGGCGAGACCACGCGCGCGGTGCTGTACGCGGCGTCCCGGGATTCGATCACGTTCGGCGATCGGTTATTGCACGCGGCGACCGCGGTGGCGACGCGGCTGGGCCGCGACATCGAGGTCGAAGAGGAAGTGCAGCGCAGGCTGGCCACGCCGACGGCTGTCCCCGCGGCCGAACGCGGCGACCTGCATGCCGAACTCACCGCGATCGCCGGGTCGATCACCGACGAAACCGCCCGGCAACGGCTGCTCGCGGTGTGCGAGCGGCTGCGTCCGGAGCTGGACCTGCCGGGCGTCGCGCTGACCCCGCGCGAGGTCGACGTATTGCGGCTGGTCAGCGAAGGCTGCACGAACGACGAGATCTCCGACCGGCTCGGCCTGCTGCCCAACACGGTCAAGTCGTATCTGAAGCACGCGATGCGAAAACTGGCTGTGTCCAACCGGGTACAGGCGGTGAACCGCGCACGCGCCGCTGGGCTGCTGCGGACCCCATGAGACGACTGAGCGGCGTCACGATCGATTGCCTGGAACCGCAGGTGCTGGCAAGTTTCTGGAGCGCGATTCTCGACCGGCCCGTTACCGCGGAACACGACGGACCGGACTGGGCCACGGTCGGCTCCCGGCTCGATGCCGCTCCCCGCCTCACGTTCCAGCGTGTCCCCGAACCGAAGCGCGGCAAGGTTCGGCTGCATCTGGACATCGAGGTTGACGACGTCGACGAGGCGCGCGCGCAGATCGAACAGCTTGGCGGACACTGGACCGGCGTACGCCACGACTACCCCGGGGAGGGCGTCGTGCTGGTGATGGCCGACCCCGAGGGGCACGAATTTTGCGTCGTCCGCTACCTCTGAACTCCCGATGGCCGGACACCCTCCATGTGGGGTGGCTGGATCCGGTCCGGCGAGCGAAAATCACCCGCGCGGGCAGTGCGGCCCGCTGACGCGAAGGGATCGGCACGTGTTCTATGACCTGAGTGTCCGCGATTTTCTCGACCGCGCCGAAACGGTGTACCCGGACCGGGTCGCGGCGGTGGACGAGCCTGCCCAGCCCGCGCGGTCCTGGGGCTCGGTCACCTACCGCGAACTCGCCCGCCGCGCCCGCGCGCAGGCGGCGAACCTCGACGCGCTCGGCGTTCCGGCCGGCGGCCGGGTCGCCATCGTCTCGCACAACTCCGCGCGGCTGCTGACGTCGTTCTTCGGCGTATCCGGCTGGGGCCGCGTCCTGGTGCCGGTGAACTTCCGCCTCGCGCCCGCCGAGGTGCGCTACATCGTCGAGCATTCCGGCTCCGAGGTCCTGATGATCGACCCCGAGCTGAAACCGTTGCTGGACAGCGTAACCGCGAAACACGTGTTCGTCCTCGGCGAGGACGACGACAAGATCTGGGGCGGCGACGGCGAACCGCGGCCGTGGTCCGCCGACGAATCCGCGACCGCGACGATCAACTACACCTCCGGCACCACGGCGCGGCCGAAGGGCGTCCAGCTCACGCACCGCAATTTGTGGCTCAACGCAACGACTTTCGGCCTGCACACCACGCTCAGCGACAACGACGTCCTGCTGCACACGCTGCCGATGTTCCACGCGAACGGCTGGGGCATGCCGTACGCGGTCACCGGTCTCGGCGGACGGCACATCGTGCTGCGCAAGGTCGACGGCACCGAAATCCTGCGCCGCGTGCAGGAACACGGCGTGACGATCATGTGCGCCGCTCCCGCCGTCGTCACCGCGGCCCTCGACGGCGCCGCCACCTGGGACGGCGAAATCCCCGGCCGCGACCGAGTCCGCATCGTCGTGGCCGGCGCCCCGCCGCCGACCCGCACCATCGAACGCGTGCGCGCGGAGCTCGGCTGGGAATTCATCCAGATCTACGGCCTGACCGAGACGTCGCCGCTGGTCACGGTAAACCGCTTCCGCAGCGAATGGGCCGACCTGGACCCGCACGAGCAGGCGAAACTGCTGGGCCGCGCAGGCGCTCCGGCACTGGGCGTCCGCGTCGCGATCGACGCCGACGGCGAGGTCCTCACCCAAAGCAACCACAACCTCGACGGCTACTGGGAAAACCCGGACGAGACCGCGCGAGTGCAAGAGGGCAACTGGTTCCACACCGGCGACGGCGGCAGCTTCACCGACGGCTACCTGACCATCGCCGACCGCAAGAAGGACGTCATCATCACCGGCGGCGAGAACGTGTCGTCGATCGAGGTGGAAGACGCGCTGAATTCGCACCCGGCCGTCCGGGAGGTCGCGGTGATCGGCATCCCGGACGAGAAATGGGGCGAGCTGGTCACGGCGCTGGTGGTGACGGACGGGACCGAGGTGACGGCGGACGAGCTGATCACGCATTGCCGCCAGCACCTGGCCGGGTACAAGTGCCCCAAGCGAGTGGAATTCCTCGCGGAACTGCCGCGGACGGCTACCGGGAAGATCCAGAAGTTCAAGCTGCGCCAGCCGTTTTGGGAGGGGCAGGGGCGGCAGGTGAACTAAACCGTCGGCTGTTCGGGGCGGATCGCCACGCCCTTCACGTATTCGGTCAGGACGCCGTCTTCTGCCCCGAACCACAGCCGCTCGCATTCCGGGCAGCGCACGACCAGTGCGGCCTCGCCGAACAACTCGACGCCGGAAGCTTCGACGTCGAATTCGGCGTTGGTCAGGAAGTACATGCTGTCGTTCGGGTCGTCGTCCCTGACGATGTTCCCGCACACGCACCGAATCTTCGCCGTCAGACGTCTCCCCGTCAGTCCCGGCTCGCCGCCTGTTTCCTCGACCACTCCGCAGCATCGGCGCCATACCGGATCAGCAGCCGCGCGAACTGGGTCCGTTCCTCCGCCGGCCAGGCAGCGGTGATCTCCTCGAACGCTTTTCGCTGTTCGGCCGCGAAACGTTTCCGTTCCGCCTCGCCCTGCTCGGTAAGTTCGAGCACGGTCCGGCGTCCATCAGCCTGCGACGCCGCCCGCCGCAGCAGCCCGTCGGCGATGCACGCGGCGACAGTCCGGCTGGCCACCGGCTGAGCGACGCCCATCTCGACCGCGAGCCCGCCGACGGTCGTCTCGTCCGGCGCGTCGGCGATCACGTTGAGCACGAGATTGCGCGACAAATCCTTGTTCGACGCCGGAGTTCGCCGCCGCAGCCGGGACAGCGCCGGGCCGATCTGGTCCAGTACCGGGTCGGGAGAGCCGCTCATGTGCTTGATCCTAGGCCCGCACCAGCACAGTTGCATACCCGGTCGCAAGTACATAGCATTAGGTATGTAAATGTAGTGAGTATGGAAATGAGACGGCCATGACACTCACCGCCATCGCCAACGCCCGGGTCTTCGACGGGGAGAAGTCCCTCGGCGTGCAGGCCGTGGTCCTCGACGGCACGAGGATCGCCCAGGTCGGCGGTGAGATCCCGGCGGGCAGCGAAACCGTCGACGGCACCGGGGCCACCCTGCTGCCCGGACTCGTCGACGCCCACGTGCACTCCGCACCGGGTTCACTGGCGCTGGCCCTGCGGTTCGGGGTGACGACCGAACTGGAAATGCAGGGAATGCACACGCGGGAGAACCGCGCGCACATCACCGACGACGACACCGTGGCCGACGTGCGGTCCGCCGGTTTCGGCATCACCCCGCCCGGCGGGCACCCCAGCGAACTGATGCCCGAACGGTTCCGCCCGAAGTGGGACCTCCCGCCGGTCATGCCGGTGATGCCGTTCTCCACCACTCCCGAGGAAGCGGCCGCCTTCGTCCCGCAACTCCTCGCCCGGGGCTCGGACTTCGTCAAGTTCATGATCGACGACGGCAGCGTGGAGGGGCATCCCGGACTGCCGTGTCTCGACCAGGCCACGGTCAACGCCGGGGTCGCGGAAGCCAAGAAGCACGGCGCTCTCACGGTGGCTCACGCGCTGACCGTGGAAGCGACCAGAATGGCCGTCGAAGCGGGCATCGACGGGCTCGCCCACGTGTTCATGGACCAGCCGCACACCGCCGAGATCATCAGCCTCGTCAAGGACGCGGGCATGTTCGTGATCCCCTGCATCAGCCTCAACGCCTCGCTGATGGGAATCACCGGCAGCGCACTCGCCGACGACCCGCGGGTCGCCTCCCGCCTCGATCGCAAGTGGGAGGAAACCCTGCGCTCCAGCTACAACCGCTACCCGCAGGGCAAGCTCGAAGACGTGTACGACACCGTCCGGGCGCTGGACGCAGCCGGCGTCGACGTGCTGGCGGGCACCGACGTCTCCATGCCCGAGACGTTCTTCGGAGGTCTCGCACACGGCGCGAGCGTGCACCACGAACTGCAGTACCTCGTGGAAGCCGGACTCACACCTGAACGTGCTTTGCGGGCAGCCACCGCGACCACCGCCCGCCGCTTCCGCCTCAGCGACCGGGGCCGCGTCGCCGAGGGACTGCGCGCCGACCTTCTGCTCGTCGACGGCGACCCGACCCGCGACATCAGCGACACGCTCAACATCCGCGCCGTCTGGCGCCGCGGTGCCCGCCTGGCGGAATGACCCGCGCGGCGAGCCGGATCCGGGCCGACAATCGTCCTCTTAGGACAGTCCTAATCGTCCGAAGGCCGGTAAACCAGCCGCAGCACCCCGTTGCGGAAGGCCGTGGTCTCCGCCAGCCGGAAGTCCAGCTGCGGTCCCTCCGCCGGGAACAGCCGACGGCCCTTGCCGACCACCACCGGGTACTGCAGCAGGGTCAGCTCGTCCACCAGCCCGTGCGACAGGAGCCACCGCACCAGCGTCGTGCTCCCGCTGGTCATGATGTCGCCGCCCTCGGTGGACTTCAGCTCCGCGATCGCCTCGCCGAGGTCGCCGCGCAGGAGGGTCGTGTTGTGCCAGTCCGTCGCGGTCAGGGTGGTGGACGCGACGTACTTCGGCACGCTGTTCATGAACTCCGCGCCCGGGTCGTCCGTGCGGCCCGGCCACGCCTCGGCGAAGCCCTCGTAGGTCACGCGGCCCAGCAACATCGCGTCGGCGTCCGCCATGCCGTCGCCCACCGCGTGTTCGAGCTCGTCGTTCCAGTACGAGAGCGACCACTGGTCCGGCGCCTCGACCACGCCGTCGAGCGAGACGAACAAGGTGGACACGATCTTGCGCATCGAGCGACTCCTTGGTGTTCGGGATCGCCGACACTATGGCGCAGCCGGACCCGCCGACGCAGCCGGTTGGCCCAATACTTGGTCTGTCAGGGCACTTCCGTTACCAACTCGAGTGCCCGGCCCAGCGTGGCCAGCCGTTTCTCCAGGGAGTCACCGGCCGGATACAGCCGGACGGTGTCGACCCCGGCGGCGCGCCACACCTTCAGCCGCGCGCGGACCATGTCCTCGGTGCCGATCAGGGTCGTCGCGAGCACCATCTCGTCGGTCACCAGCTCGGCCGCACCGTCGCGGTCGCCGGACTGCCAGCGTTCCCGCACCTCCGCGGCGACGTCCGCCCAGCCTTGCCTGCTGTAGGCGTCGTGGTAGAAGTTCGTGCTCGCCGAACCCATGCCGCCCAGCGAAAAGGCCAGTTCCTTCTTGCGCCCGGCGACCATGGGGCGCAGTTCGTCCTCATCGGACGCGAACGCGACCTCCGCGCCTTGGCACACCACGAGATCGCCGCGGCTCCGACCGGCTTTCGCGAGCCCGGCGTCGAGGTGACGGAAGTAGGCGTCGGCGCCCTCGGGGACGAAGCTCGTGCCCAGCCAGCCGTCGGCGAGTTCGCCGGTGAGCTCCAGCATGCGCGGCGACAGCGTGGCCAGGTAGATCGGGATCTCCTCGTTCGGCGCCGTCGACAGCCGCATCGGGCGGGACTCCCCCGGCAGCGGGATGTGGAAAGCCTTGCCAGCGAAGGAGATTTTCTCCCCCGCGAAGGCACTGCGGATGATCTGCACCGTCTCGCGCATCCGGGTCAGCGGCCGCGCGAACGGCACCCCGTGCAGCCCCTCGATCACCTGCGGACCGGACGGCCCGAGCCCCAGCGCGAACCGTCCGCCGGACATCTCGGCCAGGGTGAGCGCCGCCTGCGCGAGCGCGACCGGCGTGCGCACGCCGAGCTGCATGATCCCGGAGCCGAGCCGGATCCGGTCCGTGCGCGCGGCGAGGTAGCCGAGCACCGACGGCCCGTCCGAACCCCAGGCCTCGGCCACCCAGCATTCGCCGAGACCCAGTTTTTCCGCCTCCAGCACGAAATCCCGGGTTTCCGGCCAGCCGGACGACGCCTCGACGGTGGTCGCCGTGCGCATCATCCGGCGGCTTCCACGCGGTCCTTGATCGCGCCGAGAGTGGCGGTCATCGAGGCCTCGAACTCGCTCAGCCGGACGTGCACGATCTTCTGTTCCTTCTCCGGCATCCGCGCGATCACCTCGGTCACCCCGGACGGCCCCGGCCCCATCTGCGCCCACTGCGTGAGCCGCGTGCCGCCGTTCTCCGGGGCGAGGGTGAACCGCCAGACCGCGGTCGGATTGGCCGGATCGCTGACCGCCCAGGCGAAGACGCGCGGCTCCTCGCATTCGACGATGTAGGACGTGGTTTCCCAGTCGCCGCGCATCTGGTGGTGGTTGCGCCCGATGAAGGACCGGCCGAGCGCGGGCGCCGAACCCTCGTCGCACCACTGGATCGACTGCAGTTCGCCGCTCAGCTCCGGCATCAACGCGACGTCCGAGGCGTACCGCCACACCTGCTCGGGCGAGCCGTTGATCCAGGCGTCCACCTGCACGGTCGGGGCGTCCGCGTACCGCGCGCCGGTCCACTCCATCGCGAGTCCTCCTCCGTTGGCGTCTCGACCAGCATAGTTGCGTAACTAGACTCACCGTGTCAATCGCTCAGGAGACCAACGCCGTGAAGGGCCCCTTGAGGGAATCCGATTCCCTCAAGGGGCCCTTCACGGACCTGCTCAATGTTCCTGCGGCGCGAACCTCGCTTGGACGTCCGGGCGTTGCGCCAGGCGTTCGGGGAAGCCGGGTCCGCGCCGCATCCGGGTGTCGTCGGCGGACAACGGTTCGCCGCAATCCGCGCAGACGACGGCAGCGGTCGTGTCGTGCCCGCAGGCCTCGTGGTGCAGCACGATCGGCGGACCCGCTTCGGTGGCCAGCCACCGGTCGCCCCAGGCCGTCATCGCGGCCAGCACGCTCCAGAAATCGCGCCCCTTCTCGGTGAGCACATAGTCGTAGCGCACCGGTTCGGCCTGGTAGGCGCGCTTTTCGAGCAACCCCTCGTCGACCAGCCGGCGCAGCCGGTCGGCGAGGGTGTTGCGCGCGATGCCGAGCGCCTGCTGGAACTCGTCGAAGCGGCGGACGCCGTAGAAGGCGTCCCGCAGCACCAGCGGCGTCCACCAGTCCCCGAGCAGGTCCATGGTCCGGGCGATCGAGCACGGCCACTGCGCGAAGGAAGTGCGTTTCATGACGGCGAGGATACGCCGTCCCACAGTGCAACCCAGCAGGTCAGACGCGATGCCCGACGGTCACGTCGACAGTGTCGGGCACTTCTTCGTGCTCGTCGCCGACCGAAAGCGTCCCGGACGGCTCCACGAGCAGCACCACCGCGCCCTCCTTCGACGACGGCTTGTGGAACGTGCCGCGCGGGACCACGAACGCCTGCTCGCGGGTCAACCTCACGGTCCGTTCGCCGTCCGCTTCGCGCAGGCCGATCTCGATGCTGCCGTCGATGACGAGGAAGAACTCGTCGGTGTTGTCGTGCTTGTGCCACACGTGGTCGCCGTCGAACCGGGCGAGGCGGATGTCGTAGTCGTTGACGTTGGCGACGATGCGGGGGCTCCACGCGGCGTCGAATCCGGCGAGCACGGCCCGCAGATCGAGAGGCTGAGGTGTCATAGGTCGATCTTGGGCCTGGTCCCGCGCGACCGGGAGTGCTAGGAATCGCATATGCCGAAAGAATCCTCGCACCGCGTCGTCATGATCGCCGGCGACGGCTCGAATCCGTTCGAGATGGGCGTCGCGACGGAGCTGTTCGGCCTGCGCCGGCCGGAACTGCGACGGCCGTGGTACGACTTCGCGCTCGCGGCTCCCGGCGGGCGAGCCCGGATGCACCTCGGCTTCTTCACTCTCGCCGACGTCGCCGATCTCGGGGCGGTCGACGCGGCGGACACCGTGATCGTCCCGAACCGGCCGGATCCAGAGACCCCGGCCGACCCGGAAATCCTCGCCGCGATCCGGCGGGCGAACGTCCGCGGCGCACGGTTGATGAGCTTCTGCACCGGCGCGTTCACCCTGGCCGAGGCCGGCGTCCTGGACGATCGCCGGGCCACCACACACTGGAAATGGGCCGAAGCGTTCACCGCGCGCTACCCGCGAGTCCGCCTTGAACCGGACGTCCTCTTCGTCGACGACGGGACAGTTCTTACCGCCGCCGGAAGCGCGGCCGCACTCGACTTGTCGCTGTACGTCATCCAACGCGATCACGGCGCGGAAATCGCCAACGCGGTGAGCCGCCGCCTCGTTTTCACCGGACATCGCGAAGGCGGCCAGCGACAGTTCGTGGAACGCCCGGTGCCGGAGATTCCGGACGCTTCGCTCGCGCCGGTGCTGGAATGGGCTCGCCGGCATCTCGACCAGCCGCTCGCGGTCACCGACCTCGCCGCCCGCGCGGCGACCAGCGCCGCCACCCTGCACCGCCGGTTCCGCGCCGAACTCGGCACGACACCGCTCGCCTGGCTCACCGCCGAACGCGTGACGCTGGCCCGCAGGCTCATCGAACGCGGCGAACATGGTCTGGACCGCATCGCCGCCCGCACCGGGCTCGGCACCGGCGCGAACCTCCGGCTGCAGTTGCGCAGGCACACCGGCCTCTCGCCGTCGGAATACCGCAAACGATTCGGCCCGGCGGCGTAAAACGCCCGGGTCCACTGTGGACCCGACGAACGGATTACTCCATTCGGCCTATTCAGCAAAATTCCGGTTAAGCCCCGATGACCGGAACCCGCCAAAGGTTTTATGCCAGACGAACGAAAGTTGGCCGGAACGGACAGAATTCCGCCGACCCCTCACCGGATCGCGGACAGATCCGCTAGCTTGGCCGCAGACCGGCAGAACGAACGGGGAGACGCGCATGGCCAGACGCCGCCTGGAGGGACGGAACGCCCGGAGCCGGGCTTTCGCCGCCCTCGCCGGAGGCGCGCTCGTGGTGCTGCCGACGGTGACGTCGTCCGGCATCCCGGTGGCGTTGCGCGCCGCTGAACCGCCGTCGGCCGCACAGGCCGCGCCGAGCGTCCCCGGCCTGCCGCCGGGCATCACGCTCCCGCCGATCGGCGTCGACGGCAGCCTCCCGCAGCCCCCGGTCCCGCAAGCCCTCGGCGTGCCCGGCTACCCGAACGGCCCCGGCTCGGCGACCACCGCCGGTCCGCTGGGCATCCCGGACAGCATGCTGCGCGCCTACCGCAACGCGGCCGACATCATGGCCCGCGAACAGCCCGGCTGCCACGTCGACTGGGCGCTGATCGCGGCCATCGGACGGGTCGAGTCGAACCACGCCCGCGGCGGCTACGTCGACGCGCGCGGCAACACCCTCGAACGCATCCTCGGCCCGGTACTCGACGGTTCCGGCGGATTCGCCGCGATCCGCGACACCGACCACGGCCGCTACGACGGCGACCCGGTGTGGGACCGCGCGGTCGGAGCGACCCAGTTCATCCCGTCGACCTGGGCGTCCTATGCCTCCGACGGCAACGGCGACGGCGTCTCCGACCCGAACAACATCTACGACGAAACGCTCGCCACCGCGCGCTACCTGTGCTCGGGAGGTCTGGACCTCTCCAGCGACGCCAACCAGCGTCTGGCGGTGCGCCGGTACAACAACTCGCAGTCCTATGTGGACACCGTGCTGGCGTACGCGTACGGCTACCGCAACGGCGTCTCGAAGCTGCCGGACAGCCAGGTCCCGATCGGGGCCCCGCCCGGCCCCGGAGCGGTCGAAGCCGCCGCGGGCAGCCCGGCGGGCGACGTCGCCCCGCCCGCCCCGCCGCCGGTCACCCCGGCCCCGCCGAGCCAGCAGCCCGGCACCCCGACGCAGCTTCCCGGCAGCAGCACCGCGCCGAGCAGCAGCTCCTCCCCGGCAAAGCCGACCAGCTCGGCGCCGACCACGCCGACGACGCCGTCCAGCACCACGCCCACCAGCACCTCGCCGACGACGAGCACGACGCCGTCCAGCTCCGCCCCGGCGAACCCGACGACGTCCAGCACCACGACTTCCAGCACGAGCACGGAGGCCGCGCCGACGCACTGACCGCGGCGTTCGTATAGTCCGGACCGAAACCGGACTACGGGGGAGCGATCGTGGCGTGGAATCCTCGGAACCTGCCTGACCTGACCGGCCGGTTTTACGCGGTGACCGGCGGCAACGCGGGGATCGGCTACTTCATCGCCGAGCAGCTGGCCGCCGCCGGAGCCCACGTCGCCCTGCTGGGCCGCGACCCGGCACGACTGCGCGCGGCCGTCGGGATGGTGCGCACCCGGGTCGGTTCGGCTTCGCTGAGCACGATCCCGCTGGACCTCGCCGATCTGGACTCCGTCCCGGCCGCCGTCGACGCGCTCGGCAGGCTGGACCGCTTGGACGCGTTGATCGAGAACGCTGGCGTCACCGCACCCGGGCCGGTGCGCCGGACCACGAAACAGGGCCTGGAACTGGCGGTCGGCACCAACCATTTCGGCCACTTCGCACTCACCGCGCTCGCGATGCCGGCGCTGACCGCGTCGTCCGCGCGCGTGGTGCTGGCGGGCAGCCTGATCACGCGGATGTATCCGTACGACATCGATGATCTGCAGAGTTCGCGCAAGTATTCGGACTTCCGTGCGTATGCGTTGTCGAAGCACGCCGTGCAGTCGTTCGCGATGGAACTCGACCGGCGTCTCCGCGCCGCCGGTTCCCCAGTGCGAGCGATCCTCGCGCATCCCGGGTTCAGCCTGGAGCGGACCAGCCCCGCACGGCCGGGAATCACCCAGCCAGTGCCGGTGATGCGGCTGCTCGCGCCTTATACGCACGGGAAGGACCACGGTGCCTGGCCAGCGGTTCGGGCGGCCGTCGACCCCGCCGCGACTGGCGGTGCTTACTACGGTCCTGCGTTCGGCGGAGTGGGCCGGCCCAGGCTGGGGACGGCGATGGGTGCGTCTCGGGATCCGGAGCGGGGCCGTCGGTTGTGGGAGCTCTCCGAGGAAGCGACCGGGGTTCGGTTCTCGCTCGGGGGTTCCTGACCGCCTGTTCACACAGCGGGACGCTCGACGGCGAGGCCGATGCCGAACGCCGCCAGGATCGCGCCGCCCGCCCGGAGAATCGCGCGGATCACCCGTGTGTTGCGGAGCATCTCGGCCGCGGCGCTGAAGACCAGTGCATAGCCGGTCAGCGAGAGGAATCCGATCACCGCGAACGCCGCTCCGAGGACCAGCGTGTCGACAGGTCGTGCGCCGTGGTGGAGGAACTGCGGAATGACGCTGGTGAAGACGATGACGGTTTTGGGGTTGGACAAGTCGCTGAGAAGTCCTTCCCGGAACGCACGCCATCCGCCGCGTGGCCGGCCGGTGCTCAACGCCGCCGCGGCGGGCCCGGCGGAGACCGCCGAGGAGCGGGTCGCCAGGAGTTTGACGCCGAGGAAAACCAGGTAGGCGGCACCCAGGTACCGGACCACGTCGAAGGCCGTCTGCGAAGACACCAGCAGAGCCGTCAAACCGGCGACCGACGCGCCTGCCCACACCAAGTCGGCGGCCAGCACCCCGAGCGCGGTCAGCAGCGCCGGGACCCGGCCACGAGCGATCGCGCTCTTGAGAACCAGCATGACCGCGGGGCCGGAATGACGACCAAGACCACGGACAAGGCCGCGAAAGCCACAATCGACGACATGCCCTCATTATCCCGGTGCACCGCGGATTCAGTCCAGGCCGATCGACCTTATGCGCCAGCCTGGCCGATCCGGGCGGCGATCCCGTCGAGAAGCCGGTCCAATCCGAACTCCGACGCGTCCGACGCCTGCTCCGCCGAAGGCTTTTCGAACCCGCCGGCGAGCCACGTCCGGTTCATCGCCGGATGAGACTCGACGTCGAAATACGTGTGCCAGAAAGAAGAACGCTGTCCCCACCACGCGTCACTGGACTGTCCCGTGGTCCGTTCCAAGTGGACACTCTCGGCCTCGGCCGCCGCGTTCGCGTCCACATAGCCCGCCACCGAATTGGCCGCCGCGACGATTTCGCGCGCGGGCAGGCCCAGACTCTCCATAATGGACAGCAGGTATTCCTGGCCGGCCAGCTGCCCCGGACCGAGAGCGGGACGCACCCGGGACCGCTCCCGCAGCCACGGGTGCCGACGGTAGATGTCGCGCGTGCGGTCGGCGTAAACGCGCACCTGCGCACGCCAATCCGCCGGCCGCGGTTCGCCGGGTCCGGGGAGATTCCGTTCGAGGAGAACGGTGTCGACCATGAGATCGATCAGCTCGGTTTTGCCGGGAACGTAGGTGTAGAGCGTCATCGTGCCCGCCCCGAGTTCCTTCGCGACGCGGTGCATGGACGTCGCGACGAGGCCCTCGGCATCGGCCACCGCGATGGCCGCCACGATGATCCGTTCGATGGTGAGCGTCGGACGCCTGCCGCGGGCCGAGGGTTCCGGGGCTCCCGCGCAGTCGCGCCACAGCAGTGCGAGCGTGCGCGCGACCTCCTCGCGCGCGGCCTCGGGACCGTCGCCCTCGTGCTCGACGATCATCGCGTCCCCTCCCGGCCTCGTACGGTCAGCGTGGGATCTTACCTGCCGTTTCAGGACCTTCGTCCCCTCCGCGCCGCCGCCTTGACCGCTACGCTGGGCAGCGAGGGAGGTGGTTCCCGTGACGGAACGCAAACCACCGGGCGTGTCGTACGGTTCCTGGGTCGACCGGCAAATCGCCGCCGCCGAAGCGCGCGGCGACTTCGAAGACCTTCCCGGAGCGGGAAAACCGCTGCCGCCCCCGACCGGCCGCGACGCCGCGACCGACAGGATGCTCCGGAGCGCCCGCGAAGGAGACATCGACCGGTCCGCGTTCCTGCCGCCGTCGCTCGCCTTGCCGCGCGAAATCCAGGACCTGCCGGGGAAACTGGCGAAAGTCCGCTCCGAACGCAAGGTGCGGGAGATCGTCGAGGACCTGAACGACCGCATCCGCAAGGCACACGCGCTGCCGCAGGACGGTCCCGTGCTCCGCGCCCGTCCGCTGGATGTGGAGGAAACGGTGGCGAACTGGCGCGCGGGCCGGGAAAACGCGAGCTAACCCTGTCCCCGCCAGGCACGAGAGTTCCCTTCCCGCGAGCGGCTGACTGCCGGGAAGTCCCGGCCGACGCGCGCCGGAGGCACCTCTCCACTGCCGCTGAATCGCACCGGCACCTGCGACCCGCGACAACCCCACGCGCCCGCCACGCCGATCCCCGCCCGCCAGATGCGGCTACGCTGGGTAGTACGCGGGCGAAGGGAAGAGAACCGTGGTCGGAGTTCGTCGGGTTGCCTTCGTGGTCGCCGCGGTGCTTTTGTTGTTCGGCGAGCCGTGGTCGGTGCTCGTGCTGCTGCCGGATTGGCCGGTCGCGGCCACCGTCTCGGGCACGGTCGTTTTCGCTGTCGCCGCACTGAGTTTCCCGGTGCTCATGGTGCTCGGGCACGGTCCGAAGCAGAACGACGCCGCCGCGCGGATCGGGGACGTCACGCTCGGCACGGTGTGGGTGCTGTTCACCTGGAGCGTCCTCACGCACCTGCTGCGGCTGGTCCTGCTGGTGTCCGGAGTGGACGATCCCGCGCGGCCACGGATCGTAGCCGCGGTCACGCTCGCCGTCGCGGCGGTGCTGCTCGTCAGCGGGAACCGGATCGCCATGCGGGTGCCGCCGGTGAAGCCGGTCGACGTCGTGCTGCCGAAGCTCGGTCCCGGGCTCGACGGATTGCGCGTCGCGGTCATCACCGACACGCACTACGGCCCGCTCGACCGCACCCGCTGGTCCGAGCGCCTGGTCGCGGAACTGAACCGGCTGCAGCCCGACGTCGTCTGCCACGCCGGGGACCTCGCCGACGGATCGGTCGCCAAGCGGCGCAAGCAGGTCGACCCGCTCGGCGGCGTGCAGGCCCCGCTCGGCCGGTTCTACATCACCGGCAACCACGAGTACTTCGGCGAGGCACAGGCCTGGCTGGACCACATGGCGAGCCTCGGCTGGGACACCCTGCACAACCGCTCGACCCTCCTCGAACGCGACGGCGCCCGTCTCCTCTTCGCCGGCATCGACGACCCCACCGGAGCCGCCTCCGGACTGCCCGGCCACGGCCCCGACCTGGCCGCCGCCCTCGACGGCTCCGATCCCGACGTCCCCGTAGTCCTGCTCGCCCACCAGCCGAAACAGGTCGCCCAAGCCCGCGAGGAAAACGTCGACCTGCAGATCTCCGGCCACACCCACGGCGGCCAGATCTGGCCGTTCCACCTCCTGGTCCGCCTCGACCAGCCCACCCTGTCCGGCCTCACCCGGCACGGCCCGACCCAGCTGTACAACAGCCGCGGCTCCGGTTTCTGGGGCCCGCCGTTCCGGGTCTTCGCCCCGAACGAGATCGCGCTGCTGACCCTGCACAGCGCCTGACCCCCAGTTCTACGCCCTCGCACTCGCTCAGGTCCCACCGACTAATTTTTTTGTCTTGACAACTAGAACCATCGGATGCGAAGGTTCTCCGCAACGGCACCACCCCGAGGAGGAACCCCATGCCCACCGTCACATCCGCCGACGGCACCCGGATCGCCTACTCCCGCACCGGCTCCGGTCCCGCGCTCGTCCTCGTCGACGGCGCGCTCTGCTACCGCACCTCGACCCCCAACGACGATCTCGCCAAAGCCCTCTCGGACCGCTTCACCGTCTACACCTTCGACCGCCGAGGCAGGGGCGAAAGCGGCGACACCGGCCCGTACGCGGTCGAGCGCGAGATCGAAGACATCGCCGCACTGGCCAAGGAAGCCGGCGGGGAGATCGGCCTGTACGGCATCTCGTCCGGCGCCGCCCTGGTCCTGGAAGCCGCCCATCGCGGCGTGCCGGTCAAGAAGGTCGCGGTGTACGAACCGCCGTTCGTCGTCGACAGCACCCGCAAGCGCGTCCCAGCCGACTATCAGGCGAAGCTCGAAGCAGCCATCGCCGAGGGAAAACCGGGCGACGCGATCAAGACGTTCATGGTCGAAGGCGTCGGACTGCCCGCCCTGATGGTCACGATGATGCGCCTGATGCCCGCGTGGCCGCGCATGAAGCGCGTGGCCCACACCCTCGCCTACGACGCCCAGGTCATGGACGACAACCAGGCAGGCCGGCCCCTGCCGGAAGAACGCTGGTCCGGAATCACCGCCCCCACCCTGATCCTCGACGGCGGCAAGAGCCCCGCCTGGATGCGCAACGGCGTCGCAGCGGCAGCGGCCCAACTGCCCCACGCCACCTATCGCACCCTGCCCGGCCAGACGCACCTGGTGAAAACCGCCGCACTGGCCCCCGTGCTGGCGGAGTTTTTCGCCACGAACTGACCCGTCAGCAGTTCGGGTGAGGCAAGCTGCGAGACGTGGCCACGCGAGCATTGATCTTCGACTTCGACGGCACTCTCGCCGACACCGAGGCAGCAGTACTGCGGTCCTGGCAAGAAATGTTCGCCGGACACGGGGTCGAACTGCCCCTGGACGTCTGGCACACAGTCATCGGCACCCAGAACACCGCCGCGACGATGTTCAAACTCCTTGCCGAACAAGTAGAAAACGTCGACCCGGAAACACTGCGCCCGGCAATGCGAGCACGAGTACACGAACTCCTAGCCGAAGACGGCCCGCGCGAAGGCGTACTGGACTACCTAGACGAAGCCGCCCGACGAGACCTGACCCTCGCCGTCGCCTCAAGTTCCTCCGGCACCTGGGTGCACGGCCAACTGGACCGGCTAGGCCTGTCGTCGCGCTTCGCCGCCGTAGAAACCGGCGACCGCCACAAAGCAAAACCCGATCCCGACACTTACCTGGCAGCCCTGCGCACCCTGGGCGTGACCGCAGAAGAAGCCCTGGCCTTCGAAGACTCGCCCCACGGCGTCAGCGCGGCGAAAGCAGCCGGAATCACCACCATCGCAGTGCCGAACCCCATCACAGCCACCCTGGACTTCGCCAAAGCAGACCTAGTCCTCCCGTCCTTCACCACCACCCCCCTGAGCACCCTGCTGCAGCGCTTCGGCACGTGAGGGACCCCTGACGGACTCTGAGCCCCCGAGGGCCCCCTCACGCCCCGCCACCCACCCGCCGCGATGCGCCCCAATGTGGCATTGGGTGCATCCCACGCACCGAACGCCACATTGGGTGCATCCCACGCACCCAATGCCACATTGGGGCGCTAGCCCCGCCCACCTACGACACCGCAGCCGACGCACCCAACCAACGAGGCACCCAGTCCCTCCCCCAACCCCGATACAAAGCCGCCCTGCGGTTCGGGGGTGCTTGTCAAGGCATCTTTCCCGCCTTGACAAGCACCCCCGAACCGTCAGCACTGAGGTTTCCCCCGGGGATCGGACACCGGGTTTTATGCCGCGTGGGCGTGGTGGTGACGATAGCTGAGACGGGTTTCGTGGGGTGTTCGGTAGTCGAGGGTGGAGTGCAGGCGGTGGTGGTTGTAGTAGGCGAGGTAGGCGAAAACCGCTTGCCTGGCTTGGTGTCGGGTGGGCCAGGAGCGGGTGCCGATTTCGGTTTTGAGGGTGGCGAAGAAGGATTCGGCGGCGGCGTTGTCGTAGCAGGACCCGGTCCTGCCCATGGAGGCCCGGATGCCGTGCGCGGTCAGGGCGGCGCGGAATTCGGTGGAGGCGTATTGGGTGCCGCGGTCGGAGTGGAACACCGCGCCCGGGCCGGTCAGGCCGCGGTCCGCGGCGAGGGCGATCGCGTCGCAGACCAGGCCGGCGCGCATGTGCGGGGCGAGGGCGTGCCCGACGATTTCGCGGGTGTGCAGGTCGAGCACGGTCGCCAAATACAGCCAGCCCTCTTCGGTGGGCAGGTAGGTGATGTCCCCGACCAGCCGCCGGCCGGGGGCGTCGGCGGTGAAGTCGCGGCCGATCAGGTCCGGCGCGGCCGCGGTCGTGTCCGGCCTGGTCAGCGAGTGCCGCCGGCGGCGGGTGTTCCCGGCGAGCCGCCGTTCGCGCATGACCCGCTCCACCTTCTTGTGGTTGACCGTCTCGCCGCGGCGGCGCAGTTCGGCGGTGACCCGCGGGCTGCCGTAAGCGCCTTGGTGGGCGGCGTGGATCCCGGCGATCTCCCCGGCCAGCCGCTCCTCGGCCCGCGCCCGCTCCTCCCGCGCCGGGGCGGCGGCGAGCCATTCGTAGAACCCCGGGCGGCGGACCCCGAGGACACGGCACAGCCGGGCGACGCCGTAGGCGGCGCGGTGGGCGGAGATGAACCGGCAGCTGCGGGTCAACGACCCATCTCCTGCGCGAAATAGGCGGCCGCTTTGCGCAGGATCTCCTTTTCCTTCTCCAGCTCCGCGACCCGCTTGCGCAACGCCCGCAGCTCCCGCTCCGCCGCGTCCCCGCCCGACGCGGCCGCGCTCTCGGCGCGGTCGGCCGCCCGCACCCACGTCCGCAAGGTCTCGTGATTCACCCCCAGCTCACGAGCCACCTGCGCCAACGGACGAGCCGACGACCGCGCCAACGCGACCGCATCCCGCCGGAACTCCTCCGGATACCTCGACGAACCAGACACAACAACATCCTTCCCCAGGCCAAAGCCAAGGATCAGAGTGTCCGGGCCACCGGGGGAACCTCACACAATGGGCCAACGGGGTGCCCCACGCAACCCAAGACCGGGCCGATGTCGCCGCCAGGCGACGAGCCAACTCACAACCCCGCAACCCGATCCAAAAACCCCCGCTGCCCCTTGACCAGCTTCTCCCGAGCCACCTCGAGCGAAACCCACTCCACCCGATCCACCTCGGGAAACTCCCGCATCACCCCAGACCGGGGCGGCCACTCCATCTCGAACACCCCCGGCACCACATCAGCCGGATCAAGATCCCCCTCCACCGCCCAAGCAGTCACGACCTTCCCCGACTGCCGAACCTCCCCCAACGCAACCCACTCCCCGTCAGGCACCGGCACCCCCAGCTCCTCAGCGAACTCCCGCCGAGCTGCCCCTTCAGCCTCCTCCCCCTCCTCAATCTCCCCCTTGGGCAACGACCAAGCCCCCAGATCCTTCTTGGCCCAAAACGGCCCGCCCATATGCGCGAGCAACACTTCGACCCCGCCCGCACCCCGTCGATACACCAACACCCCAGCACTACGCCTGACCATCCCCCCACCCTGCCAGCCCCGCTGACCAGCCCAAACACCGCCTCAAAAAAACTTCCCGGCAACGTGTCGATCCCAGCCGGCACCGTTCGACGCATAAGCAGAAGGCACCCCACAGCCACCCGGGAGGGACCAGCAATGACCACCACCACCGCCCCCAAGACCGCGACGACCGAAGCCGCGAAGTCCCTGGCAGACCGAGCCCGCCCCACCGTCCTGGCCCTCTTCCGCGCCGTGGTGTCCTTCCTCTTCCTCTGCCACGGCCTGATGGGCTTCGGCCTCTTCGGCGGCATCGACAACGCGGGCGGCGCGGTCCCCTTCGGCCAATGGCCCGGTTACTGGGCCAGCCTGATCGAGGTCGTCGGCGCGATCTTCGTCTTCGCCGGACTTTTCACCCGCGTCTCCGCGACCGTGCTCTCCGGCGTCATGGCCTACGCCTACTTCACCGTGCACGCCCCGGAAGGCCTGCTCCCCCTGCACAACATGGGCGAGCCCGCCGCGCTGTACGCGTGGGTCTTCCTCGCCATCGCGGTGGTGGGGCCGGGGGCGGCAGCGCTGGACGGGCTGCGGCGGCGCTGAAAGAAGTCGTGAGTGGCAATCCCGGTTCTAACCGGGATTGCCACTCACGAGCATTGCCCGCCCGAGCGCGTGCTCCATCAACGCCGTCAGCACCTGCTTGGTCGAATCCCGCTCCCGGGCGTCGCACAGCAGCAACGGCACCTGCGGATCCAGATCCAGCGCCCCGCGGACTTCCTCGGTCCCGTACCGGTAAGCGTCGTCGAAGCAGTTCACCCCGACCACGAACGGCAACCCGCGCTGCTCGAAGAAATCCACTGCGGGAAAACAGGATTCGAGCCGACGGGTATCCGCCAGGACCACCGCGCCCAAGGCACCGTCGGCCAGTTCGTCCCACATGAACCAGAACCGGTCCTGCCCCGGCGTGCCGAACAGGTACAGGATCAGCTCGGGATTGATGGTGATCCGGCCGAAGTCGAGCGCGACCGTCGTGGTGGTTTTGCCCTCGACGCCGGACAGGTCGTCCACGCCCTCGGACGCGGCGGTGATCACCTCTTCGGTGCGCAGCGGCGGCACCTCGCTGACCGAGCCGACCAGGGTCGTCTTGCCGACCCCGAATCCGCCGGCGACGAGCACCTTCACCGCTTGCGCGGTGAGCGACCGGCGGGGCTCAGAGTTTCCGGATGCCATCGAGAACCGCCTGGAGTACGTGGGGGCTGGGGGCGTCGGTCACCGGCGTCGCGGTGCGGAACAACACGAGGTTGCGTTCTATCAAATCGCTCAGCAGCACCTTCACCACCGGCAGCGGGAGATCGACCCGCGCGGCCACCTCGGCGACCGAAACCGGGCGCTGGCACAGGGAAAGAATCCGCGAGTACTCCGGTTCGAGACCGGGCGTCTCGCTCGCGGTGCGCAGCGCGACGACGAGCGTGATGAGGTCGAGCCCTCGGGTGTCGGACCGGGTCCGCCCGCCGGTGACGGCGTAGGACCGCACCAGCGGACCGGCCTCGTCCTCGTACCAGGACTCGCGGCCCTGCGCCGTCATGGCGAGGTCCGCTGGACCGCTCCGGCCCGCGGCGCCGCGGTGAGCACCGCGCCGACCCGCTTGACCATCAGGTTCATCTCGTAGGCCACGAGCCCCATGTCGGCGTCGACCCCGGCCAGCAGCGCGAGGCAGGCGCCCCGGCCGGCCGCGGTGACGAACAGGAACGCGTGGTCCATCTCGACCATCGTCTGCCGCACGTTGCCGCCGCCGAAGTGCCGTCCGGTGCCGCGGGCGAGGCTCTGGAACGCCGAGGCGACCGCGGACAGGTGCTCCGCGTCCGCTTCGGACAGGTTGCCCGACCGGCCGATCAGCAACCCGTCCGAGGACAGCACCACCGCGCGGTCCGCTCCGGCGACCCGCTGCACGAGGTCGTCGAGCAGCCAGTCGAGCTCGTTGACGCCGTTGTTCGCCATCAGTCGCGATCTCCGTACCTGTTGTCGTGCCCGGGATCGGCCTCGCGGGCCCGCCGGGTGCCCTGCTGGAACGCGCTGAGCCGGGAGCGGGCCTGCTCCGGCGAATCCTCGCGGACGTCGTCGGATTCCGGTGCCGGCCGGTCACTGCGCAGCTGCGGAACGAGGTTCTGCTGCCGTCTCCGCTGCGGCAGCGGGGGACGTCCGGGCGGACGAGGCGGCGCGGCCCGGCCGTTTTCGACCGCCGGACGCGGCACCCGGCCGTTGTCCGCGGGCGGTCGCTGCTCACGGTTTTGCGGAGGACGGACCGGCGGAGCCTCGGCGGCCGGACGCATCGCGCGGCGCGTCGGCAACTCCGGTCGCTGCTGCTCCGGCGCGACCCGCGGTTCCGGCGCCACCCGCGACGGCTGCGGCGGTTCCGCCTGCTGCGGTTCCGGACGCGCCTGCTTCCGTTGCGGCAGTTCCGGTCGCTGCTCAGCCCGCTGCGGTTGCGGCGCGGGCCGCGACGGCTCCACCGCGAGCCGGGAAAGCTCCGGCACGCCGTCCGGCTCCGCGGCCGCTTCCGGCTCGGACGGTTCCGTCTCGCTGAGCGGCGCGAGCAAATCCTTGCGCACCAACACGATCGCCCGGGTCCCGCCGTACGCGGATTCGCGCAGGTGCACCGAGATCCCGTGCCGCGACGCCAGCCGTGCGACCACGAACAGGCCCAGCCGCGGCTCGTCGGACAGCGCCATGATCCCGAAGTCCGGCGGGTCGGCGAGCATCGCGTTGAACTCGTCGGCCTGCTCTTGCTCGATGCCGAGGCCCTGGTCCTCGACCTCGATCACGACGCCCTTGCCGACCACGTTGCCGCGCAATTCGACGCGCGATTCCGGCGGCGAGAACGACGTCGCGTTGTCGATCAGCTCGGCGAGCAGGTGCACGAGGTCGCCGACGACCGGCCCGCGCACCGCGACCTCCGGCAGCTTCGCCGTCTTCACCCGCGCGAAGTGCTCGGTTTCCGCTGCCGCGCCGCGGACGAGTTCCACCAGCGACACCGGATTGCGCCACTGCCGTCCGGGCTGGCCGCCGCCGAGGATGATCAGGTTCTCCGCGTTGCGCCGCGCGCGGGTGGAGAGGTGGTCGAGGCGGAACAGCGTGTCGAGCTGGTCCGGGTCCTCCTGCTTGCGTTCGGCGGCGTCCAGCACCTTCAGCTGCCGGTGCACGATGACCTGGCTGCGGTGCGCGATGTTGAGGAACACCGCCTTCGTGCCTTGCCGGGTCTTGGCCTCTTCGACCGCGGCGGCGAGCGCGGACTGCTGCGCCAGGTTGAACGCCTCGGCCACCTCGCCGATCTCGTCCGTGCCGTGGTCGAGCAGGTGCCCGCCTTCGTCGAGGTCGACCGGTTCGCCCGCGCGGACGCGGTCCACGAGTTCCGGCAGCCGCACCTCGGCCGCGTCGAGGGTGTCCTCGCGCAGCCGGGCGAGCCGGGAGATGAAGCGGTTCGACAGCCGCAGCGCGACCAGCACCACGGCGAGCGCGAAGAGCACCGCCGCCGCGCCCGCGATGATCGAGTTCCGCAGCGTGTCGTCCGCGTCGGTGATCGCCGCGTTGGTCGCGTGCGCGCTCTGCGCGGCGAACATCGTCATCAGCGTGGTGGCGACCTGCTTCGCGTCGGTCCGCCACTGTTCCAGCGGCACTGGAAGCTGTTTCGCACCGGACAGCAAGGCGTTCTCGACCTGCGTCACGGTCGTCCACGCGGGACTCGAGACGAGCTTGTCGTAGTTCGCCCGCACCTCGGGCACCATCTGCGGCACCGACTGTTCGAGCTGCGCGTGGTACGCGCCGATCTGGCCGAGGTACGCGCGCTGCTCGTCGCCGGACAGTCCGCCCGCGGCGAGCCCGGCCGACGCCAGCGCGTCGCTGCGCTGCATTTCCTCGGCAGCATTGAAAATCGGGATCGCGGACAGCCGGGCGTAGGCGTTGTCCGCGCCGCGCGCGGCCTGCGCGAGGCCGGCGACGCCCTGGGTGAACTGGTCGATGATCTGGTTGTAGAAGGAAAAAACCTCGAGCCGGGGCACCTGGCCGGAGTCGACTTGCTGGCGCAGCTGCGGCAGTTTCGCTTCCAGCGCGGCGAACGTGGCGATGTTCTGCTTGACGCTCGCGGGCACGTTCGAGTCGCTCGCGAAGTTGCCCTGCAGCACCGAGGTGATCTGCGCGGCGGACGCGTCGGTCTTCGGCCGGGTCGCCAGCAGCGCGGCGCGCGCGGCGTCCTGTCCGGCGAGCACGCTCATCGACAGCTGCCGTTCCTGTTCCGCGGCGAGCAGGAACGGAATGCCGGGGCCTTCCGAACCGCGAATCTTCTGCGCGTAACCGCGCGCCTGCGTCGCGTCGAAAATCAGGTATCCGGCGAGCGCGATACCGACGATCAGCAACGCCACGCTAGGAATCAACGCGATCGCGAGCACGCGAGAGCGAATCGAGGAGCCGCGGCCCTTTCGCCCGGAATTCTGCTTCACCGTGATCCGTTTTCCTTCCGGCACTGCTGTGGTATTCGGGTCCTCGGTGTTTTCGTTGCACCGGTCCGACCAGCCGGATCACAGTTCACCGTGGTCTGCGTTGCCCGCGACGACGGTAAGCAACCCGGACGGGCGAGTCAAGTCCGGACCCGTGTTGCCGTCATCCTCTTGTTACCTGCTAGTAACCCACTGTGGTGCTTGGAAAACTGATCACCACCGGACGTGACCTTGGTCGCACCGGAGTCGCCGCTGCCCGCCGGGCGCCCCTGCGTGAGGTCTGTCACGGCCGCGCACCCGCGAAAACTAACCGGAAACTCATGCGCATTTCCGCATCGGCAGCGAAATTGAACGGAAAACCGAGATCAATTTCCGGAATTCAGCGCCGGACGCCATTCGGCGGCCGATGCGCGGAAAGCCGCGGCACCGGAACGGCTTCGGTTTCCTCGGCTCCGGCCGGACGGTCGCGGCGCAGCAGGTCGTGCAGCATCTCCCGGCACGCCCACGCCAGCACCGCCACGGCCGCGATCAGCACCGCCACCAGCGCCGATTCGACCGGATAGCGCGCGAGCACCCCGCCGAAACGCGCGAGCACGAAGCCGATCGCCACGCCGACGAGCAGGGTCACCACGTACGAGAGCGGCACTTCCCGGCCGCGGTTCTCGATCATTTCGGCCCCTTTCGCCCCGGATCCGCGCGGCGGACACCGCTGCCCGATCGGCTTCGGCCCGCGAAAAAACAGGGACCGAGCATACCCGCCGGGCAGCGCGCGGCGCGCCCGTCGATCACCCAAAGGGGCGAGCCCGACACCGATTGTTCACCCAGGACCCGCGAATCCGGCCGGATCCACGCGAATCCGCACGGATATTGCGCGAATTCTTTTCAGCGCACCTCGCGCAGCACGGCCACCGCCCGCAGCACCTCGGCGTAAGTTGTGTACAGCGGGGCCAGCCCGAACCGCAGCACGTCCGGCGGCCGGAAATCGCCGAGCACCCCGCGTTCGTGCAGCGCGTCCATCGTCTGCTGCCCGCCCGGGTCCCGCACCGAAACCTGGTGCCCGCGCGTGTGCTCGCGCGGCGTCGGGATGTCGGCTCCGGGAAGGAGTTCGTCCGCACACCGGAAAAAGAAATCGCCCAGCGCCAAGCCTTTCGCGCGCAGCACGGAAAGGTCGACGCCGTCCCAGACGTCCAGCGCGGCGTCGAGCGCCAGCATCGACAGGATGTCCGGCGTGCCCGCCCTGGCGCGCGCGATCCCCGCGCTGCCGCGGTAGCCCGGTTCCATTCCGAACGGATCCGCGTGCCCGGCCCATCCGGCGAGCGGCTGATCGAATTCCGCCTGATGCCGCTGTGCCACATAGACGAACGCGGGCGAACCCGGTCCGCCGTTGAGGAATTTGTACGTACAACCCACCGCGAAGTCGACGTCGCACGCGTCCAGCCGCACCGGAATCGCGCCCACGCTGTGGCAGAGATCCCACACCGCGAGCGCGCCCGCCGCGTGCACCGCCTCGGTGACCGACGGCATGTCGTGCAGCCGCCCGCTGACGTAATCGACGTGATTCACGAGCACCGCGGCGGTCCGCTCGCTCACCGCGCCGGGCAGCTCAGCCACCGGCACGCGCCGCACGGTGTGCCCGGTGAGCCGTGCGACCTGGTCGGCCACGTAGCCGTCGGTCGGGAAGGTCGCCGCGTCGACCAGTACCTCGTCGCGACCGGGATTCGCCCGCACCGCCGCCACGAGCACCTTGAACAGGTCCACACTCGTCGAATCCGCCACCACGACCTGTCCGGCCGCGGCCCCGACCAGCGGCGCGATCCGCTCCCCGACGCGCTGCGGGGCTTCCCACCAGCCCTCGGTCCACGACCGGATCAGCCGCCGCCCCCACTGCTCGCGGACCACCTGGCTCACCCGCTCCGCGACGTGTTTCGGCGGCGCGCCAAGAGAATTCCCGTCGAAGTACGCGACCTCCGGGTCAAGGTCGAACTCCGCGCGTTTCGCGGCGAGCGGGTCGGCGGCGTCGAGTGCGGCCGCCTCGTCGGCAAGGCTCTCGCTGCGCACGGCGGATTCGGTCATCAAACGCTCCTCTGGTCCCGGTTCCCCCATTCAAACAGCACGCGGACAGTCTTATCGAGCGCCGAGGCTGGCCGGGATTCTCTATCGGCCGCCGCCCCGACGACCTACAGTGACCTCACCAGGCACCACCGGAGGAGGTCAGCGTTGACCCAGTCGATCGCCGAACAAGCCGAGGGCCAGACCATCCCGTCGCTGCTGCGACGCAATGCCGAGGAGTACGGCGACCGGCCCGCGCTCACTTCGCTCGACATCGAAGGCCGTCCGACGCTCACCTGGAGCGAGTTCCGGACCGCGATCGCCGAGGTGTCCCGAGGGCTGGCCGGGCTCGGCCTCGCCGCGGGCGACCGGATGCTGATCATGGCCCCGAGTTCGCCGGACCACCTCATCGCCGACCTCGCCGCCGTCCACCTGGCGGCCATCCCGTGCACGGCGTACGCGACGCTCAGCCCGGAGCAGATCCGCTACGTCGCCCGGCACAGCGCCGCCCCGGTCGTCGTCCTCGCCGGCGCCGACGAGCTGTCCCGCTGGCTGCCGGTGCTCGACGACCTCCCCGCGCTGCGCCGCGTCGTGGTCATGGACGAATCCGCGATCCCGGACGGCGACGACCGCTTCCTCGCGTACTCCGCAGTGCGCGAGGCGGGCCGCGAAGCACTCGCCGCCGACCCGGAGGCGTTCGACCAAGCGTGGCGGGCGATCCGCCCGGACGACCCGCTCGCGATGATCTACACCTCCGGCACCACCGGCGACCCCAAGGGCGTCGTGCTCTCCCACCGCAACGCGATCCACGAGGGCATCGCCGTGCACACGCTGCACAAGGCCCCGATGCACCCCACGAACATCGCGTACCTGCCGCTGGCGCACATCGCCGAACGCGAGCTGTCGATCTATCTGCCCATCGTCGCGGCGGGCCACGTGCACACGGTCGGCGATCCGTCCGGCGTCGTCGCGGCGCTCGGCCAGGTGCGTCCGCAGAGCTTCTTCGGCGTGCCGCGGGTGTGGGAGAAAATGGTGGCGGGCCTGAAGAACATGCTCGCCGGCGTGCCCGAGGACCGGCGCGAGGCGCTCATCTCAGCGAACGAGCTCCTGCAAGAGGGCTACAAACTCCGCAGCGCGGGCGAGGAGGTCCCGGCCGACCTCGCCGAGCGGATCGCGAAGACCGACGAGACCGTGCTCGCCCCGGTGCGCGGGTTGCTCGGGCTCGACCAATTGCACATCGCGTCCAGCGGCGCGGCCGCGTTGCCGCTGGAAGTGCTGTACTTCCTCGCCGGGCTGGGCGTCGAGATCCGCGAGGTCTGGGGCCTGTCCGAGACCACCGGCGCGGCGACCGCGAACAGCGCCGAAGCGTTCCGCGCGGGCACCGTCGGGCGGCCGATCGACGGCGTCGAGGTGAAGACCGGCGAGGACGGCGAACTGCTCGTCCGCGGTCCGATCGTCTTCCTCGGCTATCTGCAGCCGGACGGCACGATCGAACCGGCCACCGACGCCGACGGCTGGTTCGCCACCGGCGACATCGGCACGATCGACGACGACGGCTACGTCACGATCACCGACCGCAAGAAGGAACTGATCATCACCTCGAGCGGCAAGAACATCGCGCCGACCCGGATCGAGGGCCTGCTGAAGGAACACCCGCTGATCGGCCAGGCGGTCGCGATCGGCGACGCGCGGCCGTACGTGACCGCGTTGATCGTGCTCGACGACGAGATCGCCCCCGGCTGGGCGAAGGCGAACGGAATCGAGGAGGCCGACGTCGAAACGCTGGCCCGGCACGAGGCGGTGCGGGCGGAGATCGACCGGGCCGTCGAATCCGCCAACAGCAGGCTCGCGCGGGCCGAGCAGATCAAGCGCTACCACGTGATCACCACCGCGTGGACGCCCGAAACCGGCGAGCTGACCCCGACGCTCAAGCTCAAGCGCCGGGTGATCAACGACCGCTACGGCTCCGACATCGCCTCGCTCTACGCGTGAAAACGGTGCGGCCGGGGATGTCCCGGCCGCACCGTTTCGCCCGCGGATCAGGCGTCGAGGTCCTTGGCGATGAGATCGACCAGCACGTCGACCGATTCCCGGGCCTGGTCTCCGTCCGCGCTGAGCTCCACCTCGTCGCCGTGCGCGGCGCCGAGCATCATGAGGCTGAGCACGCTCCCGGCGTCGACCGGGTCGCCTGCCGCTCCGCCGGAAACCTTGGCGATGCGGACCTTCGCGGGCTGAGCGGCGGCGGCTTGCGCGACCAGCCCGGCCGGACGGGCGTGCAGCCCGACGCTGCTGGCGACGACGATGCGGCGTTGGTACACGAGGGCCTCCTCAGGCATTGACCGGATGGGCGGAAACGGCGGGGGTCTCCTCGACGGAGCGAGACCGCACCTGCTTGAGCAGGACCACCGAAGCGGCGGCGACCAGCGTCCCGGCCACGAGCGCGACCAGGAACAGCAGCGGGTTGCCGATCAGCGGCACCACGAAGATCCCGCCGTGCGGCGCGCGCAGCGTCGCGCCGAAAGCCATCGACAGCGCACCGGTGACGGCCGAACCGGCCATGATCGACGGGATCACCCGGAACGGATCCGCCGCGGCGAACGGGATCGCGCCTTCGGTGATGAACGAGGCGCCCAGCAGCCACGCGGCCCGGCCGTTCTCCCGCTCGGCGGCGGTGAACAGCTTCTTCCGCACGGTCGAGGCGAGCGCGAGGGAGAGCGGCGGCACCATTCCGGCCGCCATCACCGCGGCCATGATCTGCAGCGAACCGGCACTGCCCGTGGTCAGGCCGCCGACCGCGAACGCGTACGCGGCCTTGTTGACCGGACCGCCCATGTCGAACGCCATCATGAGGCCGAGCAGCGCGCCCAGCAGCACCGCGCTGGTGCCGCTCAAGCTGTTCAGCCAGTGGGTGAGGCCAGCGGTGGCGATCGCGATCGGCTTGCCGACCACGACGTACATCAGCACACCGACCACCACTGTCCCGAGCAGCGGATAGACGACCACCGGCATGATGCCGCGCATCGCCTTCGGCACACGGATCTTCTTCAGTCCCAGCACCACGGCGCCGGCGAACAACCCGGCCACCAGGCCGCCGAGGAACCCGGCGCCGATGGCGACCGCGATCGCCCCGCCGACGAAACCGGGCGCGATGGCGGGCCGGTCGGCCATCGCGAACGCGATGAACCCGGCCAGCACCGGCACCAGGAACTTGAACGCGACGCTGCCGATCTGGTACATCAGCGCGGCCCAGCCGGCGAGCGAACCCGCGTCGAAATGCTCGGTGACACTGGGCGCGTCGGCGATCTTGTACCCGCCGAGCGCGAAGCTCACCGCGATCAGCAGACCGCCCGCGGCGACGAACGGGATGAGGTAGCTGACGCCGGTCATCAGCCATTGCCGGATCCGGGAGCCGAACCGGTCGTGCTCGCCGACCTTGGTGGTCAGCTCCGGTTCCGCGGCGGCGGCGGAAGCGGCGGGCTCGGCGGCGGGCGGTTCCGCGGCAGCCGCTTTCGCCCGCTCGAACAGCCCGGCCGCGTCGTTGATCGCGGCCTTCACCGGGGCTTCGACGATCGGCTTGCCGGCGAAGCGTTCCCGGCCCTGCACGGCGAGGTCCGCGGCGAAGATGACCGCGTCGGCGTCCGCGATGTCCGCGGCGGACAACGGTTCGGAACCGGCGGAGCCCTGCGTCTCGACCACGATCGTGTCGCCGTTGGCCTTCGCGGTCTGCTCCAGCGATTCGGCGGCCATGTACGTGTGCGCGATGCCCGTGGGGCACGCGGTGATGGCGACGAACTTCATGTCAGGACACCTCTTCTCCGACGTAGCTCGCGACCGCCGCGGGATCGGTGGCGTCCAGCAGGGTTTGCTTGAACTCCGCGCGGACGAGCCGGCGGGCCAGCGCGGCGAGCACCTTCAGGTGTGCCGAGTCCGCGCCGTCCGGCGCGGCGATGAGGAAGATCAGCTTCGCCGGGCCGTCCGGCGCGCCGAAGTCGATGCCCTCGGCGCTGCGGCCGAAGGCGAGCGTCGGTGCGGTGACGGCGGCCGAACGGCAGTGCGGGATGCCGATGCCGCCCTCCAGCCCGGTGGCCATTTGCTCCTCGCGGGCGGCGACGTCCTTGAGGAACAGTTCGAGGTCGGTCACCCGCCCGGCGGACACGAGCCGTCCCGCGAGCGCGCGGACCGCGGCGTTCTTGTCCGCGGCGGCGAGCTCGAGGTCGACCAGGTCGGCGGTGATCAGGTCTGATGTGGTCATGCTGCGGCTCCGCTGAGGGTGAGGGTGGGATCGGCGGCGAGCAGGCGCACCTGGTCCGGGTGCACGTCCTGCGGGGCGGGCATGCGGCTGCCCTCCTGCGCGACCGCGGCGGTGCCGTAGGCGACCGCGGCGCGCAGGGCTCGGGGGCCGGTTCCTCCCGCGTGGAGGAACCCGGCGAGTGCGGCGTCTCCGGCGCCGACGGTGCTGCGCACGGCGACCAGCGGGCCGAGCGCGTGGCGGGTTTCGGTTTCGTCGACCAGCACGGCGCCGCGTGCGCCGAGGCTGACCAGCACCGCCCCGACGCCGTCGGCGACCAGGCCGCGGCACACCTCGACGACGTCGCCGAGCTGAGTCAGCGGTCGCCCGGCCAGTTCGGCCAGTTCGTCGAGGTTCGGCTTGATCAGGTCGGGACCGGCGGCGAGCGCGGCGGCCAGCGGCGCCCCGGAGGAGTCGACGGCGACCTTCGCTCCGGCGTCGCGGGCGAGTTTGCCGAGCTGCGCGTAGAAATCGTCGGGAACCCCGGCCGGAAGGCTCCCGCAGCACACGACCCATTCGGCGCGCGCGGCGAGCTCGGCGGTCCGCTGCTCCAGCACGGCCAGCTCGGCCGGGGAGATCTCCGGACCGGGCTCGTTGATCTTGGTGGTCGTGCCGTCGGCCTCGACCAGAGTGATGTTGCTGCGAGTGGTCCCGGCGATCGGCACCGCGACGACGGGCACGCCCTCCGGCGCGAGCAGATCGGCCAGCCGCTCGCCGACCGGGCCCCCGGCCGGAAGCAGCGCGACGGTCGGCGACCCAGCGGCGGCCAGTGCCCGGGAAACGTTGACGCCCTTGCCACCGGGATCAAGGCGGACCCGGGAAGCCCGCAGCACCTCGCCGCGACGCAGCTCGCTGAGCTGGGCGGTGCGGTCCAGGCTCGGATTGGGCGTGACCGTGACGATCATGCGAGCACCACTTCCGGGCCGGCCTCTTCCAGCTCCGCGACCGCGCCCGCGTCGATCCCGCCGTCGGTGATCAGCACGTCGATCTCCGACAGCCGGGCGAACCGGCTGAGCTGATCCGCCCCGTACTTGCTGTGATCGGCGAGCAGCACCCGACGGCGAGCGGCGGTGACGAGGGCGGCTTTCACCGCGGCCTCTTCGAGATCCGGTGTCGTGCAGCCGTGTTCGGCGGAAAACCCGTTCGCGCCAAGGAAAGCGACGTCGGCGAGCAGCCCGTCGAGCGCGTGCAGCGACGCGGACCCGACCGTGGCGAGCGTCGTCCCGCGGACCCGGCCGCCGAGGATCTGCAGCGTGATTCCCGGGCGAGCGGCCAGGATCGACGCGATCGAAATGGAGTTCGTGATGACCGTCAGGTCGCGATCGGCCGGAAGCAGCGTCGCCAGGCGGCTGGTCGTGGTGCCCGCGTCCATCAGCACCGAACCGCGGTCGGGGACCTGGTCGAGCGCGGCGCGGGCGATCGCGTCCTTCTCCGCGGCGTTGGTCTGGTCCCGCTGGGCGACCTCGGGCTCGAAGTCGAGCCGGTCCACCGCGACCGCGCCGCCGTAGACCCGGCGCACGAGGCCCTGGCGTTCGAGGACTCCGAGGTCGCGGCGGATGGTCTCGGGCGCGACGCCCAGTTCGGCGGCGAGGTCGCCCACGTCGACCCGTCCGTCTCGGCGTGCCCGCTGTGCGAGGAGCTGATGCCGTTCGGCGGCGTACATGCCCGTTCCTCTCCGCTGTTTGCCCGTTGTAATTTGATTGTGCCCGTTGTTACCGTACTGTCAATCCCCAGTTACAAGATCCTTTGCTCCCGGAGGTCTCGCCATGTCGTTGTCCGGAGTCGGAGTCAGCCCCGGCCAGGCCGAGGGCCCACGCGTCGTCGTAGCCACTGACCTGCATCAACCCGAGAATGGGCCAGCCCCCGCGGACCCGGCCGGGGAAGCCGACCGGATCGGTCCGGCCGCCGCCCGGGTGGCTGCCCGGTTGTCCGATCGTGCCCGCTCTGCGTCCGGCGATGCCCGGTCGGTCTTGGAAACGACCGCGGCGATGGCGGCGGATCCAGCGCTGCTCTCGTCCGCCGAACAGCTCGTCCGGGAGCAGTCGCTTCCCGCGCCGCGTGCGGTCTGGGACGCGGCCGCGAAGTTCATGGCGGCGCTCGAAGCCGCGGGCGGCTACCTGGCCGAGCGCGCTCGCGACGTCGCCGACGTGCGGGACCGGATCGTCGCGGACCTGCTCGGAGTCGCCCCGCCGGGAGTGCCCGAACTGACGTCGCCGAGCGTGCTCGTGGCCCGCGACCTCGCCCCGGCCGACACCGCCGGTCTCGACCCGGAGCTGGTCCTCGCGCTGGTGACCGAAGAGGGCGGACCGACCAGCCACACCGCGATTCTCGCTCGGGCACTGGGAATTCCGGCCGTGGTCGCGTGCACCGGAGTGCTCGCCGCGGACAGCCCAGGCCTCGCCGTGGACGGTTCCGCCGGGACGGTTTCGCTCGCCGACGGCCGTGTGCGCGCCGCGAGCCGGAAACCGCGCGCGGAATGGGACGGCGTCGGCGCGCTGTCCGACGGGCATCTGGTGAAACTCCTCGCGAACGTCGGTTCCGCAGCGGACGCCCGCGCGGCGGCCGACGCGGGCGCGGAGGGAATCGGCTTGTTCCGTACGGAATTCTGCTACCTCGACGCGACCGAGGAGCCGTCCGTGGAGGCACAGCGGGCGGCCTACGCGGCAGTGCTGGCTCCGTTCGCCGGGAAACCGGTGATCGTCCGGACGCTCGACGCCGGTTCGGACAAACCGTTGGCGTTCCTGGACATGGGCGACGAACCGAATCCGGCGCTGGGCGTGCGCGGCGTTCGGGTCGCGTTCGAACGCCCGGAGCTGCTGGACCGGCAGCTGGCCGCGATCGCTGGCGCCGCCGCCGACACCGGGGCCGAGCTTTCCGTGATGGCGCCGATGATCGCGACCGCCGCCGAGGCACGCTGGTTCGCCGAACGCGCGCGGGCGGCGGGGATCGCCAGGGCAGGCGTGATGATCGAGGTCCCAGCGGCGGCGTTGTGCGCCAAGGAAATCCTCGCCGAGGTCGACTTCGTCTCGTTGGGCACCAACGATCTGGCCCAGTACGTCTTCGCCGCCGACCGGCAGCTCGGCGCGGTCGCCGCGCTCAACGACCCGGGCCAGACCGCCTTGCTCCGCCTGGCCGGGATGGTCGCCCAGGCCGGGGCCGCCGCCGGGAAACCGGTCGGGGTGTGCGGGGAAGCCGCCGCCGACCCGGGACTGGCCCCGGTGCTGGCCGGGCTCGGGGTGACCAGCCTGTCGATGAACTCGGCCGCGCTCGCCTCCGTCGGCGCGACGCTGCGCGCGATCGACCTGCCCGGCTGCCGCGAAGCCGCCGCCGACCTCGGGTCTCGTGAGTGTTCGTGCCGGTTCTAACCGGCACGAACACTCACGAGGCCTGCCGGGACCACTTGCGCAGCCGCGGCGGCACGCGCTTTTCCAGTCCGTAGTTCTCCAGGTGGGCGGAGAACACCTCGTCGAACGCTTGCTGCACGGTCTCGGTGTCCCAGTCCGGCCGCTCCAGGATCGGCTGCTTCAAATACGGCTGCCCCATGACGTGCAGCTGCGGGCCGTTGCACCGGATCATCTGCCCGGTGATGCCGTGCGATCCCTCTCCGAGCAGGAACAGCACGAGCGGCGCGATCTTCGCCGGCGTGCGCTCCGGCGGGCACGCGCGCAGCGCGCGTTCGGACTTCCAGACCATCCGGGTGTGCGCCACCGGGCACACGGCGTTGACCCGGATCCCGGAGTCCTCGAGGTCCAGCGCCCACGAATAGGTCAGCGACGCGACCGCGCCCTTGCTCGCCGAGTACACCCCGAGCTTGCGCTGCCCGAGCGACGCGCCGGAGGAGATGTTCACGATCGACCCGCCGCCGCCCGCGCCGACCATCGCCCGGATCGCGGCCAGCCCGGTGTACATCACGCCGAGCACGTTCACCTCGACCAGCTGGCGGGCCTGCTCCGCGTCGTCCTCCCAGGGCAGCGCCTCGTAGTTGAGCCCCGCGTTGTTGACCAGTCCGTCGATCCGGCCGAACTCGGCGACGCACTGGTCGACGATCGCCTGCGCCTGCGCGGGGTCGGCCACGCTGTGCCCGTTCGCGACCGCGCGCCCGCCGTGGCCGCGGATGGTCGCGGCCGTGCGCTCGGCCAGGTCGGCGTCCACGTCGTTGACCACCACCGCACCGCCCGCTCTGGCGACGTGCACGGCGAACGCCTCCCCGAGCCCGCGCCCGGCGCCGGTCACGACCACGGCCTTGTCCTGCAACAGTCTGTCCACGCTCACTCCCCGCTGGTGCGCCCGGCGCGAGGACGTCCGCTCCGCCGGGTCTCTCCCAGTGTTGGACCGTTCGGCCCAGTCGCGCCGGAGGATGGCGACGAACGGTGGTCGCGCTGCGCCGAACGAGGAAAGCTGATCAGTGCTACGGATACCCCGCGGCAGGTCAGTCCGAACAGCTCCGCGTTCCGGCCACCGGATTCTTCCCGACTGTTCACCCTGGTGTGATCGGCGGCATACTGAGGGTGCATGCCCTGGCCGGAGCAGTGACACTCCTGGCCAGGAGCGAACCAGGCGAAGGCACAATGCGGGTCACCCGCATTCACTCGATCGGGGAGGGGGCAGTGGTCATCTCGTGACGACCGAAGCGACCTCTCGGCTTACGGCGCCGCTGCGGAATGTCGAATACCGCGTGCTCTGGGCGGCGGAGGCCATCTCGAGCGCGGGCGACCAGCTGGCGAAGGTGGCGTTGTCCATCCTCGTCTACCACCGCACCGGTTCCGCGCTCTGGGCTGCCGTCGTCTACGCGCTGACCTTCCTGCCCGCGCTCGCCGGCGGGCTCGGGCTGTCCTTCCTCGCCGACCGCTACCCGCGCCGCGCCGTCTTGAGCGTGAGCGCCGCGGCGCAGGCGGTGCTGGTCGGGTTGATGAGCCTGCCCGGGATGCCGCTGGCCGCGCTGTGCACGTTGCTCGTCGCGGTGCAGCTCGCCGCGTCACCGGCGAACGCCGCGCAGAACGCGATCACCCGAGAGGTCTTCACCGACGACCATCTGTACCTGCGCAGCCAAGACCTGCGCGGGATCACCACCAACACGGTGCAGCTGCTCGGTTTGGCGGGCGGCGGCGTGCTGGTGACGGCAGTGGGCACCTCGTGGGCGCTGGCGATCGACGCGGTGAGTTTCGCGGTGGCCTCGGTGATCGTGCGGGTGTGGGTGCACGACCGGCCCGCCGCCGGAGGCGACCACAGCACCTGGTTCTCCGCCACGCGCTGGGTGTTCGGGCAGCGCAAACTGCGCGTGCTGATCGCGTTGTCGTGGCTCGTGGGGCTGGCGGTGGTGCCCGAAGGGCTGGCCGCGCCGCTGGCCCAGCAGCTGAACGCGCCGTCCGCGGCGGTCGGCTGGCTGCTCGCCGCCGACCCGCTCGGCTTCGTCGCCGGGGCCTATCTGCTGTCGAAATTCGCGTCCGCCGAGGTCCGGCAGCGGCTGCTCGGCGTGCTGGCGACGACGTCGCTGGCCTTGCTCGCGCTGTTCTGGCTGCAGCCGAATCTGGTGGTCGCGCTGGTGCTGCTCGCGCTCGCCGGTGCGATGGGCGCCTACATCATCACCGTGACCGCGACGTTCTCCACCTGGGTGCCGAACGAGCTGCGCGGCGGCGCCGGCGGGCTCTACCGCACGGGGCTGCGCGTGGCGCAGGGCATCGGGGTGGCTCTCGGCGGGGTGGTCGCGCAGGCGACCGGATCTGCCGTCACCGCCATCGCGCTGGCCGGGCTGGCCGGCGTGGCTCTGGCGATCCCCACCGCGTTCTCGTGGACCCGGGTGCGGCACGCGGTCGCGGCCGGCGCCTGATCGTGGGTTGCGGGATGGAACTGTGGCCGGGGTCGAGGCACCGGCCGAATGGGTCCGGATACGCCGGACGGGAAGTCGTTTCACGCTTCACGGTCACGCACGGAACACACCTCCGTTCGCATTGTCACGAATCCGCAGTGGATCGGTCACGGAACTCACGCTTCACGGTCACGCACAGCTGTCCACCTCCACTCGCTGACAATTCACCGGAAAATGACAACAGCTCGTTTCACGCTTCGCGGTCGCGCACGGGAAAACACCTCACTCGGGGGGACGGCGGGGACGCTCCTCCGCAATTTACTTCATGGATGCAGCAGTTGTCGCGGAAGGCGTCTCCGGGTTCGGAGACTACGACCGAATACAGCGTTCGAAGTCGGTGAGTGAGATGATACCGGCAACTGATAACGGCGCAGAACCGGGAACCGTCCGGGAACCGCATCCGACTCCGGAGGAGGCACGGCCCGATGCCCGGAACCGAACCGGCGCGCGGTGAGCACCGCGGCCCCGGGGAGGAACCGCCCGCCGCGACGGGCTTCGCCGGACGGCTGCGCGCGCTGATCGCCGCGAACCCCGTTTCCTCCTGGGATCTCTGGACGAAACCGCGCCGGATGGTGGCGTTCCTGCTCGCCTGGGACGCGATCGCGGTGGCGCTGCTGACCTTCGGCGTGGTCGCGTCGCCGAGCCCGGATCTCGTGGACTGGGGCCGGTTCGCGATCCTCGCCGGCTGCGCGACGGTGCACATCCAGCTCACCCGGCGGCAGGAGGAACGGCGGCGCAACCGGGTCACCGCCGTCCACATCGACCTGACCGGCATCTGGGTGTTCCCGGCCGCGCTGCTGCTGCCGATCCCGCTGACTCTCCTGCTGATCGCGCTCCTGCGCGTCCAGCGGTGGTTCAACTCCCGGCGGCCGCCGCACAAGTTCGTGTTCACCTCGTTCACGCATGCGGTGTCGGCATTGCTGGCGCACCACCTCTACCAGACTTTCGCCTCCGCCGAACTCGCCCGGCTTTCGCCGGCGAACTCGTTGCAGGTCTTCGGGATCCTGATGCTCGTCGGCTTCAGCTACGCGGCGCTGCAGGCCATCGTGATCGGCGGGCTGCTCGCCCTCGGCGGCACGTCCGCGCCCACCCTGCGCAACGTGCTGGGCACCAAGGACGACAACCTGCTGGAGCTGTCGACGATCAGCCTCGGCACCATCGCGACGATCCTGCTCGTGAACATCCCGCCCGCGATCGTGATCCTCGTGCTGATCACGGTGCTGGGCAACCGGCTGGCGGAAATCAACCAACTGCAGTCCGAAGCGCGCACCGATCCGAAAACCGGGATCTTCAACGTGCGCGGGTGGTCGGAGTCCGCGGAGCGCGCGCTGGCGAGGGCCGCACGCGGCGGGGAAACCCTGGCGCTGCTGATGATCGACCTCGATCACTTCAAGTGGATCAACGACACGTACGGCCATCCGGCGGGCGACGACGTGCTCCGCACGGTCGCGCAAACCCTCGACGAGATAACGCGCCCCAAGGACATCATCGGCCGCTTCGGCGGCGAGGAGTTCCTCATCCTGCTGCCCGATGTGGACAGCACGGCGGCGAAGGTGACCGCGGAACGGATCCGTACCGCAATCGCCGATCAGCGCATCGTGACGACCGACAAACGCGGCGGTTCCGCATTGATCACCGGCCGTACCGCGTCGATCGGCGTCGCATTGCTCGGGGTGAACGGAACGACACTGGAACAGTTGCTGCAAGCCGCCGACGCGGCCGTCTACACCGCGAAGGAAGGCGGCCGGAACCAGGTCCGCTTCGCGGATGCGAATCTGCCGTCCGAGTGATCCACAATTCCGATCACCGGCACTGTTTGCGATTAATCGCGAAACCGATTCAGCAACTGTGCGCGACTGTCCGCACCCCGTTCTGCCGCCGGGTTAGTCCGCGGGGTTAATTGTCCTCGGCGCCGCTAACCGCGACGGCTGGTTTTCGGGAAGGAACGAAAGCCGCCGGGCCCGCTCGGCCGAGTGCCCGGAATCCGCCGCCGCAGCCCGGACCCGACCGCCGCTCCGTCCGTCCCGTCCCCTCCCGCACCCCTCCGGCCAGAGCGCCCCAATGTGGCATTGGGTGCGTGGGACGCACCGAACGCCACATTGGGTGCGTCAGATGCACCCAATGCCACATTGGGGCGCTCCTCGGCCAGCGGGCCACATGCGGGAGCCGCGGGCCAGGTGCGGAACCCCTGGGGGTTACCCCCCGCGCGGGTGAGGGGGACAGCCGCCTCCCGCGGCGCGCGCCGGGCTGGCACCCTGGTGCGCATGCCAGCCACCGACGACCGTGCCCCGGCCGCCGTTCGCGTTCGCCGACCTTGGTCGACGTCCGGCTGGCTGCTGCTCGTCCTGCTCGTGGTGTTCGGGTTCGGCCTGATCGCCTCGCGGCCCGCGTCCCCGCCCGACCAGGGTCCGCCGACCGGCGGCGTGCTCGCGGCGCAGAACGCGGTCGACGCGCTCGCCCACCCCGACGGGCAAGCCACCGCGCTGGCGCTCCTGCCCAAGGACTTCACCGCGGTCACCGGAGTGAAGCCCGGCGCGCTGCCCGCCCGCGACGGCACCGTCCGCGCGGCCCACCTCGACGGCGGCTGCTCGGCCCCGTGGGGCGACGACAACACGAAGTGGGACTTCTCCGTCCCGTGCAAGGCCCACGACCTCGGCTACGACCTGCTCCGCTACGCCAACGACAAGGGCCACCCGCTCGGCCAGTCCGCCCGCGCCGCGCTCGACGACCGGCTCGAACAGGACATGCACCGCACCTGCGAGCTGAACCCGATGAACTCCGAGCGCACCTGCCAGCTGGTCGCGTCGGTGTTCACCGGCGGGCTGGTGGTCAACTCGTGGCATCAGCGCTGGGGCCCGCCGGTCGGCGACCCGATCGGCCCGATGGTCGCCGGCGTGCTGGTGATCGGCTGTCTGCTCGTGATGCGCCTGCGCGGCTGGCACACCGCCCGCCGCACCACCCCGCGCCCGCGCCTGCCTCGCGGCATTCCCCGGCCGTGGGCGGTGCTCGGCATCGCCGGGGCCGCGGCGCTGATGGTCGGCGAGTCGGCGACCGCGCTGGCCGACTGGGCGGGCGCGCCGCAGGCCTCCTGGTGGCCGCTGACCTGGCTCGCCCAGCTCACCCCGTTGCTCTTCTTCGCGGGCGGGCTCGCCAACGCGGCGGGCTGGCGGGCCGAACGCGACCGCGGTTACCGGCATTACCTCGCCGAACGGTCCAGCCCGCTGCTGCGCCCGGCGTTGATCTTCGCCGTGGTCGCCCTGATCGTGCCTTTGGCGCTGGAACTGCTCGGCATCCCGGCCGGGACCAACGCCACCGTCATGCGGATCGCGCTGCACCCGTTGTGGCTGCTGGGCGTCTACTTGCTGACCGTCGTCGGCGCGCCAATGCTGCTCGCGCTCTACCGCCGTACGCGGCTGTGGTCAGTCGCGGCGCTGACGGCCGTCGTCGTAGCCGGAGAGCTCGCCGCCAGCTGGACGGACGTGTCCTGGCCGCGCTACGCCGCCACGCTCGCCTTGGCGCTCCTCGCGCAGCAGGTGGCGTTCGCGTACGCGGATGGCGTCCGGCTTCGCCGCCCAGTGCTCGCTGTCGCTGCCGTAAGCGGCGTCGCGGCTCTCGCACTCGCGATGTTCGCCTTCGACGCTTCGCCGGTGCTGCTCGGCAACCCGGGCGCGCCTGCCGCGTTGTCCGCGCGGCCGTGGACCGTGCTGCTGCTGGGTGTGTCGCAGCTCGGCCTCGTCGGGCTCCTCGCGACACCACTGCGTCGCTGGGCCGCACGCGACCGCGTTACCCGCACCGCCGCATTGATGCTGCGTGCCCCGATGAGCCTGTACCTGGCGTTCCTCGCCGCGATGCTGCTGCTCGTCGCCGTCGTGTACCTGCCCGGACCGATCGCGAACGGCCTGAGCTGGCTCCTCCAGCCCCGCATGCTCGCCGCGGTGGCGCTGCTGCTCGTGCCCGCGGCGCTGGTCTTCTGGTGGTTCGAACGCCACCCGGGCAAACCCGGTGCCGAAGCACCTGTCGCACCGCTTCCGTACACGCCGACCGGCCGCCGTCCGGTGCTGCTCACTCGCGCGGCCGCCGCGCTGGGCATCGGCTACGCGACGCTCGGCGTGTTCGGTCTGGCGCTGGCCCGCTTCGGCGCCGAAGCCGCGGACGCCGACGTACTCGGCTTGAGGCTGGACCCGGTCCAGAGCCTCGTGCACCTTCTCCTCGGCGTCCTGCTGCTGCACGCCGTCCGGACCGGCGGGGCGGCGACCTCGGCCGCGACGTGGTTCGCCGCCGCGCTGACCTGCGTTCCGTCTCTCGTGGCCGCCGCCGGCGGTGAAACGCACGGCTCGGCGGTCGTCGTGCTGCACATCCTGACCGCGGTGTTCGCGCTGGTCGGAGCGGGTTCGTGCATGGTTCCGACGAGACGGGCGGCTCCCGCGGCGCCCTGACCCGCGACACGCGTACCGCCGACCGGGCGAAACTGCTTCGGATACCGGAACATAGGTGGTGCGCACCACACCGCCCGGGGGAGGTGCGAATCCGTCGCAACCCCCGCCCGGCACCATGCGTCTCCAGAAGCGGACGACCAGAACGACGAGAAGGAGCCGGCCCCGTGGACTACCCGCCTCGGAACGGGCAAGGCGATCGCCGCCCCGCCCGCTCGTGGCAGGACCAGCCCGGCCGGGGACCGGCGCGGCGGCCCGGGCCACCGCCCCGCTCGCGACGCGAACCGCAGGCCGCCGGACCGCCTCGGCGTCCCGGCCCGCCCCCGCGCCGTCCGCACCGGGGGTCCCGGCGCGGCGGGCTGCGCGGGGCGAAAATCGCTCTCACCGTGGTGTCGCTGCTGGTCATGGGGCTCACCGGATACGCGTGGGCGTCGCTGCAGGGGCTGGTCAACGGCCTGAACTACTCCGACGTGATCGGCGAGGGCGGGGGCGGCGACAAACCGGCCGACGGCGCCCGCGACATCCTCCTGGTCGGCCTCGACAGCCGCACCGACATGCAGGGCAACCCGCTCTCCCCGGAACTGCTCGCCCAGCTGCGCGCGGGCGAATCGGACGGCGAGCTGAACACCGACACGCTGATCCTGGTCCACATCCCGAACGACGGCAGCAAGGCCGTCGCGCTCTCGCTGCCGCGCGACTCGTACGTGGACATCCCCGGCTACGGCAAGCACAAGATCAACTCGGCGTACGCCAGGGCGATGCTGCAGGCGCGCAAGGACCTCCAGGCCCAAGGCGTCACCGATCCGAAGGAACTCGACGTCAAGGCCAACCAGGCCGGGGCGCGGCTGCTGATCTCGACCATCCAGGAGCTCACCGGGTCCACCATCGACAACTACGCGGCGATCAACCTGCTCGGCTTCAGCGACATCACGAAGGCCGTCGGCGGCGTGGACGTCTGCCTGAAGAACAACGTCGACGACGACTACTCCGGCGCGAACTTCACCAAGGGCCAGCACACCATCTCCGGGGTGGAGGCGCTGGAGTTCGTCCGGCAGCGGCACGGCCTGCCGCGCGGCGACCTCGACCGCGTGGTGCGCCAGCAGGTGTTCATGGCGGGCATGGCGCGCAAGGTGCTGTCCGCGGGAACGCTGACCGACCCGAGCAAGCTCAACGCTCTGGTCGACGCCATCAAGAAGTCCGTGGTGCTGAACCAGAACTGGGACATCTTCAACTTCGCCCAGCAGATGAAGGGCCTCACCGGCGGACAGCTGGAGTTCCGCACCATCCCGGTCGACAACGTCGAGTACCGCACGCCGAACGACGGCGTCGCGGTGAAGGTCGACCCGGCGAAGGTGAAGGCGTTCGTGCAGGGCCTCGCCGGTCCGCAGGCCGGAGCCGACGGCGCTCCGGCGCAGCAGCAGCCGCCGAAGCCGGACGAGTCGCATAAGGACACGACGGTCGACGTGCGCAATGCCTCGGACCGCACTGGTCTCGCCGCGAGCGTGTCGAAGCAACTGGTGGACAAGGGCTTCACCGCCGGCGACACGGACAACGCGTCCTCGCGCAAGACGACTGTGATCTGGGTCCCAAGCGGCGGCGAGGCGGCCGGGCAGGCGGTCGCCGACGCGCTCGGCACCAAGGCGACGGTGCAGGAAGACAAGAGCGTGCCCAAGGGCCACGTGAAGGTCTACCTCGGTTCGGACTACCAGCCTTCCGCCGGCGCTTCGAGCGGAACCGGTGCCGCGCAAGCACCTCCGGCGCAGCAGCAGGCCGCACCGCCGTCGACGCCCACCGGTCCGGGGAGCGACGACCAGCCGATCACCGCCGACGGGGTGCCCTGCGTCAACTGACGCGTTGCTCCATTCGGGGCAAGTAGAAATTTCTCCCGAAACCCGCGTAATGAGCGGCCGCTTCGGCACTTTCACCACCGGGACGCAAGCCCGCGTCCGCGAAGTTGGTTGAGGGGCAGGGGCCGTGATCGACGCTGAGCACTACCAGCGGGTGCTGGGAGACGAGCTGCGCAAGCTCAGGCGTGGCCGGGGATGGACGCGCAAAGAGCTGAACGCGCATCTGCAGAGCGAAATCTCGCTGCAGACACTGGCGACGTATGAACTGGGCACGCGGCAGTGTTCCGTGGTGCGCCTGGTCGAACTGTGCGTGGCGATGGACGAGCTTCCGCAGGATTTGCTGGCGAAGGTGCACAGCCGGGTCTTCACCGAGGAACCTGGCCGGGTCCGCGTGGACCTGCGCCGGGTCGTCGCGGAGGCCGGTCCGGAACTGACTCCGCTGCGGCGCTGGGCCGAAGGACGGTTGCGGCAGAACGGAGTCGCGATGCCGGGTTCGCCCGCCCGCGCGGACGCCACTGCCCGGGCTTCCGTTCCGGTACCCGGATCCTCAAGCACGCCAAGCCCTTCCGCTCCCTCGGCTGCGGGCCAGCCCGCTTCGGCGAGCACCTCGGCCGACGAGGTGTCGTTCGACTTCGCCGCACTGGAGCGGATGGCCGAACTGTGCGGTCTTCCGACGGCCGAGCTGGTTTCGCACCTGCGCAAGCTCGCTCCGGCCTGACCACAGACCACGAGGGGGACCTTCGCGACTCCTCCCCTGCCGCGAAAGTCCCCCTCGTACTGCTCAATCTCCGCACAGGTTTCTTTACTGTCCGACGACGACACCGCTCGACGACAACGCTGCCCGCGTCCGGCCGGCGTCCACTGTGGAGCGCCCGCTCCGCGCTGAACGCTGCCCGCCGGAGCCCACGTACTACGAGGGGAACTTTCGCGACTCCTCCCCTGCCGCGAAAGCTTCCCCTCGTACCTCATAGTCCACTGTGGACTACCGCAGAGACCACGAGGGGGACCTTCGCGGCGCCATCCCCCGCCGCGAAAGTCCCCTTCGTGCCCCCTCAGCCGAGCAGTTCGTAGTCCTCCCGCCGAACCGTCCGGGTGTCGAGCCAGTACCGCCAGGTGAAGCCCGGCCACAGCGTCCGGTTCACGCCCTTGGCGTCGAGATACCAGCTCTTGCAGCCGCCTTGAGTCCAGATGCCCTTGTCGAGCTTGTGCTGCACCTGCGCGTTGAACCGCTCCTGCACGTCCTCGCGCGGGTCCAGCGCCCGGTCGCCCGCAAGCCGCAACGCCTGCGCGATATAGGAAATCTGCGCCTCGATCATGAAGACCACCGAGTTGTGGCCGAGTCCGGTGTTCGGCCCGAGCAGGAAGAACAGGTTCGGGAAGCCGTTCACGGTGATCCCGAGATGCGTCCGCATCCCTTCGCTCGCCCATTCCTTCGCGAGATTCCGCCCGTCGCGGCCGACGATCTCGAGGCTGTCGAACGCGTCGGTCACGTGGAATCCGGTGCCGTAGACGATCGCGTCCACCTCGTGCTCGACGCCTGCCCGGTCGACGATGCTGTGCTCGCGCACCTCGGCCACGCCGTCGGTGACCACGTCGACGTTGTCTCGGGCGAGCGCCGGGTAGTAGTCGTTCGAGATGAGCACGCGTTTGCAGCCCATGGTGTAGTCCGGGGTCAGCTTGGCGCGCAGTTCCGGATCCTTCACCGCGCGGTCGATGTTGGCCTTCGCGAGCCGCTGCCCGATCTTCATGATCCACGGCTGGCCGTTGAAGCCGATCGCGCGCGCTTCCAGGGTCCAGTAAAGGAAATTCCGGTACAGCCGCTGCACCGGCGGCACCGCGCGGAACAGCCCGCGCAGCCAGCCCGGCATGTCGCGGTCGGCCTTCGGCATCACCCACGGCGGCGTGCGCTGGAACAGCGTCAGCTCCGCCGTCTCCGGCGCGATCTTCGGCACGAACTGGACCGCGCTGGCCCCGGTGCCGACCACGGCGACGCGTTTGCCTGCGAAGTCGAAGTCGTGCTCCCACTCGGCGGAGTGGAACGCGCGGCCCTGGAACCGCTCGATGCCCGGCAGGTCCGGGATCATCGGCCGGTGCAGCGCGCCGACGCCCGCGACCAGCGCCGGGGCGACGAACTCGTCGCCGCCGCGGGTGCTGACGTGCCAGCGGTTCTCCTCGGCGTCCCAGCGCGCGCCGGTCATCTCCTGCCCGAAGCGGATGAAGCGGCGCAGGTCGTACTTGTCCGCGACCCCGCGCATGTACTCGTAGATCTCCGGCTGCGGCGAATACGCGCGCGACCAGCCGGGGTTCTGTTCGAAGGAGAAGGAGTACATGTGCGACGGGATGTCGCACGCGCAACCGGGGTAGCTGTTGTCCCGCCAGGTTCCGCCGACGTCCTGGGCCTTCTCGAGCACCACGAAGTCTTCGCGGCCGTCCTTGCGCAGCTGAATCGCCATGCCGAGCCCGGAGAACCCGGTGCCGACCACGATCACGCCGGTCTCGGTGCGGTTGCCCATGCGTCCTCCCGTTAACTGTTACCCGAAGTCCAGCTTACTCGGAGTAGGTTACTGGCGGTAGAGTGTGCGCCATGACCACCGCCAAGCGCAAGCGCATGCCCCGAGCCGAGCGGGAACGGCAGATGATCGAGGTCGCCGAGCAGGTCTTCGGCGAGCGCGGCTACGCGATGGCGTCGATGGACGAGATCGCCGAACTGGTCGGTGTGTCCAAGCCGATGCTGTACGAGTACTTCAACTCGAAAGAGGGCCTGCTGCTGGCGTGCATCCGGCAGTCGCGGTCGGCGTTGCAAGAGGCCACCGAGCAGTCGATCGTCGGCGCGGACTCGGCACAGGAGGCGCTGCGGCGGGGGCTGCTGGCGTTCTTCGTCTTCATCCGCGAGCGCCGCCAGGCCTGGTCGCTGCTGCGGCACGAGATGGCTCTCATCGGCACTCCCGCCGCGGACGAGATCGAAGAAACCCGCCGGCAGCAGACCGACCTGATCACCGCGTTGATGAGCGGCTACTTCGACAGCGAGGACACCCTGCGCGCCGAAGCCTCGGCCGAGTTCGTCGTCGGCGCCTGCGAGCGGCTGGCCATCTGGTGCGAGCGCTTCCCGGAGGTGACCCCGGAGAAGGCCACCGAGTACGCGATGGATCTGCTCTGGGCCGGGTTGTCACAGCGAGCGATCTGACGTGCACGTGAAGATGACCGTGCATTAGGCCATTCGGTCGTCACTCAGCGCACATCTCGTCCCGTTACTTGTGACACAGAGTTTTCTTGCGGTATCGATGACACGGTAGAAAGACACACTGAGTGTCGCGCCAGCGGCCGGCAAGCAGGAATCGCGTCATGAGTTTGCGGTGGCCGGGTCTCGACCTGTGACGCATGCTGATGACGAGAGGGGTGAGGCAGTGGTGGAAACGATCACGGCGACTTACAAGCACGACAACGACGACTGGACGATCACCGTGAGCGGCCGCGGCAAGGAGCTGACCGGCAAGGCGCCGGGCATCATCGCCGCCCGCGACCGGGCCGACCAGCTCGTGGAGAAGCTCGCCCCGAACGAGCGTCCCACGGTCGTGCACCTGCTGAACGGCAACGCACTGGAGTTCACCAGCGCGTACATGGCCGCCCGCCTGACGCTGCCGGAGATCGAGCCGCTGGAAATCCCGCCGTCGGGCGGTGCCAAGGCGGCCAAGGACGTTGCCGCGCCTGCCGAATCCGACAAGGCCGAGGCTCCCGCACCGGCTGCCGCGGAGAAGGACAAGGCCGCCAAGCCCGCGTTGCCGCCGAGCAAGCAGCTCCCCAAAGAGGTCGAAGACCGCAAGCCCGACGAGGCGAGCCGCCCCGGTGTGACAGCGGGCGCGTCGGCCACGCCTCCGGTCGCACGCGCCTGATCTCGCTTTAGTTCCCGTTCAGCCCGCGTTTCTCGCGGGCCGGTTTCGCCTGCGCGCCGCCCTCGCCTGGGGGCCGGTGCAGGCCCTCCTGTTCACCCCCGCAAACAGGTGACCACCTCCAGGACAGCGCGGCAAAACCACCGCGTCACCCCTGCGGGGTAGCCCGATTCGGCGAACGTGACGCCGCCAACCGACCCAGGTGAGCGACCGCCAAACAGGTGACCTCTGGTTCGGTGGCACTTCTCACGAAGTTCACCCGGCGTAGCGATCACCGCTGTCCATCCGCCATCCAGGGCGGTATTCGGCGACCTGCCCGCGCGCGACCGAAACAGCACCCGGCGTAACCCGAAGCGCTGTTCGTCAGCGACGCGAACGGTCAGCGGAACAGCTTCCGCACCAGCAGCACGGCCACCAGCACGCCTGCCCCGATGAGCGGGTACTTGACCTTCGGGTTGTCGAGCTTCGCGCGCACGCCGTCCTTCGCCTGCTCGGCGAGTTTCTGCGGATTGGCCTTCGTGCCCAGCTGGTCGAGGGTCGCCGCCAAAGCGGTCCTCGCCTGCTCGATCTCACGCTCGATGGTCTCGGGGTCGCGAGCCACGTGCCCTCCTCGCCGCAGTCGGACTGTAGGCGGTCCACGGTAGAGGACAACCCCCGCGCGACGGCGACTGGCCACGCCGAGCGAACCCGAACGTGGCGCGCGCTACGATCACACCTGGTTCCTGGGGGCCGTAGCCCAATTGGCAGAGGCACACGGTTTAGGTCCGTGCCAGTGAGAGTTCGAGTCTCTCCGGCCCCACCCCTCCTGCGCTGAATTTCACCGCGGACTGAGATCCGGCTCGGGCGGAGCCGCCCCGATCCGCTTCCACCGGCCTCCCGCCAGATCCCCGTAAGCGATCTCGATCTTGCTCGTCGACGCGCAGTAGAGCGCGACGATCTCGTCCCCGAGATCCACCCGTGCGAGCCGCCATTCGACGTGCCACGGCTCGCCGGGAAGGAGGACCGGGCAGTCCGTGTTCGCAACGACTTTCAGCGGCGGCCGAGACGGTGGCCGGTTGGTGTGCACCGCCACAACCCGGACGTTCACCATTGGTTCGGCGCCCGCGTGGCGCACCGAGATCGGCGGGAGCTGGCCCTGTTCCCGGCCAGTTTCCCAATCCGCTTTGACGTAGTACGCCTGGATCCGCGAGCGCTCCGCCTCGCGTGCTCGCTCGTGCCGGGACTCGGCACCAGCCAGCCAGAGCGCTGCCACGACAGCAGCGAACGCTCCGACACCGCCGACCCATTGGCCGAGCCCTGCCCAATCAGCCGAACCGAGCAGCGGCCGCGAGGACACGACAACAACGACGACAGCGGCCGCGATCAGCAGCCAAGGCCAACGCCTCATCGGCAGCCGCCGATCTTGCCGGTCCGCAGCCGCATCAGGACGAGGCCGGCAACGGTGTGGTCGGGAACCAAGATCAACGGGCTCTCCCCTGTTCGCAGGTATGCCCGCAAGTCGCCGGAACCGCCGCGAGTGTTGCGCTCGCTCGCCGTTACCCGGCCATTTCCCGCGCCGCTAACCTCAATCCCCACCACGCACCGCAGCCGCCCGCGAAGACAGTCGCTCCCGAGCCCGCGTCAGCGCCTCGATCCGCTCATCCAGCACAGCCAGCCGCCGATCCACCAAAGCCACCGCGCTTGACGACAAGCGCCGCGAGGGCAGGTCTCCCTGCAGGCACGAGCCGAGCGGCCGGATGTCTTCCATCGTGAGTCCCGAGTCGAGCAGGTAGCGGATGTTCGCCACCCGCTCGATCGCGGACTCGTCGTAGTGCCGGTACCCGTTGTGGGAGCGGGCCGCGGTCAGCAAGCCCTGCTCCTCGTAGAACCTCAGCGCCCTGGTCGTCACGCCGGTGGCCTTCGCCAGCTCTCCGATCCGCACCGACCCGAGCGTACGCCGCTAAGCGATCACTGCGCCGCCGTCGACGGGCAGGACCACGCCGGTCAGGTAGTCCGCGTCGGGGCTGGCGAGCTGGACGATCCAGTGTGCGACTTCTTCCGGCCGGGCCAGGCGCCGCAAGGGAACCATCTCCTGCAGAGAGGCGTGCTGTGCTTGGGCTTGTTCGGCGGTCAGGCCCTCGCGGGCGTAGATCTCGGTGGCGACCGGGCCGGGCGCGACGGCGGTGACGCGGATGCCGCGCGGGGCGAGTTGCACTGCCCAGCTTCGGGTCAGCGACTCCAGGGCGGCTTTCGTCGCCGCGTAGAACTCGCGGCCCGCCATCGGCCAGCCGCGTTGGCCGATCGCGGTTGTCACATTGACGACGACGCCGTCGCTCAGGTGCGGCAGCACGGCTTGCACGAGGTAGACCGGCGCGAGCAGGTTCGTCGCGACTACTCCGTCGAAAGCTCCGGGCTTGATTTCGCCCAGCGCGGCCGGTTCGACGATGCCCGCGTTGTTCACCAGCACGTCGATCCGGCCGAATTCGGCGAGCGCCGCGGCGGCGATCTCCTCCGCGGCGCCCGGCGAAGTGATGTCGGCGGCGAACGGGCGGATCCGCGAGAAGCCCTCCGCGGTTTCGGCGAGCCGCTCCGCGGTGCGGCCGACGACGAGGACGTCCGCGCCTCGCCGGGCGAACTCGCGTGCGGTGACCTGTCCGATGCCCGTTCCGCCGCCGGTGACGATCACGGCCTTGCCTTGAAACTGTCCTTCACTCATGTCATCCGACGCTAAACATTGCCGTATGCGTGAAGGTCAAGCCGCTCAGCGCACGCGGTCGTAAACCAGGGCCACTTCGCCGAGGGCGCCGGTCTCCTGGTGCGCGACTGTCCACTTAGTACCCGGCAGGCCGTCGTCGAACAGGCGCGGGCCGCCGCCGGCGATTTGCGGGCAGATGGTCAGGTACAGGCGGTCGACCAAGTCCTCGGCCAGCAGCGCCTTGATCACGCTGACGCTGCTGTTGACCAGGATGTCGCCCTCGCCCTCGGCTTTGAGCGAGGCGACGACCTCGGCGGCGGGCGCGTTCACGATGCGCGTGCGCTCCCACGGGGATTCGGTGAGCGTGCTCGACAGGACCACCTTTTCCGTGTCCACCAGCCATTTCGCGTAACCGCGGTCGCGCGGGTCGGCGTTTTCGTCGGCGGCGACGGTCGGCCAGAAGCCGAGGAAGCCTTCCGCGTTGCGGCGGCCCAGCAGCGCGGTCGTCGCGTTCTCCCAGATGCGGGTCATCTGGTTGCGAGCGGTTTCCGTGGTGACGTAAGGGATGATCGCGCTCATGTCGCCGGGGCCTTCCGGGCCGTGGTAGCGGCCGTCGAGGGTCAGGGCGAGGTTGGCGGTGACACGACGTTCGGTCATGACTGGGTTTCCTTTCGGGTGATGACTTCGGTGAGGTGGTCGAGGACCTGTCCCCAGCCGGTTTCGATTCCGGCGATGGCGGACACGGCCTCGACGGTCGTCGCACTGATCTCCAGACCCAGCCGCAGCCGGGTGCCGCCGTTCGCCGCGGCGGCGAGGGCGAGGTCGTAGCGGCCGCTGAACGCGACGGCTCCGGCCGCGTCCAGCACCGACAGGTCGAACTCGAGCCGCTCGGTTTCGCGAGCGGTCCGGACCTGCCCTTCCGAGCGGTACGTGCCTTCGGCGTCGCGGTAGACGAGAACGACGCGCCCGCCCGGCTCCGGTTCGAGGACACACTCGGTGACGGTCAGGGACGGCGGGACCCACCACGACGCCAGCAGCCCGGCGTCCGTCCAGTACCGCCAGACCGTTTCCGGCGGCACCGGAAGCGCACGTTCGAAGGAGAACGCGCGGCCGTCGGCCCAGCGATCCCGGTCCGCGGCCGCGGTGTCGGCTTCGATCGCCGCGCGGTAGCGGTCGAGCACGTCGCGCTCCCCGGCGTGCGCCTCGATCGTCGCGGCCAGCTTCTGCAATTGGTCCGCATATTCCCGCAGCGGAGCCGCTTCGGCCGCGTAGACCCGCCGTTGCCCGAGCGGGGCCATGGTGACCAGGCCGGCGCGAGCGAGGGTCTGCAGGTGCTTGGTCGTCTGCGGCTGCCGCAGCCCGGTCAGCTCAGCCAGCTCGCCGACCGACCGCGGCCGCTGCGCGAGCAGTTCGACCAGCTGCCACCTGGTGGTGTCTGCGAGTGCTGCGGCGATCCCGTCCATGCACTGAAGTATTCACCACATCGAATATTCGTGTCAAGGAATTCTTTTTGCCGATCTCAGCCGGGCAGCAGCCGGGCGGCGAGGTTCCGGACCGTCAGACCCCGTTTTGTGCGCGGGACCAGCATCGATGCCGCCGCCTGGACCCCGCACTGTTTGGGCTTCACGCGCGCTCGATGGGTCGTCTCGTAGTGCGCGAACGCCTCGACGTGTCCACCGTCGGCGAGCGCCGCGGCCAGGGTGTGCGCCCCGACGATCGCGAGGCTCGAACCGTCGCCGAGCAGCGAGACGCACGACGCGGCATCGCCGACCAGCGCGACCCGGCCGTGCGACCAGCGGGGCGGATCGACCACCGCAACCGCGTCGAAGAAGACGTCGTCCGCTGCCTCGAAACGGGCCAGCAACTCCGGGACCCGCCAGCCGAGACCCCGGTAGGCGGCGGACACGATTTCCTTGCCCTGCCCGGGATCCGGCGCGCGGAAGATGAACGCGACGCCGGAGTTTCCCCGCACCGGATGGATCGCGACGAGCCGGCCCGGGGCGTTCAGCAGAACCACGTCCTCCGGGTAGTCGGACGGCTCGCCAAGCGACACCGTCCCGACATACAGCCCGGCGTGCCGGACGAACTTCTCCTCGGTGCCGAACACGAGCCGCCGCACTGCCGAATGCACGCCGTCCGCGCCGATCACCAGGTCGAACCGGCGCGGCGCACCGTGCTCGAAGGTGACGTCGACCCCGCCATCGTCCTGCTGCAACGCGGTGACGGTGTCGCCGAAGAGGATTTCAGCGTCGTCACGCGCGGATTCGTACAGCGCGGTGGCGAGATCAGCGCGCGGAACCTCGATCTCCTTGCGCACCGCCATTCGCACCGTGGTCACCGAACGCCCGCGCGCGTTGAGCACCCGCAGCCGCTTCGCGTGCGTCGCGACTTCGCGCAACCGCGGCACGACGCCCATCGCGTCGGCCACCTCCATCGCGCCCGCGCGGACGTCCACCGGGTTGCCGCTGCTGCGCTGCCCAGCCGCCCGTTCCACGACGGTCGGCCGGAAACCGTTGCGCGCCAGCCAGAACGCGAGGGTCGAGCCAGCGATCCCGGCACCGCACACGAGCACGTCACGAGTCATGCGTCCGAAGATAACCGCACTCAGTGCAGATTTGCAACGAGTGCTGGTTTGCACTCACTGCCGTATGATCGCGGCATGTCGCTCCGTGAACGCAAGCGTGCCCGCACTCGCCAGGCCCTCATCGACGCGGCCATGGACCTGTTCGAGCGCAACGGCTACGACGAGACGACGATCGCCGAGATCGCCGCAGCCGCCGAGATCGGCACGCGCACGTTCTTCAGCTACTTCGCCAGCAAGGAAGAATTGCTGTTCCCGGACGCCGAAAGCCGGGTCCAAGCGTTGCTCGGCGCCCTCGCGAACCGCGCCCCGGACGACCGGCCGATCGACCTGCTGGTCCGCGTCCTCGCCGACGGCGGCGAGGTCAGCAACGACATCATCGGCAAGCTGACCCCGTTGCGGATGCGGCTGCTCCAGACCGTGCCCGCGATCCAGAGCCGGGCGCTGCACATCCAGTTCAACGCCGAGCGCCGGATCGCCGAAATCCTCGCCGAAGCCTTCCCCGAAGAACTCGACGACCTCACCGCCGCCGCGCTGACCGGCGCGTTCGCCGGCGCGGTGCGCGGAGCGTCTCAGGCCATGCTCGACCGTTCCGACGAACTGACGCCCGAACAGCGAGCCGAAGCGACCAGGCAGGCCATCGTCACGACGCTCGCGCCGCTGCTCAAGCGTGACTGACGTGCTCCGCGCACAGGCATGCCACCGCAGTGTCGATCCACTCTCGGCCTTCCCACTCCGGATGCCGCTTGATCAGCTCGTCCCGCACTTCCGCGATCACGGTCGCCTCGGCCATCCCTGAATCGCGGCGCCGCCAGGTCTCGTCGCGCAGCAGTTCGAGGTAGGCACGCAGGTCGTCGAGCAGTTCCGGACCGCTGATGTCGCCGTGGCCGGGCACGACGATTTCCGGGCGCTGCTCCGAAAGCTTCCGCATGACCTCGATCCAGCGGATCCCGGACACGTCGGTGTCGTGCGGCGGGAACCACGGGAAGATCGCGAACTGGCCAGTCTCGGCGAGGTCGCCGGTGAACAGCACGCCCGCGTCCGGGACCGTGACGACCTGGTCGCCCTTGCTGTGCGCGCGTCCGGTCGCGCGCAGCTGCACGACGCGACCGCCGAGGTCGAGGTCGTGCGCTGAGTCGTAGACGACGTCGGGGGCCGGCAGTTCGACGCCCTCCAGCTCGCGCGCGACCGGCTCCCCCAGACCGCGGAACATCCGCAGGTAACCGGGGCCTTTCTCGGCGAGGTCGGTCGCCTGGGCGCGGTTGACCAGGTAGGTCGCGGCACCGGCGAAAGTCTGGGCGCCGAACGCGTGCTCGGGGTGGAAATGCGTGGTGGTCAAGTAAATCCGGCGTCCGCGCGCATACTCGGTCGCGAAGTTCAGCACGGTTTCCGCGTTGCGCGGCCCCATGCCGGTCTCGACGACGAGCACGGAATGCGTCCCGCCGACCACGCCGACGTTCGGCACGAGCTGCACGCCCTGGTTCGGGACCACGACGAGGTCGCGGGCGAGTTCGCGCACCTGTGCGGTCTGCACGACGGGATCGGGATACGGATAGTCGGCCATCGCCGGGGCTCCTCGACAAGTGCGGGATCAGTGATGGTTCCAGTCCAGCGCCGGGCCCGCACGGTGTCCAAGACCGATCCGCTTTTCCCGATACCGCGCGGGTATTGTCGCTGGTTGTGGATCTCCGTTCGCTCCGGTACTTCGTCGCGGTCGCCGAGGAACGCCACTTCGGCCGGGCGGCTGCGCGGCTGCACATGACCCAGCCGCCGCTGAGCCGCGCGATCAAACAGCTCGAAACCGACCTCGGCGCGATCCTGCTGGAGCGTTCACCGGCCGGGGTCGCGCTCACCGCCGCCGGAACAGCGCTCTACGACGAGGCCCGCACCCTGCTCGAAGGCGCGGACCAGGTCCGCGCGAAGGTCGCCGCGGCGGCCGGAGCGGGAACGCTCACGCTCGGCACCCTCGCCGACAGCTCGGAACCGGTCGGGATCCGGCTCGCGGGCGAATTCCGCGAACGGCATCCCGGCGTGCGGATCAGCGTCCGAGAGGCCGATCTCACCGACCCGACCACCGGCCTGCGCGCCGGGCTCGTGGACGTCGCGCTCACCCGGATTCCGTTCGACACCACCGGAATCCGCACGCACGTGCTGCGCTCCGACCCGATGGGCGTCGTCCTGCGCGCGGACGATCCGCTGGCCGGACGCGACGAGGTGCACCACGAGGACCTCGCCGACCGGACGTGGTTCCGGTTCCCGGACGGCACCGACCCGCAGTGGCAGGCGTTCTGGAGCGGCGGCGGAACCGGCGGCCCGGTCGTACGGACGGTGCACGAATGCCTGCAAGCCGTGCTGTGGAACGGAACCGTCGGGCTCGCGCCGCTCGCGCACTCGTTTCCCGAAGGCGTCACGACAGTCCCGCTCGCCGGCTGCCCGCCGAGCCAGCTCGTGGTCGCCTGGCGCGAGGACTCGACGCCGCCGCTGGTCCGCTCGTTCGTAGAACTCGCCGTGCGCATCGCCGGGCTCGACGGCCGCGAAGCCGCCGCGAACCCGTAGGCTGGGCCCGGACATCGGGGAGGTGTGGGCCGTGCCGGAACGCAATCCGCTGCGGATCCTGCGCAAATGCGCGGACTGGTTCGAAAACCGCGGCGTGTACATCCCCGGCGAGGAAAGCCGCGCGGTCGACCCGGTGCGCGATTTCGGCTGGCTCATGGTCGCCTGGGGCGCGGGGGTCGCGGTGTTCATCCTGTTGTTCGCGTTCGCGGTCTGAATCCCGACCTGCGTCTGTTGACATCGAGGTGACGACTGTCACCCCCCGTGCTCTTTCGATCACGGATCGGCCACGGGTGTACACCAGGTCCGCGTCTTCCGCACCGTGACGGCATTAGTGCCGCCAGAGTGGAGCGGGTCCGCCCGGCAACTACGCCGAACGGCACACCGCCCCACCCCGACTGGAGTACCCCCGCGATGGCGCCCCCGCGCACCCCGAAACTGCTGATGACCGCCTGCCTGCTGTTCTCCGTGGCAGCCTGCGGCGGCGTCAACGCTCGGGAAGGCTCCGCCGCGATGGGCGTCGGCAACCCGGCGGCGCAGCCCGCGGCCGCGCAGGCCTCCGGCGACCTGCAGTTCGGCGCCAACCATCGCTTCGCCAGCGGGATCACGGTCTCGCTGTCGGCCCCGCAGTCCTTCCAGCCGAGCCCGGCCGCGTATCCCCGCAGTGCTCGTGCGGCGGCGTTCTACATCCAGGTCACGAACAACGGCACCGATCCGTACCGGGTTTCCGCGCTGTCGGTCACCGCGACGGTCGCCGGGAAGCCGGCGAAGCAGATCGTGGACGCCACGCAGGGCCTTGGCGGCGTTTCCGACGCCGGGAAAGACCTGATGCCGGGCCGGTCTACGCAGGTCACGCTCGCTTTCGCGGTGCCGGCCGACAGTGCCCGGATGGCCGTGCAGGTGCGGCCGAGCACTGGTGAGCCCGCCGTCGTCACGTATTGCGGAGACGCCTGAATTACTCTCGTCCCCATGACCGACCAGCGACTTGCCGTGGGCGACGAAGCGCCCGGATTCACCCTGCCGGACAGCACCGGCAAGAACGTCTCGCTCAGCGACTTCCGCGGCCAGGCCGTGGTGGTGTACTTCTACCCGGCCGCGGGCACGCCCGGATGCACCAAGCAGGCCTGCGATTTCCGGGACAATCTCGCGGAGCTGAACGACGCGGGGTATCAGGTTCTGGGGATTTCGCCGGACAAGCCGGAGAAGCTGGCCAAGTTCGTCGAGGCGGAGAAGCTGACCTTCCCGCTGCTGTCCGATGTGGACAAAGAAGTGCTGTCCGCGTGGGGCGCGTTCGGGGAGAAGAAGAATTACGGGAGGATCGTGCAGGGCGTGATCCGCTCTACGTTCATCGTGGACGCGGAGGGGAAGATCGCCAAGGCCGCCTACAACGTGCGGGCTACCGGGCACGTGGCGAAGCTGATCCGGGATCTGGGGATTTCCGCCTGAGTTGCTTCCCGCGGCGCGGAGAGGCTGGACCGGCCTCTCCGCGCGATCGGTCAGCGACGCACCTGATAGCGCAGGTGCAGCACCCGGTCGCCCTGAACCGCGTCGGGGTTCTCCAGCAGGTGCTGTGCGGTGACTGAGCCGAAGTAGCGCTTGCCGGATCCGAAGACCACCGGCACCACGTCCATGCGCACCTCGTCGACCAGGCCCGCGGCTAGTGCTTGACCGCCGACGTCGCCGGCCGCGATCTCGACAACGCGGTCGCCCGCGAGTTCTTGTGCCTTGGCCACGGCCGCCTTGACGCCGTCGACGAAGTGGAACGGCGCCTGGGGGTCCCAGCCTTCGGGTGCTGGGCGGTGGGTCACGACGACCACATGGTCGATCCCGCTCGGCGGTTTCCCGTCCCAGCCGTCGGTCAGGTCGAAGACGTGGCGGCCCGCGACGGTCGCTCCGATCCGGTCCCAGTACGAGCGGGTGTAGTCGTACGAGGCCTGCGACACCTTCAGTACGCCGCTCTCGTCCAGCGGGACGTCGCCGCTGGTCAGCCAGTCGAACAGCGGACCGGGCTGGTCGTTTTCGTCGGCGATGAAGCCGTCCGCCGACACCGAGCTGTACATGACGACCTTGCCCACGGGGGTTCTCCTCTGCTTCAGGTGGCCCCAAATTAGCCGGTCGCGCGCGGTCGCTCTTGTAAGAAATCAATCGGCGGGCAGCGGCCAGCCGTCCAGGGTGTGGCCGGGATGTTCGCGCCGGAACCGCCGCCGGACTTCGAGGTACTGGGTCGGCGTGAAACCGGTGAACGCCCGGAACTCGTGGCCGAAGTGGGCCTGGTCGAAGTAGCCCGCGCGACCGGCGAGGTCGCTCCAGTCGATCGGTCCGGCGAGGTCGATCGCGAACACGGTGGCGGTGAAGCGGTGGGTGCGGGCCAAGCGCTTCGGGGTGACGCCGACGAGCGCCTTGAACCGTTGTGCCAAGTGGGTGCTGCTGACCCCGGCGGCCTCGCTCAGAGCGCCGATCGCTACCGCGCCGCTGGTCGCCGCGATGATGCTGCTCGTGTGGCGGACCAGGCCCAAGCCAGCGGTATCGGTCAGCCGTCGCATCAGTTCGTCTTCGAGAAGCGCCAGCATTTCGTGCGGTCCGGTCGCCGTAGCTAGCCGGTCGCGCAGTTCGGCGATGGCGGGTCGGCCCCAGACCTGTTCTATCGTCACCGGCCGGTCGCACAGTTCGGCTGCGGGCATCGGCAGGAACGGTGCCAGGCCCCATGGTTTGAAGTGCACGCCGACGGAACAAGTCTCGGGCGGGTAGCCGAATTCGTACGCGCGAGTCGGCATGGTGATCACGCAGCCGTCGGCGTACTCGGCTGTCTCGAGATCGATGCGGATCCGGAACGGCGCGCCGAGATTGACGATGAGCAGCGCGGAAGGCGCCGGTGGCAACGTCAGCCGGGCGTACGGCGGCGTGCCCGCCAGGCAGTAGAGGTCGTCGATCAGCCCGTCCAGCGGCGGCCTCGGCGCTCGGGACGCGTACTCCACGCACCCAGCATTGCCGAGAAACGCCAGCCAGCGCTACTCCCGGGGGAATCGCAGAGTGAAGGTGGTGCCGTGCCCGGGGGTGCTGGTGGCGGTGACTTCGCCGCCGTGAGCTTCGGCTAGTTTCCGGACGATTGCCAGGCCTAGCCCGCTGCCGCCGGACACTCGGCTTCGGGAAGGATCCGCGCGCCAGAAACGGTCGAAAACCCGGGGCAGATCCTCGGGGGCGATACCGGTGCCAGTATCGGTTACTTCGAAGATCGCGTCGTTCTCGACTTGCTTCGCGGTGACGGTGACCGAACCGCCGGGCGGGGTGTGGCGGATCGCGTTCGAGACCAGGTTGTCCAGGACTTGGCGCAAGCGCACGGGATCCGCGGTGATGGCCGGGTTTTCCATGGGCGGGACGGACAACCGGACGTCGGCGGATTCGGCGCGCGGGGCGTGCGCGGCGGCGAGGTGGGCGAGCAGGGTGTTGGCGTCGACGGGTTCGGGGTGGACGCGCAGCGCTCCGGCGTCGGCCAGGGCCAGGTCTTGCAGGTCGTCCACGATGTGCTGCAAGTGGACCGCCTCTTCCAGCAGGGAGGCGACCAGTTCGTCGTCGAACTGGCTGATGCCGTCCTGCGCCGCTTCCAGCCAGCCTCGGATGGTGGCCAGCGGGGTGCGCAGTTCGTGCGCGACGTCGCTGACCATCGCTTTGCGGGCGTTCTCCAGCTCTTCCCTTGCCCGCGCCATCTCGTTGAACGCGGTGGCCAGCCGGGCGATCTCGTCCTTGCCTTTGACCCGGACCCTGGCGCCCGTCTCGCCGGCTTTCAGGCGCTGGGCCGCGCCGGTCAACGCGCGAAGAGGGCGGATCAGGCGGATCGACGCCAGTGCGGTGACGATGACCGTCAGCAGCAGGATCGCAGCGGTGACGGCGACCAGTTTCGTGCGGTTTTCCGGGGAGAGGGTGAAGCCGGTCGGCGGCTGGTCGGTGCCCTTTTCGGTGATGTAGAGCCAGGCCGCGGGGGCTACGAAGGGGGTCAGCTGCTCTTTGCGGGCCGAGGTCACGCAGTTGGTGATCGTCTGGTCGGTGGCCTGCACGACCGGGCCGTCGAAGGTCCACAACAGACCCAGTTTGGCTACCGGGACCGTGCTGTCGTTGCGGCCGAGACAGGCGTCGATCAGGCCGGACAGCTTGGCCAGGGCGGCTCGCTCGGTCTCGGTCGGGCGTTCGAGCAGAGCGGTGCCGCATTGGGCGGTGCCTGCCGGGGCGATGACCCGCGGGTGGCCGCTCGGGGAGATTTCCAGGCTGCCGAGGCCGGTTCTGCGCTGGGTGCAGGACAGGACCTTGTCGGCAATTTCCTGGAGCTCCTCGCGTTCGTCGGCGGGGAGTTTGTACGGGCCGACCGCGTCGGGGTCGATGCGGTCCGGGGTGGATTTGACGCCCAGCCGGGTGTCGACCGCCAACGGATCGATGACCGCGGACGGCTGCGGCGGGAGTGTGCCCGGATTCTGTTCCGAACTCGCGATCAGCTTTCCCTGCGGGGTGGTCAGGACGATTTTACGGCCGGTTTTCTCCGCGTAGTCACTGATTGTTCTGGTCGCTCCGGACCAGGTCGGATGGGTGGCCGCGTACGAAAGGAGGGCCTGGTAGATCGTGCCGTCGTCGGCGAAGAGCTGGCCCTGTTCCCGTTCGATGGCACCGGAAGTGGTCCGGGAGGCCAGCCAGGCGGTGGCGGCGATGGCACACACCGCGATGGCCGCGGTTACCGCGAAGAGGCGGAAGAGCAGGCTACGGGGCATCGGACTTCGCGGTCAGTTTGTAGCCCACGCCGTAAACCGTCAGGAGTTTCGCGGGTTTTCTGGGATTGGCCTCGATTTTCTTTCTGAGGTTCATGACGTGCACGTCAATGGCGCGCTGAGTGATGTAGCGGTCGAAGCCGTGCAGATGTTCCAGCAGTTGCGCCCTGGTGAAAACCTGGTCCGGCCGGGCGGCCATGACCTCCAGGATCCGGAATTCCCCCGGGGTAGTTTCGATCGGGTTTCCGCTTACCGCGACCTCGTGCCTTTCCTTGTCGACGGTCAGGGTGCCGACTTTGATCGGACCGTCTTTGGCCGAGTGCGTTCTCCGGAGGAGGGTCCGGACCCTCGCCATGAGCTCGCGCGGGCTGTAGGGCTTGGTGACGTAATCGTCCGCGCCAAGGTCGAGGCCCTGGAGCAGGTCGTCCTCGGTCGAGCGGGCGGTGAGCATGAGGATCGGCAGGTCGGACGAGGCCCGGATGGTCCGGCAGACGGTCAGGCCGTTCATGCCCGGGAGCATCACGTCCAGGATCAGGAGATCGGGTTCCGCCGTGCGGATTTCCGCCAGTGCGGCCTCGCCGGTGGGCGCGACGATCACGGTGTGCTGCTCGTGTTCCAGGTAGCGGCGGACCAGTTCCGCTTGTTTGGGATCGTCTTCGGCTAGGACGATATTGGCGCACATGCCTGCCGAGACTAGCCGCAGGCCCACCCCGGAGCCACCAGCGCGGCTCCGGGGCAGGCGCGGCAGTTATGCGTCAGCCAGTTTTCGCAAGGCCGGCAGAAGTGCGCGCAAGGCTTTGCCGCGATGCGAGGCGGCGTCTTTTTCCGCCGGGCTCAGTTCCGCGCTGGTTTTCGTTTCGTTTTCCGGCACGAAGATCGGGTCGTAGCCGAAACCGTTGGTACCGTGCTTTTCCCGCGTCAGCGTGCCGCGCCATTCGCCCCGGACCGTGGTGGTCTCGCCGGAAGGGAGAGCCAGCACGGCGGCGCAGACGAAGGCCGCGCCCCGGCGCTCGTCCGGGGTGTCGGTCAGCTGCGCCAGCACCAGGTTCAGGTTCGCTTCGTCGTCGCCGTGCTTGCCGGACCAACGAGCCGACAGGACGCCGGGCATGCCGTTCAACGCGTCCACAGTCAGGCCCGAGTCGTCCGCGATGGCGGGCAATCCGGTGGCGGCCACCGCGTCCCGTGCTTTGGCCTCGGCGTTGCCTTCGAAATCGGGCGCGGTTTCCGGGGCTTCCGGGAACTCCTCGACGTCGTTCAGGCCGAGCACCTCGACGCCCTGGATGCCTTCCGCCTCCAGGATCCGGCGCAGTTCGCCCAGCTTCTTCGCGTTCCGGGTGGCCAGCAGCAGCTTGGTCACTTCTGGCCCTTCTTATTGTCCGGACGCGGTTCCGGCAGCTCGCCCGGGTACGGCAGCGCCAGCGCCTCGTTCTGCAGCCGGGTCAGTTCCTCGCAGCCCGCCAGCGCCAGGTCGAGCATGGTGTCCAAAGTGGACCGCGCGAAAGTCGCTCCTTCGCCGGTGCCCTGGACCTCGATGAGGGTTCCGGCGTCGGTGGCGACCACGTTCATGTCGACCTCGGCGCGCGAATCCTCCTCGTACGGAAGGTCGAGGCGCACCCGGCCGTCCACGACGCCGACGCTCACCGCGGCCACCGAGGACGACAGCGGCTGCGGGTCGTTGAGCCGGTTCGCCGCGCCCAGCCAGGTGATCGCGTCCGCCAGCGCCACGTACCCGCCGGTGACCGCGGCGGTGCGGGTGCCGCCGTCCGCCTGGATCACGTCGCAGTCGATGACGATGGTGTTCTCGCCGAGCGCGGCCAGGTCGATGCACGCGCGCAGGGAGCGGCCGATCAGCCGGGAGATCTCGTGCGTCCGGCCGCCGATCCGGCCCTTGACCGCTTCGCGGTCGCTGCGGGTGTTGGTCGCGGACGGGAGCATCGCGTACTCCGCGGTCACCCAGCCGAGACCGGACCCGGCACGCCAGCGCGGCACACCCTCGGTCACGCTCGCCGCGCACAGCACCCTGGTGTTGCCGAACTCGACGAGCACCGACCCGGCAGGCCACTTCTGGAACCCGCGGGTGAGCTTCACTTCGCGGAGCTGGTCGTCGTTCCTGCCATCTTTTCTCACCACGCAGCAGACGATACTGCGTGGCAACGCCACTTCCGTTGAGGGTGGTGGAGGGGAGGAAGGCGGAGCTAGGACGTACCTCTGACACTTTCGCGATCAGAGGTCGTAGACCGCGCCTTGCGTCACCAGTTCAGCGTCCGGGAATACCGCCTTGGCCTCGGCCAAGACAGCGTTGCGATCGGTCCACGGCGCGACGTGGGTCAGCAGCAGGCGACCGACTCCGGCTTCTTTGGCCAGTTCACCAGCTTCTTTCCCGGAGAGGTGCACGCCTTGCGGACGATCGGCGGCATCGGTCCAGGACGCTTCGGAAAGCAGGACATCGACGCCGTCGGCCAATTCGCCGAGGCCGCGGCACAGTCCGGTGTCGCCGGTGTACGCGAGGATGGTGCCGCCGTACGCGATGCGTAGGCCGAATGCAGGCGTCGGGTGGTACACAGCGACAGCGGTCACGTCGAAGGGACCGATCTCGATCGTCTCTTCGCGCAGCTCGTGGAATTCGTACACGTCCGACAGATCCACAGCGGCTCGCTCAGCCGCATCGGCCGCGTACGCGTGCGCAAGGCGCGAAGGCGCGTCTGCTGGTGCGTACACCGGCAACCGTCGCGGCCGCGCGGGATACGGCGGCGCGGGATGGTAGCGGCGAAGCACCGTCAGAGAGTTGACGTCGGCGCAGTGGTCGGCATGCAGGTGCGAAAGGACGAGCGCGTCGAGGTCGAACGGGTCCAGCACGGTCTGCAATTGGGCGAACGCGCCCGAGCCCAGCTCGAGACCGAGCCGGTAGCCCTCCGCCTCCAGGAGGTACCCGGACGCGGCGGCGTTCGGCCCGGGGATGCTGCCCGAACACCCAAGGATCGTCAATCGCACCCCGTCACCCTAACTCCGCTCAGCGCCACCGCAGCGTCACGCGCTCACCGGGTCGAGCGCACCCGGCGCGAAGCCCATGAACCGCTGCGCCAAGCGGGCGAACGGCTCCGGCGAACCGGTGGCGAGGAACTCGTGCCGCGGCGGCTCGTCGCGTTCGGCGAGCAGGTCGAGTTCGGTCAGCACGCGGTAGAGGTCCTTGGCGGTTTCGTCGGCGCTGGAGACGAGCGTGACGTCCTGTCCCATCACGATCTGCAGCACGCCGGACAGCAGCGGATAGTGCGTGCAGCCGAGGATGAGCGTGTCGACTTCGGCTTCGAGCAACGGCTGCAGATAGCCCTGTGCCAGACCGAGGATCTGTCGACCGGTCGTGATGCCGCGCTCCACGAAGTCCACGAAGCGCGGGCAGGCGACGCTGGTGAGGCGTACGTCGGGCGCGGCGGCGAAGGCGTCGTCGTACGCCCTCGAACGCACAGTGCCTTCGGTGCCGATCAGACCGACGCGTCCGCTGTGCGTGGCGACTGCGGCCCGGCGCGCGGCCGGAAGGACCACTTCGATGACAGGTACGTCGTAGCGTTCGCGCGCGTCGCGAAGGCAGGCCGCGGACGCTGTGTTGCACGCGATCACCAACGCCTTCACCCCGCTCTCGACCATGTCGTCGAGAGCGGCCAACGCGTACTCGCGAGCGGTGGCGATGGGCAGCGGGCCGTACGGGTTGCGCGCGGTGTCGCCGACGTAGCGCAACTGTTCGGCAGGCAGCAGTTCGAGAATCGAGCGTGCGACAGTGAGCCCGCCGACGCCGGAGTCGAAAACACCGATGGGCGCGCCTGAAGAACTCACATCCCGAGGTTACCCGGGGTCGTCGGCTCGGTCTTCGGGGCTTTGACCCGTTCCCCGCGTGAGGTCAGCCACGCGGCGAGGATGCCGGCCAGCGCTCCGAAGAGGTGGCCCTGCCAGGAGATGCCGGGGTTGCCGGGCAGCAGGCCCCAGAGCATCCCGCTCCAGATGCCGAGCAGCACGACGGCGACCGCGATCTGCGCGAGCGACCGGTGGAAAAGACCGCGCACCAGCAGGTACGCGAGCCAGCCGAAGGCGAGGCCGGACGCGCCGACGGTGTAGGCGTTCGACGGTCCGACCAGCCACACGCCGAGCCCGGAAACCAGCCAGATGATCGCGGTGACCACGGCGAACCGGCCGATGCCCGCCGCCATCGCGAGGAAGGAGAAGACCAGCACCGGCACCGTGTTGGAGAACAGGTGCGACCAGTTGGCGTGCAGCAGCGGCGCCCAGAGGATGCCGTCCAGGCTGGACGCGTCCCGCGACAGGATCCCGCCGTCGGTGAACTTGCCCGGCAGGATCACGTCGAGCAGTTCCACGAGGTACAGCACCGCCACGAACCCCAGCGCGACGAACGCCGCGGCCTTGGGATTGGGCGGCAGGATGCGCTTCGCGGCGTCGACCGGCTTGCCGCTGCCAGCGGCGGGCGGCGGCGACGCCGGCGGGAGGGGAGGCAGTGTGCTCACGCCCTCAGGCTACGTCGGCGGGAGGCGGACGGCCTCGGGAGAAATCCCTGAACTTCACTCCGGGTGAGCGGTCCGTGAAGGACTCCTTCCGGGAATCTGATTCCCTCAAGGAGTCCTTCACAGACCTTCCGGGGCAGCGCGGTCGTGAGTGGGCCCTTCACGGACCGGCGGTCAGACCGTTGCGGGCTTCCGGAGCAAGTTTCCGTAGGCGGCGGCGAACAGGGCCGAAAGCAACGCGGCCACCGCCGCCACCGCAAAGCTCCATCCCGGACCGCCCGCCGACAGCGCCACTGCGCCGACCGCTCCGGCGAGACTGCTGCCCACCACCCGGACCAGCGCGTTGATCCCGCCTGCCGCGGCCGTCTTCGCGGGCTCGACGTGTTCGACCGCCATCGTCCCCAACGCGGCGTACCCGAGCCCGATGCCCAGCCCCAGCACCGCCGCGACGGCATAGAGACCGAGCCCGTCCCCCGGCAACGTCGCGAGCCACAACGCGGCCGCCAGTACCACCACCGAACCGCCCGCGACCAGTGCGGGCGCGCTGAACCGGCGCATCAACGCACCGGCCAGCACCGAAACCACCAGCATCAAGATCGTCGTCGGCAAGAGATAAAGCCCCACCTGCAACACCGACGCCCCGAGCATTCCCTGCGCGTAGGCCGAAAGCGTCATGATCGTGGCGAACAACGCGAAGCCGAGCAGGAATGACGCCACCGTCGCGCCGATCGTCTTTCGGTGCAACAGCATCGGAATCTCGATCAACGGCGTCTTCGCGCGCCGCGCCGTCGCCACCCACGCCGCCGCCAGCACCACGGCCCCGACCACGAGCGCGACGGTTGCCCAGCCCCATTCGGCCCCCTTGCTGATCGCCAGCAGCAGGCAGATCAGCCACCCCGACACCAGCACCGCGCCCAGCAGATCCGGCGAACCGCTCCGGACCTCGGCCGTCCGGTCCTCCCGGACCGCGGCGACCAGCGCGAACGCCACCACGCCGAGCGCCGCCAGCGCCCAGAACACCAGCTGGTGATCACCGCCGGCCAGCCCGGCGAGAATCATCCCGCCGCCGCTGCCCGCGCCGATCGTCGCGCTCAGCACGCCGATCGCGGTCGGCAGCGACCGGGGCGGCAGCACGGTCCTGACCTGGCCGATCGCCAGCGGCAGCAGCGGCGCGGCCGTGCCTTGCAGGATCCGGCCGACGATCAGCAGCGGCAGCGACTCCGCCACCGCCCCCAGCACCGATCCCCCGACCAGCAACGCGAGCACGACCAGCGACATCGTGCGCCTGCCGTAGAGGTCGCCCAGCTGCGCGACCAGCGGAATCGCGACCGCGCCCGCCAGCAGCCCCGCGGTCAGCGCCCACGACACCGAACTCAGCGGCACCCCCAGCTTGAGCTGCAGCTGCGGCAGCAACGGCACCACCACGGTCATCTGCAAAGTCCCGACCGCCACCGCGAACGCCAGCGCGGCGACCGTCCCCCAGTAGTTTTTGTACATGTATAAAAAGTAGCATGGCGGCATGCCAGCGCGCACCGGCCGACCGCCGAAGATCTCCAGGTCCGACATCGTGGCCGCCGCCCACCGGGTCATCGACGAAGACGGCGTCGACGCGTTGACCATGCGCAGGCTGGCCAAGGAGGTCGGCAGCACGCCGATGGCGCTGTACCACCACGTGCGCGACAAAGAGGGTCTGCTTCTGCTGCTGCTCGACGACTACGCGCACGGCGAAATGCCTCGGCCGGAGAACCTCCCCGAGGAACCGTGCGACCGGATCGTGGCGGTCGCGAAGGCGATGCGGGACGGGCTGGCAAACTGCCCGTGGATCGTGGAAGTACTGCGCTCCGACGACCTGCTGTCGGTCGGCGGGCTGTGGTACCCGGAGAAAATCGTTGCGGCGGCGGAAAAAGCCGGGTTGCCGATCGAGGCGGCGGTGGAGGTCTACCGAGCGGTGTGGCACTACACGCTCGGCGAGATCAGCTCACGCGCGGCCGCCGCGCGCCGACGCGATCAGGGCGGCGACACCCACCGGCAGCGAGTCTTCGCCGACCTGGACACGACGGAATTCCCGACGCTCGCCCAGATCGGGCCGCGCTGGGAAACCCTTACCGCACAAGACAGTTACGAACGAAGCATCCGCGCACTCGTCAACGGATTGCTGCCGTGAGGGGAACCCTGGGGAATCAGAGTTCCCCTCACGGACGCCTCAGTCAGGCCCAGAGCTGACCGTCAAGCCGTTCTGCCGCTTCGTCCAGCGACCCGGAATACGCGCCGGTCGACAGGTACTTCCAGCCGGCGTCCGCGACCACGAAAGCCACGTCCGCCTTCTCGCCGCGGGCAGCGGCCTTCTCCGCGACCCCGAGCGCGGCGTGCAGCACCGCACCCGTGGAGATCCCGGCGAAAATGCCCTCGTGCTCCAGCAGCTCCCGCGTCCGCCGGAGAGCGTCGTACGCCCCCACCGAATAGCGTCCGTTGAGCACACTTTCGTCGTACAGCTCCGGCACGAACCCCTCGTCGAGGTTCCGCAGGCCGTACACCAGCTCGCCGTACCGGGGCTCCGCCGCGATGACCTGCACGTCCGGCTTGTGCTCGTGCAGGTACCGGCCGACCCCGACCAGCGTGCCGGTCGTGCCGAGGCCGCCGACGAAGTGCGTCAGCGTCGGCAGGTCCTTCAGCAGCTCCGGCCCGGTGCCGCGGTAGTGCGCGTCCGCGTTGGCCGGGTTGCCGTACTGATAGAGCATCACCCAGTCGGGATTCTGCTTCGCCAGCTCCTTGGCCCGGCGCACGGCCTCGTTCGAGCCGCCCGCGGCGGGCGAGAACACGATCCGCGCGCCGTACGCCTGCAGCAGCTGCTTGCGTTCGGCCGAGGTGTTCTCCGGCATCACGCACACCAGGCCGTAACCCTTGAGCTTCGCGGCCATGGCCAGCGAAATCCCGGTGTTGCCCGAGGTCGGTTCGAGGATCGTGGACCCGCGCCGCAGGATGCCGTCCCGCTCCGCCGCCTCGATCATGGCCAGCGCTGGCCGGTCCTTGATCGAGCCGGTCGGGTTGCGGTCCTCGAGCTTCGCCCACAGCCGCACCTCGTCGGTCGGCGACAGCCGGGGCAGTCCGACCAGCGGGGTGCCGCCTAGCGCGTCGAGGAGGGACTCGTAGCGAGCCATCGGCTCAGCGCGCGCCGCCCGCGACGGCGGGCAGGATGGTGAGGGTGTCGCCGTCCTTGACCTCGGCGTCGAGCCCGCCGGAGAAGCGCACGTCCTCGTCGTTGACGTAGACGTTGATGAAGCGGTGCAGCTTCTCCTCCTTGACCAGGCGCGCCTTCAGCCCGGCGTGCCGCGACTCGACGTCGTCGATGATCTCGAGGACAGTCTTGCCCGACGCCTCGACGGACTTCTCGCCGCCGGTGTGGGTGCGCAGGATGGTCGGGATGGACACGGTCACGGCCATGGTTTTCTACCTCCGGGTGGGTTCCTACACGCTGACGTATCGGACGCCGCGCTTTATTCCGCTGGAGTTCAGTCGAGGATCTCGACCGGCTCCTCGGTGATCTCGGCGTCCACGATCCGGTACGAGCGGAACTCGTGCGAATCGGGCTCTCTTGTCGAGACGAGCACGTAGTGCGCGTCGGGTTCCGCGGCGATGTTCGCGTCGGTGCGCGACGGGTAGGCCTCGGTCGCGGTGTGCGAGTGGTAGATGACCACCGGGACCTCGTCGTTCGCGTCCATCTCGCGGTACAGCTTGAGCAGGTCGCCCGAGTCGAACTCGTAGAACGTCGGCGAGCGGGCCGCGTTCAGCATCGGGATGAACCGCTCGGGGCGGTCCGAGCCGGCAGGACCGGCCACCACCCCGCACGCTTCGTCGGGGTGGTCACGGCGGGCGTGGGCGACGATCTCGTCGACGAGTTCACGGCGGATCCGGAGCACACGCACATCTTAGTTCGTGGACCGAACGAGTCCACACTGTGAGAGCTACCGCTCATCCGCAGGTCAGGGCACAATAACGGGATGCCGGTGTCCTCGAAGATCCGCGAACGCTGCCGTGGCCTGCTGGCCGAGGGGGACGTCGTCCAGTACGTGTTCCCCGCCACATCGCTGATGATTTCGATGATGGCCGCGCACCGGAACTTCCTCGTCGTGGTCACCGACCGGCACGTCACGGTGCTCGCGTGCAGCGCTTTCCGCCGGTGGAAGCCGGTTTCGGTGTGGGCGCAGCTGCCGCGCTCGACCGAACTGGGCCCGGTGGACCTGCATCCCTCGCTCGGGCCGACGGTGTCGTTCGGCGGCCTGGTGCTGGAGATCGAAGACGAGTACGTGGCTGCCGTGCGCGCCGCCGACCTCGAACGGAGCGAGGACGCGCTCCCGCAGGACCCGTTCTGACTCAGCCCAGCGCTTCCGGCCACACATCCCGATAAGCCGGGACGCCCGCAGCGGAGGTCGCCGAAAGCAGTCCGTGCACCATCGCCCGCGCGAACACCCGCGCCGCCGCCGCGCACAACGCGTCCAGCGCGCCCGCTCGCGCCGCCACGGCGAACGACCCCGGCTCCCCTGGCAGCTGCTGCGCGCCCGTTGCCAGCGCGAACACGGTGTCGCCGTCGAACATCGAATGCGCCGGCCGCACCGCGCGCGCCAACCCGTCCTGCGCGGCGACCGTCAAGCGGCGTGCCTCAGCCTTCGTCAACGCCGCATCGCAAGCCACCACCCCGATCGTGGTGTTCAGATCGGTCCGCTGCCCCGGCACCTCGCCGGGCCGGTCCGGCCAGCGGACGCCGAACTCGCCGTCGACTTCGTGATCAGCGGCGAAAGCCCGCCCAGTCGCGAAATCCACTGCCTGGCCCGCCGCGTTCACCGCCGCGATCGCGCCCACAGTCACGTCGCCGACGACCTCGCTCGCCGTCCCGATGCCGCCCTTGAGCGAACCGACCACCGCACCCGAGCCCGCGCCGACGGTGCCCATCGCGACAGCCTCCCCGGCGGCTTCGCAAGCGGCGTAACCGAAATCGGCGTCCGGCCGGTTGCCCCACGCGCTGCGCGGCAGGTCGAACAGCACCGCCGCGGGCACGATCGGCACCACCTCATACGGCTGCGCGCCAACGGGAAAGCCGAAATTCCGCTCGGACAGCCACCGCATCACGCCGTCCGCCGCCGCGAGCCCGTACGCGCTTCCCCCGGAGAGACAGACCGCGTTCACCTGCTGCACCAGGTTTTCCGGCTCCAGCAGATTGGTTTCGCGGGTGCCGGGCGCACCGCCGCGCTGGTCGACCGCGCCGGTCGCGCCGTCCGGCACGAGCACGACGGTGGTTCCGGAGGCCCAGCCGTCGCCGAGCCGTTGGTGATGGCCTACGAGCACGCCAGGGACGTCGGTGATTTTCCCGCCGGTCAGCCGGTCAGCGCCTGGATCAGCGTCTCCTGCACCCATGTCAGCCAATGGTAGACGCCGAGATGGGGTGCGCGGGGGTCGTCTTCGGGCAGCTCGTCGGGCATGTCCTCGGTGACGTCGAGCGCCGTGCCGAGCGCCAGCCGGACGTCGTTCAGTGCGCCGAGCCAGGCGTCCGCCTGCTCGAAAGTCAGCTTCACCGAACCGCCGTCGCGCGGGAGCGTGTCGAGCACGATCTTCGCGACGCCGACCTTCTTCTCCAGCAGCTCCGGCTCGTGCAGCGACCGCATCGCCGCCGCCGAATCGAGGTCCTCGCGGCTCGGGTTGTCCGGGTCGAGCCGGTGGAAGTCCGGCAGCAGCCGCGACAGCACCGGGTCGTCCGGCGATTCGGCGGGCCCGGTGCGGATCCCGGTCAGCTCGGCCAGTTCGTCCTGCGGGGCCTCCTCGGCCCGCGCGGTGAGCATGTCCTCGAGCTGCCCGACGAGCCCGCGCAGCACCGCGGCCTCTTGCTGCTCGAACCCGGCGAGGATGGCGTCCCCCTTGCGCCGCCAGGCCTTCACGAGGGCTGTTCCATGGTCGCCCACAGGCCCGCCGCGTGCAGCTTCGCCACGTCGGTCTCCACCTTCTCCTTCGAACCGGACGACACGATCGCCCTGCCCTTGTTGTGCACGTCGAGCATCAGCTTCGTGGCGTGGTCCCGGCTGTAGCCGAACAGCTTCTGGAAGACGTACGTCACGTACGACATCAAGTTGACCGGATCGTTCCAGACGATCGTCCGCCAGGGCTGGTCGGATTCGGCCAGCTCGGCCCCGAGTGGATCGACCTGCGTCTGTTCGGATGCGACAGGCGTGGACATGCACACCATGGTGTCACGGGGCCATCCCGGTACGCCGCGCCAGGTCCGTCCATGTGAGTGAATAGGCTGCTCCCATGGGTTCCCCCGAGCCGGTCACCAGCGCCAGCACGGCGCTGCTCACCGACCACTACGAGCTGACCATGCTGGCGAGCGCGCTCGCGGACGGGACGGCCGACCGGCCGTGCGTGTTCGAGGTCTTCGCGCGAAGGCTTCCCGACGGCCGCCGCTACGGCGTCGTCGCGGGCACCGCGCGCGTGCTCGACGCGATCGCCGACTTCCGGTTCACCGACGCCGAGCTGACCATGCTGGAGCAGACCGCGGTCGTCGACCCGGAAACGCTGGCCTGGCTGGCGGACTACGAGTTCCGCGGCGACATCGACGGCTACCGCGAAGGCGACCTGTACTTCCCAGGTTCGCCGATCCTCACCGTGACCGGCAGTTTCGCCGAAGCGGTGGTGCTGGAGACGGTGGTGCTGTCGATCCTCAACCACGACAGCGCGATCGCTTCGGCGGCGGCGCGGATGTCCGGCGCGGCGCACGGCAGGCCGATCATCGAGATGGGCGGACGACGCACCCACGAGTACGCCGCGGTAGCCGCCGCGCGCGCCTCCTACCTGGCCGGATTCGCCACGACGTCGAACCTCGAAGCGGGCCGCCGCTACGGGATTCCGACGCGCGGCACTGTCGCGCACGCCTTCATGCTGCTGCACGACAGCGAGGAAGCGGCGTTCCGCGCCCAGGTCAGCAAAATGGGTGCGGACACCACACTTCTGGTGGACACCTACGACATCACCGCGGGCATCGAAGCGGCCGTGCGCGTCGCTGGCCCGGAGCTGGGCGCGATCCGGATCGACTCCGGCGACGTCGGCCCGCTCGCCCGCAAGGCCCGCGACCAGCTCGATTCGCTCGGTGCGAAGGACACCCGGATCGTGGTATCCGGAGACCTCGACGAGCACGCGATCGCGGCGCTGCGCGCGGAACCGGTGGACGCGTACGGCGTGGGCACCTCGGTGGTCACCGGATCCGGCGCGCCGACCGCCGGGATGGTGTACAAGCTGGTCGAGGTCGACGGCCGCCCGGTCGCGAAACGCAGTGCGCACAAGGAATCCCGAGGCGGGCGCAAGCACGCGCTGCGCCGCCACCGCAGCACCGGAACCGCCGTCGAGGAAGTGGTCTGGACCGCCGCGAGCGGCCGCCCGGAAGCGGGCGAGAACGATCTCGATCTGCAAATCCCCCTGGTGCGCGGAGGCGTGCCGATGGATGATCTGCCCACGCTGGACGACGCGCGTGCCCGCCTGCGGCGCGCGCAGGTGAGCCTGCCGTGGGAGGGCCTCAAGCTCTCGCACGGCGAGCCCGCGATACCGACGACTTTTCTGTAGGGAGCCGACCATGGGGACCGCGCTGATCGTGGTGGATGTGCAGAACGACTTCTGCGAGGGAGGCTCGCTCGGCCTGCCGGGCGGCGCGGCTGCCGCGGCCGCCATCTCGCAGCGGATGGCCGAGGGCGGCTACACGCACATCGTCGCCACCCGCGACCACCACATCGATCCGGGCGACCACTTCAGCGACACGCCCGACTTCAACACCAGCTGGCCGCCGCACTGCGTCGCGGGCACGGCGGGCGCGTCGTTCCACGACGCGCTGGACGTGGTGCCGGTCGAGGCGGTGTTCTCGAAGGGCGAGTACACCGCCGCGTACTCCGGTTTCGAGGGCAAGTCCGGCGACGGCAAGACGCTCGAGGAATGGCTTCGCGCGCACGAGGTGACCGACGTCGACGTCGTCGGCATCGCAACGGACTTCTGCGTGCGCGCCACGGCCCTCGACGCCGCGGGCGCCGGGTTCAACGTGCACGTGCTGCTGGACCTGACCGTCGGCGGCTCGCAGCCGACCGTGGACGCGACGCTGAAGGACTTCGACGAGGCCGGGGTGCGCTACACCGGCACGCCCGCCCTGCCGCCTGCCTGACCTCGTGAGTGTTTACGCCGGTTAGAACCGGTATAGCCACTCACGAGCCCTCGTCCGCAGCCCGCCCGACCAGCTCGCATTGGGCGGCGAACCCACGGCAGCCTCGTGAGTGCTAGTGCCGGTGAGAACCGGCGTTGCCGCTCACGAGGCTGGCGCGCCGCCCTTGCCGTACGGATTGCACGCCGCGGTGCCGAGGTAGATGTCCCCGCTGGCCGGACCGCCTTGCGGGAACAGCTTCACGTGCACCGCGTGCGTGACCAGGCTGCCGTCGGCGGGCTGCGGCGTCACGGTCTCGTTCAGCGTGATCGTGGCCAGCGCCGTGCCCGCCGCGCCGCCGGGGATCGTGACGCGGTAGTTCGCCGGGATCGACGACGGCACGGTGAAACCGGAGACCTCTCCGATCGACATCGAACCGGTGCTGCCCGAATCCGTCGTGGTGGCGCAGCCGACCGAGTACGTGCGGACCTTCAGCTCCGGCCCGCCGTACCGGGTGAGCAGGTCGGATTCGAACCGCTGCCCGCCGGCCTTCACCTGCGCGACCGGGCCTTTCCGCTCGCAGGTGGTGCCGCCGAAGCCGAACACCGCGACCTCGCCCGCCGCACCGCCGGTGGTGCGCGCGGAAGCCGGACCGTCGGCGTCGCAGCGGGCCAGCTCTCCGGTGACGACGTGTTCGTGGTCCACCAGCACGTCGAGGCTGCCCGCGGAACCCCAGCCGGTGGAGGTCGGCGGATCGGCGTGCGCCACCGCCGGCGCCGTCGCTAGGAAAACCCCGGTGACCAGCAGGATCCGTCCGCGCATTCGCCCTGTCTCCCTTCGCCCGTGCTTCGACATCGGCAGCGCGGCAGGGGTCCCAAACGTCGACGGTCGCAGCTCACCCGGACGTGTGGCGGAAGACAGGGGTGAGGAACGCAACTTGTCTCGTTCCGTGCGGTCGCTCGACGATAACCTGCCCGGACGTCCGTTTTCCGTGGTTGGAGGTCCCGTGTCGTCACTGTCTCTCCCGGCCCGCCGTAAGGTGCTGGCCGACCTCGTGCCCGGCACCCTGGCGCGCGACCTGGCGCTGGTCGCCGGCGGCGCCGTGCTCACCGGCGCGGCCGCGCAGCTGATCATCCCGCTTCCGGGCACGCCGGTGCCGATGACCGGCCAGACCTTCGCCGCGCTGCTCGTCGGCGCGACGCTCGGCATGCGCCGCGGTGCCGCCTCGATGCTGCTGTACTTGCTCGTCGGCGCCGCCGGCGTGCCGTGGTTCCAGGGCGGGACCTCCGGGCTGTCCGGGGCCTCGGCCGGCTACATCGTCGGGTTCGTGTTCGCCGGCGCGCTCGTGGGCGCGCTCGCCCGCCGCGGCGGCGACCGCACTCCGCTGCGCATGGCGGGGACCATGGTGCTCGGCAACGTCGTGATCTACGCCTTCGGCGTGCCGTGGCTGATGGCCGCCACCGGATTCGACCTCGCCACCGCTTTCGACAAGGGCGTCACGCCGTTTCTCGTGGGTGACGTGCTGAAGACCGTGGTCGCGGCCGGTGTGCTGCCGCTCGCGTGGACCGCGGTTTCGCGTTTCCGCAAGGAAGACTGAGCCGGATTTCCGGGATCTCCGGTCCGGCGCGAGGGGTCCGTTCGCGCCGGATCGAAGATCCTGTCGGACCTGGCGGCTATCGTGTCTCGCTGTGCCCGCCCGAACCGATTTCCCCGGCGTCCTCGAACTCCTCACCCACGCGGTGGAGTCCGTCGGCGGCGCTGAACGCCCCGGCCAGGTGAAGATGGCCGATGCCGTCGGCCACGCCATCCGCACCGGCGAACACCTCGCCGTGCAAGCGGGAACGGGCACCGGCAAATCGCTGGCGTACCTCGTGCCCGCGATCCGGCACGCGGTGGAGAAAGACACCACCGTCGTCGTCTCCACGGCCACCATCGCGTTGCAGCGCCAGCTGGTCGACCGTGATCTCCCGCGCCTGGCGAAGGCGCTCAAGAAGCCGCTCGGGCGCGAACCGACCTTCGCGATCCTCAAGGGCCGCCGCAACTACCTGTGCCTGCACCGGCTCGACACCGGCCCGGCCGACGAGCCCGAGGACGCGCAGCTGTTCGACCCGTTCGCGGTGTCCCGGCTGGGCAAGGAAGTCACGCGGCTGCACGAGTGGGTCTCGGACACCGAAACCGGCGACCGCGACGAACTGGTGCCCGGCGTGTCCGACCAGGCGTGGCGGCAGGTTTCCGTCACCGCAAGGGAATGCCTCGGCGCCGCGAAGTGCCCGGTCGGCACCGATTGCTTCGCCGAACGCGCGCGGGCCGAAGCTGGTCGCGCCGATGTCGTGGTCACCAACCACGCACTGCTGGCCATCGACGCGCTGCAGGGCTACCAGGTGCTGCCCGACCACGACCTGGTGATCATCGACGAGGCGCACGACCTGGTCGACCGGGTCACCTCGGTCGCGACCGGCGAACTCACCAGCGCCATGGTGTCGGCCGCCGCGCGCCGCTGCGGAAAGCTGATCGACGCCGGAATCGCGGACCGGCTGCTGGAGTCCTCCGACGGGCTCGCGCTGATCCTCGACGACATCCCGGCCGGAAGGCTCGACGCGCTGCCCCGTCCGTTGCAGGGCGCGATCCCGGCGGTGCGCGACGCGGCGAAGGAATGCCTCACCGCGCTGGGCTCGGATCGCAAGGAAGACGTCGGCGAGGCCACCGCGCGCAAGCTGGCGCGGTCGCTGCTCGAAGAAGTGCACGACACCGCGGTGCGGCTGCTCGACGCGTACGACGAGGATCTGGCGCACCAGCGCGACGTCGTCTGGCTGACCGGCGACAAGTATTCGGCGAACCCGCGACCGCCGGCGCTGAAGGTGGCGCCGCTGGGCGTCGCGGGGTTGCTGCGGGAGCGCGTGTTCAACCAGCACACCACCGTGCTGACCTCGGCGACGCTCACCCTCGGCGGCGAATTCGACACGATGGCACGGCAATGGGGCCTCCCGCCGAGCGGCGCGCGCGTGGTGAAGTCGCCGGGCACGGCCACCGACAAGGAAGCCCCGTCGGACGAGGACACCGGCCCGAAGTGGACCGGGCTGGACGTCGGCTCGCCCTTCGACCACCGCCGCAACGGCATCCTCTACCTCGCCAAGCACCTGCCGCCGCCGGGACGGGACGGCCTCGCTGAGTCCACAATGGACGAACTGGCCGAGCTGGTCGAAGCCGCGGGCGGCCGTACGCTGGGCCTGTTCTCCTCGATGCGCGCGGCGAAACAGGCCGCGGAAGCCATGCGGGAGCGGCTCGACCACCCGATCCTCTGCCAGGGCGACGACGCGACGCCGTTGCTGGTGCGGCAATTCTCCGAAGACGCGCGCACCTGCCTGTTCGGCACGCTCACGCTGTGGCAGGGCGTGGACGTGCCGGGACCGTCGCTGCAGCTCGTGGTGGTGGACCGGATCCCGTTCCCTCGTCCGGACGACCCGGTGTCGTCGGCTCGCCAGCGCGCGGTGGAAGCCCGAGGCGGCAACGGATTCCTCACCGTCGCCGCGACGCACGCCGCGCTGCTGCTGGCACAGGGCACCGGACGGCTGCACCGCTCGGTCACCGACCGCGGCGTAGTGGCCGTACTGGACTCCCGGCTGGCCACCGCGCGCTACGGCGGTTTCCTGCGCGCGTCGCTGCCGCCGTTCTGGCCGACAACAGATCCGCAGGTCGCCCGCGCCGCACTGAAGCGACTCGACGCGGCCGCGCCCGCCTGACCGGGCGCACCGGACAGGCGGGTACGGTGAGTGGAACGAACACGACAGGGAGCACCGTTGACCCAGGATTCGTCCAGCGCACAATCCCGGACCGTCAGTGTTGACGACACCGGGGTTCGGCGCCGGCTCGCCGATGGCAGCGAAGAAGCTGTGACGTGGTCGGAACTGCAATCGGTCATGGTGAGAGTCATCCCGGACGGCCCCTGGAACGAAGACGTCTTCTTCATGCTGGTCGGCAACGACGGCAAAGGCACCGCCGTCCCGAGCGGCGACCCGGCCGCGGACGCCCTCATCGAACGCCTGCAGACCTTGCCCGGCTTCGACAACGAGAAGTTCATCGAGGCGATGACCACGGACGCCGACCAGGCGTACGTGGTGTGGCAAAGCTGAACCTGATGTGCTGAAGCCCCGCTCCAGGGCGCGGTGCTCATGGCAGGCGGGGTCAGGAATGCTTGCCGGGCAAGGGTACCGAGCGGGGGCGTCGACGGGTTTCCTTGCGGCAGTTCGGCAGCCGGGCGGTAAGGCTGGCTCACCGCTTCGGCTTGGCGCTGCCACGGCTCGCCGCAACCAGCCGCCGTCATCGGCGCTCAGCGGCCCCACGCCACAGCAGGTCGGCATCCCGTCGTACCGGGACCTTTCGCCGTGCCTCAGGCAGTCGGGAAGGTCTCCGTCACCGGAATGGCCTTCTTCAGCGTCCGGCTCACCGTGCACAGCCGCTCGATCGCCCGGTCCACCGCACCCGCCAGTGCCTCCCGCTGAGCTTCATCCAGCGACGACACGTCGACGTCGAACGCGACGTGCACCGCGTCCAGTTCCGAGGCTCCCTCGCGCCGGTCGGCGGTCACGGAAGCCCGGAACTTCGAGTCCTCGCCCACGCGCCGCGTGATCAGCTGTTCCGCCGTCACCGCGGAGCAGCCCGCGGCCGCGATCTGCAGCAGCTCCGCCGGGGAAAACGCGCCCTCCGCGCCAGCCCGGCCCAACCGCACTTCCGCGCCGCGCTCGTTGCGGCCCACGAAACTGTGCGTGCCTTCGCGCTGTACTTCCAAGGTCATCCGAGGCGCCTTTCCACCCGTCGGGTCACTGCATAGGCGCAACCGCGCGGGTCACGCCGATGTTCCGGGCTGCTGCGCCAGCACGGTGATCGTGCCGGGATCGACCTCGGTGAATCCCGCGTCGCGGACGGCGACCACGCGATTGTCCCGCCAGCCCGCCTCCGGGTCCTCGACCGGGCACAGCTCCTTCCACCGGGCCGGACTGGGCGTGCGGACCGCGACCCGGTAGTCCTTCGCCGCCCACGCCGCCAGTTCGTCGTCCGGCAGCAGTGCCGCGAGGATCATCGTGGCGTGCCCGACCTGTGCGGACGCCTTGCCGACGGTCATCGGGACGTCCGGGTTCAGCATCAGCAGCGGGACGTCCGCCGGGGCCGGGCCGGGCGTGTCGGCGGGCAGTTCGCTGCCGGAGATCTGCAACCGCGAGACCTCTTTCGGAGCCTCCTTGACCAACCCGGGCACGAGCGCCCGCGCCTCCGCGCCGTCGACCTCGATAGTGATGCCCGGCAGGTCGAGCACCGCCTGCCAGTGCGCGCCGCGAGCCCGGCGCGCGACCTTCCGGATGCGGTTGTCGAGCCACGCGTGCACCGGCTCGGCCCATTCACCGCCGGGCTCGACGCGTTCGTCCAGGCACACCGCCAGTGCCGCCGCGGCCGCCGCTTCGAGCAGCGCGGTACGGCCGGGCGGTTCGGCGCGTTCGATCCGCAGGATGATCGGCATCGCGCGGACCTCGTCCGGGTTCTCGTCGGACGTGTCCGAGGTGTCCTCGGCGGGCAGGCCGAGCCACGAGGCGTACCGGCTGCGCAGCGGTTCGAGCAGCGGGTTCACGGGCGGGCCAGTTCGAGTCCGTCGGCCGCGTCCGCCGCCTCGACCTCGGCGCGCGTGACGCCGAGAACGAACAGCACCGCGTCGAGGTACGGGTGCGAAAGCGCGGTGTCCGCGACCTCCCGCAGCGCGGGCTTGGCGTTGAACGCGACGCCCATGCCGGCCGCGGCCAGCATGTCGATGTCGTTGGCCCCGTCGCCGACCGCGACGCACGCGCCCAGCGGAATCCCGTACTCCCCGGCGAACCGGCGCAACGCGGTCGCCTTGCCCGCGCGGTCCACGATGTCGCCGACCACGCGGCCGGTGAGCTTGCCGTCCACGACCTCCAGTTCGTTGGCCGCCGCGAAATCGAGGCCGAGATCGTCCACGAGATGATCGATGACCTGGGTGAACCCGCCGGACACGACGCCGCATCGGAACCCCATGCGCTTGAGCGTGCGGACGGTCGTGCGTGCTCCCGGAGTCAGTTCAAGCTTCGCCGCGACCTCGTCCATCACGCTCGCGGGCAGCCCGGCGAGCAGCGAAACGCGCCGCTCCAGCGACTCGGCGAAGTTCAACTCGCCGCGCATCGCGGCCTCGGTGATCTCGCGGACCTGCTCCTCGACCCCGGCATACGCACCAAGCATCTCGATGACCTCGCCCTGCACGAGCGTGGAGTCGACGTCGAAGACCACCAGCCGCTTCGCCCGGCGCGTGATGCCCGCGCGCTCGACGGCGACGTCAATGTTGGCCTCGGACGCCGCGTCGGCCAGCGTGGACCGCAGTTCGGCGTCCGTCTCCTCGGTGTCTTCGCGCACCGAGACGTACAGCTCAAGGCCGGTCACCGGGTAGTCGGCGACGCTGCGGATCGAGTCGATGTTCGCCCCGACGCCCGCAAGCCGCCGCGCGATTTCAGAGAACGCCCGCGCGGTCACCGGACGCCCGAGCAGCACGAGCACGTGCGACGAATCGCGCCTGCCGAGTGCGAAGGGGTCCGCGCCGATCGCGTCGCCGATCCGGACCTCGACCTCCATGCCGACGGTCGCCATCGCCTGTTCGACGGACTCCTGGAGCCCCTCCGGGTCGCGGTAGACGCCGGCGAGCACGCCGAGCACGAGCTGCCCGCGGATGACCACCTGCTCGATGTCGAGCACGTCCACGTCGTGCCGGGTGAGCACGGCGAACAGCACGGACGAGACCCCGGGCTTGTCCGGGCCGGTCGTGGTGATGAGGACGGGAGTCTGGCTCACTGGTTCGGTATCCCTCGTTCGTCGGCACCGACGCTTAGGCCACGGCGAGTCGGCACGCCCAGTCTGGCCTCCAGCGGCGGCGGGCAGAACGCCCCCGTGCCGCGCTTCACACCGCCGGTGCCACGAACGGGCGACGAGAGGCGAGGCGCGAGGGGGCGGCGAGGCTGGGGCGGGGCCAGGAAGGGCTCGTGAGTGTTTGTGCCGGTTCTAACCGGCACAAACACTCACGAGCCACGATCAGGACCGCTTCCCGCACGCACCTGGCGCCCCACCGCCACAGTCCCGCTCGCGCCACCCGGCGCGCCCTCGGTCCGGCAACCCCTCGGTCCGGCAGTTCCCGGCCCCCGGCAGCCCCTCCGGTCTCTCTGCTCCGGCAGCCCGCAGCGCTGGCCTGGTACGAAAACGGCGCGTGCCCGCCGAGAAAGTCCTCGACCGGGCACGCGCCGGTTAGCTCCTGCGAACGCCGGTTACTGCTCGCTCGCGTTGTCCTTGCTGTGGTCGCCCGGCATGGTGGCGTCCACGAGCTTCTGCGACGGGGCCCCGACGTGCTTGGCCTTGCCGAAGAAGCCGATCTCGCCTTCCGCGTGCAGCCGCTCCACCATGTGCGGGTAGTGCAGCTCGAACGCGGGCCGCTCGGAGCGGATCCGGGGCAGCTCGGTGAAGTTGTGCCGCGGCGGCGGGCAGGACGTGGCCCACTCGAGCGAGTTGCCGTAGCCCCACGGGTCGTCGACCGTGACGATCTCGCCGTACCGGTAGCTCTTGAACACGTTCCAGATGAACGGCAGCGTGGACGCCCCGAGGATGTACGCGCCGATCGTGGAGATCGTGTTCAGCGTGGTGAACCCGTCACTGGCCAGGTAGTCCGCGTAGCGCCGCGGCATGCCCTCCGCGCCCAGCCAGTGCTGCACCAGGAACGTGGTGTGGAAGCCGATGAACGTGGTCCAGAAGTGCCACTTCCCGAGCTTCTCGTCCATCATCCGGCCGGTGATCTTCGGGAACCAGAAGTAGATCCCGGCGAAGGTCGCGAACACGATCGTGCCGTAGAGGACGTAGTGGAAGTGCGCCACCACGAAGTAGCTGTCCGACACGTGGAAGTCGATCGCCGGAGCGGCCAGCATGATGCCGGTCAGACCGCCGAAGAGGAACGTGACGATGAAGCCCATCGAGAAGATCATCGGCGTCTCGAAGGACAGCTGGCCCTTCCACATCGTGCCGATCCAGTTGAAGAACTTCACGCCGGTCGGGACCGCGATGAGGAACGTCATGAAGGAGAAGAACGGCAGCAGGACCGCGCCGGTCGCGTACATGTGGTGCGCCCACACCGCCACCGACAGCGCCGCGATCGACAGCGTCGCGAAGACCAGGCCCTTGTAGCCGAACACCGGCTTGCGGCTGAAGACCGGGAAGATCTCCGACACGATCCCGAAGAACGGCAGCGCGACGATGTAGACCTCGGGATGGCCGAAGAACCAGAACAGGTGCTGCCACAGGATCACCCCGCCGTTGGCCGGGTCGAACACGTGGGCTCCCAGGTGCCGGTCCGCCATCAGGCCGAACAGGGCCGCGGTGAGGATCGGGAACGCGAGCAGGATCAGGATGCTCGTGATCAGGATGTTCCAGGTGAAGATCGGCATCCGGTACATCGTCATGCCCGGTGCGCGCAGGCAGACCACCGTGGTGATCATGTTGACCGCACCGAGGATCGTGCCAAGACCGGACACGGCCAGACCGGCGATCCACAGGTCGGCTCCGACGCCGGGCGAGTGGATGGCGTCCGAGAGCGGCGTGTAGGCGAACCAGCCGAAGTCGGCGGCGCCGCCGGGCGTCAGGAAGCCGGACAGCACGATCAGGCTGCCGAACAGGAACAGCCAGTAGGAGAACGCGTTCAGCCGCGGGAACGCCACGTCGGGCGAGCCGATCTGCAGCGGCAGGATGAAGTTCGCGAACCCGAAGAGGCTCGGCGTCGCGTACAGCAGCAGCATCACCGTGCCGTGCATGGTGAACAGCTGGTTGTACTGCTCCTGGGACAGGAACTGCTGCCCCGGCTGGGCGAGCTCCGTCCTGATGAGCATGGCCATCGCGCCGCCGATCATGAAGAAGGCGAACGACGAGACCAGATACATGATCCCGATCTGCTTGTGGTCCGTCGTGCGGAACAACCGCAGCAGGTACGAACCCTTTGCCGTCTCGCGCGCGGGATACGGGCGCGTCGCGATCGGCTTCGGGGCTACGGCCGTCACTCCTGCCTCCAACACTGCAACCTTGTGGTGGTCAACTCCGGGGCGCTCGGGCTCAGGCGAGCCTGATCCGGGCGGTTAGGGGGATCGTAGCCCTCGCTACCGACAGTCGCGCGCACCGGCTGGTTAGATCACCGCATGACCGACCCGTACCGCGCCGCGGCGGTCTCCTCCGCACTCGCTGCCGGCCGCCGGTTCGGCCTCGCGACGGACGCGGCGAAGGTGCTGCACGAGCGCTCGAACGTGCTGGTGAGGATGGGTCCGGTGGTGGCGAGGGTCCCGGCCACCACCCGGTTGCTGCGGCCGGACGCGACCGCGTGGCTCGAGCGGGACGTCGCCCTTTCGGCCTATCTCACCGAACGTGGTGTGCGCGTCGTCTCACCGTCCGAAGATCCCCCGGCCGGACCGCATTTCGCGGAGGGATTGCCGGTCACGCTCTGGCACTGGACCCCGCACGATCCGGACCATCGGCACGGGCCGGACGAGACCGCCGCGTCGCTCGCCGGGATCCACGCCGCCTTGCGCGACTACCCCGGCGAACTGCCGTCCCGCGGCCCGGTCGGCGAACTCCTGGACACCGTCGACCGCAACGCCTCGCTGCTGGACGGCTTCGCCGACCGCATCCGCACGGAAACCGAACGGCTCGCCGCACTGCTGCCGTCGGGCCCGGTCCAGGCCCTGCACGGCGACGCACACCCCGGCAACCTCATCCAGACCGCCGACGGCCCGTGCTGGCTCGACTTCGAGGACACCTGGCGCGGACCGCTCGAATGGGACCTGGCAATCCTCGCGCGACAGGGCGGCCCGGAGTTCCTCGCTGCGTACCCAGGCGAAGCGGACGAAGCCGTCCTCGCGACGTGTACGCGGCTTCGCTCGCTCTTCGCGGTCGCGTGGCGGTTCCTGATCGCACAGCGCTTCCCGCACCGCCTAGCCGAAGCACGCGCCGCGGCGGCCGACTACTTCAGCTGACCCAGCCGAGGATGGCTTCGACCACGCCCGCCGGGTCCTCCAGCGGCGTCAGGTGCCCGACGTCCGGGAGGACGGCGAGGGTCGCGTCAGGCAGCGCCTCGACCATCGTGTTGGCGGCGTCGAGCGGCGTGATCGCGTCGCGCTCCCCCACGATGACCAGCGCCGGGACGTCGGTTTCCCGCAGCAGGTCAACGGAATCGGGCCGGTTGCGCATCGCCCGCGCGGCCCAGGCGACCCCGGACGCCGGCTGCGCGTCGATCAATTCGCGCACGCGCGCGCGGACGTCGGCGGACGCGGTGTCAGCCAGCAGGTTCGGCAGATTCCCGTCGGCCAGCCAGTCTTTGACGCCCTCGGCTTCCGCGCGATTCGCGACATCGAGCCGGGTTTGCGCGGCTTCGGGAGTGTCCGCGGCGGCTTTGGTGTCGATGAGGATCAGCCCGCCGACGCGTTCGGGCGCCTGCCGCAGGACGGCCATCGCGAGGTAGCCGCCCATCGAACAGCCGCCGAGAACCACCTGATCGAGTTCGAGCTTGTCCAGGAGCGCGACGACGTCCCGCGCCGCGTCCGCCAGATCCGGCTCGGCTTCGGTGTCCGGCAGCGGACTCCGGCCGAGGCCGCGCTGATCAGGCGTGATGACCCGGAGGCGTTCCGCGAGCGGCGCGCGGACCGGGTCCCACATGCGGGCGTCGAGCGGGAAGGCGTGCAGGAGCACCAACGGCAGTTCGGTCATGGCGGAGATTGTCGCTGTTTTTCGCCGCGATTTTTGTCGGACCCCGTCGTTATGGTCGGGGCGTGACAGAGATCGTGACGGAAAGGCTGGTGCTGCGGCACTTCGTGGAGACAGATCGGCAGGCAGTGGTCGAGATCCAGAGCGACCCGGAGACGAACCGGTACAACCCGCGTCCGCCGGACACCGCGACCACGCTGGTGATGTTCGACAGCTGGCTCGAGCACTGGGCGAGGTTCGGCTACGGGTACCTGGCGGTCCGGGAACGGGGCAGGCCGGAGGCCGCCGACGGGTCGGACGTGATCGGCATGGCCGGAGTGCGCAACCGGGAGTTCCGGGGCGAGAAGGTGCTGAACCTGGCCTACCGCTTCCGTCCGTCGGCCTGGGGGAAGGGGTACGCGGCGGAGGCGGCGCGGGCGTCGGTGGAATGGGCGGAGCGGGAGATACCGGCGATTCCGGTGCTGATCAGCGTCGCGGTGACGAATACGCCGTCGTTGCGGGTGGTGGAGAAGCTGGGGTTCACCGACTACGTGGAGGAGGAGTACGACGGGGCGGTTTCGCGGCATTTCCGGCGGTGAGGTTGGTTCGGAGAAGCTGCGGTGAGGTTGGTCCGGGGAGCGGTGGATCGCTGTTGTGATTCGTTCGGCAGGTTGTTGAGGGGGAGTTCGGCGCCGGAGGGGCCAATGGTCGCTGAGGGGGTGGGGTTGCTTCGGGTTGAGCGGTCGGCGCTGTCCCCGGGGCGAGCGGTTGGCGTTGCCCTGGAGCGAGCGGTCGGTGCTGTCCTCGATCGAGCGGTTGTTGGCGTCCCGGGCCAGGCGGTCGGAGTTGCCCTGGGCCGAGCGGTTAGTGCCCGCCCTTAACCGAGCGGTCGGTGCCGTCCCGGATCGAGCGGTTGATGTCGTACTGGGGCGAGTTGCTGGTGTTGTCCTGGGGTGAGCGGCTGGTGTCCCGGGCCGAGCGGCTGGTGCTGTGCTGCGTTGAGCGGTTGGTGTTGCCCGGTGGCGGGTGGTTGATGTTGTCCCGCAACAACCATCCGCCGACGAGACCGCTCGCGACCGCGATCGCGCCGCACAGCAGCAGGACCAGCAGCACTCCGCGGGTCGCGCCGTCGCTCCCCTCGCCGCGGGTCGCGTAGACCGCGCCGGACACCGCGATTCCCAGCGCCAGTCCGAGTTGCCGGGAGCTGTTCGCGGCAGCGCCGGCCGTGCCGCCGTATTCCGCTGGCACCGAAGCGATCGCCACCGCCGGGAAGACCGGGGACACGATGCCCGCGCCGATTCCGGTCAGGAGCAACGCGGGCAGCAGGGCGATCCAGGTCGGGCTGAACAGCACCGCGACCGCGGTCAGGCAGCCGACGCCGAGCAACACCGTCGCGCCGCCCAGCACCCGGCCCGGTGATGTGGCATGCAACGGTCCGCTGATCAGTGCCGACACCACGACGAACACCACCACCTGCAGCGCCAGCACCGCCGACGTCGCCGCCGAACTCAGGCCGGTCGCGTCCTGCAGCCACAGCGAGATCACTGGCAGCGCACCGAATCCGGCGAAGTAGTAGCTGAACGCGACGAGCAGCACGCCGAGGAACCGGCGCGTCGCGAACAAGCCGGTCGGCACCATCGGCGTGCTGCTGCGGCGTTCCGCGACCACGAAAGCCGCGATGGCGGCCATCGTGACCAGGTAACCGATCACGGCACCGGCGGAGGACCATCCGCGATCGCCGCCGGTGATGACGGAATAGGCGAGTCCGGTGGCCGCGATCGAGAACGTGGCGATGCCTGGGTAGTCGACACTGCGGCCGTGCGCTCGCGGGCCTTCCTTCAACGAGGCCGCCGCCATGAGGATCGCGACCACGCACAGGGGCAGGGAGGCAAAGAAGATCCACCGCCAGCCGAGCAACTGGGCGATCACGCCGCCGGAGAAGGTGCCGACCGCACTGGCCACTCCGGCGACCGTCCCCCAGACCGCGAACGCCCACGCTCGATCGCGGCCCTCGTAGGTCAGCCCGACCAGCGGCAGGATCGTCGCGAACATCGCCGCGCCCGCGACGCCTTGCGCGACCCGCGCGGCGATCAGCGCGCCGGGCGTTCCGGCCACGCCGCAGGCGAGCGTCGCGAAGGAGAACAGGACCAGTCCGGCGAGGTAGACGCGCTTGCGGCCGAGCAGGTCGCTCAGTGAGCCGAAACCCAGCAGCAGTCCGGCGAGCGCGACCGGGAAGACGTCCACGATCCATTGCAGCTGGCCGTATCCCGCGCCGAGTTCGGCACCGATCGCGGGCAGCGCGACGGTGACGATGCTGGTGTAGATCAGCAGCAGGAACGTGCCGGCACAAGCGGCGATCAACGGGACCCAGGACGGCGCTTCGGGCTCGGCGCGGCTCGGCACGAGAGACATGCTTGAGATCGTGCTGTAATAGGCTTATGCCGCATAACTCTTACTACCGGAGTTTCCTCAAGTTTGTGACCGGCCTCGCCAATGACCGTCCCGCGGCTCTCGCTGACCTGGTCGGACGCTGGGACGAACCGGAGATGGGCCCGGTCCCGCCGGCCGCGGACGAGGATTTTCCCGAGGTGTGCGCTTTCCTGGACCGGTGGACCGAGGTCGTCGACGCCGCGAGCGAGACGGACCGGGTCCGGCTGCTGAACGCCCTGCTGGCCGAGGCCGTGGCTTACCCGAGAATCACCGAGCACGACGGCTACCGCTGGCACCTGCACTATCAAGACGACGGGATGCGCCTGCCCGCGGTGCTGCGCGCGGTCACGTCAGTGGCGGCGGCGCAGTACCTGACCTCGACCAGCATGCACCGCCTCGGCCGTTGCGCCGCGCCGGAATGCCGCCGCGCGTTCGTCGACTTCACTCGCAGCGGGACCCAGCGCTACTGCACCCACGCCTGCGTCAACCGGGACGCGGTCCGACGGCACCGGGCGCGGCGGAAGGAAGCCCTTTCGCAGTAAGGATTCCGCGTCACCAACGCCGATTCGGCCGCCGCCGCGCCCGAGCCTCCCAGCAGGGCCGATGCCAATGCCTGCGGTCCGCGACGCCGCCGGTCTCGTCCGCGGGCCACACGACCAGATGCGGGACGCCCGGACGGATCTCGTGGTCGCACCCGGGACAGCGGTAGGTCTTGGCAGCCTGCGAACCGGGGACGGTGCGCACCAGCCAGTCGCCGTCGGGCGCGGATTCGCTGCGGGCCCAGCCGCTGACCGTCCCGGCATCCGGCCGCTCGGCAGCACCGGAACGGCCTCGGCCGGGTCGATTGCGTCTGGGCACGCAGCCACGGTAACCGGACCTCGGCGGGGTGGCTCAGCCGGTGGGATCGCACTGCTTCGGACGGAAGAAGCCCGCGGAGTTGCGTGGAGTGCCGCGGCGACGAGCAATCCCCCGCTGAGGCGCACGTGAACCAGCGAGGCCGCACTGCCTCGAACGAATCACGCCTGAACTGCTGAAGCGAGCAGTCGCCCACCGCGGTGCGCACGGACTACGCGGGCCGCACCGGCCCGAACGAATGGCGCCTGCGCTGCGGCGCACGTGAGCTGGGTGGCTCGGCGCGACAGCCGGACGAACCAGCCCGCGTCACGCCGATGACAGCCGCCTGAACGAGTCGGCTCTGCGATCCCGGCGAACCGGACCAAGCGGTCCGAGCGGATCAGCCCCGGGCGATCGCCAGCGGGACGAGCTGTTCCGCCGACGTCAGCGACCCGTGTTGGCCCACCAGGTTTGATTCCACTGCCTCGGCGAGTTCGCGGACCATGCCGAAGGTTCCCGTCGCCGCGGCGACGACGTCGCCGATCCTCGGGCGCACCCGGTCGCTCACCGCGGCGCCGAACCAGCCTGCCGCGATCGCTTCCTCGCGCGGCAGAACCCAGGCTCGCTCGCCAAGGACCTCGCGCCACGCGGCCACTACGTCCGCCGTCGCGCCGGGTTCGGTGTAGACATGCCGTGCGCGGACTTCACCGCCGAATGCGCGGACTCCTGCCAGCAATTCCGGGGCGTCTTCCAGGTTCAGTTTTTCCTCGACGGCCACCATTCCGTGGTCTGCCACCACCGCGAGGACCGCACCAGCGGGCAGCCCGTCCACAATGGACTCCACCAGCCGGTCGACCTGGCGGAGCTGCATTCGCCATGCGGTCGAGCCGGGGCCGTAAAGATGGCCTAGCAGGTCCAATTCGCTGTGGTAGGCATAGCAAAACGCGCGCGAGGAGAGTACGTCCAAGGTTCGCGCGGCGAGGTCGCCCAGTGCGTGCACGCCCGCGTAGCGGGCGCCGCTTTGCGTGGCTTGGGTCAGGGCTGTGTTGGCGAAGTGCGCTGAGGACACCACTGCGGCTTCGATACCCGCGGCGGCGGCGCGTTCGAAGGTCGTCGGGAGAGGTTGGACGTCGCGGGGCGGCAGAGCTCCCCGGAGGTCGCTGCCGTCGTCGTGGGAGCGCCACCGCAGGGCGTTCATGACGCCGGTTCCCGGGATCTCGAAGGTGTAGCCGACCATGCCGTGCTCGCCCGACGCCAGACCGGTGCCGATCGCGGCGACGCCAGCCGCGGTGGTCGACGGGAAGCCGACTCGCAGGGGGCTGCCGGCGAGTTCGGTGAGGACCGGGGCGTCGGCCGCGTGCTGGGCCAGCAGTTCCCAGCCGAGGCCGTCGATGAGGAGAACGCAGGCGCTGCGGGCTTCGGGCAAGGCCAGGCCGCCGTCCTCGCCGGGCACGCCCAGCGCGCCGAGCAGGGCGGGAACGACCTGGCCGAGGTGCGGAACATCCGCGTACTGGGGCACATCCACCCGGACAGCTTCCCACCAACGCGGCGCGCCAGCGATAATCAACGCATGCCCACCTACGCCTACCGCTGCCGCGACTGCACCGAGACGTTCGAACTCCAGCGCCCGATGGCCGAGTCCAGCGCGCCCGCCCCGTGCCCGGAGGGGCATACGGACACGGTCAAGCTGCTCACGACGGTCGCGCTCACCGGTTCGGCCTCCGCTCCCGCGCCGGCTGGCGGAGGGTGTTGCGGGGGCGGTTGCTGCAGCTGACGCCCGCCAGGCAAGCGGCCGGGCCACTGCCAGGCGGGCGGCTGCCCGCAACCAATCAGCAGGACTTCAGCGCCTGATCCAGATCAAGCCACAAGTCCTCGACATCCTCCAGCCCAGCCGAAAGCCGCAGCAAGCCGTGGGTGATGCCCGAGTCCGTGCGGTCGTCCTCGGCGACGATGCGGTGCGTCAGCGAGGCCGGGTGCTGGATCAGCGTGTCGACGCTGCCCAGGCTCACCGCGGGCGTGATCAGCCGGACCGCGCCGATCACTGCGTGCGGGTCGCCAGTCACCTCGAAGGCCACCAAAGGCCCGCCCAGTTTGGGGTAGTGCACGGCGCTGACCGAAGGGTGTGAAGCTAGCCGCGAGGCCAAAACGGCGGCGGTTTCCGAAGCGGCCTTCACGCGCAGCGGGAGCGTCGAGAGACCGCGCAGGAGCAGGTATCCGGCGAGTGGGTGCAGCACGCCGCCGGTAGCGAAGCGCAGGGAACGCAGGCGCGCGGCTTCTTCGGCGTCGCAGGCCACGATGCCGCCCATGACGTCGCCGTGGCCGCCCAGGAACTTGGTTGCGCTGTGCAGCACCATTCGAGCGCCAAGGCGGCCGGGGCGTTGCAGGACTGGTGTCGCGAAGGTGTTGTCGACCAGGACCGGGACGTCGCCACAAGCCTCCGTCAGGGCGGCGATGTCCAGTTCGCTCAAGGTCGGGTTCGCGGGGGTTTCCACGAAGACCAGGCCGGTGTCGGGGCGCAATGCCTCGGCGACGTCCTCAGGGGCGGTCCAGGTGACTTCGGTGCCCAGGAGGCCGGTGGTGAGCAGGTGGTCCGTGCAGCCGTACAGCGGACGGACGCCGACGATGTGCCGTTTTCCTTGCGATACCGCGGAAAGCAGGCAAGCGGAGACCGCCGCCATGCCGCTGGCGAAAGCCACGGCGTGGTCGAAGCCTTCGAGTTCCGCCAATGCCTGTTCGAACCGTTCGACGGTCGGATTGCCGATCCGGCCGTAGATGCCGGTGACGTTCCCGCCCGCGGCGAACTCGTCGATCCGGCGGGCCTCCTCGGCGCTGTCGCGCGCGGGGTAGGTCGTGGAGAAGTCGAGCGGGGCGGCGTGCAGGCCGAGGTCGGCGAGATCGTCGCGACCGGCGTGGACGGCTCGGGTGCGCAAGGCGGAAGTCATGGCAGTCACGTTCGGACACACAACGGCGGCAAAGCAACAATCTCGGATAAGATTCAGCGATGAGCGAGACCGTCGAACTGAGTCCGGTTGATCTTGAGATTCTGCGCGTGTTGCAGAACGATGCCCGGACGTCGAACAAGGAGCTCGCGGCCGCGGTCGGGCTCGCGCCGTCGACCTGTCTCGACCGGGTGGCGCGACTCCGGGAGACCGGCGTGATCACCGGCCAGCACGCCAAGGTCGACGCGGCGAAGGTGGGGCGTCCGCTGGAGGCGTTCCTGTTCGTGCAGGTCCGGCCGCATCGACGGCCGCTGGTCGAGCAGTTCGTGGAACATCTGCTGGCACTGCCGGAGATTCGCGCGGTTTACCACCTGACCGGTCCAGACGACTTCCTCGCGCACGTCGCCACCACGTCCGCCGCCGAGTTGCAGCGGCTGGTGCTGGACGAACTCACCTCCCGCGACGAGGTCGCCCGCGTGCACACGAACCTCGTGTTCCAGCAGTGGCAGGGCGGGCCGCTGCTGCCGCCGGACGGCGAACCGGCCCAGGGCGCGCGCATCCGGCGGCGCGACCGGTGAACAGCGCAAGATAGACCCGTGGAGATCAGCGACCTGACCGAATCCGACCGCGCCGAGTGGGAAATCCTCGCTCGCGGCAAAGACGCCTACTTCGACGTCCGACGCACCGACGACAGCTACGACCGGACCTGGCGCCGCCTGCTTGACGACGACCGGATCCGCGGGATCGCCGCCCGGCTCGACGGCACGATGGTCGGCATCGCACATTATCTGTTCCACGCCAGCGTTTGGTACTCCGGAAAGTGCTACCTCGCCGATCTGTTCGTGCACGAGAACGTCCGGCGCAAGGGCGTCGCGACGGCGCTGATCGAGTGGGTTGCCCGCGACGCCGACGAGCACGGTTTCCCGTCGCTGTACTGGAATACGCTCGAAGACGCCCCGGCACGCGCGCTTTACGACCGCGTGGGCAAATACCACGACGGTTTCATTCTCTACACGTACAAGCGTCAGTAGTCCTTGAAGCCCTTGCCGGTCTTGCGGCCCAATCGTCCGGCCGTCACCAGGTGTTCCAGCAACGGTGCCGGCGCGAAGCCTTCTTCGCGGAACTCGTTGAACAGCGTCCGCTCGATCGCCAGCGAAACGTCCAGCCCGACCACGTCCAGCAATTCGAACGGCCCCATCGGCAGACCGCAGCCGACCTTCATCGCGGTGTCGATGTCGTCCGCCGACGCGTAATGCGCTTCCAGCATTTTCACCGCGTCGTTGAGGTACGGGAACAGCAACGCGTTCACGATGAATCCGGCCCGGTCGCCGCAATGCACCGGGTGTTTGCCGACCGCGGCGCACACGGCCGTCGCGGTCGCGGTGACGTCGGGAGCGGTCGCGATCGTCGACACCACTTCCACCAGCTTCATCACCGGCGCGGGATTGAAGAAGTGCAGGCCGATCACATCGCCGGGCCGCGAAGTCGCCGCAGCGCATTCGATGACCGGCAGCGAGGACGTCGTGGTCGCGAGCACCGCGCCCGGCCGGACGACGTCGTCCAAAGCGGAAAACACCGCCTGCTTGACGGAAAGCTCCTCGGCCACGGCTTCGACCACCAGGTCGACGTCGGCCAGTTCCTCGAATTCCGTCACCGGCCGGATCCGCCCGAGCGCGGCCGCGGCGTCCTCTTCGGACAGTTTGCCCTTCACCACGGCCTTGTCGAGCGACTTCTTCACCTTCGCCACCGATGCTTCGGCCTTCTCCATGCTCCGCGCCCGCAGCACAACGGCGAAACCGCGCTTGGCGAACACTTCCGCGATGCCGGTGGCCATTGTCCCGGTGCCGATCACGCCAACGGACCGCACTTCGCGAGCCACCGACGAGTCCACATCGGACGCAGCGACCGAATCCACCACCACCGGCGAATCCGGCGCGTCGTAGGTGTAGAAACCGTGTCCGCTCTTCCGACCCAGTTGCCCCGCGGTGATCATCTGCTTCAGCAATGGCGCGGGCGCGTGCAGCCGGTTGCGGGATTGGTGGTACATCGTGTCGAGGATTTCGTACGCGGTGTCCAGCCCGATCAGGTCGAGCAGCGCGAGCGGGCCCATCGGGTAGCCGCAGCCGAAACGCATTGCGGCGTCAAGATCTTCGCGGGTGGCATAGCGCTGCTCGTACATCCGCACCGCGTGGTTGAGATACCCGAACAGCAGCGCGTTCGCGATGAACCCGGCCCGGTCGCCCATCACCACCGGCGATTTGCCCAGCCGCTGCGCGAATTCCACGATGTCGGACACCACGTCCGGCTCGGTGACCACCGTGCGCACGACCTCGACCAGCTTCAGCACCGGAGCCGGGTTGAAAAAGTGCATCCCGACAACCTTGCCCGGCCGCGCGGTGTGCACGCCGATCTCGGTGATCGACAGCGAGGACGTATTGGACGCGAACACCACGTCCGGCCGCGTCACCTGGTCCAACTGGGTGAAAACCTCGGCCTTCGCCGCGAGGTTCTCCGGGATCGCCTCGATCACCAAGTCCACTTCGGACAGTTCGGTCAGCGAGGTCGTGGCGCGGATCCGGCCGAGCAGCGCCTCGCGGCCCGCCTCGTCGAGCTTGCCGCCCGCGAGCGCCCGTTCGGTCGAATGCCGCAGGTGGCTGAGGCCGCGTTCGACCCCGGCCTCGTCGAGTTCCACCGCGACCACGTCGAGCCCGCTGCGGGCGAGCACCTCGGCGATGCCCGCGCCCATCGTGCCAAGACCGACCACACCGACCGTCGAGATTTCCCGTGCCACCAGGCCTCCAGAGGTTACCCGCTGGTAATTGCCGCTCACTGTGCCACGCGAGACCCTCGAAAGCACATCGGAATCGAGTCAGTCCCGGCGAAGTCACCCGGTCGGAAAACCGGCGTCACTCCCCGAAGTTCGACTCCACCAGCTCGGCCACCTTCGCGACCGCCTCCGCCGCCTGCAGCCCGCGAGCCCGCACCACGATCCGGTCGCCCTGGCGCGCGCCGAGCGACATCAGTGCCAGCACGCTGTGCGCGTCCGCCTCCTGCTCGCCAAGCCGGATCGACACCTCGGCCTCGAATTCGGCCAGGCTGCGCACCACGACCGCGGCCGGGCGCGCGTGCAGGCCGACGTCGTTGGTCAGCGTGAATTCCTTCTCCACCACGCCTTCCTCGCCCGCGGCCGAGGGCTCCGCGGCGGCCAGGTCGGGGGCGACCCCGGCACTCGCCGCGGCCTCGCCCACCGCCTTGGCGTTCGCGCCGCCCTGCGCCGCGACGGCCGCGGCCACCGCGCCTTCCACCAGCGGCGCGTCGACCACCACCGCGGCGGACGGATCGGCCAGCGATTCGACCGCCAGCTCAGCCGTCATCTGCGCGCTGCCGAGGTCGTACAGCAACACCACGCCGTCGCCGGAATCCGCACGCTGGGTGGCCGCGACGACCTCGTCGTAGTCGGTGCCGATGCCGCCGCCGTCGGGCAGCCCGCCCGCCGGGACGATCCGGACGTCCGGGGCCATCTGGGCAGCCAGCTCGGCAAGGCCTTCGGCCAGTTTCGCGCTGTGCGAGACAAGAACGATTCCGACGGTCACCGGGCCGCCTCCGCGAACGCACGCAGCAGCAGCGCCGTCGACCGGGCGCCCGGATCCATGTGCCCGACCGCGCGTTCCCCGAGGTACGAGGCGCGGCCCTTGCGCGGAATCAAGTCCACAGTGGACTCCGCACCGCGGTCCGCTCCGTCCGCCGCGGCGGTGAGCACGTCCGCGATCGTTCCGTCCGCGGCCCCTTCGGCCGCGGAGATGGCCGGGAGCAACGCGTCGACCATCGTCGCGTCGCCGCCAACCGCCTTGCCCCGGGCCTGCACGCCCTCCAGTGCCGCCCGGAGTGCGTCGAGCAGCAACGGCACATCGATCTCGGACGCGTCGCCGAGCTTCGCCGACGCACGCAGGAAAGCCGTGCCGTAAAGCGGTCCCGCCGCGCCGCCGACCTTGGAAATCAGCGTGGTGGCAGCGAGTTTCACGACCCCGGCCGGGGTTTCCGGCACCGCGGTCTCCAACGCGGAGACGATCGCGGCGAAGCCCCGGTTCATGTTCTCGCCGTGGTCGGCGTCGCCGATCGCGCGGTCCAGGTCCACCAGCTCGGTGCGGTGTTCGGCGATCACTTCGGCGGCGGCGCGCAACGCGGCCGCGACCCCTTCGGCAGTGCAGGCCATCAGATCCCCCACCGCAGCGCGGGCGTGCGCACCGGCGCGTCCCACAGCTGCGTAAGCTCGTCGTCCAATTTCAGCAGGGTCAGGCTGATGCCCTGCATTTCCAAGCTCGTGATGTACGGGCCGACCAGCCTGCGCTCGACCAGGATCCCGCGCTCGGCCAGCAGCCGCTCGGCGATGCCGTGCGCGAGGTACAGCTCCAGCTGCGGCGTGCCGCCCATCGAGTTGGTGAACAGCAGCACCTTGTCTCCGGAGGAGAACGGCAGGTCGGACACCACCGCCTCGACCATCCGGGCGACCAGCGCGTCGGCCGGTTCGGCCGGGATCCGCTCGCGGCCGGGTTCGCCGTGGATGCCGATGCCGAACTCGATCTCGTTCTCGCCGAGGTCGAAGCTCGGTTCGCCGACGTGCGGCACGGTCGGCGCGGACAGCGCGACCCCGATCGAGCGAACCTGCCCGATCACCTTGCGCGCCAACGCTTCCACCGCGTCCAGCGAATCGCCGCGCTCGGCCGCCGCGCCGGTGATCTTCTCCAGCAGCACGGTGCCGCCGACGCCGCGCCGCCCGGCGGTGAAGGTGGAGTCCTTGACCGCCACGTCGTCGTCGATGACCACGCTGCGCACGTCCAGGTCCTCGGCCGCGGCCAGTTCGGCGGCGGTTTCGAAGTTCAGCACGTCGCCGGTGTAGTTCTTCACGATCAGCAGTGCCCCGGCCGGACCGGTCGTGGCGGCGAGGGCCGCCTGCACCGCGTCCGGAGTCGGCGACGTGAACACCGGACCGGGCACCGCGGCGTCGAGCATCCCCGGTCCGACGAACCCGCCGTGCAGCGGTTCGTGCCCGGATCCGCCGCCGGAAACCACTGCGACCTTGCCCGCCACCGGCGCGTCCGCGCGCACGACCAGCGCCGGATCGTCGCGCACCCGCAGCAGGTCCGCGTGTGCGACCGCGAGCCCTCTCAGCGATTCGGCGACGACGGCCGCCGGATCGTTGATGATCTTCTTCATGGCGGACCTCCGGCACCTCGGCGTCGTGGACGGACCCCAACCTATGAGGTCGCCGGGCGCGCCGCAAAGCGCCCCCTGGTCACGCCGCGGGCAGTTTCCCGGCCAGCTGCTTGGCCAGCCCGACGGTCTTGCCGCACGGGTCGTCCTTGTCCGCCTGCGCGTCGGAGTTCGTGTACTCCAGCTGGACAACCTCGACGTGGTCTTCCTTCCACTGCCGGTGCTGCCATTTGACCTGGCAGCTCGACCCGGTGCTGCCCTGCTTCGCGTACGCCTGGCTCGGCGTGCCGACGTCGGCCTTCAGCCAGCCGTCGCCCTCGGACGGCGCGACGCCGGGGAACATCGTCACCCGGACGCTCGGGATGAGGCCCCATTCGCACGAGTGCAGTCCGGACGGCCGGGGCTTCCCGCCCTTCACGACCCCGTCCACGGCGGCCGGGTCGAGCACCGTGCACGGGTCGACGGCGAGCAGCGTGCCCGGGCCGGGCGTGTACTTCTGCGGGTTGTTGTGCAGTTTCTCGACCGCCGTCGCGACGAGTTTGCGGCCGGCGGCGCAGGCGTCGCCGCCGGTGTAGTCGACCCGGAAGGAGACGCCGACGGCCGGGTTCCGCGCGGTGAGCGCGCTGACCACGCAGCCGGAGCCGCCGCCGAGATCGGGCACCTCGACCTGCGGGAGTCCGCCGACCGCGCCGGTGGTCTTGTCCGACGCGAAGGTCACGAGGCCGCCGACGTCGACGCTCGCCCGGATTTCCTTGCCGCCGGGATCGGTCGCCTTCGCGACGCAGGAGTCGAACTGCGTGCTCGACGCGGTCGCCTCGCCCTGCATCGTGCCGAGCGGGCTCATCGCGGTCTTGTCCACGAACTGGCACGGCAGCAGGTCGCGCAGCACGGCGGGGGCGACCGCGGGATCGGTGATCGGGCCGGACGTCGCGGCGCTGTCCCCGGCGGCGGGGACGGTCGTGCGCGCGAAGTTCTCCTTGCCCAGATTCGGGCCGCCGCACGCGGACATCGCGACCACACCCGCCGCGGCCAGGGCGGACAACTTCAGGAACCGGCCGAACCGGAGATCGTGCACCACGTCCGGCAACCTAGCGGGCGAGGTCGCCGGACGCGCGCACAACCCGGTTATTCGGCGGGTGAGGTTTCCGTCGTTTCGGTGCTCGGCGGCACCACGAGCGGCCGCAGCACCGCCCACAGCACGAACATCGCCGTCACCACCAGCAGGCCGATGCCCGACCAGAGGTTGATGTTCACATCCGCGGCCTTCTTCAGATCGTCGTCGCTGGTGAACCCGGCTCCCATGATCGTGAGGATCACGCCGTAGACGCCGAGCAGCAACGCGATGATCAGCCGGATGTCGAAGGCGCCCGCCTTGTGCGGCCGCGAGGTTTTCTCGGTCATGCGGGCCTCCTCAGAAGATGATGTTGAGAGCGATCGTGAGCACGAGGACGATGCCTGCCAGCAGGCCCGGCTTGCGGTACCAGCCCGCGTTCTCGCCGGTGTTGTCGTGCTTGAGCGCGTCGCGCGGCGTGAGCGAGTAGACCAGGCCGACCAGTTGCGCGTCCGGCTTCGGCTGGGTGGCCAGCGAAACCCCGATGCTCACCACGATGTCGACGACGAACGCGGTGCCCGCGGCCACGAAGCTGGTGCCCTGCCCGGCGAGCGACAGCACGTCCAGCTGCGACAGCGCCCAGATCGTGATGGCCGACGCGGTGCCCGCCACCAGGCCGATCCACCCGGCTGCCGCGGTCATCCGCTTCCAGAACATGCCGAGGATGAACGTGGCGAACAGCGGCGCGTTGAAGAACGAGAACAGGTCCTGCAAGTAGGTCAGGATGTTCGCGGACTGCGACGCGACGAACGCGGTGCCGATGGCCAGCACGGTCGCGACGACGGTGGTCTTGCGGCCGAGGTTCAGGTAGTAGCCGTCCGGCTTGTCCTTCTTCACGTACGTCTGCCAGATGTCGTACGTGAAGACGGTGTTGAACGAACTGAGGTTCGCCGCCATGCCCGCCATGAACGACGCGAGCAGACCGGCGATCGCGATGCCGAGGATGCCGTTGGGCAGCAGGTCGCGCATCAGCAGCAGGAGCGCGTTGTTCGCGGTGACCCCGCTCGTGGCCGGTTTGTCGGCGAGCAGAAGTCCCTTGTCCTGCAAGTACTCCGGCACCACGACGCCGGCGATCATGCCGGGGATGATCACGATGAAGGGCACCAGCATCTTCGGGAACGCGCCGATGATCGGCGTGCGCCGCGCGGCCGACATGCTCTTCGACGCCATCGCGCGCTGCACCTCGACGAAGTTCGTCGTCCAGTACCCGAAGGACAGCACGAAACCGAGGCCGAACACGATGCCGAGGACGGACAGGAAGTTGTTGCCGAAGCCGGTCAGGTTGTCGCCCGGCCAGGAGTGCAGTTGTTCGGTGCCGCCGGGGCTGTGCGTGATCTTGTCGACGAGGCCCTGCCAGCCGCCGACCTTGACCAGGCCGACGATGGTCAGCGGCAGCAGCGCCACGACGATCACGAAGAACTGCAGCACCTCGTTGTAGATCGCGGCGGACAGCCCGCCCAGCGCGGTGTAGCCGAGCACGATGGCGGCCGCGACGACGATCGACACCCACAGCGGCCAGCCCAGCAGCAGGTTCACGACGCTGGCCAGCAGGAACAGGTTCGCGCCCGCGATGAGGATCTGCGCCGCGGCGAAGCTGATGCCGTTGACGAGATGTGCCGTCGGCCCGAACCGGCGGCGCATGAACTCGGGGACGCTGCGGACCTTGGAGCCGTAGTAGAACGGCATCATCACCAGGCCGAGGAACAGCATCGCCGGGATGGCGCCGATCCAGAAGTAATGGACGGTCGGCAGGCCGTAGAGGACGCCGTTGGCGGACATGCCCATGACCTCGACCGCGCCGAGGTTCGCGGAAATGAACGCCAGACCGGTGACCCACGCCGGCAGCGACCGGCCCGACAGCAGGAAGTCGAGACTGCTCGACACCTGCCTTCGGGCGAGAGCGCCGATACCGAGCACCAGGACGAAATAGAACGCCAACTCGATGTAGTCGATCGGACTCGCGTCGAGCCGCAAGTTCGCGTCGGCGAGGAACGGCACCCTGCCACCTCCGAATCAAACATTCTCACACAGAAAACACCATCGTTCCTGTCAGACCGGCACAGTACTGCATGGATTCCGAAGAGGCACCCCGACACCGCGGTTTTTCACCAACCTGCCGCTGACCTGTGCATTCCGCGTGCCCGGAAGCACCGGTGTTGAGTCCTGTCGCTTCGCCCGCCAACCCCTCACCAACGGGACAGATTCACCCGTTCCGGGGTGCCGCTCGCCGCCGGGCTCATAAGATCCCGGCACCTTCGGCGACCCCGGAAAGGACCTTCCGCCGTGCTGACCGGCCCCGCGCTGCCCATGCCCGGACGGCTCCGTGCCGCCTTGGGCTTCGTGATCCTGCAAGCGCTGCTGAACGGCGTGTTCGGCGTGTTCGCCCGGCGGCAGATCGAGAAGCAGCGCCGCGGCGGCGAGGAGCCGTTTTCGATTCTGTACTCGCTGGAGTACCTGTCGTACGCCTTCGCCGCCGGGCTGGTGGCGGCCGGGATCGTCGTCCTGTTCGGTTACGGCTGGAGCCGGTGGGTGCTGCTGGCATTCGAGGTGGTATCCGCGCTCGCCGGGCTGCTCAATCTGGCGGGCGGCGGCGTGGCCGCGGCGGTGGGACTGGTGCTGGCCGCGATGGTGGTGACGACGTTGTTCCACGCGGAAACGAAGGCGTGGTTCGCGGCGAAGGCTGCTCAGCGACGAGCCGGGTCAACGGTCTGACGCACTGGCTTCCTTGAGGCGAGCGAGCCATTCGCGCAGCAGACCGGCTTCGGACACGCTGAAGCCCGCTTCGGTGACCGGGTCGGCGTCCTCGGTGGGGGTGATGATCCCGAGCAGAGCCTGCGCGCGATCGGCGATCGGGGAACTTTCGGGGGTCGGTTGGTCGATCAGCGCGTCGAGGACCAGGTCGCCCAACGGCCGGATCACCTCGATGTCCCGCGTTTCTTCCGGCTGGGCCAGCAGGAGCAGAACCGCGCCGGTCGTGGACGCCTCGATGGCCACCGCGGCTTCCTCGACCGACACGCGGAGCCGGCCTTGCGCGTTGGCGCGTTCGAGCATGCCGCGCAGGATGGCCCGGTTTTCCGCGGCTGCCTCCGGTTGTCTGCCCGGCCGGACGTTTCCGTACATCAACAGGTAGAGAGCGGGGTTGGCGAGCCCGAACGCGACGTGCACGTCCCAGCCGCGGCGCAGGTCGTCGACCGGGTCCGCGCTGGGTTCGAAGGCGCGTTTCTCCGCGAGGTAGCTCTCGAAACCGAAGGTGGCCACGGCGTCGAGCAGACCGTCCTTATCCGCGAAAAGGCGGTACAGCGTCGGTGTTTGCACTCCGGCCGCCGCCGCGACCGCTCGGGTGGACAGTCCCGACGGCCCGGCCGTGGCCAGCAATTTCACCGCTTCGCTCAGGATGCGCTCGCGCTGGTCGTCCGATGCCATGTGCCGACGATAACAGAATCCTGTTGACGTTGACACTGACAGCGTCACGGTCATAGCGTTATCACCGTCAACAACGAAAGGATCCACTCATGTCCTCTGTTCACGTCGCCATCGCCTACTTCTCCGGCTACGGGCACACCCTCGAGATCGCGAAAGCCGTCGCCGCCGGTGCCGAGTCGGTGCCCGGCACCCGCGCCGACCTGGTCGACGTCGCCGAAATGACCGACGCGAAATGGGAAACCCTCGACGCCAGCGACGCGATCGTCTTCGGCACGCCGACCTACATGGGCTCGGCGTCCGGGGCGTTCCATGTGTTCGCCGAAGCGACCTCGAAGCGCTGGATGTCCCAGCGCTGGCTGGACAAACTCGCGTCCGGGTTCACCAACTCCGGCTCGATGAGCGGCGACAAACTGCACACCCTGCAGTACCTGGCCCTGCTCGCCGCGCAGCACGGCATGCACTGGGTCAGCCTCGGCCTGATGCCCGGCTGGAACACCACCACCAGCAGCGAACACGACGACAACCGGCTCGGGTTCTACCTCGGCGCGGGCGCGCAAACCTGGAACGACCAGGGGCCGGACGCCGTCCACGCCGCGGACCTCGCCACGGCGCGCCACCTCGGAGCAAGGGTCGCGACGCAGGCTGTGCGGTATCAGCAGCCGCTCGCGTCGTAGCCCCGGAGAAACTCAGAACAGGCGGAACTCGTCCGAATCCGTGCCGCGCAACGCGTCGTAATCCAAGACAACGCAGCGGATCCCGCGGTCCTCGGCGAGGACGCGCGCCTGCGGTTTGATCACCTGCGCCGCGAACACGCCCTGCACCGGGGCGAGCAGCGGGTCGCGGTTGAGGAGTTCGAGGTACCGGGTCAGCTGCTCGACCCCGTCGATCTCGCCGCGGCGTTTGATCTCCACCGCGACCGAACCGCCGTCGGCGTCGCGGGCCATGATGTCGACCGGGCCGATCGCGGTCGGGTATTCACGGCGCACCAGCGTGTAGCCGTCGCCGAGGGTTTTGATGTGCTCGGCGAGCAGTTCCTGCAAATGCGCTTCGACGCCGTCCTTCTGCAGGCCGGGGTCGACGCCGAGGTCGTGCTTCAGGTCGTGCATGACCTCGTCGATCGTGATGACGAGTTTCTCGCCCGCCTTGTTCTGGACCGTCCAGACGTCCGGGTCCTCGATCAGCCAGCACGGCGGCGACATCCAGTTCAGCGGCTTGTAGGAGCCGCCGTCGGAGTGCACGAGCACCGAGCCGTCGGCCTTCACCATCAGGACGCGGTTGGCCATCGGGAGATGCGCGGTCAACCTGCCGACGTAGTCGACCTGGCACCGGGCGACGACGAGCCTCATCGGACCCGCCCCGCACGGAGCGGGCTGGCTTGCTGGGAGGGGAGCACGAGACGCACCCGCCGAGGGTAGGACAGGCTCGGCGATACTGGCGAGGTGGACCCCATTCAGCGTGTCGCGACCCGCGAGGTGTATCGGAACAACTGGATGACGGTGCGGGAGGACGCCATCCGCCGCGCCGACGGCAGCGACGGCATCTACGGCGTCGTCGACAAACCGACCTACGCGCTGGTCATCCCCCTCGACGGCGACCGGCTGCACCTGGTCGAGCAGTTCCGGTACCCGCTCGGGATGCGCCGCTGGGAATTCCCGCAGGGCACCGCGCCCGACCTCGCCGAGACCCCGCCCGCCGAACTGGCCCGGCGGGAACTGCGGGAGGAGACCGGATTGCGGGCGTCGGCGTTCACGGAACTGGGGATGCTGGACGTCGCGCCCGGGCTGGCCAGCCAGCGCGGGCACGTGTACCTCGCGACCGGCCTCACCGAAGGCGTGCCGGAGCGGGAACTGGAAGAACAGGACATGCGGACGGCGTGGTTCAGCCGGACGGAGGTGGAGAAGATGATCTCCACCGGCGAGATATCGGACGCGCAGACGGTGGCGGCGTACACGTTGCTGCTGCTGCACGAACGTCGCTGACCTCCGCTGCGGTTGCCCCGCCGAAGGTCCGTGAAGGGCCCCTTGAGGGAATTAGATTCCTTCAAGGGGGCCCTTCACGGACCTTCGCATCGTGCGCCCGGGTCTGTCGGCAGGATCAATCCGTCCAGTCAGGCTTGCGCTTCTCCAAGAACGCCGCCATCCCCTCACGCGCTCCCGGCAGCTGCGAAGCCGAGGCCATCACCTCGACGGCGATCGCGTACGCGTCCGCTTCCGGGCGGTCCAGCTGCGCGTACAGGGTCTGCTTCCCCATCGCCTTGCTGGCCCGGCTGCCGCGGGTCGCGCGGCCGAGCAGGTCGGCGACCGCCTCGTCCAGGGAATCGTCCGGGACTACGCGGTTGACCAGGCCCCAGTCCAGCGCCGTCGCCGCGTCGATCACGTCGCCGGTCAAAGCCAGTTCCATCAGGCGTTTCCGGCCGATCGCGCGCGCCACCGGCACCGCGGGCGTGTGACAGAACCAGCCGCCCTTGCCGCCGGGCAGCGCGAATCCCGAGGACTCCGCCGCGACCGCCAGATCGCACGACGCCACCAGCTGGCATCCCGCGGCCGTCGCCAGGCCGTGCACCCGGGCGATCACCACCTGCGGGACAGATTCCATCGTCCGCATCAGCGTCGTGCACAGGGTGAGCAGCTCACGCACCCCCATGAGGTCACGGGAGGCGACGTCGCCGAAGTCGTGTCCGGCGGAGAACACCGGCCCCGCGGCGGCCAGCACGATGCCGGTCGCGTCGGACTCGCCCGCCTCCCGGAACGCGGCGAGCAGTTCGCCGAGATGTTCGGCGGACAGCGAATTGCGCCGCGCCGCGCGGTTCATCGTGATGGTGACCGTGTCCCCGTCCCGCTTCACGAGGATGTGCTCGTACTCGCCCATGCCCCGACCGTAACCCCGGCAGCGGGGATGCGGAAAGTGCGCCGATACGAATCCGGCCCGACCCCGACCTCCGCCCGCAGCCGGCGCCGCAGGTTCGCGGCGCTGCCGAGCCCCGCCCGCTCGGCCACCCGGGCGACCGGCAGATCCGTGGTCTCCAGCAGCCGCTGCGCGTGCTGCACCCGCTGCACGAGCAGCCACCGCCCAGGCGTGCTCCCCGTCGCGGCAGCGAACTCGCGATGAAAAGTCCGAGGGCTCATCCCCGCGTGCTCGACCAGATCCGGCACCCCGATCTCGTCCGCGAGCCGAGTCAGCGCCCAGTCCATTGTGGACGCGATCCCCGGCCGGGAAGCGTTGGCAGGCAACGGAGCCTCCGCGTACTGCCGCTGCCCGCCTTCCCGGACCGGCGGCATCACCAGACGCCGAGCAAGCCGCGCCGCCACGTCCGCGCCATGATCACGGCGCACCAGATGCAGGCAAAGATCAAGGCCCCCAACGACACCCGCTGACGTGAGCACCCCGGCCTGCTCGGTGTAGAGCACGTCGCGACGAAGATCGGCGGCCGGCGCGGCCGCCGCGAGCGCGTCCAGGTCACGCCAGTGCGTGGTGGCAGGACGGCCGTCGAGCAGCCCAGCAGCGGCGAGGGTGAAGGCTCCGGAACAGAGTCCAGCGACCACCGCACCCGAGCGGTGAGCACGCCGAAGCGCGGCCGTCGCCGCAGCCGGGACTTCAGCGAGCGGGTTGTCACGACCGGGCGCGAGGACCAGATCGCAGCCTTCCAACCCGGAAAGGCCATGCGTCGCAACGACTTCACCGAACGGCGACACCTGCGTACGCCCTCGCCCAGACGCGCAGACGCGCACGGCGAACGGCCCGATGCCGCTGTCGGTGCGATCCTGAGCCCACACCTCCGCGATCACCGCGAGATCGAACATCCGGCTGCCGGGCAGGAGCAGCACCCCAATCGTGCGCATGGCAGAAAAGTACCGCATCGCGCCTCTTCTGCCACTCCTCTCGGCACGATTTCCCGGCCAGAATCGGGTCATGACCACCGCACTGCTGCTGATCGACGTCCAGCAAGGCTTCGACGACGCCCTCTTCTGGGGCCCGCGCAACAACCCCGGCGCGGAAGCGAATATCAAGGCGCTGCTGGATGCCTGGCAGACCCGCCGAGACCCCGTAGTCCTCGTCCACCACGATTCCGTCAAGCCAGATTCGCCCCTGCGCCCTGGCCAGCCAGGCAACGACTTCAAGCCGGAACTGGCCGACGCCCGCCCGGATCTGGTCTTCGGCAAGAAAGTGAACTCGGCCTTCCTCGGCGACGTAGCCCTGGATGCTTGGTTCACCAGGAAAAACATCACCAGCTTCGTACTGGCCGGAATCCAAACCAACTTCTGCTGCGAAACCACCGCCCGCATGGGCGGAAACCTGGGCTACGACGTGACTTTCGCTCTGGATGCCACCTTCACCTTCGACCTGACCGGCCCAGACGGCAGCACCCTGACCGCGGACGAACTGTCCAAAGCAACCGCGGCAAACCTCCACGGCGGCGGCTTCGCCACAGTGAAAAGCACCAAGGAAATCCTCGCCAGCTTGCCGTGAGGGGAACCCTGATCGACCCTGATCCCCTCGCGACCCGCCCCGCGCCCGCTGCCCGGTGCCGCCCCAATGTGGCGTTCGGTGCATGCGACGCACCCAACGCCACATTGGGGCGCAAACCCCACCACTCGCGAAACCGCAGCCAGTGCACTCAACGATCGATGCACCCACACCACCCCCGCACCCCGATACGAAGCCACAATGCGGTCTGAGGGTGCTTGTCAAGGCATCTTTCCCGCCTTGACAAGCACCCTCAGACCGTCATCACAATCAAGCTTCGGGGTGCCCCACGCAACCCCCACGGCAATGTCGCCGCCAGGCGGCGAGCCGCTAACCACCCAGCCCGTGCCGCTCCCGAACCAATTCCACAATCCCGGCCATAATGTCGGTCAATTCGTAATCCTTGGGCGTAAACACCCGCGCGATACCGCGTTCGGTGAGCAGCGCGGCGTCGTCGGGCGGAATAATCCCGCCCACAATAACCGGAATATCTCCAGCCCCTGCCGCCCGCAGCCCGTCGACCACCAACGGCACGACCTCCAGATGCGAGCCGGAAAGCACCGACAGGCCGACCACGTGCACACCTTCCTGCACCGCGGCCGCGACGATCTGGTCCGGAGTCAGCCGGATGCCCTGATAAACAACCTCGAACCCGACATCCCGAGCCCGCACCGCCACCTGCTCGGCGCCATTGGAATGCCCGTCCAGCCCAGGCTTCCCGACGAGGATCCGCAGCCGCTCCCCCATCTCGGACTCGGTGCGCCGAACCAGCTCCCGAACCCGCTCCAGCCCAGGATCCCCCTGTCCGGCGGCCGAAGCAGCGGAAACCCCGGTAGGCGCCCGGTACTCCCCGAACACCTCCCGCAAAGCGCCCGACCATTCCCCGGTCGTCACCCCAGCCCGGGCACACTCCAAAGTAGCCTCGAACAGATTGTCCGAAGTGCCAGCCGCATCCTTCAACGCGGCAAGAGAAGCGGCGACAGCGGCGTTATCCCGCTCTTCCCGCCACTTCTCCACCGCAGCGACCGCGGCCTTCTCCACCGCCGGATCAATAGTCTCGATCGCCTTGGCGCCCTCAGCCTGCAACGGCGACGGCTCAGTCGTCTCGAATTTATTCACCCCGACGAGAACCCGCTCGCCGTTCTCCATTCCCCGCCGATACTCCGCGAGCGACGAAACCAGCTGCGACTTCATGTACCCGCTCTCGACGGCGGCCACCGCCCCGCCGAGATCCTGTACCCGCGCGATCTCCTCGCGCGCCCCGGAAACGATCTCGTCGACCTTCGCCTGCACCACGTGCGATCCGTCGAAAATGTCTTCGTACTCCAGCAAATCCGTCTCGAACGCGAGCACCTGCTGCATGCGCAACGCCCACTGCTGGTCCCACGGCCGAGGCAGCCCCAGCGCCTCATTCCACGCGGGCAGCTGAATCGCCCGCGCCCGCGAACCCCGCGACAGCGACACGGCCAGCATCTCCAGCACGATCCGCTGGACGTTGTTCTCCGGCTGCGCCTCGGTCAGCCCGAGCGAGTTCACCTGCACGCCGTACCGCAGCCGGCGCGCCTTCGGGTTCTCGACGCCGTAGCGCTCGCGCGTCAGCTCGTCCCACAGCTGCGTGAACGCGCGCATCTTGCACATCTCTTCGACGAACCGGACGCCCGCGTTGACGAAGAACGAGATCCGCGCGACGACCTTCTCCATGTCGGCCTGGTCGACCTGGCCGGAGTCGCGCACCGCGTCCAGCACGGCGATCGCGGTGCACAGCGCGTACGCGACCTCCTGCGTCGGCGTCGCACCCGCCTCCTGGAGGTGGTAGCTGCAGATGTTGATCGGATTCCATTTCGGCACGTGGTGCACGGTCCACGCGATCATGTCGGTGATCAGCCGGAGGCTCGGCCCTGGCGGGAAGATGTAGGTGCCGCGGGAGAGGTATTCCTTGATGATGTCGTTCTGCGTGGTGCCGGTGAGCTTCGCCAGCACCTCGTCGACGTCGCGGCCCTGCGCCTCGGCCTGTTCGCGGGCCACCGAGACGTACAGCGCGAGCAGCCACATCGCGGGCGCGTTGATCGTCATCGAGGTGTTCGCCTCGGCGAGCGGGATGCCGTCGAACAGCTGCCGCATGTCGCCGATGTGCGAAACCGGCACACCGACCTTGCCGACCTCGCCGCGCGCGAGCACGTGGTCCGGGTCGTAACCGGTCTGCGTCGGGAGATCGAAGGCGACCGACAGCCCGGTCTGCCCCTTGGCGAGATTCCGCCGGTACAGCTCGTTGGACGCGGCGGCGGACGAATGACCCGCATAGGTGCGCATCACCCAGGGCCGGTCGCGCTCGTGGTCGGTGGGGTACGGCACGGTGCACCTCTCTTCGCCGAGACGACCGCCCGAGTGTACCCGCCGGTAACTTAATCGGCGGAGTGGATTCGGCCACGCCCGGGTGACGCGCCGGGCCGGACGACCACTACCCCGCGGTCGAGGTCGACGGTACCCAGCGGAGGCGCTCCCTGCGCGTCCTCCTCGAGGGTCATCTCCGCCGAATCCCGGTGGTCGAGCTCATGGCGCTTGGTGCCGTAGAGGAAAGCGGTGACCTCGTCGAGGTACGTCGAAGACAGCCGCGCCTTGAGCCGGGACGGTTTCTTCTTCCGCCGCAGCTCCCACCCGCCGACGATCAGCAGCGCGATGGTGGCGACCGGCAGCGAGAGACCCAGCAAGGTCAGCAGCATGCTTCACCCAACGACCGGGGCGCGCGGAGCGTTCCGGGAGATCAGGTCGGCGACGTGCGCCGCGTCCGGAACGGCCATCAGCTCCGGCAGGATCGGGTACCAAGCGGGCCGCGAACGGAAGCCCTGGTCGCGCAGCCACTCGCTGACCGTGGGATGGAAGTCGATCGTCCCGGTACCGTCGCCGTGGTCGCGGACTCGCGGTGGGCGGAGGTCGGCGAGCTGGACCCACCGGAACTCGGCGCCGGGCGGCGATTCCGACACGAAGATCAACCTGCGGTCGGTGACCAGGTACGTCGTCACGGCGATGAAGCCGCGACGCTCGCGGTTGCGCTCGATCCCGCCGTTGAAAACAAGGCTGAGCACGGCGATCCAGCCGACCATGACCCAGTAGCTCAGGTTCAGGGTCGCGATCAGCACCGAGACGACGAGGAGCAGGATCCCCACCGTGAGGTAGTAGTGGTAATCGCGGTAACGCCGCACATACCGCTGCGGCCGCCCGGACCAGAGCAGCTGTTCGCCCTCGGCCAGTGGATACATGACGCCCTCCTCGCTCCCGAAGAGAACACGCCGTCCGGTTCGCCCGGGTTGCCCGGCCAGCCGGAATTATTGGTGCGGCAAGGGCGAGCGCGGAGCGTTCTGCGAGATCAGCTCGGCGACGTGCTCCGGATCCTCGATCGCGATCAGTTCGGGCACCATCGTCGCGAGCGACGACTGCGCCCGGAACTGCTGGTCGCGCAGCCAGTCGCGCAGGGACGCCCCGAAGCCGACGGTGCCGGTGCCGTCCCCGTGGTCGCGAACCCGCGGCTCGCCCAGGTCGGGAAGCCACACCCAGCGGAACTCGGCGCCGCTCGGACGGTCGGCGACGAAGACGAGCCTGCGATCCGTGACGAGGTAGGTCAGCACCCCGAGCAGCACCTTGCGCTGCCGGTTCCGTTCGACGGCCAGCCCGAGCACCAGGCCGAAGAAACCCGGCCACAGCGCGAAGAGAGCGATCTCCACGCCGAACTTCACGGTGCCGACGACGCCGATCGCGGCAAGCGCCGCGAAGGCCACGATCGCTACGACGTAACCGTGATAGTTCGCGTACCGGCGGGGGTACCGCTGCGGCCGCCCGGACCAGAGCAGCTGTTCGCCCTCGGCCAGTGGATACATGACGCCCTCCTCGCTCCCGAAGAGAACACGCCGTCCGGTTCACCCGGGTTGCCCGCTGGCCGAAAGCACTGTGACGGAAATCCGCGAGACGTCGGCCGATCCGGAATCTACCGTGGTCAGACGTGACGTGGAGCGGATACGGCAGTTATCTGGTGATCGTGGTCCTCATCGTGCTCGCGCCGGGGCCGGACACGATGGTGATGCTGAAGAACGCGCTGTCCGGCGGGGCGCGCGGCGGCTTGCTGGCCACGGCGGGCATCTTCGCCGGCAACGCGGTCCAGGGCACCGCGGCGGCGCTCGGGCTCGGCGTCGTCATCGCCCGTTCGCAGCCGGTGTTCCTCACGCTCAAGTGGCTCGGCGCGGCGTACCTGCTGTACCTCGGCTTCCAGGCGCTGCGCGGTGCGTGGCGCGGCAACTACGACGCGGTCGCCGACACCCAGCGCAGGCGCACCAGCGGCTTCCGGCGGTGGCGCGAAGGGTTCCTCTCGAACATCACGAACCCCAAGGTGCTGGTGCTCTACCTGTCGGTGCTGCCGCAGTTCCTCGACCCGGTGCGCACGACGACCTGGGACGCGCTGGTGCTCGCGTACACGGTCGCCGTGCTGGGCACGATCTGGCTGCTGGTCCTGCTGTTCTTCGTGCACCGGGTCCGCGCGTGGCTCAGCCGCCGCAAGGTCCGCCGCGCGCTGGACGGGGTGACCGGCACCGCGCTGGTCGGGTTCGGCGCGGCACTGGCCCTGGAATCCTCGTGAGTGTTCACGCCGGTCAGAACCGGAACTAACACTCACGAGGCCTCACAGCACGTCGTCCAGCCAGTCGTAGATCCGGCCGCTCGCGAGCCGCATCGCGCCGACGTGGCAGTGCGCGTCCGCGCCCTCATCCGCGGTGAAGTTCAGCAGCTTCTTCGGGCCGCTGATCCGGTCGTACAGCTGCTGCGGCTGGCCGGTGAAGAACAGGTCCTCCGGCGCGTCGCAGATCAGCGCCGGGCACGTGATGCGCTCGGCCACGCCGTCGAAGAGGTGGTATTCGAGATACTTCGCCAGGAACTCGCGATCGGACGCGCCGCCCATCACGTAGCGGCCGTGGCCCAATGCCCAGCGGACGGTCGGGCTCTGCTCCTTCGCAGCGGCTAGAAAGGCATCCAGTTCAGGGTCCTCCGGTGCGTTCGCGCGGCGGACGATCTCGTCGCGGTCCCACGGGAGTTGCTGCACGAAAGCCGCACCGGCGTCGAAGAGCCCGTCCACCGCGACGACGGCCGACAGCCGCGGTTCGAACGCGGCGGCGCGCGGCGCGAGCATCCCGCCGAGGCTCCAGCCGATCAGGGCGACCTTCTCCGGGAGCACGCCGGGGAGCGCGAGGGCGTAGTCGAGCACCTGGCCGACGACGTGCTCCCAGTCCGGGCGGAACAGCATTCCGTCGCGGTGGACGGCGCTGGGCTGGCCGGGGCCGTCGAAGGTCAGCACGTGGTAGCCGCGTTCCTGGCCCGCTGTCGCGCCCATGAAGTGCAGGTCCTCGGCGCTGCCGTCAAAACCGTTGTGCACCACCAGAAGCGGCTTCGGACCGTCGCCGGGAGCGCGGTAGAAGTAGCCGCGCAAGACGTGGCCGTCGTAGGGGATTTCGATCCGTTCGACGTGGTCGAGCGTCTCCACCGCGCGCTGGAAGCACTCGACGTTGCGCTCGTAGGCGTAGTTGATTCGCGGGTCTTCCGGGTTGCCGTGCAAGAAGAACTCGGCGCGGCGATAGTACGTCGAGGCGCGCAGGTACGCGTCGCGCGCGCTGATCGGATGCATGGTGGCGGCCTCGGCGTAGAGCCGCTCGGCGGTGGCGAGCCACGCGTCGTGCCAGCTGTCGTAGTCACCGGATTTGATGTTCGACGCGGTCGCGACGATCTCGCCGAAATCCGCGCCCCCGTATGCGATCTCGCCAAGCGCGATCAGGGTTTCGAACCAGAACTGCGGGTCGTCTTCGAACAGCAGCGGCTTCATCGGATCTCCTCTTTCGCGAAGGTGCGGAAGTCACGGGCGGGTCGCCCGGTGACCCGCTCGACGGTGTCGGTCACGCGGTCCTCGGCACCGCCGCGGATCGCCTCGTCCAGCAAGGCGAGCATTTCGGCGTACGACTCGGGGAGGCCGTCGCGGACCAGGAATTGCTGGTACTCGTAAAGCGAAACCGAGGCGTGCACGACCGGATGGCCGAGCCGTTTCCCGACGATCTCGGCCGCCTCGGCGTAACTGAGCGCGCGCGGACCGGTGATGAGGTGGTCGGTGTTGTGCGGTTCCGGATCGAGCAGCGCACGGACAGCGACCGCGGCGATGTCGCCCGCGTCGACGAACGCCACCCGGGCGTCGCCGGTCGCGGTCACGATCCGGCCCGCGCGGGCGCTTTCGCCGACGAGGTGCCCGGCGGTGAAGTTCTGCATGAACCACGACGGCCGCAACACCGCCCAGCCCGGCTGACGGCGGACCAGGCCGGGCAGACCGCCCACCACCGGGGTGTGCTCGTCCACGGCGGACGAACTGAGCAGGACCACGCGTGCGTCCGGCGCGTGCTTGAGAAACGCCTCGACCAGCGGCTGCGGCTCAGTCCCGACCGGGGCGATCAGGTAGACCGCCGAGACCCCGTCCAGCGCCGGACCGTACGTCGCCGGCTCGTCCCAGTCGAACCGGATCTGGCCTGCCTCAACGGGATTCCGGGTCGCCGCGCGCGGTCGTACACCGGCGGCTTCGAGCCCGCGCACGACGCGACTGCCAGTGGTGCCGGTCGAACCGAGCACGAGGACGTCAGACACCCGGCACCCCGAGCACCTCGGTAACGGCGAGCGGGCTCCAGTAGTCGCGGTAGCGGCGGATCAGGCCGTCGCGGACAGTCAAAACCGCGACGTAGCGCAGGCGGTACGGCTTCTGGGTGGCGACCGCGATGCCGGCCAGTTCGAACTCCGCGATCGAGACCTCCGGGTCGGTCGTCTGGTGCACGGTTTTCGCGACGACCTCGCGGTGGTCGAGCAGGTTCGGATAGTCGCTCAGGTACTCGGCCAGGGCCGCGCGGCCTTCCACGCGCTCGGGCCGCCCGGGCGCGGCGAACGGGAACTCGGTCACGGCGTCCTCGGCGAACAACTGCAGGAATCCGGCCATGTCGTGCTGGACCAGCAGGTCGAGCGCGTGATCGATGAGTGTCATCGAGCCCCTCCTCAGGATCGGACGAGACGGTACCGTCTCGTCGTCAACGTACACGGGACGGGACCGTCTCGTCCACACGCTATGCTCACCGGCATGACGACCCGCCGGACCCCGACCGGGGCTGCCGTTCTGCAGCCCGAGGTCACGCACGCCATCACCGAAGCCGTGATCGACGAACTCGCCGAAGTCGGCTTCGGCAGGCTGTCGATGGAAGCGGTCGCGAAACGCGCGGGGGTCGGGAAGAGCGCGCTATACCGGCGCTGGCCGTCGAAGGACGAAATGATCGGCGCGGTCATCGCGGAGTTCAGCCTGGCCCGCGCGGCGGACCCGGACACCGGCAGCCTGCGCGGCGATATCCGGGCGACGCTGGAAGCGCTCTACGAATGGATCACGCATCCGCGGTTTTCGCGGATCTTCCCCGGGTTGATCGCGGAGGCCCGCCGAAACCCGGAAATGGCCGAGTTCGCCCGCGAGACCATCGGCGGACCGCGGCGGGCGATCAACCGGGCGGTGTTCACCAGGGCGATCGAGCGCGGGGAGATCCCGGCGGATACGGATCTCGAACTGGCCCTGGACATGGGGGCGGGGATTGTTTACTGGCGGTTGATCGTGCGCGGGGTTCCGGCCGAGGAAGGGTATTTGGATCAGGTGACGGATTTGGTGGTGCGCGCGTTAAGCGCGTAACCGGCTTACCGGAGGGTTTTCAGTTCCAGGGACACCTCGACCGGAGCGGCGACCTGGAAAGTGCCCTGGTGCGCGCCGGTCGGAACGTACGAGCGGGTGGTGGCGTCGAGCCGGTAGCAGAAGACCGTGAGCCCGCCGACCTCGTCGGTGGTGTTCTCGATCCGCCAGAACTGCGGAATTCCGGCGGCCGCGTACTCAGCGGGTTTGTCGATCTGATCAACAGTGATCGATCCTGGCGACATTACCTCGACGCCGGAGGTCGACATCGAACTCGACGGCGAGATCGCTGCCGCAGGCGGTTTCGAGTTCGTCAGACAGCCGCCGAATGATTCTCTGATGCATGCGGCGAGGGGCCGGGTTCACGACTATTGCTCCGTCGACAATTTCGACGGTACGGCAGATCTCTTCGTCGAGTGCCTCGTAATCGGCCACGGTCAGGCCTCCGGGCGGAAGCACCATCCAGTCGGGCAGCGCAGTCATCTCCAACCCCGTTCCTCACTGGCAGACCCAGGGCACGGACCTTGTCTACGCCCGCTCCGGCTCCCCCGTCACCCGCTCGATCCGCGCACCCAGCCGGTTCAAGTTCTCCACGAAATGCGGGTACCCGCGGTCGATGTGGAACACGTCCCACACCTCAGTCACGCCGTCCGCGCACAGCCCGGCCAGCACCAGCCCGGCCCCGGCGCGGATGTCCGACGCCCACACCGGCGCGCTCGACAGCTTCTCCACGCCCCGGACCACCGCGTGGTGGCCGTCCGTGCGGGCGTCGCCGGACAGCCGGATCATCTCCTCGATGAACCGGAACCGCGCCTCGTAGACGTTTTCCGTGATCATCGACGTGCCCTCGGACACCGCTGACAGCGCGACCGCGAACGGCTGCAGGTCGGTGGCGAAACCGGGGTACGGCAGCGTCACCCAGTCGACCGCTTTGGGGCGTTCCGGCTGGACGATCCGGAAACCCTTGTCGTCGTAGGTGGTCACCTCCGCGCCGGCCAGGCGGAGCTTGTCCAGGACCAGGTCGAGGTGGTGCGGGTTCACGCCGCGCACGGTCAGGTCGCCGCGGGTCATCGCGGCGGCGAACGCCCAGGTCGCGCCGACGATGCGGTCGCCGATCACGCGGTGTTCGGTCGGGTGCAGCGCCTCGACGCCGTGGACGGTGAGGGTCGAGGTGCCCGCGCCCTCGATCTTCGCGCCCATCTCGGTCAGCATCGTGCAGATGTCGGCGATTTCCGGCTCGCGGGCGGCGTTGTCGATCACCGTCGTGCCCTCGGCCAGCACAGCCGCCATCAGGATGTTCTCGGTCGCGCCGACGCTCGGGAAGTCCAGCCAGATCTGGGTGCCCACCAGCGTTTCGGCCTTCGCGACGACGCAGCCGTGCTCGATGGTGCTCGTCGCGCCGAGCTTGCGGAGGCCGTTCTGGTGCATGTCCAGCGGACGCTGGCCGATCGCGTCGCCGCCGGGCAGCGCGACGACCGCCTGCTTCAGCCTGCCGACCAGCGGGCCCAGCACGCACACCGAGGCGCGCAGCTTGCCCATCGCCGCCGAATCGGCGCGATGCGACAGCTCCGCGGGCGTCGTGATGCGCGCCGTGTCGCCCTCGATCTCCACCTCGCAGCCAACGCTGCGCAGGACGTCGCCCATCAGCGGGACGTCCAGGATCTGCGGGCAGTTCGTGATGGTCGTGGTGCCTTCGGCCAGCAGTGCCGCGGCCATCAGTTTCAGCACGCTGTTCTTGGCGCCGACCACGTCGACCTCGCCGACCAGCCGGGCTCCGCCATGCACGTCGAAGTGCTCGCTCATGGCCGCCAATCATGCCCTCTCGCCCAGTTTTGCCCGAACCCGGGCCGGTAGAGTCGAACGTATGGTGGTTCGTATCAACCGGGTCTACACGAAGGTCGGCGACAGCGGCACGACCGCGCTCGGCGACGGTTCCCGGGTGCCCAAGACTTCGGCCCGGCTGTCCGCCTACGCCGACACCGACGAGGCCAATTCCGTGCTCGGCCTGGCGATCGCGCTCGGCGGGCTCTCCGACGAGATCGCCGCCGTGCTGCGCCGGATCCAGAACGACCTCTTCGACGTCGGCGCGGACCTGTGCCTGCCGATCCAGGAAGACCCGCCGTACGAGCCGCTGCGCATCACCGAGGCGTACCTGGAACGGCTCGAAGGCTGGTGCGACGAGTTCAACGAGCGGCTGCCGAAGCTCACGTCGTTCATCCTTCCCGGCGGCACCCCTGGCGCGGCGTTCCTGCACCAGGCGCGCACGGTCTCCCGCCGCGCGGAACGGTCCGCGTGGGCGCTGATGGAGGCCGAGCCGGACACCTCGAACCCGATCGCGGCCAAGTACCTCAACCGGCTTTCGGACCTGCTGTTCATCCTCGCCCGGCTGGCCAATCCGGAAGGCGACGTACTGTGGCAGCCGGGCGGCTGATCGCCTCCGTTCCCGCCGCGGCAGTCCTCGCCGCCGGCGGCTGGGCGGCTCGCAACCTCAAGACGTACAGCTGGGCACTGGCCCGTACCCGGCGGGCCGGGTTCACCGAACACGACGTGGTGGTCAACGGCTCGAAGCTGCACTACGCCCAAGGCCCGGCGGGTGCCAAGCCGCCGCTGCTGCTGATCCACGGCCAGGCCGTCGACTGGCAGAGCTACGCGCGCGTGCTGCCGGACCTGGCGCGGGACTTCACGGTCTACGCGGTCGACGTCCACGGGCACGGCCAGTCCGCGCGGACGCCGGAGAAGTACACGGCGGCAGCGGTCGGCGCCGACCTGGCCCGGTTCGTCGAGGAGGTCATCGGCGCGCGGGTCGTCGTGTCCGGGCATTCGTCGGGCGGCCAGCTGGCGGCCTGGCTCGCCGGCAACCGGCCGGATCTGGTGAGGGCGGTCGTGCTGGAGGACCCGCCGCTGTTCACCACTCTGCTGCCGCGGGCGGAGAAGACCTGGAACTGGGTCGACCTCGCCACGGCCTGCCACACGTATCTGGAGTCCGGCGAATCCGACTGGGGCGCTTATCTCTTCGCGCACCAGAAACTGTGGGACTTCTTCGGCGACGGCGCGGAACGCATCATCCGCTCCGGGCTCAAGCAGCGGTCCAAGCATCCGGACCGGCCGATCACGCTGTTCTTCATGCCGCCGAGCTGGAACGACATGCAGCGCGCGATCGAGCTCTACGACCCGCGTTTCGGCGACGCGTTCTACACCAGCGCGTGAGACGAGGGCTTCGACCACGAGGCGACGCTGCGCAAGATCGAGGTTCCCGCGATTCTCGTCCACGCGAACTGGAAGTACGGCGAGGACGGCGTTCTTCAGGGGGCGATCGACGCCGAGGACGCGCGGCGGATCGCCTCGCTGGTCAACGACGTCCAGGTCGTCCGGGTGGACAGCGGGCACAACGTGCCCGGCGAGCAACCCGCACGGTTCACGGACATCGTCCGCTCCGTCACCCGACGGCTCTGACTACCGGGCCCAGCCGGCCTCGTGCGCGGCCCAGTACCGCTCGTAATCCACGTCCCACGTCGAATCCCGGCCCGGCTCGACAGCCTGGGCGGCGGTGAGGTGCTTGAGCCGCACCGGTTCCGGCAGGGTCTGCCAGCGGCGGGCGCGATCTTCCCGTTCTCGGGCGTCCATGCGTCCAGCGTAGCCCCGGCCGACCTGCCGCACGAGAAGCAAAAACCGGGCCCGCCACCGCATCCACGGTGGCGGGCCCGGCTGAAAACTCACGACGCTCGCGGCAGCCTTCGCCCCGGCGGAGCCGATTCGAGCCACGACAGGAACCCGGTCAGCGCACCCGGTCCCATCGCGATCTCGATCGCTTCCTGGTCCGAGGACTCGCATCGCAGCACCGTCGAGCCCTCAGGCACCGCGTACGCCTCGGAACCGGACGGATCCCGCCGGTCGGCGATCTGCATGCTTTCGCGCTGGAACACGCGATCCGGGCCGGTGCGCAGGCTCCACACGCGATACCAGACGAACTTCTCGCCCTCGTACCGGCCGAGGCCGAGATGCCAGCTCGACCGCGGGCTGTCCGGACGCCACCGCAGCGCCACGCTCACGCCGCCGCCGCGGCGCATCCGGATCCACCGCTGGCCGTACCAGCCGACCACGACGACGAGCACGATCAGGAGCACTAGCACCACCACAGCGATCTGCACGGCCCGGCTCCTGCCCGTCTAGTCCGCTCAGACCGACTGTCCAGCCGCGCGGAGCTGGGCCGTGGCCCTTGTCCGCTCGGCCTCGTCGCCGGCGCTGAGGGCTGCCTTCGCGGCGGCCACGTCGATTTCGTCGGACAGTTCGGCACTCTCCGCGAGCACGCTCACGCCGGTCGCGGTGACGGACAGGAATCCGCCGTGCACCGCGGCGGTCAGCACGTCGCCGTCCGTCGTGTTCACCTTCACCACGCCACCCTCGACGAGCTGGCCCAGCACCGGCTCGTGTCCGGGCATGATGCCGATCTCGCCCTCGGTGGTCTGCGCCACCACGAAGGTGGCGGTACCCGACCAGAGCCGGCGCTCGACGGCAACCAGCTCCACGGACATCTCAGCCACGTAGCACTCCTTCGCTCGGGGTGTCACCACCGAGTGTAATAGGTCTTGCTTCGGTTACGAGAACGGCGGGGGCCGATGTCCACAATGGACAGTGCCCCCGCCGGTCTCACGCACTCACTTGCCGGTGATCTCGTGGTACTTCTTCTCGAGGTCCTCGAGCCCGCCGATACCCAGGAACGCCTGCTCCGGGTAGTGGTCGAAGTCGCCCTTGGTGATGCGGTCGAACGACTCGATGGTCTCGGCCAGCGGCACCGTGGAGCCCGGGATCTGCGTGAAGGCCTCGGCCACCAGCATGTTCTGGGACAGGAACCGCTCGATCCGGCGCGCCCGCTGCACGGTGAGCTTGTCCTCTTCGGGAAGCTCGTCCATGCCGAAGATCGCGATGATGTCCTGCAGCTCCTTGTACTTCTGCAGGATCCGGATGACCTCGGAGGCGACGCGGTAGTGGTCCTCGCCGACGATCGCCGGGTCGAGGATGGTCGACGTCGACGCCAGCGGGTCCACCGCCGGGAAGATGCCCTTCTGGAACACGCCGCGGGAAAGCTCCGTGGTGGCGTCCAGGTGGGCGAACGTCGTCGCCGGGGCCGGGTCGGTGTAGTCGTCCGCGGGCACGTAGATCGCCTGCATCGAGGTGATCGAACGACCCCGGGTCGAGGTGATCCGCTCCTGCAGCTGGCCCATCTCGTCCGCCAGCGTCGGCTGGTAGCCCACGGCCGAAGGCATGCGGCCCAGCAGGGTCGACACCTCGGAACCGGCCTGGGTGAACCGGAAGATGTTGTCGATGAACAGCAGCACGTCCTGGTTCTGGACGTCGCGGAAGTACTCCGCCATGGTCAGCGCGGACAGCGCGACGCGCATACGCGTGCCCGGCGGCTCGTCCATCTGGCCGAACACGAGGGCGGTGTCGTTGATGACGCCGTCCTCGGACATCTCCAGGAAGAGGTCGTTGCCCTCACGGGTGCGCTCGCCGACGCCGGCGAACACCGAGGTACCGCCGAAGTTCCGGGCGACACGGGTGATCATTTCCTTGATCAGCACCGTCTTGCCCACGCCCGCGCCGCCGAACAGACCGATCTTGCCGCCCTGCACGTACGGGGTCAGCAGGTCGACGACCTTCAGGCCGGTCTCCAGCATCTCCGTCTTGCCCTCGAGCTGGTCGAAGGCGGGCGGGTTGCGGTGGATGCCCCAGCGCTCGAGGTCGTCGCCGTAGCCCGGCACGTCGAGGCACTCGCCGAGCGCGTTGTAGACGTGGCCCTTGACCTTGTCGCCCACCGGCACGGTGATCGGGCCGCCGGTGTCGGTGACCTCCGCGCCGCGGACGAGACCGTCCTGCGGCTGCAGCGAAATCGTGCGCACCAGGTTGTCGCCGAGGTGGCTCGCGACCTCGAGGGTCACCGTCTTGCGCAGCTGCTCGAACTCGATCTCGACCTTGAGCGCGTTGAACTGGTCTGGGATGGAACCGCGCGGGAACTCGACGTCGACGACCGACCCGGTCACCGAGACGATGCGCCCCTTGGCGCGCGGGGCTTCAGTACTGGTCATCAGTCATCACTTCCTGCTGCGGTGAGCGCGTTCGCGCCACCGACGATTTCGGAGATCTCCTGGGTGATCTGCGCCTGCCGGGCCTGGTTCGCCTCCCGCGTCAGCGTGTTCACCAGTTCGTTCGCGTTGTCCGAAGCGGCCTTCATCGCCGTGCGGCGCGCCGCCAGCTCGGACGCCGCCGACTCCAGCAGCGCGGCGTAGAGCCGGGTGTTGATGTACTTCGGCAGCAACGCGGAGAGCAGCTTGTCGGCGCTCGGCTCGAACTCGTAGCTCGGCAGCAGGCCGGCGGGCTTCTCGTCCTCGCCCTCGGAGTACTCGACCTCGAGCGGCGCGACGCGCTTGGCCACCGGCCGCTGCGTCAGCATCGACACGAACTCGGTGTAGACGACGTGGACCTCGTCCACCCCGTCGGAACCGTCGCCCTCGCCCGCGGACGTGCCGGCGAGGAACCGGTTCACCAGCGTCTCGCCCGCCTCGACCGCGTCGGTGTAGGACGGCCGGTCGGAGAACCCGGTCCAGCTGCTGACGACCTCGCGGCCGCGGAAGCGGTAGTAGCCGAGCCCCTTGTTGCCGGTCACGTAGACCTCGGGCTCCTTGCCCTCCGACCGCAGCAGCGCGAGGAGTTCCTCGGTCGCCCGGAGCACGTTGGAGTTGTAACCGCCGCACTGCCCCTTGTCGCTGGTCACGACGAGCACCGCGACCCGCTTCGGGTTCGCGCGCTCGACCAGCATCGGGTGGTCGAGATTGGCCGCCGCGCCGGCCAGCGCGGAGAGGACCTTGGTGATTTCCTCCGCGTACGGCCGGGAAGCGGTGACCTTCGCCCGCGCCTTGCTGATCCGGGCGGTGGCGGTGAGCTCCATCGCCTTGGTGATCTTGCTGATCGACTTCGTCGCCTTGATGCGAGAGCGAAGCTCCCGGAGTTGTGCGGCCATCGGCTACCAGCTCACTTCTTCGGAGCGGGCTTGTTGACCTTGACGGTCTCCTGCCCGACCTTCTCGGCGTCCATCGCGTCGGCGTTCGACTCGAGCGGCTTGCCCTCGGAGGTGGTGAACTCCTTCTTGAACTCGTTCACCGCCGCGATCAGCGCGTCGCGGGTGTCGTCCTCGAACTTGCCGGTGTCGCGGATCGCGCCCAGCACCTCGGGGTGCTTGCGCCGCGTCGACTCGAGCAGCTCCTGGTTGAACCGGCGCACGTCCTCGGTCGGGACCGAGTCGTAGTAGCCGCCCGTGCCCAGGAACACCGTGGCGACCTGCTCCTCGATCGGGACCGGGGAGTACTGCGGCTGCTTGAGCACCTCGTACAGCCGGGCGCCGCGCTCGAGCTGCGCCTTCGACGCGTCGTCGAGGTCCGAGGCGAAGGCGGCGAACGCCTCCAGCTCGCGGTACTGCGACAGGTCGATGCGGAGCGAACCCGAAACGTTCTTCATCGCCTTGACCTGCGCGGCACCGCCGACTCGGGACACCGAGATGCCCACGTCGATGGCCGGGCGCTGGCCCGAGTTGAAGAGGTCCGACTGGAAGAAGCACTGGCCGTCGGTGATCGAGATGACGTTCGTCGGGATGTAGGCCGACACGTCGTTCGCCTTGGTCTCGATGATCGGCAGGCCGGTCAGCGAGCCGGCGCCCAGCTCGTCCGAGAGCTTCGCGCAGCGCTCGAGGAGACGGGAGTGCAAGTAGAAGACGTCGCCGGGGAACGCCTCGCGGCCCGGCGGGCGGCGCAGCAGCAGCGAGATCGCGCGGTAGGCGTCCGCCTGCTTGGTCAGGTCGTCGAACACGATGAGGACGTGCTTGCCCTCGTACATCCAGTGCTGGCCGATGGCCGAGCCGGTGTAGGGGGCGATCCACTTGAAGCCCGCCGAGTCCGAGGCCGGGGCCGCGACGATGGTGGTGTACTCCATCGCGCCCGCGTCCTCGAGCGCCGTCTTCACCGAGGCGATCGTGGAGCCCTTCTGGCCGACCGCGACGTAGATGCAGCGAACCTGCTTCTTCGGGTCGCCGGTCTCCCAGTTGGCCTTCTGGTTGATGATCGTGTCCACCGCGACCGCGGTCTTGCCGGTCTTGCGGTCGCCGATGATCAGCTGGCGCTGGCCGCGGCCGATCGGGGTCATCGAGTCGATCGCGGTGATGCCCGTCTGCAGCGGCTCGGTCACCGGCTGGCGCTCGACCACCGAGGCGGCCTTGAGCTCCAGGGCGCGGCGGCCGGAGGTCTCGATCTCGCCGAGGCCGTCGATGGCCTGGCCGAGAGGGTTGACCACGCGGCCGAGGTAGCCGTCGCCGACCGGCACCGAGAGGACCTGGCCGGTCCGCTTGACCTGCTGGCCTTCTTCGACGCTCTCGAAGTCGCCGAGGATCGCGGCGCCGATCTCGCGCGCGTCCAGGTTCAGCGCCACGCCCAGCACGCCGCCCGGGAACTCGAGCAGCTCGTTGGCCATGGCCGAGGGCAGCCCCTCGACGTGGGCGATGCCGTCGCCGGCGTCGGCGACGACGCCGACCTCTTCCCGCTCCACCGAAGGGGCGTAACTCGAGACGTAATTCTCGATCGCGTGGGCGATCTCGTCCGAGGAGATCGTCAGCTCCGCCATTTCGTTCCCGCTCTCGCTTCTGTTCTGTCCAGTGTGCAAAGTCTGTTGTGCCGCTCAGGCCCGGCTCAGCGTGCGGCGCACCGCCGCCAGCTGCCCGGAGGTGCTGCCGTCGATGACCTCGTCCCCGACGCGGACGACGAGTCCGCCGCCGAGTGCCGGGTCGATCTCGACGTGCAGCGCGATCGGCCGCCCGTAGATGCCGTCGAGCTTGGTCCCGAGAAGGGTCCGCTGCTCGTCGGTGAGCGCGTTCGCCGAGGTCACGTACGCGACCGAGCGCTCGCGCCGCTCGGCGGCCAGCGCGACCAGCTTGTCGAGCGCGTTGCCGACGCCGCGCCCCTTGGCGCGCCGCACGGCCTGCTCGACCAGGGTCTCGACGACCGCGTCGACCTTGTCCGCGAACAGCCCGCGGACCAGGGTCCGCTTCGCGTCGGCGGGAGCGCTCAGGTCGGACAGCGCCGCCTCGAGTTCCGGGGCGCCCGCGACGATCCGCGCGACCTGGAACAGCTGAGACTCGACGGTTTCGATGTTCCCGGCCTTTTCGGCGGCGGTGAGCAGCGCCGAACGGCCGACCGACTCGAGCCCGTCCACCAGCTCGCGGGGACTGGACCAGCGGCTGCCCGCCACGGTGTCGAGCACCTTCAGGGCCTGCTCGCTCAGCTTTCCGTCGAACAGGCGGCGGACCAGGCCCTGGCGGCTCTCCGGAGCGACCGAAGAATCGCCGACCGCTCGGCGCAGGCCGATTTCGCGGTCAAGGAGGTCGACGACCGAGAGCAGCTCGTCCCCGACCTTCGCGGGATCGGCGCCCGCTCCGGCCAGCACCTCGCCGAGCGAGCGCTCGGCGAGGTCGAGCGCTTCACGGCTCGCAGCATGCAGCGTCATCTCTGGTTACTTCCCCGCTCCGTTAGTGGCCCCGGCGGTGTCCAGCTCCGCGAGGAACCGGTCGACGGTGCCGCGACGGCGCGCCTCGTCCTCGAGCGACTCGCCGACGATGCGGCCGGCCAGCTCGACCGCGTTGCGGCCCATTTCGGCCCGCAGCTCGGCGACGATCTGCGCCTTCTGCGCCTGCAGCTGGGCGTGGCCCTGCGCCACGATCCGCTGGGATTCGGCCTCGGCCTGCTCCCGCAGCTCCGCCTTGATCTGCTCGGCTTCGAGCCGGGCGTCGTCGCGGATCTTCGCGGCTTCGGAACGAGCGTCCGCCAGCTGCGCCTTGTACTCCGACAGCGCCTTCTCGGCCTCTGCCTGAGCCTTCTCGGCCCTCTCGATGCCGCCTTCGATCTTCTGCGCCCGCTCCTCGTACGCCTTCTCGAAACGAGGAACGACGTACTTCTTGAGGATGAACAGCAGGATCAGGAAGGCGACGATGCCGAGGATCACTTCCGGCCACGCCGGAACGATCGGGTTCTCTGATGCGAGTACCGCTTCGGTCTTCAGCACAACGTCTCCTTACGCGAGAGCGGACGACTCAGGCGGAGGCGATGAAGTAGATGACGATACCGATCAGGGCCAGCACCTCGGTGAGCACGAAGGTGGCGTAACCGATGCCCTGGAGCTTGCTCTGGGCCTCCGGCTGGCGCGCGGTGCCGTTGATCACCGCGGCGAAGATCAGGCCCACACCGATGCCGGGGCCGATCGCGCCCAGGCCGTAGCCGATCGCGGCGAGGCCCTTGTTGATGCTGACGGCTTCGGCGGCCTGCTGGGCCAGAACGATGTTGCTCACGTGCGTTTCCCTTCACTTCGGTCCGCGCACTCACGCGGATCGGGGTCTTTAGGTGTTCTCAGTGCTCCGACGCCAGCGCGGCGCCGATGTACCCCGCGGACAGCAGGGCGAAGATGTACGCCTGGAGGCACTGGATGAAGGCTTCCAGGAACGTCAGGCCGATGGCGAAGATCCACGCCACCAGCGACACCGGCTTCAGCGCGATGCTCGAGGTCTCGGTCAGCAGGAAGCTGCCGCCGAGGGTGAAGACCGCCAGGATCAGGTGTCCCGCGAACATGGCGGCGAAAACACGGATGGCGAGCGTGAGCGGGTTCAGGAAGAACTTCTCCGCGAACTCGATCAGCGCGTACAGCGGAAGCACCGCGCCGGGGACGCCGGCCGGAGCGAGTTCCTTCTTGAAGTACCCGCCGAGCCCGTGCTTCTTGATCCCGACGTAGTGGTACATCGGGTAGACCACGAGCACCGACAACGCGATCGGGAACCCGAACCGCGCCATGGTGGGGAACTGCAGGAACGGGATGACCCCGTAGAGGTTGTTCAGCAGGATGAAGGTGAACAACGCGAAGATCACCGGCACGAAGCGCTGGAAGTCTTTCGAGCCGATCTGCTCGCGGGCGATGTTGTTGCGCGCGAAGTCGTAGATGCCCTCGGCCACGAACTGGCCCTTGGTCGGGACGGTCTTCAGCTTGCGCGTCGCCAGCAGGAAGTACCCCGCGATGATGATCACCGAGATGACCACCAGAAGCATCGGCTTCGTGACGAAGCCGAACAACGGCGGCAGCTCAAAGCTTTCGGCGCCAGGGGGCGCGAAGGTCGCACCCTCGGTCAGTACCAGCGCGGCCACTGGGCTCCTCCCGGTTCTCCCGGCCGGCGTTCACTCCGCCGGGGGAATCGTCACGATCTGGACTTAACGTACCCGATACGCATCGGGACGCCGGAGGCGGCGGTACCCACCGTGCGGGAGCCAGTAAGCCGGTCCGCGCACGAGGGAGGTCTCGCGTGAACACTGCCCTGCGGTCTACTTCGGACCAGCCGTTGAGAGAGGCGGAACCATCCGGTCGCCACACTGCTGATCGCGGTTCGTCGTCGGGAGTGCGCGGCCGAGGCCGCCACCCATGACGCGGACCATACCAGCAGGTCAATCACTGCCGTACAGGCGTACTCCTTACCAGCCGAACGGTCCAGGACCTAGGTCCCGGATCCGGCTGGGACCCTTGTCCCGAACCCGTCAATTCGAGGCGGGAATGATGGTCGGGATACGCGCTTTGCGGAATGTCGCGAACTCCACGGCGGCCGCCACGAGAATGGCGACGATCATCGTGATCCCGAGCGAAAGCGGGTGCAGCACGGTGACGCCCTTGAGCAGAGTGAGCGCGAGGAACAGGAGGATGACCTTCGCCGCGTAACCGCCGAGAGCGATGAGCATCACCAGCGACGGGTCCTGTCCGGCGGATACCTTCATCATGCCCAGCGTGGACAGCGAGGCGACCATCGCCAGCACGCCGCCGACCAGTGCGCCGAGGAAGCCGTGCAGTCCGTTGAGGACGGTGAAAAGCACAATGCAGACCAGGATGAACGGCGGGGTGTAGAGCAGAGAGGCGCGCGTCATGGAGCGCGCGAGCTGGCGCACCGGAGCGGCGTGCGGGTTCTCCGGAGCTTTGGCCTGAGCCGGTGCCTGGGACGTCTCGGGCGTCTCGGTGTCGCTCACTGCAATCGCTCCTCGTTCGGTTCGACCCGCCAGTATAGACCGCCCGCGGACTCAGACGCCGTGGCGGTGCCGGGAACGCAGTCGCGGCACCAGGGAAACCAGCACCGCGACCACGAGTGCGGCGCCAATCGCCCAGAACACGACCGGGCTGTCGAAAATCGTGATGGAGACCGCTCCGAAAGAGAGAATTCCGGCCCACAAATAGATCAGCAGCACCGCGCGGCGTTGCGAATGGCCGATTTCCAGCAGCCGGTGGTGCAGATGCATTTTGTCGGCGGCGAACGGGCTCTGCCCGCGCCGCGTGCGCCGGACGACGGCCATCACGAGGTCGAGCACCGGCACGAAAAGCACGGCCACGACGACCACCAGCGGGGACAGCAGGGCGAGCGCGTCCGATGCGGAGAACCGGGTGTAGTTGACTCGTCCGCTCGCCGAGGTGGTGGCCCCGGCGAGCATCAGCCCGATCATCATCGATCCGGAGTCGCCCATGAAAATTTTGGCGGGCTGGAAGTTGTACGGAAGGAAACCGAGACAGGCCCCGGCGAGCGCGGCCGCGATGAGCGCGGGCGGGTACGCGCCGAAGTCGCCGCCCGCGTTGTCGAGCAGGCCGAACGAGAACACGCAGGTGGCCGCCGCGGCGATGAAGCCGAGCCCGCCCGCCAGCCCGTCGAGGCCGTCGACGAAGTTCATCGCGTTGACCATCACCACGACCATGACGACGGTCAGCAGCGCGCCCTGGTTCTTGTCCAGCACCAGCACCGAGCCGATGGAATCGCCGTTGCCGCCCCACGGCACCCAGAACGACACCCACTGCACGCCGAAGATGACGAGGATGCCGGCGCACATGACCTGCCCGGCGAGCTTCGTCCACGCGTCGAGTTCGAACCGGTCGTCCAGGATGCCGATGAGCGAGATAACGCCCGCCGCGAGCAGCACGCCGACCGCGTCGTAGGAGACGTCGAAACCGTGGCTGAGCGCGGGAAGCTGGTGCGCGAGGCCCATCGCGGCGGCGATCCCGAGGTAGATGCCGACGCCGCCCATCCGCGGGATCGGCTTGACGTGCACGTCGCGCGCGCGAGGGTTGGCGATCGCGCCGATCCGGATGGCCACGCGCCGCACGACGCCGGTCAGCAGATAGGTCACCGCGGTCGCGGTCAGCGCGACGAGCAGGTACTCCCGGATCGGGAGAAGTCCTTGGACTACAGGCATGACCGCGTCACGCCCGCCGGGAGGTCGGAGTCACCGCGCCACGCTACCGCGCCCGCGTGCGGCCCCGGTGAACGGCAGTCACTTCCCCGGCTCAGTCCAGCGTCTCCTCGGCGACGCCGATCACCTCGGCGATGGCGGCCTTGGTGACCGCTCCCTCGCGCAGCACGAGCGGCTTGTCGCCGGTCAGGTCCACGATGGACGACGCCACGGTTTCCCCGCTCGATCCGCCGTCGAGGTACACCGACACCGAATCGCCGAGCTGCTCCTGCGCGTCCTCGACGGTCGAAGCGGGCGAACGCCCGGAGACGTTCGCGCTCGACACCGCCATCGGGCCGACGTCGCGGAGCAACTCGAGCGCGACCGGGTGCAGCGGCATCCGCAGCATCACCGTGCCGCGGGAGTTGCCGAGATTCCACTGCAGACTCGGCGCGTGCGGCAGCACGATCGACAGATCGCCCGGCCAGAACGCCTCGATGAGCGCCCGCGCCTGCGGCGGAACGCCGAGCACCAGACCGTCCACAGTGGACCAAGACCCGACGAGAACGCCGACCGGCATGTCCGGGCCGCGGTTCTTCGCCCGCAGCAACGCCTGGACGGCTCCGGAGTCGAACGCGTCGGCGCCGATGCCGTACACCGTGTCCGTCGGCAGGACGACCAGCCGGCTCGACCGCACCGCGGCGGCCGCCGCGGACAGGCCTTCGGCTCGGGATTCGCGCTTGCCGCAGTCGTAGACCGCACTCATGCCGGGAAGCCTATCCCCCGGCGGCCGGGTTCTCGGGGCGGCCCGAGACTGGACGGGCCGCGGCAGACACCGTCGAGGTACGTGAGGAGAACCCTCGCGGAATCAGGTTCCATCAGGGTTCCCCTCACGGACAGTCCTCGGTCAGGCGCCGTAGGTGGCCTGCTTCACCGCGAACACGTTGCGGTTCCCCTTGCCCTCCTGCAGCGACCACAGCAGGTCCGCGTCCTTCGGGTCCTCCCAGTACGAGATGCTCTCCCCGCTGCTCACCCAGGCGTGCGTGGCCGGGCCCGCGGTCGGGGTCCAGTAGTAGAGCTGCTTCGCCGCAGAGGAGTTGAACCACCAGCGGCCGTTGTGGGAGGCGACGCCGTTGAGGTTGTACCAGGGCAGCTTCAGCGCCTGGCTCGCCGTCGTCGAGGCGGCGAACGTCGTCGCTCCCGAGGCGAACGGGAAGCGCACCGCGCGCGGGGCGCGGTTCGGGTAGTCGGTGCAGTCGGCCTTGCAGGTGTACTCGGTCATCACGATCGACTTGCTGACCCGGTCCAGCGAGATGCTCGACCAGGCCAGGTTCGTGCCGGACGTCGTGTGCGCGGCGACCGTGCCCACCTGCGGCAGGACGTAGCGGTAGTTGTGCGCGTAGTACTGGCCGCCGGACTGGCCGATCTGGTCCGCCGTTCCGCCCGAGTTGACCTCGAGGATCTTGCGCATGTCGAAGACCCGCATGCCGCCGCCGGTGTCGGCGACGTAGAGGTAGTCGCCGTACCAGGAGACGCCGCCCGCGTGGATCGGGATGTCCTTGTAGTTCGGCGAGGCGTTCGTGCCGGTCGGTTCGACGAGCAGGATCTTGCGGTACTTGTTCGGGTACGTCGCGTCCCAGTCGGCGAGCGTGATCCGGCTGCGGACCTGCTTGCCGCCGCAGGCATCGCGCGTGTACCAGCTGACCGCGACGAGCTGGTGCCCGTCGTAGTTCCCGCCGTTGTCGCCGCCGACCGCGTCGCGGCTGGTGGTGATGCCCTGCGGGTAGTTGGTGCAGTCGTCGTTGTCGCCGTCGTCGAACCGGAATCCGCCGGTGAGGCCGGCCGGGTTGAAGGTCGAGGGCAGCGGTTTGCGGTCGTGGTTCGCGTTGTCCATGACGGTGTGCACCGGCACCGTGTGCAGCTTCGACGCGAGGCCGGAGTAGACCGCGTCGTACTTGTGGTAATCCGAGGTCAGCGTGTATTCGCCGGCCGGAAGGGTGGTCGGTCCGGCCGCGGCGGACGCGCTGGTCGCGCTCGCGGTGAGCGCGCTGGCAGCGATGAGCACAGCCGCGCAGCCGGCGGTGATGCGATGACGCAAGAACATGACTCCCCCAGAAGTCTGATTGTTCGGCCGCCCCAAGGTAGGGGGTCGCTCGGTGGAGGGCAACCCAGTGGAAAGGCGCCATCCGCCGTTCGGGCGGATGGCGCCTTTCCTTGGCTCAGAACCCGATCGCGGTGCAGGCCGTCGTCGTGGTCTTCGCCGGGTCGGCGATCGACGTCGCGGTCAGCCGCACGCGAGCAGTGTGCGGCGCGCCTGCCGAGCGTTTCGCGTACGCCTGGATTTGCGTCGAGCCGCCGAATTTGGCGGTGGCCAACGCGTTCGGGAGCCGGACCTCCCAGCCGCGGGTGTCCGTGGACGCGGTCAGCCGGTAGGTGTCCTGGTCGTACGGGGCTGCCGCGCCGCGTGCCGAACCCTGGTTCGACAGGCGGAAGTCGCAGGTAGCGAGGCCGCCGCGGGTGAACGCGGGCAGGGCGGGCCACAACCACGCGCCGCGCGTCTGCGGTCCGGCGCCGTCGAGCGACGCGACGGTGACTGTGTACGACAGCACGCCACGGCTGTCCCGGTCGAGGTCGGTGACGAGGAACCGCAACCGGTTGGCCTCGTCGGTGTACTCGTAACCGCTGGAGGCACCAGTGCCCGCCTTGAACGTGGCGTCGTTGAGCTGCCGGTAGTCGCCGACGGTGATCTTGACCGGAGTGCCGTCCGGGCGGACGTAGTCGGTCAGATTGATGTCCTGCGGGTTCGCGTCGACGATCCATTCGAACGGCGCGGCGTCGCGGCTCTTGGTCTTCGCCAGGAGGACGCCGGAGTCCGGGGCGAACGAGTCCGAACCCATCCGGTCGACGACCTCGACGCTGTAGTGGTCGTACCCGCCGCCGTCACACTTCGGATCCTTCGCCGGATCGCACTTGGGTGAACGGTCACCGCCGGTGAGCGCGATCGTGATGCCCGCGTACGCGCCCTGCTGCGGCACCGCCTCCCGGGCGGTCACGCGAGCGGTGACCGGACCGGTCGTGGCGAGCTGGTTGCGGTCGAGGTTCAGGACGGACTTCGGATCGACGATGCCGAGCTTGAGTTTGTTGCGCAGCATGTGGTGCGCGCCCATCGAACCGCCTTCGGTGGCCGGGATCTGCCAGCGCGTGTGCGGGCCGCCGGGGCCGTTGAAACTGCCGCGCGACAACATTTCCCACGGTCCGGTGTAAGACCGCCGGGGCGGATCGCCGAATGGGTTGTTGTAGTTGTCGCCGATGCCCAGGATGTGGCTGAACTCGTGCGCGAACACGCCCTGGCCGGAGCTTTCCGCCTGCGTCGAGGATCCGTTGGCCGCGTTGGGCCAGATGGTCGACGCCGAGGCCCACGACGTCCACGGCACGTACCGCGTGTGCGCCCAGTTCTGCTCGCCCGGTTTGCTGCCCGGCGGGCCGAATTCGGCGGGCACGTTCTCTTTCGAGCCGAACTTCATCTCGCCGAATTCCTGCCACGTCGAGCTTTCGTCCTGTCCCGCGGAGAGGAAGAAGATGAAGTCGAACTGGTCGGCCACCGGACCGACGTCGGCGCGCCACGCGTCGCCCGCGTCCTTGCGCAGGTCCCGGGTGCAGTCGGCGTTCGCCGGGCAGTCCTGCGGCTGCATTTCCATGCCGTACTCGAAGGATTTGCCCGGCATCCGGTAGGGGCCGAACGCGGTGAGGTCGACGCCGAACCGGCCGCCGGAGTCCTCCATCCAGTACTCGTTGATGGTGTGGCCGTGGTTCAGGGTTTCGGGTTTGTTGAGGAAATCCTGGTAGTGCTGCGCGACTTTTTCGCGCGGCAGATTGCTCGCCGACGGCGACGGATTGCCGAAGACGGTCGAATGCGGCGGCTTCGTGACGACGAAGTCCGCGTCCGGGTAGTCGGCGAGCACGACGGCGCCCTTGAACTTGCGCACGGTCGGTTGCAGCGACGGGTCGGCCCAGTTCGTGCCGGGGACGTGACGGTAGTCCTGCCAGGTCATGCTCGCCTGGTCGGCCCAGCGCGCGGAATCGAGCGGCGCGGGCCAGCCCTGGACGAGCGGATCGGCCGCGGCGGTCCCGGCGAGCAACGCGGGAGCCAGCGCCGCGACCGTCGCGACGACGGCGAGGCGACCGGCCCTCATGCGGGTGGCCCTCGTGCGGGTGGTCCGGGTGCGGTGATTCCGGCGGGGTAAGGGGGATCTCATCCTCGCTCCTCACTTCTCCGCCGGTCCGCCCGGCGGTCCCGAGGCCTGACGCTAACGGTGATCGTTAGGCGAGCGAACGAAATCCACCCCGCTGCCGCACGACGAAAGTCGGGCAGGACGAGCGCAAAGGTGCGAATGGCGCAGTGCTGCCGGGTGAGTGGCGCCGCGGGAGGTCTGTGAAGGGCTCCTTGAGGGACCCAGATTCCGTCAGGGGTCCCCGCACGGACGCCCGCAGGTCATGCACACACGTCCGGGCAGGGGCGAGGGCCGTGAAGGGCTCCTTGCGGGAATCTAGGTCCCGCAAGGAGTCCCTCACGGACGCCCGCAGCCATGAAGGGGCCCTTCACGGACTTGGCTTCCCTCAAGGAGTCCTTCACGGCCCCTGAGCGAACCTGAGCGAAGCGGGCCTCAGCCCAGCCGGCGAGCGGTGACGAACCGCGCTCTTCCGCTGTAGTCGGGATGGTCCTCCACCCCGGTCAGCACCCGGCGTGCCCGGACCAGCGCGGGCACGGCCGAACCGTGCGTGTCGTCGTGTTCGATCGCCAGTCCGCCGCCGGGGCGCAGCAACCGCGCGCCAGCCGCGATCGCGTGCCGGATCACTGCCAGGCCGCTTTCCTCCGCGAAGACCGCGCGGGCCGGGTCGTGTTCGCCGACCTCCGGGGGGACCGGCGTGCCCTCGGGCACGTACGGCGGGTTGCAGAGCACCAGGTCGACGAGACCGTCGAGTTCGGCGAACATCGTCGGGTCGGCGATGTCGCCGGAGTAGAGCCGGATCGGGGTATTGCCCGCCGCGGTGTGCACGTCGGCGTTGTGCCGGGCCCAGGCGAGCGCCTGCGGGTCGACGTCGACCGCGTAGACCACCGCGTCCGGGCGTTCGTGCGCGAGCGCCAGCGCCAGCGCGCCGGAGCCGGTGCACAGGTCGACCACCACCGGGTATTCGCGGCCCTGGAGGAACTTCACGCCCCATTCGAGCAGCAGTTCGGTTTCCGGGCGCGGGACGAATACGCCCGCGCCGACGTTGACTGTGATGTTGCCGAGCGCGGCCCATCCGGTCAGGTACTGCAGCGGGATCCGTTTCGCGCGCTGCGCGACCAGCTGGCCGATCGCGTCGATCACCGGCGGGTCGACCAGCGGCACCATCGGCAGCCTGCCCCGTTCGACGCCGAGCACGTGCGCGGCGATGAGATCCGCGTCCGACCGCGGCGATTCCACGCCCGCCTCGGTGAGGATCCGGGTGGCCTCCATGATGGCCAGGCGCAGCGGCTGCCGATTCACTGGTCGTCCTTCACTCGTCGAAACTGCCCCCGGCGGGGGTGCTGCCCAGCGTATCGACCCCCGGCCGCGCGGACGTCACGCCTGGCCGAGATACCCGGACAGGACTTCGCGCCGCTGGGCGAGATCCCCGATCCGGCGGTCGACTTCGGCCAGTTCCCCGCGCAGCCTGCGCACCAGTTCGGGGCACAGGTCGAGATGCGCGGCGGGTCCGCTCGCGCAGTCGAGCATCCCGGCGATCATCTCCGTGGTCAGGCCCGCGGCCAGCAGTTTCCGGATCTGGCACACCCGGACGACGGCCTCCTCGTCGTACACCCGGTACCCGCTCGTGTTGCGCGTCGAGGCCAGCAGCCCCTGTTCGCCGTAGTACCGCAGCAGCCGCGGCGCGACGCCGGTGCGCTGCGCGAGTTCGCCGATCAGCATCCGATTTTCCCCTGCTTCTGGCCTTCACACTGGTGTCAATCCTTAACGTCGCGAACATGACAGAACATTTCGCGCCCCTCGTCGCGGGACAAGGCCCCGGCCTGCTGCTCGCCCACGGCGCGGGCGGCGGCGTGACCGCCAATTTCGGGCCCCTGCTGGACGACCTCGCCCGTACGCACACCGTGGTCGGAGCCGATTACCCGGTCGCGGGCGGCACGCTCGACGAACTGGCCGACGGACTGGTCGCGACTGCCGTCGACGCCGGGGTCGAGAAGTTCACCGTGCTCGGCTACTCGCTCGGCACGGCCGTCGCGGTCCGCGTGGCCACCCGGCACCCCGAGCGCGTGAGCGGCCTCATCCTGACCGCGGGGTTCGCCCGGCCGGACGCGCGGATGGAGCTGGCGCTGGATCTGTGGGCGGAGCTGCTGAAGGGCGACCGCATCCTGCTCGCCAAGTACCTGATGCTGACCGCCGTCAGCGAGCCTTTCCTCGCCACGCTGACGCCGGAGCAGCTCACCGCGGCGATCGCCGGGCTGGCCGAATCGGTGCCCGCAGGCACGGCGTACCAGGTCGAACTGGTGCGGAATACCGACACCCGGGCGGAACTGGCGTCGATCGCCGTCCCGACGCTGGTGATCGCCACGACGCTGGACTCCCTGGTGCCGCCGAGGCATTCGCAGGAGCTGGCCGACGGGATTCCCGGTGCGGAGCTGGCCGAAATCGCCTCCGGGCACGGTATCGGCGAGGAAGCGCCGGAAGCCTGGCTCACCGCTATTCGGAAGGTGCTGTCATGAGCCGCCAGGTGGTCCTGCCGAACGAATCGCCCGACCTGACTCCGCGCCGCCTCGCCGAGCTAGCCCGGCTGGCCGAGGAACTGGGGTACGAATCCGTTTGGCTGCCGGATCACGTGCTGCCGCCGGAACCGTTCGGCGAGGTCTTCGGCGGCGTGTACGAGCCGCTGGCGACGCTCGCCTACCTGGCCGCGGCGACCGGACGCGTGCAACTGGGCACGTCCGTGGTGATCGCGCCGCTGCGCGAACCGCATCTGCTGGCCAAACAGGCCGCGACGATCGACCGGCTGTCCGGGCACCGGCTGATGCTGGGCGTCGGCGCGGGATGGAACGAGCCGGAGTTCGCGGAGATCGGCGCGGATTTCCCTCGCCGCGGTGCGACGCTGGACGAGACGCTTTCGTTGCTGGACCGGCTTTTCACCACTGGACGAGGCCGGTCCGGCGGCTATTTCGCGCCGCGGCCGGAGGGCCGGATCCCGATTCTGGTCGGCGGGAATTCGACGGTCGCGCTGCGCCGGGCGGTCCGCGCCGGGGACCAGTGGCTCAGCGCGGGTCTCTCGCCGGAGGCTTTCGCGGAACGGGTCGCGAAGCTGGACCAGCTCGATCCGGAGCGGCGCGTGCGGCGGATCGCCCGGCAGCAGTACGACGAAGAAACAGCCGTCGAGATCTACCGTGCGTACCGGGACGCCGGGGCGGACGCGGTGGCCGTGCATTTCGGGGATGACAAGGGATACGAGGAGCGGATGACAGCCTTCGCCGCGGCGACCTCGTGAGTGCCTGACCCGAGGAGAACCGCAGCCGCCGATTCCATTGTGGACGGACAGCGCGCCGCTCAGATTACTAGGGCTGGCACCGATTTCGGTGCGGGTCAGCCCGACTGAGCGGCGAGCCGCTCCTCGCGGTCGGCCGACGCCAGTGCGTCCAGCACCCCGTCCAGTTCCCCGTCCAGGACCTGGTCCAGGTTGTACGCCTTGTAGTTCACCCGGTGGTCGGAAATCCGGTTCTCCGGGAAGTTGTACGTCCGCACCCGCTCCGAGCGGTCGACCGTCCGGACCTGTGAACGGCGCGCGTCCGAGGCCTTCGCCGCCGCCTCTTCCTCGGCGACCTGCTGCAGCCGGGCCTGCAGCACCTGCAGCGCCCGCGCGCGGTTCTGAATCTGCGATTTCTCGTTCTGGCACGACACGACGATCCCGGTCGGCAGGTGGGTGATCCGCACCGCCGAGTCGGTGGTGTTGACGCTCTGCCCGCCGGGGCCAGAAGACCGGAACACGTCGATGCGCAGGTCGTTCGGGTCGATTTCGACCTCGACCTCTTCCGGTTCCGGGTAGATCAGCACGCCGGACGCCGACGTGTGGATGCGGCCCTGCGATTCGGTCGCGGGCACGCGCTGCACCCGGTGCACGCCGCCCTCGAACTTCAGCCTCGCCCAGACTCCTTCGACGTCCGCGGTCTTGCTCTTGAGCGACAGCGTGACGTCCTTGTAGCCGCCAAGGTCCGACTCGGTCGAGTCGAGCACCTCGGCCTTCCAGTTGTGCCGCTCGGCGTAGCGCAGGTACATCCGCAGCAGGTCGCCGGCGAACAGCGCGGATTCCTCGCCGCCTTCGCCGGATTTGATCTCCATGACGACGTCGGAGCCGTCGTACGGGTCGCGCGGCAGCAGCAGTTCGGTGAGTTTCGCTTCGAGCTGCGGGATTTTCGCCGTCAGCTCTTCGGCCTCGGCGGCGAACGCCGCGTCCTCGGCCGCGAGTTCCTTGGCCGCGGACAGGTCGTCGCGGGTCTGGTCCAGCTCGCGCACCGCGCGCACGACCGGGCTCAGCTCGGCGTAGCGGCGGCCCAGTTTGCGGGCCCTGGCCTGGTCGGCATGCACCGCGGGGTCGGCGAGCTGCTGTTCCAGCTGTGCGTGCTCGTCGAGCAGCCCCTTGAGCGAACTCGAATCCACTTCGCCGTCTCCCTCTCGCGAACAGGTCCGGACAGAACAACGGCGCCCACCCGGGCGTGCGGGTGGGCGCCGTCGAACGAGCTACTTGGCGTCGGTCTTCTGCCGCTTGCCGTAGCGCTTCTCGAACCGGGCGACCCGGCCACCGGTGTCCATGATCTTCTGCTTGCCGGTGTAGAAGGGGTGGCAGTTGGAGCAGATCTCGACGTGGATCTGACCCGACTCCTTCGTGCTGCGGGTGACGAAGCTGTTCCCGCAGTTGCACGTGACGGTCGTGGTCACGTATTCGGGGTGAATACCGCTCTTCATGGTGTCCTCTCTCGTTGGCCCCGGGTCCCCAGTACGGGGTGAACCGGTGCCGGACTTCAGCGGGTCATTCTGCCAGACGTGCTGGCAAGGGCTTCAACACACCCCGGTGACCAGGTATTCCGCCGCCGGTCGCGACCGTGGGTAGTGAAGGACATTCGCATTGTACGGATTTTGTACCCGCTGACGGGAAGCTGGCCGAGTTCGTGAATCGCTCACTTACTGGAGGTCCGGACATGCGCACGACCGACCTGCTCACCCGGCTCGCGAAGCCGGCCGCGGCGCTCGCGCTCGCCGCTTCCGCCGCGGTCTTCGCGCCTGCCGCGAATGCTTCCGGCGGAATCACCGCCGCGGACGTCAACCCCGCTGCCGGAACGTTCTCGGAGCTGTCCGAGGCGAATCTGACCGGGGCGGGCGACGGCACCCCGGCCGGCGCGGTCGCCTGGTACAAGGCGCACGCCGGAAGCACCGGGTGGGAGCACTACTGCGAGAAGGCCGCGGAGAATTCCTACGGCGTCACCGGGGTCTGGGCGTCCGCCAACGCACATTGGAACGGGGCCAGCCCTAAGCACACCAGCGGCAAGCCGCCCGCCGGTTCGTTCGTGTACTGGAACATCAGCGCGTACGGCCACGTCGGCATCGCGGACGGCAACGGCGGTTTCTACGCCACGAGCGTCGGCGGCAAGATCGGCCACGGCAGCTCCACGAGCTACTTCAACAACTACCGCGGCTGGACCCCGGCCGCCGTCCCCCGCCACTGAGTTTTCTGCCGCGCCACCTCCCCGGTGCGGCAGAAAAGTCCGTGAGGGGACCCTGGGGGACTCAGAGTCCGGGCAAGTTCCCCTCACGGACCTCCACCAACGCGAACCGGCCCGCCCCCGAAAACCATGGGGGCGGGCCGGTTCTGCGTCGAGGCGAGACTCAGTCGTCGTCTCCGCCGCCAAGGGCGGTCTTCGAGACCTGCATCAGGAATTCGATGTTGGTCTTCGTCTTGCGCAGCCGCGAGATCAGCAGGTCGATGGCCTGCTGCGAGTCCAGCGCGTGCAGCACGCGGTGCAGCTTGTGCGTGACGGCCAGCTCGTCCGGCGAGAGCAGCAGCTCTTCCTTGCGGGTGCCGGACGGGTTGACGTCCACCGCCGGGAACACGCGGCGCTCGGAGATCTTGCGGTCGAGCTTGAGCTCCGCGTTGCCGGTGCCCTTGAACTCCTCGAAGATCACCGTGTCCATCGTGGACCCGGTCTCCACCATCGCGGTCGCGAAGATGGTGAGCGAGCCGCCGTTCTCGATGTTGCGCGCGGCGCCGAGGAACCGCTTCGGCGGGTACAGCGCGGTCGAGTCGACACCACCGGACAGGATCCGGCCGGACGCGGGCGCGGCCAAGTTGTACGCGCGGCCGAGACGGGTGATCGAGTCGAGCAGGACGACCACGTCGTGGCCCATTTCGACCAGGCGCTTGGCCCGTTCGATGGACAGCTCGGCGACCGAGGTGTGGTCGGACGGCGGGCGGTCGAAGGTGGAGGCGATGACCTCGCCCTTCACCGACCGCTGCATGTCGGTGACCTCTTCCGGACGCTCGTCGACCAGCACGACCATGAGGTGGGCCTCAGGGTTGTTCGTGGTGATCGCGTTCGCGATGTCCTGCATGATCGTGGTCTTGCCGGCCTTGGGCGGGGACACGATCAGCGCACGCTGGCCCTTGCCGACCGGCATGATCAGGTCGATCACGCGGGTCGTGAGCTTGTGCGGCTCGGTCTCGAGGCGCAGCCGCTCGTTCGGGTACAGCGGGGTCAGCTTGGTGAAGTCGGGACGGCGCTTGGCCTCGTCCGGCTCCAGGCCGTTGATCGAGTCGACGCGCACCAGCGGGTTGAACTTCTGCCGCTGCTGCTCGCCCTCGCGCGGCTGGCGCACGACACCGGTGATCGCGTCGCCGCGGCGCAGGCCGAACTTGCGGACCAGCGACAGCGACACGTACACGTCGTTCGGCCCGGCCAGATAGCCCGAGGTGCGCACGAACGCGTAGTTGTCGAGCACGTCCAGGATGCCCGCGACCGGCAGCAGGACGTCGTCCTCGCGGATCTCGGTGTCCGGGGCGCCGCCTTCGCGCTGGCCGCCCCCGCTGCCCCGGCGGCGGCGGTCGCGGAAGCGGCGCCCGCGGCGGCCGCCTTCCTCGTCGTCGTCCTGGGGGCCGTTGTTCCGGTTGTCGCGGTTGTCCTGCTGGTTCCGCTGCCGGTTGTCCTGGCGGTCCTGCCGGTTGTCCTGGCCGCCGCGGTTGTCCCGGTTGCCGTCGCGGTTGTCGCGGCCGTTGTCGCGGTTGTCGCGGTTGCCGTCGCGATTGTCCCGGTTGCCGCCCTGGCGGTCGCCGCGCTGGTCGCGCTGGCCGTCGCCGCGGTTCGCGCCGCCGCGGCGGCGGCGGTTGCGGCCGCCCTCCTCGGACTGGCCCTCGGACTGGCCCTCGGAACGGTCGTGGCGCTCCGGGCGCTCCTGCGCGGCGGGCTTGCCGTCCTGCGCGGTCTCCGCCTTCGGGGCCTCGGCGCCGGCGGCCTTGGGGGCCTCCGCCTGGACCTGCTCGGCCTTCGGCTCCGCCTTGGGCGCCTCGGTCTTCGGAGCCTCGGCCGCCTTCGGCGCGTCGGCCTTGGCCCGGCGGGCGGGCTTCTCGGCCTTCTCCGCCTTGACCGGCTCGACGCCGTCGAGCGGCAGCGTGTCGGCCGGGACGGCGGCGCGCTTCTTGCTCTTGCCCTGGCGCTCGCGGATCGCGGCGATCAGGTCCCCTTTGCGCATGCCGGTGGTCTCGCCCACACCCAGTTCGCCCGCCAGCTGGCGGAGCTCGGCGATGACCATTCCGGACAGGCCCCCGGTGCGGCGCTTCGGAGCGGCCGCGGCCCCATTGGTCTCAGCGGCCGCGGCGGGGGTCTCCACGTCGCCGCTCAACAGATCGGTGTTGCTCACACATGTCCTTCCTGACCGATCCACGTTCCAGGTGGATCAGCGGACTGCCGCCGGTAGCGAGACGGCTTCTGCCTCCGATGCGGACGGCTCGCGCCCAGCCGTGCGAGACACAGCGAAGCGCCGCCAGCACAGGGTGTTTGCCCCCTCCGGACGGAGAAAGCGGAATTCGGCACCGCCGGAACCGGAAACCCGCCTGCGTCCCTCCGCGTCCCGCGTGCCGGGCGGTGCGGAATCGGCGGATCGACGAAGGATGCGGACCGGAGCCGCCGCTAGGGGCGAACAGGCCCGGCATCGGGTGCGGAAACGCACGGTGATCGAACGCCCCCGAGGGTAGACCGCGCCCTGTCCGCGTGCAACAACCACCCCCCGCGTGGCGCACGCTGCCGTCCAGCCTGTGACCAGGTCGTCACCTGGCCACAACCTGCACGCCATCGCGGTCCACGGGCAATTCGGCGACGTCGAAGCCGGTAACGTCCACGCCCGCGGGGAGTATTCCCGTCAGCGTGAGAGCGAGCACAGTCGGACCGGCCCCGGAAATGGCGGCGGGCACGCCGTGCGCACGCAGCGTGCGCACGAGTTCCGTGCTCGCCGGGTACGCCGCGGCGCGGTAATCCTGGTGCAACCGGTCCTCGGTGGCGGCCATCAGCAGTTCGGGCCGTTCGGTGGCCGCCAGCACGGCGAGCGCGGCCCGTCCCGCGCTGTGCGCCGCGTCGGCGTGCGGCACTTGCGCGGGCAGCAGGCCGCGCGTCGTGGTGGTGGACGACTTTTCCGCCGGTACCGCGACCACCGGCCGGATCGCCGGGTTCGGCTCCACGCGTTCGGCGCGGAACCGGCCGTCCTCGGACCACGCCACCACGAGCCCGCCGAACAGGCTCGCCGCCGCGTTGTCCGCGTGGCCTTCGAACTCGGCCGCGAGCTGGAGCGCGTCGGCGTCGAGCGGACGCTCCGCCAGCGCGTAGCCCAGCGCCACGCCGGTCACCACCGCGGCCGCCGACGACCCGAGGCCGCGCGCGTGCGGAATGCTGTTGTGGCAACGAAGATGCAGGCCGGGCGGCCGCACGTCGAGGTGTTCGCAGGCTCGCCGGAGCGCGCGGACCACCAGGTGGGATTCGTCGGTCGGCACGTCCTCGACGCCGCCCGCTCCCGCGTCGAGCACCTCGATCTTCAGCCCGCCCTCGGTGACCTGCAGTTCGACCACGTCGTAGCGGGACAGGGCAAGGCCGAGCGCGTCGAATCCCGGGCCGAGGTTCGCGCTCGACGCCGGGACCGTCGCACGGAACGCGCGCGGGGCCGTCACGACCGCGCCCCAATGTGGCATTGGGTGCATGCGACGCACCCAATGTGGCGTTCGGTGCATGAGACGCACCCAATGCCACATTGGGGCACTGTGGTCGGGGCGAGAGGCGAGCGGCTCATCGCAGGTCCAGCGCCGCCGCGACGGCCGTCGGGTCGACCGCGAGCGGTTCCACCTCGACGTTGCCCTCCAACGCAGTCGCCGGGTCCTTCAGGCCGTGCCCGGTGACCGTGCAAACCACCTTCGCGCCCTTCGGCAGCCGTCCGTCGGCCGCGGTGGCCAGCAGGCCGGCCACGCTCGTCGCGGACGCGGGCTCCACGAAGACGCCCTCGCGACGGGCCAGCAGCCGGTACGCCTCGAGGATCTTCTCGTCGGTGATCGCGTCGAACAGGCCGTCCGACTCGTCGCGCGCGGAGACCGCGCCCGCCCACGAAGCGGGGCTGCCGATGCGGATCGCGGTCGCGATGGTGTCCGGGTCGGAAACCGGTTCGCCGTGTACCAGCGGCGCGGCGCCCGCGGCCTGGAAACCGAACATCCGTGGGGTGTTCTTGACCACACCGTCGGCCGCGTACTCCGAATAGCCCTTCCAGTACGCGGTGATGTTGCCCGCGTTGCCCACCGGGAGGCAGTGCACGTCCGGAGCCTCGCCGAGGACGTCGCAGATCTCGAACGCCGCGGTCTTCTGCCCGGCGATGCGCACCGGGTTGACCGAGTTGACCAGCGTGACCGGATAGTCCGCCGCGGTCTTGCGGGCGAGTTCTAGGCAGTCGTCGAAGTTGCCGTCGACCTGGAGGATCCGCGCGCCGTGCAGCACCGCCTGGGCGAGCTTGCCCATCGCGATCTTGCCTTGGGGCACCAGCACCGCGCAGGTGAGCCCGGCCCGCGCGGCGTACGCGGCGGCCGAGGCCGAGGTGTTGCCGGTGGACGCGCAGATCACCGCTTTGAGGCCGCTCGCGAGCGCGTGCGTGATCGCCACGGTCATCCCGCGGTCCTTGAACGAGCCGGTCGGGTTCGCGCCCTCGACCTTCAGGTACACCTCGGCGCCGGTCAGCTCCGACAGGTGCGCGGCGGGCAGCAGCGGCGTGTTTCCCTCGCCGAGCGTGACCACGCGCGCCCCGTCGGGGACCGGAATCCGGTCGCGGTACGCCTCAATGATCCCCGGCCAGGAACTCATGCGTCTTCGCCTTCCACCCGCATCACGCTGACAACCTCGTGCACCACATCGAGTTTCGCGATTTCGTCCACAGTGGACTGCAAAGCCGCGTCGGGTGCGAGATGAGTGACCACGACGAGGCTCGCCGTGTCGTTCGCGTCGCGCTGGCGCACCGCGGCGATGCTCACGCCGTGCGCGGCGAACGCTTGCGCCACCTGGGCGAGCACACCCGCGCGATCCGCGACGTCGAGGCTCACGTGGTAGCGCGTCGGAGTCTGGCCCATCGGCCGCACCGGCAGCGCGGCGTGCGCCGATTCGCGCGGGCCGCGGCCGCCGTGCACCTGGTTGCGCGCCACCGCGACGAGGTCGCCGAGCACCGCGCTGGCGGTCGGCGCGCCGCCGGCGCCCTGGCCGTAGAACATCAATTCGCCCGCGGCGTCCGCTTCGACGTAGACCGCGTTGAACGCGCCGCCGACGCCGGCCAGCTGGTGGCTGCGCGGAATCATCACCGGATGCACGCGGGCGGACACCGATTCCGTGCCGTCGTCCGCGGTCACGCGTTCGCAGATCGCCAGCAGCTTCACCGTGCGGCCGAGCGTGCGCGCCGCGGCCAGATCGGACGCCGTGACGTCGGCGATGCCTTCGCGGTGCACGTCTTTCGCGGTGACCCGGGAGTGGAACGCCAGCGAGGCGAGGATCGCGGCCTTCGACGCGGCGTCGTAGCCGTCGACGTCCGCCGTCGGGTCCGCTTCGGCGTACCCGAGCCGGCTCGCCTCGTCGAGCGTTTCGGCGTAGCCCGCGCCAGTGGCGTCCATCGCGGAGAGGATGTAGTTGGTGGTGCCGTTGACGATCCCCATCACGCGGGTGATCCGGTCGCCTGCCAGCGATTCGCGCAGCGGGCGCAGCAGCGGGATGGCCCCGGCGACGGCGGCCTCGAAGTAGAGGTCCGCGCCGCTGGCGTCGGCCGCCTCGAACAGTTCGGCCGAATGCTCGGCGAGCAGCGCCTTGTTGGCGGTGACCACGGATTTGCCCGCGTTCAGCGCGGTCAGCAGCCAGCTGCGCACCGGGTCGATCCCGCCGACCAGTTCGACCACCACGTCGACGTCGTCGCGGGCCACGAGCGCCGCGGCGTCGTCGGTCAGCAGTTCGGCGGGCAGTTCCGGGTGCTTGTCCGGCCGCCGCACCGCGATGCCGGCCAGTTCCACCGGCGCTCCCGCGCGGGCCGCCAGCTCCCCGGCCTGTTCGGTGAGCAGGCGGGCGACCTCGCTGCCGACCGTGCCGCAGCCGAGCATCGCGACCCGGATGGGCGCGCGGCCGGCAGGAGACAGGCCTTTCGGAGACACTGTGGACACTTCTCAAACCTCCAGGCGCAGCATGTCGTCCGTCGTCTCCCTGCGCAGCAGCAGCCGGGCGGCGCCGTTGCGCACGGCGACCACCGCGGGCCGCGGCAGCCGGTTGTAACCACTGGCCATCGCGTAGCAGTAGGCACCGGTCGCCGCGACGGCCAGCAGGTCGCCGGGAGCCAGCGTGTCTGGCAGCCAGCAGTCTCGGACGACGATGTCGCCGGACTCACAGTGTTTTCCCACCACGCGAGACAACGCCGGGGTCACCGGCTCGTCGCCGTCCGCGGCGGAGCGCGAAACCACCCGGCAGTCGTAGACCGCGTCGTAGAGCGCCGTGCGGATGTTGTCGCTCATGCCGCCGTCGACGCTGACGTACCGGCGGGCGGACTCGTCGCCGAGCGCGACGTCCTTGATCGTGCCCACCTCGTACAGGGTGAACGTGCCCGGACCGGCGATCGCCCGGCCGGGTTCGCCCGCGATGCGCGGCACCGGAAGGTCCACGTACGCGCATTCCTTGCGGACGATCTCGCGGATCTGGGTGATCATCTGCGAGGGCGGCGGCGGGTTGTCCTTTTCGGTGTAGGCGATGCCGAAACCGCCGCCGAGGTCGACGACGTTCATCTGCTCCAGCAGGTCCCGGCCGTGCTCCTTGGCCAGTTCGGCGAGCAGTCCGACGACGCGGCGCGCGGCGACCTCGAAGCCGTCGGCGTCGAAGATCTGCGAACCGATGTGGCTGTGCAGGCCGACCAGCTTGAGCGACGGCGCGTTCAGCACCCGGCGCACGGCCTCGGCGGCGTCGCCGGAAGCCAGCGAGAAACCGAACTTCTGGTCCTCGTGCGCGGTCGCGATGAATTCGTGCGTGTGCGCCTCGACGCCGACCGTCACCCGGACGAGCACCTTCTGCTCGACCTCGTGCGCGGCGGCGATCTCGGCGAGCCGGGCGATCTCGTAGTACGAGTCGACCACGACGGTGCCGACGCCCGCCTCGACGGCCGCGTCCAGTTCGGCGACCGATTTGTTGTTGCCGTGGAACGTGATCCGCTCCACCGGGAAGTTCGCGCGCTGCGCGACGGCCAGTTCGCCGCCGCTGCAGACGTCGAGGCTCAGTCCCTGTTCGGCCACCCACCGGGCGATCTCGACGGACAGGAACGCCTTCGACGCGTAGTGCACGAGCGCCGGGTCGTCGAACGCCTCGGCGTAGTCGGCGCAGCGGGACTTGAAGTCCGCCTCGTCGACCACGAACAGCGGCGTGCCGTAGGTCTGCGCGAGATCGCGCACGTCGACGCCGGCGATCCGGACGACGCCGTCCGCGGCGCGATAAGTGTTGCGCGGCCACACTTTCGCGGGCAACTGGTCGAGTTCGCCCGCACTCGCGGGCGGGAACCCGGAGGCGTCGGCATGGGGGTAGACGTCGGCGTGGCGGGGGCCCGCGGGGTGCGCCATTGTTTACATCCGTTCCGGAGCGGAGACACCGAGCAGCGACAGGCCGTTCGCCAGGACCTGGCGCGCGGCTTCACACAGAGCGAGCCGGGCGTACGTGAGGGGAGTGGCCTCCTCGTCGCCCTGCGGGAGGACCCGGCCCACGGTGTAGAACTTGTGGTACGCGCCGGCCAGTTCCTCGAGGTAGCGGGCCACGCGATGCGGTTCGCGCATCTCCGCCGCCCGGCGCACCACGGCGGGGAATTCGCCGATGGTGCGGATCAGGTCGCCTTCAGCAGGCAGGGTGAGCAGTCCGAATTGGACGTCCTCATCGGACTCCGAGATCTTGAGGCCGAGATCCGCCGCGCCGCGCCGCAGCGACGACAGCCGGGCGTGCGCGTACTGCACGTAGTACACCGGGTTGTCGTTGGAATGCTTGCGCAGCAAGTCCAAATCGATGTCCAAAGAGGAATCGACGGAGTAGCGGATCAGCTCGTAGCGGGCCGGGTCGACGCCGACCGCCTCCACGAGGTCCTCGAGCGTGATCACGGTGCCCGCGCGCTTGGACATCCGCACCGGCTTGCCGTCGCTGACCAGGTTCACCATCTGGCCGATCAGCACCTCGACCGTCGCCGGGTCGTCGCCGAACGCCGCCGCGGCCGCCTTGAGCCGGGCGATGTAGCCGTGGTGGTCCGCGCCGAGCATGTAGATGCAGAGGTCGGCGCCGCGGTTGCGCTTGTCCTTGAAGTACGCGAGGTCGCCGGCGATGTAGGCGGTGCTGCCGTCCTTCTTGATGACGACCCGGTCCTTGTCGTCGCCATACTCGCTGGACTTCAGCCACCAGGCGCCGTCGGCGAAGTAAAGGTTCCCGGAGTCCTTGAGCTGCTGCACCGCCGCGTCGACCGCGCCGGACTCGTGCAGCGAGTTCTCGTGGAAGTACACGTCGAAGTCGGTGCCGAACTCGTGCAGGCTCTGCTTGATCTGGCTGAACATCAGGTCGATGCCGATGCGCCGGAAGGTCTCGTGCCGCTGCACCTCGGGCAGGCTCAGCGCGCTCGGCTCGGCCTTGATCACCTCGGCCGCGATGTCGCTGATGTAGCCGCCCGCGTAGCCGTCCTCCGGCGCGGGCTCGCCCTTCGCGGCGGCGATCAGCGAGCGCACGAACCGGTCGATCTGCGCGCCGGCGTCGTTGAAGTAGTACTCGCGGGTGACGTCCGCGCCCTGCGCGCTCAGCACCCGGCCCAGCGCGTCGCCGACCGCCGCCCAGCGCGTGCCGCCGAGGTGGATCGGGCCGGTCGGGTTCGCGGAGACGAACTCGAGGTTGATCCGGCGCCCGGCCAGCGCGTCGCCGCGGCCGTACTCCGCGCCCGCGGCCAGCACCTGGCGCACGACCTCGCCCTGCGCGTCGGCGGCGAGCCGGAAGTTGAGGAAGCCCGGTCCGGCGACCTCGGCCGCGGCCACCCCGTCGGCGCCCGCTACGACCTCGGCGAGCGCCTCGGCGAACTCGCGCGGCTTCAGCCCGGCTTTCTTGGCCACCTGCAGCGCGAGGTTGGTCGCGTAGTCTCCGTGGTCCGGATTGCGCGGGCGTTCGATGGTCACGGTCTCCGGCAGCACGGCGGCGTCGACGCCGCGAGCGGCGAGGACCTGCTCGGCGGAGCTGCGGACCAGATCGGCGAGAGCGGCGGGAGTCACTCGCCGAATTCTAGGTGCGCTTCAGCCGCGCGCTTCCAGCGGTACAGGCTGGCGAGACGGCGGGCACACCGGAGGCGGATGTTCCGCTCGCCGGGGCGCCTCGCGGGTGTTCACGGTGATCGCACGCGCGGTCTCTACACTGGGCTACCGGCAGGGTCCGTCCGGATCCCTCCCCCGCTCTCACGAGGAGATCTCGGCAATCATGGCCAACGGGACCACCAAGAAGAAGGGCTCGTCCGCGTCCGCGGTGAAGGCGGCGAAGAACCGCTCGGTCGTCGCAGGCAAGCGTACGCCCTGGGGCACCATCATCGGCGTCGTCGTGGTGGTCGCCCTGCTGGCCGGCGTCATCGTCTACTACTTGCAGGCCTCCGCGCCCAAGCGCGACCAGGCCGCACGGGACGAGGCGGCCGCCGCGTTCGCGCCGACCGCGAGCAACCCGGACCCGTCGAAGAAGATCCCCGGCGTCGTCACCAAGCAGTACACCGGATCGGTGCACATCCTGCCCACCGAACGGGTGGCCTACGACCAGAGCCCGCCGTTCGGCGGCCCGCACGACGGCTACTGGGCCACCTGCACCGGCGTCGTGTACCCGACCGCGGTGCGCAACGAGAACATGGTGCACTCGCTCGAGCACGGCACGGTGTGGATCGCCTACAACCCGGACCTCGTCAAGGGCGACCAGATCCCGCTGCTCGAAGCGCGGGTCAAGGGCAAGCCGTACACGATGATGTCGCCCTACCCCGGCCTGGACAAGCCGATCTCGCTGCAGTCGTGGGGCCACCAGCTGAAGCTGGACAGCGCCGACGACCCGCGCATCGACCAGTTCATCGCCGCGCTGCGGACCAACCCGAACGGCGTGTACCCGGAGATCGGCGCCTCGTGCGACGCGCTCGGCAAGGGCATGTTCGACCCGAGCAACCCGCCGAAGTTCGACCCGAGCAAGCCGGGCAAGGACGCGAAGCCGATGGACTACAAGGGCAGCACCGGGGCCCAGGGCGAGCAGGGCGGCATGCCGGGGACCCCGCCGGCCGGGCAGTGACCGTGGGCCGCTCCGAAGACGGCTCTGGCCAGGCCGAGACCGGCGGTGTCGAAACCGCCCGTTCCGCCGAGACCGAGACTGCCGGGGCCGACGAATTCGCCGAGGAGTCCGCTCCGGCGGAGCGGACCGGCTGGTCCCGGTGGGTGGTCATCGGCGGGACGCTGATCGCGGTGCTGCTGGTCGGGGCCGCGATCGGGGTCTTCGCGACCCGGCTCACCGACGGCAGCGACGCGGTGCCCGCGACGCCGGGCGCGGGTTCGGTCGAGGTCGGGTTCGCCCAGGACATGTCGGTGCACCACCTTCAGGCGGTCACCATGGCCGGCTGGGCGCGCGACCACTCCACCGACCCGGAGATCCGCCAGCTCGCGTTCGACATCGAACGCACGCAGACCGAGCAGGTCGGGCGGATGAAGGGCTGGCTCATGCTGTGGGACCAGCCCGAGCAGGCGACCGGCGCATACATGACGTGGATGACCGAGCCGATGGGCCACGCGGGCATGCAGATGCCGACCAGCAGCCCGGCGGGCGGCGCGCCGATGCCGGGCATGGCCACCGACGCGGACCTCGCGAAGCTGCGCTCGCTGTCCGGCCGCGCGCTGGACGTCGAGTTCCTGCAGCTGATGCTGCGGCATCACCAGGGCGGCGTCGCGATGGCCGAGTACGCGCAGGACCACACGTCCAACGACGCGGTGAAGGCGCTGTGCCGCAGCATGCTGGTGTCGCAGGGCGCGGAGATGGACCAGATGAAGATCATGCTCAAGGGGCGGGGAGCGCAGCCGCTGCCGTTCTCGTGAGTGTTGGCGCCGGTTAGAACCGGCGCCAACACTCACGAGCTTTTGTACGTGGGCCGCGCCAGCTCCCGGATGTCGCCCAGCGTCCCCCACTCGTCGCGCCCCAGCCGCGCCAACGGCCGCAGCCGCTCGATCAGCGGATGGTCGCCCTCGAGAACGTCCTCGCTGACCGCCAAGTGCACGACCCGGCCGAACACGACCGTCGAGCGTCCGAAACCGACCGTGCTGTGCAGTTCGCATTCGAACGCCACCGGCGATTCCGCCACCCGCGGCGGGCGGACCTTCAGGCTCGGCTCGCGGGTGAGCCCGGCCTCGTCGAATTCGCTCAGTTCCGGCGGGAAGTCCGCGCCGGTGGCGTTGATCTGCTCGAACAGCGGCTCGGGCGCGAGGTTGACGACGAACTGCCGGGTCGCCTCGACATTGCGCAGGGTGTCTTTCCGGCCGACCGAGGTGAACTGCAGGACCGCGGGCGCGGCCGAGGCGACGGTGAAGAACGAATGCGGCGCGAGGTTGTCCACTCCGTCGCGGGAAACGCTCGACACCCAGGCGATGGGCCGCGGCACGACGGTCGCGGTCATCAGGTGGTAGAACGCGTTCGGGGCCAGCTGGGCGGGGTCGAAGTCCTTGCGCATGGCCCCCGGTCTACCAGGACAGCTCCGCGCACCGGCGGGCGCATTGCGGTCCCTCGACTTGCAGCGTCGCGTGTTTGATCTGGTAGCGGACCGACAGCAGGTCCTGCGCCTTGGTCAGCACGGTGGACTGTTCCGCGCCGGCCTTCACCGTCAAGTGCGCCGAAGCGACCTCCATGCCCGAGGTGAGGGTCCAGACGTGCAGGTCGTGCACGTCCGCGACGCCCGGCAGCGCGGCGAGTTCAGTGCTGATCTCGCCGACGTCCACGCCGGCCGGTGCGTGCTGGAAGAGGATCCGCAGCGCGCGGCGGGCGAGCGTCCAGGTGCGCGGCAGGACGAACAGGCCGATCGCGACACCGATGATCGGGTCGGCGTAGCGCCAGCCGGTGGTGAGCGTGATCGCGCCGCTGAGCAGCACGCCGACCGAGCCGACGAGGTCAGCCAGCACTTCGAGGTACGCGCCACGGACGTTCAGGCTCTCCTTCGCGCCTGAGCGCAGCACCAGGAAGGACACGACGTTGGCGACAAGACCCGCGGCCGCGGCGAGCAGCACCGGCAGACCCGGCACTTCCGGCGGGTCGGTGATCCGCCCGATCGCCTCGACCGCCACGTACCCGGCGACGCCGAACAGCAGCACGGCATTGGCCAGCGCGGCAAGGACTTCCGCCCGGTACATGCCGAACGTACGGCTGGGCGTCGGCCCGCTGCGCCGGGCGAGCACGATCGCGGCGAGCGCCATTCCGACGCCGAGAACGTCGGTGAACATGTGCGCGGCGTCGGAGATCAGCGCGAGCGAACCGGTCGCGAAGCCGACCGCGAACTCCAGCACCATGAACCCGGCACCGACCGCGAGAGCGATCAGCAGCGCGCGGACGTAGCGGCCGGACGCGCTCGCCGGAGCGGCGGTGTGCCCGTGGCCGTGCCCGTGTCCCATCGCTCGCCTCCCCGTTTCGGTGTCGAGAGGAATATATAGTGACATGCGCATATGTGCAATACAGGGTAGCCTAACTTCACTCTAATGCCTGGTGGAGCGTTTCTCCCAGCCCTGTTCCGCGAGGTGGGAAAGGTCAGCGCACGAGCCGGAAGAACCCGCGGATCTGCTCGACGAGCGACGCCGGTTGTTCCATCGCCGCGAAGTGCCCGCCGCGGGGCAGCCGCTCGAACCAGCGCAGATCGGTGTACTTGAGCTCCGCCTGCCGCCGCGACGGGCGGATGATGTCGCGCGGGTAGACCGAGATGCCGGACGGCGCGGTGACGAGATCGCCGAAGCTGCGGAAGCTCTCCCAGTACAGCCGCGCGGACGACGTCGCCGACGCGGTGAACCAGTACACCGAGATCGCGTCGAGCAGCTGCTGCCGGGTGACGGCGTCCTCCGGACGGCCGTTGTTGTCGGTCCAGGCCCAGAACTTCTCGGCGATCCAGGCCGCCTGCCCCGCCGGCGAGTCGGTCAGGCCGTAGCCGAGCGTTTGCGGACGCGTGCCCTGCTGCCCCGAATATCCCTGGCCGGTGCGCCGGAACTCGGCCGCCGCTTCGGCGCCTTCGCGCTCCTCGTCGGTCTCGTCCTCGAACTGGCCTTGAGGCGCGGCCGCCATGTTGACGTGCACCCCCGCGACCCGCTCCCGCGCCACCTCGCCGAGCGCCCCCGAGACCGCCGAGCCCCAGTCGCCGCCCTGCGCGCCATAGCGGCGGTAGCCGAGCGAGACCATCAGCCGATCCCAAGCAGTCGCGATTTTCCGCACACCCCAACCGGTCTCGCTCGGCTTGTCGCTCCAGCCGTACCCCGGCAGCGAAGGCGCTACGACGTGAAACGCGTCCGCCGGATCGCCGCCGTGCGCCCGCGGGTCGGTCAGCGGGCCGAGGATGTCGAGGAATTCGAGCACCGAACCCGGCCAGCCGTGCGTGATCACCAGCGGAAACGCGTCCGGTTCCGGCGAAGGCAGGTGCACGAAGTGAATCCCGAGGCCGTCGATCTGCTGGCGGAACTGCGGGAAGACGTTGAGCCGCTCGGCGAACCCGAAGTCGTAGTCCTCGGCCCAGCTGCGGCACAGCTCCCGGGCGTACGCGAGCGGCACCCCTTGCGCCCACCCCTCGGCGGTCTCCGCCTCCGGCCATCGAGTGCGCCGCAACCGCGCCCGCACGTCGTCGATGTCCTCTTCAGCCACCCTGACCTGGAACGGCTCGGCGCTCACCGCCGCCTCCCTCCGCGTCGACGATCCGACGGTACCGCGTTAAGGACCCCGCCGTGAGCGGTGGAAAAGGGGCATGCGCTAGGCTCTGTTCAGTCGCGCAAGCGAGCCCTCGTAGCTCAGGGGATAGAGCACTGCCCTCCGGAGGCAGGTGTCGCAGGTTCGAATCCTGCCGAGGGCACAGCGAACCGAAAAACGGGCGGATGTCAAGTCTGACATCCGCCCGTTTTTCGGTTCGGCGCTGAGCGTGCCTCCGGTCCTGTTCAGCAGACGTACCAGGAGCGGGTGACCACGCCTGCGGAGAGCTGTTTCCGCATGTCGAGGCAGTAGAACTTCGCGGGGGTGCCGCCGACCGGGACGCCGTACACGCGCAGGTGGCCCTTCCGCCAGCCGTTCGTCCCGTAAACCTCGCCGTGCCAGAAGATCCCGCCGCCCGCCGGGTTCGCCCTGCCGTTGTTCAGTACTTTCCACGGCTGGGCACTGCTGAAGACGATCTTGCCGTCGTAGATCTGGTAGTCCGTTCCCACCACGACGATGTCTCTCGCCCACTGGTCGTTGGGGTCCCGCTGCCAGTTGATCGTCGCGATTTTCTGGCCGCATGCCGCGTAGCCGACATACCGGCGGGCCCCGTCGTCATTGACAACGGGGCGGGGGCATTGCACCGTTTCCGGCTCGGCGGGAAAGACGCTTGCGGCCGAGGCCGGCGGCGATGCGATAGAGGTCGCGAGCGCGGCGATACCGAAGGCCAAACTTTTCGCGGCGACAGGTGAGAACATCGATGATTCCCTTCTGAAGTCGGATATGGTTCGAATAGTTGTCCACGTACTCCCAGGGCAACGGCTGCGGGAGGTTGCGGCACGCAGTGGCAGGCGCGCCCCCTCGCGACGACCGCAGTTGCCGCCGCAACGGCTTTGACAGAGTTTCTCGTCCAGAATCTCGGTATAGTCAGGCAGACAATGCTGGCTTCGCTGTTACGCCGCCATTTCGAAGAGCCCCGCCCAAGCAACGTTATCCGCGGAACAACACCCGAGACAGGGTTTAAGCCGGAGCTAAATAGCTGTACCTCGACGGTGTTCAAAACGGCAGTTAATCCGAGGTGTGAGCTTCGTGCAGGAAGCTGGCGCGGGCCAGGTTCCCGAAACGCAAGCGCACACCTCACGCCGGGCGGACGAGGCGGCTCTCGTAAGCGAAGATCACCGCCTGTACACGGTCGCGGAGGTCGAGCTTGTGCAGGATCCGCCCCAGATGCGACTTCACCGTCGCCTCCGCGAGATGCAAAGCAGCGGCGATCTCGGCGTTGGACAAACCGCAGCCCACCTGGATCAGCACCTCTCGTTCGCGGGCGCTGAGTCTGCTGAGCCGTTCGTCGCGGGCGGTGGTGGCGGCGTCGGGGAGGTGCGGGCGGAATTTTTCCAGCAGGCGACCGGTGACGCGCGGGGAGACCACCGCGTCGCCGGCGGCTACGGTGCGGATCGCGGCGAGCAGTTCCTCCGGCCTGGCGTTCTTGAGCAGGAAGCCCGAGGCACCGGCTTTGAGCCCGGCGAAGGCGTATTCGTCCAGGTCGAAGGTGGTGAGGATCAGTACCTTCGTCCGCGGGCAGGTCTGGCGGATCTGCCGGGTCGCCTCGATTCCGTCGGTTCCGGGCATGCGGACGTCCATGAGCACGACATCGGGGCGCAGATCGGCGGCGAGGCGGACGGCGGCGGCGCCGTCCGCGGCTTCGCCGATCGGGTCCAGGTCCGGCTGGGCGTCCAGGACCATGTTGAACGCCATGCGCAGCAACGCCTCGTCGTCGGCGATCAGGATGCGGATCGTCATGCGGACACCGCGGAGCCGAAGACGAGACGGGTGTGCACTCGCCAGCCGCCGTCGGGGAGGGGGCCGGCCTGCACTGTGCCGCCGTAAGCGGCGGAGCGTTCGTGCATGCCGGTGATGCCGTTGCCAGGGTGAGGGGCGGAGGGAATCGGCGGGCCGGTGTCGGTGACGTCGACGGTGACGGCCTCGGCGGCGCACTCGATCCGCACTTTCGCGCGGGTGCCGGCGGGTGTGTGCTTGAGGGTGTTGGTCAGGGCTTCTTGCACCAGGCGGTAGACGGTCAGTTGCGCGGTCGCGGGCACGTGCGCGTGGTCGCCATCGATTTCGAGTTCGGTCGGGAGGCCGGCGGCGCACATCTGGGTCGCGAGGGTGTCCAGTTGCGCGATGCCGGGCAGTGGGTGGCGCGCCGCGTCGGGGCGCAGGACGCCGAGGGAACGCCGCATGTCGGTCAGTGCTTGCCTGCCGGTTTCGGAGACTTGGCGCATCGCGGCGGTGGCTTTCTCAGGCTGCGCGTAGCCGGCGGCATCGGCTAGCGCGACCATGACGGACAGGTTGTGGGTGACGATGTCGTGCATCTCCCTGGTGATCCGGGCTCGTTCTTCGGCGACGGCCTGGTCCCGCATGACTTCCTGGTAAGCCCGGGTAGTCCGGTGGTTGATCCCGAGGGCGGTCGCGGCGACGATCATTGCGGTGAGTGCGGCGAAGGGGGTCAGGAACGCACCGTCGGTCGCCCAGCGGAGGCAGGCGAGAACGGCGCCGAGCTCCACCACAGCGACCGCGACGAAGGTGACGCGCTCGGCTGAAGCAGCCACGGTGTAGAGAGCCACCAGAAGCGCGACGTCTGCGGGTAGCTGGATGCCTACTAGCCATTGAATGGCGGCGGCGATTGCCACTGCGCCGAAGACTGGGAGCGGGGCCCGGCGCCGCCATGCCAACGGCAGCGCGAGTGCGGCGGTGAGCACGGCGGCCACCGGCAGCTCCGCAGGTGTCCACATGATCAAGACGTGCAGCAGGAGAAGCGCGGGCAGCAGCGAGTCCTGCACTGCCGGCGGCAGCCGGGACGCCCAGCGCCGCTCAGTCCTCACCAGGCAAGGGTATGCGGACGGCTCGTCGCGCACATGAGCCTGGCGGCTGACTGCTGCGGGCCGGATTGCGACCGCAGAAGGAGTCTCGATACCGCCTGTGGTCGTAGTCCGGCGCTGGCGGGGAGCGCTCGATTGCCACTGAGGGCGGCACGGAGAACGGCTCTGGAGAGCGATGTGGCCGCACGGGTCCGCAGCCGAATATGGCCCGATGAACCTGTCCCTGCTGGAAATCCTGACCTTGCTCAGTGCCGCCACGCTGGTGGTGGCGCGCTGGCTTCCCGCCGTTGCCCGACCGCGCGTCACGATCGCGGCGGGGGCGGTGTTCCTGCTCGCCGCGATCGCGCTTTGCGTGACCGGGATCCGCTGGCAGTTGCTGCCGGTGCTGGCGGGTGCCGTCGTCGCGGCCCCGTTCGCCTTCTCCCCTCTCGTGCGTAGCCGGGCTCGGCGGGTCCGCTGGTGGCTGGCATTGCCGGGATCGCTGGCCTGCGCCGGACTGATCGCCACCGGTCCCGTGACGGCGTGGGCTTTTCCCGTCCCGGTCTTCCCGGTGCCATCCGGCGGCTTCGCGGTCGGCACCCGTGTGCTGCAGTGGACTGACCCGGACCGTGCCGAGACCTTCACCGCCGATCCGCTGGACCGGCGCACGGTCGTGGCCCAGCTCTGGTATCCCGCGCAGAACAGTCCGGCTGACGCGCCCCGTGCCCAGTACCTCGGACGCACGGAGGACGAAGCGCGCACCGTCTCCGAAGCGCTCGCCCGCGGAGTCGGTCTGCCGGGCTTCCTGCTCGACGGGATCCCCCGCGCTCGCACCCACGCGATTCCCGACGCCCCGGTGGCCGCCGAGGGCGGACGGTTCCCGGTCGTGCTGTTCTCGCCAGGGTCCAGCGGAGTGCGCACCCAGAACACCGCGTGGGCGGAGGAACTCGCCAGCCACGGCTACGTGGTCGCCGCGCTCGACCATCCGTACGACTCCGCCGCCGTCGTGCTCTCCGACGGCCGGACGATCACCTCCGCGACCGTCTCCGCCGGCGACCGTGCCGAGGACGAACGGCTCGCCGCCGACTGGACCGCGATCCGGGCCGCCGACCTCAGCTTCGCGCTGACCCGGCTGGCCGGGCTCGTCGCCGACCCGCTGACCGGACGTCTGGACACCGGCCGGGTCGCCGCGACCGGGCACTCCATGGGCGGCGCGGCCGCGCTGCAGGCAGCCAGGCGGGACCACCGGTTCGACGCTGTCATCGACCTCGACGGTTACCCGCACGGCCCGCTGTCGCCCGCACTCGAACAGCCGACGCTCGCGCTCACCCAGGCCGTCACGCCAGGTACCGATCCGCGCTACCTGCCTCGGCTCGCTGAGGTGCTCGCCCACGGCACGGCGACGAACTACCGGCTCACCATCCCCGGCGCCGCGCATCTCACCTTCACCGACGGTCCGCTGTATCTGCCGCCGGTGTCTTCGATTACCGGGTCACTAGGGCGCGTCGAGAGTCCGCGCGTCGTCGCCGGCGCCAGTCTCGCGTTTCTGGATTCCGTGCTGCGTAAGGGCTCTGGCGATCTGGCCGGAGCGTTGTCGAGCTACGGCGAACTCATTGTGGTCCGGCCCGGCACCAGTCGCTGACCGGACTCAGGCCGAGAGCGCCGCCTCACGACCGTCCACACAGAACTCGACGGTCCGCCGCAGTCCTTCGTCAAGGGAAACCGCGGGGTGCCACCCAGTCGCCTCCCGAAAAGCGGAGGCGTCGATCGTGAGACTGCGGAAATCGGCGGCCTTGGCGTAGTCCGGCGGCGGCACCGACACGACTTTCACCGGCGGTTGTCCCGTCCGCTCCGCGACCAGGTCGGCCACTCGCCGGAACACCGCGCCGAGTGGTTCGCCGCGGCCGGTCCCCACGACCCAGCGGCGGCCGGCCAGTCGCGGGAGGTTGCGGGTCGCGGCGGCGAGGCCGACGGCGGCGTCTTCGACGTAGAGCAGGTCTCGCCGGACGGTGCCGTCGTGCCACATCGTCAACGGCTCGCCGGCGAGGGCGCGGCGAACCATGGTCGAGACCACGCCCTTGTCACGGGCGGAGGACTGTGCGCTGTAGCCGTAAGTCGCGGGCAGCCGCACCGAGGTCGCCCGCAGCACGCCTTCCGCGTCGGCGGCCAGCAGTATCTGTTCCGCGGCCAGCTTTTGCTTGCTGTACTCGTCGTTGGGCTGATCGAGTTCGGTGCCGTCGACGGTTTCGGTCTGGAGCGGGCCCGCTTGGGAAATCGCGCCGGTGAACACCACGCCCAGCCGGTCGCCGTGAGCCCTCGTGCGGGCCGCGGCGACGAGGTCTCGGGCCAGCCCGACGTTGACCCGCTCGGCCGCGCTGTCCCCCTCGTCGATCCGCCAGGTCGACGAACCGGTGATGTGGGCGACGGTGTGGATCACCACGGCGCAATCGCCGACCGCCTCGGCCAACGCACCCGGTTCGGTCAGATCGAGCGGGCACGCCTCGACGTCGGCGACGGCGCCGGCCGGAATCGCCGCGGGACGCCGGGACACCGCGCGAATCCGGATCGGTTTCGCCGCGAGCCTGCGCAATACCGCCGAACCGACGAATCCGGTGGCGCCGAGCAGAACAATCTCAGTGCGCATCGATATCGACATCCTGAGTCCGGGCGGGAAAGAATGGGACGGCGGCCTCCGCGAAAATCTTCTTCGCTGCCGCGGGCCAGCGTAATGCCGTTCAATTGCGCCTTCGACGTGGTCGAATGGACACGGCACGATGCTTTTCGGGCCCGGGACCGAGTGGCCCCGGCGGCGGCAGCCCGGATCCGTGGACGGCGCCGGGCTGGCCGGGCAGCTTCCCCGCAGCGGGGAAACGGCGCGGCGAACTGGGGAATGCCGAGCGATGGCAAGGCTTTGCGGGCTGCTTCCGGCCGGAGTAACGGGGGCGGCGGCTCGTTCCCGGTGCGGTGCGCCGACCGCCGAGAACCGTGAAACCAGCGGCAATCAGGGGAGCGTGCGATGCGGATTCTGTTCACGGTGTCGAACTGGCCGGGGCATTACATGTGTCTCGTCCCGTTGGCCTGGGCCTTCCGGGCGGCCGGGCACGACGTCCGGGTCGCGTGCCCGCCGCAGCAGGTGCAGTCGATCGCGGCCGCCGGGCTGATGCCGGTTTCGGTGCTGGACGCGCCCGATTCGATGGCGGCCGCGCGGCTGGCGGTCTGGGTCCGGGTGATCAACACCCCGCCGCAGAGCGGCGAGACCCCGCTGCCGCTGCACCCGTTCACCGGCGAGACGCTGAGTTCGGTGCGCGATTTCGACCCCGGCGACCTCGGCGATTTCTGGAAGAACGCCGTCACCGCGGTGCTGCGCAGCTACGACAGCACCGTCGACTACGCCGCCGCCTGGCGGCCCGACCTCGTGGTGCACGACCTCATGGCGCTGGAGGGCGCGCTCGTCGGCGAGCTGAACGAAGTGCCGAGCGTCTACTACGGACCGGGTTTCATCGGCACCATCGAAACCGATCCGGACCTCAACCTGCTGGCCGGCGACCCCGTGCTGTGCTTCGCGAAGTACGGCGTGGAATGGTCGCGGCACAAGATCAAGTACGCGGTGGACCCGTCGCCGAGCGCGGCGATCCCGCCGTTGGGCGACGCGCTGCGCATCCCCGTCCGGTACCACCCGTACAACGGTTCGCAGGACGTGGATCCGTGGCTGCTGGGCCCGGTCCGGGGCAAGCGCGTGTGCGTGGTGTGGGGCAATTCGGCGACCGGGGTGTTCGGCAAGCAGGTGCCCGCGCTGCGGCACGCGATCGAATCCGCCGCGCAGCAGGCCGCCGAGGTGGTGCTCACCGCGGCGGTGTCCGAAGTGGAGGAACTCGGGACGCTGCCGCCGAACGTGCGAGTGCTGCGCAACTGCCCGCTGGAGCTCATCCTTCCCGGCTGCGACCTGCTCATCCACCACGGCAGCGCCAACACCCTGATGAACGGCATCGCGATGGGCGTGCCGCAGATTTCCCTCGCCCTCAACTACGACGGGCTGCTCTACGGCAGGCGCGTGGACCCGCTCGGCGCGACGAAGACGCTGCCCGGGCTGATGGCCGAACGGGAGGCGATCGACCAGGCCATCGGAGCGGTGCTGTTCAACCGCAACTACCGGCGCAGCGCCGCGGAGCTGAGCCGGTCGGTCGCCGAGGAGCCGACCGCCGCGCAGGTCGCGGGCCTGCTCGCCAAGCTGGCCCGCACCGGCGAGCTGACCCAGGACGACGTGGCCGCCCTGCGCCGCGCGGACCGGTGACGGCCGGACGCGCGCGGCGCGGCCGCTGAACGGGCGTGCCCTCGGCGGATCCGGCCGCCGACCAGAACCGCAAGCTACTCAGGAGGCACGCGTGAGCGACGGTCGCGTCGTCGTGTTCGGCGGCACGGGGTTCCTCGGCCGCCAGATCTGCCAGAACTTCGTGGCCGCCGGACGCGAGGTGCTCGTGCTGGGGCGGACCGCGCCGCGGGCGGCCGCGGGCTGCCGGTTCCGGGCCGTCGACGTCGCCAGGACGCCGACGCGGGACCTGGCCGGCCTGCTCGCCGCCGAACGCCCGGCGACGATCGTCAACGCCACGGGCAGCAAGTGGGGCCTCACCGGGCGAGATCTGGTGGACAGCTGTGTCGGGGCGTCGCGCAACATCATGGCGGCGCTGGCGGAAAGCGCGGTGACGCCCCGCTACATCCACCTCGGTTCGGTGCTGGAGTACGGGTATCTCGCCCCGCCGCCGGTCGGACCGGACAGCGCGTACGGCCAGCTCAAGCTCGCGGCGACGGAAACGGTGCTCGAGGCGGCCGCGGCTGGGACCGTGGACGCGGCCGTGCTGCGGCTGGCCAACGTGGTGGGCCCGGGCGCGGCGGCCGAAAGCCTGCCGGGCCTGGTCGCGGGCAAGCTCGCGGACGCCGACCGCCGCGGCGAACCCGCGTTGATCGAGGTGACCGCGCTGAACGCGCACCGCGACTACGTCGACGTCCGGGACGTGGCCGACGCCGTGGCGGCCGCGGCCCGGGTTCCGGTGCTGCGCGAACCCGTCGCGATCGGCCGCGGCGAGACCGTGCCGGTGCGCAAGCTGGTCGCCATGCTGGTCGAGGTCAGCGGGGTGCGGGCGACGGTGTCGGAACTGCCCTCCCCCGACCTTTCCGCGGAGTCGGAGGTGTCGACCCGGGTCGACCTGGCACCGGCGCGCGAACTGCTCGGCTGGGCGCCGCGCCGCACCCTGCGCGACGCGATCGAGGCGCTCTGGCTCGACGCGAAAGAAGAACGCAAACGCGCGCAGCCCGTCCGGTGATTACGGCCACCGGACGGGCTGCGCGGGCGTCGGCTCAGACTACGTGCACATCCGGCACATAGAGAATCCATTTCCCGCCGGATTCCTGGAATTCCTTCTCCTTCGCCATGACCTCCTCGGCGTGATTCCACGCGAACAACAGCGCGTAATCCGGATAGGGCGCAGAGAACGCGGCGGGCGGCCGGACCGGAATGTGCGAACCCGGCATCAGCTTCCCTTGTTTGTCCGGCGTGGAATCGCACACGTAGGGAACCAGTTCCGTGGTGATCCCGCAGTAGTTGATCGCGGTCGCGCTCTTGGCGGTCGCGCCGTATCCGACGATCGTCTTGCCCTTGGCGCGCAGGTCTCGCAGCAGCGTCATGAGGTCGTCGCGGATGACCTTGGCGTTGGCGGCGAACTGGGTGAACGTCGCCAGGTCGGCGAGTCCCAGCGAGGCTTCCCGGTCGAGGAATTCAGCGACCGCCGCGTTCGGCCGCCGCGCGCCGGGCCGGGCCACGGTGTAGCGGGCCGCGCCGCCGTGCACCGCGAGATGCTCGACATCGACCAGTTCGAAACCGTAGCGCTCCACCAGGTTGCGCACCGACCGCACGCAGAACAGGTAGTAGTGCTCGTCGTAGATCTGGTCGAAAGCCTTGCTGGCCACGATGTCCGCGAGATAGCGCTCCTCGAAGACGAACACGCCGTCGTCGGCGAGCAGTTCGCCGACGCCTTCGAGCACCGAACCGATGTACGGGATGTGGCTGAAGGTGTTGGCGGAGAAGATGACCTTGGCCGGACCGTCGGCCTGCCGGATGGCGGCGGCCGAGGTCTTCTCGAAGAAGTCCACGCGCGCCCGTACGCCCGCACGCTCGGCCGCACGGGCCGCTCCGGCGGACGGATCCACCCCCAGGTGCCGGACGCCGGCGTCGCTGATCGTCTTCAGCATGACCCCGTCGTTGCTGCCGATCTCGACCACGAACGGGTCGGGGCCGGTCAGCTCCGTCTCCAGGAACCGCTTCGCCACCAGCTCGAAATGCTTCGCCATCGAGGCCGATTCGGACGTGCGGTACGGATAGTCCTCGTGGAACATCATCTCCCGCGGCACCTCCGCCAGCAGCTGCACCATGGTGCAGGACTGGCAAAGCCCGGCGGCCAGATGGTAGAAGTACTCCCCGTCCGTCCGCCCCGGCACGAGGAACGCGTCGGAAATCGGCTGCCTGCCGAATTCCACGAACTCAGTGACGGTACCGCCGCAGATCCGGCATAGAGACATGTCGGGACGCCCTTCTCGATCAGGTCCTTGTGCAGAGTGGTCCCCCGGCCGCGTCACGGCGCGCTCCTCGCGGCGACGTGGCGGTCCAGGACCGCCTCGAGCAGCTCGATCTGGCGCAGACACGAGGTCTCGTCGACGGTCTGGCCCGCGCGGGCCGCCGAAACGAACCGGGAGAGAGTGGCGGCGACCTGGTCGACGCGCGGCCGGCGCAGGTGCTGCGTGCCGTCCGGGCCGGCCAGCTCGATCACCGGGTCCTCGTCCGGCGGGGGCTGGTACGGCCGGTGCACCGCGATCCGGCCGCGGTCGCCGCGGAGCTCGTACTCCGCCCGGTACGCGTTGTCCATGCCGAAGGTCAGGTGCGCCGGAATGTCGTCCGGCGTCCGCAGCAGGATCGCGCCCGAGGTGTCGACCGCGTGTCCGGGTCCGCGGCGCAGCACGGTGCCGGCGACGCTCAGCTCGCCGAGGAAGTACATCGCGGCCCGCACCGGGTAAATGCCGATGTCCAGCAACGCTCCCCCGCCGAGCGCCTGCTGGTACCGGATGTCGTCCGCGGGCCGCGGCGGCACCGCGAAGGACGCGTGCAGCGACCGCAGCTCGCCGATGGCCCCGCCTTCGACCAGCCGCCGCACCTCCTCGTGCAGCGGATGCTGGACGAACATCACGTTCTCCATCAGCGCGAGCCCCCGCTCGCGCGCTAGAGCGAACAGCCGCGCGGTGGCGCCGTGGTTCGCGGTGACCGGTTTCTCCGCGAGCACGTGTTTTCCGGCGAGCAAAGCCCGTTCCACGTACTCCGGGCGCAACGCGACCGGCAGCGGAAGGTAGACGGCATCGACGTCTTCACGCTTCAGCGCGGCCTCGTAGCCGTGCACCGGTTCCCCGCCGAAAACCGAGGCGGCGGCCGCGGCCTTCGCCGCGTCCCGGCTCGCGAGCACGGCGACGTCCACGTCCGTCATCGCCGCCGCGGCGGGCAGCATCCGCCGGAGCGCGATGTCCGCGCACCCGAGCACGGCGAGCCGCAAGGCGGTCACCGGGCGCCCGAATCCGTGGCGTGCCAGTCCATGCCGTTCAGGCAGGCGAGCAGGGTCCGCGCCTGGACGTTGAGGTAGTGCCCGTGCCGGACCAGCGACGTGAGCTGCTCGGCGGTCACCCAGAAGTAGCCGGGCGGCGGGCTGAGCGGAACCTCGTCCGGACCGGTTTCCACGATCATGTACCGGCTTTCCGCGTTGAGGAAGCGGCCGCCCTCCTCCGAATGCACGGCCGAATAACGCACCCGCTCCGGGTCCGGGGAGAGGACGAGGTCGAGAAACCTCGGGCGCTGCTCCGCCGACGCGTAGTTCTCCGGAACGCACTGCACGGTCGGCGCCAGCTCCACTGTGTCTACGAACCCGCTTTCGACCCGGGCGTGCACCAAAACATGCGGAACGCCGTAGATCCGCTGGGCGACGAACGCCGCGACGCCTTGGGCCACCGGTTCGATCAATGGCTGCGACCACCGCGTCACCTCCCGGTTGCTGGCCTCCACGGAAACGCCGACGACCCGGAAGTACCGCCCGTCGGTCCGTTCGATCACCCCGCCGTCGCTCGCCCAGCCCGGCAGGCCGGCCAATCCGACGCGCTCCGAGCGCACGTCGTGTCTCGACCGTTCGGCGGTGAACCAGGACAGCAGTTCCAGATCGGAATGCAAGGCCCCGGACCGGTGCGGGTGCCCGGCCGGGGCGCACGACAGCACGGTCCGCGAATCCATGTTGACCAGATTGTCGAAGCCGAGAAGGGACCGGATCTGCCCGAAAGTGAGCCAGCAGAAGTTCTCGTCCAGCGGAACGTCCTCGTCGGTTTCGACGATCATGTTCCGGTTGCTCTTGCGGTAAAACCACGCGCCGTGCTCGGACTGCAGCACGTCGGCGAGCACCCGGGAACGGCTGGTGTCGACGAAATAGTCCAGGTACCGCACCGGCGAACCGCCGTGCACCCGGGTGTAGTTGCTGTAGGTCGCCTGCACGGTGGGGGAAAGCTGCAGCAGATTCGGGTTGCCCGGCTCCATTTTGGCCTGCATCAGGCAGTACAGCACCCCGTCGAACTCCTTGACGAGAATCCCGAGAATGCCGACCTCGGCCTGTTTGATGATCGGCTGGTGCCATTCCCGTCTCGGCTCCGGGCCGACCGAGACGTGCAGGCCTTCGACCGCGAAGAACCGGCCGCTGCGGTGGACGACGTTGCCGGTCGGCTCCTCGAACGACCAGCCGTCGAGACCGTCCAGCCGCACCCGTTCGACCTTGAACCGGTTGGCTTCGCCGCGTCCGGCGAACCAGGAAAGGAATCCGGAGATCGACAGCAGGCCCGCGTCGGTGACGGCCGCCGAACGCGCGATCCGCTGGGGCAGCGAGTGATCCTCCCTCGGCCGCAGCGAAGACCGGCTCGGAGTTCGCGTGCTGGGCTGCGACATGACTACCTCGCTTCCGTGCCGTCGAAAGAACGGTTTCACCACGCACCACGGTCGCGCGCGATCCAGTGCGGCACGACGGCCGTCCGGGATGATCGCGCGGCGAATCGTGATCGACGGCAGGACGGAACAACCGAATCGGCGCGCTTTCCGGCCGCTGCCCGGTTTCCCGTCCGCGAATCGCGGCGGTCCTCCTGCGACGTCCGGTCGAGGGCCCGCCTCCCACGGTCGTCCCCCCGATTTCCGTGCCGCAAAGATAACCTCGTACAAGTGCCCGGCGCTACCGCCGCGCCGCACAACGGCGATTCGCGGGCGAAACCGCCGTCAACGCCGCACAGACGAACACCGGCGACCAGGTTGAGCAATGCGGGTTTGCTTGGCACCCTCACTGCTGCCCGCGTCGTTCGCCGAATGGCCCTTGCCGCGGGCGGTCCCGGCGAAACAACGCTTCCGTTAAGACAGTGCTTCCCGAAACGTCATCACGTCAATTGATTTTCTCCCGATCCGATGGCGAAAGGCTCACGCGCGTGCGAATTCTCTTCTGCAGTCTCGGCAGTCCAGGGCACACCTATCCGTTGCTGCCGCTCGCCGTCGCCGCGCGCGACAGCGGACACGAGATCGCTTTCACCACCAGCGGACAGTTCCGAGATGCCTTGGCCGCGCTCGGTTTCCGGCACGAGGAATCCGGCGTGCCGGTGACCGAGGCGTATCAGGAGGGCTTGAGAACCGGCTTCGGCAGGGAAAGTCCGGACGGTCTCGGTCCGGACGAGCTCCGCGAGCTGTCGTCCCTCGTCTTCGGCAGGCTGATCCCGAAGCGGTCCGCGGGCCAGCTCGCCGAGGTGATCGAGCGGGTCCGGCCGGAGCTCGTCGTGCACGACGTGAGCAGCTACGGCGCCGCGCTCGCCGCCGCGGTGGCCGGGATTCCCGCGGTGTGCCACGGAATCGGCCGGGAAAGCCCGGACGAGTTCACCCTGGCGATCGAGGACAAGGTCCGCGGGCTGGCCGGCGAACTCGGGGTCGCGGTCCCTTCCGGACGGTTGATGGGCATGGGCAATCCGTATCTCGACCTGTACCCGGATTCGATGCAGGACCAGGAACTGCTGGACAGCGGACGGCGGTTCCCGCTGCGCCCGGTGCCGTTCTCCGACGACAGCGACCTGCCGGAATGGGTGCGCACCCGCGATCGCGGAAGGCCGCTGGCCTACCTGACCCTCGGCACGTCCGGCAGCGGCTCGGTAGGCGCGCTGCGGCGGGCCGTCGACGGGTTGGCCGCGCTGGACGTGGACGTGCTCGTCTCCAGCGGCCGCTCGCTCGACGTCAGCGAATTCGGGAAGCTCCCGCCGCGCGTCCGGCTCGAAAGCTGGGTGCCGCAGGCGAAGCTGTTCCCGGAGTTGGACCTGGCGGCGCACCACGGCGGGAGCGGCACGACTCTCGGTTCGCTGGCCGCCGGGGTGCCGCAGCTGTGCCTGCCGTGGGACAACGATCCGTTCGGCAGCGGGGACGCCGTGCTCTCCACTGGGGCGGGGCTGCGGCTGTTGCCTGATGAGCTGACGGCGGACGCAGTGCGGGAGAAGGCCGGGGAACTGCTGGCCGATGCCGGTTATCTGGCTGCGGCGGAGAAAATGGCGGCGGAGATCGCACAGATGCCTTCGCCGGAGGAAGTCGCGGCGGGGTTGGCTCGGTTCGCTGCGGGGTAAGGGTTTCGGGCCGGAGCCGCCACAGGGGGGTAGCTCCGGCTTGGCTCCCGGCGGCCGCTGCACGATGAACCCGTGCAGCGGCCGGAGAGCTGCTGGCCGACGACGGTTATCTCACCGCGGCGGAGAAAATGGCGGCGGAGATCGCACAGATGCCCTCGCCGGAGGAAGTCGCGGCGGAGTTGGCTCGGTTCGCTGCGGGGTAAGGGTTCCGGGCCGCAGCCGCCACGGGAGGTGGCTCCGGCCCGGACAGCACGCTAGCCCCGGCCGTTGGCTCCCGGCGGCGGCGCGGACGGCGTGAGAGCCAGTTCCGGCCCGTCCATGAGCTCCGCCCAGCGCGTGTAGAAGCCGCGGGCGCCGATGTCGTTGAACAAATGCCCGGTGCGCACGTCGAAGCCCGGCAGGTCGGTGCCCGCCGGATCGTCGAAGCCCATGCCCATCTGGTAGTTCAGCGGGGTGCTGCGGGCGACGAAACCCCGGCCCACCGCGGCGATCTCCGACCAGTTCTCGCTGTCGTCGCATTCGAAGACGCCCGACGAGGAGAACGAGACCGTGACGCCGCGGAGTTTCTGCCGCCGGGTCTCCGCGTCGAGGCCAGCCGGGACGGCCACCCAGCCCCAGACTTCCATTTCCTCCGGCCCGCGCGGCTGCCACACCCGCAGCGGACCGGAGTAGCCGATGAACGAGAAATTGGGGAACACCGTGGCGTGCGCGACCGTGACCGTGTCGTTCGTGCCGTGCGGGGACGGGCCCACGCCCGCTTTCTCGTGCATCCGCTGAGTTACGCCGAGATCGGTCATCGCCGCGGCGTGCCCCGCCGCGCTGGAGTACTGGAAGATGCGGCTCGGTTCGGCCATTCCTCCGATGGCCTGCAACGCCGACGCGTGCGTGGTTTCCGCGTGGTAGCCGTCGGTGCCGAGTCCCTCGGCGGGCATTTTCCAGTTGCCCCGGATCCGCCATTTCATCGGGCCGGCCAATTCGATGTCCGAGCCGAGGGTGTCGATGAACGAATCCAGGGCGGGGCGGGCGGTTTCGAGGTAGTCGATCAGCGCAGGGGCGTCCGGGTCCCAGGTGCCGAAGACCATGCCGCGGTAGGACTCGACGCGGGTGACCGGCGTCAGCGACCAGCCCTTCTTGTCCAGCCGGTCGTGGTAGCCCTCGGTTTCGCGGGGCACCTTGACCAGTTCGCCCGCGGTGTCGTAGGTCCAGCCGTGGAAGGAGCAGGTGAATCGCTTGGTATTGCCGGAATCCTGCCGGCACACGCGCATCCCGCGGTGCCGGCACACGTTGAGCACCGCCCGGATGCCGCCGTCGCGCTGGCGCGACACGATGACCGGGTCCTCGCCCATCAGCGCGGTCACGAAATCCCCCGGCGCACGCAATTGCGATTCGTGGGCCAGGAAGAGCCAGGAGCGCGCGAACACCGTGCTCAGCTCTCTGCGGTATGTTTCCTCGGAATGGAAGATGTCCGCCGAGACTTTTCCGGTGGTGTCGAAGTCGATCAGATCGGCGTACATCTTCGCGGGCTCCCGTCGCGGGTCGAGGTTCGGATGGATTCGCGCGGTCAGAAGAACAGGCCGAGGTTGTTGGCCTGCACCACGCTTTCGGCGAGATGGATGGTGCGGTTGACGAGCTGGAAACTCAGGTCGGGGTGAGCGCGCAGCGTGTCGGTCCGCCGTCCGGAGAACGTCACGGCGTCGTCGGCGAGCCGGTTGCGGTAGACGTGGAAGACGCTGCGGACGAGGTACTCGCCTTCAGTGTCAGTGGGTTCGGCGGTGATATTGCTCAGTGCCCGTACGGTGCGAGCAGGCGGATTGTCCGACCACGCGGTGGGCTGTTGCATGCGCTTCACGCGCACCGCCAGCGTGGTCTTGTTTTCGTCGTAGTGGTTGAACTCGTCGACGCCGGTCGCTTCGGACAGCAGATCGCGGTGCAGCCGGTTGCGCCGCAGCGGCATGAAGTAATGCACGTCGTCGGCGATCAGGTCGAACCAGTCGTTGTACCGGGCTTCGTCCAGCAGCCGCGCTTCGAAATACAGGAACTGCTCGATCTCGTACAGCAGTTCGTGCGGGACCCGGCGCGGCGGCCGGACCGGCGGCGCGTCGGCCGGCCGGGGCCGGTACGCCTGGGACGAAACGACGGGCCCGGTGAATGCGGTCATGCGAAACCTCCTCAGGTTCAGGGGCGCGGGGCCACGGAGATCACCCCGTCGAGGACCGTGACCGTCCAGGTGTCGACGGGTTCGGCCGCGGGCAGGGTGAGCGCGTCGCCGGTGCGCAGGCAGAACCGGGAGAAATGCGCCGGGCACTCCAGCGTGTCGCCCTCCACGAACCCGTCCGACAGTTCCACGTCGGCGTGCGAGCACCGGTCGGTCACGGCGTAGACGCCGGTGCCGGTGCGGACCACCGCCACCGGTCCCCACGGCGTCTCCGCCGCCCGCGGCTCGTTCAGCACGAGCTCGTCGTCGGGACACACCGGGAACGGCGCGGTGTCCGTCGAACGCTTCGTCATTTCCGGGACGCCCTCAGGAAACGCGGGTCGCCAGGTAGTGCCGGTAGCTGCGCACCGGGGCCTTGTCGGATACGCCGAGCCCGGTCTTCTTCCGGGACCACTTCGCCACCGGCGACATGCTGGCGTCGCCGGTGAACGGGGCACCGAGCGCGGTGAGCAGGCCGTGCTGGGCGATCGTCCGCTTCACCGGCGACATCCGCTGCTGCGCGAAGGTCCTGCGCACGAAGCTGTCGGGAGCCATCCGTTTCCGGACCGCTGCCTTGACCTGCGGCGAGATGTCGTTCTCCGCCAGCCATTCCAGCCGCGGGCAGCCGGGCATCGCCTTCGCGAAGGTGTCCGCCCGGTGGTCGGTGAGCGCGTCGACGAGCGAGAGGTAGCCGCCCGGTTTGAGCACGCGCGCGACCTCGTCGAAGAACCGGCCGAGCGACGGATAGCTGTGCGAGCTCTCCACGTTGACGACGACGTCGAAGGCGCCGTCCTCGAACGGAAGGTTCTCGGCGTCGCCGACGGTGTAGGTGAGCTGCTCGCCGCGCGAGTAGCGGCCGTTCGCCCGCGCGATCGCCGCCTTGGAAATGTCCACTCCGGACAGTTGCGCGGCTCCGGTGACCCGGGAAAGGAAGTTGAGCCCGGCTCCGATGCCGCAGCCGACCTCGAGCACGCGTTTGTCGCGATAAGCGTCCAGGCCCAGCGGAATCTGGGTCAGGGTGTGGAAGTAGAGCAGTTCGGAGAAACCGTCGCTGCCGAAGCTGGTGAACCCGGGAAGGATTTCCTCCACCTGCGCCTCGAGTTTCGCGTCGTGGAAACCCCAGTTCCACAGATCGCCGAGATTCCAGGTGGCGGCGATCATGTCGTACACCGAGGAGATCGCGGCCTTGGTCTGCTCCGCTTCCTGCTCGTTGTAGTCGTCGCCCGCTCCGGCCACGTGCAGCCGTTCCGTCGGCTTCGACAGTTCGTTCAGGTTCCGCGCACCAGGGTCGATTCGCTTCGTCTGGGCCACCGCCAGTTCCCCCTTGTCCGATTCTGCGTCGCGACGCCGGTCCATTCCGTTATTGCAGGTGCTCCGCCGCACGGGAAAGGCGGGAAGGTGCGTGTTTTCCCCGAGGGGCGCGGAGCGGCCGGGTTTCTTCCCGGACCTCGCTGTGGATCAACGTACTCGAACCGCGGGGAGTTGAGTAGGGCCCGCCCGCCGGTGTGCGACCGAGACCCGGAACGGGCTATTCCCGTGGCCCCGGCGGACTTTCCGGCCGCATCCTGTCGCATTCCCGCGGAAAAGCCAGCTGATCGACTGCGTTCGCGCGCGGGATCCGGTCCGGTGTTCGGACCGGATTGGTCGGGCGCCCGGTTCTGGATACCGTGACCGGCAGGGTCCGGCGCGCGTTCCGGCCGCCGGATGCCGTGCCGGAGAAAGGATTCTTCCCCCATGTCGGAAATCACCGAAAGCACCTCCTGGGTCCGGCGCTTCCATCCGGCTCCGGACGCGCCCGCGCGGCTGGTCTGCTTTCCCCACGCGGGCGGATCGGCGAGTTTCTACTTCCCGATGTCGAAAGCGCTGTCCGGCGACCTGGACGTGCTGAACCTCCAGTACCCCGGAAGGCAGGACCGCCGCCACGAGCCGGTGATCGCCGACCTCGGCAGGCTCGCCGACGAGACCGCCGAGGTCCTCCGGCCGTGGCTGGACCGGCCGGTGGCGTTCTTCGGGCACAGCATGGGAGCCGTGCTCGCGTTCGAGACCGCGCTGCGGCTGGAACGCGAGCACGCGTTCAGCCCGGTGCGGCTGTTCGCCTCCGGCAGGCGCGCCCCGTCGACCAGCCGCGACGAATCCGTGCACCTGCGCGACGACGAGGGCATCCTCGCCGAACTGAAGCTGATGAGCGGAACCGACGCCCGGCTGCTCGGCGACGAGGAGATCCTCCGGATGAGCCTGCCCGCCATCCGGGGCGACTACCAGGCGGTCGAGACCTACCAGGCCGAGCCCGCAGCGGCGGTGCGCTGTCCGATCGACGTGCTGACCGGGGACGACGACCCGAAGACCACGATCGCGGAGGCGCGGGCCTGGCAGGAGCACACGACCGGCGGTTTCGACCTCACGGTGTTCGCGGGCGGGCACTTTTTCCTTGCCCACCACCAGAAGGAGATCACCGCGCACATCCGGAACCGGACCGCGGCGGTCGCGCGCTGAGCGGCTTGCCTGTGCAACCGCGGAAATCCGGCGGTCGCACAGCCGATTGCGGCCGGACGTCCGAATCGTAGTGGCCCGGATCGGCTTGCGGAAGCCCGGCTCACCCGACCTTCGGCGGCCCCTGAAAGCCGCATGCTCTGACTAGTCTCACAATTCGGACATCCACCGTGCGCGGCCGGGTAGAGTTGGCCCTTGTCGGACTAGTGGAGGAACCGGTGAGTCATCCACCTTACGAGTTCGGCGTACTGGGGCCGCTGGAATTGCGTGCGCACGGTACGCCGGTGCCGGTCAACGCACCGACCCAGCGGGTCGTTCTCGCGGCTTTGCTGTTGCGCGCGAACAAGGTCGTGACGCTGGGCGAACTCACCGAAATCGTGTGGGGCGCGAGCGTGCCCGCCCAGCCGACCACCGCATTGCGCGTATACATCATGCGATTGCGCAGGCTGCTCGGGCGTTCGGAGATCATCCGGACCACGCCGACCGGGTATCTGCTCGAGGTCCCGGACGACGCGCTCGACCTGTACCGCTTCCGCGACCTCACCGTCCGGGCGGGCAGGCAGGCGGCGGACGGCGAACTAGCCCGTGCCGTCCAGCTCTGGGACGAGGCGCTGGCGCTGTGGCGGGACGAGCCGCTGCTGAACGTGCCGTCGGATTCGCTGCGCCGCTCCGAGACGCCGCAGCTGGTGGAAGCACGGCTGCGAGCCGAATGCGAGCGGGCCGAAGCGAAGCTCCGCCTCGGCGAGCATCAGGACGTCGTGAGCCATCTCCGCAGGCTGACCGCCGAGTACCCGTTGCGCGAGCAGCTCTGGCATCAGCTCATGCTCGCCCTGCACGGGGTCGGGCGGCAGGCGGAGGCGCTCAGCGCGTACCGGACGATCGTCGACGCGCTCGCCGAAAACCTGGGTACCGAGCCGGGCCCGGAACTGCAGAACCTCTTCCACGCCATCTTGAACGACGACCTCGACCTCAAAGCGCCCGCGGTGGAAGCCGTCCAGGCGCCCCGGCCGCCGCGACCCGCCTCCGCGCCCGGCGTGTCCCAGCTGCCGCCCGCACTGGAGGTGTTCGTCGGGCGCACCGCCGAGCTTCAACGGATCGGCGGCCTGCTGGAGACCGCCGGCGACGGCTCTGTGCCCGTCGTGACCGTGTCCGGGCCGCCCGGCGTCGGCAAGACCGCGCTGGCCGTCCGGCTGGCGCACCAGCTGCGTTCCCGGTTCCCGGACGGCCAGCTCTACGTCGATCTGCGCGGCTACTCGGACAAGCCCGCGCTCTCGACGCCGTCCGTGCTCGCCCGGCTGATGCGCGCGCTCGGCCTGCCCGCCGAACGCACCCCGGTGGAGGAGGAAGAGCAGGTCACCGCGTACCGCGCGCTGCTGGCGGGCAAACGGGTGCTGGTCATGCTCGACAACGCCGCCTCCGCCGCACAGATCCGGCCGCTGATCCCGGGGGACGCGGGCTGCGCCGTGCTGGTGACCAGCCGCAGCGAGCTTCGCAGCCTCGTCGCGCTCGACGGGGCCCATCTGGTCCGGCTCGACCTGTTCGAGCGGGAGGCCTCGGTGGCCCTGCTCGGCACGCTGCTCGGCGAGCAGGTCGCGCACGAGCAACGGGACGCGATCGCGCGGCTGGCCGATCTGTGCGGGCATCTGCCGCTGGCGCTGCGGATCGCGGGCGGCAATCTCGCGGGCAGGCCGCGTCCGGACATCAACGCCTACAACCGGTCCTTCGAGGAGGGGTACTGGGCCCACGCGCTGACCGTGGAGACCGAAGAGGACATCGCGGTCCACCAGGCGTTCGGTCTTTCCTACGCGGGGCTGAAACCCGAGGTCCAGACGATGTTCCGGCTGCTCGCGCTTGCCCCTGGCGCCGATTTCGCCGCCGACGCCGCCGCCGTTCTCGCCGAGCTTCCGCGGGCCGACGCCATGCGCACGCTGGAGCAACTGGCCGAGGCGAGCCTCCTGCACCGGCTGCCCGGCGAGCGGTACCACATGCACGACCTGCTGCGGGAGTACGCGGCCCAGTGCGGGGAGTCCGACGACGACCCCGAGTACCTGGAACGGGCGCGGGCGCGGCTGCGCGACTGGCATCTGCGCACCGCCGAACTGGCGGTCCGGACGCTGTACGGCGAACTCCCCCGCTACACCCGGGCGCAGCCGCCCGCTCGGGCGACACCGGACGGCATCAGCCGCGCGGACGCACTGCGCTGGCTCGACGCCGAACGGGCCGCGCTGATCGCGCTGGTCGAGCACTGCGCCGAACACGGTCCGCGCGAGGTGGCCTGGCAGCTCACCGAAATCCTGGATTCCTACCTCAGCGTCAACGGCCACCAGGTGGACCTGCTCGCCGCGGCGGCGACCGGCCTGCGCGCCGCGCGCGAGGCGGGCGACGCGTCCGCCGAGACCGCCATGCTGATCCCGCTGATCCGCGAATGCCAGCTGGCCGGCGACCTGGCGAAGGCGGATCGGTACCTCGCCGAGGCACTGGACGAGGCCAAGGCGGACACGCCCGGACGGCCGATGGTGCTCGTGCTCGACGGCGGCATCCGGCTCGACCTCGACGAACTCGACGCCGCGCGGGAACGCTTCCGCCAGGTCGCCGAACTGGCCAAGGGCAGGCAGGTGCCGCCGATCGTGCGGCTGAAAGCGTTGCTGGGCTTGGGTTACGTGCAGCTGCTGCACGGCGAGTTCGCCAGCGTCCAGCCGTTGCTGAGCTCCGCGCGAAAACTGGCCGAGCGGATCGGGGCGACGATCGAACTGGTCGAATCCCTGCTCCTGCTCGGGCATTCGCGCCTCGCCCTGGGACAACCCGGTCCCGCGGCGGAGTACCTTCTCGAAGCCGTGGACCGGGCGAAGGCGTCCGGAACCCGGCACCACCACGTGGAAAGCCTTGGCCAGCTGGCGATCGCGCTGCTGGCGGCGGGCGACCCGGCCAAGGCCGCGGCGATCGGCGAGCGAGCCCTCGCCTCCGCCGCGAAACTGGGCAATCCGCGGACGACGGCCAACGCGTGGAACGTCGTGGGAACCGTCCGGCTCTGGCGGGGCGAGTTCAACGAAGCGGTGCAGGCGTACGAAAACGCGCTGGAACATTCGACCGGGGGCACGGTGCACCGGTACGGCATGCTGGAAGCCCTTCTCGGGCTCGCCAGGGCGCACGGCGAGGCCGCACGGCCCAGGACCGCGTTCAGCCACGCGAGATTCGCCCTCACCGGGGCCCGCGACAGCGGTTACCGCTACCACGAAGGCCTCGCCAGGGGGATTCTCCTTCAGCACTCGGGCGGCACCGTGCCGCAGACTTTCTCCTGATCCCGCCCGGGGACGCAAGAACGCGGTCGCAAACGCCGGTCTTCGGCTACAGTGCGGAAAAGGCTTGCCGCGCCGATCCGCATTCCGACGTCGGCCGCGCAGTGCGGCAATGCCGCGATCCCCTTGGCCCGCGCCGGAAAGCGCGCGTTTCGAAAGGTGCACTGAGCATCGTGACGACCGGACAAAGTCTTTCCCCAGCGGAGTTCACCCTGCCGGACGGCCGCGTGATCTTCTGCACCAACGAACGCAACGCGGAACTGATCTGGCACGAGATGTCCACCAGCGTCTATCTGCGCGAGCAGGAGAAGCTGCCGGACGACGCGACAATCATCGACGTAGGCGCGCATTTCGGGCTGTTTTCGTTGCATACCGCGAGCGGTCTCGCGAACGCGCGGGTGCTCGCCTGCGAACCGGCCAGCGCCACGTTCGATTGCCTGTACCGCAATTTCGCCGCCCACCTCCCCGGTGGCACCGCATTGCGAACGGCTGTCGCCGACCGGTCCGGAACCGTTGAGCTGACTTACTATCCGGCCAACGAAACCATCGCGACGATCGAGGTCGACGAGGAAGACGACCAGCGCAACATCTCGGCCGTCTTCGCGAACGTCGGAGCCGATCCGGCACAATCGGAAGCCTATTGCTCGGAACTGCGCCGCGCAGCGGAACGTTATCCAGTCCCCGTCACCACGATCGCGCAGCTGTTCGCCGACCACGACTTGGACACCGTCGACCTCCTCAAGATCGACGTCGAACGGGCCGAACTGGCGGTGCTGCGGGGAATCGGCGAGGCGAACTGGCCCCGGATCCGCACCGTTTCGGTGGAGGTGCACGACCTCGACGGCAGGCTGAACGAGGTAGTGAGCCTGCTGAGCGCGAAGGGTTACCGGACCGAGCAGCTGCAACAGGACCTCTACAAAGGATCGAGCGTCCACATCGTCCGGGCGCATCGTCCCTAGCCCCCTCTCTCCCGGATAGGCAGACTCCCTTGGCCACGCAAATCACGGCTACCGAAGAACTCCTCGACTACGTCCGGCGAATTTCGGGCCCCGAAGACACCCTGCTAGCCGAACTGCGCACCGAAACCGCCGAACTCCCCGGCGGAACCGCGATGCAGGTACTTCCGGAAGAAGCCCGTTTCCTGGCCCTGCTGGTGCTTCTGACCGGTGCCGAACGGATCCTGGAAATCGGCACCTTCACCGGTTACAGCACCCTGTCCATGGCCCGCGCACTCCCCGCGAACGGCCGCCTGGTCACCTGCGACCTCAACCCGAAATGGGTCAAGTTCGCGAAACCCTACTGGACCCGGGCCGGCGTCGCCGACCGCATCGAACCCCGCATCGGCGACGCGGGCACGACCCTGGACGAACTGGCCGCGGAAGACCCCTTCGACCTGGTCTTCATCGACGCGGACAAGGCCAACTACCCAAAATACTACGAAAAATCCGCGGACCTGCTCCGCCCAGGCGGACTGATCGTCCTGGACAACACCCTTTTCCTGGGCAGGGTAATCGACCCGTCCGCGACCGACCCGGACACCAACGGCATCAGGGAAGCAAATCACCTGATCCGAGAAGACGACCGCATGGACATCTGCGTACTCCCCCTGTCCGACGGCGTAACCCTGGCCCGCCGCAAGACTTTCTGACGCCCCAATGTGGCATTGGGTGCGTCCCACGCACCGAACGCCACATTGGGTGCGTCAGACGCACCCAATGCCACATTGGGGCGCCAGCCCCAGCCACCTACGACACCGCAGCCGACGCACCCAACCAGCGAGGCACCCAGCCCCTCCCCCGCACCCCGATACGAAGCCGCCCTGCGGTTCGGGGGTGCTTGTCAAGGCATCTTTCCCGCCTTGACAAGCACCCCCGAACCGTCAGCACAATCAACCTTCGGGGTGCCCCACGCAACCCAAGACCGGGCCGATGTCGCCGCCAGGCGACGAGCCGAACTACTTCACCAACCCAAGACCAACCCCAAGCTCCGGAGCGATCAACTTCACCACCCCAGACCCTTCCCGCCGCTCAGCCGCCAAATGCAACCGCTCAACCCCACCGGCCGCGGCCCCCTCGAGACAAGCACACCCGGACTCGGCGAACCCAGCGAACCGATAAGCGATCTCCATGATCCGATTCCGCTCAGTCCGCCGGAAATCAGCCACCACATGCACTCCGGCCCGAGCAGCCTGATCCACGAGCCAGTTGAGAATCACCGCACCAGCCCCGAACGAAACCACCCGGCACGAGGTAGCCAGCAGCTTCAAGTGCCAAACCCGAGCAAGCCGCTCCACCAGCACGACCCCGACCGCCCCATGCGTCCCGAACCGATCGTCCATGGTGACGACCAGCACCTCATGCCCCGGATCCGCCAGCAACCCCCGCAGCGTCTCGTCGGAGTAATGCACCCCGGTGGCATTCATCTGGCTGGTCCGCAGCGTAAGTTCCTCGACCCGGCTCAACTCGGCCTCGGTCGCCGGGAAAATCCGCATCTCCAGCTCGAGCGACCGCAGGAACTCCTCATCCGGCCCGGCGAAATCAGCCCGTTCCGCCTCCCGGCGAAACCCGGCCTGGTACATCTGCCTGCGCTTGCCCGAATCGATCGTCCGGGCTCGCGGGGTGAACTCCGGAAGACCCAGCAGCCCGGCCGCCGCTTCCGCCTCGTAACAACGCACCTCCGGCAAATGGAACTGCACCTCGGCGCGTTCCGCGGGCTGGTCGTCGATGAAGGCGATCGTTTTGTGCGCGAAGTTGAGTTCGTCCGCGATCGCCCGCACCGAAGCCGATTTCGGGCCCCAGCCGATCCGGGCCAGCACGAAGTACTCGGCCACACCCAGTTCCTCCAGGCGCTGCCAGGCCGGCTCGTGGTCGTTCTTGCTCGCCACCGCCTGCAGGATGCCGCGCGCGTCCAGTTCGACGATCGTCTTCCGGATCTCGTCGGACAGGCGCACCTCGCCGTCTTCGAGCAGGGTGCCTTGCCACAGCGTGTTGTCCAGGTCCCAGACGAGGCATTTCACCATCGAAACCTTGTCGCTCACCGGTCTTCCTCCTGTTTCGCGCCAGCGAGCACGTGCTCGGACAGGATCAGCTGGCAGATTTCGTTGCTGCCTTCGATGATTTCCATCAGCTTCGCGTCCCGGTACGCGCGCGCGACCGGATGGCTGTCCCGCGCGCCCGCCGAAGCCAGCACCTGGACCGCCGAGGCCGCGCCGTCGGCCGCCTGCCGGGAACTCACGTATTTGGCCAGCACCGTGGCCAGCACCATTTCCGGCGAACGTTCGTCCCAGCGGCGGCTGGCGTGTTCGCACGCGCGGGTCGCGGATTGCTCGGCCACCAGCAGTTCGGCCACGTGCCGGGCGACGAGCTGGTGCTCTCCGAGCGGTTTGCCGAACTGTTCGCGGGAAACCGCGTGCCCGCGCACCTCGGCGAGGCAGGCGCGGAGGATCCCGACACAGCCCCAGGCAACGGAGATGCGGCCGTAGGCGAGCGCGGTGGTGACCAGCATCGCGGTGGACTGGCCCGCTCCGCCGAGCAGGTTCGCGGCCGGGAGCCGGACCCCGTCGAGCCGGATGTTCGCGTGCCCGGCGGCCCGGCAGCCCATCGGTTCCGGAACGCGCTCGACGTGCACGCCGGGCGTCGTGGCGGGCACCACCGCGGCCGCGGCCCCGCCCTCGTACCGGCCGAACACCACGAGCAGATCGGCGTAGTCCGCGGCGGTCACCCAGACCTTGTGCCCGTCCACGACGACCGAATCCCCGTCCGAGCGGATTTCGGTGTCCATAGTGGACAGGTCGCTGCCTGCTCCGGTCTCGCTGAACCCGACCGCGGCCACTGCGCCCGAGGTGAGCCGGGGCAGGAATTCCGTGCGCTGGCCCCGGTCGCCGAGCCGCTGGATCGTCCACGCGGCCATGCCCTGCGAGGTCATCACGCTGCGCAGCGAACTGCACCGGCTGCCGACGTACGCGGTGAACTCGCCGCTTTCCGCACTGCTCAGCCCCAGTCCGCCGTAGCGGGCGGGCACCTCGGCGCACAGCGCGCCCGCTTCGGCGAGCTTGCGCACCAGATCTTCCGGAATGGCCCCGGCCCGGTCCCACGCGTCGGGCTGGTCGCCGATCAGTTCGCCGGCGAGGGCGCGAAGTTCGAGCGAGCGGTCAGCCACGACCGTCCTCGGCCTCTTCCGCCCGCAGGCGCTCGACCAGGCCCACCATGACGCGCGCGGTGCGGAAGTTGACCAGTTTGAGGTCCGGTCCGGCGATCTCGATGTCGAAGGCGCCCTCCAGGAAGACGACCAGTTCCATCGCGAACAGCGAGGACACCGTGCCCGATTCGAAGAGGTCCGCCTCGGGTTCCCAGCTGGTCTTGGTGCGTTCCGCGAGGAAACCGAGGATCCGCTCCTCGATCGCCGCCGAGGTCAGCTCGAGGTCCTGGTTCGGCGTCGTGGTCATGAAAGTTGTCCCCCGTACTCGTAGAAGCCGCGGCCGCTCTTCCGGCCGAGGTCGCCTTCCCGCACTTTCCGCAGCAGCAGTTCGTTCGGCTTGCATCCCTCGTCGCCGGTGCGCTCGTAGAGCACCCGCAGCGAGTCGGCGAGGTTGTCGAGGCCGATCAGGTCCGCCGTGCGCAGCGGGCCGGTGCGATGGCCGAGACAGCCCTCGAACAGCGCGTCGACGGTTTCCGGCGGCGCGGTGCCCTCCTGCACGACCCGCACCGCGTCGTTGATCATCGGGTGCAGCACCCGGCTGGTCACGAACCCCGGATTGTCGTTGACCACCAACGGGGTGCGCCCGAGCTCCTGCAGCGCGGACTTCAGCGTCGCCTCCGCCGCGGCCCCGGTCCGCCGTCCGCGGATCACCTCGACCATCGGGATCAGGTAGGGCGGGTTCATGAAATGGGTGCCGAGGAAATCCTCGGGGCGGGCGACCGAGTCCGCCAGTTCGTCGACCGGGATCGACGACGTGTTGGTCACCACCGGGGTACCGGGGCTGAGCAGCGCGGAAACCTTGGCCAGCGCGGCGGCTTTGACCTCGGCCAGTTCGGTCACCGCCTCGATGACCACGGTCGCTTCCGCGCCTTCCTCGAGCGAGACCGTCGTGACGAGTTCGCCGGGTTCGGCGCCGTCGGGCAGCGTGCCCATGATCCGGGCCAGCTTCAGCTGCTGGCGGACCTTCTCGCGGGCGGCCGCCAGCGTGGTCTCGTCGACGTCGACCAAGGTGACCGGAAGGCCGAACCCGAGTGCGAGCGCGGTGATCCCTATGCCCATCACGCCCGCGCCCAAAATGGTCAGCCGGTGGGCTGTGTGGTCCTTCGACATGACACCTCCATCGGGAAATCACCTTTCAGCTCATGCCCGGACTCCGGAACGCCGTCCGCGGTGGCGACGCCGCCGGTCCGCCCAGTGCGCGGGAATCCGTTGCGGGGAACCGTTCACCAGCCAACGTGCGCGCGGCCCGACGATACCCAGCCTCGGCCGCACGGTCGACAAACGCGCTTGCCCGGCGGTCACCGGCACGGGGCCGGAACCAGCGAACGCAATAACGACGGAACCCCCGCCGGCCCCGGTTCCTCGCGCAGCGCAAGAAGATCGAACCGCACCGCAACCAGCGCCGCATCAGCACTGGCCAACGCCGCGTCGAACAACTCAAGAACCTGCTCCGCGCGCAGCGACCGGATCCCGTTGCGGAACAAGCCATCGCCTCGAAGCGGGCCCCACGCCAGCGACGTCGCTCGCAGCCCCGCGGCGCGGCGGCGGTGTGCCACTGCGTCCAGGCAGGCGTTCGCCGCGGTACGGACCGCCTGGCCCCCTGTGCCGAGGATGCCGGTCGCCGAGGAGAACAGCACGAATGCGGACAGGTCGAGATCGCGGGTCAGCTCGTGCAGTTGCCACGCGCCGAGCGCCTGGTCCTTCAGCGCGTCGTCCAGCCGCTCGGGCGTGAGCGACGCGACCGTGCTGTCGTCGGGGACGCCGGCAGCGTGCACGATCCCGGTAAGACGCGGAATGTCGTTCAGTACCGCGGATAGCGCCGCCCGGTCGGCTAAGTCGCATGTCGCTTGCCTGACGTCGGCGCCCAAAGCGGACAGTTCCTCGGCCGCCGTGCTCGGCGCGTCCAGCAGAAGCAGCCGCCGAACCCCGTGGGCGCGGACCAGGTGTCCGGCGACCAGCGCGCCGGGCGGGCTGCCTGCTCCGGTGATCAGCACCGTTCCGTCTTCGGCGAAGTCGACCGGCCGGGCCGTCGCGGTGCAGGCGCGTTCCAGCCGGGGAACGAGGTATTCGCCGTCGCGCACCGTCAGTTGTGGTTCGTCCGATTCGGGCTGGAGGACCAGCGCGTCGAGATCGTCCAGGTCCGCGAGGGCGAACCGGCCTGGGTGCTCGGCTTGCGCGGCCCGGACGAGTCCCCGCCCGGGCGCGGCGTCGAGGGCGGCGCCGCGGGTGACCACGACGAGCCGGGCGTCGGTCTCGGCGGACAGCCAGGTGTGGAGGAGTTCCAGTACGACGCCCAACCGCTCGCCGGTCACGTCGACCGCCACGGTCGGCGGAATCTCGCCGGAAGCACATAATTCGCCCACTGAGTCCACATCGGACCAGACGACCCCGGTCGCCGACGGACGGACCGGGACGGCGTGCCAGCTCGTCCGGAACATCGGGAGCGCTTCGGCCGGCCCCGCCTGTCCGGGGACCGCCGGGCGCAGCGCCAGGCTGCCCGCGGAAAGCACCGGTGCGCCGGACTCGTCCCAGGCCGTGAGGTCGAGGCCGCCGGAATCGTTGGGGCGCAACCGGACCCGCAGCGCGGTGGCACCGGTGGTATGCAGGGTGACGTCGCGCCAAGCACAAGGCCGGCCGCTGGGAAGCGCGTGCAGAGCCGAGTCCAGCAGCGCGGGATGCACCCCGAAGCACGCGGCGTCCGCCAGGGCATCCTGGGGAAGAGCCGTCTCCGCGAACACCTCGCCGTCTCGCCGCCACACCGATCGCAAGCCCTGGAACAACGGCCCGTACCCGAAACCGGCGTCCGCCAGCGCGGAGTAGGCAGCGGCGACGTCCACTGGTTCGGCGTTCTCCGGCGGCCACGCCGGCGCCTCGGGACCGGGTTCGGCGGGCCGGTCGCTGACCAAGCCGACCGCGTGCCGGGTCCAGGCGGGGCCGTCTGCCCGGGAGTGGATCTCGACCCCGCGCCCGCCCTCCTCCGGTCCGCCGACCGAGACCTGAAGTTCGACCGTGCCCTCCGCCGGTAGGACGAGCGGTGCCTCCAGCGTCAGTTCGGCGAGCACCGGACAGTCCGCTTCGTCTCCCGCGCGGAGCGCCAACTCCACCAGCGCGGCACCAGGGAGCAGCACGGTGTCCCCGATCGCGTGCTCGGTCAGCCACGGATGGGTCCGCGCCGAGAGCCTGCCGGTGAGCAGCACGCCGTTCGTGCCGGCGAGCGGCAGCGCGGCCCCGAGCAGCGGGTGCCCGGCGCCGCGCCATCCGTCCAGCCGGAAACGCCGGCGCTGGAACGCATAGGTCGGCAGCTCGACCCGCGAAACGCAACGGTTGTCGAAGACGGCGGGCCAATGCACCCGGACCCCGTTGACGTGCAGTTCGGCGGCCGCGCTCAGGAACCGCTGCCGGTCGCTGTGGTCCCGGCGCAGGGTGCCGACGACCTTGCCCGCCACCCCGGCGTCCCGGAGCAGGTCTTCGATGCCGGGAATCAGCACCGGATGCGGGCTGACCTCCACGAACACGTGATGTCCCGCGTCGGCGAGAGACTGGATCGCGGGCGCGAACCGCACCTGGCCGCGCAGGTTGTCGTACCAGTACCTGGCGCCGAGTTCCGGGCCGCGCACGAGTCCGCCGGTGAGGGTCGAGCACATCGGCACCGCGGCGCGAGCTGGCCGGATCCCGGCGAGCGCCTGCGCCAGTTGCGAGCGGATCGCTTCGACCTGGGGCGCGTGCGCGGCGTAGTCCACTTCGGCCTCGCGGATGCGCACGGCTCGTTCCCGGCAGGCCGCGAGGAATTCCTCGAGCGCCTCGGGCTGCCCCGAGACCACAGTCGACTCCGGCCCGTTCACCGCCGCCAGCGACAGCCGTTCGCCCCACGGCTCAAGCCAGCGGCTCACCTCCGCCGCCGGTGCGGCCACGGAGGCCATCCCGCCGGTGCCGGACAAAGCCGCGAGCGCCTGGCTGCGCAACGCCACCACCTTCGCGCCGTCGGCGATGCTCAGCGCACCGGCGACGCACGCCGCGGCGATCTCGCCGTGCGCGTGTCCCACGACCGCAGCGGGTTCGACGCCGTGCGAGCGCCAGAGTTCCGCCAGCGACACCATCACCGCCCACAGCACCGGTTGCACCACGTCGACTCGCTCCAGCGAGGGCGCGCCTTCCGCACCGCGCACGACATCCAGCAGCGACCAGTCCACACAGCCGGACAACGCCGCCGCGCATTCCGCGAGCTGTTCGGTGAACGCCGGGGCGCAGTCCAGCAATTCGACGGCCATGCCCGCCCACTGCACGTCCTGGCCGGGAAAGACGAACACGACGCCGCGGCCCGCTCCGGTCGCGGTTCCCTGGATGAGCCCGAGATCGGCTTCGCCCCGGGCCAGCGCGGTCAGCCCATCGACCAGTTCGTCCCGGTCGCCGCCGACGATGACCGCGCGATGTTCGTGCGCGGCGCGGGTCGTGGCGAGCGAGAACCCCACGTCGGCCGGGCTCGTGCCGGGCTCGGCGGCCAGCCAGGCGCGCAACCGCTCGGCCTGCGCCCGCAGCGCCGGTTCCGTGCGCGCCGACACCAGCCACGGCAATGGGTAGAGCAGGGTGTCGTCCTCGCTCGCCGCCCGCGGTTTCGTCGCCGCAGGGACTTCCTCGACGACGACGTGCACGTTGGCGCCGCTGAGCCCGAACGACGACACGGCGGCCCGCCGCGGCCGGTCCGACCGAGGCCATTCCTTCGCCGCGATGTCCGCCGCCCAGCCGGAACCGGGGCCGCGCTGATCGGAGTGCAGGATCCGCGGCAGCGCCTCGTTCCGCATCGCCTCGACCATTTTGATCACCCCGGCCACCCCCGCGGCCGGCTGCGGCTGCCCGGCGCCCGGCCGTACCGGCTCTTGCCGCAACGGCTCGTCCGCGCGCGGGCCGCAGGTCACCAGCGGTGCCCGCGCTTCGGCCGGAACCGGGCCCGTTCCGTGCGCCTCCACCACGTCCACGTCGAACGGATCCAGGCCGGCCTTGGCCAACGCCGCCCGGATCACCCGCTGCCGCGCCGGTCCGTTCGGGTCGGCCAGCCCGTTCTGGTTCACCGCAGAACCCCGCAGCAGCGCCAAAATCGGGTGCCCGTTGCGCACGGCGTCGGACCGTCGTTCCACCAGCACCATTCCGGCGCCTTCCGCCCAGCCCGCCCCGCCCGCCAGCGCGAGATCGCATTCCCCGGCCCGCAGCGATTGTCCCGCCCAATGCAGTGCCACCAGCGACGACGAGCACGCCGTGTCCACCGTGACCGCCGGTCCTTCCAGACCGAAAATGCCCGACACCCGGCCGGACAGCCCGCTTCCGGTCGCGCCGGCCAAGTGCCCGGAATCCCGGTCCTGGCCGCTGGTTCCGACGAACACTCCGGTCGAGCTGCCGCGCAGCGTCGCCGGATCGATGCCCGCGCGTTCGAACGCCTCCCAGGAGGTTTCCAGCACGAGCCGGTGCGGAGGATCCATGGCCAGTGCCTCGCCCGGCGAGATCCCGAAGAAGTCGGCGTCGAAATCCGCCGCACCGCACAGAAACCCGGCCGCGTCCGGCGAGCCGGACCGGTCCCGGCCGCGGGCGTCCGCGCGCACCAGCTCCCACAGCTGTCCGGGAGTGCTCACCCCGCCGGGGAACCGGCAGGCCATCGCCACGATCGCGATCGGCTCCCGGCCCGCCGTCTCGAGTTCGCGCACTCGCTCGCGCGCGTGCCGCAGTTCGGCGGTCACGGCCTTGAGGCAGTCGCGAAGCTTCTCTTCATCCGCCACCGGAACGCCGCTCCCTTGCTCCCGAGGTGGTCGCCGTCATCCGCCGCCCCGGCCGACGCCCACCACGGTCCACAATGGATTACCACGCACCTGCCGCGCACGCCGCGACGATCTCCCCAGAGCATGGCCGACCGGCGACGCCGCCGCCACCCTCGGCCGAACACCGTTTACTGGCGGCGACGGCGAAACCGGATTTCCGCGTGGAAGGGCACCTCGCCGGCAACCGCGGCGAGGTGCCCAGGAACTGCTTTCCCGGCACCGGTTTTCCGGCGCAGCACCCGGGAAAGCAGCCCGGCTACGCGCTGGCGCGAACGCGTTTCTCCAGTTCGTCCGCGAAGTCCTGCCAGGTGTCCGCGCAGCGCAGCGCGAGCCTGCGCACCGCTTCCATGCCGTGGTCGGGAACCGCGTCCGTCAGCCGGTTGAGCTCGTCCGACTGAATCGCCTGGAAACTGAGCCACCGCAGCAGGGCCCGGCCGGTTTCGCTGAGCCGCAGCGACGGGTCCTTGGCCAGTTTCTGCCAGTGCAGCAGCGCCTCGGGCTCGGCCGCGACGTCGACGGTTTTCCTCGCCGGCGCTTCGGTCCGCTGCGCGGGCACCGAGACGTTCGGCGTCTCCGCGGGCCGCAATCCCGCCGGGATGGGGTTTTCGCCCCGGTTGAGCCGCAACCGCACGTCCCGTGCCGTGGCCACCGAAATCCCGGATTCCCGCGCGACCGCCCGCAGCGAGGCGTTCGGCTGCGCCGCGATCACCTCGCTGGCGCGCAGCCTGCCCGCGACGCTGTTCAGCGGGCGGACCCTGCCGTCGAGGCCGACCCTGGCGTTCGACTGCTCCTGCCCGGCAGTTGAACTCGACCGGATCACGCTGACCGTTCTCGCGGAGAGACCGGTCCGCGCCGCGATCGCCCGGTCCGACCATTGCGGATACGACGCGATGACGCGCGCCGCCGCGGCTTCCCGGTCGGCGAGCGAAAGCGGCAGGCCGCGCCCGATGTTCGACTCGACGGCGAGCAGGAAAGCCTCTTCCGGCGTACCGTCGAAGAACTTCACTTCGATCGTGTCGAGGTTGCACCGTTTCGCCGCGCACACCCGGTGCATCCCGTCGATCACCCGCATCGTGGGGCGGTGCACCAGGATGGGCGGAAGGATCGCGCTGATCTCGGCGAGCGTGCGGGTGTGCGCGAGGTCCTCTCCGGACAGTCGGGGCGAATCGGCGGGCAGCAGCGCGTCGATCGGCACCAGCACCGTGCCGTTCCTTCGCCCGGCGTCGTCGGAATCGTCGGGCCCGGCGGCCCGGATCCTTCCCGGAGAAGGAAAGTTCGCCTGGTCAAGCACCGGAACACCGCCCCTTTCCCCGCCGGCCGGCGGAACCGGGCCGTCCTGTCTCGGCAACCGAAGGTTTCTTCTTGACATCGAAAAGTAAGGTCATTTCACCGCGCCCCCAGTGACTTCAGTGTGGTTCAACGCCCCAGGCCAACCCGTAATCAGCCGCTATTCGCGGACGCTCGGGCGCCATTGCCGGAAGCGTCGCTTACCGAGCCGCGACGGGTACGAGACCAAAGCTAGCAGCAGCCAATTACAGCCCACTAACAGCTCTGGGCAGGCAGTTTGTCCGCCGGACAAGCTTCGTGACAGCGGTCGGCACACCCGATCCAGGCCATTTTCCCCTCGGTTGCATCTAGATAACGGACACGAAATAGACTATTTTCCGATACCGGCCGCACTGACGTCGGCAAGACGATTTCCCGGGGGCACGCGGATTCCGGCGCGGACTGCTCCCGTCACCGGGACAACGCGTCCAGCCTGCCGCCCACGCGCGGGGTGCTCTCCGCCAGTTTCCTTGCCGCCAGGCGCGCGGCCTCGGTGACCCAAGCCAGTTCCGGATGCTGGTTCACCGCGAGGTGGACGCGCACCCGCTCGACGAACTGCCAGAAGCCGAGGTGCCCGGTGGCGTGCCCGGCCCACCGGACGGCCACCGCGGCGAGCGTCGGCCGTTCGGTTTCCAGCCAGGCGAAGGCGGTCGCGCGATCGGCCACCTCGGGCGCGGGCCCGGCCTCGTCCGGGAGCGGGCGCCCGGTTCGCGGCAGATCCGGATACAGCAGTCCGGTGGCCCGGTCCGCGACCTTCGAGTACCAGTCGAAAAGCCGGTGCCGGTCCCGGCGCAACTGTTCCCCGCGCACCGCCGGAAGCAGCGCGACGTAGTCCGCGAGCAGGTGCGGCACCCGGTAGCGATCGTGCCCGCGGCGCTGCACCAGGCTGACCCCGGCGAGCTCTTCCAGCGTGCGGCCCGCCTGGAACAGGTTCTGGTCCGTGGCCGCGGCGACCGCGGCCTCGGCGATATCCGCGCCGGGCAGCAACGCCAGCAGGTGGAGCACCCGCTTGGCCGCCGGGCCGAGCGAGCGGTAACTGTGCTCGAAGGCGGTGAGCACCGCGGCCTTGTCGTCGTCGCCGACTGACAGGACGCTCACGCGGTTGCCCGCGCGCAGCCGCGCCGCGTACGCCTCGAGGTGCGAGCGCGATTTGCCGACCAGGTTGCTCGCCGCGATCCGCAGCGCCAGCGGGAGATGGCCGCAAAGGTCGGCCAGCTCGCCGATGGTTTCCGCCGGATACCCGGGGTCGTCGCCGAGCGCCGCGCTCAGCAGCCCGGCCGCCTCGCCGGGCGAGGGCACGTCGACCCGGACCCGGACGCCGCCGTTCAGCACGGTCAGCCCGCGCAGTTCGTCGCGGCTCGTGACCACGACCGCGCAGCCGGGGCCGCCGGGAAGCAGCGGGCGGACCTGCTCGGTGTCGGCCGCGTTGTCCAGCACGACCAGCACGCGCCTTCCCGACAGCGCCGACCGGTAGGCGGCGACGAGCTCGTCCTGATCCTCCGGGAGCCCGGCGGCCGGAACCGAGAGGCTGCGCAGGAACCCGGTCAGCGCGGCGGTCGTGCTCAGCGGCGGGTTGGCGGCGTGGCCGCGCAGGTCCACCCAGAGCTGACCGTCGGGATAGGCCGCTCGCAGCTCGTGCGCGACCTGGGTGGCGAGCGCGGTCTTGCCGACGCCGGGCGGGCCGCACACGGTGACGATCGGCACCGAGATCCGATCCGGGGCCGGTTGCAGCAGCTCGCGGAGCCTGCCCGCCTCGGCTTCCCTTCCGAAGAACGAGGACGCCACGGGAGGAAGCTGGCACGGGACGGCAAGCGACGCCGGTTCCGCGATGCGCGGACCGTCCCCGACCACCGCGCGGTAGACCGAGCGCAGCACCGGCCCGGGGTCGATCCCGACCTCCTCGGCCAGCCTGCGGCGCACCTCCCGGTAGGCGACGAGCGCCTCGTCCCGCCGGTCCGAGAGATGCAGGGCGAGCATGAACTGGGCCCAGAACTGCTCGCGCAGCGGATACTCCTGGGTGAGCCGCCGCAGTTCCCCGATGACCTCGTGGTGGCGCCCGCGCTGCAGATTGACGTCCACCCGCTCGGCGGCGGCGCGCAACCGGTCCTCGAGCAGAAGCGGCACCTCGGACGCGTGCAGCGATTCGGACGCGACGTCGGACAGGGCGGGGCCGCGCCATTCCGCGAGCGCGCGGTCGAGCAGGTGCGCCGCACGGTCGAGCGCCCCGGCGGTGCGGGCCGCCTTGGCGCGTTCGGTCAGCCCGCGAAAGCGCAGCAGGTCGAGCCCGTCGTTGTCGACGTCGATCACGTAGCCGCTCGAACTGGTCCGGATCAGCCCAGGCTCGCCGAGCGAACGCCGGACCCGCATGATGAGCACGCGCAACGCCGCGACGGCGCTGCCCGAGGGCCGCTCGCCCCACACGTGCCGGATGAGCGTTTCCACCGACACCTCGCGGTTCGCGGACAGCAGCAGCGACGCCAGCACCGCACGGTGTCTCGCCGAACGAACCTCCACCGCCTCGTCACCCACACGCACCTCAAGCGTCCCCAAGACGCCGAAACGCAGCCGCGAAGTTCGCAAGATCCGGCCCCCAGCCAGGTCGTACCCCCTCGGATGATCACGCTACCCAAGACCGCGCGGGCCCAGCACCTCCATAAGCGTGGCCGGGGACCGGCCGGAGGACACTCCGGGTGATCATCTGAGCGGGCGGCTCGCCCCGGTTATTCGGAATGGGCGGGCGGGTGGTGGGGTGTCGGGGCCAGTGTGGGGAGGGGCTCGTCGGTTACGTGCGTGACCGGCGCGAAATGCGCCGGGTCGGTCCCCGGCGGCTATTCGGAGCGGGTGGGCAGCGCGTGGTGCGGAGCGGGAAACCGGCGCGGCGGCAGGTTTCGGCGGTCACGTGCGGGACCGGCACGAAACGGTCCAGCCCGGTCATTCGGGCCGAGCAGACAGCGGAGCCAGCGCGACGCGGTAACCGGCACGAAATGCCCGGCCCAGTCCGCAGCCGTCCGCCCCGGCTGTTCAGGGCTATTCCGACCGAGCAGACAACGAGGCGCCCCGCACCGGAAGACCGGCACGGCGGTAGATCTCGTCGATCACCCCCATCACCGGCACGAAATGCTCCGGCCCGGTCCGCAATGGCTCGCCGCGCAGGATCGCGGCTGCGAAAGCGTTCAGTTCGCAGGTGTAGGTGCCGGGCAGTTTCGCGGCCTGTTCGCTGGTCTTCTTCCCGCCGGTCTCGAGCACGATGCGGTTGAACGCCTGGGGCGCGATCGGGTTGCGCACCGTCAGCTTGCCCTTCGTGCCCTCGACGCGTCCGGTGAAGGAGAAGACCGGCCAGCCCCACATCACCGTCTTGATCCGGCCGGTCGCGCCGCCGGGGAAACGCAGCCGGGCGTCGGTCGATCGGTCCACGCCTGGCACACGGGTCTTCGCACGGGCGTGGGTCACCTCCGCGGGATCCGCGCCGGCCAGTGCGCGCAGCACCGCTACCGCGTACACCCCGAGGTCCATCAGCGCGCCGCCGCCGAGCGGGTACTGCCACCGGATGTCTTTGCTGTTGGGGACCGGGAAGCACACGCGCGCCGACACGTGCCGGATTTCGCCGATTGTGCCGTCCGCCATGATTTCGGCCACGCGGTCGAACAGGCCGTGGTACAGGGGGTGCATCGCCTCGCAGATCACCCGGCCGGTCTTGGCGGCGACGCCGGCGATCCGCCGGGCTTCGTCCTCGTTGCTGGCGATCGGTTTCTCGCACAGCACGTGCTTCCCGGCCTCCATCGCGCGAATGCTCCACTCCGCGTGCAGCGCGTTGGGAAGCGGGACGTAGACCGCGTCGAGGTCCGGGTCCGCGAGCAGTGCCTCGTAGCTCTCGTGCACCTTGGGGATGCCGAGTCGCGCGGCGCGTTCGCGGGCCCGGGCCGGGTCCCGTGCGGCGATCGCCGCGACGGTGATCTCCGGCGCGCTCTTCGCCGGATCGGTCAGCGCCTGCTTGACCACCCTGGCCGCGCCGAGAACCCCGATTCGCACCCGATCGGTCACGTGCGTTCCTTTCCTCTTCCGCGTCGGCCGGGCCTCGGCTACAGCGAACCGTGCACCACCTGCGCGACCCGGAGCGCGTTGGCGGCGATGGTGAGACTGGGGTTGATCCCCGAACTGGAGGGCAGCATCGAAGCGTCGACCACGTACAGATTGTCCAGCCCCCACGCCCGGTTGTCGGGGTTGAGCACGCTGGTCTTGGGGTCGTCGCCGAAGCGGCAGGTGCCGCATTGGTGGCCGAGCGCGCTGGTGTCCCGCGCCCCCGACAGGTGCACCGGGAAGATCCGCGAACCCGGGTACTTCCCCAGCGTCGTTTTGAGGGTCCGCATGAACCGCTGGTAGCGCTTCAGGTCCGCGGCTCCCGGCCGGTACCGCAGTTCGGCCAGCGGACCGGGTCCCTCGGGACTGCCGGGAGCGGGAAGGACGCGGTTGTGGTGGTACGGCAGGTCCTCGGCGATCGACGCCATGACGACGACGCGGTCCTGCAGCGAAGTCTTCCAGCGCTCCTCCGCCAGCCCGCGCAGCGCGCCGAAGAACTTCCGGCCCGGCCGGGTGGTGTTCATGAGCGTTTCATACGAGAACACCTTGCCCAGCGACTGCAGCGCGCCGAACTTCTCGCCGTCGTGCAGGTAGAAATCGTTGACCCCGATCTCTTTGACCTGCCCGGCGACCGGCTCCTCGGTGCGGACCCGGAAAAGATGCATGTCGAGAAAATGCCGCATCAGGTTGCGGCCGACGAGATCGTTGTCGTTGGCGAGACCGTTCGGCCATTCCTTGGAACTGGAGTTCAGCAGGAGCACCGGCGTCGCGAGCGCGCTGGCCGCGACGATGACGGTTTTCGCCCGGAAACGCAGCGTTTCGCCGTACCGCCGCGCGACGACGCGGTTCACCTTCGTCCGGCTCGCCTCCAGGCGCACGACTCTGGTCCGGTCGAGCAGCACGGCGTCGTGGTCGCGCACCGCGGGCAGGACGCAGACGTTGCCGGCGTGGTTCTTGCACTCCGAATCGCACAGAAACGCTTGGCAGGCCTGGCAATTCGTGCGGTACTCGCAGGCGACGTGCACGTTGTAGGGATGCAGGCCGCGCTCGCCGAGGAACCCGGCCAGCTCCGCGTTCGCGGCGGTCATCGGGCTCGGCGGGAGCAGCGCGTCGGTGTCGTCGCCCGGCCGGAGCGGATCCGCGGTGCCGCGCACCCGGTAGAGCTGCTCCGCTTTTCCGTACCAGGGAGCCATTTCGTCGTATTTCACCGGCCAGGACTCCGGCACGGTCGAGTCGCCGACGTCGGCGAAGTTGCCGCGCGGCTGGAAGTCCTCGCGGAAGAACCGTTCGGTGATCATGCCGTAGAGCGCCGAGGACCCGCCTGCGCCGGAACCGACGTACGGCCGGAACTTCTTCGGCTTGTCCGGACGCGTGGCGTCGAGGTACCAGTCGGTGTTCCGCCCGCTGCGGGCGAGCCGGTCCTCGTACTCGGCGTCGGTCAGGTCGGCGAGGTCGAAGGTTTCTTCCGGATAGGCGCCGGAAATCATCCGCGCGGAATCGGTGATTCCCTTTTCAAGGAAAAGCACGCGACGGCCGAGCCGGGCCAGTTCGTACCCGATGGTCCCGCCGCCCATGCCGGTTCCGACGACGATGACGTCCCACAAGACCGTCTCTTCCAGCGTCGGACTGGTCATGCGGACCCCCGTGGCTCTGCTTTCGCTCCGGCTTCGGCGACGATATCCCCGCGCGGATCCGCTGTCCACGAGCTTCGCCGCGACCGCCCGAACATGCTAATAAAGTCGGGGCATCCGCTGCGCCGAGCGCACGTCCGGAGAAGGGAATCGGAAAAATGGACGACATGGACACCTGGCTGGGCGCCACCGAACGCGAGACCGGCCAGCGGGAAATCGGCGGACAGGCCGGTTGCAGCGTGCGGATCCGGCGGAGTTTTCCCGCACCGGTGGGCGAAGTCTGGTCCGCGTGCACCACGCGGTCGCGGATCGACACGTGGTTCCTCCCGGTCACCGGCGAACTGCGGGTCGGCGGGACGTACCAATTGGAAAGCTATGCCGAGGGCGAGATCATCCGGTGCGAGAAGCCCGGATTTCTTTCGGTGACGATGGCCATCCAGGGCGCGCCGGGCGAGGCGCAATTGCGGTTGCGGGAGAATGGCGAGGAGACCGTTCTCGAATTCGAGCACACAATGGCCGCCGACGCCGCGTTGTGGAGCGCAATCGCACCGGAAATCGGGTCGGCCTGGGAAGTGGCGCTGAAATATCTGGAACGGCACCTGCGGGGCGAGCAGATCGACAAGTCCACCTTCCCCACCGCGGCGGACGACGAGCTGGGGAGTCGGTGCAAGAAGGAGTGGACGGCCGTCGTTTCCGGCTAGCCCGGGAGCGGGCCGGTTCCGGGCGATCAACTGCGGTTAATGCGGCAGTCGAACGCGCGAAGCCCGCACGACGCGCGAACGGCGGCCGGAAGCATCGCTTCCGGCCGCCGTCATTGTGGCCTAGTTCCCCGGCGATCGACTGAGGTCCGGGCAGCAGTCGAACACGCGGGCACCGCACGGCGGCCGGAAGCGAACCTCCCGGCCGCCGTTCCTCAGGCCTCCGCGGTGAGCAGCAGCGGCAGCTTCTGCGCGCCGGTCAGGTTGGGGATCGTCAGGTACGCCGGCGGGTCGTCCGGGTCGCAGCGCAGGTCCGGGAACCGGTCGAGCAGCAGGTTCATCGCGATGCGGCCCTCCAGCCGGGCCAGCGGCGCGCCGATGCAGAAGTGGATGCCCCTGCCGAACGCGAGATGCGGGTTCGGATCGCGCCGGATGTCGTAGACGTGCGGGTCGGCGAACTGGCGTTCGTCGCGGTTGGCGGCGCCGAGGACGAGCGCGACCAGCTGATCGGCCGGGATCTTCGTGCCCGCCACGTCGGCCTCGGTCTGGGTGACCCGGGAGATCGACGCGAACGGGCTGTACATCCGCAGCGCCTCCTCGATCGCCGAGGGCACGAGCGAACGGTCGTCGCGCACCTCTTTGCGCTGCTGCGGGTACTGGTCGAGGCAGAGGATCATGTTGCCGAGCAACGCCGACGTGGTGACGTGGCCCGCGAGCAGGAACAGCGCCGCGAAGTTGGTGACCTCCTGGTCGGTCAGCCGCTCGCCGTCCACCTCCGCCTCGACGAGCCGGGTCAGCAGGTCGTCGCGCGGCGCGGTCCGGCGGGATTTCGCGTGTTCGGCGATGAAGGAATTGAGGTTCTGGATGTTCTCGATCGCCCGCGAGAACTCCTTGTCGTATTCCTCGCTGCGCTCGTTCAGCGACATGTCCATGGTGCCGCTGAGCATCGCGTCGACCCAGCCGCGGAAGGTTTCCCGCTCTTCGGCCGGGATTCCGAGCAGGTCGGCGATGACGATGACCGGGAGCGGATAGGCGAAATCGGCGACGAGGTCCATCCGGCCGCCCTCGACCTGGTCCAGCAATTCCTCCGAGATCCGCTGGATGGCCGATTCCATGTCGCTCACCACGCGCGGCGTGAACGCCTTGCTGACGATCTTGCGCAGTTTGGTGTGCCGCGGCGGGTCGAGCGTGGTGAGCCCGCCTTCGGTGAACTCCGCCAGCTCCGGCACGACCCGCGAGATACCGGAGGAGAAGGTGTCCGTGTCCGCCATGATCCGCAGCGTCTCTTCGTAGCCATAGACGCTCCAGATGCCGGTTCGTTCGTCGAAGGCGACCCGCTCCTTCGGTGCTTCGCCACGCATCCAAAAGTGTCGCAGAGGCGTGGTTCCGTATTCGGCGTCAGTGCTCACGCAGGACTCCTTTCAACGTTTTTCAAAACCTTACGCCGCGTCGGGCGAATGCTCGTCATTGTTCGACAGCACTGCGGAACACAGCCATTCTTCGACCACTTGGGCGGTCGCACCGGCGAATTCGTCCATCATCGACCAGTGGTCGCCGGGCGCGTCGGCCGCGGTGTGCTCGAGTTCCCACGAGGTGCGCAAGGCCTCGGTCTCCGCTTCGGTTTCGCCGGGCACCGGCGGGGTCAGCGCGCGGACGAACAACGTGGGCGCGGAAATCTTTTCCGGCCGCCATTCCAGGAAGAGATCGGTGTAGGCGGCCATCGAGGTCAGCTGTACGTGATCGTACTGCCCGGCCTGCTGTTCGCGCTCGAGCTGGTTGTCCGCCCAGACCGAGCGGATCGACCGGACCACCTCGTGCCGGGGCAGGATCGTGTCCACGAGCACGACCGCGGCGGGCCCGTTCCCGATGCTTTCCAGCCTGCTCGCGACGGCCTGGGCGAACCAGCCGCCCGAGGAATGCCCGACCAGCACGACGGGCGCGTCCGACGCGGCCCGCAGCACCGCGTCCGCCTGCGCCTCGACCACGTCGTCGAGAGTGGCGGGCAGCAGTTCCTCCGCGACGAAACCGGGCGAAAGCAGGACGGACACGTCACGCAGCCTCCGGAGCGCGCCGGCGAACCGGGTGTACTGGTACGGGCTTTGCTCGGCCATCGGGGAGGCGAAGCAGACCACGCTCGCCTCGGAGTCCTCTTTGGACAGCCGGACCAGCCTCGGCTCCTCGGCTTCCGGGGACCCGGCGCGGAACACCGGGCGCAGCGCCGCGGCCGCCCGCAGCAGAGCGAAACCCTCGTCGTAGCGGCCGAGTTCGTTGGCCCGCCGGTAGAGGGTGGCGATGGCGTCCGACGAATCCTCCCCGCGCCCGTCTCCCGGCCCGTCCGGCGCACCCGCGACAGCGCCCACCTGCGTCCGCAGATGCCGGGCCAACGCGGTGGGAGTCGGATGGTTGAAGATCAGGCTGGCCGGAAGGGAAACCCCGGTCGCCCAGTTGAGCCGGTTGCGCAGTTCGACCGCGGTCAGCGAATCCAGCCCGAGTTCGGTGAAGGCCCGCTCCGGCTCGACCGCCTCCGTCCCGCGGTGTCCCAGCACCGCGGCGGTGTGCGCGCGCACCACCTCCAGCAGCAAGCTGTGCTGCCCGTCCGGGGACAGGCCGGCGAGCCGGGGCAGCAAGGTTTCCGCGTCGTCGGCGGCGGCCGGTTCCGTCGTGCGTCGGGCCGGGGTGCGGATCAGGCCGCGCAGCAGTGCCGGAACCCGGTCGGCGGCCCCGCGCAGGGCCGCGGTGTCGATCCGGGCAGGCACCACCAGTGCCCGGTCCCCGGCCAGTCCGGCGTCGAACAGCGTCAGCGCCTCCCGGGCGGTGAGCGAGTGGATGCCCTGTGCGGCGATCCGGCCCGCGTCGACCTCGGCGGTGAGTTCGCTGGCCTGTTCCCACAGTCCCCACGCCAGCGAGACCGCCCGGTGCCCCTGCGCCCGGCGGCGCTGGGCCAGTGCGTCCAGGAAAGCGTTGGCGGCGGCGTAGTTTCCCTGTCCGGGGCCGCCCAGCACCCCGGCGAGGGAGGAGAACAAGGCGAACACGCTCAGGTCCTCGTCCCGGGTCAGTTCGTGCAGGTTGACCGCCGCGTCGACCTTCGGCCGGAACACCGCGTCGATCCGCTCGGCCGTCAGCGATTCGATCACGCCGTCGTCGAGGACACCCGCCGCGTGCACCACTCCGGTCAGCGGATGCTCCGCCGGGATCCGGGAAAGCACGCCCGCCAGCGCGTCCCGGTCAGCCGCGTCGCATTCGGCGACCGTCACTTCCGCGCCGAGCTCGCCCAGTTCGGCGACCAGCTCCGCCGCACCGGACGCCGCCGCGCCACGACGGCTGAGCAGCATCAGCTGCCGCACGCCGTGCGCGGACACGAGATGCCGGGCCACCACGCCGCCGAGCGTCCCGGTGCCGCCGGTGACCAGCACCGTGCCGTCCGGGGCGAAACCCGGCACCCCGCCTTGCCCGAGGACGCGGTCCGGGTCGGCCGGGGCCCGCCGCAGCCGCGGCACGCGCACGACGCCGTCCCGGACCGCCAGTTGCGGTTCGTCCAGTTCCAACGCGGCGGGCAACTGACCGAAGGACGCCGCCTCGCCGTCGACATCCACCAGCACCAGCCGTCCCGGATGTTCCGACTGCGCCGACCGCACCAGCCCCCACACCGCGGCGCCGGCCAGGTCGCTGACGCCCTCGCCCGCCTTCGCGGCGACCGCGTTCTTGGTGACCACGACCAGCCGCATCCCGTCGAACCGCGAGTCCGCCACCCAGTTCTGCACCAGGCTCAGCACGTCCGCGGCGGCGGCGTGGGTCGCCGCGACCAGGTCGCCGCTGAGCAGGTCGGACGGGGCGATGCCGACGAGCGCCAGCTCCGGGACGTCCATGCCCTCGGCGAGCGCGGTCAGGTCGCGGCAGCGGATCAGCTCCACATCGTCCACTTCGGACAGTGGGGGCAGCAGGCCCGCGCTCTCGCCCACCACGGCCCATCGGAGGAAACCGGTCTCCGGCTCGGAAACCGCGGACTCGACCCAGTCGACCCGGAACAACGCGTCGTCCTCGACCGGCCGCGCCGCCCGCAACTGGTCCGCCGACACCGAGCGCGTCACCAGCTCCCCGACCGCACCGACCGGGATCCCGGTTCCGTCGGCGAGTTCGATCGACACCCCGCCGGACTCAGCGGGAGACAGCCGCGCGCGCAGCACCGAAGCACCGGGCGACGGCATCGACACCCTGGTCCACGCGAACGGCAGCCGGGCCCGCGGGGCCTCGCCCGGGTCGTCCACGAAATCGCCCACGACGATCCCGTGCAGGGCCGCGTCCAGCAAGGCCGGATGTGCGCGGAATCCTGCGGCGCTGGTTCCGGCGGGCAGCCGCACTTCGGCGAAGACGTCGCCGTCGCGCCGCCAGACCCCGGCCAGTCCTCGGAACACCGGACCGTAGTCGAGTCCGAGCCCGCTCAGCCGGTCGTACACCTCGGTCACCGGCACCGCTTCGGCTCCGGCAGGCGGCCAGGCGGCGAGTTCGGCAGCGGGAACGGGCGCGCCCTGGGCGAGAACTCCGGTGGCGTGCCGGGTCCACGTTTCTTCGGGAGTGCCGTCGGGCCGCGTGTAGATGCTCAGCGGCCGCTTCCCCGAATCGCCAGCGCCGCCGACCAGCACCTGCACGTGGACGCCGCCCTGTTCCGGCAGCACCAGCGGCGCTTCCAGGGTCAGTTCCTCCAGCAGGTCGCAGCCGACCTGCTCGGCGGCCTGGAGCGCGAGTTCGACGAAACCGGTGCCGGGGAAGAGCACCGAGCCCAGCACCGCGTGGTCGGCGAGCCACGGCTGAGTTTCCGTCGAGAGGTGCCCGGTGAACAGCGTCCCGTCCAGTTCCGGCAACCCGGTCGCCGCGCCGAGCAACGGATGCCCGGCCGCGCTCAGGCCCAAGCTCCGCACGTCGCCGCGCGCCGCGACCGGCTCCAGCCAATAGCGCTCTCGCTGGAACGGATAAGTCGGCAAATCCACCTTGCGGGCCCCGGTTCCGGCGAAGAAGACGTCCCAGTCGACCGCACCGCCCCGGGCGAAGACCTCGCCCAGCGACACGACGAACCGGTCCAAGCCGCCGTCGTCGCGGCGCAGCGTGCCGACCGCCGCCGCGGCCGTGTCCGATTCGTCGATCGTGTCCTGCAGCCCGGGAACCAGCACGGGATGCGGGCTGACCTCCACGAACACCCGGTGCCCGTCGGCCAGCAACCGCCGGGTCGCCTGCTCGAACTCCACGGTCTGGCGGAGGTTGCGATACCAGTACTCCGCGTCCAGGGTCGCGGTGTCGAGCAGTTCCCCAGTCACCGCGGAGTAGAACGGCACCTGTCCGGACACCGGCGACACCGGGGCCAGCACGTCGCGCAGTTCGTCGCGGATCTGCTCCACGTGCGCCGAATGCGAGGCATAGTCGACCGGAACCTTCCGCGCCCGGACACCGTCCCGCTCACACGCCGCGATCAATTCGTCCAACGCGTCCGGGTCGCCCGAGACGACCACCGAGCCCGGACCGTTCACCGCCGCGACAGAAACTCGCAGACCGAGCCGTTCCCGCAATTTCTCCACCGGCTCGGCAACCGAAACCATCCCGCCCTTGCCGGACAGCACCGTCAACGCCTTGCTCCGCAAAGCCACCACCCGGGCACCGTCCTGCAACGACAACCCACCAGCCACGACCGCAGCCGCGATCTCGCCCTGACTGTGGCCAACGACCGCAGCCGGACGCACACCATTCGCCCGCCACACCTCAGCCAGCGACACCATCACAGCCCACAACACCGGCTGCACCACGTCGAGCTGCCCCAACGCAGACTCGTCCCGCAACACGTCCAGCAACGACCAGTCCACAAAAGACTCCAACGCCGCCGCACACTCCGCGAGACGCGCCGCGAACACCGGACTCGACTCCAGCAACCCCAGAGCCATCCCCGCCCACTGCGAACCCTGACCCGGGAACACGAACACCACATCCCCGGAGCCCACCGCCGAAGCCGGCGGCAACTCGCCGTCGGCCACCGCGTCCGCTCCGCGCAGCAATTCGTCCCGATCGCGGCCCGCCACCGCGATCCGGCGCGTCAGCCCGGCCCGGGCGGTCGCCAGCGAATACGCCACGTCCAGCGCGGCCAGCCCGGCGGCGGCCCGCACCCGCGCGCCCAGCGACCGGGCCTGTTCGCGCAGCGCTTCGGCGCTCTCCGCCGAGAACACCCACGGCAGTACGTCCAGCGCGCGGCTCGGTTCCTCCGCCGCGATCGGCTCGTCCGGTGCTTGCTCCACGATCACGTGCGCGTTGGTGCCGCTGATCCCGAACGACGACACTCCGGCCCGGCGCGGGCGGTCCGTCTCCGGCCACTCCCGGGCCTCCGCCAGCAACTCGACCGCACCCGCTGACCAGTCCACATGCGACGAAGGCGCATCAATGTGCAGGCTCTTCGGCAAAATCCCGTGCCGCATCGCCAGCACCATCTTCATCACCCCGGCCACACCCGCGGCCGCTTGGGTGTGCCCGATGTTGGATTTGACCGAGCCCAGCCACAGCGGCTGTTCGCGGTCCTTCCCATAGGTCGCCAGAAGAGCCTGCGCCTCGATCGGATCGCCCAAAGTCGTCCCGGTGCCGTGCGCCTCCACCGCGTCCACCTCGGACGGTTCCAGCCCGGCATTCGCCAGCGCCGCCCGGATCACCCGCTGCTGCGACGGACCATTCGGCGCCGTCAGCCCATTCGAGGCACCATCCTGATTCACCGCGGAACCCCGCACCACCGCCAGCACCGGATGCCCATTTCGCTGCGCGTCCGACAACCGCTCCAGCAGCAGCACGCCCAGTCCCTCGGAGAAACCGGAACCGTCGGCCGCCTCGGCGAACGGCTTGCACCGGCCGTTCGGGGCGAGTCCGCCCTGCCGGGCAAAGTCGACGAAGATCGCCGGGGTGGCCATCATCGTCACCCCGCCGGCCAGCGCGAGCGAGCTTTCCCCGGACCGCAAAGACTGCACCGCGAGATGCAACGCCACCAATGACGAGGAACAAGCCGTGTCCACCGTCACGGCGGGACCCTCGAACCCGAACACGTACGACACCCGGCCCGAGACGACGCTCCCCGCGCTGCCGTTGCCCAGATAGACCTCGACGCCTTCGGGAACGGCGGTCGATCGGGAGCCGTACTCGTGGTACATCACGCCCGCGAACACCCCGGTCGCGCTGCCCCGCAACGACCGCGGGTCGATCCCGGCGCGTTCGATGGCCTCCCACGACGACTCCAGCAACAGCCGCTGCTGCGGATCCATCGCGAGCGCCTCGCGCGGGCTGATCCCGAAGAACCCGGCGTCGAACTCGAGCCCGTCGTAGAGAAAGCCGCCGGCGTCGGCGTACTCGGGACCCGATTCGGGCCGCTCGACGCTCCAGCCGCGGTCGTCCGGATACCCGGAAATCGCGTCGGCGCCGTTGCCGACCAGCTCCCAGAAGTCCTCCGGGGACGCGACCCCGCCCGGAAAGCGGCAGCCCATCGAGACGATCGCGACGGGTTCCGGTTCCTCGGCCTCCTGAAGCCGCTTGCGCGTCTGCCGCAGCTCGGTCGTCACCAGCTTCAGGTACTCCCGGAGCTTGCCCTCGTCCGCCATGCCCATCTTCCCGTCGAAGTCGTGGTCGAGCGCGGGGCGCTCAAGCCTCAAGGAGTGCGGTGGCCCGGATCATCCGGCCAGCGCGACGATTTTCGGGACCACCTCGGTGGCCGCGGGCAAGGCGCGCACCTCGGCCGCGACCTCCTCGGCGGCGGCGCGCATCGCGGTGTCGGCCAGCAGTTCCCGCACCTGCCCCGCGTCGAGTTCGCCGGGGCGCACCACTGTGCCGAGGCCGCGTTTGTTCACCGCGCCCGCGTTGAGGAACTGGTCGTCGCTCTGCGGCAGCACGATCTGCGGCAGTCCCGCGTCGATCACCGTCAGCGTGGTGCCCGCGCCGCCGTGGTGGATCACCGCGTCCGAGGTGGCCAGCAGCGCGTTCAGCGGCACCCACTTGACGAGCCGGATGTTCTTGGGCAGCCCGCGCAGTTCGCTCGGGTTGACGCTGCCGATCGTGAGGACGAACTCGGCGTCGATCTCCCCCGCGCCCTCGACGAACTGGCGCAGCGCGCCGCTGCCGAGCATCTGCGGGATGACCGAGCCGAGGGTGACCGTGACCCGCGGTTTCTTCGGCGGCGTGTACAGCCATTCCGGCATCAGCGCGCCGCCGTTGTACGGCAGGAACCGCATCGGCCAGCCGTGCGAGTAGCTGGAGCGCATGCTCGGCGGCGCCACGTCGATCGAGGCCGACGGGGAACCGGGGGGCACGCCGAAGCGCTCGAATTCCTGGCCCATCCGCTCGTACACCGACCGGCTCATGTCGATCGGCATGCCGAAGTTGATCCCGTGCAGCACCGACGGGATGCCGAGCTTCGCGGCCACCAGCGGGCCCGCGCCGTCCATCGGGGTGTGCACGACCAGGTCCGGCCGCCACTTCTGCGCCAGTTTCATGGTGCCGTGCACCAGTGCTTTGCTGCATTCGGCGAACAGCCGGATGGAGAACTCCGCGGCCACCGAGGGGTCCTGGAGGTTGGGCACCAGGTCGGCGGAATCGCGCAGCACCTTGCCGAACACCCCGGTGAAGTCGAGGTCGGGCGCGGCGTCGACGACGCGCAGGCCTGCTTTGGCCGGGGTCTCGTCGTACCCCTGGTAGTGCCCGGTCGCCAGCAGGACCTCGTGCCCGGCCAGCTGGAACGCCCACGCGGTCGGCACGGTGGGGAACGTGTGTCCCACGCCGGGCGACGTCACGAACAGAACGCGCATGATGAAGTCCTCCCTTGCGGATACGCCGCTTCGTCCATTCAGGACAGTCCGAGTTCCTCGTCGATGAGGCCGAAGATCTCCTCGTCGCTCGCCTGGTCGAGCTCCTTCTCGACGGCGGGCACTGTCCGTTTCCCCTTCGCCAGCAGCGCTTCCAGCCGTTTCACCACGGCCGGGTCCGGGCTGGTCCCGGCCAGCGCCTCCTCCAGCCGGGCCAGTTCGGCCAGTCCGGCGGCCTGGCCCGCCGCCGCGTCCTCGAATTCGGCGCGCAGGTGCTTGGCCAGCGCGGCCGGGGTCGGGTAGTCGAAGACGAGCGTCGCGGAAAAGCGCAGTCCGGTGGCGATGTTCAACCGATTGCGCAGTTCGAGTGCGGTCAGCGAGTCGAATCCGAGTTCGGTGAACGCCCGCGCGGGCCCGACGGCGTCCGGCGCGGCGAAGCCGAGCACCCCGGCCACGTGCTTGCGCACGAGTTCGAGAAGCACCCGCTCCCGATCCGCCTCCGCGGCCTCGGCCAGGCGCTTGCGCAATGCGTCGACCGAATCGCCCGCCTTCGCCGTGTCCCGGCCGCGCGTGCGCACGAGGCCGCGGAACAGCACCGGCACCTCGCTCACCGAGCCCAGGTCCAGGCGCATCGGGGCCAGCACCGCGTCGTCCCCGGCGAGTGCCGCGTCGAACAACGCCAGGCCCTCCGCCGCGGACAGGCCGACGACCCCGGCGCGCGTCATCCGGCTCCGGTCGGCCTTGTCGATGCCCGCCGTCAATTCGCTCGTGTCCGTCCACAGTCCCCATTCCAAGGCCACCGCGGGAAGTCCCCGTGAGCGCCGTTGCCGGGCGAGTGCGTCGACGAAGGCGTTCGCCGCCGCGTAGTTGGCTTGGCCGGGACCGCCGAGGAGCCCGGCTGCCGACGAGAACAGGACGAACGCGTCGAGGTCGAGATCCCGGGTGAGGTCGTGCAGGTTCAGCGCCGCGTCGGCCTTGGGGCGGAACACGGCGTCGAGTCGCTGCGGCGACAGGGATTCGACCACGCCGTCGTCGAGCACGCCCGCGGTGTGCACCACCGCGGTCAGCGGGTGCTCTGCCGGGATCTGGTCGAGCACCGCCGCGAGGGCGTCCCGGTCGGCCGCGTCGCACGCGACGACGGTCGCCTCGGCACCCAGTTCGGTCAGTTCGGCGACCAGCTCGGTCGCTCCCGGCGCGGCGAGTCCGCGACGGCTGAGCAGCACGAGATGGCGCACATTGTGCACGGAGGCCAGATGCCGCGCGACGAATCCGCCGAGCAGGCCCGTGCCGCCGGTGATCAGGACCGTGCCGGCCAGGACCGGGGGCTGCCCGGCAGCCGGTTCGCGCTTCTCGAGCCTCGGCGCCCGGACCACGCCGTCGCGGATCGCGAGCTGCGGCTCGTCCAGCGCCAGCGCGCCCGGCAGCCGTTCGCGGGACGCCAGGGCGCCGTCGAGGTCCACCAGCACGAACCGGCCCGGGTGCTCCGACTGTGCGGACCGCACCAGGCCCCAGACCGCGGCGGCGGCCAGGTCCTCGCCGTCGACCGCTCCCCGGGTGAGCAGGACCAGCCGGGAATCCGCGAACCGTTCCTCCGCGAGCCAGGACTGGACAACGGTCAGCGCGGAATTCGCTGCCTCCCGCGCCGTCCGGCCGGACGCGCACTCCGCGAACACCAGCTCGGGCGGGTCGTCCTTCGCCAGCTCAGTCAGATCGGAATAGCGGTCGACGTCGAGGTCAGCCAGCGCGGACGGTTCGCCGAGCACCGCCCATCGGGCAGGCTTGGCGCCGGCGACCGGCTGCTGGATCCAGGCGAGCCGGAACAGCGAGTCGCCTGCGGGCCGCTCAGCGGCGAACTGCCCGGCCGGGACGGGCCGGGTCACCAGCGACTCGACCACCGCGACCAGCTTCCCGTCGGAGTCGGCCAGGGACACCGCCACGCCGCCCGACTCAGTCGGCGACAACCGGGCGCGCAGGGCGGAAACCCCGGTGGCGTGCAACGAAACCCCGGACCAGGAGAACGGCAGCCGGGGCTGACCCGCCGTGTCGTCGCCGGGCACGAAATCGCCGGCCACGACCCCGTGCAGCGCCGCGTCCAGCAACGCCGGATGCACCGCGAACGATCCCGCGTCCACGCCCTCGGGCAATCGCGCCTCGGCCCAGATCTCGTCGCCGTGCCGCCAGACCGCGGAAAGCCCTTGGAACGCAGGCCCGTAGTGCAGACCCAGCGCCGCCATCCGGTCGTAGACCTCGCCGACCGGGATCGCCTCGGCGCCGACCGGCGGCCACGAACCCAGTTCGGCGGACGGCGATTCGGCCGCGGCGGACAACACGCCGGTCGCGCGCCGCACCCAGGCACCGGACAGGTCTTCGGACTCCGGCCGCGAGTAGATGTTCACCGTCCGGTGCCCGGAATCGTCCGCGCCGCCCACCGCGACCTGGACCTGCACCCCGCCGCGTTCGGCCAGCAGCAGCGGAGTCTCCAGGACGAGTTCGGCCAGGACGTCGCAGCCGGCCTGGCGGCCTGCTTCCAGCGCGAACTCCACCAGTCCGACGCCCGGGAACAGGACCGAACCCAGTGCGGAGTGGTCGGCCAGCCACGGCTGCGTTTCGAGCGAAAGCCTGCCGGTGAACAGCACCCCGTCCGACTCCGGCAGCCCGACCGCCGCGCCCAGCAGCGGATGTTCGGCCGAGGTCAGGCCGAGGCCGCGGGCGTCGCCCGCCGGGGCGACCGCGTCCAGCCAGTACCGCTGCCGCTGGAAGGCGTAGGTCGGCAGCTCCGTCCGGCGGGCTCCGGTGCCGGCGAAGAAGGACGTCCAGTCCACCGCGGCACCGTGAGTGTGCGCCTCGGCCAGCGAGAGCAGGAATCGGCCGAATCCGCCGTCGTCGCGGCGCAGCGTTCCGATCGCCGCCGCGGCTTCGCCGGTGTCCTCGATGGTTTCCTGCAGTCCGGTCAGCAACACCGGATGCGCGCTGATCTCGACGAACACGCGGTGGCCGTCGGCCAGCAGCCGTCGGGTCGCGTCCTCGAAACGCACCGTATGGCGCAGGTTCCGGTACCAGTAGTCAGCGTCGAGAGCGGTGGTGTCGACCGGTTCGCCGGTCAGCGTCGAGCAGAACGGGATCTCCGCCGGTCGCGGGCTGATCGGAGCCAGGACCTTCCGGAGTTCGTCCTCGATCTGCTCGACGTGCGGCGAATGAGAGGCGTAGTCGACCGGTACCCGGCGAGCGCGTACGCCCTCGGCTTCGCACACCGTGATCAGCTCGGCCAACGCCGCCGGTTCCCCGGAAACCACGACCGTGCCCGGACCGTTCACCGCGGCCAGCGAGATCCGGTCGCCGAACGGCTCGCTTCGTTCGCGCACCCAGTCCGCGGACGCGACCACGGACACCATCTCGCCGTGGCCTGCCAGCGCGAGCAGCGCGCGGCTGCGCAGTGCGGAAACCCGGGCACCGTCCTCCAGAGACAACGCCCCGGCGACACACGCCGCGGCGATCTCGCCCTGCGAGTGACCGACCACGGCGGCCGGCTGAACGCCGTGTGCCCGCCAGACCTCGGCCAGCGACACCATCACCGCCCACAACGCGGGCTGAACTACGTCGACCCGGTCCAGTGGGGGTGCGCCCGCGACACCGCGAAGCACGTCCAGCAGTGACCAGTCCACAAAGGACGCCAACGCCGCCGCACACTCCGCGAGACGCTCCGCGAACACCGGACTCGACTCCAGCAGGCCCAGCGCCATCCCCGCCCACTGCGAACCCTGGCCAGGGAACACGAACACCACGTCGCCGGATTCCGCGGCGGTGTTCACCACCACGCCCGCGAGCTGCTCGCCCTCGGCCACCGCGGCCAGTCCGCGCAACAGTTCGTCCCGGCTTCCAGCCACCACGGCCGCCCGGCATTCCAGCGAGGCCCTCGTGGTGGCAAGGGAATACGCCACGTCCGCCGCCGTCCGGTGTTCGTCGGCCCGCACCCATTCGCCCAGTGTCCAGGCCTGCTGCCGCAAGGCTTTCTCGTTCTTCGCCGACAGCACCCACGGCAGCGACGCAGGCTGCTCGCCAGCCGGTTCGGTCGCGTCGGCCGCTTCGGGAGCCTGTTCGAGAATCACGTGGGCGTTCGTGCCGCTGGCGCCGAACGAGGACACCCCGGCTCGGCGCGGATGCGTGGTTTCCGGCCACGGCTGCGCTTCGGACAGCACCTCGACCGCTCCGGCGGACCAGTCGACGTGCGGAGACGGTTCGTCGAGGTGCAAGCTCTTCGGCAGCTGGCCGTAGCGCATGGCCTGCACCATCTTGATCACGCCCGCGACCCCGGCGGCGGCCTGGGTGTGCCCGATGTTGGACTTGACCGAGCCGATCCACAACGGACGGTCAGCGGGCCGGTCCTGCCCGTACGCGGCCAGCAGGGCCTGCGCTTCGATCGGGTCGCCGAGCGAGGTCCCGGTGCCGTGCGCCTCCACCGCGTCGACCTCGCCGGCCGCCAGCCCGGAGCTGGCCAGCGCCTGTCGGATGACGCGTTGCTGCGAAGGCCCGTTCGGCGCGGTCAGCCCGTTGGACGCCCCGTCCTGGTTCACCGCGGAACCCCGCAGCAGCGCGAGCACCTGATGCCCGTTCCGCTGGGCGTCCGACAGCCGTTCCACCAGGACCAGCCCGACGCCCTCGCCCCAGCCGGTGCCGTCGGCGGCCGCCGAGAACGGCTTGCACCGCCCGTCCCCGGCCAGTCCGCGCTGCCGGGAGAACTCGGTGAAGATGCCGGGATTGGACAGCACGGTCACGCCGCCTGCCAGCGCCAGCGAGCATTCGCCCGACCGCAGCGATTGCGCGGCGAGATGCAACGCGACGAGCGAGGACGAACACGCTGTGTCCACGGTGACCGCCGGGCCCTCGAAGCCGAACACGTACGACACCCGACCCGAGGCGACGCTCCCGGCGTTGCCGTTCCCGAGGTACGCCTCGACTCCGTCCGGAACCGAACTGGAACGCATGCCGTAGTCGTGGTACATCACGCCCGCGAACACCCCGGTCGCGCTGCCGCGCAAGGCGTGCGGATCGATTCCCGCGCGCTCCAAGGCTTCCCAGGCGGTTTCCAGGAGCAGCCGCTGCTGCGGATCCATCGCCAGCGCCTCGCGCGGGGAGATGGCGAAGAAGTCGGCGTCGAAATCGGCCGCGTCGTAAAGGAAACCGCCCTCTCGGGCCCGGCTGACGCCCTCGTGCCCGGGCGCGGCCGCGAAGTCGTACAGCCCGTCCAGGTCCCAGTTCCGGTCGTCCGGGAGTGCGGAGATCGCGTCGGTTCCGCCTGCGACCAGCTGCCACAGGTCCTCAGGCGAGGCCACGCCGCCGGGGAAACGGCACGCCATGCCCACAATCGCGATGGGTTCGTCGGCGGGCTTCGCCACCGGCGCGACGGTGGCGGGAGCTTCGGATCCGACGAGCTGGGTCTGCAACTGCCGGGCCAAAGCGGCGGGCGTCGGATGGTCGAACACCAGCGTGGCAGGCAGCCGGAGCCCGGTGGCGGCGTTGAGCCGGTTGCGCAGTTCCAGCGCGGTCAGCGAGTCGAAGCCGAGATCGGTGAACGCCCGCGAGGCCCCGATGGCGCCGGGCGCGCTGAAGCCAAGCACCCCCGCCACGTGCGTGCGAACCACTTCGAGCAGCACCCGTTCCCGCTCGGCCTCGCCCACGCCGGCCAGCCGCTGGCGCAGTCCGTCCGCGGAACCTGCCCGGCCCGCGCGCCGGGCGGGCGTCCGGACCAGCCCGCGAAACAGCGGCGGAACCGCAGCGGCCGTCCGCAGGGCAGCCAGGTCCAGCCGGACCGGGGCCAGCACGGCCGCCTCGGAGCCGATCGCCGCGTCGAACAAGGCCAGACCGGCTTCGGCCGACAGCGCTGTCATCCCGGAGCGGTTCATCCGGCCGACGTCGGATTTGTCCAGGCTGCCGGTGAGTTCGCTGGACTGCTCCCACAGCCCCCAGGCCAGCGAGACGGCAGGGAGGCCCTCCGCGCGGCGGCGCTGGGCGAGTGCGTCGAGGAAAGCGTTGGCCGCGGCGTAGTTGCCCTGCCCCGCGCTGCCGAGGAGACCGGCGGCCGAGGAGAACAGCACGAACATGCTCAGGTCGTGATCGCGAGTCAGCTCGTCCAGGTTCCGGGCCGCGTCCGCCTTCGGGCGCAGCACAGTCTCGAGTCGTTCTGGCGTCAGCGACGCGACCACTCCGTCGTCGAGTACGCCCGCGGTATGCACGACACCGGTCAGCGGATGCTCGGCGAGGACAGCTGCCAGCGCCTCCCGGTCGGCCGCGTCGCACGCCACGACGGCGACTTCAGCCCCCAATTCGCGCAGCTGCTCGACCAGTTCCGGGGCTCCCGGCGCGTCCATTCCTCGACGGCTGAGCAGCACCAGCTTCCGGACGCCGTGCTCGGTCACCAGATGCCGCGCGACGATCCCGCCCAGCGTTCCCGTGCCGCCGGTGAGCAAGACCGTGCCACCGGTCGCCGGGTACTCCACAGTGGACGGTTCTCGTTCCAGCCGGGGCACGCGCACCGCGCCGTCGCTGATCGCCAGCTGCGGTTCGTCCAGCGCGAGCGCGCCGGGCAGCTGGTCGTACGAGGCCAGACCGTCGACGTCCACCAGCACGAGGCGTCCGGGATGCTCGGACTGCGCCGATCGCACCAGTCCCCACACCGCGGCACCGGCCAGGTCGCTGCCGTCGACCGCACCCCGGGTCACCAGTGCGAGCCGAGTGTCCGCGAGCCGTTCCTCGGACAGCCACGACTGGATCGCGGCCAGCGCGGCGCCGACGGTCGCCCGGACGTCATCCCGCTCGTCCGCGCACTCGACGAGCACGACGTCCGGCAGTTCCTCTTGGCGGGCCAACGCCGCGAAGTCGTCGTAGCGCGGGAACTGCGTACCGGCCGGGCCGACTATCGCGCAGGTGGTGTCCGCTGCCGGGGCGGGGATTTCGGTCCAGGTCAGCCGCAGCAGCGAACCCTCAGCGGTCCGCAGCTGGTCCGCCGATACCGGACGCGTGACCAGCTCGCCGACCACGCCGACCGGAACGCCCGCCGCATCGGCGAATTCCACGGAGACCCCGCCGGAACCGGCAGGGGCGAGCCGCACCCGCAGCGTCGAGGCCCCCGAGGCGAACAGCGAAACGCCCGTCCAGCTGAACGGCAGCCTGCTTTCGCCCGGACCGGCCGAGGCGTCCATCGCGATCGCGTGCAAGGCGGCGTCGAGCAACGCCGGATGGATGCCGAACTCGTCGGCCGCCGCGTCGTCGTTCAACGCGACCTCGGCGAAGATCTCGGCGCCACGCCGCCAAACGCCGGTCAGCCCCTGGAAGACCGGGCCGTAGTCGAGCCCGAACCCGGACAGCCGCTCGTAGGCGTCCCCGATCTCCACCGGCACGGCTTCCGGCGGCGGCCAGGCGGCGAGGTCGAACGACGGCGCCTGCCGCCGGGTGCCGAGCATCCCGCTCGCGTGCCGGGTCCACGGCTGGTCCGGCGTGTCGTCGGGCCGCGTGTAGACGGCCAGCGGGCGGGTGCCGGAGTCGTCCGGGCTGCCGGCCACCACCTGGACCTGAACACCGCCGGACGCCGGGAGCACCAGCGGCGCTTCCAGCGTCAGTTCCTCCAGCAGGTCGCAGCCGACCTGTTCGCCCGCGTGCAGCGCGAGTTCGACGAACCCGGTGCCGGGGAACAGCACCGAACCCAGCACGAGGTGGTCGGCGAGCCACGGCTGCGCCTCCAGGGACAGCCTGCCGGTGAAGAGGGAGCCGTCGGAATCGGCCAGTCCGACCGTCGCGGCCAGCAACGGGTGGCCGGTGGCGACGAGACCGAGACTCCGCACGTCTCCGCGCGGTGCGACCGGGTCCAGCCAGTAACGCTGGCGCTGGAAGGCGTAGGTGGGCAGATCGGTTGGGCGGGCATTGGTTCCGGCGAAAAAGACGTCCCAATCGACCGCGCCGCCGTGGGCGAAGACCTCGCCGAGGGAGGCCGTGAACCGGTCCAGGCCGCCTTCGTCGCGGCGCAGGGTCCCGATCGCCGCCGCGGCGGTGTCGTCGAGGGTCTCCTGCAATCCGGGAACGAGCACCGGATGCGGGCTGACCTCCACGAACACCTGGTAGCCCTCGGCCAGCATCGTGCGGGTGGCTTTTTCGAATTCGACGGTGTTGCGGAGGTTGCGGTACCAGTACTCCGCGTCCATGTCCGCGGTGTCGAGCACTGCGCCGGTCACCGCCGAGTAGAACGGCACCTGCTCGGACACCGGCGACACCGGGGCCAGCACCTCGAGCAACTCCGCCTCGATCTGCTCGACGTGCGCGGAATGCGAGGCGTAGTCCACCGGAACCTTCCGCGCCCGGACGCCGTCTCGCTCGCACCCGGCGATCAGCTCGTCCAGCGCATCGGGATCACCGGAGACCACGACCGAGCCCGGACCGTTCACGGCCGCGACGGAGATCCTTGGGCCAAGCCGCTCGCGCACCTTCTCCACCGGTTCGGCGACGGAGACCATCCCGCCCTTGCCGGACAAGACCGTCAACGCCTTGCTGCGCAACGCAACTACCCGGGCACCGTCCTGAAGCGACAACCCACCGGCGACCACCGCCGCGGCGATCTCGCCCTGGCTGTGCCCCACCACGGCCGCAGGCTTTACGCCGCGGGATTTCCAGACCTCGGCCAGCGACACCATGACAGCCCACAACACCGGCTGCACCACGTCGAGCCGCTCCAGAGCAGACGCGTCCCCGAGGACGTCCGGCAGCGACCAGTCCACAAAGGACTCCAACGCCGCCGCACACTCCGCGAGGCGCGCCGCGAACACCGGACTCGACTCCAGCAGGCTCAGCGCCATCCCCGCCCACTGCGAACCCTGTCCAGGGAAAACAAAGACCACCCCGCCCGGGCCGCCGGAGGCCGCTACCGGGGAAGCACCGTCGGCCACCGCGTGGAGACCGCGCAGCAACTCGGACCGGTCACGTCCGGTCACCGCGGCTCGGCAATCCAGCGCGGCACGGGTGGTTGCCAGCGAAAACGCCACCTCGGTCAGGCTCGCCCCGTCCGGCAGCCGAGCCGCCAGCCGACGGGCCTGGTCCCGCACCGCCGCTTCGCTCTTGCCCGACAGCACCCATGGCACCACGTCCAGCTCGCGGACGGGAGCCTCGGCGGGCTCTTCCGGAGCCTGCTCGACAATCACGTGAGCGTTGGTTCCGCTGATCCCGAACGACGAAACCCCGGCCCGGCGCGGCCGGCCCGACTCCGGCCACTCCCTGGACTCAGCGAGCAGCTCCACCGCGCCCGCCGACCAGTCCACATGCGACGACGGCTCGTCAATGTGCAGGCTCTTCGGCAACACCCCGTGCCGGATCGCGAGAACCATCTTGATCACGCCGGCGACGCCCGCAGCGGCCTGGCTGTGCCCGATGTTCGATTTGATCGAGCCCAGCCACAGCGGCCGCCCCTCGGCCCGGCCCTGACCGTACGTGGCGAGCAACGCCTGTGCCTCGATCGGATCGCCCAGCGTCGTGCCGGTGCCGTGCGCCTCGACTGTGTCCACATCGGACGATCCGAGCCCGGCGTTGGCCAGAGCCGCCCGGATCACCCGCTGCTGCGAGGGACCGTTCGGCGCCGTCAGGCCATTCGACGCACCGTCCTGGTTCACCGCGGAACCACGCACCACGGCGAGCACCCGGTGCCCATTGCGCTGGGCATCCGACAGCCGCTCCACCAGCAGGAGCCCGACGCCTTCGGAGAAGCCCGCGCCGTCCGCGGTCTCGGCGAACGATTTGCACCGGCCGTCCGGCGAAATCGCGCGCTGCCGGGAAAACTCCACGAAAATGCCCGGCGTGGACATCACCATCACGCCGCCCGCCAGTGCCAGCGAGCACTCCCCCGACCGCAGGGACTGCACGGCGAGATGCAAGGCCACCAACGACGACGAGCAGGCCGTGTCGACGGTGACCGCGGGGCCCTCGAAGCCGAACACATACGACACCCGGCCCGACAGCACGCTCGACACGTTCCCGGTGCCAGCGTGTCCCTCCGCGCCTTCCGCGGTGTTCGCGAGCAACCCCAGATAGTCCTGTCCGCTGCTGCCCGCGAAAACTCCGGTGGCGCTGCCGCGCAACGACTCCGGGTCGATTCCGGCCTGTTCGAACGCCTCCCAGGCCGTTTCCAGCACCAGCCGCTGCTGCGGGTCCATCGCCTGCGCTTCGCGCGGCGAAATGCCGAAGAAGACCGGGTCGAATTCGGTCGCCCCGGCGATGAACCCGCCCGAGCGCACGTGGCTCGTGCCCGGATGGTCGGGATCGGGGTCGTACAGCTCCGGAAGGTTCCAGCCCCGGTCGGCGGGAAAGCCGGAAATCGCGTCCGTGCCGGTGGAAACCAGGTCCCACAGGTCGTCCGGCGAGCTCACGCCGCCGGGGAACCGGCAGGACATCCCGATGATGGCGATCGGTTCCCTTGCCTTCTCCTCGACCTCACGCAGCCGTTCGCTCTTGTCCTGCAGTTCGGCGGTCACGAACTTGAGGTACTCCCGAAGCTTTTCCTCGTTCGACATCAGCACACCTCCCGCTCGCTGGTCACGACTTTCCGAACTGCTTGTCGATGAAGCTGAAGATCTCGTCGTCGGTCGCGGACTCGACCGGAGCGGCCAGAACCTCGCCGTTCGCCGGATTCCACTTGGCGAGCAGGCTCTTCAACCGCGCCGCGACGTCCGCCCGCGCCCCGTCCTCGAAGTCGGTCGCGGCGAAGAGACCGTCCAGCCGGTCGAGTTCGCGCAGCATCCGGTCGCCGGCCGCGCCGTCCTCGCCGTCGAAGAGCTCCGCCAGGATGTGCTTGGCGAGCGCGGCCGGGGTCGGATAGTCGAACACGAGAGTGGTCGGCAGTTTCGCGCCGACCGCGGCCGTCAACCGGTTCCGCAGCGCCACCGCGGTGAGCGAGTCGAAACCGAGTTCCTGGAACGCGCGCCGGGGCTCGACGTCGGCGGCGGACGCGTACCCGAGCACTCCGGATACCGCCGACCGCACCAGGTCGAGCACCACTCGCTCGCGGTCGTCCTCCGCGACATCCGCGAGCCGCTCCAGCGCGCTGTCCGGCTTCGCGGTCTCCGATGCCTGCCGAAGCTCCGGGAGGTCGCGCAGCATCGGGCTGAGCGGCGTTCCGGCCGCTGCCGCCACGACGCGGTCCCAGGCGATGTCCGCGACGGCGAGGAAAGTCTCGTTGTCGTCGAGTGCCTGCTGCAGCGCCTCGATCGCCAGGCTGGGCGCCATGGAGAGCACACCGGTGCGTCGCAAGCCTTCCTCTACCGCGCCCTCGCCGATGCCGCCGCCCGCCCAGTGCCCCCAGGCGACAGAGGTGGCGGCAAGGCCGTTGGCGCGCCGGTGCTGGGCGAGCGCGTCCAGGAAGGAGTTGCCGGGTGCGTAGTTGCCCTGCCCCGCGCTGCCCATCAGGCCGGCCGCCGAGGAGAACAGCACGAACGCGGACAGGTCGAGCCCCTTGGTGAGTTCGTGCAGGCTCAGCGCCGCTTCCGCCTTGATCCGCTGGACCCGGTCCATCTGGTCGACGGTGAGCGCGTCGAGCACGCTGTCGTCCAGGACCGCGGCCGCGTGCATGACCGTGGTGAGCGGGTATTCGGCCGGGATCTGTGCCAGCAGTCCGGCCAAGGCTTCCCGATCCGCGAGGTCGCACGCGACAACGGTCACTTTCGTCCCGGTCGCGGTCAGTTCGTCCACCAGCTCGGCCGCACCCGGCGCGGCCATGCCCCGGCGGCTGGTCAGCAACAGGTGCTCGGCCTGCTTGTTCGCGAGCCACCTGGCGACGTGCGCGCCGAGTGCTCCGGTACCGCCGGTGACCAGCACGGTTCCGGCAGGCGCCCAGCCCGCTCCCGTGGTCGGCGCAGCCCGCTCAGCGCGAACCAGCCGCCGGGCGAACGCCCCGTCCGACCGCACCGCCACCTCGGCCTCGTCGGTTCCGAGGACGCCGCACAGCCTGATGAGGACCTGGTCGTCGAAGGACTCCGGCACATCGACCACGCCCGCCCAGCGGTCCGGATGTTCCTGCCGCGCCACCGGTCCCAGCCCCCAGACCTGCGCCTGCGCCGGATACGCGAGGACCTCCGTCCCAGCCGCCACGGCACCGCTGGTCACCGACCACATCCGCGCACCGAGCCCGGCGTCGCCCAGCGCTTGGACGAGCGCCACCGTCGCGGCCAATCCGCTGGGCACCGACGGCCCGTCCGGATGCGGCCGTTCGTCCAACGCCAGCAACGAAAGCACCCCGGCTACCGGCTCGTCAGCCGCCGCGCGCAGCCGCTCGGCGATCGTGGCACGGTCCTGTCCGGCATGAGGCACCACGACCTGGCGGATCTGTGCGCCCTGTGCGGCAAGGCCCCGCAGCAGCTGGGCGGTCCATTCGCCGTGGTTCTCGGGAAGGACAGCCAGCCAGGTGCCGGTCAGCGGATGCGAAGTGCTGTCGGCGAGCGGCTTCCAGGTCACGCGGTAACGCCAATTGTCCACAACGGACTTCTGTTTGCGGTGCTGATGCCAGGACGACAGCACCGGCAGCACCGCACCCAGGGAGGATTGCGTCTCCGCGTCGGCGGCGAGCGCAGTGGTGAGGGCGTCGAGGTCGTGGCGTTCGACGGCCTGCCAGAACTCCGTGTGTTCCGGGTCCGTCGCGGGCGACGGCTCCAGCCAGTAGCGCTGGTGCTGGAAGGCATAGGTGGGCAGATCGGTGGTGCGGGCACCAGTTCCGGCGAAGAATGCCTCCCAGTCGACGGTGCCGCCGTGGGCGAACACCTCGCCGAGGGACGTGATGAACCGGTCCAGGCCGCCTTCATCCCGGCGCAAAGTGCCCAGGGCCGCGGCGGTCAGGTCGGTGTCGTCGATCGTCTCTTGCAGGCCCACGGTCACCACGGGATGCGGGCTGACTTCCACGAAGACGCGGTAGCCGTCGGCGAGCAGCTTGCGGGTGGCCTTCTCGAATTCCACCGTGTTCCGGAGATTACGATACCAGTACCCGGCATCCATCACGGCAGTGTCGATAAGCTCACCGGTGACCGTGGAACAAAACGGAATCCCCGCCGTCCTCGGCGAAACCGGCACCAGCAACTCCCGCAACTCGGCCTCGATCTGCTCCACCTGGACCGAATGCGAGGCATAGTCGACCGGGACCTTCCGCGCCCGGACACCGTCCCGCTCACACGCCGCGATCAGCTCGTCCAACGCGTCCGGATCACCCGAAACCACTACCGAACCAGGGCCGTTCACCGCCGCGACGGAGACCCGCGGGTCAAGACGTTCCCGGAGTTTCCCCACCGGTTCCGCGATCGAGACCATTCCGCCCTTGCCGGAGAGCACAGTCAACGCCTTGCTGCGCAACGCCACCACCCGGGCACCGTCCTGCAACGACAATCCACCCGCGACCACCGCCGCGGCGATCTCACCCTGACTGTGCCCCACCACCGCCGCAGGCTGTACGCCATGGGACTTCCAGACCTCGGCCAGCGACACCATCACAGCCCACAACACCGGCTGCACCACATCAAGCCGCTCCAGCGACGGACCACGCAACACATCCAGCAACGACCAGTCCACAAAGGACTCCAACGCCGCCGCACACTCAGCGAGGCGCGCCGCGAACACCGGACTCGACTCCAGCAGTTCGAGCGCCATCCCGACCCACTGCGAACCTTGCCCAGGGAAAACGAAAACAACTTCCCCTGACTCCGCAGCCAGCTCGGCGGGCACCTCGCCTGCCGCGACGGCATTCAAGCCCCGAAGCAACTCATTCCGGCCACGACCCACGACCGCGACCCGGCGATCCAGCGCGGCCCGGGCCGTGGCCAAGGAGAAGGCCACGTCGGTCGGATTCGGCATATCCGCCAGCTGAGCCAGCCGCCGAGCCTGATCCCGCACTGCCGCTTCGCTCCTGCCCGACAAGACCCACGGCACCACGTCCAGCCCGGGCCCCTCAGCAGCAGGCTCCACACTGGACTGTTCAAGGATCACGTGCGCATTGGTTCCGCTGATCCCGAACGACGACACCCCAGCGCGCCGCGGCCGGCCCGATTCCGGCCATTCCCTGGACTCGGCCAGCAATTCCACCGCGCCAGCCGACCAGTCCACATGCGACGACGGCGCATCGAGATGCAGGCTCCGCGGCAAAACCCCGTGCCGCATCGCCAAAACCATCTTCAGCACCCCGGCCACTCCAGCCGCGGCCTGAGTGTGTCCGATGTTCGATTTGATCGAGCCCAGCCACAACGGTTGTTCCCGGTTCTGGCCGTAAGTCGCCAGCAGCGCTTGCGCCTCGATCGGGTCGCCGAGGGTCGTCCCGGTGCCGTGCGCCTCCACAGCGTCCACATCGGACGGTTTCAATCCGGCATTCGCCAGCGCTGCCCGGATCACCCGCTGCTGCGAAGGACCATTCGGCGCCGTCAGGCCGTTCGACGCACCGTCCTGGTTCACCGCACTGCCACGGACCACCGCCAGTACTTGGTGTCCGTTGCGCCGGGCGTCAGAAAGCCGCTCGACCAGAAGCAGCCCGACGCCTTCACCCCAGCCAGTGCCGTCCGCGGCCTCCGCGAACGGCTTGCACCGGCCGTCCGGAGCCAACCCGCGCTGCCGGGAAAACTCCACAAACGTCCCGGGCGTCGACATCACCGTCACCCCGCCGGCCAACGCCAGCGAACATTCGCCCGACCGCAACGCCTGCGCGGCCAGGTGCAACGCCACCAAGGACGACGAACACGCGGTGTCCAGCGTCACCGCCGGCCCCTCGAAACCGAACACGTACGACACCCGGCCGGACGCGACGCTCCCGGCATTTCCGTTGCCGCGGAAAGACTCAGCGCCTTCGGACACCGCACCCGTCCCGACGCCGTAATCGTGGTACATCACCCCGGCGTACACACCCGTGGCGCTGCCTCGCAGCGAGCGCGGGTCGATTCCGGCGCGCTCGATCGCCTCCCACGACGTCTCCAGCAGCAACCGCTGCTGCGGGTCCATCGCGAGCGCCTCGTTCGGGGAGATCCCGAAGAACGCGGGATCGAATTCTCCCGCTTCGTAGAGGAATCCGCCCTCGTCGGCGTAGCTCGTGCCCCGGTGGTCCGGGTCGGGGTGATACACCCGCTCGACGTCCCAGCCGCGGTCGGCCGGGAAGCCGGAGATCGCGTCGGTGCCCGAGGCGACCAGTTCCCACAGTTCTTCCGGCGAGCTGACCCCGCCGGGGAAGCGGCACGCCATGCCGACGATCGCGATCGGTTCGTCCGCGGCCGGAGCCGCTGCCGGGGCGATCGTTTCGTCGGCCGCGCCAAGCAACTGCTCCCGCAAGTGCTGCGCGAGCGTGAGCGGTGTCGGGTAGTCGAAGATCAGCGTCGCATTGAGCCGCAGACCGGTTGCCTCGTTCAGCCGGTTGCGGAGTTCGAGCGCGGTCAGCGAGTCGAAGCCCATGTCCTGAAACGCCTTGGCCAGCTCGACGTGCTCGGCCGAGGCGTAGCCGAGAACGCGCGCGACCTGTTCCCGGACGAGCGTCCGCATCGCGCGGTCCTGCTCGTCCGCGGACAGCCCCGCCAGCCGTCCGGCAAGCGGGGTCCCGGAACCGGCCGACCGTGCGGTTCGACGGACCGGGGTGCGCACCAGACCCCGGAAAACAGCCGGTACGGTTCCGCCGGACTCCCGGAGCACCGCACCAAGGTCCAGCGCCATCGGCGCCAGCACAGCCCGGTCGCTGCCGAGCGCGGCGTCGAACAGAGCGAGCCCGTCCTGCTCGGACAGGGGGCGCATCCCGCCGCGGACCAGCCGCGCACGTCCGGAAGCGTCGAGTTCGCTGGCCATTCCCGCCTCTGCCCACGCACCCCAGGCCAGCGATACCGCGGGGAGGCCCTGCGCCCGGCGGTGTTGGGCGAGCGCGTCGAGAAAGGCGTTGGCGGCCGCGTAATTGCCCTGGCCTGGGCTGCCGAGCGTTCCCGCTGCCGAGGAGAAGAGGACGAAAGCGTCCAGGTCGCGGGTGAAAGTGTGGAGATTCCAGGCGGCGTCGGCCTTGGGCCGGGACACCGCGGCCATCCGGGAGGGATCGAGCGCTTCGAGCACGCCGTCGTCCAGCGCGCCGGCCGCGTGCACGACCGCACCCAGCGGATGGTCCTCCGGGACGGCCGCCAGCAACCGGGCGACCTCGTCCGGGTTGGCCACGTCGCAAGCCGCCATCGTGACCCGGGCACCCCAGCGGCCGAGTTCAGCCGCCAGCTCGTCGGCACCGGGAGCCGCCATCCCGCGGCGGCTCGCCAGCAGGAGGTGCCGGACGCCGTGTTCGGTGACCAGATGCCGGGCGATCAGCCTGCCGAGCCCGCCGGTGGCGCCAGTGACGAGCACGGTGCGGTCCGAGGAGAAGGCTGGCGACGGCACCCGCACCTCGCCGCCCCGCGCCGCAAGCTGCGGTTCGCCCGAAACCGGCCCGTCCGAACCGCCCGGCGTCGCGAACCGAGACTCACCCGAAACCAGCCCGGCGGACACCGCCCGGCCCGAAGCTAAGTCCGGCGACGCCACCCGCGCCAGCCGCGGCACCCGTACCTCACCGTCCCGGACCGCGAGCTGCGGTTCGTCCGAGGCCAGCGCGGCGGGCACTGCCCGGTACGAGGCGTCGCCGCGGTCGAGGTCCAGCAGCACGAACCGGCCGGGGTGTTCCGCCTGCGCTGACCGGAGGAGACCCCACACCGCGGCCGCGGCGAGATCCGGCACGTCCTCGGCCGGGTCGGTGGCCACCGCGCCGCGCGTGACGACGACCAGCCGCGAATCCGCGAACCGGGCGGACGCCAGCCAGCTCTGCACGGACCGCAGCACTTCGCTGGCCAGCTCGGTGTTCGCGGCAGCGGAGACGCACTCCAGCAAGACCGTGTCCGGAACGTCGGCCTCCGCCAGCGAAGCCAAGTCGGGGTAGCGGTCGCTGATTTCCAGCCCGGCAAGACCGTCCCCAGCGCCGAGTGCGGCCCAGCTCGGCACAGCCGGTGCGGCAGGCTGGATCGCCGTCCAGGACAGGGCGAAGAGCGAACCGTCCGGTCCGCCGTTCAGCTGATCCGCCGAGATCGGCCGCAGGGCAAGCGAGTCGATCGAGGCGACCGGGGCGCCAGTGCGGTCGGCCAGCTGGATGGCGAACCCGGACGCGACGGGCGCGAGCTGCACGCGGAGCGCGCTCGCACCCGAGGCGAACAGGGTCACTCCCGTCCAGGAGAACGGCAAGCGTGTTCCGTCGGCCCCGGATGCGGCGAAACCGATCGCGTGCAGCGCGGAATCGAGCAACGCCGGATGCAGGCCGAACGCGTCCGCGGCCGCGGGCGACTCGACCTCGGCGAACACCTCGTCGCCTCGTCGCCACGCGGCGGTCAGGCCTTGGAACGCCGGGCCGTACTCCAGTCCGGCGGCGGACAACTCGGAGTAGAGATCGTCGACCGGCAGCGCGATCGCGTCTCGCGGCGGCCACTCGACGAGGTCGAAACCCGCCGTACCGGCACCGGACGAGACGAAACCGGCGGCGTGCCGCGTCCACGGCTGGTCCGCGTCGTCCTCGGGACGGGCGTAGATCGCGATCGGACGGGCGCCGGCCGCATCCGCCTCGCCGACCTTGACCCGCAGCTGTACGCCGCCGTGCTCGGGCAGCACGAGCGGAGCTTCCAGGGTCAGCTCGTCCAGCCGGTCGCAGCCGGCCTGATCCGCGGCCTGGACAGCCAGTTCCGCGAAACCGGTGCCGGGGAACAACACCGACCCCAGCACCGCGTGGTCGGCGAGCCACGGTTCGGCCGCTACCGACAACCGGCCGGTGAGCACCACCTCGTCGGAGTCCGGGGCCGTCAGCACGGCGCCCAGCAGGGGGTGTTCCGGCGAGGCCAGGCCCAGGTGCCGGGCGTCCGCGGGCACTCCGGGTTCCAGCCAGTAACGCTGCCGCTGGAAAGCGTAAGTCGGCAAATCCACCCGACGCGCGCCGGCACCGGCGAAGAACTGGCCCCAGTCGACGGAAACGCCGTTCGCGTGGAGTGCGGCGATCGCTTCGACCACTGCCCGTGGTTCAGCACGGTCCTTCCGCACCGCCGCGACCACGGTGGCCTCGCCGGCGAGGGATTCGTCGATCATCGCGGTCAACGTGCTGGACGGGCCGAGCTCGACAAACCTGCTGGCGCCATTGGCTTCCAGCGCCCGGACGCCGTCACAAAACCGCACCGTGTCCCGCACGTGCCGCACCCAGTAGTCCGCGGAGAACTCGGTGATCAGCTCTCCGGTCAGGTTCGACACCACCGGAATCCGCGGCTGGCTGAACTCGATGGTGTCGGCCACCCTGCGGAACTCGTCCAGCATCCCGTCCATGAGATGCGAATGGAACGCGTGACTCACCTTCAGCCGCTTCGTCCGCAGCCCCTTCGACTCCCACCGCGACACCGCGTCCTCATCGCCGGAGAGCACCACCGAACCCGGACCGTTCACCGCAGCAAGGCAAATGCCCGGCTCAAGCTCGATCTCGTCCTCGGAAACCTGCACCGCCAGCATCGCCCCGCCAGCGGGCAGAGCCTGCATCAACCGACCCCGCGCCGCCACCAACCGCGCCGCATCCGCCAACGACAACACACCAGCGACGTGTGCAGCAGCCAACTCACCGATCGAATGCCCACCAACGAAATCCGGCGACACACCCCACGACTCGAACAACCGGAACAACGCCACCTCAAACGCGAACAACCCCGGCTGCGTCACCCCGGTTTCATCCACCCGGACCGGGTCAGCCACCGCGTCCCGCACCGGCGAGTCGAGATGCCGATCCAACTCCGCGCACACCTCAGCGAAAACGTCCGCGAACACCGGGAAAGACTCCGCGAGCTCCCGGCCCATCCCAGCCCGCTGAGAACCCTGGCCAGAGAACAAAAACGCGATCCGGCCCTGAGCAGCCACTCCGGCGAAACCCCGGCCATCGGCCAGCGCGTCCAGCAGCTCGGCCCGGTCCCGGCCGACGACCACCGTCCGGTACTCCAGCGCCGAACGCCCGCTCGCCAGCGAAAACGCCACGTCCACCGGCCGGATCTCCGGCCGCGCGCGAACGTGCTCCGCAAGCCGCGCAGCCTGTTCCCGCAACGCTTCCCGGCTCTTCGCCGACAACACCCACGGCACCGCCACGGGCACGGAACCCGGTGTCTCCTCGGCGACCAGGTCCGGAGCCTGCTCCACGATCACGTGCGCGTTGGTCCCGCTGATCCCGAACGACGACACGCCTGCCCGGCGCGGACGGTCCGCTTCCGGCCAGGTCCTGGCTTCAGCCAGCAACTCCACCGAGCCCGCCGACCAGTCCACATGCGACGACGGCGCGTCGATATGCAGGCTCTTCGGCAGGACCCCGTGCCGCATCGCCAAAATCATCTTCATCACGCCGGCCGCGCCCGCCGCGGCTTGGGTGTGCCCGATGTTCGACTTCACCGACCCCAGCCACAACGGCCGTTCCCGATCCTGGCCGTAAGTCGCCAGAAGCGCTTGCGCCTCAATCGGATCGCCCAACGTCGTCCCGGTGCCGTGCGCCTCCACGGCGTCGACCTGGTCCGCGGCCACCCGCGCGTTCGCGAGCGCCGCCCGGATCACCCGTTGCTGCGAGGGGCCGTTCGGCGCCGTCAACCCGTTGGACGCACCGTCCTGGTTCACCGCGGAACCGCGCACCACGGCCAGTACCGGATGGCCATTGCGCCGAGCGTCCGACAGCCGCTCAACCAGCAAGATCCCGACACCCTCGGAGAACCCGGCGCCATCCGCCGCGTCGGCGAACGACTTGCACCGGCCGTCCGAAGCAAGACCGCCCTGTCGCGAGAATTCCCCGAACACCGAGGGCGTCGACAACACTGTCACCCCACCGGCCAAGGCCAGCGAGCACTCGCCCTGCCGCAGCGCCTGCACCGCGAGATGCAGCGCCACCAAGGACGACGAACAAGCCGTGTCCACCGTCACCGCGGGGCCTTCGAACCCGAAGAAATACGACACTCGGCCGGTGGCGACGCTTCCCGCGCCGCCGTTGCCGAGATAAGCCGCGACGTCGTCGGGCACGGAGCCCAGCCGGCTCGCGTAATCGTGGTACATCAGGCCCGCGAACACCCCGGTCGCGCTGCCCCGCAACGACTCCGGCGCGATCCCCGCGCGCTCGAACGCCTCCCACGACGTCTCCAGCAGCAACCGTTGCTGCGGATCCATCGCCAGCGCCTCACGCGGCGAAATCCCGAAAAACTCCGGATCGAACGACACCGCGTCGTCCACGAAACCGCCTACGCCGGCCGGTCCGTCCCAGCCGCGATCGGCGGGGAACGCGGACATCCCGTCACCGCCCCGGCTGACCAGTTCCCACAGCGCTTCCGGGGAATTCACCCCTCCGGGGTAGCGGCAGGCCATGGACACGACGGCGATCGGCTCGCGCAGTGCCGCGGAGAGCTTGCGGTTCTGCTCGCGGAGGCGTTCGGTCTCCCGGACCGAGCGGCGAAGTGCTTCGACCGCCTTGTCCTGGAAGTCATTCATCGCCGTACTGCCCTTCTCCCGGAAAGCCCTGGTGGTCCGGGTTGTGCAACACCAGGTCGATGAGACTGCTCGCGTCCATCGATTCGATCGAGTCGCCTTCCTCTTCCGGGACAACCGGATCCGGCCGGGCTCCGGCGAGTTCCAGCAGGGTGTCCAGCACTCCCGCGTCGCGCAGGCGCGTCAGGGGAACGGTCAGCAGCAGGTGCCGGATCCGGTCCTCGCTCCGGTCGCCGGACAGGTCCGGAACCAGTTCCGCCAGGAGGTGCTTCGCGAGGGCCGCCGGCGTCGGATAGTCGAATACTAGAGTGGCCGGGAGCCGAAGTCCGGTGACAGCGTTCAACCGGTTGCGCAGTTCGAGTGCCGTCAGCGAGTCGAATCCGATCTCGCTGAACGCCCGGCCTGCGTCCACCGCGTCCGCGGTTTCGAAGCCGAGCACACCGGCGACCTGCGTCTGCACGATCTCGACGAGCGCTGTTTCCCGTTCGGCCGCCTCGGGCAAGGCGGCGAGACGGTCTCGCAGTTCGGCCGCCGAACCGGGGTCGTTCCTGGCAGCCCGGGCCGAGGGAACCCGGACCAGGCTCCGCAGGATCGCCGGAATTCCGCCCGGCCGCCTCCGCAGCGGCGCGATGTCGAGGTGCGCCGCGGCGACAATCGCCTCGTCCGCGCCGAGTGCCGCGTCGAACATCGCGATGCCGTCCGCGGCCGACAGCGGCGCCAGCCCGGCCCGGCGCATCCGGTCGACCTCGGCCGTTGCGAGCCCGCCGGTCATCTCGCTGGCCTGCTCCCACAGGCCCCAGCCCACCGACACCGCGGGCTTGCCGAGTGTCCGGCGGTGCTGGGCAAGCGCGTCCAGGAAGGCGTTCGCGGCCGCGTAACTGCCCTGCCCCGGTGCGCCGAGCACGCCCGCGAGCGAGGAGAACAAGACGAACGCGCCGAGTTCGGCGTTCTCGGTCAGCTCGTGCAAGTTCAGCGCCGCGTCGACCTTCGGCCGCAGCACCGCGTCGAGCCGCTCGGGGGTCAACGCCTCGACGACGCCGTCGTCCAGCACGCCCGCGGTGTGCACGACGCCGGTCAACGGATGCTCCGCCGGAATCTTCGCCAGCAGCTCGGCGAGTGCGGTCCGGTCGGCGGCGTCGCAGGCCGCGACCTCGACCTCGGCACCGAGCGAACTGAGTTCCGCGGCCAGTTCCGCCGCGCCGGGCGCCGAGATCCCGCGGCGGCTGGCGAGCACGAGGCGCCGGACATCGTGCGCGGCGACGAGATGCCGCGCCACCAATCCGCCGAGCGTGCCGGTGCCGCCGGTGATCAGGACCGTTCCCGCCGGATCGAATACCGGATCCTGCGTCGCGGGCTTCGGGAGACGGCCGAGCCGCGGCGCCTGGATTCCGCCGCCGCGCAGCGCCAGTCGCGGTTCGTCGTGCGCCAGCGCGGCCGGAAGCTTCCGCAGCGAAGCGTCGTCGTCATCGAGATCGAGCAGGACGAACCGGCCGGGGTGTTCCGATTGCGCGGACCGGATGAGCCCCGACACCGCCGCGCCTGCGAGGTCGTCGGCCGTGCCGCGGGTGACGAACACGAGCCGGGCGGCCGACAGCCGCTCGTCCGCCAGCCATGCCTGGACCAGCGCGAGAGCTTCGCGCACGGCGGTGTGCGCGGACGTCGCGGAGCAGTCGACCAGGACGAAATCCGGGATCTCGGCAAGCGCGGTCACATCGGCGCAATGGACGACCTCGACGCCGCTCAGCCCGAAAAGTCCCTTGAGCCGCCCGATCTGCTCGCCGAGCACAGCGAGCCGCGGCTTCCCGTCCGCAGCGGCTCCGGACAGCTCCGTCCAATTCAGCCGGAACAGCGAATCGGCACCGTCCGGGCGGGCGGCGCGGACCTGCCCGGCCGACACCGGCCGCAGCACCAGCGAGTCCGCGGACAGCACCGGAGCACCCGTCCCGTCCGCGATCCGCAGCGCCACCCCGTCCGCACCGGCCGGGGTGATCTTGACCCGGAGTTCGGCGGCACCGGCGGCGAACAGCTTGACCCCGGTCCACGCGAACGGCAGCCGGGTCTCGCCCGGACGCGGTTCGCCGGACAGCCCCAGCGCGTGAAGTGCCGAGTCGAGCAATGCCGGGTGGATTCCGAACGCGCCCGTCGCGTCGGTCCGGACCTCGCCGAAGATCTCGTCGCCGCGCTGCCACGCCGCGGTCAGGCCCTGGAAGACCGGACCGTAGTCGAGCCCGAAACCCGCCAGCCGGTCGTAGAGCCCGTTGATCTCCACCGAGGCGGCCTCCGGCGGCGGCCACGCGGCCAGGTCGAACGACGGTGTCCCGGAGCCGGCGCGCACGACACCCGTGGCGTGCCGGACCCAGGCCTCGCCGAGATCCGCGTGACCCTCGGTCCGGGAGTAGACGCTCAGCGATCGGGCCCCGGAATCGCCGGGGCCGCCCAGGACGACCTGGAGCTGGACGCCCCCGGTTTCCGGGAGCACCAGCGGCGCTTCCAAGGTCAGCTCCTCCAGCACGTCGCAGCCGACCTGGTCCCCGGCTTGAAGAGCGAGTTCCAAGAAGCCGGTGCCAGGGAACAACACCGCGCCCAAGACGGCGTGGTCCGCAAGCCACGGCTGGGTTTCCAGGGAAATCCGGCCGGTGAACAACGTCCCGTCCGACTCCGGCAACCCGGTGGCCGCGCCCAGCAGCGGATGCCCGGCCACGGTCAAGCCCAGGCCGCGCACGTCGCCGCTGGCCGCGACGGTGTTCAGCCAGTAGCGCTGACGCTGGAAGGGATAAGTGGGCAAGTCGACTTTGCGGGCCCCGGTCCCGGCGAAGAAGACCTCCCAGTCGACGGTGCCGCCGCGGGCGAACACCTCGCCGAGGGACACGGTGAACCGGTCGAGGCCGCCCTCGTCCCGGCGCAGCGTTCCTGCGGCAGCCGCGGCGGTGTCCGTCGAGTCGATCGTGTCCTGCAGTCCGGGCACCAGCACCGGGTGCGGGCTGACTTCCACGAACACGCGGTAGCCGTCGGCGAGCAGCTTGCGGGTGGCCTTCTCGAATTCCACCGTGTTCCGGAGATTGCGATACCAGTACCCGGCATCCATCGCGGCAGTGTCGATGAGCTCACCGGTGACCGTGGAACAGAACGGAATCTCCGCCGTCCTCGGCGAAACCGGCGCCAGCAACTCCCGCAACTCGGCCTCGATCTGCTCCACCTGAGCCGAATGCGACGCGTAGTCCACCGGAACCCGCCGCGCCCGGACACCGTCCCGCTCACACGCCGCGATCAGCTCGTCCAACGCGTCCGGATCACCCGAAACCACTACCGAACCAGGGCCGTTCACCGCCGCGACGGAGACCCGCGGGTCAAGACGTTCCCGAAGTTTCCCCACCGGCTCGGCAACCGAAACCATCCCGCCCCTGCCGGACAAAACCGTCAACGCCTTGCTCCGCAACGCCACCACCCGGGCACCGTCCTGAAGCGACAACCCGCCAGCCACTACTGCGGCCGCGATCTCACCCTGACTGTGGCCGACCACCGCAGCCGGACGTACACCATTAGCCCGCCACATTTCCGCGAGCGACACCATCACGGCCCACAACACCGGCTGCACCACATCAAGCCGCTCCAGCGACGGACCACGCAACACATCCAGCAACGACCAGTCCACAAAGGACTCCAACGCCGCCGCACACTCCGCGAGGCGCGCCGCGAACACCGGACTCGACTCCAGCAGTTCGAGCGCCATCCCGACCCACTGCGAACCCTGACCCGGGAACACGAACACCACATCCCCGGAGCCAGCGGAGGCCGCCACCGGAAGCTCCCCGTCTGCGACCGCGTCCGCTCCGCGCAGCAGTTCGTCCCGGTCACGTCCCGCCACCGAGGTCCGGCATGCCAACGCCGACCGCGTCGTGGCCAGCGAGAACGCCACGTCGACCGGCGAAACGTCGTCGTCGGCCCGGACGCGTGCGGCCAGCTTCCGGGCCTGTTCCCGCACCGCATCCGGCGTCGCCCCGGAGAAGACCCAGGGCACGACACTCAGTTCCCGCTCCGGCTCGACCGCCGCGGAATCGCCCGGAACATGTTCCAGGACAACGTGTGCGTTGGTCCCGCTGATGCCGAACGACGACACTCCCGCCCGGCGCGGACGGTCCGTCTCCGGCCAGTCCCGGGCCTCCGCCAGCAACTCGACCGCGCCCGCCGACCAGTCCACTTGGGACGACGGCTCGTCAAGGTGCAAGCTCCGCGGCAGAACCCCGTGCCGCATCGCCAGCACCATCTTCAGCACGCCAGCGACACCCGCCGCCGCCTGAGTATGCCCGATGTTCGACTTGATCGAGCCCAGCCACAACGGTTGTTCCCGGTTCTGGCCGTAAGTCGCCAAAAGAGCCTGCGCCTCAATCGGATCGCCGAGGGTCGTGCCCGTGCCGTGCGCCTCCACAGCGTCCACATCGGACGGTTTCAATCCGGCATTCGCCAACGCAGCCCGAATCACCCGCTGCTGCGAAGGACCATTCGGCGCCGTCAACCCATTCGACGCACCATCCTGATTCACCGCAGAACCCCGCACCACCGCAAGAACTTGATGCCCATTTCGCTGCGCATCCGACAACCGCTCCACCAACAGCAGCCCAACACCCTCACCCCAGCCAGTACCGTCCGCCGCCTCAGCGAACGGCTTGCACCGACCATCCGGAGCCAGCCCACGCTGCCGGGAAAACTCCTTGAACAAATCCGGTGAGGACATCACAGTCGCCCCACCGGCCAGTGCGAGCGAACACTCCCCCGACCGCAACGACTGCACGGCAAGATGCAACGCCACCAACGACGACGAACACGCCGTATCCACCGTCACCGCAGGACCCTCGAACCCGAACACATACGACAACCGGCCCGACAGCACACTCGCCGCGTTCCCGGTCAGCAGATAGCCGTCGACCTCGTCCGGGCTCTGGTCGAAATCGCCGTACCCGGAGTAGCCCGCGCCGACGAACACGCCGGTTTTGCTGCTGCGCAACGTCTCCGGCGTGATCCCCGCCCGTTCGAACACCTCCCACGACGTCTCCAGCAGCAGCCGCTGCTGCGGATCCATCGCGAGCGCCTCCCGCGGCGAGACGCCGAAGAACAGCGGGTCGAAGTCGGCCGCGGCCTCGATGAATCCGCCTTCGCGGGTGTAGCTGGTGCCGCGGTGGTCCGGGTCCGGGTCGTACAGCGCTTCGACGTCCCAGCCGCGGCCACGCGGGAACCCGGAGATCGCGTCGGAGCCCAAGGCCACCAGGTCCCACAGTTCCTCCGGCGAGCTGACTCCGCCGGGGAACCGGCAGCCCATGGCGACGATCGCGATCGGCTCGTCCGACGCCGCCTCCGCCGAGGCGGCGGCCACGATGTCGTCCCCGGCGCCGAAAAGCTCGGTCCGCAGATGCCCGGCGACGGCGAGCGGCGTCGGATAGTCGAACACCGTGGTCGCCGGCAGCCGGACTCCGGTCGTGTTCTTGAGCCGGTTGCGGAATTCCACCGCGGTCAGGGAATCGAAGCCCATCTCGCGGAAGGCGCGGGTCACCTCAATCGACTCGGGCGACGGATGGCCGAGGACGCGGGCGGTTTCCTCCCGCACGACCGACACGAGTGCCCGCTCCTGCTCGTCCCGGGACCGGCCGGCCAACTGCTCGCGCAGTCCGGACTCGCCGGCCATGGCGTTGCCCGCGGCGGCCTTCCGGCGGGCCGGTCCGCGCACGAGCCCGCGGAACGCGGCGGGCACCTTCCCCGCCGACTGGCCGGTGACCGTCGCGAGGTCGACCGTCATCGGCGCGAGCAGGGCGCGATCGCTGCGCAATGCCTGGTCGAACAACGCCAGTCCGTCGTCGTCGGAGAGCGGGAACATCCCGCCGCGAGCCATCCGGGCGACGTCCGCCTCGGACAGGTCGCCGACCATGCCGCGCGACCACGGACCCCACGTCACCGACACCGCCGGCCGGCCCTGTGCGCGACGCTGCTGCGCGAGCGCGTCCAGGAACGCGTTCGCGGCGGCGTAGTTGCCCTGTCCGGTGCCGCCGAGCAGCCCGGCGACGGAGGAGAACAGGACGAACGCGCGCAGGTCGTGCTCGCGGGTGAGTTCGTCCAGGATCAGCGCCGCGTCGGCCTTCGGACGCGCGACGGTCTCGAGCCGTTGGGGCGTAAGCGATTCGATGACCCCGTCGTCGAGCACGCCAGCGGTGTGCACGACCCCGGTCAAGGGGTGCTCGGCCGGAATCGCGTCCAGCAGCCGCGCCAAGGCGGCGCGGTCCGCCGCGTCGCAAGCCGCCACCGTCACCTCGGCGCCGAGACCGGTCAGCTCCGCCGTCAGCTCCGCCGCGCCCGGGGCGTCCTGGCCGCGGCGGCTGGTCAGCACCAGATGCCGAATCCCGTGCGCAGCCACCACATGCCGGGCCACCAGACCGCCCAGCGCACCGGTGCCGCCGGTGATCAGGACCGTCCCTTCGGGAGCCAGCCCGGCCGGTACGGTCAGCACGACCTTGCCCACGTGCCGGGCCTGGCTGACGAACCGGAAGGCGTCCTCGGCCCGACGCACGTCCCACGTCGTGACCGGAAGCGGCCGCAGGGCACCGGATTCGAACAGGCCGACCAGTTCGGCCAGCATCCGCTGAATCCGCTCCGGACCCGCCTCCACCAGATCGAACGCCCGATACGCCACGCCCGGATACCGGTCCGCGACCTCGCCGGGGTCCCGGACGTCGGTCTTGCCCATCTCGACGAACCGGCCGCCGCGCGGCAGCAGCCGCAGTCCCGCGTCCACGAACTCGCCTGCCAGCGAATCCAGGACCACGTCCATCCCGGCGCCGCCGGTCGCCGCCCGGAACTTCTCCTCGAACTCCACCGACCGCGACGACGCCACCCGCTCGTCGGCGAAACCGCTGGCGCGCAACACGTCCCACTTGCCGGGGCTCGCGGTGCCGTACACCTCGGCGCCCCAGTGCCGGGCCAGCTGCGCCGCGGCCATGCCGACCCCGCCCGCGGCGGCCTGCACCAGCACCGCTTCGCCCGGCCGCAGACCGGCCAGATCGCGCAACGCGTAGTAAGCGGTCAGGAACACCAGCGGCGTCGCGGCCGCCTCCGCGAACGACCAGCCCGCCGGAATCCGCGTCACCAGCCGTTCGTCGGCCACCGCGACCGGGCCGAACGATCCGGCGAGCAGGCCCATCACCCGGTCGCCGACCGCGAACGCGGAATCCGGGCCCGCCTCGGTCACCACACCCGCGCCCTCGATGCCCGGCAGACCGGCGTCTCCGGGGTACATGCCCAGCGCGTTGAGCACGTCGCGGAAGTTCACGCCCGCCGCCCGCACCGAGATCCGCACCTGCCCGGTTTCCAGCGGTGCCAGCACTTCCGGGCACTCCACCAGCCGCAGGCTCTCCAGCGTCCGGTCTTCCGATACGGCCAGCCGCCACGCCTGCGCGGACGGCAGCGCCAAGCCGTCTCCGGCAGGCACGCGGGCCAGCCTCAGCGCCCGCGCCACTCCGTCGCGCAGCGCGAGTTGCGGCTCGTCAGAGGTCAGCGCGGCAGACAGCCGATCCAGCGAAGCCGCGCTGTCGTCCAGATCGAGCAGCACGAACCGGCCCGGGTGCTCCGCCTGCGCCGAGCGCACCAAACCCCATACCGCCGCTGCTGCCGGATCCGGCACGTCCGCGTGCGGCTCCACCGCGACCGCGCCCCGCGTCACCACGACCAGTCGCGAACCAGCCAGCCGCTCTTCGCCCAGCCACTCCTGGACCAGCGCCAGTGTCTGAGCGGGCGAAGCGCCGCTGGCGAACACCACCTCTGGCGCGCGATCGCCCAGCGCCGCCAAATCCGGATACCTGTTCGCCTCGATCTCGAGGGTCAATTCGCCCAGCACGGCCCAGTCAGTGGTCGGCACAGCCTCGCCGACGGGCGTTTCGGCCCACTCCACACCGAACAGCGAGTCCACGAACCCGCTCGGCCCGTTCAGCTGATCCGCCGACACCGGCCGCAGCACCAAGGACTCGATCGACGCGACCGGCGCACCGGTGCGGTCGGCGAGACGCAGGGAGACCGCGTCCCGCCCCGTCGGGGTCAGCGACACCCGCAGCGCCGAGGCACCCGAGGCAAGGAAGGTCACGCCGGTCCAGCTGAACGGGAGTCCGGCCGGGCCCGCGTCCGGACCGGACGGCGCGGTGCCCAGGGCGTGCAGGGCCGAGTCCAGCAGCGCCGGATGCAGGCCGAAGGAACCCGCGTCGACGTCCTCGGGCAAGGCGACCTCGGCGAAGATCTCGTCGCCGCGCTTCCACGCCGCGGTCAGGCCCTGGAACACCGGGCCGTACGCCAGTCCCATCCCGGCCAGCCGGGGGTAGAGATCCTCGACCGGCACCGCTTTGGCCTCCGCGGGCGGCCATTCGGCGAGCGTGAAGGACGGCTCCGGGCCGCCGGGCGAAACCGCGCCGGTGGCGTGCCGGGTCCACGATCCGCCCATGGCCTCAGCCGTGTCCGGACGGGAGTGGACGGTCAGCGGCCTGCTGCCGGACTCGTCCGCCTCGCCCAATGCGAGCTGCACTTGGACGCCGCCCCGCTCAGGCAGGACGAGCGGCGCTTCCAGGACCAGTTCGTCCAGCACCGCGCAGCCGACCTGGTCGGCCGCCCGCACCGCCAGCTCGACGAATCCGGTGCCCGGGAACAGCACCGAACCCAGCACCGCGTGCCCGGCGAGCCACGGCTGCGTCTCCAGCGAAAGCCGGCCGGTGAACACCGCACCGTCCGAATCCGGCAGCGCCAGCGCCGCGCCCAGCAGCGGATGATCCGCCGACGCCAGCCCCAGCTGGCGGGCCTCTCCAGTGCCCGGCGAACCGCCGAGCCAGTACCGCCGCCGCTGGAAGGCGTACGTGGGCAACGGCACCCGGCGCGCGCCCGTGCCCGCGAAGAAGGCCGTCCAGTCCACCGGGCAGCCCACCGCGAACAGCCCCGCGACCGCTTCGGTGAGCGCTCGCGTTTCCGTCCGGTCCTTCCTCGACACCGGGATGAGGACCGCGTCGTCCCCGGTCAGCGAATCCTGGACCATCGCGGACAGCACACTGCTCGGGCCGATCTCGACGAACCGCGTCACCCCGGCGGATTCGAGAGCCCGCACGCCGTCGCTGAAGCGCACGGCGGCACGCACGTGCCGGACCCAGTACTCCGCGGAGAACTCGGAGACCAGCGCACCGGACACATTGGACACCACCGGGATCCGCGGGGCGCGGTACTCGACGGTTTCCGCGATCCGGCGGAACTCCGCGAGCATCCCGTCCATCAGCGGCGAATGGAACGCGTGGCTCACCCGCAGCCGTTTCGCCTGGCGGCCCCTGGCCTGCCAGTGCTCCACGACCTCCTGGACGGCCTCCGCGTCCCCGGACACCACGACCGAGCCGGGAGCGTTGACCGCGGCGATCGCGATCCGGGTTTCCTTCCCCGCCAGCAACGGAAGCACCTCGGCCTCGGCGGCCTCCACGGCGGCCATCGCGCCGCCGGGCAGCGCCTGCATCAACCGGCCCCGCGCCGCCACCAGCCGCGCCGCGTCGTCCAGCGACAGCACCCCGGCGAGGTGCGCCGCGGCCAGTTCGCCGATGGAGTGCCCGCCGACGAAATCCGGGGTCACGCCCCAGGATTCGAGCAACCGGGACAACGCGACCTCGACCGCGAACAGCGCCGGCTGGGTGTACTCGGTCTGGTCGAGCAGCCCGGCGTCGGCCGAACCGTCCTCGGCGAACACGATCTCGCGCAGCGGCCGTCCGAGGTGCCGGTCGAGCCGCGCGCAGACGTCGTCGAAGGCTTCGGCGTAGGCCGGATGGGCCTGATACAGCTCGCGCCCCATCCCGAGCCGCTGCGCGCCCTGGCCCGCGAACAGGAACGCGGTCTTGCCCGCTGCCGCGATTCCTTCCACCGCGATGGTTCCGCCCGCGGCCAGAGCGTCCACTTCGGACAGATAGTCGTCGCCGAAGACGACCGCCCGGTGTTCCAGCCCGGCCCGGCCGGTCGCCAGCGAGCAGGCGACGTCCGCGGGATGCAGATCCGGTTCGGCGCGAAGGTGCGCGGCGAGCCGCCCGGCCTGTGCCCGCAACGCCGCCCGGTCCTTGCCGGACAGCACCCACGGCAGGTCGCGCGGGACCCGGTCCGGTTCGCCGGTCTCCTCGCCCTGTTCCAGGATCACGTGCGCGTTGGTGCCGCTGATCCCGAAGGACGACACCGCCGCCCGCCGCGGCCGGTTCCCCGCCGGCCATTCCCTGGGCTCGGCCAGCAGTTCCACCGCACCGGCGGACCAGTCCACATGTGGCGACGGCTCGTCGATGTGCAGGCTCTTCGGCAGCATCCCGTGCCGCAGCGCGAGAACCATCTTGATCACTCCGGCCACCCCGGCCGCCGCTTGGGTGTGCCCGATGTTGGACTTCACCGAGCCCAGCCACAACGGCTGTTCCCGGTCCTTTCCGTAGGTCGCCAGGAGCGCTTGCGCCTCAATCGGATCGCCGAGTTTGGTGCCTGTGCCGTGCGCCTCCACAGCGTCCACATCGGACGGATTCAAGCCGGCATTCGCCAACGCGGCCCGGATCACCCGCTGCTGCGAAGGACCATTCGGCGCCGTCAGGCCGTTCGACGCACCGTCCTGGTTCACCGCGGTGCCGCGCACCACCGCGAGCACCGGATGCCCGTTGCGCCGGGCGTCCGACAGGCGCTCCACCAAGAGCAAACCGACGCCTTCGCTCCAGCCGGTGCCGTCGGCGGCCGCCGCGAACGGTTTGCACCGGCCGTCCGGAGCCAGCCCGCGCTGCCGGGAGAATTCGACGAACGTCCCCGGGGTCGACATCACCGTGACCCCGCCGGCGAGCGCGAGCGTGCATTCGCCGGACCGCAGCGATTGCGCGGCCATGTGCAAGGCGTACAGCGACGACGAGCAGGCGGTGTCCACGGTGACCGCCGGGCCCTCGAGACCGAAGACGTACGACACCCGGCCGGACAGCACACTGGTCGCGATCCCGGTCAGCAGATGGCCGGCCACCTCGTCGGCCGTCGTGCCCGCGGCGTGTCCGTAGCCCGAGTACCCGGAGCCCACGAAGACCCCGGCCCGGCTGCCCCGCAGGGACCGCGGGTCGATTCCGGCCTGTTCGAAGGTTTCCCACGCGGTTTCGAGAAGAAGCCGTTGCTGGGGGTCCATCGCAAGGGCTTCGCGCGGCGAGATGGCGAACAGGTCCGGGTCGAATTCGGCGGCGTCGCGGAGGAATCCGCCGGCGCGCGTGTAGCTGGTGCCCTGGTGGTCCGGGGCCGGGTGGTAGAGCGCGTCGAGGTCCCAGCCGCGGTCGACGGGGAACTCGGTGATCGCGTCGACGCCGTCGGCGACCAGCCGCCACAGGTCGTCCGGCGTGGCCACCCCGCCGGGCAGACGGCAGGCCATGCCGACGATCGCGATCGGTTCGTCCTGCGCGAGGACCGCCGGCGCCGGTGCCGCGAGCTGTTCTTGTCCGCCGAGGACTTCCTCGCGGAGGCGAGCGGCGACCGCGGTGGGAGTCGGATAGTCGAAGACCACGGTGGAGGGCAGCCGGACGCCGGTCTCCGCGGCGAGCCCGTTGCGGAACTCGACCGCCATCAGGGAGTCGAAGCCGAGCTCGCGGAACGGCCGTCCGGGATCGACGCTATCGGGGCCGGGATGTCCGAGCACCTTCGCGGTCTCGGTGCGCACCAGCTCCAGCAGCACGCTGTCCTGTTCGCCCTCGGTCAGCCCGGCGAGCCGTCCGGCGAGCGGCGCGGCATCGGAACCGGCGGCCGGTTCCTGCCTCGCTTCGGGCAGGTCAGCCAGCAACGGGCTGGGCCTGCCGGACGTGAACGCCGGGGCGAACAGCTCCCAGTCCACGTCGGCGATCGCCACGGAGGCCTCGCCCGACTCCAGCGCCTGCTGCAGCGCAGCGACAGTGCGGCCGGGCGCCATCGGGGTCAGCCCGCGACGGCGCAGCTGCACGGCCCCTTCCGCGTTGACCATTCCGCCGCCCGCCCACGGACCCCACGCCACTGAGGTCCCGGCGAGGCCGCGAGCACGGCGCTGCTCGACCAGTGCGTCGAGGAACGCGTTCGCGGCCGCGTACGCCGCCTGGTTGCCGCTGCCCCACACCGCGGCGATCGACGAAAACACTACGAACGCGTCCACCTGCCGGTCGCCGAGAAGCTCGTCGAGGTTCGCCGCGCCGCGCACCTTGGCGGCCAGCACGTCTTGAAGGGTCTCCGGCGTGCTCTCGGCGAACGGCGTCGCGTCCGGCGCGCCTGCCGCGTGCACCACGGTGGTCACCGGGAATTGGGCGAGCAGGTCTCGTACCGCGTCGCGGGAAGCCACGTCGCACGCGGCGATCGTCACCCGGGCACCCAGTGCGGTCAGCTCGGTTTCCAGCTCGGCGGCACCGGGAGCCGCACGCCCGCGGCGGCTGGTCAGCACCAGATGCTCGACGCCCTGGCCGGCCAGCCAGCGCGCCACGCGGGCGCCCAGCGCACCCGTGCCGCCGGTCACCAGCGCCGTGCCCCGCGGTACCCAGCGGTCGGCGCCAGCCGGTGCTTCGGCTCGCTCCAGCCGCCGGCCGAACGCCCCTTCCGCGCGGATCGCCACCTGGTCCTCGTCGCCGGACAGCACCGCGTTCAGGTACGCGAGCACCGGCTCGTCCACTCGCGCGGGCAGGTCGACCAGGCCGCCCCACAGCTGTGGGTACTCCAGCGCAGCCACGCGGCCGAGGCCCCACACCGCCGCTTGCGCGGTGCTGGACACGGTGTCCCCGCGGCCTGCCGACACCGCGCCCTGGGTCACCGCCCACAGCCGCGTGTCGCTTCCGATCGTGGTCAGTGCCTGTGCGAGAGCGACCGTCGCCGCCAGGCCGGCCGGAACCTCCGGATAGCCCGGAAGCGGGTGCTCGTCGAGCGCCAGCAGGGACAGGACGCCTGTCACCGGTCCTTCGGAAAGCGCCTGCCGCACCTGGTCGGCGAGCGTTTCAGGAGTGTCCGTCGCGGAAACCGCCAGGCGGCGCCCTCGAAGCGCCGAGGCCCAGGGCGCGTGCCCGTCGGGAACGACGACCAGCCACGTGTCCGAGATGGTCTCAGTGGCGGCGAGAGTGAGCGGTTTCCAGACGATCCGGTAGCGCCAGTCGTCCACAGTGGACAAATCGGAGCGCGGGCGGCTGGCCGGTTCCAGCCAGTAGCGCTGCCGTTGGAAAGCATAGGTCGGCAAGTCGATTCGCCGTGCGCCGCCGAAGAACCGCGGCCAGTCCACCGGGGTGCCGTGGACGTGGAGGGCGGCAAGGGCCTCGACCGCTGCCCGCGGTTCGGGGCGGTCTTTCCGCAGCGCGGCGACCAGGACGGCGTCGTCGGAGACACAATCCTCGATCATCGCGGTCAGAGTGCTGGACGGACCGAGCTCGACAAACCTGCTGGCGCCATTGGCTTCCAACGCGCGGACCCCGTCGCAAAACCGCACCGTGTCCCGCACGTGGCGCACCCAGTAGTCCGCGGAGAACTCGGTGATCAGCTCTCCGGTCAGGTTCGACACCATCGGGATCCGCGGCTGGCTGAACTCGACCCCTTCGGCCACCGCACGAAACTCGTCCAGCATCCCGTCCATGAGATGCGAGTGGAACGCGTGACTCACCTTCAGCCGCTTCGTCCGCAGACCCTCCGACTCCCACCGCGACACCGCGTCTTCATCGCCGGAGAGCACCACCGAACGCGGACCGTTCACCGCCGCGACAGCCACACCTGGCTGAGGCTGAATCTCACCCTCGGAAGCCTGCACCGCCAACATCACGCCGCCAGACGGCAACGCCTGCATCAACCGACCCCGCGCCGCCACCAACCGAGACGCATCCGCCAACGACATGACACCGGCGACGTGCGCAGCAGCCAACTCACCGATCGAATGCCCACCCACAAAATCCGGGCACACACCCCACGACTCGAACAACCGGAACAACGCCACCTCAAAGGCAAACAACCCCGGCTGCGTCACCCCGGTCTGATCAACCAGATCAGGATCGTTCAACGCCTCCTGAATCGGCGAATCAAGATGCTGATCCAGCTCGGCGCACACCTCGGCGAAAGCCTGAGCGAACACCGGGAAAGCGTCCGACAGTTCGCGGCCCATCCCTGCCCGTTGCGAACCCTGCCCGGAGAAGATGAACGCCGTCCGACCCTTGGCTGCCGTACCAGTGGCACCCCGGCCCTCGGCCACCGCGGCGACACCTGCCAGCAACTCGTCCCGGCTGGTGCCCACCACCGCCGCACGACACTCCATCGCCGCCCGGGTCACCGCCAGCGACCAGCCGACATCCGCGGGCGCAGCATCGTCCACATTCGACACCAGCCGACGAGCCTGCTCCCGCAACGCCTCCGGACTCTGCGCCGACAGCACCCACGGCACCACTCCCAGCGCACGGCCGGACTCCACCGGAGGCTCCTCGGGCGCCTGCTCCACGATCACGTGCGCGTTGGTCCCGCTGATCCCGAACGCCGACACCCCGGCCCGCCGCGGCTGGCCCCCCTCCGGCCACGGCCGCGCTTCGGTCAGCAACTCGACCGCGCCGTCCGACCAGTCCACATGCGCCGACGGCTCGTCGATGTGCAAGCTCCGCGGCAAAACTCCGTGCCGCAGCGCCAAAACCATCTTCATCACCCCGGCGACACCAGCCGCCGCTTGGGTGTGCCCGATGTTCGACTTGACCGACCCCAGCCACAACGGACGTTCGCGCCCCTGGCCGTAAGTCGCCAGCAAAGCCTGCGCCTCGATCGGATCGCCGAGCGTCGTCCCGGTACCGTGCGCCTCCACAGCGTCCACATCGGACAGACCGAGACCAGCGTTCGCCAGCGCTGCTCGGATCACCCGCTGCTGCGACGGACCATTCGGCGCCGTCAGCCCATTCGACGCGCCGTCCTGGTTCACCGCACTGCCGCGCACCACCGCCAGCACCTGATGCCCGTTGCGCTGAGCGTCCGACAACCGCTCCACCAACAGGATTCCGACGCCCTCGGAGAACCCCGCGCCATCCGCCGCGGCCGAGAACGACTTGCACCGGCCGTCCGAGGCCAACCCGCCCTGTCGCGCGAACTCCTCGAAAATCGACGGCGTCGACAACACCGTCGCTCCACCGGCCAACGCCAGCGAACATTCCCCGGACCGCAGGGATTGCACGGCAAGATGCAACGCCACCAACGACGACGAGCACGCGGTATCCACGGTCACCGCAGGGCCTTCGAAGCCGAAGAAGTACGACACCCGGCCCGACAGCACGCTCGCCGCGTTGCCCGTTCCCAAATGGGCTTGGCTTTCCGGTGGCGCCTCGCCGCCTACCCGGTACAGGTAGTCCTGGCCGTTCGTGCCCGCGAACACGCCGGTCGCGCTGCCCCGCAGCGAATCCGGGTCGATGCCCGCTCGTTCGAACACCTCCCACGAGGTCTCCAGCAGCAACCGCTGCTGCGGATCCATCGCCATGGCCTCACGCGGACTGATCCCGAAAAAGGCGGGATCGAACTCCCCCGCACCGGACAGAAACCCGCCCGCGCGGAAATAGGAATCCGACTCGTCCCATCCGCGGTCCTCCGGAAAGCCGGAAATCCCGTCGCCGCCTGCGGCGAGCAGCCGCCACAGGTCGTCCGGCGAGGCGACCCCGCCGGGGAAACGACAGGCCATCCCGACGATCGCGATCGGCTCCCGCGCTTTGTCCTCGACCTCGCGCAACTGCTCCCGAGACTGCCTGAGCTCGCCCATCACCCACTTGAGGTGATCGAGCAACTCCTGGTCGTTCCCCATCGGTAAAACTCCTCGTCGAAGTCAGGGAAGGGTCCGCGATCGCCGTGCTCAGGCGCGGCCGAATTCTTTCTGCAGAATCTCGTAGAGCTCGTCCTTGGTCGCCGAGGCGATGTCGCCCCCGGCGGCCTGATCGTGGCTTTCTTTCCAGCGGGCCAGCAGGTTCTGCAGCCGGGCGGTGACCTCGGCAGTCTCCGTTTCGCTGACGGGCGCGGAGAACAACGCGGCTTCGAGCCGGTCCAGCTCGGCGCCGAGCCCGTTCTCCGCGGGGTCTTCCCCGGCCAGTTCTCCGTGCAGGTACTCGGAAACCGCGTTCGGCGTCGGGTAGTCGAACACCACCGTCGCCGGGACCCGGATCCTGGTGGCCGTGCCGAGCGCGTTGCGGAACTCCACCGCGGTCAGCGAATCGAAGCCGAGATCGCCGAACGCGCGCCCCGGTTCGACGCGGTCCGCCGACGGATAGCCGAGCACCTTCGCGGTCTTCTCCCGGACCAGGGCGAGCAGGACGTCGAGCCGGTCGGCCGCGGGCAGCGCGGCGAGCCGGTCCCGGAACGAGGACTCGTCGGCGGTCTCGGTCCTGGTCTGCTCCGCCGCGCGGCAAAACTCGGGCAGGTCGCGGAACTGCGGATTGGGCCCGGCGGCGATCAACGCGGGTGTCAGCAGGTCCCAGCCGATGTCCGCGACCGTCACCGAGGCCGAGCCGCCCGCCACCGCGCGCTCCAGCGCCGTGACCGCCAGCTCCGGCGACATCGGCGGCACCCCGCCGCGCCGCAGCCGGTCGGTGACGGCGTCGCTGCCCGCGGCCATGCCGCTGTCCGCCCACGGCCCCCAAGCGACCGCCGTCGCGGCCAGCCCGTCGGCCCGCCGCTGCTCGGCGAGCGCGTCGAGAAACGCGTTCGCCGCCGCGTAGTTGGCCTGCCCGGCACTGCCCACCACGCCGACGATCGAGGAGAACAGCACGAACATGCTGAGTTCGCAGTCCCGGGTGAGTTCGTGCAGGTTCAGCGCGGCGTCCGCCTTCGGGCGCAGCACCGTGCCGAGCCGTTCCGGGGCAAGGGATTCCAGCACTCCGTCGTCGAGGACACCCGCCGCGTGCACGACGCCGGCAAGCGGGAACTCCGCGGGAATCTCGGCCAGCAGCCCCGCCAGCGCGGCCCGGTCGGCGGCGTCGCACGCGGCCACCGTCACCCGCGTGCCCAGTTCCTTCAGTTCGGCTTCCAGCTCAGCGGCCCCAGCGGCCTCGCGGCCCCGGCGGCTGGCGAGCACCAGGTGTTCGGCACCGCGCTCAGCCAGCCACCTGGCGATCCGAGCCCCGAGCGCACCGGTGCCGCCGGTGATCAGCACCGTGCCCGAACCGGGAGCCCATTCCCCAGCGGCGACGTCCGGGCCCGCTCGCCTGAACCGGCGCACGAACACGCCGGACTCCCGCACCGCCAGCTGGTCTTCGTCCCCTGCTCCCGCCACGACGTCGGCGAACCGGGCGACCGCGCGGGCGTCCACCGCCGGGGGCAGGTCCACGAGGCCGCCCCAGCGTTCCGCGTGTTCCAGCGCCACCACCCGGCCGAGTCCCCAGACCTGCGCCTGAACGGGATTGCCGACCCGGTCCGGCCTGCCGACGGTCACCGCGTCCGTGGTGACACACCAGATCCGGGGCTCGCCGGCGATCTTCCCGGCGGCCTGGGCCAGCCCCAGCGTGGCGGCGAGGCCGTCGGGCACCGACGGCAGACCCGGCAGCGGAGTCTCGTCCAGGGCCAGCAGGGAAACGATGCCGTGCACGGGGGCGTCGGCGGCCGATTCGGTCAGCCGGGCGGCGATCGTCTCGCGGTCCTCGCCGCCGGACAACGTCACCGTGCGCACCTGTGCGCCGCGGCCGGTCAGTTCCTTGGCCAGCGCGTCCGGCCAGCCGTCCGCGGGCAGCCTCGACGGCAGCACCACGAGCCACGTCCCGGTCAGCGGCTTGGCCGAAAGCTCGGTCGCGGGCTTCCAGGCCACCTCGTAGCGCCACTGGTCGAGGGCGGACTGCGCGCGATGCCGCTGGTGCCAGGACGACAGGGCGGGCAGCAACGCGGTCAGCGACGACTGCTCGGGACCGCCGTCGATCGCCAGTACCTCCGACACCGCGGCAACGTCCTGGCTCTCGACCGCCGTCCAGAAGCTGCTTTCCGCCGTACCAGCGGTCTCGGCCGGCTGGACGGGAGGCTCCAGCCAGTAGCGTTGCCGCTGGAAGGCGTAAGTCGGCAGGTCGATCCGCCGCGCGCCGGTACCGGCGAAGAACTGCTTCCAGTCCACTGTGGAGCCGTTCGCGTACAGCGTGGCGGCGGCCTCGACCACGGCCTGGGCTTCGGAACGATCCTTCCTCGCGGCCGCGACGACCGTGGCGTCGGCGAGAAGGGACTCGTCGATCATCGCGGTCAGCGCGGTCGACGGGCCGACTTCCAGGAACCTGGTGACCCCATGGGCCTCCAGCGCACGCACGCCGTCGCAGAAGCGCACCGTGTCCCGAACATGCCGCACCCAGTAATCCGCGGAGAACTCGGTGACCAGCGCGCCGGTCAGATTCGACACCATCGGGATCCGCGGCTGGCTGAACTCGACCCCTTCGGCCACCGCACGAAACTCGTCCAGCATCCCGTCCATGAGATGCGAATGAAACGCATGACTCACCTTCAGCCGCTTCGTCCGCAACCCCTTCGACTCCCACCGCGCCACCGCGTCCTCGTCACCCGAGAGCACCACCGAACGCGGACCATTCACCGCCGCAACAGCCACACCAGGACCAGGCTCAACCTCGTCCTCGGAAACCTGCACCGCCAACATCACGCCACCAGACGGCAACGCCTGCATCAACCGACCCCGCGCCACCACCAACCGCGCCGCATCCGCCAACGACAACACACCAGCAACATGCGCCGCAGCCAACTCACCAATCGAATGCCCACCCACAAAATCCGGGCACACACCCCACGACTCCAACAACCGAAACAACGCCACCTCAAACGCGAACAACCCCGGCTGCGCCACCCCGGTCTCGTCCACCCGGCCCGGATCACCTATCGCCTCGCGCACCGGTGTGTCGGTATGGCGATCCAGCTCCGCGCACACCTCAGCGAAAGCGTCCGCGAACACCGGGAAAGACTCCGCGAGCTCCCTCCCCATCCCAGCCCGCTGAGAACCCTGGCCAGAGAACAGAAACGCCGTCCGGCCCTTAACCGCCGTACCGGTGGAACCCCGGCCCTCGGCCAATGCCGCGACACCGGCCAACAGTTCGCCCCGGCTGGTGCCTACCACGACCGCACGGCACTCCAATGCCGCGCGCGCCGCCAGCGACCAGCCAACATCCGCGGGCACCGCATCGTCCACACTGGACACCAGCCGACGAGCCTGCTCCCGCAACGCCTCCGGGCTCCGCGCCGACAGCACCCACGGCACCACAACCGGCTCGCGACCCCGCTCCGCAGCGGGCTCCTCAGGAACCTGCTCCACGATCACGTGCGCGTTGGTCCCGCTGATCCCGAACGAAGAAACCCCAGCGCGTCGCGGCCGATCGGCCTCGGGCCACGGCATAGCCTCCGCCAGCAGCTCGACCGAACCAGCCGACCAGTCCACATTGGACGTCGGAGCATCGATGTGCAGGCTCTTCGGCAGCACCCCGTGCCGCATCGCGAGAACCATCTTCATCACGCCGGCGACGCCCGCCGCGGCCTGGGTGTGCCCGATGTTCGACTTGATCGACCCCAGCCGCAACGGCTGTTCCCGGTCCTGACCGTAGGTCGCCAGGATCGCCTGCGCCTCGATCGGATCACCGAGCCGGGTGCCCGTCCCGTGCGCCTCCACCACGTCCACCTCGGACGACGCGAGACCAGCGCTCGCCAAAGCCGCCCGGATCACCCGCTGCTGCGACGGACCGTTCGGCGCCGTCAAGCCATTCGACGCGCCGTCCTGATTCACCGCGGAACCCCGCACCACGGCCAGCACCGGATGCCCGTTCCGCCGCGCCTCCGACAGCCGCTCCACCAGCAGCAGACCGACGCCCTCGCCCCAACCGGTGCCGTCGGCGGCCTCGGCGAACGACTTGCACCGGCCGTCCGAAGCGAGACCGCCCTGCCGCGCGAACTCGACAAAGGTGTAAGGCGTCGACATCACCGTGACGCCACCGGCCAACGCCAGCGAGCACTCCCCGCGCCGCAACGACTGCGCCGCCAGATGCAACGCCACCAACGACGACGAACACGCCGTATCCACCGTCACCGCGGGGCCCTCGAACCCGAACGCGTACGCGACGCGCCCGGAGATGACGCTCGGGGAATTGCCGGTCAGCAGGTGCCCCGCGACATCGTCCTGGTGCAGTTCGCCCGTCGTCTCGTAGCCCTGGTAGGTCGCGCCGACGAACACCCCGGTGTCGCTGCCCGCCAGCGAGGCCGGATCGAATCCGCCTCGTTCGAGCACCTCCCACCCGGTCTCCAGCAGAAGCCGCTGCTGCGGGTCGGTCGCCAGTGCCTCGCGCGGCGAGATGCCGAAGAACGCCGGGTCGAACTGAGCGGCTTCGTGCAGGAAGCCGCCCTGGTCGGTGTAGCTGGTGCCGGGGCGGACGCCGTCCGGGTCGTACAGCCCGGCCACGTTCCAGCCGCGGTCGAGCGGGAAGCCGGACACCGCGTCGCCGCCCGAGGCGACGAGTTCCCACAGTTCCTCCGGGGAGCGGACTCCGCCCGCGTAGCGGCAGCTCATGCCCACGATCGCGATCGGCTCGCGGTCCTTTTCCCCGACCTCGCGCAGCTGATCGCGAGCCTCGTGCAGTTCGGCGATGGACCGCTTCAGATACTCGCGGAGCTTGTCTTCGGCCGACATGAGGCCGTCACCTCCCTTTGCCAGTAATCGAAAAGGTCTGCTGCGGGCACCTCATCCGCCGGCGCCGTCGACCAGTGCGAAGAGTTCGTCGTCGGTCGCTTCGTCCAGCCGGTCCGCCAGCGAGCCGGACTCCGGATCCGCTGGCGCGCCGGACAGTTTCGCCAGCAGCGCGGCCAATCGCGTCGTCACCTGCGACCGGCCGGAGCCGGCGTCCCCGGCGACGGCCAAGAGGGTGTTTTCCAAGCGGTCCAGGTCTTCGAGGACCGAGCCGAGAGCGTTCCGCTCCTGCGCCTCAGTCAACTCGGTGCGCAGGTACCGGGCCAGAACGGACGGTTTCGGATAGTCGAACACCAGCGTCACCGGCAACCGCAGCCCGCTGGCCGCGCTCAACCGGTTGCGGAGTTCGACGGCGGTCAGCGAATCCAAGCCCAGTTCCTGGAATGCCCTGGTGTCGTCGATCGGGTCCGCCGGGTCGTAGCCGAGCACCGCGGCGGTGTGCTTCGCCACCAATGCGACCAGCAGCGCCTCTTGTTCCTCCGCGGACCGGCCGGTCAGGCGCTGCCGCAGGTCGGTCTCGGCGGTGCCGGAGCCCGGCGCGGTGCGCACCGGGCCGCGGACCAGCCCGCGCAGCATCGCCGGAAGCGTGCCCGCGCCGGCCTGCGCCCGCAGCCGCGCGGGCTCGAGCGCAGCCGGGACCAGCACCGCGGAACCAGCCGTGAGCCCGATGTCGAACAGCGCCAGCCCTTCGGCGAGGGAAAGCGGATCGACCTGCGCACGGGACGCGCCAGTTTCGCCGTCCGACTGGTTCCACGGGCCCCAGGCCAGCGACACCGCCGGAAGACCCGCCGCCCGGCGGGTCTGGGCGAGCGCGTCGAGGAACGCGTTCGCGGCCGCGTGGTTGGCCTGTCCCGGGCCGCCGAGCACCCCGGCGGCCGAGGAGAACAGCACGAAGCAGGCCAGGTCCCGGTCGCGGGTGAGCTCGTGCAGGTTCAGTGCGATGTCGGTTTTCGCGCGCAGCACCGGGTCGAGACGGTCCGGGGTCAGCGATCCGAGCACCCCGTCGTCGAGCACGCCCGCGGTGTGCACGACGCCGGTCAGCGGATGCTCCGGCGGGATCCGCTCCAGCACGTCCGCGAGCGCGGCCCGGTCGGCGGCGTCGCACGCGGCGACCGTCACCTCGGTGCCGGACTCGGCGAGTTCGTCCGCCAATTCCTTGGCCCCGGGGGCATCGAGGCCTCGCCGGCTGACCAGCAGCAAATGCCGGATGCCGTGTTCGGTCGCCAGATGCCGGGCCACCGCGCGGCCCGAGGCTCCCGTGCCGCCGGTGACGAGCACGGTGCCCTCCGGCGCGAAACCCGGTTCCCCCGCGGTCGCGGACGCCCGTTCCAGCCTCGGCACTCGCACGACGCCGTCGCGTACCGCGAGCTGCGGTTCGCCGAGGGCCAGCGCGGCGGGCAGCAGATCGAGCGAACCGACCTGGTCGTCGAGGTCCAGCAGAGTGAACCGGTCCGGATGCTCGGCCTGCGCGGAGCGCACCAGTCCCCAGACCGCCGCTCCGGCGAGGTCGGCCACCGCCGCGTCCTGCTCGACGGCGACCGCGCCCCGCGTCACCACGACCAGCCGGGAGGCGGCGAACCGCTCGTCGGCCAGCCACGACCGCAGCACGTCGAGGACGGACGCGGTGGCCGCACTCGCCGTGGCGCCGGGGACGGATTCGGTGAACACCACGTCCGGCGGTCCGGTTTCCGCGATCGAGGCCAGGTCGCCGCGTTCGGCGTCGATTCCGGCCAGCAGTCCGTGCCCGGGGCCGGACACCGCCCATCGCGGCCTGGCCGGAGCCGGTGCGGGCGACACCTCTGTCCACTTGAGACTGAACAGCGAACCGCCGCTGTCCGGGCGGGCAGCCCGCAGCGCCTCCGCGGAGATCGGGCGCGAAGCCAGCGACCGCACCGCAGCGACCGGGTTGCCGCGGTCATCGGCGAGTTCGACCGACACCTCGTCCGGCCCCGTCGCGACGATCCGTACGCGAAGCGCGGACGCACCCGTCGCGTACCGGCTGAACCCGCTCCAGCAGAACGGGAGCAAGGTCTTCCCGGACTCGCCGACGAGCCCGGTCACGTGCAGAGCGGCGTCGAGCAGCGCGGGATGCAGGCCAAACGCCTCCGCCGCTTCGGGTGCTCGAACCTCGGCGAACAGCTCGTCCCCGCGACGCCAGGCCGCCGTGAGCCCCTGAAAGGCGGGACCGTAGTCGAGCCCCGCGTCCGACAGTCGCTGGTAGGCGTCCCCGACGTCGAGCGGAGCGGCGTTCGCGGGCGGCCACGCGCCAAAGCTCGCCGCCGGTTCCGGAGCGCCCACGGTCAGCACCCCGGTGGCGTGCCGCGTCCAGGCCGTGCCGAGTTCGTCGTCCGCTTTCGCCGAATGCACGGCGACCGGCCGGCGGCCCGCTTGCTCCGCGCCGACCACCACCTGGATCCGCACCCCGCCCTGCTCCGGCAGCACCAGCGGCGTCTCGAGGACGAGTTCCTCCAGCATCCCGCTGCCGAGCCGGTCGCCCGCACACGCCGCTAGGTCGACCAGCACCGTCCCCGGCACCACCGTGCTGCCGAGCACCACGTGGTCGGCCAGCCACGGCTGGGTTTCCGCGGACAGCCGCCCGGTGAAGACGGTTTCCGCCGGCTCCGGCAGCCGCACGGCCGCGCCCAGCAACGGGTGTTCCGCCGGGACCAGGCCGAACGAACGCACGTCGCCGACCGCGCCGGAAGGCCGCGGCCAGTAACGACGGCGCTGGAACGCGTACGTCGGCAGGTCGACGCGCCGCGCGCCGGTACCCGCGAAGAACTGCTTCCAGTCCACCGAAGCGCCATTCGCGTGGAGCGCGGCGACCGCCTCGACCACCGCTTGGGTTTCGGGCCGGTCCTTCCGCATGGCCGCGACCAGAATGGCGTCAGCGGTCAAGCTTTCCTGCACCATCGGGATCAACGCGCTGGTGGGGCCGATCTCAACGAATTTGGCGGCACCGCTGGCTTCCAGAGTTCGAACGCCGTCGCAGAAGCGCACCGTGTCCCGAACATGCCGCACCCAGTAATCCGCGGAGAACTCGGTGACCAGCGCGCCGGTCAGATTCGACACCATCGGGATCCGCGGCTGGCTGAACTCGACCCCTTCGGCCACCGCACGAAACTCGTCCAGCATCCCGTCCATGAGATGCGAATGAAACGCATGACTCACCTTCAGCCGCTTCGTCCGCAACCCCTTCGACTCCCACCGCGCCACCGCGTCCTCGTCACCCGAGAGCACCACCGAACGCGGACCATTCACCGCCGCAACAGCCACACCAGGACCAGGCTCAACCTCGTCCTCGGAAACCTGCACCGCCAACATCACGCCACCAGACGGCAACGCCTGCATCAACCGACCCCGCGCCACCACCAACCGCGCCGCATCCGCCAACGACAACACACCAGCAACATGCGCCGCAGCCAACTCACCAATCGAATGCCCACCCACAAAATCCGGGCACACACCCCACGACTCCAACAACCGAAACAACGCCACCTCAAACGCGAACAACCCCGGCTGCGCCACCCCGGTCTCGTCCACCCGGCCCGGATCACCTATCGCCTCGCGCACCGGTGTGTCGGTATGGCGATCCAGCTCCGCGCACACCTCAGCGAAAGCATCCGCGAACACCGGGAAAGACTCCGCGAGCTCCCTCCCCATCCCAGCCCGCTGAGAACCCTGGCCAGAGAACAAAAACGCGATCCGGCCCTGAGCAGCCAGCGTGGCGGGCTCGTCTCCCCGCGCCACCGCGGACAGTGCGGTCAGCAGCCCGTCCCGGTCCCCAGCCACCACCGCGGCCCGCCGTTCCAGCGCCGACCGTCCGGTCGCCAGCGAAAACGCCACGTCCACCGGCCGGATCTCCGGCCGCGCACGAACCTGCTCCGCAAGCCGCGCCGCCTGCTCGCGCAACGCGGCCTCGCTCTTCGCGGACAGCACCCACGGCACCGCGGCCAGCGCCCGGCCCGGCTCCTGGGCCTCCGGTTCCGGAGCCTGCTCCACGATCACGTGCGCGTTGGTCCCGCCCACGCCGAACGCCGACACCGCCGCCCGACGCGGACGATCCGACTCGGGCCACGGAACGGCCTCGGTCAGCAGCCGGACCGAACCGGCCGACCAGTCCACGTTGGCCGAAGGCGCGTCGATGTGCAGGCTCTTCGGCAGCATTCCGTGCCGCAGCGCGAGAACCATCTTGAGCACGCCTGCTGCCCCGGCCGCAGACTGGGTGTGCCCGATATTGGACTTCACCGAGCCCAGCCACAACGGCTGTTCCCGGTCCTTCCCGTAGGTAGCCTGCAAGGCCTGGGCCTCGATCGGATCGCCGAGCGTCGTCCCGGTGCCGTGTGCCTCGACGGCGTCGACATCGGACAGTTCAAGGCCGGCGTTCTCCAGCGCCGCCCGGATCACCCGCTGCTGCGACGGACCATTCGGCGCCGTCAGGCCGTTCGACGCGCCGTCCTGGTTCACCGCGCTGCCGCGCACCACCGCCAGCACCTGGTGTCCATTGCGCTGAGCATCCGACAACCGCTCCACGAGAAGCAGGCCCACGCCATCGGAAAATCCGGTGCCGTCCGCCGCCTCGGCGAACGGCTTGCACCGGCCGTCGGCAGCCAGCCCGCGCTGCCGCGAGAACTCGACGAACGCGGCAGGGGTCGAGATCACGGTCGCGCCGCCCGCCAGCGCGAGCGAGCATTCCCCGGACCGCAGCGACCGCACCGCCAGGTGCAACGCCACCAGCGAAGAAGAACAAGCCGTGTCCACGGTGACCGCCGGGCCCTCGAACCCGTACACGTACGACAGCCGCCCCGAGGAGACCGCACCCGAACTGCCGGTCAGCACATGGCCGTCGGCCTCGGAGTTCCCGGCGAACCCGTTGTCGTACCCGGAGTGCCCGGCACCGATGAACACACCCGTCGCACTGCCTCGCAACGAATCCGGCGCGATCCCGGCTCGCTCGAACACCTCCCACGACGTCTCCAGCAGCAACCGCTGCTGCGGATCCATCGCCACCGCCTCACGCGGGCTGATTCCGAAGAACCCGGCGTCGAACTCGGTGGCGGCGTCGACGAATCCGCCGGTGCGGACATACGACTTCCCGGACTTGTCCGGGTCCGGATCGTAGAGCTCCTCGAGCGGCCAGCCGCGGTCGTCCGGGAAACCGGCGAGCGCGTCCCGGCCCTCGTGCAGCAACGCCCAGAATTCCTCCGGGGTCCGCGCGCCGGGAAGACGGCAGCCCATCCCGACGACGGCGATCGGTTCGTGCTCGCTGTTCCGCAGCTCGCGCAGCTGCCGGCGAGTGTCGTGGAGGTCCGCGGCCACCCGCTTGAGGTACTCGCGGAGTTTGGCGTCATTCGACATGGAACCCTGCCTTGTCCGGGGTCGGCTGGGAGTGCTGGTCAGCTGAGCTCGTTGTCGACGAAATCGAAGACCTCCTCGTCCGAGGCGGATTCCAGGAGTTCGGACGCGGAAAGCTCGTTCGCCTCCTTGCCGTCGTCCAGCGTGCGCAGCAACGCGGTCAGCCGCGCCCGCGCGGTTTCGCGCTGCCCGTCGTGGCCGGCCAGCGCCGCGATCGTGTCCGCCAGCCGGTCGAGCTCCGCCTCGACCGCCTGTTCCGGATCGCCTGCCAGTTCGGTGCGGAGCAAACGGGCGAGCGCGTCCGGGGTCGGCTGGTCGAACACTACGGTCACCGGCAGCGTGAGTCCGGTGGCGGCGTTCAACCGGTTGCGCAGGTCGACCGCCGTGAGCGAGTCGAATCCCTGGTCCTTGAACGCCAGTCCCGGATCGACCGCGTCGCCGCCGCGATGGCCAAGAACGGCCGCCACCGTCGAACGCACGAGGTCAAGCAGCAGCTCTTGCTGATCGCCCGGAGCCAGCCCGGCCAACTGGCCCGCGAGCGAGCCTGCCCCGTCGGCACCGGGCGCGGATCGCTCGGCGGCCGCGAGGATCCGTTGTGCGTCCGGCAGTTCGTCCAGCAGCGGCCGGTACCGGGCCGAGGCGAAGCGCGGCACGAAGCGTTCCCAATCGACGTCCGCGACCGCCAGGAACGTCTCGTCCCGGGCCACGGCCTGACGCAACGCTTCGAGCGCGAGGTCCGGCGGCATCGGGAGGACACCGCGCAGGCGCAACTGTTCCTCGGCCGAGCGTTCCGCCGCCATGCCGGTTTCGCCCCAGGCGCCCCAGGCGATCGACGTCGCCACGAGCCCGCGGTCGCGCCGCTGGTGGGCGAGCGCGTCCAGGAACGCGTTGGCGGCCGCGTAAGGACCCTGGCCGCCGCTGCCCCATACGCCCGCGTTGGAGGAGAACAGCACGAACGCGTCCAGTTCCCGGTCGCCGAGAAGGGCGTCGAGGTTGCGCGCCCCGTCGACCTTGGCGGCGAGCACCTCGGCGAAATCGGCGAGACCGGTCTCGGCCAGCGGAGCCATCGAGACCGCGCCGGCGGTGTGCACGACGGCCCGGACCTCGGGGTGCTCGTCCAGCAGAGCGGCGAGCGCCGACCGGTCGGCCACGTCGCACGCGGCGATGGTCACCTGAGCGCCCAATGCTTCCAGTTCAGCCCGCAACCCGGCCGCACCAGCCGCGGCCGGACCGCGTCGGCTGGTCAGCACGAGGTGTTCCGCCCCGTCGCGGGCCAGCGACCGCGCGACCCGCGAGCCGAGTGCCCCGGTGCCTCCGGTGATCAGCACGGTTCCGCGCGGCTGCCACCGCGCCGTGGAATCGGTGTCCCGCTGCGGCGCACGCACCAGCCTCCGCGCGAACGTTCCCGACGCCCGCACCGCGACCTCGTCCTGGTCACCGCCCAGCAGGCTCGCGAACCGGTCCCGCGCGCGCTGGTCGAACGCGGCGGGCAGGTCGAGCAGGCCGCCCCAGCTGTCCGGGTGTTCCAGCGCGACCACCCGGCCGAGCCCCCAGACCTGCGCCTGTTCCGGGCTGGGCAAGGGATCCGTCGCACCGGTGGACACCGCGCCGCGCGTCACGCACCACAGCCGCGCCTTCACTCCGGCATCGGCGAGCGCTTGAACCGCGAGCGCCGTTGCCGCCAAGCCGAGTTCGACTCGGTGCCGCGAATGGCGTCCTTCGGAGAGCGCCAGCAGCGACAGCACCCCGGACGGCGGTTCCGCGTCGAGCACCCCGCTGAGCTGATCGGCGAGCGCCACCCGGTCCAGGTCGGTCGGGTCGAGCACCACCGGCGTTGCCTTGGCACCGTGCGCGGACAACTCGGCGAGGACCGCCGTCACCAGTTCGCTGTCCTCGTGTCCCGAAGGCACCAGCACTGACCAGCTGCCCGACAGCGATCCGGGGGCGGTTTCAGCGACTGGACGCCATTCCACCCGGTACCGCCAGCTGTCCACAGTAGACTTATCGCGGCTTTGCTCGCGCCAGGACCGCAACGCGGGCAGCACGGGCTTCAGCGCGGCTTCGTCCACTTTGAGCAAGGTGCTGAGCGATTCGTGGTCCTGTGCCTCGACGCTGTCCCAGAACCGGTCGTCGGCGAACGCGGGCGCGACGGCGGGCTCGATTTCCGGCCAGTACCGCTCTCGCTGGAACGCGTAGGTCGGCAGATCCACCCGGCGACCGGAGAACAGCGCGCTCCAGTCGACCGGCTGCCCGTGCACGTGCGCCTCCGCGAGCGACGCGCAGAAGCGCTGCGCGGCACCGTCGTTCCGCCGCAACGACCCCACGACGATTGCCGGCACCTCCTGCGCGGCCAGGGTTTCCTGAAGCGCGAGAGTCAGCACCGGATGCGGGCTTGCCTCGACGAAGACCCGGAACCCGTCGTCCGCCAGCGTCCGGGTCGCCTTCTCCAGCTCCACGGTCTGGCGCAGGTTGCGGAACCAGTAGTCCGCGTCGAGCGCGGTGGTGTCCAGCCAGTCACCGGTCACGGTGGACAGGAACGGCACCTCCGCCGGGCGCGGGACGATCGAACCGAGCAGCCCGGCCAGCTCCGCGCGGATCTCGTCCACGTGCGCCGAATGCGATGCGTAGTCCACCGGAATCTTCCGCGCCCGGATGTCCTCATCGGACAGTTCCGCTCGCAGCTGCTCCACCGCGTCCGGTTCGCCGGACACCACCAGCGAGCCCGGCCCGTTGATCGCCGCGACCGAAATCCGGTCGTCCCATTTCGCCAGCCTCGGCAGCAATTCCTCCAGCGGCAGCGCCACCGACATCATCGCTCCCCGGCCGCTCAGCTCACGCAATGCCTTGCTGCGCAATGCCACGACCTTCGCCGCGTCCGAAAGGGACAGCGCGCCGGCCACGCAGGCGGCCGCGATCTCGCCCTGACTGTGCCCGACGACCGCGTCCGGTTCGACCCCGCACGCACGCCACAATCCGGCCAGCGAAACCATCACCGCGAACAACGCGGGCTGGACGACGTCCACCCGGTCCATCGGCGGCGCGTCCGGCGCGCCGCGCAGCACGTCGGTGAGCGACCAGTCGACGTACTCCGACAGGGCCGCCGCACATTCCGCGATCCGCTCGGCGAACACCGGTGACGCGTCCATCAGGTCGAGCGCCATGCCCGTCCACTGCGAACCCTGACCCGGGAACACGAAGACGCGTTTGCCCGCGTCGCGTTCCCGGCCGCGGACCAGCCCGGGCGAACTGTCCCCGTCGGCGAGCGCGGCCAGTCCTTCGGCGAGTCCGGCCCGATCGGCGGCTACCACCACGGCTCGTTCGGCGAATCGCGTGCGGGCGGCCAGAGTCGTTGCCGCATCAGCAAGATCCAGCTCTGTGTCCACCAGGGAGCGGAGCGCCCGCGCCTGCTCTCGCAGGGCCGCGTCGGTCTTCGCGGACAGCACCCAAGGCGGGTTCGCGGCCAAGACCGGCGGCGCAGCCGGAGTGTCGACGGGTTGCTCCGGCGCTTGTTCGAGGATCACGTGCGCGTTGGTTCCGCTGATCCCGAATGACGACACCCCAGCCCGGCGCGGCCGTCCCGCCGCAGGCCACTCCCTGGCCTCGGCCAGCAACTCCACCGCGCCCGCCGACCAGTCCACCTCCGCCGACGGTTCGTCGATGTGCAGGCTCTTCGGCAGCATCCCGTGCCGCAGCGCCAGCACCATCTTGATGACGCCGGCCACGCCCGCCGCACCCTGGGTGTGCCCGAGATTCGACTTGACCGACCCGAGCCACAGCGGCTCGTCCCGGTCCTGCCCGTAGGTCGCCAGCAAGGCCTGTGCCTCGATCGGATCGCCGAGCTTCGTCCCGGTGCCGTGTGCTTCCACCGCGTCCACTTCGGACGGTTGAAGCCCGGCGTTCGCCAGTGCCGCCCGGATCACCCGCTGCTGCGAAGGACCGTTCGGCGCCGTCAACCCGTTGGACGCGCCGTCCTGGTTGACCGCGCTGCCCCGGAGTACCGCGAGCACCTCGTGCCCGTTGCGCTGGGCGTCCGACAGCCGCTCCACCAGCAGCACCCCGATGCCCTCGGCGAAGCCCGCCCCGTCGGCGGCCGCCGCGAACGGCTTGCACCGGCCGTCCGGGGCCACGCCCCGCTGGCGGGAGAATTCGGTGAAGATCCCCGGGGTCGACATCACCATCACACCCGCGGCCAGCGCCAGCGAGCATTCCCCTGACCGCAGCGACTGCGCCGCGAGATGCAACGCCACCAGCGACGACGAGCAGGCGGTATCGACGCTGACCGCGGGTCCCTCGAACCCGAAGAGATAGGAAAGCCGTCCGGACAGCACGCTCGGCGAGTTGCCGGTGCCCACGTGCCCCGCCGATTCCCCCGAGCCCATCGCCATCAGCTGCAGGTAGTCCTGGCCGCTGGTCCCGGCGAAAACCCCGGCGTCGCGCAGGGTTTCCGGGACGATCCCGGCCCGTTCGAAGGCCTCCCACGAGGTTTCCAGCAGCAACCGCTGCTGCGGGTCCATCGCCAGCGCCTCGCGCGGCGAAATGCCGAAGAACGTCGCGTCGAATTCGGCCGCGCCGGACAGGAACCCGCCTTCCCGGGTGTAGCTGGTGCCGTCGCCGTCCGGATCCGGGTCGTAGAGGGCCTCGAGATCCCAGCCGCGGTCGGCCGGGAACGCGGAGATCGTGTCGGTCTCGTCGGCGAGCACCCGCCAGAGGTCCTCCGGCGACCGCACGCCGCCGGGGAAGCGGCACGCCATCCCGACGATCGCCAGCGGTTCCTCGGACCTGGCCACCGCCGGTGCCTCGGCGGGCGACTCGGCGCCGAGCAGTTCGGCGCGCAGGTATCCCGCGATCGCGACCGGCGTCGGGTAGTCGAAGACCAGCGTCGCGGGCAGCCGCAACCCGGTGACGGTGTTCAGCCGGTTGCGGAGTTCGACCGCGGTCACCGAGTCGAAGCCGAGGTCCTTGAGCGCCTGGCGCGGTTCGACCTCCTCCGGACCGGAATGGCCGAGCACGATCGCCGCCTGCGTACGGACCGCGTCGAGCAGGAACCGGTCCTGTTCGGTTTCCGGCACGCTGGTCAGCCGTTGCGCGAAGGACGCTTCGTCCGGGTCCGCCGCGGCCTGTTCCGGCTGCCGGACATCGGGCAGGTCGGCGAGCAGCGGGCTCGGCCGGGTCGCGGTGAAGGCGACGCGGAACCGCTCCCAGGCGATGTCCGCGACGACGAGGTTCGTCTCGTCGTCGCTCAACGCCTGGTCGAGGGCGGCGAGCGCGAGGTCCGGCGCCATCTCGGGGACGCCGTGACGGCGGAATACCTCGCCGACCTCGCCCTCGGCCATGCCGCCGTCCGCCCACGGCCCCCAGGCGATCGACGTCGCGACCAGCCCGTTCGCCCGCCGGTGTCCGGCCAGTGCGTCCAGGAACGCGTTGCCCGGCGCGTAGTTGCCCAGCCCCGGGGTGCCGACGACCGCCGACGTCGCGGAGAAGAGCGCGAACATGCGCAGGTCGCGGTCCCGGGTGAGTTCGTGCAGATTCACCGCCGCGGTCGCCTTCGCCCGCAGGACCTCGTTCATCCTGGCCGGGGTCAGCGACGTGACGACCCCGTCGTCGAGCACCCCCGCGGCGTGCACGATGCCGTCGACCGGGAACCGGTCGAGCAGATCAGCCGCCGCGGCCCGGTCCGCGACGTCACCGGCCACGATCGTCGCCCGGACGCCGAGCGCGGCGAGTTCCGCTTCGAGCTCCGCGGCACCCGGTGCCGCCTGCCCTCGGCGGCTCACGAGCACCAGATGCTCCGCGCCCCGTCCGGCGAGCCACCGCGCCACCCGCGCGCCCAGCGCTCCGGTTCCGCCGGTCACCAGCACCGTGGCCGGCGCCCGCCAGCCGCTGTTCCGGGCGGCCCCGGCGCGCGCCAACCGGCGTCCGAACACCCCGGACGCGCGCACCGCCACCTGGTCCTCAGCTCCGCCGAGCACCGCCGACAACCGGGAGAGCACCCGCTCGTCCAGCGTGTCCGGCAGGTCGATCAACCCGCCCCAGCGGTCGGGATGCTCCAGCGCCGCGACCCGGCCGAGACCCCAGACCATCGCCTGCGCCGAACTGCTGTGCGGGTCGAAGCGATCCACCGAGACCGCACCCCTGGTCACCGTCCACAGTGGCGTTTGACTGTCCATAGTGGTCAGATCACGGAGAAGACGCACCGTCGCGGCGAGCCCGCGCGGCACCGCGCCGAACTCCGCGAGCGGCCGGTCGTCCAATGCGAGCAAGGACAGCACTCCGGACACCGGGCCTTCGGCCAGTTTGTCCGCGATCGGCTCGTCGCCGAGCACCACGAGGCGGCCCGCGATGCCGTCCGCCAGCACGGCGGCCCATTCGGCGTGCTCGGCCGGAGCGACGACCAGCCACGTGCCCCGCGCCGACGCGGCCGAGACGTCCGGAAGGCGTTTCCACGACACCCGGTAGCGCCACCGGTCCACTTCGGACTCCTGCTGACGCCGCTGCCGCCAAGAGGCCAGCACCGGCAACGCTGCCTCCAGCGACCGCACCTCGTCGCCCTCGGCCGCCAGCGTCGCGGCCACCGCGTCGAGATCCGCGCGTTCGACGGCCTCCCAGAACTCGGCGTCCACCGGTTCGGCCGCCGCCGGTTCGACCGGCTCCGGCCAGTAGCGCTGGCGCTGGAACGGATAGGTGGGCAGATCGGTGGTGCGGGCGCCGGTCCCGGCGAAGAACCTGGCCCAGTCGACGGTCGCGCCCCGGGTGAACGCCTCGCCCAAGGACGCGGTGAACCGGTCCAGGCCGCCCTCGCCCCGGCGCAGCGTCCCGATCGCCGCCGCGGCCGTGTCGTCGAGAGTCTCCTGCAATCCGGGAACCAGCACCGGATGCGGGCTGACCTCCACGAATACCCGGTAGCCGGCGGCCAGCAGCTTCCGGGTCGCCTGCTCGAACTCCACCGTCTGGCGAAGGTTGCGGTACCAGTAGTCCGCGTCCATCGCCGCGGTGTCGAGGAGTTCGCCCGTCACCGCCGAGTAGAACGGCACCTCGCCGGATCGCGGCGCAACGGACGCCAGCACCTCGCGCAATTCGTCGTGAATCTCTTCGACGTGCGCCGAATGCGAGGCGTAATCGACCGGAACCTTCCGAGCCCGGACACCGTCCCGCTCACACGCCGCGATCAATTCGTCCAACGCGTCCGGGTCGCCCGAGACGACCACCGAGCCCGGACCGTTCACCGCCGCGACAGAGACCCGCGGGTCAAGCCGCTCCCGCAATTTCTCCACCGGCTCGGCAACCGAAACCATCCCGCCCTTGCCGGACAGCACCGTCAACGCCTTGCTCCGCAAAGCCACCACCCGGGCACCGTCCTGCAACGACAACCCACCAGCCACGACCGCAGCCGCGATCTCGCCCTGACTGTGGCCAACGACCGCAGCCGGACGCACACCATTCGCCCGCCACACCTCAGCCAGCGACACCATCACAGCCCACAACACCGGCTGCACCACGTCGAGCTGCCCCAACGCAGACTCGTCCCGCAACACGTCCAGCAACGACCAGTCCACAAAAGACTCCAACGCCGCCGCACACTCCGCAAGACGCGCCGCAAAAACCGGACTCGACTCCAGCAACCCCAGAGCCATCCCCACCCACTGCGAACCCTGACCCGGGAACACAAAAACGACATCCCCCGACTCCGCAGCCAGCTCCGCAGGCACCTCGCCCGCCGCCACCGCGTCGAGGCCGCGAAGCAACTCGTCCCGGTCACGCCCCACCACCGCGGCCCGGCGCGCCAATGCCGCCCGAGCCGTCGCCAGCGAAAACGCCACCTCGGTCAGACTCGTCCCGTCCCGCAGCCGACCCTCCAACCGCCGAGCCTGATCCCGCACCGCCGCCTCGCTCTTGCCCGACAAGACCAACGGCACCACGGCCAATTCGCGGCCCGGATCCGCAACGGGCGCGTCCGGAACCTGCTCCACGATCACGTGCGCATTGGTCCCGCTGATCCCGAACGAGGAAATCCCCGCCCGCCGCGGCCGGTCTGCTTCCGGCCACTCCCGGGCCTCCGCCAGCAACTCGACCGCACCCGCCGACCAGTCCACATGCGACGAAGGCGCATCAATGTGCAGGCTCCGCGGCAAAATCCCGTGCCGCATCGCCAGCACCATCTTCAGCACGCCAGCGACACCCGCCGCCGCCTGAGTATGCCCGATGTTCGACTTCACCGACCCGAGCCACAACGGCTCGTCACGACCCTGGCCGTAAGTCGCCAAAAGAGCCTGCGCCTCAATCGGATCACCGAGCCGAGTCCCCGTCCCGTGCGCCTCCACAGCGTCCACATCAGACGTTGTCAATCCGGCATTCGCCAACGCAGCCCGAATCACCCGCTGCTGCGAAGGACCATTCGGCGCCGTCAACCCATTCGACGCACCATCCTGATTCACCGCAGAACCCCGCACCACCGCCAACACTCGGTGTCCGTTCCGCCGAGCATCAGACAACCGCTCCACCAACAGCAGCCCAACACCCTCACCCCAGCCAGTACCGTCCGCCGCCTCAGCGAACGGCTTGCACCGACCATCCGGAGCCAGCCCACGCTGCCGGGAAAACTCCACAAACGTCTCAGGCGTCGACATCACCGTCACCCCGCCAGCCAAGGCGAGCGAACACTCGCCCGACCGCAGAGACTGCACGGCGAGATGCAACGCCACCAACGACGACGAACACGCCGTATCCACCGTCACCGCAGGACCCTCGAACCCGAACACATACGACAACCGGCCCGACAGCACACTCGCCGCGTTCCCGGTGATCCGATGCCCCTCGGCCTCGTCGCCAGACCGGTCGTAGCTTCCGTACCCGGAAGAACCCGCCCCGACGAACACTCCGGTCGCGCTGTGGCGCAACGAATCCGGATCGATGCCCGCCCGTTCGAACACCTCCCACGACGTCTCCAGCACCAACCGCTGCTGCGGATCCATCGCCACCGCCTCGCGCGGACTGATCCCGAAGAACCGCGCGTCGAAGTCCGTTGCCTCGTAAAGGAATCCGCCCTCGCGGGCATAACTGGTGCCGCGGTGTTCCGGATCCGGGTCGTACAGTCCTTCCACGTCCCAGCCGCGGTTGCCGGGGAATCCCGCGATCACGTCGGCCTCGCTGGAGACCAGGTCCCAGAACTGCTCCGGCGAACTCACGCCGCCCGGGTAGCGGCAGCCCATCGCCACGATCGCGATCGGATCGCCGTCCACCGCACCTGCCGAAACCGTCACCGGCGCTTCCGCTCCCGCCAGCAGCGTGCGCAGGTGCTCGGCGAGCGCGCGCGGGGTGGGATGGTCGAACACGACGGTGGAGGCCAGCCGGGTCCCGGTCACCGTGTTCAGCCGGTTGCGCAATTCGACCGCGGTCAGCGAATCGGCGCCCAGCTCCCGGAAGGTCTTGGCCGCTTCGACCGACTCGGCCGAGCCGTGTCCCAGTACCCGCGCCGTTTCTTCCCGCACCAGGCCGAGCAGCAGCCGGTCCTGGTCGCTCCGGGACTGGCCCGCCAGCCGCTGCTCAAGCGAGGACTCCGCGGGTCGTCCGGCGGCGGAACGCCGGACCGGTCGCCGGACCAGCCCCCGGAAGAGCGAGCCGCTGACCGCGCTCAGATCGAGCGGCACCGGCGCGAGGAGCGCGCGAGCACTGCCGAGTGCCGCGTCGAACAGCGCGAGGCCTTCCTCGTCCGACAACGGCCGGATCCCGTCCCGGGCCAGCCGCGCGAGGTCGGTCTTGCCCAGCAGATCCACCATGCCGCCGGAGCGCTCCCACACGCCCCACGCCAGCGACACCGCCGGGAGACCCTGCGCCCGGCGCTGCTGCGCGAGCGCGTCCAGGAACGCGTTCGCGGCGGCGTAGTTGCCCTGCCCGGGCCCGCCGATCAGGCCCGCGATCGAGGAGAACAGGACGAACGCGCGCAGGTCGTGCCCGCGAGTGAGCTCGTGCAGATTCAGCGCCGCGTCGGCCTTCGGCCGCATCACCGCCGCCACCCGATCCGGGGTCAACGACTCGAGGAGACCGTTGTCCAAGGCGCCGGCGGTGTGGATGACGCCGGTCAAGGGATGCTCGGCCGGAATCGCGGCCAGCACCCGCGCCAGCGCGGCACGGTCCGCGGCGTCACAAGCCGCCACCGTCGCTTCCGCGCCGAGCGCAGCCAGCTCGGCGGTCAGCTCCGCGGCTCCCGGTGCGTCCGCGCCGCGGCGACTGACCAGCACCAGATGCCGGACCCCGTGCTCAGCCACGAGATGCCGGGCCACCAGACCGCCCAGCGCACCGGTGCCGCCAGTGATCAGCACTGTTCCCTCAGAAGCCAGCTCCGCGGCCGAACCCTCTTCGGCCAGTACGCGCGCCAGCCTCGGCACTCGCACCACGCCGGCGCGCACCGCGAGCTGCGGTTCGCCGAGGTTCAGCACCTCGGGCAACCGCTCCAGCGAGGCCGGGCTGTCGTCGAGGTCGAGCACCACGAACCGGCCCGGGCTCTCCGACTGCGCCGACCGCACCAACCCCCACGACGCGCCCGCCGCGAGATCCCGGACGCTCTCGTCCGGCTCCGCGGCCACCGCCCCGCGCGTCACCACGACCAGCCGCGAATCCGCGAACCGCGCCGTCCCCAGCCAGGTCTGTGCCACTGCCAAGAGTTCAGCCGGCGGACGGCACTCCACGAACACCACGTCCGGAGTAGCCCCGCTGTCCACCAGCGCGGCCAGATCCGGGTACCGGTCGGCCTCGATGCCAAGCTCGCCCAGCACCGCCCAGCCGCCAGTCTCGGCCGCGGCACCCGGCGCCACCTCGGCCCACTCCAAGCCGAACAACGACTCCACGAATCCGGCCGGACGTCCCAGCTGCTCCGCGGGCCGCAGCTTTACCGAGTCGACAGCCGCCACCGGCGCACCCGCCGCATCAGCGAGTTCGACCGAGACCTCGTCCGGGCCGACGGGAGAAAGCTTCACCCGCAAGCTCGACGCACCCGAGGCGTACACGGTCACGCCGGACCAGGAAGCCGCCAACCGATCAGCCTCGGCCCCGAGGTGCACCGCCGAGTCCAGCAGCGCCGGATGCAGCGCGAACGCGCCGGCGTCGGTCTCGTCGGGCAAGGCAACCTCGGCGTATACGACGTCGCCCTGCCGCCACGCCGCGGTCAGCCCCTGGAACATCGGGCCGAACGACAACCCCAAGTCGGCCTTGCCGCGAGAGAAGTCCTCGATCGGAACGGCGGACACGCCGCGCGGCGGCCACTCCGCCAGCTCGAACTCCGGCGCGGTCCCGCCCGGCGAAACGAAGCCGTCGACGTGCTGGATCCACGGCTGATCCGAGCCGTCCGGACGGGCATACACCGCCACCGGCCGAACGCCGCCCGCCGCGGGCTCGCCCACCTTGACCTGGACCTGAACCCCGCCACGCGGCGGCAGCACCAGCGGCGTCCGCACCGTCAGCTCGTCCAGCGCCGCGCATCCGGCCTGGTCGGCCGCCCGCACCGCCAGCTCCACGAACCCCGCCGCCGGGAACCGCGCCGAGCCCCGCACCACGTGCTCGGCCAGCCACGGCTGGGTCTCCGCCGACAACCTGCCGGTCAGCACGACGCCGTCCGAATCCGGCAACGGCAGCGCCGCGCTCAGCAGCGGATGCTCGGCCGGAGCCAGCCCCATGCCGCGAGCGTCTCCGGCGAGGTTCGGCATGAGCCAGTACCGCTGCCGCTGGAAGGCATACGTCGGCAGCGAAACCCGGCGCGCGCCGGTACCCGCGAAGAACGCGTTCCAGTCCACTGTGGAACCGGAGACGAACAACCGGCCGACAGCCTCAGTCAACGCCGTCGGCTCGTCGCGGTCCTTGCGCAACACCGGAATCAGCGCCGCGTCGGAGTCGAGGGAATCCCCGATCATCGCGGTCAGCACGCTGCCGGGGCCGATCTCGACGAATCGCGCCACACCCCGCGCCGCCAGCGTGCGGACCCCGTCGCCGAACCGCACGGTCTCCCGCACGTGCCGCACCCAGTATTCGGCCGAAAACTCGGCGATCAGCTCACCGGACACATTGGACACGACCGGAACGCGCGGTGCGCGGTACTCGACGCCCTCGGCGACCCGGCGGAACTCCGCCAGCATCCCGTCCATCCGATGCGAGTGGAACGCGTGACTCACCCGCAGGCGTTTGACCCGCCGTCCGCGTGCTTCCCAGTGCCCGGCGATCTCCAGCACTCGGTCCTCGTCGCCGGAAACCACCACCGAACCGGGCGCGTTGACCGCCGCGAGGCTCGCCCGTGCGTCCGGACCGGACAGCATCGGCGCGACTTCGGCCGCGTCGGCCTGGATCGCCGCCATGGCCCCGCCCGCCGGGAGAGCCTGCATCAACCGGCCGCGCGCCGCGACCAGCGCGACGGCGTCGGCCAGGTCGAGGACCCCGGCGAGATGCGCCGCCGCCAGCTCGCCCACCGAATGCCCGCCCACGAAATCCGGGGAGATCCCCCACGACTCCAGCAACCGGGCCAGCGCGACCTCGACCGCGAACAGCCCGATCTGGGTCCACTCCGTCTGGTGGACCAAGTCCGCGGCTGGCGAGCCGTCGGCGGCGAACACCACATCCCGCAGCGCCCGCGCCGAAGACCGATCGAATCGCTCGCACACCGCGTCGAACGCTTCGGCGAACACGGGGAACCGCTCGTACAGCTCGCGGCCCATTCCTGGCCGCTGCGAGCCCTGGCCGGCGAACACGAACGCGGTCTTGCCCTCGACCGGCTTCCCGGCTCCGGCGAGCGAGTCCAGTCCGGCCAGCAGCTCCGCAGTGTTCTCGCCGGTCACGACCGCGCGATGGTCCAGCGCGGCCCGCCCGGCAGCCAGCGAGAACGCCACGTCCAGCGCCGGCTGCCCGGCAGCCGAGGCGAGCCTGCTCGCCTGGTCCCGCAACGCTTCTGGGGTCTTGGCCGAGAGCACCCACGGCACGACGGCCAGCTCGCGGTCCGGCTGATCCCGCGGCGGCACAGCGTCCGGTGCCTGCTCGACGATCACGTGTGCGTTCGTCCCGCTGATCCCGAACGACGAAACCCCCGCCCGGCGTGGCCGGTCCGCACGCCATTCCCTGGCTTCGGACAACAGCTCGACCGCGCCGGCCGACCAGTCCACATGCGACGACGGCGCGCCGAGATGCAGGCTCCGCGGCAAAATCCCGTGCCGCATCGCCAAAACCATCTTCAGCACCCCGGCCACCCCGGCCGCCGCTTGGGTGTGCCCGATGTTCGACTTGACCGAGCCCAGCCACAACGGCTGCTCCCGGTCCTGGCCGTAAGTCGCCAGGATCGCCTGCGCCTCGATCGGATCACCGAGCCGGGTGCCCGTCCCGTGCGCTTCGACAGCGTCCACAGCAGACGGTTCCAGCCCGGCATTCGCCAGCGCCGCCCGGATCACCCGCTGCTGCGACGGACCATTCGGTGCGGTCAGCCCGTTCGACGCGCCGTCCTGGTTCACCGCACTGCCGCGCAGCACGGCCAGCACCTCGTGTCCGTTGCGTCGCGCGTCGGAAAGCCGTTCCAGCAAAAGGATTCCCACGCCCTCGGAGAACCCGGCCCCGTCCGCGGCCGCCGAGAACGACTTGCACCGCCCGTCCGACGCCAGCCCGCCGTTGCGCGCGAACTCCTCGAAAACCGCGGGATTCGACAACACGGTCGCCCCGCCGGCCAGCGCCAGCGAGCATTCGCCGGACCGCAGCGACTGCGCCGCCAGATGCAGGGCCACCAACGACGACGAACACGCCGTGTCGACGGTGACCGCGGGCCCCTCGAACCCGAACACATACGACACCCGGCCGGACGCGACGCTCCCGGCGCTGCCATTGCCCAAATAGGCCGCCACACCATCAGGAACCGCACCGAGGCGGGCTCCGTAATCGTGATACATCAGACCCGCGAACACGCCGGTCGCACTGCCCCGCAACGACTCCGGGTCGATGCCTGCCCGTTCGAAGACCTCCCACGACGTCTCCAGCAGCAGGCGCTGCTGCGGATCCATCGCCAACGCCTCACGCGGCGAAATCCCGAAGAACGCCGGATCGAACTCTCCCGCGCCGGACAGGAAGCCGCCCTCGCGGGTGTATCCGGTGTTCGACAGCTGCCAGCCGCGGTCGGCCGGGAACGCGGACACGGCGTCGCGTCCTCCGTCGAGCAGGTCCCAGAAGGCTTCCGGAGTGTCGATGCCCGACGGAAAACGGCAGGCCATCGACACGATCGCGATCGGTTCGTCCGGCTCCGCGCGCACCGCGGCCGCTCCGGCAGGCCCGGCTTCGGTTCCGAACAGCTCCGCGCGGAGGAACACGCTGACCGCGGCCGGGGTCGGATGGTCGTACTGCAAGGTCGTGGGCAGCCGCCGCCCGAGTGCGGTGACCAACTGGTTGCGCAGTTCGACCGCGGTGAGCGAGTCGAAGCCCAGTTCGCGGAAGGTCAGATCCGGCTTGATCGCCTCGGCGTTCTCGCGTCCGAGCACCGCCGCGGCACGGGAGCGTACGAGTTCCAGCAGCGCCTCTTCCTGCGCGGCCCCTGCCGCCGCGGTCAGCTCGCGGACGAATTCGGTACCGGTCACGACGGATTCGGCGGCATCCGCCCTGTCCCGCAGGACCCGAGCGGCGGACGGCACCTGGTCGAACAAGCTGCTGGGACGGCTGGAAACGAAGGCCGGAACGAACCGCGCCCAGTCGACGTCGGTGATCACGATCGTGGTCTCGCCGCGTCCGACCGCTTGCGCCATTCCGGCGAACGCGGTGTCCAGGTCCATGAACGACAGCCCGAGGCGGCGTGCCGATTCGCGCTCGCGCGGGTTCGGCGACTCCAGCATTCCCCACGCGACGGACGTCGCGGTGCGCCCGGCCTCGCGACGCTGCCGGGCCAGTGCGTCGAGGTAGCTGTTCGCGGCGGCATACGCGCCGAAGCCCGCACCGCCCCACACCCCGGCGACCGACGAGAACATCACGAACGCGTCCAGTTCCTGGTCACCGAGCAGGGCGTCCAGGTTGGCGGCGCCCAGTGCCTTCGCCGCGACGCTCTCGGCGAATTCCTCGGGGCTGGTCTCGGCCAATGTGGCCGGCCGCAGCACCGCCGCCGCGTGAACCACAGCCCGTACCTGGTCGCCGTCGGCGGCCAGGCCGGACAACAGCGTTCGCAGTGCGTCGCGGTCGTTGACGTCGCACGCGGCGATCGTGACCCGCGCAGCCAGCTCTTCGCGTAGCGCGGCCATGCCCTCCGCCGCCTCGCCACGTCGGCTGACCAGCACCAGATGCTCGGCCCCCTGCCGGACCAGCCACCTGGCGATCGACGGTCCGAGTTCCCCGGACGCCCCGGTGACCAGGACCGTGCCGCGCGGCGTCCAGGACTCGCGGCTGTCCTCGCCGAGCGGAGCGGGTTCGAGGCGGCGGCCGAGCAATCCGGACGCACTCAGTGCGAGCTGGTCCTCCCCTTCGATGCCACCCAGCGCTTCGGCCAGCCGGGCGCGGGCCCGGGCGTCGAAGGTGCCGGGCAGGTCGATCAACCCGCCCCAGCGACCGGGGTGTTCAAGTGCGGCGATCCGGCCGAGCCCCCACACCATGGCCTGCGCCGGGCTGGCACCGGACACCGCGCCCGCCGTCGCCGCCCAGATCCGCGCGGGAGCGGCGAGTGCGGCCTCGGCCCGGATCAACGCGAGCGTCCCGGCCAGCCCCACGCTGAGCGCCGGCTGCCGGGGATGCGGCCGCTCGTCCAAGGCCCACAGGGACAACACCCCGGCGAACGGTGCGGATTCGAGCACTTCGGGCAGCGTCTCGGTGTCGTGCTCGCTGACCTCGGCCACCTGGGTTTGCGCGCCGCGCTCGGTCAGCGCGCGAACGCACCCTTCGACACGCGGATCGTCAGCCGAGCCTCGCGGCACGAGCACCAGCCATTGCCCAGCCAGAGCCTCCGCCGCCCGGCCGGTGATCGGCCGCCAGCCGACGCGATACCGCCAGGAGTCCACTGTGGACAGATGGGTCTTGCGGCGGTGCCAGGCCGCCAGCGCGGGCAACGCGGCGTCCAGCGTCGTCGCGCCGTCCACGTCCAGCACGGAGGCCAGCTCGCCGCGGTCCACCGCGGCCCAGAACTCCTCGTCGAGCGGACGCCCGCCCGGTTCGAGCGCCGCTGGTTCCGGCCAGTACCGCGCCCGCTGGAAGGCATACGTGGGCAGGTCGACCCGGCGGGCCGCGGGCAGGGCGGCGGCCCAGTCGATCCGGACGCCGCGAACGTGCGCCTCCGCGGCCGAGGACAGCAGCCGCTGGTGGTCGCCTTCGCCGAGGCGGAGGGTGTGCACGGCGGCGACCTGCGCGCCATGGTCGTCGGCGATCTCCTGGACCGGGACCGAGAGCATGGGGTGCGGCCCGGGTTCGACGAAGACGTCGAAACCCTCGTCCAGCAAGGTGCGCACGGCCTCGTCGAAACGCACGGTCTGGCGGAGGTTCCGGAACCAGTAGTCCGCGTCCAATTCGGCGGTGTCCAGGAACCCGCCGGTCACCGTCGAGCAGAACCGGATCGGCGTGCTCCGCGGCGCGATTTCGGCGACCGCGTCTCGCAACTCGGCGCGAACCGACTCGATCTGCGGCGAATGCGAGGCGAAGTCCGCCTGGATGCGGGCCGCCCGCACCCCGGTCTCCGCCAGGGTCTCGGCCAACCGGTCGATCGCCTCCGGACTGCCCGCGACCGTGACCGTGCGGGGCCCGTTCACCGCGGCGACGGCCACCCCGTCGCCCGCTTCCGCCAGCAGCCGCTCGACGTCGGCCACCGGCGCGGACACCGACAGCATCGCGCCGTGTCCGGACAGCTTCGCCGCGATGAGCTGGCTGCGCGAGGCGATCAGCCGCGCCGCGTCCTCGAGCGCCAACGCCCCGGCGACGTGCGCCGCGGCGATCTCGCCTTGCGAATGGCCGATCACCGCGGACGGCACGACGCCCAGCGAGCGCCACACCGCCGCCAGCGACACCATCACCGTGAACAGCGCGGGCTGCACTACGTCGACCCGCGACAACGGCGGCGCTCCTCGACGGCCCCGCACGACGTCGATCAACGACCAGTCGAGGTAGGGCTCGAACGCTTCCGCGCACGCCGCGACCGATTCCGCGAACACCGGCGACGATTCCCACAGGCCGGCGCCCATGCCCTTCCACTGCCCGCCCGCGCCGGAGAACACCAGCACAGTCCGCCCGGTGGCGTCCGCGGCACCGCGCACCACGTCCGGGTGCGCGCCGCCGGTGGCCACCGCGTTCAGCCCAGCAACCAAGTCCGCACGATCGTCCCCGACCACGACGGCGCGCTGCTCGAACGCCGATTTCGCGGCCAGCGAGTACGCCACGTCCGCCGTCGCCAGTTCCGGATGCTCGCGGACGTGCTCAGCCAAGACCGCCGCCTGCGCGCGCAACGCCGCCTCAGACCGGCCGGAAACCACCCACGGCACCGGTACCTTCGCGGTCTCCGTCTCGGGTGCTTCCGGCGTCGGCGGCTCGGCTAGCACGACGTGACAGTTGGCGCCGCCCATGCCGAACGCGCTCACTCCCGCGACCAGCGGCTGGTCCGCCCTCGGCCAGTCAGCCAGTTCGTTCTGTACCCGCAAACCCCATTCCGGCAAGGGAATCGCCGGATTCGGGGTCTCGTAGTTGAGGCTTGGCGGAATCCTCCGGTGCTTGATCGCGAGCACTGCCTTGAGCAGCCCGGCGATCCCCGCGGCCGCGCCGAGATGACCGATGTTGGTCTTGATCGAGCCGACGCGCAGCGGGAATCCGGGGTCTCGCTCAGCGCCCAGCACCGCGCCCAGCGCGGCGGCCTCGACGGGATCGCCCGCCTTGGTGCCGGTGCCGTGCAGTTCCACGTACTGCACGGCCGAGGGAGCCACGCCCGCGCTCCAGTACGCCGAGCGCAGGTTTTCTTCCTGTGCGACGGGATTCGGATCGGTCAGCCCGTTGCCCCCGCCGTCGTGGTTCACCGCGCTGCCGCGGATCACGCAGTGCACGAGGTCGCCGTCCTCGATCGCGCGGGAAAGCGGCTTGAGCACGACCGCCCCGCCGCCCTCGCCGAGGACCGTCCCGTCCGCCCTGGCGTCGAACACAAAACACCGGCCAGAGGGCGACAACGCGCCGAGTTTCGCCAGTGCGGCAGTGTTTTCCGGGGTCACGGCGAGGTGCACTCCGCCGGCGATCGCCAGCGAAGCCTCTCCCCGGCGCAGGCTCTCGCACGCGAGGTGCACCGCCGTCAGCGAAGACGCCTGTGCCGAATCGACGGTGAGGCTGGGGCCGTGCAGGCCGAGCACGTACGAGACGCGGTTGGAAATGATGCCGCGGCCGGTTCCGGTGGCAGTGTGGTGCGTGAGCCCGCCGCGCAGCAGCAACCGTTCGTAATCCCCGGAACTCGCGCCCACGAAGACCCCGGTGCGGCTTCCGCGCAGGCGATCGGCGGCGAAACCCGCTTCTTCGAGCGCTTCCCAGGCCAGTTCGAGCATCAGCCGCTGCTGCGGATCCATTGCCACGGCCTCGCCCGGCGAGATGCCGAAAAAGGCGGGATCGAATCGGTCGATCGCGTCCAGGAAACCACCTCGGCGATATTCCGCGTTTCCCTTTTCGGGAAAATCGCGGACATCCCATCGGCCGGCCGGGACTTCGACGATAGCGTCCGAGCCATTTTCGAGCAATCGCCACAGCGCGGCCGGCCCGGCGGCCCCCGGCAGCCTGCACGCGATACCGACGACCGCGATCTCCTCGCCGGTCAGATCCGGCATGGAGTTTCCCGCGCGAAACAGATCTGTCACGGCAGTACTCGACCCCCACAATCCGCACGTCGTTGGCACATCACAGCAGCAGCGACGAACCGCGGCGTTCCGCGCGCGCAGTCGTCGCCGGATCTCGGCAGCATCGGGCCTGGCCGCGACACTGCGAACGAATGCTCGATGCGGCCCGCGAAATCAAAACCGGTTATTTTAATATTTCGTCGTCAAGTTCGCCAGCCCCAGTGCAGGTGATGCCGATTTCCGTCAGTCTCGCCCGGCTTGCGTGATCTTCCGCAGCTTACGTGCCGCCCTGTCGCCCGTAAAGGCGGCCGATCCGCCCTTCCGCTCGTCCGCACAATCGTCGCCTTGCGACCACGACGCCCAGTCGCAATCGTGGAGAACACCGGCGACGGCCCCGAGAAAGGACCGAAAATGGAAGCCAGCGGCCAGCTGTACCTCGACCTCCTGGAGAAGGTGGTCACCAACATGATCTACGGCGACGCCCCCACGCCGAACGCCTGGGTTCCCGAGACGTCCTTCACCCGCGAGCACCGGGAGAACGGGCTCGACTGGCCCAGCACCGCGCACACCATGGTGGGGCTCAAGCGGATCCGCAACGTCCGGCACTGTCTGGAACAGGCGCTCGCGGACGGGGTCGCGGGGGACTTCATCGAAACGGGCGTCTGGCGCGGCGGGGTTTGCATCTTCGCGCGCGGAATCCTGAAGGCGCACGGCGTTTCCGACCGCCGGGTCTGGCTGGCGGATTCCTTCGAGGGCATTCCCGACACCGGCCCGGACGGGCATCCGATGGACCAGGAGATGGCCCTGCACCAGTCCAACGAGGTGCTCGGCGTCTCGATGGAAACCGTGCGGGACAACTTCGCGCGCTACGACCTGCTCGACGACCAGGTCCAGTTCCTTCCCGGCTGGTTCGAAGACACCCTGCCGACCGCGCCGGTCGAGAAGCTCGCCGTCATGCGCCTCGACGGCGACCTCTACTCGTCGACGATGGACGCACTGGTCAACCTGTATCCGAAGCTGTCCCCCGGCGGGTTCGTGATCATCGACGACTACGTGATCCCGGCCTGCCGCAAGGCGGTCGAGGAGTTCCGGGAGACCGAGGGCATCGAAGACCCGCTGGAAGCGATCGACGACTACAGCGTGTTCTGGCGGCGAGGCGCCTGACCGGCCCGAGGGCGAAGGTATGCCACGCGCGAGTCTTCGCGGCGAGCGCGTGTCACACCGCCGTCCCTGGCTGGCGCACGCTGTTCAAGTGCCGGTTCCGCAGGGGTTGAACACGCCCGCTCTCAGGCACTGGCGGTAGTTAAACACACCGGCCGGGCACCGGCAAGAAGCCCGCCGCGCACCACCGGTGTTCTACAGCGTTGCAACGCCCGAGTGGAGGCTGGTCTCCATGCTGACGCTTCGTCGCCGGGACCGCTGAAGCCACTGGCGCGGTCGGGCTAGGCCGGAGGCTGCTACGCCCCAACGCCGCCCCGCTTTCTCCCACCGCGTTCCTCGAACTCCCGCCCGGCACCGTTCGCTCGCCGGACAACTGCGACTCCATCTTGACGGTCCCTGCGAGCACTACTCGCTTCGACACCGTCCGGTTGACTGACCGCGCGAAGGTACTGGGCGTCGACCAAATGTCCACAGCAGACAGTGCACAGGCGGTGCAGTTCACCGACAACGGAACTGCGGAACACTTGTGGCGGATCCGCCGACCCGGGCGGCTCCCGGCCTGGCGGGCCAGAAGCCACCCGGGAACGATCAATCCTCCTCGGCCGCTCTCCTGCGCAGCACCGCGACCGGCCGGCTGTCGTCGCCAGGCTCAAGCGCGCCGACGAGATCCTCGCCGGCGCCGCGCAGAACCAACGCACCCGGATCCAGATCCAGCTGTGCCGCCACCGTCGCCCCGATGCGGCGCAGGCTGGTTTCCAGGTTCTCTCCCTCAACGACGGGCCGGGCCGCGAACATCACGACCTCGCAGGAACCGTCCGAGGCCAGGAATTGGAGACCGGAAGCCCCGATCGATTCCACGATCGGGAGAGCCTTCCCCAACGCCGCCGCGACGTCTGCCCCGGGAAACCGGTGACTCACTCTGACCGTGAGGTCGGAGTCTTCGGTCAACGTGAAATCTTCCCGGACTCCGGGCTCCAATTACTCCAATCGCAGGCCGCCGTGGGCCGCGAGCACGAGATACAACACATATCCGTCGAACTCTTGCTCGTCGAACCAAAGGTCTGCATAACCGCTCTTCTCCGGATCGCCGAAGAAGTCCAGGTATTCGTCGTTGAGCCCATGCTTGACAGCCACCGGCCCAACCGCCCTGCGCATGGCTTGCGCAGCAGTCTCCCCCGCTTCCCACGGAGCGGCACAGTGGAGGGTGGCGACAAACCCCCTGCGCGGACTCTCCGGATCGCATCGGACGATCTCCGCCGCGACCGCACCGAACTCGCCGGCCAGCGACCGGCACCGCTCGACCGTCTCGGCGAGGTCCGCAGTGTCGACCCAGATACCGATACGGACTTCGATTCCAGTCGCGGGCAAACTCATCAATGTGTCGCTCGTCCCTGCGGAGAAATATTGGCGTTACTTTTCTTGCTGGCTCACGTAATCTCGCTTGCCGACTGCTGGTCCAGCCCGGCCACCACCGCCGCGGCGAGATCGAACTGCTCCCTCGCCGCCTCCTCCTCGCCCCGGGTCTGCCGGCAAGCCCCCAACCGGTTCCGGACCTCGATCTCGGCCCACGGCGACATCTGGTCGGTCAACGCCCCCAGCGCCCGCAAATGATACGAAAGCGCCAGGTCCAGACTCCCCAGTTCCTGTTCCGCGGACCCAAGCCGCGACAAGGAACTCACCAGCAGCAACCGGTCGTCGACCCGCTCGGCCAATTCGACCGCTTCACGCAAGGGTTCCGCCGCCTCCGCCGGGCGGCCCAGATGCAGCCGGACGCTGCCGATGTGGCTGGACACCCGGCCCAGCATCGCCGGATTTCCGGTTGAGACCGCGACTTCTCGCGATTCGGCGAAACAGGCCAGCGAGCGTTCGTATTCACCCTGCTTGAAATACACGTACCCCAGTCCGGACACCGCCCGTTCGACCAGCCAGCTGTCCGCCACTTCCGCGGCCAGCGTGCGAGCCTCGGTCAGCACCTGTTCCGCTTCGTCCAACGGCCCGGCGAGCATCGTGACCATTCCCAGCCCGCACAGGCCCCGCGCGGTTTCCCGGCGGTCGCCGTTTTCCCGGCTGATCCGGAGTCCGTCTTCACACCATTGCCTGGCCTGGACGGAATCGCCCAGTGCGAGGTGTGCCCAGCCGAGTCCGAATCGCAGCGCCGTCGCCATTCGCCGGTCCGCCACATTGTCCGCTTCGGACAAAGCGACTTCCAGCAGGGCAACGCATTCGCGGTACCGGATGCGCCGCACGAGGTAATCGACGGCTCCTTCGGCGATCCAGCACGCGTAGTCCGGATGGCCCGCGGCGACGGCGGACGAGACGACTTCCACCAAATCACCTGCCTCGTCCAGCCACGCTGACGCGTCCACCAGTCCGGAAAACGGCGAGTCGGTGGGCACCGGGCCGCTGGGGAAACCGGGTTCGCCCCATTCGCTCGCGGCGCGGCAGGCGTGCAGGTAGACCCCCAGTCCGCTGGCGACGTCGGGTTCGTCGGCGGCGAGGCGGCGCGCGTAGACCGCGACCAGATCGTGCATCCGGTACCGGCCCGCGGCGGGCGCTTGCACCAGGTTCGCGTCGACCAGATCCTCGAGCACGCTTTCCGCGGCCCGCCGGGAGCAGCCAAGCATCGCGGCGAGCACCAGCTCGTCGAATTCCGGTGCGGGCGCGCGGCCCAGGGTGCGGAAAGCGCGTTGCGTGTCAGCCGGAAGCTGGTCGTAGGAGAGCCGGAAAGCGGCCTCGACACTGCGTTCCTCAGCGGTCAGTTCACCGAGCCGGCTGGTGTCGTCGGCGAGCCGGTCCGCCAGGTCCCGGAAAGTCCACATCGGACGGTTCTGCAGCCGCGCACCCGCGATGCGCAGGGCGAGCGGAAGACGTCCGCACAGGCTGGCCAGTTCGCGCACGGCCTCGCGTTCCTGGCTCGCGCGCGCCGGGCCGACGATCCGGCTCAGCAAGCCAGCTGCGGCGTCGGAAGTCAACGGGCCCAAGGAAATCCGGCGTTCGACGTCCAACCCGGGCAGTCGGCGACGGCTGGTGATCAGCACCCGGCTCCCGGTTCCGCCGGGCAGCAGGGGGCGGACCTGCTCAGCGCTGACCGCGTCGTCCAGCACCAAAACCAGGCGCAGCGGCGCGGTGGCGGCACGCCAGTTCGCGGACAATTCGTCCAGGTCGTCCGGAATGTTCTGGTCGTTCACGCCGGCCGAACGCAGCAGCCGGCGCACCACTCGCACCGGAGCGAGCGGGGCCCGGCTGGTGCTGTGCCCGTGCAGGCCGACGAAAAGGCAACCGTCGGGGTGTTCCTCGCGCAGCAACTGGGCGGCGCGCACCGCCAGCGCCGTCTTCCCGGCCCCGGGCACCCCGTCCACCGCTGACACCGCACTCCCCGGCGCGGCGAGCCTGGCGAGTTCGTCGTCGCGGCCGGCCAGCTCGCCGACGTCGTGCGGCAGTTCGTCGCGGATCCTGGGCACCGCGGCTGGCCGCGCCGCGACGCCGAGTGCTCCGTCATCACCGCGCAGCACCGCCTCGTGCACGCGACGCAGGTCTTCACTGGGTTCGAGCCCCAGCTCATCGCGCATCCGGACGCGGAACTCGCGCCAGGTGCCGAGCGCGTCGCTCTGCCGGCCGGCCCCGTAAAGGGCCCGCATGAGCAGCCCGGTCAGCGGTTCGCGGTCCGGATGCTCGGCAAGCAGCGCCGACACCTCGCTGATCGCCGACGCGTAGTCGCCCAGCCGGATCAACGCGTCCGTCCGGCCCTCGACCAGCCCGACGCGGCGTTCGGCGAACCGCCTCCGCTCCCGTTCGGCGAACGGGCCGGGCAGCCCGGCCAGCGGAACGCCCTCGTAGAAGGCCAGCGCCTGTCCGTATCCCTCGGCGGCAGCGGCGAGCGCACCGGTCCCGGCGGCTTTCTTGGCCCGGGCGGCGATCTCTTCGACCCGCACGGCGTCCACCCCGACGCCCGCCCCGGCGAACCGGTACCCGCCCGGATCGGTCCGGAGCACGGATTTCGCGTCCGCGCCACCCGCGGCCAGGGATTTCCGCAGCTGGTAGATGTAGCCGGGCACGCCGTCGCTCTCCGGCGGACGCTCGCCCCACACCCGGTCGACCAGCTCGGCCCGGCTGACCGTCACGTCCGGCCGCAGCAGCAGCGCGACCAGCATCGTCGTCCGCAGCACCGGCCCGAGCTCCAGCGGCTGCCCGCCGTACCAGCCGCGGACCGGCCCGAGCACCGCGAACTCCAGCCGGGACCCGGGCTCGCGCTCCGCCCCTCCCCGGCCGGTTCGCACGGCACCCGATGACATACCGAGAGTTTAAGACAGCTCTCCCGGTGTCCCCCAGGAGAGCTACCCGCAGGTGTCCACCGCGCGGGGACGATTCCGCGCCGCCGGATCAGTAGCGTTTTCGGCCATGAAGGGGTATTCGATGCACAAGGCCGGGGGAACCGCGGCGGTGATCGCGGCTTGTCTGCTTTTGACGGCTTGCGACGAGGATACGGAAGCGGATCCGGCACCGGGCAGCGCACCGGCCAGTCAGGCCGCTTTCACCGGCGCGAAGAAAATCACCGTAGCCGGAAAATCGGTGAACGTATCCTGCTCGGGAACGCTCGAAAAAGGAAAACCGGTCGTCATTCTGCTGCACGGCGGCGGCGACGCACTGGACAAATTCGCCGGTCTTCAGGAAACGCTCGGCAAGAAGAACCGGGTGTGCTCCTACGACCGGCTCGGTGCGGGCGGCAGCGACCAGCCTGCCGGTCCGCAGACCTTCGAGACCACCGGAAAGGTGCTGACCGGCGTCATCGGCCAGCTCGCCCCGGATTCGCCGGTCGTGCTGGCCGGGCATTCGCTCGGCGGGCTGATCGCCGCCCGGTACGCCCCCGACCACCAGGACAAGGTCAAGGGCCTGGTGCTGATGGACGCCACCTCGCCGACACAGGAGGCGGATCTGGTCCGGGAAATCCCGGCCGGCGCCACCGGGGACGCGGCCGGGCTCCGCACGCAGACCCTGGCGGTCTTCAAGGGCGAAAGCCCGGAAAAACTGGTCGTCGCGGACGCGGACGTGAAATCCGCCGGGGACATTCCGGTCGAGGTGATCAAGCACGGGCAGGAATACCTCGCGCAACTGCCGCAGTACGGCCCAGGGTTGGAACGAGCCTGGACCGAGGGCCAGGTGAAGTGGCTCGCGATTTCCACCCGCAGCAAACTGACCATCGCGAAAACCAGCGGGCACTACATTTACCAGGACCAGCCGGACGTCGCCGTCCGGGAAATCGAGGACGTCGCCGCGCGAGTCGCGGGTTAATCAGCCAGTCCGTGCCGATAAGCGTAAACGACCGCCTGCACCCGGTCGCGGACGCCGAGTTTCGCGAGCATGCGCGAAACGTAAGTCTTCACCGTCTCCTGGCTGAGCACGAGCGCCGCGGCGATTTCGTTGTTGGAAAGGCCCTCCGCGACCAGGCGGAGGACTTCCAGTTCGCGCGGGGCCAGCGGGAGGTCACCCGGATCCGCGGCAGCGGGGCGGATCCGGGTGGCGTACCGGCCGACGAGCTCGCGCGTCACCTCGGGGTCGAGCAGCGCCGCGCCGGACGCGACGGTCCGGATCCCGTGCAGCAACTGGTCCGGCGGAGCGTCCTTGAGCAGGAATCCGGCGGCCCCGGCGCGCAACGCCTGGTAGACGTTCTCGTTGAGGTTGAAGTTGGTCACCACCAGCACTTTCACCGGGGCCGCGACGTCGGCTCCGGCCAGCAGCCGGGTCGCGGTGATGCCGTCGAGCACCGGCATCCGCACGTCCATCACGACGACGTCCGGGCTCAGCTCGCGAGCCAGCTCGACCGCGGCCTTCCCGTCGCCGCATTCGCCCGCGACCTCCAGGTCCGGCTGCGCGTCGATGATCGTCACCAGCCCGGTGCGGATCAATGCCTGATCGTCGGCCACGAGGACCCGCAACGGCGCCCTCACGCCGGAATCCGGGCCCGGACGCAGAACCCGCCGCTCTCGCCGCGCCCCGCGGCGAAGTCGCCGCCGACGTCGCCGACCCGGTCGCGCAGCCCGGCCAGCCCGCGTCCGCTGCCGCCGACCGCCAGGTCGGCCTCGCTGTCGGTACGGACTTCCACGGTGATGTCCCCCTCGCCATGCCGGACCTGGACCGACGTCGGGCTGCCGTGCGCGTGTTTGAGCGCATTGGTCAGCGCTTCCTGCACGACCCGGTACGCCACCGGTGCCACGCCCGCTGCCCCGGGAGTGCCCACCTCGGTGAACTCCACCGGCTGCCCGGCTCGCCGCGTCTGCTCGACCAGCGTGTCGAGCCCGAGGACAGGCTGACCGCCGGGGTTGAGCACGTCGAGCAGATTCCGCAGCTCAGCGATGGCTTGGCGGCCGGTGCCGCTGACCGTGGCGAGGGTCTGGTCGAGCTGCTCGCCGGCGAGATACCGCGCGGATTCGGTCTGCACGACCATCGCCGTCACATGATGCGTCACTACGTCGTGCAACTCGCGAGCGATCCGCGTCCGTTCGGCCGCGCGCGTTTCCTCGGCCACCCGGCGGCGCCGTTCGGCCTCCGCGGCGCGAGTGGAGCGCAGCCACGCCCCGATCCCCCACACGACGACCAGCGACAGGTAGAACGCGACCACTCCCGCCGCCGGTTCCCCGCCGCCACGCAGCGGAAACGCCGCCACGAACAGCAGATACGCCACGGTGGACCCGATCGCTGCCGCGCGCCGTCCCCGGTCCGCCCGCCAGCCCGCGTTGAGCACCGCGACCGGCAAAGCCGAGCCCGCGAACGAGTGGTAACCGCACAGCTGGTCGATCGCGAACCCGGCCGCCACCAGCGCGAGCACCGCGACCGGCCACCGGCGGCATCCGGCGAGCGACAACGACTGCAGTGCGACCGCCCCGACCGCCAGCGCGTCGAACGGCCTCGACGGCAGCCCGCCGAACTGCGTGCCGAACATCTGCAGGGACGGCAGCAGCGATCCGGCGAAGAGCACCAGCCCGAGCAGCGGGAACACCGCGTGCCGTGCTTTCGGGACCCGCGGGAGGTTGATCACCCGGCGAGTGTATTCCGGACGAAAAGGATGCCGTACTCGCGCACCCGGCGGAATGGGCGGGAGGGCACGAGTCCTGCCCTGCTTCAGCACCCGGATCAGTCCGCGCCGCGGGCCCACGCTTCCCGGGTCAACGCGTACTCGACCTCACCGTGTTCCGTGCCCGGCAACGGATCGTCGAAGTGCAGGTGGAACGTGCGTACGTAAGTCAACCCGGACCGTTCCATCACCCGCCGCGACGGGGTGTTCACCGCCATCGTCTGCGCCCACACCCGCTGCGTGCCCAGTTCGGTGAATCCTTTGCGGATCGCCGCCCGGGCCCCTTCCGTCGCATACCCGCGACCCCAGGCCGTCGCCGCCAGCCGATAGCCGAGTTCCAGCTCGGCCGTGCTGCCGTCCGCCGGCGGCTGCAAGGAAATCCAGCCGATGAACTCGCCGGTCGCCTTTTCGATCGCCGCCCACCGCCCGGCAGGCCCGCGTTCGTAATCGCCGAGAATCCCAGGCAGCACCTTCTGCTCGATCTCGGCGCGAGGCGTCGGCTCGCCGGTGAGAAACCGCATCACGCGCGGATCGCTGTCGAGCCACACCAGATTCTCGACGTCGGCTTCGGTAAACCGCCGCAACAGCAACCGATCCGTCTCCAGAACTTTCACCCGATCACCAATCCGGCCGCCGCCGCGATCCGGTCGCGAGATTCCAGCAGCCTGGTCCTGAGCTTCGGCACATCCACTCCCAGCAACCGGCCGCCCCGCTTGACTGCCTTGCCCCCGACGAAAACGCTGTCCACCACGCCCGGATGCGCAGCGGTGACCACTGTGGACACCGGATCGCCGACCGGGAACACCGACAGGTCCTCCGCGTCGACGAGCACCAGATCCGCGTCCTTGCCGACGCTGATGCTCCCGGCCCGATCTCCCCGCCCACACGTCCGAGCACCGTCCACAGTGGCGAACTCAAGCAGATCGCGCGCGACCAGAGCGCCGTCAAGACCGCGCTGCGCGGCGAACGCCGTACGCATAGCCGAAAACATGTCACCCCCAGCGGACGGACAGTCGTCAACGGACAGCGACGGCCGGATCCCAGCCGTCAGCAGACGTCCGGTTTCCGGCCACCCGAACCCCATCTTCAGCTCGACGTCCGGGCTGAGCGTCACCGAACATCCCGCGTCCGCGAGGATCGCCAGCTGTTCGTCGGTGAGACCGTTGCCGTGAACTATCGTCGTACGGTCGTCAAGCAGTTTTCGTTCGTGCATCTCGGGAACCGAAGCGCAGGCCGCGCGGTGGAGGTGCACGCTCACCCTGAGCCCAAGCTCCCTCGCCAACGCGACATCGGCCGCCGTGGTGTCCATTGTGGTCACCATCGGCCCGCGCAGCCCGAACGCCATCTCGTCGCCAGGCAGCCGCTTCCGCACGCGGGCCGTGTCGGCTGGATCCATCGCGCTGTAACAGAAGATCGACCTTCCGGGAGCCTCCTGGAGCGCGTCGATCGCCGCGTCGGCGTTCTCCGGCCGGTCGGAACAGTGGAACCAGTCGAGCATCGTCGTCACGCCCGAGTTCAGCGCTTCGAGCCGTCCCAGCAAGTTGCCGAGGTACACGTCCTCCGGCCGGTAATGCGGCCTGAGCCGCTCATGCACGGTTTCGCGGTATTCCGCGAACGTCCAGTTCGCTCCGATCCCGCGAAATGCCGTTTGCCAGGTGTGCCGATGCGTATCCACGAACCCCGGCAGGACGATCTTGCCCGAGGCGTCGACAACCTCGGCGTCGGCCTGGATCGCGGTCCCGACCGCCGCGATCCGCCCGTCCTCGATCAGCACGTCTCCGCGCGGAAGATCTCTTATGGCTGGATCGAGGCTGACCACGTGCCCGTTCTGGATCAGCGTCCGCATGAACCCTCCCCAAAGTTGATGCATCAACTCTAGAGTCGCTGAAGTTGATGAGTCAACTGCCCAGGTACGCTCCCTGTTCATGACCCCCGAGGACTGGGAGCTGTGGAACGCGTGGGTGCGCGCGCAACGTCTGCTCACCCGCGAACTGGATCGCGGACTGCAGCGGGAATGCGGCATCTCGAAGGCCGAGTTCAGCGTTTTGGTGACCCTCTGGCGCATCCCCGGCCACGAGACGCGCGTCGCCGACCTGGTCGAAGCCCTCGGCTGGGAGAAGAGCCGGGTCTCGCACCAGCTGACCAGAATGGAGTCGCGCGACCTGGTCACCCCGGCCCGCAGCGGCCCCAGCGGGCGGCGCACCGGAATCGCGCTCACCGCCTACGGCCGCTCGGTCATCCAGGAGGCCCTGGTGGTCCACGGCAGCAACATTCGCCGCCACTTCCTCGATGAATTGACCCCCGCCCAGGCCGAAGCCATCCGATCGTGGGCCGAGGAGACGATCGCGCGCATCGAGCCAGCCGGATGACCGGACGCTACCGTGTTCCGAAGATGACTACAGGTATCCGAAAGGTTGATGCCGGATGAGCGACGCATCGGGCAAAGCAGCCTCGCCGGCCGCGGACCGGACGCTGACCGTGCTGGAAGCGCTAGTGCGCGCCGAGGAACCGCTGACGCTGACCGCCCTCGCGAAGGCCGCCGGGGTGCCGCTCGCCACCTGCGCTTCCATCGCTTACACGCTGGAGCAGCGGGGTTACGCCGTGCGCCGGGTCGTCGGCCGGAGCCACTTCTGGCGCCCCACCCTGCGGTTGTACGGCTTGGCCATCGAACTGGTGCGCAAGGTCGACCTGCCCTCGCTCGTCCAAGCCGACCTGCGACGTCTCGCGGAGAGCCTCGGGATGCCCGCGCATGTGGGGATCCTGGAGGACGCTTCGGTGGTCTATGTGGCCAAAGCGTCTACGCCCGGTTTTGTTCAGTTCGACACTTATCGGGGGAAGGTCGCACCGTTCGACCTGACCGCACTGGGCCGGGCCATTGCCGCGCATCTTCCGGAGGCCGAGCTGAAGCCGTTGCTGTCCCGCCTTTCGCGCGGGGTCGGACCTAAGGCCGCGGCTCCTGATCCTGGTCAGTTTTTGGCGTTGCTGGCCAAGGTGCGGGCGGATGGGTATGCGATCGAGAGCGAGGAGGAGCAGGCTGAGATCGCCTGCCTTGCGGCGCCGTTCTTCGATGCCGAGGGGGCTGTTGCTGGGGCTGTTGGGGTGACCGGGTTTGCGCGGCAACTGGTTGGGGAGAAACGGAAAGCCGCGGTTCGGGGGGTGGTGCAGGTGGGACAGGAGGTCTCACGACGGCTCGGGTTCGTGGTGTAGCCCCCGGTGGCGCACTCAGGCGTCAGCAGCCGCTATGTCCATTATTCGACGAAAGAATCCGGTATCGACGTCTTGGCCCTCGATGACCTGATAGGCATAAGCGGCGACGACACGATCGATGTCTAAGTTGTACTTCGGGTTAGCTACCTTGCTGAACCCCATCACGACGTGTTTATGGAAAGCCGCATCACGCGCCTCCATGAGGCGCTCATATGACTCGCGCGCCTGACTTATCGTCAACTCTGCGTGCGGTCGGGCATACGGTGGCACGTACGGTTCGTAGCTACCTCAGCTCACCCCATATTTTTCGCGTCTTCGTTGAGCGAAACCTCCACCCGGGGTCACAAGTCACGGATAAATCTGCAATGGCGGACCAACCCATCGAGGGACGACAGGAAGTCGTCGCCAAGCTCGCCGAACGCATCGTCAAAGCCGCCGAACCAGCGGCCGCCTTCCCCGACCAACACGACCAGATAACCTCGATTGGCCTCCCCTACGGGCACCAACGCCGTCCCCGCACGTTCGGCGTAGATCGCAACCCACCGCGGGTCCAAGCTCTCGAGCGACCGAGCCGCGGACACCTCAAGGTCATCCGGGAAGCCACTGCTCCTATTCCAGCGCACTGTGATACCAGAGTATTCCCGGAGAAAGTCGATCGCACCGGGGAATATTCCGATTCCGGCCCGCTCCAGGGCTCGCACATCATCTGAGATGTCCACAGCGCGACCGGGAGTCCAGCCAGCTCGCCTCAGCAATTCGATCGAAGGCCGTTCGCTCATTTTACGTCCAACACCCCTCAATTTTTACCATCAAATTCTCGAGCTTCTTTCACCGCCCACCGCTGGAAGCGCTCGTCCGATCTCCTCGCATCAGCCCACTTCGCCGAGTTGCGAACAAGCACCTTGGCAGAGCAAGCCCCGGGCACGCTCGTCGTACTCGCAGAAGTCGATTTAAGTCATTTCAACTAATTCATCATCCGCCATCTATTTCGCTATCTCCTTCCGCCGCCAATGCGACCGCCCGTGCGCACATCCCAGGCCTCGTCGAACATTCGTCCAGGATTTTCCCGGTCGCTCGAAGGCACTGGATCCGCACCTGATCGAAGTCGGCTTCGTGCGCGCCTCGTGACACCACATCTGCCGGTCCCGGCAGGCAGGCGGGCCAGCGGCCGCCCGGTGCGGCATCGCGGCAGCCACCGGACCGGTACCGAAAACCGTGCCAGCCGTTACGAAAATCGTAAGAACGCAGCACAACAAAGCACGTTTGGCCGGCATCCCTTGCTTCCCCCCGCACAATCGCGCCCGAGTCCGCTGGATATGCGGCCGACCGGCGGCACCGCCAGCCGTCCCCGCTGGGCGACGAACACCGCAATCGACGGTACAACCGGGTGAGCACGGCCTCAATAGCCCGGTTGGTCCAGCTTGGACAATCGCGACGGGACAGACCGATCGCACCGCATTCGCTACGTTCGCCTCACTCAGTCATGCAATCGCATGATCCACGGACGCGGAGGCCGGGACGAGTATTGTCCCGCGCGCGAAACCCGGCCCGCCAACGGAACCGAGCCCGCGTTGCGAGTGCTGCGGAACCCAGCCGACCGCTAAGCCCGCACCACCAGCGGCCCGGCCGCACCCATGGCCGGGCCGCTTCTTGCTGGCTGGTCGGCGGCATTGCGTCTCTCTCCCCGATCGACTATCTTCCTGAATCAGGAAGACTTCTACGAAATACCGGAAGATAGGCCAACCGGAGTATCGGGGAGACGTCGTGGGCGCACTGTTGCGCTGGGCGGAGGCCGATCGCGCCGTCGTGCGCGGGGTGCTTTCCGAGGCGCTCGTCTTGGTGCCCATCGGCGCGACCGAGCAGCATGGGCCGCATCTGCCTACTGGGACGGACGCCTTTCTGGCGGCCGCGGTGTGCGAACGCGCGGCCGAGCTGGCGGCGCCGAGGGCTGAGCGGGCGTTGTTGCTCGCGCCGGCCATTCCATACGGGACTTCTGATCATCATCTGCCCTTCAACGGGACGCTATCCCTTTCGGCGCAGACCTTGTTGCACGTGCTGGACGATCTCGCCCGGTCGATCGCGGTGCAGGGCGGGCGGCGGATGGTCGTCGTCAATGGGCACGGGGGCAACGTCGGGATCTGCCACGCGTTCGCTGGTGCGGCGTCGACTCGGCACGGGCTTGCGGTGGCGCATACCGACTACTGGCGGGTCCTCGGCCCGGAGGACATCGTGCCTGGCCATGCTGGCGAGTTCGAGACTTCGATGATGCTGGCGGTTCGCGGGGAGCTGGTTCAGGAACCGGCGAAGAGGGAGCAACCCAGGCAAACTGGAGTGTCTGATGTGGACATTCACTCCGAGCAGGTTTGGCTGGACATCGACGGGTACACCGATCGGCCCGAGTTGGCTGCCGCGGAGCAGGGCAGCAGGTGGTTCGAGAAGATCTCCAGCGGGCTTGCCGATCGGTTCGTGAAGCTGGCGGAGGTGTTGTGAAGCCATGATCGTGGACGTGCACACTCATACTCCGACCCACCAGGCCGCGGTGCCGGAGGACGAGCGGCGCGTTTACGAGGGGTGGCGGACTGACCGGCCGGTGGTCACCACGAATTCCTGGGCGGACTACGACAAAGCCACCGAGGCCGCCGATCTGTCCATTGTGTTCAACATCGCTGTCGACAAGCCGGAGGAGGCCACGGGGCTGCCCTATCGGGCGGAGGACACCAATACCGCGACCGCGGCGTTCGTGACGGCTGATCCGGACCGGCGGATGGGGTTCATGTCGGTGAATCCGATTGCTCCCGACGTGTTCGACGAGGCTGACCGGTGCCGGGAACTCGGGCTGGTCGGAGTGAAGCTCGGGCCCAATTACCAGAATTTCGACCCGCTGTCTCAGCCCGCGTTGGACTTCTACCGTTACTGCGAGCGGCACGGGCTGCCGATCTTGTTCCATCAGGGTGCGTCGCCGATCCGGCAGGCACCGTTGCGGTACACATATCCGCTGGTCACCGACGAAGTAGCGTTGCAGTTCCCGGAGCTTCGGATCGTCATGGCGCACATGGGGCATCCGTGGGGACGCGAGACCGTGGTCACCATCCGCAAGCATCCGCACGTGTATGCGGACGTGTCTTCGATTTACCTCCGGCCTTGGGTCTGCTACGAATCGCTGCTCGCGGCGCAGGAGTGGGGCGTGCCGCACAAGCTGCTCCTCGGTTCGGACTTTCCGATCGCCACCACCGCTGAGGCGATCGCGGGGATCCGGCGAGTCAACGACATCGTCGAGGGCACGGCGTTGCCGAAGATCTCGCCCGAGTTGATCGAGGGGATCATCCACGCGAACGCGGTTGCTGCGCTCGGCCTTCAGAAGGGGATTCGATGACGCCTATTCGCGGAGTATCCCCGGTTCTCGAAGTACCCTTCACCGACGACGGCGAGATCGATGTTTCCGGTTTCCGGCGAGTCATCCGGCACGTGCTCGGGACCGGGATCGGCAGCGTGATGTTCCCTGGGTTCGCCTCGGAGTTCTACAAGCTGGCGGAGGACGAACGGCGAACGCTGACGGAGGTGTTGCTGGCCGAGACCAATCCGCGAGCGGATGTCTTGGCCATTATCGCGGTTCAAGACCATGCTACGCGGCTGGCAGTGAAGCGGGCGCAGGAGGCGGTGGCGGCGGGGGCGGACTTGATCAATCTTTTGCCGCCGCACTATCTGCGACCGTCGCGGAAGGCGTTGGTCAAGCATATCCGGGAGGTGCTAGACGCGGTCGCGCCGACTCCGGTGGTGCTGCAGTACGCGCCCGCGGAGACCGGTACGAGCCTCGATGCGGACGTGCTGCGCGAGATCGCGGCCAAACATGCCAATCTGCAGCTGGTCAAGGTCGAATCCAGTCCGCCGGGGCCGTTGATCGCCGAGCTGGCCGCTGGGGATCCGCCGATTCCGGCGGTCGAGGGCTACGCGGGCGTGCAGTTGCCGGACGCGATCCGGCGCGGCGCGGTCGGGACGCAGCCGGGGTGTTCGTTCACCGAGATCTACGTGGAGATCTGGCGGCGGTTCGTGGACGGCGACGACGCGGGCGGCGACGAGTTGCATCGGCGGCTGCTGCCCTACATTTCCTACTGGATGCTGGACACCGAACGGATCATCGCCGCGGAGAAGCTGATTTCAGTCCGCCGTGGACTGTTCGGCAGTCCGTACTGCCGCGCGCCCGCGCATCGGCTCGACGCCGAGGACATCCGGATGATCGACCGGTTTCTCGCCGAGTTCCGCGAGTTCCTGTGAATACCGTCGAGGACCTCGAGGTCGCCGCGATCAGTCCGGTCGTCCGGCCGGAACTGGTCGTGGCCGGCGCTCGCGGGACGCATGACCATTCCGACTTCCTGCTCGTCCGCGTGACCGCTTCGGACGGTGCGACCGGGCTGGGCGAAGTCAGTGCGACGCTCCAATGGAGTGGCGAAGACGCTGGCACGGCGGAGTATCTCGCCAAGAGAGCACTTGCCCCGGCGATCCTCGGGCGGCCGCTCGTTCCGGTCGCCGATCTTGAGCGGCGCATGGACGAAGCAGTGGCGGGGGTGCCGTTCACCAAAGCGGGGATCTCGACGGCGTTGTGGGACGCGTATGCGCGCACGCTCGGAGTCCCGCTCGCAGTGGCGCTCGGTGGTCCATTAAGGACTGAAGTGCCGGTGAAGTGTTCACTCAGCGGCAGCGGGCAACGGCTCCACGACGTCTACCAGTCAGCCTTCGAGGCCGGGTTTCGCAGTTACAAGCTCAAGATCGGCTTCGATCCCGAAGAAGACGCGCGTCGGCTCGCCGAGGCACGGAAGCTCGTCGGTGCGGACACGTTCCTCGGCCTCGATGCGAACGGGGGCTACCGGCCCGGAGACGCCGCCCGGGCGATCGAGTTGATGCGGAACCAGGATCCGGCGTTTCTCGAACAGCCGGTGGCACCTGGGGATCTGGCCGGGATGCGGGAGTTGCGCGGGCGCGGGTTGTCCATTGTGGCCGATGAAAGCGTGTTCGGCACTGACGACCTCGTGTCGGTGATCCGGGCCGAAGCGGCGGACGCGGTCAGCTTGTATATCGGCAAAGCGGGCGGCCCGGGCCGGGTGGTGGCGATGGCGCACCTCGCGAACGCGTTCGGGCTGGACGTCGTGCTCGGGTCCAATGGGGAGCTTGGCATCGGCGCGGCGGCCCAGTTGCACGCGGCGTGTGCCGCGCCTGGGCTGTCGGGCAGGATTCCCTCCGACATCATCGGCGCGCACTACTACGAACGCGACATCCTCAAGACACCGTTGAACAGCGACGGCCAGACAGTCCGGCTCGGCGACGCGCCCGGCCTCGGCGTCGAGGTGGCCGGCGATATCGCCGCTGGGTTCAGGAGCGTCCGATAAACCGGTCGAGGACGTTCGCCGTCACCGCGGACACGCCATCGTCCACCAGCACAGCTGACGTCCAGGCGATCGATCCGACGGAGAACACCTCACCGCCGCTAGCCGTGGTGTAGCACGCGATTTCGCCGCCGCCGTCGCCGGAGTTCAGGCCGCGGGCGATTACCTGAGTCCCTTGTGGACTGTGCGCGCCGGTCTTGTCGGTTTCGTGTCCGGAAGCACCGCCGGGGCAGCGTTCGTGCAGACTCCGGACGCCGAACAAGTCTCCCTTGTCCAGTCCGGTGCCGCGGAAAGCCCAATGGCCGGGGTCGACGACCTCGTACGGTGCCCCGGTCATCGCACCCGCGCTGGTGAACACCACGCCGAACAGCTCCGACGTCGGCCGGAACGTGCGGTGCATCCGGCTCTCATACGCGTCGGGTTCGACGGCTTGGGTACGGAAGCGCAGCGCGTCCGGCGAAGAGAAGACCACTTCGCAGTCGGCGACGTTACCGCCGAAGGTGGCCAGCTTTCCGCCGCGGTCGTGCACCCAGGAATAGACCGCGGTGTACATCTCCCGGGACCAATACTCCGGATGTGTGCTCAGGACCAGCGCGCGGTAGCTGTCCAATGGCAAGGTGCCGTCATGCAGGTGCGCGTCGGAGTAGAGGTCGTACTCGTAACCGTGGCGTTCCAGCCAGCTGAGCAGCCGCCATTCCGCGGCGGCCAGGTGGCACGGTTGCCTGCCGCGGATCGGGTCCTCCGGCCGCGCGTCCGCACTGAGCTGGTTCAGCGGTTCCGGACGTTCGAAGGACAACGGCGGGTACGCGTCGTCGGGCAGGGCGTGTTCGCTGAAGCTTGATTCCAGGTAGCGCGACATTTCGAGGCGGGGCACCAAAACTGGTGCAGTGGGCAGGCCGGAGGCGTTGATGTAATTGCTGCGGCCGCCGAAATTGTTGTAGGCGTTCCAGGTGTTCGTGGACGCGACTACGGCGATCGGCGCGGTCGGCTGGCGCGGTGCGACCACCCACGGAAACGAGAACCGAGCCCCGGATTCGCCTTCGACGTGGAAGTAGTACAGGCCGCTGCGGTCCGGAGCCATGACGTACTGGCGGTGCGACGGATCGGCGTAGCCCTTTTCGTTGAACCGCACGCCGGTCTGGGTGTAGTCGCCATCGGGAGTGACCTGCACGGTGGCGCGCGGCGCGTGTTCGTCGAACCAGCCGATCAACGCTGTTTCCTCAGTCGCCGCGCCGTGCCGCCACAGGCTCAGGCGGTACGGCTCAGGACTGTGGATCCGGAACTCGCCCTCGTCGCCGCTGCGGGCCCATTTCGGCCAGAGGTAACCGAAAATCCGGTCGGACAGCAGCCGGAACTGGTGCGGTTCGGACCCGAGCGCGAGGTCGACGTGTTTGGCTCCGTAGCCGTCCTTGGCGAGCGTGACGCGGTACTCGCCGGACGGGAGGTCGGCATGGATCGCGCCGGTCGCGGTAGAGCGGGCGGTCCAGTGCGCGTCGCGCGCGTTGATCTCAACAGTCACGTCGGGCAGCGCGAGATAGCGTTCGTCGCTGACGTATCCCAGCAAGGTCATACCGTCGCCGCTTTCGGTTCAGCGACCGGCTCCGGCAACGGTTTCCCGGCGCGTTCGGGCAACAGCAGCATCGCGGCCGCGCTGAGCACGCAGCCGGCGATGACGTAGATGCCGACGCCCCACACCGCGCCGGTCGCGCCGACCAGCCAGGCGCTGAGGTACGGCGCGAACCCGCCGCCGAGCACCGCGGTGAGCTGATATCCCAGGTTGACGCCGGTGACCCGCGAGCGAGTGTCGAACAGTTCGGACAGAATCGTCTGGGACAGCGCGGACATCGCCATCACGAACACCGAGAAGCCCAGCACCATCGCGACCGCGACGAGCACCGGATTCTTCGTCTCGAACAACCAGAACACCGGGAAGATCACCACGGCCAGCCCGATGCAGCCGCCGAGGAACACCGGTTTCCGGCCGATCCGGTCGGACAACGCACCCCACGTCGGCGCGAGAACGATCTGCGCGCCGGCCGCGACCATGGTGGCGGTGAGCGCCACCGACGCGGGCATGCCGAGGTCCTTTTTGACATACGACGCGCCGTAGGTGGTGATGACGTAGCCGCCGATGCTGTTGGCGAAACCGAACAGCACGCCGTAGATCACATTTCGCGGCCGGCGCAGCACGGCGATCAACGGAACGCGCGCACCGGCGCCCTTCTCGCGGGCGCGTTCGAAGTCCGGCGTTTCGCCTACCCGCATCCGGATGAGCAAACCCGCGATCAGCAGCACGAAGCTGAGCAGGAACGGGATCCGCCAGCCCCAGGCCAGGAAATCCCGGTCGGGAAGCGTCGCGAACAACGCCATCAACCCGGACGAGACGAGCAGCGCGACCCCTGCCCCGGAAAGGAGCAGGGCTCCGTAGAGACCGCGTTTGCGCGGCGGGGCGTGCTCGACGGCCAGCGAGATCGCGCCGCCCATTTCGCCGCCGGTCGAAAAGCCCTGCACCAGCCGCAGGATCACCAGCAGAATCGGGGCCGCGACGCCGATCTGACGGTATCCGGGAAGCACCCCGATGAGAATCGTGGCGATCCCCATCATGACGATGGTCAAGATCAAGGCTTTCTTGCGGCCGAACCGGTCCGCGATGTGCCCGATCACGATCCCGCCGACCGGGCGCAGCACGAACCCGACGGCGAAGGTGGCGAACGCCGACAACTGGCCGGTGAGCGGGTCCGCGGACGGGAAGAACACGGCAGGGAACACGACGGCGGCGGCTAGGCCGAACAGGTAATAGTCGTAGTACTCGAGCAGTGTGCCGATGCTGGAAGCCAGCACCGCGGACCGGCGCGCCGATCGCGCGGGGGCCGAGCCTGCCGAGCCGGAGCGGTCTGCGCCCATGTCGCCCGCACCTCCTGATCCGATGGCGGATCAAGGCCGGTCGACCTCGACCCAGCACCCCCCCGAATCACGCATTTTCGAAATACCGTAGATGCGTCTTCTATTTCGGAAAGATTAGTCTATGCTGGCGGCGTCGGACAAGGGGAATCTCGGGGCGGGCCGGCGGGTTGCTTCTCGTGCGCGCGGGCCGCCGAGCCGTGGAGGGGTCGTCCATGACGTTGAGCCGTCGTCGTCTTTTGCAGTGGTCCGCGGTCGCGGCGGGCTCGGCCGCGCTCGGCGCCGGAACCGTCGCGGAGGCTGCCGAAAGGGAGCCGGACTGGGCCGCGTTGCGCAGACGGCTGCACGGCGCGCTGCTGCAGCGAAACCACGCCGGCTACGACGAAATCCGTCCGCCGTTCAACCTCCTCTACGACGATCGCTATCCGCCGGCGATCGCCCGGTGCGCCGACGCCGACGACGTCCGCAAGTGCCTCGAGTTCGCGGCGGAAAACAAAATCACCTTCGCGGCACGCAGCGGCGGGCACAGTTACGTCGCCTATTCCACTCCGGGCGACGGATTGGTCGCGGACCTCAAGCTGATGAACCGCGTGGAGGTCCGCCGGAACGGCACCGCCGTCGTCGGCGCGGGCGCGCGGTTGATCGACGTCTATCACGCACTGGCCGCCGCAGGACGCGCCTTGCCGGGCGGCACGTGCGGTTCGGTCGGCATCGCCGGGCTCGCGCTCGGCGGCGGAATCGGCGTCCTGATGCGGAAATACGGACTGACCTGCGACCACCTGGACAGCGCGAAAATCGTGCCGCCGCGCGATTTCCGGCTGCGTTCGGTCGACCCGGGCTCGGACCTCGGCTGGGCGCTCACCGGCGGGGGCGGCGGGAACTTCGGGGTCACCACGGAATTCACCTTCCGCACGGTGCCCGCGCCGCCGCGGGTCACGGTGTTCGTGGTGAACTTCCCCGAGGGATCCGGCACCGACGTCTACGGCGCCTGGCAGGACTGGATCACTTCCGCGCCAAGGGAATTCTGGTCGAACATCTCGGTGCTCGGCGGCCCGAGCCCGGCGGCGGGCGTGCCCGGCTGTCTCCTCGGCGGCGAACAGCGGGCCCGCGAGCTCATCGCCGATCTGGAACGCCGGGCCGGGGTCAAGGGCACCGTCAGCGGTTTCCAGGAGACGGACTACCTGGGCGCGATGGATTTCTGGTCCGGAAGCCTGGGTCGGCGCCGATTCAGCGCCGCTTCCCGGGTGCTGGCGAAGAAGGCCGATCCGGCGCGGTTGAGCGGGCTCGTCACCGGCGAGACCAAGATCGCGCTGGAGATCAACCCGCTCGACGCGGCGGTCTCCGACGTCCGCCCCACCGACACCGCGTTCGCGCATCGCGGCGTTTTCGGCGACGTGCAGGTCTACCTCAGCGCCGGCCCGGACGTCGACCGGGAGACCGCGAAGCACGAGGTGAACGACGTCCAGTCGCGGCTGGCGGAATTCGCCACCGGCGGCGCGTACGTCAACTACCTCAACGACGACCAGCAGGACTGGGCCACGGCGTACTACGGGGTGAACCTTCCGACGCTCCGGGCGGCAGCGGCGAAGTACGACCCGAGCGGGGTGCTCGCGTTCGAGCAGGGTCTCTCGCCGCGCCCGGTGTGAAAGCCGGTCTGCGGCCGGCGCAGGACTCCGGCCGCAGACCGGCGGGCCAGGCTTGCGGGCCGCGCGAAGTCCGCGCGTCAGGCGGCGACCTGCAGAATCCAGGTGACCCCGAAGCGGTCCCGGAGCATGCCGAACGCCGGGGCCCACGGGGACGGGCCGAACGGCTCGATCACCGTCGCGTCCTCGGACAGCTTCTTCCAGAACTCGCCGACCTCGTCGACGGAATCGCCGCCGGCGGAGAGGAAGAACTTCTCCGTCGTGATCGTCGTCCCGTTCTCGCGGGTGGTCTCGCCGACCGGCGCGGCGGCACCGCCACCCGGCACGTCGTAAGCCATCACCTGGAACCCGTTCTCGCCGACCACGTGGCCGAACACCACGTGGTCCGCGCCGGGCGCGTCCTGGGGCATCCCGAAGTCGCCGTACGTGGCGATCCGGAGGTCCCCGCCGAACACCGACCGGTAGAACTCGAGCGCCTCCCGGGCCTCGCCCCGGAAATTCAAGTGGGCGACGGCGTGCACTGCCATGATTTCGACTCCTCGATTCCCGCGCCGGACTCGTTCCCGCGCTGCGACCGAGACTCGCAGCAGTAGCGGTCAGGCAGTGACCGCTACTTCCGGCATGATCGAAAACATGCGAAAAGTGACCGACGCCGAACGGCGCGACCGGATCGGGCTGCGGCACGCATTGGCGACCCCCGCGTCCGGGGTCGAGACCGCCGTCCGCGCGGTCACGTGCTTGCACGCGACTGAGGCGAGCAGCGTTTACCTGTCCGCGTACGCCCGGTCCCGCGCCGACCGAGAGTCCATTTCGGACGCCTTGTTCAGCAAACGGACTGTGGTGCGGCAGCTGGCGATGCGCCGGACCGTCTTCGCTTTCCCGGTCGATTTGCTCGCCGCCGCAAGGGGAAGCGCCTCAGCCCGGGTGGTGCGGCAACTGACCGCGCGGCTGGCCAAAGACGCCGAACTCGCCGGAATCGACGACGGCCCGGCGTGGGTCGCCGAACGGTGCGCCGAGGCGTTGCAGGCGATCCGCGAAGAACCCGGTACCGCCGCACAGCTACGCGCTCGCGTTCCCGCACTGAACACGCGGATCGCCGCCGAGGGAAGGCCTGCGGTACTTGCCCCGGTCGGCTCCCGGGTGCTGTCCGTGCTCGCGTCGAACGGTTCGGTGGTCCGCGGGGACAACGCCGGGCGCTGGCAGGTCTCGCGTCCAGTGTGGACGGCGATCGAGCAGTGGCTCGGCGAGGATCCCGGTGTTCTGGACGAACGGGAGGGCTACCGGGAACTGGTGCGGCGCTGGCTGTGGTCGTTCGGGCCGGGGACCGAGGACGACCTGGTGTGGTGGCTCGGCGCGACGAAGACCGCGGTCCGCCGGGCGCTGGACGACGCCGGCGCGACACCCGCTCTGCTGGAAGACGGCGCCCCAGCGTGGCTGCACCCCGACGACGTGGAAGAAGTCCGCCTCGACCAGGACTGGGCGGCTCTTCTCCCGACCCTCGACCCGACGACGATGGGCTGGCGCCGCCGCGACTTCTACCTCGGCGACCACGGCCCGCACCTCTTCGACGGCGCCGGCAACGCCGGCCCGACCGCGTGGTGGAACGGGCGGATCGTCGGGACCTGGACGCAGCAGCCGGACGGGACCGTGGACGTCGTGCCGATCGAACCGCTGTCGCTCGCTGCCGCGGCGGCGCTGGAAGAAGAGGCCGCGAACCTCACCGTCTGGTTCGACGGCGAGGTGGTCGCGACCGGCTACGTGCCGCCGCTGGTGCGGGGACGGGTCAGTCGCGGCGGCGGAGCTTCGGGTCGGTAAGCGACGGCGGTACGTACGACACGTCGATCGGTCCCACATCGGCGCCCGGCGCGACGATCTGGTCGATCCGGTCCAAGACATCGTCGTCCAGCCGGGTCTCGACGCCCGCCAACAGATCGTCCAGCTGCGCCAACGTTCGTGGACCGATGATCGCGGACGTCACGGCCGGATGGTTGACCGCGAACGCCAGCGCCAGATGCGTCAGCGAAAGCCCGGCTTCCTCGGCGACTCGCGCGAGTTGTTCGACCGCGGCGTGTTTGCGCTCGTCGCTCATGTGCCGCGGCACGAAACGCAGCTGTGCTTCCCGGAGTTGTTCGCCGCCGGGCCGGTAGCGACCGGTCAGCAGCCCCATCGCGAGCGGACTCCACACCAGGACGCCCATCCCGTAGCGGCGGCACACCGGCAGGATTTCGCTCTCGATCCCCCGGTTGAGCAGCGAGTACGTCGGCTGCTCGGTCCGCAGCCGGGCCAGTCCCGCGCGTTCGGACACCCACTGGGCCGCCACGATCTCGGACGCCGGGAAGTTCGAGGATCCGACGGCGCGCACTTTGCCGCCGCGGACCAGGTCGGTCAGCGCGGAGAGGGTTTCCTCCAGATCGGTGTCCGGGTCGGGATGGTGAAGCTGATAGAGGTCGATGCGGTCCGTTCGCAAGCGCCGCAACGACTGTTCGACCTCCGCGACGATCCAGCGCCGGGAGCTTCCGCCTCGGCCGGGGCCCATCGAGCCGTTGACCTTCGTGGCTACCACGACGTCGTCGCGGCGGCCCCGCAAAGCCGCGCCGAGGATCTCCTCGGACTCCCCGCCGGGGCCGTAGACGTCCGCGGTGTCCACGAAGTTGATCCCCGCGTCGAGCGCCCGGTGCACCATCCGGACGCACTCGCCGTGATCGGCATTGCCGATCTGCCCGAATTTCATCGTTCCGAGGCAGTAGGCGCTGACCTTGATTCCGGTCCGCCCCAGAAGCCGCATCCGCATGTGCCGGTTCCTTTCCTGAGCACCCGACGGTCCCAGGGGAAGCGGCCAGCCAGTGTCCGCTACCGCGCGCGAAGTCTGCGAAAGTGATCAGGTGACCGACGTCCTGCTGCCGCCGCGAATCCAGCCAGGAGACCGGGTCCGGCTCGTCTCCCCGGCCAGCTGGCCCACCGAAGAACTGCTCGCGGACTCCGTGCGGACGCTGGAAAGCTGGGGGCTGACCGTCGAAATCGGCGAACACGCCCTGGACCGGCACGGATACCTCGCCGGACTCGACGAGGACCGGCTCGCCGACCTCAACGACGCCTACCGCGACCCCGGCGTGCGCGCGGTCATCGCGACCCGCGGCGGGGCCGGGGCGTACCGGATCGCCGACGGGATCGATTTCGCCGCCGTGCGCGCGGATCCCAAGCCGCTCATGGGGTTCAGCGACATCACCAACCTGCACCTGGCGCTGTGGCGGCACTGCCGGATCGCCGGAATCCACGGCTTCCTCGCCGGCCCGCGCTCCGCCGGATCGACCCGGCGGCTGCTGTGCGAAACCGAACCCACGACGCTGCACCGGGACCCGGCCGCGCTCACCGCCGCGATCTCCTTCCCCGGCACGGCCACCGGGAACCTGATCGGCGGCCATCTCGGCACGGTCATCGGGTTCATCGGAGCCGGACTGCCCAGCCTGGACGGCGCGATCCTGTTCCTCGAAGCCCCGCGCGCGATCGGACTGGGCCAGGTCGACCGCCAGCTGACCCACCTCATGCGATCCGGTTCGCTGCGCGGTCTGCGCGGGGTCGCGCTCGGCCGCTTCCCCGGCTTCGAGGACTACACCGACCGCGGCTGGACCGTCCTCGACGTGCTGCGCGACCGGCTCGGCGCACTGGACGTCCCGGTCATCGGCGGCATCGACGTCGGCCACGGCGACTCACCGCTGTCACTCCCGCTCGGACCGATCGCGAAACTGACCGCGGACACGCTCACGGCCGGACCCGCAGTCCGCTAAGAACCCCAGCTCAAATGCCGGTAATGCAACCCGTTCTTCGACTCCCGCCATTCGCCGACGGTGTCCGGCTCCCGGCCGATCTCCGGCGCGTAGACGTCGCCCTCGAAGGACTCCTGGAGTTCGGTCACCTCGATCCGGTCAGCGAACGGCAGCGACTCCCGGTAGATCCGCGCGCCGCCCATCACCCAGACGTCACCGTCCGCGGCCGCAAACGCTTGCTCCAGGTCGGGAAAAGTTTCCGCGCCTTCCTGCGGCGTGCGGGACACCACGAGGTTCCGCCGCCCCGGAAGCGGCCGGAAGCGCTCCGGCAGCGACTCCCACGTGCGCCTGCCCATGAGCACCGTCGCGCCCGCGGTCACCGTGCGGAAGTGCTTCATGTCCTCCGGGATGTGCCACGGCAACGCGTTGTCGCGCCCGATGACGCGGTTCGCCGCCTGCGCCCAGATGAGTCCGATCATCAGACGGCCACCGGAGCCTTGATGCCGGGGTGCGGGTCGTAGCCCTCCAGCGAGATGTCCTCGTAGCGGTACTCGAACAGGCTCTCCGCCGGCTTCAGGCTCAGCGTCGGGAACGGCCGCGCGTCCCGGGAAAGCTGCTTGTGCACCTGGTCTACGTGGTTGTCGTAGATGTGGCAGTCGCCACCGGTCCAGATGAAATCGCCGACGCGCAGGCCGACTTGGTCGGCGATCATGTGCGTCAGCAGGGCGTAGCTCGCGATATTGAACGGCACACCGAGGAACAGGTCCGCGCTGCGCTGGTACAGCTGACAGGACAGCTCGCCGTTGGCCACGTAGAACTGGAAGAACGCGTGGCAGGGCGGCAGCGCCATCTGCGGGATGTCTCCGACGTTCCACGCCGACACGATGATCCGCCGCGAATCCGGGTTCTCGCGCAGCGTTCGCAGCACGTCGCTGATCTGGTCGACGTGCCCGCCGCCGGGGGTCGGCCAGGACCGCCACTGCACGCCGTACACCGGGCCGAGGTCGCCGTCCGGGGCCGCCCATTCGTCCCAGATCGTGACGCCGTGGTCACGCAGCCAGGTGACGTTCGAGTCGCCGCGCAGGAACCACAGCAGTTCGTACGCGATGGACCGGAAGTGCACCTTTTTCGTGGTGATCAGCGGGAATCCGTCGGCCAGCCGGTAACGCAACTGGTGCCCGAAGATCGACCGCGTGCCCGTACCGGTGCGGTCGCCCTTCTTGGCTCCGGTGTCGAGCACGTGCTGAAGCAGGTCTTCGTACTGCGTGTCCGGCATGTCTGCGGATGGTAGTCGAGCCAGCGCCGTGTCAGCGGGATATCAGCCGTCGCGGTGACGCTGGTCGCACCACCACCGAGAGGGGACCCGAACATGACACGCCCGCCAGGCCTGCCGCTCGAGCGCGACGCAGGCCCCTTCGCCCCGCCGTCCGCCATCACCCGGCTGCGGGAGACCCGGCCGGTGAGCCCGCTGAAGTTCCCGGACGGGCACGACGGCTGGCTGGTCACCGGCTACGACGCGGTCCGCCAGGCGCTCGCCGACCCGCGGTTCAGTTCGCGCCAGGACCTCGGCGCGGTGCACGTGCCCTACGAAACGCCGAGCATGCCCGAGGCGCAGGAGGAGTTCGATCCGTCGCCGCAGGTGCCCGGCCTGTTCATCACGATGGATCCGCCGGACCACACGCGGCTGCGCCGGAAGCTCACCGGCACGTTCACCGTCAACCGGATGAAACAGCTCGAGGAGCACATCACCGAAATCGCGCAACGGCAGCTCGACCATCTCGCCGCGTGCCCGAAGCCGGTCGATCTGGTGAAGGAATTCGCGCTTCCGGTTCCGTCGCTGGTGATCTGCGAAATGCTGGGCGTCCCGTATTCCGACCGGGAGACGTTCCAGAAGAACTCCGCACAGATGATGCTGCGGGACCAGAGCATCGAGGACAAAATGGCCGCCTGGACGGCGCTCACGTCGTATCTCGGGAAGCTGGCCGCCGAGAAGCGCGCGGTTCCCGGCTCCGACATCCTGTCCGATCTGGCGCGTGACGAGGACCTGAGCGTCGAGGAACTCGTCGGCATCGGCTTCCTGCTGCTGCTCGCCGGGCACGAAACGACGGCGAACATGCTGGCCCTCGGCACCTTCGCCCTGCTGGAGAACCCCGGGCAAATGGCCGCGCTGCGCGCCGATCCGGATCTGATCCCGGGCGCGGTCGAGGAACTGCTGCGGTATCTCGCGGTGGTCGACGTCCTGTTCCGTTATGCGTCCGAAGACCTCGAACTCGGCGGCGAGAAAATCAGCAAGGGATCGACCGTTCTCATTTCGATGCTGGCGGCCAATCGCGATCCTTCGCGGTTTCCCGAAGGCGACGACCTCGACGTCGAACGGAATGCGCGCACACATGTGTCGTTCGGGCACGGCGTGCACCAATGCCTCGGCCAGCAGCTCGCCCGGATCGAAATGCGCGCGGGATTCGCCGGGCTGCTGCGCCGCTTCCCGACGCTCGCGCTCGCGGTCCCGCCGGAAAAGGTCCCGCTGCGGACCGGCATGAACATCTACGGCGTGCACGAACTGCCCGTGACCTGGTGAGACCCAGACGTCAACGGATCAGTTGACGAACACTGGCGTCAACCTATACGTTGACGACCATGACCGACTCCGTGCAAGCAATGGCCACCCGCTACTTCCGGCAACGCGAGAACCCCTTCCTCGCCGAACTGGTCCGCGCGGCGAGATCCGGCCGCCAGCCCGGCGAGGACCTCAGCGCCGAGGACGCGGCGGAGGCGTTGCACCTGGTCCCGGACGTCCGGCAAGACCTGGACCGGGCCGAGGTCACGCTGATCGAATCGGTGCTCGACCGCGGCTGGACCTGGGAACAACTGGGGGCGGAGTACGGCGACCGGTCCAAACAGGCGATGCAGCAGCACTACCGGCGGCGCGGCGGGAACCGTTCCTGGCCCGGCAAGGAACGCCCGCCGCGCACCGGCTCGCCGCACCGGCTCGGCGACGAAGACTTGAATCCGGCCGACGTGGCGAAGGCGCGCGAGGCGATCAGCGCCTTGCTCGCCACCGCGCACGACGTCGCCGAAACCCACACCGTCGACGGGAAGTGGACCGCGGGCGAACCGATCCTGGAGGAGATCTCGGCAGTCGGCCTGGATCCGTTGCCCCGCTTGGAAGTCGCGTGCCGGACCGCGGCGAAGGCGATCGAAGACATGGTCGTCGCGGGCTGGGAACGCCGGGATCCGGGACGCGAGCAGCGGCGGCGCCGATCGTGGACGGTGCGGCTGGACGACGAGATGCGGGACATGGCGGCCTGGCTCGACCGGGAACCGCAAGGACGGCCCCTCCCCCGCGACGATCGCCCGCTGACCGTCGGGACGACCACCGCCGAACACGCGGATCACATCGAGATCGCCGCCGAGGACGTCGAACAGGTGCGGGAGTCGATCAGCCTGGCGCTCGCCCGGCTCGAAGCCCACCGCGCCGCGTTCGACCAGGTCATCGAGGAGCTGAAGCGGCATCAGGCCGAACTGCCCTGAGCAGGTTCACCGGGACTGCAGCCACCTGTCCCACGGCCGTTCCTTGTCCTTCGCGAACGGCGCCTCCGAGCGCAACCCACGCGGAATCAGCACCAGGGCTTCCCCGGCGAAGCTGACGCCGATCGCCAACTGGTACGGCCTCGCCTGTTCATGCATCCCTAATCTCACTGCCAGCACAGTGAATCCGGCCGACGCGGCGACACCGAGCACGAACAGCGCGAGGCTCGATTTCCGGTAACGCTGCCACAGTTCGCCTTTCTTCGGATACAGCCGGATCGTCGCGCCGCGCGCAGCACCGAAGGCGAGACCGATCACGCAGCTGCCGACGATCCACCACACATCGACACTGGTCAGCCCCTTGAAGCTGACGACCCCCGCGACGCCGATGGCGATCAGCACCACCGGCGGCGCCACGGTGTCGCGCCAGTTCAGCGGCTCCCCGAGCATCCGGAACACCAGCATCACCACGACGCCGACGGCCAAGCTCACGAGCACCCACCCGCTCATCGCGGTCCCCCTCACCCTGCGCCGGGGCCTCGTGCGCGGCAATACCGGTTCTCATCGGCATCACACTCACGAGCCCACCTATTTAGCACCTCCATGCCAAATCCATCGTGGCATCAGCGTGCTATAAACGCAACCATGCCGAAGATCGTGGTGCCGGAAGACCGGCGGAAGGCAGTCAGCGAGGCCGTGGTCCGGGTGGTCCGCCGCTGCGGCGTCGAAGGCGCGACCCTCGGCAATGTGGCCAAGGAAGCCGGCCTCGCGATCGGCTCGATCCGGCATTACTTCGCCGACCACGAGGCGATGATGATCTTCACGATGGACCAGCTCGGCCACCGGATCGGCGAGCGGGTCGCGGCGCGCGCGGACCGGCTGCTCGCCGCCGAAACCGGCCGCCGGACGCTGGTCGAAGACCTGCTCGCCGAGTTCCTCCCGCTCGATGACGAGCGCCGGGACGAGGCGATGGCGTGGCTGGCGTTCACCGTCGCCGCCCGCACCCGTCCGGCGTTCCGCGCCAGCGCCGACGCGCAGCACCAGTACCTGCGCGACCTGATCACGCGAATCCTGCGCGAAGCCGTCGCGCTCGGCCGGCTTCCGGAGGAACTCGACCTGACCGTCGAGTCCGTCCGGCTGTCCGCACTGCTCGACGGACTGACCATGCAAGCGGTGCTGCACCCGGAATCGATGCCGCCGGAACTGCTCCGCGACGCGCTGCGGCGAAGCCTGCCGTAACCCGGATCCCTTGTGGACCGACCCGCTTCAGCGCGATTCATCGCATGTGAACGCGCTGTGAATATTGCGAATTACCTGTCGCCGCGGTGAGCGAAACCGCGGCGGTGCCAGTCATTTTCCCGCAGAAGGCGCTGTGAACACTCACACCGCGTGCCGGAGCCGTTGCTCTGCGGGAGCGGGCGAGCACACAGTGATGCTCGGCCGGGTCACCCCGGCAAGCTCCCTTCCCCGTCTGGCACAAGGAGATTCGATGGATTACCGACCCACCCGGCGGACAGTCCGGATTACGGTGGCGACCGGGGCAGCCGCGCTTGCCGTGGCGCTGCTGCCGGGCACCGCGCTGGCCCAGTCGGCCAACGACGCGCACCAGCCGAACGGCCTCATCAAGACCGCCACGCACACCCAGGTGCGCGAGATCCAACCGGTCGGCGGCAGCATGCGCGCCGCGGCGCTGCCGGCGTCGAAGCAGCTCGAATACAACCAGCAGGTGCAGGAAAACGACCAGTGGTGCTGGGCGGCGGACGGCTCCAGCATCGAGCAGTCCCAGGGCGGCACCGCCTCGCAGGCCGATTTCTGCGCGGCGGGCAAGGGCACCCAGTCCGGGTACTGCCCGAACGAGGGCGGCCAGATCTACGAGATCGTGCAAGGCTTCCAGGGCACCGGGTTCTCCGCGCAGGACGCGAACGGGCCGATCAGCTACTCGTCGATCCAGAACCAGGTCAACTCCGGAATCCTGAACCTGACCGGCATCTACTGGACCTCCGGCGGCGGGCACGCCGAGGTGATCTACGGATACGACAGCTCGAACCAGTCGCTGATGGTCGGCGACCCGTGGCCGAGCTACGAGCGGTACCAGACCTGGGACTACAACTCCTACCGCAGCAACGCCCAGTTCACCTGGAACGACACCATCGTCAACATCAAGAAGGGCTGACGAGCCGCCATGGGTGAGATCTGCCGGAAGTTCGCCGCCGGCGCGGCGATCGCGGTCGCGGCGCTCCTGTCCGCCGGTCCCGCCGAGGCCGCCGGGGCCTCGTGGGTCGCGCCGCCGTCGGAGCAGGACGTCGCGGCCGCGGTCAAAGCCGCGGAAACGGCACGCGCGATCAGTTTCGCCAAGTCGAACTTCCGGCAGGTCGGGCACGCCGATCCGGGCCGGATCACCCTTGAGCACAAGGGTTTCCCGGTCTACACGCTCAATCCCGACTTCGTCTCCGCGAAGCCGGGAGCCCCCGCCGGGGTACTGCGGGCGATCGCGGTGACGGCTACCGCGGCCACCGGCGCGAAAGCCACCCTCCGCGCCGCGCCCGACCACACCGCGCCGACCGGCTGGTCGGTCGGGAACGTGTTGTCCGGCAACGACGAGGAGGCGCTCAGCGCCCGGCTGCGCCCGGGGTCGGTGCTGCTGAACGAGCCTCAGATCAACGGATGGTACGACCTCGGCCGCGACGGCGTCGTGCTGTTGCAGGCCAGTCTCCCGCAGTCCCCGGTCGGCCAGTTCACGCCGATCGCCGAGTACCAGCAGCAGGTGCGTTCCCGGTACGCCGACAAACAGCCCGGTTCGGATTACCAGCGCGGCGGCGGAATCGGGTTCAAGCAGACCGTCCTCCAGCAGCGCGACACCGGACCGGCCGGTTCGCTGGTCGTCGCGCTGATCGTGTTCGGTTCCGCGGTGGTGCTCGGCGGAGCGTTCCTGGTGTGGCGCTGGACGAAACGGCGGATCAGTCCCAAATGAGATCGACCCCGGCGATGCCTACGCCGAGTTCCTCGAAATAGGCGCTGACCGTGTTCCCCGGCCCGCAGAACAGCGGCTCGCGGACCAGCAGTTCCAGGTCTTCCCTCGGCCGGATGGTCCGCAGGCAGCGCGCGGGCAGCGCGGACGGGTCGAAGCGCAGCCGCAGCAGGTAAGCCGACATGCGGGAGCGTACGACCCGATGGAAATTCCCCGGCCGGACCGAGGCGGCGGGACGCAGCGTGAACCCGAACGTGTGCGTCTCCCCCTCGGCGAGGCCCCGGTCGAAGAGCAGCTCGAACACCATTCCCGCCGACCGCGTGCTGCGGCGCACCCGTCCGACCCGGCAGCCGTCGACCGCGATGATCTCGGTCGCCGTGACGTCGCTGCCCTCCTCGTCCTGGTGCGTCACCAGGAAGCTGTCCGGCCCGGATCTTCGGGCGCGCACCACCATGGTCGACGAGATCTCCGCGGTCCGGCCTTGCGGTCCGAGGGTCAGCACGTCGACCACCGTCGCGACGTCCAGATCCGCGTTCTCCTCGACGCCGGGCGTTCCGCTCAGCTCGTCGCGCAGTGCGAAGGTCTCCGCCCAGCTCTGCTGGAGTTCCGGCAGCGAGGGCCTGCGGTCGGCGTCCGCGGTCCGGTGCGGTCCGATCAGCACGACCAGACTGTCCGGCGGCAGGTTCAGCACCGACTCCAGAGCGCGCACGACATCGAGCGACCGGGGCGCGGACGGACTGCGCAGCCCGCGCTGCCAGTAGCTCAGCGTGGACTCGGCGACCGAAACCCCGTGCGCGGCGAGATGCGCGCGGAGTCGCGAAAGGGACAACCCGCGCCGGTCGACGGCCTCGGACAATGCGCGGTGAAACGGGCCGGACCGGACTGTTCGCGCCGACCACCGGACCGCCAAGCTCTGCTGCTGCATCTGGCTTCCCCTGCTCGTGCCGAATAGCTGTTCAGCATGAGCAGTTCGTGACCGGCCAACAACCGTCCATGGTCGAGAATCGGACAAATCCCCCCGCTTGTGCGGACTCAGCCGTCCCCGAGATCGCGCCAGACCGCGCCCAGTTGGCGCAGCTGCTCGTCGTCCAGCCGGTCGAAGAAGAGCGTCCGCAGGTCCTCGTGATGGCGCCGACGGGCTTTGCGCATCAGCGCGCGCCCCTGCGCGGTCAGCACCGCGTCGAAGCTGCGGGCGTCCACCTCCGATTGGCGGCGCGCGATCAGCCCGCGGCTGACGAGGCGGTCGGCCAGCCGGGTGAAGCCGCCAGTGGACATCAGGCGGCGCTGCGCGAGGTCGGTCATCCGCATGCCCGCGTCGCCCGCCTCGGCCAACAGGGCCAGCACGCCGTACTCCGCCATGCTCACGTTCAGCGGCGCGAGCCCGTCCGCCAGCGCGCGCCACAGCCGCTCGTGCGTGAAGAGGAACCCGCTCCACGCCTCCTGTTCCAGGTCTCGCAGACCGTCGCTCGCCATGCCGACACGGTAACCGGGCCCGGCAACCGGGTGAGCACGGCCTTCACCGGACATCATTGTCTGCACAGACAGGTTAATCCGGACAGGCTCGTCCGCGGCATGCGGCCGGGTGCAGGAAAAAAGCACCGACGATGGCTGAACCGCAGAATCCCCGACCGCCGGACCGCGGCCGTTCGAAATCGGCATCCTGACGTTCGCCGAACTCACCCGGGACCCGGTTTCCGGGGCCCTCCCCTCGCCGCACCAGCGGGCGCGCGAGTCGATCGAGCGGAAGAAGCTGACCTGCTGATCGCGGCGACGCCGGTGTTCCGCGGTTCGTACCAGGCATGTTCAAGCAGTTCTTCGATCCGGTCGGCCAGTACGCGCCAGCCGACAAACCCGTCCTGCTGGCCGCGACCGGCGGCGGGACCATCACGGCCTCGTGCTGGAACACGCGTTACGGCCGTTGTTCGGGTTCTTCCAAGCGTGCACGGGCGGATTCAGCCCGCGCTCTCGACCGCGGTCCGGTACCTGCCAGTGCTGAAGTAGGCAACCGCGAACTCCGTAAGGCGTTGTGCCGCAGCGGAAAGGTAGGCGTCCGCCCGCTGCACCACCGTCAAGGTCCGATGACAACCCGGAGCGTCCAGCTCCAGCCCGACGGCCGCCTCGTCCTTGGCGGCCCGTCGGGCCACCTCCGGGACCAGGCCGATCCCCAGCCCGCTCGCGATCAGCTGGCCGGTCGCGCCGGGTTCGTCGCTCTCGCAGGAGTAGTTCGGCGCCAACCCGGCCTCGGCGAAGAGGCGGTCGGCAAGGGCGCGCGGCCAGTAGCCGGGACGGGTGGTCACCATGGGCTCGTTCGCGAGGTCCGCCATCCGCACGCGTTTGCGCCGCGCGAGGCGATGCGTGCTGGGCACGGCGAGAATCACCTCCTCGCGCAGCAGTTCCCGCGCCTGGAGACCGGGTTGCCGCAGCGGCTGCGAGGCGAAGCACAGGTCCACCTCGCCCGCGCACAACTGCTGCGCCATGGTTTCCGCCGAAGATTGGTACAGCCGCAGCTCGATGCCGGGGTACTCCGTGCGGAAGGCGCTCATCAGGCCGGTCAGCGTGAGCAGCGTTTCCGACGCGACGGCGACCCGGCCGTGGTCCAGACCGGCCAGGTCGACGAGTTCCTGGCGGGCGTCGTCGAGCTCGCGCAGGGCCCGGTCGACGCGGCGCAGGAACGTCGTGCCGAAGTGGTTGAGCCGCAGTCCCCGCCCGGCCCGTTCGAACAGCGGCACGCCGAGATCCGCCTCCAGCCGCGCGATCGCCCGGCTCAGCGACGGCTGCGCGATGTGCAGTTCGGCCGCTGCCTGGCTGAGGTGGCCGCGGTAGGCGACCGCCTGGAAGTAACGCAGCTGAAGCAGGTCCATCTCATAGCTCCGAGGTCATGAGTACATGGCGATTTTGGTCTTGGACGGCATGAGAACTTCAGCTTAGCGTCGGAACGGGGGAATTCTTACGCGCACTAGGGGGAACGGTGGCCGAAGCGGCCCTGACACGCGGGCGGACGTTGCTGGTGGTGACGCGGGTCGTCGTGACGGTGCACGCCGTCGCGATCCTGGGTCAGCCAGTGTTCGCCGGACGGTATCTGATCGGCGATTACGGCATGCTCGCGATGCACGAACTCGGCGCGAACATCGTGTCGACGGTCGCGCTGGTGCAGCTCGTGCCTGCCGCGCTGTACTGGTGGCGAGGCGGGGTCCAGTGGCCGTTCTGGGCGAGCCTGCTGCTGGCCGGCGGCGAGACCGCGCAGTACTTCGCCGGCCAGGCCGGTGCTCTTGACCTGCACATTCCGCTCGGCGTCGCACTGGTCGCGATCGCGCTCGGGACGCTGTTCGGCATCTGGCGGACCGGGGCGCGGCGATGAGCGGGATGTCGCGCCGCCGGTTTCTCGGGCTGGCGGGCGGTGCCGGAGTGGTGCTCACGGCCGGGTTCGTCACCCCGCGGCTGTTCCGCCCGGCTGCCGCCACCGGCGAGCTGCTGACCAGCGAAGTGCCGCTGCCGCAACCGTTTCAGGTTCCGCTGCCATTGCCATCGGCGCTGAAACCGGTCTCTCGCGACGGCGGCGTCGACCGGTACGAGATCGTGCAGCGGGCGAGCACCGCGGAAATCCTGCCCGGACTGCGTACCCCGATCTGGGGCTACCAAGGCACGTTCCCCGGACCGACGATCGAGTCCCGCAGCGGCCGGACCACGATCGTCGCGCACCGCAACGAACTTCCGGTCCCGACCGTCGTGCACCTGCACGGCGGACGCACGCCGCCGGAGTCCGACGGCTACGCCACCGACCTCGTCCTGCCCGCCGACGGCCGGTATCTCGCCGGTGCCGGGCACGGGCACTCGGGGATGGCCGACCCGGACGCCGTCGTGACCACCGGCACCCGCGAGTACACGTATCCGTTGCGGCAGAAGGCCGCGATGCTCTGGTATCACGACCACCGGATGGATTTCACCGGCCCGGCCGTATACCGCGGACTCGCCGGACTGCACATCGTCCGCGACGACGAGGAAGACGCTCTCCCGCTGCCGCGCGGCGAGCGAGAGATCCCGCTGATGATCACCGACCGTGCGTTCGCCGAAGACGGATCGATGCGATACCCGTCGCTGGATCCTTCGCTGCGAACCGTTCCCGGAGTCGAAGCTGCTTACGCAGCAGGAGTTCTCGGCGACGTACTGCTGGTGAACGGCGCGCCGTGGCCGGTCGCGGAGGTGTCGGCGACCCGGTACCGCCTGCGATTCCTCAACGGTTCCAACGCCCGCCGGTACGACCTCGCCCTCAACCCACCGCCGCCGAGCGGGCCCGCGTTCACGCAGATCGGCTCGGATCAGGGTCTGCTGGACGCACCGCGCGGCCACGAACACCTGCCGATCGCGCCCGCCGAACGATACGACACGGTGGTCGACTTCGGCGCCTACCCGGTCGGCGCCGAGGTGACGCTGGTCAACCGCCTCGGAACCGGTACCACCGCACAGGTAATGCGTTTCCGCGTCACTCGCCGGGCGAAGGACGACAGCCGCGTTCCGGCAAAACTGTCCGAAGTGGAGCGTCTCGGCCGAGCACAAGCGACAGTGACACGCGAGTTCGCGTTCCGAAGTGGACAGTTCAACGGCAGGCACGGCTGGACCATCGGCGGCGAAGCCTTCACTCCGACGAAGATCGCGGCTGAGCCGAAACTCGGCGACGTCGAGATCTGGCGCTTCGTCGCGGATCTGCACCATCCGATCCACCTGCACCTGGTGCACTTCCAGATACTTTCCCGCGGCGGCAAGGACCCCGCCCCGCACGACGCGGGCCGGAAGGACACTGTGGACCTTCAGCCCGGCGAAGCGGTGGAGGTGATCGCGCGGTTCGACGGGTATCGCGGGCGGTACATGTTCCATTGCCACAATGCCGAGCACGAGGACATGGGGATGATGGCCACGTTCAAGACCGGCTAGGAAGGTGGTGCCGTCACCGCGTACCCCGGCGGTTGGGTGTTCCCGTCACCGTGACCTCGTGCGGGCGCATTCCTACGCTGGCCGCACGATTTCCCTTCCTTCCTGGAGGTGCGGCAATGGCGAATTCCGCAGGCCGGCTGGCCGGCGTGGCGCTGGGCCTTTCCGCGGTACTGGCGCTCACCGGCCAGACCGCCGCGACGGCCTCGCCCAGACCGGCGGCGGCTTCGGTGACCTGCAATTCCGGTCCGCTGCAGGTGAATTTCTCCGAATTCCCCGGTTCCCCGCCGAACGTGTTCTGGTCGCTCGGCGTCTTTTGTTCCGCTCCGGCGCAAATCTCCCTGTCCTCCCGGTTGACGACCGGGTTCGGCACACTGGCCTTCGGCACCAACCCCAGCGCGTTCACGCAGTTGCTCTTCACGACCTCGCCCGGCAACAAGTCGGTGTCGGTGCCGAAGGGCATTCCGGTGGAAGTGCTGGCCACCGCCACGATCGCCAACCGCACCGGCGGCGTCGTGACCATCGCGAGCCCCGCGGGCGGGAACTGCACCCGGAACAATTCCGTGCAGGTGACCTGCAACTACGTCAGCGGTTTCTTCCGGCCCTGACCGGAAGACCGGACGCCGGGCGCCGACGGCCGCGGCACCCGGCGTCATGGGCGGACAGACAGCGCGGCGAGAGCCAGATGCAGCAGATGCAGGTCGTGATAGCGGCTCACCGACAGCCCGGTGCGCTGCTCGATGTGCCGGAGCCTGCGGTCGAGAGTGTTGGGGTGGACGTGGAGCGCGGCGGCCACCCGCCGCCGGTCAGCGTTCCCGAGCACCCAGGCGCGCAAGGTATCCAGAAGTACCGGCGAATCGGCCAGCGGCGCGAGAATGCCGTGCAGTCTCGTCGCGATATCCGGTTCGCCCGAAACCAGCCGGTCGGTCAGCACGTGCGACAAGTCGTAGAACCCGGCTGGGTAGCCGCGGCTGCGCACGAGCTGCCAGACCGTCATCGCTTCCCGGAAAGCCCCGAGAAGTCCTTGCGTGCTGCCCTTGGCCAGCGCCACGTGGACGCCCGGCCCGAGCGAGTCGAGAGCCGATACGTGTTCCGGCACCCGCACTCCCGGCCCGTCGAACGCGGGCAAGGGATGCAGCAGAACAACGAACTGCTTGCGCGCCAGCACTAATGCACCGCTGTCGAGAAGAGTCCGTTCAAGCCGGGCCAGTTTGCCCGCCGGGTCACCGCGCGAGACCGCGGGCGACACCAACGCGACCAGATGAGCCGGTGCCCGCGTGCCCACCCCGGCGGCCGAACCGCTCAGCAGGCTGCGGACCACCTGTTCCCGGTACCGGCCGGTTTCCGCCCGTTGCTGATGCCAGTGGAAGAACGCGCCCAGTTCGGTGTCCTCGACCAGCGGCCCCAGCTGAGCCGACCACATGACCAGCGGCATCAGAGTCGCCCGATCGCTCACCGACGCTTCGGCGAGCGCGATGCGCATCGCGGCGGTGTAGCTCGTGGTGACGCCCAGCCGCAGCGAATCCGCGGAAAACCCGCCGTCGGCGACGACATGGCCGAACTTTTCGTACGGGGAAAGGGTTTCCTGGCCGATGAGCTGGTCTTCCCGTGCACAGTCGAAGGCGAGGTCCGCGCCGAACCGGATGAGCTCGACCGAACGCGGGATCAGCGCGAGCGCCCCCGGCCCGTGCACGGCCATCGTGGCGTTCAGCTCGTGCTGGACGCCGGTCAGCACCCGGGGCAGCAGCCGTTCCAGAACAGCCCTGGTTTCTCCGCTACGCATGGCGACGGTTTCCTGACGGCGAGGTGCCGCCCAGCATAGCGGCTGAGCGCGGCTCGCCGGAGCTACTTCGTCCAGACCCACAACCTGACGCGGCGGCCGGTCGCGAAGGCGCACACCAGCAGCGGCAGCAGCCAGTCCACGAAGAGGACGAATGCCACGACGAGAAGGGGATCCTGGTGCCACCCGTCGAGCACGCGGCTGCCGTCGACCCGGACGGACGCCGCGGCAAAGGCGACCACGACGATCAGCAGCCTGCTGCCCGCGCCAAGAAGAACGAAGGTCCGGCCGAGCGGGACGCGCAACGTCAGCAGCATCGCACCGGCCAAACAGCAGATTCCGCAGAAGACCTGGCTGACCAAACCGCTGAGCATGCTGACCGACATGGTCCCGTCGTCCGCCGGCACGTACCCCATGGTCAGCGACAGCGCGTCGATCGCGTCCCACCGGCTGCCCGGCGAGACGGAAAGCACTTTCTCGATCGGCCAGATCAAGAACGCCGTCTCACGCACGGCCAGCAGCACCGCGAACCCGATCGCGAGCACTACCCCAGCCGGTATCCGCTTAGTCCGCTGCGCCACCAAACCCTCCTCCGCCACCGAGGCGGTCAAGCTAATCCAGCTCGGGCGGGACTGGTCCCGAAATGCTCAGGCGGGTGCAGCCAGCCGATACCCGGCCCCGGCGACCGTCTCGATCACCGGCGGCGCCCCCAGCTTCCGCCGCAGCGTCATCACCGTGACCCGCACTGTGTTGGTGAACGGGTCGGCGTGCTCGTCCCACGCCTTTTCCAGCAACTGCTCCGCACTCACCACCGTCCCGTCGGCACGCATCAGCACCTCCAGCACCGCGAACTCCTTCGGTGACAGCGGCAGGAAGCGGCCGTCACGGGACGCCTGGTGCCGGGGCAGATCCAGGACCAAACCGGCCGCTTCCAGCACTGGCGGCAGGGCCGGACGCGCCCGGCGGGCCAGCGCGTGCACCCGGGCGACCAGTTCCGCGAAGACGAACGGCTTGGTCAGGTAGTCGTCCGCGCCGAGGTTCAGGCCTTCGATGCGGTCGGTGACGTCGGCGGCCGAGGTGAGCATGAGAACCCGGGTCTCGCCGCCCGCGTCGACTATTGCCGCGCAGACCTCGTCGCCATGGACGGTCGGCAGGTCCCGGTCCAGGACGACGACGTCGTACGCGTGCACGGCGACGCGTTCGAGAGCCTCGCCGCCGTCGTAGCAGACATCCACCGCGATGGAATGGCGGCGCAGCCCCTCGGCGATCGAATCCGCCAGGAGCGGTTCGTCCTCGACAATCAGTACCCGCATTCGATCATCATGCCCGGAACGCCGATAAAGGCGGCATAAGGATCAAGCGGGCAGCCGTACCTCGACGGTCAACCCACCGTTCGGATTCGCCCGTGCGGCCACGTCCCCATCGTGTGCCCTGGCGACGGAACGCACAATCGACAATCCCAGTCCGGAGTGATCCCCCGCGCCGGTGCGATCCGGCTTTCCCCGACGGAAGGGTTCGAACAAGCCCGCGACCGTTCTTTCGTCCACATCAGACCCGGAGTTGCGCACGCTCAGCGCGGGTGTCGCACCGATGGCGATCGACACCCAGCCGTCCGGGACGTTGTAGCTGATCGCGTTGCTCACCAGGTTCAGCACCAGGCGTTCGAGCAGCACGGCATCGCCGACGACCGTCCGCGCGCGCAGCCGGGTCTCCACCGTCACCCCGGCGTCCTTCGCTTGCGCGGCAGTGAGTTTCACTACCGAACGGACCACTTTGTCCAGTCGCACCGGTGCCCGTGCGCTCAGGCCGCGATCGCTGCGCGCGAGCACCAGCAATCCTTCGATCAGCCGTTCGCTGCGTTCGTTGGTCTGCAGCAAATGCGCGCCCAGCTTGGTCAGCACCGGCCCGGCTTCGGGATTTTCCAACGCGACTTCGATCAGCGTCCGCTGCACCGCGAGCGGCGTGCGCAACTCGTGTGAAGCATTGGCTACAAACCGTTTCTGGCTGTCGAATGAACCGGCGAGACGGTCCAGCATGCTGTCGAAAGTGTCGGCGAGTTCCTTCAGTTCGTCGCGCGGGCCGTCGAGGTTGATCCGCTCGTCGAGCTTCCCGGCCTCGAGCCGCCGCGCGGTCGAGGTGATCGTGTGCAACGGCCGCAGCGCGCGTCCGGCCATGAACCAGCCGAACAGCAACGCCAGGGCCGCGGTGACCAGCAGCGCGATCGCCGACGCGAGGACCAAAGTGGACATTGTCGAGCTGCGGTAGTCGGTGAGCACGGCCGTGGCCACCCGCTCCGCCGAAGCCGAAGCGGCATCCGCCGGGATCGCGCTGAAAGTCGCGTCAGCGGGAAGCGCATCGGCCGACATCGCCTGGCCCAGCCTCAGCGAAGCCCCGTCGCCGAGATATTGCGCGGGCGCGGGCAGTTCGTTGCTGACGACGATGTAGGTCACCACCACCAGCACGATTCCGGCCAGCAGGAAGAACCCGCCGTACAGCGCGGTGAGCCGGGTCCGCACGGACAGCCGCAGCGGCCCCCGGCGCGGGCCTGCGCTCTTCTCGGCCAAGGGATCCTCCCAGGTCGTGGCTGCCGGCAGTCTGTCGGATCCGGGCATAAGGAGAGGATAAACAAGATCGCTTAACGGGCCTGTATCGCCGCGTCGGTACTACTGGGCCACCGGCGGGAACGACCCGCCCGAGCGAAGGAGAATCCCGATGCGGAAAGCACGTCTGGCGGCCGTCGGGGCCGGACTGGCGCTGGCGCTGCTCACCGGGTGTTCGTCCGGGGACACCGCGCCGCAGGTGCCGTCGATCTCCGGCCCGAAAGCAAGCCCGGAACAGGACGCCGCCGCCGGAAAGACCGATCCCGCCGCGGACCGGGACGCGATGCGCGCCTACGCGAAATGCATGCGCGAACACGGCGTCGACACGCCGGATCCCGGCGAAAACGAGGCCCCGACCATCAACTTCTCCAACGATCCCAAGACCATGGCGGCGCTCGACGCCTGCAAGAAGCTGCTGCCCGGCGGCGGAATGCCGAAGAAGCTGACGCCCGAGGAATTGGACAAGGCCCGCAAGGACGCCAAGTGCATGCGCGAGCACGGCTTCGACCTGCCCGATCCCGACGCGAACGGCGGCGCGCGGGCGCTGCCGATGAAGGACGACGGGACCAAATTCGAGGCAGCGCTCAAGGCGTGCGGAATGGGAATGGCCGGAAAGTGACCGGGAAACGAGGGCGCTGGTTCATCGCCGCGGGAGCGACTGTCGTCGTGCTCGGCACGACCTCGGCCGTCGTGCTGACCCACGTCGCTTCCGGTGGCGAACCGGCCGCGGCGGCGAAGCCGGTGGCGACCGCCGAAGTGACCAAATCGGACCTGAAGGAAGAGGAGAACGCGACCGGGAAACTCGGCTACGGCAAGGAATCCACGCTGAGCGGCAAGAAGAACGGCACAGTGACCTGGCTGCCCGGGCGCGGCGACGTGCTCGGCCGCGGCAAGACGGCGTACACAGTGGACGCCAAGCCGGTGCCGCTGTTCTACGGGAGTCTGCCGTTCTATCGCGTGCTCAACGACGGCGTGGACAAAGGCCCGGACGTCAAAGAGCTCGAGGAGAACCTGAAAGCGCTGGGGTACGGCGGTTTCGGCACTCCGGACGAGAAGTTCACCTCCGCGACCGCCGCCGCGCTCAAACGCTGGCAGAAATCGCTCGGCCTCGAGCAGACCGGGTCGTTCGATCCGGCCGACGTCGTGCTGGTCCCCGGCGAGATCCGGGTGTCGTCAGTGGCCGGTCAGCTCGGCGGCCCCGGCGCGGGCGAGGTTTTCAAGTACACCGGCACCGCACGCGTCGTGGAGGCCGAATTGGACGCGACCAAGCAGAGTGTCGCGGTCAAGCGTGCGAAGGTGTCCGTGTCGCTCAACGGCCGCACGCTGACCGGCACCGTCACCGACATCGGCGGCACCGCGGCCGAGGACAAGGAAACCGGCAAGGCCAAGGTCACCGTCCAGATCCAGATGGACGACCCGGCCGCTGCCGGAGACGTCGTCGACGTTCCGGTTTCGGTGCGGTTCACCAAGGAGGTCCACCAGGACGTCCTGGTCGTCCCGGTCGGCGCGCTGGTCGCGCTCGCCGAAGGCGGATACGCGGTCGAGGTCGACGAGCAGGGCAAGCGGCGGCTCGTCGGCGTCGAAACCGGGCTCTTTTCTGGCGGACAGGTCGAGGTCAAGGCCGCCGGGCTGCACGCGGGCCAGCGGGTGGTGACCACGTCATGATCCCGGTGCTGGCCGCGTATCGGGTGTCGCGCACGTACGGCGGGAACGTGCCCGCGCTGCGCCAGGTCTCACTGTCCTTTTCGGACGGAGAAATGGCCGCCATCGTCGGCCCGTCCGGTTCGGGCAAATCCACGCTGCTGCAACTGATGGGCACGCTCGACCGGCCGACCGAAGGCCGGATCGAAATCCGCGGCCACGACGTCGCGCAGCTGTCCGACCGCAAACTCGCCGCGCTGCGCTCGCGGTGGATCGGCTTCGTGTTCCAGCAGTTCTTCCTGGACGACGGCGAAACCGCGGTGAACAACGTGTGCAGCGGGCTGCTGTACAGCGGAGTCCCGAAGCGGAAACGACGGGCGCAGGCGTTGGAGGCGCTCGACCGGGTCGGGCTCGGACATCGCGCCGGGCACCTGCCGGGCGAACTGTCCGGCGGCGAACGGCAGCGGGTCGCGATCGCGCGGGCGGTCGTGAACACGCCGCCGATCCTGCTCGCCGACGAACCGACCGGGAACCTCGACACCGGCAACGGCGCGGCGGTGCTGTCCTTGCTCGCGGAACTCAACGCCAGCGGCACCACGGTCGTGCTCATCACGCACGACCGGGAGATCGCGGCCGGAATGCCGCGGCGGATCGAGATCCTCGACGGGGAACTGCGCCTCGACACCGGCGCGGCCGATCTCGCGGGAGCACCGCGATGACCGCGCCCGCCCCGCCCAGCCCGAACCGGCTCGGTCCCGCCGACCTGCTCTCCCTCGGCGCGCACGGAATGCGCACCCGTCCGCTGCGCGCGATGCTGTCCGCGCTCGGCATCGCCATCGGCGTCGCGGCGATGGTCGCCGTGCTGGCGATTCCGGCGTCCGCGGACCAAGCGCTGCAGGACAAGCTCGCCGCGATGGGCACCAACCTGCTCCGCGCCGAAGCCGGGCAGACCCTCATGGGCGGCTCGGCGAAGCTGCCGGACTCGGCGGTCCCGATGGTGCGGCGGATCGCGCCGGTCGAGGGCGCGGTGGAGGTCGGCAAGGTCAACGCCAAGGTGTACCGCAACGACCGGGTCGGCAAGGACGATTCGGCGGGCGTCTCGGTGTTCGCCGCGCGGCCGGATCTGCTGCCGGTGCTCGGCGGAACGGTCCGGACCGGGACGTTCCTCAGCCCGGCGAACCAGCGCTTCCCTGCGGTCGTGCTCGGCTCGGAAGCTGCGTCGAGGCTAGGGATCGACCATCTCGATCCGGCGCGGCCGCCGCAGGTCCTGATCGGCTCGTCGTGGTTCAGCGTCGTCGGGATTCTCGCCCCGATGCCGCTCGCGCCGGAGGTCGAACGGTCCGTGCTGATCGGCTGGGACGTCGCCGAACAGGTCTTCGGCTTCGACGGCCATCCGAGCACGGTGTATCTGCGCGCGCGGGAGTCGCAGGTCAGCGCGGTCCGTTCGGTGCTCGCCGCGACAATCAACCCGGCCGCGCCGAACGAGGTCGCGGTCGAACGGCCGTCCGACGCGCTCGCCGCGCAGCAGCTGACGAAGAACACCTACGGCGCGCTGTTCCTCGGCCTCGGCGGGGTGGCGCTGCTGGTCGGCGGCGTCGGCGTGGCGAACACGATGGTGATCTCGGTGCTGGAACGACGGCGCGAGATCGGATTGCGCCGCGCGCTCGGGGCGACCCGAGGCCAGATCCGCGGGCAGTTCCTCGCCGAATCGGTGCTGCTGTCCGGGTTGGGCGGGCTCGTCGGGGTGGTGCTCGGGGTCGGCGCGACGGCGGGCTACGCGCTCAGCCAGGGCTGGCCCGCGGTGCTGCCGCCGGTCGCGCTCGCCGGCGGGGTCGCGGTCTCGGCCGCGGTCGGCGCGATCGCCGGTGCGTACCCGGCGATGCGGGCCGCGCGGCTTCCCCCTGCTCAGGCGCTGGCCTGATCCCGCGGACGGCCCGCACGACCGGAACGCGTGAACGCTACCCGGTCGTGCGGGCAATTATCACCACTGGACTCCCGTCTAGTGCTATCGTTCAACTAAGGTTACAAGCACTAACGTTCGATTAACTCCTTAACTCATGCTGGGCTGCCGAGGTATCGCAGGCACTACCGCGTCCCGGCAGCGCGGGGGATCGACCTCGCGCGCCGAACCGCGAATCCTCGGCTCAGCGGAGGATGCGGCGCGGCCGCCGGGAACGACTGGTCTGTGAGCTGACATGAGCGCATTGCCCGAACGAGTGGCGATCATCGCCAACGACCCGATCAGCGGCGAAGGCGCCGCCGCCTACCTGCGCGGCACGCCTCGCTACGCCGTGATGGCTCCCAGCGAGGTCCCGCGCGCGGACGTCCTGCTCGTGATCGTGCCGGAGGTCCGCGAGAAAACCCTGGCCGACCTGGCGCGGATCCGCCGGACCGCGCTCGTCGCGGATGTGCGCGTGGTGCTGGTCGCGGACCGGATCGAGAAGGCCGAACTGGGCAGGCTCGGCGGATTCGGCCTGTCCGCGCTGCTGTACCGCGGTTCCGCGACGCGCGAGAAGATCCTGGACGCACTGGCCGCGCGGGCGCCGTCGGCCGAACCGGAAGACGCCCGCGCGACCCGGTTGGCAGACGAGTTCCGCACCAGCGAGGGCGAGGCCCGCTACCCGCGGGGTTTCCTTGACCGGCACCGGCTGCAGAGCCGCGAGGTGGAAATCCTCGGCCTGCTCGCGGACGGTTTCGGCACGGTCGAAATCGCCGACCGGATGGCGTATTCGGAGCGGACGATCAAGAACATCATCAGCACGCTGCTGGTTCGGTTCGACCTGCGGAACCGCTCGCACGCGGTCGCGTACGCGCTGCGGACGGGCATCATCTGAACCGCCGCGCCCTGCCCGCCTCAGATCGCGCCGTTGCGGAGGGCGTAGGCGACCGCGTGCGTCCGGTTGCGCAACTCCAGCCGCTGCGACATGTCGTGGATGACCTTCTTCACCGCGCGTTCGGAAAAGTTGATTTTCTCCGCGGTTTCCGCTGTGTCGAGGCCTTCGGCCAGCAGGCGCAGCACGTCGATTTCCCGTTGGGTCAAACCGGAACTGTGCTTCGGGCGGGGTTCGATCGGGCGGCGGAAATGGCTGAGCAGCGTGCCCAGCGCGGCCGGGGGCAGGACCCCGCCGCCGCGCGAAGCGGTCAGCACCGCGGCGGCCAGCTGCTCGCTCGACGTGCGCTCGCGGTTCAGCAGGGCGACCACGTTGCACTCCACCGCGGTCAGCACCGCCGGGCCCGCGGCCTCCTCGTCGACGAGCAGGACCACCGGAGCGTCCACAGTGGCCTTGAGTCCGCGCAAGGCCGAGGTCACCTCCACCGACAGCAGCTCGGCCGCGACGATGATCACGTCCACCTCGTCGGCGACCACGGAAAACTCCGGCCGGGCCTGCAACCAGCTCCGGATCCCGGTGTCGGTAAGGGGATCCGAGGCTCGAATGAGCACCCGGACCGCTGTCTCGTGCACCGCCGCCCCGTTCATCCCCGCTCCCCCTGCCCGTCCGGTCCTCCCCGGTAGCCCGAACCTAAGGCCCCGGCGGGACGACCGGCGATCCCGCGCGGGGTAAAGATCAGGTACAGCCAGCTGTACCGCCCATGGTCCCGCGATACTGGAGCGGACGAAAGGACGCCGATGGCACGGACGGGACGCCGCCCAGGGCAGACCGAAACGCGCGAGGCCATTCTGGCCGCCGCGCGGGACCTGTTCGGCCGGAACGGGTACGAGGGCGCGACGATCCGCGCGATCGCCGCGGAGGCGGGCGTGAACCCCGCGCTCGTGCACCATTTCTTCGGCAGCAAGGACCAGGTTTTCGCGACCGCGCTGCACCTCCCGGCCGACCCCGGCGTCGTAGTGGCCGCGATCCTCGACGGCCCGAGAGCCGAGGTCGGCGAACGGCTCGTGCGCCTGTTCCTGACCCTCTGGGAAACCCCCGCCTCCCGCGACGCGTTCTTCGGCGTGCTGCGCTCGGTCTCCACCACCGAACAGGCCGCGGACATGCTGCGCGGCTTCATCCAGGGCGCGCTGCTGGACAAGATCGCGGACGCGCTCGACATCCCGCCGCTTCGGGTCACCGGGATCGCCGCGCACCTGGTCGGGCTCGCGATGGTCCGGTACGTCGTGCAGGTCGAGCCGCTGGCGCGGGCCGCGCATGAGGATGTGGTCGGGTTGATCGCGCCTGCTGTGCAGCAGTACGTCGACCAGGCCTGACCTCGGCTGATCCGCGCACACCCCCGCGCACCCGGGCTTGACACGAAAATTCCGCGCGCGCAGAATTAATCGCATGATTAATTCCGCGGTGGTCATCGACGGCCTGCGCGTCGTCCGCGGTGGCCGGGAAGTGCTGCGCGACGTGAGCTTCCGCGTCGAGCCCGGGTCGGTCACCGGGCTGCTCGGGCCGAGCGGCTGCGGGAAGACCACCTTGATGCGCGCGGTCGTCGGCGTGCAGGTGACCCATGGCGGCACGGTCACGGTGCTCGGCGAACCGGCCGGGAGCCGTCGGTTGCGCAAGCGGATCGGGTACGCCACGCAGGCGCCCGCGGTCTACGCCGACCTCACGGTCACCGAATCCCTGCGCTACTTCGCGTCCGTGCTGGGCGCGCCGTCCCGGTCGGTGCCCGAGGCGATCGAGCAGGTCGGCCTCGGTTCGCACGCCGACGCGCTGGTCGGCCGGCTCTCCGGCGGCCAGAGCAGCCGGGCGAGCCTCGCCGTCGCGCTGCTCGGCAAGCCCGAACTGCTCGTGCTCGACGAACCGACCGTCGGGCTGGATCCGTTGCTGCGCGAGCATTTGTGGAACGTTTTCCATCGTCTGGCCGCCGACGGCACCACGCTTCTGGTGTCCAGCCACGTCATGGACGAAGCCGCCCGCTGCACCCGGCTGCTGCTGATGCGCGACGGCGCGCTGCTCGCCGACGATTCGCCGGACGCCCTGCGCGCGGCCACCGGCGAACAAGACCTCGAACGCGCGTTCCTGCACCTGGTGAAGGCCCAGCGATGACTGTCTCGATCACTCTCGCCACCACCCGCCGCATCCTCGCCCAGCTGCGGCACGATCCGCGCACGGTGGTGATGCTCATCCTCGTGCCGACGCTGCTGATGGTGTTGCTGCGCTTCGTGTTCAACTCGGCCGAGACGTTCAGCCGGATCGCGCCCGCACTGCTCGGCGTGTTCCCGTTCGTGATCATGTTCCTGATCGCGTCGATCACGACCCTGCGCGAACGCACCGCCGGCACGCTGGAGCGGCTGATGACGCTGCCGCTGGGGAAATTCGATCTGCTCGCCGGGTACGCGCTGGCGTTCGGGCTGGTCGCGGTGCTGCAGGTGGCAGTCGCGACGGCGGTCAGCCTGTGGTGGCTGGGACTGTCGGTGGCCGGTTCGGTCTGGTCACTGCTGCTGATCACCGTGCTCGACGCGTTGCTCGGCATGGCGCTGGGCCTTTTCGTGAGCGCGTTCGCGACGAGCGAGTTCCAGGCCGTTCAGTTCATGCCGCTGTTCGTGCTGCCGCAAACCTTGCTGTGCGGGCTTTTCCAGCCGCGCGACCAGATGGGCTGGGTACTGCACTGGCTGTCGGACGTGATGCCGCTGTCCTACGCCGTCGAAGCGCTTACGCAGGTGACCCACAGCTCGGACTGGACGACGACGTTGACTCGCAACATCCTCGTCGTGCTCGGTTGCGCGGTACTGGCGCTGGGTCTCGGAGCGGCGACGCTGCGCCGTCGCACCCCTTAGAGCCGGCGCGCCGCCGCCTGGTAAGCCACGCGGTTGCGGTTGAGCCATTTCGCGAAGTACTGATCGGACTGCGCGTAGACATATCCCGGCGGGACGAACAAAACGATGAACACCACAAAAGTGCCGAGCCCGATGATTGCCAGTTTCAGCACGGCGTGCGGCGGATTGCTGGACATAAAGGACAGTCCACAAACGACAGCGGCTAAACAGCCCATCCCCGCTGCGGCAAAGAAAGCGCCTCGCACATTCCCCGGAGTACGACCGGCAGGCGGATGCGATCCCGGGTTCAACGCACGCTCGGTCGCGGGCCTGCCCCGCCAGGTCAGTACGCCGCCGAGCCACAGCACCGCGAAGAAAACACCGCCGCCCGCCAAACTGAATCCTCCCGCCGCGGAATGGGCCAGCAGTCCGGCCAAAAGCCCGCTGACGCCGAAAAGCCCGGCGAGGCTGGCCGTCATCACCCGGTACACCCGCCGCATGGTGACGATCGCCTGCAGCCGCGCCGTGTAGTCGCGCAGCCGCTGTTCGGGAGTGTCCGCGACCGCACGGACCTGGTATCCGCTCACGGCTTCCGGACGAAACCGGCGGCGCGGAGCCGTTCGGTCTCGCGAACGTCGATGCTCGTGCGGACCCCGTTCGTCACGGTGACGTCGCCGTTGAGCACGCCGAGCGCGATGATCACGAAGCCGAGCGTACGGATCAGCATCGCCCAGCCCGCCTTCCAGAGCCCGATCCGGCCGCCGTCGCGAAGCCGGACGAGGCGGATCCCGTTGAACAGCGCGCCGAGGCCGCGGCCGTTGCCGTAAAACCAGCCGTACAGCAGCGGCAGCACGAACAGCCCCGCGATTCCGATCACGCTCGCCCCGACCGCTGCGTCGACGCTGTAGGACTTGAAGTAGTACGTCACCGCCGCGGCCACCGACAGGCCGGTGACCAGGAGGAAGTCGACCAGCCAGGCCCAGATCGTGGAAGCGGTGCGCGCCTCGACGTACAGGTCGCCGTTCTCGAACGCGCGAATCCGCGCCGCCGCACCCGTGCCGAGCACGGGTTCGGCTTGCGCGCGGAGGCTGGCCATGACGTCTTGCTGAGTCTTCACGCCATCCTCGACGCCGATCGAGGGTTGGAGGTTCCCTCAACCGGCGCGCATCACCCGGGCCACCGGGGTCAAGGACCGAAGTGCAGGTGAGCGGCCCACAACGAAGGCAAGCCGGGAAACTCGTCCCGCAGCTCGCGGACTGCTTCGTGCAGTGCGCGCGCCGCGTCGCCGACACTGACGGTCGCGGTGGCCTGGTCGCGAAGGCCGCAGTAAAAGCGGCTGGCGATGACGGCGGCGAACTCGTCGTCGACCGCCCACAACGTGCCGATGACGTGGGGGAAACCCGTGAGCTGGAATGCGGCCGCGAGGTGGATCGCTTCGTCGAGGAAGGGCCCGGCTTTGTTCAGTGCGGATTCGCACGACGACAGGTAGGCCAGCTGGGCGTGGTCGAGCGCGAGCGGGACCAGGTGCGCGACCGTCAACGGCGCCTCGGCGTGATCGTGCAGCAGGAGCATGCTGGCTTCGGGCTGGGCCGGGTTGTGCGTCCCGTGGCAGGCGAAGTGCGCGATCGCGCTCGACGGCAGTTCGTCGAGGACCCGGCGGGCGGTGGGAAGGGCAGGTCCGGCGTCCGTCTGGTCAGGCGGTGCGCTCAGGACGAGCGGATCAGGCAGCAGGGCGGCGACCGTTTCGGCTTCCGCGCGGACATGCGGCAGGTGTCCGCCGCCGTACAGCCCGGGAGTGGTGGGCATGGCGACGACGAGCGAGCGGAGCGGGCGGCCGCTCGGCCGGGAACGGCGAGCGTGCCGCAGCGCACCGATCGTGGGCGTATAGGAGGACACCACGCGGTCGAGGACAGTGCGTCGCGCCGGCGTCGCCGGGTCGCGGTGGTGGCCAGCCGCGTGAAGCGGCAGCAGGGCGAGCTGACCGCACGGGATCCACCAGATCCGCGGCCACGCGCGGGCGCTCTCCGCCGGAGTACGGCACAACCCCAGATGGTCCAGCACCGGTCCGGTCACGTTGTCCCACAACCATTCGAGAACGGCGTGCAGTTCGGCTTGCCCGCCGGGCCGGGCCGCGGCTGGAGTCAGCTCCCGCATGCCGGGAGACCGGACAGCCCGGTGGAAAGCGTCGGCCCGCTCTGCGAGCGCTTCGGTGGTCAGTCCGGGCAACTCCACGCTCTCGATCCCGTCCGGGGTGACGATCAAGGCGTTGCCGCGGTCCGCGGTGACGGTGAAAGCCACCAATGGCCCGTTCTCGGCCTCCGCCAGCAGCTCTCCGGCGTCCGGAGGCAGGCCGAAGGACGCGAACCCGTCCACCTCGCGGATGCCGCGCACCGTTTCGGCCAGGTCTTCGGCCAAGCGAATCCGGTCGGCCCCCTCGTCGGCGCGGATCGCGCCGGGGCTGCCCGCGGCCTCGGACATGAGCATGAACCGGTCGAACGCCGATTCGCGGCGGCCCGGGTCAGTGTGCACCCGCTGGGCGGCGTGCTGGTTGAGAGCTTCGGTCAGCTCGGCGAACCTCGTCGCCAAGTCCGGCCGGACGGCACGCAGGCCGGTGAGGTCGCCGCGGGTCTCCAGGCTCTGGCTGATCAGGACCGCGCGCCCGGCCTCCAGAAGGGTCACTGCCCGCGCGGCACGCTCCGGCGCGGACCCGGTCGTGCTCGCCAATGCCGCCGAGGCGGCCCGGTTGGCCAAGCCAGCGATGGCGGAAAGCCGGGCTTGCTGATCGAAGCGGGGAAGACGGCGGGGAACCAGCTCGGGCAGCAACCGGACGCCGGTCTCCAGCAGATCGGCCGCACCAGCGGGGTCGTTGTTCTCCTCGGCGAGGATCGCGGCCGTCCGGGCAGTCCTGATCCGGTTGAGCGGCGGTGCGGCACGCACGCGGGTCGCCTCGGCGCACGCTGTCGCTGCGTGGTCGAGGTCTTCGGGGCGACCGTAGCGGAGGTAGCGCTGCCACAACGCCAAACCCAGGTTGTGCAGCCATCCGTTGCGGTCGGCATGGCCGGCCGGGACGACGGCTGCGGCTTCCGCCAGGACCGCCACGGCCTCGTCCGCGTCGTTCGCGGCTCCAAAGCGCTCGAACCGGCTCGCCAACGCGTTGCCGAGCCCGGACAACCGTCCGGCCCGCGCCGGATCGTCGGCCGGAGTCGCGGCCACCGCCTCGCGGCAGACGTTCACCACTTCGTGCAGTGCCTCGGGCTGATCGTTCCTTTCCGCCTGTCTGAGCAAGGAAGCCCCGAGGTTCGTGAGGTGCGGTGCCCGGTCACGGTGGCCTTCCGGGACGGCTGCCAGGGCTTCGCGGTGCATCCCCGCCGCGAGGTCGAGATCCTCCGGGTCGTTGAAGAACTCGCCTTGCGTCCGGAGCACCTCGGCGAAGCTCGACACGATGGCGGGATACCAGGGATGGCCGATGCCGCTGGCCGCGACGCCTTGGACGGAGGCGGCCCGGGCTTCGTGGAGGTCGGCCACCTGTCCAGTGACGCGAAACCGCGTGAGCAACGCGGCACACGCGTTCAGCAGGTACACCGCCTGACCGGGGTCATCGGGGGAAGTCGTGGCAACGGCCCGGCGGGAAAGCTCCACGGCCAGGTCCAGATCAGGTACCCGGCCAGTCCGGTTGAACCGGTCGAGCAAGGCTGCGGCATGGCTCGACAGGTATTTGCTCAGCTCTTCGGCCGCGACCGCCAGGTCGACAGCCTCGCCGAGCATTCCGATGGCCTCGTCCAGGTCGCGGATCGCGCCGGTCCGCGCGTAGCGAGCGCGCAAACTGATGCCCACGTTCTGCAGATGCGCTGCCCGCTCCGGATGGCCGGGCGGGGCCCCGGGCAAGGCAGCGCGTCCGGCGGTCACCGCGCGGTCCAGATCCGCGAGGTCTCCGTGCTTCTCGTAACGACTGCGGTACCTCAGATTGAGGTTCTGGAGAGCCAGCGTCCGCACTGGTCCGGCTGGCCCCGCCGCCGCTTCCTCGGTGGCACGGATCGCTTCGTCCGCGTCGGAATCCAGCCCGGACAGACCGAACCTGGTGCGCAACGCCTGTCCCAGATTCAGCGACCACGCCGCTCGAGCGACCGGGGAAATGCCGGGGACGTCCAGTGCGGCACGGTGTGCGTTCACCGCCGCGGCCAGTTCGTCCGGCGCTCCAGTCCGTTCGAACCTGGCCTGCATCGCCGCGCCGAAGGCGGCCACAAAGTTCGCCCAGTCGCACTGGGGCGCGGCGTGCAGGATCCAGGCCCACAGATCGAGCAACGAGGGCAGACTGCCGGCATCCGCTCGGATCGTGGACTCGATGGCAGCCCGGACCGCGCCTCGCATCGACGCTTCGCCGGCGCTCTCCGCGGTGAGCCCCACCGACCGCAGCATCTCGACCCCGGGCATCGCCACCGGGCCGCGCTCCCCGGTGATCCAGCCCAGCAGGTCCTCCCCCGATTCCCCGCTCACGCACCACACCTCCGTGCCGACCCGTCCCCTCGTTCTTTGACGGACGGCGCGAAGCGCACGCGGCAACGGCTCAGGCGAAGCTGTAATCCTCCAACGGGAATCGCGCCGCCTCCCGATGCGCGCTGATCGTCGAGGTCGGCCGGAGCAGGGTCGCCTCGCCGTGCTGGTTGAAGTAGTAGCTGTTGGCCGTCGCGCATTGGCCGAGCGCGAAGACCGAATGCCCGACCTTGTGCTTCATCCGGTCGAGGAACTCGTCGTTCGCCCGCTGGGTCACCTCGAACACGTCCGAACCGCGGGCACGCATGCCCTTGAACAGCCGGTCGATGTGCTTCATCTGGCATTCGATGGTCGTGAAATACGAGAGCCCGCTGTAGGAATACGGGCTGTTGAGCGAAACCAGGTTCGGGAACCCGGGCACGGTCACGCCCTCGTAGGCCTGGAACCGGTTGTCGCGCCACCACTTTCCGAGGTTCTTGCCGTCGCGGCCGATGATCTCGATCGCCGGGAAGTTCACGTCCCACAGGTTGAAGCCGGTGGCCAGCACGAGCGTGTCGATCTCGGTGCGCTTGCCGTCCGCGGTGACGATCCCGGTTTCGTCGATCCGTTCGATGCTCGTGGTTTCGAGGTGCACGTGCGGGCGGGTGAAGGCCGGGAAGTAGTCGTTGGAGAACGTCGGCCGTTTGCAGCCGAAGGAGTAGTCCGGGGTCAGCTTGCGGCGCAGTGCGGGGTCGCGGACCTGGCGGTACAGATGCGCGCGACACCAGCGTTCGGCGATCCGGTTGGCGCCGCGGAACTGCCGGTACTGCACGACGCCGGAGATCATCATCAGCTCCAGGACCGAACTGCCCGCCAGCCGCACCGCGCGCTGCACCAGCGGCAGCTTCGCGAACGCCTGCTGCAGCGGCTTCGGCACGGCGTAGTCCGGCTTCGGGCTGACCCAGATCGGCGTGCGCTGGTACACCGTCAGCTCCGCAGCGACCTTGGCGATCTCCGGGATGAGCTGGACGGCCGTCGCGCCGGTGCCGATCACCGCGGCGCGTTTTCCGGCCAGGTCGTAGCTGTCGTCCCACTTGGTGGTGTGGATGACCTTGCCCGCGAACTTCTCGATGCCCTCGATTTCCGGCATCTTCGGCTGCGATAGGAAGCCGGTAGCCGTGAGCAGGTACTTCGCGGTGACCGTCTCGCCGCCTTCGATGCTGACCCGCCAGGTGGAACCGTCCCACGTCGCGCCGGTCACGACGGCGCCGAAGCGCATCGAGGCGCGCAGACCGTACTTGTCGGCGACGTGCTCGGCGTACTTCTTGAGCTCCGCGCCCGGCGCGAACAGCCTCGACCAGTACGGATTGGGTTCGAACGAGTAGGAATAGGTGGACGACGGGATGTCGACGGCCAGCCCCGGGTACCGGTTCACGTGCCAGGTCCCGCCGAGGTCGTCCTCGCGATCGAGAATCAGCAGGTCGCGGTAGCCGAGGCGGCGGAGCTGAATGGCCGCCCCCATGCCGCCGAAGCCCGCGCCGACGATGACTGCGTCGTACTGCGCGTCCATGTCCGACCTCTCGTCCGGAACTACTTGTCAGTAACGGAACGGTATGTCACTCCGGCGGACTTGGCAATACACTGCACTGTGTGACAGCCCAGGAGAGCCCCCGCACCACCCGAGCCGAGCGCAAGAAGCAGGAACTGCGCCGCGAGATCATCGACGCGGCGTTCGATTGCTTCGCCGACCTCGGCTACCACGCCACGGGCATCTCCGACATCGCCACGAAGCTCGGCATCGGGCACGGCACCTTCTACCGCTACTTCCAGAACAAGCGCGACATCGTCGACCACGTCATCGACGACCTGGTCGCCCGCATCGTCACCGCGCTCACCGCGGAGAACGCACCGGACGCGGTGTCTACTTTGGCCGCCTACCGCGAGCAGACCGCCCGGATCGGCGACGCGCTGGCCCAGATCTTCGGTGAGGACCCGCGCGTGCCGCGGCTGCTGCTGTTCGAGGCCGCCGGTATCGACAAAGCGATGGCAGCGCGCGTACTGGACTTCTTCGAACTGGCCACGGAACTGACCGCGGCGTACCTGTCGCACGGCGTGGAACTCGGGTACCTGCGCGCGGATCTCGACATCGAGAACAGCGCGCGGGCGATCAACGGCATGATCCTGGCGTCGGCGATCGCTTCGCTGCGCAACCCGGATCCCGATGAGCAACGGCGGGTCAGCGAGGCCGTGCGCCGGATGATGTACGACGGGATCGCGGCCAGGCGAGAGTGATCCCGGTCAGCTTGTCGGGATTGCGCACGAAACACAGCGTCGACACCCCCGACTCGCCCGCCCGGACGGTGACGGTGGTCGTCGCCTTGCCGTCCTGAAGGAAGACCGCACCGGGGCCGCCGTTGATGATCGCGGGCACGATCGTCACCTCCTCCATCGTCGAGATCCCGATGAGGAACTGCGCGATCCGATCCCGCCCGAACAACGGCTTGCGCGCGGCCATCGCCTTGCCGCCGCCATCGGAGTACAAGACCGCGTCCGGTGCGATCAACGCCGCCACCCTGCCGATCTCGCCGGACCGCACCGCTTCCGCGAGCGTCGCCAGCGCCTCGGCGTCACGATTCCCCTGATCCGGCAAGGAATCCCCGATCGCCGAGGTCACCGCTCGTTGCGCGCGTGAGACGAGTTGCCGGGCCGCCGCGGGGGTCGTCTCCAGTACTTCGGCGACGGAGGCGTAGTCGACGTCGAGCACCTTGCGCAGGACATACGCCGCGGCCTGCTCCGGGGTCAACGTGCTGAGCACGAAGTCGAGCGCCTGGCCGAGACCGTCGCGATGCAGCACCTCCCACTCCGGCGAATCCCCCTCGACCACCGGATCCGGCAACCAGGGACCGGGGTAGTTCTCGCGCCGCCGACGCTGCGCGCGGACCGCGTTGAGCGCCAGCCGCGAGACCATCACCGACAGGAACGCGTGCGGCGTGCGGACCGTCTCGAGGTCCACCCGGGACCAGGTCTCCCACGCGTCCTGTACGACGTCCTCCGCGTCGTAACGCGATCCGGTGATGTGGAAGGCGGCGGCGAGCATCGTCGGCCGATGCGCGGTGAAGACGTCGCCGTGATCCATGCCGGCCAAGTCTAAGCACCGGCCGGCCACGAGTAGCGGCCCGCGCGATCCCGTTCCTGAGCGAGCCATCGCACGGTCATCCGGCAGATCGTCTCCTTGACGAGCCCGCCTGCCCGCCCGTCGATCGCGATCGCGCGCTCGGTGTCGTCCGGGTGCAGGAACTGGACGCGCCCGCGCCCGCCGCCGAGATCGGTGCACTGGAGGACGTAGCCCATCCGGAACGGTTGCCCGGCTCGTCCTTCGCGCCGCGCGGCGATGACGTCGGCGGCGTGCGCCCCCATCGGCAACGCCGTCGCGCACGCGGCCCGCAGGCAGCTGGGCGTTTCGATGTGCACGGCGTCGCCCGCGCCGAGGATGTCCGGGTGGCCGGGGACGGTCAGCTGCTCGTCCACCAGCAACCGGCCGAGGTCATCGACCGGCAGTCCCGAATCGGCGGCGAGGCTCGGCACGGCGAACCCGGTGGTGTCCACGACGAGGCCGTCGAGCCCGGCCGGATCGACGCGTCGGCCGAGCTCGATCTCGACGCCTTGTTTGGCGAGAAACCGCAGGTGCGCCTGGATCGCGCGGCGCTCGGGAGTGGTGGAGACCAGCTTGACCGCGCGTCCCGCCTCGCGCAGCGCCCCGGCCAGCTCGACTCCGGTCAGACCCGCGCCCACGACGGTGACCGGAGCGTCCGGCTCCTCGGCGAGAGCAGCGCGGAACCGTTCGGTCTCCTGCTCGGAGACGATCCGGTAGGTGCCGTTCTGGTCGCTGGCCCCGGAGCCGACCGCGTAGACGAGGGTGTCGTAGGGCAGGTTTTCGCCGGAAGCCAGCTGGATCTTGTCCTCGCCGACCTTGGTCGCGGTGTCCTGGACGACCTCGACGGCGGGGTTCAACACGGTCTCGAGATCGAGCCGGGCGTTCTCCCGGAGACCGGTTGCCACGCGATGGAGCCGGATTCGCTCGACAAACCAAGCGTTCGGCGTGACCAGCACCACTTCCTCGCCGCGCCCAGCGAGCCGGTTCGCGGCCATGACCCCGGCGTATCCCGCTCCGAGCACTGTCGTCGTCATGCTGTCCTCCTCCGCTTTCGGGGTTTTCAGCGGATGGACACCGGTCGCGGAAAATCTGTGACAGCTCAGACGCGCCGAGACAAGTACGTGCTGTTCGGATCGTCCCGGTAGCTTCCGAACGGCGCGCACGGGGTGAAGCCCGCCCGCAGGTACAAAGCGCGGGCCGGGGCGAAGAAGTCCATGCTGCCGGTCTCCAGGGAGACGCGTTCGATACCCCGGTCTTTGGCGTCCTGGAGCAGGTGGGCGAGGAGCGTGCGAGCGATGCCTTGCCCGCGCCGGGCGGGGTCGGTGCGCATGCTTTTCAGTTCCTCGTGCCGTGGCTCCAGCGCCGCGAGGGCTGCGGTGCCGACGATGCGCCGGTCGTCCTGGACGGTCCAGAGCCGGACGTGCGGCCGCTGAAGTGCGGCCAGGTCGAGAGCGTGCCGGCTTTCGGCGGGGGCGGTCGGGGCCAGGTCGTCCAGGTGGGCTTGAAGGAAGACCCGGAGTTGCGGGTCCGCGAAGTCGGCTCGCTCGATCAGCAGAGGCATGGCCCCAGGCTGCCCGTCGGATGTTTCGCGGCGGTTAGCGCCCGATGTGGCGTTGAGCGCACCCAACGCCACATCGGAGCGGCCTACAGCACCAACCTCGGCCAGGAAGCCGTGTCGCGCAACAACTGCCGGTCGTGGGTCGCCACCACCACCGCGGCCGGAGTCGAGTGCAGGGCTTCGGTCAGCTCGTCCACCAGCGTCGCGGACAGGTGGTTCGTCGGCTCGTCCAGCAGCAGTACCTGCGGGCGCGCGGCCAGCACCAGCGCCAGATCCAGCCGTCGCCGGGCACCGGTCGACAGCTCGGCGATCGGGCGGTGCCGGTCGTATCCGCTCAGCAAGCCCAGGTCGGCCGAACCCGGGAACCGTTGTTCGAGCAACTCGGCGGCCGTGCGCCGGGCCGGCAGGTCGGATTCCTGGCCCAGCCAGCCGATCCGCACCGAGCGGGCGTGCGTGACCGTGCCCGACGTCGGCTCCAGCGTCCCGGCCAGCACCGCCAGCAGCGTCGACTTTCCGGCTCCGTTCCGGCCGGTGACGACGAGCCGGTCCGCACCGCCGAGGGTCAGGTCGACCGGGTGGTCCAGCCGTCCGGCGACGGTCACTCCGGCGGCCCGCAGCGCGACAGTTCCTTGGTGCTGCGGCAGTTCCGGCATGGCGAACCGCGCCGGCGGCGGCGGAACAGCCACGACGTGCGCGCTCAACTCCTCCTGCCGCCGGTGCACGGCGCGGACCAGGCCCGGTGCCCGGGTCGCGCGGGTGTGCTTGCCGTGGCCCTTTTCCGGACGCCAGTTGTCGCGCAATCGGTTCTGTGCGGCGGAAAGGTCGTCCGCGAGGCGCTGCCGTTCCGCGAGTTGCCCGGCGTGCAGCGCCTCCCAGCGAGCCCGTTCGGCTTGCCGGGCCTCGACGTACGCCGCGTAGCCGCCGCCGTAGCCGCGCGGACGGCCGTCGCTCGACGGGTCGAGGTCCAGCACGGATGTGGCGACGTCGGCGAGCAACGCGCGATCGTGGCTCACCAGCACGACCACGCCCGGGTACGCGCGCAGCCGTTCGGTGAGGTGCGCGAGACCGGACGCGTCGAGGTGGTTGGTCGGCTCGTCCAGCAACAGCACGGAATGCCCCGCGCCGAGCAGGCACGCCAGCCGCACCCGATGCCGCTGCCCGACCGACAACGTGCCGAGCGGACGGCTCCGATCGTCGACCGCGTTCAGCGCGGCCAGCGAAACCTCGACCCGACGATCCGCGTCCCACGCGTCGAGCGCTTCGGCGTCCGAGAGCGCGGCGGCGAACGCGTCGTCCGCGCCGGGTTGTCCTTCGGCGAGCGAGGTCGTCGCGGCTTCCAAACGGGCCAACGCAGTCCGCACAGCCGTCAGCTCGAGATCGATCAGATCGCCGACGGTTTCTTGGTCTCCCAAGGGGATCTGCTGGTCGGCGACCCCAGTCGGGCCCGCGCGGCGAACCTCGCCGCGGTCGACCGGCTGAGTTCCGGCCAGTACGCGCAACAGGGTGGTCTTGCCACGCCCGTTCTCGCCGACGACGGCTACCCGGTCGCCGGCCGCAGCGACCAGATCGACCCCGGCGAGCACTGGACGGCCGCCGAAAGCGACATGGACGTCGGACAGCCGGACATGCGCCGTGCGCACGAGCGCAGGCGAAAGCGGAGATGTCATGAGGGAAATGCCTCCGATGAAACGTGATCAGCAACAAGGACGAGGGCCGGTGCCGCGAACGCGCGCGGTACCGGTGGAGGCGGTGCTCCCTCAGAGGTAGAGCTGGTGCTGTATCACGATCGCCAGGATAAAGATCTTCCCGGCGGCGCGCATCCGAATTTCACACGGTCAGCGACGCGAGCTTCGCGGCGGTACCGGAATCGGCGGGCAAGCAGGTGAACAGCTTCCGGCCGGACTCGTCCATAGTGGACAGTTTCACGTAGTCGAAGGCGAGCACGCCTGCCCTCGGATGATCGAAAACCCTCCGGTTGCCGGCGAACGGCGCGACGTCGTGCGCGGCCCACCATTCGCCGAACTCCGGACTGGCCTCGCGCAGCGTCCGCACCAGCCCGGCCGCGCGCGGATCCTCGGCCCGATGCGCGACGTCGGCACGGTACTGCGCGAGGAGATTCCGGGCCTGGCCGGGCCAGTCGACCAGCAGCGCACGAATCCGCGGCACGGCGAACACCAGCCACAGCAGGTTCCGCTCCCCGGCGGGCAGCAGCGCCGGATCGCCGATCAGCGCGGCCTCGGCACGGTTCCACGCCACGAAGTCCCAATGCGCGTCGAGCACGTACGCCGGGTTCGGGTCCAGTGCGTCGACCATGCCCTGCAGCGCCTGCGGCGAAGACGTCGCCTCGCGGTCCGGCGGCGGTTCCTCGGCGAGGGAGAAGAGATGCTGCCGTTCGGTCTCGGAAAGCCGGAGTTCCCTGGCGAGACTCGCCAGCACCTGCCTGCTGACAGTGATGTCCCGCGCCTGTTCGAGCCACGTGTACCAGGTGACGCTGACCCCGGCCAGCTGAGCGAGTTCCTCGCGGCGCAGGCCCGGCGCGCGCCGGCGCGGCCCCGCCGGAAGACCGACCTCCGCGGGGGTGAGCCGATCGCGACGCGAACGCAGGAAGTCCGCGAGAGCGCGGCGGCGCGACGCGGACCCCATGCGTTCCTCCCCGGTCCTGGTAGTGGCGATACCAGCATATTCGCCCGCTACCACCGCCTCCGGCCCGCTGCCGACGATCAAGACATGCACCCCGCACCTTGGCGCACGCTCGCGATCCTGTTCACCGGCGTCTTCATGGCAGTGCTGGACACGTTCATCGTGTTCGTCGCCGCGCCCGCCATCCGGACCGACCTCGGCGCCTCGCCCGCCGAACTCCAGTTGCTGCTCGCCGGGTACCAGCTCGCCTATGCCGTGGCACTCGTCACGTTCGCCCGGCTCGGCGACCGCTACGGCCGCAAACCGGTGTTCCTGGCCGGGCTGCTGGTGTTCACCGCGTCGTCGGCCGCGTGCGCCGCCGCACCGGGCGCGGGCTGGCTGGTCGCCGCGAGGTTCGTCCAGGGCCTCGGCGCCGCGGCGATGTTCCCGCAGGTGCTCGCGATGGTCCACGTCGTGGTTCCCGGCCCGCACCGGCCGAGGGCGTTCGCCGCGCTCGGCGCGGTCATCGGCCTGTCCGGCGTCACCGGCCAGCTGCTGGGCGGCGTGCTCGTGACCGCGAACCTTTTCGGCAGCCCGTGGCGGCCGATCTTCTGGGTCAACGTCCCCCTCGGACTGCTCACCCTCGCTCTCGCCGCCCGTTTCCTGCCCCGGACCCGGTCGAACGGCACCGCGCGACTGGACCTTCGCGGCGCCGCGGTGCTGACCGTCGCACTCTCCCTGCTCGTCGTACCGCTCGTCGCCGGGAGGGAAGCGGGCTGGCCGCTGTGGTCCTGGTGCAGCCTCGCCGGCGGCGGACTCGCGATGGCGGTCTTCGCCGCCGTCGAACGCCGCGTACCCGCGCCACTGGTCCGGCCAGGACTGGTGCGGCAGCGCGAGTTCAGCCTCGGCATGTGCCTCGTGCTGCTCACCTACGCCGGGATCAACTCGTTCTTCCTCGTGCTTTCGCTTGCCCTGCAAGACGGTCTTGGTCTCAGCCCGCTTGCCGCCGCGCTGACGTACGTACCGTTCGCCGCCGCCTTCCTCGCAATGAGCCTCCTCGGCGGCCGCGTTCGCCACGCCCCGTTGACCGGTGCGGCGACTGCCGGACTCGGCTACACAGTGCTGATCACGCTTTCGACCACCCCTTGGTCCTTCGTCCCCGCGCTAGCGCTTATCGGCGCAGGTCAGGGCCTGCTCGTACCGCCGCTGCTGAACCACGTCCTGTCCGCCGTCCCTCGCGCCGACGCCGGGATGGCCTCCGGCGTGCTCGCGACCGGCCAGCAGATCGGCGGAGCACTGGGAGTCGCGGTGATCGGCGCGGTCTACTACTCCGCGCTGCCCGGTTCTCCACTGCACGCGCTCGCGCTGGCGTGCGGCGGGATTCTGGCTCTCACGGTTGGCGCGATCGTGATTCTTCGGTTGCTTCCGCGTCGATGAACGCGCGCACCGCCAGCACGATCGGCAGCGGGGTCCCAGTCTCGGCGAACCGGTCGAACGACAGACCCGCGTCACGGAAACCGTTCAGCAATTCGGCCAACGGCCAGTGTGTGGCCCCGACCTTGTCGCGAATCCCCTGATCGGTCCACGATTTCTTGGTCCAGTGCCCGTCGAGATAGCCAGGACGGACAACCACTGCGGCCGGGTCGCCGCGGTCCGCGAATCCGCCGCAGAAGCACGGATGGACGCCGACGTGCACGAACACGCCGCCCGGCCGCAGCACCCTCGACACCTCGCGCAACACGGCGAAATACGCGGGCATGTCGGTGTGCACCAACACCGCGACGACCGCGGCGACGCTGTGGTCCCGAACCGGCAAGCGCGCGGCGTCGGCCTGCGCGATCGGCAGCCGGGCGCGGGCGTGCCGCAGCATCCCGCTGGACAGGTCGACGCCGAGCGGCGTCCAGCCCAGCTGCCGCACCAGGTCAGCGTGCACGCCGGTGCCGCAGCCGATCTCCAGGCACACGCCGCTGCCTTCGCCGAGAAGCTCCCGCAGCGCGCTCGCCCCCGGGCTCACCGGCTGGGCGCGGAGAAACTCCTCTTCGTACCAGTCCGCGATCTCGTCATAGGCCGCCACCGCTCCAGTGCACTACCGAATCGCTCCCGGCCGCCACTGATTACGCGTTGGGCGAAGAAACCTTGCGGGCACAGAGAATCGTGTCGTGCAATTCCCCGCCAGGCACCTTCCGCGTCCGGTTCTCGGCGACCGTGATCTCCCACTGCTCCGGAGCGAGTCCGACGTCGTGGACGGTGATCGTCGACTCCGGCGGATGCAGCTCACCGTGGTGATGTCCGACCACCAGCAACGTCCCGCCCGGCGCGACCCACTCCGCGAGCCGTTCGAACAGCGGACCCGCGGCGTGCACGTAGTGCGTGGCGACCAGGTCGAACTGCCCGTCCGGGGCCCAGCTCAGCAGGTCAGCGCACACCCACTCGACCGCGCTCGACCGTTCGCGCGCATGCCGCAGCACCTCCTCGGACAGGTCGACCGCCGTCACCCGCCATCCGTGCTCAGCGAGCCAGAGCGCCTCCGTACCCTCCCCGCAGCCGGCGTCCAGCGCGCGTCCGGGCGGGAGTTTCCCCGCCTCCTCGACCAGCTGCGGATGCGGTTCGAGCTGCGCGTGCCCGGCGGCACCGGCCCAGTGCTCGTCCCAATAGGACTGATCGAATGCATGCGGCACAACGATTCCTTTCCTGGCTCCTGCTCCCAGCTTGCAAACCCTCCGGCACGACTGGCAAGCAAACTTGCCAATCTGTCAAACTCGGGAAATGGACGACGACCGAGCCCTGGACGCAGTCGGCCCCCGGTTGCGCGAGCTGCGCCGGAAGCGGGAGGTCACGCTGGCCGAACTGGCCGCGCAGACCGGCATCGCGGCCAGCACGCTGTCGCGGCTGGAATCCGGCAACCGGCGGCCCACCCTGGAACAGCTGCTGCCACTGGCCCGCGCACACGGCGTGACCCTCGACGAACTGGTCGACGCCCCGCAAACCGGCGACCCGCGTATCCACCTCCGCCCGATCAGCTGCGCCGACGGAGTGACGATCCTGCCGTTGACCCGCCGTCCGGGCGGGATCCAGGCGTACAAGTTCATCCTGCCCGGGCAACGGAAGAAGCAGGAACCCGATCCCAAGACCCATGCGGGCTACGAGTGGGCGTATGTCCTCAATGGACAATTAAGGCTGGTGCTCGGCGAGCACGATATGACGCTTTCTCCGGGCGAGGCAGCGGAATTCGACACCCGGGTGCCGCATTGGTTCGGCGCGGCGTCGGCGGAACCAGTGGAGTACCTGTGCTTGATCGGACGGCAGGGGCAGCGCGCGCACGTGCGGGCCGCGCCTAAGGCATGACCGTGGCGGGCAGTCCGAATGCGGGGAAATGTTCTGCGCCGAGGAAGGACGTGAGGTCGCAGATCAGGCCCTCCCGCAGGGTCAGCACGGTGATGGACCACGCCTCGTGCGGGACAGTCCCCGAACCGCCGAGGTAAAACGCCACCGCGGGCTGGGCGTTCGCGCTGATCAGCCGGAAGCGCCAGCTCGGACAGCGCGTCATCGGGACCTGGACGGCGAACTCCGTCACGGCGGCGCGGCCGCGGTACCAGTGCGGCAGCGGCGGCATCGACCAGGTGACGTCCTCGGTCAGCAGGCTTACGAGGCCGTCGACGTCGCCTTCGGCAAGGGCGGTCGCGAAACCGGCCGCCAGCTCGTGGAGACGCGAGTCGCCGAGGATCTGCTGCTGCGTTCGGGCGGGAACGTGCGCCGAGATGGTCCGACGAGCGCGAGCCAGCGCGGAGTTCACCGAGGTCACCGACGTTTCCATCATCGTGGCGATCTCGGCGGCGGAGAAGCCGAGGACGTCGAACAGCAGCAGCGCCGCCCGCTGGTTGCCCGGCAGATGGCGGCACGCGGCGACGAAAGCCAGCTCAACCGCCTCGCGTTGTTCGCAACTGGCCTCGGGGAAATCAGGGCACGGACCCAGCCAGGCCACGTCGGTACGCGGAGCTGAGCCGAGGACGACCTGCTCGCTCGCCGGACCCAGGTCGACCGGCAGTGCGCGGCGGCCGCGCTGCTCGATGAGGTCCAGGCAGGTCCGCGTGGCGACCGTGTACAGCCAGGTGCGCAGCGTGCTGCGGCCCTCGAACCCAGGCAGCCCGCGCCACGCTCGCAGCAACGCCTCTTGCACGGCGTCGTCGGCGTCGTGCATCGAGCCGAGCATCCGGTAACAGTGCGCACGCAATTCCACTCGCAACGGCGCCACCGCACGGGTGAACGCAGCCGCTGAAGAAAATTCCCCCACGACCGACGATTCTGCCGCATCCGGCCGGTCTCACCTGGCAACGACTACCGAGGAGACCTGGAATGACCGCCACCTGGCCGCAGATCCACGCCGAACGCGCCGCGCTGGCCGACGACCTGTCCGACGCCGCATGGAACACGCCCTCGCTGTGCGAAGGGTTCTCTGTCCGGGAAGTGCTGGCCCACCTCACCGCGGGCGCTTCGCTCACGCCGCTGCGCTGGACGGCAGGCGTGCTCCGCTGCCGATTCGACTTCGATCGGCAGGTCGCGATGCGGTTGGCCGAGCACCTCGGCGACAGCCCGGCCGACACGTTGGCCCGCTTCCGCCGGGTCGTCACCAGCACGACGAAACCGCCGCTGCCGGTGGTGGCGATGCTCGGCGAGACGGTCGTGCACGGCGAGGACATCCGCCGTCCGCTCGGCATCCGCCACGAGTATCCGCTCGAAACGCTTACCGCGGTAGCCCGCTACTACCTCGGCTCCGACCTCGTCGTGCTCGCCAGAGGACGCGTCCGCGGCCTCCGCCTCGCAGCGACCGACAGCGACTTTTCCGGCGGCTCGGGACCCCTCGTGTCCGGCCCGACGCTCGCGCTGATCATGGCCATGACCGGCCGGTCCCGGTTCCTCGACGACCTGGACGGCGACGGCGTCGAGGTGTTGCGGCACCGCTGACGGGCTTGCACTCCGCCGCCAAGAGTTCTATAACAGCGGGGACAGTTATAGAACTCTAAGGAGATGCCCCATGCGCACCCCGACCCGGAAAGGACGCTTCGGGGAGTACGGCGGGCGCTGGGTGCCGGAATCGCTGGTGCCCGCCTGCCTCGAAGTCGCCGACGCGTTCGAGAAGGCCTGGGCCGACCCCGGCTTCCGCGACCAGCTCCAGACGATGCTCGCCCGGCACGTCGGCAGGCCAACGCCGGTGACGCCCGCCGAGCGGCTGTCCGCGGAACTCGGCGTAACCGTCGCGCTCAAGCGGGAAGACCTCACGCACACCGGATCGCACAAGATCAACAACGCGGTCGGTCAGGCGCTGCTCGCGAAACGGATGGGCAAGCGGCGGCTGATCGCCGAGACCGGAGCCGGGATGCACGGCGTCGCGACGGCCACCGCGGGCGCACTGCTCGACCTGCCGGTCACGGTCTTCATGGGCGAGCAGGACGTCGAACGCCAGTCGCACAACGTGTTCCGCATGCGCTACCTCGGCGCGGAGGTCGTCCCGGTGCGCACCGGCAGCCGCACGCTCAAGGACGCGACCAGCGAGGCGATGCGGCACTGGGTCAGCTCGACCGAGGAGGCGCACTACTGCCTCGGCTCGGTCGTCGGACCGCATCCGTATCCGTGGATGGTGCGGGAATTCCAGCGCGTGATCGGCGACGAGGCCCGCGAGCAGCACATGACCGTGCCGGATTACGTCGTCGCGTGCGTCGGCGGCGGATCCAACGCGGCGGGCACGTTCGCCGGATTCGCCGGCACCAGCGCGCGGCTGGTCGGCGTGGAAGCGATCGGCGGATCGGGCGCGACGTTCGGCCAGGCCGGGGTGCTGCACGGTTCGCGGTCGCTGTTCCTCCAGGACGAGCACGGGCAGATCCGCGAAGCCCATTCGATCGCCGCCGGACTGGATTACCCCGGCGTCGGGCCGGAACACGCGCACCTGCGCGACCTCGGGCGGGCTCGATATGTCGCGGTCGACGACGAAGCAGCGGTCGCCGCGGCCGCGCAATTGGCTCGTACCGAGGGGATCATCCCGGCGCTCGAATCCGCGCACGCGCTCGCCTGGGTGGCCGAAGCCGCCGGCACACCGGATCTCCCTGCTGGCTCGACTGTTCTGCTCACCCTGTCCGGCCGCGGCGACAAGGACATCACCACGCTCATCGCCCGCTCCGAGGAGTCCCGCGCATGAAAACCGACCGCAAAATCCTGATGCCGTACCTCACCGGCGGCGTCACTCCACAGTGGACTGACTATCTTCCGGCGATGGTCGAGGCCGGTGCGGACGCGATCGAAGTCGGCATCCCGTTCTCCGACCCGACGCTCGACGGCCCGACCATCCAGGAGGCGTCCAACGTCGCTCTCGCTGACGGAACGACTCCGCGAAGTGTCCTCAGTGCACTGTCAGAGACCACAGTGGACGTTCCGATCATCGTGAGCACCTACGCCAACTTGGCCGTCCGCAAGGGTTTCTGCACCGAACTGAAAGAAGCCGGAGTAGCCGGCCTGATCGTGCCGGACCTGCCGTTGGAGGAAGTGCCCGCGATCGAGGAGGGAATCGAACTGGCGTTGCTGGTCTCCCCCGCGACGCCAACCGACCGCGCACACGAGATCGCCGCGCGGAGCCGAGGTTTCGTCTACGCCGTCTCGTCGATGAGCACCACCGGCGAACGCGATCACCTGCCCGCCTCCGCGATCGACCTGGCCACCCGGCTGAAGGACGCCACCGACCAGCCGATCCTGGTCGGCTTCGGCATCTCGCGACCAGCGCATGCCGCCGAGGCCGCCAAGGTGGCCGACGGCGTGATCGTGGGCGCGGCGATCATGCGGCGGGTGCTCGACGGCGCCGGTCCGGCGGAGGTCGGCGAGTACGTCGCGACCCTGCGAGCCGCGCTGGACTAGAATCCGCTGGTCCCCGCAGAACCGGACCAGAACGGACGCGCATGGCCCGATACCGAGCGATCGCCGCGGATCTCGCCGCGAAGATCCGTGCCGGGGAGTACGCGCCCGGCGAGGCCCTGCCGCCGCAGCGGGAGCTCAGCGCGTCCTACGGCGTCACGCTCATGACGCTCCGGCAGGCGCTGCGCGAACTCAGCGACGAAGCCCTGATCGTGCAACAACCCGGCCGCGGCACCTTCGTGGCGCCGACACCGGCCTCGTACCAGCTGGGCTCCTTGCGCAGCTTCACCGAGGACTTGCGCGATCAGGGTTACGTCGTGCGCACCGAGGTCGTCAGCCAGTCGGTACGACGGCTGCCCGCACGCATCGCCGCCCGGCTGCAAGCACGGGCCGCGGATTCCGGTCTGCGGCTGGAACGAGTGCGCGAGTTCGGCGGCCGCCGGGCGATCCACCAGGTTTCGTGGATCGCTCCGCCGCACGGAGAACGCTTGCGGGACACCGATTTCACCACCACCTCGCTCTACACCGCACTGTCCGAACTGGACATCATGGTGGATCGGGCCGCGGAAACCATCCGCCCGGACGCCCTCGACGACAAGCTCGCCCGGCTGCTCGACGAACCGGTCAGCACCCCGGTCCTGGTCAGCGAGCGCACCACGAGCACCCCGGACGGCACGATCGTCGTCATCGACCGCGCGACCATTCTCGGCAGCATGATGCACATCAGCACCGAGCGCGCCGCCGACCGGCTGTCACTGCGCTGGGGCGCCGGAAGCTGAATCCCGGTGCCCGTGCGCCAAAACCGCCAGGTGCAACGAAAGCCGAGTGTCCGGATCGGACAAGTCCACGCCGAGCAACCGCTCGATCGTCGCCAACCGCGAATACGCCGCCGGACGACTCAGGTTCAACGCCTTGGCGAACTCCGTCATCGAGTACCCCGACTCGACAAACGCCCGCAACGTCGCGAACGCCCGGCTGGCCCGCGGTTCCGGCAGCGTCAGCAACGGCCGCAGCTGCGCCTCGGTGAACTCGTGCAGCCGCGGATGCTCCCGCAACCACCACAACAATCCGCGCACCCCCAGGTCGCCAGCCCGCCGAAGTCCAGGCGCACCAGGCGATTCGACGTCCGCGACATGCACCGCCTCTTGCAACGCCGCCGGTAGCTCGCCAAGCCGGCGCACCGGCCCGGCCGCCCCGAACGCCGCCGCCAGTCCAGCCGGGACCCCGGCGACCACGCGCTCCAGCAACGCTTTTTCGGCGGCCGCGGAGGAACACGGGAACACCGCCGCCACCCGGCCCTCCGCCAGCACACCGCCGATCCCGTCACTGGTCAGCACCGCGTCCAGCAGCGCCCGCTCCTGCCCAGCCTTGACCGGACGGCACACCAGCACCGCGTAGTACGCCGCCGCGGCCAGCCCCAACGCCCGCGCCCGCGCGCGGACCGAACCCTCGTCCGCGCCGTGCAGCAGATCCCGCAGCAAATCGCCCTGCGCCTCGATTTCCACCGACAGCGGCGAACGCTCCAGCAGCTTCCCCACGGTCAACGCCTCGGCCGCGCGTTCGAGCACCATCCACGCCGCCGGTTGCTCCGCCGACCGCGCGGGCACGACCAGCCGGCCCCAGCGTTCGCGCGGCGGCCCCACCGGCGTGCACATCCAGCCCTCCGGGCCGCCGACCTCGGTCGCCGCGGAAAACGGCACCCGCCGGGACCGGGCCGGCCAATCGCGCAGCAGCGATTCCGCCGAACCGACGCCGGCGAACGCGAGCGCCCGATGCGTCCGGTCTTCCAGCACGACCGGCAGCCCGATCAAGTCCGCCGCGTGCGCGAGGACCGCGTCCGGCGCCTGCGAAGCCGAGCCGACCGTGCTGAACGCTTCGTGCGCACGCTCGGCCAGCCGCAACCGCTCGTAATGCGCGTTGACGATCCGGGCGTGCACGATCTCGGTCACCTCGATGAAGCGGACCGTGCTGCGCAGCTCCACCAGCGGAAACCGCGCGGCGCGCGCGGCCTGCACCAGCGCGTCGGGCAACGACTTCAGATGCTGCCCCGGCTCCACGACCAGCCCGATCGCACCGGCGTCCCGCAGCGACCGCACGTACGCGACCGCGTCGAAGCCCGGCTCGGTGAACGCCCTCCCGATGGAGAGCACCAGAACGTCGCTGGTCAGCGTCCCGGCGACGTCGCTCAGCTCGCTCACGTGCACCGATCGCACCGGCACGTCGACCGCGTCCGCCGCCGAGCGCACGACCGGCGCCCCGGCGGCCATCACGGGCAGCTCGAGCACGTCTCGCAGGGTCAGGTGCACGCCGTCAGGATAACCCGACGATATGTAAAGCCAGACCCTGGCAAACCGACGGTTCGTCGGTTACCCGCGACCCGTCCGGGAGGCACCCTCAGAGGGCGAATACCAGGAAGAAAGGTGGCTCGATGAGCGATTCCGTGCCGACGCTGTCCCAGTGGATCGCCGGCGGCGAGGCAGCAGGCTCGCCGGACGGCTACGGGGACGTCACGAACCCGGCGACCGGGAAGGTCACCGCGCGCGTGCCGCTCGGCTCGGCCGCGGACGCCGAGGCCGCGATCGCCGCCGCGAAAGCCGCGTTCCCCGCCTGGCGCAAGACCTCGCTGGCCAAGCGCAGCCGGGTGCTGTTCCGGTTCCGCGAACTGCTCGACGCGCGCGCCTCCGAACTGGCCGAAATCATCACCGCCGAGCACGGCAAGGTGCTCTCCGACGCGGCGGGCGAAGTCGCGCGCGGCCTGGAGGTCGTCGAGTTCGCCTGCGGCATCCCGCAACTGCTCAAGGGCGCGGCGACGGCCAACGCGTCGACCGACATCGACGTCACGTCGCTGCGCGAACCGCTCGGCCCGGTCGCGATCATCTCGCCGTTCAACTTCCCCGCCATGGTCCCGATGTGGTTCTTCCCCATCGCGATCGCGGCCGGGAACACCGTGGTGCTGAAGCCGTCGGAGAAGGTGCCGACCGCCGCGAACTGGCTCGCCGAACTGTGGCGCGAAGCCGGTCTGCCCGAAGGCGTGTTCAACGTGTTGCACGGCAACAAAACCGCCGTCGACGCGTTGCTGCACAGCCCGGACATCGAGGCGGTTTCGTTCGTCGGATCGACGCCGATCGCACAGTACGTCTACGAGACCGGCACCGCGAACGGCAAGCGCGTCCAGGCCCTCGGCGGGGCGAAGAACCACATGGTCGTGCTGCCCGACGCCGACCTCGACCTGGTCGCCGACCAGGCGGTGAGCGCCGGTTTCGGGTCCGCGGGCGAACGCTGCATGGCGGTGTCGGTCGTGGTCGCGGTGGGCGACGTCGCCGACGCGCTGGTGCCGCGGATCGCCGACCGCGCGAAAACGCTGGTCACCGGCGACGGCACCCGCGGCTGCGACATGGGCCCGCTGGTCACCGAAGCGGCGAAGGACCGAGTGTCCGGCTACATCGCCGCCGGTGCCGAAGCAGGCGCGACGCTGGTGCTGGACGGCCGCGAAGGCGAATTCGACGCGGACGGCAACGGGTTCTTCGTCGGCCCGACGGTGTTCGACCACGTCCGCCCGGACATGCCCATCTACACCGACGAGATCTTCGGCCCGGTCCTTTCGGTGGTGCGAGTGGAGACGTTCGCCGAAGCGATCGAACTGATCAACGCCGGTCCGTACGGCAACGGCGCGGCGATCTTCACCAACGACGGCGGCGCGGCCCGCCGGTTCTCCGCCGACGTCGAGGCGGGCATGGTCGGCGTGAACGTGCCGGTGCCGGTCCCGGTGGCCTACCACTCGTTCGGCGGCCGCAAGAACTCGCTGTTCGGCGACACCCACGCGCACGGCGGCGAGGGCGTGCACTTCTTCACCCGCGCCAAGGTCGTCACCACCCGCTGGCCGGGCCCGGAGCAGGGCGGGCTCGACCTCGGCTTCCCGCGGAACGTCTGAGAGGGGATCAGCGATGGACACTCAGTCAGCAGCGGCCCGGCATCTCTGGATGCACTTCTCCCGCATGGGAAATTACCCGGACTCGCCGGTCCCGGTGATCACCCGCGGCGAGGGCGTGCACGTGTGGGACGACCGCGGCCGCAAGATCCTCGACGGGCTCGCCGGGCTTTTCGTCGTCCAGGCCGGGCACGGCCGCCGCGAACTCGTCGAGGTCGCCGCGCGGCAGGCGAACGAGCTGGCGTACTTCCCGATTTGGGGTTATGCCACGAAACCCGCGGCGGAACTGGCCGAACGGCTCGCGCACCTCGCACCGGGCGACCTCAACCGCGTCTTCTTCACCACCGGCGGCGGCGAAGCGGTCGAGTCCGCGTGGAAGGTCGCGAAGCAGTACTTCAAGCTGACCGGAAAACCCGGCAAGCACAAGGTGATCAGCCGCGCGGTCGCCTACCACGGCACCCCGCACGGCGCGCTCGCGATCACCGGGCTGCCCGCGATGAAGAAGGACTTCGAACCGCTCGCCCCTGGCGGTTTCCGCGTGCCGAACACGAACCTGTACCGGCATCCGGAGTTCGCCGACGACCTCGAAGCGTTCGGCCGCTGGGCCGCGGACCGGATCGAGGAAGCGATCCTGTTCGAGGGCGCGGACACGGTCGCCGCGGTCGTGCTCGAACCGGTGCAGAACTCCGGCGGCTGCCTCACGCCGCCCCCCGGGTACTTCGCCCGGGTGCGGGAAATCTGCGACCGGCACGACGTGCTGCTGGTCGCCGACGAGGTGATCTGCGCGTTCGGCAGGCACGGCACGACGTTCGCCAGCGAGAAGTTCGGCCTCCAGCCGGACCTGCTGACCTGCGCCAAGGGCCTCAGCTCCGGCTACAGCCCGATCGCCGCGATGATCGCGTCCGACCGGGTGATGGAGCCGTTCCTCGGTCCCAAGGTCGGTTTCCCGCACGGGTACACCTTCGGCGGGCACCCGGTGTCGGCCGCGGTCGCGCTCGCGAACCTCGACCTGATGGAACGCGAGGGTCTCAACCAGCGCGTGCTGGACAACCAGGACGCGTTCCGCTCGACGCTCGACAAGCTGCTGGACCTGCCGATCGTCGGCGACGTCCGCGGCGACGGGTACTTCTGGGCGGTCGAACTGGTCAAGGACAAGGCGACCCGCGAGACGTTCAACGCCGACGAGCGGGAACGCCTCGTCCGCGGCTTCCTGCCCGGCGCGCTGTTCGACCGCGGCCTCTACTGCCGTCCGGACGACCGGGGCGACGTCGTCGTCCAGTTCGCCCCGCCGCTCATCGCGGGACAGGCGGAGTTCGACGAAATCGAACAGATCCTGCGAGACACCCTGCTCGAAGCGCAAAAACTCGTCTGAGCCACCTGGCGAGGGAGGAGGCCGGGACCGTCTGGTCCCGGCCTTCTTCCGTGCCGTCGCTTATCATGGTGACAAGGAGTCCTAACCGCGAGGCGGCGCGCATGCCCGAGCACGAACCCGGCCTCGACCGGCGGCTGGCCGACGCCATCGAGCGGCTCGGGAACGGCCTGCGCGCGCTTTCCCAGCGCAGCGCCCGCACTCAGGGCCTTTCGCCGCTGCAGCAACAAGCGGTGCTGTCTCTGGCACGCCATCCCGCTCCGCGTCGCGAAGTGAACGCACTTGCCGCGGAGTTCGACGTGACCACGCCGACGATGTCCGACGCGGTCAGCGCATTGGAACGCAAAGGACTCCTCACCCGCTCACCGGGTTCGGACGGACGCCGCCGCCTGCTCACCCTCACCGCCCGCGGCTTCCAGGTCTCCGCCGAGTTGTCGGCATGGGACGAACAGCTGGTGGGCTCGCTGGCCGCGCTGCCGGAGCAGGACCGGGCCACGACGCTGCACACGCTGTTGCGGGTGATCGCGGACCTGCAGCGCAGCGGTGCGATCAGCGTCGCCCGGGTGTGCACGACGTGCCGGTTCTTCGGACCGAACGAGCACCCCGACCCGGAAGCCCCGCACCACTGCCACCTGATGCGGAAACCCTTGGCACTGACCGAATTGCGCACCGACTGCCCAGAACACGAGCAGGCGACGGCCTGACCTACCGCACAGCGACCGGTCAGAGCGCCTGCCGCGGCAGTCAACGAGTCGGTGTTGTCAGCGAAGGTCATCGCTCCTCTTTCCTCCGCGGGCGGGAGATCGACGCGTTCGACGTCCGGAAGCACACCGTAAACCGCTTGCCCGGAAACGGAACCGAGCTCCTCGCGGATGTGCTCGAACCCGGTGTAAATTACCGCAGGAATATTCCAGCCATAGTGAAGGCATTCGCATTCCGTCGCTAATTCTGGCTATTCCTCGCTGTCGCGCACTACGAGCGCGATCTGCACCCGGTTCACCACGCCGAGCTTCGCGAACAGGCTGCTCGTGTGCGCCTTCACGGTCGCCACGCTGATGTGCAGCCGCGCGCCCACCTCGGCGTTCGACAGCCCTTCCGCGATCGCCCGCGCGGTGTCCCGTTCGCGTTCGGTCAACGCGGCCAGCCGCGCCTGAGCCGCTTCCCGCGCGGCGCGCCGGGTCTCCGACGACTGCGGCCCCATCGCCGCGGTGATCAACCGGCTGGTGGCGGCCGGGGACAGCGCGGGGTTCCCGTCGGCGACCGCGCGCACCGCGGCCAGGATGTCCGGCGGCGGAGTGTCCTTGAGCACGAACCCGAGCGCGCCGGCCCGCAGCGCGCCGAGCACCATCTCGTCGGAATCGAACGTGGTCAGCACCAGGATCCGCGGCGGGTCCGGCCAGCTGAGGATCGCTTCGGTCGCGCTCAGCCCGTCGCGGCCGGGCATCCGCACGTCCATCAGCACCACGTCCGGCCGGAGCCGGCGGACCTCGGCGATCGCGGCGTCGCCGTCCGCGGCCTCGCCCGCGACCTCCAGGTCGGCTTCACCGTCGAGCATCAGCCGCAACGACATCCGCACCAGCTGATCGTCGTCGACAATCACGACCCGCACCCGGTCCACTCACTCGCTCCCTTCGCCGCGGGCAGGCCACGGCAGCCACGCGGTCAGCACGAACCCGCCGTCCGGGTCCGCGTGATGGTCAAGTTCACCGCCGGCGAGCTCGACCCGCTCGGAAAGCCCCAGCAACCCGAACCCGGCCGACGGCGGCGGCGTCACGCTTTTCGTCGCGCCGGAATCCCGCACCGTCACGCGCAGCCCCTCGCCCTCTCCTCCCGCAACGGTGACACACACTTCGGCTCCAGGCGCGTGTTTTCCGGCATTGGTCAGTCCTTCTTGGACGATCCGGTACACCGTGCGCGCAAGCAGATCCGGCGGCGTCCCGACCGACTCCGGGGTATAGGCGACGTTCACCCCGAGCGCCCGCGCGTCCGCGACCAACGCGGGCAGATTCGCCAGCGACGGCTGCGGCGGCTCAAGCCCGCCCGGACTGGCCCGCAGGACCCCGAGCACCTCCCGCAGCTCCTCCAGCGCCTGATGTGCGCCGTCAGCGATCCCCCTGGCCAGCATTGACGCCTGCGCAGGCGGCAGATCGGTGCGATGCCCCAGCACCCCAGCCTGCATCGCGACCAGCGAAACCCGATGCGCGAGGACGTCGTGCATCTCGCGTGCGATCCGGTGCCGCTCGACGATCCGCGCCTCAGCCGCCCGCGCGACCTGCTCGCGTTCCGCGCTCTCCGCACGTTCCCGCAGCGACTGCAACTCCTCGCGCCGCGCCCCGATCGCCGCCCCGATCGCCACGACGATGCCGGTGATCAACACGATGAACGAAAGGGACAGCCACCACGGATCCGGATCGGAACCGCGCGGGTAGAGCCCTTCGGTGACCGCCGCGGTACCGACGCACGCCAACGCCATAAAGGTGGTCTCGAGCGGCCGGCGCCGGGTAGCGAGCGACCCGAGCACGAGCAGCGCGGCTCCCCCGGCGGACGCCGACACCGCCGAGACGATCACCACTCCCGTCGCGACCGAGAGCGGATACTTCCGCCGCCACATCGACGCGACCAGACAGCCGAGCCCGATGACCGGATCCCCGAAGAGCAGCCACTCGGTCCGCAGGTCCTCGTATCCCGGCGGCAGCGAGGAAGCGACCGCCAGCCAGGCAACCGCTCCGAGCAGCGCGGCCACGACCAGCCGCCACCCGTGCTGCCACGGCTTGAGCTTGACCTGCGAAACGATCACCAGCCCATCTTCGCCGATCGGCCGTCGCTGTGCAGCCACCCACGGCACACTCCGCGCCCTAGACCAAAGTAGTAACCCTCGACTTTGGTCGGCCCAGGTTGACTCCGCAGGTCCGATGCGCACCGCAGCCGCGGCCGACACACTGAGGGCACCACGAACTCAGGGAGAACACATGAGCAAGGGCGGCTACTCAGCAGTGCAGATCGTCGGAATGGTCATCACCGTCGTCTCCGCACAAGCCGCGATCCGCAGTTTCTTCGACCACGACGCGCGCCAATTGTGGGGCATCATCGACTGGGTCCCCGGCGGCTGGGGCGGGCAGCTCGCCGCATTGGTCGTGCTGACCCTGGCCGGAATGGCCCTGGCCGGCTGGGCCCACGACCGCACCAAGGCGAAAAGCTGAGTCCACTTCAGACTCAATGCACTTCCGGCCCAAGCGCCGCATAAGTCTCCGGACGCTTCCGCCGCAGATACTCCGCCATCGCCAGCCCCGCGACAATCAGGATCGGCAGCAACCACGGCAGCAACCCGATCCACGCCGCGTCGGACCCCGCCATCGTCGGAAAGTTCAGGACCGCCAGCACAATCACCCCGATCAGCCCCGCACCGCCCAGCCCCGGCGCGACAAACGTGCTCCACCAATGCGGATCCCGCCGCTGCCGGAAGAACACCACCACCGCGATCGACGCCATCGCCTGCAACACGAGGATCGCCAACGTCCCGAACCCAGTCATCGACGACGTCAGAAACGCGACCGGATCCAGCCCGAGCACCGCGAAGACCGCGGCCACCAGTGTCGCGAACCCGATCTGCGCCGCACTGGCATTACGCGGCGTACCGGAAACCGTACGCCCCAACACCTTCGGCAGCACACCGTCCCTCGCAAGCGCGTAGATGTACCGGCTAGCGGAGTTGTGCAACGCCAGCAACGCGGCGAACAAACTCACCACGAGCAACAGTTGCATGGCATCGGTAAGCACGGTCCCGAGAACGTCCTGCGAGGTAGCAAGGAGCAGGTCGCCCGCCGCGAGATGATCCTGCGCCACGGATTTCGCGTTCTCCACCCCGATCGCGCTCACCAACGCGAGCGAGGTAACCGCCGCGAACACCCCGATCGCGATCACGGCGATGTAGGTAGCCCGCGGCACCGACTTGTTCGGGTCGCGCGCTTCCTCGCTGAACAACGCAGTCGCCTCGAACCCGATAAAGCAGGTGGCAGCAAACAACAACCCAAGCCCAATAGATCCCGACGTGACGACCGCAGGCGACAACGCACTGAGCGAATACCCGGACTTCACGAGCACCGCGACGTCGAACACGACCAGAATGCTGACCTCGAGGATCAGCGACACCGCAAGCACCTTCGCCGAAACGTCCACCCCGCGCCGGCTCAGCAAAAACACCGCGACGACGGACAGCGCAGCCCAAAACTCCCACGGCAAGTCCAAATGAAAGACCCGGTTGACCACGCCCCCCGTCAACGCACCGGAAGTCCCCACCGCCCCCGCCACGAAACAGTTATACCCAGCCAACGCCACAAACGCCCCGGACAGCCCCGCCGGACGCCCTAACGCCGCGGTAAGATACGCGTAGAATCCACCAGCGTTGGAGACGTACCGGCTCATCCGCGCGTACCCGACACCGAACAGCAGCAACACAATCCCAGCGATCAGGAACGACGCAGGCATCCCGCCGCCATTGCCCAGCGCGATCCCGAGCCCCGCGATCACCACCATCCCGGTCAACGGCGCGACCGCGGCGAGCACGAGAAACGCGATCCCGCCAGTGCCAAGCGCGTTAGCGCGAAGCTGCCCTCCGACAGCCTCCGGTGTCGACTGCTGTGCCATCCAGGCCTCCCGATCCGCACGAGGCTCCCGTTGCCCCGCAGCGTCCCAGTGTGCTTGCCGAGCACCCGATCGCCCTTGTCGCCGCAGGCAGAGGTCTTGCCAATCCGCGCACCCCCGCCGCCTCCCCGAGGTCCGTGCGGGGAACCCTCATCGACTCTGATCGCCTCAGGGTTCCCCGCACCGACCCGCCACCGCGCGTGAAGGCCCCCTTCCCGACCCTAGATTCCCTCAAGGGGCCCCTCACGGAACAGGATTCCCTCAAGGACCCCTTCACAGACCGCCGCCCAACACCCGCCCGCCGGGATCCGCCCCAATGTGGCATTGGGTGCGTCCGACGCACCGAACGCCACATTGGGTGCATCCCACGCACCCAATGCCACATTGGGGCGCTAACCGCACCCCGCCCCCCTCACGCACCCACACACCCAAGCCGCGCAACAAACCGCAGCCGCTGCACCCACCCATCGAGGCACCCAGCCCTCCCCCAACCCCGATACAAAGCCGCCCTGCGGTTCGGGGGTGCTTGTCAAGGCATCTTTCCCGCCTTGACAAGCACCCCCGAACCGTCAGCACAATGAGCTAACGGGGTGCCCCACGCAACCACCCCACAGCAATGTCGCCGCCAGGCGACGAGCAATCACCCCAACACCTCCCGCAACCGAACAGCAAACGCCTCCGGCTCCCCCGCATACCCGTGCTCCCCGCCAAGAAAACCACCGTGATGACTGGGAAACACAGTCACCCCGGACCCGACCCGACCGGCAAGAGCCCGGACGGTCCGCCCGGTAAACGTATCCCCAGTCTCCTCCCCCACCGCGAACACAACCCGAGTAGACGCGTCCCGCAAGGCAGCGACATCCGGCACGTAATCAATAACCGGCCGGGACCGCTCAGACAGCAACGGATCATCCCGTTTGCCGTCATCCGCCGCAGGCATCCCGAACTGCCCGGGCTCGGCGACCGGTTGCGCGAAGTACTCCTCAGTGAACTCCCCGGTCCAACTGGTCATCGCGATGAACGCAGCCATCCCGTATCCCCATCCCCGGGCCAGATACACCTCAGTCATCGCATCGCAGGCCCGCTTGGCCGCCTCGACATCCGGCAACGCGAAAATCGCCGGCGGCTCGTGCGCCACCAAGGTCACGACATCCCCCGGAAACCCGGCAACCAACGCCAACGCGGTAACCGCCCCGCCACTGCTGGCGAACAAGTCAACCGGCCCCACTCCAAGAGCCTCGATCACCGCATGCACATCCCCGGCCTGCACCTCGGGCCGGTTCTCCGTGCCGCCGTCGGACCGGGTGCTCCGGCCGAGTCCCCGCGGGTCGTAAGTGACCACCGTCCGATCCGGAAAGAACGACAGCAGCGTCGTGAACCCGCTGGCGTCCATCGGCTGCCCGATCATCATCAACGGCCGCCGTCCCTCCGAGAGCGGCTGGTTGTGCACGTCGTAAACGATGTCCGCGCCGTCAAGCACAAGATGATGACTAGCCACAGCAAGCTCCCCTGCCTCGTAAGACCCGTGCGAGCAGCCTACCCGATCATCTCGCCATAAGGTCCACAATGGACTGAAACGCGCCGCGAACCCCATCAGCTATGCTTGAGCCGTGGCGAATTCGGCAGGCAGCAAAGGAATGCCGCGTCCTGAACGGGAGCGGCTGATCCTCGATGCCGCCGTCCAGGAGTTCGGCTCCCAGGGCTACGCCCACGCCTCGGTAGCCGCCATCGCCCGCCGGGCGGAAATTTCCAAACCGCTGGTATACGGCTACTTCGAGTCCAAAGACGGCCTCTACCTGGCCTGCCTCCACCGCGGCGCGGCCCCGCTCGTCGACGCCGTCACCGAAGCGCAAACCGGCACCGGCCTGGACCGCGCCCTCGGCACCTTGGAAGCGATCTTCCGCACCCTGGAACCCCGCCGCCTGGACTGGGCCGTCCTCTGGGACCCGACGCTGCCCCCGGGCTCCGCAGTGGACGAAGCGGCCCGCGCCTACCGCCGCAAACTCTCCACACTCGGCGCGGAAGGCACCCAGGAAGCCTTGGCCTCAGCCGGTTTCGCCGACCCCGCCGACGCCTCTCTGTTCGCCCGCATCTGGTACGGCGCGGTCGCCGCTACGGTCACCTGGTGGCTCGAGCATCCCGAAGAACCCGCCGAAACCACCACCCAGCGCTGCGCCCGCATCCTCACCTCCCTGCGCGGCTGATTTCGCAGTCCACCCACTCGAAATACCCGCTCCCCGACACTGGCCGCCCCCGAAACGCGCCAGAATACGTGTAAGCACCGACATAACCGCGCCCATGGCCGTACCGCAGCGGACTGTCCACAACCGCCTCCACCGCCACGACCTCCTCCGCGCCATCCCGCACCGTCCACCGGAACCGCTCCGGAACCCGCATCTCGCGCCCCCGCGGATCAACCTCCGGCTCGGCCCGATGCGCTACCTCGACCCGCACCTCCCGGTACACCGCCGCGGCGCCGTCAAGGGTGCGCAAGTGCGCGAGCCGGCAAGCCGTCGCCCCGGCCGCGCGAACATCGGTGAGCAACAGTTGCGTCCGCTCATCGAGATTGATGATCTGATACGTGAAGAAGTCGATCGGCAACTTGAACCGCTGCGGCAATGGCGAACGCCGAAGTGCTTGCGGCGAAAGAGATCGCGCGTACTCAACAGTGCAAAGGCCGCCGATCTCAGTCTCACCGGTGTCGTCAGTGATCATCCCGGTGAAGCTGGCGAGCAAGCTCAAGTGGTCGTACGCCGGATTGCGCACGAACCACGAGACCTGCGGCGTCGCGGTGATCGCCAAGTCCGCGGAGAATCCGGCGTACCGCGCGTGGACCTGATACGACGGATGCGCTGCTTCGACAGCCAGATCCGAATCCCACTCCAGTCGCGAACCGTCCTCGGCGAAGCGGCATTCGGTGCGGGAATCGTAAGCCTGGTAGTGATGGTGCCCCGGCGCGGCAGTGGAGGAGAGCACGGTCGTGGTGCGGCGGGCGTCAGAGGTCGCGAGGTAGTCGTTGTCGAAACAGACCGCGCCGGTGCTGCCGATCAGCGTCATGGTGTTGAGGTAGCGGTGCGGCCGCGGCAGTTCCGGCACGAAAATGCCGTAGTGCGTCCACGCCCAGGTCCGCGAGCCCGCATGCGGCCGCAGCAGACCGGGGCGGTCGAACGGCTTCGCGGACTCCTCGATCCGCTGGTCGAAGCGAGGGAGCACCTTGTTCACCACGAACGGGGCGGCAGCGGTCAGCATGCTCATCTTTCCTCCTCAACAACTATTACCCTAGAGTAAGTTACCCAAGGGTCAATTCGGAAGGGAGCAGACGGATGACACGGTCCTGGTGGGGTTGGGGCGACGTCGAGGAAGCGCTGACCGCCGAAGAGACAGCGGCGCTGGTCGCGCGCACCGCCGCCTTCCTGCCCGCCCACGACTTCACCGACCACACCCCGCCGGCGCCGGACGAGCTGCCGGTGCCGCCGTCCCGTCTTCGCCCGCCCACCGCGCTGGCCCGGCTGTGCTCGACCGACCAGGCCGACCGGCTGTCGCACGCGCGCGGCAAGGCGTTCCGCGACGTCGTGCGGAACCTGGAAGGACGGGTCGAAGCAGTGCCGGACGTCGTCGCGCGACCGGAGTCCGAGCAGGACGTGCTCGACCTCCTGGACTGGTGCTCCACCGACGGCACGCCGGTAATCCCGTACGGCGGCGGCAGTTCCGTCGTCGGCGGGATCGAACCGCGGTTCCCGGCACCCGCGGTGTCACTGGATCTCGGCCGCCTCGACCAGGTCGTGGAGATCGACCGGACGAGCCGCGCCGCGCGCATCCAGGCCGGGGCGTACGGACCGGCGCTGGAGGACCAGCTCCGCCCGCACGGGCTGACCCTGCGGCACTACCCCCAGTCGTTCACGCACTCCACGCTCGGCGGCTGGCTGGCGACCCGCGCCGGCGGCCACTTCGCCACGCTGGCCACGCACATCGACGACCTCGCCGAATCCCTGCGCGTCGTGACCCCCGCCGGTGTCAGCGAGTCGCGGCGGCTGCCCGGTTCGGGGGCCGGACCGTCGCCGGATCGGATGTTCCTCGGCTCGGAAGGCACGCTCGGCGTGATCACCGAAGCCTGGATGCGCCTGCAAGAACGCCCACAGTGGCAAGCGAAAGCGTCAGTCAGCTTCGCCCGGTACTCCGACGCGGTCCGAGCGACCCGGGCGATCGCCCAGTCCGGCCTGTACCCGGCGAACTGCCGGCTCCTCGACGCCGCCGAAGCGTTCCTCAACACCGGCGTCCAGGCAGACGGTTTGCTGCTGCTCGCGTTCGAGTCCGCCGACCATCCGGTGGACGTCTGGCTGGACCGCGCGCTCGAACTGACTGCGGACCACGGCGGCACCGTCACCGCCCGCCGCGGCGAGTCCGGTTCGACGTGGCGATCGGCGTTCCTGCGGATGCCGTACCAGCGCGACGCCCTCGCCCGCCGATCGATGGTGGTGGAGACCTTCGAGACCGCCTGCACCTGGGACGCGTTCGAGTCCCTGCACGAGGCGGTCACGACAGCCGCGAACGCGGCGATCGCCGAGATCTGCGGCGCGGGCGTGGTGACCTGCCGGTTCACCCACGTGTACCCGGACGGCCCCGCGCCGTACTACGGCATCTACGCGACCGGCCGCTGGGGCAGCACCGTCGCGCAGTGGGACGAGCTGAAAACCGCGGTGTCCGAAGCGATCCTGACCCACGGCGGCACGATCACCCACCATCACTCGGTCGGCCGCGACCACCGTCCGTGGTATGACCGGCAGCGCCCGGACCCGTTCGCCGCCGCCCTGTCCGCGGCGAAAGCCGCCCTTGACCCAGCCGGAATCCTGAACCCGGGCGTCCTTCTCCGCTGACCCGTCACCGCCGCAGGTACCGCAACGCCCGCGTCGCCGCGTGACTGCCGCACATCCCGTGCGCGCCCGGTCCCGGCGGCGTGGCCGCGGAACACACGAAATGCCCGGGAACACCCGCGTCATACGGCTGCAACGTCGTCCGCGGGCCGAAGACCAGCTGCCGCAGGTCTTTCGCGCCGGTGAGGATGTTTCCGCCGACGAAATTCGGGTTTCCCGCAGCGAATTCCGCCGAAGACGTGGTCACCGAACCAATGACCCGCTCCCGGAAGCCCGGCGCGAACCGCTCGATCTGCGCGGTGATCGCCTCGGTGGCGTCACCGGTGTATCCGTGCGGCACATGCGCGTACGCCCACACCGGATGCACATCACCGACCGAACGCGACGGGTCAGCCAGATACTGCTGTCCCAGCAGCACAAACGGCCGCTCCGGCATCTGTCCATTGTGTACTTCACGTTCGCCGGCGGCGACCTCCGCCGCCGAGCCTCCCAAGTGGACCGTCCCGGCCGCACGCGCTTCCGGCGACCGCCACGGAATCCCGTCCTGCACCGCGAAGTCCACTTTGAACGCGCCGGGACCGTAACGGAATCTCTCGTACTCTCGCCGGATCCGCGGCGGCAACCGGTCACCGAGCACCTGCGCGAGAGCGCTCGGTCCGACGTCCCACACCACCACGTCCGCCCGCGGCAGCTGCGAAACCGACTCCACCCGCACCCCGGTCTCGATCTTCCCGCCGAAGTCGGCGATCAGCGCGGCCAAGGCGTCGCCGATCGCCCGCGACCCGCCCTCGGCGACCGCCCAGCCGTGCCGATGACCAGCGGTGAGGATGCCGAGCCCGATCGCCGACGACAGCGGCCGATCCAGCGGACGGAACGCGTGCGCCGCCACCCCGAGCCATAGCGCGCGGGCCTGTTCGGTGCGGAAGCAGCGGGCCAGCACGGTCGCCGGCACGACCGTCGGCAGCCCGAACCGGCCCAGCAGCAACGGATGTTTCGGCACTCGCAGCAGCGGCCCGAGAATGTCCTCGCTCAGTGCGTCGTAGTTCTGCGCGGGCGAAGAAAACAGCGCTGACCAGCGACATTCGTCCGGACCGAGTCCGGCGGCGGTGCCGGAGACCGAGCGGCGCAGGACCCCGGCGGTACCGTCGTCGAGCGGATGCACGCAGTCGATCTCCGGCAGCCGCCAGCGCAGGCCGTACCGGTCGAGTCCAAGGTCGGTCAGCACCGGGGAGCCGACCGCCATCGGATGCGTCGCGGAGCAGTGGTCGTGCCGCAGGCCGGGGACGATCGCCTCGTAGGTGCGGGTGCCGCCGCCGATCTCGTCGGCGGCCTCCAGCACCGTCACGTCGACCCCGGCGCGAGCCAGCACGGCCGCCGCGGCGAGCCCGTTGGGCCCGCTGCCGACCACCACCGCGGCAGTCATGCCAGCACGCTGCTCGTCGTCGCCGGGCTCGCGGTCCAGGTGACGGTGAGCGGAATCGGGCCGTTCGGCAGCCACGGCTGTTCGCCAATCGCGTCGGCCACCGTCCAGTGGCCGCGCTCGATCACGCCCAGCGCCGCGTCAATCACCTGGTAATGCTGCACCTTCGAGTGGATGGCCTGCGATTCGACCCAGACCACGATCCACTCGCCAGGCGCGAACCCGACCCGTTTCTGCACCGCGTTGACGAAGTCGAGGTTGTGCAGGTGCCCGTCGCCGAAGTTGAACCCGAGGATCGAGTTGCAGCCGAATTCCGCCTCGCGCACCGTCCGCGTTTCGAGGTCCGGCAGGTTCTTCGCGAGCACCGAGAACAGCCCGCGGCCCTGGCTGTGCATCGACCGCCACGCGATGGTCTGCTGCATGGTGATCTCCGCGATTTCCGCCGGATAGCCCATCGCCTGCAACTGGTCGACCTGGTTCTTCGTCGGCCGGTGCGGCAGCGTGTTCAGCTTCGCCTCCGCACCCGGCGCGAACGCCCACAGCGCTGACGCCCAGTTGCCCGCGTACTGCCGCATCGACGGCAGGAACGAGACCAGATCCGGCCGCAGATTGCCCAGGATCGGGAAGAACAGCAGCGCGGCCGCGATCACGACGGCGAGCCAGCCCGGCGTCAGGTCGCCGACGCCGTACCCCGCGCTCGCCGGGAAGCCGAGGAACAGGAAGATCGCGAGGTAGCCGAACAAAATGTTCCACTCCAGCGGCACCGCCAGCGGGAACGTGGACGTGATGAACAGGTGGAACACCACCATCAGCGCGACCCCGGCGAGCGTGACCCAGTGATTGGTGGAGAACAGCAGCACCAGCGGGGTGATGATTTCCACCGTCGTCCCGCCGACGTGCGCCATGAACGTCGCGAGCTTCGACGGACGGATGTCGTCCGGGAAATTCCGGTAATGCGCGCGCTTCAGCCACTTGAACGGAACACACGGGCTGTTGGACACCATCGGCGGCACCACATTCGTGAAGTGCTTGCCGAACTTCGAGACGCCCGCGCCGATCCAGACAATGCAGATCAGCAGTTTCGCGGCGATGATCATGTTCACGAACGGAAGGAAGGCGAAGAACACCAACGCGGGCAGATACTGTTCACCGCGAGCGGCGAGAAAAATTGTCTTGTCCCGCAAGCCATTCAGCACGTACAGCACGATCGGCGCGATCAGCAACGCCGGACGCACGAGACCCGAGGTGTTGCCCGGCAACGCAGCCGACAGCGCGGCGTCCGGGACACCAGGCAGCACGATCGCGGTCAGCAGCGTGGCGAGGAAAGCCAGGTACAGCAGCACATCGAAGCCGTTCCGCCGATCGCCCGCGGTGAACGGCACCCGCTTCCACGGCCGCAGCCGGATCGTGCCGGGCCGCGCCCAGAACAGGATCCCGCCGGTCATCGGCTTGAACTTGCCCGCGATCGGACCCCAGGAACCGGCGACGCCGACCGCTTCCAGGAAGACCGTCCACAGCACGAGCTTTTGGTAAACGACTGGTTCGCGCCACCACGCGGCGACGTCCCAGAACGGGCCGACGCCGGACGTCGCGGTCGCCAGCGCCACCCCGGCCAGCACGTAGAGGAAAACCAGTTTCACCACGTACGTGGCCGGGATCATCTTGGGCGAGCCGAATCCGAACTGGACCCAGTGCAGCGCGAGCGCCTTGGTTCGTTCGAACAGTGGCTTCCGCAGGAAGGTTTCCGGATCGACCGGGGGAAAGTCCCCTGTCTTGAACCCCATTGTTCTCCGCCTTTCTCCGGGCAGCATCGACCGGACCCGGCAATGCGGGCACGGATGGTCTTCTTTCAGCAGGGAGGAATCAGCCCGCCGCGGCGAGTTCGCGGCGCAGCGCGGGCTTGTCGATCTTGCCGACCGGGTTGCGCGGCAGCGCGGGCACGATGTCGATCCGTACCGGCACCTTCACCCGCGTCAGCCGGGCCCGGCAATGGTCAAGCAGTTCGGCCTCGCTCACGACCGCGGCCGGGTACAGCGTCACAGTCGCCACGGGCAATTCGCCGAGCACCGGATGCGGCGCGCCGACCACCGCGGCTTCCAGCACCGCCGGGTGTGCGTGCAGTGCGTTCTCGATCTCCTTGGGGTAGAGGTTCTCCCCGCCCCGGATGATCATGTCCTTGATGCGGTCGACCAGGACGAGGTAGCCGTCCTCGTCGAACCGCCCGACATCGCCGGTGTGCAGCCAGCCGTCGACGATCGCCGCGGCGGTCGCCTCGGGCCGGTTGAGGTAGCCGCGCATCACGTTCGGGCCGCGGACCACGACCTCGCCGGGACCGTCGGCCAGCCTGCCCTGCGGATCCATCAGCGCGACTTCCTGCCCGGGCAGCGGACGCCCGACGGTGCCCGGTTTACGCGGCCCGGCCAGCGGATTCAGCGTCGACGCACAGGTACCTTCGGACAGTCCGTAGCCTTCGACGACCACCACACCGAACCGTTCCTCGACGCGCCGGATCAGCTCGGCTGGCATCGGCGCGGCCCCGCAAACCACCAGCCGCAGCGACGAAGTGTCCGGCCGCACGGTGTCCGGAAGGCCCGCTAGCCGAGCGTAAATCGCTGGCACGGCCGAGAAATACGTCGGACGGACGCGTTCGACTGTGTCGAAGAAGTCGTCGGCGCGGAATCTCGCGGTGATGGTCGAGCGACCGCCGGCGAGCAGCGGAGCGAGCACGCTGACCACGATGCCGTTGACGTGGAACAGCGGCAGAATCAGCAAACTGTGGTCTGCCGGGCCGAGTTCGAGCGCGTCGACGATCATCTCGGTCATCGCCCGCACGTTGCCGTGGTCGAGCACCACGCCCTTCGGCTGGCCGGTGGTGCCGCTGGTGTAGATGAGCAACGCGACCGCGTGGTCGTCGTCGGCGACCGGACCGTCGTCGGGCGCGGCGGTCGCCAATTCCTCGAGCCGCATCGTCACCAGGTTCGAATCACCTTGTCCCACCACGACTTTCGCCTGCGCGTCGGCGATCTGGAACGAGGCTTCGCCGTCGGTCAGCTCCGGATTCACCGGCGTCACCGTGGCGCCGAGCCGCCAGGCAGCGAACAACACCACCGCGAATTCGACGCGATTCGGCAGCAGGACCGCGACGACGTCGCCCGCACTGACCCCTCGGGCCCGCAACGCGGCGGCCGCGCTGCGCACTCGCACCGCGAATCCGGCGTTGCCGAGTTCGCCGTGTTCGTCGGCGAGGCACGGCCGGTTCGGGTTTCGCCGGGCCCGTTCTTCAGGCAGCGCCGCGAGATGCATCGTCGAAGTCCTTTCCCAGGGCGGCTCAGGTGGGAAATGACGGTAAGGACGGGAAGTGACCCAGGCCATAGGCCGCAGAACCGAAGGCTCCGCCGGTCGTTGTGCCGGGGTCACAACCGCCTGCACCGAGGGGGTGAACGGCACCGCTCGCCTGTCGCCGAGGCGGTCCGGTGGCTACCCTGACCGCCATGTCCGACGCCGTCGACGCCGTCGTGGCCGAGATCGCGCACGCCATCGACGCCGACCTCGCCGCCCGCACCACCGAGCTCACCGACTGGTTCGTCGAGATGATCCCGGAATTCCGGCACGACGAGACGGTCCGCAAGCTCATGATCGCCAGCACGTCGGCGAATCTGGTCGCGATCCTCGACATGCTGTCGCATTCCATCCCGCTCGACCGGATCACCGTCCCGCCCGCCGCGGCCGAGTACGCGCGCCGGTTCGCTCAGCACGAGTTGTCGCTGGAAGCCCTGCTGCGCGCATACCGGCTCGGCGAGCACCGGTTCGAGCAATGGGCGATCGAGGCGCTCGAACGACAGCCGAACATCGACACCCAGCTCGCGCTCGGCGTGCTCGCCGAACTGGCGCGGCGCACCAATCGCTACATCGACCAGGTCATCGAGGGCCTGATCGACATCTTCGAAACCGAACGCCGGCGCTGGAGCAGCCGCACCGGGGCCGCCCGGGCGGCGCAGATCCGGCTGGTGCTCGATTCGGACACGCTGACCGAGGACGCCGCCCAGCAACTGCTCGCCTTCCCGATGCGCCAGTGGCACTGCGCGGCCGTCGCGTGGCTGCCCGCCGAAGGCGCGGGCGAACTGCAGGCCGCCGCCCGGTTGCTGCAGGAGGTGTGCGGACGAGGCCCAGCCCTCACCATGCTGGCCGACGACCGCACGCTGTGGAGCTGGACGGTCAGCACGGAACGTGACGACATCGAGGTAGAACGCCTCCGCTCCGGCGTGGCCGACATCGGCGGCGGCCTGCGACTGGCCCTGGGCGCACCGGGCTACGGACTGGCCGGATTCCGCGGCTCCCTGCGCGAGGCAGTCCGGGCGCGAGCAGTCGCGGAAACCAACGAGGACCAGAGCCAGAACGTCGTCCTGTTCGACGACGTCGCGATCGCCGCCCTGCTCACCGAACAGTCCGACGACGTGTACCGCTGGATCGCGCGAGTCCTCGGCGACCTCGTCGCCGACGACCCCGGCACCGAGCAACTGCGCGAGACGCTGCGAGTCTTCCTCGACACCGACGGCAGCTACACGCACGCCGCCGCCCGGCTGCACCTGCACAAGAACACCGTTCACTATCGCGTCCGCAAGGCCGAGGAACTGTGCGGACGGCCGCTCGCCGAACACCGGCTGGAAGTGGAAGTCGCCCTGCGTGCGGCCACTTTGCTGCGCAAGCGCCTGCCGTGGAACGAGCCCGGCTGAGCCGACGGTCCATTGTGGATTCTTTTGCCTTCGCGCGACGCCGTGTTAACCTGTCGCCGTGCTGCGCCTCATGACGTCCGAGCGACTCGTAACCCGGCGCGCCGGCTGAACCAGGCTGCCGGCGCGCGATGCCGGTATGCGGTTTTTGCTTCGGGACCTGGCCCTTCTCTTTCCCGCCAGCTCTTCTTCCCGGAGTACGCCATGTCCTTGAGCACCTTTTCCTCCGCCCCGTACACCTCCGCGCCCGCCATGCTGGTCCGCCGCCGGATCGCGACGTACTTCGTCGGCGGCATCGACCAGATCCCCGCCTTGGTCGCGACGCTGAGCCAGCACGGGAAGCTGATCCACGAGCTGTCCGTCGACGTCCGCGAGGGCGTCCGGGAAAGCAGCATGGTCAGCACCGTCCTGGTCAGCCCCGACGCACTCGAGGACTTGCTGGACGGCCTGCGTGCCCTCTCGTCGGTCGTCTCCGCCGAACTGGCCTGATTCGGTCCTTCGCGCGGCCGAACGTCAGACTGGGGTCCCCACCAGCGAAAGGCACCCCACATGCGATTGGCCGACAAGATCGCCTTGATCACCGGCGCTTCGAGCGGCATGGGCAAGGCAACCGCCCTGACCTTCGCCCGCGAAGGCGCGACGGTCGTCGTCACCGACGTCGAAGACGCTGACGGCACCGCCGTGGCCGAGGAAATCCGCGCCAACGGCGGCCAGGCCGAATACCGCCGTCTGGACGTCACCGACGAAACTTCCTGGACCGCGGCCATCGCCGACCTCCTGGACCGCCACGGACGGCTCGACGTACTGGTCAACAACGCCGGCATCAGCGGCACCTTCGACCCCGACCTGACCAGCACGGCGTTCTATGACCGCCTGCTGCAAGTCAACGCCCGCGGAGTGTTCCTGGGCATCAAACACGGCGCAGCGGCGATGTCCGGCCGGGGCGGAGGTTCGATCGTGAACCTGACCTCGATCTCGGCGTCCATCGGGCAGATCGGCGTACACCTGGGCTACGCCGCCTCGAAGGGCGCGATCAAGGCGATGACGACCACCGCGTCCGTCCACTACGCGGGCGACGGCATCCGAGTCAACGCGGTAGCACCCGGCTTGCTGCCCCCGATGCGGACGTCCCGAGGCTCCACGGATCCGGTGTGGCGCGCGAAGCAGGTCGAGGGCGTGCCGATGGGGCGGACTGGGGAGGTGCAGGAGGTCGCGGATGTGATCCTCTTCCTGGCTTCCGCGGAATCCTCGTATGTGACCGGGGTGGAGATCCTGGCCGACGGGGGTTATACGGCCCAGTAGACGCTTCTTGGGTGCGCTGGGGCTCCCGCGGAACTCGGCGGGAGCCCCCGCGCACGGGGGATGTCATCGTGTCGAAGTCGGCCCCTTCTTTGCGCTGACTCCCACTGGGCTTCCCCTCCCCACCGCCTCCGGCCAGCCCTCCATCTCGCGCCGACTCCCGCAGCCACTCTGTCCGGACTCCCTGATCCGCCTTCGGTTCGCCGTGGGCCCTCCCCCATCCCTTCCGGACTCAGCCACGCCTCGACTCGCCCTGGGCCACCACCGACCCCGGCTCGGTGACCGCTGCCTGCCCTCCGCGTCGCGCCAACTCCGTCAGCCGCGCCGTCCTCACCCGGCCCCGCCCGCCGTCGAACTCCGCTGGGCCGTGATCCCCGCCTCTGCCTCGATCAGCCGTCACCGACCGGCCCGCGCGGTACGTTCACCGGACCACTCCCGGGTGGCGAGACGGAGGCGAAGCCGGTGGAACTGAGGCAGGTCGAACACTTCCTGGCCGTGGTCCGGCACGGCAACTTCACCCGCGCCGCCCAGGACGTGCACGTCGTGCAATCCGCTCTCAGCGCGTCCATCCGGAAACTGGAAACCGACCTCGGCGCGGACCTGTTCGACCGCACCACCCGCCGCGTCACCCTCACCCCCGCGGGCGAGGCCCTGCTCCCGCTGGCCCGCCAGATCGCCGCGGACGTCGACTCCGCCCGAGGCGAGGTAGCCGCGGTGACCGGCCTCGCGCGCGGCCGGGTGTCGATCGGGACCATCCAGACCCTGACCGTCATCGACCTGCCCGCGAAGCTGGGCGAGTTCCGCGCCCGCTACCCGGGAATCCGGCTGCGCGTCCGGGAAGGCACCATCCCCGGACTGACCGCCGCGGTGTCCGACGGCGAACTGGATCTGTCCTATGTGGGCGGTCCGCTGCCGGAGGAGCTGGCCGAATTCGCCAGCTGGCAGCAAAACTTGGTCCTGCTCACCCACCCCGGACATCGCCTGTCGACCCGCCGCCGAGTCCGGCTCGCGGAACTGGACGGCGAACCTTTCGTAGATTTCACCGGCAGCGGCCTGCAAGCCATGGTCGACCGCGCCTTCACGGAGGCCGGAGTCCGCCGTGACCAGGTCTGCGAGGCGACCAACGTCCCGCTGCTGGTCGACCTCGTCGCGGCAGGACTGGGCGTCACCGTGGTCCCGGAACAGGTCGCCGCCCGATCCGGACTGCCGTTCGCGCACCTCATCCAGCCGACTCTGGCCCGCACGATCTACCTGACCGGCCGCTCGGCAAACCTCACCAACCCGGCGGCACGGGCGCTGCTGGCCCACCTCCTCGCCTGACCCCGCGCACCGGTGCGAGCACCAACGCGAACCCGGCCAGCCCCAACACCAACGCGACGGTCGTCAGCCCGGTAATCCCGGCAACGAACGCCAACGCGAACGCCCTGCCGCCAAACCGCCGCAACAACCGGACAACATCCCGAGTCGCTTCGTCGACCGGCTCGACGTCGGCTGCCGGGTTGACGTTGACCGCCCAGCCGACATCGGTCGCACCCTCGACGCTAGCCGCCGACTCGACATCCGCCGCAGCCCCGACCCCTCGGTTGACGGCGGCCACAGACTCGACGTCGACTTCCGGGTTGGCGCTCGCCGCCCAGCCGACATCGGTCGCACCCTCGGCGCCAGCCGCCGACTCGACACCCACCGCCGACTCAACCCCGACCACCGGGTTGACGCTCGCCGCCCGGCGGGCGCTCGTCGCCGGCTCAATGCCCACCGACAGGTCGACGTTGGCCGACGGATCGACGTCGACTGCCGACCCGTCGCGCACCACCTCATCGGCGCTGACCGCCGCACGATCGCCCGCCGCGTCGAGGGCGGCGTTCTCGGCTGCGCTCCCACGATCGACCGTCGAGCCGAGGGCAGCACCGTCCGAGATGATCTCGCGAGTGTCCAGCCCTCCCGCACTGCCTAGGCCAGTTTCGGTGTCGGCGGGCCGGTCCGCCGACACGTCACCGTCGAGGTGCCGGTCCTCGCTTCGGCCGGAGTTCTCGGCGGGATCGCCGGGCGCAGACATCATGGGCTGAGTATTGGCTCGCGTCGACCTCCCAGTCCAACACCTGTTTTCGCTGCGATTCAGCGATGAAATCGATCGCCCGTGCGGTGGCGTATCGACGTGACAGTCGCCGTCGGCTCGACGGCACCGGCGTCAGGCAAAGACCACCTCCTCGCTTCCGACCAGTTTCACACCAGCCGTCGACAGTTCCTCGTCTACGCGGGCGCTCTCCTCAGCGGCGGAGAGTTCGTCGTCGTACGTGGCATGGGCGTCTTGGACCAGCGTGACCTCATGACCGCGGTCGAGGGCTGCCAAGGCGGTGGCTCGGACGCAGAAGTCGCTCTGCATTCCGGCCACGATCAGCGGGGCCGACTCTGGCAACAGGGAGCCCAGCTGGGTGTCGGCGAAAGAATCGGGTGCTTGTTTGTCGACTACGTGCTCGCCTGGACGGACGTCGTGCACCAGTTCCCAGCCGGAGGTTCCTGGCACGTCGGGGTCATCGCCGGTGCCGTTGTTACGGACGTGCACCACCTGGGCGCCCGCGGCCCGCGCCCGTTCCAGGACACGGGAGATCGCGGCGGCGACTCGGTCGGCATCGGGGACCGGGGTGGGCGGGAGAAGCATGTTGTTCTGGACGTCGATGAGGAGCAGCACGGGAACCATGCCGGAAGCATCTCAGCGGGCACCGACAAAAACGGAGCCTCGGCGTTCGCCCACAGGGATGAACGCTGAACGAGGTCTTCGAAGTGGTCTGACGGAGTAGGCACCAGGCGGCGCTGCTGAGGCGACTCGTCGTGCTGGCTCTGGCGCTCGGACCTACGAGTCTCGCCGTTCCCGAGCGGACTCCTGCTGGGGCGACGGCCGTGGATGCCGCATCGGGCGCTGCCGGGCGACTGGGTAGCGCGCAAGGGGATGCGCCTCGTCCAATCGGTGGCGGGCGCGGCGGGGCACGTCGTCCGAGGGGGAAACCCAGCGGCGCGTCGAGTCGTCCGGAGGGGAGGTCGGAGCAGCTTTCGGCGGCGGAACGGCAGAGCGACGCCGGGCGGCGCGGCGCAGGAACACTACGGCCAGCACCACGAACACCGCGGCGACGGCCACCAGGAGCCACCAAGCTTGCATTCGTCCTCCCGTCGTGGGTGGGTCGCACGCAAGGGTGCCCGTTCAGCCCGAGGACAGCGCGATGTCCACACCGCCGGGTGTCACCGGAACGGGGGTTGTTTGCTGGATGATCGCGGAGGGCCGAGCGGGGTTCTGCGGCACCGACGCTAGCCGGGTTGCATAACGACGGGGCTTCACAGCGAGGCATGCGGACGGTGCCAGAACTCGTCGCGCGGCAACGCACGTCGAGGCTGGAGCCAAGGGCGAGCCGCCACGCAACAAAGGATGTCGGCGGGAATGGCTAGGCGCGTGGCGCAAATAGCCTCAGGCCAACCACGGCGAAGCCGCACTCACCCAGCGGCAACCTCACCGGCTGAGAGGCTCACTTCAGCCTCCCCACAGCGCCAAAAGCCGAACGCCCCATCGGCAAAGGCTCACTTCACCCCGTCCCGCAGTGCCGAAACCCGATCCACCGCAGCAGTGAAATCCGCGCTCGGCAGGGATCCGTCCGACAACCCGCCGGCCAACGCCGAAGCAGCATCGTCCCCCTGGCTCACGTCTCGAGCCGATGCCAGGATCAGATCCATTCCCGCCTTCGCGGCCAGCACCGCGCGGCTTCCCGGTCCGCCATAGGACTTCAGGGCACCCGCCTCCAAAGCGTCCGTCACGGTCACCCCGGCGAAGTTCGTGCTGGTTCGGAGTTCCCGCACGGCCGCCGGGGAAAGTCCGGCGGGACGGGAGGGGTCGAGCGCGGGATAGACAGCCCACGAGAGCATCACTAGCTTCACGCCGGCGTCGACGACTGGGCGGTAGGGAGCTTCGTCCTTGGCGCGCAGTTCGGGCAAGGGCACGTTCAGCGTCACCGGGCCGACGTCGGTGTTGCTTCCGGCGGGAACGGCACCCAGGCCGGGGAAGTGCTTGGCTGTCGCGGCGACGCCTGTTGCCTGCTGGGCGGTGACGAAATCCCGGCCCAGTGCACCAGCTACCTGGGGGTCCTGGCTGTAAGAGCGGCCGTATTTGTCGATGAAATTGCCCGGTTGGCGGTAGACATCCAGAACCGGCGCGAGATTGACGTTCATGCCTGTCCCGCCGAGGTTCTGGCCGGCACCGGTGCCCGCGGCTTTCGCCGCGGCAGCAGGATCCGCGGACTGGGCCACCTGCTTCTCCGACAAAACGGGCTCGCCGGGCAACCGGCGGACCTTCCCGCCTTCCTGGTCGGTCATCAGCAGTAACGGGCGGTGGACCGGGCTCTGCGCGTTCGCGTCCCGCAATTGTCGTACCACGTCGGTAATCTGCTGGGAGCTTGAGATGTTCTCGCCGAAGAAGATCACGCCTGCCGCCTCGCCGGCGCGGATTCGTTGCAGCAACGAGGCGGGCGGCGTCTGGCCAGGATAGGAGTAGATCACCCGCTGTCCGGCCAGTTGCCGCGGCGTGAGACCAGCGGGGGTGGCGGCGACCGTGCTCATCGCGAGCACCGTCACGGCCATGGCCAGCAATGCCTTCCGACGCTTCATGCGACCTCCGTTCGCGAGCCGTGGGACAACGCTAACCCCCGGCGGGCGGGTGTGCTCAGCTGCCGGGGGCTAGAACCAGCTCCCGCGGCCATACCGAGAACACGGGCAGCAACGGGCCGACGCTGACGAGACCGCGGCGGGAACGGGGCGAGGGCGAGGGCGAGGGCGAGGGCGAGGGCGAGGGCGAGGGCGAGGGCGAGGGCGAGGGCGAGGGCGAGGGCGAGGAAATGGTAGGCAAAGCGATGTTCGGCAGGTTCGGGTGCGCGGCGAGGTGTCCCGAACGGCGTTCGGCGACGGTGCGGGGCTCACTGCCGCCTGCGCTCGCGAAGGTCAGCCCGGCGCCTGGCCACCACGGCGAAGTCGAGTCCTCAGTGGACAATCAAACCCAGTAAGCGACCCGCGCCCGGTAATTGCGCAGCACCAGCATCGCCAGCGACCAGCCGGCCACGGTCACCACGCCCGCGACCAGCCAGTGCGTCCAGCTTTGCTGCTGCCCGACCAGCGGTGCGCGCACGATCTCGACGAAGTGATAAACCGGATTGAGCTGCAGCAGATTCACCGCGATGGAGCCGAATCCTTCGTGCGAGGCTTGGTTCATCGCCCGCACCTGGTCCATCGACCACATGATCGGCGTCGCGTAGAAGAGCATCGTGATGAAGCTCTGGATCACCGGCGGGATGTCGCGGAACCGCGTGGACACCACGCCGAACAGCAGCACCACCCACGCACCGTTCAGCAGGACCAGGGCCAGCGCGGGCACGGCGAGCAGCATTCCCCAGCCGAGTCCGGGGTGCAGCAACGCGTATTCCTTGTCCACCAAGCGGTACGGGTGCGAGAGCTTGCCGAAGAAGATCGCCAGCACCAGTACGTACACGACGAGGTTGTGCGCCAGGTACAACGCCTGTCGCCACACCGTGCGCAGCGCGTACACCGACACCGGGGCGGGGAGCTGCTTGATCATCCCTTCGTTCGCGATGAACGTTTCCGAGCCCTCAACGATGCAGCCGTTCATGAAGTTCCACAGGATGAGCCCGGTGGTGATGCTCGGCAGCAGGGTCGAGATGGAAGTGCCGAACAACGCGGAGTTCACGACGCCCAGCGCGAGCGCGGTGACTGCCATCCCGACGGTGATCCACAACGGCCCCAGCGACGAACGCCGGTAGCGCTGCTTGATGTCCTGCCACGCGAGCAACGCCCACAGTTCCCGGGCACGCAACCCGGCCTGCAGATCAGCGAAGGCTCGACGCCAGCTTCTCGGGTCCGCGTCGATCGCGGGCGGAGCGGTCATGGCAACGAACCTAGCCGCGATCACCGTTCTCGGCCAACACACGACTACGGTGTGCCGGGTGAGCTTTTTCCTGTCCCGCGTCCTTTCCGCACTCCGCGACGGTGGCGACACCGTGCTGTTCCACCACGACGACACCACCATGACGTACCGGGCGGCGTCAGAGCTGCTGTCGCGACTGTGCGGCGGGCTCGCCGAGGTGCGCGGCATGGTGGCGATCGACGCCGCCAACCGGCCGGAAGTGGTGCTCACCCAGCTTGCCGCGCAGCTGCGAGGGCTGGAAGTCGTGCTGATCGCGGCGTCCGCGAGCCGTCCGGCGCGGGCGGCGACGCTCGCGGCGACCGGGGCGACCTTGCTCACCGACGCCGAACTCGACACGCTCGCCGCGGCGCGTCCGTCCATTCCGGACACTTTGCCGAACAGCGTCACGGCGATTTTCCCCAGCGGCGGTACCACCGGGGCTCCGAAACTGATCCGGCACAGCGGGATCTACGACGGCGTGGCCCACATCTTCCAGCCGGACGGCACCAAAACCGCTCTCGTCACCGCTCCGCTCACGCATATGACCGGCAACGCGGCCGTTTTAGGCGCGCTCTGCTGCGGCAACACCGTGGTACTGCACCGGGAGTTCAATGCCGAGCATCTTCTCTCCGATGTGGAGCGTCATCGCGTCACCACGTTTTCCCTTACCCCGCCCCGGCTCGCCGCCGTACTCGACCATCCACGGCTGTCCACTACGGACGTATCCAGCGTGCAGCAGCTTTCCCTCGGTGCCGCGCCGCTGCCGCCTCGCCGGCTGGCCGAGGCGCTCAAGGTGTTCGGCCCGGTCGTCGGGCAGGGCTACGGGCTCACCGAAGCGCCGATGATCGCCAGCATTTCCGCGGACGAAGTCCTCGCCCGGCCGGGACTTCTCGGTTCCGTCGGCCGCATCGTGCCCGGCATGCAAGCCCGGATCGAGGACGGCGAAGTGCTCGTCCGCGGACTGTCCATGATGGACGGCTACCTCGGGCAACCGCCGATCGGCGACGGCTGGCTGCGCACCGGCGACCTCGGCCGCTTCGACGAGGACGGCTACCTCTACCTGGAGGACCGGATCGACGACGTCATCGTCACCGGCGAGCACGGCACGAAGGTCTCCTCGACCACCGTGGAGCACGCGCTTCTCAGTCACCCCAAGGTAAAAGCCGCCGCGGTCGTTCCCGCACCAGGGCCGGAGGGAACCCTGTTGCACGCCGTGGTGGTCGCTGAGAAGGCCACCGCTGACGAACTTCGCGACCAGGTCCGCGAAGAACTCGGCGGCGAGCATTTCGTACCGTCCACTGTGGAGTTTCGCGACGAGTTGCCGCTGACCCCCGTGGGCAAAGTGGACAAACAACGCCTCAAGCGTTGACCGACCGGCCCAGCAAGCGTTCCCGGTGATGTTCCTCGTGCAGATCCCGCCGCCGGGCGTGCAACAGTTGCGCCAGCGTCACCTTGCCGAGCACCCGCGACGGATCGTGCCGGTCGACCACCAGCGCCTGCGTCGTATGCCCGAGTGCCAGTTCGTTCGCGACGTCGCGCAGAGTGTCGTCCGAGTACACGACGACATCGGCCGACATCTGCACGTCCGGTTCATGCGTCATCACTTCATGCACGAAGAACGTCTCAAGCGGATCAGTCGTGTACTCGCGGGTGAGGTGCAGACGTCGCCGCGCGATCTTCTCCGTGAGCACCGAACGTTTGAGCAGCAGCACCGAAAGCGCGTACGCCGAGAACGACGCGACGACGAGCGGCAGCAGATAGCTCCACGCGTGGGTCAGCTCCAAAGTGAACACAATGCCGGTGAACGGTGACCGCATCACGCCGCCGACCACAGCGGCCAGCCCGCACGTCGCCCAGAACCCGGGTGCGACCTGCGGCAGCAACCCGCCTTCCGCGGCGCCCAGCGCGGCACCGATCATGAACACCGGAGCCAGCACTCCTCCGGAAGTCCCGGATCCCAGCGAAAGCGCCCAGATCAGCGTCTTCACGACCAGGATCCCGACGATCAGCGACGCGGTCGCGTGTCCGGTGAGCAGCGTGTCGATCACGTCGTAGCCGACGCCGAGCGCGTGCGGTTCGATCAGGCCGCCGATGCCGATCACGAGACCGCCGATCGCGGGCCACCACATCCAGTGCACGGACAGCCGCCCGAAAAGATCCTCGGCGAAGTAGACGAGTGCGGTCGCGCCGATCGCCAGCAACCCGCCGGTCAGGCCGGGGACGAGCGCGAGACCGTCCGCGGCCGGGCCGGGGCTGGCCCCGGTGAACGGGACGCCGAAGACCGGTCCGGTGCCGAGCAGGAACCCGCGGCACACGGTCGCGACCGCCACCGCGGCAGCCACCGGAACAAGACTGCGCGGCCGCCATTCGAAGAGCAGCAACTCGACGGCCAGCAGGACGGACGCGAGCGGCGCGTTGAACGTCGCCGCCATCCCGCCCGCGGCACCGGCGACCAGCAGCGTCTTGCGTTCGTCCGCGGACAGCTTCAGCAACTGCGCGAGGATCGAACCGACCGCACCGCCGGTCATGATGATCGGCCCCTCGGCGCCGAACGGGCCGCCGGTGCCGATGCTGACCGCCGCCGACACCGGTTTCAGCACCGCGACGCGCGGGGCCACCCGGCTGCCGCCGGTGAGGATCGCCTCGATCGCCTCCGGCATGCCGTGACCGCGGATCTTCTCCGAGCCGTAGCGCGCCATCAGGCCGATCACGAGCCCGCCGACGACCGGCGCGAGCAGCACGAGCCACCACGGATGATGCTGTGCGCCCGGCGCGACGAGATCCGTGGCGACGCGTTGGTAGAAGACCAGGTTGGTGATCAACCCGATGAGCTTGAGCAGCGCGAACGCCGCCACCGCCGCCGCTCCGCCCACTGGCAGCGCGATCGCGGTGATCAGCAGCATCCGCGGATTGACTGCGAAGTCGCCGAGGTGCGCGGCCCGCGCCGGAACCTTCACAGCCGGCCCGGCCCTGCCGTGGGCACGCCCGGTGCCGATTCCGCCGCGAGGACCAGGTCGCGGACCGCCGTCGAAACCGCCTCGTTCCGCGCGGCAGGCACTTCCGCCAGCAGCTCGGACAGCGCGCGCTGACGTCGGCCGACGACCCCCGCCACGACCTCGCGCCCGGCCGCGGTGACCTCGATGGTCACCACCGTGCGGCGGTGCTCGTCTTCGCCGCGCACGACGTACCCGTGCGCCTCGAGCTTGTCGGCCAGCCGCGTGACCGAGGACGCGTTCACGCCCATCGCCTCGGCGAGCCGCGAACACGGAACGCGTCCCAGGCTGTCGAGCACCACCAGCAATCGCACCTGCGGGAAGGTGACGCCGCGCGGGGCGGCGTGCGCGCTGTCCCAGGCCACGGCCACGAGCACGCGAGTCAGCCGCTCGAGTTCGGCCACGTCGTCCGGCAAACCTTGCATAGTGCAAAAGTTGCTATAGACAAGGCTTCAGGTCAAGAGTGTGCTCGGTCACCAGGGGTTCCTTCCCGGGCGCCGGTTTTGTCGGTGATCTTGGCTAGGGTGGGTTTCGGCGACGCGGAGGTGAGCCGGTGGAGGACCACCCACTCCGGGGCAACCCCGGGGAGCAGCACGACACGTACCCACAGCGCCCCGCGCAGCGGCGGCACGCTCCGCGTGCGAGACAGCGCGGATGAACGGAGAACGAGTCGCCTCCGCGTCGCTGCTCGAACCGATGCCGGTGTGGCGATGGCAGGTCGCCCGCTGGACCACGTTCGACGAATGCGCCGCCGCCCTCGACCTCACGCCGGGCGAGCTGTCCTGGTTCGCCGACGAACGCGGCTGGCACCGGCGATCCGGGCCGGTGCTGCGGCATTACAGCTACCGCTGGATCCCCACGGCCACTGGCGGCGCGCGGCTGATCGAGCGGCCGAAACCGCGACTGGCCGAGGTGCAGCGACGGATCCGCAGGCAGGTACTCGACGCGCTGCCGGTCCACGAGGCCGCGCACGGTTTCCGGCGCGGCCGCTCAATTCACACCTGCGCCCGCCCGCACGCCGGACAAGACGTGGTGGTCCGGCTGGATCTGGCCGGCTTCTTCCCGACTGTCTCCGCGTCGCGGGTGCGCTCGCTGCTCGACCTGGCCGGTTACCCGAAAGCGGTCGCGGCCGCCATCGCCGGAATCCTCACCACGCGCACGCCGGTCGACGTCCTGCGCAGCGCCCCCGCCCGGTCGGCCATGCTGAGCCATCTCGCTGGCACGCACCTCCCGCAAGGCGCGCCGTCGTCGCCCTCGGTAGCCAACGCCGTCACCCATCACCTGGACCGCAGGCTCTCCGGCCTCGCCGCCGTGCTGGGCGCGAATTACACCCGCTACGCCGACGATCTGGCCTTCTCCGGCGACGCGAGCCTGCCGCTGCACCGGCTGCTGCCAGGCGTCCGGCGGATCGTGACCGACGAGGGCTTCCGCCTGCGCGACGACAAGACGTCAGTGAAACCGGCTTACCGGCAGCAGCGCGTCGCCGGGCTGGTGGTGAACGCCGCGCCTGCCGTCGCCCGCGCCGAGTACGACGAACTGCGGGCCGTGCTGCACAACTGCGCCCGCACCGGCCCAGCGCAGCAGAACCGCGCCGGGCACCCGGACTTCCGGGCGCACCTGATGGGCCGGATCGCGTGGATCAGCGCCACCAACGCGGCCCGCGGCACGAAATTGCGCGGCCTGTTCGACCGGATCGACTGGTCGTGAACGCGGCCGTTCAGACCGATAACAGACTGAGATTCCGCTCCATCTCGGCCCACCATCCAGCCGCCGGAACATCCCGCGGCTGAATCAACGAGGCTTTGACCAGAATGTCGGGCCGGTTTTCTCGCCAAGCGTAGGAAAAAAGCTCGTCGTAATGCGCCCGCGGAAGCCATCCCTGTTCCCGTCCCGCTTCCAGCCGCATGAGCTGACGCGCGAGATCCATGCTGCTTCGCTCACAACTGCGAAACGCGTTCGAAAATCTTTGCACGGCCGCCGTGTCTCCCCGCCGAACCGCCTGGCAGGCAAGGAAAAGCGCCGTCACGGCAAGGACGTCCGACCGGTGCACCCCGCCCTCCGCCGCCAGATGTTCCGCCAGTTGAAAACTGCGCTTCCGCCGTCCCCGGCGCACCATTTCCGCCAGCGCTCGCTGCTGCCGAATGAGATATTCGTCTTCCCGCAGGTACTGCACAGCGTTTCCTCCCCTGCGCCCGGTCCCGACCCAGGCCGCTTCCCGGTACAGGATGCTCCGCCAGGGTGACAGATACGTCGGCGACACTCAGCCGTTCGGAGCAAAATATCACCCAGGGGCATCGACAGTACCCGACCGCGCAAGTCCGGGAATCCTTGTTGTGCCTCAGGAATCGGGCGTCTCAGCTCGATGGGCGGAAGTTCGCGACGCGGGTCGGTTTTCGCATCGAACTCGCGCGTTGAGTTGGCTTGCCGGTGCAGACGGGGTGACTTGCTGCGGAATCCGCATTCTGGAGGCGACTGGCCTCAGTGGACACCCGGCAGCGAGCGGGTCGGTGGTTGCGAAACGCTTTCACGCCAAGGGCTTGTTCCATGCAAGCGGAGCGGACCTCCGGGCGGTTCGTGGCCCGGTTGCCTTGGGCGGTGTGGTTTTCGAGTGCGCTTTCCGGGCGCGATTTCACCCGTTCGGCCCAGTCGGGAGCGATGGATTGAGGCGGTTGACTGCTCTGCGGCGAGCGACGGAGCGCTGAGAGAAAGCCCGCGCAGGGAGGGAGCCCGGCAGGCGGTTGCCGGGTGGCTCGGTTCCGAGCGGGCAAAACGGAGAGCAGCCAATCTCGCGCACGGAGCGCCCGACAGGGGCAATCGCTCGCACGCCGAACGTCTGACTGACGCAACCGCCCGCACGCAGAACACCCGGCAGACGCAACCACTCGCATGTGGATCATTCGACAGAGACGAGCTCTCACGCACGGAAGCCCGAGAGAGACGGCCCCTCACCCGCCGAACGTCCGATAAGGGCAACCGCTCACAACCGGAGCACCCGAGTGCGACCCCGCTCGCCCGGAGCGTCTGGAAGGGGCGACCGCCCACACGGAACGCTTGGGAGGGGCAACCCGCTCGCACGGAACGCCCGAGAGCGGCGACCGCTCGCACAGGGAGCGCGCGAGAGTGGCAATCCCTCGCTGGAGCGCCCTCTCGCACGCGCAGCGTGCAGAAGCGCCCGATGGGCGATTTCCCGCACGAGGAGCAGGCGGCGGGCGGGTGCCGCCGATCGCTGCGCTGGCAGCGCGGTTGAGGGGCTGCCGAGGCAATACATTCCGGAGTCCCGGCCGCAGTTCACAGCCAAGACTTTCGCGTACGCCGAACTAGACCGTCGTGAAGAAGTCCGCGAGACCAGCCTGGATTCGCTCAGGCAAGGCGCAACCCCGCCGAGGTCCCGGGCATGCTCACCTAACCGGTCAGCCCGCCGTCTGTCGCCAACCGAAGTCCTGGCGGGTTACCCCATCCGCCAGTGTCGAAACCCCGCACCGCAGCCCAAGTCGTCCACAACCGCTCAGCCGCGACCAGCCCGGTCCTCCCCAGGACCAGGCTGGCACATCAGCTGGCAAACCCCGCGACTGGTCCGCACACCGGCCGCGGCGTGTTCTCCCCCGCAGGCCAGGCACCGAAGTGCCTCAGGCGACCTCGGTCCGGCTGCCGCCCGGGGCGTGCAGCCCCAGCATGTCCAGCAGCAGGGCGCATTCCTGCGCGTCCTTGGCCCGCGACGCGACGGCCAGCGCTGCCTTGCGGCGGCGCTCCTCCTGCCGGGCCGCGTCCGTGTCGTCCACGAGGTCTGGCGCCGGGTGCAATCCGGTGGTCAGGTCTCGCATGGTGGCTCCTCCCCGATTGGCGTGGGCGCGGGTTTTCCGCGCTCCCTGCACACCCCTTCAACGGACGACCCGCACCGGATGTTCCGATGACTCCGATCACGTCCGCCCGCCAGGCCAGAATGGCACACGGCGGGGGCCGCCGGTGCGGCACCAGAAAATGAACCGTGCGCAGGGCGGGAAGCTCCATCGTCCTAAGTGGACACAACGGGAAAGCGCCCATTCGGGTGGCGTGAGTGGCCTCACCCGGGCGGGCGAGCCACTATCCACGCTGTGCATCCCGACCGGCGCCCCGTGCGCACCGCTCTCGCCGGGATGACTGTGCTCGTCCTCGGCGTCCTCGCCGCGCTTCAGGCGCCGAATCTGCCGCTCATCGGCGACGGCACCGCGTATGCCGCGGAATTCAGCGAGGCCGCGGGGCTCCAGACCGGCAACGACGTCCGGGTCGCGGGAGTGAAAGTCGGCCGGGTGTCGGAGGTTTCGCTCGACGGCGCGTCCGTCCGGGTGGCGTTCCGCGTATCAGGGGCCTGGCTCGGGGACCGGACATCCGCGGCGATCCGGATTAAAACGTTGCTGGGGCAGAAGTATCTCGCGCTTGATCCGGTCGGCGTCGGCTCGCTGGATCCGGACACGCCGATCCCGCGCGACCGGACCACGGTTCCGTATGACGTCCTGCCCGCCTTCCGGCAGCTGGCCACGACCGTCGACGCCATCGACACCACCCAGTTGGCGCAAAGCTTCCGCGCCATTTCCGGCACCTTCGCGCACACCCCGGCCGACGTCCGAGCCACACTGACCGGACTGTCACGGCTGTCCGATTCCCTCTCCGCCCGCGACACGAAACTGGCTCACCTTTTGGCTCAGGCGCGCACAGTTTCCGCCACGCTCGCCGACCGCGACACCCAGCTGACCCGGCTTCTCACCGACGGCAATCAGTTGCTGGACGAGGTGCGGAAACGCGAATCGGCCATTCAGTCGCTGCTCGCCGGAGCCCGCCGGTTGAGCAGCGAAGTGTCCGGGCTCGTCGCCGACAACGACCGCGAACTCGGCCCGGTGCTCACCCAGCTCGACCGGCTCACCGCGCTGCTCGAACGAAACCGCGCCTCGCTCGCGGACGGAATCCGCGCACTGGCCCCGCTCGTCCGCTTCGCCGCGAATCTCACCGGCAACGGCCGATGGATCGACGGTTACCTGTGCGGCCTGATCCTTCCCGCGCTCGGACCGGTCAACGAGCACGGCTGCTTCAGTCCATGAGCCCCGGCCCGCCGGTGATCCGCACGGTGACCTGGTTGTCGTTGTACGTATAAGCCTCGTAGGCGAACTCGACGCCGGTCTTCGCGACGTGCTCGGTCCACGCCCGGTACTCGTGCCGTTTCCAGCCGGGGAAGTTGAAGAACTCGTCGAAGTGCACGATGCTGCCGACGCGCAGCCGCGGGCCGACGTTGTCCAGCACCGTCTTCGCCGAGCTGTAGAGATCGCCGTCGACGTGCAGGAAATCGACCGGGCCGGGGTGCTTCTCCAGGAATCCGGGCAGGCTGTCGGAGAACAGGCCGACGACGAGTTCGGCTCCCGGCACGTCGGGCAGGTCGTCACGGGCGAAGGCGCCGGCGGGCATGCCGTTGAGCCACGCCTCGGGCAGGCCGTCGAACGAATCGAAGCCGTACACCTCGGTCGCCTCGCGCGCGGCGGTGATGGTGCGCAACGTGTTGCCGGACGCGACGCCGAACTCCAGCGCCATCCCGCCGGTCGGCGCGAGGGAAAGCGCGTACTCCAGCGTTTCCTTCGGGCTGCCGAAATGCTGTGCCCCGATCAGGCTTTCGCGCGCGAAGACGTTGCTCTCCAACGCCGCGTCCTGATCGCCTGCGTACACGATGTCGCGGCGGCTGCGGATCTCGAACTCGACCACGCGGTCCAGCAGGCGATCCCCCTGCCGGACGATCTCGGACCGCAGATCCTCGCGCGTCCGTTCCAGTTCCGCGCGCAGTTCCGAACGCAATTCGGCGAGCTGCTCGGCGTGCGGATCGTGCAGGCGGGCCGCGGCCCGGCGCAGCACCAGGCCGGCCTTCCGGCGCAGCGCAGGGCCCAAAGTCCTTGTCGTCAGCCGATCTTGGCTTTCCTGGTTCATCCCGGGACGATAGCCGACAACCGGACACCGTCCCGCACTGCCCGGTCTACCCGGGAGTAGCCGATCGCCTGACCACCGCGGATCCCTGTGCGGCCGCGCATAACGCCGAGTTTCCTTCTCTGTCCACTGTGTACAGATCGCAGCGGCACGTTGCCCGCGAACGGCTCGCTTGGACGACCACCGCTTCCGCGCGCAGCAGTACGCCGTCGGCGGGCACGAGGTAGTCGATCGAGAAACCGCTCGTGAGCAACTGCGGGCCGAGCACGGTTCCGGCGGCGAAGGTGAGCGCGTTGTCCGCGGCGTAGGCGAGGACGCCGCCGTGCAGGTAGCCGTTCTGCTGCCGGAGGTCGTCGCGGACGTCCAGTTCCAGCACCGCGCGTCCGTCTCCGAACTCCTCGACCCGCGCGCCGAGCAGGACGCTGAACGGTTGCGCGGCGAGCCCGGCGCGCGCGAAGTCTAAGTCCATTTTCAGCCCTCACTTCAGTAGTGAAGTACTTCAGTAGTGAAGTGAGGATGGCGGCGAGAAGAGAACGCTGTCAAGATCCCCGCATGGCCGCCGACGAACGACTCTTCTTCCTGCTGCAGAGCGCGGCCCACCGGCTGCGCGTCGAGGGTGACCGGCGCTGCCTCGCCGCGGGCGGCGTGACGACCGCACAGCTCGGCGCGCTGCTCGCGGTGTACGACCAGCCCGGGCTCACCCAGCGGGAACTGGCCGCCGAACTGGGCCAGCGCGAATCGGCAATCACGGCGATGACCGGGCGGTTGATCGACGCGGGACTGATCGTCCGGCAGCCGCATCCGGAACAGCACCGGGCGCTGGTGCTGGACCTGACCGCGGAGGGGACCGCGACGATCGCCCGGTTGCGGCCGGTGATCGAGTCGTTCAACCGCGAACTGCACGCGCTGCTCGGAGACGCGTTCGGGCCGACCAGCGAGGCGCTGCGGTATCTGGCCGGCTGGCCAGGCTGAGTCCTGATCCCCCTGACCGCGGCGCGTGCGGGCAGCGACGCCTAGGCGTTCGTGAGGGGCCCTGTCCGGGTACCCGGCCAGGCGCGGACCGGCTAGCTTCACCAGATGTCACCCGCCACACCCGCCCCCGCTGCCTCGCGGCAACGTGCGAGCCCCATCATGTCCGGGGTGGCGATCATGACGGCCCGGCTCTGGTGGGCCTGGCAGACGGTCCGATCCGCAGGCGTTGCTTACCTCTCGGCTCAGCGTTCGGAGCCGTCCCCGCCCTGTTCGGCGAGAAACCGCTCGAACTGCGAGCCCAGTTCGTCCGCCGTCGGCATGTGCTCCTGTGATTCGGCGAGCAGGCTGTGCGCGGAGGCTTCGGTGAACGTGTCGTACTGACGTTCCAGCGCGCGCACCACGTCGGCGGATTCCTCGGATTCGGCGACCTGGCGGTCGATCTCCGCCTTGGCCACCTCGGCCGCGGTGCGCAGTTCGCCGTCGGGCAGGCGCAGGCCGGTGGCCTTGCCGACCGAGTCGAGGATCGTCAGCGCGGCGGCCGGGTAGGTCGACTGCGCCAGGTAGTGCGGCACGTGCGCGGCGAAGCCCATCGCGTCGTGGCCCCATTCGCCGAAGCGGTACTCCAGCATCGCGGCGGCGCTGCCGGGGACCTGCATGCGGTTCGGCAGCGGCTGATGCTCGCCGACCAGGTGCTCGCGGGTCGCGTGCGCGGTGACGCCGAGCGGGCGCGTGTGCGGGGCTCCCATCGGAATCCCGTGGTATCCCACGGTGAGCCGCACGCCCCAGCGTTCCACCAGCTGCCGCACGGCGGCCGCGAACAGCTCCCATTCGCGATCCGGCTCGGGGCCGGACAGCAGCAGGAACGGGATGCCGTCGTCGTCGTGCAGCAGGCGCACGACCAGCTCGGGGGCCTCGTATTCCTCCCAGTGGTCGACCGCGTAGATCATCGACGGGCGTCGGGACCGGTAGTCGATGAGCCGGTCGACGTCGAACCGCGCGACGACCCGGTTCTCGACCTCGCCGGTGAGGTGGTCGGTGACCAGCCGCCCGGCCGAGCCCGCGTCCATGAAGCCCTCGAAGAAGTGCAGAAGCACCGCTCCGTCCAGGTCGGGGACGTCCGAGTCCACCTCGTACAGTTCCTCGGGATCGAGTCCCACCGGATCCTCCTGCTGCTCGCTTGCACGGACGTACGCGATACAACGCCGCCCGGCTGCGTTTCCATCCCGCGCGCGGCAGAAATAGTAACGCCCTGCACTCGCCACCCACCCCGGATCGGGGCATCGTGACACTTGTCGTGGGCATCGACGCCTCCGGTCGGGCACTCTGAGCAGGTGAACACCGAGGAATCCACCACGCTTGAACTGCGGCTGCGTCCGCCCGAACACCGGGTGAGCCGCCGGGCGATCGGCCACTGGGCGGCGTCGGCGGGGGCGGGCTGGCTGCTCGTGCTCGCGGTGCAGGCGGTGGTGGTCGCGACCGCGGACGACCCGCCGTCGTGGCTCACGGTGACACTGCTGCTCTCCTGCGTGCTGGCCCCGCTTCATCTGCTCGTCATGCCGCAGTGGCGCTACCGCGTGCATCGCTGGGAAGTCACCGGCGAGGCCGTCTACACCCAGTCCGGCTGGCTGAAGCAGGAGTGGCGGATCGCGCCGATCTCGCGGATCCAGACGGTGGACGTCGAACGCGGCCCGCTGGAGCAACTGTTCGGGCTGGCCCGGCTCACCGTCACGACGGCGTCCGCCGCCGGTCCGCTGCGCGTCTCCGGACTCGACCGGGACGTCGCGGTCGCGCTGGCCGACGAGCTGACCCGCACCACCCAGGCCGTTCGCGGGGACGCGACGTGAACGCGACCGCACCCTCCCCGCCGGTCGCCGCCGAAGGCACCGGCGACGCGCCCTGGCATCGTCTCGATCGCCGGATGTTGCTGATCCGCCCGGTTCTCGACCTGGTGAAGTCGCTGCCGGTGCTCGTTGGCGCGCTGGTGCTCGGCCACGGGAATTACTGGCAGTGGATCGGTCTCGCCGCCACCGCGGTGACGATCGGCGTCGGCATTTCGCACTGTCTCACCTCGCGCTACCGCGTCACCGCGACCCAGATCGAATGGCACACCGGGTTGCTGCTGCGCAAGCAACGCGCCATTCCGCGCGATCGAATCCGTGCCGTAGACGTGCTTTCGGAACCGAAACATCGGCTTTTCTCGCTGTCGGCAGTACGAATCGGTACCGGAAGGCACGATCACGGCAAGGGACCGGGCAAGGACCAACTGGTGCTCGACGCGGTCACTCGCGCGGAGGCCCAGCGGCTGCGGACCTTGCTGCTGCACCGGAAACCGGCCGAAACGCAAGCGGCGCAACCGCCGGAGTCGCTCGTCGCCGAGGTCGACAAGCGCTGGGTGCGCTACGCGCCGTTCACGCTGTCCGGACTCGCGGTGGTCGCCGCGATCCTCGGCACGGTCTATCACTTCGCGCACGAACTGCATTTCGATCCGACGAGTTTCGGGCCGGTCCGCGACCTCACCGCCCGCGCGCTCGAACAACCGGTGTGGCTCACCGTGGTGCTGGCGGCGGCCGGGCTGCTCGTGCTGGTGTCGGTGTTGTCGGTCGGCGGATACGTGTTGTCGTTCTGGAACTTCCGGCTCACCCGCGAACCAGGCGGCACGCTGCACATCCGGCGCGGGCTGATCACGACGCGGTCGGTGTCGATCGAGGAGGACCGGCTGCGCGGGGTCGAGATCAAGGAACCGTTGCCGCTGCGGATGGTCGGCGGCGCGAAGTGCGTCGCGGTCGCGGCCGGACTGCGCGAGGGCAAGGGCGCCGACCGCGGCGGCGGCCTGTTGCTGCCGCCTGCTCCGGCCGGGAAGGCCAGGGAGATCGCGGGCGAGGTGCTCGGCGAGGACTTCGCGAATGTCCCCCTCGTCCGGCATTCCCCGCGCGCGCGGACCCGCCGGATCACCCGTGCCGTCTTCTCCGTGCTGGCGCTCTCGGCCGCGCTGTTCGCCCTGGCCTGGCTCGATGTCCTGCCGGAATGGCCGTGGCAGGCCGCGCTCGTGCTGCTGCCGTTCGCGGTCTTGGTCGGCTTCGACCGGTACCGCTCGCTCGGCCACGCGATCACCGGCCGGTACCTCGTGACCCGTTCCGGGTCGCTGGCCAGGGCGACGGTCGCTGTCCGGCGCGACCGGCTCACCGGGATCGTCGTGCACCAGTCGCTGTTCCAGCGGCGGGCCGGGCTGGTCACCGTCACCGCGCCGATCGCCGCGGGCCGCGGGCACTACCGCGTGCTCGACGTCGAACAGGGCACCGGGCTCGCGCTCGCCGACGCCGCCGTCCCCGGATTGCTGACCCCGTTTATTGCTGTGTCAGAAAAACCGTGACCTGTGGTAATTTACCGACGCGTTCGTGACTGAATTCGGTGCTCTCACGAAGAGGTTTCAGGATGTCTGAACCCGGGCTCCGTCGCACGGCCGGTGCCAACAGTTCCCGGAAAGTGCTCCAGTTGCTGTTGTCGTTCACCGAACAGCGCTGGGAGGCCAGCGTGGCGGAACTCGCCGGGGTGATCGGCAGCCCGGTCGCCACCACCTATCGCTACGTGCAGCTGCTGAAAGAGCTGCAATTGCTCGAGGAGTCGCGGTCCGGGCGGTACCACGTCACCAGCCGCGTGATGCCGCTCGCGCGCGCCGCCCGCCTCGCGAACGACCTGGCGCGGATCGCGCGGCCGACGATGGAGGAGGCCGCGCGCGAACTCGGCGAGACGATCCTGCTGTTCCAGCACTTCGGCGACTTCGCGGTGTGCAGCGACCGGGTCGAATGCGACCGCGCGATGCGGTTCACGTTCCAGCCGGGGCATTCCATCCCGCTCGGTGTCGGAGCGACCGGGAAGATGCTGCTCGCGCTGCTGCCCGACGGAGAACGCGAACGCCAGGTCGCCCGGATCGCCGATGAGCGCGGCACCGAGGTCCGCGACGCCCTCAAACACGCGCTGGCCAACCGCTACGCGCAGAGCTGGGGCGAGATCGAGGACGGCGTGTGGGCCTGCTCGGTGCCGGTCGACGCGGACCGGCTCCGGCCGAGCGTGCTGAGCCTGGTCGGACCGGCCACCCGCGTCGGCGACGCGGAGCGCGAGCGGGCCATCACCGCGCTGCGTGCTTACGCGGAGCAGATCGGAAAAGCGATTTCCGAGTACTCCGTGTAGCCGTAAGGTCGGGCCAGTGATCCGTCTCGCCGCCCCTGCCGACCTTACGGTGCTGCCTGACCTCGAACGTGCCGCCGGAGAACCGTTCCGGTCCGTCGGCATGGCCGAGATCGCCGACGACGCACCGCCCTCGGTCGAGGAGCTCTCGGTGTTCCAGTCCGCCGGCCGATGCTGGGTCTGGGACGACGACGGGACGATCGCCGCGTACGTGCTCGCCGAGGAGGTCGACGGTTTCGGGCACGTGGAACAGGTTTCGCTGCTGCCGAGCCACGCGCGCCGCGGAGTGGGGCGGGCGCTGATCGAGACTGTCGGCGAGTGGGCCGCGGAGCGCGGGTTGTCCGGGCTGACGCTGACGACGTTCGCCGAGGTGCCGTGGAACGCGCCCTACTACGAGCGGCTCGGGTTCCGCGTGCTGGCCGACGATGAGCAGGGACCGGCGCTGCGGGAGATCCGGCGGGCGGAGATCGCGCGAGGGCTGGACCGGTGGCCGAGGGTGGCTATGGTTCGGATTTCCTTGTAGCACAAGCGATTTCGCGGCCGCTCAGGCTGATTCCGCCAGGATCGTCCGGGCCTGCGTCAGCGCGAAGCCCAGCAGGTTCAGCCCGCGCCATCGCGCCGGATTCTCCGCGTCCGGATCGTCCGCGGTCAGCCCGATGCCCCACACCCGGTCAAGCGGGCTCGCCTCCACCAGCACCCGCTTCCCCGTGCTCAGCAGGAACCGACGCAGCTCCGGGTGCTGCCCGAACTTGGCGACGCTGCCGGCGAGCACGATCTCGCCGCGGCGGGCGTCCCACTGATCCTGGTCGAAGCCCGCGACGCCGCGTCCCAGCTCCTTGGCCTGTCGCGGATGCCGGACTTCCAGGATCCGCTCGGCGTTCGTTTCGTCACCGAACAGCAGTGCCTTCCGCCACATCATGTAGTGCTCGGCCGTAGCGAACGTCCGGCCGTCCACAGTGAAGGGCGCCGGCCACCACTGGCTCAGACAGCCCCGCCCGGCGCTTCCGTCGCTCTCCGGCCGGTGTCCCCAGAAGAACAGGAACTTGGCTCGCTGTCCGCGGCTCATCCGGTCGGTCAGCTCGGCGACGTCCCGCGGGTTCTCCTCCATGAGACGGCAGTCTCGCAGCGCCGATCCCTGTCGAGGAACCGATTTCGGCCGCCGCCCCGCGGCCGCGGCCGCCCGGTCCCGGCCAGGGTCGCTCGGGAGGGGGACCTGGATTGCCGCCGGAATCGAACACGTGTTCTACTGGTCGGGCCGGCCCCGGAGGGGGAAGCTCCGCGGGCCGGCACCCAGGCAGAACGTGTCCGTCGATCGATCCCCAGGAGGCAGTGTGGCGGTCAAGATCACCCACCTCGCCAGTGGTCAGCAGGTCCGCTTCGCGAACGCGGACGGTGCTCGCCGCTATGCCGAAATCATGGGCGGCGGGGTGGACAAATGGCGGTTCACGGTCGTTCCCGGGGACAGCGGGGCACCCGGCATGCCTGCGGCGGTCGTGAACGTGCCGGTGTGGCGGACCGTCGCCCGGTGACGTCCGCCCGATGCCCGTCGTGCGACACCCGGTGCTTGCCGCACGACGGGCGACAGGGCATCCGCGACCGATGGAGATCACCGGAGAACCCGTTTGCCCGTTGACACCACGGTGATCGGCCCGGCGCGCAACCGCCGTGCCGATCACCGGAACAACGTCACCTGCTGTTTGTTGCTTACCGGCCACGCGTTGTGCTCCACTGTCGATCACCCACTGCTGTAAGTCCCGCTTCAGCGGGACCGCCGCTTGTCAGCAGCGACCACCTCGGCACGGCCCTGCACCCGTGCCCGACGGACAGAAGGAGCGGCTCCTTTGCTTGCGCACCAGCGTGGAACACATCGGCGTGGAAAAATCCGGGTCACCGTCGCGTTGTCGGTCCTCGCGCTCGCGGTCGGGGCCGGTGCGGCCCACGCGGCGCCGGCGGCCACCCCGAAGGCCACGGCGTGGCCCGGCGGGTCGAAAGTGGCCATCGCCGACGACTCCGGGGTTTTCGGCAGCAACCTCAGCGGCGTGTCGTACGAATCGCCCACCGTGCTGTGGGCGGTGAAGAACGGCCCGAGCACCCTGTACCGGCTCGTCCAGGACGGCAAGAAGTGGCGGCCCGACACCGCCAACGGCTGGTCCGAGGGCAAGTCCATGCGCTACTCCGACGGCAGCGGCGACCCGGACGCCGAAGGGGTCGTCTTCACCCCGGACGGGGTCTTCACCTCCACCGAGCGAGACAACGACGACGGCGACACGAGCAAGCCCGCCGTGCTCCGGTACGCGACTTCCGGATCGGGCAAGTCGCTGAACGCGACCGGGGAATGGGACCTCACCGCCGACCTGCCGTCGGTCGAGCCCAACAAGGGGCTCGAAGCCATCTCCTGGGTCCCGGACTCGGCGCTCACCGCGCACAAATTCCGGGACGAGCACACGAAAGCCGCCTACAACCCGGCGAGCTACCCGAATCACGGGACCGGCCTGTACTTCGTCGGGCTCGAGGCCAACGGGAAGGTCTACGCGTACGCGCTCGACCAGTCCGGCGGCAAGTACACGCGCGTCGCCACCATCGACAGCGGGTTCCCGGCGGTGATGGACCTCGAGTACGAGCCGTCGACCGGTCACCTGTGGGCCGAATGCGACAACACCTGCAAGGGCCGCACCACCACGCTCGACGTCAACTCCCAGGGCGCGTTCGCGGTCACCGCGCAGTACGACCGTCCGTCCGGGATGTCGAACTACAACAACGAGGGTTTCGCGATCTCGCCGACCTGCGCGAACGGCACCAAGCAGGTCGTGTGGTCCGACGACGACAACGACGACAACCACGCGCTCCGCACCGGAACGCTCGCCTGTAAGTAGTCCTTCGCAGACAGACAGCTGCGGCGGCACCGGAAACCCGGCGCCGCCGCAGTGTCATGAGAACGTCAGTTCTTCAGCAGCCGGTCCAGCGCCCGGGGAACAGCCGCGGCCAGCAGGTCCAGTTCCGCCTCTTCGGCGACCAGCGGCGGCGACACCGCCATCCCCTTGCCGAGCGAGCGCACGATCACGCCCTCCTCGAGCAGGAACTTGTGCAGCCGCCCTGGCGCGCCCGGGTCCGCGGCCAGCAGGTCCGGCGCGAGTTCCACCGCGGCCAGGAATCCCAGCCCGGCGCGGACTTCCGCCACCGCCGGATGCCCGACCGCGCCGGAAAGCGCGTCCGCGAGCGGCTTCTCCAGCGCTTTGCCGCGCGGGATGATGTCGTCGCGCTCGTAGATGTCGAGCGTCGCGTTCGCCGCGGCGCAGGCGACCGGGTGCCCGGCGTACGTCGCGCCGTGGCGCAGGATCGGCGCGCCCGGGCGGCCGGTGAAGAACGGCTCCGCGACGTGCGGCGCGACCAGCAGCACGCCCAGCGGGATCGTCCCGCTCGTCACGCCCTTCGCCGTGGTCACCAGGTCCGGCTGCACCGACCAGCGGTCGATGCCGTACCAGGTGCCGAGCCTGCCCCACGCGCAGATCACGCAGTCCGCGACGAACAGCACCTCGTGTTTGCGGCAGATCGCCGCCACTTCCTCGATGTAGCCGTCCGGCGGCAGCAGCACGCCGCCCGCGCCGATGACCGGTTCGCAGAAGAACGCGGCGACCCGCTCCGGTCCGACGCGGAGGATTTCCCCTTCCAGTGCCGCCGCGTTGTCATACGGCACCTGGGAGAAATCCGCGGCAGGCGGGCCCCAGCCCTCCGCGTTCACCGGGATCCCGGCCGCGGCGGTGCCGAATCCGTGAGTGCCGTGGTAGCCCTGGGTCCGGCTGATGACGTGGGTCTTGTCCGGGCGTCCCGTGTGGACGAAGTAGGACCGCGCGATCTTCACCGCGGTGTCCACCATGTCGCCGCCGCCCGAGCCGAGGAACACCTTCGACCCCGGCACCGGAGCCAGCTCGGACAGCCGCGAAGCCAGCTTCAGCGCCGGTTCGTTCGCGACGCCGCCGAACAGGTTGTACGCGTCGAGCTTCTCCAGCTGCTCGGTCACCGCGCGGGTGATCTCGGGACGGCCGTGGCCGAGGTTCGAGTACCACAGCGACGCGGAGGCGTCGAAGTAACGACGGCCCGCGTCGTCCCAGACATAGGACCCCTCGCCGCGGGTCACCACGAACCGGTTTCCGTCGACCGCGCCCATGTCCGCGAACGGGTGCCACAGCGGGTTCGGCTGCTGGTCCGGCATTGCTCCTCCTCGGGGGTCGGCTCAACCGGCCGGTGCCGCGGGGAGCGGCGACCGGCCGCCGCCGCCCTTTCTACCCGCCCGGCCGGGGATCGGCGAACCGCGACCCCTCGACGCGCGCCATCGCGGAATTCCGCGGTCCGGAGTCCCGATGGCTCCGATGGCGCTGTCCCCGGCCGGGCAGACTAGGCGCCGGCCGCCGCGCCGGACGACGCCATGCCAGCTCGCCCTTGTACAGCTCGGCGGCACGGACCAGATCGGCGTAGGCCTCGACGTGGATCCGGTTGATCGCGTCGTGCGCGTCCCGGGCGGCCGCGTCGAGCCACGCGCAGTAGTCGCTTCGGGTCTGGGTCCGCATCGCGCGCCCCCGCTCAGACGTTTTCGACGGTGGTTGCCTGTGCGTTCGCGGGCGCGGAACTGAGCGACGCGCCCTTCCGGTCCTTGACGAAGAAGCTGGTGACCAGGCCGATCAGGGTCATCGCGGCGAGGTAGCCGCCGACCGCGTAGACCGTGCCGGTGCTGGTCTGCAGTGTTTCGGCGATGGTCGGCGCGAACGCCCCGCCGAGCACCGCGCCGATCGCGTACGAGATCGCCGCGCCGCTGTAGCGGACGGTCGTCGGGTACATCTCCGCGTACAGCGCGGACTGCGGGCCGTAGGTGAGCCCGAGCCCGACCGAGAACAGGAACAGCGCCACCAGAAGCAGTCCGACGTTGGCCGTGTTGAGCAGCGCGAAGAACGGGAACATCCACACCAGCTGGATGACGAACCCGATCTGGTAGGTGCGGACGCGGCCGATCCGGTCCGCGAGCCAGCCGCCGAGCAGCGTGCTCACCAGCCAGGCGACCGCGGACAGCATCACCGCGATCAGCACCGTCGAACGGCCGAGGTGCAGGGTCTTCGTCGCGTACGACTGCACGTATCCGCCGGTGGTCATGTATCCGACGGCGTTGTTGGCCGCGAACAGCAGCGCACCCGCGATGACCAGCTTCCAGTGGTGCCGGAACAACTGCACCAGCGGCATGCTCGACCGCGCCTTCTTCTCGCGGACCTCCTCGAACACCGGGCTTTCCGCGACCCGCGACCGGATCATCAGGCCGGCGACGATCAGCACGACGCTCAGCAGGAACGGGATCCGCCAGCCCCACGCCAGGAACTGCTCCGGCGAGGTCAGCGCGGTGACCAGCGCGAGGACGCCGTTGGCCAGCAGCAAGCCGATCGGCACGCCGATCTGCGGGAACGCGCCGTACAGCCCGCGCCGCTGCGCGGGCGCGTGTTCGACCGCGAGCAGTGCCGCGCCGCCCCATTCGCCGCCCGCGGAAAGCCCCTGCACGATGCGCAGCAGCACCAGGATGATCGGTGCCCACACCCCGATCGACGCGGTGTTCGGCACCAGGCCGATCAGCACCGTCGAGATCCCCATCAGCAGCAGGGTGAGGATCAGCATCGCGCGCCTGCCGAGCCGGTCGCCGAGATGTCCGGCGATGATCGCGCCGACCGGGCGGAAGAAGAAGCTGATGCCGACCGTCGCGAACGACACGATCAGCGCGTCCTTGCCGAGCACCGCGAAATACTGCGTCGCGAACACCAATCCGGCGCAGATCGCGTAGATGAAGAAGTCGAACCATTCGATAGTCGTGCCGACCATCGCCGCCAGTACGACCCGGCGGTGCTCTCTGCTGATCCCGGACGTGCGCGTCATCGCGCCTCCCCTGCTGCTGACGGTGCTTCAGGCCGCGTCAGATCGTATATAATTAGTCACGATCCTCACAAGCCTCAATCAGGTAACTGAGCAGGCCTTTTGTCTACATTGGTCGGAACTGGCCGCGTACCTGCGGATTCCGGCCAGCGGCCGCAGCGGGCAGATGGTATATTATTTAGCACGGCGAACGGACCGGTTACGGTTGCCTGGACACCCCGCCCCGGCGGGTTGCGAAGGGGAGGCGAGGGATGTCCACAACGCACGAACAGGCGGGGCTCAGCAAGAGCCAGCACACGTACCAAGTGCTGAAGTCCCGGATCACCGCGGGCGAATACCCGGCAGGGCACCGGCTCGTCCTGGGTTCGCTGGCCAAGGAATTCGACGTGAGCACGGTCCCGGTGCGGGAAGCGGTGCGGCTGCTGCAAGCCGAGGGACTGGTGCACTTCGAGCGCAACGTCGGCGCGACCGTCGCGGCGATCGACCCGGTCGGCTACGAGCACACGATGCAGATGCTCGCGATCGTGGAAAGCGCGGCGACCGCGCTCGCCGCGCCGCATTTGACGGCCGACGACCTCGCCGAGGCTGGCGAGCTCAACGACCGGATGCGCGCCGGTCTCGACCAGCTCGAACCGGTCGAATTCACCCGGCTCAACCACGAGTTCCACGAGGTGCTCTACACCCGCTGCCCCAATCCGAGCCTGGTCGACCTGGTCAAGAAGGGCTGGGCCCAGCTCGCCACGATCCGCGATTCGACCTTCTCGTTCGTGCCCGCCCGCGCGCTCGCCTCGGTCGCCGAACACGACCAGTTGCTGGACCTGATCCGCTCCGGTTCCGGAGCCGAATGGATCGAGCACTGCGCGCGGGCACACCGGTCAGCGACGCTGGACGCGTTCCTCAGCTGGGAGGCGGACGCGCACCACAGCTGACCTCACGCGGTCATGCGCGCGAGGATCGTCGCGAAATCCTGCTGTGGCACGGGAAACAGGCCGCGGCGAAACGGCAAACCCCAATGCGCGGGGTCGGTGACAAACGACAACTGACCGACCAGCGGCTTCGCGTCCACTCGCTGGCAAGCGTGGAAGGAAGCCGCGAGCCGCCACGGCTGGAAGTCGTCGCTGACGTAGGCCTGGTACGGTTTTTCGCCGGTGATGGTGGCCCACGCGGTGAACTGCCGGACGGGCGAGCCGCCCTGCAAACTCGTACGCGGCGAGTAGAAAATCATCTCGTCGCCGGGACGCGGCCGGCGAAGCCGTTTGCCCGCACCGTGATCAGCCTGGGTGAAGCCGCCCTCGATGGCGGCTTCCACGTGGTCCAGGCTCACGGTGTTGATCCAGAATCGCTGGCCAGAAGGGCTCACTTTGCGGTCAGCCCTTCGACGAGGCCAGTCGTCGGCCTGCCGAGGAGCCGGGACAGATCGTCGCCGACCCGCGCGAAAACCCCGGCGGCGATGGTTTCGTCGAGACTGACCAGGAAACTCACCAGTTCCTCGTCCATTCCCGTTTTGCCGAGCAGCGCCCGCAATTCCTCGGGAGCGACCGGCCGATAGGCGACTTCCCGCTCCAGCACAACCGACATCGCTTCGGCAATGTCGGCGTAGGTGAAGTCCGTGTCGCCGGAAAGGCTGTACGTGACGTTGTCGTGCCCATCGGTGGCGACCACGACGGCCAGCGCCTCGGCCAGGTCTTTCCGGCTCGCCGCCGCGACAACAGCGTCACCGGTCGCCGCGGCGAGAACTCCGGTGAAGCGGGGGCCGGCCAGCGACTGGACATAGTTCTCGATGTACCAGGTGTTCCGCAGGATCGTGTACGGCACGCCGGAAGCGGCAAGGGCCTTCTCGGTCGCCCGGTGGTCGGCGTTGATCTCGAACCGGTCGTCGTCGGCGCGGACTCCGCTGGTGTAGTAGACGTGCCGGGCGTTCTTCGCGGCTTCGATGACCGATTCGTGCTGGGCAAGGCGATTCTCGTCGCGTCCGGAGATCAGCACGATGTCCGAATGCCGCCTGACCAGCTCCGCGACGCCAGCCGCGTCCGACAGGTCGACGGTCGCGGCACGGAACCCGGCGGACGCGAGTTCCGCGAGGCGCGCCGGGTTCCGCCCGGCCGCGGTGATCGTCTCGGGACTCATGCCCCGCACGGCCAGCGCGTCCAGGACGTGCTGGCCGAGTGCCCCGGTAGCCCCGAAAACGAGGGTGCTCGCCTCAGCCACGGTCGTGGAGGGTGACGTGGTAGCCGTCGGGGTCGGCGAAGGTGAACGTGCGGCCGAAGGGACCGTCGATCGGCGCGGAGACGATCCGGTGCCCGTCGGCGACGAGCGCGTCGTGAACGGCCTGGACGTCGGTGGCGAGCAGCCAGATCGCGGCGCCGATGCCGGGCTGGGCGACGGAGGCGAGATCGGTGCCGGGAACGACCTCGCGGAGGGCGAACGCGATCGGCTTCGTCTCGAAGACGACGGCGTGCGGCGGCCCGGCAGGCGAGCGGACGAGACCGAGGTAGCGCTCGTAGAACGCCTGGGAAGCATCCAGGTCACGCGCCTGGAGCGAGAGGAAATCGGGGCCGATGGCGGGCACGGTACTGCTCCTTCTCTTCGTGTCAGGTTCCTGACACGAGCCACTGTATGTCAGAATCCTGACATGAGTCAAGACGGTGGTGTCGACCTGGACAAGTCGTTGGGCTACCTGCTGAAAGAGACGTCGAGCGCGCTGCGGGCGGCCATGGAGGAGGTGCTGCGCCCGCTCGGGATGACGGTGACGCACTACTCGTGTCTCGAACTGCTGGCGCAGCGGCCCGGCCTGTCGAACTCCGAACTCGCGCGGGGGACGTTCGTGACCCGGCAGTCGATGAACGTGCTGCTCCAGGCCCTGGAGCGGGACGGCTACGTGACCAGGCCCGCGGAAGCGCCCGTCGGGAAGGCCCTCCCCACCCGGCTCACGCCGCGCGGACGGCGGAGCCTGGAGAAGGCGAGCGCCGCGGTCCGGGCCGTCGAGGTCAGGATGCTGTCCGGGCTGACCGAGGCCGAGCAGTCGGACGCGTTCCGGATCCTGCGAAGCATGGCCAGTTCGCTTCGGGACGGCGGATAGCTCAGCGCGGTTTCCGGTACCACCGCGGCGAAGTGTTCAGCGGCGGCTTGAGCTTCGCGCGCACTACCAGCACGTTCGGCTCGTCCGATTCGACGAATTCGCTCAGCAGACGGCGAAACGCCCGGCCGAAGCCGGACACCCGGTCCGCGTGCACGCCGAACGAACGGGCCAGTCCGACGAAATCCGGGCTGTCCCAGTCGACTCCGCGGTGCGGCAGGCCTTCCTGGTCCTGGTCGAAGCGCAGCATGCCGTAGCCGCCGTCGTCGACGACCACGACCGTCACCGGCAGCTGTTCCTCGGCGAGCGTCGCCAGATCCCCTACCGCGTAAAGGAAACCGCCGTCGCCGGTGACGCACAGAACGCGGCCGCCGCCCGCCGCCTCGGCCGCCGCGCCCGCACCGAGCGACGCCGGGAAGCCGTAGCCGAGCGTGCCCCAGCCCATCGGGTACGCCAGCCGCCGCGGCGCGCGGACCCGGTGGAAGCCGCCGATCCAGTACCCGGCGACGCACATGTCCGCGACGATCGTCCCGTCGGCGGGGAGCACTTCCTCCAAAGTGGACAGAAAGTCGGCGGCCTGCGGTTCCTCGTCGCGGATGCGCCTGCGCACCCGGCGGCCGATGCCGGCCAGCCGCGCGGTGAGTTCGTCCAGGCCGGGCCGCGTTTCCGGGTGCAGGGATTCGACGACGCGGCGGGCGTCGCCGACCAGGGTGACGTCCGGCCGGTAGTTCTTGGCCGCGTCCCCGGCATCGACGTTGATCGCGATCAGCTTCGGCGGCGCGGGCATCTGCCAGTTCTGCGTCATCAGGCCGTCGAAGTCGGTGCCGATGCCGAGCACCACGTCGGCCTCGTCCCACAGCTGCCCGACCTCCGGCGCGTGCACCGGATTCGGGGCCAGACAAGGATGTTCGGGCGGAAGCAGACCGCGGGCGCCGAAGGTGGTGAGCACCGGCGCGGCCAGCCTTTCGGCGAGATGCCCGATCGCTTCCCCGGCTTCGGAGCGCAACGCGCCGCCGCCCGCCCAGATCAGCGGACGGCGCGCGGACGCCAGCAGCTCGGACGCGCGAGGCAGATCGGGCAGGTCGAGCACGCGTTCGGCGGGCGGCGCGGGCGGTTCGCGCGGCGGCGTGGTCTCGCGGAGGAAATCGGTCGGAATACCCAAATACACCGGGCCGCTTTGCGGCATCAGCGCGAGCCGGGCGGCACGGTGCAACGTCGCGCCGATCTGGTCCGCGCGGTGCACCGTGAACCCGGCCTTCGTCACCGGTGCGAACATCGCCTGCTGGTCCGAGGTTTCGTGCAGCACACCGCGCACGACACCCGGACGGCGCAGCGTCGACGGAATGTCGGTGGCGATCACGAGCACCGGGGCCGCGGATGCCATCGCTTCGCCGACCGCACCGAGCGTGTTCGCCGCTCCGGGGCCGGTGGTCACGAGCGCGACGCCGAGTTTTCCCGTCCTGCGCGCATAACCGTCGGCGGCATACCCCGCGGTCTGTTCGTGCCGGACGTTGACGAGCCGGATCCCGGTGTCCGCCAACGCCTCCCACAGCGGCAGATTGTGGACTCCCGGCAGGCCGAACACCACCTCGGTCCCGAGAGCCGTGAGCGCGTCCCCCAGCTGCTGAGCTCCAGTCCGTCCTGCCACGCCAGCGATGGTATCCGCCTCGCGTAAGCAGCTGCAGACACGTCACCGGACAGGGTTTGTCATCGCCGCGCGGCCCGGTTGTCCCCCACCTGGCCGCGAGATCTGAGGCACCGCCTTTTTCGTGCGTACACTCCGGGTGCCGGGGACGCCGAGGTACCCGGCGCGGCGGAAAGGGGTGGCGCGATGCCGTTGATGCCGGTGACCGACTCGATGTTCCTGATGGTCGAGACCCGCGAGCACCCGATGCACGTCGGCGGGCTCCAGCTGTTCCGCAAACCCGACGGCGCGGGCGAGGACTATCTGCGCGATCTCCGCCGGTCCCTGCTCGAATCGGACAACATGCGCGGCGTGTTCCGGATGCGGCCGAGCCGTCCGGTGAACACCGTCGGGCACGTGCGCTGGTCGCGCGACACCGATCTGGAACTCGACTACCACTTCCGGCATTCCGCGCTGCCGCAGCCGGGCCGGATCCGCGAACTGCTCGAACTCACCTCGCGCTGGCACAGCACGCTGCTCGACCGGCACCGGCCGCTGTGGGAAACGCACCTCATCGAAGGACTGCGCGACGGCCGGTTCGCGGTGTATTCGAAGATCCACCACGCGCTGATGGACGGCGTTTCGGCGCTGCGGCATCTGCAGGGCACGCTGTCCGACGACCCCTACGACCTGGACTGCCCGCCGCCGTGGGGTTCGCGCGAGAAGCCAGCCGCGCACCACAACAACAAGGCCCCGGCGTCGCCGTTCGCGCTGGTGGGCAAGACGCTCGAGCAGGTCGCGGGGATCGCGCCGGCCGCGGCGAAGGTGGCGCGCGAGGCGTTCCGCGAGCACCGGCTCACGCTGCCGATGCAGGCGCCGAAGACGATGCTGAACGTGCCGATCGGCGGCGCGCGCCGGTTCGCCGCGCAGTCCTGGCCGCTCGACCGGGTGCGCGAGGTCGCCACCGCCGCGGGCGTGTCCCGCAACGACGTCGTGCTCGCGATGTGCTCCGGCGCGCTGCGCGACTACCTGATCGAACAGAGCGCGCTGCCGGACGCGCCGCTGGTCGCGATGGTCCCGGTGTCCCTGCGCCGCCGCGACTCCGGGGACGCGACCGGCAACAACATCGGCGCGCTGCTGTGCAACCTGGCCACCGACCTGACCGACCCGGCGCAGCGGCTGGCCGCGATCTCGGAGTCGATGTCGAACGGCAAGAAGCTGTTCTCGCAGCTCTCGCCGCTGCAGACGCTGCTGCTGTCCGGGATCAACGTGGCCCAGCTTGGCGCGTCGCCGATCCCCGGCGTCGTCGGCAACACGCGGCCGCCGTTCAACCTGGTGATCTCGAACGTGCCCGGCCCGCGCAAGCAGATGTACTGGAACGGCGCGGCGCTCGACGGCATCTACCCGGCGTCGGTGCTGCTGGACGGGCAAGCCCTGAACATCACGCTGACCAGCAACGGGGACAATCTCGACTTCGGCGTCACCGGATGCAGGCGCAGCGTCCCGCACCTGCAGCGGATCCTGACGCATCTCGACACGGCGCTTGCCGAGCTGGAGTTCGCGACCCGGGGGTAGCCGGGTCAGTCGATGCCTTCCGGGCTGGCCCCGCCGACGGGCACGGCTGGAGCGACGATCCGGTCGATCTCAGCGAGGTGAGCTGAAGGCCGGTCGCGCTCTTCTCGATGCTGGCCGGGCGGCGGGCGCCGACGAGGGCAACGTCGGCCTTCGCCAGCGTCCACGCGATCGCCAGCTGGCTCACGGCCGCGCCTCGCTCCGCGGCGAACGCGGCGAGCCGGTCGACGATCTTCAGGTTGTGCCGCAAGGACTCTCCTCGGAAAGCGGACGCCCGCGACCGCCAGTCCGCCGGATCGAAGACCGTCTCGGCGGTCAGCGATCCGGTGAGCAGACCGCTGCCGAGCGCGCTGTAGGCGAGCACGCCGAGGTCGCGGGCGCGGGCGTACGGGAGCGGATCGGCTTCCGCGCCGCGGCGGAAGAGGTGGTAGGAGCACCGGTACGGTTTCCACTGTCTCGTTCACCGCGCTGAGCTGCACGGAGTCGTAGTTCGAGACTCCGGCGTGGCGGATCTTGCCCGCGTTCACGAGCTCCTGCAGCGTTCCGGCGACCTCGGCCGCCGGCGTCCGCGGATCGGGCCAATGGATCTGTTAGAGGTCGAGATGGTCGACGCCGAGCGCGCGCAGGCTGTCGTCCACCCCTTGTGTGAGCCATTCTCGACGCGAATCGCGGATGCGCGTGGAACCGGGATGAGTCCCGCCCCTTGTCGCGATGACGACGCTGTCGCGCCGGTGGTCCAACTCGCTGCACAACGCCTTGCCCAGGAGAGTTTCGGCGGTGCCGTAGGCGCGGGCGGTGTCGAAGAGGGTGATGCCGAGTTCGTGCGCTCTCCGGATCGCCGCGATCGCGGTGTCCTCGTCGAAGCTGCCCCACTGCCCGCCGAACCCGCCGGTGCCGAAGGCGATCCGGGAAACTTCGAGGCCGCTGCGGCCAAGAGTCGTCGTCCGCATGCGTCGAGCACAGCACCGCCGCCTGGCCGCGGCGAGTGCTCTCAGCTGCTGATTATTCGGTTGACAACCGCGGGAGGCTCGGCCGGTGAGCCTCCTGGAGCCGTTGCGGCACCGCAGTTTCCGTGCCCTCGCCGTCGGGCGGACGCTCGGCACCTTCGGCAATTCGGTCGCTCCGGTCGCGCTCGCGTTCGCGGTGCTCGACCGCACCGGGTCGGCGGTGGATCTCGGGCTGGTCGTCGGGGCCCGGTCGCTGGCGAATGTCCTGCTGCTGCTTTTCGGCGGGGTCCTCGCGGACCGGCTGCCGCGCGCGGTGATCCTCCAGGGCACCGAGATCGCGGCCGGGCTCAGCCAGGCGCTCATCGCCGCGAGTGTCCTTTGTGGATTCTCCTCGATCCCGTTCCTCGTCGCGCTGGGCGTGGTCAACGGGGCGGTCTCGGCGATGTCGCTGCCCGCCGCGGGGGCGATCACTCCGCAGACCGTGCCGAGGGAACTGCTCGCGCCGTCGAACGCGCTGCTGCGGTTGCTGATCAACGGCGGCCGCATCGCCGGGGCCGGAGTCGCCGGGGTCGCGGTGGCGGCGACCGGATCCGGCTGGGCGCTGGCGCTGAACGCGCTGCTGTTCTTCGCCGCCGCGCTCGCCTATCACGCGGTCCGGTTGCCGCGGACCGAACGGGCATCGGGCAGCAGGCCGATCGCCGACCTGATCGACGGGTGGCACGAGTTCCGGTCCCGCACCTGGGTGTGGGCGGTGGTCGCGCAGTTCGGCGTCGTCAACGCCGCCGGGTTCGGCGCGCTCTCGGTCATCGGGCCAGTCGTCGCGGACGAGACCTTCGGACGGTCCGGCTGGGGCCTGGTGCTGGCGGTGCAGACCGCGGGCGCGTTCCTCGGCGGGATCGTCGCCGCGCATTGGCAGCCGCGGCACGCCCTGTTCATCGGGGTGGCCCTGGTGACGATGGACGCGCTGCCGGTGCTGACGCTCGGCTGGTGGCCGTCGCTCGTCCCGCTGCTGATCGCGATGCTGGCGGCCGGACTCGCGATGGAGCAGTTCAGCGTCGCGTGGGACGTTTCGCTGCAGGAACACATCCCGCCCGACCGGCTCGCCCGCGTGTACTCCTACGACATGGTGGGTTCGCTCGCCGCGATGCCGCTCGGGCAGATCGCGGCGGGACCCCTCGTGCAGCACTTCGGCCGCGAGCCGGTGCTCGTCGCGTGCGGGGTGCTGGTCCTCGTTTCGACCGGGCTCGCCCTGTGCAGCCGCGAGATCCGGCAGCTCACGAACCGGCCGTCGGCACCGGCCGCACCGACAGGAAGTTGACCGCGCTCGCGCTGAACACCAGCTCGTCGTCGCCGTTGAACAGTTCCATCCGGGTGCGCACGAGGCCGCGATCGGGCTTCGACTTCGACAGCCGCGCCTCGGTGACGGTCGCCCGCATCCGCAGCCGGTCCCCCGGCCGCACCGGGCGCGGCCAGCGCAGCTCGTCGACGCCGGGGCTGCCGAGGCTCGCTACCGACGACAGGTAGTGGTCGGCGAACATCCGCATCATCAGGCTCGACGTGTGCCAGCCGCTCGCGATCAGCCCGCCGAACGGGCCCTCCTTCGCCGCCACCGGGTCGACGTGGAAGCTCTGCGGGTCGTACTTCCCGGCGAACTCGATGATCTCCGCCTCGGTGACGGTCGTGTCGCCGAACTCGTACACCGATCCCTCGGGGTAGTCCTCGAACCAGCGGTCGTCGATGGGCGCGGTGAACTCGGTCATACGCGACAGCCTGCCACAGCCAGCCGCCCCGGAAACGTGCCGAGAGTCTCCCGGGCGAACGTCACGGAGCGGCCCAGGGCCGGACCTCCTCCAGCAGCTTCGCCACCGCCAGCACCAGGTCGTCCGAATGCCGCGGGCCGACGATCTGCAGGCCGACCGGGAGGCCCGATTCGGTGCGTCCGGCCGGGACGCTGATCGCGGGCTGCTGCGTCATGTTGAACGGGTAGGTGAACGGCGTCCACTCCGGCCATTCGGTCATCCCGCTGCCCGGCGGCACGTCATGGCCTGCCTCGAACGGCGGGATCGGGACGGTCGGCGTGAGCAGCACGTCGTAGCGGGTGTGGAACTCGCCCATCAGGATGCCGAGCGCGGCGCGTTCCGCGGTGGCGTCGAGATAATCGCCCGCCGAATAGGTGCGGCCCTGTTCCCACACGCGGCGCAGGCCCGGATCGATCCGCGACTCGCTGCCCGGCGGGAACGCTTCGAGCGACTTCGCCGCGCCTGCCGACCACAGCACGTCGAAGGCGTCCTTCGGATCGGCGAATCCGGGGTCGGCCTGCTCCACCTGCAGTCCGGCGTCGGCGAGGGACTGCACCGCCGACTGGACGATCGCCGCGACTTCCGGGTCCACGTCGGCGAAACCGAGCGCCGGCGAGTACGCGGCGATCAGCCCGCGCACGTCGCGCCGCACGGCCTCGCGGTACGCGCTGATCGGCGGCGCGAGCCCGGTCGGGTCGCGGTGGTCCGGGAGCGCGAGGACGTCCAGCAGCAACGCCGTGTCGTCCACGCTGCGCGCCATCGGCCCGGCGTGCGCGAGCGGGCCGAACGGGCTCGCCGGGAACAGCGGGACCCGGCCGTGGGTCGGCTTCATGCCGACGATTCCGCAGAACGACGCGGGAATCCGGATCGAGCCGCCGCCGTCGGTGCCGACGGACAGCTCGCCCATCGCCGCCGCGACCGCGGCCGCGCTGCCGCCGCTGGACCCGCCCGCCGTCATCCGCGGGTTCACCGGATTGCGCGTGATGCCCGCGAGCGCGCTGTCGGTGACGCCCTTCCACGCGATCTCCGGCGTGGTCGTCTTGCCCAGCACGACCAGGCCCGCCTCGCGCATCCGCGCCATCACCGGGCTGTCGACCTCCCACGGCTGGTCGGCCGGGATGCTCGTGGAACCGCGCAGCGTCGGCCAGCCCTGGGTGAGGAAGATGTCCTTGATCGACGCCGGGACACCGTCGAGCGCGCCGATCGGATTCCCGTCGCGCCAGCGCGCCTCGGCCGCTTTCGCCTGTTCGAGCGCGCGTTCGGCGTCGACGAGGCAGTAGGCATTGACCTCGCCGTCGCGGTCCTCGATGTTCTGCAGGGCGCTCTTCGTCGCCTCGACCGGCGACAGTTCCCCGGTGGCGTAGGCGGCGACGAGTTCGCTGGCGGTCAATTCCCGGTCGCCCATCCGGCGCCTCCCTGCGATTCGGACGGCACGTAGCCGAGCCGTTTGTCCACGACGTTCCACAGCGGTTCCCCGGCGAGCCAGCGCCGGAAGTTCCCCGCGAACACCTCGACCAGCGTCCGCCGCCAGCCGATGAAATCGCCCGACATGTGCGGGGACAGCAGGACGTCCGGCATGGTCCACAGTGGACTCTCGGCGGGCAGCGGCTCGGTTTCGAAGACGTCGAGCGCGGCGCCGGCGAGTTCCCCCGCCTGCAGCGCCGCGATCAGATCGGAGGTGACCACCAGTTCGCCGCGGCCCACGTTGACGAACCGCGCGGACGGTTTCATCGCGGCGAACGCGGCGGCGTCGAACATGCCCTTGGTCTGGTCGGTGAGCGGCGCGACCGCGACGACGTAGTCGAACTCGGGCAGATACCGCGTCAGCGCGGCGGATTCGTGCACGACGCCGAAGTCCGGGTCCCCGACCCTTGCCCGCCGTCCCGCCCCGGACACACGCATCCCGGCCGCGCGCAGCATCCGCGCGATGGCCCTGCCGATCGGGCCGGTGCCCACCACCAGCACCTCCCGCCCGGCGATCCGCTCGGTCTCGCGGTGCTTCCACGTGCCGGCGCGCTGCAGGTCGAGCGAGCGCGCGAAGTCCTTGGCGAACGACAGCACGACGCCGAGCACGTACTCGGCGATGGCGTCGTCGAACACCCCGCGCGAGTTCGTGAGCACGACGTCGCTCTCGCGCAGCCCCGGGAACAGGACCGGGTCGACGCCGGCGCTCGCGATGTGCAGCCACTTCAACCGGTCCGCGGCATGCCAGGCGCCGGGGACGGCTCCGGACAGGAAATCGTAGACGAAGAGCGCGTCGGCACCGGCCAGCGCATCGGCGAGGCCGCGCTCATCGGTGTAACGAACTACCGCCGCGTCTTCGATAGCGGCCATGTCCGGTGGATGGTCTGCCCCGCAGAGCACTGCCAGTACGGGGTTTTCCGGGGCGATCACGATTGACACGGTAAAAGTGGCTCGTATGATTGTCAACAATCCGAGGACCACCCCCGGAGCACCGGACGGGCATCGGCACAGCGTATTCCGGAGGCTGAACCTTGGATCTGGACTTCCTCGCGTTCGAGGGCCCGCTCGCCCAGCGCGGCATCGGCGTGATCGCGCCGTTCGACCTCGCGCTCGAGCGCGAACTGTGGCGCTGGGTGCCGATGGAGGTGTCGCTGCATCTCGCCCGCACCCCCTACGAACCGGTTCCGGTGAGCATGGAGATGGCACAGCTGGTGAGCGACAGCAGGCACCTCGCCACGGCCACGCGCGACGTGCTGCACGTGGAGCCGGAGGTGGTCGCGTACCTGTGCACCTCGGGCAGCTTCGTGAACGGCATCGACTACGAACGCTCCCTCACCAAGGCGATCTGCGACGCGGGCGCGCCGGACGCGGTCACCACCTCCGGCGCCCTCGTCGAGGTGCTGCACCAGCTCGACCTGCACCGGGTCTCGGTGCTCACGCCCTACGACGCCGACCTCACCGGCAAACTCCACGATTTCCTCGGAGAGGTCGGCGTGACCACGGTGTCGAGCGACCATCTCGGACTGGGCGGCGGCATCTGGAAGGTCAGCTACCGCACCATCGCCGAGCGCATCCTGGCCGCGGACCACCGCGACGCCGAGGCGATCTTCGTCAGTTGCACCAACCTCCCCACGTTCGATCTGATCGAACCGCTGGAAAAGGCGCTCGGCAAACCCGTGCTGACCGCCAACCAGCTGACGATGTGGGCCTGCCTGCGCCGGATGCAGCTGCCCATCGTGGGCCCCGGCCAGTGGCTGCGGGAGGTGTCTTGACCCGTCCCGCTAATATTGTCGACAATTTGCGCATCCCGGAGGTTTCGTGACCACGATCGGCTTCATCTACCCCGACCACGCGGCCGAGGACGACTACCCGCTCGCGGAACAGCTTCTCGGCGGCTCCGACGGCGACATCAGCCTGCCGGTCGCGCACATCTACGGCACCGACCTGCACGCCGTGCCGGAACTGCTCGACCTCGGCAGCGAAGCCCGCCTCGCCGAAGGCGCCCGGCTGCTCGCGAAACACCAGCCGGAAGCGGTGGTGTGGGCGTGCACGTCCGGCAGCTTCGTGTACGGCTGGGACGGCGCGCGCACCCAGGCCGACCAGCTCGCCGCGGTCGCCGGGGTCCCGGCTTCGAGCACGTCGTTCGCCTTCGTGCACGCGGCGAAAGCCCTTGGCGTGCAACGAGTCGCGGTGGCCGCGAGCTACCCCGACGACGTCGCGCGGCTGTTCGTGGACTTCCTCGCCGCGGGCGGCGTCGAGGTGGTCTCGATGTCGAGCGCCGACATCGACACCGCCGCCGAGGTAGGCCAGCTCGCCCCCGAGGCCGTGGTGGACCTCGCGGTAAGCCACGACCATCCCGACGCCGACGCGGTTCTGGTGCCCGACACCGCGATGCGCACGCTCGGCGAGATCACCGACATCGAAGCGAAGCTCGGCAAGCCGGTGCTGACCGCCAACCAGGTGACCGTGTGGGAAGGCCTGCGCCTGACCGGGTCGACCCGGCTGGTGCGCTCGCTGGGCGCGTTGTTCCGGACGAGGGGCTGACCCGTGGTCGCACTCCCTGACATAGAACCGGTCAGCCGCGAATCGACCGCCGCCGTGATCGCGCGCCAGTTGCGCGACGCGATCATGACCGGCGCGCTGCCGCCGGGCACCCAGCTCGGCGAAACCGACCTCGCCGCCCGCTTCCAGGTCTCGCGCGGCCCGCTGCGCGAGGCGATGCAGCACCTCGTGTCCGAGGGTTTGCTGCGCAGCGAACGCCACCGGGGCCTGTTCGTGATCGACCTCGAACCGGCGGATGTCTTCGACATCTACCTCGCCCGCTCGGCGGTCGAACGGGCTGCCCTGCTGTGCGCGTTCCGCGGAGACCGCGAGGCGGTGGCGACGACGCTCGAACAGAACGTGGCCGACATGGCTGCCGCGGCGGACGATCCGGCCGCGTTGTCGGAGGCCGATCTGCGGTTCCACGAAGCGCTGATCAATGCGTCCGGCAGCAAACGCCTGGTGCGCATGGCCCGGACGCTGCTGATCGAGACGCGGATGTGCCTGACGCTGCTGCAGAGCACGTATCAGGGCGTGGAGGACCGGCTGGAGGAGCACACAAGGATCATTGAAGCCCTTCGGTCGGGTGACGAGGAAACGGCGCTGCACTTGCTGGACGCGCACATGGAGGACGCGATCAGCCGGTTGCTTCCGGGGCGGAGTTTGAAGGACGGAGTCGCGGCCGGGGAGTGAGGCAGGCGGGATTTTCGGGCGGCTGCCGCTTGACCCTCGCACCGCACAGAGCGCACCGCCGGAAATCACGCCGCACTGCCCGAGTACCGCATGGGCATCCGCAATCCGCGCTTGGCCTGGGGCGGCTCGGGTGTCTCCGCGCCCGGCTTGGATCCTTATCCCCGTGGTATCGAACCGCGCGATGGCCCGTTCCTCATGGGCGAGCCGGTGCACCGCCACGAAACCGAAAGTGCCGCAAGCCAACGCGAGCAGCAGCAGCGGAACGGCTGAGTTTTCGTCGAGGTCTCGATAGCTCAAGGCCGGGCCCCCACCGCTCCGCGATGGCGAACAGCAGGTGCGCCTCAGAGCACTTCGAGCGTGATCCAGTACCGCCGCACCGGCCCGTGGCCAGTCTGGCGGACCTCCTCCAGCACGCCGCCCGCGCGTTCGATCGTCCTGGCGGACGCCAGGTTCTCGGTCGCGCACACCAAGAGTACGCGAGGCAACTCCAGACGCCGAGCCTCGGGCAGCATCTGTCGCAACGCCCAGGAAGCGAGACCCCGGCCGCGCGCCGAGGGGCGGATGCCGAAGCCTAGGTGTCCGGCCCATTCGACATATTCGGCCGGCCCAGTGCGCAGAGCGATTCCGCCGAGGACCTGTCCGTCCTCGACCAGCCAGCGGTAGACGGCGTGGTCTCCCGGCAAGGAAGCGACCCAGGCGGCGAAGCCAGCCGGAGAATCGACCTGGTCCGACGCGGACAGGCCGAACCCGTCCTCGTGCAAGCCCGGTCCCCATTCGCGATGCGCTGCCAGCCACGGGCGGTGCAGGCGGACAGTGGGGGCCAGAAGTTCGGGCATGCTTCGACCTTACCGGCCACCAGCGAAGAAAACCCTGGCACAGCAGGGAAAACTCAGCCATGCCGCACCCCCAGCACGGGCTGCCCGCCGCGGCCGGAGTTGTATTGCGGAGACCACGGGAACCAGCCCGCGGAGTCGGCGTAGACCAGCTGCCTGGCTTCGATTCCCGTGCCATAGCAGCACACCGCGATGTCCAGGTGCGCCGCGGGATCGCTGAGCTGGACGATTTCCAGCCGGGGCAACCGGGGCAGCAGCCACTGTTCCCCGGGCACCGGCGGACCGGTGTGCAGCGACTCTTCGGCCGCGGCGCTGAGCAGCCGCACCGCCTGGTGCGGCAGCAATCCGGTGACGACCAGCTCGGGCAGGCCCTGCACGGTCAGGCCCGCGGTGTACGCCCAGGGCGGCCGGGAACCCGTTCCCAGCACGCCCTGGACGCACCAGCCGTTCTCCCTGATCTCGTCGAGCACCTCGATCAGGTACTGCTCCTCCGGTCTTCCCGGTTCCTCGCACCTCTGGCACATCGGCGCCTCCTCCCCTCGGGGACCCGTCGGCGGGTCAGGGAAGAGTCAACCGCGCGGCACCGACGAAAAATCAGCGGAGCGAAGCGGCCACCGCGGTGCCGAGCGCGGTTGTGGTAGCGGTTCCGCCGAGGTCGGGGGTGAGCGTTTCGCCCGCGGTCAGCACCTCGTCGACCGAAGCGCGGATCGCTTGTGCGGCAACGGTTTCCCCGAGGTGATCGAGCAGCATCGCCGCGGCGAGGATCTGCGCGACCGGGTTCGCGATGCCCTGTCCGGCGATGTCCGGAGCACTGCCGTGGACCGCCTCGAACATCGACGGAAACTCACCTGATGGGTTGATGTTTCCGGACGGGGCCATGCCCAGTCCGCCGGTGATCGCGGCCGCGAGATCGCTCAGGATGTCGCCGAACAGGTTCGACGCCACCACCACGTCGAGCCGGTCCGGAGCCTGCACCATCCGCGCGGCGAGCGCGTCCACATGGCACTGTTCCGCGCGGACGTCCGGGTACCGCGCCGCGACCTCGGCGAAAATCTCGTCCCAGTAAGGCATCGAGTGGATCAGCCCGTTGGACTTCGTCGCCGAGGTGACGTGCTGAGACCGCGTGCGCGCGAGTTCGAAGGCGTACCGGATGATCCGTTCCACCCCGACCCGGGTGAACACCGATTCCTGCAGCACGAACTCGTCCGGCCGCCCGGCGTTGTGCCGTCCGCCGATCGCCGAGTACTCGCCCTCGGAGTTCTCCCGGACGATCACCATTTCCAGCTCGTCGGCCTTCCGCCCGGCCAGCACCGAGGACGTCCCCGGCAGCAGCCGGACCGGACGCAGGTTGACGTACTGCTGGAACGCCCGCCGCAACGGGATCAGCAGGCCCCACAGCGAAACGTGGTCCGCGACGCCGGGGAAGCCGACGGCGCCGAGCAGGATGCCGTCGAAACCCGACAGCTGCTCGACCCCGTCCTCCGGCATCATCGCGCCGGTCTTCGCGTACCGCTCGCAGCTCCAGTCGAATTCGGTCCACTCCAAGGAGAATCCGTACTTGTCCGCGGCCGCGTCGAGGACCCGGCGCGCCTCGATCGTGACGTCGACCCCGATCCCGTCGCCCGGGATGCTGGCAATCCGGTGTGTCACAGGCTCACCGCGATGTACTTGGTCTCCAGGAACTCGTCGATGCCGACCGTGCCGCCCTCGCGGCCGAGACCGGACTGCTTGACGCCGCCGAACGGGGCCGCCGGGTTGGACACGATGCCCTGGTTGAGGCCGATCATCCCGGCCTCCAAGCGTTCCGACACGCGCAGCGCGCGCTTCAGGTCGCTGGTGAACAGGTAGGACACCAGGCCGAATTCGGTGTCGTTGGCCTTCTCGACCGCCTCGTCCTCGGTGTCGAACGGCGTGATCGGCGCGACCGGGCCGAAGATTTCCTCGCTGGCCAGCCGGGCGTCCACCGGCACGTCGGTGAGCACGGTCGCCGGGTAGAAGTGCCCCGGACCGTCGACCCGCGAGCCGCCGGTGAGCACCCGCGCGCCCTTGTCCGTGGCGTCCTTGACCAGTTCGGTCACCTTCTTCACCGCGGCCTCGTCGATGAGCGGGCCGACCACGACGCCTTCGTCGGTGCCGCGGCCCATCGGCAGCGCCTGCATCCGCTCGGTGAGCCGGCGGGAGAACTCCTCGGCGACGCCGCGCTGCACGTAGAACCGGTTGGCCGCGGTGCACGCCTCGCCGATGTTGCGCATCTTGGCCTGCATCGCGCCCTCGACCGCGGCGTCCAGGTCCGCGTCGTCGAACACGACGAACGGCGCGTTGCCGCCCAGTTCCATCGACGTGCGCAGCACCTTCTCCGCGCACTGCTCCAGCAGCTTGCGCCCGACCCCGGTCGAACCGGTGAAGGACAGCTTGCGCGCGCGGCCGTCGCGGATCAGCGGCTCCATCACGCCGCCGGCGTCCTTGGTGGTGACGACGTTCAGCACGCCTTCGGGCAGTCCGGCGTCGGCGAGGATCTGGGTGAGCGCGAGCATCGACAGCGGCGTCTGCGCGGCGGGCTTGATCACCATCGTGCAGCCCGCGGCGACGGCCGGGCCGATCTTGCGCGTGCCCATCGCCATCGGGAAGTTCCACGGCGTGATGAGCAGCGTCGGACCGACCGGCTGGCGCGCGATCAGGAACCGGCCCGAACCGTTCGGGGCCACCGCGTAGCCGCCGTCGATCCGCACCGCCTCCTCGGCGAACCAGCGGAAGAACTCGGCGGCGTAAGTGATTTCCCCGGCGGCCTCGGCCAGTGGCTTGCCCATCTCCAGGGTCATCAGCAGGGCCAGCTCGTCGCGGCGCTCGATGAGCTTGTCGTACGCGCGGCGCAGGATCTCGCCGCGCTCCCGAGGGGCGACCGCGGCCCAGTCGGCTTGCGCCGCGACCGCCGCGTCGAGCGCGGCGAGACCGTCTTCCGGTGCGGCGTCCGCGACCTGGCACAGCACCTCGCCGGTGGAGGGGTCCTGCACGTCGAAGGTCTTCCCGCTGCGCGCGGCGACCCACTTGCCGCCGATGAAGAGTTCCTTGCCGACCGCGTCCACGACGCCGTTCTCGGTGATCCCGCTCATCCAGCTCGCTCCTGTTCCTGTTGTCCCGAACTCATGCTATGGATATTGTCAACAATCGACAACCGTCTCCACCCGCACCCAGGAGGGCGCCGCATGGCCCAGCTTTCCCCGCTGCTCAAGCAGGCAACGCCCGTCGTCGTCGACCACGGTGAAGGGGTTTACCTCTACGACGTGGACGGGAAACGTCACCTCGACTTCACCGCGGGCATCGGGGTGACCAGCACCGGGCACTGTCACCCGCGCGTCGTCGAAGCCGCGCGCGAGCAGATCGGCAAGCTCGTGCACGGCCAGTACACGACGGTGATGCACCAGCCGCTGCTCGAACTGACCCGCAAGCTCGGCGAGGTGCTGCCGTCCGGGCTCGATTCGCTCTTCTACGCGAACTCCGGCAGCGAGGCCGTCGAGGCCGCGCTGCGGCTGGCCCGGCAGGCGACGAAGCGGCCGAACGTCATCGTGTTCCAGGGCGGTTTCCACGGCCGCACGGTCGCCGCGGCGTCCATGACCACCTCGGGCACGCGGTTCAGTGCGGGCATCTCGCCGCTGATGTCCGGCGTGCACGTCGCGCCGTTCCCCTACGCCTACCACTACGGCTGGGACGAGGAGACGGCGACGAAGTTCGCCTTGCGCGAGCTGGACTATCTCTTCCAGACCGTCTCCGCGCCGAACGAGACGGCCGCGTTCTTCATCGAGCCGGTGCTCGGCGAGGGCGGCTACGTCCCGGCCAACACCGAGTTCATGGCCGGGCTGCGCGAGCGCGCCGACCGGCACGGCATCCTGCTGGTGCTCGACGAGGTGCAGGCCGGGTTCGGCCGCACCGGCAAGTTCTGGGGCCACGACCACTTCGACGTCCACCCGGACGTCGTGCTGATCGCGAAGGGCCTCGCGAGCGGCTTCCCGCTGTCGGGCATCGCCGCTTCGGAAGAGCTGATGGCGAAGGCGTACCCGGGTTCGCAAGGCGGCACGTACGGCGGCAACGCGGTGTCGTGCGCGGCGGCGATCGCGACGCTCGACGTCATCCAGGACGAAGGCTTGGTCGAGAACGCCGCGGAGCGTGGCCGTCAGCTTCTCGAGGGCGCGCGCGTCATCGCGGACAAGACGCCGGCTATCGGCGACGTACGCGGTCTCGGGCTCCTCGTGGGCACCGAGTTCACTACCGCGGACGGCGAACCGGACACGGCCACCGCGCAGGCCGCGCAGCAGGCAGCCGCGAAGAGCGGACTGCTGCTGCTCACCTGTGGTGCGTACTCGAACGTCGTGCGCATGGTGCCGCCGCTGGTCGTCAACGCGGAACAGGTCGACGACGCCCTGCGCATCTGGGGCGAGGTCGTCACGTCGGTCACGGGGAGCTGAGGCATGGCGCGCTACATCACCATCAGCCTCGACAAGCGCGGCGTCACCTGTCGCGCCCGGCTGCTCGACGACGAAGCACCGCGCACCTGCAAGGCGGTGTGGGACGCGCTGCCGCAGAGCGGTTCGGCCTATCACGCGAAGTACGCGCGCAACGAGGTTTACACGCTCGTGCCGCCCTTCGCGGAGCCTAAGCCGGGGCGCGAGAATCCGACCATCACCCCGATTCCGGGCGATGTCGTCTACTTCGGATTCGAGGCGTGGGAAATCGGCAATCCGGCGTACGGCTACGACGAAGGCAGCGAGGCGCACAGCGACCAGGGTGCCACGGATCTCGCAATTTTCTACGGACGCAACAACCTGCTGATCAACGGCGACGCGGGCTGGGTGCCCGGCAACGTGTTCGCGACGATCGAGGAAGGCCTGTCCGAGATGGCAGCGGCCGCGCAGGATCTGTGGCTGCGCGGCGTAGAGGGCGAGACGCTGTCGTTCGCGCGGGCGGACTGACAGTCAGACGGCATCGCGCAGGTGGGGTCGTGAGTGTTCATGCCGGTTAGAAGCGTCACGAACACTCACGACCCCCGGCCGCCGAGACGGGCCACCGGCAGGGCAGAACTCTCGCGCACCGCCGACTCCGCACCCGCTGCAGGGAAACCCCCATCGGGCCAAAATGTTCCTCCAGAGTGAATCCGGGTTGACCCTCCGCGATCATGATCTGGACCCGATATTCGCCGCCGGACAAGGGATTCAGCCCTGTTGATCACCCAGCGGTGTGAACCTCGGCAACTCACCAATCGTGGCTTCGCATTCACCGTTTCGAGGGCCCGCTCCGCCCGGTTGCCGCAGTGCGCGTCTGCTACCCAGGGTGATCGGAGCCGGGGTTCGCTACGAACCGTGGCGAAGAGTCCACAATGCACCCCCGGCGACAAACCCGAAAGCCTTACATGTTTAACATGGGAAGATTCTTCGGCCGCCGATCCCTTGCCAGCACAGGGAAAACCGCGTTTTGACACCGCGGCAGCGCCGGTGGAAATCTGCGATGGCTCCTCGCGAGAGCACCAAGGAAGAACAATCCGAACAAGGAGCCCCTCAATGCAGATGTTCACCCAGCACGTGCACCACGGCCACGACCTGATCTCGGGTCTGCTCGCGCACCTGGCGCACGTGCTCGGCTGGCTCGTCTGACCGGCACCGAGGATTAACCCAGGGGCCGGCCTGTTGGCGCGGGCCGGTCCCTGCTTGGGTTCTCCCCCCCTTCCCGGCCACGCGCGCGGCGTGGCCTTTTTCGTGCCCGCGTGCGCTAACGTGAAACTTATTCATGGCCAGTCCGGCGGCAGAACGGCTAGGCTTCGGCCACGACGTACGCGCGCGCACGAGGGAGTGGCATGAGCGAGATCGCAACACAGCTGGCAGGGGCCGTCGGAGCGGGGAACCTGCTGACCGGTGACGCGATCTCCGACGACTACGCGCACGACGAGGCGCTCAGCACGCCAGGCCAGAAACCGGCGTACGTCGCGAAGCCTGCCACTGCCGAAGAGGTCTCCGAGCTGCTGAAGATCGCCGCTGCCGAGGGCATCCCGGTGACCGCGCGCGGGTCCGGCAGCGGGCTGTCCGCCGCGGCGCGTCCGGTCGAAGGCGGGCTGGTCGTCTCGTTCGAGCGGATGAACTCGGTGCTCGAGATCGACACCGGCAACCACGTCGCCGTCGTCCAGCCGGGCGTCACGCTGGCCGAACTCGACGCGAAGACCGCCGAACACGGCCTCACCTACCCCGTTTATCCCGGCGAACTGAGCGCGAGCGTCGGCGGCACCGTCGGCACCAACGCCGGCGGCATGCGCGCGATCCGCTACGGCATCACCCGCGGCAACGTCTCCGGCCTCCAGGCGGTGCTCGCGACCGGCGAGATCATCCGCGTCGGCGGCCGGATGTCGAAGATCTCCAGCGGCTACGACCTCACCCAGCTGATCATCGGCTCGGAGGGCACGCTCGCGCTGGTGACCGAGGTGATCGTGAAACTGCAGCCGCGGCTGCCGCACGGCGCGACGGTGCTCGCCCCGTTCGACGATTTCGCCCAGGTCATGGCGGCCGTGCCGAAGATCGCCGCGAGCGGTCTCGCCCCGCAGATCCTCGAGTACATCGACAACATGACGATGGCCGCGATGGTCTACAACGACAAGCTCGAACTGGGCGTCCCGGCGGAAATCCGCGACCGGACCCAGGCGTATCTGGCCGTGGCGCTGGAAAACCGGGTGGCCGACCGGCTCGGCGAGGACGTCGAAGCGCTCGGCGAACTGCTGGTCGAACTCGGCGCTGCCGATGCGTACGTGCTCGAAGGCGGTGCCGCGCGCAAGCTCATCGAAGCCCGCGAAAAAGCCTTCTGGAACGCCAAAGCCGCGGGCGCGGACGACGTGATCGACGTGGTGGTGCCGCGGACCGCGATGCCGCTGTTCCTGGACAAGGCCCGCGAGCTGGCGATGGCCACCGGCGGCGGCGCGATCGGCTGCGGGCACGCCGGCGACGGCAACGTCCACCTGGCGATCTTCTGCAAGGACCCGGACACGCGCTCGCAACTGCTGACCGACATCTTCGGTTACGCCTATGAATTGGGCGGCGCGATCTCCGGCGAGCACGGACTCGGCCGCACCAAGACGAAGTACTACGCCAAACTCGAGGACCCGGCGAAGCTCGATCTGCTGCGCCGGGTCAAGGAAAGCTTCGACCCGGCCGGGATCCTGAACCCCGGCGTTCTGTTCGCTCAAACCGGAAAGTGAGCACAGTGAGCACGCTCAACGGCGCCCAGTCCCTCATCCGCACGCTCGTCGACAGCGGGGTCGACGTGTGCTTCTCCAACCCCGGCACGTCGGAAATGCATTTCGTCGCCGCGCTCGATTCGGTGCCGGAGATGCGCGGCGTGCTCGCGCTGTTCGAGGGCGTCGTGACCGGTGCCGCGGACGGGTACGCGCGGGTCGCGGGCAAGCCCGCCGCGACGCTGCTGCACCTCGGCCCCGGGCTCGGGAACGGCCTGGCGAACCTGCACAACGCGCGGCGCGCGCACACGCCGGTGGTCAACGTGATCGGCGACCACGCCACGTATCACAAGCAGTACGACGCTCCGCTGGAGTCGGACATCGACGCCATCGCGGGCTCGCTCGAAGGCTGGGTGCGCCGGTCCGGGCACACGAAGGATGTCGGCGCGGACGCCGCGGCGGCGGTCGCGGCGGCACAGGACGCACCGGGCCGGGTCGCGACCCTGATCCTTCCCGCCGACGCGTCGTGGGGCGAGGGCGGCGAAACGTGCGAGCCGATTCCGCCGCGCGTGCCGCAGACGGTCGATTCGACGACCGTGCAGAAGATCGCGGACCTGCTGCGCGGCGGCGAGCCGGTGGCGTTGCTGATCGGCGGATCCGCTTGCCGCGAAGCGGGTTTGCGCGCGACCAGCCGGATCGCGGCCGCGACCGGGGTGAAGGCGTTCGCCGAAACGTTCCCTGCGCGGCTGGAGCGCGGCGCCGGGCTGCCCGCCATCGAACGGCTGGGTTATCTCGCCGAGCACGTCAAATACCAGCTGGACGGGATCAAGCACCTGATCGTCGCGGGCACGAGGGCGCCGGTGTCGTTCTTCGCCTACCCCGGCATGCCGAGCGAGCTGACCCCGGAAGGCGCCGACGTCCACGTCCTCGCCACGGCGGGCCAGGACGTCTCCGCCGCGCTGGAAGCGGTCGCCGCGCTGGTGGCCGCGGACACCGAGCCGGTCTTGCAGGAGGCCGGGCGGCCGGCACTGCCCGCCGGTCCGCTCACCCCGCAGAACTGGGTCGACGTCATCGGCGCGCTGCTGCCGGAGAACGCGATCATCGTGGACGAGGCGAACACGTCCGGGCTCATGCTCCCCGCCGCGACCGCGGGCGCGCCGCGGCACGACGTGCTGACCCTGACCGGCGGCGCGATCGGCTACGGCATGCCGGTGGCCGTCGGCGCGGCGATCGCGGCTCCGCAGCGGCCCGTGGTCAACCTCGAATCCGACGGCAGCGCGATGTACACGATCTCCGCGCTGTGGACGCAAGCGCGCGAGAACCTCGACGTCACCACAGTGGTGCTCAACAACAACGCGTACGCGATCCTCCGGATGGAACTGCAGCGGGTCGGCGCGGCCGGAGACGGGCCGCGCGCGAAGGACCTGCTGGACATCGGCCGTCCGGACCTGGACTTCGTGAAGATCGCCGAGGGCATGGGCGTCCCGGCGACCCGGGCGACGACCGCGGAAGAACTGGCCGAACAGTTCCGGCGCGCGATCGCCGAACCGGGGCCGCACCTGATCGACGCGGCCGTTCCGCCGCTGCTCTAGACGCGGGCGAGTTCCGGGCTGGCGGGACGGAACCGCGGCACCACCGCGGTCAACGCCAGCCCGGCCGCCGCCGCCACCGCGGCGACCGCGAACGTGGCGCGGAAACCCGCGAGCGAGGGCACGGTGAACGAGCCGACGGTGATTGTCAGGTGGGCGAGCATCGTGGCCATCACGGCACTGGACGTCGAGGTGCCGACGGACCGCATGAGCGAGTTCAGCCCGTTCGCCGACGCGGTTTCGGTGACCGGCACCGCGCTCATGATCAGCGCTGGCATAGCGGCGTAAGCGATTCCGACGCCAGCCCCGATGATCACCGACGCGATGATCAGCTCGACCGCGTTGGCCATCAGGAAAATCGCGAAGACGTAGCCGACCGCGATCACGATCGCGCCGGTCATGAGCGTGACACGCGCGCCGTAGCGGTTGGTCAGCCGCGCGGAGACCGGGGACAGCGCCATCATGACCAGGCCGTTCGGCGCAAGGCACAGCCCGGCTTCCACCATGCTGAGCCCGAGACCGTAGCCGGTGGCCGAAGGCGCCTGCAGCAACTGCGGGAACGACAACGACATCGCGTACATCGCGAAGCCGACGAGGACCGACGCGAGGTTCGTGAACAACACCGGCCGCCGCGCCGAAACGCGCAGATCGACCAGCGGGTCGCGACGACGCAGCTGATACCAGCCCCACGCCGCGAGAACGACCGCGGCCGTCGCGGCGAACCCGAGCGTCGCCGGACTGCCCCAGCCCCACTCGCCGCCCTTCACGATCGGCAGCAACAGGCTGGTGAGGCCGACGATCAACCCGAGCGTGCCGAGGAAATCGAACGGCGCGGGCGTGCGAACCGGCGATTCCGGCACGAACCGCAGGATCAGCAGCGCACACCCGAGTCCGAGCCCGGCCGCGCCCCAGAACAGAACGTGCCAGTCCGCGTGCTCGGCCACGATCGCCGCGACCGGCAACCCGATCGCACCGCCGACGCCGAGCGTCGCGCTCATCAGCGAAATCGCGCCGCTCACGCGTTCCGGCGGCAGTTCGTCGCGCATGATGCTGATGCCGAGCGGAATGACGCCCATCGCGCAGCCCTGCAACCCGCGGCCGACGATCATCAGCGCGAGCGAACTGGTGAGCGCCGAGACCACGGACCCGGCGATCAGCACCGCCAGGCTCACCAGCAACACGCGACGCTTGCCGTAGAGATCGCCGAGCCGCCCGGCGACCGGCGTGCACACCGCAGCGGCCAGCAGCGTGACGGTGATGACCCACGACGCGTCCGTCGGCGTGGTGTCGAGCAGTCTCGGGAACGCCGGGATCAACGGGATGACCAGCGTCTGCATGAACGAAGCGACCAGCCCGCACGACGCGAGCACCACGATGATCGGCCCCGAACCCGCCCGCGCCACCACGTCCCCCGTCCCGTATGCCGTACCGGATTCGCACGCTACCGGTCGGGACGGGAAGAACGGGCGGTTCGTGATCGATCCGACTTACCGGGATGGTCCGTTTGGCCCAATGCCGGGTTGGGTCAGAGCCACTGTTTGACGCCGCCGTGGCCGGAGCAGGTGCCGGAACGGTGCTGGCTGTAGCTGTAGGTGCCGTCGTTGCAGAGCGCGGTCGCTCCCGAAGGGTTCGAAGACGGATTGTGGACGCAGGTTCCCGAGGAGTTGCGGTAGTAGCCGGGGCCGCAGTCGGCGGGCACGGGATCCGGGGTCGTTGGCTGTGCCGAAGGAGCAGCCTGGTACGGCGGAGCGGCCTGATCGGGCACCTGGAATGTGGGTACCTCGAACGTCGGCACGTCGAACGTGGGCGCCTGGATCTCCGGCGCGGCCGGGGTTTTCGGCGCGGCCTTGGGTTTCGCCGCGGTCGTGGGCGGCGCGAACTGCTGCTGCGTGGTCTCCGGCGACGTGACCGACGTCGTCGAGGTTTCGGAGTACGTGTCCGGCTCGCTGTACGTGGTCGACGGCGAGTAGTCGCTCGGCACGACCGAAGCCGGGTCTTCCGCCGGCGCGGTTGCCGCTCCGCACCCGGCGGCCAGAACACCCGCGGCCAGAGCCATCCCCAGTTTTCGCCACATGCGGAACCTCCCTCACGATCCAGGTAATCGGAGAGGTCGAGAAGCCGCGGAAAACTGTTACAGCGGCCGCCTGCGCACCCGCAGGGCATCGCCTGAACGCCATTCGCGGCGAGACAAAACGGCTACGCCGGCCCGCGGAAAACCGCCGCGGGCATTTGGCCGACCGCCCGCGGCTCAGCCGTCCGCGGGACACCACGGATCCGGCGCCCGGAAGACCGCCTTGCCGCAGAAGCCCTGGAGTTCCGGGTCGACCTCGCCGCCTTGGACGCGCAGTACCGCTACGGGTTTGTCCTGCGGGACGTGCCTGCCGATGTCTCCGCCGTAGTCGATGGTTCCGCTGACTCCTTCGATGTATTTGTTGGTCTGGTTGGCGTCCGGCCGCGAGGTGTGGATCGCGGCGATCTCGCGCCATACCGCGCCGGGCGTTACCGGGATGTTCGTTGACGTCTCGCGCAGATACGCGGTCGCGGTGATCATCACCAATGCGGCGTCGTAGGACAGCGCGGCGTGACCGTCGAACGATCGGCCTTTTTCCGTGTGCTCGAAGGCGAACTTGGCGTTGAGCGTGGTGTAGAAGTCCCGCGCGAGGCCTTTCGCGGGCGTCGCCGGGGCGCTCGCTAGCGCGAGATAGTAGTAGGACAACGCGCGATTGCCTTCCCGCGAAACGGAATTCGCGACGTAACGGGAGACGTCGTCGTCGCCGATGATCGTCGCTTTGCTGCCGCATTGCGCGGCTCCGGCGAGGAATTCGCCGAAGTCCGGGACGCCCCGGCCGGCGAAGAACGCGAAGCCGTCGTAGGAGCAGATGTCCCGTCCGGCTGCCCCGGCCTTGCCGACAGTCCGGTTGCCGGACGGGGCCTTCGCGTCTCCGCTGTTCGGTTCGAACGCGCGTGCCTCGACGGTGAAACCCGCGTGTTTGAACGAGGTCAGCACATCGTCGCGGAGGTTCGTGCTGTAGTAATCGGTGTCGTCGTCGGGGTAGTAGACGCGGAGCGACCGGGGGCCGGGGCGCTGGGCGGCGAACGCCGCGGCCACCGCGGCTTCCCGGCGGTTCTGGGGCGCGACCTGGTAGTAGATCGGGTTCTGGTCCGCGAGCTGATCGGCGGTGAGCGTCGCGGCGACCACCGGAATGCCCGCGTCGGCCAGCGCGCGGATCGTGTCGGAGGTCGGGCGGCTGCTCATGTCGAGTCCGACCACGCCGACGATGCTGGGGTCCTGTTTCGCCATTTCCAGCAGCGTCCTCGCGACCGCAGCGCCCTGGAGCATTCCCCTGCCTCCGTTGGCGATCAGCATGCGCACGATCGGTTCGGCCGCGGCGGTCGCGTCGAGTTGCCGCGACTGCGCGACCGCGAACCCCTCCAGCGATTCCCGTTCCGCGGTGAGCCCTTCGGCGGTGTCGTTCGACGACGTCAGCGCCTCCAGGTCGACCAGCGTGATGTACGGCCGTTCCGGATGCTGCTGGTGCAGTTCCTCCGCCCGCCGGTTCTGGTCCGCGATCACCGCCTCGACCTGCTGGATCGTCCCCTCCTTGTCGACCGGGGAGAACAGCGTGAAGGTGCCGTCGGACACCCCGACGCACTGGTCGTCCACCCGGGTCAGCCACTCGCTCGACGTGCCGCAGTGACTGTCCAGAAAGGACTGATAGCGCACGACGGCGAACCCGGCGACCAGCGCGAGCACGACCGCGGGCACCCCGGCCCGCACCCAGCGCGTCGTCCACCACGCCGCCCGTCCGCGTCCGCCGGACAGGTCGTAATGCTCGCCGAGGGCCAGCATTCGCTTGCGCACCTCGGTTTTTTCGGTCTCGGTCTGCGGTGCGTCGAGCCCGATCGGCAGGTACCACGCGGTGGGGCGGCGGGCGCGGCGGTCCGCGCCGAGCCGGTTCTGCCACACCCGGTACGCGTCGGCGGCGTCGGCGGCGTGGTACTTCGGCCGGTCCTCGCTCGGCGCGGCATCCGGCGGCGGCGCCTGGCTCGCGCTGACCACGAGCAGCGGGTCGAAGAGGCCGACCTGGTTGCGGACTTCGTTGATCAGTTCCAGCAGCCGGTAACCGCCGTTGGCCGGGCCGACCTCGTCGAGCAGCAGCACCGGATACGTCATCCGGCGACGCCGCCAGAACTGCCACGGCCGCAGCCGGTACTCGCGCCGCAGGTCCTCCAGGAACGCGTTGACCAGCAGCCGAGCGACGTACTGAGGCGATTCCTTCTGCCATTCGCCGTCGGTGAGCCGCATCGCGAAGCGAACGAAGCTGCCCGACATCTCCGGGGCGAGATGCGGCTGGCGCAGGAACCAGCGATACCGTCCGGACAGCCCGGGGACGCGCCCGGTGACAGCGATCCGGAAGGTGCCGATCGTCAGCCAGCGCAGCAGCAGCAACGGAAACCGCCAGGTCGGATGCTGCGGCACCAGTTCGCGGCTGACGCTCTCGATAGCCGAGCGGAACCGGATCAGCAGGCCGTTCTCCTGCAACTCGCGCAGCAACGTGCGTTCGGGATCGGTGTCGTCGTCCGGAAACTGCTTCGCCATGAGCTGGTCGACCAACGTGAACAGCCGGAACCGCAACCGGCTTTCGCGCGTGCGGCCGCTGCGGACGAGGGTGTTGCGGACGCGCCACAGAAGATCGCGCACCACCTCGACGCTCGCCTCGGTCGCTTTGCCCGGCGTGTCGACGTCCGGCCGGTCGGCAAGCGAGAAATAGACGGAACGCACGGTGCCCGCCGGTTTCGCGTTCTGCAACCGCGAACCCAGCTCTTCGAGCACCCCCTCGCGCGCCTCTCCTACGAGGCACACCATCGGGAGCCCGCGCCGCTCGGCACGTTCTCGGTGATAACCGGGACGCCATTCTCCGTCGTCCCGCAATTCCCGCGGCCGGTCGCCGACGCGGGGCCGCTGATAAAGCGCCCCGATCAGCTTGACGAGCCGATCCGCACCAGCGAACGCGAGCTGCTCCCCCGCGACGGCCACCGTCTGGTCCATGCCGAAGTATCCCATGCGGCGGCCGGGAGGGGTCCCGGATTTATGCCGACATGGCAAGGGTTATTCGATTTGTTCCGGACCGCGTGCGGCCGTTCGGGTGGCCGGGGTTCAGCCGTTCGCTGGACGCGCGGTTGCGCTCAGCTACCCCCGCGGCGATCAATTCACCACTGCTACGAAAAACGTAGAATAAGTCCGCAATAAATAGGGAATTAACTGTTCGCGAGGCGCTTAATCGTTCCCAGCATCCTCCGCATGCCGAGGACGTGCCCGCCACTCTCGATGACGAGCAAGCGGTAGCCGGACCCGAGCACCCCGGGAAACCGCGCTCGGCTCTCAGCGAGGATCAGGGTCTGTCCTCGAGCCTCGGGTTCGAGCCGGAAAGTAAGGCGATACTCGGAAAACCGGTGCCGTCCGGCCAGCGCGAGCAGCCTGGGCGGTTCGGCGGCGGCGACCCGGAACCCGGGGACGGTCGCCCCCTCGGCGAGCGGACGGGAGCCGGTCGCCTTCCAGTCGTCGGCGCCGACGGCCCAGGCGTAGCCGGTGGCCAAGCGGCCGGAGACACGTTCGATGACCTGGTTGACCGCACGCCAGGCGGTCTCGGCGTCGGCGTGGACGACGACCCGGTGTTCGTCCAGGAACGGCAGTCGCTCTTCCGGCATCGTCACCTCCGCGAAAAACGGGGCCGCCCCGGGAGAATCCCCGAAGCGGCCCCGTCGTCACAAGATCTTTATTCGTAGATCTCGCCCTTGGCGGCCTTCTCCACCAGCGACTGCGGCGGCTCGAAGTGGCTGCCGTACCGCGCCGCCAGCTCGCGGGCCCGGTCCACGAAACCCTGCAAGCCGCCCTGGTACTGGTTGATGTACTGGATCACGCCACCGGTCCAAGCCGGGTAGCCGATGCCGAAGATGGACCCGATGTTGGCGTCCGCGACCGAGGTCAGGACACCCTCGTCGAAGCACTTCACCGTTTCCAGCGCCTCGGCGAAGAGCATGCGCTCCTTGAGGTCCTCGAACGGCACGTCCGCCGAACCCGAGTTGAACGCCTCGCGCAGACCCGGCCACAGACCGGTGCGCTTGCCGTTCTCGTCGTACTCGTAGAAGCCGGCCCCGCTGCTGCGGCCCTTGCGGTCGTACTTGTCGAGCATCGTGTCGATGACGGCCTCGGACGCGTGCGCGTTCCAGGTGCCGCCAGCGGCCTCGATCGCGGCGCGGGTTTCCGCGCGGATCTTGCGCGGCAGCGTCAGGGTCAGCTCGTCCATCAGCTGCAGCGGCGGGGCCGGGTAGCCGGCCTGCGAACCCGCCTGCTCGATCGACGCCGGTTCGACGCCCTCGCCCAGCGCGGCAACCGCCTCGTTGATGAAGGTGCCGATGACCCGCGAGGTGAAGAAGCCGCGGCTGTCGTTGACGACGATCGGGGTCTTGCGGATCTGCAGCGTGTAGTCGAAGACCTTCGCCAGCGTGGCGGGCGACGTCTTCTCGCCGCAGATGATCTCGACCAGCGGCATCTTGTCCACCGGCGAGAAGAAGTGGATCCCGATGAAGTCCTCGGTGCGCTGCACGCCCTCGGCGAGGGTGGTGATCGGCAGCGTCGAGGTGTTGGAACCCAGCACCGCGTCCGCGTTGACGATGCTCTCGATCTCGCCGAACACCTTGTGCTTCAGCTCGACGCTCTCGAACACGGCCTCGATGACGAAGTCGACGCCCGCGAAGTCGGCCGGGTCGGCGGTCGGCTTGATCCGCGCCAGCAGCGCGTCCGACTTCTCCTGCGTGGTCTTGCCGCGCGAGAGCGCCTTCTCCTCGAGCTTGACCGCGTAGCCCTTGCCCTTGTCGGCCGCCTCCTGCGAGACGTCCTTGAGGACCACGTCGATGCCCGCCTTCGCGGACACGTAGGCGATCGCGGCGCCCATCATCCCGGCGCCGAGCACGCCGACCTTCTTGGCGGTGAACTTCTCGAACCCGTCCGGACGCGAACCGCCGGAGTTGATCGTCTGCAGGTCGAAGAAGAACGCCTTGGTCATGTTCTTCGAGACCTGCCCGGTGGCCAGGCTCACGAAGTAGCGCGTCTCGACCGTGATCGCGGTGTCGAAGTCGACCTGCGAACCTTCGATCGCGGCGGCGAGGATCGCGCGCGGCGCGGGCATCGGCGCGCCCTTGAGCTGCTTGCGCAGGTTCGCCGGGAACGCGGGCAGGTTCGCCGCGAAGCTCGGGTTCGACGGGGTGCCGCCCGGGATCTTGTATCCCTTGACGTCCCACGGCTGCACGCCGGCATCGGGGTTGGCCTTGATCCACGCCTTCGCGGCGGGCACCAGCTCGTCGACGGTGTCCACGACCTCGTGCACCAGGCCGATCTCCAGCGCCTTGCGCGGCTTCATCCGCTGGCCCTGCAGCAGGACGTTCAGCAGCGCGCTCTGGATGCCGAGCAGCCGCACGGTGCGGACCACACCGCCACCGCCGGGCAGCAGGCCGAGGGTGACCTCGGGCAGGCCGATCTGGCTGCCCTTGACGTCGGCCGCGATCCGGTGGTGCGTCGCGAGCGCGAGTTCGAGGCCGCCGCCGAGCGCCGCGCCGTTGATGGCCGCGACGACCGGCTTGCCGAGCTGCTCGAGCCGGCGCATCTGGCCCTTCATCGCGGTGCTGGACGCGGTGATCTCGGCCGCGTGCTCCGGCTGCGCCTGGATCAGGTCGCGCAGGTCGCCGCCGGCGAAGAAGGTCTTCTTCGCCGAGGTGAGCACGACACCGGCGATGTCGTCCTTCTCCGCCTCGAGCCGGTCCACGGTCGCGGCGAGCGACTCGCGGAAGGCCTGGTTCATCGTGTTGGCCGACTGGTCCGGGTCGTCCAGGGTCAGCGTGACGATGCCGTCGGAGTCCTTGTCCCAACGGATGGTTTTGCTCTCGGTCATCTCGGTCCTCACACCCGCTCGATGATGGTCGCCACACCCATGCCGCCGCCGATGCACAGGGTCACCAGCGCCCGGCGCGCCTCGCGGCGCTCCAGCTCGTCGACCACCGTGCCGACCAGCATCGCGCCGGTGGCGCCGAGCGGGTGGCCCATGGCGATCGCGCCGCCGTTGACGTTGATCTTCTCGTCCGGAAGGTTCAGGTCCTTCTGCCACTTGAGCACGACGGAGGCGAACGCCTCGTTGAGCTCCCACAGGTCGATGTCGTCCGGGGTCAGGCCCGCGGTCTTCAGCACCTTCTCGGTGGCCGGGGTCGGACCGGTCAGCATGATCGTGGGCTCGGAGCCGATCGAGGCGGTGGCGACGATGCGCGCCCGCGGCGTGAGGCCGAAGGTCTTGCCCGCCTGCTCGGAACCGACCAGCACGATGGCCGACCCGTCGACGATGCCGGACGAGTTGCCGCCGGTGTGCACGTGGTCGATCTTCTCGACCTGGTGGTACTTCTGGAGCGCGACGGCGTCGAAGCCGCCCATCTCGCCGATCGTGGTGAAGGCGGGCTTGAGCTTCGCCAGACCCTCCACAGTGGACCCCGGACGGCGGTGCTCGTCGTGGTCGAGGATCGTGACGCCGTTCATGTCCTTCACCGGCACCACGGACTTCGCGAAGTAGCCGCCGGACCAGGCCGCCTCGGCCTTCTCCTGCGAGCGGACCGCGAAGGCGTCGACGTCCTCGCGGGAGAAGCCCTCCATCGTCGCGATCAGGTCCGCGCCGATGCCCTGCGGGGCGATGTAGTGGTCGTAGGCGGTGGCCGGGTCCATGAACAGCGCGCCGCCGTCGGAACCCATCGGCACGCGCGACATCGACTCGACACCGCCCGCGATGACCAGCTGGTCCCAGCCGGAGCGGACCTTCTGCGCCGCGACGTTCGTGGCCTCGAGCCCGGACGCGCAGAACCGGTTGAGCTGCACGCCCGCGACCGTCTGCGGCAGGCCCGCGACGAGCGCGGCGGTGCGCGCGATGTCCGCGCCCTGCTCGCCCACCGGGGACACGACGCCGAGCACGATGTCGTCGATCGCCTGCGGATCGAGGTTCGGGTGGCGGACCTTCAGCTCCTGGATGAGGCCGACCACCAGGTCGACCGGCTTGGTGCCGTGCAGGGCACCGCCCTTGTTCTTGCCCCGGGGCGTGCGCAACGCCTCGTAGATGTAGGCCTCGCTACTCACTGAACACTCCTCCGCGAAGCGGCATGGTTGGACACTGCGGTGTATCTCGCCGCCGACTATACCGGCCAGTAGGTGCTAATGGCCATTAACATAAGCCCGATGAACCCCATGGTGTCAATGGGTTGCCGTAGTTTCGATTAGCGCTATGGTCAGTTCACCATGAGTACGTCTCCCGCCCGCGGCACGCGACCTCGCGACCGCAAGGCCCAGCTCGCTGCCGTCGCGGCCGAGCTGTTTCGCGCGCGGGGGTTCCACGGCGTCGGGATCAATGACATCGCCGCTTCGGCGGGCGTCACCGGACCCGCGCTGTACCGGCATTTCGCCGACAAGCAGGCGATCCTCGCCTACGTCGTGCTCGCCGGGATCGACGACATGGAGACGGCCACCGCGGCCGCGCTCGCCGATTCCGCGCCGCCGCTTTCCCAGCTGGAAGCCCTGCTCACCGGCCTCGCGACACAGGCGGTCGAGCGCAGGGAGATCGCCGCGCTGTGGCGCTGGGAAGGTCCGCATCTGCCGCGCGAGCAGCGCCGGGAGATCCGCCGCCGGTCCGGCGCGGTGCTCGACGCGTGGACGAAAGCGCTGCTCACACTGCGTCCGGAGCTGTCCGCGGACGAGGCCGAACTGCTGTGCTGGGCCGCGCTCTCGGTGTTCGGGAGCGTCGCGGTGCACCACACGTCGGTGGCACGCAAACGCTTCGTGCCGCTGCTGGTCGAACTGGCGCAGACGGTGCTCAACGTCTCACTGCCGGTCCCGGACGAGCCCGCGCCGCCGGTCGCGAGCAGCCTTGGCACGCCGTCCCGTCGCGAGCAGGTGCTGACCGCCGCGACCGGGCTCTTCGCCGAACGCGGCTTCCACACGGTGAGCATGGAAGACATCGGCGCGGCGGCGGGCATCGCCGGGCCCAGCGTGTACCGGCACTTCCCCAGCAAGGCCGCATTGATGGTCGCGATCGGACACCGCGCCGCCGACCGGCTCGCACTGGCCGCCGAGCAGGCGTTGCGGGCCCCGGACGAACGGTCCGCACTGGGCAAGCTCGCCGCGTCGTACGTGCATGTATTGCTGCGCACGCCGGAACTGCTGGTGTCCTTCACCGCGGATCGCGCGACCATGCCCGAACGCGACAAGGCCGATCTGCGCCGCGTCCAGCGGGACTACGTCGACCAGTGGGTTTCCTTGCTGTGCGCGGTGTTTCCGGAACTTCCGGCCCGCGAGGCGAAGATCCGCGTGCATGCCGCGCTGACCATCGCGAACGATCTCAGCCGGACCGGCCGGATCAAGAGCAGGCCGCATTTGCAGACCGAACTGACGACGGTGCTGCACGCCGTTCTCGGGCTCGGCTGAGCGCAGGCCCGGAGGCCACGCGGACTTCGAAAGTGGTCTTCTGTTTTGCCTGGTTACTTCACTAGTGAAGTACTTCATAGGTGAAGTCACAACTTCAGAGAGAAGAGAACCTCGCGAGGTCGTCGCACGCTGTCAGCGAAACCGCGCCGATCGATCGCCCATTCGTGTCAGCATCTGCCGTGCCCACGAGACGGTTGCATCTGGTTCGCGCGGACGAAGACCACCGCGTCACGACCCTTGAGCTTTTCTTCGACCTGGTCTTCGTCTACGCCATCACGCAGACGACCGAACTGATGGCCGGACATCTGAGCCTCCTCGGCGTCGGCGAGGGACTGCTGGTGCTGATGGTGCTGTGGTGGTGCTGGTGCAGTTACGCGTGGCTCGGCACGACCATCCATGTCGACCACGGCATCGCCCGGCTGGCGATGTTCGGCGCGATGGCGGTGATGTTCCTCGTCGCGCTCGCGGTGCCGCAGGCGCTCGCCAACGAACCGGGCGGGCTCGACGGGCCGTTGCTGTTCGTCGCCTGTTACGGCGTCGTGCGGCTGCTGCACATCGTCGCCTACGTCGGGGCCGCGCGGCACGACGCCGAATTGCGCCTGGTCCTGCTGAAGATGCTGCGCGGTCTGCTCCCGAGCCTGGCTTTGCTGACGGTCGCCGCCTTCGTGGGCGGAGCGTGGCAGCCCGCGCTGTGGGTGGTCGCGCTGGCGGTGGACTACCTCAACGTCTATTTGTCCGGTCCGGCGGGCTGGCGGCTGCATTCGCCGGCGCACTTCGCCGAGCGATTCGGGCTGATCGTGATCATCGCGCTGGGCGAATCGGTCGTGGCGATCGGCATCGGGATCGGGCACGTGCCGATCACCTGGCTCGTCGCGGGGTCGGCGATCTGCGGGATCGCACTCGCCGCCGGGATGTGGTGGACGTACTTCGATCTGGTCGCGCACGTCGCCGAACGCAGGCTGGCCCGCGCCGAAGGCCTCTCGCGGACCAAGATCGCCACCGACTCCTACACCTATCTGCACCTGCCGCTCATCGCCGGCATCGTGCTCGTCGCGCTCGGCTTGAAGAAGACATTCCTGACCCTGCACACCAGTCCAGCGGACGCGTTGCACGGCGTCGCGTTGTGGGCGCTGACCGGCGGGCTCGCGCTGTACCTGGTCGCGCTCAGCTCGCTGCGGCGGCGCAACCTCGGCAGCTGGAACCGGCAACGGCTCGTGCTCGCGGCGCTGCTGCTCGCCCTCACCCCGCTCCTCGGTCACGTGCCCGCGGCCTTGCTGCTGCTGATCGTCACGGCCGCGGTCCTGCTGCTCATCGCGTTCGAACGCACATCGCTGGCGCGACGGCCGGTCGCCGAGTGAGCCGGGCCGCACTGGCGGATTCCGCAGCGCCACGCTAACCTACTCGTGAGTAGGTAACGCGAGGGAGATGCTGCATGGCTGCGCCAAGGAAACGAGACGCGATGGGCCTCGGCCTGGCCGCGCTCACCCGGTTGGCCGGGAGCAAGGCGATCGACCGGGTCGGGCTGCGCGGGCCGGTGCAGAACCTGGTCAAGACGGGGACCCGCAGCGGGTTCCGCGCCGCGGGGGCGGCGACCAGGTCGTTCACCTCGGTCCAGCGGCTGGGCAAACCGGCGCGGCTGGCGAAGCCGGACGACCGCGGGCTGTTCGACCTGACGCCGGACGAGGACCAGAAGCTCATCGTCGAGACGGTCAGCGAGTTCGCCGCCGAACAGTTGCGCCCGGCCGCCGCGGACGCCGACGAGAAGCTTGCCGCCCCGGAAGGCCTGCTGAGCCGCGCGGCCGAACTGGGCGTCAGCCTCGTCGGGATTCCGGAAGAGCTGGGCGGCGCGGGCACTGAGCGTTCGGTCGTGACGAACGCGCTGGTCGCGGAGGCGCTCGCGCACGGCGACCTCGGGCTGGCGGTGGCCGTGCTGGCCCCGTCCGCGGTGAGCACCGCGCTGGTCGCGTGGGGCGACGAGCAGCAGCAGGCCGATTACGTGCCCGCGTTCACCGGCGAGCAGGTGCCCGCCGCGGCGCTCGCGCTGCTGGAGCGGACGCCGTTGTTCGACCCGTTCAAGCCCGCCACCAAGGCGAAGCGCACCCCGAAGGGCTACCAGCTCGACGGCGTGAAGTCGCTCGTCCCGCGTGCGGCGGAGGCCGAGCTGTTCATCGTCTCGGCCGATCTGGAAGGTCGCGGACCGGCACTGTTCCTGGTCGAATCGTCCAACGCGGGCGTGACGATCGAGTCCGAACCCGCGATGGGCCTGCGCGGCGCGGCCACCGGGAAACTGCACCTGGAGAAGGTTTCGCTGCCCGCGGGCGCACTGCTCGGCGGAGGCAAGGCGGACGTTTTCACCGAGGTGGTCCGGCTTTCCCGGCTCGGCTGGGCGGCGCTCGCCGCCGGCGTCGGCAAGGCCGTGCTGGACTACGTGGTGCCTTACGTGAACGAGCGCACCGCGTTCGGCGAGCCGATCAGCCACCGGCAGGCGGTCGCGTTCTCGGTGGCGGACATCGCGATCGAGCTGGAGGGCCTGCGCCTGGTCACGCTGCGCGCGGCTGCACGGGCCGAACAGGGCAAGGAATACGCGCGGGAAGCGGCGCTCGCCCGCAAGCTCGCGACGGACAAGGGCATGCAGATCGGCAACGCCGGCGTGCAACTGCTGGGCGGGCACGGGTTCGTGAAGGAGCATCCGGTGGAGCGCTGGTACCGCGACCTGCGGGCGATCGGCGTGATGGAAGGCGCCGTCCTCCTCTGATCCTTTTTCTTGCTCCGAAAGGCAACTCATGATCAACCTGGAAGCTCCGAAGAAGGCCGGCGCGCTGATCAACCAGGCGTACCAGGCCGCGGCCGAGGTGTTCCGGCCGATCTCGCGCAAGTACGACCGCGCCGAGCACACCTATCCGTCCGAATTGGACATGTTCGCCGCACTGCTGGACGGCCTGAACTCCTCCGGCGAGGGCGGCGCGGGCGCGGCCGGCGTCCGCCGGTCCGAAAAGGACGACGGCCCCAAGGGAAACCGCAACGGTGCCAACCTGAACGTGGTGCTCGGCACGATCGAAATGTGCTGGGGCGACGTCGGCCTGCTGCTTTCGATGCCGCGCCAGGGCCTCGGCAACGCGGCGATCGGCTCCGTGGCGACCGACGAGCAGCTCGAGCGGTTCAAGGGCCTGTGGGCCGCGATGGCGATCACCGAACCCGGCTGCGGTTCGGACTCGGCCGCCATCACCACGACGGCTACCGAGGACGGCGACGATTACATCCTGAACGGCGAAAAGATCTTCGTGACGTCCGGCCAGCGCGCCGACGCCGTCGTGGTCTGGGCGACGCTCGACCGCACGAAGGGCCGCGCCGCGATCAAGTCGTTCGTGGTGGAGAAGGGCACGCCCGGCTTCGAGGTCGTGCGCGTGGAACACAAACTGGGCATCCGCGCGTCCGACACCGCCGTGCTGCGCTTCGAGAACTGCCGCGTTCCGCGCGAAAACCTCTTGGGCACGCCGGAAATCGACACGGCCAAGGGTTTCGCCGGGGTCATGCAGACCTTCGACAACACCCGCCCGCTGGTGGCCGCGATGGCGATCGGTGTCGCCCGCGCGGCACTCGACGAAACCCGCCGCATCCTGACCGAAGCCGGCGTCGTCATCGACTACGACCGCCCGGCTTTGACCCAGCACGCCGCAGCCGCGACTTTCCTGCAGCTGGAGGCGGATTACGAAGCCGCGTATCTGCTGACGCTGGAGTCGGCGTGGATGGCGGACAACCGTCAGCCGAACTCGCTGCAGGCTTCGATGGCCAAGGCGAAGGCTGGTCGGACGGTGGTCGATGTGACGCTGAAGTGCGTCGAGCTGGCTGGATCGTACGGGTACACAGAGGAATCGCTGCTGGAGAAGTGGTCCCGGGATGCCAAGATCTTGGACATCTTCGAGGGGACGCAGCAGATCCAGCAGCTCATCGTGGCTCGGCGGGTGCTGGGGAAGTCCTCGGCTGAGCTGAAGTGATCGAGGCCGCTCGGCCCGCTTCTGTGGAGCGGGCCGAGCGGCCTTGTTATTCCAGTTGCTTTTTTCCGGTCGATTGCCCGAAGAAGTACCCCAGTACCAGCAGGAAAGCACTGGAGAGCACCTGGTTGATCTCCACGTGCGCGAACATCGCGGCCACCACGGAGAGCGACATGACCAGCAGGATCGCCGCACCGACGTAGGTCGCGACGGATTCCTTGGCCAGGAAGTTCTGCCAGACCTTGGCTTTGCGCTCGTACTTGTCGATCTCGGCGGCCAGTGCCGCGGCCTTGACCTCCGCGATCTTGCGGCTGGTTTCCTTCAGCTCCCCGTCGATCTCTTCGGTCTTGCTTTCGAACTCGCCGAGCAGCTGGTGGAATTTCTCCTTGGTCCCGGCGTCGTCGACTCCAGACACCGCGTTTCTGAGCTTGTCGATCTCCTGTCCTACGGTCAATCCGTTGATCAGCTCGAGGACCTGCTCACGCCGCTCCAGGGAAATCTTCAGCGCGCTGCGACTGGCATTCACCTTGCGCTGAACGTCCGAGCGTCCTTTGAGCGTTCCCTCCGCTGCCAGCGCCTCCTTGTTCAGCGCGAGTTTCTTCCGCTGCTCGGCGATTACCGCGTCGAGGCGGTCCAATGACGCGTGCAGCTCTTCGACGGACTGCGTCTCGAGCGACGAGCTGTCAAGTCCGGCTTCGACGAACTCCTGTTCCAACCGGCGGTGGCGGCGGTCGGCCTTGTGCGCCTCGGCGGTTTCGCGATCTTCTGGACCGGTCATCGTGTTTCCCGTTCGATCGGGCGGGGGTGACCTACGGGTCGCTCGGAGGCAGGGCACTGTTGCGCTCTGTCGTCCGCCGTCGCCGTTCCGAATCCGAACCGTGACCACGGCCAGTAGCACCCTGATTACCAAAAGCGCAGCATGGTCGGTATTTTGCGCAGGAAACCGCGGTAGATCTCAGTGAATCTGGATATTTTCGAGGCCGCGGCTCACTTTTTCCGCGTAACCGAACCGGCGTCGATCGCGTCCAGAACCGCGTCTCCATTCGCGCGCGCCCACTCCGTCAGGGTGTGGATCGGCTCGATCAGCGTCGCGCCCAGCGGGGTCAGTTCGTACTCGACCCGCGGCGGGGCCTCCGCGTACGCCTGGCGGCGAACGAGCCCGTGCGCTTCAAGCCGTCGCAGCGTCTGGGTGAGCATCTTCCGGGAGATGCCGCCGATGAGCTCGACCAGATCGCCGTGGCGGACCGGGCCTTCGCTGAGGCCCGCGAGCACGACCACGGTCCACTTGTCGGCGATCAAGTCGACGGCCAGTCGCGCCGGGCAATCGGCGAGGAAGACGCCGCGGGAACCGCTCATGGAGTCCAAGGTACCTGCTGGTACCTATCGGAATCCTAGCCTGGTTTTCATCCCCCTCCAGAAACCAGGAGAGTCATGCGAGTCATCACCCAGCAGAAGCTCGGCGGCCCCGAAGTCCTCACGATCGCGGACGCGCCCGAGCCCCGGGTATTGCCGACCGAAGTCCTCGTGCGCGTCAACGCGATCGGGCTCAATCCGTTGGAGGCACGGCTGCGCGACGGCGAGTTTCCCTTGCTCGGCCAGCCGCCGTTCGTGCTTGGCTGGGACGTCAGCGGCGTGGTCGAAGTGGCGTTGACCTGGCGGTTCCGGCCTGGCGACGAAGTGTTCGGGATGCCGTTGTTTCCCCGTGCGGCGAATGCGTACGCCGAGGTGGTAGCTGCTCCGGCCTTGCATCTCGTCAGGAAGCCGAAGGAGCTCTCACACGTCGAGGCCGCGGCGTTGCCGGTCGTCGGGCTGACGGCGTGGCAGGGGCTGGTCGACCTCGGCGGCGTGACGGCGGGCGATCGCGTGCTGGTCCACGGCGGTGGCGGCGGGGTCGGGCATGTCGCGATCCAGATCGCGAAAGCCCTTGGCGCGCACGTGATTACGACAGCCAGCGAGAGCAAGCGGGAGTTCGTCGAGGGGCTCGGCGCCGACGAAGTCATCGACTACACGCGGGTCGATTTCGCTGAGGTGGTCCGCGATATCGACGTTGTGCTCGACACTCTTGGCGGCGACACAGTCGAGCGCTCGCTTGGAGTTCTCCGCGCTGGCGGGCATTTGGTGACGGCGGTCGCGGAGGACGACACCGCGCTCATCGACAAGTTCGAGGCGGCTGGGATGCGGTTCAGCGGCATCGCGGTCGATCCGGATCCGGTCGGGTTGCGCGGGCTGGTCGATCTCGTCGAGCAGGGCAAGCTTCGGGTCCACGTGCAGGAGACGTTCCCGTTCGAGCGCATCGCCGACGCGCATCGGCTGCTTGACGGCGGCCACCTTCAGGGCAAGGTCGTCCTGACAGTCAAGTGACGCCGCGTCATGGTTTCGCAGGCAGGAATGTCACGACGGAGCTATGACGTGACGGCACTGGCCGCTGAACACGGGTCCCGATGGAATCAAGGCAAGGAAAGGGGACCTGATGCGGAAAATTCTCTTGGTCGCCGCTGTCGCCGCGAGTGTGGCGACAGCGGTGGTACCGGCGGCGTCAGCGGCTACCGCGATCAAGTGGGAAGCATGTCCGGCCGACGCGAATCCGGGCCCGGGACTGGAATGCGCGACGCTCAAAGTGCCGCTGAATTACCAGGACCCGAACGACCGCACGATAGATCTCGCGATTTCCCGGCTGCCCAGCAAGAATCCCGAGAAGCGGCGCGGGGTGCTGCTGCTCAACCCGGGCGGACCGGGTGGCGAGGGGCTGGGGTACCCGAGTGTGCTGTCGCTTCAAGTGCCCGGGATTCCGTCGCCGATGCCGAAGGACGTGCTCGAAAGCTACGACCTCATCGGCTTCGATCCGCGCGGGGTCGGGCACAGTTCGCCGGTGACCTGCGACCTCACACCGGAGCAGATGGCGATCGGGAATCTGCCGTATGCCAACGGTCCGCGAGACGTGGTGAAGCAGGCGGCAGTCGCGAAGGCAGAGGCGAAACAGTGCGCTGACGCCAAAACCGGGTGGATGCTGCCGTACACCACGACGGCGAACGCTGCGCGCGACATGGACCGGATCCGCGAAGCGTTAGGCGAGCAGAAGATCTCGTACGTGGGCGCGTCCTACGGAACTTACCTCGGCGCGGTGTACACCACGATGTATCCCCAGCGCAGCGACCGGATCGTGCTCGACAGCAACCTCGGGCCAGGCGGCTACGACATCGACGCGATGCACGGGTTCGGCCGCGGCATCGAGGATCGCTTCCCGGATTTCGCGAAGTACGCGGCGGCGAATCCGCAGTACGGTCTCGGCAGCACGCCGGCACAGGCGACGGCGAAGTTTTACGACCTGGTCGGGCGGCTGGACCGGCATCCGGTCGCCGGGATCACCGGCGGGCTCCTGCGCGGGGCGGCGTTTTCCTTGACCTACAGCGATTTTCAGTTCAAGAAGCTGGCCGCGATGATGCACGACCTGGATCAGGGCAAGGAACCGGCCCAGGACGGACCGGCGGCGAGCGAGAACACGTTCGCTTCGCGGTTCGCGGTGATCTGCGGCGATTCGAGCTGGCCGAAATCGATCGGGGCCTATCAGGTGAACGTGGCGCTCGACCGCGTCCGGTATCCGCTGATCGGAGCCGGCGAGGCGAACATCGCGGCGTGTGCTTACTGGGCCGCGCCGGTCGAGCAGAAGGTGCGGATCACCGGCCGCGGGCCGTCGAATGTGCTGATGGTGCAGAACACGCGCGACCCGGGCACGCCGCTGGCCAACGCACGCAAGCTGCGCGCGGCGTTCGGTGACCGGGCGCGGATGGTGACCGTCGACCAAGGCGGGCACGGGGCTTACGTATTCGCGGCCAACAAGTGCGGGAACAACGCGGTGAACGAATTCCTCGCCACCGGAAAGCGGCCCGCGGCGGACGTTTTCTGCGCGGCTTAAACCTCCAGCACAATCCGGCCTCGCGCCTGCCCTGACTCCTGCAACCGGTGTGCTTCGGCAGCCGCGGCCAGGGGCAGGCGAGTGCCGATCCGGGGCCGGAGGATTCCGGTGGACAGACCCCGGTTGACGACGCGGGCAGCGGAGCCCAGAGCGGTGACACCGGCGTTGCTGATGGCGAACCCGCGGATGCTCGCGTCGCGCGTGTACAGCTCGCCGATCGGCAGCGTCGGTTTCGAGTCCATTCCGGCCATCGCGATGATCCGGCCGCCGCGGGACAGCAGCGGCACCGCCGAGAGCAGATCGTGGCGACCGGCGTTGTCCCACAACAGATCCACCACGGGGAGTTTGCGGTAGAGGTCGGGATCGGCGTAGTCGAAAACCTCGTCGGCACCGCATTCCCGGCACCATTCCGCGTCCTCGGCGCGGGCGGTCGCGACGACGCGCAGGCCTGCGGTCGAAGCAAGTTGGACGACGGCGCTGCCGACGCCGCCTGCCGCGCCGAACACCGCGATCGTTTCGCCGTACCCGGCGCCGGCGTGTTCGAAGAGGCCCAGATACGCGGTGGCGGCGGTGTGCAGAACGGCAACGGCGTCGTCGGAAACCCCGTCCGGCAAGCGATAAAGCCGCTCCTCGGGCACCGCACAGTACTCGGAGAAGGAACCTTGCCGGCCGTCGTGGCCGAGGCTGTTGCACCACACGCGGTCACCGGGCGCGAAGCGGTCTGCTGGCGAGGAGACAACAGTTCCCACCAGATCCCGGCCGATGACGAACGGATACGAAAGGGCCGTGGGATAAGCCCCGGAACGGATGAAGGTGTCCACGTGGTTCACCGTCACCGCGGACACTTTCACCAGCACTTCGCGCGGCCCCGGCTCGGGGTCCGGGAGCTGACCGACCTTGATCTCGGAACTGTCGCCGGGCGACGTCACGTATGCAGCGATCACCGGTTCACCGTACCGCCGGTTTTTCACCGACTTCGCGCGGATATCGGATTGATCTCCGCCGCGCGCAATTCGCCCGGAAAGCCGCGGAAATGCCCTAATCTGCCCGGCATGACCGCTCCGGTGGCGCCGGCCGACCTCAAACAGGCCCGCATCTTCATGTGGATCCAGGTAGCGCTGAGCGCGATCGGCCCGCTGCTGCTGGCCGGGATGGCCGGCGTCTCGCTGGTCGAGCTGATCAGCCTCACCCAGCTCTACATCGCGATCACCTACGCGACCGCGATCGCGCTCGCGGTGTGCGCGGTCGTATTGCCCAAGCGCCGGCAATGGGCTTACGTGACCGCCGCGGTCATCGAAAGCCTGCTGGTGCTGAACAGCCTGGTCACGCTGCTCAGCAAAGGCCTGCCCGGCATTCTGCCGCTGATCTTCGCCGGGCTCGCGCTGCGTGCGCTGCTCACCCGCGACGTGCGGACGTGGTTCTTCCCGCAGCAGCCGTCAGCCGGCTGACCGATCGTCCAGGAACTCGTCCAGGTACCGCCAGGTCGTGCCTCGGGCCCGGCGTCCGGTGAGCACGCCGAGGTGCCCGCCGGGCGCGGTGCGGAACCGGACCTCCGGCGCGTTTTCCAGCAACTGCACCACGCGTTCCACCGACGCGCGCGGCGCGATGGTGTCGTTCTCGCCCGCCACGACGAGCATCGGCACCTTGACATCGGACAGGCCGATCTTGCGGCCGTTCAGGTCGACGGTGCCCTCGGCGAGGTCGTTGGTGCGGAACAGGCGGTGGTACAGCTGGCCGAACGTCCGCCCGGGGTAGGCGTACATGTTGCCCATGAAGTGGTCCACGGCCTCGATCTGCGCGAGATAGTCGCGATCGTCGAGGTTTTTCAGGATCGCCAGCGGTTTCGTGATTTCCTTGGAGATCCCGGTGGCGCGGAACACCCGGGTGACCAAATAGGACGGTGCGCCGCCGAACACCCGGTACACCGGGGTGAGCAGATGCCCGCCGGTCAGGTCCACGAGCGGGCGGAACGGCGCGACGATCGGGATCGCGGTGAAATCGACCGGCGAGCCGACCGCAGTGATCGAGTCGATCGGAAGGTCCGGCTGGTCCGCGCTGACCAGCATCGAGAAGATCCCGCCGAGCGACCACGACACCAGGTGCACGCCCTGTCCGCCGGCGTCCTCGCTGACCTTCCGGATCGCCCTCGGCAGCACCTCGTCGATCCAGTGCTCGATGCCGAGGCGGCGGTCGGAGAAGGCGACCATGCCGTAGTCCACGAGGTAGGTCGGCCGCCCGCCCTCGACCAGGTGCTCGATGAGACTGCAGCCGCGGCGCAGGTCGAAGCACAGCGCGGGCGCGGCCAGCGGCGGAACCAGCAGCACCGGCGGGCCCGACGTCGTGGCCGCGCCGTGCGTCATCCGGTACACCGACCGGTTGGGCCCCTGGTCGATCAGCACCCTCGGCATCGGCCGCAGATCGGCGACCCCACCCTGGAAAACCTTGCCCACGACATTGGCCGCCGCGGCAGCCAACCGGGCCGGTGGGGAAACCATTCAGCGCCTCCTGGAACTCGTCGTCTGCCGGGCATCTTGCCGTGCGTGCGGGCGCGGCATCAACACGCCACTCCCGCAAGCACCTGGCAAGCGCACGTCCGCCTCAGACGCTCCCACCAGGCGGGATGGACGGCGCGCTCCGGGCGGCGCGGCCCTCGTACTCGGCGCGCTCGGGCGAATGGGCCGCCGACGCCAGCAGCTGGTCGCCGCCGAGCGCGCGCACCAGCCATTCGCCGAACGCGCGCGGGAACAGCCGGGTGATCCGGCCGGTCAGATCGAGCGATTTCGGGACGAAGACATCGAACTTCGGCCGCTCCAGCGCGCCGACGATCGCCGCCGCGACGTCGCCGGGCCCCACCGACTTGATGAACCGCGCCTCGCCCAGGCCCGACGCGAGTTCGGTGCGCACCACCGCGGGCATCACGCACGACACCTCGACACCAGTGCCGCGCAGCTCCAGCCGCACTGCCTCGGACAACCCGACCACCGCGTGTTTCGTAGCGCAGTACGTGGCCGCCCCGGAGAATCCGGACTTTCCGGCCATCGACGCCACGTTCACGATGTGCCCGCGGCCGCGCGGCTTCATCCGTTTGACCGCCTCGCGCGTGCCGTGCACGACCGCGTGGACGTTGATCTCCAGCAGCCGCCGCGTAGCCGTGTCGTCCTCCTCGTCCAGCGGCGAAAGCGGCATGATCCCGGCGTTGTTGATCAGCACGTCGATCGGCCCGATGGTGCGTTCGACGTCGTCAAGGAACGCGGTGAAGGCGGCCGTGTCGGTGACGTCCAGCGGCGACGCGACCACGTCCGGGCCCAGCTCACCAGCGGTTTTCTCGGCGCGGACCCGGTCGAGATCGCCGAGCACGAGCCGGGAGCCGCGCCGGTGCAGCGCGGCGGCGGTGGCCGCCCCGATGCCCTGCGCGCCGCCCGTGACGACAACGACCTTCCCGGAGAGCGACTGCCTGGCCATGGCGGACTCCTCGGTCTATTGACACTTAGCCAATATCGTCCTCCGGATCACTCCGCGCCGCTATCCCCCAACCCGTTGCTCAAGAACCTGGCCGAGCCAGCCGTCGACGGTGAACTGCTCGGTCGGCTTGAAGCCCTGGCTCTCGTAGTAGCGGGGCAGATCGCCGTCGCCACCCGCCCAGCAGTCGACGCGCACGAGGTCGATCCCGCGCCGTTTCGCCTCGTCCATCGAGTGCCGCAACAGCCGCGAGCCGACCCGGTGCCCGGTGAACTGGCGCGAGGTGATCAGCAGCCGCACGTACAGTTCGGGCTCGTCGACCTGCGGGGTGTAGGGCATGGGCTGCCCGAGGATCAGCGCGCCGGCGGGTTTTCCGTCGATCTCCGCCATCCGGAACCCGGGCTCGGCCACGAACTCGTGCACGCGTTCGACGCGTTTCGGGTTCGTGCTCCACGGCTGCGTGCCCCATTGGCCCGCGCTGCCGCGCGCGACCAGCCATGCGACGGCGTCGTCGAAAAACCCCAGCAGAACGTCTGCGTCTCCGGCGGCCCCAGGCCGGATAGTGAACTCCATATCCCCACCATAGGGACAGGTGAAGCAGCGCCGCCGGAACTCCGCCCGGACGCCCCGGCGGCGCTGGGTCTCAGGCGCCGACCCCGAGGTGGCGCGCGATCAGCATCTTCTGGACCTCGCTGGTGCCCTCGCCGATCTCGAGGATCTTCGCGTCGCGGTAGAAGCGGCTGACCGGGAATTCGTTCATGAAGCCGTATCCGCCGAAGATCTGCGTCGCGTCACGGGCGTTGTCCATCGCCGCGTTCGACGCGACCAGTTTCGCGATCGACGCTTCCTTCTTGAACGGTTCGCCGCGCAGCATCTTCGACGCCGCCTGGTAATACGCCAGCCGCGCGGTGTGCGCGCGGACCTCCATGTCCGCGATCTTGAACTGGATCGCCTGGTACTCGCCGATCCGGTGGCCGAACGCGACGCGGTCCTTCGCGTACTTCAGGCATTCGTCCACGCAGCCCTGCGCGAGCCCCACGCTCAACGCGGCGATCGCCACCCGGCCCTCGTCCAAAATGGACAGGAACTGCGCGTAGCCGCGGCCCCGCTTGCCGACCAGGTTCTCGGCGGGCACCCGGACGTCGGAAAAGGACAGTTCGTGGGTGTCCGAGCAGTTCCAGCCGACCTTCGAGTACTTCGGGGCCACCGCGAACCCCGGCGTGCCGGACGGGACGATGATCGCCGAGATCTCCTTGCGGCCGTTCTCCATCACGTCGGTGACCGCGGTGACGGTGACCAGCTTCGTGATGTCGGTGCCGGAGTTGGTGATGAACGCCTTGCTGCCGTTGATGACCCACTCGTCGCCGTCGAGCCGGGCGCGCGTGCGGGTGGCCCCGGCGTCGGAGCCGCCGCCGGGTTCGGTGAGGCCGAACCCGCCGAGCGCCTCGGCCGTGGTCAGCATCGGCAGCCAGGTTTCCTTCTGCTCCTGGGTGCCGAAGCGGTAAATGGGCATCGCGCCGAGCGAAACCCCGGCCTCCAGCGTGATCGCGACCGAGGAATCGACCCGCGCCAGCTCCTCCAGCGCGAGGCACAGCGCGAAGTAATCCCCGCCCATGCCGCCGAATTCCTCCGGGAACGGCAGGCCGAACAGGCCCATCTCGCCCATCTTGGCGACCAGCTCGTACGGGAATTCTTCCTTCTCGTACAGCGGGCCGATGACCGGCGCGACCTCCGCCTGCGCGAAGTCCTCGACCGTCTTGCGAAGCGCCTCGTACTCGTCGTCCAGCCGGAAGTCGATCACTGCTTCTCCTCCGCCGCGCTCACCACGGCCAGCGTCTCGTCGAGCGCGACCTGCTGGCCGACCCGCACCGAAAGCTCAGTCACCACACCGTCGATCGGCGCGGTCACGGTGTGCTCCATCTTCATCGCCTCGACGACCAGCAGCGGCGTCCCCGCGCTCACCACGTCGCCTTCGGCGGCCTTCACCACCAGCACCGTTCCCGGCATCGGGCTCTTCACCGGACCGGCGCCCGCCGCCTCGCCGCGCGAGGACAACGTGAATTCCTGGTCGGCGAACGCGAACGACTTGCCCTCGCGGGCGAGCCACACTGTCCGTTGTGGACCGTCCGCGCAGCGGTACCGCTCCACGCCGTTCGCCCGGCGCACCTCAAGCAGGTCGCCCTCGCGACGGGCGGAAACGCGAACCGGCTCGGCGTCGTCCACCTGCACCGAAGCGTCCGACGGCGTGCCCTCGACCCGCACCACGGCCTGGTTTTCCCCAGTCCGCAAACGGAAAGTGATGCCGCCGGGACCGCTGAGCCGCCATCCGCTCGGGATGTCCCACGGGTCCACGACCGTGCCGGTCGGCTGCAGCGAGATCAGCCGGTCCATGGCCGCGGCGACGAAGAACCCGGCCGGTACTTCCGAGGAGATCAATTCGGACAGTCGCCGGTCGACCAGTTCGGTGTCCAGCTTTCCGGCGCGGACGTCCTCGTCGGCGAGCAGGCCGCGCAGGAAGTCGATGTTCGTGCCGAGGCCGAGCAGCGCGGTGTCGGCCAGCGCGCGGTCCAGTTTCTGCAGCGCCGACGCGCGGTCCGGGCCGTGCGCGATGACCTTCGCCAGCATCGGGTCGTAGTTCGAGCCGACCACCGCGCCGACCGACATCCACGAGTCCACCCGCACGCCGTCGCCGGAGGGCTCGTGCACGGCCAGCACCGTGCCGCCGGTCGGGATGAACCCGCGCGCCGGATCCTCGGCGTAGACGCGGGCTTCGACCGCGTGCCCGTCGAGGCGCACGTCCTCCTGCGTCAGTCCGAGTGGCTCCCCTGCCGCCACCCGCACCTGCCAGGACACCAGGTCGAGGCCGGTCACCATTTCCGTGACCGGGTGCTCGACCTGCAGCCGGGTGTTCATCTCCATGAAGAAGAACTCGTCCGGATTGTGCGCGGACATGATGAACTCGACCGTGCCCGCGCCGACGTAGCCGACCGACCGCGCGGCTTCCGCGGCCGCCGCGCCCATTTTCGCCCGGGTCGCCTCGTCCAGCAGCACCGACGGCGCTTCCTCGATGATCTTCTGGTGCCGCCGCTGCAGACTGCACTCGCGCTCGCCGAGGTGCAGCACAGTGCCGTGGGTGTCGGCCAGCACCTGGATCTCGATGTGCCGCGGCGTGGTGACGAACCGCTCCATCAGCAGCGTGTCGTCGCCGAACGAACTCTTCGCTTCCCGGCGCGCGGACTCGACCGCAGCGTCCAGCTCGGACTCTTGGTGCACCAGGCGCATGCCCTTGCCGCCACCGCCCGCGGACGGCTTCAGCAGCAGCGGATAGCCGACCTTCGCGGCGGCTTCGGCGAACCCGCCCTCCGGAATGTCCACATCGGACGCACCGGGCACGACCGGGACCCCGGCCGCGGACACCGTGGCCTTCGCCCGGATCTTGTCGCCCATCTTGTCGATCGCTTCCGGCGGCGGGCCGATGAACACCAGCCCGGCCTCCGCGCAAGCCCGCGCGAACGCGGTGTTCTCGGCGAGGAAGCCATACCCCGGGTGCACCGCCTGTGCGCCGGTTTCCTTTGCCGCGGCGACGATCGCCGGGATCGACAGGTAGCTCTTCGCCGCTTCGGCCGGGCCGAGGCGCACCGCGGTGTCGGCCTCGCGGACATGCCGGGCGTCGGCGTCCGCGTCGCTGTACACCGCGACGGAACGAATCCCGAGCGCACGCAGCGACCGGATTACGCGAACCGCGATCTCTCCGCGGTTGGCAACCAAAACAGTCTCGAACACGCTCATCACATCCGGAAGACGCCGTAGTTGACCTCGGGCAAAGGCGCGTTGGCCGCGGCCGACAGCGCGAGCCCGAGCACCGTGCGGGTGTCCGCCGGGTCGATCACGCCGTCGTCCCACAACCGCGCGGTGGAGTAGTACGGGCTGCCCTGTTGCTCGTACTGCTCGCGGATCGGGTCCTTGAAGGTCTCTTCGTCCTCGGTGGACCATTCGCCGCCGCGGCCCTCGATCGCGTCGCGGCGCACCGTCGACAGCACCGAGGCCGCCTGCTCGCCGCCCATCACGGAAATCCGCGCGTTCGGCCACATCCACAGGAACCGCGGCGAATACGCGCGACCGCACATGGAGTAGTTGCCCGCGCCGAAGGAGCCGCCGATGATCACGGTGAACTTCGGCACCCGCGCGCAGGCCACCGCGGTGACCATTTTCGCGCCGTGCTTGGCGATGCCGCCCGCCTCGTACGCACGGCCGACCATGAAGCCGGTGATGTTCTGCAGGAACACCAACGGGATCGAACGCCGGTCGCACAGTTCGATGAAGTGCGCGCCCTTCATCGCGGACTCGGCGAACAGCACGCCGTTGTTCGCGATGATGCCGACCGGATGGCCGTGGATGTGCGCGAATCCGGTGACCAGCGTCGAGCCGTATTCCTTTTTGAACTCCGCGAACCGGCTGCCGTCGACGACGCGGGCGATGACCTCGCGCACGTCGTACGGGGTGCGCGAATCCGTGGGCACCACGCCGTACAGCTCGCGTTCGTCCGCCGCGGGCGGCTCGATCGCCTTGACGTCCCACGGCCGCGGCGTGCGCGGGCCGAGCGTCGAGACGATGTCGCGGACGATGCGCAGCGCGTGCGCGTCGTCGTCCGCGAGGTGGTCGGTGACGCCGGACTGGCGCGCGTGCACGTCGCCGCCGCCCAGCTCCTCGGCCGTGACGACCTCGCCGGTCGCGGCCTTCACCAGCGGCGGGCCGCCGAGGAAAATGGTGCCCTGATTGCGTACGATGACCGCTTCGTCGCTCATCGCCGGGACGTACGCGCCGCCCGCGGTGCACGAGCCGAGCACCGCGGCGATCTGCGGAATGCCGCGCGCGGACATGGTGGCCTGGTTGTAGAAGATCCGGCCGAAGTGCTCGCGGTCCGGGAAGACCTCGTCCTGGCGCGGCAGGAAGGCGCCGCCCGAGTCGACCAGGTAAATGCACGGCAAGTTGTTGTGCAGTGCGACTTCTTGCGCCCGCAGGTGCTTCTTCACCGTCATCGGGTAGTAGGTGCCGCCCTTGACCGTGGCGTCGTTGGCGACGATCACGCATTCGCGGCCGGACACCCGCCCGATCCCGGTGATGATGCCCGCCGCCGGGGCCTCGTCGTCGTACAGCCCGGTGGCCGCGAGCGGGGAAAGCTCGAGGAACGGTGATCCCGGGTCCAGCAGCGCGTCCACCCGGTCGCGGGGCAGCAGCTTGCCGCGTTCCACATGGCGGGCGCGCGACTTCTCCGGCCCACCGAGCCGGGCGGCGGCGAGCCGCTTGTGCAGATCCTCGACCAATTCTCCGTGCGAAGTGACGCTGCGGGTGAAGGTGTCGCTGTTGGGATCCGCGGAACTGCGCAGTACCGGCGTGTCCATGGCTCTCCGTCGAGACGTTAGCGGTCGTTAACTCCGCCGGAGATGTTAGTGCTCGTTAACCGCCGTGTCCAGTCCCACGCGAAGCGCCCCAATGTGGCATTGGGTGCATGCGACGCACCGAACGCCACATTGGGTGCGTCAGATGCACCCAATGCCACATTGGGGCGGACACGGGCGGGTGAGGCGAGACAGTCAGCCCGCGACGGCGTCGGAGATCCAGCCGGCCACCGGCAGATCCCGTTCGAGGCATTCGACCGACAGCCGGATCGTCCAGCGCAGTGCCTGCAGCAAGAGGCTGTCGACCTCGTTCGGCGCGGCGCTCGCCAACGCGATCTCGACCTGTTCGCGCGCGGCGGCGGTGTTGCCGTGCACCTCGGCGAGCAGCGTGCGGACGGCGGTGCGGACCGGCGGGTCGGCCTGGTCGATCGAAACCTCTTCGCCCGCCTCGTCGAACACCTGCACCTTGACCGGCGCGGTGCCGCCGTCACCGAGGGTGGACACCATGGCACTGCACTCGCCGAAGAGCAGCAGCATCAGCTCTTTGGTTTCCTCGTCGCGTTCGCCCGGCTCCTGCGACGAGGGCGTGACCTCTTCCAGCGCCTCCGTGTCCTCGCCAAGGCTGATGGCGACGAGCGCGCGCTGTGCCTTCTCGACGAGCCGCTGCTCGCCCTCGCTCCGGTCCGCGGTCACGTGCCTATCAAACACCAGACCGGCGGTCGGCGGGATACCCCGGATCGCGGGCTCAGCCCGCCGCGGAAAGGGCGCCCAGCGCGAGCCGGCACAGCAGATCGGCGAGCGCTCCGTCACCGAGATGGCGGTTGTAGGGCGTCGAGTTGATCAAGCCGAACACGGCGTGTGCCGCCGACCGCGCCTGCCGTTCGCCGAGGCCGGGCACAGCTTCGCGAATCGCCCGCACCCATACCTCGACGTACTGCCGCTGGAGCGCGCGCACCTGTTTCCGGTCACCGTCGGTGAGATTCGCGAGATTGCGCTCCTGAACGGTGATGAGCGCCGGATGGTCGAGGGCGAAGTCGACGTGGAACCGCACGAGCGCGGCCAGCAGCTCGTCCGGCGTGCCGCCCGCCGCGGCGCGCGCGGTGCCGCCTTCGAGCAGGAAGTGGCTGATCGAGTTCAGCATTTCCCCGAGAATCGCGTCCTTGCTGCGGAAATGCCGGTACAGCGCGGGACCGGAGATGCCGACGGCCGCGCCGATGTCGTCGATGCCGACGCCGTGGAAACCGTGGTGGGCGAACAGCTCGGCGGCGGCGGAGAGGATCTGTTCCCGTCTGTTCGGCTTCGCGCCGTTCACCAGTGGGAGGGAATTCGCCGGCATCCGCACATAGTAGGTCCCGTGGTTAGCGAGCGCTAACTTCCGGTCCTACTTCCTGCTTGAGCCAAGTGGACGCACCCAGATTTCAGGGGTGTCTCGTGGGGATTGCACCTGGTAAAGCTTTACCGCGTCAAGCTGTCACGACAGGAGTGACCTATGGCTGCAAACACCCGTCAACCATCACGACGCATCCTTCGGATGTGCGCGGCCCTGGGGGTCGCTCTCGCTGCCTCGCTCGGCTTCGCCACCGGTGCGAGCGCTGCGTCGCAAAACTACGTCGCGCTCGGCGACTCCTACTCCTCCGGAGTGGGCGCCGGGAGCTACGGGGATTCCGGCAACTGCAAACGCAGTGCCAACGCGTACGGCCAGCTGTGGGCCAACGCCCACTCCGGCACCAATTTCACCTTCCTCGCCTGCTCGGGCGCGAAGACCGGCGACGTGCTGAACCAGATCGGCTCGATGCCGTCCAACGCCACCTTGATCACGCTCACCGTGGGCGGCAACGACGCCGGGTTCACCGACGTGATCAAGACGTGCACGCTCGGCAGCGACCAGACCTGCGTGGACCGGGTCAACACCGCCAAGACCTACGTCCAGAACACCCTGCCCGGGCTGCTGGACAAGGTGTACTCGGCGGCCAAGAGCAAAGCTCCCGGGGCTTCGCTGGTCGTTTTGTCCTACCCGCGCTTCTACACCGTGCCGGGTTCGTGCAGTGTCGGGCTGAGCGACACGAAGCGGTCGGCGATCAACTCCGGGGCGGACACGCTCGCTTCGGTGATTTCGTCCCGGGTTTCCGCCGCGGGCGGGAAGTTCGTGGACGTCCGGTCGGCGTTCGTCGGGCACAACATCTGCTCGTCGGCGAGCGACTACCTGCACAGCTTGACGTGGCCGGTGGACGAGTCGTACCACCCGACTGCGGCCGGGCAGCGGGGCGGCTACTACTCGCCGCTGACCTCCGCGATCGGCTGACGTTTCGCAGAAACGGGTGAAGGCCGCCTCGAGTTGGCTCGAGGCGGCCTTCACCGCGTTCTCAGCCCAGCAGAGTCTTGACCAGCGCGGCGATCTGCTCGGTCTCGATCAGGAACGAATCGTGGCCGTACGGCGAAGTCAGCACCGTGGCCTCGCCGCCGGCTCCCGCCGCGATCTCGTGTGATTGGTACGGCGGGTAGAGCCGGTCGCTGTCCACCGCGGCGACCACGGTGCGCGCGGTGACCCGGCCCAGCGCAGCGGCTACCCCGCCTCGGCCCCGGCCGACGTCGTGGGTGTTCATCGATTCGGTGAGCACCACGTAGGAACCCGCGTCGAACCGGTGGGCGAGCTTGTCCGCGTGATGGTCCAGATAGGACTCGACCGCGAACCGGCCGCCGGTCAGCGGATCCTCGTCCTGCTGCGGACGGTTCCCGAAACGCGTCTCCAGTTCGGGTTCGCAGCGATAGGTGACGTGCGCGATCCGCCGGGCCACGCCCAGTCCGCGGTGCGGGCCTTCGGCCGCGGTGTAGTAGTCGCCGCCGTGCCAGGCCTGGTCGCCTCGGATCGCGTGCAGTTGCGGGGCCGCCCAGGCGATTTGCTCGGCGGACGCACGCGCGGTCGAGGCGAGAACGAGCGCCGAGGCGACCCGATCGGGTTGACTTACCGCCCATTCGAGAGCGCGCATCCCGCCCATCGAGCCGCCTGCGACGGCGGCCCAGCGTTCGATGCCGAGCGCGTCCGAGAGCTCAGCTTCGGCGTTGACCTGATCACGGACGGTCAAAGCCGGGAATCGGCTGCCCCACGGCTTGCCGTCCGGAGCGGGCGAGGACGGGCCTGTCGACCCCTGACAGCCACCGAGCACGTTAGGGGCGACGACGAACAGTTCGCCGGTGTCGAAAGCCTTGCCGGGACCGATCAGTCCGTCCCACCATCCGGGACTCGGATGCCCGGGTTCAGCGGGGCCGACGACATGGCTGTCGCCGGTGAGAGCGTGCTCGACGAGGACCGCGTTGGATCCGTCGGAGTTGAGCGTTCCCCACGTTTCGTACGCGAGGGTGTAGCCGGGCAGGGTGGCACCGGCCTCCAGCGCGAGTGCGCCGGGGCCGGTGAACCACTGCCGTCTGCCGGGTGGGTCGCCCGCCCGCCACGCGCCGGTGACGGGCGGAAGACTCGCGCCGGGATCCGTCACAGCGCCGCCTTGGCGGCGCGGAAGCCCGCCTCGAGGTCGGCCTTCAGGTCCTCGATTCCTTCCAGTCCGACGGCGAGCCGCACGAGGCCCGGCGTGACGCCCGCGGCGACCTGTTCCTCGGGGCCGAGCTGGCTGTGCGTGGTCGAAGCCGGGTGCACGATCAGGCTGCGCACGTCGCCGAGATTCACCAGCTGGCTGTGCAGTTCGGTGCCGTCGACGAACTTCCGGCCCGCCTCGACGCCGCCGCGCAGCTCGAACGACAGCACCGCGCCGACGCCGCGCGGCAGGTACTTCTGCGCCGCCGCGTGGTACGGGCTCGACGGCAGGCCCGCGTAGTAGACCTTCTCGACCTCGTCGCGCTCTTCCAGCCATTCCGCGAGCGCCTGCGCGTTCGCGGAGTGCCGCTCCACGCGCAGCGACAGCGTCTCGATGCCCTGCAAGATGAGGAAGCTGTTCAGCGGGGCGATCGCCGCGCCGGTGTCGCGCAGGATCTGCACGCGTGCCTTGGCCGCGAACGCGCCAGGGCCGAGCGCCTCCCAGTACTTGAGACCGTGGTAGCTCGGGTCGGGCTCGTTGAAGCCCGGAAACCGGGACGGGTCCTTGCCGAAGTCGAACGTGCCGCCGTCGACCAGCACGCCGGCGACCGTCGTGCCGTGGCCGCCGAGGTACTTCGTCGCCGAGTGCACGACGATGTCGGCGCCGTGCTCGATCGGACGGACGAGGTACGGCGTGGGCACGGTGTTGTCCACGACCAGCGGGACCCCGGCCTCGTGCGCGACGTCGGCGACCTTGCGGATGTCGAGGACGGCGCTGCTCGGGTTGGCCAGCGTCTCGGCGAAGAACAGCTTGGTGTTCGGCCGGACCGCGGCCCGCCACTGCTCCGCGTCGTCCTGGTCGTCGATGAAGGTGACCTCGATGCCGAGCTTCGGCAGCGTGTAGTGGAAGAGGTTGTAGGTGCCGCCGTACAGCGAGGGGCTGGTGACGAAGTGGTCGCCCGCGTTGGCCAGGGTCAGGATCGCCGCGGTGACCGCCGCCGAACCGGACGCGAACGCGAGGCCGGCGACGCCGCCTTCGAGAGTGGCGACGCGCTGCTCCAGGACGTCCTGGGTCGGGTTGTTGATGCGCGTGTAGATGTGGCCGGGCTCGGCGAGGCTGAACAGATCCGCCCCGTGCTGCGTGTCGCGGAAGACGTACGACGTGGTCTGGTAGATCGGCGTCGCGCGGGCGCCGGTCGCCGGATCGGGCGCCGCCCCCGCGTGGATCTGCTTGGTCTCGAAGGACCAGCTCGTGGTGTCTTCCGGCATCTGCTCGCTCCTAGCGGTCGGGATCGGGTCGGCTGGGCGCGACGCTAACCAGGCCGGACGAAACGCCCAACCGCTCTCACGAGATGAGAGTCCTACGCACCCGGACGTATGAACAAGTGCCGAGCGCTGACGGACGACGCGACAGTGCTGTGCCGCGCACGCTGAGCCGCATGGACTGGAGAATGCGCCCGGTGACCCGGAAGTGGTTCCTCTTCGGCCACGTCGTCACGTCGGTCGGCTGGATCGGAGCCGAGATCGCGGTGCTGATCTGCAGCGTCCTCGCGATCGCCGGCCTCGATCCGGTGACCACGCGCAGCGCGAACGTCATCGCCGGAGTGCTGGCCGGGACGCTCTACTTCCCGGCCAGCCTGCTCGCCCTGGCCACTGGGATCGTGCTCGGCCTCGGCACGAAGTGGAAGCTGGTGCGCTACCACTGGGTGCTGTGGAAACTGCTGGCGACGCTCGCCCTCTTCGTCGGCGGCAACCTCCTGGTGGTCCCGTCTTTCGTCGCGCACGGCGAGCAGGCGTCACGCGGTGAGCTTGTCGGGGCGAGCGCGGTGTCGGGCACTGGGGCGATGAGCGTCGGGCTGACGTTGCTGCTGGGGGCGACGCTGGTGTCGTACTTCAAGCCGTGGCCGAAGGTGTTTCGCGCTAACTAGTGCCGCGGGTGGCGAAACCGGTGCAGTCTTCTACCGTTCCAGCAAGAACGTCAGAAGCGCTGGAGGTAGCTGTGGTTTCGGTGCGCAGCGTCGTGGACCGGGTCGGTCCCACGCTGCTCCACGCGCTTCTCGTGCCCGAAGGCTGTCCCGCGGTCGGCGACGTGGTGATCGCCGAACCGGGCGCGGAGTCCGCCATCGCGGCCGGTGACCTGGTGCTGGGCGTCGCCACGATCGAGCAGGCCGACGCCGCCGCGCTCGTCCGGGTGAGCGCCAGACGGGGTGCGGCGGCGGTGCTGCTGAAACCGCCGCTGGCGGCGAAACAGTCGGTGCGGCGCGCGGCGAAGGCGGCGGGGATCGCGTTGATCCAGGTGCACGCGGCGACGTCCTGGGCCCAGTTGGTCTGGCTGTTGCGCACGGTCCTGGACGCGCTCGCCGACGAATCCGAAGCACTCGAAGAAGGCGGCGACCCTGGTTCCAGCGACCTCTTCCGGCTCGCCGACGCCGTGGCCGCCGTGGTCGACGCGTCGGTGACGATCGAGGACACCAACTCGCGCGTCCTCGCCTATTCCGCGCGCCAGGACCTCACCGACCCGGCGCGCGTCGCGACGATCATGGGCCGCCGCATCCCCGACGACGTCCTGGCCCGGTTCCGCTCGCGCGGCGTGTTCCGGGAGCTTTCCCGCGGCAGGCAGACGATCTTCGTCCCGGCCCAGCGCGACGGCACCCTGCCCCGGCTGATCGTCCCGATCCGGATGGGCGGCGAACTGCTTGGCTCGATGTGGGCGGTCGTCCCCGGTCCGGTTTCCGAGGAACGCGCGGCGGCTTTCGCGGACGCGGCCCCAGTGGTCGCGCTGCACCTGCTGCGACGACGCGCGCATACGGACGCACAACGCCGGGCTTCCGCCGAGTTGCTGCGCGCGGTTTTGGAAGGACAGGTCCCGCCGCGCCGGGTGGTCGCCGAACTGGATCTGTCCGACGAGCCGCACCGGGTCGTCGTCGTGGACGTCAGCGGCGGCGACAGCCGAGATGCCGAGGGCTTGCTGCTGGCTTTGCTGGAACGGATTTCGCAGGGTTTCGGACGCCGTCCAGTCGCGGCTGACCTGGGTGGGCTGCTGTACGTGGTGGTACCGGACCGCCCCGGCGAGGGCGGCTGGCCGGAACTGCGGGAGGCATTGCTCGCCCAACCCGCTTCCCGCCGAGGCGGCCTACCGCGCGCAGCCGCGGGTGCGCCAGGCGACCCGACCGCGCTGGCCGCGTCGCGAGCCCAGGCCGACGAGGCGCTGGGACTGCTGCGGGCCGGACTGGTCGAGGGCCGCGTCGTGGCTTACGACGAGGCTTGGACGGCGCTGGTTTTGCACCGCGCCGCCGCCGGAGCAGCGGCGGCGCAGGTGTCGGAACTCGGCCCGCTCGGCGTGCTGCGCGCACACGACGAGTCGAGCAATGCCGGGTACGTCGACACTCTTTACGAATGGCTCCGGCATCCGGGCGACCCCCGCGCGGCCGCTGAACGGCTGCGAATTCACCCGAACACGTTGCGGTACCGGATGAAACGGCTGCTGGAGCTGGTTCCGCTGAACCTCGACGATCCGGATGTCCGGCTTGCTTTGCTCACCCAGCTGATCGCACTGCGCTGGAGTTGACGCGGCAGCTGAGATCGTTGGCGCGCAAAGATTCCGGCTCCATCCGGATCCAGACCGTGCCGCGCTCGGCCGGATCGTCGAGCAGATACGCGCGGAACCGCGGATCCCACCCGGACTCGTCCGGACCCAGATACCGCGCCAGCTTCCGCCGTCCGCGCGGCACGTCGAACGGCTCGACGGCGGCCTGCCCGCGCGCGATCACCTGCCGCACCAAGCCGGTCGCGAGATCGCAAACGTCGACAGTCATCGCGATCCGCGGCTCCGTGCGCACCCGGTCGGGCAGTCGTGACCACGGGCCGCTGAGGATCCAAAAGGCCCCGTCCTCCCAGAGGTACCAAGTGGGCCGAACGGTTGGACCCGCGGTGGCGACCCGTGCGGTCAGCGGCTGCGCGAGGAAGCTGTCGACGTCGAAATCGGTCACGCGACCAGCAGCGTCTTCCCGATCGTGCCGCGCGATTCGATCGCCGCGTGCGCATCAGCCGCACGCTCCAACGGAAACCGCTGCCCGATCACCGGAGTGAGCTGCCCAGCCGCAGCAGCCGCCAGTGCCGATTCGGTGAAGCCGCGCATCGCCGCCGCGTCGCCGATCGACCGGACCAGCTTCACGCCACGCGCCGCGGCGTCCTCTTCGGACACTTCCGTCCATGAACCGCTTGCCAGACCGTAAATCGCCATCCGCCCGCCAGGCCGCACCAGAGAGAACGCCGCCGTGCCGACCGCGCCTCCCACGCCGTCGAACACCACGTCCACCTCCCCGGCCTCCGCGGTCCACTCCGGATCGGTGTAATCAACGGCCAAGTCCGCGCCCAATTCCCGGGCACGGGCAAGCTTTTCGGCCCCGCCCGCAGCAGCCACGACCTCCGCGCCCGCAGCCTTCGCCAGCTGCACCAAGAGACTGCCGACCCCTCCGGCGGCCGCCTCGACGAGCACCCTTTCCCCCGGCGCGACCGCGGTCGCGTGCACGAGCCCGGTCGCGGTGCGGCCGTCGGCCAGCAATGCGACGGCCGCGTCGAGGCTCAGCGCGTGCGGCACCGGGAACACCAACGCCGCGTCCACGACCACGCGCTGCGCGTAACCGCCGCTGCCGCCGGTCGAGGTCACCACGCGTTTCCCGACCAGCGCCGGGTCCACGCCCTCCCCGGCGCGGCTGATCACACCCCCGACGCCGTTGCCGGGCACCATCGGAAGCGTGCTGCCGAACGGCCCCGTCCCCGTCGCCCGGAACTGCGTTTCCACGAAGGTGACGTTGGCGAACGCCACCTCGATCAGCACCTGTCCCGGCCCGGGAGCCGGATCCGGAGCCTCCCCCGCCTCCAGCACCGCCGGCCCGCCGAACTCCCGCAGCCACACCGCTCGCATGTAAGCCCTTCCTCGAAGTCTCCGCCGGGTGCCAGCCAACTACCTCAAGTGCGGTCGAGGTCAAGGGCGTTGTCCTGGCAGCACTACTGACCCGGCGCAAGACTGTGGCGGCGGGATGATGACACCGCCGTCCGGGTAGATCACCGTGAGTGGCAACACCTTCGACAGAACCGCCGCCAGGAGGCAAGCAGTGCGCATCGCCGTTCCCCGTGAGATCAAGAAGCACGAGTACCGGGTCGCGTTGACCCCGGCAGGCGTGCACGAACTGGTCGGTCGCGGGCACGACGTCTTCGTCGAGACGGGTGCCGGGACCGGGTCGTCCATCACGGACGAGGAGTACGTCGCCGCGGGCGCGAAGGTGCTCGCCACCGCGGAGGAGACGTGGGCCGAGGGCGAGCTCGTGCTGAAGGTGAAGGAGCCGATCGCCGAGGAGTACCCGCGCCTGCGCAAGGATCTGGTGCTGTTCACCTACCTGCACATCGCCGCGGACCGTCCGCTGACCGACGCGCTGCTGGCCGCGGGAACCACCGCGATCGCGTACGAGACGGTGCAGAAGCCGAACGGCGCGCTGCCGCTGCTGGCCCCGATGTCCGAGGTCGCGGGCCGGCTGGCCCCGCAGGTCGGCGCCTACGCCCTGATGAAGCCGAGCGGCGGCCGCGGCGTCCTGCCCGGCGGCATCCCCGGCGTGCACCCGGCGCGCGTGGTCGTCATCGGCGGCGGCGTGGCGGGTCTCAACGCCGCTCGCGTCGCACTGGGCCTCGGCTCCGACGTGGAAATCCTCGACACCAACGTCGACCGTCTCCGCCAGATCGACAACGACTTCGGCGGCCGCATCCGCACCGTCACCTCGAACCGGCTCTCCGTCGAAGAGTCGGTCCTGGAAGCGGACATGGTCATCGGCGCGGTCCTGGTCCCCGGCGCGAAGGCCCCGAAGCTGGTCTCCAACGACCTGGTCTCCCGCATGAAGCCGGGCAGCGTTCTCGTGGACATCGCCATCGACCAGGGCGGCTGCTTCGCCGACTCGCGTCCGACCACGCACGACGACCCGACCTACACGGTCCACAACTCGGTCTTCTACTGCGTGGCCAACATGCCGGGCGCAGTCCCGCGCACGAGCACCTACGGCCTGACCAACGTCACCCTCCCCTACGCGGTGCAGCTAGCAGACAAGGGCTGGAAAGCCGCCCTCTCCGCAGACCCCGCCCTGGCCCTGGGCCTGAACACCCACTCCGGCGCCCTGACGAACGCCCCCGTAGCCACCGCCCACTCCCTCCCCCACACCCCCGTCGAAACCGCCCTCGCCTAACCAGCCACGGCAAAGCGGCGAGGGCCGAAAGCCCTCGCCGCTTTTCTTATGTCCCAACGCTTTTTGTTCCACCCAACCGCCGCCGAACGCACCGTGGGGGTCCGGGGGGCTCGGCCCCCCGGGTAATACGACGCCCCTTCCCGGGCGAAGCGCCGCCAGGCGCGAGCAGAGGAAGGGAAGAAGGGGCGACCCGCTCAACCAGCCTGGGGGTCACTGGGAGCGGGTCGCCGGGTACTAGCTTAAAGAACATTGGGCGGGAGCGCTCGTTCGGGGGTGGATTTCGCCGGGGTTCTTCCCGGTGACCAGGTGAACGTTCAACCTTTCACCTTTGCCGCCCGGACCAGGGTTTCCCTGCTCCACGAGGCTTCCAGGGCCTTTCGGAACCCGCTGGCGTGCCGTTCGTCACCTCTGCCCGCGGGAGCGCCGGTTGTGCCCGTTTGGTCCGGGCCGCCGGCTCGCTCGGGAATAAATTGTCGGTGCCGCTCCCTAACCTTGTGATGTGACCACCACTGCGACGCCTGCGCGTCAAGACCGTCCGATTGCTGAGACGGCGCCCCGACCGGTCGGCTGGGTGCGCCGGTTGTCCGCTGCCTGCTGGGAGCATCGCGGCGTTGTCGTGCTCGCGATGACGGCGGCGGTGCTGAGCGTCGGGGTGCAGGCGGCGAGTCCGTTGCTGGTGCGCTCGGCGGTGGACGACGCGGTGGCCGGGCATACGTCGCAGCTGGCCGGGCTCGCGGTGGGGCTGGTGGCGTTGCAGATCGTCGCGTTCGGGTCGGCGTTCCTGCGCCGGTATGTCGGCGGGCGGCTGGCGCTGGACGTGCAGCACGATCTGCGCAACCGGGTGTTCGGCGCGGTCTCGCGGCTGGACGGCGGGAAGCAGGACGCGTTGCGCACGGGGCAGGTCGTGTCGCGCGCGATTTCGGATCTGCAACTGGTCACCGGGTTGCTGATGCAGGTTCCGCTGTCGGCTGGATCGGTGATTTTCGCGGTGCTGTCGCTGGGCGCGATGCTGTGGATGTCGCCGCTGCTCACGCTCATCGCGCTGGTGGTCGCGCCCGCGGTCGGGATCGTCGTGGCGTTGAGCAGGCGGCGGTTGTTCCCGGCGACCTGGTCGGCGCAGCAGCGCGCGGCGGATGTCGCGCAGCACGTCGAGGAAACCGTCACCGGCGTGCGCGTGGTGAAGGGGTTCGGGCAGGAGGCGCGCGAGGTCGCGCGGCTGGAGCGCACGGCCCGGAAGCTTTTCGCGGAGCGGTTGCGCGCGGCGAAGCTGTCCGCGTTGCCGACAGCGACCACGTCGGCACTGCCTGCCGCGGGTCAGGTCGCGGTGCTGGCGATCGGCGGCATGCTGGCGTTGAACGGGCAGATCAGTCTCGGCACGTTCCTCGCGTTCGCCACCTATCTCGCGGCGTTGATCGGCCCGGCGCGGTTCCTGTCCGGGCTGGTCGTGCAGGCGCAGCTCACGCGCGCCGGCGCGGAGCGGGTGTACGAGCTGATCGACGCGCAGCCGGAGGTCACCGACAGCCCGGACGCGCGGCCGCTGCCGCCCGGCACGCTGGGCGTCGAGCTGAACGACGTGAAGTTCGGCTACACCCGCAGCGATCCGGTGCTCGACGGGCTCACTCTCGAAGCTCGCCCCGGCGAAACGCTCGCACTGGTGGGCACGGCGGGGTCCGGCAAGTCCACGATTTCCATGCTGCTGCCCCGGTTTTACGACGTGCACTCGGGTTCGGTGCGGGTCGGCGGGCTGGACGTGCGCGACGTGCCGTTGAAGGACCTGCGCCAGGCGATCGGCGTGGTCTTCGAGGAAGCGTTCCTGTTCTCCACCTCGGTGCGGGACAACATCGCGTACGGCCGCCCGGACGCGAGCGACGAGGAGGTCTTCGCGGCCGCCCGCGCGGCGGAGGCGGACGAGTTCATCCGCGCGCTGCCGGACGGATACGCCACCGAGGTCGGCGAACGCGGGCTCACGCTGTCCGGCGGGCAGCGGCAACGGCTTGGGCTGGCCCGGGCTCTGCTCACTGACCCGCGCGTGCTGATCCTGGACGACGCGACGTCGGCGATCGACACCGTCACCGAAGCCGCGATCCACGACACGCTGCGCGCGGTCACCGCTGAACGCACCACGTTGCTCATCGCGCACCGCCGGTCAACGCTGCAACTGGCCGACCGGATCGCGGTGCTGGATCAAGGTCGAGTCGTCGACGTCGGCACCGAGGAGGAACTGCTGGCGCGGTGCGCGCTGTTCCGCGAACTGGTCGCGGGTCCAGGCGACGACGTCGAAAAACCGCACCGCTGCGACAACCTCGAGCCGGGCGCGGACGGCACCACGGCAGTCCTGTGGCCCACGGACGAACGCGACGAGGTCGACGCTCTCGCCGAGGCCGCGCAGTCCCGCGGCGGCATGCCAGGCGGCGGCAGCGGGTTCGCGGGCAGCGGCGGCGCCGACGTGCCACCGACCCCGGAACTGCTGGAAGGCGTCCGCCGGCTGCCTCCGGCCACCGACCGGCCCCGGCTGTCCGATGTGGACGTCACGGCCCCGGACCCCGGCTTCAAGCTGTCCCGGATCCTGCGTCCGGTGCGCTGGCCGCTCATCGGCGTGATCGGTCTGGTCGCGGCCGACGCACTGGCCTCGCTCGCGCTGCCCGCGCTGTACCAGCGCGGCGTCGACCACGGTGTCCTGCCCGGGGTGGCGAGCGTCGTGTGGCTGCTGGCCGGGATCGGTGCGCTCGTCGTGGCGGCCGACTGGTTCGTGGTGCGCTGGCAAACCCGGCTCACCGCCCGCGTCGGCGAGACGGTGCTGTACTCGCTGCGCGTGCGCAGTTACGCACACCTGCAACGGCTCGGGCTGGACTACTACGAGCGCGAACTGTCCGGGAAGATCATGACCCGGATGACCACGGACGTCGACGCGTTGTCCACGTTCCTGCAAACCGGCCTCGCCACCGCGGTCGTCAGCGCGCTGACGTTGGTGGGCATCACGGTCGCGCTGCTGGTCACCGATGCCGCGCTGGCCGTGTACGCGCTGGCCATGCTGCCGATCCTGCTCGTAGCCACGCTGATCTTCCGGCGGGTCGCTTCGCGTGCGTACAGCGAGGCGCGCGAGAAGGTGAGCGTCGTCAACGCGGACATGCAGGAGAACGTCAGCGGTCTGCGCGTCGCTCAGGCGTACACGCGCGAAGAGCGTTCGGCGGAGGTGTTCGCGTCGCGCAGTGACGACTACCGTCGGTCGCGGCTGCGCGCGCAGCGGTACATCGCGACGTACTTCCCGCTTGTCTCGCTGCTGTCGGATCTGGCGACCACGACGGTGCTGGTCGTCGGCGCACACCGGGTCGCCGGCGGCACTCTCGAAGCCGGTGTTCTGCTCGGATTCTTGCTGTACCTCCAGCAATTCTTCTCGCCGATCCAGCAACTGTCGTCCGTGTTCGACGGCTACCAGCAGGCCCGCGTCGGTCTGAGCCGCATCGGCGATCTGCTGCGCACACCGACGTCGGTACCCCCGGCCGAGCAGCCGGTCGAACTGCCCGCACACCTGTCCGGCGAAGTGCGGTTCAAGGACGTCGATTTCTCCTACGCCGGGGCGGAAAAGCCCGCACTGGAGAACCTGACGCTCGACGTCGCAGCGGGCGAAACCGTCGCACTGGTCGGCGCCACCGGCGCAGGCAAGTCCACTGCGGTGAAGCTCGTCGCGCGCTACTACGACGCCACCGGCGGCGCGGTGTTGATCGACGGCGTCGACGTCCGCGAGTACGACCTGCCCGCATTGCGCGCCCGGATGGGCGTGGTGCCACAGGAAGCGCACCTGTTCTCCGGCACCGTCGCGGACAACGTGCGGTACGGCCGTCCCGAAGCCACCGACGCGGAAGTCGAGGCCGCCGTACGCGCTGTCGGAGCCCTGGACGGAGTAGCCGCGCTCCCCGCCGGTTTCCGGCAACCAGTAGGCGAACGCGGCCGCTCCCTGTCCGCCGGGCAGCGGCAGCTCGTCGCACTCGCCCGGGCCGAACTGGTCGACCCGGACGTGCTCCTGCTGGACGAAGCCACCGCCGCCCTGGACCCAGCCACCGAAGCCACGGTCCTCCGCGCCACCGAGCACCTCGCCCGGCGCCGGACCACCTTCGTAGTCGCCCACCGCCTGGCAACCGCCGCGAAGGCCGACCGGATCGTCGTGCTCGACCACGGCCGCATCGTCGAACAGGGCACCCACCCCGAGTTGGTGGCTGCGGGCGGACATTACGCCCGGCTGTGGGCACTGGGATGAGCCAGAAGATGCTGCGGCGCTAGACCACGGGGCCTGCGCCGCTTCGAGGATGCCGATGCATCGCGCGAGCGCCCTTGCCTATCGGGCGCTCGCGCGATGCCTGGCCTCAGCCCGTCTCCGGCAACGGCCGTCGAACCGTCCCCGCCCAGCGGGCCGCTGCCGCGCCGCGCGCGCTCGCGGTCAAGAAATCTTGCGACGATAAATCACATTGGCGAAGAAGTACGCCACCGCCAAAATCCCCACACACCACGCCAGCGCGGTCCAAATACCCGCACCGACCGGGCGCTCGGCGAACAGATCGCGGATGGTGTTGACGATCGACGTCACCGGCTGGTGTTCGGCGAACGCGCGCACCGGTCCGGGCATCGTGCCGGTCGGCACGAAGGCCGAGCTGACGAACGGCAGGAAGATGAGCGGGTACGAGAACGCACTCGCGCCGTCCGCGGATTTGGCGGTCAGACCCGGGATCACCGCGATCCAGGTCAGCGCCAGGGTGAACAGCACCAGTATGCCGAGCACCGCGAGCCACGCCAGCGGTCCCGCGCTGGTGCGGAATCCCATCGCGAACGCCACGAGCACCACGACGGCCACCGAGATCAGGTTCGCGATCACCGAGGTGAGCACGTGCGCCCACAGCACCGCCGAGCGCGCGATCGGCATGGACTGGAAACGCTCGAAAATGCCGCCCTTCATGTCCAGGAAGAGCCGGAACGCGGTGTAGGCGATCCCGGAGGCGATGGTGATCAGGAGAATGCCGGGCAGCAGGTAGGTCACGTACGACTCGGAGCCGGAGTTGATCGCGCCGCCGAAGACGTAGGTGAAGAGCAGCAGCATCGCGATCGGCGTGACCGTCGTCGTGATGATCGTGTCCAGGCTGCGGGTGATGTGCCGCAGTGACCGTCCTAACAGGACCGAACTGTCGGCGACGAAGTGGCCGCTCATTGCCCGTCCCCCTTGCTTCCGGCGCCGACGAGGGAAAAGAAGACGTCTTCCAGCGTCGGCTGCTTCTCGACGTACTCGACCTTGGCGGGCGGAAGAAGCTGCTTCAACTCGTCCAGCGTGCCGTTGACGAGCACCCGCCCCTCGTGCAGGATCGCGATCCGGTCGGCGAGGTGTTCGGCCTCGTCCAGGTACTGGGTGGTGAGCAGCACTGTCGCGCCCTGCTCAGCGAGTTCCTCGACCGCGCGCCAGACGTCGTTGCGCGCCTGCGGATCGAGCCCCGTCGTCGGCTCGTCGAGAAAGATGACCCGCGGGTCCCCGATCAGGCTCATCGCGATGTCAAGACGACGGCGCATGCCACCGGAGTACGTCGACACCTTGCGCGATCCAGCGTCGGTCAACGCGAACCTCCGCAACAACCCGTCCGCGATCACGCCCGGATCCTTGAGATGCCGCAACTTGGCCACCAGCACCAGATTTTCGCGTCCGGTAAGGATTTCATCGACGGCCGCGAACTGACCGGTGAGACTGATCGACTCGCGGACGTCCGCCCCCTGGCTCGCCACCGCGAACCCGTTGACCTCCGCCTCTCCCGCGTCAGCCTTGAGCAACGTGGACAAGATCCGCACGACCGTCGTCTTGCCCGCCCCGTTCGACCCGAGCAACGCGAAAATACTGCCGCGCCCTACCTCGAAATCCACGCCGCGCAACACTTCCAGCTTGCCGTAGGACTTTCGCAAGCCCCGCACTCGTATCGCCGGCGCCGTCATACCGCACCGCCCGCCGCGCGGTCGATGGATTCGGTCAGCCGCGTCCGCTCTCGGGAAATCCAGTTCCCCTCGGGATAACTCCGGAGAAACTCCTCCGCGAATTCGACCGGCTCGTCACCGACAATGCCGCGAACCGAAGTCCCGTTCGCCACGCTCTGCTCGAACAGGTCGATGAGATCGTCCAGCATCCGCAGGTGGCTCTCCGCCGTCCCCGGCCCGAAGTACTGCAGATACCGGTGCAACGCCTTGATCGCCGTCCGATAGTCCGGCGGCAGCTCCTCGACGCGCGCCTTGTACCGCCGGTACCGCTTCTTGTCCTCCAGCGGCCCGGTGACTACTTCCAGATAATGCAGATACTTGCTTTTTCCGTCATTCCCCATGATCGATTCCCTCCTTGCGCAGCTGTTCGAGCCGGTCCGAGAGAAACCGCCAGTTCCGCCAGAACTCGGCAAGACTCGCGCGCCCCGGCTCGTTCAGCGTGTAAACCTTCCGCGGCGGCCCTTTCTCGGACGGCACTTTCTCGACGTCGACGAGCCCGCGCTGCTCGATCCGCACGAGCAGCGCGTAAACGGTGCCCTCGGCGAGATCGGTGAACCCCCGCTCGCGCAGCCAGGAGGTGATCTCGTACCCGTAGGCGGGCCGCCCGGCAAGAATCGCGAGGACGATGCCCTCCAAGGTCCCCTTGAGCATCTCCGTCGCCTGCTTGCCCATCGAACTCCCTTCAGCTAGTCAGTGTTGCTGAGTACCGGTAGATAGTAACACTGACTACCGGCGACAGCGAGGGGCTTCGGCGACTCCCCCTTGACAGGAAGGCGAGCGGGACCGCACTCACGCACCTGGGCGCGGCTCAGCCCCGCTGATCCGTTCGACGAGCTTGTCGCGGCACTCCCCGCCGCTGGGAACTTCGGTTCGTCGCCGTGCGCGTCTGCCTGACGCGCCACTCTATGGGCGAGCCGGAAAACCCCGCGATCTCCGAGGATCCGCGCCGGCGCGGTTCAGGGCAGTTCGCGCCAGCGGAGGTCGCCCCAGCCGACGGAGGCGACGTCGGCCAGTTCGGCCCAGCGGGTGGTCCCGGGTCGGACGTGCGTGTCCGAGCCGATGGACCACTCGGGCGCTTCCGGCTCGACGTGCTCGAACTCCTCGATGCAGGACGGGGTCCGCCACACCGCGGTGCAGGAATCGCACATCAGGACGACCTTGCCGTGTTCGGTGACAAGCGGGCGGATCAAACCCTGGTCCCAGAACGACGGACATTCGACCAGCCACATCGCGTCACCACCGCCTCGCGCCTCGAAACTCGCTGCGGCCGGGTGAGGCCGCAGCCTTTCGACAGCACAACACCGGTCAGTGAACGAGTCGCTACGCAGATCCCAACTCAGCCGTAACAGGCGCGGACGTCCTTGCACCGCGCCGCCCAAGTGAGTGGCCTGGGCCGCTGCCTGCCGCGGTTGCCGCTCACCGGCTCGCCCGGAAAGCACCCGCGCGCCCAATTGCCGCCCGGCAAGCCCTCGGCGCGAAACCTGTTACGCCGCACCCGGCACACCACCCCGCCACGCGAGCCGGAGCCGCCCGCCTAGCTAGACGGCCACCCTCACCCGCAGTGCCCCGCCGTCTCCAACGCCTTCCGGCAGGCAGCCACCGCAGCCAGATCAGCGTCCGGACCTCCAGCCCGCGCAGGCAGCATCGCCAGCACCGAAGCTTCCTTCGCGCGCACCGTCGGGTGGATGCGTGCCGCCTTGGCCAGCAACTGCGACGGCCCCGTCTCCACCAGCACCCGCCGTCCCTCAATCGGGAGTGGCGACTCCGGGCCCAGCAGCGTGCCCAAAGCCGGCCAGAACCGCACTGGTTCGACGGGGTGAGAAGCCCAGTAGGAAGGGTCCGTCGCCTCCGAATCGCTGAGCACGCGGCCGGTATAGCCCGAAACCATCGGGATCTTCGGGGGCGACGGCTGTGCGGCGGCAACTGACGGGAGGCACCGGGCGGCAGCCTCGGCCAAGGCGGGGCTGTGGAAGGCCGACGTCGCGGGGACACGGAGGCAAGTCCGCCCGTCGGCGCGCAACTTCGCCGAGGCCTCCGCCAAGGGGGCTTCCGGGCCGGAGAGGATCAACTGGCGCGGGGCGTTGATCGCGCCGATCACGACTTCATCCGTGAGGACCGAGGCGACATCGTCGACGGTCGCGGCCACGGCGAGCATTCCGCCTGCGGGGGCGGACGCCAGTTCCTGCACCCGGTTCCACATCAGCTCGGCCGCGGCGGGGACTTCGAAGACGCCGGCGAGAGTCGCGGCGGCTACCTCGCCGACGCTGTGACCCAGCAGGGCGGCCGGTTCCACGCCCCAGGAAAGGATCATCCGGCCCAGCGCGTGGCCCACGGTGAACAGCAGGATTTGCGAGCGGGTGACGTGGTCCAGGGCAACAGCGGGCGAGTCGGTCAGCCAGTCGGCGCGGATGGCGGGGCCGTCGGGGCCCAACGCGGCGAAGACTTCGTCGACGGCATCGGTGAACGCCTTGTCGTGACCGTACAGGCCGGCGGCCATTCGGACATGCTGCGAACCCTGGCCCGGGAACAGCAGTGCGACCTCGGTCATTGACGAAACTCCTTCCGCCGGGAAGCACCGGAACCGAACCGGATCGTCGGGCACGGCGGTCGACGGCTGCTCGACCCCTGCTGGACCGCCAGGTCGAGTCCGTTCCCACAGGCTGTCGAGAGCCCGCCGGAAGGGTGGCGGCATGAGATTCGACGGGCTGTACCTCGCCGGGCTCGGCAGTTGGCTGCCACCGGCGACGACGACCGCCGAAGCGGTGCGGAGCGGGCAGTGCTCGGCCGAGACGGCGCGCAAAAGCGAGATGGAATCGGTCCTTGTCGCGCCCGAAGGGATCGCGCCGCCGGAGATGGCGGCTCGGGCCGCGCGAGTCGCCTTGGAGCGGTCCGGGGTGGCGCGCGGGGACATCGCGGTGCTGCTGCACGCGACGTTGTTCCATCAAGGCTACGACTTGTGGTCGCCGGCCGCGTACGTCCAGCGGGCAGCGGTCGGCGGGACCTGTCCGGCGATCGAGGTGCGGCAGGTTTCCAACGGCGGCATGGCAGCACTCGACCTCGCGGCCAGTTACCTTCTCGCGGACCCGGCGCGGCAGGCGGCGTTGATCACCGCGGCGGACCGCTTTGACGGGCCCGATTTCGACCGCTGGCACAGCGACCCGGGCACCGCGTACGCCGATGGCGGGACGGCGATGGTGCTGTCCAGCGTCGGCGGATTCGCGCGGTTGCGCAGCCTGTCGGTGGTCGGCGGGCCGGAGCTGGAAGGCATGCACCGTGCGGGAGCGGCGTTCGGTGAGGTCGAGATGAGCACTCGGCAGCTGGTCGATCTGGACGCGCACAAACGATCATACGTGGCTGAGGCCGGAATGTCCCAGACGCTCGCGGCCATTCTCGACGGGCAGCGCGAGGCGTTGAAACGCGCGCTGAGCGACGCCGAACTGGAACTGTCCGATGTGGACCGGCTGGTGCTGCCGCACTTCGGGAGGCGGCGGCTGGTGTCGAACTACCTGCGGCACATGGACGTTCCGCTCGAACGGACCACGTGGGATTTCGACAGCAAGATCGGCCATCTCGGCGCGGGCGACCACATCGTCAGCTTGGAACACCTGGTGCGAACCGGCGGGTTGCGGCCCGGACAGACGTGTCTGCTGATGGGCGTCGGCGCGGGATTCTCGTGGAGCAGTGCGGTGATCGAGCTGTTCGAAAAACCCGAGTGGGCTGACTAGAGCAAACGAGGAAAGGCCCCGCGAGAGGAGGAGTCGCGGGGCCTTTTCTCGTGCGGAAGCTACTCGACGATAGCGACCGCGCGAGCCCATCCGGCACCGGCGCCAGCCAGTTTCACCGGGAAGCACGACAGCGTGAAACCGTGCGCCCGCGGCAGTTCGGCGAGATTCGCCAGCCGTTCGATCTGGCAATACTCCCGGTCGCGGCCGCGCATGTGCGCCGGCCACAGCACCGACTTGTCGCCGGTCCGCTGGTAGGTCTCGATGATGTGCGTGAAGGGCGCGTCGAGACTGAACGCGTCCGTGCCGATCACGCGGACGCCGAAGTCCAGCAACAGATCCAGCCCGGACTGGTCGAGGCCGACGAACTCGGTGAAGTACTTCGGCGTACCGGCGTGCTGGTCGGCTCCGGTGTGGAGCAGGACGATGTCCAGTTCCTTCGGCTGATAGTCCACCCGGGACAGTTCCGCGCGCACATCGTCGGCGGTGATGACCCCCGGCGCGCGGCCGGTGAAGTCCAGGACCACGGCGGGACGGTGGAACCAGTCGACCGGCATCTGGTCGATCGTGCGCGGGGCCGAACCGTACGACGTGGCGTCGCCGTAGTGCGCCGGCGCGTCGATGTGCGTGCCGGTGTGCGTGGTCAGCGACACCGTGTCGTTCGTCAGGAACTCGGCGTCCCGCAGCACTTCCGGGTCGAGGTCCATGCCGAAGTGCTCGCGCATTTCCGACACCAGGTGCTTGGCCCCGTCCTGTGCGGACATGGTGACCAGCGACAGCGGCTCGGGCTCCCAGCCTTCCGGGTCGATCGGGGAGGACAGGTCAATCAGCTGCAACGGAGTTCTCCTTCTCAGTCAAGAACGCAGGCCGAGGCCGCCGTCCGCGGTGATCACCTGGCCGTGGATCCAGCCGGCTTCGGGTGCGCTCAGCAGCGCGACGACATCGGCGACGTCGGCGGGCGTGCTCAGCCGGCCGGCGGGGGTGCGGGCCGCCAGCACCTGCACCATCTCGGGCTGGGTGGTCTCGTCGCCCTTGTCCAGCTTCGCGGTCGTGACGGCGTTGACCGTGATCCCGCGCGGGGCCAGCTCAACCGCCAGGTAGCGCACCAGCGATTCGAGCGCGGCCTTCGCGACGCCGAGCGCGACATAGCGCGGGATGACGCGCTGCGCACCAGAGCTGGAAACGGCGAGCACCCGGCTGCCCGGCTTCAAGTGTTCGAGAAGCGCGGGAACCAAGCGCAGCAACGGATCCAGTGCGGCGGCCACGTCGGTGTGCAGGTCGGCGACCGACGCTCCGGCAGCGGGCATCGGATGCCACGACGCGGCGTTGTGCACCAAGACGTCCAGGCCCCGGCCGGCCGCCGAAACAGCGGCGGCCAGCTGCGCGGCACCGTCCTCAGTGGACGGATCGGCGCGGATCAGGGACGCCGAACCGGGCAGTCCCTCCAGGCTCGCGAGGGCGGCTTTGGCGGCTTCGTCGTCGTGCGCGTAGTCGAGCAGCACGTACGCGCCGCTCTCGCAGAACTTCCGGGCGATGGCCAGCCCCAGCCCCTTGGTGGCGCCGACCACCAGGACGCTGCGGCCGGCCAGGCCGAGATCGCTCACGCCGACGCCTCGGAGACCGTCGAGTACAGGTCCGCCTCGACGTCGACCAGCTCGACGAACTTCTTCACGTGTGCCTGGAACTCGGGGCTGGTCACGACGGCCTTGTGCGCGTTCGCGTCGACCCACTGGCCGATGTTCAGGTACACCTTGGGATCACGCAGCGACCGCACCATCTGGTAGGCGACGAACCCGGGCTGCTCGGCCATGTACTGCGCGTGCTCGGTGAAGACCTTCTCGAACTCTTCCGGCTCGCCCTTGACGGTGAACTTGCTGATGAACGTGACCACGGTATCGGCTCCTAGCAGTGCGGTTCCGGGATTCTGGGCGCCGCGCACGGAGGACAGCGCCTCGCGCAGCTCGCGGCGGACGAGCTTGCCGTTGGGCGAACGCGGGATCGCCCTGGTCAGCTCGACGTGCTCGATGTGCTTGTAGTACGGCTGGGCGGCGTTGATCTCCGCGGCGATCTCGCCCGCACGCGGAACCCATTCGTCGCCCGCCGGGACGATCAGCGCGGCCGCCACCGCGCCGGCGAACTCGTCCGGCTGATCGACCACCGCGCAGTCGGCCACGCCGGGGTGACGCAGCAGCTCGGCCTCGATCTCGGTGGGCGAGATCAGCCAGTTGTCGCGTTTGAAGACGTCCTTGATGCGGTCGGCCAGGAACAGGTACCCGTCCTCGTCCAGGCAGCCGACGTCGCCGGTCGGCAGCCAGCCCTCCGCGCCGATGCCGTCGCCGTCCGGGCGGCCGAGATAGCCGCGCATCACCTGCGGGCCGCGCACCTCGACCTCGCCGCGTTCGCCGACCGGAAGCGGCTCCCGGGTCGACAGATCGACGACGCGCACCTCGGTGTCGCGCACGACCTGGCCGACCGAGCCCGGACGCGGCGCCGCCGGACCGTCGGAGAGGACCAGCGGTGCGGTTTCGGCGAGGCCGTAACCCTGCACGACCGGGATGCCGAACTGCGCGCGGAGGATTTCCGCGTGCACCGGGGACAACGCCGAGCCACCGGACAGGATGACCTCGCAGCCGGGCAGCTTCAGGTCCGCCAGCCGCGGGTCGGTGGCGAGCCGGGCCAGGCGGAACGGCATCGAGTAGTAGTGCGTCACGCCCGCCGCGAGAGCGATCGTGGCCACCGGGTCCGGCGCCAGGCAGAGCACCTGGGTGGCTCCGGCGATCAGCCCGGAGTTCAGGTGCATCGGGTGGTAGCTGGGCAGGTGGTTGAACGTCACCGACGTTCCGGTCACCCCGTGCGCCTCGGCGACCTGCACCGCGTTGACCGCGATGTTGCGGTGGGTGAGCCGCACGCCCTTCGACTGTCCGGTCGTGCCGCTGGTGAAGTGGATGCACGCGACGGCGTCCGGCTCCAGCTCCACCGGCTCGCCGGCCGGGCCCGCCGCCAATGCGGCAACCGAGGCAGCCCGGTCCGGGTTCCCGAAGCACAGCAGGTGTTCCGGCGTCGCGGAGGCCCGAGCGACCGCCGCGGTCATCGAATCGTTCAGCACCGCGGCCGCGGCCGAAGACTCGGTCAGCACCCGGCCGAGGTCGCCTTCCCGCAGCAGCGGGCTCAACGGCAGCACGACGTTTCCGCTGCGCAAAGTGCCGTAGTAGGCGATCGCGAATTCCGGGTGCAGCACCGACGACATCGCGACGACCGAACCAGCCGACCCGATCCGATCCGCCAGCGCCGCAGCGAACCCGGATGCGGCACGGTCGAGTTCGGCGAACGTCAGGACCGCCTCGCCGAGCCGTACCGCGACCTGGTTCGGGCTGTTCTCCGCGAGGATGCGCAACGCGTCCGGCAGCAGCGGTGTGTCGAGCAGCGACGCGACCGGGAGGACACCGTCAGCCATCGGCCCGTTCCTCCGCCCAAGCCTTGGCGAGGTTCAGCGTCGCGGTGCTGTTGGTGCCCAGCGCATTGCGCACGAACGCCTTCGCGTCCTCGACGGTCTTGCCTTCGCCGAGGATCTTCTCCACCGCGTCGCGCTTGATCACCACGGTGTGCTCGGACGTCGCCCGCACCCCGCCGCCCGGCTGCGGCACGATCGTCCACAGTCCGTTGTGGACGGTCAGGAGCGCGGGCAGCACCTGCTGCTTGTACGCGATGGCGTGCTCGTCGTCGAAGCACACGCGCACCGACTTCGTGGTGTGCACGGCGCCGGTCGCGGTCTTGGTGTCCATCTCCATGACCTGCAGACCCGGGGTTTCCTCAGTCAGGTCGAGCCGCTGGACGTGCGGCAGCCGTTCCGGCCACAGGTCCGACCGGTAGAGGAACTCGTAAACCACCGCCGCGTCCCCATTGATGTCGACGCTGTCGGCGAACACCGTGGTGAGTTCTTCGGTCTCGGCGAGGCCTTCCGCGATGCCGCGGAGGTTCTCCAGTTCGTGCTCGCTGTTGCGGTCGACCGCCTTGCTCACCCACTCGACGTTCTCCGGCAGGTCGCGCACCGCGCTGAACGCGTGTTCCAGGACGACGGTGCACGAGTCCGGGCCGCCGGGCTGGATGTTCCACGCCCCGGTCATCGACGCGACCGGATGCTGCGAGACCTCCTGGCGGAAGTCGATGCGCAGGCCGTCCTCGTCGAGGTCCCGGCGCGAGGTCCAGGTCTTGGGCTCGTCGTTCGCGGTGGCCCACAACCGGATGCGCTCGGTGGTGCCGTCGCGTTCGAGCTGGCGCGCGTGAACCGTCGGTCCGAAGTAGACCGGCCAGCGGGTCACGTCGGCCAGCAGCGCGTACACGGCCGAGGCGGGCGCGGCGACGTCGATCTTGTGTTCGGTCTCGTAGATCCGGAGTGGTGCAGCCACGTGCTCGGTCCTCTCAGTAGTTGCCAAGCCCGCCGCAGACGTTGATCGCCTGCCCGGTCATGGACGCCGCGGTGTCGGTGACGAGGTAGCCGACGAGGCCCGCCACCTCCTCCGGAGTGGAGTACCGGCCGAGCGGGATCTTCGCGGTGAACTTCTCCAGCACGGCTTCCTCGGTGGTGTTCCAGGCCGCCGCGTACCGGCCGCGGATCGCCTGCGCCATCGGGGTTTCCACGTAACCGGGGCACACCGCGTTGACCGTCACGCCGGTCTTGCCGAGCTCGAATCCGAGTGCCTTGGTGAAGCCGACGACACCGTGCTTGGACGCCGAGTACGGCGCGCCGAGCACCACGCCCTGTTTGCCCGCGGTGGACGCGATGTTGATGACCCGGCCCTTGTCCTTGGCCAGCATGCCGCCCTTGGTGAGCACCTCGCGGGTCATCAGGAACACGCTGTTGAGGTTCGTGTTGATCACGTCGAACCACAGCTCGTCCGGGATCTCCGCGGTCTGCCCGCCGCCGCTGCGGCCCGCGTTGTTGACCAGGACGTCGATCGGGCCGTACCGGTCGACCGCGGCCGCGACCAGCGCCTGGATGTCGTCCTTCTCCCGGACGTCGCAGGTGCTGCCGTCCACGTCCAAGCCCTCGGCGCGCAGGTCCCGCACCGTGTCGTCGACGGATCCCTGGGTGCGGGCGCAGAAGTACACCTGGTAGCCCTGCTGCGCCAGCGATCGGGTCACCGCGAGCCCGATCCCGCTGGTGCCGCCGGTGACCAGCGCTACGCCCCGGCTCTGTTCGGTCATCGTGTCCCTCCTGGGTTGCTCGGCGCGCGGAACAGGTCCGCGCGCACGTCGCGCGGGCGAGCTCCGAACGCGACGAGATTGAGGATCTTGCGGAAGATCGGGGTGTGCGGCAGCAGCTTCGCGAGCACCGGCCGCACGGCGTCCACGACCCGGCCGGAGGACAGCATTCCCTTGTTCTGCCTCGACTGGAGCGTGAACACGGTGTCCACCGCGGCGCGTCGCTCGGCCTCGAAGCCGGCGAGCGCGGCGGGCCTGTTGTCTTTCGCGGCTACGGCCGCGACCAGCTCGGGGTGCAGCGCGACGGCGTCCGCGATGGCCAGGTTGATGCCCTGCGCGCCGATCGGGCTGTGCGTGTGCGCCGCGTCGCCGATGAGCACGAGCCCCGGCCGGACCCATTCCCGCGCACGGCCGGAAAACACGTCCAGCGGCGACAGTTCGGACAACGCGGTCACTTGCTCGCGAATCAGGTCGGCGTGCTGCGGGACCGCGGCGATCAGCTGTGCCCGGATGTGCTCGATGCCCTTGGCGGCCACCGTTTTGTAGCTGCCCTTCGCCAGCGTCCAGCCGATCTGGACGCGGTCCGGGTAGGAATCGTGCACCAGCACCGGATCGGCGGCGGTGCGGTGGATGCGGACCGCGTTGGTGCGCCGCTCCGGGGCGATCAGCTTGAACCACACGACGTCGTGCTCGAACTTCTCGAACTTGTCGTAGCCGATCCCGGCGAGCGAACGAGTCTTCGAGTACCGGCCGTCCGCGGCGACCACCCAGCGGGCGCGCACCTGCGTCTCGCCGTCGCCGGAACCGCAGCGGATCCCGGTCACCGCGCCGTCCTCCTCCAGCAGCGCCCGGGTCGAGCAGCCGCTGAGCAGCCGGAAGCCCGGTGTCGCTTTGCATTCGTCGAGCAGGCGCTCCAGCAGCAGCCGCTGCGGCAGGCTGAGCAAATGGTCGTACGGCGCGGGAAGCGTCGAGTAGTCGATGTCCAGCAGCGTGCGTTCCCCTTGCACCAGCTGGAAATGCCGCATCGGGTACCCGCCGATGCCGTCGAGCACGCCGAGCTGGTCAAGCGTGCGCAGCGCACCGGGCTGGATGATCTCGCCGCGGTACTCACGGTCCAGTGACGCGCTCCGCTCCGCGACGACGACGTCCACTCCGGACCGGGCGAGCAGCAGCGCCAGCACCAGACCCGCCGGTCCGCCGCCGGACACGCACACGTCCGCTTCGATCTCGCGCACTCGATCCCTCCCGCCGTCGCACCGCCTCGGCACACCCTCCAGCGGACCGGTCCAAAACGGCTCGACGCACAGTCGGCCGTCCCGCGCGAGTGGTCCACGAGGGGACTTTGAGCCGGCCGCGCGACTGTCGGACGACACGCGGCCGACGAGGAGGAAACGGTGGCGACAACCGCGCACCCGCGGGTGGGAATGGAGCTGTACCACCAGGTGCAGGCCTTTTACGCCAAGCAGATGCAGCTGATGGACGACGGCGAAGTGGAACCGTGGGCGGAGACGTTCACCGCGGACGCCACTATCGCGAACAACGCCAACCCGGCGCCGGCTACCGGGCGGGAGCTGATTTTGAAGGTGGCTCGGAAGCTAGCCGCCGACGTTGTTTCGCGAGGGGTTCAGCATCGGCATTGGACTGGGATGCTGGTGGTCACAGAGGACAGTGCGGATCAGGTGCGGACGCAGTTGTACGCGATGGTCGCCGAGATTCCCGCTGGGGGCGAGGCCCGGTTGTGGCGTAGCACGTTTTGCCGGGACACGTTGGTTCGCGGCGACGACGGGTGGCAGGTCGCCCGGCGTGTGGTGACTCATGACGATATTCAGGGTTCTGGAGCGGAGGAGCAAGCGTGACTGTGTCGGGCGAGTTGTATCAGGAGATTCAGCAGTACTACGCGTGGCAGATGCAGTTGCTTGACCAGGCTCGGACTGACGAGTGGGCGGAGACGTTCACTGAGGACGGGGTTTTCGCGGCTAATGCCGCGCCGGCGCCGGTTAAGGGGCGGGCTGCGATTGCGGCGGCTTCGGCGGCTACGCATCGGCAGTTGGCTGAGGTGCATGAGTTGCGGCGGCATTGGTTGGGGATGTTGACTGTTTCCCCTGGGGCTACTGCGGATGAATTGTCTACTCGGTGTTATGCGTTGATTATTGCTACGCGTAAGGGTGGGGAGCCTCGAATTCACTGCAGTACGTTGTGTGAGGATCAGCTGGTGCGGGTTGGCGACACTTGGCAGGTTAAGTATCGGACTGTGTCTCGGGACGATATTCGGTGAGCTGACCGGCCCGCGGCCGAAAAAAGGGAAGAGGGTTGCGTTGGGGCACCCCGAAGCTTGAGTGCGACTACGCGCGGAGAGGCTTGTCGAGGCTGGAAAGATGCCTTTGACAAGCCTCTCCGCGCGTGTTTTTGGCTTCGTATCGGGGTGTGGGCGCCTTAGCTGAATGAGCGCCCGGCGCGGCTGCGCGTACTGGTTGCGGAGCGGGGGCGCACGACCTGAGCAGTGGATGCGCCGGGCTTGCGGTCGCCGGGTTAGCGCCCCAATGTGGCATTGGGTGCATGCGACGCACCGAACGCCACATTGGGTGCGTCTGACGCATCCAATGCCACATTGGGGCGCGCCGGAGGCGGCGAGCAGGGGTGTCGTGAGGGGAACCCTGAGGGAATCAGAGTCCGGGTGGGTTCCACTCACGGACTTCTCGACAGTGGGAGCTAGCGGGTCATGTCTGAGCCGCCGTTGACCGAAACTACCGTGCCTGCGATGTAGCCTGCTTCTTTGCTGGTGAAGAAGGCGACCATCGCGGCTACGTCTTCCGGTTCCGCTGCGCGGCCTGCGGGGATTCGCTTTTCGAAGGCGGAGAACCAGTCCGGTGGGGCCTCGCCCAAGGCGTCGGTGCGGGTCAGGCCTGGGGAGACCACGTTCGCCACGACGCCGTTGGGTGCGCCTTCGCGGGCGGTGAACTTCGCGTAGGAGATCAGGGCCGACTTCGCTGCCGCGTGTGCGACCACGTCTGCGCCCACTGGGCCCTTGCTCGCTTCCGCGGCCAGGTAGACGATGCGGCCGTAGCCCTGGTCCTTCATCAGCTGCCACACCGCGCGGGTGGGGTGGAAGGCAGCCGCCAGCTCGTCGTTCACCTTCGCGGAGAACGTTTCCCAGGGGATTTCCGCGACCGAGCCCTGGGCCAATCCGACGTTCGCGTTGCAGACGAGTGCGTCTACGCGGCCGTATGCCTCGACGGTCGCGGCCACCAGCGCTTGCGCGCCCTCCTCGTTGCGGACGTCCGCTCCTGCTGCGATTGCTTCGCCGCCGGCCGCGGTGATCGCTGCTACCGCCTCTTCCGCGGCCTCTTTGGACGTCAGGTAGTTGATCACCACCCGGTCGCCTCGTGCGGCCAGCCGTTCCGCGATGCCGCGGCCGATTCCGCGTGCCGCACCGGTCACCACCGCGACGCGGCGTACCTGGTCTTCCACCCGCTGCTCCTCGGTTTCGGGCTTCCGGCCTCTCCGGATGCCGTTTCTGCCAATCTATCGGCTGAAACCGTTGCCGCGACACCGCCTTCAGAGATCTTCGAGAACCTTTTGAACGGCGGCGGCGAGCATCGGACGACTACCCGAAACGGCTGAGGAGACAACCCGGATGTCCGACGATCCCGCGCGCGCGAAAACACCGCAGCTCGAGCTGATGAATCTCATCATCGGCGATTGGAAAGCCCGCGCCGTCTACACGGCCGCCGAACTCGGCTGGCCCGACCGGCTGGCCGACGGGCCCCGCACGGCCGCTCAGGTTGCCGCCGAATCAGGCACCGATCCCGTTGCCACCCAACGATTCCTGCGGTACCTCACCGCACTGGGCGTGTTCCGCGAGGAGAACGGCTCGTTCTCCCTCGCCGGACTCGGCGAGCTGCTGCGCAGCGACCGGGAAGACTCCCTGCGGCCGTACACGCTCATCGCGGGCTCCGAATTTCATCGCGCCTGGACTGACATCGCCTCCGCCGTGCGAACCGGACAAAATGCTTTTGAAGGCGCATTTCAGTCTAGCTTCTTCGAGTACCTCTCCGCAAACCCCGAACGCGGAAAACTTTTCGACCGCGCGATGGCGGGCAACACGGCGTTGTTCGACGCGCTGCCCGGCGCCTACGACTTCGGTGCGCACGAGCGATTTGTCGACGTCGGCGGCGGCAGCGGCGAACTGGCGGTCCGGCTGCTCGCCGCGCACGAACAACTCCACGGCACGGTCTACGACGCCGAACAGTCCGCTGAGGCCGCGAAAAAGGCCATCGCGGACGCTGGCCTCACCGAACGCTGCGCGGTGGCGTCCGGGGACTTCCTGGAGTCCGTTCCCGAGGGCGGCGACATCTACCTGCTCGCTCGAGTGCTGGTGAACTGGCCGGACGAGGACTGTGCGCGGATCCTGGCGAACTGCGCGGCGGCGGCCGCTCCGGGGGCGCGGTTGTTGCTGGTGGAGCGAGTGTCCGGGCCGGGGGTCGACAACGCGCTGCTGCTGTCCCACGACACCCTGATGTACGTGCTCTTCGGCGGGGGCGGGATCCGTTCCAGCGCGGAAGTGACCCGGCTGCTCGAGGAAGCCGGGTTCGCGCTGGACGCGATCACTCCGCTGCCGCAGGAGTTCTCGCTGATCTCCGCCACCCGCCGAAGCTAAGCGCTCCAGGCCCGGGAACGCGTCAGGACACCTCAGCCGCCCGCCGTTCCCGGGCCGGCACCACCACGAGAACCACGATCGCCGCCAGCACCGCGGCACCGGCAGCAGCGAGAGCCGTCGCGCGCATCGCGACCGAGAACGCGTCCGCGCCCGCGGCGAACAGGTCAGCACCCTGGGTGCCGCCCAGACCCGCCGCGGCGGCCTTCGTCGCTTCGATCGAATCTCCCGCCGCGGCGCGCGATTGAGACGGCAGCACCGACAGCGCGGGCTCGACCCCGTTGCGGTACACGACAGTCAGCAGCGAACCCAGCACCGCGATGCCGATCGCGCCGCCGATGCTGCGGCCCATGTTCGTCAGCGCCGACCCGACGCCCGCGCGCTCACGCGGCACCGCGGACATGATCGTGGTGGTCGCGGGCGGCATCACGTTGGCCATCGCCAAACCGACCAGGAAGTCGGCGACGAACACCGGCCACAACGGACTGTTCTGGTCCAGCAGCGCGAAAATCGCCACGCCCACGGCCAGCAGCGACAAGCCGCCGACGAGCACGTTCTTGGGCCCGAACTTCGCCGACAGCGCCGCCGAGCGCGGCGAGAACACTGCCAGGGCCAGCGCCAGCGGGAGAATCGCCAACCCGGTCATCAGCGGGCTCACGCCGAGCACGCTCTGCAGGTAGAAGATCAGGAAGAACGGCACGCCGAAGTTCACGAAGAACGCGAGCGTCACCGCACTGGTCGCGCCGGCGACCCGGCGGTCCGACACCAGCCGCAGATCCAGCGCGGGCGCCGCGGACCGCAGTTCCACCAGGATGAACACGACCAGCAGCACTACGCCGAGCACCAGCGGGACATACACCCGCGGATCGGCGATCGTGGCCAGGTTGCCCGCCTGGATGATGCCGTAGACGAGCGCGGTGCTCCACGCGACCGACAGCACCACGCCGGGCACGTCGAGCTTGCGCGCGGTCGAAGTGGACTCCGGGACCATCAGCACGGTCAGCACGATCGCGGCGAGCACGATCGGGCCGTTCACCAGGAAAATCGAGCCCCACCAAGCGAACTGGATGAGGAAGCCGCCGAGCACCGGGGCCACCACGGCCGCGATGCCGGCGGCGGACACCCAATACCCGATGGCGCGCGGGCGTTCCTTGTCGCCGAACACGTGCGAGATGGTCGCGAGCGTGGTCGGCGGGATCGCCGCGCCGCCCGCGCCCATCACGACGCGCCACAGCACCAGTTCGCCGGGCGAGTGCGCGAACGCCGCCAGCACGCTGGAAACGCCGAACACCACGAGCCCGATCAGGAGCACCTTCCGGTGCCCGAGCCGGTCCCCCAGCACGCCCCACGCCAGCAGCAAACCGGCGTACACGAGCGTGAACCCGTTGACCACCCACTGCAGCTGGTCCGCGGACGCGCCGAGCCCGTCGACCGGATCGGCGAGCGCGCGGAAGGCGATCGTCACGATCGTCGCGTCCAGCACGGTGAGCAAAAAGGACGTCAGCAGCACCGCGAGGATCGCCCAGCGGCGCGGGTTCAGGGCAGGCTCGGACACCTGTCCTCCTTCGGAAGGCTTGGCGGAATTCCCCTTAGCTGTCGGCGAACTTGCCGTTGGACGATGTCGCGCGGGCAGACGATCGCGAGCCGCTGTGCCGGTTCTGGCCGGCACAGCCACTCACGACACCTGACCAGGCGCGATACCGAACAACAGACCCCCTCGCCAACAGGCACTTACACCGCGGAACCGAGCCTGCTGTTCACCAGTTCGACCAGAGCGCGCGGCGTGTCGATGTCGACCACCGTTTCGTCCGGCAGCTCGACTCCGTAGTCGCGCTGGAGCATACTCGCGGTCTCCATTAGCGCGAGCGAGTCATAGCCCAATTCGGCGAACGGAATGTCGCGCGCGTCGGTGGTTTGTGCCATTTCGTCGCTCTCTCCGGCGCAGCGGCGGATGATCTCCATCAGATCTTCGTAGGTCAGCTCGCGCATGATCGCTCCTCCTGCCGCGCGAAAGCGGCTGTCAGTGGGTTCTTCTTGCTGGACAAGGCTTTGCGGTTCGGCCGTTCGGGTGATCTTGAAAACTCTTTCCTCACGCTCCGCGCAACACCAGCGCGGCATTGTGCCCGCCGATGCCGCGGGCGAGGACGACCGCGGCGCGCACCGGCGTTTCCCGCGCGGCACCGGTGACCAGGTCGATCCCGTGCTCCGGCACCGGATCCGAGACGTTCGGCGTCGGCGGCAGCACGCCGTGCCGGATCGCCAGCGCCGCACACGCGACGTCCAGCGCGGCCCCGCCCGCGGCCAATCGGCCCACTCCGGACTTGGGCGCGGTGACCGGGACACCGCGTTCGCCGAACACCGCGCTGATCGCTTCGGCTTCTTCGCGGTCGAGCTTCGGATCCCCGGCCGCGTCGGCGAAAACGACGTCGACCTCGGCGGCGGAAATACCCGCGTCCGTCAGGGCGAGTTCGATCGCGCGCCGCAGTCCCGGCGGACGGCCGCTGCCCGGTTTCGGGTCGAAAGTGGACGCGTACCCGGCGATCTCGGCGTACGGCGGCTGCCGGTCCCGCGACGAGTCCGCCGGTTCCAGCACGAGCACCGCACCGCCCTCGCCGGGAACGTACCCGGCGGCGGACTGGTCGAACGGCAGATAGGCCGACGCCGGTTCGCTGCTCCTGCTGAGCCGTCCGGACGTGAGCATCGCCGCCCAGCCCCACGGGCACAGCGCGCTGTCGATGCCGCCGGTCAACGCGACCGCGGTCCCGGAACGCACCGCGCGCCGGGCCTTTCCGATCGCGTCCAGCCCGCCTGCTTGTTCGGACACCACCACCGCGCCCGGACCGCGCATGCCGTGCCGGATGGAGATCTGCCCGGTGTTGACCGCGTAGAACCACGCGAACGACTGGTACGCGCTGACGTACTTGCCGCCCTTGCTCCACATGTTCTGCAGTTCGCGCTGCCCGAACTCGTAGCCGCCCGCCGAACTGGCGGTGATCACCGCGAGATCGAATCCGTCGTGCGCCTCCGGGTCGACCCCGGCGTCGGCCAGCGCCCATTCCGCGCCCACGAGCGACATTCGGGTGGAATGGTCGGTCTGCGGCAGCAACCGGCTGGGCAGGATGCCCTTCGCGCTGAACCCGGCTACCTCGCCGGCGAGCGTGCTGGGATAGCCCGAAGCGTCGAACCGGGTCACCGGGCCGATCCCGCTGGCCCCTTCGAGGGTGGCTTCCCAGAACTGCTTGACCCCGCTTCCGGTCGGCGCGAGCACGCCGAGGCCGGTGATCACCGCGTTCATGCCGGACCGCCGACGTTGCTCGTGAGCACCATGGCGCTCTGGAAACCGCCGAACCCGCTGCCGACCGTCAGCACCGTGTCCACCGCGGCTTCTCGTGCCACCAAAGGAATGTAGTCCAAGTCGAGCTCCGGGTCGGGTTCGTTGAGGTTGGCCGTCGGCGGCAGCAGCCCGTCGCGCATCGCGAGCAGGCTGGCGGCGATCTCGATCGAGCCGATCGCGCCGAGCGAATGCCCGACCATCGACTTGATCGAGCTCACCGGGACGCGATAAGCGTGTTCTCCCAGCGAATTCTTGAACGCCTGCGTCTCGTGCCGGTCGTTCTGCTTCGTGCCCGAGCCGTGCGCGTTGACGTAGCCGATCGCTTCCGGCGTCACCCGCGCCTGGCCCATCGCCTGCCGGATCGCCTCGGTCATTTCCACGCCGTCCGCGCGCAGGCCGGTCATGTGGTAGGCGTTGCACCGCGTGGCGAATCCGGCGATCTCGCCGTAGATCCGGGCCCCTCGGGCGAGCGCCCGGCCCAGTTCCTCCACCACGAACACCGCCGCGCCCTCGCCGAGCACGAACCCGTTGCGGGTGTTGTCGAACGGGCGCGACGCCGTCGCCGCTTCGTCGTTGCGCGGCGAGGTCGCCTTGATCGCGTCGAAGCACGCCACGGTGATCGGCGAGATCGGCGCGTCCGAACCGCCCGCGAGGACGACGTCCGCGCTGCCCTCGGCGATCAGGTCCCGCGCGTGGCCCACCGAGTCCAATCCGGACGTGCACCCGGTGGAGATGACCTGCACCGACCCTTCCGCGCCCGCTTCCCAGGCCACTTCCTTGGCCATCGAACTCGGCACGAACTGGTCGAACAGATGCGGCACCGCGTAGTCCGCGTCGACCTCCCACTTCTTGCCGCCGTCGCTCACCACGACGTACTCGCGTTCGAGGCTCATCGTGGCCCCGACCGCGCTGCCGATCGAAACCCCGGTCCGGTACGGGTCCACATCGGACGGTGCGAGCCCCGCGTCGGCCAGCGCCTCCCGCGTGCACACCACCGCGAACTGGGCCACCCGGTCCATCCGCCGCACCTGCTGCGGACCGAGTCCGGCCGCCTCCGGATCGAAATCGCATTCGGCTGCTATTCGCGAGCGGAACTGGGAGGCGTCGAAAAAGGACACCGGCCGGGTCGCGGTCCGTCCGCCCGACACCATGTCCCAGAACGGTTCGCGCCCCGGTTTCCCCGGCGCGACAACACCTATCCCGGTGATGACCGCTCGCCGCGGACCTCCGCTGCCGTGCCGCGCCGGCACTCCCGCTGCCCCGGGGTGCCCCGCACTCGTACTCACTCCGTCTGCACCTGCCCTTCGCGCTCCGAGCGCCCGACGTCGCTGATGTCGAGTCTGGGCCCGGGGTGTCCAAGACGGATCGAAGCGGGGTCGAACGCGCTCCAGCCGGATTCGACCCCGCCTCGTTCTCAGCCGGTGGCGACCGCGGCTTCGCGCGCCGCGGGCTCGGCTTCCCTTGCCAGCAGGCGGCCCGCGAAAGACGGAAGCCGGGGAACGCAGTAGACCGCGTCCGAGGTCGCCGGGCGCAGAACGTCTACATTGGACTCCGCGTCGCGGTACCGGTGCGGCCCCGAACCGCCGCGTTCGCCGATTTCCTCGGCCAGCCCGGCGGATTCGAGGTCCTCGAGCACTTCGCGCACCAGTTCTCCAGGGCTGCCAAGGAGCTTGACCGCATCCGGCACGGTGAACTCGTCGACACTCGCCAATCGCCGGAACGCCTCCTGCGCCGGTCCGCACAGCGTCCGGTAGCTCGCCCGGACACTCGCGTCGACCGTGCCTTCCCCGCACGGCAACCGAAGCACCGCACCGGGATCGCGGGACAACCGGTCGTGCATCCGGCGCAGCGACCAGGTCGGCCGGTAAGCCAGATACCCGCCGACCGCGGCGACGGCCAGCGGCAACCGGCCGCACATCCGCACCAGTGCGCTGGCGCAGTCGAGGTCCTCCAGCATCCGCCGCCGCCCGATGAACTGGCCGAGCAGCTCCAGCGATTCGTTGACCGTCAGCGGCGGCAGGTTCACCGGCGCGACCACGCCGCGCAGGTACAGCCGCCGCCTGCTCGCGACCAGCAGCAGACTGCCAGAACCGCTGGGGCGCAACAGATCCACCTCAGCGGAGCGGGACGCGTCGTCCACGACGACCAGCAGCCGCCGGGTGGCGGTGTAGTCGCGGTAGACGTTCACCAGTTCGGACATCGACGGCGCGGGCGACAGCGGAACCCCGCACGCGCGCAGGCAGCCGGCGAGCACGTCGGCCATCGTCTCCTCGCCGCGGTGCACCGGCGTCAGCGACGCGAAGATCTGCCCGTCCGGGAACGTCGCGCGGACCCGGTGCGCGACGTGTACGAGCAGCGAGGTCTTGCCCGCGCCCGGCCCGCCGGTGATCTCCACGACGGCGCTGCCGCCGGTGAGCTTGGTGCGCGCCGCCGAACACCGCCGCACCAGTTCGCGGATCTCCTCGTCCCGGCCGACGAAGTCGGTCACGTCGGAGGGGAGGTGATTCGGCCCCAGCGCCTCCGGTGCCGCGGGCCGCAGCGGGACCAGATCACCCTCCGCATCCGCACGCACGACGGAAACCACCTCGACGACACTGCTCTCAGTCACGGTGTCGTTGTCGTCGATACTCCGGACGACTACTTCCGCAGAGCGCTCATTTTGCGTCGTCTGCCCGGTTTGCCCGTTGTCTAGACCAGTTGTGGCTTCACTCACACCGGTCCCGCGCGGGGCCGGAAGGGTGAGCGCGGGATCGTCCACCAGGATCTGCTGGTGCACCGAACGCAGCGTCGCCGACGGCTCGATGCCCAGCTGTGCGATGAAATCGCTGCGCACCCGGTGGTAGACGTCGAGCGCCTCGACCCGGCGGCCGCACCGGTAGAGCGCGACCATCAGCTTCGCCGAGTACGCCTCGTGCGTCGGATTCGCCTTGACCACTCCGGCCAGTTCGTCCACGACGCGACGGTGCCTGCCCAGCGCAAGCTCGGCCTCGAACCGCAGGTCAAGCGCCGCCTTGCGGCTTTCCTCCAGCTGAGTCGCCCGCGCGGCGAGGGTCGGGCCGAGCGGAAGATCGGAAAGCGCGGCCCCGCGCCACAGTGCGAGCGCCTGTCTCGCCAGTTCGGCGCACGCTTCGAGATCGCCCGCGTCGTGCCGGTCGCGGGCTTGGTCGAGCAGCGCCGAATAGCGCACCGCGTCCACCACGTCCGCCCGCGGCACCTGCAGTTCGTAGCCGTGCGGGCGGGTCAGCAGAACTGTCGCGCCCTCCTCGGCCGAACCGGCCAGCCGCAGCGATTTGCGCAGCTGGTAGACGTAGGTCTGCAACGTCGTGGCCGCGCTCGCCGGAGGGTTGTTCTCCCACAGCTCCTCGACGAACTGCTCGAAGTGCACTGCCCGGTTGGCGTTCAGCGCGAGCATGGCCAGCACGGTGCGGAGCTTCGGCGCGGACGGCGTCTTGCCCACTCCGTCCGCGCGTACGGCCAGCGGTCCCAATATTGCGATCTGCATCCGACCCCCAGATACCTGCCGAAAGAGCACGCCAGGCAGCGGCCTCGCGTGCTTCGCTTTCCCCCAGTGAGACGCCAGCGACGCTAGCAGAGAAACGGCTTCCTGATCCCGGGCGGGAAAAACTTAACGTCCGCCTGATACTTCTGCGAACTGCCCGTTCGTATTGCCGTTGGCGGCCGAACACAGGAACACTGCCAGTTGCGCGACATCACCCGGACAGCTCAATCGGCCACTGGGCGTGATGGCTCGCTCGCGCTCCAGAATGTCGGCCGGAACCTGTTCCGCAACACGGGGAGTGACGGTCAGGCCAGGAAGAATGGTGTTGACCAGCACTCCGTCGCGGCCGACGTCCCAGGCGAGGCTCGTGGCGAAACCGTGCAATGCGGACTTCACCGCACCGTAAGCCTCGCGACCCGGCTTGCCCGCGGTCGCCGCGCGCGAGGAAATAAATGCGATCCGTCCCCATTTCTTCTCGCGCATACCGGGCAGCACCTTCGCCACCGTGTGGAACACCGGCGCGATATTCACATTGATGAACGAAGCGCAATCCTCCGTAGGTAGTTCTTCGAACAATGTGCCCGGCTTGCGCAGTGCGCCGGGGCTGATCGCATTCGCGACCAGCACGTCTACCGGACCCCAGTGCCGCTCCACGTGTTCAACCGCGGAGTCCACACTGGCCAGTTCGGTCAGGTCGTAGCGCACGGCGAGACCGCGGTCCGGACCGCAGGCGCGCGCGACCTCTTCGGCTGCTTCGCGGTTGGCCCGGTAGGTCACCGCGACCTTGGCCCCCTCCGCGGCGAACGTTCGCGCGAGTTCGGCCCCGATCCCGCCACTGCCGCCGGTCACCAGCACGACCTTGCCGGTCAGCCCCAGATCCACCTTCGCTCCTCAGTGCTCTCTCAGTAGTAAGTGCAGTGCCCGACAGACGCGGCGAAAGTCCGTGAGGGGAACCCTCACGGACTTCCGCGGGGGGCGTCAGACAGAGATGTGCGCGTGCCGCAGGACCGCGCGGACAGCGGCAGCGGACATCCGGTCGCCGCGGTCGGCCACGTAGCCGTCCGGGCGCGTGAGGATCCAGCCCGTCGCCGAAAGGCCGAGCGCCCGCCGCAACGCGCCGTCGGCGTCCGGCAGGTCCCCGACAGGACCCGCCGTCTGCGGCACCAGCCAACCGCCCACGGACGGCAACTCGGCTCGATCCGCTTCCGGGCCGAGCACCAGCGTCCAGCCCGGTTCGCGCAACTGCGCCAGCAACGCTTGCCACGCCGGGGTTTCCGCGTCCGCACCGGCGACGACCGACAGCCGCTCGCCCGGTCGTGGTCCAGGTCCGGCCGGCGCGGGACCGTCGCCGTAGGACAGGCCCAGCGCGGACATTCCGCCCATGATCTTGCGTTCCAGCTTGCCGCGCAGCGCCGAAACGTTGCGCATCACGCCGAACGCCACCGGCAGGATCGCGGCGACGTACGGATTTTTCAGCTGTACCAGGAAAGTCGCCTTCTTCGTGGTGCGCAGCAGCTCCGCGCCCACCGGTACGCGCTCGCGCGAGTAGCTGTCGAGCAGCTGCTCGTCGGCGCGTCCGTCGATGACCATCGCCAGCTTCCACGCGAGGTTGTACGCGTCCTGGACGCCGGTGTTCATGCCTTGCCCGGACGCCGGGCTGTGCACGTGTGCGGCGTCGCCGGCGACCAGACAGCGACCGGACCGCATGGCAGGCACCATCCGCTGCTGGATGGAGAACACCGAAACCCACGTCGGCGGGGACACCACAGTCGGCACACCGGTCGCCGCGGACACTTTCTCCGAGAACCGCCGCGCCACCGCCGCGTCGTCGCCGGAGCCGGAGTACTCGACGTCTCGGGTATCGAGCAGCCGCCATTTGCCCTCGTCCGGGAACGGCACCAGCATCACCGAACCGCCCGGGGTCCGGATCAGGTGAATACTGTCGCGCGGCAACGCCGTGTCCGCCTGCGCGTCGGCGATCAGCCAGGTCTCCGACGAGTCGCCTTCGAGCTTCAGCCCCAGCTTCTTGCGCACCGCGCTGTGCCCGCCGTCGCAGCCGACCAGCCAGTCCGCCGAGGTCTCCTCGACCTGTCCGTCGCGTTCGAGCCGCACCTGCACGCCGTCTCCGGTGTCGGTGAAGTCGGCCAGCGCGACGCCCCATTCGACCTCGACGCCCTGCTTGGCCAACGCGGTCCGCAGCACCTCCTCGGTGATGACCTGGTCGACCATCAACGTGAACGGCAGCCGCGTCGGCAGCCGCGAGTAGTCCGCCCGGAGGCCGACCATTCGCTTGCCGCGCATGTGAATCGTGAACGCGCGCACCTGCTGCCCGCGCGGCAGCAAGTCGTCGAGCACACCCATCTGATCGTAGATCTCCAGCGAACGCGGATGCGTCGCCAGCGCCCGGCTGGTCACCGCCGGACCCGCTGCCCGGTCCACGATCCGCACCCGCACGCCGCGCCGGGCCAGTTCGTGCGCCGCGGTCAGCCCGACCGGGCCGGCGCCGACCACCAGGGCTTGCGCACTCACGGTTTCACCGCGACCACAACGGTGTCGTTGCCCTTCGGCAGAGTGGTGGCGGCCCGGAACTCCAATCCGGCTTCGTCCAGCCATTCGCGCAGCTGCGGCACGGTGTACTCGGAACCGCCGTCGGTGATCAGGCCGACGTTGATGCTGCCGACCAGGCTGCGCAGATCCGGGTTCTCGGCGTCGAGGATCTGGTCGTACACCACGACCGCACCGCCGCTCGGAACCGCGTTTTTGGCCCGTGCCAACAGTTCCACGCGACGCTGCGGATCCCAGTCGTGCAGCACGTGGCCGAACACGACGACGTCGGTCTCCGGCAGCGGCGTCTCGAAGAAGTCGCCGGCGTGGAACGTGACCCGGTCCGCGACGCCCAGTTCCGCCATCAGTTCGTCGAAGTGCGGTTCGATCGGCGGCAGCTCGAACACGCCGCCGTGCAGATGCGGGTGCGCGAGGCACAACTGCGCCGCGACATTGCCTCGAGCGCCGCCGACGTCGACGAAGGTCTTGTACGAAGACCAGTCCACGTGCTCGGCCAGCTGCGGCGCGACCAACGCGTTGTTCGCGTCCATGTGCACCAGGAAAGCCTTGGCGCGCACCGGATCCTCGTACAGCTTCGCGAACGCACCGTGTCCGCCGATGTCCGCCTTCGGCTCGCCGTCGCGCAGCGCCTCGGACAACTTGCCCCACATCGCATAGTGCCGCTGCGACGTCGTGCGCACCCGCGCGCCGAGGTAGCCGCCGCCGGGCGCGCCCGGCACCAGCACCGCCGCGGCCGCCGGCGCGTTGCTGAACTTCTCGCCGTCCCGTTCCAGCAGCCCGAGCGCGGCGAGCGCCTGGACGAAGTCGCCGGTGAATCGTTGGTGCAGCCCGAGTTCCCGGCGGATCTCGTCGATCGTCCGCGGCGCCGACGCCAGCAGTTCGAACACTCCCAGCTCGACCGCGCTGTGCAGGATCTTCGACTGGGTGAACAGCATGTTGAGGCGGGCGATCGCCTGTGCGTCCACGGTGGTGTGGGCAGTCATCCCGGGTCGTACCTGCCTTCCGTTTCGGTGGTCCGCGCGCACGGCAGCCGCGGAAACCTTCGTGTGCGGCGATGCTTCCGGCCGGGTCTCGAAGGCCCCTCAACACGCTCTCGACCTCCGCCGACGCCCCGCTGGGGCCGTCTCCGGCACCGTCCAAGACCGCTCGGCGAGCGCTGAATCCCCAGCACAGCGCGTATAGCCGCGGACCAGCACGGTGCTACAGGCTTGACCGTGCCGAGAACAGACCGACAACAGGCATGGACACATGGGGAGCACCGGGATGGATGTCGAGTACGACGTGGTGATCGTGGGCGGCGGCCCGGTCGGGCTGATGCTCGCGAGCGAACTCGGGCTGCGGCCCGGCCGGGTGCTCGTGCTCGAGCGGCTCGCCGAACCGAGCGGGCAGTCCCGCGCGCTCGGCCTGCACTCGCGCACCGTCGAGGTGCTCGACCAGCGCGGTCTGCTGCCCCGCTTCAGCGAGGGCGCGCCGGTGTGGCCGAAGGGGCACTTCGCCGGCATGCGGCTGCTCGACCTCAGCAAGCTCAACGGACGCCACACCTACGCGCTGATGGTCCCGCAGTCGCGCACCGAGGCGATCCTCGAAGAGCGCGCGCGGGAACTGGACGTCGAGATCCGCCGCGGGCACCGGCTCACCGAACTGGAGAACGGGCCCGACGCGGTGGTCGCCACCGTGACCGGCCCGGACGGCGAGTACCGCATCCGCTCGCGCTACCTCGTCGGCTGCGACGGCGGCAGCAGCCTGGTCCGCAAACTGGCGGGCATCGATTTCCCCGGCACCGCGTCCAACATCGACGCGATGCTCGCCGACGTCCACCTCGACCAGGTGCCCGACGGCCCGCACCTCGCCCGCTGCAAGGGCGGCGTGTTCGGCACCGTCCCGCTCGGCGGCGACCTCTACCGCGTCGTGTCGGTCGAGTTCCGGCCGCCCACCGCGCACCGCGACGACCCGGTCGAACTGGAAGAACTCGCCGCCTCGGTCAAACGGGTCACCGACCAGGAACTCCAGATGCGCGACCCGGTGTGGCTGTCGCGCTTCGGCGACGCGACCCGGCAGGCCGCGCAGTACCGCAAGGGCCGCGTCATGCTCGCCGGCGACGCCGCGCACGTGCACTTCCCGGCGGGCGGACAGGGCCTCAACACCGGCATCCAGGACGTGGTGAACCTCGGCTGGAAGCTCGCCGCGGTCGTCAACGGCAGCCCGGACGCCCTGCTCGACACCTACCACGACGAACGCCACCCGGTCGGCGCGCGCGTCTGCTTCAACACCCAGGCCCAGCTCGCGCTGATGGACCCGCGCCCGGAGATCGGCCCGCTGCGCGAGCTGTTCGGGACGCTCATGGAGTTCGACGAGGTCAACCGCTACCTCGCGGAGATGATCACCGCGCTCGACGTGCGCTACCCGACCTTCCCCGCCTCGGACCACCCGCTGGCCGGGACCCGCGTTCCGGAGTGGTCGATCGTCGTCGACGGCGCCGCGACGACCACGATGAAGCTGCTGCACTCCGGCCGCGGCGTGCTCGTCGACCTCACCGACGGCCCCGCCGTCGCCCGCACCGCCGCGCCGTGGCTCGACCGGCTCGACCTCGTCTCCGGCACCCCGTGCACCAGCGAGGTCCCCGCCGCGTTCCTGCTCCGCCCGGACGGGCACGTCGCCTGGCTCGCCGAAAGCCCGGACACCGATCCCGCCGATCTGCGCGAAGCCCTGCGCGCGTGGTTCGGACCAGCACCGGTGCGCTCGCTGCCCGCCGCGGCGAGCTGACCCCGGCCGCGCCGCGGCGCAAGCCGCGGCCGTGTTGTGGCCGTGCTGTGGCCGAGGTCACCCCAAACCGGCCGAGGTGACGGCATTCGGCCCTTGCGACGCGTACGGTGGTCCCTGCTGTCTGTCAGGCTGGGCCTCTCAACCGATCCAGACAATGACCTGTCTCACGAGCGTCCAGGTGGCGTGTTTCGGGCCACCGGCAGGGGACTAGCCTGGCGGTCAGCAGATGCTTGTGATATCGGATCGAGAATGGATAGAGGCGAGAGCCAGCCGTGGCCAGCAGCAGTCCCGCATCGCAGTTCGGTGCCAATGAGTGGCTCGTCGAAGAAATGTACGAGCGGTTTCTCGCGGACCCCCAGTCGGTAGACGCCGCCTGGCACGATTTCTTCGCCGACTACAAGCCCACTCCGGGCGGCAACGGTACGCAGGAAGGGAACGGGGAAGCCAAGGCCGCCGCGTCCGCTCCCGCCGCCAAGCCCGCCGCCCCCGCCGCGAAGGCCCCGGCAGCACCGGCCGCCAAGGCCGCTCCGGCCCCGGCGGCCAAGGCCCCGGCCAAGCCCGCCCCGGCCGCGAAGGCCGCGGCTTCCGCGCCCGCCAAGTCCGCTCCGGCGAAGGACGCCGAGCCGGAGTCCAAGCAGCTGCGCGGCGCCGCGGCGGCGATCGCCAAGAACATGGACGCCTCGCTTTCCGTGCCCACCGCGACCAGCGTGCGCGCGGTCCCGGCGAAGCTGATGGCGGACAACCGCATCGTCATCAACAACCACCTCAAGCGCACCCGCGGCGGCAAGATCTCCTTCACGCACCTCATCGGCTACGCCATGGTGCGGGCGCTGAAGGACTTCCCGAACATGAACCGGCACTACCAGCTGATCGACGGGAAGCCGTTCGCGATCACGCCGGAGCACGTCAACTTCGGGCTTGCCATCGACATGAAGGGCAAGGACGACTCCCGCACGCTCGTCGTGGCCTCCATCAAGGCCACCGAGAACATGACCTTCATGCAGTTCTGGCAGGCCTACGAGGAGATCGTCAAGAAGGCCCGCACGAACAAGCTCACCGCGGACGACTTCGCGGGCACCACCATCTCGCTCACCAACCCGGGCGGCATCGGCACGAACCACTCGGTGCCGCGGCTGCAGGCGGGCCAGGGCGCGATCATCGGCGTCGGCGCGATGCAGTACCCGGCGTCGTTCGAGGGCACCAGCGAGAAGACCCTGGTCGACCTCGCGGTCAGCAAGATCATGACGCTGACCTCGACCTATGACCACCGCATCATCCAGGGCGCGGAGTCCGGCGAGTTCCTGAAGCGCATTCACGAACTGCTGCTCGGCGAGGACGGTTTCTACGACGACGTCTTCACCAGCCTGCGGCTGCCGTACGAGCCGATCCGCTGGGTCGCCGACATCCCGGACGGCCCGGTCGACAAGACCGCGCGCGTCATGGAACTGATCGAGGCGTTCCGGATGCGCGGCCACCTGATGGCCGACACCGACCCGCTGAACTACCGCCAGCGCAGCCACCACGACCTTGACGTGCTCAGCCACGGCCTGACCCTGTGGGACCTGGACCGCGAGTTCGCCGTCGGCGACTTCTCCAGCCGCGAGCGGATGAAGCTGCGCGACATCCTCGGCGTGCTGCGCGACTCGTACTGCCGCACGGTCGGCATCGAGTACACGCACATCCTCGACCCCGAGGAGCGGCGCTGGATCCAGGAGCGCGTCGAGGTCCGGCACACCAAGCCGGAGCCGTCCGCGCAGAAGTACATCCTGTCGAAGCTCAACGCCGCCGAGGCGTTCGAGACCTTCCTGCAGACCAAGTACGTCGGCCAGCGGCGGTTCTCCCTGGAAGGCGGCGAGACCCTGGTCCCGCTGCTGGACACGGTGCTCGACAAGGCCGCCGAGGCGGAACTGGACGAGGTCGTCATCGGCATGCCGCACCGCGGCCGGCTGAACGTGCTGGCGAACATCGTCGGCAAGCCGATCAGCCAGATCTTCCAGGAGTTCGAGGGCAACCTCGACCCGGGCCAGGCGCACGGCTCCGGCGACGTGAAGTACCACCTCGGAGCCGAGGGCAAGTACTTCCGGATGTTCGGCGACGGGGAGACCCGGGTGTCGCTGGCGTCCAACCCGTCGCACCTGGAGACCGTCGACCCGGTGCTCGAGGGCATCGTCCGCGCCAAGCAGGACGTCCTCGACAAGGGCGGCGAGGGCTACACCGTGCTGCCGGTCCTGATGCACGGCGACGCGGCCTTCGCCGGCCAGGGCGTCGTGGCCGAGACCCTGAACCTGGCGCTGCTGCGCGGCTACCGCACCGGCGGCACCGTGCACGTGGTCGTCAACAACCAGGTCGGCTTCACCACCGCGCCGGAGCACTCGCGGTCCAGCCAGTACGCCACGGACGTCGCGAAGATGATCGGCGCGCCGGTCTTCCACGTGAACGGCGACGACCCCGAGGCCGCGCACTGGGTCGCGAAGCTGGCGGTCGACTACCGCCAGGCGTTCCACAAGGACGTCGTGATCGACCTGATCTGCTACCGCCGCCGCGGCCACAACGAGGGCGACGACCCCTCGATGACGCAGCCGGCGATGTACGACATCATCGACACGAAGCGTTCGGTCCGGAAGATCTACACCGAATCGCTGATCGGCCGGGGCGACATCTCGGTCGAAGAGGCCGAGGCCGCGCTGCGCGACTTCTCCAGCCAGCTCGAGCACGTCTTCAACGAGGTGCGCGAACTGGAGAAGCACCCGGCGAAGGCGAGCCCCTCGGTCGAGGGCGAGCAGCAGATCCCGGCGAAGGTCACCACCGCCGTGTCGCGCGAGGTCGTCGAGAAGATCGGCGACGCGTTCGTCAACCTGCCCGAGGGCTTCACCCCGCACCCGCGGGTCAAGCCGGTCATGGAGCGCCGCCACAAGATGTCGCGCGAGGGCGGCGTCGACTGGGCGTTCGGCGAACTGCTGGCCTTCGGGTCGCTGGCGCTGGAAGGCCGCCTCGTGCGGCTGTCCGGCCAGGACTCCCGGCGCGGCACCTTCACCCAGCGGCACTCGGTGTTCATCGACCGCAAGAACGGCCAGGAGTACTCGCCGCTGCAGCACCTGGCCGACGGCCAGGGCCGCGTGATGATCTACGACTCGGCGCTGTCGGAGTACGCGGCCGTCGGCTTCGAGTACGGCTACTCGGTGGCGAACTCCGAGGCGCTGGTGATGTGGGAAGCGCAGTTCGGCGACTTCGTCAACGGCGCGCAGACCGTGATCGACGAGTACATCTCCTCCGGCGAGGCCAAGTGGGGCCAGCGCTCGGACGTCGTGCTGCTGCTGCCGCACGGCCACGAGGGCCAGGGCCCGGACCACACGTCCGGCCGGATCGAGCGGTTCCTGTCGCTGTGCGCGGAAGCGTCGATGACCGTCGCGGTGCCGTCCACCCCGGCGAACTACTTCCACCTGCTGCGCCGCCACGCCCTCGACGGCATCCAGCGTCCGCTGATCGTCTTCACCCCGAAGTCGATGCTGCGCAACAAGGCGGCGACGTCGACGGTCGAGGACTTCACCGGCCAGAGCCGCTTCATGTCGGTGATCGACGACGCCACCCAGGACCCGGCGAAGGTTCGCAAGGTGCTGCTGACCTCGGGCAAGCTCTACTGGGAGCTGGTGGCCGAACGCGAGAAGCGCGGCGCGGACGACGTCGCGATCGTGCGGATCGAGCAGTACTACCCGCTGCCGAAGAAGAAGCTGCTGGCCGCGGTGGAGCGCTACTCGAACGCCAGCCAGATCGCGTGGGTCCAGGAGGAGCCGGAAAACCAGGGCGCGTGGCCGTTCTTCGGCCTCAACCTGCCCCGGAAGTTCCCGGAGTTCTTCACCGGCCTCGACGTGGTGGCGCGCCGCCCGATGGCCGCCCCGTCGGCCGGTTCGTCGAAGGTGCACGACGTCGAGCAGAAGGCGCTGATCGCCAAGGCGTTCGACTGATTCGGCTCGTTTTGCGTGGAGGCCGCCGCGGGATTCGTTCCGCGGCGGCCTTCGCCGTTGTGGGAGTCGTGAGTGGCTATGCCGGTTAGAACCGGCATAGCCACTCACGACCGCTACCCCGCGGCCTCCACCCGGAACACCGCGATCCTCCCCGCGGCCGCGGCCGCCGCCACCCCGTCCGGCGTCGGCGACTCCGCCAGCCCCGTCGTCACGTAACGCCGCCCCACGCTCGGCGGCCCGCTCGCGACCACCTCTCGCAACACCGGCCCCCGTTCCGCGACCGGCAGTTCCACGAACCGCACCCGTCGCGACCGCCGTCCCCGCGACAGCGTGCCCTCCTTCGCCGCGCGGATGTTCGCCACCCAGGCCGCCTTCGGGAACGCCTGGATGAGGTACTCGCCGCCCTGGACTTTCAATACTGCCAACGGAAACGTCCTCGGCTCGCCGCTGCGCCGTCCGGGGACGGTGAGCAGTTCCATCGGCCCGAACGCCAGCCCCGCACGCTGCAGGGCGGTGATGACCCGGTTGATCGTGTTGACCTTGCGCCGGTATCCGGCTGCCTTGGTGTCCATGGCCTCGAGCGTACGCCAACTTGTATGAGTTTCATACTTTCTGGAATCCATAGATATACCTTCCGGGTATGCCCGGGGTGCCGGAAAGGCAGTGGCGACGTCCCGGCCGGACCCAGTTCACTGGGTGCCAAACACCCGAGGAGGGCTGGAAGTGCACTACGACGTCGTCGTAGTCGGAGGCGGTGCTGGGGGTATCGCCTCCGCGGCCGGGGCGGCGCGGACCGGGGCGCGGGTGCTGCTGGTCGAGCAGTACCCGTACCTTGGCGGCGCGGCGACGATCAGTTCCGTGCTGACCCTCTGCGGTTTCTTCGACCAGACCGGGCAGCAGGTCGTCGCGGGCGTCGGCGAGGAGGTGCTGCAGCGGCTGCGCCACCGCGGCGCCTACGAAGAGAAGACGATGGGCTGGACCGGCAACAAGATCGTCTTGCTCGACCTGGAAACCACCAAGCTGGTGTACGACGAACTGGCCGCCGACGCCGGCGTGGACGTCCTCCTGCACACCAAACTCATCGGAGCGCGGCGGACGCACGGCGTCGTCACCGAAGTCGAACTGCACCACCGCGGCGGCCTGGAACGGGTCACCGCCGGTGCGTTCATCGACGCCAGCGGCGACGGCGCACTCCTCGCCGCCGCTGGAGCCGCCGTCCGCGTCGCCCCGTTGCACGAGCGGCAAACCAGCACGCTCGTCTGCCGATTCTCCGGCGTCCCCGAGGATGCCGACCTTTCGCGCGAGGGTCTGCGCGCCGCCGTCGCCGCGTACCAACGGGAAACCGGCATCCAGCTGTCCCGCGATTACGGCATCGCCGTGCACCTTCCGTTGACCCGCAACGTAATCGCGCTGCTGGTAGACGAACAGACCGACGTACTGGACGCCGCCTCGCTGAGCCGCGACGAGGCCAACGCGCGACGCCAGGCGTGGCGATACCTGGACGCACTGCGCAAACACCTCTCCGGCTGGTCGTCGGCGCGCCTCGAAGAAACCGGCCCCCAGCTGGGCATCCGCGAAGGCCGTCACCTGGTAGGCCGCGAACAGCTCACCGGCCGCGACGTCCTGACCGCCCGCAAACGCCCCGACGCGTCCATCGGCCGCTGCGGCTGGCCGATCGAAGACCACGCGGGCCCGGGCATCACCCGCTACGAACCGATCGCCGAGCGCGGCTGGTACGACCTCCCCTACGGCGCGATCTGCTCCGCCGACACCGCGAACCTCTGGGCAGCCGGCCGCCTGACCAGCTCCGACGACGACGCGTACGCCTCCGTCCGCGTCATGGGCACCGCCTTCGCCACCGGCCACGCCGCCGGGGTCGCCGCCGCCCAGTACGTCGGCGGCCGAGCCCACGACGTCCGCGTGATCCGGGCCGAGTTGCACCGTCAGGATGCCTTGGCTTGACCCGCTGCCGCCGGTAACGGGAACCTTCCCTGATCATCCGCCAGGTCGAAGGAGCCCCCATGCCGAGCCGCTATCGCTGGGTCGTCCTGCTGCTCTGCTGGGCAGTGTTCACGATGACCTCGGTAGACCGGTCGACCTGGGGCCCGGCGTCGTCGGCGGTCAGCGATTCGCTCGGCGTCCCGCTGGCCGCGCTCGGGATCTTCGCCACCTGCTACTACATCGGCTACGTCGTCTCCAACACCGCCGGCGGCTTCCTCTCCGACTGGCTGGGCAGTCGCGCGATCCTCGGCGTCAGCTCCTTTGTCGCGGGCGTGCTGATGATCCTCTTCGGCTCGACCACGTCCATCGCCTGGGGCCTCGTGCTGCAAGCCCTGCTGGGCCTCTTCGCCGGAGTCGATTTCTCCGCCGGGCTGAAGCTGATCACCACCTGGTTCCGCCCGGAGGAGCACGGCCTCGCGAGCGGCATCTTCATGACCGCGACGTCGCTGGGCACCGTCGTGGCCAACGCCGTCGTGCCCACGCTAGTGAAAAACAGCGGCTGGCCAGTGTCGTACCACCTCTTCGGCGGAGTCACCGTCGTACTCGGCCTGCTGTGCCTGGCCTTCATCCGCAACGGCGCTGTGTCCGCTTCCCCCCGCCGCGTCTTGCCGAACCCGCGCCCCCTCTTCCGCAACCGCGACCTGTTGTTGCTGGGCTTAGCCGGTTTCGGCGGTCTGTGGGGCACCTACGGTTTCGTCACGTGGTCCAACACCCTGATGATCCGCGGCGAACACATCGACCCCGTGCGGGCCGGCGTGGTCCTGGTCATCTTCTCCGGCACAGCGGTAGTGATCAAACCGCTGATCGGCTGGCTCACCGACAAAGTCGGCCTAGGCAGGCGAATCCCGATCATCGCCGTCCTCATCCTCTTCGGCGGCGCTCTCCTGGTCTTCGGCTCCCTGAGCAGCTACCCCGCTTTCCTAGTGGTAGCCCCGATTCTCGGCATCGGCGCCTACGCCTACAGCCCGCTGACCGCCGCCATGATCCCCGCCCTGACCGGTGCCCGCCTAGCCGGTTCCGCCGCCGGTGCGGTGAACGCCTTCTGGCAACTGGGCAGCGTCATCGTGCCCGCCGTCGTAGGCCCGGTCTTCCACGCGACCGGTTCGTTCTACTCCGCGTTCCTCACCCTGGCCGCCGGACCGCTCGTGGGAGCCGCGGTGCTCCTCTTCATGCGCGACGACCGCCCGGCCCGGGTTGCTCCGGAGGCAGCTGCGGCCTGATCAACGCTCGCCAACCCCCGGAAACTCCGCCTCGATCGAAGCGAGCCCATCGAGGACCTGCGGCAGCTCAGACTGATCAAGCTCGCCGATCCGAAACGACAGCCTGTTCCCCCCGCCCGTCGATCGCCGCTCCCTCGACCTCATCCCTTCCGGATTTGGCCACGGTGGCCGTCAGATCGAGCCGCTCCTCCATCGACGTCAGCCGGGCGAGGCCACCGAAGCCGGCGTACGCCTTCGCCAGTTGCTCCCGGAAGCTCCGCAACTCCTCGGCCCGCAACCCAGCGGGCACCCGAGCGCTGAACCCGCCGGCCACCAGGTCAACCGGACTGAAAAGCCAGTTGCCGTCCCAGAAGTCGGCCGCCCCCGCGGGCATCCGCCCCCGCACGCGGATCACCAGCCGATCGCCACCGACTCGCTCATCGCTCCCCTGGTTCCTCTCTGACGCGGTCCGCCGAAATCAATTTCCGCACAAACCGCCGCTCAGGGAAACTGGGCGCATGCAGATCCGCCAGTCGACCGCCGACGACGCACCCGCCATCCACGCCGTGCACACCGCCGCGTTCCGTGTCCACAACCCCGACGTCACCGGCGAAATGCCGGAAGCGAAACTAGTCACCGAACTCACCGCCGACGGCGATCTGCTCCCCGCGCTGTCCCTTGTCGCCCTCCGCGACGGAGAGGTCATCGGCCACGCCTGCTCCAGCCCAGGCCGCCTCGACGACGACCCAGACTCCGCCATCGGCTTCGGCCCGTTAGGCGTTCTCCCAGACCACCACCGCTGCGGCACCGGATCGGCTTTGGTCCACGCGACGATCGGCGCCGCCAACGCCCTCGGCTACGGCCTGATCGTGCTCCTGGGCGACCCGGGTTATTACTCCCGCTTCGGATTCGTCCTGGCCGAGAAGCTCGGCGTCACGCCTCCGGTGCCGGAATGGGCACCGCACTTCCAGGCCCTCCCGCTGGCGGCGTACCACCCGGGGAACCGCGGAGCGTTCCGCTACGCGGCGGCCTTTGACCGGCTCTGAGCGGTAGCCCTCGTGAGTGGCAATCCCGGTTAGAACCGGGATTGCCACTCACGAGGCCGCCAACCCGTTCCGCTGCAAGAACTCCTCAGCGATATCCTTGGCATTCCGCTTCTCGTCCGTGTACTGCACGTTCAACTCAGTCAACTGCTCCGTAGTCAACGCCGCCGAAACCCGGTTCAACGCAGCCGTCTCGGCGTCATTCAACGTCCCTCGCGACACGAGCGGCACGATGTTCTGCGCCGGGAACATGTGCTTGTCGTCCTCCAGTGGCACAAAGCCATTGGACGCGATCGTCGCCGACGTGCTGAACAGGTCCGCCACCTGCACATCACCGGACTTCAAGGCCGCCACCGTCACCGGTCCGCCAGTGTCCGTCGTGCGGATTTCCTTGAATTCGCACCCGTACAACTGCTTGATCCGGTCCTTCCACCGGCTGCTCCACTGCCCCGGTCCGCCCATCACCAGGTCTTTGCAGCGCGGTCCGAGGTCGGAGAACGTCTTCACCCCAGCGGCCGCGAGCTCCTTGCCCACTACGAGCAAATCCTTGTCCTGCGCGGGCGACTGGTCGAGAACGGTGAAGCCCGCCGGGATTTTCTGCTTGAGCTGAGCGTAAACATCTGCCGAAGTAGTCGCCGCGGTATTCTTGTCGAAGTACCGCAGCAAGTTCCCGGAGTAGTCCGGCACCACCGACAAAGACTTGTCCTGCAACGCCTTGACCACGACCTCGCGGCTGCCGACCGGCGGCCGCACCGTCACCTTGTGCGCGCCGACATTCCGCAAAGCCCCGGCATAAATCTGGGCCAGCAAAGAACTTTCCCCGACGTCCGACGCACCAATGATGATCCCGCCGGCACTGCCGCCCTCACCGCCGCCGGACAGCGGGTTTCCGCATGCCGACGCCAGCAGCGCCAGTCCGGCCACCAGGATCCCCCACCGTTTCACGCTGCTCCTCCCGCGGCCGCTGTCCGGCCGGACGCTGCCTGCGCGGCCAGCCGGACTCCCTTGGGCACCAAGGCTCGCTGCGCGGCGGCGAGCAGCAGGTCGACCACGATCGCCAGCAACGCGGTGAGAATCGCGCCCGCGACGACCTCGGTGTAGTCCAAAATGGCCAGTCCGTCGAGCAGGAACCGGCCGAGGCCGCCGAGGCCGACATAGGCGGCTACCGCGGCGGTCGCGATCAACTGCAGGACGGCGTTGCGGATTCCGCCCAGCACCAACGGAAGCGCGATCGGCACCTCGACTTGCCACAGCCGTTGCCAGCCGGTCATCCCGATGCCTTGCGCGGCGTCGACGACATCGTGCTCGGCCGCTTGCAGACCGGCGTACGTGCCCGCCAGCACCGGCGGGATCGCCAGCACGACCAGGCCGATAATGGTCGCCGTGGTGCTTTCGGTGAAGAGCAGGAACAGGAACGTGACGAGCCCGAGCGTCGGCAGTGCGCGGATCGCGTTGCCGACGCCGACCAGGACAACACCGCCGCGGCCGGTGTGGCCGACGAACAGTCCAATCGGGATCGCGATCACCAGCGCGATGACGAGGGCAAGAGCGACGTAGCCGACGTGCTGGGCCAGCCGGGCGAGGATGCCGCCCGGGCCCTGCCAGTTCGCGGCGGTGGTGAACCAGGTGAAGACGTCGCCGATCATCCCGCCACCTCCGCGGCAGGCGCGCGACCCGCTCTCTCCCAAGGCGTCAGCAGATTGCGCAGCAACACCAGCAGCAGGTCGACGATCAACGCGAGCAGCATCGTCAGCACGATCCCGACCACGATCGGCGAGAAGTACTCCCGCTGGAATCCGTCGGTGAACAGCACGCCGAGCGCGCCGGTCCCGATCAGCGCACCGACGCTGACCAGGCTGATGTTGCTCACCGACGCCACCCGGACCCCTGCCGCGAGCACCGGTACCGCGAGCGGCAGTTCGACGCTGAAGAACCGGCGCGGCCCGCGATATCCGATCGCCGTGGCCGCCGCGACGATGTGCGGCGGCACGGCTTCCAGCGCGTCGAGCACCGGACGCACCAGCAGCGCGGTGGTGTAGACAGTCAGCGCGACGATCACGTTGACACTGTCGAGGATCTTCGTGCCGATAATGCCGGGAATCACCACGAAAAGCGCCAGCGACGGAATCGTGTACAGCAGATTCCCCACGACCAGCAGCACACTGCGCGCGGGCCGCCAGCGATGCGCGAGCCAGCCGAGCAGGATCGCCAGCACGATGCCCGCGACCAGCGGCACCAGCGCGAGATAGATGTTCTCGAGCAGGTTGGCGAGGATTTCGCCGCGATTGTTGGAACTCGACAGGTACCGGCCGAGTTCGCCGAAGAAGTCGCCCATCAGGACGCCTGCGGGGAAGCCTCGATTACATCCAGAACCTGGTGCGCGAGCACCGTCCCGAGCACGCGGTTCTCGTCGTCCACCACGACGCCGAGACTGGCCGGCGACGAGAGCGCCGCGTCGAGCGCCCCGCGGATCGGCGTGCCCTGCACGTACAGCGATCCGCCTGCGACGAGGTCGGTTTCCGCCAATGGGCCGTCCACTGTGGAGCCTGGTGGCAGCCAGCCCCGCGGCTGCTTCTCGTCGTTCACCGCGAGCAGCCAGCCGTCCGACGGACCGTCGATCTTGCTGCCAAGGTCAACGGTGCGAGCCGGCGAAACCTCAACGCCGCTCGCCGGCAGGAACGAAAGCCCGCGATACCCCCGGTCCCGGCCGACGAACGACGCGACGAAGTCGTCCACCGGATGCCGCAGCACCTCGGCCGGCGTCCCGTACTGCGCGAGCTTCCCGCCGACGCGCATCACCGCGACCTTGTCCCCGAGCCGCACCGCCTCGTCGATGTCGTGCGTGACGAACACGATTGTCTTGCCCAGCTGGGATTGCAGCCGCAGCAACTCGTCCTGCAGTCCTTCCCGGACAACCGGGTCGACCGCGGAGAACGGCTCGTCCATCAGCAGCACCGGCGAATCCGCGGCGAGCGCGCGAGCCACGCCGACGCGCTGCTGCTGCCCGCCGGACAGCTGTGCCGGATAACGCTTCCCGAGTTCTGTCGGCAGGCCGACCGTCTCGAGCAGCTCGGCCGCCCGGGCGCGTGCCTTCCGTTTGTCCCATCCGGACAGCAGCGGCACGGTCGCGATGTTGTCGAGCACTGTCCGGTGTGGAAAGAGCCCGGCGTGCTGGATCACATAGCCGATGCCGCGGCGCAGCACCGCCGGGTCGCCTTCGCTGACGTCCTTGCCGTCAAGCAGCACCGCGCCGGAGGTAGGCTCGACCATGCGGTTGATCATCCGCAGCGAGGTCGTCTTGCCGCATCCGGACGGACCGACGAACACCGTGATCGTGCCGTCTTCCACGGTGAGCGAGAGGCCGTCGACCGCGACCGTGCCGTCCGGATAGCGCTTGACGACGTCTCGGAATTCGATGGTCACAGACTTCTCCCCACGTGCTGGTGCAGAGTCCGACGGTAGCCCACTCGCGCGCCCTTGGCAGCCTGTCCCGCAGCGTGGCCGACTACCCTCGGACCCGTGACCGCCCTAGACGACGTCCTCGCCGCACACGGCGCCGCCGTCCGCCCGCTCTACGAAGTGCTCACCCTGCTGCGCAGCGGCTCGTACGAGTTGGCCGACCTAGTGCGGCTCACCGCCGCCCCACGCCGAAGCGTCGAAGACCTTCTCGCGGCCCTGGAACCGGACCTGGAACGCTCCGCCGCCGGCGTCCGCATCGCACCTCACGCACGCGACACCTACGCGTCGTACTCCTTGCCGCCCCTGCCCGACCCGCTCGACGCGGCAGTCGCCGCCCAACCGGCTCTGCTCACCATGCTGGCCGAACGCATCGCCGCCGTCCCGCCCCCGCTCGCCGCACTGGACCACGTGCAAGCGACCCCGGAGACCGTGCTGCGCCGCGCGTTGTGGCTGAACTCGCGCTACGACCTCCGCCGCAGCAAGGTGCTCTTCCTCGGCGACCACGACCTGACATCGCTGGCCGTGCGCGCGGTGTGCCCGGAAGCCGAACTGTCCGTAGTGGACCTGGACGAACGCGTCCTGTCCTACCTGGACACCACCGGCGAACGCACCATCTTCACCGCACACGCCGACCTGCGCGTCGGCCTGCCCCCGGCCCTGACCGGCAAAGCCGACCTGGTCTTCAGCGACCCGCCCTACACGCCGGAAGGCATGGGCCTCTTCGCCGCCCGCGCGGTGCAAGCGTTGCGCGAACCCACCGAAGGCCGGATCCTCCTGGCCTACGGCTACAGCCCGCGCCACCCCGCCCTAGGCGCACAAGTGCAGCGCTCGCTGGCCACCCTGGGCCTGACCTACGAAGCGATCCTCCCGGACTTCAACCGCTACACCGGTGCCCAAGCAATCGGCAGCGCGGCGGACCTGTATGTCTGCCAACCCACCGCGAAGGCGAAGAAATCGTTCGCCCGCAAGGGAAGCTCCGCCATCTACACGCACGGCCCGCAATCTGTCGAATCAGCCGGAACGAAACCAGGCCTCTTAGCCGCCGCCCGGGAAATCGCCTCCGAAGGCGGCCTGGCCCTGGAAACCCGCCCGGTCGGCTGGGCCACGTCCGGCCCCGAAGGCGACGCCGTCGCGATGGACCTCACCGCCGATCCCGGCCCCTGGCTCCTGCGCACCCTGCTGGGCACGAACGCCCGCCGCCTGGCGCTGCTGCTGCCGAACAACCACCCCGACCTAGCGGACGCCGCCGCACAGGCCTCGCTCACCGCTCTGGTCGCCGACAAGTACCGCCTTCGCCTGCTCCGCAGCACCCCCGACAACCGCCACGCCATCGTCGCCGCCGACCTGGTCGACCATCCGTCCGAACTGCTGACTCGCGCCCATGCCCGACTAGCCAACGCCGCGCTGAACGTCCCGGCAGACCTGGCCGACCTACGCCTGGTGGACGTCCCGCGACACCGTCTGGCAGAACTACTCCCCGACTGACCCTCGCGCGCCGCTGGCCGGCCAGCTCGATCACCGCACCCGGCAACTGGTCGTGAGGGGAGCCTCACGACCCGCCGCCGTCCGTGAGGGCCCCTCAACGGACTTGGATTCCCTTCACGGCCCACCCACGCCACCACCACTGAGATGCACCCCAATGCGGCATTCGGTGCATGCGACGCACCCAATGCGGCGTTCGGTGCGTCAGACGCACCCAATGCCACATTGGGGCGCGAGCCCCGCCCACCTACGACACCGCAGCCGCTGCACCCAACCAGCGAGGCACCCAGCCCCTCCCCCACACCCCGATACGAAGCCGCCCTGCGGTTCGGGGGTGCTTGTCAAGGCATCTTTCCCGCCTTGACAAGCACCCCCGAACCGTCAGCACAATCAACCTTCGGGGTGCCCCACGCAACCACCGCAGCAATGTCGCCGCCAGGCGACGAGCCACCCCCCGGAAAACCTAAAACACCCCCGCCGCCAACTCCCGGTAAACCCTCACCACCTCATCGTCATAAACCTGCAACCGCACCCCCGGCAACGCAGGATGCATCTGGTACTTCTCCGTAATCACCTGCACCACAACATGATCCGCCCCAGCCGCCCGATGCTCCTCCAACCGAGCAGCGACCGCGGAAACATCCCCCACCGCCACCAGATCGTCGATCAACCGATCAGACCCAGCCAAATCCTCATCGGTATACCCCAGCCGCCGCAAATTGCTGGTGTAATTCACCAACCCCAAATAAGGATTCTCCACCCGCCCCCGAGCCACCTCACGCCCCCGAACCACATCCGAGGTCACCACAACCTTCTGCTCCGGCGCGACAAAACCAGAAGCACCCAACGCCGCCCGAGCTACCCGAGTATGCCGAGGCGGAACCAGATACGGCACCACCCCGCCAGCCCGCTCCGCGGCCAGTTCCAGCATCTTCGGCCCCAACGCGGCCAGCACTCGCCCAGAAACCGGCACCCCGCCGGCATCCAGCGCATCGAGGAACCGCTGAACCGCGTCCATCGGCCGCTCATACCCCTGAGACTGCTCCCGATGCCCAGCCCCGATCCCGAGCACAAACCGCCCGGGGAACCTCGAAGCCACCCGCTGATACGAGCGAGCCAGCACCGCCGGATCCCCCGACCACACATTGACGATGCTCGACCCCACCACCAACGACTCGGTAGCCGCCAGCAACTCGTCAATCCCGGCCAGATCCACCCCGGGACCGCCGAGCCACAACCCCGAATACCCCAGCTGCTCGATCTCGGCAGCCATCGCCGGAGTCGTCAACGCCCCGACCTGCCACACGCCGTATCCGCGCAATCCGATCTTCATGAAACCCACCGTGCCGACCAAAAAATGGACCAGCAAGTCCAAAAAGAGCGCACAAAGAAGGGCTCCCCGGCAACCAAAGCCGGAGAGCCCTTCCCAGAGAGCGATCAGCCAGTCACGCCGTCCTGCTCAGCCGCCTTGGCGACCGCGGCCGCCACCTCGGGCGCGACCCGCGGGTCCAGCGGGCTGGGCACGATCCGGTCCCGGCCGAGATCGTCCGAAGCCACCGCCACGATCGCGTCCGCGGCGGCCAGCTTCATGTTCTCCGTGATCGCCCGCGCCCCAGCGTCCAGGGCACCGCGGAACACGCCGGGGAACGCCAGCACGTTGTTGATCTGGTTCGGGAAGTCGCTCCGGCCGGTCGCGACGATCGCGGCGTGCTGTGCGGCGACCGCCGGGTGCACCTCCGGGTCCGGATTGGACAGCGCGAACACGATCGAATCGTCCGCCATCGTCGACAGCAACGACGGGTCGATCGTCGCCCCGGACAGTCCGAGGAAGACGTCCGCCCCGCGCAGCGCCTCGGCGAGACCGCCGGTGAGCCCTGCCTTGTTCGTGGTCTCCACCAGCTGCCGCTTGATCGGGTTCAGGTCGTCGCGCCCGGCGTGCACGATGCCGCGCGAGTCGAGCACCGTCACGTCCGCGACCCCGGCCGCGAGCAGGATCTTCGCGCAGGCCACCCCAGCCGCGCCCGCCCCGGAGACCACGACCCGCTCGCCGGCGATGTCGCGGTCGAGCACCAGGTTCGCCCCGCGCAGAGCGGCGAGGGTGACGATCGCGGTGCCGTGCTGGTCGTCGTGCATGACCGGGCAGTCCAGCGCCTCCTTGAGCTTGTCCTCCAGCTCGAAGCAGCGCGGCGCGGAAATGTCCTCGAGGTTGACCGCGCCGAACGACGGGCGCAGCCGCACCAGGGTCTCGACGATCTCGTCGACGTCGGTGGTGTCGAGCACCAGCGGGATCGAATCCAGCCCGCCGAAGGTCTTGAAGAGGACCGATTTCCCCTCCATGACCGGCAGCGACGCGCTCGCGCCGATGTCCCCGAGGCCGAGCACCGCGGTGCCGTCGCTGACCACTGCCACGAGCCGGTCCGCCCAGGTGTACCGCTTCGCCTTGGCCGCGTCCTCGGCGATCGCGCGGCTCACCTTCGCCACGCCGGGCGTGTAGGCGATCGAGAGGTCGCGCGGGTCGGAGATCGGCCGGGTCGCCGCCACGGAGAGCTTGCCGCCCTCGTGCCCGGTGAAGATCTCGGCGTCGGTCACGGCCGCGACGGTGCTGGCCTGGTCGGTCATCGGGGTTCCTGTCGTGGGAATGACGGAAGCGGGCGGATGGGTCTGGGTCATCGAACGTACTCCTGGGACTGCGAGCGGGGGACCACCTGGTCGACGGGCGAACACGCCCGTCGCGTGTGGGAACTCGTCCTCCGGACGGCAGCCCAGCGCGGTAGCGCCGGCCTGTCGGCGAGGCGTCTGCACGGCCATCCGATCCGTGGGGTGTGGCGATGGCCGCCGACGCTGCGGTCCGTCAATCATGACAGGCCCCCGGCCGGCCCCGACCCCTCGGTGCGGCTCATGTCACAGATTCGCGATTCCCAAGACGTCCGTCCGGTTTCGGAAGCAGTTCCGTTCCGGGTCCGGAAAACGCACTCGATAGGGTGGCGGGCATGGACTTCCGCCCGCTCAAGGTCTCCGGCGCTTTCGAGTTCGTCCCGCGTGTCTTCCCCGACGAACGCGGACTGTTCGTCGCACCGTTCCAGGAGGAAGCGATCGTCCGCGCGGCCGGGCATCCGCTGCGCGTCGCGCAGACGAACCACAGCGTTTCCCGCGCGGGCTCGATCCGCGGCGTGCACTTCGCCGACACCCCGCCCGGACAGGCGAAATACGTCTACTGCCCGATCGGCTCGCTGCTGGACGTGGTGGTGGACCTGCGCGTCGGCTCGCCGACGTTCGGCGAATGGGATTCGGTGCGGCTCGACGCGGCCGAGTTCCACGCGGTGTACGTGGCCGAAGGAATCGGGCACGCCTTCATCGCGCTGGAAGACGACACCGTGATGTCGTACCTCTGCTCGGAGCCGTACGCACCGGCGCGCGAGCACGGCATCAGCCCGCTCGACCCGGCGCTCGGCCTGCCCTGGCCCGCCGGACTGCCGCCGATTGTGTCCGAAAAGGACAAAGCAGCGCCGACCCTGGCCGAAGCGCTCGACCAGGGCCTGCTGCCGTCCTACGCCGATTGTGTGGCGTACTACGAAAAGCTGCGGTCAGCGCACCGCTAGGCGCGTACGCCGTCCTCGGCGATGACCCGTTCGATATTGCGCTCGGCCAGCGCGGTGATCGTCACGAACGGGTTCACGCCGGTGCTGCCCGGAATCAGCGAACCGTCCATGACGTACAGGTTCCGGTACCCCTTGACGCGCCCGTAGTCGTCGGTCGCCTCGCCGAGCACCAATCCGCCGAGCGGGTGGTAGGTGAAGCGGTTCTCGAACGCCCGCGTGTCGCCGAAGAGGTCGTAGCGGTAGATCGTGGAGTTCGCCTTGTTGATCCGGTCGAACAGCGATTTCGCCGCGTCGATCGACGGCTGCCCCTGATCCGGCGACCACTGCAGTTTCGCCGAATCGCTCGCGGCGTCGTAGGTGAAGTGGCCGCGTTCGGGATTCTTGGTGATCGCCAGGTACAGGCTCGCCCACGTCTCGAGCCCGGCGGGCACCGGCGCGATCTCGGCGAACACCGGATGCGTCGGGTTGTCCCAGTCGTCGATGCCGAGCGCGGGCATTCCCGCTTCGAGGCTGCCGGTCGTGTCCCACACGTGGTTGGCGCGGCCGAGCATCACGTTGCCGTTGGTGCCCCAGCCCTGTCCGACAGCCTCGGACAGCCGCGGCAGCCGTCCGGTGTCGCGGGCGCGCACCAGCAGTTCGGTCGAGCCGAGGCTGCCCGCGCCGAGGAACAGGTACTTCGTGGACAAGTGCTTGGTGGAAAGCACATTTCCGAGCGCGTCGGACTCGCGCACCACGAGCGTGTACGTGCCGTCCTGCTGCTGAATGATCTCGCGGACCTCGTGCAGCGTCTGGATCGTCACGTGCCCGGTGCCGAGCGCGGCGGCGAGATACGTCTTGTCCAGCGAGCGTTTGCCGTGGTTGTTGCCGTAGATGACCTCGGACGCGAGCGCCGAGCGTTCGACCGTGCCCGCCTCTTCCTTCTTCAGGTAGTCGAAGTCGTAGACGCTCGGCACGAACGTCGTCTTCAGCCCGGTTTTCTGCGCGGCTTTCCGGGAAACGCGCGCGAACTGATACGACTTGCAGGTCTCGAACCAGGCCTCGTCGATGTGGTTCACGCCAAGGCCCGCGTTGGCGCGCGGGTAGTACTTGCCATACATCTCGTCTGCGTTCACCCGCGGCAGGATTTCCTCGAAGTACGAACGCTTCGGCTGCACCGCCATCGCGCCGTTCACCAGCGATCCGCCGCCGACGCCGCGTCCGACGTACACCGACATCCCGCCGTAGTTCACCCGGTCAAGCACTCCGGCGTACGGATCGATGTCGTGGTTCGCGACGTCCAGCCACAGGAACGACGCGAGCGGCGCTTCCGTGCGCTTCTTGAACCACATCGACCGCCGGTCCGGCTTCAGCATGTCGCAGAAGACCTTGCCGTCCGGACCCGGTTCGTTCCACAGCTGGCCCATTTCGAGCATCACCGTGGGCACGCCCGCCTCGCCGAGCCGCAACGCGGTGACCGCCGCGCCGTAGCCGGTGCCGATAACCACAGCGGGCGAATACTCCGGCAGCGGCGCAACGGTCGCGGCACGCGCGGTCGTCGCCGAAATGCTGGTCAGTCCGAGGGCCGCGGCGGAGTTCAGCGCGGCGAGGCCGAGAAATCGGCGACGGTTGAGGGAGGCCATGCCCGGCATGCTGACGTGGCGCGGAGCACCCTGGCAAGGCTAAAACGAACGCTATTCGCATTTGCCCAGTAAACGGTGTTAAGTTTCACTCGGCCGGGGTAACGGGAAGTACAGGTTTCGCCGGTCAGGCGGCTTTCCGGGGCGTGACCCACACCGTGATCGTCGCGGTGACCACCTCGGTCCCGCGCGAGTCCACGATCCGCACCGGAACCGGAAGATCGAATCCCTCGGGACCGAACTCGGGAAGCTCCGGCAATTCGGCGATCGCGCGCAGCCCCGTTCCGGCCTTCGCGACGTAACTCACTTCCATGCCCTTGGGCAGCCACCGGTGCGTAGCCGGAACAGTGGCCTCGGCCAGCATGCCCATCGCGATCTCGGCGAGATTGCAGGCGGCGATCGCGTGGAAGGTCCGGATGTGGTTGTGCACACCCCACCACTTCGGCGCGGTCACCGAACAGTGCCCGGGCCGGATCTCCCGGATGGTCGGCAGCACGGTGCCGAAGTAGGGCACGCGCAGGCACATCGCGGCGGAAAACAGCTGCTTGCCGCCCGGTTTGGCGGCCAGCTTGCGCCACAGCCCGTACGTCGACGGCGTACCCATCGGCACCTCCCAGGTGAAGTTACTCACCAGTAGCCTCGCACACTACGAACCTGCCGGGCAAACCCGCCCCGGCTATATTCGGCCGCGTGGCACATCGGCTCTTTCTTCTCCGGCACGGCCAGACCGAATGGTCGTCGAACGGCAAGCACACCGGGCGCACCGACATCCCGCTGACCCCGGCGGGCGAGGAACAGGCGCGCGCGGCGGGCGGCACCCTGCGGACCTTGCTCGGCGGGCCCGGGCTGGTGCTCTCCAGCCCCCGCGGCCGCGCGCTGCGCACCGCGGAACTCGCCGGCCTGCGCGTGGACGAGGTCACCGACGACCTGGCCGAATGGGACTACGGCGACTACGAAGGCGTCACCACGCCGGCGATCCGGGAGACGGTTCCGGACTGGACGGTCTGGACCCACCCCGTCCCCGGCGGCGAAAGCGCCGACGACGTGCAGGCCCGCGCGGACAAGGTGCTCGACCGCGCCCGGCGCGAGATCGAGAACGGCGACGTCGTCCTCGTCGGACACGGGCACTTCAGCCGTGTGCTCGTCGCGCGCTGGCTCGGCCTTCCCGGCACCGCGGGTGTCCACTTCGGACTGGACCCGGCCGGTCTCGCGGTGCTCGGCGACGAGCGCGGCGAACCGCAGATCGAGCACCTGAACCTGCTGCCCGCCTTGGAGGGATGAAGTGACCGACCCCCGCGTACGGCGGATCCGGCCGGAAGACGTCGACGCCGTCGTGGAACTCGTCTACGCACTGGCCGAGTACGAACGCGCGCCGCAGGAATGCCATCTCACCTCCGAGCAGCTGCATGGCGCGCTGTTCGGCGAGGCTCCGGCGCTGTTCGGCCACGTGGCCGAAGTGGACGGTGAAATCGCCGGATTCACCTTGTGGTTCTTGAACTTCTCCACCTGGCGCGGCACGCACGGGATCTATCTGGAAGACCTCTACGTACGCGAGGAACAGCGCGGTTCGGGGCTCGGCAAGGTGTTGCTGGCGACGCTGGCCGCGGAGTGCGTCGACAAGGGCTACCACCGGCTGGAGTGGTCGGTGCTGAACTGGAACCCGGCGGTCGGGTTCTACCGGGCGCTCGGGGCATTGCCGCAGGACGAGTGGTCGGTGTATCGGCTGACCGACGAGCCGTTGAAGGTGCTGGCCAAGGAGGCGTGAGTCGTGAGTGCTGATCGCGGTTAGAACCGCGATCAGCACTCACGAGCTTTACGGCGTCGGCAACGGCAGCCCCGGCAGGCTCTGGTCCCGCGGCACGATCCCGTCCACCAGATAGTCGTCGACGACCTTGTCCACCGCCTGGTTCCCGCCGATCCCGTAGATGCCGTGGTCGCCTTCCCCGGTGACGGTCAGCATCCGCGAGTTCTGGAACGCCGCGTGGGCCCGCCGCGCACCCTCGATCGGCGTGGCCGGGTCGTGCTCGGACTGGACGATCACCACCGGCGGCACGCCTTTGCCGTTCAGCACCGGCATCGGCCGCGGCTGGCCCGGCCAGAACGCGCAGACCTGCAGCCCCATCCACAACGAACTGTGCAGGGTCACGCCCCGGTCGAGGTATTCCTGCGACCGGCGGATCAGCGATCGCCGATCGCCCTTCCACGGCCCGTCATTGCACAGGGTGGTGATCAACGTGGACACCATCGCGTCATCCGCACCGGCCTGGGCCGCTACGCCCATCGGACCGGCCTTCTTCGCCTCCGCCAACGTCTTGCCGAGCGCCGCGCGAGCGTTGTCCTTGACCTCCGCCGAAGACCGCGCGTCGGTCAGCGTTTTGACCCGGACCAGCACGGAGGCGATCGCCGGGAACTGGCTCTTCGCCTTGAGCGCGCCGACGAGGAAGGAGTCCAGCGCCACCGCCCCGAGCTTCGTGCCGTTCACCTCGACCGGCTCGCGAGTCAGCGCGTAGCGGACGCTCTCATAGGTCTGCCGGGCCGCTTCGCCACTGGCGCCGAAGTGGAACTTCGCGTCGTAGCGAGCCAGCCACGGCAGGAAATCCTGCCGCCAGCGGCGTTCGTAACCCGCTGGCTGGAAGTCGAACGACTGCTGCCAGCTGCCGGTGAACTGGGTCGAGGAATCCAGCACGAACCGGCCGGTGTGCCGCGGGAACTGCTGGGCGTAGTGCGCGCCGAGCCAGGTGCCCGCCGAGTACCCGATCCAGTTGATCCGCTCGCGGCCGAGCAGGGTGCGCAGCAGGTCCAGGTCCCGGACGTTCTGGAAGGTGCTGACCAGCTCTCCCAGCTCGCCCGCGGCCTGGTGGCAGGCGGTCGCCACGTACTGGACCGCGTCGACGATCTGGTTCAGATTGCGCGGATCGCGGTCGCGCGGGTCGAGATCGGCTCCGGTGCTGGACGCGCCCCCGCAGGTGACGGTGGCGCTGCGGCCGGTGCCGCGGGTGTCGATGCCGATGATTTCCTGGTGCTCGCGCAGTTTCTTCTGACCCCGCAGCAGCACCGGGAACCAGCGGCCCGCGGCGCCGGGTCCGCCCGGGTTGGTGAGCACCGACGCCGTCGTGGCGCCGGTCGACTTGAGCCTGCTGATCGCGATGGTGAGGTACTGCCCGTCGTCCGGACGGTCCCAGTCCCGGGGCGTGCGGTAGGCGGCGCATTCGAGCCCCGAGATATCGGTGCCTGGTGGCAGGTCGGCCAGCTCGCCCGGCGCGCAGGCGTGCCAGTCCAGCGTCTGCCCGGTGTAGCGGGCCGGGATCGTGGCGGTGCCCGCGGCTGCCGGCAGTGCCCCGGCAAGCAGCCCGCACACCACTGCGGTGGTGGTCACGACGAGACGCAGTCTCCTCATGGGTTCCCCTCTTCGGAATTCGGGTGAATTCGGTTGCGCAGTCCCGATTCCATCGGCTGAGGGGTGCCGCTACCAGTGCCGCCGCGTCACCTGTCCGCTATGACGTGACGTCACTGTCGCTCAATCCTGTTCGCGCCGCTCCCGCTCGGCACGCCGTCCCGCGAGACCGCCGCGTTCGGCCGCCTCTTCCTCGGTCTCGTCGTCGTGCATTCCGAGCGCCCACGCCCGCGACGGGCGGCGGAACAGCAGCACCAGCGCCGCCAGCCCGCACAACCCGATCGGCACGCCCCACAGCGGCTGCCCGGACGGCCCGAGCAGGTACCAGCCGACCCCGATCAGCAGCAGCGCCACGACGACGCCGGGCGAGCGTGCCCACGTCTGGCCGAGCAGCAGCCCGACGGAGGCGGCGAGGAAGATCAGCGCCAGTACCGCGTAGGTGCCGAACTCGGCCCACACGTTGTTGCCCGGGATCGGCGGGTTCCGCAGCCCGTGCACCAGCAGCACCACGCCGAAGACCAGCAGGCCGAGGCCGGGCAGTCCGGTCAGGACGCCGGCGAGGCGGACCTCGAACGGGGTGGGCGGCGGGTTCTCGGGATGCGACACGGGCGCGGCCCTTTCAGCTGCTGTGCGGGAACCTTGCGGAGGAGCTTTGCCGGGGCACAGCCACCCGACCAGCGCGAGTCACCGTGCGTGAGCACTACTGATCGTATGCCACCCGGTCGGCCGTTTTCCGGGGCGGCGGCCGCGGAGAAAATCGGGGTAGTCGTCGATGAGCGGGCGGTCGGCCCGGGTGCACTTGTCACGACGCGCGGAGTTTTCGCCGTCTGCAGAGGAGGACCGCCCGCCACAGGGTCGCCACAGGTCACCGAGCCGGGACGGCGCGCGCAAGCGGCTGAGCTTCGCGTCACCATGTGGCGCTGGAGGTACGTCCGCCGGGCGAAAAGCACTTACCCTGCGGTAGTGCGCGCCATCCTCGTCGTGAACCCCCAGGCCACCTCGACCACCGCGGGTGGCCGGGACGTGCTGGCGCACGCGCTGGCCAGCCAGGTGAAGCTCGACGTCGTCGAAACCGATTACCGCGGGCACGCGCTCGCGGTGGCCCGTTCGGCGGCTCGCGACGGTTTCGACCTGGTCGTGGCGCACGGCGGCGACGGCACGGTCAACGAGGTCGTCAACGGTCTCCTCGCCGATTCCGCGGGCGCTCCCGGACGCTCCGGGTCCGTGCCGATGCTCGGCGTCGTGCCGGGCGGCTCGGCCAACGTCTTCGCCCGCGCGGCCGGCCTTCCCGCCGATCCGGTCGAGGCGACCCACCAACTGCTCACCGCGCTGGAAACCGAACGGACCCGGCGGATCGGCCTCGGACTGGCCGACGGGCACTGGTTCACCTTCAACGCGGGCCTCGGCTGGGACGCCGACGTCGTCGGCCGCGTCGCGAAACGACGCGGCAAGCAAACCAGCGCCAGCCTCTATCTGCGTGCCGCGGTGCGCTCCTACTTCCGTCCTCCGCTCGGTCGGCCGACGCTGACCGTCCGGATCCCGGGCGAGGAACCGGCCGAGGCGGTGACCGCGTTCGTGTCGAACACCGATCCGTGGACTTACCTCGGGGAACGTCCGGTCCACCTCAACTCCGGCTGCTCGTTCGAGACCGGATTGGGCTTGTTCGCGTTGAACGGTCTGCGATTGCCCACCGTGTTCACGCATGTACGGCAAGCTCTGCTCACGGAGAGCGATCAGCACGGCCGCCGTCTGCTCCGCCGCGACGATGTGCCGCTGATCCGCATCGACGCAGCTGAACCGGTCAACTTCCAGGTCGACGGGGACCTCGTCGGGCAACGCACCCGGGTCGAGTTCCAGAGCGTCCCGGATGCACTCACCGTAGTCGGATAGCCGAGTGACCGCTGATCGCCCGCGGCAAAGTGCGTTCTGCCGCTCGGCGACGCAAACCCTCCGTTCACCGCACCGGCCTTCCGGCGAGCGGAGCTTTTCAGAACGAAACCGCAGGTCAGAGGCATAGCTCGGCCGGGTGAGCTGACTCACCGATCTTGTCGAAACCCTTGTCGAACGCGGTGCTTCGTGAAAGCATTCACAAGCACCCAAAAACACGACCGCCACTACTGTGGCGCGGCCCTCCCGCGTCACTGTGAAGGAGCTCACGAACATGGACTGGCGCCACGACGCGGCCTGCCGAGACGAGGACCCCGAGCTGTTCTTCCCGGTGGGAACCAGCGGTCCGGCTCTGTTGCAGGTCTCCGAGGCGAAGGCCGTGTGCCACCGCTGCCCCGCGGCTTCCGACTGCCTGGCCTGGGCTCTGGCCAGCGGCCAGGACGCAGGCGTCTGGGGCGGAATGAGCGAAGACGAGCGACGCGCGCTCAAGCGCCGCCGTACGCACATCGGCACGCGTACCACCGCCTGAGTCTTTTCGACTCAGCTGCAGCACCCAGAATCGCAAGCACCACCACTTCGGACCGGACTTTCGCCCGGCGGGCATTCGCGTGCCCGTGCCGCACATGGCGACACATACCCGGTTCGAGCGTAACAACCGAGGTCGGCCACCCCGCATCCGGGTACCGCCTCGCCAAGGACTATCCCAGTCCTCCCGCGGAACGTTGAACGGGCCGGTACCGCCAAGCTTCACTGGTACCGGCCCTTCAACGCGTCTGGGGTCCGATGTGGACTCCTCAGCCTTCCCGTGCCCAGCGCACGTACCGCATCTTCGCGGTGAACCCGGCACGCTCGAAGACTCGGGGAGCACCGGACGCGCTCGCCGAATCGACGACGAGGCTGGCTTGGTCGTATCCGTGCTCGGCGGCGGCCCGCAGCGCGTGGGCGATGACCGCGCTGGCAAGGCCGCGTTTCCGGTAGCCGGGAATGGTGCCGATCACCATGAAGTGCGCGTCGCGAACGCCGGTCACCTCGGTGTCGGCGGCCCAGGACAGCGTCAGCACGAGACTCGCCGGAGTGCCGGTTGCCTTGTCCCGCAGCAGGAAACTGATCTCGGGCTGAACATTGTGGTTGGTGAACTTGTTCTGCCACGCGGACGAGTCCAGCGGCGGTGCGGCCCAGTGGTCCTGAAAGGACTCGTTGCGGACGAGCCGGAACTCCTCGTCGATGTCCCGTGTCCACTGCCGCACCTGGAATCCGGCCGGGATCGCCGCTTCGCCGACTGTCCCGAGTGGATGTTCCATGCGCTGGAAGTAACGGGCGGGCGAAAATCCTTGCGCGGCAAAGAGTTCTTTCGTCCCGGCGATGTGCTCGGCCTTGTGGATGTCGATGGCGAGCTTCAGCGTCGGGTGGTGCAGTTCGTGCACCGTCTTCGCCCCGGCGATCCCGGCTTCCACCAGCCTGGCGCCGATCCCCTGGCGGCGATAGTCCGGATGGACACCGCCGTCGAGGAAAACCCGGTGGACCTCGTCGGGGTTCTGCTTGTACCGGGTCTTCACGTAGCCGACCATGCGGTCGCCGTCGAACGCGGCGAGGCTCGCGCGTTCGAGATCGGAGAACGGGTCGTTCAGTTCTTGGAGAGTGTCGGCGGCGGTGTAGTTCTCGCCGATCCGGTCGGCCGTTTCGATGGCGTTGAGCAGATCGGCCGAGGACTGGGCGTCCGCTTTCGTGAGCGGCCGCCACACAAGGGCAGGCATACGCCGGACAGTAATCCGGCGCGAACAGGCTGTCGCCGGATTTTCTAGAGCCGCCGGGACAACGGAATCCGCAGTGCCGCCTCGGTACCCGGTACGCGATTGCCCGCCTCGTCGGTCCGGACCTGACGCAGCGAGAGCGACCCGCGCAGCTCCGACTCCACCAGGGTTCGCACGATCTGCAGGCCGAGCCCGTCGCTGCGTTCCAGCGAGAACCCGGACGGCAGGCCCCGGCCGTTGTCCCGGATCAGGATGTCCAGCCAGCGCGCCGACCGCTCCACGATCAGCTCGACCTTGCCCGGCCGTCCCTGCGGGAACGCGTGCTCGATCGCGTTCTGCACGAGTTCGGCGAGCACCATCACCAGCGGCGTCGCGATCTCGGCCACGACCACGCCGAACGAGCCCTTGCGGGTGAGCCCGACCTGCGATTCCGCCGTGGCGACCTCGCCGACCATCGGGAGCACGTTGTCGAGCAGCTTGTCCAGGTCCACGCGCTCGTCGACGGAGATCGACAGCGCCTCGTGCACCATCGCGATCGACGACACCCGGCGCACCGATTCGCCCAGCGCGAGCCGGGCCTCCTCGCTCGTGGTGCGCCGCGATTGCAGCCGCAGCAGCGCGGCCACGGTCTGCAGGTTGTTCTTCACCCGGTGGTGAATCTCGCGGATCGTGGCGTCCTTCGACATCAGCGCGCGGTCGCGGCGCTTGACCTCGGTGACGTCGCGGACCAGCACCAACGCGCCCGCGGGCTGTCCGGCCGGACGCAGCGGCAGCGCACGGAACAGCACGACCGCGCCGCGCTTCGAGTCGGCCTCGGTGCGCGTGGACGGCTTGCCGTCGAGGGCCTCGATGATCCGATGCGACACCTCGGTGGCGTCGAACGGGTCGCGGATCAGCGACCGGGTGAGAGGGGCCAGCCGCTGCCCGACGAGGTCGGATTCGTGCCCCATCCGGTGGTAGGCGGACAGGCCGTTGGGGCTGGCGAACACGACGGTGCCGGCCTGGTCGAGCCGGACGAGACCGTCGCCGACGCGCGGGCTGGTGTGCGTGTCGGTCTGGTTGCCGCCGGCGGGCGGGAAGGTGCCGTCCACGATCATCTGGCACAGGTCGCCCGCGCTGCCGAGGTACGCGATCTCCAGCGGGCTCGGCACGCGCGGCGCGGCGAGGTTGGTCTCGCGGCTCAGCACGGCGATCACCTCGCCGCCGAAGCTCACCGGCACCGCTTCGCGGCGCATCGGCAGGTCGCGGTACCAATGCGGGTCTTCCTCGCGGCAGATCTTGACCTCGCGCATGGCCTTGGCCAGCTGCGGGTGCTCGTCCACGGTGAACCGGGTGCCGACGACGTCCTCGGGATGCGCGGTGGGCGCGGTGGTCGGCCGGGCGTGCGCGACGCACACGAAATCGCCGCCGTCGGGCTGGTGCTCGGCGGACACCGGGACCCACAGCAGGAAGTCGGCGAACGAAAGGTCGGCCAGCAACTGCCACTCCGCGACGACGGTCTGCAGGTGGTCGGCCGCTTCGCCGGGGAGGCCGGTGTTCTCGGCGAGCAGGTCGGAAAGGGTCGACACGGCTACCGGCCGCCCTCGAATGCGGTGGGTTCGTTCATGCCTGCGCACCTCCTGAGTTCATCCAACCAGAGCGTAGGCGCGGGTGCCGCCGAGGAGCCCGGCGGCCGCATGACACACTGGAACGGTTGACCCGTTCCCGGTCGGTGTGTCGAACCCCGCCCCGGGACATTCAGCGGACACCCGAGGAGAGAACATGTCGAAGCGCGCCCGCAAGCGTCGCGACCGCAAGAAGAACGGCGCCAACCACGGCAAGAAGCCCAACGCCTGAGTCCGCGCCCGGACGTGACACGGCCCCCGCACCGGATCGGTACGGGGGCCGTTGTCGTGTGGTGGTCAGTCGCTGGTGGTGCGCTGTTCCACGGTGATCTCGGTGCGCTCCACGGTGACACCGCCCTGGGTGGCGACGGTCTGCCGGATGGAGGCGCGCAGCCTGCTCTTCAGCTCCGCCGGGGCGAGGTCGCCGCCGCACTTGCGGGCGAGCAGGTGCTTGATCTGCTCGTCGATGCCGTACTCCTCGAGGCACGGCGGGCAGTCCTCGATGTGCCTGCGCAGTTCCGCGTCCCGCTCCGGACTGCATTCGCGATCCAGCAGCAGGTAGATCTCCGCGAGCGCGTCCTCGCAGGGCATCTTCTCCGCGGGCACGTCTTCCGAGCTCATCGTTTCGCCACCTCCTCGCGGTTCCCCCGGATGAAGCCGCGCTCGCGCGCGACGTCGGCCAGCAGGTCGCGCAGCTGGGCGCGGCCGCGGTGCAGCCTGGACATCACGGTGCCGATCGGAGTGTCCATGATCTCGGCGATCTCCTTGTACGCGAAGCCCTCGACGTCGGCGAGGTAGACCGCGAGCCGGAACTCCTCGGGCAGCTTCTGCAGAGCGGCCTTGACGTCGGTGTCCGGGAGGTTGTCCATCGCCTCGACCTCGGCCGAGCGAAGGCCGCTCGAGGTGTGGCTTTCCGCACGGGCGATCTGCCAGTCGCTGATCTCGTCCGTCGGCTGCTGCACCGGCTGCCGCTGACGCTTGCGGTAGCCGTTGATGTAGGTGTTGGTGAGGATGCGGTACATCCACGCCTTGAGGTTCGTGCCCGCCTTGAAGGACGCGAACGCCGCGTACGCCTTCAGGTAGGTCTCCTGGACCAGGTCCTCGGCGTCGGACGGGTTGCGGGTCATCCGCATCGCGGCCGCGTATAGCTGGTCGAGCAGGGGCATCGCGTCGCGCTCGAAGCGCTCGGCGAGCTCCAGTTCGTCGGCCGCCGTCTCCGGCGCGGAGTTGGGGGTGCTCGGCAAACCGTTCCCTTCCCGTTCGGCGTCGATGCGCGTCTGCGCATACGGCAGCACCGAGTTTACGCGGGGATTCGGAAAGCCGGTCCCGGGACGGCTCCTTGCGGGGCGGGGGGTGGCGAGCGTGGTGGTCACGCTCTCTTCAACAGAGTGTGCCGACCAGGCATTCCCGAGCTGTTTCGTAGACTCGCCGCCATGGCGGGCAAGGGCACTCCGGCGACGGCGCTGCTGCAAAAGCAGAAGGTGGCGCACACCGTGCACACCTACGACCACGATCCCCGGGCGGAGTCGTTCGGCCTGGAGGCGGTGGAAGCGCTGGGCCTGGAGCCCGGCCGGGTGTTCAAAACGCTGGTCGCGGACGTGGACGGGAAGCTGGTCGTCGGCGTGGTGCCGGTCACCGGCCAGCTGGACCTGAAGGCTCTCGCCGCGGCGGCCGGGGGCAAAAAGGCGAAGATGGCCGACCCGGCCGCGGCGCAGCGAGCGACCGGCTACGTGCTCGGCGGAATTTCCCCGCTCGGCCACCGGAGCCGCCTGCCCGTGGTCCTGGACGGCTCGGCGCTGGACCACCCGACGATGTTCTGCTCCGGCGGCCGGCGCGGGCTCGAAGTGGAGCTGGACCCGGCCGAACTGGTCCGGCTGACCGGCGCGGTCGTGGCCGGGATCGCGGCGGGTTAAGCGGCTTCCAGCACGAAGAACAGGAAGCAGAGGAAAGCTTCCTTGCCCTGCATTTCCTCGGGGAACTTCTCCTTCGCGCCCTCGGCCGGATACGGCTCGCTGACCACTGAAATCCGGAAACCGGCTTTGGCGAAGTCGTCCGTCATCGCGTGCAACGGACGGTGCCAGTACGCGAGCACGCCCTTTTGCCCGTTGAAGGTGTACTCCTCGGACCATTGTTCGACGGCGAAGTAGTTGCCCTCGGGGTGGATGAATTTGTAGAGGAGCGGGTGGTTGACGGCCAGGATCAGCCGTCCGCCGGGCCGGATGATCCGCCGCAGCTCGGCCAGCGGCGCGGTCCAGTCCTCCAGGTAGTGCAGCACCAGAGCCGCGACGACGTCGTCGAACCGCTGGTCGGCGTAGGGAAGCGGCTGGCTGATGTCGGCGACCCGGAGGTCCGCGTCCTCGCCGAGCCTTTTCCGGGCGAGCTCCACCATGGTGGCGCTGAAATCGAACCCGCTCACGTGCGCGCCGCGGTCCCGCAGCGAGGCGGACAGCGGTCCGGCGCCGCAGCCCGCGTCGAGGATCTTCCGGCCTGCCACGTCACCGGCGAGGTCGAGAATCGCGGGGCGCGTGTAGTAGGCGTTGATGAGACTGTGCTCGGTTTCGATCGCGTACGCCTCGCCGAACGTGTCGTAGTCGTTGGCAGTCATGGGATCCACCCTGGCACGGGCGCGCTTTCCCGGACCGGCAGCCGAGCGCGCACCGTAGTGCCCGAGTCCGGCCCGCTGACGATGGTCAACCGGCCGCCGACCGTGTCCGCGCGATCGTGCAATCCGGCCGGACGGGAATCCGGAGGGAAGCCCCGGCCGTTGTCGCGGATTTCGAGGCACAACTCCCCTGCCTGGAGCGAAAGCCGGATAGTCGCCTGCGTGGCCTGGGCGTGTTTGAGCATGTTGGCCAGCGCCTCGGAGACGATGAAGTAAGCGGCTTCCTCAAGGTCGACCGGGAACCGCGTCGTCCGCACCTCCGGATCGGCGTCGACCTCGACCGGAACCGGCATCCGGCGCGCACGGGATTCCACCGCGGTCGCCAAGCCCTGATCGGTCAGCTCGGCCGGGTGAATGTGGTGCGCCGCCTCGCGGACTTCCTCGACGACGCGGCACAGCGCCTCCTGCGCCTCGCCGAGTGCCGGATCGACCTGGCCGGGATCGCGCCGGAGCTGGTTGCGGGCAAGCCGAAGCGAGGTCAGCAGGACGATCAGCTCCTGCTGGATGCCGTCGTGCAGCCGTCGCTGGATCCGCCGCCGCTCGCTGTTCTGGGCGTGCACGATGCGGGCTCGCGACGCCTCCAGCTCACTGGCCTGGCGTTCGATCTGCTCCAGCCGGGCCAGGAGTTCGGCGGAAAGCCTGGCGTTGCGCACCGCCAGCGCGCTCTGCCGGGCGAGAGTGGCGACCAGTTCCTCGTCCGCGGCGGTGAACTCGCCCTCGGTTTTGGCACCGCATTCGAGCACGCCGAGGTCGTCGCCACTGTGCCGGAGGACGACTTCCAGCCGAGCAGTCGCACTTGGCTCGCCCGCGATCGCGACGACCGGCTTCGGCGACCGCAGGCGCACCCGTGCCCAGCTCAGGTCCAAGACCTCGCGCAGCCCGCCGGCCAGCTGATCGGCGAGCGCCGGCAGGTCGAATGCCTGCTCCAGCGTCCCGCCGAAGTGCACCAGGAGTTCGTAGCTGCTCGGGCGACGTCCGAACACCCGGCGAGCGGCGGCGCGGGAAAGCCGAGTCCGGATCGGCAGAACCGCCAAGGTCGCGGCAACGGTGACCAGCAGCGCGGGCCAGAGCGAGAGGAAACGGCTCGCGGCGAGGCTCAACCCGGCCACCACGCCGATGTACCACAACGCGATGAGCAGCCAGAGCAACCGGTACCGGGTCGAACGCCGGACCTCGACGCCGAGCATCCGGTAGCGAAAAGCCGCCACCGCCAGCGCGACCGGAACGGCCATCGTCGCCACCAAGACGAGGATCGGCGTGAGCTGCCCCGGCCCCAGCCTGCTCGCGGTGACCAGCGGCACCAGCACCGTCGCGCCGACGAGCACCGCCATTCCCAGCAGCCAGCGCAGGAGACGCCGTTGTGCCCTCGGCAGTTGGAAATACCTTGCGGCCAGCAGAATCGGTCCCAGCACGAGAAGCCACAGGCCCACCGGAATCGGGCTCACCGGAAGCGGTCCGCCCGCGTAGGTGAGCACCAGCGCGAACGGCACCACCAGCCACAGCGAACGCAGCACCGCCTTCTCGTAGACGAACCGGTAGCGCCCGTCCGGCAGCAACCCCACCAGCCGCACCACCGCCACGATGAGAACGGCCGCGATCCCGCCGATCAGCACTCGCCACATCCGGGGCAGCTGAACGAAATCGAACGCATTGCCCTCCGCCGCGGCGAGGAACGCGACTGCCGCCAGCATCGCGAACAGCACGCCGGTGGCCAGCGCCTGCCGCGCGACCGGATGCTGGGGCGCAAGCCGCCACGCGAAAACCCCGACCAGCCAGCTCGGCAGCGGCCCAGCGACCGCGACCGCCACCGTGAGCGAACTGTCCAGCACGGTCAGCGCCGCGACCACCGACCAGAGCACACAGATCGCGCCGAGCAGCGCGGACCCGCGGAGCAACCACCGCATGTTCCCTCCCCAGTGTCCACCATGGTCGCCGGGCCCGCCGCTAGAAGCAAACCTCCACCGGGAGGCCAGGCCTGCCGGATGTTCTAGGCCGCGGCGACCCGCGAGAGTTCTGGGCCGGACCCCAAACCGTTGCGGGAGAAGAAATGTTTCGTGGATTGCTCGCGTTCGTCACCGCGTCACTGCTCGCGGGAAGCACCGTCCCGCCCGCACAATCGCTCGTCCTCGATCTGCCAGCACCGACCGGTCCGCATCAGATCGGAGTCACCGCGCTCCACCTGGTCGACCGCACCAGAACGGACCCGTGGGACGCCAAACTGGGCTTTCGAGAACTGATGACCACCGTGTTCTATCCCGCCGCTGACACTCACGGCTACCCGCTCGCCCCGCAAATGACCCCTGCCGCGGCCGGGCTGTTCTCAGCAATAGACGTCCCCTACCTGCATCCAGAGCTGCCGCGCTCAGGGGTGGATTGGGCAGCCACGATGACGCACGCGTATACCGGCGCACCCGCCGAACCGGTCCGGCGGCCAGTAGTGCTCTACAGCCCGGGCTTCGGCGACCCGCGCACGCTCGGCACCAGCGTCGCCGAAGACCTGGCCAGCCACGGCTATGTGGTGGTGACCGTCGATCACCCAGGCGAGACAAGCGAAGTCGAGCTTCCCGGCCGGATGCGCACCATCAAGGAACTGCCTGCCGATCCGCGCACCAGTCCAGCAGTCTTCCGCACGATGCTCACCACGCGCTTCGCCGACCTCCGGTTCACCCTTGACGCGCTGGAATCCCTTGCCGCGGGCCAGAATCCGGACGCGGAGAAACGCACCCTGCCGCACGATCTCGGCCGCGCCCTGGACCTTCGGCGCGTCGGGATGTACGGCCACGGAGCAGGCGGTGCGGCGGCGACCGAGGCGTTGTACGAGGACCGGCGAGTCGATGCGGCCGCCGATATGGACGGGTACCTCGACTACCTGCCGGACTCTCCCGGCCAAGACGGCGAACTGCTCCCGGTGGCCGCACACGGCGTGCATCGGGCGGTGTTGCTGCTGGGCACAGCCGGATTCCGGGACGCACGGATCACCCGGACCTGGTCCGCGCTGCTCGCCCACCGGGGCGGTTGCACCCGCTGGTCGCAGATCGACGATGCCGCGCACTGGGCACTCACCGACTTCGGCACCGAAGCTCCCCAACTGGCAGCCGCAGGGCTGATGAGCTCTCCGGACCGGAACAAACTCATCGGAACCATCGCGGATGCCGAAACCGTGGTGCGTGATCGCGTGCTGTCGTTCTTCGATCAGCACCTGCGCGTCTCGTGACGAAGATAAGCCAGAACCGCCGCGACACGATGGTGCAAGCCGGGCTCCTCTGCCAGACCGAGCTTCGCGAAAGTCGAGTTCACATGCTTCTCGATCGTCGACTCCGCCAGCCCCAAGGACTCGGCGATGCCCCGGTTGTTCCGCCCCTCGGCCATGAGCCGCAGCACGTCGAGCTCGCGGGGAGTCAGCCGGGCCAGCGGCGAAGCGGTGCCACGCGCCCGGCTGTCCACGAGGACTTCCACAACGCGCGGATCGACCACCGACCCGCCCGCGGCGACTTCGCCGAGAGCACGGACGAGTTCGTCGACGTCGCCGATCCGTTCCTTGAGCAGATAAGCCAGCCCGGAGGTGCCGTGCTGGAACAGCGCGAACGCGTACTGCTCGCTGGCGTGCTGGGACAGCACCACGACCCCGATCCCGGGATGCCCGGCTCGGACGGCGTGCGCGGCGGTGATGCCTTCGAGGTGCTGGCCGGGCGGCATCCGGATGTCCGTGACGACCGCGTCCGGACGTTCGCGTTCCACGGCGGCGAGCAGGTCCTCGCCGGTGCCGACCGTGGCGAGGACCGTGACGCGGCCAGAGTCCTCGAGAAGCTTCCGGGTGCCTTCCCGGACCAGGTAGTGATCCTCGGCGAGCACGACGCGCAGCTGATCGGTCATGAGGCGGTCTCCGAATCTGCCCGGCGGCAGTTGCCCACAGGCTCGCGAACCTGTGGATAACTCAACTCAAGGAGCACTGACCTGCGGTTTTGCCGCGCCGAACTATCCACAGCCAGCGTCACAGATGCGGCCGGACAACCCGTCCCAGCCACTCCGCGGCAGCCCGCGCCACCGCGTCCAGATCGCTGGCCAGCGTGTGGTCCCCCGCCACCACGACGATCTCGTGGTGCGGAGCCGCCGAAGGCCGCCCGAACGGGTCCCGCTCCCCCTGGATCACCAGCGCGGGCACCTCGACCGCGTCCAGCTCCGCCTGCCGCGACTTCTCCGGCTTCCCCGGCGGATGTTCCGGAAAAGCCAGGCACAGCACCGCGACCGCCTGCCCGGCCGAAGCCGTCCGGCAGGCCACCCGCGCACCGGAAGAACGACCGCCGAACACCAGCGGCAGATCGTCGAACCGGGCGGAGATCTCGTCCGCCACCGTCAGCCACGCCGTGTCCAGTTGCTTGGCCGGAGCCGGGGCCCGGCGGCCGGCCACCCGATAGGGCTGTTCCACCAGCGCCACATGCATCCCGGCCGCCTTCGCCGCCTGGGCTACCGCGACGAGATCCTTCGCCCCGATGCCGCCGCCCGCGCCGTGGCCGAGCAGCAGCACCGCGTCGCCGTCGGGCGCGCAATGCAGTTCGGCTCGCGCGAGCCCGTGTTCGGTGTCGATCTCCAGCGTGGTCATGGCAGGTCGAACAGCGAATCGACGGGCTGTTCGGTTTCCGTGCGCCGCAACAGTTCCGGGCCGTTGTTGCGGACGTTGTTCACCAGGCTCGACACCGGCCGCAGCTCCAGCGATTCCACGACCGCGGGCGACGTCGGCGCCATCAGTTCGTCCACTTCGGACCGGTCCGGGTCGAGCCAGCCCGCCCAGTTCTCGTGCGGCACGATCAGCGGCATCCGGTGGTGGACGTCGGTGAGCTGCCCCGCGGCGTCCGTCGTCAGGATCGAGAAGGTGATCAGCGGTTCGGCGTCCTTGTCGTCCTTCGGCCGCCAGCTTTCCCAGATTCCGCCGAAGGCGAGCGATTTCCCGGAGGGATCCGTCATGTAGAACGGCTCCTTCTCCTTGCCGGTGCGCCGCCACTCGAACCAGCCGTCGGCGGGAACCAGGCAGCGCCGCGACGCCAGCGCACGTTTGAACGCGGGCTTCTCCTTCGCGGTTTCCGCACGGGTGTTGATCATCCGCGACCCGGCCGAAGGATCCTTGGCCCAGAACGGAACCAGGCCCCACCGCATGATCCGCAGCGAGCGCTCCGCCGGCTCGTCTTCCAGCACGAGCCCGTCGGCGTCGCGGGGATGCCGCTGCACCACGGTCACGACGTTCTTGGTCGGCGCGACGTTGTGGTCCACTCGCGCCCGGCCCTCGGTCAGGTCGACCGCGGCGAACTCCTCGACCAGCTTCGCCGGGTCTTTCGTCGCGGCGTAACGGCCGCACATGCCAACCTCCTCGGGGTGCCTCGCGGCCATCGTCGCACGCAAACCGGGCCCGGCGCGACTGGCATGGGATCATTCGACCAGGCAAAGGGCGACCGGGAGGACGTGGGCGGCTTGGGGCGAGGCGACTGGAGGCGGCTGGACGAATCCGACGTGCGGGTGCGTCCCGGCAAGGGCACCAGGCCACGCAGCAAGCGCAGGCCCGAGCACGCCGACGCGGTCACCGCGATGGTGATCGGCAAGGACCGCGGCCGCTGGACGTGCGCGGTCGACGCCGATCCGGATCGCGTCGTGATGGCCATGCGCGCCCGCGAAATGGGCCGCGTTTCAGTGGTCGTCGGGGATATGGTCGCGCTGGTCGGCGACGTGTCCGGCCGGCCGGACACCCTCGCCAGGATCGTCCGCGTCGACGAGCGCGCCAGCGTGCTGCGCCGCACCGCCGACGACACCGACCCGTACGAACGCGTGGTCGTCGCCAACGCCGCGCAACTGCTGATCGTCACCTCGCTCGCCGACCCCCTTCCCCGGCCCGGATTCATCGACCGCTGCCTCGTCGCGTGCTACGCCGGCGGCCTGGAACCCGTGCTGTGCCTGACGAAAGCCGACCTCGCCAGCCCGGATTCGCTGCTCGCCGGATACGCGGGCCTCGACGTCCCGGCCATCGTCACCCGGCACGACGAGGAACCCGAGGGCCTGCGCGAACGCCTCGCCGGCCGGATCACCGCCCTCGTCGGGCACTCCGGAGTCGGCAAGTCGACATTGGTCAACCGCCTGGTGCCCGCCGCCGAACTCGCGACCGGCGACGTCAGCTCGGTCGGCAAAGGACGGCACACCTCGGTCGCCGCGGTGGCGCTGCCGCTGGCGGACGGCGGCTGGGTGGTCGACACCCCCGGCGTCCGATCGTTCGGGCTCGCGCACGTGACCGCGGACGACATCGTCAACGCCTTCGAGGAGTTCGCCGAGGCCGCCGAGGAATGCCCGCCCAATTGCGGCCACCTCGGCCCGCCCGAGGACCCGGACTGCGCGCTGGACGACGTGGTCGCCGACGGAAACGCCGGAGCCGAGCGGCTCGCGTCGCTGCGCAGGCTCCTGGTGTCGCGCTCGGGCGGCGGCGGGGACATCCGCACCGAATCGTGACCTGAACGGCGTAACCCCTGGCCGCGGCTGGCGATACGGAGTGCGACAGCATCGAAGTCCAGGGGGAACTGAATGCGGCTCCGCGTTGGTGCCGCGGCCGTTTGCGCCGCGCTCGCGCTGGCTGGGTGCGGCGCGCCCGCGTCATCGGCGGCGAGCCCGTTCACCGATCTCGGGTCGCTCGCCGCGGCTGTCCGCCAGAGCCTCGGAAAGACCGGCACGGTGCGGCTGATCATGTCCTCGAAGAGCGGCAAAGGATCGGCCGACGTCGAGGTCGGCCTTCTCTACAACGGCCCGCACACCGCCGTCGACCTGCGCCTCTCCAACGACAGCGAAGTACGCATGGCCGGGGAGACGCTGTTCTTCAAGCCGCCCAGCGCACAGTCCGATTCCGCTCGCCGGTGGATCCGGTTCTTCCCGCTCGCCGCCGACATGTACTCCAAAGCGTTCTGGACGCTTGCGAAGCAAACCGCCGAACAGACCGACCCGCTGCGCACCGTCGACCAACTCGTCCAAGCCGGCGAACTGACCGGGTCCGAGCAGATCGAACTCGACGGCCGCAAGCTCACGCACTACCGCGTGCAGCTGGATTTCGAGCGTGTCTCGAACCATCTGATCGGCTTCATCGCCGACGAATCGCAGTACCGGATCCGGACGCGCTTGGCCGGAAAGGGGGTCCGGATCCCGCTGGACCTTTGGCTGGACGATTACCAGCGACCGGTCAAGGTCGTCCTGGACCAGCGGCCGATGGCCCGGTTCGACCCCGACGAGACCGGCTCCGTGCTGACCGTCCAGTACCGCCGCTGGGGCACTCCGGTCGACGTCGCGGCACCGGCTGCGGATCTGGTGGACGACATGGGCGGATAAGATACGGTGCCGGTCATTGCCAATCCGACCACAGTCACGGCCTACTGGCTTCGCAGCAACGGTTACCGGCCGCGCGGGGGGGGGGCGGCCTGCTTTTGGCCGGATTGGCAAACCGGAAGAAACCTCTCCGGCGGAGGGAACCTTTTCCCGCCGGACGGCGTCACAGAAGCAACCTCGCGGAGTCACCCCGCCAGTGGCCCGCGCGCCGGACCGCAAAGACGCGGCCCCAAGGCCGGCCGGCGACAACGCAGGTGAAAGACCGATTCCTTCCTAGGGGGAGAACCATGCGCAAGACCACGACGTTCGCTGTCGCCGCCGGTGCGGCGCTGGCGCTGGTGCTGACGGGCTGCGGCTCGAGCGCCGAGAACGGCACCGCGTCCCCGGCCGGGCAGTCCAAGGACGGCGGGTCCGGCCTGGCGTCGCCGTTCAGCGACGCGCTGAAGCTGGCCGACGCGGCCAAGCAGGGCACGGAGAAGGCCAAGTCGGCGAAGATGACGATGGAAATGATGGGCCAGAAGGCCGAAGGCTCGATGCGCTTCGACGGCGAGAACTCGTCCATGACCATGACGATGGACAGCCCGCAGGGCCCCACCGAAATGCGCTACGTGGACAAGACCCTCTACATGAAGGTCCCCGCCTCGCAGTCCAAGCAGTTCGGCAGCGACAAGCCGTGGCTGAAGATCTCGCCGGACGCCACCGACCCGATGTCGCAGTCGTTCAGCAAGATGATGTCGCAGTCGACCCAGCAGAGCGACCCGACCCAGATTCTCGACCAGGTCTCGAAGGCGGGCCGGATCGTCTCGGCCGATCAGGTCGACCTGAACGGCGAGAAGGTCAACCACTACAAGGTCGAGCTGGATGTCAGCAAGTCCATGGAGACCTACGCCAAGGGCATGCCCGAAGAAGTGAAGACCCAGATGAAGAAGATGCTCGACGGCAAGAGCATCCAGATCCCGGCCGAAATCTGGATCGACAAGGACCAGCTCCCGGTGCAGATCACCATGGACCAGACGGAGATGATGAAGCAGCTCGGCGCCTCGACCGGTTCGCCGGCGGCGGCCGCGGCAGGCGGCAAGATCGACGTCAAGTACAGCGACTGGGGCAAGCCGGTCGACGTGACCGCGCCGCCCGCCGACCAGGTCACCGACTTCGGCGAGCTGATGAAGAAGATGGGGCGCTGATCCCCGCCGCTTTTCGCGGGCCCCGAGCCGCTCCGGCTCGGGGCCCGTTTTTTGTGCGCTACTGCCGGTAGCACACGTTCCCCCGAACGGGGCGGACCCGCCCGTTGTGCTTGGCTTGAGGCACTTTACGGCCGGTCAGAGAGGGTTTTCGGATGCGCAGGACGGCCGTGGCGGGTGTCGCCGCGCTGCTGGCAATCGTCTCGGCGGGTTGTTCCAGCGCCCCGGAACCGCAGCGCTTCACCGACGCCCGTGCGCTCGCGGACGCCGCCTCGGCCGCGACTTTGGCCGGGCACACCGCGAAGTTCACCGCTGACGTCACCACCGGCACCCTCGTGTCCCACGGGCAGGGCCAGGCGAAATTCGACCCCGCCGGGACGTCGCTGTCGATGACGACGGACTACGTCGGCGAGCCGCTCGAGCTGCGCCTGGTGGACAAGACGCTGTACGCGAAGGTCCCGGAAAGCGCGCGTGACCAGGTCAGCGACCACAAAACGTGGGTGAAGGTGTCCCCGGACGGCACCGACCCGCTCTCGCAGGTGCTGGGCGGCAGCCTGGCCCAGCTGGCCGAGCAGAACGACCCAGCGCGCACCCTGGCGCAGGTCCGCACGGCGGGAACCGTGGCGTCCAGCGAGGAAACCACCCTCGACGGAGCCTCGGCCGAGCACTATCACCTGACCGTCGACCTGGCGAAACTCGGCTCCCAGCTGCCCGGCGGCCTCCCGGCCGAAGCACTGACCCGGCTCGGCGACCGCGGCAAGACGGTGCCGTTCGACCTCTGGCTGGATCAGCAGCACCGGCCGATGCAGCTGGTCCTGGACCTGACGCCGGTCATGCAGGCCACCGGCCAGACCGGCGTCGCCACGGTCAAGGCGCGCTACACGGACTGGAACTCCCCGGTCACCGTCAACGCCCCTGCCCCGGCGGAGATCGGCGTCCTCACCGGCGGCTGACCGCACCCGCGGCTTGGCCATGCCGTGGAGGATCGCTAAAGCAGCTCGAGCAGGAAGGGCAGCTCCTGCAGCGCGTACCAGGCCAGCTCGTGGTCCTCGGCGTCGCCGAGGGTGAACTCGGCGTCCTCGTCGCCAAGGTCAGCGGCGTCGATCACCGCCGCCGCGGCGGCCACCGCGTCCTCCGCCTCGGCCGAGTCTACGTGGATCGCCGCGATCTGGGACTTCGGCACCGGACCGGCAAGGCGCACGACGGCCGCGTCCAGGTCCGGCCGCAGCGTCGCGTCGTCGACGTCCACCGAGACCACGGCGCGCCGCGGCTCGGCCTTTTCCTCAGCCGCGATCAGGCGCAGCGAAGCACGGGCCGCGTCCAGTAAAGCCGCGTATTCCAGCTCCTCGTCGGACCCGCTCGCATACGCCTCGCGCAGAGCGGGCGTCAGCGCGAAACCGGTGCCGCTGCGAGCGCGGAACTCGCCATTGGCCTCCAGGTCGCGCAGCATCGCGATCGTCGCAGGCAGATAAACCCTCACCAGTGCGCACCCTTCAGCTCTTCCAGTGCTTCTTCGATCATCCCGCCGAGCAGCCCGACGTCGAACGCGGCCTTGCGGTCGCCGTTGAGTCCGAAGTAGACACCGCCGTGGTAGGAGGTGACCCCGATCGCCAGCGCCTGCGTGCGCATCAGCGGCATCACCGGGAACATCTCCACCAGTCTCGCCTCTCCGGCGTACATCGGCACCTGCGGGCCAGGCGAATTCGTGATCATCAGGTTGAAAATCCGCCCGGACAGCGATCCGCCTGCCCGCGCGCCGAGCGAATGCAGCGTCGCCGGCGCGAACCCGCTCACCTTCAGCAACCCGCGCGCGGCCACCGATCTTCCCGAATTCAGGTGCTCGGCCATCGCGTGGCCGATGTGCTGCAGCCGCAGCACCGCGCTCGGCTCGCCGACCGGCAGGTCGACCAGGTACGCCGCGACCTCGTTGCCGACCAGCGCGGGCGTCGCGAACTCGGCGGTTTCGGCGTCGGTGACCGCCATCGGCACGAGCGCGCGCACGGTCTCGGTCGGCGTGAGGTTCTCCCCGCGCGACAGCAGCCATTCCCGCAGCGCACCGGTGATCGCGGCGAGGATGACGTCGTTGACCGTGCCGCCGTGGTCCGCGCGGATCTTGCGGAAATCCTCCAGCCGCGTGCGCACGACCGAGAACACCCGGCCGCCGGACACCCGCACGTTCAACGGACCGGGCGGAGCGGGCCGCGTGATCGTCGCCGCGACGCCACCGAGCGTCTCGACGGCCTTGCTCACCGTGGTCACCGCGTCGCCCGCGATGGAGCGCACGTTTTCGATCAGCTCGCCGGGGCGTTGCACGGTCTCGCTCATCGCGTCGAGAACCAGTTGCGCACGGCTCGGCTCGCGCCGCGGCGCCCACATGTCCTCGAACGGCTCGGGCGGTTCCGGAGTCTCGTCGAGGATGAGCTGGCCGAGGTCGATCGTGCCGACACCGTCCACAACGGACTGGTGCGTTTTCGTCACCATCGCGACCCGGTCGCCTGCCAGCCCCTCGACGAAATACGCCTCCCACAACGGGCGTTCCGGTGCCAGCCGCCGCGACATGAGCCGCGCGACCAGGTCGAACAACTGCTCGTCGCTGCCCGGCTGGGGCAGCGCGGAGCGGCGGACGTGGTAGTTCAGGTCGAAGTCGGCGTCGTCCACCCACACCGGGCGCGCGAGGTGCCCCGGCACGCCGAGCACGCGCTGCCGGTAGCGGGGCAGGAACGCCAGCCGCGCGCCGACGAGGTCGAGCACCTGCTCGTAGGTGAACCCGGACGACGGCCGTTCGAAGATCGCCACGCCCCCGACGTGCATCGGCGTCGTCTGGTCCTCGACGTACAGGAACGAGGCGTCCAGCGCGGACAGGCGGTCGGGCATGAGCCGATCCTTACACAATGCGAGACTGGCCGGTGTGGGTGATGAGCTGGCGGGTTCGCCGAAAGACCGCTTCCTGACCGTATACGGGCGCAAGCCCGTGCTGGAGGCGCTGGGCGATCCGGACCTGCGCGTGGACAAGGTGATCCTCGCCGACACCGCGCGCGGCCCCGCCGCCGCGGAGATCCAGCGCGCCGCGAAAGCCGCCGGGGTGCCGGTGCAGCGCGCGAGCGCACACCGGGTGAAAGTGCTGGCCGGCAACGGAAAACAAGACCAAGGCGTACTGGCCGACGTCGTCGCGCCGCGGATGCGCGCCCTCGCCGCGGCCCTGGACGACCGCCGCCCGCCTGCCCGGCTGCTGCTCCTGGACGGCATCACCACGCCGGCCAACGTCGGGATGATCCTGCGCACCGCGACGGCCGCCGGCTTGTCGGGCGTGATCGTGCCGCGCCGGGGCGTCGCCGCGCTGGATCCGATGGTGGTGAAATCCTCGGCGGGCGTTGCCTTCCGGGCACCGGTACTGCGCTGCGGATCGGCACGCGAGGCGGCGGAAATGCTGGTGGAAGCCGGATACAGCCTGTTCGCGCTCGGTGCCTCAGCGTCGACGTCGGTGTTCGACGTCGAGCTGCCGCAGCGTTCGGCGTTCGTGCTGGGCGGCGAGACCGAAGGTGTCGGCGAGGCTGTCGCCGAGTTGGTGACGGAGTGGGTGTCGATCCCGATGCCCGGAGACGTCGAATCACTCAACGTCTCCGCCGCGGCTGCCGTGCTGTCGTTCGAATTGGTGCGACGCGGGGTCAGCTGAACAAGGCCGCCAGCTCGTCGAGAGTTTCGGCGATGCTGCGGTGATGCACGCCGACCATGCCCGCGGCCACTGCCCCGCGCACGTTGCGCTCGGCGTCGTCCACGAACACACACCTCGGCGCGGCCAGCCCGATCCGCTCGGCCGCGACGAGGTAGATCTCGCGGTTCGGCTTGGCCACACCGACCTCGCCGGAGAAGACGAGCGCGTCAAAGTATTGCGCCAGCTCAGTTTTCACCCCCGGGGCGGCTCCGGGCGCGTTCGAGACGAGCGCGGTGCGAGTGCCGTTCGCGCGAGCGTCGCGGAGGTATTCGTAGAGAAGCGCGGCGTCCGGGTCGGTTAGCACTCCGGCGTAGTCGACGAGCAAGCCTTTCAGCACTTCGCCAGCCTATCTGCTTGTTTGGGGCGGCAAGGCGGCGCGAAGCTCCCTTTAGCGCATCGGCCACATCCCGTCTGCGCCAATCTGCCCTTTTCGCCGGATCAGGCACTCAACGTCCCATCCTCCTGCTCCAGGACGCACTAACCCGCGGGTGGACGTCCATGTTTCGGGGAGGGAACTCAATGACGAACCACAGCCTCCGGCCGCTGGCCGCTGTTCCGGAGGTCAACGGCCGACGTGTGCATCGCCGCAGCCGGTGGCCGTCGCCGGATGACCTGCCGCCCGCTGGGCATCGGTTGGTGCGGCTGACTGACCCGCCTACCGGGCAGCGACTCACTCAGCGACTCAACGCCATCCTCGAAGTCCTCGCCGGGCGGCGGGCGGCCGGGCAGATCCGTCCGCTCGTGGACGAGGCGTTGTTTTCCCGGCTCAGCAGCCAAGGGTTGCTGCCGGGCATCCGCCACCACGTCGCCGGGGACCTGCGGATCTGCCGTCCGGCGGAGACCGTGCTCGAGACCAGCACGATCATCCATTCCGGGCCTCGGGTGCTGGCGCTGGCGGCGCGGTTCGAGCGGACGCGGACGGGGTGGGTGTGCACGCGGTTTCACGTGCTCGCACCGCACGTCGAGATCGCGCAGTCCGGCCGGCACTCAGTGGCCTGAATCTGGCTGGGACGCGCGTCCTAAAAGCTAGGACACCAGGTCCGTTATGGAGCCAAAAAGAACGGCAGCACGAGTGTTCTCGTGCTGCCGTTCTCGATCAAGCACAGTCCATAGTGGACAGCGTCAGCGACGCGGGCCCTTCTTGCCCTTCTTCGCCTGCGCCCGCTCAGCAGCCCGTCGTTCGCGGCGGGTGCCGCCCGCGGCTCCGGAGTCCGAGTCGTTCGCACTGTCCGAATGGGACTCGACGCCGCCGCCCTCGGAGGGGCCGGACATGGTCAGTCCGGATTGGACACCGCCGCCGAGTCCCTTGCCGCGCAAGGCGGACGGGACCGAATCGGAGTCGGTGGCCGGGGGCTGCGGCGGGGCCGGACGGGCGTGCTTGCCCTCGTCCTCGCTCTGGTTGCCGAAGGCGCCCGCGGCCGCGGCGGTAGCGGAGGTGACGCCGCCGGGAAGCGCCGACGGTTCCGGCTGCTGCACGGTTTCCGGCTCGGCGCGCTCGACCTGGAGGTTGAACAGGAAGCCGACGGCTTCCTCCTTCAGCGAGTCGAGCATCGCGCGGAACATGTCGAAGCCCTCGCGCTGGTACTCGATCAGCGGGTCGCGCTGCGCGAGCGCCCGCATGCCGATGCCCTCCTTGAGATAGTCCATCTCGTAGAGGTGCTCGCGCCACTTGCGGTCCAGCACGGTGAGCATGACCTGGCGCTCGAGGCGGCGCATCGAGCCTTCCTCGCCGACCAGTTCGTCGATCTCGGCCTCGCGCTTGGCGTACGCGTCGAGCGCGTCGTCGACCAGCGCCTGACTGAGCGATTCCGCGTCGAGGTCGCCGTCCTCGATCAGGTCGTCCCAGTCGAGGCTCACCGGGTACAGCGTCTTCAACGCGGTCCACAGCTGCTCGTGGTCCCAGTCCTCGGCGTAACCCTGGGAGGTCGCGCCCGAGACGTACGCCTTCACCACGTCGATGATCATGTGCTCGATCTGCTCGCGCAGGTCCTCGCCCTCGAGCACGCGGTGCCGCTCGGCGTAGATCACCTTGCGCTGCTCGTTCATGACCTCGTCGTACTTGAGGACGTTCTTGCGGGTCTCCATGTTGAGCTGCTCGACCTGGGTCTGCGCGCTCTTGATCGCCTTGGAGACCATCTTGTGCTCGATCGGCACGTCGTCCGGCAGCCGCATGGTGGTCATGATGCGTTCGACCAGCACCGCGTTGAACCGGCGCATCAGGTCGTCGCCCAGCGACAGATAGAACCGCGATTCGCCGGGGTCGCCCTGTCGTCCGGAACGACCGCGCAGCTGGTTGTCGATGCGCCGCGACTCGTGCCGCTCGGTGCCGAGCACGTAGAGCCCGCCCGCCTCGCGGACCTCGTCGGCCTCGGCGCGCGCCTCTTCCTTGATCTCCTCGAGCACCTTCGGCCACGCGGCCTCGTACTCCTCGGAGTTCTCGACCGGGTCGAGCCCGCGCTCGCGCAGCACCTCGTCGGCGATGATGTCCGGGTTGCCGCCGAGCACGATGTCGGTACCGCGGCCCGCCATGTTCGTGGCGACGGTGACCGCGCCCTTCCGGCCGGCGCGCGCGACGATCAGCGCTTCCTTGTTGTGGTACTTCGCGTTCAGCACCTCGTGCGGCACGCCCAGCTTGAGCAGCAGCTTCGACAGGTGCTCGGACTTCTCCACGCTCGTGGTGCCGACCAGCACCGGCTGGCCCTTTTCGTGCCGTTCGGCGATGTCCTCGGCGACGGCCTCGAACTTGGCCTGCTCGTTCTTGTAGATCAGGTCGGCGCGGTCCGCGCGGACCATCGGCCGGTTCGTCGGGATCGGCACCACGCCGAGCTTGTAGGTCTGGTGGAACTCGGCCGCCTCGGTCTCGGCGGTACCGGTCATGCCGGACAGCTTCTTGTAGAGCCGGAAGTAGTTCTGCAGCGTGATCGTGGCGAGCGTCTGGTTCTCCGCCTTGATCTCGACGCCTTCCTTGGCCTCGATCGCCTGGTGCATGCCCTCGTTGTAACGGCGGCCCACCAGGATGCGCCCGGTGAACTCGTCGACGATCATGACCTCGCCGTCGCGGACGATGTAGTCCTTGTCCTTGTGGTAGAGCTCCTTGACCTTCAAGGCGTTGTTCAAGTAGCCGACCAGCGGGGTGTTCGCCGCCTCGTAGAGGTTCTCGATGCCGAGCTGGTCCTCGACGAACCGGACGCCCTTCTCGGTGACCGCCACGGTGCGCTTCCGGACGTCGGTCTCGTAGTGGTACTTCGAGTTGATCAGGTTGGCCTTCTCGACCCGTTCGCGCGTGCCCATCGTGGTGGTGTCGATGCCCTGCATCAGCGGCGCGAGCCGGGCGAACTCGACGTACCACCGCGACGACTGGTCCGCGGGGCCCGAGATGATCAGCGGGGTGCGCGCCTCGTCGATGAGGATCGAGTCGACCTCGTCGACGATCGCGAAGTTGTGCCCGCGCTGCACGCATTCGTCGAGCGACCAGGTCATGTTGTCGCGCAGGTAGTCGAAGCCGAACTCGTTGTTCGTGCCGTAGGTGACGTCGGCGTTGTAGTGCTTGCGCCGCTCCTGCGGGTCCTGCTCGGCGACGATCACGCCGACCTCGAGACCGAGGAAGCGGTGGATGCGGCCCATCCACTCGGCGTCGCGCTTGGCGAGGTAGTCGTTGGTGGTGACGACGTGCACGCCGTCCCCCGGGATGGCGTTCAGGTAAGCCGCGAGGACACAGGTCAGCGTCTTGCCCTCGCCGGTCTTCATCTCGGCGACCTGGCCGAGGTGCAGTGCGGCCCCGCCCATGAGCTGGACGTCGTACGGCCGCTGGCCGAGCACCCGGTGCGCGGCTTCCCTGGCGACGGCGAACGCCTCCGGCAGCAGCTCGTCCAGGGATTCGCCCTTGCCGTACCGCTCGCGGAACTCGTCGGTCTTGGCCCGCAGTTCGGCGTCCGACAGGTCCTTCACGTCGTCTTCGAGGGTGTTGATGTGATCGGCGATGTTGCGCAGCCGCTTCACCATCTTGCCCTCGCCCGCGCGGAGCAGGCGGTTCAGCACCATCCGGTCGACCTCACTAGCTGATCATGATCGCGCCCAGGCCGTTCCCGGGCAGTAAATCGCCACGGCTGGCGCCCGTGTGCGCCGCCGCCGTCTCCCCCATCGTAGGGAACGCGGGCTGGTCCGCGCACGCACGTCGTCGCAGAAGGTCACGGAAGGTTTGCACAGGTCCCGACGAAGGTCGTGCCGCGGGTCGTGCTCCGGGCACGCGGACGGCCCGCACGCGTTCGCGTGCGGGCCGCCGGTGCTGTTGTCCCGGACTGGATCAGCCCAGCCGGATCACGCCGTAGTCGAAGCCCTTTCGCCGGTAGACGACACTCGGCCGGCCGGCCTCGGAGTCGTTGAACAGGTAGAAGTCGTGGCCGACCAGCTCCATCTCGTAGAGAGCCTGGTCCACCGTCATGGGGTCCGCGGCGTGTTGCTTCTCGCGGACGACGCGGCCGGGCTGATGGCCCAGGTCCTCGTCTTCCCATCGCCCCTGCCGGGGAATGTCGCCCGCACTCGTCGCCGCGAAACCGTTCACCATGGGTTCGGTCGCGTCGGGTGCGTCCAGTACGGCCGTGCCCATGGCGGGCCCGGCGACGGCATCGGATCCGCCGACCATCGACGTCGCCTCGGCGACCGATTCAGGACGGCTGCGTCCGTAATGCACGCGCCTGCGGTCGTGTGTCCGCCGGAGCCGGTTTTCCAGCTTGGTGACGGCGGAGTCGAGCGCTGCGTAGAAGTCGGCTGCGCTCGCTTCCGCGCGAACAGCCGGACCGCGGCCCTTCCCGGTGATCTCGACGCGCTGGCAGCTCTTGGCCTGCCTGCGGTTGGGCTCGTGGAAGAGCTCCACGTCGTAGCGGATGACCTTCTTGTCGTAGCGCTCAAGGCGGGCCAGCTTTTCGCTGACAAGCGCCCGGTAATGCTCGGGCACCTCCACGTTGCGGCCCTTAACGACGATGTCCATACACGACCTCCCTCGCTGAGGAAACTGCGAGCTGTTGTGTTCTCACGGCACCGGTACTGAACGGCTACTGCACGGGTTCGGCGGGCTGATAAAGAATTCGCGACCGGATCACGACGTCTCGTGGCGGTAGCGCGAACGCGGACTCAGCGGGCCGCCGGCGCCAGGGACATGGGCTGCACACCTCCCTGCCTGCGGGTTTTGCTGATAGCGGAGCACGTTAGCTTCATCACGCCGTCCGCAACAGCCCCCGAGCCGGGGGATGTCACGATCCGGGAACTCGTCACGCGGCGCAGTGAATCATGCGTGCGCAGCCCGGAACCGCCGCTCGGAAGGCCGAGCGCGCGTGCCCAAGTTTCACGCGGACGGCGCAACAAAGCGGCACCTCGGACGCCGAGGGTGACCGGCCCCTTCGGCACAGCCGCCACCTCGGTGGACTGCCCCGGTGCGGGGGTGATTCCGGCCCTGACCCTCATGCCCGGACAACGGGCGGCGAGGGCAGGAGGTTCCCTCTTGACATCACTCGTGTAGGTGACACCTGGCGGTAGTGGTCGTTCGAACGCGAGTTGCCTCCCTGGCGAGAAAGCGGGCGGAAGTTTTCGGGCGGACCGTTTTTGGAATCGTTCCGTTGTGGACAGGCGCGGAGCGGACGATCGGTTTCCGCGCAACCGGATTTCGGTTTCCGGGCTCGCGGGACTCGGTGCGCGGCGGATTCGCGGCGGCCAGGACGCGTTCGGGTTTCGGACGTGGGACAGGCTCCTTTCAGACTGTCGCCAGCAGGGCGAGTACCGCCACCACCGGCACGCCCGCGTTTTTCAACGCCGTGACGCAAGCGGCGGACGTGGCGCCTGTGGTGATCACGTCGTCCACCACCACGACCCGGGCACCTGGCGGCGGACGGCCTGCCGCGGCGAACCGCAGCCGCCCCTCCAGATTGGCCATCCGTTCCGCCCGGCTCAGCCCGACCGCGTCCCGTCCGCCCTTCAGCACCAGGGCAGGCGCGACATACGCCCCCGTCAGCCGGGCGGCTTCCGAAGCGATCCGCTGGACGTGTGGACCTCCACGCACCCGCGAAGCGACCCACCGGCTCGGCGCCGGAACGAGACACCACGGACTCGCGCGAGGACCGCCAGAAGGCAACGCCATCAGCCCAGCCGCCAGCACGCGGCCCAAAAACGGGGCCACATCCCGACGGCGACGTTCCTTGCAGGCGATCAAGGTCCGCTTGGCGACACCCGCGTAGCGAGCCAGGGCATAGGCGGGAACCAAGGCCGCCAGCGGCGCGCGAAACACCGCAGTGGGGGACCCCCACGTCGTGGCGCATCCGGCGCACACGGCCGCGCCGCGGGTCTCACAGCCCGCGCAGTAGGTGGGCAGAAGCAGGTTCAGGAGCAGTCTCAGCAACATGACTCCGAGTGTGCACCCGACCACCGACAGTTTTCGGCCGTGCGGGCACCGGAGCCGGAGCATCACCCCGGATAGAACGGATCCGCGTTCTGCATCGTGTGTGCCTGCGGCCGCCACACCTCGCCCAGTTCGGTCGCCGTCCACAGCCCTCCGGCGTCCGCGACGACGATCGGCTGGCTCGGGGCGGACGCGACCGCCCGCACCGGCGCGGTGAGGTTCGAGCTGTTGTAAGCGTCCATCCGCCGTCCGTCGATCGAGAGCCGCTGGACCGGCTGCGAGGGCGAGGACGTCGCGGCCACCAAGGTGTCCGGCGTCGAGCCCCAGTCCACGTCCAGCACGTCGGTCAGCACGCCGGGCTGCAGCACCCGCGGCTCGCGCAAGGTGACTGTGTCGCCGCTGCGCACCACCGACGCCACGACCAGCTGGCCGTTCACCGTCGCGGCCACGCGAGCGCCGTCGCGGGAAAGCCGCAGGACACCGATCTGCCCCAGGGCCAGCAGATCGTTCGCGTTGACGCTCTGGCGCAGCCAGTGGCCGTTCGGATCAAGGACCATCCGCGCGATGATCGAATGGTCGACGACCGTCCACACCTCGTTCGACGGCCCGGCCCCGCTCTGCGCCGGACGCCAGGTCGGGCGGCTCAGCGAACCGCCGCCAAGCTCGACCGTCGGCAGGTCGCGGCCGAGGTCGCCGATGCGCAGCCGTACGCGGTCGCCGTCCTGCTCGACCACCGCGAGGCGTTTGCCGTCGATCGACTGGGCCGCGCTCACCACCGGGTACGCGCCGTTGCCCACCGCGCCCGCGATCGGCGCGCCGTCGCTGAGCGAGCGGACGCGGCCGCCGACTGTCATCAGGCCGTTCGGCGACGACGAAGCGTTGTACGAGGGCAAATCGCTGCCGCGCCAGTATTCGTGGCCGGCCACGAGCGGCGCGCCGTCGGCGAGCAGCCGGATCCGGGTGGACGTGACAGTCTGCATCGACAGCACGATCTGCGCGGCGATCAGCGACCGCGTCTCCGGGCCGACGCCGGCGAGCCCGCTCAGCTGCACGGTCAGCGAGCCGTCGTCGTTGGTCTTCACGTTGTTCTCGAGCGACACCCCGTCGCCGAACAGGTTTTTCACCGCGCCGGTGAGCCCTGCGGACGGGCCCTGGAGGATCAGGTCCATCACCCGGCCCGGCATGCCCGACTGCGGTTTCGCCGGGACGTAGCGCAGGTCCGGCACGAAGGATCCGGAGTCGGCGGAGTAGAAGCTCACCGAGACCGGGTTGTAGTTGCCGTCGAACTCGTCGTCGGTCACCAGCAGCACCGGCGGGGGCGGGCTGGAGATCCGCCATTGGCCGTCGGCCTGCTTGCGCACCTGGAAGGTCTGCTCGGCGGGGCCGCTGCCGGGGATGAACGCGGAGTCCGCGCTCAGCGTGCCGAGCACCGAACCGCGCACGGTGACCGTGCGGACGTTCGGGTCCGGCGCGCTAGCCGACGGAGTGGACGTCGTGGTGGCGCCGGTGCTGGCCGTGGGGTCGTAGACCGTGCTGAAGGTCTTGTCGATGATCGTGAACGAGCGGTTCGGCCGCCACGCGCCGCGCTGTTTGTCGTCGAGGAACGCCCGCGAGGCCGCGTTGCCCGACCGCGGATCGGCGTTGGCCTTGATGAACAGCCGCACGATGTCGAGCGGTTCGGCGTTGGCGGGCGGTTCCGGCGCGTTGTTGGCCTGCTGTGGCGCTTTTTCGACCGACACCACGACCGGCAGCGATTCCTGCGGAACGTTCGCGCAGCTCACGAGCACCAGTGCGCAGGCGAGGAATACGAGCACTCGCCTCACTGACCGACCTCCTCCCGGTCCGGAGCCGGATCGGCGAGGATCGCCTCCGGCGCGGGGTGCAGTTCGGCGACCGACGACGGCGACAGCGTGATCTCCGAAACGGCGTCCGGCGGCGGCAGCACCAGCGGGCTGTCCGCGATCGGCACGCCTTGCCTGCGCGGCACCACGAGCCGGAAGCACGCGCCGTGTCCCGGTTCGCCCCACGCGTCGAGGACGCCGCCGTGCAGCCGCGCGTCCTCCTGGCTGATCGCGAGGCCGAGCCCGGTGCCGCCGGTGCGCCGGTTGCGCGACGGGTCGGCGCGCCAGAACCGGTTGAACACCAGCTCGGCCTCCCCCGCCCGCAGGCCGACGCCGTAGTCCCGGACGGTGATCGCGACCGCGGACTCGTTCACCGCGACCGTCAGCACCACCGGTTTGCCCTCGCTGTGGTCGACGGCGTTGGCCAGCAGATTGCGCAGGATCCGTTCGATGCGCCGCGCGTCCACCTCGGCGGAGGTGTCCTCGTCCGGCAGCACCAGTTCGACCGCGCTGCCCGCGGTCCCGGCGAGCACCCGCACCTGTTCGACCGCGCGCGTCGCGATCGGCCGCACGTCGATGTACTCCGCGGACAGCTCCTCGACGCCCGCGTCGAGCCTGCTGATCTCCAGCAGGTCGCCGAGCAGCGCCTCGAACCGGTCCAGCTCGTCGACCAGCAGTTCGGTCGAGCGGGCGAGGCCGGGCGGGAACTGCTCGCGCGACGCGTGCAGCACGTCGGCGGCCATCCGCACGGTGGTCAGCGGGGTGCGCAGCTCGTGCGACACATCGGAGGTGAAGCGGCGCTGGAGCCCGCCGAATTCCTCGAGCTGGCGGATCTGGTTCTGGATGCTGGCCGCCATGCTGTTGTAGGACACCGCGAGTTTGGCGAGGTCGTCCTCGCCCACGACGGCGAGCCGCTGGTCGAGGTCGCCGCCCGCGAACTGCTCGGCGGCCGCGACGGCTTGCCGGACTGGCCGCACCACCTGCCGGACCACCAGGTTCGTGATGCCGGCGAGCAACAGCAGCAGCACGATCCCGGCGACGAACAGCGTGTTCTGCACGGTCGACACGGTGGTCTGCTCGCTGGTGAGCGGGAACAGCAAATACAGCTGCAGCGGACTGGCCGCGGTCGCCAGCGGGGTGCCGACGATCAGGTACGTGGTCCGGACGCCGTTCTCGTCGACTGTGTGCTCAAGCCGCGCGAGGTGGTCGGCCTCGACGAACTGGCGCAGCCGCTCCGGCACCGAGGGGAACGGCCCGACGTACACCGGATCGGTGTCCGATTGGCCGCGGCCGACGCTGGCCAGCACCGGCTCGAAGGTGCCCGCGGTGGAACCCGCGCGCGACGAGGACGTGGTCGAGATCTTCTTGAGCGCGTTCTGCAGGCGCGTGTGCAGCGCCTCCGGGGACTCGCCGCCGATCCCGACCAGTTCGCGCGCGGCGGTGTCGGCAAGGGCCTGGGTCTGCTCGATCGCGGCGCGGCGCTTGGTGTCCAGCAGCCGTTCGGTGATCTGGTTCTGCAGGACCATGCCGAGCACGAACACCACGGCAGAGGACAGCGCGAGCGTCGAGATCGTGACGCGGAACTGCAGCGAGTGCTTCCACAGTTCGTTGAACGCCACCGCGCGGCGGCGTGCGAAAACCACGACCCGGGCCGACAGCCGAGCCGTGGCGCGGGCGGCGGCGCGGAGCCGCCCCGCGAAACCGGTCATCGCACGCTCACGGCGGGCCGGCCTTGTACCCGACTCCGCGCACCGTCAGCACCACCTCGGGGTGCTCCGGGTCCTTCTCCACCTTCGAGCGCAGGCGCTGGACGTGCACGTTCACCAGCCGGGTGTCGGCCGCGTGCCGGTAGCCCCACACCTGCTCCAGCAGCACCTCGCGGGTGAACACCTGGCGCGGCTTGCGGGCCAGCGCCACGAGCAGGTCGAATTCGAGCGGCGTCAGCGGGATCGCCTTGCCGTCGCGGGTGACCTCGTGTCCGGGCACGTCGATCGCCAGATCGCCGATGGTGAGCGATTCGGCGGGCTCGGCCTCGGTGCGGCGCATCCGAGCGCGCACGCGAGCGACGAGTTCCTTCGGCTTGAACGGCTTGACCACGTAGTCGTCGGCACCCGACTCGAGCCCGAGCACGATGTCCACGGTGTCGCTCTTGGCGGTGAGCATGACGATGGGCACGCCGGACTCGGCGCGGATCGCCTTGCACACGTCGATGCCGTTCATGCCGGGCAGCATGAGGTCGAGCAGGACCAGGTCCGGTTTCAGCTCCCGCAGCGCGGGCAGCGCCCGCGAACCGTCCGCGACCACCGCGGTGTCGAACCCTTCGCCGCGCAGGACGATGGTGAGCATCTCCGCCAGCGCCGGGTCGTCGTCGACCACCAAGACACGTGCCTTCATGACCACATGTTCGCACTACCGCCCGCACCCGTGCGCACGACCCGCGCGTTTGACCACCGGAAAGATCAAGATCACCGACCCGGTTGGGCCATCCGGACGCCTCGCGCGTCCGGCCGCGACCGGATTCGCCCGCTCAGCCGAACAGATCGCAGCCGAACGGTTACTGTTGCGCTATGCGGAACCAGGACTCGGGAAACGCAACGGGAAGCGCGGTGCAGTCCGTCGACCGGGCGATCACCGTCCTGGAGCTGCTGGCTCGCAACGGCGAAACCGGCATCACCGAGATCGCCGGAGAGCTGGGCGTGCACAAGTCCACCGCGTCCAGGCTGCTGAGCGTGCTGGAGGCGCACGGGCTGGTCGAGCAGCTGGGCGAACGCGGCAAATACGCGATCGGATTCGGCGTCGTCCGGCTGGCTGGCGCCGCGACCGGCCGGATGGACCTGGCGAAGCTCGGCAGGCAGACCTGCCAGACGCTCGCCGAGGAACTGGGCGAGACGGTCAACATCGCGATCGCCGACGACGGCGTCGCGATCAACATCAGCCAGGCGCGCGGTTCGGCGGCGATCACCACGCAGAACTGGACCGGGCAGCGCACGCCGCTGCACGCCACGTCCAGCGGCAAGGTCCTGCTGGCCGCGATGGACGACGCCGAGCGCAAGCGGATGCTCGCGCACGAACTGGAGCAGTACACGCCGCGCACCACGGTCGACCGGGACGAGCTGGCGGCCGAACTGGACCGCGTCGCCGAGGACGGTTACGCGGCCTCCTTCGAGGAGCTGGAACTGGGCATGCACGCGGTCGCGGTGCCGGTACGCGGCCCCGGCGGCGAAGTCGTCGCGGCGATGAGCGCGTCCGGCCCGTCCTACCGGCTCTCGAAACAGCGGATCCGGCAGATCGTCGCGCCGATGGCGGACGCGGCCCGGGAGCTTTCCGCTCAGCTTGGCTACTTTTCCGCGTGAACCCGGCGGCCGCGGCGGCTCTCTTGACAGCACGCCCGCGATCCCGCAATTTGTGAGTTGCAGCAGACGGAACATCGATCTCCATCCGCAACGCGTCCGTTCCCCGGCGGGGGCGTTCCGGCATGCCTGTCTCGTCCCGAGCCGGGCCGTCGCGACGGCCGGCAGGCAGGAGGTACCTCGCGATGGCAGTGCGACCGCGGGTGGTTGTGCTCGGCGCCGGGCTCCTCGGCTGCGCGGTCGCCGACGAGCTGACCGAACGCGGCTGGACGGACGTCACCGTCCTGGAACCGGAACCGGCGATCGCTTCGGCCGGACCGGGGCTGCTCTTCCGCACGCACGCCGACCGCACGGCGTCCGAGTTCGCCAAGTACACCGCGGAGAAGTACAGCGGGCTGACCGTCGACGGCGGCTGGTGTTTCCAGCCGGTCGGGAGCCTGGAACTCGCGACCACGCCCGAGCAGCTTTCCCGGCTGCGGCAACGGCTTGGCTGGGCGACGTCGTCCGGCGTGCGCGGCTATCTGCGCGAACCGGGCGAATGCGCCCAGCTGCACCCGCTGCTCGACTCCGCGAAGGTGTTCGGCGGCCTGCACATTCCCGGCGACGGGCTCGTCAAACCGATCCGCGCGGCGCTCGCCCAGGCGCGCCGCGCGAAGGAGCGGGGCGCGAGATTCCTTACCGGACAAGAGATTGTCGAGATCGTGCGCACGGCGGGCCGGGTGACCGCGGTGGCGACCGCGACCGATCGGTTCCGCGCCGATGTGATCGTCTCGTGCGCCGGAGTGCGCGGACCGCAGTTCGGCCGGCTGGTCGATCTCGCCGTCCCGGTGGTGCCGATCGCCGTCGACCACGCACGCACCACGCCGTTGGCGCAGCTCGCCGGGGACAACGACCACTTCACCGAGGCGGACAAACCGATCCTGCGCGGAGCCGGGCTGTCGCTGCGGGAGCACGTCGACCGGCTGGGCATCAGCGCACTGGGCCCGGTCGAAACCGACGCCGCGTTCGCTCCGGCGGGCTTCGAGGAGTCGTGGACGGCCGCGCTCGGATTGGTGCCCGCGCTCGCCGACGCGAAGGTCGAGGAGGGCGTCCGGCAGCTGGTCCCGGGGACGCCGGACGGGTTGCCGCTGCTGGGCGAACATCCGGACCTCGACGGGTTCTGGGTCGCCGAAGCGGTGGACTGCGCGTGGTCCGCCGGGGTCGCGCGAGAGCTGACACGCTGGCTCATCGAGGGGCAAGCGCATCTCGACCTGCACTCCGTCGACCTCGCCCGGTTCGACCGGCTGCAGCTCGCACCCGGCCGCGTGCGGGAGCGGAGTTTGGCGGCGGCGGGCCATCAGCGACCGGTGACGGAACTGCTGCGGACCACGCCCTGTTACGAGCGCGAAGTCGCGCTGGGCGCGGAGTTTCGCGAGGAAGACGGCTGGGCACGACCGCAGCGGTACCCCGCGGGAGGACGCGCGGAGGCCGTCGCGGCTCGAAGCCGGGTGGCGCTGTTCGACCTGACCACGCGGCGACGGCTGGAGATCACCGGCCGCGGCGCGCTGCCGTTCCTGCAGACGATGACGACGAACCAGCTCGACCGGCCGTCCGGGTCGGTCACCACCACGTTGCTGCTCGGCGAAGACGGCGGGATCCGCAGCGAGCTGACCGTCGCCCGGCTCGGCGTGGAGCAGTTCCACGTCGCCGCGCACCATCATCGGGACGTCGCCTGGCTGCGCCGTCATCTGCCCGGCGACGGCTCGGTCCAGCTGCGCGAAACCACCGGCGGCACCTGCTGCCTCGGCTTGTGGGGGCCGCTCGCCGAACAGGTGCTGCCCGAACTGTCCACATCGGACTCCCGGGCGTGGCGGACGTACGTCGGCGACGTGCCGGTCACCGTGCTGCGCGTGTCTGACGTGGGCGAACCCGGCTGGGAACTGCACACCGGCGCGGATCTCGGCCGGTCGCTGTGGGACGCGCTCTGGTCGGCCGGGCGACCGTACGGGATCGTCGCGGCCGGCGAGGACGCGCTGCGCAGCCTCCGGATGGAGGAAGGGCACCGAACCTGCGGCATCGACGTGACCACCGAGCACGATCCGTACGAAGCGGGCCTCGGCTTCGCGGTGCGGATGGACAAGGGCTACTTCCTCGGCCGCGACACGCTTCTCCACCGTTCCCCCTCGACCGTCCGGCGGAAACTGGCGTGCTTGACCGTCGACAACGCGCATTCGATGCTGCGGGGCCGGGAGCCGGTGTACGTCGACGGCCGTCCGGCGGGATACGTCACGAGCGGCGCGCATGGCTACACCGTCGACAAAAACCTGGCCTATGCCTGGCTTCCCGTCGAGGACGCCCGGCCGCGGACGCCAGTGGAAATCGAGCACTTCGGGAAACGGCTCTCGGCGAAAGTGGCCGCGGAGCCGTTGAGGAGCAGCGAATGACGCACTACGACGTGATCGTGATCGGTCTCGGCGGCATGGGCAGCGCCGCCGCGTACCGGCTGGCGCGACGGGGCCAGAAGGTGCTCGGGATCGACCAGTTCGCGCCGGTGCACAACCTCGGTTCGAGCCACGGCGGTTCGCGGATCACGCGGCAGGCGTATCTCGAAGGTCCGGATTACGTACCGCTGCTGCTGCGCGCGCACGAGATGTGGGACGAACTCGAACGCGACTCCGGACGGTCGCTGTTCACCCGCTGCGGCGCGGTGATGGGCGGGCCGCCGGAGTCGCGCACGATCGCGGGCAGCACGCTTTCCGCGGAGAAGTTCGACATTCCGCACGAAATCCTGGACGCGGCCGAGATCCGGCACCGGTTCCCCACCATCACCCCGGCCGAGGACGAGGTGGCGCTGTGGGAACCGGGCGCCGGTTTCGTGTCACCCGAGGGAAGCGTCGCCGCACACCTGCAACTCGCCGCGCGCCACGGCGCCGAACTGCACCACGAGGAGCAGGTATTCACGTGGACCAGCACGGAAACCGGCGTGCGCGTCGGCACCGCTTCGAGCTACTACACCGCCGAGCGGCTCGTGCTGTGCCCCGGCGCGTGGGCGCCCGTGCTGCTCGCGGACCTTGGCGTCGACTTCGAGGTGCGCCGCCAGGTCCAGTACTGGTTCGAACCAGCGGACGTCCGGCCGTTCGTCGATCATCCCGTCTACCTTTGGGAAACCGCTGAAGGCGGCCAGTTCTAAGGTTTTCCCGCGCACACCGCACAAGGCGTCAAAGTCGCCGTGCACCTCGGCGGCACGCCGTGCACCGCCGACACGATCGACCGGCGGATCCACGACGACGAGGTACGCGCGGTCGCGGACGTCGTCGGCTCCCGGATCCCGGCGCTCCCGGCGGCCTTCCGCCGCGCGGCGACCTGCCTTTACACGAACACCCCGGACAAGCACTTCGTGATCGCCCCGCATCCGAAGCATCCGCGCGCAGTGGTGGCGTGCGGGTTTTCCGGGCACGGGTTCAAATTCGTGCCGGTGGTCGGGGAAATCCTCGCCGACCTGGTGGTGGACGGCGCGACGCGGCACCCGATCTCGCTGTTCGCCCCGGCGAGGTTCACGCCGTAGCGAAGTAGTGCTCTTCAGCCAGGTCTTCAAGCAGGCCAGGGTGTTCCGGCTGCCAGCCGAGGAGTTCACGCGTGCGTGCGGCGGACGTCGGCGCGTCCGACTGCACCATCGGCGCCAGAAACGCGAAGTGCGCCGCGGCCTCTTCCGGTGCGATGGACTTCGCCGGGACACCGAGCCGCGCACCGATCGTCTCGGCGATCTGCCGAAGCGAGACGGCTTCGTCGCCGACGGCGTGCAGCATGGCCCCGGCCGGAGCCTTCTCCAGCGCCAGCCGGTAGAGCCGGGCCGCGTCGAGCGTGTGGCCGGCGGACCAGCGGTTGGCGCCCTCGCCGACGTACGGCGAAACACCGGCCGCGCGGGCGAAACGGATCATGGTCGGGACGAAGCCGTGCTTGTCGAGCGAACTGTGCACGGACGGCGGCAGCCGCACGACTGACGACCGGACACCGCGGTCAGCGAGCCCGAGCACATAGTTCTCCGCGTCCACGCGCGGGCCGCCGGGGAGCCGGTCGTCCTCGGTGCCGGCGCGGCCAAGTCCGGCGAACATCAGGGTTCCGGAGGTCGAGACCAGTGGCTTGCCGGTGCCGGCGAGGGCTTCGCCGAGCGCTTCGAGCGCGGAGAGGTCCGCGTCGACCGCGCTGGCGAACTCGCCGCTGGCCATCAGGTCGTGCTTGAACGCCAAGTGCACGACTCCGTCCGCCTCGGCGGCCGCCGCGCGCAGGCCGTCGAGATCGTCGAGGTCGCCGCGCCGTACCCGTGCGCCGCGTTCGGCGAGCGCCGCGGCGGAGGCGTCCGACCGGGCGAGCCCGACCACCTCGTGTCCGGCGGAGAGCAGTTCGGGAACGAGGGCCGAGCCGACGTGGCCGCTGGCCCCGGTGACGAAAACCCGCATGGGCTGTCCTTCCACAGTTGATGACACCTAGTGCCATCACCGTACGCCTGATGTCATCCGGTGTCATCACCTAGACTGGACGGCATGGGCCGCTGGGAACCGAACGCACGCCAACGCCTGGAGAAGGCCGCGCTCGACCTGTTCACCGAACGCGGCTACGACCTGACCACGGTCGCCGAAATCGCCGAACGCGCCGGGCTCACGAAACGGACCTTCTTCCGCTATTTCGCCGACAAGCGCGAAGTGCTGTTCGGCGGGCAGGAGGAACTGACCCGGCTGTTCTCCGAGGGCATTGCCGGGGCGCCAGCGGGCGCGACGCCGCTCGAAGCGATCGGCAGGGCATTGGATGCCGTGGCGGGGATTTTCACCGGCGAGCGGCTGGCTCAGGCCCGGGCGCGACAGCCGGTCGTGGCGGCGAACAGCGAACTGCTCGAACGCGAATTGCTGAAGCGCACCAAGATGGTCCAGGCCATGCACGACGCACTCGCCGCGCGCGGAGTCAGCGAGCCGACCGCACGCGTCGCGGCGGAATTGGGCTGCCTCGCGTTCGGGACGGCTTTCCACCACTGGGTCGAAGCAGGCAACCGGCGGGAATTCGGCGCGCTCGCGGTCGACGCACTCAGCGAATTGCGCACCGCGACCGCGGCCCTGGGCTAAGCGAGCAGGGATTTCGCCAACGTCGGCAAATCAACGCCAGCCACGCCGTCCAGCACATGCCACGGCGCGAGCCACGAAGCCGCGGCCAGTTCGTCGTACACCTCGGCACAACGCTGCTGCAGCGAATCGTCCGACTCGAAGGCGTCCCGCGCCCGCGCCGCGTCCGATTCCGCGCGGCGCACTGCCCGCTCGGCAGCGACCTCCGGGCTCACCCGCAGCAACAGATGCGCGTCCGGCCGCGGCAAGCCGAACCGCGTCACCTCGAGGTCCCAAACCCACTGCACCACAGCGCCGTCCGCGTGCTCGCGCAGGCGCGCGGCGGCGTACGCGGCGTTCGAAGCGACGTAACGATCCAGCAGGACCACGTCGTTGGCCGCGAGCAGCGCGCGGATCTCGTCGGCCGCACCGCTGCGGTCGAGGGCGTAGAGCAGTGCCATCCCGTACACCGAGTCGGCGAGATCGCCGTGCCCGCGATGCAGCGCTTCCCGCACCAGATCGGCGTGCACGCTGCGGCCGTAACGCGGGAAGGCGAGACTGCCGACGCTCGCGCCGGCGTCTTCCAGCGCAGCAGTCAGCCCCTCGGACAGCGTCCGCTTGCCCGCGCCGTCCAGACCTTCGATTACGACCAGTCGCCCCACGCCGTCGAAGATACTTGGTGGCGCGCTCAGGCCGTCTCGCGGCGCGCTCGGACGTAGCCGAAGTAGCCCACCGGCACCGCGACCAGCAGCCCGGCGAGGCAGAGCAGCGGAATCCAGTCGTCGCCGTGCGGCTGCGCGGGCGTGCTCTGGCCGCCGTCCCTCGGCACCACCTCGCTGCGAGGTGCCGCCGTAAGGTGGGCGTTGCCGGTGTCAGCGGGCTGCGCCGCGCCCGCGCCCGGAGCCGACACCGGCAACGCCAGGCCCGTGAACGCCGTGAGGAGCAGCAAGCGTCCGACGTGCCTTCGGCAAGTGGTCGAGGACCGCCGGACCCGCCCGGCAGTGCTCTCCACGTGATTCGGTTTCCCTGTACCCACGACGCACCTCCCGCCTAGACGTGGCCAGTGGTGGTCACAACGGTGAACTGGTCGATCACTCCGAGCAAGATGCCCGTCCGGCAACGAGGGTGTTCCGGGTCGGCGGTGGAACACGGAACGGTTACCCTTCCGTGGCCAAGCACACCAAACGGGGGCCGGACCCGTGACCGCGCGCTGCTAACGTGAACGTTCCGCGGCATTCACGCCCAGCGCACGGGCGGCGTTGAAGGGACAGCGGTGGCACGAGACGGGGATGGCCCACTGATCATGGAACCTGGCCGGCGCGGCGCGAGTGAACTGCCGCCCGAGCTCGGCGAAGCACTGCGATCCGGAGAATTCCATCAGGCGCTGCGGCTCGCGATCGCGCATCGCGGCCTGTCGCTCGCCCGGCTGCGGGCGCATCTCGCGCTCCGCGGCGTCCACATCGGACAGTCGACGCTGAGCTACTGGCAGCGCGGACTGCGCCAGCCGGAGGTGCCGAAGGCGCTGCCCGCGGTCCGCGCGCTGGAGTCAGTGCTGCAACTGCCCGCGGACTCGCTCGTGGTGCTGATCGGCCCGCGCACGGCCCGTCCGCGCGGGCACCAGGCCGCGGCGTCGTTCCACGACCTGCGCTCGGGCGAGATGGGCGCGATCGTCGAACAGCTGATGAGCGACCTCGGCGCGCCGCCGACGTCCCGGCAGTCGAACTCCGACCTGGAAATGCTGTCGGTGCACGACCAGATCACCATCGACGAACAAAAACATCAGGTGAAATTCCGGACCCGGCTGGTCACCCGCGCGCGGCGGCACGGACCGGACCGGTACGTCGCGGTCTACAACGGCGACCCCGGCTGCCGGATCGACGACGTCGAACTGATCACCGCGGAAGGCTGCCGCGTCGGGCGGATCCGCAGGCATCCGGCGCGCGAGACGATGGCGACGGAGCTGCTTTTCGACCGGAAGCTCGCCGAGGGCGAGATCCACGTTTTCTGCTTCGAAATCCACGACAATTCCGCCGTGACGTTCCCCGGGTACTACCGGATGCTGCGCGACCAATGCGCGAGCTATCTGCTGCAACTGCAGTTCGCGCCGACCGCGATGCCCGCCCGGATCACCCGCGAGGTTCGCGCCCGCGACGACGCCCTGCCGGTCGAGGCGGAGGAATTGCCGTGCGACACCGGCGGAGTGACGAGCGGGTATTTCCGCGACACCGGACCAGGGCTGGCCGGCATCGCGGTGGAATGGAACTGACTCAATCGCCGGCGGACGCGCCCGGTCCATTCACCGCGTACCGGGCGGCGGTGGTGCGGACGGCCTCGTCGACTACCTGAGCGACGCGTTCGGCGCTCACTTCCCAGTCCGGCACCAGAAGTGCCGGCCAGAAGACGTAGTTGGAGATCATGCCCAGGAACTGGGTGGCGGCGAGGTCCGCGTCCTCGATCCGCACCGTTCCCGCCTCGTGCTCAGCCAGCAGATAGCTGCGCACGGACTCGAAGCAGGGCATCTTGCCGCGCGAAAACTGCGCATGGGCCAGCTCAGGGAATCGCGGCAGCTCCGCGATGACGATCCGGAACAGGTCGGTCATCTGGGCCCGGCCCAGCAACTGGGCGTACCGGCGGCCGATGACGCTGAGCCCGTCGACGACGTTGCCCGCGGGCGGCGGATCCTCCTCGTCAGCGGTCGACCATGACTCGGTCACGATGGCGTCGAACAGCGCGGCTTTGCTCGGAAACTGCTTGAACAAGGTGGCCCGCGAAACGCCCGAGCACTCCGCGATCTTCGCCAGCGACGTCCGGTCGTAGCCCAGTTCGAGAAACAGCGCGGTCGCGGCCGCCACGATCAGCGCGCGCTTTTCCTCGGCGACGCGCTGGTGATACGTCGGCACGACCTTGTTCATGGGCCGAGCATACGAGGCGAGTGGCTTGACTCACCACTGCGGGCGGCCTAGCTTCAGAGTGGTGAGTCGACCGACTCACCACCCCTGCGCCGAAGGACCATCCGATGTCCCGCTTCGACAACCAGACCGTGCTCGTGACCGGTGGAGCCGGCGGCCAAGGCTCGAGCCACGTACGCGCCTTTCACGCGGAGGGAGCGAACGTGGTGATCGGCGGCATCGACACACAACGCGGCACCGCTCTCGCCGACGAACTCGGACCCCGCGCCCTCTTCACCCGCCTTGACGTAACCGACGAGAGTTCGTGGTCTGCCGCCGTGCTAGCCGCCGAAAGCGCCTTCGGCGCCTTGAACGTGCTCGTCAACAACGCGGGCGTGCAGAATCCGCCGGCCACAATCGAGAACACGGACCAAGCGACGTGGGCGCGCATCCTCGACGTCAATCTCACCGGGATCTTCCTCGGGATCAAGATCGCGACCCCCGCTTTGCGCCGCGCAGCGGGAGGAGCCATCGTCAATGTCGCCTCGATCATGGGCCTCGGCGGCACGGCGCACTACGCGCCGTACGTCGCCAGCAAGTGGGCCGTGCGGGGCCTCACCCGAACGGCAGCACTCGAACTCGGCCGCGACCGCATCCGCGTGAACACCATCCACCCCGGCGTGATCTCGACCCCCTTCATCCACGAACCAGCGGCAGGCGCCACCGCGGCGATCGCCGACTTCTACTCGCCCGAGCCGTTCGCCGTGCCCCGGCTCGGGGAGCCTGCCGACGTCACCCGGCTTCTCCTGTTCCTCACGTCATCGGACGCGTCGTTCGTCACGGGGTCGGAGTACGTCGTCGACGGCGGGCTCCTCCTCGGCCCCGCCCTTCCGGCCGAGGCCGCATGAGCAGTCCAGACACGACCGGGGCGAACGACTCCGCACGAGCCATCCGGCCGCGCCAGAAGCCTCTCAAGATTGGCGAGTTCAACACCCTGAACCGTGAAGAGCCGTTTACCCGTCCACCCGCTGCGGCGTGCCCTTGGTGATCCGCACCAGTTCGTCGAACGTCGTCGGAAAGACGGCGTTCGGCGTACCGGCCGCCGCCCACACCTCGCTGTACTGCCGCAATGCCTCGTCGACCACGGTCTCCAGCGGAGCCGGATGCCCGACCGGCGACACCCCGCCGATCACCTGCCCCGTGGCCGCGCGCACCTCGTCCGGCTTGGCCCGGCGGATCCGGCCGCGGTGGAGCCGCGCGGCGAGCGCTTCGACGTCCACGCGGTGCGCGCCGCTGGTCAAGACCAGCAACGGGGCGTCGTCGGCCATGAAGACCAGGCTGTTCGCGATCGCGCCGACCGGACAGCCCAGCGCGTCCGCCGCCTCCGCCGCCGTCCGGGTGGACTGCGGGAGAGTTCGCGCCCGGCCTTCGACGCCCGCCGCGTCGAGCGCGTCCTGCACGTTTTGCACTGCCGACATCTGCACACCTCCAGCTGTTCTGTAAATAGAACACTAGACTAGGCCCAATGTCGACGTCACCCGCCCCGGACGGCCGCGCCCTCGCCGCGGCGGTCGGTACCCGCATCCGGACGCTGCGCACCCGCGCGGGCGTCGGCCTGACCACGCTCGCCGCCGACAGCGGACTCGGCAAGGGAACGCTGTCAGAGCTGGAAAACGGACGCCGCAACCCGACCCTGGACACACTGTTCGCCATCGCCACCGCGCTCTCGATCCCGTTGAGCGACTTGCTCTTCGGCGACGACGGCGTAGCCGAGGCACACGGCGACAGCGTCGCGGCGACCCTCCTCGGCCGATGGGAGGACCCCGACGGCGTGACCGAGGTGTACCGGCTGACGATCCACGAGCGGGTTCAGGTGTCGCATCCGCACAGCCCCGGGGTGCGAGAGGTGCTGACCGTGCTCACCGGAACGGCGGAGGTGGGCCCGGCTGACGCGCCGGTGACGGTTTCCGCGGCGGGGACGCATACGTTTATCGCAGAAACGAACCATGTTTATCGCGGAATCGGCGGACCGGCGACGGCGGTGCTGACGATGCGGTATCCACGTTAGCTATTCAGGAGTTCAGCGACATTTGCCGGTCACCACTCGCCCCTGGTCCAGTCGAGTGCCTCATTGACCGCAGTGGCCCACCCGACGAGAGTCGCTCGCGCCCTCCGCAACAAAGCGCTCAAACTATTCCGTTGCAGACAAAGCCGCCCCGAAACGAATTCCGGGGCGGCTTCAGCGTCAGCGATCAGTAACGGTAGTGCTCCGACTTGAACGGGCCCTCGACGTCGACGTCGATGTATTCCGCCTGTTCCTTCGACAGCTTCGTCAGCTCGCCGCCCAGCGCCTCAAGGTGAATCCGCGCGACCTTCTCGTCCAGTTTCTTCGGAAGCCGGTAGACCTCCTTGTCGTACTCCTCGGTCTTCGTGAAGAGTTCGACCTGCGCGATGACCTGGTTCGCGAAGCTGTTCGACATCACGAAGCTCGGGTGCCCGGTCGCGTTGCCGAGGTTCAGCAGCCGTCCCTCGGACAGCACCAGGATGCTCTTGCCGTCCGGGAAGACCCACTCGTCGACCTGCGGCTTGATGTTCACGCGCCGCACGCCGGGGTAGCGGGCGAGGCCGGCCATGTCGAGCTCGTTGTCGAAGTGGCCGATGTTGCCGACAATCGCCTGGTGCTTCATCCGCGCCATGTGCTCGACCATCACCACGTTCTTGTTGCCGGTGGTGGTCACGTAGATGTCGCCCTCGTCCAGCACCGTCTCCAGGCGCTTGACCTCGTAGCCGTCCATCATCGCCTGCAGTGCGCAGATCGGGTCGATCTCGGTGATGATCACCCGGGCGCCCTGGCCGCGCAGCGATTCCGCCGCGCCCTTGCCGACGTCGCCGTAGCCGCAGACCACCGCGACCTTGCCGCCGATCAGGACGTCGGTGCCGCGGTTGATGCCGTCGATGAGCGAGTGGCGGATGCCGTAGCGGTTGTCGAACTTCGACTTCGTCACCGAGTCGTTGACGTTGATCGCCGGGAACAGCAGCTCGCCCGCGGCCGCGAGCTGGTACAGCCGCAGCACGCCGGTGGTGGTCTCCTCGGTGACGCCCTTGACGCTCTGCCCGATGGCGGTCCACTTGCCCTTGTCCGCCGCGACCGACGCGCGCAGCAGCTCCAGGAAGACCTTCCACTCTTCGGGGTCCTCGTCGTCGGCGGGCGGAACCACGCCCGCCTTCTCGTACTCGGTGCCCTTGTGCACCAGCATGGTGGCGTCGCCGCCGTCGTCGAGGATCATGTTCGGGCCTTCGCCCTCCCACGTGAGCATCCGCTCAGTGCACCACCAGTATTCCTCGAGCGTTTCGCCCTTCCACGCGAACACCGGGACGCCCTTGGGCTCCTCGGGCGTGCCGTGCGGTCCGACGACGACCGCGGCCGCGGCGTGGTCCTGGGTGGAGAAAATGTTGCACGAAGCCCAGCGCACCTCCGCGCCGAGCGCCACCAGCGTCTCGATCAGCACCGCGGTCTGCACGGTCATGTGCAGCGACCCGGCGATTCGCGCCCCGCGCAACGGGTAAACCTCAGCGTATTCGCGACGCAGCGCCATCAGGCCGGGCATCTCGTGCTCGGCGAGCCGGATCTCCTTCCGGCCGAACTCGGCGGCCTCGAGATCGGCGACGGCGAATTCGATGCCGCCCCGGGTGTCGTGCCGCTTGACAACGCTTTCGGGGGTCATAGTGCGGTTCCTCCAAGGTTTGATGGCACCTGAACAGTACCGTTGTCGGCTCGACCCTGACTCGAACGGATGAGGAGAGAATCACCGTGCCCGCCCCGCTCCCCGGCCCTGACACCCGCATCGTCGAAATGAGGGTGTCCGGACTCGTGGGCACGAGCGGCGAGACGCTCCTCGACACGGTCCAGACCGTCGACGTCGCCGGCGACGAACTCGGCCGCGTGGTGCGCCCGGCCGACCGGCTGCGGCGCCCGGCTCCCGGTCCGGTGGTGCCCGCGCTCGGCCGGTCGATCCCGCGCACCGTCGAAGGCTACCTGTGGAGCGGCATGACGTCCGGCGGCGTCGCGAAGGCCGCCTGGGCGCTGCTGTTCCCGTTCTCGCTGGCCAACGTCGCGTTCTGGATGCTGCCGCCGGTCCACCGCGGCCGCTGGCTCGGCGGCCTGTGCCGCGGCCTGCTGCGGATCGCCTCGGTGCTGCTCACCATGCTGCTGGTCAGCCAGGTCGCGGCGGCGGTGCTGGACCTCGTGGCGACGCAATGCCTCGCTCCCGGACGCGCCTGTCTCACCTGGGTGACCCCGGAACTGCGCAAGGGACCGCTGCGGATCGGCGCCGGCGTCGCCGTGCTTCTCGCGCTGGTCTACGCCCTGCACCGGATCTCGTCGACGAACTGGCGCGTCCGCCAGCCCGAGCATCCCGGCCGCAAAGGCGTCCCGATGCGGTTGCGCGCCGATCCGGAAGCGCCCGGAATGTCCGCGACGCACGCCGTCGCCGCACTCGCCTGCATCGCCCTGCTTTTGCTGGGCGGACCATTCCACGTGCCCACGAAAATCCCGCAATTGATCGCGTGGATTTGCACCCTCGCCCTGGTCCTCGCGGTTTTGCTCGGAGGCGCGATCGGCAGCGACACCGGAGTCATCGCGCGCCGGAGCTTGATCACCTTCGCGACCCTGCTGGTCATCTACGCCACCGTGCTGGCCGCGCCAGTCGACAACCGGTTGCCCGGTGTCGACAACACCGTCGAAGGACTCGGCGGCTCTCTGCTCGTAGTCACCCTGCTCTTCGCGCTCGCGCTGATACCGTCGGCACTGCTGGCCCGCCCAGCCTGGCGCGACCGCCCGCGCCGGCTCCGCCCGTGGCTCGGCGGCTGGGCAGCGGCCCCGGTACTCGCGCTCGCGGGCCTTCTCGGCGGCGGTTTCGGCGCCGGACTGGCGATCGCCGTCCGAAAACTGCTCCGCACCGAGAAGCTGGCCCTGCCGACGACGTACGACCTGGTCACCGTTCTGTGGGGCGGCGGACTGGGCCTGATGGCCTTGCTCGCCATCGCCGGATACGCCATCGCCGTCCCCCTGCGCCGCCGCCGACGCGGCGTCCCGCCCATCGTCGAACTGATGGAACACGACGAACAACAGGAACAGGACGCCGCCCGAGCCTGGGCACGCTCGGCTTGGGAACGCCGCCACCTGCACCACCTGGCCGTGATCGTCGCCCTCGGCCTCTGCGTCGGCGCGATCGCCCTGTTAGTCGTGCGGTTCGGCTTCAACCTGCAACCAGGCTGGTTCACCACGGTCTCGGCGATCGGCGTATTCGCGCTGGGCGCGCTGGCCGCAGGTCTGCTGCGAGTGGTCTACTCCGCCGCCCGCTCCCCCCAACGAAGCCGCCACCTGGGCGCACTCGCGGACCTGGTCTCTTTCTGGCCGCGCGCCGCCCACCCCGGCGTACCCCCTTGCTACGCGCTCAAGGTCGTCCCCGAACTGGCAGCACGAGTGAAGGAACACTTAGCCGAACCCGGCACCCGAGTCGTGCTGTCCGGCCTGAACCTCGGCAGCATCCTCACCGTGCTCACCGCGGCTCAACTCAACGCCGAACTCCCCCAGGACGAACGCGACCGAGTCGGCCTTCTCACCGCAGGCTCCCCCTTGCAGTGGGGCTACCAGCGCGCGTTCCCCGCAGTCCTGCCGCAGGACTCGCTGGCCGACTTGTTCTCCGCATTGGACGGCCGCTGGCGCGCACTGTGCCGAGGCACCGACATCTTCGGCGGCGGCGTGACCACCTGGCGCCACCAAACGAGCAACGGCCACCTGCTGGGCGAGGGCTACCTCCCCGAAGGCAAATGGGGAGCCCTGGAAACCACCCCGGACGACGCAGGAGTTCTCATCCTCGGCGGCGACCACTGGGTCCCCGATCCCCTGCGCGCCCCCGACGGCCGCAGCCGCTGGGCCCCCGGAGTCCTCAAACACACTGAATACCTGGCCGACCCGGAGTGGGACAACGCCGTAGCGATGGCCGCAGGCCTAGGCCGCCCCAACGGCCGCGCCAGAACCCTAGGCGAACAAGGCTCCCTGTTCGGCGACCTGCCCCGCCCCCGCTAGCTCCGCCGGCAGGGCAGTAAGCGCCACCCTCAGGAACTCAGATTCCCTCAGCCCTAAAACCGGCACCAGCGCACCCAGCGGACCCAAGCACCCACACCGCCCCCGCACCCCGATACGAAGCCTCCCTGCGGTCGGTGGGTGCTTGTCAAGGCATCTTTCCCGCCTTGACAAGCACCCACCGACCGTCAGCACAATCAAGCTTCGGGGTGCGGGGCCAACCCCAAGCGCAATGTCGCCCGCCAGGGCGACGAGCCGCCCCCGAGCGAGATCAGTTAGTCCCGCGACGCCGCACCTTCAGCAGCACCAGCAACGCGCCACCGCCAACGATCAACACCCCGCCAACCCAGAACAGCCAAGCGTTGTCGAACCCGGTGTTGGCCAGACCGCCCCCGGTCCCGTTCTCGTTCCCGGCCGGAACAACAGCCGGAGCACTGGTCGTGGCAGGCGCAGACGTCGCACCAGCCGGAGCCGAGGAGGTAGCCGAGGCACCAGGCGAAGTGGTCGGCGCCTCCGAGGTCGGCTGCGACGGAGTCGTGGTCGGCGTCTCCGAAACCGGCGGCTTGGTCGGCGCGGTCTTGGTGCCGCAGGCGAACCAGTGGCTGATCGTCGGCAGCTGCTCGCCGCGGTTGAACGGCGAGCGCAGCTTCTCCCACGGCGGCGTGGCCGACATGCCGCGCTTGCCCGGCACGTACACGTTGTAGCCAGGCCCGCCCTTGACCACGATCGCGGTGACCGTGACGCCCTCGCCCACCGCGGTGACGTTCAGGTATTTGTCCTTCTGCGTGCCGCCGGTGACGGTGAGGTCGCCCGCGCCGAGCAGGTCGCCGGACACCTTCGCCTCGACGCAGGTGGTCGCGTTGCCCTCGACCGGCTTCGCCCGGTCGTCGTCGGTGGTGCAGGCGAGCGCCGAGGTCGCGGTGCCGAGCAGGGCGAGTCCGGCCACCGCGGCGACCGTGAAACCGGCGCGCAATCTGGTGCTGATGGGCATGGAGTTACTCCTCAGGGAAAAATCCGAACGGGGGATAACACACGCGGAGAACTGCGACCCTCCGTAGGAACCCCGACCACTGTTCGTGCGAATTACCCGAGAGTGATTAACCCGTCAGAGGGAAGACGACGCGGAGGGTATCGCACCGCCACGAGTCCTTTCCCGTAGGGACCGGGTCGCCGCCCGAACCGAGATCCGCGAGTTGCGCATCCGTGACCACCGGTTCCCCGACCGCACGAAAACGGCCCGCCGTCCAAGGTGGACGGCGGGCCGCGGGAACGACGATGCGCGGGTCAGTCGGCGACCGGCGGCGCGGGTTCGGAAACCGCCCCGCCCTGCTCAACGCCCGACTGCCGCTTCCCGAGCAGCGAATGCCGCCGGCTGTAGGCGAAGTAGATGACCACGCCGATCACCATCCAGGCGACGAACCGCAGCCAGGTCAGCACGGTCAGGTTCAGCATCAGCCACAGGCACGCCAGGATCGCCAGCGGCGCGATGACCCACACGCCCGGCACGCGGAACGCGCGCGTCAGGTCCGGGCGGGTCTTGCGCAGCACCAGCACGCCCGCGGACACGAGGATGAACGCGAACAGCGTGCCGACGTTGACCATTTCCTCGAGCTTGTCGGCCGGGAAGAACGTCGCGCCCGCCGCGACCAGTGCGCCGACCACGAGCGTCGCGCGCTTCGGCGTACCGCGGTCGCTCGTCTTGGCCAGCGAACGCGGCATGAGGCCGTCGCGGGACATCGCGAAGATGATCCGCACCTGGCCGAGCATCAGGACCATGACGACGGTGGTCAGCCCGGCCAGCGCCCCGACGGAGATGACGTTCGCGGCCCAGTCGACGCCGTTCGCGGAAAACGCGGTGGCGAGCGTCTTGTGGCTGCCGTCGCCCGCCGAGGTCGACAGGTCGGTGTAAGGCACCATGCCGACGACCACGAGCGACACCGCGACGTACAGGACGGTCACGATCGCCAGCGAGCCGAAAATGCCGCGCGGCACGGCCTTCTGCGGGTTGCGGGTCTCCTCCGCGGTGGTCGCGACGATGTCGAATCCGATGAACGCGAAGAACACGATCGACGCGCCGGCCAGCAGGCCGAAGATGCCGAAGGAACTGCTGCCGCCGCCGGCGAGGAGCGAGAACAGCGACTGGTCGACGCCGCTCGACCCGGATCCGGCGGGCTTGCCCTCGGGAACGAAGGGCGTGTAGTTGCTCGACTTGATGTAGAAGAAGCCGAGGATGACCACGAACAGCACGACGGCGACCTTGATGCCGGTGATCACCATCGAGAACCGCGACGACAGCTTCGTGCCGAGCACCAGCAGCGTCACCAGCGCGGCCACGACGATGAACGCGCCCCAGTCGATGCCGAAACCGCCGCCGAGATCGATCGACGTCTTGGTTCCCTTGCCGAAGATGTACTCCAGCACCGTCTGCAGATAAGACGACCAGCCCTTGGCGACCGCGGCGGCGCCGACGGCCAGCTCAAGGATCAGGTCCCAGCCGATGATCCACGCCATGAACTCGCCGAAAGTGGCGTAGGAGAACGTGTACGCGCTGCCCGCGACCGGGACGGTGGAAGCGAATTCGGCGTAGCACAACGCGGCGAGCGCACAGGCGATCGCCGCGATCACGAACGCGACGGACACCGAAGGACCGGCGAAGTCCCCTGCGGTGCGCGCGGTGAGCGTGAAGATGCCGGCGCCGATGACCACCGCGACGCCGAAGACCGTGAGGTCCCAAGCGCTCAGGTTCCTGCGGAGTTTCGTCTCCGGTTCATCGGTGTCCGAAATGGACTGCTCGATTGACTTAGTGCGCCACAACCCAGTGCCGGGCAACGTTGACCTCCTGCGGTGACCTTCGTGGGGACCGGGCGCCACCCTAGCCTGTCAGTTGGGCGCCAGCTGTCCGGACAGTCAGCGCGTCTCGCGGTCGAGGTCGGGCTCCAGGTAAATCAGCGTCGCGACGGGGACTTTCGCGCGCACGCGGGCCTCGGCGTCGTCGATCGCACCGGCGATCGCGGCGGTGTCGAGACCGGGCACGAGCGCGAGCTTCGCCGCGACGAGCAGCTCGTCCGGGCCGAGGTACTGGGTGCGGATGTGGATGACGCGCTCGACCTTGCCCGCGGCCAGCTCGTCCACAATGGTCGCGAGATCGGTTTCGGTCGCACCTTCGCCGATCAGCAGGCTCTTCATCTCGACGATCAGGATGATCGCGATGACGCCGAGCAGCACCCCGATGAAGACGGTGCCGATGCCGTCGAACACCGGGTTTCCGGTCAGCACCGAAAGCCCGACGCCGAGCAGCGCGAACACGAGGCCGAGCAGCGCGCCGGAGTCCTCCAGCAGCACCACCGGCAGCTCGGGCTCCTTGGCCTGGCGGATGAACCGCCACCAGCTCGCGTTGCCCTTGATCTTGCGCGATTCGCCCATCGCGGTGAGGAAGCTGTAGCCCTCGAGACAGATCGCGACGACCAGAATGACCACCGCGACGACCGGCGTCTCCAGCGGCTGCGGCTCGATGATCTTGTGGATGCCCTCGTAGAGCGCGAACGCCGCGCCGAGGGTGAAGAGCATGAGCGCGACGATGAACGAGTAGAAGTACCGGTCCCGGCCGTAGCCGAACGGATGCTCCTTGGTGGCGCGCCGCTTCGAGGTCTTCTGCCCGAGCAGCAGCAACCCCTGGTTCGACGTGTCGGCCAGCGAGTGCACCGCCTCCGCCAGCATCGACGACGACCCGGTGACCAGGAAGCCGACGAACTTGGCCACCGCGATCCCGGCGTTGGCGGCGAGCGCCGCGATGATCGCCTTGGTTCCCCCGCCAGCTGACACTTCCCGCTCCCTGCTCCGCGCCCGAATTGCCCGGTGGGAGCCTAGAGGAGCCTCGATGGAGGGAAGCGCCGGGCCTGACAATCAGCTGGTCAGATCACAGCTCGCAAGCCCCGGCGGTAGCCCGGAACAGCTGCGACCGCTCCCCGCCCAACGGCCGCACCCGCACCGCGGGATCCGCGGCGGGCAGCCACACCGACTGCCCCCGGCGCAATTCCACCTGCTCCCCGTCCGAGGCGAGCACCAGAAGATCCCCTTCGGTGCACAACAGGATCTGCGGACCGGCCGAATCGACCTCGATCTCGGCGTCGTCGCCGGCCGCCCATTCCATTCGGGACAGTTCGAATTCCGGGGCGTCCGTGTGGTACACCGCCATCCGCTGGCCGGCGCATTCTCCGTGCTGCACCGGCATTTCTCCGCACGCGAAGTCGACCACGCGCAACAGCTCCGGCACGTCCACGTGCTTCGGGGTGAGGCCGCAGCGCAGGATGTTGTCCGAGTTCGCCAGGATCTCCACCGCGGTGCCGTGCAGGTACAGGTGCAGGTTCCCGGCGGGCAGGTAGATCGCTTCACCGGCGCGCAGGGTCAGGCGGTTGAGCAGCAGCGCGGCCAGCACGCCTGCGTCGCGCGGATGGGTCTCGCCCAGTTCCAGGATCGTGCGGCATTCCGTCGCGAACTCGCCGTGGTCCTGGACGTGCCGGACACACGCGTCGAGCACCTCCGGCAGCAATTCGTCCAGCGCGGACTGCGGCAGCGTGATCCAGGTGGTGAACAGCGCACGCAGACCGGCCGGATCCGGTTGGGCTTCCAGCAGGCCGGTGTACTTGCCCAGCCCCGGCGTCTCGATCGCCTTCAGCAGCTTGACCGTGCGGTTCGGGTCGCGGAACCCGGCGAGCGCGTGGAACTCCGTCAGCGCGCAGACCAGCTCCGGCTTCGCCGTCGGGTCGGGGTAGTTCCGGTTCGCGGCGTCGCGCGGGATGCCCAGCTTCTCCTCGCGGGCGTGTCCCTCCGCGGCCTGCGCCGCCGACGGGTGCGCCTGCATCGACAGCGGTTCTTCTGCGGCGAGGATCTTCAGCAGGAACGGCAGCCGGTTGCCCCAGCGCCGCGCGCAGTCCTCGCCGAGCTGGCCGACCGGATCGGCGTCGACGAGTTCGAGCAGGCTCAGTTCGGCGCCGTCCGGGCCGAGCACGTGCGACGGGTCCCCTGGGTGCGCTCCCATCCACAGCTCTGCCTCGGGGTGCGGCGCCGGCACCGGACGTCCCTGCAGCTGCGGGATGGCCGTTCGCGATCCCCAGGCGTAGGGCCGTACGGCGTTGCGCAACAGCTCCACTGTCAACTCCCAATCCTTCCCGTCGGCACTGGGCCGACGCACGCGGCGGCGGAACCGCCTGCCCGCGTTCCCCCCTGCTCCCTCAGGCGGAGGCCGGTTCGTATCTCCCGGCCCCGCCGATGCTGCCCGCCGCCAGCCCCAGGTACACCGCGGCCAGCTCGAACCGCAGCGCCAGCACCGCGGCGCGGACGATCTCGTCGGCCTCGATCTCCTCGGCGGGCGCGATCAGGTCCGCACCCGGCAGGAACTCCTCGGCTTGGTACCGGGCCGCCTCGGTGGCCGGACCGGTCCGCACCGACAGCAGCAGCACCCGCGTCGCGACTCCACCAGGAGAGTCGTCCGGATCGGCGAAAATGTCTCGCTCCGCGCCGCCCGATTGTGCGACGCGGCGCAAAGCCGGCCGGGCCAGCGCCTGCCGGTAGTCCTCCACGTCGCACACCAGCGCGGCGTGCGCGGCGAACGCGTGCGCCGCGTGCTCGCCGACCGCCACCGCGACCGGGTCGAGCCCCCACAGCAGCGGCACCCGGTCCGCGACCCGCAGCGCGAGCGCTTTCGCCGGATTGGCGAACGACTCGCGAGCCAGGTAGTCCTTCTCCGCTTCGAGGTCGAGCTGGTCGGCGAGCGCCTGCACGTCCGCGACCAGCAGGCCGAGCGCGTTCGCGGTGAGCAGCCCGGCGGCGAGCCCGCGCGGGAACGCCAGCTCCGGCGGCACCGGCACGCGCGGCGCGAGCAGCACGCCCTTGCCCGCCACCGACGCCGCGACCGGTCCCTCGGCGGGCCCGGACAGCACCACCGACGCGCCGAACCGGGCGGCACGCTCCAGCGAAGCGGCCAGCTCGCGGTCGCCCGCGTCGTCGGTGTGCGCGAACACCACGTCCAGCGCGCCGATCCAGGCCGGAACCGATTCGGCCACCACGACCGGCACCGGGCACGACGGCGTGAGCAGCGCGGCCAGCAGCCGGGTGAGCGTGCGGCTCACCCCGGGCCGGTCGATGAGCACCAGCGAACGCGGCCGCCCGACGTCCAGCCGTTCGCTCAGCTCCAGTTCGGCCGCCGCCTCGGCGGTGGCCCGCACCTGCGCGCCCGCCATCGCGGCAGCACGCAGCAACCCCGCGCGGTCGGCGTCGGCCAGCCGCGCGGAGTCGTCGAGCAGGGAATCGTCAAGCATGGTCAAGCACTGTCGCCGTGGTCAGCGTCGGGCCCGGCCGAGCCGGGCAGCGTCGCCTCGTCGAGCAGCAGCACCGGGATGCCGTCGCGCACCGGGTAGACCCGGCCGCATTCGGTGCAGGTCAGCGCGTCGGCCTCGGCGTCGTCGGGCGTGCCGGGACGCAGCGGCGCGTGATCCGGCGACGGGCACGCGAGGATCTCCAGCAGCTGTGCGTCAAGCGTGATGGCCATAGTTCCTCCATACCACGCGTTGTTGGGGTGTTGAGGGCGCCTTCCGGACACAATCCGGCGCCAGCCGGTCAGGCCCGGACAATGGCCAGCACCTCGGCGGTGAGCGCCTCGACCGCGGCCCGGTCGGCGGCCTCCACGTTGAGCCGCAGCAGCGGTTCGGTGTTGGAGGGGCGCAGGTTGAACCACGCGCCGCCGGGCAGCTGCACGGTGAGCCCGTCCAGCTCGTCGATCTGGACGCCGGACTTGCCCGCGTACGCGTCTTTCACCGCGAGCATCCGCGCGACCTGATCGCTGACCGTCGAGTTGATCTCGCCGGACGCCGCGTAGCGCGAGAAGTCCTGGGTGAGCGCGGACAGCGGGCCGTTCTGCTCGCCGAGCGCGGCCAGGACGTGCAGCGCGGCCAGCATGCCGGTGTCGGCGCGCCAGAAGTCGCGGAAGTAGTAGTGCGCGGAGTGCTCGCCGCCGAAAATCGCACCGGTGCGGGCCATCTCGGCCTTGATGAAGGAGTGCCCGACCCGCGTGCGCACCGGCTTGCCGCCGTGCTCGGCGACGATCTCCGGGACGCCCTTAGACGTGATCAGGTTGTGGATGACCGTTCCGCCCGGCTCCTTGGCCAGCTCGCGCACCGCGACCAGCGCGGTGATCGCGCTCGGGGAGACCGGCTCGCCGCGCTCGTCCACGACGAAGCAGCGGTCCGCGTCGCCGTCGAACGCCAGCCCGGCGTCCGCGCCGACCTCGCGCACCTTGGCCTGCAGGTCGACGATGTTGGCCGGGTCGAGCGGGTTGGCCTCGTGGTTCGGGAAGGTGCCGTCGAGCTCGAAGTACATCGGCACGACGTCGATCGGCAGTCCCTCGAAGACGGTCGGGACGGTGTGCCCGCCCATGCCGTTGCCCGCGTCGACCACGACCTTGAGCGGCCGCGAGCCGGAAAGGTCGACGAGATTGCGCAGGTAAGCGGCGTAGTCGCTGAGGACGTCACGCTCGGAGACGGTGCCGCGCTGGCCTTCGAAGGCGGGGACGCCCTGCTCGACGGTGTCGCGGATCTCAGCGAGGCCGGTGTCCTGCCCGACCGGCGAGGCTCCGGCGCGGCACATCTTGATGCCGTTGTACTTCGCGGGGTTGTGGCTCGCGGTGAACATCGCGCCCGGCAGGTTGAGCGAGCCGGAGGCGAAGTAGAGCTGGTCGGTGCTGGCCAGGCCGATCGACACCACGTCGAGGCCCTGGGAGGTCACCCCGTCGGCGAACGCCGCGGACAGCTCCGGCGACGAATCGCGCATGTCGTGGCCGATCACCACGGCCGGCGCCTCGGGTTTGATGAGCAGCGCGAACGCGGCCCCGAAGTCCCGGACGAGGGCGGCGTCGAGCTGTTCGCCGACCACGCCGCGAATGTCGTAGGCCTTCACGATGCCCGAAAGGTCTGGCACGCCTTCTCCCCGCCGCTAGTTCCGTGGCGACGCCACTCGCGCCGCGGGCGAAAGCCTACCGGTCGGGGGGACGGCTCAGGCGCGCCCCGGGAGGACGCGCAGATGGCCGCGCCTGCCGGAGGGCCCTTCGGGCTCGGGCTGCGCGGGCGGGACGTCGGAGCGGCCGGCCTCGCGGACCGCCTCGGCCAGCGCGGTCAGCTCGTCGGCGGACTGCTCAGGAGCGGCGAAGGCCCCTTCGTGGCGGACGACTTCCCAGCCCTTCGGGACGGTCAGCCGCAGCGCGTGGGCCTCGCAGAGGTCGTAAGAATGCGGTTCGGAAGCGGTGGCCAGCGGCCCGACGACCGCGGTCGAGTCCTGGTAGGCATACGTGAGCGTGGCGACAGCGGGTTCGAGGCAACCCGTTCGCGAACATTTCCGTACGCTCCGCACGATCCGAAACGATAGCGCGTCGCCGCAAGCGAGTACCGGCGACACGCGCGTTCCCCTGGCGACCGCATAGACTTGGACGGTGGCGACGGCTCGTGACTACCGACAACGGCAGCGGCTGCGACGGGACCGGCACGGCCGGGGCCTGCGCGGAACGCTCTATCCGGCGTCCCTGCCCGCGGCCGCGAGCCGCGCGGAACGCTTCGACGCCCTGGTGCTGGACGCCCTGGAGCCCATCGAAGCCCGCTGGCGGCACGAGCTGACGAAACTGGACGTAGCGGTAGACGACGTCCCCGAAGTCCGCATGGACGGCCGAGCCCCCGCAGACGGCGTGCTCCACGACGGAGCAGTCCCCCTGTCCCGCCTGGTGCCCGCCGGAGTCGACCGAACCGGCCTGCCCACGCGCGCCCGCATCGTCCTCTACCGCCGCCCGCTCGAGGCCCGCGCCAAAGACCCGTCCGAACTGGCGGACCTAGTCCACGACGTCCTGGTCGAGCAGGTCGCCGGCTACCTGGGCGTAGAACCAGACGTCATCGAAGGCGACTGACCCTCCGCCTACGGACGCAGCCGATCCGAAGCCGCCCAGCACAATCAACCTTCGGGGTGCCCCACGCACCACCCGGGTGCAATGTCGCTGCCAGGCGACGAGCCTCTCAGTCCCGCCGCCGAGACGGAATAGCCGTCAACGCCGTAAACAACACCGCAGCCAACTGCACCAACAGCAACAACCCCCGCTCAGTCCCAGGAAACGTCACCGACACCTCCGAAGACTTCGCAGGCACAGACACCGCGACCTGATGCCCCCAGGCAGGCACGATCGGCACAGCCTTCCCGTCAACGCTGGCCTGCCACCCGGCCTCCTGCTCAGCCGCCAGCACGAGCAACCGCCCAGTCGGCCCCTCAGAAGCCCGCACCCGGACGTCCGGCAACCGAGCAGCCACCGGTGAAATCCCCGGGTTGGTCCCCGGCGCACCCCCACCGGTCACCGCCTGCTTGGCCAGCTCCGGCGAGATCAACGCCACCTCCCCGGACTTGGGCAGCAACCGCAACGTAGGCCGCCCGTCCGACATCGGCGCAGCCACCGCGGCAAGATCACTGGCCGCAGCAGCAAACGCCCGAGCATCCGTCCCCGCGGGCAACACCACGTACTGCACGCCTGAAGCCGCAGCAGCCGCGTACACCCGCTTCAACGCCGCGACATCCCCTTGTCCCAGCCCACGCCGCCACTCCGCCAACCGCTCCGGGGTTCCCTTGACCGGCGCGAGCTCGTCATCCCCAAAGAGCGCCAACCGCCCCCCGGTCTGCCGAACCTGCCCAGCACTGACGTCCAGCACCGCCCGTCCGGTAGCCGCGACATCCGCCGCCACCTCAGGCGCGAGCTGCGGCCGCGCCGCCGCCGTCAACGGCCCCTCCGAACCAGTCGCGACCGCCCCAGCAGCCAGCGCAGCCACCACTACAACCCCAGCAACCGCCAGCACCTTCGGCAGCCACGCGGCAGGCATCGCCGAACCACCCCGCTGCCAAGTCGCCAGCACGGCCCACAACAGGCCAGCCCCAACGACGAGCAACGGCACCCCGGCATACCCGGACGCAGGCGCCCCGCCCTGCATCGGCGTCAACTGCACCTGCCGCACCAACACCACGCCGATCAGCCCCAGCACCGCAAGCGCCAGCCCGCCAACGACCTGCTTCCGCGGCCGCACCACGAGCGCGACAAGCGTCGCCGCGAGCACCACGACCCCGATCGGCCACGCTCCCGGCCCACCCGGCGTGAGCCCAGCGAGATCCGTAGCCGACGCAGGCGCCGCCGGACCGCCGAGACCTTGCAGCAGCAGTTCCGGATGCCGCAGCAGCACAGTCGGCCAGGGCAGCAGCAGAACCAGCGGCAACAGCACGACAATCCCGACCGACGCCACCCGCCGAGCCAGCCCGGACGGCGCGGGCAACACCACGAACCCGACGAGCAGACCCACCAGCGCAAGCCCATGCGCGAGCGGCGAAAACGCCCCAAGCAACGCGACGCCGAACGCCGACAGCGCTGAGACGTGCAGCCACCGCGTCCCCGGCCGAGTCAGCAACCGAACGATGCCCGCCACCACGAGCGGCAACACGAGATGCACTACAACCACATCAAGCCGCCCCTGCGCGACCGACGCCGTGGCGGCAGGAAGCAACGCGTACGTCGCGGCAACAGCAGCGCGCACCCAGCGGCGCACAGCGAGCTTGCGAGTGGCGACGTACGCGCTGAGCGCGGCGAGCGGGATGTCGCCGATGAGCAAGATCGCCACGAGCGCGGCCGGGCCGCCGATCGGAGCGAAGATCGCGCCGATCGTGCCCAGCACCGGCAGCGTCGCGGGAGCGGGCGCGCCGGTGCCGCCCGCGACCGAATGCCACGGCGACAGGTACGTCGACCAGATCTCGCCGAGCCCGCCGACCGGCAGCAGCTGGCCGCCCCACAGGTCGAGACCGAGCCGTCCGCGGTTGAGCACCAAAGCCAGCGCGGTGAGCAGAACGACCAGCACCACCGGCGGCGCGAAGACGGTCGCGGCGAGCACCCGTCGCCGGTTGACCTCCACGAACACCAGATCCGGTTCCGGCGCGGCCGGTTCCGGACGAGGTGACGGCGACGGCTGGGCCGTGGTCTCCTCGACCGGCTCAGTGTCCTCTTCGGACACCGGGGCTTCCGGCAGCGTGACCGCGACGACCGTGCCCGGACGGCGCAGCCCCCGGCCGCGAGTGCTCAGCCCGCGCAGCGCACCGGCGGGCAAGGCGTCCGGACCGACCGGACGCGCGCCGGACGCGGCGAGCGCCTCCGGCGGAATCCACGCCGACTCCTGCTCGACGCTTTCCGGCACCGTCCCGAGTGCTACATCGCTCTGTACCCCGCGCCGGACGAGTCCGACCACCCCGGCGCTGATCGCGTTGCGCAGCCTCGCGATCCGGCTCGTGAAGAGCCCGCGGACGGTGCCCGGCCGCGGCTGCTCGCGCCGCCACGCACGGGCCGTGCGGAGATTTCCCTTGCCCCCGCACAGGTATCCGAGCGCGGCCAGTTCCGCGCCTGCTTCGGTGGTGCGCCGCAGCACGAAGAACACGAACGCGCGCAGCACCAGCATGACCGGCAGCCGGACGAGCCCGAACCAGAACGACGGGGCCGAGCAGTTCACGAGAAAGACGCGTACGCCGTGCGAACGGTTCAGCGCGGCCAGCGGACGGCCGGCGGCGTCCGGGGTGCGCTGCCCGGTGGACAGGGCGCGAGCGTGCCGGACGCGCGCGGAGGGCACCGACAGCACGAGCGAGCCCGCCGCGTTGGCGCGCCAGCCGAAGTCGAGATCCTCGCGCAGCAACGGGAAGTCCTCGTCGTAGCCGCCGAGTGCGTCCCAGAGTTCCCGCTGCACCAACGATCCGGCGCTCGGGACGGCGAGGACCTCGCTGGGTTCGCCGTCCGGCGCGGCCATCTGCTGGCGGTGCCCGGAGGCGTCGGTGGACAGCCCCGCCTCGACGATCAGCCGCGGATCGGTCCAGTCGGTGCCGAGCGGCCCCAGCACTTTCGCGGACGGGTTTTCCTCCGCGGCGCGGACGAGCTGGTCGAGGCAGTCGGGTTCGGGGGCGCAGTCGTCGTGCAGCACCCACAGCCAGGTTCCCGGGTCGCCCCACCGTTCCACCGCGTGCGCGACGCCCGCGGCGACCGCCTCCGCGAACCCGGTTTCACTCGTCAGAGTGACAACTCCGGACAGCACCGGCTCCTCGGCGGCCGCTCCCGGCTGCGCTGCGTCGGCGAGCAGTTTCGCGGTACGGTCGGTTGATCCGGTGTCCACGGCGAGCACGTGCCGCGGACGGACTGTGCTGCGCCGCAACGCGGAAAGCGCCAGCGGCAGCCATTCTTCGCCGTCGTGACAGACCACAATGGCCAGAACGGGCAACGTCCGCACAGCGGGCGGAACGACAGTGCGAGGCAAGAACGGCTCCTGCTCGGACGGGACGATGGGTGCGGTCACCCTACGGCCTGCGCCGAAGGGCGGGCACCGGCCCACGCCGCGCGTCCGGCGGATCCCACCGCGTGGACGAACCGAGACAAAAGAAATTCCGCGAGTGCCGAACCCGCACTCAAGCGAGCGACCGGCGGCACCCGATTCGGCCGCGAGATCCGCGGCGTCCCGGGGGTTCCGGCGCGGAAGACGAAGATCACAAAGAGAACCGCGGCACAGCACCGATTTTCCGGCGGCCGTGACGGCACTTCCGCCCTCACGCTCGCCGCCGGACCGGGCCGCGTGGGTCTGGCGAATGTGCCCGGTGCCACCTCGGCGAGGACTCCCATCCCGCCGTGGCGCACCGGCCGCAGCACTCGCTCGCCGCCAGCCGGCGACGGGGCGCGCCCCCGGTCCGCGTGGACCGGGGGAGCCGAAACCCGTTTAGACGGCCCGTTTCTTCAGCTTGCGACGTTCCCGTTCGGACAGTCCGCCCCAGATGCCGAAGCGCTCGTCGTGCGCCAGCGCATACTCGAGACAGTCGTCCTTGACCTCGCAGCCAAGGCAAATCCGCTTGGCCTCGCGGGTCGAGCCGCCCTTCTCGGGGAAGAACGCCTCCGGGTCGGTCTGCGCGCACAGGGCGCGCTCCTGCCAGTCCTGCTCCTCGGGGACGTCGAAAAGGTCGGTCAGATCCCCGAGCTGCTGCTCCGGGTTCTCTCCCCAACCCACGACGTGCCCCCATTCCCTGTTGTCCGCTTCCAACCGCACGTCCGCCTCCTCGCTCCTACGCACTCCCCAGGCTGGCGGTGGTGAAACGACACCCGCTGCCCCCTCCGACAGCGAATGACATCACTGTGATTACACCTGTGTAGTGCGGCCAGGTCAAGCCGAGTAGCGAGTTCGGGGGATCTCTGTGCCCGGGTGCGCAAGGGGACACGCCGAAGACTTCACACCGGGCATACGGAAGACTGGTGGGGTGCAGAGATCAGCAGTGCGTCCGAGCCCGATCTTCCTCGGCATCCTCGCCGTCGCCGTCGCCGGTGGTTTCCTGGCTGCATACGGTGATTCCACGACTCTTCTCGGTTCCCGCGATCCGATGTTCATCGCGGGCGTCGTGCTGCTCGTCCTGGGCGGCTGGATGGCTTCGCTGACGCTCCACGAGTTCGGGCACGCCTTCGTCGCCTTCCGCGGCGGTGATCACGAGATCGCTCACAAGGGGTACCTCTCGCTGGACGTCCGGCGTTACGCCGACCCCGTCCTGTCCTTCGTGCTTCCGCTCATCTTCTTGCTGATCGGCGGCATCCCGCTGCCCGGCGGCGCGGTGTGGATCAACCGCGGCGCGCTGCGCAACCGTGCCACCGCGTCGTGGACCTCGCTGGCCGGCCCGCTCAGCAACCTCGCCGTCGGCGCCGCGCTGTGCCTCGCGACGATGCTGATCCCGATGGCGTCCGGCCTCTTCTACGCGATGTCGTACCTCGCGCTGCTGCAGATGATGACCTTCCTGATCAACATCCTGCCGGTGCCGGGACTGGACGGCTGGGGCGCGCTGGAGCCGTACCTCTCACCGCAAGCCCGGGCGTTCGGCGCGCGGGTGCGGCCGTGGGCTCCGCTGGTGCTCTTCGCGCTGTTCTTCCTTTTCCGGCCGGTGTCGGATCTGCTCTGGACGATCGCCGGGGCCATCTACGAACCGCTCGGCGGCAACGCGATCGCGGCCGCCGTCGGGCAGAAGGCGTTCCTCTTCTGGCACTGAGGGCTCAGGCCCACTCCCGGTGGGCCATGAGCCACGCGTGCGCGCGCTTCCAGACCTTTTTGAGCCCGGAGCGCTCGCCGAGGTAGTCGCCCGCCGCGCCGACCACCGGCAGCATCCCGAGCACCCGGTGGAACCATCGGCCGCGCGGGCGCTTCTCGAGTTCGCCGGTGATCCCCCACAGCGATTTGCCGAGGTGCCAGAGCGTGCTGGCGACGGCTTTCGCGGTCACCTTGCCGTGTTTGCGGTGGGATTCGTCGAGGTCCTCGGTGAGCCGCGCGGTCTCACTGTCCTCTGCGGACTTCGCGGACTTGTCATGGCTCGCGCCCGCCGCGAGGTCGGCGTCGATGTCGCGTTCGAACAGCACCGAGGCGATCAGCCGGACGCGGCTGCCGACGTCGGTCACGCCGTACTCCCCCGCGATCGCGCACAGCACCAGTCCCTGCGACGCCGCGCCGAGGGTGTCCTGCACCGGCAGCCGGTCGGCGAGCGCGCCGCCGAGTCCGGGGATCGACGTCAGCAGCGAGGTGAGCCTGCCGACGCGGTTGACCCACCAGCTCGCGCGCTGGTCGATGTCCATCGCCGCCCATCCCGCGGTGCCGGGCACCTTCACCGTCGTCAGCGCGTGGAGCATTTTCTTCTTGAAGCCCGCGTCGGAGAATTCGCCCTCGCCGCGCCGGGCCCGCGCCTGCAGGCCGAACGGGTCCGCCTCGCGCAGGGCGTCGATCATCGGCGCGCAAGCACGGACGAACGGGCGCAGGATCGCGACGACCTGACGGTCCGAAATGGCCTCAGACACGGGCGCCTCCCTTCGCCGCGGCCCGGCCGAGCCCGCCGCCGAGGACCAACGCGGCGGGCAAGGCACTCGCGCCGAGCAGCAGCAGCGCGCGCCAGTCCTGGACGAGCACGACATCGCCGCCCGGACCGAACAGGCCGACCCCGAACACGACGAGTACCCACACCAGCAGCGGTACGAACGAGAGCCCGGGGCGGACGAGCTTCGCCGCGGTCAGCACGAGCCACGGCGTGGTGACCGCGCCGACCACCGCGGTGATCGGGAACGGCACCTCGCCGAGCGGGCCGAGCCGCAGCGGGAGGAAGAACAGTTCGAGCAGCGCCAGCACGACCGCGTCGAACGCCAGCAGCACCAGCATCAGCCACTGGTCGCGAGTGAGCGGGGCGGACACCGTCACCACCCGCCGAACAGGTCGGTCCCGGCTCCGGCGGCGTCGCCGTGGGCGAGCACGAAGTATTCGGCGGACGGGATCGGCTGCGCGATGTTGTTGGTCAGCGCGAAGTGGCTGACCGCGCCGTCGACCACGGTCAGCTGGGTTTCGTGCGCGCGCAGTGCGGCCAGCTTCGTCTGCCGGTGCGCGGAGATGTCGACCACAGTGGTGATCTTGCCGTCCGGAGTGGACGGAAGCTCGCCGTCGGCGGCCACCCGGAACGGTGAAGTTCCGTCGGCGCGCAGTTCGGCCAGGCCGACGGTGAGCGCGGCTTCGGACTGGACCACGTGGAAGACCCGCTGGACAGACGGGGCGTCCGGGGCCGCCGCCATGGTGATCTCGTGCGCGCGGATGTGGTCTGGGTGGCCGTAGCCGCCGAAGGAGTCATAGGTGACGACTACCTGCGGGGCGAAATCGTCGATCAGTTCGCGCAGCTGAGCGGTCTGCTCCGCCGCCGGCCCGCCGGTGAACGCCCTCGGGTGCGCGGCAGCGGGCGTGCCCGCCATGCCCGAATCGCGCCAGCGGCCGATGCCGCCGAGGTACTCGTGGCGCGCGAGGCCGAGCGCGGCGGCCGCTGCGGCCATTTCCCCGGATCGGTATCCGCCGAGCTGGTCGGCCTCCGCCGCGACGAGCCGCGCGAGCCGGGGCGGGACGATTTCGCCCTCTTCGCCGAGCGTGCAGGTCACGACGCACACCTCGGCGCCTTCGGCCGCGTAACGCGCGATGACCCCGCCGGTGGCGATGCTTTCGTCGTCCGGGTGCGCGTGGACCAGCAGCAGCTTCCGCTTCACGCCCTCAGGTTAATGACCGGTGGGTCCGTGGCCGGGAGGCCGACCCCCGGCGCGGCGTTCGGAGGCCGCGAACCCGCGGCGTGCACGGGAAAATGCATTCGCATCCCACGACGTCGGACCAGCGTCCCGGACCGTGGGCGTTCCCTTCCGCGGAACGTTCCGCGGTTCGGAATGCGCGGACGAGGACGCAAGATGCTCGGAACACCCACCGAGTACCGGTCGCCGTCCGGGCAGTCCTGCCCGCGTCCGGCGGCGGGCGCATTGTTTCGCTTCACGAGATCGGACCAATTTCTTGTCACTTCGGGTTCGTCGCGGCCACGTGACTACTCCATTAGCTGGGGTACCGCGTACGGAACGGGGCGGTTATTGTCCGCCGGGCCTATTGGCCCACTGGACCGAACTGCCACCCGAACTGGTTCCGAATTTCCGTGATCAACTACTAACCGTAGTCGATCAAGTGCGGAAACCACGGTGCAACCAGGGGGCACGAGATATCTGTTCCGCAACGATCTCACTGAGAGTGTCCGGATCGATAGGTTTGCCGTCTGTCCAATGCCTAAGTTTCACGGCTACGGTGAGCAACGCGATACCGATCGGTGCTTGCGCGTCAGGAAGAGCCGCCTCGCAAACCCGCGACGGCGTCGAGCAAGGAGAATGAATGTTAGTGACGACTAGGTCGCGTGCCGCGAAACTCGGCGCGTTCGTCGCGGGCGCGGCCCTTCTGCTCTCCGCATGCGGTGGTGGCGGAGGCGGCAACAGCGCGGTGCAGACCGGGCAGGCATTCGCCGACTGCGACAAGAACCCGAACACCTGCAACGCGGCACAGGCCGATCAGCTGACGCAGGGCGGCGACGTCACCTACGCCATCGAGAAGAACGTCCCGAACTGGAACGTCATCTCGGCCGAGGGCAACGTCTTCGAAACCGGCGAGGTCACCAAGGGCCTGCTGCCCTACACCTTCTACGCGACCCCCGACCTCAAGCCGGTCCTGAACAAGGACTTCGTCGAGTCGGCCGAGGTCACCAGCACCAGCCCGCAGACGGTGGTCTACAAGCTCAACCCGAAGGCCCAGTGGTCGGACGGCACGCCGTTCTCCGCCGACGACTTCATCTACAACTACAAGGTCCAGAACGGCAAGGACTGCCCCGACTGCGCCGCGGCCAGCACCGCGGGCTACGACCAGGTCAAGTCGGTCACCGGTTCCGACGGCGGCAAGACCGTGACGGTCGTGTTCGACAAGCCGTTCACCGACTGGAAGCTGCTCTGGAGCTCCGGCGGCGCGATGTACCCGGCGCACCTGGCCAAGCAGCACGGCGACACCAACACCCCGGCCGGCCTCGCGTCGTCCTTCAAGTGGTTCGGCACGACCGTCCCGACCTGGTCCGGCGGCCCGTGGAAGATCTCGAAGTTCGTCAACAACCAGTCGGTCACCGAGGTCCCGAACGAGAAGTACTGGGGCGCGAAGCCGAAGCTGAACAGCGTCATCTTCCGCGTCATCACCGACGCGACGCAGGAGCCGACCGCACTGCAGAACAACGAGGTGCAGGTCATCTACCCGCAGCCGCAGGTCGACCTGATCAACCAGGTCAAGAACATGCCGAACATCTCCTCGTTCATCGGCCTCGGCCTGACCTGGGAGCACTTCGACTTCAACCTGAAGAACCCGGCGCTGGCCCAGAAGCCGCTGCGCCAGGCGCTGTTCACCGCGGTCAACCGCAAGGACATGATCGCCAAGACCGTCGGCCAGTTCACCAACAAGGTCGAGCCGCTCAACAACCACAACTTCGTGCCGCAGCAGACCGGCTACAAGGACACGGTGAGCGCGACCGGCCAGGGCTCGGGTGACATCGAGAAGGCCAAGAAGATCCTGACCGACGCGGGCTACAAGCTGGCCAACAACCAGCTGAGCGACCCGAGCGGCAAGCCGGTTCCCGAACTGCGCATCCGCTACACCGTCGGCAACCAGATCCGGCAGAACGAGTGCGAGCTGTTCGCGCAGACCGCGGCTCAGCTGGGCGTCAAGGTGAAGGTCCAGTCCACCGACGACCTCGGCCAGACCACCACCAGCGGCGACTACGACGTCATCGTGTTCGCGTGGGTCGCTTCGCCGTTCCCCTTCGGCGGCGCGATCCAGAACTGGGGCACCGGGCAGGGCAACAACTACGGCAAGTACAGCAGCCCGCAGGTCGACAGCCTGATGGCGCAGGCCAACGCCGAGACCGACCAGACCAAGGCGGCGGACCTGCTCAACCAGGCCGACCAGATCATGTCCGAGGACGCGTACGTGCTTCCGCTGTACCAGAAGCCGACCTTCATCGCCTCGTCGGACAAGATCGCGAACATCCGCAACAACTCGACCCTCGACGGGCCGGTGTACAACATGGCGGAGTGGGGCATCCGGAAGTGATCAACGACCGGTAGATTCCCGCAGGAGCACCGGTGAAGGGCCGGCCGCAAAGCCGGCCCTTCACCGTATCCGCGAACGATTGCCCTTTTAGTTCCCGAACACCACGATTGCCCCGTTACGTCGCCAAGGCCCTGCCACCACGAGCGGCGGGCGCCGGCAGAACACCGTCCAGAGCAGGAAGACCTCCATGCTTGCCTTCGCACTGCGCCGGCTTTTCGTCTCGGTGCCGATCCTCATCGTGTCGACGTTCGTCGTCTTCGTGATGGTGTCGCTTTCGGCCAACCCGTTGACCCCGCTGATCGCGAGAAACCCGCCGCCGCCCCCTCGCACCATCGAGCTCGAACGCATCCGGCTGCATCTCGACCAGCCGATTCTCGAGCGATACTGGCACTGGATCACCGGCGTGCTGCACGGTGATTTCGGCCCCTCGGTCCAGTCCACCATGAACATCGGCAGCGAGGTGTTCGGCCGGTTCGGCGTGACGCTGCGGCTGATCGTGCTCGCCATGGTGGTGGCGCTGATCCTCGCCGTGCTGATCGGCGTGATCAGCGCGTCGCGGCAGTACTCCAAGTTCGACTACACCGCGACCTTCTTCGGCTTCCTCTTCCTGTCGATGCCGTCGTTCTGGTTCGCCCTCGTGCTGAAGCAGATCGGCATCTCGATCAACACGACGGTCGGCGACCAGGTCTTCTACACCATCGGTTCCTCGTCGGTGGTCGCCGCGGGCGGGTTCTGGGCCCAGTTCGGCGACGTGCTCGGCCACTTGATCCTGCCGACGATCTCGCTCGCGCTGACCAGTTACGCGGCCTGGAGCCGCTACCAGCGCGCGTCCATGCTCGAGGTGCTCAACAGCGATTACGTCCGCCTCGCGAGGGCCAAGGGCCTGCCGCGCTGGACGGTGACGCGCAAGCACGCGCTGCGCAACGCGCTGATCCCGCTGACCACGGTGACCGCACTCGACATCGGCTCGATCCTCGGCGGCGCCGTGGTGACCGAGACCGTGTTCCAATGGCAAGGCGCGGGCGCTTTCCTGCTGGACGCGATCAAGCGAAGCGACGTGTACGCGGTGGAAGCCTGGCTTCTCATCGCCGCCACGTTCATCATCCTGCTCAACTTGGTCGCCGATCTGCTCTACGGCCTGCTCGACCCGAGGATCCGCTATGCCTAACGACGTATTCGACACCCCGCCCACCACCCTGGGCGGTGCTCGGTTCGCTCCGGACGACCCGCAGACCCCGAAGGGTGCGCCGGAACGCGAGTTCACGGTCAAGGAGCGCAGCCAGGCTCAGCTGGTCTTCCGGCGGTTCCTGCAGCACCGGCTCGCGATGATCAGCCTCGTCGTGTTCGTGCTGATCATCCTGTTCGCCTACGTCGGAGCCGCGATCTGGAAGTACAACGCGGCCGACATCACCGAGCAGAACTCGGCCCCGCCCTCGGGCGACCACCCGTTCGGCACCGACGCGGTCGGCCACGACACCCTCGCGCAGGTGATGCGCGGGACGCAGATCTCGCTGCAGATCTCGATCCTCGTCGCGATCTTCGCGACCGTCGTGGGCACGGTCTGGGGCGCGGTCGCCGGTTATTACCGCGGCTGGCTCGACACGGTCCTGATGCGCATCGCCGACCTCGTGCTCACGCTGCCGCTGCTCGCGGTGGCCGCGGTGCTGGGCCACCAGTCCGGCGGCACGTGGTGGCTGATCGCGGTCGTCATCGGCGGGCTCTACTGGGCGTACGTGTCCCGGGTGGCCCGCGGCGTCGTGCTTTCCTTGCGCGAGAAGGAGTTCGTCGAGGCGTCCAAGGCGCTCGGCGCGAGCGACAGCCGGATCATCTTCCGGCACCTGGTGCCCAACGCGCTCGGCGCGATCATCGTCAACCTGACGATCCTCGTGTCCATCGCCATCCTGCTCGAGACGGCGCTGTCGTTCCTCGGCTTCGGCGTGCAGCCGCCGGACACCTCGCTCGGGCTGCTCGTGAGCAGCGCGCAGACCGCGATCGACACGCGGCCGTGGCTGTTCTACTTCCCGGGCATTTTCATCATCCTGATCGCACTGACGATCAACTTCATCGGGGACGGCCTGCGGGACGCGTTCGACCCCCAGCAGACGAAGGTGCGCGCATGACCCAGAACGGCTCGCAAGGACGCGGCGGCGATCCCGTCCTCGTCGTTGAGGACCTGACCGTGCAGTTCCCGACCAGCGAGGGCGTGGTCAGCGCCGTGCGCGGCGTGAACTACCAGCTTCGCCGCGGCGAGGTGCTCGGCATCGTCGGCGAATCGGGCTCCGGCAAATCGGTGACCTCGCTCGCGGTGATGGGCCTGCTGCCGAAGACCGCGAAGGTGTCCGGCTCGATCCGGTTCGGCGGGCAGGACCTGCTGAAGTCGAACGAGAAGGAACTGAACAGGGTCCGCGGCAAGGGCATCGCGATGGTCTTCCAGGACCCGATGACCTCGCTGAACCCGGTGTACACCGTGGGCGACCAGATCGCCGAGGCGATCACCGCGCACCACGACGTGCGCAAGGACGTCGCGAAGAAGCAGGCGATCGAACTGCTCGACCTGGTCCGCATCCCGAACCCGAAGCAGCGCGCGGACGAGTACCCGCACCAGCTGTCCGGCGGCATGCGCCAGCGCGTCGTGATCGCGATCGCGATGGCCAACAACCCGGACGTGATCATCGCGGACGAGCCGACCACCGCGCTCGACGTGACGGTGCAGGCGCAGATCCTCGAAGCACTGCAAGCCGCGCAGAAGGAAACCGGCGCGGCGATGGTGCTGATCACGCACGACCTCGGCGTGATCGCGGGCCAGGCCGACCGGGTGCACGTGATGTACGCGGGCAAGGTCGTCGAGTCCGGCACGGTCGACGACATCTTCTACAACCCGCGGATGCCGTACACGCTGGGCCTGCTCGGCAGCCTGCCGCGGCTGGACGTGAAGACCGAACGGCTCACGCCGATCACCGGTTCGCCGCCCGCCACGCAGAACATGCCGCCGGGCTGCCCGTTCAGCCCGCGCTGCCCGCTGTCGCAGCCGATCTGCGACGAGGAGGAACCCGAGCTCGTCGCGGGTCCGAACGGCCAGCACGCGGCCTGCCACTTCACCGAGCAGGTCGTCGGGAAGGACCCGGCCGAGCTGTTCAGCGCCACCTCGGCCGACGCGGCAGCCGTCCCGGTCGCCGTGGACGCCATCGCGACCGACACGGAGACGAACCAATGAGCGAGGCCACGGCGGGACAGGCCCCCGTCCTCTCCGCGCAGAACCTGGTCAAGCACTTCCCGATCCGCGGCGGCGGCATCCTGCGCCGCGTTTCGGGAGCGGTGCAGGCGGTGTCGGACGTGTCGTTCGACATCTACCCGAACGAGACGCTCGCGCTGGTCGGCGAATCCGGCTGCGGCAAGTCGACCACCGCGCGGGTGGCGCTGGCGCTGCAGCCGCTCACCGGCGGCAAGGTGACCTACGAGGGCAAAGACCTCGCGTCGATGAGCAAGCGCGAACTGCAGCGGCTGCGGCGCAGCATGCAGATCGTGTTCCAGGACCCGTACGCCTCGGTCGACCCCCGGCTGCCGGTGAACGAGATCATCGCCGAACCGCTGCGCATCCACGGGCTGTACGAGAACGGCGGCAAGCAGCAGGTCCGCGACCTGATGAAGACCGTCGGGCTGCGCCCGGAGCACGGCAACCGGTTCCCGCACGAGTTCTCCGGCGGTCAGCGGCAGCGCATCGGCATCGCCCGCGCGCTCGCGTTGAAGCCGAAGGTGCTGGTGCTGGACGAGCCGGTGTCCGCGCTGGACGTCTCGATCCAGGCCGGCGTGCTGAACCTGCTGAAGGATCTGCAGGCGGAACTCGGTTTGTCGTACCTGTTCGTGTCCCACGACCTTTCGGTGGTGCGGCACGTGGCGGACCGGATCGCGGTGATGTACCTCGGCAAGATCGTGGAGACCGCGCCGTCGGAGGAGCTGTTCGAGAATCCGGCGCATCCGTACACCCAGGCGCTGATCTCGGCGATCCCGGTGCCGGATCCGCGCAAGGAACGGACGCGGCAGCGGATCGTGATCACCGGTGACGTGCCCAGCCCGGCCAACCCGCCGTCGGGCTGCCGGTTCCGCACCCGGTGCCCGAAGTTCGCGAACCAGCTGGACGACGCCGGCCGCGAAAAGTGCAAGACGGAAGAGCCCGCCTTGATCGACCGGGGGCACGCGCACCCGGTGGCGTGCCACTTCGCGGAAAGCCTGCAGCTGATCTGACGCAGCATCGGAAAGGGGCCTCGCACTTCACCGTGCGGGGCCCCTTTTTCGCGTGCCGGATCAGGTCGCGCCGCGAGTCCAGTTCACCGCGGAGCCGAACGGGCCCTGCATCGGCGGACCAGGCGTCAGGCCGGAGATTCCCTTGCCCACCGCCAAAGTCTCGGCTTCCTGGAACAACGGGATCACGACGTTTTGGGACCACAGCTGCGGTTCCAGCGTCTTGAGCGAATCGGTGACAGTCGCCGAACCGGTAAGAGCCGAGTCGATTGTCGCCTGCAAGCCTTGGTCGCACATTCCCGCGGGATTGGCCGGGATCACGGGCTTCGTCTTGTCCACCGGCGCGGGTTCGGGGGCGCAGCCGTAACTGGACGCCAGTACCGTCGCCGGGTCGCCGCCGACGGGCTGGCCCACGACCGCGATGTCGACGCCGACGGTGCTGTTCGAATCCGGGCTCGCCTGCTGTTTCCCGTTCACCACCGGCATCGCCAGCAGCGACGAATACAGATCCCGCGGCTGCGGTTTGATCTGGTTGACCTCGATGCCGCCCGCGACCAGCTCCGACGCCAGTTCCTTCGCGACGGACGCGTACGGTTCCTGTTCGCCGGGCGACGCGAGCACGATCGACAGCGTCTTGTTTCCCTTGCGCCACACGCCGGCTTCCTTCTTGTACCCGGCGGCGGTGAAGTACTGCTCGGCCTTGGTCGCGTCCGGCGCGGCGGGCGGACCGGCCGGAATGGTCGCCGCGTAACCCTTCGCCGAAGGCGGCAGGACCTGGGCGTCCGCTTTGAGCGTCGCGGACGGGCCGCCCTTCGCCCCGGTCGTGATCAGCTTTCCGCGGTCCAGCAGCGCGGCGATGCCCGCGCGGACCTGGGGATCGGAAAGCGTGGCGCTCACCGGGCGCAGCAGCACCGACGCGGTCAGCGGCCGCGGCACCGTGTGCAGTTTGACCGCCGAGCCCAGGTCGTTCAGCAGTTGCAGACCGGTGGAATCGGTGCGGGTCAAGGAGAACTGGTCGTTGCCGCTGCGCAGTGCGGTCGCGATGCCGGACGCGTCGGAGCGGCGCAGGATCAAGGTGTCGACCGCGGCCGGCTTTTCCCAGTACCGGTCATTGCGCTGGAGAGTCGCTTCGCCGCGAGCGGTGTCGATCGTTTTGATCGCGAACGGTCCGGCGACCGCGGGGAAGCTCGTCGCGAGGGCGTTCGTCCAGCCGCCGGGCGAGTCCTTGAGCAGGTGCTGCGGCAGCAGATTGTCGAACAGCGTCTGCCAGGCCGGATACGGTTTGCTGAAGGTGACCTCGACGCCCTTGCCGCCGTCGCGGGATTCGATGTCCGAGATCAACCGGTAGCCTGCCGGGTCGATCACGCCGGGATTCGTCTTCATCGCATTGGCGAGATAGATGAAGTCCTCGGTGGCGATCGGGGCGCCGTCGGACCACGAGGCGTCCGGGCGGATCACGTACTTGACCGTGAACGGCACCTGCGAGACCACCTCGGCCGAAACCATCAGCGTCTTGTCGAGCGTGCGCGTGCCGTCGTCGGACTGCCGGAACACCGAGGGCAGCAGCAGTTGCGACAACGCGGTGGTGATCGTCGACGAGTCCGCGATGCTGTGCGGGTTGTAGCCGCCGACCACGTCGTCCACGCCGACCACGATCTGCGACTGCGACGCCGCGCTGGTCGTGCTCGACGGCGGGGCCGACGTGACCACCGGGGGCGGCGGGGTGTTCGAACACGCGGCGAGCAGTACTCCCGCCAGCGCCAGCACCGGCCCCAGCCGGCGTCCGAATCGCACGCTCGTCCTCCTGAAAGTTCCCGCCGCGCTCCGTGGTCCGAGCGGACATGCTGCCATGCCAGGGCGGGGGCCGGCATCGAGATTCCCACATCGGCCGCCGCTCCGTGACATCGGAGCGGGTACCGCCATAAGAGTGGACGCGCGAACCACCGTCGCGGTTCACGCGAAAGGGCGCCTCCCGGGAACGGGAGGCGCCCTTTTTCACCTGCGAGAGGTTCAGCTGTTGTTGTCGCGGCTCTTGGCCCGCGAGCGCTCCTTGGCGCGGGTGTTGATGTCGAGCGTGACCTTGCGGACCCGCACGACCTCCGGCGCGACCTCGACGCATTCGTCGCTCGCGCAGAACTCCAGCGCCTCTTCGAGGCTGAGCTTGCGCGGGCGGGCCAGCGTCTCCATCACGTCGGCCGAGGACTGCCGCATGTTGGTGAGCTTCTTTTCCTTGGTGATGTTGATGTCGAGGTCCTCGAACCGCGGGTTCTCGCCCACGACCATGCCCTCGTACACCTCCGCGCCGGGCTCGACGAAGAACGTGCCGCGGTCGGCGAGCTGGATCATCGCGTACGCGGTGATCGGCCCGGACCGGTCGGCCACCAAGGATCCGCTGTGCCGGGTGCGGATCTCGCCCGCCCACGGGAAGTACCCCTCGAACACGTGGTTCGCGATGCCGGTGCCGCGGGTTTCGGTGAGGAAGTCGGTGCGGAAGCCGATCAGGCCGCGCGAGGGCAGCACGTAGACCAGCTTGATCCGGCCGGTGCCGTTGCCGCTCATGTCCTCCATGCGGCCCTTGCGGGACGCGAGCAGCTGCGTGATCGCGCCGAGGTGCTCCTCGGGCGAGTCGATGTACAGGCGCTCGAACGGCTCGTGCAGCTTGCCGTCGATCGTGCGCAGCACCACCTGCGGCTTGCCGACGGTCAGCTCGAAGCCCTCGCGGCGCATCTGCTCGACCAGGATGGCCAGCGCCAGCTCGCCGCGGCCCTGCACCTCCCAGGTGTCCGGGCGCTCGGTCGGCAGGACGCGGATCGAGACGTTGCCGATCAGTTCCTGGTCGAGGCGGGCCTTGACCAGCCGCGCGGTGACCTTGTCGCCGCCGTTGCGCCCGGCCAGCGGCGAGGTGTTGACGCCGATGGTCATCGAGATGGCGGGCTCGTCCACGGTGATCCGGGGCAGCGCGACCGGGTTCTCCGGGTCGGCGAGGGTGTCGCCGATGGTGATGTCCGGGATGCCCGCGATCGCGACCAGTTCGCCCGCGCTGGCCTCGGCCGCCGGGACGCGGGTGAGCGCCTCGGTGACAAGCAGCTCCGAGATCCGGACGTTCTGGACGGTGCCGTCCTCGCGCATCCAGGCCACGGTCTGGCCCTTGCGCAGCTTGCCGGCGTGGATGCGGATCAGCGCGATGCGGCCGAGGAAGTTCGACGCGTCGAGGTTGGTGACCAGCGCCTGCAGCGGGGCGTCCAGGTCCGCGGCCGGGGCCGGGACGTGCTGGAGCAGGGTCTCGAACAGCGGGTCGAGGTTTTCGCTGTCGGGAAGGCCGCCGTCCTCGGGCTGCTCCAGCGAAGCCTTGCCCGCGCGGGCGGAGGCGTAGACGACCGGGAGGTCGAGGATCGCGTCGAGGTCGGCGTCCTCGATGTCGCCCGCCAGGTCGAGCAGCAGGTCGTGGGTCTCCTCGACGACCTCGGAAATCCGCGCGTCCGGCCGGTCGACCTTGTTGACCAGCAGGATCACCGGCAGCTTCGCCTCGAGCGTCTTGCGCAGCACGAAGCGGGTCTGCGGCAGCGGGCCCTCGCTCGCGTCGACCAGCAGCACGACGCCGTCGACCATGGAGAGGCCGCGCTCGACCTCGCCGCCGAAGTCGGCGTGACCCGGGGTGTCGATCACGTTGATGGTGACCGTGCCCTCGGGGGTCTGGCGGTGGATGGAGGTGTTCTTCGCGAGAATGGTGATGCCCTTTTCCCGCTCGAGTTCACCGGAGTCCATCACGCGGTCGACCAGCTCGGCGCGTTCGGCGAAGGCGCCGGACTGGCGGAGCATGGCGTCGACCAGAGTGGTCTTGCCGTGGTCGACGTGGGCGACGATCGCGACGTTGCGCAGGTCGGGCCGGGTCTTGCCGGACGCGCGGCCGGTTTCGACCGCGGTGGCGCTGGCTGCGGGCACGCGAAGACTCCTGAACTTCGAAGAAAAAAGGCGGGTGGCACCGCGCGGCGGATCGGGATGACGGGCACCGGACACTGCGACCGGCTCTCGCTGACCGGCTTTGGCCACACGCGGACTTCAACCAGGATACCTGTTGGGTTGGTGTGAGGAGCGCCACGCCCTATGATCGGTTAGGCTCACCTAACCTTGTGAGTGTTCTTGACGGCCGGTTTGAGGAGTACGCGGTGGGGAAGAAGCACGCGGATGATCCTCGGGCTGTGGTGCGGAAGCTGATGAAGGCCGGGAAGGTCAAGAAGAAGTGCTGCCGGTCCAAGGATCGGTGCAAGAAGTGTCCGGTGTTGGCGTTGAAGAAGGCTAAGAAGCAGGTGGCCAAGGCTGCTTGAGGTTTTGGGGCCTTGGCTCGTCGCCTGGCGGCGACATCGGCCCCTCGGTTGCGCGGGGCACCCCGAAGCTTGATTGTGCTGACGGTCTGAGGGTGGCTGTCAAGGCGGGAAAGATGCCTTAACAGCCACCCTCAGACCGCAGGGATGCTTCGTATCGGGGTGCGGGGGTGGTGTGGGTGCACCTCGAGTTGGGTGCATCGGCCGCGGTCCGCGGGTGGCGGGGCTAGCGCCCCAATGTGGCATTGGGTGCGTGGGATGCACCCAATGTGGCGTTCGGTGCGTGGGACGCACCCAATGCCACATTGGGGCGCGCCGGAGGCGGGGCGGCGAGAGCGGCCCAAGGGATTTCGCTAGTTGTTGTCCAGGAGTTCGTTCACCAGGTGCAGTTCCGGGGCTGTTCTGGTGGGCTGGAAGTGGATGATTTCGTAGGTGGCCAGCTGGCCGACGGCGAAGGGGTCGGTGGCCAGGATCGCGTCGAGCTGCGCGCGCTCCATGGGGCGGGTGACGATGACGCCGCCGGTGCGGGGTTTTTGGCCTCCGGAAGCCAGGAAGTGGCCGTCTTCGTACTGCTTCGTGAGCCACTCGTTGTGGGCCGGGAGGGCGCGGTCGATTTCCTCTAGCGGAACGATGTACGTGAGCACGACGACGAACATGGTTCGAACCGTAGTCCGGTGCTAGGCTCGCCGCATGCGTTTCCAGAGCACTCAGTGGTGGCCGCCCGTTGGCGGCCCCGAAGCTCTGCGCTGAAAAACCAGCGAAGGCCGCCCCGGTGGGCGGCTTTTTTTGTGCCTGCTCCCGGGGTCCGACTCATCCAGGGAGCGAAACCATGGTCCAGCTGTCCGGCATCACCCCGTCTGGGCACGTTCAGCTCGGCAATCACCTCGGTGCGCTGCGCCGGTGGGCGGCCGAGGGCGGGCCGGACGATTTGTACTTCGTGTCCGATCTTCATGCGATGACTACCGCGCACAATCCGGCGAAGTTGCGGTCCTTGGCGACTGAACAGCTCGCCGTGTTGGTGGCTGCGGGGATCGCGCCGGAGCGGGTGTTCGTGCAATCCGATCTTGCCCGGGAGCTGGGGGCGCTGACCTGGGTCCTGGAATGCACGTGCTCGTACGGCGAGGCGGCGCGGATGATCCAATTCAAGGAGAAGTCCAAGGGGCAGGCCGGGGTCCGGCTCAGTTTGCTGACTTATCCGGTGTTGATGGCGGCCGACATCCTGTTGCAGGGGGCGGACGAGGTTCCGGTCGGCGAGGATCAGCGGCAGCATGTCGAACTGGCTCGCACGCTTGCCCGGCGGTTCAACTCCACGTACGGCGAGGTGTTCGTCGTACCGGAGGCGACGCTGCCGCCAGCGGGGGCGCGGGTGAAGGATTTGGCTGAGCCGACGCGGAAGATGTCGAAGTCCGCGCAGGATTCGGCGGGCGTGGTGTTCGTGCTGGACGAGCCGGATCAGATTCGGCGCAAGATCCGAAAGGCTCGCACGGACGGCGACTCGGTGCCGGCGTATGACCCGGAAAACCGGCCGGGGATCTCGAACCTGCTGGAGATCCTGGCTGCATGCGTGGGCGGCGAACCTGCGGAGCTGGCCGAGAAGTACCCGTCCTACGGCGTGCTCAAGGACGCTGTCGCGGATGCGGTGATCGAGGAGCTGCGTCCAGTGCGGGAAGGCACGCGGGCGTTGCTCGACGACGTTGCTGAGCTGGAGCGGGTTCGCAAGGCGGGGGCGGAGCGGGCGATCGATCGCAGCTCGCACCGGGTGTCGGCGGCGCTGCGGATGGTGGGCGCGGCTTGAAGGGCCTCGTGAGTGCTGATCACGGTTCTAACCGTGATCAGCACTCACGACGTCAATCCCAGCTGAGCGTCACCACTCGGTGCCCATCCGGCACCGCCGGCTGGTCGCAGAACTCGTCCTCGTCGTACGAGAGTCCTTCCCACACCGGCTCTGCGGCGAGATCTCCGAGCCGTGCGTCGACGTCCTCGTCGCTCAGCTCGGTGCAGATCGCCACCGATTCGGCGGCGACCCCGTCGTATCCGTCCTCGAACATCTCCTCGTGCAGCTGGACGCGCACCCAGGCCACCGCGGGATCGGCCTCCAGCGCGGTCAGGCGGGCAGCGATCTCGGCAAGCTCCGGCCGGCCGTCCCCGACCTGGTTCGGCGCGATCGAATCCTCGTCGGCGTTCCCGGCGAAGAATTCGCCGACGGTCAGCAGCGGGATGCGGTCGTCGCCCGCGGCCGAGCGCTCGCGGATGGCGGTGCGAGTCAGCATTCAGCGAGCTTAGCGATCAGCCGCGCACTAGTTCGTGCAGCGCGGGCAGCAGGTCCCGGTCCGCCGGAAGCCAGTCCAGATCGTTCAGTTCGTCGTGGCCGACCCAGCGCAGTGCGGTGTGTTCGACGGCGCGCGGCTCGTCGCCGGGAGACAGCAGCGCGGCGGAGTACACGCGCAGGACTTTTCCGCCCGGCAGCGGGATTTCCGGGCCGACCCGGTCGCCGACGGTGACCACCACGTCCAGTTCCTCGTGGCATTCCCTGGCCAGCGCGAAGGCCTCGGTCTCGCCCTCCTCGACGCGCCCGCCCGGCAGTTCCCACTGGCCTGCGTGATGCGGCGGCCAAGCCCGTTGCTGGGCAAGAAGCTTGCCGTCGCGCACCAGTGCCGCCCCGACGATGACCGCGTCCATGCGCTCAGTCTCCCCCACCGGATTCACCGGTCCGCGCCCGCCCGCCAGGTGACCTCGAACCGCGCGCCGCCGTCCGGGGATTCGCCGACCCGCACTTTGCCCCCGCGACGGCGCACCGTTTCGGCAACCATCGCCAGGCCAAGGCCGGTTCCGCCGGACGAGCGCGCCCGGTCGTCCGACACCCGGTAGAACCGGTCGAACACCTTGCTCCGGTGCTCGGGCGCGATGCCGGGACCGTCGTCGTCCACTACGACCCGCACCTTCGAACGCGAGGCCAGCACGGACACCACGATCTGCCCGGAGGCGTACCGGCAGGCGTTGCGCAGCAGGTTGTCCAGCACAAGCTCGACCTCCTGGTGCGCCGCCGACGCCCAGGCCTGCGCCACCGCGCTGCTCACGCGTGTGTCCGGCGCCCCGGACGGCAGCCGCCGCACCGCCGCACGGACCTCGGACACCACCTCGACCGGTTCCGCGGGCGGCACCTCGCCAGCGTCGGAACGGGCCAGTGCGAGCAGGCCGTCGAGCAGGCCGGACAGTCGTTCAGACTCCTCGAGGATGTCCGAGAGCGTCTCCTGTGACAGCTCTGGATCGGGATTCGTCACGGCCACCTCGGCCTGCACCCGGATCGACGCGACCGGTGAACGCAGTTCGTGCGCCGCGTCGCCGGTGAACCTGCGCAGCCGCTGGCTGACCTCTTCCTGACGTTCGAGCAGCGCGTTGAATTCCTCGGCCAGCGCGCGCATTTCGTCGTGCGACGTCGGCAGCGGCAGCCGGGAACCCGGCGGCAACGCGCGCACCAGTCCGCGCATCCGCGCCACCGGGCGCAGCGCGAGCCGCACGACCAGCCAGGTCGCCAGGCCCGCCACCAGCGCGCCGACCAGCGCGACCACGACCAGCCACAGCCCGCCGTAATGCACCGCGGCGGCGAAGCCGACCAGGCCGGCCCCGGCGACGACCAGCCGCTGGCTGCCGTTCGGCGTGCTGACTACCTGGCCGCGCCAGCGCGATCCGTCCGACTGCACCGGCAAACCCGCCTTGAGCTGCGAGACCTCGTGGCCGGTCAGCTTGGGCCGTGCCTGGCCGTCCGCCGGAGCCCCGGAAATGTCGAGCACCCGCACCGAAACCGGGTCCGCCGAGGTGAGCGGCGTCCCGGCGGAAACCGCGCCGGCGGCAGGCACGAGCGCGGCGGTCAGCTCCTTGTCGACCGAATCAGTGAGCAGCGGGTCGAGCTTGTTCGCCGCCAGCGCGGCGAGGCCCAGCAGGCAGCCGAGGGTGATCGCCGCGGCCAGCACGGTGATCCGGACCTGCAGCGAACGGCGGCTCCACCATGACGACGGCGAGCCGGTCACCTGACCTCGTCAAGTTGGTCGTCGGAGGCGAGATAACCGTGTCCGCGCACCGTCCGCAGGATCGAGCCGGCGCCTACCGCGTCGAGCTTGCGCCGCACGTAACCCACATACACCTCAACGAGATTCCGCGTGACGGCCTGTTCTTCACCCCACACGGCGCGCAGCAGCTCGTCCTTCGTCACGACCGTCCCCGCGCGCCCGACAAGCACCTCCAGCAGGCCGAATTCGCGCGGGCTCAACGGCACTTCGTGACCGTCCCAGCGCACCTGCCGCAGCGCCCGGTCGACCTCCAGCGCACCGAGTTTCAGCGCGCCGCGCGACGCGTCCGGCCCGGCGCGGCGCAACACCGCCCGCACCTGCGCGACCAGCACGACGAACGAGAACGGCTTCACGAGGTAACCGTCCGCGCCGAGGTCGAGGCCGTCGGCCTGGTCGATCTCGCCGTCCTTCGCCGACACCAGCAGCACTGGCGTGGTCACGTTCTCCGCGCGCAGCCGTTCCAGCACGCGATAGCCGGACAAGCCGGGCAGCATGATGTCCAGCAGCACGACGTCGAACGAACCGGTGCGCGCGAGCTGCAACCCGGTCGGCCCGTCCGCGGCGGTGACCACGTCCATGTCCTCCGCGCGCAGGCCGCGCTGCAGCGCCTTGCGCACACCAGGTTCGTCGTCGACCACCAGCACCCGAGGTTTCACGATCCTCATCATGGCCGGTTTGTGCAGCTGACGCGCGTACTCTCAGTGCCATCTCAGCTGAACGGGCCGAACATTCAGGGGTATCTCAGCCTCGGCAGTGGAACGTCTGCACCGGGAGCCGGGCCCGCCAAAGCCCGGGAACACAGGGAGAGACGAGATGGATCCGAAGAAGAAGGCCATCACCGCGGCCGTCGTCGGCACCGCGCTCGGCGTGGGCGGACTGGTCGTGGTGGCGATGCCTGCCTCGGCGGGGGACGCGCCGAAGCTGCCTCAGGTCAGCGCGGAGGAACTGGTCCAGTCGGTGGTCGCCGCGAAGCCCGCGCCGTTCGACGGCACGGTGACGGTGAGCAACGACCTCGGCCTGCCGAAGATGGCGACCGGCGCGGTCCCGGGGGCGAGCGCGCTCGGCATCGACTCGGCGCAGGTGTTCAGCGACGGCGCGGGCAAGACGAAGGTGTCGCTGACCAAGGGGCAGACGCAGGAGACGCTCATCCACAACGGCAACACGTTGTGGGACTACGACTCCAAGACCAACAGCGTGACCAAGACCACCATCCCGGCGGACGTCGCGACCAAGCACAAGCCGGTCGAGGGCCAGACCGCCGACCCGGCCACCGCGGCCAAGGAACTGCTGGCCAAGGTGCGCGAGAGCAGCAACGTCGCGGTCGACGGCACCGCAACGGTCGCCGACCGGCCCGCGTACGAACTGGTCCTCACGCCGAAGCCGACCGAGCGCACGCTGCTGCGCGAGATCCGCGTCGCGGTCGACTCGCAGACCCGGATGCCGCTGCGGCTTTCGGTGCTGAGCAACGGGACCACCGCCCCGGCGCTGGAGCTGGCGTTCAGCAAGATCGAGTTCGCCGACCAGTCGGCCGATCTGTTCGCCTTCACCCCGCCCAAGGGCGCGAAGGTGACCGAGAAGCAGGCCAAGATCGACGAGCGCGACAAGGCGCTGGCGAACGAGGCCAAGCAGGACACCAAGCTCGTCGGCGACGGCTGGGACACCGTCGTCACCGGCAAGGTGCCCGCCGACCTGATGAAGAGCAAGCAGCAGGCGCAGGGCGAGAACGGCGAGAACAAGGGCGCTGACATGCAGAAGATGCTGAGCCGGTTCGCCAAGCGGGTCAACGGCCCGTGGGGCAGCGGCTACCTCTTCACCACGAAGGTGGGCGGCGCGGTCCTGACCGACGACGGCCGGTTCGCCGCCGGCGCGGTTCCGGAGCAGGTCCTCTACGAAGCGCTGGGCGCCAAGTGACCAGCACCGCGGTCGAAACCGGGGCGGGCATCTCGGACGAGGTGCCCGCCCCGGCGGTCCCGCTGGCCGCGCGCACCCGCGGGCTGCGCAAGGTCTACCGCAGCACGGTCGCGGTGGACCACGTGGACCTGGACGTGCCCGAAGGCGCCGTACTCGGCATGCTCGGGCCCAACGGTTCGGGCAAGACGACCACGATCCGGATGCTGCTCGGGCTCGTCCGCCCGACCGCGGGCGAGGTCGAACTGCTCGGCCGGAAGATGCCGGAGGAGTCCGCGCACGCGCTGCCGGACGTCGGCGCGCTGGTCGAGGGGCCGGGGTTCCACCCGTTCCTTTCCGGACGCGACAACCTGCTGCGGTTCGCGGCGGCCGAACCGCGGCTGGCGTCGCAGGCGATCCCCGGCGCGGTCGACGCCGCGCTGGACCGGGTCGGGCTCTCCGCCGCCGCGCGCCGCCGGTACAAGGGCTATTCACTCGGCATGAAGCAGCGGCTCGGGTTGGCGAGCGCGCTGCTGGTGCCGCGCCGGATGGTCGTGCTCGACGAACCCACCAACGGTCTGGATCCGGCGGGTACCAGGGAGATCCGCCGTATCATCGCCGATCTGCACGCCGACGGCGTGACCGTGGTGGTCTCCTCGCATCTGCTCGCCGAGGTCGAAGCGACCTGCACGCACGTGGCGGTGTTGCAGGCAGGCACGGTGGTCGCCCAGGGCGAATTGGCCGACCTGCTGGAATCCGGGAACGCGGCGCTGCTGGTGCGCACCCCGGACGCCGAGCAGGCGGTGGAAACGTTGCGGGAGAACCGGATCGGGGTCCGGCTGACCCCGGACGGCGTCCGTGCCGACCTCACCGCGACGCCCGCGCCGCGAGTGCTGCAGGTGCTCGTGCAAGCGGGGGTCGAGGTGCACGAGGCGACCCGGGCGCGGACCGGGCTGGAGGACCTGTTCGCGCGGCTGACCGAAGGGGAATCGGCGGCCGGCGACGAATCCGAGGGGGAAGCGTCATGACTGCCGCTGCTGTTGCCGTGCCGGTGAGCCGGACCGGGCACGACACGGTGCCGTTGTTCCGGCTGTTCGCGGCGGAGCTGCGCTGGATCTTCCGCAGGCCGCGCACGCTCGCCGTGCTGGGGTTGCTGGCGCTGGTGCCGATCGTGGTCGGGATCGGCCTCACGCTGGTCGGTCAAAGCACCGGGAGCGACGCGCCGGACGACAGCGGCGGCGCGCTGCTGGCGTCCGCGGTGAACAACGCGTTCGTGCTGCCGATCGCCGCGATGGTCATGACGCTCACGCTGCTGCTGCCGCTCGCCTCAGCGATGGCCGGTGCGGACGCGATCGCGGGCGAGGCCGCGCACGGCACGCTGCGCGGCTGGCTGATCGCGCCGGTGAGCCGGGGACGGCTGCTGACGGTCAAGGCGTTCGGCGTGGCGACGGTCTCCGTGGTCGCGGTGCTCGCGATGTGCGTGACCGGCGTGGCCACCGGGTTGATCATCAACGGCACGGATTCGCTGTTCACGCTGTCGGGCACCACGTTGTCGCTCGGCGAGGCGCTGCTGCGGATCCTTCTCGTCGGCGGATGGATCGTGCTGCAACTGTGGGCGATCGGCGCGGTCGCGCTGGCGGTGTCGAGCTGGACCGAGCACCCGATGCTCGTGGTCGCCTCGGTGCTGGCGATGAACATCGTCTTCACCATCCTCGGTTTCCTGAGCTCGCTGAAGTGGCTGCATCCGTTCCTGCTCACCGAAGGCTGGACGATGGCCCCGGCCGCCGTCCTCCAGGATCCGATGGTGCTGACGAGGCTCGGCGAAGGCGCGGTCCGCGCGGCCTGCTACATCGTGGTCGGCCTGTCGCTTGCCTACGGACGCCTCGTCACCCGAGACGGCTGACCTGGGGGTTCAGCCCACCACGGCGATCCCGTCCGGGTCCGGCTCGAGCCGGACGGGATCGCCCGCCCGGAAGTCCGCCCCCGCCGGGGCGATCGCGTCCACAGTGGACTCTCCGCATCGGACGAGCAGCCGCAGATGCTCCCGCCGGTGCACCGCCGCGGTCACTTCGCCGGGCACGCCTTCGTCGGACACCTTCAAGCCGTGCGGACGCAGTCCGAGCCTTACCGGACCGTCGTCCACCCCCAGCTCAACGGTGCCCAGCTCGGTCCGCACCACGCCGTCGGCTGCCGTGCCGTCCAGGAACGTGGTGACGCCGAGGAAGCGCGCCACGTCGTCGTCCACCGGCTTGTTCCACACCGACCGAACCGCTCCCTCCTGCCGGATTTCCCCGGCGTCGAGGACTGCCACGCGATCGGCGAGCGTAAACGCCTCCTCCTGATCGTGCGTCACCAGAAGTGCGGTGATTTTGCTGCGCCGCAACAGATCCGCCAGGTCGATCGCCAGCTGCTCGCGGAGTCCAGCGTCCAATCCGGACAGTGGCTCGTCCAGCAGCAGCAACCGCGGTTCCGGCGCCAGCGCGCGAGCCAACGCGACCCGCTGTGCCTGCCCGCCGGACAGCTCAGTCACGCGTCGCCGTTCGTAGCCTTCCAGACCGACGAGCTTCAGCAGCTCCTCGACGCGCGCCGCGTGCCGTTCGCGAGGCACACCGTGCATCCGCAGGCCGAACGCGATGTTCGCGGCGACGTCGCGGTGCGGAAACAGCTGTCCGTCCTGGAACACCAGACCGAATTCGCGCTTGTGCACCGGCACCGCGGCGAGATCAGCGCCGTCCCACGACACCGAACCGGACGACACCGGCTCCAGTCCGGTGATCGCGCGCAGCAACGTCGACTTGCCCGAACCGGACGGGCCGAGCAGCGCGAGCACCTCGCCGTCGGCGATGTCCAGCTTCGCGTCGCGGACCGCGGCGAACGATCCATAGTGGACAGTCAGATCCCGTACCGTCAACGCCATCAGAACTCCCCGACCGTGCTGCGGCCGCGGACCGAGCCGAACCGGTCGATCAGCGCCACCGCCACCACAGTCACCACCATGAGCAGGGCGCACGAGGCGTACGCCATCTGGTTGTTCAGCTCTCCCGGCCGGCTGATCAGCGTCGCGACGGCCACCGGAAGCGTCGGCGCGTCCGGCCGGGCGAGGAAGCTGGTCGCGCCGAACTCGCCGAGCGCCACGACGTACCCGAAGCCCGCCGCGGCCACCACCGACCGCGCGACCAGCGGAAAGTCGATCTCCCGCCACACCCGCGCCGGGCTGGCGCCGAGCGTCGCGGCGGCCTGGCGCAGCCGGACGTCGACCGCGCGCAGCACCGGCAGGATCATCCGCACGACCAGCGGCATGATCACCAGCGCTTGCGCGAACGGCACCAGCAGTGGCGAGGTGCGCAGGTCGCCGGGCAGCGCGTCGAGCGTCACGAGATAGCCGAAGCCGACGGTTACCGCGGAGACGCCCAGCGGGAGCATCAACGCGACGTCCATGGTCTCGCCCATCCCGCGCGCGAGCAGTCCGGGCGAACGGCGAAGCGCCACCAGCACGACGCTGGCGATCAGACCGACGGCCATCGCCAGCAGCGTCGCGTCAGTGGCCGCAGCGAGCGAGTTCTGTGCTGCGATCCAGCCTGACACCTGCAACGCGTCGTTCTGCCCGACGGTGTTCAGCGCCCGGTATCCGGCGAGGCTCCATCCGTCCGAGCTCGATACTGATTCGACGAGCAGCGAGACGATCGGCGTCAGCAGCAAACCGAGCACCACGACCGCGGCACCGACCGTCCACCACTCCCCGCCGCGCGGCCGACGCGCGGTGACCTGCGCGGACCGCAGCTTCACCGCGTTCTCCCGCTTCCGGCGCGCCATCGCCCCGAGCACCAGCGCCGCGACCACGGCCGCGAACTGGATCAGCGACAGCGCGGCCGCGCCGGAGAGGTCCAGCAGGTCGACCGTCCGCAGGTAAATCTCGGTCTCGAGCGTCCGGTAGCTCCCGCCGCCGAGGATCAGCACCACACCGAAACTGGTGGCGCAGAACAGAAACACCACCGCGGCAGCGGATGCGACAGCCGGGCCGAGCGCGGGCAGCGTCACCGATCGGAACGCTCGCCACGGCGACGCTCCGAGCGCCCGCGCGGCCTCGGTCGCTCGCGGATCGAGGTGCGCCCACAGGCCAGCAACCGTGCGCGCGACGACGGCGACGTTGAAGAAAGCGTTGGCCAAGACGAGCGGCAGCACGCCGCCGTCCGGCCAGATCGCCCGGAAAGCCAAGCCGACGACGACCGTCGGCAGTACGAACGGGACCAGCACGATCGTCCGCGCGAGCCCGACCCCGGGCAACCGCACCCTCGCCAGCAGGTACGCCACCGGCAGCCCGGCGAGCACCGCGACCACGGTCGACGCGGCCGCGCTGGCCAGCGTGAACCCGGCGAGCCGCCACGTCCGCGGGTCGCCGAGCACGGTGTCGACGCCGCCCGCGGAGAACCCCCGGCCGACGATCGCGACGACCGGCCAGGCGAAGAACACCACCAGGAACGCGACCGGCAGCAGGCCGAGCAGCGTGAGCCCGATAGTGCGCGCGGGGATCACGCGCCCATGAGCGAGCGCCATTCCCCGATCCACTTCTCCCGGCCTGCCTGCACCTTGTCCGCGGGCATCGTGGCCGGTGCCTGCGGCAGCGGAGCCGCGGTGGCCCAGCCAGCGGGCAGTTCGACGCCCTGGCGCGCCGGGTAGACGTACATGTTCGCCGCGACCGTCGTCTGGAACTGCTGTGACAAGAGGAAGTCGACGACCTTCTGCGCCTGCGGGATCTGCTTGCCGTTGGTGAGCACGCCCGCGTACTCGACCTGGCGGAAACAGGTGTCGAGCAGCGCCTTGGTACGCGGCTTGCCGTCCTCGCCGAGCTCGGCGGCCGGCGACGAGGCGTAGGACACGACGATCGGCCGCGGCCCCTTGCCCGACGAGCCGGAGAAGTCCTTGGTGTAGGCCTCCTCCCAGCCGCTGACGGTCTTGAGGCCGTTGTCCTTCAGCTTCTGCCAGTAGCCCTGCCAGCCGTTCTCGCCGTACTTCGCGACCGTGCCGAGCAGGAAGGCCAGCCCCGGCGACGCGGTAGCTGGGCTCTCCGCGACGGTCAGGTCCTTGTACTTGGGGTCGGCGAGGTCGTCGTAGCTCTTCGGCTCCGGAAGGCCCTTGCTCGCGAAGTACGCCGGGTCGATGTTCACGCAGACGTCGCCGAGGTCGACCGCCGCCAGCCGGTGCTGCGGGTCGACGGAGTAGCGCTGCGGGCCGCGGTCGGCCTCCGGGCTGGTGTAGGGCTGAAAGACGCCCTCGCTGAGCGCACGCGACGCGAAGGTGTTGTCGACGCCGTACGCGACGTCGCCGATCGGGCTGCCCTTGGTGAGCACGAGCTTGTTGGTGAGCGCGCCGGCGTCGCCGGACTTGAGGATCTTGAGCTTGATCCCGGACTGGCGCTGGAAGGCGTCGAGCACGTCCTGCGGTGCGGCGAACGAATCGTGCGTGACCAGCGTGACGGTGGGCGTCTGCTGATCCTGGCTCGCGGACGAGCCGCCCGAGTCGCCGCTGGACAGCGAGCAGGCGCTGGCGAGCATCGAGACTCCGGCGAGGCCTGCCACCGTGCGGACGGTCCGCGACATCATTCTTCCCCTCCTGCACTGCGCCGGATGAGGGAGAGCGATACGGCCTCCCTACGCCGGCATGATCCGGATCCAGGTGCGAACGGTCGCGGGTTGACAGCCCGCCTCTCAGCCCGGCGTACCGGACTCCCGTGGCAATGCCGCAGCGTAGCCGACACCATGGAGTGATGACGCAGCTATTGAACGACTCAGCGGTGGAGCAGGCCCTCGGCACCGTCCCGGAGTGGCAGCGCGAGGACGCCGTCATCGTGCGGACGACCGAACTCCCGTCCTTCCCGGCGGCGATCGAGGTGGTGGACCGGGTGGCCGAACTCGCCGAGGAAGCCGACCACCATCCGGACATCGACATCCGCTGGCGCACCCTGACCTTCCGCCTCAGCACCCACTATCTCGGCGGGCTCACCGAACGCGATTTCGCGCTGGCCCGCCAGATCGACGAGGTCCTCGCGGCTCGCTGACCAGGTGTGATGTCGGCAACCCTGGCAACATGCACGGCCCCTTCGCGCGTCTTCCGGAGAGACGCTCAGGAAGGAGGCCTCATGGTTCAGGCACTCGTGGTGGGAATGGGTTCGTTCGGCCTCATGGTGGCCGCCGCGGGAGGTGTGCTGTGGCACACCGCGCGCAATCGACGTGACCTTGATCACAAGCGGTAACAGTGAGCTAGATCAAGGCGCTATCCCAGCGGTAATCATCGGCACTCGCCCCGCTAGGACCCGCCATGAACAGCACATCCGCCCAGCTCACCGCCGCACAGCGCACGTGGGTCGCGGTGTTCTCGACCGCTGTCGTCCTCTTGTCGATGGTGGTGCTCGGCCTGCTCGGCTGAGCGTCACGGCAGCGGTCAACCGATCCGGAACCGCTCCCGGTATTCGTTAGGCGTCGTGTTCAGCGTCCGCCGGAAAGACCGGTTCAACGTCGACACCGTGCCGAATCCGCACGCCCCGGCGATCCGCGACAACGTCTCGTCGGTCGTCTCCAGGCGATGCCGCGCGGCCTCGACGCGCGCGTGCTCGACGTAGGCGGCAGGGGTCATGCCCAACTCCGCCTTGAACACGCGCGTGATCTGCCGATCCGTCACGTGCGCGTGCGCGGCGAGATCGGACACCGTCAGCGGGTTCGCCAGGTGAGCGGCGATGTACTGCCGCAGCTCGTCGACCCGCCGGGTCGCGGACGCGGGCTCCAACGACACGCTGAACTGGCTCTGCCCGCCAGGCCGCCGCAGGAACATCACCAGCTGACGAGCCACCCGCGAGGCTGATTCCGGACCGAAGTCGTCGGCTACCAGCGCCAGCGCCAGATCGAGGCAGGCGCTCAGCCCGGCCCCCGTCCATACGGACCCGTCGCGGATGAAGATCGGGTCCGCGTCGACGGTCACCGCCGGATGCTCCGCGGCCAGCTGCCGCGCCGTCGACCAGTGCGTCGTGGCGCGTTTGCCGTCGAGCAGCCCGGCTGCGGCCAGTATGTGCGCGCCCACGCAGACGGACGCCACCCGGCGCGTCTGCCCAGCCAGGCGGCGCACCTCCTCGACCACCGCCGGGTCGCACTGGGCGACGATCTCCCCGTACTCCCCTGCCGTCACTGCCCCCGGGACGATCAGGGTGTCGATCGCCTTTCTCGCCAGCTCAGCGAACGTCACGTCCGGCAACACGCGCACCCCGGCCGACGTGGTCACCGGGTCCAGCGTTTCGGCCGCGAGCACCACCTCGTAGCCCGTCGGACGGTCCATTTCCCGCTGCAGCAACGAAAACACCTCAGCGGGACCGGTCACGTCAAGCAGGTCGATCCGATCGAACAGGACGACGACCACCAGTCTCTTCACGCACATCTCCATGTCGGTTTCTGCGCTTTGCATGTCATTGCCGACATCCGGAGCCGAGTCTAGCGTCGACCGTGCGGAACAGAAACGAGAGGAAACCCCACCATGGCAAGGAAAACGCTGCGGGAGCTGAACGGTCTCGACCAGACCCCGGCAACGCTGGCCGACGCGACGCTGATCCTGGTCGACTACCAGAACACCTACACCCGCGGCGTAATGGAGCTGGAAGGCTGGCGTCCGGCGTTGACCGCGGCTCAAGGCTTGCTGGCCAAAGCCCGCGCCACCGGAGCGACAGTGATCCACGTCGTCAACGACGGCGGCGAGGGCACGCCGTACGACATCCGAGCCGATATCGGCAGCATCCATCCGGACGTCGCCCCGATCGAGGGCGAGCCGGTCGTCGTCAAGGGCGCACCGAACTCTTTCGTCGGCACGGATCTGGGCGAACTGGTCGACGCGGCCGGGCATGAGAACGTGGTGATCGCCGGATTCATGACCAACATGTGCGTCATGTTCACCACCGAGGGTGCCTTCCTGCGCGGCAACCACCCCACCGTCGTCGCCGACGCCTGCGCGACCCGCCCGCTGCCGGCTCCGGCCGGGGAAGTCAGCGCGGATCAGCTGCACAACAGCGCGCTGGCGACCATCGGGGACCTTTACGGTGTGGTCGTTCCGAGTGTTGCCGAGCTGAACTGAGCCCAAGGCATCTGGCCTCGGCAGGCCTGCCCTGCCGAGGCGGGCGATTCAGAAGTCGATGAACCCCGCGACGACCTCGCGCACAATCCCGTCGTCCCCCGGAATGCCGTAGAAGTAGACCGGCCCGTAGCCCCAGAGGTATTCCTCGATGACGTCCTCGAGCGCACCCGCGACCGGCCAGCCCTCTTCGTTGACCTGAAAGAGAAACTGATGCCCGTCCGCGCGTACGGCGTCGGCGTAGCTGGGCTCGTTTTGAATCAGCACCGGTTCGTCCCCGAACTGGACGAGTGCTGGCTCGTCGTCGTCCGCCGTCTCGGAGAGAGCCGCCGAACGGAGCCCAGGCCACCCGAGGTCGGCTCGCTCACCGCGCGGCGAGGGCGGGTGCACCAGCGCGCGCATCGCCATGTCCGGGTATTGGAGGTCGCTGTCGCCGATGTCGAATCCGTTGCGCAGCACCACTGAAACCTCATAGCCCGGGGACCATGGCGCTGCGGGGACAGTCAGCAGGGGTGAAGAGCACGGACATATCCGGATCTTACGAACCCGGACCGACAATTTCGCGCCCGTGCTCCCCCGGCGATCAGTCGAAGATTGACGACCGGGGAAGCGTCCAGCTGCGAAACCGGTCAGACGTTGAAGCGGAACTCCACGACGTCGCCGTCCGCCATCACGTAGTCCTTGCCCTCCATGCGGACCTTGCCCGCCGAGCGCGCGGCCGCCATCGAGCCCGCCTCGACGAGGTCCTCGAACGACACGACCTCCGCTTTGATGAAGCCGCGCTCGAAGTCCGTGTGGATGACGCCGGCGGCCTGCGGGGCGGTCGCGCCCTGCGGGATCGTCCAGGCGCGGGATTCCTTCGGACCGGCCGTGAGGTACGTCTGCAGGCCGAGCGTGTGGAAACCGGCGCGAGCCAGCGCGTGCAGGCCCGGCTCCAACTGGCCGACGGACTCCAGCAGCTCGCGCACGGACTCCTCGTCGTCCAGCTCCAGGAGCTCGGCTTCGACCTTCGCGTCGAGGAACACCGCGTCCGCCGGCGCGACGAGCTTCGCCAGCTCCTCGCGGCGCGCCTCGTCGGTCAGCACGGACTCGTCGGCGTTGAAGACATACAGGAACGGCTTCGTGGTGAGCAGGCTCAGCTCGCGCAGCGCCTCGCCGTCGATGTCCTTCTGCGCCTGGAACAGCGTGCGCCCGGAGTCGAGGATTTCCTTGGCCTTCTGGGCGTTTTCGAGCGCCGGTCGCGCTTCCTTCTTGGTACGCGCCTCTTTCTCCAGCCGCGGCAGCGCCTTCTCAAGCGTCTGCAGGTCGGCGAGGATCAGCTCGGTGTTGATCGTCTCGATGTCGGACATCGGGTCGATCCGGCCGTCGACGTGCACCACGTCCGGATCGTCGAACACGCGGATGACCTGGCAGATCGCGTTGGCCTCGCGGATGTTCGCGAGGAACTTGTTGCCGAGCCCCGCGCCCTCGGACGCGCCCTTCACGATGCCCGCGATGTCCACAAAGGACACCACGGCGGGCACGGTCTTCTCCGACGAGAAGATCCCGGCCAGCCGGTCCAGCCGCGGGTCCGGCAGCGGCACGACGCCGACGTTGGGCTCGATCGTGGCGAACGGGTAGTTCGCGGCGAGCACGTCGTTGCGCGTCAGCGCGTTGAACAGGGTGGACTTGCCGACGTTGGGCAGGCCGACGATACCGAGGGTGAGACTCACGGCCGGTAAGTCTACGTGCTGCGCGCGGACCGTCGCCGACCCGGTAACGTCGTGTCGATTTTCCGCCAGTCAGGGCTCTCACCTGCTGGCATCATCGACCACATGGCTACCTCGACCATCCCGATCTGGCGCGACACCGAGCGCTGCTACCGCGCGGTGACCGCCCGCGACCAGCGGTTCGATGGCCAGTTCATCATGGCGGTCCGCACCACGGGCATCTACTGCCGCCCGTCCTGCCCGGCGCTCACGCCGAAGGCGCAAAACGTCCGCTTCTACCCGACTTCGGCCGCCGCACAGGCCGGTGGTTTCCGCGCCTGCCGCCGCTGCCTCCCGGACGCGGTCCCCGGTTCACCGGACTGGAACGTGCGCGCCGACCTGGCCGCCCGCGCGATGCGGCTGATCTCGGACGGCCTGGTCGAGCGCGAAGGCGTGCCCGGCTTGGCCCGTCAACTCGGCTACTCGGAACGCCAGCTCGGACGGGTTTTGACGGCCGAACTGGGCGCAGGCCCGATCCGCCTCGCCCGAGCCCATCGCGCCCACTCGGCGCGCTTGCTGATCGAGATGTCGCAACTGCCGCTCACCGACGTCGCGTTCGCAGCCGGGTTCTCCAGCATCAGGCAGTTCAACGAGACCATCCGCGAGGTGTTCGCGACGACGCCGTCACAGCTTCGGGCAGCCTCGCTCCGCCGCGGAAACCGCAACGAACCCAGCGGCGCGACCCGGCTCAGCCTTCGCCTGCCGTTCCGTGCCCCGTTCGACGCCGCGGGCGTGCTGAACTACCACGCCTCGCGCGCGCTGCCAGGCATCGAAGCCGTCTCCGAGGACGGCTACGGCCGCACCCTGCGCCTCCCGCACGGCCCGGCGTCAGTGTGGGTCAGTCCGCATGCCGGTTACGTGCAATGCGACCTGGCTCTCTCAGACCTGCGTGACCTGAGCAGCGCCGTCAGCCGCGTACGACGGCTGCTGGACCTGGACGCCGACCCGGAAGCCGTCTCACGCGTACTCTCCGCCGACGAGGCCTTGGCCCCGCTGGTCGCCGCCACCCCAGGCATCCGCGTGCCAGGTGCTGTCGACGGCCCGGAAGTCCTGCTCCGCACCCTGCTCGGTGAGGACGTGGCCGACGTCGTTGGCCTCGGTGAACCAGTACCGCCCGCCGACCCGCCCATGGACGCTCTGACAACCCTCTTCCCGACCCCGTCCACCATCGCCGAGGCGGACGTAAAACCGCTGGTCAAGAAGGTTGCTGCGGCAATCGTCAGCGGCGACCTGGACCTGCACGTAGGCCGCGACGCCGACGAACTCCGCGCCGAAATGCTCGCGGCAGGCGTCGATCCCGCCACCGCCGACTACGTCGTGATGCGCCTGCTAGGCGCCCCCGACGTCCTGTTGACCGCCGACCCAGCCGTCCGCCAAGGCGCGGCCGAGCTGGGCATCGACCTGGCGACGTCCGCGCGCGGCTGGCAGCCGTGGAGTTCGTACGCCAGCCGCTATCTCAGTTCCCGAACCGCTTGAGGAGACTTTCGCCGTGCCCACCGCCTTCTGGTCCACTTTGGACACCAAAATCGGCCCGTTCACCGCAGTGGTGACCGGCGACGGCGCCGTTCTGGCCTCCGGCTGGACCGCCGACGTCGCCGAGCTGACGCCCCTCATCTCGCCGTCCCTGGCCCCGTCAGCCATCACTGAACGCCGCGACCTAGGCCCCGTGACGACCGCGATCCGCCGCTACCACGGCGGCGACCTCGACGCCGTCGCCGACATCGAGGTACGCCAACGCTCAGGCCCGTTCCGCGAGCACGCGTGGGAAATGCTGCGCAAGGTCCCAGCAGGCAGCCCAGTGAGCTACGCGGAGTATGCCGCCCTGTCTGGCAACCCGTCGGCGGTCCGCGCCGCAGCAACCGCCTGCGCCCGCAACGCGGCGGCTCTGTTCGTGCCCTGCCACCGGGTGGTGAGGACCGGAGGAGCGATCGGCAACTTCCGCTGGGGCGTGGACGCCAAGCGGTGGCTCCTGCACCACGAAGAGTCCGCCTGACGGCCCGCGTGGGTTGGGTCGGTCGGGTCGGGTTCGCTGGGCGAGGTCCGCTGAGCCGGGTTCGCCGGTCGGCCGGGCCGCGCGCTCGCTGGTCGACTGGGCTGGATTGGCTCGGTCGGGTCGAGTTCGCCCGTCGGCTGGGCCGGGGTTCGCCGGGCCGGGCCGCTGGGCCGGGTTGGCCGACGCGGCGAGCGAGGTCGAGGCACCAGGCCTGCTCTCGTCAGGCCATTTGCAACTCCACTCTCGACCCGGTGCGGGACTTCCGCACCCGCAGCCGCGTGGGGATGCGCTGGCGGAGTTCCTCGACGTGCGACACCAAGCCCACCACGCGGCCGCCGGCGCGGAGTTCGTCGAGGATGCTCATCACCACGTCGAGCGTTTCGGCGTCCAGGGTGCCGAAACCCTCGTCCACGAAGAGGGTGTCGAGCAGCGCGCCGCCGGTTTCGCCTGCCACCACATCGGCCAGGCCCAGTGCGAGCGAGAGCGACGCGAGGAACGACTCGCCGCCCGACAGCGTTTTCGCTGGGCGCACCGCGCCGGAGTAGTCGTCCAGCACGTCGAGGCCGAGGCCGCCCCTCGTGCCGCGTGCACCGGCCGCGTCCGAGTGCACGAACGAGTAGCGGCCTTGGCTCATGGTTCGCAGTCGCGCGGTCGCCGCGAGCGCGACCTCTTCCAGCCGAGCAGCCAGGACATACGAGCGCAGCGACATCTTCCGCGCGTTCTGCCCTCGTCCATTGACCACTTCGGACAGCGCCCGGAGTTCGGCGTGTTCCTCCTCCAACGGCGCCAGCTCCGCCAGCGCTTTGCTCAACCGCCCGGCCAGCTTGACCAGTTCGCGGTGCTGCGCCGAAACCGCTTGCTGCGCGGCGAAAGCGGTGTCCGCGCGAGCCCGCGTCTCCTTCGCCCGCTCGGCCAGCGGCGCGACGTCCACCGCATCGTCCGGCGAGATCCCGAACAGTTCCGGTTGCGCGAGCATCTCCCGCGCACCGGCGGCGGTCGCTTCCGCCTCGGCAAGGCCCTGTTCGAGCTTCGTGATCTGCTCGTCGGTCCGGACGGCGGCGCGCATTTCCTCCAGGGTCGAGAACCCCTTGGCATGCAACGAGATTTCCACCAGATCCCGTTGCTCCGCGAGCCGGGCCTCCGCTCCGGACACCGCGGTGTGCGCCTCCGCCGCCAAGTCGAGCGCGCCGGCGAACGTGAGCAGATGCTGCCGCCTCGCGGGAACGTCCGGGAACTCTCCCCGGCCCGCGACCAGCCGCTGCTCGCGTTCGGCCATTCGCTCGTCCAACGCCCGGATCTCGCCGTTCGCCTCGGTGACCGTCTGCTCGGCGAGGCGCCGCTGTTCGGCCAACTGCTCAGCGCCGCGCTCCAGTTCGGCGACCTTCGCGTTCAGTTGGTCCTTGCGCTGTGCCTTCCCGGAGAGTTCCGCGACGAGTGCCCGGGCTTCGGTCAGCTCGGTCGCGATCTCCTCCGCGGTGCGTCCGTCCAACCGTTCGCGCAGGGAGACAACCCGCGCCTTGGCCTCCTCCAACGCGGACACCACTCGCTGGCGCAACGCCGACGCCTTCTGCTCGGCTTCTTCCGCAGCACGTTCTTCGGCCGCGTCCACCAGTGGTGCGTCATGGTTCGCCGGTGCCGGATGTTCGGCCGACCCGCACACCGGGCACGCCGTTCCCTCGGCCAAGCCAGCAGCCAGCTCTGCTGCCATGCCGTCGAGACGCCCTTCGCGGAGATCGAGCCGGCGTTGCCGAGCCGCCTGATGCTCGTCGACCACTTCGCGCAGTTTCGCTTCTCCGCGCTCGACTCTGGCTTCAGCTGGCGGCAACTCCTCGGCCGCACGAGTGAGTACCGTCAGCTCTTCGACGCGGGCTTTCGCGCCGTCCAGCTTCGCCGCTGCTTCTCCGGCTACCGTCGCTTCGGTACGCGCAGCGGCAATCCGACCGGGCAGCTCGGTCAACCGCTCCGCGAGCCCAGCAACTTGCCCGGCGGCTTTCTCGACGGCTTTTTGCCGCTCCGCACGGCGTTGCTCGTCCTTCTTCTGCTGGTCGGCTTCCGCGGCCAGCTCGGCGAGAGCACCCGCCTCCTCGCGCACGGATCCCGCACGCTCGCGCAGGTCCGCGACCGCGAGCCCGACCGCGTCGAAACCGAGGTCGGCGAGATCTCGGATCCGGTCGGCCACCAGCACCTGTGCATCGCCGAGTTCGGCCGTGCGCCGGTCCATCAACTCGGTCTCGGGAACCACCGCGGCAGCGCGCCGAGCCGCCGCGATTTCTTCCGTCCACTCAGCACGTTCGGTCGCCTGTTCGGCGATCTGCGTCAGCCGGGTGTGCGCGGTGCGGACCCGGCGGATCTTGTCCGCGTCCTCTTCCGCTTCGCGCAGCGCGACCTCAGCGGACTTCGCCGCCGAACGTGCTTGCGCTGCCTCGGTTTCCGCCGCCTCGGCCCGGGCGGCGACTTCGGCCAGCACAGCCTCGACCCACTCCGGCTGCTTTTCCTCCGGCGGTTCCTGCTGCGCCTCCTGAGCGTAGCGGGCGAGCAACTCGCGGACCTCCTGCTGCCGCTTTTCCAGCGCACGGCCGCGTTCCGCGCGAAGGTCCGCGAACCAGCGTTCGACATCGGAGAACCGTTCGGTGCCGAAAAGCCGTTCCAGCAGCTTCTCGCGCTCCGTGGTGTCACTGCGGAGGAACTTCGCGAATTCTCCTTGCGGCAGCAACACGACCTGGAAGAACTGCGGTGCCGTCATGCCCAGCAGCCGCTCGACGGTGCGCGCCACCTCGTCGATGCGGATGCTCCCGTCCGGCGGCAGCCCGGCGGGCGGTTCGCCGACCCAGGTCAGCGAAACGCGCGCCTGCTGCGTGGTGAATCCGTCGCCGCGTTTCTTCGGCCGCTGGTACTCCGGGCTGCGCACGATCCGCAACCGCTGACCCTGCACGGTCAGCTCCAGCACGACCTCCGTCTGCGAATCCGGTTCGGCGAGATCGCACCGCAACCGCTTGACGTCGCCGCGCGCGCCCGGCACCACGCCGAACAACGCGAACGCGATCGCGTCGAGCAGCGTGGTTTTGCCCGCTCCGGTGTCGCCGTGGAGAAGGAAGAGACCGTCGGTGCCCAAGGCGTCGAAGTCCACCACCTCCCGCCCCGCGTAGGGGCCGAAGGCTTCTACCTCCAGCAGATGCAGTCTCACAGTTTCTCCACCGCCGCCCGGTTCGCCGCTTCGAGCGCCAGGTGCACGAGCCGCTCCTCGCGTTCGGTCGGCGGAGCACCACGGCAATCGTCGAGGAAGCTGCGCGCGATCTCGATGTCGCTGCGCCCGCGCACCGCCTCGGCGTACTTCAGTTCGGTGCCGGCGACCCCGCCGTCGGGCCGCCAATCCATGTGCACTGCATAGGGAAAACGGTCCTGCAGCAACCGCATCGCGTCGATCGGGCGCACTCGATCCGTGACCGTGATCGAAAGGAAATGCTCGCGCCATTGCTCGTGTTCCGGGTCTTCGAGCAAACCGGCGAGCTCGCCGGAGAGCGTCGCGAGCGGCCGCGGCACCGGCAACTCGTGCCGGCGGACCTCGGCCAGGCCGGCCGCGTCGAGATCCACGAACCACACCGATTTCCGTTGCCGCGATTCGGAAAACGAGTACGCCAGCGGGCTCCCCGAGTACCGGAGGTGTTCCGCGAGCGTCTGCGGTCCGTGCAGGTGCCCGAGCGCGACGTAGTCCACGCCGTCGAACACCGAGCCGGGAACCTGCTCGACTCCGCCCACCGCGATGGTGCGTTCCGATTCGCTGGCCTCGCCGCCGGTGACGAATGCGTGTGCCAGCACTACGGATCGAGTTCCCGGACGACTGGCCAGGTCGTCCCGCACCCGCCGCATCGCCTCGCCGAGCACGCCGGTGTGGCCGCGCGCCTCCGGCACGCCCAGCGCGTGCCGCGACGGCTCGGGTTCGAGATACGGGATGCCGTAGAACGCGACCGCGCCGTGTTCGTCTTGCAGCACAACGGGTTCCGCGATGCCTTCGACGGTCGCGCGGACGTGCAGGCCGCCCGCCGCCGCGAATTCGGCGAACGCGCCCAGTCGCGCGGCCGAATCATGGTTGCCGGGCGTGACCACGAGTTCCGCGCCTGCCCGGCGGATCCGGGTCATCGCGGCCGTGGCGACGCGGACAGCTTCGGCGGACGGCACCGCTCGGTCATAGATGTCACCGGCCACCACCACGACGTCGACCGACTCGCGGTCGACGAGTTCGGCGATGTGCGTGAGGGCGGCCTCCTGTTCGGTAAGCAGATCGGCGCCGTGGAACGTGCGGCCGATGTGCCAGTCAGACGTATGGAGGACTCTCACGGCGACCACGTTAGGAGCAGACCCCGACGAAATCCGGGAGGCACGCCGACACCCCACTCGAACGTGTGTACGAAGCCGATCAGGTCCACTGCGGACACGCCCAGCCTCGAATTTGGAAAGTCGCAGGTCAGCTACGCAGCGCGACCGCGGGTGCCGGTTTTTGTCGGTGGGGTCCGCCATGATGTCTCGCGTCCGGACACCCGCCGGACCCGACGGAGAGGAGGACCGGGTGGAGACGGTGATCACCACCGCGGCCGTCGTGCTCGCGCTGCTCCTGTGCGTCGCGGTTGTCGCGCTGTGGCGGCTGTACAACGACGGAATGCGCCGCGCCGACGCGGCCGCGCGGCTCGTGGCGGCGGAGCGCGCGAAAGGCGACCAGCAGCAGCTCGCATTGCGCCGGTACGAGGTCGCGTTCGCGTCGATCCACGGCCGCGGCGAACTCGGCGAACAGGTGCTTGTGGAAACCGCGCGCGCACTCGGACTGCGGGAGGGACTGCACTTCACCCTGCAGACCGATTTGGGCGGCGGCGGAAGCGCGAAGCCCGACCTGGTGCTGAATGTCGGCGGCGGCCGGGCGGTGCCGGTCGACGCGAAGGCGAGCATGGCCATCTGGGCGGAGGCGGTCGAGACCGACGATCCGGAAGAACGGCTCGACGCGCTGCGCGTCCACGTCCGGCAGCTGCGCTCCCGCGCGGCGGAGCTGGCGGGCAAGGGCTACCAGCGCTGGGCGGACGCGATCTACGGAACCATCATGTTCGTTCCGTCCGACGCGGCCGTGGTCGCCGCGCTCGACACCGACCCCGAACTGCTGCGCTGGCTGATCGACCGCCGCGTCTTCCTGTGCGGCCCCACGGGATTCGGGGTGCTCGCGTCGGCAGCGCTGTTCGCTGCCAGCGACCGGGCTCTCGTCGAAGACGTCGAGCAAGTGCGCGAGGGCGCCGCCGCCGCGCACCGAGCCGCGGGCAATGCAGTGGAGGCGCTGAACCTGTCCTCCACGCACCTGCAGCGCTTCGTCTCGGCCCGCCGCCGGGAACTTGAGGCACTGGAGTCGTTCCGTGCGACGGTCGCGCCGCTCACCGACGCGTCAGGCAGTCCGGCGCCGGTGCCGCAGCTTCGGAAGGGAGACGAGGTGGCAGCTGGTTGAGGTCGCGGCGCGATGGCCGCGGGCTCGACAGTCGCGATCGGATGATCGACGGCATCCTCGTGCGGGACGGGTCTGGAACGTGGCTTGTTGCCGCCGGGACTACGGCCCTTGCGATCACCGGAAGTGGGCTGATGCTTGAGGCCTGACAGCGCTGTTGGGTGGGGCGAGGTTTCGGATAGCCAGTCTGGCGACGCGACGTCCGCGCCTTCAGTGGGCGCAGGCGCGGTGGCACAGGTTGGCGGCAGGAGACTGGGTCCCCGGTCCGGCAGCGCGATCCTAGGCGGGCCCGGTCCGGCGCAACGAGCCCTGCGGCGCGGTCTGGCGCAACGAGCCCTGCGGCGCGGTCTGGCGGAGCAAGCCAAGACGGCGCGGGCGGTCGGCCGTGGGCCTCGGTGGTGCGATCCGGCGGGCAAGGGTGGTGCTCTCGACGCGGAGCGCCATCCGGCGGGCGAGGGTGGTGCTCTCGACGCGGAGCGCGCGATCCGATGGGCGAGCTTCGACGATGCGAGCGGGTTCGGCGCAGTCTGGCGGGCGTGAGCTTGGCTGCGGGACCCGCCGGGCGTCCTGGCGCGCTCTGGTTCGGACGCCCTGCGGTCTAGCGTGGAGAGCGCGGTCTCGCTCGGACGTTGCCGTGAGCGGTGATGTGGCGAGTGCCCGCGGCCAACTGAGCGCCGTCCCGGTGAGCGGTGATCCGTGAACATGTGTCGGGCGGTCAAGGCGATGCTGCGGTCCGCGCGGTCGTGGCCTGCCGATGCCGAGAGCGTCCGGCCGCGGCTCTCGGCCGGGTGCGGCGGCGCAGGTCGGACGGGACAGGCACCGAAGTCCGGATTGCCCGGAACGAACGGCGAAGTCCAGGTTGGACACTGCCTCCGGAGCGAGCGAAAGGGCATGGTTCCGACGTCGCGCGGGCAGGATCCGGACGCTCAGGCGGCTCACGGGAACGTCAATTCCCGGTCAAGTTCCAGAACGGCGAATGTTCCGGAACAGGACCGGTGGCGCCGCCGTCGCGGGCGGCGGCTGGTGGCATAGCCTGGGGTCAGCGCAGGGCCGGGAAACGGGCAGCTGGACCATACCGTCGGTATCACCGCTGGTCAGAGGTCTGGTCCACTGGTTCCCCGTCCGGCGGAGCGGTGCGGGCAGGCCGTACCGCGGGTACCGCTCGACCGTACGAAATGTCATGCGGTCGAGTGGCTGCTTCATGCTGTCCTCGGCAGTGCCAACAAGATCGTGACAAGTACGGGCTACGGTGTGCCTCGTGACCGCGATACGCGATCGCCAGAGCGATCCCGATGCCGATGACGCCCCCGTGCCGTGGGACGAGCGTCTCGTCGTCGGCACGAGGCGCGGCCTGCCCTGGTGGGCGGCTGTGCTCGTGGGCTTCGGCTTGGCAGTGCTCGGCGCCATCATCGACGAGAAGTCCACCGGCAGCCTCGGTTTTGTTTTCAAGGCGGGCTACTTCCTCGGGGCCGTGATCGCGGTCGGCGCGGTGCAAAGACGCGGGCTGTTCGGTCCGATGGTGCAGCCGCCGCTGGTGCTCGCCGTCACCGTGCCGGGTGTGGTGCTGCTGACCGGCGGGGGTCCGGAAGCCAGCGACACTCTGTCGAAGCTGCTCAACATCGGGACGCCGCTGATCAAGGGCTTCCCGACAATGGCGGTCACCACCGGTGTCACGCTGCTGTTCGGCTTCTTCCGCATCTACCGCGAACGCGACCCGGACGCGCCGGTCAAGATCAAGGACGGCAAGCTTCCGCGCACTCGGGACGAGGACGACGACAAGGCCGCCAACCGTCCGCGCTCGCGGCCGCCCGCCGGTCGTGCTGGCCAGTCTGGTCAAACGCCGCCTCCGGGCAACCGGCGCCGTCCGCCGCGGGATCGGGATCTCGACGCTCCGCCGCCGCGACGGCCGCGGCCGCCTGGTGAGCCGGGTGCCCGTCCGCGGCGCGAGCCGATGGACCCGAACGCTCCGCGAGGCGGCCGCAAGCCGCCGCCGGAGGGGCGTCGTCCGCGGCCGCCGGAGGGCGACCCTCGCCGTCGCGATCCGCGGGGTGACGCACCGCCGCCGCGTCGTCGGCCACGTGGGGACGAGCCGCCGCCTGGGCGTCCGCGGCCGCCTCGCCGGGAACCGCCGCGCCGTCAGCGTCCTTGGGAAGACGAGGGCTGACCGAGCGCGTCGTAACTGGACGACAAGGCGAGGACTGACCGAGCCCCCAAGTCCAGGCAACGCAAGGCAAACGAGAAAGGCCGCCGATCCCCGCGCTGGGGGTCGGCGGCCTTTTCGTTGCGGCTAAAGGGATTGTCCCGAGCCGTGGCTCAGCACGAAATACGGCACAGCAGTCAAGCCCGTCGAGTGCGGATCAGTTCTCACGACTCCGCGATACAGGCGGCGCGCTCCAGACACCTCGCCCAATACCGCAAGGCACCTAACGAAAGTCCGCGGCAAGGCAAGCGGCAACCAAGCCTCAGGACTCCGACTTAGCAGCCTTCCGAAGCTCCTTGGGCAACGCGAACGCGATCTTCTCGTTCGCCGTGGTCACCTCGTCCACCTGTCCGTACCCGCGCTCGGCGAGCCACTTCAGCAGGTCCATCACCAACACGTCCGGCACCGAGGCCCCCGACGTGACCCCGACCGTCGACACGCCTTCCAGCCACGCCTCGTCGACCTCCGAAGCGAAGTCGATCAGATGCGAAGCCGACGCGCCGGCCTTCAGCGCGACCTCCACCAGCCGCTTCGAGTTCGACGAGTTCTTCGAGCCGACGACCAGCACCAGATCGCATTCCGGGGCCATCGCCTTGACCGCGACCTGACGGTTGGTGGTGGCGTAACAAATGTCGTCGCTGGGCGGGTCGGCCAAGGTCGGGAAGCGGTCGCGCAGCTGGTCGACGCGCTCCATCGTCTCGTCCACCGACAGCGTGGTCTGCGACAGCCAGATCACCTTCGACGGATCGCGCACGTCGACCTTGTCGACATCCTCGGGCTTGTCGACCAGCTGCACCTTGTCCGGTGCCTCGCCAGCCGTGCCCTCGACCTCCTCGTGGCCTTCGTGACCGATGAGGAGGATGTCGTAGTCGTCCTTGGCGAAGCGGTTGACCTCTTTGTGGACCTTGGTGACGAGCGGGCAGGTCGCGTCGATGGTGCGCAGGTTCCGCTCGGCGGCCTCGGCGTGCACCGCCGGCGAGACGCCGTGCGCGGAGAACACCACGAGCGCGCCCTCGGGCACCTCGGACGTCTCGTCGACGAAAATCACGCCGCGTTCGCGCAGGGTCTCGACGACGTGCCGGTTGTGCACGATTTCCTTGCGCACGTACACCGGCGGCCCGTACAGCTCGAGCGCCTTCTCGACGGCGACGACCGCGCGGTCAACGCCTGCGCAATACCCGCGCGGCTTCGCGAGCAGCACGCGTTTGGCGGCGCCGGACCGGGAAATCGTCGGGGTACCGGCGGGTTCGGTTCCGGGACTCGCAGAAGTCATGCCTCCAGGGTACGGGCAGTGCCGATCCGGGGTTGAAGTCCTCGTTCGGATGATGGCGGCGGCCATTCAGGCTGTGCCGGGCGTCACGTCCGGCGCCTCTGGCCACCCGTTCGGTTGGGCAGAACAGCGCTGATGCGGCACGCTGGACCCATGAAGCCACTCCCGCTCCCCCTCCGGGTCGCCGCGGGCCTCGCCGTCACCACCGCCGAGCGGGTTCGTGAGCTCCCGAAGCAGCTCACCGGCCTGCCGGTCACCGTTGTCAGCCAGGTGCTGCAGCTGTCCATGCGCGTCCAGCAGCAGGTCACCGAGCTGGCCATCAAGGGCGACGACGCGCTGTCGATGCTGCGCCCGGTCGAAGACACGCCCAGCTGGGCCACGTTCGACGAGGACGCCGAACCCGAGTTCGCCCCGTCCCGGCCCACGCTCGTGCCGGTCGACGACCTGCCCGAGCCGCGTACCAACGGCCACCGGACGCAACCACCGGACCTCGCCGCGGAAACCATCGACGATCCGTGGGTCGAGGAGACCCGTGCGCTCGCCGAGGAGCACCCCGAGGGCGAGAACGACAGCTCCGGCCCGGCCGGGCTCGGCAATTACGACGAGCTGACCCTGCCGCAGCTGCGCGCCCGGCTGCGCCGGCTGACCGTGCCGCAGCTGGAAGAACTGCTGGAGTACGAGAAGGCCAACGCCGACCGCGCGTCGTTCGTCGGCATGCTCGCGCGGCGGATCGGCAACGCGCGCAAGGCGGAGGAACAGCCGGGCGACCCCGCGGAAGGCCAGTGAGCAACGACCCCGCCACCAGCGCGGAGAACCCGTGGCCGGTCCGCACCGTCGCGCGCAAGATCGGCGACTGGGTCCACCGGCTCGGCGACGTCTGGGTCGAAGGCCAGGTCACGCAGATGAACGCGCGGCCCGGCACGCAGACCGCGTTCCTGACCCTGCGCGACCCGTCCGCGGACGTCTCGATGTCCGTGACCTGTCCGATGTGGCTGGTGCGTGAACTGCCGACGCCGCTGCGCGAAGGCGACCGCGTAGTCATCCATGCCAAGCCGTCGTTCTTCTTCGGCCGTGGCACGCTGAGCCTGCGCGCGGACCAGATCCGCGCGGTCGGCATCGGCGAACTGCTCGCGCGGATCGAACGGCTGCGCAAGCTGCTGGCCGCCGAAGGCATGTTCGCCCGCGAACGGAAGCGGCCGATTCCCTTTCTGCCCAAGGGAATCGGACTGATCACCGGACGCGCGTCGGCGGCTGAGCGGGACGTGCTGGCGAACGCGCAAGCACGCTGGCCGCACGTGTTGTTCAAGGTGCTGAACACCGCCGTGCAGGGTTCGCAGGCGGTCCCGCAAATCCTTCGCGCACTGTCCATTTTGGACAAAGACCCGGACGTCGACGTGATCGTCATCGCCCGCGGCGGCGGCAGCGTCGAGGACCTGCTGCCGTTCTCCGACGAAGCGCTGTGCCGGGCGGTCGCGGCCGCGGGCACGCCGATCGTCAGCGCGATCGGGCACGAGCCGGACACTCCGCTGCTCGACCACGTCGCCGACCTGCGCTGCTCCACTCCGACCGACGCGAGCAAGCGCATCGTGCCGGACGTCCGCGAGGAGACCGCGCGGGTGCGGCAGATGCGCGACCGCGGCCGTCGCGCACTGCACGGCTGGGTCGACCGGGAGACGCGGCTGCTGACCCAGCTGCGCAGCCGTCCGTCGCTCGCCGATCCGCTGGGCCCGATCGAACGCCGCCTCAGCGACGTCGAGATGCACCGCGAACGCGGCCGTCGCGCGATGCTCAGCCTGCTCGCCAAGGATCAGGCCGAAGTCGCGAACGCGCGGGGCAAGCTGGCCGCGCTCGGCCCGGCGGCCACGATGGAGCGCGGATACGCCGTCGTCCAGTTCACGGATTCCACAGGCAACCTCCACGTGCTCCGCTCCGTCTCCCAGATCGAGGACGGAGCGCAGTTGCGCGTACGGGTCGCCGACGGGGCGGTCCACGCGGTGGCCGAGTCCGTCGAGCCGACGACACCCGCACCGGAAGGAGACCGGCCGTGATGCACCGGGCCCCGGCGTTCCTCCCGCTCACGGTGGACGCCGCCGCTCGGCTCAACGCCGGTCTCCTCCTGCGGCAGGCCCTGGTCACCGACCGGGCCGCCGACGAATGCTGGACGGCCCTGCTCGCCGGCTGCGGTACCGCGGCCAGGCGCGGGCTGGCACCGCAGCTCAGGCGGCTGTCCGAGGCGACGTCCGAGCACGTCGGCGTCCGGTGGTGGTTCGCCGAAGGGACCGGGCATCGGCGACGCGTGGCGAGCGCGCAGGAAAACCTCGAGGACGCCATCGCGGACGGTGACGGGCAGGAGTTCGCACTGGCTTTCGTCGGATACGACCATGCGATGGCCAGCGCGGTGGTCGCTTGCCCGCGGCGAGCGCGTTCACCTCGTTAGCGGCTGCTCGATCGGGATCCAGCGGCAGGTCACCCGATGTAACAGCTGACTGATCAACACGTCTATTCGCTCATTCACGACGAAGAGAGCGGGACAGGACGATGACAGCCGACCCGGGCACAGATCCGCAACCAGTTTCGGTGAAGGCGCGCAAGTGACCCTCGTAGACGAGACTGGCCGAGTCGTAGCCACCACCGCTTTGCATCGCAGCGGAGGTGCGTCCGACATCGTCGACGGCGTCTGGGTGCGGACCTTCACCTTCGAATTCACCGATGTCCCCAGCGCCGAGCGTTACGGCGTGCATTTCGGCAACGACCACCGCGGCACGATGTGGAAGGACGCGGATGACGCCAAGCGCAACGGCTGGCAGCTGAGTCTCGGAGACTGACCCTCCCCGGAATGTCGGCCGAACGCGGTAGTCTGCGCCGACAGCCCCGTGCACCACAAGGTCGGAGAACGTGAGCGAAGCAGACACCGCCGGACTCGGTTACGAGCAAGCCCGCGATCAGCTCGTCGAGGTGGTGAAGGAGCTGGAAGCCGGCGGGCTTTCCCTGGAGCAGTCGCTTGAGCTCTGGGAGAAGGGCGAGCAGCTCGCCAAGGTGTGCGAACGGCATCTGGAAGGCGCCCGCGAGCGGATCGAGGCCGCGCTGGCCTCGGTGGAGACCGACGACGCAGAGTGACGTGCACCATGCGTGGCTGAATCGGTCAGGTGGTTCCGGGATCTGACAGACTGGGCACCCGCTGACGAACCGTGTTCCGGGAGGCCACCATGACCACCGCCAGTGACCGCAGCCGACGCGAAGCGCCTGATCGCAACCTCGCCATGGAACTGGTGCGGGTGACCGAGGCAGCCGCGATGGCCGCCGGCCGCTGGGTCGGCCGAGGCGACAAGATCGGCGGCGACGGGGCGGCCGTCGACGCGATGCGCCAGCTCGTCTCCACCGTCTCGATGCGCGGCGTCGTCGTCATCGGCGAGGGCGAGAAGGACGAAGCGCCGATGCTGTTCAACGGCGAAGAGGTCGGCAACGGCGACGGCCCGGACTGCGACGTCGCGGTCGACCCGGTCGACGGCACCACGCTCATGGCGAAGGGCATGCCGAACGCGCTGGCCGTGCTCGCGGTCGCCGAGCGCGGCGCGATGTTCGACCCGTCCGCGGTGTTCTACATGGAGAAGCTGGCCGTCGGCCCGGACGCGGCGGGCAAGGTGGACATCTCCGCCCCGGTCGCGGAGAACATCCGGCGGGTGGCGAAGGCGAAGAACTCCAGCGTCAGCGACGTGACGGTCTGCATCCTCGACCGGCCGCGGCATGAACAGCTGGTCAAAGAGGTCCGCGAGGCGGGAGCCCGGATCCGGTTCATTTCGGACGGCGACGTCGCCGGCGCGATCGCCGCGGCCCGGCCGACCACCGGCGTCGACATGCTGCTCGGCATCGGCGGCACGCCCGAGGGCATCATCGCCGCGTGCGCGATGAAGTGCCTCGGCGGCGAACTGCAGGGCAGGCTGTGGCCGAAGGACGACGCGGAGCGCGAGAAGGCGCTCGCCGCGGGCCACGACCTTGACCGGATCCTGCTCAACGACGACCTGGTCACCGGCGACAACGTGTTCTTCTGCGCGACCGGCGTCACCGACGGCGACCTGCTGCGCGGCGTCCACTATCGGGCGGGCGGCGCGACGACGCAGTCGATCGTCATGCGGTCCAAGTCGGGGACGGTCAGAATGATCGACGGCTACCACCGGCTCGAGAAGCTGCGGGCGTACTCGTCCGTCAACTTCGACGGCAACCTCGACCTCGACGAGGACGAGCGCGCGGTGCCTCCGCTGCCCTGATCTGCCAAGGAGTTTCCCGGTGCCGAAACGGCTGTTCGCGCTGGTGCTGACTGTCCTCACCGGAGTCGTGCTCAGCGCGGGCACCGCTTCGGCGGGCTCTTCGATCGTCGGCGGGACCGATGCGGACCAGCCGTACCCGTTCGCGGTGTCCCTGCACACCTCGGGCGGCGCGCTGTTCTGCGGCGGCTCGCTGATCACGCCGACTTGGGTGGTCACCGCGGCGCACTGCCTGTCCGCGAAGGACCCGGCGACGATCGGGTTGCGCGTCGGCAGCAACGACGCGGACGAGGGCGGGGAAACTCCGAAAGCGGCGGAATTCGTGCTGCACCCGCATTTCAACGCCGAAACGCAAACCGGCGACGTCGGCCTGATCCGGCTGACCGCGCCGGTGAAGGCCGCGCCGATCGCGATCGGCGGTTCGGCGTCGCCGGGCACGGCGGTCCGGGTGATCGGCTGGGGCCAGACGTGCGCGACGCCGAACTGCGGCCCGGTCTCGAAGACGCTGCGCCAGCTCGACACACACCTGGTGCCGGGCGCGAAATGCCCGGCGACGTTCGACGGAACCTCCGAGCTGTGCACGGAAAGCCCCGGCGGATCCGGTTCGTGCTACGGCGATTCCGGCGGTCCGGAACTGATCCGCGACGGCGACCGGTGGCTGCTGGCCGGCATGGTCAGCCGCCCGGGCAACCGCTCGTCGACGTGCGGATCGGCTCCGTCGATCGCGACCTCGGCGGTGGCGTATCAGCCTTGGCTCGCGGAGAAAACCGGCTGATTCACTCGACGTTGCTCGAATGCCCGGGGAACAAATGCGCCTCGGGATTCAACGCCACCGCGATATTGTTCACCGCCGTAGCCGCCTCCCCGAATCCCGTCGCGATCAGCTTCACCTTCCCCGGATACGCCGCCACGTCGCCCGCCGCGTAAACGCGGGGCCGGGCCGTCGCCATCGTCGAGTCCACCGCAATCGCGCGGTGATCGATTTCCAGTCCCCAGCTTTCGATCGGCCCCAAATCCGCGGTGAACCCCAACGCCGCGACCACAGCGTCCGCGCGCAGCTGCTCGTCCGCGCCGCCCTTCACCGTCACGTCGACCGCAGCCAGCGAACCGTCCGGGGCTTCGACAAACCGGGCCACCTCAGCGTCCGTGACCAGCCGCACGCCCAGCTCCCGCACCTGCCGCACGATCGATTCCGCGGCCCGGAACTTCGCGCGGCGGTGCACGAGCGTCACGCTCGCCGCGACCGGATGCAGCGCCAGGCACCAGTCGAACGCCGAATCCCCGCCGCCGACCACGACGACGTGCTGTCCGGCGTGGGCAGCGAGCGTCGGGACGAAATGGACCATCCCGCGGCCTAGCCAGCCGTCTCCGGCGGGCAGCGGACGGGGCGTGAACTCGCCGATTCCCGCCGTGATCAGGACCGCGCCCGCGCGCAGGACGTCGCCGCCGTCGAGGGTCAGTTCGAGACCGCCGTCGACGCTCTCCAGCTTCTCCGCCTTGCGGCCGAGCAGGTAGTCCGGCTTCCACGGCGCGGCCTGGTCCACCAGTCCCTGCACGAGATCCCGGCCGCGGACCGCGGGGAACCCGCCGACGTCGTAGATCATCTTCTCCGGATACATCGCGGTGACCTGGCCGCCCGGTTCGGGCAGTGAATCGACTACGGCCATCGACAGGCCGCGGAATCCCGCGTAGTAGGCGGCGAAGAGGCCGGTGGGACCGGCTCCGATGACGACGAGGTCGTAATCCATGAGGCTCGCTCCATGCCAGTGGTGGGTGGCGGTGATCGAGAACACAACCGAGCGTACCGGGGTGGGCGACAACACCCGGCCGGTTGCGCGAAACGGGGCCAGAATCGGGGGTATGGCTGAACAGGAATACCGGATCGAACACGACACGATGGGTGAGGTCCGCGTCCCGGTCGACGCGCTCTACCGCGCGCAGACCCAGCGTGCCGTCGAGAACTTCCCCATCTCCGGCCGCGGTCTCGAGCGCGCCCAGATCCGCGCGCTGGGCCTGTTGAAGGCCGCCGCCGCCCGCGTGAACGCGCGCCTCGGCGTCCTGGACGCCGACGTCGCCGACGCGATCGCGAAGGCCGCGGACGAGGTCGCCGAGGGCAAGCACGACGCGCACTTCCCGATCGACGTCTTCCAGACCGGCTCGGGCACGTCGTCCAACATGAACGCGAACGAGGTCATCGCGACGCTGGCCACTCGCGCGCTCGGCCGCGACGTGCACCCGAACGACCACGTCAACGCCTCGCAGTCGTCCAACGACACGTTCCCGACGACGATCCACGTCGCCGCCACCGAGGCCGTCCTCACCGACGTCGTCCCGGCGCTTGAGCACCTCGCCGGCGCGATCGAGGCGCGCGCGCAGGACTGGCAGGACGTCGTCAAGTCCGGCCGCACGCACCTGATGGACGCCGTGCCGATCACGCTCGGCCAGGAGGCGGGCGCGTGGGCCGCGCAGATCCGGTTCGGCATCGAGCGGCTGCAGTCCGGTCTGCCGAGGCTGGGCGAACTGCCGATCGGCGGCACCGCGGTCGGCTCCGGCCTGAACGCGCCCGACGGCTTCGGCGCGGCTGTGTCGGCCGAATTGGCGCAGATCACTGGGTTGCCGCTCACCGAGGCACGCAACCACTTCGAGGCGCAGGCGACGCAGGACAGCGTGGTCGAAACGTCCGGGCACTTGCGTACGGTCGCGGTGTCGCTGAACAAGATCGCGAACGACCTGCGCTGGCTGGGTTCCGGCCCGCGCACCGGCTTGGCCGAGCTGGCGCTGCCGGACCTCCAGCCGGGTTCGTCGATCATGCCGGGCAAGGTCAACCCGGTCATCCCGGAGGCGACGCTGCAGGTCGTCGCGCAGGTCGTCGGCAACGACGCGGCGGTCGCGTTCGCCGGTGCGGCGGGCAACTTCCAGCTCAACGTGAACCTGCCGGTCATCGCGCGCAACGTGCTCGAGTCGGCGCGGCTGCTCGCTGCTGTCTCGCGGTTGCTGGCGGACAAGGTGTTCGCCGGGGTCACCGCGAACGTCGAGCGCGCGCGGCAGTACGCCGAGGGGTCGCCGTCGATCGTCACGCCGCTCAACAAGTACATCGGCTACGAGGAAGCGGCCGCGGTGGCGAAGCAGGCGCTCAAGGAGCTCAAGACGATTCGCGAGGTCGTGCTGGAGCGCGGGTACGTCCGCGACGGCAAGCTCACCGAAGCGCAGCTGGACGAGGCACTCGACGTGCTGCGGATGGCGCGCGGCGGCAAGTAGCGTTCAGCCAGTCGCAGCGGCTCGTTCGGACAATTCCGGGCGAGCCGCTTCGCGTTTCCACAGTCCACATGCGACTCCCGCGGCGACCAGGGTGACGCCGGCCAGATCCTTCAGCTCGAACTGCTGCGCACCAATCAACACCGCGACCGCCAGTCCGGATACCGGCATCAGCCCGATCAACACGCCCGCCCGGTCCGCGCCCAAGTCGACGACACAGCTGTACCAGAGCACGAAAGCCACTGCGGTCACCACGACCGCCAGCAACAGCAACGCGACGAGTTCGCGCGCGTCCGGCCACCGCCAGGCTCCCGCCGGATCGACCACCGTCCCGACCACGGAACCGCTTGCCGCAGCCGTGAAACAGCCCCACGTCGAGGTCGCCAACGGCCCGAGCCGGCGCAGCAATCCCACCGCGAGCAGGGTGAACGACGCCTCGCACAACATCGCCAGCGCAGCCAGCAGCAGTCCTGGCGCGGAAGCGGATCCGCCGCCGGACAGCACCACGATGCCGAGCCCGGCGAGCACCGACCCGAGAACCGGAGCAGCGGACGGACGGCGACCGTCGAGCAGCGGGGCGAGCAACGCGAGCACGAGCGGACTGGCCCCCAGAAACGCCGCTACCGCACTGGGTTCCGCGTAGCGCTGCGCCAGCAGCAGACAGGCCTGGAACCCGATCATCCCGGTCGCGGCGAGGCCGAGCAGGGTCGGCAGATCGCCCAGTTTCGGCCGCGGCAGCGGACTGCGCGTGACCTTCGCCCAGCCCAGCAGCAGAAGGCCGCCGAGCGCGTACCGCAACGCCTGCCCGGTGATCACCGGATATCCGTCCAGCATGCCGGTGACCGGCACCGATCCGCCGACCAGCACCGCGCCGGCCACCCCTGAAAGCACCATCGACCGTTTCACGCCGCTCAGTCTTCAGCGGCGAGTGGTCTATTCAGAAGGACCACTCCACCCTGGTCTAATTGGACCACTTCGCCGTACTGTCGTGCCCGTGGAAACCATCCGCGAGTTGCTCCTGCCCGCCGCCACCGGAGGACGCCGGGGCCGCTCCGTCGAAGCCGCGTTGCGCGACGCGATCCGCACCGGACGGCTGGCGGTCGGCACCCGGCTGCCGTCGAGCCGCGATCTCGCGCGCCAGCTCGGGGTCGCTCGCGGCACCGTCACCGCCTTGTACGAGCAGCTCACCGCAGAGGGCTACCTGCTGAGCAAGCACGGGTCGGGCACTCGCGTCGCGCCGATCGACGGTGCTGCGCCGAATCCCCGGGTCAGTGCGGCGAAACAGCCGACCTGGGAGTTCGACCTGCGTCCCGGACTGCCCGCGTTGTCGGCGTTCCCCCGGGCCGAATGGCTTGCCGCCGAACGAGAAGCCCTGAACGCGACGCCCGACCTCGGTCTCGGCTACCCGGACCCGACCGGCCATCCGGCCTTGCGTGCGGAACTGGCCGCCTACCTCGGACGCGTCCGGGCGTTGCCGACGAATCCGGACGACATCGTGATCACCAGCGGAGCCGCGGAAGCGTTGTCGTTGCTGGCCGACGCCTTGCCGGACCAGCGCATCGCCGTCGAAGACCCGAGCCACCACGGCCAAGCGAACCTGCTGCGCGACCACGGACTCGCCCCAGTCGGAATCCCGGTCGACGACAAGGGCATCAACGCCGATGCACTGTCCACTTCAGACTGTTCCGTTGTGTTGGTGACCGCTGCGCACCAGTTCCCGCTCGGCGTCGCGTTGCATCCGGAACGCCGTCGGCAGCTGCTGTCCTGGGCGGCGGAAACCGGCGGGCTGATCCTCGAAGACGACTACGACGCCGAGCATCGCTACGACCGTCCCGCGCTGGGCGCGATGCGCGCGCTCGCACCGGACCACGTCGCGTACATCGGCAGCGTCAGCAAAGTACTCGCGCCAGCGCTGCGGATCGGCTGGCTCATTCCGCCGCGACGATTGCGCGACGCCGTGGCCCGGGTCAAGGAAATGCACGACCTCGGCTGTCCGCCGCTCCCGCAAGCCGCGCTCGCGCACCTGATCGCCACCGGCGGTTACGACCGGCATCTGCGCCGCACTCGACGGCTGTATCGCGCTCGTCGTGACGCGCTTATCGACGCCCTGACCCAACGTCTTCCACAGTGGCAGCCGGTCGGGATCGCCGCCGGACTGCACCTGGTCGTCCGGCTCCCGGACGGCACTGACGACGTGCGGCTGCAGGAAAAACTCGCCGCGGCGGGCGTGCACGCCCCGGCCTTGTCGACTTATTCCCATACCTCCTCCGGATATCCGGGCCTCGTGCTCGGGTACGCCGCACTTCCGCCGGACCGGCTCCGCGCCGCCGTCGAGCGGATCGCGTCGGCCGGTTGAACCGCTGGTGAACACCTGGTGCACCGGGGAGGGGTCCCTCGGCTGACGCTTAGGGTTGGCCTTCTCGGGAGCGGCAAGGGGGAGGCGACCGTGAGCTTCGGGGAGATCGTGCGAACACTCGCCGACGTGCTCACGTCCAGCCGCGGCATGGTGCCCATCGCCGTCGTCGCGGGCGCGACAATCCTCGCCCCGATCATCGACCGTTACGTCGTCCGCCGCAGGCGCGTGATCTACCGGGAGCTCTACAACTCCAAGATCGGCCTCAACCCGGTCACGCTCAGCGACTCGCACAACGGCGCGGTGCAAGCGGATCCGGAACTCGTGCGCACCGTGCAGCTGCTGGAACCGCTCAGCGTGGTCGTGATCCGCATACGCAACACCGGCAGCTTCGACATCGGCCCCGACGACTGGGAACACCCGCTGCAGTTCACCTTCGGCAGGCGGGTGGTGTGGGACGCGCGCGTGTCCGACGCCAAGGACGGGTTGCGCGAGGTGGTCCGGAACGGACTTGAATTCTTTACTCATGATCAGCCTACGCCGGAAAACGGAACCGCGCGACTGTCCGGCGTGCGAGCGTTGCTGCCGCAGCGGCTGACCGCGCTGCTGCGGCAATCCGACACACCGGCCGCCGCGGCACCGCAATGGCACGGCGTCCGCCTTGAACAGCTTTCGCTGAAGCGACGGGAAAAGTTCAAACTCGTCGTCGTGCTGCGCGAGCCGGACGACTGGCGCGGCGGGCCGTTGTCCAAGGAACTGGACGTCACCGGACGACTGAGCGGCGGGCGGATCAAGGACGAACGCAAACAGCGCTGGCTGTCGTGGCCGGTGGTCACGGGAGCGATCGGAGTACTGCTGACCGGGGCGTTGCTGAGCATGCTCCTGGTCGCCGTATCGCGCGGCTCCGAACCCGGCTGCGGCACCGGATCCCTTGCGGTGCACGGATCCAGTGCGTTCGCGCGGATCATGAACAGCGTCGCTGCCGAGTACCAGAAGCTGTGTCCCGGTGCGACGATCACGACCCAAGCGGACGGAAGCGTGTCCGCAGTGCGCGAACTGGGGCCGTTGCCCGCGGAACAAAAGGACAGCATGGCAGTGCTTTCCGACGGTAAAGCTTCCGACGCCGGGCCGGATCTGGTCACACAACCGGTCGCGGTGCTCGTATACAGCTTGGCAGTGAACAAAGCCGTCGGCGTCGACCGGTTGAGCGGCGAGCAAGTCCGCGGCATCTTCAGCGGGAAGTACACCGACTGGGCGCAACTGCGCGAGGGTCCGTCGATCCCGATTCGGGTCGTCGGACGCGGGCAGGAATCGGGGACGCGCAAGACTTTCGAGGAGAAGGTGCTGGGCGCGGCCGAGCCGGGACTGTCTTCAGACGACTGCCGGACGCCGACCCGCGACCCGCACGCCACAGTGGTGCGCTGCGAACGCGGCAAGACCGACGAACTGCTGCGCGCCGTCGGCGACACCCCCGGAGCGATCGGCTACGCGGACGTGCCCGCGGCCAAGATCGCCGCGGTGCAAGGCCGGGTCGCGATGGCGAAGCTCGACGACCGCTATCCCGATGTGACCAGCATCGACGCCGGCTATCGCTTCTGGACGGTGGAGTACCTCTACACCAAGGGCGTGCCGGAGAACGATTCGCTGCTGAAGCAGTTCATCGACTACCTGCGCAGCAGCACGGCGCGGGCGGAACTGCAGGACGCAGGGTACACGCCGTGTGTGACAAAACAGGGGCTGCTGGACCAGTACTGCACTCGTCCGGATGCCTGACCAGCTCTTTTTCACCCGGTCGAGGCTGGGGCGGGGGTTTTTGTCGGTGGCGGGGGCGATGATGGCCGGGTGTTGTTCACCGACCTCGTCACCGCCTCCGCCGAACTGGCGGCCACGCGGTCACGGAAAACGAAAATCGCCGTGCTGGCCACCGTGCTGCGTGCGGCCGAACCCGGCGAACTGCCCGCGGTGATCGCGTATCTCACCGGGCAGACCGCGCAGGACCGGCTCGGAGCCGGCTGGCGCACGCTCGCCGACCTCGCCGTCGAACCCGCGGCTGCCCCTGCCGTCTCGGTGGCGGAGGTCGACGTCGCGCTCACGGAGGTCGCGGCCGCGGCGGGTGCGGGTTCGGTGAAGCGACGAGCGGAGGCGCTCGCCGCGTTGTTCTCCCGGCTGACCCGTGCCGAGCAGGAGTTCGTGTTCCGGCTCGTCACCGAGGAGCTGCGGCAGGGTGCGCTGGAAGGCGTGATGGTCGACGCGGTCGCGGCGGCGGCCGAGGTGGAAGTCGACCAGGTGCGGCGCGCGTTCATGCTGTCCGGGCGATTGCCGGTCACCGGACAGGCGGCGTTGACCGGGGGCGCGGCGGCGCTCGCGGAATTCGGACTGGAGCTGGGCCGTCCGGTGCGGCCGATGCTCGCGTCGCCGGCGGAATCGCTGGAGGAAGCGGTGACAGAGCACGGGAACGCGATCGTCGAGTACAAAATGGACGGTGCGCGGATCCAAGTGCACCGCCACGATGCGGAAGTGCACGTGTACACGCGCACGCTGCGGGAAATCACCGGCAGCGTAGGCGAATTGGTCGAACTGGTGCGGGCGCTGCCGTGCGAATCGGTGGTGCTGGACGGCGAAACGCTCGCGCTCACCGACGAAGGGCGGCCGCGGCCGTTCCAGGAGACGATGAGCCGGTTCGGCAGCACGCGGGACGAACAGGTGCGGGCGTTGCTGCTGCGGCCGTACTTCTTCGACTGCCTGCACCTGGACGGGGTCGATCTGCTCGACGCGCCGTTGTCCGAACGCAACGAGGCGCTGCGCCGGGTGGCGGGCGAGCACGTGATCCCCGGTTCGATCCGGCCGGAATCGCCCGCGGCGGTGCTCGACGCGGCGATGGACGCCGGGCACGAGGGCGTGATGGTGAAGGACCTCGACTCGATCTACGCGGCCGGGCGGCGCGGGCGCGCGTGGCTCAAGGTGAAACCGGTGCACACCATCGATCTGGTGGTGCTGGCGGCGGAATGGGGACACGGGCGGCGCACCGGGAAATTATCGAACCTGCACCTCGGCGCGCGCGATCCGGACGGCGGGCCGCCGATCATGGTGGGCAAGACGTTCAAGGGCCTCACCGACGAGTTGCTGGCCTGGCAGACCGAGCGGTTCCAGGAGATCGAGACGCATCGCGACCGGTGGGCCGTCCACGTGCGACCGGAGACGGTGGTCGAGATCGAGCTGGACGGGGCGCAGGTCAGCACGCGGTATCCGGGCGGGCTGGCGCTGCGGTTCGCGCGAGTGGTGCGGTACCGGCCGGACAAGGATCCCGGCGAGGCCGACACCATCGACACCGTCCGGGGGCTGCTGCGCGGCAGCCGTCCGGCGGAGCGCACCGCGGCCGAGGGTTCCGCCGCGCAACCCGCTCCCCCGGCGTGGACCGGTCCGGAAGATCAGCCCGGTTCCGAGGAGGAGTCCGGATGACGCTCGCCGGGCATCGCCCCAGGATGAGTGGGCACATTACGGACATCGGGCAGCTTTCCCCGCTGTACTCGGGAAAACGCCCGACGAAAGTCGATGTCGCACCCGTGGCCGCGTACCCGAGAGTGGGGGCACTGGCCTGCGTCGATAGGAGAAAAGCATGACGTTCCGGGTGAAATCAGCCGTCCGGCGATTCGGGCGGCCGATGACCCTGCTGGCGGGCGTGGCGCTCGCCGCCACCGTGGTGGCGGCACCGGCCAGTGCCGCGCCAACGCCGCCGCGGCAGCCGTCGCGACACCACTTCTCGGCTGCCGCACAGTCGTTCGTCGGCGCGACCACGGTGCAGGATCGGGTGGCGCGGCTCAACGCGGCGATGGCCAAGCTGCCGAAGGAAAGTGGCGCGTACAACGCCACGAAGCTGTGGAACCAGGGCATCACCGGCGCTGGGTCCACTGTGGCCACGCTGGTGTCCTTCGGCGACGACAAGGTCAAGCAGGTGCTGGACGAGTACTCCCGGCAGCACGGTCTGCCGCCGGCGAACGTCGAGGTGCTGCAGCCGTCCGGCGCGGTGCCCGCGTGCACCGATCCTGGCGTGGACACCGCCGCCTGCCAGTCGTGGGGCGGGGAGACCGATCTCGACGTCACGATGATGCACGCGATGGCTCCGGGCGCGAAGATCGTCGTCGCCGCGACCCCGATCGCCGAGACCCAGGGCTTCGCCGGTCTGCCGGAAATGATGCACGCCGTCGACTACCTGACCGAGCACCGGATCGCGGACGTGGTCTCGATGAGCTTCGGCACCACCGAGGAGAACTTCCCGTCGTTCGAGTCGATCAAGACCCTCGACCCGGCGCTGGAGCGGGCGAGCAAGGCGGGCGTCACGCTGGTGGCGTCGTCGGGTGACGACGGCCCGACCGGGGCGTACCTGCAAGGCCCCGGCCGGTATCCGTACCGCGTGGCGAGCTGGCCCGCCAGCGACCCGAACGTCACCGCGCTCGGCGGCACCCAGCTGCACCTGGACGCGAACGGCGTCCGCACCCAGCCGGACGACCTCGTCAACGCGGCGGACAACGGGTTCAGCGAAGGTGCGGGCGTGTCGAAGGCGTACGCGCGGCCGTCCTGGCAGAACCACGTCAAGAAGATCACCGGCAGCACGATGCGGGCGTACCCGGACATCAGCATGGAAGGCGTCCAGGGCACGTCGCAGTCGGCGCCGTTGTTCGCCGGGGTGCTGGCGCTGGCGGTGCAGGCCAAGCACGGGCGGCTGGGCCAGATCAACCCGGCGCTGTACTCGAAGCTGGGCCCGCAGGGCGCCGCTGCCGGGATCGTCGACGTCACCAAGGGCGACAACAGCCAGTGGGACGTCGAAGGCTTCAAGGCCGGTCCGGGCTACGACATCGCGAGCGGCTGGGGCACGATCGACGCGTCGGTCTTCGTGCCCGCCCTGGTGAAGGCGGTGCGGTGATGCGGTAGTCGCCAACCCGCGCCGCGGACGGGCAAGTTCACCCGGCCCGGCTCGACCGGTCATGGTCGTGTCGGGCCGGGCGGGCCGCCCCGGAGCCGTACTGTCAGCGGCATGTCCTCGAAAGCGTTGGCCCGGCTGTGGTTCGGGGTGACCGCGGTCGTCGTGCTGGCCGCGCTCGTGATCCAGATCGTCGCGCTGGTGCCGCCGCAGGGACGGTACGTCAGCTTCGGCGGACGAGTGGCGAACCTGTTCACCTATTTCACGATCATCTCGAACGCCCTCGTTCTCGTCACCAGCGCGGCTTTCGCTCGCGGACGCGGCACCTCGCCGCTGATGCGCGTGCTGTGGCTCGACGCGCTGGTCGGGATCGTGGTGACCGGGGTCGTCTACCAGGTCGCGCTCGCCGGGCTGTACGAGTTGCACGGGCTGAGCCTCGCCGCGGACATCCTGCTGCACCGCGTCACCCCGGTGCTGTGCGTGCTCGGCTGGCTGCTCTTCGCGCCGCGGGTGCTGGAGTGGCGCACCGTGTGGTGGTCACTCTGCTACCCCTTGGCGTGGCTGGTTTTCACGCTCGTCCGCGGGGCGATCGACGGCTACTACCCGTATCCGTTCGTCAACGCCGACAACCTCGGCTACGGACAGGTCGCGCTGAACTGCCTGCTCATCGGCGTTTTCTTCATCGCGCTCGCCAGCGGTGCCCGAATCGCCGACCGGCGGCTCACGCGCGCACCCGGCGAAACGCGTTCAGCGGATCGCTGAGCCCGGCCTGGGCCAGCGCCCGCCACGCGCCGCGCTTCAGGTCCACCGGTTTGCCCGCGGCGACGCGGTGCATCTGCTGGGTGTGCCACTGGATCTCGAGCAGGCTGTCGGCGAGCCGGATTCCCGTGTGCGGGCACCGGCGTTCGGCTCGCACGTCCTCGCCCGCGAGCAGCCGTCCCGGCAACGCGGGGTCCACAGTGAACGGACGACCGATCCCGATCACGTCCAGGGCACCGGACTCCAGCGCCTCCGCCATCCCCGCCGCCGTGGTGAACCCGCCGGTGACCATCAACGCGACGTCGCTGATCTGGCGGGCTTTCGCCGCGTAGTCCAGGAAATACGCTTCCCGCCGCTGCGTGCTCGCCCGGCCGGACCCCATCATCACGGCCCGTTCGTACGTGCCGCCGGAAATCTCCAGCAGGTCGATCCCTGCCTCGCCCAGCGCACGGACGACCTGCAACGACTCGTCCTCGTCGAAGCCGCCGCGCTGAAAGTCCGCGCTGTTGAGCTTCACCGAAACCGGCACGCGATCGCCCACCGCGCCCCGAACCGCCCGCACCACCTCAAGCAGGAACCGGCTGCGGTCGCGCCCCCACTCGTCGTCGCGACGGTTCACCAACGGCGACAGGAACTGCGAAATCAGGTACCCGTGCGCGCCGTGAATCTGGATCCCGGCGAACCCGGCATCGACGAACGTCCGCGCCGACAACGCGAACCTCGCCACCACCGCTTCGATCTCGTCCCCGGTCAACGCCCGCGGCGCCGCGAACGCCGTCCGCACTCCTCGATCGCCGAACGGCACCGCAGACGGCGCGACCGGCTGGCGCGACAAATACCGAGGACTCTGCCGTCCGGGATGGTTGAGCTGCACCCACAACTGCGCGTCCGTGCCGTTCACGGCCTGCGCCCACGACCGGTACGCCGCCGGGTCGGGCTCGGCAGGCACCGCGACGTTGCGCGGTTCGCCGAGCGCGGTGGGATCCACCATCACGTTGCCGGTCACCAGCAGGCCCGCGCCCCCGCGCGCCCAGGTCCGGTACAGCTGCGCGAGTTCGGCGGACGGCGCGTTGCGACGGTCGCCGAGTTGCTCGCTGAGCGCCGACTTCGCGAGCCGATGCGGCAGCACGGCCCCGCATTGCAGTTTGAGCGGTTCGGCGAGCAGGTCCCGAGGGTCGGTCATGAGCAGTCCCGTCGTCGCAGCTAACTTACCGCGAGTAAGGATACTCGAAAGTAGGTACCGGCGGTATGCCTCGCGGGCCACTAGGGTCTGCGGCATGACGGCCATAGTGCAGAACCTGGTCACGTCGGGCGTGTTCGAGCTCGACGGCGGCAGCTGGGACGTGGACAACAACGTCTGGATAGTCGGCGACGGCTCCGAGGTGATCGTGATCGACGCCGCGCACGACGCGGACGCCATCGCGGACGTGGTCGGAGACCGCACGGTCCGCGCGATTGTCTGCACCCACGCGCACAACGACCACGTCAACGCCGCCCCCGCGCTGGCCGACCGCACCGGCGCCCCGATCCTGCTGCACCCGGCCGACCGGGTCGTCTGGGACCTGACCCACCCGGACCGCGCCCCCGACGGCGACCTGGCCGACGGACAGGTCATCACCGTCGCGGGCACCGACCTCACCGTGCTGCACACGCCCGGCCACGCCCCCGGCGCGATCTGCCTGCACAGTCCCGACCTGGAAGTCCTCTTCACCGGCGACACCCTGTTCCACGGCGGCCCCGGCGCGACCGGCCGCTCGTACTCCGACTACCCGACCATCGTGAAGTCCATCCGCGACCGCCTCTTCCCCCTCCCCGACGCGACGATCGTCCGCACCGGCCACGGCGAAGCGACGACCATCGGCAAGGAAAAGGCCGGATCGGCGGACTGGCCCGCTGCCTGACCGTTGCGGCCCTCGTGAGTGTTTATGCCGGTTCTAACCGGCATAAACACTCACGACGGCCACCATCGCCCCGCGCCTACCCGGCGGCCAGCCGAGGAACCTCCGGAACCACCCGCACCCGCTCCCGGGCCTCCGCCGCAAGCGCTTGCGCCCACTGCTGCAATCCGGCCACGTCCACCCCGTGCGGCGGCTCCTCCCGGAACGGCGCGATGTTCTCCGCGCCCCGCTCCAGCAGCGCGACCGCCCCGTTCCCGTTCCCGCGCAACGCGTGCGTCAGCCCCACTGCCAGCTGGGCCAGGCCGCGCCACAGCTCACGCTCCGGCCCGTCCGTCGCCTTCCAGGCGTCCTCGAAGACCTCGTGGGCGTGGAACGGGCGGCCGGCGTCCAGCAGGTCCTGCGCCTCGGAGAGGGTCTCCTCCGGGGTCCGCTGCACGCCTTCGGGCTGACGCGGCACGCCGTCGGAGCCGTACGGCAGCGGGCGGCCCAGACCATCACGAGGACGGGCGTTGCGGGCTCGTCCCTGGTCGTCGCGATCACGGCTGTCCACCTGGCCATTGTCCCACGTGCCACGCCGGGTTAGCGTCTCGCGCGCAAGCCACGTAGCCTGGTGACTCGTGCGCTTTCTGGATGGGCACGTGCCCGCTCACGACCTGACCTACGACGACGTGTTCCTGCTGCCGAACCGTTCGGACGTGGAATCCCGCTTCGGCGTCGACTTGTCCACTGTGGACGGCACTGGTGCCACGATCCCCTTGGTGGTGGCCAACATGACGGCCGTCGCCGGGCGGCGGATGGCCGAGACCGTCGCTCGCCGCGGCGGGCTCGTCGTGCTTCCGCAGGACGTCGACACGGCCGCGGTGGCCGAAATCGTCTCCTGGGTGAAGTCCCGCCACGCCGTCTGGGACACGCCGCTGGTCCTCACCGGCGGCGACGCGGTGGCCGACGCCCTCAACCTCGTGCACAAGCGAGCACATGGCGCGGTCGTCATCGTCGACGGCGACGGCAAGCCGGTCGGCGTCGTGGACGAGGCCGCCTGCGCTGGTGTCGACCGCTTCGCGCGACTGGCTGACGTCGCCGAACCCGCCGTCGTCACCGTGCCGCTCGACACCCCGCCGCGCGAGGTCTTCGAACTCCTGCACAGCCACGGCGGACGGCTCGCGCTCGGCCTCGACGCCGAGGGGCGCCTCGCCGGCGTCCTGACCGCGGTGGGCGCGTTGCGTTCGGAGATCTACACCCCAGCCGCCGACGCACAGGGCAAGCTGCGCGTCGCCGCCGCGGTCGGTGTGAACGGCGACGTCGCGGCGAAGGCCGAAGCGGTGCTGGCCGCGGGCGTCGACACGCTGGTCGTCGACACCGCGCACGGGCACCAGGAAAAGATGATCGCCGCGCTCAAGGCGGTTCGTTCGGTGTCGCCGAAGGTGCCGGTCGTGGCGGGCAACGTCGTGACCGCCGAAGGCACCCGCGACCTCATCCACGCGGGCGCGGACGTCATCAAGGTCGGTGTCGGCCCCGGCGCGATGTGCACGACGCGGATGATGACCGGCGTCGGCCGCCCGCAGTTCTCCGCGGTCGCCGAGTGCGCCGCTGCCGCCCGCGAACTGGGCAAACACGTCTGGGCCGACGGCGGTGTGCGGCACCCGCGCGACGTCGCGCTTGCCCTGGCCGCGGGCGCGTCGGCGGCGATGGTCGGCTCGTGGTTCGCCGGCACCCACGAATCCCCCGGCGACCTGCGCTACGACGAGCAGGGCCGGCCGTACAAGGAGTCGTTCGGGATGGCGTCGAAGCGCGCCGTCGGAGCTCGCACGCGCACGGACAACGTCTTCGACCGCGCCCGCAAGGCGCTGTTCGAGGAGGGCATCTCCACGTCGCGGATGGCGCTGGACCCGGCCCGGCCCGGCGTCGAAGACCTGATCGACTCGATCTGTTCGGGCGTCCGCTCGTCCTGCACGTACGCGGGCGCGCGCACGATCGAGGAGTTCCACGAGCGTGCGGTGCTGGGCGTGCAGTCAGCGGCCGGGTTCGCCGAGGGACGTCCGCTGCCGGCTGGCTGGTGAGACCTCGTGAGTGGCAATCACGGTTAGAACCGTGATTGCCACTCACGACCAGATCAGCCGTGGTCCTCCAGCATTTCGGTCACCAGCGCCGCGATCGGCGAGCGCTCCGAGCGGGTCAGGGTCACGTGCGCGAACAGCGGGTGTCCCTTCAGCTTCTCGATCACCGCCGAGACTCCGTCGTGCCTGCCGACGCGCAGGTTGTCCCGCTGGGCCACGTCGTGCGTGAGCACCACCCGCGACGCCGAGCCGAGCCGTGACAGCACGGTCAGCAGCACGTTGCGCTCCAGCGACTGCGCCTCGTCCACGATCACGAACGTGTCGTGCAGCGAGCGGCCCCGGATGTGTGTCAGCGGCAGCACTTCGAGCATGCCGCGGTCGAATACCTCGTCCAGCACGTCCTGGCTGACCAGCGCGCCCAGCGTGTCGAACACCGCCTGCGCCCACGGCTGCATCTTCTCGCTCTCGGACCCGGGCAGATAGCCGAGATCCTGACCGCCGACCGCGTAGACCGGGCGGAACACCACGACCTTGCGGTGCTGCTGGCGTTCCATCACCGCCTCCAGGCCCGCGCACAGCGCCAGCGCCGACTTGCCGGTGCCCGCGCGCCCGCCGAGCGAGACGATGCCGACGTCGGAGTCCAGCAGCAGGTCGAGCGCCACGCGCTGCTCAGCCGAGCGGCCGTGCAGGCCGAACGCCTCGCGGTCGCCGCGCACCAGCCGCACCCGCTTGTCCGCCGTGACCCGGCCGAGCGCGCTCGAACTGCCCGCGAGCAGCCGCAGCCCGGTGTGGCACGGCAGTTCGCCCACCTCGCCGAGGCCGAATTCCGCCGGATCCGCCGAACCGCCCGAGAAGAGCGCGTCGATCAGTTCCTGCGGCGCGTCCACGTCCGCCATGCCCGTCCAGCCCGACGGCGTGACCTCCTGCGCCCGGTACTCGTCCGCGGTGAGCCCGACCGCACCCGCTTTGACCCGCAGCGGGATGTCCTTCGTCACCAGGGTGACCGCGGGCTGCTCCGTCGCGAGGTTGAGCGCGCACGCGAGGATGCGGTGGTCGTTCGAGTCGGTACGGAAGCCCACTGGGAGGACGGACGGATCGGTGTGGTTCAGCTCGACCTGGAGGGTGCCGCCCTGGTCGCCGATCGGGATCGGGGCGTCGAGCCTGCCGTGCTTGAGCCGGAGGTCGTCCAGCAGCCGGAGGGATTCCCTGGCGAACCAGCCCAGTTCGGAGTGGTGGCGCTTGGCCTCCAGTTCGCTGATGACGACCAGCGGGAGCACCACCGCGTGTTCGGCGAACCGGGTGACCGCCCACGGGTCGGAGAGCAGCACCGACGTGTCGAGCACATAAGTGATGCGTGGGGATTCGGGCGAGATCGAGGCTTTCTCCGGCGCTTGAGCACCGGTCGAAGAACGGCCTGAGGCCTTGCGGGGTGAACGCTGCGCAGTCACGACGGCATCTCCCTCGAGGGCGTGTGCACCCCACGCCCGCACTCGCTGGGCCGGGCACCTCCCTGGCTGGGTCCGCACTCCCTGACGCTGGCTGCGTCAGGCGGCACGGCCACGAGGGCCGGGTGCCGGCCCCCTCGTGCATCTCGTGGGCGGCTGAGCCGCCCCCTCGATCAACGCCACGACCAGGGCCTCCCGCGAGAACCCGCACGGAACGCGAGCCCTCTATCCCGGAAGGTACCTACGTCCGCCCCGTCGTGCAGGCAGCCACACAGGTGATTCGCCGATTCGTCATCCCACCGTCGGTCGCCCGCAACAGAGTGTCCACAGTGCTCACTCAGCGTCACAAGGTCCGGCGATCGGGGGGTCGCACAGAAGGATGATCATGGAAAATTAATCACCGAGTGCAGGCAATTCCCAGGTAAAGGGCCTTGTACCACGGGCCAGACCGGAATGCATTTCGCGTCCTGGACACTGAACCGTACCGAGTGAACTGGGCCTTCAAGCGCTCACACAATGGGCGTACGCACCATTCGCTAGAGGCCATTCGGGGGTAATTTCCTTACTGCGGGACACACCACCGGAACACTCCGGTGCCCCGAATCCCAGTATCTCTACCTAGGAGTGTGCGAAGTGCTGAAGAAGGCTGGAATTGTCGCCGGTGCCGCCGCGGGTCTGATGATGATCGGCGGGACGGCGTTCGCTTCCCCGGCCGCGACCCAGGGCGCTCCGGACCCGACGTTCGGCGACGCCTACGCCACCTTCATCGAGGGCGGCGGCGCGCTGGGCTACGGCGCCGCTTCGCTGGTCGCCGGCGCCTACACCGGCGTTGCGCTGACCCCGGCGCTGGTGGCCCACTCGATGGAGCACCACCACGGCTGAGCCGTCTCGCGCGAAGGCCCCGGAGCCCTGCTTCGGGGCCTTCGCGGCGTTCGCGGCCGGGTCGACCGGCCCGGCTGGGTGGGTCCGCCGGGCCGGTTCGCCGCGTCAGGCCCCGAACCGCCGGTGCCGCCAGGCGTAGTCGCGCATCGCGCGGAGAAAGTCGACGCGCCGGAATGCCGGCCAGTAAGCCTCGGTGAACCAGAATTCCGAATGCGCGGACTGCCAAAGCAGAAATCCGGAAAGCCGCTGTTCACCGGACGTTCGGATAATCAGATCCGGATCCGGTTGACCGGATGTGTACAGATGTTCCGAGATGTGGTCGACATCGAGGATTTTCGCGAGTTCGCGAATCGAAGTGCCCTCGTCGGCGTGTTGCAGCAGCAGCTTGCGGACGGCGTCGGCGATCTCCTGCCGCCCGCCGTAGCCGACCGCGATGTTCACCTCCATGCCCGAGTGGTTCTCGGTCCGCGCCGCGGCGGCGGTGAGCTTCTGCGCCACCTCGAGCGGCAGCAGGTCGAGCGCCCCGACGATGCGCAACCGCCACGGCATCTCGGCCCCGGCGAGCTCGTCGGTGACGTCGGTGATGATTTTCAGCAGCGGGGTGAGCTCGTCCGGATCGCGGTTGAGGTTGTCGGTGGAGAGCAGCCACATCGTCACGACCTCGACCTCGGCCTCCTGGCACCAGCTCAGGAAGTCGGCGATCTTCTTGGCCCCGGCGCGGTGCCCGTCGGCCACGTCGGCGAACCCGGCCTCGCGCGCCCAGCGGCGATTGCCGTCGAGCATGATCGCGATATGCCGCGGATGACGGCCCGCCGACTGCTGGATCAGACGGCGGCTGTAGATGCTGTAGACAACGTCGGACATGAAGGACCGGAGGCTCACGCCGCCCGAGCGTACGCACCCCTGCGTTAGTGGTGTGACGCGCCACGGGGGCTGGCAAAAAACCTACGGTCCCGTAGCCTTGGCTCGGTGAGCGTGACGATCGAGCCCCCACCCGTCCCCGAGGACACTCGCCCCCGGCTGCGCGGCCATATCCACTTCTGGTCGTTCTTCGGCGCGGTCGCCGCGGCCGCCACGCTGATCAGCCTCGCCGCGTCGACGGTCTCGCCGGTAGCCGCACTGGCGACGTCCGTGTACGGCCTCACCGTGCTAGGCGTCTTCGGCGTGAGCGCGCTGTATCACCGCAGGCTGTGGAGCCCGCGCGCGTACAAGTGGATGAAGCGCGCCGACCACTCGATGATCTTCCTGTTCATCGCCGGCACGTACACGCCGTTCACCCTCCTGGCCATGTCGAAGCCGACCGGATACATCGTCCTGGGCATCGTCTGGGGCGGCGCGATCCTGGGCGTGGCGATGAAGATGCTGTGGCCGCACGCACCGCGCTGGCTGGGCGTGCCGATCTACATCGCGCTCGGGTGGGTCGCGGTGTTCGTCCTGCCGGAACTGCTGAGCCATGCCGGGGTTGCGGCTTTGGTGCTGCTTTGCGTGGGCGGGCTGTTTTATACCGTTGGGGCCGTTTTTTACGCGGTCAAGTGGCCTAATCACTGGCCGGAGACCTTCGGGTACCACGAGTTCTTCCACGCTTGCACAGTGCTGGCGGCGGTTTCGCATTACATCGCGATCTGGTTGGCGATGTACTCCTAGCTGCGGCTTGGTTTCTGTCGAGCTTTCTCAGGCCGTCTCCAGGCCGTCACACTGCCTGGGGACGGCCTGAGTCGTTTCCGAAGCGGCGACGGGGCCCGCTTCTTCGGAAAGAGGCCGTGGCGCTCAGAGCAGATCGAGCGCTGTCGCGATCTCCTCGACCTCAGTGCGAGTGGTGTAGTTGGGGTGCACATCGATCCACCGGATCGTGCCTTCGGCGCCGACCAGGACGACCGTCGGCATCGGTACGCCATGACTGCCGTCGGCGTTGGCCGCGGTGAGGTCCAGGCCGAGAGTCGCCTGCGCGGCGCGGGCGCTCTCGGTGGGGGCGGTGAGCACGCCGAGGGCGGCGGCGATCTGGTTGCCGGGATCGGACAGCACGGTGAAGCTCAGCTCGTTCTTCTCCGCCATAGACAGCGAGCCGTCTGGCTTCTGCGGGCTGATCGCGATCAGTTCAATGCCCCGTTCGGCGAGCACAGGCACGAGCTGCTCCTGGTAAGCGCGCAGCGCCACGTTGCAGTACGGGCACCACGCGCCTCGGTAGGTCACGACCACAGCGGGCCTGCCATGCCGGGCGGATTCGAGCGTCGCCGGGTTGCCGTGAGCGTCGAGCAGCTCTCCGTCGGGCATCGCCGCGCCTGCGGCGAGCACACCCTCGGGCAAGCCGGCGGCGTCCAGTTCCGCCTGCTCGCCGCCGAAAGCCGCCTGGACCTCGGCTGGAAGTCGACCTGCGATGCCCTGCTGCATGGCGGATACCCGCTCGGCGATGGTGCTGTTGATGGTGGTCACATCAAGCCTTTCGGACACGGGAGGTGCTTCACGGGACAGGGGCCGAGCCCCAAACTGGATTGAGCTATCCAGTAGTACCGGCGGAAAACTGGATAGTCAAATCCAGTTTTGGTGAACTTCCGTATCCTGCAGGGGTGAGCGAGACCGTGACCCCGGCTGCCGAGGGCGCCGGCGCGACGAAACGGACGACCCGCGGGCTCGTCACGCGTGAGCGGATCGTCGCCGCCGCCGCACAGCTGATGTTCGAACGCGGCGTCGCAGGCACCAGCACACCCGACGTCCGGGACGCGGCTGGGGTCAGCTCGTCGCAGATCTACCACTACTTCGCGGACAAGAGCGCTCTCACCCGCGCGGTGATCGAGTTCCAGACGGCTCGCATCCTGACCGGACAGCGAGTGCTCCTCTCCCGCTTGGACAGCTTCGAGGCGCTGCGCGACTGGCGAGACGCGATCGTGCAGATCGAACACGATCTCGACTGCCGCGGCGGCTGCCCGCTCGGGAGCTTGACCAGCGAACTCGCTGAACACGACCCTGCCGCGCGCACCGCATTGGCGGAGGGCTTCACCCAGTGGACCGATGCGATCCGCGACGGCCTGCAGGACATGCTCGACCGGGGCGTGCTGCGCGACGACGCCGACCCGCACCGCCTGTCGTTGGCGACGATGGCCGCACTGCAGGGCGGCCTGCTCCTCGCGCAGGCCCAGCGCAGCACTGCGGCGCTGGAAGCCGGGCTGGACGCGATGATCGAACGCATCGCGTTCCACGCTGTCGCTCCCTGACGGGCCGGGCAGACGGCTGCGCTCAACTTCGTGAGATCGCGGCGAGTCCGCTGGCCGTAGGCCTGGGCACCGTGCTTCGCGGCCAGGATTCACCTGTCCGGGCCGACGAGGAAGTTCGCCCGGAAGCCCGCGGTGGCGTCCACCGGTGCCGACGGTCCACCGCCAACCTTCGTGCCGAGTCGATCGAGCGATGCCACGCAGTACGTGATGTGGCTTAATCGCTGTCGTCGCACTCGTATCGAGAAGAATCCATGACCGCTTCGTCGCGATCTGGTTGGCGACGCACTCTTAGCGAACCGCGCGCACGTACAGAAACACCGGTGTTGTCCGCAAGATCCTGTCCAGTTCCGGGTCTTCCACTCCTGGGGCCGGTTGCGGTTCCTCCACCGCGTCGATCGCGAATCCGGCTTCCAGCAGCGACGTGAAGACCGCCGATACCGGGCGGCGGTACATCCGCCCGGTCACAGTCTTTCCGTTCCAGTCCCAGTTTTCGCTGATCAGCTCGACGCGGTGGTAGTCCGTGCGATCGGAACGGAGCCAGCCGGTGATCGGGTGGTGGATGGAGAACACCAGGGCACCGCCCGGTTTGAGGCAGCGGTGCAGTTCCGCCAAGAGCGGGCCCCAATCCTTGAGGTAGTGCAGGACCAGCGACGCCACCACCACGTCCGTCGAGGCACTCGGCACCATGGTCAGCGGTTCGTTCAGGTCCGCGGTTTCAAGCCTGGCCCGGGCGCCCAATCGTTTCCTGGCGAGGTCGACCAGGCGGGGATCGTGGTCGAGCCCCAAGACCTCAGCGCCGGCCGCGGCCAGATGCTCGGTCAGACCGCCGCCAGCGGAACCTAGTTCCAGGATCTGTTTGCCGGCCGTCTCACCGGCGAGACGCATGATCGCTGGACGGTCATAATGCGCGTTCGGCCCGCTGTTTTCGACAAAACTCGTGTATCGCTCGGCATGATCTCCGAAGAGTTTCGACACCTCGCCAAGCGTACCGATTTCAGCCGTTCAGCATCGGGGCTGCCAGGAACTGCTCCGGAACCGCGAACCCATCCACCAACGTCCGCGCATGGGGCCGCAAAGCCCCGCACAGCGCGTTAACCGCCGCAGTCACCGCCTTGGAGCGGCTTGCTGAGATGCGGCCGTGCTCAAGGAACCACGCGCGGTCTGCTTCGATCGTCGACAGGGCGTACAGGTCGCAGAGCCTCGAAAGCAGCGCAGCCGCGTCCGGGTCACTACAGCTGGAGACAGCGCGGGCGAAGGCGTCGAGGATCAAGCGGTCCACGTGTACGCGGCCAGCGAGCAGCACATGGTCCTGTACAGAGTTGAAGACACCAAAAGGATCCGAAGCAGCACCGCGGAGACGGTTGGCCACACCACTCAGCACGTGCTCTTCACGGTCCTCGAAGAGACGCTGTTGCCACTCCCGGTCGAAGAGCACCGAAGCATCGTCAGACTCTGTAAGGCGCTCCAGGAACTTCCACGCGGCCGACCGTTCCATGACGGTGTCCACCAGTTGCTCAGCGACAAATCGCGCCGTCGCCAGGGGGCTGAGGTCCTCGAAGTGTTCCTTGTACTGCGTCAGCAAGCCCTTCGCGACCAGTTGCAACAGCACGGTGTTGTCGCCTTCGAAGGTGGTGAAAACATCAGTGTCGGCTTTCAACCCGGCCAGCAGGTTCTCCGCCAAGTATCCGCTGCCGCCGCAGGCTTCGCGGGCCGTTTGGATCGCCGCGGTTGCGTGCCAGGTGTTCAGGGCCTTCAGACCGGCGGCGCGGGATTCGAGTTCGCGTTGCTCTTCTTCCGGCGCGTCGGAGGCGATGTCGTGCAGGGCGGCGACCAGTTCCTCCTGCGCGAAGTGCAAAGCATAAGTCTTCGCCAACGCTGGCAGCAGTTTTCGCTGGTGCCCCAGGTAATCGAGGATGACCACCTCGTCACCCTCCGGCCGCTGGAACTGCCGCCGCTGGTCGCCGTAGCGGATTGCCAGGGTCAGGGCTCGTTGGGTGGCGCATCCGGCGCTGCCGCCGACGCTCACGCGGCCGCGGATGAGCGTCCCCAGCATCGTGAAGAACCGGCGGCCGTCGCTCTCGATGGGGCTCGTGTAGGTGCCGTCTTCGGCTACGTCGCCGAAGCGGTTCAGCAGCGCTTCCCTTGGCACGCGGACCTGAGCGAAGGTCAACCGTCCGTTGTCGACGCCGTTCAAACCCGCTTTCACGCCGCAGTCCGCGATGGTGACACCAGGAGCCGGAGCACCCGAATCGTCGCGGATCGGGACCAGGAAAGCGTGTACGCCACGGGATTCGCCGCCGGTGATCAGTTGCGCGAAGACCACCGCGAGTTGCCCGTCGCGGGCGGCGTTGCCGATGTATTCCTTGGTGGCGCCGGGATCTGGGCTGTGCACGACGAATTCGCGCGTCGAAGGGTCGTAGGTCGCGGTGGTGTGCAGGTGCTGGACATCCGAACCGTGGCCGTGTTCGGTCATCGCGAAGCACCCGAGCAGGTCCAGATTCATGATGCGGCGCAAGTATTTCTCATGGTGCGCCGCGGTGCCGAGCAGCTGCACCGCACCGCCGAACAGGCCCCATTGGACCCCGGCCTTGACCATCAGCGACAGGTCGCCGTAGCCGAGCATCTCGAACGACATCACCGACCCGCCGACGTCGCTCAGCCCGCCGTACGCGGCGTCGAAGCCGAGCGCGGGACGGTCTGTCTCAGCGAGTTTCCGCAGCTGGTCCAGCACCTGGACGCGGTGCGCCTCGACGTCGAGGCCGATCGTGTCCCGGAACTTCTCCGTGCTCATCTGCGCGCGCACGTCGCGCTTCAACCCGGCCCAGCGTCCATCGAGGACGGCGGTCAACGCGTCCGGGTCCACTTTCTCGGGCACAGCAGGGACGTCCACGGTTCCTCCGATACAGCAGGCTGCCTCCAGCCTGCCGCAGCGGAGGAAATCCCGCAGCTCAGCCCAAATCGGGCCCCTTCGACCGCAGGTCGTCGACCTTGGTCATCGCTTCGCGCAGTTCGGACAGCCACGCGTCCGCGTGCTCGCCGACCAGCCGCACCGCCCAGGCCAGCGCCTCGGACCGCGACCGCGCGACGCCGGCGTCCACGAGCGTGTCGAGGACCAGGCGTTCGGGCTGCCGCAGCCGGGTCATCACCGGCACGGACAACGTCGTGAAGTGCACCGTCGTGCCGCCCAGCTTCGCGCCCCACGCCACCTTGCGCTGGTAGCGGTGCTCAGCCTGCCGCGCGATCTCGATCCGCTCGTCGCGGGTTTCCTCGCGGAACCTGCTGATCCGCCCGTCCGCCGCCGCCGCGCGGGCCGCGTCGTCGGCGTAATCGCCGGTCAGCGCGGGCAGCTCGCCGACGATGAGGATCTCTTCGCGGTCCACGGTGAGTTCCGGGTCGCCGGTGAACCAGCCGTCCGGGAGCCTCCCGCCGAACCACGCCGCCGCGTCGTCCGCCGACGGCACTTCGGCCTGCTGCCAGCCCCGGCCTTTCCAACCTCGCCCCATGACGTCCACCATCCTTGATTACATGATTACGTCACTACTGAAGCTACGCTGATTCCACCGAAGCAGGTAGTGCGTTCACCAGGGGCGGAATTCGTCAGAGCTGGGCGATGAGCTGGTCCGCCGCGGTCACCGGGCGTTCGCAGACGTAGCCGCGGCAGACGTATGCCGCCGCCTCGCCGTCGACCAGCGGCCGATCGGCCAGCAGCGGGACGCCGGACGCGTCCGGCTCGCCGCCGAGCACGATGCCGCCGCCGTGGATGTGCCGTGCCGCGGCGGCCATCAGCTCCGCACGGTCCGCGCCGACGACCGCGACCTGCACCGGCCCGGACTGCGCCGCCTCCGCCACGGACAGCCAGTGCCCAGCGAACCGCGGCACGCGCGCGGCGAGCAGACCGACGCGACGCAACGCGAGTTCAGCCGCGTCGCGGTAGCGCGCCGCCTGGTCAGGCCCGGCCAGCGCGGACGCGGTGAGCAGCGCGCCAGCCAGCGCCGAAGCACCGGACGGGCTGGCGTTGTCCGTCGGATCGGACGGGCGCTGCACCAGGATTTCGGCGTCGTCGGCGGTGTCGTGATACGCGCCAGGTGCGGAGTCGGACGCGAAGTGCGCCAAGGCAACGTCCAGCAGCCGGGTCGCTTCGGTGAGCCAGCGCGGTTCGCCAGTGGCCTGGTGGAGGGCGAGAAGACCGTCGGCGAGGCAGGCGTAGTCCTCCAGTACGCCGACCGGTGCGCCGACCGCGCCGTCCCGCGAGCTGCGGCGGAGTCGTCCGTCCACGATGTGCAGGTCCAGCAGCAGGGACGCCGCGCCACGAGCGAGTTCGATCCACTGTGGACGTTCCAACGCGACGCCCGCTTCGGCCAGCGCGGAAATCGCGAGACCGTTCCAGGCCGCGACCACCTTGTCGTCCCGTCCCGGTTGCGGACGCTCCGCTCGCGCTTCGAGCAACGCCTGCCGGACGCGCTCGAAACGGTCGAAATCATCCGGGTCTGCCCGCAGCTGAAGGGTCGATGCGCCTTCTTCGAAAGTGCCCTCTTCGGTCACGCTGAACAGCTCAGCCGCCCACGGACCGTCCACGCCGAGCACGTCGTTGAGCTGCGCAGGAGTCCACACGTAGGTCAATCCCTCGACACCTTCGGTGTCCGCATCGAGCGACGCGGCGAAACCTCCTTGCGGCGTAAGGAGATCGTGCTCAAGGAACCGGACGATGCCTTCCGCCACCCGACGCGCCGACGCCGACCCACGACGCGCGAGATGCGCGTACACTCGAAGGAGCAACGCGTTGTCATACAACATTTTCTCGAAGTGGGGAACGATCCACTCCGCGTCCACGGAGTAGCGCGCGAACCCGCCGCCCAGCTGGTCGTGAATGCCCCCGCGCGCCATCGCGGCCGCCGCGGACTCGGCGAGATCGCGCGCCTGCGCCGAACCCGTGCGCTCGTGGTGGCGGATCAGGAACTCCAGCACCATGGACGGCGGAAACTTCGGCGCGCCACCGAAACCGCCGTGCACGGGATCTGCTTCCTGCGCGAGTTTCGTCACCGCGTCCGCCAAAGCGTCGGCATCGACGGCGGCTTCCTTCAGCGGACCGCTCTGCTCGGCAAGATGCCCGACGATCTGTTTCGCACCCTCGCGCAGATCGTCCGGCCGCTCTTCCCACGCCTCCGCGACCGCCACCAGCAGCTGCGTGAACGAGGGAATCCCCGGACGCGGCGCGGGCGGATAGTAAGTGCCGCAATGGAATGGCTCGCCCTCGGACGTGAGGAAGCACGTCATCGGCCAGCCGCCCTGCCCGGTCATCGCCTGCGTGGCGGCCATGTAGACGGCGTCGATGTCCGGCCGCTCCTCGCGGTCGACCTTGATGTTGACGAAGTGCGCGTTCATCAGGGTCGCAGTGCCTTCGTGCTCGAAGGATTCGTGCGCCATGACGTGACACCAATGGCAGGCGGCGTACCCGACGGACAGCAGAATCGGCACCCCGCGACGACGCGCCTCGGCCAGCGCTTCCGGACCCCACTCCCACCAGTCGACCGGGTTGCCTGCGTGCTGCAGAAGGTACGGGGACGTCGCATCGGCGAGGCGGTTCGTCATGGTGCCGAGTGTGCCTCATGCCGCGCGAGACCGGTCCCGTCCCCGCGACACCAGAAGATCCGGCTTGCCCGGCACTCGCCACGCGCTCTCGTCAGAACGCCGAAATCGACCGATAAATCCGATGAATCACGACGATCGGCCTTGTCGTGCGAAAATCAAGATCGCTAGAATCCTTCTCCATGAAGCGATTCCTTCGCGCAGGCTCGACGCGTTCCGTCACCGCGATCGCATTCATCGGATGTCTTGGTTTGTCCGGTTGCAGTGCCCATGCGGCTTCCGCAGCACCGAACTGGATCAGTTTCGCCCACGGCCGCCTCTCCTACGGCACCGACGCGCAAGGCAACCGGGTCCCCGATTTCTCCCGCGTCGGCTACCGCGACGGCGACGCTCCGCCGCCTGAACTGCCGGCCGCGGCGACAGTCGGGCCGCAGCCGTCCGGCGACGACACCGCACGCATTCAGCAGGCCATCGACCAGGTCGCCAGCAGCGGCAAGCCCGGCGCGGTCCAGCTGACAGCGGGCGACTACCGGCTCGAAGGAACCTTGCGCATCGGTGCCAGCAACATCGAACTGCGCGGCGCGGGCAGCGGCCCGAACGGGACCAGGCTGGTCGCGGCGGGCAAGCTGCACACGCTCGTCACGATCGCCGGCACCGGCTCGCGCGCCTCCGCCGGTGTCGCGGTACCGGTCACCAGCGGCTACGTCCCGGTCGGCGCCGACCAGCTCGACGTGAGCGATGCTTCCTCCTTCCACGTCGGCGACCACGTCATCGTGCAACGCCCGCAGGAACAGTCGTGGATTCACGCGATCGGCATGGACCGGATCCCGCCGCGGCCGAACGGAACGCCGAGCAAACAGTGGACCCCGAACTCCGGGCTGCAGTTCGACCGGACGGTCACGGCCGTCAACGGCAAAACCGTCCGCTTCGACGTGCCGCTGACCAACGCACTGGAAAGCCAGTACACCCACGCCACCGTCACTCGCTACTCGTATCCCGGCCGCATCAGCGGTTCCGGCCTCGCGCACCTGTCCGCGGACGGCGCCGAGTTCGAGCAGGATCCCGCCTGGCACGACGACGGTTTCTTCAAGTCCCAGCTGGCGTCCGTGGACGCCGCGCAGGACAGCTGGATCGACGACGTGGTCGCGGACCATTTCGGTTCCGCCTTCGCGATCGGGCAGAACGCGCTCCGGGTCAGCCTGCTGCGCACCTCGTCTCTCGACGAGTCCGTCCCGCAGGACATCCACGATCAGCCCGCCGCCTACACCATCAGCGGCCAGGAAACCCTGATCCGGCAGTGCACCGTCACCGGCAGCAACCTGCACGCCTGGGTCACCCAGGCCAGGGTGCCCGGCCCCAACGTGGTCAGTCGCTGCACGGCGACGAACACCGGCTCCCGGATCCTCGACGCCGGCCCGCACCAGCGCTGGGCCAGCGGCACTCTCTACGACGACCTGACGATGAGCCCGCCATCGGGACATCTCCAGCTGTCGGACCGGCAGTGGATGGGCAGCGGCCAAGGCTGGGCAGGCGCGAACTCGGTGCTGTGGAATTGCTCCGTCGGCTCGTATCTCGTGGAAAACCCGCCGACCGCGCACAACTGGGCGCTCGGGTGCACCGGAACTCAGGACAAGCCGCAGCCGGACCACCGGAGCGGAGAGATCGGCTCGCCCGGCAAGCATCTGCCGCCGGAAAGCCTTTACGACGAGCAACTGGCTGAACGGCACTGACGAGGCCTTCCCCACTGTCTGCGGCTTAAGACATTCGAGTGATGCTTGTTGTTGGCCGTACGACAGCCGCCCTGCTCAAGTCCATAAACGGCGAACTCCCTTGCGAGTTGCAGTTCGCAAATGCAGACAGGCTTAATCGCGGCGACTAGAGTAACTACCCGGCTCCATAGGGTGACTAACCACCTGGGCCCAGCGGACCCGGGACGATCTACGCAAGGGGAGGCGTACATCGTGGCCGACAATCAGCAGTCCAGCCTGCCTCCGATCCAGCGATTCGGCGGCGCGTCGATCGAGACGATGGCGGTGGCGCCGTTGCTGGGCGACGGGTACTCCTACGACAGAGCGACGCTGGAAGAAATCGCGAAACTCTACGAAAGCCTCGCCGACAAGTACTACCTCGACAGGGACCACGCAGGAATCATCGCGCGAACACAGCCACCCGGGCTGGAGTTTTCCAGCACGGACAACGCGACCATCTTCCGAAATTCCGGGGAAGTCCTGAAAGGTTCGCTGGAGCAATGCGAACGGTACTGTCGTGATCAGGCAGCCAAACATCGCGCGGCACTCAAAAAATACGCGGATGCCGAGCACGCGCACTCGGCCGAAATACGCCGGGCCGGGGGACATCTGTGAGACGTGCCCTAGCGCTCGCCCCGTTGGCCCTGCTCATTCTCGCCGGCTGCTCGGACACCACTCCAGGACAAGCCGTTCCGGCCGACCGCACCGGTCAACCAGCGCCAAGAAGCACCTCGGCGAACCAGGTACCCGGCCCCGGCGTGCCGAAAGTGCCGAACCCCATCGACATCACCAGATTCAAACAGAACCCGTGCGAATCCCTGACCTCGGCGCAAGTCGTGGACCTGCTCGGCGACGAGGCCCGGATCACCCCGGACCCGAACGGCCCCGGCGGGCCCGGCTGCGGCTGGTTCTCCCAGGCGAAAATCGCGGTCGTGTTCCCGAACGTGGACAAGCTGGGCCTGACGTCTGTCTACCGGGCCAAGGGCGGAGCGTATCCCTTCTTCATGCCCCTCGCTCCGGTCGAGGGATATCCGATCGTCGCCTACGGCACGGAGGACGTGCGGGCAAGGCTCGGCGAATGCAACGTCGCGCTGGGCACAAGCGACCGCGAAACCCTGGACGTGTCGATCACTCAATCACCGGCGCACAAAGGCGAGAAGGATCCGTGCGATTCCGCCCGCGACGTCGCGGACAAAGTACTCGGCAATCTGCGAGGAGGACGCTGATGGCCGGTCGATCATTGACCCCGGCGGAGATCTACGAGCAAGTCACCGGCGGGCAAGGAGCCGAATCGCTTGGCGAAACCCGAAAAACCGCCGAGGACCTCAGCCAGCGACTGGTGGAACGGATCGACGAAATCGCCGCCCTCGCAGAAAAAGTGCGTGCCGGATGGCACGGCGTCACCGCCGAGGAGTCAGCGAGCGCGACCGCTCCCCTGATGGCCGCATCCGCGGCCATCAGCGCCAATCTCGGGTTCGCCCGGACCGCGGCGGACGGGCAGGTATCGGCCTTTCACGCTGTCAAGAACACCGTGAAACCGATCGGCGACCGACCGGAAATCAGCATGCAGGACGTGTACGACCTGCTCCACGGCAAACCCGGTTACTTCGGCAAACTCCACCAATGGCAGGCCGACGCCCAGCACAACATCGACGCCTACACCGGCTATCACTCGGCTACGGGGACAAACTCCGACCGCATCCCGGCGCACTACGCGGAGCTGAGCGACACCGGCGCGTCCATTGGGCTCGCCAGTACCAGCACGCCGCGGAAACCGGTCGAGGCGCCTGGCGGACCGGGCGGTGAACCGCCTGACGGCCGCGGTCCTCGTGCGGTCGAGCCGCCTCCTGGCGTAGCGGGACCAGCAGCGGGGCCGGCCGGCCCCGTTCCGAAGCGACGGGAGCCAGTGCCGGCGACCCGCGGCGACCGCCCCTCGACGCACGCTGGCCGCCGCGGACCTGACCCCACGGGAAGCGGTTCTCCGGCGACGCCGTCCGAAGCGGCCAAGCAGTCCGATGCGACTCACACGAGTTCGTACCGTCCCAGCCCGATCGCATTGCCGCCTGGATATCAATTCGGGCCCTCCGGCCAGTCGATCAACCCTCTCGCTACCGAATTCGATCCGGTACCCGGCAGCGGCTACGACTTCAGCAGCCCCGGCGGCAACCCGAACGGCGGCCAAGGCAGCGGAAACCGGGTCGGCGCCCGCACTCCCGGCGAACCGGCTCCGGCCCGCGGCGGCCAAGCCGGAACCCCAGGCGCGGCAGCGAAAAACGGCAACCTGGTCGGCAACGGCATACCGGGGAAAAGCAAGGAAAAGGACAAGGAGAGAACCGCTCCGCCCTACCTCCGAGAGACCGATCCGGACGTGTTCGGCGGGAGCGACGGCAAACCGACCCCGCCGGTGATCGGGGACCGGCCGGTTCGTTAGGCCGGGAGGAAGCGGTGCGCGTGACCGAGCTGTCCCTCGACGCCCTTCTCGGCGCGCTCCGGGAAGCTGGGTTCGCCGAGCCGCATCCGGTGTTTTCGGGGCGGCTCCGGTTCACGGCCGACGATCGGCGGCTCGACCAGACCGTGCGCGACGAGCTGGCCTGGCTCGGCCTGATCGAGCACGGGCGGTTCGTCGACGAGTTCGAGGACGTGCTCTGCGCGCTGGGCCGCGCCGACACGGAATATGTCGCCCACGTCGAGAATCAGGACGTCCGCTACGGCGTGCTCGTCGCCGTCCGGGGCCGGACTGGGGTCAAGGCGTTGTGTCGCAGCGATCGGGTGCGGCTGAAGGTGCTCGACGGCACCCGCACTCCTGCCGGGGCGCTGGTCGCGAGCCTGCCCCGGTACCGGCCAGCTCAGCTGAGCGCGTTCTCCCTGCCGCAGGAGGACTTCCAGGCGGATTTCTCCGACGAGCGCAGCCCGGCCGCCCGCGCGGTCGACGCACTGTTCCAGCAGACCTGGTTCGGGGTCGGCGAAATGGCCGTCGCCGTGCGCGAACCGGGCCGGCCAGGGCGCACGGAAGCCGGGCCGCTGAGCTACCTCGACCTCACCGACGGCCGGGTCGCGTTCGAGGTTGCCGGGCCGGAAGGAAACCGGTACATCACGGTGCTGCCCGGCGAGGACAGCCTGCTCACGGCCAAGCTCGCCGCTCTCCGCGACGGGCTGACCAGCTAGTCCAGCCCCGTCGCGGGGAACTCAGTCGCTCTTCTTGGCCGCCGCCGCGTCCGGCTTCTTCTCCGCCGCAGCCGTCTCCGGTGCCTCTCCGGCCGACTCCGGACCAGCCTCGACGGCCTCGGAACCGGACTCCGAACCAGCCTCTTCCTTGTCGAAGCTCTGCGGCACCTTCTTCAGGTGCTTGCTCATCGAGCGAACCAGGAAGACGACCGCGATCAGGAACAGGATCAGCACCAGCAGGCCGACCGGCGAGGACTTGCCGAAGTCCTCGCCCTGGCCGCCGTTGTCCCCGCTGTCCGGCTGCTGGGCCAGTACCAGCGCCGACGCGGTGAGCGGGACGACCGCGACGGCCGGCACACCGAAACTCATGGGCTCACCTTCTCCTTGATGCCTGCGAACAGATCGTCCTCCGGCAGCGTGCTGTCCACCAGGGAGCGGTTCAGCTCGTACTCCTCAGTGGGCCACACCTCGCGCTGGATCTCCAGCGGCACGGCGAACCAGCGGCTGGTCGGGTCGATCTGCGTGGCGTGCGCCTTCAGCGCCTCGTCGCGCACCTCGAAGTATTCCCCGCACTCGATCCGGGTCGTCACCCGCTCCATGATGTCGGCGCGGTTCGGGTCCCAGGACTTGAGCCACTCCTCGTACGGCGACTCCAGCCCGGCCTCCTTGAGCGCGGTGTCGAACGCCACCATCCTGGCCTTGGAGAACCCGTGCATGTAGTAGAGCTTGAGCGGCTGCCACGGCTCGCCCGCCTCCGGGAACCGCTCCGGGTCGCCCGCCGCGTCGAAGGCCGCCATCGACACCTCGTGCGTGCGGATGTGGTCCGGATGCGGGTACCCGCCGTTCTCGTCGTAGGTCGTGATGACGTGCGGGCGGAACTCGCGGATCACGCGCACCAGCGCCTCGGTGGACTCCTCCAGCGGGATCACCGCGAACGAGCCCTCCGGCACCGGCGGAAGCGGGTCGCCCTCGGGCAGCCCGGAGTCGATGAATCCCAGCCAGCGGTGGCTCACGCCGAGGATCTTCGCCGCGCGCGCCATCTCCTCGCGGCGGATCTCGGTCATGTTCGCCAGCACGTCCGGCCGGTCCATGGCCGGGTTGAGAATGCTGCCCGCCTCGCCTCCGGTGCAGGTCACGACCATGACCTCGTGCCCGTCGGCGACGTATTTGGCCATCGTGGCGGCGCCCTTGCTCGACTCGTCGTCGGGATGGGCGTGCACCGCCATCAGGCGCAGTCGCTGCTTGCGGTCTTCTGTTGTCAGCTCGTCGGCTCCCACCATGGTCCGAACGGCCCTTTCCTGTCCTGTTATTCCGTGACACCTGGTTGCGCCGCGGTAAACCGCCCCGGCTCCGCGCCGCCGGAACGGGTCGCGGATACTCGACCAGGGTGGTGCCCCGGACCGGCCGCACTGCCTATTGTCCCCAGGGGTACGACAAGTTTGACCGGAGGCCCGGATTTGCAGAGCGGGGAGACCGTGACCGCCGAGGGTGGCGCCGTGCCGGCGCGGCCCGCGGACCGGTACGGCGCCGCGGGCAAGGGCAAGCCGTCGAAGCGCTGGCGCAGGTGGCTTTTCGTGGCCGTCGCGCTGGCCGTGAGCGGCGCGGTCGGCTTCGTCTACTACCTCAATCTCGGCCAGACCCCGATCGAGGCGGAGCGCGTCGGCTTCCAGGAACTGCCGAACGACGCGATGCAGGTCACGCTCAACGTCACCCGGGACGACGACAGCAAGCCCGGCGTGTGCGTCGTCCGGGTGCGCGACCGCTCCGGCGCGGAAAGCGGCCGCCGGGAGGTGCTGGTTCCCGCCGGGGCCGGCCACAGCAGGCTGAACACAGTGGTGAAGAGCATCGGGACCCCGGTGACCGCCGACGTGTTCGGCTGCTCGTATTCCATACCACGCTATCTGTCAACCCCGTAGCGGCCAACGGAGTGAAATGCGCGGCGAGCGTCCGCGCGGCGTGAAATGGACCGGCGTCGACCTGTCCTGCCGTGATACGCTCGTACACCAGCACGGCCCCCGACGGGCCGTGTTTTTCCTTTATCTCAGCCGCGTGCGTACGCGGTGGCCGGCTTGTACACCCAAGCCTGGCAGGCCCTACGAGGAGATGGTGACCGTGAGCGACACCAAGGTGACCTGGCTGACCCAGGATGCCTACGACAGGCTCAAGCACGAGCTCGACGAAATGATCGAGAATCGTCCGGTCATCGCCGCCCGCATCAACGACAGCCGCGAAGAGGGCGACCTCAAGGAGAACGGCGGCTACCACGCGGCCCGCGAAGAGCAGGGCCAGGCCGAAGCCCGGATCCGGCATCTCCAGGAGCTGCTGCGCAACGCGAAGGTCGGCGAGGCTCCGGACGACGACGGCACGGCGGGCCCCGGCAAGGTGCTCACCGTCAAGTACGACGGGGACGACGAGGAGGAGAAGTTCCTGCTCGCCACCCGCGAAGAGGGCGCGGAGGGCGCGCTCGACGTGTACTCCCCCGAGTCGCCGCTCGGCAAGGCGCTGCTCGGCGCCAAGGAGGGCGAGTCCCGCGAGTACGAGCTGCCCAACGGCAAGACCATGAAGGTCACCCTGGTCAAGGCGGTGCCTTACAGCGAGTCCTGACTCGTTTCCGCCGAACGCGCGCCCGCCCGGTTTTCCGTGGCCCGGCGCGCGTTCGGCGGTCTAGCGTGTCTTTCAGCAAAACCACTGGAGGACACCGATGAGCACCCAGCCGCTCTGCCTGACCTGCGGGACGCAGTACGCCGCTCCGCGCGCGGACTGCCCGATCTGCGAGGACGAGCGCCAATACGTGCCGCCGGGCGGGCAGCAGTGGACCGATCTGGCCACGCTCCGGGCGGACGGCGACCTCAAACCGCGGGTCGAGGAGCAGGGCCCGGGGCTCATCGGCGTCGGTTCGGATCCGCGGTTCGCGATCGGCCAGCGCGCGTTGCTGGTGCGCGCGGCGAGCGGCAACTTCCTCTGGGACTGCTCCGCCTACCTCGACGACGAGCTGATCGGCAGGATCACCGAACTCGGCGGCATCACCGGCATCGCGATCAGCCATCCGCACTACTACACGACGATGGTCGAGTGGGCGCACGCCTTCGACGTCCCGGTCTATCTGCACGAGAACGACCAGCAGTGGATCGGCCGCCCCGATCCGTCGATCCAGCTGTGGACCGGCACGACGCTCGACGTCTCGCCGGATCTCCAGCTGATCAACCTGGGCGTGCACTTCGCCGGCGGCACCGTAATGCACTGGCCGGAGGGCGAGGAAGGCCGCGGCGCGCTGCTGACCGGCGACATCGTGCAGGTGATCCCGGATCGCACGCACGTCGGTTTCATGTACAGCTACCCAAACCTCATCCCGGAGCGGCCAAGCGTCGTACGGCACGCCGCGGAACTGTTGGAGCCGTACGCGTTTGGCGCCATCTACGGCGCTTGGTGGGACGCCATCGTGCATACGGACGCCCATAACGTCGTACAGCGCTCCGCGAAGCGCTATCTCACGTACGTGTCCTAGCCGTTCGTTCGAGCAACGGCCGCACTCGCGGCGGCACTGGTGTCGACAACGCAATCGAAGTCGACGTACGCAAGACATCCGGCACGCCAACCACTTCGTCGATGACACGTTGCAGATCGTCGTTGTCACGCGCGACAAGGCGTACGAAGAGGTCGCCTTGTCCGGTGGTGGCGTGCACTTCGCACACTTCGTCGATCGCAGCCAGTGCCTCCGCGACACCGGCGCGTTTGCCCTGCGCGATTTCCAGCACGGCGAACGCGGTGAGGCTGTACCCCATCGCGGCCAGATCGAGTTCGGGCGGGAAGCCGCCAAGGATGCCACGTTCGGTGAGCCGGTCGAGCCGCGCCTGCACGGTGCCGCGCGCGACGCCGAGCCGGCGCGCGCATTCGAGCACGCCGAGGCGGGGCGAGTCGGTGAGCAACAGCAGCAGCCGCGCGTCGAGCGAGTCAAGCACCGGTTTTCTCCCTGCGCAGGTTGTCCAAGATGACCGAGCTTCTCCAGGATAAGCTGAACATATTGTCCAGCCGAAACGGAAACCGTTGCGCAGCTTGCCGGGCGCGACTCATGCTCAGTGCATGACCTCCACGATGGATCCGCACGGCGCACTCGACGACGTCAGCTATGACCAGCTCCGCCAGCTCGTCGGACTGGTGGACCACGACGCCTCGACCGACCCGTTCCCGGTCAAGGCACTCGACGCGGTGGTGTTCATCGCAGGCAACGCGACCCAGACCGCGTGGTTCTACCAGGTCGCGTTCGGCATGCAGCTGGTCGCGTACTCCGGTCCCGAAACGGGACAGCTCGACCACAAGGCCTTCGTGCTCAAGTCCGGTTCCGGGCGCTTCGTGATCACCGGCGGCGTGAAGCCGGACTCTCCGCTGCTCGACCACCACCGCCGCCACGGCGACGGCGTGATCGACCTCGCGCTGGAGACCACCGACGTCGACAAGTGCATCGAGCACGCCCGCAAGGAGGGCGCGACGATCCTCGAGGAGCCGCACGACGTCTCCGACGAGCACGGCACGATCCGCCGCGCGGCCATCGCGACCTACGGCGAGACCCGGCACACGCTCATCGACCGGTCCCGCTACAACGGCGTCTACCTGCCCGGCTACGAGCCGCGCGAGGGCACCGTCAAGCGGCCCGAGGGCGCGCCGAAGCGGCTGTTCCAGGCGGTCGACCACTGCGTCGGCAACGTCGAACTCGGCAAGATGGACTACTGGGTCGACTGGTACCACCGCGTCATGGGCTTCGTGAACATGGCGGAGTTCGTCGGCGACGACATCGCCACCGACTACTCGGCGCTGATGAGCAAGGTGGTGTCGAACGGCAACCACCGGGTCAAGTTCCCGCTCAACGAGCCCGCGATCGCGAAGAAGAAGTCGCAGATCGACGAGTACCTCGAGTTCTACGAGGGCGCGGGCTGCCAGCACATCGCGTTGGCCACCAACGACATCATCGCCACCATCACCGCGATGCGGGAGGCGGGCGTCGAATTCCTCGACACCCCGGACTCGTACTACGACGACCCCGAGCTGCGCGCCCGGATCGGCAAGGTGCGCGTGCCGATCGAAACGCTGAAGGAGCACCGGATCCTGGTCGACCGCGACGAGGACGGCTACCTGCTGCAGGTCTTCACCAAGCCGATCGGCGACCGGCCCACCGTGTTCTACGAGCTCATCGAGCGGCACGGTTCGCTCGGCTTCGGCAAGGGCAACTTCAAGGCCCTGTTCGAGGCGATCGAACGGGAGCAGGAGCGCCGCGGCAACCTCTGACCCGCTCCCTCCGCTTTCCCCGGCCCGTCCGCGAACCTCGCGGGCGGGCCGTTTTACGTTACGGCGCGCAACCTCAAGTTCGCGTACAGTAGTCGACATCAGGTAGGAAACCGCGCCGCGCGGACAATTCGGAACCGCGTGGAACCGACGGGGCAGCGCGTCCGTCATTCTGGAGAAGTCACCGTGGAGGAAGGGGCCCGATGCCGGACAGCGTCGACGCCAGCGAGCAGATGATCGAGGGCTGGACCAAGCAGCTCCAGCAGACTGCTGCCCGCTACCAGGCGATGGCCGAGCGCATGCAGGGCCAAACCGTCACCGAGCGGTCCAAGGACGGATCGGTCGAGGTCACCGTGGACGCCAAGGGACTGCTGAAGAACCTGGTGCTCGCGGACTCCGCGGCTGGCAAGAAGATGGCCGACGTCTCCGCCGAGGTGATGCGGCTCGTGCAGCGCGCGCAGGCCCGGATTCCCGAGCTGTTGCAGCAGGCCGCGGCCGAGACCGTCGGCGGAGACGAGACCACGGAAACGCTGGTGGCCGACGCGCAGCGGACCTTCCCCGCGCCGCCCGCCGAGGAACCGGCCGAGTCCGCGTCCGACCGGGTGCGCCGGTTCCTGCCCGAGGACGCTGAGGAAACCGGTGCCCCCGCGCCCCCGCCAGCGCGTCCGGCAAGCCCGCCTGCCTCGCCGCCGCCACCGCAGCAGCAACGCCGCCGCAGGAGCTCGTCGGACGATGACGACGACTTCGGCGGATCGATCCTGCACTGACTCAAACCGTTCCAGGGGGAAGAAAAACCATGGCACCCAGGGGTTATGAGATCGGCGGCGATCTCGAGGCGCACGCCCGTCAGCTCGACGGGATCGCCGACGGGCTGAAGCAGGCTGTCGACGCGGCGAACCAGGTCAGCATGCCGACCGACGCGTACGGCATCCTCTGCCAGCCGTTCCGGATGATGCTCGACCCGGTCGAGAACTACGGGATCAACGCGCTGGAGAACACCGTCACGGCGATGGACGCGCAGGCGCAGAAGGTGCGCGACGCGGCGAAGGCGTACGACAGCTACGAAGGCGAAGCCGCCGGTTCGATGAAGGCGAGCGACTGATGCCCGAAGGAAATCCGCTGGTCGCAGAGTCCAAAAAGGACGGCGACGGCCCCGGGCCCTTCACCGAGGGCAACGGCGATTACGGCTACGCCACCGGCATCAACATCGCCGAATCGGCGACCGACGCGTTCAAGGGCATCGCGGACGGCGACTGGGTTTCCGGCGGCCTCGGCGTCGCGAGCCTCGCCGGCGAGATCGCGGGCGCGGCGATCGACCCGTTCGGCTACCTGATGTCGTCGGTGGCGTCGTTCCTGATGGAGCACGTGCAGCCGCTGAAGGACATGCTGGATTCGGTCGCGGGCAACCCGCCGGTCATCCAGTCCTATGCCGACACCTGGGGCAACGTCGCGAAGGCGTTGCAGGAACGGCAGAAAGACCTCGAGAACGCGGTCAAGACCGGCACCGCGGAGTGGAAGGGCGACGGCGCGGACGCCTATCGGAAGTCCGCGGCGGAGGCGGCCGAGGCGATCGGCGGCGCGGCGACGGTCGCGAGCGCGATCGGCACCGTCACCATGATCATGGGCCAGGTCGTCGCGTTCGTGCGCGGCCTGGTGCGCCAGCTCATCGCGGACCTGGTGGGCAAGCTGATCTCCTGGGTCATGGAGGAGGTGTTCTCGCTCGGGTTCGGGACGCCGCTGGTGGTCGCGCAGGCCGTCACGGCGATCTCCAAGTGGGGCGAGAAGATCAGCGAGCTGCTGACGAAGCTGTGCGAGACGATGCGCCGCGTCTCGCCGCTGCTCGGCAAGCTCGCCGAGGTGTTCACGAAGATCATCAAGGTGCTGGGCAAGCTGGCGGGCAAGGTCACCGGCCTCGATGTCATCAGCACGAAGAACATCAAGGCGGGCGGCTTCTTCCACCGCGGCGGTTCCGGCGGCGGTGCGGGCGGTTCCGGCGGCGGGCACCACACCGGATCCGGCGACGGGGACGCGGATCCCGGTTCGCCGTCCGGTTCGCGTCGCTCCAACGGGTCGGACAGCGCCGACGGCGACGGTCCGAACGGCAGCCACAACGGTTCGGACGGTTCCGACGCACCCGGCGACCACGCGGGCGATTCGGGCAGCCCCAACGGATCCGACAGTCCGAGCAGCGACAGCCCGTCGTCGGGCGGCTCGCATTCGTCGTCGCCGGACGGCACCGGACCGTCCGCAATAGACACTGCGACATCGTCTTCCCGGCGCGGTTCCGACAGTACTGGAGGGAGCCACACCGACTCCAGCCCGTCGACGTTCGCCGGCGATGCGAGCCCGACGTCGCGCGGCGGAAGCAGTCCCTCGGACAGTTCTTACTCGCCGCAAAGCTCTTCGCACAGCGATGGCCCGTCCTCGGTCAGCGCGCCGCCCAGCTCTCCGCACTCCGGCGGGGCACCGCACTCGTCATCGGGCGGCGGCACGCATTCCGGTGGCACCGAGCCGAGCCCGCATCACTCGAGCAGCAACGATTCGACGTCGGCGAGCGGGTACGCGCCACCTCGCGCGGACGCCCCCTCGCCGCAATCCGCTCCCCCGCAGCACATCCGCTCGAACGACGGCGGCGGTTCGACACCGAACCAGAGTCCGGCGGGCGGCGGAATTCCGCAGCAGGGTGGCGGCGGCAGCCCGACCAGCGCTCCGGCCAGCGGCGGCAGCCCGTCGCCTCGGCCCAGCGGCACCGGCTGGACCGGGACGCCCGGGTCGCGGGCTCCTGAGGTGCCGAACCGGGTTCCGGACAGCGGTCCTTCCGGTCGGCGGCCGAGCGGTGGCCCGAGCCCGGCGGACGGTGGCGGGCCGAGCCGTACTCCGGACCGCTCCGGTCCTGGGCCGCAGCGGCCTTCGGATGGCGGCTCGACGCCGCCGCAGCGCACTGGCGACGGCGGGTCCAGTCGGCCTGCGGACGGTGGTTCTGCACCGCGTACCGGCGACGGTGGGTCGACGCCGCGCACTGGCGATTCCACTGGTGGCGGCGGTTCTTCGCCGCAGCGTCCGGCGGATTCGTCGAGCAGCGGTCCGCAGCGTCCCGGCGACGGCGGCGATGTCGGACAGCCCAAACGGCCCGGTACGGAACCGGGTCTCGGTCGTTCGGAACCAGCACCGGCGTCCGGCGGCGGATCGCCCTCGTCGGCGAGCCGCGGGTCCGGCGACGGTTCCGCACCTCCGGCCGCGGCGGCTGTCGCGACCGGTTCCGGTGGCGCCCAGCGCGGACCGGAGGCAGGCGGCGCACGGCGTCCCGACGGCTCCCCCGAGCCCGTCGCACGCGGCGGTGCCCGTACTGACGCGCCGCCCGCCAAGCCTGGCGAAGCCAACAGTCCACAACGGACGGGGAAGGAATCCCCGGCCCAGAACGGCAAACCGAACGCCGAGGAGCCGGGGAAGCCGAAGGACGGCGGCAAGCCCGAGAAGACTGCCCCGGACAAGAAGCCCGGGCAGCACGAAGACGCGAAAGACAAGCCGGGCAACGACAAGTCCGACCACAAACCGGATCGCGACGCGCCCGAACGCAAGCCGGAGCACGCCGACCCGGAGCCCAAACCTGAGCACCAGGACCCGAAGCACCACGATTCGGACGGGTCGAACCACCACGACGACACCGACGGCACCTCGCCGCACCACGACGAGCCGCTGTCGCCGGACGAGGTCAACCACCGGCACGCCGAGGACACTCCGGCGGGCAGTTCGTACCACCGCGGCGACCCGGAACTCGGCGATCTGCCGCACCGCGTCCAGCCGGACCCGGACGGGCGCTACACGGTGGACGTGCACGTTACGGCGGACGGCCACGCCCGCATCGGCGACCGGCTGTACACGCCGGAAGAGTTCGCGGACGTCCTGCGGCGCAACGGAAACTACGACGGCAGGCCGATCCGGCTGATCGGCTGCGACGCGGGGTCGAACGATTTCGCGCACCGGCTGTCGCGCGACCTCGACACCGAGGTGCTGGCCCCGAGCAAGCCGGCGTGGACCGATTCGAACGGCCGGGTCTTCTCCTCCGCCTACGAAATCGGCCCGGACGGACGGATGCGGCCGCGGATTCCGCCGGACGGCGAATGGTCGGTGCACCGCCCGGACGGCACGTCGCACCACGTCGGCGACGACGGTTTCGCCCCGGACGGCAAGCACCACAACCCGGACGACATCGACGCCGACAGCGCCGTCGACCGCGGACAGCCGCCGTTCAACCAGGAACAGCGGGACCAGGACGTGCGCGATCTCCGGCAGGAGAACCGCGACCGCCGCGCCGAGGGTCTCGACGACGTGCGCGAGCTGAACGGCAACCGCAACCCGCTGACTGACGACGTGCGCCGCCCGCATGAACGAGCCCTCACCACGGCGAGGTACCGCGACGCGAACGGCGACACCGTCGATCTCTACAGCTTCAGCGGCAAGTCCCACGACTGGGCTCCGGCGAAGGACGGTCCCGAGTGGCCGAAGTCCGAGCGGCTGTTCGGCACCAAGGACGCCGGTCCGTACCGGCCCGAACTCGGCATGCCGGATCCCGACGGCAAGTTCGGCCGCACCCACGACTCGGAGCCGAAGCTGCTCGAAGAAATGGTGCGGCACAATTTCGCGGCCCGTTCCGGACTCGACCGCGACGAAATCGACGACATCGTCAAGAAGCAAATCGAGAAGTCCCGGCGCGAGGAAGCGGCGTACCTCAAGAACAACCACGAAAACATGTACCGCGAAGGACTTCGCGGCGACACGGCGCGCGCCCGGGACCGAATGGACGGCGCACTCGAGGAAATCAACCGGCGCGGTGCGGAACGCGCGCACCAGAACGGGCAGAGCTACACGCCGGTCACGCGCGAAGACATGAGCGGCGACCTGCGGATGGTGGTGGACCTGCCCTCGACCAAGCGGGACATGATTCCGAACGAGTACCAGATCTGCGACTCCTGTACCGATGTTATCCTTCAGTACAAGCAGCTTTTCCCGAATGTCCGGGTCGAGGTCGTCAACCTCGCCGGTGAAAGGTTGATGTGATGACGGCGTCTCCGGGCGACGGCGCGGAACTGGTTCGCGCGATCTTCGCCGGTGCGGTCGAAGCCGGTTTGCGCGCGGAATCGGTGCGCGGAGCATCCGATGCCGAGATCGACGCGATGGCGGCAGACCAGCGCGCCCGGGCCGTGCCCGCCGCGGCGAGGGAAGTGCTGCGCCTCATCGGCACGACGCACGGACTGTGGCTGCCGGGCAGTTCGCTGGGCGTGGACGCGGTGCGCGGGGAGGCCAAGAACCACGCTGCCGCCACCGCGAACGCGCAGAACGCCGAACTGTCCGATGTGGACGGCGCGCTGGTGCTGGCCGCGCACGGCGGGTACACCTACCACGTGGTCGACGGGGCCGACGCCGATCAGGACGACCCGCAGGTGTGGCTGCTGACCGAAGACGAGCCCGCGCGCGTCGCCTGGCCTTCGGTCAGCGCGTGGTTCAAGGCCATCACGCCGGACGTCGAGCGTTACCGCGAGCGGCTGGAGGTCATGCGCGAGACCGGGTCCGATTTCCTGCCGCCGTGGGCGCAGGACATCGTCGTCGGCGGATGACCGTGCCGCCCGCAGACCAGCGAAGCGGGACCGCCGTTGCCCGGCATTCGGTCGGCATCGACGTCGCGTGGAAGCAGATCGAGAAGTTGTCGCCGCAGGTGGCCTTCTACTTCGACTACCTCGCGCAGGACACCAGCGCACTGGCGAACGTCGTGCGCCGGGAACTGATGCTCGCGCAGTACCGCACCGTCGTCGACCCGGACGCCGAGGACCCGGACACCTGGGGCGACCTCGGTCTCGCCGCACAGGCCGCGGCCGCCGCTTTCACCGCGGCGTGCGCGCCGGAGGGCCAAGAGGTCGAGGCGGTGATCGGCCGCCCTCGGCGCTTCGCGGCCACCGGCCCCACGTCGCGCACCGGTCCGGCTGCCTGGCTCACCGCGGCCTGGCTCGCCGTGATCCAGCGGGATGACGTGCTGATCCAGCAGCTGGCGTCGGTACCGCTGGACGTGCTGCGCGCGTCCGGTATCGAGTACGACGCCTATATGTACCCGTGGGTCGAAACGCTGCAGGCGTTCCTCGCGCACCGCGAGGTCACCCCGGAGATGTTCCTGCCCGCGATGGACGGCACCGACCCCGACACCGCGCGGTTCACTCCTCCGGCGGCGATGCTGCAGCTCGTGTACCCGCCGATCCGGATGTTCTATTACGTGCTGCGCCGGGACTCGGAGAAGTTCGCCGAGGCGTTCGTCTCCGCGCTGGAGCGGCACCGCGAGTACTGGACCGCCGAGGACCGCGCCACCGATCCGGACGGGTTCCTCGCACTGGCCCCGCTGGCGGTCGCGGTGCTCGCCCGTTCGGTCGGGATGACGTTCGACGTGCAGTCCGGTTACACGCCGGCCAACCTGCTCGCGGGCATTCTCCCGCCGCGGAACGGTTGATCGAAATGAAGCGTTCGCCCGGTGAGGAGCCGCTGAACTCATGACCCGGCCACCGGTGCCGCTCACCGCAGCCCAGCAGCAGGAGCTCGTCCAGCAGATCGGCCAGGCGGCCGCGGCCGCGCTGCCCGCGGGCTGGCAGCAGCTCCAGGCAGTCTGCCGCGCCGCGGGAAGGCACGTCGAAGTCGACGTCTCCGTGCTCGCCCCGGACAACCGGACTTATCCGGTCCAGCCGCATCCAGACCTGCCGCGGCTGTTCGGCGTGCTGCGCACCGGGATGTACCAGCCGGGCCGCGGCACGTGGCTGACCGCGACCCTGGTGTTTTCGCCGCAGCGGCCGCCGTTCACGGACTATCAGCCGGACGTCGAACCGCGGTGGCGGCAGGCGCCTCCGCCGATCGGTTTCCAGGACGAGCTGCGGTTCTTCCCGCGCGAGGACCAGTTCGTACCGCCGTGGCTGCGGCAGCGGGCCGGTGCGGTGCCGCCTCCGGGTGCTGCTCCCGGACAGCCGGTTTCGCCGTCCGTCCCCAACCCGGCGGCGCCTCCGCCGTTGCCAGGCAACGAAAATCCACCGGCCGCTCCTCCAGCGCAGGCCGTCGAGCCCTCGGTTCCCGCGCTCCCGGTGGACGAGCCCAGCTCGCCCCCGCCGCTGCCCGCGACTCCGCCGCCGCTGCCCGACGAGGGGCAGGCCGCGTCGGCGTCGGCTGGCGACGAGGCGCAGGCCGGGCCCAGCGAGGCCGCGGCGACCGCCCCCGATGCTTCCGAACCGGAAGACGGAGCACCGGCCGAGCCAGAAAAGGCTGCTGCGGAAGCACCGGAAACCGTTGCGTCCGAAGAGGATTCAGCGAGTCCGGCGGTCGAGCTGCGTACTCCGCGGGTCTACGACGGGTTCGACGAGGCGGGAAATCCGGTCGTCGAGCGAGAAGCGTTGCCGGCGGAGGAGCGCGAGCGAGTTCTCGCCTATCTCGACGGCGCGCCGGTCATCCTGGCGTCCCGCAGCAAGGACACCGACGCCTTCGATCCGTCGCGCACGGACGCTGTTCCGCTGAACTTCCGGACCGACGGCAGCTGGGTGTGGCCCGGTGCGGTCGCCTATTACCTGCGTGAGCACGGGATTTCGCCGGATCCGGAGCTGGTCGGGCACATCCGGGCGGCCGGATACGCCGTGCCGGAGGTGGACGAAGCGACGCAGGAACGAATGCTCGATGCGATGGTCAGCATGCCTGCCGAGGAAAGCCGTCCCAGCGAAGCGGAACCGCCTGCGGCTCCGAAGGATCCAGAGCAGCTGTTAAGCGAGATCTCAACGGCCCTCGTCGCCGCGGCTCCGCAAGGATGGCAGCAGATCGTCTTCGACTTCATGACGCTGGGCAGGCACGCGAACCTCGCCTGCGGCGCGCGGATGGCCGACGGGAGCACGCAACAGATTCCCGTCGCGCGAGAGCTGTCGAAGCCGTTGGCTGAACTGCGGCGCGCCAAGTACGTCCAAGGACGCGGCACCTGGTACACGCTCTCGCTGGTCATCGACCTGCCGTCGAACTACCAGGCCAGCTTCAACGAGGACGACGAACCGGCCTTCCACACACCGCCCCGGCCCGAGGATTACGTGCTGGACCAGGAACTTTACCCACGCGAAGAGGATTATCTCCCGCTGTGGTTCAGTGCCCGGCTGCCGGAAAGTCCACAGTAGACTCTTCAGCTGACGATCGTGAACCCCGCGTCGGCGAGCGCGGCCTCGACGTCCTTGCAGTGTTCCGGGCCGCGGGTTTCCAGGGCGAGGGCGACGTCGACCTCGCCGAGGGCGAGGCTGCCGGAAATGCGGGAGTGCTCGACGTCGAGGACGTTCGCGCCCAGGTCCTTCACGCACGACAGCACCGAAACCAGCGAGCCCGGCCGGTCCGGCACGCGCAGGTGCAGCTTCAGGTAGCGCCCGCCCGCGGTCATGCCGTGCTGGATGATCTGCTGCAACAGCACGGGATCCACGTTGCCGCCGGAGAGGATCGCCACCACCGGCGGCTCGAAAGCGCCGGGATGCTGCAAAAGCGCGGCCACTGAAGCGGCCCCGGCCGGTTCGACGACCAGTTTCCGGCGCTCCAGGCACAGCAGCACCGCGCGGGACAGGGATTCCTCGGTGACCGTCACGACGTCGTCGACCAAAGACTCGACGTGCGCGTAGCTGACCTTGCCCGGCTCGCCGACCGCGATCCCGTCCGCCATCGTGTGCACCTCGCGCAACCGGACCGGCGCGCCCGCCGTCAGCGAGGACGGATACGCGGCGGCGTCTTCGGCCTGCACGCCGATCACCCGGATCTCCGGGTGCAACGCCTTCACCGCCGCCGCGACCCCGCCGACCAGCCCGCCGCCGCCGGTCGGCACGAGGATCGTCTTCGCGCCCGGCACCTGCTCGAGAATCTCCAGCCCGACGGTGCCCTGGCCGGCGATGACGTCGGCATGGTCGAACGGATGGATGAAGACCGCACCGGTGCGTTCCGAGAACGCGACGGCCTCGGCAAGGGTTTCGTCGACGACCGCGCCGTGGAGGTGGACCTCCGCACCGTAACCGCGAGTCGCGGCGAGTTTCGGCAGCGGAGCGCGCAGCGGCATGAAGACGGTCGAGGAAATCCCGAGCAGCGACGAGGCCAGCGCGACCCCCTGCGCGTGGTTGCCCGCACTGGCCGCGACCACGCCGCGCGCACGTTCCTCGGCGCTCAGGCCGTGGATGCGGGTGTAGGCGCCGCGGATCTTGAAGGAACCGGTGCGCTGCAGGTTCTCGCACTTGAGATACACCGGGCCGCCGTGCAGCCGGCGCAGGTCACGGGCGTGCTCCATCGGCGTGACGCGGGTGATGCCCTCGAGAAGCTTGCGAGCTTCCTGGATGCGTTCGACGCTGACCAGTTCCATGGCGCCGATGATGCCACCGACGGACGGCCGGGGTGCGCCGCCCGCCGGACCGGTACCCTGATTACGGCAGCCACACATGATCAGGGAGTGCGACCATGGCACGCGCGCAGCACGGGACCACCTCCGGGGCCAAGTCCCGCACCGGTCTGCTGCCGCTCGCCGCGGGCATCCTCTCCGCAGTGGCCCTCACCGGAGCCGCCTTCGCGACCGTCGAAGCGGCCGCCTGCACCGGCCCCGCCCAGTACATCCGGCACGACAACCACATCGAACTGGTCGGTGGCTGCGTGAACGGCAGCGAACTCCCGGCGACGACCGGGACCCGGCAGGCCAATGCGATACCGGAGAACAGCAAGCCCTGACCGGCTGGCTGGGCCGGGCTTCGGTTGGGCTGAGCTTGGGCCTGGGCGGCGGTGGTTCCGCGGGGTTCGGCAGGCGAGGTGGGGAAGCGGTTCGCCAGGTGGCGACGGTTTCGCCGAGTGAGGCGGGAAACGGTTCGCCAGGAGACTACCGCTTCCCCGGATTTGTCAGCCATGGCCGGGAAGCGCTTCGCCCGGCGGCAACGGTTTCGCCGAGTTCGTCGGGCGAGACGGGAAGCCGGGGCGGCGTGATTCGGCCGCTGGAGCAGCTTGACCACGTCAAGCGAGGCAGTCTGAGGCCACGCAGCGGACGACTTCGGCGAAAACGTCCGCGCCTAGCGCTGGAACTGGCCCCCGCCCCGCCAGTTCCCGCGATGGCAGAGGGCAGATATGCGCTGCCGCGCGAGCCCTGGGCACCTGGCTCGGCCAAGCTTCGGCTGAGTTGAGCAGCTGGGGCTGGAGGCGGGCAAGGGTTTCGCCGCAGCCCGCTGTTCAGCCAGCGCCCACGCGGCGACCGGCCGAGGCACAAGCCCGGCAAAACCAAGCTCCCCGGCCGTGAACGGGGCACCGGAAACCAGTGCCCCGCCCGAAATCAGCCCAGCGCCTGCGTCAGGTCCGCCACCAAATCGCGCCCGTCCTCGATGCCCACCGAAAGCCGGATCAGGTCTTCCGGAACCTCCAGGGTCGAGCCTGCCGTCGAGGCGTGCGTCATCTTGCCTGGGTGCTCGATCAGGCTCTCGATCCCGCCGAGCGACTCCGCCAGTACGAACAGTTTCGTGCGGGACGCGACTTCCAGCGCCGCAGCCTCGCCGCCCGCGACGCGGAAGGACACCATTCCGCCGAAGCGGCGCATCTGCTTCGCCGCTACCTCGTGGCCGGGGTGTTCCGGGAGGCCCGGGTAGTAGACCTTGGTGACCTTCGGGTGCTTCGCCAGGGTGCGGGCGACCAGGTCGGCGTTGTCGCTGTGCCGTTCCATCCGCAGGGCCAGCGTCTTGAGACCGCGCAGGGTCAGCCACGCGTCGAACGGGCCGGGGACGGCACCCGCGGCGTTGCGCAGGTAGAAGAGCTGCTCGCGCAGTTCGTCCTCGTTGGTGACGACCGCGCCGCCGACGACGTCGGAGTGGCCGCCCAGGTACTTGGTGGTCGAGTGCACCACGATGTCCGCGCCCAGGGCCAGCGGGGTTTGCAGGTACGGCGTGGCGAAGGTGTTGTCCACGACCAGCCGCGCGCCCGCGTCGTGGGCGGCACCGGCCAGTGCGGCGATGTCGGCGACGCCCAGCAGCGGGTTGGTCGGCGACTCGCACCAGATCAGCTTGGTCTCCGGGCGCATCGCGGCCCGCACGTCGTCGATGCGGCTCAGGTCGGCGACCGTGTGCTCGACGCCCCACAGGCTGAGCACCTTGTCGATCAGCCGGAACGTGCCGCCGTACGCGTCGTTGCCCAGAACCAGGTGGTCGCCGGGGCGCAGGACCGTGCGCAGCACCGCGTCGGACGCGGCCATGCCGGACGCGAACGCCAGCGTGTGCCGGGCTCCCTCGAGCGACGCGAGGGCTTCCTCCAGCGCGGTCCGCGTGGGGTTCGCGGTGCGCGAGTACTCGTAGCCGCCCTCGCGGGTGCCGCCCACGCCGTCCTGGGCGTACGTGGACGTTTGGTAAATCGGCACGATGACGGCACCCGTGCGGGGATCGGGCTGCTGCCCGGCGTGGATCGCGCGTGTTTCAAAACCCAGGACGGAGTAGTCGTCGGCCATGGTTCCCAGGGTACGGGGCACCCCCGACAATCCCATCAGCTGGGAGGCAACTCACCATGCGGGAGAGGCTGCCGGTACAAACCCGCACCGGCAGCCCCGCGGTCACCAGCCCTGCGGAGCCGGGTAGCCGCCCTGTGCCGGGGCGCCCGGGCGGTAGTTGACCCAGTCGGCGGTCGGCTTCACGATCGCCAGCACCAGGGTCGCGACCGGCGGGATCAGCGCGATCAGCGAACTGCCGATGCCCGCGCCCATCAGCCGCGCGCTGCCGGAGTACCCCGCGGTCAGGACCCCGGCCATGATGAGGCCGAAGGCGGTGAACGCGATCACCAGCCCGCAGCCGATGATCGTGCACAGGCGGGCGGCGGGCTTGTGCAGGAACAGGCCGATGCCGCCGAAGAGCAGCAGGCCGACGATCACCGCGTATACGACGGCCGACAGGTAGAGCTGCCAGACCGTGACGTGGACAGACGAGATCGCGACGACCGAGACGATGACCGAGATGATCGCGAAAATGCCGCCGATGATCGCGAGGATCCCGGCGATGATCGCGGTCGCGCCGTTCGGCTTCTGCTGGTAAACGCCAGGTCCGCCCGGGTAGGCCGGGTACGGCTGACCCGCGGCGGGAGGGGCGAACGGCTGCTGCGGGGCGCCTGGGTACGGCTGGGCCGGCGTCGGCTGGCTCGCCGGATACGGCTGCCCGGGGAACGGGCCGCTCTGCGGCTGCTGGGGCTGACCCTGCGGGTTCTGGGGGTAGGTCACGGGGAGTCCTCGGTGCATCTGGTCCCGCCGGGCGGCGGGCGGAGTGCCTGTATCGTGCCAGGTCCGTCCCCTTTTCGGGGCGGATTTACCACTGTCGCGAGGGTGACGAAGCAGGCACCGCGGGTACGCGGTACCGCAGGTAGCCGAACGTCCGCGGCAGCCCGGCCAGCACGAGCACCAGCAGCACCGCGGCCGCGAGCGCGACGCGATCGAGCGCGGCGAAATTCTCGAACCGCAGCAGCGTCCGGAAGTACTGGACGTACGCCGGGGAACCGCTCAGCGCGGGTTCCAGCAGCAGCGCGCCGAGGGCGAGCAACGCGCCCGCGATCAGCAATACCGCACCGGCTGTCGCGCGGAAAAAGGTCGCGATCGCGCCGATCAGCAAGACCAGAGAAGCGGCCAGGTACGCGGCGAGATCGGCGAGTGTCAGCGGCGAGAGATCGCCGAGGCTGAATCCGGAAGGAATGTCGAGGAACAGCCTTGCCGGAAGGTAGCCGGACGTCGCCGCGGCGACGAGTCCGAACAGTCCCGCCGCGATCGCGGTGCTCCCGTTCGGCCGGTACGGAGCCGGTTCCGCCAAGGAGGATTCCCGTTCCCGCTGCCGTGCCGGAAGTCCGTGCAGGCCGCTCACGGCAGGTCCCCCTCGGGCTGGGAAAGCGATTCGGACGGCGCTCACCCTAGCCCGGAAACGCACCGTTGGGGACCGGCGCGAGCGCATGTGCGCCGCAATTCCCCCGGCTGCCGGAACCGTCGGGAAAAGCCCACCAGCTCCGCGCGAATCCCGCGAAAAACGGACTGGAAACGACGAAGGGCGCCGCCGTCGGAAGACGGAGGCGCCCTTCGCGGAGATTCAGCGAGTCACCACTGCTGCGGCGGCTGCTGGCCCGGCTGGCCGTAGCCCGGAGGGGGCTGCTGCCCGCCCGGCGGCGGGTACTGGCCCGGCTGGCCGAAACCGCCCGGCTGCTGCGGCGGCTGGCCGTAGCCCGGCTGCTGGCCCGGCTGGCCGTAACCGGGAGGCGGCTGCTGCCCGAAGCCCGGCTGCGGGTTCGCACCGCTGCCCGGGTTCGGACCGCCCGGCTGCGGGAAGCCCCCGCTGCTGGGGTTCGGTCCGCCGGGCGGCGGGAAACCGCCTGCCTGCGGCTGGCCGAAGCCCGGCTGTCCGCCGCCGAAACCGCCCGGCTGCTGCGGGCCGCCAGGACCGCCGGGGCCGCCCGAGGACGAACCGAGGCCGACGTACTGCGAGGTCGCCGGGATGATCGCGACCACGCCGATGATCAGGATGATGATGCCGAGGATCAGCGTCAGCATGCCGCCGCCGCTCGTCGCGCTGGACGAGGCGCCGCCGTACTTGCTGGCGAAGGAGCTGCTGACCGAGGTCCCGGACTTCGCCAGGATCGAGAACAGCAGCAACAGCACGCCGCCGACCAGCACGCCGATCGGAGCGAGCTTGCGCATCACGGCCGCGCGCGAGGCGAGAGCCAGCGCGACGCCGCCCGCCAGCGCGACCACCGCGCCGACCAGGATCATGATCACGTAGAACAGCAGCGTGCCCGGCGCGGCGAGGCCGGCCTCGTCGAACAGCTTCTGGTACCGGCTCGAGCTTTCGTACAGCTTCGAGTAGTCGCTGGTGTCGCTCATGTAGCTGAACGAAACGATCAGCGCGATCAGGCCGAGCACCGCGGTGACGCCGCCGGCGATGTAGCCGTACAGCGCGTTCCCGCCGCCCGCGGACGGCGCGGCGGACGCGCCGAACGGGGCGGGCTGGCCGAAGCCCGGCTGACCCGGCTGCCCGGGCTGGCCGAACGCGCCCTGCGGCGGGGCGCCGAAGCCGCCCTGGTCGAACCCGCCCGGCTGGCCGAAGCCCTGCGGCGGCTGACCAGGCTGACCCGGTTGGCCCGGCTGCCCGGGCTGACCCGGCTGTCCGAAGCCCTGCGGGGCGCCGAACCCGGCGACCGCGGCCGGGTTGTCCGCCGCGCTCGGCGGCGGGGCGTACGGGATGTTCTGCGGCTGCTGGCTCGGCGGGACCAGCTGCGTCGACTCGGCGTTGCCCTCGGCGCTCACGGGGTTGACCACCTGGGTGGCGTTCGAGTCAGCCGGCTGTCCCGGCTGCACGACCTGCGTCGGTTCCGGGGTGTCGCCGAAGGTGCCGCCGCCCTGAGCGGGCTGCTGCGGCTGGCCCGGCTGGACCACCTGGGTCGGCTCCGACGCGCCGAAGGGACTGTCCTGCTGCGGTGTAGGACCACTCGACGGGCCCTGCGGCGGCTGCTGGCCGCCGTCCCAGGGCTGGTTCGGTGGCTGCGGAGCACTCATGTGGGTCTTGAACCCCCTTGACGAGGACGCGAAAAAGTTCTATTCGGCCGTAACGCTATCGGATGCCCGGCCGGGACGCGCGCAGACGCCCCGGCCGGCCTCCGTGAGCTTGCGCCTATCGGCCCGCGAGGAACGCGAGCAGATCGTGCCTGGTGACGACGCCCGCCGGCTTGCCGTCCATCAGCACCAGCGCGCCGTCGGCCCCTTCGAGCGCCTTCATCGCGGCGCTCACCTGCTCGCCCGCCCCGATCGTGGGCAGCGGCGGCGACATGTGCGTCTCCAGCCGGTCGGCCAGCTGGGCCTTGCCGGTGAACAGCGCGTCGAGCAGGTCGCGTTCGTTCACCGCACCGACCACCTCGGCGGCCATCACCGGCGGTTCGGCGCTGACCACGGGCATCTGGCTCACGCCGAATTCCGACAGGATGGCCACCGCCTCGGCGACCGTCTCGTTCGGATGCGAGTGCACGAGGCTGGGCAGCGCGCCGGACTTGCGGGTGAGCACGTCGCCGACCGTCCCGCCGGAGGAATCCGGCGGGAGGAAGCCGTAGGACGACATCCAGGCGTCGTTGAACACCTTGGTGAGGTAGCCGCGGCCGCCGTCGGGCAGCAGCACGACCACGACGTCGTCCTCGGTCAGCCCCTCGGCCAGCTTCAGCGCGGCGGCCACGGCCATCCCGCACGAACCGCCGACGAGCAGGCCCTCCTCGGTCGCGAGCCGGCGCGTGGTCTCGAACGAGTGCGCGTCGCTGACCGGGATGATCTGGTCCGCGACGTTCCGGTCGTAGGTCTCCGGCCAGAAGTCCTCGCCGACGCCCTCGACCAGGTACGGCCGGCCGGTGCCGCCGGAATACACCGAGCCCTCGGGATCAGCGCCGACGACCTGGACGCGGCCGTCGCTGACCTCCTTCAGGTATTTGCCGGTGCCGGAGATCGTGCCGCCGGTGCCGACGCCCGCGACGAAGTGGGTGATCTTGCCGTCGGTCTGCCGCCAGAGCTCCGGGCCGGTGGAGTGGTAGTGGCTGGCCGGGTTCTCCGGGTTGGCGTACTGGTTGGGCTTCCAGGCTCCCTCGATCTCGCGCACGAGCCGGTCGGACACGTTGTAGTAGGAGTCGGGGTGCTCGGGCGCGACCGCGGTGGGGCACACGACGACGCGGGCGCCGTACGCGCGCAGCACGTTGCGCTTGTCTTCGCTCACCTTGTCCGGGCAGACGAACACGCACTGGTAGCCCTTGCGCTGGGCGACCATGGCGAGCCCGACCCCGGTGTTGCCCGAGGTGGGCTCCACGATCGTGCCGCCCGGGCGCAGCTCTCCGGAGGCCTCGGCGGCCTCGATCATCCGCAGCGCGATTCGGTCCTTCACGCTGCCGCCCGGGTTGACGTACTCGACCTTGGCGAGCACGAGCGGCTTGAGCCCCCGGGTAAGCGAATTCAGCTTGACCAGCGGGGTGTTGCCCACGAGGTCCACGATGTGTTCTGCGTACTCCACGCGACCAGCCTAAACAGCCGGACCCATGACCGGCCAGCGCGGGACCGGCAGGCGGTCTCCGGGTGCGCGTCGGGGCCACGGGCGGCGCCAGGCGAGGTCAGGCCTCCCCGGCGCGGACCTCAGGCAGCCACCAAGCCGCGCGTCGACACCGGGGCGGGCCCGAGGGCCGCCGCACGCCGATCCGTGATCCCGTCCCGGAGATCCGTCCCGGCCCGCAGTGCCAAGCAGTACCGCTTAAGGGCCACCATGTCCGGTTCACCTCCTGGTTGGGATTCCTCTTCTTGTTGACTCTTCACGAATCCTAGTGGTTCCGCGGTTATTCCGGAACACCCGAAGGAACCAGCCGGAGCCAGCCGTCGTCGCCGGGTTCTTCGGTCCAGCCGGGCGGCCAGGAGCGTTTGTAGCCGGGCTTCGCGAGCGCGCCGGCCAGCCCGGCCTCCGAGTGCACTCCGAATTCCGCGTGCTTCTCGAACTGCGCGCCGCGGAATACGTCGCGGTCGCCGCCGAGGACAGCGCCGCGGAAGTCCGCGCGTTCGCGGAACACCGCCTCGTGGAAATCGGCTTTGGTGCGGAATTCGGTGCCGCGGAAGGTCGCGAATTCCTCGAATTTCGTCTGGTAGCACACGATGGAACGGATTTTGCAGTGCGTGAGGGTCAGCGCGATGAGCCTGGCTCCGGAGAAGTCGAGGTCGATGTCCGGCCAGTACGACCCGTTCGGCTCCTCGCCGCCGCCAGGACGCAGGTGCAACATCAGGATCCGCTGCGCGGCCTTGCGGACCTGCACCTCTTCGTCCGTGCCGTCCAGCGGCATCCGCAGGTACGCGCAGAGGACGTTGACGATGGTCTGCCGCTGGTCCGCGTGGCTCTGCGCGAGCCGTTCGAGCGCGTACAGACCGGCCAGCCGGACCGGGGCCTTGTCGCTGCCGAGCTGGTCGGCGGCCTTGCCGTACATGTCGGTGATCCGGCGCTGGGTCGCGTCGTGGTCCTTCTGTTCCAGATCCAGTTCGGCGGACCGCTGCCGTCGCGCGGCGAGCAGGAGCGCGGCCGCGCCGCCGGTCCCGACGACGATGCTGGAGGCTGTGCGCAGCGCGTCGAGCCGCGACGAATCGGCCGGGGTCCCGCCGCCGAGCAGCCACAGCAGCAACGCCGCCGCGACGGCCGCGAGCAGCACGATGCCGGTCCCCCACCACGCGATCGTGCGGGTGGACAACACCCGGTTGCGCTCTGTCACGGCAGAAATCCTCCCACGGGCGCAAGGTGGTGCATGTCGCCTTCGGCTTTCGAACGGACGCCGGAGACGGCAAGATGGTGAGCAACCGCTTAGTGCCGCCGACCCGAGGATGTGTCTGTCATGCCCGAAGCCGTCATCGTCTCCACCGCCCGCTCCCCGATCGGCCGTGCCGGGAAGGGCTCGCTGGTCGGGATGCGCCCCGACGACCTGGCCGTGCAGATGGTGCGCGCGGCGCTGGACAAGGTGCCCCAGCTGGACCCGGCCGACATCGACGACCTGATGCTCGGCTGCGGCCTTCCCGGCGGCGAGTCCGGCTTCAACATGGGCCGCGCGGTGGCCGTCGAACTCGGCTACGACCACCTGCCCGGCTGCACGATCACCCGGTACTGCTCCTCCAGCTTGCAGACCACCCGGATGGCGCTGCACGCGATCAAGGCGGGCGAGGGCGACGTCTTCATCTCCGCGGGCGTCGAGGCCGTGTCTCGGTTCGCGAAGGGCAGCTCCGACTCCTGGCCGGACACGCACAACCCGCTGTTCGCCGACGCCGAGGCGCGCACCAAGGCCACCGCCGAGTCCGGTGCGGACAGCTGGCAGGACCCGCGCGAGAACGGGCAGCTTCCGGACGTCTACATCGCGATGGGCCAGACCGCGGAGAACCTCGCGCGGCTCAAGGGCGTCACCCGCGAGGAGATGGACGAGTTCGGCGTGCGGTCGCAGAACCTCGCCGAGAAGGCCATCGCGGACGGTTTCTGGGCCAAGGACATCACCCCGGTCACGCTGCCGGACGGCACGGTCGTGTCGAAGGACGACGGGCCGCGCGCGGGTGTCACGCTCGAGGGCGTGTCCGGGCTGAAGCCGGTCTTCCGCCCCGACGGCCGGATCACCGCCGGCAACTGCTGCCCGCTCAACGACGGCGCGGCGGCTGTCGTGATCATGTCCGACACGAAGGCTCGCGAACTGGGCCTGACGCCGCTGGCGCGCGTCGTGTCGACCGGCGTCACCGGCCTGTCGCCGGAGATCATGGGCTACGGCCCGGTCGAGGCGTCGAAGCAGGCGCTGTCCCGCGCCGGACTGTCCATTTCGGACATCGACCTGGTCGAGATCAACGAGGCGTTCGCCGCGCAGGTCATCCCGTCCTACCGCGACCTCGGCATTGACCTCGACCGGCTGAACGTCAACGGCGGCGCGATCGCGGTCGGCCACCCGTTCGGCATGACCGGCGCGCGGATCACCTCGACGCTGATCAACTCGCTGCAGCACCACGACAAGCAGTTCGGCCTCGAGACGATGTGCGTCGGCGGCGGGCAGGGCATGGCGATGGTGCTGGAGCGGCTTTCCTAGTTCCGGCAACGAAAAGGGCCGTCCGCGAGCGCAACGCGGGCGGCCCTTTTCATTGGGCGGAACGTCAGTGCATCAGCACCGGCGGAGCGACCTCGTCGGACTCCGTCGCCGCGGGCACCACGCGCTTCTTCGGCAGGAAGAACGCGGGCACCAGGCACAGCGCCAGCAGGATCGTGCCCCACAGGAACGTCGTCGCGAACGATTCGCCCGCGAGGCCCGCCGCGGCGTCGTGCGTGGCCGGGTTCATCGTCGCCGCGGTGGCGACCAGCTGGCCCTGGCTCGTCGGGACGCCGAACTTCCCGGCGAGCAGCGCCGCCAGGATGATCGACATCACCGCGGACCCGATCGCGCCCGCGGTCTGCTGCAGGATGTTCGTCGCGGTCGAGGCCTTCGCCATGTCCTTGGACTGCAACGTCTGCAGCGCGGCCGAGGTGATCGGCATCATCGTGCAGCCGAGGCCGAGCCCGACCACGAACAGCGCGGCGAGCAGCAGCGGATACGACGTGGTGGCGGTGACCTGGGTGAACGCGATCATGCCGGCCACGATCAGCACCAGGCCGGGCACCACGATCTTGCGCGGCGCGATCTTGTCCGCCAGCCGTCCGGCGATCGGCATCGACACCACCGCGCCGAGGCTCTGCGGCACCAGCAGCAGACCGGCGTTCAGCGCGGTTTCGCCGCGCACCAGCACGAAATACGTCGGCAGCAACAGCATCGCGCCGAAGAATCCGATGCAGAACACCGCCATCGTGGCCATCGCGACGGAGAACGACCGGTTGCGGAACAGCTTCAGGTCGATCAGCGGATGCTCCACGGTCCGCGCCCGCAGCACGAACGCGACCAGCAGCACGATCCCGGCCAGCGCGGGCAGCCACACCTCGAGCGCGCCGACGGTGCCGGTCGACGGGATCCGCGATACGCCGAAGATCAGCGCGGCGAGGCCGGGCGACACCATCAGCATGCCGAGGAAGTCGAAGCGGCCGGACGGTTCCGGGTCGTCCTTCGGCAGCAGCTTCAGCGCGAGCAGGAACGCGATCAGTCCGATCGGGACGTTGATGTAGAAGATCCAGCGCCAGCTCACCGAGTCGACCAGCCAGCCGCCGAGGATCGGGCCCGCCATCGGGCCGAGCAGCATCGGGACGCCGAGCACGGACATCACGCGGCCGATCCGCTGCGGGCCCGCGGTGCGGGTCAGGATCGTCATGCCCGCGGGCATCAGCATGCCGCCGCCGAGGCCCTGCACGACGCGGAACGCGATCAGCGATTCGACGTTCCAGGCGAGCCCGGCGAGCATCGAGCCGATCAGGAAGGTGCCGATCGCGAGCAGGTACAGCCGTTTCGTGCCGAACCGGTCGGACGCCCATCCGGTGACCGGGATGACCGTCGCCAGCGCCAGCATGTAGCCGGTCGCGACCCACTGGATGGTGTCGAAGGACGTGGTGAACTGAATGGTGAGCTTCTGGAGCGCGACGTTGACCACGGTGGTGTCGAGGATCGCCATGATGGCGCCGAGCACCACCACGGAAGCGACCTTCAGCACTCCCCGGTCGAGTTTGTCACCGGCATCCGGCGCGGCCGGAGTCGCAGGTGCGGACATGCGGAACCCCATCTGTTAGTGGTGATGCGCAAGCCCGCGACGCGACAATACGACCGCGGTTCCCCCTTGCGCGCGCTCCAGACTAGCCGAGCGGCAAGCGGCGACGCAGTCTTTTTCGCTGCCGGGCGAAATGCGTGGGGACTTTTCGCGCAGTCGCGATGACCTGCGAAAAGTCCCCACTCGTCAGCAGATACTGTCCGTGCGCACCGGGTTGCCCAAACCGAACAACGGCCGCAGTTTCAGCCCGATCCAGGTACCGAAAAGCGCGAACGCGCCCCACAGCCAGCCGTGCAGGCTGCCGACGGAAATTCCGCCGAGGTACGCGCCGATGTTGCAGCCGTTCGCCAGCCGCGCGCCGATTCCCATGAGGATTCCGCCGAGAATCGCGGCGACGGCGGTGCGCCACGGGATCGAGCTGTGGATCTTCCACGCGCCCGCGGCCGCGGCGGCGACGAACGCGCCGATCATGATGCCGATGTCGGTGAGACTCGTCTTGTCCTGCCAGATCGGCTTGGACAGCGACGTCGCGTTCGCCTTCAGCTGCCAGAACTCCCACTGCTCCGGGTGCAGTCCGAACACCTGCAGAATTTTCGCGCCCCACAGGCTGAACGCGCTCGTAACGCCCCAGATGCCGCCGGAAACGAGGTACACCGCGCCGGCCAGCACGCCGAGCACGACCGCGCCGACGAGGATCGGCCAGGAGCCGCGGAAGATCCGGGCGAACCCGCGTGCGGTCGGGACAGTGTCGACCGGCGGCGGCACGCGGCGCTTCTGCACCACGCGAGTCGCGAGGACGATCGCGGCGAGCACCGCGATCGTGATCGCCCACGAACCGAACCAGCCGACGTGGTCCGACAGCAGGAATCCGGAAACCTGCGGCCAGCCGGTGAAAAGCGGGTAGCCCCACGTGTAGAGGACCGATCCGGTGATGAAACCGCCGAGGGTCAGCACGATCGTCGACTGCCCGGCCCCGACCGCGAACAGCGTCCCGGACGCGCATGCGCCGCCGAGTTGCATGCCGATCGCGAACAACGTGGCCCCGACGAACAACGCGAGCCCGATCGGCCCGACGTTCGCCACCGGCACCGGTTTGCTGCCGAAGAGGCCCGCGCCGGTGCCGCAGATGAGGGCGATGAGCGTCGCGGCGGTGCCGAGCAGGAGGGTGTGCGCGCGAAGGCCCTGGCCGTTGCCGACGGCGATCAGCTGCCGCCACGCGGACGTGAACCCGAAGCGGGAGTGGAAAAGGGCGAGGCCGAGCGCCAGCCCCAGCACGAGCAGGACCCCGAACTTCGCGCCGTGCGCGGCCCAGACGTAGGCGGTCAGCCCGACCGCGAGCACCGCGGCGACGGCCAGCGGGACAACCTTGACCGGCTCCTCCGGTTTAGGCGCCGGAGCCGCGCAGGAGGTCGGGAAGTCGAGCAGTTTTCGCTCGTCGACAGGGGAATCGGTGGTCGCCACCACGTCTCCTGGGGGTGTCGGGGATCAACGGGACCCGCCCGGCGGCGGGCGGCGATCCACGTTAGGTCCGCGCGGGCGCCGCACGCAGCCTGTCCCACGGAGTGCGACGAACGGCCGAAACCGGGCGTCCGGACGGCCCCTTTGTACCGCCCCGGTCAGCTCTTGATGCAGATGGCTTCCTCGGGATCGGAGTACCAGCGGGCGGTGGTCGAACCACTGCCCTCGCACGCCGAACGGTCCTTCGCACCGGGCACCAGCTTGACGATTTCCGCGTTCTTCTGCGGGTCCGTGCACGCGACCTTCTGGTAGGTCGTCGAGGCGGTCTGCAGCCCGGAGAGGCAATCCCCTTGCTGCACATTGGGAACGAGGCAGAGCACGCGGTGGTTCTTGCCGCCGGTGGTGTAGCGGTAGTAGTCGCCGCGCGGGCAGGTGCCGCTGCGGCTGGAGCGGACGACCGCGACCTTGACGTTCGCTCCGGGGTCGGCGCAGTCGACGGTCTTCGTCGTCGTGGTCGAGCCGGACTTCTCGATGTGCATGCAGTCGCTGGCGTGGGTGTTGCTGGTCGAGTTGCCGAACGTGAAGAAGCCGATGACGACCCCCGCCGCCACGACCACCACCGCGACGGCGACCAGCACCACGGTCCGGGTCGGGAAGCTTCGCTTCGGGCTCTGCCGCGGCGGCATCCCGCCCGGACCGTAGTGCTGCTGGAACGGCGACGGGCCGTTCTGTCCGTAGCCCTGCTGCGGTCCGTGCCCGTGCGGGGGAACGCTCACGTGATGCCTCGCAAACCCGAAAGAAAGATTCCGTCCGGGCACATCCAACACGACGGCCGCCGGGGCTCGCAGAGGTTCGGAGCAGAAAAACAGAAAAGGCGCTCCGCGTAACGCGGAGCGCCCCTTCCCGGGAAACCTGTACGACGGTTAGTCGCGCAGGTAAGACAGCAGACGCAGGATCTCGAGGTAGAGCCACACCAGCGTGGTCATCAGGCCGAAGGCGGCGTACCAGGCCCACTTCGACGGCATGCCGGCGCGGATCATCTTGTCGGCCTGGTCGAAGTCGAGCAGGAAGCTGAACGCGGCGATGCCGATGACCACCAGGCTGAAGACGATGGCCAGCGGGCTGCCGTCGCGCAGCGGGTTGAAGCCGAAGAACACCGCGGTGACCAGGTTGACCAGCATCAGGATGGCCACACCGGCGACCGCGCCGACGATCCACTTGGTCAGCTTCGGCGTGACCTTCACCGCGCCGGTCTTGTAGACGACCAGCATCGCGACGAACACGCCCGCGGTGCCGATGAGCGCCTGCAGGGCGATGCCCGGCAGGAACACCTCGAACAACCCGCTGAGCGCACCGAGGAACAGGCCCTCGGCACCGGAGTAGACGAGCGTGAGCGGACCGCTCGGCTTCTGCTTGAAGATGATGACCAGCGACACGACGAGGCCCACCACGAGCCCGCCGATCAGCGCGCCGAGGAGCGGACCGCTCGGCGAAAGCCTGCCGAGGGAGTCGCGCACGAGCTGGGACTGCGCCCAGATCGCGGTGAGCACGCCGACGACGAGCGCGACGCCGAGCGACATGCCGGTCTTGATGACGACGTCGTCGACCGTCATCGGACGGTCGGCGGAGGCGGTGCCCATCTGGCCGGGGCCGTAACCCGGGACGCCGCCTTGGCCCTGCGGCTGGCCGTAGGGCTGGTCGAAGCCGACGTTCGGCCCGTACTGCCCGGTCGCGGCCGCGCCGCGCGGGAGATTGCGGAACGCCGGGTTGCTGCTGGAACGCACCTGTCCTCCTGGACTTTATGGCACCTTGCATCGGGTTCAACGACCGCGGCGGCTCGCTGGTTCCCGTTCGGGTAAAGCCGATTTTACTCATCACCCGCACGGGTGGGGCGACCCCCGTTACGGCCACCGTAGGCGATGAAGGTCACGACCGTTCACCGCAGGTCACCCGATGGTCTCTAGACAACCCCCATGGTGACCCGCGAACCTTCACATCGCGTGTCCGGGAAGTGACCGAACGCGTGTCGGGGAGTTGTTCGATCAGGTGAACTGCGAGGACGCCGTTCAGGCGTCGGCAGGCACGTCGAAGGAGCCAACACACCATGGGGTGGATCTCACGCCCGCGCGCTCGCTGGCGCGCGGCCACCGGACTGGTCGCGACCGCACTGCTCGGCGCACTCTCCGTAACCGCATTAGGGACGACCCCGGCCGCCGCCGCGGGCGCGGTGAAGGGCCCCGGCCTGACGATCGTCCACAACGAGGGCGGCACCGATTACGAGGATTGGCTCGGCTCGTACAAGGTGGGCGGCAAGAACGTGTTCTGCGTTCGGTTCCATCTGAAGGCGCCGGGCAGCGACGAGGCGTACCAGCCAGGCGATGAGCTGCTGACGAAGTGGGGCGAAAAGCTCCAGCCCGACGTCGCGGGCAACATCTCGTATCTGTTGCTGCGCTACGGCAACACCTCGAACAACGACGAGGCCGCCGCGCTGGCCCACCTGCTGCACTCGTGGACTGCCAAGACACACGCTCCCGGCGACACGGACTTCGGCACGCCCCCGGACAAGGCGGCTTATCCCGAGCAGAAGTACCTCAACGCACTCACCCCGGCCGCCAAGGACGACGTGGCCAAGATGAAGGCCGAGGCCGAGGCGAACCGCGGTCCGTGGACCGCGTCGGTCACCGCGCCGAAGGGCGATCAGCACCTCGGCCAGCCCGCGACCTGGACGGTCACGGTGAAGAACTCCCAGGGCAAAGGCATTCCGGACGTTCCGGTGAAGCTGACCGCCACCGACGGGACGGTCGGCCAAGCAGACAAGCAGGCAGACGCGGAGAAGGCGTCCGATTCCTCTTCCGGCAACCCCGCGCCCCAGGCCGCGCAGAAGGACACGACGATCAAGACCGATGCGAACGGCACAGTCACGGCGAAGGTCACGCCGACTGGCGACCAGCCGAAGCTCGTCGCGTCGTTGTCCGCGCCCGCCGACAAGCCGACCGTGCAGAACCCGGTCAACACCAAGGACGGCATCCAGAGCGTCGTCGGCACCGGCGGCGAGAAGCGACTGACCGCACAAGGCGTCGTCGCCGTGGCGAAGCCGGGCAAGGTGCAGGTCACCAAGACCGACGCCAAGACCGGCAAGGGCATCGGCGGCGCGACGCTGCGGGTCACCGGCAAGGACCGCAAGACCGCGGCCACCAGCCAGGACGGCAAGCCGCTCACCGGGCCCGACGGGCAGCCCGCCGTGGTCACCACCAGCGGCGACAATGGGACCGCGACGGTGGAGAACCTGCTGGCCCCGCAGGAGGTCTGCGTGGTCGAGGTGAACGCGCCGCCGGGCTACACCAACGCGTTCGACCCGAACAACCCGCCCGCCGCGTGCGGGTCGCTGACGCCGGGCGGCACACTTGCCCTGACTGTGGCCAACACGCCGAACGAAGTGCCGCACGCGATTCCCGCCGGCGACCTGCCGGTGACGATGGCCAAGGGCACCGTCGAGACGAGTTTCTCCACGGGTGGCATCGCGGGTCTCGCGGCGCTGGTGCTCGTCGGTTCGGCGCTGGTCGGGTTCGCCGCTCGGCGGTCGGCCCGGCGGTAAGCGAAAGCAGCAAGGACAGATGACCGGAAAAGGACGGCTGGTCGGCGGGTTCGTGCTCGGCGCGGCAAGCGTGCTGGCAGTGGAACTCGCGACGGTCGTGATCAGTTCGCCGCCGACGACGGTGGTGGCCGGGAGCGCGTCCCCGGTCGCCGCCGCCGTTCCGGCCGCTTCCCCGCAGCAGCTGGCTCCCGCGCCGCCGCCGTCGAGCAGTTCGGCGGCACCGCCGAGCAGTTCCGCGGCCGCACCGCCGGCCGCGCCCGCGGAGCATCGGCAAGCTCCGGAACCGGGACCGCAGGCGCCGGGCACGATCCGGCTGCCCGGCGGCGGGACCGCGGCGATGGTGCGCCAGGACCTCGGGCCGGGCAACACGCTTCCGGTGCCGTCGGACATCGGACAGGCGGCGTGGTGGGGCGCGGATTTGGAAGCGGTCAGCGGCGCCAGCGTGTTCGCGGGCCACGTGAACTGGCGCGGTGCGACCGGGCCGTTCTCGGAATTGTGGAGCGAGCGCATCGGCGGCGTGGTGACGATCGTGGACCGCGCGGGCAAGACGAGCCGGTACCGGATTTCGCAGCTGGTCACCGTGCACAAGAACGATCTGCCGAGCCGCGCCGACGACCTCTTCGGGCAGGCCGGTCCGCATCGAGTGGTCCTGGTGACCTGCGGTGGGCGCTGGATCGGCGGGAGCGACGGGTATGAGGAGAACCGCGTCGTGATCGCCGACCCGGCATAAGGAGCGATGCCGGAGATCTTCCTGTCCGTGAGCAAGAGACGCTTGAGGTGACCGCCGGACCGGGCGAGCGCACCGCGCGACGCTCCCGCGACACGGGCTCAAGTTCCTGGCATTGAATCCGATTTCCGCGGCTCTCACGGATCGTTGACCGCGCTTCCGGTGCCGGATCAGGAGTGAGGGGTCCCCTCGCGGCCCGCTGAAACCGCGCGAGGGGTCCGTTCGCGCAGTTTCTGACCGGCCCGTCGTTCGCGGAAATCCGCCGCCACCTGCGGGACCCCGTTCCGCCGCTAAGTTACTTGCGAGTAACCTCACCCTGCCGCGTTGTGGTCAGGGCGGCGTCCATGCAGCAGAATGCCCATGGGTCCAGGCGGCGGCACGGCGGAGGGTGATGGAGATGGCGACGTTCTTGGTGACAGGCGCGACCGGGTTGATCGGGCGCCAGGTCACCCGGCAGCTGCTCACCCGGCCGGACGTGGAACGGGTCGCGCTGGTGGTGCGCGCGTCGTCGCGGGAGAAGCTGGCCGCGCTCGTCGACGGATGGCCGCATCCGGACCGCGTGACGCTCGTGACCGGCGACCTCGGCGAACCGCTGATGGGAGTGTCCGAAGCGGACCGGGAGGCGCTGCGCGGCGTCGACCACGTCATCCACCTCGCCGCGCTCTACGACATCACCGCCGACGACGAAACCAGCATCCGGGCCAATGTGGACGGTACGCAGAACGTCATCGACCTCGCCGCGGACCTGAACGCCGGGTGCCTGCACCACGTCTCGTCGGTCGCCGTCGCGGGCGACCACGAAGGACTGTTCACCGAGGACATGTTCGACGTGGGACAGCGGCTGATCACGCCGTATCACCGCACCAAATTCGAGGCCGAGAAACTCGTCCGGGACCAGCACGAGGTGCCGTGGCGGGTGTACCGGCCCGCGGTCGTGGTCGGCGATTCGCAGACCGGCGAGATGGACAAGATCGACGGTCCGTACTACCTCTTCCCCGCGATCAGCAGGCTCGCCGGGCTGCCCGACCTCCCGACCGCGGGCCCGGATCTGGGCGACACCAACGTGGTTCCGGTCGACTACGTCGCGAAGGCCATGCTGGAGCTGGTCGCCACGCCGGGGCTCGACGGGCGCGCTTTCCACCTCGTGAACCCCGAACCGCAGCCGGTGGTGTCGGTCTACAACGCGTTCGCCCGCGCCGCCGGGGCGCCGACGATCACCGTGCAACTCGGCGACAAGGTGTCGAAGGGAATCGTCGGGCTGGTCAAGCTCAGCGAGCACATTCCCGGATTCACCATCGCCCGCGACGCGGTGCTGGAACGGCTCGGCATCCCGCCGGTACTGCTGGAAACGATGGCTTTCCCGTCGGTGTTCGCGTCCGCGGAGACGCGCAAGGCGCTGGCCGGAAGCGGCGTCGAGGTGCCGCGACTCGAGGAATACGCCTCGACGCTGTGGCGCTACTGGCGCGAACACCTCGACCCGTTCCGCGCGCGCAAGCACGGTCCGCGCGGCGAACTGGACGGCCGCCGGGTGATCATCACCGGCGCGTCGTCGGGCATCGGCAGGGCGACCGCGCTGAAGGTCGCCGCGGCGGGCGGGGTGCCGCTGCTGGTCGCGCGGCGGCAGCACGAACTGGAAGAGGTGCGCGACGAGATCATCGCGGCGGGCGGCACCGCGTCGGTGTACCCGGCGGACCTCACCGACGAGGATTCAGTGCGCAAGGCCGTGGACGCGATGCTGTCCGAACACGGCCGGATCGACATGCTCGTGAACAACGCCGGCCGGTCGATCCGGCGGTCGATCAAGCTGTCGTACGACCGGATGCACGACTACGAGCGCGCGATGGCGATCAACTACTTCGGCGCGGTGCGGCTGATCCTGGCGGTCCTGCCGCACATGTCGGAGCGGAAATTCGGGCACATCGTGAACGTTTCCTCGATCGGCGTGCAGGGAATCGCGCCGCGCTTTTCCGCCTATGCCGCGTCGAAGGCCGCGCTGGACTACTTCTCCCGGATCGCGGCGACCGAAACGCACGGCGACGGGATCACCTTCACCACCATCCACATGCCGCTCGTGCGCACGCCGATGATCCGGCCGACGAAGATCTACGACGCCTTCCCCACGAAATCGCCGGAGCAGGCGGCGGACATGGTGCTGAAAGCGCTGGTCCAGCGTCCGAAGCACATCGGCACCCCGGCGGGCCAGGCGATCGGGCTGACCTACACGCTCGCGCCCGGGCTGACCGACGCGATCGCGTACCAGGGTTTCCGGATCTTCCCGGACTCCGCGGCGGCGGGCGGCAGCGGGAAACTGAAGATCGGAAGGGGCGAGAAACACCTGTCCCGCGCGGCGATGGCGCTGGCCCGGCTGTCGCGCGGGTTCCACTGGTAGTGACGGCTCGGCGCGGCGGGTGAGGCCGTTCAGGCGAGATCGCCACGAAGAATCGACCCGGGGCGGTGATTCACCACTCCTGGCGGCACGCACGCCAGGTGCGCGGGTACGGTCGTGGGCATGGTTCCCGAGCGAGACAACGGCCTCCTCCCGCTGCGGCGCGAGTACACCGAAGCCTGGCGCGGCTTCGACCGCACCGAGGTGCGGCAGTACCTCGACCACCTCGAAGGCCAGCTGCACCGGCTGATCACCGACCGCGACGCGGCGGCCGCCCAGGTCGCCACGCTGTCGCGCGAACTCGAGACGGCGCGCGGCGAGGTGTCGAAGCTGCAGTCGCGGGTCGAGGAACTGATGAAGCCGCCGGAGCGGCTCGAGGACCTGGACGAGCGGATGCAGCGCACTGTCACGCTCGCGAACGCGCGGGCCGAGGAGATCACCAAGCGCGCGCAGGTGGCGGCCGAGAAGCACTGGGCGTCGTCCACCGAGGCGTCCACGAAGCTGCGCGAGCGGTACCACCGCCTGGTCGAGGAACTGGACAAGCAGGCCGAAGCGCTGCACTCGGAGCACGAGGCCGCGCTGAAGGAAACCCGCGCCGAAGTGCAGCGGCTGACGGTCGAGGCGGCGCAGCGCCGGGAACTCCTCGACAACGAAGCCGAGCGCAAGCGCCGCAAGATCGAGCGCGACTTCGACGCGAAGATCACCGCCGAGCGCACCGCGCACGAAAAGATGATCGCCGACCAGCGCACGGCCAGCAAAAATCAGGCTGAGCGCCGCATCTCGGAAGCCACCGCGGAGGCGACTCGCCGCGTCGAGGAGGCGACGGCGGAGGCCAAGCGCCGTCTCGACGAGGCCACCACGCAGGCGGCCCAGCGCACCACCGCGGCGACGCGCAAGGTCGAGCGGCTCGCCGAGATCCGCGAACAGGCCCGCAAGAACCTGGCGATGGCGGACGAGGTCCTCGGGCGCAGCGAGAGCTTGCTGACGGCACTGCCGTCGGAATCGGTGCTGCCCGCCGCCTCGAAGCTGGTCGGTGGCGATGACCCGGCGAAGCCGGACCCCTCGCCGGGGCCAGTCGAGACGAAGGCCGCGCCGTCGCCCAAGCCGAAGAGCGGGAACGGTTCGGGTGCCAAGGCCACGACCGGGAACGGCTCGTCCGCGAGTGGCGGGGCGACGGAAAGCGCGGCTGGAAACGGCGCGAAGAACGGGAACGGTTCGACGGCGAACGGTGCGAAGTCCCAGCCGCAGGCGGCGGGCAAGCCCAGCAGCTGATCCACAATCCGCAGTAAGCCCGCCAGCCCGGACAACGGGGTGGCGGGCTTACTGCGGTTATCCGAGCAGGCCTTTCACCCGCAGCGGGGAAGGACGGACCACCGCGCGAAGCTGGCCCGCCCTCAGGGATTCGCGGTGCGCGTCAGCAGTCGCGGCCCGCCACGTACGCCCCGGCCAAGTCCGTGAGGGCGACCTTCAGGGACTCTGCTTCCCTCACGGACCACACGTGGCCCTAGACCGTCTGAGGCCAAGGGTTCGCTGATTCCAGTTCCGCCGCCAACCCCAGCAGGACCGGCTCGCCACCGGGGCGGGCCACCAGTTGTACGCAGGTCGCCAGGTCGTGAACGGGGTGGCGGCCGACCGGGACCGACAGTGCCGGGTATCCGGCAAGGTTCCACGGGCCGGTAAAAGCGGCCACCCGGGAGGACGGAATCGCGTTCGCCAGCCAGGATTTCCGGTGCCAGCGGCGGGCTTTCAGCGGGAGCGTCGCCAGTGTCGGAGTCACCAGCACGTCGTGCGACTCGAAGAACCGCGCCGCGATTGTCTGCCATTCGTCGCGGGCTCGGTCGGTGACCAGGCGCGACGTCAGGCGGCCTAGGCGGACGTGAGTTCGCGTGCGGGGCTGGAGACGCGACAGGTCGAAGGCACCGGCGGCTTGTTCGGCGGGGCCGGCGAACCAGCGGGCGAGCAGGCCGCCCAGGGCGCGGAGGGGGTAGGCGGGCGTCGCGGGCGAGACCGAATGGCGAACGGAAAGGAGTGTGGCTGCCTGGTCGACGGCGGCGCGAAGCGGGCGAGGCAGGGGGGATCGAGTGAAGGGGACCTGGGTCGAGGTCGCGATCCGCAGCGGACCGGGCGTCTCCGGGGTGGCCCATTCCGGGCGGTCGGCCAGGACGGACATCAGGAGGGCGGCGTCGGCGACCGTCGTGGTCAGGGGGCCGTGGGTGGAGAGGCCGAACCAGCCTGGGGTTTCTTCGCGGACCACGTCGCGGCCGGGTTTCAGGCCGACGATTCCGCACATTCCGGCGGGCAGCCGGATGGATCCCAAGCCATCGGTGCCGTGCGCGATGGGGACCAGGCCTGCGGCTACCGCGGCCGCGCTGCCGCCGGAGGAACCGCCTGCGGTGAAGGTCGGGTTACGGGGGTTGCGGGCGATTCCGGCGGGGTCGTCGCTGGTCGGGAAGATGCACAGCTCCGGCACGCGGGTCAGGCCGACGATGACCGCGCCGGCTGCGCGCAGGCGGGCGGCGATCAGGCCGTCGGCGTCCGCGAGGGCGCGAGGGCCTGCTTCAGAGCCCCAGCCCAGGTATTCGCCGGTGACCTCGGTGACGTCTTTGACCGCGACGGGGACGCCGGCCAAGGGCAGCGAAGCCAGGTCCGGGCGGGCCGCGACTTCGGCGGCTTCGGCTCGGGCCTCGGCGGAGCGCACTCGGCGGAAAGCGCCGACGACGCCGTCCGCCGCAGCGATCCGGGCGAGGGCTTCCTCGGTCACCTGGACCGCGTCCAGCTCTCCTGCCCGCACTCCGCGAGCGATCTCTACCGCCGTCTGCGCCATGGGTCAGAACACTAGATCGCGCCGGCGCGCAGGGCATAGGCCACGGCGTGCGCACGGTTGTTCAGACCGCATCGGGTCATCAGGCCGTACAGCACGTTCTTGACCGTCCGCTCCGAATAACAGAGCTTCGTCGCGATCTCCTCGGTGCCGTAGCCCTCGGCGACCAGCCGCAGCACGTCGCATTCGCGCGAAGCCAGGCCGGACAGCGTGAGGCCGTTCGGCTCCAGCACGTCGCGGCGCATTCGCTGCACCTGTGCGAGCAGCGCGCCCTGCAGCCGCGGCGGGAGCGTCGCCGTGCCGTCGCCCGCGGCCAGCACTGCCGCGACCAGTTCGCCGCCGCCGGTTTCGCGGCGCGGCAGGATCGCGACGACCCCGCATTCGACGGCCGTCATCAGGTCGCTCTCGCGGAAGTGGTCGACCACGATCACCAGATGCGGTCCGGTCAGCTGCTCGGACTGCCTGCCGAGGTCCCGCACCTGCGACAGCACCCGGTCGGTCACGTGCTCCTCCATCACGAGGACCACGTCCGCCTGGCTCGCCGCGTCGTGGCCGAGCAGGACCAGTTCCGGGCGCGAACCCAGCAGGCTCGCGGCTCCGGCCCGGGTGATCGGGTCCGAGGCGAGCACTGCGACCTTGACGAGCTTCACGATTAACCCCCTCCACATTGCCTGGACGCAGTGTGGCGGGCGAGACTTCACGTTTTCTGGCGCGCTCGTGAAGGCCGGTGAAGAAAACCAGGGTTTTCGCTGTTCAAAGGCCTCTTTTCGGCTCTGGACCGGAGATCTCGCGGAACGCTTGCGCCGCCCGGTCGAGGCATTCGGGCATCCGGTCGAGCGCGGTGGCCCACTCCCGTTTGGCCTCCCGGTAGCGGGCCCGCGCCGCGGCGGGCCAGCCGGCCACCTCGGGTTCCACCGCGGACTCCAGCTCGGCGAGCACCGCGCCGAGGTCGCCGGTCGTGCGGCGGATCCGGGACAGCACCTCGGCGGCCTGGTCGAAGCCGGGATCGCCGCTCATGGGTGGTCGGCGCACCGCACGCGCTCATCTGAGCACTTTGCGGTGGTGGACGCGCCCGTACCGCGCGCGACGTCCACGAGATCTGCCAGACTTGCCAGAATGCGATCGAACTGCTGCTCCCAATCGTTCATCGCCTGGCCGAACCGCACCGCCGCCTCGCCGCGCCACGACGCCTGCAGCGCCGCCATTTCGCTGTTCACCGTGCCGAAACAGGCGTTCGCCGCGTCGATCGCCGCCGCGAACCTCGCCCCCGCCGGGGCCGGAACCGGGTCCACGCCTCCTCCTCACCGTCGCCGCGCCGAAGCCGCGAATCGGGCGCGCGGGCTCCTCGTCGAGGCTGCCGCAGGGATTCCCGTCCGGAAACCGGGGAGCCTGGCCGATGCCCCTTTGTCGGGGCAGGTGTGCCTGCCGGACCGCCCCGCCGGTTTGCCCGGCGTTCACCGCCGGGCCTCCCCCGGGACCATGTCCACCAGACAATTCGCTGGACAAGACCGGCAAAAGCAACCCGGGGCGGTCCCGCGACGTCACCTTTTCGGCGTAAGCTCACCAGTGGCATCCGGCGTGTGACGATCCGTCAGCGCGTGAAGGGAGACCGATGTCGGCATCCGGCGGCGTCCCGGCGCCGGAAATCCAGCTGCTCGGACCGGTGCGAGCCTGGCTCGGCGACCGGCAGCTCGACCTCGGTTCTGCTCATCGGCGCACAGTCTTCGCGGTGCTCGCCTTCTCGGCGAACCGCACCGTCTCCCGTGAAGTGCTCATCGACGCAGTGTGGGGCGACGCGCCCCCGGCCAGTGCGCAAGGGAGCATCTACACCTATATCTCCGGACTGCGCCGCGTTCTCGAACCGGGCCGCCGCAAGGGCGCCGAATCGCGGTTGATCGCGTCCACCGGGTCCGGCTACTCGCTCTGCGTCGAACCGGAGCAGATCGACGTCCACCGCTTCAGTGCGCTGCGCGACCTCGGCAACCGCCTGCTCGCCGAGGGACGCCGGGCCGAGGCGCGGAGCGTGCTCGACGAGGCTCTCGCGGAGTGGGACGGCACGCCGCTGCAATGTCTCTCCGGGCATTACGCCACCGCGCAGCGGGTGCGGTTGGAGGAGCTGCGGCTGGCGACCGTCGAACGCCGGGCCGAGCTGGCGATGGACTCGGGCGAGTCCGCCGGGCTCGTCACGCAGCTCGGCGAGCTCGCCGCGGAACACCCGTTCCGCGAGCCGCTGCACGGACTGCTCATGCGAGCACTCGACCAGACGGGCAGGCATCACGAGGCGCTGACCGTCTACACCGAACTGCGCGAGCGGCTGGTCGAAGCGTCTGGCACCGAGCCGGGTCCGGCGCTGCGGGAGCTGTACGAAAAGCTGCTGGCCGCCGATGCGGCGGTGACGCCCGTGCCCGTCACGAAGGTTCCCCGCTTCCCGTTGCCGGTCCTGCCGCCGCGTCCGGCGACGTTCGTCGGGCGGGAAGACGAGTTGCAGTTGCTCAGCGAAGCCGTCGCCGGTCTCGGCGGCGGCCTCGGCCGTTCGGTGTGGGTCAAGGGCGAACCGGGAATCGGCCGGACCGCGCTGCTGGCCGAAACCGTCGCGCTGGCACACGAAACCGGTTACCCCGCACTGTTCGCCGCCGCGGACTCGCTCGACCAGGGCTTTGCCCTGCGTCCGCTGCTGGACGCGCTCGGCGTGCACCCGCGGGCCTCGGACTTGCGCCGCGCGGAACTGGCGGTGGCGCTCGCCGAGAACCCGGAGCTGGACCCGGTTCAGGGCATTCTCGGACTGGTGCGGCAGCTGTGCGCGGACGGGCCGCTCGCGCTCGTGGTCGACGATCTGCAATGGGCGGACGAGACGACGTTGCAGGTGTGGCAGCACCTCGCGCGCGAGACCCGGCGACTGCCGCTGCTGCTCGTCGGAGCGAGCCGCCCGCTCCCCCGCTCGGCCGCGCTCGAAGCGCTCGCCGCGGACCTGTCGTCCGGCGCGACCTCGCTGCTGCGACTGGAACCGTTGCCGGACAACGAGATCCGGAAGCTCTCGGCCGACCTGACCGGCGCGCCGCCGAACCGGATGCTCTCGGTGCTGCTCGGCCATGCCGCCGGAAATCCGCGCTACGCCACGGAAATCGTCGAAACCCTGCTCGCCAATTCGATGATCCTGCTCGACGGCGCGCACGCGATCGTCGACGGTTCCTCGTGCCGCTCGATCCCGTCGCCGCTCGGCTCGCGGATCACGCTGTACCTGATCTTCCTCTCCAGCTCCGCGCGAGACCTGTTGCGCTGGGCGGCCTTGCTGGGCAAGGAATTCTCGCTCGCCGACATCGCGATCGCCACCGAACGCGCGCCGACGGCGCTCGTGCCCGCCGTCGAAGAAGCGCTCACCGCGGGGGTGCTGGTCGAGTCCGGCGATCTGCTCAAGTTCCGGCACCCGTTGCTGCGCCGCGTGTTGTACGAAAAGACTCCCGCCGCGATGCGCGTCGCCCTGCACCGGCAACTGGCCGAAGCGCTCGACGGAGCGGGTGCAGGCGCGGAACGCGTCGCCGAACAACTGGCCGCCGCGCCGGCGCAGGTGGACCCGTGGATGGCGAACTGGCTGGTCGAGCACATCGGCACGGTCGCCGCGCAGTCGCCGCGGATCGCGGTGGACCTGCTGAAACAGGTGGTCAAGCAGGCCGTTCTGCCCGCCGAGGCCCGCGAACCGCTCACCGCCACGCTCGCCCGGCTGCTGTTCTGGCTCGGCCGGGAGCCGGAGGCGGAGGCACGGTCGGTCGTCGCGCGCACCAAGGACAGCAGGCAGGCCGCGGAAATGCGCTGGATCCTCGCCTACATCTATTACCGCCGCGGCGAATTCGCCGAAGCCTCGGCGGAAGTCCGCCGTACGCTGGCCGATCCGAAGGTGCCGGAGATGTGGCGCGGACGGCACGAAACCCTGCGCGTGACCATCGAACGGTTCGCCGTCGACCATCAAGCGGCCGCACCGGATCTGTCCGAACTGGGCGTGCTGGACGGGCTCGACAACGACGCGGATCTGAGCACCGCGCGTCGGCTGGCCGCGACCCGGGCGGTGCCCGGGGAAATGCACCTGGCCGGCGCGGTGCACTACTACTGGCGCGGCCGCTGGGGCGAGGCACTGGCCGAGCTCGACACGGTGATCCGGGGCGGCGCGGAAACCGCGTCGTATGTGTTGCGCAGTCCGGGATCGGCGTTGCTGGTGCACGGTGTCGGCGCGCTGATCGCGAGTCACCGGGACGAACCGGACGAGGCGCGCGCGCATCTCGACGCGGCGGCCCGGCACCAGTTCCCGCACGGCCTCGAACCGAACGGCGGCGACTACCTGCTCGCCGCGCGCGCTCAGCTCGCCGAGCTGGAAGGCGATCCGGACGCCGCGCTCGCCGCGCTTCTCCCGCTGCTGGACCAGAACTACCCGCCCGCGGCGCGTCAGCAGTGGCTGCCCGACCTCGCGCGGCTAGCCATGCAGCTCGGCGACCAGCCGCACGCGTTCCGGGCACTGCGGCTGATGGGCGACACCAGCGGATACGACACTCCGCCGTCGCACACCGCGGCGACCGCGCACTGCCGGGGCCTGGTCACCGCGGATCCGGACGCGATCCTCGGCGCCGCCACGCACTACGAGGCCGCCGGGCGGATGCTCAAACACGCTCGCGCCAGCGAGGACGCCGCGATCCTGCTCGCCGAGTACCGCCGCCTCGACGAGGCGCGCACGGCTTTCCTCGCGGCACTCACCAGCTACACCTCGGTCGGCGCGGCGTGGGACGTGCGGCGGGCCGAGACACGGATGCAGCCGTACGGCATCCGGCGGGCCAGTCCGGTCCGCGCGCGTGCGGCAGGAGAGTGAACCGGGGTGGACTCGCGTCCATGATCGAGGCGGTAAACTCGGTCAACACGGCGAATGGAACGGCATGCCAGGGGATTTGCGGGTGACGGTGCTCGGCCCGTTGCGCGCCTGGCGCGGGACGACCGAAATCTCGCTCGGACCCGCGCGGCAGCGGGCGGTCTTCGCCATGCTGGCGGTCGCCGCCGGACGGCCGGTGCCGCGCGCGGAGCTGATCGCGGGCGTATGGGGCGATTCGCCGCCGGCCAGTGTCGAAGGCAGCGTGCACACCTACATCTCCGGGTTGCGCCGCGCGCTGGAGCCGGAACGCACCCGGTGGTCCGCGTCGAGCGTGCTCGGCTCCGGCCCGGCGGGCTACACGCTCGACCTCGCGCCGGAAGCGCTGGACGCGGCGAAGTTCGAACAGCATCGGGAAGACGGCAAGCGCGAGGCCGAGGCCGGGGCGCACAACCGGGCGGTCGCCGAATTCAGCGCCGCGCTCAAGCTCTGGCACGGCGAAGCGCTGTCCGGGGTGCCCGGCAATTTCGCCGAGCGGCATCGCGCATATCTGGCCGAGCTGCGGCTGGACACACTGGACCGAGCCGCCCGCAGCAGGCTGGAGATGGGCGGCCACCAGGAGATCATCGCCGAGCTGACCGCGCTCACCGCCGAGTACCCGCTGCGTGAATCGCTGCGGGCGTCGCTGATGCTCGCGCTCTACCGCAGCGGCCGGCATTCCGACGCGCTCGACGTGTTCCGCGACGCACGCCGCACGCTCCGCGCCGAGCTGGGCGTGGAACCTGGGCCCGGGCTGCGCGAACTGCACCAGCGCGTGCTCGCCGAGGACCCGGCGCTGGAGCTGCGGCGGCCGGAGCTGCCCGAGCCGGTCGTGCGGGCGCCGCGGGACCCGTTGCTCGGCCGGGAAGCCGAGGTCAGCAAGCTGCGCCAGCTGCTCGACGGCGTCCGCGCGGGCCGCGGCCGGGCGGTGTGGATCGAGGGCGAGGCCGGGATCGGGAAGTCGGAGCTGCTGGCGCACGCGTTCGGCGACGCCGCTGGTCTCCAGCTCGCCTGGGTGGCTGCGGACGAGCTGAGCATGCGGTTCCCGTTGCAGGTGATGCACGAATGCCTGGCGATCGACCCGCATTCGCCGGATCCGCGCCGCGCGCGCGTCGCGCTGAGCAGCGAGGAACCGGTGCGGCGCGTCGGCGACCCGGTGCTGGACTCGGTGGACCGGCTGCTGGCGCTCGTCGACGAACTGTGTGCCGAATCGCCGTTGCTGCTCGTGGTCGACGACCTGCAATGGGCGGACGAGCCGAGCGTGCTGGTGTGGCACCGGCTGTCCGCGGCCGCCCGGCAGCTGCCGTTGCTGCTGGTCGCCGCGACGCGGCCGGCGCCGGAGCGGCCGGAGATGACTCAGCTGCGCCGCGGCGTCGAGACGCGGGACGGGATCGTGCTCGACCTCGGCCCGCTCGGCGAGGACGACGTCCTGGCCCTCTCGCAGCGGCAGATCGGCGCGGATCCCGGACCGCGGCTGCGGGAGCTGCTCGCGCGCGCTGACGGTAATCCCTTGTACCTCAAGGAAATGCTGGACGCGCTGGTGCACTCGGGTGCGGTCGAGCACCGCGACGGGCTCGCCGACGTCCCGGATCCGCTGCGCTTCGAGCCGCCGGAATCGATCGTCGCGGCGGTCAACCGGCGGCTGGAGCTGTTGCCCGCGCAGACCCGGCACGTGCTGGGCTGGGGCGCGATCCTCGGCATGGAGTTCGCCGTCGGCGACATCGCGGCGGTGCTCGGACAGCGTCCGTCGGACCTGCTCGGCCCGCTCGAAGAGGCCGTGGCGGACAACATCCTGCTCGACACCGGAACCCAGCTCGCGTTCCGGCTTCCGTTGCTGCGCCAGACGTTGTACCACCATCTGCCGCCGGAAACGCGGGCCGCGCAGCATCGGCAGGCGGCCGAAGCGCTGGCGAAGATCGGCGCGCCGGTGAAGCGGGTCGCCGAGCAGCTCGTGGCCGTTCCGTCCACTGTGGATCCGTGGGTGCTGGACTGGCTCGTCGAGCACCAGAGCGCGGTGTCGAACCGGGCCCCGCTGATCGCGGTCGAACTGTTGGAGCGCGCGCTCGCCGTGGTCGAGGACGACGATCCGCGCCGCGAACCGTTGCTGGTCGCGCTGGTGCGGGTGTTGTTCCGACTGGAACGGAACCCGGAAGACCTTGCACTGCAAGCACTCGATGTGGCACGCGATCCGGACAACGCGGCGGAGATGCGCCATGTCGTGTCCGCGATGCGGTTCCGCCGCGGCGACGTGCAGCTCGCGGTGGAGACGCTCGGGAATCCGGCGGAGGATCCGGGAGTGCCGGAGCTGTGGCGGGTCAAGGGCCGCCACCTGCTCGCGAACTTCCGGCGCGGCGGGCTCGACGACCTCGACGTCGCGGAGAAGAACGCGCACGTCGCCCGAGCCGAGGCCAACGGCGACGGCTACCTCACCGCGCACGCGCTGCAAACGTTGTGGCTGGTCGATTCCGTGCGACGGCACCACCCGAGCGCGCTGAAGCACGTGGACGAGGCGATCGCGGCCGTCGGCGACGAGCACGAACTGGCCGACCTGCACCTGGATCTGCTGGACAACCGCGTCTTCACGCTGCAGAACCTCGACCGGCTGGACGACGCGAACCGCACGTTGCAGGAGGCCGCCGAGGTGACGCGGCGGCACAGCATGCCGAGCGGCCTGCAGGTTTCGGTTGCGGTGCACCGGTATTGGGAAGGCCGGTGGGACGAAGCGCTGGTGGAGCTGGACACGGTGACCGAGGACGGTCCGGCGATCACCTTCTTCGGCCTGCGGGAACCGGGCGCGGCGGCGCTGCTGCTGCACGGCGTCGCGGCGCTCATCGCGGCACGGCGGGGCGAGCACGCGCAGGCGGCCGCGCTGCTGGACGCGGCGGAGGAACACGCGCCGGCGACCAGTGCCGAGCGGGAGAGTTTCGACTTTTTGCTTGCCGCGCACGCACTTGTCGCCTATCAGCAGGGTGATCTGCAGAAGGCGATCACGGTGTTCGAGCCGATTTTGAATCCGACCTACGCGCAGATGATGTTGCGGCACCAGTGGTTGCCGCAGTTCGCGCAGATCGCGTTGGCGGCGGGCGACCGGGCGGCGGCGGAGCGGGCACTCGAGGTCTGTGTCGAAGAGGCGGAGAAGGAACTCGAACCGGCGCGGGCGTTCGCGGCTGCCGAATGGTGCCGGGGGTTGCTGGGCGAGGATCCGGAGCCGGTTCTGCGGACGGTCGAGCATTTCCGTGCGGTGGGGCGGAAACCGGAGCTGGCCAGTGCGTTGGAGGACTCGGCGGTGCTGCTGGCGCGGGTCGGCCGGCTGGATGCCGCTCAGGCGGCGTTCGATGAGGCGGCTTCGCTGTACACGGAGCTTTCGGCGGCGTGGAATCTGGAGCACGCGGAGACGCGATTGCAGGCGGTCGGCGTGCAGCGCGGGGCTTCGTTGGCTTCGGCGCGGCCAGAGCGTGGCTGGGAGTCGCTGTCGACGCTGGAGGTCCGGATCGCCCGGCTGGTGGCTGCCGGCCGGTCGAATCCGGAGATCGCGACGGAGCTGCGGCTGCCTCGGCGGACGGTTCAGGCGCACGTCGTGCGGTTGCTCGGGAAGCTGGACGCGCCGTCGCGCAGCGAGCTGGCGACCACGGTGGCGCGCCGGACGGGTTGACGAAAGTCGGGGGTCGTTGGCGACGGTCGGCAGGCGCGGGTGCCCCGGCTGGAACGGCAGAGTTCCGGCATGCGCTTCCGAACCGTCCTCGCCGCCGCCCTCCTCCTCACCGCCTTAGGGGGCACGCCCGCCGCGGCGGAGACCACTTTCGAACTGCCTGCGCCAACTGGACCACACGCGATCGGCGAACGCGACGTCCACCTCGTCGACCAGGCGCGGAACCGGGAGCTGATGATCAGCGTCTGGTACCCCACCCAGCCTGGTGCTGGGCCGAAGGCGCGGTATCTGCCCGCGGCGGCCGCGCCGTACTTCGACCAGGGCGCGGCACCGGCGTTGGGGCTGCCGACCGGCAAGGTCGACTGGGCGGCCGTCAAGACGCACGCCCGCGCGAACGCGCCGGTGCGGGGGCGGTGGCCGGTGGTCGTGTACTCGCCGGGCTGGGCGTCGCTGCGGGCGCTGGGCAGCGCGACCGCCGAGGATCTTGCCAGCCGCGGGTACATCGTGGTGACCATCGACCACACCGGCGAGGCGCCGTTCGTCGTCTTCCCGGACGGGCGCGTGGTGTTCTCCCAGCAGAGCAAGGACCTGGTGGCGGGGATGCGGACGCGGGTCGCGGACGTCCGGTTCACTCTTGACCAGCTGCCCGGTATTCCCGGCCTCGGGCAGTCGATGGATCTGAGCCGCGTCGGGGCGATCGGGCATTCGTTCGGCGGGGACACGGCTGCTGAGGTATCCACAGTGGACTCCCGGGTGGACGCCGCGGCCGATCTGGACGGGTGGCTCGCCTACGACGTCGACGGCAAGCAGCTCACTCGCGCTGGCGCGGACGGGGTGCCGCGACCGGTGCTGTTGATGGGTTCGTCCGGCAGCACCAGCGACGGCCAGGCACGCAGCCATCGGACCGCACCGGCGTGGAAGTCGTTGTGGGAGCACACTTCGGCCCCGAAGCAGGACCTCACCTTGGCGACCGCGATGCACTACAGCTACACCGATGTCCAGTGGTTCCTGCCGAAGCTGGCGCGGCAAGTGCCGGTCGATCCGAAGGTGCGGCAGACGCGGATCGGGACGATTGATCCCCGGGCGAGCATCGCCGTGCAGCGATCCGCGATCGCCGGTTTCTTCGGCCGCTACGTCTCGTGAGTCACGCTCGGGTCAGGCCGGTCGAGATGCTGCGCACCAGGTTCCGGCCGAGCAGCAGGAAGAGGATGATCACCGGCAGCACGCCCAGTGTCGCGCCGGTCAGCATCAAGGCGTAGTCGGTGAAGTAGCCGCTGGCCAGCTGGGACAGGACCACTTGCACGGTCGGCGTTTGCGCCGGGTCCAGGACTACCAGCGGCCAGAAGTAGTCGTTCCAGGCGCCGAGGAAGGTCACCATGGCCAGGACGGTCGCTTGTGGACGGATCGCCGGAACTGCCACGTGCCAGAACGTGCGCAGGATCGACGCTCCGTCCACAGTGGCCGCGTCCACCAGGTCCTGGTCGATCGACCCCTCGCACGCCTGGCGCATCCAGAACACCCCGAACGCGCTCACCAGCGCGGGCACGATCACCGCCTCGAGCCTGCCGTACCAGCCGAAATCGCTCACCACCAGGTAAAGCGGGACGACGCCTAGCTGTGCGGGCACCATCGCCGAGCCGACCACGATGAAGAACAACGTATTGCGGCCGCGGAACCGGAGCCGGGCGAAGGCAAAACCCGCGAAGCTGGACAGGACCACATTGGACACCATCACCGTCGTCGCGACGATCAGCGAATTGCCGATCGCCAGCCAGAAATCGACGGTGGCGAAGACGCGCTGGATGTTGTCGAAGAGATGACCGCCGGGCAGCAGCAGCGGAGAGGTCTCGCCGATCGCCGCGTTGTCCCGAGTGGACACCACGAACGACCAGTACAGCGGGAACAGCGACGAGGCGACCAGCCCCACCAGCACCGCGTAGACCCAGCCACCGGCCCGGCCCCGGCGGATCACGGAGCACCCACGAACCGGCGCACGAGCCGGTAGTTGAAGATCGCGAACACCAGGCAGATCAGGAACATCACCCAGGACAACGCCGCCGCGTATCCGGCGTCGAATTTGCCGAAGCCCTTTTCGTACAGATACATCGTGAGGGTCTGGAACTGCCGGTCGTTGCCGCCCGCGCCGCCGTTGCCGGTGGCGTCGAACAATTGCGGCTCGGCGAACAACTGGAGCCCGTTGACCGTGCCCGCGACCGCGGTGAACGCGATCGTCGGGCGGATGCCGGGCACGGTGATCGACCAGAACGACCGCCAGCGCGAGGCACCGTCGAGGGCGGCGGCCTCGTACAGATCCTGGGGGACCGCTTGCATCGCGGCCAGGTAGATCAGCGCGTTGTAGCCGGTCCAGCGCCACATCACCATGCTCGCCACCGCGAGATGCGACGACCATTGGTGTGATTGCCAGGAAACCGGCGGCACCCCGAACCAGCCGAGCACCTCATTGACCACGCCGTAGCCCGAACTGTACAGCTGCGCGAACACCAGCCCGACCGCGACCACCGACACCAGGTTCGGCAGCAAAAGCCCGGCCCGCCACCAGGTCGCCGCGCGCAGCGGCCGGTTCAGCAGCGCGGCGATGCCCAGCGCGAGGAAGAACTGCGGAATCGCGGCGAGCAGGAAGATGCTGACGGTGTTGAAAAACGCGTTGTAGAACCGCGGATCGCTGAACAGCTCCGCGTAATTCGCGAGGCCGAGGCCGCCTTCCGGACCGGACAGCAGATCCCACCGGTGCAGTGAAACCCACGACGTGTACAGCAGCGGGAACGCGCCGAACAGTCCGAAAAGGACAAAGAACGGCAGGATGAAGGCGTAGGGGGTGAGCTTCCGGTCCACGACAGCTACTTGATCGCGTCGCGGCCCATCCGGACCGCGTCGGCCCACGCCTGCTCGACGTTCTCGCTCCCGTCCTCGATCCGGCCGAGCGCGCGGCCGAATTCGGGCCGCACGTCCGCGTCGTGCAGGCCGCGGTAATTGGGCCGCAGCTTATCCGCTGACGCCGCGTAGATCTGGCCGACCGGCGCGTTCGAGAAATAGGGATCGGTGTGCGCGACGACCTGCGGATCCTGGTACACGCTGGGCTCGCTCGGCAGGATGCCGTCGGAAAGGAAGAGCCGCTTCTGCTGCGCGGGCGCGGTCAGCCACTGCGCGAGATCGTAGGCTTCCTTCGGGTGCGCGCTTTGCTTCGGCACAGCCAGGAAGGAACCGCCCTGGTTGCCGCTGTTGCCCGGCACCGTGGTGACGTCCCATTTGCCGCTGCCCGCGTCGCCGCCGGCTTCCTTGATCTGCGTGAGCATCCAGGCCGGACAGGCGATGGTCGCGAAGCTGCCCTGTTTGATCGCGACGTTCCAAGCCTGCGTGTAGGTGGTCGCGCCGGCCGTTTCATGGGCTTGCGCGAGACCGCCGGACAACTGGAAAGCGGTGCGCACGCTGGGATTGCGATCGGCGATGTAGGAATCGTCCTTGGCGGAGAAGTAGTTCTCCGGAGACTGGTTGAGCATCGCGGTGTAGACCGTGCCCGCCGAATCGGCGAACTTCACCTTCGGCAGCTTTTCGGTGAACCGGGCGGCGACATTCGCGTACCCGGTCCAGTCCGGCATCAGCTCGGCGACCGCCTTGCGGTCGGTGGGCAACCCAGCCTGCTCGAACAGATCCCGGCGGTAGCACATCGCGAGGCTGCCCATGTCCGTGCCGAGCCCGAAGACGTAATCGCCCGAAGTGCCCTGCGCCCACTTCCACGGCGCCCATTGCTGCTTGAGCTTGTCCGCGCCGTAATCGGCCAGATTGACGAATTTGTCATTGGCCCGGATGTACTTCGGAATGTACTGCTCTTCGACCGCGACGACGTCGGCCGCGCCGCGACCGGCCGCCAGCTGCGTGGCGAGGCTCTTGAAATGCGTGTCGAAATCGGTGACCCGGCTGCGGATCTCGATGTTCGGATGGTCTTTCTCGTACTGCTCGAACAACGGCGCGTAGCCGAACTCGCCGAACGTGGCCACGCTCAGCGTGATCTTCCCCGAGGACGCGGCGGAACCGCACGCGGCCGCCAGTAACAGGAATGCGGCGGCGAGCGCGGCAACGGCCGGGCGCCGGGTCAGCTTTCGCACGTGGTGAGCATCCTTTAAATCACTCCGGCGCGCAGCGCGTAGGCGACGGCGTGCGGACGGTTCCGCAACTTGAGCCGGTTCGTCATGCCGTAGATCACGTTCTTCACGGTCCGCTCCGAGTAGCAGAGCTTGTTCGCGATTTCCGCGGTGTCCCAGCCCTCGGCCATCAGCCGCAGCACGTCGACCTCGCGCGGCGACAGGTTGGTGCGGTCGCCGTTGCGGCGCAGGGTCTCCGCCTGCTGCAGCAGATCCCGCATCGAGGTCTCGCGTCCGGAAGCGGCGGCCACGATGCTGCGCACCAGCTGGTCGCCGCCGATCGCGTCGCGCGGCAGCACCGCGGCGACGTGCCAGGCGGCCAGCTCGGCCAGATCGTCGGCGTCCACGTATCCGGCGACGAACACGATGGCCGCGGGGGTCTCCGAGGCCGCGGCCCGCAGCGCCGCTTTCACCTCGCGGGTGACGCGGTTCGCGGCGAACACGAGCACCGCGGCTTCACCGCGCTGCTGGCCCGGCATCACCCGCACCTCGCGGCGCGTGCGCAAATGGTCGATGAGGCCCGCGAGGGTGATCGGGTCCGAAGCCCATGCCGCAACCTTGACCTGATTCATCGCTGCCTCCCCGGTGCAGAGCCTGTGCTTGCCGTGTGCCGGTCAGTGTGCCCACCTCGGCTTCACGAAATCTCTAGTCGGGACGCGCTCATTCTTCACAGCGTGAAGTTGGGCCCGCCGGTGGGGTTCGGTTACCGTCACGGAGACCTGTCCAGACCAGCAGAGGAAATGATGAAGGCGCACGCACGACCCCGCTGGAGCACCACAGGAGCCGTGAGCGCGTTAACGCTCATATGTGCACTTTCCGCGTGCTCCGGGGATCGTTCCGGTTCCGGAACAGCAACGCCCGCCCCGCTCGCACCGCCGAGCGCGGGGAGTTCGCCGCAAGCCGCTCCACCTGCGTCAACCTCGCCGGCGCAGACTGTGCCGGGACGGGGGACGTGCGCTTCCGCGGTGTCGGCGATGGATCCGCGGGCACGCGTGGCGCAACTGGTGGTGCCAGGCGTCAACGCGGGCGACCCGGCGGGCGTCGCGGACCTCGTGCGGCGGCAGCAGGTCGGCGGGATCTTCGTGGGAGACAAAAAGACCACGCTGTTGCAAAATGGCGCGCTCGACGGGGTCCAGCGGGCGGCGAAGATCCCGGTTTCGGTCGCCGTCGACGAAGAGGGCGGCCGCGTGCAGCGCATCGACGACCTCGACGGCTCCCTCCCGAGCGCCCGGCAACTGGCGGCCTCGAAGACCCCGGACGAGGTGCGCGCGATCGGCGAGCAGCGGGGCAAGCAACTGCGAGCACGCGGGGTGACGGTCGACTACGCACCGGACGCGGACGTGAGCGACGAACCCGACGACGCGGTGATCGGCGACCGTTCTTACAGCCCGGATCCGGAAAAGGTGCGGCAGTACGCGATGGCCTTCGCCGAGGGCCTGCGCGCGGGCGGGGTGCAGCCGGTACTGAAGCATTTCCCTGGCCACGGCCATGGTTCGGGCGACTCGCATCGAGGAACCGTCGTCACCCCGCCGCTCGACCAGCTGCGCCGGGTCGATCTGGTGCCTTACCGGGATATCTCGGAGTACGGACCGGTCGCGGTGATGGTCGGGCATCTCGAAGTGCCTGGGTTGACCGGGGACGAGCCGGCTTCGCTGGCGCCTCAGGCGTATCAGTTGCTGCGCAACGAGTTCCACTTCACTGGGCCGGTGATCACCGACGACCTGGGCGGAATGAAGGCGATCACGGACCGGTTCGCGTTGCCGGACGCGGTGTTGAAGGCTTTGCGGGCGGGGGCGGATCAGGCGTTGTTCTCGTCCGGGCACAACGACGTGGGGGCGGTCGTGGACCGGCTTCAGCGGGCGGTGGAGAGCGGGGAGTTGCCGGGGGCGAAGGTGACGGCCTCGGTGGAGCGGGTGTTGGCGGCGAAGGGGTTTTGCACTCCTTGACCTGGCGAATGGCCTGGGTAGCGTCGGAGGGTGAAGCCGATTCTGCTGCTCGACGTGGACGGGCCGCTCAACCCTTTCGCGGCTGAGGCCCCGCCGCTCGGCTACGTCGAGCACCAGTGGCGTGTTTCGCGCTGGCGACGAAAGGCCGGGCGGCGGGCCTGGCTCAATCCGGCGCACGGAGCCGCGTTGCTCGCTCTCGCCGAGCGGACCGACGCCGAACTCGCATGGGTCAGTTCGTGGGAAGACGAGGCCAACGCCACCGTCGGCCCAGCGCTCGGGCTGCCCGCGCTTCCGGTGGTCGGAGTACGCGCCTACGAGCAGCATCCGGACTGGAAGTACGGCGCGGTCGGCCGCTTCGCAGCGGGGCGGCCCTTGGCGTGGCTCGATGACGACTTCGGGCTGTTCCCGGGTGCGCGGCAGCGGTTCCTCGAACGCCGTGGACGCCTCGCGACTGCCCTGATCCCGGTCCATCCAGCTGCGGGCATAGGTCCGGACCACCTCGCTGCGGTGGAAACCGCCCTCCAGCAGAGAAAATCCTGACTCACTCCTGAAGCTGAGCCCACACCGCGGCAGCGCTCACCGTCTGTGGATGGTCCTCCCCCAGCGCCCTTCGGCACCTCGGCAGCAGGTCCTCCAGCACCTCAAGCGCCGAAGCCCGGTCGCCGAGACGGAGGTGGATCTGGACCAGATTCCCGGTAGTCCGCAAGGTGCCCAGCGCATCCGACCCCAAAGCACGGCGGGTTCGGGCCAGGACGTCTTCCGTCTGGTCGCGGGCGCGTTCGTATTCGTTCAGCCCCATATACGCCACGCAGAGGTTGCTCGCGATGATCAGCGTCAGCGGGTCGTCCTCGCCCAGAACGCGGCTCGCGCGGGGCAGGAGGCCGGACAGCAGGTCGTGGGCCTCCGCGTGTTCGGTGGTGCCGATCAGGCAACCGGCCAGGCGGTTGGCGGCGGCGAGGGTGTCCGGGTGGTCCTCGCCCAGCGCCGTGGTCCATTCGGCGTGGACGAGGCGGCCAAGCGCGGCACCGGGATGAGCTTGGCCGGAGACGAAGAGGTAGCGCAGTACTCGGATGAGCAGCGCGCGACGCTCCGGCGGTTCGTGGCTGCGGAAGTCCGGTTCGAAGGCGGCCATCCGGATGGCGTTGGCGACCCGGCGGTATTCGGGCCACGATTCCTTCAGGTCGGGATCCAGGTCCACGGAGGCTGGGGCTTCCGACAGGGGCGGCAGCACGGGGTAGGGCGCGGGCTGATCCCAGAGGGATACGGGCGCACCTGACGCGGCGAGCAGGTTCGACGGACAGCCGCGTTCGTGGAAGAGGTCGCAGCCGGAACTGAGCACCGTATGCGAGCGGCCGGAGCAGAGAACGGGCACGGGGTACGCGTGGAACGGCTCGCCCTGGTTGTCGATGACCGTGGTGCCATGGCGGCCCGCGCACGTCCAGTCCACTTCCAGCCGCCAGGCGACCTCGTGGGTGGTGGTGATCGGTTCGATCTCGAACTGCTCGACGTCGGTCGCGCTGACGGTGAACGGAAAGTCCGGGCCCTGCGCGACCAGGCGCGGCGACGGGGCGTCGAAATCGGTCGTGAAGGGGCGTGGTTCCAGGATCCCGCCGACCCGGACCAGCAGGCAGGCCGGGCGCGGCGGGGTCCGCGAGACGACCACGACCCGCGCGGATTGCAGGACGACCGCTCGGGTCGTTCTGGCTTCCACCGTGATGACGTGGACCGTCCCGCCGGGCACGGCGACCCGCGGCGGATCGGTGTCGAGCACCAGATCGGCCAGTGTTCCGCCGGGTCGCAGCCGGACCGAGGCGATGAGCGGGTCGGCCAGATCCGCCGGACTGTCGCCCGATCGGCCGACGTTGATGTCGCCGTGCACCGCCCCGGCCATGACGACCTTGTCGAACTGGCCGCCGGTGATGCGGTTGGCAGAGGACTCTTCCGCGTCCGTCACCCGAGCGAGCCTAGCCGTTAACTCAATGAACGAAAGGTTCGTCCGGGGCCGGTGCGGGGTGACTATGGTCGCGCTCGCCCGTCGATCGAGGAGGATCGGATGTCCGGACGTTTCCGTGCAGGCGTTGCCGTACTAGCGGCGGCGATCGGGCTCGGGGTGCTCGCCGCGCCAGCATCGGCTGAAGCACTGCCGACAACTGGATGCGGGCAGGCGGTGGCGAATCCCGGCACCACAACCGTCGAGCATCTGACCTCCGGCGGGGTCGATCGCGAGTACCGGATCTACGTGCCCGCGCGGTACAACCCGCACCGGCAGTACCCCGTCGTCCTCTCCTATCACGGGCACGGCCGCACCGCGGAGTACCAAGAAGAACTGTCCGGCTTCTCCGGCTCGGACGTGATCGCGGTGTACCCGCAGGGCGTCACCGGCACCGACGGCAAGTCCGCCTGGACCGGCGCGCCCTACTCGGCCCCGGTCGACGACGTCCAGTTCACCGGCGACCTGCTCACCTCGCTGCAGCACCGGATGTGCGTGGATCCGGCGCGGATCTACGCCGCGGGCAAATCGAACGGCGGCGGGTTCGTCGGCGTGCTGGCGTGCCGGATGGCCGACCGGATCGCCGCGTTCGCCCCGGTTTCCGGTGCGTTCTACCCCCAGGGCGGCGCCTGCCATCCGAGCCGGAAGGTCGCGCTGATCGACTTCCACGGCACGGCCGACACCACCATTCCCTACACCGGCAATCCGGCCAAGGGGCTGCCGTCCATTCCGGACTGGTTGAACGGCTGGGCCGCTCGTGACCGGTGTTTCCCTTACCCGGTCTCGGTTTCTCCGGTGCGCGGCGTGGTGAAGCAGTGGTGGCCGGGGTGTTCGCTGGTGCATTACCGGGTGGAAGGGGCCGGACACGTCTGGCCTAGCACCAAACCGAACAACGACTCCGACACCCCTGCCGTCATCGACGCCACCCCGGTGATTCTTCAGTTCTTCAAGGCGCACCGGCTCGCCGGAGCCTGAATTTCCGCGCCGGGCGATCGCCGAATGTGGCATGGTGACCGCGTGCACCTGCCATCCGCGGCCGACCAGATCCGGCGCTTCGAATGTCTCCGGATCACCGACATCGAGACCCGGGATTGGGCCGGCGTCCCCGGCGAGGTGCTCGGCGGGTGGGACGGCGACGACGTCGCCCCGATCGCCGAGCTCATCGCCGAACTGCCCGCCGGGAAGTTGCTGCGCTGTTTCTTGCCCCGCTACGGGATTCGCGCGCACGGTTCCGAAGGGGTCTTGTTCGAGATCGCCTTCTGCTTCCGCTGCAACGGCGCGCTGACCCTGCTCCCCGGCCGGGACGAGCAAGACCTCATCGCGTTCGATGCTGATTCCACGCCCGCCCAGCGCCTGCTCGAGAAGTTCAAGGCTCTCGACCCGCATCCCGCCGCACCTCGCGGCGTCCCCGGATAACCCGGATAACAACGCCTCGTGCGGGCGGCTCGGCTACCGCTGAGCTCGCCCGCGCGCGCGGCATCGCCTCAGCTGATCCGCTCCGCCGGTTCCCGCTTCTTGGCGAGCATCCGGCGGAATCCCTCGGCGACGATCTTCGCGGTGTCCTTGCCGTTGTCGGCGGTAATCCGCTTGACCATCTCCGCGGACTCCGCGGCGACCTTCTCGCTGCGGGCGAACATCCGTTCCTCGTGCAGGGCCAGCGCGGTCTCGACGTCGTCCGGATGCGCGGCGAGCAGTTCGGCGAGGTCGGAGCCGTCGAGCATGGCCAGGTTCGCGCCTTCGCCGTTCGGCCCCTGCAGGTGTGCCGCGTCGCCGATCAGCGTCACGCCAGGGATTCGCTCCCACCGGGGCACGACCGGCAACTTGTAGTGCTTGCGCACGATCGGCGCGGTGTCGCTGCCGGAGATCAGCTCGCGGATTTCCGGAGCCCAGTCGGCGAACTCGGCCGCGATCCGGGCGAGAGCGTCCGAGGTGTCGAGGCCTTCAAGCGCGTCGAACCACTCGGCCGGTTTCTTGAGCATCGCGTAGGTGTGCAAGGCGTTGCGTTCGCAGTGCACCATGATGCGCCGGTCCGGTCCCGGCGAGCCCATCCCACCGCCGCCCACGACCTTCGCGGCCTCCGGATGCCGGATCTCGGCGTCGTAAAGGTACGTCTCGACAAAGGTGAGGCCCATGTACTCCGGCACCACGTCGGACAGCAGCGGCCGCACCCTCGACCACGCGCCGTCGGCTCCGACCAGCAGTTTCGCGACGACCGAACCCCCGTCGGCGAAGGAAACCTCGTGGCCGCCGTCGACCGCGCGGACGCCGCTGACCTTCCGGCCCCAGCGGACGGCGCCCTCCGGGAGCGAGTCGAGCAGCATCTGCCGCAGTTCGCCGCGCAGGAGTTCGGGACGGCCGCCGGTGCCGTCGTCGGGGTGGTCCAGCAGGACGGTGCCGTCGGGATCGAGGACCCGCATCTGCTGGCGGCCTTCGAGGATCAGGCCGCGGAACTCGTCCATCAGCCCGGCCGCCTCGACGGCGATCTGGCCGTTGTAGTCGTGAATGTCGAGCAGTCCGCCCTGGGACCGCGACATCGGCGACGGTTCGGCCTCGTAGACCTCGGCCGGGATCCCGTGCAGGTACAGGACCCGGGCCAGGGTCAGTCCGCCGAGGCCGGCGCCGATGATGGTGACTGGAGTCTGCATTGTTCTCCCCGGTTAGCTGGTGACCTCTGAAGACTGGCGGCCGTCGCTGGCATCGGCCGCACACTTCGCTGGCAGTCCGCTGCCAGGCGCTGACAGCCAGTCAGGGTCTGGGATCCGAGACAGAATCGTCCGGCGGCTACTTGGCCGGCAGGGCAGCGCTGACGTTGAGTTCGTCCAGCGCATTCACCGAAGAACCGCAGGAGGGGTACGTGGCGGCCACATTGGAGCGACGCTCGATCGACCCGGTGCCGGAGTCCGAGCGGCACGGGCATCCGCGCAGCCTCTTCACCCTGTGGTTCGCGGCGAACACGCAGATCACGTCGGCGGTCACCGGCGCGCTGACCGTGCTGGTCGGCGTGCATCCGCTGTGGGCGATCGTCGCGGTCGTGGCGGGCAACGCGCTCGGCGGCATTCCGATGGCGCTGCACGCCGCGCAGGGGCCGAAGCTCGGCATCCCGCAGATGATCCAGTCGCGCGCGCAGTTCGGCGTGTACGGCGCGGCGCTCCCGTTGGTGCTGGTCGTGGTGATGTACCTCGGCTATTTCGCGAGCGGTTCGCTGCTCGGCGGTCAGGCGGTCGCTCAGATCACGCACCTGCCGACGGACGCCGCGATCGCGGTCTACGCGCTCGCCTCGGCGCTGATCGCGATCGTCGGATACCGGCTGATCCACCGGTTCGGCTGGATCGCGTCCGCGCTGTCGGTGGTCGTCTTCCTGTACCTGACGATCCGGCTGATCAGCGGGCACGATCTCGGCACCGTGCTCGCCGCGCCGCACCTGGACTTCCCGAAGTTTCTGCTCGCGGTCTCCCTGACCGCTTCGTGGCAGCTCACCTTCGGCCCGTACGTCGCCGACACCTCGCGCTACCTGCCGTCGGCGACGTCAGTGCGCGCGACGTTCTGGTGGACGTACGGCGGCACGGTGCTCGGCGCGGTGTGGGCGATGTCGTTCGGTGCGCTGGCGTACGCCATTGCCGGGAAGGCGTTCAAGGGCCACGAAGTCGCGTACGTCGTCGGTCTCGGCGGCGAGGCGCTGCTCATCCCGCTGCTGCTGGCCATCGCGCTCGGCAAGTTCACGGTGAACGTGCTGAACATCTACGGCGGCTACATGACCGTCGCGACCGCACTGACCGGTTTCGGCCGCCGCGCCGCGCTCTCCCAGGCGACGCGGATCGGCTATATCGCGGGCGTCGGGGTGGTCGGCGCGGTGATCGCCATCCTCGGCCGCGGTCAGTTCCTGTCGAACTTCGTGTTGTTCCTCGACTTCCTGCTGTACTTCCTCACCCCGTGGAGCTCGATCAACCTGGTCGACTTCTATCTGCTGCGCAAGGAGAAGTACGACCTCGACGCGCTCTACGACCCGAACGGCCGCTACGGTCGCTGGGCCTGGCCCGCACTGTCCGCGTACGTGCTCGGCATCGCGGTGCAGATCCCGTTCGCCAACGTCGAAGGCATTTTCGTCGGCCCGATCGCCCCGCTGCTCGGCGGCGCGGACATCTCGTGGCTGCTCGGCCTCATCGTGCCCGGCGCGCTGTACGTGGCGTTCATGCGCCGGTCGGCCGCACTTCGAGGGTGACCGTCCGGGCCGGGCTCGCGCCTTGGTCCGCGCTGGCGACGGCGAACGCGGTCAACGGCAATCCGCTCTCTGCGGCGAGCACTCGGGCCGCGGAGGACGCGCGAGCCAAGGAGACCGTCGAACCGCCGCTCGCCGGTCCGCCGGGCACAGCGACGCCGTAACCGATCACGGTGACGCGAATGGACTGTCCTTTGAGTACTTGCGCCCAGCCCGTCAGCGTCGTTCGCCCTACCTCGTTCGGAGTTGTCGCGTTAGGACTGAAAAGGTTGCGGTCGAAGCTGACGGTGACCGAGTCGGAAACGACCTTTGCGGACACACCTGGTGCCGCCAGCGTTTTGGCTAGCCGCTTCAGTTTTTCCTGCCGCTCCTTGGCCGCGGTCGCGTCGCGGGATTCCTCGCCGTGGAGGCGGTCCAGTTCTGCGCGGAGACCGTCGTCCGATTTGGCCACGGTAACGACCGGAGGAGGCGGCGACTGTCGCGTGGTCAGCACCATTCCGCCCGCGATCGCGCCGCCGATCACTGCCACCGCACTGGCAGTCAGCAGGTACCGGCGAACCGGCCGCCTACACAATCGTCCGGAATGGACTTTCGCGATCACCTGGCGTCCCGCCTCCGCAGCGGAATTTCCCGGCTGCAGGGCCAAGACGGCCGCCCACGCCGCGTCCGCCGCGGCGAGATCTCCGGACTGCGCGTGCACGCGAGCGAGCAGATCGAGCCGCGCGGGATCACCCGCCGAATCCGGTTCCAGAAGCGCGACGGCCGCCTCGTAGTCGCCACGCCGGGCGAGGTCGGCGCCTTCGGCGAGGACGAGTTCCCTTTCCAGCGCCTGCGAAAGCCCGGTCATTCCCGCTCCCCGCGAAGAATCCCGCCGCCTGGCTGACCTGGCCGGTCGTCCGGAAGCAAACGGCGCAACCGGCGGTTGACGTCCGGCAGCGCGGCCCAGTTCGACGTCGCGACCAGGTGCTCGCCCTCGCGGATCAGCTCCCGCGCGCGGGCCGGGTCCGACATCGTGTCGCGCGCGGCCCGCAGCGCGTTGAACACCTCCAGGTCCAGCGAACCGTCCCGGCGCAGCAACAGCACTTGCAGGTCCAGCGCCCGGTCGGACAGCCGCTCGCCCGCCTCGACGTCGTGCGATTCGGCGATGGCCGCGTACCGGCGCTCGATCTCGGCCAGTTCGGTCCGGTCCTCGTCCGCGCCGACCCGGTCGACCAGCTCGCGGCAGTGGTCGATCTGGTCCCGCAGCCGTTCCAGCACCTCGGGAACGCGCAGCTCCGCCTCGATGTCGTCAAGATCCGCCTGCACGTCGCGCATCCGCCGTTCCGCGGCGACCGCGGCCCCCTCGTCCGCGTCGCCCGAACGCACCTCGTCGCGGACCGCCGCGACGCTGCCCTGTTCGTCCAGCCGGTTCAGCAGCCCGCGCGCCCGGTCCGAGCGCGTCCCCTCGACCTGTGTCCGCACCTGCTCGCGCCGCGCTTCCAGCTCGTTCAACAGCCGGCGCAGGGTCTGCGGATCCGGCACGTGCTGCTGTTTGAGATCGATGACCGCCTCGAACTCGTTGTCCAGCAACGGAACCTCGGCCACCACCGACACCTGCCGCGAATCGTCCATCTCGAAAGTCATCACGACCTCGCTGCCGCGCGGCAGGTCGAACCGCACGTCCTTGGCCCGGATCTCGATGACGCCCACCTGCTGGTTCCGCTCGCCGCGGCGACGTTCGCCTTCCGCGACCGGAATCCGGATCACCGAAGACGTGTTCCCTCGCAACAATGTCGCCGTGGTGAAGAACGTCTGCCGTTTCGCCGCCGGCAGCGGCGCGTTCTTCATCAGCATCGGGGTGAAGGAACCGTCGGCCTCGGTCAGACCGACCGTGTTGACCACGGTCTGTCCCATCATTTCGTTGAGCTGGTGGGTGATCGTGAGCGAGCCCGGCTGCACCGGAACAGGCGCGCCGGCCGGATCGAGCAGCTCGATCTCGAACCGGTTCGTGCTCAGCTCGTCGAGGACCGCGTCGACGGTGAACGTGCCGTCGGCGGAAAGCGAAACCTCCGACGTCCGGTAGACCGGCTTGCGCTGCGGCGCGCTGAGCGCGATCCGGAAGCGCGCCCAGTCGGCCGAACCGTCTGTCGCGCAACGGCCGGACACCGGCACGCTCGGCAGGCTGGTGGTGGCCGGATAGGACAGTTCCAGCGAGTACTCGCCGCGTTTCGCCGGGCGTACCGTCCTCGGGCGCGCCACCGTTCCGGCGTAAGCAGCGGCACCGCGCGCCACCACCGTGCTCGGGTCTTGGCTGTGGTCGAGCGGAATGCCGAGCCCGGCCGACGGATCGGCCAGCAGCTCGCGCAACCCGGGCGCGAGCGTCGGACCGCCGACGAGCAGCAGACGGTCGATGTCCGCCGGGCGCAGATTCGCCGACTCCAGCGCGGTCCGGCACAGCTGCACGGCACGGAGGTAGAACGGCCGGGCCAGCCGGTCGACGTCCTCGCGGCGCACCACGCAATCGAACAGCTCGTTTTTCCCGTCGCCCCGGTCGAGGTCGATCATCACCTGAGTCTGTTCTGCCTGGGAGAGCTGGATTTTCGCGATCTCGGCCGCGCTGCGAAGCCGGGCGAAATTCCACCGCCAGCGCGGATTGCCCCGGGTGAACTCGCTGAACCCGAACTGCCGCGCCGCCTCCGGCGCGAGCAACTGGTCCAGTACTGCCTGATCGATGTTGCGGCCGCCGAGGTGGGTGTCGCCGGCGTGATGCAGCACGCTCAGTTCGCCCTCGACGGTGCTGACCACGGCGGAGTCGAACGTGCCGCCGCCGAAGTCGAAGACCATCCAGTGCGCGCCCTTGCTTTCGTTCTGGAATCCGAAGGCGAACGCCGCCGCGGTCGGTTCCTGCACCAGCGGGCAGTTGCCGGTGAACCCGGCCAGTTTCGCGGCTTCCCGCGTCGCCTCGGTCTGGTTGAGGAGGAACGCCGCGGGCACCGTGATCACCGCCGCGTCCGGCAACTCGCCGGACGCGGAACCGCGCAACGTGCGCAGCACCTCGGCGGACAGTTCCACCGGAGTCATGCTGACCCCGGCCTTCGGGAACTCCCGCCGCGCGTCCGGCAATCCCATGGACTGCTTGAATTCGATGTGCACGCTGTCCGGGTCGTCCTCGATCCGCCGCCGCGCACCCGCCCCGACCTCGATCACGCCGCGTTTGGGCATCCAGACCGCGGACGGCGTGTAGTCCATCTGCGCGTTGTTCTTGATCACCGTCACCGCACCGTCGTCGAGCACCGCGATCGCGCTGTTCGTGGTGCCGAGGTCGATCCCGAAATCGATCGTGTCACGCATCCGTTTCCCCGTTCCCCCGGGCGGCCGGGCGCCCGACGATGACCTGTCCCATCTGGATCCGGCGGCCGGTCAGGTAAATCGACGGCCGCACGGTCTCCACCACCCGCTCGACGTCCAGGTCCGGTTCGTCCTGGAACAACAGCACCTCGAGCGCCATCCCGGAGCCGAACGGGATCCGGTCGTGGTCCTGCACCAGCACTCCTGCCGCGTCGAGCGCGTCCTGGCTCGCGCTGAGGAACCGGCCCGCCTGCCGCGCCGTCCGGTCCTCGACCCCGGCGAGCTTGCGCCGCGCCCGCCACAACGCCGTCGCCGCCTCCGCCAAGTCCGATTCGGACAGTGGCGATGCGTTGTCCGCAGCGGGCAATACCGCGGCGAGCTTTTCGAGCAGTTCCCGCAACCGAGCGCGCTCGTCGGATTGAAGCCCAGGTTCGGCGATCCGGAATTCCTTGTGCTGCTTGCGCTGTCTCGCTTCTTCGCCCCGCCGGTCTCGCATCACAAGCCCCTCTGCACCCGAACGAACGGAGCGACGTACAACAGCGCCGCCGCGACGGCGACGGCCAGCCAATAGGGCGTCTCAACCACGCTGAGAGCCAGGTAAATCCCCACGTCCAGCCCGAGCAAAGCCGGATACCGTCCCGGGCTGGTCCACGGCCGGGCCGCCACGAAGCAATTCGTCAACGCTCCGGCAACCGCGCCGAGGAAAATAACCGCCAAGAGTGCTTCCCGCGGCAGCTTGAAGGCCAGGAACACCGCTGCCGCCACCGCATGCAGCAGCGCGCCGCAGATCCGAGCCGCCGACGGCTCCCGCTCCAGAGAAGGAGTGGGCACATACACCGTGGCAGCGATCTCGTTGCGCGACACGGCTTCCAGGGTCTCCGGGTCGCGACTGCAGCGCCGCGCGACCGCGAACACCTCCCGGACCAGGTTCGCGGACGCGCCGCGCATCTCCGCGAGCGCGACCCCGATGTTGTTCGCCACCACCGCGATCGACTCCGAAAGCGAAGCTGTCCGCCGGAATTCCGCTCGTGGAACCACCTCTTCGAGCCGGTCGAACAGCGGCGCGGTCTCTTCGATAGCTCGCTCCGCGGCCGACTGCACCCGATTCCCGTCCAGATCTCCCCGAAGGTCTTTGAGCAACGCCTCGACCCGCCGGTACGTCCCGTCGGCGATAGCGGTCCGCGCGTCCTCGACGGCATGCCGATCAGCCCCGAACAACGCGAGATACCCGGTGAACCGCCGCGGCTCAGCCGACCTCGTAGCTACTTCGATCAACGGCGCGAGCAACGCGTCCGGCAGCGCCGTCCGCAGTCCGTCCACCGTGGATTCGTCAAGCCGCCGGTCGCCCAGCTTCTCGACACGATGGTTCAGATGCCGCCAGAACGATTCGCTCCGCAGGACCACCGCCCAGCAACTAGCCGCTTCGGTCCACAAGGGAGTCGGGTGATCGTCGGTGCGGTCGGCTTCCGCGTCGAGGGCCGCGGCGTAGGCGGCGACCGCGTTGTCGTGCTTGCGATGCAACTGGAGCGGGCATCCGCAGTCGGTGGGCATGCCCCAGATCCAGAAGACCTCGTCGACGAGCCGGTGTTCGGTGTTGCCCAGCGCGTCGAAGGCCGCCCGCACCTCGTCGGCGGTCACGTCCGCGGGTACTCCGTCCGGCACCGCGCCGCCGACTTCGAGCACCCCCAGGACTCGAAGTCGCCGCTCCCGCACCTCCCGCCGCGTCGCGACCGCGGTGAGGCCGACGATCCGGAACGGGTTGCGCCGGTACAGCTCGGGGGTCGACACCTCCCGCACCCGCGCCGCGGCGGTCCGGCCGCGCCCCTCGTTCGCTCCCATGCCCGGGAAGGTAAAACGACCCGGCTGGGAGGGGTCCCGGAAGAGCCGGGCTAGCTGGACCCGCTGGACTCGCGGACGACCAGCGACACCGGAAGGATCTGCGCGCCCGGCGCGACGTCCTCGCCGTCCAGCAGCCGCATCAGCGTCGTGACCATCGCGTGGACCTGCTCGCGCGGATCCTGGTGCACCGAGGTCAACGGCGGCGTCATGGCCGGAGCCAGCGCGGCGTTGTCGTCGAAGCTGACCACCGCGACGTCGCCGGGCACGTCGCGTCCGGCGTCGGAAAGCGTGCGCAGCGCGCCCACCGCCATCATGTCGCTGCCGACGAACACCGCGTCGAGGTCTGGCACCCGCTCCAGCAGCGTGGCCATCGCTTTAGCGCCGCCGGCCAGGGTGAAGTCGGCTTCCTCGGCCAGCCCGGACGGGTCGATCCCGGCGTCCACGAGCGTCGCGCGCCAGCCGGCGAGGCGGTCGATCGGCGCGCCCTGGTCCTGCGGACCCGCGATGGTCGCGATCCGGCGGCGGCCGGATTCCACCAGGTGCGTCACCGCTTGACGGGCGCCGCCTTCGTTGTCGAAATCCACCAGGTGCACGCCGCGGCGCAGGTCGGCGGCCGGGCCGCCGAACACCGTGGGCAGCTTCAGCAACCGCAACGCCCTCGGCAGCGGATCGGCACGGTGCGGAGCGAAGACGAGGACTCCGTCGACATGGCCGCCCTCGAGAAACCGCACGGTACGCCCGAGGTCTTCCCGGGTATCGCTGAAGAGCAGCACCATCTGGCAGCCGACGTCGGCCAGTTCCCGGTAGCCCGCGCGCATCACCGCGGTCCGGTACGGGTCGTCGAGCAGTCGCGCTTCCGGCTCCGAGAGCACCACCGCGATCGCGCCGGTCCGCCGGGTGACGAGCGAACGCGCGGCCTGGTTCGGCGAATACCCGAGGTCCCGCGCCGCGGCCAGCACCTTTTCGCGCGAGCGCGCGCTGACGTACGCGTCGTCGTTCAGCGCCCGGGACGCGGTGGACCGCGAGACCCCGGCGAACGCCGCGACGTCCTCCAGCGTCGGCCGCTCGTCCTCGGACCGAGGCGCCACTCCGCCCACCCCCTGCCTGTTGATCGGGTCAGCTTAACGGGGTCTGGCCGGGAGCGCTCCCGGAGACTCCGGCCTTGACATCCCCCGTTACCTGCAACACACTCGTTCGGCATCTGGGAGCGCTCCCAGAACGACTTCCAAGGGGTTGACGACGGTGACAACGTTCCGGAAGGGCCTGGTGCTGGCACTGGGCATCACGATGACCGCGGTGAGCGCCGCGGCGTGCGGCGGTGGCGACGGCGACGTGCCCGCGGCGGCCGGGCCGAACGAGCACGTGGAACTGACGCTCGCGACGTTCACGGAGTTCGGCTACGAGGCGCTCATCCCGGAGTACGAGCGGCTGCACCCGAACATCAAGATCACCCACCGCAAGACCGGCCAGGGCGGGCCGTACGCCCAGGACATGATGACGAAGCTCGCGGCGGGCTCCGGACTGGCCGACGTGCAGGCCGTCGAGGAAGGCCACCTGTCGGACATCCTCAGCAAGTCCTCGAAGTTCAACGACCTCAGCCAGATCGGCCCCTCGGGCGTCGCGCCGGACCGGTGGCTTTCGTGGAAATACGAGGCGGGCAAGGACAAAAACGGCAAGCTCATCGGCTACGGCACGGACATCGGCCCGCTCGCCATGTGCTACCGCAAGGACCTGCTCGCCGCGGCCGGGCTGCCCAGCGACCCGGAGGCGGTGAAACCGCTCTTCGCCACCTGGGACAGCTATTTCGCGGCCGGCGCCCAGTACACCGCCAAGACCGGCAAGGCGTGGTTCGATTCGGCGGCGCAGAACTTCAACTCCATGGTCAACCAGCTGCCGGTCGGCTACCTCGACACCAACGACAAGCTCACCGTGGAGAACAACCAGGGCATCAAGGACGCCTGGGCGAAGGTGACCGACGCGGTCGCGAAAGGCGAATCGGCGAAGCTCACCGCGTTCAGCAACGAATGGAATTCCGGTTTCAAGCAGAGCGCGTTCGCCACGAAGGCCTGTCCGGCGTGGATGCTCGGCGTGATCAAGGAGCAGGCCGGGCCGGACAACGCGGGCAAATGGGCGGTCACCGCGGCGTTTCCCGGCGGAGGCGGCAACTGGGGCGGTTCGTATCTGACGGTGCCGAAGCAGAGCAAGCACCCGCGGGAGGCCGCTGAACTGGCCGCCTGGCTCACCGCACCGGAGCAGCAGATCAAGGCGTTCGAGGCCAAGGGCAACTTCCCGAGCCAGGCGAAGGCGCTGGAAAGCCCGCAGCTGCTCAACGCGACCGACGCGTACTTCGGCGGCGCGAAGATCGGCGAACTGTTCGCCGAGCAGGCGAAGAAGGTGGCGAAACCGCAGTACAAGGGCCCGAACGACGGTCAGATCCAGGAAAACGTGGCCAGCCCGGCGCTGCAGTCGGTGGAACAGGGAGCTTCGGCCGCGGACGGCTGGCAGCGGCTGGTCGACGGCGCGAAGAAACTCACCCGCTGACGATGACTGTCACCGACAAGACCGCTCCGGAAAGCCGGGCCACGCCGCGGCGACCCGCCGCGGCGCGGCCCGGCCTGCGGGACCGGATGGCGCGCTGGGACGTCAAAATCTCGCCCTATCTGTACGTGGCACCGTTCTTCATCGTATTCGCCATCGTGGGCATGTTCCCGTTGCTGTACACCGCGTATGTATCGCTGTTTTCCTGGAAAGCCGGCGACGACGACCCGGACTTCATCGGACTGGACAACTTCACGGAACTGTTCGCGGACACGCAGTTCTGGCACGCGCTGGAAAACACGGTCAGCATCTTCCTGTTGTCCAGCGTGCCTCAGCTGATCATCGCGGTCCTGCTCGCCGCGGTGCTCACGCTGCGGTTGCGCGGCGCGACCGGGTGGCGGGTCGGCATTCTGCTGCCCTACGCGGCGAGCCTGGTGGCACTCGGCATCATCTTCGCCAACCTGTTCGGGCCGCGGTACGGGCTCGTCAACGGCGTGCTCCAGACGCTCGGACTGTCCCCTGTGGACTGGCAGGCCAACCGGTTCGCCAGCCACGTCGCGATCGCGATCATGGTGAACTGGCGATGGACCGGCTACAACGCGCTGATCGTTCTCGCTGCCATGCAAGCGATTCCGAAGGAACTGCACGAGGCCGCACTGATCGACGGGGCAGGAACCGTGCGCCGTTTCACTCACGTGACGTTGCCGCTGCTCAGGCCCACGCTGATCTTCGTCACCATCACCTCGACGATCGGCGGGCTGCAGATCTTCACCGAGCCCAAGCTGTTCGACGCGATGCCCGGGTCGAACAACGGCGGTTCCACCCATCAGTTCCAGACCGTGACGCTGTATCTGTACCAGACCGCTTTCGAGAATTTCAATCTCGGCTACGCGTCCGCGATCGCGTGGGTGCTTTTCCTGATCATCGTCGTGATCGCGCTGATCAACTACTTCGTCACCGGGCGGCTCGCGGGGAGGCGCACATGAGCATGCAAGCAAGCTTGCGGGCGCGCGCGGTCCGGCTCGGCAAACCGGGCAAGGCGACGTACGGCGTGCTGATCGTGTTCGTGCTCGGCTCGCTGTTCCCGTTCTACTGGTCGTTTCTCGTGGCCAGCCGCGACAACGGAATGCTCACCGAACGGATACCGCCACTGCTGCCGGGCGGCAACTTCTTCGCCAACGCGGCGCGGGTATTCGACACCGTTCCGTTCTGGCGGGCGCTGGCGAACAGCGTCATTGTGTCCGGCACGGTCACGCTCACCACGGTGCTGTTCTCGTCGCTGGCCGGATTCGCCTTCGCCAAACTGCGCTTCCGCGGCCGCAACGGCTTGTTCGTGTTCATCGTGGTGACCCTCGCGGTGCCGACCCAACTCGGCATCATCCCGTTGTTCATCGCGATGTCGAAGCTCGGCTGGGCGGGCGGGCTGCAGTCGGTGATCGTGCCGAACCTGGTCACCGCCTTCGGCGTGTTCTGGATGCGGCAGTACACAGTGGACGCGTTGCCGTACGAGCTGATCGAAGCCGCGCGCGTGGACGGCTGCAGCATGATCCGGGTCTTCTGGAACGTGTGCCTGCCCGCCGTCCGCCCGGCCGCGGCGATCCTCGCGATGTTCACGTTCATGACGTCCTGGAACGATTTCCTGTGGCCGCTGGTGGTGCTCGACGCGGGCAATCCGACCGTGCAGGTGGCGCTGGAGAAACTGCAGAGCGGCTATTACGTCGACTATTCGCTGGTGCTCGCGGGCACCACGCTGGCCACGATTCCGATCCTCATCGTCTTCCTCCTGCTCGGCCGCCAGATCGTGGCCGGGATCATGCAAGGCGCCGTGAAAGGGTGACCATGTCCGCACAGCCGATCCCCGACGTGCTCGCGTTCCCGGACGCGTTCGTCTGGGGCGCCGCCACGGCGGCCTTCCAGGTCGAAGGATCGACCACAGTGGACGGACGCGAGGCGTCCGTCTGGGATACCTTCGCCGCGCGTCCGGGCGCGGTGGCCCGCGGCGACACCGGCGACCCGGCGGCCGACCACTACCGCCGCTACGCCGACGACGTGGCGTTGATGCGCTCGCTCGGACTCACCGCGTACCGGTTTTCCCTTTCCTGGCCCCGAATCCTTCCGCACGGCAAACCGGAGCCGCGCGGAATGGACTTCTACGACCGGCTCGTGGACCGGCTGCTGGCCGCGGGCATCCAGCCGTGGGCGACGCTGTATCACTGGGATCTTCCGCAGTCGCTGGAGGATCGCGGCGGCTGGACCGCGCGCGACACCGCGTACCGGTTCGCCGAATACGCCGAGACCGTCGCGGCCCGGCTCGGTGACCGCGTGGCGAGTTGGTCGACGCTGAACGAACCGTGGTGCGCGGCGATGCTCGGCTACGGTTCAGGCGTCCACGCGCCCGGCCGGACGTCGCCGGAAGGCGCTGTGGCGGCGGCGCATCACCTGCTGCTGGGACACGGACTGGCGATGGACGTGCTCCGGCAGCACACCAGCAGCCCGTCCGGGATCACGCTGAACCTGTACCCGGTCGTCGCGGATTCCCCGGCGGACGCCGACGCCGTCCGCCGGATCGACGGGCTGCAGAACCGGTTGTTCCTCGACCCGCTGCTGCGCGGCGGTTACCCCGCTGACCTGCGCGAGGACCTGGCCCGGTTCGGCTTCGACGCCGTGGTGCGCGACGGCGACGAGGCGGTGCTCGGCAAGCCGATCGACTGGCTGGGCGTGAACTACTACCGCGGCTACCGGGTGGCCGGTTCGGCGCGGCCGGGAAGCACGCCGGCGGGCCGGGAATGGCCCGGAGCCGACCACGTGCACTTCGTCCCGGACCCGGCCGCGCCGCGTACGGATTCCGGCTGGGAGGTGCGCCCCGGCGGGCTGACCGAATCGCTGCTGCAAGTGCATCGGGACTATCCGCCGGTGCCGTTGTACGTCACGGAGAACGGCGCGGCGTATCCGGACCTCCTGCGCGACGGCGAGGTTTCCGACGACGACCGCATCGCCTTCCTCGACGCGCATCTGCGGGCCGCACACGACGCGCTGGCTCACGGAGTTGATCTCCGGGGGTACTTCTACTGGTCGCTGCTGGACAATTTCGAATGGGCCGAAGGGTACGCGAAGCGCTTCGGTTTGGTGCACGTCGATTACCGCACTCAGCAGCGCACGCCGAAGCGCAGCGCACGGTGGTACGCGGAGGTGATCGCGCGCAATGCGCTGAGGTGACCTACTCCCGGGTTTATCCGCACCGCCGGGAATGACTTTCTCTTCCGGTTTCGCGTCACGAGGTCCGGACGCGGCCGTCGGACCAGTGCCGGGGCCGCCCCGAACGGCCCCGCGAGCGGAGACTGGAGTGTCCGATGACGGTGCGGAGCCGGGTGACCGACGAGGTCACCACGTGGCTGACCGGGGAATTCGCGGGCCGGGTGCCCGCCGAGGCGGTCAAGGTGGTGGTGCGGGCGGCCGGACGGGACCTCGACGGCAGGGTCGTCCCGGACGAGCACGGCGACCTGCTCTACCGAGTGGCGCGGGCCCGGTTGGTGCGGATGCTCTCCGCACCGGAAGAGCCGCGCATCCCGCGTTCGCGCGGGTAAGCCGAGATTGTGCCCGGACCCGCACGGGTCCGGGCACAAGACTTCTCCGGTGGCGTGCGGTAACCAGGCGCGCGCCGACCGTGTCCGACGCGTGCCGAGAGCCGCTACGAGCCCGGCATCCTGCTGCTCAGCGGCGCGTGCGAACGCTCCGGCGGCCACCAGACCTGGGCGGGCGGCGGGGGAACGTCGTCGTCCGGAAGCTCGAGTGCGTCCGCGCCGCTCTGCCAGCGGTTCCAGTGCACGGAACACAATCCGCGCCACAAGGAATCCTCCGCACAGTCCCGCCGGCGACACCTGCGTACCTGCTGCCCGCTATCAATCACGTCCACGACTCCAAACCGCGCTCAACCTCCCCGCCGGCTCCAGTCTGCCTCGGACCCGGCGGGAACGCCCCGTACTCGCGCCAACACAACCCTTGTGCAGCAACGGAACGAGAGATCTCACCCTACTCCAGCCGCCGGTGCGCGCACCGCGCGACCACAGTGCACTCTTTCAGCGGTTGACGCGTTCACCGCCCGGCGTCAGCGGTGAATCTCCTGTGCCGCAACGGAGAGTGCGCACCCGACGGCATACCGTAGATATGTCCACAATGGATGATCAACGCCGCGGATGGTGAGCGTCGTACTCGTGCGCGGCGGTGCGCTGGGTACGGGTGCGCAGGAGCTGCTCGTCCGGGGAGTCGTCCACATCGGCCAGTCCGAGCGCGACCGCGCGGCGGATCTGCTCGCGGTTGTCCCGCACGACGGAGGAGAAGAAGTCGTCGATGCGCGGATCCAGAAGGACTTCCAGCAGGACCCGGAAGGAGGTGTCGACGGTGGCGCGGACGATCTCGTCGTGGAACGGCAGCCTGCGCAGTTTGCCGAGCTGCGGGTCTTCGGAGATCTTTTCGGTGATGATGGCGCGCAGTTCGGTCTTGTTTTCGCTGAGGGATTTGGCGAGGTTCTCCGGGTAGTTCCCGGTTTCGAGGACCTTGACCACTTCGTCGAGGACGGCGATGGTCACCGGCTTTTTGATGGCGCGGACTATGGGTTCGGAGAGTTTGTCCACCAGGCGGTAGGTGAACTGCTCCCCCACGGCACGGTCGGCGGCCCTGCCCAGGCGGATGATCAGGAGAATTACGCCGAGCACGTGGTGGTTCGCGGTGAAGGCCGGATGCGCGACAGGGATCATCGCGAAGATTTCGTACCAGGTGCGGGCCAGGAACGCGGCACGCCAGGCTTGTTTGCGCCAGCGGTGGAGGAGTTCCAGGAAGAAGATGCCGCAGATGACGCAGTCCGCGATGAAGAACCAGTGGCTGATTTCTGGTGCCGGCGGGCTGATGAGGAGCCAGGCCAGCATGCCGGTGGAGACGACCGCCAGTGCGAGCATGATCCAGTCGTCGGCACGGACGTTGCCGGGGAGGATGCCGCTGTTGAGTTCGGCTTGGGCCGGACGGCCGGTGGTCATGCTGGCTCCCTGGTGGTGGAGGTGTGGCCGGGGGTGATGATCCCATGGGAGCGCCGGCGGGGCTGGGACCGAAGGGGCGTTTTGGACGGCTCGTGCTTCGCACATCGCCGGCGAGAGTTGCGGTGGGCCACCCCGAAGTTTGATTGTGCTGACGGTTCGGGGGGTGCTTGTCAAGGCGGGAAAGATGCCTTGACAAGCACCCCCGAACCGCAGGGCGGCTTCGTATCGGGGTTGGGGGAGGGCTGGGTGCCTCGATGGGTGGGTGCGCTGACCGCGGCTTTGGCGGGCGGGGGTTTGGTGCTCAGGCAGGAGGCGGGGTTGGTGCACAGGCTGCGGTTTGGCGGGCGGAGATTTGGTGCGCAGGCTGCGGGTTCGCGGTGGGCACGCGGCTTGGATGCTCGGCCGGGTCGGGGCTTGCGGCCGCTGCCCGGTGGGGACGAGTAGCGCCCCAATGTGGCATTGGGTGCGCCAGACGCACCGAACGCCACATTGGGTGCGTCGCATGCACCGAACGCCACATTGGGGCACATCCCGGCGACCGTGGTGAGGCAGGGGCCGTGAAGGGAGACCTTGAGGGAATCCACGTCCGTGCAGGGCCCCTCACGGAACGGGCGAGTGCCGCGAGGGGAACCCCGAGGGACGCAGAGTCCTTGAGGGGCCCTCACGGAACGCTTCGGAACCGGTTCACCTCGGAGTTCGCAGGGCGGACATCTTGACACCAAACACCCGGTACAGCAGGCTTTTCTCACGCCGCCTAGTTAGGAAAGTTTACTAACAAGGAGACCCCGAAAATGCCCGCTTCCCGGAAGGTGGCGTTGTTCGCCGCCGCTTCCGTTTCGCTTACCGCTGCGCTGGCCGGTGCTGGGCCCGCTGCCGCGGCTTCTGCTGCGCGGCCGTTTCCCGCGCACGTCACCTATCAGACCGGCGTCCGGCCCTCGGTCAGTCAGGCCGAGCAGGACGCAGCGGTCAAGAAGCAGTACGACTCCTGGAAGAAGACCTACCTCCGCCAGGCTTGCGGCGGTTACCTCGTCTGGGCGACCGACGACGCGCCCAACAAGGGCACGGTCTCCGAGGCTCAGGGATACGGGATGAACATCGTCCCGTTGATGGCGGGCTACGACGACCAGGCCAAGACGATTTTCGACGGGATGTGGAAGTTCGTCCAGGACCACCGGGACAGCAAGGGGCTCTTCCAGTGGGTGATCGACGGCAAGACCTGCAAGTACGCCGACGACGGCACGCCTGACTCGGCCACCGACGGCGACCTCGACGTCGGCTACGGGCTGATTCTCGCGGACAAGCAGTGGGGCGGCTACAGCGCCGCCGCCAAGGACTGGCTTGCCAAGATCTACAAGTACGACGTCGCGTCCGACGGGCATCTCAAGATCGCCGACGACGCGGGCAACGACGACACCCGGCCGTCCGACTTCATGCTTGACCACCTGCGCGCCTTCGCGAAGTACGACACCGCGCACGACTGGAACAAGGTCGTCACCCGGACCGAGCAGCTGATCACTCAGTTCACCGCCAAGTACTCGCCGGACGCGAATCTGCTGTCCGACTTCGTGGTCGGGGCGAACACCAACAGCCCGAAGCCGGCGCCCGCGGATCACCTGGAGAACCAGCCGGACAACATCGTCGGCTACAACTCAGTTCGCGTGCCTTGGCATATGGGCACCGACGCGCTGCTGTACGGCGGCAAGGTCGCGACCGAGGTCGCCAAGAAGGAATCGGCCAGCTACAAGAGCCACTCCGGCGGCAACCCGGCCAAGATCTATCCGCACACCAAACTGGACGGGACGCCGACCAAGACCAGCGATCAGTCCGAGGTCGCGGCCAACCCGGTCGGGGTCGCGGCGATGGTCGCGGGCGATCAGGCGTGGACCGATTCGCTGTGGAAGTACCTGGGAAGCAACCCATACGACGACACCTACTACGGCGAGACCATCAAGCTGCTCGTCTACCTGGTGATGTCCGGCAACTACTGGGCCCCGTGACCCCGGACCTGCCCGCGCGGACGGCTAACCGGCCGCGTCCGTGCGGGCAGGCGGGCACGTACCGCCGGGGGCGGTCAGCAGTTCGAAGTGCCACATCTCGTTCGCGTACACCTGGCACAGGCCGTATTTCTCGCCGTGCTGGATGAGCCAGTCGGCGGCTCGGGTGGGGGCGACGTCGACGGCCTTGCCGGACACGTGCGTCGATTTTTCCGGCGTGTTCACGAACTTCCGCGCCTCTTCCAGGCTGCCGTACTTTTCGATGCCGCCGTCGAGCAGCTTCTGCTGGTACTCCTTCGTCCGCCAACCTGACGCGATGTGAATGTCCACTTTGCGCTGACGGGCGTCGGTCGCCGCCTCCTGCAACGCTTTTCGCAATGCCGGATCGAGATTCCCGACGGCGGGGTAGCTCGTGTCGAAGGGCGTGAGCGTGACGCCTTCCGGGGCGCCGCCTTGAGCCGGGTCGTGGTCGGGATCGCCGTCGAGCACCGGGAGGCCGGAGCACCCGGCGACGAGGAACGCGGGCAGCATGAGCAGGATCTTGTTCCGCAGCACGCCGCAACTATCGCGAGCGGGTATCCCCGGAAGGTCCGGCGAATGTCCGCGCCGCGTAACAAGACCGCATGCTCAGGTAACGCCTCAGGCGGTCAGCCCGATCCCCGCTTCGGCGGTGTTGACCAGGAAGGTCAACGTCTCGTAGAAGTACAGCTCCACAGTGGACGCGTCGTGGCTGGAGTATCCGATGGACAGATCCTGTCCGAAGTGGAGCTCGTAGTCGCCGCCGCGGGTAGACAGGACGCAGGCGCCGTTGATCGCGGGCGTGCGGATGAGTTCGCCGTCCACGATCTGCTTCAGGTGTTCCAGCACCGGATAACCGTGGTTGGCCGCCTCGTACGCGGCGGTGAACTCGTCGTCGCTGAGCAGGACGGTGTACGGGCCGGCGACGCCCGCGTCACGCAGTTCGGCGATCGCGTCTCCGATCGCCTTCGGGTAGCCCGGAGCCTCCGGCGGAAGCGCGATCGGCGACAGCGACGAGGCCGGACGAATCCCGGTGATGCCCGCCTCGGCGAAACCGTCGAGCACGATCCGGTCCTCGGCGTACGCGATCTGCTGCGCGGCATCCTTCACCGGCTGCCAGTCCGCGTCCTTCGCGCCCCACTCGACCGAATCGACTTCCTCGCGCGACACCGTGAACGGCACCCGCAGTTCCACGACTCGCTGCGCCGTGCGCAGGCTCGTCGCGACGCCGTCGAACTTGCCGCCGACGCGCTCGCGGCGCCCGGTGCCAACCGCGGCGAGTGTCGGGTCGCCGGTGACGACGACGTCGACCACCCGGCGCGCCGCGGCGAACTCGGCGAAGGTGCGCTTCGCTTCCTCTTCCAGATCCGCCCACGCGGCGGCGGAGATCGGGGCGAGTTCGCGATGCAGGTTGTTCATGACCGAATGCTCCTTCGCAGGCTTCCGATGCCCAGCGACGTCCCGGCGGGCGTCGCGGCAGCCGGCGGTTCCGGCTCGGGCGGGGCGTCCGGCGGATCTTCGAGGAAGTCCGCGGTCGGCACGTAGAACAGTGCGCCGGTGTGCGGCGTGGAGAAGTCGAGAATCCGGTCGTAGGTGCCCGGCGGCGACCCGACGAACATGTTCTCCAGCATTTTCTCGATCACCGCCGGAGATTTGGTGTAGCCGATGAAATAGGTGCCGAACTCGTCGTGCCCTGGACGGCCGAAGGGCATGTTGTCGCGCAGGATGTCGAGTTCGTTGCCCTCGTCGTCGGTGATCACGTTGAGCGCGATGTGCGCGTCGGCGGGCTTTTCCTCGTCCGGCATCTCCACATCGGACAGTTTGCGCCGTCCGATCACCAGCTCCTGCTGTTCGGTGGTGAGCGCGTTCCACGCCGCCATGTCGTGCAGGTACTTCTGCACGACCACGTAGCTGCCCCGGTTGAAGGGTTCGTCGTCGTCCACCAGCACCGCCTGGTGGACCCCGTTGCCGGTCGGATTCTCCGTGCCGTCGACGAAGCCGAGCACGTCGCGCGCATCGAAGTACCGGAAGCCCTGCACCTCGTCGAGTACCTTCACCGAACCGCGCAGCCGGTCCATGATCAGCGATTCCAGCTCGAAGCAGAGGTCGAGCCGCTCGGCACGGAGGTGGAACAGCAGGTCGGCCCCGGCGGTGACGACGCTCGTGTGCTTCTCGCCGGAGAAAACCGGCAGCTCGTGCAGTTCCGCGGGCCGCGGACCGCCGTAGATCCGGTCCCATGCCGCCGACGAGATCCCGGCGACACAGGTCAGCCCGACCCCGGCGTCGCGGAAACCGACCGCGCGCTGCAACCCGGCGAGGTCGGCGAGGAGGTCCTTCGCGGTCTGTTCGGCACCGGCGTCGACCTGGACCATCAGGAAGATCGCCGCCCTGGTCAACGGCGCCGAAACGGCCTGCGGCTCAGGCGGTTCAAGGTCCCCCGCTTGCACGCTCGCGCACCCCTTCTCGCCCGGTGACCGTCCGACCGCATCCTAACCACGGACGGGCGAGTGCACCCGGCATCACCACTCGGGCGGGGTAACCGGCGGGGTAACCGTCAGACGAAGTGCGTGAGCAGCGCCGCGACATCGGCTTCCAATCCGTCCGCGGCGGCGTCCTGACCGGCGAGTTGCTGCAGCAGAGCCCGCTGGAACAAGCCGTCGAAGGCGGCGTACGCGACCTCCGGCGACACCTGGGCCGGCCGGCCGGTGAACTCGGCGTAGCGCCGCACGACGCGCCACACCATGTCCTGACGCTGTTCGTCGATGTCGAGCACATCGCCGCGGAAGGACTCCTCGAACAGGCTCTGGTTGCGCAGGTCGTACCAGAGGCGGTGCATTGCCGCGTCGGTCCGCAGCGTGCCGGCCATCGCCGCGCCGAAGCCGTGTTTCAGCTCCTCGGCCGAGCCCGCCTCCGCCACCACGTCGTCGTAGCGAGTCACGCAGACCTCTTCGAACTTGCGAACCGCGTAGGTGAGCAGCTCGACCTTGTCCGCGAAGTAGTAGTGCAGGACGCCGTGCGAGAAGTCGGATTTCTGGGCGATTTCGCGCAGGCTCGTGCGGGCATAGCCCAGCTCGGCCAGCGCCTGCAGCGCGGACTCGGCCAGCTGCTCGCGGCGCTGGGCGAACTTGTCCACGGCGCGGCGGGAGATGCGCTCCTTCGCCTGTGTCACACCCGGCAGTCTAGCGCGCCACCGATTCTTGACGAGTGTCCAAGAAAATCTTGACGACTGTCCAAAGTTGGCTACGGTGTGACCTACACCGCACTCGCGGCACGTCTCAAGGAGGAGATGTCGATGGGTTCGTACGACCTGACCGGGCGCACCGCGCTGGTCACCGGCGGCGCACAGGGCCTGGGCCAGGGCATGGCCGAGGCGCTCGCGAAGGCAGGCGCGGCCGTGGTCATCGCCGACGTCCAGGAGGACCTCGGCCGTCAGACCGCCGACGCGATCAAGCAGAGCGGGGCCAGCAGCGGATTCGTCCGGCTGGACGTGACCGACGACGACAACTGGGCGCGGGCGGTCGAGGCCGTGGTCGGCGAGCACGGCGGGCTCGACATCGTCGTGAACAACGCGGGCGTGGAGATCACCGGTCTCGTCGCCGACCTCGACCCGGCCGACGTGCGCAAGATGCTCGAGGTCAACGTGCTCGGCACCTCGCTCGGCGTGAAGCACGCGTTCCGCGCCATGCGTCCTGGCGGCGTCGCCGGACGCGGCGGCGCGGTCGTGAACATCGCCTCGGTGGCCGCGACCATCGCTTTCCCCGGCATCGCGGGCTATTCGGCGACGAAGTCGGCGGTGGACCGGCTCACCCGTGTCGCGGCGATGGAGGCCGGGAAGCTCGGCTACGGCGTGCGGGTCAACTGCGTGTACCCGGGCCTGGTTCCGACGCAGATGGGCAACCAGCTCGCGGCCGACGTGGTCGACGTCGGCCTGTTCCCGAGCATCGAGGACGCGATCGGCGCGGTGGTCGCGCAGACCCCGGCCGGACGGCTCGGCGAGGTCGCGGACATGGCCGACGCCGTGGTGTTCCTCGCCTCCGACGCCGCCCGCTTCATCACCGGCGCCGGCCTCCCGGTCGACGGCGGCATGGGCATGTGAATCCCCTCCAGCGCTCCGGCACTTCAAGAAAGGAAAACCAGTCGTGACCAAGCCCGTCGTCGTTTACGGCGCGTCCGGCTACACCGGCCGCCTGATCTGCGAATACCTCCGCGAGTACAACGTGGCATTCACCGCGGCCGGCCGGGACAAGGCCCGGGTGCAGGCCGCGCTCGACCACATTCCCGGCCTCGACACGGTGGACCACGAGGTCGTCGAGGTCTCCCACGAAACCGGTCCGCTCACCGAGCTTTTCCGGGACGCGTCGGTCGTGTGCAACACCGTCGGCCCGTTCAGCGAATACGGTCACGAGGTCGTCCAGGCTTGTCTCGAATCCGGAACGCACTACCTCGACACCACCGGTGAGCAGGATTGGCTGATCTCCGCCGAAGAACGCTACGGCGCGGACATGGCCGCCAAGGGCCTGCTGCTCTCCCCCGGCATCGCGCAGATGTACACCACCGGCGAGATCGCCGCCAACCTCTGCCTTGAGACGCCCGGACTGGACACTTTGGACATCCTGGTGTTCTGGAAGGGTTACCCCACAGTCGCTTCCACGCAGACCATCCTGGTGAACGCCGCGCTGTCCGCCGCGTATTACCTTGAGCAGAACGAATACGCGCCATGGCCTGCCGACGGCGGACTGCAAGACGTCGCCGTGCCGGGGCACCACGAGATCGGGCTCGCGCTGCCGTGGGGCGGTACGTCGCATCCGGTGTGGTTCAAGAACGATCCGCGCGTGGCCAACGTGAAGGCGGTCGGCGGCGTGTTCGACCGGGCGCTGATGCAGGGCGTGCCGCAGATCGTCGCGGCCGTGCTGGAGCAGGTGAAAGATCTGCCGCTGGAAGAAAAACTCAAGGTGCTGCACGAGCAGGCGGCCGCGGTCCGGGACGAAATGCCGCCAAGGGAAAACCAGCGGATCAACACGTCGCTGGACTCGGTGCACGCGTCCGGCCCGCTCGGCCGCGCGCATTGCGTGATCCACGGGACCTGCAATTACAAGCAGACTGGGCTGATGCAGGCGTACGCGGCGTACTCGCTGCTGCAACAGCCGCCGCGGCGGGCCGGGTTCGCGTCGGCGTGCCAGGCGTTCGGGCACCGCGAACTGCTCGGCGTGCTGCGGTCGTTCGGGCTGGTCTCGAATCCGGTTCTGACGGTGCAGTCCTGAGACGGGGAGACGAGCGGTGCGACTGACCGATTACCTCGACAAGGGCGCCTCGCTGGGTCCGTCGGCTCCGTGCCTCACCACGGACGGCGGTTCGCTCAGCTACGGCGAGGTCCAGCAGCTGTCCTGGCGGGTCGCCCGTGCGCTCGCGCGTTCCGGCGTGCGACCGGGCGACAAGGTGGCGATCCTCTCCGCCAACGACCCGGTGTCGTTCGGGTGCGTCTTCGGCATCAGCCGGGCAGGGGCGGTCTGGTGCCCGGTCAACCCGCGCAACGAAGCGGCGGAGAACCGGGAGTTGCTCGACCTGTTCGACTGCACGTGCCTGCTCGTGCAGGAGTCGTTCGCACCGCTCGTCTCCCGCATCGCCGGACAGCTGCCGAAGCTCGCCACCGTGGTGTGCCTCGACGGCTCGTTCGACGGCGCGATCCCGCTGGCCGAATGGCTCGACGGGCTTGCCGATTCGCCCTGGCAAGCGGATCCGCCGGACGACACGGCGATGCTCGTCGGCACCGGCGGCACCACCGGACGGCCGAAGGGCGTGGTGCTGACCGGGCACAACGTCGAAACCATGTCGGCGCTGACGTTGATGAGCTACCCGTTCCAGCCGCGTCCGCGCTACCTCGCGCTGGCCCCGCTCACGCACGCCGCCGGGGTGCTGTGCTTCCCGGTCCTGGCGCTGGGCGGCGAAATCGTGGTGATGCCGTCGCCGGAGCTCGGCCGGTTCCTCGAACTGATCGAACGGCACCGGATCACGCACACTTTCTTGCCGCCGACGCTGATTTACCTGCTGCTGGACCATCCTGGACTGTCCACAACAGACTTCAGCTCGCTGGAATGCCTGTGGTACGGGGCCGCGCCGATGTCCGCTGCCCGGCTGGAGGAGGCGATCGCCCGGATCGGTCCGGTGCTCGGGCAGCTGTTCGGGCAGAGCGAGGCACCGATGATGATTTCCACGCTGGCCCCGGCCGACCATTTCCATCCGGACGGTTCCCTGGCGCGCGAACGCTTCACCTCCGCGGGCCGTCCGACGCCGCTGACGCAGGTGGCGATCATGGCCGAAGACGGAACCCTGCTGCCGCGCGGCGAACGCGGCGAGATCGTCGTGCGCGGGCCGCTGGTGATGCCGGGCTACTACCGCAATCCCGAGGCCACCGCGGACGTCAGCAGGCACGGCTGGCACCACACCGGCGACATCGGCTACCTCGACGAGGAGAACTTCCTGTACGTCGTGGACCGGGCGAAAGACATGATCATCACCGGCGGGTTCAACGTCTACTCGGCCGAGGTGGAGCAGGCGCTGATGACGCATCCCGCGGTGCAGGACTGCGCGGTGGTCGGCTTGCCGCACGAGAAGTGGGGCGAGCAGGTGACCGCGGTCGTCCAGCTCCACAACGGACGGTCCGCGGCTCCGGACGAACTGCGGGCCACGGTGAAGGACCTGCTCGGCAGCGTGAAGACGCCGAAGGAGGTCCTGCTCTGGCCGGATCTGCCGCGGTCGAAGGTCGGAAAGGTGCTGAAGACCGACGTCAGGGCGCAATTGCTGGCCGAGCGAGCTTAGAACTGCCCGCCGCCCGCGTGCACCGTCTGACCAGTGACCCAGCGGGCCTGGTCCGACGCCAGGAACCCCACGATGTCCGCGATGTCGCCGGGTTCGGCGATCCGGCCGAGCGGCGTCTGCTTCGCGCTGTACTCGACCACACCCGGCGGCCCGTCCGCGAGGAGTGCCTCGGTGCGGACCGCGCCCGGGAGGACGCTGTTCACCGTCACTCCGCGCGGGCCGAGTTCCTTCGCCAGCACACGCACGAACTGGTCTCCGGCGGCCTTCGCGGCGCCGTAGATTCCGGTGCCGGGCCGGGCCGTCGCAACCACTCCGCTCGACACCACGACGATCCGGCCGCCGTCGCGTACTCGCCGGGCGGCCTCGCGCAAGGCGACGAAGGTGGGTCTCAAGTTGGTGGTGAAGATCAGGTCGTAGACCTCGTCGGTGGCTTCGGCGAGCGGCACGAACCGGGCGATCCCCACGTTCGCGACGACCACGTCGAGACCGCCGAGTTCCTGTTCCGTGCGGTCGAAAAGGCCGCGCAGCTCGGCGTCGTCGGTGACGTCCGCGCGCAGGGCGATCGCCTGCCCGCCGTCCGCGCGGATCTTGGCGACGACGGCCTCGGCCGAGTCCTGATCGGAGCGGTAGTTGACCGCGACGGAAAGCCCGTCCGCGCCGAGCCGTTCCGCGATGGCCCTGCCGATCCCGCGCGAACTCCCGGTGACCAAAGCCGCTCTTGTCTGCACGGCGTCATTCTAGTGGTGCCCGAAGTGCTGTCCCTCGTCGGCGAAACCGTGCGCGGCAAGAAAAACCATCGTCGCCACCGCGAACATCAGCAGAATTCCGACTGCCAGCTTCCGCCGCGGCGGTGCGGCTCCGAATTCCGTGACCAGCTGGTTTCCGGCCAGCAGAAGCAGCGGCTGCCAACGGGGCCGCGCCGCAGGCGCAGGCAGATCCGCGACCACCTCGTCGAGTTCGTGCCGGTATCGCGCCGCATAGACGGTGGTGACCCGTTCTTCGACCTCGGCCAGGCTCAATCGCCCCTCGCCCGCCGCGTTGTTCAGGGCTTTCGTCGTCTGCTCGCGTTCGGCGTCGGAGCAGCGGACGGGTCGGTCTTCAGTCATGCTTTCCTCCCGGATACGGCTGGAATCAGCCGAACCGCCGCCTTCGCGAGCGGTTCGCGGACCACGAGCCCGAGCGCACCGACCCCGGCGCCGACCACGAACCCCGCGAGCACGTCGTGCGGGTAATGCGCCCCGACGTACACCCGCGAAATTCCCATCAGCACCGCGAAAACGAGCGCCCAGAGTCCCCACTTGCGGTTGACCAGCAACAACGCCACCGCGAACGCGGCGACGACGACCGTGTGGTTGCTGGGAAACGCGTAGTCGGCCGGCGGATCGCACGGCAGCAGCGTGTGCACGCCCGGAACCACCCGGCACGGCCGGACCTCGGCGAACACCGATTTCAGCACTGTGTCCACGGCGAGCGCCACCGCGATCGCGATCGGCACCCACGCCGCGGCCGCGAGCGCCGCCGGCCCCCTGGTCCGCGCGCGCCAGAGCAGCGCGAGGATCACCGGTGCCACCAGGAACACCCCGTACTCGCTGAACGTCGTTGCGATTCCAGCCAGCCAGTGCTGTGACCAGGCGAAATCCGTGACTTCGCGGTATAAGCCAGCGTCGATCATCGCGTGGCGCTCCTTCGTGCGCGGACCAGTTCGACCAGCAGCGGGCTCAGCGAAAGCAGCACCACCACGGCGATGATCGGCAGCAGGTACGTGTCGATGCTGGGCACCGACGCACCCAGCCCGTACCCGGCGAGCGTCACCCCGACCGTCCACAGCAGACCGCCGAGCACCTGCCACATCGCGAACTTCGCGGCGGGCATCCCGGCGATGCCGACGAGCGGGTTCAGCACCGTCCGGACCACCGGGATGAACCGCGCCAGCACCACCGCCTTGCCCAGCCCGTATCGGGTGAGCAGCGCCGATCCGCGCGCGACGCCCTCGTGCAGGTGCTTGCTCCGCACGCGGACGAGCAGCGCGCCGCCGCCACGCCGGCCGAGGAGGTATCCGACCTGCGCGCCGAGCAGTGCTCCGGCGGCCGCGGCGACTATGACAGCGGCGAGGGGCAGGTGCAGCTTCGACGAGGCCGCCAGCACCCCTGCGGTGAACAACAGCGAGTCGCCCGGCAGGAAGAAGCCCACGAGCAGGCCGGTCTCGGCGAACATCACCGCGAAGACGCCGAGCGGGCCGAACGCGGCCAGCAGCCACTTCGGGTCGAGCATGCCCACCTCCAACTACTACACAACTGTCGAAATTCTACATGAACGTAGTAGCGAGCCGGGTTGCTTCGACAAACCGGTAGAATTTGGCTCATGCGCAACGGACGGGGCGAGAGCGCCCGGCGGGCTCCCGGCGAGCTGGAGGCCGAGGTGCTCGCGGTGCTGTGGGAATCCGACGAGCCGATGTCGGCCGCGGGCGTGCAGGAACGGATCGGCGGCGGACTGGCCTACACCACCGTCGTCACGATCCTGTCCCGGCTGTTCGAGAAAGGCGTGGCGACCAGGGAGAAGCAGGGCCGCTCGTTCACCTACCGCGCCGCCGACGACGAACCAGGGCTCGCCGCCCGCCGGATGAGCAAGGTGCTCGACGCCGAGGCGGACCGGTCCAGCGTGCTGGCGAAATTCGTGTCGAATCTGTCCGAATCGGACGAGGCCGTGCTGCGCGACCTGCTGCGCCAGAACGGCGGCTGACCCGTGAACCTCGACCTGCTCGTTCCGCTGCTGCTGCCGCTGGCGTCCTGGCTGGTGGCGCGCTGGGTCGCGCCCCGGCTGTCGCCGCGGCTGGGCAGCTGGCTGCTCGCCGGTTCCGCGCTGGTGCTCGCCGTCGGCAGCACGGCGACGCTCGCGGTCCTCGCGGCGGCGGGCCTCGCGCAGCTGCCGTTTGTCGGCGAGCTGGGCGATTTCTCCGCGGTCGCGTTCCACGGGGCGGACGCGGTGAACCTGCCGCTGGCGATCGTCAGCGGAGTCGCGCTCGTCGCCGCCGGGGTCGCATTGACGCGGGCGGCGATGCAGTACGCGCGCTGGCACCGGCAGGTGCACGCCGAGCTGAACACGCACACCCGCGAGGCTGGCTTCGTGTTGCTGCCGGGCGAGGAACCAGTCGCGTTCGCGGTGGCCGGAGGCGGCGGCCGGATCGCGGTGTCCAGCGGGATGCTCGCCGCGCTGGAACCTCAGGAACGCCGCGCGCTGCTTGCCCACGAACGCGCGCATCTGCGGCTGCGACACCACGTTTTCGCCGCGATCGTGACGGTCGCGACCACGGTCAACCCGGTGCTGCGTCCGCTCGGCTCGGCGGCCCGGTTCGCGCTGGAACGCTGGGCGGACGAAGCGGCCGCGGACCGGGTCGGCGATCGGAAACTGGTGGCCACGGCGGTCGCGAAGGCCGCGCTGGCCAGTCGGTCCCAGCCGTCGCTCGCGCTTGCCGCGACCGGTGGGCCGGTGCCGCAACGCGTGCGTGCGCTGCTTTCCGCCCCGGCGTCCGGTTCGCGACGGAACCCACTGGCAGCAGTGGCCGTGGCGGTCGTGCTCGGCGCGTGCGCCTGGTCAGCCGCCAGCACGCTCGACGCGGCGACCGATCTCCACTCCGGACTCGAGACCGCCCAGCACGCCGCTTGTGTGCTCGCGCAGGGGACCCACGGCGAGTCCGCGCTGCCGGCATTCCGACACCAGCACCGGGACTGCGCCAAGCGCTGACCGCCACGCTCCCGGCGCGGCGGCGACGTCGGAGTCGTGCAGCAGGATCGTGCCGCCGCCGGTCAGCTTTCGGCACACGGTGCGCACGACCGAGCGCGGAGTGGCTCGACTGGTCCAGTCGAATCCCCAGGTACTCCATAAAACGGGCCGAAGTCCAAGCATGCGCGCCGAGACCAAGGCGCTTGCGCTGAACACTCCATACGGCGCGCGCAGCCACTGGGGTCGCCGGTTGGCGACGAGTTCGATCAGCTCGACGGTGTGCGCCAGATCGTCGTGAAGGGCCTTCGGCGAGCGGCGCAGGAAGCAGCGGTGATCCCAGCCGTGCACTGCGATCTCGTGCCCGGCCGCGGCGATCTCCCGGCCTAATTCCGGTGCCGCGGCCAGTTCCCTGCCCAGCACGAAGAAGGTCGCGCGGACGTCCAGCTTCTCGAGCTCTCGGAGGAACTGCGGGGTGGACTGCGGGTTCGGGCCGTCGTCGAAGGTCAGTGCTACGTGGCTGGGGTCGCCTCGTCCGGCCAGTTTGGGCGTTCTCAGCTGCGGCACGAAGAACGCCGCTGGTGCTGCGTGCGCGACGGCTGCCGCGGCGAGACCGCGGATCATCCGGCCGCCTTGACCGGTCGGCGCAGCAACCACTCCAGCGCCTCGGTGAGTTCGCTTGGCGAATGGACCCACGGCACGATGCCGTCGTTGTGCAGCACGGCGGCGTTCGCGCGGCCGTGGCCGGGCAGGCAGCGGTAGGTCAGCACTGGGAGGCCGGTCGCGAGTGCCTCGGACGTCGTCAGCCCTCCCGCGTTCTGCACCACGACATCGCACGCGCGCATCAATTCGGGCATCCGGTCGACCCAGCCGAATACGTGCCGATGTCCGGTTTTCCGCAGTCTTTCCGCCAGCGCTTCATTGCGGCCGCACACTACGACCGGTTCGACGAGGCCGGTCGCGAGGAGGTCGTCGGCGGCCTGTCCGATTTGGCCGACGCCCCAGGAGCCGGCCACGACCAGCGCGAGCGGGCCGTCGTGCGGAAGACCGAAGGCGAGCCGGAGCCGCAGCCGTTCGGTGATCCCGGCGGCGGGCCGGAAGGTGGGCGCGACTAGCGGACGCGAGACGAGCGTGCGACCGGCGCCGAGCGCTTGGGCCTGGCGGGCGGCGGTTTCGTTGGGAGCGACGGTGAGCGTCGCGTCCGGGCTCACGCACAGGCGGTGCACCGACGGGTCGGTGAGGTAGACGACCAGCGGCGCGGTCAGTTCGTTCGACCGCCGCAGCCTCGCGACGGCATGTGTCGCGAGCGGGTAGGTCGACACGACGACGTCGGTGTTCTCCCCCAGCAGCTCCCGCATCTTCGGCGTGGCGAGCCCGGCGAACCGGCGGGCGGCTCCAGCCAGCGCGGGGGTGCCGAGTGCGCTGAGGAGCCAGTCCCAGCTGCGCGGCATGGTGTTCAGCTGCTGGTGGTAGGCGCCGCAGAGCAGTTCGCCGAGCCTTCCCGGGAGCAGGTCCAGGAAATCGGCGCGGACGACGTGCGCGCCGCGGCCGGAAAACCACCGGTCCAGCTCCCTGGCGGCACCGTCGTGTCCCGCTCCGATCCGGGCGGACACGATCACCACGCGGGCCATCGGGCACCTCTTTCTGCTTCTACATGGCTGTAGTAAAACTACATCGCTGTAGAATGAGAGTCGAGGCCGGGCCGCCCGCGGAGATACACCCTCGGTCCGACATTCCGGGCGCCCTCTCCGCAATTTGGGGTAAGCGGTAACCCGTCCAGGTGAGACGCCCGCTACCGTGGGTCTTTCGACCACCGGATGTGGCAGGAAGAGGAACCCCGATGCGTCGCAAGACTTCCAGCGCGCTCCGCGTCGCCCAGGTGCTCCTGGCCGTAGTTTCGCTGCTGGTCCTCGGCGGCACCGCGTTCGCGTGGTCGAAGCTGAACCAGATCACCGACGGCCTGACCAGGTCCGATGTGATCGGCTCCGGATCGAACTCGCCGATGGACGAGCAGAACATCCTGATGGTCGGCCTCGACACGCGCACCGACGCGGAGGGCAACCCGCTGCCCGAGGACGTGCTCGACCAACTGCACGCGGGCGGAGCCGAGGACGGCGGCGACACGACCGACACGATGATCGTCGTGCACATCCCGGCGGGCGGCGGGAACGCCACCGCCATCTCCATCCCGCGCGACTCGTATGTCCAGCTTGCCGGGAAGTTCGGGAAGCACAAGATCAACTCGGCTTATACCTATGGGCAGACCGCCCGGAAGAACGAGCTGAAGGCTCAGGGCGAGTCCGGGGCGCAACTGGAGACCGACTCGGCTCAGGCTGGGGCCAAGACGGCGATCGAGACCGTGCAGCAGTTGACCGGGTTGACTATTACGCACTACGCGGCGGTTAACCTGGCTGGGTTTTACTACGTTAGCCAGGCCGTTGGCGGGGTGCCGGTTTGCCTCAAGGCGCCGGTTCGGGATTCTTACTCTGGGGCCAATTTTGCCGCCGGGCCGCAGAATGTGGCTGGGGCGCAGGCGTTGCAGTTCGTGCGGCAGCGGCACGGGTTGCCCAACGGGGACCTGGATCGGATCAAGCGGCAGCAGGTCTTTATGGCCAGTATGGCTAAGACCATTCTTTCCGCTGGGACGCTTACCGACCCCGGCAAGCTGGATGCGTTGATTGGGGCGGTCAAGAAGGCTGTCGTTGTCGATACCAACTGGGATTTGCTCGGGTTTGCCCAGCAGTTGCACGGGATGAGCGCTGGGAGCATCAACTTCGTCACCGTGCCGGTGGTCAGCATTACGCTGAAGACGCCCAATGACGGGGATGCGGTGCAGGTGGATCCTCAGCAGGTGCAGAAGTTTGTCCGAGAGCAGACCGGGAGTGCTTCGTCGCCGTCGTCTTCGGCTTCCGCGCCGCCGTCTTCTGCTTCTGGGGATCCGGCGCTGGCCGGGTATGTGGTGGATGTGCGGAACTCTTCTGGCGTGGACGGGCTGGCTAACCGGGTTGCGGACAAGCTTGCCGCTGCCGGGTATCAGCGGGGATCTGTGACCAATAGCGCTACTCGGCGGACTTCTACCGTTTACTACGGGCGGGGGCAGCGCAGTCAGGCTGAGGCTATTGCGACGAAGCTTGGCGGGGTTGCGGTGGCTTCGGACAGTTCCCTGGACAAGGATCATTTCCGGGTTTATTTGGGGCAGAAGTATTCGGATGATGCCGGGGTGCATCCGGCTGCTGCTCCGGCGGTTATGGAGCCTCCGGCTGGGGGCGCTGGAAGTGCGCCGGAGATTACAGCTGATGGGGTTACTTGCGTGAACTGACTGCTCGTGCTTCGCACATCGCGGGCGGGGTTGCGTGGGGCACCCCGCAGCTTGATTGTGATGACGGTCTGGGGTGCGGGGGTGGTGTGGGTGCACTTCGAGTTGGGTGCGCTGGCCGCGGTTTCCGGCGCGTGGTTCGGGTGGTTGGCGGGGTTGTGCTTGCGGCCGCCGGTTGAGGGCGGGTAGCGCCCCAATGTGGCATTGGGTGCGTCAGACGCACCCAATGTGGCGTTCGGTGCATGCGATGCACCCAATGCCACATTGGGGCACATCTCGGAGGGCACAACTCGGAGGGCGCGGGGCGAGCGAGCGAGCGGGTCGTGAGGGGGACCCCTGAGGGAATCAGAGTCCCTGCAGGTGGCCCTCACGTGCCTCGGACGGGGCGGCGGGGGACGCAAAACGGGCCGGTCCTAAGAGGACCGGCCCGTTGCTAAAGCTGGGTTATGCGTTAAATCAGGCGTTGCTGCGACGGCGGCGGACCACCAGGATCATCGCGCCGCCTGCGATCACCAGGGCTGCGCCGATGCCGATGGGCAGGGCGGCGTTCACGCCGGTGTTCGCCAGCGGGGTCTGGCCCGAGTTGTTGCCGCCGGCCGCGGGGGCGGTCGTCGCGGGCGCGGTGGTCACCGGGCCCGTTTCGGTCCAGGTGCCGGTCGCGGCGGCTTCGACGGTGCTCTTCTGCGACTGCGCCACGATCAGCGACTGCGCCGGCTTGTCCGCGTAGTTCTTGGCCACGAACAGGCGACCCGTGTTGACGTCACCAGCGGCCTTCACCGCGAGTTCGGCCGTGCCGGGCTTCGCGTCCTTCGCGACGTCCAGGAACAGCTTCGTGCCGTTCTTGATCGCCGAGGACTTGATCTCCTCGCCGTTCTCGCCGACGACCTTCACGCCCTCGGGGAGCTTGCTCGTGAAGTCGGTGACGCTGCCGGTCGTCGCGACGGTGAACGGGCCGATCTTCGTGCCCGCTTCGCCGCTTGCCTTGGCCGGCGTGATGCTCAGCGTCGGCTTCTTCTCCTCGACGCCGGTGTTGGCGTCGCCGGTCAGGTAGTTGTACAGCGCGAGGACGTCAGCCGCCTCGTCCGGGGAGCCGTTGGCCAGCGGGTTCTCGGCGTCGAGGTCCTTGCCGTCGCTGTAGTGCCACACCGCGGCCTGCGTCGCGGTCAGCGCTTCCTTCGTGGACAGACCGTCGTGGAGCTTGGCGCCCTTGTCGGTCAGCGTCTTCTCGAGCGACGCCGCGTCCTCGGAGGGGTAGCTGTGGTGCAGCACCCAGTTGATGTTCTTGTTGTTCTTGCGGAACGGCGACTTCGCGTCGGGGTAGTCGTTCCAGGCGTGTTCGACCATCGTCTCGCCGAAGCGCGCGCCGACCTCGATCTGCACGCAGTACATCTTCGAGACGGCACCGTCGGACAGCTTCAGGTTGAACAGCGTCGTCTGAACCGTGCCCTTGCCGGCGACGTTGACGTCGAAGCCAGAAGTGCCGCCGTGCTCCAAGGTGCCCGAGGCCGCGCCGCTGCGCGCCGTGGGGGCGTTGTCGTCGGCGAGGGCGACCGGCGCGGCGATCATGAGCGCCGCTGCCGCGGACACCACCGCGGCCCCTCCCCGGACCAGAATTGACCTGCCGTGCATGCTTTCTCCCATCCAGTCCCGAACCACGAACGACGGACCGCGTGAGACCACATCTCCCCGACCACGACGGCCACCAATTCGGGTGAAGAATCCACCCAGTCAAGCGATGGCGAAGCATACACAGGGCTCACATGTGCACTGTGGGTGGTCCCCTGAATGCGCTTTACTACCATCAGTCGGAGTCGTTCCTCCCCTTGCGTTGCTCTGGGTACATGTGCAAGGAGCTGCGAAAACCCGAGAGAAAGGGCGTAGAACGGTTGAACAAGCAACCTCCCGCGGACGTGCTCGCCGCGTTCGGCTGTGCCGGTGTCCCGGTTCGGCTGGAAGGCGGGAAAGGCGAGACCTGGCGCGCCGGGGACATCGTGCTGAAACCGGTGGAGTTCGCTCCGGAAACGCGATGGCGGGCGGAGGCGCTCGCCGAGGTGGCGGAGTCGGCGGAGTTCCGGATCGCCCGGCCGCTGCGGACTCTCGACGGAGAATGGATAGCCGGGAACGGGGCATCCGCCGTCCGGAATTCATCCGGCGGTCATCCGTCGCCCGGCTGGGAGGCGAGCTTGCTGGTCTCCGGCCGCCCGGACACATCCCGGCCCGACGACGCGATCCGGGCCGGGATCGCGTTCCATGAGGCGATCGCCCGGCTGCCGCGTCCGGACTTCCTCGACTTCCGCACGGATCCCTGGGCCGTCGGAGACCGGATGGCCTGGGGAGAATTGCCGCCCGAAGGCTCGGCGACCGCTCGTGACCTCCTCCGCCCGTTGTTCGAGGCGCGTCGTCCGGTCGAGTCGGCCGCGCAGGCGGTGCACGGCGATCTCCCCGGCAACGTCCTCTTCGCACCGGGAGAGCCGCCAGCGGTGATCGACTGGGCGGTCTACTGGCGTCCCCCGGCCTGGGCCGCCGCGGTGGCCGTCGCCGACGCGTTGTGCTGGTACGACGCGGATCCCAGCCTGATCGGCCGCTGGGCGCAGTTGCCGGAATGGCAGCAGATGCTGATCCGCGCGCTCATTTACCGCATCGTCACGCACGACGTCGCCGAGCACTGGACACCGGCCCAGTTCGCCGCCTACCAGCCCGCCGTCGCGGCCGTGCTCAGTTGACCAGGTTCTCCAGCGGCTCGCCCTTCGCGTAATGCGCGAGCTGCCGTTCGGCCAGCCGCTTCGCACGCGGGTAGAACGAGTCCGAACCGCCGGCGATGTGCGGGGTGATGATCGCGCCGTCGAGGGTCCACAGAGGATGGTCGGCGGGCAGCGGCTCCGGGTCGACGACGTCGAGCGCGGCGCGCAGGCGGCCGGCGGAGACCTCGGCGGTGAGCGCGTCAGTGTCCACGGCGGTGCCGCGTCCGACGTTCACGACCAGCGCCGTGTCCGGCAGCAAAGCCAGTTCCGCGGCGCCGAAGAGGCCGCGCGTCCGCGGGGTGTCGGGCAGAACCAGCACGACGATGTCCGCGGTCGGCAGGAGTTCCGGCAGTTCGTCGATGCCGTGCACACCGGCGCGAGCGGTGCTGGCGACCCGGACCACCTCGGCTTCGCCTGCTTCCAGGTACCGCTCGATGGCGCGGCCGATCGAGCCGTAGCCGACCAGGAGGACGCGGCAGTCGGCGAGCGAGCGCGTGTGCGCCCGGTCCCACGAGCCGGTCCGCTGCTGCGCGAACCAGCGCGGGAAATACCGTTGCGCGGCAAGGATCAGCGCGAGCGCGTGCTCGGCGACGCTGAGGTCGTGCAGGCCCCGGCCGTTCGCCAGCTGCACCCCGGACGGGACGAGCGACAGCAGGTTGTCGTAACCGGCGGACAGCGTCTGGACCGCGCGCAGCGACGGCAGTTCCGGGATGAGCTTGGCCGCCGCCGGGCCCTGGTCGTAGGGCAGGACGTAGAACTCGACGTCGTCGAGACCGTCCGGCGGGGTGCCGCGGCCGTCCCAGACGACCGCGTTCAGTTCGGCCGGAACGGAAATGTCGGACCAGGGCACCAGTACACGCGCGGTCATGCTCGCCTTTCCTTCGTCTTCGCCGGAACCGCGAGCACCAGCACCGCGGCTGCGGCCATTGTCCCCGCCAGCATCAAGAACGCGGCGGCCGTGCTGCCGGTGGCGGATTCGAGCCAGCCGACCAGGTAGGTCCCGAGGAACCCGCCGAGCGCGCCCGCGGCGTTGACCACGGCCACCGCCACCGCGGCGGTCCGCTGCGGCAGGAGTTCGGAAATCATCGCGAAGAACGGGCCATACGGCGCGTACAGGGCCACCGCGGCGATCGCCAGCAGCACGAACGCCCACCAGAAGTGCTGCTTGCCCAAGAGGTACGAACCGTAGAACGCGACCGCGCCGGCGAGCAACCACGGCCACACGAAGCGCCGCCGCGCCCCGGACCGGTCCGAACCGCGCGAGTTGATCAGCATCGCGACCACGGCGAACGCGTACGGGATCGCCGACAGCAGACCGGTCGCGCCGATCCCGGCCGACGAACCCGCCTTGACGATCGACGGCAGCCAGAACACGAAGCCGTAAACCCCGATGCTCCACAACAGATACTGCGCCGCCAGCAGCAGAACCGCCTTGGACCGCAACACTTCCCGCACCGGCCGCTCAGCCGGCTCCGGCAGCTGCGCCTGTTCCGTGGCGATCGCGCTCTCGACCGCGGCACGTCCGGCCGGGTCGAGCCACGGCGTGTCGGCGGGCCGGTCGCGGACCTGCACGCGGAACACGAAAGCCCAGATCAGCGCCGGAATTCCCTCGATGATGAACATACCGCGCCAGGACGTCGCCTCGATCAGGTACCCGGAAGCCGCCGACAGCCACATCACCGTGACCGGGTTGCCGAGGATCAGGAAAGCGTTGGCCCGGCCGCGTTCCGCCTTCGTGAACCACCGCGCGAGCAGGACGACGAGCGCGGGCAGCACCGCCGCTTCCACTGCGCCGAGCAGGAACCGGACCGCGATCAGCACCGGCACCGAACTGAGCAGGCCCTGCGCGGTCGCCAGGACGCCCCACGCGAGCACCGACCAGAAGATCAGGCTGCGCACACTGCGGCGGTCGGCGTAGAGCACGCCGGGGACCTGCAGCAGGAAGTAGCCGAGGAAGAACGACGCGGCGATCAGGCCGGACGTCGTGCTCGTGAGGTTCAGTTCCTCGGCCATCCCGCCCGCGGTCGCGATCGAGAAGTTCGACCGGTCGAGGTAGGCGAGGCTGTAGGTGACGAAGACGATCGGGATCAGCCGCAGCCAGCGCTGCCTCCCGAGCGTGCCCGCCTGCTCGACGGTGTTCATTCGGTACTCCTGTCGCCGCTGACCCAAGTCCTTGACGAGCTTTCCGTAATCTGGAAAGCTATTCCGCAATGCGGTGAGAGGCAGTGTGCGTCGCCGCGCGCGGGACGTCAAGGGGGTCCGATGGCGGACATGGTCGGCAAGGCTTTACGGGTGCTGTCCCTGCTCGGCGGCTACCCCGAGGGCGTGCCGCTGTCCGAGCTCGCGCGCGCCGCCGGGTATCCGGTGAGCACCACGCATCGGCTGCTCAGTTCCTTGCAGAGCGAGGGATTCGCGCGCAATGACCCGGTGTCGAAGCGGTATTCGCTGGGGCTGCGGCTGTTCGAACTGGGCCAGTCGGTGTCACAGGCGCGCGGATTCGCCGGCGTCGCGCTGCCGGTGATGCAGAAGCTGTCCGCGGAGACCGGCGAGCCGACGCTGCTGGCCGTGCTGGACGGGCACAACCAGGTTTACGTGCACTCGGTGCAGGGGTCGCAGCGGCTGCAGATCCGCGGCGAACCGGGCGCGCGCGGGCCGTTGCACTGCACGTCGATGGGCAAATGCCTGGTCGCGTTCGCGCCCAACCGGGATGAGCTGGTCGCTTCGCTTGAACTGCCCGCGCTGGGCCCGCGCACGATCACCGCGCGCGAGGCGTTCGCGGCGGAGATCGCGGCAGTGCGCGAACGCGGTTTCGCGATCGCCGACGAGGAGCACGAGGAAGGCATCCGCGCGGTCGGCGTTCCGATCCGGACACCGGACGGGACCGCGATCGCCGCCCTGTCCACCGCGGCACCGGCTTACCGGCTGAGCGTTGCGCAGCTAGAGGAGTTCGTGCCTGCTTTGCGTGCTGCGGCAAGGGAATTGGCGGCGTTGCTGCCCCGCTGAGGTCGTGCGCGTTTATGCCGGTTCTCACCGGCATCGCCGCTCACGTGCCGATTTCGCCCCGGATCCACGAGACGAGCTGGTCCACGCGCGCCGCGGTTTCGATGCCGGGCTGCGGACAGTCCGGGCCGAAATTCTCGACCGCGATCAGCGTGTTCTTGCCCTTCACCGGCACGAAGAACGGCGAACCCGAGTCGTCCGGGCACGGGCTGTTCTCGACGGTGCGCTTCTTCAGCGGTTCAAGGGTGATCTCGTTCTTGCGCACCTCGTCGACCTGGAAGTCGCCGCGTTTGATGTGGTCGGTCTGCACGATGACCTTCGAGGACAGCGATCCCCAGCCGACGAAGGTCGTGTGCTGACCGGGATCCGGCGGACCGTCCGGCAGCGCGAGCGGTTCGATGTCGGTGACCGGCTCGGACAGTTTGGCGAGCGCGAGGTCGTTGACCGCGGACTGGCGCGTGTCCACGACCTTCAGCACGTGCCCGCGCGGATCGGAGTCGGTGAGCTTCCCGATCGCGGCGGTCATCGTGTAGTCGGGTTTGCCGCTGACGCGCGTGCCGTCGAGGTCGTGGAAGCAGTGGCCCGCGGTGACGATCCATTGCGGGGCGATCAGCGAACCGCTGCACCCGCCGGTACGGACGCCGCCGCCCTTCTCCGGAATGTCCTTTGAGGACAGTTTGACGCTGAACGGGGTGGGGTGGTCGGGCAGCGCGGGCGGCTGCGCCTTGCTGCTGGCACCGCCGACGTTGCCGGTCCCACCGCTGACTGTGCTGCTGGCGTTGCCCGCGTTGCCGCCGGCGCTGCGCGCGACCGCGACGTTCGACACCGGCTTGGCAGTCTCAGCCTCCGCCGTCCGGTGCAGGCCGACGTAGGCCCCGGCCAGCCCGGCCCCCAGGACCGTGGCGGCCGCCACGGCGCCCAGCCGAAGGCTCGCCCACTGAGCGGAACGTGACTTTGCGTGCACCACGGGGACCAAGATAGCGAAGTTGTTAAGCCGAATGAGTGAGTGTGCCCGATTAATCCGGTGACTTAGGTAGAAACTGACGCGCTTGATACGCCTAGTTTGGACTTGGTCACGGAATGCTAACGGCGCGGGGGTGTTTTGCCTGGACGCTGGGCCGTTTGGCGGCAGCGGCCGGATTGTGCGGGTTGCTCCCGATCAGTGGGACATCCGGCGGGCGCCGGGGTGGTTCGGACGGCCTTGAGGCGGTTACTTCCCGGGGGGGGCGTGGCGGGTTCTCGGGGGCGGCCTCGATACGGCTTCTCCGGGGCACGGCGCGCGGCGGGTTCCCGGCAGCAGCGCTCGGCAGGGCGATCCGGCTTCTCCGGGGCGCGCGCAGGTTCCCGGCGCGGCGCTCGGCAGGGCGATGCGGAGAACCAGCCGACGTGGCGCACCGGGCGGCTTCCTGCTGACGTCCCTGCACGCCAGGCCGTTCGTCGGAGGCGGAAACCCCTGCCGGGCTCAACGGCGACGGCGCGCGAAGCTCCCCTAGCCGACGGGCGCCGTCCTGCAGGTGCGAGCGGGAGCCGAGAGGCCCGTCCCGCGTTCACGCCCGCACGCTTACGCAGCGGGCAGGTACCGGGGTGCCTGCCGCGCGTGCGACGCCTGCTCGTACGCGTAGGCGAAGTTGAGCAACTGCGCGTCGTGGTATTTCGTGCCCAGGAACGAGATCCCGACTGGCAGCGGGCCGACGAACCCGGCTGGCACGGTGATGTTCGGGTATCCGGCGACGGACGTGTTGCGGGTGCTGCTCAGGAACCGCGGGTCGCCTGGGCGGTCCAGCGGTGAGGCGGGCAAGTCGCTCAGGGTGACGATTGCGTCGAGGCCTTTTGAGGCCAGTACGTCGTCGATCGATCGTTGCGCGATGCCCGTCGCGGTGGCGCGGTGGCGGCGGTAGGTCTGGTCGTTCAGGTTGCTGTCGGCCTTGTTCGAGTCGATCAGCAAGCTTTGGTCGAACAGCGGCATCTCGACGTCGCGGTGCTGATCGTTGTAGGCGATCAGTTCGGACAGGTTCCGCGGGTGGTTGCCGGGGGTCGCGGCGAGGTAGGCGTTCAGGTCGTGTTTGAACTCGGTCAGCAATGCGGGGAGCAGATCCGGTTTGACTGACCAGGAGATGTCTTCGACGTCTGCCCCGTCGACGACCGTGGCGCCCAGTGAGCGCAGAGTGTGCACTGTGGACTCGAAGATCCGGTCGGCTTGTTGGTCGATGCCGGTGTGGCCCTTTCGCCAGATGCCGATTCGCTTGCCGCGCAGGGCGTCGCGGTCCAGTCGGAAGTCTTTCGGGATTGTCGAAGCGGCGGCTACGGAGGCGGGGTCTGCTGGGTCGGCACCGGCTAGTACGGAGAGGGTTAGTGCGGCGTCGGTGACGTTGCGTGCGATCGGCCCGGGGGTGTCGTGCTGGGCGGTGATCGGCACGACGCCGGTGCGGCTCACGACGCCAAGGCTGGTTTTCACGCCGACGGTCGAGGTCGAGGCCGCTGGACACACGATCGAACCGTCGGTTTCGGTGCCGATGGCGACCGTTGCGAGGCCGGCTGCCGCGGCTACTGCCGAACCGCTGGACGAACCGCATGGGCTGCGGTCCAGTGCGTAGGGGTTGCGGGTCTGGCCCGCGATACCGCTCCAACCCGGGATTTGGCCGCCTGAGCGGAAGTTCGACCATTCCGACAGGTTCGCTTTGCCTAGCACGACCGCACCGGCGGCGCGCAGGCGTTGGACCAGGAACGCGTCTTTCGCTGGCCGTGAGCCGAGCATGGCGGTCGAGCCCGCGGTGGTGGTTTGCCGGTCCGCGGTGTCGGTGTTTTCCTTCAGCAGTACTGGGATTCCTTCCAGGGCGCTGCGGGAGGAGCGGGTTCGGCGGCGGGTGTCGCTTTCCTTGGCGGCCGACAGGGCGTCTGGATTGGTTTGCACGACGGCGTGCAGTTCGGGGTTCAGCTCTTCGATCCGGCGCAGGTAGCCGCGAGTGAGTTGTTCCGACGTCAGTTGCCGGTGGTCCATGGCGCGCTGCAGATCGGGAATTGTGGTTTGGTCCAGGAAACGAGAGGGCGAGGCGTCCGCCGCGGCGGGCAGGAGCAGGCCCGCCGCGGTGAGGGCTGCCACTGAAAGTCGCTTCAGTGAGGTGCGCATTGTTCTTCCTTTTACTCGCGGAGGCCAATGGCGTCGATGGGCTTGGCGTGCAGGGTGACCCGAGTGGACAGACCGAGCGAGACCAGGCTGAGCAAGAAGGCTCCGGCGATGATTCCGCCGAATACCGCGGGGGTTCCGGACGGCAGCGGGGTATCGCGCAGGGCAAGGTTGAGCAGTACCAACGGAATTGCTGCCACTACTGTGCCGAGCAATGCCGCGACACCGGCGGTCGTCAACGCTTCCAGGCGCATCATTCGCACGACTTGGCCGCGCGTGGTGCCGATCAATCGCAGCAGGGCGAATTCACGGGAGCGCTGCGCTGTGGTCATCACCAGCGTGTTGGCCACCGAGATCACTACGTAGCCAAGGATCACGCCGACGGCGACGAGGTTCAGGTAGAACTGTTGTTGTCCTGAAGCGCTTTCCACCGCGGAAACGGTGGAGCCTGGTGTCACGGTGAGACCTGGGTAGCGGGCGCTGAGACTGCGCAACGCGGCGGTCATCGCAGCGGGATCAGCGTTCGGGTCTTGGCGCACCAGAACGGAATTGTCCATCCGGTCGCCGGTGTGCGCGCGGGCGAGGCCGGCGGGCAGTACATATTCGCCGAAAGCCTGGTTGTGCGTGTAGACCGCGACCAGTTTCACCTTGGCCGGCCGTCCGTCCGCGAACCAGAAGTCGACCTCGTCGCCGATTTTCTTGTCGTACCAATCGGCTTCGCCCTTGCTCATCGCGACGGTGTCGCCGCGCAGGTCGGCCAGGTTCCCGGACACGACGCCGAGGTCGAGCACACCGCGGACCTGGTCGCCGTCCAATCCCTGCGCTGGGTACTTCATCACGCGCAGCCGTTTCTCCTCCGGGACCGTGGTGACGACATCGGTGCGGATCACCGAAGTGGCGGCCGCGACTCCGGGGAGCGCCCGCGCCGCCGCGGCGACCTCCGGGGAGAGCGCACCGGTGGTGCTCGTCAGGACGTGGTCCGCGGTGGTCGACCGGACAGCCTGCTCCTGCTTGGCCGCGGCGGCCGACGTCTGGCTGTAGAACATCGAGATCGCGAACGAGACCGCGAGCATCACCGGGGTGACCGCCGAGGCGAGCCGCCGGGCGTTGGCCTGGTTGTTCGCGGCGGCCAGGTAGCCGCTGATCCGCGAGACACCGGACAGCACCGGGGCGATGATCCGGGTCATGAAGGCGACCACCTTCGGCCCGAGCACGGAGAGCCCGATCACGACCACCAGCGCGGACATCGAGGAGGCCGCGAGCGCACCGTCGCCGGTCACGTACATCGGGACGGTCGAACCGCCGAAGCCGAGCACCACCAGCAGCCAGCCGATGAGGACCCGGGTCCGGCCCAGTTCGCGGCGTTCGACGGCCGCCTCGCCAAGTGCCTCGATCGGGCGGATCGACGCCGGACGCCGGGCCGCCGACCACGCGGCCAGCCGCGCCGCGCCCAAGCCGAGCAGGAACGCGACGACGAGCGGCAGCGGGCCGACCGCGAGACCGAAGTCCGGCGGAATCACACCGATCCCGGCGAACGCGTTGCGCAATCCGTAGCCGACGGCCACGCCCAGCCCCGCGCCGAGCACTCCGGCGAGGGTCGCGACCAGCATGGTTTCGGCGCTGATCAGCTTGCGGATCTGCTTCGGCGTGGCCGCGATCGCCCGCAGCAGCGCGAATTCCCGCCGTCGCTGGTTGATCACCAACGCCAGCGTGCTCGAGACGACGAACACCGCGACCAGGATCGCGAACCCGCCGAACGAACCCGCGAGGGCGAACAGCAGCACCCGGGTTTGGCTCACGTCGAGGAATTCGACGGTGCTGCGGCTCATCCCGGTGGTCACCGTGACCGGTTCGCCGCTGACTGCCGCGCTGATCCGGTCTTCCAGCTCGCCCGTCGACACTCCGGGGGCGGCGAGCACGCCGACCGCGTGGACCTGGCCGGGCTTGCCGGAGAGATCAGCGGCGCGTGCGGCGGAGAAGAACAGGGCCGACTGCCGGGTCAGCCCGGTGCCGGATTTGGGCGTGGCGATGCCGGTGACGCGGAACTCCATCGGCGTGGAGCGAGTCGAAATCCGCACCGTGCTGCCGACCGAAACTCCGCTGCGGGCCGCCAGTTCCGCGTCGAAAACGACCTCGTTCGCTGCTTCCGGCGCATGGCCTTCGCGCAGAGAGAACGGGGCCAGCACGGCCGCGTCCCAGTTGTGTCCGCGCGACTGGGTGCCGTTCGGGCCGGTGAGCACCTGGCCGCTGGACGTCACGACGTTCGCCGGGAAGTCCTGCTCCGGTACTGCCTGCCGCACCCCGGGCACGTCGGCGATCCGCTTGATCAGCGTTTCGGGCACCGTGGTCTGTTCGGTGACCTGCTCGGACTCGCCGAAATCCGCGCCAGGGGGCTTCGTGGTCTGCACCCCGCCGACCACCACCGCCGCTTCGGCGTAACGCTGGGTCGGGACTCCGGCGCGAAGACCGGATTCCATGAGAATGCCGCAGCCCGCGACGAGCGCGGTGCCGCAGAGGATCGCGATGAACGCGCCGACGAACCCGCTCAGCCGGGTCTTCGTCGTCTGCCAAGCCAACGACCACATGGCGGTCACCACTCCCCGAGGTGGGTCATCCGCTCGGCGACCCGTTCCGGGGTCGGCTGCGGGAGATGGCCGGCGAGCTTGCCGTCGGCGAGGAACAGCACCCCGTGCGCGGCGGACGCGGCGACCGGGTCGTGGGTGACCATCAACACGGTCTGTCCCATCTGGTCGACTACGGTGCGCAACAGGTCGAGCACCTGACGCGCGGTACGGGTGTCGAGCGCGCCGGTCGGTTCGTCGGCGAGCACGACCTCGGGCCGGGTGATCAGCGCGCGGGCGATCGCGACGCGCTGCTGCTGACCGCCGGACAGTTCCGCCGGACGGTGCTCCAGCCGCTTCGCGATGCCGACGCCGTCGACGATCTCGCGCAGCCAGCGGGCGTCCGGCTTCTTGCCAGCCAACCGCATCGGCAGGGTGATGTTCTGCAGCACGTTCAGCGACGGCAGCAGGTTGTAGGCCTGGAAAATGAACCCGATCCGGGTCCGGCGCAATTCGGTGAGCGCGCGCTCGCGGAGCCCGCCGAGTTCGGTTTCGCCGAGCAGCACCTTGCCCGAACTCGGCTTGTCCAGTCCGGCCGCGCAGTGCAGGAAGGTGCTCTTTCCGGATCCGGACGGCCCCATCACCGCGGTGAACGAGCCTCGCTGGATCCCGACCGACACGCCGTCCAGCGCGGTGACCGCGCCGTCGCCGGAGCCGTAGATCTTGCGCACCGCTTCCAGCCTCAGGGCGTGTGTTCCGCCTGTGTTCATCTTCGTGTCGCTCCTTGGACCAGCAGATTCTCTGTCGGTAACGAAGCTATGGCGACGGGTGCGCGAAAACGATCCCGAGCGCGGGAGTCTTGGGGGTAGCGCAGGCACCACCACACCCGGTGAGGAAGTCCTAATGGGACACTGTGCGGGTGAAAGGCTGGCTGCGCTCGTGGTGGTCCGGACTCCGCTACTTGCTGGTCGGGGCCGCGACCTCGTTCCTCGCCATGCTGCTCTTTTTCGCCATGGCGGTCGTGCTCATGACGTGCCTGATCGGCGTCGGGATCCCCGCGCTCCCGGTGGCGCTGAAACTGATCCGCTACCCGCTGCGCTTCGAACGCCGTCGCGCCGGGCGCAGGCTCGGCGAGCCGATCGCGGAGCCGTACGCCAACGTTTCGCCGATTCGCGACCCGGCGAGCCTGCGGGACCTCGCGTGGCTCACGGTGCACGCGGTGCTCGGCTTCATCGTCGGCGTGCTCGCGTTCGGCCTGCCGCTCGGCGGGCTGCGCCAGATCCTCACCGGCGTGTTCTGGTGGCTGGTGCCCGGCGGAATCCCCAGTTCGCTGGCGTTCGTGGTGAACTCGTGGCCGCTGGCCGCGCTCTGCGTGTTCAGCGGGATCGTGATGATCGCGCTCACCTTTTGGGCCGCGCCGCTTGCTCGCTGGCAAGCGCTGGCGACGCGGGCGCTTCTCGGCCCGCGGCCCGGGGCTTCGCTGACCGACCGGGTCGTCGAACTGACCGCGACCCGCGCCGCCGCGCTCGAAGCGCACGGTGCCGAACTCCGCCGGCTCGAACGCGATCTGCACGACGGGACGCAGGCCCGGCTGTCCGCGGTCGTGCTGCAACTCGGGATCGCCGACCAGCTTTTCGAAGGAAATCCGGCCAAGGCAAGGGAACTGCTCGGCAAGGCACAGGACGCGGCGACCGAAGCGCTCGCCGAATTGCGCACAGTCGTGCGGAGCATCCACCCGCCGCTGCTGACCGACCGCGGCCTCGACGGCGCGATCACCGCACTCGCCGACCGGTGCGCGGTTCCGTGCACTGTGGACGTTCGCAGCTCCGCGCGCCGCCCGGCCGCGGTCGAGGCGGCGGTGTACTTCATCGTCGCCGAAACACTGGCGAACGTGACCAAGCATTCGGGAGCCGAACAGGCGTCGATTACGCTCGACGGCACCGTCGACACCCTGCGGATCCGCATCCGCGACGACGGGCGCGGCGGTGCGGACGAATCCCAGGGCAGCGGACTGGCCGGGATCCGGAAACGCGCCGAAGCTTTCGACGGGACGGTCACGCTCACGAGCCCGCCCGGTGGACCGACTGTTCTGGAAGTGGAGTTGCCATGCGGGTCGTGATCGTCGAGGACGACGCCCTGCTGCGAGAAGGTTTGGTGTTGCTGCTGGACACCTCGGGCATCGAGGTCGCCGCGGCTTTCGACAACACCGGCGAATTCCTCGCTTTCGTCCGCGAAGACCGCCCGGACGCGGTGATCACCGACGTCCGGCTGCCCCCGACGCACACCGACGAGGGCCTGCGTGCGGCCGTGCAAGCGCGGCAGCTGCACCCCGGGCTGCCGGTGCTGGTGTTGTCCGCGCACGTGGAAACCGGCTACGCGGCGGAACTGCTCGCGGACGGCAAGGGCGCGGTCGGGTACCTGCTCAAGGAACGCGTCGGCAAGGTCGCGAAGTTCCTCGACTCACTGCATCGGGTGGCAGACGGCGGCACGGCGATGGACCCGGAGGTGGTGACCCAGCTGCTGGCCCACCGCCGCGACCCGATCGACGCGCTGACCGCGCGCGAACGCGAGGTGCTCGGCCTGATGGCCGAGGGCTACAACAACGCCACGATCGCGGAACTGCTGGTGGTCAGCGACGGAACGGTGCTCAAGCACATCCGCAACATCTTCGCGAAACTGGGCCTGCCGGAGGACAGCGGGCACCGGCGGGTGCTGGCGGTGCTGGCCTATTTGAACGGGAAGAGGTAGCGCAGGCGCTACCACGAAGTTGGGGGTCTGCGGCGTGGTTGACGCCCTCGCCTCTCCATAGTGTTCTCGGCATGGAAACTTCCCGTAGCCGCACCGCCGGCGGCCCTGTTGTGACTACCTTGCTGTGGCTGGTTTTTCTCGCCGGTGCCGCCGCCAATTCGCTCGGCCAGTTCGCCGGGCTGGAGGACACTTACCGGTACATCGGCGGCGGAATCGCGGCGGCGTGCCTGGTGTTGTTGCTGGTGCGTTTTCTGGCCCGCCGCAAGGATTGACCCGAAGAAGGGGCTGGGCAGCGCACACCCAGCCCCTTCAGTCTCAGGACACCTTGGGCGTCGCCCGCGCGCCGAAGTGCAGGTACGGCTCACCGGTCGGCAGGGTGTAGAACAGCACCGGCGTCCAGAACTGCCCGCCCGGCATGCGGAGCACGAACAGCGTGTCCGAGACCGCCACCAGGTCGTATTCCTGGACCTTGTCCGGCATCAGCTCCGCCAGCGGTCCGGTCGTCGTGTACACGACCCGCAGGCCGCCCTCGCGTTCCACCACCTCGACGTGCGCGCCAGCGCGTTCGTACACGCCGAGGTGCCGGCTCACGTCGACGGTGACCGGCGTGGCCGGGGGTTCGAGCGGAAGCGGCATGGCGACGTCGGCGAGTTCGGCGAAGATTTCCCGGTACAGCTCGGTGAACAGGTCCCGGGCGTGGCCGCCGTTCGTCAGCAGCGTGACCGCGAGGCCCGCGTCCGGCAGCAGGCGCAGGAACGCCGACTGGCCGATCGTGTTGCCGTCGTGCCCGATGACGCGCCGGCCGCCCCACTCGTCGCGGATCCAGCCGAGGCCCCACGAATCGCCGAGCGTGTGCTTGTCCGGGACATCCGCCTGTTTTTCCGCCATCGCGGCGGCTGATTCCGCCGACAGGATCCGCGTGCCGTCCTCGGTCAGGCCGCCGGTGAGGTGCAGGCGGGCGAACGCGAGGACGTCCTTCGCGCGCGCGGTGATCAGGCCGGCCGGTCCGGCCGAGCGGGGCAACTGCCAGACCGGGGCCGGAGCCGGATCCTGGTCATCCGGCGCGACGTGTCCGACGGCGGCGCGGAACAGCAGCGCCTCCTCCGGCAGCGTGACGGTGTGGGTGAGACCGAGCGGGGTGTACAGCTTGTCCCGCATCGCGGCGTCCCAGGTCTTCCCGGTGAGCTTCTCGATCACCCGGCCCATGAGGACGAAACCCGAGTTGCAGTAGGAGAAAGTCGCGCCGAGAGGATGGTTCTGCGCGGCCTCGTCCAGCAGGTCGACGAACTTCTCGACGCAGTCGTCGCCGCGGCCGGTGTCGGTGAAGATATCGCCGTCGATGCCGCTGGTGTGCGTCAGCAAGTGCCGCATGGTGACGCGCTTGGTCACCTCTGGGTCCGACAGGCGCAGTTCGGGCAGCACGTCGACGATCGGCGCGTCGAGGTCGAGCAGCCCCTCGTCGACGAGCTGCATCACCACGGTCGACGTCCATACCTTGGAGATCGAGCCGATCTGGAACAGCGAGTCCTCGGTGACCTCGACCTCCGTCTTCTTGCTCAGCACACCGTGGGTCGCGAACACCTCCTCGCCGGTGTCGACGCGCAGGATGCCCAGCGACGCACCGGGAACATCGTGCTTGCGCGCCAGTTCCGCCAGCCGCCGGCTCCAGTGCGCGGCCTCGATCGGCACCCGCGAACCGGCGTACTGCTCGACCCAGTCGACCACGCGCCGGTTGTAGTCGGCGCGGTGCGACGGCGGACCGTCCAAAACGAACAGATGCGCGCCGCCCGGGTACAGCACCAGGCGGGACGGCACGTCCCGCTCGCGCAGCGCGGTGAACCACTGCTCGGCCTGACCGACCGGGCAGCGGACGTCTTCGCCGCCGTGCAGGATCAGCGTCGGCGTGCGGACGTTCTCGACCTGCGCGTGCGGCGAGGAGTCCGCGTAGTGGCCCGACGAGAGTCCGGAGAATTCGTTGACAGCCATGAAATGCCCGCCGTCGGACGTGCCGGCCAGGCTGGTCAGGTCGCTGACCACGCCACCGGCGACGGCAGCGGCGAAGCGGTCGTCGCGGCTGGTCAGGTAGCAGGTCATGTAGCCGCCGTAGCTGTACCCGGTGACGGCGAGCCGGTCCGGGTCGGCGAGGCCTTCGGCGACGAGCTGGTCGATCGGTTCGAGGAAGTCCGGTGCGTCCGCTTGGCCCCACGCGCCGACCGCCGCGGTGTAGAACGCTTCGCCGTAACCGTCGCTGGCTCGCGGGTTGATCAGCAGCACTGCCCAGCCGCGCGCGGCAAGGGTCTGGTGGTACAGGTGAATCGAGTCCGCGGCACCGTTCCAGGCATTGTGCGGGCCGCCGTGGATGTCGATCAGCAGCGGCTGCGCGCCAGTGCGTTCAGCGTCGCGGATGAGCCAGCCCTGCACCACGGTGCCGTCGCTGATGGTGAATTCGCGCGATTCCCGGGTGAACAATTCCACTTCGGACACTGCGTCGCCGTGCTTCGTTCGCACGTCGACTTTGCCCGTGGCGCGGTCGAGGACGGCGACCTCGCCGAAGGATTCGTTGGTGGACAGCACAATCGCGGCCTGGTCGCCGACTAAGTCCACTCCGGACACCACATTGCCGTCACCGGTCAGCACCGCGCGAGGCTCGCCACCGGCAAGGTCCACTTCGTACAGATGAGTGCAGCCGCGGTCGCGGATCGCGAACAGCACGACGTCGCCCGCCTCGGTAAGCTGCGGCAGCGCACCCGGGTAGCCGGGGCCGCCGGGCATCACATTGCGGTCAAGGCTGGCGGCCAGGTTGACCGTCTCGCCGCCGTCGAGCGGAACGCGCAGCAGACCGAGGTGTCCAGTGGTGGTGTCGGTGCGGCCGACCACCAGCAGCGCCTTGCCGTCCTTGGTCCAGCCGACCGTGGCCGCCATGCCCTCGTCGGTGCCGACCAGGCGCGGTTCGGCGTTCCGCTCGGTGACGTCGAGGACGTAGGCGGCGGACCGGAAGGTGAGGTCGGCGTCGTCGTCCAGTGCCGCGGTGAACGCCACGTGCTTGCCGTCGGGCGACCAGGCGGGCTGGCCCGCGTGCCAATCGCCAAACGTGCGCTGCTGGACTTCGCCGGTGGCGACGTCGAGGACGTGGACGTGGCTGCGGAGCGTCTTCAGCAGGCCGGGGCCGTCGGACTTGTAGTCCAGCCGCTCGGCGACGATCGGCGTGTTCGCCGGCGGCGCTTCGACAACCGCGGCGAGGTCGATCGCCGCGGAGAACGCGATCTTGCTGCCGTCCGGGCTCCACACCGGCGCGCCCGCGCCGAGCGGGAGCTTGGTGAGCTGCTCGGCCTCGCCGCCGTCCGCCGGGAGAACCCAGACCTGCGGCGGACCGTCCTGGGCGCGCAGGAACGCCAGCCGCGAACCGTCCGGGGACCATTTCGGCACCGCGTCCGCGTTTCCGCGTGTGAGCTGGCGGGCTTCGCCGGAGGAGGCGCCGACCGTCCACAGCGCGTCGACGTTCCGGTCCTCCTCCCGGTCCGCGGTCCGGACCACGTAGGCGATCCGGCTGCCGTCCGGCGAAAGGGCGGGCTGACTGGGCGCGGCGAGGTCGTACAGGTCATCGATGCCGAGACGGCGGGTCATACGCTGGCTCCTTGAGAGATCGCGGGCTCGTGGCCCTGGGATTCGGCACTGTGCTGATCGTTCCTGATCCGGCCACAGCCACGGCCCAATGGCTTCTTAGCAACGGTTACGTGCCGAGTGGGGGGCGGCCTTCTTTTGGCCGGATTCGGCGAAATGGCAGGCCGACGCGTGCCGCCGGGGCGCGGAGTCCTCGGCCGGATCGGCCTGGAGGCAGATCTCGCGGTCGCTCCGCACGAGAGGACCGACCGGGCAGCGCGGGTGGTACCGGCAGCCCGCGGGCGGATAGTGCGGATCCGGCGGTTCCGCGTCCGCGGTCGCACCGGGTTCCGCGTCGAACAGCGACTTGTGCGCCGACGGGGCGGCGTCGAGCAGGTCGCGGGTGTAGGGGTGTTGCGGATCGGCGAGCACCTGCTCGGCCGGTCCCGCCTCGACGATCCGGCCGAGGTACATCACCGCGACGAAATCGCTGAGATACCGGATCACGGCGAGGTTGTGCGAGATGAACAGCATCGACAGGCCGAGCTGCCGCTGCACCGAACGCACGAGGTTGAGCACCGCGCCCTGCACCGAAACGTCGAGCGCGGAGGTGATCTCGTCGGCGATCAGCGCCTCCGGCCGGCCCGCGAGAGCCCGGGCGAGCGCGACGCGTTGCCGCTGCCCGCCGGACAGCTGCCCCGGGAGATGCGTGGCCCGTTCGGGATCGAGATTGACCAGTTCCAGCAGCCGGGCGACCTCGGCCGCGCGGTCGGTCCCGCGCGGCATGGCTTCGGCGATCGACTCGCCGATGGTCATCCGCGGGTTGAGCGAGGAATACGGATCCTGGAACACCATCTGCAGCGGACGCCGGCGCGGCAGTTTCCGCACGTCGACGCCGCCGAGCAGCACCCGTCCGGCGCTCACCGGCGACAGTCCGACGGCTGCCCGCGCGAGCGTCGACTTGCCCGAGCCCGACTCGCCGACGAGCCCGACGACCTTGCCCGCCGGGACGGTCAGCGAAACGCCGTCCACCGCGGTGAGCCCGCGCCGTCCGCCGTACCGGACGCTGACCGAATCGAAAGCCAGCTCGCTCATTCCGCCCCTCCCGCCACGACGAGTCCCGCTTCTTCCGACAGTGCCGCATCCGGATGCCAGCACGCCACCCGGTGTTCCGGCGCGAGCACGGTCAGTTCCGGGTCCTCCTCGCGACACCGGTCGGTCGCCACCGGGCACCGGCTCGCGAACGCGCAGCCGGACGGCATCCGGTCCGGTTCCGGCGGACGGCCGGGGATCACCGCGAGCGGCGCGTCCGGGTCCGTGTCCAGGTCGAGTGTCGTGGCCAGCAGCGCCCGCGTGTACGGATGCCGCGGTGTGATGTCCGGTCCGGCGGCGGGAAGATCCTCGACGATCCGTCCGGCGTACATCACCAGAATCCGTTCGCACGTCTGGGAAACGACCGCGATGTCGTGGCTGATCAGGATGATCGCGGTGTCCCGTTCGGCGCGGGTCTGGGCCAGCAACCGGAGCAGCTGTCGTTGCACAGTCACGTCCAGCGCGGTCGTCGGTTCGTCCGCGATGATCAGCCGGGGGTCGCCCATCAGGCCCATGCCGATCATCGCGCGCTGCCGCATGCCGCCGGAGAACTCGTGCGGATACTGCTTCGCGCGCCGTTCCGCCGCCGGAATCCGTACCGCACGCAGCCGGTCGACGGCCCGTTCGAACGCCTTGGCCCGCGAAAGACCGTGGTGCTGCTCGGAAACCTCGGCGAGCTGGCGGCCGATCCGCCGGGTCGGGTTGAACGACGTCATCGGGTCCTGGAACACCATCGCCAGCGACGTGCCGAGCAGCGTCCGCAGTTCGCGTTCCGGCGTGGTGAGCACGGGGGTTCCGGCGAAGTCCAGCCGGTCCGCGGTCACCGAACCCGGCGATTCGATCAGCCGCGACACCGCGAGCCCGGTCAGGCTCTTGCCCGAACCGGATTCGCCGACCACTCCGATCGCCTCGCCCGCCCGCACCGTGAAACTCACACCGCGCACCGGAACCGCCCAGCCTGTCGGCCGGGGGAACGCGACTTCCAGGTTCTCGACCACCAGTACGGCGTCGTCCGCTGCCCCGGAGTCCACTTTGGACTTTCGGCGCACCCGGGGAGTCAACCGCGGCAACCGGGTCCGCACGCCGATCACCCCGGCGACAGTCTCGCCGAACAGGTTGAAAGCCAGTCCCGCGATCACCACCGCGACGCCGGGCGCGAGTGCCGCCGCGGGGTTGACGTAAATGCCGTTGAGGCCTTCGTTGAGCAGCCGTCCCCAGTCGTAATCCGGGGCCTGCACACCGATTCCGAGGAACGACAATCCGGAGAACGCCAGCAGCGAACCACCGGCGCCCATGGTGGCGTTGACCGCCAGCGGCTCGCCGATGTTCGGCAGGATGTGCCGGAACAGCAACCGGATCCGGCCCACTCCGGCGACCCGGGCAGCGGACACGAAGTCCCGCCCGGCCACCGAAGCCGACAACGTCTGCGTCAGCCGGGCGAACTGCGGCGTCAGCGCGAACCCGATCGCCATCACCGCGCCTTGCGTGCCCACGCCGAAGATCACCGCGAAGAACAGCACCAGCAGCAGGCCAGGGAACGCGACCGCGATGTTGATCGCCGCGGTCAGCAGTCTGCCGAGCGGACGCGGCAGTACCGCGGGCAGCATGCCGAGCACGAGACCGCTCGCGACACCGAGCGCCGCCGCGATCAGCGCCAGCACCACCGACAGCCGGGTCGCCACGAGCACGCGGTAGAAAATGTCGCGGCCCAGTTCGTCGGTGCCGACCAGGTGGTCGCCCGAGGGGCCCTGGCTGATCGCGTTCGTGTCGATCGCCGAAGCCGCGTTCTGCCACAGGATCGGGCCCAGCACCGCGAGCGCGATCACCAGCACGAGCAGGGCCGCGGAGAACGCGCCGAGCGGGGTGCGCACGGCGGCCAGCCATTGTTGTCCGCGCCGTTTCGCCATCTCAGTTCTCCCGGATCGTCGAACGCGGATCGAGGACCGCCAGCAGCAGGTCCACGATGAGGTTCACCAGCAGCACGCCGATGCCGTACACGAGCACGATCCCCTGCACCAGCGGATAGTCCTTCTGCAGAATGGATTGCGAGATCGTGGAACCGAGGCCCGGCCAGGCGAAGACGTTCTCCACCAGCACGGTCCCCGCGACCAGGGTGGTGAGCATCATCCCGCCGAGCGTCAGGGTCGCGGTCAGCGCGTTCGGCAGCGCGTGGCGGAGATAGACCAGGCGCGCGGGCAGCCGTTTCGCCCGTGCGGTGCGGACGAAGTCGTTGCCCAGCACGGAAAGTGCCTCCACCCGGACGATCCGGGACAGTGTCGAGGTCGGGCCCAGTGCCAGCGCGATGATCGGCAGCACCAGCGAGCCCGCGCCGTCGTGGCCGGCCACCGGGAACCAGCCGAGCTGCACCGCGAAAAACGCCACCAGCGCCACCGCGACCAGGAACTCCGGGATCGCGGCGAACAACACCGTGGTCGAGGTGAACCCCAGTTCGGCGCCGCGGTGCCTGCCGCCGCGGGTCAGCACGGCGAACGTCAGTCCGATCGGGATCGCCAGCCCGATGACCAGCACGAAAGCGGGCAACGCCAGCTGCAGCGTCGCCGGGAGCCGGTCCGAGATGACGTCGCCGACCGGCTGCCCGGTCAGCATCGAGGTGCCGAAGTCACCGCGGAACAGGCCGCCGAAGTAGTCGAGGTACTGCTGCCACAGCGGATGGTCCAGGCCGAGCGCGGCCCGCCGGGCGTTGACCAGCTCGATCGGCGCGGTCAGGCCGAGCGCCGAGCGAACCGGATCGCCCGGGATCAGCTGGATCATCAGGAACGCCATGGTCACCAGCACCCACAGCGACACCACGAACCGCCCGAGGCGGCGGGCGCCGAAGGTCAGCCAGGGACTGACCTTCGGGCCCGCGACGGCGATCGCGCCGGTCATCAGGCGTACATCCGGATCGTGGTCGGCTTGATGTAGCCGTTGACGATCTCGAACTTCGCGTTGCTGCCGTAGGTCGGGATGACCGAGTTGGCGAACTGCACGACGTCCTGCTTCTCGAACAGCGCCGATTCCGCGGCCATCCAGTCCGCGCAGCCCGCCTGCCCGGCCTGCGTGGCCGCCTTGGCGACCAGCGCGTCGTACTGCGGGTTCTTGATGTGCGCGAAGTTCGTGCCCTGCGGCGGCTGTCCGCCGGACACGAACGGCACCAGCTGGCTGGGCAGCGTGAGGCCGAGCGGAGCCATCGAGATGTCCCACTCGCCGGTGGCGAACAGCAACTGGCTGAGACCCGGGCTGTCGACTCCCTTCAGCTTGACGTCGACGCCGACGCTCTTCCAGCCCTGCTGCATCAGCTCCGCGCCCGGGGGCATCGTCGGACCGGCCTGCGTGCCGTAGATCGCGGTCAGCGCGAGCCGCTTCCCGTCCTTCACGCGGATGCCGTCCGGTCCCGGTTTCCAGCCCGCCGCGTCGAACGCCGCCTTGGCCGCGGCGACGTCGAAGCCAGGGATCTTCCCGGTGACCGAATCGCCCTCGCACGGCCGCGGTTCGATGGTGACCATGCCCTTGACCGGCGCGCTGCCGTCGCGGGTCAGCACCTTCGCGACCTGCGGCAGGTCGATCGCCTGGGTCAGCGCGCGGCGCATCGCCTGGTCCGCGCCGAACCGGCCGGGCGCCTGGTTGAAGAACAGCTCGCCGAACGGGGAGACGATGTCGGCGTGGTACAGCCGCTGCGCCTTCAGCCGCTGCTGGTCCTGCCCGATCACCGAGCCGGCGTTGACCTCGCCGGACAGCAGCAGGTTCGACATCGTGGTCATGTTCGGGATGACCCGGATGTTGACCTTGTCCGGCAATCCCTGCTGCTTCGGGTCGAACTGGCCGGGCCCCCACGTGTAGTCCTTGCGCCGGGTCAGCGTGTAGAGGTCGTTCGGCACGATCTCGGTCATGGTGAACATGCCGGTGCCGTTTTCGCCCTTGGCGAGCGTCTTCCGGTCGGCCAGCCCCTTGGCGCAGACGATCGGCAGGCCGGCGATGTTGCGGAGCAGGAACGCGTCCGGCGCCCCGCTGGTGATCGTCACCTTGTCCGCGTTGGCGACCGCCTTCGTGCCGGGCGACACCGTGACGCCGGCGAGCGGGGACTTGTTCGCCGGATCGCCGATGAAGTTGATGTTCGCCGCGACGTCGGCCGCGGTGAGCGGGCTGCCGTCGGAGCAGGTGACGCCCTTGCGCAGGGTGAAGGACGCGGTGGTCGTAGTGGCTTCCCACTTCTCCGCGAGCGCCGCTTCCGGCTGGCCCTTCGCGTCGAGGTTGATCAGGGCGTCGTAGAGGAACTGGTCGAGGTTGCGGGCGACCGACAGCACGGTGATCGCCGGGTCGAGCGTTCCCGGATCGGTCGGGATGGCATAGGTGAAAGTCTTGCCGTCGACCAGTTTCTGGTTCGCGGTCCGGTCCGTCCCGGATTGCGCTGATCCCCCGCACGCGCTCACGGTCAAGGCCACCACGCCCGCCATCGCGGCGGTGAGCCGGGCAGTTTTCATGGGATTTCTCCTACGGGGTCACGCTCTGGAGGTGGTCGATCGCCAGCCGGGCGGCGGCGCCGATGGACGCGTCGACCGCGGGAAGGCGGTCTTCGAGAGAATGCGCGCGAGTGAACACCGCGACCGCGAACCGGCGGCCGTCCCCCAAGGTCACCACGCCTGCTTCGTTGCGGATTCCGGGCAGCGTCCCGGTTTTCGCCGCGACCCGCACGCCGGACGGGAAACCCGACGACAGCCGGTGCGGCCAGATCTGCTGCGCCATGATCGTGCGGACCCGTTCGCACGCTTGCGGTTCGCCCGCGCGGTCGGTCCAGATCGCGTCGAGCAATTCGGTGATCTCGCGCGGCGTGGACGACGTGGTGCGTTCCGGATCCCGGACCGACAGCTTGTCCATCTGTTCCGGCGTCGCTTCGCCGAACAGTGCCTCGAGATCCGAATCCGGGGTGCCGCCGAGATCCGCGACGACGGACGCGAACAGGTCCTCGCAGCAGCCGATCAGCCGGGTGCGGGCGAGCCCGAGATCGGCCAGCACCCGGTCCACCGTTTCCTGGCCGAGCCGGTGGTAGAGGACGTCGGTCGCGGCGTTGTCGCTCATCGTGAGCATGAAGTGCGCGAGGTCGCGCCAGCTCATCTCGACGTCGTCGGCGCAGCCCGCGGTGCCGATGCCGCCGATCCGGTACCGCGCGGTCACCTTCGTCCGTTCGGTGTCGTCCAGCCGTCCGGCGGCGACCTCGCGGGCGTAGGCGAGCGCCACCGGGATCTTGAACACCGAGGCGAGGACAACCGGGTCGTCTCCGCCGACTGACACCGCGGGGCCCGGCACGCCGATCTCGCGGGCGTGCAGGAACCCGTCCGCGTCAGCGTCGGCGAAGACGGCCTCGATCCGTTCGCGGATCCCGCTCACTGGGAGACCCGTCGGTCCGCACGCCCGGTGTGGAGGAACTGCGCGCGGCCGTTGCCGTCGTCGCCGACGAACGCGTGTGCCATGTAGACACCGGGCAACTGCGCGGTTTTCGCGACGAACGTGTCGCCCTGACTCGGCAGCAGTTCTTCTTTCCCCGAGGGTGCGCCGATCTCGGCGAAGATTCCCTTCGGAGTGCGTTCCATCCAGAGCTTGCCGTCTTCCTCGGTGACGACGGTGTCGGCGACCATCGACGAGTACTCGCCCACGTACCGGGAAAAGTCGGCCGGAGCGGCGGCGGAATTCGGCTCGGGCCGCGCCGGAACGGTGACGCCCGCGAGTTCGTCCAGCAGCTTCGTGAAAATCTCCTGGTAGACGTGCATCGGCTGACCGCCGTTGGTCAGCAGCGCGACCGCGACGCCCTTCTCCGGAACCACGCGCAGGAAGGCCGACTGGCCGATGGTGCCGCCGTCGTGGCCGATCACCTTGCCGCCGTCCCAGTCGAAGAGCATCCAGCCGAGCCCCCAGTGCTCGGCCATGCCGAGGTCAGGCACGTCGACCTGCGGTTCGCGCATCGCGAGCAGCGACTCCGGCAGCAGCACCTGGGTGCCGTCGTCGGCCTTGCCGTCGTTCAGGTGCATCCGGACGAACGTCAGCAGGTCGCGCGGGCGCATCGCGAGCGTCGACCCGGCGGGCGAGTTCGAGCGGGTGAGCGCCCAGATCGGCGCGGGCACCGGGTCGTCGCCCGGCTTCGGGGAGACGTGGCCGATCGCGGCCCGGTAGCGGATCGCGTCGTACGGGCCGGACGCCGCGTGGGTCAGGCCGAGCGGAGCGAAGAGGTGCTCGCGCACGCAGTCGTCCCAGCACTTGCCGCGCAGCACCTCGATGACGCGGCCGAGCACGCAGTAGCCGGCGTTGTTGTAGGAGAACCGCTCGCCCGGCGGGAAGAGCTGGGGCACGTCGGACAGCGTCGCGACGAACTTCTCCACCGCGTCGTCACCGACCCCGGTGTCGGTGAAAATGTCCCCTTCGAAACCGGCGGTGTGACAGGTCAGCTGACGGACGGTGATCGCCGCCGCGGCCTCGTCGTCGCCGAGCACGAACTCGGGAAGGTAGTCGCGCACCGGCCGGTCGAGGTCCAGCTTGCCCTCGTCGACGAGCTGCATCGCCAGCGTGGTCGTCCACACCTTGGTGATCGAGCCGATCTGGAACACCGAGTCCACAGTGGACTCCACGCCGGTGCCCTTGTTCAGGATGCCCGCCGCGTGGTCGATCACCTCACCGTCGGCGAGCACCGCGATCGCGGCTCCGGGGACCTGATGCTCGGCCAGCAGAGCGGCGAAGTTCTCCTGAAGCCAGGTCTCGATCTCGGAAATTTTCGACATGTGCACCTTCTGTCCGGGGGATGGTGGACCGGCGTTTCGGAAATGCTAGGTCGGTGGCGGACGTCACTTGTTCGTCCGGACCGAGGAGAGCGAGGGGAAAGTTCCTCCGCTCCGACGAATCAAGCCGTGCGCAGGGACTCCACTGCCGTCGCCGCGGCGAAACCGATGAACGCGTCGCGCTCGGGCACCCTCGACCGGGAATCCTCGGCGCGGGTGAACACGGCGACCGCGTACCGGCCGCCGTCCGGGTACTCGACCACGCCGACCTCGTTGCGCACGGCGGGCAACGTGCCGGTTTTGCCGCTGGTGCGGATGCGATCGTCCGGGAACCCGGAACGCAGCCGGTGCGGCCAGACCTGCAGTTCCATCCAGCGCCGGACGTCCGCGCACGCCTCCGGGGCGGCCGCCTCGTCGCGCCAGACCAGTCCCAGCAGGCGGGTCATTTCGGCGGCGGTGGTGCTGCAGGATTTCTCCGGTTGCAACGCGCGCAACCCGGAAACCTGTTCGTAGGTCAGTTCGGCGAGCGCCCGTTCGTCGTCCTCGTAAGAAACTCCGAGATCCTCGCCGATAGTGGCGAGCAGTTCACCGCAGTCCTGCGGCACGACGGTGTGCGTGAATCCGAGGCGCCGCATGGTGCTATTCACCGCGTCTTTGCCGACTTCGGCGAGAATCAGGTCGGTGGCGACGTTGTCACTGATTCCGATCATCAGAATCGCCAAATCGTGCCAGGACATCGAGACTTCGTGCCGGAAGGTGGCGAGGCCGTACGGGCTCGGCGTCGGATGCCCTGGCTGGACGGTGATCCTGGTGCCGAGATCGAGCTTTCCTTCGGCGGCCTGACGGGCGAGTTCCAGCGCGATCGGAACCTTGAACACCGACGCGGGAACGACCGGGACGTCCTCCCCGATGCCGAGACTGCGGGTGCCGTCGACCTCGGCGGCGTGCAGCCGGACCTCGACGCCGACCTCCTTGGCGCGGCGGGCGATCGTTTCGGATGCGGTGGCCATGACGCTCCTGTCTACTGTGGACTTCTCCGGCAGCAGGCAGGGAGTGGCTGGGGTGAAAGGGAACCTCGCTGTTCCGGCCTGCCGGGTTCTCATTGTGCGGGAGGTCGGACGGGAGCGGGTTGGTGCGATAGCAGGAAGGTTGCGGAGAGGTTTCCTATTGGTGGAGCTGGGCGGGGTTCTCGTGAGTGTTTATGCCGGTTAGAACCGGCATTGCCACTCACGACGTCTCCTCGGCCCTCTCCACCCGCGGCAGCAAGTGCAACTGCACCATCGCCGCGAACCGGTCACCCGGATCGTCGAGATCGATCCCGCCGACCTCGGCCAGCCGGCGCAACCGGTACCGGAACGTGCTCGGATGCACGTACGCCGCCGCCGCAGCCGCGCTGATGTCCCCGAACGAATCGAGCCAGCACCGCAGCGTGTGCACCAGCTGGGACTGATGTTTGGTGTCGTACTCCAGCAGCCGCGCGATCGGCCCGGTCGCCACGTCGCCGCGCGCCGCGGAAAGGTCGGCCAGTTCCAGCATCAGCGCCTCGATGTGCGCGTCCTCGGCGGTGATCACCCGTTTCGAGCCGCCGTTGGTGAGCAACACGCGCAACGCCCGGTCGGCCCCGTCGCGAGACGCGCGCAGGCCGGATCCGTCGAGCGCCAAGGGGCCGATGCCGATCGCCGCGGCGACTCGGCGGCCGGTGCGCTCCAGGAAGGTCGACGCGACCCGCACCGAGCGTTCGCGGCAATCGCCGTGGTTCCCGGGCATCGGGACGATGCCGTACGCTACGTCGCCCACCAGCGCTACCGCCGATCGGGGCTGAACGGCGCTGAGGTGCATGGCGAACGCGTCGGCGACCCGCTGGCGTTCGGTGACCAACCGGAGGTCGTCGTCGGGCACCTCGAGCAAGCCCATGGCGAGCACGATCGTGGGCTGTCCCAGCAACCCGAGCCGCGCGATGGCTTCCTGCGCGCCGGAGCCGCCTTCGAGCGCGGTGCTGACCAGATCAGCTCGCAACCGCCGTTCGACGTCGGCACCCGCGCGGAGCCGAAGCATATGCAGCGCAACAATTTTCGACGCGTCGATCAATGCCGCGGTACGTTCTTCGCTGAGCTCTTTGTCGACAGCGGCCCAAATCGACCCGAGGACTTCGTCACCGGCCCGGACCGCGAGCGCGGCACGAATCATGACGATCTTCTTGTCGTAGCCGTCTCCCGGATAGACGTAAACCGGGCCCTGGTCGCGGTAGAGCCGCTCGAAAACGCCGTCTTTCTCCAGCTCGCGCGTGAACCGTTCGGGCACCTGACGGCCGAGAATCGTCTCGACGCGCGAGGGGTCGGCCTCGTCCTGACGGCCGGAGAACGCGAGCACGCGCGAGTTGCGGTCCTCGATGGTGACCGGCGCGTCGAGCAAGGCGGCGATGGCGTTGGCGAGCGCGAAAAGATCGCCGGACGGCATTCCGCCGAGCGTCTGCGGGGAAACGTCGCCGACGTCGCCCTCGGCGAGCAGCGTCCGGAGCATCGCGGCCAGCTGCGCCCATGACGCGCCGCTGGCGAGCCCCAGCAGCGCGACGCCGGAGGAAGTGGCCGCCCGCACGAGTTCCGTCGACGCCGCGACCGGCGACCGCACGACCAGCGCGGTCGCCCCGCGCGCGGCGACGGCGTGCACCAGCTGCACGATCTCGTCGGATTCGCGGACCCCGACGCCGAGGACCACCGCCTGTGCCGGGAATTCCGCGTCGTCGTGCGGGTCGTGAATCACCACCCCGCCGAGCTGCCGTCGCGTGTCGCGGCCGACGGCGACCGGTTCGAGGAGCACGTCCCCGAGAGCTTCGAGGACGCGTCCCAGACTCGTGTGCGGCTTGCTCGGCACCGGTGTCAGCACCCCCCGAAGGTAGATCCGGCCGCGGGCGGACCGGCTGGTCCGATCCGACCAAATCTACCTCCGGAATTCGTAGCTGGCTACGAACCGATCCACACCTTTGCCGTGGTCACCTCGTCGAGCAGCTCCGGAATCGGCGCCACGCCGAGGCCCGGTCCGGTCGGCACCGGCAGGTGCCCGTCGGAGAGCACGAACGGCTCGGTGATGTCGGTTTTGTAGAACCGGTCCGACGCCGAGGTGTCGCCGGGCAGGGTGAAGTTCGGCAGCGAGGCCAGCGCGACGTTCGCCGCCCGGCCGAGGCCGGTCTCGATCATCCCGCCGCACCACACCGGAATCCCGTGCGCCGCGCACACGTCGTGCACCCGCCGCGCTTCCAGGTAACCGCCGACGCGGCCCGGTTTGATGTTCACGATCTGCACCGCGCCCAGCTTGATGGCGTCCGCCGCCGCGCGCGCCGACACGATCGACTCGTCGAGGCAGATCGGCGTCTGGATCCGGCGGGCCAGTTCGGCGTGGCCGAGCACGTCCTCCTCTTCCAGCGGCTGCTCGATCAGCAGCAGCCCGAACGGGTCGAGCCGGGCCAGCTGCGGCGCGTCGCCGAGGGTGTAGGCGGTGTTCGCGTCGACCTGCAGCAGCACGTCGTCGCCGAAGCGTTCGCGGACCGCGCGCACCGGCTCGACGTCCCAGCCGGGTTCGATCTTCAGCTTGATCCGCACGTAACCCGCGTCGATGTATCCGCCGACGACGTCGAGCAGTTGCGGAATGGTGTCCATGATCCCGACCGAAACGCCGCACGGTACGGAATCGCGCACCGACCCGAGTTCGGCGGCGAACGACCGCTCGTGCGCGCGGAGTTCGGCGTCGAGAACCGCCATCTCCAGCGCGCCCTTGGCCATCCGGTGGCCCTTGAACTTGGCCAGCAGCGGCGTCACCTTCGCCGCGGTGATCTCGCCGGCCGCCAGCAGCGCCGGGATCAGGTGGTGCCGCAGCACGTGCTCGGCACCGTCGTTGTACTCCGAGGAGTACACCGGACCGGGCATCGTCACGCATTCGCCCCAGCCTTCGCCGGCCGGAGTGACCGCGCGCAGCAGCAACAGGTCCCGGACGGACTGGGTGCCGAACGAAGTCCGGAACGGGGCGACGAGCGGCATCTGCACCCGGCGCAGTTCCACACCGCTGAGTTTCACTGCTCCTCCTTGGAGATCACGTAGAAGCCGGCTCGATCGAAGCCGGTCACCCGGCCGCCCGCGGCCATCAGGCCGCCGAGCGATTCGCGCAGCGCGGCCCGCCACGCGTCCGCCTTGCCGGGATCGGTGGTGCGCAAGCCTTCGATGTCCGGCGGTACCGAGACGAGCACCACCGCAGCGTCGGCTGACCTGACTGCCGGACCGCCGTCCGCGGCGACTTCGAGGGCCACCGCCGCGCCTTGGTCGAGCAACGCCTTCGCGTCCGTGCGGATCGGTTCGCCGAACGCGGCGGTCCGGACTGTCGGACTGGCCAGTTCCCAGGACACCATCAGCCGGTCGGTGTCGCCCGAACCGTTGATGCCGTCCGTCATCGGCCCGTAGAAGTCCCGCAGATAACGCACCGGGAGCGCGCCGAGTTTGCCGAGGTTGAAATACCCGTTGCGGCGCACCAGCGGGTCGAAGGTCCATTTGATCGTCGAGACGTCCTGCGCCAGCGCCCAGCCGCGCTGATGCAATTTCAGCGCGTATCCGATTCCGCGACCCGCACCGGCCTTCGCGACTCCGGCGATGTGACTGTGCAGACTGACTTTTCCGGGATTTCCGAAAAAGCCGACACACGCGCCGAGCATTTCTCCGTCGGCGAACGCGCCTGCCACGTAATTCCCCGCCGACGACAGCGCGCGCAGCAGTTCCGTGGTCACCGGCCGGGTTCCCGGCGCGGACCGCCAGATCGTCTCGAACAGCACTCCGACCGCTGTCATTTCCGCGATCTCGGTGATTTCCCGGACTTCGACCCCCGAGGCGGCGGCAGCCGCCCGAGCGGCCGCGACCGCCTCGTCGCACGTTTCCGCCGCGACGGGTCTTTCCGTGTTCATCGCAAGATTCGTCACGGGATGATCCTTTCCCGGCTTACCCACCGACGTCACCGTCGTGCTCGACCAGAATCGCCGTCCGGATTCGTCGGAATCGACGGACTTCCCTTGGTCAGCACGTTCTCCACCAATGCGGCCAGCAACGCCGTACGCCGCGGCAATTCCTCGACCAGGACATGTTCGTGATCGGCGTGCGCGCCGCCGCCGACCGCGCCGAGACCGTCGAGCGTCGGCACGCCGAGACCCGCGGTGTAATTGCCGTCCGAAGCACCGCCGACGGCCGCCTCGGTCAATTCCGGCAACCCCAGTTCTGCGGCCAATTCCTTCGCCAGCCCGTACAACGCGGCCGAGGAAACCGCGTCCAGCGGCGGGCGGTTGATCCCGCCGGTGACCCGTACCTGTGCGTCTTCCAGCATCGGTCGCAACGCGCGCACCTCACGGTCGACGCGAAGCTGTTCTTCCTCGTCCCACACCCGCACGTCGACCTCGACCGCCGCTGCGGCAGGCACGGTATTCACCGTGGTACCAGCCGAAAGCACGGTCGGAACCACGCTGGTCCCGCGCTCCGGGCTGGCGAGCGCGGCGACAGCGAGCACCTGGTGCGCGATCTCGATCCCGGCGTTGATCCCCTTCTCCGGTTCAAGTCCCGCGTGCGAGGCGCGTCCGGTCACCTCGATCCGGTAGTGGGAAACGCCTTTGCGCCGGGTCTTGATCGCGCCGCCGTCCGCCGAAGCCTCCAGCACGAACGCCGCCGCGCAGCCCCGCGCCTCTTCCTCGATCAGCCCACGCGACGACGGCGAGCCCAGCTCTTCGTCCCCAGTGACCAAAATGGACAGTCCACTTCGGTCGGCCAGCGAGGCGGCGACGTGCAGCGCCATCACGACGCCGGTTTTCATGTCGAAGCAGCCCGAGCCGCGCAAGACACCGTCCTGTACGGAAAACGGATGTGTCTCCAGCGAGCCCATCGGCCAGACCGTGTCATGATGGCCGAGCAGCAGCACCCGCGGCGGACCGTCACCGAACCGCCAGCGCAGATGCGTCCGCCCATCCAGGACAATCCGCTCCGGCTCCACGCCAAGCAATGCCTTGCCGACGCCGGTCAGCACATCCGCGCTGCGCGCTACCGCGTCGAGATCAGCCGAGGGGGATTCGCAGCACACCAACGTTTCGATGTCGGCGAGCAGAGCGTCCACATTGAACTCGGTCATCGCGGCTCACCTCGCAGCGGCTGGCCGGGGAAGGCGTCCGTGAGCAGCTGCCCGTCGCGCACCACCGGAGTGCCCGCGACGAACAGGTGCCGGACGCCGACCGCGGGCCGGGTCGCGTCGAAATATGTCGCGGTGTCGGTGATCGTGGCCGGATCGATGACGACGATGTCCGCGTCCGCGCCGACGTTCAACCGGCCCTTGGTCCGCGCCCCGGGCGCGACCTCGTCGAGCACTCGCGCCGGAAGATAGGAGCAGCGCCGGAACGCCTCCAGCCAGGTCCATACCCCGGCCTCGCGCACCATGAGCCGCAGCGACTTCGAGAACGTCCCCGCCGTGCGCGGATGCGTCGCGCCACCGGGCGGCAGCGGCCACTCGGTGGATTCGTTGGCCCCGTTCCGCCAGTACACCGGCATGGCGTCGCTCGCGACGATCGAATCCGGGAACGCCAGCGCCTGATGCAGCAGGGTGCGGTCGACCGGGTCCTCCTCGTCGAGAAACTCCAGAATGCACGGCGCCCCCGGCGTTTCCGCGCGGACCTGCAGCAACCGGCCCTCGTCCGCGATCCGCTCGCCGGTCTCCAGCAGGATCACCCGCGACGGGTTGAGGCCCTTCATCTTCAGCCGCTCCGGCGAGATGAAAGCCGCGCCGACCGCGGTGCTGCCCGCGCCGTACGGATAGGCCTCGACCGTCACCCGCGACCCGGCGGAACGGCCCGACTCCAGCGCGGCGAGCACGCGGTCGATGTGCCGTCCGGAGGTGCTGTTGACGTGGCAGTGGTGCATCGCCGCGCCGGTCTCGGCCGCGACGATCGCGATCTCCTCGGACCCGTCGGCAGGCGTGCCCGGGTCGACCTCGACCAGCTCGCGGACGTGCGTGTACGTCGGCGCTTCGGCCTGTTTGGCCAGCTTCGCCAGGGCCAGGAACTCGGCCGGGTCGCTGGCCGGCGCGTATCCGAGCAGCACGCCGACGCCGAGCGCGCCCGCCGCCAGCTCACCCTCCACAAGGGACAGCCAGGCGGCCAGCTCGGTCTTCGACGACGACCGCTGCCAGGCCGGATTGCCGAGCACGGAAAGCCCGGTGTTGATGTTCGCGTCCGGTTCGATGCCCGCGAGCACCTTCGCCCGCGCGGAACCCCACGAAGCCGAGAACCCGTAGTGCAGCGGACGACCCGCCGCGGCCGCCTCGGCGTAGGCCCGTTCGACCGGCATCAGCCCGGCCTCCAGGTCGAGCGCCGTCGTGACGCCGTCCATCGCCTGCAGCCGCTGTCCGGCGATCGAGTGCACGTGGCTGTGCAGATCGATGAACCCCGGTCCGACGATGTATCCGGCGACGTCGATCTCGACCTGGTCGTCCGCACTCGGCAATCCCGGTCCGACCGCGATCACCTCGCCGTCGGATACCAGCACGTCAGCTGTGCCGTCGAAGCCCGTAGCCGGGTCGATGACGCGACCGCCACGCAGCAGTGTCCGCATGCTTGCCTCCTCGCCTCGCTGCTGGCGACCCTAGGAGGTTTCCCGGGCAGTACGTTCGTGCGCGCGGACGAATCCGGGGCGGCAGATCTCTCCGCGCGCACAAACCGGAATTCGCTGGGCCGGGGTGCGCGAGCGCCCTAAGCTCGCGGGATGGCCTGCCGGATCACCGAACTCGTCCTCGACTGCGCCGACCCGCAACGGATGGGTGATTTCTGGTGCGAAGTCCTCGGCTACGTCGAACTCGGCTGGGACGGCGACGACCTGGAGATCGGCCCTGAGGCTGGTTTCGGCGGCCCGCAGCCGACGTTGATCCTCAGCCGCAGCACCGACCCGAAACCGGCGAAACTGCCGCTGCACCTGGACGTGAACCCGACCGACCGGGACCAGGACGCGGAGCTGGAACGCCTGCTCGCGGCCGGTGCGCGGCCCGCCGAGGTCGGGCAGACCGGGGAGGAGTCGTGGCACGTGCTCGCGGACCCGGAGGGGAACGTGTTCTGCCTGCTCCGCCGTCGGGTCGACCCGGTGTCGTGAGTGGCGTTGCCGGTGAGAACCGGCCTCAGCACTCACGCCCCCAGCGCTGCTCCCGCCACTCCCCGTACCGAAACGGCCCGGCCCGGAGCAGGTCGCTCGCGAACACGAAGCCGTATCCGCCCCGGCCACGCCGCACCCGGCCCGCCGAGGGCGCGGGGAAATGCGTCGGCAGCAGGACGGAGTCGCCCGCCTCCTCGAGAATGCGGCTCCGAACCCTCGCCGCTTCCTCCGGATCGACGCAGTACCTCGTGCTCAGCTCCGGATGCCGGATCTGCACTCCGTGGTGCATCGTGTCCCCAGCGAGCAGCACGGTCCCAGCGCTGCCGCGGACCCGCACGCACACATTCCCCGGCGTGTGCCCAGCCGCCGGAACGAGTTCGGCGTGCTTGCCCAGCACCGCGTCCGGGGCCACAAAACTCAACTGCCCGGCCTGCTCGATCGGCAGGACGCTGTCGGTCAAGTAGTCGCCAGTCCGGCGCATGGCCGCCCCGCCGGCCTCGCTCGACCAGTACCGGAATTCCTCCTCGACCATGAAGTGCGGCGCGTCCGGGAAGACCGGTTCCCGCTGCACAGTGGCGGCCCCGACGTGATCGGTGTGCAAGTGGGTGAACACCACCGCGTCGACTTCCGCGGGGCGCAGCCCGGTCGCGAGGAACTGCCGCATCCACCGGTCCGGCAGCTGATCGAACTCCGCGCGCCGACGGTCCTTGCCCGCCCCGACGCACGCGTCGACCACCAGCACTTCGTCCGTCGAGCAGACGAGGAACGACTGGATGGCGAAGACCAGCTTCCCCGCCGCGCGGTCGAACCACGGCTCCTGGGCGTCCCAGCCGGCCAGGTCCGGTTCGAGTCCCGGGAAGAACTCCCCGGGCTCGATCAGCAGCCGGTCGTCCTCGATGAGGGGAACGACCGCGACGTCACCGAGATCGAACCAGTGCGCCATCGTGCTCCTTTCTCGCCTTCGGCCGCACCCGGCTCAGCCCCACCGCGCAAGCGATTGCGACCAGCACGGGAACGGCGGCCGCCAGGACGATCGTCTGCGCCGACAAGGCCAGCGCGAGAAGCAAACCCGCGACGCCCGGCCCGACGATCGACCCGATCCGCCCCAGCGCCGCGGCCCACCCGACGCCGGTGGTGCGCGTGTGTGCGGGATAGATCGAGACCGCGAGCGTCAGCTGGCCGATCTGCCCGGCCGTGACTCCGAAACCGGCACCGGCCAGCAGCACGAACAGCAGGGTCTCGCCGACCGGCACCGTCGCGACGAGGACCATGCACCCGGCCCCGATGGCGGGCATCAGGATCAGCGCGCGGGCGATGCCGATCCGCGCGGCGAGCGGGATGAGCACCAGGCCGCCCGCGATCCCGCCGAGGGTGAGGAACGCGAGTCCCAGCGGGGCCGTCCCGGCGGCGAACCCGTAACCGGTGAGCAGCGTCGGCACCCAGGAGATCAGCACGTACGCGGTGATGAAGATGAGGAACGAGAACGCCCAGATGAGCGACGTCGGCAGGCGCAGTCCCGGGCCGAACAGCCTGCTCACCTTGGCTTCCTGCTTCGCCGTGCTCTCCACCGCGGGCTCACGCGCGGGCAGCACCACGGCCATCACCGCAGCCAGCACCAACGGAGCCAGCCCGGCGACGTAGAAAACCCCGGCGGACCCGACGCTGTGCAGCAGCTTCCCGCCGAAGAACCCGCCGAGACTGCTCCCGGAAGCCAGCCCGAGGGTCACCGCCACGGAAACCAGCTCGCGACGGCTCTCCGCGCTGTGCTTCGTCGCGAGCGACACCCCGGCGGGCAGCACCAGCCCGAGTCCCAGCCCGGTGATCAGCCGGGCCGCGGCGAAGACCGGCATGGACTTCAGATGCAGGATCGCGGCGGTCAGCACGGTCGCGCCCGCGAAGATCAGGACGCCGGTGAGCACCACCGACCGCGCCTTCATCCGGGCGCCCACGTAACCCGCGGCCAGATATCCCAGGACAACCCCGATGTTGGTCAGCACCAGCGGCAGGGTGAAGGCGGCGGGGACGGAACCCCATTCGCGGGACAGCGTCGGGATCGTGAACGACAGCGCGGCGGTGTCGAAACCGTCCAGGAGAACAGCGAGAAAGCAGAGCAGGACGACGGGCCAATGAATACTCTTGCTCATGGCGTGTTCTCCAGTCTCTGAGGGGAATTCCCGATCCGGAAGCCGCTCTGCGGGCCGGGCTTGCCTGACCGCGCGAATTCGGTCCACCACAAGCGCATTTGGGTGCCTAGGCGTTCGACGTCAGCCCAGCTCGTGTCGCCCAGCATCGGGCTCCCGCGCCAGGATTCCGGGGTGCCCAGCAGGAAAGGCAGTTCGAGGCAATGGATCGCGCCGTAGCCGCCGTGGTCCGGAGTCCAGTCGAACTCGTAGGAGTACGCGCCGTACTGCTGTGCCAAGTCACGCGCCGGGCGAGCGAAAAGCGGCTCGGTCTGGACTGCGATCGCCTGCCGGATCCCGTCGTCGTGCACTCCGATCGCGAACGCCTCGCACTCCTGCGTGGTGTAGCCGATCATCAAGTCCGGCAACGGATCCGACAGCTGCACCTCGAGATCGACGATCCCGAACGGCGGCCGGGTCGACGTCGGATCCTTCGCCGCGTTCCACCGGAGAGTGCGCTGTTGCGCGGCCAGCAGCTGATCGACGGAAGCGGTAACGGGATCTCCGCCGACCGCGTCGACGAAATACCGGCCGATCTCCCGCGCTTTCCGGCGATCCTGGATGATCGCGGGATCGGGAGAACTCTGGACGATCGCCCGCCGGATGAGCGAGCGACTGTCCGGTTCGGACAGCAAGGCGAGCGTCGAAAGCGCGCCGGCGGACTGGCCGAAGACGGTGACATTGCCCGGGTCCCCGCCGAACGCCGCGATGTTGTCGCGCACCCATTCGAGCGCGAGCGCTTGGTCCGCCAGACCGAGATTGCCCTCGCTGACGCCGTCGTGGACCAGGTAGCCGAGCGCCCCGAGCCGGTAGTTGACCGACACGACCACCACGTCGCCGTCCGCGGCGAGCCGTCCGCCGTCGTACCAGGGCAGGGTGCCGCCGCCGCTCAGGAAACCGCCGCCGTGCAGCCACACCAGCACCGGGCGGGCACCGGTCAGCGCGGGCGTCACGACGGCGAGGTTGAGGCAGTCCTCGGACTGGGGCGGTTCATCCCGCGGCGGCCCCATCGCGGCTTCCAGCCGCGAGCCGAGCTGCGGGCAGATCGGTCCGGGCAACACGGCGTCGGAACGGGGCTCGGCTGGCCGCGGCAGCTGAAACCGCTCAGCGGTCCCGTACCGCACTCCGCGGAAACGCAGCAGGCCGTCGTCGCTTGAAGCGCCGAGAACCGGACCGGACGGCGGCCGGGCAGTGACGGGCTGGCTTTCGGTCATCGCGGCTCTCCTTTGAGCGGGGTCCGGCACCTTCGACCCGCAGTCAGGCTAAGAAAGTCCGGAATGCCTGACCAATGCTCTTTGCCGCCCGAGACATGTTTGCCCGGCTATACCTCACCGCGAAACGCGGCTCCCCGCCTCGGCCGGCTCGGCGCGCACCATCCGATGCGCGGGCTCGGCCCGCTTGCCGCCGCCGGAAAAGATGTCCGCGAGCTTCCCGATCAGCATCCCGAGCAGCGGAAGCCAGATCGGGCACAGCATCAGCACCAGCAGTGGCCCCATGATCTTGAAAATCTCGAGGAATCCATGCATACCAGCGTCACGCCTTTTCGGTCTCGGCCAGCAGCGTCGCGAGCGTGCGCACCGCACGGTGCTGCAGCGCCCGGATGCTGTTGGGGTTCTTGTTCATCGTTTCGGCGACCTCGGCGACGGACAGTCCGGCGAAAAACCGGAGCCGCACGCACTCGCGCTGCGGTTCGCTGAGGTCGGCCAGGCACCGGCGCAGCGCCGCCGCTTCGATGCGGGCCAGCGCGAGCCGGTCGGCCCCGCCGCGGACGTCCGGCCCGTCGTGGTCCTTCCCGTCGAGGAGTTCACGCCGGTAGCGGGCCGATTTGCGGTGGTCGCGCAGCAGGTTGTCGGCGATCGTGTACAGCCAGCCGGTGAACGAGCCGACATCCGGGCGGAAGTCCGGCAGCTTCCGCCACGCGCGCAGGAACGCCTCGCTCGTCAGGTCTTCGGCGACCGTCGCCGTCGGCACCCGCATCCGCAGGTAGCGGAAGACCGGCGGCGCGTGTTCCTGGTAGATGACGGCGAACGCGGCCTGGTCGCCAGACCGCGCCCGCCCCAGCAGCTCCGTCTCCACGCGGCCTCAATCCTGCAGCCGCAACGCCGCGACCGGGCACGCCTGCACCGCCGCGTCGACGAACTGCCGGTCCGCCTCGGGCGGGGTCTCGTCGAGAACCTGCACCACGCCGTCTTCCCCGACCTCGAAGAACTGGTCGGCCATCGCCTCGCACATGCCGAGGCCCTCGCACTTTCCGCGGTCCGCGACGATCTTCAGCACGCCGCCTCCCGCACCACGGGCACGAAGTCGACCTTGTCGCGCACGCCGCAATCGGGGCACGTCCAGTCGTCCGGGATCTCCGACCACGCCGTCCCGGCGGCGAAGCCCTCCAGTTCGTTGCCCTCGGCGACGCGGTAGATGTAGCCGCAGCCAGGGCAGCGCGCGGCATCCACGTCGTCGGCCAGTTTCGCTCGGGTGTCGGCGGCGGGTTCGTCCGCGGCGGCAGCGACGACCGGGTACTTCTTCAGCAGCGACGGGAGTTTGCCCGGCTGCACGTTCGCCTGCCGGATGTCGCCGTCGAAATGCCGGTAGACCCGCGGGTCCATCACCTTGCGGAACCACGCCGGGACCAGCGCGACGACCATCATCCCGGTGTAGCCGGTCGGCAGGACCGGGCTTTCCTTGAAGTCGCGCAAGGTCTGGAACCGGCGTGTCGGGTTCGCGTGGTGATCGCTGTGCCGTTGCAGGTGGTACAGCAGCACATTCGTCGCGACGTTGTTGGAGTTCCAGGAATGCGCCGGAGTGACCCGCTCGTACCGGGTCTTGGCGCCGTTGACGACCTGCTTGCGCAGCATCCCGTAGTGCTCCATGTAATTCACGATCTCCAGCAGCGAGAACCCGAACACCGCCTGAATAACCAGATACGGCAGGATCCCGACGCCCAGCCAGGCGATCAGCGCGCCCCACAGCACCACGCTCATCAGCCACGCGTTGAGCACGTCGTTACCGAGGCGGAACGGGTGGCTTTGCTTGCGGGCATAGCGTTTCCGCTCGACGCCCCAGGCACTGCGCAGCGAACCGAAGACTGTCCGCGGCCAGAACCGGTAGAAGCTCTCGCCCATCCGGCTCGACGCCGGGTCCTCCGGAGTGGCGACGCGAACGTGGTGCCCGCGGTTGTGCTCAATGTAGAAGTGCCCGTAGAAACACTGCGCCAGCGCGATTTTCGCCGCCCAGCGTTCGGTGCTTTCCCGTTTGTGACCGAGTTCGTGCGCGGTGTTGATCGCGATGCCGGCGACCGTGCCCAACGTGATCGCGAGGCCGATCTTGCCGCCGACGGACAGCTCGCCGCGCGCGAGCATCCACGCGCCCGCCACGAAACCGGCGTATTGCAGCGGCAGGAACAGGTAGGTGATCCAGCGGTAGTAGCGGTCCTCCTCCAGCGCCTCCATCACCTCGTCCGGCGGATTGGTGTGGTCGTATCCGGCGACGAGGTCGATCAGCGGCACGAGGACCAGCACGACGAGCGGACCGAGCCACAGGACGGCGTCGGACCCGGTCGCGGCGTGCAACCCGATCGCGCCGAACGGCAGCAGCGGCACCACGAGCCCGAGCAGCCACAGGTGCCGCTTCCGGTCGTGCCATGCGGTTTCGCCGTTCGCTCCGGCGAGGCGGTACTTCTTCATGGCGGCCTCCACGCGGTCTGTCGTTTTCCCGAAGGTAGGAATTCGCGGGCGGCGGGACACTGTGCGCGGAACCGAAACGCTCGGCTGCGTTGGGTCCCGGGCACGAACCGGGCGTACGGTGCTGCCTGTGACGTCGACGGCTGCCGCCACGCTGGCCAAGGTCGCGGACTCGGTCCTGGCCGAGCTCGCGCTGCTCTGCGCGCGGATCGTGGAGGAGATCGCCGAGGCGGTCCCGGTCCTCGCACCCGACGCGCAAGCCGGGGAGCTGCTGGAAAGCTCGGTCCGGGAAAACCTCGTCGCCGCGCTGGGCGTGCTGAGCGGCGCCACCCGGCCCGCGGACGTCGGAGCCCCGCCTGCCGCGCTGGAGTTCGCGCGGCGGCTGGCGCAGCGCCGGGTGCCGATCACCGCGATGCTGCGCGCGTACCGGCTCGGCCAGGCCTCCTTCCAGCAGGAAATGATCGCCCGGATCGCGGCCGAACCGGTCGCGACCGCGGAGATCTCGGCCGCCGCCACCGACTTGTCGCAGGTCGCGTTCACCTACATCGACAAGATCTCCGAGGAGGTGGTCGAGGCTTACCAGGCGGAACGCGACACCTGGCTGCGCCACCGCAACGCGGCCCGGCTCGCGAAGGTGCAGGCCGCGCTGTCCGGCAAGCCCGTCGACATCGCCGACGTCGAGAAAACCCTCGGCTACGCGCTGTCGGACCGGCATGTCGGCGCGGTGCTCTGGTGCGGTCCTGAGCTGGACGAAAGCGCGCGGCTGACCACCCTCGAACGCCACGCCGCCCTGCTCGCGAACGTCCTCGGGGCCACCCCGCTGGTCGTGGCCCCGGACGCCTCGACCGTGTGGGCCTGGTTCCCGACGTCGACGCTCGATCTCGACGCGGTGTCCGCCGCCCTCGCCAGCTCACCCGATCCGGTGCGCGTCGCGTTGGGCGACCCGGCGAGCGGTCTCGCCGGGTTCCGCACCACCCACCAGCAGGCCCGCCAGGCCGAAGCCGTGGCGCAGATGACCGAGCGGACGCAACCGCGGCCAGTCACCGCGGCGGCGCAACTCGGGCCGTTGGCGCTGGTCGCGGCGGATCCGTCGGCGGTCGCGGGCTGGGTCCAGGCGGTGCTCGGCGCGCTGGCCGACGACGACGAGGGGCACCGTCGCATGCGCGAGACGGTGTGGGCGTACCTGTCCAGCGGGAGCAGCCTGATGGTCGCCGCGCAGGAGCTCCACCTGCACAAGAACACCATCCAGTACCGGCTGCGCAAGGCCGAGCAGGAGCGGGGCCGTCCGCTGTCGGAGGGGCGGATCGACGTCGAGGTGGCGCTGCTGGCGTGCCGGCTGCTCGGTCCGGCGGTGCTGCGGCCGGTCGGCTGATTTGTGCCGCGGGACCAGTCGGGCCCCGGCCTCCCGGTCCGCGGACCGATGCCCTCGCCTGACCTCGGCGAGAAGACTCGGGCGAACGAGTTCGCCACCGCGCCTGCGAGGACAACGATGAACGACACCCGCGAAGAGACCGACGTCCTCGTGATCGGCTCCGGTTTCGGCGGTTCCGTGAGCGCGCTCCGGCTGTCCGAAAAGGACTACCGCGTCACCGTGCTGGAAGCCGGCCCCCGCCGTACCGAAGAGACGCTGCCCAGAACCTCGTGGGACGTCCGGAATTTCCTGTGGGCACCGCGCCTGGGCTGCTACGGAATCCAGCGCATCCATCTCCTCCGCGACGTCGTCATCCTCGGCGGCGCGGGCGTCGGCGGCGGTTCCCTCAACTACGCCAACACCCTCTACGAACCGCCCGCGCCGTTTTTCGAAGACCCGCAGTGGGCGCACGTCACCGACTGGCAAGCCGAACTGAAACCACACTACGACCAGGCCCGCCGGATGCTCGGCGTCACCCAGAACCCCACCGTGACCGCCGCCGATCAGGTGCTCCGCGAAGTCGCCGACGACCTGGGCGTCGGCTCGTCGTTCCGGCTCACCCCTGTCGGCGTTTTCTTCGGCGACAAGGAAACTCCGGCCGGAACCGTCGTGCCAGACCCGTTCTTCGGCGGTGCCGGACCAGCCCGCCGAACCTGCACCGAATGCGGGTCCTGCATGACCGGCTGCCGCGTCGGCGCCAAAAACACGCTGGACCGCAATTACCTCTACCTGGCTGAACAACGCGGCGCGAACGTCGTCCCGATGACCACAGTGCTCGACGTGCGCCCGGCGGACGGCGGCTACCTCGTCACCGCGGTCCGCACCGGAAAGTCGCCTCGCCGCCGCAAAAACGTGCGCACCTTCTTCGCCCGCGACGTCATCTTCAGCGCAGGCACCTACAACACGCAGAAACTGCTCCACCAAGCCCGCGAAACCGGTGCCCTGCCGCGAATTTCCGCCAGCCTCGGCCGGTTGACCCGGACGAACTCGGAATCCATCCTCGGCGCGAAATCGAAACGCAAGGACGTCGACTTCACCCACGGCGTCGCGATCACCTCGTCCGTCCACCCGGACGCGCACACGCACATCGAACCGTGCCGCTACGGCAAGGGCAGCAACGCGATGTCGCTGCTGCAAACCGCGCTCACCGACGGCGGAAAGCCTGTCCCGCGCTGGCTGACCTGGCTCGGCGCGTTCGCCAGGAACCCGCGGAACTTCACCTGGTTCTCGCCGCGCCGCTGGTCCGAACGCACCATCATCCTGCTGGTGATGCAAACCCTCGACAATTCGATCACGGTCTCGGGCAAACGCACCCGCACCGGACGGCACACACTGACATCCGCACCCGGCCACGGCGAACCGAATCCGACGTGGATCCCCGCCGGAAACGACGCCGCCCGCCGCGTCGCGGAGAAAATCGACGGCATCGCGGGCGGCACTACCGGCGAAATCCTGAACATCCCGATGACCGCACATTTCATCGGCGGCTGCGCCATTTCCGACGACCCGGCCAACGGCGTCCTGGACCCGTACCAGCGCATCCACGGCCACCCCGGCCTGCACGTCGTCGACGGCTCGGCGATCTCCGCGAACCTGGGCGTCAACCCGTCCCTGACGATCACCGCGCAAGCCGAACGCGCGATGTCCTTCTGGCCCAACCGCGGCGAGGAGGACCGGCGTCCCCCGCTGGGCGCACCGTACGCACGCATCGCCCCAGCAGCCCCGCGTCATCCCGCGGTCCCGGCCGATGCTCCCGGCGCGCTCATTCCCTGACCGCACCACAAACCCCGGCAACATTTCCGCAGCGGAATTAAGTACGCACACAGAAGCATTTCGGCCGCGAACCAGAACAGATGCACCGCGCCGCATGTCTTTCCTGCAAAAACAAAACCGACACATCCGTCGGCCCAACTGATTCGACTGAACGCCTGAGTGTCAGCCCCTGGCAGTCCTGCTAGCGTGTTCTGCGCGGAGCACTTCGCACATCCGGAAAGTTCATCAGCGATCGCTATCGAACCCATAAGAAATGCCATCAGAAGTGCGTACAGAGGAGGACTGGTTTCCGTGAAGACCCTTCCCGAACGCTATCAGGCCCCTGAGGCCTCCTCGGTCGGCTGCTTCGCGACCGACACCCGCCGGCTGCGCCGCGGCGCCCGCGACCACCGCCGGCACGGACGTCGTCGCCGCTGAGCGAACGATCCCTTCGCGGGCGGCGAGTGCGGCCCGCTGAACTGATCTGACGTGGCTGGAGGTCGAGTGAACCGGTCTTCAGCCACGTTCGTCATCTCGTCATTCACTCGTTGAGAGCTGGCTGCCGTGAAAACCCTCCCCGAGCGCTACCAAGCCCCCAAAGCCCGCCCCGCAGGCCGTTTCGCCACCGTCACCCGCAGCTTCGGCCGCGGCAACCGCGACGCCATCCTGCACGGACTCCGCCGCCGCTGAACACACGATCACCCCGCTACTGACCCGGCCGGAAGCCGAGCCAGCCCACAGCCACGTCCGTCGTCCGAATCGAACCCGGTCGGTGTGCCGATGAACGCACTCTCGAGCAGTCTCGTCGTCCTCCCCGACTCGCCGGCCGGCACCGCGCTGTTGCCGCGAGTCCCTTACCGGCGGCCGAGCGTCCTGTTCCATTCCTCCGGCCGGCCGTGGCTGGCCGGCCGCTGGGAGCCGGGCGAAATCCGGGTCGCCATCACGGGCCGGGCGCGCGTCGCGGTGTTCGGGTTCTGCCCGATGCCGGTCGAGCGGCTGACCGCGTACACCGCCCGCCTCCGGACCGTCTCCGACGCGGACGCCCTCGCCCGCGTCCTGCCCGGCAGCGCGCACCTCATCGCGTCGGTGAACGGGCAAACCCGCCTGCAAGGCACTCTCGCGAACCTGCGCCGCGCCTTCCACACCCAAATCGGCTCCGTCCCGATCGCAGGCACCCGCGCCGACGTCCTGGCCGAGATGACCGGAGCCGACCTGGACGAGAACCTTCTCGCCGCGCACCTGACGGAAATGCAGCTTCTTCCGCCGCTGATCGAGAAATCCTGGTGGCGCACAGTGCATTCCGTGCCGCCGGACTCCGCGGTCGTGCTGACCGACGACGGACCAGCCAGCACGGTGCGATGGTGGCGCCCGCCGGAACCGGACCTGCCGATCCGCAAGGGCGCTCCCGCGGTCCGCAGCGCTTTGCGGGAATCGGTCGCGGAACGACGTCCTGCGCAAGGCCGGTTGTCGCTGGATCTGTCCGGCGGAATGGACTCGACCACGCTGTGTTTCCTCGCCGCCGCGCAGACTCCCGACCTGTTCACCTTCCGGTGGTCCGGCGGCAGTGTCGCCAACGACGATCCGATCTTCGCCGCCGAAGCCGCCCGGCTGCTCCCCGGCGTCGAACACCTGGAACGGTCCGACGCCAGCGCGCCCGCGTTGTTCGCACCGCCCTACGCGACGGGCGATCTCGAAGCGCCGTGGACGATGACCCGGGGGCTGAACGGCTCCGCCCACGGCGTGCGCGTTCTCGCCGAGCACGGCTCGGGCCTGCACTTGGCCGGACACGGCGGGGACGAGGTCTTCAGCGGATCGGCCGGCTATCTCCACACGCTGGTCCGCCGCCGCCCGCTCACCGGTCTGCGGCAGCTCCGGGTCTACCGCAGCCTCGGCCGGTGGTCGTGGCCGCAAACCCTTGCCGCGCTGGCCGACCGGCAGAGCTGGGGCGACTGGTGGCGAGATTCGGCTGACCAGCTCACCGACCCCCTTCCCCGCCCGGGGACACCGGACCTCGGCTGGGCCGATCCGGTCCGAGCCGCGCCGTGGGCCACCGGGGACGCGCTCGCGACGACCCGCCGGGTCCTGTACGAGATCGCCGCCGAGGCCGTCCCGCTCGCCGCCGACCGCGGCCAGCACCAAGCGCTGACCAGCCTGCGCGCCGCCGGGCCGCTGTGCCAGCAGATCCAGCGCGAGTACGCCGCCGAGGGTGTCCCGCTCGACCTCCCGTATCTGGACGACCGGGTCGTCGAGGCCGCACTCGCGGTCCGGACGTCCGACCGCTTCACGCCCTGGCGGTACAAACCGCTGCTCGCCGACGCCATGCGCGGGCTCGTCCCGGACGTCATCCTCGACCGCACCACCAAGGGCAACTACCAGGACGATGACGACGCCGAGGCGCACCGGCACGTGCCCGACCTGCTCGACTACTTCGCCGATTCGGCCTTGGCGGCACGCGGCCTGCTCGACCTCGACGCGTTCCGCGCCTGCCTGCTCGAACCGCGGCTGGACGACGAGGTGGAAGCACACCTGGAAACCGCGCTCGGCTGCGAAATGTGGCTTCGGGCGATCGCCGACGCGCGGCCCGCGACCGACCGGAGGACCCATGCACCTGCACCCTGACACCGCGCTCACCGACACTCCGGACGGCTCGGTCCTGCTCAACAAACGCACCGGACGCTATTGGCAGGTCAACCGGACCGGCACGCACACTCTCGACCGCCTGCTCGCCGGCGAAACCGCGGACCAGATCGCCGCCGACCTCGCTGCCCGGTACGACATCGACGCCGCCCAAGTGCAGGCCGACATCACCGCGATGACCGAAAGCCTGCTCGCCGCCGGGTTGGTCGAACCGTCGTGAGCCAGCCGACTGTGGTACCCCACCGAATTCGCCTGCCACTGCATCGAAAACTGCTGCCGCTGCTCATCGTCGGCCTCGCGACCGTGCTGACCGCGTTGTCCCCCAAGCATCTCTGCGCGATCCTGCGCTTCGCCCGCCGAGGCGCTCGCCCCGCCACCTTCGAACAAGCCCGCTTCGCGCGTCGATCGGTCGTCGCGATCAGCCTGCGCTGCGCAGGCGACGGTTGCCTGCTCCGCTCCGTCGCCGCCGCACTGCTGTGTCGCGTGCACGGCACCTGGCCGACCTGGCGCACCGGCGTGCGCACGCAACCCTTCAGCGCCCACGCGTGGATCGAAGCCGACGGCCAGGTCGTCGACGAAATCCATCCCGCGGGTTATTTCGCTCCGCTGCTGACCGTCGCCCCGCTAAGGACTGCCCGGAATGACCGTCACCGCCCCTGAAACCAGTACGTCGGCCACCGAGCAGCCCGCCCGTTCCCGGGTGGGTCTGCGCCATCTCTTCGCCGCCACCCGCGGGCACCGCAGAAACATCGCCGTCGCACTGCTTTTCACCCTGGTCGGTGCCGGACTTGGCTTGCTGCAACCAATGCTGGCCATGCAAACCATCGACGCCGTCGGAGCCGGCGGTGCCGTCGGCTGGCTGTTAGTCGCGCTCGTAACCGTGTTCGTAGCCGAAGCCGGCGCGGACACCATCGGCCGTTACTGGCTGGAACGCTCCGGCGAAGGCGTCGTACTAGGCCTGCGAGTTCGCCTGATCAGCCACCTCCTGCGCTTGCCGATGCGACTGTACGACCACCACCGCATCGGAGACCTGCTGTCCCGAACGACGGCCGACACGACCCTCCTGCGCGACACCCTCGCCTACGACCTGGTCGAAATGCTCACCGGCAGCTTCGTAGTCATCGGCGGCACCGTTGCCATGCTCTGGCTGAGCCCCCTGCTGTTCGGCATCGTGGCTGTCATCGTCGGCGGTGTCGGCGGCGTAACGCTGTTTGTGCTGGCACGCATCCGAAACGCCACCGAAAACGCGCAAGACAACCTGGGCCTGATGGCTGCGGAACTGGAACGAGCCCTCAGCGCCATCCGCACCATCCGCGCCACCCGCGCGGAAGACCGGGAAACCGCCCGCATCGGCCACTACGCCCACACGACGTATCAAGACAACGTCCGCGCCGCCCGCCTCAACTCGATCGCCGGCCCAGCAGTAACCCTCTCCGCCCACGGCGCCCTCATCGCTGTGTTGGTGACTGGCGGAATCCAAGTAGCCAACGGAAATCTCACCCTGGCCGAACTGGTGGCTTTCCTGCTCTACGTCAGCTACATCGCCGTCCCCAGCGCAGGCCTGTTCGAACTGGCCGCCACCATCCAAAGAGGACTGGCCGCGTTCCAGCGAGTCCACGACATGACCCGGCTCCCCACCGAAACCGACCACACTCCCACGTCCCTGGTTTCCCCAGCCTCCGCACCGGTCCTGGAACTACGCGACGTCTGGTTCAGCTACCACCCCGACCGCCCAGTACTGCGCGGCGTCTCCTTCACCGTCCCGCGCCGAGGCCATGTCGCTCTGGTCGGCCCTTCCGGAGCCGGAAAATCCACGATCCTCGCGCTGATCGAACGTTTCTACGAACCCGACCGCGGAACCATTCTGTTCAACGGATACCAGCCGTCGATCGCCGAATGCCGCCAGAGAATCGGCCTGGTAGAACAAACAACCCCCATCCTGCACGGCACCCTGCGCGACAACCTCACCTACGCCGCCCCCGACGCGACCGACGAGCAGATCCGCGACGTCCTGGAGAAAACCAACCTCACCGAATTCGTCTCCCGTCTCCCCGCCGGACTGGAAACCCCAGCAGGCGAACACGGCGGCATGCTCTCCGGCGGCCAACGGCAACGATTGGCCATCGCCAGAGCCCTGCTGGCACGCCCGGAACTGCTGCTCCTGGACGAGCCAACGTCCCAACTGGACGCAGCCAACGAAGCCGCTTTCGCGCAGACGCTGGATCAGGTTGCCGGAGAATGCGCGCTACTGGTCATCGCCCACCGCCCAGCTACCGTTCGACGAGCGCAGACAGTGATCGCCTTGGAGCAAGGACGGATCAGCACCGACGCGGGCCTAGTCCCCTAACGCCTCACTCTCCTACCTGCGAAAAGCAGCAGACTCACAGCCAAAATCGCGCCCCCAAGCCACGCCAGCCCCGTCCCCCACAACCCCGTGTAGTGATAAGGCCGCTCCGATTCGGGGACCGTCACCGCGATCTCGTCCACCCGATCCTGGATCTGCCGCTGCTCAGCCTCGCTCAACCCGCCTACCGCAAGGCCCTTGACCAAGTCCCCGATCTCACCGTTCTGCGCAGGCGTGAACCCAGGCAATGTCGTGCTGCCGCCGAACGAGAACTGCGGATACGCCGTGCAATCCATCGCCTCACCGGTGTCGACGCTCAAATGCAAGTGACGCTTCTCGTCGCAGGCATCACCCTCATGCCCAAACTCGATCCGGTAAGCGTCATCGACGTCGCCCTGCTGACCGAGCCCGGTGATCAGGCACCCGACACCGGAAAAGAGCGCCGCCGCAAGCAGAACGCGAGAGACGACCTGCCGCGCTGAAATCCTCATGACGCCCCAGTCTCAGCCATTCGCGCGGGACCGGTCCCGCTTCGCATACGGTTGCTGGGTGACCGATGGCGAGCAGCCAGACCTGGACGAGATCGAGGAACACTTCGTCGCACTGCTCGACGGGCGAATTACCCGCGACGCTGTCGACCGCTGGGCCGGTCGCTGGCTGGCCGACGACAGTCTCTCGTGGGATGAGCTGAACTGGTGGGCCTTGGGTCTTCTTCATGGAATCGACCTGCGCCACGGCCCCGGCGGCGCCTACCTGCATGACGACAGCCAGGTACAGGATTGGCTAGCCGAGTTCAGGAGCCGCCGCACCCGGTAACCGCTCGATACCGGCTGCCCATCGATCGGCCGACTTCGAAGATCAACGCCCCGGAAGACGGTAGAAGTTCTCTCATGCCTCTGCCCTCTCGGTCCGCCGCCCGACTCGCGACACTGGCCCTCGCGCTAGCCCTCACCAGCGGCTGCAGCCAGAACCCCCCCTACGTCCCCGAGGGCTACGCCAAGATGATGAAGCTCCCCGACATCGACCAGGCCAAAGCCACCTACACCGCCATGGTCACCGCCATCCGCGACCGGCTCACCGCCGAATTCGGCCGCACTTGGGAAAAAGGCTCCGAAGTCAACAGCTATACCTGCGGCATTGGCTACATCGGTGTTGGCTCCGACAGCTTGAAGCTGCATCTGCCCATGTGGAAGTCGTCCGGCAGCCTGGCTGAGGCCGACTGGCCCCGTGCCCAAGCCCTGGTCGGGCAACTCGCCGCGGGCTACGGCTTCAGACCCGCTCCTGAGGCCAATCAACCTGGCAACCACACCATGGGGTACACCGACCCCAACGGCGCGATGCTGCACTTCGGCACCGGCAACTTCACTGTCATCGAGGTAACGACAGGCTGCCACTTGACGGCCGAAGCACACCGCCGCGGCGGCCCCACACACGATTAGACCTCGGCGAAACCGGCTCCGCGTCAAGACCCACCCGGCGATCGAACGCAGCTGTCTCTGCTGACCGGGCAAGAACATCGAGGCGCACACCTGGTGCAGCGAAAACGGTGCCTCTGACGGGGTTCGAACAGCATCCCCACGAGCGCCGCCTGCTCGCAGAGCAGCCATTAATGCCGCGCGAAAACAGGGTTCGACTCGTCCTTCCCTCCAGGCTGGCGATCTCCGGCAGATCGGCGGGCAGTAGCTTGTCCTGGACCGCTGCCTCGTCGATGTACTCAACCGGGCACCCCCAATTGCAGGGGTCTCGAACAGACGACGGAGATGCTCTCCTTCCCCCGCTTGCCAGGATCGGCCCTGTCGGCATCGTCAAGTTCGGTGATAGCCGCCGGCACTGCCAGCCAGAGTGTGCTGCGCACGACCCGCCTGACAGCTAGACTTCCGAACACGTTCCGAATACGATGGGGCCATGATCCCCGCAGCAGACCTTTCCGGGGCGACTCGGCGCTCCTCGGATCTGAGCAAGCACTCGGCCGAGGTCTTCGCTGAGGCCGAAGACCACCCAGTGACAGTGACTCGCCGTGACGGCGAGGCGCTGGTCTTGATGTCGAAGCGTGAGGCTGAAGGCCGCTCGCGACTGCTCGATTTCGCAGCTCAGCTCATCACCGTCACCCTTGACGACCAGGGCACACTGGCTGACCGCATGGCCAAGGTTTTTCCATGGATGCTGGCGCTCTCGCCCGCGGACCGGGCGTCGTGCGCTCAGGACCTCGTCGACGCGGCGCGAGCATCCTTTTCGACCGACCAGCCTCATCTGGCGATCGCCGAGCTGACGTCCTGGAAGGAGACGGCTACGGCTGTCGCTGCGGGGCTGGGCCGCACTGACCTCGAATGGCTCGACGAGGACGAAACCGTGGAGCGTCCCTGACCGTGGCGTCGGCCAAGAAGGGGGAGCTGGTCCCTCGTCCGCCCAAGAAGATCGAGTACGAGATCCGCTTCGCCACCACTGACGCACTGAAGGGCTGGCGGGATCTCGTGGCCACCATTCGCAATGCGATGGCGGACACCTGGGACTTTCTGACGCGGACGCCACAGGCCACGACGCCGACGAATTACCGTCTGAAGGGCGAGCTGAAGACCGTCCAGCGGGGCGGCAAATCCTATGCGCGCTGGCAGCACAAGCCAACGGCTGGAGGGTCAGCGCGCATTTGGTTCTACGTCTCAGAGCGCACGGTCTATCTCGAGCAAGTGCATACACATCATCCGAACGAGACCAAGTAACCGCGGCTGAGTGTGTTTTTGCCTGCTGTTCAAGCGAAATCAGCGCGGCGCATGCTCGGACGGCTCGTGCGGTGGCCGGCGCAGTCCTGGCGTACGCGGCCCAGCAAAGCGCTATCGGTGCTTGTCCCGGCTGAGCGAAAGGCTTCGCTGCAGAAGTTCGAAGCGGACAAGCAGGCTACGGCAAGGATCTGCCGGATCTGATGCGTTGGCCTGCGACGCGTTAACCAGCTCAAGACGGACAACGGAGACCGCAAGCTGCCGGTGCCTTCCCGGCGGGTCGCGATGCTGCGCGAGCGACTGTGGATCGCCCGGAAGACAGCCGAGGTCCTACCAGCCCGGCCTTCTCGGACTCGCTGGGCGGGATTCGCGGCCCTTCGAGTACCCGGCGGGACATCCGCAACAAGCCGTCGATGACACAGGACGTGTACATGGACCGCTCGACGGTCCCACCGGCCAACGCCAGCGCACCGGAAAGCATGCGGCTCGACCCAGCCTCCGGCAATTCCGGGGATAAACCGGGGGGTTGCTCTTGGCCGAACCTCGGAAGAGTCGTCCTGACCAGAGAAAACGGTGCCCCCGACGGGGTTCGAACCCGCACTGGGTCGATTTTAAGTCGACTGCCTCTGCCAATTGGGCTACGGGGGCCCACCCACCCTAGCGAACCCCGGCCCATGCACGACAAAGCCGGGCCGCCCGAAGACGACCCGGCTTCACCAACGAACGGCTCAACCCTTGCTGGCCCGGTTGAACTCTTCCTTCGGGTTGTTGATCTGCCCCAGCGAGATGACCTCGCGCCGGAACAGCCCGCCCAGCATCCAGTCGAACAGGATGCGGATCTTGCGGTTCCACGTCGGCATCGCCTTGAGGTGGTAGGCGCGGTGGAAGAGCCACGCCGGGAAGCCCTTGATCTTCAGGTTCAGCGCGTCCGCCACGCCCTTGTGCAGGCCGAGGCTCGCGACCGCGCCCAGGTTCTTGTGGTAGTAGTCCTTCGGCTGTCCGCCGCGGATCACCTTGATGATGTTCTTCGCCAGCAGGCGGGCCTGGCGGACCGCGTGCTGGGCGTTCGGCGGGCAGGTCGCCGTCGGGTCCTGCTCGGTGCGCGAGAGGTCCGGGATCGCCGCGTTGTCGCCCGCGGTCCAGACGTCCGGGTGGCCGACTACCTGCATCGCGGCGGTGGCCTCGACGCGGCCGCGCTTGTCGAGCGGCAGGTCCGAACCGGCGAGGACCGGGTTGGCCTTCACGCCCGCGGTCCAGATGATCGTGTCGGTGTCGAACTCGGTGCCGTCCGAGAGCACGACGTGGCCGTTTTCGAACGACTTCGCCGCGGTTGACAGGTAGACCTCGATGCCGCGCTTCTCCAGCTGCTGCACCGTGTACACGCCCAGCGTCTCGCGCACCTCGGGCAGGATCCGCCCGGCCGCCTCGACCATCACCCAGCGGATGTCCGCGGGCTTGATGTTCGGGTAGTAGTTCTCGACCGCGAAGCGGGTCATGTCCTCGAGCTCGGCCAGCGCCTCGATGCCCGCGAACCCGCCGCCGACCACGGTGAACGTGAGCAGGCGCTTGCGCAGCTCGGGATCGAGCGTGCTGGCGGCTTCGTCCAGCTTGGTCATGATGTGGTTGCGCAGGTAGATCGCTTCGCCGATGGTCTTGAAGGCGATGCCCTCCTCGGCGAGGCCGGGGATCGGCAGGATCCGCGCGACGGCGCCGAGCGCGACCACGAGCACGTCGTAGTTCAGCGTCTCGATGTGGCCGTCGGCCGCCTCGACCGTGACGGCCTTGCGCTCGTTCTCGATCTTCGTGACCCGCGCGGTCAGCACGTGGCAGCGCTTCAGCACGCGGCGCAGCGGCACGACCACGTGCCGCGGCTCGATCGCGCCGGCCGCCGCCTCGGGCAGGAACGGGGCATAGGTCATGTGCGGCTGCGGGTCAACGACGGTCACGGAGGCCTCGTTGGCACGCAGCATCTTCTGAAGCCCGTACGCGGTGTACAGGCCGACGTATCCACCACCGAGGACGAGGATCCGAGTCGGTTCCGACTTCGCAGCAGCCATGTACCTATAGTCGCACTTCCGAAGCGGCTCCGCTCGGGTACCCCACCCCGCTGTGACCAGCATCGCCACGCTGGTTGTCACGATTCAGATGAGGCCAGCCGCCGAGGCCGCGGCGGTGAACGCGGTCACCACCATGGGCTGTGTCACACGACCGGTCTGGACATTGCGCGGTGACACGTGGTAGCAGCCGAACACCGCGAGGTCGCCGACCTGCATCCGGGCGCCGTGCGCGAAGGCCGGACGCGGTTTCGGCACCGGCCAGCCCGCGGCGGACAGCACCGGCAGCAGCGCCTGCCAGCCGAACGCTCCGAGCACGACGATCGAGCGCAGGGTCGGCCGCAGCAGGTCCAGTTCGTCGGCCAGCCAGTGGCGGCAGGTGTCCCGTTCGGCGGGGGTCGGCCGGTTCTCCGGCGGCGCGCAGCGGACCGGCGAGACGAGCCGGGTGCCGCGCAGCGTGAGCCCGTCGCCGATGGCGGCCGACACCGGCTGCGAAGCGAGACCGACCTCGTACAGCACGCGGAAGAGGAAGTCGCCGGACGGATCGCCGGTGAACATCCGGCCGGTGCGGTTGGCCCCGTGCGCGGACGGCGCGAGCCCGACCACGGCCAGCGCGGCGTCCTCCGCGCCGAAGCCGGGGACTGGCCGCGACCAATACCTCTCGCCTGCGAACGCGGCCTTCGTCCCGGCCACGCCCTCGCGCCATTCGACGAGCCTCGGGCACGCGCGGCATTCGACCAGGGAAGCGTCGAGGTCAGCGAACGTGCGCATTGCGCCAATCTAACCGGGTCACGAGATAAGTTGGGGCCATGGCCGACACCACCGCGGACGAGACCGCCGAGAAGACCAAGGACGAGGAGACGAAGGCGGCGGAGCCCGTCGACGACCTCGTCACGACGCAGCACACCCTCACCGTCAAGCGGCGCAAGCTCGCCTACACCGCCCAGACCGGCCGGATCGTGCTCCGCCAAGAGGTCAAGAAGGACGGCAAATCCGAGGGCTACCAGGCCAAGGCCGAGGTTTTCCTCACCGCCTACACCCTCGACGACGCCGACCCCGGCACGCGGCCGGTCACCTTCGCCTTCAACGGCGGCCCCGGTTCCTCCAGCATCTGGCTCCACATGGGCCTGCTCGGACCGCGCCGGGTGCTGTCCGGCGACGTCAACGACCCGGTGCCGCCGCCGTACGGGCTCGAGGACAACCCGGAAAGCCTGCTCGCGCACAGCGACCTGGTGTTCATCGACCCGGTCCAGACCGGCTACTCGCGGGTGACCGAGGGCGGCGAATCCCAGCCGTACACCGGGTTCCAGGGCGACGTCGAATCGGTCGCGGAGATCATCCGGCTGTGGGTTTCGCGCAACCAGCGCTGGCTGTCGCCGAAGTTCCTCGCCGGCGAGTCGTACGGCACGCTGCGCGCCGCCGCGCTGGCCGGGCATTTGCAGGAGCGCTACGGCCTGTACCTCAACGGCCTGATGCTCATCTCGTCCGTTTTGGACCTCGGCACGTTGCGGTTCCACGAGGGCAACGACCTGCCGTACTCGCTGTTCCTGCCCACGTACGCGGCGATCGCGCACTACCACGGCCGGCACGGCGACCGTCCGCTCGACGACGTGCTCGCCGACGCCGAGGACTTCGCCTCGAAGGAACTGCCGTGGGCGCTTTCCCGCGGCGCGCGGCTGTCCACTCAGGACCGCACCGAGGCGGTGCAGACACTGGCGTCGCTCACCGGGCTCAGCGAGTCCTATGTGGACCGGGTGAACCTGCGGATCGAGCACATCCGGTTCTTCACCGAACTGCTGCGCGACCAGGGCAAGACCGTTGGGCGGATGGACGGCCGGTTCACCACGTGGGAACCGGACGGCGGCGTCGAGCACATGAGCGACGACCCTTCGGTGTCGCGGATCATCGGAGCCTACTCGGCCGGCTTCAACCACTACGTGCGCGCCGACCTCGGCTACGAGAACGACCTGCCGTACGAGATCCTGTCCTCCGACGTGTTCAAGTCCTGGTCCTACAAGGAGTTCGAGGGCCGTTCAGTGTCCGTTGTGGACACGCTGAGCGCGGCGATGCGGGCCAACCCGCACCTGCAAGTCCACGTCGCCTTCGGGCACTACGACGGCGCGACGGCGTACTACGCGTCCGAGTACGTGCTTTCGCAGCTGAAGATTCCGGAGGAGCTGCGGGAGAACATCGACACGGCTTACTACCCGGCCGGGCACATGATGTACGTGCACGAACCGTCGCGGGTGCAGCAGTCGAAGGACCTGGGCAAGTTCGTGAAGAAGGCGTCCAACCGCTGACCTCGTGAGTGCCTATGCCGGTCAGAACCGGCATAGGCACTCACAACCAGTCGTGCTCCCGCGCATACCGCGCCGCCTCGTGCCGCGTCCGCGTCTGCGTCTTCTGCATCGCGTTCGACAGATAGTTCCGCACGGTCCCCTCCGCCAGATGCAGTTGCGTCGCGATGTCCGCGACCGAATACCCCTCCCGCGTCGCCCGCAGCACGTCGATTTCCCGCACGGTCAACGGGCAGTCGTCCACCACCGCCAGCGCCGAGACGTCCGGGTCGATCCAGCGTTTGCCCTCGTCCAGCGTCCGGATCACCGCCGCGATGTGCGCCGGTTCCGCCGATTTGCTGACGAATCCCTGCACGCCGAGCTTCAACGCCTTGCGCAGCACTCCGGGCCGGGCGTGCCGGGTCAGCATCAGGATCACCTGCTCCGGCCGTTCCCGCCGGATCCGCGCGACCGCGCCCAGTCCGTCCACATTGGGCATCTCCAGGTCGATCACCAGCACGTCCGGCCGATGCTCCACAGTGGCCCGCACCGCCGCCTCGCCGTCTTCAGCTTCGGCGAGCACGGTGATCTCGTCCTCCATCGGCAGCAACGCAGCCATCGCCTTGCGGAGCAGGGCTTCGTCGTCGGCAAGCACCACCGTCGTCATCGCGCCACCTTCTCCGGGAAGGCCGCGGCCGTCACGAATCGGCCGTCCTTCTGCTCCACGGTCAATTTTCCGCCCTGATCCGCCAGCCGGTCCGCCAATGTGGACAGTCCGCTCAGCACCGTTTCCTCGCGCTCCGGAACGCCGTCGTTGACGATGCTGATCCCCGTTTCGGTCAACGTGATCCGCACCTGCCGGGCCTGCGCGTGCCGGAGGATGTTCGTGGCGGTCTCACGCAGCACCTGACCGAGCAGCTCGTCCGCACCCGAGCTGACCTGTGCGAGCCGATCGATCCGCACGTGGATTCCCGCCGCCTCGAAGAGGTTCTTCGCGTTCTCCAGCTCCGCGGACAGGTTGAGCCTGCGCTGGGCGTAAGCGAGTTCCTTGGTCTGCACGATGGTTTCGCCGACCAGGGTGTGCACCTCGCGCAATTCCTCTTGCGCGCGTTCGAGATCCCGGTGCAGCAGCTTCTCCGCGAGCGCGACCTTCAGCTTGACCACGTGCAGCGTATGCCCCTGGATGTCGTGCAGTTCGCTGGCGAACCGGACGCGCTCCCGGACCACCGCCAGTTCGGCTTCCTTCCCCCGGGACTCCTCCAGTTCCGCGACGAGGTCGTAGAGCTTCTGGCTGGCGAACATCAGCAGGGTCGACAGCGCCGAGCCGACCGCGGGGGTCACCACGTAGGCCAGCACTCGCGCGCCGAGATGGTCGTGGTGCAGCAGCAGAGTGGCGGAGCCGATCGCGCCGGTCAGCACGGCGAAGCCGACCAGCGCGGCGAACCGGTGCCGCGGCAGCGGCGGGATGAGGAACGACCCGACCATGCTCAGCCCGTAGAACGCCATCGGGCTGTTGTCCAGCGCGCCGGCGAGCCAGACGAACGCGGTGAGCACCAGGCACGGGCGCGCGGTGCGGATGAAGTCGCCCGCGGTCCAGCGTTCGGCGGTGGCGATCGCGGCCAGCAGCCCGATCACCTGGATGCCGACGTGCCACCAGGTCCGGCTGCTGACGATGATCAGCAGCACGCCGACCACCAGCAGCGGCGGCATCACCGTGACGAGGTTGAGCCGCCGCAGCCGGTACTGGACCGCGTCGCCGGACCAGGACATCCGGCGGGGCCGCGGCGGACGGATCTCGGTCATGGTGCTCCAGGTTCGGCCGGGCGGTTCGGCCCCAGCATGCCGCAGCCGCCGATGGCCCACCAGTGACGCAGCGTCATGTCTTCGGCTGACGTGGCCGCACTACCACCGACCAGCGGATCCGGCTGGAATCGGAGCATGTCCACGACCCCAGTCATCGAAGTCGACCGCCTGAATCTCACCTACGGCGACTTCCAGGCCGTGCGCGATCTGTCGTTCCAGGTCGCCCGCGGCGAACTGTACGCGCTGCTCGGCACGAACGGCGCCGGGAAGACCTCGACGCTGGAGACCGTCGAGGGCCATCGCAAACCCAGCTCCGGCACCGTGCGGGTGTTCGGAAAGGACCCGCGCGACCGTGCTTCCGTGCGTCCCCGGATGGGCATCATGCTGCAGGAAAGCGGCTTCTCGCCGGACCTGACGGTGCGCGAGTCGATCCGGCTGATCGGCAGCCTGACCCAGCGCGACGACAACGTCGAGCGGCTGCTCGGCATCACCGATCTCACCCGCAAAGCCACCACCAGGGTGTCGCAGCTGTCCGGCGGCGAAAAGCGACGGCTCGACTTCGCGACCGCCGTCTACGGGACTCCGGACCTGGTCTTCCTCGACGAGCCGACCACTGGTCTGGACATCCAATCGCGCGACGCGCTCTGGGATGCAGTGGACCGGCTCCGCGAGGACGGCACCACCATCGTCTTGACCACGCATTACCTCGAGGAAGCGCAGCAACGCGCCGATCGCATCGGGTTGATGCACCAGGGCACGCTCAACCGCGAAGGCACCGTCGCCGAACTGACCCGGACACTGCCCGCGACCATCCGCTTCGGACTCCCGCCGCACGCCCCGGTGCCGCCGCTGCAAGCGACCCGCGAAGAGGACGGCCGGTTCCTCATCGAGACCTTCGGCCTCCAAAAGGACCTGCACACCCTGCTCGGCTGGGCAGCGGACTACGCCGTGGAACTGGCCGAATTAGAAGCCGGACCGACCCGTCTGGACGACGTCTTCCGCGCCATCAGCAACGCGTAATCACCGAAAGGCTTTCCCATGCTCTCGATCGCCCGCGGCGAACTGCTCCAGCTCTTCCGAAATCGCCTGGTGCTAGTCACCTCACTGATCCTGCCCGTCGCGTTCAGCGCTTTCTTCATTTCCCGACACGAAACCTTCGCGCAGGTCGGAAGTCTCGGCTACATCGCGGCACTGACGCTTTTCTTCATTACCGCGATCGGCCTGTACACCACCACCGTCACCACTCTCGCCGCCCGGCGGCAGAACCTCTTCCTGAAACGCCTGCGCTCCACCGCGGCCAGCGACCCCGGCATTCTCGTCGGCCTGCTCCTGCCGATCACCGCGATCACCACGATCCAGGTCGGCGTCATCCTCGCCGTGCTCGGCGCGGTCACCGGCGCGCCGAAGAACCCGCTGCTGCTGGTTGTCGCGGTCGTCGCCACCATCGCGATGATGGTCGCGCTCGGCTTGGCCACCGCCGGTCTCACGAACTCGCCGGAACACGCCCAGGTCACCACGCTGCCGATCACGATCGCGGTCCTCGCGGCAGCAAGTTGGATCGGAATCACCGGAACCGAACAGCTGTCCCTGCTGAAACGCCTTCTGCCCGGCGGCGCGGCCACCGAACTCGTATTGAATTCCTGGAATGGCGGAACCTCGGCAACCGACTCACTAGTCCTGATCGGCCCGATCGCCGCTTGGCTGATTCTCAGCGTTACGCTGGCGACCCGACTATTCCGCTGGGAACCGCGGCGCTGAAACCCCTTCCGGGACCGACGAGATCGGAGTAGCCTCGGCAACGCTCTCGATCGTCGACGTGTCCGCGGCAACGCGGCCGGAAGCCGGCCCCGACCGGCGGCCGAACCGCGGTTTCCGCGAACACAACTTGGTTTCGTGCACTTTCCCGTCAGTTTCCTGAGTTCGATTGATCTCGGCAAAGGATGGAAGACAGTGCGAAAACAACTGTTCGTCGCATTGGCGGCCGCCGCGTTGACGGTGACCGCCGCCCCGGCGTACGCGGCTCCCCCGAAGTCCGCGGTGAACTGGGGCGCCTGCCCGGCCGACGTCGCGGCGCCGCCGCAACTGCAGTGCGCGTCGCTCGACGTCCCGCTGGACTACCGGCAGCCGGACGGCAAGAAGATCAGCATCGAGATCTCGCGGCTGCAGAGCATCGATCCGGCCGCCCGGCGCGGAGTGCTGCTGTTCAACCCGGGCGGCCCCGGCGGCCTCGGCCTGACGTTCCCGCTGGACCTGGTCCGGGCAGGCATCCCGGCAAGCGTGCTCGCCCGGTACGACCTGATCGGCTTCGACCCCCGCGGCGTCGCCCACAGCAGTCCGGTGAACTGCAACCTGACCGCCGAGCAGATGGTGATCGCCCCGAAGTACGCGCACAACGAGGCCGACGTCGTCGAGGCCTCCGCCTTCGCCAAGGGGATCGCGCAACAGTGCGCGGCCTCGGAATCCGCTTCGGTGCTGCCATATCTGACCACCGCGAACACCGCGCGGGACATGGACCAGATCCGCGCCGCCCTCGGCGAATCGAAGATCTCCTACGTCGGCTACTCCTACGGCACCTACCTCGGCGGCGCGTACGCGACGCTGTTCCCGGACCAGACCGACCGAGTTGTGCTCGACAGCGTTCTCGGGCCGGGCGGGTACGACATCACCGCGGCCCGGCGATTCGCCGAAGGCATGCAGGACCGCTTCCCGGACTTCGCGAAATGGGCCGCCGTCCGCAATTCGAGCTACGGTCTCGGCGCCACCCCGACCGCCGTCACGGCGACCTTCGACAAGCTCGCGGACAAACTCGACGAGACCCCGGTGGCCGGCATCGACGGTTCGTACTTCCGGCTGGCGACGCACGGCTTGATCTACCAGAACCAGTCGTTCCCGAGGCTGGCCCAGGCGTGGCAAGCGCTTCTCGCGAACCAGGTCCCGTCGGGTGCGGTGCCGCCCGCGCCGACGCCCACCGAACAGAGCCAGACCGGCACGATGATCTCGATCCTGTGCGGGGACAACGCGTGGCCGCGGACCATTTCGACGTATCAGGACAACGTCGCGCAGGACCGAGCCGCGTACCCGATGATCGGCGCCTCGACGGCGAACGTCTGGCCGTGCGCGCACTGGCCCAAGCAGCCGATCGAAACGCCGGTCCAGTTCAGCGACCAGGGACCGTCGAACCTGCTGCTGGTCCAGAACACGCGTGACCCGGCGACCCCGCTGTCCGGCGCGCTCGAGACCCGCGCGCAGTTCGGCGACCGGGCCCGGATGGTCACCGTGGACCAGGGCGGCCACGGTGCCGCACTCCCGTTCCTGAACAGCTGCGGGTTCAGCGCGGTCACCGACTTCCTGGTGAACGGAACGCGCCCGGACACCGACAAGTTCTGCGGTGCCGAAGCGAGCGCACGCGGGCTCAGCCAGCAGCAACAGCAGGCGGCCGACAAGATCCTCGACCGGATGACCCGGCACTGAACCAGACGATGGGTGGGACGATGAAACAGACGGTGGGGCGGGTTTTCCGCCCCACCGTCGTTCTCGCACGCCCTCCCGCGGATTTCCGAGTTCGGCTATCGATCAAGGAAGGAAAACCGTGCGAAGAACATTGCTCGTCGTACTCGCCGCCGCCGCGTTGACCGCGACGGCGGTTCCGGCGTCCGCCGCACCTTTGAGATCCACAGTGAACTGGGGCCCGTGCCCGGCCGACGTCGCCTCTCCAACCCTGCAATGCGCGTCGCTCGAAGTGCCGCTGGACTACCAGCATCCGGACGGCCAGAAGATCACCGTCGAAATCTCCCGCCTCCCCAGCACCGATCCGGCGAAACGACGCGGAGTCCTGCTGTTCAACCCGGGCGGCCCTGGCGGCCCCGGGCTGGCCTTCCCATCGACCTGGGCGAACAGTGGAGCACCGGCAAGCCTGCTCGCCGAGTACGACCTGATCGGCTTTGACCCGCGAGGCGTCGACCACAGCACCCCGGTGAGCTGCGATCTGCGTCCCGACCAGCTTGTGCTCGCGCCGAAGTACGCGCACAACCGGGAAGAAGTCGTCCAGGCCTCGGCCACCGCGAAACAGATTGCCCGGCAATGCGCCGATTCGGCATCCGCGCCGATCCTGCCGTACATCACCACCGCGAACACCGCCCGGGACATGGACCAGATCCGCGCCGCCCTCGGTGAGCAGAAGATCTCCTATTTCGGCTTGTCCTACGGAACTTACCTCGGCGGGGTCTACGCCTCGCTGTTCCCGGACCGGACCGACCGATTCGTGCTCGACAGCGTCGTCGGACCGAGCGGTGTCGACGCCACCACGGCTCGGCGCTTCGGCCAGGGAATGCAAGACCGCTTCCCCGACTTCGCGAAATGGGCCGCGGCCCGCAATTCGAGCTATGGCCTCGGTGCCACGCCCGCCGAAGTCACCGAGAACTTCTTCAAGCTCGCGGACAAACTCGACCAGCACCCGGCCGGTGGCATCGACGGCTCGCTCTTCCGGCTGGGAACGCACAGCCTGACTTACCAGACGTTGCTATTCCCCAGACTGGCGCAGACGTGGCAGGCCCTCCTCAACGGCCAGGCGGTCCCGGCCGGCTTGCTGCGGCCAGCGGCCACGAATTCGGAGCAGAGCCAGCGGTCCACCATGATCTCGGTGCTGTGCGGGGACAACGCCTGGCCACGGCAGATTTCGACCTATCAACGGAACGTCGCGCACGACCGGGCCAAATACCCGATGCTCGGCGGCGCGGCGGCGAACGTCTGGCCCTGTGCGCACTGGGCCAAGGAGCCGCTCGAACCCCCGGTGCAGTTCAGCGACCAGGGACCGTCGAATCTGCTGCTGGTCCAGAACCTGCGCGACCCGGCAACCCCGCTGTCCGGCGCGCTCGAGACCCGCGCGGCGTTCGGCGACCGGGCGCGAATGGTCACTGTGGACCAGGGCGGACACGGCGTCAGCCTCCCGTATCTGAACGGCTGCGGCTTCAACGCCGTCGCTGACTACCTGGTCCACGGAACCCGGCCGGACACCGACAAATTCTGCGGTGCCGAAGCGAATTCGGGCCGAAAGCTGACCCCGCAACAACAGCAGGCAGCCGACAAGATCATGAACAACCTTCGGCAGTACTGAAACCGGCGGTGGGGCGGAACCCCCGCCCCACCGCCGCTCGTTCAGCGCAGGTACGCCGAACCCCGCGTCACCGCGGAATAGGCGTCCACCGAACCATGTCCGTAGAACCCGTTGAACGACGCGTCACCCAAGCAAGTAGCCGTGAACGAAGCGTCCCGGCCCTCCTTCAGGTAGTCGACCGTTCGCGGCACCGGGCACGCGATCGGCGCGGCCGTGCCCTCCAGCACCCGCTGCACCGCGTCCGGATCCATCGAAGCGGAATGCCCGGTCTTCTTGCCGTACTGGGAAACGATCAGCGCCGCGACACCAGTCGCGTGGGGAGCGGCCATCGAAGTTCCTTGCAGCCACTGGTAATAGCCGACCCGGCCGTCCGCCGCCGTCGCTTTCTGCACGCCAAGCGCGACGCCTGCCGGGGTCACATTGCCTGCCGCGTCGATGTTTCCGGCCGCCACCCCGACATTGCGCGGATACGTGGACAGGATTTCGTTCTCCACCGTCCGGTACCAAGGAGTGCCGTAACCGTCACGGAAGAAGCCGCCCGGCGCGGAAACGGAGATCTGCTCGGTGCCGTAGTTCGAGTAATCCGCCTTCGCCTGCGTCGGACCGAACGAGCCGACACCGATGGTGTGCGGGCCTTCGACCGGCAGCGAGAAGCACGAAGAATTGTCGATCTTGCGCGGATGCGTCCCGTTCGCCGGGTAGTCCGGGCTCGTGACGTCGTCGTGCGGCGCGGCCAGTTCGTCGTGTTGGTTGCCGAGCGCGACCACCATCGTCACGCCTTTGCGGTGCGCGTAGTTCAACGCCCGCGTGGTGGCTTCGATGACCGTGCGCTGTTCGGCCTGCTCCGCGGCGGAATCGGCCGGGTTCGAACGGCAGTTGTAGAGCCACGGATCCACGTAGAAGCTCATGTTGACGACGTCGAGCCCGGCGTCGCCGGAATACGTCAGCGCGTCGACCGTCGGTTGAAGGAAGAAGTACCCGGAATCCTGACCGGCACGGACGTTCACCAGCGTCACGTTCGGGGCCACCCCGGACACGCCGAATCCGTTGGCAGCCGCGGCGATCGTACCGGCGACGTGCGTGCCGTGGCCGTTGTCGTCGTGGTCAACCGGGTCGACGCAGCCGCGGTATTCGCACGGGCCGTCGACCACGGTGCCGTTGACGTCAGCGACGATGTCCTTGGTGAAGTTGCGCGAATCGGCCTTGTCGAAGTTCGGCGCGATGTCCGGGTGACTGCCGTCGACGCCGGTGTCGATGATGCCGACCTTCACCCGCTTGTCGCCGGCCTGCTTGGTGCGCGCGAGGTCGGAGCGGGTCGATTTGAGGCCCCAGAGCTGGTCGTCCAGCGGATCGGTGCCGACCGCCTTGTTCGCCGCGGCCTTGCGTGACACGCTGCCGCGGCCTTCCTTCTCGACCGCGTCCGGCTTTTCCTTCTTGCCCGCCTTCGGCGCGCTGCCGATCGATTTCGCCTTCGCCGCACCGAATACCGCGCGGTTCGCCGAAACCCGCTCAGTGAAGCCGGCCGCGGGCGCGGTGGCGGTGATGAGCCCGACCGCCGCATTGGTCGCGACGATCGTGCCACCCGCGTCGCGCACGGCCTGCTGGGCGGCGGCGACGCTTTGGCCGTCCCGGGCCAGCACGCTGAATTCCGTTACCGGCCCGGCCGGTTGGGCCGACGCCGCGCCACCGGCGACGCCGGACACCGCACCGAACAATGGCACCGCGAGTGCCACAGCGAGCAATCTTGGTCTTTTCACGAGTCCTCCTGACGAAAACCGACAATGCAACGTACATAGCGGACACTGCGTGCGGCAATCGGCAAACCGGAGGAATCGCCTGGTTACGGAACCACCGACTTCTCCTCGGCGAAGTGACAAGCCGACAGATGCCCGTCCGTCCGCGGTTCCAGCTTCGGCACCTCCGTCGCGCAAATGTCCGCGGCCTTCCAGCACCGCGTGCGGAAACGGCAGCCCGACGGCGGATCGATCGGGCTCGGCACGTCGCCCTCCAGCCGGATCACCTGCCGCTGCCCGCGCACCGCCGGGTCGGCGACCGGCACCGCCGACAGCAACGCCTGCGTGTACGGATGAGACGGTCGCTCGTAGATCTCGTCCTCAGTACCGATTTCGACGATCTTGCCCAGGTACATCACCGCGACCCGGGTGGACAGATGGCGCACCACCGACAGGTCGTGCGCGATGAACACATAGGACAGTCCGAATTCGCCCTGCAGTTCCCCGAGCAGGTTCATCACCTGCGCCTGGATCGAAACGTCCAAAGCGGACACCGGCTCGTCGCAGATGATCACCTTGGGCCGCAACGCCAGCGCCCGCGCGATGCCGATGCGCTGCCGCTGCCCGCCGGAGAACTGGTGCGGGTACCGGTTCACGTGCTCGGGGTTGAGCCCGACCACCTCCAGCAGTTCCTGCACCTTCTTCGCCCGCGAACCCTTCGGCGCGACCTCGGTGTGGATCTCGAACGGCTCGCCGACGATGTCGCCGACGGTCATCCGCGGATTCAGCGACGTGTACGGATCCTGCAGCACGATCTGGATTTCCCGGCGCATTCGCCGCAGTTCCGCACCGCGCAGTTTGAACAGGTCGCGACCCTCGAAGGTCGCGCTGCCGCTGGTCGGCTCCTCCAGGCGCATCAGCACCTGGGCGAGCGTCGACTTGCCGCAGCCGGATTCCCCGACCACGCCGAGTGTTTCGCCCGGCTGCAGGTCGAAGGACACCCCGTCGACGGCCTTCACCTGTCCGATCGTCCGTTTGAACAGCACGCCGGTGCGCACCGGGAAATGCTTCACCAGTTCGCGCACGCTGAGAATCGGCTCACCCACGGCTCTCCACCACCTCCTCGGCGAAGTGACACGCACTGACCCGGCCGAACCCGAGCGCGTGCGAGGACGGCCGCTCGTCGCGGCACCGCTGCTCAGCCCGCTTGCAACGCGGGTGGAACGGGCATCCGGACGGAATGTCGAGCAGGCTCGGCGACAGGCCCTTGATGGTTTCCAGGGTCTGTCCTTTGAGGTCCAGCCGGGGCAGCGAATCCATCAGCGCCGCGGTGTAGGGATGCCCTGGCGAGCTGAACAGTTCCCGCACGTCGGCCTGTTCCACGATCCGTCCGGCGTACATCACCGCGATCCGGTCCGCGACCTCCGCGACCACGCCGAGGTCGTGCGTGATGAGCACGAGCCCCATCCGCCGTTCCCGCTGGATGTCCGCGAGCAGGTCCATGATCTGCGCCTGCACGGTCACGTCCAGCGCGGTGGTCGGCTCGTCCGCGATCAGCAGATCCGGGTCGAGTGCCAGCGACATCGCGATCATCGCGCGCTGCCGCATCCCGCCGGAGAACTGGTGCGGGTAGTCCTTCACCCGCCGTTGCGCGGCCGGGATCCGCACCAGGTCGAGCAGTTCGACCGCGCGCTTGCGCGCATCCTTTTTGGACATTCCCAGCCGGACGCGCAACTGCTCCTCGATCTGGAACCCGACAGTGAACACCGGGTTCAGCGCCGAAAGCGCGTCCTGGAAGATCATCGCGATCTCCGCGCCGCGCACCTGCCGCCGCCGGTCGGCCGACGCGGTGAGCAGATCCTCGCCGCGATACCGGATCGACCCGCCGGTGATCACCCCCGGCGGGGTGTCGAGGATTCCCATGATGGTCTGCGCGGTGACGCTCTTGCCGGAGCCCGATTCGCCGAGCACGGCAAGGGTTTCCCCGGCATGCACCGAGTAGCCGACCCCGTTGAGCACGTTGGCCACGCCGTCGGAAGTGCGGAACTCCACGTGCAGGTCTTCGACCTCGAGCAGCAGCTCGTGCTCCGCCGTCGGACCAGCTGGACTGGACACTGTGGACATTGCGGCTACCTCGACTTCGGGTCGAGCGCGTCGCGGATACCGTCGCCGAGCATCACGAACGCGAGCACGGTGATGGTGACGAACGCACCGGGGAACAGGAGCATGTGCGGGACCGCGCGGAAATAGTCGCGCGCGTCGCTGATCATGACGCCCCACGACACCACCGGCGGCCGCACGCCGATGCCGAGGTACGCCAGCGTCGCCTCGGCTCCGATGGCCGCGCCGAGCGCGATCGTGGCGTACACGAGCACCGGCGCGAGCGTGTTCGGCAGCAGGTGCCGGAACACGATCCGCGGCGTGCTCGCGCCGAGCGCACGGGCCGCCTTCACGTAGTCCAGTTGCTTGGCCACCAGCGTCGCGGACCGCATGATGCGCATCGCCACCGGCCAGGTCAGCACCGCGATCGAACACACCACCTGCACGATGATGGTGACCTGCCCGGGATTCGTGCCGGGCGCGTTGAACGTGGTGAGGATGACGATCGCGCCCAGCACGAACGGAAGGCCGGCGAAGATGTCGCCGAGCCGGGACAGCAGGCTGTCGACGATCCGGCCGTAGTAGCCCGCGACGATGCCGATCAACGATCCGAAAAGGACAGTCAGCAGCGTCGCGAAAACGCCGACCAGCAGCGATGCCCTTGCCCCGTAGATGGTCCGCGCGTAGACGTCGTAGCCCTGGTTGTCGTAGCCGAACCAGGCGTCCGCCGACGGACCTTCGTTGGCGTGGGTCAAATCGCTGTATCCGGCGGGACGGTGCGAGAACAGTCCCGGCGCGATCGCGATCAGCACGATCACCAGGATGATCAACGCGGAGATCACGAACGTCGGCTTGCGGCGCAGCTGCCGCCACGCGTCGCCCCACAGACTGCGCGGTTTCTTCGGACCGGCGTCGGCCGAGCTGTCCACATGCGACAGCTGTGCCGCGTCGACTCCTCCGCCGCCGACGAGATTCGGGTCAGTCATAACGGATCCTCGGGTCGAGAACGGCGTAGAGCAGGTCGACGATCAAGCTCATCAGCAGATACACCAGCACCAGCAGCACGACGACGCCGACGACGGTCGCGCTTTCCCGGTTCTGGAGGCCGCGGAAGATCAGCCCGCCGAGACCGTTGATGTTGAACACGCCCTCGGTCACGATCGCACCGCCCATGAGCGAGCCGAGGTCGGTGCCGAGGAAGGTCAGCACCGGGATCACCGAGTTGCGCAGCAAGTGAATGCCGATGACGCGACTGTTGGGCTGCCCCTTGGCGATGGCGGTGCGGATGTAGTCGGCGTGCCGGTTCTCCGCGATCGACGTTCTCGTCAACCGGGCGACGTAAGCCATCGACAGGCTGCCGAGCGCGATGCCGGGCACGATCAGCTCGCCGATGCTCGGATCGTCGGAGACGCTGGCGTCGATGATGCCCAGGTTCACGCCGAGCACGATCTGCAGCACGATCGCGGTGACGAACACCGGAAGCGAGATCAGGAACGTGGTCGAGACCAGCACCAGGTTGTCGAGGAAACCCTTGCCGCGCAAGCCGGTCAGCACCCCGGCGGTCAAGCCGATGACCGCTTCGATGAGCACCGCGACGAGCGCGAGGCGCAGCGTGATCGGGTAGGAGGTGGAGATCAGTTCGCCGACCGAGGAGCCGTTGAACGTCTCGCCCCAGTCGCCGCTGAACAGGCTCCCGAGGTATTTGAAGTACTGGACGATCAGGTTGTCGTTGAGGTGGAACTTCTCGGTCATCAGGTCGATATAGGCCTGCGGGCAGGCTTGCTGACCGCATTTTCCGGAGAACGGGTCCCCGGGCACGGCCCACACCAGTGCGTAGATCAGGAAGGTGGTGCCGAAGAACACCGGGATCAACTGGAGCAGGCGGCGCAGGACGTAGCGAATCATGCGTGGTTCCTCAGAGTGCGCGCCGGGCCCGCGAGTGCCCGCGCCTGCTTGTGGCCGGCGCGAGCACTCACGAACCGCGTGGTGGGAACGGACTAGTCAGCGCTTCACTTCTTGAGGACCTCGACCGACGAGTAGTCCGCGCGGCGGCGGAAGTCGAGGACCACGGTCTTGGTGTGCTTCGACTTGGCCGCGACGCCCTTCTCGTCCCACACCGGGATCGAGGGCAGGTCCTTCGCGATCAAGTCCTCGGCCTGCTGGTACAGCTTGACCGCGGCGTCCTTGTCCGCCGTCGAGTCGGCCTGCTTCAGCAGAGCGTCGACCTGCGGGTTGGAGTACGTCGAGTCGTTCGACGAGGCCCCGGTCCGGTAGAGCGGGTTGAGGAAGTCCTCAATGGAGGGATAGTCCGCCGCCCAGTCGGAACGGCCCATGCCGGTCAGCTTGTGCCCGGTCACGATGCTGCGCCACTGGCCGAAGTCGGTCGCCGGAACGAAATCGCATTCGACGCCGAGGGTGTTCTTGATGCTGTTGCACGCGGCCACCAGCGGCTCCTTGCGGCCGCCGTCGGCGTTCGAGGCGATGGTGAGCTTGCCCTTGAACCCGGACTTCGCGAAGAACTCCTTGGCCTTCGCCGGGTTGAACTTGCAGTATTCGCCGCACACGCCGGGCCGGAAGCCCGCGATGCCCTGCGAGACATAGCTGTCGGCCGGCACGTAGGTGTCGTGCATGACCGTCTTGGTGATCTGCTCGCGGTCGATCGCCATCGAGATCGCCCGGCGCAGGTCGAGGTTGTTGTAGCCGGGAACGTAGTACGGCACCGCGATCGTGCTGATGCCCAGCAGGTGCCCGGTGACCAGGTTGTCCTTGAGGTCGGTCTTGTACTTCTCCGCGGTGAGCGCGGACGGCGGCAGCGTCTCGATGAAGTCGAGCTTGTTGCTCAGCAGGTCCTGGTAGGCGGTTTCCTGGCTGGCGTAGATCTTGACGTCGAGGTCCTTGAACTTGACCTTGTCCGGACCCTGGTAGTCGTCGAACCGGGTCAGCTTGATGTCGACGTTCGGCGTGCGGCTGACGAACTTCATCGGGCCGTTGCCGATCGGGTGCTTCGCGAAGGCGGCGGGGTCTTTGAAGAAGGAGTCCGGCAGCGGCGCGAACGCGGTGTAGCCGATCTTGGTGGTGAACACGGAGAACGGCGCGTCCAGCGTCACCTGGAACTCGTAGTCGCCCTTCACGGCCAGCCCGGACATCTTGTCCATGGTCGGCTTCGCCCCCTTGTCGGCGGGGTGGACGTCGGAGTAGCCCTGGATGTTCTCGAAGAACGTGCTGTTGATCTGGCCGTTCGCCGAGTTGGCCCCGTAGTTCCAGGCGTCGACGAAGTTCTTCGCCTTGACCTCGGTGCCGTCGTGGAACTTCCAGCCGTGCTTGATCTTGATGTCGTAGACCTTGGAATCGGCCGTGGTGATCGACTCCGCCATCAGGTTGAACGGTTCGCCGCTGTCGCCCTTGTACGCGACGAGGCCGGAGAACATCGGGTCGACGGCCTTGGAACCGCCGAGTTCGTTGGTGTTCGTGGGGATCAGCGTGTTCTGCGGTTCCGTGCCGTAGACCGTGAAGGTCCCGTTCGGATCCGCTTCTCCCGACGACCCGCTGCTGGATCCGCCGCCCCCACAGGCGGTCAGGAGCAGTGACAAGGTTGTCACGACTGCGGCCGCGCTCCAGAGCCTGGATGAACCCCGCATGTCCCCTCCGTTTCTCGCGTCCGAATAGCGAGATGGAGGCTAGCTGGATCAGCGCTTCGTAACCGGATCGCCGGGTTGCACCTGAATAACAACACCGTTCATCACCCAGTCAGCTCACAACTAACTGCGCTTGATGACTTTCGGTGGCTTTGGTACGGGTGCGCGCGTCCGGTGACCTCGCCGCTGCGGAGCGTTCAGGCGAGCGACAAAGCGATGCCGTCGAGGATGTCGTGCTCGCTGACCACCAACTGGTCCGGACCACCGCGCGCGGCGAGTTCTTCGGCGAGCACCTGAACGACGACCGCGCCGCCGCCGATCACGTCGACCCGGCCGGGGTGGATCACCGGGTTCTCGGCGCGGGTCGCGCGGTCGGCCGCGAGGAGCTGTCCGGCGAGCTCGTCGATCTGGCCATGCGTCAGCTTCGACAGGTGCACGCGCTCGGAGTCGTACTCGGGCAGGCCGAGCGAAACCGCTGACAACGTGGTCACGGTGCCGGCGACGCCGATCCAGGTGCGGGCCTTCGCGACGTCCACGACATTGAACGCCTCGGCGAGGATGCCGCGGGCGAGTTCCCGGGCGGCGGCGATCTCGTCCGCGGTCGGCGGGTCGTCCTTCAGCGCGCGCTCGGTGATCCGGACGCAACCGATGTCGACGGATTTCGCCGCGATCACCTCGGCCTCGCGGCCGTTCCAGGTGCCGAGGACGAGTTCGGTGGAGCCGCCGCCGACGTCGACGACCACGAACGGCCCGTCGTCCGGGTCCTGCTCGCCGACCGCTCCGGTGAAGGACAGCCGGGCTTCCTCGTCGCCGCTGATCACCTCGGCCTCGACGCCGAGCGTTTCGCGGGTCATCGCGAAGAACTCGTCGCGGTTGCTCGCGTCGCGGGTCGCGGAGGTGGCGACCATGCGCACCTTCTCGACGCCTTTGCGCCGCGCGGCGACGGTGTAGTCCGCGAGCGCGGCGCGGGTGCGTTCGAGCGCTTCCGGCGCGAGCCTGCCGGTGGCGTCGACGCCCTGGCCGAGCCGCACGATGCGCATCTCGCGGTGCAGGTCGCGCAGGTCGACCGTGCCGTCGTGGCGCGGCGTCAACTCGGCGACGAGCAGGCGGATGGAGTTGGTCCCACAGTCGATCGCAGCTACCCGAGGCATGGCTCCGACTTTACTTGGTCTCCGGCGGTTCGCAGGCGAGGCGGGCATAGGCGGGCCCTATGCCCCCTCACCGACATTTGATCTTTGCCTTTTCCTCTGTTCCAGTCCTACGGTTGACGTGTTCGCCGCATTTCGTTTCGCGGCGGTTCTTTCTCCTTTATCGAGAGGTTCATTGGCATGCCCGATTACGGGATTGCGGGAAAGCGCGCGGTCGTCACCGGCGGTTCCCGCGGAATCGGCGCGGCAATCGTGGCGCAATTGCTGGCCGCGGGCGCGACGGTGCTCACCACCGCCCGGTCGGCCGGCCCGGTGCCGGAGGGAGCGTCGTTCGTCGAGGCCGACGTCCGCACGCAGGCCGGAGCCCAGACGGTCGCCTCCGCCGCACAAGACGTCCTCGGCGGCGTCGACCTGCTGGTCCACAACGCGGGCGGCGCGCGTCCGCACCCCAGCGGCCTGGCCATCCCCGACGACGAATGGCAGGACGCGCTGTCGGTGAACCTGCTGGCCGCGGTCCGGCTGGACGCACTGCTGGCCCCGGGCATGCGAGACCGCCGATCGGGCGCGATCGTGCACGTCTCCACCGCCGCGATCCGTCCGCCGTTCCCGCCGTTCTTGCACTACGTGGCGGCGAAAACGGCGCTGGAGGCGTACAGCCGGGGCCTGGCCGCCGAACTGGCCCCGTCCGGCGTCCGCGTCAACACCGTGTCCCCCGGCCGGACCGCCACCCCCGGCGGCTTGGCGACGCGAGAGCAGTGGTCGAGCCTGTCGCCCGGCTTCGCTCTCCCCGATGTCCCGCTGGGCCGCGACGGCGAGCCCGACGACATCGCCAACGCGGTGTTGTTCCTGCTGTCCGACCAGGCGAACTGGCTGACCGGAAGCGGCCTGGCCGTCGATGGAGGCGAATACCCGCGATGAATAACTACCAGGGCAAAACCGCGGTCATTACCGGCGGCAGCGCGGGAATGGGTTTCGCCACGGCGAAATTGTTCGCCGACGGCGGAGCTCGCGTAATCATCACCGGCCGCTCGCAATCCCGTCTCGACGCGGCTTTGGCCCGGCTCGGCGAAGACGCGCTAGCCGTCCGCGGCGATGTGGCGTTGCTCTCCGATCTGGACGCGCTGGCCGCCCAGGTACCCGGCCCGATCGACGCCCTGTTAGTCAACGCCGGGATGGCCCGGACGGCACCGTTCGAGTCGGTCACCGAGGAGCAGTTCGACGCGGACTTCGCGGTCAACGTCAAGGGCGCGTACTTCACCGTGCAGAAGCTCGCGCCGCGGCTGCGTTCCGGAGCGGGCGTCGTGCTGACCACTTCGACCGCGAACGTCATGGGCCTGCCGGAAACCAGCGTCTATTCAGCAGGCAAGGCCGCACTGCGGTCGATGGCCCGCACGCTCGCCGCCGAACTGCTCCCGCGCGACATCCGGGTCAACGCGATCAGCCCCGGCCCCATCGACACCGAGATTTTGGAAGCCGGGATGTCAGCCGAGGAAGCCGCGCAGTTCAAAGCCGCGCGAGCCGCCGCCAACCCCATGAAGCGGCTGGGCACCCCCGAAGAGATCGCCCGCGCGGTCGCCTTCCTGGCCTTCGACGCCACCTTCGCCACCGGCATCGAACTGGTCGTAGACGGCGGCGACACCCAGCTCTGAGCTTTCAGGCGGCCGGAGACACTGGCTGATACCAGGTCTCCTGCCGCAAAAACTCGAGCAACGCCATCTCCGCGGGCCCCGCGCCCGGCCGGACCGCCGCGACGACGGGCTGGGACACGACCGGAAACACCGGCCGGACGAGATGCTCATGCCCCTCCGGCACCGCCGACGCCGGAACGAGCGTCACTCCCAGCCCGTGCGCGGCCCATCGCACCGCTGTCGAGGTCTGCGACACCCGCGCGACCGCGGTCGGCTTCAACCCGTTGTCTCGCAACACTTCGGTCAGGAACCCGTCGAGTGCACTGGCCGGGTCGAACCTGATCCACTCCTCTTTTTCCAGCTCCCGCAACGCGATCCGATCCTTCTTGAGCAACCGGTGTTTCGCGCCGAGGACGACCACGAACTCCTCGTCGCCGAGGTGATGCCCCTCGTACAGCCCCTCGTCGCACGCCGAGCCGATCAACGCGAGGTCCAGCACCCCACGCCGGGCCAGTTGCTCCAGCTCAGCCGGATTCGGCTCCTCGAACACGGTCACCGCCAGCCGCGGATACTTGCGCCGCAACGCAGCCAGCGCCCCCGGCAGCTGCCGAGTCCCCAACCCCATCTGCGCCGAGACGAGCAACTCGCCGACCAGCTCGTCCGCCCCCGCCCGCGCGGTCGCCTGCGCCCGCCGCGCGGCCCGCACCGCGACCTCAGCGTCCCGGAGAAACGCCCGCCCGACGACGGTGGGCACGAGCCCGGTGGGCGTCCGGGAGAAGAGCTGCACGCCGAGTTCCCGCTCGAGCCCCCGGATCTGCTGCGAAACGGACGGCTGCGCGACGTGCAGCACTTCAGCCGCAGCGGTCACCGACCCCGCCTCAGCGACCGCCAAGGCGTACTCGAACTGACGAAGACTCATCGTCTCCCCTGCGGACGTTTGTAATGGTGTAATCGAGGCTACCTGTTGTCAGCCCGCGGCCGTGGTACTGCTCTCCGGGTTGCTGCTCGACGACGAGATGCAGGTCGGAGTGGTCGACGTCGTCGCCGAGGTCGGTGCGGTACTCGATCCGCACGTCGAACTGCTGGTGGTCGGCTCTCCAGAACTGCTCGAAGGCGGCCCGGACGGACTGTTTTGCGGCGGCAGCCCGGTAGGCGTGGGCGTCACCGCCGGACCACCCGTTGCGGCCGGCGGCAACGCCGACTCGGTAGTCCTGGGCCGGTCCCCCGGATTCGCGGGCGGCGCGGAACTGGCCGTGGCCGGACCGACGGGAATCGGACTGTCCGGCACCTGCGCGACGCCCTTGCGGTAAGCCTCCGCCCAGAGAATGACCGTGGTGACGTAGGCGTCGGAGTTGTTGTAGCGGTAGATCGCGGTCCGCAACTGGTCCGGATTGGCCAGATCGAGCCCGCCGGAGCAGAGGTAGCGGGCCGCCGCGAGCGAGGCGTCGAAGAGATTGCCCGGGTCGGCCTTGCCGTCACCGTTGCCGTCCGCCGCGTAGGTCCGCCAGGTCGCCGGAATGAACTGGAACGGCCCCACCGCGCGATCCCACACCGGATCCTGGTCGAGAACGCCGTGATCAGTATCCGGAATCGCCGCATACGGACCAGTGCCGTTGAGCTGAGGCCCCAGAATCGGCTGGATCGTGGTCCCGGCGGCGTCGACGTACCCGCCCCGCGCGTGATTCGACTCGATCCGCCCGATGCTCGCGACGAGCGCCCAGTCGATATGGCACCCCGGCTGTTCTTTCCCCAACACCTCCGCCGCGTGCCGATACGCAGCAAGCGCAGTAGCCGGAATCCCCAGCGGCCCGTCCGGAAGGTCGTACGCAGGCAGCGGTACCGGCGCGGGCGCATCCGGCAGCCGCCCGTCGACAGCGACCCCGCGGATGCCCGGGTCGTACCCCTGATCAGGCATAACGTCCGCCGAACGCACCACCGGCATCCGCCCGGCCCACCCGACGACCACACCCGCGCCGACAGTCGCCGGAAGCACCCCCAGCACTCCAGCGAGCACCGCGACGGCCGTCCGATGCCGCGAAGCCACCCGCCGAGCCCGATAGCGCGCCCGCCGCGCCCGCACCCGCCCACGCAACCGCGCCCTATCCCGCGGCGGCCCGACGAGCGCCGGGGTTCTTTTGGTTCTGGCCGTTTCTGCCGCCACGTCCTGAGCGGCTGCTGCTTCGGCGGTTTTTCCGGCGGCTACTTCGCTGTTGCCGCTTTCGTCGCTCGTACCGGCGACGACCGTTTTGCCCGCAGCCTCACCGTCGCTGCTCTCGCCATTCGCAGCGCCGACAACCGCTTCACCAGTTACGTGGCCGCCACTGTCCGCGCCACCAACACCGGCGGCAACCGCTTCACCCGCGACCTCCCCACCGCTGCCCGCATCGTCGGCATCCGCTCCGCCTGCAACCGCGTCACCACTGTCCGCGCCACCGACACCGGCGGCAACCGGTCCACCCACGCCGCCGACAACCGGTCCACCCGCGACCTCACCACCGCTGCCCGCATCGTCGGCATCCGCTTTGCCCGTGTCCTCGCCGCCGCTGCCCACGCCACCCACACCGACGAGAACCGCCCCGGCCGCTGCGTCGTCGCCACTGCCTGCGTCGTCGGCTTCCGCTCCGCCTGCAACCGCGTCACCACTGCCCGCGCTGCCCGCATCGTCCGAGACCGCTCCGCCCGCAACCTCGCCGCCGCCCGCAGCGCCAGCAACTGCTCCGTCCGCTACCTCGCCGCCCGCACCAGCCAACTCGCGACCAGCGGCCTCGTCACCAAAGCTCCGTCCGCCAACCGCCGCGCCACCAGCAACCGCGCCAGTGCCAACCGACCCGGCACCGCCGGCTCCGTCGCCAGCCACTCCCGCACCAGCACTCACCGAACCATCGGCAACCCGCTCGCCCGCGCCCTCCGCGACCGGCTCAACCTGACTGTCCGCGGCAGGAGACGCCTCAGCACGCACCGACCGCCGAGATCTGCGTGGCACCCGCACTTTCCGCCCCTCCCCGGCGCGCCCGGCGGTGCACCCGGGCTCGCCTGCTCGGTGTGAAGCTCCGGTGCGCGCCGCGAAGCATTCCCACCCAGGCGGGCACCGGCCTCTGCTGTGCCTATCCGCGCCCGAGACCGGAGCGTTACCCGGCGCAGTCGCCCGTCGGCCAGCCCTGTTCGCGGACCCAGGCGAGGGTCTCGTCACCGAACGGGTTCACCCCTGGCCCGGCCGCGAGCGTGTGCGCGAGGTGGACGTGCAGGCATTTCACCCGCCCGGGCATGCCCCCCGCGGTCACCTGCGTGCCGAGCGACTCGATGGCATCCCGCTCAGCGAGGTACGTCTCGTGCGTGCGCTGGTATGTCGCCGCGAGTTCCGGATCGGTGGTGAGCCGTTCGGTCATCTCCTTCATCACGCCGGACGCTTCCAGCGTGCCCACCATCGACGTCAGCCGAGGGCAGGTCAAGTAATACAACGTCGGGAACGGCGTTCCGTTCTCCAACCGCGGGCTGGTCTGGACCACTGAGGGATGCCCGCTGGGACACCGCGCGGCCACCGCCCGCAAGGCCCGCGGCGGGCGTCCAAGCTGCTGCGCGATGACCTCCCGGTCGGCATCGGTGACGGGCTCGAATCGGGGTGTCTCCGTGCTGCTGTTCACGCTCTCCAGGCTAATGCCGCCGTCCGCCCGCCCCCTCGCGACCTCCGCCGAAACAGCCGAGTTGTCCACAACCGGCACACCGTGTGGACAACTCGCTCCGTCCGCCTCCGCCGCCCTTCCGATGTGGTTAGCGTGGAAGGCAGTCGAAGCTTCGCCACGAAACCAACCCACCGGAAAGAAAGGCCCAGCAGAAAAGCTGTTCGAAGATCCGGATCTCAGGCCCCGCGCAGATCCCCGCATCGAGAACTACCTGCATCCGCAACCGTGAGGAGCGTGCCTATCGAACCCATCGCCCCGGCTCCGCGAGTTCACTGGCTACCCGCCCGGCCAGGAACCTCCAGCCGAGGTCGCACCCCCTGGATACGCGACCGTGCCGCGAACCCGCGACCAGCCGACAATCTGGCTTGGCACCGGCCAGCCTGCTCGGTAACCGCGACCGGCGAGCTAGCTGCCCGGCACAGCGACGACCCACCTGGCAAGCCAACGATCCCGCCGGACCAGAAGCTCGCCAAACATCGGCCCTTACCCGGTCAGCGCGCACGGCCAAGACTTCAGTGGCCCGTCAACCGCATCCGCCAGCGATCCTGTCAAGCAACCTCAGCCCCCGGAAACCTGCGCCCACAGGTTCTCGTACCAAGGTGCCTGCGGAGCAGGCTGCTGCCCCGGCTGGGCAGCAGCCGGCGAACCAGGCTGGTCCTCCGGCAACTGGACCATCCACGGGGTCTCGCCAGGCTTCACGTACCGGAGCCGACGGCGGGCTTCCGCCTCGATCTGGGCCGGGTCGCTCAGCTGGGCTTTGCGGTCGCGCAGCTGGGCGACCTCGTGCTGGAGCTGGGCGAGCTGCGCTTCCTGGTCGCGGACCTCGGAGCGTTGGGAGAGGTAGGTGCGCAACGGGACCGCGACGGTGAACGCCAGCGCGCACACCACGATCGCCACCACGGCGGCGCGCCGGGTGGTCGACATGCCGAGCACCTTGGCCGCACCGGAGGCGCGTTTCGCCGCTAGGCCGCGGCGAAGCCGGGCCCTGGTCGTCTCCGTCGTGCCCGCGCCGGTGCGGCGCCGGGCAGACGCGGGACGGCGGGCCCTGCTGGACCCACTTCCCGCTGCCCGGCCGCCGCGGCGGCTGCGCGCCCTCCCCCGGTCGGCCATGTGCCCCTCAGGCCTCCGCGCTGAACCGCGGGAAGGCGAGGTCGCCGGCGTAGCGCGCGGCGTCCGCGAGGGTCTCCTCGATGCGCAGGAGCTGGTTGTACTTCGCGATCCGCTCGCCGCGGGCCGGAGCGCCGGTCTTGATCTGGCCGACGCCGGTCGCGACCGCGAGGTCGGCGATGAAGGTGTCCTCGGTCTCGCCGGACCGGTGGCTCATCATCGACTTGTAGCCGTACGACGTGGCCAGCGACACCGCGTCCAGCGTCTCCGACAGCGTGCCGATCTGGTTGACCTTCACCAGCAGCGCGTTCGCCGCGCGGCGGGTGATGCCCTCCTCGAGCCGGTCCGGGTTGGTGACGAACAGGTCGTCGCCGACGAGCTGGACCTTGTCGCCGATCTCGGAGGTCAGCTGGACCCAGCCGTCCCAGTCGTCCTCGCTCAGCGGGTCCTCGATGGACACGAGCGGGTAGTCGCGCAGCAGTTCGCCGTAGTACGCGGACATCTGCTCGGCGCTGCGCTTCGAACCCTCGAAAGTGTAGGCGCCGTCGGAGTAGAACTCGGTCGCGGCGACGTCCAGCGCGAGGGCGACGTCCCGGCCCGGCGCGTAGCCGGCCTTCTCGATCGCGGCGAGGATCAGGTCGAGCGCCTCGCGGTTGTTGCCGAGGCTCGGTGCGAAACCGCCCTCGTCGCCGAGGCCGGTGGACAGGCCGCGGCCCTTCAGCACGGACTTCAGCGCGTGGTATACCTCGGTGCCCCAGCGCAGCGCCTCGCGGAACGACTCCGCGCCGATCGGCGCGATCATGAATTCCTGGATGTCGACGTCGGTGTCGGCGTGCGCGCCGCCGTTGAGGATGTTCAGCATCGGCACCGGCAGCACGTGTGCGTTCGGGCCGCCCAGGTAGCGGAACAGCTCCAGTTCGGACGACTCCGAGGCAGCCTTCGCGACGGCGAGCGAAACGCCGAGGATCGCGTTCGCGCCGAGCCGGGACTTCGCGGGCGTGCCGTCGAGGTCCACCAGCTTCTGGTCGACGATCCGCTGGTCGACCGCGTCGACGCCGACCAGGTCCGGGCCGATCTCGTCGAGCACTGCGGCGACCGCGCGCTCCACGCCCTTGCCGTTGTAGCGACCGGTGTCCCCGTCGCGCAGCTCGACCGCTTCGTGCTCGCCGGTCGACGCCCCGGACGGCACCGCCGCGCGGGCCAGCGTGCCGTCGTCGAGCGCCACCTCCACCTCGACGGTCGGGTTCCCGCGCGAATCGAGAATCTCCCGCGCGCCTACCTGCTCGATGAGAGCCACGCTCTGCTCCTTGGTGGGTCGTGCCTGCGGTGACGCCGCCCAGAGTAACCGCCCAGCGGGTTCACCCGTTGGAGGCCAGGCCGGTGCGGGGCCGTTCCGCTGCGTGTTCTCCAGCTCAGCCGGGCACTTCGCCGGTCTCCTCGGCGTCCTGGTCCTCCGGCCGGACTTCGCGCCACCCCGACGGCAGCTCGACCTGGTCGGTCACCTGCTGCCAGAACGTCCAGCTGTTGCCGCCGGGATCGGCCACGGTGAAGATCCGCGCGCCGTAAGGCTGGTCCTGCGGCGGTTCCGGCGCGGCGTCCTCGCCGAGCGCCGCGGACACGCGCTCGTGCTGCGCGTCGACGTCGGTCACGTACACGACGTTCAACTGCCCGACCGGCCCTTCGACCCCCTTGGCCTCCCAGTATTCGGGACCGACCCCGGCCAGCTGCAGGCGCGCGTCGCCCGCGCGGAGCGTCGCCTGGAAAACCTCGCCGGCCCCGTCCTCGAAGCGGACTTCCTCGGTGAAGCCGAACACCCTGGTCAGCCACGCGAGCGCGGCGGTCGCATCGCTGTAGTAGAGGTACGGCGCCAGTCCCACGTAATCGGGTTCCTGATCGCTGCTCATGGCGGAACAGTCCATCACGACTCGTCTGACGGTCGTGCAACGCCCTCCGCGCCGGTATCGTGAAGCGACCATGACGGACGCCGCAGCAGCCCCCGAACCCGACGGCGAATCGCGCTTCCGCAGGTTCCGCAACGCCGAGCATCTGGTCGCGCGGCGACGCCCGCTCGACGCGCTCAAGGAGCTAGAACCCCTGCTCGCCGACGAGCCGGACAAGCCGAGCGTGCAACTGCTCGCCGGGCGCGCGTACTTCCATTCCGCCCAGTTGCGCCGTGCCGAGAGCGCGTTCACCCGCGTCCTGGAACTGGACCCCACCGACCACTACGCCCGGTTCGTGCTCGGCCGCACCCTCCAGCGCCTCGGCCGTTTGGCCGAGGCGCTCGCACAACTGCGGATGGCGTCGGCGATGAACCCGGTGCCGGAGTACCTCGAGGCGATCAGCGAGGTCAGGGCGAGGATCACGCTGAGCGACCGCTGAGCCCGCGTGTCCCGAACGTGCACCCGCGGAGGCACGCGCGTGCAACCGCTGGATCCAGCACGGCCTCGGCGCGTCTTCTGAAGTGAACAGGGCAGCGGGGAAGCCTGGCCATCCGGCGACCCGGCTCGGCCAGTCGGCCGATCCGGGCAGACCGGGCGAAGCGCGATCCTTGGTGTCATCACAGAGAGCGATTAGAGGAGGCCGACATGACCGCGCTGACCGTGATCGGAGCGACCGCCGGGCTGCTCGTGCTGGTGCTGATGGCGCTGGCGCCTGCGCTCGTCGAACTGAACGAACGCCACCCGGTCCAGCCGCGCAAGCAGCCCGTGCGCACCGAGGCCCTGCCGCAGAAGCCGGTGCGGGTGAGCGCCGCTTTGCCGACCCACTGACTGCGGATCTTGCCGAGCGGGCCACGGTTTCAGCTGTTTACCGCTGCATGACCCACGGTGAAAGACCGCACGTGGCGCGACCGGTCCTGAGGCGAGTGGCCGAAGTCAGGCAAGGGTCCGCCCGACCGCTGAGCGGTCAGGACTGCTCGCCGCGCTCAGCTTCCAGCCAAGCCAGGGGCAAGCTGCTGGTTGTCAATGAGCGACGGTCAACCGCGGCAGCCCGTACCTAACCGAGGCAAGCGCGCCGAGCCACGACGATCCAGGGCCCCACGCTCGCCACCGCACAGAAATCGGCCGGAGCGACCCGCCGAGCCGCCACGGGCCATCCAGCCAGCTCACGCCCACCCTCGCCGTCGCCAGAAATCGGCTGCGGCGCACAAGCCCGCCGACCCGCCCAGTCAGCTCAGGGCGCCACGCTCGCCGCCGCATAGTTGTCCGCGGCGGTGAAGACGTCCTGCACGTAGTTGACCGCCGGGTTGTAGAGCAGCATCGCTTTCCACCAGCCCGCCGGTGCGCCGAGGTCGTCATCGCCGGAGCAGAGGTAGCGGGCGGCCGTGAATGCCGCGTCGTCGAGGTTGCGGGGGTCCGCGGCTTTGCCGTCGCCGTTCGCTCGCTGGGCGTGTTTGTGCCAAGCGGCGGGCATGATCCGCAGCGGGCCGACCCGGTGGTCTGCCGTGCGGTCGCCGTCGAGTTTTCCGGTGTCGGTGTCCGGGCCTTCCGCGCCACCAGGGGCCACCGTCAAGGTGCCGTCCGGGCCGGGTTTTTCCGTGCCGAAGGCCAGATTTCCGATCGCCGCGAGCGTCGCCCACGACAGGTGGCACGACGGTTTTTGCCGTTGCATCCACATTTCCGCTCGTCCGTACGCGGCGAGCACTCGCGCGTCCAGATGCGTCTTTCCGGCGACTCGGGTGGCCCACGCGTCCAGTTCCGCTTGGTCGGACACGAGCGGGCGGTCCGGCGGCGCGGCCAGTCCGACCCGCGGAGCTTCGGAGCCGGGTTGCGGGCGCGGTTCCGCCTTGGCCGACACCGGCGGCGGAGCGGCCGCTGCGGGAGGAGCGGGCGGGTTCGGGTTCTGGATCCCGATCGTCACCACCAGCACGACCCCGGTCAGCACCAGCCCCAGCGCGAACGCGATACGGCTCGGGTAGCGGCGCGGCGGAACCGCCGGCGACGGCGTAATAGTCGGCTGAGTGGTATCGGCCACTCGGACAGGTTACTGATGAACCCGCCAGGGGGACGCTGGACTGGGCGAATGGCAAGCGGACGGTTAACTCCCCGCCTGGGCCGCCCAGGTCACACAATTCGTTACGTGACTCCTCAGCGACGCTCTGACCTGCGGTTACCCTAACCTAACTCCTGCCAGAACGCCGTTTTGCGCGTTTTGCCCGGCCCGCTGAGCGAACCTCCCTCTGGACTTACAGGCAAGCCTTACCTAAAAACATCAGGTCAGGTAGTCGAAGGAGGGCTGAACAGTGGTGTTTTCGAGCGCGCTCATCGGGCTGCGCGAAGGCCTCGAAGCCGCGCTTGTGGTGAGCATCCTGGTCGCCTTCCTGGTGAAGACCGAACGACGGCACGCGCTGCGGTTCGTGTGGCCGGGAGTCGGCGCGGCAGTGCTGCTGTCGGTCGGCGTCGGCGCGATCCTCACCTACAGCACCGCTCAGCTGAGTTTCGAGCATCAGGAACTGCTCGGCGGAAGTCTTTCCATCGTCGCGGTCGTCTTCGTCACCGCGATGATCTTCTGGATGCGCAAGGCTTCCCGGCACATCGCGGCCGAGTTGCGCGGAAAGATGGAGGACGCGCTCAAGGTCGGTCCGGCGGCGGTGCTGCTGCTGTCGTTCCTCGCCGTGGGCCGCGAGGGGCTCGAAACCGCCGTGTTCTTCTACTCGGCCGTGCAGACCGCGCAGTCCGACACCCTGCAGCCGCTGATCGGGTTCGTGGTCGGGATCGCCGCCGCGATCGTGCTCGCCTACCTGCTTTACCGCGGCGCGGTGCGGTTCAACCTGGCGAAGTTCTTCACGATCACCGGCGTGCTGCTGGTGTTCGTCGCCGCCGGCGTCCTCGGCTACGGGCTGCACGACCTTCAGGAAGCCGGGTTCATCCCCGGTCTGACCACGCTCGCCTTCGACGCGTCGAGCACGCTGCCGGAAACCTCCTGGTACGGCGCGCTGCTCAAGGGGATCTTCAACTATTCGCAGCAAACCACTGTGCTGCAAGCGATCGCGTGGGTCGCCTACGTGGCGATCGTGCTGCCGCTGTTTCTCAAGCCCGCCCGCAAGAACAAGACCGAGTCGGCTCCTGCCGCCCCGGCCGCCGCCAAGGAGTGACCGTGCCCCAGTTCCGCAAAACCTCGACGGCTGTGCTCACCGGCCTCGGCGCGCTTGTCGCGCTGACCGCCTGCGACAGCACGAACTCCGCGTCCGGTCCCTCCGGCGCGGCCGCGGGCGGGCCGATCAAGGTCGAGGCGTCCGACACCGCCTGCTCGGTGTCGGCGACGACCGCGGCCGCGGGCACGCTGACCTTCGAGATCGCCAACAAGGGCAGCAAGGTCACCGAGTTCTACCTCTACGCCGAGGGCGACCGGATCATGGGCGAGGTCGAGAACATCGCGCCGGGGCTGAACCGGCGGCTCATCGTCGAGGTCCCGGACGCGGGCAAGTACCAGACCGCGTGCAAGCCGGGCATGGCGGGCAACGGCATCCGCGGCGACTTCACCGTCACCGGCGGCGCGCAGGGCCAGAGCAACGCCAGCGCGCAGAAGACCGCTGCCACCAAGAGCTACGCGACCTACGTCGAGAACAACAGCGCGGCACTGGAGACCGAAACCGCGAAGTTCGTCGCTGCGGTCAAAGCGGGCAAGGTCGACGAGGCGAAGACCGAATACGCGCGCACTCGCGTGTTCTACGAGCGGATCGAGCCAGTCGCGGAGAAGTTCGGCGATCTAGACCCGTCGATCGACGCCCGCGAGGCCGACGTTGAGCCGGGCCAGCAGTTCACCGGCTTCCACCGGCTGGAGAAGGACCTGTGGACCACCGGCCTGAAGCCGGACAGCACGCAGATCGCGGACAAGCTCCTCACCGACGTCAAGGCACTCGTCGCCAAGACCAAGACGCTGCAGCTGAGCGTCCTGGACCTGGCCAACGGCGCGAAGGGCCTGCTCGACGAGGTCGCGACCAAGAAGATCACCGGCGAGGAGGAGACCTTCTCGCACACCGACCTCTGGGACTTCCAGGCCAACCTCGACGGTTCCAAGGGCGCGATCGCCGCGCTGCGGCCGATCATCCAGGAGCGCGACGCGGCCCTGGTGTCCACTTTGGACAAGGAGTTCGCGAACGTGCAGGGGCTGCTGGACAAGACCCGCTCCGGCGACGGTTTCAAGTACTACAACGAACTGTCCCAGGACCAGATCAAGGCGTTCGCCTCGGCGGTCGACGCGCTGAGCGAGCCGCTCAGCAAGGTCGCGGAGGTCGTGTCGAAGTGACCGAGGAGGGAACGCAGGTTTCCCGCCGGAAGCTGTTCGGGCTGGCCGGCGCGGGTGTCGCGCTGGCAGGCGCGGGCGCGGCGGCCGGGGTCGGCATCGACCGGCTCGGCGGCGGGACCCCGGCATCGGCCGCGGTGTCCACTGTGGACTTCCACGGCGAGCACCAGGCCGGGATCGACACCCCGACGCAGCAGAACCTGCACTTCGCCGCGCTTGACGTGACCACCAAGGACGCCAACAAGCTCCGCGAGCTGCTGCGCACCTGGACGGCCGCGGCGCGACGGATGACCGCGGGCCAGGACGTCGGGCCGAACGGGGCGCTCGGCGGGTCGGCGCAGGCCCCGCCGGACGACACCGGCGAGGCGCTCGACCTGCCCGCCTCCGACTTGACGCTGACGATCGGCTTCGGCCCTTCGCTTTTCGACGACCGATTCGGCCTCGCCGCGAAACGCCCGCCGCAGCTGATCGACCTGCCCGCGTTTCCGAAGGACAAACTCGATCCGGCCCGCAGCGGCGGCGACCTCTGCATCCAGGCCTGTGCGAACGATCCGCAAGTGGCGGTGCACGCGGTGCGCAACCTGGTGCGGCTTGGCTTCGGCGTCACCGAAGTGCGCTGGTCGCAGCTCGGGTTCGGCCGCAGTTCGTCGACCTCGCGTTCGCAGCAGACGCCGCGCAACCTGTTCGGTTTCAAGGACGGCACCAACAACATCAAGGCCGAGGACACCGACGTGCTCCGCGACCAGGTGTGGGCGCAGGCCGGTGACGGACAGGCGTGGATGGCGGGCGGCACGTACCTGGTCGCCCGCCGGATCCGGATGCACATCGAGACCTGGGACCGCGAAACGCTCGCCGGACAGGAGCAGATTGTCGGGCGCACCAAGGGAACCGGTGCCCCGCTCGGGCAGACCGGCGAGTTCGACCAGGTCGATCTGCAGGTCGGCGGCGCGGGCGGGACCCCGCTGATCGCCGAGGACGCGCACATCCGGCTGGCCTCGCGCCAGACGCGCAAGGGCGTGCAGATCCTGCGCCGCGGCTACAACTTCGTCGACGGCTCCGACGGTGTCGGGCACCTCGAGGCGGGGCTGTTCTTCCTGGCGTTCAACCGGGACACCCGCACGCAGTACGTCCCGATGCAGCAGGTGCTGTCGTCGAAGGACGCGATGATGGAGTACCTGCAGCACACCGGTTCCGCGCACTTCGCGATTCCCCCGGGCCTCACCCCGACCAGCAACTGGGGTGACGGGCTCTTCGCCTGACCAGTACAAACCTCCCCTTCCCGCCACTGCGTGGGACCGGTTGCCGGTGCCCTCCGGGCAAGCGACGGTGACCGCGTTCATCCGCGCGAGGTGAGGAGTTGGGTCGTGGTCGCTGTGGCACAGCCGCGGTTCGGGGTGTGGGCGGTCGTCTACGGGTCGTGGGGCCCGTTCGATCATCCGGACGATCCGGTGGACGCCAGCTGGGAGCGCAACCGGCGGCTGATCGTCGAGGCCGACCGGCTCGGCTTCGATTCGACGCTCATCGCGCAGCACGTGGTGAACCCGTTCGGCGACGAACTGGACCAACTGGAGACGTGGACGTCCGCGGCGGCGCTCGCCGCGCTCACCGAGCGGATCGAGATCATCGCCGCGATCAAGCCGTATCTCGTGCACCCGGTGGTGCTGGCGAAACAGGCGCTGCAGATCCAGGAGATCAGCGGCGGCCGGTTCGGGCTGAACCTCGTCAACGCCTGGTACAAGCCGGAACTGGAGCGGGCGGGCATTCCGTTCGCCGAGCACGACGAACGGTACGAGTACGGCCGCGAATGGATCAGCGTCGTGCGCGGACTGCTGGCCGGCGAGCGGGTTTCGTTCGAGGGCAAGCATTTCCAGGTCGACGGGTACCAGCTGCGGCCCGCGGGTTCGTCGCCGACCGTCTACGTCGGCGGCGAGTCGGACCCGGCGCGAGCGCTGGTCGCGGACAAGGCCGACGTGTGGTTCGTCAACGGGCAGCCGCGGGAGAACGTCGCCCGGCTGATCGAGGACGTCGCCGCCCGCCCGCGCGTCGGCCCGCCAGTCCGATTCGGGCTGTCCGCGTTCGTGGTCGCGCGCGAAACCGACGCCGAGGCGGAAGCGGAACTTGCGGCGTTGTGGGAACTGGCCGAGGCGGGCAAGGCACGCTGGGAGGCGCTTGTCGCGGACGCCGATCCCAAGGCGGTGATGTTTCAGACGTTCGCGAAGTACCCGCACATAGGCACGAACGGCGGCACCGCGGCTGGGCTGGTGGGCAGTTACGACACCGTCGCCCAGCGGATCCGCGAATGGGCTGACCTGGGAATCGAGACGTTTATGCTGCAATTTCAGCCCTTCGAAGCGGAGATGCGGCGGTTCGCCGAGCACGTGCTCCCCCGCGTGCGCTTGACTTCAAGCAGCCTTGAACTTGCACGGTAGGTGCATGTTCACCGAAGCGGAACTCACCTACCTGGCCACCCAGCCGCTCGCCCGGGTCGCCACCCAGCAGCCGAACGGAACTCTGCAGGTCAGCCCGGTCGCGTTCACCTGGAATCCGGAGACGCGGACGATCGACGTGACCGGGTACAACCTGACGAAGAGCCGGAAATACCGCAACGTCGAGGCCAACGGCCAGGTCGCCATCGTGATCGACGACCAGCCCTCGACGAGCCCCATGCGCATCCGCTGCCTGGAGATCCGCGGCCGGGCGGAAGCCGTGCCGGACGCCTTCGAACCGGACGGTCACCTCGACGGAGCCGTCATCCGCATTCACCCGCAACGCATCATCAGCATGGGCATCGACGACCCCGACCGCGAACCACTGGAGGTGAAGCCGAACAACCGCAACGTCTGAAACCGCGCCGGTCCGCAGTCCCGCCCCTGCCCGGGGGAGGGACGGGACTGCGCCTGGCTTGCCGTTCCACTGGTTCATCTTCGAGCGCCCGCCACCGTGTACGCCGCCGTTCCCGCTGCGAACAGCAGCCCAGCGGTCCACCATGCCGCCGTGGAATCCGCCGTCGCCATCGGCCAAGCCACGACGTCGTAGACCTGACCGACAGCACTCGGGACGAACACCGCCGTCATCGCCCAGCCCAAGGGCAGCGTCCAGCCGAACTGGCCGCCGAACAGCGTGGCCGCCAGCCCGGTCAGGCCGATGAGCCCGGCCGCATTGCGAAGGATCCAGCCGGATTCGATCGGGTGATCGACAAAGCCTTGTACCGCGAGCATTACTCCACCGGCCACCGCACCGATCAGCAGCAGGTGCACGAGCCGCCGCGGCGGCCAGCGGAAGGAGGCCGTGCGGTCCAGATCGATGTCCTGCCCGCTGAGACCCACGCCTGCCACCGCGACCGCGGCACCGAGGGTGACTGTCGCGAAGAACGTCCTCCAGTTGTCGCCCAGCAGCGGCGGAAGAACGACGGCGCAAAGCACCACCGCCGCCAGCGACACTGAGAGGTGGCGCGACCGCGCGTACAGCGCTGTCCACCGCATCAGCGCGCACCTTCCGTGAGGACCTTCAGCGGGTCACCAGTGCAGGTCAGTTCCAGCTGCCGCGCCGAAGCGACCCGGGCGGTCTGTTCCGCCTCCGGCACCGCCTTCAACGCGGCCCACGCCGGATCCGTCCGAGTCCGCAGCGGAGGCTGGGCGGACGAGGTCGGCGGCGTGTACGAGCCTGCCAGCCACTGCGCCATTACCCAGCGCGCGGCGTCCTCTCGATCGTTCTGCTCGCCGCCGTAGGACGCGGCGTGACAAGGCAGCGTGCCAGCGCCACTCAGCAGCGTCAGAGTGAGGCGGTGACCGCGTTTGTCATACATCGCGTAGTCGTCCTGCTGCATCAGCAGGCGAGACGGATCTCGCGGACCCACCTTGGTGTTGCCGAACGACACTGTCGATTCCTCGACCCGGCCGGGACGTTGCGGCAGTTTCTCCAGCAGCCGTAGGGCTTCCTTGCCAGGACCGGCCACTGTGGACAGCCAATCCTCGTGCAGCCGCGTGACGCACACCGGGCCGTCGCACACAAGGGCGGCAGCTGCCTTGTCGACGGTGTAGTTGTTCTCCAGGGTGGGCGGGAACAGCGGCAAGGCCACCGCCAGCCCGGCTGCCACCGGAACCAGCGCGAGCGCTTTGATTCGCGGCGAACCGGCGAGCAGCAACAGGAATCCCGCCGCGGAAAGCCCTAGCAGCCAGCACAGCTGTCCGAACTGCGCCGAGGGCACCGGCACGTCGAACGGACCGCGCGGCTGCAGCTGTCCGATCCCGAGCAGCACGGCCCGATTCGGCACCCGTGCGGTCTCGCCCGACATCTGCAGCACCAGTCCGCCGACCAGGGCGAGCACCGTGAGCGCCGGAGCAGTGATCGGATACGGCAGCAACCGCCCGAGGCCCAGCCCCAGCGCTACCCCGGCGACCACGGACAGCACGCCGAGCAGTAACTGCATTACCCACGCCGAGGTGACCATCCCGCCGTCGGCCACGACCTGCCCGACCCCGGCGGCGACCAGCACCAGGTAGCCGACCACGGCGGCGAGCCCGACCGCGAACGCGAGCGTCCTGGCCCGCTGCCCGGCGGGCCGCGGCGTGGACTGGAACAGTTCGCCGACTCCGGCGCGGGCGTCCCGCATGCCCTGGATCGCCGCGGCTCCGACGATGATCGGCCACAACAGCACCAGCAGGTAGCGGGACCATCGGACCGCGGTCAGCCAGGTGGCGTCCCAAGCCGCGGACCCGTGGCCCCACGGCCCGCGGGAGAACAACAGAAACCCCAGCCCCACCACCAGGACCACAACGGGCACCCACGGTGCGATGGTGCGCCGGAGTTCGATCCGGAACACGCTCATCACCAGGCTCCCTTCCCCTGTGCGTGGCCGAGCAGCGCCGAATAGCCGCGCTCGATCGGACTGTCGCCGACGTCCGCTTCGCTGCCAGCCGCAGCCAGATCGGCTGGCGTGCCTTGGAAAACCAGCTTCCCGCCCTCGAACAGGACGACGTCCGAGCACGCCGCGGCGACGTCTTCGACCAGGTGGGTGGACACGACGACGCACGCGTCCCTGCCGATTTCCTGCAGCAGTTCCCGGAAACGCAGTCGCTGCGCCGGATCGAGCCCGGCGGTGGGCTCGTCGAGCAGCAGGAGCACCGGGTCGTTCACGATTGCCTGCGCGATGCCGACCCGGCGGATCATGCCGCCGGACAGCGTCTTCATTTTGTCCCCGGCGCGTTCGGCGAGACCGACCCGCTCGATCGCGCGCTGCACCGCGCCCGGCACCTCGCGTTTGGGCATTTCCTTGAGCCACGCCAGGTATTCGACGAACTCGCGGACGGTGAACCGCTTGTAGTACCCGAAGGTTTGCGGCAGATAGCCGATCCGGCGGCGCAGGCCGCGCTGGTCGAAGTGCCCCCCGACGGGCTCTCCGAGCAGCGCCAGCCTGCCTTCCGTCGGCCGCAGCACCGTGGCCAAGGTGCGGATCAAGGTGGTCTTGCCCGCTCCGTTCGGCCCGAGCAGCCCGTGCACCCCCGTGCCGAGTGCGAGATCGAGGCCGTCGACCGCCATCTTCTTGCGGCCGACCCGCACTTTCAGTCCCTGTGCCTGGATTTCCCAGGCGTAGGTCGCCGGAGCGACCTCGGCGGCTTCCACAGCCCGCATCGGTGTCCCCTCTCGTTTCCGTCAGTGATGCACAGCAAGCTGCGTGAAGGTGTTCCGGCGAAGCACTACGAACACGGTCGCGACGACGGCGGCCGCCAGCCAGCCCGGCCAGGCGACGTCCTCCAGCAGCACCGTGCCCCCGAACGCGACGCTCGGCACCACCAGTGCGCCGAGCCACAGGCCGACCAGAATCGATGCCGCCCAGGCGACACCGATGAACGTGCCGAGCGCGAGAGTCCCCGTGGTGAACGCGAGACTCGGCAGCAGCCCGAACCCCATCCGCGCGCCGACCAGCCAGCCCGCGGCGAGCAGTACCGCCAGCACCGGCACCACGACCGCCGTGGTCCGGCGCAGGATCAGCTCCAGTCCGGCGCGCGGGGTGGCCGCGGTGAGTTCGTACGACGGATCGAGCCCGCGGGTCCACGCCGCCGCCACCCCGAAGACCGGCAGCACGGGGGAAAGCAATTGCACGAACGACAGCCCGTCGTGCAATGCCCGGTCGAGGTAGACCGACAACGCGCCGACCACGAGGACCATCAACAGCCACGGCACCATCACCGGGGTCGCCCAGCAATGCAGCCGCGCCGCGGCCCGGCGCGGCATCGGCTGAGGTGCTTGGGCGAGATCCGGCTCCAGCCCGGCCCACACGGTGTCGAGCAGGCCGGTCACCTCGGCGGTGGACGCGCCGGCGAGCCGCGCCCGGCATTGCGCGCAGTTCTCCAGGTGCCCTTCGATCGCCCATGCCTCGTCCCCCGGCAGTGCGCGACCGGCGACGTAGCCGGCGAGCATCCGGTCGGATACGTGGTTCATGGCTTGACCTCCTTCAGACAGTCCTGGTTTCACGACAACGCCTCCCGCATCGCGATCCGGGCGCGCCGGGCCCGGGTTTTGACCGTGCCCTCGGGCAGGCCGAGCAGGATCGCGGTCTCCCGAACCGACAATCCGTCAAGCGCCATGGCTTGCAGGACCTCGCGCAGCTCCGGCGCGAGACTGCGCAAAGCGTCACCCACCGAATCGCCGACCGTGCCCGCCAGTGCCTCCTCTTCGGCGGCGGGCGCGGACAGCGACTCGTGCACTCCGGGCGGCGGATGCGCGTGGTGCGCACGCCGTCGGAACGCGTCGATGAGCCGCCGCACCGCGATCGTCCACACCCAGCCCACCGCGGAGCCGCCTGCGACGACGCCCGCGAACGAACCCGCGGCGCGCCACACGGCGAGGTAGGTCTCCTGCATCACCTCCGCGATGATCTGGTCATCGGAGCAGCGGTGCCGCAGGCGTATCGCGAGCCACGGCGACGTGCGGCGGTACAGCTCTTCGAACGCCGCACGATCACCGCGGGCGGTGCGCCGGAGAAGGCGTTCCTCGTCCGGCTCCCTGGGTGGCTTGTGCTTCACACCCGGCAAGACGCCACCTCCGCGCTTACGGTTCTCTAAATTAAGTGATATGAGTCACACTTTGAATCGAGATGTCGGACGCCATCGTGCCCGGGTGGCGGCGGAGGGAGGGGCAGATGGGGCGGGGCTCCGTCGTTCGAGTGAGGGCGGTCGGCCCGGCAGGGCGCGCGCTCTGGTGTACGGGCGGTGGCGCGGATGGAGGCGGGCAGATTCTGCCTGTGCTGCGGCGAACTTGCCTCTCCACGCCGATCCCGGGCGGCTGCGGGAGCGGGAGGAGCCCGCCGAACCGCGCGGGCGGCAGTGGACTGGGTGCTCGTGAGTGTTTGTCCCGGTTCTAACCGTTACAAACACTCACGAGCACCCGGCCGCCGGTCACCAGGCTTGGGACAGGTCCACGTGCTGGCACGGCACCACGGCACCACGGCACCACGGCACCACGGCACCACGGCACCACGGCACCACGGCACCACGGCACCACGGCACCACGGCACCACGGCACCACGGCACCACGGACGACGATCGTGTCAGGCCCCGGAGAACGCAAGTCGCGCACCGGATCCACGTAAGGCCCGGGAAAGCAGGCCGCGCCGGATCCCCAGGCGAAAGATCCCGCCAGCCGTCAATCACACCCTCGCCGCGGAAACCCCAGCACCGCAGCGAAACCGGCTCAAGCCGAGGGCCAGAACTTTCGCCAGCCTTCGGCTTCCAGCGTCGTCGGTTCGACCCCGGCCTTCCTCGCCGCCGTCTCCGCCGCGCGGATGTCGCGGGCGAACTGCTTGGCCACTGCCCTCAGCTCACCCTCGGGATCCAGCCCGCCCCGACGAGCGGTGGCCGCCGTTCGGAAGAGTTGGGCGGGGGCCGAGGTGTCCTGCGGGAACAGGTCCAGCGGGATTCCGGCCCGGCCGCTGCGCTGGCCCAGTTTTCCGGCCAGGGCGACCGCGGGCTGACCCAATGCGACGCCGTCCACAATGGACTTGCGTTGCTTCTCGGCCTGCTTCAGCTCTTCCCACTTCAGTTCTTGATGCTCGGCCGAGGCGATGCGGGCTGCGTCGGCGAAGACGTTCGGGTGGCGGCCTACCAGTTTGTCCACTAGGTCGCGGGCTACGTCGTCGATGGTGAAAGGTGCGCGGCCGTGTTCGGCGGCTACGCGGGCGTGGAACAAGACCTGAAGGAGGACGTCGCCCAGTTCTTCGCGCAGGGCGGCGCGGTCGTTGTCCTCGATGGCTTCCAGTAGTTCGTACGTTTCCTCGACCAGGTACTGCCGCAGGGATTCGTGCGTCTGCCGGGCGTCCCACGGGCAGCCGCCAGGTGAGCGCAGGCGGTCCATGACCTCGACCGCTTCGACTAGCGGGGGTGCGGGGGTTTCGATCAGCCGCGCGCCAGCGGCGAGCATGGCAGCCGCGGTGGGTTCGGCGCGGGAAGCCGCGAGCAACACGACATCCGCGAAGGACTCGCCTATTCGCGGGACGCCGAACTGCGCGGGGTCGACGTCGGACGCGGCGTACACGGCGCTGGTGCGAAGCAGGGGCAGGGCGGCCGCGGGCAGGGTCGCGCCCCGGACCAGGACTACGGTGCCGGTCACTGCTGCGCCGGGGCACCGCCGTGCAGCGGCACGGCCACGCCCGTCACCTCGGCCGCACTGGGGGCGAGGTTCATGCCGACTGCGTCCCACACGCCGTAGCGCGGGTTGATTTTGAAGTCCACGTTGCCAACGTACGGCTGGAGCATCCGCACGCCGATCGCGCCCAGCTGCGCCGCGGTCGGCTGCTGGACCTGGTCGGTGGCGACCTTCGCGTCCGTCGTCCGCTTCCGCACCACGGCGGTGACCCACCAGGTCGGCGCGCTCGCCGGGTTCGGCTGAAACGCGATCGCGGTGTTCGCGGGCACGCCGAACAGCACGGTCGCGGCGTCCTGCGGCGACGAGAGCGCAGGAGCCTGCTGGCCCACGTTGCCCTGCGTGCCGCTCTGGATGTCGGCCTGGATCTTGCCCGGGTCGCTCGCGTATTCCTCAGCCTTGGCGATGGCCTGGCTGCGCGCGGCCTTCGGGTCGATCGACGGGGCCTGGCTCTCCGAGGTCGGCGCGCCGATGCTGGTGTAGTCGAAGTTGACCGAGAGCGTCGGCAGGTACTTGAGCGCGATTCGCTGCTGCAGATACTGATCGGTGACGGCCTCGCGGTGGTCGCGCAGCCGCCAGACGAGCTGGGTGACGGCCGCCGACTGGTCCTGCGTGACGGACTCGGGCACCGGCGACGCGAGCGGATCTTGTTGCATGGCCTCGCTGACGGTGGCCTCGTCGACGGAAATGCCTTCCTTCTGTGCGGCCTTCACGACGACCTCGTGCAGCAGCGTCTGCCGGACGATCTCGCGCCCGACGAGGTCGAGCTGATGCCGCGAGGCGAGCTGCCGGGCGTACGGCTGCTCCTGCACGGCCCGGTCGAGCAGCGCCTGGACCTGGTCGATGGTGGTCACCTGACCGTCGACGACCGCGGCCATGCCCACCTGACTGGGGCCGGTACCGCATCCGGCGAGAAGGAAAGCTCCGGCGAGAACGGCGCCCAGCGCACGGCGGCGCCCCATGATCCGCATCACAGGCCCTACCCTCTCACATGGCCTCGAAACGCAACACCATCGAGGCATTCAGCGGGCTATTGTCGACATATGGACTCTTGGTTGTCGATCGAAGTCCTCGACGGGGCCTTCGCGGCGAGCGCGTGGCAACGTGCTCACGGCGACCGGCTGACCGAGGCCGCGCTGACCAACGGCGCCGAACAGTGGACGTGGCACGTCCATCGCTGGGGCGTGACGCTGGAGATCGAGTTTTCGTCGGAAGAGAAACGCGATCGCTTCCGGCACTTGCCCGCGGTGACCGCCGCTCTCGACGCGGTGCCGGATCCGGAACGCGGCCTGCTCGTGTACCCGGGCCGCGGCGGTGGTTCGGGAGCCCGGGTGCCGCGGCATCCCCGGCCGTTGCCGATGTCCGGATGCGGGGCGCTGCCTACGCCGCAGGAGGAGGTGGCACTGCGACTGGCCACGGCGCAACCGCCGGGGTTTGAGGTCTGCTCGGCTAGCTGAACCACCGCTTGGCCACGGAAAGCGGCAGAGTCTCGCCGGGAAACCGCTGCGGGCACCGATTTCGTACCGCAGCAAAGTGTTCGGGCCGCGGCGGCACCTCGCCATCGAGGCCGCCGCGAGCACCGATTTCGTACGGAACCGGCGACGGCGGCGGCGAGGTCCGCCGCAGCACTCACACCGCCGCTGGGGTTTTCGTCAACTGCGCCAACAGCTTTGTGCACCAATCGAGCAGTTCCTGGTCTCGCAACACCGGCGCGCCCATCCGGCCGCCCGCCGGGCCTTCGGTGGGTTTAGGCACCGACACCGTGTTGGTGACCGCCTTGTACAACGCCTTGGGGTACAAGCGTTTCAGCCGCACCAGCTGCGAGTCCATCAACGGCAGCGGCGCGAACCGGATCGTGTTGCCTTGCACCGCGACCTCCGTGACACCCGCCGCGCGGCAGGCGTGCCGGAACGCTGCGACCGCGAGCAGGCGGGTGACCGGGGCCGGCGGCTGGCCGTAGCGGTCGACCAGTTCCTCGCGTACCGCGTCGAGGGCCGCGGTGTCGGGAGCTGAGGCGATCTTGCGGTACGCCTCCAGCCGCAGTCGTTCGCCGGGGACGTAATCGTGCGGGATGTGTGCGTCTACCGGCAGGTCGACGCGGACTTCGGCCAGTTCCTCGTCCTCCGCGGGCTCCGCGCCCGCGTGCCGCCGGAATGCCTCGACCGCTTCGCCGACGAGCCGGACGTACAGGTCGAATCCGACGCCCGCGATGTGTCCGGACTGTTCCGCGCCGAGGATGTTGCCCGCGCCGCGGATTTCGAGGTCCTTCATCGCGACCGCCATGCCCGCGCCGAGTTCGGTGTTCTGCGCGATGGTGGCCAGCCGGTCGTGCGCGGTCTCGGTGAGCGGGGCCTCCGGCGGGTACAGGAAGTACGCGTACCCGCGTTCGCGCCCTCGCCCGACCCGGCCGCGCAGCTGGTGCAGCTGGGCCAGGCCGAGCATGTCGCCGCGTTCCACGATCAGCGTGTTGGCGTTGGAGATGTCGAGGCCGGTTTCGACGATCGTGGTGCAGACGAGGACGTCGTACTCGTTCTCCCAGAAGCCCTGGATGATCTTTTCGAGCTTGTCCTCGTTCATCTGCCCGTGCGCGGTGACGACGCGCGCCTCCGGCACCAGTTCGCGGATCCGCTTCGCCGCCTTCTCGATCGACGACACCCGGTTGTGCACGTAGAACACCTGGCCGTCGCGCAGCAGCTCGCGCCGGACCGCGGCGCCGACCTGCTTGTCGTCGTACGCGCCGACGTAGGTCAAGATCGGGTGCCGGTCTTCCGGCGGGGTGAGGATGGTCGACATCTCGCGGATGCCGGCCAGCGACATCTCGAGCGTGCGCGGGATCGGCGTCGCCGACATGGTGAGCACGTCGACGTGCGTGCGCAGCGCCTTGATGTGTTCCTTGTGCTCCACGCCGAACCGCTGTTCCTCGTCGACAATCACGAGGCCGAGGTCCTTGTAGCGGATGCCGGTCTGCAACAGCCGGTGCGTGCCGATGACGATGTCGACCTCGCCGTCGGCGAGCTGTTCGAGGATCCGGTCCGATTCGGCCTTGTGCGTGAACCGCGAAAGGCCCTTGATGGTGACCGGGAACGACCGCATGCGTTCGGTGAACGTGTTCAGGTGCTGCTGCGCGAGCAGCGTCGTCGGCACGAGCACGGCCACCTGTTTGCCGTCCTGCACCGCCTTGAACGCCGCGCGCACCGCGATCTCGGTCTTGCCGTAGCCGACGTCGCCGCAGATCACGCGGTCCATCGGGACGCCGCGTTCCATGTCCGACTTGACCTCGTCGATGGCCGCGAGCTGGTCGTTGGTCTCGGTGAACGGGAAGGCGTCTTCCAGCTCGGACTGCCACGGCGTGTCCGGGCCGAACGCGTGGCCGGGCGCGGCTTGCCGGGCGGCGTAGAGCTGCACCAGTTCGGCGGCGATCTCCTTGACCGCTTTCTTGGCGCGCGCCTTGGTGTTCTTCCAGTCCGAGCCGCCGAGCTTGTTGAGCGTGGGCAGTTCGCCGCCGACGTAGCGGGACACCTCGTCGAGCTGGTCGGTGGGCACGAACAGCCGGTCGCCGGGCTGGCCGCGTTTGGACGACGCGTACTCCAGCAGCAGGTACTCGCGGGTCGCGCCGGCGACCGTGCGCTGCACCATCTCCACGAACCGGCCGATGCCGTGCTGGTCGTGCACCACGTAGTCGCCCGCCTTGAGCGCCAGTGGGTCGACCGCGCCGCGGCGGCGCGACGGCATCTTCGTGTTCAAGTCCTTTGTGGACGATCCGGCGGTGGCGCCGCGGCCGGTCAGGTCGGCCTCGGACAGCACCACGAGGGCACGCTCCGGCGAGACGAAGCCCTCCGCGAGCCCGCCGCAGGTGACCGTGACGACCCCGGCCGGCGGCACATCGGCGAGTGCTTCGACGTGCTTCGCCGGGACCTCGGCCGCCATCAGCTGCTCGACCGCGCGGCTGGCGGTGCCCTGTCCGGCGACGACGAGCACGCCGGTGCCGCCGGACGCGAGGTGCGCGCGCAGGTCGGTCATCGCGCGTTCCAGCTCGCCCCGGTAGGCAGGCGCGGGCTCGATGCCGACGCGGTAGACATCCGGGTCTTCGCTGGTCAGCTGGGTGAGCGTCCACCACGGGCGCTTCGTCTCCTGCGCGTGCGACGCGACCTCGGCCAGATCGCGGTACGCCGACGCGCCGAGATCGATCGGGGCCTGCCCGCCTGCCGCGGCCGTCGTCCAGGACGCTTCGAGGAACTCCTGCCCGGTGCGGACGAGGTCGGCCGCGCGGGCGCGGATCTTCTCCGGATCGGCCAGCAGCACGTGACTGCCGCGGGGCATCGCATCGGTGAGCAAGGACAGTTCGCCCTCGCAGAGCACCGGGATGAGCGCCTCCATGCCCTCGACCGGGACGCCGCCGGACAGCTTGGTGAGCATTTCGGCCAGGTGCGCGTCGGCCTCGTACGTGGTGGCGAGCTCCGCCGCGCGCTCCTTGACGTCCGGCGTGAGCAGCAATTCGCGGCACGGCGGCGCGGTGACCCGCTGGATCTCGCCGGGCAGCGAACGCTGGTCGGACACCGCGAACGCGCGGATCTCGCTGACCTCGTCGCCCCAGAACTCGACGCGGACCGGATGCTGCGCAGTGGGCCCGAACAGGTCGAGGATGCCGCCGCGGACCGCGAACTCGCCGCGCTTCTCGACCATGTCCACGCGCGTGTACGCCAGCTCGACCAGCCGTTCGAGCAGGTCCTCGAAGCTCTGCTCCTCGCCGACGACCAGGTCGATCGGCGCGAGCGAGCCGAGCCCGGGGGCCATCGGCTGGATGAGGCTGCGCACGGTCGCGACCACGACCCGCAGGTCCTCGTCCCCGGTGTGCAGGCGGTGCAGCACTTCCAGCCGCCGCCCGACGGTGTCCGCGCGCGGCGAAAGGCGCTCGTGCGGCAGCGTCTCCCAGGACGGGAAGTCGGCCACGCGATCGGGGCCGAGCAGCGCGCCGAGCGACGCGGTCAGCTCGTCGGCCTCGCGTCCGGTGGCGGTGACGGCCAGCACCGGACGGCCCGCGCCGCCGCGCTCGGGGTCTTCGGCCAGCGCGGCGGCCACGAGCTGCCGTACGGCGACAGCGCCTTGCAGTTCGAGCAGCGGGGCGCCGGCGCGCTCGACAACGCCGCGCAGCGCCGGGTCGGGAAGGATGGCTTGGAGGAGTCCGGACAGTACAGCGTCGGTCACCGTCCCAGCCTACGTCGCGGCACCGACAGGTTTCCGCTCCCCGGCGATCACCTCCGCCAACAGGGGCAGCTGCCGCTCGACCGCACCGGGTTCCAGCGAGCCGACGCGCAGCAGCACGTGTTCCGCTCCGGCCTCCGCGTATCGGCGCACCGTCGCCGCGACTTCCTCGATCGGGCCGGTCACGGTCGCCTGAATGGTGCTGATCTGCGCCAACGGCCGTCGATAAGTCGCCTGTGCGTAGTCCTCCAGGACGCGAAGGCCACGACTGCGGTCGGGGTCGACGTAGGCAGTCAAGAACAGCGACGGCGTGACCGTGCGATCGCTGGTGGCGCGGATCGTCGCGAGGCCGGACGCGTAATCCGCGGGATCCGGCGGGTACGGGAGCCAGCCGTCGTAACGCAGCGCGGTGCGGCGGAGCGCGGCCGGCGTCGCGCCGCCCAGCCAGATGGGCGGTCCGCCGGGGCGCGCGGGCCGGACCGCCTGCGGCAGCCAGTCGTAGTGCAGGACCTTCCCGTGGAACGACTGCGGCTGCCCGGTCCACAGCTCGCGCCAGAGCGTGACGACGTCGTCCAGATGCGAGAACCGCGTCCGGAAATCGACCCCGGCCAGCTCGAACTCTCGCTCGCTGAAGCCGGGGAAGCCCGCGCCGACGCCGACCGCCAGCCGTCCTTCGGAGATGAGGTCGACCGACGCGAGCGTCATCGCGGTCTGCACCGGATTGCGGTGTGCGGGCAGCAGCACGGCAGTGCCGACCGTGACGTGTTCGGTGGCCTGCGCGACCGCGGTGAGCAGGGTGAGCGGTTCGATCCTGGGCCGGGAAAGCGAGTCACCGGCCCAGATCGACGCGAATCCGAGCCGTTCGGCTTCGCGAGCCAACGCGACGAGGGCACGCGGGGTGCCGCCTGCTTCGAGCTGTGCCTGTCCGGCAGGAAGAAGTAGTCCGAATTCCACGCCGTCGACGATCCAGCGCGGCCGGGCACCCCGGCAATTCCCTGCGGGGAATGGCAGGCGGACCCGAGCACCGGCCAGAATCGCGCAGGTGCCCACCACGTTCGCCGACGCCTTGCGCGACGCCCGTTCCCGCCGTCGGCTCAGCCAGCTCGACCTTGCCCTGAAAGCCGGGACGACGCAGCGTCACGTCAGCTTCATGGAACGCGGCCGTTCGCTGCCCGGCCGCGGCATGGTGGTGCGCGTCGCCGAGGCGCTCGGCCTGCCGCTGCGCGAGCGCAACGCCTTGCTGCTGACCGCCGGGTACGCGCCGGTCTACCCCGAAACGCGGCTGGACGACCCCGCGCTGACGCCGGTCCTGGAGTCGCTGCGCGCGCTGCTCGCCGGGCACGAGCCGTATCCGGCGCTGGTCGTGAACCGCTACGGCGACCTCGTCGCGGCGAACGACAGCTTCGATCTGCTCACCGAAGATGTCGCCGCCGATCTGCTCGAACCGCCGATCAATGTGCTGAGGCTGGCGTTGCACCCGCGCGGGATGGCACCGCGCATCCTGAACTTCGCCGATTGGGCGCAGCACGTCCTCGAACGCCCTCGCCGCGGTCTGGCACACGGACCTGATCCGCGACATCAGGCGTTGCTGGACGAACTCACCGGCTACCTGCCGTCGCCCGGCGAACCGTCCGGCGACCATCTCGGCTTCGCCGTGCCGCTGCAACTGTCCAGTTCAGCGGGCGAACTGCGACTGCTCACCGCGATCACGCAGTTCGCCACCGCGGTCGACGTCACGGTCGCGGAGCTGAGCCTCGAGACCTTCCTGCCCGCCGACGCTTCGACAGCGGAACTGCTCAAGGCGCGACCCACCCGGTGACCTGACCCATCGTCAGCTCCACGCCCGCCCACAGCAGTGCCGCACACAGGCTTCCGACGAAGAAGCGTCGGTACGACAGTCCGGCGGAACCGGCGACGCGCGGCACGAGAGTGCGTACGCCCGCGAGGCACCGCCCTAGAACGACTGCGGGCACGCCATAACGCGCGACGGTCGCTTCAGCCTTGTCCCACTTCGCTTCGCCGATCCGCTGCCCTACGCGCGACCGTCGCAGCTTCGGACCCCACAGTCGTCCCTCCCAGTACGCGAGCTGGTCCCCCGCTAACGCCGATGCGACACAGACTGCGAGCGCTGGCCACAGCTGTAAAGTCCCTCGTTGCACAAGGAACCCCATGAGCAGCAAGGTGGACAGCGTCGGCAGCACGATGCCGGGCAACAGCGCTGTCTCGGCCATGATCACCAGTGCGCAGATCAGGTAGACGAGCGGCGCGGGAGCGTCAAGAAGTGGCTGAAGCAGGCTGTCCATAGCGGTCCAGTCCCGACCGCACTGGCAAGGCCGCGCGGTACACGTACGCCGGCGGCAGGTTCCGCCAAACCACACTGGTGCGTTCGACAACCGCGAAGCGGCTTCGCAGCAACCGTGCGAAGCGACGCGCTGGCGGCGTCCAAGCGGTGTGCGCGTACGCGAAGGTGGTGAAACGGCCTTGCGGCGAAAGCACTTCGCAGACGGCATTCAGTACCGCGGCCTGTGGCGCAGCGTGCATAGCTGTCCACGGCAAGCCGGAGACGACCACGTCGACCGGCATGGTCACGTACGCGGCGACGTGTTCCGCAGAGCCTTCCGCAATGTGCAACGACGGGAAGCGGGTACGTAGCTCCTGCACGAGGTGCGTGTTGATTTCTACCGCCGTGAAATGCGCGTCGCGCTGGAGCATGCGAAGCAGTACTTCGGTGAACACGCCCGTTCCCGGCCCTAGCTCCACGACGCTGTGCGCGCTTTCAACGCCCAGGCCCGCAGTCATCACTCCGGCCAGCCGTGCCGAGCTCGCCGCGATCGCGCCGGTACGCATCGGATGCCGGAAGAACTCCCTGGTAATCGACATGTTTGTGACGGTATGAAGCGACTCGGTCGTCGCGGATCACCTCGGTCGGCGGGAAAAGTCGTCCGCTCGGAGGACCACAGCCATCCTCCGGAACGACGCGCGCGACGACGCCCGCGAGTTACGTTCGTTTCGTGCGGGGACTGGTGATGTGGGTGCGCAAGCAGCGTTGGTTGCTGGACTTGCCGCTGTACGCCGTCTTCGTCGCCTTCGGCCCCAACATCGCGGATCAAGAGACGTGGCTGATCCGCATGGCTTCGATGCTGTTCCTGCTGCCGCTGTTGCTGCGTCGCCGCTTCCCGCGCACAGTCGCGCTCCTGATCCTCATCGGCGTAGCAATCGTCTACACAAACGAAGTGTGGGCATACGACCGCGGCCGCAGCGACCTCGCGATGGCAGTCATGCTGTACACGCTCGTCAAAGCCGGCGACAGATGGTTCATTGGCTTCGCGGTTGCTGTCGTCGGGCTGGACGCCTTCTGGGGATTCACCTGGGGCACCAACACCCTGAACCCGACGCTCACCATCTTCGGCGCACTGCCGCTGTACCTGGCAGCCTGGGCGCTCGGTGCGTTCTTCCGCACGAAGGAACACCTCGCCGAAGAAGAACGGTTAAGAGCGGAACTGGCGGCGTCCGAGGAACAAGCCCGCAGTCGCGCTTCAGTCGCTGAAGAGCGCACACGGATCGCGAGAGAGCTTCACGACGTACTCGCACACAGCATGAGCGTGATCGTCCTGAACGCCGAAGGAGCGAAGCTCGCACGCCATCACGATCCCGACGCTGTCGACCGTACGCTCGACACCATCAGCAAAACCGGCCGTTCCGCGCTCGCCGAACTGCGGCGGCTGTTAGAAGTGATGCATGCTGGCGAACCCGCACGCGCTCCGCAGCCGACGCTCGACCAGTTGCGCACGCTCGTCGCGCAGTCCGGCCGCGACATCACACTCGAAGTCGACGGCGACATCGCCGACCTGCCCGCCGGAGTCGCGCTTCAGGCGTACCGCATCGTCCAGGAGGCCTTGACCAACATGCTCAAACACGCGCCGCCTGACGCGACCGGCCGGGTCCGGGTCGTCTTCGCCGGTCCGGAAATCCACATCGAGGTGACGAACTCCGGCGGACGGCAACCGGTCGAGGCCGGACTGCCCGGGTCCGGGCGGGGGCTCACCGGCATGGCCCAGCGCGTCGCGATGTACCACGGCAAGCTCGAAACCGGCGCGCTGCCGGACGGCGGCTACCGCGTGTCGGCCACGCTGCGGACGGACGCCGCATGACGTCCGTGCTGATCTGCGACGACCAGGAACTCGTGCGCGTCGGCCTGCGGATGATCGTCGACAGCCAGCCCGACCTGGAGGTGGTCGCCGAGGCGGGCGACGGCGCGGAAGCCGTCGAACTCGCCCGCGCGCGACGCCCGGACCTCGTGCTGATGGACGTCCGGATGCCGGTGCTCGACGGCGTCGCGGCCACCGCGCAGATCTGCGCCGAACTGCCGGACACCTCGGTCTTGGTGATCACGACCTTCGACCTCGACGAGTACGCCTACTCCGCGCTGCGCGCCGGGGCCAGCGGATTCCTGGTCAAGGACGCGCCGTCGGACGAAATGCTGGTGGCGATCCGAGGCGTGCTGCGCGGTGACGCGATGGTGTCGCCGTCGGTCACGAAACGCCTGCTCGACCGCTATCTCAGCGCGCACCGGACGCCGCTGGACGAGCAGAAGCTGGAGACGCTGACCGAACGCGAGAAGGACGTGCTCGGCCTGATCGCGCGCGGACTGTCGAACACCGAGATCGCCGCGACGCTGTTCATCGGCGAGACGACGGTGAAGACGCACGTCGGCCGGTTGCTGAACAAGCTCGGGCTGCGGGACCGGGTGCACGCGGTCGTGTTCGCGTATGAGTCCGGATTGGTACGCCCGGGCGGCTGAATCGAGGCATGCTTGGACTCATGCGTCTCGTCGCGTTGCTCGCCTCTGTCCTGCTGCTCTCCGCCTGCTCGGCGGCGCCGGCGAGTTCCCCGGCGAAGCCGGAGCCGAGCCGGTTCACCGTACGAGAAGTCGCGGGCGGCCTCGAACACGGCTGGGACGTCGCCTTCCTGCCCGACGGTTCACTGCTCGTGCCGCAGCGCCCCGGCAAGCTCGCGCTGGTCCGCGACGGCCGGACGACCGACGTGCACGCCGATTTCTCCGACGTCCTCGTGCAGGGCGAAGGCGGCCTGATGGGCCTGGTCCTGGCGGCGGACTTCGCGACCTCGCGCGAGTTCACCACCTGCCAGACCCACCAGGAAAACGGCCGCGCGGTGGACGTCCGGCTCGTCACCTGGCGGCTCGCCGACGACGGCGCGAGCGCGGCGAAGGTGCGCGACCTGCTGACCGGCCTGCCGGTGAACCCGAGCGGACGCCATTCCGGCTGCCGCCCGACGCTCGCTCCCGACGGCGCGCTGCTCGTCGGCACCGGCGACACCGCGCGGTCCACCGTCGCGCAGGACCGGCACAGCCTGGGCGGCAAGGTGCTGCGGATCAACGCGAAAACCGGAGAACCGTTGCCGGGCAACCCATTCCTGTCCTCCAGCGACCCGAACGAACGCCGGATCTACACCTACGGACACCGCAACGTGCAGGGCGTCGCGATCCGGCCGGGCACCGGTCAGGTGGTCACTTCCGAACACGGACCGGCGTTCGACGACGAGGTGAATCTCCTGCGTCCGGGCGGAAATTACGGCTGGGACCCGTCGAAGGGCGGCACTGACTCCAGCTACGACGAGAGCGTGCCGATGACCGACACCAAGCGGTTCCCGGACGCGGTTCGTCCATTGTGGACTAGCGGGCAGATCACCGAGGCGACCAGCGGTGACGCCTTCCTTACCGGCAAGCAGTGGGGCGCGAACGAAGGCGCGCTGGTCGTGGTCGCTTTGAAGGGACAGAAACTCCTGCTGCTGCACTTGGACGCGGCTGCGAAGGTCACCGGAGTCACGCTGCCAGCGGAGTTCAACGACAAGTTCGGCCGGTTGCGCGCGGCGCGAAGCGGACCGGACGGCTCGCTGTACGTGACGACTTCCAACGGCAGCAACGACAAAGTACTGCGCGTGACCCCCGGCTGAGGTCAGCCGACGTACGCGCCGCCGTTCACGTGCACGACCTGGCCGGTGACGTGTCCGGCCTCCGGGGAAGCCAGGAACCGCACCACTTCCGCGACGTCCTCCGGCTTGCCCGCGCGCTTCGTCATCGTGTTCTCGACCAGCCGCTCCTGGCGCTCGGCGGAGAGTTTCCCGCGGAAGAATTCGGTGTCCACGATCAATCCCGGCGCGACGATGTTCGCAGTGATCCCGCGCGGACCGAATTGCCGTGCGGTTTCGGTATTCCACACTTCCACCGCGGCTTTCGCCCAGCCGTACGATTCGGCGCCGGTGTGTCCGGCGATCGAACCGATCGTGACGATGCGGCCGTTGTCGGCCAGTCGCTCCTTCAACGCCGTGGTCACGAACGCGGCGCTGAACAGGTTCGCCCTGAGGTTGGCCGTCCAGGCGGCGTCGAGCGCTTTCAGGTCTCCGTCGTCCGCACGCAGGAAATCCGTGTTGCCGCCGGCGTTGTTCACCAGCACGTCGATCCGTTCGGGCAACTGGTCGCGCGCTGCCTCGACCGCCTCGGGATCGCTCGCGTCGAAGCTCACCGCACGCGCGCCGAGCAGTGTCGCCGCCTCGGTGAGCACCTCCTCGCGCCGTCCGGTGATCGTGACCCGGTCGCCCGCCCTGGCAAACGCCGCGGCGATCGCGTACCCGATTCCGGTGCCGCCCCCGGTTACCACTGCTTCCCGATTCATCCCCACGTCCTTTATTGCTAAAGTACCTCTTGTGGACGACGGTACCGGCGACGGGGAAAACCCGTCAAGCGACGAGGTGGACGAGATTCAGCGGGCGTGGCTGCGGGAGCGGCCGGGCACGCCGGTGTCGTCCATCGGCGTGATCACGCGGATCTGGCACATCGCGAAACTGCTGGAGGACGACCGGCGCGCGACCATGCTCGAACTCGGGATGGACGCCTCGACCCGCACCCTGCTCAGCACGCTGCGCCGGGCCGGGCCGCCGTACCGGCTCAGCGCGGGCGAACTCGCAAAACGCTGCCGGGTCAGTCCCGGCGCGATCTCCCAGCAAACCGCGCGTGCCGAACGCGACGGGCACGTCCGCCGGGTGAAGTCCACTTCGGACCGTCGCGCGGTATACGTCGAGCTGACCCAGGCCGGCCACGAGTTGATCGAGCGAACCGTCGGCGATCTGCTGGAACACGAGGAGACCCTGGTGTCCTCGCTGTCTCCGGAGCAGCGCGATCAGCTCGCCGATCTCCTGCGCATCCTGCTCGCGGGCCTGGACCGGCGGGCGCGGAGGTAGGGTGGCTGACATGCCCACCATCGACAAAGTCGCCTGGCTGCACGTGGTCGACGGCAAGCTGCTCGCCGCGCGCTCGGCAGGCAAGGACACCTGGTACCTCCCGGGCGGGAAACGCGAGGAGGGCGAGTCGGACGTCGAGACGCTGATCCGGGAGATCGCCGAGGAACTGAGCGTGACGCTGGATCCGGCTTCCGCGCAGCCGGCCGGAACCTGGGAAGCGCAGGCGCACGGCAAAGCGGACGGCGTCGTGGTGCGGATGACCTGCTACACCGCGAAATACACCGGCGAACTGAAGCCGAGCAGCGAGATCGAGTCGTTCGGCTGGCTCGCCCACGCTGATCGCGACAAGGTGTCGGCGACAGTCCAGCTGATCCTCGACGACCTGCACACGCAAGGAAAACTGGTCTGATGCTGCGACTCGGGACCACGGTGCTCGGAGTCGCCGACCTCGAACGCGCGATGCGGTTCTGGTCCGCGGCGCTCGGGCTGGTCGAGGACCCGGAATGGGCGAGCGAGACGTGGCGGACGCTGGCTCACCCGGGCGGCGCGCACGCACTCGGGCTCATGCGAAGCGACTCGCCCGCCGAACCCATGCCGCGGCTGCACCTGGACCTCTACACCGACACCGCGGACGAACAGCGTGCCGAGGTGGAACGGCTGATCGGGCTGGGCGCACAACGGGTCGACTGGCCGCACTACCCGCCGGAGCCGGACTTCGTCGTCCTCGCCGACCCGGACGACAACCTGTTCTGCGTCGTGGATCTGAGCAACGCGCCGTCCGGCAGCTGAACGCTCAGCCGAGCAGCCGGGGCTTGTTTTCCAAGTGGGACAACCCGTTCCAGGCGAGATTCACCAGATGCGCGGCGACCTCGTCCCGCTTCGGTTTGCGCGCGTCCAGCCACCACTGCCCGGTGAGCGCGACCATGCCGACCAGCGCTTGCGCGTAAAGCGCGGACAGCTTCTCCTCATACCCGCGCGCGGCGAACTGCTGCGCGAGGATGTGCTCGACCTGGCTCGCGATGTCGTTGAGCACAGTCGAGAAGGTGCCAGTGGAACTGGCGACCGGGGAATCGCGGACGAGAATGCGGAAACCGTCGTGGGAATCCTCGACGTAGCTCAGCAACGCGACGGCCGCCTGCTCCAGCATCACCCGCGGGTGTCCACCGTGCAGCGTCGAAACCATCCGGTCGAGCAGCAGTTGCGTCTCCCGGTCGACGACAACGGCGTAGATGCCTTCCTTGCCGCCGAAGTGCTCGTAGACAACCGGTTTGGACACGTTCGCCCGCGCGGCGATCTCCTCGACCGAGGTGCCGTCGAAACCCTTTTCGGCGAACAAAGCGCGCGCCACGTTGAGCAACTGCTGCCTGCGCTCGCTGCCGGTCATCCGCACCCGGGCGACCGGTGCGGCCGGCCTCGCACCGGTGACCGCCGCTTCTCGCTTCGCCCGTCGTCTCCCCGCCATTCGCAGCAGGGTAGTCGTGAGTGGCAATCACGGTTCTAACCGGGATTGCCACTCACCACTGTTATTTACTCTCAGCCGCGATCCGGGCCAGCCGCTGCGGAGTCGGCCACCTGACGTCGTGCACCCAGCCGAACTTTTCGAACATCCAGATCAGCCGCGCCGACATGTCGATCTGGCCGCGCTTCACGCCGTGCCGAGCCGAAGTCGGGTCCGCGTGGTGCAGGTTGTGCCAGGACTCGCCGAAGGAGAAGATCGCCAGCGGCCAGAAGTTCGCCGAACGGTCGCGCGCGGCGAACGGGCGCTCGCCGATCATGTGGCAGATCGAGTTGACCGACCAGGTCACGTGGTGCAGCACGCACACGCGGACCAGGCCTGCCCAGAAGAACGCGGTGACCGCGCCCCACAGCGACCACGAGATCAGGCCGCCCAGCAGCGCCGGTCCGAACAGGCTCACCAGCGACCACAGCCAGAACAGGTCGTCGACCTTGCGGATGGCCGGGTCCTTCACCAGATCCGGCGCGAACCGCGCCTGGTTGCTCTGGTCCCGGTCGAACAGCCAGCCCATGTGCGCGTGCCAGAAACCCTTGGCGATGGCCAGCGGCGAGGTGCCGTACGCCCACGGGGAGTGCGGGTCGCCGTCGCGGTCGGAGAACGCGTGGTGGCGCCGGTGGTCGGCCACCCAGGTGATCACCGGGCCCTGCAACGCGATGCTGCCCGCGATCGCCATCGCGACGCGCAGCCACGGCTTGGCCTTGAACGAACCGTGGGTGAAGTAGCGGTGGTAGGCGACGGTGATGCCCAGCCCGCTGATCCCGTAGAACACGACGAAGAGCGCGACGTCCAGCCAGGTCAGCCCCCAGCCCCAGGCGAACGGAACCGCGACCAGCAGCGCCACGATCGGCAGCAGCACCCCGAAGTACACCGACAGCTGGACCCCGATCGACCGCTGTCCTTCGATGATCGGCTTGGGGCCCTTCGGCGGGTCGCCCGCTGACTGAGAACGATCGAGGGTGGCCGTCATGCGCTCACTTCTTTCCTCTCACAACCCCTTGCGAAGGGTGCCCTTACCTACGGTGTCGTAAGTTACGGTACAGGAGGTTTCCGGCGCTGTGGAGGCCCGAAAAGTCCGATTGCCCGGTGCCCGGGACGGCCCTGTGGCGCACGCCTCCCCCTCCTGGCGCCCCCGTCCTCGATCATCGCTATCCTGACCTGGACCGATCCGCCGTAGTGTAATCGGCAGCACTTCAGATTTTGGTTCTGACAGTTCAGGTTCGAATCCTGGCGGCGGAGCTGCACATCCGGCGAGGGCGATGGGAGTGGGGGCGGCTGAGCGAGGAACCGAGCGACCCCGCGGGCGCCCGTCGCCCGACCCTGGTCGAGATGTCGGACGCGTGGCTGGTCGGGCGCGCGCGGGAACTCATCGCGGCCGTTCAGCGCCAGGAGCACGAGAACCAGCTCGAGATCGTCAAGATCATGGACGAGCTGCTCGAAGAAACCCTCCGCCGGGGTGAGCCGACCCTCGTCGCCCAGCTGCTGCGCGCCTCCGCATTCTCCCGGCTCGTCACCCGCGGCCTCGCCGCCGAGGCCGAACCCCGGCTCGACGAGATGCTCGCGCACACCCGCCGGCACGGCCTTTCGCTGCTGCGCGCGGACGCGCACGCGCTGCGCGGGCGCCGGCTCGTGCTCGCCGCGCAAGAGGACGCCGCGCTCACCGAGATCGCCCGCGCGCTCGCGATCCTCGACGACTCCACGATCCCGGACCGCCAGGTCGGCGTCCGCAACTGGAACCGCATGCAGTCGATGGCGCTCATCGACTGCTGGATAGTGCTCAACCAGCTCGGCGTCTACGAGGCCGCCGAAGAGGTGATCGGCCGCGCGCACCAGGCGATCCGGGAAAGCGCGAGCCCGCACGAGATCACCCTGCAGCTGATGAACCGGGTCAAGATGCTGCTCGGCTGGGGGCTGCGGCTCGAGCGGATCGAGCAGTACGACGAATCGGCGGAGAAGTTCCGCACCGCGGCGTCGATGGCGGTGGCCGCGGAAGGCCCGTTCGCCGAATCGCTGTTCCCGCGCAAGATCGGCGTGTCCGCGGTCGACCAGGTCGGCGTGCTGGCCGCGGCGCTCGCACTGCACGACCCGTCGGCCGAACACGTCGAACGGCTGCAGGGCATGCATCTCGGCCACCACTATCCGCACGAGCAGGAACTGGTCGCGATCGCGCTGGCCCGCTGCCTCGACGCGGCCGGGCGCCGCTCCGACGCGCTGCAGGTGCTGCGCGAGTCTCGCGACGTGCTGGCCGAGGACGTCTCGCAGCCGTCGATGCGGCTCACCCTCTCCCGCGAACTCGCGCGGCTCGACCCGGAAGCCGCGAGCCAGTCGCTGATCGACTACGCGACCGCGCTGGAAACCGAAATGTGGGCGCTGCGCGAATCGCAGATCGCCACGCTGAACGCGCGCCGCGAGCATGAACGGCTTTCCGCCGAGCACGGTGCGATCACCCAGCAGGCACTGCAGGATCCGCTCACCGGCCTGCCGAACCGCCGCGCGCTCGACGAACGGCTGCGCTCGCTGGCGTCGTCGGCGGACGCCCAGCCGCTCGCGGTCGCGCTGGTCGACCTCGACGGGTTCAAGGGTGTCAACGACAAGCAGTCGCACGCCGAGGGCGACAACGTTTTGCGTGTTGTCGCAAGCACTCTGCGCGACGCTTTGCGCGGCGACGACGTGGTGGCCCGTTACGGCGGCGACGAGTTCATCGTGCTGCTGCCCGGCGCACCGGCGTCGGCGGCGAAGATGGCTCTCGGCCGCGCGGCCAAATCGGTCGCGACGCTCCCGCATCACCTCTCGCACGGTGTGACGTTGTCCATCGGCCTGGTATCGCTGCGTCCGCAAGAGCGGGCCGAACAGGTGCTCGCGCGCGCAGATGCGGCGATGTACGAAGCAAAACGCGGCGGTGGCAACCAGGTGGCGTCGGCCAACTCGATGGCAGGCGACGGCATGGGCGGCTGGCCTGGGGAAACGGCTCCGACCGACCCCGCGTGGAGCGCTGAAGACCCCACGTAGGATCGTTGGTGCTCGTCAACGCACCGGTGAATCGTTGGGAGACTCGTGAGCGGCCCGCTGAGCACGCTGATCCTCGCTGCGGGTGAGGGCACCCGCATGCGTTCCTCCACTCCTAAGGTGTTGCACCCGATCGCCGGAAGGCCGCTGGTGGAACACGCCGTGCGCGCCGCCGCCGGCCTCGCGCCGCAGCATCTGGTGGTCGTGATCGGACACGGCCGCGACGCCGTGCGCGCCGAACTCGATCGGGTCGGCGAGGCACTCGGCCGCGAGGTCTCCACCGCCGTGCAGGAAGAGCAGAAGGGCACCGGGCACGCCGTTTCGTGCGCGCTCGCCGAACTGCCGGAAGGACTCACCGGCACCGTGATCGTCAGCTACGGCGACGTTCCGCTGCTGGACACCGAAACCCTCGAGTCGCTCCGCGCCGAGCACGCCAAGACGGGCAACGCGGTCACCGTGCTCACCGCCGAGGTCGCCGACCCGACCGGCTACGGCCGCATCGTGCGCGGTGCGGACGGTTCGGTCAGCGCGATCGTCGAGCACAAGGACGCGACGCCGGACCAGCGCGCGATCACCGAAATCAACTCCGGTGTCTACGCCTTCGACGCGGCCGTGCTGGTCGACGGCCTGTCGCGGCTGTCGACCGACAACGCGCAGGGTGAGCTTTACCTCACCGACGTCCTCGGCATCGCCCGCGGGGACGGCAAGGGCGTCGGCGCGCTGGTGGTCGACGACCCGTGGGTCACCGAGGGCGTGAACGACCGCGTCCAGCTTTCGGTGCTCGGCGCCGAGTACAACCGCCGGATCGTGCGCCGCTGGCAGCGCGAGGGCGTCACGGTCACGGACCCGAACACCACCTGGATCGAGGCGGACGTCACGCTCTCCCGTGACGTGCTGATCGAGCCGAACACCCAGCTCAAGGGCCATTGCACGGTCGGTGAGGGCTCCGTGGTGGGTCCGGACACCACGCTGACCGACGTACAGATCGGCGCGGGCGCGTCGGTCGTCCGCGTGCACGGTTCGGGCTCTGAGCTGGGCGACGGCGCCAACGTCGGTCCGTACACGTACCTGCGGCCGGGCACGAAGCTCGGCGCGAAGGGCAAGCTGGGCGCGTTCGTCGAGACGAAGAACGCGCAAATCGGCACCGGGACGAAGGTGCCACATCTCACGTACGTAGGCGACGCGATCGTCGGCGACCACAGCAACATCGGCTGTTCCAGTGTCTTCGTGAACTACGACGGGGTGGCCAAACACCAGACCGTTGTCGGTTCGCATGTCCGGCTTGGGGCGGACAACACGCTGGTCGCGCCGGTGCGGATCGGGGACGGCGCTTACAGTGGAGCCGGTGCGGTGATCCGCGACGACGTTCCGCCTGGCTCTCTGGCGCTGTCGGCCGGCCCGCAGCGCACCATCGAAGGCTGGGCGGTCCGGCGCAGGCCGGGCACGCCCGCGGCGGAGGCGGCGGAAGCCGCTCTCGCCGCCCAGCAGCAGGACACCGTTGTGTCCGAGTCAGCAGCAGGAACCGACGGGGAGTCGCCAGCATGAGTCCGAAGTCAGGTACGCCGAAGAAGAATCTGATGCTCTTCTCCGGCCGTGCGCACCACGAGCTCGCGGAAGAGGTCGCCAAGCACCTCAACGTGACGATCACCCCGCAGACCGCGCACACGTTCGCCAACGGCGAGCTGTTCGTGCGGTTCGAGGAGTCGGTGCGCGGTACCGACGCGTTTGTGATCCAGGCGCACACCACGCCCATCAACGAGTACGTGATGGAGCAGCTGATCATGGTGGACGCGCTCAAGCGCGCGAGCGCCAAGCGGATCACCGTGGTCATGCCGTTCTATCCGTACGCGCGGCAGGACAAGAAGCACAAGGGCCGCGAGCCGATCTCGGCGCGGCTCATCGCGGACCTGTTCAAGACCGCGGGCGCGGACCGGATCATGACGGTCGACCTGCACACCGCGCAGATCCAGGGCTTCTTCGACGGCCCGGTCGACCACCTGATGGCGCAGACGGTGCTCGCCGACCACATCAAGGCGACTTACGGCGACGCGGACATCACGGTCGTCTCGCCGGACTCGGGCCGCGTGCGGCTTGCCGAGAAGTGGGCGCAGCAGCTCGGCGACCGGCCGATCGCGTTCATCCACAAGACCCGCGACCCGGACAAGCCGAACCAGGCCGTGGCCAACCGCGTGGTCGGCAAGGTCGAGGGCAAGCTCTGCGTGCTGATCGACGACATGATCGACACCGGCGGCACGATCGTGAAGGCCACCGAGGCCCTGCTCGAGGAGGGCGCGGCGGACGTGGTCATCGCGACCACGCACGGCATCCTCTCCGACCCGGCCACCGAGCGGCTCTCGCAGTGCAAGGCCCGCGAGGTCATCGTGACGAACTCCCTGCCGATCCCGGAAGAGAAGCGCTTCCCGGGACTGACGGTGCTGTCCATCGCGCCGATGCTGGCGGAGGCCATCCAGCAGGTCTTCGAGGACGGCTCGGTCACGTCGCTGTTCGACGGCAACGCCTGAGTTTCCGCGGTTTTCGAACGACGCGGCCCGAGGTGGCGGCGCGGCCTGAATCAGGTCGGGTCGGCTGGCTCGGGTCGCGTCGTTTGGCGACCGAGCCTTTCGCCGGAACGAGGCGTGCCGGACCACGGATGGGCTTCTGCTCCCGCAGACGTCCGTGAGAGGAACCCTGCGAGGGTGTTGTGGAACCTAGGTGGTCAGTCTTTGAGGTCTTCCGCTAGGCGGCGGGCTGCTTCGGTTTCGATGGGGCCGCGGGGTTCGATGTGTTCGTCGGCGAGACGCGCGGCCATGAGCCGGATCATCGCGAACTGGATCATCGCCTCGGCGCGGGCGGTTTTGCGTTCGTAGTCGCGGGTCAAGCGTCTGCACCTCGTGAGCCAGCCGAAGGTTCTCTCCACCACCCACCGGCGGGGCAGCACCTGAAAGCCTGCCACATCAGCATTCCGCGGCACCGCCACGATCTCCGCCTTCTCTTGTCGGCGCGCCCAGTCGACGAGGGTGGCGTCCTCGGAATTGACGTAGCCCCGTCGGCCCACACCAGTTCCAGCAGGGGGAAGGCCCGCCGGATCCCGGTCAGGATCCGGCGGGCTCCGGGCCGGTCCTGCACCGACGCCGACGTCACGGCCATGCCCAGGATCAGCCCGAGCGTGTCGACCAGGACATGCCGTTTGCTGCCCCGCACCCGTTTGCCCGCGTCGTAGCCGATCCGCTCCCCGCCCTCGCTGGTTTTCACCGACTGCGAGTCCAGGCTCGCCGCCGACGGCTGCGGGTCGCGGCCGTCGCGTTCGCGGACCCGGTCGCGCAGCACGTCGCGCACGCGTTGCCAGGTCCCGTCCGCGGTCCAGGCGGCGAACACCTGATACGCCGTGGTCCACGGCGCGAGATCCCGCGGCGCCGACCGCCACGCACACCCGCTGGCCAGCACATAACTGATCGTGTCCACCACCAGCCGACGCGAATGCACCCGCGGACGCCCGCCCACGCTCGGATGGGCCCTGGGCAGCAACGGCTCCACCACCGCCCACTGCGCATCAGTCAACGACGAGTCATAACCCGGCTTGCGCACACAAACGCACACCCCACCGGATAATCACCACGCCACGCCGCTACCACAGCCGACACACCGAGCCGACCACCAGGTTTCACAACACCCGCTGAGGGAATCAGATTTCCTCGGGGTTTCCCTTCACGACAACAAGAACCAGCAGCCGCGCCCCCGTTGTCAGCCTGTGCGCCTCCCGCCCCGCGGGTGTCCTCACACACCTCCCATATCCGCCGACAACCACCTCTCCGGCCGCATATGGATCGCCATGTGCTCCCCCAGCTGCGTCCGCTCGAACTCCACATACCCGGCCACCTTGTCGGCAGGCAGGTACCGCGAAGCCATCTCCCACGTCAACTCGTAGCTGCCCGGCCGGGTCCGCACCACCGGTCCCTCCACCGACACGTACCGGACCGTCGGCTCGACCCGTTGCACCATCAGGCTGAACCGCCCCGCCGCCTCGATCGCCTTCGCCTTGCGCGATTCCGGTTGCGTGATCACCCACAGCTCGCCGCCCGGCGTGTACTGGTACCAGATCGGCACCGTCAACGGCGCGCGGTCGGGGCGCTCGACCACCGAGAGCGCGCCGATGTGCGGTTCGGCCAGAAACTGTTCCCGTTCTTCGCTCGACAACACCATGCCCTCGAAGCTAGCGAGGGGGTACGACAAAAACCGGGTTCCGCCGGCGGCGAAAACCGGTGCGTCACCCGTACGGGACTGGCTAGCGTCACAGCCATGGGGAAATTCGAATTCGGCGTCAGCCTGCGGCTCACGGCCAACGGCACCGAGTGGACCGAAAAATGCAGGCGGGCCGAGGAGCTCGGCTACGACCATCTGACCGTTCCCGACCATCTCGGGCCGGGGCGGCTGTCGCCGTTCCCCGCGCTCACGGCCGCCGCGGCAGTGACCGAGCGGGTGCGGGTCGGCACGTTGGTGTCCAATGTGCCCTTCTACAACCTCGCGCTCTTCGCCCGCGATGTCGCTACTACCAACAAACTCACCGAAGGCCGCTTCGAACTCGGGCTCGGCTCGGGCCACATGAAGCACGAGTTCGACGACGCGGGACTGCCGTGGCGCAAAGCCGCTGACCGAATCGCCTACCTCACCGAAGGGCTCGACGAACTGCGCACGCGCGTCGAGGACGAGGGCGGCATGCCGAAGCTGCTGATCGCGGGCAACAGCGACGGCGTGCTCAAGCTCGCCGCGGAACAGGCGGACATCGCCGGATTCGCCGGACTTCGCCAGGACCGCGGCCGTCCGCCGGGCACGTTCGTGCTCGACAACGACGTGGCGATGGACGAACGGGTCGCGTATTTCCGTTCGCTGGCAGGGGATCGCGAGGTCGACTACAACATGCTGATCCAGCGCGTCGTGGTCACCGACGACCGGCGCGCGGCCGCGGCGGAGTGGCACGCCGAGACCGAGGAACGCAGCGCGGCGGACGTCGATGAACTGTTGCGCGCACCGCAGCTTCTCTTCGGCACGGTGGACGAGATGGTGCAGCAGCTGATCGCGCACCGCGAACGGTACGGCTTCTCCTACTTCACCGTTTTCGAGGCGATGATGGAGACTTTCGCTCCGGTGGTGGCTGAGCTGCGAGGTCACTAGCCGCCTGCACCTTCGCGACGGCGTCTCCGGCGATGAGCGTGAGCACCCGGCCGAGGAGCCCGTCCGGCACGGCTTCGTCGTCGATGTCGGCCTCCACGGCCAACCCATTGCTCAAGGCGAGCAGCACGACGGCGAATTCCTCGGCGGGCAAAGGAAGTTCGAGGGCCAAACCCTCGGCGAGCCGGTTCAGGGCGCGCGCGATCGTGTCGCGAACCTCCCGGCGGCGCCGGCGCAACGCGTCGCGCCGCCGGTCGTCGTGGTGCGCCATCGCGAAAAACTCGGCCAGCAGCCGGTGCCACACCGCGTCAGCGCGCATTTCGTACATCAGCACCGCGGCGACGTTCGCCAGCCCGGCGCCGCCGTCGTCCGCTTCGGCGAAACTCGTCAGGCTCGCTTCGAGCCGGTGCGCGGCGTGCTCTTCCATCAACGCCAGCACCAGTTCGTCTTTTGACGCGAAGCTCGAGTAGACCGCGCCTTTCGTCAGCCCGGCCGCCGCGGCCACCTCGGTCAGTTTCGTCGCGGCGATGCCCTGTTCCCCGAACACGGCGAAGGCGGCGTCGAGAATGCGCCGCCGCGTCTCCGCCCGCGTCGGCCGCGTCCGGCCGGTCATCGGCTTCTCCCTCATCCGGGGGTTGACAGTGGCTCAGCCCGCTCAATACCTTCAGGTATCCAATACCCACGGGTATCCAGTGTCAAGGACTCTGTCAAGGACGACAGGGAAGGACCGCTCCGATGAGGTTGCGTATCGTCCTGGCCGCCGCGGCATTGCTGACCGCCGCGTTCGCCGCCCCAGCCACCGCCGCCCCGACCGGCGGCGTCAACGATCCGGCGTGCCGGCCGAGCAGCGCGCATCCGCGCCCGGTGGTGTTCCTGCACGGACTCGGCGCGACGTCCTATGAGGACTTGAACTATCTCCAGGATCACGTCGCTGCCAAGGGATATTGCACCTTCAGCCGGACTTACGGCGCGTACCCGCAGTTCCCGCTCGTCGGCGGACTCCGCCCGATCGCCGACTCCGCAACGGAAATCAAGCAGTTCGTCGGCGAAGTACTGCAGGAAACCGGTGCGGCGCAAGTGGATCTGGTCGGCCACTCCGAGGGCGGATTCCAGTCCCTGTACGTCACGAAAACCCAAGGCATCGCCGACCGGATCGGCTCCGTCGTCGCCATCGCGCCGCCTGCGCACGGCACCACCTTCGCCGGCCTGACGAAGCTGGCGTACCTGCTGGGCGCGCGCGAAGAAGTGGGCAAGGCGCTCACCGCGTTCGGCTGCCCGGCTTGCGACAACCTGATCACCGACGGCAGCGCGGTCCAGACGCTCACGAACGGTCCCATCGCGCAGCCCGGCGTCCGCTACACCGTGCTCACGTCGCGCTTTGACGAACTGGTCACGCCCACCGAAACGTCTTTCGTGCGCGAACCGGGCGTCACGAACGAATACGTCCAGGACACCTGCCCGTTCGATCCCGTCGGGCACATCGGCGAGGCCTACGACCTCAACGTCTGGAACCTGGTCACCAACGCGCTCGACCCGGAGCACGCCACGAAATTCCTGTGCACCGCCGGATCTCCCGGCTGACCCGGCAGCAGAAAACCCGGTGGCGCCACGAGCACCACCGGGTTTTCGCGCGCTCAGTACGCCAGGGTGAACCGGGCGCGCGAGTGCTTCGGCTCCTCGATCTCGTCCAGGAACGCGATCGCCAGGTCCGCGCCGCTGATGTGCGAGCGGCCGTCGGCGTCGCTGACCAGCACGTCGCCGCCGAGGCGGAACTTGCCGGTGCGCTCGCCGGGGATCCAGGAACCGAACTCGGCAGCCGGGCTGACGTAGAACCAGTCGACGTCGGACGGCAGCTCGCGCAGCGCCTCCAGGACGAGGACGTGGCTGCCCGCCTCCGGCTTGTACTCCTCCGGGAACTCCGGGGTGTCGATCACGCGCGGACCGTCTTCGCTGACCCGCAGCGAACCGGCACCGCCGACGATCGCCAGCCGCGCGCCGTTCGCGCGGGCCGCCTCCACCAGGGTCGGCAGGGCGTCCACCAGGCGGCGGCCCTGATCGTCCGCGCGGCCCGGCGTCGCGACCACGAGCACGTCCGCGCCCTTGGCCACCGAAGCCACGAATTCCGCGTCGTGCATGGACCCCGACCGCGCTTCGACCTCCGACGGCAATCCCTCGGCCTTGCGCGCGACCCCGGTCACGGAGTGCCCGCGCCGCAGCGCCTCGTCGGTGATCCGGCCACCGGCGAATCCCGTCGCGCCGAACACCACCAGCTTGCTCATTGCCGCTCCTCGAAAAGAAAATCCGTATCGACGCCACCGATGGTAAGGACCGGTCTTCGGCTACTTCAACGGAAGAAACGCACCTCGAGGTGAGCGTGCAGGTCAGCCGCCGAGCGCGGCGAAAGCGGTGGCCAGCTTCGCCTTCACCGCGTTCGCGTCGACCGGCGAACGCACCTCGGCGACCGCCGTCGGCTTCGCCAGCACCTGGTAGCTCGCGGTGCGGTTGGGCAGGGTGAATTTCACCGAACAGGACATCGTGATGGTCGCGTCCGCGGCGGCGTCGCCTTCGGTGGCACAGCTTTGCGAGCCGAGCGTGTCCGCGCTGATCTCCACCGAAAGCTTGATGTGCACGTTCGGTTTCGAGCCAGGCTGATTGCCGACGACGCTGTTCGAAACGTCCACTGTGGTCTTGCAGGAACCGACGTAGTCCTGGCAGTCGAGTTTGTCGTTGAGCACCGTGACGCTCGCCTGCGCGAGCCCGTCGAACGGCTGCCCGACGGCGTCGACCGCGGCGTTGAAGTCGTTGTGGAACTGCTTGATCTCGGCGTCGCCCAGCGGACGGACGCGGAACGCCGCACCCAGCTTCGGGCCGCCGCGCGGATCGAGCAGCGCGGGCGCGAACCCGGTGACCCGGTGCGGTTCGGCAGTGGTCACCTGCAACGCGCCGCCGAGGTCGTACACCTCGGTGCCGTCCGGCAGCTTCTGTTTCCGCGGCGCACCGGAACCGAGTCCGCCGAGCGCCTTGCGCAGTTCTCCGGCGAGCTTCGGCGGGGCCATCCGCACGGCCGGGTCGACCGGCAGTTCGCTGCCGACGGTGTGCACCCACCCGCTGCCGAACTGGGTGCTGTTCTCCTCCAGGCCGTGCGACTTCCAGTAGTCCGCGTCGGCCGCGAGGTACAACTGCCCGTCCGGTTCGGTCAGCCGCACCGGCTTGCCCTCCAGCGGCAGCGCGCCGAAACCGTTGCCGTCACGCGCGACGCGGTACGTCAACGTCGCCGGATTGCCGGCGCCGTCCTTCAGCGTCGCGTCGTATTGCAGCGCCGGTGCTTGCTCCAGCGCTTGCAGCGCGGCGTCGACCGCCGTCTGCTGCTGCGCACGCTGAGTAGCCAGCTGCCGGTCGGCATCGGACAGTCCCGCCGTGCCGGTCACCGCGACCTGGCAGCCCGCGAGAAGCCCACCAAGCAGCACCAGTGCTGTCGCAGTCCATCGAGCCCGCATGTCGGCCGCCCCTCTTTCCGCGGAAATCATGCCACTCCCACCAGATCGGCGGGCGGGACGGGATTTGTGTCGTCACCCACCCGCGCGGGGGAGGCTGCCCGGACCCGGTGCGCGCCCGCGCGGACCGGCTGGTTTACACTTCTCGGGTTGTCTCGGCGAGGCGGGTGCGCCTGTAGGTGCCCGGCGTGATCGACGCGGCGGCTCGAGAAGCCCCGTGGTCCGCTCACGCCCGCAATCTCGCCGCCGTGCACAACCGCCCCGAGCAGAGATCGACGATCCCCGCCGCCCCCTGCCGCACGTCGTGTGATTGAAGGAGTGCTACACCGTGTCCGAGGTACGTCTTTCCGTCGAACCGCGCACCGAGTTCGGAAAGGGTGCCGCCCGCCGCACCCGTCGCGCCGGCAAAATCCCCGCGGTGCTCTACGGGCACGGCTCGGACCCGCGGCACTTCGCGCTGCCGGCCATCGAGTTCGCCCGCGTCGTCCGCGAGAACGGCACCAACGCCGTCATCACGCTGGACCTGGAGGGCTCCAGCGAGCTGGCGCTGACCAAGACCATCGTGGTCCACCCGCTCAAGAACTACATCGAGCACGTCGACCTGCTGGTCGTCAAGCGCGGCGAGAAGGTCACCGTCGACGTCCCGGTCGTCGTCACCGGCACCGCGGGCCCGGGCACCCTGGTCGCCCAGGACCTCGACACGATCCAGGTCGAGGTCGAGGCGCTGCACATTCCGGAGCAGTTCGAGGTCTCCGTCGAGGGCATCGAGGCCGGCACCCAGATCACCGCGGGCCAGGTCTCCCTGCCCGCGGGCGCCGAACTGGTCACCGACGCCGAGGCGCTCGTCGTCGCCGTCAACGAGGCGCCGCGCGGCTCCGCTGACGAGGACGCCGAAGCCGAGGAAGCCTCCGCCGAAGCTGCCGAATAAACTCGCTTTCGTGAGTGAAGACCTGCCCGGGGCCGGCGAGCTGATTCTGCTCGCCGGCCTCGGCAATCCAGGGCCCCAGTACGCCGGGAACCGGCACAACGTGGGGTTCATGGTGCTCGACGAACTGGCCGGCCGGATCGGCGGGAAGTTCAAGGCCCACCGCAGCGGGGCCGAGGTGCTCGAAGGCAGGCTGGCCGGTTCCCGCGTGGTGCTGGTGAAGCCGCGGTCGTTCATGAACCTCTCCGGCGGGCCGGTGGTCGGCGCGGCCCGGTTCTACAAGGTGCCGCCGTCCGGCGTCGTGGTGGTGCACGACGAGCTGGACGTCGATTTCGGCGCGCTGAAGCTCAAGCTCGGCGGCGGCGACAACGGGCACAACGGACTGCGGTCCATCACCAAATCGCTCGGCACGCGTGACTACTACCGCGTGCGTTTCGGCATCGGGCGGCCGCCGGGCAGGCAGGATCCGGCGGATTTCGTGCTGAAGGACTTTTCGACGGTCGAGCGCAAGGAGCTCCCGTTCGAGATCGACCGGTGCGCGGACGCCGCCGAGGCGTTGATTTCGCGGGGGCTCGCTGCGGCGCAGAACGCGTTTCACGCCGCCTGATCTGTCTGGTTTGCCCCGGCTGGGTCCCGACGCACCCGATGAGGTTTTCTCAGCCGCTGTGGTGCGCCCCCCAGCGGCGGCGAACCGCGTCCTCGATCAGGGCAGCTTCGTCCCCGTGCTCGCGGGGTTTCTGCCCTGGTGCGGGGGCAGGAGTGCGGTGGCGAGCTCAGCGGAAGAGAAGCTGCCGCGCATCGCGCCGCCGGGAACCCTCGGCGAGGCGTTGGGGTCGATTGAGCCGTTGTGCGTGTGGGTGAGCAGCCGTGGCCGTCCGTGATGGATTTCTCACTCGATGGGCGGCTTCTGGGGCCCTGATCGAGTCGTCCGAGCGGGTGCGGGCTTCCCGGGGTGGCCGGGACCGGTTAGGACGGACTGCAGGAGTTCGCACCACCCCGACCCTGAATCGGAGAATGATCCATGCCGTTTACCGCCGAGGATCTCGCTGAGGTCGCTTTCGGTAACGCCCCGATCGGCCGCCGCGGCTACGCCAAGCAGGAGGTCGACGACTTCGTGCGGCGGATCGCCAAGACGATCGCCGACGAGGACGATCTCACCGCGGCCGAGGTCCACCACGTGCTGTTCTCCAAGCCGTTGATCGGCAAGCGCGGATACGACGAGCGCGAGGTCGACCAGTTTCTCGACGAGGTCGAGACGCAGCTGGCCGACCGCTCCGGACGGCGGGCTCCGCTGATTCCGGGAAGCCGGGACCACAGCGAGGCGACCGCGGGACGCGCCTCCTGGCCTGTGGTCACCGAGGCGCCAGCGGAACGGCTGCCCGGCCGATAGATCTTCACACGAAGGCCGCTGCGAGGATCCCTCGCAGCGGCCTTCGTCGCGTTCGGGCGCTATCCGCGAACGATCAAGCGTCCGCGTTCTTGGCGATCTTGTCCGCGTACTGCACCGCGGTAGCTGCCCGCTTGACCTTGCCGGACGGGGTCTTGGGCAGGCTTCCGGCCGGAAGCACCACGACCGCGAACGGGCGCATGTCCACCGCGTCTCGCACGCGGGCGGCGATTTCCTTGGCCAGCCGGTTTTCCTCAGCGGCGGCACCGGCCAGTTTGGACTCCACGACCACGGCGAAGCGTTCGCGGCGGCTGCCCGCGTCCAGGCGGACGGCGACCGCGTTGCCCGCCCGGACGCCGTCGACCGAGCCAGCGGCGCGTTCGATGTCGGTCGGGTACAGGTTGCGGCCGCCCATGATGATGACGTCCTTGCGGCGGCCGCAGATCACGATCTGGCCGTCGACCAGGTAGCCGAGGTCGCCGGTCTTCATCCAGCCGTCCGGGTCCTGGGTGTCCAGCGGGCCGTCGACGGTCAGGTAGCCGGGCGTCACGGCCTCGCCGCGCAGGCGGATCTCGCCGACCTGCCGTTCGCCCAGCACGGCACCGGATTCGTCGACGATGTCCGCTTCCAGACCGTCCAGCGGGCGGCCGAGCAGGGCGAACGAGCGCACCTCGTCCGTGCCGCGGCGGGGGTCGCCTTCCGGCACCGGGACCGCGCGGTTGTCGGCTTCCAGCGCGTCGGCTTCGACGACGTCCAGCGTGAGTCCGGTGAACAGCGGCGCGAACGAGACCGCCAGCGTCGCCTCTGCCATGCCATACGCGGGGAACACGCATTCGGGCGGCATGTTGAAGCGCTTTCCGGCGTCCACAAAGGTCTCGACGGCCGTCTCGTCGATCGGTTCGGCACCGTTGAGCGCGATGCGCAGCTTCGACAGGTCGTAGGCGTTGTCGTCCTCGACCCGGGCCATGCGCTTGCCGACGATGGCGTACGCGAAGTTCGGCGCGGCCGTCGTGGTGCCGCCGTACTTGCTGATCAGCTCCGGCCAGATCAGCGGACCGGTCAGGAATTCGACCGGGGTGATCTTGACCAGTTCGACGCCGAACGTCATCGGCACGGTCAGGAAGCCGACCATGCCCATATCGTGGAAGGTCGGCAGCCACGACACCATCACGTCGGTGTCGAACTCGAACTCGGCGCGGTCGACCATCGCCTTGACGTTGGTGTACAGGTTGCCGTAGGTGATCCGGACGGCCTTCGGCTCCGCGGTCGATCCGCTGGTCAGCTGCAGCAGCGCGGTATCGCCCTCGGCGGTCTTCACGATCTCGGCGAGCGGTTCCGCACCGGCCAGTTCGGAGATCAGCCGGTAGCTGATGCCCTTGCCTTCGAGCACCGGGGCGAGCTGGTCGAACGGTTCGCCCAGCACGACCAGCTCGGCCCCGATCATTTCGAGCACCTTGACCGTGTCCTCGGCCCATTCGGCGAGGTCCGTGCGCGGCGTCGGCTGGTGCAGCATCGTCACGCTGCCGCCGGTGAGCCACACCGCCTGCACGGTCGGCGCGATCAGCACCGGTGCGGCGGCCAGCACCGCCACCGCGCTTCCCGGCTTCAAACCGCCGCTGACCAGCCCGCCGGCGATCCGGCGCGCTTCGTCGTGCACCTGCGCCCAGGTCCGGCGCACCGGCTCCTTGGGCTCGCCGGTCACCATGCCGCGCCGTTGCCCCCGGTCCGCCGCGTTCCCGACGAGTGTGTCCACAAACCGACTCATGTGCGTCAGATTACTGTCCGGTTTTCCGGCACTGCCCGCGGCGGCGTGAACAGCGGATGTCCGGTGTCAGACGGGTTGCGGACGGACCGGTCCAGATGGGCCTGCGGCGGCTCGTCGCGGGTCGGTTTCCGGAACTCCGGCAGCGCGAACGTCGCCGTCCGTCCGCCGATTTTCTCGTGAGTCACTCGGCGAGTTCGGACGTCTCCAGCCACCGCGCCTCGACGTCGTCCTTCTCCGCCAGGACGGCCTTCAGCTCGGTGTTCAGCTCGATCAGCTTCTCCGGGTCGGTAGCTGCCTCCGCCAAAGCGGCGTGCAGCTTCTCTTCCCGCTTCGCGAGCTGGTCCAGCTTTCGCTCCAACCGGCCCAATTCCTTTTGCGCCGCACGGGTTTCCGCCGCACTGCGCTTGGCCTCGGTCTTCTCCGCGGCCGGTGCTTCGCGACGCGGCGCGGCCTCCTTCGCGCGAGCGCGGCGTTGCAGGTACTCCTCGATGCCGCCCGGCAGATGGGTGACCTTGCCGTCGCCGAGAAGCGCATACGTGGCGTCGCAGACTCGCTCGACCAGGTACCGGTCGTGCGAGACCACCACCATCGTGCCCGGCCAGCCGTCGAGGAGGTCTTCGAGCTGTTGCAGGGTGTCGATGTCCAGGTCGTTCGTCGGCTCGTCCAGCAGCAGCACGTTCGGCTCGGCCATCAGCAACCGGCACAGCTGCAGCCGGCGACGCTCGCCACCGGACAGGTCGCCGACCGGCGTCCACTGCCGAGCCGCCGGAAAGCCGAGCTTTTCGCCGAGCTGCGACGCGGTCATCTCCTGCTTGCCGAACACGACGCGACCGGAGACCTGCTCGATCGCTTGCAGCACACGAAGATCAGCGGGCAGGTCGTCGAGTTCCTGGCGCAGGTGCGCGAGCGCGACCGTCTTGCCCTGCACCCGTCGTCCGGTCGGCGATTCGACGTCGCCGCCCAGCAGCTTCAGCAGCGTGGTCTTGCCGGAGCCGTTCACGCCGACCAGACCGATCCGGTCGCCAGGGCCGATCCGCCACGTCACGTGATCTAGCAAGGTCCGGTCGCCAACCCGCAGCGATGCGTCTTCCAGCTCCAGCACCGTCTTGCCGAGCCGGCGCTTCGCGAACGCCATCAGCTCCACCGAATCGCGCGGCGGCGGCACGTCGGCGATCAGCGCCTCGGCGGCTTCGACGCGGTAGCGCGGCTTCGAGGAACGCGCCTGCGGACCGCGCCGCAGCCACGCCAATTCCTTGCGCGCCAGGTTCTGCCGCTTCTCCTCCGCGGTCGCGGCGAGGCGGGCGCGTTCGGCGCGGGCGAAAATCCAGTCGGCGTAACCGCCTTCGTACTGCTCGACCCGGCCGTTCGCGACCTCCCAGGTGAGGCTCGCGACGGTGTCGAGGAACCACCGGTCGTGCGTCACGACCACGACCGCGATCCGGCGGCCCAGCAGATGGTCGGCGAGCCAGCGAACGCCTTCGACGTCAAGGTGGTTAGTGGGCTCGTCGAGCACCACGAGGTCCAGCTCGCCGGTCAGCGCGGCGGCCAGCGCGACGCGACGGCGTTCGCCGCCGGACAGGTTCGCGGTCGGGGTGTCGAGTCCGATCGCGGTGATGCCCAGACCGTCCACAATAGACCGGACGCGCGCGTCGGCGGCCCATTCGTGCTCGGCCCCGTAACGTTGCAGCACCACGTCGCCGACCGTGCTGCCGGTCGGCAGTTCGGTGCGCTGGGTGACGACGGCCATCCGCAGGTCGCGCACCTGGCTCACCCGGCCGGAATCCGGTTCGCTCAGTCCGGAAAGGACTTCGAGCAGCGTCGTCTTGCCGCCGCCGTTGAGCCCGACTACGCCGATCCGCTGCCCCTCGGCGACGCCGAGGGAAACGTTGTCCAGCAACGGCTTCACGCCGTAGGACTTGCTCACCGATTCCAGGTTGACCAGGTTGGCCATCCGGATCCTTTCCACTGTGGACTATTGATTCAAGCTTTGCGGTTCAGGCGTGCACGCGCGGCGGCGCGTTGCGCGGAGCGTCGTCGCCGCCGACCACCCTGGCCCCGGGCACCGGGCCGTGCGCGACCCGCACCGTCCGGCATACCCCCGCGCCGGACAGCTCGGCGGCCACCTCGACCGCGGTTTCCGCGTCGGAGCACAGGAACGCGCACGTCGGCCCGGAGCCGGACACGCATCCGGCAAGCGCGCCCGCGTTCACCCCGGCACGCAGCGTGCGGCGCAGGCCGGGCCGCAGCGACACCGCGGCCGCCTGCAAGTCATTGCCGAGCAACAGGGCGAGTTGGCGAGGATCGCCCGACGCGAGCGCCTCCACGACCGGCGTGTGCGACCCGATCCGCGGCGGCTTGCCGTCCGCGCGCAGCCGGTCGAGTTCGCCGAACACCTTGGGCGTGGACAGGCCTTCCTCGTCGAAGGCCAGCACCCAATGGAACGTGTGGCGCGCGAGCACCGGAACGAGCTGCTCGCCGCGGCCGGTGCCGAGCGCGGTGCCGCCGTACAGCGCGAAGGGCACGTCGCTGCCCAGCCGGCCGGCGATGGTGGCCAGCTCGTCGCGGGTGATGTCGAGTTTCCAGAGCGACGAGAGCCCGACCAGCGCCGCGGCCGCGTCCGCGCTCCCGCCCGCCATGCCGCCCGCGACCGGAATGCCCTTGCGCAGCACGATTCGCACCTTCGGCTCATCCGCGTCCGGCCGTCCGGCGTAAGAGGCCAGCTCGCGCGCGGCTCGCCAGGCGAGGTTGGCGCCGTCGGTGGGCACCGTGCGCTCCCCCTCGCCGTACACCTCGAGCCCTGGCTCGTCGGTGGCCGCGACGGTCACCTCGTCGGTGAGCGAAAGCGCCTGGAAGACGGTGACCAGCTCGTGGAACCCGTCCGCCCGCAGGTCGCCGACGGCCAGGTGCAGGTTGACCTTGGCCGGGACCCGGACGGTGACTGGTGGTGGAACGACGGCGAGCACCCGTCCAGCCTACGTGGCTGTCGCTGACCAGGTGCCGTCAGGAGAAAACGTTGGCACGGAAGTTCCCCCAGTCGTCGCTCCGGAGTGGCCAGCCGGACTAATTTGGAACTACTTTGTAACTATGCGCACGCCGGAGGTCAACCTGTCCGAGCTGTCCCTGCACCCGCGCCGGGTCACCGACCAGCTCGAAGGTTCGCCGACCCGGTCGGTCCGGATTCGCCGACGGGAGAAGGACAAACCCGATCTGGTGCTCGTCACCGCCGAGCGCGCCGAGCAGGCGGCGGCCGGGTTTTCGGCGGCCGTCGCGATCCTCGTGGAACTGCTGCGCCGCAGTGCCGAGACGGTCGCGCTCGCCGCCGAGGCGCTGCCCGCCGCGTTCCCGTGGGCGCGGTACCTGTCGGCGGAAGAGGTGCGGACGTTCGTCGGCGAACTGGCCGAAACCCTGGAGCGAACCGAATCCCTCGGCAACCCGGCGCCGTTCGCCGCCCTCGTGGCGAAGTGGAAGCAGGCCGCCGAGGCGCACGCGGATCCGGAGCTGGCGGAGATCGTGCGCCGGAACGACCACAATGGACAGACTTCAGGACGCGTGTCCTAGAACCTTGACCGCATGTCCTGATCTCTCGGGCGATGCGTCCCGCAGATGCGGCGAGGGCCGCCCCAATCGAATGGGACGGCCCTCGGAAAACAGCTCGGTAAAAGGGAAATCAGGCGGCGACGACGCTCTGCGGACCGCGCGCCGGCTGGCTCACGTGCGCGCCCCGGTCGGAGATCCAGGACAGCGCGGCATCGGCCCGCTCGCCGCGGACGCCGAGGCGGAACCGGGCGATCGGGGTGTCCCCGATGCGGGTGAGGCCGCCGCCGATGGTGGCGAGCTCCACGTCGAACCGGCTGGCCGCCTCGGGCAGCAGGGCGCCAACCGAAGCGAAGCCGATCAGGACGACGTCGACCGCGCGGTCGTACTTCGCGGACTGGGCGCGCGAGGTCTCGACCGACGGCAGCACCGCCTGCGCGGTCCAGCTGTCCGGCGTCGAGATCAGGTCGAGCACCGTGCCGCGCTCGACGATCGCGCCGTTGTCGAGCACCGCGACGTCGTCGCAGACCCGGCGGACGACGTCCGCGTCCGGCGTGGTGACGACGATCGTCACGCCCAGCTCGGCCCGCGCCCGGTCGAGCACGGCGAGCACCGCGCCCGCGTCCTCGGCCGCGATCCCGGCGGTCGGGTCGTCAGCGAGAAGCACGGCCGGTCCGGCGGCGAGCGCCTTGGCGACCGCGACCCGGCGGAGCTGGCCTTCGGTGAGTTCTTCGGGCTTCTGCGCGGCGCGGGCGGTGAGGCCGACCAGGTCGAGCAGCGAGCCGACCCGGCTGCGCCGCTGCGGGCCGTCGACGCCGAGTTGCTCCAGCGGGCTGGCGATATTGCCCGCGATGGTGCGTTCGGCGATCAGCTCCGGCTTGGTCCCGACGACGCCCAGCTGGCGGCGGATCTCCCGCAGCCGCTTGCCGTCGAGCGTCGCGGTGTTGAGGCCGTCGAGCCGCACGACGCCGCGGTCGGGGCGCTCCTGCAGCGCGATGCAGCGGGCGAGGGTCGACTTGCCGGAACCGGAGGGACCCACAACCCCGAACAGCGAACCGGCTTGCACGTCAACGCTCACGTCGCGCAGCGCGGCGACACGATTTCCGTGGAAGGGAAAGGACTTGGACACGTTTTCGACAGTGATCACGAAAGGGCTCCAGGCAAACGAGGCGCAGCGCCGATTCCGGGCGCGCCAGGCGTCATCGAATTACCGTCCACTGTGGACGGCGCAAGAAACTGCGGAAAAAACGATCAGGCGATGACCATGGAGCGTTGACACGCACATACCGAGCGGCGACCTTCGTCGACTACGCGCCGGCGGGTCAGCAGGAGCGGGCGGGTGACCCTCTTCATCGAAAACAGCCTCCATCGGTCCTGGCGGTAGCACCTGCCCTGCGGAGGGTGGTTGCTGCGACTTCGGCGAGCCAGGTCTCTCAGTCGCTCGGGATGGACGCTTTCGAGTAAAGCCGATCCCATTGGCTGAACGCAAGCGCGTTGGTGCAGATCACACGTCTGGTGGTGCCCGCATGCCGGAACACCGCGTCCAAGAACCGGAAACCCGGAACCTCGGTCGCCGAACAGTGCCTCGACCTGCGAAACACCCGCGGCGGACCTCGGCGGCGAACTAGTTCGTTCCACTGTGGACGATCAAGGATCTTTGTGGAACAAGAGTTTTCTCGTTGTCAAGTGGCGGCGGTTCGCGAGCCTCGACGCTCGGCTCACGGAGGCCTCGACCGGGTCGAGATAGGTCAGCGGAGCGAAGCACCTCGGGTCGGCACCGCTGAACAATCCGGAGCGCGGAGCAGCCGGACTCCCCCGAATGCCGAGCTGCTCGTCACAGGTGGAGGGCGGTTTCGGCCGTAGCCGCGTGATCACTAAGAGTATCTGAATGGCGGTGGGTGACTCACAATCAGCGACGACACAAGATCATCGGACAACGCAGCGAAACCAGGGAATACCCGCCGCCCCGCCGGAGTTGCACGGCACAAGCGAGCGCCGCGAGAGGGGGTCAGCTTCCGGCAGCCGCGATCCGCGCGAACGCGTGCACGTCCAACTGCTCCCCGCGCGTCTTCGGGTCGATCCCCGCCTCCGCGAGCAGTTCGCCGGCCCGCTCGGCAGAACCGGCCCACCCGGCCAGCGCGGCCCGCAAAGTCTTGCGTCGCTGCGAGAACGCCGCGTCGACCACCGCGAACAGCCGTGCGCGATCCACGCCGGAAACCGGGTCGGTCCGGCTGAACGAGACCAGCGCGGAATCGACGTTCGGCACCGGCCAGAACACCGCGCGCGGCACCGCGGCGACCTTCCGCGCCGGGCCGTACCAAGCGAGCTTCACACTCGGCACTCCGTAGGTGCGGCTTCCCGGACCCGCTGCCATCCGGTCAGCGACCTCGGTCTGGACCATTACCAGCCCGCTGCGCAGCGACGGCAGCTCGGCCAGCAGGTGCAGCACCACCGGTACCGCGACGTTGTACGGCAGGTTCGCGACGATCGACACCGGCTCAGCCGGGAGATCAGCGGCCCGCACCCGCAACGCGTCCGCGCCGACGACGGTCAGCCGCTCCGCTGCCTCAGGCGCGCGCTCGGCCACTGTGCGCGGCAGGCGGGCGGCCAGCACCGGATCGATCTCCACCGCGACGACCTGAGCGCCCGCGGCGAGCAGGCCCAGCGTCAGCGAGCCGAGGCCGGGACCGACCTCCAGGACGACATCCCCGGGCTGCACGCCGCCGAGTTCGACGATGCGGCGGACCGTGTTGGGGTCGTGCACGAAGTTCTGCCCGAGCTTCTTCGTGGGCCGGACGTCGAGTTCGTCGGCCAGCCCGCGGATTTCGGCAGGCCCCAGCAGTTCCACCACCGCACGAGCCTACCCAGCGCCGTCAGCGCCCCGGCAACGCGGAGTACGAAAACAGGCGGCCGTGAGCTCGAAGCTCACAGCCGCCTGCCGGGAAAACTCAGGTCACGCCTTCGCGCCGCACACCGGCCAGGCACCGTAGCCGCCACCGCGAGCGGCACGGACCTTCTCGGCCACCGCGATCTGCTGCTCGCGGCTGGCCTGGCTCGGCAGCGCCGCGTACTGGTCGCCGCCGTAGGCGTTCCAGGTCTGCTTGTCGAACTGAAGGCCGCCGTAGTAGCCGTTGCCGGTGTTGATCGACCAGTTGCCGCCCGACTCGCACTGCGCGATGCGGTCCCACGCGGATCCGTCGCCGATCGCCGGCTGCGGCGGCTTCTTGGTGCCGACCTTGATGATCTTGGCCTTGGCCTCGACGAGCACCTTCTCCGAGACCTGCTCGCGCGCGACTTCCTCGCCGTTTTTCTTCGTGACCTTGTAGGTCACCAGCTTCTTGCCCGGCGTGCCCGGGTCCTCGACGCTCTGCTGGCCCTGCAGCTGCGTCGGGTCGTCGACCTTCTGCACCTCGGGGTCGATGGTCTCTTCCTGGTTGACCATCGACACGCCCATGCGGCTGACGTGGACCTCGGCACCGTTCTTCAGGCTGACGTCGAGGCCGCCCTCGATCGCGTCGTCCGGGCCCAGGTTCAGCTTCAGGTCGGAGGCGAGCTCCTTGGTGGTCACCGCGGTGGTGTCCACCTTGCGGGGCGCGTTGGTGCCGTCGAAAAGCGTGATGTGCTTGAGGGTCTTGACCTGGACGGTCGAACCCTCCAGCGGCAGTTCGCCGGACGACGGCATCGACGTCCACGCGCCCTGGGAAAGCATGCTGCCCATGCCGAGCTGGCCCATGGCCTCGCCGAGCGTGGTCGCGCGGACCCACGAGGGCCGGGACACGCCGTCCACGACGAGGTTCAGCTGACGGCCGCGCTCAAGCTTGATGACGCCGCCGTCGCCGACCGCCGCCTGCGGCGAGGGCGAAAGCGCGTCGTGCTCGCCGACCGACAGGCCCGCGTCCTCGAGCACCTCGCCGACGGTGCCGCCGTAGCTGTGCACGGTCTGCTGGTGGCCGTCGACGTCGACGGTGATGCTCTTGTTCATCGCGAGCGCCGCCGCGCCGCCACCGCCGACGGTGACCAGCAGCGAAAGCACGGCACCCTTGAGGAAGCGGCGCTTCCAGGTCTTGGTCGCCTCGCGCAGCCCTTCCTCGACCGCGGCCTTCTTGGCCTGCGGGGAGGCGGTGCGGTCCTGCTCGACCTCGTCCGGGAGGACGAGCGGCGGAAGCATCGTGGTTTCCGCGTTGATGAGGCGGATCAGCTCGTCGACGTCGATGTCGATTTCCGACATCAGCATGTCGGCGTCCGGGCCGAGCGCGGCGAGCACGTCCTGCTCGGTCACCCGGAGCTCGTCGGAGAAGTCAAGCTGCCCGTAAGCGGTGTCCTCGAGCTCGCGGTCGAGCACGGCCACCGAGGACGCGGAGGAGGAGAAATACGCCGAACCCGCGTCAAGACGCGAGTCATCCTGCCGACTACCAGTCACCGGGTCGTTCCCTTTCCCAAGACACCGCGCGTCGTTCGCGCGTCGTCCTTCGTTCGCGACGCACCCTCGGGCGCGCCTCTCAAGTCCGACACCCCCAGCCAGCGCCATCGTCACGGTCCCGAGTCGTACCAACCTCGGTTCCGCTTCCCCGACGTGCACTGACGTGACTGGTGGGCGTATCAGCCGGCTCCGCGTCGCGGTACCGACCGGCACGATCACGGGACAGTAACGGGTGTTGGCAGGTTGCGCAAACACCCCCCGGAGTGTCGTGACTTGTGTCACTCATCAGGTGGACGAATGCGCGGTCTCGAATGTCGCAATCCGTGCAACTCGTTGTGACACTACGGAATCAGGCGGGCAGCCGATATGCGCGTTCGGCAGTGGTCCGGACCGCTTCGGCCACCTCGTGGACCGCTTCGCCGCGCAGCTGAGCGAGGAAGCGAACGGTGTAGGCAGTGCAATACGGCTCGTTCGGCCGCCCACGGTAGGGATGAGGCGTCAAAAACGGCGCGTCAGTCTCCGCGAGGAACTGCCCACGCGGCACGAGACGCGCGGCCTCATGCAGCCCGCGCGCGTTCTTAAAGGTGACCGTGCCCGCGAAGGACAGGATGTAGCCCTTGTCGACACAGCGGCGCGCGATGTGCTCGTCGCCAGAGAAGCAGTGGAAGACCACCGTCTCGGGCGCGCCTTCCTCGTCGAGGATGCGAAGCACGTCCTCGTGCGCGTCGCGATCGTGGATCATCAGAGCCTTGCCAAGCCGCTTCGCGAGGTCGATGTGCCAGCGAAACGCAGCCTGCTGCGCATCGTGCGGCGAGTAGTCCCAGTAGTAATCGAGCCCCGTCTCGCCGACCGCGACCACCCGCTCGCCACGCGCCAGACGCTCCACTTCGGACTGTTCGGCGGCCCCGAATTCCTTGGTGCGCGTGGGATGAATAGCCACTGCGGCAAACACCCGCGAGTCCCAGGTGGACGCCTCGGACGCCCAACGAGCAGCAGCGAGGTCGTCCGCGACAGTGACAACCCGCGCGACCCCAGCCCGTTCCGCGCGGTCAACCATCTCCGCGACGTCAGCCGCAGTCTCCGCACCGCACGCGTCGAGATGAGTGTGCGCGTCAACCACCGTCACCGGCAGCCGGTCGGGAATCGGGGGAAGTTCGCGCTTCTCGTCACCCATGACCCCAAGCTACTGCGCCCCCGCCCGCAGATGCCGTGAGGGGAACCCTGCGGGACCCAGATTCCCCAGGGTTCCCTTCGCGACCCGCACCCGGTTCGCGAGGGGCCCCTTCACGGACCGCCCGCCCAGCGCAGCCGCAGGGGTACGCCCCAATGCCACATTGGGTGCATCCCACGCACCGAACGCCACATTGGGTGCGCCACATGCACCCAACGCCACATTGGGGCGCTAGCCCCACTCACAAACCGCAGCCGACGCACCCACCGACGGAGGCACCCCACACCGCCCCCAACCCCGATCCGAAGCCGCCCTGCGGTTCGGGGTGCTTGTCAAGGCATCTTTCCCGCCTTGACAAGCACCCCCGAACCGTCAGCACAATAAAACTTCGGGGGTGGGGGCCACCCCCGAGCGCAATGTCGCCCCCAGGGCGACGAGCCCGCCCGAGACCTCAATCAGTCACGATCGGAGCCCACTCCGGCCCAGTCTCCCCCAACTTCGGATCCAGCTTCGTGAACAACGGAGTCGGCTTCTCCAACGGCCGCCCAACCTCAACCGGCTGAGACTCCCACTTAGCCTGCTCCCCGGCGTAATCCCCGGTCAGAATCGGATTGACCCGACCAGGCAGGTCAAGATCCTCAACCTCCTGAAGCTCAGGCTGCGCAGCCCAAACCCCAGTCCCGCCAAGCGCCTCGTGCACCTTCTGCGCCGAATGCGGCAGGAACGGCGTCAACAACGTATTGGCGTCGCTGACCACCTGCAACGCCGTGTGCAACACCGCGTCCCGCCGGTCCGGATCGTCCTTGAGCTTCCACGGCTCCTGATCCGACAGATACCGGTTGGCCGCCGTAACCACCCGCATCGCCTCAGCCGCGGCCAGCTTGAACCGCGACCGCGCCAGATGCCCCCCAGCGGTCTCAAACGCCTGCCGGGACAACGCCTTCAGCTCCTCGTCCGCGGGCGCAGGCGCGGTCGGGGCCGGAATCGCCCCATTGTTCTTGTGCGCCATGGAAATCGACCGGTTGACGAGGTTCCCCCACTCGTTGGCCAGCTCGAAGTTCGTCCGCCGCACGAACTCGTCCCACGTGAAGTCCGTGTCCTGCGTCTCCGGCCCGGCCACCGAGATGAAGTACCGCAGCGCGTCCGGCCCGAACTCCCGCAAGAAGTCGTGCACGTAGATGACGGTTCCCCGGGAGGTGGAGAACTTCGACCCGCTCATGGTGAGGAACTCGCTGGACACGATCTCGTCCGGCAGGTGCAGCTTGCCGTACTTGCCCGGCTCGCCGCCGCGGTCGCCGCTGCCGTTCTGGCCGAGCAGCAGCGCGGGCCAGATCTGGGCGTGGAAGGTGATGTTGTCCTTGCCCATGAAGTAGTAGGCGCGCGCGGCGTCGTTGGCCCACCACTCCTGCCAGGCGTCCGGGGTGCCGTTGCGGCGCGCCCATTCGACGCTGGCGGAGAAGTAGCCGATGACCGCGTCGAACCAGACGTAGAACCGCTTGAGCGGCTGGTCGCGCCAGCCGTCCAGCGGGATCTTCACGCCCCAGTCGAGGTCGCGGGTGATCGGCCGCGGCCGCATGTCGTCGATCAGGTTCTTGGTGAAGTTGAGGACGTTCGGGCGCCAGTCGGTTTTGGTGCCGAGCCAGTCGCCGAGGGTCCGGGTGAACGCGGGCAGGTCGAGGAAGTAGTGCTCGGTCTCGACGAACTTCGGCGTCTCGCCGTTGATCCGCGACTTCGGGTTGATCAGCTCGGCGGCGTCGAGCTGGTTGCCGCAGTTGTCGCACTGGTCGCCGCGCGCGCCGTCGTAGCCGCAGATCGGGCAGGTGCCCTCGATGTAGCGGTCGGGCAGCGTGCGGCCGGTGGACGGGCTGATCGCGCCGCGGGTGGTCTTCGGGACGACGTAGCCGTTGCGGTTGAGCGCGAGGAAGATCTCCTGCGTCACCGCGGCGTGGTTGCCGGTGGTGGTGCGGGTGAACAGGTCGTAGGAAAGGCCGAGGCCGCGCAGGTCCTCGTCGATCTGGCGGGTGTACTTGTCCGCGGTCTGCTGCGGGGTCATCCCCTCTTTGTCCGCCTGGACGGTGATCGGCGTGCCGTGTTCGTCGGTCCCGGACACCATGAGCACCCGGTTGCCGGCCATTCGCTGGTAGCGGGAGAAGACGTCGGACGGGACGCCGAATCCGGACACGTGGCCGATGTGGCGGGGGCCGTTGGCGTAGGGCCAGGCCACCGCGGTCAACACAGGGGTGCTCATACCTGTTTAGCCTACGGATGCGCTCCAGGGCGTTTCCTGGCGGTCGGGGAAGGGAGAGCCGGTGTCGGCGACGCGTCTGCTGGTGCTCGGGGTCGTGCGGATGTTCGGCCGCGCGCACGGCTACCAGGTGCGCCGCGAACTGCTGTCGTGGTCGGCGGACAAGTGGGCGAACGTCCAGCCCGGTTCGATCTACCACGCGCTCAAGAAGATGGCCGCCGAGGACCTGCTGGAGAAGATCGACGTCGAACCGGGCGACGGCGGTCCGGACCGGGTCGCCTACCGGCTCTCGCAAGCGGGCGAGCAGGAGTTCCAGATCCTCATCGCGAAGGGCTTGTCCGATCCGGCCGCGAGCAACGCGGAGCTGTGCGCGGCGGTGAGCCTGATGCCCGCGCTCCCGCGGAAGTACACGATCAGCCTGCTCAGGCAGAACCTGGTCCACTTCGAGGCGGAAGAGCGCCGATCGCGGTTGAGCCTCGAGGACGACACCTGGGGGAAACCGCCGCACGTCGCCGAACTGTTCCGCCTGTGGGGCGGGATCGCCAGCGCGAGCCGGGAATGGCTCACCGGCCTGATCGGCAGGCTCGAGGCGGGCGAGTACGTGATGGCCGACGACCCGGGTTCGGCCTTCGCTCCGCCAGCCCCCGAGTAATCAAATTTGACTAACCCCTCCTTCCTCGGGCACAGTGTGCGCGTCAACTAGTCAAGATTGACTAGTTGATCTTCTTGGGAGGAGAGGGGCAATCCATGATCACGGCACGCGGACTCGAGCGGCGGTTCCGCCGCAAGGGCCGAGCCGGTGGCGAAGTGCACGCGGTGAAGGGGGTCGATCTCGACGTCGAGGCGGGCGAACTGGTCGGGTTCCTCGGCCCGAACGGGGCGGGCAAGACCACGACGCTGCGCATGCTCACCACCTTGTTGAGACCGACCGCGGGCACGGCGACCGTCGGCGGGCACGACCTGCTCACCGACGCGGCGGGGGTGCGCCGCAACATCGGGTACGTCGCCCAGGGCGGCGGAACCGCGCCCGAATCGCGCGTCGGCGAAGAGCTGGAACTGCAGGGCAGGCTGTACCGGATGAGCAAGGCCGACGCGATCGCGCGCGGCAAGGTGCTCGCCGAACAACTCGACCTGACCGGGCTCGAACAGCGGGCCACGAAGACGCTCTCCGGGGGTCAGCGGCGCAGGCTCGACATCGCACTGGGGCTGATCCATTCGCCGGGGCTGGTCTTCCTGGACGAGCCGTCCACCGGGCTCGACCCGCAGAGCCGGGCGAACCTGTGGGAACACATCCGGCGGCTGCGCGCGGAGCAGGGCGTCACGATCTTCCTGACCACGCATTACCTCGACGAGGCGGACGCGCTGGCCGACCGGCTGATCGTGATCGACGACGGCCGGATCGTCGCCGAGGGGCATCCGGACGCACTGAAGGAGCAGGTCTCCGGCGACGGGGTGGCGATCGAGGTGGATCCGCGATCCGCCGAGGCCGCCGCCGACCTGGCCCGGCAACTGCCCGGCGCGCACGAGTTCGCGGTGCGCGAGGGGTCGATCCGGTTCCGGGTGCCGCGCGGCGACACCGCGATGCCGGAGCTGCTGCGCGCGCTCGACGCCAAGGAGATCGCGACGACCTCGATGCAGGTCACGCGGCCGACCTTGGACGACGTATTCCTTACCCTCACCGGCCGGTCGCTGCGCGAAGCCGAGCAGCCCGCGCCGGCGGAACCGGAGGTGTCCGGTGTTGCATGACACCTGGCTGATTTTCCGCCGCGACATGGCGGGCGCGTTGCGGAATCCGGCATGGCTGCTGATCGGGCTCGCCCAGCCGTTGCTGTACCTGTTCTTCTTCGGCCCGCTGCTGGTCAAGTCGCTCAGCGCGCAGGGGATGTCCGAGGTCGACGGCTGGATGGTGCTCACGCCCGCGCTGATCGCGCAGCTGGCGCTGTTCGGCAGTTCCTTCGTGGGCTTCGGGCTGCTGGCCGAATTCCGGTCCGGCGTGGTCGAGCGGCTGCGCGTCACCCCGGTGCACCGGGCCGCGCTGCTGCTCGGGAAGGTGCTGGCGAACGCGTTGCAGGCGACTGTGCAATCGGTGCTGATCATCCTGCTCGCCTACCTGGTGTTCGACCTGAACGCCCCGGTCGGCGGCGTGCTGCTCAGCCTGGCGATCGTGTTCCTGCTCGCGCTCACGCTGGCGTCGTGCTCCTACGCGCTAGCGCTCACGCTCAAGAGCGAGGAGGCGTTCCCGGCGCTGCTCAACGCGGTGCTCATGCCGTTGCTGCTGCTGTCCGGGATCCTGATCCCGATCACCGCCGGGCTGGCCCCGAAGTGGCTGTACACGATCTCGCAGATCAACCCGTTCCGGCACGTGGTCGACGTGGAGCGCAACAGCTTCCGCGGCGACTTCTCGATGGACGCGCTGTTCACCGGGAGCGTGGTCGTGCTGGTCATGGCCGTTTTGGCGATCTGGTGGGGAACGCGCACCTTCCAACGGGAAAACGCCTGATCAAAGCCTATCGACACGCCGGGAAAGGTCACCCCGCTCCGGAATTCCGGACGTAGGGTGGCCTTTCACCCGTCGTGGGGCTTGTCAGGGGTGCGAGGTGGCGGAACCGGAGAGTGGGCGCGGACTCACGCTCACTCATCGCGAGCAAGTGCTCGATTGGGCGGCGGTGCGCGGCGCCGACGTGCGGTTCGCCTCGGTCACGATCAGCGAGAACGTCAACTGGAGCGATCCGGGCGCGGAACGGACGCTGGCCGCGGCCCAGCACGCGGGCATCCACACCGGGGCCCGGCACTACGCGCGTCCTGGAGCGGTGCACGACCAGGCCGACCATTTCGTCCGGACGGCGAGCAGGCTCGGCGCGTTCGCACCCGGATCGCTCGCGCCCGCACTGGAAGTGGACGCGCAGAGCGTCGACGACCGGTTCGTGAAGGCGTGGATCAAGCACGTGCGGCACGCGGCGCGGATCCGCCGGGTCCTCGTGTACGCCGGGCACGACTGCTGGGCGCACCGGCTGCACCCGGACCGCTGGGCCGATTCCGACGTCGTGCTGTGGCTCGTGCGGCACAACGGCATCCCCGGACGGCCCGGCTGGTTCCATTCGCGGCTCGGGCTGCACCAGCACGCCTTCGCGCCGGACGTGCCCGGCGTCGACGGGCCGGTGGCGCAGGACGCGGTGGTGTATCCGTTCGCGCTGACCGATGTGCTGCTCTGATCACCTTTTCCGCTGGTCACCGCCGGTTTCCGGCACAATGGCGCGATGCGTTTCCAGCGGCTGCGGACCGACCTGACCCCTTCTCGGGTGCTCGTTCTGCTGTCCGCGTACGCCCGGGCGCACGGCCTGCCCGAACCCGCCGCGGTCTGCGGGAACTGGTTCGGGTCGCCGGCGGTGGTGGCGCCGTTCGTGGCGGTGACTCCGCGGCCCTTCCCGTCGGCCTTTTCGGTCTCGGGTCCGTCTGAGCGGATCGGTGGCGGGTGGTTCGGGTTTCTGGCTTACGACCAGGCGGATCCGTCCGGCCGCTCCACCGGGGTTCCGGAGTCGGCCTGGGGCTGGGCGGATCACGTGCTGCGCTGGGACGCGGCGGGAGGGTGCTGGTTCGAGTCGCTCGAAGGCGACGCCGACGCGCAGCTTGCCGTGATCGAACGCGCGCTGGCTGGGTCCGCGGAGCTGTCGTGGTCCGCCAGCGCGTTGGACCGGCCTTCCGGACACGAGCAGGCGGTGAAGGCGTGCGTGCACGAGATCGAGGCAGGCGAACTGTTCCAGGCGAACATCTGCTCGCGGTTCACCGGGACGTTCGAGGGGTCGCCCGCCGCGCTGTTCGCCGAAGGGGTGCGACGGCTGGCTCCGCGGCGGGCGGCTTACGTCACCGGTGAATGGGGTTCGGTGGTTTCGCTGTCGCCAGAGCTGTTCTTGGCACGCCACGGCCGACGCGTGCGGTCGTCGCCGATCAAGGGGACGTTGCCCCGTCGCGGTCCGACGGATGACGGCAACGCGCTCCGGTTGCGGAAGTCGGCGAAGGACGTCGCGGAGAACGTGATGATCACCGACCTGGTGCGCAACGACCTCGGGCGGGTGTGCGAGGTCGGCAGCGTCGTGGTGCCGGAACTGCTTGCCGTGCATCCGGCTCCGGGCGTGTGGCATCTGGCGTCCACAGTGGAGGGTCGGCTGGCGGACGGCGTGACGGATGCCGGGTTGCTGGCGGCGACGTTCCCGCCGGGTTCGGTTACCGGCGCGCCGAAGATTCGGGCACTGGACCTGATCGCCGAGTTGGAACCGACGGCGCGCGGCGTATACACCGGCGCCGTCGGATTGCTGTCGCCGCTGGCGGGGCTGGAGCTGAACGTGGCGATCCGGACGTTCGAGATCAGCGGGGATCGGATCGCGCTGGGGGTCGGCGGCGGGATCACGGCGGATTCGGACAGCGCCGTAGAATGGCAGGAGTGCCTGCACAAAGCGGCACCGCTGGAGTCCTTGCTGGCCAGACCTCGTGAGTGTTAAACCCGGTTCTAACCGGGTTTACCGCTCACGAGCCTTACTTACGCGGGTCGAGCAGCAACTTGCCCGTCGTGCCTCGGGACCGCAGCGCCTCGTGCGCCTTCCGCGCGTCCGCCAGCGCGTACTCGCCGCCCGCGATCGCGCGGAGCTTGCCGTCCTGCACCATGGTGAACAAGTCGCTGAGCGCGGTGCCGAAAACGTTGCCCGGCAAGCGGAACACGTGCGGCAGCCACATCCCGGCGACGGTCGTGCTGTGGCCGAGCAGATTGCGCAATTCGATCGGCTTCGGCGACCGGCGGCCGGCCATCCCGTAGAAGACCAGGCGGCCGAACGGGGCCAGCGCGGCGATGCTCTGGTCGGTCGTGGTGCCGCCGACCATGTCGAGAACGATGTCGACCCGCTTGCCGCCGTTGGCCTCCCGCAGAACCTCGGTCATGTTCTCCGCGCGGGAATCGACCGCGACGTCCGCGCCGAGTTCGATCGCCAGTTCGCGCTTTTCCTCGCTGCTCGCGGTCGCGATCACCCGGCCCGCGCCCCACGCGTTCGCCAACTGCACCGCGATCGATCCGACCCCGCCCGCCGCGGCGTGCACGACCACGGTCTCGCCTGGATCGAGGTGGGCGTTCTTGCGCAGCATGATCCACGCGGTCGCGCCCTGGACCAGCATCGACAGCGCGTTCAGGTCGTCGACGCCATCCGGAACCGGAAACGTCATGGCCTCGTCGGCCACGACGCGCTCGGCGTAGCCGCCGCCGTCGTTGAGCAGCGCGACCACGCGCTTGCCGTCCGCCGTGCGGCCGACGACCTCGCCGCCTGGCACGAGCGGCAGCTTGCTCGGAGCGAGATACGAGTTCTCCGCCTGATGCGTATCCGCGTAATTCAGCCCGACGCGGTCGACCTCGATCAGCACCTGCCCCGGCCCGGCCACCGGATCCGGCAGCTCGACCGGCTTCAGCACCTCGGGACCGCCGAACTCGGTCACCTGCACAGCACGCATCTTCGCGGCTCCTCTCGTCGTGAGACATTCTGCCATACGTCTCATCTCTGAGACACTCTCTGCTAACGTCTCACCCATCGACACGCCACTGTCCACCCGCACCTCGCGACCCGACGCGGTCGCGGCCTTCCGCCTTGCCCGCGCCCGGTTCCTCGCCGGAGACCGCGTCGACATGCGCGACCTGGCCGGCGACCTCGGCGTCAGCCGCGCGACCCTGCACCGCTGGGTCGGCAGCCGGGACCATCTGCTGAGCGAAATCCTGTGGGCGGAGACCTCCGCGGTGCTGGATAACGTCAGTTACGCGGGCCGCGGCGGGGACGGCGTCGCGGAGGCGATCGGGACGTTCGTGCGCACGGTCAACGCTTCCGAACCGTTCCGCGCGTTCTTGCGCCGGGAGCCGGAGCGTGCGCTGCGGTTGCTGACGACCAAGGCGAGCCTGGTGCAGTCGCGGACCATCGAGAAGGTGCAGGCGTTGCTGTCCGACGAGGTCGCGGCTGGGCGGCTGGAGTCACCGCTGCCGGTAGCGGATCTGGCGTATCTGCTGGTTCGGGTCGGAGAGTCGTTCATCTACACCGATGCCATCACCGGCGAGGAGCCGGACGCGGAAAAGGCTTTGGTAGCGGCGAAAATGCTGTTGCGCGGTCGGTAAAGTTTTCTGGTGACTGCTGTCCAGGCCATCGCCCGGATCCCGACCGCTTCGATCGGCAAGCTGGTGTGCCATCCGAAACTGCCGCTCGTCGCCGGGATCGATCAGGATCGGCCCGCGGTGCATCTCTACTACGCCGAGCGAGTACTCCGCGAAATCGGCTCGGTAGGCGCGGATTCCGCGGAGTACGGGAAGTTCGACCACTGGCCCGTCGTCGCTTGGCATCCGGAGCGGCCGGAACTGGTCGTGTCCGCCGGCGGGGAAACGGTGCGCTGGACCCCGAACGGCACCTCGGTGCTGGACGTCGCCGTCTCCTTCGACGTGGCCTTCAGCCCGGACGGCCAGTCGCTGTGGACGTCGCCCACCCCACCCGAACGCTACGACCGTTCGGATGTCATCGATCTCGGCACTGGGGCCGTCATGCCTGCCCCGGTGTGGGACGGCGGCATCGTCGCGCATCCGGCGGGCGGGCTGGTCGCCACGATGCAGAGCGACCAGGGCGCGAGCTTTGTGCTCTTCTCCCGCCCAGGCGAGAAGCTGCGGTTCCTTGACCTGGCCCTGATTCTGGAGTCCAACTGCTGGGGACTTCCGGTCTTCAGCTCCGACGGGCGGTACCTGGCGATTCGCGGCAACACCTACGAACACCAAGTCCTGGTGTTCGAGTTCCCTTCGCTGCGCCGGGTCAGGAAGATCTCGCTCCGCGAACCGAAACGGCTCAAGCGGAATGCCTCCTGGCCCTGGGGCAACGTCGCGTTCGGCGCGCGGCCTGGCGCACTGTGGATCGGGACGCCGTCGGGCACCTTGCTGGAGTTCGACGTCGAGCGCGGCCGAACCACGAAGCACAAACTGCTCCGCTCGGCAGTGACCTCGTTGGCCTCGACGTCGAGCGGTGACCTCGTAGTCGCCGGAGACTGCGAACTCGCGCTGGTGCCCGTTCCTTCTCCCCGCACCGTCGCGGATCCGGCCACCGTCGCCGAGTTCCTCGCCAGCACCAAGGAAATTCCCGACGAGGGCCTGACGGAAGACCACGTCGTGCACACCGACGGCGTCGGCACTTGGCGGCCGGAGGAACTGGCCACGATCACCAAAACCTCGCCCGGTGACCCGCACTGGCTGCGGAGCCGAGCATGGACCAACGTCCACCGGTACTAACTCACTTCCGGGCCGCGAGCACCGCCGCGTAAAGCTCCTTCGTGGACACCCCAGCCGCACCGGCCACCTCGGCCGCGACGGTCTTCAGCCGTTCCCCCGACGCGACCCGCTCCGCGACCTCCGGCACCAGGTCCGCCACCGACGCCTGCCGAGGAGCCGCGCCCTCCAGCACCACCGAGATCTCGCCGCGGACCCCGTCCGCTGCCCACTCGGCAAGTTCCGCAAGAGTGCCGCGTTTGACCTCTTCGTACGTCTTCGTCAGCTCCCGGCACACCGCGGCCCGCCGCGAGCCACCTAGCGCGGCGGCGGCGTCCGCCAGCAGGGACGCGATCCGGTGCGGCGATTCGAAGAACACGACAGTCCGGCGCTCGCTCACCAGCTCCGCGAACCACTTCGACCGCTCGCCAGGCTTGCGCGGCGCGAAGCCCTCGAAGCAGAACCGGTCGCAGGGCAGCCCGGACAACGCGAGCGCCGTCGTCACCGCCGACGGGCCGGGAAGGCAGGTGATCGGCAGATCCTCCTCGACGCACGCGGCCACGAGACGGAAGCCCGGATCGGACACGCTCGGCATCCCGGCATCGGTCACGACCAGCACCGTCTCGCCGCCGTGCAGCGCCTCCAGCAGCTTCGGCAACCGGGCGGTCTCGACGTCCTCGTAGAAGCTGACCACCCGCCCGGTTGGCGACACGCCGAGCGCGGAAGCGAGCCCGCGCAGCCGCCGCGTGTCCTCGGCCGCGATCACGTCTGCCGAGCCCAGCGCCTCGATCAGCCGGGCGGACGCGTCGCCGGGATCGCCCAGCGGGGTGGCGGCGAGGACGAGCCAGCCGGAGGCAGAAGTCATGGCAGTCAGCCTAACCAGACGCCACCGGTGGATCAGGCCGTACTATCGGGCCCCGTGACCGCGCTGCTGACCCGTGCCGACGACGAGAGCGTGCGGCCGGACCCGGTCGACGCGCGCCGTCCCCCGACCGACCGCGAAGCCACCCTGCTCGGCCGGGCCATGCCCGCCGACCGGCTGCGCGGCTGGATCGTCACGATCGTGCTGACCGTGATCGGCGGCGTCGTCCGGCTGCAGAATCTGGGCCTTCCCACTGACCACAACAGTCCCGTCTTCGACGAGAAGCACTACGTGCCCCAGGCCGCGCAGATGCTGCGCAACGGCGGGTACGAGGACAACGCCGGGTACGAGCTGATCGTGCACCCGCCGCTGGCCAAGGACTTCATCGCGTTCGGCGAGTGGCTCTTCGGCTACAACGGCTGGGGCTGGCGGTTCATGTCGGCCGTGGCCGGCACGCTGATCGTGCTGCTCACCGTGCGCATCGCGCGCAGGCTGACCCGCTCGACGCTGCTCGGCGGCATCGCGGGCGTGCTGGTGATCTGCGACGGCGTGCTGCACCTGCAGTCGCGGATGGGGATGCTCGACATCTTCATCGCGTTCTTCGTGCTCGCCGCGTTCGCCTGCGTGCTCTGCGACCGCGACCAGGTACGGCAGCGGCTGGCCGTCGCGGTGCGCGAGGGCTGGGTCGGCGAATCGCAGTGGGGGCCGAAGCTCGGCTTCCGGTGGTGGCGGTTCGCGGCCGGGCTGATGATCGGCCTGACCTTCGGCGTGAAGTGGTCGGCGCTCTACTACATCGCCGCCTTCGGCCTGCTCACCGTGTTCTTCGACGTCGCGGCCCGGCGCGCGGCGGGCGTGCAGCGGCCGTGGGTCGGGACGATCCGCCGCGACGTCGCGCCCGCGCTGTGGGCGATCCTCGTCGTGCCGGTGCTGATGTACCTGGCGGCGTACTGGGCGTGGTTCGCCAGCGAGACCGCGACCGACCGGCACTACACCGAGATCAAGAACCTCGACCCGGGCATGTTCGGCTGGATCCCGCCCGCGCTGCGCTCGCTCGGCAGCTACACCGCCAACGTGCTGCATTTCCACGAAACCCTGCTGACGCCCAAGGACAATCCGCATCCGTGGGAGTCGAAGCCGTGGACGTGGCCGATGGGCCTGCGGCCGATGCTCTACTACTACGACGGCAACGTCACCGGCTGCGGCGAATCGCGCTGCCTCGGCGCGACGATGCTGATCGGCACGCCCGCGATGTGGTGGCTGGCCGTCCCGATGCTCGGCTGGGGCCTGTGGCGCTGGTTCTTCCGCGCGGACTGGCGCTACGCCGCCGTGCTCACCGGTTACTTCGCCGGCTACCTGCCCTGGTTCACCAACATCGACCGGCAGATGTACTTCTTCTACGCCACCCCGATGGCCCCGTTCCTGGTGCTCGGGCTGGTACTGGCGCTCGGGCAGATCCTCGGCAGCGCCAAACGCGGATTCGAACGGCGGGGCACCGGTCTGCTCGTCGTCTCGCTCTACGTCGGACTGGTGGTCGCGAACTTCGCCTGGCTGTGGCCGATCCTCAACGGCATCCCGATCACGAACGACCATTGGCAGGCGGAGATGTGGCTGCCTTCGTGGCGCTGAAGTAGGCGCCCGGCGGCGGATAGCAGGGGCGGCGCTACGGCCGTCGGCTCCAGCAGCTCGAACGCCTCGTGAGTGTTGATCACCGTTCTAACCGTGATCAACACTCACGAGGCTCACCGGGACGACCGGCGCGGCACAATCTGCGTGACCGGCCCGTCCAGTGCCTTGCCCTGCCGGCTCAGCCAGCCGTCGACCTCGCGCCGCACCGAGTTCAGCGTCGGGCGGCGGCGCGGCTCCGGGTCCAGCGACGCCGCCAGGATCCGCGCGTGCACCGAACGCTGCGGCAGGTGCGTGACCGGATCGGCGCGCGCCGCGGCCATCAGCGCGGCCATCGGCGTCTCGCGGGTGCCGCGCGGCGGCTGGCCGGACAGCGCGTAGCTGACCGTGGCGGCGAGCTGCCAGGCGTCCGACGCCGGGCTCGCCGGGGACCCCATCGCCTGTTCCGGCGCGACGAAATCGGGCGTGCCGATCATCATCCCGGTGGCGGTCATCTTGGAATCGCCCTGGCTGCGGGCGATGCCGAAGTCGATGAGGTGCGCGATGCCCGCCGGGTCGAGGATGACGTTGGACGGCTTCACGTCACGGTGCAGGACGCCCCGCTCGTGCGCCGCGACCAGCGCACCCGCCATCGTCGACCACAGCCGGCCGGCGGCGACGTCGTCGATCGGGCCCTGTCCGTCGACCACCTCGGCGAGCGGGCGGCCCTGGAGGTACTCCATGACGAGCGCGAGCCCGTCCGGTTCCTCGACCAGGTCGTACACGCGGACGCAGTTGGGGTGGTTCACCACGGCCAGCGCCCGCGCCTCGCGCTGCATGCGCTCCTCGGTGTCGCGGTCGGGCGCGTGCGCGATCTTGAGCGCGACAGTGCGGTTGAGCTGCATGTCGACGGCTTCCCAGACCGTGCCGAACCCGCCGTGCCCGAGCTGGCGGACGCGCCGGTACCGGCTGCTGCCCGCGTTGCGCGAACCGGGCGGCGGCGGGATCGCGCCGGGCGCGGCGGCCAGCATCCCGGCGGGCGGCGGCTCCGGAGCGGACGCCAGCGCGGTGGCCGGGTACTGCTTGTTCTGCGGCGGCGGAGGCGGCGGCAGTTGCTCCCGGCGCGACGGAGGCGGCGCGGCGGGCGGTTCGTCGCGGCGCGGTTCCGGCCGGTTGATCACCGACCACGGCGGCGGGCCGACCAGCGCGACCGGGATCAGCCCCAGGATGCTGAACGGCAGGAAGCCGAGCCAGAAGTGCACGGCGGTGTTGGCCGACATGCCCGAGCTCGCGACCGCCATGACCACGAAGGGGATCCAGAAGAACCGCGACGGCCACTTCGGCCCGCGGCGGAAGGCGGTGCGCGCTTGCAGCATCACGAACAGCAGCGAGCCGACCGGCAGCACGGTGAAGGCGAGCAGGTACAGCGCGTACGACAGCTTGAGACCGCGCGGGTAGAAGAGCGTCTCGAAGACGTTCGGCCCGCCGCCGAGGTAGGTCTTCTGCACGCCGATGAACGAGCAGTAGTTCGTGCTCAGCTTGGCGGTTTCGGAGGCGGACAGGCCGCTCGCGCTGCCCGCGTTGGCCGCGCGGAAAGTCTCTGAGATGCCCGATGCCATCAGCCACGGCAGCACCAGGACGCTGACCACGCCGATGAGCCCGAACACGGTGAGCGTCGTCGCGTCGTACCGGTTGCCGGTCCCCTTGCGGACGATCGCCACGATCAGCGCCCCGGCCGCCGGGAAGAGCGCGACGAGCGCACCCGCTGTGGTCGTCGCCCACACCCAGTCGCCGGGGCAGAACCCCGGGCCGAACAAGGTGTGCGCGAGCGAGAGCAGCGCGCTCGCGATTCCGCTCACCGGCTGGTTCCCCTCACTGTCAGTGTTGTCCTCGTGCCGCTGCGCGGCCGTTCCCCACGGTCCAGCTTAGGACGCACACAGCCGCCGCGGGGTTGCCGGGTCGCGCCGGGATCGTGATCCACCGCATCGATCTCGCCTGACCTCGCTGACCTGCGTTCCGCCGCGGGAAAGGCCATCATGAGGGCAGATTCGGCCGTCTGAAGTCAAAGGAGACCTCGTGGGCGCGTACACCGAGACGTATCGGCGCAGTCTGGACGACCCGGAGCGGTTCTGGCTCGAGGCTGCCCGGGCGATCGACTGGACGCAGCGGCCCACCCGCGCGCTCGACTCGTCCGCCGCGCCGTTCTACCGCTGGTATCCCGACGGCGAACTGAACACCTCCTACAACGCGCTCGACCGGCACGCGGACGGCGGCCGCGGCGCGCAGGACGCGCTGATCTGGGATTCGCCGGTCACCGGCCGCAAACGCCGCTACACCTACGCGGAGCTGCGGGACGAGGTCGCGACCTTCGCCGGCGCTCTCGCGTCGCTCGGCGTGACCCGCGGCGACCGCGTGATCCTCTATCTGCCCATGATCCCCCAGGCCGTCATCGCGATGCTCGCCTGCGCGCGGATCGGCGCGGTGCACTCCGTGGTGTTCGGCGGGTTCGCGCCGAAGGAACTGGCGGCGCGGATCGAAGACGCCAAGCCGAAGCTGATCCTCGCCGCGTCGTGCGGGATCGAGCCGACGCGGGTCGTCGAGTACAAGCCGATCATCGACGCCGCTCTCGAGACCACCGAGCACCAGCCGGACCATGTCGTGGTGTTCCAGCGCGAGCAGGCGCGCGCGGAACTGTCCGGCGCCGACCTCGACTGGACCGAACTGGTCGCCGACGCCGACCCGGTCGATCCGGTCCCGGTGAAGGCGACCGATCCGCTCTACATCCTCTACACGTCCGGCACCACCGGGCGGCCGAAGGGCGTGGTCCGCGACGCGGGCGGGCACGCGGTCGCGCTGGCGTGGTCGATGGGCGCGCTGTACGACGTCCACGCCGGGGACGTGTGGTGGACGGCTTCCGACGTCGGCTGGGTCGTCGGGCATTCGTACATCGTCTACGCGCCGCTGCTGGTCGGCGCGACAACCGTGCTGTACGAAGGAAAACCCGTCGGAACGCCGGATGCGGGCGCGTTCTGGCGGGTCATTTCCGAGCACGGCGTGCAAGCGCTGTTCACCGCGCCGACGGCGTTGCGCGCGGTGAAGAAGGTAGACCCGGAAGCCGACGAGCTCAAAAAGTACGACCTTTCCCAGTTCCGCACCCTGTTCATGGCGGGCGAGCGGCTCGACCCGGAGACCTACCACTGGGCGCACGACATCCTCGGCACGCCGGTCGTCGACCACTGGTGGCAGACCGAAACCGGCTGGCCGATCGCGGCGAACCCGCGCGGTCTCGAACCGATGCCGGTCAAACCCGGATCGGCGACGAAACCGGTGCCCGGCTGGGACGTGCGCATTCTTGATCAAGCAGGCGAGGAGCTGCCAGCCGGTCGAGAGGGTGCGATCACGCTGAAACTGCCGCTGCCGCCGGGTTCGCTGCCGACGCTGTGGGGCGACGACGAGCGCTACCGCGAGGCGTACCTGTCGCGCTACCCCGGCTACTACCTGACCGGTGACTCGGGTTACCTCGACGAGGACGGCTACCTGTTCGTCATGGGCCGCACCGACGACGTGATCAACGTGGCCGGGCACCGGCTGTCGACCGGTTCGATGGAAGCCGTGCTGGCGTCGCATCCGGCGGTCGCGGAGTGTGCCGTGATCGGGGTCGCGGACCAGTTGAAGGGGCAGGTGCCGCGCGGGTTCGTGGTGCTGAAGTCCGGCGTGGAGGTGCCTGAGGAGCAGTTGCGGGACGAGCTGGTGGCGCTGGTTCGCCGCGATATCGGGCCGGTGGCGGCGTTCCGGGACGTCTCGGTGGTCAGCGCTTTGCCGAAGACGCGCTCGGGGAAGATCCTGCGCAAGACGATGCGCGGAATCGCCGACGGACGCGACGAGGCGGTTCCGTCGACGATCGAGGACCCGTCGGTGCTGGACGCGCTGCGGGCGATCCTGCGGCCCTGAGCATCGTCCCCATGGGGTTTTCTCAGCAGCGTGCTGCGCGGCGGGATCCCTCTCGCGATGCTCGCCGAGGGATGCGCACCACCGCTACCGAGAAACCCGCAATGTGGCATTGGAGCGCTGCGGGCATCCCGGCGAACGGGACATCAGGTGTCAGCCGACCCTTTCGGACGTTGTCAGCGGCGCGCGAAGTGGTCTATACCTCTTGGAGTCCGCCTTCTCCGCGACGCGACCGGAGGTATGCCGTGAGGAAGACCCTGTCCAGGGCCGTGCTTGGGGTGACCGTGCTCGGGCTCGCCGCGGTGGGAGTGCCCGGGCCGGCCGCGGCGAGTCCCGCGCCCAGCGAACGGCAGGTCACCGACCTCGTACCGATGCCGGTGCATGCCGTGGCGAAGGCGGACGCCACCTTCCGGCTCACGCCGCTGACCGTCATCCGCGCCGGGCACGGCACCGGCGACGTCGCCGCGTACCTGCGCGGCCTGCTGCGCCCCGCGACTGGCTTCCCGCTGCCGGTCGTCCCGGCGAGCCCGGGATTGTCCGCGATCTCGCTCGACCTCGGCCACGCCGACCCGCGCGTCGGCGACGAGGGATACCAGCTCGACGTCACGAAGAACGGCGTCCGGCTGCGCGCCAACACCTCCGCCGGGCTGTTCACGGGCGTCCAGTCGCTGCGGCAACTGCTGCCGTCGGCGGTCGAGGCGAAGAGCGTGCAGCACCGCACGTGGACGATCGCGGGCGGCAGCGTCCTCGACTACCCGCGCTTCGCCCACCGCGGCGCGATGCTCGACGTCGCGCGGCATTTCTTCACTCCTGCGCAGGTGAAGAAGTACATCGACCAGATCGTCCAATACAAGATCAACACGCTGCACCTGCACCTCAGCGACGACCAGGGCTGGCGCATCGAAATCAAGAGCTGGCCGCGATTGGCGACCGAGGGCGGCAAGACCGCGGCCTACGGCGACCCGGGCGGCTACTACACGCAGGAGCAGTACCGCGACATCGTCGCCTACGCCGCGAGCCGACACATCACGGTCGTGCCGGAGATCGACATGCCCGGGCACACGAACTCCGCCCAGTCGGTGTACGCGGAACTGAACTGCGACGGGGTCGCGGTCCCGCCGCGCACCGACATCGAGGTCGGGTACAGCTCGCTGTGCATCAATTCGCCTACGACGTACCGATTCGTCGAAGACGTGATCCGCGAACTCGCCGCGATCACGCCTGGCAAGTACATCGCGATCGGCGGCGACGAAGCACATTCGACGTCCGCGGCGGACTACAAAACCTTCTACGAGAAGGTAAGCCCGATGGTCGCCAAATACGGCAAGCTGATCACCGGCTGGCACGAAATCGTGAAGACGCCGCTGCCGACGTCCGCCGTGCCGCAATACTGGGACCAGGGCGGCCCGAACGCGGACATGGCCGCCGCCGCGGCGCGTGGGAACAAGTTCATCATGTCGCCCGCCAACCACGCTTACCTCGACATGAAGTACACCGAATCGACAAAACTGGGCCAGGATTGGGCCGGTCTGGTCGAAGTCCGCGACGCCTACGAATGGGACCCGGCGACGCTCGTCCCGGGTGTCGAGGAGAAGTCCGTGGCCGGTGTCGAAGCTCCGCTGTGGACGGAAACCATCCGGACCAACGACGACATCGAGTACATGGCGTTCCCGCGCCTGCCCGGCGTCGCGGAAATCGGCTGGTCGCCGCGAGCTTCCCGAACCTGGGACGGATATCGGGAGCGAATCGCCAAGCAAGCGCCGCGCTGGGAAGCGCAGGGAATCGACTTCTACCGCTCACCGCAGGTCGACTGGAAGTAACCCCTTCGCCCGGTCCACTTTGGACTTGATCCCTTTGCGATAGCTTTCGGGCAGTACGGTCGACTTCAGCACGCGCTCGGCCAGCTCCAGCATCGGCCGCGGTTCAGGCAACTGCGCGTAATTCGCCGACGCGACCAGAAAGGTCTCCGCGACGGTCGGCCCCTCGGCCCGCTCCACGAGGTCGAGCGGGCCAGCCGTCGGGACCATGCCCGGACGCAGCACGCGCAGATACCAGCCGCAGCGATTCGTGCTGATCATCGCGGGAACGACGTCCTTGCGCCCGGTCCGCATCGCGAGCTTGAAGCACGGATGCCGCGGCTGGGCGATCTGCACGAGCGCGTCGCCCCAAGCCCAAACATCGCCGATCCGCGCGTCGCTCTCGAGCATGCCTTCGACGGAGAGGTTCTCGCCGAAGTCGCCGTGCGCCACGGAGTACCCCTCGGCGGTCCACACCGGATAGTGCTCGACCGGATAGACATAGACGGCTTTGTCCGGGCCGCCGTGCACCGAAAGGTCGGCTTGGCGGTCGCCGTCCAGGTTGAGCTCGGACAGTGCCAGCTCCGGGGTGTCGACCCGGGTTTTCCGGATGGCGCTCAGGACAGGCTGGTCCCGCTGGTGGCCGAGAACGGTCGGCTCGCCCACGTAGACGTCTTTCAGCGACAGCATGAGCTGAACCTAGCAAGTTTCCTCGGCTACTTGGACCGGTCGGGGAAGCCAGAGGTGCGGCTCCGCACGTAGACCGTCTCCTCCGGACCGGATTTCACGAACGCCGAGAAGGTCGCGTGGTACGGCGTCTCGAGGCGGGTGTAGAGACTGGCCTTCGCCTTCGGATCGTGGGTCCAGCCGAACTGCCGCATCTCGTCCGCGTCGAACGGAGGCCGCGCCTCGTCATACGGCGGCCGCGCCTCGCCGATCGGCCACGTGCGGGTCGGGTTCGCCGGGTCATCGCCGTAGCGCTTCAGGAATTCGTCCACACAGGACTTCGGTGCCACGAAGGCGAAGGCGAGCCGTTCGGTGAGTCGCGGCTGGACGTCGAAATGGAATTCCTTCACCGGACAGGGCGGCAGCGTCATCTGGAACCGGGCGGAGGCCTCTTCCCAGCTGACGCCGCTCTCACTGCCCGGATACGCCCGCGGATCCGGCTGGCCATCGCAGCCGGCCAAAACCACGACGGAAAGGAGGACGGCAACCGCCACTGGCAACCGCGACTTCATCGTTTCCCTTCCTGGGACCGTCTTGCAGCCGCCAAGAAGGCCGCTGCAAGACGGTTCACTCATCGCTCAGCGGTGCCCCGGAAGGTCCACATACTGATTCGTGCTTCCCACCACCGTATAGTCCCGCGCCAGCCCGACCGCGGGCATCTGCGACAGGTCCTTCACGTTATAAGGCACCTTGTGCACGAGGATCGGCGGCTTGTCCGCATCGAAGTTGTACTGCTTCTTCAGGTCGACCCGGTAGCTTCCGCTCAGCTGCACCTGACCGTCCCCCGTGACCCGTGCGGACAAATCACCCGTGACGCGGTAGTCGAACGAATGCAACGAGAAGATGTGGTCGGGCACCTCGGTGAACTGCATGCCCATCCAGTTCGTGTCCAGCTTGAGCGCACACGTGGTACCAATCGGCCCGGTGCACTTCACCGCCGCCTGCTTGGCATATCGCTCCAGCTTGTCGCGCAGATCGGCCGCCCACTGGGGATCGCTGAACAGGTCCCGCATTTGCACGCCGCTGAGGACATAGTCCTCACCGCTCTTCCCGGCCCAATGGCGGAACAGCTCGCACGAAATCGGCCGGTTGAGGCAAGCGATCAGCCCGGCCGCGACCTGCTCGTTGCTGTACAGCCTAATGGCGTCCCGAAGCAGGTACCGCTCCATCGCGTTCGGTTCGTGGAACAACGGGTGGCCAGCCTCGTCGTCGGCATAGGGGTGTCCAGCTTCATCGGACAGATCCGGCGGACCCCCGAACATCTCCCGGAAGTAAAGCTCCCCCGCCCGCTTCCAAGCATCCGCGGCCGCCTGCACAGCCTCGTCCCGGCTGCGTCCGGCGTCCTGAGCCGACTTCGCCGCGTCGTTGGCCGCCGAGCGTGCGCTGGATGCCGAACCGGCTGCGTCCGAGGCCGAGGCCTGTGCCTGGCTGGCCGACTTCTGCGCCGACCGGGCCGCCTGCGCTGCCCTGGCTTCGGCGTCCGTCGCTTGCTTAGCCGACGCGACCGCGGCCTCGGCAGACTTCTTCGCCTCCGCGGCTGACGCAGACGCCTGGTTCGAGTACGTCTGCGCTTCGGCAGCCGACTTCTCTGCCTCTGAGGCGTACCTGGCAGCGTCGTCGGCCGCACCGCGAGCGATGGCGGCAGCACGAGCGGCGTCGAAAGCGTTCTGCCGCGCCAAAGCGGCGGACTGAGCGGCATCAGAGACGTAACCGGCGACCTCAGCGCGGTGCGTCGCGGTCAGGGCGTCCCGCTGCTGTGCCCGGTAAAGACCCGACTCGACGAAGGTCCGGACATAGCTCGGCGGGCCGGCCAATGCGGCTCGGCCTGCTGCCTTGACCTCCGGGCCGCCTGTGGCGACCGCCTGGGTGGCCAGCACGCGATCGTCGGCTTCGCGGGCGGTGTACTGGCCGGTGCGGATGAACTCGCGGACGTCGTCATCCGTTCCGGCGACGGCTTTCCGGCCCGCTGCCTGCACGCCAGGACCGCCGGCGGCGATGATCTGCGTGGCCAGCACGCGGTCGTCGGCGGAGCGGCCGGGGTACTTCCGGTTGTGCAGGAAGTCCTGGACCTCCGCGTCGGTGCCGGTCACCACCGTCTTCGCGGTCTGAGCCTCGGCGGCGTGCTCGGTCGAGGCCGCGATCGCGGCGACGCTCGCCCGGTCGTCCTGGTGCACCGCCCCGGGCTGGATGGTGAAGACGAAGCTGCGCACGTCGGCGTCATCGCCGATCAGCGCGGCTTCGGCTGCGGTGCGGGTGAACGGGCCACCGAGTTTGAACAAACCGGCGGCGGCCAGGCGGCCGTCGTGCACGACCACCGCTGGGTCGGCGCCCGGAGTGCGTGCTTCGGTGAGCAGCCGCTGGATTTCCGCGTCCTGCTTGGCTTCCTGTCCGGCAGTCCAGGTCGCGTCGGCTTTGGCCGCGGCTTCGGCGTCCTTCGCGGCTTGGGCGTCGGCGGTGTCCTCCGCTTCCTGCTGGACGAGCCGCTCGTCGTCGGCCTTGCGAGCGGTGGCGGCGACGGACGCGGCAGTGTCGGACGCGGTCTTCGCGTCGGTCGCTGCCTTGTCGGCTTCGGCGGCCGCAGCCTCGGCACGCTCAGCCGCGTGCTCGGCTTCCCCGGCGTGCGCGGCAGCTTCATCGGCGGCGTCGGCGGCAGCGGATGCGTGTGCTGCGGCCGAATCCGCCGCAGCGGCTGCCTGGTCGGCCGCGGCGACCGCTTCGTTGGCCAGTGATCGGGCGGCGGCCGCTGCCCGGCTCGCTTCCGCGGCTTGCGCCCTCGCTGCCGCAGCCGCGCGACGCGCTCGTTTCGCCTGTTCGCTGGCGTTACCGGCGTATCCGGCAGCAGCGTCGGCCGCGTCGCTGGCGAGGGCCGCATTCTGGCCTGCCGATGCCGCCGCGGTAGCGGCACCAGCGGCAGCGAATGCCGCGGTGACCGCGCCACGAGCAGCCTCGGCTGCTCGACGGGCGTTCAGTGCGACGCCTCGGGCGTCCACCGCCGCTTGCCTTGCTTGGTCTGCCTTTCCGGCGTCGGTAGCCGCTGCCGAGGCAGCACTCCGCGCCCTGGTCGCGGCCTGGCCCGCCTGCACCGCTGCGGTCGCGGCCTGAGCCGCGGCATTCGCGGCGACGCGGGCCGAGTTAGTCGCTGCCGACGCCGCGTGAATCGCCGTTCGCGCGGCGTCGGCGGCTCGGCTCGCGGCATCTGCGGCGCGACCGGCCGCAGCGGCGGCGAGTTGTGAATCGTCATGCGCAGCTTGCGTTTCGTCGGCGGCCTTCTGCGCGGCCTGCCGGGCGAGCTCCGCAGCCTGTACGGCCTGCGCCGACGCTTCCTTCGCGGTCTCGGTCTGCGCGGCGGCACGAGTCTGTGCGTCTGCCGCGAGATCGGCCAGTTGCGCGACGGTCAGCGTCTCGTGGTCCTGTGCGACCGCGACCTGGTAGCCGGTGGTGAGAAACTCTGCGACGTCGTCGGCAGTGCCGTTGAGAGCGATCTGCGCGGCCCGCTTCACCTGCGGACCGCCGGCGGCCATCAATTGCGTGACCCGCACCCGGTCATCCCCGACCTGTGCCTTCGCCCGGCCGGTGCTGAGGAATTCCTGCTGCTGCTCCGGGGTCCCGGCGAGCGCTTCCCGAGCCGCGCGCTGGACGCCGGGGCCGCCCGCCGCGAGCGCCTGCGTGACCTCGACGCGGATGTCGTCGAGCCGAGGCTGCGCCCATCCGTCGGCCAGGAATGCCTGCATTTCCGCGACCGTGCCGCCAACCACCGCCTGCGCGGCACGGCGCACGCCCGGACCGGAATGCGCGATCAGCTGGGTGACCCGCACTCGCAGGTCCCGTTCGGCTGCGGTACCGAGGCCGGAGGTCAGGAACGCGTGCACGTCGGCATCGGTTCCGGTGAGCGCCAGTTCGGCGGCCGCTTTGACGCCGGGCCCGCCGGTTTTGAGCTGTTCGAGGGCTTGGCTCCGCTCGGACGGCGGCGCTGGATCGGCGGCTGCCGCGGGTACCGCGGAAAGCCCGGAAAACACGGTCGCCGCGGCGACCGCCACTGCCAAGGATCTGCGGAAAGGTTTCACAGTGTTCCTCCCCTGGACACGACGAGACAGCGAGCCGAACCGCGCCCGGAAAAGGGCGCGGACGACTCACCGAAGGTTTTTCAGCAGGAACTGTTCAGGATTTCCCGGACCGCAATTCGACGAGCGGTGTGAACCCGTTTTTCGGGTCAACGCCTTCACCGACCGGCGTGTAGGTGTTCTTCGGGATGTCGGTCGGCGTGGCGACGTTCTTGACCACCACGGTCGCCTTCAACTCGTGCTGGTCGCCGGTGACTGCGTAGACGTCCGGCACGTCCATGGTGAGGTAGCCGGATTCCCCGGTGACGCGGAAGCAGAAGAAGTCGTTCGCCGCGGCACGGCTCCACACCTTGACGAGCGTGCCGCCGGAGGCGCAGTCGGCGAACAGGATGTGGCCGTCGCCCTTCAGCAGCCGAATGTGGTACTGAGCGTAGATCTGGTCCGCCCCGGGATAGTCGAAGTCCTCGACAATAGGCGGCGGAGCGTCGTCGGCCGCGGCAATCCCGGAAGCGAATGGAAAAACGGCAACGGAAAGCATTGCCGTGGCGAGTACCCGCCCGGACAGTTTCACTGGTATCCCCTCGAAAAGGGCAGCTTGCGGCTTGCCCCCAGTCCCCGAACCACCAGGAAGCTTAATGGCGCGCTTAGCCGAGAGTCAACAAATAAACGGCGGTGCCCGGTGAGCGGGAAACGCTCACCGGGCACCGCCGCCACTGACCTTTTTGTCCTGTTTACCCGTTCAGCTCAGCCGACTCCTCGTCGCTGAGCAACCGAGACCGGATGAGGAACCGCACCCCCTCCGGGGCCTCCACAGAGAACCCGCTGCCCCGTCCGGGAACCACGTCGATCGTCAGATGCGTATGCCGCCAGTACTCGAACTGCGGCCCCGACATCCACACCGGCACCGCGTCGATGCCGTCCACCGCCAGGTCGCCCAGATGGACATCGCGGGCGCCGACCCGGAATTCGCCGATCGGGTAGCACATCGGGGCGCTGCCGTCGCAGCATCCGCCGGACTGGTGGAACATCACCGGTCCGTGGACTGGCACCAGCCGCCGCAGGAGGTCGGCGGCGGCTGGGGTCAGGTCCACCCGCTGGGGCATCAGAAGAAGCCCAGCGCCTGGTCGGAGTAGGAGACCAGCATGTTCTTCGTCTGCTGGTAGTGGTCCAGCATCATCTTGTGGTTCTCGCGGCCGATGCCGGACGCCTTGTAGCCGCCGAAGGCCGCGTGGGCCGGGTAGGCGTGGTAGTTGTTCACCCACACGCGGCCGGCCTGGATGTCGCGGCCCGCGCGGTAAGCGGTGTTGCCGTCGCGGGACCAGACGCCGGCGCCGAGGCCGTACAGGGTGTCGTTGGCGATCTTGAGCGCGTCGTCGTAGTCGTCGAACTTCGCCACGGACACCACCGGGCCGAAGATCTCCTCCTGGAAGATCCGCATCTTGTTGTCGCCCTCGAACACCGTCGGCTGCACGTAGTAGCCGCCGGACAGGTCGCCGCCGAGGTCGGACTGCTCGCCGCCGGTGAGGACCTTCGCGCCCTCCTGCTTGCCGATGTCGATGTAGGACAGGATTTTCTCGAGCTGGTCGTTCGAGGCCTGCGCGCCGATCATCGTCTCGGTGTCGAGCGGGTTGCCCTGTTTGATCTTCTTCACGCGCTCGACCGCGTCGCCGAGGAACCGGTCGTAGATGCCGGACTGGATCAGCGCGCGCGACGGGCAGGTGCAGACCTCGCCCTGGTTGAGCGCGAAGAGCGCGAAGCCTTCCTGCGCCTTGTCGTAGAACGCGTCGTTGGCCGCGGCGACGTCGTCGAAGAAGATGTTCGGGCTCTTGCCGCCGAGTTCGACGGTCACCGGGATGATGTTTTCGCTGGCGTACTGCAGGATCAGCCGCCCGGTGGTGGTCTCGCCGGTGAACGCGACCTTGCGCACCCGGTCGCTCGATGCGAGCGGCTTGCCCGCCTCGACGCCGAAGCCGTTGACGATGTTCAGCACACCCGGCGGGATCAGGTCGCCGATGATCGACATCAGCAGATGGATCGACGCCGGGGTCTGCTCGGCGGGCTTGAGCACGATCGCGTTGCCCGCGGCCAGCGCCGGGGCGAGCTTCCAGACCGCCATGAGCAGCGGGAAGTTCCACGGGATGATCTGGCCGACGACGCCGAGCGGCTCGTGGAAGTGGTAGGCGACCGTGTTGTCGTCGATCTGCGAGATGCCGCCCTCCTGGGCGCGCAGGGCGCCGGCGAAGTAGCGGAAGTGGTCGATCGCGAGCGGGATGTCCGCGGCGAGGGTCTCGCGGACCGGCTTGCCGTTCTCCCAGGACTCGGCGACCGCGATCCGCTCGAGGTTCTGCTCCATCCGGTCGGCGATCTTGAGCAGGATGTTCGCGCGCTCCTCGGGCGAGGTGCGACCCCACGCGGGCGCGGCGCCCTCGGCCGCGTCGAGCGCCCGGTCGATGTCCGCCGCCGTCCCTCGGGCGATCTCGGTGAAGGTTTTGCCGGTCACCGGCGTCGGGTTCTCGAAGTACTGCCCGCCGGCCGGCGCGACGTATTCGCCGCCGATGTAGTGGTCGTAGCGGGTCTCGTAGTCGACGACGGAGCCGTCGGTGTTCGGTGCGGCGTATACGGCCATCTTGCCCTGCCTCGTTGCTGGTCGGTGACGGTCGGCAGCGACCGTAGGCCGGGCAACGTTGCGCCGACGTTGCAGCCTTGTGACCAGGGTCTCTACTCTCATTCGTGTGGCAGAGCCGCCCGAACCCGACCTGCTGCGCGATCCGGAGTCGTACGCGCAGCTGCTCCGGCACGTCCGCGAAGCGGTCCTGTCCGGGGCTGCCGCGCCGCGCTCGCCGCGCTCGGTGGTGTCGGCGTCGTGGGAACGCTCGCTGGCCGCGCACGTCGATCCGGACGCAGGCGAGGCCCCGCTGATCTGCGAGCCGGACGAGCTCACCGACCTGCGCGCGGAGCATCCGCTGGCCCCGGTGCTGCCACTGCTGCGCGAGATGCTGGTGAGCATCGCCGACGACGCCGAGCACATGATGATCGTGACCGACGCGAACGGGCTCATCCTGTGGCGCGAGGGCGCGACCGGCGTGCTGCTGCGTGCGGACCAGGTCGCGCTCACCGAAGGCACACGGTGGAGCGAAGAGGCGATCGGCACGAACGCGATGGGCACCACGCTCGCGACCGGACAGCCGGTGCAGATCTACTCCGCCGAACACCTCGTCCGCCGCTATCACACGTGGACCTGCGCGGCGGCGCCGGTACGCGACCCGGACACCGGCGCACTGCTCGGCTCGATCGACGTCAGCGGACCGCTCCGCACGGTGCATCCGGCGATGTTGTCGCTGGTCACCGCCACGGCGCAGCTTGCCGAGGGACGGCTGCGAGCCCAACTGGCGGTCCGCGACGAGAAGGTGCGCCGGGCGAACATGCCGCACCTGGCGTCGTTGCGCGGCCGCCCCGGCGCACTCCTTTCGGCGGGCGGGCGGGTGCTGGCCGCCGAAGCGTGCACCCTTCCATCCACTGTGGAGGTACGAAAAGGCGGCGGCACCGTGACCCTCCCGGACGGCCGGGTCGCCACCGTCGACCCGCTCGACGAGGGCTATCTGCTGCGGATCGCCACGTCCGGCTCCGCGACCCGGCGGAAGTTGTCGCTCGAATACCTCACCGATGGCCCCGGATCGACCACTGTGGACGGTCGAGACATCCCGTTCACCTTGCGGCACGCCGAATTGCTTACTCTGCTTGCGCTTCAGCCGCGCGGTTTGTCGGCGGAGAAGCTGGCGTTGCAGCTGTACGGCGAAGCCGGCAACCCGGTAACCGTGCGCGCCGAAATCCACCGCTTGCGCACCCAGCTGGGCACCGGGGTGTTGCAGACGCGCCCGTACCGCCTCGCGGCCACCGTGGACGCGGATTTCCTGCGCACCAAAGCCGCTCTGCGCGCCGGGGACGCCGCGGCGGCGGTCCGGTCGTTCCAGGGACCGCTGCTCGCCGAGTCGGAATCGCCCGCGATCCTGGAGGAACGCGAGTCGATCAGCGCGCAGGTCCGGCAGCTGGCATTGAACAGCGGCGACGCGGATACGTTGTGGTCGTTCTGGGAAACCTCCTGTGGTGCTGATGATCTGGCGATCCTGGATGCGCTGGCCTCGGTGCTCGCCCCGTCGGATCCGCGGTTGGCGGCGGTGCGGACGCACCGGGCCCGGCTGGGTTGAGTGCTACCGCGCCACAGCGGTTTCCCGGATCGCCCCGTCCACCGGAGCCGGGTAGTTGAGCTCCAAATACAGCTCCCGCAACAACAATCCGTCCATGTGCTGCACCGTCAGCCCCGGCTGTTTCCCGCTCAGCCCGTTGAGGAACCCGCCGAGTTTGAACGCGCCGCGCACCGGCCAGGACGGCATTGGGCGCACCCGGCGCGGTCGCCCCGCCGCCGCGGCCAGCCGGGCGAACATGTCCGTCCACTGGAGATTTTCCTCTGCTACCGGGATATCCGCGCCCGACGCCTGCTCCAGCGCATCCACCGTCGCGACGCCAACCCCGCGCGCGCTCGTCGCGGCGGTCCCGCCGGGTGGTGCGAAGAGCGGCGAGTTGGAACGGACCCACTTGACGATCGGCACCGACCACTGCGGCACCCGGCCCTCCGCAACACCGAAGACAAACGGCACTTCGATCACCGCGACCGGCAACCCCGGCCCGGCAGTTTCGCGCGCCACGCGGGCCTGCTCCAGCCGACTGCGCACGTACGGATGCTTCGCGGCCAACCCCCATTCAGGGCGCACGCGGTCGAAGTACGTGTAGTACGACCCAAGCACCGCCGCGCGCGTACAGCCTGCTTCGCGCGCCGCGCGCAACAACGCGGCGACTGGTGCGACGTTGCCCGCGCGCAGCCGAGGCTCGACCGGTCCGCGTCCGACCGCACGGTCGTCCATGCCACCCGCGAAGACGACACCGTCGTGTCCGTCGAGCGCTTCGCGCAGTTCGGCGTGCGAAGCCTTCGAGACGTCGAGCGTCCGGTCGACTCCTTCACGTGCCGTACGCGCGACGGCGGTCGTCTCGTGCCCGCGGTTCCGCAGCTCGTCGAGCACGTGCTGGCCCAGCAGGCCACTGCCGCCTACCACCAAGATTTTCATAGTTCGTTCCATGCCGTCACGCCGTCATGATGACGCAACGCACCGACAAAACGCTTGAGCGGCTCGATGATCCGCCCGGCAGAGGTCTTCGCTGCCTCTGCCGGGCGCGCCGGGGTGATCAGTTGAAGATCACGTCCGAGCAGGAGTAGAAGGCCTCTCCGGAATCGGGCCAGTGGCGCTGCCAGATCGAGTAGATCAGGTGCCGGCCGGTGCGTCCGCCGGGCAGGTTCGCCTGAAGCTGGTAGGCGTTGCCCGCGATCGGCGGGTTGTCCTGCTTGTAGAACGGGGTGTCCTCCAGGTCGGACCACTTGAGCGGTTTCGTCGGGTCGTAACCGGGCTTGGTGACATACAGCTCGAAGGTGCCCTCGTGCGCGGCGGTCAACTGGTACTGGAAGGTGTACGGGCCGCTGCTCGGCAACGTGGTCGCGGGCCAGTCGTCGCGGGCGAGGTCGAGCCCCTTGTACTTGTCGCGGCCGGCGCTGCACAGCTTGCCGTCCGGGATGATCTCGCGGCTGCGGCCGCTGGCGTCGCCGATGTTGACCTCGTCCCAGTCGTAGATCGGCCAGCTGTCGCCGACCGCGACGGCGGCCTTGCACGCGGCGGACTGCGGATTCTCCGGACCCTCCTGGAAACACTGCATGATCCGGCTGATCGGGTTGCCCATCGAGCCGTGCGCGAGGGCCGGGACGGCGGTGAACACCGAAACCGTGCCGAGCACGGCGGTCAGTATCCCGACTTTGACGGCGGAGCGGGAAAACTTCATCGCGGGATTCCTCTCCTGAGAGGTCTAGACCACACCCACGGTAGGGGCCCGGAAGCACTGCGTTGTAGACCCGAAAGTCGGGCGCACCCGAGGTAGACAGCGTCTACTTACTTTGATAGACAGTGTCTACAAGATGAACCAGGGGTTACGGAGAACGGAATGGGTTTCCACACGTTCGTCGCCGTCGGCGACAGCTGCGCGGAGGGGCTGGACGATCCCTACCCGGATCACAGCCGGTACCGCGGCTGGGCGGACTACGTCGCCGGCCGGCTCGCGCGCGACGAAACCGCGTTCCGTTACGCCAATCTCGCCGTTCGCGGCCGGCGGCTGGACCAGATCGCCGCGGAGCAGCTGCCCACGGCCGAGCGGCACGAGCCGGACCTGATCGCCTTGTTCGGCGGTGGCAATGACGTGATGAGCCGCGGCTGGGACGCTCGCACGGTCGCTCGCCGGGTCGACACCGCGATCCGGCAGTGCACGCAGATCGCGCCGACGGTCGTCACCTTCACCTTGAGCGACATCGCGCACCGCATGCCGCTGGGCGGGCGGATGCGGCCGCGGGTCACCGCGCTCAACGACGCCATCCGCGAGGCGTCGGTCAGCTACGGCGCGAAGCTCGTCGACCTGTGGCCGGACCAGGCCGCACACGACTCGCGTTACTTCGGGCCGGACCGGTTGCACCTGTCGCGGGCCGGGCATCTGCGCGTCGCTGGCCACGTGCTCGACCGGCTCGGCGTCGCGCACGACGGCAGCTGGCTCCAGCCGCTTCCTGGCGCTCCGGCCCAGGGCAGCGCGATCGCCGACCTGCGCTGGCTGTGGCAGGAGGTGCTGCCGGTGGGAATCACGCGGCTGCGCAACCACCTCACCGGCCGGTCCCCTGGCGACGGCTTCCTGCCGAAGCGTCCAGAGCTGCTGCCGGTGGCCTTCTCCGAAGCTCAGGTATGAGCGCACGGCAGCGGTTGATCCGCACCGCGGCGGATCTGCTCGTCGGCTCCGGCGTCGAGGCCGTGACGTTGCGCGGTATCGCGAAGGCAGCAGGCGTGTCGCACGGTGCGCCGCTTCGTCACTTCTCGGGACGCGCGGAGCTGCTGTCAGCCGTAGCGACGCTTGGCTTCACACAGCTGCTCCATCGCGGCGCACAGTTGCCCGATGGCACCCCGCGCGAACGCGTCACGGCCGCCTGTCACGCGTACGTCGACTTCGCGGTTACGAACCCTGCGATGTTCGAGCTGATGTTCCGTCGCGACCTCATCGACCCGCAGGAGCCGGGGCTGGTCGCGGCCAGCAGTGCCGTCTTCGACACCTTCGCCGAGCTAGTGCGGCTTGACCGCGCCGAAGCGGACGACGACCGGCTGCGTCCGGGTACGGATCCTCGGCTGGTCGCGGCGTCGCTGTGGGCGGCTTTACACGGTCTCGCGCAGCTGTGGCTGTGGGGCGCGCTGGCCGGGGCCAGCTTCGCGCCTTCGCCGGAATCGGCGCTGGCGGTGACGCTCGACGCGTATCTGGGGTGAAGCTCAGCGGAGAGCCCGGAATCCTCCCCACCCCTGGCTCTCCGCCGAACAGCGGGAATGGATGACCATTCAGAACCGACCGTAACCGCTCGATCCCGTCCGCGGAATCCGCCCTTCGCCGCAGCCGCGGGTAAACCCTCGCGGTAGGCGGCCTGCCGCGATCGCGGTACGGAATTGGGAAACCGCCGGTCAGGGAGGTAGTTTCGGCGCGTGATGCGGATCCTGCGGGCGCGGCCGCTGTGCACGGATTCGCTCCTGGCGGCTGCGGTCGGACTATTCCTTTTCGCCGGGGCGGCGGTCCACCACGGCTCCCTCGGCGACCGGCCGGGGCTGTTCGGGCTGCTGCTCGCCGCGGCGGGCGCGGCCCCGCTGGTGGTCCGGCGACGCTACCCGATCAGCGCGCTGATCGCGGTGACCCTGCTGGTCGGCGCGTTCGCGCTGGCCGGATACCGCGCGACGCTCGGCCGTCCCGACCTGATGATCGCCGCGTACACAGTGTGGGCGCGCTATCCGATCCGGCAGGCCTGGCCGCCTTCGCTGTTCGCGGTGGCCGGCTTCGAGATCACGATGCTCGTCGGCGACAACTCGAATCCCGTCGGCGACACAGTGATCGCGGCACTGCAAGCGTGCGTGATCATCCTTATTGGACACTCGGTCTACCTTCGCGGGCTCGCCCTCGACGCGACCGCGGAGCGTGCTGACCGCGCCGAACTGGCGGTCGTCGAAGAGCGGCTGCGTATCGCCCGCGAACTGCACGACGTTGTCTCGCATCATCTGTCGGTGATCTCCGTGCAGGCCAACCTCGCGCGGTACGTCTTCGAGTCCGCGCCGGACACCGCGCGCGGCGCGCTCGACACGATCACCGGCACGACCACCGAGGCGCTGGACGAACTCCGCCGTCTGCTCAGCGTGCTGCGCCCGCCGCACCACGAGCCGGGCGAATACCGTCCGCAGCCGGGTCTCGAAGAGCTTCCCTCGCTGGTCAGCCGGGTCCGCGAGGCCGGGCTGACCGTGCGGCTGCGGGTCACCGGAACGCCGCGGACGTTGCCGTCGGGGCAGCAACTGTGCGCGTACCGGGTCGCCCAAGAAGCGCTCACGAACGTCCTGAAGCACGCGCCGGATTCCTTCGCCGCGCTGGATGTCGAGTACCTGTCCGACGCATTGCGGCTGAGCGTCGCCGACTCCGGCGGCGGACCGCGCGCCGACGGCAATCCCGCCGGTCACGGCCTCGTCGGCATGCGGGAGCGGGCGCGTATGTACGGTGGCGAGATCGAAATCGGGCCACGCGAACCGGCGGGGTTCGAGGTGGTGCTGACCCTCCCGTACTCGGACCGGACCGGTGGAGAACCGAAGTGACCAGTGTGCTCGTGGTGGACGACCAGGATCTCGTCCGCGCCGGCCTCGTCGCGCTGCTCAACGCCGCGCCGGGCGTCGAAGTCGTCGGCGAGGCGCGGGACGGTTTGGAAGCCGTGCACGAGGCGGCGCGGCTGCGGCCCGAGGTGATCCTGATGGACATCCGGCTGCCCGGTCTCGACGGCGTTTCGGCCACCGCCCGCATCCTCGCCGGGCCGGACAACCCGCGCGTGCTGATCCTGACCGTCTTCGACCTCGACGAGTACGTCTACCGCGCGCTGCGGGCCGGTGCGGCCGGATTCCTGCTCAAGGACAGCCCTCCGGAGACGCTGATCTCCGGCATCCAGTCAGTGGCGCGCGGAGACATGCTGTTCGGCCCGACAATCACGCGGCGGCTGGTGGAGGCGTACACGAGTACGCCGCCCGCGGAACCCGCGCCGGAGCTGAGCGCGCTGACCGAGCGCGAACGCGAGGTGCTCCGGTTGGTGGGGACGGGGATGCCGAACGGGGAGATCGCGACTCGGTTGCTGGTCAGCGAGGCGACGGTGAAGACTCATCTCAACCGGCTGATGCCGAAGCTCGGGATTTCCAGCCGCGCACAGGCAGTGGTGGTCGCTTACGAAACCGGCTTGGTCCGGCCGGGACGGTAGCCGAATTCGTTGCGCAGCACCCGTTCCGCGGCGTGTTGACCGGCCATTCCGTGCACTCCCGGCCCGGGCGGGGTCGCGGCTGAGCACAGGTAGACGCCACGCAATGGGGTTCGGTACGGGTCCCAGCGCAGGATCGGCCGACCCAGCACCTGGCGCAGCGTGACCGCGGCGGCCGCGATGTCGCCGCCGACGTAATTGGCGTTGTAAGCCTCGAAATCGCGCGCCGGGATCGCGCGCGAGGCGAGGATCGTGTCGCGGAAACCGGGAGCGAAGCGTTCGATGCGGCGGATGATCGCGGCGGTCGGGTCGAGCGGATCTCCGTGCGGGACATGGGCGTAGGCCCAGATCGGCTGCTTGCCGGGGAGGCCACGGGACGGGTCGGCGGTCATCGGCTGGGAAAGGAGGACGAACGGATCCCGCGCCCGCTTTCCGGCAGCGACTGCGTTGTCGGCCGCGTACACTTCTGCTCTTGTCCCTCCGATGTGGATAGTCCCGGCCCGGCCGAGTTCCGTTTCGCGCCACGGGATCGCTTCGGAGACCAGGAAGTCGACCTTCGCCGCGGCCGGCCCGTATCGGACATTCTCCAGCGCTCTGCGGTACTGCTGGGGCAGCAACCGTCCGGCGATATCGAGGACGCCTTTCGGCGCTAGGTCCAAGAGGACGGCGCGTGCGTGCGCTAAGTCGCGTACGTCGGTGACGCGCGCGTTGGTGCGTACGCGACCACCGTGGGCCTCGATGTCGGCGACGAGAGCATCGGTGATCCGTTGCGAACCGCCGCGGGGAATCGGCCAGCCTGTGCTGTGCGCGAGATGCGTCAGCAGGACCGCGATCCCGCTGCCGATGAGTGAAGGCAGTTTGCCGAGCGCGTGTGCCTCGACACCGGCTATGAGCGCTGCCGCTTCCTTGCTCTTGAAGGAGTTAGCCGCGAGAGCGCGCGTCGCGATGTACGCCGCCGTACGCGGATGCGGCGGGTGGCGAAGGTCGCCGAGGAGTACTTCGGTGATCTCAGCACTGTGCTCGATCAGCGGTGCCATGAAGCGCCGCCAACGCGCACCGTCGGTTCCTAGCCGGGCACAGGTGCGGTCGAGGTCCGCGTACGCGATGGCTGCGGTCTTCTCGTCGATCGGGTGCGCGTACGGGATTTCGGGATGGCAGAGGTCCAGATCGAACTGCCTGAGGAACGGCGAAGCCGCGGCCATCGGATGGACCGCCGAGCAGATGTCATGGATAACGTCCGCGTCGAACAATCGCTTCGATCGCGCCCCGCCGCCGGACTCGGCCGCTGCCTCGTACACCTCGACCGACAACCCGGCCCGCGCCAGCACTACGGCCGCGGCCAGGCCGTTCGGGCCCGAGCCGACGACCGCGACGTCCAGCGTGACGGGCGGAAACACGTCCCGATCGTAGGACCGCGACGAACCGGGCGCCCAGTGTCACTCCCGAACATCTGATCGAATATTGTCGTACCCCACGCCTACCGTGCACCCCATGCCGGTCCGCACGGGCCGCGCCTGCTGGAGAGGGGGGGTCATGCCCGACCACGACACGTTGCTGGAGCGCGTGCGGAAGCTGCTGGCCAAGGCCGAGGACCCGGCCGTCACGCCCGCCGAAGCCGAGCTGTACAACACCAAAGCGGCGCAGCTGATCGCGCGGCACGGGATCGACAACGCGATGCTGGCCGCGTCCGGTCAGAGCGGCGACGACATCACGGTGCTGAAGCTGCCGATCTCCAATCCGTACAGCCGAGACAAAGCCAGTCTGCTCACCAGCATCGCGTACCCGCTGCGCTGCCGGACCTTGCTGCACCGGGTCGGCCAAGGGGTCGAAGAGGTCACCGTGTTCGGCTTCCGCACCGACCTCGCGCGGGTCGAGTTGCTGTTCACCAGCCTGTTGCTGCAAGCGAGCACCCAGCTCACACGCGTGCGGCCGGAGGAACGGGTGTTCCGCGAATCGCTGGCGGCGTACCGGCGGACGTGGCTGCACGGGTTCGCGCGTGCAGTGCACGAGCGGCTGACCGCGGCGGAGGAGAACGCCGCGCGGACGTATTCCGATGTCGCAGGCGGGAAGTCGGCGGAGCTGGTGGTGCGGGACCGGACGGCGTTGGTGCAGCAGGCCTTCGACCGCGAGTACGGCGACCTGCGCTCGGCGGCCCCGCGACGGTTGTCGGGGTCGGGGTATCGGGAGGGGCACCGGGCCGGGACCCGGGCGAATCTCGACCCGGCGGCGCTGGGCAGGCGGCGGTCGGCGCTCCCGGTGCGCTGAACCGGTGGGCGTCGTGCTGCGCATCGAAGACCTCGCTACCCGCCCGGAGCTGCGGGTTCCCGCGCTCCAGCTGGGGTTCGTCGGCGGAGAGTTCCTCGGCCAAGGCCTCACCGCGGGGCTGGCCAGCTCGAGGCGCATCGCCCCCGAGTTCTTCCTGGTACTGCTCGACGACGGTGTTCCGGTAGCGCGAGCAGCGGCGATTCCGGTCGCTTTCCCCGCTCCAGAACGACCCGAGCTGCCGGACCACGGCTGGGACGGCGCCCTCGTCTGGGCTGCCGAAGACCACCTCGACGGACGGGAACCCACCACGCTGGTCGCGCTGGAGGTGTACGTCGCGGAATCCGCGCGCGGACAAGGCATTGCCGCGCAAGCACTCGTCGAGCTGAAGAACCGGGCGCGCCGGGCTGGGCTTTCCCGGCTGGTCGTGCCCGTGCGGCCGACCGGCAAACCACCGCTGGAGTCCATTGTGGACTATCTTGGCCGGCGCGCCGATCCCTGGCTGCGCAGTCACGAGCGACTGGGCGCGGAGTTCCGGAAGATCGCGCCGTTCGCGATGACCGTCACCGGCACGCTCGCGCAGTGGGAACAGTGGACCGGCATTCGGCTCGAAGACGGACACACCGTCGTGCCCGGCGGGATCGCGCCGGTGCTCGCGGCAACGGAACAGGATCTGGGCGTGTACGTCGAGCCGAACGTCTGGTACGAACACCCGCTCTGACTACGCCTGCTCCCACCCGGGCAGCCAAACTCCGTCGCCCGGTTCCGGCCCGGTCACCAGGTGATCGCGCAGTTTCCGCACGTCCGGATGCGCGGGCTCCCGCCGCCACAGCAGCGACATCGGGTACACCGGCGTCGGGTCGACCACCAGCACCCGGCGGAGGTCGTACTCGTCCGGCCAGAAATAGCGCGAGCCAGCGCCCACGAAGGTCGACAGGTCGGGCGAGACCGCCAGTTCGTCCAGCATCGTTTCGTTGCCGAAGACCGGGCCGGACACGTCGATGGTCAGGTCGAACGCCTCGGCCAGCTCCGCGTAGTACGCGCCCCATTCCATGCTCGCCGACAGCCCCGGCATCCAGATCCGGTGGCCGACGAGCTTCGCGATCGGCACCGAGGGCAGGTCGGCGAACGGATGGCGCGGGCCGACCAGCAGCTCGTGCGCGTCGTAGTCCACCACTCCGCTCGTCACGCCGCCTGGCAGGTCGCGCTTCGGCACACCGCGGAACGCCGCGTCGACCGAACCGGCCGCGACCGCGGCGACGGCCGCGTCGAAGCTCAGTTCGGCGCCGGTGGTCACGACCTCCAGCTCCACTTCCGGAAACGCCCGGTGGAAGCCCAGCGCGAGTTGCGCCGACTTGGTCCGCCGGTTCAGCACGTCGACCCGCAGCGGACGCTTCTCCGGCCGCACCGCGGCGAGCGCGCTTTTCTCCGCGTCGAGCAGCACGCGTGCGTGCGGCAGGAACGCCGCGCCGTCGCTGCTCAACCGGGCCCCGCGCGCGGTGCGCGTGAACAACCGCACGCCGAGCTCGCGTTCCAGCGCACCGACGCGTTTGGACACTGCTTGCTGCGTGATCCCCAGCTCCGCGGCCGCTTCCTGGAACTGCCCTCCATCCACGACGGCGACGAAGGTCCGCACGAAATCCAGCTCCACGGGGCAATCCTAAGCGCTCGCGCCGCGCGCCGCGTCGGCTTGGCTTAACCCCGCTACTTGTCTGAGGAGTTGTGCTACGCTCCGGCTCGATGTTCACGCGCTTCCTTCTCCTTCGCCGCCACGGCGGGGCCTGACCGGACCGGCCCCCCGCCGTGGGGCAAGCACGCGCGCCGGTCGGCTTCCGACCACCTGAAGGACCGCAGATGAGCACCGCTTGGAACCGGCAGCGAGCCTCCCGCATGCCGTCGTACCGCTACCGCGACGTCTACCAGCGCGTCGACGTCCCCAACGCCGGGCGCGCCTGGCCCGGCAACCGGATCACGCAAGCCCCGCTGTGGGTGCCGGTCGACCTGCGCGACGGCAACCAGGCACTCGCCGAACCGATGGACCCGGCGCGCAAACGCCGGTTCTTCGAGCTGATGATCAGCATGGGGTACAAGGAAATCGAGGTCGGCTACCCGTCCGCCTCGCAGACCGACTACGACTTCGTCCGGCTGCTCGCGGACACCGACCTGGCCCCGGACGACGTCACCATCGTCGTGTTCACCCCGGCGCGGCGCGACCTGATCGAGCGCACCGTGGAGTCCGTCCGCGGCATCCGCAATGACGTCGTGATCCACCTGTACACCGCCACCGCACCGACCTGGCGCACGGTGGTCCTCGGCCACGATCAGGCGTCGCTGAAAGAACTGATCCTCGACGGCGCCCGCGACGTTCTGCGCGCGGCCGGCGACCTGCCGAACGTCCGCTTCGAGTTCTCCCCCGAGGTCTTCAACCTCACCGAACCCGACTATGTCCTGGAAGTCTGCGACGCGGTCACCGAGACGTGGGAGGCGAGCCCGGACCGTCCGGTGATCCTGAACCTGCCGGCGACGGTCGAGATCGCGACACCCAATGTGTACGCCGACCAGATCGAGTACATGCACCGCAACCTCGCGCGCCGCGATTCGGTGATCCTTTCCGTGCACCCGCACAACGACCGCGGCACCGGTGTCGCCTGCGCCGAACTCGCCGTGCTGGCCGGGGCCGAACGCGTCGAGGGCTGCATCTTCGGCAACGGCGAGCGCACCGGCAACGTCGACCTGGCGACTCTGGCGCTCAACCTGCACGCGCAGGGCGTCGACCCGATGATCGACTTCTCGGACATCGACGAGATCCGCCGCACCGTCGAGTACTGCAACCGAATCGAGGTCCACGCCCGGCATCCGTACGTCGGCGACCTCGTGCACACCGCGTTCAGCGGCACGCATCAGGACGCGATCAAGAAGGGCTTCGCGGAGCATCACGCGCGCGCCGCGGAAACCGGCGTGCCCGCGCACGAACTGGAGTGGCGCGTCCCGTACCTGCCGATCGACCCCGCCGACCTCGGTCGCGACTACGCCGCCGTGATCCGGGTGAACTCGCAGTCCGGCAAGGGCGGAATCGCCTACCTGCTGGAAAGCGAGTACGGGATCACGCTGCCGCGCCGGCTGCAGATCGACTTCGCGCGCCGCGTCCAAGGCCACACCGACGACTCCGGCCACGAGGTGACCGCGACCGAACTGTGGCAGCTCTTCGAAGCCGCGTACCTCCAGCCGAATCCGGCGATCACGTTGTCCCGCTTCGAAAACTCCGCCGACGAGCACACCAGCATCACCCTGCGCGCCGACGGAATCGAGCACACCAGCACACACGCCGGAACCGGCCCGGTCGAAGCGCTCACCGCGGCACTCGGCGAGCACGGCCGGAAGGTGGACATCGTGGCGTTGCACCAGACGAGCATCGGCTCCGGCAACGACAGTGAAGCGTTGACTCTGCTGGAGTATCGCACTGACAGCGGTACCCAGTGGACAGCCGGGCGCGATCGTTCGGTACTCGCGGCCAGCCTGACCGCGGTAGTGAACGCGGCGTGACACCCAGCGGTGCGAGCGCGAACCGCGCTCGCACCGCCTCAGCCGCTACCGCGAAGAAACGCCAACACCGCCAGTACTCGCCGATTCCCGTCATCTGTCGGCGGGAGGTCAAGCTTCGACAGGATGCTCCCGACATGCTTGCCCACCGCGGCGTCGGACACCACCAGCCGCCGGGCGATCGAGGCGTTCGAGTGTCCCTCGGCGATCAGCGACAGGACTTCCCGTTCTCTCGCCGACAACCGGGCGATCGGGTCGGCCCGGCGGCGCAGCAGCTGGCGCACCACCTGCGGATCCACCGCCGTTCCGCCGTCCACGACCTGGCGCAGCGTCCCGACGAATTCCTCGACGTCGACCACCCGGTCCTTCAGCAGGTAGCCGACCCCGCGCCCCTCGGCGGAGTCGAGCAGGTCGGCCGCGTGGTGGTGTTCGACGTATTGGCTCAGCACCACCACGGCCAGCTCCGGTCGCGTGCGGCGCAGTTCGACCGCGGCGCGCAGCCCCTCGTCCGAATGGCCGGGCGGCATCCGGATGTCGGTGAGCACCAGGTCCGGATCGTGCTCGCGCACGGCGGCGTGCAAGCCCTCGGCATCGCCGACCGCGGCGACGACCGCGAAGCCGAACCGCTCCAGCAACCCGCACAATCCCTCGCGCAGCAGCACCTCGTCTTCGGCGAGGACGACCCGCATCGGCTCTCCGCTCAGCACGGCAGCTCCACTCGCACGACGGTCGGCCCGCCGACCGGACTGCGCACCCACATCCGGCCGCCCAGCACGGCGACCCGATCGCTCAACCCGGTGATCCCCGTGCCGCGCGACGGCTCAGCACCGCCTGCTCCGTTGTCCCATACCTCAATAGCAAGGATCCGGCCGACAATTCCGGCGGTCACCGAAGCGCAACTGGCCGCGGAATGCTTGGCGACATTGGTCAGCGACTCGGCCACCACGAAGTACGCGGTGGATTCCACCGGCTCCGGCAACCGCACCGGCACCGCCACATCGACGGTGACCGGCACCGCGCAGCCGTCGGCGAGTTCCTCCAGCGCGGCGGGCAAACCGAGTTCGGCGAGCGCGCGCGGGTGGATTCCGTTGATCAGCTCGCGCAGCTCGACCATCAGCTTCTTAGCCTGGTCGTGCGCGTCCGACACCGCCTTCGCCGCCGCGGAATCCGGCGGCAGATCGACCTTCGCGAGCCCGAGTTGCAGGCTCAGCCCGACCAGCCGCTGCTGCGCGCCGTCGTGCAGATCGCGTTCGATGCGCTTGCGTTCCGCGTCAAACGCCGACAACAGCCGGGTGCGGGATTGCGACACCTCGGTCAGCTCGCCGCGGAGCTTCTCGGCAGCCCCGTCGGTGAGCAGCGAACGGGCCAGCATCGCGTGCAGACCAGCGAACCCGGACAGCAGATAGCCCGACAGAACGAGCAGGACCGCACCGGCCAGTGCGTACGGGACCGCGCCTCCGGGAGTGGAAACCTCGGTGAAACCCACGGAAATCGTGTCGTTCGCGTTGACGAGCAACGGACTCGCCACCAGAACCGCGGCGAACAACGCGACCATGCCGGCCACTGAGTACAGCGCGGGAATCGCGGTGCACAACAGAACCGCGTAGCCGAGTTCGCGCCATGCCGCCGGCTCGGTGTACCGCGTTCGCATTCGCGGCCACCAACCCGGTTCGCTGATCGGTCCAAAGGGGACAGTCACCGGGTTGAGGTCGACCATGCGCAGCCGCTGCCGTTCGACCCCGGCCACCACCGCCGCCCACGCCGGGCCAGCGCTCAGGAACAGCAGCATGCCGAACACCGAGAACGCCGCGACGAGCGCCAGATCGGAGGTCTGCCCGTGCACGACGCGGCTGACCAGCACCGCGAGCGGCAACAGGCAGCATCCGAACGGAAGGCCGAACAGCAGCGTCATCGGGCCGGTGCTGAGCCCGTAAAGCAGCGCCCGCCACGGCCAGGAGGAAATCAGGAACTTCCGATGCGACAGGGCATCCAGCACAGTGCGCGGATTCGCGGTCGTAGAGACGGTAGCCACGAGATCCAGATTAGCCAGCGGACTGTCCGGTTTCGATCAGCTTGCCCGTAGTCTCGAGGGTAGGGCTAGGCATACCACGGCGGCAGGTTGCCCCCAGTGGACGAACCGGCGCATCCGGGTTTCGTAACTGCGGAGGTCGCCTGCCTCGATTGCCGCGGCCAACGCTTCCGCGCCCATGCTCGTCATCGTGGTGCCGAGCCCGGTATTCGGCGAGCCCGCCCACGCGTTCTCAGCCTTGACTTCAAGTTTAGTTGAAGTTTTACCTTCGACGTCGTGACCGAAACGACTGACGCCGGAGTGCGGCGCCCACCGAGATCCTTGCTGGCGACGCTGCTCGGCGTCAGCACCATGACCATCATGGCCAGCGCCACGATCACACCCGCGTTGCCGGGCATGCAACGACATTTCGCCGCCGAACCGCACGCGGAGCTCCTCGTCCGGCTGGTGCTCACCTTGCCGGGCCTGGCGATCATGGTGTCCGCACCGTTGCTCGCCAAACTGAGCGGCCGGACCGGACGCGTCCCGCTGCTGATCGGCTGCCTCGCCCTCTACACCGTCGGCGGCGGATCCGGCCTGCTGCTGGACTCCCTCCCCGCACTGCTCGTCGGACGGGCCGTGCTCGGGATCGGCATCGCCGGCATCATGACCACGTCAACCGCGTTGATCGCCGACCACCATGCCCCCGAGGAACACGGCCGTGTGCTCGGACTGCAAGGCGCGGCAATGGGTTTCGGCGGTGTCGTCGCACTGCTGCTCGGCGGCTTGCTGGCCGCGCTGGACTGGCGGGGCCCGTTCGCGATCTACCTGCTGGCGATTCCGATGCTGGCGCTCGTGCTCCGATTCGTGCCGGACGCACCCGTCCAGCCGGCCGATCCGACGGACACCACCACGGCCGCATCGCCGTGGCAGCCACGGCTGCTGGGGTTGTACGCGCTGATCTTCATCGGCGTCGTGGTCTTCTACACCGTTCCGACGCAGGCTCCGTTCTGGCTGGCCGAAGTCGGCGGCGCGGGACCAGCGGTCGCGGGAGCCTTGATCGCCGCGGTCAATCTGGTGATGACCCTGGTGGGACTGAACTTCCGGCGGCTGCGCGCTCGCTGGTCCTTTCCGATGCTGGCCATCGCGATGTTCGCCGCCTTCGCCGTCGGACTGGTCGTCCTCGGCACCGCCGGCGCGTTGTGGACGGCCGCGCTGGGCATGGTCGTGGTCGGACTCGGCGTGGGTCTGCAAAACCCGACCGTCAACGGATGGCTGGTTTCCACCGCTTCCCCCGGGGTACGGACCAGGTCACTCGGGTTGCTGACGTCCGCGTTGTTCCTCGGCCAGTTCTCGTCGCCGCTGATCGCGCAGCCGGTGATCGACGCAGTCGGGATGGGGACGACGTTCATTCTGGCCGGAGCTTTGGCCGCGGTCGTCGGCACTATCGTGGCGGCGATCCATCGGCGCTCGGCCTTGAAACGTAGTCGACGACTTGCGCGTGCGTAGCGAACCAAACCCCGTCGTGCGAAGCGATGTGCTCCAGCAGCTCGGCGAGAATCGTGATGCGGGAACGATGTCCGATGATGTGCGGGTGCATGGTGAGCTGGAAGAGCCCGCCCTCGGCCAAGGCGAGGTCGAACTCGTCGCGCCAGATCGGCAGCACTTCCCGCGGCGGGGTGTACGGGCGCTGCGAGCCGAAGCGGTTCATCGTGAAGTACGGCGCGTCGTCGCGGATCCATTCCACCGGAAGCTCGACAATGCCGGTCGGTTCGCCGTCGGCGAGGATCTCGTAGCAGTCGTTGTCCGCCATCAGCGAGGAGTCGTAAGCCAGGCCCAGTTCGCGGATGATCGCGAGGGAGCTTTCGGAGAAGTCCCACGACGGGGTGCGAATGCCGACCGGACGGGTGCCGGTGAGCCGTTCCAACGCATCGGCGGCCCGGAACGTGAGGTCACGTTCCGCAAGAGACGGCAGTTGCGCATTGCTTTCGTGGATCCAGCCGTGCAACGCGACCTCGTGTCCGGCCTCCACATAGGACTGTGCCTCGCCGTCGTGCAGCAACCCCGACACCGCGGGCATGAAGAACGTCGACGGCGCCCCGAACCGCTCAAGCAGCTTCAGCACCCGCGGCACGCCGACCCGCGAGCCGTACTCGCCTTGCGACAGCTTGCCCGGCAGCACCTGGCCGTCGCGCAGCGAGATCGTCTCGTGGTCGGAGTCGAACGACAACGCCACGGCCACTCGCGCCCCGCCCGGCCAGGATTCCGGCCGCAACGGCCGGCCGGCACGCACGCGACCGACGTGGTTGCGCCAGGTCTGCTCGCTCCACTGCCACGGTTCGGTCATGCTTCCTCCCCCTGTGCCGCGAGGCTTCATCGTATCGCTGTGCCACCGACCAAGAGGCCTACAAGCCGGCCAGTGGCGTCCGGAAGCCAGCAAGGCGGCTCATGGTCGGGTCGCGGCACCTGGACCAGGGAGGCATTCGCGCGCGACGGAGCCGCCGTGCTGGCCGCCGAGCCGGTCGAATCCACCGTCGTAGCAGGCGGTCGAGACCGCTACGGCGACCGGAACTACGCCCGCCGTCCGCCGTCGACCGACAGCGTCGCCCCGGTGACGTACGACGCGGCGTCCGAACAAAGCCAGACCACGGCCGCGGCGGCTTCCTCCGGAGTGGCCAGCCTGCCGAGCGGAGTGATCGCCTCCTGCCGGGCGATCATTCCGGGGTCGCCGGCCCACTTGTCGAACCCCGGCGTCCGCGTCGGCCCCGGGCACACCGCGTTGACGCGGATGCCGTCCGCCGCGTAGTCGACCGCCGCGACCTTGGTCAGGCCCACTATCCCGTGCTTCGCCGCGACGTAAGCCGGCGCGTTCGGGATCGCGTACAACCCGCCGTTGGACGCGACGTTCACGATCGCGCCGCCCTTCAGGTGCGGCAGTTCGTACTTCATGCAGAGGAAGGTCCCGGACAGATTCACCTGCACGACGCGCTCGAACTCAGCGAGAGTCAACTGGTCGACGCGTTTGCGCGACGACAATCCGGCGTTGTTCACCGCGAAGTCGAGCCCGCCGTACGCCTCGACCGTCTGCTTGACCGCGGCCTGCACTGACGGCTCGTCGGCGATGTCGACCTGTACGGCGAGCGCTTCCCCGCCGTCCTCCTTGATCAATTCGACGGTTTCCGCCGCGGCCGCCGCGTCGATGTCCAGCACGCCCACCGCTGCCCCGGTGCGCGCGAACTCGATCGCCGCCGCCCGGCCGATCCCGCTGCCCGCACCGGTGACGAGCCCACGCCGCCGGTTCACGACAGCGACTCGTGGTTCGCCCAGGCCACGCGGTACGAATGCCGCGCCTGCCACCGCTCGATCACCTCGTGCAGTTCGGGTGCGGTGAAGCTCTTGGCCAGCGTGTCGAGGTCGGCGAGGGTGACCTGGACGATCGCCGTCGCGATGAGCGCCGGGATGGCGTCTTCACCGGGGATCGGCAGGTGCCGCCGGGTCTGCACCGACTCGGCGAACCGGGTCGCCAGCATGGCCTGTTTGATATCGCTGAGGTACTGATCCAGCTCACTGTCGGGGAGCGGCTGGTCGAACGAAACAATCATCGTGTGCGTGATCATGCTTCAAGTTTTGCCCCGGTGCCGACTGGACGTCCAAGACCGATTCGCTATTTGGCGATAACCTGGAGGCATGGCTGAACTGGGAACGCGCGAACTCGAGTACTTCCTGGCAGTCGCCAGCGAGCTGCACTTCGGCCGCGCCGCGGTGCGGCTGTCGATCGCCCAGCCCGCGCTCTCGAAGGCGATCCAGCGCATCGAAACCCGGCTCGGCGTGCAACTGTTCGCCCGCTCGAGCCGCCACGTCGAACTCACCGCGGCCGGCGAGGCACTCCAGGAACACGGACGGCACGCGCTCAACGCGGTCAGCGCCGCCGCCCGCAACGCCCGCCGCGCCGGCGAAAGCCACCTGCGCCTGGTGCTCAAACCGGGCGGCGACGCCGGGCTGCTGTCCGGAATCCTCGCCGAGTACTCCCGTCATCCCGACGCGCACCAGGTCGACATCCTCTTCAGCGGCCCCGCCGACCGTGCCGACTTTCTCCTCAGCGGCCGCGCGGACGTCGGCCTCCTGTTCGTCCCGTTCGACAACCTGACCGGGCTTGCCTACGAAACCCTGCACGCCGAGGACCGGGTGGCCATCGTCCCCAGCACGCACCGGCTGGCACAGCACGCGTCCGTCCGGCTGTCCGATTTGGACGGAGAAACGCTCCCGTCGTGGAAGGGCGTGCCCGGCGTCGACGGAACCGGCCCGGAGGTGGCGGACGTGGTCCAGCTGCTGCACCTCATCTCGCTGGAGCGGATGGTCGGCGTACTGCCGCGATCGCTGGTCGACCAGGTCCCGCCGGGCGTCGTCTGCGTGCCGATCGGGGACGCGCCGCCCAGTCAGCTGGTGCTCGCCTGGAACGAGCAGGACCGGCGGCCGCAGGTAGCTTCGTTCGTGAACGCGGCGCTAGATTCGGTGCGCTGAAGCTCGTTTGAAGGCCGCCAGCAGCAACGCGGCTACCGCGATGGCGTACCCGATGGTGCTCAGCAGAGCGGTCGTCCGCGGAATGTCCATGTCCCGCGCGTGAAACCAGCCAACCCAGACATAGGTGACCAGCGCACCCGCCGCGAGCGCGAGCCGGTGCGGCGCGCCCCAGCCGGCAGACCGGCACCACCGGAACACCAGCGCGACCGCCGCCGCGACCAGCACGCACCAGCCCGCCGCGACCGCCGGTTGCGGAACCCCGTCCGGCAGGAATTCCCGGCACCACACCAGGCTCGTCGCCCCGAACGCCGCGACCCCCACGACCGCGGGTGCGGGAGCGACGCCGTCCCGGCGCGGCACCGGCCTCCTGCCCAGCCAAAATCCCAGCGCGACCAACCCGGCGACGGCCGCGCCCGCCCAACCCAGCTGACCCGCCGAAGCCACGAACCCCGTCGAGGCGATCTGCATCGCGCACAACGCCGCCGACCCGGCCGCGAAGACCACCGCGACCACTGGCAGTCCGGCTTTGCCCAGCCACGGCTGAGTGCGTTCCCGGCAGAACGCTTCCACGATGGCGATCGGCACGCAGATGCTCCAGACCGGGTGCATGGTCAGCACGTCCTGAAGCAGCTGAACACTCGTGCCCAGCGCCGGGACGTACGTTTCGGAGTAGACGGCCGCGAGGTCGAATCCGCCGTAAGCCGGGTTCCACAGCATCATGTCGATCGGTCCCTCCTCCAGCAGCGCGTACGCCGCCGCGAACGGGACGATCGCCGCCCAGTCGCGCCCGGTGCGTCGCGCGACCTCGCGGATCAGCAGCGCGCCACCGCCGTACATCGGCGCGAACAGGAAGAGCGAGCCGACGTCGGTCACCGGCGTGTTGCCCAGCAGGTACTCGCCGACCAGCGGAGCGAGAAAGAAGAGTGCGATTGCCTGCCTGACCACGCGAACCAGGCTAGAGCGGCCGAGCAGGCGAAACATCCGCCCGCGGTCGATCGCCGATAGCCGCCGGGCTAATTGCGTTCAGTCCTGTGGCCAGGAGTGTCATGCTGGTTCGGTGGAGGACATCATCGCAGCGGTCGGCCCCCGGCTCCGCCATTTCCGTCGGCAACGGAACCGCACCCTGGACGAACTGTCGAACGCGACCGGCATCTCCATCAGCACTCTTTCCCGGCTCGAATCCGGCCAGCGCAAGGCCACCCTCGAACTGCTGCTCCCCATCGCCCGCGCGCACCGCGTCCCGCTGGACGAACTGGTCGGCACCGCCCCGCTGCACCCGGTCACCCGCGGCGACCGGACCGTCGTGCCGCTCACCCGGCAACCCGGCCGGCTGCAATCGCTCAAGATGATCTTCGACGCCACCCCATGCGAACCCGATCCGCGCACGCATCCAGGCCACGAGTGGTTCTGCGTGCTCAGCGGCAAGGGCAGGCTCGTGCTCGGCGAACACGACGTCGTCCTGAAAGCGGGCGAGGTCGCCGAATTCGACACCCGGATCCCGCATTGGTTCGGCAGCACCGGAGAGGGTCCGGTCGAAATCCTCAGCATGTTCGGCAAGCAGGGCGAGCGCATCCGCGTCCGGGCCACCACGCGCTGATTGCTCCACTCGGCGGAATAACACTGGGCACCGGGGAAAACCTATGCCCCCGCTGACCTGCGCCGACCCGAACACACCGTCGAAAGTCGGTGCCTAGCAACGAAAATCCCGACTTAACATCCGTGTCCCGCGGACGGACACTCTCTTCCCTCCGCGCGTTTCCTTCGCCCACGACGAGGAGATGCATCGATGCGGAAACTCTTTGCCCTGCTCACTTCCGCCCTGGCGGCCGCGGCCGTCGTCGCCGGCAGCCCGCCGGTCTCCGCGGCTCCGGACAGCGGGGTGGTGCCCGGGCTGACCGGGGCCGCCGCGAAAGCCGCCGCCGGGACCGCCGCAGACAAGTTCCTCCAGTTGCGCCGCGAAAAAGCCGGCCGCTCCGTCAAGCCGCGGATCGACGCGCAGCAGCACACCTTCTGGGGCCCTGAACCGCAGTTGTCCAGCGGCGCGGACGGAATTCTCGTCACGCACAGTGTCGTTCCCGACCTCCGCCTCTCCAACAGCGCGGACGTCGTCTACGCCCCGACGGTCAAGCCGACCGGCCATTCCTGCATCGAGGTCGTCACCGCGTACGGACTCGACCAGGGCGGTCAGGTCTGGGCCTGGGACTGGTGCGGGACGATCGGACCGGCGAAGGTCGTCCCGCTGGACAGCTCGTTCCTCGGCAACTACACGTCCACAGTGGACGGACACCCGGCGTTCACCGTGCAAGAGGTCCAGACCGACGCGGGCAGCAACCGCTGGACCGCCTCGCTCTACAACGTGAAGACCGGCAAGTGGGACGACCTGTTCTCGCAAAGCGGGAGCGACCAGAGCACTCTCAACGAGGGCTGGGACATCTTCGAGCTGTACTCGACCGTCGACCCGTCGACCGGCCAGGCGTACTACTGCTCGGACGCCAAGGGCAAGGTGTTCGAATCCAGCCAGCTGCAACTGCGCATCGGCGGCCAGTGGACGCCCGCGACGGAGTCGAACTCGCCGCTGCAGCCGACCGCCAACCCGAACCCCAGTGACTACAGCTGCTCGTCGCTGCAGTTCGAGGTGCCGACGCCGAACAGCAACTGGCGCGTCACCGTCTAGGCCCCGGCCGGCAGGAGTGCGTGCCACCAGCGGTCGAACGCGGCACTGCACCCCTGCCGGTCGGCGTAATCCCGGGTCACCTTCCGGGATATCTCGCCTGCCCGGTCCGCGACCGCCGTGCCCGGCCGGTAGCACAACCGCAGCTCCTGCCACAGCGGCGCGTCCTCGATCGCCCGCACCACGATCCCGCCGTGGCGGTCCTCCCGAGTCGCCAACGCCGGCGCGACCGCCATGCCCTCGCGGACCAAATCCAGCAGCGTAGCCAGGCACTGCGGCCGATGCGGCTGATCGAGCACGACCCCGCGCTGCCGGCAGACCTCCTGCAAGTACACCGACCACCGCGTCGTCCACGGCGGATCGTCCGCCCAGGGATACGCGGCCAGCTCCGCCAGCGGTATCTCCCCGCTGGAAGCCAGCGGATGATCTTCCGCGAGAATCACGAAGACCGGCTCCCGCGCCTGCACGACGACGCTCTCGACGCCGTCCGGAACGATCCGATCCGGAAGCGGCGCAAGGTAAACCAGCGCGAGATCCAGTTCCCCGTCCGCGAGCGCCGCCAACGTCCGTGCCTCGTCCTGCTCTTCGTGCACTCGGACCGCGGGACACCACGGCTGATCCCGCAACCACCTCGCCAACGCGAGATGCAAAAACCCGCTGTACCCGCCTAGACGCATCGCCCCAGCCGGCTCCCGCCGCGCGCCCGCCCGCTCGGTCAGCGCCGACATCCCCGCCAGCACCGCGCGCGCGTCCGCGACGACGTCCTCCCCGAGCGGCGTCGGCACACATCCCGTCGGCGAGCGTGCGAACAAACTCCCGCCGACCGACCGTTCGACGCGCCGCAGCAACCCGGACAACGCCGGTTGAGACACGTGCAACGCCTTGGCCGCGCGAACGAGACTGTGCGCGTCGGCGATGGCCACGAGCGCACGCAGGTGGCGCAGTTCCAGCTCCATGACTCCTCCGGCCGCCGCCCCTCTCGCCTGGTCACTGTAACGCCGTAGATCGCGGGGAATTACCGACGCGAGTCGGTACTCGACCGCGAAGGCGCCGCCGCCGCCGGACACGCAGGTCAGTACCGGTGTCCGATGAGGCACCCCTCGACCGATTTAGTTGACCTCTCCACCATCCAGGCCCGACGCTCTGGTCCCGTAATCCAGCACAGCGAAGGGGATTTTCCGTGACGGCAAGGACACGCGCCGCCCTGGTGCCAGCGATCCTGTTGAGCCTCGCGGCGTGCGGCTCGACTGACGTGGCCGGTACGCCCGGACCGGCGGCCCCGCCACCGAGCACCGCCCCCAAGCCGTCCGAAGCGGAGCCCGCGTCCGGTGCCCCGGCCTATCAGACCGCGGTCGAACGCTGGGTCACCCAGATCCTGCAGAAGCACTACGAGAAAGCCTGCCTGTCCAGCGCTCCGGTGCTGCCGCCCGGCAAAGACGCCAAGACGCTGTGCAAGAGCCCCGCGGCGCGCAAGAGCGCCGAGTCGCTGCACGACGCCTGGGCCAAGCCCGGCGTCACCTTGCCGCCGCAGGGGAAAGTCACCGTGGACGAGGTCAGCACGTCCGGAGACCAGGTCACCGTGCCCGACACCGCGGTCAAGCTCGACGGACGCACCCTGCGCAGCCTCGAACTCATCGGATCCACCGGCAACACGAGTTCGTTCAGCCTCGCCTTCAAGGTTCAGAAGCACGAGGGAGCCTGGTACGTGCAGGGCTTCGACCTCAACGCCTGATCCCGACTTTCGTCGGTCCGATAGGTCTGGACAACTTCGCAAGTGGTCTAGACAATAGCTAGCCAGGGGGTCGCATCGGACCGGAGGAACCGCAATGAAGCGTGCTCGTTTCCTCGTCGTGCTCCTGCTGGCCGCAGCCGGACTTGTCGTCGGCGGGCCGGCGCAGGCGGCGAACCTGCTCGCCAACCCCGGTTTCGAAGCCGGTTCGACATCCGGCTGGACCTGCCCGGCAGGCACCGCGGTGAAGACGCCGGTGCACTCGGGAACCTACGCGCTGGCCGTTACGCCAGGCGCTTCCGACCAGGGCCAATGCACTCAAACCGTGTCCGTGCGCCCCAGCACGACCTACTCGGTTTCCGCCTGGGTGCAAGGCGCGCCGGTCTACCTCGGCGTCACCGGCGGCTCGTCCACTTGGACCAACGCCTCCGCGTACAGCCAGCTTTCGCTGTCCTTCACCACCTCCGCGAACCAGACGTCCGCTGAGCTGTACCTGCACGGCTGGTACGGCGCAGGCACGTACTACGCCGACGACGTAGTCCTCGACGGTCCCGGCGGCGACACCCCCGGCGGACCCGGCGTCCCGGGAACCCCGACTGTCGGCACCGTCTCCGACACATCGATCGCGTTGAGCTGGGGCGCAGCCGCGGGCACCGTCACCGGCTACCGCGTCTACGAAGACAACGCCCTGCGCGCCACCGTGCCCGGAACGTCCACGACGCTTTCCGGCCTGACCGCCTGCACCTCGCACAGCTACTCGGTCACCGCGTACAACGACAAGGCCGAATCCGCCCACACCCCCGCGGTTTCCGCGACCACCAGCGGTTGCACCAGCGCAGGCCTGCCGAAACACGCACTGATCGGCTACGTCCACGCAAGCTTCGCGAACGGCTCGGGATACCTGAAGCTCGCCGACGTCCCGAACGCATGGGACATCATCGACCTGGCCTTCGCCGAACCAACCTCGGTGACCTCCGGCGACGTCCGCTTCAACCGCTGCTCCGCCACCGAATGCCCCGGCGTGGAAAGCGACGCGGACTTCATCGCGGCGATCCGCGCGAAGCAGGCGCAAGGCAAGAAGGTCCTGATCTCGATCGGCGGCCAGAACGGCGAAGTCCAGCTCACGACCACCGCCGCCCGCGACAACTTCGTCAACTCGGTCTCGGCGATCATCGACAAGTACGGCTTGGACGGCCTGGACGTCGACTTCGAAAGCCAGTCCCTGTCCCTGAACTCGGGCGACACGGACTTCCACAACCCGACCACGCCGGTGATCGTCAACTTGATCGCCGCGCTGAAGACCTTGAAAGCCCGCTACGGAGCCAAATTCGTCCTGACGATGGCCCCCGAAACCTTCTTCGTCCAGGTGGGCTACCAGTTCTACGGCGGCGCAGGCGGCGGCGACAGCCGAACCGGGGCCTACCTGCCGGTCATCTACGCCATGCGCGACGACCTCACGGTGCTGCACGTCCAGGACTACAACTCCGGCCCAGTCATGGGATTGGACAACCAGTACCACACCATGGGCGGCGCGGACTTCCTGATCGCGATGACCGACATGCTGAAGTCCGGTTTCAAGGTCGCGAACACCGGCCAGACCTTCCCCGGCCTCCGCGAGGACCAAATCGCCGTCGGCCTGCCCGCGGCCGTCAGCGCAGGCAACGGCTACGTCTCCCCGACCGAAGTCCAAACCGCCGTAACCTGCCTGGCCCACGGAACCGGCTGCGGGTCCTACGCCCTGCGCGGCGGACCGTCACCCGCGCTGCGAGGATTGATGACCTGGTCGGTGAACTGGGATCGGTACTACAAATGGGAGTTCCAGAACGCTCATCGACCGTTCTTGGACGGACTCGGCTGAGGTCCCCGTACGTCAGCCACGTACGGGGACCTGGCGGCAACCCCTCGGTGTTCGCCTTGACGGCAACGGTCGCCCTCGCTTCGCCTTGTTCGGACTCGTGCCCTCCGATCAGCCTGCCGGACGGCATCAGCCAGCCCGGTGCTCAGCAGACCGCGTTGGACCGTTGAGTTCGTGGACCATTTCGACGACCTGGTCCAGCGTCGGGTTGCCGATCACTTTCTCGCTGGCGCCGACGAAATCCGTGCCCGCGTCGCGCACCAGCTCGCGGGACACCGACGCGAGCATGGCCAGCAGCGAGATCGAGTCACCGCCAAGCAGGTTGAAGTCCCCCTGACGGATCACCTCGGCGATGCCGATCCCGAGGGTGTCGGCCCAGATCCGGGCGACCTGGGTCGCGATGTCGTCGAGCGGCTCGGTCTGGCGCTCGGCGTCGGCCCTCGCCGGATAGGGGTCGGGCAATGCCTTGACGTCGATCTTTCCGTTGGCGATGCGGGGAAACTCCGCCATCGTGAGCACCACCGACGGGACCAGGTGCCGTGGCAACAGGGACGCGGCATGCGCGATCAATTCCGCGGACGGCACTGGCCGGGACAGCACGACATAGCCGCACAGCGTCGTTTGTTCGTGCCCGGTGTCCCGGGTGTGCGGCACGACCAGCGCCTGAACCACCGCGTCATGCTTTTCCAGCGCGCCTGCCACTTCGGTGGGCTCGATCCGGTGGCCGAGGATCTTGATCTGGTCGTCGATGCGTCCCATGTGCTCCAGTTCGCCGCCGGGCAGCATCCGAGCCAGATCGCCACTGCGGTAGGCGCGGGTTCCGTCGGCGAGTTGGACGAAGCGTTCCTTGTTCAGCTCCGGGCGATCGTGGTAGCCCCGGCACAGCTGTATGCCCGCGAAGTACATCTCGCCGACCTCGCCTTCGGGCACCGCGACACCGTTGGGGTCGTGCAGCGTTATGACGGTCCCCCGCACCGGACGGCCGATCGGCACCGAACGCGCGGGGTCGTCGAGGTCGGGGTCATACCGATGCAACGTGCAGCCGCCGCTCATTTCGGTGAGACCGTCGGCGTTGAAGATCCGGCATTCCGGCCCGAAGATCTCCTGGGCCCGCGCTGCCACCGAACTGCGCAAGCGCTCGCCCCCGAACACCACCAAGCGGATGCCCTCGGCCCGCACGTCGAGCCTGTTGATCAGTTCGAGGTGTGACGGTGTCACCTTGAGGCAGTTCACCCCGCGCTCGCGCAGCAGCCGGCGCAGGGTCACGTGATTCGGTTCGCCGGTCGCCAGCTCGATCCGGCCACCGGCGAACAACGGCAGGAACACCGCGGTGTACGGCCCCACATAGGCGAGGGAGCTGAACATGGCGAAACAGCAGTCCGCGTCGATTCCGAGTGCCTCGATGGCCCAGCCCGCATAGCCGGCCAGGTTGCGGTGCTCGAGTTCGACACCCTTCGGCCTGCCGGTCGAACCGGACGTGTAGAACACCGCCGCGAGATCTTCAGGGGCGACCGCGATCTCGACGGTCTCCTCAGTCGTGGTGGGCAGGTCCTCCAGCACGAGAGCCGCACAACCCGCCGGGACCGCGGGCCGGCCGGCATGTGCCCGCTCCACCACGCACACCCGCGCCGCCGCGGCCGTGAGCACACTGGCCAGGCGCGCATCGGGATGTTCGGTGTCCAACGGCAGGAACGCCGCACCGGCCCTGAGAATGCCGAAGATCGCCGCGATCGCGGCGATCGAACGACCGGCTAAGACGCCGACGACGTCGCCCGTCCGGACGCCGCGCCGGCGCAGCTCGGCCGCCACCGCGGTCGCCCGCAGGTCGAGTTCGGCGAACGTGACCTCGGAGTCGTCGGTGGACAGCGCGATCGAGTCAGGGTGGGCGGCGACGGCCGCGCGGAACAGGCTGACCAGTGTGCCCTGCTCGTATCGCGGGTCCGGCGTGCCACCGGACAGACGACTTTCCGGTGGTGCCAATCTGTCGACGATGCCGTCCAGCAACTGCTCGCCCCGGGCGGTCAGCGCCGGATCGTCGTCCATGCTCAGCACGATCTCGGTGTGTCGGTCGCACTCGATGATGCTGATCGTCGGTGGCACCAGCAGACCGCGCCACGGCGCGGAGTACACGGTCCGCGCCTGAAAGTCCGCCGTGCTGAACTCGGCCAGTTCGACTTGGCCGAGATGGGTGATCGCGAAGTGCCACGGCGCCTGACCTCGCCGGCTCAGCGTCGCGTCGGCCAGTTGGCCGGTCGCCCGGTGCAGTCCCAGGGGCAGGCGCAGGATCGACGCGGCCGCCTTCGACGTCGGCAAGCTGGCGAGTTCCTCGTTGCGGCTCAGGGCGAGCAGCAGACGCTGGTGGATCTGCTGCCAGGTCATCGACGCACTGATCGGCAGGGTGAGTCCGCCGGACAGATTCGCGGTCAGCCTGGCCTGCGGCCGGTGGCGACGCAGGTCGACCGGAATCAGGCAGATCAGCTCGTCGGCGTCGTGCTGCCGGACCAGTGCTTCGGTGATCTTGGCGACCAGCGCCGGATGGTTCCCGGTGACGCTGCGCCGCAGGCGGACCCCTGTCCTCCGGCTTGCCGCCGCGCGACTTTCGAGGACCACATCGACGAAGCGGCGAGCGGGAGGTTGGGGCTCCACACCGGCCTGCGCCAGCAGGTCGGCTTCGGTCACTGCATCCACCGCGGGCCGGCCCTGCTCGCCACGTAGCGCCGCGAACACCTCGGCCACCCAGGTGAGTGCGCCTCGACCGTCCATGAGTGCGTGATGCGTACGGAACACCATCGTCGGCGTTGGCCCGGGGAACAGCACGACCTCGGTCATGGGCCGTCCCCGGTCGCCCCGGAGCGGGCGGGCCAGCGCCGGCGAGTTGATCAGGTCCGGCACGTCTGCCGCGTGGCCTGCCACGACCCGGACTTCCGGAGCGATACCGGAGTCGACCCACCGGCGCCCGCGACGCACGAGGCGTGCGCCTGGACAGGCATCGCCCGCCACCGCCACCGCGTGCCGGAGCCGTTCGACATCCAGGGAACCAGCGCCTTCGACGACGATCTGGATGGCCATCGAGTCCGGTGGACTGGCCAGCCGCATCCATTCCAATGGCGATATCGGCCTGGTGAACACCTCACTGACGGCCACGAGACGCTCCTTCCATGGTGCTCGTTTCGATGATGGATTCGTTGAGCTGCCGTGCGGGCCGGTCCAGGCAGAAGTGCCCACCGGGGTAGCCGGTCATGGCGAAGTGCCCGGACGTGTGCGCGGGCTTCGTCGAGCGAAGCGGAAAGCACACCGGCCGGACGGTGCGGTGAGAGGCAGGACCGAAACCGCGGATCCACCGACCGTCTTCCATGCGCGCTCCTCAGGTGATGCCGAATTGGTCGCTGATGAACTGGATGCGCTCGGCGTCGGCGGCAGCGGTGAGTTCGACCGCCTGCACCGAGTCGAAGCCGATCTCCCGGAAACTCCGAGTCAGATCCAGTTCGGCCCGGTCGCGATAGCCGAGCAGATCCGCGATCTTCGTGCGAACCAGGTCGGACCGGCGCCGTGTCCGTTCTCGGACGCTGAGCCCGCCAGTTGCTCGCGGAGCGCGTCATCCGAGAAGGCGGCTCGCGCACGCATGCGGTTGAGGCGGCAGTGGTCGCTTCGAGGATTCGGCCCAAGAGGTTGGTCGGCCGAGCGGTCTGAACCGACTCCGCGAACCAGGACCAGTCGATCGCACCGATCACAACCGCACCGCGGTCGTCACGCACGGCTTGGTCCAGGCCCGGTATCGCGAGTTTCGGTGGCATGGCAGGCAAACCACGACTGTCGAGTTGTCGTTGGCCCGCGATGTTGTTGCCGAAGCGGCAGCCCGCAGACGTTCGTTCTCCTGGCACGGCTGCTGAGCCCGCGATCGTCACCTCGTCGAGGATGGCGGGCAGTTGCTCCCAGTTGTCGAACAGCGCCAGCGCGCCAAGGACGATCAAGGCAGCGATGTGTGCCTGGCTCGTGGGCTGTGACCTCGTCAAGATCGGCCTCCGCTTCGGGCGGAATACCACGCGCGACACAGCCGGTGCGCAGCGGTAACGGGCCCGCGAACGCCTCGACGAGATCCGCCGGGTTTCCGCCGGGTTCCAGCACTTTCAATTGCTGGCCGACCAGTACGCCGATCATCGGCCGCAACTTGTGGATCTGCCCAGCGGTGAAATAGGGCGGCAGAAAACTTCGGATCTCCACGTGGACAGGTCGTCGCCCTCCGCTGCGAGACTCGCGGCGGGCACCCCGTCAGCACCGGTCGTCATTAGCCGCGCATCGGTTCCCCACGGCATCGTCACTGGATCCAGGCAGTAGCGTCGCGCGTGTGATGGCAGCAGATCCTGATCGCTCATGGGAATCCTTCGCGTCCGCACGGGCATCCCGCCGGCTCATGCCGAACGGCCGTGGCAGGATGTCAGGGCGATCACGATGCCATCAAGTTCACGTGTACAACTGCTGGAAATGAAAAAGTTGAACGCGGCAATCGAATTCGACCGCAGTTCGCGCATTCACGTACGCTCCAGGGCCACGATCGCCACCACTCCCGCAACCCGACTATCGCGCGATCGATATAGAAAAGGACACTAAGAACTTTTCGGACAATTACCACAGCATCGTACGACTCGTTCGCGACCATCCCCGATTCCTGGGCAACGCGCGGCATTCCTGGTCGCCCGGACAAAGCCCGGGAGACTGATGGTTGCGCATCAGATAGCCGGTCGCCGTCCAGCCTGGCGGTCCCTGGCAGCAGTGCACGACGTAGTCGACAGCATCCGCCCGGACCGAGCCACCCTCCAGCGCACGAAGACCCGCCGCAGCCGCCACGCCCAACGCGGCCGTCCCATCCGAGACGTGAGTTCCCGCCAGTCCGCCTCAGCCAGCAGGTTGTCGACAGAGAGCACTCCGGACCTGGCCCAGAAGTACTGGCCGGGCAGCGACTGGGAGTGCTCGACCCGCCGCGTCCGGCCGATCCGGTCATCGACGACCCCGCGACTGCGCCACGGAGAACGTGTTGCAGCAGGCCGGACTGGCGGAACGCGTGGGAAATACCGCGTGTCGTGATCGATCCTTGTGGTGCACGGCAACGCCGACCAGAGCCATGCAGCTTGCCGAACTGACCGTCGGAGCCAAATTCCTTGATCCCTGGCTCCGCCAAGCCGAAGACTTTCTTGCCCAAATTTTAGCCGCTCACCTGAACTGGGTTCGCATGACCCGCACTGCTTCACTTTTCGAAGAAGCCCACGACACGCGGCTGAAACTGCATCAGGAAGAGAAGAAAGGGCCCGTCGCCGAGCCGTACGCCTAAGACGCACGTCAACTTCTCTTAGCGGAAGAGCGCATTGCTCGTCTTCAGCTTCTTGAGGCACAGCAGCAGGCGAACAAACTGTCCACAGTGGACCAGGCCAGTGCTGCGAGCAAGCACCGCCGACGAGGACCATCAAGGACATCCGGGACTGCCTGCGGAGCGCGCTCAAACGACCTGCGTCCTCGTCGTGATCATGGCCATGCGCGAAGGTGAAGTACTCGGCCGGCCTGTCGTGGCAGCGGCGCTGAAGCTGCGCATAAAGCGCAGGACCGGGACCGCGAGAACGCCAACGCCCGGACAGACAGCAACCTGCCGCTCACCGCCCAGCTCGGCACTCCTGTCGAGCCGCGCAACTCCCTTCGCACCGGACTGCCCGCCGCGCCAAGACCGACGTTCGCGCGACTCTCCACACGCCGACGTCCACCCGCGCGTTGCACGGAGATCTACGCGGAGGTCTCGCCGAGGACCGACGGCAGGGGTCGGGTCGTGATCCACCCGCGGACGTCGACGATTTGTTGCCAAGTCCCGGGAACTGACTCCCAGGGCGGTCGTAGCCACACCACCGCGGACGCTGCGATTCCGATACAGGCGATCGTGTTCCAGCGGCCGGCCAGCGACAGAAGCCGCAGCCCCCATTCGAGCACGCGAGTCGCAGCGAGGGCGCGGGAAGCGTGGCGTTCCAACCGGCGTCGGGAGACGTGAGGAGGCGCGAGCACGCGGCCTGCGCTCAGGTACGCTCGCGTCATACGGGAATTGTCGGGGACTACATCGTCCTGGCCTGGACGTATCCCGCCCGCCCGTAGCAGCTGGTTCCCGAGCCGAATGGTCCGCCAACGGGAAACGCGGTCGCTCTTCACCCTCATTGCAGTGAGAACACACGCTTCCACACAAAGCGCGCCAGGAACGCCGACGCCACTGCCGTGGTCAGCAGGTAGGCTGCATAGCGAACCGGCCACCACGGCACGGCGAGGTCGATACCGTTGTAAAGCTGCGCCAGCAGCCAATGCACGAGCTGGTTTATTGCCGCTTCCCGCCTGCCTCGCCGCCGGAGCGAACACACCGGCGGCTCGGCGAAGCACTTCGGTCGATACGTCGACAACCCCCGCTCACGAAGGCAGTCATGTCGACTCCGGGTTAGTTGTTCAAACGCGGATTGGGCCAGCGTTGCAACTGGCCCTGTCGGCGCTGACGCTTCGGGTTTGCTCGCTTGCGGGTCAGAGCGCGTCGTTGACGTCCGGCCGAGGGACGTTCAGGTCGCAGTAGGAGTACAGCTCTGTCCGTTTTTCGTCGGTGTTCTGCGGGATGTGCTGGAGTGGCACGATCCAGGTGCTGCGCTCCCCAGGCGAGCAGGACGGACTTGCTGGAGGTTGCTGGGGACTTCCTGCCGGGTTGCCTTTGCCGTCGGGCGGGACCAGGTCTCCGCCCACGATCTTGCCGCTCGCGTCGCGGAACACCACGGCGGTGCGCCGGCTGGACAGTACTCGGCAGTTGGTCGATTTTTCGGTGTAGCGAACGGCGTCGGCCGGAGGGGATGCCGGTACTCGGCTGGTGGATTCGTAGGTGGTTGTCGCCGGGGTGAACGAGCCGAGTGCGCCGTTCGGCAGCCAGGTCGTGGTCTGGACGTCGACGTCGGCCGAGTTGACCTTGTCGTTCCCGCCGACATTGATGAGCGTCCTCCCGATGCCGACGTGTTCGCCGGGGAGCATCACGGGGATCTCCATGGTCATCGGTGCGCCTTGGATGGGGCCGGGCGGCAGGCCGTTGACCGAGACGATCACTTTGAGCGCGACTTTGGTCCGGTAGGCGATGTGGTCGCTGGTATTGCGCAGCACCGCTCCCATGCTCGCCAACCCCGATGAGGACACGCCTTTTTCCGTGACTTCGATCCCGCCCCCGGTGGGGCCGGTTTTCGCCGACACCGGTTGTTCCCGCACCGAATTCGGGATGTCGCAGGGCTGTGCCGCCGACCCATCGCCACGGGTGGTCAGCACCACCGCGACTACGCCAGCCGTGACCACCAGCAGCGCGACGACCGTGACCAGGAGAAGTTTGCGTTTAGTCATTCGTAGTACCGCTTCTTAAGCTCGTCCACCTGGGACTGAAAGTCCTGGATCAGCTTCGCGGCTGCTTCGGAAGCGCCCGCGGTGAATTGCTCCTCCGGAACCTCCCGGACGGTGCCGGGCCTGAGGTGCACCGAGAAGTTCTCCATGCCTACTGCGGAGATCGTGATCCGCTCGTCGCTCGACTTCCCGATCGCCTCGACCTTCGCCCGATCGGCGAAGAAGTTCGAATCCCGCAGATCATCGGCATCGATGCTCAGGTCCGTCTCGCCGATCGCTGCCCGGTACTGTCGCTGCCATCCGGCCCACAGGAGGCGTGCGATGCTGGCCAGTGCGTTCTCCAGCGCGGATTCGTCGATGAATTCGTAGACGCTTTCCCCGAACGACACGGTGATGTCTGTGCGTCGGCGCAGCTCCGCTTCGATCTCGGTCCCAGGCGCGTGTACGCGGACTCGAATGCCGTCGAGCCTCTCGGCTAAATCCATCACGTCCCCCTCCTGTCGTCAGTCCGACCGGCCCATGCCGGTGTCGCTGGCCAGGTCGTGTTCGTTCATCCCGGCCAGCTTCGGGCGGGCGGAGACGAGCTTGTCCTTGTTCGCGCGCACGGCATCGGTCAGCGCTCGCACCTTGTCGGCGATTTGCTGCGTCTCGACCTCCTGGATGTGCCGGGTGAGATCGTCTACCGCCTGCTTCATCGAGTTGACGATCGTGTCGACCGAGTCGCCGGATGCGGTGATGTTGGCTATGCCCGCACTGCCTATTGAGGCGGCTGCTCCGATGGCGGCGAGCGGCACGACGCCCCCGGTTGCGATAGCGACGACGACGCCGCCGATCGCGCCGACCGCGGAGAGCACCGAGAACCCGAAGGTCCACTGGTTCTTGCCGCAACCGCCGGCGTTGTCCAGTGCGTTCTTCGTGTTCTCCGCGATCTTGTCGATATCGTCCCGTGCCTTGGCCCACATTGCCTGGTGCGCTTGGAGCACGCCTTTGAGGGTGGACAGCACGGTGAACTGGTTCCCTGCGACAGTTTTGAAGGTGTCGACGAAGTTTGCTTTGAACGCCATGGCGGCCTCGCCGGTCCAGCCTTGCAGGTAGCCGCCATCGGTGGTCATCTTGTCCAGATTCGGGTTGGCCAAGCTGACGTTGCTGGTGAGTTCGGTCGTGTGGACCGACCCGGTGTTCAGCTTGGCCATGGCCGCGTCCAGATCGGCGATCAGCGGATCGTAGCCCGCGGGGTCGGGCATTCTGGAGAACGGCTCGAACATCGATTCGATGAATGCGTAATGCTGCCTGAACGGCTCAGGGTCACGAATGACCCCGGATTGGGTCGCGTACCTCTGATCGTGCTCCTTGATCGCCAGCTCGACAGCCTTGTCCTTGATGTCTTTCGCGTGTTGCATCAGCTGAGCGAAGGTCACAGCTTGCCGTCCAGGGACGGGTCGAGTCGCGCGCGGCGATGCAGTTCGTCACTCGCGGATTGGTCGGTCCCCGCGTAATGCTGAGCTGCTGTGCCCAGTGCCGCAGCGGTGTCGTCCAGGTTGGTTTTGGTTTCCTTGAGGAACCCGGTCACGGTCTCGTGGAGATCGAGATATGCCTGGTACACCGGACCGAGTGCACCGCCGCCGAACTGCTCCGGACGACGCATCACGCGATCCACGCCGCCGAGGACGCGATCGCAGCTGCCGATCGCGTCGCCGTAGTCGGCCGAAACAGCCGGAAAATCGACCTTTGCCACTTTCTCCAGTTCGTACAGGTCGACGCCGAACTCTTTGCCTTGATGAACCATATTCCCACCCTCGATTCAGTCGAACTCAAATCATGGTGATGTCAGTTTGTTCCTGTCCTTCCATGCGCGAGGACAGGATTTCCGGGGAGTGGTTCAGCTGCGAAGCAGCCGGAGTGTGTTGTCGAGGGTGCCGGTGATGTAGCCGGGGTTGCCGGGTCCGCAGACGATGTCCACGTCTCCGTGGGGGCTGTCTCGGAGGTAGGTAAGGACCCGGCCGTGGTCGAGGCTGTCCACCGCAGTCAACGGCATGCTCGCGACCCGGTGGCCTCCCGTGCGGGCGGCGACGAACAGCTGATGGCCGGCTTCCCGCCGCGACCCCATGACCGCGCGGAGCTGATCGACGGGGGTGGTGACGGTGTAGTCGCTGCTGGTGTCGAGGTCGTACGACTCGCTGCTGGAGCCGCCGTCGTACTCGGCTTTCGGCACCGTGAATTCGCGGATGTTCGCGGCCGGGAAGTCGGGCAGTTCACTCACGACGGCGCGGACGAACTGGTTCGCGCCGATCGCTGTCAAAGTGAGCCGCTCGTCCTCGACGGTGGCCAGCACGGCGTTGCGGCCGGCCAGGACCGCGAGCAGGGCACGGTCGCGGCCGTGCCGGTCGGCCGACCAGCCGTAGCATTCCGCGTCGGCGTTCGCGACCGCCAGCATGAGGTCGCGGAATTCTCCGGCGACCCGGTTGGTGCGCAGGTTGTAGAACCCCGGCTCGGCCAGCACCTGCCGGGTGAGGTCGTCCAGGCGCGCGGCGGCGGCGTCTTCGACCCACAGGTCGACGACACCGATGACCGGGTGCGCCGGGCCGACTCGTTCCCATTCCCAGGCTTTCGCGACCGCCAGGCGCGGCAGCGTCACGGGTTCGTCGAGCAGCATCACGTTGTTTCCCCTCGATACAGCTGATGCTGCTTACTTGCCGATGACGGGCGGAGTCGCTTTGCCGTCGTAGCCGAACAACGCGTTCGGGTCGGCTTCCTGGAGGTAGGAAGCGGCCTTCTTTTCCTTGTCCTCCTCGCCTTTCCCGCCCTTGCCCGCGCCGCCGGCCATCGGCATCCCGTTCGCGCCCTTGGCTCCGGGCGCACCGGTGCCAGCTGCTCCGCCGCGCATCCCGGGTTCCGGTTCACCGAACCGGCCAGCGCCGGACGACCCACCCGCGCCGGCCGCGCCTCCCGGGCCGCCGCGCATGGCAGAACCAGAGCCGCCCGCTCCGCTGCCGCCGGACCCGGGTGTTCCGGTGCCGCCGACGGGTCCGAACGCCCCGGGCATGCTGCCGAGGTATCCGGGGGTCTGGTAGCTGCTGGAGCCGCCGGGCCCGGTGCCGGGCATATAGCCGGAGCCGGTGGGCCCGAACTGGAGGGGCGCGTTGCCTGTGCCGGTGGATCCGGGCGGGACGTAGCCGGACGTGCGGGTGCTGTCGTCACCGTGCGCGGCCGCCGGCACGTAGGGCTGAGGCTGCTGTTGACTGCCGGAGACCCCGCCGTGCCCCGGCTGCGGTGAGAACGATCCGGGCGGTGGCACGGTCCCCGGGCCGCCCTGGTCAGGCGGGCCGTAGGAATGGCTGGGCGGGTACGGGGTGAAGCTTTCCTTCTTGCGTGGCTCAGGCGGATGCTCGACCGGTCCCTGCTGCGGAGCGAGCCCATAGGTGCCGTCCGAGGAATCGGGTACCTGCCCGTAGTCGGTCGGCATTTTCCGGGCGTGGCCGTCGCTGGTGTCGGTGAAGCTTTGATAGGTGGCGTTGTTCTGCTGGATGGCGGCGTTGCGCGCGTTGATGTTCTTCTCGTTGTCGGTGTCCCACGGGCTCGCCGTGTCCCAGGCCGACTTCGACGGCGGGTCGTCGGACACGTCGTGCAGCGAATCCCGGGTCGAGGTGAACGCGTGCCCTTGGTCGGCGAGGGTGTTCTGGCTGTCGTGCAACGCCATCGACGCCGAGGTCGCCACGTCCGCGAGCGGTTTCAGCGATCCTCTCGCCGCGTCGCCGCTCGGCCCCGACCAGGCGCTTTCCAACCGACCGACCGCCGTCAGGGTGTCGGACTCGATGCCCTGCTGCTCCTGTGATTGCTGCCACGCGGCGTGCTGCGCCTGCCCGAGACTGTCCGGGCCGGGCCCGGCTTTCACCCGCCGCACCAGCTCGCCTGGAAGGATGATCTTCCCCTCGGCCTGCATCTGCTTCAGGAACGCGTTGAACCTGTCCGCGATGAAGCTCATTGTCACGCACCGGCCTTCAGGGTGGTGATGGCCAGGTCGGCCACGTGCTGGGCGTCCTGGCATGGATCGGCCGACGGTCCGACTTGGTCGTTGGCCAGCTTGACGTCGACCTCGAATGCGGCGTCGTCTGCGATGCCGACGGCGACGCTGCATCGCCCGGTCGCACGGTCATCGCTCGGTCCGTAGGCGACGACCGGGTAGCCTTGGACGGGCGCTAGTTCCTTGAAGAATCCCTCGTTCTTTTTCGCGTAGACGTGCCCTAGGCCGTCCTTCCAGGCGTACACGAGCTGCACGCCGATGCCCGAACCCCGACTCGGGTTGGACCAACGGCACTGCTTGGCGACCCCGGTGTCCTGCGATGGCTGCACCGCAGGCGACACACCGGAGAACAGGGTTTTCACCTGCGCATCGGTCAGCACCTTGCAGGGATCGCCCTGGACGAGCGAAGCGGGCAGCGGGTTCGCGATCTTCGGAGTGTCTGAAGCGGGCTGTTGAGCGTTGCTGCTCGGTGACTCCGCACCAGGCAGCGGCTGCCCGGGAGGATCGGCCTTCCCTCCGTTTCCGCTGCATGCCACCAGTCCGGCAGCCAGAGCCAAGGTCAGCAACGGAATCCGGAAACGGGTCGAACGCATCAGAAGTGTCCCTCGCCCTGCTTGGTGATGTCTTTGCCTGCCTGCTGGTCGTGCGCGTCGTGGATGCCAAGGGCGTCTTTCATCTTCTGAATGACGGAGCCGAGGTAGGCGCTTTGCCGCATCAGGTGGCCGCGGTAGTAGTTCCCGGAGTTGTTGCTGGCATCGGTGTTCCGCAGCGAAGCCGGGTCTTTCCCGGGCGGCACGATGCTCCACATCGGGACGGCTTTTTCGATTTGAGAATCGATGCGCGTCTGCAAGTTCTGGAGGTTCGTGAGTTCGGCGGTCATGGCCTCCTTGCTCAGGTAGAAGCCGGGTGCACCGCCGCCCCGGACGCGCCTCCGCCGCCGGCTGGGCCGTCGGCGACGAAAAAGCTTGCCCCGGTGAGCATTCCGATCGCACCGGTATCGCCTGGCGGTGTCGCCTGCTCAGCCATCTGCATCCTCCCCTTGCGGCTAGCCGCGCCCATAGCTTCACCAAGCCGAACCGATGGTAGCCAACCCGCCACGGTGTGTCTCGCGAACGGCGCAGGTCACGGTGCGGGCCTGTTCGTGCGTCAGTCGAAGGGCGTCTCCGAAGCCGGGCCGGTCATTGTCGCCTGCTGTGGCCTGTCGTGCTGGTTCAGTATCCGGAACTCGTGGGCGCGGCGGGCGGTGCTTGTCCGCATTGGACTGTGCCCGTGACCGACAGTGCAGTGATGTCTTTGTTGTTGTGCTGCCAGGTGACTGTCTGACTGCTGGCACGGAGTTGCCAGGTGTCGCCGTGGCGTTGGCCGGTGTTGCTCAGCTGGCCAGCGTGCTGCTGGCCTTGCTTGATCGTGACCGTGTTGTCGGCGCGCACCGCGATCTCCAGCGGCTCCTGCGCGGGCTTGGTCGCGGTCAGTGCCAGGCGGTCCGGCGAGCACTGGACGTGCACGTCCTGTGGGGCCCACCACTCGGAGCCTTTGTTGCCTGGACGGCCCTTCCTCGTCGATGCCGTACAGGATTGTGAGCTGGCCGACGGTGCGGCCTGGCTCGGCGGGCATTTCGCTTGCCGGGGTGCCGCTGCTGCCGCAGCCGACCAGTGCGGACAGGGCTATCGGTGCGGCGAGCAGAGTGATTTTTCGCCTGAAACGGTGTGCCATCCCGCGTTGCAAAAAAGCAAAGATCTCTAGGCTGACTGGGGCACCAATGGTGTCATGAGTTGGTCGAGTGATCTTGCCGCCCGAGCCGGACCTTGCCGCGCTGCGCCTGCACCTCGCCCGACTCCGCCACGACCGCGGTCGGTCGTTCATCGTCCTTTCCGAGCGGACCGGGCTGTCGCGCCAGACCGTCATGGACATCGAGCACGGCAAAACCGTTGGAACGCTGGCGACCGACGCGACCACGCAACTGCCTTCTCTACTGGGTCTCCAGGCAGCTAGCCGGATCAGCACACCCCTTCGCACGCCTGGTATCGCAGCATCGAAGCCCGTGATCACCCCTGCCCGAGAATCAGCCGAGGACGCCACCGAACTCGCCTCCACGCCGATCCTCGACCGGCAGACCAATCACCTCGGCCACGTGGACCGCTGAACCAGCCCTCAAAAGCACCAATCCCCGTTCGGCGACCGCCGAACGGGGATTATGTGAACGAACCTACCTCAGTTGTGTGAACAACCCACTGTGGAGCTGAGGGGAATCGAACCCCTGACCTTCTCGATGCGAACGAGACGCGCTACCAACTGCGCTACAGCCCCTAGGAGCGTGAGCCCCTGTTGTTCAGTGCTTGGAAAGCTTAGCAGCGCCCTCCAGGCACCGAACAGCGGGGGGTCACTCTCCGACTGCCCGGCGGTACGGGCCCACGGTGGGCTCGGCGAGTTCCTCGAAAGCGGGGTCCTCGTCGTCCAGATCGACGACGACCGCTTGCCGGCGGATGCGGGACATCGGGGACGGTTTGCGCTCCACGATGTCGCGCGGCACCTCGGGTGCGACGACCTCGACGTCTTCCTCTTCCTCCTCGAAAGAGTCGTACGCCTCGTAAGCAGGAGCAGGAGCCGTCGTCGAATAGCGGGCCATCCGGCGCTGCCGGATCTCGTTCTCGATGCGGACCTGACGGCGGAGGTACACGAGGTAGCCGACGAGGGCGATGTCGACCGCGGCGTGTGCCCACCAGGCGAGCGAGAGCGCGAATCCGGCGATCGCGGCCGTGACGACGGCGGCGATCAGCAGGATGACGACCACTCGCTGACGGAACGCGTACTTGGCCTTGGCCGCGATTTCCGCCGCTTCCGGGTCGAAGCCGCCTCGGCCGGGCCGGTAGCTGCGGCGTTCGCGACGCGGCGCGGCGGCCCGTTCGGCGCGAGCGGGCTGCGGGAGCGGCTCCGGCTCGGGTTCGGGCTCCTCGTCCAGGTCAGCGTCGAGTTCCGCCTCGAGTTCGGCGAGATCATCCTCCACCGAAGGATTCGCGTTGTCGGACACGGCGTCGTCCTCCTGTCCCTCGTTGCGAGCACTGCCCCTTCGCACTACCCGGGCGGCCAGCGCGGAGGTTGGCGTCCGCGCGACTTGCTGGCGTTTGCGAGCCACCATGGGCACGAGAACGACGAGCCATGCCGCGGCGAGCGCGACGATGATCACCGAACTGGGCATCTCCCGTCACCTCCCCCGATCCTCTGCTGTAGTCACGCTAGCCACAACAGTCACACAGGAGGCGCAGACTCGCCGGGTTCGATCACGAAAATGCATCACCGCATTAGGTGAATCTCACAGGATGTGGTAACGCGTGATCGGTTTAGAACGCGTAGTCACCGTTAGGCCAGGTCGGCGCGGCCGGATGCCACCAGCCGGGACACCAGTCCGTCGCCGGTCTCCTCTTTCGTCACGGCGAAGCACAGGTGGTCACGCCAGGCCCCGGCGACGTCGAGGTACCGCTCGAACAGCCCTTCCTGCCGATATCCGGCCTTCGTGAGCACGCGGATGCTCGCGTTGTTCTCCGGCCGCACGGTCGCTTCCAGCCGGTGCAGCCCGGCGGCATCGAAAGCGTGATCTGTCACGAGCGCGACGGCCGCGGTGGCCACGCCTCCCCGTACGAGCTCGGACGACACCCAGTACCCGATCCAGGCCGACCGGAGTGCGGCGCGGATCACATTACCGACAGTGATCTGCCCCGCGAACTTTCCGTCAACCGTGATCGTGAACGGCAGGCACTGCCCTCGCCGCGCGAGCCCGCGCAGGGCCGCCCACTGCGACGGCCACGACCAGAACGCGTTGCGGTCGGCCCACGGCCCGATCCCGGTCGGCTCCCACTCCTCGAGGTGCTCACGGTCGCGCAGCCGGACGCGGCTCCACTCGCCGGCGTCGCGCAGCCGCACCGGGCGCACGGCGAGCATGCCTGCCGGGATCCGCAGGGGGCCGAGCGTGGCGGGCCAGCCGGGGTGCCGGTTTTCGACCGAGTCGGCGAGTGCGGCCACGGATCAGGCGCGCTGGGCGAGGAAGGTGACCTTGACCTGGTCGCCCGCGGCTACCTCGGTGAGATCCTCCTCGACGGTGATGAGGCAGTTGGCCTCGGCCAGCGACGCGAGCAGGTGCGCGCCCGACGTCCCGAGCGGCTGTACCAGGTACTCGCCGTTCGCCTCGTCGCGCAGCAACTGGCCGCGCAGGTAGCCGCGACGGCCCTTCGTCGAGGTGATCGACGACAGCAGCCGCGCCCCGACCACCCGGCGGTGCGGGTTGCGCGTGCCGCGCGCGGTGCGGATCAGCGGCCGCACCAGCACCTCGAACACCACGAGCGCGCTCATCGGGTTGCCCGGGATGAGGAACGTCGGCACCGAGTCCGGGCCGAGCCTGCCGAAGCCCTGCACCGAGCCGGGATGCATCGCGACCCGCGTCAGGTCGATGTGCCCGAGGTCGGACAGCGCGGCGTGCACCTCGTCGCCGGAAGACCCGCCTGCCCCGCCCGCGACGACCACGATCTCGGACATCAGCAGCCGTCCTTCGACGACCTCGCGCAGCCGCTTCGGGTCGCCCGGCACGATGCCGACCCGGCTCACCTCGGCACCGGCGTCGCGCGCGGCGGCGGCCAGCGCGTACGAGTTGACGTCGTAGACCTGGCCGACCGACGGCGTGCGGTCGATGTCCACGAGTTCGTCGCCGACCGACACGATCGACACCCGCGGCCGCGGGTAGACCAGCACTTTCGCGCGGCCGACCGCGGCCAGCAGCCCGACCTGCGCGGAGCCGATGGTGTCGCCCTTGCGCACCGCGACGTCGCCGATCTGCACGTCCTCACCGGCCCGCCGCACGTAGCCGGCCGATGGCACGGACCGAGTGATGGTCACCTTGGCCTGGTGCCCATCGGTGTAAGCGGTCGGGACGACGGCGTCCGCGAGCGTGGGAAGCGGCGCGCCGGTATCGACCCGAACCGCCTGGCCCGGCTGGAGCCGTCGCGGCTGCCGCGAGCCAGCCGGGATCTCGCCGACGACCGGCAACTGGACCGGTTCTTGTCCAGCGGTCTGCACGTCGACGCTCCGGACCGCGTAACCGTCCACCGCCGCCTGGTCGAACCCGGGCAGCGCGTGCTCGGCGACGACTTCCTCCGCACAGAGCAGGCCCTGCGCCTCGGAAATCGCGACGCGAACCGGACGCGGGCGCACGGCGGCGTCGAGGGTCAGCGCGATCTGCTCGTCGACCGAGCGGAAATCGCCGGACTCGGCGGATTCCTCCGTCGAGGCAACGATTTCCGCCGATTCCGCCGCGGCGACGGCCTGGACCGCAGGTTCGGTCGCGTCTTCGGTCGGGATGGCTGGGGTGGAATCGAGGGAGTCCGTCATGGGCGATCGTTTCCGATCCGTTCGGTCAGCCAGGTGCGCAGCGAAGGCCCGTAATCCGGGTCCTCGAGCGCGAAATCGACGGCGGCGCGCAGGAATCCGCCCGGGTTGCCCAGGTCGTGCCGCCCGCCGCGGTGGACGACGATGTGCACGGGGTGCCCCTCCTGGATCAGCAGCGCGACCGCGTCGGTGAGCTGCAGCTCGCCGCCCGCGCCGGGCTCGATCCGGCGCAGCGCGTCGAAAATCGCCCGGTCGAGCAGGTACCGCCCGGCCGCGGCGTAGGTCGACGGCGCGTCCTCCGGCTTTGGCTTCTCGACCATGCCGTGGACCTGCTTGACGTCCGGGTCGTCGGTGTCGGTGACGTCGAAGACGCCGTACGGCGAGATTTGTTCCTTCGGGATGTCGAAGGCGCAAAGCACGCTTCCGCCGTGCTGGGCGCGAACGGCCGACATCCGGTCGAGGACCCCGGCGGGCAACACGAGGTCGTCGGGCAGGAGAACGGCGACAGCGGTGTCCTCGTCGGTGAGGTTCGGCTCGGCCTGCGCGACCGCGTGCCCGAGCCCGAGGGCCTGTTCCTGGATCGCGACCTCGACGTCGAGCAGCTCCGGCCCGCGGCGAACCTTCGCCAGCAGTTCGGTCTTGCCCTTGTCCTCGAGCGTCTTCTCCAGGTCCGGCTTCGCCTCGAAGTACCGGACGACAGCTTCCTTGCCCGGCGAGGTGACGATCACCAGCCGCTTCGCTCCCGCACTCGCCGCCTCCGTCGCGACGATCTCGATCCCCGGCGTGTCGACCACTGGCAGCAGCTCTTTGGGCACCGCTTTCGTGGTCGGCAGGAATCGCGTGCCGAGGCCTGCGGCAGGCACGATGGCGGTTCTGAAGGTCTGGGTGGTTGAGGCGCCCGTCATGGGCGCAAAGCCTAACCTGGTCTCATGCACGAGCCGGGCAATGAGACCCCGAGCAAGGCGGAGTGGCGGACACGAATCCTTCGCGCCCGCGCCGAACTGCCTCCCGAAGCCCACGCTCGCGAGGCCGCCGCCCTGGCAACCGCGGCGTCGTCCATCCAAGCGGAAACGGTCTGCGCGTACCTCCCTTTCGGCACTGAGCCTGGTCGGCTCTCCCTGGTAAACGCCCTGGCCGCGACGGGCGCACGCGTCCTGCTGCCAGTCATTCCGGACACGCCGGGCCCACTCGGCTGGTCCGAGTACACCGGCCCAGACACCCTGGTCCCCGGACGTCTCCGCGGCGTCCTGGAACCATCCGGCCCGCGCCTGGGCACCGCTGCGGTGGCTTCGGCGCAGGTGCTGCTGATCCCAGCACTGGCCGTCGACCGCCACGGCACCCGACTCGGCCGCGGAGCCGGTTACTACGACCGCACCCTGACCGCCGCGCCCGACACCGCCCGCGTGGCTGTGGTGCGCGCGGAGGAGGTCGTCGACCGTCTCCCTGCCGAACCGCACGACGTGCCCATGACCGCCGTCCTGACGCCCTCCGGCCTCATTCAGCTGCCAACGGCTGCCACTGCTCGGTAAGGCCGCGGCTCAGCGCAGCACAGTGCGGCGTGGATCAGCGCGGGTTCGGCGCAGCGTGGCTAAGCACGGCGCGGCTCTTTCGACTCGGCGCGGCTCAGCTCGACGCGGAGCGATCCGGCGCAGCGCGTCTCGACTCGGCGCACGAGGCTCGGAAGTGGTCAAGACCACTCGATCGGCCACCCGTGTTCGATGCCGCCGCCCGAACCCGATGACCACCGTCATGGCCAACCGCCGAGCCTGATGACCGCCAAGGCACCCCGCCGCCAGAATCCGCTGACCGCCGTCCAGCCTCGAACCACCCAAACCGCGCATCGGCACACAACCCACTCGAGCGCCTGCCTCCTCACGACTGCCAAAACCGCCGCGAGCAAGCCCGCCCACAGGCCGCACCAGGCCCCGCCCACCAGCCCGCCGCCAGCCCGACCGACCGGACCAGCCGCAGTCCAGTCACCCAGCCGCCGATACCCCGGACGCCCTGACCAGCACTAACCCACCGACGCCCCTTCCTCGCCCGCACTGTGAGCAAGGGGTAATTGCGCTGAGGGAATGCCGTCCAGCACAATTGGGTTAGCACTCTTGTAGGTCGAGTGCCAGTGCATGAAGGAGCTTCAGTGCCCACGTACCAGTACGCCTGCAAGGAATGTGACCACCGCTTCGAGGCGGTGCAGTCCTTCTCCGACCCCAGCCTGACCGTCTGCCCGCAGTGCTCCGGTCCACTGCGCAAGGTCTTCAGCTCGGTCGGCGTGGTCTTCAAGGGCAGCGGGTTCTACCGCACGGATTCGCGTGATTCGAGCAAGTCGAGCACCTCCGCGACCCCGGCCAAGACCGAGAGCGCCAAGTCCGACTCGTCATCCACCACCTCCTCTTCGTCGACGTCTTCTTCGTCCTCGAACACATCCTCCACGACGAGCACGACGAAAACGGCTTCCACGCCCTCCTGACCCCCGAGTTATCCACAAGGGGCCAGTTGTCCACAGGTTCGCGAATCGACTCTTCCGGCCGGTTCGCGACGTCCTTAACGTCGGATTCGTGCGGTATTCCGCCGCACCGGAACCGACGAGGGGACAACCGTGAACACCTTGCTCAGCCGCCTTCCCGCGCTGCCTGACGTCCGTCTGCCGCGCGGGCGGCGAGCCCGGATGCTCCGCCGGTGTCTCGCGGCGGCCTTGCTCTTGGCCGGCCTGCTCGTCCTGTTCCTCCCGCCCTCCGCACGGGGCGCACCCGCCGCCTTGACGGTGGTCTCCGCACGCGATCTGCCCGCTGGCTCGGTCCTGCGCGCCGCCGACGTGCGGACCGTCGCGCTGCCCGAGGACCTCCGGCCGTCCGGCTCGCTCGCGGCCGCCGACGCGGCAGTGGGCCGTCTTCTGTCCGGCGCGGCGCGGGCCGGCGAGCCCATCACCGACGTCCGGCTTCTGGGCAACAACCTCCCCGTAACGGGTGAACCCGGAACGGTCACCGTGGCCGTCCGGCTCGCCGACGCGGCCGTCGCCGAGTTGCTCCAGCCGGGCCAGCGCGTTGACGTCGTCGCGGGCGCGAATACCACAAATTCCGCGTCCGTGCTGGCCAGAGGGGCTTCGGTGGTCACCGTCCGGCGTTCCGACGACGCCGGGAACCACACCTTGGGCCCGCCGCAGAAGGGTCCGCTGGTCCTTCTCGCACTGCCGGCGCCGGTTGCCACGCAGGTCGCTGCTTCCTCGCTCGAACGACCGGTAACGGTTACTCTCCGCTAACCCGACCCTGTTCCGACGGGCGACGGCTGTCCGAAGACGGCCAGACGCCTGTCCTGAATCCCCTGGGAGCAGCAGTGCTGAAAGGTTTCAAGGACTTTCTGATGCGCGGCAACGTCGTCGACCTCGCGGTCGCCGTCGTGATCGGCGCCGCGTTCACCGCGATCGTCACGGCGTTCACCAACGGCCTGATCAAGCCGTTGATCAACGCACTCGGCGGCTCGGACGCGGCGAAAGGCCTCGGCTTCAACGTCCTGCACGGCAACGACTCGACGTTCATGGACTTCGGCGGCGTGATCAACGCGGCGATCAACTTCGTGATCGTCGCCGCGATCGTCTACTTCCTGATCGTCCTGCCGATGAAGCACATCCAGGAGCGCCGCAAGCGCGGCGAGGAGAAGGGTCCGGCCGAGCCGACGGACGTCGAGCTGCTCACCGAAATCCGCGACCTGCTGCGCGCGCAGCAGGGCAACGGCCCCTCCAGCCGCGGCAACTGAGGGGTCACCGATCGTGATGCGGGGGCCGGTTCTCGAGATACCACGAATCCGGAGTGGTCTCCGGGCCCCGGCCCCGCTCATCGGACGTGGTCTCCGGCAGGACGTCGCCGAAGATCTCGTCGACCCGGCGGCGGCGCTGAGCCTCGTCTGCGCGGGGGCGTCGTTCCTCGTGCGGCATGGGTCCATCGTCCCACCTGTTGTTTGACAAGTGCAGAGAGACATCCGCCGCCGAACGGCCGGGCTCAGACCTCTTCGAGGCCGGAGAGCTCGTCGATCACGTGCGGGACCAGCGAGGAGAGGGTCGCCATGCCGTCGCGCACAGCCGCGCGCGAGCCAGCCAGGTTGACCACCAGTGTGCTGCCCGAAACGCCGGCGAGACCGCGGGAGATCCCGGCGTCGACCGCGCCCGCGGCCAGCCCCGAGGCGCGCAGGGCCTCGCCGATGCCCGGGATCGGGCGGTCGAGCACCCCGGCGGTGGCGTCCGGCGTGCGGTCGCGCGGCGACACTCCGGTGCCGCCGACCGTGATCACCAGGTCCGCCCCGCCGATCACCGCCGTGTTGAGCGCGTTGCGGATGCCCGCGGTCTCGGCCTCGACCACCACGACGCCGTCGACGATGAATCCGGCCTCCTCGAGCAGCTCGGTGACGAGCGGCCCGGAGGTGTCCTCGTGCTCCCCGTGCGCGACCCGGTCGTCCACAATCACCACGAGTGCCCGGCCCAGCCGCTGTGCGCTCCGTTCCATGCCGACACCGTATCCGGTTCCGGGCCCGCTTCGCCGCCACGGGCCCGGTGATTTCTGACGATTCGGTGACGTGGTCCGCGCAGGCCGCGCGCACCCTGGGGCAAGCGGCCTAGCGTCGGCGAGGTGCGAGTGCTCATCACCGGCGGCGCCGGGTTCATCGGGTCCCGGATCGCCGATCAGCTGGCCGACGACGGCGACGAGGTCGTCGTGCTGGACAACCTGCTGTCCACCGCGCACGGCTCCACCACGCCGCCCGAATACACCCAGCGGCACCGCTTCCTTCGCGGTGACGTCACCGACACCGAGATCGTCGCCGAATTGCTCGACGGCGTCGACGCGGTCTGCCACCAGGCCGCGGTGGTCGGGCACGGCGTCGATCCCTCCGACGCGCCCTCGTATGCGCTGAACAACGACTATGGCACCGCTGTGCTGCTGGCGGCGATGCACGCGGCGAAGGTGCGCAAGCTCGTGCTCGCCTCGTCGATGGTGGTCTACGGCGAGGGGCGTTACGCGTGCGCGGAACACGGTGTCGTTCCGCCGTCGCCTCGCCGGCAGTCCGATGTGGACGCCGGACGATTCGAACCCGCTTGCCCGCACTGCGGTGCCGAGTTGGACTGGCAACTCGTACCCGAAAGCGCGCCGCTGTTGCCTCGAAGCACCTACGCGGCAACGAAACTGGCGCAAGAGCATCTCGCGGGTGCCTGGGCGCGGCAGACCGGCGGCACGGTCTGGGCGTTGCGCTATCACAACGTCTACGGCCCGCGGATGCCCCAGAACACGCCGTACGCCGGCGTCGCGTCGCTGTTCCGTTCGGCGTTGGAGCGGGGCGAAGCGCCGATCGTACTGGAGGACGGGCGGCAGCAGCGGGATTTCGTGCACGTGGACGACGTGGCCCGAGCGAACGTCCTCGCGCTCCGGAACGACGGTCCGGAGGCAGACCTCACGCCGCTGAACATCTGTTCCGGACAACCGCGCAGCGTCAGCGACCTGGCCCGGGAACTGGCCTGCGCCTGCGGAGGGCCGGAGCCGCGGATCGTCGGCGGTGCGCGGCCCGCCGACGTCCGGCACGTCGTCGCCGACCCGGCCCGAGCACGGGAGCTGCTCGGGTTCCAGGCGAAAACTTCCTTCGCGGAGGGCATCGCCGCGTTCGCCACCGCGGAGCTGCGAGCCTCCGTCACCCGATGAGGTGAAGATCACGTTCCGGAATGAATCGACCGGACCGGATCTTGATGCTGAGCATGCGTTCCATCGTGGTGGGGGACATCGAAATCCACGCACTGACCGACGGACGGCTGCAGCTGCCGTCGTCGTTCTTCCCGGGACTTCAGGGCAAGCGCTCGGCGCCGAGCACCGTGCCCGTGGTCATCGGAGCATTCCTGCTCCGGACGGGCGGCCGCACCGTGCTGGTCGACGCCGGTTTCGGACCGCGTGCGTCCAGCGAGCCGCATCTGCCGCAGCACTCCAAAGAGCAACTGCACCCGGTGGTCAGCGACGCCGAGGCAGAGCACACCGGAGGCTTGCCCGCGGCGCTCGCTGAAGCCGGAGTCGGCCGCGAAGACATCGACACCGTGGTGCTGACTCATCTGCACGCCGACCACATCGGCTGGGTCGCACCGAACGGCCAGCCGTACTTCCCGAATGCCGACGTGCGGTACGGCGCGCCCGATTGGGCAGCGTTCATCGAACCGGCTGGGCGGCACGACCGCGGCCGCGTAGCGCTGGAAACCCTTCGCGCCCAGGGCAAACTGCGTCCGCTGCTTGACGGCGAAATGGTCGCTCCCGGCGTCACCGTCCGGCATGCGCCCGGACACACGCCAGGGCATCACGTGCTGGAAGCCGCGGATCAGGACCGTCGCGCCGTCCTGATCGGCGACGTCTTCCAGATTCCGGAGCAGATGGCCGATCCGACGATCGGCGCGGCGTCCGACGCCGATCCGGGGCAGGCGGAGCTGACCCGCCGCCGCTGGCTCGGCGAAGTGGTCGGCACCGGCACGATCGTCGCGGCAGCGCATTTCCCGGACGAGCCGTTCTTCCGGATCGCGGCCGACCGCACCGTGGAGCCGATCTCGGCGGTCGCCGCTTCCTGACCGTCTGCAATAGACAGATCAGGACGCTGCCAACGGCAACCGCACCTCGAAGCGGCATCCTGGGCCGTGGTTCTGCACGCCGATCCGTCCCCGGTGTGCCTCCACCAGGCCCTTCGCGATCGCCAGGCCCAGCCCGCCGCCGCTGGTGGTGCCGCTGCGGTCAGGGGTGCGGGCTTGTGTGCCGCGGAAGGCGACGTCGAAGACCCGGCTGATCTCGTCGTCCGGAATCCCGCCGCAGCCGTCGTCCACAGCCAGCAGCGCCTGGTCTCCGTCGATGCCGATCTGCACGGCGACCGTGCCGTCCGGCGGAGTGTGCCGGATGGCGTTGGACACGAGGTTCCGCACGATCCGCGCCAGCTCCGGATCGCTGCCGGACACCACCGGCCACGCCGACGCGTTTTCCAGCACCCGCACGCGTTTGCGGTCAGCCACCGGTGCCTGCGCGGCGACCGCGTCGCTCACCACGTCGCGCAACGGCACCGCCGACATGCTCAGTTCGAGTGCGCCGGCGGTGATCCGGGACAGCTCGAACAGGTCCCCCACCATGCCGGACAGCCGGGTGGTCTCGCCGCTGATGCGCTGGGCGTAGTCGGCCACCTCGGCGCGCTCCGAAACCACGCCGTCGGCCAGCGCCTCCGCCATTGCCTGGATCCCGGCGAGCGGGCTGCGAAGGTCGTGGCTGATCCACGCGACCAGTTCGCGACGCGACGCTTCCGCCGCGCGTTCGCGGTCCCGCGCCTCGCGTTCCCACACACTGCGCCGCGCGATGACCCGGCCCAGCACCATCGCCGCGGGTACCGCCACCAGTGCCACGAGCAAGCACACCAGCAGTTCCGTGGTCAGGGCCTCGGTGAACATGAAGCCGCTCACGCCGAGGATCCCGACCAGCATCGCGGCGACCGGCGTCAGCACGAGCGTGGTCATCGTGGTGGCCAGCGACCGGTGCCGCAGCAGGTAAAGCGCGAGTCCGCCCAGCGCCGCCACCGGCAGCGCGAACATCAAGGCGAGCGGCAGGATGTGCAGGACGTGGACGAACAGGTCCCACGCCGACTCGCCCGAGCCGATCACGGCTGTGTCCGGTCGTAGCGGTAGCCGACGCCCCACACCGTCGCGACGCGGACCGGTTTGGCCGGGTCACGTTCGATTTTCTCGCGCAACCGGCGCACGTGGACCGTCACTGTGGACTGGTCGCCGAAGTCCCAGCCCCACACCTTTTCCAGCAGGTCGGCTCGGCTGAACGCGACGCCGGGATGAGAGAGGAAGAACGCGAGGAGATCGAACTCGCGCGTGGTCAGCGGCAGCACCGCGCCGTCGAGCGTCGCCTGGCGGGCGGTCATCTGAAGCCGGAGGTTGCCGTCCGTCAGTTCAGCCGTCGGCGGCTCGGGCCGAGGCATCCGGGCCCGGCGCAGCACGGACGCCACGCGCAGCGTGAGTTCCTTGGGGCTGAACGGTTTGGTGACGTAATCGTCGGCCCCCAGCTGCAGTCCGGCGATGCGGTTTTCCTCCTCGCCGAGCGCGGTGAGCATGACGATCGGCACCTGGCTCGTCTGCCGCAGCCGACGGCACACCTCCAGACCGTTCAGGCCGGGCATCATCACGTCGAGCACCACCAGGTCCGGCACGCGCTCGGCGAACCGAGCGAGAGCCGCCGCACCGTCGCCGGCCAGATCGACGGTGAAACCGGCGGTTTCGAGGTAACGGCGGACGACGTCGCGCACGGTCTCGTCGTCGTCCACCACGAGCACGCGACCCGCTTGGTCCTCCATGCCTCACCTCACCAGTTCGTCAGCAGCAGGTGGTTGACCGCGAGCGCGACCACCGCCTGTCCGGCCAGCCACCAGCGGCGGTGGCCCGCCGGAAGCAGCGCCGTGGCCGGGATCAGCCACGCGCCGAACGGTAGCCAGATCCGTTCTACCTCAGCCTTCGACAGGCCGGACGAATCAGCGAACACGATCGTGAGCACGGCCGCCGCCACGATCAGCAGCACCGGATCGCGCAGGATCGTCCGGCGAGAAGGCAAGAAGATCGCGGTAGCCATCCCCCGCCGGGCCGCCGCGACCACTGCCGGTCCGCAGGCGACCGCCACCGCGGCCAGGTCGGCCCACACCCAGTAGGAATACGGCCGCACCAGCGCAACGCCCTGGTAGTAGCGCTCGACCACGAGGTGGTAGCCGTCGAACCACCAGAAACCGGCGAGCGCGAACACGGCGACCACGGCAACGGCACCGAGGACAGCGGCTGCCGCGGCCCGCCACTGCCTGCCGAGCACGGCGACGGCCAGCGCGATCAAGCCGAGCAGGACGAGGCCGTAGGAGAGGAAGATCCCGAAGCCGATGAGAATCCCGGCTGCCAACGCCGTGGGCCAGGCGTAACCACGGCGCTCTCGGAAGCCCGCCGACGCGAGGACGAGCAGCGCGATGCCGGTGGCGGTCACGCCAGCGAAGAGGCCGTCCGCGGACACGCCCAGCCACACCGCACCTGGGCTGAGCACGGCGAACGGAAGCGCCGCGCGAGCGGCGTCGGGACGGCCGAGCAAGGCGATCGTCGCTGGCACCGCGACCGCGACCAGCGCGGCCACCAGCACCACCGCGGTCGACGCCCAGGCACCGCCGCCGAGGCCGAGGCGGTCGAGCCAGACGAAGACGAGGGTCGCGCCGGGCGGGTGGCCGGATACGTGAGTGGTCCACGAGTTCGGCTGGAAATCGAGGATGCGCGAGGAGAATTCGCGGAGGAACCGCGGGATGTCCGTGATGCCGGGGACTTCGTGCAGGTACTCCTGCGGAGTGGTGAGCCGGCCGGCGAAGCCGCGCGTCCAGCCGTCCACCATGGCGAGCGAGAAGATCCAGGCGAGAGAAGCCAAGTAACCCGCGGCGAGGGCGCGTCGCCACCGCAGCCGGGCGGCCAGAGTCGGGCCGTACAGGACGACGCCAGCGGCGATCAGGACGGCGAACACCGAGCCGGGGCCGACGTGCGGCAGCCAATGCGCGAACAACGGCGGCGCGAACGCGTAGATCACCACGCCCGAACCGGGCCGGTTGTAGTACACGCCAACCGCGGTCGCGGCGGCGATCACCACGAGGGTGACGCCGACCGTCACGAGATCGGCGCGGAACCGGGGACGGACGGGAACCGGGGACGGCGGCTCGGCGAGCCGGGCAGCCTTCGTCGACTCGCTCATCGCCGGTCACGATAACCCCGGGAGCGGCCGCCCGGCAGGTTTCCGGGGGATCCGTGAGAAGTCGGTAAGATCTTGGCGAACGTCAGGATTTGGTAAGCACAGCAAGGGTTCTGCACTGTCCTTTCCAGACTTACCGTACGCCTCGTGAACGAATTCGGAGTGGACGTCGTCCTTCCCTGCCTCGACGAGGCGGCCGCGCTGCCCGGCGTGCTCGCCAGCCTGCCGCCAGGGTATCGCGCGATCGTCGTGGACAACGGGTCGCGTGACGGTTCCCCCGGTGTCGCCGCCGCACACGGCGCGAAAGTCGTCGATGAGCCGCGGCGCGGTTACGGTGCCGCCGTCCACGCCGGGTTGGAGAACGCGACCGCAGACATCGTCTGTTTCGCGGATGCAGACGGATCGCTCGATCTGGCCGAGTTGCCGCGACTGGTCGCGGCGGTCGTGGATGGTGCCGACCTCGCGGTCGGGCGCCGAGTGCCGGTGTCTCGGGCGGCTTGGCCGTGGCACGCAAGAGCAGGCAATGCCGTCCTCTCGCTGCTCTTGCGGTCTCGTGGGCTGCCAGTGCGGGACATCGCGCCGCTGCGGGCGGTGCGTCGCCGGGAGTTGCTGGCTCTCGGCGTCGTGGACCGGGCGTTCGGCTATCCGCTTGAGCTGCTGGTGAAGGCTCAGCGCGCGGGCTGGGCGGTCCAGGAACTCGACGTCGCTTACCGGGAACGGGCGCGGGGCACGAAATCGAAGGTGTCCGGTTCGATGCGCGGCACGGCGCGAGCCGTTCGGGACTTCGGGCGGGTGTTGGCCCGATGACGTTCTGCCTGCTTGTGGTCGCGAAAGCCCCGGTGCCGGGGTTCGCGAAGACTCGGTTGTGCCCTCCGGCGACGCCGGCACAGGCCGCGGAGATCGCCGCCTCCGCACTGCTGGACACGCTGGACGCTGCGTTCGCCACGGACGGCGCGATCACCGTGGTGGCGATGACGGGCGACCTCGCGGAAGCAGCGCGGGGGGCCGAAATCGGCCGAGCGTTGCGGAAGGCGACCGTGATCGCACAGCGGGGCTGGGATTTCGGTACCCGGCTGGCCAACGCGCATTCCGACACAGCTGCGGTGCATGCCGGGTTGCCCGTGCTGCAGATCGGCATGGATACGCCCCAGGTCTCCCCTGGATTGCTGGCTTCGGCGATCAAGCCGGTCGTCAGCGGAGCCAGCCGCGCAGTGCTGGGCCGCGCGGAAGACGGTGGCTGGTGGGGGCTTGGGCTGGCTGATCCGCGGCAGGCGCAAGTGCTCGCCGGAGTTCCGATGTCGCGTCCAGACACCGGATTCCGCACCCGCATGGCATTGGAAGCAACAGGGCTCCGAGTTGGCGAACTGCCCGAACTGTCCGATGTGGACACCATGGAGGACGCGTCGCGAGTCGCCGCGATCCGGCCGGACAGCAGGTTCGCGGCCGCGGTCGACGCGGTGGGAGTCGTGGCATGAAACTCGCGACTGGCCGGGAATTCGATCGCGGACTGCTCGGCCATCACTGCTGGCTGGAGCTCGCGAACGGCGACCGGATAGAGCTTCCGGTCGGACGTTGGGCAGACGGTTGCGGTGCGGGCGACGCCGTGCTGCTGGACGCGTGCGAGGGTCCGACGCTCGATGTCGGCTGCGGACCCGGTCGGCTGACTGCCGCTTTGACGCGCCGAGGCGTGGTGGCTCTCGGCGTGGACAGTTCGCCGGTCGCGGTGCGGCTGACTCGGCGCCGCGGGGCGAGTGCGTTGCAGCGCAACGTTTTCACTCGCCTTCCTGGCGAGGGACGATGGAATCATGTGCTGCTGGCCGACGGCAACATCGGGATCGGCGGCGATCCCGATGCGCTGCTGCGGCGAGTGCACGAGTTGCTCACGCCGGACGGCAACGTGCTCGTGGAACTGGAGGAGCCGGGCCAAGGGGTGCGCCAGGACCACGTCCGCCTGCGGCCGGATCCCGCTGACGGGCGGTGGTTCACCTGGGCATGGGTCGGAGTCGACGCCATTGCGGAAATCGCGGTGCGGACTGGGTTTCGAGTGGTGTGGACGACCAATCGCGGCCGTCGCTGGTTCGCGAAGCTGGCGCGCGCGTGAAACGGCTGGCAGCCGCGTGGCGCGGCCTCGACGAGCGGGTTACCGCAGCACAAGCCAAGATCGGCGAACGGGCCCGTGCCGTCGATCGCCGGGTCCCGAAGGCGGAGCAATTCAAGGGCGGCGCGCACGGCGAGCGCGCGACGGCCCGGGTCGGCAGTCTGCTCGGGCTCGCGTTCCTGATCTGCTTCGGCACCGGACTGCTGAGCCACTTGATCCAACATCCGCCTGAATGGTTCTTCTGGCCGAGCCGGCCGGTTTGGCTGTACCGGGTCACGCAGGGTGCGCACGTGCTGTCCGGAATCGCGGCGATTCCGCTGCTGCTGGCCAAACTGTGGAGCGTCTACCCGAAGCTGTTCGAGCGGCCGCTGGTGCGCTCGGTGCCGCACGCGGTGGAGAGGCTGTCGATCCTCGTCCTGTCCGGCGCGGCCTTCTTCGAGCTGAGTTCGGGGCTGCTGAACGTCGCGCAGAACTACCCGTGGAATTTCTACTTTCCGCAGGTGCACTACGCGGTGGCGTGGGTCGCGATCGGGTCGATCTTCGTGCATGTCGCGGTGAAACTCCCGGTGCTCCGGCGGGCGCTGACCCGGGAACGCAAGGCAGTCCAGCAGCCTGGCCCCGGGTTGTCGCGCCGCGGATTCCTGACCACCACGGGGATCGCGACCGGAGTCGCCGTACTGGCCACCGCGGGAGCGACCGTCCCCGCGCTGCGGAACGTCTCCGGGCTGTCGTGGCGATCAGACAAGGGCACGCAGAAGTTGCCGGTCAACCGAACGGCCGCGGCAGCGCAGGTCGCACGGGCCGCACAGGACCCCGGATGGCGACTGGATGTGGTGACTCCGGCGGGGACCCGGCAGTTCACGCTGGCCGAGTTGCGGGCGTTGCCGCAGACCACTGTGGACTTGCCGATCGCGTGTGTCGAAGGGTGGAGCCAGATGGCGACGTGGCGCGGCATCTCGTTCCCGGACCTGCTGCGCGCTAGCGGCAGTTCGCCCGGTGCAGACGTGCATGTGTCGTCGCTGGAGAAGAACGGTCTGTACGGCGTCAGTGTGCTGCCTGGTGAGCACACTGCCGACCCGCTCACGTTGCTGGCGCTGGAACTGAACGGCGAGGTGCTGAACCTCGACCACGGCTATCCGTGCCGCGTGATCGCGCCCAGCCGGCCGGGTGTGCTTCAGACGAAGTGGGTCGAGAAGCTGGAGGTGCGGTGAAGACCGCGCGAATTCTGCTGGCGCTGCCCGGATTAGCGGCGTTGGCGTACGGGATCGTGCTGTTCCTCGACTACGCGGCGCCAGCGTGGCCGGACAGCTTCACCACGGTGCTGTGGATCGGCGGCGGTCCGATCGTCAACGACGCGGTGTTCGCTCCGATCGCGGGTGTCGTCGGCGTGCTGCTCGCTCGGGTCCTGCCGCAGCCGTGGCGAGGGCCGGTACAGGTCGGCGCGCTGGTGACCGCGGTGCTGGGTTTCGTGGCGTTTCCACTGCTGTGGCGCGCTTATGGCGTGCCACCGAAACCAGGACTGCACGATGGGAACGCGTGGCTGGGGCTGCTGGCGACGCTCGCGGTGGTGTGGAGTGCGGTACTGGTCGTGTCGATCGTCCGGATTGTCTGGGTCCGGCGTCGGGTGGCACAGAAAATTCGGTCGCGCGCACGTAGTTGACCTGGGTTTTCTTCCGGTACCGGAATTTTCCCGCGGATTCGGCGTTTGGGACAACGTGCGCGTGGGCACCTCACCGCACGCGGAGAGGCTCTCCGTGCCGAGTCGGAGGCGGCACGGAGAGCCTCTTCGTGTTTTCGTGCGCGAGCCGGTTTTCGGGCGCTGGCCGTAAAAACGGCCACGCGCGACCGGCTCTTGTGCTCCGGTCGCGCGTGGCCTGCAAAGGTTCGGCCCCAGCGCGGATAGGGGGTCGAGCCGTGGCTGGTCTCGGCCGCGCCTCGGCGGCCGAGCGAACTAGTTGGCCGGTACCGCCTGTCCGCCCAGGGTGACCTGCACCGTCCGCCCATCCGCGAGAGTGAAGGTGGTCTGGTCGTTCGGGGCGCGCGTGCGGATCGCGGCGACGAGCGTGTTGGCGCTGTCGATGACGCGGTCGTCGATCTTGGTCACCACGTCGCCGGACTTCAGGCCAGCCTTCTCCGCCGGGCTGCCCGGCGTGATGTCGCCGAGCTGGGCGCCGCCCTGGGGCGCGTCGGTGACCTTCGCGCCGATGAACGTCTGGGTCGCGTGCCCGGTCTTGATGATGTCCTGCGCGGTGCGGCGCGCCTGGTCGATCGGGATGGCGAAGCCGATGCCGACGTTGCCGCCCTCGCCGCCGCTGCCCTGGCCGCGTCCCGAATTCGGGCTGTAGATGGCCGAGTTGATGCCGATGACCTGGCCGCTCATGTTCGACAGCGGACCGCCCGAGTTGCCGGGGTTGATCGCGGCGTCGGTCTGGATCGCGTCCATCACCGTGGTCTGGTCGGTTTCGTCGCCGCCCGCCTGCACCGGGCGGTGCAGCGAGCTGACGATGCCCGAGGTGACCGTGCCGGTCAGCTCGTACGGCGAGCCGATGGCCACCACCTGCTGCCCGACCCGCAGGTCGTCGGAGCGGCCCAGTTCGACCGGCGTGAGGTTGCTGACCCCGGACACCTTGACCACGGCGATGTCCGTGGTCGGGTCCCGGCCGACGACCTTCGCCGCGGCCTTCTTGCCGTCCTGGAACACGGCCTGGATCTGGCCGCCGTTCGCGGCGACCTGCACGACGTGGTTGTTAGTGAGGATGTAGCCGTCGCTGCTGAGCACGAAGCCGGAACCCTCGCCCGCCGCGGTCCGGCCGGACACCTGCAGCTCGACCACGCTCGGCGACAGCTTCTGCGCCACCGATTCGACCGAGCCCGCAGGCACGTTGCCGGTCTGCTGCGCGGGTTTCGGCGCGTCGAGCGCACTCACCGACGAACCGGATCCACCGGTCAGGTACCCGACGGTCCCGCCCGCCACGCCGCCGATCACGAGCGAGATCGCGGCGACGCTCGCGAGGAGCTTGCCCGCCGAACCCTTCTTCTCGCGCTGCGCGGGCACGCCGTACACCGAGGTTCCCGGTGCGCCGTAAGGATTGGCCGGGGCGCCAGCGGGCGGAGTGTGTGTCCCGCCGGGGTATTGGCTGCCGTACGGCTGACCCGCCGCGGGCTGCTGCTGAGCGCCGGGGATCGCGCCGCTCTGGGGCGCGCCAGCGTGCGGCGCGGCCGCGCCTTGCGCCGACCACGGATTCGGCGTGCCTCCAGTCGGAGCAGCGGCCCCGTACGCCGGGGCGGCACCGTACTGCCCCGCGGGCGCTCCGTACGCGCCGGAAGCGTCACCGGTCGCCGTGCCGGAGCCGGACGTCCCTGCCGAGCCCTCAGCGACCGAACCGTACGCGGCAGTCGAACCAGTCGCGCCGGAAGCTGACTGTCCCGCATCTGCCGCGGAAGAGGGTTGATCCGGCTGAGCCGGGGTCTGCTGCCAGGCCGCCTGGCCTTCGGCGCCCGGCTGGGCGCCCGGGTCCTGGCGACCCGCCGCGGAGTCGGGCACGTGGGGGTCGTTCTCGGTCATGTCCTCACCTAAGCGGCTGGGCCTGAGAGGTTCCTGAGTCGAACCTGTGTTTCGTAGATGAGTATGCCGCGAGTTCCGGTCAGCCTGCCGAACGAAGCCGTTCCGCGATCTGCTCCGGGGTGGCGTCGTTGATCCAGACCGCCATGCCCGACTCGGATCCGGCCAGGTACTTCAGCTTGTCCTTGGCCCGCAGCACGGAGAACAGCTCCAGATGCAGCCACGACAGCTCCCGGTCCCGCCGCACCGGAGCCTGGTGCCAGCCCGCGATGTAGGGCAGCGGCCTGCCGTACAGCGCGTCACACCGGCGCAGCACGTCCAGGTACACGCGGGAAAAGTCGTCGCGCTCGGCGTCGGTGAGCGACGGGAGGTCCGGCACCTGGCGGTGCGGGACGAGCTGAATGTGCACCGGCCACCGCGCGGCAGGCGGCACGAAAGCCGTCCAGTGCTCGCCGGTCGCGATCACGCGCTCGCCCGATTTCTGTTCCGCCGCCAGCACGTCGCCGAGCACCGATCCGCCGTGTTCGCGCGCGACCGCCAGCATTCGCTCGGTCTTCGGCGTGACGAACGGGTAGCCGTAGATCTGGCCGTGCGGATGCGAGAGCGTGACGCCGATTTCCTCGCCGCGGTTCTCGAACGGGAAGACCTGTTCCACGCCAGGCGTCTGAGCGAGCGCGGCGGTGCGGTCGGCCCAGGCGTCCACCACGAGGCGCACCTGTTCCGGAGTCAGCCGGGAGAACGCGCCGTCGTGGTCGCTGGTGAAGCACACGACCTCGCAGCGGCCGAGGCCAGGCGCGGTCGGCACCAGACCCAACCCGTCCACAGTGGACGGATTGCCGGTCGCCTGCTGCGAGAACGACGGGAACCGGTTCTCGAACACGACCACGTCGTAGTCGGCTTCGGGGATTTCGCTCGGCTTGCCCGGCCGGGTCGGGCAGAGCGGGCAGAGGTCGGCCGGCGGCTTGTACGTGCGCGTCTGTCGGTGCGCCGCCATCGCGACCCACTCGCCGGTGAGCGGGTCGCGGCGGATCTCGGAGGCAGCCGCGACCGGCGGCAGGTCCCGGGTGTCCGCGGCGAGCCGCTCGTGGGCGTCGGTGTGGTCGAAATAGATGATTTCCCGGCCGTCGGCCAGGTGCGCCACAGTGCGTTTCACGCTTCTTCTGCCTCGAGGTTCTCCGCCGTTTCGGCGATCATGAGTTCTCCGACCCGCTCCGCGAGGTCTTCCCGCGCACGGTCGTCCAGTCCATCGTCGGTCACCACGACCTGCGCTTCTTCCAGGTCCGCGATCGTGGAAATGCCGACGGTGCCCCACTTCGTGTGGTCGGCGAGCACCACCAGCCGCCGCCCGGCCTCCACCAGCGCGCGGTCGGTTTCGCTTTCGGTGAGGTTCGGGGTGGTGAACCCGGGCCCCACCGCCATTCCGTGCACGCCGAGGAACACCAGGTCGAGGTGCAGCGTGCGCAGGCTCTGCACGGCGACCGGGCCGACCAGCGCGTCCGACGGGGTGCGCACCCCGCCGGTGAGGACCACCGTGCGGTCCGGCTGTCCCGCGTTGCGCAGCACGTCCGCGACCTGGATCGAGTTGGTGACGATGGTGAGGCCCTCGATGCCGTCGAGCGCGTGCGCGAGCGTCCAGGTGGTGGTGCCCGCGGACAGGCCGATCGCGGTGCCCGGTTTGACGAGGGTGGCCGCCAGTTCGGCGATGGCTTCCTTCTGTGCGCGCTGGCGCACCGATTTCGCCTCAAAACCCGGTTCGTCGGTGCTCTTGCCGACCAGCGAGGTCGCGCCGCCGTAGACCTTCTCGACCAGGCCGCGGCCCGCGAGCACGTCAAGGTCGCGGCGGACCGTCATGTCGGAGACGCCGAGCCTCGCGACGAGGTCACTGACCCGGACCGCACCGGTCCGGCGTGCTTCCTCGAGGATCACCGCCTGTCGCTGCCGCGCGAGCACCGCCACTCCCCAAGCACACCCATCAACTGCACAAAATCCTACACGATTCAACATCAGGTGTGCGCGACGTGCAGATCAAGCGTCCCCCTGCCGGGCGACAGCCAAGCGTGGCGGGCAGCTCAGGCGACGGGCGCCCCTGGTAGCCGGATGGTGAGCAGAGCCCCGCCTTCCGGTGCCCGGTTGGCGTAAACCGTGCCGCCGTGCCGTTCCGCGGCGTGCTTCACGATCGCCAGCCCGAGGCCGGATCCGGGCAGGGTGCGTGCCTCCGACGAGCGGTAGAAACGGTCGAACACCTTGGGCAGGTCTTCCTCGGCGATGCCGGGTCCGGAGTCCGCGACCTCGACCACCGCGGTGCCGTCGCCGAGCGGACGCAGCGTGACCCGCACCCGCGAACCCTGCGGCGAGAACTTCACCGCGTTGTCCAGCAGGTTCAGCACCGCCCGTTCGAGCGAGCTGTTGTCCCCGGTGAGCACCCACGGCTGCAGCGCGACCTCGAACTCGATCTCGCCCGCCCGCCTGCGCGCCCGGTCGAGCGCGCGCTCGACCACGTCCATCAGGTCGACGCGCTCGGCCTGCTCGCGCGGTTCGTCCTGGCGCGCCAGTTCCACGAGGTCGCCGATGAGCTGGGTCAGTTCGTCGAGTTGCCCGCGAATGTCGGCCTCGATGTCGGCGCGGTCCTCGTCCGGCAACGACGGCGCGCCCGGGCGGCTGGCCGACAGCAGCAGTTCCAGGTTGGTGCGCATGGAAGTCAGCGGGGTGCGCAGCTCGTGCCCGGCATCGGCGACCAGCTGCCGCTGCCGTTCCTGCGAGTCCGCGACCGTGCCGAGCATGATGTTGAAGCTGTGCGTGAGCCGGGCGAGTTCGTCGTCGCCGCTCACCGGGATCGGACGCAGGTCGCCGGTCGCGGCCACCCGTTCGGCAGCCGAGGTCAGCCGGTCGACGGGGCGCAGCCCGGCTCGCGCGACCGCCGTGCCCGCGCCCGCGGCCACCACGATCCCGGCACCGCCGACCAGGAACAGCACCACGGACAGCTGGTTCAGCGCGCGCATCGTCGGAGCCATCGACTGCGCCAGCACGATCGCCTGGCCGTGTCCGAGCGGCACCGCGACCACTCGCATGCCAGTGGTCGCGTCGGTGCGCAACGACTGCGGAAGCACTCCGGTCGCGACGCGCATCTCGGCCGGACCCACCGGCGGCCGCGTGCCCGGCTGCGGATAGATCAGGTCGCCGGTGAGGCCGTTGAGCTGGCCGATCTGCAGGTCAGCGCTGGCGAGCAAGGCTCCCGGGACCTCGCGCAACTGGTCGGTCGGCACCTGCGGCGAGTTCGCCGCGGCCTGCGCACGGGCCAGCAGGTTGTCGTCGAGCTGGGTCAGCAGGTTGTTGCGCACCACCAGGTACGCGCACAGCGAAACGAGCGCCACCGCACCCGCCACGCACGCCGCGGCCAGCAGCGTGACGCGCCCGCGCAGCGAGAACCGGCGAGTGCTCCACCGGGTGCCCCGCGGATCCGGGACCTCCGCCTCCGGCGCGGCATACGCGCCCGCCGGGTGGTCGGTCACGGCGGGGTCTCGCGCAGGACGTACCCCACTCCACGCACCGTGTGGATCAGCCTCGGTTCGTTGTCCGCTTCCGTCTTGCGGCGCAAATAGCCGACGTAGACCTCCAGCGCGTTGCCCGACGTCGGGAAGTCGTAACCCCATACTTCCTCCAGGATCCTTCCGCGGGTCAGCACGTGCTTGGGGTACGAGAGGAAAAGCTCGAGCAGCGCGAACTCGGTGCGGGTGAGACTGATCTCGCGACCGCCGCGGCGGACCTCGCGAGTGCCGGGGTCCAGCGTGAGGTCGGCGAACGACAGCACCTCCGACGTCTCGCCCTGCTGAGCGTCCGGCGCGGCGCGGCGCAGCAGGGCGCGCAACCGGGCGAGCAGCTCCTCCAGGGCGAACGGCTTGGGCAGGTAGTCGTCGGCGCCTGCGTCGAGGCCGGAGACCCGGTCGGAGACGGTGTCGCGGGCGGTCAGCACGAGAATGGGCAGGTCATCGCCGGTGCTGCGGAGCCTGCGGGCCACTTCGAGCCCGTCGAGGCGCGGCATCATCACGTCGAGAACCATCGCGTCCGGACGGTTGGCGAGGATCGTCTCCAACGCCTGCGCACCATCGCTCGCGAGCTCCACGGTGTAGCCGTTGAACTCCAAAGACCGCCTGAGCGATTCACGGACGGCACGGTCGTCGTCCACTACGAGGATGCGCATGCCGTCAGTCTTACGCAGAGTGCTGAGACCCGCCTAAGAACACACGCAGAACACACAAAGAGCATTTCCGGACGACCCCGGACAGCAGGCCCATTCGCACTGGCCGCGCCGGGGATCGCGGAAGCGAAAATCACAACGAGCGCTCTTCCGGCGGCCGGGCGACCGGAGCGTTCCAGTGTCGCCAGAGCGTGAGCACGCGGATCGCGACCACGACCACCGCCGACCCGGTCGTGACCGCACCGGCCGGAAGGTTCAGCGCGTGGCCCGCCCAGACGCATACCGCGCCGGTCAGCGCGGCCATCGCGTAGATCTCCTTGCGCAGCACGAGCGGGATCTCCCGCAGCAGCAGGTCGCGGACCGCACCGCCGCCGATGCCGCTGGTCATGCCGATCAGGCAGGCGGCGTATCCGGTCGCGCCCGCGTTGAGCGCCAGCGTCGTGCCTGCTGTGGCGAACACTCCGAGCCCCACCGCGTCCGCGAGCAGCACCGCGTGCCGCAGCCGGGCGACCTGCGGGTGGAAGGCGAACACGACCAGCGCCGTCACCGCGCAGACGGCCAGGTACGGCCAGTTGCGCAGGGACGTCGGCGGATGGATGCCGAGGAGCACGTCGCGGATGATGCCGCCGCCGAGCGCCGTGGTCAGGCCGACCACGACGACCCCGAACACGTCCAGCCGCGCCCGGACCGCGGCCAGCGCCCCGGACGCCGCGAACGCCACCAGCCCGAGGAACTCGAGCGCGGTCAGCAGCATGTGCTGGTTCTACTGGTCGAGAAGCCCGCCGCGGTAGGCCAGCAGCGCGGCCTGCACCCGGTTGGCCGCGCCGATCTTCGACAGCACCGCCGAGACGTAGCCCTTCACCGTCGCCTCGGACAGGTGCAGCCGGCCGCCGATCTCGGCGTTCGACAGGCCCTGCCCGATCAGCGCGACGACCTCGCGTTCGCGTTCGGACAGCGAGGCCAGCAGCTTGCGCGCCGGCTGTGCGGCCCGCTGCTCATCGCGGTGGCTCTGCACCATGCGCACCGCCACGCCCGGGTCGAGGACGGCACCGCCCTTGGCCAGGTCGCGCACGGCCCGCAGCAGCGCCGCCGGGTCGATGTCCTTCAGCAGGAAGCCGTTGGCGCCGAGCCGCAGCGCGAGGCTGACGTACTCGTCGATGTCGAAGGTGGTGAGCATGGCGACGGTCGGCGGATCGGGCAGCGCGAGAATGGCCCGAAGCGCGCGAATGCCGTCGTCAGGGGCGCGCATCTTGATGTCGAGCAGCGCGACGTCGGGGTGATAGCGACGGGCGACCTCGACCGCCGATCTGCCGTCGCTTGCCTCGCCCACGATCTCGATGTCCGACGCCCCGGACATCATGGCGCGCAGCCCCGACCGAACTAGTTCCTCGTCGTCGGCGAACATGAGCTTGATCAACGAAGCCCTCCGGCAGACCGTGGGTTGGAGGCGGCTCCCCGCACCCGTTACGGAAGATTACCTACTGTTGTTCACGGTTTCGAAACCAGACACGACCAGGTGACTCGACTGGTCCACCGGAGCGGCCGAGAACAGCAGTCGACCCTGTTGCTGGTCACCCACTTGAGTGACTTCTTCGGGTGGGCACCGCCGAGTTGCGTAACCGATCCAGAAGAAGCGGATGTTCATCGGCCGCACACCCTCGGCTGGTTCGGGAAGCCGCCGAACCAGCCGGGAGTCCGCGCGAAAAAGGTGACCGCCAGGCGCTCCGCCACTGATACGGTCGCGGCGATGTTCCAGTTCATCGTCCTCTTCAGCTGACGGTCCTGCGACCCGCCCCTCGCAGATCCAGCACCGGCCCGGGCGGGTCTCAGCGCGCCGTTTTCGGCGCGGGACCCCGTCAGCCGCGCGCATCGAGTCGCGCTGTGCACTGGAGAACGACGTGTCAACTGAACATCTTTCCTATTGGACCGCGCTGCGCCAGCCCCAGGTGGTGCGCTCCTTCCTGCCGAGCATCCTTGGCCGGTCGTCGCTGGCGATGTCCGGGCTCGCGCTCGTGTTCCTCCTCGAATCCGGCAGCGGATCGTTCGCCGCCGCCGGAGCCGTCACGGCCGTGCTGGGAATCGCCAACGTCGTTGCGACACCCTGGCGAGCGCGCGCCGTCGACCGTTTCGGCCAGACAGCGGTCCTGTCCGCACTGGGCGCGGTCCACACGACGACCCTCGTGGTGTTCGCCGCGAATCCGGGCGCGCCGTTGCCGTTCTTGCTGAGCCTTGGCGCAGTCGCGGGGTTGTCGCTTCCGCCGTTCGGATCGACTATGCGCGTCGTGTGGTCGGCGGCGCTTGTCAGCGGACCGCTGCGCACTCGCGGGTTGAGCCTGGACGCGGTCGCCGAAGAGCTGATTTTCGCTGTTGGGCCCTTGACCTCCGCGGTCCTCACCGCGCTCGCGGACCCGACGCTGGCGCTTTACGTCTCGGCCGGCTTCGTCGCCACGGGCAGTGGCCTTTTCGTGCTCAGTCCGCTGTCCCGGCAACAGCGCGGACACCGCGCCAAGCGAACCGCGGAAGCGCCGAAACCTTTGCGGTCGCCCGGATTTCTCCCGGTGGTGGTCGCCATCATGGCACCGGGAATCATCCTCGGCGCGGTCGAGATCGTGGCACCAGCCATGGGGACAGCCGAGGGTTCCGCGGTTCTCCCGGGCGTCGTCTTGGCCCTGTTCGCGGGGGCCAGCGCGCTCGGCGGTTTGCTGTACGGCCGCCTCACTCCGCGAATGCCGGTCGAGCGACAGCTGCTCGTTCTCGGAGCAGCGCTGATCGGCGTCAGCGCGACGGCTGGGCTCATCGGGTCCACGCCAGTGCTCGTCGTCGGCATCGGCATCGCGGGCGGCTTCATCGCGCCGCTGCTCATCGTCGGGTACCTCGCGGCTGACGCTCGCACCGATCCCACCGTGCGGACCGAAGCGAGCAGCTGGATCAACACCGCAGTCAACCTCGGTGCCGCCGCTGGCTCGGGTTTCCTCGGCGCGACGACAGAAACCACGACACCCGGCACCGCACTCGCGATCTGCACTGCGGCCGCAGCGCTCGTCCTGCTCGCCAGCGCGCCACGACGCCGTCGCGCAGTGCCGTGAACAGCCGGTCGATGCGCGTGCGGTGATCCTTCACCACCGCGCGATCCGGCTCGCCCTCGACCGCGGCGAGCTGGAACGTCCGGCTGCCGCCGACACGGATATTGACGGAGCGGCGTTTATCGCCCGCGCCCGGGCCGGAGTCGAGAAAACCGTTTGCCACCAAGCCATCCCGCTCGCTATTGCTGGACAGGACGAGGGAAGGCCGCGCGATGACGGACGAACGCAAGACTTTTGAGATCAGGGTGGGCATCTACGCGACCGAAGACCAGGCGCGAGAGCTGATCGAGCAGGTCAAGCTCCTGCTGTGCCCCGAACCCGAGCACAGTTCGCCCTGCCCGGTTCCCTGGGCGATCGGCTTGCTGTCCGAGGACGAGTTCCCGGCCGACCTCAGCTATCCGGAGCTCAAGGAGCAGTACCTGGTCGAACGAGGCAGCCAGTAGGCCTCAACCATGCCGTCAGGTTATCGCCGGATAGCGAACCAGTCTTGGAGCCAAGTCCAGGCGGTGGCAAAACTTGAGGCATGGCCGCCGCTATTCGCCGTCCGGTTCCCGGCTCTGATACCCGTCGAGCAGCAGCTTCGTAGTCAGCTCGATGTGGTCCCGCAGGGCATCGACCGTGCCCGCGACGTCTCGCTCGATCGCGCGCTCGCACATCAGCCGATGCTCCGCCGCGACGTCCCGATGGCTGTCTTCGCTTGAGGCGCGCGCCCGCGAGCAGGTCGGACTCCCATTCGATGGTGCCGTGCGCGAGGGATTCGCGCAGGACGCCGCTGCTGGCGTCGTAGTCCCCTTTGAGCGCCTCCACGCGCAGCCGGCGTCGGCGTTGAACTGGACGACGGCGGGTACTGGATGCCGTTGTTCGTCACGCTGACCGACGGAGCCCGTCTCGATGAGCCGCTGCGGCAACGGATCCTCGCGGCCATCCGCCGAGGCGCTTCGGCACGGCATGTTCCGGACGAGGTCATTGCCGCGCCAGGGATTCCGCATACTCGGGCCCGGAAGAAGCTGGAGGTTCCGGTGAAACGACTGCTGCTCGGGGATGACCAGGATGCTGTGGTCGATTCCGGCAGCGTCGACCAGCCTGAGCTTCTCGACAGGTATCGGCGCTTCCAGCACCGCCGCTCAGCCGTCCGTCAAGCAGCGCTGCACGAGCGGTCCGAACCGGCTGACCAGCTCGTCGATTGACGCTGACGCCATCGGCTCGATCCGCACGACATACCTCGCCACGGCGATGCCCAGGAGCTGGACGTTGACCATGCCCGCCCGGAACGCGGCGTCCGGGGTGTCCAGCAGGTTCGCCAGCCGCCCGGTGATCTCCCGGTCGATGTATTCGCGGAGAAGGGCGTCGGCTGGATCGCCTGCTCGGCTGAGCATGGCCAGTGGGGTCCGGCCCGAGGCGTCCAGGTTCTTCACGAGAGTCCGGACGATGCGCTCGCCGAGGCCGTCGAGCCCGCCGGCGAAGACTTCCTCGAGAGCGGGCGGGACCTGGGCGGACATCTCGATCGCCGCCGCGAAGAGGCCCTGTTTGGTGCCGAAAAAGTAGAACACCATCCCGGGGTCGACCCCCGCCTCGCCCGCGACCGCGCGCACCGTGGTGCCGCCGTAGCCGTGCTCCCGGAACAGCGCACGTGCCGCGTCCAGGATCCGCTGCTTGCTCTCCGCCCCGCTTCGCCAGCGTCCGGGCCGGGCGGGGGAACTCTGTTCTGTCATCGCCCCGGCGAGTCTAGCCGAGTTTTCTTCATCATTGGTGGAGTTTACCGGCGAGCCGCGCTAGCCTGAACTTCATCAGCGATGAAGAAACGGGGTTGCGATGAAAGTGATCGTGATCGGCGCAGGTCTGGGCGGCTTGACGCTCGCACAGGGACTGCGCCGGGCGGGGATCGACGTAGCCGTATACGAGCGAGACGGCGCGCGGGGCCGGACGCAAGGAGTAAGCCTGCACGTCGACGACCGAGGCACCGCGGCGCTGCAGGGTTGCCTGCCCTCGGCGCACGTCGCGATGATCGACGCCACCATGGGCGGCCCACGCGAGCAGACTCTCTCGCTGTCCGAAGTGGACGGATCCCTAGCCGTCGTCGGAGTTGAGCCATCCGTCGCGAGGCCTGGGCGGCAGGCGCATCGTCCGTTGCTGCGAGCGATCCTGCTGACCGGATTGGAGGTTCGCTTCGGGACCGAGTTCACGCGATTCGAGCAACTTCCGGACGGCCTGGTCCGGGCTTGGTTCGCCGATGGCAGCACCGACACTGCCGATGTCCTGGTCGGCGCGGACGGGATCGGCTCCGCAGTCCGTCGGCAATACCTGCCGCAGGCACAGGTGATCGACACCGGACGACGCATGCTCATGGGCGCGACCGCTCTGCGCCTGACACCGGAATTGCCCGACCTGATCGGCGACAACCCCGCCGTCGCACGGATACCAGACACCACGATGGTGGTGGCAGCGCTGCGATTCACCTCGCCGCCAACCGTGGCGCGACAACGGTTTCTGCCCGCCCTGCCCCACAGCGCGGTCGCCCTTGATGACTACCTGATGTGGGCTTTGCCCAGCCCGGCCGGGGATCTTCCTCGCGCCTTCCAACGGATCGTCGATAAAGCGTGGCCAGAGATGACGTCCGAACTGCGCACCGGGACGATCCCACCGATCCCCGCCTGGCCCGCGAGCCCGGTGACGGTCCTCGGCGATGCCATCCATCTAGCTCCGGGCTTCGGCGGCAACCTCGCCATGCGAGATGCGCACCGCCTTTGCCTCGCACTGGCCGAAGCGGACCGCGGGCAACTCCCCCTGCTCGACGCGATCGGCTCCTACGAAGACACGATGCGCACGTCCGTGCCCGTCCCGGCCAAGGCGCGTCGATGAGACTCGCGCTTCTGACCGAGAAGTCGTTGTCCTTGTTCGCTGCGGTGGGCGGGTGGCGAACGGTCGCCGAAGGGGTCGCGTCGCGGGTGGTGTTCCTGATCGCCTACCTGGTGACTGGTGAAATCCTGACCGCCGAACTAATCGCGGTCGGCGGAGTGGTGGTGTTCGCCGTGATACGCGTGTTCACCGACCGAAAGTACTGGCAGGCGGTGATCGGCTTGGCGATCACGGGATTGTCCGCTTTGCTGGCCGGGCGCACTGGGCAGGCAGTCGACTTCTACCTGCCCGCGGTGCTCATGCAGGTGGCCGGAGGCGCTGTGTTCCTGCTGTCGATCCTCGTGCGGTTGCCATTGGTCGGAGTAGTGCTGGGAGCAATGCGAGGGGAACGGTTCGGTTGGCGTCGGGACCCCTTGCAACGACGGCATTATCAGCTGTGCACGGGGATCTTCTTGGCGAAGTTCGTTGTCGTCACCGCGGTGTTGGTGCCGCTGTACACGCGCGGGCTGGTGACTCCGCTGGCGATCGCCACCTTGCTGAGCGGCGCCCCGGCAGCGGGAGTCTGCGGTTATCTTTGCTGGCGGTTTTTGCGGGCCCAGGGTGCGTTGGCCCGCTGAGTTTGCTTGGCCGTCAACGTATTGCGAGCAAACCGTCGCGGAGAGCGGGCAGGTAGGTCTGGTCGGTCTCCGCTTCGATCCGCAGACTTGCCCACGGCTGGTTGATCTCGATCTCGATGTCGACATGCCCGCCCCTTCTCATGGCTAGCTTGACCGAAAAGTCAACGCGGTAATCGCCATTGAGTTCGGCAGTACCGGCCAGGTCCTGCCACATGCGGTCAACTTCGTCAGCGAACCGCTCAAGGTCACCTGCGTCAAGCCAGGAATCGCGGACAGCGCTGAAACCTTCACGGGTAGCGCTGATGACGACCTGCTGGAAGCCGTCCCGACTGGGAGCAGCTTGAATCGCAAGCGACACCTCGCCCGCTCGCCAGGTCATCTCGGAGTGCATTCGAGCAGCGTAGAGCTGTCATGTGATTGCGCGGTACGGCTTTTCCTTGCCCGGCCCGAAGCGGCGCGCGCCTTGAACATGAAAGGAAACTCCGAACACAGTGGCCACGCCAGTGGCACGCCGTTCAAGGGTCTGCATCCGCACGACTTCCGACGCTATGTCGCCGCCGTGCTAGACACCGCCGGCCTGACGGCCAGGGAGGTCGCGGACCACGAAGGCATCAGCAGGACTACATGGAGCGCGGCGTGGTCGGCGAGGATGCCGGTCCCGCGCTCGGCGAACGGGCGGGACATCGAACCGCCCAAGGACGAGAGTTAAGCATGGGCTCGGCGAAAATGAGCCCCGGGACACCTCAATGACCAGCAAAGATGTGCCCCCGGCAGGATTCGAACCTGCGACACCGGCTTTAGGAGAGCCGTGCTCTATCCCCTGAGCTACGAGGGCCGTCGTGCGTTGCAGGCTACATCCTAGCGGGGCCCGCGGGCGGTGAGGTCAGGTACGCCAGTGCCATCTCCGCCGCCTCCTCCGCCCACGTTTCCCATGGACGGTCGTCCGGCCAGAATCTGCTGGTCGCGGCGCGGTGGACGCAGGCGCCGATGATCGTTCGGGCGGCCATTTTCAGGCTCTCGACCTCCGGCGGGGTGAGCGGCAGGGCTTCCAGCAGGGCGTCTTGGATCGCGGACAGGGCGGCCAGACCGCGGTCTCGGCCGTCGGAGCGTTGGGCGTCCAGGAGTTCCGGGAAGATCCGGTCGTGTTCCTCGAAGGTCTGCGCCAGGGCCGTTACGAAGGCGGTGATGATCGAGCGGAGGTCCGGGGGCGCTGAGCGGAGAGCGTCTCGGACGCTGGTTTCCAGCTCGGTCAACAGCCGGTCCTTGACGGCGCGCAGCAGTTGTTCCTTGCCGTCGAAGCGACGGTAGATCGTGCCGACCGACATGCCTGCTCGCGAGGCCACCGCGGCGACAGTGAAGGACTCCAAGCCCTGCTCGGCGAGGACTTGTTCGGCGGCGGTCAGGAGTTTCTGCAGCGCGGCGCGGCTGCGGGCTTGTTGCGGCGGGCGGAAGCCCTCGCTCGTCTCGCTCACTCGCGGCACGTTACTGGTAGCGTCGCGCATATGCGAATGATAATTTCGGTTCGCATCCAGGAGGGGGAGCCATGGTCAGCATCGAGGTGCGCAACGCCTACGTCGACTTTCCGATCTTCGACGCCAAGACCCGGTCGTTGAAGAAGCGCGTGCTCGGGAAGGTCGGGGGCAAGATCGACGGCGGAGCGAAGGTGCCGGTGATCGAGGCGCTGCGGGACGTGTCGTTCCGGCTTGGCGAGGGTGATCGGGTCGGGCTGGTGGGGCATAACGGGGCTGGGAAGTCCACGTTGTTGCGATTGTTGTCCGGGATCTACGAGCCGACCCGCGGCGGCCGGAAGGTCACGGGGCGGGTCGCGCCGGTGTTCGACCTCGGGGTCGGACTGGACCCGGAGGTGTCCGGGCTCGAGAACATCCTGATCCAGGGGCTCTTTCTGGGGATGAGCCGGCGGCAGATGGCCAAGCGGGTCGAGGAGATCGCGGAGTTCACTGAACTGGGCGACTATCTCGAACTGCCGTTGCGCACCTACTCGGCCGGCATGCGGGTGCGGCTCGCGCTCGGGGTGGTGACCACGATCGATCCGGAGATTCTGCTGCTCGACGAGGGACTCGGCGCGGTCGACGCCGCGTTCCTCGCCAAGGCGCGCGATCGGCTCAAGGACCTGGTTCGGCGGTCGGGGATTCTGGTGTTCGCGAATCACTCCGACGAACTGCTCGCGGAGTTTTGCGATACCGCGCTGTGGATGGACGAGGGGCAGGTCCGGCAGCACGGTTCGTTGTCCGAGGTCCTTGCCGCCTACAGCGGGAAGCCTGCGGCTTAGCGCGGGAGCGACAGTCCGCGCTCAGTTGCCTTGTGTTTCCTCGAAACAATGCCGGTGCGCCGTCGCGAACTCGCGGAAGCTCCGCGGCCGCTGGCCGGTGACGTCCTCGACCGTCGAGGTCACGGTTTCCGCGCCGCCGTCCAGGTACGTATTGCACACCTCGACCAGCGCCCTGGCGTGAAACGAGGACATTCCGGCTTCGGCCAACGCGGAAAGTGCTTGCTCGTTCGACATTCCGCGGTATGCGATCGGACGGCCGAGCACTTCGGACAGCACTGCCGCGGCCTCGTCGTACGTCAGCGCCTCGGGACCGCTGAGCGCGTACGCCTTGCCTGCGTGGCCGTCCTCGGTCAGCGATCGAAACGCCACGCGGGCAACGTCTTCGGCGTCCACGAAGGCGATCGGGCCGCGGATCAGCGGGCTGGCGAAGAAATTCCCGGAGCGGATGGTTCCGGCCCAGTTTCCGGAGAACGCCTGGAGATAGAAGTTCGCCCGGAGAAATGTCCAGGACAGCGGCGAGGTTTCCAGCATCCGCTCGACCGGACGGTGCAGCCGGGCGATCGGCGTGAGTTCCTCGTCCGCCCGCCACAGCGACTGTTTCACCACGTGCGAGACCCCGGCGGACACGGCGGCTTCGACCACATTGGACTCGTTGCCGGTCTGCCCGGGGCTCATCGCGCCCAGCAGGAACACCTTCGACACCCCGGCCAGCGCCGGTTGCACGGTGGCCGGATCGGACATTTCGACGGTGACCGCGTCAATTCCGTCCGCGGCGGCTTTCTTGGCCTTCTCGGCGGAATGGTAAGCGGCCCGGAACGGCACCTCGGCCGCGCGCAACTGCTTGACCAGCGCCGATCCCACGTTGCCGCTCGCACCCGTCACCAGAATCATGCGCCCCCGCCTTCGCGTGTAAGACGAGGCAGTCTAGTGGATCAGCGACCGTCCGCCGGGACAGCTTCCGCCTCGGCCCGGCGCTGCACCAGTTCCGCGACCGCCGAAGGCAGCGTGGTTTCGAAGTCGATGAGCTTCGCCCAGGTCGGCGTGACCACGACGCGGACCATGCCGTCGACGTACAGCGAGCGGATTTCGGCCTCCCATTCGACCCGCTGCTCGGCCGTCATCTCGTAGGAGCCGTTCATTTCGAGGTACTCATCCGGGATTCCGTCGACGTAGTCCAGCTCGACGCGGCCGCGGACGAGGAGGATCTTCGGCGGATGCGATTCGGTGTCGATGGTCAGCGCGACCATCGGGTTCGCCCGCAGCGACGGCAGTTTCGGAGCGTTCTTGGTGGTGCACAGGACGATCTCAGCACCATTCCAGCTGAACGCGATCGGGACGCTGCGCGGCGTGCCGTCCTTCGCGACGTAGGCCAGCCGGGCGATGTCACGGGCGAGCAGCTCACGGCTGTACGGGCGGTTCAGGACCTCGGCGACTTCCTGCGGTTCCATGACGGTCTCCTTCTCGGTCTGCGGCCTCGCTGTCGGCCAGGTGCTGCGGGGACGGAGCCGGGACGGCGTTCTCGACATTACCTCGGCAGTGACCTGAGCCACACTGATGACTAAAACACTTGTACAAGTGATTGACAGTTATCCGGCGGATGGCGTTGAGTACCTCCAGAGCCCGGAGAGGCGGGAGGCGCGGACGATGACACTCGTCGTCGTGAAGCCCGGTCTACCGGCTCTGGGTTAACTCTGCGTGAGCTTCGTTCTCAGCGTGTACACAGCGTGTGTGCAGAACAGTGGTTAACCATGACGCCCCGGCACCGGAAGGCCTGATGACCGACCCTCACGACAGACGTGCCGCCGCATCCCGCAGTGCGGCGGCACGTGGCGTCGCCGCCCGCGCCGCGGCCCGGCGAAGGCGGATCACCGGCCGGGTCGCGCTGGCCCTCGCGGCCGCGTTGACGCTCTCGCTGACCGGGTACGGCTGGGCGGCCTACCACGGCGTCGTGTCCGGGCTGCAGGTTTCCGACGTGCTCGACGGGCAGTCGACCTCCAGCGGCGGCGACACCAACATCCTCATCATGGGCCTCGATTCACGGCTCGACGAGAACGGCAACCCGCTGCCGAAGGACATCTACAACTCGCTGCACGCCGGGGACCAGCAGGACGGCGGCTACAACGCCAATGTGCTGATGCTGCTGCACGTCCCCGGCGACGGCGGCAAGGCGACCTCGATCTCGATTCCGCGCGACGATTACGTTCCGCTGGCGGGCTGTCCGGACAACGTGTGCAAGGGCAAGATCAAACAGGCATACGGGCTGGCGTTCGACGAAAAGGCCAAACAGCTCGTCTCGCAGAATGTCACCGACAAGTCCCAGCGCGAGCAGCAGGCCCGGGACGCGGGCCGCCGGGCGGAAATCGACACCGTGCGGAAATTCCTCGGCGACGTCCCGATCGACCATTTCGTCGAGGTCACCCTCGTGGCGTTCTTCGAGATCGCCCAGGTCGTCCAGCCGATCACGGTGTGCCTCAACGAGGACACCCAGGACAGCTACTCGGGCGCGAATTTCCGCGCGGGCCAGCAGGAGATCAGCGCCGAACAGGCCGTCGAATTCGTCCGGCAGCGCCGCGACAACGTGCATCCTTCGCTCAATTTCACCGACCTCGACCGTGAACGCAGGCAACAGGCGTTCATCGCCTCGCTGGCCTATCAGCTCAAACAGGGCGGGACTTTCACGAATCCGGCGAAACTCCAAGGGATCATGGACGTCGCGAAGCAGAACACCGCGGTCGACAGTTCGCTGGACCTGCTCGCGCTCGCGAAGCAAGCATCCAGCCTGACCGGCGGGAATGTCAGTTTCGTGACTCTTCCGGTCGATCATTTCGGCAAGAGCCCGTCCGGCGAAGACGTCAACTTCGTGAATACCGGGCAAATTCAGTCCCTGGTCGCGCAACTGCTGAGCGGTGCTCCGGTGCCGACGCCGGCCGCGTATGTGACCCCGATGACGCACAGCAGCAGCGTTCCCGCTCCCCCGCCCGCGTTGAGCGGCGGCGGAATCCCTTGTGTGAAATAACTTCAGCGAGGAAACCCCGCGCGCCTCAATGTCCTATCAGGACGGTTAGGGCATAATCGGCCCGGCGCGTTCATTCCCCGCGCCGAAAATCGGCGGACGGCGGTGCGCGAGTGGCTACGACACGGAACAGACGAACCCGGGTTCCGGTCGCGATCGTCGGCTGGCTCTCCCGGCCGCTGGCGTCGTTCCACCTCGTGCTCGCGCTGTGCGGGCTGCTCACGCTGCTCGGCGTGATCATGGTGCTGTCGGCGTCCTCGGCGCAGCCGGGCGGCGTGTACAGCACGTTCCAGAAACACGTCATTTTCGTCCTCATCGGCCTGGTCGCCCTGTGGGCCGGGCTGCGGGTTCCGTTGCGGCGGATCAGGTCCCTCTCGCCGATGCTGATGCTCGTGACACTGGCGATGCTCGCGCTCGTGCTCACCCCGCTCGGCGCGAAGGTGAACGGCGCGCAGCGGTGGTTCGCGCTCGGACCGCTGACGCTGCAACCGGTCGAGGTCGCGAAGGTCGCGTTGACCCTGTGGGGCGCGCACATTCTCGTGGTGAAAGCCCGGCTGCTGCACCACTGGCGACACCTGCTGGTGCCGCTCGTGCCGGTCGCGCTGCTGATGTTCGCCCTGGTCATGGCGCAGCCGAACCTCAGCGGGACGATCTCGCTCGGCATCGTGCTGCTGTCGCTGCTGTGGTTCTCCGGCGCGCCGGGACGCCTCTTCGGCGCGCTGCTGGCCGGCGGAGTGGCCGGATTCGTGGTGCTCGCGCTGGTCGCGGACTACCGGCTCGCACGCGTGCTGTCGTTCCTCTCCCCCGACGCGGACACCTCCGGTGCCGGGTACCAAGCGGTGCAGGCGCAGTACGCGCTCGCCGAGGGCGGGTTGTTCGGGGTCGGGCTCGGCCAGGGCGCGTCGAAGTGGAAGTACCTGCCGAACGTGCAGAACGACTTCATTTTCGCGCTGATCGGCGAGGAACTCGGCTTCCTCGGCTGCGCGGTGGTGCTGCTGCTGTTCGGCGGGCTCGCGCTGGTCGGCCTGCGGATCGCGACGCGCAACCTCGACCCGTGGATCCGCATCGTCGCCGCGACGATCACCGTGTTGCTGGTGGCGCAGGCGGCGGTCAACATCGGGTACGTGGTGAACGCGCTCCCGGTGACCGGGGTGACGCTGCCGCTGGTGTCGTACGGCGGGACGTCGCTGATCGTGACCATGTTCCTGTTCGGCGTGCTCGCCAGTTGTGCCCGGCACGAACCCGCGGCGGTGGCGGACTTGAACCATCTGGGGCCGGGGAAGATCGGGCGGATCCTGCGGTTGCCGGTGCCGGAGCCGTACCGGCCGGTCCGGACGCCGGGAAAGCCGACTCGTGCGCGTCGACCAGTTCGGCCTCGCTGATCAAGGTGCGCTCGCCGGGTGCCGGGACGCGGGTTGACGGCTGCGGGCTGACCCCGGCGAGCGTTTTCTCGCCATCACGCCAGGTTTCACCGTTTCGGCCAATGCCAAGCCGGTTGGTCCAACCTCCCCTGCCCAGCCACCACAGTCGCACCAAAGTCCTTCTCCAGCTCCAAAACCGAAGCGTCCTCGAGAAACCGCACCAGCAGCTGGGAGTGCGACACCACCAGCAGTTGCGTTTTCTTCGCCGCAGCGGTGATCAACGCGGCCAGCGCTGGCAGCAGGTCCGGGTGCAGGCTCGTTTCCGGTTCGTTCAGCACCAGCAGCTCCGGCGGGCGCGGGCTGAGCAAAGCCGCGGCCCACAGCAAGAAGCGCAGGGTTCCGTCGGAGAGTTCGGCGGCGCTGAGGGGGCGGAGCAGACCGTGTTGGTGGAACCGGAGGTCGAAGCGGCCGTCGGTGGTGGCTATTTCCACCGACGAGCCGGGGAACGCGTCGTCGATTGCGGCGGTCAGGGCGTCGGCGTCGGCGGATTCCTGGATGGTGCGCAGGGCCGCGGCCAGGTCGCCGCCGTCGTGGTCCAGGGCCCAGGTTCGGGTGCCGATGCGGCTTTGCCTCCCTGGGGCGTCGGCGTCGGTGCGGAAGTGGTCGTAGAACCGCCACGCGCGGACTCGGTCTCGGACGATCAGGAGTTCCGGGCAGAGGCGAGGGTCGGCGAATTCGCTCAGCATGCTGTCGGTGAGGGCGATCGAGTGGCCGCTTTCGACCCAGGCCCCGGACTCGTCGCGGATGCGGACTCTCGTACCGGAGCGGTCGGCCAGCAGCGCGGACGGGCGCAGTACTGGGCCGTGCCAGACGCATTCGCGTTTGTATTCCGGGTCCAGGTTGAAAGCCGTTGGAGAGGGCTCGCGGCTGGGCACGGGCAGGCCGAAATCCAGGGCGTAGCCGAATTCGTCGCCGGAATAGCCGAGTCGCAGGCCGACCGCGGTGGTTCGTTGCAAGGGTTGCACTGGTGACCGGCCCTCGCGGACGGCGCGGCCGATCTTTTCCGGGCCCGCCCACAGCGTTGACGGCAGGCCGCCTTCTCCGGCAAGGGCCGCGACTGCGCCGTTGCGGCCCGCGTCGGCTAGCAGGCGTAGTGCGCGGTACAGGCTCGACTTGCCGGTGCCGTTCGCGCCGACGATCACGGTCAGCTGCGAAAGCGGCAGCACCAGGTCACGCAGCGAGCGGTAGTTCTGGATCGCCAGGGTGGTCAGCACACCGTCACCTCCGCGGGCTGGCCGAAGCGCGGGAACAACTCGGGTTCGAGGAACCACGTGACGGTGCGGATTCGGTCGCCCCACGGTGCGAGGACGAGGATTCCGGCGGGATAACCCACCGTTCCGTCGGGTTCCGTGAGGTAGCAGGCGAAGGCTGGCTGGGTGTTGGCACGCGTCGGGAGCAGCCGGAACCGTCGGGTGCCGCGCCATTGCCCGAACCTGGTGAGGAACGCGGTGACGGCTTCGCGGCCGACGTACTCATGCGGAGCGGGCGGCATGGCGAGCCAGCCGTCGTCGGTCAGGAGGGCGACTACTCCTTCGACGTCGCCCTCGCTGAACGCGTCCGCGAACCGTTGCGCGATCTCCCGTTCGCGCGGTGCTGGCGGAGCAGGTTCGACGGTCTGCCGCAGCTGGGCTCGCGCACGTTGCAGGGCGCCTTTGACCGCGGTGGAGCTGGTGTCCAGCAGGTCCGCGACCTCGGCGGTCGAGTAGTCGAGCACGTCCCGGAGCACGAGGACGGCGGCTTGGCGCGGCGGGAGTTTCTGCAAGGCCCCGACGAATGCCAACTCGAAGGTTTCCTTGGCGCTGTACTGCGTGGCGGGGTCGTCCGGGGCGGGCTGCAGGCAGGTCACTTCGGTACGGCGCGTGGGCTCGGTCGGGGTGAACGGCGGCGACGGTTCGGCCGGGACGCGACGGCCGGCGTCGCGGAGGGCGTTGAGGCAGCGGTTGGTGGCGATCCGGTACAGCCAGGAGCGCACGGACGCGCGACCGGCGTAGCCGTCCAGCCCGCGCCAGGCGGCGAGAAGGGTCTCTTGCAGGAGATCTTCGGCGTCGGTGAGGGAACCGAGGATGCGGTAGCAGTGCACTTGCAGCTCGTGCCGATAGGGCTCGACCAGCTCGCGGAAGGCGTGCGCGTCTCCGGCGCGTGCGCGATCGAGGATGTCCTGGCCCACTCTCGCATCCTGCCATCGTTCCGTTTCCGGGGCGGGCGGTGTCTGTACTGGTGACCCCTGAGAAAGGCGAAACGATGAACCCTGTCGACGATCTGGCCGCGGTCCTCGATTCCACCAGCGCGCTGGTCGCGGGCGTGTCTCGCTGGGACGCGCCGACGCCGTGCCCGGAGTGGACGGTCCGCGAACTGGTGAACCATCTGGTCCTCGGGCACCGGCTGTTCACCGCCGTCCTGCGCGGCGAAGAGGGCGGCTCGCTGGACCCTCGTACCTTCGACGCGCTAGGCGACGACCCGGTGGCGGCCTATCGGGACGCCGTTGCCGGTCTGCTCGCGGCGTTCCGGCAGCCGGGGGTGCTGGAACAGGTTGTCGAGGTCCCAGCCGGGACGGTTCCGGGGATCGCCGCGGTGCAGCTGCGGATCGTCGAGGAACTCGTGCACGGCTGGGACCTCGCGCGCGCCACTGGGCAGGAGGCGAAGTTCGACGACGCCATGGTGGAGCGGGAAATCGCGTTCAGTGCGGCGAAACTCGCTGATCTTCCGCCGGAGCGAAGCCCGTTCGCGCCGCCAGTGCCGGTCGCCGAGGACGCGCCGCCGTTGGATCGGCTGGTCGCGTTGCTCGGACGGTCGCCGCGTTAGGCGACGCGGAATTCCAGGAGACCTCGCTGGTCGGTCAACGGGATGGCCGATTCCAGGACCAAACCTGCCGAATCGGCGAGGGTGCGGAACTCTTCCACCCGTCGTTCACGGCCGCCGAAATGGACCAGCATGACCAAGTCCATTTCGGTGCGCGCGTGAATTCCGCTGACCGCTTCGATGGCGAGAATCCGGCCGGACTGTCCTGCCGCCTCCGCGCACCGCTTCAGGACGAGGCGAGCGTTCTCGTCGTCCCAGTTGTGCAGGATGTCCACCAGGACATAGGCATCCGCACCAGCTGGAAGTGGATCGAAGAAGCTGCCGCCGCGGACCTCGACCCGGTCAGCGAGCCCGCGGGCAGCGAAGGCAGCGCGGGCCTCGCTCGCGGTCGGTTCGAGGTCGATCAGGTGGGCGCGCAATTTCGGATTGGCATCGAGGATCGCGGCGAGCAAATCTCCTCGACCGCCGCCGACGTCGACCACCGTGGCAAAAGAAGACCAGTCTATTCCGGCGACCACTTGCGGAATCTCCGTGCGGAACCGGTTCGTCATCTGCTGGTCGAAGGACTTCCGCAAATGCGGCTGTTCGGCGAGATCGGCCCAGAAATCCTTGCCGTAACGACGGGAGTATGCCGCCTCGCCGGTCCGGATGCTGTGCGCCAACTCGACGAAAGCGAGTTCGGCGCGACCGGCGGCACGGTCCAGGTGCAGGAGGTTGGCTACCCCGTTTTCCTTGTCCTGACAGAGATTCGCGCCGTACGCGGTCGTCAGGTAGCCCTCGTCGGTGCGCTCGACCACGCCGAGGGTGACCAGGTGGCCGAGCAGGACGTCGAGCGCGATCGGCGAGAGATCCAGTTCAGCGGCGACATCGTCGACGGTGCCAGGGGCGCGCAGCCGGTCGGGCAAGCCGAGCGTTACCGCGACTCGCAACGCCATCGGGGTCGCCAGACTGGCAGCACGGAGGAGGTGGTTCGCGTCATCACTCACGTGACCCCACTTTGCCATCCTGGTCAACCGATTTTCCGGGCATACAGCGGTATCGGCGAATTCCGCGAACCAGCCGGACGGCTGATCGCCCGCTCCGGCCGAAGCGTTCGCCGGCGAGGTCGGAGTACACAGTGGACACAATCGCACCGAAGAAGAGCGGTCTTCGATTCTCCCTGCAAGGCAACGAAATCCGGAAGCAGACAACCTGACAGAAGATCCGGACTATTTCGTCCGCTTATCCAAGCTAGCCTAAGCTGACGGGCAGTGTCCAGGCACCGCGAGGAGAACCGATGTCCCGCCCGCGCAAGGTCCGCAAGGACGCGGAGGCCAACCGTGAACGGCTGCTGTCCGCGGCTGCCGCGGCGATGCTTCGCGAAGGCCGGCATGTCCCGCTGGCCACCATCGCCGCCGAGGCCGGTCTCGGGATCGGCACGCTCTATCGCAGCTACGCCGACCGCGACGCGTTGCTCCAAGCGCTGGAGCACCGCGCGTACGGCCTGCTCAACAACCTGCTCGACCAGATCGACGACGACAGCACCGGCCTGGAGCAGGTCCGCCGCTACCTCGAAGGCACCGTGGACATCGCCGACCAGCTCGTCCTTCCGCTGCACGGCGCGCCTCCGCTGGTCACCCCGGAAGCGGTAGCGGCCCGGAAGTCGATTTACCGACGGCTCGAGTTCTTCCTCGCGACCGGCCGCGAGGACGGCAGCATCCGCGGTCCGGTCAACGCCACCGACCTCATCGCGTTCAGCACCCTGCTCACGCAGCCGAAGGCGTCCGTTCTCGACTGGACTCACCTGGCGAGACGGCAGATCGCGCACTTCCTCAACGGCCTCGCGGCCGAGGGGCCGATCGAAGTGCCTGGTCCCGCTGTCGAGCGCGACGAGGTCGAGCGGACCTTCGAAGACCGGATGAACAGTTAGAAGGTCTTCCGAACGATCGGCCATGTTACCGTCGGGCGTCGTCAAGGAGGTGGGGATGCCCGCAGCAGGCACCCGCAAACCGATGCGCGAACGGTTCCGCGAGCAGGTGCGCGAGGAGGTCAAATCCGCCGCACTCGACCAGCTCGCGGCGGGGGGCGCGCAGGCGATCTCCATCAACGCCATCGCCAAGCAGCTCGGCGTGTCCGGCCCGGCGCTGTACCGCTACTTCTCCAGCCGCGACGAACTGCTGAACGTCCTGGTCATCGACGCGTACAACGACCTCCGCGAGGCCATGGCGCAAGCTCTCGGCACCGACGCACCGGACGCGGAAGCGCGGATCCGGCTGCTGGCCGCCGCCTACCGGGGTTGGGCCCGCGAAGAGCCGCACCGGTACGAATTGCTGTTCAAGGCACCGTTCCCCGGCTACGACGCGCACGCCAAACCGCTCGCCGACGCGGCCCGCGGGCTGATGGGCGTGGTGCTAGGGGTGTTGCACGACCCCGACACCGGCGGAAAGCCGTATGACAACGAGGAAGTGCTCGACGCCCGGCGCGCGAACACCGAGAACCATCAGCTGGCAGTCGCGTTGTGGTCGCGGCTGCATGGCTTTGTCAGCCTCGAAATCGGCGGCGGCTTCACCGCGATGGGCCTCGACGCCGACGCGTTGTTCGAGACCGAAGTACAGGTGCTGACCGACCGGGTCCGCCGCGCCGGCTGATCACCGGCGGGACGCGCGTGGCTTCGCCCCCAACGCCACTGCCAGCACGGCTCCGGCGACCATGCACGCGCCGACCACCCACAAACCGGTCCGCTGCGTGCCGGTCAAGTCGCGCAGCCAGCCCGTCACGTACGGCGCGACGAACCCGCTCAGGTTGCCCAGCGCGTTGATCAACGCAATCCCGCCCGCGGCCGCCGCGCCGGACAGGAAGTTCGAGGGCAGTGCCCAGAACGTCGGCAGCGCCGCGCACACGCCCATCGCGCAGATGGTGACCGCGGTCATGGTGGCGTAAGGGTTTCCGAGGTACAGCGCGACCGGGATCGCCGCGCCGCCGACGAGCATCGGCAGCGCGACGTGCCACGTCCGTTCCCCGGTCCGGTCGCCGTGGCGCGCCCACGGGACCATCACCAGCGCACCCGCGACGTACGGGATCGCGTTCACCAAACCCGCCTGCAACACGGTGAGTTTCGTGCCGAACTCCTCGCCGAACCCGGCGATGATCGTCGGCAGGAAGAAGCCCAGCGCGTACAGGCCGTAAACCACCGCGAAGTACACGAAAGCCAGCCCCAGGATCCGCGGATGCGTGAGCGCTTTCCGCAGCGGCCAGTGGTGTTCGGCTTCCGTGGCACGGCGTTCGGCGTCGAGTTCGCTGGTGAGCCAGTCGCGCTCCTCGGCCGACAGCCACTTCGCGGTTTCCGGCCGGTCGCTCAGGCAGAACCACGTGACGACCGCCAGCAGGATCGCCGGAATGCCTTCGACGAGGAACATGAACCGCCAGCCGGACAGCCCGAAGATGCCGTGCCCGCCGCTGATCAGCAGGCTGGAGACGGTCGAGCCGATCGCGCTCGAAACCGGCACCGCGCACATGAACAGCGCGACCGCCTTCGCCCGCTGCGCCGCCGGGAACCAGTACGTCAGATACAAAATGATGCCGGGGAAGAACCCCGCTTCGGCAACGCCGAGCACGAACCGCAGCACCACTAGCGTCGTGGTATTCGGCACGAACGCCATCGCGACGGCCACCGCGCCCCAGGTGATCATGATCCGCGCGATCCAGCGGCGCGCGCCGAACCGGTGCAGGGCGAGATTGCTCGGCACCTCGAGGATCAGGTAGCCGATGAAAAAGATCCCGGACGCGAGCCCGAACGCCGTCGCGGTGAGGCCGAGTTCCTTGTTCATCCCGTTCGGACCGGCGAACCCGATGTTGACCCGGTCCAGGTAGTTGACGAAGTACAGCAGCATCAGCAGCGGCATGATCCGTACCGCCGCCTTGGCCATGACCCGGTTGCCCAGTGCGCTCGTCTTCGTCGACATGTCCGGATCTCACCCGCCCGGACCCCGCTGAGTCAAGGTTTCGCGTAATGCTCGGCGACCGCCGCGAACGCCTCCTTCGGTTCCCAGTTCAGCCCCGGGTACGCCGTGCCCGACCCGACCTCCAGCATCCGCACCAGCCCGAAGCTCGCGAGGTCGAGCTCACCGGGGTAGTTGTAGAGCGCGAACAGGAACACGAACGCGCTGTCCACTCCCTCCGCGTCGAAGATCTCCAGCAGCTCGCGCAGATACGCGGCCTGTCCGGCTTCGTCCCGCTCGTACTCGCCGTCGATGCGAAGCGGATCGCCGGTGTCCTTGTCGTACTCGACGATTTCCATGCTTCGCGGCGCGACGTCGCCGGATCCGCGCCAGGTCGCCGTGCCGAAGCCGGTGATCGCGACCGGTTTCCCTTGCGCCACCAGCGTTCGCACGCCTTGCTGGAAGACGTCGGCGACCTCGGCGGAGCGGATGAGCTCCACCGTGACGAAGTCGAACCGGCTCCAGTCCACCTGCTCGAACTGGATGCACGCGTAGGTGACCGGGCCGTGGAACCGTTCCCGCACGATCTTGACCGCGGTGTCGAGGAACGGGTCGAGCCGTTTGCCCACCTCGGCCAGCCGTTCGGCGCGGCCCTCCGGTTCGGCGAGCAGCAGGCTGACGCGTTCGGCGGTGTCCTTGCCCGGCAGGAAGCCTTCGTTCATCACGCTCAGCTCGACGCCGGTGACGAACACGACCTTCGCCCCGGTGGCGCGCAACCGTTCCGCGCGGGTGGCACAGTCGGCGAAAAGGGCGAGCATCTCGTCGCGGGACTGCTCCAGCGGATACGGCGAGACCCACACCTCCAGCCCCAGTTCGGCGGCCCACCGCGAGGCCTGCTCCAGCCGATCCGGATCGCCGCCGACGACGTGCACCGCGGTGCAGTGCAGGTCGTCGCGGATGATCGCCAGTTCGCGTTTCACCACCTCCGGTTCGAAGCTCTCCCTCGACGACCGTCCATTGCGGACGAATCCGGTCTCGTACGTCATTCCCTTGCCGCGCATGGCGGTTTCCTCTCGTTCGGGGACGCCGCCCACCCTACGCACGAAACTTGCGTACACGCAAGTTTGCGTAGGCGCATGAACCCTGCGAGACTGACCGGGTGACCGGATTGCGCGAACGGAAGAAGCAGGCCACTCGGGTCGCCTTGCGCGAAGCAGCCCTGCGGCTGGCGATCGAACACGGGCCGGCGAACGTGCGCGTCGACGACATCGCCGAAGCGGCCGGAGTGTCGCCGCGGACTTACAACAACTACTTCTCCAGCCGCGAGGAAGCGATCGTCGCGGCGGTCACCGCGGACCGCGAGAACCGGATCGCCGCCGCTGTCGCCGAGCGCTCGCCGGACACCCGGCTGGCCGAGGCGATCCCCGACGCGATCGCGGAGCAGTACACGGATCCCGGCGGGCAGAGCCGCGACGCCCTCCTGCTGATCACCACGGATCCCGGGCTGCGCACGGCATTTCTCGACGCTCCGGCCGCTCTCGAAGACCCGCTGCAGGAGGTGATCGCGGCCCGGGTCGGCGACCCGCGGACCGCGCGCGTGCTGGCCGCGTCCGTCGCCGCGGCAGTCCGGGTCGCACTGGAGCAGTGGACGCAACCGGCAGGCAACGGCCTGGTGGTCGTGTCCGGCTCGCTGCCGGATCTGCTGCGGCGAACGCTCGACCCGCTCGTTCCGGCGCTCGACGCCGCGGAAGCGAACTAGACCGCGATCTCCTTGAAGATGTGCGGGTACGACACGATGTCGTCGGGAAACTCGGCCGCCACCCGCTGGAATTCGGGGTTGCTCAACGCCGCGGCGAGCGCCTCGGTCGATTCCCAGACCGCGACGTTCAGCAGCAGTTGACTCCCCGTCGTTCCCTGGTGCATCCGCAGCGAGACGAATCCGGGCTGAGCCCTCATGAACTCGGCCTGCTTCCGGAATAGCGCCAGGAACTCGGCAGTCCGCTCCTTCGGGACGACGAAGGTGTTGGCGAGGACGATCTGCCCGGTCTTCTCCTTGAACTGAGCGAACATCGGCGCGTGCGGGTCGAGGCTCTGCAACTTGGCCATTCCGGCACTTCTCCTTGCTGTCGACTGAATCTAGCGCTGCTAGATACTGGTTCGACGCTAGCACTGCTGCCGCTCGATTGTCTAGCAGTGCTAGCACTAGGCCAGGCCGGTGATTCCCCATCCACTCGCCGTTCAGCTCCAACATTGTCTTCACAACTTTATGAAAGCTGTGTACCTTCTGAACTATTCAGAGGGGAAGGAGCGACGATGACCCGTCAGGCAGGACTGCCGCTCGCAAGGGGCGCGTGTCCGTTCGATCCGGTGCCGGCCCAGCGCACACAAGCTCCGGTCGAGCCGCTGACGTATCCGGACGGCACCCAAGGCTGGTTCGTCACCGGGTACCACGAAGTACGGGCGGTGCTCGCGGACAAACGGATGTCCGCACGCGCGGAACTGGCGAAGATTCCGTTCGATTTCGGCCCGCTGCCGCCGCCGAAGCCCGCCGACCCGGGGGTGTTCACCGGGATGGACGACCCGGACCACCACCGCTACCGCAAGCTGCTCACCGGGGCGTTCACCGTGCACCGGATGCGCACGCTGGAGGACCGCGTCGCCGAGATCGTCGATGCCCACCTCGACGCGATGGCCGCCGCGGACGGTCCGGTCGACCTGGTGGAAGCGTTTGCGCGGCCGGTGCCGTCGCTGGTGATCTGCGAGTTGCTCGGCGCGCCGTACGAACGCCGTGCCGAGTTCGACGGCTACACCACCACGATGTTCTCGAAGGACGTGCCGATCGCCGAGCGGATCGACGCGACCCAGGGCGTCGTCGCGTTCATCGCCGAGCAGATCGAGGAGAAGCGCGCGAACCCGGGCGACGACCTGCTGTCCGACCTGGTCCGCGGCGGGGAGCTGACCGACGAGGAACTCGCCAACATCGGCATGATGCTGCTGGTCGCCGGATTCGAGACGACCCGCAACATGATCGCGCTCGGCACGCTGGCGCTGCTGGAGAACCCGGAGCAGCTGGCGAAGTTCAAGGCCGATCCGGAGCTCACCGCGGGCACGGTCGAGGAACTGATGCGCTACCTCAGCGTGATCCACATCGGGCCGATCCGCACCGCGCTCGAAGACGTCGAACTCGGCGGTGTGACGATCAAGGCGGGCGATCCGATCGTCATGTCGCTTCCGGTCGCCAACCGGGATCCGGAGAAGTTCCCGGACCCGGACCGCCTTGACGTCACGCGCAAGGCGACCGGGCAGCTCGGCTTCGGCCACGGTGTGCACCAATGTCTCGGGCAGCAGCTGGCGCGGGTCGAGATGCGGATCGCGTTGTTCCGGCTGTTCGCGCGGTTCCCGGACCTGCGGCTCGCGGTGCCGTTCGCCGAGGTGGACCTGCCGCACGACGCGTCGATCTACGGTCCGGTGCGGCTGCCGGTGACCTGGCGGCGGGAGTAGCCTGGCAGCGGCGGGCCGAACACCGGAATCGAGGTTTTCCGCGCTGTGCATGCGATTGCTCTGATTGGCGCCTTCACGTTCGTCTGGTTCGGGATGGTGCTCGCCATCTCGTTCCTGGAAGCCCCGCTGAAGTTCCGCGCGCCGGGGGTCACCATCCCGATCGGCCTCGGCATCGGCCGGATCGTGTTCCGCGCCTTGAACATCGCCGAGGTGCTGCTCGCGGCGGCGGTCGTGGTCACGGTGATGGCCGGGCAGCCGGGTACCGCCGTGACGGTGCTGGCGGCGGTGGCGGCAGTGGTGCTGATCGGGCAACTGGGGGCGGTCCGTCCGGCGTTGAACCGGCGGACGGACCGCGTCCTCGCCGCCCCGGAAGGCGTGGAGCTGCCGCGCTCCCGCGCGCATTTCGTTTACCTCGCCGCGGAAACCGTGAAAGTGCTCGTGCTGCTGGCGCTCGGGATCCTGACCGTGGCGGGCTAGCGGCTCACGCGAACCCTTCCAGTTCCGCGATGCGGCGGAACACCTCGCGGGTGTCCACGCGCTCCATCTCCGGGTCGAGTTCGTAGTACACCGCGAGCACGTTCTGCGCGAGGCGGCCCCGTTCGTCGAGGTCCGCGAACCGGCCCAGCGAGATGTCCCGCATCGCCTCCTCCGAGGTCATCCCCCGGCGGTGCCGGTCGGCGGCCTCGGCCTGCACCCACTGCAGGTAATCGCGGACCGAACGGATGCCGTCGGCGTCGGTGACCGGGCCGTGGCCGGGGACGACGAACTCGGGGTCCATCTTGAGCATCGCGTCGCAGGCGGCGATCCAGTTCGTCACCGGTCCCGCCCAGGTGATCGGGGTGCCGCCGATGAACAGCAGGTCTCCCGCGTAGAGCACGCCCTCGTCGGGGACCAGCACAACGCTGTCGCCCTCGGTGTGTGCGGGGCCGAGGCAGCGGATTTCCACCGCGACGCCGCCGATGTCGAGCTTCAGCTGCTCGGCGAACGTCCGGGTCGCCGGGGTCGCGGTGATGGAGTCGAAGTCGAACGGATGGAGGATGTGCTGGGCGAAGCGGCCCAGCGGGCCTTCCTGACCCACCAGGCCGCGCATGAGGTCGGGGCCGTTGGTGCGCATCTCTTCCGCCGTGGCTTCGGACGCGATGATGGAGGCGTCGGCGACCAGTTCGTTGCCGAACCAGTGGTCTCCGTTCGCGTGCGTGTTCACGACTGTCTTGATAGGACTGTCCACTGTGGTTTCGCGAAGCCCGTCGAGCAGCTCGCGGGTCATCGGCACGTCGAAAAGCGTGTCGACCAGGAGGGATTCTCCGGTGCCGGCGATCAGTCCGGCGTTGCTCCAGCCCCAGGTTCCGTCCGGGACCAGCCAGGCCGAACAGTGCTCGGTGAGCCGGTGATGTCCTTTGGTGTAGGGAATATCGTTGGGCATGCCTGCCTCCTAGTGGACGTGCACTTCAGGTGCACCCTGATACGAAGCCACTCCCGCACCGTCCGGCGCGATCTGCCGTTGCCCCACCGGGTTTCGCAGCGCACCGACGCCAGATGCGGCGAGTTCCACCACGTCGCCCGGCTGGATCCAGCGGTCCAGTTCCAGCCCGCATCCGCCGCCCACGGTGCCGAGCCCGAAAAACTCGCCGGGATAAACGTCTTCGTCCAGCGACGCCCACGCGAGCACTTCCGCGAACGAGAACTGGCGGTCCTTTGTGGACCCCGATGCCCAGACCTCACCGTTGACCGCGGCCGTCATCCGCACCGCCCATTCGTCGACCTCGTCCATGGTGAGCACGCACGGCCCCATCGCGGTGCAGAAGTGTTTTCCTTTGGACGGACCGATGGTCATGCTCATCTCGAACATCTGGATGTCGCGGGCGCTGACGTCGTTGAAGATCGTGACCCCGGCAATGCGTCCGGCCGCCTCGGCTGGCGTGAGGTTCCGGCCGCCGCCGGAGGTGAAGAACCCCAGTTCGAGTTCGAAGTCGAGCTGCGCGGTGTAGGACGGCCACAGCAACGGCTCGTCGGGCCCGATCACCGTCTCGACGTTGCCCTGGTAGCAGATCGGCATCGCCGCGAAGGCAGGCGGAACGTCGAGGCCAGAGCCCTGGGCGTGCTGCGTATAGGTCAGATAGTCGCGGATCCGGCGTGGCCTCGGCACCGGCGCGAGCAGGCGGACTTCCTCTCGCGGAAGGACTGCTGGACGACCTTCGTCGACCAAGACCTCGCCCTTTTCGGTCGCTGCGTCGGCGAGCTGAAGCGCCTGCTCAGCCCTTCCGCGCGCCTCCGCCCCGCCCTCGAAGAAGGCGACCATCTCGGTCGCGGCTTCGGCTCCGGCCTTCGCCGCCCGCAAGACCCGCGCCGGATCCACCACGACGTCGCCATGCAGCACACCGAGCCTGGCCGCGCCCGCGGATTCGTAGGTGACCAGCCGCATCGCCGCCTCCTTGAACTGGAGTATAAGTTTGGACCTGCGTCCAATTTATGCCGCGACGTAAGTATCGTCAAGGGCGCCATTCAGCAGGCGCCGCGCGGAAATGATGGTTGACTGCGAGGCATGACGGCAGAAGCGACGAGCGATCGGCGGACCAGGCAGCGACACGAACGCCGCGACCGGCTGTTCCAGGCGGCCGTGGAGCTGTTCGCGGAACGCGGCTACGAGAACACGACGATGGAGGACATCGCCGAGCGCGCCGACACCGCGCGCGCCACCGTGTTCAACCACTTCCAGCGCAAGACGGCGTTCCTCGACGAGTGGAGCCTGCGCCGCCGCGAACGCGCGATGACCGCGGTGCGCGCCGAGAACCTGGAAGACCGGCCGCTGCGCGAGGTGCTCAGCCGGTATCTGATCGAACTGGCGCGCAACAGCCTCGACTCCCGAGCGGAAACCGTCGCCTGCATGGGCGCGGCGATCCACTCCACCAACGTGTTCGGCAATCCGGAACTGGCACGTCAATTCGGCGCGTTCGTCGCGCGGGCGCAGGAGACGGGGGAAATCCGGCCGGATATCGATCCGGCACAAGCGGGACTGCTGCTGGCGACGGCATATTTCGGAACGCTCAGCTCATGGATCGAGAGCGAGGCGGCGCCGTTTGATCTCCAGGCGCACTTGCTGCACATGCTGGAGATGATTTTGCGCGGTATCGCGGTGCGTTAACGCCGAATCCCGGCGATCCCGGACAACAACTCGCCCATATCGATCACCACCCGCGATGCGCCGCCGTCCAGTGGCACCGCGGTGATCCGGCCGCCGAGGTCGGACACGTAAGCGACCTCGTCGTCCACCGCCAGGCCGATCGCCTCGGTGAAGCCGCTCGCCAGGATCTCGGGCTCGGCGCCTTTCTCCCCCGGGGCGGGAATCGGTGCTCGGTTCAGCGTGTTGCCCTTCGGGGCCGCGCCGCGGTCGGTCCAGTACAGGTATCCGCCGTGGATCTCCAGGTCGATCGGTTCCGGCAGGTGATCCCACAGGGTCTCGATGTCGGACCGGTCGCGTGCGGTCTCCCCCGACGGAATCTCCAGTCCAGCACGGAAAATCCGGCCGACGCCGCCCTTCGCCGGGCCCTTCTGCGTCCAGTAGAGCTGCGTAGCGTCGACAGTGACGCCGACACATTCCTGCATCCCGCTGTCGTCCGGCTCGTTCACGATCAGGTCCGTGAGCCCCGTGCCATCCGGATTGACCCGGGTGATCCGATAGCCTTCCCGGTCGCCCCAATACAGAGAACCGTTGTACGCCAATTGTTTCCCGGTGGTCAGAGTTCCATTCGGGACGACATCGCGTGCGCCGGTGCCGTCGAAGGAAACCGCGTGCAGACCGCCGTTTCGCGCCGAGTAGTCGAGGCCGGCCTCACCCGGCACCGACGGGTCGCGCGAAGGCATGCCCATGGTGGTCCAGTAAACAGTGCCATCGGCGACGACAACGCCATCCGGTGAGACGCCGGCGTCTTTGTACAGCGGGGTAACCTGCCCGTCGGGAAGTCCGACGCGGTAAATCGTCCCGGTGCGAATGCCCAGCACTACTAGCTCGCTGAACATGTCACCTCCACTCTGGACGGTGCGATCCCCTCGGGATCAACGGATTTGTGTAATAGCCCGGAGTCTCGGACATCCGGATTTGTTCGGTGACGCCGCGGTAGCGACCGAGCGAGGTGTCCGCGGTGAATGTCTCGGGATCGAAGTATTCGTGCCCTGGTGCGACACCGGCGACCTCCGCGGCGTAGCCCTTGTCGAAGATTCCCAGGCTCAGCAACCACAAGGCGACGCGCGTGAGCGAAACCTGCACCCGATAAGAACCGCCCCACTCGGCGCGAAGCATGAGTGCGCGCAGGATTCCCAGTTGCAGGAACCATGACGTGATGTAGTCATTCACCACTGGCACGGCCGGCAGCGACGGAACTCCGCCCTCGCCTTCCAGCAGCATGACTCCGGACAGGCAGCCGGCCGTCTGGTCGAAGCCGACCCGTCCGGACCACGGGCCGTTGCCGCCGTTGAGCGTCACCTCGGCGTGGATGATTCCGGGCCGGATCTCGGCGGCGGTTTCCGCGTCGAGTCCGTGCCGCGCAAGGTATCCGGGGCGGCGGTTGGCGTAGAAGATGTCCGCGCCGGCGAGCAGCCAGTGCATTCGCTCTTGATCGGCCGGGCGGCGGAAATCGAGCCGGGTGGAGCGAACGCCCACATTGGACGTCGCGTACAGCAGCGGCAGTTCGTATTCGCCCGGGTCCCACACGTTCAGCACGTCCGCGCCGTGCAATGCCAAAGCCCGGCCACAGCCGGCACCCGCGATGATGTGCGCCCGGCCGAGTGCGCGGATTCCTTCGAGCGGCGTGGAAGGGTTGGGGTGCAATGGCTCCGGCGGGCTATCGCCGATCCGCTCGACGATCACCGGCGGCATCGTCGAGAGCACCGATTGGTACTGCTCGGTCGCCATCAGCTCTTCGGTCGTCCGCACCACCGGCATGATGACACCGGCGGCCTCCGCGGCGTCCTCCAGCTCGAACGAGTTCCACTGCGCGATCGCTTGCCGCACCACGGCATCCCGCTCAGGAACGCCGAGGAGCGCGGCGGCGTCGTTGCGCAGCTTCGGATACGGGCTGATCGGGTGCACCCAGCGGCCGTCCGCGGTGGCGTAGAAGCGGTCAGTGCCAAAGGCGGGATCGACGCGCGCCGGATCGCCCTGCGGGTAGCCGTCGAGCAGTTCCCATTTCTTGTCGTAGAACGGGCACAGCCGGTGCGGCGCGGTCCGCAGGTCCATCGAAATGTCCTGCCCGCGTCCGCCGCGCAGCTGCCAGATTTTAGCCACCGCAACGGATTTCGCCGCCAGCGCGATGGACGTCGCCCCGGCCAGCCGCAGCGCGCCCGGCAGCACCGGGTCAGCCCCGGTGAACTCAATCTGGCCACCAGCGTCGGATTCTTGCAGGCCGACCGAACCCAGCAAGTCGGCGAGCGGCTGGTGCAGATCGTATTCGTCAGTGGTCGCAGGGTTGGCGAGCGAGGCCTCGAGTTGCTCGGTGAGGCTCATTCCTTCTCCAGCGCGTCCAGCAGCGCGCGGGTCCGGCTGTCGCGCGCTTCGACCCGCTCGGCGTAGGTGTCCGCGGCCCCGTAGGTCTGCTCGACCTCGTCGATCACCGCATCGAGGTGTTCCCGGTCCGGACGGCCGATCTCGAACTTCATCTGCGAGCCGACGTGAGTCACCAGGTGCCGGATCCCGTCCGGGCCGCCGCCGAGGTGCATGCTCTCGAACGGCCCGATGGTCGCCCACCGCGGCCCGAGCGACGCCTTGACCAGCTCGTCCAGGTCGCCCGCGGAAATCACGCTCTGCTGCACGAGGTACATCGCCTGGTCGTTGAAGACCTTCTGCAGCCGGTTCCCGACGAAGCCGGGCACTTCCTTCTTCAGCGTGATCGGCTTCTTGCCCAGCCCGCGATAGACCTCGACGGCCTTTGCCACGGTCTCCGAAGAGGTCGAGACCCCGGGCACCACCTCGACCAGCGGCATCAGCTCCGGCGGGTTGAAGGGATGCCCGATGACGATCCGCGAGGCCGCCGCGTTGCCCTCGGCGATCACCGAGGGCAACAGCGACGACGAGGAGGACGCCAGTACCACGTCGTCACGCGTGGCGGCGGCGAGCGTCGCGAACATTTCCCGCTTCAGCTCGATCCGCTCCGGGCCCGACTCCTGGACGAAGTCGGCGCCTTCGGCGGCTTCCGCGAGGTCCGCGACTGCCGTAGCGGGCAGCCCGGCGAGGTCGCGAGAGACGATTTCCCGCAGGTCCGGGCGTGGATCAGTGACCCGCACCGTCCAGCCGGCCTCGGCGAACAGCCGAGCCCACGACACTCCGATGACCCCTGCGCCGACGATCGCGACGACCGGCATGGCGCGCTCCTTTCTCAGGCGGTGACCGCGTCCGCGTTGTTGAGCAGCGCGCTCGGCGGCGTCAGCAACGCGTCCGACGCTAGCGCGCGGCGGCGGGCCGCGCTCACTCCGCCGTAACTCTCCGTGATGGCGATGAGGCGCGCCGCGTGGTGCGCGACCTCTGATTCGTAAGTCATTCCGATGCCGCCGTGCAGCTGGACGATCTCCTCGGCGGTCGCGGTCGCCGCGTCGCACACGAACACGAACGCGTCGTCAGCCGCGGCATCAAGGTCCACAGTGGAGGCGCCGTTGTCGTACGCCTCGACCGTCGCGGTGGCCCACAGCGCCAGCGAACGGGCCAGCTCGACCTTCGCGTACAGGTCGGCGGCACGGTGCACGAGCGCCTGGAACGCCGCCAGCGGAACGCCGAACTGCTTGCGGGTCTTGAGGTACTCGACGGTCATCGCGAGCCCGGTCTCCATCAGGCCGATCGCCTCGCCGGTCACCGCGACTCGCACCCGCGAGAACGCGCGACGCAACGCGGCCGATACGTCAGCTTCCGAGGTGCCGAGGAGAACCGCAGGCGTACCAGCGAATTCGACCTGCGACGTGTGACCCCAGTCCGCGGCCCGGCCGTCCACGCGAGTGATGCCTTCAGCGGTCGCCTCGACCAGGTACACCCCGGTGCGGCCGTTCTCGTCGACCGCGGTGACCAGGAACTTGTCGGCTTGATCGGCGTTGCGCACCGGCGACTTCGTGCCGGAAAGCGCGGAACCGGCCGCCGACACCGACGGCGCGACGCCCCACGGACGTCCCGGTTCGGCGTGCGCGACCGCGATCGTCGTGCCGCCACTGGCGAGCAGCGGCAGCAGCTCCTTGACCTGGTCGTCGGTGCCCAGTTCGGCGATGATCCACGACGGCAGGAACACGCCGTCGAGCAGCGGTTCGGCCGCCGCGTGCTTGCCCATCGCCTCCAGCGTCGCGTAGACCTCGACCGGGCCCGCGCCCGCGCCGTCGTGGTCCGCGGAGATCGGGAGACCGGCGAGACCCAGCTCGCCGAGGGTGCTCCAGACCTGGTCGTTCCAGCCGAGCTCGCTGCTCGTCGCGGCCGCGCGGCCGCCTGCCGGGTAGCCGCGGCCGACCGCCGTGTCGACGGTCTCGAACAGCAGCTTCTGGTCTTCGTTGAATTCGAGGTTCATGAGTCGCCGTCCCTTACAGACCGAGGATCGTCTTCGCGATGACGCCGCGCTGGATTTCGTTGGAGCCGCCGAAAATCGACAGTTTCCGCTGGTTCAGGTACTGCGCCGCGGCCACGACCGCGGCCTCGTCGGCGCGCACCGGCGATTCGGTGTCCAGCAGCATGCCGTCGGACCCGGCCGCGCGCATGCGCAGCTTCGTCAGCGCCTGAAGGGCCTGCGTGCCCTCCATCTTGAGCAGCGACGACACCGGGCTCGGCTGGCCGTTTTCCGAGGCGGCGGTGACCCGCATCTGGGTCGCCTCCAGCGCGAGCAGCGTGGTCTTCGCGGTGTGCATGGCGGCGCGGAATTCCGCGTCGCCGGCGAGCGGACCGTCCTCGGTGGGCAGATCGGCGGCCGCGGCGGCGAGGTCGGCGAAGATCCGCTGACCGGTGCCGACCTGGGCAATGCCGTTGCGCTCGTTGCCGAGCAGGAACTTCGCGTACGTCCAGCCCTTGTTCTCCTCGCCGACGAGGTTCTCCGCCGGGATCACCACGTTGTCGAAGAAGAACTCGTTGACCTCGGCGGACCCGTCGACCAGCTTGATCGGACGGCGCTCGATGCCCGGCGTGTTCAGGTCGAGCAGCAGGAAGGACAGGCCCTGCTGCTTGCGCGGCGCGTCCGGGTTGGTCCGCGCGAGCACGAACATCCAGTCGCCGTACTGGCCGAGCGTGGTCCAGGTCTTCTGTCCATTGAGGACGTAGTGGTCGCCGTCGCGCTTCGCGGTGGTGCGCAGCCCGGCGAGGTCGGAACCGGCCTCCGGCTCGGAGAAGCCCTGCGACCACCAGATGTCGAGATTCGCGGTGGCCGGGAGGAACTTCTGCTTCTGCTCCTCGCTCCCGAACTCGGCGATGATCGGGCCGACCATGCTCGCGTTGAAGGCGAGCGGCTGCGGCACCGCGTTGCGCTGGAGTTCGGAGGCGTAAATGTGGGATTGCGTCGGAGTCCAATCGCGACCGCCCCACTTGACCGGCCAGTGCGGGACGGCCAGACCGTGCTCGTTCAGGATCCGCTGGCTCGTGACGATGTCGTCGCGCGTGATCAGGCCGAGCGCGCTGCGCTTGCGGATAACCTCTGGAATCGCGCCGAGGAACACCTCCCGCAATCCGTCCCGGAACGCGAGGTCCTCTTTAGACAGTTCGAGATCCATCGATCAAACCCCTTCAGTGGTGCGTACGGCTCCGACGACTTCGGCGGTGCTCGCTCCGGCGCGTTCGGCGTGCCTGCGGAACCCGGCCGGGGTCCGCGAGAAATGCAGCGGGCTCTCCACGACGCGGATCGTGCCCTCGGTCGGGTGTTCCCGCTCGGTGATCAGCCCGACTTCCTGAACGTACGGGTCGGTCGGCAGGTCGGCGATGTCGACGACGACCGCGTACGGAACGTCGTGGGCGGTCAGGTACTCCTCCCACTCCGCGGTGGTGCGGCTGGCGGAGTTGGCCAGCACCTTCTCCACTCCCGCGGTGAAAATCTCCCGGTCGATCACCGGGGAGTCCCAGGCCGGATCGGCCGCGGCGTCCTCGAGGCCGGCGCCGATCAGCAGCGTCCGCACGGCGTCGTTGGTGTAGGGCACCGCGGCGATCGCGCCGCCGTCGGCCGTGCGCATGGCCGCGTGCGTGTCGCTGAGCGAAAGCGGGTTGCCGACGTCACCGGCGGCTGGGACGAAGACGTCGCCCGCCAGGTGCTCGACCAGGTTGACCGCGATCATCGCGTCGGCCATCGCGAGTTCGACCTGCTGGCCCTTGCCGGTGCGCTGCTGGTCGAAGAGCGCGGCGAGCACGCCGTTGAGCAGGTAAAGCGCGGCGGTCTTGTCGGCGATGAAGGTCGGGACGAACTGCAGTGTGCCGCCCGCCCGGTCCTGCAAGCTGACCAGGCCGGACGTGGCCTGGATGACCTCGTCGTAGGCGGGCCGGTTGGCGCGCGACGAGCCGGGCGCGAAACCCTGCGCGTGCGCGTAGACCAGGCGAGGGAAGCGTTCGCGCAGCTGCTCGTAGCCGAGGCCGAGCCGGTCGAGCGCGGCTGCGCGCATGTTGGTGACGAGGACGTCGGCGTCGGCGAGCAGGGCGAAGAGGTCTTCGCGGCCGGCGGGGTCCTTGAGGTCGAGTTCGATACTGCGTTTGTTCTGGTTGACCTGCATGTACAGCGGGGCCATCCCGGGCGTGCGGCCGGTGTTGGCCGGCGAGTGCCGGGCGACGTCGCGCAGCGGTTCGACCCGGATCACGTCGGCGCCGAAGTCGCCGAGGATCTGCGTGGCGTACGGGCCCATCACCGCGGACGACAGGTCGAGCACCTTAACCCCGGAAAGCGGTCCGGTGGCATCCATCTTCGCGGTCCTCCCGTTGACGATCTTTGCTTCACCACAGACGCTAAGCGCTTGCTCACCAGAAGGGAATGACCGAGTGCATCAGATCGGTATGACCACCGTGATAACACCGTGGGTACGCTGCTCAGCGTGGAGATTCACCACCTGCGGTACTTCCTCGCGGTCGCGCGCGAGCTGAACTTCACCCGTGCGGCGCGGGCGCTGAACATGTCCGTTCCGCCGCTCAGCCAGCGCATTCGCGACCTCGAACGCGAACTGGGGGAACCGCTGTTCGACCGTTCCACCCACCACACCCGGCTGTCCGAGGCCGGCGAAGCGCTGCTGCCGCTCGCCGAATCGGTCGTTTCGGGTTTCGACGCCATTCCGGTCCGGATGCGCACCCGCGACCAGCGCGCCGACGTCCGGCTCGCCATCCCCGACGTGCTCAACCCCGCGCACCGCCGCCAGCTCAGCGAATCGATCCGCGCGCTCGACGGCTCCTACCGGTTCACCCTGCGGCAGATGCCCTCGCTCGGGATGGAATCGGCGCTGCTCAGCAATTCGCTCGACCTCGCCGTGTCGCACCTGGGCACTTCCGACGACCGGCTGTCGACCATCGTCCTTTACCGCGAACCGCTCGGGGCCGTCGTGGACGCCTCGCGGTTTCCTGACCGGACCTCGCTCACCCTCGCTGACCTGCGCGGATTCCAGTATCTGCAAGGCCCGCGGCACTGGGATCTCGGCTCCCGGCGCGCGGAGCAGCTCGCCGCCAAGGGCGTGCTGGTCGATCCGGAAGCGCAGTTCTCCGACGTCAGCGGGTTGCTGATCTTCCTGCGCAGCACCAAAAGCTTCACCCTCGCGCCGGTCGAATCCGCGACCGCGCTGGCCCTGGATCCGAACGAGTGCGCGGTCCTGCCGATCGACGATCTCGTCGCCACGCTCACCACGTTCCTGATCCGGCGCACCGCCGACACGCGGCTGGATCCCGTGGTCGAGGTGCTGCGGCACGCCCGCGTCCCCGACTGACCCTCGGACGAGGCCCCGTCCGCGGATTCACCCGGCCGTGGTGGCTTTACATTTCATACCCTCTTGTCAATCAAGGTGTACATGACTTACCTTCGTGTAAAGCCAGCCAACGGAGGAGGGCGCGATGAGCGAGATGACCGGCACGGTGCCGCTGGGGTCGACCGAACGCTGGACCGACAAGAAGCGGTACCTGTGGCTGATCGGGCTGGTCGTGCCGTCGCTCGCGTTCCTCGCGATCGGCCTGCACGCCGCGACCGGCTGGGGCGTCTGGTTCTGGATCGGGCCGATCGTGATCCTGGCGATCGTGCCCGCGATCGACCTGGTCGCGGGCCTCGACCGGAGCAATCCGCCGGACGACGTGATCGAACGGCTCGAACAGGACCGCTACTACCGCTGGATCACCTACCTGTTCCTGCCGATCCAGTACGTCGGGTTCGTCTTCGCGTTCTGGCTCATCGCCCGCGGCGAACTGTCCGTCGCGGACAAGATCGGGCTGGCGATCTCGATCGGCTGCATCGGCGGGATCGGCATCAACACCGCGCACGAACTGGGCCACAAGAAGGAAAGCCACGAGCGCTGGCTGTCGAAGATCGCGCTGGCGCAAAGCTTCTACGGGCACTTCTACATCGAGCACAACCGCGGCCACCACGTGCGCGTCGCGACTCCGGAGGACCCGGCGTCGAGCCGTGTTGGCGAGAGCTTCTACCGGTTCTGGCCGCGTACGGTGTTCGGCTCGCTGAAATCCGCGTGGGGACTGGAGCGCAAGCGTTACGCCCGTCGCGACAAGCATCCGTTCCGGATCGGCAATGACGTGCTCAACGCGTGGCTGATGTCCGCGGTGCTGTGGGTGGCGATGGTGGCCTGGCTCGGTGTCGGGATCCTGCCGTACCTGGTGATCCAGGCGGTGATCGGGTTCTCGCTGCTGGAAGTCGTGAACTACATGGAGCACTACGGGATGCTGCGGCAGAAGGTCGGGCCGCCGGAGCGCCGTCGCTACGAGCGCGTGGATCCCAGCCACAGCTGGAATTCCAACAACATCGCGACCAACGTCCTGCTGTACCACCTGCAGCGGCACAGCGATCACCACGCCAACCCGACGCGCCGCTACCAGACCCTGCGCGACTTCGCCGAATCTCCGGTGCTGCCGACCGGGTACGCCGGGATGATCGTGCTCGCGCTGTTCCCGCCGCTGTGGCGGCGAGTGATGGACCAGCGGGTGCTCAACCACTTCGACGGCGACATCAGCCGGGCGAACATCCAGCCGTCGAAGCGGGAGAAAATCCTTGCCCGGTATGGCTCTTCGGCTCACGAGGCGGTTTCCGTGCCGGAAGACGTGCGCGGCGACGCCAGCGAAGGCGGGATGTGCCCCGGTTGCGGATACGTGTACGACGAGCAGCGCGGCGACCCGCGTGAAGGCTTCCCGGCCGGTACGCCGTGGTCATCCATTCCGGACAGTTGGTGCTGTCCCGACTGCGGCGTAAGGGAAAAGGTCGACTTCGTTGCTCCCGGAAGGATGAGTGTCTGATGCGGATCGAAGCGGATTTGAACAAGTGTGACGGCCTGGGCATGTGCGAAGCGATGGCCCCGGACTTCTTCGAGGTGGGCGACGAGGGCACGGTCGTGGTGCTCGACGGCAACCCCAGCGAGGAGCACCGGACCGATCTCGCCGCGGCGGTCGACGCCTGCCCGGTGCTAGCGCTGAAACTGGTGTCATGACGCTCGCGGTGGTGGGCGCGTCGCTGGCGGGACTGCGAGCGGTCGAATCGGCGCGGCGGATCGGATACGACGGGAAGATCGTGCTGATCGGCGCGGAGGACCGTCTGCCGTACGACCGGCCGCCGCTGTCGAAGGCCTTCCTCGCGGCGGACGGACCGGCTGCGGTGGAGCCGTTTCTCAGCGCGGACGACCTGCGCGAGCTCCGCGTCGAACTCCGGCTGGGCACTCCCGCGACCGGACTCGACCCGATCGCCAGGGAGATCCGCACCGGCGACACGACCGTCCCGTACGACGCGACTGTCATCGCCACCGGAGCCGCCGCCCGCGTTCTCCCCGGCACCGACGAGATCTCCGGCATTCACTCGCTGCGCACCGCGGACGACGCCGCGGCCATTCGGTCCGCATTGGACAGTGGTGCTAGGACAGTCGTGATCGGTGCCGGGTTCATCGGATCGGAAGTCGCTTCAGCCGCACGCAAACGCGGCCTGCCAGTGTCCATTGTGGAAACACTGGAAACGCCGTTGGTCCGCGCGATCGGCCCCGAAGTCGGCGAGGTCTGCGCGGATCTGCATCGCACGGCAGGCACCGATCTCCGGCTGGGCACCAGGGTCACCGGCTTCACGTCGCAGGACGGTGCGGTGACCGGCGTCCAGCTGTCCACCGGCGAAGTCCTCCCAGCCGACCTCGTGGTCGCCGGAATCGGCGCGGCCCCGGCCACCGGCTGGCTGCGCGACAGCGGACTTCTGCTGCACGAACGCGACGGCGGCGTCATCTGCGACGGCACCCTCGCCGCCGCACACGGCGTTTATGCGGCCGGAGACGTCGCACACGTGGCGAACGCGCTGTTCGACGGCGAACTGATGCGGCTGGAACACTGGACGAACGCGGCCGAGCAGGGTGCCGCCGCGGCGCGGCACGCGCTGGACCCAGCGAGTGCCCGGGTGTTCAGCGCCGTGCCGTACTTCTGGTCCGATTGGTACTCGCACCGCATTCAGTTCGTCGGAACGCCGCGCGCGGACGAGGTCGTCGTCGCGGTCCCGGCGGAGCACGGCTTCACCGCGCTGTACCGCCGCGGCGACCGGCTCGTCGGCGCGTTCACCGTCGACCGGCCGCGCGACATCATGAAGTACCGCAAACGGATCGCCGCGCGAGCGCCGTGGTCCGAGGCAGTCGCCTTCGCGCTGGAAACAAAAGAACGCTGCGTGGCGTAGCCACTCGGTTGAGGGCGGTGGAGGGGAGGAAGGTGGAGATAAGATGACGGTCATGAGCGTGCTTCCGGTGCCCGCGGGCGGCCAGTACCGGCAGCCCATCATCACCGCCGCCATCGAACTCACCGCGAAATCCGGCTGGTCAGCGGTCACCATGGCGCGCTTGGCCGATCTGGTCGGGGTGAGCAGGCAGACCGTCTACAACGAGATCGGCTCGAAAACCGCGCTCGCCGAGGCGATGATCTCGCACGAGCTGCGCCGGTTCCTCGCGGTCGTGAGCACCGCGTTCGACCGGCATCCGGACGACCTGGTCGAGGCGATCTACGACGCCGTCCGCGCGGTGCTCGAACTGGCCGACGACAACATCCTGCTGCGCGCCATCGCCTCCGCGACACACGGCACCGACAACGAATTCCTGCCACTGCTGACCACCCGCGCCGGCACCTTGCTCACCGAAGCGAAAGCCGTCCTGCGCGGCCGGGTCCGCGGCTACGCGCCGCCACTCGACGACGGCCAGCTCACCGTGGTCATGGACCTCGTCGTGCGCACCGTGCTCAGCCACGTCATGCAGCCCTCAGGCACCCCCGCCGAAACCGCCGACGGCCTGGCCTGGGTCGCCGCGCGCGTGCTCGGCACCGCCCCGTCGGCCTCGATGCGCACCCGCTCGTAAACAAGATGCGCGGTCCTGCGCGCACGTGTCAGCGTGGCGCGCGTGAACCGTGAACGACTTTCCGCACTCGCCCACACCCGGCACCCCATCGCCGCCCCGATCAGCGACGACGAGGTCCAGCGCCTGCTCGCTCGCAGCATCCCGCGCGAGGACGCTGTTGTCCTGGACCTGGGCTGCGGTGGTGCCGAATGGCTCATCCGCGCCCTCACCGCGTACCCGAAGCTCCGCGCGGTCGGCGTCGACACCTCGGAATTCGCCCTCGCCCGCGCCCGCTCCGCGGCGACCGAACGAGGCGTCGCCGACCGCCTGACCCTCCACCAGCGCTCCGCCACCGAATTCCCCGCCGCAGCCGAGTTCGACACCGTCCTGTGCATCGGCTCTACCCACGCCTTCGGCGGGTTGACGGACACCCTCGCCGCACTGCGAACCCACGTCCGCCCTGGCGGCCGCGCCCTGATCGGCGACGCCTACGGGGAAGCCGAGCCAACCCCCGCCGCCCTCGAGATCTTCGGCGACCTGCCAGACCTGCCGGAACTGCTCGACCAGATGGTTTCCGCCGGCTGGACGCCGACCCACGGCCACACCAGCACCCGCGGCGAACTGGACTCCTACGAATGGTCGTGGACCGGCAGCCTCACCGAGTGGGCCCTCGACCACCCGGAAGACCCAGACCAGGCCGAAGCCCTCGCCGCCGCGGCCACCCACCGCGACGAGTGGCTCCGCGACTACCGGCATTCGTTCGGCTTCGCGTGCGTCGTGCTGCGCGCTTGACAAAACTTCTTGTCAATGCCACGTTCGGACCTGAACCCAACCCGCGAAAGGGCAGTCCGATGACCGATCTCGTCCCGTTCCTGATGTTCCAGAAGCGCGACGCCGCCGAGGCGATGTCCTTCTACACCTCGCTGTTCCCCGGCGACTCCGTGCTGTCCGAGGAGCGCTACGGCGCCGACGGCCCCGGCCCGGAGGGAACGATCGTGATGGCCGAGTTCACCGTCGCCGGGCAGCGAGTGCGGTGCAGCGACAGCTTCATCCAGCACGGCTTCGATTTCACGCCGTCTACCTCGCTGTTCGTCACGGTGGACTCGACTGACGAACTCAAGCGGATCTACGAGGCACTCGGCGAGGGCGGCGGAACCCTGATGCCGCTCGACGATTACGGCTTCGGCCCGTTCGCCTGGGTGAACGACCGGTGGGGCGTGTCGTGGCAGTTGAGTGCGAAGGGCTGAGGCACTGAACCGAGCGATGGACCCGCGCAGGCGCGAGCCGGTTGCCGCCGCCGGCGAGCTTGCCCGTCGGTTGTTCGCGGACGCCCGGGTCGTGATCGTCGGCGGCAGTGTGCTGACCGACCGGCGCACGGCGACGTCCGATCTCGACCTCGTGGTGGTCACCGGACCCCGCGACGCCCCGCGCCGGCAGTCGTTCACCTGGGAAAACTGGCCTGTGGAAGCACTGGTGCACGACGAAGAAACCTTGCGCGCCTATTGCGCCGACAATCTGGCCCGCCGCTGGCCAGGCATCCCCCGGCTCATCGCCGAGGGAGCGCTCGTGGCCGACGACGGCCTCGGCGCCCGGCTGCAAACCGAGATGCGGCAACGCCTGGCCGCGGGACCCGCCGCCGCGACGTCAAGCGAACTCGACGCGCAGCGATACGAACTCACCGACCAGCTCGACGACCTGACCGGAGCCGACGACCCGGCCGAGATCGCCTTCATCGCCGCCCGGGTGCTGACCAAGACAGCGCAACTCGCCCTGCTGGCCGGTCAGCATTGGCAAGGCACCGGCAAATGGCTGTGGCGCGAACTGCGCGAGCACGATCCCCGTCTGGCCGAACAGCTGGCCACTGCCTTGCCGGACGCGCCTCGGCTCGGCGCGGTCGCCCGTGCGGTGCTTGACCGCGCTGGCGGACCGCTGCGGGATGGATACCGGATCACCGATCCCCGTTGTCCTTGACCGCGGAGTGGCCAGCAAGATACGTGTACGGTTTCTTTTTGCGATCGCTAATCGCTGCGGATCCGCAGCTCGAGAGCAATTCCGCCCACTATTGACGTGACGCCAGATACCGCGAAGAGAAATACGACCCGGTGACCCACGGACGGGTTAAGCAGTGCTATTCAGACCCCGCTATGGTGGGCATTGGGAGGTTGGCAATCAGCCTGAGGGGGGCCGATACCGCATCCCGGGGCCAGCCGCTTCACCTGCAGTAGTTCCGCTTGGACGGCACTGCGCGGGGCAAGCGGCTGGCCCTTGTGCCGTACTTCGAAATCAAGAGCCACGACAGTGTTTCCGACACCGAAACGTTGAGGCCAGAAGAATCGCCGCAACGGAATTCGCGAACCTAGGCGGCACGGTTCCGGTACAGCCACCACCCGTCGCGGCCGAATGACCAGCTCAGCGTCGCCACCGAAATACCCGCCAAGACCCCCGGTGCGACTCCCGCAACCGCAGCGGTCAGGGCGATTCCCTGCAAAGCCGCCACTGCCTTCCGGGCCCGGCTGGGGCGCAGCGGGGCACGGAGCCACGGCCACAGCCGGGCCGCGGCGACGAAGGCGTACCGCATCAGGCCAATCGCCAGGACCCACGGGCCGACCGTGGTGGCGGCCAGGACACTCAGCACCAGGATCAGGAAAGCGTCCGCTTCCATGTCGAAGCGGGCGCCCAGCGCGGAGACGGTACCGGTGCGGCGGGCGACGTATCCGTCGAGTGCGTCCAGGGCCAGGGCGACCGCGGCGACGGGGACGATCAAGGTCAGCGCCGGGTGCCCGCCCAGGCGGTCGGCGACCAGGGCGGTCACGGTGCCGATCAGGGCCGCTCGGGCGAGGGTCACCTGATCGGCGGGGCCCAGGCGGTACACCCGGATTCGCCAGGCACCCTGGGTGAGCAGCACTAACAGGCCGAGGAGGTACGCCACGCCGACTGCCCAGCCGGCCAAGCCGAGGCCGGTCGTGACCGTCAGCAGGGTCAGCAGGGCGAGTTGCGCCAGCAGCGCGGGGGCCTGCTGGACGACCGTTGAACCCAGCTCGGCCGGGGTTCGTGTACAGGTGGAGACAGCCATTTCTCCTCGATCCGGCAGCAACGGAGGACAACCTTGACACGGGCGGCGCAGGCCTTCTGGTTCACTTCGGCCGCGGGCGGGGAGCTCCGATCGGCCGAGGTGGCTGCTCCGGGAGCCGGCGAAGTGCTGGTCCGAACGCGTTTTTCGGCGTTGAGCCGCGGCACGGAAAGTCTCGTGCTGCGCGGCGGGGTGCCGGAGAGCCAGCACGGCATCATGCGCGCGCCGTATCAGGAGGGCGACTTTCCGTGGCCGGTCAAGTACGGCTACCTGAACGTCGGCGAGGTCCTTTCCGGACCGCCGGAGCTGACCGGCCGCACGGTGTTCTGCCTCTATCCACATCAGACCGAGTACGTGGTGCCCGCGTCGGCGGTCACAGTGGTGCCGGACGACGTCCCCGCGGCGCGGGCGGTGCTCGCCGGGACGGTCGAGACCGCGGTGAACGCGCTCTGGGACGCGGCACCGCTGGTCGGCGACCGGATCGCAGTGGTCGGGGCAGGGATGGTCGGCTGCAGTGTCGCGCGGCTGCTGTCCCGGTTTCCCGGCGTTGACGTACAGCTCGTCGACCCCGATCCGGACCGCGCGGAGGTCGCGGACGCGTTCGGCATCCGTTACACCACCCCGAAAACCGCGACTGGCGACCTCGACCTCGTGGTGCACGCCAGCGCGACCGACGCCGGGCTCGCGCGTTCGCTGGAACTCCTCGGCAACGAGGGCACGGTGGTCGAGCTGAGCTGGTACGGCGACCGTCAGGTGTCAGTGCCGCTCGGAGAGAACTTCCATTCGCGACGACTCACTGTGCGCGGCAGCCAGGTCGGTACCGTCTCGCCGGCTCGCGCGGTGCGGCGCGGTTACGGCGACCGGATGGCGCTGGCGTTGCGGCTGCTCGCGGACCCGGCGTTCGACGCGCTGATCACCAGCGAATCCACCTTCGCCGAACTGCCGGACGTCGCGGCGCGGCTAGCGGACGGAACGCTGCGCGGACTGGCTCACCGGATCACCTACCCGTAAAGGAGAACGCGTTGTTCAGTGTCACCGTGCGCGATCACATCATGGTCGCCCACAGTTTCCGCGGCGAGGTTTTCGGCCCGGCGCAACGCTTGCACGGCGCGACGTTCGTGGTCGACGCGACGTTCCGGCGGTCCGAATTGGACTCGGACAACATCGTCGTCGACATCGGGCTCGCGACTCAGCGGCTCGGCGCAGTGCTCGCTGACCTGAACTACCGGAATCTGGACGACGAACCCGATTTCGCCGGGATCAACACGTCGACGGAATACCTCGCCAAGGTGATCGCCGACCGGCTCGCGGACCGGATCCAGGCCGGGGAACTCGGCGAGAACGCCCGCGGACTGGCCCAGATTTCAGTGACCCTGCACGAATCCCACGCCGCTTCGGCCGGATACGAGCGCTCCTTGTGACCACAGTGGACTCTTCCGGTTACGCGCCGGAATGGCTGCGGCTCAGAGAGCCAGCCGACACCGCGGCCCGGGCGGCCGATCTGGTCGCCTTGCTCCCGGCCGGCCCGGCGGTCGTGCGCGACCTCGGCTGCGGGACCGGGGCGATGGGACGGTGGCTGTCCGGCCGGCTTCCGAAACCGCAGCGGTGGATTCTGCACGACCAGGACCCGCGGCTGCTCGAGATCGCCGCACGCAGTCTTCCGCCGGGGATCAGCGTCGAGACGGAGCAAGCCGATGCGACTCGGCTGAATCTGACCGGCACTTCTTTGGTGACAGCTTCCGCGCTGCTGGATCTCCTTGCCAAGGAGGAGATCCAGCGATTAGTGAAGTCCTGTGTGGACGCACAAAGCCCGGCACTGTTCACGTTGTCCGTGACCGGATCGGCTCGAATCACGCCGGCGGACGCAGCGGACGAAGCACTCAACAACGCCTTCAACGACCACCAACGCCGCGCCGGAAAGCTAGGCCCAGAAGCCGCCGCCTTCACCGCGGCAGAGTTCATAAGGCACGGCTGGACCGTCCACACCAGACCGTCACCGTGGCAGCTCGGCCCGGAACACCGCGAACTCATCGACACCTGGTACCGCGGATTCGTCGCCGCGGCACGAGAACAGCAACCCGACCTGGCGGTACCCGAGGATCGGCAGATCACCGAGGTCACCGTGCACCACCAGGATCTACTCGCTCTCCCCTGATTCCCGGCGCGCCCGGGCCCGGCGTTTGCCCTCGTGCATCGCCGCGACCCGGGCGACCGGGATCGTGTGCCCCTCGGCGACGAGATCCGCCGGAAGTTCCTGCGGTTCCGGCAATTCCTCCGCCCACGGATCAGCGCTGCCGAGTAGCTCCACCGCGGTCTTCACCGTGAAATCCGCCGGTGTGACGTTGTCCGCATCGGCCCAGCGGACCGGGAACGACACCGGTGTGCCCGGCCGGATCCGCGGGCTGTAAACCGCCGCCACGGTCGCCCCTCCCGCACGGGTCGAATCGAGAAACACCTTGCCGTGCCGGTCTTCCCGGATGAACGCCGTGGTCGCCAGCTGCGGATCGATCCGTTCCGCTCGCGCTCCGACCGCCCGGGTCGCCGCCGCGACGTCCTCGAAAGACAGACCGGGAACCAGCGGCACGAACACGTGCACGCCCTTGGACCCGCTGGTCTTCAACGCACCGGCGAGCCCGGCGTCGGCCAACGCCTGCCGCACCAGCCGAGCCGCCGCCACCGCGACGCTGAAGTCCGCGCCGTCGGGCGGATCGAGGTCCATGATCAGATCGGTCTGGCCGATCGGATCCACCCGGGTCAGCGCGGGATGCAATTCGACCGCGCGCTGGTTGCCGAACCACAGCAGCGTCCGGCGGTCGTTGCACAGGCCGTAGGTGACTGTCCGTTGTGAACTCTCCGCCCACAGTTTCGCCCGCGGCACCCACTCCGGCGTGTATTTCGGCAGGTTCTTCTGCATGAACGCGTCCTGTCCGCGCAGCACGCGCATCACCGACAGCGGACGATCGCGCAGCACCGGCAGCAACCGGTCCGAAACGGCGTCGAAGTAGTCGACGAGGTCGCGCTTGGTCACCCCGGCGTCGGCGAACAGCTCCTGGTCAAGGTTGGTCAGGGAAACCCCTTCGCGCACCTCATCCGCTTTGCTCATGCTGCCTCCGCGGCAGAAAGTACGTCGGCAGTGGCCATCCGCCAACCCTTGCCGACCGGCGCAGTCCGGTCAACCGCTTAGACGAGCGGTTTTCCTTTCCGCAACCGCCGCCGGAAGTCCGCGAGGCACGCGTCATAAGGGAAACGCCGCACCCGCACCGGAAGCGGTTCGACCATTCGGCCGATCCCGCGCATCAGCCGATCGAACCGGCGCTGCTGCGCGGCCGACCACGGCAGCCGCATCTGCTCGCGGAACACTTCCGGCAGGAAGCCGGTCGTGACGAAGCGGTGGAACCGTCCGAAGAGGAACGAGAACGGCCGCGGCAGGAATTCCAGATTCGCGATGGCGGTGAGGTACTCGCGGAGCCGGTCGTCGATGTCCACTTGGGCCAGTCCGTCCGCCCAGTACGCGGCGAAGTCCTCCGGCCAGTCTTCCGGACGCACCTGCAGCGTCGTGCCCAGCACCGCGGCCTCGGCGTACCACGATTCCGGAGCGGGCCGGCCGAGAAACACGCGATGCACGTCCTCGACGCCATGGGCCAGACAGGCGGCGACCCACAGCTGCAGCTCCCGGTCGAAAGCCCGGTACCGCACCGGACTCGCCTCGGTCGAGACCACGTGTGCGTGCACCGAATTCACCGCTCGCCGGTACGCCGCCCGGTCCGCGTCGGTGCCCAGCACGGCGACCGCGAGGTAGGTGACGGTGGTGCGCGTGCGTTTCAGCGGATGCTTGAACAGATTCCCCGAGTCGACCCGGCTTTCCAGCACGCCGTACCCGACCGCGGGCCGGCCCAGCTGCATGATCACGTTCGCGCCGCCCGCGAGCAGGCTGACGCCGAGCACGCCGTCCTGGAGCATCCGTCCAGGGGAACGCCTCCGTTGACACGTTGTCAAGAGCTCTCAGGCACGCACGACCCGCACGTCCGAAACCTCCAGCAGCCCGTCCAGGTGCACCCGGGCCCGCGTTTGCGCCGGATCGACGATCAGACCGTCGCGCCGGACCAGGTCGAGGACGCGTTCCGCCAGCGGCAGCACCAGGTGCCGTCCCCAGCAGCGTTCGTTGCTGTGCCCGAACGGGAAGTAGCCGGGGTGGGTGTCCGGGTCGAGCGCGGCCCAGCGGCTCGGCCGGAACTCGTCGGGCGCGTCCCACAGTTCGGGGTCGCGGTGGCTGAGCAGCGGCAGCAGCAGGACGTCGTCGCCAGTGCCGATCCGGGCGTCCACCTCGGTGAACTCCGGCGAACGCACGCGCAGGATGTTCCACGACGGCGGCAGGAGGCGCAGTGCCTCGTTGAGCACGTACTCGGTCGGCACGTCGTCCTCCAGCGGAGAACTGAGCCACAGGGCGTTCGTGACCAGCGCGGCGACGGTGAAGCAGACCGGACCGGCCACGCGCCGGTAGAGGTACATCGCGAAGCGGCGCTGGTCGTAGGTGTCCGCTTCCAGCACCATCCGCGCCAAAGTGGACAGCGCGACCTCGGGCGCGGGCCGTCCCCAGAGCGCGGCTCCGGTGGCGACCGCCGCCCAGGTGATCTTCGGTGTCAGCTCCAACCGGCGGTCGACGAGAACCCGGAACCGCCGCTGTTCGCGGCCGAACACCAGGTCACGCAGGTAGTTGTGCGCCGTGGCGGGCCATGTCCCGGCGAGGTCGGCCCCGCCGAGCGGCTTTTTGAGCGCGGCACGCACGTCCGCGCCGACCGCGCGCATCAGCGCCGACGATTCCGGCCGCGTGACCACCCGGCCGCGCACCGGCTTGAACGTCGGCCGCTCCTCGGCGTTCGGCGGCCTGCTGCGCAGCAGCGCGTCCATCAACTCGGCCCCGGCGACGCCGACAGTGTCCGGTTCCAGCCGAAAGAAGGATTTCCCCCGATAACGGTCGAACAGTTCTTGAATACGCGGCGCGAATACCACCTGCCGCACTTTGTTCCGTTCAGCGGGAATGGTCACGCACAACTCCTCTTGAGCGGCAAACCGGCCGGTTCCGGGGAATTCCGAAACCGGCCGGTCCCGTTTAACGGGACGGTCAGATCCAGCCGTACCAGGCATAAGACTTCAGGCTCTTGCCCGGAAGGGCCTTGCGCACGAGACGAACAAGCTTCACGGAAATACCTCCGCCTTCTCCGGAACTTCGACCGCGCTCGCGGCCGATTCCGACAGTACGACGAATTTCCGCGAATTCGCGGCAAGACAACCTGAACGGCCCACTCGACCGGTTCTGTTCGGGAGTTCCCGGTCGTCGATTCGGGAATTCCGGCCCGAATTCCTTGGCGAGTCCGAGGCGGCGTGGGTATCCTTCGCCGCTCACTAGAGCGCCGACTGGGCAAACTCGATGAGCGCCCGGGCCGCGGGCCCGGCCGGGCCGTTGGACCGCCACGCCAGCGCCAGCTGCCCGCGCAGTTCCGGCCGCAGCCGCAGGGTGTGCAGTTCCTCGGCGTAGTACCGGGCCAGCGATCGCGGGACCAGCGCCACCCCGAGGCCGCGCATCGCCAGCTTGGCCAGCACGTTCGGGTCGCTCGCCTCGATCGTCACCCGCGAACGCAGCCCGGCCGCGGCGAACCCGCGATCCAGCACGCCCCGCATACCGGTGCCCTTCGGCAGGCAGATCAGCGACCGTTCGGCCAGGTCGGCGAGGGTGAGCGAAGTACGGTCAGCGAATTCGTCACGCGGCGCGGTGACCGCGACCAGCTCCTCGTCGAGCACGATCTGAGCGGTCAGCCCGGCAGGCACGCCGTCGGCGAGGCCGATCACCGCGACGTCCATCCGGCCCTCGCGCAGCGCCTCGATCATCAGATCGGAATTCGCTTCGCTGAGCGTGATTTCCACCCCCGGGTACCGCTCTGCGAACCCGGCCAGGAACTCCGGCAGCTCCACCGGCCCAAGAGAAGTCACCATCCCCATCGCCACCTGCCCGCGCACCAGCCCCTCGTGCTCGGCGACCGTCTCGCGCACCGCTGCCACCGCCGCGAGCGCGGCCCGGGCGTGCGGCAGCGCGGCCTCGCCGACGCCGGTGAGCCGTACCGTGCGCCCGGACCGGTCGAACAGCGGCTGCCCCAGCTCCCGTTCCAGTCGCCGGATCTGCGCGCTGACCCCGGGCTGCGCGACGTGCATCCGGGCCGCCGCGCGCGTGAAGTTGGCTTCCTCCGCGACCGCGACGAAGTACTCGAGCTGATGCAGTTCCATAACCAGTAATTCTAGCTGCTGGAACTAGTATCTCTTGGACTTATCACTGAAACGCCAGCACGCTGATGGCATGCAGACGTTCACCCCTGACCAGGCCGGTTACCGCGACGAGATCGCCGGGTTCCAGACCGGCATCACCTCAACCCCGCAACTGGTCGTCGCCGCCACCAGCGCGGACGACGTCGCCGCCGCGGTCCGGCTCGCGGCCGAGCGCGACCTGCCGGTTTCCGTGCAGGCGACCGGCCACGGGCTGCGCGCGCCTGCCGAGGGCGTGCTGATCTCGACGCGCCGGATGACCGGCGTGACCATCGATCCGGACCGCAAGGCGGCCCGCGTCGAAGCCGGAACCACCTGGGGCAGCGTCATCACCGCGGCCGCGGAGCACGGGCTCGCGCCGCTGAGCGGTTCGGCCCCCGGCGTCGGCGTGGTCGGCTACACCCTCGGCGGCGGTTTCGGTCTCCTCGGCCGGCACTTCGGACTGGCCTCGGACCGCGTCCGCTCCGCCGAGATCGTCCGTCCCGACGGCAGGCGCACGACCGGTCCGATCGACGCCGGGATCGTGACCTCGCTGGAGTTCGAACTGGTGCCAGTGACCACGCTTTACGGCGGCGGACTGTACTTCGACACCGCCAAGATCCCGGACGTCCTGCGCACCTGGCGCGACTGGACCCTCGACCTGCCGGACACCGTCGGCACCTCGGTCGCGATGGTGCCGTACCCGAATCTGCCGATGGTGCCGGAACCGTTGCGCGGCAAGCACATCGCGCACATCCGCGTGGCTTATCCCGGCATTGGCGGAGACGAGCTCGTCGCGCCGCTGCGTGCCCTCGGCCCGCTCCAGGAAACGCTGACCACGATGCCGTTCACCGATTCCGGGAAGATCGCCGCGGAACCGCCGAACCCGCACTCGTACCTCGGCGACAACCGCGTGCTGCCGGAGCTCCGGGACGACGTGCTGAGCACTGTGCTCGACCACGCCGGCCCGGACGCCCCGGTTCCGACTGTGCTGATCATCGATCTGCTCGGCGGCGCGTACCGGCACTCATCCGCACCGGACTTCACCGCTGATTCGCGCTACACCGTGCGCGCGCTGTCGATGATCGAACCGGACGCGGCGACCGTGCGGGCCGCGCACGCCAAGCTGTTCGCTCCGCTGGACCCGATGTCGACTGGACGGTTGCGGAGCTTCGTCTACGGACAGCCGCTGGACTGAGTCAGCGCTCGAGAACGAAGACCGGGATCAGCCGCTCGGTCTTCTTCTCGTACTCCGCGAAACCCTCCGCGTGCTCGACCATCTTGGCGTACAGCCGGTCGCGCTCGGCGCGGTCGGTCACGAGCTTCGCCTTCGCCGGGAACTTGTCGGTGCCGATCTCGACCGTGACGGCCGGGTTCGCGACGAGGTTGTGGTACCAGTCCGGGTTGGTGTCCGCGCCGCCCTTGGACGCGACGATCACGATCCGGTCGCCGTCAGTGGTGTACACCAGCGGGCTGACCCGCTGTTTGCCGCTTTTCGCGCCGGTGTGCGTGATCAGCACCATGTTCTTGCCCTCGAACATGCCGCCGACCTTGCCCGCGTTCGCGCGGAACTCGTCGATGATCTGCTGGTTCCAGTCCGACATCGGAAAACTCCCTGATTGATGATGTAACAACAAACCTAGGATCGCGCGAATCGGGCTGTCAACACACGCGCAGGTACTGTCGCGGCATGGCCACCGAATCCGGCCCGACCGTCGAGGACGGGGTCCGCGAACTGCTGCTGCTCATGCCCCGTCTCGTCGGGCGCGCGAAGCGGACGCCGCCGCCTCCGGAACTCGACGACGTCGCGCTCGCGCCGCGGCATTTGTCCCTGCTGGCCTACCTGTTGTTCGACGGCCCGATGACGGTCAACGAACTCGCCGGACGGCTCGAAATCGCGCCCACCACAGCGAGTCTGATGATCGGCGATCTGTCCCGGCAAGGCGTGCTGGAGCGCGCCGAGGACCCGGACGACCGGCGGCGCACCATCGTGAGCATCCACGCGGACAAGCGGCCCGCCGTGGACGCGTGGCTCGCCCGCGGGGCGAAGGCGTGGGAGGCGGCGCTGGCGCCGTTGAGTCCTGGCGAGCGGGCAGTGGTGATCAGGACGTTGCGGGCGTATGAGGAGTACGGGTCGTGAGTGGCAACGCCGGTTCTAACCGGTATTGCCACTCACGAGGCGACTAGCCACTGCGCCTGCGGTCCCGCGCATTTCCGCGGCCAAGCGGCGTCGTGCTGATACCACCAGGCCTCGCAGGCCCGCCCGTCCGGCAGCGTGTACTGCGGCGGGCCCGGCACCCGGCGCAGTCCGGCCGCTTCCAGCGAACGGCCGCTCGCGACGTTGCCGACCTCCGCGCCCGCGCGCACCCGCGAAAGCCCGAGATGCTCATGCGCCAGCACCAGGCCCGCGGCGAACAGGTCGCGGCCGAATCCTTGCCCGCGATACCCCGGCGCGAGATAGCCGCCGGTTTCCGGGCCGCCGTCCTCGCCGGCGTGCACGCTCACGAGACCGGCGCAGCGGCCCGCCACGAGATCGATCGCGACGACGTCCACCGAATGCGGGTCCGGCGTGGTCCAGTCCGGTCCGGTGCCGGGGATGACGCGCAGCGCCTCGCCGCGCATCGGCTCGGCCACCACCGAATCGGGAAGCCAGCCGAGCCAGCGCTGCGCGGCCGGATCGCTGCCGCCCGCGACCGCCGCCGCGTACTCCCAGGCGGTGGGGGTGCGGAAAAGGAACCGGCCGAACGCGAAGGCATGTCCCCGGCGGTCGCAGGTGCGTTTTGCCATCAGCCGTCCGCGGCGGGTCAGCCGGCTCACCAAAGGTGCATTGCTCACAAACGCCATCGCGCCGGGAATGCTACCCCTCGCCAGTTGCCAATCCGACCGGAAGGCAGGCGGAGACGGTCCGCAGCCGATGTGCTCGCCGGAAACCCGTCTCCGCCTCTGGCGGTAGTCGGATTGGCCGCGAACCGCGCTGTATGGTGATCGGGTGACGGCCGTACCGGAAGCAGCCGACGCCGACGGCGGGCGCGCGACCCAGCCAAGGCACCTCATTGTGTCGGTCTACGGCGTGCATCACCAGGCGGGCGGCGAATGGCTTTCGGTCGCCTCGCTGATCGATTTGCTGGCCGCGGTCGGGGTCGACGAACCCGCCGTGCGGTCGTCGATTTCCCGGCTCAAACGGCGCGGCGTGCTCGAAGCGGTGCGCCGCGACGGAGCCGCCGGGTACGAATTGTCCGGTACCGCACTGGATTTGCTGCGCGAAGGCGACGAGCGGATCTTCCGCCGGGACCGCGCGAAGCTCGCCGACGGCTGGCTGCTCGCGGTGTTTTCGGTGCCGGAAGCCGAACGGCACAAGCGGCACGTGCTGCGGACACAGTTGTCGAGGCTCGGGTTCGGCACCGCGTCCTCAGGCGTCTGGATCGCGCCGGCGCACCTGTACGAGGTCACCGTCGGCACGCTGGAGCGGCTCGGACTCGCCGAGTACGCCGACCTGTTCCGCGCCGAGCACCTCGCCTTCGGCGACCCGCGCGAGAAGGTGCGCGAATGGTGGGACCTGGACCAGCTGAACGAGCTGTACACGGCGTTCCTCGAAGAACACGAACCGGCGCTGCGCCGGTGGCAGCGCCGTCGCACGACGCCCGCCGACGAAGCATTCGCCGACTACCTGCGCGTGCTCACCGGCTGGCGGCGGATGCCGTATCTCGACCCGTGCTTGCCCGCGGAATTGCTGCCCGAGGGCTGGTCCGGCATCCGCGCCGCCGAGGTGTTCTTCACGCTGCACGACCGGCTCGAGGAAGCCGCCCGCACGCACCTGCGGCAGGTGCTCAGCGGTTGACCACCGCGTAGCCCTGCACTTCCACCAGCGCCTCGACGTCCCACAGCCGGTTGACGCCGATGCCCGCCATCGCCGGGTAATCCGCGCCGACCAGCCGCTTCCACACGCGGCCGATTTCGCGCGCGTGTGCCTGGTAGTCGTCCATGTCGACGATGTAGACGGTCAGGCCGCACAGGTCCGCGGGTTCGCCGCCGGCCGCGCGCAACGCGGTGAGCAGGTTGCCGAGCGCGCGCTCGAACTGCTCCACGACGCCGTCGCCGACGATCCGGTTGTCCGCGTCCAATGCGGTCTGTCCGGCGAGGAACACCAGCCTGCCCTGCGCCGCCACCGCGTGCGAGAACCCCGACGGCTTGCCCAGTTCGGGGGGATTGATCCGCTCCATGCCGGTGAGCGTAACCCATCTATCGTCTTCTTGACGACCGTAGGACAGACGACATACCCTGGTTCGCGTGCGGATTTCAGTAGTCGGCGGCGGGCCAGCGGGCCTCTACTTCGCCGTGCTCGCGAAACAACTCGGCCCGGACCACGAGATCACGGTCTGGGAGCGCAACGCGCCTGACGACACGTTCGGCTTCGGCGTCGTCTTCTCGGACGAGACGCTCGGCGGCATCGAGCACGCCGACTCGGCTGTGCACGAGGCGATGAGCCAGGAGTTCGCGCGCTGGGACGACATCGACGTGCACTACCGCGGCACCGTGTCGACCTCGGGCGGGCACGGCTTCGCCGCGATGAGCCGCAAACGGCTGCTCGCGATCCTGCAGCAGCGGTGTCGCGAAATGGGCATTGATGTCCGATTCCGCAGTGTCGCGCCGGATCCCGCCGAACTGGCCGCTTCCTCGGACCTCGTGGTCGCGGCGGACGGGGTGAATTCCGCGGTGCGCACGGCGTTCGCCGATTCGTTCCGGCCGAGCGTCGAGACCCGGCAGTGCCGCTACCTCTGGCTCGGCACCGACCTCGTGTTCGACGCGTTCAAGTTCTACGTGCTCGAAACCCCGCATGGCATCATGCAGGTCCACGGCTATCCGTACGGCCGGGACGGCAGCACGTTCATCCTCGAGATGCACGATGACGTGTGGCAGCAGGCGTTCGGTCCGATCGCCGCGACCGGACTCGGCCCGGGTGAAAGCGACGAGAAGTCGATCGAGCTGATCCGCGAGCTGTGCGGCGACATTTTCGACGGACATCAGTTGCTGGCCAACAACTCCAAGTGGGCCACCTTCGGCACGGTCCGCTGCGAAAGCTGGGTCCACGACAATGTCGTGCTGCTTGGCGACGCGGCACACACCGCGCATTTCTCGATCGGATCGGGCACGAAGCTCGCCATGGAGGACGCGCTCGCGCTCGCCGCGTGTCTGCACGAGCAGCCGAGTGTTCCGGAAGCCCTTGCCGCGTATGAAGAAGAGCGACGTCCAGTGGTCGCTTCTACGCAGCGTGCGGCGCAGGCGAGCCTGGAGTGGTTCGAGAATCTGGCGCAGTACACGCATCAGGAACCGGAACAGTTCGCGTTCAACCTGCTTACCCGCAGCCGTCGCGTCACCTACGACAACCTGAAGCTGCGGGACAAGGAATTCGCCGCCTCGCTGGACCAGTGGTTCGCCGATTCGCTCGGCACTTCCGTCGCGCCGCCGATGTTCCAGCCGGTGCGGATCGGTTCACTCGAATTGCCGAACCGGATCATCGTGTCGCCGATGGACATGTACTCCGCGGTCGACGGCGTTCCCGGCGAATTCCACCTGGTGCACTTGGGAAGCAAGGCACTCGGCGGGGCCGGGATGGTGATGACCGAGATGATCTGCGTGTCCGCCGAAGGCCGGATCACACCGGGCTGCCCCGGCCTGTACACCTCCGGGCAGGAAGCCGCGTGGCAGCGGATCGTCGAGTTCGTGCACCGCGAAACCCCGGCGAAGATCGGGTTGCAGCTAGGGCATTCCGGCCGCAAGGGCTCCACGAAACTGATGTGGGAAGGCATCGACGACCCGCTGCCGGAAGGCAACTGGGAGGTCTGCGCGCCGTCCGCGCTGCCGTACTCGCCGAACAACCAGACGCCGCGTGAGCTGTCCGTCGCCGAACTGGGCGAGATCCGGGACCAGTTCGTCTCGGCCGCGGAAGCTGCCGCACGCGCCGGGTTCGATCTGCTCGAACTGCACTGCGCACACGGCTATCTGTTGTCGTCGTTCCTGTCCCCGCTCACCAACCACCGCACCGATTCCTACGGCGGCTCCCCGGAAAACCGGCTGCGCTTCCCGCTGGAAGTCTTCGACGCGGTCCGCGCGGTGTGGCCGGCCGACCGTCCGCTCACCGTCCGGATCTCCGCCACCGACTGGTTCGAAGGCGGCAACGACGCCGACGAAGCCGTCGCCATCGCGCAAGCGTTCGCCGAACACGGCGCGGCCGCGATCGACGTGTCGACCGGTCAGGTGGTCAGCGAGGAGAAGCCGAAGTTCGGCCGCAGCTACCAAACGCCGTACGCCGACCGGATCCGCAATGAAGTCGGCCGCCGCTATGGCACCGCGGTGATCGCCGTCGGCGCGATTTCCTCTTACGACGACGTCAACTCGCTCATCCTGGCGGGCCGGGCCGACCTGTGCGCACTCGGCCGCACCCACCTGTTCAATCCACAATGGACCCTGCACGCGGCCGCCGCGCAGGAGTATCCGGTGGCGTGGCCGAAACAGTGGGCAGCGGGCAAACGCCCGCCGCAAACCGGCCGCACCGACGGTCCAGAACCGCGGCTCGACCTGGTCCGCACCGGCGGCCACCAGACCGCCCATGCCCGCTGGCGACCGGAGGACGCCCGATGAACGCTTTCGCTTTCACTCCGGAACAGACCGCGTACTCCGCTTCCGTCCGGAAAATCGCCGCCGAACAGCTAGTCGACCTGGCCGCTGCCGGCGCCGAAGGCGCGGTCAACCGTCCACTGCTCAAGGCCATGGGCGCCCACGGTTTGCTCGCTCGGCTGTTCCCCGGGGTCGAAAGCGGACAGCCGACCCGGCAAGCCGCCGCGACCGACCTGTGCTTGCTGCGCGAAGCTCTCGCCACGCAAAGCACCGAAGCCGAGACCGCCTTGGCATTGCAGGGCTTGGGCAGCTACCCGGTACTTCAGTCCGGTTTGGACGAGCAGGTCCAACGCTGGCTCCCCGCCGTAGCCGCCGGTGACGCCGTCGCCGCTTTCGCACTGACCGAACCGGACGCGGGATCCGACGCCGCCGCGCTGCAACTCGCCGCCGAACCAGACGGCGACGGCTGGCGGCTCACCGGCACGAAAATGTGGATCTCGAACGCCCCGGAAGCCGACTTCTACACGGTCTTCGCCCGCACGACTCCCGACGCCGGAGCACGCGGCGTCAGCGCCTTCGTCGTCCCCGGCGATCGCGCCGGACTCAGCGGCGAACACCTGGATTTGGTGAGCCCGCACCCGATCGGCACGGTGGTATTCGACGGCGTCCGGGTGAATCTCGACGAACTGCTCGGCGAGGAGAATCGCGGTTTCGCCGTAGCCATGCGGACTTTGGACCTGTTCCGTCCGAGCGTCGGCGCTTTCGCGGTCGGCATGGCACAAGCCGCCCTCGACGCGACCGTGGAGTACACAGCTTCGCGCGAGGCCTTCGGCGGCCCGTTGGTGAAGCAGCAAACTGTGGCACACACGCTGGCCGAAATGGCCACGCGAACGGAAGCCGGCCGCCTCCTGGTCTACGCCGCAGCAGCCGCTTACGACGCGGGCGAGCAGAATCTGGCCGGTCGCGCGGCGATGGCGAAGTTGTTCGCGACCGAGACCGCGCAATATGTGGTGGATCAAGCGGTGCAATTGCACGGCGCACGAGCACTGCGGCGCGGGCATTTGCTGGAGCATCTCTACCGGGAGGTCCGGGCGCCGCGCATTTACGAAGGCGCGTCCGAGATCCAGCGGACGATCATCGCGCGGTCGTTGCAGCGGCGCGGATGAGCCGGCATTCGGTGTACCCCTCGCACCGAATGCGTCCGCGCCGCCTGCTGGTTTTCTAACAAGCAGGCGGCGCGGACGACAAACTATTCAGCCAGGGCTAAACACTCGCGCGGCGGTTCGGCTTCCGGTCGAGCCACAGCTGCGCCGCGATCAGCGCGACCGTCCAGCTCACCCACGCCCCGAGCGCCGCGATCGACTGCCCCAGCGCGATTTCGCTGCCGCCGAACGTGGTGGCGAGCTGCGGTTCCAGGAAGATCGCCGCGATCGGGCCGATCAGCCGGTTGAGGATGATCGACATCGTCAGCGCGAAACTGCGGACCATCCAGCGCCGGTGATCGCCGAACCGGCGTTCGCGAGCGGCACGATAGCCCGCCCACGTCGTACCGAGCCACACCACGGCGAGCAGCACGTCACTGGCCCGGGTCACCGGCCCGAACGGAGTCGCCGCGCCGATCGTCAACGCCAGCAGCCCGGAGGGCAGCACGCCGGCGAACACGTACGCGCGGCCGGAGCAGCGGTGCAGCACCGGGTACTTCCGCCGGATCCACGGCCAGATCTGCAGCGCCGCGGTCACCATCGCGACCGATCCGAACACCACGTGCCCCACCAGGAACAAGTAGTGCGCGGGGAACGTCGACGGCACCCGTGACCGCGCCGGATCGAATGCCAGATACGGCGGCAGCGAATACGCCAGGAACGCGACCACCACCAGTCCCAACGGCCCCACCCACGGCCGCCGCCACCAGTGCTTCTTCGGCTCGACCCGTTTCGTTCGGTCCGCTGCGGGCGGCACCCGCGGTGGTCGAAGATCCGTCCCCGCCGTCATCTCGGCCTCTCTCCGTCGTCCGTTCTCGGCTGGCACTTCCGAACGTAGGACGGCGGCTGCCGGCGAACCATGGTGCCGACTGGCGTCACCGCGGTGGGGACAGCCTTACCCTCGGCCAGGTGACCCGCTGAACCGAGCGTGACCATTGCCGCAGAGGTCCAGACCAGGCATACTTCTCCTACTTTGTTGCCCGCCACAACAAAGCACTCCCTGGCTTTAGGTTCCTCCCCGAAACCGAGGTGACCACGCATGCCCAGTTTCCTCAGACGTCTCCCCACCGCACTCGCCGCGGCCGCGCTGCTGGCGCTCGGCCTCCAGGCCGCGCCCGCCGTACTGGCCCCGCCCACCGCGGCGGCCGCCGACAGTTTCACCGACGATTTCAACGGACCCGCCGGAGCCGCCGCCGACGCGTCGAAATGGACCTACGAAACCGGCGACAACAACGGAAACAACCACGAACGCCAGTGGTACACCGCGGGAGCCGCGAACGGCGCGCTCGACGGCCAGGGCCACCTGGTGATCACCGCGAAACGCGAAAACTCCGGGCACACCTGCTGGTACGGCACCTGCCAGTACACCTCCGCCCGGCTCAACACCGCCGGCAAATTCAGCCAGGCCTACGGGCACGTCGAAACCCGGATGAAGATCCCGCGCGGCCAGGGCATGTGGCCCGCGTTCTGGATGCTCGGCGGCGGAAACTGGCCTAACGACGGCGAAATCGACGTCATGGAGAACATCGGCCGCGAGCCGAACACCGTGCACGGCACCATCCACGGCCCCGGCTACTCCGGAGCAAGCGGCATCGGCGCGGCGTACAACGGTCCGGTCTTCGCCGACGCTTTCCACACCTACGCGGTCGACTGGTCGCCGAACAAGATCGTCTGGTCGGTCGACGGCAACGCCTACCAGACCCGCACCCCCGCCGATCTGAACGGCAACCGCTGGGTCTTCGACCATCCCTTCTACCTGATCCTGAACCTCGCGGTCGGCGGCGACTGGCCCGGTGATCCGGACGGCGGCACGCAATTCCCGGAGCAATTGGTCGTCGACTACGTGCACGTGACCACGAGCGGCACCGGCGGGTCGAGCGGCCGGATCATCGGCATCGGCGGCAAATGCGTCGACGTGCCCTGGGCCAATCCGGCGAACTTCACCCAGTTGCAGATCACCGACTGCAACGGCAACGCCGCGCAGGACTGGACGATCGGCGGCGACGGGACCATTCGCGCGCTCGGCAAATGCATGGACGTCAAGTACTCCGGCACCGCCGACGGCACCCCGGTCCAGATGTACGACTGCAACAACAGCGACGCACAGCAGTGGGTCGTGACCGCCGCGCACGACATCGTCAACCCGCACGCGAACAAGTGCCTCGACGCCGCCGGGGTCAGTTCGGCCAACGGGACGAAACTGCAGCTGTGGACGTGCACCGGGAACGTCAACCAGAAATGGTCGGTGAACCAGTAGTCGTCCACTATGGACACTGCGGACGAAGGAAGGACGGCGGGCCGTGACCTCCCCCCGGTGGCCACGGCCCGCCGCGGACACCGCGTGGGCCGGGCGGGAACCAAGGTCTTCCGCCCGGCCGTGGGCCGGCCTCCGCGCGTCGGCTGGGGGTCCCGGCGCCCGGGGCGGCACGCTCACGCGGCCCACTGCCGAAGGTAGCCAGGCCGCGTGCGCCGTGGAGCCTTCCCGGTGACAGGAGGGGCCGAACGGCCATTCTCGCTGCCTTCCCGGGCAAACCGGCCGGTTTCGGCCGAACCGCTCAGCGGGTCCCGGACAACTCCGCGTAGGCCTCGACCAGCTGCGCCTCGGCGTCGTCGAGGTAGCCGGCGAGCATCTCCGCCGCAGCGATCCCGTCGCCGGTCGCGAGCACGTCCAGGATTTCGTGGTTCCGCGGCAGATACCGCTCGTGAAAGCGGCGCGGGTCGGCCATCACGTGGAACACCAGCCGCAGCTCCGCGGCGAGCGCCTGCATCAGCTCGACGATGCGCTCGCTGCCGCTGAGCGCCGCCAGCTCCGCGTGGAAACGGATATTCGCGGTACCCAGGTCCTGCCATTGCGCCTGCTTCGCCGCGCGATCGCCGTCCGCGACGGTGCTGGCGATCTTCTCGTATGCCGCCGGTTTCTCGGTCACGTCGCGGACCGCCGCGCATTCGATGATCTTGCGGACGCGGTAGATGTCGCGGACGTCGTCGACGCTCGGCACCCGCACGAACACGCCGCGATTCAGCTCGTGCACCAGCAGGCGTTCGTGAGTCAGCAGCCGGAAAGCTTCACGGAGCGTGTTCCGCGAGACCCCGAGCGCGCTGCCGATGTCCTGCTCCGAAAGCCGTACTCCCGGCAGGAAGTACCCCTCGGAAACGCGCGTGCGCAGCACGCCCGCGACTCGCTCCGCGGTGCTCGTCCGGCCGAGCAGGCCGCGATCCGCTTCTAGGCCCATCGGCTCTCCGTCGGTGACCACGTCGCCCAGCGTAGCCAGCGGACGGTGAACAATAAAATGAGGGACTTGTGGAATTGTTGAACGATCCGTACGGTAGCGGCCATGTGACTCGTGCCACCATGAGTTCGTCCCCCTTGTGAGGTGCCCTATGAACGTCAACGTCGCCGACGGCACCGCGAACGCGGCCCGCCCGTTCGGCTGGTATCGCTCGCTCGGCCACAAGGGCCGCCGCGCCTTCCTCGGCGCGTTCGGCGGCTACGGCCTCGATTCGTTCGACTACCAGACCCTTCCCTTCGGCCTGGCCGCGATCACCGCCTACTTCGGCATCACGTCCGGCGAAGCGGGCCTGCTCAGCACCGTCACGCTGGTCGTGTCCGCGATCGGCGGCGTCGGAGCAGGCGTGCTCGCCGACCGCATCGGCCGCGTCCGCACGCTGCAGCTGACCATCGCGATGTACACGATCTTCACGGTGCTCTGCGGTTTCGCGCCCAACTTCGAAACGCTGCTGATCTTCCGCGGTTTGCAGGGCCTCGGGTTCGGCGGCGAATGGGCGGTCGGCGCCGCGCTGGTCGCCGAGTACTGCTCGGCCAAGTACCGCGGCCGCACGGTGGCGTTCGTGCAGAGCGCGTGGGCGGTCGGCTGGGGCCTGCTGGTGATCGTCTACACGGTGCTGTTCAGCGTCCTCGACCAGGACATCGCCTGGCGCGTGCTGTTCTGGGTCGGCGTGATTCCGGCGCTGCTCGTGCTGTGGGTGCGGCGCAGTGTCGAGGACGCGCCGGAAGCGTCCGCGCGCCGCGTCTCCGCGAAGGTCAAAGGCTCGCTCGCCGGGATTTTCCGGCCGGAACTCCTGCGCACCACGGTGTTCGCCGCGCTGCTCGCGACCGGCGTCCAGGGCGGTTACTACACGCTGTTCACCTGGATGCCGAAGTATCTGCAGAGCAGCCGCGGCCTGTCCGTGGTCAACACCGGCGGCTACTTCGCGCTGCTGATCCCTGGCGCGTTCATCGGCTACGTCTGCGGCGGCTACCTCACCGACCTGCTCGGCCGGAAGAAGACGTTCCTGCTGTTCTCCGTCGTTTCGGCGCTGCTGATCGTGCTGTTCGTGCAACTGCCCTACGGCGCGAACGGCCTGATGCTGCTGATCAGTTTCCCGCTCGGCTTCTCGACTTCAGCGATCTTCAGCGGCTTCGGCGCGTACCTCGCCGAGCTGTACCCGACCGCCCTGCGCGCCACCGGACAAGGCTTCACCTACAACTTCGGCCGCGCGGTCGGTGCCGCTTTCCCCGCCGTGGTTGGCTTTCTCGGCGCTGGCGGCGCGATCGTGCTCGGTGCGGTCGGCTACGCGATCGCCGCGGCAGCACTGCTCGGGCTGCCGGAAACGCGAGGCAAGGAATTGGTGGAGGTATGACCACTTCCTACGATCCGTCGACGCTCACCCCGGCCGAGGCCCGCGCGCTCTTCCGCGCCGGCACCGAACGCCCGACCACCGGCTGGGCCGACGGTTATGCCCAGACGAACCTGATCGCCGTCCCGGCGGACTGGGCCGACGACGTCCGCGAGTTCTGCGCCCGCAACCCGCGACCGTGCCCGGTGCTCGACGTCAGCGAACCCGGCGATCCGACCACGAAGCTCGCTCCCGGCGCAGACCTGCGCACCGATCTGCCGCGCTACCGGGTCTGGCACAACGGCGCGCTGACCAGCGAGATCACCGACACCACCGGGGTGTGGCGCAGTGACCTGGTCGCGTTCTCCATCGGCTGCAGCTTCAGTTTCGAGACGTTGCTGCGCGCCGCGGGCATCCCGCTGCGGCACGTGGAGCAGGGCCGCAACGTTTCGATGTACGTGACGAACCGGCAGTGCGAACCGGCTGGCCGGCTGAGCGGCCCGATGGTGGTGTCGATGCGGCAAATCCCGGAAACCCTGATCGGGGACGCTGTGCGCGTCACCGGCGCGATGCCCGCGGTGCACGGCGCTCCGGTGCACGTCGGAGACCCGGCTGAGCTGGGCATCGCCGACCTCGCCCGGCCGGATTTCGGCGATCCGGTCGACGCTCGGCCCGGTGACGTGCCGGTGTTCTGGGCCTGCGGCGTCACCCCGCAGGCGGCGCTGATGGCGTCGCGTCCGCCGTTCGCCATCACGCACGCCCCCGGGTACATGTTCTTGACCGACCGACCCGACCGCGATTACCAGGTGGGATGACATGGACCTCAACAGCGACCTCGGCGAAGGCTTCGGCGCCTGGACCATGGGCGACGACGAAGCCATGCTCGACATCGTGACCAGCGCGAACGTCGCGTGCGGCTTTCACGCGGGCGACGCGAGCGTGATGCGCCGCGTGTGCGAACGCGCGGCCGAACGCGGCGTCACCATCGGTGCGCACGTCGGCTACCGCGACCTGGCCGGCTTCGGCCGTCGCGCGCTCGACATCGCGCCGGAAGACCTCGCGGACGAAGTGCTGTACCAAATCGGCGCTCTCGACGCCTTCGCGCGCGCGGCGCACAGTTGCGTGCGTTACGTGAAGGCGCACGGCGCGCTCTACAACACCGCTGCGGTCGATCCGGAGCAGGCGGCTGCGCTTGTCGAAGGCGTACGGCGCTATCACACCGATCTGGCACTGCTGTGTCCTCCAGATTCCGAAATGCTGCGCGCAGCTCAAGCGGCGGGCGTGCCCGCGTACGCAGAAGCGTTCGCCGACCGCGCGTACACGCCGGAAGGACGACTGGTGTCGCGCAAACTGCCAGGCGCGGTGCTGCACGACGCCGACGAAGTCGCCGCGCGTGCGCTCACCATGGCGAACACCGGCGAAGTCGTCGACGTCGAGGGGAACAAGCTCACGCTGCGGGCGGATTCCCTGTGCGTTCACGGAGATACGCCCGGCGCGGTCGAGCTGGCCCGGCGGATTCGCGCGCTGCTCACCGAATCCGGCGTCGTGCTGAGGTCGTTCGGATGAGCCAGCCGAGCACTGTGTTGCGCTACGGCCGTTCCGCGTTGCTGGTGGAGGTCGACGACGTACTCGGGTTCCAGGCGGCTTGCGAAGCCGCTCAGCCTGAGGGCGTCGTCGAACTCGTGCCCGCCGCACACACCCTGCTGGTCCGGTTCGACCGGACCCGCACCGATTCGGCCACACTGGCACGTTCGCTTGCTTCACTGTCCACAGTGGACGTATCGGAGCGCTCCGCGGACACCGTCACCTTGCAGGTGCGCTACGACGGCGCTGACCTGGCGGACGTCGCCGAAGCCATCGGGCTGTCGGTTTCCGATGTCGTGCAACGGCATTCGGCAGCCACCTACGTCGCCGCGTTCTGCGGTTTCGCACCCGGTTTCGCTTACCTGACCGGCCTCGATCCGGTGCTGCACCTGCCGCGTCGCAGCACGCCGCGCACGCGCGTGCCCGCGGGTGCGGTCGCGATCGCCGGCGAATACAGCGCGATCTACCCGCATCCGTCGCCCGGCGGATGGAACCTGCTCGGCCGTAGCGACGCCCAGGTGTGGGATGTCGGCCGCGAGCAGCCGAACCTGCTGGTCCCGGGCACCCGAGTGCGGTTCGAGGCGATTCGGTGACCGGAAAGATCGAGATCCTCGCGCCCGGTCCGTTCGCGACCGTGCAAGACCTCGGCCGTCCCGGATACGCGGCAGTCGGCGTCGGCCGGTCCGGCGCGGCCGACCGGGGTTCGCTGAAGCTGGCGAACCGGCTCGTCGGCAACCCGGAAACGCACGCGGCACTGGAGGTCACCCTCGGCGGCCTGCGGCTGCGGGTTTCGGAACACACCGTCGTCGCGGTCACCGGCGCACAGCTGCCGATCCGCGCTGGTGGACGTGCTGCGGCCGTCGGTGCACCGATCGTCCTGCGCCCTGGCGACGAACTCGAACTGGGCGTCGCGTCGCTCGGTCTGCGCAGCTACCTCGCGGTACGCGGCGGCCTCGACGTCCCGCCGGTGCTCGGCGCGCGAGCCACCGACACGCTGGGCAAACTCGGCCCGCCGGTCCTCGCCGCCGGGATGTCGCTGCCGATCGGTTCGGTGGTGCAGCGCAGCCCTTGCGTCGATCTCGCCCCGCTGCGCCGACTCGCGGAAGAACCGCTGCTGCGCTTGGAACCCGGACCGCGGCTGGACTGGTTCACCCCGTCCGCACTGTCCACTTTGCTCACTGGTGCCTACACCGTGACCAGTGACCTCGACCGCGTCGGCGTCCGGCTGGACGGCCCCGCGCTGACCCGTGCCCGTGTCGGCGAACTAGCCCCCGAAGCCGCCGTGCCGGGCGCGCTCCAGGTGCCGCCTTCCGGTGTGCCGATCTTGTTTCTGGCTGACCATCCGGTAACCGGCGGTTATCCCGTCGCCGCTGTCGTCGACGAGGACGACCTGGATCTCGCCGCCCAGCTCCGGCCCGGGCAGCGGGTCCGATTCACATTCCCGAAACTCGCAGCGTCAGATTGAGCCGTCCGGTCAGGCCAAGATCCGGATCCGCCGTGCCGGGCAGGGTTTTCGGCACGCCGTGGAACGCCAGCCGCGCCGGGCCGCCGAACACGAACAGGTCGCCCGAGCGCAGCTCGACATCGGTGTACGGCCGGTTCCGGTGCTCGGTGTTGCCGAAGCGGAACACGCAGGCGTCGCCGAGGCTCAGCGAGACCACCGGTTCCGTCGAATGCTCGTCTTTGTCCTGGTGCATGCCCATTTTCGCGGAGGCGTCGTAGTAGTTCACGAGCGCGACGTCGGGCTGGTAGTCCTCAGCTGGCCGGTCGTAGGCGGCGGCGAGCGCGCGGCGGCCGAGGTCGGCCAGCCAGTCGGGGAACGGCTCCACCGGCGAACCGTCCTCGCGCAGCCGGTCGTAGCGGTACGGCCGCCACTGCCAGCCCAGGCAGACCGTGCGCACCGACATCACGCCGCCGCCCGGCAGCCGGGTCGACCGGTAACCGCGCCAGCCACGACAGGCCGTGACGAGGTCGCGTTGTTCTTGAACGGTGAGCCAATCCGGGACGTGCACCGCGCCCGGGGTGATTTCCCGGCGCGGACGCGGCAGCAGCTCCATCACGCCACCTCGCGGCCGGTGGCCGCAGGAGTCACCCGGACGGGCGCTCCTGCGGCGGGTTCCCCTCGCCACTTGCCGCCAAGCTTCGGAGAATTCCACACCGCCTCGGCTCCCGCCAGACCTTGGCCAGCTACAACTCGGACTCGCCACCGAGGGTGTTTGCCGGTCACCATTCGTCACCCGAACTCGACGACAGTTACCCCGGCCCGGGCGGGCACCGGATCACTCATCGCAGCAAGCGCCGCTGGCACCCCGTCCAGTCCGATGCGGGTGCCGATCAACCCGGCCAGATCGATGCCGGACCGCTCCACCACGCCCAGCAGTTCGGGGTACTCGTACGCCTGCAAGCCGTGGATCCCGACGATTTCCAGCTCTCCGCCGACCACCCGATGCATCGGAATCGGCGGCACTCCCTGGCTGGGCGGCATCAACCCGGCCTGCACGTGCCGGCCGCGCTTGCGCAAACTGCCCACCGAAGCCGCACAGGTGGCCGGAGAGCCGAGACAGTCCAGCGACACGTGCGCACCGCCGTCAGTGCGCTCACGGACGTACGCGGCCAACTCTTCGGGCCCGTCAAACGCGCTGGCGTCGACGCTCAACACAGCACCAGACCGCTCCGCCGCGGCACGCGCCTGCGGCGAGACGTCAACCGCAACCACCTTCGCACCAGCAGCGGTCGCCAAGAGGACCGCAGAGATGCCTACGCCGCCACAGCCGTACACAGAGACCCACTGCCCCGCGCGTACGCCGCCCTGACGCAACACTGCGCGGAAAGCCGTCCCGAAGCGGCAACCGAGCGCAGCAGCTTCCGCCGACGACATCGAGTCCGGCAACGCGACCAGGTTCGTCTGCGCGTGCTCGATGGCGACCTTCTCGGCGAACGAACCCCAGTGGGTCGCGCCGGGCTGGAACTCGTCGTCGCAGATCTGCTGGTCGCCCTTGGCGCACTGGGCACAGACACCGCACGCGCACACGAACGGGACGGTGACCCGGTCGCCCTTCGTCCAGCCCACGACGCCCGCACCGACCTCGACGATCCGCCCCGCGAGCTCATGCCCGGCCACATGTGGCAGCCGCACCGCCTCGTCGTGCCCCTGCCAGGTATGCCAATCGCTGCGGCACACCCCGGTCGCTTCGACCTCGATGACGACCCCGCCGTCGGGGGTCACCGGATCCGGTACTTCCCGCACTTCGGGAAGCACGCCGAACTCTTCGATCACGACCGCACGCATGGGTCCGATCGTAGAAGCCGCCTTGCGGGCCAGTGGCTTCAGCTCACCCGCGCGGGAAGCGCCCCCGCCAAGCCCGACGCGCTCCTCGCGGAGGTCCGTGAAGGGCCCCTTGACGGAATCTGATTCCCCCAAGGGGACCCTCACGGACTATCGCAGAAGCCGCGCGGGCAGGCCTGGGCGAACGCGGCGGACGACGGTGCGTAAGCGTCGGGATACGCCTGCGCGCTCGCCGTCCGCCGCGGCCGGGCGCGCTCAGGAGAGCGGCGGGCCCGGCTGATGGAACTGGCCGCGCGGACGCGGCGGGCCGAGCAGCCTGCGCAGCGATCCGTCCGGGACGCCGAGGATCTGCTCGAGATTTCGCAGTGCCCGCAAGGATTCCGGGCGTTCCGGGCGGCAGCGGCCGGACTGCCAGTGGCTCAATGTCGCGAGACTGACCGTGGTTCCCCTTCCCCGCAGCCGATATCTGATGCGTTCAAGGCCGAGCCCGCGGGCCCGGATGGCCGCGCGCAGCGCTTCGGCGAAGGGGCCGGTTTCGAGCAATTGCCCGAGATCCCGCCCTGTTGTACTCCCCCGGTCGATCGTCGGTGTTCGCTGACCGGTCATCGCACACGCTCCGAACCACGTCGCTGGGAAACCTCGGAGCGTAGGCCGGACAACGCATGATCGGAAGGGCTTTCACCCTTGTGCGGAGAGCGCCCGGGCAATCGCGGCAAACGGTTCCGCATAGCCGGAATTGACCGTGACACAGGAAATCCCCCACCGCTCTCGCCAGCGGAGAAGCATTTCCCCAGCGGCGTCAGGGTTTTCCGGCAGCACGGTGACAGCTTTCTCCGCGACCAGTTGCGGCACGTCAACCCCGGTGTAGCGGGCGAGCTGCGGAGAAGACTTGTCCCCGATCGCGGTGAGGTTCACCGCCAATTCGACGTCCCGGCTTCCCGCGAACGAGCGAAAAGTGTCCACAATGGAGTCAGCCTGGTCCTCGGTCGTGCGCGGTCCCCAGGAAAACGTCACGACGTCGGCGGTGCGCGCGGCGAGCGCGAGCATTTTGGGCCCGGAACCCGCGAGCAATAGCCGCGGCCGCTCGGGGCGCTGCGCAAGCACCTCGATGGTGTCCGCCAACCGGGCGACGCGTTCACCCGGCGAAAGGAACTCGCGGCCCAGCATCGCGGCGTGCTTGCCCGCGCCGGGATGGCCGACGCCCAGCCCCAGCAGGAAGCGGCCGCCCGTCGCCTGATGCAGTGAATCGGCCTGCCACGCGAGGGTCCGGGCGTCGCGGAACGGGTCGGCCAGCACGAAGGTGCCGACGGTGAGCTTGCTGGTGACCGCGGCGGCGGCCGGAACGAGCGTCAACGGGTCGAGCCCGCCGACCGGGTCGGTCGCGAACATCGTGTCGAGACCCAGCTCCTCGATCCGGCGCGCCTGCGCGGTCCAGGACTCCAGATCCGGGGCGTACCCGGCGACGATGCCGAAGCGGAACGGCTTGGTAGTGGTCATGCCGACCATCGTCGGCGGGTTCGCCGCCGCACACATCCGCCCGGCAGCGACACTCGCGCGTACGCTCCTCAGCGCAGGCCTGGTGAGTGGCTACGCCGGTTCTCATCGGCGTGAACACTCACGAGCCCTCAGCGCAGGGTGACCGACAACGCCTGCGCGATCTCCTTGCCGATGGCGTGCGTGGCGGCGTCCGGCGGCTGTCCGACCTTCACCACCATCGGCCCGCCGAACGGCTGCCGCTCGACGACCTCGATGCGCTCGCCGAGCCCGATCGCGTGCTCGGTGAGGTAGCGCAGCAGGTCCGGGTCGGTGTCCCACACGCGGACGATCTCGCCGACCGCACCGGGCGGCAGGTCGTCCAGGATGCGCATCGGAAGTTCCTCGACGCTGCCGTCCGGAGCCGGGATGGGGTCGCCGTGCGGATCGCGCACGGGATTGCCGAGCTTGGCCGCGATCCGGTCGACGAGCCGATCGGAGACGGCGTGCTCCAGCGCGTCGGCCTCGGCGTGGACCTCGTCCCAGGTGTAGCCGAGTTCGGAGACGAGGTACGTCTCGATCAGCCGGTGCCTGCGCAGCACCGACCGCGCGAGCTGCCGCCCCTCCGAGGTCAGCTCGATGCCGCGGTAGGGCACGTGCGCGACCAGGCCGAGCTGCGAAAGCTTCGTGACCATCCCCGACGCCGACGACGGACTCACCTCAAGCCGCCCGGCCAGCGACGCGTTGGTGACCGCCTCGCCCCGTTCGACCAGTCCGTAAATCACCCGCACGTAGTCCTCGACCGACGACGACCTCCGGACGGAACCATCTCCCATGCCGCATACGATACGGGGCCCAGCCTGCCGGGGTCGGCCGGTCAGGGCGCTGGCGGCGGGCCGCGTGGTCTTGTCGCGAGGCGCCGGTCAGCGGTACTCAGGCACGGAGAACGTCGCGCGGCCGGCGACACCCGGCCATGCCCCGGTTTCCCGCCGTCGCGATCATCAGGCTCTTCACCACTGCCCGTCCCTCGACCGCCTGGTCACGGCCGCCAGCGGTAGCGGATCCAGCCCGGCACCGGCTCCGCGCCGAGTTGCGCGTAGAACGCCTCCGCCTTGGCGTTTCCAGCCTGCATGTCCCACTCGACGCGCCCCGTCGTGCGGGCGCGGAGTGCGTCGAGCAGTTCCCTGCCCAGCCCGTGCCTGCGGTGCTCCGGACGGATGAACAGATCGTCCAGCCAAATGCCGGGACGACCTTCCCACGTGGAGAAATTCCAACTGCAGAAGGCGAATCCCGCGACGACGTCCGGACGTCCCGGCGGCGTGCACATCAGCACCCACGCCTTCGGCTCCGGACCGAACAGGTGGCTGCTCATCTCGGCGCGGTCGAGTTTGAGGTCGTGCTTGTCCTCGTAGACCGCGTGTTCCTCGATGAGGCTGCAGATCTCCTCGACGTCCTCGAAGACGGCATCGCGAACGGGCATCGGGCACCCCTTTTTTTGTCGGTGGTGGCGGCTACGGTGCAGGTATCAGAGCAGGGCAGCAGGAATCCGGCGCGGCGGAGCCGGTGCGGAGCGGTACGAGACGGGAGGAGCTGGTGACGGTTGATCGGTGAATCGACAAGTGAATAGGCGCGTGAGCCGACCGGGGAGCGGCCAAGCGGTGGCGGGCATGCACGCCAACCGCTGGGCAGCGAAGACCGCGCAAGCTGCTCGCCGAACCGCGGGGAGCACGCGGGCAAGCCGCCGAACCGCGGGGAGCACGCGGGCAAGCCGCCGAACCGCGGGGAGCACGCGGGCAAGCCGCCGAACCGCGGGGAGCACGCGGGCAAGCCGCCAAGCGGTGGCGAGCATCCAAGCCAACTGGCAGGCAAACCAGCCCGCCAGCCGACCGCGACACCGCCATCCCCATCACGCGGCCTCGTACCGGAGCTCTCCGCCCACCACCGTGCCGAGCACGCGAGCGTCCTCCACAGTGGACAGTGGGTCCGCGGACAGCACCACGAAATCCGCGAGCTTGCCTGGGTCCAAGGTGCCGAGGTAGCTCTCCGCGAAGGTCGCGTAGGCCGAGCCGTACGTGTAGGCGCGCAGGGCTTCCGCCGGGGTCAGCGCTTCTTCTACCGCGAACGGTTCGCCGGTGGACGTGCGGCGGTGGACCATGTCGGCGAGGCCCAGCAGTGGGGCGCCGTCGACGACGGGGCGGTCTGAGCTGGCGGGCAGGACGCATCCGGCGTCCAGGACGCTGCGGAGGCGGTAGCACCACGGCACGCGCGCTTCGCCGAGAGCCGCGCGCATGCCGTCGCCTAGCTCGTTCACGAACCGGCCTTGCGGGGAGGCGATCAGGCCCAGCGAGGCCAGGCGGGTCAGCTCCGCGGGCGGGAGTACGGCGCAGTGTTCGATGCGGTGCCGGTGGTCGGGGCGCGGGTTGGCGGCCAGGGCGGCTTCGTAGGCGTCCAGGACTGCCGTGATGGCCCGGTCGCCGATGGCGTGGGTCGCGATTTGCCAGCCGGCGTCGTGGGCTTGGCGGATGGTGCGCGCCAGCTCGTCCTCGGGTACCTGGAAGTAGCCGCGGTTGTCCGGTTCGCCGTCGAACGGTTCGTGCATCGCGCAGGTGCGGCCGACCAGCGAACCGTCGGCGAAGAGTTTCATCGGGCCGATCCGCAGCCACTCGTCGCCGAGGCCGGTGCGCAGGCCCAGGTCCAGTCCGAAGCCTGCGCCGTCGGGCAGGTCGTGCAGGACACTCGCGGCGACCATCACCGTGCCGCGCACTCGCAGGACTCCGCGTTCGCGCGCGAGCTGGTACGCGGCCAGTTCCGCAGGGGTCTCGCCGACCAGGCCGCCGCCGATTCCGGCTTCCTGGACGCTCGTGATGCCCTCCGACAGGTACTGCCGGCTCGCCCGGTCGAGACCTCGGACCACCGATTCGAGCGGCGTCGGGTACGTCAGCGGGCGCAGCAGCAACTGCGCCTGCTCGCGCAGCAGACCGGTCGGCGAGCCGTCGGCGGACTGGACTACGTCGCCGCCCACAGGGACGTTCGCGAGGTCCAGCCGGTCCAGCACGGCGGTGTTGACCAGCGTCATGTGGCCGGACGTGTGCTTGAGCCGCACGAGCATGCCGGGGGCGGCGCGGTCGAGGCCGTGCCGGTCGGGGTGTTCGCCGCCGGCGAGTTTGTTCTGGTCGTAGCCGCTGCCGACGACCCAGCTCCCGGCGGGCAGTTCGGCCGCGCGCCGCGCCACCGCGTCGTAGATCTCGTCGACGCTGCGGCAGTCGCTGAGCGGCACGTCGTCCAGGCCCATGCCGAACCAGGCCATGTGGTTGTGCGCGTCGTGGAATCCGGGCGCGACGAAACCCCCGCCGAGATCCACCCGGCGACGGGCGGACAGTTCGCGCGCGTCGTCGCCCAGCGCCACGATCCGGCCGTGCAGCACCGCCAGCGCGGTGTCGCCGGTGACCAGCCTGGCGTTTTCGTACACCGCGTCAACCTGCATGCCTCCGACACTATCGATCGATCGATCGAACGTCTAGGCTCCCCTCCATGAGCACCGTTGACCTGGCCGTCGAGGGCGGCATCGCGCAGATCCGGCTGAATCGGCCCGAGCGGCTCAACGCCGTCGCGCCCGTGCTGGTGGACGACTTCCTCACCGCACTGGAGGAGGTCGCGCACAGCGCCGCCCGCGTCGTCCTGCTCACGGGCAACGGCCGCGCCTTCTGTGCCGGGCACGACCTGAAGGAACCCACCCCCGAGGGTGACTCCCGGGCGAGGCTGGAGCGGCTCCAGGACGTCACGCGCCGGCTGCGCGCGCTGCGTCAGCCGGTGATCGCCGCCGTCCACGGGTACGCGATCGGCGCGGGCGCGGAGTTCGCGCTGGGCTGCGACCTGATCCTGGCCGCCGAGGACGCGGTGTTCGCTTTCCCCGAGGTGTCGCTGGGGCTGAGCGTCACCGGTGCCGCCTCGAGACTGCTCCCGCTGCTGGTCGGACCGGTCAAGGCGAAGGAACTGCTGCTGCTCGGCGACCGGTTCGACGGCCGCCGCGCGCACGACCTCGGCCTGGTCAACGCCGCCGTGCCAGCGGACGAGCTGATGCCCCTCGCGCTCGGCTGGGCCGAGAAGATCGCCCACCACCCGCCGGAGGCCGCCGCGATGGCGAAGCGGGCGCTGGACGCCGGGATCGACCACGCCTTCGATTCAGCGCTGGAACTCGAGGTCACCCATGCCCTGATCACCGAGCACTCGGCCGCCGTCCGCGAGTCGACCGAAGCGTTCCGGAGCCGGGCGTGACTCCGCTGCAGAACGTCGACACGCTGGTCGCCCTGGTCACGCGCGCCGCGCAGCTCTGGCCGGAGCGCACCGCGTGGATCTTCGACAGCACCGGCGCCCGGTTCACCTTCGCCGAGGTCGACGACCGCAGCGGACGCCTGGCGAAAGCGCTCCAGGACCAAGGCATTCAGGCAGGCGACCGGGTCGCGGTGATGCTCCGCAACGAGCCGGAATTCCCGCTCATGTGGCTCGCGCTCGCCAAACTCGGCGCCGTTCTGGTTCCGGTGAACATCAACTACCGCGAATTCGACGGCGCACACGTCCTGCGCCACTCCGGCGCACGCCTGGCGGTAGCCGCCGAAGAGTTCGTGGAACTGCTGGAGAAAATCGCGCCGGAAACGGCCGTGGAACGCGTCCTCACGCCGGACGCGCTGAAGTCGGAAACACGCTGCGAACCGGAATCGGTGGTCGCCGAACAGCCGGTCAACATCCAGTACACCTCGGGCACCACCGGCGCGCCGAAGGGCTGCGTGCTGCCGCATCGTTACTGGACCACGCTCGCGATCGGACTAGCCACCGACTTCCCCGCCGTCAGCGAAGACGACGTTCTGCTTACCGCGCAACCGTTCCACTACATTGATCCACAGTGGAACGTCGCACTCGCGCTGGCCGCCGGAGCGACGCTCGTCGTACTGGACCGCTTCCACCCGTCCACTTTCTGGGCGAAGGTCCGCGAGCACGAGGTCACCTGGTTCTACTGCCTCGGCCTGATGCCGACGCTGCTGCTGCGCCAGCCTCCGCATCCAGACGACCGGAACCACCGCGTCCGCGCGATCAGCGCGTCGGCGATCCCGCCGGACCTGCACGCTCAGCTGGAAGAACGCTGGGGCGTGCCGTGGTACGAGGCGTTCGGGATGACCGAGACCGGCGGGGACATCCGGGTTTCCGAGTCCGATCACGATGCCGCGGTGGGCACCGGCTGCATCGGACGGCCGAGCCGCGACCGCGAGGCGATGATCGCCGGCGAGGACGGGAAACCGTTGCCTCGCGGGGAAACCGGCGAACTGCTGATCCGTGGCATCGGGTTGATGCACGGCTACCACGAGGATGCCGAAGCGACCGCGCGCGCCTTCGCGGGCGGCTGGTTCCACACCGGCGACCTCGCCCGGATGGACGACGAGGGCCGGGTCTACTACCTCGGCCGCACCAAGGACATGATCCGGCGCAGCGGCGAGAACATCTCCGCCGACGAGGTCGAGCGCGCGCTGCTGCAGCATCCGAAAGTGCAGCTCGCGGCCGTCCTCGCGGTGCCGGACGAGCTGCGCGGCGAGGAAGTGAAGGCGTACGTCGTGTGCGGCGAGAACCGGCCGTCGCCCGAGGAGCTGGCGGAGTTCTGCGCACAGCAACTGGCGTACTTCAAGGTGCCGAGGTTCTGGACGTTCGCGGACGACCTGCCGCGCACGCCGTCCGAACGCGTCGCGAAGGGCGAGCTGAGGAAGGTCGCGGACCTCCGAGCCGGTTCCTGGGACCGGAGCACCGGGGAGTGGCGATGAGCAGCGCCGAACGCGTCCGGGCCGCGGCCGTGAAACTGTTCGCCACCAAGGGTTTCCACGGCACAGGCATTCGGGATCTGGCCCAGGAAGCCGAACTTTCTTCGGCGACGCTCTACCACTACATGGGCACCAAGGAAGATCTTCTTGTCGAGATCATGACGACCTCGCTGCACCGGCTGATCGACGCGGTGGCGAAGGCCACCGCGGGCAGCGACGATCCGGTGGTCCGGATGCGCACGCTGGTCGCGCTGCACGTCCTCGCGCATGCCGCCCAGCCGGGCGAAACCCGGGTGGTGGACAACGAAGTCGACGCGCTTTCGGCTCCGGCGCGTGCCCGGGTCGTCGCGCTGCGGGACGAATACGAGCAGTTCTGGGCGAAGGCGATCGAGGACGGCACCGCGGCGAACGTGTTCCACACCGCACAACCGGCCGTGACACGGCTCGCATTGCTGGAAATGTGCAGCGGCGTGGCCAGGTGGTATTCGCCGAAGGGCCCGCTCAAGCTCGAAGACCTGGCCACGCACTACGCGGAGCTGGCATTGCGGGCCCTCGGACATCCGGTCGCGGTGCGTGCGCACGACCTCCGGCAATGCCTCGAAGTGGTCGCCCAGGTGTGGGACTTGCCTGTCCAAGAGGGCTTTTAGCGCCATACGCCTTGCTCAGACGGCGAACGTGGGGGACGCTCGAAGGGTGACTGAGCAAACGATCCAACTCGAACTGGACGACTCGGGTCTCTCTCCTGGCCTGCCCGCACCTTCAAACCCGCGCGATCAGGTCCAGGACGTGCCGTATCGACCAGTCGAGTTTCGTGACGACGACCTGCCCAGCGCGCTCGAGCGCTGTGCAGTATGGCTGCGCCAAGCGCAGGAGTGGCTGGGAGAACCGCTCGACGTCCTCGCGATCCACCTAGACTACGACGAGCGACAGGGTTCGCCCTACTACGATGTGAAGCTGCTTTGCAATGAGGAGGACCTAGCCGGGGTCCCCATCGCAATGCGCAACAACAAGTAGCACTCGTCATCCACGCCGCGAAGGCCCTCTCGGACTCCGAGGGGGCCTTCGCCGCGTTCGCGGATAGGGGCATGACAAACCGCGGCGCACCCCGGCAAGATCGGAGGCGGACGAGGGAGGGTATGCCGGTGACCGAAATCGTGGTGCGCTGGTCCGAACCGCTGCCTGCGGAGGACCGCTACCTGAAACTGCTGGACGACCTGGAGCGCGGCCGCTACGACGCGTACCGGCTCGAAATCGACCAGCGCCGCTTCCTGACCGGCCGGGTGCTCGCGAAGACCCTCGTCGCGGAACGGCTCGGGGACGCGGCGGAGTCCGTGCGCTTCGACGCGACCTGCGACGACTGCGGCAAACCGCACGGCCGTCCGCGCGTGCCGGGCTCGGACCTCGTGCTGTCGATCTCGCATTCGGGCGATCTGATCGGCCTCGCGGTCGCTGACGGCGTGCCAGTAGGCCTCGACGTCGAGACCGCCAGCCGCAAGGCGGACGCCTCGCTCGTCGAGTACGCGCTGAGCCCGGCCGAACGGGAAGCCGTCGCGGGCCTGTCGGACGAGGAGCGTTCGGCGGCCTTCTTCATCTACTGGACGCGCAAGGAAGCGGTGATGAAGGCCACCGGCAAGGGCCTGAAGATCCCGCTGCAGAGCATCACGTTCTCCCGCTACGACGCCCCGGCCGAGCTGGTCGCGTCCGGTGACGAGGCGCTGGACCCGGCGCGGACCCGGCTCGCCGACCTCAAGGCGGCCGACGGGCACCGGGCGGCGGTCGCGGCGTTGACCTCGGACAGCCTGAGCGTCACCGAGGAGCACTGGCTGCCGTAAACCTCACGACGCGCTGTCGTCCAGCCCCATCGCGCCGAGCAGCGTGCGGAACTTCGCGATCGTCTCCTGGTACTCGGTGTCCGGATCCGACGCGGGCACGATGCCGCCGCCCGCGAAGAGCCGCATCGACGTCTCAGCCACCTCGGCGCACCGGATCGCGACGGCCCATTCGCCGTCTCCCGCCGCGTCGACCCAGCCGACCGCGCCCGCGTAGTACCCGCGGTCGAACGGCTCCAGTTCCTTGACCAGGTCGCGCGCGGCGACAGTCGGGGTGCCGCAGACCGCCGGCGTCGGATGCATCGCGGCGGCGAGGTCGAGTGCGGTCACCGAACGGTCCGTCAGCTCACCGGTGATGGACGTCCGCAGATGCCAGATGGCGGGCGTGGAGACCAGCTCAGGACCGGCCGGGACGTCGAGCTTGCGGCAGAACGGCCGCAGCGACTCGACGACGTAGTCGATCACCAGGTCGTGCTCTTCCCGGTCCTTCGCGGACGCCAGGAGGGCTTCGCCGTTGGCCCGGTCGGTCTCCGGATCGGCCGAACGCGGCATCGACCCGGCGTGCGGGGTCGTGAACACGGAGTCGCCCGTGCGGGAAAGCAGCAGCTCAGGGGTGGCCCCGACGAGGGTGCGGCCGCCCGGCAGTTCGGCGGCGTAAGTGAAATGGCGCGGGTTGCCGCGCGCGAGGTTGCGCACGATCCCCTCGACCGGGATCGGCGCGTCGAATTCCAGCTCCAGCGCGCGGGCCAGGACGGCTTTGCGCAGGTCACGGTCGCGCAGAGCGGCGACGGCCGCCCGCACGTTCTCGCGGTGGCCTTCGGCGGAGGGAAGCCGCCGGGTGGCCGCCGGAGCGGGCAGGTCGGCGGCGGGCGGCACGGCCGGGGTCTCGGCGTCGGCCTGGGCGCGATGCACCGTCCGGGGCAGCACGAGGTGCCCCGGCGAGGCAGCGCCGGGTCCGGTGTCGAACGGCAGCACGCCGACGGCGAGCGGCACGCCGGAACGGTCCAGCTCGGCGGCTGCCGAGCGGGCGAGGCGGCGTGGGTCGGCGTCGGTGACGGTTCCGAGCGCACCGCGGGCGAGCAGGGCGCGCCGGGCGGTCGCGAACAAGAAGTCGCCACGCTGGTAGCGGACGGTGGTCTGCGCCGGGGTCGCCGGCGCGGTACTGGTCGTCACTTCACCAGCGTCTCAGGATCCGGGAGCGCCGCGGGGAAAGTGTCGCCGGTGCAACACACCGCGCACCTTCCCCGCGGCCGCCGGATCAGCGTTACTTGAGCGCGTCGATCAGCGCTTCGCGCTGCCGTTCGCCCAGGCCCGCGGCCCGGCGGTCGGGGTCGATCCCCGCCTGCTCGAGCAGCGCGGCGACCTTGACCGCACCGAGGCCGGGCACCGCCTTGAGGAGCTGCGTGACCTTCGTCTTGCCGATGGTCTTGTTCTCCTTGGCCTGCTTGAGCACCGACTCGATGCTCTCCTTGCCGGACTTGATCGAAGCGAGCAGCTCCGAGCGCGCCTTACGAGCCTCTGCCGCCTTGGCGAGGGCCTCGGCGCGCTGCTCCGGAGTCAACGTGGGCAGAGCCAACGTAATGTCCTTTCCTCTCAGGTCTCCGCTTTCGCGGCCGACGGTCTCAGCCGATGCTTGCAGCTGCAAGCGCTGGCCAGCCGTCACTTACCACGGCCCCAGTAAACGCCACGTGCCCGCGGTACGCGCAACCGACACGCACTTATCACCCGTCGACGGGCGCGGCGGACCTGCGCGAGGGGACCCCTCGCGACCTGTGAAAACGGCCTCGAAGGGCTCATTTCCGCCCCCATTACCTCACCCGAACGGGAGTGTATTTCGACGCAGTTAACACAACGCATTTTCTTGTCCCGCAACAGGAATCGCGACAGAAGTGGATCATGAAAGCGCGGGGCCGCCACCCGATGGCGGGAGAGGGCCGACAAGCCGTGACCGAACTTGTTCGTGCCCGATCCGGCGGATCCGCATTAGAGTCGGGCGCACCCCAGTTCACCGGCGAACGAGCACCACGGGAGTCACCCATGTTGAGCACGATGCAGGACGGACAGCTGTCGCTCGCGAAGCTGCTGCGCCACGGCACGAAGGTGCACGCGAAGAGCGAAGTCGTCACCTGGACCGGTTCAGAAGCCCGCCGGGAGACCTACGCGGAGCTCGGCAAGCACGCCGCCCGGCTCGCGAACGCGCTGCGCGGTCTCGGCGTCACCGGCGACCAGCGGGTCGGCACGTTCATGTGGAACAACGCCGAGCACCTCGCCGCCTACCTCGCGGTGCCCGCCATGGGCGCGGTGCTGCACACGCTGAACATCCGGCTGTTCCCGGAGCAGCTGGTCTTCGTGGCGAACCACGCGGAGGACCACGTCATCATCGTCGACGGGACGCTCGTGCCGCTGCTGGCGAGCAACCTGCCGGGGATGAAGACGGTCAAGCACGTCGTCGTGGCCAACGGCGACGCGTCCGCGCTGACCGCGCCCGAGGGCGTCACCGTGCACTCCTACGACGAGCTGCTGGCCGGCCAGTCCGACGAGTTCGACTGGCCGGAGATCGACGAGCGGGCCGCGGCCGCGATGTGTTACACCTCCGGCACCACGGGCGACCCGAAGGGCGTCGTCTACTCGCACCGGTCGATCTGGCTGCACTCGATGCAGGTCTGCATGACCGACAGCATGCGGCTCGCCCAGGAGGACCTGGCTCTGGCGATCGTGCCGATGTTCCACGCGATGTCGTGGGGCCTGCCGTACGCGGCGATGATGGTCGGGGCCTCGCTGCTGATGCCGGACCGGTTCCTGCAGCCCGCCCCGATCGCCGCGCTGCTGGCCGCGGAGAAGCCGACCTTCGCCGCCGCGGTGCCGACGATCTGGCAGGGCCTGCTCGCGCACCTGGACGCGAACCCGCAGGACATCAGCCACGTGCGCGAGGTGGTCGTCGGCGGGTCGGCCGCGCCGCCGTCGCTGATGCACGCCTTCGAGGAGCGCTACGACGTGCCGATCCTGCACGCGTGGGGCATGACCGAGACGTCGCCGCTGGGCAGCGTCGCACGTCCGCCCGCCAGCGCGACCGGCGAGGAGCGCTGGGCCTACCGCTACACCCAGGGCCGGTTCCCGGCGTCCGTAGCGGCCCGGCTGATCGGCGACAACGGCGAGGAACTGCCGTGGGACAACGAGGCGGTCGGCGAGCTGGAGGTCTCCGGTCCGTGGATCGCGGGTGCTTACCACGGCGGGTCCGATATCGACCCGGAGAAGTTCCACGACGGCTGGCTGCGCACCGGTGACGTCGGCAAGATCAGCCCGGACGGCTTCCTGACCCTGACCGACCGCGCCAAGGACGTGATCAAGTCCGGCGGCGAGTGGATCTCGTCGGTGGACCTGGAGAACGCGGTGATGGGCCATCCGGCGGTAGCCGAGGCGGCGGTCGTCGGCATCCCGGACGAGAAATGGGACGAACGCCCGCTGGTCGCCGTCGTGGTGAAGGAGGGCCAGCAGGTCACCGCCGAAGAACTGCGCGAGTACCTGTCGGACAAGGTCGCGAAGTGGCAGCTGCCGGAGAACTGGACGTTCGTGGAGGAGGTGCCCAAGACGAGTGTCGGCAAGTTCGACAAGAAGCGGCTGCGCGCGTCCTACTCCGAGGGAAAGCTCGACATCTCACACCTCTGAGCGGTAAATCTCCGGCGAGTTGTCGGCCTGGGAAGGGCTCCGTGCGGGAATCTGTTGGACGCAAGGAGTCCTTCCCAGCACGTCGGAGGAGAACTGGGGATGCAGCAGCGAAGCAGGAGGGCGTTCCTGTCGTTGGCGGGAACGGCGGCGGTGGGCGCGGTCGCGGCCGCGTGCGGGTCGAACACCGGGCGTCCTGGGGATCCGCCGCCGTCCACGGCGATGTCGGCGGGAGCCTCGACCCCGTCGCAGGCCCCGAAGGCCACGCTGCAGCAGTGGTACCACGCCTACGGCGAGGACGGCGTGCAGCAAGCCGTCAAGAACTACGCGGCCAGCTATCCGGGCGCGAAGGTCAACGTGGTGTGGAACCCCGGCGACTACGACTCGAAGATCGTCACCGCGCTGCAGAACAGCCCGGTGCCGGACGTGTTCGAGGCTCAGGTGAAGATCGACTGGGTCCGGCAGAACCAGGTGGTGCCGCTCGACGACATCATCGGGCCGGTCAAGAACGACTTCAGCCCCGCCGTGCTCGCCGCGCAGACCGTGGAGGGCAAGGTCTACGGCATTCCGCAGGCCACCGACACGCAGGTCCTCTTCTACCGCAAGAGCATGCTGCAGGCCGCGGGCGTGCAGCCGCCGCAGACCGTGGACGAGCTGATCGACGCCGCGAGCAAGCTGTCGAAGGACGGCGTGAAGGGGTTCTTCGCGGGCAATGACGGCGGCGTCGGCACGCTCACCGGGCCGCTGCTGTGGTCGGCCGGGCTGGACTACCTGAAGAACAACAATCGCGAGGTCGGCTTCGACGATCCGCGCGCGGCCGCCGCGTTCAGCAAGCTGCACACGTTGAACGCCAACGGTTCCCTGCTGCTCGGCGCGCCCGCCGACTGGTCGGACCCCGGCGCGTTCGTCGACGGGCTCTGCGCGATGCAGTGGACCGGGCTGTGGAACGTCCCGAAGATCCGCGACGCGCTCAACGACGACTTCGGCGTGCTGCCGTTCCCGAAGCTGGACGACAGCGGCAAGCCGTCGGTCCCGGTCGGCGCGTACGGTGCGATGGTCAATGCGAAGAGCGCGCACGTCAACGAGGCCAAGGCGTTCGTGAAGTGGCTGTGGATCGACCAGACCGACAGCCAGCTGGAGTTCGCCACCCGCTATGGCTTCCACGTGCCCGCCCGGCAAAGCCTGATCGACAAAGCGCAGACGCTGCAAAGCGGTCCGGCCGCGGACGTGGTGAAGTTCGTCAAGGAGAACAGCCACCTCATCGGCGGTCCAGTGTGGACGCAGACGTCGAACACCGCGCTGTCGGACGCGGTCGCGAAGATCGCCAAGGAGGGTGCGGATCCGGTGGCGCAGACGAAGGCCGCGGTGACCGTCGCGCAGGCCGAGCTGAAACGCCTGTTCGGATGAAGCTGTCCCGGAAAACCCGGGACACGCTGGCGTTCTGGGGGTTCGTGGGTCCATTCCTGCTCGGCCTGGCGATCTTCGCCTACGTGCCGATCGGGTGGAGCCTGTACCTGTCGTTCTTCGACGCGCGCAACACGGTCACCCCCAGCGTCTTCGTCGGACTGGACAACTACGCGCACATGCTCTCCGACGGCCCGTTCGTCGCGAGCCTCGGCACGTTCAGCGTGTTCGCCCTCTTTATCGTGCCGCTGACGTTCGTGCTGTCGCTGGCGTTGGCGGTCGGCGTGAACCAGTTGCGGTTCGCGAAGGCGTTCTTCCGCTCGGTGTTCTTCCTGCCGTTCGCGTGTTCGTACGTGGTGGCGTCGCTGATCTGGAAGACGTCGCTGTTTTCCGGCGTCCGCTACGGTCTCGCGAACACCGTGCTCGGCGTCTTCGGCATCGACCCGGTGGCGTGGACCGGCACCGTGCACCCGCCGCTGTACTGGGTCGTGCTGGTGACCGCCCGGCTGTGGCTGCAGCTCGGCTTCTACATGATCCTGTTCCTCGCCGCACTGCAACGGATTCCGCAGCATCTGTACGAAGCGGCGTGGCTCGACGGAGCGAAGCCCGGCTGGCAGGTGTTCCGGCACATCACCCTGCCGCAGCTGCGCGCGACGTCGGTGGCCGTGCTGCTGCTGAATCTGATCAACGCCTACCAGGCGTTCGACGAGTTCTACAACATCATGGGCGATTCCCGGGGTTACCCGCCGTTCGCGCGGCCGCCGCTGGTGTACCTCTACTACACCTCGCTCGGCTCCGGCGGCCAGGATCTCGGCCGCGGCAGCGCGGGCGCGATCATCCTGGCGCTGCTGATCGCCGTGGTCACCCTCCTCCAGGGCAAGCTCTTCCGGTTCGATCGGAGCGCGACATGATCCGCGCGGTGCTTCGCTGGACAGCGCTCGCGGTGTCCGCGATCCTCTTCCTGCTGCCGTTCTACCTGTTGCTGCGCAACGGTCTCGCCTCGCGCGCGGAGCTCACCGCGCCGGGCTGGACGCTGTGGCCGAAGCAGATCCACTGGGAGAATTTCACGAAGCTGTTCGACCAGCAGGACGTGCCGTTCGCGCGCAGCATCGTGAACTCGGTCGTCGTCGCGGTGCTGCAAACCGCGGGCCTGCTGGTGGTGTGCTCGCTCGCCGGCTACGGCCTGGCGCGGGTGCCCTACCGCTACTCGAAGCCGGTGTTCTACGCGGTGCTGGCGACGCTGATGATCCCGACCTCGGTGACGTTCGTGCCGAGTTTCGTGGTGGTGTCGACGCTCGGCTGGCTCTCGGATTTCCGCGGCCTGGTCATCCCCGGCCTGTTCAGCGCGTTCAGCGTTTTCCTGTTCCGGCAGTACTTCCTGGACTTCCCGAAGGAACTGGAGGACGCAGGCCGCGTCGACGGCCTGTCCCGCTGGGGCGTCTTCCGCAAGATCGTGGTGCCAAACTCTCGGGGCTTCTTCGCCGCGATCGCGGTGATCACCGTCATCGGCAGCTGGAACGCGTTCCTGTGGCCGCTGATCATCGCGCAGTCGCCGGACTCGTGGACGGTGCAGGTCGCCCTGTCCGGGCTGCTGACCGCGCAGAACCCGCAGCTGAACCTGCTGTTCCTGGCCGCGGTGCTGTCGATCGTGCCGATCGTGCTGCTCTTCGCGTTCCTCCAGCGATATCTGGTGCGCGGGGTCACCGAATCCGGGTTGAAAGGCTGAAAACCGTCACATCGACCGGCGACCGCGCGTAACGTTTCGCCGTTAGCCGCCGACGACTCACCGTCGCCACAGTCGCAGCAGGAGTGCAGCCATGACGGACCCGTACCAGCAGCAGCCCTATCCCGGCCAGGACCCGGCGCAGGGGCATCCTTCCGGGCCGGTGCCCTCGCCGGGGTATCCGTCCGGGCCCACGCCCGCGCCCGGATACGGTCAGCCGCCGGTGCCTTACGGGACGCCGATGTACGGGGCGCCGTATGGGGCTCCGTACCCGGGGGCCGCGCCGTTGAAGACGAGCGGGCTCGCGATCGCCGGGATGGTGGTCGGGATTGTCGCGTTGATCTTCTTCTGGGTGCCGTTCTTCGACGTGGTCGCGGCTATCACGGCGATCGGGTTGTCCTGGGCCGGGATGGTGCAGGGCGGGAAGCCTGGATGGACTGGGCAGGGGATGGGGATCGCCGGGTTGGTCTGCGGGATCCTGGCGGCTATCCCGGCGGTGATCTTCTTAGTGTGGTTCTTTGTGTCGTTGTCCGCTGTTGGGGCTACTTGCGCGTTTTACTGCTGAGGATCGGCGTCTGCTCGTCGCCTGGCGGCGACATTGCACCCGGTCGTGCGGCGGGCACCCCGAAGCTTGATGGTGATGACGGACGGCAGGTGCTTGTCAAGGCGGGAAAGATGCCTTGACAAGCACCTGCCGTCCGCATTTTGGCTTCGTATCGGGGTGCGGGGGCGGGCTGGGTGCCTCGATCGCTGGGAGCACCGGTGCGCTTCGCGGTGGTTGGGGCTCGCGCCCCAATGTGGCGTTGGGTGCATGCGACGCACCCAATGTGGCGTTCGGTGCGTCTGACGCACCCAACGTGGCATTGGGGCATGGCGGCGGGGCGTGAAGGGCCCATTGAGGGAATCTAAGTCCGTGAAGGAGCCCTTCACGGACCGCTTGCCGCCGTGATCTCGCCCTCCGTTCGGCGGTAGTGGCACCCGTCTCCGTGTGACAGAGTCTCCCGCATTGTCACGGCAAATGTGAGAGACCTTCGCGTTCTGCTTCGGCGTAGTTCACCGGCCCGTCATGGGGGTCCGGGAGCGTGCGAGGGGCCGGCGAGACGGGGAGCGAAAAACATGGCGGAACTGACCAGGCGGGCGTTCACCACCGCGGGTGCGGCTGGGGTGGGGTTGCTGCTGTGCACTCCCACGGCCAATGCGCTGGACCGTGCGTTGAGGCGGACCACGCAGCGGGCCGTGCGGACTGCTGGGACCACGCTTGACCAGGCCGCTTCCGGGGCGGCCACGGGGTACTCGCGGCTTTCCGCCGGGCCGGGCTGGCCGGTCGCTGTCCGGGCGGATCTGGTTGAGGGCAAGACTGGCCGGGACGACCGGCGGACTGCGCTCGGGGCGTTCGTGCAGTTCACTGACCTGCACATCACCGACACCGAATCGCCTGCTCGGTTCGAGTATCTGCATCCGTTCATCGGGTCCGCGCATCGGCCGCAGGAAACGCTGGGCACGGTGGCGACCAGTGCGCTCGTCAAGCGGGTCAACAGTTTGCGCGCGGGACCGTTCACCGGGCGGCAGTTCGACTTCGTCATGACCACCGGCGACAACACCGACAACCACGAGCTGCTCGAACTCGACTGGTTCCTCACCACGCTCAACGGCGGCGCGATCACGCCCAACTCCGGCGACCCGAACCGCTACGAGGGTGTGCAGGCGTCGGGCAATCCGGAGTTCTGGAATCCGGGCACGCGGCTCGCCGACGACTACACCAAGAAGGGCTTTCCGCAGATCCCCGGGCTGCTCGAAGCCGGGATCGCGTCGTTCACCGCGCCGGGATTGAACCTGCCCTGGTACTGCACGTTCGGCAATCACGACGACAGCGTCGTCGGCACGCTGCCGGAGGGTATCCCGGGCATCGAGGGCTGGTACACCGGCAAATACAAGGTCATCGGCAAGGACGAGAGCAGCGCGCGCAAGCTCGGCACCGCCATTCAGCAAGGCAAGAGCGTGCCGCTCGCCGAGTTGTTCGGCGGCGGCACCATTCGCGAGGTCACGCCGGATCCGCGGCGGCGTCCGTTCAGTACCTCGGAGTTCGTCAAAGCGCATCTGGCCGCGAAGAACACCGGGCCGGGGCCAGTCGGGCACGGCTTTACCGACGCCAACTCCGACGGGCGCGACGTCTACTACACCTTCCGGATCGCGCCCGGCGTCACTGGGATCAGCCTCGACACCACCACGCAGGGCGGGTTCGCGGACGGTTCGATCGGGCTCGCGCAGTTCAACTGGGTCGAGGCGACGCTCAAGCGCAACAGCTCGACGTATTACGACTTCTTCGGCCGCAAGGTCACCCACTCCGTGACCGACGAGCTGTTCGTCGTCTTCAGCCACCACACCAGCGGCACCATGGGCAACCTCCTGCCCGACGCGCGCCATCTGCTCGACCCGCGGCTGGGCGGCGACACGTTCGTCGCGATGTTGCAGCGCTTCCCGAACGTCGTGGCGTGGGTCAACGGGCACACCCACCTCAACAAGATCACCCCGCACGTCGGCAAAACCCCGACGCAGAGCTTCTGGGAGATCAACACTGCCAGCCACATCGACTTCCCGCAGCACGCGCGGATCATCGAACTGGCCGACAACCACGACGGCACGCTGTCGGTGTTCACCACGCTCATCGAGGCCGACGCCCCGTACGCCGTCGACTACTCCGCCCGGACCCCCGACGCGCTCGCCTCGATGTACCGCGAGTTCTCCTACAACGACATCCACGCGAACCTCAGCCACGTCGGCGAAGCGGGTGACCGCAACACCGAACTGCTGCTGACCAACCCGCTCAGCTGATTACCCGCGAGGTAATCGACGCCACGCGCCGGCTGCGGTTGACTGCTCGGCATGACCGACGTCGAAGGCACGCAGCTGTTCCACAAGACGATGCCGTTCAGCGAGCGGCTCGGCATCGAGGTGCTGGAGCACGGCCCGGACCTGGTCCGCAGCCGGCTCGCGTGGGACGAATCGCTGTGCACGCTCGGCGGCGTGCTGCACGGCGGGGCGCTGATGGCGCTGGCCGATTCGACCGGCGCCGTCTGCGCGTTCCTCAATCTTCCCGAGGGCGCGCAGGGCACGACGACGCTGGAGTCCAAGACGAACTTCCTGCGCGGCGTCCGTTCGGGGTATGCCACGGCGTCGGCCAAACCATTGCACGCCGGGCGCCGCGTGGTGGTGGTCGAGACCGAAATCCGCGACGACGACGGCAAGCTCGCGGCGAAAATCACCCAGACGCAAGCAGTGTTGTAGCGGCGGCTCTTTACTTACCCGCCCCGGAAGGCGAAAATCTTTGGCTACCACTGGGGTCTGGGGACGGAGCCGGAATGCGGGTTCGCGGGTTGGTCACGTTACTGTCCATCGTCATGCTCACGGCTGGTGCGGCACAGGCCGCCGCGGAACCGCAGCACGCGCGCAACGACGAGGCCATCGACTATCACGAGTGGTCGTCCGGCTCGTTCTTCGCGGGCAGGCTCGACGGGCTCGGCTTCGGCTACGGCGGCCTGCGGATCACGCATCCGATCGGCAGCGTCGCGCACACCGAACCGGGGCTCGGCACCACACGCACCTACGACTACGGCACCTGGACGTCGCCGAAGTACCGGCAGGGCTTCGACGCGACCCAGCTGATCGCGTCGTGGAACGCACGCACCCCGGCCAAGACCTGGCTTGAAGTGCAGGCGCGCGGCCGGACCTCGGCTGGGGCCGAGACCACGTGGTACACGATGGGCCGCTGGGCCAGCGGGGACGCGGATATCCACCGCACCAGCGTCGACGGGCAGAGCGACGACAACGCCTCGGTCGACGTCGACACGCTCGCCACGAAGGCAGGCGTCACGCTGCGCTCGTACCAGCTGCGCGTGACGCTCTACCGCGAGCAGGGTTCGCCGACCACGCCGACGCTGTCCTCTCTCGGCGCGATGACCTCGAACGTTCCGGACCGGTTCGACGTACAGACCACCAAGCCCGGCCGGGCGCGCGGGATCGAGCTGAAGGTGCCGCCGTTCGCCCAGAACATCCACAAAGGACAGTTTCCGCAGTACGGCGGCGGCGGAGAGGCTTGGTGCAGCCCGACCTCGACCGAGATGGTCGCCGAATACTGGGGACGCAAGCCGACCGCGGAGCAGATGGACTGGATCCCGGCGGACTACCAGGACCGGTCGGTCGTCTACGCCGCGCGCGGCACCTACGACTACGCGTACGACGGCACGGGCAACTGGCCGTTCAACACCGCGTACGCCGCTTCGCTTGGCTTGCGCGGGCACATCACGCGACTGCACGACCTCAACGAACTCGAGGGCTACATCGCACGCGGCATCCCGGTGATCACCTCGCAGTCGTTCCTGGCCAGCGAACTCGACGGCGCGGGCTACGGCACGGCCGGCCACCTGATGGTCGTCGTCGGCTTCACCCAGGCGGGCGACGTGATCGCGAACGACCCGGCGTCCAGCTCCGACGGTCGCGTGCGCACGGTGTACAAGCGGGACCAGTTCGAGAAGATCTGGCAGCGCACGAAGCGGCACACGGAGAGCGGCGCGGTGGCTGGCGGACCGGGCGGTGTGGTTTACCTGATCACGCCGTAAACGCGCTGGTTCGCCTCGCGGTTTCGCGGCTACAGTCCAGCCCGTGACTGAGCCTCTGGATTCACTGTCGGACCCTCGCGAGCTGCTGCTCGCTTACCTCGACTACTACCGGGACACGCTGCTGCGCAAGCTGGACGGCCTGTCCGAGACCGAGCTGCGCATCAGCAGGCTTCCGTCGGGCTGGACTCCGCTGGAGTTGCTCAAGCACCTCGCGTTCGTGGAGCGACGGTGGCTGCGCTGGGGATTCATGGGCGAGCACGTGGATCCAGTGTGGGGCGAGAACGACCCCGAGACCGGGAAGTGGTCGGTCGGGGCGGACGAATCGGCCGAGTCGGTCCGGACCCTCTTCCGGGAGGAATGCGCGGCCTCTCGCGCGATCGTGTCCGGTGCGCGGCTTGCGGACATCGCCCGCGGTGGCGGCCGCTTCGGGCCGGGGCAGCCGCCTGCGTTGAGCTGGATCCTCTTTCACGTGCTGCAGGAGTACGCGCGGCATGTCGGGCAGCTCGACGTGGTGCGCGAACTGGCCGACGGGGCGACCGGCGAGTAGCGACCGATCCGGGCTATGGCGACATGCGCATGATCCGTGATTAGCTGCCCGCGAGATGCCGTCGCGGTGAAAGGTTGTGCGCATGCCGTACGAGGTCCAGGGAGTCGTGTCGCGGGCCAAGGGTGAGCCGGTCACGCTCGAGACGGTGGTGGTGCCCGATCCCGGACCGGGCGAGGCGGTCGTCTCGGTGCAGGCCTGCGGGGTCTGCCACACCGACCTGCACTATCGCGAGGGCGGGATCAACGACGAGTTCCCGTTCCTGCTCGGCCACGAGGCCGCGGGACGGGTCGACAAGGTCGGCGCGGGCGTCACCGATCTCGCGCCCGGCGACTACGTGATCCTCAACTGGCGCGCGGTCTGCGGCACCTGCCGGGCCTGCAAGCGCGGCAAGCCCTGGTACTGCTTCTCGACTTTCAACGCCGAGCAGCCGATGACGCTCACCGACGGCACGAAGCTGTCGCCCGCGCTGGGCGTCGGAGCGTTCCTCGGCAAGACGCTCGTCCACAGTGGACAGTGCACCAAGGTCGACGAGCGGGCCGAACCCGCCGTCGCCGGGTTGCTGGGCTGCGGGGTGATGGCGGGCCTGGGCGCGGCCATCAACACCGGCTCGGTCGGGCGCGGCGATTCAGTCGCGGTGATCGGCTGCGGCGGGGTCGGCGACGCGGCCATCGCGGGCGCGCGGCTGGCCGGGGCGACCACGATCGTCGCGATCGACACCGACGACCGGAAGCTCCAGTGGGCCAAGGACTTCGGGGCCACGCACACGGTCAACAGCCGCGGCCTGAGCGAGGAGGACGTGGTCGCCGCGATGCAGGACGCGACGAACTCGTTCGGCCCGGACGTCGTGATCGACGCGGTCGGCCGTCCGGAAACCTGGCGGCAGGCGTTCTACGGCCGCGACCTCGCGGGCACCGTCGTGCTCGTCGGCGTGCCGACGCCGGACATGAAGCTGAACGACCTGCCGCTGATCGACTTCTTCTCGCGCGGCGGTTCGCTGAAGTCGTCGTGGTACGGCGACTGCCTGCCGTCGCGGGACTTCCCGATGCTGGTCGACCTGTACCTGCAAGGCAGGCTGCCGCTGGACAAGTTCGTCACGGAGCGGATCGGCGTCGACGGCGTGGAGCAGGCTTTCGAGCGGATGCACCACGGCGACGTACTGCGCAGCGTGGTGGAGTTCTGATCCTTTTCGCCGACGCGGACTATCCGGCCGACCCGTACCCGGGCACGCGGCCGGACTGTTCGTACGTACACCTCGACGGCGCGGGACACGCCTTGGACACCGCGCCGCCGGGGTGGCGTTCGCGCACGCCGGTGCTCGCGTACGGGTCGAACGCCTGTCCGTCGAAGATCACCTGGCTGCGCACCCAGCTCGGCCTGACCGGGCCGGTCGTCGCGGCGCGCGTTCAGTGCACCGGGCTCGCCGCGGTGTGGGCCGCCGGGCTGCGGCAACGCGACGGCCAGCGCCCGGCGACGCTCACCGCGCTGCCGGGCGTGACGGAGGACCATTTCGTCTGGTTCGCGACGCCGGAACAGCTGGCGGTGCTGGACGTCTGCGAGGGCCGCGGTAACCGGTACGACTTGGCGATGCTGGACAACGCCGACATCCGGCTGGACGGCGTGCTGCTTTCCGGAGTGCACGCTTACGTCGGTGCCGCGCCGGTCCGTTTTCCTTTGCTGGTCAACGGGTCCCCGGTCCGCGTCGCCGAAGTCGCCCAGGCGGACGCGGCGTTGCTCACTGGCGAACCGGCGGCCGGACACGGCCTCGCCTGCACCGTCCTGCCGCCGGAGCGCACCTTCAGCTGATCCGCGGGTCCGGAATCGCGCGCACGGTCAGGAAGCCCAGCGGCTCCTGCGCCAGCCGGGCATGGCGTTTCGGATCAACCGCGGCTGAGGCCTCGGGCGGTCGTCCCTCGCGCAGCTGCTCGATCAGGAATCCGGCCTCGCGCAGTTCCTCGCAGGTGCGTTCCAGCGGAGCCAGCCAGTACCGCACCTTCCAGCCGCGGCTCCAGACCTCCTCGATCACCCGGACCTCGAAGTAGTTGCCGCCGTGCCGGAGCCAGTCACCGGTCGGATGCTGCCTCGACAGCACCAGCGCACCACCTGGCCGCAGCACCCGGCGGAACTCGCGCAGCGCGCCGACCCGGTCGTCCACGTACTCCAGCGCGAGGGCGAACAGCACCTGGTCCACCGACTCGTCCGGCAGCCAGGTCAACGGTTCTGCCAGGTCCTGGACGCGGAACTCGCCCGCCGGCACCCGCTCCCGGCTCAGCTCGACCATGCGCGGGCTGAGGTCGAAGCCGGTCACCCGTGCGCCGCGAGCGGTCAGTTCTTCGGCGTAGAGGCCAGGACCGCACGCGGCGTCGAGGACGTGCTGACCGGCGACGTCGCCCAGCAGTTCCAGGCAGGCCGGGCGGTCGTAGTGCGCGTTGTAGAACCCGTTCTGCGCGTGGTCGAGGAATTCGTCGGCGAACACTTCGTACTGCGGAAAGGAACCCACTGCATCGCTCACCCGCGCCAGTCTGCCCGCGCGGACGCGTTCAGCCGAGCAGTTTTCCGGGGTTCAGGATCCCGGTCGGGTCCACCGCGGACTTGGCCGCGCGCAGCACGTCCAGCCCGATCCGGCCGATCTCCGCCTCCAGGTACGGCGCGTGGTCGACCCCGACCGCGTGGTGGTGGCTGATCGTCCCGATGCCGGTGATCGCCTCGCACGCCGCCGCCTTCGCGCGCTGCCACTGTCCGACTGGATCGGTGTCGTCGCGCGAGGTCAGCACGGTGAAGTACAGCGACGCACCGGTTTCGTAAGCGTGCGAAACGTGGCACATCACGATCGCCCGGCCCAGCGAGGCCACCAAAGCCGCGCGCACCGCGTCGTGCAGTTCGTCCAAATTGGACCAATAGGCCGCGGTTTCCAGGGTTTCCACGCACACGCCGAGGTCCAGCAACGCGTCGCGCTGCCGCGGTCCGTTGAACCGGCCGTGCCGCCAGGATTCGCCGAGCACCTTGCCGATCCGCACGGCACCGGAGCACTTCAGCATCGCCGACGTCCGCCGCCGGCGCCGGGCGACGTCGCCTTCCCAGCCGACGATCAGCAGGCACGGATTCTTGATTCCGCGCGCCTTGAGATAGGTCTTCAACGCGGCAGTCTTCAGCCCGGCGTTGAGCGAGAACGACACGTTCGTTTCGTCCACATCGGACAGCCGGGTGACGTCCGCCAGCGCGTGGTCCTGAGCGAGCTTGCGCACCGCCGCCGCCCCGGCCTCCCAGCCGTCGACGATCCAGCCCTCGTAATGCCGCTGCTCCGGCAACGGGCGGACCCGCAGCGCGACCTCGGTGATCACGCCGAGCGTGCCCTCGCTGCCGACCGCGAGCTGCCGCAGGTCCGGTCCGGCCGCGGACGCCGGCGCGACGCCGAGCCGCCACTCGCCCTTCGGCGTGGCCAGCCGGACCCCGGCGACCATGTCCTCGAACCGGCCGTAACCGGACGACGCCTGCCCGGCCGATCGCGTGGCCGCGAACCCGCCGATGGTCGCGCGCTCGAACGACTGCGGCACGTGGCCGAGCGTGTATCCGTGCGCCGCGAGCAGCCGCTCCGCTTCCGGACCGCGCACTCCGGCCTGCAACACCGCGATCCGCGACACCGGGTCTACCGACACCAGCTCGTCGAGCCGCATCAGGTCCAGCACGACCACCGCTGTCTTGTCGCCGCGCAGCGCCGCGACCCCGCCGACCACCGACGTGCCGCCGCCGAACGGGACCACGCCGATGTCGTGCTTCACGCACAGGTCCAGCACGGCCTGCACCTGGTCCGGGTCCGCGGGCAGCAGCACCGCGTCCGGCACCGGCACCTCGTCGCCCGCCCGCGTGTGCAGCAGGTCCAGATAGGACAGACCACCGGTGCGGCCGAGCCGTTCCCGGGGGTCGACCAGCACGTGGTCCGCGCCGAGAAGGTCCTCGAATTCGGTACGGACGGGCACAGTCAGCGCGGACTCCGCGACCGGTGCCGGAGCGCCGGTTTTCCCGCCTCGATCAGGGCCGACCTGGCCGATACGCTGGCCGAGCCACCGGACCGCGCGGTCGGGCAGACCGGCCGAGGCCCCGCCCTGTTCGGTCCACGAACACCGGATGCGGTGGTTGATGAGATCGCTCACGACTACAGTGTGACACATGGACGTCAAACGTCACTCCCGACCGGGAGCGGCCCCCTCCGCGCTCGCGGACGCCCGCAGCCGCCCGACCTCGGCTCGTGTCGCCGACGACGAGCTCCTCGACGCCGCGCGCCAGTGCGTGCTCGCGGTCGGCGTCCGGCGCACCACACTCGCCGAAATCGCCCGAACCGCGCAGGTCAGCCGCATGACGGTATACCGGCGGTTCCCCGATGTCCGCAGTGTGCTCGCCGCGCTGATGACGCGCGAGTTCAGCGGTCTGCTGCAACGGGTGACCGAGACCGGCGACCAGGCGGCGCACGCGCGCGACCGCATCGTGCACCTGGCGGCGGCCAGCGTCGGCGCGCTGTCGGCCGACCCGTTGTTCCGGACGCTGCTGGATGTCGACGCCGAACTGGTGCTGCCGTACATCGTCGAACGACTCGGTGCGACCCAGCACTTCGCCGAGCACGTGCTCCGAAGCCTGCTCGAAGAAGGGCACCGGGACGGCTCGGTGCGCAGCGCCGAGGTCGCCGCGCAGGCCCGGTCGGTGCTGCTGGTCGTGCAGTCGTTCGCGTTCTCGCTGCGTCCGGCCACCGCCGACGTCGACGAGGCCGCACTGCTCGCCGAATTCCGGCACCTGCTCGAAGCGGGGTTGAAACCATGAGCACCGGATCACTCAACGCGCGCCGCCGCGAACGCGAACTGTCCCGGCTGGTCGACGGCGAACGCGTCGACCTTCTGGTAGTCGGCGGCGGCGTCACCGGCGCGGGCATCGCACTCGACGCGGCCGCACGGGGGCTCTCCGTCGCACTGGTGGAGGCGCACGACCTCGCGTTCGGCACGTCGCGCTGGTCCAGCAAGCTCGTGCACGGCGGATTGCGGTATCTCGCGAAGGGCGAACTCGGGCTTGCCCACGAGAGCGCTGTGGAGCGCGGGATCCTCATGACACGCACCGCGCCGCACCTCACGCGCGCGATGCCGCAGCTTTTCCCGCTCTATCCCGGTACTTCCGCCGCGCAGCAGGCGCTGATCGCCACCGGCCTCCGAGCTGGCGACGGGTTGCGGCGAGCCGCGCGTACGCCGTCCTCGGTGCTGCCTGGGCCGCGCCGGATTCCGGCCGCCGAGGCGTTGGCCCTGTCCCCCGGACTCGCTCCTGGCGGGCTTCGCGGGGCCCTGCTGGCGTACGACGGTGCTTTGGTTGACGACGCGCGTCTTGTGGTCAGCATTGCCCGTACGGCGGCTTTGCTCGGCGCTCGAATCCTCACGCGTTTGTCGGCGATTTCCTTGTCCGGCAACGAAGCCCAGGTCAGTGATGGCGTCTCGTCGTACACACTGCGTGCGCGACAGGTCATCAACGCGACCGGCGTCTGGGCAGACACGCTGACTGATTCTGTGCAGCTGCGCCCTTCCCGCGGATCTCATCTGGTTCTCGCACCGGACACCGTGCGAGTCGGAGCCACGTCGGTCAACATCCCGGTTCCCGGCGAGACCAACCGGTTCGTGTTCCTGCTGCCACAGCTCGACGGTCGCGTCTACTTAGGACTCACCGATGAACCGGTGCCCGGCGGAGTCCCCGATGTCCCTGCCGTTCCTGAGTCCGATGTGGACTTCCTGCTGTCGACCGCGTCTTCGGTCCTGAGTCGTCCGCTGACCGCCGCTGACGTGATCGGTTCCTACGCCGGATTGCGGCCGCTCGTCTCCGGTTCCGCCGGACGCAGTGCGGATCTCTCGCGGAAACACGCGGTAGTCACCGGTTCCGACGGCGTGCTCACCGTAGTCGGCGGAAAGCTGACGACGTATCGGCGCATGGCCGAAGACGCCGTCGATGCCGCGCTGACACACGCCGGATTGCCCGCTGGCCCGTCGCGAACATCGAAGCTGCCGCTGCTCGGCGCCGCACCACGCTCGCGGCTGTCGCTTGTGGACGCTCCAGCACGGTTGGTGGCCAAGTACGGCACCGAAGCACCCCGCGTGGCGGCACTCGGCGAATTGGAGCCGGAGTTCGCTGCCCCGTTGTGCGCGTCGACGGAAATCACCGCGGCCGAGGTGGTGTGGGCCGTCCGCCACGAGGGCGCGACGACTGTCGAGGACGTCCTCGAACGCCGCACCCGGCTGGCCCTCGTCCCCGCCGACGCCGAAGCCGCCCGCGAACGGGTGGCCGAACTGGTGGAGAAAACGCTGGCCGGACTGTCCTGACCGTTGCCCAGCCCGCACCGCCCCAATGTGGCGTTGGGTGCGTCAGACGCACCGAACGCCACATTGGGTGCATCGCATGCACCCAATGCCACATTGGGGACGGTGCCACGGACGAGTGGTTGTCGCGGTATTCACGCACGAGGGGGCCACTCGCGCACGTTTTACTCGCACACTTCTCAATGACCGCGCAACCTGGACAGATGCGCAAAGGAAACTGGGAGCGACACCCGGTGCTGCACGAAGCCGCCGGGAAGGTAGTCCGAACCGCCGAGCTTGAAGAGCTGGGCATGTCCAGGAGCAGCATTTATCGTCGCTGCCTTCCCGGCGGCCCCTGGCGACGGATCTTGCCTGGTGTCGTGCTGCTGCTCCCGTGCGAGCCGGATTCAGCACAGCAGATGGAAGCAGCGTTGTTGCGAGGCGGCCCTGACGCGATGGTGACTGGCCTATGGGCGGCGCGACTACACGGGCTCTGCCAAGTCCCTGAACCCGGCCAGATCCATCTGCTGGTTCCCGACAGACGGGAAGTAAGCAGCGTGGGCTTCATGCTCGTGGAACGCACAACTCGACTTCCCCAACCTGTCGCCAGGAACGGGATTCCGGTAGCACCCGCCTACCGCGCGGTGCTGGACGCAGTTAGGCGAATCCGCGATTTCGATGCTGTACGAGCGCTATTGGCCGAGTCTGTGCAACGACGACGTTGCACCTTGGAACAGCTGGGTCGCGAACTAAGCCGTGGAAGCCAGCGTGGGTCTGCGCTGCCACGCCGGGCGCTGACCGCGCTTCTGGCAGGTACACAGTCGGTCGCCGAGGCCGACGCTTGGGAAATCTGGAAAACAACAGGTCTGCCTGAAGCCGAGTGGAACGTAGTAGTCACTACCGGCAGAGGCGAGTTCGTAGCCAGGCCAGATGCATGGTGGGACGACGTGGCATTCGCCTGGGAGATTGACTCACGAGCCTGGCACGAGAAATGGGACGACTACTCCGCCACACTCCAGCGGAACGCTCGCTACGCGGCCGCGGGGATTGTCGTTCTCCAGACGCTTCCGATCAGGTTGCGCACCGAACCGGACCAAGTGGCGGCCGAGCTTCGCGCCGCGCACGAAGCTGCGGCACGCCGGCCACGTCCATCCGTGATCCGCCGCCACGCAGCCTGACCGGCAAGCGCCCCAATGCGGCATTGGGTGCGTCAGACGCACCGAACGCCACATTGGGTGCATCGCATGCACCCAATGCCACATTGGGGCGGACAACTACCGGCAAGGCAGCTTGACGGGTCGTTGGGTTTTTGCAACAGTGCGGTCCATGAGCCCGGTGCGGCGTGGCAAGGAGCTGCCGATCCACAACCGGCTGCCGGTACTGCGTGCGGAGCGCGGGATGAGCCGGGCGGAGCTCGCCGAGGCGGTCGAGGTCAATCCGCAGACGATCGGGGCGCTGGAGCGCGGGGATCATTACCCGAGTCTTGACCTGGCGTTGCGCATCTGCGCGGTGTTCGACCTGCCGGTGGAGGCCGTGTTCAGCCGTGCGCCGCTGGAGGGGGACGCGTGACGCTGGAGATCGACCGGATCAGCAAGCGGTTCGGCGCGAAAACCGCGCTCGACGGCGTGAGTTTCACCGCGGCGCCCGGCGAGCTGTTCGGGTTCGTCGGCAGCAACGGGGCGGGCAAAACCACCACGATGCGGATCGCGCTCGGCGTGCTGGCCGCCGATTCCGGCGAGGTGCGGTTCGCCGGGCGTCCGGTCACCCACGACACCCGCGCGCAGATCGGGTACATGCCCGAAGAGCGCGGTCTGTACCCGAAAATGAAGGTCATCGACCAGCTCGTCTACCTCGCCGAACTGCACGGGCTCAGCACCAACGACGCACACCGCGCCGCCGAGTTGTGGATCGCGCGGCTCGGGCTCGGGCCGAAGCGCAAGGACGACATCCAGAAGCTCAGTCTCGGCAATCAGCAACGCGTGCAGCTCGCCGCCGCGCTGGTGCACGACCCGGCGCTGCTCGTGCTCGACGAACCGTTTTCCGGCCTCGACCCGCTCGCCGTCGACGTGCTGAGCGGCGTGTTGCGCGAGAAGGCGGCGACGGGCGTGCCAGTGGTGTTTTCCAGCCATCAGCTCGACCTCGTGGAGCGGCTGTGCGACCGCGTCGGCATCATCCGCGACGGCCGGATGGTCGCGGTCGGCACCGTGGACGAGCTGACCCGCGACGCCGGACGCCGGTTGGTGGTCACCGCACCCAGCGCCGATCCCGGTTGGGCGACAACGGTTCCTGGCACTCGCGTGCTCGAAAGCCGCGGCAGCACGACTGTGCTGGAGTTGTCGCCGAGCGCCGACGACCAGGCCGTGCTCGCCGCCGCGCTGGCCACCGGTCCGGTGACGGAATTCAGCCACCGCCGTCGTACGCTGACTGACCTGTTCCGCGATTCCGTCGCCACGCCGGGAGCACCTCGATGAGCCGGATCCGTCCTGCCCGCGCGGTGCGGCTGGTGGCCAAACGGGAGCTCAACGCACGGCTGCGCACCCGGTCCTTTGTGGTCAGCACCGCGGTGATGCTGTTGCTGCTGCTGGGTTACGTCACGCTGCAGGTATTCCTGGCCCATGACCGGTCGACCACGAAAGTCGCGCTCGCCGGGCAAGCGCAGGGCATCGCCACGCAACTGGAGAACAACGAGCGGAACCTCAAGATCGTCCTAGTACAGTCCGAATCGGACGGATTGACCCAGGTCCGCGACGGCGACGTCGACGCACTCGTGTCCGGCAGCGCTTCCCGGCCGCGGGTGATCGTGAAGTCCACTTTGGATCCAAAGCTGCGGACAACGCTGGACAACATCGCCCAGCAACAAGTCCTGGACGCTCAGCTGTACTCCGCGAACCTCGATCCCGCCGTCGTACACCAGGCAGTGTCCGCCACCCACGCCGACGTCCAGTCGCTCGAACCGGCGGATCCCGAAGCCGGCACGAAACTCGTGACCGGGATCGTGGTCGCGATTCTGCTGTACGTCAGCATCATGACCTACGGGATGTTCGTCGCGCAGGGCGTGGTCGAGGAAAAATCCAGCCGGGTGGTGGAGATCCTGCTCGCGACGGTCCGGCCGGTGCATTTGCTGCTGGGCAAGGTCATCGGACTCGGCCTGGTCGGGTTGACGCAGCTCGCGATCCTCGCCGCGGCGGGTCTGGCGGCCGGTGGCGTGTCCGGCGTGTTCTCGATCTCGAGCGTCGCGCTGGGGGCTCTGGGCTGGGGTCTCGTCTGGTATCTGCTCGGTTTTCTCCTCTACGCCATGCTGTACGGCGCGGCTGGCGCGCTGGTGTCCCGGCAGGAGGACACCCAGGCGGTGGTCGGGCCGGTGAACATCGCGCTGGTCATCGGGTTTGTCGCCGGAATCAACCTGCTGACGCAAGCACCGCAGGGAGCGGCGACGCGGATCGTGTCGCTGATCCCGTTGCTGTCGCCGGTCCTGATGCCCGCACGGATCGCGCTCGGCACGGTCGAGCCGTGGGAAATCGCGCTGTCTCTGGTGTTGACGATCGCGCTGATCGCGGTGGTCACCTGGGCCGGAGCGCGGGTGTACCGCAACGGAGTACTGCGGGTCGGCAGCCGGGTGCGGCTGGTTGACGCGTTACGCCGTTAGGGCGTCCGGCCTGACTTCGACCCGGCGAAGTGTCCGAGACCGGTGAAACTGCACGATCTCGGCGAGGATCGGCAACGCGACCCCTCGCTGGCGGAAAACCACGAACGGGCCGACGACACTGAGGTCCGCAGCCGGAGTGGCTCGACCACGATATGTCCAGGCTAAGACCCGGTAATCGCCCCGTACCGCTGCAGCGCGACCTGCCGCTCCTCCGCGTGGTCCACGATCGGCTCCGGGTACTCCTCCGGACGCTCCTTGAGCACGTGCACCGCTTTCCCCTCCACGCCACGCAGTTCCGGCACATACCGGCGCACGTAATCGCCCTGCGGATCGAATTTCTGGCCCTGTGTGGTCGGATTGAAGATCCGGAAGTACGGCGCGGCGTCCGTCCCGGATCCGGCGACCCATTGCCAGTTCAGCTGATTCGACGCCAGATCGCCGTCGACCAAGTGCTTCATGAAGTGCCGGGCACCCCACCACCACGGCAAATGCAGGTCCTTCACCAGGAAACTCGCCACGATCATCCGGACCCGGTTGTGCATCCAGCCCTCGGCCAGCAGTTGCCGCATGCCAGCGTCGACGATTGGGTAGCCGGTCCGCCCCTCGCGCCACTGCGCGAACATTTCCTGCGCGGTTTTCCCGGTGTCGTAACGCATTCCGTCGAATCGCCGGTCATAGTTCTGCCGCGCGGTTTCCGGCCGGTTCCACAGGACGTCGGCGTGAAACTCGCGCCAGCACAGCTCGGACCGCAAGGCCTGCGCGCCCTCGGACCGTTTCCCGGCCAGGTCGGCCAGCATCGTCCGCGGATGGATCGCGCCCCAGCGCAGATAGGGCGAAAGCTTTGTGGTGCCGGCATGATCCGGGCGATCGCGTTCGGTCGCGTAATCCGCGAGACCGTCGGAGAGAAATTCCTGCCACACCGCCAGTGCGGCTTCCTCCCCCGCCGGCGGCAGTTCGCACTCCACCTCCAGAGTTTCCGGCAGCGATGCCGAGGAAGAAGGCTTGATCCAGTCCACAATAGACACATTGGTGCCGGCCGGACGGGGCCAGCCGTGCTGTGCCCAAGCGCGATAGAACGGGGTGAACACCCGGTACGGGGTACCGTCCGGCTTGGTCACCCGTCCCGGCGTCACGGCATACGGCGAACCCGTCTCCACCCACTGAATTCGATGCTCTGCCAAGGCGGAAGCCACCGCTTCGTCACGCGCACGCCCATATGGTGCGGTATCCGCAGAGACATGCACTGCCGCTGCCCGGATCTCCCGGGCCGCGGCCACGACCTCTCGCGCCGGATCGCCATAGCGCACCATCAACCGGCCGGACAGCGATTTGTCCAGCTCCCGCAAGGAATTCAGCAGGAACGCGACCCGCGGCGAACCGGCAGGTTTGAGGAGCCGGTCGTCCAGCACGTAGAGCGCCAGAATGTGCTTGCTGTGCTTGGCCGCCTCGAACAGGGCGGCGTGGTCGGCCAACCGCAGGTCCCGGCGGAACCACAGCACGACCGGCGCTTCCATCGTCATGCCGCACAACGATAAACGCCCCGCCGCGCGAAGGCACGGCGGGGCGTTTCACCAAGCGGAGATTCAGCGCTCCGACATCGGCGTGTAGTCCCGGGAGGCGTGGCCGGTGTAGATCTGGCGCGGGCGGCCGATCTTCGTCTGCGGGTCGTTGATCATCTCGCGCCAGTGCGCGATCCAGCCGGGGAGCCGGCCGAGCGCGAACAGCACGGTGAAGAACTTCGTCGGGAACCCGAGCGCACGGTAGATCAGACCGGTGTAGAAGTCCACGTTCGGGTACAGCTTGCGCTCGACGAAGTAGTCGTCGGACAGCGCGGTTTCCTCGAGCTTCTTGGCGATGTCGAGCAGCTGGTCGCCGCCCTTGAGCTTGCCGAGGATCTCGTCCGCGGTGTTCTTGATGATCTTCGCGCGCGGGTCGTAGTTCTTGTAGACCCGGTGCCCGAAGCCCATGAGCTTGACACCTTGTTCCTTGTTCTTCACGCGGTTGACGAACGTCGCGACATCGCCGCCGTCGTCGCGGATGCCCTCGAGCATCTCCAGCACCGCCGCGTTCGCGCCGCCGTGCAGCGGGCCGAACAGCGCGTTGATGCCCGCCGAGATGCTGGCGAACAGGTTCGCCTCGGACGAGCCGACGAGCCGCACCGTGGAGGTGGAGCAGTTCTGCTCGTGGTCGGCGTGCAGGATGAACAGCAGGTCGAGCGCCTTCGCGATGTCCGGGTCGACCTCGTACGGCTCGGCCGGGAAGCCGAACGTCATCCGCAGGAAGTTCTCGACGAGGCCCAGCGAATTGTCCGGGTACAGCAGCGGCTGGCCGACGGACTTCTTGTACGCGTACGCCGCGAGCGTCGGCACCTTCGCCAGCAGGCGGATGGTGGACAGCTCGACGTTGGGCTCGTCGAACGGGTTCAGCGAGTCCTGGTAGAAGGTCGACAGCGCGGACACGGCGCTGGACAGCACCGGCATCGGGTGCGCGTCGCGCGGGAAGCCGGAGAAGAACGCCTTGAGGTCCTCGTGCAGCAGGGTGTGCCGCTGGATCCGCTCGGTGAAGTCGGCCAGCTGGGCCTCGGTCGGCAGCTCGCCGTAGATGAGCAGGTAGGACACCTCGATGAAGGTGGACTTCTCCGCCAGCTGCTCGATCGGGTAGCCGCGGTAGCGCAGGATGCCCGCATCACCGTCGATGTAGGTGATGGCCGACGACGCGGCGCCGGTGTTGACGAACCCGGGGTCGTAGGTGATGTACCCCGTCTGCGCCAGCAGCTTTCCCAGCTCGATCCCCGGCGCGCCCTCGACCGGGTTGACGACCTTGAACTCGTGCTCGCCACTCGGCAGGCGCAGCGTCGCGGTTTCGCCGCCGGACTGCCCCGCATTCGTCGCGTCGGACATGCAGGTCCCTCTCACGTTGGGCACGGGACGGCGGCGCCTGCAAGGTTCCGCAGTAGCCACGTGTTCACGCGAGGAAACACGCGCCTCGCTGCACACCGCCCCGCTGGGTATGAATTCACCACTACGCTAGTCGAAGGGTGGGTCAGTCCGCACTCGCTGCGTTGCCCCAAAAGGCCCCATTGGGACCAGGTTCACACGGTGGCCGCCATATCCGCCGCGGTCGGCGGCTCCGCTCCGCTGCGGGAGACCGTGATGGACGCCGCTTTCGCCGCATAAGCAAGCGCTTCGGTCCACGCGTCGGCGTCGAGTGCGGCCAGGTCGCGCACGGTGCGCTCGTGCAGCCAGGCCAGCAGCGCGCCCTGCACGGTGTCGCCGGCGCCGATCGTGTCCGCGACCGCGACCTTGCGGGAGGGAACGTGTGCCAGCTCACCAGCCGAAGTGATCACAGACAAGCCTTCCGCGCCCCGGGTGAGCACGACGGCGTCCACACCGGACTCCACCCACGATTTCGCGGCGGCCACCGGGTCGGCCCCTTCGGCGAGCCACGCGGCGTCGTCGTCGGAGATTTTCAGCAGCCGCACGTCCGGCAGCCACGAGGCGAAGCGCGCGCGGTAAGCCGCCGGGTCGGCGATGAGCGCCTCCCGGATGTTCGGGTCGAGCACCGTCAGGGTCCCACGCGCGGATTCGCGGCGCAGAATTCGCTCGTACGCGCTCGCGCCGGGTTCGAGCACCATGCCGAGCGTTCCGAGCGACAGCGCGGTGGTTTCTTCCGGCAGCGCACCAGGATCGGAGACCAGCCGATCGGCGGTTCCCTCGACGTAGAAGGTGTATCGCGCGGCGCCGCGTTCGTCGAGCGCGACGACGGCGAGCGTCGTCGGCTCGTTGCCGCGCTGCAGCAACGAAGTGTCGACGTGCGAAGCGGAAAGGCGATCCACCAACGCGACGCCGAACCGGTCAGTGGAAACCCGGGACAGGAACGACGCGGGAACGCCGAGGCGGCCCGCGGCGAGCGCGACGTTGTATGGACCACCGCCGAGCCGGGGCAGCAGCGCGCGCAACCCACCGTCCACAGTGGAATCCAACGGTTCGCCAGGAACGAGGTCGACCAGCGCCTCTCCACCCACCACGATCACAAGCGGCGAGTGTAGAGGAACTCATGCTGACAATTCCTGTCCCGATGCGGACACATCAGTTCTTGTCGAGTCCGCCGAGCAAAAGTTCGCCGAGCGCGGTGAACGCTTCCGCGTCGGACACATCGGTGCGCCTGCCGAGCACCCCGGTCTGAATGCCCTCGATGATCAGTCCGGTCATTTCGGCCACGAGCCGCGCGTGCACGTCGCGGAACACCCCGTCGGCGACGCCCTTGTCGATGAACGCGCGGATCCGGCGAGCGGCGGCGCGGCTGTTGAGCTGATAGGTGTCGCGGGCGGGCGCGAAGGCGGCGATGTCGGCCATGAACTCCGGAGACGCCCGGTTCAGGTGCTCGGAGACGCCGGAGAGGTACTCGCCGATCAGCTCGCGCGCGTCGTCGATGCCCGCGATCCGCTTTTCTAGACGTTCGGCGGCGTCGCGGAAGAAGTGCGCGACGACCTTGACCGCGAGCTGCTCCTTGCTCGGCGCGAGCGCGTACAGCGTCGATTTCGAACAGCGGAGCCGGGCGGCGAGATCGTCGAGCGTGAAGCCGGCGAAGCCCTCCGCCAGGAACAACGCCTCGAGCTCGCGCAGCAGCGCCTGCTGCCGCGCGGTGGGCCGGCGACGGGCTTCAGGGGTGGACATCACGTCACTATCTCCTACCGATCAGGGACAGCCCCGCTCCGCATACGGTACTCTCAATCATCCGTCAGTACTGTTTTCAGTACCGCCGCCTGGGAGGAAGCCATGCCGGTCGACCGTCTGCTGCCGACGCCGGAGTCCGAAGACCTGCTCGCGCTCGTCACGGAAATCGCCCGTGACGAGCTGAAACCGCGCGCTTCGGCCGACGAGGAGGCCGAGAAATTCCCGCGCGACCTGTTCACCCTGATGGGCAAGTCCGGCCTGCTGGGCCTGCCGTACCCGGAGCGCTGGGGCGGTGCCGAGCAGCCGTACGAGGTCTACCTGCAGGCGCTCGAGGAGATCGCCAGCGCGTGGATGAGCGTCGGCGTCGGACTGTCGGTGCACACGATGTCCTGCTACGCGCTCGCGCACTACGGCACGGAGGAACAGCAGGATCGCTGGCTGCCGGACATGCTGGGCGGCTCACTGCTCGGCGCGTACGCCCTGTCGGAAACGCACGCCGGCTCGGACGCGGCCGCGCTGTCCACCCGCGCACGGCTGACCGAGGACGAGTACGTCGTCAATGGCACGAAAGCGTGGATCACCCACGCGGGAGTCGCGGACTTCTACACGACGATGGTCCGCACGAGCGACGACGGCGGCCGAGGCATCTCGTGCCTTCTTGTCGACTCATCGACTCCGGGCCTGTCCGCGGCTCCGCGCGAGCGGAAAATGGGCCTCACCGGGTCGCCGACCGCGCAGATGCTGTTCGAAGACGCCCACGTCCCGGCTGATCGCCTTATCGGCGGCGAGGGCGCCGGGCTGAAGATCGCTCTGTCGTCGCTCAGCTCGGGACGGCTCGGGATCGCCGCCTGCGCGGTGGGCCTGGCGCAGGCGGCCCTGGACGAGGCCGTGGAGTACGCGAAGGGCCGCACCCAGTTCGGCCGCCCGATCGCGGACTTCCAGGGCTTGGAATTCCTGCTGGCCGACATGGCGGCGACGGTCGAATCGGCCCGCGCGACCTATCTCGACGCGGCCCGCCGCCGCGACCGCGGGCTGGACTTCCAGCGCCAGTCGTCGATCGCGAAGCTGGTGGCGACGGACGGCGCGATGAAAGTGACCACGGACGCGGTCCAGGTCCTCGGCGGCGCCGGGTACACGCGGGATTTCCCGGTGGAGCGGTACATGCGGGAGGCGAAGGTGCCGCAGATCTTCGAGGGGACCAACCAGATCCAGCGGATGGTGATCGCGCGGTCCCTGAAGAACGCCTAGTCTTTTCTGTCGTCATAAGCCGCGCGGGCGGCATGAACGCGGCCCGCGTTGGCTTTCGACCAGTCGGCGATCGCCCCGGTCAAGGCCCCGACGTCCCGGCCGAGGTCGGTCAGCGCGTACTCCACGCGCGGCGGGATCGTCGGGTAGATCGTGCGGGTGACCAGCCCGTCGCGTTCGAGATTGCGCAGCACCTGGGTGAGCGATTTCTGCGTCACGCCTTCGACGCCGCGGCGCAACTCGGTGAACCGCAGCGGACGCTCGTGCTGGCGGAGCAGGCCGAGGACGTAGAGCGTCCACTTGTTCGCCAGCACGTCCATCACGGTGCGCGATGGGCAGGCTTTCGCATACTTGGTATCCATTAGGTACCTATAGATCGTCGAGGTGCCTTCTTCACAAACGATACCGGTGGCGAGCAGTCTCTTTCGCATGATCTTGACGACCGGAGCCACCGGCACAATCGGCAGGGAAGTCGTCCGCCTGCTCGGACCCGTCCGGACGCTCGTCCGCAGCCCCTCGGGCGGCCCTGACGAGGTGATCGGCGATTTCGACCGGCCGGACACCCTCGACGCGGCCCTGCGCGGGGTCGACACCCTCCTGCTGATCGGGCCCGCGGCGGCCTCGCAGATCACGGTGCTCGATCGCGCGGTCGCGCACGGGGTGCGGCACGTCGTGCGGGTTACCAACCACAAGGCTGTAGCGGATTCGCCAGTCGCCCGGCGGCGGGTGCACGCGCGGATTGACGCGCACCTCAAGGCGTCCGGGATGGAGTACACGCTGCTGGCGCCGAACTTCTTTATGCAGAATCTGCTGGCCCTCGCGCCGGAGATCGCTGCGACGGGCGGCTTTTCTTCGTCCGCGGGGGATGGCCGGATCGGAATGATCGACGCCCGGGACGTCGCGGCCACGGCTGCCACGATCGCGAAGGCCCCGGCGGAGCATGCCGGGCGGACGTATCTGCTGACGGGGCCGGAGCTGGTCACGTTCGCCGACATGGCCCGGGAATGGGCTGCGGTTACCGGCCGTCCGGTGGAGTACCGGCGGATTTCGGCTGCGGAGCACCAGGCGGTGATGGAGTCGAAGGGGGTGCCGGAGGCGGGGTCGAATGCGCAGGTCTTCGAGCTGCTGGCGGCCGGGGACGGGGCTTGGCTGAGCGACGATTTCGCCGCGGTGACCAGGGGTTCGCCGCGGGGGTTGGGGACGTTCCTGGCGGACCACCTCTTCTCTTGAGCGCAAGCCGAGCATGATCAACCCGGCGGCGAAACATGGCTCTTCGTGTCGATATGGTCACTGACAGTTTCACCGCAGGCGTGAGACAATCCCGGTGACGTGAGGAGACGCTGTGACAGCACTTCCCGAGCCGACGCGTGGTGAATTCCCCTGGGAGATCCCGGATCACCTGCTGTCGATCGAGGAATACGCGGCCCTCGGTGAAACCGACTCCGGCTTCACTGAGCTCGTGGAGGGCCGTCTCGTGATGTCACCCAGTCCGTCAAGACGCCACAACAAGGCGGCCTATCGGATCGTGCAAGCGCTGGAGCCACAGCTTCCAGCCGACCTCGATTTCAACCTTGACGTAGACATCGACCTAGGATTCGCACCCCCTGGCGAAGCTGGTTCGTCCCGGCGCCCCGATGTCATCCTCACGTACCGCGAAGCCAACGAACGGGTCGACCGAGCGCAAGCGATGTTCCGCGCCGACGAGGTTGTCGTGGTGATCGAGATCGTCTCACCTGGCTCGAAGCGCACCGACTACGTCACGAAGCACGACGAATACGCCGATGCCGGAATCCCGTTCTACTGGATTGTCGACCTCAGTAATCCGGTCTCCCTTGTCGCTTGCCACCAGGCCGGGGAACTCGGTTACCAGGACGCCCCTGCCGCCACCGGGAAGTTCCGCACCACAGAGCCCTTCACAGCCGAACTCGACCTCACCACGCTGTTAGATTGAGGCACCCCGCCGACTCATGGCGGAGCGCCTCAACCCAGCGTTCAGCGAGCTTCCCGGTACCGCCGATCCGCCGAAACGCCCTCGCCGGTCGTCTCGTCGAAGTGGTAGACCTCCTGGCCCCGCACGAACACCCGCATCGCGCGGTTCATCACGTCCAGCGGGTCGCCCGACCACACCACCACGTCGGCGTCCAGGCCGGGCGTCAGAGTGCCGATCCGGTCGTCCAGGCCGAGCATCTGCGCCGGGTGCAGGGTCAAGGCCTTCAGCGCGGTCTCCGGGTCCAGGCCGTCCTTCACCGCCAGTGCGGCTTGGTACACCAGGAAGTTGATGGGGATGACCGGGTGGTCCGTGGTGATCGCGATCTTCACCCCGGCCCGCGCGAGGATTCCCGCCGAGCGCAGGGTGCGGTTGCGCAGTTCCACCTTGGACTTCGTGGTGAAGAGCGGGCCGAGGATCACCGGGATGTCGCGTTCGGCCAGCAGGTCCGCGATCAGGTGGCCTTCGGTGCCGTGGTTGATCACCAGTTTGTAGCCGAATTCGTCGGCGAGCCGGATCGCGGTCACCATGTCGTCGGCGCGGTGCACGTGCTGGTCCCAGTACAGCTCGCCGTCCAGGACCTTGGCGAGCGTTTCGTTCGTCAGGTCCGTTTCGAACGGCTTGCCCTCCGACCGCGTGTGCTCGCGCTTCTCCTGGTAATTGCGCGCCTTCGTGAACGCCTCGCGCAGGATCGCGGCCACGCCGAGCCTGGTCGAGGGCGTGACCTTCTTTTCGCCGTAAACCCTCTTCGGGTTCTCGCCCAGCGCGCTCTTCACGCTCACCTGCTCGGCGAAGACCATGTCCAGAATGGACCGGCCCCACGTCTTCACGCCGATGGTCTGCCCGCCGATCGGGTTGCCCGACCCCGGCTTGATCACCACGCTCGTGACGCCGCCCGCCAGCGCGTCGTCGAAGCCCGGTTCGTACGGGTCGATCCCGTCGATCGCGCGGAAGCGGGCTCCGTTCGGGTCGGTCATTTCGTTGGTGTCGTTGCCCGCCCAGCCTTCGCCGTCCTCGTGGACGCCGAGGTGCGCGTGCGCGTCGATGAATCCCGGCAGTACCCAGCTGCCGGACGCGTCCACCAGTTCCGCGTCCTCCGGCACCTCGACGTCGGCCTCAGCCCCGACGTGGGTGATCCGGCCGTCTTCGATGAGCACAGTGCCGCCCTCGATCGGAGCGGCGCCGACGGGGACCACATAGCCCCCGACAATCGCCTTGTAAGCCATAGTTTGACACGCTAACGAACTCACCCGGGTTCGCGCATCCGGGGTTTTTCCAGGTGCACCAACTGATAGTCCGCTTCCGGCGACCGATGCGTCTCGCGGTAACCGAGCTTTCGGTACAAATAGAGCGGTCCGGCCGAACGCTCGCCGGTGAACAGCCGGAACACCGTCACCTCCGCCGGAGTCGCCTCCTCCGCGGCCGTCAGCAGCGCGGTACCGAGTCCCTCGCCCTGGCGATCCGGTGCCACCACGAGCCTGCCGATCTCGCCGACCGGGCCGTCCACTCGCATCCGCACGCTCGCCACGAGCCTGCCGCCGTCGCGGAAGCCCCAGACCGTGATCGACGGGTCGGCGATGGCCGCGCGCACATGGTCGAGGGTGTCCAGCAACGGCGGCAGGTCGAAGTTCTGGTGCGCCCGCGCCTCAGTGAGGTACGCGGCCTGCTGCAAGGTCAACAGCTCACCCGCGGCGGCCTCGGTCAGCAGTTCGAGCTTCACGGGACCCGGATTCCCCAGCTGCCCGTCCACGACGTGGCCGGTTCCAGGTCGATGATGTCGGTGCGGGTGTTGAGCGCGTCCGCCGGGCAGGTCATCGGCTCGATCGCGACCGCGCGGGCTCGGCCGACCAGGTCGTCCGGCGTGAACACCTGCACCCAGCGGAAGTCCGCGCCGGTCCAGACCACCAGCTGGCGGTCGCCGTGGGACAGCACGTACTGGTGGGTGCCGTCCGCGGCGAGTTCCAGCCCGCCGAACGCGGTGTCCAGGTCGACGCCTTCGAGCAGCTTGCCCTGCCGGAAGTCGTACTCGGTGCCCTCGACGTCCTGCTCGTCCGCGTACGGCATCTGCTGATCGCCCTCGTACGGCCGGACGCGCGTGGCGGGCAGCGTGAGGGTCAGCTCGTCGGTGGGCGCGTCGCCGATCCGGAAGTACGGGTGGGTTCCGACGCCGACACCGATCGGCTTCTCCCCCTCGTTGCGGATCTCGTGCGTGATCACGAGTTCGCGCGGTTGCAGGTCGTACGTGATCGTCGCGCGCAGCGGGACCGGCCAGCCGGGCTGCGCCTCGACGTCGATGGCCAGCGTGATCGACGTTTCGGCGTGCTCCAGCAGCTCCCATTCCCGGTGCCGGGTCAGGCCGTGGATGGCGTTGCCGCGCGCTTCCTCGGTGATCTCCAGCTGCTGCTCTTCGCCCTCGAACTCCCACTTGCCGCCCTTGGTCCGGTTCGGCCACGGCAGCAGCACCTGGCCGAGCCCCTTCGGCGGCTTCTCGTCCTCGGCGAACGTCTCGACATACGGCACTCCGCTGATCTCGAACGCGCGCAGGCCGGCACCGATCTCGGTGATGACGGCGCGCGCGTTGCCGCGGGTGATCTCGAACTGCTCTCCGGTGGGGTTCGCCATGGCGCTGAGGTTACCGATCGGCCGCGCCGGGAGGGCAGGGCTCGAAACTAACTAGACCGGTCGTCATAGTTTGAGCTACGGTGGGACGCATGGTCAACCGCACCGACACGCGCCGCCGGATGCTCGAATCGGCGGCTGAGCTGTTTCGCACCCAGGGCTACCACGCCACCGGGATGACCCAGCTCGTGTCCGAAAGCCGGGCCCCGAAGGGTTCGCTGTACTTCCATTTCCCCGGCGGCAAGGAACAGCTCGCCGCCGAGGCGGTGCGGCTTTCCGGCGAGCGGCTGGCCGGGGTTTTCCGCGAAATCACCGCCAGCGCACCGGATCCGGCCACCGCCGTCGACCTCATCGTGACCGCTCTGGCCACCTCGCTGTCCGAATCGGATTTCCGCTGCGGCTGTCCGATCGCGACTGTCGCATTGGAAGCCGCTGACAGCGAACCGATCCGCGCCGCCTGCGATCAGGGTTACGAAGGCTGGCTGCGCGACATTTCCGCTTACTTCACCAAGTGCGGCCTCGCCGAGGACCGCGCCGCTTCTCTGGCGACAATCGCGCTGTCCGCGATCGAAGGCGCATTGCTGCTCGCGCGCACTCGACGGGACATCGCACCGCTGCAAGCCGTCGCCGCCCACCTGCACACCACTGTTGAACGGGAGTTCGCCTAATGCGGGTACACCACTTCAACTGCGGCACCATGCGTCCGATCGGCGGCAAGCTGGTCGACGGAAAACCAGGACTGCTGCGGCGCGCCACCCTTGTGTGCCACTGCATGCTGGTCGAAACCGGCACCGGCCTGACCCTCATCGAAACCGGAATGGGTTCGCCCACCGTCACCGACGCCGCACGCTGGCTCGGTCCGCGCTTCCTGCGCACGTCCAACCCGATGCGGGACGAAAACGAAACCGCGCTGAGCCGTATCCGCGCGCTGGGCTTCGACCCGGCCGACGTCCGCGACATCGTCCTCACCCACCTCGACCTCGACCACGCCGGCGGGCTCGTCGACTTCCCGCAGGCCCGCGTGCACGTCTACGGCAAGGAACTCGACGCTTACCGCGCCGGAAACCCGCGGTACCGCGATGTCCAGTTCCGCCACGGTCCACAGTGGAAGTCCTATTCGGACGCTGGCGACAGCTGGTTCGGCCTCGACGCGGTCCGTGAACTGGACGGAGTCGAGGGCGTCGCGCTCGTGCCGCTCGCCGGGCACACCGCCGGACACGCCGGGGTGGCTGTCGACACCGGATCCGGCTGGGTGCTCAACGCGGGCGATGCGTATTTCTTCCACCAGGAGATCGACGCCGAGCCCTATTGCCCGCCCGGATTGGCTATGTTCGAACGGCGGGTCCAGACGCTGCCCGGGCCGCGGCGCGAAAACCAGCGCCGGTTGCGCGAGCTGCGCCGGGACCACGCCGACGAGGTGACCGTGTTCGCCTCGCACGACCTGACCGATTTCGTCCGGCTCAGCGAGAGGAGCACGGTATGAAGGTGCACCACCTCAACTGCGGCACGATGCGTCCGCTCGGCGGCAAGGCCCTCGACGGCCGCCCCGGAATGCTGCGGCGCAGCTCGATCGTGGCGCACTGCCTGCTCGTGGAGACCGCCGACGCGCTCGTGCTGGTCGACACTGGATTCGGCACCCGCGGCGTCACCGAATCGCGGCGCTGGCTCGGCGGTCCGTTCATGGCGATGGTCGGGGCGAAGCCGATCATGGAAGAAACCGCCGTCGCACAGATCCGGGCGCTGGGCCACGATCCCGCCGACGTGCGGCACATCGTGATGACCCACCTCGACGTGGACCACGCCGGCGGTCTCGCCGATTTCCCCGACGCCACCGTGCATGTCCGCACCACCGAACGCCGCGCGGCGGACAACCCGAAGAGCTTCCCGGAGAAAACGCGGTACCGCGCTGAGCAATTCGCGCACAGTCCACTGTGGAGCACCTATGACGAGGCCGGCGAGAAATGGTTCGGCTTCGACGCGGTGCGGCCGCTGCGCGGTCTGCCGCCGGAGATCCTGCTCGTCCCGCTGCCCGGCCACACGCACGGCCACTCCGGCGTCGCGGTCGACACCGGCGACGGCTGGCTCCTGCACGCCGGCGACGCGTATTTCTTCCACGGCGAAGTCGCCCCGGTGAGCCCGCACTGCCCGCCCGGCATGCGCGCGTTCGAGGTGATGAACCAGATGGACGGAGCCACCCGCCGCGCCAACCTCGCCCGGTTGCAGACCCTCGCCCGCGAGCACCAGGACGAGGTCTCGGTGTTCAGCGCGCACAGCCCGGTCGAATTCCAGGCGCTGCGGCGGAATACCGCGCAACCCACCGCGAGTTGACTACCCGCGTGACGCGCATCTGGTACGTCGGCGGCCCGACCGCCCTCATCGAGTACGGCGAGACCCGCCTGCTCACCGACCCCACCTTCGACAGCCCCGGCGATTACCCGATCGGCACTCGCAAGCTGGCGAAAACCGCTGGTCCCGCGATCTCGGCGGCGGAGGTCGGCGAGGTGGACGCGGTGCTGCTTTCCCACGACCAGCACCCGGACAACCTGGACGCGGCGGGGCGGGAGTACGCCCTCGACGCCCCGCTCGTCCTGTCCACCGCTTCGGCGAGGGAGCGGATCGGCGACCCTGTTCGGGCGCTGGCCAACTGGGAGTCGCACGACCTCGGCGGCGTCTTCGTCACCGGAGTGCCCGCGCGGCACGGGCCGGACGGCAGCGAGCATCTCGTCGGCGAGGTCACCGGTTTCGTGCTCGAAGGCGAGGGCCAGCCGACCGTTTACGTCAGCGGCGACAACGCTTCCCTCGACGTAGTGCGGCAGATCGCCGAGCGCTTCGAGCGGATCGACATCGCCGTCCTGTTCGCCGGCGGGGCACGAACCCCGCTGGTCGGCGACGCGTATCTGACGCTGCCCAGCGAGGGCGCGGCCGAGGCAGCCCGGATCCTGAACGCGCGCCAGGTCGTCCCGCTGCACTTCGAGCATTGGGCGCATTTCACCCAGGGCCCGGACACGCTGCGGCCGGCGTTCACGTCGGCCGGGCTCGCAGACCGGCTGCATCTGCTCAAGCCGGGCGAACAGGTCAGCTTCCGGTAAGCACGAACCCTCCGTCGACGGTGATCACCGCACCGGTGACGAACCTGTTCTCCATCAAGTACACATTGGTCGCCGCGATCTGGTCCGCTTCGCCGACCGATTTGGTCAGCGTTCGTTCGGTGAACGCGGCGACCATCGCGTCGAGCTGCGGCTGCGGAAGGCCGTCCCACATCGGCGTGTGGACCGGCCCCGGGCGGACCGTGTTGACCCGCACCGGTGCCAGATCGACGGCCAGACCGCGCGCCAGCCCCTCGACCGCGCCGGCGGAACCGGCTGCGAGCGCTGCTCCGGGCGTCGGACGGACTCCGATGATCCCGGACGTCAGCACGATCGAACCGCCCGGGCGGATCCGCGGCGCGGCGTGCTTCACCGCGCTCACGACGCCCCAGTAGCGGACATAGAACCCGCTCTGCGCGTCATCGAGCGACAGGTCGGCGAGCGGCTGCGGAGGCAGCGCGTCGCCGGCGGTGTAGACGAGGTGGTCGAGCGTGCCGACCTGCTCGAACAGCGCCGCGACGTTCGCGTCGTCACGTACGTCGGCGACGAATCCTTCGCAGGTGTCCGGCAATTCGGCGAGTGCCGCGTCCAGTCGTTCCTTGCCGCTCGCCGCGATCGTGACGGACGCGCCCGCCGCCGCTGCGGCTCGAGCGGTCGCCAATCCCATTCCCGAGCTGCCGCCGATGACGACAACCCGCTGGTCAAGCAAAGACATGAGGAGTCCTTCCCGAGGTTGATGACTCAGTGAGACATCAACTGTAGCAGTGATGACCCACTGAGTCATCACTGCTAAGATCACTGCATGCCGCGCTGGGATCCCGAAGCCAAGGAGCGGCTCCGCGCGGCCGCGCTGGAGCTGTTCGCCGAGCACGGCTACGAGAACGCCACGGTCACGCAGATCACCGAGCGTGCCGGGCTGACCCGCCGCACGTTCTCGCGTTACTTCGCGGACAAGCGCGACGTGTTGTTCGCCGGGTCCGAGCGGCTCCCGGACGCCATGGCCGACGCTGTCCGACGCGCCGATTCCGCGCTTCCGCCGTTCCCAGCGCTGCTGGCCGCGCTGGTCGACGCTGGCGATTTGTTCGCCGGCCTGGTTTCGCATGCCGCGCAACGACGCGCGATCATCGCGTCCAGCCCGGAGTTGCAAGAACGAGAGCGCACGAAACTGGCGGCTGTCACTGCCGCAGTCGTCGAGGCATTGCGGGAACGCGGTGCGACCGAATCGAGCGCGAAAATGCTTGCCCAGGTCGGCATCGCGATCTTTCAAACCGCGTTCGAGCGCTGGACCGAACAGCCCGAGGGCACGGATTTCGCCGCACAGGTGCGGGAGGCGGCAACCGAACTCGCCGCCCACCTCACCCCGTGATCAGGCTTTCTCGCGCACCAGCGTCGAATCTTCCAATTCCGCTTCCGCGGCCCGCCTCGTCCGTCCGATCATCCGCAGCACCAGATAGGCCACCACGAGCAGGACGAAGAACGGAATCCCGAACTTCCACGCCGGGTCGAGACCTTCGATCCAGAACGTCGAAATCAGTACGGTGGCAAGGAAAGCGATCACCACGACGTTCACCACCGGCGCGCCCCAGAGCCGCACTGGCGATGGCGGCAGCCCGGCGCGGCGACGGCGGATCCGGAACGCCAGGTGTGTCACCAGAATGATCATCCACACGACGAGCGCGGCGAAGATCGAAATGCCGAACAGCACGAGATACGCGTTGGAATCGGAATTCTTGGACAGGACGGTCGCGATCACCAGGCCCGCGGTGGACAGCACGAGCGCGTTGCGCGGCACTCCAGATCGCGTCAGCCGTCCGGCCCAGGACGGGGCGAATCGATGCTCGGCAAGGGAATGCAACATGCGCGTGGTGAGGTAGAGGTTGGTGTTCGCGCTCGACAACGCGGCGGTGAGGACGACGAAGTTCATGATCGTCGCCGCCGCCGGAACTCCGGCCGCTTGGAAGACGCGGACGAACGGGCTGGCCGTAATGGATCCGCCTTCGCCGGTCACCGTCCACGGCACCACCAGCACCACTACGAGCATTGCCGCGACGTAGAAGATCGCCAATCGCACCACCATTGCCCGAGCCGCGCGCGGGATGTCGCGGGTGGGATTCTCGGATTCGGCCGCGGTCACCGAGACCACCTCGGTGCCGATATAGCTGAACAGCACGAACACCATGGCCAGCAGCAGACCGGACACGCCGTTCGGCAGGAATCCGCCGCCCGCGCTGAGATTGGCGAGACCAGGCGCAGGCGCCTTCGGCAGGCCGAAGAAGACGAGAATCAGGCCGAGTGCGACGAACACCAGGATCGCGCACACCTTGATCATCGCGAACCAGTACTCGAACTCGCCGAAAATGTGCACCGCCGCGCCGTTGACGATGATCACCAGCAGCGAGAACACCGCGACCGGCACCCACAGCGGAATCCGCGGCCACCAGAACTGGACGTACACGCCGGCCGCGATCGTCTCGCCGCCGATCGCGATCACTTGCATGGCCCAGTACGCCCAGCGCACCACGAATCCGCTGCCCGCACCGAGATACTTGTGCGCGATGCTGCCGAACGCGCCGGCGGCCGGGTGCACCACCACCATTTCCGCCAGCGCCCAGGAAATCGCCAGCGCCACCAGTCCACAAAGGACGTATGCGAGCACCACGGCCGGTCCCGCGTGCGAGATCGCCAGGCTCGATCCGAGGAACAGGCCGGTGCCGATGGCCCCGCCGATTCCGATCATCGTCAACTGCCTGCTGCGCAGCCTCCGCTGCAACCGGTTCGGGGACGGGGACTCGGCCATGTCTGCTCCCTACTGGCTCGCCCGGTACTCGGCGATCGCCGCGAGGACGGCGTCGAGATCGGACTCGACGTTGTAGTAGTGCAAGGACATCCGCAGCACGTCGCCGCGGGCACTGCACACGATCCGCCGCCCGGCGAGGAACGCCGCCAGCGCGTCGGGATCCCGGTCGGCCAAGGCGACGAGCGGACCGCGCCGCGCGTCGTCCAGCGGGGACCGGAGCTGTTCCCCAGCGTCGAGCAACCGCTGCTGCAATTGCCCGGTCAGCCCGCCGATGTGGGCACGCACCCGGTGCGCGTCCACCTGACGCACCAGCTTCAGCCCGGCGACCGCACCGTACGCGGACGGGATCGACGGCGTCCCGCTCTCGAAGCGGCGGGCGTGCTCGGGATAGTCGAGGTGCCGCGGATCGAATTCAAACGGGTTCGTGCGGCCGAACCAGCCGGTCAGCGGCGGGGAAACCGCGTCGCGCAAGCCAGGCCGCACATACAGGAACGCGATCCCGGAGATGCCGAGCAGGTATTTCAGGCTGCCGCTGACGAGGTAGTCGCAGCCAAGCTCGGCGACGTCGACCGGTTCGACACCGAGGCCCTGGTACGCGTCGACAAAACTCCGCGCACCGTTTTCCCGGGCCAGCGCGGCGACTTCGCGCACCGGGAAGCGCAAACCGTTCGCGTAGCTGACCAATGGAACCGACACCAGTTGCGTCTGCTCGGTGATGAGCTCGGCGTAGTCCTCGGTATCGACCAGGCCGTCATGGTGCGCGACGAATTGAACGTCCGCGCCGCGCCCCTGCTGCGCCAACCAAACATGGCCCAGCGACGGGAATTCCAGGTCGGTCGTGACGATTCCCGGCCGCTCCGACCATGTCTGCGTCGACGCGACTTGATATGCCCCTTCGGACGCGGACGGCACGACGGCGATGTCGTCGGTGTCCGCGCCGATCAACTGGGCGAACAAGGCCCGTGCCTCGGCGACCTTCGCCATCCACTTGTCCCACGGCGCCCCGTGTTCGCGGATCGTGTGCTGGAACTCGAAAAGCTCCGCGGTCAGCGCGTCCGAGAGCGCGCCCTGGCTGCAGCTCGCGAGGTGCACCGAGTCGGCGAAGGCGGGGAAATGCGCCCGGAAAGCGACTGGGCTGGGCTGGTCGGTCACGACACTCCGTTCCTTGACTGGCGGGCGACCGGTCCGTTCGCCACCGTAACGGCGCGAGCACTGTGCGTCGATGCTCCGTCCGGCTTCGGAGTCCGGGTCAAACCTCCGCGCGTTCACCCTGGCTGATCTCTGACGGCTATTCCGTCAGTGCTGCTGAAACCGGTACTGTAGATATGGCCTTCCGCGCTGTCAACGACCGTCAGGGATCCGCAATAGCGCGCTTCGCGACCGAGAGGACGCACCGATGAGCACTCCCGCCGAAACCGGGGTCGACCAGCTCCTGGCCCAGCTGGCGCAGGGCCGGCTTCAGGTCGTCGACCTCACCAACAAGCTCAGCGCCGCAACCCCGACGCTTCAGCTGCCCGAGCCGTTCGCGAACCTGATCGACTTCAGCCTCGAATCGGTCAGCGAGTTCGACGATTCCGGACCGCTGTGGCGGCACAACAACATCCACACCGGCGAGCACATCGGCACCCACCTCGACGCACCGCGGCATTGGATCTCCAACCGCGACGGCGCGGACGTTTCGGAACTGCCGGTCGACAGGCTGATCGGTCCCGCGCACGTCCTCGACATCTCCGCGCGCGTCGCCGACAATCCGGACTTCCTGCTGGAGATCGACGACATCCGGGCCTGGGAAGCCGAGCACGGACCATTGCGCGCCGGCGGCTGGCTGCTCGTGCACTCCGGGTGGGACCGATACGCGCAAGACCGCGACGCGTTCCTCAATTTCTCCGACGGGGCCAGCCACACGCCCGGCATCTCGGCCGCCGCTGCGAAATGGCTCGCCGAGGAAACGCCGATCGCCGGCTACGGTGTGGAAACTGTCGGCATCGACGCCGGGAACGGCTTCGCGCTCGACCCGCCGATGCCCGCGCACCACCATTTGCTCGGCGCGGACAAGTACGGCATTACCTCCTTGCAGAATCTCGGTTCGCTGCCGCCGACCGGTGCGCTCGTCGTGATCTGCCCGCTGCCGATCGTCGGCGGGACCGGCAGTCCGGCGCGGGTGCTCGCGGTGACGCCGGGAGTTCAGTCGTGAACGTTGCCCAAGCCGTCGGGATCGCGTTGGCGCGCTTCGGCGTCCGCAAGGCGTTCGGCGTGGTGGGGAGCGGGAACTTCCACTTCACCAACGGCCTGATCCAGGGCGGGGCCGAGTTCGTCGCGGCCCGGCACGAGGGCGGCGCGACCACGATGGCCGACGCCTACGCGCGGTGCAGCGGCGAGGTCGCGGCGGTGTCGGTGCACCAGGGCTGCGGGCTGGGCAACGCGACCACTGGGATCGGCGAGGCGGCGAAGAGCCGGACGCCGCTGGTCGTCGTGACCGGCGAGGCGACGGATCCGCTGTCGAACTTTCACATCGACCAGGACGCGCTGGCCCGGGCAGTGGGGGCGAGCAGCATTCTGGTGCGGTCGGCGAAAACCGCGCTGTCCGACGTGCGGCGGGCGTTCACGCAAGCTCGACGGGATCGGCGGACCGTCCTTTTGCGACTCCCGTTGGAAGTCCAGGCCGAGCCGTTCGATGAAGGCCTTCTCGAGGGGCTGACCGCCATTGAACCCCTGCCGCAGCCACGTGCTGCCGAGGCAGACGTGAAGGCGCTCGCTTCGATCCTGCAACGAGCCGAGCGTCCAGTATTCCTTTGTGGACGCGGATCTCGGAAAGCCCGGGCCGAACTGGTCGCATTGGCAGAGCGCTGCGGGGCACTGCTTGCCGAGGGTGCGGTCGCGAAAGGACTGTTCACTGGCGAACCGTGGGCGATCGGGGTGTCCGGCGGGTTCTCGGCTCCGCTGACCACCGAGCTGATCCAGGGTGCGGACGTCGTGGTCGGCTGGGGATCCGCGCTCAACGACTGGACTACCGCGCACGGACGGCTGCTCTCGCCGGAAACGAAGCTGGTGCAGGTCGATCTGGAATCCGCCGCGCTGGGCCGGAACCGGCCGATCGACCTTGGCATCGTCGGCGATGCCGGCGGCACCGCACGGGCGGTCGCCGACCTGGTCGAAGTCCACAACGGATACCGCAGTGACGATCTCAAGGACCGGATCGCCCGGGAAGCCCGCTGGCGCGACAACGAACACGACGACGCCGGGACCGCCGAGGCGATCGACCCGCGCACGCTGTCCGCCGCACTGGACGACCTCATTCCGGCGAACCGGGTCGTCGGCGTCGATTCCGGGAACTTCATGGGCTACCCCACGATGTACCTGGACGTCCCGGACGAGAACGGTTTCTGCTTCACCCAGGCGTTCCAGTCGATCGGCCTCGGACTGGCCACCGCGATCGGCGCGGCACTCGCCCAGCCGGACCGCTTCCCGGTCGCGGCGTGCGGCGACGGCGGGTTCCTGATGAGCATCGCCGAACTGGAAACCGTCGTCCGCCTGAAGCTCCCGATGCTGATCGTCGTCTACAACGACCACGCCTACGGCGCCGAGGTGTACTTCTTCGAGCCCGGCGGACATCCGGCCGACACGGTGACCTTCCCGGACACCGACATCGCCGCCGTCGCGCGCGGCTACGGCTGCGACGCGGTCACCGTCCGGGCCAAGGAAGACCTCGACGAGGTAGCGACGCGGGTCGCCGCCGGGCTCGACCGTCCGCTGGTGGTCGACGCGAAGATCGCCGGGTTCAGCGCCTGGTGGCTCCAGGCCGCGATGACGCACCACTGAGCGCCCGCTTCACCAGGAGGTTCACCACCCACAGCACGAGGCCGACGGCGAGCAGGATGCCGGCCACCTGGTAATCCTGTGCCGGACGGCCGGAGAGCGGACTGACCAGGTACAGGCAGAACACCGCGGCCAGCACCGGCACCACGGTCGGCGCACGGAAGTGTTTGTGCGCCACCTTGTCCTTGCGCAGCACCAACAGCGCGATGTTGACGATGGCGAACACCACGAGCAGCAGCAACGCGGTCGTGCCGCCGAGCGCACTGATGTCCACAAAGGACACCAGGCCGATGGCGATGACACTGGTGAAGATGATCGACACCCACGGCGTCCGGCGAGTCGGGTGCACCCGGCCGAACACCGGCGGCAGGACGCGTTCATTCGCAAGGCCGTACAGCAGGCGGCTGGCCATCAGCATGTTGATCAAGGCGGAATTGATCACCGCGAACAGGCCGATGGCGGAGAAGATCTCGCGCGGGAAACCCGGCGCGCCGACGTCGAGCACCTTCAGCAGCGCGTCGCTCTTCGCGCCGGCCAGTTCGGCGGCCGGAACCAACAGCGAGGACGTCACCGAGACGAGCACGTAGATGGTCGCGGCGATGACCATGCCCCACAGCATCGCGCGCGGGAAAATCCGCACCGGGTCGTGGCATTCCTCGGCCATGTTCACCGAGTCCTCGAAGCCCACCATCGCGAAGAACGCCAGCGACGTCGCCGAGGAGATGGCGACCAGCCACGTCTTGTCCGCGGTGTCGATCTCGACCAGCCGCGACGGTTCGCCGTCCCCGTTCAGCACCGCCCACACGCCGACGCCGATGATGATCAACAGTCCGGACAGTTCGATGCAGGTGAGGACGACGTTGGCCTTCACCGATTCGCCGACGCCGCGGAAGTTGATCAGCGCCAGCAGGACCACGAACGCGATGCCGACCAGCACCGTCGGCAGCTTCACGAACGCCGCGAGATAGGTCGCGCCGAACGCCACCGCGGCCGACGAAGCGGACGTGATGCCGGAGCACATCACCGCGAACGCGACCATGAAGGTCAGGAACGGCACCCCGAACGCCTTGTTCGTGTACAGCGCCGCGCCCGCCGCGCGCGGATACTTGCCGACCAGTTCGAGATAGCTGAACGCGGTCATGAAGGCGACCACGAACGCCAGCAGGAACGGCAGCCACAACGCGCCGCCGACGCGTCCGGCCACCTGTCCGGTCAGCGCGTACACGCCGGTGCCGATGATGTCGCCGACCACGAAGAACAGCAGCAGCTTCGGGCCCATGACCCGCAGCAAAGCCGGTTCGGCGACCTTGGCTGTACCCTCGCTCACGTCCGTCATGGGCGATTAGTGTGCCTTGTCCGGACGGGTACGCAAAGTCGGCCGGTCAGGCCTTGGCCACCGCCGTGTGCACCAGCGGGGTCATCATTTCCTTGGTCATCTTGACCGGTCCGGTGTAGTTGACCAGCACCGGAACCCCGTTGGACACCTTCGCCGCGGCGAGCGTGGCGGTCTTCTGCTCGTCGGTGTAAAAAACGGCGCCGTCTGGGAAGCCCGGCACGTCGACCGCGCCCGGCTTGGCCTTCTTGATCGCGGCGATCATGTCGGCGGGCTTGGCCTTGCGGCCCTCGTATCGGGTCACCGCGAGCGCGCCCGCGGTCTTGCCTTCGACGACGTATTCGCAGCTCGTGGCCTTGCCGCCGTTGCTCGGATTGTCGTGGGCGGGGCCGGCCTTCGACGTGATGCCGGGGATCTTGATCGCCTTGCTGACGTCGTCGGACGGCAGCAAGGAGCAGGTGTCGGCGGCCTTGGCCGCGGGCGCGGACGAGGAGGCAGGCGCCTTGCTCGCGGGCGGCGGGGCAGGCGCGGCGGCTTTCTGCTCGCCAGAAGAGCAGGCAGTGAGAACAGCGGCGGCGGAGATCAGCAGAGCGATCGGATATGCACGCATATCGGGCATGCTATTCCGAACGGAGTAACGCGAGTGTCAGTGGCCCTCTTCCACCGGAGCCCGATACCGCCAGAACCCGGGCAAAACCGCCAGCGAGGCCACCGTCAGCACGATCACCAGCAACCCGCCGCCGGTCGCCGCGACCTTGGTCCCCCACGCCGCCGCGGACCAGCCGTGCGTGAGGTCGGCGATCCGCGGCCCGCCCGCGACGACCACGGTGAAGACGCCCTGGAGCCGTCCGCGCATCTCGTCGGTGGTGGCGGTCTGCAGGATCGCCTGCCGGTAGACCGAGCTGACCATGTCCGCCGCGCCGCCGAGCGCCATGAAGAGCACGGCCAGCCACAGCGAATGCGCGAGCCCGAACGCCGCCATCGCCGCGCCCCAGCAGCAGATCGCGATGACGACCGCCGCGCCTTGCCGCTGCACCCGGTGCAGCCAGCCGGAGAACAACCCGATCAGCATCGCGCCCGCGGGCAGCGCGGCGTAGAGCATGCCGAGCGCCGGACCGCCGCCGGGCGGATCGCCGAACGTCCGCTCGGCCATCTCCGGGATCAACGCCCTCGGCATGCCCGCGACCATCGCGATGATGTCCACGACGAACGACGCCAGCAGCACCTTTTGGTGCGCCAGGTAACGGAATCCGTCGACGACCGAGCCGATCCCGGCCTTGCGCGTCCCCTCGCCGAGCGGCGGGATCGAGGGCAGCCGCCACACCGCGATCAGCGTGATCGCCAGCGCACAGACATCCACCAAGTACAAAGTGGACAGTCCGATCACCGGGATCAGCGCCCCGCCGAACAGCGGCCCGAACACCGCGCCGAAGGTGGACATGGTGGTGTTGAGCGCATTCGCCGACGGCAGCAATGGAGCAGGCACCAGCCGCGCGACGACCGCGCCGCGGGTCGGCATATTGATCGCGAAGAACGCCTGGTTCGCGGCGAGCAGCGCGAGCACCACCCACACCGAGTGCATCCCGGTGAACGCCTGAAGCCACAGCAGCGCGGAGGTGATCGCGACGCCGACGTTGGTGACGAGCAGCAGCTTGCGCCGGTCGACCGCGTCCGCGATCGCCCCGCCCCACAGCCCGAACACGAGCAGCGGAACGAGCGCGACCGCGCCGGTCAGCCCGACGTACCCGGACGATCCGGTGATGTCGAAAACCTGCTTCGGCACCGCGACCGCGGTGAGCTGGGACCCGACCGCGGTCACCGCGGTGGACATCCACAGCCGCCGGAACGCCGGAATCTTGAGCGGACGAGTGTCGACGACAATCCGGCCGAGGAGCTTGCGGGCCCCGGTACGGGGCGGGCGTATCCCCGGTTCTGAAGTCACGAGCTATCAGCTTAGTTGCGCTAACGAAGCTGGTGCAGGTGATTTTCCCCGCAGGCAGGCGAGCGCGAGGTTGCCGACTGCCGGGACCTGGCTGAAGGCGGGCTGGGCGGCGGGTCCAAGCGCCCCAATGCCGCATTGGGTGCGTCCCACGCGACAAACGCCGCATTCGCCGGACTGCGGCTCGGGCCGCGTGGCTCTCTCCGCTCCCGCCGACCCGCCACACGCCGCGTTAGCCAGCCTCACACTACGAAACGCCGCCCCCAGGCCAAAGCCAAGGGACGGCGTCCGAAGCAGCAACGATCAGGGAGCCAGCCGCTCCACGTGCCATCCGTCGTGAGTCCGGTGAAAACGAAGCCGATCGTGCATCCGATCCTCGCGCCCCTGCCAGAACTCGACAAAGTCCGGCCGAATCCGCCACCCGCCCCAATGCGGCGGAGCCGGGATCTGCTCGACATCGCCGAACCGGCGTTCGATATTGCGCAGGGCGTTGTCGAGCGCCCGCCGCCCCTCGACTACGCGCGACTGCGGCGACGCCCACGCTCCCAGCTGCGACCCGCGCGGGCGCTGGGCCCAGTAGGCGGCCGTCTCGTCCGCGCTGACCTTCTCGACCTCGCCGCGTACCGTCACCTGGCGGTGCAGCGGGTACCAGGGGAAGGTGGCCGACGCGTAGCGCGTCGCCGTGAGGTCGTGGCTCTTCGCCGACGTGTAGTTCGTGTAGAAAACCACTCCGCGTTCGTCGAAGCCCTTGCACAGCACCGTGCGCGAAGAAGGCCTGCCTTCGGCGTCGGCGGTCGCGAGCACCATCGCGTTGGGTTCGGCGAGTGCTTCGGACACCGCCTGGCTCAGCCAGCTCTCCAGCTGGTCATGCCACGTGGCCGCGAGCGCGGACTCGTCAAACGGCGCGCTGTCGTAGGCCACCCGCATGCCAGGCAGCCGCACGACCGCCTCGTCGATCTCCGGTGTCATCCGGCCCAACCTCCGTTACCCCTGGTGAGGGTGTCGAATCACGGCTATTCAGCGACGGTATTGGGTCGCCGGTCCGGGCGAAACCCACCGAACGGTGACTCCTGCCACGCCCGGCCCGCCATCGGGCCGTAACCGCAGGACGCCGAGTTGTAACGCGTCGTTCACGAGCTGGTCCCTGATCGATACAGGCCGCACCTACCTTTCGACCTGCTCCGGCACCCGTCCCCAGTTACGGAGGCAGGTCAGATGACCGAAACTCTGTCCGAACGCGACGGCACGCGAAAGCCGCAACGCACCTACGCCGCACTCGCCGCCGACGAAAACCGCGAGGATTACTCACTGCGCTTCGCCGCGCAATCGTTCCGGCGCTGGTCGCCCTTGGTCGTCGCGACGACCGCGCTCGGCGGGATCGCCTACCTCGCCGACTTCGCCATCGGCGCCAGCATCGTGCTGTCCTACGGCTTCACCTCAGGAGTCCTCGCCATCCTGGCCGCCGCTGTGGTGATCTTCGTGACCGGAGTACCGATCGCGCGCGCCTGCGCGACCTACGGCGTGGACATGGACCTGCTCACCCGCGGCGCCGGATTCGGCTACTTCGGGTCCACCCTCACCTCGCTCGTCTATGCCAGCTTCACCGTGATCTTCTTCTCCCTCGAAGGCTCGATCATGGGTCAGGCGTTCCAGCTGGCGCTCGGCATTCCGCTGCCGGTCGGCTACTTGCTGGCGACGCTGATCGTGCTGCCGTTCGCGCTCTACGGGATGGGCGCGGTCGCGAAGATGCAGACCTGGACGCAGCCGATCTGGATCGCCGGACTGGTACTGCCGTTCGTCGTCGTGCTCGTGCGGGAACCCGGACGATTCGCCGAGTTCGCGACGTTCGGCGGCATCGAGGGCGCGGGTTCCGGATTCTCCGCGGTCGGCTTCGGGTTCGGGATGGGCATCGCGCTGTCGCTGATCGGGCAGATCGGCGAGCAGGCCGACTACCTGCGCTTCATGCCGGCGAAGACGGCGGAGAACAAGCGCTCATGGTGGGCCGCGGTGCTCGCCGCCGGGCCAGGCTGGGTGGTGCTCGGCGCGGCCAAGCAGATCGGCGGCGCCCTGCTGGCGTTCCTCGCGCTCGGGGCGGTCGGCAAGACCGCGGCGCTGGAGCCGATCGCGCCCTATCTCGAGGCGGTGCGGCCCGCGCTCGGACCGGCCGCGCTCACCTTCGCCGCGTTGTTCGTGGTGGTTTCGCAGATCAAGATCAATACGACGAACGCGTACTCCGGCTCGCTGTCCTTCGCGAACTTCTTCTCCCGGGTACTGCACCGGCACCCGGGCCGCGCCTGGTACGTGCTGGTCAACTGCGGGATCGCGCTCGCGCTGATGGAGTTCGGCGCGTTCGGTTTCCTGAACAAGATCCTCGGCTTTTATTCGAACGTCGCGATCGCCTGGATCGGCGCGGTGTGCGCGGACCTCGTGATCGCGAAACCGCTCGACCTTTCCCCGCGCTACATCGAATTCAAACGCGCTTACCTGCACAAGATCAACCCGGTCGGCTTCGGCGCCATGCTGATCGCTTCCGCGGTGTCGATCGCGGCGTACTTCGGCGCGTTCGGCGAGTATCCGGCGGCCTTCAGCCCACTGCTGGCGCTGGTGATCGCCGTTGTGCTGGTGCCGGTGCTCGCGGTGGCCACCCGCGGCCGGTACTACCTGGTGCGGCCCAACCTCGTTTCCGGTCCCGAGGTCGACCAGGACCGCACCGCCACGCACAACTGCTCGGTCTGCGGCGACGCCTACGAACTGCCGGACATCGCCGACTGCGCGAACCAGGGCGGCGCGATCTGCTCGCTGTGCTGCACGCTCGACAGCAGCTGCCACGACATGTGCCGCACCGCCGGCCCGGTCTCACTGCCCGAGCCGACTTTCCGCTCCGCGGGCTGACCCGAGTCTCGACGCGGTCACCACGTCCGGGCCGACCGCGGTCGTCAGCGTGCCGCCCGCGGCGAGCGGGGTCCGCGACCACCACGGTCCGGACTCCGCTCGCCGCTGCGGACCGCCGAACTCCAACTCGGTCACCAGCACTCGATGCCCGGCGAGGACAGCGAGGCTGGCGTCCAGCGCGACATCGCCCACCGTCTGTGTCTGCCGGAGCGCCGGGACTCCGCCGCAGGTCACGTGCACTGTGGAGGACAACCGGCCCGGACGCTCGCCTTCCCGGCCGAGGACGAGGACTTCCCGGGTGTGGAACCGAGCGTCGGCAGCCAGGTCGGCGCGCAGCACGGCGACGTGGTCGGCGCGGACGGTGACGACGGTCGGCTCCGGCAAGTACTCGAAGGAACCACCGTCCTCGACGACGACCTCCACAGTGGACAAACTGGGCACCTCGCGCAGACCGGGCAAGGCGAGGGTCGCCGCGACGCCGGACAACTTCAGTTCCGCACCCGGCCCGACGTGGATCTCGAGCCGCAGTTCATCGCCGCCGAGCGGAGCGGTGGCCGAGTTGACCAGGTGCACCATCGCGCCGGAGCCGCGCTGGCGGCGCGGGACGAGCGTCAGCGGCGCCATCGACTTCAGTTCTCGCAGCACCGTCCGTCCGTCGTCGAGGGCGGCAACCAGGCGCGCGTGTGCTTTCACCCCTGCCGGACCGGCACCAGCGAACGCACCCAGTCCGCCACGGCGGGAGCGTCCGGAGTGTCCACTAGGGACTGGGTGAACACCGGCAGGTCGCCGCGCATGTGGTGGGCGTCCGAGGTCATCACGGTCAGGTCGGCTCCGACCAGCGGGGCGAGGTCGGTTTTGTTGATCACCAGCAGGTCGGCCGTCGTCACGCCGGGGCCGCCCTTGCGCGGCACCTTGTCCCCGCCCGCGACGTCGACCACGAAGATCTGGCTGTCGGCCAGTCCCCGGCTGAACACCGCGGTGAGGTTGTCGCCGCCGCTTTCCACGATGACCAGCTCCAGGCCGGGGAACTTCTCCTCCAGCCGTTCGACCGCGTCGAGATTCGCGGTGATGTCGTCGCGGATCGCGGTGTGCGGACAGGCTCCGGTCTGCACCGCCTCGATCCGCTCCGGGTCCAGCACGCCTGCCCGGCGCAGAAAATCGGCGTCCTCGGTCGTGTAGATGTCGTTGGTGACCACGGCCAGGTTCAGTTCCCCGCCGAGCGCGCGGCACAGCGCGGCGGTGAGCGCGGTTTTGCCGCTGCCGACCGGGCCGCCGATGCCGATCCGGTACGCGCGTCCGGCGGTCGGCGCCGCGTCGTAATGGTCCGGTTCGGCGGCGGTCGGGTCGAAGTTGACCGCGTGGAAGTGCCCGTGACCGTGTTCAGCTGGCAAAGAGACGCACCTCTTCCTGATGATGCCGAGCGTGTTCCTCGGCGAACAGATCCAGCGCCGGCGACGCTGGCGCGGGCAACTCGGCCGGATCGGCACCGGCGGTTTCGGCAGCCTGGCCGCTGACCTCGCGCAACGGCCCGGCGAGCCGCGCGACCACCGCGTTCACGGCGAACGGGTCCAGCCCGAGCAGGCGAACCGCCGCGCTCGCGGGACCGCTCACGGCGAGGTAAGCGATCGCCATGGCCGCGTCGAACGGACTGCCGCCGCTGATGCCGACGAGCGCGCCGCTGATGATCGGATGGTGCGGGCGCGGGGTCTCAGCGAGCAGTTGGGACAGCACTGGCGACGGCCACGCCGCACGTCCGGCTCGCGCGGTGCCGCGGCCTTGTGCTCGCGACGCTTCCCGTTGCGCGAGCGAGGGCGTGCGGGCGTCGAGTTCCTGATCGAGCCGTAGCCAATGGACACTTTCGACTGCTCGAGCCGCGGCGTGCGCTGAGGCAGCAGCGAATACGGCGGCGAGCAGTCCCGCGGTACGCAACCGTCCAAAGAGGAACCCCGGCAAGTCTCGTTCGGACCGGACGATTCCGCGCGCGGCTGCCTCTTCGAGGCCGCCGGAATGCACGTGCCCGCCACCCGGGAACCGCGAGTCGGCGATAATGAGGGCGACTGGGTCCATCAGAACAGGAAATACCGTTGTGCCATGGGCAGTTCGGCCACCGGATGCGGTTCGATCAGTTCTCCGTCCACACGCACCGCGAAGCTGTCCGGATCCACTCGCACCTCCGGAGTCGCGTCGTTCAGCACCATGTCCGCTTTCGTCCGACGGCGAGTGTTCGCGACCGGAACCAACGGCCGGGCGATGCGGAATTGTTCGGCCAAACCGGAATCCAGCGCTTCCGGAGCCACGAAATGCAGGCTGGACGCCGCCGCCACAGCAGGCGCGGCGCCGAACATCGGCTGCGCGAGCACCGGTTGCGGCGTGGGAATCGAAGCGTTCGCGTCTCCCATCGCCGCCCACGCCGGGAAGCCGCCCTTCAACACCACATGCGGACGCACGCCGAAGAATTTCGGTTCCCACAGCACCAGATCGGCGAGCTTGCCGATCTCCACCGAACCGATCTCCGCGTCCATTCCGTGCGCGATCGCCGGGTTGATCGTGTACTTCGCGACGTAACGACGGGCCCGCAGGTTGTCCGCGGCGCCATCGCCGGGAAGCGCGCCGCGGCGGCCTTTCATGACGTGCGCGGTCTGCCAGGTCCGGATGATCACCTCGCCGATCCGCCCCATCGCCTGCGAATCGGAACTCATCATCGAGATCGCGCCCAGATCGTGCAGCACGTCCTCGGCGGCGATCGTGCTCGGCCGGATCCGGCTTTCCGCGAACGCGAGATCCTCGGGCACCGACGGGTTCAGGTGGTGGCACACCATCAGCATGTCGAGGTGCTCGTCGAGGGTGTTGACGGTGTGCGGCCGGGTCGGATTCGTCGATGACGGAAGGAAGTTCGCCATTCCGGACACCTCGATGATGTCCGGCGCGTGCCCGCCGCCCGCGCCCTCGGTGTGGTAGGCATTGATCGACCGGCCGCCGATCGCCTCCACAGTGGACTCCAGAAACCCGGCCTCGTTGAGCGTGTCCGTGTGGATCGCGACCTGAACGCCGGATTCATCGGCGACAGTGAGACAGGCATCGATCGCCGCTGGCGTCGAACCCCAGTCCTCGTGCAGCTTGAACCCGCCCGCTCCGGCCGCCAACTGTTCCCGCAGAGCTTCATGCCGGACAGTGTTTCCCTTGCCCAGCAGCAACACGTTCACCGGCTGTCCGTCCATTGCGGACAACATCCGGCCGAGGTTCCAGGAGCCGGGAGTCACCGTGGTCGCCTTGGTGCCCTCATTCGGCCCGGTGCCGCCACCGACCAAGGTGGTCAGTCCGGCCGCGAGCGCGGTGTCCACCAGCTGCGGGCACACGAAATGGACGTGACAGTCGATGCCGCCGGCGGTGAGGATTTTCCCGTTGCCCGCCAGCACTTCCGTGGACGGCCCGATCACCAGCGCCGGATCGACACCGTCCATAGTGTCTGGATTACCCGCCTTGCCGATGCCGACGACGCGTCCGTCGCGGACACCGACGTCCGCCTTCACCACACCCCAATGGTCGAGAATCACCGCGCCGGTGATCACCAGGTCCGGCGCTCCCTCGGCGCGGGTCGCCATGCCCTGGCCCATCGACTCGCGGATCACCTTCCCGCCGCCGAACAGCACCTCGTCGCCGCTGCCGCCGGGACCGATCGAGCGGTCCTCGGTCACCTCGATCAGCAGATCGGTGTCCGCGAGCCGGATCCGGTCCCCCGCGGTCGGGCCGAACAGTTCGGCGTAGCGAGCGCGGTCGATCTCCGGCATCAGAACTCCCCGGCGTATTCGGCGCGCAGGCCCGGCACCCGCCGGTGCCCGCTGAGCGGGACCAGCTCGACTTCCCGGTCAATGCCCGGTTCGAAGCGCACCGAGGTCCCGGCGGGCACGTCGAGCCGGTGCCCGCGGGCGGCTTCGCGGTCAAACTCCAGACCGGGGTTGACCGCGGCGAAGTGGTAGTGCGAACCGACCTGCACCGGCCGGTCGCCGAGGTTGCGCACGCGCAGCCGGACCCGGGCACGCCCCGGATTCAGCGGTACCGGCTCGTCGCCGGGAATGATCTCGCCTGGCCGCAAGAATTCCTCCTCAACCGATCGGTTCGTGCACCGTGACGAGTTTCGTGCCGTCCGGGAAAGTGGCTTCCACTTGCACTGAATCGACCATTTCCGGCACCCCGTCGAGCACTTGCGCCCGGGTCAGCACGGTGCGCCCGCCCGCCGCGAGTTCACTGACCGTGCGCCCGTCGCGAGCGCCCTCCAGGACGTAGTCGGTGATGAGCGCGACGGCTTCGGGATGATTGAGCCGAAGACCGCGTTCGAGCCGTTTGCGAGCAACGTCCGCCGCGACGTGGACCAGCAGTTTGTCGCGTTCCTGCGGGCTCAGGTGCATGGCAAGTTCTTACCACCGGACAAGGCGCTCCGCCTGATTCGGATACACGGTGTTTACACGACGACAGAAGCACATTCCCGTCATCCAGGAACTCGCGCCGGGAGAAGGCAGCCTGCGCACACAAGCCGGCGGGGCAGCCCGGAACACCCAGGCCGCCCCGCCGGCTAGAAAGCGTTACCTATTAGTGCAACGGGTGCCGTCGGTCGTCGCGGTCCGGGTGTACCAAGCGCCCCGCGGATCGCCGTCGAACTGCCCGACCCCGCGCTCGGAATGCGGCTTGAAGCAGTACTCGCCGCGAAGGTTGTCCGCCGAATAGTCGATGAAGATCCAGGCCCAGTCGTTGCCGCAGTGGTTGTAGAAGGAGTTGCTGCCCACCCTCGAAAACCCGCACGGTGACGCCGGTGAAGCCTCGGCGGCGGGCGCACACGTCGCCACAGCCAGCGTCGCGGCCGCTGCGGCTAACAGGAATCGCTTCTTCATGTTTTCCCCTCGGTTACTCAGAGCAACTGGTCAGTAAATAACTTAGCGGAAGCCGTCATCGAGATCTTGCAACTTCACAGATTCACCTGACCGGGTCCGCCCGCGCCGCCACCGGCAGCCGGAGTCACGTCCCTTGGCAAGCCGGGGTTCACCTCGTCGCCACCGGGGTACCAGTCTGCGGTCACCTCGCTGGACGGGAGAAAGTCGCGTCCCGGCCCCACCTGGACTGAATCGTTCTCGTAATCGTGACCGAAACCACGACATCTTCCGTTGCCCCGGCCGGGCAAAGGGAGCATGGTTTGTCCCACCGTGCGATGAGGCGCGCAAGGAGCCAGCGTGTATCCCGTCCGCGCGTGCACAACACAGCCGGGGAATGCGCATCGAAAGGGTTCGCGAAGAGTGACTACCTCCACGATCAGCACCACCAACGAAGCCGACGACGGGTTCCGGCCTGGTCTCGAAGGCGTCGTCGCGTTTCGAACCGAAATCGCCGAACCCGACCGGGACGGCGGTGCGCTGCGCTACCGCGGCGTCGACATCGAGGACCTCGCCGGGAAGGTGACCTTCGGCGACGTATGGGGCCTCCTGGTCGACGGGCGGTTCGGGACCGGGCTTCCGCCCGCCGAGCCGTTCCCGCTTCCGGTGCATACCGGCGACGTCCGCGTCGACGTCCAGGCCGCGCTCGCCATGCTCGCCCCGATCTGGGGTTACCGGCCGCTGCTCGACATCACCGACGAAGAGGCGCGCGACCAGCTCGCCCGCGCTTCGGTGATGGCGCTGTCCTACGTCGCGCAGTCCGCGCGCGGCATCGGCCAGCCCGCGGTGCCGCAGTCGCGGGTCGACGAGGCCAAGTCGATCACCGAGCGGTTCATGATCCGCTGGCGCGGCGAGCCGGACCCGGCGCACGTCAAGGCGGTCGACGCGTACTGGGTTTCCGCAGCCGAGCACGGCCTCAACGCCTCCACCTTCACCGCCCGCGTCATCGCCTCCACCGGGGCGGACGTCGCGGCGTCGCTGTCCGGCGCGATCGGCGCGATGTCCGGCCCGCTGCACGGCGGGGCACCGGCGCGCGTGCTGCCGATGATCGAGGAGGTCGAGCGCTCGGGTGACGCCCGCGCGCTGGTCAAGGGCATCCTCGACCGCAAGGAGCGGCTGATGGGCTTCGGCCACCGCGTGTACCGCGCGGAGGACCCGCGCGCCCGCGTGCTGCGCCGCACCTGCAAGGAACTGGGCGCGGAGCGCTACGAGGTGGCCGCCGCGCTGGAGCAGGCCGCGCTGGCCGAGCTGCGCGAACGCCGTCCGGACCACCCGATCGAAACGAACGTCGAGTTCTGGGCCGCGGTGATCCTGGACTTCGCGAAGGTGCCGCCGCACATGATGCCCGCGATGTTCTCCTCCGCACGCACCGCCGGCTGGGCGGCGCACATCCTGGAGCAGAAGCAGACCGGCCGCCTGGTCCGTCCGTCGGCGAAGTACGTCGGCCCCGGCCCGCGCACGCCGTCCGAGGTCGAAGGCTGGGACCTCGTCACCCAGATCTGAACCATTTGTCCGTGAAGGACTCCTTGCGGGAATCTGATTCCCGCAAGGAGTCCTTCACGGCGTTGTGGCCAGGTGCGCGTCGGTGGCGGCGAGCATCGCGGTGAGCTCATCGACCAGCCAGCCGTCCAGCGTTTCGCGCGGGACAGTGCCTTCTTGCAGCCACGACAGCAGCGCGCCCTCGACCACGGCGGTCCAGCAGCGCAGGGTCAGCAGCACCAACGGTGACGGTTCCGGGATCGCCAGCGCTTCGAGGATCAGCTCGACGGCACGGTTGCGGACCTCGTCGATCGCCGCGTCGGTCTCCGAAGTGGCGATGACCGAACCGCTGCGCAGCAACGCGACATAGCCTTCGCGGTAGTGCGCGGCGACATCGACGAGCCCGCGCACGGCCGCGCGCAGCCGTTCTTCCGGCGGGCCTTCCTCAAGGGTCGCGAGCCGGTCGACCAAACCGTCGGTGACCGTGCGCAAGGCCTGCATTTGCAGTTCTCGCAGACTCGGGAAATACCGGTAGAACAACGGCCGCGACACCTCGGCGCGCGCCACGATGTCGTCCACCGTGACCAATTCCGGAGCCCGGGTGCCGAACAAATCCAGCGCGGCCGCGATCAGATCGTCCCGCCGGGCCTGCGCGGTCATCCGGCGCGGACGGCTCACGGCGTGACGTCCAGTTTCGCCGCTGCCCGAAGCAAACCCGGCGTCAGTCGCGAAAGGACCAGCGCGACCTTCGCTTCCGGAGTGGACGGCTGGATCGCGACGTTCTTCTCCACCGCACGCAGAATGTCGCGCGCGACGCGCTCCGGGCCGAAATTGCGGCGGGCGTAGAGCTTCGACGATTCCTTCTGCCGCCGCTTCTCCTCGACCTCGTCCACACCGACGAACTTGGTGGTCTTGGTGATGTTCGTGTTCACCAGCCCCGGGCAAACCGCGGTGACGCCGATTCCCTCGGACGCCAGCTCCGCGCGCAAGCCATTGCTCAATGCGAGCACGGCGGCCTTCGTGGTGCCGTAAGCGGTGAGGATCTTCGACGGCAGATAAGCCGCGGCAGAAGCGAGGTTGACGATCTGGCCGCCCTCAGCGCGTTCCTTCATCATCGGCGCGAACGCACGGCACCCGTGGATCACGCCCCACAGGTTGACGTCCACGACCTTCTCCCAGTCCTCGATCGTCGTGTCGAGGAACGGGCCGGACATGCCGATCCCGGCGTTGTTCACCACGATGTCCGGCACGCCGAACTCGTCTCGCACCTGCGCGGCGAACCGGGCGACCGCCTCGCCGTCCGAAGAGTCCACTGTGTACTCACCGGCGTCGACCCCGCGCTCCCGCACCAGTTTCGCGGTTTCCGCGGCCGAATCGCCGTTGATGTCGCTGACGACCACGTCGGCGCCCTCGGCCGCGAATGCCAGCGCGGTCTCGCGGCCGATCCCGCTGCCCGCGCCGGTCACGACCACGAGGTGATGCGCGAAGCGACCGCTGCCGCGACCGACCCGCGCCCGCCGCAGCGCCCGCGTTTCCTCGCCGGTCTCCACCGACGCGATCAGCTCAGCCGCCGCGGCCGCAACCACTTCCGGCTTGGTCCGGGTAATCCAGTGCGATCCGATCACCCGCCGGACATGCAGATCCGGCACCCAGCGCTCGACCTCGGTCTGCAGCGGCGTGGTCACATACGAATCGCCGTTCGGCGCGAGCACCTGCACCGGGATTTCCGCCGGACGCGGACGCGGCCGGGAAAGCCGCGGGCCCATGTTCGCCCGGTACAGCTTCAGCCCGTGCACGCCGTCGGCCGTCTTCGGCGCCGACTCGGCGGGCTCCAGCTTCCGGATCAGCGTGCGCATGATTCCCGTGCGCCACAACAGTTCCGGGATCAACGGCACCTGGAACGCGACGATGTAGTACGAGTGCAGGAACTGCCGCAACGCGTGCCCGAGGCGACGCGGCGTCGGCCGGGTCAGCTGATCGCGGAACCACGCGCCGGCGTGATCGAGGCTGGGTCCGGAAAGCGAGGTGTACGAAGCGATCCGGCCGCGCAACTGGTCGCCGGTGACCGCGTGCCAGGCCTGGATCGAACCCCAGTCGTGCGCGACGAGGTGGACCTTGCCGAATGGCTGCACCTCGTGGACCACCGCGGCGAGGTCGTCGGCGAGCTGGTCCAGCCGGTACGCCCGGCGCTCTCGCGGTTTGTCGGATTCGCCCGCCCCGCGTACGTCGTAGACGACCACGCGGTGCTCGCGGCACAACTCCTCGGCGACGCCGTCCCACATCGAACTGTTGTCCGGGTATCCGTGCACGAGCACGACCGTGGGTCCGTCCGGGTTGCCGCTCACCCGGACCGAAAGGCGGACTCCGTCGCTGGCAGTCACCTGCTTGTGAGACATCTTGTCATGTTAGACAACTTGTCAACAGCGAGCGTCGTGGTTCCACGGGAAACCAGTGTGTCCACCGTTCGACGGACAGCCCGATTCCACTGCCCGGACGTCCCGCGGACCGCCCTCCGCGGCGCACGCTGAACCCATGAGCACAGCAGTGCGAGTGCGCGGACTGCGCAAGGAGTACCCGGGCCACCTCGCCGTGGCCGGGATCGATCTCGACATCCCCGACGGCGAGGTGTTCGCCCTGCTCGGGCCCAACGGCGCGGGCAAAACGACCACCGTCGAGATCCTGGAGGGCCACCGGCAGCGGACGGCGGGGGAAGCCACTGTCCTCGGCGAGGACCCGGGTACCGCGGGACGCGCGTGGCGCGCCCGCCTCGGCATCGTGTTGCAGACGGCTACCGACGCGGCGGAATTGACCGTCGCGGAGACCGTGCGGCACTTCGCGAAGTACTACCCGAACCCGCGGGATCCGGAAGAGGTGATCGACCAGGTCGGCCTCACCGCGAAGGCGGGCGCGCGGGTGAAGTCGTTGTCCGGCGGGCAGCGCCGCCGCGTGGACGTCGCGCTCGGCATCATCGGCCGTCCGGAGTTGCTGTTCCTCGACGAGCCGACCACCGGATTCGACCCCGAGGCGCGGCGGCAGTTCTGGGCGCTCATCGACGGACTCGCCCACGAGGGCACCACGATCCTGTTGACCACGCATTACCTCGACGAGGTCGAGGCACTGGCCGACCGGCTCGCGGTGATCGCACGAGGTTCGGTCGTCGCGGAGGGGACGCCGGCCACGCTCGGCGGCCGCGAACGCGCCGAGGCCGTCGTGCGATGGCAGGACGAACGCGGCAGTCACGAGGAACGCACGCAGTTCCCGACGAAGCTCGTCTCGCAACTCGCCGCCGACCACGGGGAACTCGCCGGTCTCACGGTGACGCGCCCCAGCCTGGAAGACGTCTATCTCGACCTGATCGGGGAGCAACCGTGACCACGACAATGGCCGTGCCGGGCACGTTCAGTCTCGGCCTCGCCCGCGGCGCACTCGAACTGCGGCAGTTCTTCCGCAACCGCGAGCAGGTGGTGTTCACCTTCTCGCTGCCCGCGGTGCTGATGATCCTGCTCGGCTCCATCCTCGACGGTCCGACCGGGCAGACCGGGGTGTCGTCCGGGCAACTGCTCGCCGCCGGGATGATCGGCGCGGGCATCGTGTCCACGTCGTTCAACAGCGTCGGCATCGGCATCGCCGCGGACCGGGAAATCGGCGCGCTGAAACGCTTGCGCGGCACACCGATGCCCGCGGCGGCCTACTTCGTCGGCAAGATGGTGATGGTCGCGGTGACCAGCGTGTCGCAGACCGTCCTGATGGCCGCGGTGGCGATGCTGCTGTTCCGCCTCGAATTGCCGTCCGATCCGGCCAAGTGGCTGACCCTGGTCTGGGTGCTGCTGCTCGGGATCGTCTCCTCGACGCTGCTGGGCATCGCGATCAGCTCGGTCACCCGCACCGCGAACGGCACCGTGGCGCTGGTGCAGCTGGTGTACTTGGTGCTGCAGTTCATTTCCGGGGTGTTCGTCACGCCGATCACGCACCTGCCGAGGATCATGGTCGACGTCGCGTCGTTCTTCCCGCTGAAATGGATCTGCCAGGGCTTCCGCTCGGTGTTCCTTCCGCCGGAGGCCGCGACCCAGGAAATGGCGGGGACATGGGAGCTTCCGAAGGTGGCGCTGGTGCTGGCGGTGTGGTGCGTGGTGGGCCTGGTGCTCGCGAGGGTGACGTTCCGGTGGACGAACGAAGCGAAGTGAACCAAGCCGACGCGTGGGAACGGTCGTACTGGTCCTGGGAGGTGCTGTTCGCGGTCGCCTACGCGGCGACCGCGGTCCTGGTGCTCGTCAACGACGGTTCGGCAGCCGCGAAGATCGTGGCCGAAGCCGCGCTGGGCGCCATCGCCATCGGGTATCTGTCCGTGGGGCGGCGCGTCGTGCACGGCGAGGACAACGAGACCGCCCGCGTCGTCGCGGCGGTGGCGCTGATCGCGTTGAGCGCCACCGCCATTCTCGCGTCCACCACGGCGAGCTTCGTGCTGTTCGTCGCTTGCCCACTGGTGTTCATGCTGCTGGAACTGCGCCCCGGGATCGTCGCGACGACGCTGCTGATCCTGCTCGAACCCGTTTCCGCGGTACTGAACGGCGGCTGGGACAACCAGTTGCTGTCGGTCCTGCTGCCGATGACCGCGATTCTCATCGTCTTCAGCGTGCTGGCCGGAAAGTTCACCAGCGACGTCCTGCGGCAGAGCCGCGCCCGCGCCGAGCTGATCCGCGAACTGGAATCCAGCCAGGCCGAAGTCGCGCGGCTGTCGCGGGAAGCGGGCACCGCGGCCGAACGCGAACGGCTGGCGCGGGAAATCCACGACACGCTCGCCCAAGGGTTCACCAGCATCATCACGCTGACCCAGGCGATCGAGTCCGAACTGGACACCAACCTGTCCGCGGTGCGCAAACATCTCGCGCTCGCCGGCCGCACCGCGCGCGAGAATCTCGCCGAAGCCCGAGCGATGGTAGCCGCGCTCGCACCGTCCGATTTGGCCACTGGTTCGTTGCCGGAAGCCGTGCAGCGTCAGGCTGATCGGCTCGCCGAGGAGATCGGCGTCCCGGTCGAGTGCGAAGTGGACGATGCGCTGCCGCCACTGTCCACTGCGGTCGAAGTGGTGCTGCTGCGCGCGGTGCAGGAGGCGTTGTCGAACGTGCGCAAGCATTCGGGCGCGACGCTCGTCCGCGTGCGAATGTCCGCTGTGGACGGAGCGATACGGTTGCGCGTGGAGGACAACGGGTGCGGCTTCACCCCGGACGCCGACGGAGCCGGATTCGGGTTGCGCGGCATGCGTTCGCGGGCCGAGCAGGTGGGCGGCACTTTGGCAGTGCGGACCGGCGCGAACGGCGGCACCGAACTGGAACTGGAGGTGCCCGCGTGATCACGATCATGCTGGTCGACGACCATCCTGTGGTGCGCGAAGGACTGCGCGGCATGCTCGAAGCCGAGGACGACCTCACGGTGGTCGGCGAAGCCGGGTCCGGCGACGAAGCGGTGGCGCTCGACCGCGTGAAACAGCCCGACGTCGTCCTGATGGACCTGCGCATGCCGGGCCTCGACGGCGTCGGCGCGATCCACGCGATCCTCAAGGAAACGCCCGCACGCCGGATCGTCGTGCTCACCACGTACGAAACCGACGCGGACATCCTGCGCGCGGTCGAGGCGGGCGCGTCGGGGTACCTGCTGAAAGACGCGTCGCGTACCGAATTGGCCGGCGCGATCCGGGCCGCGCATCGCGGCGAGACCGTGCTGGCGCCGTCGGTCGCGGGCAAGCTCGTGCACCGGATGCGGAACCCGGAACCGGTGTCGCCGCTGTCCGCGCGCGAGGTGGAGGTGCTGCGGCTGGTCGCGAAGGGCCGCACCAACGCCGAAATCGGCCGCGAGCTGCACATCGGCGAGGCGACAGTGAAGACGCATCTGCTGCGGGTGTTCTCGAAGCTCGGCGTTTCCGACCGCACGGCGGCGGTCACGACGGCGCTGGACCGGCAACTGCTCGGCTGAGCTGCCCGGGCAGAATGACGGCCATGCTCGACACCACCGAACTCGCCCTGTACCGACGGCTCGCACACGAGCAGTCCGTCAGCCGCGCCCCGTCCCTCGTCGCCGCTGTCGTCCGAGGCGGCGAGGTCGTCTGGTCCGGTGCCCGCGGCCGCGTCGGCGACCAGCGGCCGGACGACAACACGCAGTACCGGCTGGGGTCGATCACCAAAACGATGATCGCGACCGCGGTCATGCGGCTGCGCGACGAGGGCAAACTCAACCTCACCGACCCGCTGGAGCGGCACCTGCCGGGTACCGCGTTCGGCTCGGTCACGATCGCGCAGCTGCTGTCGCACACCTCCGGCCTCACGTCGGAATCGCCCGGCCAGTGGTGGGAGCGCGCGCCCGGCGCGGACTGGGCGGCGCTCGTCGCGAGCCTCGAGAAGAACGCGACGAAGCTTCGCCCCGGCTTCAAGTTCCACTACTCGAACGTCGGCTACGGCGTCCTCGGCGAACTGGTCGCCCGGCACCGCGAGCGACCGTGGTTCGATGTCGTGCGCGACGAAATCCTTACCCCGCTGGGCATGAACCGCACGACCCCGCACCCGGAGGGCGCACACGCCGAGGGATTCGCCGTGCACCCGTTCGCCGACGTGCTCATGCCGGAGAAGTGGCCGGACGCCGGCGCGATGGCCCCGGCAGGCCAGCTCTGGTCCACGATCACCGACCTCGGCCGCTGGACGTCGTTCCTCGGCGGCCACACCGGCGACGTGCTGTCCGCGGACACCGTCGACGAGATGCGGACGACGAACACCGTCGACGACACCGAGGTGTGGTCGACCGGATTCGGCCTCGGCCTGATGGTCGTGCGCTACCAGGGCAGGCACCTGGCCGGGCACACCGGCTCGATGCCCGGTTTCCTCGCCGCGACCATCGTCGACCCGCGCAGCGGCACCGGCGCGCTGTGCCTCGCGAACTCCACCGGAGGCGTCGGCATCACCCAGCTGTGCCTCGACCTGCTCACGACGGCCGACGACCTCGAACCCGCGCTGCCCGCGGAGTGGTTCCCGTCCGCTGTGGACCCGGAACTGCTCGCGCTGACCGGGCTGTGGCACTGGGGCCCGTCGCCGTACTTCCTGCGCGTGCAGGGCGACGGCCTGATCTCGCTGAACCCGGCCGTCGGCGCCGGCCGGGCCTCGCGGTTCCGTCCCGAGGGCCCGGACACCTGGATCGGGCTGGACGGCTACTACGCGGGCGAAACGCTCACCGTCGGCCGCGCCGCGGACGGGACGGCGAACCACCTGAACCTCGCGACGTTCATCTTCAGCCGCACGCCGTACGACCCGGCCGCGCCGATTCCAGGCGGCCTGGACGAGACCGGGTGGCGCTGAGTTCGCCAGCCGCGACCTTGCCGCCGGGCTCCTCGGCGTCAAGGTCGGCTGCCCGTCCGGCAGGCGACAGCCACGCCTTCGCGTAGCAGCCCTGGCCGGGCAGGCCTACCAGGACGTCGCCGACCTGCGGGGTGCCGAACACCCACAGCCGCCGGTGCTCGATCAGCTCGGCGGCGATCTCCGGCGGGCAGTGCTCGATCCCGAACCGCCCTGGCCAGCCGGGTTCGAGCACGAGCCAGCCGGTCACCACGGTGCCCGGCCACACGTGCCGGTCGGGCAGCGCCGCCCAGACCGGAGTCAGCGCGCCCTGCCCCCAGTGCCAGGTCTCGCGGACCTGCCCGGCCCACGCCACCGCCACGCCGCCCCAGACCAGCGCGGGAATCAGCACCGGCCAGCCGGAGCCCCCGAGGAACCAGAACGCCGCGACCACTCCGCCCACCGCGATCGCCACCGCGAGCACCGCGGCGGGCACGGCGACGGCAGCCTGCCGGCGCAGCCTTCGCAGCGAGCGCTTCCGGATCGGCAGTCCCGCCGGATCAGTCGTGTAACTCCCCGGCGTCGCGACCCCGCCGATCTCCACCGTGACCCGGCCGCGGGCGTCCGGTTCGTCCAGCCGCAGCCGTCCGGTCCGCCGGAGTTCGCGCGCTTGCTCCGGCGGGCAGTCGAGCAGCGTGAGAAAGCCGAGCGGACGGACCGTGACGCGCAGCAGTCTCGGGATCTCCTGCCCGTGGTCCCACTGAGTGGTATCCCCGTCGAGCACGGCGCGGACCTCGCGCGTTGATCCTTTCGGCGGCACCCGGCCCCACGGCCGCCACCACCACAGCGTCCCGGCGAGGAATGCGACAGCGAGCACGAGTGCGAAAACGGCGGAGCCGGCCTCGTCGGGATTCGGCGGCTCGACGAAGAACCCGACGACGACGAACGCGGTGAACGCCACGGAAAGAGCGAACAGCGCAGCAGGGACCGCTCGGCGGCGGAACCACGCTCGTCGCCACGGCACGAAAGCCAGCACCATCGTCGCCGCGAGGCCGACCGGAAGGCCGATCAGCGCAGACGAGTCCCACGGGTGCACCAGGGCCGCCAAGGCGAAGAGCGCAAACCACCGCCAGCGCGGCCGGTAACCGCGCGTTTCCGTCACGATTCCACATGTCGGACACCCGCCAACCGCCGTTACCTGCGTTGTCCCGACCTGAGAGACTAAGCACATGACCGACGCTGAGTTGACGATCCCAGCAGACCTCAAGCCGGCCGACGGCCGCTTCGGCTGCGGACCCTCGAAGGTCCGCGAAGAGCAGCTCGCCGCCCTCGCCCGGTCCGGTTCCACCTACCTCGGCACCTCGCACCGGCAGAAGCCGGTCAAGTCGCTCGTCGGCCGCGTGCGCGCCGGGCTGTCCGAGCTGTTCTCGCTCCCGGACGGGTACGAGGTCATCCTCGGCAACGGCGGGACGACCGCGTTCTGGGACGCCGCCGCGTTCGGCCTCGTGCGCGAGCGCGCCCAGCACTTCACCTACGGCGAGTTCTCCTCGAAGTTCGCGACCGTCACGAACAAGGCCCCGTTCCTCGGCGAGTCGATCGTGGTGAAGGCGGATCCGGGCAGCGCGCCGGAAATCGCCTATCAGCAGGGTGCGGACCTCGTCGGCTGGGCGCACAACGAGACCTCCACCGGCGTCGCGGTGCCGGTGCGGCGTCCCGAGGGCAGCGACGGCGCGCTGGTCGCGATCGACGCGACGTCCGGCGCCGGCGGGCTCCCGGTCAAGGCCGAGGACTTCGACGTTTACTACTTCGCGCCGCAGAAGTCGTTCGCGTCCGACGGCGGGCTGTGGATCGCGCTCGCCTCGCCCGCCGCGATCGAGCGGATCGGCGAGATCGGCGGCGGCGACCGCTGGATCCCCGAATTCCTGTCGCTCACCACCGCGCTCGACAACTCGCGCAAGGACCAGACCTACAACACCCCCGCCGTCTCCACGCTTTTCCTGCTCGCCGAGCAAATCGAGTGGATGAACGGACAGGGCGGCCTCGACTGGACCACCTCGCGCACCAAGGAATCCTCGACCCGGCTCTACGATTGGGCCGAGAAAACCTCGTACACCACGCCGTTCGTGGCGAACCCGGACCTGCGCTCGCAGGTCGTCGGCACGGTCAACTTCGCCGACGAGGTCGATGCCGCCGCGGTCGCGAAGGCGTTGCGCGCCAACGGGATCGTCGACACCGAGCCGTACCGGAAGCTGGGCCGCAACCAGCTGCGCGTCGGCCTGTTCCCGGCGATCGACCCGGACGACGTCACGAAGCTCACCCAGAGCATCGAGTACGTCGTGGAACGCCTGGGCTGAACGAAAAACGCCCAAACCGCCCCGCCTGCCGCCTGGCTCGCGGGGCGGTTCGCGTTGACGACCACTCGTTCGTGACACACCGTGGTCGGCGTGTCACGGCGGTGACCGATCAGCGGGACCACGAAAATGACGGGGAAAGTGTCGTCGGATTGAGTTCGGATGGGTGAGGCGTCGGCGCGCCTCGCACGTCAAGCCGACGCGCCGTTCTAACGTGGGCACCCACAAAGGTGAACACCGGGGAGGCGAGAAATGCGGGCGTTGCGGGTGGTCGGGCTGCACGAGGACGGGAAGTCCCTCGTGCTGGAGGACCCGGCGAGCCGTACCCGCTTCCTGCTCCCGGCCGACGAGAGACTGCGTGCGGCGGCGAGGGGGGACATAGCCCGGCTGGGCCAGATCGAGATCGAGTTGGAGAGCCAGATGCGGCCACGCGAGATCCAGGCGCGAATCCGCGCGGGCGAGTCCGTCGAGCAGGTCGCGAGCAGCGCGGGCGTCTCGACGCAGCGGGTGGAGCGATTCGCTTATCCGGTGCTGCTCGAACGGTCCCGCACGGCGGAACTCGCGCAGTCGGCGCACCCGGTCCGCGAGGACGGGCCCGACGTCCAGACGCTCGGCGAGGTCATCGCCTACGCCTTCGGCGTCCGCGGCCACGACTACAACCAGGCAACCTGGGACGCCTGGCGCGGCGACGACGGCAAGTGGGTCGTCGTGCTGCGCTGGAAGGCGGGCCGTTCCGACAACCGCGCGCACTGGTCGTTCTCGCCCGGCGCACACGGCGGAACGGTGCACGCGCTCGACGAGAACGCCGAAGTCCTGCTGAACCCGAACTCGTACGTCGCCCCGCGCACCGTGCGCGCGCTGGCCCCCGCCCGCGATTCGGTGGTGCAGCCGACGCTCGACGCCGTCGAGGAACCGCGCGCGATCGAGGGCCCGGACGAGGGCGACGACGAGACTCGCGAAATCCCGCGCGTCCCGGGCGAGTCCGACGGCGACGACGCCGAGCAGCCGCGTACGAAGGCGAAGAAGAACCATCCGATCGTGCCGTCCTGGGAGGACGTGCTCCTCGGGGTCCGCACCCAGCGCGGCTGATCTCGCCTGCGCCAAGCACCCCAATGTGGCGTTGGGTGCATCCCACGCACCCAACGTGGCATTCGGTGCATCCCACGCACCCAATGTGGCGTTCGGTGCATCCCACGCACCCAATGCCACATTGGGGCGTTCTCGGTAGCGGTTTGCGGTGGGCTGCTGCTCGCCAGGGCGATGCGAAGCACCTGCTGGCGAGACGGGCCGCGGTGACTTCGCTCCGGTAGCGGAGCACCGGCGGGCCAGCCGGGGTCAGGCGTCCAGCAGAGCGGCCAGTTTCTTTGGGGCAACATGCCGGTAGGCCTCGCGCACGATCTGGTCCACCTCGACCCAGTCGACGTCCACGTCGAGCCGTACGCCGAGCCATCCGTGCACTCCGACGTAGGGCGGCCAGAAGAATCGCTCGGGCTCGGTGCGCACCAGTTCCTCCTGCACGCCGGGCGGCGCGGGACACCAGAACGCGAGCTTGTCGTCGTGGTGCCGGTCAGCGAACATCGCGAACGTCTTGCGGCCGCGGACGAACCACGTCGGTTCGCCGTGGCTGAGGCGTTCGGTGGCTTCGGGCAGGGCGAGGCAGAGGGCGCGCAACTGGTCGAGCGGAGCCATCGCGTCAGTATCCGCGAGTCAGAACACCGTGGCCAGCACACCGATCCATGCGAGTGCCAGACCGCCGCCCGCGCCGTACACCGCCCAGCGCAGGATCGGCACGTTCCGGCCCAGCCACAGGGACGGCGCGACCCCGCCGGTGACCACCAGCGACGCGATCAGCGCCAGCCACGCACTCGTCTCGCGTGCGAGCGTGGTGGCCAGCGCGAGCATCGCCACGACCACCACCGCGGCCGCGAACACCGAGACGGTCAGGCCGGTGAGCCAAGGCGTCGGTTCCTCCGGGGTCTGGACCCGCGCGGGCTGGTCCGGCCGCGGCGGCGGTTCGACCACCGTCTCCACGCCCGTCACCGGGTCGACGAAGCGCACCTCGGTGCCCATCACCGCGGCCAGTCGCGCGGCGAGTTGACGCCCGCGCTGCGACACGACCGAACCGGCGACGTCGACGTCCGAGTCGGAGCGCGCCAGCGCCGAGGCCACGCGCGCCCACTCGTGCAGTGCTTGCGCCAGGTCGGCTCCGATCGCGAGCCGGCGCGGGTCGACCTCTCGTGCGTGCTCGCCGCCCGGCCCGGCGAGCACCGCCTGCTCGCCGCGGATGCGCAGCTCCATCGTGCCCCTCCCCGCAAAAAACGTGCCGGGGGTCACTCTAGTGGGGCGACCCCCGCCGAGACCTCGTGGAACGCGATCGCCGCGGCCGTGGCGACGTTCAGCGAGTCGACGCCGGACACCATTTCCACGCGGACCGCGACGTCCGCGGCCTCGATCGCCTCGTCCGTCAGCCCCGGGCCCTCGGCGCCGAGCAGCAACGCGATCGGGCCCGGCACCTTTTCGCGCAATCCGCGCAGCGGCACCGAATCCGCCCTCGGCGTGAGCGCGGCCACGGTGAAACCCCGTGCCCGCAGCACATCCAAGCCGCCAGGCCAGCTGTCGAAAGTCGCGAACGGGACGCGCAGCACGTGTCCCATCGAAACGCGCACACTGCGCCGGTAAAGCGGATCCGAACAACCTGGACCGAGCAATATCCCGCCGACGCCGAGCGCGGCGGCATTGCGGAAAAGCGCGCCGAGGTTTTCGTGATCGCCGACACCTTCCAGCACCGCCAAAACCTGTGCGCTGTCCACGATTTGGGAGACCGTCGGCGGTTCCGGGCGATCCGCGACCGCGAGCACGCCGCGATTGAGATGGAAACCGACGACCTCGGCCATCGTCTCCGCCGACGTCACATACGCGGGCACGTCGACGTCCGCGAGTTCGTCTTCCAATTCCCGCAGCCGTCTCTCCACGCCGAGCAGCGCTCGCACCGGATAGCGCGAAGCGAGCAGCCGTCCGACCACGACGGTTCCCTCGGCTATCACCAGCCCGCGCCCGCCGGGGCGGTCCGGCCGACGGTCCGCTGTGGACAGGTCGCGGAAGTCGTCGAGGCCCGGATGCGCCCGGTCCTCGGTGAAGATCAGTTGAGCCACATCGGACAGTCTCGCACCCGGCCGAACCCGTGCCCATTGGTCCGAACGCGCGACACGCTTTAGGGCAAACGGCGTAGTTACGCGCTGGGTCAACCCCCGGTGACGGAGAGCACCAGTTTGGCCGCTAGCCCATGGCACCGCGCTGTGCGACGGTGGTCTGCCTGGCGTACTAGCCGCCCAGACCACTGCGGACAGCAGCCAAGGAGCGCGTCGAACCATGGGTACGGATCTCTCGGCACACCCCGGCCGGCTCGATCGCGGACGGTACCGCCGGAAGGTCCAGCGGTGCCTGGACACCCTGGCGAGGATGCTCACCGACGGAAGTTTTTCCTTTCCCCGCAAGAACATCGGCCTCGAAGTCGAACTGAATCTGGTGGACGGGCAATTGCGCCCGTCGATGACCAACGCGGTCGTGCTGGAGGCGCTCGACGACGCCTCGTTCACCACCGAACTCGGCCAGCACAACCTGGAACTCAACGTGCCGCCGCGCCCGCTCGCCGGGGATTCCGCGCTGCGCCTGGAAGAAGACCTGCACTCCTACCTCGCGAAGGCGCAGGCGAGCGCGGCGCACACCGGCTCGTCGGTGGCCATGATCGGCATTCTGCCGACGCTGGGAGCCGAGCATTTCGATCAAAAGTGGCTTTCCCACAAAACGCGCTATTCGTCGCTGAACGACGAGATCTTCGCCGCCCGCGGCGAGCGGATCGCGCTCGCGATGGACGGTCCGGCATTGCCGGGAGGCCAGCCGGAGCGGCTGCGGCACTACGCGGAGTCCATTCTCCCGGAGGCCGCCTGTACTTCGGTCCAATTGCATCTGCAGGTGGCTCCCGAGGAATTCGCGGCGCATTGGAACGCCGCGCAATGCCTGGCCGGCGTCCAGATCGCGCTCGCCTCGAACTCTCCTTTCCTCCTGGGCAAGGCGTTGTGGCACGAAACCCGGATCCCGTTGTTCCAGCAGGCCACCGACACCCGGCCGGAGGAGCTGAAAAACCAGGGCGTCCGGCCCCGCGTGTGGTTCGGCGAACGGTGGATCACGTCGATCTTCGACCTGTTCGAGGAAAACGTCCGCTATTTCCCCGGACTGCTGCCGGAGACCGACCTCGAGGACCCGATCGAAGCGCTCGAATCCGGGCAGGCGCCAAAACTTTCCGAACTGCGGCTGCACAACGGAACCATTTGGCGGTGGAACCGGCCGGTGTACGACGTCGTCGACGGCCTGCCGCATCTGCGCATCGAAAACCGCGTGCTGCCCGCCGGTCCGACGGTCGCCGACATCGTGGCCAACGCGGCGTTTTTCTACGGCGCCCAGCGCGCGCTCGCGGAGCAGGACCGGCCGGTCTGGTCGCAGATGTCGTTCCAGGCAGCGGAAGAAAACCTGTACGAGGGTGCGCGCAAGGGTTTCGACGCGCAGCTGTACTGGCCCGGCATCGGCTGGATCCCGCCGGACGAACTGGCCTTGCGCGTACTGCTGCCGCTGGCGCACGAGGGCCTGCGTCGCTCGGATGTCTCTGACGAAGCCCGCGTGCGTTACCTCGGCATCATCGAACGCCGCTGCCTTGCCCGCCGCAGCGGAGCGGCCTGGCAACGCGACTACGTGCTGCGCGCGCACGAACGCGGTGCCGACCGCGAAACCGCGCTCAACTGGATGCTGCGGCGCTACCTGGAGCTCTCGGAGGCGGGCGAACCGGTGCACACCTGGCCGCTCGACGGCTGAGTCGTTTCGCGCGGTCCCCTACAGTGTTTCGCACGGGAAGGGGGTGGCGCGCGTGCCGAAGGTGCTGGGCGGTTCGCTCGAAGCGCACCGCCGCGAGGTGCGGTCACGAGTGTTCGACGTCGTCCGCGCGCAGCTGTACGAGCGCGGGTTCGACGCGATCACGCTCGCCGGCGTCGCCGCGGAGGCCGGCCTCGGCCGCACCGCGATGTACAACCACTTCCCGGACAAGGAAAGCCTGCTCGTCGCGTTCGTGGAGGACGAGGCCGCGCGGTATGTCGAGCGGCTGCGCGCGGCGGTGGACGCCGAAGGCGACCCGGTCGCCCAGCTGGCCACGTTCGTCCGGCTGCAGCTGCGCGTGCTGGCCGAACACCATCTCCCGCCGGGCACCGCGCTGGAGTCCGCGCTCGCGCCCGCGGCGTATCAGCGGATCAGCGCGCACGCGGATCCGATCATTGAACAGCTTCGGTCAGTACTGCTCGCCGGAGTCGACGCGGGCAGCTGGCCCGCACAGGATCTCGACGTGGTGGTCCCGATGATCACCGCCGCACTCGGCAGCCGTCAGGTCATCGACGTGCCCGCTGACCAGCTCGAAGACGCCATTGAGGCCGCCGTGCGCTTCGTCCGGCGGGCGGTCGGTTCGAGTGAAAACCACTGATTTTAGGGTAGCCTAAGTACGGATCGTGGCCTACAGTTCTTTCTGACAGCTTGTCATAAAGAACGTCGGGAGGCCTTTGATGACGGTGACCGCGGACCTCGAAGCCAGCCCGTTCTCCGGACAGCTGCGCGCGTCCACGCGGACGGTCCACGACAAGGCCAACCACTCCACGTACATGAACGCGCTGCTCGGCGGCGAACTGACGCTGGCGGGCTACGCGGCGCTGGCCACCCAGTACTACTTCATCTACCAGGCCATCGAACGCGCTGGCGACGCGATGGCCGACGATCCGGTCGGCGGCCAGTTCGTGTTCGAGGAACTGCGCAGGCTGCCCGCGCTGGAACGCGACCTCGCCCGCCTGGTCGGCCCCGGCTGGCGCACCGAGATCGCCCCGCTCGCCTCGACCGAGGCCTACACCGCGCGGATCGCCGAGGCGGCGCGCTGGTCCGGCGGCTTCGTGGCGCACCACTACACCCGCTACCTCGGCGACATCGCGGGCGGCCAGATCATCCGGCGGTTGCTGGAGAAGAAGTTCGACCTCGCCGAGGCGGGCACGCACTTCTACCGCTTCGACGAGATCGGCAGCGCCCCCGCGTTCCGCGACCGCTACCGCGCGAAGCTGGACGAGGCGCCGTGGAACGAGGACGACCGCGCCCGGGTGATCGACGAATCCGTGGTCGCGTTCGAGCACAACGTGGCGGTGTTCGACGAACTGGCCCGCGACCTCGAGCAGTACCGCGACCCGGCGGCATGAGCCGGGTCACAGCGGGTTGACCTCCACCTAGCTTGAAGTACGACGCTCGGTTTCAGAAGGCTCCCGCACGGGAAGCCGCCAAGCAAAACCGCGCGTCGACCAAAGGAGGGCCCATGGCCCGGTACGAGCTGCCCGAACTCGACTACGACTACGGCGCACTCGCGCCCTACATTTCGGGCGAGATCAACGAGCTGCACCACAGCAAGCACCACGCGACCTATGTGAAGGGCGCGAACGACACGCTGGACAAGCTCGCCGCCGCGCGGGAGGCGGGCGATTTCGGCTCGATCGTGGGCCTGGAGACGACGCTGGCGTTCAACCTGGCCGGGCACGCCAACCACGTCGTGTGGTGGAAGATCCTCTCCCCGGAGGGCGGGGACAAGCCGACCGGCGAGCTGGCCGCGGCGATCGACGAGGCGTTCGGCTCGTTCGACAAGTTCAAGGCCCAGTTCACCGCCGTGTCCACCACGATCCAGGGCAACGGGTGGGGCGCGCTGTCGTGGGACCCGATCGGCAAGACGCTGATCACCCAGCAGCTGCGCGACCACCACAACAACCTGATCCTGCCGACCACGCCGATCCTGCTGGTCGACGTGTGGGAGCACGCGTTCTATCTCGACTACAAGAACGTGAAGCCGGACTACGTCAACGCCCTGTGGAACATCTTCAACTGGGCCGAGATCAGCAAGCGCTTCGACAACGCCGTCGCCGGCGGCAACGGCCTCCTGCTCAACTGAGGCCCGGGAGCCCGGCCGGTGAACGGCCGGGCCCCGTATTTCGCTTGACCTGGAGCGCACTAGAGGTGTGAGAGTGGAACCCATGGACGTCGACGCCTACCTCGCTCGCCTGGACCTGCCGGTGCCTCCGGCGGCTGACCTGGCCGCGCTGCGCATGCTGCAGGAGCGGCACCTGATGCACGTCCCGTTCGAGAACCTCAGCGTGCACCTCGGGGAACCCATCGAACTCACTGAAGAAGCACTCTTCGACAAGCTCGTGCGCCACCGTCGCGGCGGATTCTGCTACGAGCTGAACGGTCTTTTCGCCGCCCTGCTGCGAGAGCTGGGCTTCACCGCGACGCTGCACGCGGCTCGCGTCTTCAACGACGCCGGAGTGCCCGGACCGCCGCTGGACCACGCCGCCGTCCTCGTCCAACTCGACGACGAGCAGTACCTGGTCGACGTCGGATTCGGCAAGTTCAGCCGGCAGCCGCTCGCACTGTCCGCGGTCGAGCCGCAGAGCGATCTAGAGGGCGAATACCTCCTCCTGGACGCCCCGTACGGCGACGTGGACGTCCTGCGCGACGGCAAGCCCGAGTACCGCCTCGAACGCCGCCCAAGGCAGCTGTCGGACTTCGCGCCGATGGCGTGGTGGCAGTCGACGTCGCCGCAGTCGCACTTCACGCAGACCCTGACCTGCTCCCGCCCGACTGCCCAAGGCCGCGTGACACTGTCCGGCGACCGGCTGATCGAGACGGTCGACGGCGTGCGCCACGAGGTGCTGCTGCCGAACGACGATGCTGTGCGGATGGCGTACCACGTGTACTTCGGCGTCCGGCTGCGCCGCCTGCCCGTGCGGCCGGGCGAGCATCCGCTGGGGGCCTCCGGCGATGCGCTGACCACCTCGTGAGTGTTTATGGCGGTTAGAACCAGCATGAACACTCACGACGCCCTTGCTCTATCCGGGCCCGCCCCTGACCATGAACAGAGCCCCGCATCCCGGGGTTCCCAGGTTGCGGGGCTCTGTCCGTTCCCGAACTGACTGCCGCTCCCACCACGAAGCGGACATGTATGAGGTTAGCCTAACCTCACCAATCGAGGCAAGACCGTCCCAGCGGAGACCTCAGTCTCACCCTCCCGAGTGACGACGTTCGACGGTCTCCGCTGCCCAGACCAGCCATTACCGCAGGTCAGACCCGTTCCCGGGCCAGGATTCGCAGGCCGTTGCCGAGCCGCCGGGGCATCCGGACGCCGCCGCGGCGGATCAGCACCACCGCGCACACCACCGCCGCGACCGCCGAAACCGCGCCGCCGATGTAGAACGGCGACCGGCCGCCGAACGCGTCGGCCATCCAGCCGGTCATCGGCCCGCCGATCGGGTTGCCGCCGATCAGCACCAGCACGTAGATGCCCATCACGCGGCCGCGCATCTCCGGCGACACCGACGTCTGCACCAGCGCGTTCGCCGTGTTCAGGAAGGTGATCGTGGCGAACCCGAGCGGAATCAAGCCGATCCCGAACGCCAGGTACGTCGGCATGAACGCGGTGATGAACTCGAACGCCCCGAGCAGCGCCGCCGAAACCAGCATCAGCCGCACCCGGGGACGGCTTTTCACGCCGCGCCGCGCGGACGCCAGCGCGCCGGTGAAGGTGCCGACCGCGACGAGCGTCGACAGCAGGCCGTACCCGTCGGCCTGGGTGTGGAAGACGTTCGCGGCGACGATCGGCAGCGACGTGAAATAGGTGATGCCGAACGTGCTGACGAAGAACATCAGCACCATGACGGTCACCAGATCCGGCCGTCCGCGCACATAGCGCAGGCCCTCCATCAGCTGGCCCTTTGCCCGCGGGATCGCCGGGCCGCGGAACAGCTTCGCCGGGTTCATCAGCGCGACCCCGGTGATCACCGCGAGCGTGCTCGCCGCGTTCGCGATGAACAGCCAGCCGGTGCCGACCCAGGTGATCGCGAAGCCGGCGATGGCCGGTCCGACGATGCGGGCCATGTTGAAGATCGACGAGTTGAGCGCGACCGCGTTCGCCACCTGGTCCCGGCCGACCATCTCGGCGACGAACGACTGCCGCGTCGGCACCTCGATCGCCGAGGTCGTCCCGAGCATCACGCACAGCAGGTAGACGTGCCACAGCTGGGCGACGCCGGTCAGGTCGAGCACGCCGAGCAGCACGGCTTGCAGGCAGTTCGCCGCTTGGATGAGCATGAGCAGCTTGCGCTTGTCGACGCGGTCGGCGAGTACGCCCGCCCACAGCGACAGCAGCAGCGTCGGGATGAACTGCAGCGCGACCGCGACGCCGAGCGCCACCGGGTCGTTGCCGGACAGGGTGAACACCAGCCAGTCCTGTGCGATGCGCTGCATCCAGGTGCCGATGTTCGAGATGACCTGGCCGCTGAAGAACAGCCGGTAGTTCCGCACGCGCAGCGACGAGAACATCGTGCGGCGGGTCTTGGATTCCGGGGATTCCGGGGCGGGCTCAGCGGCGGAAGACGATTTCCCGGGCGATGCGGAAGCGGGGCCGGGCGGGGCGGAACCGGACGGCGGCGGTGCCGTGTCCCGGGTAGCAGTGGATTGGGCCGGACATCCTGTTTCGCTACCCGTGGTGGTCACCTGTGCTAGTTCCCCGCCATCCTGTCGATGATCTCCGCGGCTCGGGAGAGCACTTCGAGCTCTTCCTCGCCGAGTTCGGCCAGTTGCCGGTCCAGCCACGCCTCCCGCACCGAGATGGCCTTGCGCACGAACGTGAGCCCGTCGTCGGACAGCTCGACGATGGCCTGGCGGCCGTCGGTCGGGTGCGGCCTGCGCTCGACGAACCCCATCTCCTCGAGCGCGGCGATGACCCTCGTCATCGAGGGCGGCTGGACGCCTTCCTTCGCGGCGAGCTGACCGGGGGTCAGCGGGCCGCACTTGTGCAGGGTGGACAACGCCGCGATCTGCGTGAGCGACACGTCGTCAGCCACCCGCTGTGCCCGGAGCCTGCGGTTGAGCCGCACCACCGCGAGACGCAAGCGGCTCGCCAGTGAACGCTCGTGCGGGTCGCCGGACATATAGTTAGCATACCTCACGACCTGCGGCTCCGGTCTACTCCGGTCAGCTGAGTGCCGCCTGGATCGGCCCGACGGCGAAGTACGCGACGAACGCCACCGCGATCACCCACATCAGCGAGTGCACCTTCCTGGCCTTGCCGGTGACCGCCTGGATCACCACGTAGCTCACGAATCCGGCGCCGATGCCGTTGGCGATCGAGTAGGTGAACGGCATGACCACAATGGTCAGGAACGCGGGCAGTGCGATCTTGAAATCGGTGAAGTCGATGTCACGGACCTGCGCCATCATCAGCGCGCCGACCACGACCAGCGCCGGCGCGGCCGCCTCGACCGGCACGACCTGGTAGAGCGGGGTCAGGAACATCGCGGCGATGAACAGCAGACCGGTCACGACGTTCGCCAGACCGGTCCGCGCGCCCTCCGCGATACCGGACGCGGATTCCACGAACACCGTGTTCGAGCTGGCCGAGCCGAACCCGCCCGCCGCGCCCGCGAGGCCCTCGACGAACAGCGCCTTGCCGACGTTCGGCAGCTGCCCGTCCTTGCCGACCAGTCCGGCTTCCTTGCCGAGGCCGGTCATCGTGCCCATGGCGTCGAAGAAGTCGGCGAGCACGAGGGTGAAGACGAGCAGGACGACGGTGATGATCGGGAGCCTGGTCCACGCGCCGAACGAGACGTCGCCGACCAGCGACAGGTCCGGGAGGCCGACGACCTTCTCCGGCAGCGCCGGGTAGCCGAGGTTCCAGCCCTTCGGATCGGTGCCGTTCGAGGGCCCGGCCTTCACGATCGCTTCGACCGCGATCGCGAGCACCGTCGAGCCGAGCACGCCGATCAGGATCGCGCCCTTGACGCGCTTGGCCACGAGAACCGCGGTGAGCAGCAACCCGACGACGAACACCGCGGTCGGCCACGAGGCGATCGAACCGCCGATGCCGAGCCCGACCGGCACCGTGGTGTGCGCGTCGTCCGGCAGCCTGCGCACGAAGCCGGCGTCGACCAGGCCGATCAGGCAGATGAAGAGCCCGATGCCGACCGCGATCGCGGATTTCAGCGCGGGCGGCACGGCGCGGAACACCGCGGTGCGGAAGCCGGTGAGCACGAGTAGGACGATGATCACGCCCTCGATGACCACCAGGCCCATCGCCTCCGGCCAGCTCATCTGCGGTGCGATGGTGACCGCGAGCAGGCTGTTGATGCCGAGCCCGGTGGCGATGCCGAACGGATAGTTCGCGACGAGACCCATCAGGATCGTCAGCACGCCCGCGACCAGCGCGGTCACCGCCGCGACCTGCGGCACCGGGAGGATGTGGCCGAGCACGTCCTTGTGCGCGGACGGGGTGTCGGCCGCGAAACTGCCGATGATCAGCGGGTTGAGGACCACGATGTAGGCCATCGTCACGAACGTGACCACGCCGCCGCGGATCTCCCGCCCGGTGCTCGACCCGCGTTCGCTGATCCGGAAGAAGCGGTCCAGTGTGGACCCCGCCCGCTCGCGCTGCTCCGCCATTTCCCCGCCTGTCTCGCTGTTTCCGTCCGGGTAAGCTCGCCACCGTGGACGAACCGACCAGTGCACCGGACGCTCCGGCTGCCTTGCGGCACACGCCGGACCTGCCGAAGCGGCTCACCGACCTGACGCCGGTGGTGATCGTAGGTACTGCGCTCTGGCTTGTCGCGCTCGTGGTGCTCTTCTTCACGAGCGAGGGCGTGTGGGTGCAGACGTGCGTAGCGGGGATCGCGCTCGGGTTTATCGGGTTCGGGATTATTTTCTGGCAGCGGGCGGCTGCTCGACGGGGGTCCAAGTCGGCGCAGCGGCTTTAGGACTGGTGAGTGCTGATCACGGTTCTAACCGGGACCAGCACTCACGACCTCAGTTCAGCAACGTCCGCGGCGCCGGGTCTTCCAGCAGCGCTGTGATGCGATAACGCTCGTCCCAGCGATCACTCGCCCACGCGAACGCACGCGCCAGTCCCTCGGACGTGTCCGCCGCGTGCAGCCGGTCGTCCAGCCACCACGGCACCTCCGCCGTTTCCCCTTCGACCGTCACGGTGAGCGGGTCGTGCAGCAGCACCCCGCCGTCCGGCAGTGCGATGCCGAGTTGGTCCGCGGCGAGCGCGAGGGCGGGCAAGTCGGCCCACGCGACGTACTCGCCGGCGCTCTCGACCTCGGCTTTCAGGCTGCTCGCGACCGGGACGTCGAGGAGTTCCGCCAGCCGTTCCGGTTCGACCGGCGCGACCAGGATCTTCGCCGGGTCGAGTGCGGCCGCGACCCATGGCACGTCCAGCACCACGGCTTCCTCGACGACGCTGCCGTCCGCCGCGCGGACTCGCGCGGGGGCGTCGACGTCGGCGATGTCGATCGGGGCGGCCACCAGCGCGGCGTGCGCGCGGGCCACCAAGCCGGGGGTCGGCGTCCGTTGTGCGTCGCCGAGTCGCTCCAGCAGGTCGGTGACGTCTTCCGCGGTCTCCAGGTCCAGTCCGGTCCGGACGCCGGCCGCGCGGAGCAGGTCGTCGTTCAGGTCGAGGTCGGGGACCGGGTCGTACAGGCCAGCCAGCGCGGTCGCCGAGGCGAGCCGCCACGCGCCGGGCGCTTCGCCGGCCAGCAGGGCGTACCGCGCGAGCCACCAGCCCGCGTGGCCGTCCGGGCTGTGCAGTGCCTGCCACGTGTCCGGACGCGACGCGATCAAGCGGAGCGCGTCCGGCCAGGCGTCGTCCGCGACGAGGTCGAGGTCCCGGATGGACACGACAGTCGTCGGTGGTTGCTCGAACGAATCCCACCACTGCTCTTCGTCCGGCAGGTGGTGGTCAGGTTCGTGCGGATCCTCGTCCAGCACGACCGCGAACGAGTCGAGCACCTTCGCCGCGACGAGAGTCCCGGTCGACCAGTCCTCCGCGAATTCCTCGTCCAGCACGGAAAGCGCGCCGCCGGGCTCGAAGACCTCGGGGTCGATGACGTCCAGCAACGGCGAGGTCGGGAGCACCAGCTCGTCCGCGCGGCGCCAGCCGTCCTCCGCGGGCAGCGCCAGCGCGCCGATCCACTCCGGTGCCTGGTCGCCGCAATCGGTGACCAGCCGGAGTACCGCACCGGCGAGGTTCATCCCGTCCAAACCGGACTGAACGTCGGCGACGCTGTGCTCGACCGCGTACTGCAGCTGTTCCGCTTCGAGCAGCTGCCGCGCGTCAGCGTGCTTGGCTCCCAGCAGTTCCAGCAATTGATGCGCCGCGGCCGGGTGCACCAGCCGGAGACCGGGAACGTCCACATCGGACAGAAGTTCGCGGAGTTCACTGCTGCCGTCGACGAGCAGCGCGCCCTTGACACCCGGCAAAGTCCGCCCGTCCGACAACGGGACCGGCAGTCCGTCGAGCTGATTCGCACTGAGCGCGTGACTCTCGACCGCGACCGCCAGCTCCGCGTAGAGCTTCTGCCACCAGTCGGGCTCGCGGTCGATGCCGGTCAGGACTTCGAGGACGTCGCCGATGCTGAGGATGTGCGCGGACACCGGCTTGAGCAGCCGCGGATTCGCCTGCACCAAGCCCGGAATGACGTCAGCCAGCAGCGGAGCCAGTCCGTCGATGTCGAGCACCCGAGCCTGCTGCCCGGAGACCTCCTGACCGTCCACAGTGGCCAGCCAGGGTTCCTGCGCCAGCGAAGCGTAGACCAGATCTTTCAGCTGTGCGTCCACCGCGGACTGTGGGAAACCCGCGGCAGGAACCAGGATCGGCCGATGCTCCGCGGCTACCGCTCGGACCAGATCGACGTATTCGCTCGCCGCTTTCTCCAGCGCGCGGGTGAGCTCCGCACCGGGAAGCACTCGGCGGCGAGACGGCTCCAGCGGCACTTCGGCGATCAGCCGAGCCGGGAGCGAAAGGCCTTCGTCGGTGGGCGTCGGCGCGTGCAGCAGATCGTCTTCGAGGGGCTGCGGTACGCCGTCGGCGTCAACCGGAACCGCCCAGACGCCGTGCTTCAACCAACGCCGTCGTCCGGTCGGCGAGGTGATCTCGACGATCTCTTCGCCGCGTCGAGTCCACTTGCGACCGTCCACTTCGGCCTCAGCGAGCCACGGCAGCGCCAGCAGAAGGTCTTCGATCTCGTTCGCCAGGCCGTCGAGCAGACCCTGCCCGGATTCCTTCAGCGGCAACCGCACTTCGGTGGCGAATCCGTCCGCCGGCTGCTCCGTGATGGGAAACGGCAACCGCAGCACCGGAACGTCGCCGTCCCGGCCGGATTCCTCCCGGGTGCGCTGCGCGGAAAACGCGACCCCGCCCGAGGCCGAAACCACCCGAGGCTCGTCAGTGACGGTCAGGACGGCCGCGAATCCGACCCCGAACCGGCCGACGGTGCCTTCCTTGGCCGACGCCCGCAACGACGCCAGCGATTCGACCCCTCGGGTGTCCAGCGGCGCGCCGGTGTTGGCGAACCGCAGTTCACCGTCCACAACGGACACTCGGATCCGGCCCGGGGCACCCGCGATTTGCGCGGCGTCGGCGGCGTTTTGTGCCAGTTCGACGAACAACCGGTCGCGGTAAGCGCCGACGCGCAGGTCGCGTTCCGAGTTGGTGTCCTCAGTGAAGCGGGTGGGCGAATCGCGCCAGGCGCTCAGCACCGATTCCCGCAGCCGGACTGTCCCGAAAGGATCAGCCGCTCCCCCAGCGACCTCGTTCACCGGAGGACATCGCTCCCGTCGGAGTCGTCCTGCTTCGCGGTGTCGTCCTCGGCCGGAGCCGCATCGGCACTCGCCTCGACGACCACTTCAGCAGCGGTGCCGGCCGCCGAAGCCTCGACGACGTCCGCGCCCTCGACCGGCTCGGCAGTCGCGTTCTCGACCGGCTCCCCGGCCGCAGACTCCTCGGCAACCGGTTCGACGGCGTCCGAAGGAACGTCCGAAGCCGCCTCAGCGGCAGCCTCCTCGACCGCCACCTCCGCGGCCGCCTCCGGCTCCACCACCGCGACCGCGGCGGTCTCCTCGGCAGCCGCAGCCGCCGCCTCTTCCACCACCGCGGGGTCCGCGACGACGCCCGGCTCGGGAGCAGCCTCCGGAACCGGCGTGAAGTCGATCAGCGAATCGTCGTAAACCAGCTCCGCGACCGGAACCGAGGACGTCACCTCGACCCGCACCTCCGAGTGCGCGCCGCACCCGTAAGCCACGTCCACGACGTGCCCGTCCGCGGGCGCGATGTCGTTCGTGCACGCCCCGAAGGCAGCCCGCAACGAACCCGCCAGCGGCACGAAGAACCCACAGGTCCCGCAGGTCGCGGGCGCGCTGCGGGCCATGTCCGAACGGGGGCCGAACTCGCCTCCGTGCCAGCGCGCGGCCGCGTCCAGCCTGCCGTAGCGCGAGAGCACCTGAACCCGGCCGAGGCCGACCTCGTGCGCCGCTTCCTCGACAGCCGGGTCGTCCGACTGGAGGTACGCGGGCGAGAGGCGCGGGTCGTCCTTGTCCGCGGGGAACAGGTCGCCGACGCCGAGGTCTCCGGCGCGCACCCGCTGCTCCCACGGCACCCAAGCGGGCGCGACCAAGGCCTCCGGGCCCGGCTGCAGCACCAGCTCGCTCACCGTGACCGGCTCGTCCGGCCCGGCCACCGCGACGGTGACCGACCAGCGCCAGCCGCGATATCCGGGCACCGAGGCTTCGAACAGGTGGCTCGCGGAGACCGCGTCCTCGCGCTCCACGCCGACGTGCTGGCCGACCTGGTCAGCGGGTGCTTCCGCCAGCACGGCCTCCCGCGCCGCCTCGACGGCGTCCGCGAGCTTCCGGTGGAGAGAGCCGTCGTCCAGGGTCAACAGCAGCGTCATACCCCCAATTGTGCCGCACGCATCCGCGCCGCCCGTGCCAGGCTGTTCCTCGTGCGAACCCGGATCGTCTGGCCCCTGGTGGCCGCCGCCCTGCTCGGCGGATGCGCGGGCACCCAAGCCGCGCCCGCCCAGCCCGAACAGCTCACCGTTCAGGTGCTCGAAACGCTGCCGCACGACTCGGCCGCCTTCACCGAAGGGCTCGAGTACTCCGGCACGACGCTGTACGAGAGTCGCGGGCTCGAAGGCAAGTCCGCGCTCACCGCGGGCCCGGCCGGCGGAGCACCAGCCAAACAGGTGACGGTGCCGTCGCCGCTGTTCGCCGAGGGCCTCACGGTGCTCGGGCCGAAGCTGTGGCAGCTGACCTGGCGCGACGGAATCGCGATCGAACGCGACTCCCAGACGCTCGCCGAACTGCGGCGCGTTCGCTACGACGGCGAGGGCTGGGGACTGTGCCACCAGCCCGACGAGCGGCTGGTGATGAGCAACGGGTCGTCCAAGCTCACGTTCCGTGATCCGCAAACGTTTGCGGTCACCGGTTCCGTCGAGGTAGGCCAGGATCAGCTGAACGAACTGGAGTGCGTCGGCGACACCGTCTACGCGAACGTCTGGCAGACCGACACCATTCTGCGCATCGACGCCGCTACCGGACGGATCACCGCGAAGATCGACGCCAGCAGGCTTCGCACGTCCGCCCGGCCCGGCGAGGACGTGCTGAACGGCATCGCCGCGATCCCGGGCACCGACGAATTCCTTCTGACCGGAAAGCTGTGGCAGTCGTCGTTCCGCGTGAAGTTCGTCCCGGAAAATCAGCGAACCGGCACGTGAGCGGGCGGGGCGGGACCCCGATGAGGCAGGATTGAACCGTGGCCCTCTTCAGCTCTCGCTCCGGTTCCGACAGCCCCCTCGGCGGGCAGTCGGGCAAAGGCCGTGGGAAGAAGAAGCGCCGCTGGACTCCCGAGCCCGGCGCGGCGCAAGCCCGCTCGTGGCGCGACACCCCGCCGACCCGGGTCGATCCGGCCGTTGACCAGCGTGTTCGCCAGGCTCCGCCGGCGTACGCGCCGGAGCCGCCGCGGGCCCGACCGGAGCGCATCCCGGCCGAACCGCCGCGCGGGCGGCCGGCCGAACCGCGGACCGAGCACGTCGATCAGCGTCCTCCCCGCGGTTATCCCCGAGGCCCGGAGCCGCGCAGCGCCTTCTACGACGACGCACCGCCGTTTCAGCCGAACGCCGACGAAGCGCCCACCGGTGCCGTCCCGATGGGACACCGCCCGCCGCCGCCCCCGCGCGGCGCCCGGCCGTACCCGCCGCGCGACCACCGCACCGAGCCCGTCCACCCGCGGCCGTACGACGACCGTCCCGGCAGCGCCGGCTACGAGCACTACGACACCGGCGGCTACGCGGGCGAGCCGCGCGTCGAAGAAGAGCAGGACGAAGCCTTCAACACCACCGCCGTCGCTGGCGCGGGGTCGGTTCCGAAGCTGCCGAAAAAGCTCACCGTCACGCGCGTCGCCGCGCTGCGCAGCCGTCAGCTGAGCGGGCAGGCGATCGGCGCGTTCCAGCGCGCCACCAAGGCAGACGGCGCGGACAAGTCCGGCCTCACCTCGCTGATGTACGCGGTGATGCTGAACTACGCCAGCGACGCCGCGATGGCGATCGCACTGGCCAACACCCTGTTCTTCGCCGCGACCAGCGGCGAGAGCAAGGGCAAGGTCGCGCTGTACCTGCTGATCACGATCGCGCCGTTCGCGCTCGTCGCGCCGGTGATCGGCCCGGCGCTGGACCGGATCCAGCGCGGCCGGCGGCTCGCGATGTGCGTGTCGTCGCTCGGACAGGGCCTGATGGCAGTCGTGATGGCGCTGCACTTCGACGACTGGCTGCTGTACCCGGCGGCGCTCGGGATGATGGTGCTGTCGAAGTCGTTCACCGTGCTGAAGGCGGCGGTCACGCCGCGCGTGGTGCCGCCGGAGATCACGCTGTCGAAAACCAACGCGCGGATCACCGTGTTCGGCCTGATCGCGGGCGGCGTGTTCGGCGCGCTGGCCAGCGGTGTGAGCAGCCTCTCCAACTCCTCCGGCGCGCTGTGGTTCACCGCGGTGATCTGCGTGGCCGCGGCCGTGCAGTCGATGCGGATCCCGTCGTGGGTCGAGGTGACCGAAGGCGAGGTCCCGACGTCGCTGTCCGCGCGGCCGGAGCCGAAGCAGAAACGGCAGCGCCAGCCGATGGGACGGCACATCGTCGTTGCCTTGTGGGGCAACGGTTCCGTCCGCGTGCTGACCGGGTTCCTGATGATGTTCGCCGCTTTCGCGGTGAAGGCGCAGACCGAACACGCCGGGCACAGCCCGTTCGTGCAGTTGCTGTTGCTGGGCATCATCGGCGCGGCGGCAGGCGTCGGCGGATTCGTCGGCAACGCACTGGGTTCGCGGCTGCACTTCGGTTCGGCGGACCAGGTGATCGTGGCCTGTGTGGCGGCGTGCGTCGTGACGACGCTGATCGCGACGCTGCTGCCCGGCCTCGCCACCGCGGCGATCGTCGGTCTCATCGGCGCGACGGCCAGCGCGCTGGCGAAGATCAGCCTCGACGCGGTGATCCAGGAAGACCTGCCGGAGCAGTCGCGCGCCTCGGCGTTCGGGCGTTCGGAGACGGTGCTGCAGCTGTCGTGGTGCATGGGCGGCGCGGTCGGGCTGCTGCTGCCGCCGACCTACTGGATCGGCTTCCTGGTCGTGACGCTCTTGCTCGCGGTCGGCCTGACGCAGACGTTCCTGGTGCAGCGCGGCGGTTCACTGCTGCCCGGCCTCGGCGGCAATCGCCCATTGCGCCCAGAGCCGACCGGCAGCTTCCCCGCTCCGGGGCCCGCGCGAGGCCGCCGGTAATCTCGGGCCATGCGACGTTCCCGGGTGGTGGCCGTGCTCGCGGCCGGTGGTTTCGCGGTGGCCGGCTGTTCCGCGCCGGGCCCGGCCGAGGTGACTTTCTACGCCGACGGCCACACGATCAACGTCGCCCCGATCGGCAACTGCGACATCAAATCCGGCGTGTGCGCGGCCAACCCCGGCGCGACCGGCAAGCTCAAGGTACGGCCGGGCCGGTCGGTGCAGATCTCGGTGCCGAAGGAGATCGCCGAGACGCCGTGGAAGGTCACCGTGCAGTACGTGAACGGCAAGGGCGAGCCCCAGCCGCTCAAGGAGGACATCATCACCTCCCGCGACCGCTACGCCTACACCGCGACGCCGCCCGCGAAGGACGACCAGATCGTGGTGGTCGAGATCGCGCAGGCGTCGGTGATCAGCCGCACCGGCGACCCGAACGACGCCGAAGCGGTCACGACGGCGCTGTGGTCGCTGCAGGTACAGCCTGCTTGATCCGGCCAAAGCCGTGAAGGGCTCCGCGCGGGGAGATTCCCGCACGGAGCCCTTCACGGTTTCAAGCGGTGGCGTGACTGATCACGGGTCGAGGTCGCGCGCGACCGCCCGCATGATCTCCGCGATCTGCTTGGTGTTCTTGCGATCCGGGTACCGGTTGCGCCGCAGGTCCGGCTGGACCTTCAGCTCCAGCAGCTTGATCATGTCCTCGACGAGGCCGTGCAACTCCTCCGCGGGACGGCGGCGCGCCTCGGCGACCGACGGCGGCGGGTCCAGCAGCCGGACGGAGAGCGCCTGCGGTCCGCGCCTGCCGTCGGCCACGCCGAACTCGAGCCGCTGCCCGGCTTTCAGGCCCTCCACGCCGTGGGGCAGCGCGGCCTTGCGGATGTAGACGTCCGCACCGCCGTCTTGTGTGACGAAGCCGAACCCCTTCTCCGCGTCGTACCACTTGACCTTGCCGGTCGGCACTTCCCTCACCAGTCCTTCTGCTGTGCAGGTCACGACGAACGCGCCCCGAGCGATCTCGAGGCGCGCGTCCGACAAGCGTATCTCGCCACAGGCGCTGGGGAGAAGCGGATAGTCCCGTTACTCTCACCCCATGGAGAACGCAGCGAAGCAGACCGGCAAACCGATCCTCATGCGGCTCGGCATCGGCCTGTTCGCCATCGGCATGCTCGCGGTGGCGACGGTGTTCGTGATGTTCGCCGCCGGGCTCGAGAACCTGCCGGTGTGGCTCAGCGCGGCCGCCGGGGTGATCACCCCGCTCGGCCTGCTCCTCGGCCTGATCGCGCTGATCCAGGAAGCCCGCGCCGGAAAGCACGGCTGACCAGCGCTTACACCGCGGTCTCCACGAACGTCCTGGCAAACCACTCCGGGAACTCGACCAGCGAGTCGAACACCATGTCCGCTCCCTCGGCGGCCAACTCCTCGCGGGTGCACGGCCCGGTCGCCACGGCAACGGATACCGCGTTGGCCGCTCGCGCGCCCCGTACGTCGCCGAGGTGATCGCCGACGTACGCCCGTGCCTCGTGTTCCAGCAGGGCCGCCGCCTTCTGCGTGGACCACAGCTCGCCCACCAGCGCGTCGACCTTCATGCCCAGCGCGTCGAGGTGCATTTGCGCGTTGGGCCCGTACTTGCCGGTGACCACGACCGTTCGCCCGCCCGCCGCCCGGACCGCCTCCAGCGCCTCGGCCGCGCCGGGCAGCGCGACTGTGCTCGGCACGACCGTTTCCGGGTACAGCTCGCGGAACTGCCAGATCAGCTCGGGAATCCGGTCTTCGGGCGCGCCGAACTCGCGCAGCGCCTGATCGAGCGGCGGTCCGAGGTTCGAGGCGAACGCCTCTCCGTCGAACGGCAGCCCGGACTTCTTGCCGAGCGCGTTCATCGCCGCGACCATGCCCGGCCGCGGGTCGATCAATGTCATGTCGAGGTCGAACCCCACCGTGATGCCCACGTCCCACACGGTAGCCGTCCGCACCGACAAATCCGGCGCGCATTTGTACACGTGCACCATCCAGGTAAAGGTTCTTGACACAGATTCAGTCTGTGTCAAGCTGACGGTGTGACCAGCTTCACCGAGCGGACCAAGGCGACGCTTCGCGAGACGCTGCTGGACGCGGCCGCGGACCTGCTCCCCGACCGCGGCCATCAGGGCCTCCGGATGGCCGACGTAGCCGCGAAAGCCGGGGTCAGCAGGCAGACGGTCTACAACGAGTTCGGCAGCAAGGCGGCGCTCACGCAGGCCGTCGCGCTGCGCGTCGCGGCGGAATTCCTCGACGGCATCCGGTGCCGCTTCGAGGACGCCGAGAGTTTGCTCACGGGCATCCGCGGCGCGGTCGTCTACACGATCGAACACGCCAGGGAGAACCGGCTGATCGCCGCTGCGCTCGGCACCGAAGCCGGCGAGGATCTGCTCCCCCTGCTGACCTCGCGCGGCGAGCCGATCCTCACCGCGTCGGCCGAACTCGCGGCGCAGCAGTACCTCGCGCTCGAACCCCGGCTCAGCCCGGAGGCCGCCGCGCTGCTCGCCGAAACGGTGGTCCGGCTCTCGCTGAGCCACCTGGTGCTGCCGACGCATTCCGCGGCCGAGGCCGCCGAGTCGGTCCTCGCGGTGCTCGCCCCCGCCATCGACCAATTCGTCCACAATGGAGTGAAACGAGAGGGCCAGTCATGACCGAGACGCTTCCGGAGCTGCGCAGCGGATTCTCGTCCCTGCGCAAGGGCGGGCTGAACTGGGACTCGTTCCCGTTGCGGCTGTTCGTCAAGGGCAACAAGAAGTTCTGGAACCCGGCGGACCTCGATTTCAGCAAGGAACGAGAGGGCTGGGAAAGCCTGACACCCGAGCAGCAGCGCTCGACCACCTATCTCGTGGCGCAGTTCATCGCGGGCGAGGAAGCGGTGACCGAGGACATCCAGCCGTTCATGCGCGCGATGTCGTCGACCGGCCGATTCGGCGACGAGATGTACCTGACGCAGTTCTGTTTCGAGGAAGCCAAGCACGTCGAGGTCTTCCGGCGCTGGATGGACGCCGTCGGACTGGACGACGACCTGCATTCCTACGTCGCGGAAAACCCGCACTACCGCAAGCTTTTCTACGAGGAGCTGCCGCAGTCGCTGCGCGCGCTGGAGGCCGACCCCAGTCCGCTCAACCAGATCCGCGCGAGCGTGACGTACAACCACGTGATCGAAGGCAGCCTCGCGCTCACCGGCTACTACTCGTGGCAGCTGATCTGCACGCAGAACCAGATCCTGCCGGGAATGCAGGAATTGGTGCGCCGCATCGGCGACGACGAACGCCGCCACATGGCGTGGGGCACGTTCACCTGCCGGCGGCACGTCGCCGCGGACGACGCGATGTGGGACGCCGTGCAGGAACGCATGGGCGAACTGCTGCCGCACGCGCTCGGCATGATCCAGTGGGTGCAGGACCAATTCGAGGAAGTCCCGTTCGACAACGATCCCGAGGAATTGATCCAGTACGCCGCCGACCGCGCCCAGCGCCGCCTCGGTGCGATCGAATCCGCACGGGGCACGCCGGTCGAGCAGATCGACCTCGACTACTCGCCTGAGCAGCTCGAGGACACCTTCGGCGAGGAAGACGAGAAGGCCCTCGCCGAAGCCGCCGCAGCCGCCTCCGCCTGACCTGCTCGTGAGTGTTCATGCCGGTTCCAACCGGCATGAACACTCACGAGGCTCACGCGTGCTGCTGCGATGCCGCCTGCTCCAGCCCCAGCAAAGTCACCGACTGCTGTCGCATTTCGACCTTGCGCACCTTCCCGGTCACCGTCATCGGGAATTCCTCGACCACGTGGATATAACGCGGGATCTTGTAATGCGCCAGCTTGCCCTGGCAGAACTCGCGCACCGCTTCCGTGGTCAGCGGCTGCGCGCCCTCGCGCATCCGGATCCAGGCCATCAATTCCTCGCCGTACTTGACGTCCGGCACGCCGATCACCTGCGCGTCCAGCACGTCCGGATGCGTGTAGAGGAATTCCTCGATCTCGCGCGGGTAGATGTTCTCGCCGCCGCGGATCACCATGTCCTTGATCCGGCCGGTGATGTTGACGTAGCCCTCGTCGTCCATGATCGCGAGGTCGCCGGTGTGCATCCAGCGCGCGGCGTCGATCGCCTCGGCGGTCTTTTCCGGTTCCTCCCAATAGCCGAGCATCACCGAATAACCGCGGGTGCACAATTCGCCGGGGGTGCCGCGCGGCACGGTCAGCCCGGTTTCCGGATCGACCACTTTGGACTCCAGATGCGGGCCGACCCGGCCGACCGTGGACACCCGGCGCTCCACCGAATCGTCAGCGCGGGTCTGCGTGGACACCGGCGACGTCTCGGTCATGCCGTAGCAAATGGACACCTCGGTCATCCCCATCCGGTCGATGACCTGCTTCATCACCTCGACCGGGCACGGCGATCCGGCCATGATGCCGGTGCGCAGCGAGCCGAGGTCGAACGTCTCGAACTCGGGGTGGTTCAACTCGGCGATGAACATCGTCGGCACGCCGTAGAGCGACGTGCAGCGTTCGGCGGCGACCGCGGCGAGCGTGGCCTTCGGGTCGAACGCCGGGGCCGGGATGACCATGCACGAACCGTGACTCGTACACGCGAGATTGCCCATCACCATGCCGAAGCAGTGGTAGAAGGGCACCGGGATGCAGACCCGGTCCTCCTCGGTGTAGTTGCACAGCTCGCCGACGAAATAGCCGTTGTTGAGGATGTTGTGGTGGCTGAGCGTCGCGCCCTTGGGGAAACCGGTGGTGCCGCTCGTGTACTGGATGTTGATCGGATCGTCCGCGGACAGCCCGGCCTGCAGCTGCGCGAGCCGCGCCGGGTCGCCGCCGCGGCCGGACTCCATCAGGTCGGTCCACGACGAGGCGCCGAGCAGCACGACCGCTTCCAGACCGGGGCAGTTCGGCCGGACCTCCTCGATCATCGCCCCGTAGTCGGACGTCTTGAACTTGTCCGCGGCCACGAGCATCCGGATGCCCGCCTGGTTGAGCACGTACTGCAGTTCGTGCGAGCGGTACGCCGGGTTGATGTTGACCAGGATCGCGCCGATTTTCGCTGTCGCGTACTGGAGGAACGTCCATTCCGCCCGGTTCGGCGACCAGATGCCGACGCGGTCGCCCTTGCCGATGCCCGACGCCAGCAGCCCGTGCGCGAGGGTGTCGACCTCGGCGGCGAGTTCGCGGTAGGTCCAGCGGGAGCCCGCCTCACGGTCGACGAGTGCGTCCCGGTCGCCGAACGCGGCCACCGTGCGGTCGAAATTGTCCCCGATCGTGTCGCCGAGCAGGGGGACGCTGGAGGTCCCGGAGGCGTAACTCGGCAGTGCAGGCGCGTCAGGCATGGGTGCCTCCCGTGGCGGTCTTCGTCGACGAAGCAGAGTCTAAGCTCGATTTCGGACCTTTCCGCCACCCTCGTTATGGGGTGCGCTCGCACGAGCGGCTGATCGTCGTGCGCGTTCCGCTACCCTCGGTGCGGGTTGTTTCGTGCACGAGGGGACTGGGACGTTGCCAGAGGAATTCTCCCTGGGCTGGACCGAGACCGACGTGGCGGTGCGGCGCACCGGGCTGCCCGCGTCGTGGCATCCGTTCGAGATCCGCAGCGCGGGCGCGACGATGACCGAGCACAACCGGCTGGCCGAGGAAGCGTGGAACGCGCTGCGCGGCCGCGGGCTGGCTGACGCGGAGAAACTCGACCGGGACGTCGAAGCGACCCTTCGTGCCTGGACGAGGCCGGACGTGCTGATCATCGTGCGCGCGGCCGAACCGCCGTCCGGGATCGTGCTGTACCGCGCGTGCATCGGCGAGGGCCTCGGCGTGTTCTCCGAACAGGTCGACGACGGGCTCCGCTTCCGGCAAGTCCGGCCGGAGCGGCTGGTAGACCTGGTGCTGAGCATGTTCCCGCCCTATCGGGCGCTGCCCGTGTCCCCGGTCGCGATCACTCAAGCGCCCCCGAAACGAGGCGCCGAGGCTCCCGCGCCGTCGCGCCAGGATCGCGACGCGCTGGCCGGGTACTCGCAATGGCCGCTGCACCGGCACGGGACCGTGGAACTTTCGCTGCGCCCAGGGCAAGGCACGCTCCGCCCGGTCTCGACCGCGACGTTCGTGGACACCGACGGCGGGCGATACCTGACGTTCTCGGAACCGTTGGCCGACGGCGGATTCCGGTTGAATTTCACCCCGTCGACGGGCTCGCACCTGCGGAAATGGCTGCTGGAGACCATCGAAGAGGGCGTGCGCTGAGAATTCAGGGCTAATCCCCGATGCCGGCGACCGGCCAGCCGGGCAGGATCGGTTTCATGGACCCGAGTGCCCGGAACGAATTCCACCTCGTCGACGCCTTCACCGACCAAGCCTTCGCCGGCAATCCGGCCGGCGTCGTCGTGCTCGACCAGCCCGCGGACGCCGGGTGGATGCAGCAGGTCGCGACGGAGATGAAGCACTCCGAGACCGCATTCGTGGTCAACACCGGCGAGGGCGCGAAATCGCTCCGCTGGTTCACCCCGACCGACGAGGTCTCGCTCTGCGGGCACGCCACCATCGCGGTCACGCATGTCCTTGGCGGGCACCAGGTTTACGACACCCTCAGCGGCAGGCTGACGTGCACCAAGGCCGACGGCTGGATCGAGATGGACTTCCCCGCCGACCCGCCCGTCGAGACCGGCGAAGACCTCTCCCCCATCCTCAATGAGCCCGCGCGGTTCACCGGACGCGCTCGCGAGAACCTCTTCGCGGTGCTCGACAGCGTCGAAGCGGTCCGGAACGCGGAGCCGGACCTCGACGCCCTCCGCGCCACGTGGACCGGGCGGCTCATCATCACCGCGGCGGGCGACGACTTCGTCAGCCGGTTCTTCGGCCCCGGCGTAGGCGTCGACGAGGACCCGGTCACCGGTTCCGCACACTGCTCGCTGGCCCCGTACTGGCCGCGGCAACTGGGCAAAACCACCCTCGTCGGACAGCAACTCTCCGCCCGAGGCGGAACCGTCCGCACCGAAGTCCGCGACGACCGCGTGCTGCTGCGCGGCCAGGCCGTCCCCGTAGTGAGCGGGGAGTTGTACGTCTGATGCGACTGATCCTCAACGTAATCTGGCTCGTCCTCGCCGGTTTCTGGATGGCGCTGGGCTACCTGTTCGCCGGAGTCGTCTGCTGCGTCCTGATCGTCACGATTCCGTTCGGCATCGCGTCGTTCCGGATCGCGAACTACGCGTTGTGGCCGTTCGGCCGCACCGTCGTCGACCGGCGCGAGGCCGGGGTGGGCTCGTTCGTAGGCAACGTGATCTGGTTCCTGGTCGCCGGCCTGTGGCTCAGCATCGGCCACCTGATCACCGGGACGCTGCAATGCCTCACGATCATCGGCATCCCGCTGGGGCTGGCGAATTTCAAGATGATCCCGATCTCGCTGATGCCGCTGGGCAAGGAAATCGTGGACGCGTGAGCTCGCCCCCGGATCACTGGCTCGTCTGGTCGCCGGGGTCGCGCGGGTCGACGTCCGGCCGGGAGTTCAGCGGCGTGCGAATCGTCAGCTTCGCGTTCAAGACTCCTCTTCGCGCGTAGTTGATGAAGGCGAGCCGGTCGGACTCCATGGCGTCCCGGGCGTTGCGCCACGAGGCGAGATCCGCGATCTCGCCTTTCCGGATGGCGTGGTTGACGAGGAAGAACGTCTCGTCCATCCGCGCGGCGGCACGCGCGAGCCGGTCGTCGCCGAAGAGCCAGAGGCTGGACAACGCCTGGTTCCAGGCCACCCAATCGATCTGCGCGGCTCCGTCCTCCCGCCTCCGGAGGAATGCGCGCTGGACGCGCGTCGCTTCTTGGACGATGTCCCGGCACGCCTCGGCGAGCTTGTCGCGCGCCCAGTGCCGTCGCTGTGTCCGCGTCGTCGCCACGACTCCGGCGAATACGCCGATCAACGCGATCAGCGATCCAGCCGCGCTCGATGTCGCGATCTGCCAGACGGGCACGACCTCCAGGATCCGCCGTCTTCCGGCCTCCGACCAGCTGTCTCCCCCTAACGCCCACCGAAAAATAATTTTGTCTTGACAACTCAAACCATCGGCAGCAAGCTGTGTCGCATGGCAACCACACGCAAGCTGATCCTCGGTTTCTACGTCTCGCTGGACGGCAAGAGCGCCGACGCCGACAACGGCATCCGGGACGTCATGATGTCCATCGACGACCCCGAGCAGGAGAAATACTTCGTCGACCAGCTCTGGGAGGCCGGGGCCTTCCTCATGGGCCGCAACACTTACGAGGCCATGGCAGGCTTCTGGCCCACCTCAGACCACCCCTCGGCCAAGGCGATGAACGCGATTCCCAAGGTCGTCTTCTCCAGAACCCTGACCACTGCGGACTGGCCCGAGACCCGCATAGCCAGCGGGGACCTCGCGGAGGAGATCGCCAAGCTCAAGGCTGAGCCCGGCAAGGATCTCGTCGCCGCGGGCGGTACCGAATTCCTGCACTCGCTGATCAAGCTCGGCGTGGTCGACGAGTACCGGCTCTGGGTGCTCCCCGCCGTCACCGGCAAGGGCGCGGCGCTGTTCCCGGAGCTCGCCGAAGCCCGGCGGCTGCGCCTGGTCACAAGCACTGCCTTCCCGTCCGGGATTCTCGAGCTGCGGTACGCCCCCGCCGGCTAGTCCTCCGGCTCGAAGGGCAGCTTCACCACGAGGCACGGACCGCCGACGAACAGGCCGCCGTCGATGCCCAGCGCTTTCCCGCCGGCGTAGAGGTACGGGCCCTCGATCTGCGTCGGGTGGATGCCCAACTGGTCGGCTATCACGCTGTGCCCGTGCACGATCCGCGAGCCGCCGAGCGTCTTGAGCAGCCGCTCGGCGTTCTCCTCGCCGTCCGGGCCGCGGAAGGCGTACCGGGTGGTCATCCGCCGCCACACGTCCCACCAGGCCTCGATGTTGCTGCCGGAAAGAATGTCGTGCGCGGTGGCGTTGATCGAGTCGAGGTCCTCGCCCCAGTCGAGGTACTCGAGGGTGTCCGAGTGCAGCAGCAGGTGGTCCTCGTCGACCGCGACGAGCGGGCGTTCGGTGAGCCACTCGATGTGCTCGGGGGTGAGCCGGTCCTGGTCCGACAGCAGCCCGCCGTTGATCTCCCAGCTGCGCGCGAAACTGCGCGGCCCGAAGTCGGACGGCACCGGGCGGTCGCCGAAGTGGTACATCCCCAGCAGCAGGATCTCGTGGTTGCCGAGCAGCATCTGCACCGAGCCGCCCGACTCCGCCGCCTGCTCCTGCAGTTCGCGCACGAGGTCGATCACCCCGACGCCGTCCGGGCCGCGGTCGGTGAAGTCGCCGAGGAACCACAACCGGTCGTCGACGCCGGCCCACTTGCCGTCGCTGTCGACCAGGCCCTCGGCGCGCAGTGCGTCAACCAGGGCGTCCCGGTGCCCGTGGACGTCGCCCACCACATAGACGCTCATTGTTCGACGATATGCCCTGTTCCCGGGCGGTGGGCGGTCAGCCTTCGCCGAACGGGTCGAGCGTTCGCCCGATCAGGTCGGCGACCGAGCCGATCACCTTCGTCGGCCGGTACGGATAATTCTCCACCGACTCCTCGTTCGAGATGCCGGTGAGCACCAGGATGGTCTGCAGCCCGGCCTCGATCCCGGAGTGCACGTCGGTGTCCATCCGGTCGCCGATCATGAGCGTCGACTCCGAATGCGCGCCCAGCCGGCGCAGCGCGGACCGCATCATCAGCGGGTTCGGCTTGCCGACGTAGTACGGCGAGCGGCCGGTGGCCCGCTCGATCAGCGCCGCGACGGACCCGGTGGCGGGCATCGAACCCTCGACGCTCGGGCCGGTCGCGTCCGGGTTGGTCGCGATGAACTTCGCGCCGCCCTCGATCAGCCGGATCGCGCGGGTGATCGCGCTGAAGCTGTACGTGCGGGTCTCGCCGAGCACGACGTAGTCCGGGTCGCTTTCGGTCAGCACGTAGCCGACCTCGTGCAGCGCCGTGGTGAGCCCGGCCTCGCCGATCACGAACGCCGAGCCGTTCGGCCGCTGCGAGGCGAGGAACTTCGCGGTCGCGAGCGCCGAGGTCCAGATCGACTCCTCGGGGATGTCCAGACCGGTCCGCAGCAGCCGCGCCCGCAAGTCGCGCGGGGTGTAGATCGAGTTATTGGTGAGCACTAAAAAGTCGATATCGTTGTTCCGCAGTTCGGCGAGGAACTCGTCCGCCCCCGGGACGAGGTGTTCCTCCCTGACCAGCACACCGTCCATGTCGGAGAGATACGTCCACCGGCCTTCGCTCATGCGCGAAAACCTATCACGCGCGCGAGACGCCTGCGGCATACGACAAAAACGGCTACAGTGGAAATCGCCGGTAACGCGAGGGGAGTCGCGCTACCAGTTACCGAGGGGGTTCGGGGGAATCTTTTCCGTAAGCACCGGCGCATTCGCCGTTGCGCAATTCTTCCTGCCCCTTTTCCTGAAGGGGGAACAACCTGATGACCGAAATTGCCGAACGGCCGGCCGCCGCGGGTCCGATCACCGGGCCGAACTGGGGGCTCACCAAGTTCCTTGACCCGCTGCCGGTTCCGCCGGTGCTGCGGCCGCCGTGGTGGGGCCAGGACATGATCACCATTCCGATGGTGGCGAAGCAGCAACGGCTGCACTCGCAATTGCCGCCGAGTACATTGTGGACTTATGCCGGACATTACCCGGGGCCGACAATCGAAGTGCGCAGCGGCAAACAACTGCGGATTTCGTGGTCGAACGAAATAGCAGGCAAGTTCCCGTTGGTCGCCGTGCAGGGACCGGTGGCCGACGGGCCGACCACCCGCCCCGGCCGCGAGCTCGACCGGCCCGGCTACTCGATCGTCGACGGCGTCGCGGACCTGCCCGCCTGGACCGTGGTGCACCTGCACGGCGCGCGCACCAACGCGGGCAACGACGGATGGGCGCACAACGCCGGTCTTCCCGGCACTTCGCAGCTCGCCGAATACCAGAACCGGCAGCAGGCGATGCCGCTCTGGTACCACGACCACGCCATGGCGATCACCCGGTTCAACGTCCACACCGGCCTGGCCGGCCTGTACCTGATCCGCGACGACGAGGAGGACGAGCTCGACCTGCCCAGCGGCGATCGCGAACTCCCGCTGATCCTGACCGACCGCAACCTCGACACCGACCCGGCGACCGGGCAACTCACCGGACAGCTGCTGTACAAGTTCCCGTACGTGCCGAACGGGCCGATGATCCCGTTCTCCGGTCCGTTCACGCTGGTCAACGGGGTGATCTGGCCGCACCTCGACGTCAGCGCGCGCTGGTACCGCTTCCGGCTGCTCAACGCGGCCAACGAACGGTTCTTCACGCTCAACCTGGTCGACGAGAACAACGTGCCGCAGAACGACGCCGTCCGCCTGATCGGCACCGACGGCGGGCTGCTGCCCGCTCCCGCGCCGCTGCCGTCCGGCGGCCTGACCGTCGCGCCCGCCGAACGGTTCGACGTACTGATCGACTTCAGCCGGTTCAAGGGGCAGAAACTCAAGCTGCGCAACGCCGATCCGCGCCTCGGCGGGGTCGAACCGGACGTCATGGAGTTCCGGGTGGACAGCCGCGCCCGGCACGATTCGTTCGAGCTGCCCGAAAAGCTCTCGTCGTCGTACGTCCGGATCAAGCACGGTTCGACGCTGCCGGAGGACCACGACCACGTCTGGGTCGCGCTGCTGCTCAACGCCGACGGCCATCCGGAGATGTGGGACCTGGAGCAGGTCGACGCCGATCCGGGCGGCAAGGGGATCATCCAGATCAACGACCCGGCGGGCGGGCTGAAGACGTTCCGGATGGTGGGCCGGATCTTCGACGACACCACCGGCATCTTCATCAACCACGGCAACTGGGCCGTGTGGAACATCGTGCACGTCGCGAACGGCGGGCCCGCGCATCCGTTCCACATCCACCTGACCGAATTCCAGGCGCTCTTCCGCCGCAGCTTCACCACGACGTTCGACCCGGCCGCCGAGCGCACGGCCAAGCCGATCGAAGGATTCGCCGACATCCCGCTGGAGAAGTACGAGGAGGGATGGAAGGACACGATCATCGTGGATCCCGGGCAGTGGGTGAGCGTCGCGGGCCAGTTCAGCGGCGGCACCGGCGAGTTCATGTACCACTGCCACATCCTCGACCACGAGGACGAGGGGATGATGCGGCCGTTCGTCGTGCACCCGCCCGAGGTGGCGAAGTTCCACGTGCACCCCGGCGGCGGCCACCACCACGGCGGCTGACCCGGAACAGCCAGCCCGGGCAGCGAGCGTCCCAATGCCGCATTGGGTGCATCTGACGCACCCAATGCGGCGTTCGGTGCGTCCCACGCACCCAATGCCACGTTCGGTGCGTCCCACGCACCCAATGCCACGTTCGGTGCGTCCCACGCACCCAATGCCACGTTCGGTGCGTCCCACGCACCCAATGCCACGTTCGGTGCGTCCCACGCACCCAATGCCACGTTGGGGTTCTCTCAGCGCGGACGCAGTGGCGGCTGAGCGCGAAGCTGCCCCCGCTCGCCCGTCAGGCTTTCCCTCATCGACATCGGTGGGAGCCACGCGGCCCAGCCTGCGCATCGTCGCGACGAGATGGCGAGGGATCAGGAGGCCGCTGCCGGGTGCACCGCCACGGTCGCGGCCTTCACCGACAGCGCCACCGCCGAACCGGGCTCCAGCGCGAGTTCCGCGACCGCCGCCGGGGTCAGGTCGGCGGTCAGGCCGTGTGCCCAGCCGCTGCCCTCGGTCCGGACGCGGATCACCGGCCCGTGCGGTTCGAGCGCCGCGACGACGGCTTCGGTCGTGTTGCGCGGGCTGCCGCGGTGCTCGCCGTCGTGCGGATAAACGGCGACCGCGTTCGGCGCGAACACCGCGACCGCCGCCTCGCCCACCACGGTGTCCGGCGTCAGCAAACCCGTCACCACTTCGCCGGACGGCGTGCGCAATCCGTCGTTCACCGCCACCCCGGACACCAGGTTCAGCCCGGCGATCCGCGCGGTGAACGGCGTCCGCGGCGCGGCCAGTACTTCCCGGGTCGGTCCGCGTTCGACGATCCGGCCGCCGTTCATCACCGCGACGTGGTCGGCGAGCGCAAGCGCGTCCAGTGGGTCGTGTGTGACCAGCACGGTCGTCGGGCCGTCGCGCAGCACCCGGCGCAGCAAACCGCGGATCGCCGGGGCCGAGTCAACGTCGAGCGCGGCGAACGGTTCGTCCAGCAACAGCAGATCCGGTGCGGAGGCCAGCGCTCGCGCGATCGCCACCCGCTGCTGCTGGCCGCCGGACAGCTGGCTCGGCCGCCGGTTCGCGAACTCCGCCGCGTCCACTTCGGCCAGCCACCGCGAGGCGATCGTCCGCGCCTCCGTCCGGCCGGTACCGGTCGAGCGCGGTGAGAACGCGACGTTGTCCATCGCGGACAGATGCGGGAACAGCAGCGCGTCCTGGGACAGCAGGCCGATCCGCCGTTCGTGCGGCGGCAGGTCGACGCCCGTCCCGGCCAGCCGCCGGTCGGCGAGCGTGACGTCGGCCGAGGTCACCGGCAGCAGGCCGGCGAGGCTGCCGAGCACAGTGGACTTCCCGGAGCCGTTGGGCCCGAGCAGCGCGAGCACGGTGCCGCCGGGAACGGTGAACTCGACGTCGAGCGAGAACTCGCCGCGGGTCAGCGCCAGCTTCGCCGACAGGGTCACCGCAGCCCGCCTTCCCACGACCGCGGCCGCGCGACCGCGATGACCAGGATCGCGACCACGATGAGCAGCAGCGCGAGCGCGACCGCGCTGTCGATGTCCACTTCGGCCTGCGTGTAGACCTCGAGCGGCAGCGTCCGGGTCACGCCTTCCAAGCTGCCCGCGAACGTGATGGTCGCACCGAACTCCCCCAGCGCACGAGCGAAGCTCAGCACGACGCCGGAGCCCAGCGCGGGCAGCAGCAACGGCAGCGTCACCCGGCGGAACACCGTCCACGGGCGCGCGCCGAGCGTCGAAGCGACCTGCTCGTAGCGGTCGCCGGAGCCGCGCAGCGCGCCCTCCAGGCTGACGACGAGGAACGGCATCGCCACGAACGTCTGCGCGATGACCACCGCGGCCGTCGTGAACGGCACCTGCTCGCCGGTCAGCCAGTTGATCAGGATGCCGAGGAAACCCTTGCGGCCCAGCAGGTACAGCAGGGCGAGGCCGCCGACCACCGGCGGCAGCACGAGCGGAAGCAGCACGATCGACCGGAGCATCCGCACGCCCGGCACCCGGGAGCGGGCCAGCACGATCGCCAGCGGAACGCCGAGCACCACACAGGCCACTGTGGACAGTGCGGCGGTCACCAGCGACAGCCGGAGCGCGTTCAGCGACGACGACGTGACCAGCAGCGACGGCAGCCGGGTCAGATCGGACCGCACGAGCAGGCCGACCACCGGCAGCACGACGAGCGCGAGCGCGGCGACGGCGGGGAGCCAGAGGATCAGCGGAACCCGGGCGTGCGGCGGCCGGGTCTCGGCCGCCGCGCCCGCCTTACTTGCCAGGGCCGAAGCCGATCTTGGCCAGTTCGGCCTTGCCCTGCGCCCCGAGGACGAAGTCGGTGAACTGCTTCGCCAGCGCCGGCTGCGGAGCGTTCTTCACGACCGCGATCGGGTACTGGTTCACCGCGCCCGAGGACTCCGGGAAGTCGACCTTGTCCACTTTGCCCGCCGCCGACGTCGCGTCGGTGACGTACACCAGCCCGGCGTCGGCGTCGCCCGACTGGACCTTGGCCAGCACCTGCTTGACGTTCGTCTCCTCGCTCACCGGCTTGAGCGTGGTCTTGGTGGTCTGCTCGACCTTCTGCGTGGCCGAACCGCACGGCACCTGCTGCGCGCACACGACCACGTTCAGGCCCGGCTTGGTCAGGTCGGCGAAGGTCTTGATGCCCTTCGGATTCCCCTTGGCCACGGCGATCGCGAGCTTGTTGGTGGCGAAGACGGTCGGCTGCCCGTCGATCACGCCGTCCTGCACCGCCTTGTCCATGTTCTTCTGGTCGGCTGAGGCGAACACGTCGGCCTTGGCCCCGTTGTCCAGCTTCTGCACCAGCGAGGAAGAACCCTCGTAGTCGAAGGTGACCTTGACGCCCGGGTGCGCGGCCTCGAACTGCTTGCCCAGCGCGTTGAAGGACTCGGTGAGCGAGGCCGCGGCGAACACGGTCAGCGTGCCGCTCGCACCGCCCGGGGCGGGAGCGGACGCGGAACCCGCACCCGGGTTGGAGCTGGGCTGGTCGCCGGAGCTGCAGGCACTGGCGAACAGCGCGAGCGCCGCGGCACCGACGAGGGCGAGCTTCTTCATCTGGATCCTTCCGGGGTTTCCACCACGACGGTGGTCGCCTTGACCACGGCGACCGCGAGCACGCCCGGGCGCAGCCCGAGTTCGCGGACCGCCTCGGTGCTCATCAGTGACACCACTCGGTGCGCCCCGCACTGCAATTCGACCTGTGCCATCACCTTGTCGGCGACGACCTCGGTGACGAGCCCGACGAAGCGGTTGCGGGCGGAGCGGCCGACCGCCGACGGATCGTCCGGTTCGGACGCTTGTGCCCTGGCGAACCCGGCGAGCTGTGCGCCGTCGACGACCTTGCGGCCCGCGGCGTCGTCCGTCGCGGTCAACTGACCCGCGCGAACCCACCGGCGGACGGTGTCGTCGCTTACGCCGAGCAGCCGAGCGGCCTCGGACAACCGAAATTGCGGCATGGCCGGAACATTATCCCCGCAGATGCGGAAAAGCTATGCGGGATGCGCATTTTCGCGTAACGCTTCGAGCATTGCGAACTGATAACACCCGAGGACTTTCCGTTCTGCGGAAGTGAACTCCGCGAGCACCTCGGCAAGACGCCGCGCGACCCGCGCGGAGATCGCGTCGAGGCGTTCCCGGCCCGCCCCGGTGATCGTCACCAGCACCTTCCGGCGATCGGTCCGGTCGCGTTCGCGGAGCACCAGACCGGACTTCTCCAGCCGGTCGAGCACGCCGGTCACCGCACCCGTCGACAAGCCGGTGAGCTGCCCGATTCGGCCTGGGGTAAGGGAATCCGCGGCCTGCCCGGCGAGTTCGAGAGCTTGCAGCTCGGTCGCCGAGAGCCCTTCGCGGGCGGCGTCGCGCGCGTGCCGGAGGACGAGGTGCGTGCGCAGCTGAGCCGCCAACTCCGCGAAGTGAGTCAGCTCACCATTGGGCTCCGCAGTGCTCACCGAGTGCCTCCACATCGGAACCGAGGGTGGTTTCCCAGCTTTTCGCAAGACTGCCTTTTCCGGCCTCGCAAGCTATCCTGAGCGTAATGACAGCAGTACATCTCGGGTTTCCTCGCGTCCCCGGCAACCGAGGCCCGTCCGGCACGCCCCGGCCCGAGCACCCCGGTCTCGTCGATTCCTTCGGCCGCGTCGCGACCGACCTGCGCGTCTCCCTCACCGACCGGTGCAATCTGCGCTGCACGTACTGCATGCCGGCCGAGGGCCTCGACTGGATGCCGAGCGAGCAGGTGCTCTCCGACGACGAACTGGTCCGGCTCATGCGGATCGCAGTGGAGCTGCTCGGCGTCACCGACATCCGGCTGACCGGCGGCGAACCCCTGCTGCGCCCGGGGCTGGAGCAGATCGTCGAGCGGATCACCGCGCTCGAACCGCGCCCCCGGGTGTCCATGACCACCAACGGGATCGGGCTGGCCAAACGCGCCCCCGGCCTCGTCGCGGCCGGGCTCGACCGGATCAACGTGTCGCTGGACACCATCGACCGCGAGCGCTTCGCCGAGCTGACCCGCCGCGACCGGCTGCCGCACGTGCTGGCCGGTCTCGCCGCCGCCCGCGACGCCGGGCTGTCGCCAGTGAAGATCAATTCGGTGCTGATGCGCGGATACAACGAGCACGAGGCGGTGCCGCTGCTGCGGTTCTGCCTCGAAGAGGGCTACCACCTGCGGTTCATCGAGCAGATGCCACTGGACGCGCAGCACGGCTGGAACCGCCGCGACATGATCACCGCCGAGGAGATCCTCGCGATGCTCGGCGAGGCCTTCACCCTGTCGCCGTTCCCGGCTCCGCGCGGCGGTGCGCCCGCCGAACGCTGGCTGGTCGACGGCGGACCGGGCGACGTGGGTGTGATCGCGTCGGTGACCAGGCCGTTCTGCTCCGCCTGCGAGCGCACCCGGCTGACCGCCGACGGAGCCGTCCGCTCCTGCCTCTTCTCGAACGACGAGACGGACCTGCGTTCCCTCGTGCGCGCGGGCGCGCGCGATGAGGAGGTGGCGGACGCGTGGCGCGACACGATGTGGCGCAAGCTCGCGGGCCACGAGATCAACGAGGCCGGCTTCGCGCAGCCGATCCGGCCGATGAGCGCGATCGGCGGTTGAGCCATGACCTCTCCTACTGTGCCCGCTTCCCCGGTGACGGTCGTCGTCCGGTACTTCGCCTCGGCGCGGGCCGCGGCGGGCACCGAGGAGGAGAAGGTGGAACTGGCGGCGGGCGCGACGGTGGCGGACGCCGTCCAGGCGCTCCGCGAGCTGCACCCCGGGCAACTTTCCCGTGTTCTCGACGCGGCGAGCTTCCTGGTCAACGAGGTGGCGGTCCGCGATCGAGGCCGCGCGCTCGGTGACGGGTCCCACCTGGACGTCCTCCCGCCGTTCGCCGGGGGATGAGCGACCGGAAAGGCCCCGTTCACGCGGCTGAGCGCCGCGTGAACGGCCGGAGCGGCTGTTTCCGGCCGATTGGTCCGGACCACGGCGAATGGCGGCACTGGCGCGCTGAGCGGTCGGCACGCTTTATCCCTACTCTCCGAAGCGTTTCGCTCACGGCGTATTTCCGCAGCTCAAAGAACCACTCGGCGGGCAGTGGCCGACAGTTGACGAGTGGTTTAGAGTGCCCGCCCTTATCTGCTGCGAATGGCCCCTTGACGCGTAATCGACGTGACCCAAGCCTCACGATCCGTGAAATATCTCGGCAAGAAAACGAGCAGATAACGACGCTCTGACCAGCGCAAACAGGCGGATCGAGACAGGTTGCGTGCCGTTACTGTGACGTAGGTCACACCCCGAATGATTTCCGATCACGCCGCGAATTACGTACCGTCGCTTTTCGGTTGGCCCCGACCGACCACGCAACACCGGGAATCCGTAGCGCCCAGCTCTGTCCAACGGATCCCCGGACCCATACCCCGAGCGAAAGCATTTCCGGACAGAGACGAGGGGACGAAGACGGCGCGTCGTGCGACGTCCGCGTCAGCCGGCCGGCAACGGACGGACGGGCTCCCAACCCGACCCGCAGCATCGTGCTCGTAGGCGCAGGAATCGAGAAGTTTTCAGATGTCTTACCGAGGCAAGCACCGCAAGATGTCCGCCGCCACCCGCACCATCGCCCGTGTCGCAGTCGCGGGTATCGCGGTCGGCGCCCCCCTCGCGATCGCCGCGACCCCCGCGTCGGCGACCAACTGGGACGCCATCGCGCAGTGCGAGAGCGGCGGCAACTGGAGCACCAACACCGGAAACGGCTACTACGGTGGCCTCCAGTTCACCCAGAGCACCTGGAAGGCCTACGGCGGCACCGGCAGCCCGCAGGGCGCGTCGCGTGAGCAGCAGATCGCCGTCGCCGAGCGCGTCATGCAGGGCCAGGGCCCCGGCGCGTGGCCGGTGTGCAGCAAGAAGGCCGGCAGCTCGGCCTCCGCGCACAAGGCGACCCCGAAGAAGAGCACCGCCAAGAAGGCGACCCCGAAGAGCGTCGCCCCGAAGAAGGTCACCCAGCCGGTTGCCGCGCTGGTGGCGAACTCCAACCCGAACGGTGACTACACCGTCAAGGCTGGCGACACGCTCTCGAAGATCGCCAAGGAGCACAACATCCAGGGCGGCTACCAGAAGCTGCAGGACCTGAACAAGCAGTACGTGTCGAACGCGAACTTCATCGTGGTCGGCCAGAAGCTCGCCACCAAGTGAACCCTGGCCTCCTCGTGAGGCTGGTTCCGGCGCAGCGGCTGCTGTGACAGAACGCCCGAAGGGCCCCACCGCGTCAAATCCCCTGGCGGTGGGGCCCTTCGTCGTGTGCAGGGTCGTGAGTGGCTACGCCGGTTAGAACCGGCGTAGCCACTCACGAGGGGTCAGGGCGAGTTGACCCACTCGTCGGTCCCGTCGGTGAAGTGCTGGTGTTTCCACACCGGAAGCCGCGCCTTCACCTCGTCCACCAGCTCCGCGCACGCAGTGAACGCCTGGCCGCGGTGCTCGGCGGCGACCGCGCAAGCGAGCGCGACATCGCCGATCGTCAACGCGCCGACGCGATGGCTCACCGCCACCGCCCGCACGCCCTTCCAGCGCGCCGCCAGGTCGTTGACCACCTCGGCGAGCACGTCACGGGCTGTCGGATGGCCTTCGTAGGTCAGATCGCGCACGCCCTTGCCGCCGTCGTGGTCGCGGACCACGCCGGAGAACGTGACCACGGCACCCGCCGCGTCGTCCTCCACCAGTTGCGCGTGTTCCTCGACCGACAGCGGCTGATCGCTCACGTCCGCGCGCAGAATCCGGACCGCGGGACCCGACGGCGTCGCCTCGCGCGGGTGGTCGCCACCGGCCAGCTGGTCCACCGCGTGGTCGAGAATGTCCTCCAGGACCCGCAGACCGTCCTTCACGCCGCCGCTGGAGCCCGGAAGGTTCACCACGAGGGTCCGGCCCGCGACTCCCGCTACGCCGCGCGAGAGCACCGCGGTGGGCACCTTCGGCAGTCCGGCCGCGCGGATCGCGTCCGCGACGCCAGGAAGCTCGTAATCCAGCACCGCGCGAGTGACGTCCGGGGTCCGGTCGGTCGGCGAGATGCCGGTGCCGCCGGTCGTGAGGACCACCTGGACGCCGTCGGACACCGCGGCCCGCAGCGCAACGCCCACCGGGTCGCCGTCCTCGACGACGACCGGCGGCGGGACGTCGTAGCCGCGGTCGGCCAGCCAGGCGACGAGCACCGGGCCGGTCTTGTCCTCGTAGACGCCTCGCGCGGCGCGATTCGACGCGACGATGACGCGCGCGGTCTTGGTCATGGCCGCTCCCAGGTCCCGGTCTTGCCGCCGTCCTTGCGGATCAGCCGCACGTTGTCGAGCGTCGCGGCCGGGTCGACGGCCTTGATCATGTCGTGCAGGGTCAGCCCGGCGACCGCGACGGCGGTGAGCGCCTCCATCTCGACCCCGGTGACGTCCTTGGTCTTGGCCGTCGCGCTGATGTGCACGGCGGTCTCGGCCAGTTCGAACTCCACCTTGACCCCGGACAGCGCGATCTGGTGGCACAACGGGATCAGCTCGGGCACCCGCTTGGCGCCCATGATCCCGGCGATCCGCGCGGTCGCCAGCGCGTCGCCCTTGGGAAGGCCGTTGGCCGAAAGCAGGCCGACGACCTCCGCCGTGGTGTGGACGGTCCCGCCGGCCAGCGCGGTGCGCGCGGACGCGGTCTTGCCGGAGACGTCGACCATCCGGGCGGCCCCGGACTCGTCGACATGGCTGAGTTCACTCACGCCCGCGAGGCTACTGCGCAACTTCGCCCAAAGTCCGTGAAGGGCTCCTTGCGGGAATCAGATTCCTTCAAGGAGCCCTTCACGGACGGAAGGAGGCTGGGTCAGCTGGCGCGTTCGGCGCGGACGGCGTTGCGCACCGCTTCCGCGACCGCGGGGGCCACCGCGCTGTCGAACACGCTCGGCACGATGAACGACGCGTTGAGCTTGCCGTTGTCCACCACGTCGGCGATCGCGTCGGAAGCGGCCAGCAGCATGTTGTCGTCGATGTTGTGCGCGGCGGCGTCGAGCAGGCCGCGGAAGACGCCGGGGAACGCCAGGACGTTGTTGATCTGGTTCGGAAAGTCGCTGCGGCCGGTGGCGACGACCGCGGCGTGCTTCTGCGCCTCCAGCGGGTCGATCTCCGGGTCCGGATTGGCCAGCGCGAAGACGACGGCGTCGTCGTTCATCGTGGCGACCTGCTCCGCGCCGAACAGGTTCGGGGCCGAGACGCCGATGAAGACGTCCGCGCCGACCAGCGCGTCGTGCAGGGTGCCGGACTTGCGGTCCTTGTTCGTGTGCTCGGCGATCCAGGTCAGGTTGTCGTCGAGGTTGCCGCGGTCGGGGTAGACGATGCCGTCGATGTCGGCGGCCACGATGTCGCCCGGGTTCTTGCGCAGCAGCAGCCGGATGATCGCGGACCCGGCCGCGCCGACGCCGCTGACCACGATCTTGCAGTCCTCGATGTTCTTGCCGACCACGCGCAGCGCGTTGCGCAGCGCGGCGACCACGACGATCGCGGTGCCGTGCTGGTCGTCGTGGAAGACCGGGATGTCCAACTGCTCGCGCAGCCGCTTCTCGATCTCGAAACAGCGCGGGGCGGCGATGTCCTCGAGGTTGATGCCCGCGTACACCGGCGCGAGCGCCTTCGCGATCATGATGATCTCTTCGGTGTCCTGGGTGTCCAGGCAGACCGGCCACGCGTCGACGTCGGCGAACTTCTTGAACAGCGCCGCCTTGCCCTCCATCACCGGCAGCGCGGCGGCCGGGCCGATGTTGCCGAGGCCGAGCACGGCGGAACCGTCGGTGAGCACCGCGACGGTGTTGCGCTTGATGGTCAGCCGGCGCGCGTCCTCGGGGTTCGCGGCGATCGCCTGGCACACGCGGGCGACGCCCGGGGTGTAGGCGCGGGAGAGATCGTCCCGGTTGCGGAGCGCGACCTTGGGGCTGACCTCGATCTTGCCGCCGAGGTGGATCAGGAACGTCCGGTCCGAGACCTTGCGCACGCGCACGCCCGGCAGCGAATCGAGCGCCGCGGTGATGTCCTGCGCGTGGTTTTCCGACAGCGCGTTGGCGCTGATGTCGATCACGATCGTGTCCGCGTGCGATTCGACGACGTCGAACGCCGTCAGCACGCCGCCGACGCGGCCGACCGCGGTGGTGAGATCACCCGCGGCCGTGGACGAGGCCGGGGCCTCGACCCGGACGGTGATCGAATACCCGGGACCGGGAACCGGCATGACACGTACTCCCCGCAGGTGGTGTGGGTTCGGACGGCTCGAATCTAGTCCGGTGACCCGCGCCACCACACCCCAACCGGGTGACTGACCAGTAACTTCAGCCTCGTGAGTGTTTACGCCGACGAGAACCGGCATCGCCACTCACGAGGGCACGCAGGTCAGCGGTTGATCTCGGTCTCCGGGTGCACGTAAGGCACCTGCTCGAGCGGGAAGGCCAGGTCGCCGAACGGCGAAAGCGCTCCCTGCCGGTCCGAGGACAGCTCGGTGACCGGGTGCTCGCCCGGTTCGCCCGGCCACGTCGGGTCGATGCCCTTGCTCTGCTTGTCGCCCTTCGCCACTGCTTCCTCCGAGGCCCTCGTCCGGCAAACTCGCACACAGTCTGCCCGAACACCGCTCGGGCGCGCGCACCCGCCCGGTATCCTGGGTGTCTATGCCCGCGACCTCTCTGGCGGACTGGCTGCGTGCGGAGTCCGACGACGCACTCGCCGAACTGCTGCGCACGCGTCGCGATCTGTCCACCCCTCCTCCGTCCGACACCACCGTGCTCGCCACCCGCGCGGGCACCCCGGGGTCGGTCGCCCGAGCCTGCGAAGACCTCGACACGTTCACCCTCGCGGTGATCGACGCGCTGCTGATCGCCGGTGCCGACACCGAACCGACGCCGGTGTCCGCGGTGACGGCGCTGGTCGGCCGCGACGTGAGCGAACCGCTCGCGCGGCTGCGCGCCCGGGCGCTCGTCTGGGGTGCCGACGACGAGCTGCGCGTGCCGCCCGCGGCCCGCGACGCGCTCGGGCCGTTCCCCGCCGGGCTCGGCGCACCGTCGCCCGCGTTGGCCGCCACCGACATCGACGCGCGGCTCGCGGAGGTCGGCGAGGACGAGCGGGCCGTGCTCACCGCGCTGGCCGCCGGGCCGCCGATCGGCCGGACCCGCGACGCGAGCTTCGACGTCGGGCTGTCCGACGCGGCCACGCCGGTGCAGAAGCTCCTCGCGCGCGGTCTGCTGCTGCGCCGCGACGACCAGACTGTCGAACTGCCTCGCGAACTCGGCCTGCTGCTGCGCGGCGGGCACGCGTTCGAACCGGACACGCTGGTCGAGCCGGAGCTGCCCGTCCATCCACATCGGACGGACACGGTGGACGAAACCGCGGCCGGCGAGGCGATGGAGTTGCTGCGGCAGACGGAATCTCTGCTGCGGATGTGGTCGGATTCGCCGCCGCCGGTGCTCAAGGCGGGCGGGCTCGGGGTCCGAGAGCTGAAGAAGGTCGCGAAGGATCTCGAAATCGACGAGACCCGCGCGACACTGCTCGCCGAACTGGTCGTCGGCGCGGGACTCGTTGCGGACAGCGAAAACACCGCCCCGGAATACGTGCCCACCATGCTTACCGACAGCTGGCTTGCGTCGCCTTCGGTGCAGCGGTGGATGACGCTCGCGCAGGCGTGGCTGGAACTTCCGCGGCTGCCCGGGCTCGCCGGTGGCCGCGACGCGAAGGACAAGCCGATCGCGCCGTTGTCCGAGGAATTGCGACGGCCGCTCGCGCCGGTTTCGCGGCACCGCGTGCTTTCCGCGCTGGCTGAGCTGAATCCGGGCGCAGGCGTCAAAAGTGTCGACGAGCTAGTGGCCGTGCTGGCTTGGCGCGCGCCCCGGCGAGGTGGCCGGCTGCGAGACGAAACCGTCCGCTGGACGATGGCCGAAGCGACCGCGCTGGGCCTTGTCGGTCTCGGCGCCCTCACCACCGCCACCCGGCTGCTGCTGGAGGACGACCGCCCCGGCGCTGTCGAGGCAATGCACGACGCGCTGCCCGCACCGGTCGACCACGTGCTGGTGCAAGCCGACCTGACGGTGGTCGCGCCGGGCCCGCTCGAGCCGGAACTGGCAGCGGACATGGCTGCGGTCGCGGACGTCGAATCCGCTGGCCACGCAACGGTTTACCGCGTCACCGAGCCTTCGGTGCGGCGCGCGCTGGACACCGGACGGACCGCCGATGAACTGCACGCGATGTTCCGCGACAAGTCGGCGACCCCGGTGCCGCAAGGCCTCACGTACCTGATCGACGACGTGGCCCGCCGCCACGGACGCCTCCGCGGCGGTACCGCGGGCTCGTTCCTGCGCTGCGACGACGAGGCGCTGCTCGCCGAGGTCCTCGCGAATCCGGTGGCCGCGGAGTACGACCTGCGACTGATCGCGCCGACGGTGCTGATCAGCTCCGCGCCGCTGGCCGAAGTACTGGAAGCCTTGCGCGGCGCGGGTTTCGCTCCCGCGGCGGAAGGTCCGGACGGCCGGGTAGTCGACCTGCGCCCCACCGGCCGCCGGCTCCCCGCCCGCGCCCGCGCGGCTCGCGCCCGGCCGGGCGAGCAGGCGGTGCTGACCGACGAACAGGCGGCGCGGATCGTGTCGAATCTCCGCGCGGGAGACCAAGCTTCGGCCCGCCGCCGCGGTTCGACAGTGCGCGCGCCAGGCGGCGGCGGTGCGGACACGACGGCGACGCTCGACCTGCTGTCCCGCGCGACGCTCGAACAACGCGAGGTGTGGATCGGCTTCGTCGACTCGCGCGGCACGGCGAGCCAGCGCGTGGTGCGCCCGCTGCGGGTCGGCGGCGGAGTGTTGGAAGGCGCGAACCACGAGCGGTATCCGTTGCACCGCATCACTTCCGCCGCACTGGTCGAGGACTGAGCTCGCCAGCGGTCGGGTCTTTCAGCAGCGCGGTTCGGCCAGCACGAACGTTCGTGAGGGGAACCCTGAGTGAGCGTGGTCAGAGGTTGCGAAGCCCCTGCAGCACCCGCTCCATGAACTCCCGCGACGAACGGTCGCCCAGCACCAGATCGGTCTGGTGCAGCATGACCAGCCCGATGTCCGCCATGTCCCCCACCAGGACCTTCACCACGCCGAGCGGCAGGTGCAGGTGCGCGGCGATCTCCGCGACCGAGCGGGTGTCCAGGCACAGATCGCAGATCCGGCGGTGCTCGATCGAGCGCACCCCGCGATAGCGGCGGCCCTCGTCGCTGGTGGAGACCAGGGCCTCCAGCGCCAGATTGTGGTCCGAGTGCGTGCGCCCGCGGGTCCGCGCGTACGGCCGCACGCGCGATTTCGTCGGCTGGGCGGGCGGTTCCGGCTGCGCGGGTTCGTCGCCGGACCAGAACCGGTCCAATTCGGACACTCCGGAGGCCGGGCCGGGGTCGGAGTACGCGTACCGGTCGTCCGCCGGGGGCTCTTCGGCCAGTGCGTGCCTGCTGCGGGTGGCTTGGTCGACGTGCTGCCGCTGGTACGCCGAGCCTTCCGGGACCACGCGGTCGTCCGGGCCGGGCGAACCGGCGTACTCGTCGAACGAGTACGGGTCGTGCGCCGCGGGACGGCTGGGCCGGGGTTCTTCCCAGCGCGGCTGCTGAGGCTCTTCCCACCGGTCGCTGTGCCGCGGCTCTTCCCAGTACCCGGATTCGCCGTCCTCGACCCATTCGTAGCCGTCGTCGTCCCAGCTCTCCTCCGGCACCGGAGCGGGAGCGGGCGGCGGGGCCACCGGACGCGGGGCGACCGCCTGCCGCACCGGACGCGGCTCAGGCGCGGGAGCCGGGCGAGGCGCGGGCTCGGGACGCCGGGCGGGCGGCTGCGCGTGCCGCGAAGACGGGGGCGGAGGAGGCGGCGTGGCCCGAGGCTGCCGGTGCGGCAACCGCAGGCTCAGCGAACTCAGCTCGTACCGGCTCGGCGAGTCGAACGACTCCCGTTCCGTGCCTTTGTGGAGGGCGTCCCAGGCACCCGTGTCCTGGTCTCCGAAACCCGAGATCTTCATCGGCTACCCCAGTACCCCGCCGCCCTGCAGCTGCGCGCGCAGCTCCGGCGTGATCTGCTCGCCGACCCGCTCGACCAGCAGGGTCATTTCGTACGCGACTGTCCCGATGTCACACGTCGGCGCGGCGAGCACGGCCAAACAGGACCCGTCCGAGACCGACATCAGGAACAGGTATCCGCGTTCCATCTCGACCACGGTCTGGTTCACGCCGCCCGCCTCGAAGCATCGCGCCGCGCCCTGGGTCAGGCTGATCAGCCCGGACGCCACCGCCGAGAGCTGCTCGGCGCGTTCCTGCGGCAATCCCTCCGAAGGCGCGAGCATCAGTCCGTCCGCCGACACCAGCACCGCGTGCGCCGCACCCGGGACCCGGCGCACGAAATCCGAGATCAGCCAGCTGAACGTGCCCTGGTCCGCTGGCCGGTCGGAATCGGTCACTGCCCCTCCAAGCTCCTCGAACGCTGCCGGACGCCCGTTCGCCGCCCTCGGGCCATCCTCGCCCGGCCGCGGTGAAGTCGTCGTTCCAGCGTATTCACGCACCCGGTCGTGTCGAGCGTGTGCCCGGGCACGGTACGTGTCTGCCGGATGTAACGTCGCGCGAACGCATGCACAACCACGCATTCGCGGGTCACTCGGTGGTGGCGGCGGCCACCGTGCGCAGCGGGATGTCCGTGCAGGTCACCGCCGGTCCGACGCCCCGATCAGGGGCGGCCGGCCTCGGCCGCGAGGGGACGGGACTACTCGGCCCGCCCCGCTCGGAGGCACCACTCCCCGAAGCGGGTGAAGCCCGTGGAGTTCACTCCAACGGCCGCACCCGAGCCGGGGTGTAACGGGAATCTGGGAGTCGGCGGACGCCTCCTTCGCAGACGGCGGCGGGGACCGCGGACGGGACTAGCCCGCCCGCAAAGCCGTGTCGTGCGCGATCGCGTGCTGCACGACGGAGATCAGCACCTGCTTCGCCGAATCCCGCTCCCGCGCGTCGCACGCCATGATCGGCACCGACGGCGAGATGGTGAGCGCGTGCCGCACGTCCTCGATCTGGTGGTGCAGCAGCCGGTCGAAGCAGTTGATCGCCACGACGTAAGGCAGCTTCCGGTTCTCGAAGAAGTCGATCGACGGGAACGCGTCCGCCAGCCTGCGCGTGTCCACCAGCACGACCGCGCCGATCGCGCCGACGGCGAGGTCGTCCCACATGAACCAGAACCGGTGCTGGCCCGGCGTGCCGAACACGTACAGCACCAGGTCGGAGTCGAGCGAGATCCGGCCGAAGTCCATGGCCACCGTGGTGGTCGACTTGTTCGGCGTGGCCGACACGTCGTCGTGGCCCACGCTGGCCTCGGTCATCATGGCCTCGGTGGTCAGCGGGTCGATCTCGGAGATCGCCCCGACCAGAGTCGTCTTGCCCGAACCGAACCCACCCGCGACCACGATCTTGGCCGACGAGGTCGGACCCGTATGCGGTGTGTTCGCGTCGGAGTCAAATTCTCCGAAGCCCACTGAGCACCCTTTCCATGAACTCGATACTGGGGCGGTCGCCCGAATTCGTGCTGCTGCTCGTGTGCACGAGCACCAGGCCGAGGCCCGCCACGTCACCAATCAGCACCCGCACCACGCCGAGCGGCAGCCGCAGGAGCGCGGCCACCTCGGCGACCGACCGGGTGTCGAGGCAGAGGTCGCAGATCGACCGGTGCTCCGGCACGCGGACGCGGTCAAGCACCCTGCCCTGCTCGCTCGTCGACACCAGCGCCTCGATCGCGAGGTCGTAGGTCGGCTTCGTGCGCCCTCGGGTGCGGAAGTAAGGCCGGACCAGCCCGGAGGTCTCCACCTCGGCGGGCTCGTCCACGTATTCGCCGGCCGCCTGCATCGGCAGCGCGGCGGCCAGTCCGTTCGACGGGAAGCTCGATGGCCCCGGCGACCCGTCGCGTTCGGCGCTGAACGCGGCGAACTCGGCCGAGTCGTACAGCGGTCCGCTCGCCCCGCCGAACAGCTCCGAACCGGGTCCGCCGAGCAGCCGCTCGCGGTACCCGGGCACCGCGGTGATGCCCGGCTGCTGCCCGGCGTTGGAATCGGTCAGCCAGTTCGGCGGTTCGCGCACCGGCTCGGAATCAGCGGCTTGGACGTCCCTCGAACGCCATTCGCGGTCGACCCGATCCCGGAAGGACTTCCAGTCCTCCCGGCTCTGGTCCCGATCGCCCCAGCCCCCGGTGTGCTCGTCACCGAGCCGGCCGTCGCCGCGCAAGCGCCCGTCGTCCACGGTTTACTCCTGTAGTCCTAGGTCCGCCTAGCGACGGACCGCAGCGCCCTGCAGTTGTGCCCGCATCTCCGGTGTCAGCTGCTGGCCGACCCGTTCGACCAGCAGAGTCATCTCGTACACCACCAAGCCGATGTCGCTTTCCGGCGAACCCAGCACCGCGAGGCACGAGCCGTCGGACACCGACATCAGGAAGAGAAATCCGTTCGCCATCTCGACCACGGTCTGCGCGACCGGGCCGCCCTCGAACACCTTCGCCGCCCCGCGCGCGAGGCTGGTCAGCCCCGAGGCGACGGCTGCCAACTGGTCCGCCCGGTCCTTCGGCAGCCCGCGCGAAGACGCGAGCAGCAGACCGTCGGCCGAGACGACCACCGCGTGCGCCGCACCGGGCACCCGGTGGACGAAGTCCGTGATCAGCCACGCGAAGCTGCTCGCCGCGCTGCCGCCGGCCTGCCTGCCGTTCGGCTGCACCGAGCCGCCTCCCGGCTGCACTCCCGCCCGTGTCACTCTCGCTCCTCACTGCTGTCGCTCACATACCCGGCCCCGGTGACGCGAACCCCGTCGTCGTCGAGCCGGGCTTCCGGCGGCCGCTCCTTCAGCGCGTGCCTGCCGGACTTGTACCCACGCTGGAAGCTTGCCATCCGGCTGCGGGCAGCCGTCGCCGAGCGGGTGATCGCACCCGTTCCGGGCATTCCGGTGGTCGCGTCGGTGAACGAGTTCTGCTGCTGCGCCGGTTCCGGCGCGTTGCCGATCGAGCCGGGGACCAGGTACGCGTTGGGCACGCGCTTGGGCAGCCCGGCGGACGTGATCTCCTCGTTCTTGGATTCGAGCAGCGACTGCGCCGCCTGCCAGCCCTCGTCGGAGACGCTGTGCCAGCTGTCGTCCTCCGGCTCGTCGGAACCGGGGTAGAGCGGCGTCGACTCGAGCGGCTCGCTCGCCTGCCGCGCCGGCTCGGCCCTGGTCTCGGCGCGTTCCTCCGGCGCGGCGGCGGGAGCCTCGGCGGCTTCCGGCTCCGGTTCCGGCGCGGCCGCCTGCGGCGTTCCGGCTCCGGGTTCGCCGTCCTCGCCCTCGCTGAACCAGCGCGACAGCACCGACTGGTAGATCGGCAGCCGCCGGGTGGGCACGTCGTCCTCGAGCGCGGCGGAACCGTCCGGCTCGGCGGGCGGCTGCTCCTTGGGCGCTTCCGGCGCGACGTACTTCGGCTCCCGCTTCGGCAGCACCAGCGGCGGGAATTCGGTCTGGGCCAGGCTCGCGCCCTCGCCGTACGACTCGCGCGTGAGCGGCGCGAGGTCCTCCGCGGTCGGCCACGCCGGAGCTTCCGAGGCGGGCGTCGCCGGGCTGAGGAACGGACCGGCCGCGCGGTTGCCCGCGACGAGGTCGTCGAGGCTGATCGGCTGGTCGAGCGGGACGAGGCCGCCGTTCTCGGACGCTCCGCCGGAGTGCGCCGAACCCATCGCCTCGGTCAGCTCGGCGGCCGCGGGCGGCGGCGCGAGCGGAAGCGGGTTCGACGGCTCCGGTTCGCGGTTCAGCGGCGGAAGGCTCGGATGCGAGACCTCGTTGCGGTTCGGCGGCGGCGGGGTGTTCCGCATCGTCGGGGACACGGTCCGGACCTGGGTGAGCAGCTCGACCGGGACCACGACGCGGGCGATCACGCCGCCCTCGATGTCCTCGTTCTCGCGCAGCCGCACCTCGATGCCGTGCCGCTGGGCGAGCCGCGCGACCACGTACAGACCCATTCGCCGGGTCACCGACACGTCAAGGTCCGGCGGGTCGGCGAGACGCTCGTTGACTTCGGCGAGGCGTTCCTCGCTCATCCCGACGCCGTGGTCGGTGACCTGGATCGCCAGCGCCTTCTTGCGCGTGATGACCGCGCGGACGGTGATCTTGGTCTCCGGTTCGGAGAAGTAGGTCGCGTTGTCGAGCAGTTCCGCGAGCACGTGCACGAGGTCGTGGATCGCGAGGCCCTGCACCGCGACCTCGGGCACGATGCCGATCTCGATGCGGGCGTACTGCTCGATCTCCGACACCGCCGCGCCGATCACGTCGGCCGCCGGCACCGGCTTGGGCACCGACTTCGCGAGGCCCGCGCCCGAAAGCACCAGCAGCGATTCGCCGTTCCGGCGCAACCGGGTCGCCAGGTGGTCGAGTTCGAACAGGCTCGCGAGATGGTCCGGGTCCTGCTCGTCGGCCTCGAGCCGGTCGATGACGCCGAGCTGGCGTTCCACCAGCCGCTGCGACCGCCGGGAGAGGTTCACGAAGATGCCGTTGACGTTCTCGCGCAGCAGTGCCTGTTCGGCGGCCATCTTGACCGCCTGCTCGTGCACCACGTCGAACGAGCGCGCCACTTCGCCGATCTCGTCGCGGGTGAGGACCGGGACCGGGTCGACCGCCTTCTTCGAGGCGTTGACCGGGTCCGGGTCGTCCAGGATGGCCTGCACGGTTTCCGGCAGCCGGGTGTAGGCGACGTCCAGCGCGGTCTTCCGCAGCACCCGCAGCGGGCGCAGCATCAGCCGGGCGATGACGAGCATCAGCATCAGCGCGGCGACCAGCGCGGCGAGGACGATGACCCCGCCGACCCACGCCGAGCGCACCGCGTTGCTGGCCAGTTCGTCGGCCTGCGCGCGCAGCTGGGTCAGCAGGTTGACCTCGACCGCGCGCAGTTTGTCGGCGGCGACGGTGGAGTCCTGGCCGAGCTTGGTGCCGTCGAGGTTGAGCGGCTGGCTCTGCTGGGCGAAGGAGAACGCCTGTGTCTGCAACCGCCGACGCTCGTCGACCTCGGGGCCGGAGTAGGTGTCGTTGTAGAGCTGGACCTGGTCGTCGGTGGCGTTGGCGAGGAACGCGGTGATCGACGCGTCGCCGCTGGCCTCGGCGGCCCGGGTCTCGTCGATCAGGTTGCCGGGGAAGCCGTCGCGGAACGCGGCGATCTGCAGCGCGGAGTCGCCGCGGAGGATGAACTCCTTCGCCTCGCTGATCGACTGCGTGCTCGTGCCGAGGCGGAGCAGGTCGCGGTCGGTCGTCGCGGTGGAGACCTCGCGGCCGAGCTGGATCAGCGAGTCGAGCACCGAGGAGTAGGTGTCGAGGACCGCGCGGTCGGAGTAGGCCGAGGTGGTCATCGCCGCGCGCAGCGGGCGCAGCGCGTCGAGGCGCTGGAGGCCGTGCGCGTAGCGGTCGCTGGCCGCCTGGTCCTCGTTGTCGAGGTTGACCGCGGCGTTGCGCAGGTCGTCGACGTCGCGGTCGACCTTCGCCATCTGCGCGTCGAGGCCGGTCTGGCGCAGCGGGTCCGCCGAGGAGATCCGGACCACCGCCAGCGCGCGCTCGCGCTGCAGGTCGTGCACTACCGCGGTGACCTTCTCGGCGAAGGCGACCTGGTTGGCGGTGTGGTTGAGGTCGACCGCCGACCGCACGTCGTCGACCACGCGCAGGACGCCGAGCACCAGCGCGGTGATCGTGGGGATGAGGAGAATGAGCGCGAGCTTGGACCGCAATCGCCAGTTGCCGAGCGCGAGCCAGGACCGCTGCTGCGCGGTCCCCGCGTTCTCCTGAGCGGAGGCCTCCCCTGCCCCCGCGGTGTCTTCGTTCGGCACCGCCGCACCACCGTCCGGGCCCGAGGGGCCCGTTGATTCCGAACCTGCCGTGCTCGTGGCCACTACGCGCACGCTCCCGGCAGGTAATCCGCCACCTGAGTGGTCTGGACCGCGCCCCGGACTGTTACACCCTTTCGAGTGAAAAGATCGACTTCGAGGTGCGGCTGCCCGCCGCCTCGGGCGCGGAATCGGTTCAGGTCTGGCATGACGTTCGGTCCCCGCACGTGGTCGATCTCTTAGTCCGTTCGGCCGAGGCCACCCTGCACCGGCTCGTCGCCGGCGTGCGCGGAGAGCCTTTTCCCTAGTCGCGCTCTCACTACATCGGTGGTCCACACCTCACATTGCAGGAGCAGAGGGTAGCGAACGCCTGGCCCATTTGTAACCCTCCAGAAGTTGCCCGGAGAGCACCCAGGCAGCGGATCAAGGCCCATCGGGCACCCACAGGTCGTTCACATACCCCGACATACCAGGGGATTCGATCACCTGATCGAGTGACCAGTGCCACTTCTGAATCGTATATGAACACCCATTGTGAGTGATCGTCCTGGTTCTCTACAGTAGCCGCGTGACTCCGGACAATGAGCCACCTTCCCCCCGCGTCCATGCCAGACGCGGGCCCATTTGCTAGGAGCGACCTTGTTTGATGAAGCGGTGAGCAGCCGGCGCGATTACGGCAGGCGCGGGTTCCTGTCGCTCGCGATGGCGGGCGGCGTGGCCTTGACTGCCAGCGGATGCGGCCTGCTGGGCGGATCGGACGATTCGGGCAGCGCGAAGGGCGGCTCCGGGGTCGAGAAGGCCAAGATCAAGGTCTCGATCATGCCGACGATCGACGTGGTGCCTTTCCACCTCGCGGTCCAGAACGGCTACTTCAAGAACGAGGGACTCGAGGTCGAAGCCGTCGACGCCGCCAGCGGTGACGCGTCGCTGCAGAAACTGCAGGCGGGCGAGGTCGACATCGCCTACGCGAGCTACACGCCGTTCTTCATCGCCAAGAGCAAGGGCGCCGCGGACATCAAGCTCGTCGCCGACGCCTCCTCGGCCGGCCCGAAGAGCACCGAGGTCGTGGCGATGCCGAACAGCAACATCAAGAACGTGCACGACCTGGCGGGCAAGCGGATCGGGATCACCGCCACCAACACGATTTGCGACACCCTGACCAAATCGGTCATGCGCGACAACGGCGTGAGCTTCAACGACGTGCAGTGGGTTTCCCTGCGGTTCCCGGACATCGGCCCCGCGGTCAAGCGCGGCAACATCGACGCCGGCTTCCTGACCGAGCCGTTCATCACGCAGTCGGCGAAGGTCAACGGGACGGTCGAGGTCATCGACACCGCTTCCGGCGGCACCAAGGACTTCCCGACCGCGGGCTACGGCTCGCTCGGCAAGTTCACCGACGCCAACCCGAAGACCGTCGCGGCGTTCCAGCGCGCGATGCTGCGGGCCACCAAGGAATCGGCCGACCGTTCGAAGATCGAGCCGCTGATGATCCAGTTCTCGAAGGTGGACGAGGCGACCGCGAAGATCACGAACCTGCTGACCTTCCAGTCCACTTTGGACGCCCGGCGCATCCAGCGGGTGCCGGACCTGCTGCAGCAGTTCGGTTCCATCCAGTCGAAGATCGACGTCCAGTCGATGATCGTCCCGCAGGCGAACGCGTCCTGACGTGCGCCTCGTCCGGAACCTGACCGGCCTGCTCGGCTTCCTCCTGATCTGGGAGGCCGTCGTGCGGGCCGGTCTGATCGACCAGAACGACCTTCCCCCGCCGACCGTGGTGTTCGCCCGGATCGGCGAACTGTTCGGCGACGTCGAATTCGTCCGCGACGTGGTCGCCTCGGTGCTCGCGTGGCTGATCGCGCTGCTCATCTCGATCGCCATCGCGGTCCCGGCCGGTCTGCTGCTCGGCAGCGTCCGCTGGCTGCGCGACGCGACCAAGGCGATCGTCGAATTCCTGCGGCCGATCCCTTCTGTGGCACTGATTCCGCTGGTGCTGATCGTCGTCGGCGGCGGCCCGGAAGCGAAGATCACGCTAGCCGTGTACGCGGCGGTGTGGCCGATTCTCTTCAACACCATTTACGCGCTGGCCGAGATCGACCCGCTGCTGCTGGAAACCGCGCGCACCTACGGAACTCCGCGTTCGCGGGTGCTGACCTCGGTCGCGCTGCCGCACGCCGCGCCGTTCGTGTTCACCGGGATCCGGCTGTCCGCGGCGATTTCGCTGATCCTGGTGATCAGCACGGAATTCCTGGCCGGGGCGAAGCTCGGCATCGGGCAGTTCGTGCTCGAAGCCAGTTCCGGACCGGGCCGGATGGATCTGGTGCTCGCCGGAACGGTGGTCGCCGGGCTGCTCGGCTACCTCGTGAACGAGGGCCTGGAACGACTGGGCAATCGGCTGTTCCGCTGGAGCAGCGCTGTCGAAGGAGCCGCCGCGTGAGTGTGGTCGAGAAGCCCTCCACCGTCACGCGCCGGGTGAGCCGCGGCCTCAGCGGGTTCGCCCGCAAGTGGCTGCTGTTCGCGATTCTGGTGGTGCTGTGGGAGATCGCGACGCAGCTGAGCGAAAGCGTGTTCTTCCCGCCGCCGTCGAAGATCGCCGCCGCGGCCGCGAAACTGTGGTTCTCCGGCCCGGCCTCGCACCTGTTCCTCGGCGACCCGGTGTTCGACCACATCCTGCCGAGTCTCGGCAGGCTGCTCGGCGGCTGGCTGCTCGCGGTGGTGATCGGTGTCGCGCTCGGCACCGCGCTCGGCCGCTCGCGCACCGGGATGGACTACGTGGGGCCGCTGTTCGCGTTCTTCCGCGCCATTCCGCCGCCCGCGCTGGTGCCGGTGTTCATCATCCTGTTCGGCATCGGCCCTGGCATGCAGACCGCGACGATCATCTTCAGTTCGCTGTGGCCGGTGCTGATGAACACAGTGGACGGTGTCCGCTCGGTCGACAAGGTCAAGGTCGAGACGGCCCGCGCGTTCCGTACGCCCAAGCGGTACTGGATCGGGCTGGTCGTGCTGCCCTCGGCGCTGCCGAAGATCTTCGCCGGGCTTCGGGTGTCGCTTTCGATCGCGCTGATCCTGATGGCGATCTCCGAACTGGTGGGAGCGCTCAACGGCATCGGCTACGCGCTGCTCGCCGCCCAGCGTTCGTACGACTTCGACCAGATGTGGGCATGGATCGTGCTGCTGGGCATCCTCGGCTACGCGTTCAACGCCGCACTCCTCGGCATCGAACGCCGGGTGCTCGGCTGGCAGCCCGGCCGGAACTAGGAAGGTTTTCCCGTTATGTCGACCATGCTCGAGGTCTCCGGCCTCAGCCACCGCTACGGCAGCGGCGAGTCCGCGCACGTCGCGGTCAACGAACTGTCGTTCACGGTGGAGACCGGGCAGCTGGCGTGCATCGTCGGCCCGTCCGGCTGCGGAAAGTCCACCCTGCTGCGCGCGATCGCCGGCCTGATCCCGCCGACCGCGGGCACGGTGAGCCTGCACGGCGATCGCGTCACGTCGGTGCCGGACGATCTCGCCGTGGTGTTCCAGGACTACAGCCGCTCCCTGTTCCCGTGGCTGTCGGTCGCGAAGAACGTGGAATTCCCGCTGCGCTGGAGCAAACTCGACAAGGCGACCCGGCGTGCCCGGGCCGCCGAAGCGCTCGAGGCGGTCGGCCTGTCGGCCGCGGTGAACAAGTACCCGTGGCAGCTCTCAGGCGGCATGCAGCAGCGGGTGTCGATCGCCCGCGCGCTGGCGAGCCGCCCCGCGCTGCTGCTGATGGACGAGCCGTTCGCGTCGGTGGACGCCCAGACCCGGTTCGAGCTGGAAGACCTGCTGCGCCGGGTGCAGGTCGAACAGAGCACGACGGTTTTGCTGGTGACGCACGACATCGACGAGAGCGTGTACCTGGGCGACCGGGTGCTGGTGCTGTCGAAGTCGCCTGCCCGGATCGTGGCGGATCTGAAGGTGGACCTGCCCGCCCAGCGGGACCAGATCACGACGCGGGAATCGGCGGAATTCGTTTCGCTGCGCGGCGAAGTGGCCCGGTTGCTGCACGGGCCGGCCGTGCAGGCGGCGGCCGATCTGGCGGAGCAGGAGGCGGCGGAGGCCGCTGCTTCGGAGGCTTCGGACGCCGTCGTTTCGGAGAAGAAGTAGTCACAGCTTCGGGAACCAGACCGAGACGTCCGCAAGGGCGTCAAGGGTGCCGGGATCCACTTTTCCGGCAACGGTTTCTGTTTCGGCGACCACCATTGCTCGACCGTCCACTCTGGACTGGAAGTGGTGGCCGGAGAATTTCACGCCGTCGAGGCCGAGCAGGGCAGCGCCTAGGGGTTTGATGTCCCCGCTGCCCTGCACCTCCTCGACCTTCTCGCACCCCTCGGCGTCGCTCTTCTTCGGAAACCCCACCCGCGCGATGGAAAGCACCGCCGCGTTGCCGTGTCCGTCTCCGACGGCGAAGAGGTTCCGATGCAACGAGGTACAACGGTGCCGTGCGAGGTACTCCCGGACACGACCGGTGGAATTCAGCAGGCAGTCGCCCTCGCGCTCCATCGCTTCCTTGAGCTGCTTGAGCTTGAACCGGCTGAAGGTCTCTTTCTTACGGCCCCGCTTCGCGGACTTCTCGGCCTCCGCTTTCCGTGCCTTGAGGCTCCGGCCAGGCAAGGAATCCGCGACGTCGCCCGCGAGGTTGCCGGGCAACGCCTCTGCCGCACCGGAACCCACGCTGGCCGCACCGCCAAGTCCCGTCGCCGTGCCGCCGCCGACTGCGGCGACGATGGCCACCCCGGCTACGAAAACCTTTGCTCCGCCGCCCTTCTTAGGCGTGATCGGATACTTCGTCCCGTCCGGACGCGTCCGGATAATCGGCTTCGCCACTCGCTGTCCCTCCCCTGGACACCAAGACCGAAGCGGTCAAGATAGCCCCTGAGCAGCAAGAACTCATTCGATTCCGGCCCGGTTCACCCGTTCAGCCCTTAGCGCGGGAATCCGGTCCGGTCTCGTCCGGACCGATCTCCGGCAGCGTTCGCACGCCCAGCACGTTCGCCCCCACCAGTTTCCGGGTCGCCAGGTTGCCCATCGGCATGAACGTGCTCGCCTGCACGTCGCGCCACATGCGCTCGAACGGCAGCGCCTTCGTGTAGGACATCCCGCCCAGTGCATCGACCAGCCGCTGCATCACCTGGACCGCGTTGTTCGCCGCCGTGTACTTCACGATCGCGCTGCGGGCCACGCCGTCTTGGATGTCCCCGGTGAACAACCGCCGGCTCGTCACCTCTTCGGCCTGGCGGTAGATCAGCGCGCGGGAGCTTTCCAGCAGGATCTGGCATTCGCCGATCACGTCCTGCAGCACCGGGTCTTCCGCCTTGCCGCGCTGGATCAGCGTCTGCACGGTCCAGTCCAGCGCGCCGGCCGCGATTCCCGTGTACACCGCCGAGAACGCGGGCATCGCCCAGGCCCAGACGGTTTCCAGCACCCTCGAGTCGAGGTGTTTCACTGGCAGCGAGTGCACGACCGCGGCGTCCTCGACGAACACCTTGTCCAGTTCGACGTCGTTGCTCTGGGTGCCGCGCATGCCCATGGTGTTCCACGTCTGGTGGATCGTGACGCCCGGCGCGTCCAGCGCGATCTGGCACAGCAGCAGCCGCGGGCCGCCGTCGGCGTCCTCGTAGCGGGCGGTGGTCGAGCAGTGCGTGGCGACCGCCGAGTTGGTCGCGAAGCTCTTGCGGCCGGTCAGTTCGAAGCCGCCCTCGACGCGGACCGCACGGGTCTTCGCGTCCGTCATGTCGTTGCGCAGGCCCGTTTCGCTGGTGATCGACGCCCAGACCAGTTCGCCGTCCACCGCCTTGCGCAGCAGTTGCTCCAGCCGGGGCGCCTTCGTGCGCCGCCACACGCTCGCCCACTGTCCCAGCGGCGACAGGTGCATCGTGAACGCCAGCGCGGTCGCGCCGTCGCCCATCGCCAGCCGTTCCAGCACCGGCAGGATTTCCGGCAGCCCGGCACCGGAGCCGCCGAGTTCCTCGGGAACCGACAGCCGGAGGAAGCCCGCCTCCCGCAGATCGTCGTAGTTCTGGTGCGGGAACGTGTTGTCCCGGTCGTGCTCGGCCGCGCGCTCGGCGAAACTGTCCGCGAGCTTGGCGGCGCGGTCGACGAGGGCCTGCTGCTTAGGCGTCAGGAGAGGCTGCACCCGGCCATCAAAACAGCGTCCCGGATCTTGGTCAATCAGCCATTGTCCGTAGCCGCTTCAGTCCACAAGACACGCGCGAGCGCCTGCCCCGGCGACCGGGACAGGCGCTCGCGACAGTCGTTGTCAGCCGATCAGTTTGGACAGTCCGGAGCCGTTGAACGAACCCCAGCCGGTCGTCTGGTCGTAGCCCTTTCCGGCGGAGAAGCCGGTGGTGCCGTTGAAGGTGTTGTTTCCGGTGGTCACATCGTGGAAGCCAAAACCGTACGAGGAACCGTTGCCGATGCTGTAGAACTTCGCGTTCAGGTTGCCGAGGCCGCCCTTGTGGACCTCGTTCTGCAGCGCGGCGAAGCCCGCCCACAGCGGCGCGGCGCCCGACGTGCCCCACACGTTCCCGGTCTGTCCGCCGGAGATGATCGTGTACGCCGAACCCTGCGCGGCGTCACCGGCGACGTCCGGGACCTTGCGCTTGGTCGTGCTCTGCTTGGACTGCCACGACGGCGCGGCGAAGATCGTCGAGATGCCGCCGCCGCCCGCTCCGCCGGAAGCACCGTCGTTCCACGTCGTCTCGCTGCTGTAGCCGTTCGACGAATTCACCGTCAGCTGCGTGCCGCCGACGCCGGAGACGTTCGGGCTCGACGCCGGGAAGTCCACGGCCTGGGACTTGCTGCCGGTCTGGCGGGCGCAGTCGGTGGTGCCGTCGTCGCCCGCGGCGGCGAAGTAGCTGATGCCCTCGGCGGTGCCGGTCGCGAGCGCCTTGTCGACGCTGTTGGCCGCGGCCGAGCCTTCCGCCGCCTCGCAAGAGCCCCACGAGATCGAGACGACGCTGACCTTCTTGTCCGACGCGATCTTCTGGTACATCGCCAGCTCGCCCGCGTTGGAGTTCGGGGCCTCGTACACGTAGTCGTTGGCAGGCGCGGCGAGCGCGTGCACGACCTCGATGTCCAGGTCGACCTCGGTCTGGCCGTCGCCGGGGCTGGAGTCGTAGTTGGCTCCGTTGACCGAAACCGTGCTGACCGTGCCCGCCTTGAGGCCGTACTTGGTGTCGTACGCGGTGATGTCGGACTTCTTGTAGCCGTCGAACTCCACGAAACCGACATTCACGCCCGCGCCGGTGGCGGTCATTCCGCTGGTGCCGTACGCGGTCTTGAGGATGGTCGGCGTCACCGGCTTGACCGTGCGCGGCGCCTGCGTCGGCTTCGCGTGGTGCTTGACCGCGTGATTGTCGAGGCCGACGACCGAATCGACCACCGAGGACACCGAAGCGGGCAATTCCGGCGCCGAGTCGTTGGCGTAGAACTTCCGGCCGGTGACCGTGTCGGTGTAATTGCCGATACGCGTATGGAAGGCAGATTCCAGCTGTCCGGCAGTTGCCGAGAAGGTGATCGCCTGCCGGTTTCCGGAAACCTCAATACCCTGCGCACCGCTGCGCTTGAGGAAATTCACCGCCTGATCGGCCTCGGCTTGCGTTGGGCCGAATGCAGCAGTGAATTGCTCCGGAGAGAGGAATCGGTGGTACTGCGGCGAAGCCGGGTCCTGCACGTCGGCGAGGAAGCGGGCCAATGCCTGCTGGTTGTGCAGCTTGAGGGACAGTGCGGCGGGAATCTGCTGCTCAGCGGCAATATCGCCGGACCGCGCGCTGGCGGCGAGCGGTGCGGCGTTGCCGGAAAGGGCGACCAGCGGATCGGCGTTCGCGACGCCAGCCACGGACAGGCACAGCAAGGCCGGCAGCGGAACCGCGGCGGCGACGAGCTTGCGCAAGCGCATGAGAATTCCTCTCGAGAGGCGGGGACCAGGTCGGCTAAATCGCGGTACCGACCCGTATCACCGACCCTAAAAAACCGCAGGAAACAAAGAAACCTACTTTTGGCTGACCTTAACGCGGTTGGTTTGTTTTCCACTTGCACGATTTATGACTGATTGACGCCGCGATGTCCAGCCGAATCCGGAAACCATCGGACGTCGGAAGACGGAAGCCCCGGACATTCCGGACCGCTTGCGCGCACACGCGCACTGTGCTCGTCAAGCAAAGAAGGGAACCTTGCCGGAATTGGAATTCCCGGCGAGGTTCCCTTCCGCAATGGACTGGAGCGTCAGCCCTTGACGAGTTCGGCCCACTCGCGCACGGCCGCCGCGTCGACCGGAGCGTCCCAACCGGACGGACGCACCGCTCCGCCGACGTGGAAGCCGCGCACCCCGCCCGCCCGCAGCAAATGCACCTGCTGTGCCCGCAAGCCGCCGCCGACCAGCAGCGCCGGACCGTCGGTCCGCCGCGCCAGCTGCTGCAGCACGGACAGTCCACTCGCGACACCGTTCGCGTGGCCCGCCGCCAGTACGGTGTCGCAGCCGAGCTCAGCCAGCACGTCGTAAGCGGCGATCGGATTGCGCGAACGGTCGATGGCGCGGTGGAACGTCCACGGCCGCCCGTCGATCTCCTTCAGCAGCGCGCGGCACGCCTCGGCGTCGACCTCGCCGTCCTCGGTCAGGAAGCCGAAGACGAACTCCTGCGCACCCGCGGACACCAACCGGGCCGCCGAAGCGCACAGCTCGTCGATCGCGCGCGCGTCGAAAGTGTTCTCCGCGCGCAGCATCACGCGCACCGGCAAGTCAGTGGCCGCGAGCACCTCGCGCACTGTCGCCTCGCTCGGGGTGAGCCCGTCGCTGGCCATGTCGGAGACCAGTTCGAGCCGGTCCGCTCCGCCCTCCTGCGCCCGCTCCGCGTCCCGCGCGCCCAGCGCGATCACTTCCAGCAGGGCGGTGTTCGAACTCATGCCTCATCCGTTTCGATCCAGTGGCGGGGTGTCTTCCCCCCTGGCGTGCCTGCCGCGCCGGAAGCCGCCTTGCAGGCTCGTCATCCGGGCGCGCACCGCGTCGGGGGAAAGCGAGAGTATCGGCCGCGGCTCCGGCTCCGCGGCGGGGCCGCCCGCCACGTCGGCGACCCGCAGGAACGGCCAGGTGTCCTCGGCCCCGTCCTCTTGTTCCAGGTGCTCAGGCGACGGCCACTCCGGTTGCTCCGCGGGCTCCGGCGCCGGCCACTCGGGAGCCGCCTCGTCCGGGTCGTCGGTCGGGAACTCCGGCGGCGTTTCGTAGGCGTGCCTCGGCTCGGCTGCCTGGTAGTCCGGCTCGAACGCGGGCACCTCGGGCATCGGCGCGACGACGCGCGGCTCCGGCGCCACTGGTTCCTCGACCGGGGCGGAGAGGTCGAACCAGCGCGAAAGCACGTCGCGGTAGGCAGGCATCCGGTCCGTCGGCGCGTCGATCTCCAAATGCGACCGCGACGCCGGCCCCGGCCACGACGGCGCTTCCTCGACCACCGGCGCCCGCCGCAGCGGACCGGCGTCGTCGAGGGTCGGCGCGACCAGTTCCACGGGCTCCGCTGGCTCCTCGGCCGGGGCCAGCGGCGCGAGCGGGGCCAGCAGCTCCGGTTCCGGCGCGGGTTCCGGTTCGACCGGCGCGGGCGGCTGCGGCAGCGGCGGGGCCTCGGTGATCAACGCCGCCGGGACGACGGCCGTCGCGGTGAGCCCGCGTCCCTCGGCCGGACTCAGCTTCACCGCGATGGCGTGCCGTTCGGCCAACGTCGCGACCACGAACAGGCCCATCCGGCGCGACACCTCGACGTCGACCTCCGGCGGATGCGCCAGCCGCGCGTTGGTGCGGTCGATCTCCGCCTGCGGCATGCCCGCGCCGCGGTCGGTGATCTCGATCCGCCACGCCCCCTCCGGCGTCCGCGCGCTCTCGACGGTGACCGCCGCCTGCGGCCCGGAGTACCGGGTGGCGTTCTCCAGCAGCTCGGACACCACGTGCACCAGGTCGTTGACCGCGTCGCCGCGCACCGCGAGCGCGGGGGCCGGACCGATCTCGATCCGCTGGTAATCCTCCACTTCGGACAGTGCGGCCCCGATGATCTCGTCGGCGACCACCGGTCCGGTGTCCTCGCGCACCAGGTCGGTGCCGGACAGCACCAGCAGGTTCTCGCTGTTGCGCCGCATCCGGGTGGCGAGGTGGTCGAGTTCGAACAGCCCGCCGAGGGTCTCCGGGTCCTGTTCGCCCGCCTCCATCCGGTCGAGCACGGACAGCTGCCGCTCCACCAGGTCCTGGCTGCGCTGCGACAGGTTGACGAACATCGCGTTGACGTTCTCGCGCAGCATCGCCTGCTCGGCGGCCAGCCGGACCGCCTCGCCGTGCACCGCGTCGAACGCGCGCGCGACCTGTCCGACCTCCTCGCGGGTGAAGATCGGCACCGGCGCGACCGCCGCCCGGTGCCGCAGGTTCTCCGGAGCCGGATCGGGCTCGGTGAGCAGCCGCTGCACGGCCTCGGGCAGCCGATGGTCGGCGACCTCCAGCGCGGTACGGCGCAGGATCCGCAGCGGCCGCAGCAGCGAGCGCGCGATCACCACCGACAGCACACCGGCGACCAGCAGGACACCGATGACGATTCCGCCGTCCCAGATCGTCGACGCGCGGGCGCTGGCGGCCCGTGCGTCCGTTTTGTCCTGGAGCTGGACGAGCAGCGCTTGCTGCACCTGATGGGCGAGATTGACCGTGTACGTCGACGCGGTGTCCCACTGGTCGGCGTCCAGACCAGAGAGCGGCTGGTTGTTCTCGGTCCGCGTGAGCGCCGACTCGACCATGTCGTTGCCGATGTCGACGACGATGCCGATCACCGTGTCCGAGTACATCCGCTGTTCATCCGGAGTCGCGAAGGTGCGGTAGTCGCTGCGCGCGGCGGCCAGTTCGGCCTCCGCGCCGAGCAGCGCACGCGTCCGGTCCCTGTTGAGCGTGCCCTGCGCGATCGCCTCGGACATGATCGCGCGCTTGACCGACATCTGGTCCTTGATCCGCGCGAGCGCGTTCCCGGCCAGCCGCAGCCGCGCCAGGTCGGGTTCGGTGACGTCGGCCGCGGCGGTGTCGCTGATGTCGAGCAACCCCGAGATCAGCTCGCTGTAGGAGCGGAGCACCGCGTCCGCCGGATACGCGGAGTGCTCGGCCGAATACCGGAGGCCGCCCAGCACCCGCAGCCGGTCGTCGCTCTGCTGCAGATCGCCCGCCGCCGATTCGTCGAGCCGCGTTTTGCTGTCGGCGAGCGACCGCTCGAACGCGCCGATCGCCAGGTCGACCCGGGTGCGCTGGCCGACGAGGACGTCGGTGGGCCCCTTGCGGTCGCCCGCGACGAACCGCACCGTGACGTCGCGTTCCCGCTGCAGCTGGTGCACGACCTCGGCGACCGTCGAGTCGACCCGGCAACGGGCGGCGAACTCGGCGAGCTGGCGGGCGTCGCGCAGGTCGCTGTTGACCCGGAGGCCGACCAGCACGACCACGGCGAGCGCCGGGATCAGCAGGACGACGAAGAGCTTGGTGCGCAGCCGCCAGTTCCGCAGCCGCCACCGGCCGCCGACCGGGCGCGAGGCAGCCGGATCCGTCGCGTCACCCGAACGGGGACGGTCGTCGCGACGGGTCACCTGTGCTTCCTTTTCCACCGCGGGAACCTCTGCCCACGGACGTCATCGGGCTCCGGCCGGAAACTACCGCTTGGTAGTTCCCGGCGAAAAGATCGGGAAGCCACCCTGGCGGGGGCACAGCCCTGCGGGCGATCGTATGGGCAGCGGCCCATACGATCCAGCACGAGGCAGAGATTCTCCCGGCAGGGGATGGCGAGTGAAAGCGACCGGTCTGAGGTTTGCGCTGGTGGCGACGTTGTTCGCACTCAGCGGCTGCTCCGTGTTCGGATCCAGTGACGCCGGACAAGCTCAACCGCCGGAACGCGCGACGCTGCGGGTCGGCGTCGCGAGCCCCATCGACACCGCCCCGCTGCGGATCGCCGTCGCCGCGGGAAAGTTCCGCCAGGCCGGGCTGAATGTCCAACTGGTGGAACTCGGCGACAGCGACGGCGTGGAAAAACTGAAGTCCGGACAGGTCGATGTGACGTTCGGCAGCGACGTGTCGCTGTTCCGCGCCGCCGGGTCCGGCACCGCGCTGCAATTGCAGGGCGAGGCGTACACCTTCGGCCGCACGACTATCGCGCTCGTCACGCTGCCCGATTCCGACTACACCGAACCGACCGCGAAGAAGTCGCCGAAGATCGCGGTGGACTCCCCTGACGACATCGGCGCGCTCACCGCGCGGGCAGTCCTCGGCACGGCGGGCGTCGACAAATCGAAGATCGAATTCGTGCCCCGGCCGTTCGGGCAGATGCCCGCCGCGCTGCAGTCCGGCGACGCGGACGCGGCGCTGATGGTCGAGCCGTACATCACCCGCGCGGAGAAGGAACTCGGCGCGCGGGTCCTCGCCGACGGCTCGACCGGCGCGACCCTCGACTTCCCGGCGTCGGGCTACGCCGCGACCGGCCAGTTCGCCGCCGCCAACCCGCGCACGCTGACGGCGTTCCGGAACGTCCTCACCCAGGCCCAGCTAGCCGCGTCCGACTCGGCGAAGGTGCGCGACGCGCTGCCGTCGTTCTCCGCCATCGACCAGACCACCGCCGCGCTGATCTCGCTCGGCAGCTACCCGACCACGCTGTCGGCGACCCGGCTTCAGCGGGTGGCCGACCTCATGCACAGCTCCGGGCAGCTCGCCAACCGCCTCGACGTGGCGGCGATGCTCCCCAACGCCTTGTAGCCCTCAGATGCTCGCCCCGGTCGGCTGCAGGCAGATCGTGCGCACCGGCGGCCCGGCGTAGACCAGCGACAGGTCCTTCTCGCCGCAGCTCGACGCCGACTTCGTACCGTCGTGCACGACCGCGCGCGCCTCCGCATTGGGGTCGTCACAAGCGACCTTGCCGACCTTCGACTCGTCCGAAACGTCACGCACGCACTCGCCGGACACGACGTTCAACGCGAGGCACAGCGTCTGGGTCGGCCTGCTGGTGGTGCTGCGCGCCGACGAGTACAGCTCGAACGGCACATAGTCCTCGCCGCGGCAGGAAGACCGGCCTTTGGCGACGGTGTCGACGCGGTAGGTGGCGGCCTGGTCGGAGCAGTCCGCTCCGGTGTAGGTCTGCGTCTCCGAGCCCAGCGACGTGAGGTAGAGACAACTGCCCGCGACCGGCGGTCCGGCCGAGCGCGCGACCGCGGCGAACCCGAACGCGCCGAGCGTGCCGAGCCCGAGCGCCACGACGACGAGCGCGGCGAAGAGCGCCTTCTGCTTGCCCGACACCCGTTTCGGGCCGCCCGGCACCGGCTGCCGCGGAAGCGGCTGGTACGGGTTCGCGGCCGGCGGCACGCCGAACGGTGGTGTGGTCACTGGGTCCCCTCCCGCGGCTTCGTCCCGCCATCTTGGCATCCCCGGGCCGCGGGCCGGGAGGGAACGTATAAAGGAGAGGTGACTGATGGCCCCCTGATCGTCCAGTCCGACAAAACCGTGCTGCTCGAGGTCGACAATCCGCGTGCCGACGACGCGCGGATCGCGATCGCGCCGTTCGCCGAACTGGAACGAGCGCCCGAACACGTGCACACCTACCGGATCACGCCGCTCGCGTTGTGGAACGCGCGCGCGGCCGGGCACGACGCGGAACAGGTGGTGGACGCGCTCACCACGTATTCGCGCTTCCCGGTGCCGCAGCCGCTCTTGATCGACGTCGTCGACGTGATGGGCCGGTTCGGGCGGCTGCAGATCGCCAACCACCCGGCGCACGGCCTGGTCATGACCACGACCGACCGCGCGGTGCTGGAAGAGGTCTCGCGCAACAAGAAGATCAGCCCGATGCTGGGCTCGCGGATCGACGACGACACGGTGATCGTGCACCCGTCCGAACGCGGGCGGCTCAAGCAGGCGCTGCTGAAGGTCGGCTGGCCCGCCGAGGACCTCGCCGGGTACGTGGACGGCGAAGCGCACCCGATCGATCTCGCCGAGGACGACTGGCGCCTGCGCGACTACCAGCGGAAGGCGGCGGAAGCGTTCTGGGCGGGCGGTTCCGGCGTCGTCGTGCTGCCGTGCGGCGCGGGCAAGACGCTGGTCGGCGCGGCCGCGATGGCGCACGCCAAGGCGACCACGCTGATCCTGGTCACCAACACCGTCGCCGGGCGGCAGTGGAAGCGCGAACTGGTCGCGCGCACGTCGCTCACCGAGGACGAGATCGGCGAGTACTCCGGGGAGAAGAAGGAGATCCGGCCGGTCACGATCGCGACGTATCAGGTGGTCACGCGCAAGACCAAGGGCGAGTACCGGCATCTGGAGCTGTTCGATTCGCGCGACTGGGGCCTGGTCGTCTACGACGAGGTGCACCTGCTGCCCGCGCCGGTGTTCCGGATGACCGCGGACCTGCAGTCGCGGCGGCGGCTCGGCCTGACCGCCACGCTGGTGCGCGAGGACGGCCGCGAAGGCGACGTGTTCTCGCTGATCGGCCCGAAGCGGTACGACGTGCCGTGGCGCGACATCGAGGCGCAGGGCTGGATCGCGCCGGCGGAATGCACCGAAGTGCGCGTGACGCTGACAGAGAACGAGCGCCTGCAGTACGCCACCGCGGACTCCGACGAACGGTACAAGCTCGCCGCCACCGCGATGACGAAGATCCCGGTGATCCGGTCCATTGTGGACAAGCACGTCGGCGAGCCGACCCTGGTGATCGGCGCGTACCTCGACCAGCTGGAGATGCTGGGCGCGGAACTGGAGGCCCCGGTCATCCAGGGCGCGACGAAGAACAAGGAGCGCGAGGAACTGTTCGACAAGTTCCGCCGCGGCGAGCTGCGCACGCTGGTGGTGTCGAAGGTAGCGAACTTCTCGATCGACCTGCCGGAAGCGTCAGTGGCGATCCAGGTGTCGGGCACGTTCGGTTCGCGGCAGGAGGAAGCGCAACGCCTCGGCCGCCTGCTGCGTCCGAAGGGCGACGGACGGCAGGCGCACTTCTACTCGATCGTCTCGCGGGACACAGTGGACACGGAGTACGCCGCGCACCGGCAGCGGTTCCTGGCCGAACAGGGCTACGCGTACCACATCGTCGACGCGGAGGACCTGCGTCGACCGCTGTGAATCACGAACCGAGGTAACGGAGAACGGCCAGCACGCGGCGGCTGTAGCCCTTCGCCTGCGGCAGGTCGAGCTTGTCGAAGATCGCGTTCGCGTGCTTCTCCACGGCACTCTGCGAGATGTACAGCAGCGTGGCGATGCTCGCGTTCGTGTGGCCCTGCGCCATTTTCTCCAGCACGTCGCGCTCGCGCGGGGTCAGCCGCGCGAGCGCGTCCTCGTGCGAGGTGCGGGCGACGAGCCTGCGCACCACCTCCGGATCGAAGGCCGCGCCACCGGCCCCGACCCGGTCCAGCGCGTCGAGAAAGTCGCCGACCTGCGCGACGCGATCCTTGAGCAGATAGCCGATGCGGCCGCCGTCACCGCCGATCAGCTTGGCCGCGTAGCGTTTCTCGACATATTGCGACAACACGAGCACCCCCGTGTCCGGCCAGCGTTCGCGGATTTCCAGCGCCGCACGCAACCCTTCGTCGGTATGAGTCGGCGGCATGCGAACGTCGGTGACGACCACGTCGGGTTGGTGTTCCGCCGTCGCTTCGAGAAGCTTCTCGCCATCGCCGACCGCGGCGACCACTTCGTGGCCTTCCTCCGCCAGCAGCCGCACGAGACCTTCCCTGAGCAATGTCGCGTCCTCGGCCAGAATCACTCGCACGGCAGCGCCACCCGCACTGTGGTCGGCCCGTTTTCGGGGCTCTGTACGGAGAACTCGCCATCCATCGCCGCCACTCGCCTCGCCAGCCCAGACAATCCGCCACTCGCACCGACGCTCGCTCCACCACAGCCATCATCCGTGATCTCTGCTTCGAGCTTGGTCTTTCCCCGGCGGACGTCGATCGTGACCTTGTTGGCGTTGGCATGTTTGGCCGCATTCGTGACCGACTCGGACGCCACGAAGTAGACCACCGTCGCCAACTCCGGCGAGGGCTCGTCGATTGCGTAACGGAGGTCGACCGGGATCGTGGCGCGCTCGGCCAGAGACTCCAGCGCGGCCTCGAGACCGCTTTCGTCGAGCGCGATCGGGTACACGCGCCAGCTCACCTCTCGCAACTCGCGCAACGCTTCCTGCGACTCCTCGTGCGCCTGGCGGACCAGCTCAGCCGCCCGGTCGGCGTCATGCGTCCGACGCGCCCGACCGAGCAGTACGCCTAGCGCGACCAGCCTTTGCTGCACGCCGTCATGCAAATCCCGCTCGATCCGGCGACGCTCGCCGTTGACCGCCTCGACCACTTCACTCCGCGTGGTCGCCAGCTCGGACACCCTGCGCCGCAACAGTTCCTGACTGCTCGGCCCGAAAAACCGCCTCGCCAGCTTTCGGTCGAGTGCGGCTACGCCGATCAGGCCCTGTCCACAAAGGAATACCGCGATCGCGCCGAGAGCCAGCACCGGGAGCCAGTCGAGGAGAGTCCCGTCGCCCGCTCCGCCGGGAGCTCGTCCGGTGACCAGTTGGGCGAAGTAGAACACCCCAGCCGCTATACCCGCGCCGATGCACACCCAGACTCCCAGCGCGAGCAGCCCGGTCAGGCCGCGCGGGACGAGGTACTGCAGGGCGCGGCGGCCGTCGTAATCGTCGCCGTTGCCGGCGTCGAGGAAACGCTGCACGCGGGCACGTTCTATTTCGGCGAGCCTTCGTGCGCCGCGGAACACCCGCGGTCGTGCTGCGGGGATGGCTAGGAGGGGTGCGGCGAGCAACAGGTACGGCACCTCGATGAGCGCCGTCAGCGCGCCTAGGCCGACGCCCGCCGTCCGGCGCAGCACTCGCGGTCTGTTCACGTTGATCAGGCTAGCCAGCTCGGTGGGGGCGGAGTACTGCGGTTTTCCGCATTTCTCCGGGTGGCCGCCCGCAATGTGTTGCGCGCCTTGGCTTCCTACCTTCGACGACGTTGCCTTCCATCGCGAAAGGACCCCTCGTGAACCTCTTGCTCGCCACCCCCGCCGAACCCCTCACCGGACTGGCCGGATGGGCCGTCGGACTGATGGACTCGCTAGGCGGCATCGGCGCCGCGATCGTCGTCGGCCTGGACAACCTGTTCCCGCCGATCCCGAGCGAACTCGTCCTCCCGCTAGCCGGTTTCTCCGCGAGCCGCGGCACCTTCAGCCTGGTCGGCGCCCTCTTCTGGACGACCCTCGGCTCCCTCGCCGGCGCCGTGATCGTCTATTGGCTAGGCGCCTTGCTCGGCCGCGACCGATGCCGCGCACTGCTCAGCCGCCTGCCCCTGATGGACGCCGCCGACTTCGACCGCACCGAGGCGTGGTTCGCCCGCCACGGCGGCAAGGCGGTGTTCCTCGGCCGAATGGTGCCGATCTTCCGCAGCCTGATCTCCCTGCCGGCGGGCGTCGAGCGGATGCCGTTCGCCCGGTTCCTGCTGCTGACGACGGCAGGCAGCCTGCTGTGGAACACCGCCTTCGTCGTAGCCGGTTACCTGCTCGGGGAGAGCTGGTCGCTGGTGGACCGGTACGCGTCGGTCTTCCAGTACGTCGTACTCGCCGCGGTGGCCATCGCCATCGGCCTGTTCGTCGCGGTCCGGGTGCGCCGCGTCTCCCGGCACTGACTCTTTCCGCCCCTCGACCTGGGCTTTCCCTAGGTTCACTCGAACGGATGAGCGAGCGTTGCCCTGGAAATTGTCGGTGGTTCGAACTACTGTTCGATATGCAGGCACCGAACACCAGTTCGAGGGGAAGCTCATGACGATCGCACCGTTCCGCCCCGGCGTCGGGGCACCGCCGGTCCAGACCTTGCCGCCAGGGCGCTGGCACGGGCGGATCTGGGTGTCGGAGGAACCGCTCACGCGCCCGCAGCGGTACCTGAGCTGCGTCGCGGAGTTCGAGCGCTCGGGATTGTGGCCCGTGCTCATCCCGCCCGACCAGCGCTTCACCGCCCGCGGCGAAGACTGGCTGGACGACCGCGGCCGGCTAGCTCCCGCAGGCCACCGCGTCGCCAACGCCGACCCCGCCGAAGTACTGTCCCGCTGGTGGGACGGTTCCTGCTGCGACGGAGCCTGCCTGCGCCCGTTCGGCACCCGCTTCCCCGGATTGGCGAAACGCTCGCACCGCCGCTCGGATCCGCTGGCCGAAGCAGGCAACACCGGCTCGATCCTTGCCGCCCGAACCCCACACCGGCTGGGCCTGGTCCAAGCCGACCGTCCGGCTGACGTCCCGGCTCTCATCGGCTGGACGGGAATGATCAAGTCGACAGACCAGGTCGCGGAGCTGTCAGCAGTCCTGCGCAGCTGGGAAGACCGCTTCGGCGCGACCCTGGTGACGCTGGGCTTCGACTCGCTGGAGCTCTCGGTTTCCGCCCCACCCCGCACCCACGCCAGGGCGCTCACGGTGGCAGCCGAGCACCGGGCTTTCAGCCTCCCCACGTACCTCACGCAGCCAGGGAACTTGCGGGAGTACGCGACGTCCTTGGTGCAGTCACGCCGATGGAGGTTCTCGTGGGCCTGAGGAAGTGAGCGATGCGCGGACGGCCGGACAGGCCCGTCGCACGAGGGTGGCCCGCAGGAACCTCAGGTCCGGCGAGCCTGCCAGATGCGGGGATGCGCGGGAAGCAGGCAAGCTCAGCCCGTTCGGCGGGCCAGCAAGGCGGCACGGCTGGCCCGCCGAGCGAGGTGACCACCGCTCGCCGCGCTCCGGCCACCTCGCGCTGCTCCGGCATCGCCACTCGCCTCGGCATCACCGCCCGCTCCCGCATCACCGCACACTCCGGCGTCGCGCCCGCCTCAGCACCACCGCCCGCTCCCGCATCGCCACCCGCCTCAGCACCGCCACCCGCTCCCGCACCACCGCACACTCCGGCATCGCCAGCACCGCCACCCGCTGCCGCACCACCGCACACTCCGGCGTCGCCCCCCGCCTCAGCACCACCGCCCGCTCCCGCATCGCCACCCGCCTCGGCACCACCGCCCGCCTCAGCACTACCGCCCGCTCCCGCACCACCGCCCGCCTCAGCACCGCTGTCGCCATTGGTGCCACCCGTCTCTGTGCCACCGCCAACGACACCGGCACCACCGCACGCGTCGGTGTCAGTGTTGTTGGCGGTGGCAACAACGTCGGCTCTGGTGCCACCTCCCGCTCCGGTGCCGCAATCCCCTCTGCGCGACTGTCGGCGTTGGCGCCGCCGTGCTCCCTCGGTACGACCCTCGACTTCGCTGCCGCCGCACACTCCGGCACCGCTGCCCGCTTCGACACGCCCTCCCCATCGGCGGTGGTGCCACCGCCCACATCAGTGCCCCTGCGTGCTCCGGCACCTCTGCCCGTCCTCGGTGCCGCCGGCGGCATTGGTGCCACCGCCCGCTCCGCCGACCCAGGTCACTCCGCCACCACTGCTCGCGTCGGGACTCCGACTACTCCGACGCCGCCGTTCCCCTCGGTGCCGTCGTCGATATGGCTGCCACCGGCCGCGTCGGTCCCATTCCGTGTCCTCCCCTTCGCCTCTCACCGTCCCCTCCGCGCCCCGTCCCGACGAGCAGGCAACGGAGTCCGCGCCATGAGACCTGCGTCCTTCCGTCCAGGACAGCTGTCCCGATCCTTAGCCCGGCTGTCCCAAAAACAGCCGCGCGGACGCGTTTACCGCAACCGTCCCGGAGGGAATCCTCGGCGGCGAAAGGCGGTGAGCGAGATCGGCCAGATCCGAGTGGGCACGTCCGGCTGGCGTTACCCGCCGTGGCGTGGCGCGTTCTATCCGCCCGGCCTGCCGCAGCGGCGCGAACTCGAGTACCTCTCCCGCCAGATGAATGCCGTCGAAATCAACGGGTCCTTCTACTCGCTGCAACGCCCGGAGCGATACCTCGGCTGGCACGCCGAAACTCCCGCCGGATTCCTGTTCGCGGTCAAGGGCGGCCGGTTCATCACGCACCTCAAACAGCTCCGCGACGTCGAAACCGCGCTTGCCAACTTCTACGCGTCCGGCGTCCTCGCACTCGCCGACAAGCTGGGGCCGTTTCTCTGGCAGCTCCCGCCGCGCCTGGTCTTCGACCCCGATCGAGTCTCGACGTTCCTGGGCCAACTCCCCCGCACCACCGGCGAGGCAGCCAAGCTCGCGAAGAAGCACGACGACAAACTCAAGTCCTCGCCGTTCCTGAAGCCGGGACCCGACCGGCCAGTGCGGCACGCGCTCGAAGTGCGCCACCCGAGCTTCACCACGCCCGAAGCGCTGGAGTTGCTCAAGAAACACCGGGTAGCGCTGGTGACCTCCGACGCCGCCGCGCCGTGGCCGTATCAGGAGGACCAGACCACTGACTTCAGTTACGTCCGGTTGCACGGTTCGGAAGAGCTCTACACCAGCGATTACTCCGATTCAGCCCTGCGCGCCTGGGCCGCGAAGATCACCGAATGGCACGACGGCGGCCGCCGCGACGTGCATGTCTACTTCGACAACGACAGCAAAGTCGCGGCCCCGCGCAACGCTGTCACGCTCACCCGGCTGCTCGGCCTCCCCGCCGAAACCGACCCGGCACAGTGAGCGGACAGTGAGCGCACTTCGGTTGGGTGGTGATACGGGCCGCCGGTGGTCTACGTGCTGCCGCTGGGGGTCGGCACGCGGACCACCGCGCCCGGCTGCCCTCAGGCGACCAGCCGCGAGCGTTCCGCCGAACGGCCGGATCGGCCACGCGCCAGCCAACCGCGCCTCGCCCGGAGTGGTCCAACCAATCTCGTGCCGCACGCAGGACAACCGGACCTCGTCCGTTGCAAGCCAACCGACTGCGCTCGCATCCGGCCCCATCAGAGCACTACACGTCGAACCGTGCGGCCCCGCACCCCCACGCCACGGCAACCAGCCAACCCCACCCGATCACGCCGCGGGGCGATGCGGCCGAACTGGCCCTCGCACCGATCCCCATCGCGGACACGCCTGGTCCGAACCGGGATGGTCCAGCCGCGTCAGCAACCGAACCACGCGCAACCAGCCATCCATCGCGGCATCGCGGCATCGCGGCATCGCGGCATCGCGGCATCGCGGCATCGCGGCATCGCGGCATCGCGGCATCGCGGCATCGCGGCGAAAAGCTACCCCCGCACCAACCCAGCCAACTGCGCCCGCACCCGGTCCGCGTCCGGGTGGTCCAATCGGGTCAGCAACCGGACCGCGCGGAGCCAGCAGTCCCGGGCCGCGGCGGTGCGGCCGTAGCGCAGGTGTGCGGCGCCCAGTTCCGACAGCACGTCCGCGGCCTCATACTCCTCGTCCATCGCGAAGAACATGTCGACTGCCTCGGACAGGCACTCGATTCCTTCCACATGCCGTCCCAAGCCGAGCAGGGCGCGGGCCCTCGCGGCCAACGAAAAACGGCCCTGCGGCAAATCGTCCGGCGGGACCAGGGCCAGTGCCTCGTCCGCGAGCGACAGGGCCTGCGGGTAGTCGCCCATCATCGCGCACAGGTCGCCGAGAGCGCGCAACACGTTCGCCTCCACCGAGGTGAATCCCAGTTCCCGCGTGATCTCCAGTGACCGCAGGCCGTGCCGGTAAGCCTCCGGGAAATCCTCGACGCCCTGCGCGGTCATCGCGAGGTTGTAGCGCGCCCGCGCCTCACCCGGCAGCGAGCCCAGTTCCAGTTGCACGGCTAGAGCTTGCTCCAGATATTCGCGCGCCAGCACGTAATTCCGGGCTACTCCTTCGATCACCCCGAGTCCATTGAGGATCGCCGCTTCGCCGTGTCGCTCGCCGGAATTGCGTGCCGCTCGCAGGCCGATCTCGAAGACGTACCGCCATTCGTCGACGCGGGCGCGGCCGGCGAAGTAGGTGAACAGCGACCACGCCAAACGCCAGCATTGCGCGTATCGCCCGATCCGGAAAGACCATTGGATCACCGAGAGCAGGTTCCCGTGTTCCTCGATGAACCACGCCAGCGCTCGATGGTAGTCGGAAAACTCGAGCTCTCCGGCAGGCGGGATCGGGCCGATCTCGTCCATCAGCTGGTGCGGGCGCATCGCCAAACCCGCGTTCCTCGCCGACGCGATGCACCAGTCGAGCAGGCGCGCGCTGGCCGCGGTGCGCTCGGCGGCGTCGTCTTCCTGCTCCGACAGCTCAGTCGCGTAGGCGCGAATCAGGTCGTGGAACTGGTACCGGCCCGGTTTCGGCTGGGTGAGCAAGTGCGTCGAAACGAGCGTGTCGAGAGCGCTACGAGTCTCCTTTTCGGACCGTCCGTTGAGCGCGACTGCCATGCCCAGCGATAAATCAGGACCGACCGACAGCGCCAGCAACCGCAGCAACCGCGCCGCTGCTGGGCACAAAACCCGGTAGGAATAGGAGAAAACTGTGCGGATATTGGTTTCGTCACCGTCGCCGAGGTCGAAGGTGCTCAACCGGCCGGCGTCCGAGGGAAGTGCTGCCACGAACTCGTCCAGCGGCAGTCGCGGGAACTGCGCGGCGCGTACCGCGAGGATTCGGATCGCCAGCGGGAGTCCGCCGCAGTACTGCACGAACTTGCCAGCCGCGATGGGGTCCTCGTGCACTCGTTCGACGCCGATGGCTGACGCCAGCAGTTCCACCGCCTCTTCACTGTCCAGTTCGGACAAAGCGATTCGCCGGGCGCCATGCGTCGCGACGAGTCCGCGCAGCTGCCAGCGGCTCGTCACCACGACCAGACACCCAGGCCCTGGCAACAGATAACGCACTTGTTCGGTGCTATTTGCGTTGTCCAGCACGATAAGCAGCCGCCGACCGGTGGTGTACGTGCGCCAGGTAGCCGCGCGTTCGTCCAAACCGGACGGGATGCGGTCGGCGGGCACGCCCAGCGCGAGGAGCATTGTCTCCAGCGCGGCGATCGGCGACACCGGTGCGCCTGGACCGTAGCCACGGAGGTCCAGGAATACTTGCCCGCCGGTGAAACGGTCGGCGATCTGGTGTGCGAAGTGGACGGACAGGGTCGTTTTTCCTTGTCCGCCCATGCCTTCCACCGAGGCGATCGGCGTGGAGGTGCCGTCGTCGAGAGCCTCCGGCAGTAATGCGCGCAAGGCTTTCAGGTCCGCGGCTCGACCGGCGAAGGCACCCAGATCGGCCGGAAGCTGGTGCGGTATATGGGGTTCCAGCGGAGTCCGGAAGCGCGCGCCTTCGTCGCCGCCCAATACGAGCCGGTGTGCGCGCTGCAGTCCGGCACCAGGGTCCAATCCCAGTTCCTCGGCGAGCAGTCCGCTGATCCGCCGGTGCACCTCCAGCGCCTCGGCCTGCCGTCCGGAGCGGAGCAGCGCGTACATCAGCTGCTCGTGCGGTCGTTCCCGCAGCGGATGTTCACGCGTCAGCCGCTCCAGTTCGGGCACGACAGTGTCGTACTCGCCGACCGTCAGCAGCGTCTCGGCCCACTGCTCGCGGACCCGCGTGCGCTCCTCGGCGAGCTGCCCGACCTCGTCCCGGTGCAGCGCGTCCGACTCCACGTTCTGCAGCGCCGAACCGCGCCATTGCCCGAGCGCGTCCTCGAAATAGCCCGCCGCCCGGCGGTGTTCGCCTCGTTCCGCCGCGCTGCGGCCCCGTGCCGCGAACTGGCGGAATCGACCCAGGTCCACCGCGTTCTCGTCGACTTCCAACCGATAGCCGCCGCGTTCGGTTCGGATCGCCGCGCCGTCGCCGAGCGCCCGGCGCAGCCGCAGCACATACGTCTGCAGCGCACCCTTGGACCGGCGCTGGTCGTCGCCCCACAGCCAGTGGCCGAGCACGTCGACCGAAACGAGCCGGTTGGCCCGCAGCAGCAGTCCGGCGAGCACGATCAGCGGGCGGCTGCCGCCCAGCGGCACCACCTGGTCCCCGGCCAGCACCTCGGCCGGGCCGAGCACCCGGAAGTCGAGGCCGTCCACACGTTCCATTGTGGCGTTCAGACGGCCTCCGCGGCACCTCGGTTCCCGTCGCCGCGGCGATGGCATGATCGGCAGTCATGCAGGTTTACGCGCTCCCGCTGCACACCCGGTTCCGGGATATCACCGTCCGTGAAGGACTGTTGCTCCGCGGCGCCGCCGGCTGGGGCGAGTTCTGCCCGTTCGCGGATTATTCGGACACCGAGAGCGTTCCGTGGCTCGCCGCCGCGCTCGAAGCGAGCGAAGAAGGCTGGCCGGAGCCGGTCCGCGACCGGATTGAGGTGAACACGACAGTCCCCATCGTGTCGCCCGAACGTGCACACGAACTGGTCCGCGCGTCCGGCTGCCGCACGGCGAAGGTCAAGGTCGCCGACAAACGCGCGACGCTGGCCGAGGACTGCGCGCGCATCGAAGCGGTCCGCGACGCGCTGGGCCCGTCCGGTGCGATCCGGGTCGACGCCAACACGGCGTGGGACGTCGACACCGCCGTGCACGCGCTCAGCGAACTCGACCGCGCGGCCGGTGGACTGGAGTATGCCGAGCAACCGTGCCCCACGATCGACGACCTGGCCGCCGTTCGCCGTCGGGTGTCGGTGCGGATCGCGGCCGACGAATCGATCCGCCGCGCGGAAGATCCGCTGAAGGTCGCCGTCGCCGGAGCTGCCGACATCGCCGTGCTCAAGGTCGCCCCGCTCGGCGGAGTGCGGCGTGCGCTGGAGGTCGCGGAGGCGTGCGGGCTGCCGTGTGTGGTCTCGTCAGCCGTGGAGACGAGTGTCGGGCTGGCCGCCGGTCTCGCGCTCGCCGGCGCGTTGCCGGAGCTGGACTTCGCCTGCGGGCTCGGCACGATGTCGTTGCTGCGCGGGGATGTCTGCACCACCACGCTGTCCCCTGTGGACGGTTATCTGCCGGTGCCGCGGCAGGCCCCGGAACCCGACGCCTATGCCGAATTCGCCGCGTCGCCCGAGGTGGCAGCGGCGTGGCTGGACCGGTTCGAGCGGGTCCGGAAGATCAGCGGGTAAGGGAGACTTCAGGGTCGCGGCCCCGGGGCTTTCTCCGGGGCGATCCCGGATGTGCGGCGCACGCCGGTCGCGGAGTATTGCTGGCATGACGGACAACGTGCAGGCCGCACCGGCCAAGAAGATCTTCCGCAGCCGCTCCGACCGCATGCTCACCGGCGTGTGCGGCGGATGGGCCAACTACCTCAACGTCGACCCGTCGATGGTGCGCATCGCCGCGGTCGCCGGCGCCGTGCTCTCGGCCGGGGTGATCCTCCCGGTCTACGCCGCCGCTGCCGTCCTGACTCCCGAAGACTGAGCCAGGAACGGGCGAAGCCCGGCCCACCGCGAGGGTGAACCGGGCTTCGCCGGAAAAGCAGCCGAACTCAGAAGTCCATGCCACCCATGCCGCCGGACGGGTCGGCCGGAGCGGCAGCAGCCTTCTCCGGCTTGTCCGCGACGACAGCCTCGGTGGTCAGGAACAGCGCCGCGATGGAAGCGGCGTTCTGCAGCGCGGAGCGGGTGACCTTCGTCGGGTCCGGAACACCGGCCGCGAGCAGGTCCTCGTACTCGCCGGTGGCGGCGTTCAGGCCGTGGCCCTGCGGCAGGCCCTTGACCTTCTCCGCCACGACGCCGCCCTCGAGACCGGCGTTGATCGCGATCTGCTTGAGCGGAGCCTCGACGGCGACCTTGACGATGTTCGCGCCAGTGGCCTCGTCACCGGTCAGCTTCAGGCCCGCGAAAGCGGCCTCGGCAGCCTGGATCAGGGCCACGCCACCGCCGGCGACGATGCCCTCTTCCACGGCGGCCTTGGCGTTGCGCACCGCGTCCTCGATGCGGTGCTTGCGCTCCTTCAGCTCGACCTCGGTCGCGGCGCCGGCCTTGATGACGGCAACGCCGCCGGCCAGCTTCGCGAGCCGCTCCTGCAGCTTCTCGCGGTCGTAGTCCGAGTCGGAGTTCTCGATCTCCGCACGGATCTGGTTGACGCGACCCTGGATCTGGTCCGCGTCGCCGGCACCCTCGACGATGGTGGTCTCGTCCCGGGTGATGACGGCCTTGCGGGCGCGGCCCAGCAGCGACAGGTCCGCGTTCTCCAGCTTGAGGCCGACGTCCTCGGAGATGACCTGGCCGCCGGTCAGGATCGCGATGTCCTGCAGGATCGCCTTGCGGCGGTCGCCGAAGCCCGGGGCCTTGACGGCGACGGACTTGAAGGTGCCGCGGATCTTGTTGACGACCAGGGTCGCCAGGGCTTCGCCCTCGACGTCCTCGGCGATGATCAGGAGCGGCTTGCCGGACTGGATGACCTTCTCCAGCAGCGGCAGGACGTCCTTGACGTTGGAGATCTTGGAACCGAAGAGCAGGACGTACGGGTCCTCCAGCTCGGCTTCCTGGCGCTCCGGGTCGGTCACGAAGTAACCGGACACGTAGCCCTTGTCGAAGCGCATGCCCTCGGTGAGCTCCAGCTCGAGCCCGAAGGTGTTGCTCTCCTCGACGGTGACGACGCCTTCCTTGCCGACCTTGTCCAGCGCCTCGGCGATCAGCTCGCCGATGGTGCGGTCAGCGGCCGAGATCGAGGCGGTAGCAGCGATCTGCTCCTTGGTCTCGATCTGGACGGCGGCCTTGTGCAGCTGCTCGGTGATGGCCTCGACGGCCGCCTCGATGCCCCGCTTGAGCGAGATCGGGTCGGCGCCGGCCGCGACGTTGCGCAGGCCCTCGCGCACGAGCGCCTGGGCGAGCACGGTGGCGGTGGTGGTGCCGTCGCCCGCGACGTCGTCGGTCTTCTTGGCAACTTCCTTGACGAGCTCGGCCCCGATCTTCTCCCACGGGTCCTCGAGCTCGATCTCCTTGGCGATGGAGACACCGTCGTTGGTGATCGTCGGCGCGCCCCACTTCTTTTCGAGCACGACGTTCCGGCCCCGCGGGCCGAGGGTCACCTTGACGGCTTCGGCGAGGGTGTTCAAGCCGCGCTCAAGACCGCGGCGGGCGTCCTCGTCGAACGCGATCAGTTTGGCCATTGCGGTGTGGTCCTCCGGTATTGGGCGCCACCGCCGCGCTGTCTCCAGCGGCGGCAGCAGGACACGTCCTCGGCCAGGCTCGGTGCCCGCGACGGACGACTGACCGGTGGGTCAGCCTCACCGTCCCGACCTTCAGGCAGGCGGTCGGTGACCGCTCGCCTAGCACTCGACGGCGTCGAGTGCCAATGCCGTGTTTAGCACTCTCCGGGGTCGAGTGCAAGGAGCGCAGGTCAGCGTCGGTGCGCTTCCGCAGCAGGTCGGCCGGGTCAGTGGCTCGGCTGGATGTGGATCGACGACGGCGGCGGGCGCAGCGACGACGGACCGGCCGACTTCGAGCCGCCGGGACCGACCGGGATGTTGGGAGCCGAGGACGCCGGAGCGGTCCCGCCGCTGCCGTTGTCGTCCCCGCCGAAGAGGAAGATCGCGCCGACGACGATCCCGGCCGCGACCAGTACGCCCAGCGCGATCCACAGCCACTTCAGGCCGCCGCTCTTGGGCTGCTTTTCGAACGCGCCCGCGCCGCCCGCCGGGGACGGCGGACGCAGCCGCATCGGGTCGCCGAAGGCCTGGTTCGGATGGCCCTGCTGGTTGGGCTGGGCGGGGTAGCCGGGCTGGTTCGGGTAGCCGCCGTAGCCGGGTGGAGGGCCCTGTTGTGCTTGCTGGCCCAGGCCGGGCTGGCCCGGGTAGCCGTAGCCGGGCGGCGGGCCTGCCGGGGCTTGGCCGGGGTAAGCCTGCTGGCCGGGCTGCGGCTGGCCGGGCTGCGGCTGGCCGGGCTGCGGCTGGCCGGGCTGCGGCTGGCCGGGCTGCGGCTGGCCGGGCTGCGGCTGGCCGGGCTGCGGCTGGCCGGGCTGGCCGGGCTGTGCTGGATAACCGGGCTGGTTGCCGTAACCGGCGGGGCCGCCGTAGCCGCCTTGGGCGGGGTATCCGCCTTGGCCGGGCTGCGGAGCACCCCAGGCGCCGGGGACGCCCTGGCCGCCCGGCGCGCCAACGCCGGGAGCGCCCTGACCCGCGGCTCCGGGACTTCCCGGCTGCGCGCCCGGTCCACCGGGACCAGCGCCAGGGCCAGCGGGTCCACCGGCACCGGGTCCGCCAGCAGCGGGACCAGGACCACCGGGACCACCGGCTCCAGGTCCGCCAGGCCCAGGTGCGCCCGCGCCGCCAGGTCCTTGCTGCATGCCCGCCTCCGGAAGTCCGTTCGGCCGGGCGGGGCCCGGCGGGGTGTCCGACGTCGCGAGCGGGCCGAGCGCGACCCTGGCCGCGGCGATCATCGCGACGCAGTTCGGGTAGCGGTCGTTGGGGTTTTTCGCCATGCCCTTGCGGATGACGTCGTCGACGGCGGCCGGGAGCGCGACCACGCTCGCCACCGACGGCGGTTCCCCGCCGAGGTGGCCCTTGATGACGGTCGGGACGTCGCCGCGGAAGGGCGGGTTGCCGGTCAGGCAGGCGAACAGGACGCAGGTGAGGGCGTACTGGTCGGTGCGGCCGTCGAGCGGTTCGCCGCGCAGGTGTTCCGGGGCGGCGTAGGTGGGCGAGCCGAGGAAGTCGCCGCCGCGGGTGCGGTGGCCGGTGGCTCCGCGGCGGGTGAGGCCGAAGTCGGCGACGTAGACGTGCTCGCGGGAGGTCTCGCGGCTGGTGACGAGGACGTTGGCCGGTTTGACGTCGAGGTGGACGAGGCCGTGGTTGTGCAGCGTGTCGAGGGCGTCGGCGACCTGGTCGAGCAGGCTGAGCGCGCGGGACGGGCTGATCGGGCCCGCGGACATCAGGCCGGCGAGGTCGCCGCCGTCGACCATCCGCATGGCGATGTAGAGCATGCCGTCGAGTTCGCCGAAGTCGTACAGCGGGACGACGTTGGCGTGGTCGATCGCGGAGGTGTTGCGGGCCTCGTCGACGAACCGTTCGCGGAACTCGGCGTCGGCTCCCAGGTGGTCGCCGATGACCTTCAGCGCCACCTTGCGGCCGAGCCGCGTGTCCGTGGCCTGGTAGGTCACGCTCATGCCGCCCTTGCCGAGCACCGAGTCGATGCGGTAGTGGCCCAGCTGGCGACCGGTGAGGTCCCCCGACACGTCGCCTGTCACGCAGCGCAGCTTAACGCGCCGGTATCCGCTGCCACTGGCGGTTCGCCCAACCGGTCAGCGGACCTGCCTCGCTAGACCTTGCGGACGTCCGCGGCCTGGCTTCGGCCGTCGCGGCCGGACTGGACTTCGAACTCCACCCGGTCGCCCTCGTCGAGGGTGCGGAATCCGTCGGCCTGGATGGCCGAATAGTGAACGAAGACGTCCGGACCTTCGGGGGATTCGATGAACCCGTAGCCCTTTTCCGAGTTGAACCACTTGACGGTGCCGACTGCCACGGCGCCCTCCCTCGGGACCAAAATCCGCTGTCCATCAGCGTGCGAAGTGGAGTTCACGCTACCGGAATCAGCGCTCCCGGCAATGGGGTAATCGGCAGAATCCCCTTACGCCTGCGATACTCGCCGGTTGCGCGATTGGACGAGCACGGTTCCCGGTCCGGCGAAATCGAGGACGAGTCCTTCGCCGGTGCGCAGTGATTGCGGGCCGCTCGGGTCGAGTGCGCGCAACCGGCATTGCACCGTGTCGGGATAGGCGAGGAGGTAGTCCGGGCGCACGGTGACGATCTCGCCGCGGCCGAGGTCGAACGAGTCCACCGGGCCGGGTGCGGTGAGCAGCAGCGGACCGCGGCCGCTGTAGTGCTCGAGAAATCCGGAATCGGCGCCGAACAACTGCTGCAGCGGGGCCCAGTTCTGGTCGACGCGGACCGTGCTCGGCCGGGCCAGCACGCCCTCGCGGTGCACCGACCAGCCGGTGGAACCGGTCAATTCGAGCGGATAGACGTCGCCGGGACCGAGCGGGGCCAGGTCGACCCAGCCGCCTTCCTGCGGCGCGGTGAACACCGAACGGCCGCCCTTGCGCCCTCGGTTCTGGTTCGTCTCGGCGACGTTGAAGCTGCTGGCCAGCAACGATTCCGCGGCGGCCTGCACGGCTTCGCCGGGGGCGAGCAGCACGCGGGCGACGCCGAACCCCGGCGTGTGCCTGGTGTGGACGCGCATGTCAGCGGGGCGTCGCGAGCGCGGCGCGCCCGTGCTGGTTGCGGACCCGAAACTGCATCAGAACTCTCCCCGTACTCCCCGGCTTGTGCCGGGAGAGTGTTGCACGACGGGCAGCAAGAGGGAGGATGGTCCGCGTGATCTCCGTCGACGCCTACCGCGAGACCGTGACCGAACTGCTCGGCCGCGCGCCCGTTCGTACTGTTCCCGTCGCCGATGCGGCCGGGCTCGTCCTCGCCCGCGACGTGCTCGCCGGGGTGGCGCTGCCGCCGTTCGACAACTCGGCGATGGACGGGTATGCCGTGCGCGCCGCGGACGTCGCCGAGGTGCCGGTGACGCTCCCCGTGGCCGACGACATCCCGGCCGGCCGGGTCGACGTCAAACCGCTCGAATCGGGTACCGCTCAGCGGATCATGACCGGCGCGCCGCTGCCGCCGAGCGCGGACGCGATCGTGATGGTCGAGGACACCGACCGCGGCACGTCGGAAGTCCGGATCTCCCGCGCGGCTTCTGTCGGCAACCACATCCGCCGGATCGGCGAGGACGTCACCGAGGGGACGATCGCGCTGCACGCGGGCACCGTGCTGAGCCACGCGCACCTCGGCCTCGCCGCGGCGGTCGGCTTGGCGGAACTGGAGGTGTTCCGGCCGCTGTCGGTGCTGGTGGTGTCGACCGGAACGGAGCTGGTGGAGGCCCCGAACCCGTTGCAGCACGGGCAAATCTACGAGTCGAACAGCGTGATGCTGGCGGCGGCGCTGCGGGAGCTCGGCTGCCAGGTCGAGGTCGTGCGCAGCGTGGTGGACGACGTGGAGGAATTCCGCAAGATCATCGAACCGCGCCTGGAGTCGGCGGACCTGCTGATCACGTCCGGTGGGGTGTCGGCGGGCGCCTACGAGGTCGTGAAGGACGCACTGACCGGACAGGGCGTGGAATTCCAGAAAATCGCGATGCAACCGGGCGGACCGCAGGGATGCGGCCGGTGGAACGGCGTGCCGGTGGTGACGCTGCCGGGAAATCCGGTGAGTGTGCTGGTGTCCTTCGAAGCGTTTCTCCGTCCGGCGGTGCTGTCGGCGATGGGCCATTCGGACGTGGACCGCCGGCGGGTGCGGGCTCGGCTGACCGAGGACATGCCTTCCCCGGCTGGTCGGAGGCAGTATCGGCGGGGGTTCTTCACGCCGGTGCTCGGCGAGGTGACCGGGGTGGTCGGGCCGCGCGGCGGGCCGGGATCGCATTTGCTGGCGGCGTTTACCCAGGCGAACTGCTTGATCGTGCTGCCGGAGGAGGTTTCGGCGGCTTCGGAGGGGGATGAGGTTGAGGTGCTGCTGCTTTAGCTCTGGCTGAGCGGGTTGGTGGGCTGCGGGCGGCAGCCCTTTGCCGTTCCTGCGTCAACCGGCCGACCGTCGTCACGCTCGTGACTCGGTGCCGCTTCTCGCCGCGCAGCAGCCGGATTCCGCACGCCAGACGTTCTTCGCCGACGCAGCCCCCGCCGACGCAGCCCCCGCCGACGCAGCCCCCGCCGACGCAGCCCCCGCCGACGCAGCCCCCGCCGACGCAGCCCCCGCCGACGCAGCCCCCGCCGACGCAGCCCCCGCCGACGCAGCCCCCGCCCTCTCCGGGGGACGGCCCTTGTCCAGTCTATCCGCCCCCACCGACAACCCCAGCCCCTTCAGCCGGGTTGTCCACAGCAAGCGCGACTTGGGGAAAGTCCCGCTCCCGCCGCAACGGCCCCATCAGCAGCACCCCCAGCGACACCAGCTGAACACCCACCATCGCGAACATCGCCACCCGCACCCCGGCCGCCTGTCCGAGCGCTCCGCCCGCCAGGGCGCCCAGCGGGATCGTGCCGTAGTTGACCATCGACGAGCTCGCGCTGATCCGGCCGTAGAGATGGCGCGGGCAATACCGCTGCCGAAACGTCGCGCCCAGCACGTTCGACCCCACCACGCCCGCCGCGATGCCCGCTCCCGCAAGGACGAACAGCGTCAAACCCCACCCGGGCCGGGTCAACGGGCCGAGCAGCATCGCGGGGACAACCAGCACCTCGCACCACAGGAAACCCCAAGCCGTACCGGTCCGTCGGGCGAACCGGCTCACCAGCGTCGCGCCTAGCACCCCGCCTGCCTCCGCCAAGGCGAGCACAAGTCCGACGCCACCCGGGCCCTGACCCAAATCGTCGACCAGGAAGACCACTGCCACCGCGTAAAAGCCGTTCAGTGCCAGGTTCGCGACCGCGCCGGAGAGGACCATGACGCGCAGGTAAGGGTCCCGCGCCACGATCCGCATTCCCTCGGCGATTTCGGCGCGCAAGCGTGTTCGCGGGCGCGGGGGTGGCTCGTCGGCGCGCAGGAAACCCAGGCACAGTGCGGAAAACCCGAAGCTCAACGCATCCACGAGCACACCGCTGACCGGTCCGAACGCCGAAGCCAGCAGTCCGGCCAAACCAGGGCCGCCCACTTGCGCGGCGGATTCCGCGCCCTGGAGCCGGACGTTGGCTCCCAACAAGTCAGCATCGTCCACAACGGACGGGAGGAAAGCCCGATAGGCGAGGGAAAAGAAAACCTGGGCGAAGCCGCCAATCAAAGCCGCGGCCAAGAGCATCGCGAAAGAAAGAGAACCCAAAGCCCACGAAATGGGCACCGCGAGGAACGCAGTCATCTGGACAACGTCACAGACCAGCATCACCCGCCGCTTAGGCCACCGGTCGACCCAAGCACCGGCAGGCAGACCCACCACGAGCCAGGGAATCCAAGCGGCCGCGGTCAGCGACGCGACTTCGAAGGTCGAAGCGTGCAGCACCAGCAACGCCACCAACGGAACTGACGCACTCGCGACCGCACTGCCGACCGTGCTGACCGTCTGTCCAGTCCACAAGAGACGGAACGCGGCGCTTCTCACGGCTGCGCTCTGAAACCGCGCCCGAACACGAAAACCGGCTCCCGTTCCGTCGACGGATCCGCCGCCGCCTTGGCGCCGAATTCCTCGAACAGCGCGGAAACCCGATCGTTCAGCTCCGCCAATTCCGCGGGCGTCAACCGCATCCACGCATCGGAAGAGAACCACGCGTCGCGCCACTGCTCCGGGGCCGTTTCCATTTCCGAGAGCCAGCCCCGCGACAACGTCATCTGCCGATCGAGGCTCACCGTCTCCGCGACCTCCGCCACCGGATCCCCCGCGAAGTCCGAAGTGGCCCACGACAACGTGCCGGAAGGACGCCGCCACCACCGCTCCCGCCGGTCTCGCGCCAGCTCCGGCGCCTCGACCACCAACCCGGCCCCGGAGAGCACCTTCAGGTGGTGGCTCACATTGCCCACCGCCTGGCCGGTTTTCTCCGCGAGCACCGACGCGGTGGCCGGACCGTCGAGTTTCAGCATGTCCAGCAGGCGGCGGCGCAGCGGATGCGACATCGCGGCCAGCACCTGGGAATCACGGACCTCCATGATGCACAAGAGTAGTTGTACAAGAACTCTTGTGCAATAGCCCGCAGGTATCCTCGCGGACATGGGCATCATCCTGTGGATCGTCTTCGGCGCGCTGGTCGGCTGGATCGCGAACCTCGTGGTCGGCGGCCGGGAACGGCAGCGGCAGGGCTGTCTCGTGAGCGTGCTCGTCGGCGTGGTCGGGGCGGCCCTCGGCGGCTTCATCTACCGGCTCGCGACCGGTGAGCAGCAACAGTTCGAATTCGATTTCCCGAGCTTCGGCGTCGCCATCCTCGGCGCGATCGTGCTGCTGCTCGTGTTGCGGCTGGTCAGCGCCGCGACCTCGAACCGGCGCGATAGTGACCGTTGGTAACGGTTTCCCGACGATCTGTCAGAACACCTGGGCCGCGGGCTAAACTGATCCGTTCCGCGCCCGGGTGCGTGCTTCGTCGGGGGACGCATGCACCCGGGCCGCGTTCCGCACGAGCCGAGCGGCGTGAACAGGGTCGACAAGCTGGGGAACGGGCACCGAAAGGACATCCCGGCGCCAGTCGCGCAAGAGCCGCGCGAGCAGATCGGGTACCGCCATCGTCTCCCTCGCCAGGTCGGCCCGGGCACCGGTCCCGAGCGGCGTCAACTACCCGGTGTTATCGGATTGTTCGACGCGTCGTTACCGGTTTGTGGTCGCGCCCACCCGCGGCGGGGCAACCCTTACGACCAGGGGCCGCCGGGTCCGCCGCAGGCGGGCGGTAGCGTGGGGAAGCCCAAATCGGACCCTTACACCGACCGAGACGAACAGCGGGGAACTCGACCCATGAGCGGCCAGCCCACCGGTAACCCCCTCGCGCACGCTGTCCAGCTGGCCCGCGAGACGTTCCCGCCGATGCACCCGGCAGGACGGCCGTTCCTTCTCGGCGGCCTCGCCGCGACATTCGTGCTGCGCCGGTTCTCCAGGCCCCTCGGCGTGGTCGGCGCGCTGGCCACCGCGGGCATGACGGCGTTCTTCCGCGAGCCGAAGCGCGTGCCCCCGGTGCGGGACAACGTCGCGATCTCGGCCGCCGACGGCACCGTCTCGCTCATCGAGGAAGCGGTCCCGCCCGCCGAGCTCGGCCTTCCCGCCGAACCGCGGATGCGGGTGAGCGTGTTCCTGTCGGTCTACGACGTGCACGTCCAGCGCACGCCGGCGGCGGGCGTGATCTCGAAGGTGGCGTACAAGCCGGGCAAGTTCCTTTCCGCGGACCTCGACAAGGCGAGCGAGGTCAACGAGCGCAATTCGCTGGTGCTGCACACCGTCGACGGCCACGAGCTCGTCGTCGTGCAGATCGCCGGGCTGGTCGCGCGCCGCATCCGGTGCGACGTCCGCGAGGGCGACAAGGTGTCCGCTGGCGAGACCTACGGCATCATCCGCTTCGGCTCGCGCGTCGACACTTACCTGCCGCCGGGCAGCCGGGTCGTGGTGGCCAAGGGCCAGCGGACCGTCGGCGGCGAAACCGTGCTCGCCGAACTTCCTGCGCAGGGAGAAAGCTGACCATGGTCCGCGTGACCACCCCGGGCGTCCGGCTGCTGCCGAACGCGATCACCGTGCTCGCGCTCTGCGCCGGACTTTCCTCGGTGCAGTTCGCCCTCACCGGCAACTACGCGATGGCGATCGGCTCGATCGGCATCGCCGCCGTCCTCGACAGCCTCGACGGCCGCATCGCCCGCCTGCTCGACGCGACGTCCAAGATGGGCGCCGAACTCGACTCGCTGTCCGACGGCATCTCGTTCGGCGTCGCGCCCGCGCTGGTGCTCTACGTCTGGCAGGCGCACGGCGACCGCATCGGCTGGGTCGCGTCGCTGATCTTCGCGGTCTGCATGATCCTGCGGCTCGCCCGCTTCAACACGCTGCTCGACGACACCGACCAGCCGCCGTACGCCGCCGAATTCTTCGTCGGCGTGCCCGCGCCCGCCGGCGGCCTGGTCGCGATGCTGCCGCTGATCGCCACGCTGCAGTGGGGCGAGGGCTGGTGGTCCGAGCAGTACGTGGTGCTCGTCTGGACCATCGCGGTCGCCGCGCTGCTGATCAGCCGCATCCCGACGCTGTCGCTGAAGACCGTCAAAGCCCCGGCGAAGGCGATCGCGCCGCTGCTGGTGGGAGTCGGCCTGCTGGCCGCCGCGATCATCGTGTTCCCGCTGGCGGCGCTGGCGGTCGCGCTGGTGCTGTACCTGCTGCACATCCCGTACTCGGTCTACCGGCACCGCTGGCTCGCCGCGCACCCGGAAGCCTGGGAAGTTCCGCCGCGCGAACGCCGTGCGATCCGCCGGGCCCGCAGCCACCGACGGTTGCGGTTGCGTCCGGCCTCGGGCCGCGTCGCCGGTGCGGCGATGCGCGCGGTGCGGCGGACGAACTCGGACCTCGTGCGGAGCCGGAATCTGCGCGAACGGGACCACAGCTCGGCCACGTCCGGCCCCACCCAGCGGCGGCGCAGCTGGCGTCGGATCGGCATCCGGCGCCGATAGTCCGGCCTCGTCAAGCGCCAAACACGGCACGAACCACAGATTCGGCACCGTCGATCTCGATCATCCCGAGCGCACGCGCGTCGTCGAGCGCGAGAGCGCCCGCGGCAAGACCGAGGACGCAGGCCGGATCAGCGCGGACGGTGGCGTCGAAATCAAGGCCGTCCTGCGGGCCGACCTCGAAGCCCGACCGCGTGGCGCGGAGCTGGAAAGGCGCACCGCCTACCTCCAGGCCGACCGTCGCCGCGGCCTGGATCTTGACCCGGGCGTCGAGCAGTGCGGGAAGGGCGAGCGCGAGCCATTCGGGACGGAAGGAATCGCCCTGCGGGCCGCGGGTCATCAACGGCGCGGACCAGCGGATCAGGCTCTCGATCGGCTCGCGCAGCTGGGCACCCCACGGCGTGAGTGCGTACTCGACCGCGCTGCCCTTGCCTGCCAGCTGCCGCTCGAGCACGCCCGCGGCCTCAAGATCGCGGAGCCGGTCAGCGAGCAGGTTGGTCGCGATGCCCGGGAGTCCGCCGATCAGGTCCCGGTAGCGCGCCGGGCCGATCAAGAGCTGGCGGACGATGAGCAGATTCCACCGGTCGCCGACGATTTCGAGGGACCGGGCGAGCCCGCAGTACTGGGCGTAACCGCGCATCATGTCCTCTGCTTGACAATCTCAAGTACGCTTGTCTTTCTCAAGCATAGCGTCGAGGGGGCCGAGATGGCTGAGCGCGCACGTCCCGCCTGGGTGGACGACGAGCTGTTCCCGTTCAAGAGCCGCTTCGCCGACATCGACGGGCACACCGTGCATTACGTCGACGAGGGATCCGGTCCGACCCTCCTGCTCCTGCACGGCAATCCGACCTGGTCGTTCCTCTGGCGCGACGTGATCCGCGCCCTGCGCGACGACTTCCGGTGCGTCGCTCTCGACTACCCGGGCTTCGGGCTGTCGACGGCGCGGCCCGGTTACCGCTATCTGCCCGAGGAGCACGCCGACGTGGTCACCGGGTTCGTGGACGCGCTCGGGCTCAGCGCCCTCACCCTGGTCGGGCAAGACTGGGGCGGGCCGATCGGCCTCGCCGCCGCACAGCGTCGTCCCGGTGTCTTCGAGCGACTGGTTCTCGTCAACGCCTGGGCCTGGCCGGTCAACGGCGACCCGTACTTCGAGGCGTTCGGCCGCATCGCAGGCGGACCTCCGATCCGCTTCCTGGCCCGGCAGTTCAACCTTGTCGCCAAGGCGTTCCTCCCGATGGGCCACCGAAAGCGGAAACTGACCGCGGCGGAGACAGCCCACTACCTCCGCGCGATGGACACGCCCGAGCGACGCCAGGCCTCCGGCGTGCTCCCCAGTCGAATCCTCGCCAGCCGGGCGTTTTTCGCCGAGGTGGAGGCGGGCCTTCCCGACCTCGCCAAGCTGCCGACTCTGATCGTGTGGGGCAACGCGCAAATCGGCTTCCGGCCCCGGGAACGCGAACGACTGGAAGCGTCCTTCCCCGACCACAAGACGGTGGCTCTCGACGGCGTCGGGCTTTACGTGGAGTCCGACGCGCCCGAGGAGTTCGTCGCCGCGATCCGCGGCTGGTCCGCGACGCAGTAGGCGCGGTCCTCTCGTTCGCGCATAACCGCCCATCGGTTCATTAGGGTGAGCAGCGTGAGCGATCCGCAGATCACCCTGACCGTCCGGCACACGCCGTCCGCGCTCGACGCGCGGCGGGGGGTTGTCCGGCTGCACCCGGAAGTGCTCGACGCGCTCGGCCTGCGGGCCTGGGACGCCGTGCACCTCACCGGCGCGCGGCGCAGTGCCGCGTTGGCCGCGCCTGCCGAGGAGGAGGCGACGCCGGGGGTCGTGTTGACCGACGACGTCACCATGTCGAACCTCGGCGTCGCGGAGGGCGGCGAGGTCGTGGTCTCGCCGGCGGAGGTGACCGCTGCCCGGACGGTCACCGTGTCCGGGTCCCGGCTGGCGTCGGTTTCGGTGTCGCCGCAGACGTTGCGGCTCGCGCTCACCGGCAAGGTTCTGACCCGCGGCGACGCGGTTTCCCTGTTGCCGCAAGACCTCGCGCCCGCGCCGGGCTCGGACGTCGCCGCCGTGCGCGGGCAGTTGTCCCGCGTGATCGGGGCGACTTGGACGAACGAACTGCTGACCGTCACGGCGACGGAACCGGCTGGTGTCGTCGTGGTTGGACCGTCCACTGTGGTCAGCTGGCGGGACGGGGCCCGCACTGGCACGCCGACCAGCGAACCGCCGGCGCGCTCCGCGACCGCGCTCGTCCGCACCACTGCGGTCACCGCCGCCGAGGATTACCTCGAAGCGGAGATCGTCGAAGAGGTCGTCACCGAGGCCCGCGAGGAAGAGCTGGACGAGCCGGTGCCGGTCGCCGATCTGGTCGGGGCCGAAGGCGCGGCACGCAAACTGGCCGAGTGGTTCGATCTGGCGTTCCACCGGCCGGAACTGCTGGCGAAGCTGGGCACTTCGGCGCATCTGGGCGTGCTGCTGTCGGGCCCGGAGGGCGTCGGCAAGGCGACGCTGGTGCGGTCGGTCGCCGCGGCGGAGAAGGTGCGCGTGGTGTCGGTGACCGCGCCGAATATCTCGGTGCTGGAACCGAATGCGGCCCACCGATCGCTGCGCGAGGCCATCGACCGGGCCGCGGACGGCGACGGTCCCGGCGTGCTGCTGATCAACGACATCGACGCGCTGCTCCCGGCCACCCAGCCGCCGCCAGTGGCCACGGTGGTGCTGGAGGAACTGCGCGCCGCGCTGCGCCGGAACGGACTGGCTGTGGTGGCCACGACCGCGCGGGCCGAGTCGGTGGATCCGCGGCTGCGCGGGGCCGACCTGCTCGACCGCGAACTGGGCTTGCCGCTGCCGGAGGCGAAAACCCGCGTCGAACTGCTGCGGATCCTGCTCCGCGACGTGCCGGTCGAATCCGGTGCCGACCTGGGCGTACTCGCCGAACGCACGCCCGGTTTCGTCGCCGCCGACCTGCTCGCCCTGCGCCGGGACGCGGCGTTGCGGGCCGCGCTGCGGCAGCGGGACGTGGACGAACCCAAGATCTCCCAGCAGGACCTGCTCGACGCGCTGGCCACCGTCCGGCCGATCTCGCTGTCCACTTCGGACAACCTGGCGACCGGCGGCCTGACCCTGGACGACGTCGGCAACATGACGTCGGTCAAGGAAGCGCTCACCGAAACCGTGCTGTGGCCGCTGCGCTACCCGGACTCGTTCGCCCGGCTCGGCATCGAACCGCCGCGCGGCGTGCTGCTGTACGGCCCGCCTGGCGGCGGCAAGACGTTCCTGGTCCGGGCGCTCGCCGGCACCGGCGCGCTGAACGTGTTCGCGATCAAGGGCGCGGAACTGCTGGACAAATGGGTCGGCGAATCGGAACGCGCGGTCCGCGACCTCTTCCGCAGGGCCGCCGACGCCGCCCCATCGCTGATCTTCCTCGACGAGATCGACGCGCTCGCCCCGCGCCGCGGCCAGTCGTCCGACTCCGGCGTTGCCGACCGCGTGGTCGCCGCGCTGCTCACCGAACTGGACGGCGTAGAGCCGATGCGCGAGGTCGTCGTGCTGGGCGCGACGAACCGGCCCGAACTGGTCGACCCGGCCCTGCTGCGTCCCGGACGGCTGGAGCGGCGGATCTACGTCCCGCCGCCGGACGCCGAATCCCGCGCCGCGATCCTCGCCGCGACGGCGAAGCACACCCCGCTGGCGTCCGATGTGGACCTCGCGGCCACCGCGGAGGCACTTGAGGGCTACTCGGCCGCCGACTGCGCCGCACTGATCCGGGAGGCGGCGCTGACCGCGATGCGCGAGTCGTTGGAGGCACGCGAGGTGACCGCGGCGCATCTGGAGAAGGCGCGCGAGGCGGTGCGGCCTTCGCTGGACGCCGCGCAGCTGGCGACGCTGGAGGCTTACGCGCAGGCTCAGCAGGAACGCTGAGGACGCCTCGGCAACCGCCCCAATGTGGCATTGGGTGCATCAGACGCACCGAACGCCACATTGGGTGCGTCGCATGCACCCAATGTGGCATTGGGGCCAGGCGAGGTGCTCGCTACGTGGCGGCAGATGGTCGACGACGGCCGCGCAGGGCCGCAGCCGGGCACCGCAAACATGACAAAGCCCGCGCCGTAGCGCGGGCTGTCATCGGTATCGGAAAAGGTCAGCTGCCCTGGTGGCCGCCGGGCTGGTAGTCCTTCGTGATGATCACTATGACGCCAGGGCTCGAGTTCTGGATGCCGTCGAACCGGGGCTGGGCCTGGAAGCCGAACTCCTTGGCCAGCTGTTTCGCGGCGGCTTCCTCGTCGGTGCCCGGCCGGAAGTAGGCGGTGGTCGCCGGGATGTTGCCCTGCGAGTAGTTGCCGACCTCGGCGACGTTCCAGCCCGACCCGCGGAAGTCGGCGGCGGCCTGTTCGGCGAGGTGCTTGATCAGCGAGTTGTTGTAGACCCGCAGGGTCACCCACTTGTTCGAGGCCTGCTGGTCCGGGCCCGCCTGGCCCGGCTGCCCTGGCTGCTGGCCCGGCTGGCCGCCGGGCTGCCCGGCCTGGCTCGACGCCGGAGCCGAGGACGCGGCGGACGACGAGGCAGGAGCCGACGACGAAGCGGGCGACGACGAAGCGGAGCTGGGCGCCGAGGACGACGACGGCGCGGACGACGATCCGCCGGGCGCGGTGGGCTCGCCGGACGTGCTCGGCCCGGCGTTCTGGTCCCCGCTCGTATTGAGCACGGTGACCCCGCCGATGACGGCGGCGACGACCGCGACCCCGATCAGCGCGACTCCCGCGGCCTTCAACGGCCGGGACAGTCCCGAGAAGACGCTCATGACAGCTCGATCCCCAACCGCCGGGCCCCGCGTTTGCGCTGACGGGCGGCGCGCGTTTTGCGCAGCCGCTTGACCAGCATCGGATCGGCCGCGACGGCCTCCGGCTTGGCCAGCAGCGTGTTCAGCAACTGGTAGTAACGGGTGGAAGACAGTCCGAAGCGCTCCCGGATAGCGTTCTCCTTCGCCCCGGCGTGGCGCCACCACTGCCGCTCGAACGCGAGAATGTCCAGTTCGCGTTCGGTCAGGCCACCGACATTTTCCGGCGGCGACGGCTGGTCTCCAGCCATCGACTCCGCGGCGTCCATGCGGTCCTCGCAATCGGTGTCGGCAGTCCTTCCGCGGGCGCCATTGAACCACGGAACCCATGCTCGACATGGGCATCCGACCCGGCGCGTCACGGTCCGATCCAGGTGTAGCAGAAGGGTCCGACTAAACTCGGCGTCCGTGACCGTCCACCCCATCTGCATCGCCGGCGAACCCGTGCTGCACCAGCCCACGCGCGAGATCACCGAGTTCGACGACAAGCTCGCCACCCTCGTCGAGGACATGTTCGAGACCATGTACGCGGCCGAGGGCGTGGGCCTCGCGGCCAACCAGATCGGACTCGACCTGCGGGTATTCGTATACGACTGCCCGGACGACGAGGGCGTCGAGCACAAGGGCGTGGTGGTCAACCCGAAGCTGGAGACCTCCGAGATCCCGGAGACCATGCCGGACCCGGACGACGACTGGGAGGGCTGCCTGTCCGCCCCCGGCGAGTCGTACCCGACCGGGCGCGCCACGTGGGCCAAGGTGACCGGCTTCGACGTCGAGGGAAATCCGATCGAGGTCGAGGGCACCGGTTACTTCGCGCGCTGCCTCCAGCATGAGACCGATCACCTCGACGGGTTCATTTATCTCGACCGGCTCGTCGGCCGCCACGCGCGCGCGGCGAAGAAGATGCTGAAGAAGAACAAGTGGGGCGTGCCCGGCCTGACCTGGCTGCCGCCCAAGGAACCCGCGGACGCCTGACCCGCGCCGCGCCGCCTGATTTTCCCGAAGGCCTCCCCGGATTTTCCCGGGGAGGCCTTCGTTGTCCTTCGGCCAGACGGGCGGCAGGGTTGTGCCGACCCGACGTCGCATGGCATCGTCGGACGAGCAACCTCAACCGAATGCAACGCGGGAGCTCGCGCCTTGGCGGGCTGAGAGGGTGGCTGGTGTCCATCTCGCGGACACCCGGCGTCACCGACCGCATGAACCTGACCGGGTAATGCCGGCGTAGGGAGTGAACGTCGTTGACGACGCTGGAAAATCAGGGTGCCATCGCCCCGTCCGTCACCACCGGGCCGATCACCGGCTCGCGGAAGGTCTACCACCGCACTGAATCCGGCCTGCGGGTTCCGGCGCGGCGGATCGATCTGTCGAACGGGGAGCATTTCGACGTGTACGACACGTCCGGCCCCTACACCGATCCGGACGCGAACATCGATGTCCACAAAGGACTGCACCCGCTCAGGTCCGGCTGGGCCGACGGGCGGGAACACAACACCCAGCTCGGCTGGGCGAAAGCCGGGGTGATCACCCGGGAAATGGAGTTCATCGCCGCGCGCGAACGCTGTACTCCGGAGTTCGTGCGGGACGAGGTCGCCCGCGGTCGCGCGGTGATTCCGGCCAACCGCAAGCACCCGGAGACCGAGCCGATGATCATCGGCAAGAACTTCCTGGTGAAGATCAACGCCAACATGGGGAACTCGGCCGTCTGGTCCTCTGTGGAGGAAGAGGTCGACAAGATGGTGTGGGCCACCCGCTGGGGAGCCGACACGATCATGGACCTTTCCACCGGCAAGCGAATTCACGAGACGCGCGAGTGGATCGTGCGCAACTCGCCGGTCCCGGTCGGCACCGTGCCGATCTACCAGGCGCTGGAAAAGGTCAACGGGGAGCCGGAAAAGCTCACCTGGGAGATCTACCGCGACACCATCATCGAGCAGTGCGAGCAGGGCGTCGACTACGTGACGGTGCACGCCGGCGTGCTGCTGCGCTACATCCCGCTGACCGCGCGCCGGGTCACCGGCATCGTCAGCCGCGGCGGGTCGATCATGGCCGCCTGGTGCCTCGCGCACCACCAGGAATCCTTCCTGTACACGCATTTCTCCGAGCTGTGCGAGATCCTGCGCGAGTACGACGTCACGTTCTCGCTCGGCGACGGCCTCCGCCCCGGCTCGATCGCGGACGCCAACGACCGCGCCCAGTTCGCCGAGCTGGAAACCCTCGGCGAGCTGACGCACATCGCGCGCGAGCACGACGTGCAGGTGATGATCGAGGGCCCCGGCCACGTGCCGATGCACAAGATCAAGGAAAATGTGGAGCTTGAGGAAAAGCTCACCGGCGAGGCGCCGTTCTACACGCTCGGCCCGCTCGCTACGGACATCGCCCCGGCGTACGACCACATCACCTCGGCGATCGGTGCGGCGCAGATCGGCTGGTACGGCACGGCGATGCTGTGCTACGTCACGCCGAAGGAGCACCTCGGCCTGCCCAACCGCGACGACGTCAAGACCGGCGTGATCACCTACAAGATCGCCGCGCACGCCGCCGACCTCGCCAAGGGCCACCAGTACGCGCAGGACTGGGACGACGAATTGTCCAAGGCCCGCTTCGAATTCCGGTGGAACGACCAGTTCAACCTGTCGCTCGACCCGGACACCGCGCGGTCCTTCCACGACGAGACGCTGCCCGCGGAACCGGCCAAGACCGCGCACTTCTGCTCGATGTGCGGGCCGAAGTTCTGCTCGATGCGGATCACCCAGGACGTGCGCAAGTACGCCGAGGAGCACGGTCTGTCCTCTGTGGAGGCGATCGAGGCGGGCATGGCCGAGAAGTCTGCGGAGTTTTCCGAGCAGGGCAACAAGGTCTACCTGCCCGTGGTCAACCAGTGACAGTCACGCCCTGTACCGCCCTCACCATCGCCGGATCCGATTCCGGCGGTGGTGCGGGCGTGCAGGCGGACCTGCGCACGTTCTTCGCCAACGGAGTGCACGGGCTGGTCGCGCTCACCGCGGTCACCGTGCAGAATTCGCTTGGCGTGCAAGGGTTCTCCGAGATCCCGGTCGACGTCGTCACCGCGCAGATCAAAGCGGTCGCCGAGGACATGGGCGTCAACGCGGCGAAGACCGGCATGCTCGCTACCGCGGAGATCATTCAGGCGGTGGCGAAAACGCTGGACGAAGTCCACATTGGACGCACAACGGACACGCCGTTCGTAGTCGATCCAGTGGCCGCGTCGATGACCGGCCACGCACTGCTCCGCGAAGAAGCGTTGGAAGCGATCCGGACGGAACTGTTCCCCCGCGCCACGCTCATCACGCCGAATCTCGACGAGGTCCGGCTGCTGACCGGCGTGAGCGTCACCGACACGAAGAGCCAGCACGCAGCCGCGGAAGCATTGCTGGAGTTCGGTTCCCAATGGGTTTTGGTGAAGGGCGGACATCTCTACGACGCCGTCGACTGCGTCGATCTGCTCACCGACGGCTCGGCGGTCATCGAACTGAGCGGCCCGCGCATCGACACCGAAAACACCCACGGCGGCGGCGACACCATGGCGTCCGCGATCACGTCCTCGCTCGCGAAGGGCGCGGACGTGCCCACCGCGGTCGCGGAGGCGAAGCGGTTCATCGAACGCTGCGTCCTGGAGGCGTATCCGCTCGGTGCCGGCGTCGGCCCGGTTTCCCCGTTCTGGCGGCTCGCGAACCCGCAGTGAATGCGACACTGACCGGATGAGCGAGACACCGGAAGCGTTGTGGGCGAGGCTGCCGCTTGAGGTGCAGCACGAGGTCGACGGCCTGGTCACCGAGCATCGCACCGCTTCGGCGGTCAAAACGATCCGCAAATCGGGCGTCACGCCCCGGCCGGGGATCGCCGAAGCGCAAGCGGTGTACCAATACCGGATGTCGGTGCTGAAGCCGCCGCCGCGGTTCTAGCCGCGCGAATCCACCGTCGGCAGCACGGTCGTGAGACCGGTCCAGTCGGACGTCACCACGGACGCGTGCTGCCTGGCCAGTTCGGCGACGCGCTGAGCCGCCTGGTCGACGGTCGGGTTGCGGTCGTCGATGGCGGGCGCGACGTTCTGGGCGTCCGTCATCACCACGTAGTAGTGGTTTTCGTCGTACCAGGACATTCCGGCCTTCGCGAGCCATTCGCTCGCGTCCCCGTCGAAAACGACAAACCACGGTTTCTGCTCCGCGGAGTACTTGTCGCGCGGATCGCCGCTCGCGGCACCGTGCACAGTCGGGAAGATCTGCACCGAATTCAGTTTTCCGGCCGCTTTCTGCTCAAGCAGATAACGGGCGTACTCGACATCGGTGTGCAGCGTGTCGGTCGGATTTCCTTCTTCGACGGTGCCGGGGATGATCTCGGTGAGCACTTTGCCCCGCAAGGCGTCCAACGTCGGCCAATTGTCCGCTTTGGACGCTTCATCCAGTGTGGCGTGGCTGCCGAGAAGATCGGCGGGCTTGAACACCGCGTCACCGAGGTGGTCGCGGAACGCCGCGTCCAACTGGGCCGGGCCGAGGCCGGTATTCGCCGAGAAACCGGTCTTCATTTCGATCTTCAGGGTGAGCGGCCCGCGGCCGGGATGGGCGCCGAGCCAGATCCGGATGTCGTCCAGGCACGATTCGAGATCCTTGTTGGCGCCACCCGAGTAAAGGTCGGCCGCCGAATGCGCGTCGACGCAGTTGTTGCCGTTGCCGAGCGGATTGGAGTGGCTGACTTTCCACTCGTGGGTGAAAAAGTCCGGCCAGACGTCGAGTTCGAGCAGGGAGGAGCCGTTGTCCAGCGCCTGCGCGAGGTACGGGTACGCGGCCGGGTCGTAGGTGTTGTGCACGCCGACCGTGGTCACGTGCGAAAGCTGGGGGCTGTCCGCGCTGGCGACCCCCGGTACCGCCAGCGTGGACAAGAGCAGGAGACCGGCCGCGGCGAGCTTCACTGATGTCTCCTTCGTCACGGGGACCAGCACGAACGCTTACTGTGCCATCGTGGTGGACTGTGAATGAAGCACAGTTGCCTCAATGGACCAGACCAGAAGTCGGAACGCGCACATGACTGAGAACCCGAGCCCGCCCTCCGCGCTCACCATCGCCGGATCGGATTCCGGCGGGGCCGCCGGACTGCAGGCGGACCTGCGGACCTTCCTCACCTGCGGGGTGCACGGCCTGGTCGCGGTCACCGCGGTCACCGTCCAGAACACGCTCGGCGTGCACGACCGCGCCGACCTGCCGCCGCACATCGTCGCCGGGCAGATCGAGGCGGTCGCGGCGGACATGGGCGTCGGCGCGGCGAAAACCGGCATGCTCGCGTCCGCGGAGATCATCCTCGCGGTCGCGGCGGCCTGCGACAAGGCCGGGATCGGCCGCGACGGCGCGATCCCGTTCGTGGTCGACCCGGTGGCCGCGGCGATGACCGGACAGTCGCTGTTCGACGACGACGGCCTCGCCGCACTGCGCGACGAACTCCTGCCGCGCGCCACCGTCCTCACCCCGAATCTGGACGAGGTGCGCCTGCTCACCGGCATGACGGTGACCGACCGCGAAGGCATGCACACCGCGGCCGTCGTGCTGCACCAGCTAGGCCCGAAGTACGTGCTGGTGAAGAGCGGCCACCTGCAGTCCGACCCGGAATGCGTCGACCTGCTCTTCGACGGTTCGACCTTCGTGGAACTGCCCGGCCCGCGCTGGCAGACGCCGCACACGCACGGGGCTGGCGACACCATGGCGTCCGCGCTGACCGCTGGACTGGCCAAGGGCATGCCCGTGGTCGAAGCGGCGCGCTACGGCAAATGGTTCGTCTCGCAGGCCGTTGAACACTCCTACCCCATGGGCGCGAAAGTCGGCCCCGTGTCGGCGTTCTGGCGGCTCGCCCCGGAAGAGCGTTAGCCCTCGTCGGAGATCAGGGCTTCCAGCGCGGGCAGCGCGGCGATGATCGACTCGCGGGCCTCGGGCGTGAGGCGGTCGAGGCGGCGGTTGAGTTCCTGCACTCGGGTGGAGCGCACGCCGGAGACGAGGCGTTCGCCTTCCTCGGTGGCGCGGGCGAGCCAGGCGCGGCGGTCGACCGGGTCGGACTCGCGGGTGACGTAACCAGCCTCCACCAGCGTGGCCACGATCCGCGACATCGTGGCCGCCGCGACGCCTTCCTTCGCGGCGAGGTCGCCGAGGCGAAGTTCGCCGAAGTGGACGAGCGTGGCCAGCGCGGAGATCGACCCGTGTCCAGGCCCGGGCGCGCCCGCCTGGCGCAGCGAGCGGGAAAGCCGCCCCACCGCTAGATACAACCGGCCCGTTACGTCCTGGACCGAGGAAAGAGTCACGATCGGCTCCTTCTGACGCTGGTGCCCGCCGCTGGGTGCGCCGGAAAGGGTGCCGTCAACCATACGGCGTACCCGTGCTCAATCCGTGTCAAGCGCGGGCGAAATCACCATTACCCGACTATTTGTGCAGCTTGGCCGCCCATTCAGAGCACAGACACGTCGAGCGGAAGCTCCGCGGGCGGCGGCAGCGGCGCGGCGGCCTCCGCCCGGAACGACTGCAGCAGGTAGCCCGCGAGCCGACGCGACGCCGCCGGTGCCGCGGCTCCCGCGCCCGACCGCAGCCCGCCGTTCGCCAGCAAGATCAAGGACAGGTCGGAAACCGCGAAGTCGGCCCGCAGCGCACCGGCATCTTGCGCCCTGCGGATCAACTCGGTGAACGCCCGCAACGCCTGGTCCCGCAACTCCGCGAACCGCACCTGCTCCGGCAGCGCGGTCACGATCGCCGCGGAGAACCCGTGGTTGCGCGCCTGCATCGCGCACACTTCCTCGATCACCCGGCAGAACCCGCGCCACGGATCGGGGTCGGCGAGCGCCTCGTCGAGCATCCCCGCGCATTCGGCCATCGGCTCGGCGAAGGCATCGGCGACCAGGTCGGCCTTGGTCGGGAAATGTCGGTACACCGTGGCCACGCCGAGGCCCGCGCGGCGCGCCAGCTCGCTCATCGACACGTCCAGGCCTTCGGTCTCGAACGTGCGCTTCGCGACGTCGAGAATCTGCGCGCGATTGTGGGCGGCGTCGGTGCGCAACCGAGTCGGTTTTTCCGGCACTCTCTCACTTTACGCGAATCGGAAGACCCTTTCCACTTTCCGTGCTAGAAGTGGAACATGCCTTCCACTTCGATGCGAGCCATCACCTACGACCGCTACGGACCGCCGGAAGTCCTGCGCGAGGCCACCGTCCCGAGACCAGTGCCCGGCCCTGGCGAAGTCCTCGTCCGGGTGCGCGCGCTGACGGTCAACGGCGGCGAACTCGCGATGCGGTCCGGAAAGCTGCTTCCGTTCAGCGGCAAGCGTATCCCCAAACGGATCGGCGTGGACCTGGTCGGAGAGGTGGTCGAACCGGGCACGAGCCGGTTCTCCGCCGGCAACCTCGTCTGGGGCGGCGGGCGGCGGATGGGCACTGCCGCGGAGTACTACGTGATGGCCGCGGATCAGCTGGACCACGTGCCTGCCGGGCTCGATCCCGTGCAGGCCGCATCGCTGCCGGTGGGCACCACCGCGATTACCGCGCTGCGCGACAAAGCCCATCTGAAACCCGGCGAACGCCTGCTGATCCGCGGCGCGACGGGCGGGGTCGGTTTTGTGGCGACGCAGCTCGGCAAAGCGATGGGCGCACACGTGACCGGGCTGACGAGCGCCAAGAACCTAGAGCTGGCAAGAGAACTCGGCGCGGACGTGGCACTCGACTACCGCGCTCCGGGCAGCCTCGGGAAGTTCGACGTCATCCTCGACACGGTCGGCCGGGACCTCGACACCTTCCGGCGACTACTGACTCCGCGCGGAAGGATGGTCGCGATCGCGTTCGACCTCGACCATCCGGTCCGCGCGCTCGGTTATGTGGCGGCGAATTCGCTGCGTCCCCACCGCTGGGTGCGCGGTTTCAGCGGGAACCCGAAGGCGGACCAGCTCGCTGACCTGAGCCGGTGGGTCGATGCCGGGTTGGTGCGACCGTTGGTGGATCAGGTGTTTCCGTTGGCGGATATCGCCGACGCACACCGCGCGCTGGAAAGCGGCGGTGTGCGCGGCAAGGTGGTGGTAGAGGTCTCGTGAGTGTTTATGCCGGTTAGAACCGGCATAAACACTCACGAGCACGTCAGCGAGGCGGACTGGACGCCTGCGCCCAAAACCGCTGCGGCACCCGCCCAGCGCCCCGCGCCAAGTACCCGGCCTCGACCGCGCTCCGCATCGCCAGCGCCATCCGTTCCGGATCCGCCGCCCGGGTCACCGCGGTCGACAACAGCACCGCAGAGCAGCCGAGTTCCATCGCCAGCGTGGCGTCCGACGCCGTACCGATTCCCGCGTCCAGCACGATCGGCACCGAGGCGCGCGAGACGATCAGCTCGATGTTGTGCGGATTCCGGATCCCCAGCCCGGTACCGATCGGGGCGCCGAGCGGCATCACCGCGGCACAGCCCGCCTCCTCAAGGCGGAGGGCGAGCACCGGGTCGTCGTTGGTATAGGCGAACACCGTGAATCCGTCCGCCACCAGGCGTTCGGCTGCTTCGAGGGTTTCCAGCGGGTCGGGCAGCAGGGTGCGGTCGTCGGCGTGCACCTCAAGTTTGATCAGGTTCGTTTCCAGCGCCTCGCGGGCCAGCTGGGCGGTGAGCACGGCCTCGGCCGCCGTCCGGCAGCCCGCGGTGTTGGGCAGCAGCTCGATGTCCAAGCGCCGCAACAACTCCAGTACCCCGGAGCCGCCCTCGGCGTCGGCGCGGCGCATCGCCACGGTGGTGAGCTGGGTGCCCGACGCGACCAGCGCTCGTTCCAGCACTTCGAGATTCGCCGCGCCACCGGTGCCGATGATCAATCGCGACGACAGCTTGTGTTCGCCGATGATCAGGTCGTCCATGCTCAACCTCCTTGAACCGCGGTCAGCACTTCGAGGCTCGCGCCCTTCGGCACGACCGCTTCTTCCCATTCGCCACGCCGCACGACCTCGCCGTTGACCGCGACGGCCACGCCCCGGCGTTCCGCTCCCAGCGCGTCGAGGACCGCGGAAACGGTGCTGTCGTCGGGGAATTCCCGCCATTCGCCGTTGACCTTGATCTCCATCAGACTCGCTCCTTCTCGAGACGGGCGGGCGTCGCCGCAGCGACCTCCGGCGGCGGGGCTTCGCCGGCCAGCCACGCGACCACAGCGTCCGCAGTCGCGGGCGCCATCAGCAAACCGTTGCGGTGATGTCCTGTCGCCGCGTACACGCCTTCGCTCACTTCGCCGATGTACGGCAAAGCGTCGCGGCTCGCGGCACGCAGTCCGGCGGCGAGTTCCACCAGCTCGTACTCCGTGATGCCGGGCAGAATACGTTCCGCGCCTTCCAGCAGCTCGCGTACGCCGCGCGCGGTGACAGCCTGATCGAAACCGGCTTCGTACTGCGTCGCGCCAAGGACCAGTTCGCCGTCTTCTCGCGGTACCAGATAGATCGGCCGTCCTTCGACCATCGCGCGCACCGTGTACGGCGGAGGCGGCAGACAGCCACGACGCGGACGCAGTCGCAGAATCTCGCCCTTCAGGGGGCGTACGGCGTGCTCCAGCAACGGATGCAGCTGCCCGGTCCACGCACCTGCGGCGAGGATCACCGGACCAGACACTTCGGAGAGGCTCTCGAGCCGCTCGCGGCGGAACTCGACCCCACGCTTCGTAGCCGCTTCGCTCAGCGCGGTAAGCAGTTTCCGGTTGTCCACGGCTAAATCGCCCGGCACATGAAGGCCGCTGCGCACCGAGCCGAGTCCTGGCGCGAGCCGCTTCGCCTCGCGCCCGGTGAGCGTCTCGACGTCGCGGCCGAGCGAGCGCAGGTACCCGACGAGGATGTCGAGGTGCCCGGCGTCGGCGCTGTCGAAGCCGACGACGATCGTGCCGTGCTCGGCCAGCCCGGGATCGGTCCCTTCGGCGACTAGCTCCCGCGCGAAGCTGGGCCAGCGTCGCAGCGACGCCTCCCCCAGGCTGAGCACGGCTTCCTCGCCCGGCCACGCCTCGGTGACCGGCGCGAGCATCCCGCCGGCGAGCCAGGACGCCCCGCCGTGCACGGGATCCGGGTCGACGACCGTGACGCGCCATCCCCGGGCGGCCGCGCGCCAGGCAACGGACAGCCCGATGACGCCGCCGCCGACGACAGTGACGGTTGTGGTGCTGGTGTTCACAGTGGAATCACGCTCCCTGCGCCGGCATGACCCGGATCAGGTTCCACGGTCGGAGCGGCAGCTCCCTCTCAGCCCGTGCCTCGGGCTCCCGTGCGGACTCCCACACCGTAGCGCGCGGGTAACGTCACCGCCATGCCTGCCTTGACCGGAGACCAAATTCGCACCCGGCTAGCCGACGCGCGCCTGTACCTGTGCACCGACGCCCGCACCTCGCGAGGCGACCTCGCCGAGTTCGCCGACGCGGCCTTGGCCGGCGGCGTGGACATCGTCCAGCTACGCGACAAGACCGGCGGCGCTCCCCTGGAAGCGAAGCAGGAAATCGCCGCGCTAGAGGTCCTGGCAGAGGCCTGCGCCCGCCACGGAGCGTTGCTCTCGGTAAACGACCGAGCAGATGTGGCGCTAGCCGTAGGCGCTGACGTCCTGCATCTGGGCCAAGACGACATCCCGGTTTCGCTGGCCCGCCGGGTCCTGGGCGACGACGTCGTGATCGGCCGATCCACCCATTCGGAGGAGCAGGCCAGCGCAGCCGCCACCGAGGCTGGCGTGAACTACTTCTGCACCGGCCCCTGCTGGCCCACTCCGACCAAGCCGGGCAGGTTCGCACCTGGGTTGGAGTTGGTTCGGGCCACTGCGGCAAGTGGCACGCAGCGCCCCTGGTTCGCCATCGGCGGCATCGACGAGACCCGGCTGCCCGAGGTACTGGACGCGGGCGCGACCCGCATCGTCGTTGTCCGGGCTATCACCGAGGCCGAAGACCCGAAAGCCGCCGCGCAGACCCTGCGAGCCCAGCTGCGGTAAAGCCCGCTGGCGCCAGGCGGCGGGCTACTCGTTCGCGTTCGAGGGGACCGCGGGAGCGGTAGGCGTCTGGCTGGTGCTGGGCGCCTGCGAACTAGTCGACGGCTTCGAGGACGAAGACGGAGGCTGAGTCTGCTGAGTCGCCTGCGAAGACGCCGGAGCACTAGGCACCGTGGTCGGCGATGACGTCGGATTACCCGACCGGGACTCCCCGCTCGGCGGCACCTGCGGCTGGGTGCTCGGCGTGTTGTCCGGGTGATCGTCCTGGTGCTGGCTCGTGTCCGGCTGCCGGGGAATCAACCCAGTGGACACATTCCCCTTAGTCGTCCAGTCCAGCCCCAGCAGCACAACCAACGCAACCACGAACGCCACCGCACTGGACGCGATGATCAACGGCCACCGCATCTTCCGAAGCTTCTCGCCCAGGCTGTCGGAAGCATCCGGCCCAGTAGGACGCAACCGAACCGTAGGCATGTTCGCCACATCAGCGTCGACATGCACCGTCGCCCCGTCCCCGGAAGCGGACTCCCGCACCGCCTCCACCGGCACCAGCGCGCCTCGGCTGCGCCGAGCAGCCGTCTCCATAGCCTTCCGGGCGGCATCGCGAGTGCGCTGCAAAGACCGCAGGTACAACTCGCCGCCGACGGTGCTGACCACACTGGCCACCCCGGCGCCGATGACTGTTCCCGCGACCCCCAGCGTCGAACCCAGCAACGCGGCGGTGACCGCCGCGAGCGCCGCGGCGAGCACCGAGGTCATGCGGAGTTTCTTCTTGTCCTCCGCGGTTTCCTTCTGCTCCTCGCTCATGATTCCGATCTGATCGTTTCCCAGCCGTTGTTCCCTGTTTCTTCAACGGTTAAGTCGCCTGAGGTGCTCCCTTCGTTGCCCCGGCGTGAGGGACGCCACGTTGACTGTCCACAATGGATAGACTAAAGCTCACACTTTCCTGACATACTCGTCTCATGCACCTCGTGACGATCTCCGACATCGAAACCGCGGCCGGACGGCTGAAGGGCACCGCGGTGCACACCCCGCTGCTGCGCCAGTTCTGGGTTCCCGGCGAATTCTGGGTGAAACCCGAGAGCCTGCAACCGATCGGCGCGTTCAAGATCCGCGGCGCGTACAACGCGATCGCCGCACTCAGCGACGCCGAACGGGAACGCGGCGTGGTCGCGTATTCGAGCGGCAACCACGCGCAAGCAGTCGCCTACGCCGCACGCGAATTCGGGATCACCGCGGTGATCGTGGTGCCGGACGTCACTCCGCGGCTGAAGGTCGAAGCCACCCGCCGCTGGGGCGCGGAAGTCCGCGAAGTGCCGATCGCGGAACGGGAATCGGCGGCACTCGCTCTCGCCGAAGAACGCGGCCTCACGCTGATCCCGCCGTTCGACCACCCGGACGTCATCGCCGGGCAGGGCACGGCCGGGCTGGAGATCGCCGAGGACCTCCCGGACGTCGAGACCGTGCTGGTCCCGGTCAGCGGCGGCGGATTCGCCTCCGGGGTCGGCACCGCGATCAAGGCGAAGTGCCCGAACGCGAAGGTCTACGGCGTCGAACCGGAACTCGCCGCCGACACCGCGGCCAGCCTCGCCGCGGGCGAGATCGTGAACTGGCCCATCACCGACCGCGCCCGCACCATCGCGGACGGGCTGCGCGCACAACCGTCCGAGCTCACGTTCGCGCACCTGCGGAAGGTCCTGGACGGCGTGATCACCGTGACCGAGGACGAAATCCGCGACACCGTCCGCGCGCTCGCGCACCAGGGCCGCCTGGTGACCGAACCCAGCGGGGCCACCGCACCGGCCGCCTACCTGCACCACGCCGACGAACTCCCCGGCGGACGCACCGTCGCGGTCGTTTCCGGGGGCAACATCGATCCGGCGATGCTGACGGAACTGCTCGCCTAGCCCGAGCGCCCCAATGCCGCATTGGGTGCATCTGACGCACCCAATGCGGCGTTCGGTGCGTTCAACGCACCCAAAGCGGCATTGGGGCGGTCAAGGCCAGTCACCAGTTGACGGTCTGCCCCTGCCGGTCCAGATAGTGCAGCCCGCCCTTGCCCGCCCAAGCCTCGATCGTGTCGGCGACTCCGGGGATGCTCTCGTCGATGGTCAGCCGCGCGCGAGGGCCGCCAAGGTCCGTCTTCACCCAGCCCGGCGCCATGAGCAGCAGGGTTCGCGGGTCGTCGGCATGCCGTGCCGCGAAGCTGCGCATGAGCTGGTTCAGCGCGGATTTACTCGCCCGGTAGACCTCGAAGCCGCCGTTCGTGTTGTCGGCGACGCTGCCTTGCCCCGACGACATCACGCCGATCGTGCCCGTCGCGGGGACCAAGTCTTGCAGAGCCTCGACGACGCGCATCGGGCTCAGCGCGTTGGTCACCATGACCTGGACGAAGTCGTCGGTGGACACGTCGGCGAAGGTCGCCGAGGGGTCGGTCGTGTAGTTGGTTCCGGCGTTGACGAACAGCAGGTCGAACGCCGACCCGGCCAATCGCTCGCGCAGCGCCGCGACTTGTTCGGGCACCGCGATGTCGACGGTCTCCACCGTTACCCCGGCCAGCCCGTGCAGTGCTGACGATGTGCGTTCGGTCGCGGTGACCTGCCAGCCGCGGCCGAGGAACTCAGCGGCAAGCGCGTAGCCCAGCCCCCGCGACGCCCCGATGATCAACGCCTTCATACCAGCTCCTTAGCTATCAATTGATAGCTAACCTACGTCGCCGAGGAGATACCTGTCAAACGATAGGTATTCGGCTACGCTGGCCGGATGAAAGACGAACAACTCTTCGAGGTGGCCGACCTGATCCTCGCGGTGGCCCGGCACATCAATGCCGCCAAGGAAGCCAACGCCGAGTCGGGAACGCCGCTGGAAGGAGCGGTGATGCGGTTCGTCGACCGGCACCCCGGAACGACGGTCAACGCCGCGGCCGAGGCCACCCAGATGATCTCCAGCAACGTCAGCCGAGCCGTCCGGGGCCTGGAGAACAAGGGCCTGCTGCGCCGGGAAGCCGATCCCGAAGACGCCCGCCGAGTGCGTCTCTACCCCACGCCGAAAGCGGCGGAAAACCTGCAGAAGCTGCGTGACACCTGGTCCGCTCTGCTCGACGGGACTTTCACCGGCCCCGCCGAGATCGACGCCTTGATCAAGACGCTGCACGGCATCGAGGCCCGGCTGGTCGCCCAATCCCGCGACGCCCGCTGAACGATCAGCGGTGCCCGCCCGGATGGACGTGTGTGGGCGGCCCTTCCACCCCGCAATGCAAGCAATCCCCGGGATGCGGCGAATCGTCCGCTTCAACGGCGCCGAGCACGCCGTTGTGAATTCCTAACGCGATCAGCCCGCCGACGATCGCGAGCACCGCGCAGATCACCAACGCGGTCTGCCATCCGGCCGTCAGCGCGGTCGGATCGCGGTAAGCCGAACCCGTCAAACCCGCCGCGGCCGGCAACACCGCCACCGCCAGAAGTCCACCCGATCGGGCGATCGCATTGTTGACCCCGGACGCGACCCCGGCGTACCGGTCCGGCGCGGCGGCCAGCACCGTCGCGGTGACCGGAGCGACCACAGTGGCCAGTCCGAGCCCGAACACCACCACCGCGGGCAGCACCGACCCGAGGTACGACGACCCCGGCCCCACCCGCGTCAGCAGCAACATCCCGACGCCGACCACGATCGGCCCGACCACCAGTTGCAGCCGAGGCCCGATCCGCTGCGCGAGCGCACCCGACCGGCCAGACAGCAACAGCATGATCACCGTGATCGGCAATCCGGCGAGCCCGGCCAGCGTCGGCGAATAGCCCAGCGACACCTGAAGCTGCAGAACCAGCAACATCATCACGCCGCCGAGCGCCGCGTAGACCACGAACGTCAGCGCGTTCGACAGCGTGAACGTCCGGTCGCGGAACAACGAAGGCGGCACCAGCGGTTCGGCAGCCCGGTGCTGGAGCCAGAGAAACAGCCCCAGCCCGGCGACCCCGACCACCAGCGCGACCAGCACGATCGGATCGCCGATCCCGCGCACCGGAGCCTCGACCAGCGCGCCGGTCACCCCGGCCAGGCCGAGCGCGCCGACCGCCGCGGCGACGTAGTCCGGATGCCCGGTCGCCGAGGTATCGCGCGATTCGGGCACGAACCGGCGCGCCATCAGCACGACGATCACCGCGAGCGGCAGGTTGATCAGGAACGCCAGCCGCCACGACCACGCCTGTACGAGCAGTCCGCCGAGCAGCGGGCCGACCGCCGCGGCGATCCCGCCGAGGCCGGACCACGAGCCGATCGCGCGGGCCCGGTCGTCGTGCGAGAACGACGACTGCAGGATCGCCAGCGAACCCGGCGTCAGCAACGCCCCGCCGATTCCCTGGAGCACGCGGAACAGCACGAGCAACTCGGTCGACGTCGCCGCCGCGCACAGCCCGGACGCGAGCCCGAACCACACGACGCCGACCAGGTACACCCGTCGCCTGCCGTAGCGGTCGCCGAGCGACCCGGCGACCAGGATCAGCGCGGCCAGCGCCAGCAGGTAGCCGTCGAGAATCCACTGCAGACCGGCGACCGACGCGCCCAGCTCCTCGCCGATCCGGGGCAGCGCGACGTTCACGATCGTGCCGTCGAGCATCGCCATCCCCGAACCGAGGATGGTCGTCCAGAGCACGCCGCGAGCCGCGGGCGTGCCCCAGCGGATGCCGGTCTCCCCCGCGATGCTCACGCGGTCAGGGCAGCAGCGTGGTGACGAACTTGTACCGGTCGCCGCGATAGACCGCGCGGGCGAACTCGACCGGCTTGCCGTCGGTGGCGAACGAATGCCGGGTCAGCATCATCACCGGCATGCCGACGTCCGCGCCGAGGATTTCCGCTTCCTGCGGCCCGGCAAGCGACGTCTCGATCGTCTCCTCCGCGCGCTCCAGCTCGACGCCGTAATGCTCGCGCAGCACCGCATACAGCGAACCGCCCGCGGTGATGTGCTTGCGCAGCCCGCGGAACCGGCCGAGCGGCAGGTGCGTGGTCTCGAGCGCCATCGGCTGGCCGTCGGCGAGCCGGAGCCGGCGCAGCCGCAGGATCTTCGCGCCGTTGCGCAACTGCAGCAGCTTGGTCATCTCGCCTTCGACCGGAAGCTCTTCGAGTTCCAGTAACTGGGACGAGGGCTTCAGGCCCTGCTTGCGCATGTCCTCGGTATAAGAGGACAGCTGCAGCCGCTGCGCGAGCTTCGGCTCGGCGGCGAAGGTGCCCTTGCCCTGGACGCGGTGCAGTCTGCCCTCGGCGGTGAGATCCGCCAGCGCTTGGCGCACGGTGGTGCGCGAAACGGTGAATTCTCCCGCCAGCGCCCGCTCGGTCGGGATCGGCGATCCCGGCGGCAGTGCGTCGAGCAGGTCCAGCAGATGCTGCTTCAGCGCCCAGTACTTGGGTTCGCGCTGCCCTCGCGCAGCAGTCCCCGCCTCGCTCGCGGGGGGTGTCTCCAGCATGCCCGGCTCCCTCAGTCTTCCCACATTAAACGCGCCACTGCCCCGTGAGGAAACGTACCCTTCTCCCGACCCGCTCCGCCCGGCTAGCATTGGTCTAGACCTGACCGGACGCCGCGCAGCACACCGGGACACCCGTCCCGGCGGAGAGGAAAGTGATGACCCAACTACGTCCCGGCGAGCACATGGCCGCGGAAATCTCGGAGCAGCCCAGCGTTCTCGCCGGGCTGGTCGAGCGGCGGTCCGGCATCGCTGAAGTCGCGGAAAAGATTTCACAGAACCCGCCGCGGTTCGCCCTGCTCGCCGCTCGCGGTTCGAGCGACCACGGCGCGCTGTACGCGAAATACCTGATCGAGGTACTCCTCGGCCTGCCGGCCGGCCTCGTGTCGCCGTCCACCGCGACGCTCTACGGCGCCCGTCCGGACCTGCGCGACGTGCTCTTCATCACCGTCAGCCAGAGCGGCGGTTCGCCGGACTTGATCGAGGTCACCGAGGCCGCCCGCCGGCAGGGCGCGCTGACCGTGTCGGTCACCAACACCCCGGACTCGCCGCTGCGCGCGGCTTCGGAGCTGGGCGTGGACATCGGCGCCGGGGTCGAGAAGGCGGTCGCGGCGACCAAGACCTACTCGGCGACACTGATGGCGCTGTACCTCTTCATCGACGCGATCCGCGGCGGCAAGGGAGAGGACGCCGAGAAGATCGGCGAACTGGCCCAGCAGACCCTCGACGGCTCCGTCGAAGGCGTGCAGCGCGCCGTGGACCGTTATCGCTTTGTCGACCGCGTTCTCACCACCGGCCGCGGCTACTCCTATGCCAGCGCGCTCGAAGCGTCGCTGAAGCTGGCCGAGACGAGCTACCTCGCGGCGCGCGCGTACAGCGGCGCGGACCTGCTGCACGGTCCGGTCGCGGCGGTCGACGGCGAGACCGCCGTGCTCGCCGCCACCAGCCTCGGCCGCGGCGGCGAGGCCATGCGCGAGGTCCTCGAAGCGGTCGGCGAGCGCGGCGCGGACGTGCTCGCGGTCGGGTCGGCGGCGAACGACGTGCCCGCCGCACTGCGCATCCCAGTCGCCCCGACCGTCGAGGAATTGGCTCCAGTGCTGGAAATCCTGCCGATCCAGCGGATCGCGCTCGGGCTGTCGCTCGCGCGCGGCGGCAACCCGGACAACCCGCGCGGGCTGCTGAAGGTGACCAAGACCCGGTGAGCCTCGTAGTAGGCGTGGACGCCGGCGGCACCTCGACGCGAGCGATCGCGATCGACGCCGCCGGCGTCGTGCGCGGCACCGGAGCCGCGGAAGGCGCGAATCCGAACTCGCATCCGCCCGCGGTGGCGGCGGCCCGGATCGCCGGGGCCATCGAGTCCGCAGTGGACGGACACACTGACGTGCTCGGCGCCGTGGTCGGCATGGCGGGCGAGAGCAAGCTGTCCGATCCGGCGGTCGCCGCGGAGTTCACCGCGGCATGGGAGCGAATCGGTCTCGCGGGCCGGGTCCGCGTTACCGGCGACGCCGAGGTGGCCTACGCGTCCGCGACGGCCGAACCGGACGGCACCGTGCTCGTCGCGGGCACCGGCTCGATCGCCGGGCGCATCCGCGGCCGGCGGATGGTCGCGACCGCGGGCGGACACGGCTGGCTGCTGGGCGACGAGGGCTCGGGCTTCTGGCTCGGCCGCGAAGCCGTGCGCGCCACGCTCGCCGCGCTCGAAGGCGACGGCCCGCTCGACGGACTGGCCGAGGCGGTCCTCGCCGAAGCGTTCGGACCGTCCGCAGTGGACCTGTCCGATCGCTTCGCGGTCATGTGGGCACTGGTGACCCATGCCAATGCGGAACCGCCGGTCCGACTCGCTCGGTACGCGCCGCTGGTGAGTGCCGCCGCTGCCGCCGGACAGCCCGGCGCGGAGGAGATCGTCGCGCGCGGCGCCCGGCATCTCGTGCGCATCGCGCACGCCACGCGCGAGCCGGGAGAAAAAACTCCGATCGTGCTCGTGGGCAGCGTACTGGCCGAAGACAGCCCGGCCGGGGCTCGCGTACGGGCCGAATTCGCCGGCCTCAACGTTCTGACCAGCTCCGATGGCGTGCTCGGCGCGGCATGGCTCGCGGCGGTGCAAGCGTGGGGCGAGGACACCCCGCGACCATCCCGACGGGTGAATGCCACCAAAACTTGAGCGGAAGAGTCGAAACCGTCGACTCAACCCCTCCGGTCCGGGTACCGTAGGAACCGGCCCCCGGACCCTCCCCCCTCGCCGGGGGCCGCCTTAACTTCCGGGTCCGGTTTCGGATCCGCCCGCACCCGGGTCCTTCGCCAGGCGAAGGCCCGGGTGTTCTGCTGGCAGGCTCCGGTAGAGGACCCAGCCGCTCACCGCCACGGTCGCGGCCACCAGCGGCCAGGAGAGCACCGTGCGCGCCACTCCGAGCGCCACCACCTGCCCGGTCCACCACAACAGGCCGTAAACGACCACTCGCAGCAAGTACTGCAGCACCCACACGCCGCTCGCCCACGAGTACGCGCGCAGCAAAGCCGGGTCGCGCCGCCAGCGGGTCTTCTGCCCGAGGAGCAGTCCCACGATCACGCCGAGCAACGGCCAGCGGACCGCGATGCTCGCCGCGAACAGCAGCGCGCTCGCCGCGTTCGAGAACAGTTGCAGCAGGAAGAAGTCCTCGGCGCGGCCGGTGTGCATCGCGATCAGCGCGGCGATCACCACCGCGGCGAGGCTCACCACCACCGCGCGCGCCTTGTCGCCGCGGATCAGCCGGTACGCGCCCAGCAGCACCGCGACGCCGATCGCGACGCCCGCTCCCCAGGCGATCGACCGGCCGGCGGCGAGCCAGCCGACGACGAACGCGGCGGGCGGGATGCTGGCGTCGATGGCGCCGCGCCGCCCGCCGAGGATCTGCGTGAGCGACTCCCGCGCGGGTCCCTTCGCAGTCTCGTCTGTCACAGTTCCAGCCTGCCGCAACTCCCGGCGGACCCCCAGGTCGGGAGACCTACCCCACATGGCGTCCGGTACGGGTCGGAACGTGAGGTTCGTCCCGGTGAAATTGCCGTAATAGGGAGGCGGAAACCCCCGACAAGGTAAGAGACTGTGACATCCCGCTGAACCAGTCGTGTCCGGCGGGAAGGATACGGGGACGTCCGAATGTTAGTTGGGGTGTACAACTACATCCGGGACTGCACAGGGGTACAGGCGCGCACCAGCGGGAAAGGGGAACCCAGCGTGTACGGGATCAACAGCTACGTAGCCATCGGGGACAGCTTCACCGAGGGCCTCAACGACCATCGGGGCGACGGGACGTTCCGGGGCTGGGCCGACCGGCTCGCCGAGATGCTGGCGGGCGACGAGCCCGGTTTCCAGTACGCGAACCTGTCGCTGCGCGGCAAAATGCTCGACGAGATCATGGACGAGCAGCTCCCGATCGCCCTGGAACTGAAACCCGACCTGGTCACGCTGTGCGCGGGCGGCAACGACGTGATCGTGCCGGGTGCGGATGTCGACGCCATCGCGGCGCGCTTCGAGGCGGGGGTGGCGAAGCTGCGCACGGCCGGGATCCCGGTGGTGATCTTCAACGGGCCGGACACCAAGACGCTGTCGGTGATGAGCGTGCTGCGCGGCAAGGTCGCGATCTACAACACGCATCTCTGGGCGATCGCGGCCCGGCACGGCGCGAAGATGGTCGACCTGTGGACGATGGAGCCGCTGCACGACCGTCGCGCCTGGAGCGACGACCGGCTGCACTTCACGCCGGACGCGCACCGCCGGATCGCGCTGCTCACCGCCGAGGTGCTCGGCGTCCCGGTCACCGAGGACTGGCGCGAGCCGTACCCGGCGAGCACCGAGCCGGCCACCTGGATCACCTCGCGGCGGTCCGACCTCGCGTGGACCAAGGTGCACCTGCTGCCGTGGATCCGCCGCCAGCTGCGCGGCGAGTCCATGGGCGACGGGCTGTCGCCGAAGCGCCCGGAACTGGCTCCGCTCGTCCCGCTCGTGCCGGACAACCCGGCGAGCATCGAACTCGACCTGCGGGGCGACGTGCGGGGCAACGCGACCGCCTCCTGAACGCCGTCCCTCGACAGTGCCGGCACCGGTGACCACCGGTGCCGGCACTGTCGCGAGAGCCACCCGAACGGCGGCCGTTACCAGGTCGCCAAGCCGACCGGCCCGGCATAGGGTCCCTTTATGTCCGGTGCACGAGGGTGGCTTCGCTTGATCCCCGTGGCAGTGGTGGTCACGGCCCTGCTCGCGGGCCTCGTGACTTGGCTGCAGGGCAGCGGAATCCAGGACGACCTCGCCGCGCGATCACGCTCCGCGCTCGACGCGGCGGGCCTGTCCGGCGGCGAAGTGAAGTTCTCCGGACGGCAGGCGACCCTCGAAGGGTTCCCGGCCGAAGAAGCCGGCCGCGCGCTGGGCATCGTGCAGGGCGTCGACGGGGTCGAGTCCGCGCAAGCTTCCGGCGGCGCCGGGCCGGTGCGACCCGCGCCGTCGCCCGAACCGTCGACGACGCCGCCGTCCAGTCCGCCGCCTTCGAGCCCGCCGCCGACTTCGTCCGCGCCGCCGACCGACCGCGACGGAATCCAGGCCGAACTGGACCGCAAGCTCGCGGCCGCGCCGATCACCTTCGAACCGGACACCGCGCAGCTCACCGACCAAGGCGAGCAGGCCGCGCGCGATCTCGCGCCGCTGCTGCGCGACGCCCCGGACAACTTCCGCTACCGCCTCGTCGGCCGGGTCGCCGACGGTCCGGGCGGGCGCAGCGCGGCACTGAAGCTTTCCCGCAACCGGGCGCTGACCGTGATCCGGTTGCTGATCCGCGAGGACGTGCCGCCGGACCGCTTGCTCGCGGTGGCCAGCGCGAGCGGCGCGGACAACGGGGGCGACAGCGACCGACGGGTCGAGATCACAGTGGAACAGAGGTGATGGCGGATGCTCTGGCTCTTCGGGCAGATCTGGCTGTGGCTGCTCGTCTCGTTCCTGCTCGGGGCGGCGGTCATGTGGCTGTTCACGCGGGCCGCCCGGCCTAAGGCCGAGGCCGAGCCGTACCGGCCCGCGGCGGCTTCGGCTCCGGCTCCGGTGGAGGAACCGGCCGAGGAGACCCGGCACATCCCGCAGGCGAACCCGTACGAGGACTACGAGGAACCGGCGTACCCGCACTACGAGGACCAGCCGGAGCGCGTCTACAACGACTATCCGGACGTCGATCCGGACGAGCCGTACAACGGGCAGCACGCGCCGCACGACGCGGCAGGGCATCCGCTGCCCGATCCCGAGCCGCGGCTGTCCGGCGAACTGAGCTGGCCCGAGGACGACCAGCGGAGTCCGCACTGGCCGCACGACGACGAACCCGCGCCCCGGCGACCTGGACGCAGTGGCTGACACCCACCTGGTAGATTCGGCTACGCACGGTAAGCGGGCGCCGAGGGCCCCGGACGACGTCAGGAGGTCCGATGGCGCTTCCGCACTGGACGCCACAGAACCTGCTGCCGCCCGGCCGCCATCACGCCGACCTCGCCGACGTCTACGAGCGACTGGTCTACGACGCGCCGCACCAGAACGAGCGCGAGATCCTCTTCAGCGCGCTCAACAGCTACCTCGGGGTCGCCCAGCGGGTGATCACGTCCGGGCGGGCCTGGCTCGGCGGCGCGTTCGTCACCCGCACGGCGCATCCGCCGCGCGGGCTCGACGTGGTGCTGCTGCCGGACGAGTGGGGCGCGCTCAAGCGGCTTGACGACAGCGGCCGCACCGCGCTGTACGGCCTGCTGACCCTGCGCGGCATCATCGTCGGCCAGCCCGCGATGTACCTCGACCAGATCCAGCCGGTCGGCGGCATGCTCGACGGTTTCCTGTGCCGTCCCGGCGACGAGGACGTGTGGGAATCGGTGTGGGCCGACGGCGGCAGAGGCATTCCGGAGATGGTGTGGTGAGGAACGAGTTCCGGCGGATCGCCGACGAGATCCCCGGCGGCACGTGGCTGGACGACCTCGCGCGCGCCTCGGCGATGGCGGCGAACGCGAAGTTCGAGCGCACCTGCCGCGCACCGCTGCTGCACGTGTCGGTGATCGGCGAAACGCACATCGACGCGTACACCTTTTCCGACATCAGCCGCGCGCTCCAGGACGCGACGGCGAAAATCGGGCACATCATCCGCAATCCGTCGAACGAGGTCACCTTCGTCCAGCAGGCGGACCGGGACAAGGCCCCGCTGATTCAAAAAGGACAGGCGGGCAACGCGATCTTCTTCGGTTTCCCGGAACCGGCGGTCGACGACGCGCTGATCCACGACGGCATCGAAACGCTGTCCGAGCGCGCGGTGAAGGAACTCTGCGATTTCCTGCCCGCCAACGGTTCCGACGACGGCGCGCTCGACGCGGTGCTGCTGCAGCGCGACACGGTGCGCAACGCGGTCAGCGACGTCGTCAACGCGGTCAGCAAGCACGCGGGCATCGGAATGGCGCTCACGCCCACCGCGGGCGAGCAGGTGACCCGGAGCATGACCACCGAACAGGCGCGGGTGCTGCAGGGCAGCCTGCGCGAGTCCCGCGAGGCGGTCGGCTACGAGACGGTGACCGGACGCCTCGACGGCGTGCGCACCCGGCGGCGGATTTTCTACCTGGAGCGGGAATCGGGCGGAACCATTCAGGGCGCGGTCGCCCCGGATCTGCTCGACCAGATCAAAGAAAACCTCGATCGTCCGGTGACCGCGCGGTTGCGCGTAGTGCGCACGACGACCATCGACGGACGGCGCGGCAGGCCGGTGCACGAACTTCTCGAGATCACTCCGGAAGTCAGTCTTTTCGATCAGTGAATGGCGCGCGCAGTGCCGCGTCGCCAGGTCAGGACCGCCGGGTAAGCACGCGGTCGCTCTTCGGAATCACGCTGCCTTTTCCGGGCAGCAAATGGCGCCGCTGCGCGCAATCCGGCGGGAAATGACCCCGACCGCCCGGACGCGGTAAATGGATGACATTGTCAGTCGATAACGATTATTCCAACTTCGCGGGCATCTGCGTTAGCGTCTTCGCCATCCCAGCGGAAGAGGCACGCATGACGACCGAGCAGCCGTATCCGGCCGCACCCGCGCGACACAGCAGGACCACTACTCGCCCTGGTCCGCACCGTCCGCCCCAGCAGGAGCAGTCCCGGAGGCAGGCCAACTGGCCCGGCGGGCTCGCGGTCACGCTCGGACTGGCCGCGGCCGGTGTCGCCTTCCTCCCGGATTGGGGTTTCCTCGCCTGGCCGCTCGCCGGGGTCGGCCTCGCCGGGGGAATTGCGGGAATCGTACTTTCCTCCCAAGGGAAAATGCGCGGACTGGGCGTCGCACTCACCGGAACCACGCTTTCCGCACTGGCCGCCCTGCTGTGCGGCGCGATGCTGCTGTACCCGTCGATGTTCGGCACCGCGCGGGCGGGCGAACTGCACATCCCGCCGCAACCGGGCGAGAAGCATTCGGTCGACTTCGTGGTGTCCTCGGCGAACGGCGCGACGGTCCGCTTCGGCACGCTGAACGACCAGCGCACCGCGACCACCCCGCCGAGCACCGACGACTGGCACGGACACGCTTCCTACGACGGCGGCAGGCCGGTCCTCTCGCTCACCGCGGACACCGCCAACGCGGGCGTGACCAACCAGATCAGCTGCCAGATCCTCGTCGACGGGAAGAAGATCGCCGAGAGCAGCGGCAGTTCGATCGCGCTCTGCACCTCGAACGTCGAATAGAGCCTGGCGGCCGGCCGGCCTACCCCCATCTCGGCCGGCCAACCGCCACCGAACCGCTCCTGGCGGCTCTTCCAGGTCCGCGCGGTATTCGCCGCGGTCCCGTCGCCGGCTTCACAGCCTGCCCCTCCCCTAGGGCTCCGCCAGCGTCGCGGCCGACCCTACGCGCGCTGACCGCCCGATGGCTAAGAATCCGCTAAGCGGACGCGATTATTACCACGGCGACCTGCGAAAACACAGCTGAACGTTGTACAAGAGCCGGGCGTGGGCGACTGCCCGCTCACTCCCGGCCGGATGCTTTCTTGCCCGCTCGGCGGCATTCCGCGGCCGACGTCTTCAGTCCCGGCACGAGCGGAAGGATCCGGCGTTCCGGGAATCAGCCGCTACTGATCTCCCAGATCAGCCGCTTCCTTCCGCAAGTCCTCGACCTGCCGAGGGTTCATCCGCTCGTACAACGCCACCGCCCGCCGGTACTGCTCCCTCGCGAGCTCCAGCCGTTCCTGGCCGCGCAGGATCCGCGCCAGGGTCACCCGCAAGATGCCCTCCTGCAGTTCGAACTGCCGCGCGACCGCCAGCGACACGGCCTCCCTCGCGTAGCGTTCAGCGGCCTCCAGGTCGCCGATGCCCAGATGCAGTTCCGCGAGGTTGTTCAGCGACACCACGGCATAGCTGTCGTCGCCGAGTTCGCGGTCTATCTCCAGCGACGCCAGCTGATGCGTGATCGCTTCGGCCGGACGGCCCGCGCGCTTCTCCGTCTCCGCGCAGTTGTTGAGCGCCTGGCCGCGCAGTTCGAGATCGCCCGTGCGCTCGGTCTCCGCGACCGCCTCCAGCAGCCGTTCGATCGCCTCCGAATAGCGGCCGAGCAGGGTCAGCACGCTGCCGAGGTGGATTTTGGCGACGATGAGCGAGCGGCCGTCGAGCCGGGTGGCCAAGCCGACCGCGCGTTCGGCGTCGGCGATGCTGGCCTGCGAAAGCTCGAAGGTGAGCGCGATGGCGCAGCGGGAGATCAGCATCCAGCACTGCCCGAGCGGTTCGTCCGCGGCTTCGGCGGCGGCGAGGCCGAGGTCGACCAGCCGGATCCATTCCTCGTACAGCGGGCAGACGACCCGGTAGGTGTGCGCGACGCGGGCGAGCCGCCAGACGTCGGCGTAGCGGCCGTCGGCGTGGGCGGCGTCGAGCACGGCCAGCAGGTTCGGCCATTCCGCGGCGAACCAGTCCTGCGCCTGAGCGAAGGTTTCCAGCGGCGGCAGCGCGTCCGGCGGCACGAGGCCGGTGAGGTCGAGCGGGTCGACGATGCGCAGCATCTTCCGCCGCGCGGTGTCCGAGGCGGCCTGGTGGTAGCGGATCGCCCGGTCGAGCACCGCCGCGCGTTCGGCTGGCTCCAGTTCGGTTTCCGCCAGCTCCCGCAGGTACAGCCGGACCAGGTCGTGCGGGGCGAAGGCGTCGCGCGAAGTCTCGGCGATCAGGTTGTGCGCGGCCAGCGTGCGGAGTTCGCGGCGGGCCTGCTGCACCGGGATCTGCGCGATGGCCGCCGTCAGGTGCGGGCCGGTGTGCCGGGCGGGCACGGCGCCCAGGCGCAGCAGGGTCCGGGCCAGTCCGTCCGGCAGGCCGCGGAAGGAGACGTCGAACGCGGCCCGGACGCCGTCGTCGGCTCCGGTGACATCGAGTCCGGCCAGCCGGGTGCGTTCGTTTCCCAGCTCGCCGACGAGATCCTTGAGTGTCCACTGTGGACTCGCGGCGAGCTTGGCCCCGGCGATCCGCAGCGCGAGCGGCAGGTAGCCGCACAGCCGGGCCAGCGCGTGGTTGAGGTCGAAGTCGGCGGGCCCGGCCAATTCCTCGATCACGCTCACCGCGTCTTCCGGCGCGAGCGTGCCGAGCACGCGCAGCTTCGCCGCGTGGGACACCGCCAGCGCCTCCAGTCGCGACCGGCTGGTCACCACCGTCATCGACCGTGCGCCCGGAGGAAGCAACGGACGCACCTGTTCGGCCGAACGCGCGTCGTCGAGCAGCACGAGCATCCGCCGCCCGGCGATCAGCGAGCGGTACAGCGCGACGCGTTCGTGCACCTGCTCCGGCACCTCGTCCGCGGGCACGCCCAGCCCGAGCAGGAACTGCGACAGCAGATCGCCTGGTTCCAGCGGCGGCTGATGCGGATCGAACCCTTGCAGCGCCGCGTACAGCACCCCGTCCGGGAACAGCCGGGCCGCGCGGTGCGCCCACCAGATGACCAGCGCGCTCTTGCCGACCCCGGCGGTGCCCGACACGATGACCGTGCTGTCGCCGCGTTCAGCGAGCCCGTCGAGCCATTCCACCTCCGTCTCGCGCCCGGCCAGCGTCGGCAGCGCGGGCGGCAGCTGAGACGGCGCGACGGCCTGCTCCGGAACCGCGCTCTCGTGCGCGGCGAGATCGTCGTTGAGCACCCGCTCGTGCAGCGAGCGCAGATCCGCGCCGGGTTCGACGCCGAGCGAGCCGAGGGTGGCCCGCGAGACGGTGCGGTACAGCTCGAGCGCTTCCCCGCGCCGCCCGGCGTGGTAGAGCGCGCGCATCAGCTGTCCGGCGATGCGCTCGGCGAGCGGGTCGGCGCGGACGATCGGGCTCAGCTCCACGATCAGCTCGTCGTAGCGGCCGAGGTCGAGATCCGCGTTGATCCGGGCGTAGCGGATCGCGCGCCGCAACTCCTCCAATTCGGGCGCCCGCACCGAATCGGGCACGCCGGACAGCGTGGGCCCCTGCCACAGCGCGAGAGCTTCGGCGAGCAGCTTCGAGGCGCTCTCCGGCGATTCCAGCGCGGCCTGGTCCAGCAACGCCCGCGCCCGGTGCGCGTCGATCCGGTCCGGCGCGAGGGAAAGCTGGTAGCCCGGCGGACGGGTGCTGATCTCGGCGACCGGATCGGCCATCTCCCGCAGCAGCCTGCGCAACTGCGACACGTTGCCGTGCACGATGGTGCGAGCGGTGGCGGGCGGATCGTGGCCCCACAGCGCGTCGATGATCTCCTCGAGCGGCACCACCTTGCCCACGCGCAGCGCGAGCAGCGCCAGCAGTCCCCGCACCCCGGGGCCGCCGACGGGTACCGCACGGCTGCCGTCGAGCAGCCGCACCGGGCCGAGCAGTTCGACCCGCGCGCCGCCACCGGCCATGCTCGCGCGCACCTCCCAGGCTCACCCCCAGCCAGACAGGTCAACTTACCGTCAGCGGCAGCCCGCAGAAACCGCTCTTTCGTGAATTTCGCCCCTGAACAGACGAGTCCGGCCCCGCACCATCAGTCCCGATCTGATGGTGCGGGGCCGGACTCAATGATCGTCGGCCGGGCCGCCAGGGGGCGCGGTCCACCCGTGCATCGCGGCCGTCCGCCCGCGGTTCGGGGGGCTCACCCCGAGCAAGAACCCGGACCGCCGCGGACAACCATGCCTGCGCAGACGAGCTGCGAGGTGGCGACAACGTAACAGGGCGCACATTCTTCGTTACGAGCGACCCGCCGATAGGCAAAGGTAACGCTGGTCACCGCGTGATCGGAGCCGAGTTGCGGCCCGCGATGAACGACGGCCGCGGCGCGCTCGCGGCGAACGGCTCCTGCAACGCGTTCTCCACGCTGTTGAACACCAGGAAGATGTTCGAGCGCGGATACGGCGTGATGTTGTTCGACGATCCGTGCATGATGTTCGAGTCGAACCACAGCGCCGAGCCCGCCGAACCGGTGAACTGCTCGATGCCGCAGTCCGCGGCGAGCTTGGTGATGTCGTCGTTGGTCGGCACCCCCACCCGCTGGTCCTTGAGCGAGCTCTTGTAGTTGGCGTCCGGGGTCTCGCCGACGCACTGCACGAACGTGCGCTGCGAACCCGGCATGACCATGAGCCCGCCGTTGTACGGGTAGTTGTCGGTGAGCGCGATCGAGCAGCTCACCGCCCGCGGCGACGGCATGCCGTCCTCCGCGTGCCAGGTCTCGAAATCGGAATGCCAGTAGAAGCCGGTGCCCTTGAAGCCCGGCATGTAGTTGATCCGGCTCTGGTGGATGTAGACCTCGGAGCCGAGGATCTGCCGCGCCCGGTCGAGCACCCGGGGATCGCGCACCAGCTCGGCGATCAGGCCGGAGATCTCGTGCACGTCGAAGATCGACCGGACCTCGCCGGTCCGCGCCTCGGTGATCACGCGTTCGTCGTCGCGCAGCTTCTCGTCCGACGACAGCCGGACGACCTCCTGCCAGTACGTCTGGACCTCACCGGGCGAGAGCAGCCCCTCGACGACCGTGTAGCCCTTGGCGTCGTGGTTCGCCAGGGTCGCGGCGTCGATCGGGCCGTCAGCCTCGGTACCCCACACCGTGGGGTGCACGCGCGGAAGGTGCTCCGGCGTACCGGTGATCCGGGTCGGGTAACCGTCTTCGACCCGGGTGTCCATGATCGTCACAGTGGCTCGCCTCCAGTTCTTCTGGCGTTTCTTCTTTCTCGGGGTGGTGGTGGGAGCGACGCAGTGTCAGGAGTCTTCGGTGACGAGCGGGTAGACCCCGTTCTCGTCGTGCACCTCGCGGCCGGTGACCGGCGGGTTGAACACGCACACGCACTTGATCTCGGTCTTCGGGCGGACCTGGTGCTTGTCGTGGTCGTTCAGCAGGTACAGCGTGCCCGGCTTGAGCTGGTGCACCTCACCGGTGGCGAGGTCTTCGATCTCGCCCTCGCCGGAGGTGATGAAAACGGCCTCGATGTGGTTGGCGTACCAGAAGTCGTTCACCGTGCCCGCGTACAGCGTCGTCTCGTGCACCGAGAAGCCGACGCCCTCCTTCGCGAGGATGATGCGCTTGCTGCGCCAGTTCGGGGTCTTGATGTCAGCGTCGGTGTCGGTGATCTCGTCGAGCGTGCGGACCAGCAAGTGAAGAGCTCCTTCTTGTTCTTCGGGGTGGTTACTTGAGGACGGCGGCGACGGACTCGGTGATGATCGCGAGACCCTCGCTCAGTTCCTCGTCGGTGAGGGTAAGCGGCGGCAGCAGTTTCATCACTTCGCCGTCCGGACCGGAGGTCTCCATCAGCAGGCCGCGTTCGAAGGCGGCCTTGCAGACCGCGCCCGCCAGCTCGCCGCTGCCGAATTCGAGACCGCGCGCCAGACCGCGGCCCTTCGCGACGAGGTTCGCCTCCGGGTAGCTCTCCACCAGGTCCTTGAAGGTGCTCGCGATGCGCTCGCCCTTGGCCTTGGTCGACTTCTCCAGCTCGTCGTCGCTCCAGTAGACGCGCAGCGCCTCGGTCGCGGTGACGAACGCCGGGCTGATGCCGCGGAAGGTGCCGTTGTGCTCGCCCGGCTCCCAGACGTCCAACTCCGGCTTGATCAGCGTGAGCGCCATCGGGAGGCCGTAGCCGCCGATCGACTTCGACAGGCACACGATGTCCGGCGAGATGCCGGCGTCCTCGAAGCTGAAGAACGGGCCGGTGCGGCCGCAGCCCATCTGCACGTCGTCGAGGATGAGCAGGATGCCGTGCCGCTTGCACAGGTCGTCGAGGCCCTTGAGCCATTCCAGGCGCGCGGCGTTGATGCCGCCCTCGCCCTGCACGCCCTCCACGATCACCGCGGCGGGCTCGTTCAGGCCGCTGCCGGAGTCTTCGAGCAGCTTCTCGAAGTACATGAAGTCCGGCATCGCGCCGTCGAAGTACTTGTCATACGGCATCGGCGTCGCGTGCACCAGCGGGATGCCCGCGGCACCGCGCTTCATCGAGTTGCCGGTGACCGACAGCGCGCCGAGCGTCATGCCGTGGAACGCGTTGGTGAAGTTGATGACCGATTCCTTGCCGGTCACCTTGCGCGCCAGCTTCAGCGCGGCCTCCACGGCGTTCGCGCCGCCGGGCCCGGGGAAGACGATCTTGTAGTCCAGCTCGCGCGGCGCGAGGATCTTCTCCCGGAAGGTCTCCAGGAAGTCCCGCTTCGCGACGGTGTACATGTCGAGCGCGTGCGTGACGCCGTCGCGCTGGATGTAATCGATCAGCGCCTTCTTCAGGTGCGGGTTGTTGTGCCCGTAGTTCAGCGCGCCGGCACCGGCGAAGAAGTCGAGGTAGGCCTTGCCGTCCTCGCTGTAGAGCCTGCTGCCCTGCGCCCGGTCGAAGACGACCGGCCACCCCCGGCTGTAGCTGCGGACTTCTGATTCGAGCTCTTCGAAGATGCTCATAACGATTTCTTTCGCTCCTACTCGGCGAAATTGACGGGTTATTAGCGGCGCAACGGCCCGATGCGGTAAAGATCCTCGGGTTCGTGCGCCTCCCCCTGCGGAAAATCAGCGACCTCGAACAACCGGCGGTGTTCCAGATCCGCGTCCCAGCGCTTCGCGAACGACTCGAAGAGGCGGATCGACGCCGCGTTGTCCGGAGTGATCGTGGTTTCCAGGTACCGCACGCCCTCGCCGACCAGACGCGTGTACAGGCTGTCCAGCAACTGCCCGGCCAGGCCTTTTCCGCGTTGCGACGCGTCGACGGCGACCTGCCACACGAGCGCGACGTCCGGTGCGGACGGCCTTCGGTAAGCGATCACGAATCCGACTGGCTCACCGTCGACGCGGGCGACGACCGAGGTCTCCGCGAAATCCTTGCACCACAACAGGTACGCATACGGCGAGTTGAGATCAAGCTTCTGCGAATCGCGTGCGATTCGCCAGAGAGCGGCACCATCGGCCTTGGTCGGGGATTCGATCAAGTGCTTTCCGGACATACTTTGGAAACGTAACAGAGAATTTTCGCGCCGCCAGCGATCCATGCCACGTCCACCGCCCTCACCAGGGACGACAGGGATACCCCGGTGAGGAGGACCACAAACATGTTTAACGAGGCGAAGTTCTGGGCATGCGTGCGCCTGGGCCGCACACCATCGGTATGCGACCTGTGACCCCAGACCATGGGCCTTCCGGGGCGCTACCGCAACTCCAGCGCCGAAAAATGGGGTGCTACCTGGGGTTCAGCGTCGACTGTCCGCACGCGACCGTCGCCGCTTCCGTCCGCGCCGCCCGAGCCCGGACAGCGGCGTCCAGACCGCGGGCAGCAGGAGCAGCGCGACGACGGCGAGCCACCACAGCGGAGCCTGGCCGCGCCGCCAACCGTCCACAACGGTGCCGAGCCAGCCGAACAACGGCTGCGCGAGGGGCGGCAGGAAGGCCGCGAACAGCAACGCGGCTATCACCAGCACACCCAGCACGGTGAGCACCATTCGCCACGTGCGCCTCAAGGTCAGCAGGCTCACCACGAGGAACACGAGTGCGCCGCCCGCCACCGGCAGGCCGAGCCATTGCAGGACGGACCCGCCTTCGCCGCTGAGCACGAACCCGGCGATCGCGGTGATGGCGGCGGCCAGCAGGTTCCAGGGGCGGCCCAGCCGCGTCGCGCCTTGGGTGACCCACCACGAACTGCGGCTGCTGAGCTGCGCGAATTTCGCCAGCGGCTGGAGGGTTTTCGGGACCCGGGTGGCAGTGGACGCGGCGTTGAGCCCGGCGGCTCCGGCTTTGACAATCGTTTTGGTGAGCAGTGTACTGCCGAGTTCGCCTTCGAAGCGTTCAGCGGAGACTTGGCAGGCTTGGAAAGCGCGCTGAGCCGCGTCCTGCTGACCGGAATTTTCCGGCGGGGCGGCGGCTTTCCGGGATTCTTGTTCGAGCGGCCGGGAAACCATCAGCTTCCGGAAACTCTCCGACGCTTTTCCGTTGCCCTCCTTCGCATCCTGCTCGGCCTGCTGCGCGAGCACTGGCAATTCCTCCCGCGCGATCGTCAGCTGCCGCGACTTGGCCAGCACCATCGACGTCACCGGAAGACTGGTCGGGATGTCCTTGCCGAAGTCGACCGGCGACAGATTCTCGTCCAGGCCGAGGAAAGCCAGTTCGTCGCCCAGCTGGGCGAGCAGCCCGGGCAGGTCCGAGGGCATCCCGTTGTCCGCGGGCGAAGGCGGCTCCCAGCCGATCTCGCGAAACGTCGCCCTTACCTGCTCCCGGAATTCCTCAGGGCCCACGATGTCGCGCAGCACCCGCAGGCGTTTCGGGTCGAGCAGGCACTGCATCAGCCAGCCCGCGCCGTCGATCCGGCCCCACATCCAGTCGTTCGCGCGCCACGACGCTTTGTAGAAGCCGCCGAAGTTGCTCGCCTGCGTACCGGTCAGCTTGTCCCGGCCGCGGGGGCGCGCCAGGTCGAGCAGGGTTCGGCTGTCCGCGCTCATCTGCACCAGGTCGACGCGCTGGTCCACCGCCGGCGCTTCGGCCAGCAGCCCCCGCGTTGCCATGTGCAGCAACAGGAATCGCGCCATCACGAATCCGTCCGCGACGTCCGCGTTGTCAAGGCCGAACCAGTCCAGCAGCGTCGTCACCGTGTCGGCGGCGTCCGCGGACCACTGGTTTTCCTTGCCCGACAACGCTTGCAGCACCGGAGCGGCCGACCGCAGCGCGCCGGTCAGCTCCGGCCACGCCTCGCCGACGGCGTCCGACGCCCCGAGATCCGCCCATTCGGCGGCGAGCTGGCCGATCCAGTCCGGCATCGAGGTGCCTGGCGGCGGCGGTTCGTGCCGGGCCACCCACGCGGGCAACCGCACGTCGCGAGCCGCGCTCCGCCGGGCGGCGTGCATCTTCGCGCGGGCCTCGTTGAGCTGGGTCGCCTGGTCGAGATCCGGGCCCATCCGGAAGCCCGCGTTGATCAGCTGGATGCCGGTGGCGACCGCGTCTTCCAGCGTTGAAGTGCGGTAGCGGACCATTTCGCCGACCGCGACCGATTCGCCGGGCAACGCGGCCGGGATCCCGCGGCGCAATCCGTCGGCAGCGATGTCCTGCAGCAGCGCCGAATTCCCGGCCGCCCACTTATTGTCCTCATCGGACAGTTCGTAGCGGCGGGTGACCGCGCGAACCAGCTCGGCCGCGTCGAGCGCGACCCGGCGGTCGAGGTACGCCCGGTGCACCCGGTCGTCCACCAGCTGCCCGCCGCGCAGGCCGAGCGACGCGAGCGCGACCCGGGTGTCCCTGGTGCGCGTGACGGCGGAGTTGTGCTTGCTCAATTCCTCCAGCTCGACGCTGATGGTCTGGCTCATGATCGTGGAGGCGACCTTCGCCAGCGCGGTGCCGAGCATCGGCGGATCCGCCGGATCGCAGGTCATCGGCTTGGCTTCGCCGTCGACCGTCGGGACGACGTACAGCAGCAGCCGTCGCACATCCGTCGACGAAGAGCGTTCGAAAATCTCTCGCAACGCCGGTCGCAAGGGCTTGTTCACCAGCACGCCGCCGTCGGCGAGCCAATGCGAACGCACCAGCTCGGTGTAATCGGTCATGTCCGGATGCAGCCGGTCCGCCGCCTCGGGGCCGATCGGCATGCGCGACAGTTCGAAGGCACCGGGGAAGGACGCGCTCGACCGGGCGGCGAGCGCGAGCGGGCCGTGCACCTGGTTATTCCACAATGGACCGTCGAAGCGGAACAGCATGCGATGTTCGGTGTCCCGCACCCGGTTTCCGAGCGCGTCGTCGTACTGGGTGGTCTCGCCGTCGAGCATGGTGCCGGTGAGCAACACGGTCACATCCGGCGGCTCAGTGGGCACGACGCCGGACCCGGTGATGTCGTGCATCGCCTGGACGAGTCCGCCCAGCAGCACCTTGTCTCCGTTCAGCACCGAACGCGGCCGCGTCTCGCCGGGGTCGCGGATCAGATTCTCCAGCGACCCGGCGGAGAACCAGGTGTCGCGCAAGATCGCGGGCGTCGACCGGTACGCCTCCGCCAGTCCGAGACACGCGGCGTTGATGCCGCCCGCGCTCGTTCCGGTGAGCACGTCCAGGCGCACCGAAGCGTGCAAAAGGTCGAGCAGTTTCCGGTAGCCGTTACTTTCGTCCGGCGTGCGCGAAGCGTGCAGCAACGCCGACGTCTCGGTAGCGACTCCCCCCATCCACACTGCCAGGCTGGATCCCCCCACCATGGCCATCGCGATCCGGATTTCCTGCGGCCACGGCACCGCCGTCTCACCCATGAGGGTCAGTCTCCCGGCCCAGCCCGCTCCTCCACAAGGCCCAACCTCGTGAGTGTTTATGCCGGTTCTAACCGGGTTTGCCACTCACGACACCTACGTGGCGAGATGCTCCAACACCAGCACCTGCGCCTCCCCCACCGCGAACCCGAGCACCGCCCCCGTCGCGATGAGAATCCATTCGTCCTGCTGGAAAGCCGGGCGCAGCAGCTGCTCGAACTCCTCGGGCGACAATTCCTTCATCTTGCCGACCAGCACGTTCCGGATGTCCATCGCGTCGGTGGCGTAATCCTCGATGTAGCGCATGGTGTCCGGCAGCCGGGTCATGATCTGCTCGGAGATGGCCAGCTTCATGTCCTGGTAGCGGCGGCTGCCGATAGCGAAGACCAGCAACGGTTTCGCCACGTTCGCCGCCCGGCCCAGCTCGCGGTCGAGCTGCCGCTGGATGAGCGCGAGCACCCGGTCGGAAAGCGGGCCCTGCAGCACCGCCTCGATGACGTTGTGCGGCGTGATGATTTCTTTCGCGATCAACTCGCCGTAGGCCTCGGCGACCTCCGCGCGCCGCTTGAGGAACAGACCCTGCCAGGTGACGCCGAAGTATTTCTTCGGCTCCAGCGGGTAGAAAATCATCCGCAACGCGAGCCAGTCGGTGAACCAGCCGGTGAAGAGGCCGAACAACGGCATGATCGGCGGGAATTTGAACAGCACCCAGGCGACCATCTGGATGACGCCGATCAGGCCGCCGAACACGAGTCCGGAGCGCGCGATGAACTTGAACTCCTCCGCGCCCGCTTCCTGGAAGATCCGGTTGAGCAGCCGTTTGTCCTTGACGAGGCTGGTCACCACCATGCCCTTGAGGTCGAACACACTGTCCACATCGGACTGAATGAGTTCGAGCACGGCCTTGACCATGTGCGGCGATTCGGCCTGCACGCGCTGGATCACCAGCCGCTGCACGCCGACCGGCAGCGATTCCCACAGGCCCGGCTGATAGTGCCCGGCCACCTCGCGCACGATGTCCTCGACCGCCGCGAGCAGCGGTTTCTCGATTTCCTTCGCGATCCGGTCCGCGTCGAGCCTCGCGACGACCTCGGCCGGTTTGATCAGCTGCTCGGTCATCGTGTCGCAGGCGATGCTCGCCATCCGCGCGGCCCGTTTGGGCACGATGCCCTGCCAGCCGAGGAAGGGCTTGACGCCGATGAACTCGACCGGCTGGAACATCATCCGGATCGCGACCAGCTTCGTGCCGTACCCGATCAGCGCGGCGACGATCGGAATGGAGACATAGAGCGGCCAGTGCCGGACGAAGTCGTCGAGAATGCCCGAGACGAACCCGCCCATCGGGTTCAGCCCAGGCTCGGGTCGCAGGCCTGCCAGAACTGCGCGCCGAGCCGCGAGACGTGGATGGTGCGGCGGATGATCTTGATCCGCTTCACCTGCTTCTCCACCTCGCGGACCGACTCGTCGGTCAGCAGGATCTCGTACTGCGTCTCGAGCGAGGGCACCTCCTCGTCCAGTTCGACCAGCCCGAGGCCGATCAGCCGGGTCACGTAGCCGGGCACCTGGTCCGGCAGCGACACCCCGGCCGCCTTGCCGACCGTCGAGGCGTTGCGCAGCACGATCCGGCCGGTGCCGCCCATGGCGCTGCGCTCGGCGACGTCGATCGCGGGGAACGGGGAGCCGTCCGACAGCGCGGCGAGGATGCGCGCTTCGTCGGGCGTGAGCTGGCGGAGAATGATCGCGTACAAGTACTCGCGGGCGCGTTCGCGGCCGAAGCCGATGGAGTGGTTGAGCAGTTCGGCCATCGCCGCGCGCAACGGTTCGACGTGGTCGCGGGCGGGCACCAGCGTCACGGTCGTCTCGACGGCGCGGCTGCCGACGTCGGCCCGGTTCATCGCGGACGCCGCGGTCAACGCCGCGTGATAGGGATCGTCGACCTCGTCGAGGCGGCGGCGCAGTTCGCTCAGCAGGCCGCGTTCGACTTGCTTGAGGCCGCGTTCGGCGGTGTCGATCCCGGGGAGTTTGCGGGTCAGGTCGAAGCCGGTGCGCGCCGCCCATCCGGCGAGCTGGCCTGCCCGGCGGGCCAGGTTGGCCACGTCCTCGGCGGTGCCCCGGCCGTTCGGTCGCTGGTAGTCCACGGGCTGCTCCCCTCACTGTTCGCGCTGATGCTACCTGCGAGTAGGCCGAATGGCCCTGTGATGCCTGGCCGGTGGGTGTTGGATGACGCGCATGACCGCGCCGTGGGGACCGCCGATCGACGTGCTGCCGCTGCTCGTCCGCGAAGAACAGGCGCTGATCGGAGTTCTCTCCGACCTCCGGACGCCCGAGTGGGCCCTGCCCGCGCTCGGCGAACGGACGGTGCACGACCTGACCGCCGACATCCTGGGCCGCAAGCTCAGGCGGCTCTCCCGGGACCGGGACGGCCACTTCGCGGAGGGGTCGTCTTGGGTCTCCGCCTGCCGGCAACTGTCGCCGGAGGTGCTGTTCGCGATGCTCGTGGACAGCACGACACAGCTGACCGAACTGTGGAAGCACCGCGACCTGGACGAACCGGCCGCGGCGCCGTTGTGGCTGACGGTCGCTCGCGACTACGCGGCGCAGTGGGTGCTTCAGCAGCAGGTCCGGGAGGCCGCGGCAGCTCCGCTGCTCGACGAGCCGGAGTTCCGGACGCCGGTGGTGGACACGTTTCTGCGTGCGCTGCCGCAGATGCTGCGAACGGTGCCCGCGCGGGCCGGACGTCAGGTGGCCTGTGCGGTGGAGGGAGCCGGGCGATGGACTCTCCGCGCGACCTCGGCGGGCTGGACGATCGACCGCGGCGCTGCGACGTCACGGTCTCCGCTCGCCTCTCTGGTTACCGACGCGGACGCGTTCTGGCGGCTGTGCAGCGGGACGTTGCCCGCATCGGACGTGGGCGCGCGAGTGCAGGTCAGCGGGGATCCCGCGGTGTGCGAGATCCTGCTGAGCCTGCGAGCGCCGGAATGCGGCTGACGGTACCGGTCAGCGCCGTCGGCGGGCCTGCTTCCGCAACTGGAGGATGCGAGCGCCGCCGATCAACGCGACCAGCGCGGCACCCGCGATCGCGGCGAACAGCATCGCCACCGCGAGCGGCATGCTGCCGGACGCGCCGAGGAAGTGGACGGTCGCCGTGTCCAGGTTCTGCAGGATGAACACCAGCAGGAACGCCAGCACGACGATCGCCACGATGACGGCGATCCAGGTGCCGCTGATCCGAGTGGACTTGACCTTGCCCCGGCGGCCCGCGGGTTTCGCGGCGGGCGGGCGCGGCCCGGGTTCGGCTCCCGGTGCGGTGCCCGGGGCGGCGTGGTCGAGTGCGCCGGGCACCTCAGTGCCCGGCGCCTCGGGAATTTCCGATTTCGCGGCCCCGTCGGGACCGTCGTTTCGCGCGTGGGACATATCGTGATTGTCCGCCCACTCGCCGTGCTGCGCTAATTCAGAGCTTGGCGTCGACCTCGCGCAGCACCCGGAGCGTGTTGCGGCCGGCGAGTTTCGCGCAGTCCTCGTCGCTCCAGCCGCGTTCCATCAGCGCGGCGATGAGCACCGGGTACTTCGACACGTCCTCGAGGCCTTCCGGCAGCTCGCCGACGCCGTCGTAGTCGCCGCCGAGCCCGATGTGGTCGATCCCGGCGACCTCGCGCGCGTGCTCGATGTGCGCGACGACGTCCTCGATCGTCGACTTCGGCTTGGGCGGCGCGTCCCAGGTCTCGGCGAACCGGCCGCGCTGGCCGAGGTCGAGGAACTCCTGCCCGGCGGCGGTCATCGCGTCCCGGAGCTGGTTGTCCCACTCGGTAACCGCGGCGGAGATGAAGGCGGGCACGAAGGTGATCATCGCGACGCCGCCGTTGCCGGGCAGCTGGGCGAGCACGTCGTCGGGGATGTTGCGCGGATGGTCGTTGACCGCGCGGCACGACGAGTGGCTGAAGATCACCGGCGCGCTCGACACCTCGATCGCGGCGCGCATGGTGCTCGGCGCGACGTGCGAAAGGTCGACCAGCATGCCGATCCGGTTCATCTCGCGCACGACCTCGCGGCCGAACTCGGTGAGCCCGTCGTGCTCGGGCTTGTCGGTTCCGGAGTCCGCCCAGGTGGTGTTGAAATTGTGGGTCAGCGTCATGTACCGGACGCCGAGCCTGCGCAGAATCCGCAGCACCCCGAGGGATTCGGCGATGCTGTGCCCGCCTTCGGCCCCGAGCAACGACGCGATCCGCCCGCCGGAGAACGCCGCCTCGGCCTCGTCGGCCGTGGTCACCAGCCGCAGCCGCTCGGGGTAGCGCTCGGCCAGCTGGTAAACCACCTCGATCTGTTCCAGCACCGCGGTGACCGCGCTGTCGCCCTTGAACTCGCACGGGACGTACACCGACCAGAACTGCAGGCCCAGCTTGCCTTCGGCGAGTTTGGGGAAGTCGGTGTGCAGCGTCGGCTGCGGGACCGTGAGATCCACGCCCGCCACCGCCTCGACCGGGTTCGGGCCCGCTTTGTCGCGGAGCGCCCACGGCAGGTCGTTGTGTCCGTCGGCGAGGATCGTGGAGGCGAGCAGGTCTTGCGCGCGAGTCAGCTCGGTCATGCCCCGACCCTAGCGAGCCAGTCCTTCGCCGTGCTGATTCCTTCGACGGTCACCTGATGCCCTCCCGGCCAGCGATGCGTCGCCACCTCCGCGTGCCGCTCGCGGAACTGGCGGACGAGTGCGTCGTTGGCTGGCAGCGGAGCCATCGGATCCTGCTCGCCGTTGGAAAGGAATATGCGAGTTCCGGTGAGATCGAGGCGCGGCAATTCCGGCAATGGGGACATCGACGAGAACAGAATCGCTTCCCGGAGCGCGTCCGGCCTGGTGAGCGCTACCGCGGCCGCGATGTTCGCGCCATTCGAGAATCCTACCGCCACCGCCCTGCCGAACCCGTACTTTTCCCGTGCCTCGTTGAGGAAATCCGCCAGTTCGTCCGCTCGCGCCCGGACGTCCTCGTGATCGAACACGCCCTCCGAAAGCCGCCGAAACCACCGCGCCGCCCCGTTTTCCGAAACCGGCCCCGTCGGCGCGAGCGTCCCCGATTCCGGGCTCAGCTCGTTCGCCACACTGAGCAAATCGTCTGGACCACCACCGGTTCCGCGCAGGAGAACAAGCACCGGGAGGTCCGGGTCGCCCTCGGCGTACCGGTGAATCATCGTCGCTCCTTTGTGGACACCTCAGCCTTCGTTGTCCAGAGTAACTTCTCGCGCGCAAGATGTATTCCGGGTAGACTCCGGAAGATGACCCCGGATCCGCAGACGGACGACGACGAGATCGTGACGTGGTGGGGCCTCGTGATCGAGGGCTATCTGGCCACGCAGAACGCACTGATGGGAGAAATCGCCGAACGGTTCGGCCTGGCTCCCGCGTCGTTCGACATCCTGCTGCGCCTGGTGCGGTCCCCGGAACACCGCATGCCGATGACCCGCCTGGCGACCGAAGCCGCCCTGTCGAGCGGAGGCTTCACCAAGGTGGCGGACCGCTTGGTCGCCGCGGATTTGATCTGCCGCATCCCGAGCCCGGAAGACCGCCGGGTGACGTTCGCCTCCCTGACCGAGCACGGGTTGGAGGTGGCGCTCAAAGCGAGAGCCGCGTGCGCGGAAATCTTGCGGCGGATCGTGCTCGGGCCATTGGGGCCTGATGCCGAGGGGCTGGCGGAGGCGATGCGGACGCTGCGGTCGGTGAACGGGTGATCGCGGGCTACCCGGGTCATGGATAACTGAAGCCGTCGGCCTCCAGCCGACGCCGGAGGACCGTCAAGCAGCGATGCCGGATGCGGCTCACGCTCGACGGGGAGATGCCCAGTTCGGCGGCCAATTGGTCGTGCCGCAGTTCCGGGCAGTGCGCCAGCAGGAGCATCATCCGCCGGTGGCGTTCCGGGAACTTCGCCACCGCGCGCCACAGCGCGGTCGCCAGTTCGCCAGCCAAGGTTTCCGTCTCGGGCGACTTCGCCGGTTCGTGTGCATCCAGGTGCGAGTCGTCGACCAGCTTCACCCGCGCGCGGTTTTCGGCTGCCCGGAGCGCCTGCCGCCACGCGACGGTCGTCAGCCAGCCGGCCAGGCCGTTCGAATCCCGCAAGTCCGGCTGGCGGGTGAGCAATTCCAGCCAGGCCGTTTGGCAAGCGTCGTCCGCGTCGGCGCGAAAGCCCGGGTTCGCGCCGACGATCCGGTTCATCCTCGTCAACAGACGGCGTACTTCGTCCTCGCTCCGCATTCCTCGCACGGGAAGGCTGACGAGCCAGGCCGCGCGGCGGATCCGGTTCAGCTGGGCGAATGCCGGATTGAGTGATCAACTTCGGCTGGATGTATCCAAGGACGAGCGAGTGTCTCGGGCACCTGAAATCAGGTCGCGGCAGGTCGATAAATCGACCGAGGCAACCGCGTCAACTCCGAGCGACCGCCTCCGCATAAGCCGCCGCCAAGCGTTCCGTGGCCGTTGGCCCGTCTCCGTCCGGCCGGGGAATCCCGAGATGCCGCTCCCGGAGCTCCGCCATGAATTCCTCCCACAGCGGCGGGCCGCCAGCTTCCAGGAGTTCCGCCCGGACGCGCAATTCCGGCGTCGTCGGCCGATGCCGCAACCCCCAGCTTCCCAACGCCACCAAAACCGGCACCAGCTGAATCGCCGCCTCAGTCAAACTGTAAGTCGCGCGCTGCCCGCGACCGGCTGAATCGCGCGTGAGCAATCCGGCTTCGGTCAGCGTGCGCAGCCGGTCGGCGAGGATATTCGACGCGATTCCTTCCTCCGACTGCGATTGCAACTGCCGGAAATGCCGCCGGTCGCCGAACATCACGTCGCGCAGGACCAGCAGGCTCCAGCGGTCGCCGACGACCTCGATCGCGGCGTTGATCGGGCACCCCGAGCGCGGGCCGTCCGGCATCGCATACCTCCTCCAAACCACTTGCACTTTACCATCGCCTCCGGCATAGTGCTTGCAAAAGACAAGCAGGGGGTATCGATGCTGGTACGCGTCCAGTGCTTCAACGTTTCCGCCGACGGCTACGGCGCCGGTCCGGACCAAACGCTCGAGCAGCCGTTCGGCCATCCCGACCCGGGACCGCTCTTCGCCTGGGCCGGGGCCACCGCCAGCTGGCCGATGCGCGGCGAACCCGGCGGCACTCGCGGGCTCGACGACTACTTCACCCGCGACATGCACCGCGGTGACGTCGGCGCGGAAATCATGGGACGCAACAAGTTCGGCCCGTACCGCGGGCCGTGGGAGAACCACGACTGGCAAGGCTGGTGGGGCGACGAACCCCCGTTCCGCGCGCCGGTCTTCGTCCTCACTCACCACGTACGACCCTCGATCACCCTGGGCCAGACCACTTTCCACTTCCTCGACACGACCCCGGAGGAAGCACTCGCGCAGGCAAAGAAAGCCGCCGGCGACAAGGACGTGCGGATCGGCGGCGGCGTCAACACGGTGCGGCAATTCCTCGAAGCCGGTCTCATCGACACGCTGCACATCGCCGTCGCACCGGTCGAACTCGGCGCAGGAGAACGGCTCTGGGCGAGCCCGGACGAACTGACCGACCGCTACCACCTCGAGAAAATCCCCAGCTCCAGCGGCGTCGTGCACCACTTGTTCTGGCGCAAATAAACTCAACGCAGGCCGGGCATCAGCCGTAACGCATTACCGGACAGAACACCGTCCAGGACCTCCGCGGGCAACCCCAAATCGGCGACCGCACGGACATTCACGGCAGTTCCCGGCACCCCAGGCCAGTCAGTGCCGAAGATCCATTTCCGGGCCAATCGCACGAGATCGAACCGCGCGTAATACTCCGGCAGTTTCTTCGGCGGCAGCCCGGCGAGGTCGAGCCACACGTTCGGCCTCGCCTGGGCCATGAACGCCGCCACGTCGTACCACCAGCCGCGGCCGCCGTGCGCGAAGACGAAGTTCACCGACGGGAAGTCTTCGACCACATCAGACAGCAGCGAAGGATCCCCATAGCTGGCACGGGATCCCGGAAAGACCGATAGTCCGGAGTGGAGGATCACCGGAATCCCGCGTTCGGCGCACAAGGCGTAGACCGGGTACAGCTCCTTGTCCGCCGGGGAAAACGCGCCGTGCACCGGATGGATCTTCAACGCCACCGCACCCAGCGCGAGCTGGCGTTCCACCTCGTCGACCAGCGGATGGTGCAGATGCGGATTCACATTGGCCACCAGGCGGAACCGCTCGGGGTTGTAAGCGACCAACGGCAGATTGTCTTCGATCGCCTGAATGCCGGTAGCCCGCGGACTGTATTCGCAAAACAGCAGCACCCGGTCGACGCCCTCCTGCGCCATGAGGTCGTCCATCGCCGCGGGGATCACCGCGCCGTCCGCGTCGTACACCGTGCGCCACGGGTACTCGCCGGCGAAGTCGCGCGCCCAGTCCAGCCACGCGGGCTTGAGCGTGGGCAGCCGCGGGGTGTGCACGTGGGCGTCCACCACGAAATGCTCGTCGATCATGCCGGCCAGTCGATCACGATTGCGGCTGCGGCACGAGCAGCGACTCGCGCACCATCTCGCGGATCACGTTCCGCCGGATCTTCCCGGTCGCGGTCTTCGGCAACTCGGCCATCTCGACCACCCCGCGCGGCCGTTTGAACGCGGCCAGCCCCTCCCGGCAAAACTCGATCAGCTCCTCCGCGTCTACGGTGGACGAAGGGGCGGCGACAACGCAGGCGACCGGTTTGTCCAATCCGTCCTCGTCCGGCGCGGCGACCACCGCCACCTCGGCAACGGCCGGATGTTGCAGCAGCCGTTCTTCCACTTCGGACGGAGACACCCAAATCCCGCCCGCCTTCAGCATGTCCCCGAATCGGCCGAGACACGTGTAGGTGCCATCCGAGTTGCGCACGTAGCTGTCGCCGGTCCGCAGCCACGGGCCCTGGAAAACCTGTTTCGTAGTCTCGTATCGCGCCCAATACCCGGTGGCGATGGACGGTCCGGACACGAACAGCTCACCCGGCCGTCCCGCTTCCGAAATCACCGCACCCTGCTCGTCCCGGATTTCGACCGAGTACCCCGGCACCGCCACGCCGGTACTGCCCGGCCGCACCGCACCCGGCTGGTTGGACAGGAAAATATGCAACGCCTCAGTCGACCCGATCCCGTCCAGGATCTCCACCCCGAACCGCTCACGGAATCGCTTGAACAACGCCGACGGCAACGGCTCGCCAGCCGAAACCGCGTACCGCACCGAGGAAAACGAATCGTCCGGCACGTCGCTGGCCAGCAGCGCCGCGTAGAACGTCGGCACTCCGAAGAACAACGTCGGCCGGTCCGCCCGCGCCCGTGCGGCAATGAGCCCCGGCGTCGGACGCGCCGGTTCCAGCAGCGTCGTCCCGCCACAGGAGAGCGGGAAGAACGCCGAGTTTCCTAGCCCATAAGCAAAAAACAACTTGGGCACGGACAGGAACCGGTCCGAAGAGGACACTCCCAGCACCTGTGAGGCGTAGGTCGAGCACACCGCGCGAATGCTCCCGTGCCGGTGCATCGCGCCCTTCGGCTTGCCGGTCGTGCCGGAGGTGTACAGCCACAGCGCGGGCGAATCCTCCCAAGTCGGCGAGGCCACGACATCGTCCGTCGGGGTCAACGGCCACCGGTGCGTCCGCACTCTGGCGGGGAACTCCGCCGGATCGGCCCGGTCGAGCACCACATCGGTCACCTCGGGCGCACCGGTCAGCGCGCCCGCCGCCTGCGCGGAAAACTCCCCGGACACGCACAGCACCCGCGCCCGCGAATCGGCGAGCACCTGGCCCAGTTCGAGCCCGGTGACCATAGTGGACACCGGAACCGCGACCGCGCCGACGAGCATCGCGCCGAGGATCCCGCTCAGCAGTTCGACGTCGTCGACCATGCAGAACATGACCCGCTCCTCCGGACGCACGCCGAGCGCACGCAGTCCGGACGCGACCCGGTGGGTCTCGGCGGCGAGTTCGCCGTAGCTGAGCGTGCGCCGCGGCGAGACGACCGCGAGCGCGTCCGGACGGCCTTGGCCGAGCAGGTACTCCGCGGCGTTGAAATTCGCGGGAACCGTCATCGGTGCCCCCTCAGGTGAGGTACACGTACTCGTAGTCGAAAGGTTTGCCGTTGATGCCCTGCCTCGGCGGCGCGACCCAGCTGGCGATCTTCCCGCGCTCGTACACCGGGTGCATGAGCGACCGGACGAACGTCAGGTCCTCGGCCGTCGGCAGCCATTTGCGCCGCGCTGCCTCCCACGTGGCCTCGTCGACGATGCTGCCGTCCGGAGTAACGTGGTGGCCGGAGTTTATGCCCACCTCGCGGTTGAAACCAGGGTGCGGCAACGCGAACCGGAAGTCGATGCCCGCGTCGCCGAGGATCTTGTTCCACCGGTTGACCCCGGTTTGGCAATCAGCGGTGTACTCGGCGCGCAAGTCGAGATTCAGCAGCAGAATGGCCTGCAATTCCTCGGACGTCCAGGTCCCGTCGTCGCGCGGACGCTCAAGCAGGCGGCTGTCCTCGGTGAGTTTGTGGTCGTCCTTGCGCCGCGTCTCCTGCCAGCGGCCCTTGAGCCCCGCGGTGTAGTAGTTCGCCGCGTTCGTCGACGTTTCACTGCCGAACAGGTCGAGCGACACGGTGTAGTGGAAGTTCAGGTACCGCTGGATCACGTCCAGCGGGATCCCGCCGTGCGACGCGATGTCGTAGGTGTCGTGCTCGCGGATGAGTTCGGCGCTGCGCTGCACCACCCGGTCGACGCCGGTGGTGCCCACCATCATGTGGTGCGCCTCCTCCTTGAGCATGAACTCGCAGGTGCGCGACAGCGGGTCGAACGAGCTTTCCTTCAACGTGCCGAGCTGGTATTTCCCATCGCGGTCGGTGAAGTACGTGAACATGTAGAACGCGAGCCAGTCGGCCGTTTCCTCGTTGAACGCGCCGAGGATGCGCGGCGCGTCCGGACTGCCGGAGTTGCGCAGCAGCAGGCCCTCGGCCTCATCCCGGCCTTCGCGGCCGAAGTACGCGTGCAGCAGGTACACCATCGCCCACAGGTGCCGGCCCTCTTCCACATTCACCTGGAAGAGATTGCGCAGGTCGTACAGCGAAGGTGCGGTGAGCCCGAGGAGTCGCTGCTGCTCGACCGACGCCGGTTCGGTGTCGCCCTGGATCACGATCAGCCGCTGCAGGTCGGCCCGGTATTCGCCGGGCACCTGCTGCCACACCGGTTCGCCGGCGTGCTCGCCGAACGCGATCCGCCGGTCCGGTTCCCGTTCGGCCAGGAAGATGCCCCACCGGTAGTCCGGGACGTTGACGTGGTCGAAGTGCGCCCAGCCGTCGCGGCCGACGCTCACCGCGGTGCGCAGGTAGACGCCCTCGGTCTCCAGCGTGGGCCCCATCTCGCCCCACCAGTTCATGAACTTCGGCTGCCAGCCCTCCAGCGCGCGCTGCAGCCTGCGGTCGTCGGCGAGCTGGACGTTGTTCGGGATCTTGGCGTCGTAGTCGATCTTTTCGGGCATCGGTTCAGACCCGCTTCCTGTCGAAGACCGCCTTCTGCCCGGTGCCGTAACGACGCAGCGCGCCGTCGGGCCCGGAGGCGTTCGGTCGGGTGAAGATCCAGTTCTGCCAGGCGGTCAGCCGCCCGAAGATCTTGGTTTCGATCGTTTCCGGGCCGACGAACCGGTGGTTCGCCTCCATCCCGGTGAGTGCGTCGGGCGACAGCGAGGCCCGGCCCTCCAGCGCGATCCGGATCTCGTCCTCCCAGTCGAGGTCGTCCGGCGCGTCGGTGACCAGGCCGAGTTCGACGGCTTCGGCGGCGCTCAGCGCACGGTCGCGTTCGCGGGCCAGCCACGTCAGATGGTCGTCGTCGCCGTAGAACCGCGACTGGAGCCTGGACAGTCCGTTGCCCATCGGGAAGACGCCGAAATTGGCTTCCGACAGGGTGATCGACGCGCGTTCCGGCGAGTCCTCGTCGTCGATCGGCGGCCCGTCCAGCAGGTACTGCCGATCCGCCGCGAAGGCCAGTTCGAGCAGGCTGCCCGCGAAACAGCTGCCCGGTTCGATCAACGCGATCAAGGTACGGCTGGTGACGTCCAGCCGCTTCAGCGTGCGCTTGTAGTAGTGCAGGATTTCGTTGCTCAGCCAGTCTTTTCCGCTGAGCACGACCTCCTCGTGCGCGAGCACCTGCTCCGGATCGCCTTCGGTGCGCAGCACCCAGGTGCCGAGTTCTGGTTCGTTCGTGCGCAGCCGCAGGATCGCGTCGTCCAGCTCGCGGGTCATCCGCAGCAGCCAGCCGTCGAGCCGAGGTTCGCCGTCCGGACCGAGCACAGTGAGCGTGACCAGTGAGTTCGGCCGGTCATACGCGATCCGGACGTGCCGGTACTCGATGCCGTCGTCGGTCACCGACGGGTCCAGCGGGGCCAGCTCGATCCCCTGTTCAGCGGGCAGCCGGTCGGATTCGGCGGCCAGTTCGTGCGCCCGCGACAGCACCTTCTCGCGGAACCCGACGCGCGGCACCAGCTCGTCCACCAGCCGCCAGTCGACCGCGGTCCGGCCCTTGACCCCGTCCGGCCGCGTCGCGAACACGTCCGCGAGGTCCCGGCGAACCCGCCGTTTGTCGACCACCCGGGTGAGCCCGCCGGTGCCGGGCAGCACGCCGAGCAGCGGCACCTCGGGCAACGCGACGGTGGACGAGTTGTCGTCGACCAGCAGGATCTTTTCGCAGGCCAGCGCGATCTCGTAGCCGCCGCCGGCGCAGCTGCCGTTCACCGCCGCCACGTAGGTCTGGCCGGAGAACTCGGTCGCGTCCTCGATGCCGTTGCGGGTCTCGTTGGTGAACTTGCAGAAGTTCACCTTCCACTCGTGCGGCGACGCGGCGAGCATCCGGATATTGGCCCCGGCGCAGAACACCTTGTCCTTGGCGCTCGTCACGATCACCGCGCGCACCTGCGGATGTTCGAACCGCAGCCGCTGCGTGGCGTCGTAGAACTCGATGTCGACGCCGAGGTCGTACGAGTTGAGCTTCAGCTCGTACCCGGGCACGAGGCCGCCTTGCTCGTCGACGTCCATCTCCAGCCAGGCGACCTCGCCGTCGACGGCAAGCCGCCAGTGCCGGTACGTGTCCGGATGCCGCTCGAATGTGACAGGTGTGGTGGTGGTCACGTCCTCGATTGTCTACATGGTTTCAACGAACGTCAATGTTGTGTAGACATTTGCCCGGCGATGCTCACCCGGTTGAGCCGCATCGCCGCCCAGCACCCGAATACCCACAGCGCGAGTGCCGCGAACGTGTCGGTGAAGATCGTCGCGAACCAGAACGCCGGGACCCGCGGCACGCCGACGAGGAAATGCCCCGCGCTCGCCAGTCCAGACAGCGAGTAGACCAGCAGAAACGCCAGCGAACGCCAGTACTGGCCGCGTGCGTAGGCGCGATAGCCGAGTGCGCCGAACACAGTGAAGACCACCCAGCTGACCGCTACCACGACCTGCGTGACCGGCACGCTGATGCCCGGGATCTGCGGGTAATCCACCGCGCGCACGACGTTGTGGGTGTAGTGCAGGACCGTGCTGACCAGGGTGAACGCCAGAATCACCCGCAGCGGGCCGAGTCCTTTCTCGCGCAGAACGTCCATACTGCTCGCCCCCTTGCGATTTGATAGATCGCTCTAGCGGGAGAGTACCCGGACGGCGGCGACCGGCCAAGCCGTGCGCGAAACTGGAGCCATGACCGAGCAGACCATCGAGGCCGACGGCATCACCCTGTGCCACGAATCGTTCGGCGATCCGTCCGCGCCGCCGTTGCTGCTGGTGATGGGCCTTGCCGCGCCGATGATCTGGTGGGACGACGAGTTCTGCGAGCAGCTCGCCGAGGCGGGTTTCCACGTGCACCGGTTCGACAACCGCGACGTCGGGCGCTCGCAGTGGTGGACCGGCCGGGCCAGCCTGCCGCTCGCGTACTTCCTGCGGTCCGCGCCGTACTCGCTCGGCGACCTGGCCGACGACGCGGGCAAGCTGCTCGACGCGCTCGGCATCGAACGCGCGCACGTGGTCGGCACGTCGATGGGCGGGATGATCGCGCAGGAGTTCGCGATCCGGCATCCGCGGCGCGTGCGGACGCTGACCTCGATCATGTCGACGACCGGCGCGCGGAACGTCGGCCTGCCAAGCCCGCGCGCCGCGCTCGCGATGCTGGCCCCGGGGCCGCGCACGCGCGAGGACTACGTGACACAGCTGGTGCGCACGTCAAAGCTGATCGGCTCGCGCGAGTACCAGTTCGACGAGGACCATTTCCGCCAGCGCGCGGAACGCACCTACGACCGCGGTCTCAACCCGGCGGGCGTGTTCCGGCAGCTCGCCGCGATCCTGTCCGCTCGCGACCGGACCGCCGATCTGCGCCGGCTTTCCGTGCCGTCCCTGGTGATTCACGGCACGGCCGATCCGCTCGTGCACATGTCCGGCGGCCGCGCGACGGCCCGCGCGCTGGGCGCCGACCTCGATCTCGTGCCCGGCATGGGACACGACCTGCCGCGCGAGGTGTGGCCGCGCGTGATCGCCGGGATCAAACGGCTCGCTACCCGCTGATCGTCACCGAGCCCAGGTTCGAGAAGTGCGCGGCGACGCGGGAGCCTGGGCGCAATTCGACGGCGTCGGTCATGCCGCCGGTCAGCACGAGCCAGCCCGGTTCGAGCGCCAATCCGCGTGCGGCCAGCGAATTCGCCGCCAGCGCCAGCGCCTCGGCCGGGTGGCCCTGCACGGCGGCCCCGGTCGCGGTGTCGACGATCTGACCGTCTACTTCGAGCAGCGCGGCTTCCAGTGAAAGGTCCAAAGAGGACGGTGGACGGCCGACCGAGCCGAGCCCGAACAGCGCCGACGAACCGTTGTCCGCCACGACGTCCGGCAACGTGAACCGGTAGTCGCGGTACCGGCTGTCGATGATCTCGATTCCGCCGTACACCTGGGAAACCGCGGCGAGAGCGGTAGCCGCGGTGACGCCAGGACCGGCGAGCCGTTCGCCGAGTACGAACACCAGTTCCGGCTCCGCGCGCGGGTGGATGAGCTGCGGCGTCGGGGCGCCCGCGGGCAGCACCATCGCGTCGGTCAGCCACGCGAGCAGCGGTTCCTCGACGCCCATCCGCTGCTGCTTCGCCCGCGACGTGAGCCCGAGCTTCACCCCGATCAGCGTCTCGCCGCGTTCCTGACGCAGCCGCAGGGCTTCGTCCTGGATCGCGTACGCGGTGGCGAGGTCGAGGTCCGGCCAGGTGTCGGTGAGCTGCGCGCTCTCTTCGGTCCGGTTGAGCAATTCCTGCGCTGCAGCAACGATATCGGCGGTCACTTGTCCTCCTCCGGCGCGAACACCGCGGTCACGCTGCCCAGGCCAGCCATGGTCGCCACGACGGTGTCGCCGGGGCGGACGGTCTGTGCGGCGGTCATCGACCCGGGCAGTACGACGTGGCCGGGCTCCAGCGTCACGCCGAGCGGGCCGACCGTGTTGGCCAGCCACACCAGGGCGTTGATCGGCGAACCCAGCACCGCACCGCCCGCGCCGGTGGCCGCGAGCTGGCCGTTGACATGCAGCGTGCAGCCGGCGAGCCGCAGGTCGACGTCTCGCAGATTGGTCGGGCTGCTGCCGAGGATGACGCCGCCAGACGACGCGTTGTCCGCGACGGTGTCGAAGATCGAGATTTTCCAGTCTCGGACCCGCGAATCGACGATCTCCAGCGACGGAAGCACGAAGTCGACCGCGCGGACAGCGTCGGCGACGGTTACGCCCGGACCGCGCAGCGGCGCGCCGAGCACGAACGCGATCTCCGGTTCGATGCGCGGCTGCAGGAACCGCGTCGTCGGGATCGGCTGGTGTTCGAGCAGGAACATCGAGCTGGTGAGGTGCCCGAAGTCGGGCTGGTTCACGCCCATCTGGCGCTGCATCGCCGCGGACGCGAGGCCGACCTTGTGGCCGCGCACCACGTCGCCCGCCGCCACCCAGGCGCGGACTTGCTCCTGCTGCACGCGGTAGGCGTCTTCGATGGTGCCGTCGGGAAAGGTCTTCACGAGCGGATCGATCGGCTCGTGGCGCTCGTACGCGCTCCTCAGCAGCGCGACGGCGTCCTGCAGCTCAGCGGGTTCCACGGGCCGAACTTTGCCTGACCGCGCCGCCTGAGCCAACCCGGCCGTTCCATTCACCGGTACGGACGAGTTCTCTCGCTCGCTAATCTCTTGCGTGCGAGAGTTTGTCGGCGTACCGTACTTCGTGTTGGCTCCCAGAGAGGACGTGACCTGCCATGGCACCCACCGAGACCGAAGTCGCCCAGCTCGCGCAGGCCCGCGACCGGCTGCGGGAGCAGCACCTGCACCCCGCGGCGGAACGCCCGGCGACGGTCGGCCGCGGCATCCACCACACCGCGCTGCTGTCCAGCGACGTCGAGCGGACGATCACCTTCTACCAGGACATTCTCGGCTTTCCGCTCACCGAGCTGATCGAAAACCGCGACTACCCGGGGTCGAGCCACTTCTTCTTCGACGTCGGCAACGGCAACGCGGTCGCGTTCTTCGACCTGCCCGGCCTCGACCTCGGCCCGTACGCGGAGGTGCTCGGCGGGCTGCACCACCTGGCCCTGTCGCTCACCCCGGAAGCGTGGGCGGGCGCGCGCTCCCGGCTCGACGCCGCCGGCGTGAAGTACCAGGAAGAAAGCGGCACGTCGATCTACTTCGCCGACCCGGACGGCGCCCGGATCGAACTGATCGCGGACGAGCTCGGCGAGATGTACGGCTCGAAGATCGGCTGAACCACTGGACTCGGCACCCCGCCGGGTTCAGAGTGTTGGCCCATGGGCGACTGGGCGGCTTCGCGGCAGAAGGCACGGCTCGACCGGCGGGAAGCGATCGACGAGCTGATCGCGCGAGTCCGCTTCGAGGTGCGACTGCACCTGGCGGAGCCGACCGCGATCAGCCGGTACGACGATCTCGCCGAGGTTTTCGCCCTCGGCCACAGCGAGTGCGCCGCCTTGCTGGCGCACCGCCGGTTGCTGCCGTGGTGGGAACGACGGCTGCTCACACGATTCGCGCGTCGGCTGCACGGCCGCGCGATCGCGGGCAGTGTCGCTGACGTGCCCGCGGGCGAGGCTGTCACTGGTGCTTTCCGCGTGGAGATCGCCCGCCTTCTTCCGGACGCCGGCGACACCGGTGCCCGCTATGACCTGCAAGGACGCGGTCTGCTGACCGTCCTTCGCCTAGCGCTCGGCGCCCGCGGCGAAGCGTGGCCAGACCGGCACGAAGTCGCGTCCACTGTCGCGCGCAATGTTCTGGTGTGCAGCACCGCGTTCCTGCGGCGGTCGCCCTGGCACGTGCTGTGGCCGGTGTATCGCGTCCGCGGCCTGCGGTTGTGGCGGTTGTGACGTGGCGGAATCGTTCGCTGGGCGGGGATGTTGAGGAGAGTATGAAGCCTGAAGAAATTCTCGCCAGCGCGCGCACGATCGCCGTGGTCGGCCTGAGCCGCGACCCGGGCAAGGCCGCGCACGGCGTACCGGCTTCGCTGCAGGCGCACGGTTTCCGGATCATCCCGGTGCATCCGACGGCGACGGAACTGCTCGGGGAGAAGGTTTACCGGTCGCTCGAGGATATTCCGGAGCCGGTGGATCTGGTGGACGTCTTCCGTCCGGCCGACGAGGCACCGGACATCGCTCGTTCCGCGGTGGCGATCGGGGCTAAGGCGTTGTGGCTGCAGCAGGGGATCGTGTCGGCGGAGGCGCGGCGGATCGCTTCGGAGGCCGGGTTGGAGTATGTCGAGGATCGGTGCACTGCCGTGGTTCGGGCGGTCGCGGGGATTTCGCTGGCTTGATTTCCGGCTGTTTGCCGAGGGAGGACCCGCGCTCCGGAACCGACCGGAGCAGTGCCGGTCACGGGTTGACCCCAGAAGACGGCCGCAAGATCGCGATGTCGCCGACTGTGTGCCGCACGTCGAAGAACCGTTCGGTGATCCGCCAGCCTTCGGCGGTTCGCCGTAGCCGGTCCCGGTAGACCCCGAAGCACTCATAGGGGGCCAGCGCGGCGCGCTCGCCCGCGCCGTAGTGGTACACCCTCGCCTTGCACCGGGCGATCGCCTGGTCGCCGTCGAGCTCCACGATATGGTTGCCCAGCAGGTGTTGCGAGGGACCGCATCCATCGAGGAAGGACCGGATGGAGGCCACGATCGCGGCCCTGCCGTTCAGCGCCTGCCCGCCGTAGCGGCCGACGGCGTCGGCGGTGAAGACCTGATCGAGCGAATCCCAGTCCCGCTCGTCCAAGCTGTAGCTGTAACGGTTGACGACCTCGACGATCGCGTCGCGATCGCTGATCTTCGGCGCAGCCATTGCACTCCTCTTGCCGATTTACCGCTGCACGCTAGGGATCGAACGACTGCGCGGACGCGCCCGGTCCCGCTCAGCGGGCAGGCCGGAACGGACCGCCACGGGGCGTCGGTGCGGTCCGTGCCGATCCCGGTCACGGCAGCCGCAAAGTCCGGGCCGCTGGCATTTCACTGATGCGGGCGCAGATCCTTGGCCGAATTTAATCGACGGAATGCTTCGGAACGGTTGGGAGTCGCGATGAAGTCCGCGATGATTCGCGCGCATTCCCGGGGGCTGTGCACTGACGTGTCGCACTCCACGTCGTAATCGCCATGGGCGTGCACGATCGGATACTGCCGCTCCGCCAGACCGGCGGGGCGGTCGCCTCGCACCCGCTCGCGTCGTTGCAGCTCCGGCAGCGGGCAATGCACGCCGACGAAAGTGACTTCCTGCTCCTGCAACACTTCCAGGCAATCGGCGAGCCAATGCGGCCGGAGTACGTGGTCTGCGATCACGCCGTTGCCCGCCGCCGCGAGCCCGGCCAGCATTCGGTGGTAGCCGCGCACAGTCCGTTCGAAAACCTTGTCGAACTCCGGCGTGCCGAATTCGGGCGTCTGCGCCCGCGATCGCATGCTGTTGACCGCGTCCCTCGGCAGGGAGAAATACGGACCCGGCAGCAAATCCAGCAGTTCCGCCGCGATACTCGACTTGCCGGAACTGGACGTGCCGTTGAGGAGGATGACGTGTCCGCTCATCCGACGAGCCGGTAGCCCACCCCGCGCACCGTTTCGATCGTCCGCGTCCCGAACGGCGCGTCGATCTTCCGCCGCAAATACCCCACGTAAACCTCGACCACGTTCTCGTCCCCCTCGTAATGCGCGTCCCACACGTGCCCGAGGATCTCGTTCTTGGTCAGCGCCGCTCCTTGCCGCCGCAGCAGAAACTCCAGCAGCCCGAATTCCCGCGCGGTCAGCTCGATCCGCGTCTCTCCTCTGTGGACAGTGCGCGCGGCCGGGTCGAGCCGCAGATCCCCCGCGGTCAGCACCGCCGGGCGAGCCGGTGCGCCCCGTCGAAGCAATGCCCGCAGCCGAGCCAGCAGAACGACGAACGAGAACGGTTTCGAGAGATAGTCGTCCGCGCCGAGATCGAACGCGTCAGCCTCGTCGTACTCGCCGTCCTTCGCCGTGAGCATGAGCACCGGAGTCCAATTTTCCGCCGCCCGCAAGCGTTTCAGCACTTCGTAGCCGGAAAGCTCGGGAAGCATGATGTCGAGCACCACGGCGTCGTAATCGTGCTCCATCGCCGACCAGAGCCCGTCCCGGCCGGTGTGCGCCACGTTCACCGTGAATCCCTCGGCGACCAGGCCGCGGCGAAGGGTTTCGGCGAACTCCAGCTCGTCCTCCACGATCAGCAACCGCATGCTCAGTCCTCCTCGATCCGGGGCAGTTCGATGCTCGGCAGTTCGATCACGAAATGCGCGCCCGGGTAACTCGGGTCGGCCACGTCGACGTACCGCGCGCGGCCGCCGTGCCGGGCCGCGATGCCGGCCACGATCGACAGGCCCAGCCCGGTCCCGCCGCGTCGTCGCGAAGCATCCAGCCGCACAAACCGCTCGAACACTCGCTCCCGGTCGTCTTCGGCGACGCCCGGGCCGTCGTCGCTCACCTCCACTACGACCATCTCATCTTGCACCGAGCTCGCAATCCGGATCCGCTCGCGCGCGTGCCCGCATGCGTTGTCGACGAGGTTGCGTACGGCGCGACGCAGCTGCGCCTCGTTGCCACGCACCTTCGCCGGCCCTGCGCGCACTTCGATCTCGACAGCCGCTTCGCCGCGTACGCGTTCGGCTTCGGCACGGACGATGTCGTCCAGATCGACTTCAGTACGTGCGGGCCGGTCGGTGGCGTCGTCGGTGCGCGCGAGCATCAGTAGGTCGTCGACCAGCTCCCGCAGGCGCGCGGTCTCGCGCGTGATCACCGGCACCAATTCGTCGGTGGTCTCGGGGTGCTGGTTCGAAACGTCTAGCGCGGTGCTGATGGTCGACAGCGGCGAGCGCAGTTCGTGACTCGCGTCGGCGACGAAACGGCGTTGCGCGGCCTGTGCGGACCCAAGCCGCTCAAGCATCTCGTTGAGCGTGACAGCAAGCCGGTGCACCTCGTCGCCTCCAGGAGGCAGCGGTACGCGCAACGCGAGGTCGCGCGTCGAAATCTCGGCGACAGTGCGCCGCATCCGCTCCACTGGGCGCAGCGCGGATCCGACAGAGCGGTACACCGCGAAGCCAGCGATACCGAGCAGCGGCAGCGAGATCAGCCCTAGCAGCAGCGTAAGCCGAGCAGAGGCTTCAGTGACCGGCTCAAGGGACCGGGCGGAGATGACGGTGAACGGTCCGCCCGGCCCGTTGACGCCTTCCGAGACCAAGCGGTAGTCGCTGCCGTCGCCGTCTAAGCCGAGCGGCAGCGTCTCGACGGTCTCCTGTCCCGGAGCCGGGCGCGCAGCGGTGATGGCCGGACGGCCGACGATCGCCGGGTCGCTCGCGATCGGCGTGCTTCGCGGCCCGAGGACCTGCGTCACGGCTTCGGTGTCCCCAGTGCTCGCGACGTCGCTCGGAGATAGATCTCGCGCGCCCGCGCGCACGAGTTGGACAGCAACCTGCCGCGCGGTACTTCGCGCGCTCTCGGTGACGCTTCGGTCGAGGGACTGTTGCAGCAACAGCACCACGACGACGCACGCGGTCGCGATGGCCAACGCGAGCGCGAGCACGGCAACCCCGGTTGTCCGCATTCGGACACCTGCGGCAGCGAGAAGTCTCACGCACGCAGCGTAACGAGCGCGGAGGGACGTCATCGGGCGCGGCGCGCGGCCAGCCGTTCCGAGCGCAGCGTGTCCACCTCAGTCAGGTCCAACGGCTTCAGCGCATGGCCGAGCACCCACGACAACAGCAGGTCAGCAAGCTCGGGATTGCGCGCCAGCGCCGGGCCGTGGAGGTAGGTGCCGAGAACGTGATCGGTGACCGCGCCCTCGCTGCCGTCGCCGTTGCCGGTGCCCCGGACGACGCGGCCCAGCGGTGCGCTGCCCGGGCCGAGCACGCTCGCGCCCTGATGGTTCTCGAAGCCGGTCAACGGCGTCTCAAGCAGGTTCGGTTCGACGATCAGCTCAGCCACCGCACGCTGCTCCGCCGGCTCGGTGACCAGGTCGAGCAGCCCCAGCCCAGCGTGTTCGATGCCGTCGACGCCGCGGAAGCGCGTGCCGAGAATCTGCAGACCAGCGCACACCCCGAACACCGGACGTCCAGCGTCCGCCGCGCTCCGCAGGCCAGCCGAGTTGCGCAGGAAGTCCGCGGCCAGCACCTGCGCCATGTCCTCGCCGCCGCCGAGCAGGTAGAGGTCCAAAGTGGACGGAACCTCGGAGTCCAGCGAAACCGGCACCACCTCGGCGTCGTAACCGCGCCACTGCAAGCGTTTGCAGAGCACTTGCGCGTTCCCGGAATCGCCGTACGTCCCCAGCACCTCGGGCAGCAAAAGGCCGATTCCGACGGTCGAATCAGACATCGGGCAACCGGTCCACCAGGTCACGGAAGGCGGTGTAGTTCGCGACGAGTTCGACCCCGCCCGGCGGCAGCGTGTCGATCGCGCTGACCGGGTCCGGGGCCGACCAATGCGGCACCTCGGCATAGCAAAGCCGCACCGCGAGATCCGCGGACCGCTCGCCGGCCACGACGACCTGACGGCCGCGCAACCGCTCGAAGTGCACGTCCCAGAGCCACGACAGGTCACGGCCGTCCGCCTCGTGCGCGTTGACCGCGACGACGACCGGAGTGTCCTCGTCGAGCACACGCAACGTTTCGGCCCAGCCAGCCGGGTTTTTCGCAAGCATGAGCCGAACTGAATGCCGCGTGCGGCGAATCGTGCGGTAGCGGCCGCCGATGTCGGTGATTGTGCGCAGCCGAGCCGCGGCGGTGTGCGGCGGCACGCCTACGCAGTGCGCGGCAGCGAGCGCGAGAGCCGCGTTGGCCCGGTTGGCCTCGCCGGGCAGCCGCAGGTCGAGGTCGACTTGCCTGCCGCCGGGCGTGTGGACCAGGTCGCCGTCGAGGTTCCAGGTCGGCTCCGGGCGGGCGAAAGCGCACACCGCGCACCGCCATTCGCGATCGGTGTGCGTGATCGCGCCGCCGCAGCGCGGGCAGGAGACGGAATCGCCCGACCAGCGCCGTCCGGTGCCGACCCACACCGGGCGCGCCGCCGCCGAGGCCGCTGACGTGACCAGCACGTCGTCGCAGTTCGCGACCACGACCGTGCGCGACAGCCCGGCGAAGGCGGCACGGAGGTCGCGCTCCATCATCCGGACCTCGCCGACGCGGTCGAGCTGGTCACGGCTGAGATTGAGCAGCACGAGCGCCGCGGGCTGCACCTGCTCGGCCACCCACGGAACGTAGGTTTCGTCCACCTCAAGCACCGCGTACGGCGCGTCCGGGCGGGCGGCGAGCGCGGCCACGAGACCGTCGGGCATGTTCGCTCCGTCGCCGTTGTGCGCGACCTCGGCGAGCGCTTCGAGCGCGCGGGTCAGCATCAGCGACGTGGTGGTCTTGCCGTTCGTGCCGGTGACGATCACGACCGTGCGATCGCGGCCGAGCCTGCGCAGCGCCTTGGGGTCGAGCCGCAGCGTGACGCGGCCGCCGATCACCCCGCCGCGGCCCAACCGGGCGGTACGGGAAAACCACGCGGTCATCCGCCCGGCGGCGACCGACGCCCGGGTGCGCAGACGTGTTGACATCACGACAAACCGTGCGGCACGAGCGCTGTGATTTTCCTGAGAGGGTGACTCCAGTCTCCGTTACCCTTTGTAAGCAGTCTTACCGATCGGAGGTTGAACCATTCGGCGCAACCTTGACCTTGCCCAATGACAGAGATCGGTCAAGATCTTCCGTCCATACATCGGAGGTGTTAGCGTCCAACCCCGCTTGATGGCACCACGCACCGGTGACCGGGAACGCAGAGCGACAGGCGGAGGGCGAACGTGGACGCAGCAGCACGCGGGCTGGACCAAAGCGGCACCCTGGAGCGCGGGCTGGCGGTGCTCGAACACGTCGGCCAGCACCAGGAAATTTCCACGAACGCGCTCGCCCGGCAACTGGGGTTGTCCCGCAGCGCCGCCTACCGGATCGTCGGCACGCTGAAGCGGCTGGAGTACCTGGAGGCGGACACCGTCACCGGACGCGTGCGGCTCGGCACCCGGCTGGTCGAATTGGGCGCCCGCGCGATGGCGGCGACCGACCTGCACCGCTGCGCGCCGCGGTATCTCACCGCGCTGGCCGAACGTTCCGGAGAGACGACGTACCTCGCGGTGCCGGACAACGACGCGATGGTCTACGTCGCGACCGAGCGCAGCGCCAGCGCGGTCACGTTGTCCTGCCGCCTCGGCACCCGGCGGCCGCAGCACGCGACGTCGCTGGGCAAGGCCTGGCTGGCCGCCTTGCCGGAGGCTGACCGGGTGGAGCGCGTGCGCCGGATGAAGCTGGACAGCCTCACCCTCAAGACCATCAACGACCCGGTCCGGCTGCTGGACGAGCTGGCGCGCACGCGGCGTCGCGGCTGGGCCGTGGACGACCTGGAGAACGAGCCGGACGTCGGCTGCGTCGCGGCGGCCGTCCGGGACCACTCGGGCCGTCCGATCGCGGCGATCAGCGTTGCCGGGCCCGCGCCGCGGGTGATGCGCCGGGCGGACGAACTGGGCGCGACGGTGGCCGGGACGGCGGCCGCGTTGTCGATGCGGCTCGGGTACGTCCGAAACCGCTGAGACCGTTCGGGCGGAGCGTTCGGAGACATCGGACCAGCGGCCCGGGGATGCGGAACTGGGCGCGTCGGCAGCCGGGACCGCAGGCACGTCCGACACCGCTGAGGCCATTCACGGGATCGAGTCGGGCAGCCAATTTCCGTCGTCGCTACCTGCGAAAACAGGTTGTCCACAGGCGTGTCGACTTGTGGACAACCCTGGGGATGGGTGGCAGTGCCACCGGGAATTGTCGGCCCGGTGGCGGATCGTTGCGGGCATGTCGATCACTGCCGCACCGCACGGTGCCCCGCTACCTCGTTCCCGCTTCCAGCTTGCTGCACGACTCGGCCCGCTCCAGCAGCAGCACGCGCTCCCGCTCGTTGCCGGTCATCTTCGCCGCGCGCTCGAACTCGGCGCGCGCCTCGTCCCGGCGGCCCAGTTTGTACAGAAAGTCACCGCGCACGCTCGGCAGCAGGTGGTAATTCTTCAGCGCGGGCTCAGTCAGCAATTTGTCCACCAGCGCCAGCCCGGCTTCCGGTCCCTCCGCCATCGAGACCGCGACGGCCCGGTTCAGCTCGATCACCGGAGACGGCGTGAGCTGCGCAAGACCCGCGTACAGCGCCGCGATCCGCGCCCAGTCGGTCTCCTCCGGCGTAACCGCGATGGCGTGGCACGCGGCTATCGCGGCCTGCGCGGAATACGGCCCGTACGTTCCGTCCGCCAGCCGTTCGGACCGGGCCAGCGCGGTGAGCCCGCGTTGGATCAGCAGGCGGTCCCAACGGCTGCGGTCCTGGTCCATCAACAGCACGGGTTCGCCGTTCGGACCGGTACGCGCCGCCGAGCGCGACGCCTGGATCTCCATCAGCGCGACCAGTCCGTGCACTTCCGGTTCGGCGGGCATCAGACCGGCCAGCACCCGGCCGAGCCGCAACGCGTCCTCGCACAGCGCGGGCCGCATCCAGTCGTCGCCGCGCGTGGCGGAGTAGCCCTCGTTGAAGATCAGGTAGATCACTTCGAGCACGGCCGGGACCCGAGCCACGCGCTCGTCGCCGACCGGCGTTTCGAACGGCACCTTGGCCTCGGCGAGCGTCTTCTTCGCCCGCACGATGCGTTGCGCGACAGTGGATTCCTTCACCAGGAACGCGCGGGCGATCTCGTCGGTGCTGAGCCCGCCGAGCATGCGCAGCGTGAGCGCCACCCGCGCCTGGGTGGACAGCACCGGATGGCACGCGGTGAACACCAGCCGCAGCAGGTCGTCCTCGATCTGCTCGTCGTCGAGCACCGCGTCGAAGTCCGGCAGCACGCCCTCGCCGAGCTGTTCGGCTTCCCGGCCGATCTCGTCGAGCTTGCGGCCGAGGGTTTCGTTCCGCCGGAACAGGTCGATGGCCCGCCGCTTCGCGATGGTCATCAGCCAGGCGCCAGGGTTGCGCGGCACCCCGGTCTCCGGCCACTGTTCGAGCGCGGCGACGAGCGCGTCCTGCGCCAGTTCCTCCGCGAGGCCCACGTCGCGGGTCATCCGCGCGAGGCCGGCGATCACCCGCGCCGACTCGATCCGCCAAACGGCCTCTACCGCACTTCGCGTGTCCACCGGCCCATCAGACCGGCCCGGCCCGCCCGAGGCAACCCTCGGGCGGGCGCGGCGTCAGAGCTCGCCCGCCATCGGACGGATCTCGACGGTGCCCGCCCGCCGGTCCGGATTGGGCGCCCGCTTCATCAGCTCGACGATTTCGGCGAGCGACTCCCCCTCCAGGATCCACACGCCCGCGACGAGTTCCTTGGTCTCGGCGAACGGGCCGTCGACCACGCTCGGCTCCGCGTCGCCGTCGAACCACAGCAGCCGGGCGCCTTCCGCGCTAGGCGTCAGCCCGGCGGCCTGCACGAGGTGACCGGATGCGGCGAGGTCCTCGTTGAACCGGCCCATCTGCTCGATCAATTCGGCGCTCGGCGCGGCTCCCGCTTCCGATTCCTGACTGGCTTTCACCAGCACCATGAACCGCATCAGTTCTGCGCAGCCTGCTCGCGCAGCTTCTCTTCGGCCTCGCGCAGCTCCGGGGTGAGGTTGTCGCCGAAGTCCTCGGCGTCGAAGATCCGCCGGATCTCGATCTCGTGGTGCGCCCCGTCGGTGTTGGGCACCCGCTTGATCCACTCCACGGCTTCCTCGAGCGAACGGACCTGGAGGATCCAGAACCCGGCGATCAGCTCCTTGGTCTCGGCGAACGGACCGTCGACCACGCTGGGCTCGCTGTCCCCGGAGAACTTCACCCTGGCTCCCTCGGAGCTCGGAGCCAGCCCCTCGCCCGCGAGCATCACGCCGGCCTTCACGAGTTCCTCGTTGAACTTGCCCATCTCGGCGAGCAGTTCGGTGCTGGGCATCTGGCCGGCTTCGCTCTCTTCGCTGGCCTTCATGATCACCATGAATCGCATCTTCGGTTCCCCTTCGCTCTCGGCTTGCTTCCACCACTGCGTCGAACGGGCCGGGGCCGGATCGACAAGGTCTTCGAACTTTTTTTCTGGTCGCGAAACTAGCAGGTCAGGCGAACCTCGGAGGACAAAACGGGCATGGGAGAATCGTTGTCCGTGGCAGTACTTCCCGAAGCTCTCCGCGCCGCCCTCGACGACGAGCTGGCCCGGTTCCCCGAATCCCGGCTCGCGCAGGCCGTGGACCGGCTCAGCAAGCGTTATCGACAAGGCGACTCGGCGACGTCGCCGATCCTCTCCTCGGAGCTGGATGTCGCCGCGTATGCCGGGTACCGGATGCCAGCGACGTACGCGGCAGTCAGCGCGGTGCTGGGCGAGGTGGCTGCCGCAGCCCCCGGATTCGTCCCGAAGACGCACGTCGACATCGGCGGCGGCACCGGAGCAGCCGTGTGGGCCGCTGCCGACGTCTGGCCGTCGCTGGAGAAGTGCACTGTCCTGGAGCAGGTGGCTGCCGCGCTGGCGCTGGGACGCAAGCTAGCGGCGAGCGCCGATGAGCCAGCCGTCCGCACCGCGGTCTGGCAGCGCGGGCTGGTCGATTCCGCGTCCGCGGCACCGGAGGCCGACCTGGTCACTCTGTCGTACGTCCTCGGCGAGCTTCCCGAACGCGGCCGTGCCGACGTCGTCAAGTGGCTCGCCGCGAAGGCTGGCACGGTCGTGCTCATCGAGCCCGGCACGCCAGCGGGGTTCGCACGGATCCGCGAGGCTCGCGAAGTCTTGCGCGAGATGGGCCGCAGCGTGGTGGCACCGTGCCCGCACGATGATGTCTGCCCGATCAAACCGGGCGAGGACTGGTGCCACTTCTCCGCACGGCTTCCCCGAAGCGGGGTGCACCGGCGGATCAAATCCGGCACGCTGGGATTCGAGGACGAGAAGTTCTCGTACGTGGCGGCCACGTCGGCACCGGTCGACCGTCCGTCGGCCCGGATCATCCGGCATCCGCGCAAGCACAAGGGGTTCGTGCAACTCGACCTCTGCACCGTCGACGGGCTCGCGCCCGGCACCGTCGTGTCGAAGCGGCACGGCGTGCGGTACCGCGCCGCTCGCGACGCGGAATGGGGAGACGCCTGGAGCGTGGAGTAACCCGGCTTCTCCGGCTGCGATGTCTGGTTGGCCGCGTCGGCTCCGACTGTCTGGTGTCAGCGGATCTGAACCGGAGAGGACACCCCATGGACTTCCACGAGCGTTGCGCCGAGATCCTGCGGCAGACGGAACTGCTCACCGCGGCCGTCGAAGGCGCGGACCGGACGGTGCGGGTCGCGGCGTGCCCGGAGTGGAATCTCGGACAGTTGCTCGACCACGTCAGCACCGGGCACCGGTGGGCGGAGGAAACCGTGCGGACGCGGGCCGGCCATTGGCTGCCCGACGACCACCTCCGGAATCCGGTGGACACCGCACGACCGGAGTCGTGGCTTGTGGACGGGGCGAAGGCGTTGGTGGCGACGCTGCGCGAAGCGGGTCCGGACGCGGAGGTATTCACGCCGGTCCCGAACGGGCCGCCGCGGGCGGCGTTCTACGCGCGCCGGTTCATGAACGAGACGCTGATCCACCGCGCCGACGCGACGCTGGCCGCGGGCGGGGAATTCACCGTCTCGCCGGAAGTCGCACACGATGCGATGGAGGAATGGCTGGAGCTCGGGTCGCTGCCGCAATTGCTGGAGTACGTTCCCGAACGCCGCACACTGCTCGGCCCGGACCGCACGATCCACCTCGCGCCGACCGACCACACGGCGTCCTGGACGGTCGATCTGACCGGCGATCAGCTGGCCTGGCATCCGGGTCCGCCGGCGAACGCGGCGGTCACCGCGGCCGCGCCGCTGGGCGACCTGCTGCTGATGGTCTACGGCAGGCTGTCGCCGGAGATCGCGCACCGCATCGGCGACACCGAATACCTCGACCGCTGGCTCTCGCTCGTCGGCTTCGGCTGAGCCGGTCAGTCCCAGCGGATCGGGAGGCTCTTGATCCCGTTCTGGAAGTTCGACCGCAGCCGGCGGGGTTCGCCCGCGAGCCGGACCTCGCCGAGCTGGTCGAACACCGCCGCGAACAACGCCCGCATCTGCATCCGCGCGAGGTGCGAACCGAGACAGAAATGCGGGCCGTGGCCGAAGGTCAGGTGCTCGCTCGGCGCACGCGTCACGTCGAACACGTCCGGATCGGGAAAGACCGTCTCGTCGCGGTTGGCCGAGGAAAACCACACCACGACCTTGTCCCCAGCCTTGATGTCCACATCGGACAGTCGAGTGTCCTCGGTCGCGGTGCGGCGGAAGTGCATCACCGGCGTGTGCCAGCGCAGCATCTCTTCGACCGCGCCGGGAAGCAGGCTTCGATCGTCGAGAAGCTTGCGGTACTGCTCGGGATGCGCGAGCAACGCGGCCATCCCGCCGGGAAGGCCGTTGCGCAGGGTTTCGTTGCCCGCTACCGAAAACAGCCAGAAAAGGTTCTCGAACTCTTCGATCGACACGCGGCCGCCGTCGTCGTCCACGTAGTGCATCAGGTTGCTCATCACGTCGTCGCCGGGGTGCTCGCGTTTGTGCTCGCCAAGCGCGTGCGCGTAGGCGTAGAGGTCCGGCATTCCGGCGCGGCTGCGCGGATCCGGCATCTGGCCGTCCGGGCCGGGTTCCGGGCGCACGGCCAGCGCGGCACGGGCGAGGTCGGTGACATCGTCGGTGTTGACGGTAGCGCTCACCGCGTATTCGGCGTCCTGGAAGCCGATCACGCGGTTGCTCCAGTCGAACATCAGCCTGCGATCCTGTTCGGGCACGCCGAACACCTCGGCGAGCGTGAGCAACGGCAGATCGGCGGCGATGTCCTTGGCGAAATCGCATTCGCCGCGATCGGCCACCGCCGCGACGAGATCCCGTGCCCAGCCTTCGATCCGTTCCGTGATCCGGCCGACCGCGCGCGGAGTGAACGCCTTCGTGAGCAGCCCGCGCAGTCTGCCGTGCTCGGGCGGGTCCATGTTGAGCATCATTCGGCGCACGTACCGCAGGTCCTCCGCGGTAGCCGGGTCGCGGATCTGCGTACCGCCGGACTGCGACGAAAACACCGCCGGAGTGCGGAGCACGTGCCGTACGTCGGCGTGGCGCAGCACCGCCCAGAAATCGTCGATCCGCGTCACCGGCGTTTCCCGGCGCAGACGGGCAAGCAGGTCGTAAGGCACGCCCGTGACGTAGGTGTCCGGGTCGGCGATGACAGCACTCGACACGTTTCGACCCTAGCCCCGAGACCGCCGCCTGCGGAAAGATCCGTCCGGTGGAAAAGCTGAAGCTGCGCGTCACCGGAGAAGGCGAACCGCCGATCCTGCTCCTGCACGGGCTCGGCGCCACCGGCGCGGTCTGGGACGGCCTCGCCGGCCGGCTCGACCAGCGACTGCTCGCGCCGGACCTGCCCGGCCACGGCGGCTCGCCGCGACTGCCCGAGTACACGTTCAAGGCGCTCGCGGCCGCGGTCGCCGAGGCGCTGGACGAGCCAGGTCCGATCGCCGTCGTCGGCCATTCGCTCGGCGGTGTCGTCGCGCTCGAACTGGCGAACGGCCGCTACGGGCTCGACGTCAGCAGTGTGCTGGCAGTGGGCATCAAGGTGGAGTGGAGCAAAGACGACCTTGCCCGCGCCGAAGCGATGGCAGCCCGTCCGCCGCGGCTGTTCGACACTCGAGAGGAGGCGGAAACCGCCTATCTGAAGATCTCCGGGCTGACCGGCCTGGCTCCGGCAGACCCGGACGGCGTCACCGAAACCGCCGACGGCTGGCGACTGGCCCTTGATCCATCCGCCTTCGGCGTCGGCCGCCCGGAAATGCCGAGCCTGCTGGCGGCCGCGCGCTGCCCGGTGGTGCTCGCCACCGGGGAAAACGATCCGATGTGCCGTCCCGAGCAACTGCGGGCCCTTGTTCCCGAGGCAGTGGTCCTGTCCGGGCTCGGGCACAACGCGCACGTCGAGGATCCGGCCGCGGTGGCGGCGCTGCTCACACCGCGCAGCGACTGAGCAGGCGCTTAGACTGGCCGGGTGACGACGATCGATCCGACCCGGACCGGGCTAGACCAGCTGCTGAAGCTCGAACCGCTCGAGCTGAACCTGTTCCGCGGCTGGTGCCACCAGGGTTCGCCGCAGCGGGCGTTCGGCGGTCAGGTCGCGGCGCAGGCCCTCACCGCGGCCGGCGCGACCGTGCCCGCGGCGCGGCACGTGCACTCGCTGCACGGTTATTTCATCCGCGGCGGACGCACCGACATGCCGATCATCTACGAGGTGGAGCGCACTCGAGACGGCGGTTCGTTCACCACGCGCCGGGTCGTCGCGATCCAGAACGGCGAGAGCATTTTCAGCCTGTCCGCGTCGTTCCAGACCGAGGCGGAAAGCAGTGCGCACCAGGCGCGGATGCCGGACGTCCCAGCCCCGGACGAGGCGGGCGTCGTCGAGCAGGACCGCTCGCCGATCGTGCTGTCCGCCATCGAGGTCCGCTTCGTCAGCAGCCCGGAAACCGGCCTGCCCGACACCGGCCGCGGCCCACGTCAGCAGATCTGGGTCCGGGCGAAGGACGCGCTGCCGGACGCCCCGCTGGCGCACGTCTGCGCGCTCACCTACATCTCCGACATCCGCCTGGCAGGCACCGCCCTGCTGCCCCACCGCGACGACCCGGGCGAACCCCAACTGACGTCGCTGGACCACGCGGTGTGGTTCCACCGTCCGTTCCGCGCGGACGAATGGCTGCTGTTCGACATGGAAAGCCCCAGCTACGCGAACACGCGAGGCCTGACCCACGGCGAATTCTTCACCACCGACGGACGTCTCGTTGCCTCAGTGACGCAAGAAGTGCTGCTGCGCAGGCGCTGACTCAGTCCGATGTAGACAGTTCAGCCAAGCCGAACCCGCACCGGCCCGGCCGGTTCCGCGGCAGCCTCGGCAACCGGCTCGCGCAGCACCTTTGACAACTGCCACGCCTCAAGCCCGGCGAGCACGGTGTTGGCGACGACGAGCACCAAATACAACCCGGCCTGCACCGAAAGCCGGAACGGATGCTCGTCGGAAGCTCCCGCCAGCAACGAAATGTGGCACGCGACAACGACCACCATCGATGCCGCGGACAGCCCGCCGAGCACGATGAGCAACACCCGCAGCACCCGGGTGCGCCGCCAGTTCAGGTAGCCGGTCTGGACCAGATCCGGAGTGCTGACCATGACCAGCCCGCAGCCGTAACCGGAAAACCCGCCGACCACCCCGCCACCCGCGACCAGCGCGGTCGTCAGGTGATACGAAACCGGCACCCGGTAGGCGGCGAGGATCGCGGCCACGCAGACCAGCAGCCCCAACGGCAGGTGCGGCCAGCCGTACCAGGGAAGCCGCCGCTCCATCCGGAGAATCGTCGGCAGATCGATATCGCGGTACGCCTCGGGGTCGCGCAAAGCCATTCGCACCGTTCCTCTCGTCCCGGAAACCCCCGGTGTGTGCGCGGTGACCGGCGAAGCCTAGGGCAGGCCGCCCGGCCGTGCAAAATCCACCTGAACCCGCCGCCAAGAGGCGCCAGGTCACCAGCCCCTTACTTTGGCACCAGGCCCCCGTCCCACCCGCCGACCGGGAAACCCCGCGTGACCCACGCCACCCGCCAGCTCACGCGCATCCTCTCGACCAGCAGGAACTTTCTCCGAATCCGCATTCACTTCTTGCGCTTCCTCCAGGGTTGTCCCGGGATGTCCGGTAGAGCGATTTTCTGTCGGTGGTGCAAGTTAGGCTGCAGGCATGAACACCGACGCACCCACCGTCGCCGCCGAAGATCTCGCCCAAGGCCAGTGGTTCTGGCACGAACCCGCTCCCGGCCTGCGTTCCTGGCCGCTGCAGGTGGCCACGGCCGAGATCCTGGAAGACGCAGTCCGCATCATCACCACCGACGAGGTCCGGGAACTGGTCTCGTACGCTCGCGACCGCCGGGTCCGGCTGGCCGTCGCCTCCTGAACTGAAACACCAACAGCACCACCACTGGGGAAATCTGGGGGACCGGGCCGCCGCGCACGCGAACGGCCCGTCCAATATGGACACCACGTCCGATGCCCCGGCTTTTCGGCCGGATCTCGCGCTGAATTTCCTTACATTTTCGGCAGAACCTGCTGCCCTGCACCCCGCCGCGCCCGTCCACGACGGTCACAACGCGCTCCACTCACTCCGCGATACTCGCCGCGCCCCGGGTCACCGCCGGCCACGCCACATCCACTGCGATCGCTGTCTCGGCCACTGGTTTCTCGGTGCTCCACTGCGCTCGTTGCGGCACACCGCTGCTCCGCGCCGGGATTGCCAATCCACATTGGCACCCACGACAGAATCGGCCGACTGCAGCGCCTGCACCAACGCACACCCGCGCAGCACACCGCATCACGTGGCGTCATCTCGCGCGGCATGCCTGCGGCGCATCGATAGTCACGGTGCCGTCACGTCAGACAATCACGCGGCGTCGTTAGCGCAACGGACCTGCCCCGATCGCCACGGAACCCTCACATCCCGCAACCATGCGGCACATCACGCGAAGTTGCCTAGCACAGCACGCTTGCCGCACGACCGCGTCGCGACCGTCGGCGGTAGCGCGTGAATCCGTTGCCCTGCAAGCAGACCTCACCAGCGTCGATCCGCCGGTTCTGCATGAAAGGCAAGCGCGACCGACCCGGTAAGCCACCCCCGCCGACCGTCGCTCGGCGCAATGAGCCGCGGGTCAGCGGGAAAGGACGCCTTGCAGCAAGACGTCCAAGAGGTGCCGAGCGCGGGTGTCCCACTCGTCCTCGTCCAGGCGCGTCAGGTAGCCGGACAAGATGAAGAAGTCGCGGGCGTCGATGTCGGGGCGGATGGCCCCTTCGGCCTTCCCTGCGTCGAGCAGGAGCGTGATGGCGTCGCCGAGCGGGCCGTGGCTTTCTTCGGACAGGCCTTTCCACACTGCGGTTTCCAGTGCCGCGAAGACGCCGCGCTTGACTCGTGCGTACTCGGTGATCCGGTCGAACCAGCGCGACAGCGCCTCGACCGGTTCGCTGGCAGCCAGCAGTTCCGGAGCCAGCGCGACCAAGTCCTCCACCTCCTGCCGGTACACCTCGGCAAGCAGGTCCTCGCGCGTGGGGAAGTGCCGGTAGAGCGTTCCCTGCCCGACACCGGCCGACTTGGCCACCGCGTTCAGCCGCAGTTCTCCCGAGGAGGCGATCGCTTCGCGGGCGATCTCGACGATCCGCTCCCGGTTCTCCCGGGCGTCGGCCCGCTGAGCCGCGCTCATCGCCGACGACCCGCACCAGTGGAAACGCACATACCGCCACGGTATCGCGGACCACACGAGAGCTGCATAATCTGCGGCCTGGCACGCCCGGCGGCGACCAGGCGCTCGCGGGGAGCATCTCGCTCGCTAACGACCAATCGGCAGCTGGGGAAACGGCGGCCCCGCCAATGTCCGGGGGCAAGAACAGCCGCCTTCACGCTCGACGGCGTCCCCACCCCAACGACCAAGAGCTCCCGGAGAACAGCAGCCGTTGCGCCCGCCGACGACCATGAGGCCCCGGGAACGAGCGGCGTCCCCGACCTTGACGACGAACAGCACACCGTTCCCGACCCCGCCAACCCCAGCCCAAGACTCCGAACAGGACGCCACCCGCCCAACCCCTTCTCCACCAACCAACCCCGCCCATTGATAACCCTCGCCCCCCGGTTAAAACACGCCGCGCATAACTCCCGGTTTCGATTGACAAGCCTTCCGGCCCCGGCAGAGGCTGATCACAAGCTGCCAGCGCCCGGAGCGGTCCGGTTACCCTGTCAACGAGCCGAAAACCGCACCGAAAGGCGAGCCCCGGCGCTGAAGCGTCAACCGTCACGAGTTCCCTAGTGAGGAAAACGATGTCTCTCGAGCACTCCGCACTGTCCGACAGCAGCCAGGACCGGCGGGTGGCCGCGTTGGAGGAGGCCGTCGCGGGGCTGGTGCGGCGGGTTGAGGTGCTTGAGGCCGAGGCGGAGATCCGGCGGGTGCAGGCGCGCTACATGTTCCTCTGCGACACGCCCTGCCCCGAGTTCGGCATCGACGGCGACGACGAGCGCATCGATCTCATCATGGAGCTCTACACCGAGGATGCGGTCTGGGAGGGCGTCGGCGAGTACTACGACGGACAGTTCGGGCGGGCCGAAGGCGCCGCGGCTATCCGGGCGCACTTTCAGCGGTTCTGGGGCGAGAAGAAAGATCCCGAACTTCTCCTGAACGCCCATTATCTCACCTCCGAGCAGATTCACGTGGACGGCGACGAGGCCACCGGGCAATGGATCCACATGCAGCCGTGGCTGTTTTCCGACGGGAAAGCGCTCCTGCGGTCCAGCCGGTTGAACAACGCGTTCCGCCGCGTCGGCGACACCTGGCGGATCACCCGCACGCGCACCGAAAACGTCTTCATCGCCCCGCTGCCGGAAGGCTGGGCCAGCGACTATCCCTCGGCCTCGGTGCTGATGAAGCCATGAGCGACGACCCGGTCGTGCACGTGGTGGACGACGACGAGGACCTCCGGCAGTCCCTGGTGTTCCTGCTGGAGAGCGTCGGCGTGCAGGCATTGACGTACCCGGACGCCCAGACCTTCCTCGACGAATTCGATCCGGCCGAACCCGCGGTCGTGATCGTCGACGTGCGGATGCCTGCGATCAGCGGTTTTCAGCTGCAGGAAAAGCTCGCGGAAATCGACTGCCCGGCTCCGCTGATCTTCTGTTCCGCGCACGGCGACATTCCGATGTCGGTCCGCGCGCTCACCGCGGGGGCGGTCGATTTCCTGGAGAAGCCTTACCAGGCCCAGCGCATGGTCGAGGTGGTCCAGACCCAGCTCATCGAGGCCCGCCGCCGGTTCGCGGAGCATGCCGAGCGGCAGGCGGTCCGGGCTCGGCTCGATACGCTGACTCAGCGCGAGCGCGAGGTGCTGCGACTGGTCGTCGACGGCATGCCCAGCCAGGCGATCGCGCACCGGCTGGGCACCAGCGTCAAAACCGTCGACGTGCATCGGGCGCGGATCAAGGCGAAGACGTCAGCGGACAGCCTGGGGACGCTGGTCCGCGACATCCTCACCCATCGCGTCACCGTTTGAGCGCGGTCTCCGTCCAGCGGCCGGTGACCAGCAGAGCGGTCTCCTCCCACGAACGGCCGACTAGCTGCAATCCCAGTGGCAAGCCAGCCTTGTCGCGCAGGCCTGGGACGGCGATGACCGGCAGGCCCAGCGCCTGCCACGGGCGGCTGAGCACGGGATCGCCGGTCGCGGTCAGACCGGGAGGGGCCGAACCGAGCGCGGCAGGGGCGAGGACGGCGTCATAACCGCCAACGACCTCAGCGAGCCGCGAAGCACCGGAAGCGACGACGTCCAGCGCGGCCTCGTACTCCGCGCGCGGCATCTCCGCGCCAGTACGCAGCAGTTGCGCGAGCGGGACGCTGAGGCGGTCCGCGGAAGCCAGCTCAACAGCGCGTTCCCGCGCCGCTTCGTAGGCCATCACCACGGGGTGTGCGGCAGTCAAAGCAGCGACCAGAGCAGAATCCGGGAATTCGTCGACCACGGCACCGGCGGCGCGCAGCCGGGAAACCGCAGTACCAAGCGCGGTCTCCATCGCTGGGCTCATGCCGGTCGGAGACCACACCAGCAATCGCGGTGCCGAGGAAGCAGCGGCCTCCGGCTCTCCCGACAGCGCTGACCAGGCCAAGGCCAGGTCGGAAACCGTCGCGGTGAACATGCCGTGGCTGTCCAGGCTCGGGCTCAGGCCGGTGACGCCGTCGACCGGGAACCGGCCCCGGCTCATCACCAGCGAGGCGACTCCGCAGAATGCGGCCGGTCGCGTAACCGAGCCAGCGGTCTGCGAACCCAAAGCCAGCGGGACGTGTCCGGCGGCAACGGCGGCGGCGGAACCGCTGGAGGAACCGCCAGGGGTGTGGCCGGGCGCCGCGGGATTATCCGTGGGACCGGGCGCGAAGAAAGCGAATTCCGTGGTGACCGTCTTGCCGATCGGGACCGCTCCGGCTCGACGCCATTCCCGGACGATCGAAGCGTCCACAGTGGCCGGTGAGACATCCGCGCGCAGGACGGAGCCGCAGCGGGTCGGCAGTCCGGCCAGGTCGATGATGTCCTTGACGCCCAACGGAACTCCGCCCAACGGACCCGTCGAAGCAGGCACGTAGGCCGACGAAACCCAAGCGGCGAAGGAAGCCGCCGCGATCCTCGAGCGCGCCTCCGCCACGGCGGCTTCCGGTGTCGTCCGGCCAGCGGTCAGGTCGGCGACCAGCGCGCGCAGCGACCACGGGCCGGTCACGGCTGGGTCCAGGCGGCGTCGGCGGTCCAGTAGTCCATGCCGCTCGCGCTGACCGCGTGCCGCCAGTCGGACGTCCGCCGCAGCAGCGGTTCGACGCGCGCGGTGGCCTCGTCGGCGGCGTCCGGGCCGTCGGCCGGGACCTGCCAGTGCACCCAGTCCAGTTCGCGGCCGTGCTCGTCGTGCACGAAGAGGTCGACGTGCCGCCAGCCGTAGCCGTGCGTGTCGTTGTAGCAGGTCAGGGTCATCCGGTCCACGGGTTCTCCTCGATCAGGCGCTGAGTGCGGCAAGCCGGTGGAAGCGGCGCTGGAAGTACACCAAAGCACCGCTGTCCGGCGCGGTCAGCACCTTCTCGATCTCGACGAACAGCACCGAATGCGACCCGTGCTCCTGTTCGCCGACGATTCGGCCGACCAGCGAGGCCGCCGCGCCGCGCAGGACCGGGGCGTCCTCGCTGTCGAGGTCCCAGCAGTCCCGGTCGAAGCGTTCGGCGGTCGGCACCTTGGTCGCGCCTGCGAAGTGCATGGCCAGGTCCTCCTGGCCGGGGCCGAGGACGTTGACGCAGACCTGGCCGTTGCCGACCAGGATCGCGTGCGACCGGCTCGACCGGTTCACGCACACCAGCACGGTCGGCGGGCTGTCGGTGACCGAGCAGGCGGCGCTCACCGTCATCCCGGCGAGGCCGTGCGGGCCGGCGGTGGTCACGACGTTGACGGCCGCGGAGAGGTTGGCCATCGCGGTGCGGAATTCGCGCTGGGTCCGGGTCAGCTCGGACACGGTGCCTCCTAGGACTGGGGCCGGGACTCCGCTGACCGTACAAAGCCGCACCGGTACCGGGATATCGAGAACTTCCCCGGCGTAGCTGAAGAATTCCTAACCCGGGCCGGTCGCGGGCAGTGCGAAGCCGAAGCGCGAACCGCCGCCCGCGCGGTGTTCGGCCCAGATCGTCCCGTGCTGGCGGGTGATGATGCGGTGGCTCAGCGCCAGCCCGATGCCGCTGCCGCGTTCCTTCGCGGTGAACGACTCGTCGAACGGATTGCGCGGGAAGCCGCGGCCGCGATCGTCCACGGTGACCACGCCGGTGTCGCCGTCGCGGCGCGTGGTGAGCACCAGGCTGCGCCGCTGCTGCGGGCACTGGGCCATTTCCTCGATCGCGTTGAAGCACAGGTTCAGCACGACCTGGCCGGTCAGCACGCGTTCGCAGTGCACGGGCACCGCTTCGCCCGCCCGGTCGAAGGTCACCTCGATCGCGGCCGGTTCAGCTCGCAACCGCACGAAATACAGGCATTCCTCGACGATCTCGTTGAGGTCGGCGACCTGCTCCACGTGCTCCAGATGCCCGACGAAAGCGCGCACGGACGACACGATCTGGCTCGCCCGCTCGATCTGCCGGACGGCGCTGTCGATGCCGTAGACGACGGGCGCGGCATCGAGCGTCCGCGACCGGACCCCGGCCAGGAAGTTGCCCGCGGCGGCGAGCGGCTGGCTCAGCTCGTGCGCGATCGCCATCGCCATGTCGCCCATCGCGGTGTAGCGCGCCAGGTAGTTCTCCCGGTGCAGGTCGCGCTCGCGCTGCACCTCGCCGCGGATGCGCTCGGACACGTCGTAGAGCAGCAACAGAAACGCGTCTCCACCAGGCTCGCGAAGCCGTTCGACGCTTCCTTCCAGCCACACCCGGCCCTGGATTTCCAGCCGCACCTGCGTGGCTGGCACCGCGCGTTCGCGGACCTCGTCCCAAGTGGCCGGACGGTCGTCGAGACGCAGGCCGGCGTAGTCGGTCAGGCGGCCGAGCGGCTCATCGGGCGTCGCCCCGAACAGCGCGACCGCGGAGTCCGTGGCGAACCGCAGCTCGCCCGAGCCGTCGAGCATCAGCGCGACCGCCGACGTCTGCCGGGCCAGCGCGTCCACCCAGGACGTGGTCAACCGCAGCTCACGCTCGATTTCCTGCTCGCGTTCGATGTCGCGGAACTGCACCATCACCGCCGGGCCCTGGGCCAGCTCGACCCGCGTGGCGACCGCGTCCGTCGGAATCACCCGGCCGGATTTCGTGCGGTAGTGCCATTCGATCCGGCTGACCCCCTTGTCGACCGCCTCCTGCAGCCACGCCCGCCCGATCACCCGGTCGTATTGCTGCGCGGAGCTGCTCATGTGGTTCGCCTTCAGCGGCCGCAGCTCGGTGACGCTCCATTCGAGCATCTCGCAGGCTGCCGGGTTGGCCCACAGGATGTTCTTCGTCGCGCCGTCGTGCACGAGCACGCACGTGCGGCTGGCGTTGAGCATCGCGACGAAATCGTGCGTCGTCAGCTCGGGCGCGCGCGGGTCTGCCTCCATCGGCTCAGCGTAAAGCCCCTGGCTGGCGGCTCGCACTGAAGAAATCCCCTACGCCCGCTCAGGCACTACCAATTCCCGCGCGCCGCCGTGGTTCGTACCGTCGGAGCGACCGCACCGGCATTCTGAGGAGCAGCGATGAGCGAAGTCACCATGGAGGAGGTGCTCGCCGAGCTCGCCAAGCGCAAGGACGAGTTCCAGCAGCAGCGCTACGTTCCGCGCGACTTCATTGACCGGCTCAAGCAGCTCGGCATCTACCGGGCCAGCACGCCGGCGAAGTTCGGCGGCAACCCGCTCCCGCCGGCCGAATTCCTCCGCCTGATCGAGCGGATTTCCACTGTGGACGGTTCGACCGGCTGGGTCGCCAGCTTCGGCTCGTCGCTGATCTACCTCGCCGCGCTCCCGCTGGACACCCAGGCAGAGCTGTACAAGGACGGTCCGGACGTGGCGTTCGCCGGCGGTCTTTTCCCGGTCCAGCCCGCCCCGGCGACCGAAACCGGCTTCCGCGTGGACGGCCGGTGGAAGTTCGCCAGCGGCTGCATGGGCGCGGACATCCTCGGCGTCGGCATCCCCGGCGACGAATCGACCGGCGGGAAACCGCGCACCGCGCTGCTGCGGCCCGAGCAGGTCGAAATCGTCCAGGACTGGGACGTCGTCGGCATGCGCGGCACCGGGTCGTTCGACCTGGTCGTACGCGACGTCGAGGTCCCGCGCGAGTGGACGTTCATCCGCGGCGGCGCGCCCATGGTCGACGAGCCGCTCTATCGCTACCCCACAATCGCTTACGCCGCACAGGTTCTCGCCATCGTCGGCGCAGGCGTCGCGCGTGCCGCGCTCGACCACGCCCGTGAGGTCGGCGCTGGGTACACCGGCGTCACCGGAGCGCCGAAGCTCGCCGACCGCGGCTACTACCGCACCGGGTACGCCGACGCCGAGGCCGCGCTGCGGTCCGCCCGTGCCTGGTTCTACGAGGTCAGCCACGAGGTTTGGGACACCGTCGTCTCCGGCGACGAGGCCACCGACGAGCAGAACGCCCAGCTGCGGCTTTCGTCCGCGCACTTGGCGAAGACGGCGTCCGAGGTCGTGTCGAAGCTCGTCGAGATTTCCGGCACCGCGCCGATCTACTCGACGCACCCGCTGCGTGGACTTCAAGGCGACGCACTGGTACCCAAGCAGCATGCGTTCCTGGGCCCGGCCATCCACGACGCCGCCGGCGCGGTTCTCATGGGACAGCCGCCGACCAGCCCCGGATTCCGCTGACCAGCCACCACCACGACGAGGAGTCTCCGACTGTGAGCACGCAGCCCCTGCGGGTGCTTTTCTGCATCGGCATCAACCAGAACTTCTTCGACCTGCCCGCCGACGACATCACCATCGGCGACGTCTGGCAGTCCTTCGTGTCCATGATGGACCAGCTGAAAGCGTTGCCGGGCATCACTTTCATCGGCGACATCGACGACGACGCGCACATGGTCGGCCCGTCTGACGGCTGGCCGTGGACCTGCTACATCCTCGCCGACGCCGACAGCCAGGAAACCGTCAAGGCCGGGTGCAACCTGCTGCGCACGACGGAGGTCGGCAGCAATGGCGTCAAACTGTGGCGCTTCGCCAAGATCGAAGCCCGGATCGGCCGTCCGCTGACCGTCCGCGAAGACGTCGACCTGCCTGAGTGAAATCGGAGAACTCATGACTGAGAACGCGAAAGTTCCCGCCGATTTCGCTGAGAGCCCCCGGGTCGCCGCCCGGCTTTACACCGACCCCGAAATCTTCGAGCGCGAGATGACGCAGATCTTCGAGCGTTCGTGGGTGTGGGTCGCGCACGAAAGCGAATTGGCGCAGCCCGGGAACTTCAAATCCACTTACGTCGGCCGCCAGCCGGTCATCGTGACGCGGGACCGCAAGGGCACCCTGCACACGATGCTCAACCGCTGCCGTCACCGCGGCGCGAGCCTGTGCGAGAAGCCGAGCGGCAAGGCCAACGGCTTCACCTGCCCGTACCACGCCTGGAGCTACGGCCTCGACGGCAAGCTTCGCGGCATCCCTTATCCTGACGGCTACGAAGGCGTGCTGGAAAAGGGCGAGCTGTCGCTGAAGAAACTGCGCACCGAGTCCTACGGCGGCATGGTTTTCGCGACCTTCGCCGAAGAGAGCGAGTCCCTTGAGGACTTCCTCGGCGACGCGAAACTGTGGATCGACCGCTTCATGAAGCAGGGCGGCGGCTACCCGATCAAGGTGCTGGGCAAACACCAGTTCAAGTTCCGCGGCAACTGGAAAATCCAGCTGGAGAACACCACCGACGGCTATCACTTCCCGATCGTGCACCGGTCGTGGATGGCTTCGGTGGACGCGGAAACCGCCGACATGATGTCGTTCATGACCGATCCGTCGGCGATCACGCATTCGCTCGGCAACGGCCACAGCGTCATGCAGATGGTGCCGGAACACTCCGATCTGGACGTCGACGACGGCACCGAACCGCTCCAGGGCCGGTTCGACCACGTCGTGGCCGAGCTGTCGAAGACGCTGGACGAGGCGCAGGTGCGCAAGGTGGTCCGGGCCATGCACGGCACCGGGTTCAACCTCAACCTGTTCCCGAACGTTTCGATGTCCGCGGCGTTTTTCCGCGTGCTGCGGCCGATTTCGGTCAACGAGACGCTGATCGAACACGTCGCGATCGGTCCCGACGGACCGCCGGAACTGGACGTGGTCAACCGCGAACGGCTGCGCATCCACGAACACTTCCAGGGCCCGTTCGGCTTCGGCACACCCGACGACGCCGAGGGCTGGGACCGCGTGCAGCGCGGGGCGCACGGCGGCCCGGACCTGCCGATCCTGGTCAACCGCGGACTCGCGCGGGAGAAGGCGAGCCCCGAAGGCTGGCCGACCTCGCACGTCACCGACGAAACCGGCATGCGCGCCGCGTACGCCCAGTGGAAGGAGATGATGGGCGATGACTGAAACCATCCCCGTCACGGACCCTCGCGTCGCGCGCGCCGTCGAGCTGGTCAACCGCGAGGCGGAACTGCTCGACCGCACGGAATACCACGAGTGGGAGAAGCTGTTCTCCGAAGACGGCATTTACGTCATCCCGATCGACCGGGAAACCGACGATTTCGCCGGCTCGCTGAACATGGTCTACGACGACGCGCGAATGCGGCAGATGCGCGTCGCGCGGATGACCGAGGGCTACGCACTCGCCGCTGTCGATTCCGCCCGCACCGTGCGAACGGTGTCGCGCTTCGTGCCGGAATCCGTCTCCGACGAAGAGGTCGTACTGCGTTCGGCACAGATCCTGGTCGCCTACAAGCGAGGCAACCACGACCTGTGGGCTGCGGATCTGGTGCACCGCATCCGGTTTTCTCCGGAAGGCCCCGAAGGCGACCGGATCGCGTTGAAGGTCGTCCGGCTGGTCAACAGCGACGAAGCCGTTCCGGCCGCGGGATTCCTGCTGTGAGCGCGCCGGAGGAGCCGCACGTCGCGGTAGTCACCGGTGGTGCGAACGGGCTCGGCGAAGCGATCGTCCGGCAGCTGCACGCCGAGGGTTACCGCGTCGCGATCGTGGACGTCAACGGAGAAGCGGCCGAAAAGCTTGCCGCCGCCCTTGGCAACTGCCGCGGCTACGCGGTCGACGTACGGGACCGGGCGGCGCTCGCGCAACTGAAGGACGACGTCGTCCGCGATTTCGGCAGTGTGCAGGTGCTGGTCAACAACGCGGCCCGCACTCAGGCCGCCCCGCTGATGGAGATCACCCCGGAAGACCTCGACGCGGTCCTCGCGGTCAACTTCACCGGCACGTTCACCGCCTGCCAGATCTTCGGCGCGTACTTCGCCGAGCAGGGCTACGGGCGGATCGTGAACATGGCGTCGCTGGCAGGCCAGAACGGCGGCACCGCGACCGGCGGGCACTACGCGTCGTCCAAGGGCGCGATCATGTCCGCGACCAAGGTGTTCGCGCGCGAACTCGCCTCGCGCGGGGTCACCGTGAACTCCGTGTCCCCCGGCCCGTTGGACAGCCCGATGGTGCATTCGATCGTCGGCGAGGACAACCTCGAGGCCTTCACGAAGAACATCCCCGTCGGACGGCTCGGCGACCCGGCGTTCATCGCTCGGATGGTGTCGCTGCTCGCCTCGCCCGGCGCGGCCTCGGTCACCGGGGCCTGCTGGGACGCCAACGGCGGCCTTTACCTGCGCTGAACCGCTTGAAACGGAGAGCCGATGCCGAACACCGTGGTCCGCGTGGCCGAGGTCGTCGAGGAAGCGCCCGGAATCCGGGCGCTTCGCCTCGTGCGCGCCGACGGCCTGCCGTTCGACCCGCATCCCGCCGGTGCGCACGTCGACGTCACCGGCCCGACCGGGATCCTGCGCCAGTATTCGCTGTGCGGGCGGCCGGACGACACGTCGTCGCTGCTGATCGCGGTGAAACGGGAGCCGGATTCGCGGGGCGGTTCCGAGGCGCTACACGCGGTCGCGGAGAACGACAAGCTCGAGATCGGCGAGTCCCGGAACCTGCTTTCGCTGGCTCCGGACGCCGAGCGGCACGTGCTGATCGCGGGCGGCATCGGCATTACTCCGTTGCTGAGCCTGGCTTATCAGCTGCACGCGGACGGTGCGGAATTCGAACTGCACTACTTCGCGCGCAGCCGGGAGTCAGCGGCTTTTGTTTCCCTGCTTGAAGAACGAGCGGAATTCCGGGATCGAGTGCTGCTGTATTTCGGCGTACCGCGCGACGAGCAGCCCGCTGTGCTCACGGAAGTGGCGGCTGGACTCGGCTCCTGCGGGCACGTCTACACCTGCGGTCCGGAAGGGTTCATGGAGCAGGTCACCGGCGTGTTCGCGCCGGTGGTCGGCGAAACGCGGGTGCACGTCGAACATTTCACCGCGGCCGAGGTCGACACGAGCGGCGACCAGCCGTTCACCGTCGAACTCGACACCGGCGAGGTGTTCGAGATCCCGGCCGACCGGTCGATCCTGTCGGTGCTGACCGACAACGGGATCGAGGTGTTCAAATCGTGCGAGGAAGGCATCTGCGGTTCGTGCGTCTCCGGGGTGCTGGAAGGCACGCCGGAACACCGCGACCAGTGTCTTTCGGCCAGCGACAAGGCTTCCGGCGACCAGATGGCGTTGTGCGTGTCGCGGGCCCGCTCCGAAAAACTGGTGATCGAACTGTACTGAGCCACCGGCGGCCGGAATCCCCGGGATTCCGGCTGTCGCGTCTATTAATTGATCGATTTTATTTATCAATCCGCCGCAAATCGGACTTTGCCTCCTTCGTCACGCTTTCCCTAAGCTGTGTCCACCGTTTCCCCACCACCGGACACTCCGCGCATTCCGCGCGAGACGACGAAAGGCCTGCCATGGCCAAGCGCGACGAAGCGCACTCTCCCGGCGTGCTGCGGCTCGGATTCGCCGCCGGCGTCGGCACTTCCCTGGAAATGTACGATTTCTCGATCTACGGCACCGCGGCGGCGCTGGTGTTCGGATCGGTGTTCTTCAAAACCGGCAACGCCTGGTTCGGCACCTTCATGAGCCTCGCGACCTTCGCCATCGGTTTCGTGATGGCCCCGCTCGGCGCGGCGCTTTTCGGCTGGCTCGGCGACCGCCGAGGCCGCCGCACCGCGCTGTACGCCGCGTTTCTGCTGATGGGTTTCGCGACGCTGGGCATGGGCGTGCTCCCGCCGTACGCGGTGATCGGCATCGCCGCGCCGCTGCTGCTCGTCGGACTGCGCCTGCTGCACGGTGCCGCCCGCGGCGGGGAAAGCGCCGGCGCGGCCGTCTTCGCCGTTGAACACGCCCCGGAAAAACGGCGCGGCCTCTACGGTTCCTTCGTCGCACTAGGCTCACCGATCGGGGTCGTGCTGGCGAACCTGGCTTTCGCACTGGTTCTCCTGCTGCCCAACGACGACATCATGAGCTGGGGCTGGCGTCTCCCGTTCCTCGCCGGCGGCATCGTGCTGGCGATCGGCATCTGGGTCCGCCGCGGCGTTTCGGAAAGCCCGGAATTCGAGAAAATGGCCGCCGCGGAAACACGCGCGAAAAAGCCGCTCGCCGACGTACTCCGCTCGAATTGGCGACGGCTGCTGCTGATCGCCGGGGCGAACCTCGGACTCACCGCCTGCACGTTCGCGCTGGTCACGTTCATGCTTTCGTACGCGACCGCCGCCGCCCCGGAAGGCCTCGGCCTCCCGCGCGCCCCGATCGTCACCATTTCGACGATCACCCTGCTGTGCCACGCCGCGGCGAACGTCGGAGCCGCCTGGCTGTCCGACCGGATCGGCCGCAAACCGGTGATGCTGACCGGCTCGGTCCTGTCGATCATCGCCGCGCTCGTGATGTTCCCGATCGCGTCGGCGGGCACCATCAGCTCGGTATTCGTCGCGTTGCTCTTGGGTTTCACCGCCACCGGAATCCTCTTTGGACCGATGTACACCTGGTTCGCCGAACTGTTCCCGCGCGAGCAGCGACAGTCCGGCCTCGGCGTGGGCTACCACGTCGGCGCGGTGCTGGGCGGCGGCCTTTCCCCGATGATCGCCAACCGGATCGTGGCCGCGACCGGCGACGCCCTCGCGGTCGGCTACTACCTGGCCGCGCTGCTCGTGCTGAGCCTGGTCTGCCTGCTGATCCTCCCGGAAACCGCCCCCGCGCGGCGTGCCGCGAAACCGGCTCCCGAACTGGTCAGCTGACGCGGGCTCGGGAGTGGCGGTGCCGGTTCTAACCGGCACCGCCACTCCCGAGTAAGACTAGGCACCATGCGTGAGATCGACGAAGTCCTGGACGCGGTCGGCCCCCGGTTGCGAACCCTGCGCAACCGGCGCGGCATCACCCTTGCCGACCTGTCAGCGGAGACCGGCATCTCGGAAAGCACCCTGTCCCGCCTGGAAAACGGCCAGCGCCGGGCCAATCTGGAACTGCTGCTGCCGCTCTCGCGCGCCTACGACGTGCCGATCGACGACCTGGTCGGCGCGCCCCGCGCCGGCGACCCGCGCGTCCACCTGCGCCCGATCCACCAGCATGGGATGACTTATGTGCCGCTGACCCGGCGACCGGGCGGCGTGCACGCGTACAAAATGCTCATCCCCGGCCGCTCGGCCGAACCCGCTTTGAAAACCCACAGCGGTTACGAATGGCTGTACGTCCTCAACGGCCGCCTCCGCCTGATCGTGGGCGCGAAGGACCTGACCGTCCCGCCCGGCGAGGCAGCGGAGTTCGACACGACGGAACCGCATTGGCTCGGCTCAGCCGACGGCGGCGCGGTCGAACTGCTGATCCTCTTCGGACTCCAAGGCGAGCGAGTGCACGTGGAACCGCGCCCGAATTGATTACGGACATCGCGTAACACTCGTGGCGATCAGTGCGACCTGTTTGTGCACGTTCGATCACGAAAGGCTCGCATGTCCGCCCCTGACTATCCTCAGCCGCCCGCGCCCTATCCGACCCCGCCCGCCCAGCCGAAGAACGGCCTCGGCACCGCCGGGTTCGTGCTCGGATTGCTCGGCCTGATCTTCTCGTTCATCCCCGTCATCGGGCTCGTCGCGTGGCCGCTGGTGATCCTCGGGATCATCTTCTCCGCGCTCGGCTTCGTCCGGAGCCGGTCCGGAAAGGCCACGAACAAGGGCCTCTCCATCGCCGGTCTCGTGCTGTCGGTGATCGGCCTGGTGCTGTGCATCATCTGGCTCGCGACGGCCGCCAAGGTGGTCAACGAGGTCAACAACGAAGCGAACCGCACCGTGACGGTCCACTACGAGGTCTCCGGCACCGCGAAGGACGCCTCGATCACCTACACCACCTTCGGCGACGGCAGCGCGTCCACCAACCAGGAGCAGCCGAAGGCCCTGCCGTGGTCGAAAGACATCTCCACGAAAGGCCTGCTCAAGGGCGGCTCCCTGTCGGTGACCACCGGCACCGAGGGCGGAGAGGTGACCTGCAAGGTCACCGTGGACGGCAAGGAAACCAAGACGGCTAAGGCGTCGGGCAACTTCGCGACCGCCTCCTGCGACGGCTTCTGACTGGTGCGGAGAAGGGTCCGCCGGGCCCTTCTCCGCACCGGCAGCTATCGACGACGCAGCAGGCGAACCACAATCGCCACAGCCACGAGTGCCGCGGCGGGCAACGCAGCCTTCTTCAGCAGCACCGGCGCCACTGCGGCCCCGAGATCGACGGCTTCAGGCTCGGCCGGGGAGAAACCCGGGTCATTCAGGGCTTCCGCGAGCCGGGCGGTGAACTGCTGGACGATCCGGTCGCTCACCTCGGCGAGGATCCCGCGGCCGAACTGCGCGGGGCGGCCGGTGAGCGCGAGTTCGGTGCGCACCCGCACCAAGGTCCCGGCCGGATCAGGAGCCAGCACGGCAGTGACCGTCGCGGACGCAGCGCCAGTGCCACGGCTTTCGCGGCCTTCGAGGTCAAGCACGATCGTCTGAGCGGCCTCGTCGCGGTTGACGGTGCCCGAGCCCTGATAGCTCATCCGCACCGCCCCGACCTTGACTTCGACTCGTCCGGAGAACGACTCCCCGTCCAGCCGGTCGAAGACCGCGCCGGGCAGGCACGGCGCGACCCGTTCGAGGTCGAGGAACAACTGCCAGGCCGCGGCCGGGGTCGCGGGAACGGTGAAAGAGTGGTCGAGACGCATCGCGTTCTTTCCGTTTCGTGAGTGCGGATCAGGCGGACCGCAGCAGGTCGCGCACCCGGCTCGGCGAGAGCGGGCCGCGGCGGACCACCACGCCGTGCGGGCGCAGGGCGTCCTCGACCGCGTTCGCGAGGACCGCTTGGGGCGCGATCGCGCCGCCCTCGCCGAGTCCTTTGACGCCGAGGTCGTTCATCGGACTCGGCGTGTGCAGTTCGTCGAGGTCGAGATCGGGGATCTCGGACGAGGTCGGGACGAGGTAGTCCAGGTACGTGGCGGTGCGCGGCTGGCCGTCCGGCCCGTAGATCATCTCCTCGTAGAGCGCGCCCGCGATGCCCTGCGCGATCCCGCCGGTCACCTGGCCCTCGGCGATCAGCGGGTTCACGATGACGCCCGCGTCGTGCACGACGACGTACTTCCGGACGGCCACCTCTCCGGTGCGCTCGTCGACCTCGACGACCGCCGCGTGCGCCCCGCTGGACACCGCGAACCCCGGCGGGCGGAAATGCACGGTTTCGGACAGCTCGGCACCGGAGATGTCGTCAGACATCGGGGCGCCCGCGACCAGTTCCGCGAGAGTCAGCGACGGTCCGGTCTGGACTCCGCGAACGGTGAACACCCCGTCGGCAAGGTCGAGATCGGTCGCGGCCACCTCAAGCCTGCGCGCCGCTGCCGCGAGCGCCTTCTCCCGCAGAAGCAGTCCGGCTCGGTGGGTCGCGTTGCCCGCGTTGACCAGCGCGCGGCTGGCGATGGTGCCGACCCCGAAGGAAGTGGCCGCGGTGTCGCCGCCGACGACGTCGATCTGCCGCGGCGACACTCCGAGCGCGTCCGCGGCGATCTGCGCCATCGCCGTGCGGTGGCCCTGGCCCTGCGACGGAGTGCCGATCGCCAGCTTGACCCGGCCGCTGGGCGCGAGGTCGATCCGGGCGGTCTCGAACGGGCCGAGTCCGGTGGCCTCGATGTAGAGCGCGAACCCGACGCCGACGCGTTTCCCTTCCACCGCTCCCGATTCCTGCTGGGTTCGGACCGAGGGCAGGTCAACCTTCGCCACCGCGCGGCGGAGCAGCTCCGGGAAGTCGCCGGAGTCGTAGACCTGCGGCTGGCCGGACCGGTCGACCAAGCCGGTCCGGTACGGCATTTCGCCAGGCCGCACCAAGTTCCGCGCGCGCAACTCCGCAGGCTCAAGGCCGAGAGCGGCGGCGAGCCGGTCCATCGCGCGCTCCATCGCGAACACCGCTTCAGGCCGCCCCGCACCGCGATACGGAGTCGAGAACGTCGTGTTCGTGAGCACTCCAGCCACGTCGATCTCGACGTTCGGCACGCGATACGGACCGAGCAGGTGGCACAGCGAGTTGTAGGGCACCACGAGGCCAGTCATGTTGTACGCGCCGAAGTTGACCGTGACCCGGTCGCGCACGCCGAGGAGCCGTCCGTCCGCGTCGGACGCCAGTTCGATGCGATGGATCTGCTCGCGGGCGTGCGACGAGGCGGTGAGATTCTCAGTGCGGTCCTCGCGCCAACGTACCGGTCTGCCGAGGCAGCGCGCGGCGTGCGGGACGATCAGCTCTTCGACGTACAGGATCCCTTTCTGCCCGAACCCGCCGCCGACGTCGACAGCGAGCACCCGCACGTCCTCGGCTTCGAGCCCGAGCGTGCGCGCGATCGAATCGCGAAGCCGGTGCGGCGTCTGGGTTCCCGACCACACAGTCAGCTCACCGCGATACGGGTCCACTTGTGCCGCGACGGCACGGGTCTCGATCGGAGAGGCGACATACCGGTGCGCGTGGAATTCCTCGCTGATCACCGTGTGAGCGGCACGAAACGCGGCGTCCGGATCGCCGACGCGGGCCGTCACAGCAACCGCGGTGTTGTCCTGAAGATCTTCGTGGATCAGCGGTGCCTCGGGTTTCAGCGCCTCTTCCGGATCGACCACCACCGGCAACGACGCGTACCGCACGTCGATCAACTCGAGCGCGTCCTCTGCCAGGTAACGGTTCTCGGCGAAGACAACGGCGACCGGCTGGCCCACGTAGGCCACCTTCTCGCGGGCGAGCAGCGGCATCGGCGTCAATCGCACCGTTGGATCGACGGTCTCCGCGAGACCCGGCGGGATCCGTAATTCCTCGCGGTTGAGCAAGGGGTCAAGCCCCGCCAAGTCTTCTCCGGTCCAGACGGCGGTGACGCCCGGCGCCGCGAGTGCCGCCGACACGTCCACGGAAACCAGGCGCGCGTGCGCTTCGGGACTGCGAAGGAACGCCGCCTCCAACGAGCGCGGAAGAGCTAGATCGTCGACGTATCGGCCTTGCCCGCGCAGCAACCGATCGTCCTCGACGCGAGCCATCGGGCGGCCGATCCAACCGGATTTTCCCGTCATCAGGCGGATTCCTCTCCGAATTGCGCGTCAAGGGCTTGAGCCACGGCACGACGGATGTTGCGGTAGCCGGTGCATCGGCACAGATGCCCGCTGAGCGCGTCGGCGACCTCGGCTTCGGTGGGCCGGTGTTCGGCCGACGCGAGTGCGGTCGTGGTCATGAGGAGCCCGGAAGTGCAGTAACCGCACTGCATTCCGTGGCATTCGTGATAGGCGCGCTGCACGGCGGTGAGCGGCGCGTCGCCCGGCGCGAGGCTTTCGACAGTCTGGATGTCCGTGCCTTCGCACTGCACGGCGAACATCAGGCACGCGCGCACAGGTGCTCCGTCCACGAGGACAGTGCACGAGCCGCAGACCCCGTGTTCACAGCCGGTGTGGGTACCGGTCAGCCCCAGCCGATCGCGCAGGAAATCGGAAAGCAGCAGCCTGGATTCCACTTGCGCGGCAACGGCTTCCCCATTCACAGTCAGGCGGACGGCGTGCCACGCGGACGGTTCGGGCAGTGGCGGATTGCCGGGTGTGTTCATCGAGTGCGCTCCCAAGCGATGGTGACGGCGCGGGTCAGCAGGTGGGCGGCGGCTTCGCGGCGGTACTCGGCGCTCGCGTGCACATCCCCGGCCGGTTCCAGCCGGCTTTGGACGGCACGCGCGGCCGCTGCCAGGTCATCGGCGTCGAGCGTGGTTCCGGTCAATGCGGCTTCGGCGGGCAGCAGCCGGACAGGCACCGGTGCCGCCCCACAAAACACAACCCGTGCTCCGGCGACAGAATCGGCGGCGCGATCGAGCAGGACACCGACTCCGATGGTGGCGAAATCACCGTGCCGCCGCGCCAGTTCCTCGAACGCCCAGCCTCGTTCAGGAGGCTGCGCGGGGAAAACGACCTCGGTGAGCAATTCGTCGTCGGCGAGCGCGGTCTGAAACGTGGCGACGAAGAACTCGGCCGCGGGCACCGTGCGGGTCCCCGCTGGCCCGGCGAGCACGAACCGCGCGGCCAGCGCGACCGCGACGGCCGGGAGTTCAGCGGCCGGATCGTGGTGGGCCAGACTGCCGCACACCGTTCCGCGCTGACGGATCTGCGGATGCCCGATGCGGTCGATCGCGGCGGCGAGCAACGGCCAGCCGCGACGGACGGCCGGGGTGGCCGCGACCGCCGACTGCCGGGCCGCGGCACCGATCCGCAGCTCCCCTTCGGCGCCGACCACGCACCGCGCGAGACCGCCGATCCGGGTGATGTCCACCAGCACCTCGGGCCTGGCCAGCCGCATCGACAGCATGGGCACGAGCGATTGGCCGCCGGCGAGCACCTTGGCCTCGCGGTCTCCGTCGGCCAGCAGCGCGACGGCCTCCGCGACAGTGGCAGGGGCGGCGTAATCGAAGGGGCTCGGTTTCATGCTGACCCTCTCCGGTCAAGTTCGTTGAGCTCTAAGATAGTTACACCAAAGATTTACCGCCGCAAGGATCATTCGCAGATTTCCTCGGCGCAGCCCTGGTGCCAGATCCTCGCAACTCGCCGCAATATTCAGTCCCACCTGGGACATAGCCACTCCTTCCGTCATCCGAAAGCTCTCTCTTGATCATGAACAGATGTTCAAACTCCACCGATTAAGATGGCCGCCATGAGCGCCGACGACGCCCCGCCGCCCCAGGGCGAGACCGCGGGTCGCCGCGGCCGCCCCCAAGATCCGGAAGGCAACCGGCGCGCTGTGCTGGACGCCGCGCGCCGGCTGTTCGCCGCACGCGGCTACGAGGGGACGTCGATCCGAGAAGTCGCGGCCGAGGCAGGCGTGACGGCGGGCTCGGTGATGGCGTACTTCGGTTCGAAGGACGGCCTGTTCCGCGAAATCGTCGGCGGGAGCACGGGCATCACCGTCGACATCGTCGCGGCGGCTGCGGACGGCCCGGCCCGGCTGTCACACGCGCTGGCCAACGCCTACCTCGAACGCTGGGACCGTACGCCGGCCGAACATCCCTGGGCCGCGCTGATCCGCTCGGCGGTCACCCACGAAGCGAGCGCTGAGCAATTACGCGCCATCCTTGACGAACAAGTCACCCAACCGCTTGCCGAACTGCTGGCTGACGCGCCGGACGCGCGAGAGCGGATCGCGCTTGTCCGCAGCGTGCTGTTCGGCGTAGTCATGGAGCGGTACCTCTTCGCGCACGAGCCGGCTCACTCGGTGCCGAGCGCAGCGTTCGCGCCCTATTTCGCCGAAGCGATGTCGGCGGCCTTGGACAGTGCGCACCCGCCTGCCGCGGACACGGTCGACCGCATCCTGGACGAGTGGCGGACCGAAACCCCCGGATTGGACGTGTCCGCGTTCGCCGTTTTCGGCAGGCTGCACCGGTGTTCAGCGCTGTACCGGGCCTCGGTGAGCCGGATCACGGAGAAACACGGGATCAGCATGGCGGCGTTCGACGTCCTGACCGCACTGCGCCGGGCAGGCGCGCCGTACCGCCGCACCGTGGGCGAGATCGCGGAATCCGCACTGGTGAGCCCAAGCGGAGTGACCCTGCGCGCGGACAAATTGGAGGAGGCAGGCCTGGTAGTCCGCGAACGAGACGGCAAGGACCGCCGGGTCGTCCACCTCCGCCTGACCGAATCCGGCCGGGCGCTGATCGACCGCGTGGCACGCGAGCATTTCCCGAGGGAGAACGAACTTCTCGGCCAAGTGGGCAGCGCGGAACGGACCGCGTTGTCGAGACTGCTAGGGCTGCTGGAAAAGTCCCTCTCCTCGGCGGATCCGGGCTGAACCGAAATCTGGTACCGCGAAACAGGCTCGAAACTGGCTCTGGCTGGCACCAGATGGATCTCGCACAGTGAGAGGAAGCACTGAGCGAACCCACCAGCGAGGCAGTCATGTCGGCCCAGATCCTCCCGCTGAACCACCGCGAGCGAGCCACTCTCACCGCCGTCGGCCTAGGCCGCGCCGAAATGACCTGCAGCTGCGAGCCCGATCTCTACATCGACGGCGTCCCGTGCTGCGACCAATTCACCGCCCACCGCCTCGCCCGGTTCGCCTTGGTGGTCCCGCTGCGCGCAGGCCGCCGCGGCGAGCGCGTTCCGGCACTCCTCACCGACGCCGGTCGAGCCGCGATCGATTTGCCTGCCGCTGACGTCCCGCGGTCCGCTGCCTGAACCCACCGCGCACCGAACGTTCGGCAAGCAGCCTCGGTCCGGGCGAAGAAACCCGGCTCGAGCCGCTTTGTCGCGCCTGCTCTGTCGTTTCGGATACGGCATTCTCGCGTCATGGCATACCTCAACGGCACAGCCGAGCGAGTGGTGGACGACGAGTTCCCTGGCTGGGTCGAGGTCCGGTTCTCCGGGGCCGACGGCGCCGAGAACACGCTCGTGGAGAAACTGCCGGTACTCGACGGCGACCTCACGACAGCGTCAAAGTACCCAGCGTCGGTTCGCATCCCTTGCCGCGTGGTAAAGACCGAAGCCAACGGCACCGTGGCTGTGGTCGAACTGGAGCACGAAGCCACCGACCTCGGTGGCCGAAACGTGTTTCGAGTGCCAGCGGACGCGGTTATTACGGGCCCATGATCGAGACGGAGCCGGCAAGGGGGTTCGAACCCCTGACCTTCTGTTTACAAGACAGATGCTCTACCAACTGAGCTATACCGGCACGCACCCGGCGACGGGCGCGCCAAAAGTATATCGGGCCGCTCCCGCCGCACCTGGACAACCCGCCCTAACCCCCAGGTCAGCACCGAAAATCGGCAAGATCCAACCCCATGCGGCACGATCGGCTAGAGGTGTGGCGGACACCACTGCAACAGCTGGGGCGGTACGGCCGATGGTCCCCGGGAACGAACGAGGAGGTGGGGATCGATCATGAAGATCAACGAGCGTGCCGGCCAGGGGACTGCGCGCAGACGGTGGCCGATTCTCGAGCCTCCGCACCCGCGGTCCAGCCAGCGGCATCGGCCGAATCTGCTGCGCCGTCGCGCTTGGCACATTCTCGAGGCTCCGACGGCGGAACAACCCGCGGTCGAGTCCGAAGAGGCGATCGGTCCCAAGCCGCCGGACGACGCGACCGTCAACTTCGTTCTGGATCTCACGCTGCGGATCGGCGAAGTGCAGATGGCCAGCGGCGCCGGGGCTTCCGACGTCACCGCGACCATTCTCGCGCTCACCTCCGCGCTCGGGCTGCCGCACTGCGAGGTCGACGTCATCTTCACGTCGATCACCGTCACCTGTCACCGCGGGACCGACCTCGCGCCGGTGACCGCGTTGCGAGTGGTCCGTTCGCGCAGTCTCGACTACACCCGGCTGACCGAAACCGAGGCGCTCGTGCGCCAGATCGTCCGCGGCCGCACCGGGGCCGAGGAAGCGGTCACCGAACTGGACCGGATCACCTCGGCGCCGCACCCGTACGCGCGCTGGACCGCGACCGCTGCCTGGGGCGGACTGGCCGGGTTCATCACGCTGCTGCTCGGCGGCGGCCTCGACATCGCGCTCGTCGCCGTGGTCATCTCCGCCGCGGTCGACCGGATCGGCAGGCTGCTCAACAAGGTCAACCTGCCGTTCTTCTTCCAGCAGGTGGTCGGCGGGCTGTTCGCGACGCTGTCGGCGATGATCATCGTCAGCAGCAACATTCTCACCACCGACCGGCCGACACTCGTGGTCGCGGCGGCGGTCACCGTGCTGTTGTCGGGGCTCTCCACGGTTTCCGCGGTGCAGGACGGGATCACCGGGTACTACGTCACCGCGTCCGGACGCACGATGGAAACCGCGTTGATGAGTGCCGGGTTGATCGCGGGCGTCGTGCTCGCGCTGCGGATCGCGGTGATGCTCGAACTGCCGCGCACCCCGTTGCCCGACGTCCCCGTCTCGACCGCGCAACACCTGCCGATCATCGTTGTCGGCGGGGCCGGCGCGGCCGCCTGCTTCGCGCTCGCCTCGTACTCGAAACTGCGCGCGATGCTCGTCGCCGCCGCGGCGGGCGGGATCGGCGCGCTCGTGTACGGCGCGTTGATCATCGCGACGCTCGACGCGGTGAGCGCTTCGGCGATCGCGGCGACGCTCGTCGGGTTCTGCGGGGGCGTGATGGCGCGGCGGCTGAAAGTTACTCCGCTCGTGGTCGCCGTGTCCGGGATCACTCCGCTGCTCCCCGGCCTCTCCACCTATCGTGGTCTATACCAATTAGCGGTTTCGCCAGGCGGGAACATCTCGACCCTGATGACCGCGGTCGCCATCGGGCTCGCCCTCGCGGCGGGCGTTGTACTGGGCGAATACCTCGCCCAGCCGGTCCGCACCGGGCTCGGCAGGCTCGAGCGGAAGCTCTCCGGCCCCCGGCTCGCCGGGCCGATGGAGCCGACCGAACGGCGTTTGGAGTAACCAGTTGGTCACCGGCCGGTCACTCCGCGCGCGCTAGGGTTTCTCTTGGGGCCGCGACCCGCCGATGACGAGGGAGCAGCTGGAGTGACTGACGCGATTGCCGACCGGAACAGCGCACCGTCCGCGGATTTCGTCGTGGTGGCCAACCGGCTGCCCGTCGACCTCGAACGGACCGCGGACGGAGAACAGCGCTGGACAGCCAGTCCCGGCGGGCTGGTCTCGGCACTCGAACCGTTCCTGAGGTCCCGCAAGGGCGCGTGGGTCGGCTGGCCGGGCGTGCCGGACGTCGAGGTGGACGAGTTCGACGACGACGGGCTCGTCCTGCACCCGGTGTCGCTCACCTCGGCCGAGGTCCGCGACTACTACGAGGGCTTCTCCAACGCCACGCTCTGGCCGCTCTACCACGACGTGGTCGCCCGGCCGGTCTTCGACCGGGCGTGGTGGGACAGCTACGTGAAGGTCAACCAGCGTTTCGCCGAGGCCAGCGCCACCGTCGCGGCCCAGGGCGCGACCGTGTGGATCCAGGACTACCAGCTGCAGCTGGTGCCCCGGATGCTCCGCGAACTGCGGCCCGACCTGCGCATCGGCTTCTTCCTGCACATCCCGTTCCCGCCGGTCGAGCTGTTCATGCAGCTCCCGTGGCGCGCGGAGATCGTGCGCGGCCTGATCGGCGCGGACCTGATCGGCTTCCACCGGCCCGGCGGCGCGCAGAACTTCCTGTGGCTGGCCCGGCAGCTCGTCGGCCTCGAACCCACCCGAGGCGCGGTCGGCGTCCGGTCCCGGCCGGGCATGGTGCAGGTCGGCGACCGCACGGTGCGCGTCGGCGCGTTCCCGATCTCCATCGACGCGGCCGGCCTCGACTCGCTCGCCCGCAGCAAAGGCGTCGGCGAGCGCGCCAAGCAGATCCGGCGCGACCTCGGCAACCCCAAGGCGGTGCTGCTCGGCGTCGACCGGCTCGACTACACCAAGGGCATCGACCTGCGGCTGCAGGCTTTGCACGAACTGCTGCACGAGGGCCGGCTCGAACCCGGCGACGTCACGTTCGTGCAGCTGGCCACGCCGAGCCGCGAACGCGTCGAGCACTACCAGCGGATGCGCGGCGAGATCGAGCAGATGGTCGGCCGGATCAACGGCGAGTTCGCCCGCGTCGGCCACCCGGTCGTGCACTATTTGCACCAATCCGTGAACCGCACCGAGCTGGCCGCCTTCTTCTCCGCGGCCGACGTCATGGTGGTGACTCCGCTGCGCGACGGGATGAATCTCGTCTGCAAGGAGTACGTCGCGTGCCGTCCCGATCTCGGCGGCGCGCTGGTGCTCAGCGAGTTCGCCGGCGCGGCGGCCGAACTGACCAGCGCTTTCCTCGTCAACCCGCACGATCTGGACGGGGTGAAGAACGCGTTGGAGGCTGCCATTACGCTCGACCCCGCCGAGGGCCGACGCAGGATGCGCGCCATGCGTCGCCAGGTCCTCACCCACGACGTCGACCGGTGGGCGCGTTCGTTCCTCCAGGCGCTGGGTGCCGAACCGGCCGACTGACCCCCTCCCCCGTACCGCGCTGGACCTCCTGAGGAGGAGTGTTGACCGCCGAGGCGTTGCCCGCGGAACTACGGCGCGCGATCGTGCAGATCGCCCGTACCCCGCGCCTGCTGGTCGCCTGCGACTACGACGGCACGTTGGCCCCCATCACCGCGAACCCGGACGAGGCGCGGCCGCTGCCTGAGTCCGTGGGTGCGTTGAGATCTCTCGCCGGCCTGCACGAAACGACCACCGCCGTGATTTCCGGCCGGGCCCTGCGGGACCTCGCGACCCTGTCGCGGCTGCCGTCCGAGGTGAACCTGGTCGGCAGCCACGGATCCGAGTTCGACATCGGCTTCATCCACGCCCTCGACGAGGACGCGAAGGCGCTGCACCGGCGGCTCGAGCACGAGCTGGAACAGCTGGTGCTCGACGTGCCCGGGGTGTCGCTGGAGGTCAAGCCGGCGAGCATCGCGGTGCACGTGCGCCGCGCCGAGCACAACGCGGGCCGACGCGTCCTCGCGGACGTGCACGAGGGCCCGTCGAAGTGGGAAGGCGTCACGACCACCGACGGCAAGGAAGTCGTCGAGCTGGCGGTCGTGAAGACCGACAAGGGCAACGCGCTGGACACCCTGCGCCACCAGGTCGGGGCCACCGCGGCGGTCTTCCTCGGCGACGACGTCACCGACGAGAAGGCGTTCGCCCGGCTGGCCGGTCCGGACCTCGGCATCAAGGTCGGCGACGGCGAATCGCTCGCCGAGTACCACGTGCCCGACACCGTCGACGTCGCGATGGTGCTCGCGTTCCTGCTGGAAGAGCGGCGCAACTGGCTCTACGGCGAGTCCGCGACGCCGATCGAGCGGCTGTCGCTGCTCGCCAACGAGCGCTCGGTCGCGCTGGTGACGCCGGACGCGAAGCTGACCTGGCTGTGCCACCCCGGCCCGGACGCCCCCGCGGTGTTCGCCGACCTGCTCGGCGGTCCGGGTGCCGGGCATTTCTCGATCAAACCGCACCGCAACGGGCTCCCGCTCGGCCAGCGGTACCTGCCGAACACGATGACGGTCGAAACGCGCTGGTCGCGGCTGCTCGTCACGGACTACCTCGAACCGGAGAGCCCCGGGCACCGCACCGACCTCGTGCGCGTGATCTCCGGCGAGGCGGTGGCACAGGTCGTGTTCGCGCCGCGGCCGGAATTCGGCGGTGTGCCGGTGAAACTGGTCGCCGAGGCCGAGGGCCTGCGCGTCCTGGGCACCTCGGAGCCGTTCGTGCTGCGCTCGCCCGGCGTCGAATGGTCGATCGCCTCCGACGGGCTGCAGGACACCGCGACCGCGCTCGTCCAGCCGACGCCGGAGCAGCCGGTGGTGCTCGAATTGCGGTGCGGCACCACGGAGCTCGCCGCGCATGAACTGTCCGAAGTGGACCGCCGGGACCGGGCGGGCCGGTACTGGAGCGACTGGGCGGCGAAGCTCAAGCTGCCGACCGTCCAGACCGAACTGGTGCGCCGTTCCGCGCTGACCCTGCGCGGGCTGGTCAACACCGACACCGGCGGCGTGCTGGCCGCCGCGACGTCGTCGCTGCCGGAGGAGATCGGCGGGGTCCGCAACTGGGACTACCGCTACTGCTGGATCCGCGACGCCGCGATGACCGTGCGCGAACTGGTGCACCTCGGTTCGCACGAGGAAGCCGAGGGCTATCTGAAGTGGCTGCACGGCGTGCTCGCCACGCTGGCGGGCCCGGAGCGGCTGCACCCGCTGTACACGCTGGCCGGAAGCGTCATCGGCGCGGAGGCGGTCATCGAATCGCTGCCCGGGTACGCCGGTTCGCGGCCGGTGCGCGTCGGCAACCTCGCCAACCACCAGGTGCAGCTCGACGTGTTCGGCCCGGTCGTGGAACTGGTCGCCACGCTGGCTGAGGTCCGCGGCGAACTGCGCGACGAGGACTGGCAGATGGTGCGCGCGATGGCCGAGGCCGTCACGCGGCGCTGGAACGAGCCGGACCACGGCATCTGGGAAGAGCGGCACGTGCCGCGGCACCGGGTGTACTCGCGGGTGATGTGCTGGGTGACCATCGACCGCGCGGTGCGCCTCGGCGACGAGTACGGCCGCGACGTCCCGGGCGCCTGGCCCCAGCTGCGCGACCGGATCAAGGCCGACGTGCTCGAGCACGGATGGAACGAGGAGGTGCAGGCGTTCACCACCGCCTACGACGGCACCGACCTCGACGCGGCGTCCCTGTTCGTGGGCCTCACCGGCCTCATCGACCCGGCGGACGACCGGTTCCAGAAGACCGTGACGGCGATCGAAGCCGAACTGCGCAGCGGTTCCACGGTGTACCGCTACCGGCGCGACGACGGCCTCCCCGGCGGGGAAGGCGGCTTCCACATCTGCGCGGCCTGGCTGATCGAGGCGTACCTGTGCACCGGGCGGCGCAACGAGGCCGAAGAGCTGTTCGCGCAGATCGTCGACGCGGCGGGCCCGACCGGGCTGCTGCCGGAGCAGTTCGACCCGGTCGCGGAGCGTTCGCTCGGCAACCACCCGCAGGCGTACTCGCACATCGGGCTGATCCGGTGCGCGAATCTGCTGGCAGAGAAGGCTTGATCAGGCAAGACCCTTAGCACGCCTCGGTGACAAGTGCCGTGAAGGCCGCCTTGCCGGAATCGCATTCCGTTAAGGTGGTCTTCACGAGCATTTGCACGTTCGTTCGGGTTGCCGGCGCGGAGGTGATGCGGTGAAGCAGTACTACGGGCAGCAGTCCGCGGAGTACGCCCCGCTGCCGCCGTTGTTCGCCGCCCGGGTGCGCGTCGCTTCCGTGGTCATCGGGGTTTCGCTGGCGATCGGCACGCTGCTCGTTTTCGGGATCACCGCGCTCGTGAACCGTCCGCTGCACGGGCACAGCCTGCCGCGCGGGCTGCTCGGTCTCGTCGCGCTGCTGCTGCCGATGCTGTCCGTGCTCGCCATCGCCGTGGTGGTGCTGTCCGCGCGCCGCTGCCTGCAAGGCGACTACCTGGTGATCGCCAGGGCCCGCGGCACGCGCACGGCGCTGACCACCTGTTTCACCGTGCTGTCGGGCAGCTGCCTGATCGCGCTCGGGGTGTCCGCGCTGGTGGATCTCTGGGGCAACCACGGCAAGCTCGGCTTGACCGAACTGCTCGCCACCTTCGCGAATTTCGCCATCGGCCTGATCGGCTACAGTGCCGGGCTCTGGTTCGTGCGGCCGTCGGTGAGCACGCTGGAGAAGTTCAGCGACCACCCCATCTGGTGAGGCCGTGAACGCTCGCCAGCCGTGCGGGCAAGAACAGGCATGCAGGTGACCCATGACGGTCCCGAGCCGGTGTCGGCCGGCCCGCAGGACCGCCCCGACCTGGGCGGACCCGATCCCGCCCCGGCTTTCGGGCGGCTGTTCGACGCGCACGCGGCGACCATGCACCGCTACCTAGCGCGCCGCGTCGGCCCGGATACCGCGCACGATCTCGTCGCGGAGACGTTCCTCGTCGCGCTGCGCCGCCGGGAGTCCTACCAGCCGGAGCTGGGCACCGCGCGCTCGTGGCTGTACGGGATCGCGACGAACCTGCTGCGCCACCACGTCCGCAGCGAAACCCGGGCGCTGCGAGCGACGGCGCGGCTCGCGAATTCCGGCGACCGCGGCCACGGCGGGCACGACAACCGGGTCGCCGAGCAGGTGGACGCACAGGCCCGCGCGGGACAGCTGGCGGGCGCGCTCGCGAAGCTGAGCGTTGCCGACCGCGACACGCTGCTGCTGGTCTCGTGGGCCGGGCTGGAACCGGTCGAAGTCGCCGAGGCGCTCGGCATCCCGCCGGGCACCGTGCGTTCGAGGCTGCACCGGATCCGCAGATGGCTGCGCACCAACGCAGGCGCATCGACCCGCGAGGAGGCGAAAGACCAGTGAACGACGACACCGTGCGGCATCTGTGGTCCGACGCCGAACTCGACGAGGCCCTCGCCGCGCTGCACCCGCACGAGACGGCCACCGACCGCGCCGAACTCGACCGGGCCCGCGCGAGCATGATGCGGGCCGCCGCGGCCGTGAGCGAATCCGACGAACCGGTTGTCCCGCAACGGAAAAAGCGCTCCGGCGCGTGGCGGTTGATCGCCGTCGCCGCCGCGGTCGCGGTGCTGACCGGCGGCGTGGTCGTGGTGCGGGAACTCGCCAGCGCGCCGACGACGCTGGCTCCCGCGGGCCCAGGTTCCCCGCCGGAGAGCCGGGAAGCGGGCGCGCCGTTCACCCACCTCGTGACCAGGTACAGCCACACCGCGCTAGTGGGCGGGACCAGTGTGTTCCGGGTCAAGGAACAGGTGGACCTGTGGATCCCGGCCGACCCCTCCGGAATCTGGAAACGCCGCTGGACCCGCTCCGAACCGCCGACGCTGCTCGGCGGGGAGCCCCGGGACAGCGCGAAACTGCCCGGGCCGTCCCAGGCTGAGGAGTCGGCGCCCGGCGGGCGGTTCACGCCCGACGCCCGCTTTCCCGGAGATTCGCCCGCCGGCGCTCTTGGCTGGTCCCGGCCGACCCCGGAATTCGTCGCGAGCCTGCCGACCGACGCGACCATGCTGGCCAATCGCCTCCTGAAGGACCGCATCCCGCCGACGCTGTCGCCCGCGGGCGACGGGCCGCTGCCGCAACCGTCGACCTACGGCACCACGAAGGTCCCCAGCCGCATCAGCTATCCGTCGGCGACCGGGATGATCCTGAACGTCCTCGCTTCCGGGTACGCGTCGCGCGAGCTATGGGGTGCCTTCCTGAAAGCGATGGACGACCCGACGCTCGGCTTCCAGCTGGTGCAGATCGCTCCGGACTTCGTGCAATACGCGGTACTCGCCGGCCCGTACAAAGTGCTCGTCTCAATCAACCGGAAGCGGCTTCAGCTGACCGACCTCCAGGTGCTCTCCGCGAGCTCCGTCACCGGGTTCTCGCCCGGCATTCTGGTCAGCTCCGCGCAGTTCTCCTCCGAGACCACCGACCGGACGGGAGGCTGATCATTTCGCGTGGTTCGCCGCGTTGAGCGCACTCGCCACGTCGGGCACCTCCAGCACCCGGATGCCGTCCGGGAGCTTGCCGGAATCCGGCGGCACCAACGCGTGCGTGAAGCCGAGCCGGGCCGCCTCGGCCAGCCGCCGCCCGACGTTCGGCACCCGCCGGATCTCGCCCGCCAGCCCGACCTCGCCCACCGCCACCAGCCGCGGCGACAGGGCCACGTCGTGCAGCGAAGAGGTCAGCGCGAGCACCAGCGCCAGGTCGATGGCGGGCTCGGTGATCTTCATGCCGCCGACCGTGGCGACGTAGACGTCCTTGTCGCCCAGCTTCATCCGGCCGCGTTTCTCCATCACGGCGAGCACCATGGCGACCCGCGCCGAATCGAGGCCGCTCACCGCGCGCCGCGGCTGCGGCATGCCGCTGCTCGACACCAGCGCCTGCACCTCGCCCAGCAGCGGCCGTTTCCCTTCGACCGCGACCGTGACCGCGGTCCCCGGCACCGGCTCTGCCGTCCGGCTCAGGAACAGGCCGGACGGATCGGGCACGCCGACGATGCCTTCCTCGGTGAGCTCGAAACAGCCGATCTCGTCCGCCGCGCCGAACCGGTTCTTGATGCCGCGCACCATCCGCAGCGTCGAATGCTTGTCGCCCTCGAACTGCAGCACCACGTCCACCAGGTGCTCCAGCACGCGCGGACCGGCGACCGAACCGTCCTTCGTGACATGTCCCACGAGCACGACCGGCAGCCCGCGTTCCTTGGCGAGCGCGACGAGCCCGGCGGTGACCGCGCGAACCTGCGTGACCCCGCCTGGCGAGCCCTCGACCTGCGGCGATGCCATGGTCTGGACCGAATCGACGATCAGCACGCCCGGCTTCACCGCGTCGACGTGTCCGAGGATCGCGGACAGATCGCTCTCCGCCGCGAGGAACATCTCACCGTGCACGTTGCCGGTGCGCTCGGCGCGCAGCCGGACTTGTCCCGCGGATTCCTCGCCGGTGACGTACAGCGAACGCCCTGCCGTGACCGCCCATTGGTAGGCGACTTCGAGCAGCAGCGTGGATTTGCCGACCCCGGGTTCACCGGCCAGCAGCGCGACCGCGCCGGGCACGAGCCCGCCGCCGAGCACCCGGTCCAGCTCCGGCACGCCGGTGGCCTTCGCCCGGGCAGCCTCGACGTCGACCTCGGCGATCGGCCGGGCGGGCGCACTGGGCGCTCCGGCGGCCACCCGCGCGATCGCCGGTTTCGCCGAGCCGCGCTCCTCGAGCGTGCCCCACGCCTGGCATTCCGGGCAGCGACCGACCCACTTCGCCGTTTCGTACCCGCATTCCGCGCACCGGTGGACGGTGCTGGTCTTCTTCACCACGCCGCGAGGCTATCGGCGGACACCGACAGAAATCGCGGCGACGCGGTCAGGAGCCCGCGTGCGCGGGCGCGGCCACCGGCAGCTCGACCACGATCGGGCCGGCGTTCTGGAAGGTGAAGGTGACCTTGATCGTCGCGCCCGGCCACAGCGGCTGCTTGAGGCCCTGCAGCACGACCTTGCCGGTGCCGAGCTGGCTCGCCGCGCCGCCGTTCTCGCCCGCCTGCGGCGTGTTCGACGCCGAGTTGGGGGCCGAGTTCGCCGAGCTGTTCGGGGCGGAGCCGGGCGCGCCGCCGGCGGGCTGGTTCGCCTCGGAAGCCGGGGTGCTGTTGGCCGACTCCGACTGCGCCGGGGCGCCCTGCTCGACCGCGTCGGCCGGGCCGATCACGAGCGAGTGCCCGGCGACGATCGCCGTGTCCCCGGAGATCTGCGCGGGGCCGGAGGAGCCCTCGGAGGTGACCGAGACGAGCTTGTCGTCCTTCTGGCCCTGGTTGATCACGGTGAGCGTGAGCGGGGCGGGCGAACCGGCCGCGTAGCCGGGGCCCTGCGCCGGGTACTGCACCGCGACGTTGCGCAGCACGATCGTCTTCACCTGGGCGTAGGTGCCGTTGACGGCGGGCTGCTGGGTGTCGGTCTGGGTGATCTGACCGGCTCCGCAACCGGCGAGCACGAGTGCGGCGCCGAGCGCCGACACGCCTGCGCCGAGCACGCGGCGATTCTGCAGCCTCACGTCAGAGTCCTTCCCTTTCACGGCCTCGTCCTTCCCGAAGACTAGCCGGGCGGTTCTCCGCGCGCGGAACCGGTGTGCGTTCCCGGCCGATCGACTGTCCACAAAGGATCCCACGGCACTGGTCGGGGCGCTGTCGGCTCACCTGCATGAGCACGGCGAAAACCGGTTTGTCAAGCCCTGCTCAGGCCGCTGACCTGCGACGACGATCCCGGGTCGCTAGGTGGCCGCCGAACAGCCGTGATAGGATGGAGTCAGCGAAAGGGGCAGAGGACACATGGTTTTCAAGGTCGGAGAGACCGTCGTCTACCCGCACCACGGTGCCGCACTCATCGAAGCGATCGAGACCCGCGTGATCAAGGGCGAGGAAAAGAAGTACCTCGTCCTCAAAGTCGCGCAAGGGGATCTTACGGTTCGCGTGCCCGCGGACAACGCCGAGATCGTCGGCGTGCGCGATGTCGTCGGGCAAGAGGGACTGGACAAGGTCTTCGATGTTCTGCGTGCTCCGCACACCGAAGAGCCCACGAACTGGTCTCGTCGGTACAAGGCCAACCTGGAGAAGCTCGCCTCCGGCGATGTGAACAAGGTGGCCGAAGTGGTGCGCGACCTCTGGCGGCGAGAAAAGGACCGCGGACTTTCAGCCGGCGAGAAACGCATGCTGGCGAAGGCACGGCAAATCCTGGTCAGCGAGCTCGCGCTCGCGGAGGGCACCGACGAGGGCAAGGCGGAAACGCTCCTCGACGAGGTTCTAGAGACCGCGACGGTCTGACCCTGGGTCCTCCGGTTCGCCGCCGAGGCAACCGGTTCCCTACGATCACGACCTGATGAACCCACAGGTGCACAGCGTCGCGTTCGTGACTGTCGCGCACCGTCCGGCCGATCCCGAGCTCGCGCTCGCGGCGGTCGGCGGCGCAGCACTACTCACGCACACCGTGCGGGGGCTGCTCGGCACACCGGAAATCGATCTGGTGGTCGCCGCAGCCCCCGAGCGGTGTGCGAAGTCGTTTTCCGAGGCATTACGCGGCCTCGACTGCCGGGTCGTTCCCGGCTCCTCGCTCCGGCAGGTCTTCGCCGCCGTCGAGCCGCTGCTTTCCCCGGACGCCGTCGTGCTGGTGCACGACGCGCTGCGGGCGTTCACTCCACAACAGACAGTCCGGAACGTGCTGGACGCGGTCCGGGACGGCGCGCCCGTCGCGGTGCCGGTGCTGCCGATGTCCGACACGGTGAAAACCACCGACGAATCCGGAATTGTCACCGCCACCGTCGATCGCGACGGTCTCCGCAGCGCGCAAACCCCGGTGGGTTTTTCCCTTTCCGCTTTCCGTTCCGCACTCGCCGATTCCGCTGACCCCGGTCTCGCCGACACCGCGGGCGCGGCCACCGTCCCCGGCGATCCGGACGCGATGCGCGTCGCGAGCGCCTTCGAACTCACCCTCGCCGAAGCGCTCGTCGCCGGCGGGGACCGAGAGGATCCCCTGTGACCGATCTGCGGGTAGGCAACGGCGTCGACGTCCATCCGATCGAGCCGGGCCGCGAATGCTGGATGGCCGGTCTGCAGTGGCCGGGCGCCGACGGCTGTGCGGGCCACTCGGACGGCGACGTCGCGGCACACGCCCTGTGCGACGCCCTGCTGTCCGCCGCGGGCCTCGGCGACCTCGGCGCGGTCTTCGGCACCGGAGACCCGCGCATGGACGGCGCGCACGGCACCGACATGCTCGTCGAGGTGCGTGCGTTGCTGCGAGCCGAAGGCTGGCAGGTAGCCAATGCCACCGTGCAGGTCATCGGCAACCGCCCGCGGATCGGGAAGCGGCGCGACGAGGCGCAGCAGGTGCTGAGCGACGCGGTCGGCGGACCCGTGAGTGTTTCCGGGACGACGTCGGACGGGCTCGGGCTCACCGGACGCGGCGAGGGCATCGCGGCGGTCGCGACCGCGCTGCTGGTGCGCGGCTGAGCGAAATGCGCTCGCGCGGGAAATCGTGATATTCCATTTTCCCCGATACTTGACCAGCGAGAACAACACGGCCCGGTAAAATGATCTTCGCCGCTCGGGCAAAGATCTCCGCTAACTTCTGCGCGGGTACCCGTCGCTCATTATAATTATTTCGCGACGTTTGCGGCGGCAGGGAGCGGGGCCGCCCGGCCAAAGGGGGACGATGCCCGTCGATGCGCATCGATTGTCCGGAGTACGTTCGATCACCGGGAGGCTGGTCGAGGAACTGCTGTCCCGTCCGGGAGGACAGAGCAGACCGCTGCCGATCGCGGTCGCGCTCGGCGTGCGCGGATCAGGGAAGTCGGCACTGCTGGAGGAATTGCGCACCCGGTGCGAGGACATCCCGCACGCGCTCGTCGATTTCGAGCGGCGCGACTGGGAGCAGATTCAGCCGAGGGAACTGCTGGGCCACTTGGCTTTTGATCTCGGCAGGCAATGGCGGCAATTCGGCCGTATCGCGTTTCCCCGGCTGTGGCTATGCATGCTCGTGCTCAGCGCGCCGGTCGAACTCGGCGACCGACGGGCCGCGCTGCGCAAACTCCGGGATCTGATCGCGAAAAACCAGCCGCTGGAACGCAATCGCGACGCGATCGTGGACGTGGTGAAGCTCGTCGGCGGCGTCACGTCAGGCAACAGCCTTCCCGGTTGGAACGAGGCGACCGAACTGCTGCTGCGCGGGCTCAGCTGGTACGACCGGCGGCGGCTGATGGGCAAGGTCAAGGCCATGCCGACCGGGCACGGCAACCACCAGGATTTCCTGATCGAAATCGCCAAGCACGCGCACGGCGACGACGAGGACCGGGCCGCGGTCGACGCGATCATCTGCGACGCCTTCCTCGCCGACCTGCGCCGCGCGTACTCCGGCATCTCCGGCACCCGCCGGACGATGAATTGCCTGGTATTGCTGGACAACGCGCACACGAAGGGCGGACAGGACTTCCTGCGCGCGCTCGCCGAGGCGCGCAGGCACACGCCGGACCAGGCCGATCCGCTGGTGGTGATCGCGACGAGCCGGACGTGGAATCCGGACTGGGGCGAGAGCTGGTCGATGGTCACCGCGCATCCCGGCAGCGACCGGGAGATCCGCCGGAACCCGGAGCACCGGACCAGCGGGCTTGACTGGCCGGTGCCGCGGCTGCCCGCGCACGTGGAAACCGATTGGATCCCCGGCCAGCCGGACAACCGCTGGTCCCCCTGGTACCTGCTGGAACTCGGCACGCTTTCCAGCGGCGACGTCGTCGATGTCGCCGCCGCGCACGACGTGCACCCGACGTCGCGGCTGCCGCGGTTCCTGTCCCGGCTCACCGACGGACACCCCGGCGCGGTGCGGGAGGTGCTGCAGACGCTCGCCGCGCGGTACGAGCCGGCCAATCCGAACACCTTGCGAGAAGCCTTGTACACCAAGGTAACCGCCGAGGACGGCAGTGATTCCACCTTGCTCGCCGAGATGTGCGACTATCTGCTGCAAGACTTTTCCACCGCGAGCCGTCAGGAACTCGTCACCGCGAGCGCCGCGGTCGACGTGGAAATGCTGTTCCACAAGGAAATTCTCGATCTGCGCAATCCGATGGGCGAGGGACCGCTGTTCAAGCAGCTCGCCGATCAGCTGTGGCTGCGGGCGGATCCGGACGATCCGTCGCGCTACGTCCTGCATCCGTGGCTGCGCCGGCTGCTGCTGCGGAAGCTGGCGACGCGCGCCGACGATCACCCGCTGAGCTGGGAAAAGGTGCACACGCGCTGCCGTGATTTCTACGAGAAGAACGGCCGCGTCGCCGCCGCTCGCTACCACGACCTGGCGCTCGAGAACGTCGACGCGGTGGTGACGCATCTGTGCAAGCCGCTCGTCGCGCCGCACGCCGAGTTCGACGTGCCGACCGCGGAGGCGTGGCTGGCCGAACTGGACACGATCACCGCCGCGCCCAACCGGCTGGTGGAGAACGCCGATCCATACACCCAGGTACAGCAGCGCGTCGGCGAGTGGGAAGGCGAACTGGAGACCACCGTGGCGTGGCTGGTCGTTTCGCTGTGGCTGGCGCGCGATCCGCTCGGTGACCCGGGCGGCACCCTCAACGCCACGATCGAGAGCGGATTCCACCATCTGGCCCAAGGCCGGGGACGAGGATCAATGCTGCTGCACGAGCGAGCGGAGCGCTACCGATGACGCAACGGATCAAACCGCCGCGGCCGGCCTGGGCGAAGTGGCTGTGGGGCGGCGGCGCGGTGCTGCTGGTCGTGGTCATCGTCGTCGCCGCGTTCGTCGTCGTCCCGGCGATCAGCGAGGCGAACCGCACGTGCGGTGCCGGCGTCGAGGAACGCGGTGAGAATTCCGAATGTATTGGCGCGACTGACGGCGAATTCGTGTTCTCTCCCGACCTCGCGGATGTGGAAAACAGAATTCATCAGGAAAATGCCGAAACCGTCGGGTCCGGGAAGCCGTACGTGACCATCGCGGTTCTCCTGCCGATGACGCTCACCGACCACGACATCCTCTCGCACGAATGGGTGCGCCATCAGCTCGAAGGGGCGTACGTCGCCCAGCACCGGGCGAACAAAACGCAGTCCTGGGGCAGCGTGCCGCTCATCCGGCTGCTGCTGGCCAACCCCGGCAGCCAGCTCAAACAGTGGGAGCCGGTGGTCGACGACCTGATCGGCCGCACCGGAGCCGACCGGATCGTGGGCGTGACCGGCATCGGGCTGAGCCTCGACACCGCGCGCAGCGCCATCCAGAAGCTGTCCGACCACCGCATCCCGGTCGTCGCCTCGCACCTTGCCGCCGACGAGTTCTCGCAGATCCCCGGGTTCCTGCGGGTCTCCCCGACCAGTTCGACCTACGGTAGTTCGATGGCGGGCTACGTGAAGCCGACCGCGCACACCGCGACCGTCGTGCAGGACCAGAACCCCGGCGACCTGTACCCGAAGACGCTGGCCACGGCGTTCACCAAGACGTTCGCCGACGCCGCGCACCGGATCGTCGGGCGCACCGAGTCCTACGACTCCAGCCTGCCCGGGATCGAGAACACGTTCCTGCAGATGATGCCCAACATCTGCGGCGACAACCCGGACGTCGTGTACTTCGCCGGCCGCGAGGACCACCTGAAGTCGTTCGTCGCGCAGCTCGCCCAGCGCCCCTGCCTCGATAAACACCTGACCGTGTTGACCGGCGACCTCGCACAGGTCGGCCCGCCCGGCCCGGAGATGCGCCGCGGTCTGCAGGCGAACGTCACCGTGCTCGCGCCAGGGCTCGCGCACCCGCAGGCCTGGCGCGACCATCCCGAGTCGTTCAACAAGGCGGCCGTCGCGAGCTTCGAAGAACCAGGATGCGACGGCTGCTTCACGGCGGTCTTCCCCCGCGAACGGCTGGACGACGGCATCGCGATCCTGGCGCACGACGCGGTGCTGACCGTGGTCTGGGCCATCCGCGGCATCCCGCGGGTGTCTCCGGAGCAGGTCACCGCGCAGGACGTGCTGCAAGCGCGGAACCGGCTGCACGGACAATCCGCGGTGCCGGGAGCGAGCGGCATGATCTCGTTCGACGACCGCGGCGACCCGGTGAACAAGGCGGTGCCGATCCTGAAGGTGCGGCTCGACGCGACGCCGGAATTCGTGGAGCTGTACGTCCCGGCGGGCTGAGTTCCGCGGAGGTGAGCCAGGCACCACAAACGGGCGGCATCGCACCCTGATCGCCGGATAAGGTTGGAGCGTGGCCATCAACGCGGTGTTGTTCGATTTCTCCGGCACTCTTTTCCGGCTTGAGCAGCAGGACGGCTGGCTCGACGACGTGCGCGACGACGACGGCTCCGCGCTGGACGTCGAAGCGCAGACCGAGCTGATGCGGCGGATGACCGCACCGGTCGAGCAGTCCGTCGAACTCGACGAGGAGCACCTGTACGCCTGGCACAACCGCGACCGCGACCCAGAGCTGCACCGGAAGGTGTACCTGGAGGTCCTGCGGCTGTCCGGCGTGCCTCGGCGCGACCAGGCCGAGGCACTGTACGCGCAGCTCATCGCACCGGACCAGTGGACGCCGTACCCGGACACCGAGGCCGCGCTCAAGGCGGTCGCGAGCAGCGGGCGCAAGGCAGGCGTGCTGAGCAACATCGCGTTCGACATCCGGCCCGCGTTCGGCCAGCGCGGCTGGGACGCGCACGTCGCCGAATTCACCCTGTCCTTCGAGGTCGGAGCGGTGAAGCCGGAGCCAGAGATCTTCCAGTCCGCGATCGAGCAGCTCGGCGTGCGCGCCGAGGAGACTTTGATGGTCGGGGACAGCGAGGAAGCCGACGGCGGCGCCCGTGCGCTGGGCTGCCAGTTCGCCCTGGTCGACCCGCTGCCCACCGCGCAACGGCCGGACGCGCTGCTGGGCGTGCTGCGGGAGCACGGCGTGCTCTGACGTCCTGCGACGTCTCCCACAATCGCCTCGACGGGCCCCGGTACCCTTTACCTCGTGGCTTTGCACCTGTACGACACCGCGACCCGTGCCCCTCGGGAGTTCACTCCCGTCCGCAGCGGAACGGCGTCGATCTACGTGTGCGGTGCCACCGTGCAGGGAGTACCGCATATCGGGCACGTCCGCGGCATGCTGAACTACGACGTGCTCCGCCGCTGGCTGCTCCACAGTGGACTGGACGTGCTGCTGGTCCGCAACGTCACCGACATCGACGACAAGATCCTCACCAAGGCGGCCGACGCCGGCCGGCCGTGGTGGGAGTGGGCGGCGACGCACGAGCGGGCGTTCGAGAAGGCGTACGAGGATCTCGGCTGCCTTCCGCCGTCGGTCACGCCGCGCGCGACCGGGCACGTCACCCAGATGGTCCAGCTGATGGAGCGGCTGATCGAAGCCGGGCACGCGTACGCCGTCGACGGCGACGTGTACTTCTCGGTGAAGTCGTTCCCGGAGTACGGCACGCTGTCGGGACAGCAGCTCGACGAGGTCCAGCAGGGCGAGACGCCGACCCGCGGCAAGCGTGATTCGCGCGACTTCACGCTGTGGAAGAGCGCGAAGCCGGGCGAGCCGTCGTGGCCGACGCCGTGGGGCGACGGGCGTCCCGGCTGGCACCTGGAGTGCTCGGCGATGGCGACCAACTACCTCGGCGCCGAGTTCGACATCCACGGCGGCGGCGTCGACCTGGTGTTCCCGCACCACGAGAACGAACGCGCGCAGTCGAACGCGGCGGGCGACGGGTTCGCCCGCTACTGGCTGCACAACGCGTGGGTGACCATGTCCGGCGAGAAGATGTCGAAATCGCTGGGCAACACGGTCTCGATCCCGGCGATGCTGGAGCGCTACCGGGCGCCCGAACTGCGCTACTACCTGGTGCAGCCGCACTACCGGTCCACTGTCGAGTACTCCGACGGCGCGGTTTCCGAAGCCGCGCAGGGCTACCGGCGGATCGAGGCGTTCCTGCGCCGGGCGGAGTCGGCGGGCACGGTGAACGTCGGCCCGGTCTCCGCGGAATTCGCCGCGGCGATGGACGACGACCTGGCCACCCCGGCCGCGTTCGCCGTGGTGCACAACACGGTCCGCGACGGTAACGCCGCCCTCGACGGGGGCGACACCACCAAGGCGCTCGAATTGGCAGGCACGGTCCGCGGGATGACCGGCGTGCTCGGTCTCGACCCGCTGTCGCCGGACTGGGCGGACGGCGGCTCGGACACCCCCGTTCGCGACGCGCTGGGCACGCTCGTGGAAGCCCTGCTGGCCGAACGCCAGGAGGCCCGTGCGGCGAAGGACTTCGCCCGCGCGGACGCCGCCCGCGACCGTCTCGTGGCGGCGGGGATCGCGGTCGAAGACACCCCGAACGGTCCGCAATGGACGGTCAGGAACTCCTGACCTCCTCCGCGGCAGCAGAGATTGAGGATTCATGGCAGGCAACTCACAGCGCAAAGGTGCCATCCGCAAGACCGGCACCAAGAAGGGCGCCGTCGTCGGTTCGGGCGGGCAGCGGCGCAAGGCGCTCGAGGGCAAGGGCCCGACGCCGAGGGCCGAGGACCGGCCGGGGCACAAGGCGTACCGCGCTGCCAACGCCGCCAACAAGCGTGACCAGGCCCGGCAGAAGAAGGCCGACCGGCCGGAGCTGATCGCGGGCCGCAACCCGGTCGTCGAGGCGCTGCGCGCGGACGTGCCGGGCACGGCGCTGTACGTCGCGCTCAACATCGACATCGACGACCGGGTCAACGAGGCCGTCCGGCTGGCGGGCGACAAGGGCATCTCGATCCTGGAGATCCCGCGCGAGGAACTGGACCGCAAGACCAACCGGGCCATGCACCAGGGCCTCGGCCTGCAAGTGCCGCCGTTCGAGTACGCGCACCCGGACGACCTGATGCAGGCCGCGCGCGACTCGGGCAGCACCCCGCTGTTCGTCGCGCTCGACGGGGTCACCGACCCGCGCAACCTCGGCGCGGTAATCCGGTCCGCCGCCGCGTTCGGCGCGCAGGGCGTGCTGTTGCCGGAACGCCGCAGCGCCGGAATGACCGCGGTCGCGTGGCGCACGAGTGCCGGTACCGCGGCGAAGCTGCCGATCGCGGTCGCGACGAACCTCACGCGCCAGCTGCGCGCCTGGGCTTCGGACGGCCTGATGATCGTCGGCCTCGACGCCGACGGCACCGTCGACATCGACGCCCTCGACCTGGCCGCGGACCCGCTGGTCGTCGTCCTCGGCTCGGAAGGCCGCGGCCTTTCCCGGCTGGTCCGCGAGACCTGCGACGCGACCGTCTCGATCCCGATGGCGGCAGGCGTGGAATCGCTGAATGCCTCGGTCGCGGCCGGGGTGCTGCTGGCCGAGGTCGCCCGCCGCCGCCGGATCGCCGGACGCGTCTGAGTTCGCTGGAATCACCGGCCTGTTATCGCCGATAACAGGCCCGAAGACGCCGCGGCAGGCGTCAGCCCCCGGCGATCTATCGGCTGTTCGGAGGCAAGGACGGCCTGCTCGACGCCATTACTGTTCAGGATTACCTGGAAGCGAAAACGGCTCAGCCTCCCGCCGAGGACCCGCTGGAGGACCTGCGGCGGGGCTGGGACCAGCACCTGGAATTCGGACTGGCCAACCCCGCGCTCTACCTGCTGATGACCATCCGTCCGGGCCCTTCGCCCGCGCCGGAGAAGTCCCTGGAGATCCTCGCGGCGCGAGTCAGCCGCGTCGCTTCAGCCGGACGGCTCCGGGTGCCAGAGTCTCTAGCGGCGGCTTTGGTCCACGCCGCCGGCTCGGGAGCGACTTTGAGCCTGATCTCGACGTCGCCGGATTCCCGCAACCTCGCGGTGTCGGTCGCGGCCGGGAAGCGGCGATCAGCACCGATCGGCCGGTGTCCCGGACCCCCGGGCCAGCCGCGGCGGCTACGGCTTTGCGGGCGGTGTTGCCGCAGGTGTCGGGGTTGAGTGCGGCGGAGAACGCCTTGATGGGCGAGTGGCCGGACCGGATCACCGACTAAGTTCGGCGGAAGGCTCGCGTGTCTTCTGGTTCGCCCTCTCGCGCTGTTGCTTTCCCACGGTTACCGCTCAGCTGTCCCTAGTCTCGGCAGTATCTGCACGGCCACCGGCCTTCTGCCGCTGTCCTGGCGTTGCCGCATCACACCACCGCCGTTCCACCCCAATCGCCGCCCCTCGCGCTGCCGCATCGCGCGCCCACCCGCCCTGCCGCTCAACCATCGCCCCAGGCCACCGCCCCACCGGACTTCCTCGGCTCCCGGCCGCGGTCAGCTTCCCTGCTCGCCCCGCGCGAAGGGCGAAATCCCCCCAAATCCGTCACCCTCGGTGATTCGTGCTGTGATCCGTCGGGCATCGCCCCGCGAAGCCACCCGCTCGGGCTAAGGTCTCCTCCGGAACCGAGGGGGTCCGTCACCGATGTCGTTCGTTTCGCCGCTGTTCTTGTGGTACTTCATGCCCGCGGTGCTGATCGCGGTCCTGGTGTGCCCGCGCAGCTGGCGCAACGGCATCGTCGCGGTCGCGAGCCTGCTGTTCTACACGATCGGCGCCGGCCCGTACCTGTTCCTGCTGCTGCTCTGCATGGCGGTGAACTTCCTGGCCGGACCGGCGCTGGAGCCGAGCCCGTGGGACGTCCGCGGCACGCGCCGGAAGCGGATCCTGATCGGCGTCATCACGCTCGACGTCCTCGTGCTCGTCATCTGGAAGTACGCCGGTTTCGCGACGCAGCAGATCGCGGCCGTCGCGCACTGGTTCGGCGGCGACCTGGGCGTCGCGAACATCGTGGTGCCGATCGGCATTTCCTTCTACACCTTCCACCACATCTCCTACGTGGTGGACATCTACCGCGGCGAGCGGCACGCGCTGCGCAACCCGGTGTCGTTCGCCGCGTACATCGCGATGTTCCCGCAGCTCGTGGCGGGTCCCATCGTGCGCTACCGGGAGATCGCCGACCAGCTGCCGCAACGGCGTTCGCACCGGCTGGACGACATCGCCGCGGGCTTCCCGAGGTTCGCGCTGGGCCTGTGCAAGAAGTCGATCATCGCCGACTCGCTCAGCCCGATGGTCGAAGCGTGCTTCTCCACCCCGGCGAACCAGATGACGTTCACGACGGCCTGGCTCGGCGCGATCGGCTACACCCTGCAGTTGTTCTTCGACTTCTCGGGTTACTCGGACATGGCGATCGGCCTCGGCCGCATGCTCGGCTTCCGGCTGCCGGAGAACTTCGCCCGCCCGTACTCGTCGGTGACGATCACCGAGTTCTGGCGCCGCTGGCACATGTCGCTGTCCCGCTGGTTCCGCGACTACGTCTACATCCCGCTGGGCGGCAACCGCTCAGGCGCCGGAAAGACGTACCGGAACCTGTCGATCGTCTTCGTGCTGACGGGTTTCTGGCACGGAGCGCAATGGACGTTCCTGATCTGGGGCTGCTACCACGGCGCACTTCTGGTCATCGAACGCCGCTTCCGCCTCGGCGACGCTCCGGCCAGCCCGGTCGCCCGCATCGCCCGCCGTTTGCTGACCCTGATCCTGGTCGTGTTCGGCTGGGTCTTCTTCCGCTCAGCCGACCTGGGCCACGCGCTGTCGATGATCGGCCACATGCTGATCCCGGATTTCGGCGGCCTCGGCGACGTCGTGGAAAGCGCGCTGACGAACCAGCGGCTGGTGATCCTGCTGCTGGCGCTGATCGTGTTCGTCCTCCCGGCCCACCCGGTGACCGGCCCGCTGCTGGAATCGTCCCGAACCCGCGGAGCGACGGCGCTCCGGATCGGGGTCATGACGGTGGGACTGGTTTACGCGGCGATCTTGGTGGCCACGGGGACGTTCAGCCCGTTCCTGTACTACCAGTTCTGACCGCCGCGCCGTGCCTCTTGGCGGCGCCCATTCATTCTGATTGACGCCCGGGACGGCCGGACGCGAGGATGGCCGAATGGGGTTGGCAGTCAGTCGCGACGGCGGACAACGGTTCCGTGATCAGCATTTGAGCGCGTGGGACTTCACAGCTGATGCCGTGCTGGTTCGCTGCCCTCGTTGTGCGCACTGCGCGAAAGTCGTCGTCAAACCCGGCACGCCGACGACTGAACATCCGGTGCGGTCCCCTCGACGGCTGGCGTGCGGTCGTTGCGGCTGCGTTCAGGATGCCCGAGATCCTGTCCAGCTCGGGCCGGCCTATCCCGGAATCGTGCGCGATCCCTTCCTGCGGCAACCGCTGTGGCTGCAAACCGACATCGACGGGCAAGTGTTGTGGGCTTACAACGAACGACACCTCGACTACCTCGAGGCATACGTCGCCGCTCGGCTTCGAGAGGGGTACCTGACCGCGAACCACGCGCGAATCTGGATGGCCATGGCCGACAGACTCCCCACCTGGCTCAAGGCCGCGAATAACCGCGAAAGGATCTTGCGCAGCATCGCTCGCATGCGCACGTCTCTTAGCTGATCGTCCGCACGGCCTGGCGAAGGCAGTTCCGCGTCCGGTACTGGCAGTTTGGCCTTCGCCGCACAACAACCAGCGCACGTCGAGAGTAAGCTTCGCCCGTTGCCTAGCGAGAGGCCCGGAAACAATGACCGACGCGACCGAGCCGCCGGAGCTGGCTTCGACTCCGAATGTAATCCCGTACGTCGACCCGCACAATGGTCCTCGGCGATTGCTCACGATCGACATTTCCACGTTTATGTACCACGCTGGCGCGTACATCCCGTTCGTGGGAATCGACGGTCGGCAGTACGTCGTTTCCTGGGGTGCGGTGTCGTTCGAAATTCCGGCTGACCGCAACGTCCATGTCAGCGTGCACCTGCAGAGCAACCGCGGAACCGGGTACACGCCGTCGCCGTTCGCGTCGATTATTTTGTACCCGAACCCGTTGCCGCAACGCCTGGCGACTCAGTTCGCGAGGGAGGGCATGGGAGCGCTCGTCCCGCTGCCGTAAGCCCGCGGAATGGCCCGCATCGAATAGAATGGAAGAGGGCCACCGAGGGGGAATCATGGGTTATCCCGGCATGCCCGCACCTGCCGGCCAAGCGCGGATCCCTGCCCTGGTGCTCGCGGGCGTGCTCGAGATCATCGTGCTGTGGGCCGAGGCCGCGACCATGATCAACCACAGCTGGAACAGCGGGAGCTATGTGCATCCACTGCTGGCCGTGCTGAGTATCGCGGTGCTGGCCGGAGCGGTACTGCTCGCGACGCGCGGTCTGCGGCCCCCTCACTTCCTCGTGGTGCCTGCCGTTGCGCAAACGGTGGTGGCGATTGTTTCGTTGTCGCGCTTGCTTTCGCGGCACGTGCTTGCCGTCGTGGAAACTCAGACGGGAGTTGCCGCGATCGTCGCGGGGCTGGCGGCGATCGCAATGCTGCTGCCTCCGGTCGCCAAGCTTCTTCCGGGCGCGCAACCTGCCGAAGCGGGCTACGGTCCATCGGCCTGGACGGCACCGAGCGCGCAGTTCACACCGCCGGGGTATGCCGGGCAAGTTCCGCAAGCCGGGTACGCGCCGCAGCCTGGCGCGGATACCCCGGGCAGCCTGGGTTTTCACCACAGCCCGGTGTTCCCGGGCAGACCGGCGTTCCACCGCAGCCCGGTGTTCCCGGGCAGACCGGCGTTCCGGCGCTGCCTGGTGCTCCTGCGCAGCCGGGGTATCCACCACAGCCCTCGGCCTCGGCCCAGTCTGGATACCCGGCGCAACCCGGGCTGGTGAATCCCTTGCCGCAGAACGGCTACCCGCCCCAAGCGCCCCCACCACAGCCTGGCTACCGGTCCCAGGTGTCCCCCCGACACAGCCTGGCTACCCGCCACAGCCCGGGTATCCGCCAGCCCAGGGCGGCCAGCAAGGCGAGCCGCCACCCGCTTCCTGATCAGGTCAGCGTTGACCGTATCCCTTCAGTTTTTCCACCACGTGCTCGATTTCCGCTGGCGGCAGCAAAGTGGGGGTGCCAGCGGAGCGGGCCAGCAGCCACAGTTGGCAGACCCATTCCAATTGCTGCGCCCGGCTGTACGCACTCGTCAACGAATCGCCATAGGTGATCGTGCCGTGGTTGGCCAGGAGGCAGCCTCGGCGGGCGTCCAGGGCTTGCAGCATCGCGTCGGCCAGTTCGGTGGTGCCGTAGGTCGCGTACGGAGCCACTCGGGCGGTCGGGCCGATGGTGGCGAGCATGTAGTGGATCGGCGGGACTTCGGCGACCAAAGTGGACACTGCGGTGGCGTGCACCGAATGCGTGTGCACGACCGCGTTCACCGGGGCGGATTCCGGATCGGTGGCGCGGGTGTACACGGCCAGGTGCATCGGAAGTTCGCTCGTCGGCTTCAATGCGCCGTCGGCGATCTTGCCGTCGAGATCCACCACGGGGATGTCAGCGGGGGTGAGGGCGGCGTAGTCGACGCCGGTCGGGGTTACCGCGACCAGGTCGCCAGCCCGCGCCGACACATTGCCTGACGTCCCGACGACCAAGCCGTCCGCGGTCAGGCGGCGGGCGTACTCGCATACCGCGGCACGCTCGTTCTCCAGGATCATTCACAGCCTCCACAGTCCGCGCGCGGCAGACAAGGAAGCCTGGTAGTCGGCGTAACCGCGCTCGTAGTCAGCCACATTCTCGGACCGGGCCTCGACCGTTCGCGAGTTCGCGGCCCAGCGTTCCCGATCGTACGGCGTTCCCAGCGCGTCCGCGGCGGTGAGCACGGCACCGCGCGCGCCGACGCCGGGATCGCTCGGGATCACGACCGGACGGCCGAGTACGTCAGCGAAAATCTGCAGCCATTCGGGCGAACGGACTCCTCCGCCGCAGGCGTAAAGCTGCCCCGACAGACCGGCGGCGTCAAAGCAATGCCGCGCGGCGTAAGCGATCGATTCGCACAGCGCCCGGACCAGGTCGGCCCGGCCGGTTTCGAGGCTCAGCCCGGAGAACTGTGCGCGCGCTCCGGCGTCGACGAACGGTGCGCGTTCGCCCGATACCGAAAGGAACGGCAGTGCGCGTACCCCGCGAGCACCTGGCTTGCTGCTCGCCAGCAGCGGGTCGATTTCCTCGACGCTGATGCCCAGCAACTCGCAGGCCCAGTCGATGCCTGCCGTGCCGACCATCGCGGGCATCGCGTGCAGGTATTCGTGCTCGTCAGGCGTGCACAGGAACATGCCCGCGGGTTCCGCCTCGGGATCGAACGTCGGGTCGGAGGTGAGCACCTGACAGGCGAGCGTGGTCCCAGCGGTGAGGATGCCGTCGCCCGGTTTCCGCACACCAGCGCCGATCGCGCTGGCTGGCAGATCGAATGGTCCTGCGGTGACAGGCAATCCCACTGGCAGCCCGAGTAATTCGGCACCGCGCTGGTCGAGGCGGAACACTGACTTCGCCGGGGCTGGTTTCGCGAAGAGCGACCGGCGATGGCCCAGCCCGCAGGCCTCGATCGCGCCGTCGTCGTAGCTGCGCGTGGCCGGGTTCAAGAACGGCAGCGACGCGTCCGAGACATCGACCGTGATCTCGCCGGTAAGCCGTTGCAATACCGCGTCCACGCAGTATCCGGCCACCGCGGCACGGTCGAGCACCTCGGGTTCCTGAGTGTCCAAATAGGACATAATGGCCGCGGTGCAGCCGGGGAACATGCCGGAACCGGTGCGGCGGAAGACTTCCGCGGTCACGCCATCGGCCTGCCATTTCGCGAGCACCGTGTTTGCCCGGCCGTCGAGCCACGAGATGGCCGGGTGCACTGCCGTGCCCGCTTCGTCGCGGAGCCAGAGCCCGTCGCCTTGCCCGGTCAACGCCAACGCGGACACCGGCTCGGGCAGCGCCGCCGCGACCTCGCGCACCACCGTCGCGACCGTGCCGACGACCTGGTCGAGATCCTGCTCGACCCGGCCACCGGGCAGATGGTGCACCTCGGACGGCGTGCACGCGCTCGCGATGGAGCTGCCGTCCTCGTCGAACACCACGGCCTTGGTGAGCGACGTCCCGATGTCGACCCCGACAATCACGGCCGTCGCTCCAGCACCTCAGGATTCGCGAGGTTGGCCAACTGCTCGCCACGGGCGTACCGGCCGACTTCCGCGGCGACGATCGCGGCCGCTCGCTCGGCGGTCTGCCTGCTCGCGCCGGCGAGGTGCGGGGTCGCGATCACGTTGGGCGCGTCGCGCAGCGCCCAGTCCGCGGGCGGCGGTTCGACGTCGTAAACGTCGAGGGCGAGCGCACCGAGCCGGCCGGAACGCAGGGCGTCGGGAAGCGGCGCGTAGTCGAGCAGGCCACCGCGAGCGGTGTTCACGAGGACCGCGCCTTCTGGCAGGAGGGCGAGTTTGCTCGCGTCGATGAGGTGCCGGGTCTCCTCGGTGAGCCGTGCGTGCAGGCTCACGACGCGGCTCTGCCGGAGCAGTTCGTCAAGCTCGACGAGCTGTGCGCCATCGGCTTCGACAGCGGCACGGTCGGCGTAAGGGTCGGCCACCAGGACGTTCGCCCCGAACGCGACGAGCACCTTGGTGACCCGGGACCCGATCGCGCCGTACCCGACGAGCCCGACCGTGGTGCCGCCCAGCTCCAGCCCGGCCTGGTCGTAGGCGTAGTAGTCGCCGCGCCAGGTGCCGGCGAGCAGTTCGGCCGAGGAGGTCGAGATCCGCCGCATCGCAGCGAGGATCATGCCGACCGCGAACTCGGCCGCCGCACCCGCGTTGCGTCCCGGCGCGTACGTGACGGCGACTCCGGCCTCAGTGGCGGCTACGAGGTCGACGTTCACCGGCCCGCCGCGGCACACCGACACGAGCTTGAGCTCTGGCGCGGCAGCGAAGACCTTCTTGGTGAACGGGGCCATCTGCGTGACGACGGCCTCGGCATCGGCGAGTGCCTCGATCACCTGGTCTTCGGTACCGCTGGCCTCCAGCACGTTGCCGACCGGCCCGAATGGCTCGACCGGCCACGGCAGCGTCAGCTCAGCGACCTCGTGGTCGCCGCCGAGCTCCGCGCGGACGGCTCCGGCCAGCAGGCCGGGGCTGACGAAGTGGTCTCCCGCAGCGAGAATGTGCAACTCTGCTCCCTCACTCGCTCTGTGCCGATTGTGCGCCACGACGGACGCCTAGGTCAGTGGGCGTTCTCGTATTCGGTGATGTGCGCGACCTTGGTCGCGCTGGCCGACGCGGGATCGAAGCGGTATCCGACCCATTCGGCCACGATCTTCTTCGCCACCTCAGGACCGATCGCCCGCGCTCCGAAGGTGATCACCTGGCAGTCGTTCGATTTGATCGACCGCTCGGCGGAGTACGAATCGTGCGCGACCGTCGCCCGCACGCCCGGCACCTTGTTCGCCGAGATCGCCATGCCGATGCCGGTGCCGCACACCAGGACGCCGCGGTCTGCCTCACCGCGTGCGATGGCTTCCGCCGCGGCCAGTCCCAGCAACGGGTACGCCCGGTCGTCCGCCGCGTCCGGCACGCCGAGGTCGGTCACCTCGGCGACTCGTTCGTCGGCCTGCAGCAGGTCGCGCAGCTGGTTCTTCAGTTCGACTCCGGCATTGTCGGCCGCCACCACGATGCGCATCAGTCCGCGCTCCTTTCCAGCTCCTCGCCGACAGCCGTGACCAGCAGCGAGAACGACACCGCACCCGGGTCCGAATGACCCTCGCTCCGTTGCGCGAGCCGCGCCGCGCGTCCCTTCGCCGGACGCAAGTGCGCGGTCTCCTGCGCGCCTACGACCGCGGCTCCAGCGGCTTTCCGCCAGGCTTGCACTACTTCCGAACCCGCCTGCTCCCGCAACGTGGCCCGGAACGGCTCGATCGCGTCGAGCATTGTCTTGTCGCCCAGTTCGGCTTTGCCCAGCTCGCAGAACGCGCGAACCGCGCCGTCGACCGCGTCGGCGAGCATCGCCGTGGTGATGTCCCCGGCTTCGGCACCGCTCAGACCGGCACCGGTTTCCGCCAGCAGCACGCCGTACAGCGCGCCCGAGGCACCGCCAGCCGCATCGGCGAACGCCGTACCGGCAGCCAGCAGCGCACCGGAAACCGTGTCCGGTTCGCGCCGCGCGGCAGCGACGGCGGCACGCATGCCGCGGGTCATGCCGAGCCCGTGGTCTCCGTCCGCGGCCACCGCGTCGAGCCTGCCCAATTCCGCTTCGTTGTCTTCGATGCTGAGCAAAGCCGCGGTGAGAACCCGATCGACCACACTGGTCCCTGGAGCCTCCGCGGTCAGCAGCTCGTCCACTGTGGACTCAAGCTCGACCGTGGCCAGCTCGGCACCGCTGGTGCGGTAGCCCGGGGTGTCACACGGCGCGGCGTACAGCTCGGCCAATTCGTCGTCCAGCACCAGGATCGACAGCGAAACCCCGGCCATGTCGAGCGAGGTGACGAACTCGCCGACCTCGGAATGCACCGGGCTGAGCCCGGCCTGGGCGAGCCGTTCGTGCACGCGGGTGTAGGTGACGAACATTTCCTCGTACTTGGTGCGGCCGAGCCCGTTCACCAGCACGACCACCCGGCCGTCCCCGTCCGGCAGCTCTGGCAGGAGACCGTCGACCAATTCGTCCGCCAGCTCCGCCGCGGACAACCGGCCCACTGTGCGTACGCCCGGTTCACCGTGAATTCCGAGGCCCAGTTCCATTTCCTGGTCCGCGACTGTGAACAGCGGCGCGTCCGCACCGGGCAGCGTGCAACCGCCGAACGCGACGCCGAACGTCCGTGTGCGAGCGTTCGCCTTGGCCGCGACCTCATATACCGCGTCGAGGCTGTAGCCGCGCTCCGCCGCCGCACCGGCGATCTTGAAGACCAGGAAATCGCCCGCCACGCCGCGACGTCGCCCCGGTTCGGTCGCCGGGCCGCTCGCGATGTCGTCGGTGACCAGGATGGTGCGGCTAGGGATGCCCTCCGCCGCCAGCCTGCGTGCGGCGAGTCCGAAGTGGAGCACGTCGCCTTGGTAGTTGCCGAAACCGAAGAGCACGCCAGCGCCGTTGTCCGCCGCCCGCGCCGTGCGGTAGACCTGCTCGGCACTCGGGCTCGTGAACACGTCGCCGACGACCGCGCCGTCGGCCAGACCAGGGCCGACGAGGCCCGCGAACGCCGGGTAGTGACCGCATCCGCCGCCGATCACGACCGCGACCTTCGAGCTCGCCGGAGCCTCGCGGCGGACGACGCCGTAAGCGTCCGGCACCTTCTGGACCGTGCGGCCGTACGCGGTGACGAACCCGTCCAGCCACTGCCGTTTGAACGTGTCCGGAGAACCCAAGGTGGTCATGGTTCAGTCCCTCGCAGCCACCGGCTCGCCGGCCAGGTAGGCCAGGAGCTTCAGTCGGACGTCGTCATTGCTTTCGGCCACCGCGCTCGCCAGCTCCAGCGCGTCCGGCTTCGGCGGGTACGTCGGGTTGGGCAGCGCGATCACGGTGAGCCCGGCCGCGGCCGCCGCCCGGATGCCGTTGCTGGAGTCCTCGACTCCGAGACATTCGCTGCCTGATTTGCCGAGCCGGGCCGCCGCTTCCAGGTACACGTCCGGGTTCGGCTTGCCCCGCGCGACCTCGGCGCTGGACACCGTCGCGGTGAACTCGCCGGTGAGCTGGTGCTTTTCGAGCACCGCGTCGATCACCCGGCGGGCCGCCGACGACGCGAGCGCGACCGGGACCCGCTCGCTCACCTCGCGCACCATCGCGCCCGCACCGGGGAGCAACGGCGCTTCGCCCGCGTCGATCGAGGCGATCATGCCGTCGACCACCGCGCGTTCCACTTCGTCCGCCTGGTCCGGCACCCCGCACCGGCGAGCGAGATAGCCGGCCCATTCGGGCGCGCTCATGCCCTGCACCGAGGCCGTGTCCTCCGCCGTCCACTCGACCTGGTGACGAGCGGCGAAAGCGACCCAGTTCTCCTCCCAGAGGTGTTCACTTTCCACCAGGACACCGTCGAGGTCGAACACCACCGCGTCGAGAGTCATCCACCAGATCCCTTCAGAGAGCGAGCCCGTTTCACACGAGCAATGTTAAGTTAACAGCGACGATGAGAAGTTCGCAAGAGTATTCACACAAGGAGGGCGCGAGTGGGCGCACGGCTGCTGCTGGCCAGGCACGGGCAGACCGAATGGCACGCGGAGAACCGCTACGCGGGCACCAGCGAGGTAGCGCTGACCGAAGAGGGGCTCCGCCAGGCGGACGCGCTGGCCGCGTACGCCCGCCGGGTGAAACCGGACGCGCTGTTCTGTTCACCGCAACGACGTGCCCTGCGCACGATCGAACCGGCGGCCGAGGCGCTTGACCTGGTCCCGGAAATCGTCACTGACCTGCGGGAAACCTACTTCGGCATCGCCGAGGGCCGCACGCGCGACGAGGTGCGCGAGACGGATCCCGATGCGGTCGAACGCTTCCTCGCCGATCCGATCGCCGGCGCGTTCCCCGGTGCCGACGATCCGGCCGAGGCGGCCGGGCGCGGGGCTCGCGCGCTCCGGTCGATTGCCGCCGCGACCAGCGGAACCGCCCTGGTCGTCGCGCACAACACGCTGCTGCGGCTCACGCTCTGCCAGCTGCTCGGCATTCCGCTGTCCCGCTACCGCAGCGTGTTTCCCCGCCTGGACAACGCGGCCGTCACCGAACTGGAGGTGAGCGGTGACCGAACCGCCCTGGTGCGCTTCAACCTCCCAGTGGAACCGCGATAATCACGGCATGTCGAGCGAAAAGCCTGCCGCCCATCCCCGCGAGAACCGTCAGCAGAAGCTGACCGAGCACGTGTTCCGGCAGGGTTCGGCGACCATCGGCGAGCTCGTCGACCTGCTCGGCGTCAGCATGATGACGGTGCACCGGGACATCGACGAACTGTCCCGGCGCGGCTTGGTCCGGAAGTACCGCGGCGGGGTCTCGGCGATGCCGTCGACAGTGTTCGAGAGCAACGCCGAATACCGGATGAACGCGCACGTCGACGCCAAACGGGTGATCGCGATGCACGCGGTGGAGCAGGTCGAACCGGGCATGTCAGTGCTGCTCGACGATTCCACCAGCGCGCTCGCGCTGGCGAGGCTCCTGGTCGACGTGACGCCGCTGACCGTGGCCACGAACTACCTCGCCGCGATCGACGTGCTCAAGAACGTGCACGAACTGCGGCTGATCTGCATCGGCGGCGACTACTCGCCCACCCACGATTCGTTTCTCGGCATGCAGAGCATCGAGTCGATCGAGCGGCTCTCGGTGGACATCGCGTTCGTGTCCACCTCGGCGATGAGCACGTCGATGAGCTTCCACCAGGAGCCCGAGATCGTGATGATCAAGCGGGCGATGCTGGCCGCGGCGCGACACAAGGTGCTGCTGATGGACCACAGCAAGATGAAGCGCACGGCGCTGCACCGGCTCGCCCCGCTGGACGACTACGACCTGCTGATCGTGGACGAGGGCGCCGATCCGCACTACGTCGACGAGATGCGCAGCCGGGTCGAGGTGCAGGTCGCCGAAGATCCCGAGAACTGATCGACGTCATAACACTCTTGCGTGCGAAGTTCACACAGTCCATGATACGTTGGATCTCGACGTCATGGAGGCGTGTATGAACGAGTCGGCAACAGCGGAGTTGCCCAAGACGGGCTTCGGGCGCTTGCTCACGAAATGGGGGCTGCCCGCGCCCCTGTTCCTCGGGTATGTCGGACTGCTCCTGTTCATGATCGGCGACGGAGTGGAGTCCGGTTTCATCGCGCCGTACATGGCGGACAACGGCGCGGGCACGGAAATCAAGGCGTCGTACGTGATCACCGTGTACGGCGTCGCGGTCATGCTGGCGTCGTGGCTGTCGGGCGCGCTGTCCGAACTGTGGGGACCGCGCCGGGTCATGGTCATCGGCCTGGTCATCTGGCTGGTGTTCGACGCGCTGTTCCTGACGATCGGCCTCGCCGGCGGGAACTACGCGGCGATGCTGATCTGCTACGGCATCCGAGGCTTCGGCTATCCGATGTTCGCGTTCGGGTTCCTGGTGTGGATCACCGCGGTGGCCCCGGTCGCCCGGCTCGGTGCGGCGGTCGGCTGGTTCTACTTCGCCTTCACCGGCGGCCTGCCCACGCTCGGCGCGCTCGTCGCGAGCTTCACCAACCCGCTGTTCGGCCACTACGGCACGCTGTGGGTGGCGGTCGTGCTGCTCGGCGTCGGCGGTCTCGTGGCGGTGCTCGGCGTCCGGCAGCGCACGGGGTACCGCAGGCTCGCGCCGCCGGACGTGAAACCGGTGCAGAGCCTGGTTTCCAGTGTCTCGATCGCGTGGAAGAAGCCGCGGGTCGGCGTCGGCATGATCGTGCGGGTCATCAACACCGCGCCCGAATTCGGCATGCTCGTGTTCTTCCCGACGATCTTCATCTCCCAGATCGGATTCGGGGAAAGCCGCTGGCTGCTGCTCGTGTCGGTGATCTACGGGACGAACATCTTCTTCAACCTGATCTTCGGCGTGCTGAGCGACCGGATCGGCTGGCGCACCACGATTTTCTGGTTCGGCGCGATCGGCTGCGCGATCTCGATCCTGCTGCTGTACTTCGTGCCGGTCGCGATGGGCTCGCAGTACTACTGGCTCGCGCTGATCGTCGGCGCGCTCTACGGCGCGACGCTCGCCGGGTTCGTGCCGATCTCCGCGCTGTTGCCGTCGCTGGCCCCGGAGCACAAGGGCGGCGCGATGGCTCTGCTGAACCTCGGCGCGGGTGCGGCCGCGTTCGTCGGACCAGCGATCGTGTCGCTGTTCCTCGGGCCGGCCGGTGCCGCCGGAGTCGTCATCATCTTCGCCGCGCTGTATCTGGTGGCCGCGGTGCTGGTGCGATTCCTGAAGCTGCCTGAGGAAACCGAGAAAGCACTCGCGAACGACGGCAGCTTGCAAGACGTCGAAGAGAGGGTCAGCACGGCGTGAACGAGCAGGTCTCGGTCGGCATCGACGTCGCCACCGCGGGGGTTCGCGCCTTCGCGGTGCGCGGCGGCTCGGTCCTCGCCACCGCATCGGCGTCGCTGCCGGCGCCGGTGCGGGCGGGCGATGGCCGCAGCGAACAGGATCCGTCGGCGTGGTGGCCCGCGGTCGGTTCGGTGCTGAACGAGGTCACTGCCGCGCTGCCCGGACGCGGCGCGGAAGTCTCGGCGGTGGCGATCGCTGCGACGTCCGGAACGATCGTCGGCGTCGATGCCGCAGGCGAACCAGTGACACCCGCATTGATGTACGACGACCGGCGCGGAGCGGATTACAACGCGAAAGCCGTGGAGCTCGGTGCCGAACGATGGCGGAAACTGGGTTCAGGCGTCTCGCCGACCGCGGCGCTCGGCCGGATCGCCTGGCTGGCCGAGCACACCGAGGCGGTCGCCGTCCGGCACACGCCGGAGATGATCGCGGCGAAACTGACCGGACATCCGGTCGCGGCGGATTGGTCGCACGCGCTCAAAAGCGGTTACGACCCGCTGGCTGAGGAATGGCCGGCCGAGGTGTTCGCCGGATTGGGCGTGCCGGACGGGATGTTGCCGCCGGTGGTCGCGCCGACGCGCGTGCTCGGCGAGATCTCGGTGCCGGTCGCCGGATTGCCCGCCGGATGTCTCGTGGTGGCGGGCATGACGGACGGATGCGCCGGACAACTGGCCGCGGGCGCGGTCGAACCGGGGCGGTTCGTGGGAATTCTCGGGACCACGTATGTCCTGAAGGGAGTCACGGAATCGTTGGTACCGGACCCCACGGGAGTCATGTACAGCCATCGGCATCCGGACGGCTGGTGGTTGCCCGGCGGCGCTTCGAACACCGGCGGCGAGTCCGTTTCGGACAGTCCGCGGCTCGCTGAGCTGGATGCGGCCGCCGCTGCGCGCGGTCCGGCAGAGGCGGTGGCTTTCCCGTTGCGGCGCAAGGGAGAACGCTTTCCCTTCGCACACGGTGACGCGGCAGGTTTCGTGCTCGGCGACCCAGTTGACGAGGTCGAGTTGCATCGGGCTCGCCTGGAGGGGGTCGCCTTCCTGGAGCGGCTCGCCTTGGACCACTTGCGGCGGCTGGGCGTGCCGGTTCGCGAACCGCTTCTCGCGGCGGGCGGCGGCAGCAAGAGTCCTTTGTGGACGCAAATTCGGGCTACCGTGAGCGGGCTTGGGTTACGGGTCGCACCGCAGGCGGAAACAGGATACGGCGCGGCGCTCCTGGCGGCGGCGGGGTACACGTCGGGTGGTCTGAGTGCGGTGTGCGCGGGAATGCCGGCGGGGTCGTTGATTGAGCCCGTGGCCGGTGAGGCTGCGGCGATGTTGGTTTCGTACCAACGGTTTTGCCGGAAGCTGAGGGACCGTGGCTGGATTGACGACGAGCTGTTCACCGTGGCGGCGGGGTGCTGCGGCTGAGGCTTGGTATTGCCGCGGGTTCGGTTCGAAGCAGGCACCCGCGCAACCGCCTAAGGAGGAATTGGCCTGAATCGTCGAGACTCAGAACGCCGGGGAATCACTCCGCGATCACCACGGTGTCTTCGCGGTCGGGCGCGCGCCGCACACGGCCAACCAGGACCGTCAGGACGAGGCCGCAGATGGTCAAGCCTGCGGCGACGAGGTAGATGGGCCGGGGACCAGCGGTCGAGTCGGCGATGAGGCCGCCGAACAGGCCGGCGCAGGCGGCGGCGACCTGGTAGCCGGAGGCATTGACTGCCATGGCCAGCGTCGGAGCTTCGGCGGCGGTCGCCATCACGCGGGCTTGCATCCCGGGGATGATCGCGAAACCGAGGAGGCCGATCGCCACGACTGCCACCGCGGTGAATGTCTCGGAGGTCGCGACGAACCAGCTGCCCACCAGGATCGCGGCCAGCAGGCTGAGAAGAAGAGGCTGGAACAGCCGCGGGTTGCGGTCATAGAGCGTGCCGCCGACGAGGTTTCCGATCGTCGCGCCGAGGCCATAGGCGAGGAGCAGGATCGGCAGCCGGGCGGCGGGGTGCCCGCCCAGGCCCGTGAGCAGCGGGGCCAGGTAGCTGAACACCATGAGCACCCCGACGTTGCCGATCGCGGTGATGGCCAGCGCCATCAGCACCGGGCGGCGGCGCAGCATCCGCAATTCCGAGACCGCCGAGGTCCGGTTCTCCTCGCTTGGCGAGGCGAGCTGCCAGAACACCAGGCCAAGCCCGATCAGGCAAGCCACGGCGATCACCGCGAACGTCGCGCGCCAGCCCCACTGACGGCCGATCTGAGTGCCAATCGGCGCCCCGAGGATCATGGCCGCGTTCATCCCGAACGCCAGCCGGGCAACCATGGTCCCGGCTCGCTCCGGTGGCGCGGAGGTCACCGCGATCACGATTGCCTGGGCGAAAAAGGTCGAGGTCACCAGTGCGGTGACCACTCGAGCCGCCAGCAGCAGCGAGAAATAGGGAGCGGTGGCGGAGACCGCGTTCCCCGCCACCGCGACGGCCAGCAGGACAAGCAGCAGCCGCTTCCGGTCAACCCCGGCAGTCAGCGCGGTGAGCAGCGGGCCGCCGATGATCATGCCGACGGCGTACGCCGTGACCAGCAGCCCCGCGGTACCGACGGTGACCTGAAGGTCGGCGGCGACCTCCGGCAGGATCCCGGCCACCACGAACTCGCCGGTGGTGATGCTGAAGACGCAGAACATGAGGATGGCTAGTCGAAGCATGCCCGCACGCTAAACTCTCACGTCGACGTGAGAGTCAAGCCAAGCAGCGAAGGAACCCAGGTGAAGATCGGGGAGCTGGCACATCGGACGGGCGTCAGCGTGCGAGCGCTGCGCTACTACGAGGAAAAGGGCGTGCTGAGGCCGGACCGGACGCCCAGCGGGTACCGGATCTTCGCCGACTCGGACATCCGCAAGGTGGCACACATCCAGACCCTCCTCGCAGCGGGCCTTGGCATGGACCTCATCGGCGAGATCCTGTCTTGTATGGCAGGCGAGTCACTGCTGCTGGACGCTTGCCGCGAACGACTCGAAGCAGAGCGCCGCCGGATCACCGGCGACATCGACCAACTCGTCCACACCCGGTCGCTGCTCGACAACTTGCTCGCAACCACGAGCACCGCGTCATCCCGGGCGTCCTGACGCACAACGACGCGGGACAGGTCAGGAGCGGCCCGCCCGAGGACGGCCGGGGCGGCGGCCATTGCCGTTGCCACTGCGCGGGGTCGGCGATTCCGCGGACTTGGCGGATTGCGGGTCGGCGGGCGACTGTGCGTCCGGAGTTGCTGCGGATGGGCGCGGAGTTGGCTGGGGCAGGGCGGGTGCGGCAGCCGACGCAGGTGCGTCAGACGAAGCCTCCGAAGGTGCCGAAGCAGGCGCGTCAGCTGGTGCTGAAGCGGCTTCCTCTTCCTGCGTACCGAGGAAGCGCAATGCCTCCTGGACCGCCTCGTTGGTGGCGGCGATCCGGTCGGCAACCTTGGTGCGCAGATCCAGGGCCAGGGTGCGCGATTCGGTGGCTTCGGTTTGCTTCTGGAGAGCGTCGGCGAGGGCGGTTTCGGCCTGGGCCTTCTTGATGGCGATCTCTTCCGACGCTCGGCGGTCGGCTTCGGCACGAAGTTTGGCGGCCTCGGCTTCGGCGGCGGCGTCGGTTTCGGCGCGGACTCGGGCCGATTCCTCGTCGGCAGCGAGGCGAGCGGCTTCGGCGGCAGCGTCTGCCTCGGCGCGGGCCTTGGCGGCTGCGTCGTCGGCTTCGGTGCGGACGCGGAGGGCCTCGACGTCCTTCTCGTCACGGATGCGGCGGGCTTCGGCGTCGGCAACAGCGCGGGCGTGCTGAGCTTCGGCGTCTGCCTTGGCGCGGGCTTCCGCGGCAGCTTCGTCGGCCTGGGTGCGGGCGGTCAGCGCCGCCTGGTCTGCCTCGGCGCGGGCTGCGGCGGAGAGTTCGTCGGCTTCCGCGCGGGCACGGTCGGCGGCTTCGGTGCGGGCGGCGATCTCGGCGTCAGCAGCGGCGGTGCGAGTGGCAATGTCCTCGTCAGCCGCAGCGGTGCGGGAAGCGATGTCCGCGTCGGCAGCAGCGGTCCGAGTGGCAATGTCCTCATTAGCCGCAGCCGTGCGCGACGCGATGTCCGCGTCGGCAGCAGCAGTGCGCGTGGCGATGTCTTCGTTGCCTGCCTTGAGCCGTGCTTCCAAGTCCGCCAGGCGGGTCGCGATCTCCTCGTCCGCGGCGGCGGTCCGGCTCGCGATGTCCGCTTCCGCAGCGGAGATCCGGGACTCCAGATCCGCTTGCCGCGCAGCGAGGTCCTTCTCCGCGGCCGCGACGCGGGCGTCCAGGGCCTCCGAGCGCGCGGCCAAATCGGCGTGGGTCTCCGCGAGCAGACGCTGGCGTTCCGCTTCCGCTTCTTTGGCCGCTTTGTCCGCTGCCCGTTGGGTTTCGTGGGCGTAGCGGTCCGCTTCAGTGCGGGTTGAGGTCGCGTCCGCTTCCGCGGAACGGCGGAGGTCGGCGATTTCCTCCTCGGCCAGTTGCACCATCATCCGCACGCGCTCGGAGATCGCGCCGGCACCCGCCGGGCTCGACGTGACGCGGACCAGCGCGGCCTTCGCTTCGGACAGCTCCGACTGGGCCGTCGTCAGGGCCTTCGTGAGCTCGCCCGCGGTGGCCACCGCCTCGTCGCGGCCGTGGGAGGTCGTCTTGAGCTCGCTGGTCAGCTGGGCGATGCGGGTGTCGACCTGATGCGGGTCGTATCCCTTCCGGGTAACAGCAAAGGCGGGGTGCTGCGGCTTCTCGGGCGCGACCATCGGGCCACCTTAGTGATCGGGGCACCTGCGGCACGTACCGCCAAACGGCTGTATTACGAAGCGCGAAACCCGACGTCACGCATGGCATCCTGTCCCCTCGACGTACGCGCGGGCGAACGGGGCAGACGCATGGACCTTTCAGCCATCGCCGCCGACCTGGCCGCGCACTGGCACGTGTACGCGACCATGCCGTTCATCGCGGCGCTCATCGGCTACCTGACCAAACGCGTCGCGATCGAGATGATGTTCCGGCCGCTCGAGTTCCGCGGCATCCGGCCCTTCCTCGGCTGGCAGGGCGTCATCCCGGCCAACTCCCGGCGGATGGCCACCACCGCGGTCGACCTGCTGACCAAGAACCTCCTCGACCCACGAGAGGTCTTCGCGCGGCTCGATCCGGAGGAAATGGTCGCGCAGCTGGAAGAACCGCTGCTGAAGGCGGTCGACGAGGTCACCCGCGAGGTGTTCGAGACCTACCAGCCGCGACTGTGGGAAATGCTGCCCGCTCGCGCGCAGCAACTGCTGGTGGACCGCGTCCGCGCGCAGGCTCCCGTGGTCGTGAAGCGGCTGATGCGCGAAGTGGCGTCGAATGTGGACGAAGTTCTCGACGTCAACGACATGCTGATCAACGCCATGGTCCGGGACAAATCGCTCACCTGCCGGCTGATCCGCGAGGTCGCCGCGCCCGAGTTCCGGTTCATCGCGCGCAGCGGAATCGGCTTCGGATTCGTCATCGGACTCGTCCAGCTCATCGCGTGGGCGCTCACGAAACAACCGGTGATCATGCCGATCTTCGGTTTCGTCACGGGCTTCGTCACAGACTGGCTCGCGCTCAAAATGATCTTCTACCCGCGGCAGCCACGGCGGTTCTTGTTCTTCACCTGGCAGGGCATGTTCCAGAAACGCCGCGCGCAGGTCGCCGCGGACTACGGCGCGCTGATCGCGGAGGAAGTTCTCACCGCGGGCAATGTGCTGGAGGCCGTGTTGACCGGGCCGCGGGCGGACAAGCTGTTCGCGCTCGTCACGCGGGAGGTCCAGCGGACCGTCGACGCGCAGGCCGGTCTGGCGAAACCGCTGGTCGCGCTGGCTGTCGGCGGGCGCGAGTACCAGCAGATGAAACAGGCCGCCGCGGAGAAGGCCATCGCGTATCTGCCGGAAACCGTCAAGCACGTCGAGAGTTACGCGACCGACGCGCTCGACGTCCGCAACACCATCGTCGAGAAGATGCAGCAGCTGACACCGCTGGAGTTCGAGGGCATTCTCCGGCCGGCGTTCAAACAGGACGAATGGAAGCTGATCGCCGTCGGCGCGGTGATCGGCGGGCTCGTCGGCGAACTGCAGGTCCTGCTCTTGCTCCACTAATCGCGCGGGTTACCGTTCCGTAGGCAACACGGAGGGGACGCGCGTGCACACTTTCGCCGAGCACTGGCCGGTGTACGTCTCCATGCCGTTCATCGCGGCGCTGATCGGCTACGTCACCAAACGCGTCGCGATCGAGATGATGTTCCGGCCGCTCGAATTCGTCGGCCTGCGGCCCTTCCTCGGCTGGCAGGGCGTGCTGCCCGCGAACGCCGAGCGGATGGCGACGACCGCGACCGAAATGCTCACCACCAACCTCGTCGACCCGAAGGAGATCTTCGCCCGGCTCGACCCGGAGCAGGTCGCGAAGGAGATCGAACAGCCGCTGCTGCGCGTGGTCGAGGACGTCACCCGCGAGGTGATGGAGACCTACCAGCCGCGGCTGTGGGAAATGCTGCCGTCCGGCGCGCAGCAACTGCTGCTGAAACGCGTGCAGGCCGAGGCGCCGCGAGCGATCACGAAGATCATGCGCGAGATTTCCCAGAACATCGAGGACGTACTCGACCTCAAGCACATGGTCGTCACGAACCTGGTGCGCGACAAGGCTTTGCTGAACCGGCTGATCCGCGACATCTCGCGGCCGGAAATGCGGTTCATCGCGCGCTCGGGCATCTGGTTCGGGTTCATTCTCGGCTGTGTGCAGCTGCTGGTCTGGGCGCTGACGAAGTCGCCGATCGTGCTGCCGCTGTTCGGCCTAGGGATCGGCTGGCTGACCGACTGGCTCGCGCTCAAAATGATCTTCCTGCCGCGCGAGCCGAAACGGTTCTTCGGCTTCTACAACTGGCAGGGCGTGTTCCAGAAGCGCCGCGACGAGGTGGCCGCCGACTACGGCGACATGATCGCGCGCGAGATCATCACCGTGCCGAACCTGCTGGAAGCCGTGCTGCGCGGGCCGAAATCGGACCGGCTGTTCTCGCTGATCAGCCGCGAAGTGCAGAAGACGATCGACGCGCAGGCGAGCGTCGTGAAGCCGTTCGTCGCGATCGCGGTCGGCACGAAACGGTTCCAGGAAATGAAGCAGGTCGCCGCCGCGAAAGCCGCCGAGCGAGTGCCGGACACCATCCGGCACGCGGAGACGTACGCGATCAACGCGCTCGACGTCCGCAACACCATCGTGGACCGGATGCGCAGGCTCAGCCCGCTCGAATTCGAGCAGCTGCTGCGGCCCGCGTTCCGGCAGGACGAATGGAAGCTGATCGCGGTCGGCGCGGTGATCGGCGGGCTCGTCGGCGAGCTGCAGGCGTTGCTGCTGCTCGGTTAGGACGCGCACGCGATACGGTTTCCTTCCGGAACGGGGAGGGAGACCCGGGTGGACGCGGTGCTGGACGACCTCGCGCGGCACTGGCCGGTGTACGTCTCGATGCCGTTCGTCGCCGCGCTGATCGGCTACGTCACCAAGCGCGTCGCGATCGAGATGATGTTCCGCCCGCTCGAATTCGTCGGCATCCGGCCGTTCCTCGGCTGGCAGGGCGTGGTCCCGAAGCACGGCGGCCGGATGGCCGCGATCGCGACCGACCTGCTCACCGCGAACCTGCTCGACATCGAGGAGGTCTTCGCCCGCGTCGACCCGGTGATCATCACCCGCGAACTCGAGCAGCCGCTGCTGCGCGCGGTCGACGGGATCGCCCGCGACGTGCTCGAACAGCACCATCCGCGGCTGTGGGAGGTCATGCCCACGCTCGCCCAGGAACTGCTGATCAAACAGGTGCAGGCGAGCGCGCCGCAGCTGGTGCGGGAGTTCCTCGACGAGGTCCGCGACAACCTGGACGAGGTCCTCGACGTCCGGCACATGACCGTCGAACGGCTCACCCGCGACCGCGCGCTGCTGGTCCGGCTGATCCGGGAGACGTCCCGGCCGGAGATGACGTTCATCGCGCGCGCCGGGATCGTCTTCGGCTTCGTGCTCGGCCTCGTCCAGGCCCTGGTGTGGGCGCTGACCCGGCAGCCGCTGGTGCTGCCGATCTTCGGCGGCGCGATCGGGCTGTTCACCGACTGGCTGGCGATCAAGATGATCTTCCTGCCGCGCGAACCGGTGCGGCTGGGCCGGGTCATCCTGCAAGGCAAGTTCCAGCGCCGCCGCGCCGAGGTCGCCCGGCAATACGGCGAACTGGTCGCCAACGAGGTGCTGACCGTCCCGAATCTGCTCGACGCCCTGCTGCGCGGCCCGAAGTCGGACCGGCTCGTGGCAATGGTCGAACGCGCCGTCGGGCATGCGGTGGACGCGCAGGTCAGCGCCGCGAAACCGGTGGTCGCGCTCGCCGTCGGGGCACAGCGGCTGCAGGAGATGAAGCACGCCGCGGCGCAGCGCGCGCTGGCTGAGCTGCCGTTGACCGCGCGCTACGCCGAGGGGTACCTGACCGAGGCGATGGACGTCGCGAAGATGGTGGAACAGCGAATGCTCGCGCTGACGCCGCTGGAGTTCGAGGGCTTGCTGCGGCCGGCGTTCCGGCAGGACGAATGGAAGCTGATCGCGGTCGGCGGCGTGATCGGGTTCCTCGTCGGCGAGCTGCAAGTCCTCCTCATGCTCGGCTGACTTTTCGGTGGTTGTTCGCGCCAGGCTCACTCGAACTGACTAACCTCAGTGACGTGTCCGAGCCACCGCAGCTGCCCGCAGTCCACGAGGCCTACCTGCCCCGCGAGCACGCGCTGCATCGCCCGCGGCACGGCAAACGGCAGCTGACCGCGCTGGTCAGCGCCCTGTTGTTCTTCGTCACGCCGACCATGCTGTGGGTCGTCGGGGTCCGGCCGAGCGAGATCGAAAACCACAAGCTCGCCGGATTTCCCAGCCTCGGCGAAGGGTTCGGGTTCTTCACCAACCTCCCCAAATGGGCGACCGACCAGCTGTCGTTCCGGGCTGGTGCGATCAACGCGGCGAACGGGATCAGCGAGGGCGTCTTCGGCGAGGCCGCACCGCTCGACCAGGGTTCCGCGTCGAACAACGGCCCGATCCCGGCGCCGCCGCTGCAGCAGCCGGGCACGCCGAACACCGGCCCGTCGCTGCCGAGCGGGCCGGGCTCCAGCCAGGCCGGATACCGCAAGGTCGTCCAAGGCACCGACGGCTGGCTGTACTACGGCTACGACTCCGAGGCGAAATGCACGCCGGCCCAGGACATCGACACCACGATGAAGCGGATCGACGAACTGCGCTCGGCGGTCGAGGCGTCCGGGCGGAAGTTCGTGTTCGTGGTGACGCCGGACAAGACGACGATGGTGCCGCAGTTCCTCCCCGCGAGTTATCCGGGCAAGGAATGTTCGCAGGCCGCCTCGCCGAACGACTGGTACAAGATCACCACCGAAGGCCACTCGCTCGACCTGCGCCCGCAGCTGGCGGCCGAAGCGGCCAAGGTCGGCCACCCGATCTACGCCCCCAACGACACGCACTGGCGCGACGAAGGCGGCCTCGTCCTGACCCGCGCACTCGCCGACACGATCAAGCCGGGCGCGACGAACAGCTGGCTGAGCGCCCCGGACGGCCAGTACGACGCCGTCGCGGACCTGCCGCTGCTGCTCGGCCAAACCGGCGTCAAGACGAACACCCGCTACAACCTGCGCCCGGACGGCGTCACCGACCGCGCGGGAGAATTCGTCGGCAGCATCGACCAGCCGGTGCACCGCTCGGCCGCGCCGATCGTCGGCACGATCGACCAGCCGACCCTGGTCTACGGGGACTCGTTCAGCCTCGCGTCTTCGCGGTATCTGGAGGCGGCGTTCACGAATCTCACGTATTTGGCGTATTCGACGGACAAGACGCCGCAGTCGCAGGCGGTGGACCAGTTCGTGAACTCGCACGTGGTCGTGTTGCAGGCGGTGGAGCGGAATGTTTCGGGCGGGTTGGTGCCCTTTACCGACGAGGGGTTCATTTCGGCGGTGAAGACGGCACTGGCGCAGCACCCGATCCGGTAACCGCTTCTTCAAGGCCGGGCACGGCTACGGCTAGCCGACCGGGACCGGGGCCGCTTCCACCGGGCTCGTCCGCACCCCGCGCCGACGGTCGCGGACCCACGCGATCACCCGGCACACCAGGTAGATCAAGAACGAAATCGAAGTCACGAACGCGCTCACCGGCAACCCCGGCGCGAGCGACAGCACGATCCCGCCCAGTGCGGCGACCTCCGCGAACACCACGGACAACACCGTCGCGCGCAACGGGCTCGCCGTCACCCGGGCAGCTGCCGCGGCGGGGGTCACCATCAAAGCGACCACGAGCAGTGACCCGACCACCTGCACGCTCAGCGCCGTCGCGACGCCGACCAGCAAGGAGAACAGCACCGTCAGCGTCTTGACCGGGACGCCGCGCGCCTCGGCCACCGCGCGATCGACGCTGGCGAACAGCAGCGGGCGGTAGATCAGTGCCAGCACTGCCAGCACCGCGGCGGCGGAAATGACCAACGCGGTCAGGTTCGTGCTGTCCACGGTGATGATCTGGCCGGTGAGAATCCCGAACTTATTCGCGGACCGTCCTTTGTAGAACGACAGCAGCAGGACGCCCATGCCCAGCCCGAAGGACAGGATCACCCCGATCACCGAATCGCGGTCGGCGTCGCGGATTCCCAGGATTCCCAGCAGCAGCGCGGCAGCGACGGCACCGGCCAGTGCGCCGTATTCCACGCCGACGCCCAGCAACAATGCTCCCGCCGCGCCGGTGAAGGCCAGTTCGGACGTGCCGTGCACCGCGAAGGACATGCGGCGCATCACGATCAGCGGGCCGAGCACTCCGGCCAGCAAGCCGAGCACCGCGGCCGCGATCAGAGCGATGCGGACGCTGTCCAGTTCCGCGATCAGCTCCCACGTCTTGGCGAAGTCGAACATGCCGTCCAAGGCTCAGCCCACTGCTTCCTGCTCGTGGTGATGCGGTTCGTCCTCGCACAGCGCGCTCTGCGCACCGGCGATGTGAATCTGCCCGCCGACGCGCAGCACCTCGATCTTCGTTCCGTACAGATCCGACAGCGTCTCCGAGGTCATCACCTCGTCCGGCTTGCCGATCCGGAACTGGCCGTTCACCAGGTACAGCACGCGGTCGACGAACTGCAGGACCGGATTGATCTCGTGCGTCACGAACAGCACGGCGGTCCCGGCTTCGCGGCGGCGCGCGTCGATCAGTTCGCTGACCGCGTGCTGGTGCGCCAGGTCGAGCGACAGCAGCGGTTCGTCGCACAGCAGCACCGTCGGGTCGCCGACCAGCGCCTGCGCCACCCGCAGTCGTTGCTGCTCGCCGCCGGAGAGCCGGCCGACCGGCTGTTTCGCGTAGCGCGTGCCGCCGACGGATTCGATTACCGACGCCACCCGGCGTTTCCGGGCGCCCATTCCGGCGAGACCCGGACCCCAGCGGTGCCCGTCCAAACCGAGGCCGACCAGGTCGACGCCGCGCAGCGTGAGCGAATCGTCGATCGCGCGCTGCTGCGGGATGTAGCCGACCTTGCGGTTCGCCCCTCCCGGACGCCCGCCCGCGATTTCCACCGTGCCCGCCGACAGCGACTGCATGCCCAGCAGCGCCTTGAGGAAGCTGCTCTTGCCGGAACCGTTCGGGCCGAGGACGGCCAGGAATTCGCCCGGCTCGACGTCCAAGTCCAAACCGGACCAGAGGGTGCGGTCGCCGAAGGCGAGCCCGGCCCCGCGCACGCGGACCGCGGGGCCGGCTTCCCGAAGCTGGACGGACATCAGCTGTTCAGAGCCCCCGACAGCGAGTCCACATCCTTGGTCATCCAGTCAATGTAGCCCGTGACGTTCGCCGGGAGCGTCTCGGATACGTCGACCACCACGACCCCGGACGCCTTCGCGTCGGCGACTGCCTGCTTGGTCAGCGGGGTGACCGTCTGCACGTTGTTGACCAGCGCCTTCACCTGCTTCTCCTTGATCAGCTTGGTGAACTCGGAGACCGCCGCGGCGGGCACGTCGGTCTCGTTCTCGATCGCGTCGGAGAAGGCCTTCGGGGTGGCGTCGCCGATGTTCGCGGTCTTCAGCAGGTAGTGCGCGACCGGTTCGGTGACGACGACCTTCGTGTCCGGGTGCGCGGCGCCCAGCGCGGACGCCTTCTTGATCAGGCCGTCGAGCTGGCTCTTGAAGGACTTGGCGTTTTCGTCGAACTTCTGCTTCGACGCGGGCTGGATCTCGCCGAGCGCGGCGGCGACCTGGTCGGCGACCTTCGCGACACCGGGCAGGTCGTACCAGACGTGCTCGTTCTCCTCGCCCGGCTTGGCGATGTCGTAGGCGACCAGTTTCTTCGCCGAGGCCGCCTCGCCCGACAGCTTGGTGAAGAACTCGTCGTACCCGCCGCCGTTGGCCAGCGTCAGCTGCGCCTTCTTGGCCGCGAGCGCGTCGTCGGCGGTGGACTCGTACGAGTGCGGGTCGGCGGAGGGATCGTGAATGATCGACGTGACCTGCACTTTGTCACCCCCGACGGCGGACGCGACGCTGCCCCAGACATCGGTGGACGCGACGACCTTCACCTGGTCGCCCGTTCCCCCTCCCGCCCCGGAACCGGACGAGGACGACGTGCTGGAGCACGCGCCGAGCGCGAACACAGCCAAAGCCGACGCGGCGGCGAGGACGCTCGTGGTGCGGCGGGAAGTCATCGGGCACTCCTGGGTCGAACTGCTAATGGAAACCGTTGTCAGATTCACTTTACCCCATCCGAACGGCGAGCCTCACTCCACCGGGTGGCCACACCCGCTCTTGATCACCGAGAGGATCGAGACGCTCACCACAGGGGTGTCGCTTCTGGAAAACGATCTGAACCGTTACGGTTTGCGGATGGGCCGTCCTATTCGCACCCGGAGGCAGGCGACATTGGCGTCGCTCGCGGCGGAACTCGGGGTGTCCAGGACCACCGTGTCCAACGCCTACAACCGCCCGGATCAGCTCTCCCCCGAACTGCGCCGCAGGGTGCTCGAGACCGCGCGGCGGCTCGGCTACCCCGGACCCGACCCGGTCGCGCGCTCGCTGCGCACCCGGAAGGCGGGCGCGGTCGGACTGCTGCTCACCGAGAACCTGTCCTACGCCTTTCGCGACCCGGCCGCCGTCGGCGTGCTCGAAGGACTCGCGCTGGCCTGCGAAGACGCGGGCGTCGGCCTGCATCTCGTGCCGGCCAGCCCCGGTCGCGAGGACCTCGCCGCGGTGCACCGCGCGGGTGTGGACGGGTTCGTCGTGTACTCCGTGCCGGACGACGATCCGCATCTCGCGGCCGTCCTGGAACGGCCCGTGCCGACGGTGATCATCGACCAGCCCCGCATCGAGGGCGTCGACCGCGTCGGCCCGGACGACGCGGCCGCCGTCACACAGCTCGCCGACCACTTGGTGGCGCTCGGCCACCGGCAGATCGGCGTCCTCTGCATGCGGCTCGGCCGCGAGCGCAACGACGACTTCGTGACGTCCGAACGGCAGAGCGGCGCGCACTTCCACGTGCAGCGCACCCGGCTGGAGGCACTGGCGACGGCGTTCTCCTCGGCTGGCGTCGACTGGGCGACCGTGCCGGTGGTCGAGCGCTTCGACCACACGGTGGACGACGGCGCCTCCGCCGCACGTCAGCTGCTGGACGCGTATCCGCAGGTCACCGCCCTGGTCTGCACGTCGGACATCCTCGCGCTCGGTGCGCTGGCCGAAGCGGCGCGACGCGGGCTGCGGGTGCCGCTCGACCTCACGGTGACCGGTTTCGACGGCATCGCCGAGGCGGAGCGCTCCGGGCTCACGACGGTGCACCAGCCGGTGCTGGAGAAGGGCAAGGTCGCCGGACGGCTGCTGCTCAGCTCGGCCGAGCGGGTCGGGCCCAAGGTCATCACGCTGCCGACCGAACTGCGGGTCGGCCGCACGTCGGCGCCGCCGCGGACGGTCGAGGAGCCCTGGTTCGGCGGCTGAGGTCGTGAGTGGCAATCACGGTTAGAACCGTGATTGCCACTCACAAGTCACCCCAGCCTTTGCCGTGATTTCCGGCCCACCGCATTGTGCGCGCGCCCCCGGCCCGGTTCCATGGACGGAACCGCCCCGCTCCCGCGGGGAAGCGCAGGCCGAAAGGTGCCCCATGACCTCCATCGACGTGCTGCTCAAGCGTAATCAGGAAATCGGGAACATCGTCCCCGGCGACCGGTCCTCCCCCAAGCCGTCGCTGCAAGTGTCGATTCTGACCTGCATGGACGCCCGGATCCGGGTGTTCGAGATCTTCGGCCTGCTGCAGGGCGAGGCGCACGTGCTGCGCAACGCGGGCGGCGTGGTGACCGACGACATGATCCGTTCGCTCGCGCTCAGCCAGCGCAAGCTCGGCACTCGAGAGGTGCTGATCGTCCAGCACACCGACTGCGGCCTCTCCACGGTCACCGAGGACGAGTTCAAGGACGAACTGGAGTCGGCGACCGGACTGCGGCCGACCTGGGCGGTCGAGGCGTTCCGCAAGGTCGAGGACAGCGTGCGCACCTCGGTGGAGCGCGCCCGGCGCAGCGACTTCCTCCTGCACAACGACAACGTGCGCGGATTCGTCTACGACGTGAAGGCCGGGAGCCTGACCGAGGTCAAGTAAGAACCGTCGTATTCAATGGCGGGGTGGCAGTAGACACCGATGTTCTGATCGAGTGGTTCGCCGACGTCGGCCGGGACCTGCCCTGGCGGGAACCGGACTGCTCGGCGTGGGGCGTGCTGGTCAGCGAAATCATGCTGCAGCAGACGCCGGTCTCGCGCGTCCAGCCGATCTGGCTGGAGTGGATGGCCCGCTGGCCGGTGCCCTCGGCGCTGGCCGCGGAGACCACCGGCGAAGTCGTGCGCGCGTGGGGCAAGCTCGGCTACCCGCGTCGCGCGCTTCGGCTGCACGCCGCCGCCACCGTCATCGCTCAGGAACACGGCGACGTCGTGCCGTCCGATGTGGACACATTGCTCGCGTTGCCCGGCATCGGCGCGTACACGGCGCGCGCGGTCGCGGCGTTCGCGTATGGCAAGCGTGCGCCGGTGGTGGACACGAACGTCCGACGGGTCGTCGCGCGTGCCGTTCATGGCGCGGGCGACGCGGGCCCGGCGTCGAATACCCGCGACATGGCGGACGTCGAGGCGCTGCTTCCGGCCGAGGACGCGCCCGCGGCGAAGCTTTCCGCAGCGCTGATGGAGCTGGGCGCGCTGATTTGCACCGCCCGGTCGCCGAAGTGCGCGGACTGCCCGATTTACGCCGAATGCGCCTGGCAGCACAACGGCCGTCCCGAGTACGCCGGCCCGGCCAAGCCGGTGCAGAAGTTCGCCGGGACCGACCGGCAGGTCCGCGGGCTGCTTCTGGACGTCCTGCGCGGTGCCGAGGGACCGGTCGAGAAGGCGCGGCTGGACCTGGTGTGGCACGAAGCCGGGCAGCGCGACCGGTGCCTGGATTCGCTGCTCGTGGACGGTCTGCTGGAGCAAACCCGCGACGGGCTCTTCGCGCTTCCCGGGGAACACTGACGCACTACGACGAAAGTCGGCAAAAAGTTGTCCCCTCCGGGGTGCCGGGTTAGCTTTCCCCAGTCGCACTTCCGGGCTGAGGAGTTCCGCATGGGGGAAGCAACGCGTCGTGCCGTCTTGAAGGGCGGCCTCACCGTCACTGCCGTGGGCGCTTTGGGCTGCGCAGGGGCGAAATCCGCGGCGGCGGCGACCACTCCGGTCATCCATTCGACGGCCGAGTGGAACGCCCGGCCGCCGTCAGGCGCGATCGTGGTGGAGAACCACAAGCCGACGTACATCGTGGTGCACCACACCGTCGATCCGGGCAACAACACCGACTACTCGCTGGCGCACGCGCTGCAGATCTCGCGGGACATCCAGAACTTCCACATGGACACCCGCGGCTGGATCGACACCGGCCAGCAGTTCACGAACAGCCGCGGCGGCTTCGTCACCGAGGGACGGCACCGCAGCCTCGAAATCCTCCGCGGCGGGACGCAGCACGTTCAGGGCGCGAACGTCGCCAACCACAACAGCGAATGCATCGGCATCGAGAACGAGGGCCTCTACAGCACGGTCGACGTTCCGGTCGCGCTGTGGAACTCGCTCGTGCAGTTGATCGCCTACATCGCACACCTTTACGGCATCACGCCCGAGTTCATCAAGGGCCACCGCGATTTCAACTCGACCGAATGCTGCGGCCAGGTGCTCTACGACCGGCTCCCGGAGCTGCGGAAGGCGGTCGGCCAGCAGCTCGGCCTGTCCGTCGCGCGGCTCGACGCTCCGGAATGGCCGCTGCTCAAACCGGGTGACACCGGCCCGCGGGTGATGACCGCACAGCGATTCCTGCGCGCCGCCGGGTTCGGCGTGCCCACCGACGGCGTGTTCGGCAAGGCGACCGCGGCCGCCGTGTCCGCGCTGGCCGCTGAGCACGGGCTTTCCCGCGACAGTTGCACCGCGGCCCGGGCCAGCGACGAATCCGGCTACCTCGGCTCGGACGTCTGGCCGCTGATCGTGCCGGCGGACCGCTCGACCGCCGCGTGGCGCACCGAGCTGGCCCGCTGACCGGGGACGCCTCACGTGTGCCAGCGAGGGCGGCACGCGTGGGGCGTCACAGGCCGGACAGGAACGCCTCCACCGCGCCGCGATAGGTCTCCGGCGCCTCGGCGTGCGGCACATGCGCCGAACCGGGCACGACCAGGTGCTTCGCGCCCGGCACCCGCGCCGCGACCTCGGCTTGCTGACCGGCGGGCATCGCGGTGTGCTCGCCCTCGACCAGCAGCAGCGGACAGCGGATGCCGTCCACAATGGACCAGTAGTTCCCGCGACCCCATTCGGCGGCGATCTCGTACAGGTTCTCCAGGTCGGCGATCAGGTGATAGCCGTCCTCGCGTTCCTCGACGCATTCGGTGAAGTAGTCGCCCGCAGCTCCGAAGAACTCGCGCACGTGAGCCAGCGATTCGAACGGCACCGGCCAGCTCTCGAAGTAGCCGCGCCAAGTCTCGACGGTGCGTCCGCGCTGGTCCGGCGCGAAATCCTCGCTGACGACCGCGCGCACCAGCTCCGGATGCTTCGCCGCGGTGGCCCACGCGTGCAGTCCGCCCATCGAATGCCCGATCAGCACGGACGGACCGACGTCGGCGAGCACGTCCGCGACGTCCTCGGCGAACTGCTCGGTGGTCCACGGCCCGATGTGCGGCGCCCGGCCGTGCCCGCGGGCGTCGAGGGCGCGCACCCGGCCGTATCGCTTGAGCCATTGCGCGACCGGCCACCACGTGCGAGCGCGGCCCATCAGCCCGTGCAACAGCATGATCGACACGCCAGAGCGTTCGTCGCCGCCGAAGTCGATCAGGCCTGGTCGCATTAATCCTCCCGGGTTTTCCCGGCTACCTCATCACAAATCTGCCCCTAGGGTGAAGGAATGCGCAGCCGCCAGTCCGCCGTCCTCGCCCTCGCCGGCGTGCTTGCGCTGTCCGCGTGCAGCCCTGCCGAACCCGCCGCTCCACTGCCGCCGATGCATCCGAAGCCAGGTGCGAGCAGCGCGGGCGACCCGTATTTCCCCGACGACGGCAACGGCGGGTACGACGCGCTCGACTACCACGTCGACGTCAGCTACGACCCGCCGAGCGGCCGGCTCGACGGCGACACCACGGTCTCCGCGAAAGCCACCCAAGACCTCAGCCGCTTCGATCTCGACCTGCGCGGGCTGGACGTCTCGGGAGTGGAGATCGACGGGAAACCGGCGAAGTACAGCCGGGAGAAGAACAAGCTGGTCGTGACTCCGGCCGAACCGCTGCGCTCGGGTTCGACGTTCCGGACGCGCGTGCGCTATTCGGGTGTTCCGGCGAAAACCCCGCACGACGGCGGATCGGAGAACGGCTGGGCCCGCTCCGAGGACGGCGGCGCGTACCTGGTCGGCGAGCCGCATTCGGCGTCGTTCTGGTACCCGGTCAACGAAACCCCGCGCGACAAAGCGACCTTCACGCTGACCGCGCACGTGCCCACCGGCTGGACGGTCATGTCCAACGGCCGGGAGCAGGGCACCAGCGCCAAGGACGGCAAAACCACCACGACGTGGGCGGATCCGAATCCGGTGGCCAGCTACCTGACCACGATCGCGATCGACAAGTTCACCGTGCAGCGGTCCACGCTCCCGGACGGCACGCCGATCGTTTCCGGCTACGCGCCGGGAGCCGAAGCGCGCGAGGCCACCGGCGACCGGCTGCCGGAAGTGATCTCGTTCCTGGAGAGCAAGTTCGGCAAATACCCGCAGAGCGCGGCCGGCGGGATCTACCTCGACGAGGACATCCACTTCTCCCTGGAAACGCAGACCCGTCCCACTTATGCGAAATGGGCGGAAATCCTGACTTTGGTGCACGAGAACGCGCACCAGTGGTTCGGCGATTCGGTGTCGCTCAACTCGTGGGCGGACATCTGCCTCAACGAGTGCTTCGCGTCGTACGCGCAGTGGATGTGGGGCGAACGCGAGGGCCAGAACCTGGACGACCGCTACCGCGCGGCCGTCGAGATCACCAAGGGCAGCACGGACTTCTGGGGCCAGAAGCTCGTCGACATGGGGCCGGAGCACCTGTTCGAAGGCGCGTACGACAAGGGCATCCTCGCCGTGCACGCGCTGCGCCGGGAACTGGGCGAGCCGGGGTTCGAGAAGGTGCTGCACGAATGGGTCGGCCAGCATCGCAACGGCAACGCGACGTGGGCGGACTTCGAGAAGCTCGTGTCGAAGGTCGCCGGACGCGATGTGAGCGGATTCCTCAACGACTGGTTCCACGGGTCGAAACTGCCGTCGGACACCGACCTTTACCCAGGCGCGTTGCGGCCCTGACTGCCGAGCAACGACCTGGTCAGACTGCTGCGAGAGTCGTTCATCTCGGCTAGGGCCGCGCCCAGTTCCGGGTCGCCGACCCGCACGGGTTCATCGGGTCGGAGCGCCAGCGCGCGCAGCGACGCCCGGCGAAGCAGTTCCTTCATGAACGACGCCGTGACGCCTTCCGTCGCCTCGACGACTGGCGTCAGGTCGGCCGTCAGCTCCAGGTCCCGCGAATACAGCCGCAGCAGCGCTTCCCGTCCCGCGGCGTCCGGCAGCGGCACCTCCACCGCCAAGTCGACGCGGCCGGGCCGGTCGGCCAGCGCTTTCTCCAGGCTGCTCGCCCGGTTGGTGGTGAGCAGGAAGGTGACATCCGCGTCGCCGCCGACGCCGTCCATCGCGTCGAGCAGGCTGAACAGCAGCGGCGTCGGGCCGTGCGCGAGGTCGCGGTCCTCGGCGATCAGGTCGACGTCCTCCAGCACCATGACGCTCGGCTGCAGCCGGCGCGCCAGCGAAGCGGCTTGCGAGATGAACCGCATCGCGGCACCGGTCAGGATCACGACCGTGCAGTCCGGGAGCTGGCCCATCAGGTACCGCACGGTGTGCGTTTTCCCGGTGCCCGGCGGACCATGCAGCAACAGGCCGCGCTTCAGATGCTGACCCGCCTCGGCGAGGCGCGCGCCGTGTTCCGCGATGCCGAAAGTGTGCCGTTCGACCGCTTCGAGAACGCCCGCCGGCAGCACCACGTCCTCCTTGCGCAGCTCCGGCCGCGGCAGGAAGGTGACCAGCTCGTTGTTGCGGTGCTCGCTCAGCCCGAAGGCGATCACCTGGCCGCGCAGCACGTCGTGGTCGGTCATCAGCGCTTCAATGCGGTCGCGGGTCTCGGTGGCCGCCCGCCGGTCCTCGGCGATCACCTCGAGGCGGCAGTTCATCTGGCCGTACTGCGGGGCCGAGCCGCGCACGCCGACCAGCACCGGCGAACCGTCCGGCGCGACCGTGCCGACCAGCCCGAGCTGGACGACGTCCGCCGCCTCGTCCGGTCCGACCGCGACCGTCGCGTAGTCCACCGCGCCCAGTTCGTAGTGGCCGTGCTGCTTGGCCGTGACCAGCATGCCGACCAGGTCTTCGTGCCCGCGCAGACCGCCCGCGATGCCGAACCAGTCGGTGCCGATCCCGTGCTCGGCGAGGTACGCGTCGACCCCGGCCTGGATGGTGGCGTGCTCCCAGTTCTCGAAGCTGTGGGTGACCACCAGCGCCTGCGCGAGCGGCACGCCGAGGTGCCCGGTGACGCGGTCGATCAGCTCGTTCGAACCGCCCGAACCGGCCGACTCGGCCGCGGCTTTCACGAGGAGCTGCAGGTTGCGGGCCAATTCGGTGCTAAAGACTTCGTCGTCCCCCATGTGAGCAGAGTGGCACGAACCGCGAAACCAGGCCAGCCGTAAGTACGCTGGGGGCATGGCAGTGGTCAAGATCAACGCAATCGAGGTCCCCGAAGGCGCCGGCCCGGAGCTGGAGAAGCGCTTCGCCGCGCGGCTGCACTCCGTCGACAACCAGGAGGGGTTCCTCGGCTTCGAGCTGCTCCGCCCGATCGCGGGCGAGACGCGCTACTTCGTGTACACGAAGTGGGAAACCGAGGAGCACTACCAGGCCTGGGCGGGCGGTCCGGCGCGCGAGGCGCACGCGGGCGAGCGCAAGAACCCGGTGTCGACCGGCGCGAACCTGCTGGAATTCGAGGTCGTGCAGGCATCGAAGCCGGGTGAGTGACGAACTCGCCCGCGCCGCCGAGCTGATCTCGGACGCCGGCGCGCTGCTCGTGTGCGCCGGCGCCGGGATGGGCGTCGACTCCGGCCTGCCCGATTTCCGTGGCGGGGAAGGGTTTTGGCGGGCGTATCCGCCGTACGCCGGGCTCGGGCTGCGGTTCGAGGAGCTGGCCGACCCGCGGCATTTCGCCTCGGACCCGGAACTGGCCTGGGGTTTCTACGGGCACCGGCTCGACCTGTACCGGAAAACGGTGCCGCACCGCGGGTTCGGCCTGCTGCTCGAATGGGGACTGGCGAAACCTGGCGGCGTGCGGGTTTTCACGTCCAATGTGGACGGACAGTTCCAGGCGGCGGGATTCCGGCACGTCGCCGAGGCGCACGGGTCGATCCACCACCTGCAGTGCCTGGCCGGGTGCTCGCGGGAGATCTGGTCGGCCGCGGACCTGGCGGTCGACCTGGACGAGGCGACCATGCGCGCCCGGCCGCCGTTGCCGTCGTGTCCGCGGTGCGGCAGCCTGGCCCGGCCCAACATCCTGATGTTCGGGGATTTCGACTGGGTTCCGGACCGCAGTCAGGAACAGCTGGACGAACTGGCGGCTTGGCGACGCGCGCATCGCGGCGCGGTGGTGGTCGAAATCGGTGCCGGACAAGCGGTTCCGACCGTACGGCGGTATTCCGAACTCGCCAGCGCGGCAACGGGCGCACTGATCCGGATCAACCCGCGCGAGCCGCGGATCCGGCACGGACGCGGGATTTCGATCCCCGCCGGAGCGCTGGAGACGCTGATCAAGCTCGCTTGAGCGCCAGCAACGGGAACGGACGACCGTCCGAATCGGTCTCCTGCCTGCCCACGACCTCAAACCCGTGGTGCAGATAGAAACCGACCGCCTGCGGGTTCTGTTCGTTCACATCCAGCGTGAGCCCCGGGAACCGGTCCAGCGCCGCACGCAGCAACGCCGACCCGACCCCGCGACCGCGGAAATCGTCGTGCACGAACAGCATTTCCAGCTTTCCTTCGGCGATCCCGGAGAAACCCGCCGCGATTCCGTCGACCTCCGCCACGGTCAGGTCCACTTCCGGGAAGTAGAGCGGGACGCGCGTGGCGTAGTACTCGACGTCCGCCGGCGCCAGGAAATGGTGCGTCGCCTCGACTGCGCTGCGCCAGATCTCCAGCAGCCGCGGGTATTCGACCTCCCCGTTGCTTGGCCGCAAGGTCGTCATGGCAGTTGCACCTCCGCGTAAACCGCCCGGTGATCGCTTCCGGGCACATCGAGCACCTGGTAGTCCCGGATCGCGACCCGGCGGTCCACCAGCACGTGGTCCAGCGGCACGAGCGGAACCGCCGACGTCGACCAGGTCGGGACGAGGCCGTCGCCGCGTGCCTCCGCCGCGTCGACGTATCCGCGGGACAGCACCGTCCGCAGGGCCGCGTGGTCGAGAGTCGCGTTGAAATCGCCTGCCACCACGCGCAGGCCGTGCTCGCCGATCGCGCGCGACAGGTCCCGCATCTCCTGTTCCCACTGGTAGTACCCGGAATCCGGCGAACGCGGATGCGCGGCAACGATCTCCAACGTCGTCCCGCCGCCGAGGTCGGCCGCCGCGCCGGGTTGTTTCTGGGCCGAATCGCCGGTGTAGTCCTCTTCGGTGAGCGGATACCGCGACACGATGCCGGAACCGTCCACCCCGGACGCCGGGTGCATGACCCGGTACGGCAGCGTCTGGAAAAGCCCGGCTTTCTCCAGTCCGGACATCGCGGCAGGCGTCATCTCCAGCAGGTTCAGCACGTCGACCCGCTGTTCCCGGACCAGCCGCACGAGCGCCGCCGGATCGGCCTGGCCGAGGTAGAGGTTGGCCGCCAGCACCCGCACCGTCTTCCCGTTCGCCGCCGGCTGGTCGTCGGACATCACCCGCGGCGCGACGTACACCGCCAGCAGCGCCGACAACGCGAGCGCGACGCCACCGGCCCACCAGCGCCGCAGCACCAGCGCGAGTGCGGCGAGCAGCACGCCGTAGACCACGACGTACGGCGTCAGCGCCAGCAGCGCGGTCAGGTACCAGCTGCTGCCGTCCCAGCCGATCGTGCGCAGCAGAGCCACCGTCAGCAACGGCAGTCCGACCAGCACGAGCAGACCCGTGACCAGCCGGGTTCGCGTCCGCGCCTCCATCACCATGATCGAAGAGTATGCCGGGCAGGCACTGACAGGTCCGTGTCAGCGCCGTGTGCGCGGCTTGCCAGCGCCTGGATCCACTGTGTGCTGGAGCGACACAGGAGGAGGCATCATGTCGCACGCGATCCAGGCCGAGGGCCTGGTCAAGCACTACGGGGAGACGAAGGCGCTGGACGGGGTGGACCTCGAGGTCCCGTTCGGGAAGGTGGTCGGGGTGCTCGGGCCGAACGGCGCGGGCAAGACAACCGCGGTCCGCATCCTGGCCACCCTGCTGAGACCGGACGCGGGACACGCCACGGTCGGGGGTTACGACGTGGTCCGCGACCCGGTCCGGGTGCGCGGGCTGATCGGGCTCACCGGGCAGTACGCGTCGGTGGACGAGGACCTGAGCGGCACCGAGAACCTGGTGCTGATCGGGAAGCTGCTGAATCTGTCCCGGGCCGACGCCCGAGCGCGGGCAGCCGAACTGCTGGAGCGGTTCGAGCTGACCGACGCCGCCAAGCGGCCGATCCGGACGTATTCCGGCGGCATGCGGCGCAGGCTCGACCTGGCGGCGAGCCTCGTCGGCCGTCCCGCCGTGCTGTACCTGGACGAGCCGACCACCGGACTCGACCCGCACGCGCGCAACGAGGTGTGGCGGGTCGTCCGCAGCCTCGTCGCCGACGGGGCGACGGTGCTGCTCACGACGCAGTACCTGGAGGAGGCCGACCAGCTGGCCGACCGGATCACCGTGTTCGACCACGGCCACGTGGTCGCCGACGGCCGCGCCGACGAGCTGAAGCGGCGCGTCGGCGGGCAGACGCTGCAGGTGCGGCCGACGTCGCTGCGCGACCTCGACGAGGTCGACCGCATCCTGGCCGAACTCACCGGCGTCCGCCCGGTCCGCGACGACGCGACCGGACTGCTGACCGCACCGGTGTCCGACCCGGTGCTGCTGTCCACGCTGGTGCGCCGGCTCGATTCGGCGGGCATCACCTCCGACGAACTGGCGCTGCGGCTGCCCAGCCTCGACGAGGTGTTCCTGGCCCTGACCGGGCATGGCGCCGAAGACCCGAAGCCGGAGCGCGAACTCGAAGGGAGCCGGTCGTGACCACCGCAACCGCCGTGGCGGCCCCGCCCCGGCACATCAGCCCGATCCAGGGCACGAAGCACGCGTTTTCGCTTGCCTGGCGGGGAATCCTGAAGATCCGCAAGAATCCGGAACAGCTGGCCGACGTCACGCTGATGCCGATCATCTTCCTGCTGATGTTCACCTACCTGTTCGGCAACGCGCTGGGCGGTTCGATCGAGAACTACCTGCAGTCGTTCGTGCCCGGCCTGATCGTGATGAACGTGCTGCAGGCGTCGCTGACGGTCGGCACGCAGCTCAACACCGACATCACCAAGGGCGTCTTCGACCGCTTCCGCTCCATGCCGATCGCCCGCTCGGCCCCCTTGGTGGGCGCGGTGCTGGCGGACCTCGTGCGGTATGTGGTGTGCCTGGCGGTGCTGCTGACCGTGGCGACCGTGATGGGCTTCCGCGTGCAGACCGGTCCCGGGGAGTTCGTCCTCGCGATCCTGCTGGCGGTCGCGTTCGGCCTGTGCTTCTGCTGGGGTTCGGTGTTCGTCGGGATGCTGATGAAATCCCCTGGCGCGGCACAGGGCCTGATGTTCGTCTTCATCATGCCGCTGACATTCGGCAGCAACGTGTTCCTTCCGACGGCCACGATGCCGGGCTGGCTCAAGGCGTGGGCGGACATCAGCCCGGTGAGCCTGATGTCCGACGTGATGCGCGGCCTGCTCAACGGCGGCGTCGCCTACGGCGGCTCTCTGCTGGGCGCACTGGCGTGGATGGCCGGTGCGGTCGTGGTGTTCTTCCCGCTCGCGACGTGGGCCTACCGCAAGCGGGTCTGAGGGCGTCCTGCACGGGGGTGGGGACGCTGTGGTGAGTGTCTGTGTCCGGGTTCCACAGCCGGGCACAGGCACTCACTTTTGTTTTGGCGGGGTCCATGGCTGCCGATTTCGGCTGATAAAGCCGCGCATGACGTCGACAGCCAGCCAATGGCCTCGCTCCTGCGCCTCCGCAAGGACCGACAGGCCCTGGTGGCGACGGAGCGGGTCGGCTCCGCGGGCGAGAAGGAAAGCGGTGACGTCAACGTGCAATGGCTTGCCGCTTTGAATGTGGTTGTCGACTTCGGCGTCGATGGCGTGCCGCAGCAGCGTCCAGCCGTCCCCGCTGTCGTCCTCGACGTCATGACCGGCGTCGAGAATGTCCCGCAAGCGAGGCAGGTCTTCAAGTTCGACTGCTTGGTGAGCTGCTGACCACACGCCGGAACTCCTTCGCGCTCTGTGGGCGCCGCAGGTTATCGCGCAGCCTTCATCCCGCCTTGTTGACCGCGAGATGGCCGGTCAACCACTCCCCATTGCCAGACCCGATGGCTGCCTTCTCTTCCTCGTTGAACGGTGCCTTCTCCGGAAACGACCGCGCGACACCGCCGCTCGTGTCCAGGTAAGGAAAACCGCCGGGCCGGGTGCGGAAGGTGCAGGGATAGTCGCTCGAATAGAGCATCCGCCCGGTCCCGACCACCTCCGCCGTCCAACGCAGCCAGCGTTCGCTGACCGTTCCGCTGCCCGCGCCCGCACCGGTGCTTGGGGGCCGAAGTGCAGGGGGACGCGAAGGCATGCGGCGGTTCCGAGAGGTCGTCGAACTCCGGGGCGTCGGCCAGTTTGTCGCCGGTGCGGCCGTACCGCATCGCGCCGCGGGAACCCAGGCTGACCGCGTGTTCCAACTCCTCGACGTTAGTTATCGTCGAGAACAGGCGAGCGTTCCGCCTGGACCGCCTCGATCGCCTCCGCCCGGTCCAGCTGCGAGGTTTCGGCCACGAGCGCCTCGTACCGTTCCACGCCCAGCTCGCTGGTCAGGTTCTCGATGAGCTCCCGGACCTCCGGGCTTCCCAAGTCGAACCGTCCGCGCACCACCGCGCTCAGCGCGAGCAGCCGCGCGGACGACTCCAGCCGCCCCTGCTGGTACCGGATCCGCGCCAGCAGTTCGACCACGCCCGCCAGGTCCGGCATGTCGAATCGTCCGGCCGCCTGCTCGATGACCGCGAACACCGCTGGTTCCGCATCATCCGGACGGCCTTCGGCGAGCAGCAACCCGGCCTCCATGGTGCCAAGCCATTCCGCCTCGAAACCTTCCGGCGCAGGCCAATCCGCGCGCGCCGACTTCATTTCCCGGAACACCTCGCGGGCCTCGGCGACGTTGTGCTCGCGGATCAGCAGCTCAGCACGGCCGAGCAACACGATGAGGCGCAATCCGCTGTTGCCGCCGGAAGCCGCGTAGCGTTCCGCGGCCTCCATGTCCCGCCACGCACCCTCTTGGTCGCCAGCCCGCGAGCGTTCCACCGCCAGCCGCCACCACTGCTGCACGATGTCGTCCTTTGACCGCAGCTCCATCACCAGCCGCAGGCCCTCGGTGTACGCGGCGATCGCCGCTTCGTGGTCACCGGACTGCGACAGCGCCGCGGCTCGGAAACCGTGTGTCATGCCGAGACCCCAGCGGTCGCCGACCTCGGCAAAGCCTTGGTGCGCAAGCTCTCGCGCCCGGTCCGCTCCTTCGAGGTCGCCCATGTCGCCGAGGACGAAACTCTCCGCCCAGTGTCCGGCGGCGCGGCCCCAGACGTCGTCCCGTTCGACGGCCCGGCGGATCTCGCGCTTCGCCAGGTCGCGTTCGCCGTTGAGGTAGGCGATTATCGGCAACCCCACCCACAGCCACGGATTCCGTTCCACCGCACCGGTCCGCACGCAGTCCTCGATCAGTTCGGGAACGTCCACCTTCTCGTGCGGACCGGCCATGACCCGCATCAGCACCTGGATCAACCGCAGGCTCGCCGCCATGTCCGGCGGCAGCTCTCCGCTCAGTTCGAGCACCTCGTCCACGAACAGCGCGCCCCGCTCGTTCTGGCCGACGATATTGAGATACCAGAACAATCCGAACAACAGCCGGGCCGCCGAACCCGCGGAGTCCGACTCGATCGCCGCCCGCAGCGCAGCGGTGAAGTTATCGCTTTCGTGCTCGTACACGTCGATCGCCTGGAGCTGGTCCCGTCCGCGCAGCAGCGGTTCGTTGCGGTCGGCCAATTCCGTGTAATAGGCGACCATCGCCGCCCGCATCCGATCCTGTTCGCCGGACTCGACAAGCCGCTCGGTCGCGTAGGCGCGAAGAGTTTCCAGCAGGCGGTAACGCATGCCCACTACGTCCACAATGGACTTCTCCACCAGTGAACCCAGTACGTACACGATCTCTTCCGCGGGCAGTTCGTCGTCCGAGCAGACGTTTTCCACCGCCTCCTCGGAAAAACTCGCCGCGAACACCGCGAGCCTGCGCGCGAGCCGGACCTCCGCGTCACTCAGCAGATCCCAGCTCCACTCCACCACCGCGCGCAGCGTGCGCTGGCGCGGCAACGCCGTCCGGCTGCCGGAGGTGAGCAAGCGGAACCGGTCGTCGAGGCGTTCGGCGATCTGTTCGGCGGTCATCGACCGCAGTCGCGCGGCGGCCAGTTCGAGCGCCAGCGGCATTCCGTCGAGCCGTCGGCAGATCTGCCGTACTGCGTCCACTGTGGACTCGTCGAGCCGGAATCCCGGACGTACCGCCATCGCGCGATCGAGGAACAGCCGGACGGAATCGAGGGTGCCGACGTCCGAGGGCGGCGCGGCCTCGTCCGGCACCGGCAGCGGACCGAGCGGGCACAACGCTTCCCCAGTGATCGCCAACGGCTCCCGGCTCGTCGCGAGCACCCGCAACGCCGGCAGCCGACGCAGCAAATTCTCGGCCAGCTCCGCGGCGGTGTCCACGAGGTGTTCGCAGTTGTCCAGCACCAGCAACGCTTCCGTGCCGCCGAGCGTCTCCACCGCGTGTTCGAACGGATCGACCTGCCGACGCCGCGCGTCGGTCTCCGTGGTCCGAAGGTCGCGGACCTCCAACGCGTTCAGCAGCGCGGCCAGCACGTCTTCCGCATCCCGCACGCCGGCCAGCGGCACGAACCACACCAAACCGCGCGAGCGCGCCGGATGCCGCGAAGCCGCTTCCGTCGCGAGCCGCGTCTTGCCGGCCCCGCCCGGGCCGACGAGCGTGACCAGCCGGGATCCTTCGAGCAGTTCGGCCAGCAGCTTCAGTTCGTCAGTGCGACCGATGAAGCTGGTCAGCCGCTGCGGCAACCGGTCGACCACCGCGGCGACCGGCGTGTACTCGCCGCGCAGGGCACGCAGATGCACTTCCTGCAGTTCCGCCGACGGGTCCACGCCCAGTTCGTCCGCCAGCGTCGTTCGGATCGCGGAGTACGCGGCGAGCGCGTCGGCCTGCCGTCCAGCGGCGGAAAGCGCACGGATTCGCAAGCCGGCCAACCGTTCCCGCAGCGGATGCGCCTGCGCGGCGGCGGTGAGTTCCGCGAGCACGTCCGCGTGCCGGCCCAGCCGCAGTTCGGCTTCGAACCAGTCCTCAGTGGTCTCCGTGCGCCGCTCTTCCAGCAACGTCGCGGGCGCGGCGGCGAACGGCGCGTCCAGCACATCCGCGAGCGCCGGTCCGCGCCACAACGCGAGTGCGGCGGCGAGCGATTCGGCGGCAGTGCCGTCCCGGCCAGCGGCAAGTTCACGGCGCCCTTCGGCGGACAACTGCTCGAACCGGTGGAGATCCACCGCTTCCGGCGGCACCGCGAGCCGGTAACCGCCGTTGACCGACTCCAGCTCGGCACCCGCGGGGCGCAGCACCCGACGCAGCCGCGAGACCAGCGACTGGAGCGCATTGGCGGCGTCCGCAGGAGGTTCCGCGCCCCACAGTCCGTCGATCAGCGCTTCGGCGGGAACCGCGCGGCCCGCGTCGAGCGCGAGCCGGGAAAGGAGCATGCGAAGGCGGGCTCCGCCGATGTCGATCGGCGTGCCGTCCTCCCCCTCCGCTCGCAGCGGGCCAAGCAGCGCGACGCGCATGAGGTCCAGCTTTCCAGACAACGCGCGGCTCGTGTCGGGGCCCGACGGAAGTGTGGACTTTCGGGACAATCTGCCGCCAAGCGGTTACTGCCCGGCTTCCCGGCGCTACGTTGCGGAGGATTCACCCGCAGACACAGGAGCGCCCATGAGAGCACTGCACCGCTGGCGTCGCCCGGCAGTGACCGTCGCAGCCACCCTCACCGCATTGACGCTCGGCACTGGGATCGCGTCGGCCGGACCGGGAGGCTGGGACAAGCCAACGCCCGGTTCGGACGGCGCCGGAGACAGCTACTACCCGCAAGACGGCAACGGCGGGTACGAGGTCTCCGACTACGACCTCAGGATCAACTACGCTCCCGACACCCACCAGCTCGCCGGAGTCCAGACGGTCCACGCGAAGGCGACCCAGTCGCTCAGCTCGTTCGACCTCGACCTCCGCGGCCTCACCGTCGACGCGGTCCGGGTCAACGGCGCGCCCGCGAAGTTCACCCGTACCGGCGACCACGAACTCGTGATCACGCCGAAGATGCCGCTGTGGAAGGGCCTGCCGTTCACCACCGAGGTCGCCTACCACGGCGTCCCGGTCGCGATCGACGACCCGAACCTCGGCAAGAACGGCTGGCAGTTCACCAAGTCCGGCGGCGCGTTCGCGGCCGGCGAGCCGAAGTCGGCCACCACCTGGTACCCGGTCAACGACACCCCGCGCAACAAGGCGAAGTTCCGGCTGTCGATCACCGTCCCGAGCGAGTGGGGCGTCATCGCCAACGGACGCGAGGTCGGCAAGTACCGGACGCGCGCGGGCACCACGCACGTCTGGGCGGAGGACACCCCGACCGCGTCGTACATGACCACGGTCGCGATCGACAAGTGGACGTTCAACAATCGCAAGCGCGCCGACGGCACCCCGATCGTCAGCGCGTACGCGCCGGGCACCACGGACGCCACGAAGCAGGCCGACGCGCAGTTGCCGGAGGTCATCGACTTCCTCGAATCGAAGTTCGGCAAGTACCCGGTGGACGCCGCGGGCGGCATCTACCTGACTGAGCCGATCGGGTTCTCGCTCGAGACGATGAGCCGCCCGATCTACTCCGGCCGCGCAGGCAACATCAGCACGATCGTGCACGAGAACGCGCACCAGTGGTGGGGCGACACGGTCGCCGTCGACCACTGGAAGGACGTCTGCCTCAACGAATGCTTCGCGTCCTACGCGACGTGGCTGTGGGCGCAGAAGAACGGCACGGATCTCGACGCCAAGTACCTCAGCACAGTCGCCTCGGCCAGCGACGCGTTCTGGGACGGCAAGCTGTACGACATGGGGCCCGGCCACGAGTTCACCTACGTGTACTCCAAGGGCCCGGTCATGCTGCACGCGCTCAGCAAGTACCTGGGACAGGACGCGTTCGACCAGGTGCTCAAGACCTGGAACTCCGTGCACCACGACGGAAACGCGAGCATGCAGGACTTCCAGAAGTACTGTGAGAAGGTGTCCGGCATGGACTTGCAGGGCTTCTTCGACGCGTGGATCTACGGCAACGGCAAGCCGTCCGACGAGTTCCTTTACCCGGGCGACCTGAAGCCGGCCGCCGGATGACGGTTCTGCTGACGGGGTTCGCGCCCTTCGCCGGAGCGGCGACGAACCCCTCTTGGCAGGCAGCTTCGCTGGCAGCGGTGCGGCGGACGGACACGGTGGCGGTAGAGCTGCCGTGCGAGTTCGACGCGTCGCTGCCGGCGCTGCGGGCCGCGATTCTCGCGCACCGGCCGGAGCTGGTCGTCTGCGCCGGGCTGGCCGGCGGACGCGAGCACGTCACGCCGGAGCGAGTGGCGATCAACCTGATCGACGCCCGGATCCCGGACAACGCCGGTGCGCAGCCGGTCGACGTGCCAGTGGTCGGGGGCGGGCCGTCCGCATACTTCACCACGCTGCCGGTGAAAGCGGCGGTCGCGGCGATCGAGTCGGCGGGGCTGCCCGCGGCCGTGTCGTACACCGCCGGGACGTACGTGTGCAATCAAGTCTTCTACGGCTTGATGCATCTGATCGCGACGGAGTTTCCCGGACTGCGCGGCGGTTTCGTGCACGTGCCGGAGGAAGCGCGGATGCCGCTGGACTCGATCGCGCGAGCGCTCGCGATCGTGGCGGACACCGCTTTGACCGTGCACGAGGACGTGACCACGTCGGCAGGCACTCTGCACTGAGCTCTATTCGCCAGGCTGGACGGTCTGCTCGAAGAACTGCACCAGGTCCCGCGGCCGTCGGCTGGTGTGCGACGGGCTGGTGTCCATCACCGTGCCGACCACCGGGATGCCGTCGGCCTGGTAGATCAGCAGCCCGAGCTTCGGCCCGACCCCGGCGACGTAGCGGCCGCTCAGCCCGGTGCGCGTGCGCCAGGTGTCGGTCTCGACGCGGCCTGTCATGTCCTTGCGCGCACCGGGCTCGACCTGGGCGAGAGTGAGTCCTTCGTGGAACGCGACGGTGGTCTTGTCCGGGAAGCGGCACAACGCGCTGCGTACCGCGCCCAAGGCTTTCGCCAGTTCCGGGTCGTCGGAGCAGGTGGCGCGGGTTTGAATGGTCGGACCGGCCAGGCGGCGGATGCACTTCGTGAGCCCGTTTTCGCCGGGGAGCGCTGGTTGCGAACCCGCGCAAGTGATCGGCGGGGCGACTGGTTGATTCGCCGCCGGTTTGTCGTCGCCGCGGGTGACGAGAACGGCGGTCACGATTCCGGCGACGACCAGCACGGTCAGCGCGATCGCGCCGATGATCAGCGGTTTGCGGGACTTCTTCTTTTGTGGCTGCCATCCAGGCGGCGGTGGCATGGGTGCTGAGGGCCGCTGGACCGGGCCGGGCTGGTACTGGACGGGCGGCCAGGATGCCGGTGCATGCGGTGCCGGCATCGGCGTTGCCGCTGCCGGACGCTCGTCCACGTGATGCAACCCGAACGCGACCGCCGTCTCCGGCTGGTCCTCGGTCGTCGGGACCACGCCGAGCGTCGACCCGACCAGCGAGGCCAGCAACGGCATCCGGCTGGGCCCGCCGACCAGATACACGCCACCGAGCCGATCCGGCGTGAGCCCGGCCCGCGCGATCGTCGCCGCGAGCATTTCCGCACTGCGCAGCAGGTTCGGCCGAACCAACGCTTCCAACTCGGCACGGGTGACGAGAACATCGCCGAACGGATCCGGCATCGGCACCTCAGTGTGCGCGTGCCGGGAAAGACTTTCCTTGGCATCACGGACGTCTTGGAGCAGCACCCGCTGCAGCCGCCGGTCACTGGTCGTCTGCGGACGGAGAAGCCGTTGCCACTGCGCCGGATCCGCGTGCGACACCGATCGTCCGATATGGACCAGCAGGGCTTGGTCGATGTCCAGGCTGCCGAGATCCGGCAACCCGTCCTCCGCCAGCACCGCGGTCCCCGCGCCGACAACCGCACAGTCGAACGTGCCCGCGCCGAGGTCGTACACCGCGATCGGCCCGCTGGGCGCGCCCGTTTCGCGCAGAGTCGCGTAATGCGCCGCCGCCGCGACCGGCTCCGGCACCAACCGCGCCTGAACGAACCCGGCCTTGCCCGCCGCCGCCCGAAGCGTCTGCTGCCGCTGCGCACCCCAACCGGCCGGATGCGACAACCGCACCTCGTCCGGAACCCCGGAAAGCTGCCGTTCGGCCTCCTCGCCCATCCGCCGCAACACCGCGGCGAACGCGTCGACCACTGGCACCGCCCTGTCGCCAAGCAGCAGCTCACCGTCGTCGATCCGCCGTTTGGGATGAGGCTCGAACCGGCTGGGATCCAGCCGAGCCCGCCGCTCCGCGTCCTGCCCGACGACGAGCCGCCCGTCCTCCTCCGCGTACACCGCGGAAGACATGGTGACCGACCCGTCGACCTCAATAGCCCGCGGCCCGCGCCCGAAGGCCGCCAAGACGCCGACCGTGCTGGAAGTACCGAAGTCGATCGACAGGACGTCCACGCAGTTCCCCTCCCCAAATCCCCACCGCAATCGTCTCACGAGCGCGAGTGCGAGCTACCGCCGAAACACGGTTGCCAAGCTAAGTGACCATGACGCCGACCAGCCGCGACCTCGTGAGTGGCAATCCCGGTTAGAACCGCGATTGCCACTCACGACCGACGCGCTACCCAGCGAAAAGCGTCGCCGGAAAAGGCGTCTCCCGGTCCTCCAGCAGCCGCCCGTAAAAGTCGTTCATCGCCACCGCCACCGCAGCATGGCGAGCCACCACCTCGGCGACCGGCGACGGCAACGCAAGCTCCCCGGCAGCCGCCTGACGGACCGCGGCCAAGCGGCTCTCTCGGTCCCAGGTTCCGCACACCTCGGTCACCAGCCAGTTCACCAAATACATCGACCCATAAGCCCGGTCATGCCCCGCATTCAGCTCCGCGAACGCCACCTCCTGCGCAGTCAGATCGAACCGGCGCGCGAACGACAGGCCGAAATCGGTCAGGACGAACCGATCGCCGTCGGTCAGGAAGTTTTCGAAGTGGTTGTCGAAGTGCAGGACTCCCTGCGCGCGAAGGAACGAGAGCGTATCGGCGATCTGCGACGCAAGGCGCTCAACCTGATCCAGACGGCCAGGCAGCCACCGATGCACATTGGCCGGAAAATACTCGCAGAACAAAACCACGCTCGACGACGCGTCCCGCAATTCCGTGAGCCGCCTGCGGACCGCATCAGAACCGCCCCAGTACTCGACGTCTTCCTCCAGCGGGCGATCTGGCACCCGTCCCGAAGGAACCGGCAGGATCCGCCAATGGTGCAGTAAAGGGAAGTTCTCGCACTGACCACTCAGGACCCAGCCGTTAGCCATGACGTGCAGCGCCAGCTCCCGCCAAGCCGATCCCTCCGGCGAGCCGAGGCCGTAATGGCAAAAGGCAGGCAAGCCATACAGATTGGCCGTGGAATGCGGATGCCGCCGCTCCAGCGCGGTAAGCGGCACCCGCTTCGCGAAGACCGGGACCCCGTCGACATCCAGCCGGGCACCGGTGCCGCCGATACCCTCGGACACCACGTCAGCGGATTCCAGCCGCTCGGCGAGCTGACGGTCGCTCAGCAGCGAAAGCGCGGTGCTCGCCGTGGCGTGGCGCGAGATTCTCGAAGAAGACCCCATCACCCGACAATAGAGAAAAGGGCGGCTCCCCAACCTGGGAGCCGCCCTTTTTCTTTACTTAGCTCACTCGTTCTCGGACTCGCCGTTCTCGGCGGCTCCGATGCTCACCGGCGGAGCGTCGGGAACCGAAGACGGACGCTTCTCCCCGCGGAAGGTGAAGTGCGCCTCGTCGTCGCGGTCCTCGGTGTTGCCGCTCCAGCCTTCGACGTCGACCACGATGATCTGACCCGGCTCGACCTCGCCGAACAGGATCTTCTCCGACAGCTGGTCCTCGATCTCGCGCTGGATCGTGCGACGCAGCGGCCGGGCGCCGAGCACCGGGTCGAAGCCGCGCTTGGCCAGCAGCGCCTTCGCCTTCTCGGTGAGCTCGATCTCCATGTCCTTGGCCTTGAGCTGCGTCTCGACCCGGCCGATCATCAGGTCCACCATCTGGATGATCTGTTCCTGGTTGAGCTGGTGGAAGACGATGATGTCGTCGATCCGGTTCAGGAACTCCGGGCGGAAATGCTTCTTCATTTCCTCGTTGACCTTCTGCTTCATCTTCTCGTAGCGGTTCGTCGAATCCGCTCCGGAGGAGAAGCCGAGGCTCACGGACTTCGAGATGTCCGAGGTGCCCAGGTTCGAGGTGAAGATCAGCACGGTGTTCTTGAAGTCGACCGTCCGGCCCTGGCCGTCGGTGAGCCGACCGTCTTCGAGCACCTGCAGCAGGGTGTTGTAGATCTCCTGGTGCGCCTTTTCGATCTCGTCGAAAAGCACCACCGAGAACGGCTTGCGCCGCACCTTCTCGGTCAGCTGCCCGCCCTCTTCGTAGCCGACGTAGCCCGGAGGGGCACCGAAGAGCCGCGAAGCGGTGTAGCGGTCGTGGAACTCGCCCATGTCGATCTGGATGAGCGCGTCGTCCTCGCCGAACAGGAAGGACGCCAGCGCCTTCGACAGCTCGGTCTTACCGACACCGGACGGACCGGCGAAGATGAACGAACCGGACGGGCGCTTCGGGTCCTTCAGACCCGCACGCGTACGGCGGATCGCCTGGGAGACGGCCTTGACCGCGTCCTCCTGGCCGATGATGCGCTTGTGGAGCTCGTCCTCCATGCGCAGCAGCCGGGTGGTCTCCTCCTCGGTGAGCTTGAACACCGGGATGCCGGTCCAGTTGGCCAGCACCTCCGCGATCTGCTCGTCGTCCACCTCGGCGACGACGTCGAGGTCGCCGTCCTTCCACTGCTTCTCGCGCTCGCCCTTCTGGCCGAGGAGCTGCTTCTCCTCGTCGCGAAGGCGCGCGGCCCGCTCGAAGTCCTGCGCGTCGATCGCGGACTCCTTGTCCCGGCGCACGTCGGCGATCTTCTCGTCGAACTCGCGCAGGTCCGGCGGCGCGGTCATCCGGCGGATGCGCATCCGGGCGCCGGCCTCGTCGATCAGGTCGATCGCCTTGTCCGGAAGGAACCGGTCGTTGATGTAGCGGTCGGCCAGCGTGGCGGCCGCGACCAGCGCCGAGTCGGTGATCGAGACGCGGTGGTGCGCCTCGTACCGGTCGCGCAGGCCCTTCAGGATCTCGATCGTGTGCTCGAGCGACGGCTCGCCCACCTGGATCGGCTGGAAGCGGCGTTCCAGCGCGGCGTCCTTCTCGATGTACTTGCGGTACTCCTCGAGCGTGGTCGCGCCGATCGTCTGCAGCTCGCCGCGGGCCAGCATCGGCTTCAGGATCGAGGCCGCGTCGATCGCGCCCTCGGCGGCGCCCGCGCCGACGAGCGTGTGCAGCTCGTCGATGAACAGGATGATGTCGCCGCGGGTCTTGATCTCCTTGAGCACCTTCTTCAGGCGCTCTTCGAAGTCGCCGCGGTACCGCGAACCGGCGACCAGCGAGCCGAGGTCGAGGGTGTAGAGCTGCTTGTCCTTGAGCGTCTCGGGCACCTCGCCCTTGACGATGCTCTGGGCAAGGCCTTCGACGACGGCGGTCTTGCCGACGCCCGGCTCGCCGATGAGCACCGGGTTGTTCTTGGTCCGGCGGGACAGCACCTGCATGACCCGCTCGATCTCCTTGCCGCGCCCGATGACCGGGTCGAGCTTGCCCTCGCGGGCGAGCACGGTCATGTTGCGGCCGAACTGGTCGAGCACCAGCGAGGAGGACGGCGTGCCCTCGCCGCGGCCCGAGCCGCTCTCGGCGGACTTCTCGCCGGTCTGGTAGCCCGACAGGAGCTGCAGCACCTGCTGGCGGACCCGGTTGAGGTCCGCGCCCAGCTTCACGAGCACCTGGGCGGCGACGCCCTCGCCCTCGCGGATCAGGCCGAGCAGGATGTGCTCCGTGCCGATGTAGTTGTGGCCGAGCTGCAGCGCCTCGCGCAGCGACAGCTCCAGCACCTTCTTCGCCCGCGGCGTGAACGGGATGTGCCCGCTCGGCGCCTGCTGGCCCTGGCCGATGATCTCCTCGACCTGCTGGCGCACGCCCTCGAGGGCGATGCCCAGCGACTCCAGCGCCTTGGCGGCGACACCCTCACCCTCGTGGATCAGACCCAGGAGGATGTGCTCGGTGCCGATGTAGTTGTGGTTGAGCATCCGGGCCTCTTCTTGGGCCAGGACGACCACCCGCCTCGCGCGGTCGGTGAACCTCTCAAACATGCGCACTCCCTCGACTGCTGCGTCGGCGGCCCGTAACCTCCGCGGATCGCGTCCGCGGCGGACAGCACCGTGAGACCACTCTAGTAGCCAAGCGGTCGCGCTTGCGTACCACTAGGGCTTCTGGCGGCCCGTTCGCACCCGGACGGCGACCCGGTCGGTCACCGCTGTTCATCCGGTTGCGCTGCACCTTTACTCCCTCACGAACGTACGGGACCGGATCAGGATTCCGCCCCGGCACCCCTGTCCGCTCAGCGCGAACACCCCCGCGCGTCCGGGTGGTCTCACTCCTTGACCACCCGATTGGCGCAATCTCGAGCCGTATGTAAGGTTAGGCACACCTAATGCATACGGCCGGAACGGGAGGTGGCCCGGTGAACCCGCAGCGCTCGCGCGACGACGCCCGCGAGATCGGCGACGGTCTCGAGTCCTCCCTGCTGCGCACCAGCGCCCGGTACGAACTGCGCCGCGACGTCCCCGAGGGCTGGTTCCGCTGCGCTGACCTCCTGGAACAGCCCGAGCTGTTCGTCGAATGGCGGTCCCGGCTGACCGACTGGCTCCTTGACCAGCACGGCGCGGCACCCGCGCGCACGGCGGCCAGCTACGTGATGTCGTGGTACCTGTACGTCCCCGCGTACGTGGGCGCGTTGCTGCTGCACCACGAGCGCCGGGTGCCGTCGCTCAAGCCGGAGCAGCTCGCGTTTGGTCTCGGCCCCGACCGGCCGCATCCCGAGGGCATGGCCGTGCTCGGCGACGCCTTCTACTGCCTGCCCACCGACCCGGGCGGCGTCCGCCCGGAGGCCACCGTCGTACGCGACGAGCGCGCGCTTGCCGCGGTGCTGCGCGCGCAGTTCGTCGGTCACGCTGCCCGCTTCGTCCGCGCCTACGCGCCTGGCACCCGGCTCGGCCGCCGCATGCTCTGGGCGGCCGCCACAGACGCGTTGGACGGCGCGCTGTGGCGGGTTGGCCGGCAAGGCGGGACAGCCGAGGCCGAAGGCGCTGGCGTCGCGGATGCCGCGCTGGTGCTCGACGCGCAGTATCGCCCGCTGACCTCGGCGTCCACCTTGCGGATGGCGGTCAACGACGACGGATATCGGGTTTGGGAACGGCGGCGAGAGAGCTGTTGCTTCTCCTACCTCCTACCCGGCGAAGCGGAATGCGAAAGCTGTCCGCGCATCTGCCCCCGATGATCTCCATCGAGTGGAATTTCAGGCGTATGGGTCCCGGCCCGTCGCGCCCAGCGCCCGATGCAGCACCGGTGCGGTTTCCGGCACCGCGACTTCCGGACCGAAAACGCCGCCCTTGCGGGCCTCTTCGCCCATCCCCGCCGCGAACGCGAGGACGACTTCGGCGGTTTCGTCCGGACAGTTCAGCTGAGTGCCGCTCGCCCGCGTGAGGTCCCAGGCGTGCACGACCAGTTCGCCGAGCACCATGTCCCCGACGACCGCGGCGGGCAGCTCGGAGCCGCCGAAGGTGATGGTGCCGGTCCACGCTTCCGGCGGAGCGAGCGCGGCGAGCACGTCGTCGGTCATCGCTTCCAATGCCTTCGGCCAGTCGTCCCCGACGAGGGACGCCTCGGCCTCGCTCGGCGCGGGCGGTTCGTAGGGCTCGTGCCGGATCGCGGCGGCGAGCCACGGACCCCAGTAGAGAAGGTGGTTGAGCAGGCCGCGAACGTCGTACTCGGCGCATGCGGTGGGCGCGGTCAGCGACGGGGCGGCCGCCGCGACGCGCCGCAGTTCGGCGGCGGCGGGGGCGAGCAGTCCGGAGTGATTCGACATGCACCCAAGCCAACCACGCAGCACGGCGGCCGTCTTGAAATTACGCGACGCTCTACTGTTTTCAGCCATGCGGCGGATCCCGAGCGGCATCCTCAACGAGCGGACGGCTCGCACCAAGTTCACGCTGACCCGGCATCCGCCCGCCCCGGAACTGCGCGATTTCGTGGAACACCACTGGATCCTGCGCTGGGACCTGACCGAACCCCACGACCAGCACGTGCTGCCCAATCTGTCGGTGCACGTGACGTTCTTCCCCGGCGCGTGCGGGGTTTACGGTCCGGCGCACCAGCTTTTCACGCACCGGCTGCACGGACGCGTGCACGGCATCGGGGCCAGGATCCGGCCCGGCTGCTTCCGCCCGTTCCTCGACGCCCCGGTGCGCACCCTCGCCGATCGCGCGGCGGACGTGGCCGAGGTCTTCGGGCCGGCCGCCGCGGCCGCGGAAGAATCCATCCGGAATGCGCGGACGGACGAGGAAATGATCACTGCAATCGACAACTTGCTGATCGCACGCCGCCGTCCCATTCCGCACGCGCCCCGGACGGCCGCGGAGGCAGTGGAAACAATCGCCGCGGATCCGGGGATCACCAGGGTCGCGGAACTGGCGGCGGCACTCGGACTGTCGGTCCGGGCAGTGCAGCGGTTGTTCGCCGAGCACGTCGGAACAACGCCGAAGTGGGCGATCCGGATTTACCGCCTCAACGAAGCCGCGCGGTTGCTCGCCGCACCGATCCCGCCGGATTACGCAGATCTGGCGACTCGGCTGGGCTATAGCGACCAACCTCACTTCATCCGCGATTTCGCCGCAGTGACCGGAACCCCTCCCGCGGAGTACGCCCGTTCCGCTCGCCGGCTGATGTCGAGCACGCCGGACGGCGCAAAGCCGGGAAACTAATGCGGAACGCCAAACGGCCGCCGGGAATGTTCCCGACGGCCGTTTGGCGTGCAGTGCGCGAAGACTCGGTCTCCGCCGCGGTGCGTTCTCCCGGTTCGCTAACCGGAGGACCGCATCCGCGAGTTCCGGAAATGCCCGGTCAGTTCTTCTTGTGGTAAGCCTCGACGACCTCCGACGGGATGCGCCCGCGGTCGGAAACCTGGAAACCGTTCTTGCGGGCCCACGCGCGAATCGCCTGGTTCTGCTCGCGGTCGACCGCGGCCGGGCGGGCCGGGGACTTGCCGCCCGCGACCGGACGCAGCGGCGCGCGCTTGCGGCCGCCGGCGCGGCGAGCGTGCTCGACATACTGTGCGAGCGCGTCGCGCAGCTCCTCGGCGTTTTCGCCCGACAGGTCGATCTGGTAGCTCACACCGTCCAAACCGAACTCAACGGTCTCTTCCGCCTCACTGCCGTCGAGGTCGTCGACCAGAGAGACCAGCACCTTCTGTGCCATCTGATTCCTCCTGCGGGGCTTACCCGAATGATCTGGCTACATGATCTGGTTTCGGGGCAAGCCCCGAGCTACAGAAGTCTTTGACACCCATATTAATACCCGCTTGCCCCGCCGTAGGCAAATCCGCATTGAGAAAATCCGACCGTGCGGCGGGGCCGCGAGCTATTCAGGCCGTACGAGCGGGAAGAGGATCGTCTCCCGGATACCGAGCCCGGTCAGTGCCATGAGCAGCCGGTCGATCCCCATTCCGACCCCGCCGCTCGGCGGCATTCCGTACTCGAGCGCGCGGAGGAAATCCTCGTCGAGACGCATGGCCTCGCTATCCCCGGCGGCCCCGAGCCGCGCCTGTTCGGTGAGCCGCTGCCGTTCCACCACTGGATCCACCAGCTCGGAGTATCCGGTCGCGAGTTCGAAACCGCGCACGTACAGGTCCCACTTCTCGGCCACGCCCTCGCGGCTGCGGTGCTGCCGGGTGAGCGGAGAGGTCTCGAGCGGGAAATCCCGGACAAATGTGGGTTCGTGCAGTCCGTCGCCGACGAGATGTTCCCACAGTTCTTCGACGAGTTTGCCGTGCGCTAGCTTGGGATCCACCTCGATCTCGCGCGCCGCGGCGATCTTGTGCAGTGCTTCGGCCGGAGTATCCGGCGTCACTTCCTCGCCGAGTGCTTCCGAGAGCGACTCGTACATGCCGAGTGTCGTCCATTCGCCGGAAAGGTCGTACTCGGTTCCGTCGGCGAGAGTGACGACCTGGGTGCCGAGCACGTTCTCCGCGGCCTCCTGGATGAGTTCGCGGGTCATCACGGCATTCGTGTCGTAAGTGGCGTACGCCTCGTAGTACTCCAGCATCGCGAACTCCGGCGAGTGCGAGGAGTCGCTGCCCTCGTTGCGGAAGTTCCGGTTGATCTCGAAAACCTTCTCGATCCCGCCGACCACACAGCGCTTGAGGTACAGCTCCGGCGCGATGCGCAGGAACAGATCGAGGTCGAAGGCATTGGAATGCGTGACGAACGGCCGGGCCGCGGCACCGCCGTGCAGCGTCTGCAGCATCGGCGTCTCGACCTCGGTGAATCCCCGGCGGTGGAACGACTCGCGCAGCGAGCGCATCACGCCGGAGCGCGTGCGCACCACGTCGCGCGCCTTCGGCCGCATAATCAGATCGACATAACGCTGGCGGATTCGCGTTTCCTCGGCCAGCTCCTTGAACGCCACCGGCAGCGGGCGCAGCGACTTCGCCGCGATCTGCCAGCTGTCGGCCAGCACGGAAAGCTCGCCGCGCTTCGAGGTGATCACCTCGCCGTGCACGAATACGTGATCGCCGAGATCGACATCGGACTTCCACGAAGCGAGAGACTCGGGCCCAACCTGCGCGAGGCTCAGCATCGCCTGCAGTTCCGTGCCGTCGCCCTCACGAAGAGTGGCGAAACACAGTTTGCCCGTATTGCGGAGAAACATGACGCGACCGGTGACGCCGACCGACTGACCGGTGCTGGTGTCGGCTTCGAGACCGGAATGTTCGGCACGGATCTGCGCGAGAGTGTGCGTGCGCGGAACCTCTACCGGGTAAGGATCGGCGCCCTCCGCGATTATCCGGTCGCGCTTGTCCCGGCGCACCCGCATCTGTTCGGGCAGGTCGTCATCGGGCAGTGCGTCGGACGCGGGGAATTCGGTCATGGCCATAGCGTACGAACACGCTGGTGAACCGCGTCAACCGGATTCCCCTTCCGGGGCACTCACGGTATTAGGGTGGTTACTCGTGAGCGATCCCGGCACTGATGCGGAACTGCACGCCCGGCGGGCTTCTTCGTTCGGGGACCAGGCGAGCGCCTACGCCCGGCACCGGCCGGACTATCCGCGGGCGGCACTCGAATGGGGCATGTCCGGAGCAAACCGACCGGTACGCGACGTGCTGGACCTCGCGGCGGGCACCGGAAAACTCACCGAGGGTCTGGCCGCTCTCGGCCGCTCGGTCACGGCGGTGGAACCCGATCCGGGCATGCTCGCCGAACTGTCCCGGCGGCTTCCGGCCGTCCCCGCGCTGCTCGGCAAGGCCGAGGACATCCCGCTGCCGGACGAATCGGTGGACGCGGTGTTCGTCGGACAGGCCCTGCACTGGTTCGACTTGGCACCGGCGTTCGCGCAGATCCGCCGGGTCCTGCGGCCGGGAGGGGCCGTGGTGGCACTGTGGAATCACGAGGACGAATCCGTGCCGTGGGTGCTCGAATTCGCCCGGCTGGTCCGCACCGGCATCAGCCGCGGGTTCGCCGATTCGGAGCAAACGCTGCGTGCGGACGGCTTCGGTCCGTTCGAACAGGACCGGTTCGCGCACACGCACCGGCGCTCGATCGATTCGCTGCTGGCGACCGTGGCCACGCATTCGCATCTGCTGATCGCGTCCGAGCAGGACCGCGGCCAACTGCTCGCGCAAGCCCGCGCTTACCTGGAAACTGTTCCGGAGACCGGAACAGGTGAATTCGATTACCCGCTGGTCACCACTGTTCTACGGGCTCGCCGGAGTTGAGCGGCGACCGAAATCACCACCTCGCTCCGGCTCCGGAGTGCTAATTTCGGAAGCGGCGGTGCTCCCGCCCCGGACGAGCGCGTCGTACCCGGTGACGACAAGACGGCGCAGTGAACGCATCCGTCACTGCGAAAGGTTCTTGATCATGGCCTGGCTCGTTCTCGTCGTTTCCGGATTTCTCGAAACCGTGTGGGCCGCGGCGCTCGGCGCCTCGAAAGGCTTCAGCAGGCTCTGGCCGAGCGTGCTGTTCGGCGGCGCACTGCTGCTCAGCATGTCCGGCCTCGCGTATTCCTTGCGCGAAATTCCGCTCGGCACCGGGTACGCGGTGTGGGTCGGCATCGGCGCGGTGGGGACCGCGGTGTACGGGATCGTCGCGATGAACGATCCGCTCACCGTCGGCCGGATCACCTGTCTCGTGCTGATTGTCGCCGGGGTCGTCGGGCTGAAACTGTTCCACTGATCTTCAGCCGAGCGCGATCTCCAGCCCGCGCAGCCGCTCCGGCGCGGAAATCACGTCGATCCCGGTAATCCGGTCGCCGTCGAAAACGAACGTGAGGACCACGGCCAGCCGCCCGCGCGGGGCGAGCACCAGCCCGGGAACGCCGTCGACCACCGCGACCTGCGTGCTGCGCGCGACTTCCGAAGCGAGCAGCGCGCCCTTGCTGACCGCTCGGACGCCGCGTAGCACCACGGGTGCCGCGCCGGTGTCCGAGTGCAGCACGACGTCAGGGTCGAGCACCTTCAACAGTCCCGCGAAGTCTCCCTCGCGAGCAGCGGCCAGGTACGCCTCGACGACTCCGCGCCGCTTGCTCGCATCGGCCGGCCCGGCTTCGCCGCCACGCACCCGGCGGGCCCGGCTGGCCAACTGCCGGACAGCCGCCGGACTGCGGTCCAGGATGTGCGCGATGTCCTCGAAGGGCACGGTGAACATGTCGTGCAGCACGAACGCGATCCGCTCGGCCGGGCCCAGAACGTCGAGCACCACCAGCATCGCCAGGCCGACGGAATCGGCCAGCTGGGCTTCTTCGGCGAGGTCCGCGCCGTCGTCGCGGCGGTCGAGCGGGAACGCGTCCAGCGAATCCTCGCGGCGGCGTTCACGCGTGCGCAACAGGTTCAGGCACACCCGGGCCACCACGGTCGTGAGCCAGGCAGGCAAATTCTGCACTGCGGAAATGTCGGCGCTGTCGACGCGCAGCCAGGCTTCCTGCACCGCGTCGTCGGCCTCGGCAAGCGAGCCGAGCATGCGGTAAGCGACCCCGCGCAACCGCGGCCGCTCTTCCTCGAATCGGGCCGCGAGCAGCGCGCGAGCATCCACCTGTCACCCCTCCCCCGCCCCACCGCCAGCCTCGACGGAGCGGGCAAGCCGGGCTGTCACATTTCGGCCACGGGCGGGTTCATCCCAGTAGGACACCCCCAGTGCCCAAGCCCAGCGGCACTGTACCCGGAAGGAATTGTCATGACGACGATCTTGGTCACCGGCGGCACCGGAACTCTCGGCAAGCTGGTCGTTCCCGCTCTCGGCGACGCGAAGGTGCGCATCCTCAGCCGCACCGCGAACGGCCCCGGCCGGTTCGCTTGCGACCTGATGACCGGCGAAGGCCTGGCCCCCGCGGTCGACGGCGCCGACGTGGTCGTGCACCTCGCGGGCGGTCCGAAGGGCGACGACGTGGCGACGGCGAACCTGGTCCGCGCTGCCGAACGCGCCGGGGTCGGCCACCTGGTTTTCATTTCGGTGATCGCCGCGGACGCGGTGCCGCTCGGCTATTTCCGCCGCAAGCACGAGGCCGAAGAGCTTGTCGCGGCGTCGGAGGTGCCGTCGACCATCCTGCGCGCGGCCCAGTTCCACGGTTTCTGCCTCAATGCCGTGCAGACAGCGGCGAAACTGCCGGTCGTGCCGGTTCCCGCGATCAATTTCCAGCCGGTCGACGCACGGGAAGTGGCCGAGCGGATCGCGCGGCTGGCGCTCGGCGACCCGGCCGGGCGAGTTCGGGATCTGGCCGGGCCCACGGTGTACGGCATGGGCGAGCTGGTCGACAAATATTTGCGGGCTAGCGGGCGGCGACGGCTGAAAATGCCGGTGCGCATTCCCGGCGCGGCCGGAAAGGTCTATCGCGCGGACGGCAACCTCAACCTCGACGCGGACACCGGCACCCGCACTTTCGAGGATTACCTCGCCGAGCAGTTCGGCTAACGCACATTCCGTTCGTACACCAGCCGCAGGCCGAGCAGCGTCAGGTCCGGCACGTGCTCCTTGATCGTCTCGGATTCGCCCAGCACCAACGGGGCGAGCCCGCCGGTGGCGATCACCGTGACCGGATCCGAGCTGTCGTGCTGCAATTCGCGCACGATCCGCCGGACGAGCCCGTCGACCTGACCGGCGAACCCGTACAGAATGCCGGACTGCAGGCACTCCACGGTGTTCTTGCCGATCACCGAACGCGGCGGGACGAGTTCCACCTTGCGCAACGCGGCCGCGCGAGCGGCGAGCGCGTCCACCGAGATCTCGATGCCCGGGGCGAACGCCCCGCCGAGGAATTCGCCCCGGGCCGAGATCGCGTCGACATTTGTAGACGTTCCGAAATCGACGACCACGCACGCGGTGGCGTGCAAATGGTGCGCGGCAAGGGTGTTCACGAGCCGGTCCGCGCCGACTTCCTTCGGATTGTCGACCAGCAGCGCGACGCCGGTGCGCACGCCGGGCTCGACCACGACCTTCGGCACCCGCGCGTAATAGCGGCCGAGCATCACCCGCAATTCGCGCAGCACCGCGGGAACCGTGGACAGCGCGCTGATCCCGGTGACCGCGTCGGCGTGCGGGCCGAGCAGCCCGCGCACGGTGAGCGCGAGTTCGTCCGCGGTCATCCGCGCGTCGGTGCGCATCCGCCAGTCACCGACCAATTCGGCGCCCTCGTAGAGGCCGAGCACGATATTGGTGTTGCCGACGTCGACAGTGAGCAGCAACGAGGTCTTCCTTACTGCGGCTCGCGACCGCCGCCGGTACAGGTCAGTTTTCGGCGTGCAGCAACGCGTCGAGCCGGCGCGCGTCCGCGGTTTCGGCCACCGGGAAGGTCATCGTGTCCTCTTCGGGCAGCGTGACCGTGCCGCTCAGCAGGCCCGATCCGTCCGGGGCGTGCGCCGGGTCGGTTCCGCGCTCGACGATCCGGTTGTAATCGTCCACAAAGATCACTCGCGGCCGGTACGCGCGCGCCTCCGCGTCGTCCATCTGCCCGTAGGCGATCAGGATGACGAGGTCGCCGGGGTGCACCAGATGCGCGGCGGCTCCGTTGATGCCGAGCACGCCGCTGCCGCGCTCGCCGGTGATGACATAGGTCTCCAGCCGCGCGCCGTTCGTGACATCCACAATGGACACCTGCTCGCCTTCGAGCAGATCGGCGGCCTCCATCAGGTCCTCGTCGACCGTGACCGAGCCCACGTAGTGCAGGTCGGCCTGGGTCACCGTGGCCCGGTGGATCTTCGATTTCAGCATCGTGCGATACATCGCAGACTCTCCCTATTCCCCTGCGTCCGGATCCCCGCTCGGATGTTCCACGGCTTTTCCGAGCAGCACTCCCGCGTTGTCGATCAGCCGGGTACTCCCCACCCGGGCAGCGACCAGCAACCGCGCCTCTCCATCGACGGGAGCCGGCCCCAAATCGGTTCCCCTCAATTCCAGGTAATCCACTTCCACCTGGGGACGGGCCTCGAGCGTCTTCCGCGCCATGTCCAGCACGGCGTCAGCTCCCTCCCGCCCGACGTACGCGCCGGCAGTCAGCGCGGCCGACAGCACCACAGCGTCTTCCCGCTGCTGCGGCGTCAGGTAGACGTTGCGCGAGGACAGCGCGAGGCCGTCCCGCTCCCGGACCGTCGGCACCCCGATCACGCGGGTGCCGATGTTCAGGTCTTCCACCATCTTCTTGATCAGCACCAGCTGCTGGTAGTCCTTCTCCCCGAAGAACGCGTAATCCGGCCGCAGCAGGTTGAACAGCTTCGCGACGACCGTCAGCACCCCGGAGAAATGCCCGGGCCGGGCAGCGCCCTCCAGCTCGTCGCCGAGGGGGCCGGGATTCACGGTGACCATCGCGTTGTCCGCGTACAGGTCCGAAGCCTTCGGTGTGAAGGCCAGTTCGACACCCGCTTCGGACAATGTCGCCAAGTCGGCTTCGAGCTGGCGCGGGTACGCCTCGAAGTCCTCGCCCTCGCCGAACTGCAACGGGTTCACGAAGATCGACGCGGCGACGACGGTGTTCGGCAGCCGCTTCGCACGGCGCAGCAACTCGCGGTGCCCGGCGTGCAGCGCGCCCATCGTGGGCACCAGCGCGACCTTCCGGCCGAGGCTGCGCAGCCCCCAGGTCACCTTGCTGATGTGCTCGGGCGGCTGGAACGTGTTGAGCGTTCCGCGCTGGAATTTCGGTGTCGTCACGGGGTCTGTCCTTCAGCGGGGTCGGCGAGAAGATCGGTCAGTTCGCCCGCGGCCGCGGGATCGAGCAGGCCCGCGGCGCGCGACCGTTCGGCCGTGCGCCGGGCCAGTGCCCGGTAGGCAGGGGCGATCTGCGGCGCCCGGTCCGTGAGCACGTCGAGGTGCTTGCGGACGGTGCCGAGATCACCACGCGGGACCGGTCCGGTGAGGGCGCGGTCCCCGTGGCGAAGGACATTGTCCAATGCCGCCGAAAGCAGCGGTGCGACGAGTCGTTCCGGATGCCCGATTCCGGCGTCGCGCAGGGTTTCGGTGCAGTCGGCGACCAGCGTCATCAGGTGATTCGCGCCGTGCGCCAGCGCCGCGTGGTACAGCGCCCGCGCGGATTCGGGAACCCGCACCGGTTCGGCGCCCATCTCGACGGCGAGCGCCTCGCCGACGTTCCACGCCGCGTCGTCGTCCGGCGCGGCGGTGACGCCGATGCTCGCCGCGACAAGACGTTCCAGGTCTTCCTCGCGGCCGGTGAAGGTGAGCACCGGATGCAGCGCGAGCGGCAGCGCACCGGCTTCCGCGACCGGCGCCAGCACGTCGATGCCGTGCGCACCCGAGGTGTGCACCACGATCTGGCCCGCCCGTACCGAATTCGTAGCGACCAGACCACGGACGGTGCCGGCGAGCGCGTCGTCGGGCAACGCGAGCAAGACGAGATCGGCTCTCCGCACGACCTCGTCGGGCGGCAGCAAGGGGACATCCGGCAGCAGCCGTTCCGCACGGTTCAGCGAAGCCGCGGACAGCCCCGAGGCGGCGACTACGGTGTGGCCTGCCCTGGCCAATGCCGCACCGAGGACACTGCCCACCCGGCCGGCGGAAACGACGCCCACGGCAAGGCGGGCCGGTCGGTTCATGGCGTGCGCCTGTGGACGCTCATGGCTCGAAACTCCTCATGTTCGTTCCAGTCCCGCTCTTTCGTCGCGGGTACCAGACGACGGCGCGAGAGTAGCCCCGCCCCGGCCGGATCGCGGTGCCTGGGTGACCAGCTTCACCCGGGGCGGCCAATCGCGCCCGTACCTTATTGGCGTTCCGCTTCTCGCGGTCGCCGTGCCCGCGAATCCCCCGGTGGAACGCCACTTTTGCCACGGTCGAGCTACCCCGGACGGGGAATGTTCACCGACTGTCGCGATTGTTCGCCAATCGCACAGCATCCGCCCGCGCGTCCCGCAGTGCCTGCAACAACTCTTCCTGCCGCTGCCGGTCCTGCTCGGTGCGCAACCGGGTACGCCGCAAGAATGCGAGCTCAGTCACGCTCGCCTGATATCGCCCCACCGCCCGAGCCGCCGCCCGCCCGGACTGCTTGCGTGCCTGCTTCCGCCACTGCCGCCGTCCAGGCAAACTGGCGAGCAACTCGATCTCCGACGGCGCGATCCACCGCGCAGCCGCCATCTTCGGCAGTGCGGCGGCGACGATCCGCTGTTCTCGCCGACGCTGCAACACGATCACGTAGATCGCGGCGATCAGCAGCGGCAGAATCACCAGGAAATACAGCGTGAGGAAGGACTTTCCGCCGTTGAGCGTGGCCGCCGCGTTCCAGAGCGCGTGCAGGAACACTCCGGCGAGATACCCGGCCAGCGGCGCGAGAATCCGAACCCACCGCTGCGCGTACCGAGCCGCGATCCCGAATCCGATGCCGGTCATCGCGGTGAACAGCGGATGCGTGAACGGCGAAAGCACGCCCCGCACGAGGAAAGCGGCGAGCACGCCAGAGCTGGTCCCGTTGCCGAAGCCGTGGTCAGCGAAGGCGCGGCCGAAGTAATAGATGTTCTCGGTGAAGGCGAACCCGGCGGCCGCGAAACCCGCGTAGACCACGCCGTCGACGATCCCGTCGAATTCCTCGTTGCGCCGCCAGAAGATCAACAGGACGAAAACGCCCTTCGCGGCTTCTTCGACCAGCGGCGCGGAGACGAGCGCACTCACCTTGCTGCCATTGCCACCGCCGAGAAGCAGATCACCGAACGCCTCGGCCCCGGTATTGATCAACAACGCGGTAACGGTGGCAATGCAAGCGCCCCAAGCGAAAGCGATCAGAAGCAGCTTCGCCGGCTCCGGTTCCCACCGATCGACCCAGAGCAACCCAGCGACCACCACGCCCACCGGCACCAACGCAGCGACCACCCCGATCGCGACCGCCAGCCACCCGACGCGCGCGGTCGCGAGCCCGAAGAGAAAGAGCCCGCACAACGCCACGACGATCAACCCGAGCACCGGAAGGAGCACGGTGAGGTGCCGAGAACGAGAGCCCGTGGCCGCAGACCCAGGCGGCGTGGCAGAAAGGGTGCCGTTCACGAGCGGTCACCATACGCAGGCCCCCCAAGGGATGCCGGTTGGACGCACCGGTTTCAGCCCACCGCGCGATGCCGCCCGCGCCCCTCGTCCCCCGCCCAGAAGTCCGCGAGGGCCACCCTCACTGACTCTGATTCCCTCACGACCCTCCACCAGCCGTGAGAGGCCCCTTCACGACCCTAGATTCCCTCAAGGAGCCCTTCACGGACCGCCGCCCCCCGCCCGCCGGGATGCGCCCCAATGTGGCATTGGGTGCGCCAGACGCACCGAACGCCACATTGGGTGCGTCACATGCACCCAACGCCACATTGGGGCGCAAGCCCCACCACCTACGACACCGCAGCCGACGCACCCAACCAGCGAGGCACCCAGCCCCTCCCCCAACCCCGATACAAAGCCGCCCTGCGGTTCGGGGGTGCTTGTCAAGGCATCTTTCCCGCCTTGACAAGCACCCCCGAACCGTCAGCACAATGGGCCAACGGGGTGCCCCACGCAACCCAAGACCGGGCCGATGTCGCCACCAGGCGACGAGCCAACTCAGTCCTCCGCCCGACGCCGCCGCCGAGGACTCCCCTCAGTCTTCCCATTAGCCGCAAGCAATTCAGTAACCGACCGCCCCGACGCGTGATGCCCCGAACCAGCCTCCTCAGCAGGCGCCTGCCAAGCAGGCGGTTCCCCCTCCGGCCGCCTCCGACGCCCACCGCCCGAAGCCGGAGCAGCCTCAGCCTCAGGCCGCCGACGCCGCCCCCCAGTCCCACTGCTCACCGAACTGCGAACCGACTCCGGCAATGTCGGATTAACCGCATCCGCCCCAGGAGCCCCATGCCGCCCAGTAGGCGTGTCCTCCGCCAACGGCGACAAATCCGACCGCGAGAACTGCTCCAACCGAGACGGAGCCCGAGTCTGCGACTCAACCGCGGTTTCCTTCTCCGGCACCGCCTTCTCCGCCTTCTTCGGCGCAGGTTCAGCATGTCGAGCAGGCTCAGCAGGCCGCGAAACCGCAGTCTGCTCAGCAGCGTCCGGCCGCTCCTCCCGCTGCGGCGCGGGCCGCGCCGCCAGCCGAGGCACCGCTCGCTCCTCCTTGACCGGCTCCGGCTTGCTCACCGGCGCGACAGTCCGAGTCGGCTGCGCCTCGGGCCGCCGAGGCGGCTCCGGCACGTCCTTCTGCGGCCGAGCAGCCCGCGGACCCACCGGCCCCCGAGGCTCCCGGACCCGCTCAGCCTCACGCGGCAACGGCTCAGTCACATTGCGCGCCCCAGGACCGTCCTGTTCAAACGGCTCCGGGATGACGTGCGACCCAGAGTCGCCCGCCGAACGACGCTCGGCTTCATACGGCTCCGGTGCCCGCTCACCGCGCGGTTTCGGCGCAGCCCCGCGAGGCCCTCGCTCAGCCTGCGGCTCCGGCGCACCGCCACGAGCGGACCGTCCGGCATGCGGTTCCGGTGCCCCGTTTCGCGGCTCCCGTGCGGCGAAAGCGTCTGCCACACTGGCGCGTCCCTCGTGCGGGCCCGAGTCGCCGCGGGGCACGAACGCCTCCGCCAGGTTGGCCCGCGGATCGCGACCGCCACGCGGAGCGGGACTGTCCGCTTCGACCTCGTCCTCGAACGGCTCCGGCCCGGCAGGCGGTTCCGGACGCTTCGGCTTGAGGCGCGGCATCTGCTGAGTACGCAGCTGAGTCGAACGGTCGTCATTCGGCCCGGAACCGTTCAATCCAGCGCTGATCGAGCCGTTCGCGCCGGAAGTCCCCTTGGCGCCATTGGTCTTCGCGGTCCCGTTCGCGGGCGTCCGGCGGCGCTCCGCGGGAGCCGCGTCGAGAACCCGGTCCATGAATTCGGTGGGCCGCTCCGGAACGTCGACCACCGGCTTCTTCGGAGCGAGCAGCTGAGCCGGTTTCTTGCCATTGCCGTTCTTGGTTTCCGAACCGGCCGAAACGAGCCGCTGCTCGTCGTTCAGCGCGCGCATCCGGGTCGCCTGCGCGGTGAGCGCGACGCGTTCGAGCAGCACTTCGCCGCCGAACAGCGATTGCAGGCTTTCGCGGAGCGCAGCCACTTCGGCACGCAGCGCATCCAATTCTTCGCGTGATTGTGCCTGCGCGGCCTCGCGCGTTTCCGTCTCGAGTTCGAGTTCGTACTCCCGCCGGGCCGCGATCTCGCGTTCCAGCTCGAGTTCGTATACCGCCTGCGCCTCGGCGACCGCGTCCTCGCTGTGCGCCGCGTTCTTGCGGGCCCGCACAGCCAGGAAGGCGCCGATCAGGGCAGCCCAGAGCGCCGCGACGATCCCGAGCCGGAGGTACCGGAGGTCGTCGCTGAGCACCAATGCGAGGGTGGCGCCGACGGCGAGGAGCAATCCGACGACAAGCCACGGCCTGCCAGGGCGGCGGCCGTGCGAGTCGTCACCCACGCCAGTCATGCCTGACACCGTACCTTCCGGTGATCCGAATGAGACCTAGTCGGTACTTCGAGCGGCGCCATCGAAGCGTTAACCGGTCGTTCCCCTGCGGTCCTCCGGTGGCGTCCGGCAGCAGTGTTCGAGCCACAAACCGGCAGCTACGAGCAGCGCCGACGACACCGTTCCGACCACCGCCGACTTGCTGTCGGAGACCGCCGCGACGAGTTCGTCACGTCGCGGGAAAACGTAGAGGAACGCGGCCAGCCAGCCGCCGCCGAGAAACGCTCCGGCCAGCGACGACGCCTTCGCCAGCGCCACCGCCCGCGCGATCCCGACCGCGTCGCCGTGCACCCGGCCCGACTTGATCCGCGACCGGATCGAGAGGGCCAAACCCGCCTCGGCGATCGCGAGCACCGCGAAGGTCACCCCGGCGAGCAACGGCAGCTGCGGCAGATCGCCGTAAGCGGCCTGGAACAGCACGTAGACCACGGCGAGGCCGAGGACCGCGGCCACGACCAGGTCCCGGGACCGCGTGAAGTGCATGGCTCCACCGTACCGAGCCCGTTCTGGCAGGCTTGACTCTCCAGCGACTGGAGACTCCACGATGCCTGACATGCCTGCCACCACGGTCTTCACGATCGGCGAACTGTCCCGGCGCACCGGGCTGCCGGTGAAGACCATCCGGTTCTACTCCGACGAGGGCCTGCTCCCGCCCACGCAGCGGACCGGCGCCGGCTACCGGCTGTACGACGCGCACGCGCTCGCCCGGCTGGAGCTGGTGCGGACGCTGCGCGAGCTGGGCATCGGCCTGCCCGACGTGTCCCGCGCACTGGCGCGCGAGACGACGGTGCGCGACCTGGCGACGAGCCACGTCGACGCGCTCGACGAGCAGATCCGGCGGTTGCGGCTGCGCCGCGCGGTATTGCGCGCGGTGCTGAAACGGGATTCCGAGCTGGAGGAAGTGAAACTGATGAATCGCATCGCCCAAATGCCAGACGAGGAACGCCGCCGTTTGGTGGAAGAGTTCTGGGCCGAAATGATGCAGGGGCTCGATGTCGATCCCGAGTTCTACGCGCGAATGCAATCGGCGAAACCGGATCTTCCGGATGATCCGACGCCGGAACAGCTGGAGGCCTGGATCGAGTTCGCCGAACTCGTGCAGGACCCCGGCTTCCGGCAATCCATCCGCACGATGAGCGAGCGGCATTCGGCCACGCGGGAAGCGGGAGAGTACGAGCAGCCGACCAAGGCGCAGCAGGAAAACTGGGCCGCCTGGATGACCGACGCCCGGTCCGCGCTCGACGCGGGCCACGCGCCGGACTCCCCGGCCGGACAGGCGCTGGCGGACGCGATCGCGACCGCCTCGGCCCGGCCGGACCAGGACCCGGCCGACCCGGCGGTCCGTTACAAGATGGCCGACGGAATCGCCGTCGGGGCGGATCCACGCGCCGAGCGGTACTGGCAACTGCTCGCGACCATCAACGGCTGGCCCGCGATCCCCAGCCGCCAGGAGGAAGTGCAGTTCCTGCTGGCGGCACTGCGGGCCTCGTAATCGGCTGGCCGGGCCTAAGACAAGGTCAGGTCGGGCCGCAAGACCACGCCCGCTCGGTCGGCTTCCGGCAACCGAGCGAGCAGGTCGGCGGCCCGGCCGTGCCCGGGAACCTCGGCATCCGGGTCGATCTCGAGCCACGGGATCAGCACGCTCGCCCGGTCCGGCGTCCCGGGGTGCGGCAGCAGCAGCTCCGGATCATCGGAGAGCACCCCCTGCACTGTCACTATGTCGACATCCAGCGTCCGCGGGCCCCAGCGCAACTCGCGCACCCGGCCCGCTGCCTGTTCGGCCGCCTGCCCGGCGCGCAGCCATGCCCAATGGTCGCGCGCCGGGTCGTCGACGATGCACAGCGCATTGAGGAAATCCGGCTGGTCTTCGACGCCCCAGGCTTTCGTCTCGTACACGCCGGACACCGCGACGAGCGCCGGGCGCACCGCGTCCACCGCGCTGCGCAAGTAACCGAGCCGGTCGCCAAGGTTGGAGCCCAGCGACAGGACCGCGCGGCTCACCGCTCCCGCCGGACGGTGACCGCGACGTCGTCGAAGGTCAGCGGGATCGGCGCGGAGGGCTTGTGCACGGTGACCTCGACGGCGGTCAGCCGGTCGTCGCGCATGACCTCGTCGGCGATCTTCCCGGCGACGCTCTCGATCAAGTCGTACGGCTCCCCGGCGACGATCCCCGCCGCCAGTTCGGCCAGCTCGCCGTAGTGCAGCGTCTTGGTCAGGTCGTCCGACGCCGCGGCGGGCCCGAGGTCGAGCCACGCGACGATGTCGATGCCGAATTCCTGTCCGTCGCGCTTCTCGTGGTCGAAGACCCCATGCCGGCCGAACACGCGCAGTCCCGTGAGCGTGATGCGGTCAGCCATCGGCCCGTCCTTGCTGCCAGGCCGCGGCCACCGCCACGGCGTCCAGTGAAGCTCCCACCTCGTGCACTCGCACGCCCCAAGCACCCGCAGCCGCGGCCAGCGCCGAGATCGACGCGGTGGCGACCTCGCGACCGTCCGGCGGCCTCGGCACGCCGTCCTTTCCAGACAGCAACCGGCCGAGGAAACGTTTGCGCGAAGCACCCACCAAAACCGGGAAACCCAACTCCAGCAACGAACCCAGTCCGTGCAGCAACGCCCAGTCGTGCTCGGCGTGCTTCGCGAACCCGAGACCGGGATCGAGCACGATCTCGCTTTCGGCGACCCCGGCCGCGATCGCCTCGTCGACCCGCTGCAGCAGCTCGCCGCGCACTTCAGCGACTACGTCGGTGTACGTGGCCAACGCGTTCATGTCCTTGCTGTGCCCGCGCCAGTGCATCAGCACCCACGGCACCTTGGTCTCCGCCGCGACCCGTCCCATCGCCGGATCGGCGAGCCCGCCGGACACGTCGTTGATCACCTTCGCGCCAGCCGCCACCGCAGCCTCCGCGACCGCGGCCCGCGTGGTGTCGACCGACAGCACGACGCCCTCGGAAGCCAGCTGCCGGATCACCGGCAAGATGCGCGCGGCCTCAGTCTCCGCGTCGACTCGCGAAGCGCCCGGCCGCGTCGATTCGCCGCCGACGTCGATCAGGTCCGCGCCGCGCGCCCACATCTCGCGCGCGTGCTCCAGCGCCTGGTCGAGATCGAGGTAGCGGCCGCCGTCGGAGAACGAATCCGGCGTCACGTTCAGCACGCCCATCACGGCGCACCGCCCCGGCCGGGGGATCACCGGCGCCCCCGGATCAGCTCGATCGCCTCGGCCCGCGACGTCGCCGACGACCGCAGCATCCCGCGCACCGCCGACGTCGTGGTCCGTGAACCCGGCTTGCGGATCCCGCGCACCGACATGCACAAATGCTCGGCCTCGACGACCACGATCACGCCGCGCGGCTCCAGCCGCCGCACGAGCGCGTCGGCGATCTGCGAGGTGAGCCGCTCCTGCACCTGCGGGCGGCGAGCGTAGAGATCGACCAGCCGGGCGAGCTTCGAGAGCCCGGTCACCTTGCCGTCGCCGTTCGGGATGTAGCCGACGTGGGCTACTCCGTGGAACGGGAGCAAATGGTGTTCACAGTTCGAATACATCGGGATGTCCGTGACGAGCACGAGCTCCTCGTGCGATTCGTCGAACGTCCGCGCCAGCACCTCGTCCGGATCGGTGTAGAGGCCGGCGAACATTTCCTGGTAAGCGCGAGCGACCCGGGCCGGGGTGTCCTGGAGACCGTCCCGATCCGGGTCTTCGCCGCAGGCGAGCAGCAGCTCGCGAACGGCGCGCTCCGCCCGGTCGGAATCAAAGACCGGGCGGATGCCGTCTTTACTGCTTGTCTGATCCGTCGACGTCACGCCGATGCTGCCCCTCGTCCGGCTGCTGGCCGTTCGCGCCGTCGGCGAACCAGCCCTGCTCACGCGGACGGTCTTCGGCGGGGCGCCACGGCTGCTGGCCGCCCGGGGACGTCGCCGGGGTCCAGCCCGGAGGCGCCCCGTAGTTCGGCGGTCCGCTCTGCGCACCGCCCGGGCCACCGGGCTGGTAGCCGCCGCCTGCCGGACCGCCCGGCTGCTGCTGACCACCATACGGCTGGCCCCAGCGGCCGGTGCCGTTCGGCCCGCCCGGACGACCGCCGTTCGGCGGCGGGGCGTACGGGTTCGCGTTCGGGTCCGGGGCCTGGTACGGCGGGCCGCCGGGCAGTTCGCCCGCGCCCGGAGCCGTGCCGACCGGGGTCGGAGCGGGCTGCAGGGCAGGCTTTTCCTTCTCCGGAGCGGGCGGGGGCCACGGCTCGCCCCGCTCCATCGCCAGCTCGCCAGGGGTCTTGATCGGCGGCTTGTCCGACGGCGTGCGCTCGCCGAACTCGTTGAAGACGGTGATGTGCGGGCGCTTCTCGACCGTCGCGAAGATCCGCTCGAGGTCCTTGCGCTGCAGCGTTTCCTTCTCCAGCAGCTCCATGACCAGGTTGTCGAGCACGTCGCGGTAGGTGTTCAGCACGTGCCACGCCTCGGTGTGCGCGGTCTCGATGAGCTTGCGCACCTCCTCGTCGATCTCGTGCGCCACCTCGAGCGAGTAGTCGGCCTGCCGGCCCGCGGACCGGCCGAGGAACGGGTCGCCCTGCTCCTGGCCGTACTTCACCGCGCCCAGCCGCGCGCTCATGCCGTATTCGGTGACCATCGCGCGGGCGATCTTCGTCGCCTGCTCGATGTCCGAAGAAGCACCGGTGGTGGGCTCATGGAACACGAGTTCCTCGGCCGTGCGACCGCCCATCGCGAACACCAGCCGACCGATCATTTCCGACCGGGTCATCAGCTGCTTGTCGTCCTCGGGCACCAGCAGGGCGTGCCCGCCGGTGCGACCGCGCGGCAGGATCGTCAGCTTGTACACCGGTTCGATGTCCGGCATCGCCCACGCGGCGAGCGCGTGCCCGCCCTCGTGGTAGGCGGTGATCTTCTTCTCCTTCTCGGAGATGATCCGGCTCTTGCGCGCGGGACCGCCGACCACCCGGTCGACCGATTCCTCGAGCGCGGCGTCGGTGATCACGTGCCCGTTCTCGCGGGCAGTGAGCAGCGCGGCCTCGTTCAGCACGTTGGCCAGGTCCGCACCGGACATGCCGACCGTGCGCTTGGCCAGCCCGGTCAGGTCGGTGCCCTGCGCGATCGGCTTGCCCTTGGCGTGCACCTCGAGGATCGCCTTGCGGCCGAGCAGGTCCGGCGCGGACACCGGGATCTGCCGGTCGAACCGGCCGGGGCGCAGCAGCGCCGGGTCGAGGATGTCCGGCCGGTTGGTGGCCGCGATCAGGATGATGCCGCCGCGGGCGTCGAAGCCGTCCATCTCGACCAGCAGCTGGTTCAGCGTCTGCTCGCGCTCGTCGTGGCCGCCGCCGAGGCCTGCGCCGCGCTGGCGGCCGACCGCGTCGATCTCGTCCACGAAGATGATGCACGGCGCGTTCTGCTTCGCCTGCTCGAACAGGTCACGCACACGAGACGCACCGACACCGACGAACATCTCGACGAAGTCCGAACCGGAGATCGTGTAGAACGGCACGCCCGCCTCGCCCGCGACAGCACGCGCGAGCAGCGTCTTGCCGGTGCCGGGCGGCCCGTAGAGCAGAACGCCCTTCGGGATCTTCGCGCCGAGCGCCTGGTAGCGCGCCGGGTTCTGCAGGAAGTCCTTGATCTCGTACAGCTCTTCGACCGCTTCGTCAGCGCCCGCGACGTCGCCGAAGGTCGTCTTCGGCATGTCCTTGTTGAGCTGTTTCGCCTTCGACTTGCCGAAGTTCAGGACGCGGTTCCCGCCGCCCTGCGCGTTGTTCATCATCCACATCAGCAGGCCGAGCACCAGCGCCAGCGGGATCGCGAAGATCAGGATCTGGGTCAGCAGGCTCTGCTGGGTGACCTTGGTGGTGAACTTGACGGGCTGGCCGCCGTTCTGCGCGGCGATCAGCTTGTCGTAGATCTCGTGCGTGGCGTTCGCGGGGAACTGCGCGATGATCTGGTCAGTCTGCTGGCCCTCGACGTCGATCTTCTGCGTGAGCAGCAGTTTGAGCTGCTGCTCCTTGTCCTCGAGGCTGGCTTCCTTGATGTGGTTCTGGGCGACCTGGTTCATCGCCGTCGAAATAGGAGCCTGGGTGTAGCCACGATCGCTGTCGAAGATCGTGTTGTAGGCGAACAACGCCAGCAACCCCGCGACGATCCACAGCAGTGGGTTCCTGAGCACGCTCTTCCGGTTCATACGACTCGGCCCTTGCGGCCTCGACCCTCCCTGGTTGGGCGGCTCCTGTGATACCCGCCATCGCGATCTTGACAACCCGTGGGCGCCGCAGGGCACCCGTCCCACCAGGGTACCGTCCGGGCGGGCGGAGAAGCCTGGCGAGCCTCTCGCAGGTCAACGGCCAATCCCGCGCGAGGGTTCCCGTTCCGGGAGGAGACGTCGCCCGGCTACCGGGTGTCCACCGCCACCGAAGCCACCATTTCACCCAGCCTGCTCCGCAGCGTCGCCGGGTCCGCCGGGGCGACGATGACCCATTCCCGGCCGTCCGAACCCGCCCTCGACAAGCTCAAATACCGTCCGGTGGCGGTGTCGAACCAGCCGAGCACCCGGGACCGCTGCCGGTGTCCCAGCGAGGACCGGCTGTTCGCTGCGAGCTGACCTCCGCGCAGCCGCGGCTGGCCCGCGATGAGCCCGTAGGTCTCGCGCGGATCGACCGTGGCGCGTTCGCTGAGCGACTGCCGCTTCGCCCGCCGGCCGCCCTTTTCCTCGGGCTGGCCGCCGCCCGCGGCGACCGGAACCCGGATCGGCTGGGTGTGCAGCGCCTCGTCCAGCGGAAGCGTGACCGACGCCTCACTGCCGCGCGGACCGCCGGGCAGCAGTTCGACGATCGTGGACACCAGCCCGTCCGCCGGGATCGCGCGCAGCCAGATGCCGTCGGCGTCCTGGATCGCGACCACGCCGGTGCGCTCGTCGCCCGCCGCGAGCAGCGCGACCGGATGCGCCTCGAACTGCGGGATGTGCAGCGCGTCGATGGAGTGCGGGGCGCGCGCGAGCAGCGTCAGCCAGTCCTCGACGTCGGGTTCGACCCGGCCGCGCGCGTCGCGGATGCCGCGGGCCTTCAGCTCAGTGTCGACCCGGTGGCGCAGCGACACGCGCTCGTCCTCGGTCGCGCCGTGCGAGCGCACGCGCAGCGGGTAGGGCAGCTCGCCCAGCTCCATCGACTCCCACAGGAAGTCGAATGCCAGCGGCGAGAAGAACTCTTGGTGCATCCGGTGCTGCTCACCCTCCGGTCAACGATTTCCGGCCCAGCGTAGCGCCGGATCGGCAGTCTTCAAGCGCCCCAATGCCACTTTGGGTGCATCCCACGCACCCAATGTGGCGTTCGGTGCGTCAGATGCACCCAATGCCACATTGGGGCGCTTTCAGCCGAGCGGGAGTCGATCGGGCAACGCGGGTCAGAACGCGCCCGCGCTGGCCTGGTCGGCCACCCCGGCGAGCATTTCGCCGAGCCGGTGCCGCAGCGTCGCCGGGTCGGCGGGCGCGATGGTGATCCAGTCGCGGCCATCGTGACCCTGGCTCGCCTGCGTGAAGTACCGGCCGGTTTCGGTGTCGAACCAGCTCAGCACCGTCGACCGGCTGCGGCCGCCGAGGCGGTTGCGGGCGTTCGCGCCGATCTGGCCGCCGCGCAGGCGCTGCTGGGCGTGCAGCCGGGCGAGTGCCTTGCGGTCCTCGTCCACGCTCGCGCGGCCGGAGGCGTCGACCTGGTTGCCGCGCCGCTGCATGAAGTCGACTCCGGAAGCGCCGACCAGCTGCTCCAGCGGCACGGTGATCGACTTCTCGGTGCCGCGCGGAGCGCCCGGCAGGAGCGAGATGATCGCGGTGGCCAGTCCGTCCGGCGCGCACGGGTGCAGGTGCAGCCCGCGCTGGTCCTGGACGGCGAACAGGCCGTCGCCGTTCGCGCTGCCCGCGACCGCGAGCAGCGGTTCGCCGTTCGGGTCGAGCAGCTGGACGGTGTCGAGGCTGACGTCTGGCGACGCGAGGATGCCGAAGTAGTCCTCGACGTGCGGAGCGGGCCTGCCGCGGTCGTCCGCGAGCCCCCGGTCAGCCAGTGCGCCGAGTGTGCGCGTGCGCAGCGCCGAGCGCTCGTCCATCGTCGCGCCGTGCGAACGGATCCGCAGCGGATACGGCAGCTCGCCCAAACCGGCCGACTCCCACAGGAAGTCCACCTCGATCGGCGCGAGCAACTCCGCGTTCGGCATCGACCAACCCCCTACCCCACGTGTTTGCGAACGCTCGCGGGCGCGTGACCGGTCCGGTCACGCGCCCGCGAGCACTGCGTCAGTTGTCGTCGTCCGACCACGCGCCGATGACCGGCGGCGGGGTGGCCTGGTTGGCTCCGAACGCGTCGTCCGGGTCCGGTTCGATGAGGAACGAAGCGTGCGTGTGCTCCTCGTCCTCTTCGCCCGCGCCGTGCGCGCCCGCTCCGCCCATGCCGCCCATCGGGCTCATGCCGCCCTGCGACTGGCCGATGGTGCCGCTCGCCGGGACGACGCCCTGCTGCTGCGGAGCCGCCGACGCGGCGCTCTGCCCGCTCTGGTGCTCGGACGCCGCGGAGGTCTTGCCTTCCTCCTCCTTGCGCGAACCGCTGCGGTTGCCCTCGCCGAGCTTGCCGCCGGCGAACCCGGCGCCCGCGCCGATGGCGCCAAGGCCGAGCGCGGAACCGAGGCCGCTGCCGCCCGTGCTCGCGGGCGTGGCCGCGACCGGGGCCGCACCGACGCCGGAAGAGGCGCCGACGCCCACTCCGGTACCGCCGGCGAGCGCGCCGCCCTCGAGACCGGACGTGCCGTACTTGCCCGAGTCGGCCGAGACGTGCGCCGGAGCGCCGTGCCCGGCGACCCCCGCACCGCCGGCCGCGCCGTGCGCGCCCACCGTGCCGAAGCTGGCAGGCGAACCGAGCGCGCCCGGGCCGTCGGTGTGGCCGATGTTGTTGACGTTGTTGAACGAGTTGCCGTTGAAGTGCGTCGCGGTCGGCTTCATGCCGAGCGATTCCGGGCCGAAGCTCGGGGTGGAGCCGTCGACCTCGCTCATCGCCTGGGTGTAGGCGTTGAAGAACGCGACCTGCTGCGCCTTGACGTCGTTCGCGGCGTCCGCCTGCGCCTTCTGGTCCGCGGCCAGCGCGGCCGGGCCGCCCGCGAGCGCGGCCGTCATGGCCTGCTTCGGGTCGTAGTCGCGCGGGGCGGGCATCTTCTTGACCTCGGCGGCCGCGGCGGCCTGGCGGGCCATCCGGTCGGCCATCGTGTGCGCGGCGTCAGAGGCCTGCGTGCCGGAGTTGGCGATCGCCACGAGCGCGCCCTGCGCACCCGCGGCACCGTGGCCGACCCACACGTTGCCCAGTTCGGTGATCGCGTTGTACAGGTCGTCGGACGCCTGCTTCAGCTCGGTGCCGTGCTTGGCCCAGTGCTGCCCGGTCGCCTCGGCGGTGCCCGGGTCGTTGTCCGTGGTCGCGCCGACGTAGAGCTGGTGGCTCTCCTGCGACTGCCAGTTCGGCGGGTTGCCGATCGCGCGGTCGCCGCCGATCTCGAAGCCGCCGGAGCTGCTGCGCGCCGACGCGACGATGTCGTTGGCCGCCGAGTTCGAGCCCATCGCGACGGCGGAGCCGGGCGCGGGGACCGAGGACGAGGTGCCGTAGCCGGAGGTGTTGTAGCCCGATCCGTCCGGGACGGAGCCGCCCGGGGCCGAGGTGTTGGTGTTCGGTGCCATGACTGCGTGATCCCCCTAGGACGTCAGGCCTTGTTGCGGAACGGGTCGGCGGCGGACTGGTCGATCTCGTGGTAGCGGGCCATCGCCGCGACGATGCCTTCCTCCGCGGCCTGGTACTGGCTGAGCAGGTTCTGCAGCGCGGACGAGTAGGAGTCGCCGCCGCCGTCGGCGCGCTGCACGAACTTGGTCGCCATCGCCTTGCCGACCGGGTTCGCGCCGAGCTTCGGCGGCTGCGCGAGCGTGCCCGCGCTGTTCAGGAGAGCTTCGATCGCGTCCCGTCCGGTCCGGATCTTCTTCAGCACGGTCTGCGCGGCATCCGGGTCGATCCCGACCTGGCCGTTGACAGCGGCGTTCTTGAACGCCGCGGCATCCGCCGAGCTGTTGTTGCCCATCTGCCCTCTCTCCGTTCCCCCGCGCGAGGACCAGCCCGTCGGCTGGTGTCACTCGTCCGCATGGCAATAGGTCTTCGCATAGGTTAACGCACCTGGTCGAGCCCTATGACGCGATTTCGGGCTTCCGGGTTCCGCACCCGAAAGGATTATCGCGAACCGGGCTGAACCGGACTATCCGGACGTGTAGACGTGCGGATCGAGCGTCCCGATGTAGGGCAGGTCGCGGTAGCGCTCGGCGTAGTCGAGGCCGTAGCCGACGACGAACTCGTTGGGGATGTCGAAGCCGATGTACTTCACCGGCACCTCGACCTTCACGGCTTCCGGCTTGCGCAGCAGCGAGACGACCTCGAGCGAGGCCGGGTTCCGGCTCGCCAGGTTCTTCAGCAGCCAGGACAGGGTGAGCCCGGAGTCGACGATGTCCTCGACGATGAGCACGTCGCGCCCGGCGATGTCGCGGTCGAGGTCCTTCAAGATCCGCACCACCCCCGACGACGAGGTCGAAGACCCGTAGGACGACACGGCCATGAACTCCAGCTGCGTCGGCACCGGAAGCGCCCGCGCGAAGTCGGTCATGAACATGACGGCGCCCTTGAGGACGCCGACCAGGAGGAGGTCGCCCTGGCCGTTTTCCGGGTGGTCGGCGGCGATTTTCGCCGCCAGCTCCGCGATCTTGTCCTTGATCTGCTGCTCGGTGATGAGCACGGAGGCGATCTCGCCCTCGTACACGGGTCATTCCCCTCGGGTGGTGGGTTCGGGTCCGGCAAGCGAGAGCCTGCCACGCCGCCGTCGAGCCTCCAAGTTGCCCGGCAGCCACACTCCGCCCTGACCCCGCCAGCGGGCCACGAGCGCGTCGACCGAACGCAGGTGCGCGTCGGTCAGCTCGCGAACCCCGGAGTCCAGCAGCCACCTGCGGAGAACCCGTCTGCGCAGCGCAGCGGGCTCGGCTGCGAGCACGGCTACGTCGAGGTCGTCTTCGCGCTCCGCGCGCTCGTGGACGCGCGCGGCGAGTGTGTCCAACGCCTCGGTGTCCTCGCGCAGTTGTGCGGCCGTACGGGCTAAAGCTGGAGCGACTCCACCCGACAGCACGTCCTCCAGGAGCGGCAGTGCTTCCGTACGCAGCCGTACGCGGGTGAAGCGGGGATCGGCGTTGTGCGGGTCTTGCCACGGCGCTAGGCCGAGTTCTGTGCACGCCGCCACCGTTTGCGCGCGAGTGATGCCCAGCAGCGGACGGCCCCACGGCGGATCGTGCGGACGCATGCCCGCCAGCGACCGCGGTCCAGAACCGCGACCTAGACCGAGCAGCACCGTCTCAGCTTGGTCGTCTTGGGTGTGGCCGAGCAGTACGAGCCCTTCGCCGTTTGGCAACGCTTCGCGCAGCGCGTGGTACCTCGCGGCGCGCGCGGCTGCTTCGGGACCGCCTTTGCCCACGACGTGTACGGCATGCACTTCGACGACGTCGATGCCAAGGCTCTTCACGACTGTTGCCGCTTCGGCCGCAACGACGGCTGAATCGGCCTGCAGGCCATGGTCGACGACGAGCGCCCGCGTACGAACGTCTCGGTGCCGAAGGACGTACGCCGTCGCTTCAGCGAGCGCTAGGGAGTCCGCGCCGCCCGACACCGCGACGCACACTTCGCCGGGGACAGCGACTGTCGCAAGGAAATCGCGGACCGCTGTCCGGACCGCGGCGAGCGCGCTCACCCGTGCAGGCGCCGCACCCAGGCCGCGGGGTCGGCGATCTCGGCGCGGGTCGGCAACGTGTTCGGCGAGCGCCAAACCTTGTTGAACCCGTCCATCCCGACCGCGTCGACCACGTGCCGCGTGAACTTCGCGCCTTCCTCGTACTGGCGGATCTTCGCGTCGAGGCCGAGCACCGCGCGCAGCAGCCGGTCGAACAGCCCGCCGCCCTGGCGTCGCGCGGTGAATCGCGCCCGGATCTGTTCGACGCTCGGCACGACCTGCGGGCCGACCGCGTCCATCACGTAGTCCGCGTGGCCCTCCAGCAGCGTGGACAACGCCAGCAGCCGGTCGAAAACCGAACGCTCCTTCGGCGATTGCAGCAACTCCGCGATACCGCCGCCCTTGCCGCGATTGCGCAGCGCGTCGGGCAGCCTGCCGACCAGTTCGGCCAGACCGTCGGTGGAGCTCTCCGCGAGCCCGGACACGAGCCGTTCGACCTCGTCGGCGAAGTAGTCGCGCAGCCACGGCACCGCGGTGAACTGCAGCCGGTGCGTGCACTCGTGCAGGCAGACCCACAGCCGGAAATCGTGCGAGGGGACCTTCATCGCGCGCTCGGCGGCCACCACATTCGGCGCGACGAGCAGCAGTTCGCCCTTGTTCTCGGGGCCGCCGAACGGGTCGTACTGACCAAGCACGCGCGACGCCAGGAACGCGAGCAGCAATCCGGTCTGCACGCCGGCGCCGGACGCCAGGATCGGGCCGAGCGGACCGCCTTGGGCCGCGGGCAGCGCGCGTCCGGTGAGCACGCCGAGACCCGATGCCGCGGACCGGACCCAGCCAGGCCGGTCGACCACGGTGCCCGGCAGCAGCGGCAGGTCCTGGCCGAGGCCAGTCAGCTCGCGGACATGCCCTTCCGCCTCGGCGGTCAGCTCGCGCAGGTCGACGACCGCGCGGTCCGCTTCGCCGCGCGCGACCTGCGGGCCGCCGCGCACCAGCAGCGCGCCGGTGGCGGCTGCCCGGTCCCAGTCGACCATGGGCCGCCGTCGGGTCTCGGTTTCCTGGCTCACCCCTCCGACGCTACCTTCCGGCCGGAGATTGTGGGCAGCTCAGCCGAGCCGGTTCAGCGAGTCGGCGCAGTGCGCGCTACTTGCAGCCGCAACCCCGCAAGGCCGTCGCCAGCACGTCGAGCGCCGCCTGCCCGGAGTTCTTCTCCGAACCGTTGGACATGAACGCGAAGGCGAGCACGCGGTTGTCGCTGTCGAGGACATACCCCGCGAGGGTGTTGACGCCGGTGAGCGTGCCGGTCTTGGCGCGCACCCAGCCCTTGCCCCCTTGGGTTTCGCCCGAGTGGTAGCGGCCGTGCAGGGTGCCTTCCGGGCTGCCCGCGACCGGAAGGCCCGCCAGCAGCGGACGCAGCTTCGGCGTATTCGGGTCCTTGCCGTCCGGACCGGCCGCCGCGGCGAGCACCTGTGCCAGCAGCCTGGCGGGCACCTTGTTCTGATTGGACAGTCCACTCGTGTCGAACAGCTGGAGGCCGTTGACGTCGAAACCGTGGTCTGCCAACACCTTCTTCACCGCGGCGGAGGCACCGGCGAACGACGCTTCCCCGCCGGTGGCCATGGCGACCTGGCGGCCGAGCGAGTCGGCGAGCACGTTGTCGGAGATCTGCAGCAGCGCGTACGCGAGATCCGGCAGCGGAGCCGACTGGACTTCGCCGAGCACCTTCGCGCCGTCCGGAGCCTTGGCGGCGCCGGCCGGGCTCGCGCCGAGCTTGTCCGCGACGAGCTGGGTGAGCGCGGTCCCCGGGTTGCCCGAGCGCATGGTCTCGTCGACCTTCGGGTTGCCGCGGCCGCCGTCGGTCATGGCCGGGACGATCGGGGCGCCGTACAGCGACGGCGCGTCGCCCGGCTCCCAGCCCGGCGCGGTGTTCGGACCGCTGAAGGCGCTCGCGTCGAGCTGGACCTTCTTGACGTCGCCGCCTGCCTTCTTGACCTGGTTGACGAGGTCGTCGACGTGCGCCGCGCCCGGGTAGAGCGGCGAATCGGTGCCGACCGGCAGCGCGGTCAGCGACGGGTCGCCGCCGCCGACGATGACGACCGTGCCCGGCTGCGCGCCCTGGACGATCTTGGTGGAGATCCGCTTCGTCGGCTCCATCGCGAGCAGCGCCGCGGCGACGGTGAGGATCTTCGTGGTCGACGCCGGGGTCAGCGGGGTGCTCGACGCGTGGTCCCACAGCACGGTGCCGTTCGCCGGGTCGATCACGCTGCCGCTGAGCTGCGAAAGCGCGGCCGCCCCTGCCGGCCCGGAGAGCTTCGCGGCGACACCGTTCGCGGACGGTCCCTGACCGGACGTGTCCGGGCCGTGCAGCGCGAGGCTGGCGTCGGAGGGGTCGGGCGCGCTGCCCTTCGGCGCGTTCGGCGCCCACGGCAACCCGAGCCGGTTGGACACGGCGGGCACGGCCGACGCGCCGCCCGCGGCGGCCAGCAGAAGCAGCACGACGAGCGCCAGGATCAGCGCCTTCCGGCGAGACTTCTTCGGCGCGTCACCCGCGGCCGGCGCCGGCCCGGCACCGGCGGGCGGCTCCGGCGGCGTCTGCTCCGCATCGGCGCGCGGCGGAATCTGCTCCGGACCTGGGCGCTCGGCGAATCCGTCCGCGGGCCGGGGAATGCCGACGGTCGCCTCGGACGGCCCCTCCGGCACCTCGGGTGCCACCCGGAAGCCTTCGGCCGGACGCGGGATCCCGACAGTCGCCTCGGCCGGGAACTGGCCTCCGGACGGATCGATCCGCATCGGCCGCACCTGGCCGCCGCCCGCCGGCGGGACAGTGCCGGGCGCTGGTTCGGGCAGGGCGGGGCGGACCGGGATCTCGATCTGCTGCGACCACGGTTCCGAACCGGATTCGTTCCGGTTGGCCTGTTCGTCCCCGCGCCCTTCGGGCTGACCCCGGTGTTCCTGAGCTTCATTGCCCGGACGACCGGGCTGAGCGGGGTTGAGCCGCGCGGCGGCCGACCCGGGGACCGGACCCGATTCGCCCCGGAAGCCGGGATGGTTCTGCTCCTCCCCGCGGCCGGACTGAGCCTGACCAGCGGCGCGGGCCCCCTGCGTCCCGTCGCCGCCACGACGCTGCTGAGCAGGGCCGGCCGCGTCGCCGGAGTCGTTGCGGAAGGCGGTCCAGCCCTCCTTGGCCGGCTCCTGCCCCTGCTCGTCCCGCGCGACGACCGGCCGGAACGCCGCCCAGCCCTGGTTGTTTTCGCCCGTTCCCGGCGTTTCGTCCCGGAACGCGGCGAACTGCCCTGGCTTCCCCGCGGGCTCGGCGGCCTCGGCGGGCTGGCCGGACTGGAACGGATTCCACCCCTGCCGCTCGTCCGAAGCTCCGGCTCCAGCGGGCTCGAACAGCGAGTTCCCCGGCTTCCGCGCGGCCTGCCACGCGGGCGAGGACTGCTGCTGCTCACCCTGACCAGGCGAAACGTTCGGCTGCGCCCGGACCGTCTGCTCCGCGGTCCCTTCCCCGGACGGCCTCGGCTGCTGCTGCGAAACCTGAAAAGTCTTCTCCGCGGATCCCTCGGCGACCGTCGCCTCAGCGTCGGGACGGCCCGCGTTGTCGCCCGGCCGCGGCACCCCGGCCGTGAACCGGGTCGGGCCCTCCACCGGCACCCACGGCGCCTGCGGTTTCGGCTGCTCGGTCCGAGCGGGCACCGAGGTGCCGCTCATCCGGTCCGCGAGGTTCGACCTAGGCGGTTCCGGCGGCGTCGCGGGGGCGTCCGAGGGCGCGTTGAGCCCGGGGACCTCCTCCGGTTCGACCTTGGGCCGGAACCACGATCCCGGCCCGTCTCCCGGTGTGACATTCGGCACGGAAAGCTGCGCGGTGGCGCCCGCGTCGCGCTTGGGCAGGGGGAGGCGGGAGGTCGCCCGGTCCGCCTGGGACGAGGTGTCCTCGTCGCCCGTGGGCCACCTCGGCTGGTCGTTTTCCGGCACCCACCACTCCTTCTCACCCGCCCCCGGAGGGGCCAAGGTCACATGCCGTCTGGCCGACATCGGCGCGACCGGCCGACGGGGCGTAGTCCACACTAGTGACGTCAACGAGGTCATTAGGTTGCCGCCCACGAGCGCGTGGGACACCGAGATTCAAGAAGCAGCGAGGACGGCCGTGGAATTCGACGTCACGATCGAAATCCCCAAGGGGGAGCGCAACAAGTACGAGGTCGACCACAAGACCGGTCGGATCAAGCTCGACCGGACCCTGTTCACCGCGACCCAGTACCCGGCCGACTACGGCTTCATCGACGACACGCTCGGCCAGGACGGCGACCCGCTCGACGTGCTCGTGCTCGTCCAGGAGCCGACGTTCCCCGGCTGCCTGATCCGCTGCCGCGCGATCGGCATGTTCCGGATGACCGACGAGAAGGGCCCGGACGACAAGGTCCTCGCCGTCCCGACGAACGACCCGCGCCTTGAGCACCTGCGCGACATCCACCACCTGAACGAGTTCCACAAGCTCGAGATCCAGCACTTCTTCGAGGTCTACAAGGACCTCGAGCCGGGCAAGAGCGTCGAGGGCTCGTCCTGGGTGAGCCGCGCCGACGCCGAGTCGGAGATCGCCCGTTCGTACGAGCGCGAGAAGGACCGCCTCGCCAAGGAAGAGATCAACGGCGAAGAGCACCACTGACGCACGCGAAAAGGGGCCGTCCACCTGCCTGGTGGACGGCCCCTTTTTACTGCCCGCTCAGCCCGCGAGGGCCAGTTCGCCCGCTTCCTGCTCGGCGCGCTGCTCCATGGCCGACTTGTCCGAGAGCGGCTTCTCCCGCAGCAGCCAGACCAGCGCGAACCCGACGGTCAGCACCGCGCCGCCGATCAGGAACACCGTGCTCATCGAGCTGGAGAACCCTTCGAGGATCGGCCGGGCGAGCACCGGGTCGAGCGTCGACAGGAACGAGGTGTCGTTCACGTCGAGCCCGCCGCTCGCCATCTGCCGGGCGAACTCCGGGTGCTGCGCGAGCGCCGCGGTGTAGGCCGGGGAGGCCATCGCCGAGCGGACCGCCGCCGCGATCCGGTCGCCGACCGTGCTGAACAGGATCGACAGGAACACCGCGGTGCCCGCCGTGCCGCCGATCTGCCGGAAGAACGTGACCGACGAGGTCGCGACGCCGATGTCGCGGGGCGTGACGTCGTTCGTGGCGGCAAGGGTCAGCGTCTGCATGGTCGAGCCGAGGCCGAGACCGAGGACGAACGCGATGGCCATGACCACGCCGAGCGCGGTGTCCACCCCGATCATCGAGAACGCGTACACCGCCGCGGCCATCAGGCCGAGTCCGGCGACCGCGAAGCCCTTGTACCGGCCGGTCCTGGTGATGATCCGGCCGCTGCCGAGGCTCGCGACCATGATCCCGAGGGTGAGCGGCAGCATCTGCAACCCGGCCTGGGTCGGCGTCGCGCCCTTGACGATCTGCAGGTACAGCGGCAGCGACATCATCGCGCCGAACATCCCGATGCCCTGGATCACGGTGACCAGCGTCGACACCCGGAACACCCCGCTGCGGAACAGCCGCAGCGGCAGCAGCGCGGCGTCGCCCATCCGGCGTTCCTGCCAGACGAACAGGGCCACGCCGAGCGCGCCGACCAGGTACATCGCCAGCGACGCGGGCGAACCCCATCCCCATTCGCGGCCCTGCTCGGCGACGAGCAGCAGCGGCACGAGGCCGACCGTCAGCGCGCCCGCTCCGAGGAAGTCGACCTTCTGGTCGACGCGGGTGTGCGGGAGGTTCAGCACCTTGCTCACGACGACCAGCGCGGCGAGCGCGATCGGGACGTTCACCATGAACACCCAGCGCCAGCCGGTGAGGCCGGCGAACGAGTCGAGTCCGGCGAAGAACCCGCCGACGACCGGGCCCGCGACGCTCGAGACGCCGAACACGGCCATGAAGTAGCCCTGGTAGCGGCTGCGTTCCCGCGGCGAGGTGATGTCGGTGATGATCGCCAGCGCGAGCGACATCAGTCCGCCGGCGCCGAGGCCCTGGAACGCGCGGAACGCGGCCAGTTCGTACATCGATCCGGCCATCGCGCTCGCCAGCGAACCGGCGAGGAACAGCGAGATCGCGGTCAGGTACATCGGCTTGCGGCCGAAGAGGTCGGACAGCTTGCCGTACAGCGGCGTGGAAAGCGTCGCGGTGATCAGGTAGGCGGTGGTGGCCCAGGCCTGGAGGCTCTGTCCGTGCAGTTCGTCGGCGATGGTCTTCATCGCCGAGGACACGATGGTCTGGTCGAGGGCCGCCAGGAACATGCCGAGCATCAGTCCGGACAGAACCGTGAGGATCTGCCGGTGTGAAAGCCGTCCGTTCGTGGTGGCGCCCCCTTCCGCAGTGGCGGTGTCGCTCATGGTGGTCTCCCTCAGTGCCGTACTAGTTGCTTGTATCTCTCAACTACTTGCTCGCCACAACTGTTCCCGAAAAGCTTGCATTCATCAACCAAATATCGTGTGACGCTAATCTCTCGCCGGGCGATGTCGAGAACGGGCGGACGGCTCCGTCCCTGGCGCGAACGTGGCCGGCAAGGAGCCGCCACCAGCACGAAGGAGAACCACGATGGCCAAGTACCTGCTGCTCAAGCACTACCGCGGCGCGCCGGCTTCGGTGAACGACGTCCCGATGGACCAGTGGACGCCCGAGGAGGTCACCGCCCACATCCAGTACATGCGCGACTTCGCGGACCGGCTCGTGGAGACCGGCGAGTTCGTCAGCGAGCAGGCCCTGTCCTCGGAAGGCACCTGGGTCCGCTTCGACGGCGAGGGCCGCCCGCCGGTCACCGACGGCCCGTTCGCCGAGACCAAGGACGTCATCGCGGGCTGGATGATCATCGACGTCGACAGCTACGAGCGCGCGCTCGAACTGGCCGGAGAGCTCTCCGCTGCTCCCGGCGCGGGCGGCAAGCCGATCCACGAATGGCTCGAACTGCGCCCCTGCTACGGCGTGACTCCCTCGGTGACCGAGTGAACGAGGAGTTGCTGCGGGAGCTCGTGCCCGCGGTGATCGGCATCCTCGTCCGGCGCGGAGCGGACTTCGCGTCGGCCGAGGATGCCGTGCAGGAAGCGCTGATCCGCGCATTGGACGCGTGGCGGGACGACCCGCCGCGCGACCCGAAGGCGTGGCTCATCGCGGCCGCGTGGCGCCGGTTCCTCGACGCCACGCGGTCGGAATCCTCGCGCCGGGGCCGGGAAGTGGCGATGGACGCCGAGCCGCGACCCGGTCCGGCGTCCGCAGTGGACGATTCGCTCCAGCTCTACTTCCTGTGCGCGCACCCGTCTTTGACGCCGTCGTCAGCCGTCGCGCTCACCCTGCGCGCGGTCGGCGGGCTGACCACGAAGCAGATCGCGCAGGCGTATCTGGTGCCGGAAGCGACGATGGCGCAACGGATCAGCCGCGCGAAGAAGACGGTGTCCACCGTGCGCTTCGACGCGCCCGGCGACGTCGCGACCGTGCTGCGCGTGCTGTATCTGGTGTTCAACGAGGGCTACTCCGGCGAACTCGACCTCGCCGCCGAGGCCATCCGGCTGACCCGGCAGCTCGCGGCGGGATTCGACCATCCGGAAGTGGCCGGTCTGCTCGCGTTGATGCTGCTGCACCACGCCCGCCGGGCCGCGCGAACGAAGCCGGACGGCAGCCTCGTGCCGCTCGCCGAACAGGACCGCGGTGTTTGGGACACCCGGCTGATCGCCGAGGGCGTCGACATCCTCCAGGCGGCACTGGCCCGCGACCAGCTCGGCGAGTACCAGGCCCAAGCCGCGATCGCCGCGCTGCACGCCGACGCTCTCGCGGCGGAGGAAACCGACTGGGTGCAGATCGTCGAGTGGTACGACGAACTCCTCGCGCTGACCGACAGCCCGATCGTCCGGCTCAACCGGGCGGTCGCGGTCGGCGAGGCGGACGGGCCTCGGGCCGGGCTGAAGGCGCTGGCGGAACTGGACGAGAAGCTGCCGCGGTATCGCGCGGTGGCGGCTTATCTGCACGAACGCGACGGGGATCTGGCGACCGCCGCGCGGCTGTACCGCGAAGCGGCGGAGAAAGCACCCAATGCGGCCGAGCGCGATCACTTGATCAGGCAGGCAGCGCGGCTTAACAACTCGTGAGTGGCGATCACGGTTAGAACCGTGATCGCCACTCACGACCTCACTCGCTGTAGCCCGGGATCGGGAACGGCTGCAGGAACTCGCGGATCTCCGCGGCGATCGTGTCCAGCGCGCCGTCCTGCTGCGCGGCCGCGGCGGTCACCGTCCGGTCGATCCAGTCCGCGACCTGCACCTGGTGCTCCGGCTTGAGCCCGCGGGTGGTGATCGCCGACGTGCCCAGCCGGATGCCGGACGGGTCGAACGGCTTGCGCGGGTCGAACGGCACGGTGTTGTAGTTCAGCTCGATGCCCGCGCGGTCCAGCGCCTGCGCGGCGGGCTTGCCAGGCACCGCCTTGTTCGTCAGGTCGATCAGCAGCAGATGGTTGTCCGTGCCACCGGAGACGAGGTCGTACCCGCGCTCGACCAGCGCTTCGGCCAGCGCCTTCGCGTTCGCGACGATGGTGTGCGCGTACTCGGAGAACGACGGCTGCTGCGCCTCCCCCAGCGCGACCGCGATGGCGGCCGTCGTGTGGTTGTGCGGGCCGCCCTGCAGACCGGGGAACACCGCCTTGTCGACGGCCTTCGCGTGCTCGGCGTCGGAAAGGATCATCGCGCCGCGCGGACCGCGCAGCGTCTTGTGCGTGGTCGTGGTGATGACCTGCGCGTGGCCGACCGGCGACGGGTGCGCGCCGCCCGCGATCAGGCCGGCGATGTGCGCGATGTCGGCGACCAGCACGGCGTCGACCTCGCGGGCGATCTCGGCGAACGCCGGGAAGTCGATGGTGCGCGGGATGGCGGTGCCGCCCGCGAAGATCAGCTTCGGCCGGTGCTGGCGGGCGAGATCGCGGACCTGGTCGAGGTCGACGCGGCCGGTTTCCTTCCGGACGCCGTAGCGGACCGGCGTGAACCACTTGCCGGTCGCGGACACGCTCCAGCCGTGCGTGAGGTGGCCGCCGTCGGGCAGCGCCATGCCGAGCACGGTGTCGCCCGGCTTGGCGAACGCCAGGTACACCGCGAGGTTGGCCGGGGAACCGGAGTACGGCTGGACGTTCGCGTGGTCGGCGCCGAAGACGGCCTTCGCGCGCTCGATCGCCACCTGCTCGACCTGGTCGATGAACTGCTGGCCCTCGTAGTAGCGCTTGCCGGCGTAGCCCTCGGAGTACTTGTTGGTGAGCACGCTGCCGGTGGCTTCGAGCACCGCCTGCGAAACGTAGTTCTCGGACGCGATCAGGCGGATCTTGTCGTGCTGGCGTTTCGCCTCGTCCTCGACCAGACCGGCGATCTGCGGGTCCGCCGCGGACAGTGCGGACAGGGCGGGCTGGTGTGTCATGGCGTACTCCGGCTCTGCAGTGGCCCGCACCCAGGCGCGCGGTGCCGGCCTCGTCGTCGCTCCCCGGTGGTGCTCCACCTCTTGAATGGCGCCAGTCGCTGCTGCGGGACGAAGTTTAGTGCACCGCGCCAGCCCCGTCCGGTCCGCGGGAAGCGCTCAGACCTGCTCCAGACCGCCGCGGTGCCGCCGGGCGAGTTCCTGGTAGACCGCCGCGTTGTGGTCGACCCACACGCGAGCGGAATCGGTGAGCTCCACGAACTTCTTCGCCGGGCTGCCCATCGCGATCGTCTCCGCCGGGACCTCGGTGCCCGGTGTGACCGTCGACCCCGCGGCGACGAACGCGCGCGGTCCGATCACCGCGCGGTCGAGCACCGTGGAACCGTTGCCGATCAACGCCTGTTCGCCCACCGTGCAGTCGTGCACGAGGCACTGGTGCCCGACGGTGACGTTGCGGCCGACCTCGGTCATCTCGGGTCCGGAGTGGATCACCGAATTGTCCTGGATGTTCGCGCCCTCGCGGATGACGATCGGGCCGAAGTCCGCGCGGATCACCGCGCCGTACCAGACCGAAGCGTCCTTCTCGACGGTCACGTTGCCGATCAGGGTGGCGGTGGGGGCGATCCAGGCGTCCGGGTGGACCTGCGGGCTGACGCCGTCCAAGGAGAACAAAGGCATGCCAGGAGCCTAAGCGGCGTCAGCGATACCCGGCGAAGCAGAGCGCCTCGATGTCGCCGCGGAGGCTTGCGGACGACCTCGGCCGGACGCGTTGCTGCACCACCGCGCCGAGCAGATAGCTCAGCAGCGAACGGGCGCGGGCGCGCGGATCGTCGACGTCGAGCGGGCCGAGGAGTTCGACGAGCAGTTCGGTGATCGAGGTGAGCATGGCGTCGATCGCCTGCGGATGCTGCGCGCGGCCGGCCGCGATCCAGTACTCGAACCAGAGGAACGCACCGCGCGGGTGGTCGGCGAATTCGGCAAGGTAGGCCTCGGTGACCGCGAAAAGCCGTTTGCGCGGGTCGGAGTGCTTGTCCGCGACCTTGCGCAATTCCGCGGCGAAAGTGTTGATGTGCGCGGCCATCGCCCGGTCGATGAGCACGTCGATGTCGGCGAAGTAGTAGTGGATCGCGCTCTTGGTGAGCGGTCCGGCCTCGGCGATCGCGCGTACCGTGCAGCCGGCGAGCCCTTCGCGGGCGAGGACCTTGCGAGCCGCTTCGACGATCAGTTCCTGTTTCTGCAACTGGTTGGGCGACAGCTGGGTGCTGCGACCGGGTACGGCGCTCACGGTGATCCTCGTTACGTTTGTCAGGACGGCAGCCCTGAATCCTAGGCCAGTCGTCCCAACGTCTTCCGGCGGGTGAAAAACCGGATTGGCCACCCCGGTCCGCGCAGCGGACAATGCCCGGCATGGTGATCTCAGGGGACAAGGGGCTCAGCGAGGCGGCACGCCGTCAGCTGGAGAAGGAAATCGCGGATCTGCGCGCGCAACGCGAGGCGCTATCGCCGCAGCCGGGCGAGCAGGAACGCACGGGGGACGCCGCCGACCAGGCGGACGTGATCGACCGCGCCGAGGCAGCGGCGCGACTGGACCGGCAGATCGCCGACGTCACCGCGAAGCTGGAGCACGGCGCGTACGACAGCTCGCTGCTTCCCGACGGCACGCGGGTTTCGCTGCGTTTTTCCGACGGTGACGAGGAAGAGTTCACTGTGGTGACCCTTCCCGGCGAGGACGCGGACGCGATCACCTCGGACAGCCCGCTCGGCCTCGCGCTGGCCAACGCGAAGGCAGGCGAGGAAATCAGCTACCGCACCCCGCGCGGGCAAGCCACCGCGACGGTGCTGAAGCTGACCCCGCCCGCCAACTGACCACAGAGGACAGACAGTGGCCGCCCCGGTTTCCGGGGCGGCCACTGTTATTTGTCGGCGTTGGCCACCGTTTCGACCTGATAGGCGAACACGCCGTCGGTCTCGACCGCGACGTGCCAGCCGTCGCAGTCCTTGTCCATCCGCTTGTGCTCGCCCGCCGGCCACCAGTCCGCGGCGAGCGTCGGAGCCTTCGCCTCGGCCTTTCCCGGCTTGCACAACTCGGGCAGGTCCGACGGACCTGGCTGATAGCGCAGAATCCGTTCCGAACCGGTGGTGCGGATCAGTTCGGTGACCGATTTCGCGTCGTCGGGCACCCACGACGGGAGCCGGGCGTCCGCGTTGGCTTTGCCCTGCTTTCCGTTGTCGTAGGAAACCGCCTTCACGTGGCCGTTCGACTTCTCCTCGATCGAGGCACCGAGGCCGCACGACGCGACCGTGGCCAGAGCCGCGATCCCGGTCGCGGCCAGTACCGCCTTGTTCCGCACGCTGTTCATGGCTTCCAGTCAACCGAGACTGGTATGCCCCGCCCTCGTTCCTCCGGCCCTTTGCGGCTGGCCAGTCGGCCGACTCCGTCCCTCAGATGAGTGAAATCGCGGGTCATTCTTCGCGGTCGAGATGAGCCCGCAGCGCGGCGAGCGGACCGTCCCAGTCCCGCGCGAGCGCGGCGAGGAACTGCTGCGCGACGCGCATCGGCGCGGAATCGAGCCGGTACCGCACCCGGCGGCGTTCTCCGGGTTCCGCGGCGACCAGCCCGGCGTCGGACAGCAGGCCGAGGTGCTTGGCGATCGCCTGCCGCGTGATCGGGAGCCGCGCCGCCAGATCCGTCGCCGTCGCCGGACCGCGCGCGGCCAGCTCGGCGAGGATCGCACGCCGGGTCGGATCGGCGAGCGCGGAGAAAACCTGCTCGGCGACCGCTTCGGAGTCAGCTGCCATCGAGATTGGCCGCCAGCTCGTCCAGTTCGCGCGCCCAGCCTTCGACGTGCGAACGGTAGGTCGCCGGGTACTGGCTGTCCGGCAGCTGCGCGAACCCGGATTCGACGACGGTGAGCTGGGTCCCGCCGCCGTCTGCCCGCAGCGTGAACTCGACATACGTGCGGCGCGGGTCGTCCTCCGGCATCCCGTCGACCTGCCAGGTGAAGCCGAACACCGCCGGCTCCCCGACGCGCTCGACCCGGATCTCGGCACTGCGGTCGCCGATCCACGCGACGCGGCCGAGCCCGCCCGGACGCAGGTCGATCTCGGCCTCGTCGCCGAACCAGGCGCTCAGGCCGTCCGCCGTGGTCAGCGCCGTCCACACCGCCGCGGGCGGCTGCGCCAGCTCGACCGTCCGCTCGATGCGGTCGGGAAACCCCATGTCGTGCTCCTTCCGGGCCGAGCCTAGGCAACCACACCCCATTGACGCAACCGGTCGGTTGCCATAGTGTCGCAACCGACTAGTTGCATTATCTCGCGAAAGGAAGTCCGATGAACTCCTTCACCACCGAACTGACCGTTGATCGCACCCCCGAGGAGGTCTTCGCCGCGGTCACCGACGTCCGCGGCTGGTTCAGCAAGACGATCACCGGCACTGCGACCGCGGTCGGTGACGCGTTTTCTTTTGTGGACAAGGGAATCCCGTCGACCCAGATCCGCGTCACGGAACTCGTGCCCGGCCGTCGCGTCGCCTGGCACGTCGAGGACGCGTACGTCGCCTTCGTCGACCAGCACGACGAATGGACCGGCACCCGGATGAGCTTCGACATCTCGCCGGGCCCGACCGGAACGACGCTGCGCTTCACGCACCACGGCCTCACTCCGGACCAGGCTTGCTACCGCGAGTGCTCGCGGGGCTGGACGAACTGCGTCAACACGAGCTTGCACGCGCTGCTGACGACTGGCGTCGGCGAGCCGATCCCGGAATCCGCTGCCCCGGAAGGACATCTGGCCGAGTAATTCCCTTACGGAAGCTGAAGATCGGAAGTGTCGCGCTTGGCGTGCAGCTCCCACAGCGCCTCCGCGATATCGGCCGGATCGATCTCCGGAAACTCCGAATTGGGTGCGATCGCACCCGACAGCAGTGCGGCGTGGACGCCGCTGCCGCGGATCATGGCTCCGATTTGGAGCGTCGCCGCGTGCACCCCGTCGGGCGCGATTTCGGCCGCCAGACTCTGGATGTAGTTACGGGTCGCGGCCATCGCCGGGCCGATGCCGCTGAGGACAGGCGCGGGCTGAGTGGCCGAGACGCTCTGGCTGATCAAAATGCTGCCCTCGCCGCGGGCGCGCAGTTCCCCCGCCACGGCCTGGACCAAGGCGATCGGGGTGAGGAAATACAGGTCGAGCAGCCGCTGCGCGGTCGTGGTCGTCAGCTCGGCAGCGGGCGTGAATCCGTTCAGATCCAAAGGCGCGTACGACACCACGTCGATCCGCGCGAAGCGGTTCCGGATCGCGTCGACCAGCGCCGGAATCTCCGCCGGACGCGCCAGATCCGCTGGAAACGCCGCGGCTTCGACGCCTTCCGCGCCCAGCTGATCAGCCAGCGCGGCAAGCCGTTCGTGGTTGCGCGCGACAAGCGCGACCCGAAATCCCGCACCGCCGAAGCGCCGGGCGATCGCGGGACCAAGGCCGGTGCCGGCACCGAGGAGAACGAGGGTCTTGGCCACGGAACCTCCGTAAGTTGATGTCGGCCTCAACTTTGGCGCCAAGTTGAGGACGTTGTCAACTTCCTCCCGCGGACCTACGATGACCTGGTGAAAACGGAGGGGAAGCCCACGCTGCGCCGAGACGCCCGCCGCAACCAGGAGCGGCTTCTCACCGCGGCGGCGGAAGCCTTCCGGGAGAAGGGTTTGACGGTGCCGCTGGAGGAGATCGCGCAGCGGGCGGGCGTCAGCGCCGGAACCCTCTACAACCGCTTCGGCGGGCGGGAAGCGCTGATCGACGCGGTGATGCCGGAACTGGTCGCCGAGCGGATGGACGAGGCGATGCGCCGGGCGGAGGCGGTCGACGATCCGTGGGAATCGTTCGTCACCTACGTGACCGTCCTGTGCGAACAGCAAGCCGACGACCCCGCGTTCCGGGACGCGATCAGCAGGCAACTCCAGGACGCGCCTGAACTGACCGCGCGCTGCACGGCCGAACTCGCCAAATCGGTCCGGCTGCTCGAACGCGCGCAACAGTCCGGGACGCTGCGCCCGGATGTCACGTCCGACGATCTGATGCTGCTGATCTTCACGAACGCGCTGATCGTGCGCGAGACCGTCGAGGCAACCCCGGACGCGTGGCGGCGCACGCTGTCGTTCAGCCTCGCCGGACTGCGCGCCGGTTGTGGTAGTTAGGACGCATGCGAAGATCCTTTTCCCTGGCGGAATTCTCATGAACGATGACGTTTCCCAGAACCTCGTCGTCTTCCGGATCAAAGGTCTCCCCGAACCAGTGCTGGCGAGCGCGCCCACCCAGGCCGAGGACGCGGTCGAGCAGGCGTGGGCGAGCATCCGGCAGCAGCACAAGGTGCGCGGGTCCGCGGTTTTGGCCGTGTACAGCGAATGGCAGCCTTCCGCGGCGGACCAGAAATTCATGGCCAAGAATTTCCGGAAGGCCGAATGCACTTACAGCTTCGCCCGGCCAGGTCCCGGTGAATGGGACCGTGCCTTCGCCGAAGCCCGCACCGCAATGGCCGAAGCCGAGCAACGGAAAAGCGCCGAGGAGATTCTGCCGGTCCTCTGGAGCGCGTCCTCGCCACGCGCCGGGCTGCTCGACGCACTCCCGCATCGCCCACTCGTGCCCGGCAAGTTGTCGGTCGCGCTCGCGGTGGTGTCGCGGACGCCCGAGGGCAAAATCGGGATGCACCACATCACCCGGCATCAGCAGGAGGAAATGGGTGCACCGCTCGAGAAACTGCTCGACGTCGGGTTCAGCAGCCTGGTCCGCGGGCTGAAGTTCGAGGTCCGCAGTTCGGGCGAGGACGTACTGGTCTCGCTCGCCAGAGAAAACCAGCTGGCGGCGTCCGCACTCGCGCTGCCCGATCTGCACGCCCAACTGACGCCGCATCTCGGAACGGGAGACTTGATCGTCGGTCTGCCCTGCCCGGACGAGATGTACGTCGCGAGGGAGGGCTCCGGTTTGGCGGACACCGTCCGGGAGCAGGTGCTCAGTTCGCCGTACGAGACGACGGAACTGGTCCCGTCCGTGTTGCGGCTCGGGTCCGGCGGGTTGGAATTGCTCGCCGAACGAAGCGGTTCTGCCGAAAGTCGGGGGTAACGCGGGCCGGACGGGCAATGTGCGGCGGGCGGCCGGTCGACACGCTGTCCAGCATGCTCAGATTTCGGTTTCTTACCGTCGTGGCGGTGTTGTTGCTAGGGCTGGCCGCCCCAGCGTCGGCCGCCGAGCCCGCCGCACTGCTCAGCCCGGAAGGCAAGTATCCGCTCGGATTGCGCACCCTCCACCTGACCGACACCAGCCGGGCTGACCCCTGGGTACCGTCCGAACGCCGCGAACTCATGGTTTCCCTGTGGTATCCCGCGTTCCCGATTGGCGAGCGGGCCCAGTACCTGACCGCCGCCGAGTCCGCGGCGACGGTCAAGGGCCTCGGGCTGGACCTTCCGGCGGACGCAGTGCAACGGGTCGGCGTGCATGCGCGGAAGGACGCGCCCGCACTGCCGTCCGCCGGCCGTGGCTGGCCACTCGTGCTGCTCTCCCCCGGCGCGGGCAACAGCCGCACGACGCTCACGACGTTGGCCGAGAACCTGGCCGCCAACGGGTTCGTCGTCGCGGCGGTCGACCACGCTTACGAGGCGTACAACGTCGAGTTCCCGGGCAGCCGGCTGGTGCAGTGCATCGCGTGTCAGGCCCCTGGCGAACCGTGGCCCGCGGCGATGGAGGACCGGGCGAAGGACATTTCGTTCGTGGTGGACACGGTGCTCGGGCAACGCTCGCCGCGGATCGACCGGGCTCGCGTCGGCATGGCCGGGCACTCCGCGGGCGGCGGGGCGACCGCGTTCACGATGGCCGCGGACCGGCGGGTCAAGGCGGGCGTCTCCCTGGACGGACCGCTCTCCCGGCCGGTCGCCCTGGACCGCCCGTTCGCGCTGCTCACCAGTCCGATCGGGGAACAGCAGTTCGGCGCGGGCTGGGACGCGGGCTGGCCGGCACTGACCGGCTGGAAGGAACGCAGGCACCTGCCGCGGACCGGGCACTCGTCGTCGACCGACAACGGCTATCTCACGGTCCTGCTCAACCAGAAGGACAAGGTGCCGCCCGCCACGTGGCAACGGCAGTACGGCAGCGGGGACGCGACCGCGTCGCTCGAGTTCTTCCGTGACTACCTGACCGCGTTCTTCCAGGCACGGCTCAGCCGGATGAACTAGTGCTTGGCCGGGCGTCACGGCGAGAAACCAGGATCCTCCCCGGACGGGTGAACCTGTGGAGGTTCCTTCTTCCCCCGGCCAGGCGTCCTGGTCACCCACTTAGCCACCCGCCACACGAGTCAGGCCCCATCCGAAGTGTCTCGGATGGGGCCTGACCTGCGGAGCCGCCTGGGGGAATCGAACCCCCGACCTATTCATTACGAGTGAATCGCTCTGGCCGACTGAGCTAAGGCGGCATGCCGCTGTGCGACGGTCATCAGTGTAGCGGAGGCGTGGTGCGTCACCTTGCGGGGGCCGCGTCGTTAGGCTCCTATGACTTCGGTCTCACCCCCCGACCCGGCGATCCACTGGAGGACCCGGCACATGCAGCGAAGACTGCCCCGTGCGCTGGCGGTACCCGCAACTGCCGCGTTGCTGCTGCTCCTGGCCGCGCCGGCCGGTGCGCAGGACATTCCGACGACGCCGATCCCGCAGCCGAACAACCCCTCGCAGCCGCCCGCGTCCGCGCCCATCGGGCCGCAGCCGCTCGGGCACGCGGTGGGCGACGCGGGCACGGCGCTCGGCGTTCTGCGGTTGCTGCCGAACTCGGTCACCACGAGCACGATCCTTCCCGGCTTCGGCCAGACGCTGCCGAAGCAGTCCGCGCTCGAGGCGGGCATGGGCCTGTCCAGCGCGTCGGCGAACTCGGAGGCCTACCTGGCCTACGAGAAGTCGATCGCGCAGTCGTCTCCGTTCGGGCTGGCCGTCGGGGGCCAGGCTCCGCAGACGCCGGGCAGCCTCGTGCAGACCGCGCTGCCGGACAACCCGAAGGAGATCAGCGGGGGCCTGAACGCGCCGTCGAACCCGTTGCTCAACGTCGGGCTGCTCAACGGCACCGCGCACGCCCGCTGGAGCGAATCGCTCGGCCCGTGCGTGGACACGATCGCCGACGCCAGCACGTCCGTCGCGAGCCTGTCGCTGCTGAACGTCATCCCGACGTTGCCGCAGGTCCCGTTGCTCGGCAGCGGCGGGCTGAACCTGCCGCAGGGCACCCAGCTCGCGCAGGGCTTCGACCCGAAGAGCGGGCTGCAGAGCCTCGGCGGCCTGCTGCCCGGCAGCGGCCAGACGCCCGCCGCGGGTACCGGGTCGCTGCTGAGCCTGCCGAACACGCTGTCGTCGCGGTCGCAGGTCAAGCTTGTCGACATTCCCGGTTCGAAGAACAAGGCGGTGCAGTCGAGGTCCACGCTCCAGGCGGCGGACATCAACATCCTCAAGGGCACCCCGCTCGAGCTGAACCTCAAGGTGGCCAGCCAGCCGACGCTCACCGTCACCTCCACTGGCGACGCGAAGACGTCCAAGGTGGACTACCAGGCTCCGGTGATCACCATCGCGGCCGGCGGCAAGACGCTGTACACGCTCGACGCGGCGCACCCGACCAAGGACATCCCGATCGGCCTGCCGCTCTCGCAGCTGAGCGACCAGTTCGGCGCGCTGGACAACGTGCCGGTGGTCGGCGGTCTCGTCGCCACCGCGACGAAGGGCCTGCAGCAGCTCGGCGACACCACCGGGAAGGTGCTCGACCTCGGCGTGCTGCGGCTGAGCATCGCGAACCTGGACCAGAAGCAGTCCGAGGCGACCACACCGTTCAAGGGCTACCAGCTGGGCGCGGCCGCGCGGCTGCTCGACGTGCAGGTGCTGCCGACGAAGAACCTGAAGGACCTGCTGCCGAAGCAGGCGGGCGACAACCTGCCCTCGTCGCTGGCGCAGTTGTCGCTCGGCGAGCAGATCGCCCGCGCCTATGCCCCGACCGGCGGCGTCGTGTGTGGTTCGACGACGACTCCGCCTGCCCCGCCGCAGGGCGGTGCCGCACCGGCGGGTCCGGTGAAGCACCTGGCCTACACGAACGGCGCGTACGACACGGTGCCGCTGTTCTGGACGGGCACGGCGATGCTGCTGATGGGCGTCGTGATGGTGGCGGCGTTCCCGAACCGGCGGCGTCCCGCGCTGGTGCTGAAGCGGCCGAACGGCGGTCCGGACACGCCGTTCAAGCCGTCGCCGCATCCGCGCGACTGAACCCAGGCAAGGAAACGGCCCTCTCGCTGACTGGCGAGGGGGCCGTTTCCGTGAGCGGCAATCCCGGTTCTAACCGTGATCGGCACTCACGAGGTCAGCCTTGGCGGAGGGTGGTGACCATGGCTTCCACGGCGATCCGCGGCTTCACGTTCAGCCCGATCGCCTCGCGGCACTCCAGCACGGCTTCCAGGCGGCGCAGCGTCGACTCCGGCGACCAGGAAGCCGCGGCCGAGTTGATCTGGTCCGCGTGGTCTGGATGCGTCAACGTCGCGCCGGAACGCGTGGTCGTCACCAGGACGTCGCGGTAGAAGCCTGCCAGGTCGACCAACGCGAGGTCGAGCGTGTCGCGCTGGGTTCGCGTCGCGCGGGACTTCTGGCGCTTCTCCAGCTGCTTGACCGCGGCCTCGGCGGCGCGTTTCGCTCCGGCGACGCCCTTGCCAGTGCCGTCGCCGCCCATCGCGGTACGCAGTTCGGAACGTTCCTGCTCGTCGCGTCCCTTGCTTTCCTCGCCCGCGTCCGCTTCCGCCGCGCTGATCAGCTGGTCAGCGCTGGTGAAAACGTCGTCCGGACGGCGCAATCCGAGCGGAATCCGCAGCACGGTGGCGCGACGCTGCCGAGCGGCTTCATCGGTGGCGAGGCGACGCGCGCGGCCGACGTGGCCGTTGCACACCGCTGCGGCCCAGTTGGCGCGCTCAGGCTCGACGCCGTCCCGGGAGATCAGCACCTGCGCGATCGCCTCGGCGGGCGGGGTGCGCAGCGGAACCAACCGGCACCGCGAACGGATGGTGACCGAGACGTCCTCCGGGTGATCCGACGGCGCGCACAACAGGAAAACTGTGCGGGCGGGCGGCTCTTCCACGGCTTTGAGCAGCGCGTTCGAAGCGCCCTCGGTGAGCCGGTCGGCGTCCTCGATGATCACGACCTGCCACTCACCGGTCGTCGGCCGGCGCGCCGCCGCTTGCACGAGCGCGCGCATCTCAGCGACCGAAATGGACAGTCCTTCCGGGACGACCAGCCGCACGTCCGCGTGGGTCCCGGCCATCGTCGTACGGCAGCCGGGGCAAGCGCCGCAACCGGTCCCGGTGCTGCACTGCAGGGCCGCGGCGAATGTGCGCGCGGCGACCGAACGGCCGGATCCCGGCGGTCCGGTCAGCAGCCAGGCGTGTGTCATCGCCGCTGGCGCGACAGCTTCTCCGGCAACGATCTTGGCCGCCGCGGCTGCCGCGGCGGACAGCGTTTCCACGGCAGGCTCCTGGCCGACAAGCTCAGTCCAGACACCGATCGGGGTCGTCACCGATCCTCCACTTTGGACACCGCGGGCAGCGCGTCCGCGCCGTTCTGCGTCGCTTCCGCTTCGGCGGCCGCCGCCTCGGCGACGTCCGCGACAGCCGCGTCTTCGGGCTCTTCCTCCGGCGGTTCCGCGGGCGCGAGCCCGGCGAGCGAGCCGACGAAGACCGACTGGACGGCGCTGCGGACGCGGCCCGCGACGTCGCCGTCGGAGCCCTCGGCGTCGACCACCACGTACCGGTCCGGGTCGGCGGCGGCCATCTCGGCGAGCAGCTTCTGCACCCAGAGCTGGTCCTTCAGCGACGGCTGCGGGTCATCCGGATGCTCGGAGTCGAGCAGCACGGTGAGGTCCGGGCGGAGACGTCCGGTGGCCCAGTCGACCAGGCCTTCCAGCTCGTCGCGGTCCAGCTCGCCCGCCGCGGACAGCGACGCGAGCGGGGAGTCGACAAAGCGTTCCATGACGACCACGGACCCGGCGTCGAGCGCGGGCTGGATCTGGCGTTCCACCAGCTCAGCGCGCACGGCCGCGGCGACGAGCGCCTGCGCGCGCACCCCGGTGAGCGCCGCGTCCGAGACGAGCGTGCGGAAGCGCTGTTCGCCGAGCGCCGGATCGGCGGTGAGGACAACCGGCCGGGTGCCGGTGCCGAGCCACCGCGCGAGGCGAGCGGCCTGCTCGGCGGTGTTGACCGCGGTGGTGCCCTCGATGGCGATCAGGAAGCCGTTGACGCGGCGCGGGTTGCGGCGCAGCGCGTTGCGCAGGTCGCTGAAGATCTTCTCGGTGCGCCGCTCGTCCATCTGCCGGTAAGCGATGATCCCGAGCAGCACGGCGAGCAGGCCGCCGCCGAGGATGACCGGACGGGTGCCGTCGACGATGATCGGCGTGCCGAAGAGGGTGACGTTGCGCTGCCGGACCAGGCCGATCAGCACCGGCGTGACCACCGTCGCGCCGAACAGCACGATCTTGAGCATCGCCTGATAGATCGCGTTGATCCGGCCGCGGATCGCGTCCTCGACGCGGGAGCCGATGATCGTGACACCGGTGAGGAAGGCGGTGCCGGCGCAGATGCCGACGAAGGCGACCGCGCCGACCGAGATCGCCAGGTGCGGCGACAACGCGACGACGCCGAGCGCGAGCCCGGCGAGGACGATCGAGATGCCGAACAGCCGGTCGTGCGGGAGCCGGTGCGCGAGCTTCGGGGCCAGCGCCATGCCGAGCGCCAGGCCGATGAAGACAGCCAGCATCAGCAGGTTGAACGCCGCGTCGCCACCGAGCAGGGACGACGAGTACGGCTTGGCCGCGCCGATGACCGCGCCGCCGGCCGCGAACGCGCCGAAGGCACCGATCAGCAGACCGCGGACGATCGGCGTGCTGCGGACGAACTTCAGCCCGTCGCGCATCATCGCCCCGAAGCCGAACTTCTCCTCGTCGGCCCGCTTGACCTTCTGCTGCGGCGTCGAGTGCACGTCGCGCAGGGACAGCTCGGGGATGCGGGTGGCGACGAGAATGCCGCTGATCAGGTACAGCAGGCCGGTGATGACGACGACGACCTTGGCGATGTACAGGTCGACGCCGGGGCCCTGGAACAGGTGGAACGTGGAGTTCGCGCCCTGGATCAGCGCGTTCGCCCCGGCGGCGGTGATGACGGCGAGGCCGTAGGTCATCACCATGCCGAGCTGGTTGGCGGTCTCGACCTGCTCGGGGCGGCGCAGCAGGTTCGGCACCGCCGCGTCCTTGGACGGGATCCACATGATCGAACAGCAGCCGACCAGGAAGTTCGCCACGAACAGCCACCACGGCGCCCCGACGACGGCGATCGACAGCAGGAACCCGCAGCGCAGCAGGTCGCAGATGACCATGATCTTGCGCCGGTCGAACCGGTCCGCGAGCAGGCCGCCGACCGGCGCGAATAGCAGACCGGGCAGCAGCGCGGTGACGATGACGCCGACGAACGCGTAGTTCTGCGCGGAGTAGTTGTCGAGGAGTTTGGTGCTCAGGCTGGTGAGGTTCAGCAGGTTCAGCCAGTCGGCGACACTGCACAGATACGTGACGCCCCACAGCCGACGAAACGGTTTGATCGCCAGCACTCGGCGGGCCCGGTGAATCGTGGACGTCCCGCCCGATCCGCCCGGGCCGGTGCCAGGCACCGACCGTACGCCCTCGCTGATACGCCCACCCCACTTGTCACGGCGGAGTCAGGCGACCCCTGCGGATCCCCCGACCGTGTAGCCGCCAGGGTAGTCCCGCCGCGCACGCGAGTACGGCACGCCCCGTGATATACGAGGTCAGCGGGGGTCAGCCGAACAGCCCCTTCACACTGCTCACCAGGCTAGCGATGAGCTCGATCGCGACAATTCCGAACACGATGAGCAACACCACAGCGAGCACCACGCCCGCCGTGCTGCTGGAGGGACGCCCGAAGCTGGGCATGCTGATCGAGGGCAGCCCACGCCGGCTCTGCCGCTCGGCGAGCTCTTCCTCGATGTCGTCGTCGGCGATCTCGGTAACCCGCTTCGGCCGCGGCCGGGGCACCTTCTTCAGCAACTGCGGAGCCTTGGTCGGCCACGTCCGCTGCCGGGGCAGCAACCCGAGAGGAACCAGATCCGGCCGGTCGGAAGGCGGAATCGGATTCGGCGTCTTGACGACTTCCTTCTTCTTGGCTTCCTCTTTCAGCGCGGCCTCGACCATCCGCTTGACCTCTTCGGGGTCGTGCTGAACCGGCTTGGCGGTCGGCAACGGCCGAGGCGCACGGCTGGACGCCATCTCGAACCCGGACAACGGATCGGAGAACCGCTCGCCCCCGACCTCGCCGACGTCGCCGGCCAACGTCCCGTCCCGGTCGGGCCCGGAGGCGGGAAAAAACGGAGTCCCGTCGCTCGTGCTCATGGTGACCACCTCACTACGGAATGTCCGCCGAGTCCAGTGTCGGCGAGAGTACCGGTCCCCGCATCCACCCAATGGCCGCAGAACCACTACTGCCCGCGCCCGGGGGAAGGCACGCCACCCGGACCAGTGACCGCCGACAGACGGCCGGGTGGAGGGGTTTTGACAGGCCGGAACTGATCGGGTTGAGGGTGGAGCAGGGTTGGATTTTAGGGGGCACGGCTGGCTGGTTGTGGGGGCTGGGGTGACCGGCGGGCACGGCTGGCTGATTGCCAGGCGCCGGGGTGACCGGCGGGCACGGCTGGCTGATTGCAGGGGCCGGAGTGACCGGTGAGCACGGCTGGCTGATTGCACGGGCCGGAGTGACCGGTGAGCACGGCTGGCTGGCAGGGCAAGTCGGCTTGACTGACAAGCCCTGCCGAACTGCCAGCCAAGCCAACAGAGCCTCGCGCACACGAAGCGTGCGAGACGTCGGCAACTCGGCAAGGCGGCCTTGGCTGGGAGCCCTGCCGGATTGCCGATCACCCCGCGCCCTGGCGGCCCGACTGGCCTCGCCCACCGGGCCGCCAGGGCGCGCTTGCCACGTCGACCGGTGCCAGATCGGCCGGGCCGGTCGGCGTAGACGAACCGACCGGGTCCGCCCCGAGCGGACACTGAGCGCCACCGAGCCAGGCTCACCCCAGCCAACCGCGGCCGAAGCGCAGCCTCGACCAGCGCAGTTCGGCCTGGCTGGCCCACCGACGCTCAGCCAGACCGACCCCGGCTCCAGCCGAACCACCCCGGCCCCAGCCAGACCGCCCCGAGCCCGGCCCGACAGGCCCCGGACTCCGCCGACCAAAACCAGTCCGGCCGTCATCACCTCCGCTCAAGCATGGCTGCGCACCGCCTCGACGATCCAGGCCTCCGCGGTCCCCCGGGTAGCCGGGGACCACGTCACCACCCATCCGCCGCCCGCTCCCCGCGGCGCGGCCCGGAACTGGTACCGCCCCTGGTCGTTGTCCACCAATCCGAACGCGCCGTGCGGGTACTCCGCCAGCACCGCGTCCCGTACGGCCAGGTCCACCAGCACCGTCCCCTGCCGGGGCCGGGCCACTGCTTGCCGGATGACGTCCAGGTCTCCCCATGCCGCCCTCGGGATCAGGCCGCTGTCGTCCGTCTCTATGCGCACGGCGGGCCCAGGGCCGGGCGGACGGTCCGGCAGACCGTCGAACACCCATCCGGGCAGGGCGCTGAGCATCCCGGACCGCAGCCGCGCCCGGCGGCCCAGTTTGCTCATCACCGTGGTGAAGTCCTCGTCTCCGAAGAACCGCACCTCCCACGGCTCCTCGCTCGCCGGGAACACCCCGGTGACCACTCCCCGGATGAATCCGCCGCGCAGCACTCGGTACAACTCGACCGCTTCGGCGGTCACCTCGCCGTCGGCGGCGAGACCGAGCGCGGCCATCCCGGCGACGAATCGCGTGTACTGCTCCACCTCCTCGGCCAGCCCGGCTCCGAGCATCGGCCCGAACGACTGCCGGACCTCGTCGGCCAAGCTCAGTCCCGAAGCCGCTCCGGCGGGCTCCTCCTCGGCCAGCACGGGCGGCACCTCGAAATGCGGGTCGTAGAACTCCATCACCGAAGGCCGCTGCGGCATCTCGGCCCGCAGCGGTCCGATGACCTCGTCGATGACGTCGAAGACGACGGGTGCTGAACTGCTCACCCCGTCATTGAACACCCTGGTACCGACAATTTCTCGAACTTTTGTTCGAGTCAACCCATCCGTGCGCCGAGCGGTCGGTCAACGCCGCGACACCGGCTCGCCGACACGCATCGTGGGTGCGAGGAAACCGACCGTGACCACGAGGGCTCCGACAACGGCGAGCGTCCAGTGCAGGCCGATCCCGCCGCTCAGGCCGCTGACCAGCACCGGGCCGGCGAGGAACCCGAGGTATCCGCACGCCGCGACGGCCGCGATCGCGCGACCGGGCGCTTCCGGCTGCTTGCGTCCGGCCGCGCTCCACGCGAGCGGCACGATCCCGGACACACCGAGCCCGACCACGGCGAACCCGATCACCGCGAGCACCGGCACCGGAACAGCGACCACCAGCAGGAACCCGGCGACCGTCACCGCGGTCGCGACCCGCATGAACAGCACGCCGCCGACGCGCTCGACGACCCGGTCGGCCACCGTGCGCACAGCGATCATCGTGATCGAGAACGCGAAGTAGCCCAGCGACGCGACGGCCGCGCTCGCTGTGGTGACCTCCCGGAGGTAGACCGCGCTCCAGTCGTTCACCGTGCCCTCCGCGACGAAACCGCAGAACGCGATCACGCCCAACGGGATCAACGCCTTGCTGGGCAAGGCGAACGCCGCCTCGCCCTGTCCACGGTCAGCACCCGGCAAGAACTGCGAAGCAGCGAAAATCCCGAGCACCAGCAGCACCACGCCAGCACCGGTGAAGTGCGCTTCGATCGGCACCCGCCAGAGCTCCATCAGCGCCGCGACGCCCGACCCCGCCAATCCGCCGATGTTCCAGAAAGCGTGGAACCCAGCGAAAATCGGCCGCCCGTAAGCCTCTTCGACGCGCGCGGCGTGCGCGTTCATCGAGACGTCCAGCAGGCTGTTGCCCACTCCGAGCACCACGAGCGCGGCGACGAACAACGGCAGGTCCGGCGCGAAGGCGACGAGCGGCAATCCGCCGCACAACACCGCGGCCCCGCAAAGAACCCCGCGCCTGCTGCCGATCTTCGTGATCAACGGCCCCGCGGCCAGCAAGGCGACCACCGATCCGGTGGCGAGTCCGAACAGGCCGATCCCGAGTTCTCCAGCGCTGAGGCCGAGTTTCCCTTGCACCGCAGGCACTCGAGCCGCCCACGAAGCGAATGCCGCACCGCACACCGCGAAAGCCACGGAAACCGCGGCACGAGCGCGCTGTGTCTCCCCCATCCATCCCCCTGACACGAGAAAGGGCCACCCGGAGTTTTCCAGGTGGCCCTTCAGATCCTCGTTACTTCGACTTCGTCGCCGTGCTGCTCCGCTTCGCCGGCGCCTTCTTCGCAGTAGTCGACTTCGCCGCTGTCGACTTCGTCGTGGTCGACTTCGCCGGAGCCTTGCGCGTCGTCCGCTTCTTCGGAGCCGGCCCCTTCGCGCGCTTCTCCGCCAGCAGTTCAGCCCCGCGCTCCGCGGTGAGTTCCTCGATGCTGTCGGACTTCCGCAGCGTCGCGTTGTACTCGCCGTCGGTCACGTACGGGCCGAAGCGACCGTCCTTGACCACCATCGGCTTGCCCGACACCGGGTCGTCGCCGAGTTCCTTGAGCGGCGGACGCGCAGTGGCCGACCGGCCGCGCTGCTTCGGCTCCGAATAGATCTTCAGCGCCTCTTCCAGCGTGATCGAGAACAGCTGGTCCTCGGTCTGGATCGACCGCGAGTCCGTGCCCTTCTTCAGGTACGGCCCGTAGCGGCCGTTCTGCGCGGTGATCTCGTCGCCCGACTCCGGATCCTTGCCCACGACGCGCGGCAGCGAAAGCAGCTTCAGCGCGTCGTCGAGCGTGATCGTCTCGATCGACATCGACTTGAACAGCGAGCCCGTACGCGGCTTCGGCAGCTTCGCCTTCGCGGCCTTCTTCTGCGCCGCCGTGGCGTCCTCGGGCAGCTCCGGCTCAGGCAGCAGCTCGGTGACGTACGGGCCGAAGCGACCTTCCTTCGCCACGATCTCGTGCCCGCTGACCGGGTCGGTGCCCAGCACGCGGCCTTCCTGCGGCGTCGCGAAGAGCTTCTCCGCGATCTCCGCGGTCAGCTCGTCCGGCGGCAGGTCTTCAGGCAGGTTCGCGCGCTGCGACTCGCCGTTGACCTCGCGCTCCAGATACGGCCCATACCGGCCGACGCGCACCACGACCTGGTGGCCTTCGGCGTCGCTGAACATCGGGATCGAGTTGATCTCGCGCGCGTCGATGCCCTCGACGCTGCCGTCGACCAGCTTCTTCAGCCCGCCGAGCCGGCCGACCGAGCCCTCGACGCCGAAGTCCCCGCCGAAGTAGAACTTCGACAGCCATTCGACGCGGTGCTCGTCGCCGCTGGCGATGCGGTCCAGTTCGTCCTCGAGACCGGCGGTGAAGTTGTAGTCCACCAGCCGTTCGAAGTGCCGCTCCAGCAAGCCGATCACCGCGAACGCGACCCACGACGGAACCAGGGCCGAGCCCTTCTTCCAGACGTAGCCGCGGTCCTGGATGGTCTTGATGATCGACGCGTACGTCGACGGGCGGCCGATGCCCAGCTCTTCCAGCTTGCTGACGAGGCTCGGCTCGGAGTAGCGCGCGGGCGGCGACGTGGAGTGGCCGTCCGCGGACAGTTCGGGCGCGGTCAGGCCCTGGTCCTTGACCAGCACCGGAAGCCGGCTCTGCTTGTCGTCAGCCTCGCCGCCGGCCTCGCTGTCGACTGCCTCGACGTACGCCTTCAAGAAGCCGGCGAAGGTGATCGTGCGACCTGAAGCAGCGAAGGTGCACTCCTCGCCGGTCGCCGCGGTGCCCACGATGCGCACCGACATCGTGGTGCCCTTCGCGTCCGCCATCTGCGACGCGATGGTGCGCTGCCAGATCATCTCGTAGAGCCGGAACTCGTCGGTGTCCAGCTCTTTCGCGACCTGGCCCGGCGTACGGAAGACCTCGCCCGACGGACGGATCGCCTCGTGCGCTTCCTGCGCGTTCTTCACCTTGCGCGTGTACTGGCGCGGCGACGGCGAGACGTACTCCTTGCCGTACAGCTGCGTTGCCTGGCTTCGCGCGGCCGTGATCGCCGACTCCGACAGCGTCGTGGAGTCGGTACGCATATAAGTGATGTAACCGTTCTCGTACAGCTTCTGCGCGACCCGCATCGTGCGCTCGGAGGTGAAGCGCAGCTTGCGGCCCGCCTCCTGCTGCAGCGTCGACGTCATGAACGGCGCGTACGGCTTCCGCGTGTACGGCTTCTCTTCGACGCTCGCGACCTTGAAGTCACGCTCGTTCAACGCCTGGGCCAGCGCCCGCGCGTCCGACTCGCCGAGCACGCGGATATCCGCGGCGTTGCCCTTCAGCTGACCGTTGGAGTCGAAGTCGCGACCCGTCGCGAGGCGGGAGCCGTCGACCGCGACAAGACGCGCGGGGAACGTACGCGGCGAAGCGTCCGCACCGGCGTCCATGGTCGCCGAGATGTCCCAGTACGACGCCGAGGTGAAGCGCATCCGCTCGCGCTCGCGCTCCACGACGATCCGCGTCGCCACGGACTGCACGCGGCCCGCCGAGAGCTTCGGCATGACCTTCTTCCACAGGACCGGCGAGACCTCGTAGCCGTAAAGCCGGTCGAGGATGCGGCGGGTTTCCTGCGCGTCGACGAGGTCAGCGTCCAGCTCGCGGGTGGCCGCGGCGGCGGCCTGGATGGCCTGCTCGGTGACCTCGTGGAAGACCATCCGGCGCACCGGGACCTTGGGCTTCAAGGTCTCCAGCAGGTGCCAGGCGATGGCCTCGCCCTCGCGGTCGGGGTCCGTCGCGAGGTAGAGCTCGTCGACGTCCTTCAGCAGCCCCTTCAGCTCGGTGACCTTGGACTTCTTGTCCGGGGTGACGATGTAGAGCGGCTTGAAGTCGTTGTCGATGTCGACGCCGAGCCGGGCCCACGATTCGCCCTTGTACTGCGCGGGGACGTCAGCGGCGCCCCGGGGCAGGTCCCGGATGTGCCCGACGGAGGACTCGACGACGTAGTTGCCGCCGAGATAGGGGGCGATCTTGCGGGCCTTGGTTGGCGACTCGACGATCACCAGCCGGCGTCGATCGGCACCGTTGCCCCCGGTACCGCTCTTCTTGGTCCGTGTTCCTGCCACGCTGCCCTGCTCTCCACTCATCTCCGCGCCGCCGCAGCGGCGCTCTCACCCCTGCACCAGAGGGGTACTGCGCCCGCGTCTCGACCTGTCAGTGTGCACGTCCCCGGTGTCCGCGCAGCGCCGAGGTGCCCTGACGAGCCGCCGGGGCCTTGCCCGTCGGATCGCCGCTGACCTCGGCGATGTTTCTCCTCCACACCTAGCACGTGATGTCGGACACGTGCCGTGCAGGGTAACCGGTCATAGCACCGATACCCTCCGTTAGACGGTGGCGGGTCCAAGTCTGGCGACGGTTCACTTATTCCTCCCCCCAGCCGAAAGGAACCCACCATGATCCGCCGACTGGTTGGCGCCGCGATCGCCGTCGCGGCGACATTCGCGCTGGTCACCGCCCCTGAAGCAAGTGCGGCGACCACCACGTTCACCGGTGCCGTGGCGCTGTCCAACTGCTCCGGTTCGGTCGTGAAACCGGCCGCCACGCCGATGGACGCGCCCGCGATGGTCCTGTCGAACGGGCACTGTCTCGAGGAAGGAATGCCCGATCCGGGGCAGGTGATCGTCGGGCAGGCCTCGAACCGCTCGTTCGACCTGCTTTCGCCGGACGGGCAGAGCTCGGTGGGCACCGTGACCGCGACCAAGGTCGTCTACGCGACGATGACCGACACCGACATCTCGCTCTATCAGCTGAGCGACACCTACGCCGACATCCAGCAGAAGTACAACGTGCCGCCGCTCGAACTGGTCAACACCCATCCGCAGGCGGGCACGCCGATCGACGTGGTGTCCGGGTACTGGAAGCAGATCTACTCCTGCTCGATCGACGGCTTCGTGCACGAACTGCACGAGAACAACTGGGTCTGGAAGGACTCGATCCGCTACGTGCCGGGCTGCGCGACCATCGGCGGCACCTCCGGTTCTCCGGTCGTCGACCGCAACACCGGCAAGGTCATCGGCGTGAACAACACGTCGAACGACAACGGCGAGAGCTGCACGCTGAACAACCCGTGTGAGGTCGACGAAGCGGGCAACGTGACCGTGCGGCCGAACTACAAGTACGGCCAGGAGACCTACGGAATCCCGGCCTGCCTGACCCCGGCCAACGAGATCGATCTCAACCAGCAGGGCTGCACCCTGCCGAAACCGTAGAGCGCTTCACCGGGTCCCCCATCGCTTGGCGGTGGGGGACTTTTTCTGCGCGACTACCCCACAGCCTCCAGTAAATACTGTGCAGGACTCTCCGCTGGAACGCCTCGACGCGACTCTCCCGACGTCCGTTCGCGGCGCTCCCCGGCTGGCGGCAGCTCCGGCCACGCCGCCTCCGCTCCAGCCGGAGGTTCGCCGATCAGCTCCAGCAGACCGGCCAGCTTCCGTCGCCCGCTGACGCGTACCGCAGGCTGCTCCGCCTTCGGCCCGAGCAACCGCGCGTGGACGCCCAGCGGCGCGAGCGCGCCCAGCAGCTCCTCGTGCATCCCCGGGGCCAGCGGATCGACGCCCAGCAGGTACCCGCCGGGTTCGGGACGACCTGCCGCGAGCGCCCACATCCGCAGCATCGCGCCGCTCAGCCGGAAGCCGCCGGGCACCGCCTTGCCAGAATCGTCCTCCGCCGGACCGGTGTGGCCCGGCCGCAGCCACTGTTCGGCGAGCCCGAGCAGATCGACCCGGAACGACGTGCGCACCTGCGGACTGCCGCATTCGGCCACCGCGACCTGCGCGTCCGCGCCCCGGCTGCGGCATTCGCGCGCCAGCACCCGAGCCCGCCACGACTCCTCGACCAGCACCGACAGCCGTGCCGCGGTGCGGCCGAACCCGGTGATCTGCCCTTGGCAGCACAACAGCCCGGCCAGGTCGGGCAGGCCCGGGCCGGTCGCCTCCGCCGAGAACAGCGAGATCGTCCGATCCACGCCGCGATGATAGAACACAAGTTCGATTGAAGGCGAGCCGCACGCCGAGGCTTTCCCCGATCGGTCAGCAGGTGCTGGGTGCGGGGCTCCCGGCGAACCGACCGGCGAGCCAGTCCAGCGCCGCGGGCGTGGCGGCGAGGTAATTCGCGATGTGGCCGAGCGCGGTGCCGGGCAGGACCGCGGGAAGCTGGAGGTTGTCGACTCGCACGGTCGCGCCGCGCCGGCACCAGTCGGCGGCGGTGGCCCGGACGGCCGAGGCGGGAACGATGTCGTCGTTGTCGCCGGTCGACATGAGCACCGGGGCGGACGGCGGGATGGCGCCGAGCCGGTGCGAGGCGAGGATGGCGCGGGTTTCGGGGTTCGCGTTGAGCATCGCGGTGATCGGCTCGCCGTGTGCGGTGAAGTCGCCGGAGCGATGAAAGCCGTAATCGAGCGCGGTTTCCACGACGCATTGCCCGGCGACCCTCTGGAGCATGGCCTTTCCGGCCCGGTTGAGACCGGACTGGATGATCGGCGCGGCGTGCGGATAAGCGGCGACGAGCCCGTTGAGGTAATAGCCGAGAACACCGGAAAGCAGCGTGCCGGAAAGCTTGTCGGAGAGCGCGGCGAGATCAGTGGGGGCAGCGCCCACATAGGAACCGCGGAGGTCCAGTTCCGGCGCGTAGGCACCGGCCGCCTCGGCCGCGCCGCCCGCGGCACCACCGCCCTGGGAGTATCCCCAGAACGCGACCGGACCCCCCGCTGGAGCCGGGGTGCCCGGCAGCCGCTGGGCGGCGCGGGCGGCGTCGATGACCGCGTGCCCCTCGGCGACGGGGTTGAGGTAGGCGTGCGTGCCGGGGGTGCCGAGCCCTTGGTAATCGGTCACGACGACCGCGTAGCCGCGACTGAGCAAGCTGCTCATGGCGAGGACCTCGTAGCCGGCCATGAGGTCGAACGGCGGCCGGTAGTGCACCGCTGTGTTGAGCAGTTTCGACGGCGCGCACTGATCGCCCTGCCCGTGAGTGCCGATCGCGAGAGAGACCAGCGGACGCGGTCCAGAGCCGCGCCACGCCGCGGTTGGCGCGAGCATGGTGCCGGTGACCGCGATCGGCGCGCCGTGCACGTCGGTGCTGCGGTACATGAGCCTGGTCGCCTTCGCCGGCAGCGGCAGCCCCAGCGGCGAGGGTTCGGTGCGGATCAGGTCGCCGGGCTTCCCCGCGGGCAGCGAAGCCGGCGGAGTGTAGAAGTCCGGCGCGGACGTCGCCGCGCCGGCCGGGCCGGGCGCGCCGAGCAGCCCCGCGACCGCGGCCAGTGCGGTCGCGGCCGCCCCGAGACGGCAGCGCGCTCGGTATTGCCGACGGGATGCCTGCTGCATGGCAAGTTCCTTCCTGCGCCACTGCTACGGAACGGCATGTCAGTTTCGGAACAATATGTCACCGCGAACCCGGAAACACCAGGTCGGTATATTAATACCGGCATAGCAATACCAGCCTGAGGAGGAAGCTTGTTCGAGGCCGCCGAACGCGTCCGGGTGCGTGCCGAGCTGATCGCCGCGGCCCGTCGCGACGCGGACATCACAGGCGCCGCACTGGTCGGATCGGCCGCTCGCGGCAGCGAGGACCGCTGGTCGGACATCGATCTCGTCCTTCAGCTCGCGGAAGACGCGGACGAGCCCGCAGTCGTCGCACGCTGGACTCGCTCGCTCGACGAGAAGTTCGGCGTGGCCGACACCCTCGACGTGACCTCGCGCGAGGGAGTTCGTTATCGGGTCTTCCTCCTCTATTCCTCGCTCCAGGTCGACTTGTCGTTCTGGCCCCACGATCTGTTCCGGGCCACCGAGGACGGCTTTCAGCTCGTTTTCGGCCAGGCCAACGAGCCGGCCAGCGCAGCGGCACCGGACAGCGAGCAGGTGATCGGCATGGCCTGGCTGTACGCGGTGCACGCCCGCTCGGCCATCGGCCGCGGCCGGACGTGGCAGGCCGTCCTGATGCTCGACGACCTTCGAGACCAGATCATCGCCCTGGAATGCCTGCGGCACGGCTTGAATCCTTGGCACGGACGCGAAGTCGACCGCCTGCCCGCCCCAGTGCTGGCGACGCTGCGAGACGGCCGGGCGGCGTCGGTCAGCTTGACCGAGCTCGAACGGTCTCGGCAGGCACTGCTTCAGCACTACCTCGCCGCCGTCGCGCACCATGATGCGGAGCGCGCGGTCGCCCTTCGGCGGGCACTCGATCAGCGTGGCGCGGGCGGAACCACCAACTGCTGACAGCCCGCCGCCCTCTTGCCCGCCGCGGACAGGGCTGGCGTCGCGTCCAAGCCTTTGAGGACGTCGAGCCGGGAAATCTGGTCGATAGCCGATTTGGCGTCGTCCAGCGCCGCTTTCACCGCGTCGGGCGTGTCGGCCGCGTCGAGTTTGCCGCGCACCTCGTCAGCCTGGTGCCGCACCGACGCGAACTGGCCGAGCAAAGCCGTGCGCGCCGGTTCGCCGCCGGGCAGCGGAGCGGGGCCGACCCGGTGCAGTCCGGCCACGGTCTGGTCGATGCCGGTGGCGACCGACGCCAGCAGATCGCTCGACGTGCGAGTGGCCTGCGCTGACGAACTCGGATCGATCGAGGGCAGATTCGCCAGTGCGCGAACCAGATGCGTGACCGCGCCGCAGTACCCGTCGGCCCATTTCGCGGCCGGATCGGATTGGCCCGCCGCTTCCGCGTGCCCGCCGGACACGACCTGCTCGGTCGGCGGCGGCGGTTGCCCGCAGCCCGTGAGCCCTATCCCGATTCCTGTTGCCAGCGCGGCTAAACCGGTCCACCGCGGCCGCACCCGCACCACTCCTGTCCGTCGAGATCCGTGTCCTCCGCACGGTACCGACCCGCCAGTAGTCCGCAACTCGCCCCGGGGAGCGGACGCGAACGGGCCCGGCACGCCAAGGCGTACCGGGCCCGAATGGAGCAACGCGTCAGGCTTTCGCCTCCGCCGGAGTCTCCGACATGACGCTGCCGCGCCGCTTGGACACGACGATCGCCGCGACGATCACCGCGACCGCGACGACCGCGATCACGATCCGCCACGTGGTGTCCGCGCCGCCGCCGAGCGTCAGCGTGACCACCGCGGGCGCGATCAGCACCGAGACCAGGTTCATGACCTTGATCAGCGGGTTGATCGCGGGACCGGCGGTGTCCTTGAACGGGTCGCCGACGGTGTCGCCGATGATCGTCGCCTCGTGCGCGTCGGAACCCTTGCCGCCGTGGTTGCCGTCCTCGACGAGCTTCTTGGCGTTGTCCCAGGCGCCACCGGAGTTGGCGAGGAAGATCGCCATCAGCGTGCCGGTCGCGATCGCACCCGCCAGGTAGCCGGCGAGCGCACCGGTGCCGAGCCCGAAACCGACCGCGATCGGCGCGAAAACGGCCAGCAGACCCGGCGTCGCCAGCTCCCGCAGCGAATCGCGGGTGACGATGTCGACGACCCGGCCGTACTCGGGCCGCGTGGTGCCCTCCATGATCCCGGGGATGTCGCGGAACTGGCGGCGCACCTCGTACACCACCGCGCCCGCGGCGCGCGAAACCGCGTTGACCGCGAGACCGGAGAAGAGGAACACCACTGCCGCCCCGACGATCACGCCGACCAGCGTGTTCGGGCTGACGACCTGGTTGACGAACGAGGACACCGCGGTGACCGCGCCCTCGCCGCGTTCGGCCACGGTCTTCGCGATCGCGTCCGAATAGGACCCGAACAGCGCAGTCGCCGCCAGCACCGCGGTGGCGATCGCGATGCCCTTGGTGATGGCCTTGGTGGTGTTGCCGACCGCGTCCAGTTCGGTGAGGATCTGCGCGGCCTTCTCGTCGACGTCGCCGGACATCTCGGCGATGCCCTGCGCGTTGTCCGAGACCGGGCCGAAGGTGTCCATCGCGACGATGACGCCGACGGTGGTCAGCAGGCCGGTGCCGGCCAGCGCCACCGCGAACAGCGCGACGCCGCCGCCGAGCAGGTAAGCGCCGAACACGGCCGCGCCGATCACCAGCGCGGTGTACACGGCGGACTCGAACCCGACCGAGATGCCGGACAGGATCACCGTCGCCGCACCGGTTTCCGACGTCTTGCCGACGTCCTGCACCGGCTTGTGCTCGGTGCCGGTGTAGTAGCCGGTGATGCGCAGGATCAGCGCGGCGAGCACGATGCCGATGATCACCGAGACCGTCGCGATCACCGCGGGGTTGCCGGTGTTGTGCGCGTAGCCCTCGCCGAATTCGGCGAAGCTGTTCGGCAGGTACACGAACGCGGCGATCGCCGACAGCACCGCGGAAATGACCGCGGAGATGTAGAACGAGCGGTTGATCGTGACCAGGCCGCCCTCGCCCGCGCGCGCCTTGGTGATGTAGACGCCGATCACCGCGGTGATCACGCCGATGGCGGGCACGATCAGCGGGAAGATCAGGCCGGACGCGCCGAACGCGGAACTGCCGAGGATCAGCGCGGCGACGAGCATCACCGCGTAGGACTCGAAGAGGTCCGCGGCCATGCCCGCGCAGTCGCCCACGTTGTCGCCGACGTTGTCGGCGATCGTCGCGGCGTTGCGCGGGTCGTCCTCGGGGATGCCCTGCTCAACCTTGCCGACCAGGTCGGCACCGACGTCGGCGGCCTTGGTGAAGATGCCGCCGCCGACCCGCATGAACATGGCGATCAGCGCGGCACCGAAACCGAAGCCCTCCAACACCTTCGGTGCCTGGCCGGTGTAGACGAGCACCACGATCGCCGCGCCGAAAAGGCCGAGCCCGACGGTGATCATGCCGACCACGCCGCCGGTGCGGAACGCCACGCGCATCGCCTTCTCGCGACCGCCCTCCTCGCGCGACGCGGCCGCCACCCGCAGGTTCGCCTGCGTGGCCAGCCACATGCCGAGGTAGCCGATGGTGAACGAGAACGCCGCCCCGACCAGGAAGAAGATCGACCGGCCGACCCGTTCGCTCCAGTCGTCCGCGGGAAGCGCGAACAGGAGCAGGAACACGATCACGCCGAAGATGGCGAGGGTGTTGCGCTGCCGCTTCAGGTATGCGGCCGCACCTTCCTGCACTGCCTTGGCGATGTCCTGCATCTTGGCGGTGCCCTGGCCCGCGGCCAGCACCTCCTTGAGCAGTACGTAACCGATGGCCAGTGCGACAAGGGCGACCACGGCGACCACACCGACGATGGTGTAGCCACCCCCGGTGAGCGTGATACCGCCCTCCGCGAGGAACTGCCGGGACATTCGTCCTCCTGGGAACGCCGTTTGGCCAGCGCGGGCCCGTCGTACCCGGCGCGCCTGCACTGGCGGGGATCTGTGCCGAAGGACACGCTAGCCGTGCAAGCAATGCACGTCTCACATGACGCTCGCCACAGTGGGTGTGGATCGAGGGAGTGTATTGGTAGTGATCTGCGCGTCCGCAATGCGTCCCGGCGAGAGCACGTTCGGTAACCTTGTGTGATTGGTCACTGGATCGATCTCGGCCCGGTTTTGTCGGTGCCCTGTGCGAAGCTTCGGCACGTGGTGGGAGAGCGAGGACGGAGGCTGCTGGACCGGGTCACGGCGGGGATCCCGGCGCACGAGAATCCGGTGACGCACGTGTCCCGGCTGCCGGAACGCGCGGCCCGGCACGAGCCGTGGCCGGAGTGGGCGGAGCCGTCGGCGGTCGCGGCGTTCCGTGCGTCCGGAGTCGAAAAACCGTGGCGGCACCAGGTCGAAGCGGCTTCGCTGGCTCATGCGGGCACCCACGTCGTGGTGTCCACCGGCACCGCGTCGGGGAAGTCGCTGGCGTATCAGCTGCCGGTGCTCAGCGCGTTGGCCGCGGACCCGCGGGCGACCGCGCTGTACCTCTCGCCGACGAAGGCGCTCGGCGCTGATCAGCTGCGCGCGGTGTCCTCTTTGGACGTCCCGGGCGTACGCGCGGCGGCGTTCGACGGGGACACCCCGATGACAGAGCGCGACTGGGTCCGCGCGCACGCGAACTGGGTGTTCAGCAACCCCGACATGCTGCACCGCGGCATCCTTTCGGCGCACTCCCGATGGACGCAGTTCTTCCGCCGGTTGCGGTACGTCGTGGTCGACGAATGCCACAGCTATCGCGGCGTCTTCGGCTCGCACGTCGCGCTGCTGCTGCGCCGCCTGCGCCGAGTGGCGGAGCACTACGGCGCTTCCCCGGTGTTCGTGCTGGCTTCGGCGACCACTGCTTCGCCAGCCTCCTTCGCCACGCGGCTCACCGGCGTGGAGTGTTCCGCGGTCACCGACGACGCTTCGCCGCGCGGGGCGCGCACGGTCGCATTGTGGGAGCCGCCGTTGCTGGACGAACTGACTGGCGAGAACGGCGCACCCGTCCGCCGTCCGGCCGGCGTCGAGACCGCGCGAATTCTCACCGAACTGGTCGTCGAAGGCGCTCGATCCCTGGCTTTCGTCCGCTCGCGCCGCGGTGCTGAGCTGACCGCTCTGGGAGCACGCCGCCTCCTGTCCGAAGTGGACCCTCGGCTGGCGGATACCGTTGCCGCGTACCGGTCCGGCTATCTCCCTGAAGAGCGTCGTGCTCTGGAGCAAGCTCTGCTCTCTGGCCGCCTGTTAGGTGTCGCAACCACGAACGCCTTGGAACTGGGCGTCGACATCGCGGGCCTGGATGCCGTGGTTCTGGCTGGTTACCCCGGCACTCTCGCGTCGTTCTGGCAACAATCCGGCCGCGCCGGACGTTCGGGCGATGAGGCGCTCGTGGTGTTCGTCGCCCGAGACGATCCGCTCGACACCTATCTCGTGCACCATCCGGCCGCGTTGCTGGAACGCCCCGTCGAAACCGCCGTCCTGGACCCCACAAACCCGTACGTGCTAGGACCGCAACTCGCCTGCGCCGTCGCGGAGCTGCCGCTCACCGAACCCGAGCTGGAAACATTCGGCGGCGAGGCGGCCCGCGCAGTGCTGGCGGATCTGGCCGAAGAGAAGTTGCTGCGCCGCCGTTCCAGCGGCTGGTACTGGACTTCGCGCGACCGCCCACACGGAGAAGTCGGCATCCGCGGCTCAGGCGGCGACCAAATCGCGGTGGTGGAAGCGGACTCCGGCCGAATGCTGGGCACCGTCGACCCCGGTTCGGCTTGCTACTCCGTCCATCCGGGTGCGGTGTATTTGCATCAGGGGTCGTCGTATGTCGTCGATGAGCTGGACCTGGAGACGGGTCTGGCGCTAGTGCACGCGGAGGACCCGGACTGGACGACTTCGCCGCGCGAGATCGTGGACATCTCGGTGCTGTCGACAGAAGAACAATGCCGCCACGGCGGAGTGACGGTGTGCCTGGGCGAGGTCGCGGTGACGTCGCAGGTGGTGGGGTACCTGCGGAGGCGGCCGTCGGGCGAGGTGCTGGACCACACGCCGCTCGACCTGCCAGAACAGAGCCTCCACACGAGAGCGGTTTGGTACACGGTTTCGGGTGAGCTGCTGGAGTCTCCGGCTGGGTGTGGTGTCGGCGAAGCCGCTGCTGGGTCAACGAACAGGGCGGTGGTCGATGGGCCAGGCTTGCCTGGAAGCACCTCGCCAGCTGAGAAGGAGGACGGAACTGCTGCGGGGTCGGCAGCGAGCCGGGAGGTTGGCGGAGCGGCGGAGTTAGAGGGCGCATCGCCAGCCGCCGGGAAGTCCGGCCGCGCGGGTGCGGTGTCGGCGAGCGGCGGGCCAGTCGGAGAACCGGCGGGGACCGAGAGTGCATCGCCAACCGCCGGGGGGACCGGCGGGACGACTGTCGGGTCAGCGGCTAGTCATCCGGCCGGAGAACCGGCGGAAACGGGGAGTGCATCGCCGGTCTCCGGGGCCGCTGCGGGGGCAGCGACCAGCCATGCGACGGGCGAACCGGCGGGGACCGAGAGTGCATCGCCAACCGCCGGGGCAATCGACGAAGCCGCTGCGGGACCAGCGACCAGCCATGCGACGGGCGAACCGGCGGGGACCGAGAGTGCGTCACCAACCGCCGGGGGAATCGGCGGGACCGCTGCGGGGGCAGCGGCCCGTCGTGCGGCTGGAAAACCGGTGGGGACCGGGGGTGCCTCGTCGGTTGTCGGGGTAACCGGCGAAGTTTCGGGCGATCCGGCGGCTGGGCGGGGGCCCGCTGCCGGGGTCGAGATCGGTGTTGCGGTGGGACCGGTGGGGACCGGGGGTGCTGGCAGAGCACCGGGGGGCGCCGGATTGCTTCCGGCGCGCGTCCCCGGTGCCCTGCATGCCGCCGAGCACGCGGCGATCGGCCTGCTACCGCTGTTCGCTACGTGCGACCGCTGGGACATCGGCGGGGTGTCTACCGCGTGGCACGAGGACACCGGGGAGGCGACGGTGTTCGTGCACGATGGGCATCCCGGGGGTGCGGGGTTTGCCGACCGCGGTTATGCCGCGATTGTCCCGTGGCTGGCCGCTACGCGGGAGGCGATCGTCTCCTGCGAGTGCCCGACGGGCTGCCCGTCCTGCGTCCAGTCGCCGAAGTGCGGGAACGGCAACGATCCGCTGGACAAGGCAGGGGCGGTGGCCGTACTGGGAGCCGTGCTCGGGGCGTTGCGTCAGCACGGGGAACAGTGCGGCCACGGTGGAGCGTGAAAACTTTCTTCGGTTGTCGCGTGCTGCCTGCCGGGATGGAACCGGAAATCAGGCGGCGGCGCTCTCGACCAGCATCGAGGCGTGCTCGTCGGCGAGGGCGCGGACCAGCACGTCCTGCACCTCGGCGGCGGGCGGCAGCTGCCAGCCGCACACCTCGGGCTTCACGCGCCAGTGCACGACACCGTGCTGGAACGGCGACGGCGGCAGCGGGATGTAGCTGTCCTTGCCGTGCCACTGCACGGAAATCTGCTCGGCGAGTTCGGCGGGCAGGTGCTCGGAGGGCAAGGTGAGGAACAGCCACCGGCCGTTCGGCATCGCGACGATCGGGGCCGGGTGCCCGATGGAACGCAGCAGCCGAGCGGCGCGCTTGCCCAGTTCCTGGTCCACCTCGACCGCGTCGAGCACGGTGCCGGTCGCCACGAGCAGGCTGTGCGTGCGGTCGCTGAACCAGCTGGCGACCTCGTGGGCGTGCGAACCGACCAGCTCACGCCAGTCGTCGCGCACCGGCACCGGCCGACGCCAGGTCAGGTCGTCCCCCTCCGCGGTGATCGGCTCCGGGGTCGCCCCCGGAAGCACCGGCCAGCCGCGCCAGGCGAGGCCGATCGCCTCCGCACGCAGTTCGATGCGGAAGGCGTTCCGCCAGCTGTCCGGCCAATTCGCGTCCAACATTGCTTTCCTGCCTTCGAGGTCCGGTTTTCGCGCCGTCCGGGTCGGGGCCGTGGTGGCGCACGTCTCACTAAACGGCAAGTTGCACATTGCGGGGAAGACTCCACGCGACAACCGGCCGTTACCGAGCGATGAACGCCCAGTAGCCCACTGTCCGGCCGATAACAAGGTGCCGATCACCGGCCGCTGACCCCGCCGCCCGGCCCGCGAGAACGGGCCTACCACAGGATTCGACACTTTCCCGCCCTTTCGCACGCGTACTGAGGCATACCGGCGGACTACCCGCTGACCTGGGGATTTGACCGTTCGGCGTGCGCCAGCGACCGCTGCTCGTGTTCTTCGCCACTCGTCGTCGGTGCCGGACAGGTCCGGGCGAACCGGGGGTTCCGGGGACTGGTCACCGGTCCGGCCCGTCGCCGACGAGCGGTTCCGGCGGGTGACCAGAACACCGCTGACGGCGGCCCTCGGCGACGGGGCGAGCGGGGTGTACGGGGGCGGTTGGCAGGTTGCAACTCCCTTCGGTCGGGTCGGGCGACTTCGGTTCTTGGCGCGGACCGGCGGTTGCGCGCGGGGCTCCGGCAGACGAACTAGCGGCCTAGGCGGAGGCGGATCCGGCTAGCCGAGGTACTCCCAGCGGCCGGGGAGCACTCGGGGTCGCAGAAGAACGCCGGGGCCGGGTGCAAGGAACCAGCGGCCAGTCGCTGGGACCGGGCTCCCGCTGCACCTGAATAGGGCTACCCGGCCAGCAGCGGTGGCCGCGCGAGGAATCTGCGGCCAGCTGCGGAGCACGGCTACCGGACCGGAACTCGCCGCCTCTCACCACCGCCAACGGGCCAGCACCGGTCCAGTCGCGGAGCATGACTACCTGCCGGGGCCGCGCGTCGCAGCCGCTGAGCGTGGCTACCGGGACCAGCGCCGATCGGGGTGGCTCCGTCAGGGAGGCAGGTCTACCGGACCGGCGCGGGATTTTGCGGTGGGGGCTGGCAGGCCGGGGACGGGGGTGGTCACCGCGCGGACTTCGATGAAGGCGTCGCGGTCGTGCCAGCGGCAACTGGTGAGGACTGCGCGTTCGTGGTCGGCGACCTCCTTGGCTCGGGCGCAGGCGATGGTCGGTCCGGCGGCGGCGTGGGCTGCCGCGGCCAGTGCGCCCAGGTCGGCGGCGGCTTCGGTGCGGTGACGGGCGGTGATGGCCGCGGCTAGCCACCACACCAGGACTGTCACGGAAACCAGGGTTGCGGCAGCCAGTGCCGTCCAGATCGTGGCTAGGCCGGCGTCGGGTGGCTGTTTTTCAGTCATGAGGATGGGCCTGGTTCGAGGATGGCGTAGGCGGTTGCGCTCAGGTGGAGGGCGGACAGGGCGTCGGTGGTTACTTCGGCGGTGAGGCCGTCGCCGGTGCGGTGGATGGTGAGGTGTGCGCCGTGCGGGGCAATGGTTTGGACCACTGCGTCGGCGGCGCCTGGCTGCCCGGCTGCGGTCAGACGGGCGGCTTCGCGGGCCGCATCCAGGCAGCGGAGGTGTCCGGCGATCGCGCTGGTGCCCGCGAGCAGGATCGCCAGCACGGCGGTCAGCGCGCCCAAGGACAGGGCGGCTTCTACCGTGACGAATCCGCCGTCCCGGCGACGGCTGGCCATCAGGTGGCCACCGTCAGCGCTTTTTGCACCAGGCCGGCCAACGTCGCGGAGACCGAGTCTCCGCTGAGCAGCACGTAGAGCGCCACGGCGAACGCGGCCGCGGCTACCGTGCCGATGGCGTATTCGGCGGTGGTGGTGCCCTCGTCTCCGGGCAAGAACCACATGGTCGGATTCCCTTTCTGTCGTGGATGGGTTCACAGCAGGCCGCCGATTCGCCCGGCCAGGCCGAGCACTACCGGCAGCACGCCGAGGGCGAAGAACGCGGGCAGGAAGCACAGCCCGACCGGCAAGGCCAGGGCGACTCCGGCGCGTTCGGCGCGTTCTTCGGCCTCGACGCCCAGTCCGTCGCGGATGCGATGGGCCAGGTCGTCCGCGGTCGAGGCGAGGGCCGCCCCGGACCGCGCGGTTCTGGTGGCTGCGACTGCTAACTCGGCGAAGCCCGGGCGGGCTCGGAGGGGGGTCCAGGCGGGAGCCGGGTCCGCGCCAAGGGCTAGCAGGTTTGCTGTTGCGTGCAGGGCGGTTTCGGTGCCCGGTGGTGCGCCGGGCGCTACGGCTTCCAGTGCGGTCGGGACTGGCATTCCGGCGCGCAGGCAGGCGGCGAGCATGTCCAGTACTGACGCGGAACGGAGTCGTTCGAGGACGTCGTCTGGGTTTTTGGGGTGGCGGGATCGGCGTAGGAGCCACCATGAGCCTGCGCAGGCGGCTAGTCCTGCTGGGATTCCGGTGAGGATGGTTGCGGAGACACCTACGACGATTGCCGCGGCGGGGTGCCAGACCTCTGGCCGCGGGGTGCGGGGTGGGCCTTGGGGCCGGGCTAGGTGTCGGGGCGGGGCGCTTTCTGGCCAGAGCAGTAGTGCGATGGCGGCGAGAGCGAGGCTCAGGGCGGTCATGGGGTGGGCCTGCGGTTGGTGAGGACCCTGGACCAGGCTGTTCCTGCCCATAGCAGGGCCGCGCCCGCGACCAGGAATGCTTGTCCGATAAGGGTTTCGGTGAGGACGGCCAGTGGGTTGGCTCCGATGAGCTGGCCCACCGCCAGGCAGCCGACGGGTAGCACGGTCAGCACTATCGCGCTCATGCGTGGACCGGCCATTTTTGCGCGCAAGCGGCGCGTGAAGGCGATTTCGGCGTCGACGTCTCGGCGGGCGGCTTCGAGGGCGTCGGCGATGGGCAGGCCGTGGCGGCGGGCGAGGTTCCAGGATTGGGCGACGGCGGGGAGCGCAGGCGATTCCAGGGCTCCGTCCAGGCGGGCAGCGGTGGAGAGGTTGTGGAGTTCTCCGGCTAGTTCGGGGACGGCGTCTGCAGCTGCTTCGGCGGCCGTGACCGGGTGGGCGCCGGCGCGGAGTTCGGAAACCATCGTGCGGAGGACGGTCGCGGCGCGTTCGGCACGGGTCAGGGTTTCGGCGGTTTCCCTTCTGCTGCGCCATTCCTGACGGACGGCGAGCGTGAGCAGGGCGGTGGATATCGCGGCGCCGACTCCGGCCAGCGCCGCGGCGACGACGGCTGGGGCCAGCCAGAGGGCCTGCCGGGGCGGGACGGGGAGGCGGAAGTGGCGGCGGGGTGCCGGGAGGAGGCGGTTGGGGGTGGTGGGCCAGCACAGGATTCCGGTGCCTGCGCAGAGGAACGGCCATGCGGAGATCAACGGGGTCACCTCGATGCTGGGGCGGTTGAGTGCAGTTCACGCGGGATGCATGGCTGCGGGGGCGGGTTGGGGAACGGCGGGGCGAGGAAGGTGCGCGTGTTTTGAGAGCGGCGAGATGCTGTTGGGGAGGGTGCATGGGCTGGGGGCGGCACCAGGCATGTTGGGGAGCCGCAGGAAAGTGCGCATGGTCCGGCAGCCGCACCAGGTCGATGGGAAGCGGAAGGAGGGTGCGCCCGCACCGGGGTCGGCGCGAGGTCCATTGGGTGCGAGCCGACATGCGAGCGGCTGCGCGGGGCAAGCCGGAGCGAGCGCGGCGGGAGGCTAGTCAGGGGCGGGTTCCGGGGTTGTCAGGGCAGTAAAGAGGGAGCGACGGTTGGTCCAGTGGCCGTCGCGCCAGATGGGGTGGGTTTTTACTTCTCCGTGGTATCGCTGGAGTACTGCGACTTCCGTCAGGCGGCGGCCGGTGGTTGTTCGGCGCATGTGGAGGATTACGCGGACTGCTGCGGCTAGTTGGCTGTGCAGCGCATCTCTCGGCAATCCGCCTAGGGCTGCCAAGGCTTCCAGACGGGCCGGCACCTCTGCGGGGGAGTTCGCGTGCAGGGTGCAGGCACCGCCGTCGTGGCCGGTGTTCATGGCGTTCAGCAGGGAGCACACTTCTGCGCCGCGGACTTCGCCGACGATCAGGCGGTCTGGGCGCATGCGCAAGGCCTGGCGGACCAGCTCTGGGAGTTCAATGGCACCGGCACCTTCTACGTTCGCTGGTCTGGCGACGAGGCTTACGAACTGTGGGTGGGTCGGGCGTAGTTCTCCGGCGTCTTCTACGCAGACGATTCGTTCCGTTGGCGCTACCGCACTGAGCAGGGCGCTCAGGAGCGTCGTCTTCCCGGCACCGGTGCCGCCGGTGATCAGGAAGGCTAGGCGGTGTTTGAGGATTGCTTCGAGGATGTTCAGGGCGGTTGGGTCGATGGAGCCGTGGGCTTGGAGTGTGGCTAGGTCGTGCGTCACCGGGCGTAGAACGCGTAGGGACAGGCAGGTGCCGTTCGCGGCGATGGGTGGCAGGACGGCGTGGACGCGGATTCGGCCTTGGCGGGCGGGGAGCCAGCCGTCGACGTAGGGCTGGGCGTCGTCCAGGCGGCGGCCTGCGGCTAGAGCCAGGCGTTGCGCTAGGCGGCGGACGGCGTCCTCGTTGGGGAAGCGGACGGTCGTGCGGGTGAGGCCTGTGGGGCTGTCGGTCCAGACCTGGTCAGGGGCGGTGACTAGGACGTCGGTGATGGTGTCGTCCTCCAGCAATGGGGCTAGCGGGCCTGCGCCTACGAACTCGTCTCGGGCCTGGCGGACGGCGGCTAGTACTGCGTCGTGGCTTAGGGCACCGCCGGCTTCGGCGCGGACGGCTTCGGCTAGGGCGATCGGGTCGGTACCGCGGCTCTCGCCAGCCAAGCGGTGACGGACTCGTTCTACTAGGTCGGTGGTCATTTATGCGGCCTCGGCGGTCGCGAGGGGACGGAGGTTCGCCAGTACGGCGCGAGCGGCGGTGGCCAACGCGCCCTTCGGAGGCAGGTCGAACTCGCCGGATTCCAAGGTGGCGGCTACTCGGCGTTCCGGGGCCACGTCAGCGATCAACGGCGGGCCCAGCATGCCTGCGGTTTGCGAAGCCGCGACGCCGTCGATGCGGTGTCCACTTGCGACGACTGCGAAACGCTCGGTATGCGGGCGGAGGCGGGCCAGGACTTGTTTCGCTGCCATACAGGCACGGAACTCGACGGGAACGACTAGCACGACCAGGTCAGCGGTGGAGGCGACGGCAAGTGTGCCCTCGTCGAAATGGCGGGGCAAATCGCAGACGACGGTGCGGCCGGCCCGACTGCCTGCGGCGACCACCGCGGATAAGGCGCGAGGCGTCGGGCCGTCGCCGGAACGGCCGCAGGACAGCACGGGGAGCTTGCCGCGGCTGGGAAGTGAAGCGATCAGGGAAGGAACAGACACTCGGCCGGACAGCCGAACTTCGGGCCAGCGCAGGCCTTTCGTGTGTTCCAAGCCCAGCGGGAGATCCAATCCGCCGCCTAACGGGTCGCAGTCGACTAATAGCGCGGAGTCGGTGCGGGCGGCTTCGACGGCGACTGCGGCAGCCAGTACCGAGGTGCCGGAACCGCCTCGGCCGCCGACGAAAGCGATTACTGGGCCTGGGGATTCGGCCGGCTCGTCGGTGACGTCGGCGAACGCGCCGGTCAAGCCTGCTTCGTCGTCGGGCAGGCTGAAAACCCGGCGCGCGCCTAGGGCGGCTGCACGGCGCCAGGTATCCAGGCCGGGTGCGCCTTTGCAGACCAGCACGACGCTGTCGCGTGCCGGCATTGGCGGGCCGTCGACCGAAATGTCCTCGTCTAGCACCACGAGCGGAGCTCGCGTCCATCGTCCGCGTGCGGCAGCTAGATCTGGCGCGTGGTCGAACTCGCAGCCGACTACTGCGGCGACGCGGCGGATCTCTTCGAACACGGTGCCTTCGCCGGAGACGACGAGCGGATGTGCGGTGGCCATGTGCCCCTCCCCTGGGTTTCGCGGGCCGGACTTCCACCGTGGCTCACCGCCAGACGGCACGGCAATGCCCGTTTTTCCGTCATGTGGATAACCCGGGGGTTGTGGACAACTCGGGGTGCGAAATCGATCCAGCGCCGCGGACTGTCGGCCCGCACAGGACAATGCACGGCTCCGCGCATTCGGACGAGAAAACGATTGCTGCGGAGAAACTCCGGAAAATCAAGAGGAAAGAAGTAAATTTGCCGCGCCGGGCCGAGTAAGGGGTGCCACGGCCGGAGAAAACACCGGAAAGGTAAGCGCGCGGTTAATTGATCTTGCCCGTAAGGCGCGCGGCGAACGACCGAGACCGCCCAGGTCAGGGCGGCAAACACCGGCGGCACAACGTTTTCGGGGCAGACCTGAAAATTGTTCGCCGATGGGGAAAACGGAGGAGAATAGAAGGCGGCCCTCGCCAGGGGGGAGGGACGAGGGCCGCCAGGGGTTCAGCCCCGGGGGGTCGGACTGAACCAGCCCGGTTCAAGACCGGGTCCGTTCACTGTAACTCCGTTAGCTATGAGTTGGCTGTGTGAGTGACACATACGATTCGATAACGGCACCCGAGGCCGCAAGCGAGCCGATGTCATCGATTTTCCGGCCGTCGCCACGACCGGTGTGCTGCCAACAACGCGGCCCGGTACGCCTATCCTGATCACGTGGCCGAACCCCGCAGCGAAGAAGCACCCCGGCGCGTAGCCGCCTTCTTCGATCTCGACAAGACGATCATCGCGTCTTCCAGCGCGCTCGCGTTCAGCAAGCCGTTGCTGCGCGAAGGACTGATCAACCGCCGCGCGGCGCTGCGAAGTGCTTACGCGCAACTGGTTTTCTCGCTCGCCGGCGCGGACGCGGACAAGACCGAGCGGATGCGCGCCGAGGTTTCCGCGTTGTGCGCGGGCTGGGATGTCGCACAGGTTTCCGCGATCGTGCGCGAAACCTTGCACGACGTAGTCGATCCGCTCGTTTACGTAGAAGCGACCGACCTCATCGCACAGCACCTCGCCGACGGGCACGACGTGATCGTGCTGTCCGCGACCGGCGAGGAGGTCGCCGCTCCGGTCGCGGAGATGCTCGGCGCGACCCGCTGCGTCGCCACTCGCATGGAGATCGTCGACGGCCGCTACTCCGGCGAGGTCGATTTCTATTGCTACGGCGAGAACAAAGCCGTCGCCGCGAAGCAGCAAGCCGCCACGCACGGCTACGACCTCGCGGACTGCTTCGCCTACACCGATTCCAGCACCGACATCCCCCTGCTGGAGGTGGTGGGCCACCCGCACGCGGTGAACCCGGACAAGCTGCTGCGCCGCACCGCGGACGAACACGGCTGGCCGGTTCTCGCGTTCGAGCGGCCGATGTCGCTGCGCACCCGGATCCCGGCGAAGTCCGCGGGGATGGTCGCGCTCGGCGTGGGAGCCGTGGCGGCGGGCGCGACCTGGTACAGCCTGAGCCGGCGCCGCCGGTCCCGCGGCACCGGCGACTGAGCACCCGCACGGCGGTACCAATCCTGCGGTTTCCGCAGCTAGGTCCGTTGCTGAGGGTGGTGTTGTCACCGGATCGAGCCTCTGTACCGGTGCACCCGTACGCGCACTTGAAGTGACCGCGCTCACGGCGTAGAAAGTAGGTGCGGACGTTGATTCGGCCAGGACAGAGGTAGAAGAGAAGCCTCTGTCACCCCGGGCAACCTCCGTGCGCGGACTCCGGGTACCCACGCGCAGCACGCCGCGGGAGGCTCGTCGTCTAGGGACTGCGTACCGGGACGCCGGACGCCGAGTCCATGAAGGTACGACCAGAGTTGCACGCTTGGTCGCCCGAGATGTTCGCGCTGACTGGCGGCGCCCGTTGGCCTCGGCTGACGGGCGCCGCCAGTGTTATGTCCACGGCGGCGTCATCCACGGCCCCGCGCGGCAGGACCGAGCAAGGCTCGATGAAATCCGCGCGCACGCCGTCCTCCCAGGTGAACCCTCTCGTTCCTGCGCTCGGCCGATGGACAACCCCGTATCGCGGTGAGTAGCTTCCCGATACCGGTGCTGCCCGGTGGACGCTTCACGACTCGCGTCCGCACCCGCGGCAGCACGCGACACTGGGAGGCAATTCGTGACGAACCGACTCGCGCGCACGCGGAGGATGCAGGTGTTCGCCGTTCCCCTTGCGGGGGTGCTCGCCGTCGGGGGGTTGAGTTCCTCGGCGTTCGCGGCGCCGAAACAACCGCAGCAGACACCGCAAGAAACGGGCGCGCAGCTCGACGCCGCGGCCGCACAGGCGCTGCGCGGCATGAGCCTGGAAGAAAAAGTGGGGCAGCTGTTCGTCACGTGGGTGAACGGCAAGTCCGCGGACGAGGTCAACCCGAAGAACCAGACCGACTTCGGCGTCGACACCGCCGCGCAAGCCGTGCAGAAGTACCACCTCGGTGGCGTTATCTACTTCAACAACTCGAGCCGCGACAACTTCGACGACCCCACGCAGGTCGCGAAGCTGTCCAACGGCCTGCAGCGCGCGGCCATCGCCAGCGGCGCGCACATCCCGCTGCAGATCGGCACCGACCAGGAGGGCGGCACGGTCACGCGGATGGGCGCGCCCGCCACCGAGTTCCCCAACTCGATGGCTATCGCCGCCGGACGCGACACCGGCAGCGCGACCACGGCCGCCACGATCCTGGGCCACGAGCTGCGCGCGGTCGGGATCAACCAGGACTACGCGCCGGACGCGGACGTCAACTCCAACCCGGCCAACCCGGTCATCGGCGTCCGGTCGTTCTCCGGACGACCGGACCTGGCCAGCAGTTTCGTGACCGCGGAGGTCAAGGGCTACCAGAACTCGGGGCCGGCGAGCCAGACCGTCTCGTCCACCGCGAAGCACTTCCCCGGCCACGGCGACGCGGCCACCGACAGTCACACGGGGTTGCCGAAGATCAACCGCTCCGAGGCGGACTGGCGCGCGATCGACGTGCCGCCGTTCAAGGCCGCGATCGCCGCTGGCATCGACTCGATCATGAGCGCGCACATCCAGTTCCCGAGCCTCGACCCGTCCGGTGAGCCCGCGACGCTGTCGAAGCCGATCATCACCGGCAAGCTGCGCGGCGAACTCGGCTACAACGGCGTAGTGATCACCGATTCGCTCGAGATGCAGGGCGTGCGGGAGCTGCACAGCGACGCCGAAATCCCGGTCCTCGCCTTGAAAGCGGGCGTGGACCAGCTGCTCATGCCGGTGCACCTGGACGTCGCGGTCAACGCCGTGCTCGCCGCGGTGAAGTCCGGCGACCTGCCGATGCAGCGGATCGACCAGAGCGTGCTGCGGGTGCTTAAGCTCAAGCTGAAGCGCGGAATCCTGTTCTCGCCGTTCAACAACCCTGCGCAGGTCATGAAGAAGGTCGGCACGCCGGAACACCTGGCTGCCGCGCAGGGCATCGCCGACCGTTCGATCACCGCGATCGCCAACGACGCCGGGGTGCTGCCGCTCAAGCAGAAGCCGTCGTCGGTGCTGGTCACCGGCTGGGGCGCGACCACGACGCAAACGCTTGCCGATCGCTTCACCGCGCACGGCACGAAGGCGACCGCGCTCGCGACCGGGCAAACCCCGACCGACGCGCAGATCGCCGAGGCCGCGGCAGCCGCGAAGCAGAACGACGTCGTCGTGGTGCTGACCAACAACCTCGGCGGATTCCCGTTGCAGGGCAAGCTGCTTCAGGCGTTGATGGACACCGGCAAGCCGGTGGTCGCGGTCGCCGCGCAGATTCCGTACGACGCCGGTTACGCGAACCCGGTGCCGACCTGGCTCGCCACCTACGGGTACATCACGCCGTCGCTCGAAGCGTTGGCGAAGGTCGTGCTCGGCGAGACGAAGCCCAGCGGGAAGCTGCCGGTCGACGTCCCGGCCGGGGCGGACGTGCACACCGTCAAGTACCCCTTCGGACACGGGCTGACCTGGTGACTCTCAACCGCAGGAATTTCCTGGCCGTGCCGGCGCTCGCCGTCCCCGTACTGGCGAGCGGCTCAACGGCAGCACAAGCGGCACCCGAAGCACCGCAAGCCGAATTGCAACACCGGGTGCTCACCGGTGCTGAACAGTTCGCCGCGCAGGGCTGGCGTCCGCTCGCCGGACGCAAGCTCGGCGTGCTGTCCAATCCGACGGGCGTGCTCGCCAACGGCGACCACATCGTCGACTCGATGGTCGCGGCGGGCGTACGTCCCGTCGCGGCCTTCGGGCCCGAGCACGGCTTCCGCGGCAGCGCGCAAGCCGGTGGCTCCGAAGGCGATTACACCGACCCGCGCACCGGTATCCCCGTGTACGACGCGTACGGCGCGAACGCGGCGAAGCTCGCTTCGCTGTTCCAGAAGGCCGGAGTGGACACTGTCGTCTTCGACATCGCTGACGTCGGCGCGCGCTTCTACACCTATATCTGGTCGCTGTACACGGCGATGGTCGCCGCGGCGAAGGTCAACGCGGCCTTCGTTGTCCTGGACCGGCCAAACCCCATCGGCGGGCGGCTGTCCGGCCCAGTGCTCGACCCGAAGTTCTCGTCCGGTGTCGGGCTGAAGCCGATCGCACAGCAGCACGGCATGACCGTCGGCGAGCTAGCACGGTTCTTTGCCGCTGAGTTCCTTCCAGGCGAAGACGTGAAGCTGGCGAAGCTCGAAGTCGTCCAGGTACGCAGGTGGCGACGCGACAGTTTCTTCGCTGACAGCGGTCTGCGTTGGGTCCTGCCGAGCCCGAACATGCCAACGCCGGACACAGCGCTCGTGTACCCGGGCACAGGCATGTTCGAGGGCACTGTGTTCTCCGAAGGACGCGGCACGACCCGACCGTTCGAGATCATCGGCGCGCCCGGCCTCGACTGGCGTTGGCGCGAAGAGCTCGAGAAGCTCCGCCTGCCGGGCGCGGCGTTCCGAGAGATCTACTTCGTGCCCACCTTCGGCAAGTTCGTGAACGAGCCCTGCGGCGGCGTACAGGTCACCGTCACTGATCCGCGGGCCTTCGACGCCATCAGCACCACCGTTTCGATGTTCGTGACGGCCAAGCGCGTCGCGCCCGACAAGTTCGGCTGGCGGCCGGACCACATGATCGACAAGCTGTCCGGGTCCGACCGGCTGCGCACCATGGTCGACGCCGGCGCCGGGGTGGACGAGATCACCGGCGCGTGGCGCGCCGAACTCGCCGACTTCGCCCGCAGCCGCCGCCCCCACCTGATCTATCGCTGAGGAGAGCGGTCATGCGTGCTAGGAAAGTGCTCGTCGCGACATTGGCCGTACTGGTCGCGGCCACGACGACCGCGGGAGCAGCCACGATCGACAACCGGCACGGCGGCTTCGCCGGGCGTTTCGACCGTCCGCAGCACGGGTTCGCACCGGCGAGCACGAAGCTGCGCGACGGCAGTCCGAGCGAGGTCAACCTCGATCCGCAGCCGATCCGCGACGCGGAACAGTTCCTGAAGAGCTGGACGCAGCCGGACGCGAGCGGGCATCCGCACTTCTCCGGCGCGGTCGGCCTGCTCGCGCACGACGGCGTGGTCGTGGACCGTTACGCCGTCGGCGGCGCGCTCCGGTACGCCGACGCCAAGGGCACCGAGCTGCCGCCGGACCAGCAGGTCCCGATGCGTGACGACACCATTTTCGACATGGCGTCGATCTCGAAGCTCTTCACCTCGATCGCCGCGCTGCAGCTGACCGAACAGGGCAAGCTGGACGTCAACGCGCCGGTCGTGCGTTATCTGCCGGAGTTCGGCGTCAACGGCAAGCAGGACGTCACCGTGCTGCAGCTGCTCACGCACACCTCCGGGTTCGACGCCGATCCGTCTCCGTCGCTCTGGCAGGGCTATCCGGACATCCCGTCGCGGCGCAAGGCGGTGCTCGACAGCCCGCTCAAGAACGCGCCGGGCAGCACGTACTTGTACTCCGACCTCAACATGCTCACGCTCGGCTTCCTGATCGAGAAGCTGTCCGGCAAGCCGTTGGACCAGGTGGTGCACGATCGCATCACCGCGCCGCTCGGCATGGTCGACACCGGGTACAACCCGCCCGCGTCGAAGCTCTCCCGCATCGCCGCGACCGAGTACGAGACGACCCCGCCGCGCGGGCTGGTGCGCGGACAGGTGCACGACGAGAACGCCTGGTCGCTCGGCGGCGTCGCGGGGCACGCGGGCGTGTTCTCCACGGCCGGCGACATGGCCCTGCTCTCCCAGGCCATCCTCAACGGCGGCAGCTACCGCGGGCACCGGATCCTGCGGCCGGACACCGTCACGAAGATGCTGACGAATTACAACCAGCGCTTCCCCGGCGACGAGCACGGCCTCGGCTTCGAACTGGACCAGCCCTGGTACATGGGCGCGCTGGCGTCGCCGATCAGCGCGGGCCACACCGGCTTCACCGGCACCACGCTGGTCATCGATCCGGAATCGCGGTCGTTCGCGTTGCTGCTCACCAACCGCGTGCACCCCACGCGCACCTGGGGTTCCATCAACACCGCCCGCCAGGTCTGGGCGACCTCGCTCGCGAAGGCGATGGCCGTGCGGCCGGTCGCGGGCCCCGACGCCTGGTACGCAAGCCTGGGAAACAACGGCGTCGCTACGCTCAGCACACAACCGCTTCCAGCGGGTGCGCCACTGCGCGTGTCCTTCGCCGCTTTCGTCGACACCGAGGGCCCGAGCGACCCGTTGCAGCTCGAATCGAGCACCGACGGGGTTAATTGGCAACCTGTTCCGCTTCAGGCCCGTGGCCCGGGTGCACCCGATGACGAGACGTCCGCACTCGGCGGACACGGGCACCGCTCCTGGTGGCGGGTGTCCGCGGAGGTGCCCGCGTCCTCGGCTACCTCGCTCCGGTGGCGTTACAGCACCGATCCGAATTACACGGGACGGGGAGTTTCCCTCGATAGTGTGAAAGTCACCCAACGCGGCCACGTCGTTCTCGATGGTGAGCGAAACCCCTCGGAGCTGGCCTCTTCGGGCTGGAAATTGAGCGCTCGGTAGGCACCCCGCCGCGCATTGCCACCTTCGTGTCCCCACTCAGTGGAACAAGACTCCTTCGCTAGACACACTTAGTTGCCAAGTCGTTAGCTTGAGGTCGTTAACGCCGTGGACTCGGTTGGCGACTTTCTTGACAACGATTAATCGCAAACCGAAGTCCGCAGACACGGACGGGTTGTGGTTCTGCCGAAGGATGTGGGTAGCCTTGTCGCAAATGCCAACGGTTAGTAACTTTCCGACGGCGGATGATGCGGGATCCGTAATCAGCAGCGCACCCTCCGAGCACCTCGCAGGTCAGGCGACGGCGCGCGACGCGGATGCGAGCCCCCTGGTCCGCATTCGCTCGCTGCTGCCCGGACTCGCCCGGGCCGAGCAGCGGGTCGCGAAGGTTGTCCTGGAAGACCCGGCCGCTGTCGCGCGCCGCAGCATCACCGAGGTCGCGCTCGCCGCGAACACCTCTGAGACCACCGTTACACGCTTCTGCAAGGCCGTCGGGGTCGGCGGCTACCCGCAGCTGCGCATCGCGCTCGCTGCGGACACCGCCCGTACCGAGGCGCGCACCTCGCGCAACCTCGGCGGCGAGATCGGCCCCGGCGACGACCTGGCGTCCGTCATCGGCAAGGTCAGCTTCGCCGACGCGCGCGCCGTCGAAGAGACCGCAGACCAGCTCGACGTCGCCCAGTTGCAGAGCGTCATCGACCTCGTCGCCGAAGCAGGCCGGGTCGACGTGTACGGCGTGGGCGCAAGCGCTTTCGTCGCCGCTGACCTGCAGCAGAAGCTGCACCGGATCGGCCGCGTCAGCTTCTCCTGGTCGGACACGCACATCATGCTGACCTCGGCCGCCGTCCTGAAGCCGGGCGACGTCGCGGTCGGCGTCTCGCACACCGGCGCGACCACGGACACCGTCGAGGCGCTGCGGGTCGCGCGCGAGCACGGAGCGGTGACCGTCGCGGTCACCAACTTCCCGCGCTCGCCGATCACCGAGGTCGCCGACCACGTACTCACCACGGCGGCCCGCGAAACCACCTTCCGGTCCGGGGCGACAGCCAGCCGGATCGCCCAGCTGACCGTGATCGACTGCCTCTTCATCGGTGTCGCGCAGCGGCACATGGAGGCGTCGGTCAGCGCGTTGGACGCCACGAGGGACGCGGTCGGCTCGCACCGGCTCGGGGTCAGACCCGACGGTCGTCGTCGTCCGCGGGAAACCGGCAAATGAACCAAGAAGCGAGGATCTGATGTCCGTCCCCTGCCAGACGGTGCACGTCGATTCGCCTACCGAACAACGAAACCCGCGCACGGTGGACATCGATCTGATGTCCACCATGGGGATCCTCGGCGCGATCAACGCCGAGGACCGCCGGGTGCCGGACGCGGTGGCCGCGGTGCTGCCGCAACTGGCCCGCGCGGTCGACTACGCCGTGGATGCGCTGCGCGGCGGGGGGCGCGTGCATTACGTCGGCGCGGGCACCTCGGGCCGACTCGCGACACTCGACGCGGCTGAGCTGGTGCCGACGTTCAACGTGCCTGGCGACTGGTTCGTCGCCCACCACGCGGGCGGCGAGAAGGCGCTGCGGCAGGCCGTCGAGAACGCCGAGGACGACGCGGACGCCGGCGCGGCGGAAATCGCCCTGTCGGTGCAGCCGGGCGACTTCGTGCTCGGTCTCGCGGCCTCCGGGCGCACCCCGTACGTGCTCGGCGCACTCGCCGAGGCCAGCCGGATCGGCGCGCACACCGGGCTCGTCTCGGCGAACCCGCGCGCCGCGCAACCGGCGGGCGTGGACGTCCTGATCGCCGTCGCCACCGGTCCCGAGGCCATCGCGGGCTCGACCCGGATGAAGGCGGGCACGGCGCAGAAGCTGATCCTCACCGCGTTCTCCAGCGCGACGATGATCAAGCTGGGCAAGACGTACTCGAACCTGATGGTGAGCATGCGCGCGACGAACGCGAAGCTGCGCGGCCGCACCATCCGGATCCTGCAGGAAGCCACCGGCATGACGATGGCCGACTGCTCGGACGCGCTCACCGAAGCGGGCGGCGACCTCAAGGTGGCGCTCGTGCACCTGCTGTCCGGCAGCGACGTCACCCGCTCCGCCGAGGCGCTCTCCGCGGCGGGCGGGCACGTCCGCAAGGCGCTCGACTCGCTGCACCTGCGCGCCGGCTGAGCTTTACCCGATTGTCCGTGAAGGGCCCCTTGCGGGAATCTGATTCCCGCAAGGGGCCCTTCACGGCTTTCCGGCGAGCGAGAGGACGGCGATGACGCAGCGGCTCACTCGCGGCGACCGGTGGTCGATCGGCGGCATGGCGGCGGTGATCCTGCTGCTCAACCTCGTCGGCTGGGGTTTGCTCGTACTGGTTGTCGCGCCGGAGCATTACGCGCTCGGCGCGGGCGGCACGTTCGGCATCGGCCTCGGGGTCACCGCGTTCACGCTCGGCATGCGGCACGCGTTCGACGCCGACCACATCGCCGCCATCGACAACACCACGCGCAAGCTGATGGCCGACGGGCAGCGTCCGCTGTCGGTCGGGTTCTGGTTCTCCCTCGGGCATTCGACGATCGTCTTCGCGCTGTGCCTGCTGCTGTCGACGGGCGTCCGCGCGATCGCCGGGCAACTGGAGGACGGCGGCTCCGCGCTGCACGAGACGACCGGCCTGATCGGCACGTCGGTATCCGGGATTTTCCTGTACCTGATCGCGATCATGAACCTGGTCGTGCTCGTCGGGATCGCGCGCGTGTTCGCCCGGATGCGCCGCGGCGAACTGGACGAGGCGGAGCTGGAACGCCATCTCGACAACCGCGGCCTGATGAACCGGCTGTTGCGCGGGGCCACCAAAGCGGTGCGGAAGCCGTGGCACATCTATCCGGTGGGAGTCCTTTTCGGACTCGGTTTCGACACCGCGACGGAAATCGGATTGCTCGTCCTCGCCGCGGGCGCGGCCGCGTTTTCCTTGCCCTGGTACGCGATTCTCGTGCTGCCGATCCTGTTCGCCGCCGGAATGAGCCTGTTCGACGCCGCCGACGGCGTGTTGATGAACTACGCATACGGCTGGGCGTTTTCCCGGCCGATCCGGAAGATTTATTACAACCTCACGGTTACCGCGCTTTCCGTGGCGGTCGCGCTCGGCATCGGGACGATCGAACTGGTCACGCTGCTCGCCGAGAAGCTCGGCATCACGTCCGGCCCGCTCGCCGCGATCGCCTCGGTGAACCTGGACTACGTGGGCTTCGCGATCGTCGGGTTGTTCGTCGTCACCTGGTTGGCCGCGTTCGCGATCTGGAAATTCGGGAGAATAGAGGAGAAGTGGGCCGCGCGCCTGGGTACCGCCGACTGACACCTCAGGGGGCACCGTGAAGAGACAAGTGCTGGTACTGGCCAGGGCGCTGGCGCTTGTGCTCCGCAGGCAGACCGACGTGCCGCCGGACGGCGTCGCGATCCACTACAGCCGCACCATCCGCCCGATGTTCTGGGTGATGCTGGCGGTGAACCCGGTCGACATCGTCATGGTCGAGGTCGTGGTGAAGTCGGCACCGGTGCGGATCGCGTTGCTGGTGCTGGAAATACTGGGCGCGCTCTGGTTCCTGGCCCTCGTCGCGACTCTCTACAAATATCCGCACTCGGTCGGCCGCGACGGGCTGCGAGTGCGGTATCTGTCCTTCTTCGACCAGCGGATCCCGTTGGCCAGCATCGATTCCGTACGGCAGACGAGCCGGTCGCTCAAGGCGCGCGGCAGCGTCAGCGTGCCCGAAGACGGGGTGCTGGCCGTGGGAATCAGCCAGGCGACCAACCTCTCGATCGCCCTGCGCGAACCGCGACTGGTCGATCTGGGCCGCAAGGGCACCGTCGAAATCACCCAGCTCGACCTCTGGGCCGACGATCCGCGAGCCGCCGTCGCGGCGATCCGGGATCAGTTGCCCGCGAGCGTGTGAAGCTGCCGGGGGCAGCGGCGGATCCCCCTGCCGCCGCCCCGGCAGTACCCCCAGTACCCCAGCGTCAGAACGAGCCGACCGGCTGGCGGATCGCGGCGTTGAGCCGGTTCCACACGTTGATGCCCGCGATGGACAGCAGCAGCGACGAGAGCTCCTTCTCGTCGTAGATGTCCGCGGCTGCGTCCCAGACCGCGTCCGGGACCGGGTCCGTCCGGTCGGCCAGCCGGGTGACGTGCTCGGCCAGGTCCAGCGCGGCACGCTCGGCGTCGGTGAAGTACGGCGATTCGCGCCACGCGCCGACGCCCCAGATCCGCTCGTCCTTCTCGCCTGCCTCCTTCATCTCCCGCGCGTGCATGTCGACGCACATGCTGCAGCCGTTGATCTGGCTCACGCGCAGGTGGATCAGGTGGTGCGTGGTCGCCGGGACCGTGCTGTCGTTCGTGGCCTTGCTCAGCGCCATCAGCGCCTTCATCGCGTCCGGCTGAACCTGGATCGGGTGGGTCATCCGTGCCTGCATGGTGATCTCCTCCTGTCACGTCCGCCGTGTTCGGCGGGTCTTGTCAGTAGGACCCGGCCCGAGGAGAAGATGTGACAGTGCGGGACGAAAAACAGGACGAGAATTTTTGGGCGGCTCAGTTCGAGGAGCATCGGCCCAGGTTGCGAGCGGTGGCGTACCGGATGCTCGGTTCGTTCGCCGAGGCCGACGACGCCATTCAGGAGACCTGGCTGCGGGTGACGCGCTCCTCGGGAGAGGACGTCCGCAACACCGGCAGCTGGCTGACGACGATCGTGTCGCGCCAATGCCTCAACATGCTGCGCTCGCGCGCGACCCGCCGCGAGGATCCGCTGGACATCCGGGTGCCGGACCCGGTCGTGGAGACCGGGGACGGCGTCGATCCGGCGGAGCAGGAGGTCCTCGCGGACTCGGTGGGCCTCGCGCTGCTGGTGGTGCTGGAAGCGCTCGACCCGGCGGAACGGCTCGCCTTCGTCCTGCACGACATGTTCGCCGTGCCGTTCGACGAGATCGCGACGATGCTCGACAAGAACACCGCCGCGGTACGGCAGCTGGCGAGCCGGGCGCGCCGCCGTGTGCAGGGCGTGACCCCGGCGGGTCCGGCGGATCGAGCGCAGCAGCGCAAGATCGCGGACGCCTGGCTCACCGCAGCGCGCGGCGGCAACTTCGAGGGGCTCGTCGCGCTCCTGCACCCGGACGCTCTGCTGCGTGTCGACACCGGCGGGCTCGGCTCGAAGGTCGTGCGCGGCGCGGCCGAGGTCGCGGGCAGCGCGTCGCAGTTCCGCCCGGTCGGCCTGGTGTCGCAGTACGCGACCGTCAACGGCGGCCCCGGCATTGTCGCCCTGCGCGACGGGAAGCCGGTTTCGGTGCTGTCGTTCACCGTGTCCGACGGGTTGATCACGGAGATCAACATCCTCGCCGACGTCGAGCGAATTGCGGCGCTGAACTTCTGAGGTCAGCCGAGCCGGTCCAGGGCAGCTACCGCTTCGGCGGGCAGCTGCACCTGGCCGGCGGCGAGGTTTTCGGCGAGGTGTGCCGGAGTCGCCGTGCCCGCGATCAGGAGCGTGCCCGCGTAGCGCTGCAGCAGCCAGGCCAGCGCGACCTGCGCCGGGGTAACGCCGAGTTCGGTCGCGACGGCGGTCACGACTGAATTGCCGCGCACGTCTTGGCCCAGCTCGAACGCGGAGCCCAGCGGGAAGTACGGCACCCAGGCGATCTCGTGTCCCCGGCACAGCTCCAGGACCGGCTCGGTGGCGCGGGCGAGCACGTTGTAGGAGTTCTGCACGCAGACGATCCCAACCGGCAGCGCGTGCCGGAGCTGGTCGGCGGACACGTTGCTGAGCCCGAGCGAGCGGATCTTTCCCGCGTCGCGCAGGGAAATCAGTTCGGCGAGCTGGTCGTCGATGTCGACGAGCTGGTCGCCTTCCGCGATCAGGCCGGGTCCGGCGTCAGCGCGGCGCAGGTTGACCACGTCGAGCTGGTCGACGCCGAGCGAGGCGAGGTTGGCCTCGACCTGCGCTCGAAGCTGCTCGGGCTGTTGCGCGAGCTGGAGCCCGTGCGGGGATTCCTCGGCGCCGACCTTGGTCACGACGACCAGGTCGTCCGGATAGGGCGAGAACGCCTCGCGGATCAGGTCGTTGCAGCGGCCGTCGCTGTAGAACTGGGCGGTGTCCAGGTGGTTCACGCCCGCGCTCGCCGCGTCGCGCAGCAGTTTTACCTGGTCAGCGCGGTCGGTTCCGGGGCGGCCGAGCTGCATCACGCCGTAGCCGATCCGCGCGACCTCGTGGCCGGCGAGCTTCGCGGTGCCGCCTGGAGCAGTGGTTGCCGTCATGAGGAAAGACTCCTGCCGTGGCATAGTGGAAGTTGATGCGGAGGCGCCTCCGTATCACCACCGTAGCAGAACCGGAGGACCCTCCGCTTTGTCGAGCGCCAAGAAACCGCGCGCGGACGCTGAACGCAACCGTCTGCGCCTGCTCACTGCTGCCCGCACAGCGTTCGGCGAAGGCGACGAGCCCGTGACGCTGGAGCGCGTCGCGCGCGAAGCGGGTGTCGGCATCGGAACGCTCTACCGGCACTTCCCTACTCGTGAAGCGCTGGTCGAGGCGCTCTACCGGGACGAGTTGGCGCAGGTCGTCGCGAGCGCGCCGAAGCTGCTTGAGAGCGAGAAGCCGCTTCGCGCGCTGCGTCGGTGGATGGACCGCTTCGCCGAGTACGCGGGCACGAAGCACGACATGGCCGACACACTGCGCGCGATCATCGAGGCGGGCACCGTCGACATGACGCAGGTCCGCGCGGAGTTGACTGAGGCCGTCCAGTTGATCATGGACGCTGGGGTGGCAGATGGGACGCTTCGGGCGGACGTTCGCGCACAGGACGTCGTGGTGACCGTGGTCGGAGCGTGCAGCATGCGGACGCTGCCGGACGGGCCTGAACAGCTGGACCGGATGCTCGACCTGATCCACGCCGGAATCCGTCAACCGCCGAGCTGATGCACGCGCAGCGCGAGCTGGATCTCCAGCGAGCGTTCCGGTTCGCGCCAATCCTCGCCCAGCAGCACCGCTAGACGTTCCATCCGCTGCGCGACCGTGTTGACGTGGACGTGCAGGGTTTCCTTTGCCCGCGCCAAATTCCCGCCAGCCGCGTAGTATGCGCGCAGCGTGCCGACAAGGTCGGTGCCGCGGCGAGCGTCGTAGTCGAGGACTGGGCCGAGTGTCGCGTGGACGTAGCCGGACAGGTCGGAATGCCTGCCGAGCAGAACGCCGAGGAACCCGAGGTCGGCCATCGCCGCGCCGTCGCCTTCGCGGCCTAGAGCCAGCAAAGTATTAACGCATCGAACAGCTTCATTGTATGCCTGCGCCAACGCTTCGGGACCGCTCGCCGGGCCAGCCGCGCCGACGGTCACCGGACAGTCCACAACGGACTTCAACTCGGCGGCGATCCGTGCTGCGGCAGGATGATCCGGGGCGAGCGCGACGACTTGCTCCGCGTGGACGCCGACCAGATCGCCGTATCGAGCACAGGCGGCAGCGAGCCCGCGTCGAGAAATTCCCGAAGCGTGCGCGACCAAAACCGTGTGCGGCGAAGACAAATCGACGCCCAACCGACGTGCGCGAGCGATCAAGGAGCCTGGGTTACGGGTCGGCGCGGTGAGCAGGTCGGTCAGCAATTCGCCGCGTACTTGATCCTCGGCTTGTGCCACGGAACGACGCAGCAGCAACAACAATGCCGTGACAACCGCGGCCCGTTCAAAGAGCCGACGGTCGTCCCCGGCTAGCTCGGGGCGTCCGGAAAGTGTCAGGCTGCCGAGCAATTCCCGGCCTGCCCGTACCGCACAAACCCAGACGTCCTTTGTAGACACCGCGCGGCCATTGGCGTGCGACGAAGCTACTGCGGCAGCGTCAAAAGCGACCGAGGTACCGGCCAGCAGCCCGCCTTCCTCGTCGTGCACAGCGATCGAGCCGCGCAGAACTCCGGCCACTTCTGCTGCCACCGCGGGCAAATCCGCGCCACCGAGCACGAGGTCCATGAGGCGGTCGTGGGCGTCGTCGGCCCGGCGCATCGTCGCGTTGGCTGCGTTCAGTTCCGCAGCGGCCGAGCGCGTTTCTTCCAGGAGGTGCGCGGTGTCCAAGGCGATCGCCGCGTGCGCGGCCAGCGACGAAAGCAGTGCGACCTCCGCCGTCGAGAACGCTCGCGACGACCGGTCGGACGCGTACAGCACGCCCAGCACTTTGCCGCCGATCGCCAGCGGTACGCCGAGGATCGCCTTCAAACCCTCCTCGCGGACGCCCGCGTCGATCGGGTTCGTGTGCCGGAACCGCTCGTCCTCGAAGTAGTCCGCGGTCGCGTACGGGCGCGCGGTCTGCGCTACGAGACCGCCGAGGCCCTCGCCCATTCCCAGCACAATTTGCTGGAACAGCGCGGAAACCGACCCGTCCGTGACCCGGATGTACGTCTCGCCGTTCGCCTCGTCGTTGAGGCTGAGGTACGAAACGTCCACGCCCAGCAACGTCCGGGCGCGCCGGACGATCGATCGCAGCACCGCGTCCGGGTCGCGCAGCCGGGCGAGGTCGCTCGCGGTGTCGAACAACGCGGTCAGCTCGGCTTCCCGCCGCCGGTGCTCGCTGAGCGTCTCGCGGATCCGCAACGCCAGCTCCGTCGCCGAACCGATCGCGGCGGACTGTTCCGCGGACAAGCCCCGGGCAGCGACATGCGCCAACTGCTCGCTGCTCGCTCCGGCGGCGAGCAGTTCGAGCAGCCGGCGATACGCCTCGGCAGTGGGGTCCACACCCGTCATGCTGTCATTGAAGCCTGCCGTTCGGCCGCCGTCTCGTGCAGCGACGCGCCGCGCGTCTCGCGGGCGGCGAGCAGCGCGACCAGCGACAACAAGCACATCGCGACCACGTAGACCGAAACCGGAACCGTCGAGTGGTACGCCTCGAACAGCGCCACCGCGATCAACGGCGCGACCGCACCGGCCGCGATGGACGACAGCTGGCCGCCGACCGAAAGCCCGGTGTAGCGCACCCGCGTCGGGAATTGTTCCGCGAAGAACGCCGCCTGCGGCCCGTACATCGCGCCGTGCACGACGAGGCCGATCACCGCCGCGCCGATCACCGAACCGGTCGTGCGCAGGTCGAGCAGCCAGAAGAAGCCGAACGACCAGGCTGCCATCCCGACGACGCCGAACAGGTACACCGGCTTCCGCCCGATCCTGTCGGAAAGCAAGCCCCACAAGGGAATCGTCACGAAGTGCACGGCCGACGCGACGAGCACCGCGGTCAGGCCGGTCGCCTTCGGCAGGCCGAGCCCGGTGGTCACGTACACGAGGATGAACGCGGTGATCACGTAGTAGGACACGTTTTCCGCGATGCGCGCGCCGAACGTCACCGCCAGCGCACGGAAGTGTCCGCGGAAGACGTCGACGATCGGCGCCTGCGCACGCTCGTCCGCGGCGGCTTTCGCCGCGATGAACACCGGCGATTCCGAAACCGCCAGCCGGATCCACAGGCCGAGCACGACCAGCACACCCGACAGCAGGAACGGAATCCGCCAGCCCCAAGCTTGGAAAGTCGCGTCCGACTGCGCCGACGCCAGGATCGCGAGCACCGCCGTGGCCAGCAGGTTTCCAGCCGGAACGCCGGTCTGCGGCCACGACGCCCAGAACCCGCGCCACCGGTCGTCGCCGTGCTCGGACACCAGCAGCACCGCGCCGCCCCACTCGCCGCCGAGTGCGAAGCCCTGGATCAGCCGCAGCAGCGTCAGCAGCACCGGCGCGAGCGCGCCGACCGCGCTGTACGTGGGCAGCAAGCCCATCGCGAAGGTCGAGCCGCCCATCATCAACAGGCTCACGACCAGCAGTTTCTTACGCCCGATCCGATCGCCGAAGTGCCCGAACACGAGCCCGCCGATCGGCCGCGCGAGGAAGCCGACCGCGTAGGTGAGCAACGCCAGCAGGGTGCCGGTGAGCGGATCGGCGGTCGGGAAGAACAGCTTGTTGAAGACCAGCGCGGCGGCCGAGGTGTAGAGGAAGAAGTCGTACCACTCGATGGTGGTTCCGATCAGCCCGGCTCCGACGACGCGCAGCAGCTTTTTGTCCATAGTGGACTCCACTCCGTTGTGGGGAAAGGGGATTTCAGCCAGCGGTCCAGCCGCCGTCAACGGGAAGCGACGCACCGGTGACGTGTCCGGCGGACTCGCCGCACAGCCACACCACGAGCTCGGCGACGTCGGAGGGTTCGATCAATCGCTTGATCGCGGCCCGGCGCAGCAAAACCTGTTCGAGCACTTCCTCCGGCGGCACCCCGTGCTCGGCCGCCTGCGCTGCAAGCTGACCGGTGACGAGCGGCGTGCGAACGTAGCCGGGGTTCACGCAATTGCTGGTCACGCCATGCTCCGCACCTTCCAGAGCGGCCACTTTGGACAGTCCCTCGAGCGCGTGTTTCGCCGTGACGTAAGCGGCTTTGTACGGACTCGCCCGCACGCCGTGCACGCTGGACATGTTCACGATCCGTCCCCAGCCGCGCGCGTACATCGCCGGCAGGCACTGGCGGATCAGCAAAAACGGCGCGGTCACCATCAACGACTGGATGAAGGCGAACCGCTCCGCCGGGAATTCCGGCAACGGCGCGACGTGCTGCACGCCCGCGTTGTTGACGAGCACATCGACGTCCGCGGGCAGAGTCGCCAGCGCCGCCGGGTCGGTCAGGTCCACCACGTGCGCCTGTCCGCCGACCTCAGCCGCAGCCGCCTCCGCCCCGGCGACGTCCACGACGTGCACCTTGGCCCCGGCCGCGCCGAACGCCCGCACGCAGGCCAGCCCGATGCCACTGCCGCCGCCGGTCACCAGCGCGGTGCGTCCGGCGAGGGAACTGTCACTGGTCATGGCCGGAAACAGTAAGTCGCTCCGACCTGGGCGACCATGGCTCAATCGACCACAGAATGCCGTTCGACAGTGTGGTCAGGCCACACACGTCAGCCAGCGGCCGACGAGATGCTCCGCGCCTCGCTCGCCCCGGCTTCGAAGGACTCGCAGCAGAAGAGCAGCCACTCGCGCACGCCGTCGACGGTCCCGCCGGCGAACCCCTGCGCGAGCTCGACGTACCGCGGAACGCGCCGGAAGTACGCGACCTCCGGCACCGTCAACGCCTTCGGATCAAGGCCGGTCGCGACCATCGACAGCCGCGCCGCCGCTCGGGCGACCACTCCGTCCGCCGAACCGAACGGGGCCAGCGCGAGAAGTTCGCCGTGCACGACCGCGGTCAGCACCGGTCCCGGCACGGAAGTCGCCCCGGTGACGAGCTGAGCCAGCAACTCCAGCCGCTCGCCACCGCGCTGCGGACGGCCGAGCTGATCCGGATCGGACACCACGTCGGACGCGGCCAGCAAATGCAGCCGGGCCACTGTCTGCAACGGAGCCCGCCGCCAGGTCGGCAGCAACGACTCCAGCTTTTCCGCGACCCGCAACGCCCCGGCGAGCAGCGGGTCGGTCACCGAACCGTCTTCCGGCAACTCGGGATTGGCCCCGTCGATCCCCGCCGAAGCCCGTGCGGCACGAACCGAAGCCTCAGCCGCGGTCTCCGCCCCGCCGCGCAGGTTCGCGGGCAGCCGGTGCACGGCGAAGATCGCGTCCTGCGCGGCTTTGGCGGCCGCGGCGACGCCGTCCAGCTCCAGCAGCGGCTTCAGCGGATCACTCACGCGTCGAGCACCTGCCCCGCTCGCTCCACGACGGGAGGCAGCACCGACCACGGGAAGTTGATCCACCGGTCGGTCCGCTTCCACACGTACTCGCACTTCACCGTCGAAGCGGGCTTCTCGTAAACCACCGCGCACCGCACGTCCGCGACGTGGTCGGCGCAGAAGTCCCGGACCAGCTTGAGCGTCGCCCCGGTGTCCGCGACGTCGTCGGCGACCAGCACCTTCTTGTGTGTGAGATCCACCACGTTGGGCACCGGCGGCAGCATGACCGGAAGGTCGAGCCGCTGGTCGACGCCGGTGTAGAACTCGACGTTCATCACGTGCAGGTTCTTCACGTCGAGCGCGTACCCGAGCGCGCCCGCGACGAACAGCCCGCCGCGCGCGATAGAGAGGATGAGGTCGGGGACGAACCCGTCCGCGGCCACCTCCTGTGCCAGTTCCCGGCTCGCCGAACCGAACAACTCCCAGGTGAGGTTTTCTCGCTCCTCGGCCATGCGCGCTCTCTTTCTCCGGGTGGTCCAGGGAGCATAAGCGGCCGAATAGTGGACTGCTGAAATGACCGGTAAATGGCACTTCGACACAGCCACTTGCCGCCGTAGCGTGAGCCCGTGACCTGGAGCGAGCACCCCATTCTGTCCGGCCGCCACGTACGGCTCGAACCCCTCACGCCCGAGCACGCCCCCGGCCTGCTGGAGGCGGGAGCCGACCCGGGCATCTGGGCCTGGCTGAGCGTCCGTCAGCCCGCCGACCTCGGCGAAGCCGAGACGATGGTGAAGGACGCGCTCGCCGACCCGGACCGCCGCCCGTGGGCGCAGATCGACGTCGCGTCCGGCCGCGTCGCCGGGACGACTTCTTATTACCAGGTAGTAGCGAAGCACCGGATCCTCTCGATCGGGCACACCTGGATCGGCGCGGAATTCCAGCGCACCGCGCTCAACACCGAGGCCAAATTCCTCCTGCTGCGCAACGCCTTCGAGGACTGGGGAGCCCAGCGCGTCGCGTGGGAAACCGACAACCGCAACCTCCGTTCGCAACGCGCCATCGAACGGCTCGGCGCGCTGCGCGAAGGGGTGCTGCGGGCGCACCGGATCCGTCCGGACGGCACTACCCGCGACACGGTGCTCTACTCGATGACGGACGCCGAGTGGCCGGGCGCCCGTGCCCGGCTGCTCGCCCGCCTCGGCTGAGCCTCGCCGCACATCGCTTGGCGCTGTGCGCGCAACGTGGCTGCAACCTTGTCGTAGGCGGACTAACGTCGCTAGCGTTCCCTGAGCCGCGGGTTCGCACTACAGGAGGCTTTGCACCATGACCGAGCAGTCCCCAGCGTTGGACAACCTGCTCACCGAGAGCCGCACGTTTCCTCCCAGCGAAGAGTTCGCTGGTCAGGCGAACGCGAAGGCCGATTTGTATGCGACGGCGGATGCTGACCGGGAGCAGTTCTGGGCCGGGCAGGCGGAGCGGCTGTCGTGGGACACGAAGTGGTCCCAGGTATTGGACTGGACCAATGCGCCGTTCGCGAAGTGGTTCGTGGGCGGGAAACTGAACGTCGCGTACAACTGCGTGGACCGGCACGTCGAGTCCGGCCACGGGGACCAGGTCGCGATCCACTGGGTCGGCGAACCGGGCGACACCCGCGACATCACCTACTCGCAGCTGAAGGACGAGGTCTCGAAGGCCGCGAACGCGCTGTCGTCGCTGGGCGTCGTGGCCGGGGACGTCGTCGCGATCCAGCTGCAGATGGTGCCCGAGGCGATTTTCGCGATGCTGGCGTGCGCGCGGATCGGCGCCCTGCACAGCGTGGTGTTCGGCGGTTTCTCGCCGACGGCGCTGCGCGCGCGGGTGGACGACGCGGCGGCGAAGATCGTGATCACCTCGGACGGCCAGTACCGCCGCGGCAAGGCCGCGCCGATGAAGGCGAACGTCGACGAAGCCTTGCAGGGCGCGGAAACCGTGCAGAAGGTCATCGTCGTCCGGCGCACCGGCAGCGACCTCGAGGGCGAGACGCCGTGGACCGAGGGCCGCGACCTGTGGTGGCACGAACTGGTCGACGGACAGTCCACTGAGCACAAGCCGGAAGCGTTCGATTCCGAGCACCCGCTGTTCATCCTGTACACCTCGGGAACCACGGGTAAGCCGAAGGGCATTCTGCACACTTCGGGCGGCTACCTGACCCAGACCGCGTACACCCACAATGTCGTGTTCGACCACAAGCCGGGCGAAGACGTCTATTGGTGCACCGCCGACATCGGCTGGATCACCGGCCACTCGTACATCGTGTACGGGCCGCTGGCGAACCGCGTGACCCAGGTCGTCTACGAAGGCACGCCGAACACCCCGCACGAGGGCAGGCACTGGGAAATCATCCAGAAGTACAAGGTCTCGATCTACTACACCGCGCCGACGCTGATCCGCACCTTCATGAAGTGGGGCGAGGACATCCCGGCGAAGTACGACCTGTCGTCGCTGCGGGTCCTCGGCAGCGTGGGCGAGCCGATCAACCCCGAGGCCTGGATCTGGTACCGCGACAAGATCGGCGCGAACAAGACGCCGGTCGTCGACACGTGGTGGCAGACCGAAACCGGCGCGATCATGATCTCGCCGCTGCCCGGCGTCACCGCCGCCAAGCCGGGTTCCGCGCAGCGCGCGCTGCCGGGCATCTCGGCGAAGGTCGTCGACGACACCGGCGCCGAGGTCCCGCACGGCGGCGGCGGATACCTGGTGCTGGACAAGCCGTGGCCGTCCATGCTGCGCGGCGTGTGGGGCGACGACGAGCGCTTCCGCGACACCTACTGGTCCCGGTTCTCCGAGCAGGGCTACTACTTCGCGGGCGACGGCGCGAAGTACGACGAGGACGGCGACATCTGGCTGCTCGGCCGCGTGGACGACGTGATGAACGTGTCCGGGCACCGGATCTCCACCACCGAGGTCGAGTCCGCGCTCGTGTCGCACCCGACGGTCGCCGAAGCCGCGGTCGTCGGCGCGACCGACCCGACCACCGGACAGGGCATCGTCGCGTTCGTGATCCTGCGCGGCAACGCCGTGGACGGCGGGGACGACGCGGTGCAGGAGCTGCGCAACCACGTCGCGAAGGAGATCGGGCCGATCGCGAAGCCGCGCCAGATCATGGTCGTGGCCGAACTGCCGAAGACCCGCTCCGGCAAGATCATGCGCCGGCTGCTGCGCGACGTCGCGGAGAACCGCCAGATCGGCGACGTCACCACGCTCGCCGACTCGTCGGTCATGGACCTGATCTCCTCCGGACTGAACTCCGGCAAGGAGGAGTAAGTTCTTCACCGTCAGGAAGGGGCTCTCCCGGCTGGGAGGGTCCCTTCCTGCATTGATCCCCCAGAAGTGCGGGCATCGAACGCATGTTCTAAGATGCCCGCGTACCCAACCCAGATCCGGGCAAGGAGACGACACGAATGTCCGTGGAAGCCTTGACGCACGACGAGGACACTGCGGCCGGGCCGGCGGCGGCGTCATCGCCGCAGGCCGCCGGCACCCCGGAGGCCCCGGAAGTCGCCGAGCCCACTGCCGCTCCCGAGTCTTCGGACTCCGCCACCGCGGACGCCCCGAAGCCGGCGTCGGAGTCCACTGAGGAGACCCCGGCCGTCGAGTCGCCGAAGCCGAAGCGCGGCCGCCCGAAGGCCGCGGCGTCGACGGCGAAGAAGACCCGCACCGTGGAGCTGACGCTCACCGTCACCGGCACCGCGGACGGCGAGTGGCAGGCCGAGCTGAAGAACGGCGCCAAGTGGGTCGCGAAGGGCCTGGCCGTCCCGGCCGCGGCGGTTTCGCGGGCAGCGAAGGAACTGCACGACGACCTGTCCGGCCCGATCGACGAGGTCATCAACGCCGCCCGCGAGGCGCAGGCCGCGAAGGTCGCGCAGTTGGAGGCCGAACTGGAAGCCGCGAAGGCGGCACTGGCCGAACTCGACAACTGAGCCAGACCCGGTTCGCCCGGGTCCGGTGTCCACTGTGGCGCCGGACCCGGGCGTTCGTCGTTTCAAGCCCACGCCGCGGCTCCGTTCCGCAGACGCGCCTCAACGACACCCGCAGCGCCGCCTTAACGCCCGGGTAGTGGCCCCTGGCGCCCTCGATGGGCCCGCACGGACTTCCGCATCGCCTGCCCAGACCCGGCTATTCGCCCGGTCAGGCAAGGCACAATTCATTGAGGATTGCCTTTCTTAACCGAATTCCTGAACTCCGGGAAAATGTCGCGCGGAAACAATTTCCGTGATTCACTGAAGCGGTGACCGAAACGATGGGCGACGCGGTGCACGCGCACGAACCGCACGACGACGTCGGCGGCAAGCTGAACTGGCTGCGCGCCGGGGTTCTCGGCGCGAACGACGGGATCGTGTCCGTCGCGGGCATCGTCGTGGGCGTCGCCGGAGCCACCACCGACAGCACCACGATCCTCACCGCCGGAATTGCCGGGCTCGTCGCGGGCGCGTTTTCCATGGCGGGCGGGGAATATGTGAGCGTGAGCACCCAGCGCGACACCGAACGAGCGCTGCTGCGGCTCGAGAAGCACGAACTGAAAACGATGCCCGAAGCCGAGGAACGCGAACTCGCGCAGATCTACGAGGACAAGGGCCTCTCCCCGGAGCTGGCGAAGCAGGTCGCGCGCGAGCTGACCGAAAAGGACCCGCTGCAGGCGCATGCGGAGGCCGAACTCGGCATCGATCCGGACAACCTGACCAGCCCGTGGCAGGCGGCGTGGGCCTCGCTGCTGGCGTTCTCCGTCGGCGCGCTGCTGCCGTTGCTGGCGATCGCCTGGACGTCGGTCGGCGTCCGGGTCTGGGCGTGCGCGCTGGCGGTGGTCGTCGGCCTCACGCTCACCGGTTTCGTGAGCGCGAGGCTCGGCAACGCGCAGGTGGGGCGCGCGATCGTCCGAAACGTCGGCGTCGGCGCCCTCACCATGCTCGTCACTTACTTCGTCGGAGTGCTTTTCGGCACCACAGTGGGTTAGTGCCCCGGACCCCGCCCCGCCACCACCCTCAACGGAGCGGCTGCGCCGCGCTAGTGCACCCCTCGCATCAGCTTGCGGATGAACGGGATCAGCGCGAGCAGCACCACGCCGACCACGATCGCGGTGCCGCCGATGATGCTGAAGTACGGCACCTCGTCCTTGGGGTCATAGGACTGCGCGAGCTTGCCCGACATCGCCGTGCCCAGCGAAACCGACAAGAAGTTCAGCGCCACCATCTGCGTCCGGAACGCCTCCGGCGCGAGCTTCGTCGACAGCGAAAGCCCGACCGGCGACAGCATCAGCTCAGCGATCGTGAACACCAGCAGGATGCCGGCCAGCGCGATCAGCGGGCTGCCGTTCGTGCCGGTGTGCGCCATCGGCAGGAACAGCAGGAACGCCGCGCCCATGAGCACCGTGCCGAGCACGAACTTCATCGGCGTCGACGGCTGTTTCGGGCCGAGCTTCGTCCAGATCGCCGCGACGATCGGGGCGAACACGATGATGAACACCGGGTTGATCGAGTTGACCCAGGACACCGGCATCGTCCAGCCGAACAGGTCGCGGTCGAGCCGCTGGTCGCTGTAGACCGAGACGACCGTCGCCTGCTGCTGGTAAAGCGAGAAGAACGCGGCGCTCGCGATGTACATCGGGATGAACGACAGCACCCGGCTGCGCTCGTCCGAGGTGATCTTCTTGCTGGCCAGGATCGCGACGAAGTACACCACCGAGATCGCGACGACCACGTAGACCACGACGTCGGCGAGGTTGTCCGGGGTGACCACGCCGGACATGATCAGCGCGACGACCGCGGCGATGATCACCACGGCCACGCCGATCACGAGCGCGCGCTGCGAGGACGGAAGCGGGTTCGGCACCTCGGACGCCTTCGCGCCGAGATTCTTCCGCCCGATCGTGTACTGGATCAGCCCGAGCGCCATGCCGATCGCGGCGAGGCCGAAGCCGAGGTGGAAGCCGCCGTTCTGCTGGGCGAGCCCGGTCAGCAGCGGGCCGATGAACCCGCCGATGTTGACGCCCATGTAGAAGATCGTGAATCCGGCGTCGCGCCGCTCGTCGCCCTCGGCGTACAGCGTGCCGACCACCGAGGTCGCGTTGCCCTTGAGCCCGCCGGACCCGAGTGCGACGCACGCGAGACCGACGCCGACGCCGGTCAGTCCGGGCAGCACCGCGAGCGCGATGTGCCCGATCATCACCACGATGGCGCTGTAGAACAGCGTGCGTTCAGAGCCGAGCAGCCGGTCGGCGATCCACGCGCCGACGACCGTGGCGAGGTAGACCGTGCCGCCGTACGCGCCGACGATGCCGAGCGCGGCGCTCTGGTCGATCCCGAGGCCGCCCTTGTCGGCCTGGTAGTAGAGGTAGATGGCGAGGATGCCCTGCATCCCGTAGAAGGAGAAGCGCTCCCACATCTCCACGCCGAAGAGGTTCGCCAACCCCCTCGGGTGCCCGAAAAATCTGGTGTCGGCCTGGGCGTCGATAGGGGTGCTCACTACTGCCTCGTCCCTGTATTCAACATCGTTGTCGTTCTCTCCTCGCATGCTAGAAGGCGAACAGGTGAACGAAAAACCGGCGTCAGTATGGACTAGACAACTTGCCCGCCGCGACGGGCTGACCTGCGTTTGCGCGCGGCGCGGGCAGATGCGAGCGTCATCGGGCAGTCCCGGGTTGCCGTTCGTCACAACGGCCGGTAATCGGCGACTGCGGACGGTAAACTGGACATCGGTGTGCCGGGAAGTCTGGTCGGCGGGAGAGCCGCCGTCCCCACAAGGAGTTTTTCGTGACCCCAGCCCGCGCCGTCGCCGAATTCGCCCGTTTCCTCCGCACTGAGACGACCGGCGGGCTGATCCTGCTCGGAGCCACCGCGGTCGCGCTGGTCTGGGCCAACTCGCCGCTCGCGCCGGCTTACGAGGCGCTGCGCGACTTCCGGATCGGCCCGGAGTTCCTGCACCTCAACCTCACCCTCGGCGACTGGGCGAAGGACGGCCTGCTCGCGTTGTTCTTCTTCGTCGCGGGGCTTGAGCTCAAACGAGAACTGGTGGTCGGCGAGCTGTCCCGGTGGCGGCAGGCGGTGCTGCCGGTGATCGCCGCGATCGGCGGGATGGTCGTTCCCGCGGTGCTCGCGCTGGCGGTCGCCTGGGGCACGCCGGGCGTCGACCGGGCGTGGGCGATCCCGGTGGCCACGGACATCGCGTTCGCGCTCGGCGTGCTCGCGCTGACCGCCTCGAACCTGCCCAGCAGCGCGCGGGTGTTCCTGCTTTCCCTTGCCGTGGTGGACGACCTCGGCGCGATTCTCGTCATCGCGATCCTCTTCACCAGCAGTTTCAACCTGATCGCGGCGGCGGTCGCGGTGGTCGCGCTCGGGCTTTACGCCTTCTTGCAGCACAAGCGCGTCCGCACGCCGTGGCTGTACGTGCCGATCGCGCTGATCACCTGGGTCGCGGTGCATTCGGCGGGCATCCACGCGACGATCGCCGGCGTCGCGCTCGGGCTGCTCACTCGCGTCCGCGAGGACGAGGGCGAGGAAGAAGCACCCGCGGTCCGGCTCGAACACCGCTTGCAGCCGTGGTCAGCGGCGGTGGCGGTGCCGGTGTTCGCCTTGTTCGCCGCGGGGATCTCGGTGAACGGCGACGCGCTGTCGACGGTTTTCACCACCGCGTTGCCGCTGGCTGTCCTCATCGGACTGGTCGTCGGGAAGTTCGTCGGCATCTTCGGGGCGAGTCTGCTGGCAGTGAAGCTGCACGTGGCGGAAAAGCCCAGCGGAATGAGCTGGCGAGACGTGGCCGCGCTGTCCGTACTCGGCGGTGTCGGGTTCACCGTCAGCCTGCTGATCGCCGAACTCGCACTGCCCGGCGAAGCGGCTGAAGTGGCCAAAGCGGCGGTCTTGATCGCTTCGGCGATCGCCTCGCTGGCGGCGGCCTTGCTGCTCTTGCGGCGCAGCCGGGTACACGCGAAGGCGGCTTGATCCCGACACTCCCGCCGGTCCGTCGCGCCTCGCCTACGGTCACGTGGCACGATGACCCAGTGAGCAGCCCCAAACACGAGCGCACCAGCCCCGACGGCGTGGGGGCCGTGCCGTACCTGCCCCTGTCCAGCGACGAGGAAGCCGCGGCGAGCGAGCAGTCCATCGGCAAGCTCGTCGGCGACGCCACCCAGCACCTGTCGACGCTGGTCCGCGCCGAAATCGAGCTGGCGAAAGCCGAGCTGGCGCAGGAAGCGAAGAAGGCGCTCAAGGGGACAGTCTTCTTCCTGATCGCCCTCACCGTCTTTCTGTACAGCACCTTCTTCCTGTTCCTGCTGATCGCCGAGGGCCTGTCGGACTGGTGGGGCATCCGCTGGCCCGCGTTCGCGACGGTGTTCGGCCTGATGCTGGTCACCGTGGGCGCGACGGCGTTCCTCGGCTGGCGCAAGGTGAAGAAGCTGCGCGCGCCGGAACGCACGATCAGCAGCGTCAAGGAGACAGCCGAGGCGTTCAAGCGCAAGCCGGCCGAAGACGACGACCTGCCCTCGACGCAGGGCTGACGCCAGCCCTCGCGCGCGGTGGTGGAGCTGACGCCGGACCCGTCGAGCGTGCGGGTCGACGGCCCGTGGACGCATCGCGACGTCTCGGCCAACGGCATCCGCCTGCACGTAGCCGAATGCGGCGAAGGCCCATTAGTGCTGCTCCTGCATGGGTTCGCGGGTTTCTGGTGGACCTGGCGACACCAGCTGCCCGCACTGGCCGACGCGGGTTTCCGCGCGGTAGCGGTAGATCTGCGCGGCTACGGCGACTCGGACAAACCCCCGCGCGGCTACGACGCCTGGACCCTGGCGGGTGACATCGGCGGCCTGATCAAGACCCTGGGCGCCCGCCGGGCGCACCTGGTCGGCCACGCCTGGGGCGGCATGCTCGCCTGGACAGTCGCGGCTCTGCACCCGCGTCTCGTGTCCTCGGTGACCGCGATCGGCGCCGCGCACCCGCTGGCGTTCAAGTCGGCGGTGAAGCGCACCAGCAGCCAGATCCGCGCAGTCGGCCACCTCTTCCGTTTCCAGGTACCGATGGCCCCGGAGAAATGGCTGGTCCGCGACAACGCGGCAGCGGTAGAAGAACTGTTCGCGAAATGGTCCGGCGAGACCTGGCGATCCTCTTCGGACTTCACCGAGACGATGCCGCCGTTCCGCCAAGCCATGCTGGTCCCAGGCGTCGCCCACTCCGCGTTGGAGTACTACCGCTGGGCCTTCCGCGCCCAGTTCCGAGGCGAAGGCAGGCGCTTCACCGACGCCGTCGACGGCCGCATCACCGCCCCCGTACTGCAACTACACGGCGCGGACGACACCTGCATTCTCCCGGAAACCGCCTTGGCGTCAGTCCACTGGGCAGGCCCCCACAGCGAACCGAAAATCTGGCCAGGCATCGGCCACTTCCCCCACCTGGAAGACCCAGAGCGAGTCACCAAGTCCGTTGTGGACTTCGTCCGCTAACCGCTCGGGCAGAGGTACCGCAGCCGGACCGTCAGTTCGCGCAAGCTCCCGTAGCAACCCGCTCAGTCTGCGACGGAGCAGCGTCAACCGCACTGCGCACCTGATCCGCGGTCAACGTGAACCCAGTATCCGGATCCTCAACCGCAGCCCCGAAAACCACCCCGATGACATCCCCATCAGGCGTGATCATCGGCCCTCCGGAGTTCCCGCTCCGCACGGTTCCCCGAACAGTAAACACATCCCGCTGCACAGTATTAGCGTCATAAATATCCGGCCCGCGCAGGTTGATCCGCCCTCGAACCCGAGCCGGAGTAGCCGTATAAGGCCCGTCCAACGGATACCCCAACACCACGGCGTTATCCCCAGCCCGAGCAGTCTGCGGCGCGAACGGCAACACCGGCGCCCGCAACCCCGGCACCGCCAACACCGCAACATCGACCTCCGGATTGAAATACACAACCCGAGCCCGGTAGTCCCCCGAGGTCGACTCGATCCCGACCTCGTCAGTCCCCGCCACCACATGCGCGTTAGTCATCACCCGCTGAGGCGCAACGACAAACCCGCTACCCTCAAGCGCCCGGGAACAAGAAGGCGCATTCCCCCGAATCTTCACCACACTCGGATGCACCCGCTTGGCCACAGCCGACACATTCAACGAAGTATCCGGCGGCGGCGTATCCGCCGAAGGAGCTTTCTCAAACGGCGACAACGCAGACGGAAACCCGGACGCGTCAAGCAACTTCCGCAAGTCACTGGGAAGCCCCTGCGCCTCGGCGGGCATCAAGTCATTGACCTCGCCCAGCACCACCGACGAATTGATCGACTTAGCCAGCCCAGGAATCGCCGAAACCGTAGTCAACGGATTCGCGACCAGCCAGGCGACCACGAACACCGCAGCCGCCTGCAAGATCGCCCCGAGCGTCTTGTCGATGCCGGAAAGCTTGTCCGGATTGATCTTCTGCCGCAGCTTCCGCCCGACCCACACGCCGAGCGTCTCGCCGAGCACGATCAGGAACACGACCACAGCGAACGCGAAAGCCACCTTCGCGACCGGACTGTCGAAGAGACTGATCACGAACGGCGCCAGCTTCACCCCGGCCACCGCGCCCAGCGCGACGCCCACGAGCGCGGGCAGCGCGACGATCACGCCTTGGAACGCGCCGGAAACCGCCGCCATGACCGCGAGCAGCAGGACGACGACATCGACCCAGTTCACCGCGCCGTCACTCCTCGATAGTGCCGTCCCGAGCCGCCAACCGGCCCTGATGTTCGGCCCACGCTACGTCAAGCTCGCGCACATCGCCGGTGTCCCACTCCCGTTCCCAGCCGCCGAGCGAGAGCAGCACGGACAGCAGACCGGCGGTGAAGCCCCAGACGAACAGGCCGTCGACAGTGAACGCCGGCCCTCGCCACGACGCGTCGCCGCGGCGCACGGTGAACCGGTTGGCCGGGTCGGCGAGGTCGGCCAGCGAAACCCGCGCGACCGCCGCCGTCTCGGCCGGATCGACCGCGCGCACCGGCGACGGGGTGTGCCAATGCGCCAGCACCGGCGTGACCGCGAACCGCGACACCGGCACGAACAGCTCCGGCAGCACCGCGACCGGCAGGATCCCCGACGGGTCGACGCCGGTCTCCTCCTCGGCCTCGCGCAGCGCCGTGCCGACCGGGCCGTCGTCGCCGTCCTCCGCGCCGCCGCCGGGGAACGAAACCTGCCCGGCGTGCGAGCCGAGCGTGTCCGCCCGCCGCTGCAGCAGGACGTCGGGACCGTCGCCGCCTGGCCGGTCGCCGAACAGGATGAGCACCGCGGCGGCACGGGTGAGCAGGTCTTCCGGCGGGCTGAACCGGGTGAACGTGCGGCTGTCGACCTCGCCGGACACCTTCACCAGCGGCCGCAGCCATTCCGGCACGGCTTCGGGTTCGACGAGCGGTCCGGTGGTCATGAGTAGTCCTTCACAGCAGCGCGCACCTGGTCAGTGTTGTCGAACACCCGCGGGTTCGCGACGAACCGGACCTGACCGTCCGCGGTGACCAGGTACGACGCGGGCAGCGACGAGGGCACCTTGAGCGCGGTGCGGATGGGACCGGTCTGGCCGTCGCCGTCGTAGAGCGACGGGAGATGCACGCCGAGTCGCTCGAACAGGCCGAGCCCGTCCGAAGCCGGGCTCGCGACCTGCACGCCGACCACGCGCACCGCACCCGGCTCAGCGGCGTATCGCTGCAGCACCGGCAGTTCGGTGCGGCACGGCTGACACCACGACGCCCACACGTTGATCAGCACCGGACCGCCGCCGAGAACCTTGCCGACGTCCACGCGAGACCCGTCGCCGAGGCAGTCCGCCTCGATCCCGGACAGCTGGCCGACCGCTTTCGCCGCGGCGGGCGGGCAAGCCTGGAGCTTCGCCGCCGCTCGCGGCCCGGCGAGGTCGCCGGACGCGGGCTGCGCGGACGTCGAATCGCCGCCGCGCAGCGTCAGGACCGCCACCAACGCGGCCACCGCCAGCACCGCGACCCCGAGCGCCCATTTGGTGACTGCGGTCACCCGCGCGCCGCCAGCTCGAGAATGTGGTCCTTCTCCGGGCCTTTGACCAGTTTCGCGGCCACTTCGAACTCGGTGGGCCCGGTGCCGAACGACGGGCAGTCCTTGCGCAGCGGGCACGCGCCGCAGGCCGGTTTCCGTGCGTGGCACACGCGGCGGCCGTGGAAAATCACGCGGTGGGACAGCATCGTCCACTCTTTCCGCGGGATCAGCGCGCCGACCGCGTGCTCGACCTTGACCGGATCCTCTTCCTCGGTCCAGCCCCAGCGCCGGACGAGGCGGCCGAAGTGAGTGTCCACTGTGATTCCCGGCACGTCGAAAGCGTTGCCGAGCACGACATTCGCGGTCTTGCGGCCGACGCCGGGCAGCGTGACGAGGTCGTCCAGTTTCTTCGGCACCTCGCCGCCGTAGCGCTCCACGAGCGCCGCGCCGAGACCCATGAGCGAATTCGCCTTCGCCCGGAAAAACCCGGTCGTGCGCAGGTATTCCTCGAGTTCGGCGCGGTCGGCTCCGGCGTAATCGGCCGCGGTGCGGTATTTCGCGAACAAGGCGGGCGTGACGAGGTTCACCCGCACGTCCGTGGTCTGCGCCGACAACACCACCGCGACCAGCAGTTCCAGCGGATTCGTGAAGTCCAGCTCGGCCTTCGCGTCCGGATAAACCTCGTCGAGGCAACGTTTCATCCGCCGGGCGCGTCTCACGAGAGCGAGCCGGCTTTCTTCGCGGTCCGCGCGGGGCCCGTTCGGGACAACAGGGGGCACCCCGATAGCCTACGGGCGAGTCGGACGAGCCGGTCGGGAGCATCCGCCGGTGGACGGCCGAACCGCCAGAGCACCACCTCTGCGGGCCGCGCGTCCGCCCTGAGCGAGGATCTGGAGATCCATGACCGAGTGCGTCACCGAAAACAGCGGAGCTGTGGCATGACCGTGTGGTTCGTGATCTTGGTCCCGCTGGTGATCATGTTCTTCGCGTTGTTCATGGAACGGGTCGAGAGCAGGCTCAAGCACGTCGCGGTCCAGGAGAACGAGGTCGAGGAGTTCCTGGAGCAGGCCCAGCCCAACGAGGTCAGGGCGCTGTACGGGCACGGGATCGGCCGCGCGCTCGAGCTGTTCCGGCTGCGCCGGCTCGGCGGACGGGCAGCCAGGCTACGCGCGCGCAAGGTGCGGAGTTAGGCTGCTCAGTCGGACGTGATCGTTCCAGGCAGCCGCGCCGGGCGCGGCGAGCCGACGAGCGATCCGCCCGACACGCCCTAGACTGACGCGAAAGTGATCGGCGACACTGCCTTCGGCCTGCGAAGGAAGTGATCGTTTCTCGACGAGGAGGCACCCGAGGTGGACGAAACCCTGGCCCGTGCGGGCATTTTCCAGGGTGTGGAGCCGGCAGCGGCGGAGGCGCTGGCCCAGACCTTGGAATCCGTGGAGTTCCCCCGCGGCCATGTCATCTTCAACGAGGGCGAGCCGGGCGACCGGCTGTACATCATCCAGTCCGGCAAGGTGAAGATCGGCCGCAAGTCCCCGGACGGCCGCGAGAACCTGCTGTGGATCGCCGGTCCGTCCGACATGTTCGGGGAACTGTCCATCTTCGACCCCGGCCCGCGCACGTCCGGCGCCACGACGGTCACCGAGGTCCGCGCGGTCACCATGGACCGCCCGGCGCTGCGGCAGTGGATCGCCACCCGCCCGGAGATCGCCGAGCAGCTGCTGCGCGTCGTCGCGCGCCGCCTGCGCCGCACGAACAACATGGTCGCGGAACTGATCTTCACCGACGTCCCCGGTCGCGTGGCCCGTGCGCTGCTGCAGCTGGCGCAGCGCTTCGGCAGCCAGGAGGCCGGCCTGCTGCGGGTCACGCACGACCTGACGCAGGAGGAGATCGCCCAGTACGTCGGCGCGTCCCGCGAGACCGTCAACAAGGCACTGGCCGACTTCGCCCACCGCGGCTGGCTGCGGCTCGAGGGCAAGAGCGTGCTGATCCTGGACCCGGAGCGGCTCGCCCGCCGCGCCCGCTGATCTTCCCCCGAGTGGGTTAATCCGCACGGGTTTTTCGAAGGCCACCTCCTACCGGGGGTGGCCTTCGTGCGTGCGTACCGGACTATCCCCCACAAGAGCGGCATTCCGCTCCGGCCCCGTGTCGGCACCGGTTTCGGCGCGTCCGGCCAGGAAAATGACAAGGAGCCGGGCGCCACCCCCGACGTGGCGCACCGGCTCCTCGCCTGCGCACGGATCATCCCCCGACGACCCGCGCTCCCCGCCCTCCGGACCAGGCCCCGACCCATATGCCGGAGGGAGCTGGGTGCTGCAGTGCTGTCCAGCCCGTAATGGGCTGTCGTTCAACCATCACGGCCAAAACTCACGAATTCAAGGCCATTCACCCTCAAGGACGCCAAGACCGCGTCTTCGTTGCACGAGTTCACGAAGAATCCAGCTGGTGTTATCAGATCGAGACCTCCAGGTCACGCAACCGGGCCGCCACCGCCGCCGGGGCGGGCTGCTCGGCGATCTCGGCGGCCAGCGACTCCGCGGCCGCCCGGTAGGCCGGGTCGGTTAGCACCGTCCGGACCGCGTCGAGGATCCCGTCGCTCGAGTCGACCGCGATTCCGGCTTCCGCGGCCTGAACCTGCGCGGCGACTTCGAAATGATCAGTCGCCAACGGCGAAACCACCAGCGGCACCCCGTGCGCGAGCGCGCCGAGAACGGTCGCCGAACCGCCGTGACAGACCACCGCGTCCACGGCGGGCAGCAGCTGTGTCTGCGGCACGAACTGCTCGATCCGCACGTGGTCCGGCTGCTCTCCGAACCGGCTGGCGTCGCCGTCCCGGCCGATCGTCGCCACGACGTTCACCGGCTCGTCGCGCAGTGCGGTCAGCATTCCCTCCAGCACGCCGGGCCGTGCGTTGTGGGTGGTGCCGAGGGTGACGTAGACGGTCCGGTCGTAGGGAAGCCCGTCGAGGACTGCCGGACGCGGGCTGGGGGTTGGCGTCACGCCAGCGGACTGGAGCGGCCAGCGCGTCGGGTACTCCCAGGCGACGTCAGCCGGAGTCAATCCCGACGGCCAGAAGTCCAGGTACGGCACGGCATCGCGCGGCGGCAACTCGTCGAGACCGCGCTCGCGGACCAGGCCGTTGGCGACTTCCCAGGCCCGCTCCATCGTCGCGGCGGATTTCGGCGGACCGATCGCGTGCATCGCGTACGGCACGCCGACCAGGCACGCGGCCATCACGGCGGCGCGTTCGGCAAGGTTGGCGATGACGAGATCGGGCTGCCAGTCGCGGACGAAGCCGACCATGTCGTCGAGCCGCGCGGCCGCGCCGAGACCGACCATGTACTCGGCGACCAGGTGGGAGAGCCGCTCGTCCGCGGTCATCCCGGCCATCTCCTCGCGGGCCCGCTGCCACATCGAGGCCGCGGCGCCGGGGTCGTTCGGCTGCCCTACGGAAATGACCCGCAACCCAGTGTTTTCCAAGTACCGCACGGCTTCCGGACCGGTCACGAACGCGACCTCGTCCCCGGCCGCTCGCGCGGCCCGCGCGAGCGGAAGCATCGGCTCGATATGGCTGTACCCAGCTCCGGAGGAGAACATCAGCCGCATCGCGCGAGGGTACTGACTGAGCCGATCGAGCGTGACCAAGATGACCGGAAAATTACTGGTACCTCCGTACCAATTTCGTCATACTAGTACGCGTGTCCCAGTCTGCCCATTCCGAAGGCCGCACCACGCTCGCCGACTACCGTGCCGCGCTGACCGCCCCTGGCTCGCGCGGCCCGGTGATCGCGTCGATCCTTGCCCGGCTCCCGATCGCGATGATCGGCATTTCCGCGCTGCTGTACGTGCAGCGCGAAACCGGCTCGTTCGCCGCCGCCGGACTGGTCTCCGCGAGCTCGCTCGCCGGGGTCTCGGTGGGCGCGGTCGTGCAGGGCAGGCTGATCGACCGATTCGGACCGAGCCGTCCGCTGCTGGTCGTCGCCGCCGTCTTCGCGCTGTCGATGGCGTCGCTCGCGGTCGCGATCGAGGCACATCTGCCGACATACGTGCTGATCCCGCTGGCCGCGGCGACCGGGCTTTCGGAGCCGATGGTCGGCTCCGCGTCGCGGGCGCTGTGGACGAAAATCCTGCCGGAAGGACCGGCGCGCAACGCCGCGTTGTCCTATGAGGCGATCAGCATGGAGGTCTTCTTCATCCTCGGCCCCGGCATCGCGGGCCTGCTGATCACCGCGCCGTGGGCGGGCACCGGCATGGTCGTCGGCTCGATCACCATGGTCACCGGCGCGGTGCTGTTCGCGCTGAACCCGACCGTGCGCGCGTGGGGTCCGGCTCCGAAGTCCAAGACCCCGCTGCTCGGCGCGCTGGCCAGCCCCGGAATGCGGACGCTCGCCTTGGCAGCCCTCGGTTTCGGCATGGTGATCGGATTCGTGGAGGTCGCCGTCCCCGCCGCCGCGACGGAATCCGGCCACCCCTCGCTCAGCGGTCTGCTGCTGTCCGCGTGGTCGTTGAGCTCGGTGGCGTTCGGCGTGGCCTACAGCCTGCACCCGTGGCCCCGCCGCCTGGGCCTGCGCCTGCCGATCCTGCTCGGCGGTTTCGGTGCTTTCGTCGCGCTGCTTGCCCTTCCGTCGAGCCTGTGGGCCCTTGCCCTGCTGATGCTGCTGGCCGGCGCGATGATCACTCCCCAGTCGACGACCCACTCCGCGGCGATCGAGGTCGTCGCCCCGCGCGGCACCGCGGCTGAGGCATTCGGCTGGGTCCTCACGGCGGTGACGCTGGGACTCGCGGCGGGCCAGTCGGTGAGCGGCTACCTGGTCGAACATTCCGGGACGGCTTCGGCGTTCTTGGCTGCTGGGGTGGCTGGGGTTGCGCTGGCTGTGGTGGTTTGGCTGCTGCGGGGGACCGTGCGGGCCGCTTCGCCGGCGATTGCTGACGATGCTCTTGTGGGCGCTGCCGGGTAGCTTCGCTCCTTCTCCCGCGGCTGGCGCGGGTTCGCTCGGCAGCGCCCTCATTGGCGCTGCCGGGCAGCAGTTCCCGGAGTCGCTCGGGCCTCTTTCCCGCGGACGAGCACCGTCCGTGTCCTCTCCGCCAGCGACAGCGGGGACGTTTCCGCAGCTCAACCGTCTTAGTTGCCTTTTTTGTCGGTGCTCCCCGCTACTTTGCGTGGCATGGACCTCACCTCCTTCGTGCGGCCGCTGGCGGCGGTCGCGAACGCCGCGGCCCGGCTCCTGTCAAGGCAAGCCCGCCTGCGCTTGCGGGCGAACGCTGACGGCCTCGTCGTGTCCGGCAACGACCGCGACCTGGCCGTCCAGCTGTCCTGCCCAGCGACCACCCATCTCGACGGCGAAGTCGTCGTACCAGCCGCGCCGTTCGCCGAAACGGTCCGCATGCTGGATGTCGACCAGGTCCGGTTGGCCGTCGAAGGATCCCGCCTCGCGATCCGAACGGACAGCGCCCGCTTCGCGCTTCCCCTGCTGGATCGCGACCTGCTCCACGTCCCGGAACCGCCACCCCTGCTGTCCAAAGTGGACGGGTCAGCCCTCGCCGCGGCGTTGCGCACCGTCGCGGGCACCGCCGCCAAGGACGACCCACTCCCGGTCTTCACCGGCGTACGGGTGCAATCAATCGGCGGCGAACTGTGCCTGACCGCTTCAGACCGCTATCGCCTGGCCGTAGCCCGCCTGCCACTGCAAGAGGTCCGGCAACCCATCGACGTCCTGGTCCCAGCCACCCTGCTGACCGAAGCCGCCCGCCACAGCGCCGGTGCCATGGGACTGCACGCCGACCCCAGCCACTTCGCCCTGAGCTGGCTAGGCGGCACCGTCACCACAGCGGTCCTGGGCGCAGGTTTCCTGTCCGCGGACTCCATCCCGTCCGACGCGGTCGACACAGAAGTCGAGGTGGGTGCCGACGAACTAACCGCAGCCATCCGCCGAGTCGGCGTCTACTCCGAAGACCGCCGAGTCCTGACCCTGGAAGTCGGCGACGCACACCTCCGCCTGGCCAGCACGCGACAAGACACCGGCGAAGCAGAGGAACACCTCAAAGCAAACGTTTGCGGCGGCCGGACATCGCCGTCCTTCCAGGCTCGGTACCTGCTGGACGCCCTCGCCCCGTTCAGCGGAGAACGAGTCCGCCTGGCAATCCAGCCAGGATTGCGGGCGTGCGTCCTGACCCCGGCCGACGAAGACGGACGGGAGGTGGCATTGAAGTACTACTTGATGCCCATGCTGCCCCGGTAGCCGGGCGAACGCGCCGACTCTGGCTCGAATCGGACGGCCATGTTCGCACTGGGTGGGGTGCGATCGGGAGCCGCCACGGGTTCGGCCGCACGGTGGCGGGCCAAGCTATGGGTTCGGCCGCACGGTGGCGAGTGAAGCTGCTGGGGTGTTGCCGGAGCGAGCGGCAGCCAGGCCGGACGATGCTGGCCGGACCGAACCGAGCCGTGACGAATTGGCCGGACCGAGCCGGGCTGGCCAGGCTGGGTTGAGCTGGCCGGGCTGGCCAGGCCGGGTTGAGCTGGTCGGGCTGAGCTGGCCGGGCTGAACTGGCCGGACTGGCCAGGCCGAGCTGAGCTGGCCGGACTGAACTGGCCGGACTGAGCCGAACTGACAGGGTCGGGCGGACACAACCGGGATTGAGCGACGCCATGCTCAGCTGCGCCATGCCGGGCCAAGCCAAGTCGCGCGTGGTTGTGCCGAGCTGGGCCGGACGCCGCCCCGGGCCGGAGCATGTCGCTGTCGGTTGGCGGCCAGACCTTCTGGCTCGGGCTGCCCCGCGCGGAAGTGCGCGGTGACGGGGCAAGCCACTGCCGCCCGCCCGCAGCGCCACCCGGGCCTGCGCGAGGGGTGCCTGAGCGATCGGCCGGTACGGCGCGCACCCGCTGCACGCCGGGCGGAAACCCAGGGCCCAGCTCAGCGCGCCCAGAACAACCTCAGGCAGCCGTCTCCGCGGCCACTGCGGCCTTGACCTCATCGAAAGTGGGGTTCACCAGCGCAGTCGATCCCACGATCACCGTAGGCACCGTCTCGTTGCCGTTCGCTACCTCGCGGACTCGTTCGGCCGCGCCCGGTTCCTCCCAGATGTTGATTTCCCGGACCGGCAGGCCGCTTTCCAGCAGGGGACGGCGCAGGGCTGAGCAGAAGCCGCAGCCTGGACGCCAGTAGAACTCGACTTCGACGTTGCTCATTGTCCGTCCTCCGAAGACGACCGTAGGTACTCCAGTTGTGCGCGCACGCTCGCCTCGGCTGGTGCCCACAGCGCGCGGTCGACGTCGGCGTAAACCACCTCGACCACTTGCCGCGGCGTTGCGTCTTCGCCGAGCGTGCCCAAGGCGGAACGCACCTGATCCAGGCGCTGTTCCCGGTGGGCCAAATACTCCCGTGCGGTGGCGGGGAGATCCGGCAGCTCCGGGCCGTGGCCGGGCAGGCCTGGGGTGCCGTCCGGGAGTGCGATGAGTTTGCGCAGCGAGCGCAGGTAGTCGCCCAGGTCGTGCAGGACCGTCGTGCCTCGGCCGAGGATGGTGTCTCCGGTCAGGATTTGACCCCCGGCCAGCAGCGACACCGAATCGTCGGTGTGGCCGGGGGTGTGCAGGACGGTGAAGTCCAGGCCGCCCGCCGTAATGACGTCACCATCGGCGAAGGGGGGTGCGTCGATGCAGAGCGAAGGATCGAAAGCCCGGACGGGCGCGCCCGTTTTCGAGGCGAACCAGGGTGCGCCTTCGGCGTGATCCGGATGGTGGTGGGTCAGCAGGATCAGCTCGACCGGACCGACGGCGGCGAGTTTTTCCAGGTGCTCCAGATCGTGGTAGCCGGGGTCGACGACCACGGCGGCAGCGGCGTCGCCACCGCGCAGCACCCAGGTGTTGGTGCCTTCCAGCGTCATCGTCGAAGGATTGTTCTCCAGCAGCACCGACGCGGTTTCGGAAACACGGCGCAGGACGCCATAGGCAGGAGCGGTCACTCAGGACTCCGAAGTATCGAGGACAACGCGGATGTTCTCGCCGTCCCGGACAAGGGTCGGCACGGTCTTCACGATCTCGCGCGGCTCAGCGAGCACCGCGTCCGCCTTGGCGAACTCGGCGAGTTCGACGAGGGTCAGCCAGGTCGGCGGCATCAGCATGCGACGGCCTTCGCGCGCGTCCGCGACTGCCTCGGCGGGCGGTTGCCAACCGGCGGCCGCGGCTTCTGAGGTCGCGCCGTCCGCACGCTGGCCTTCAGGCAGCTTCGCGACGAAAAAGCGAGTGTCGTATCGACGCTGTTCCTGCGGCGGCGTGACCCAGTGCGCATACGGGTGGAGCAGGTCCGCGCGCAACGTGAGACCGGCGTCGGCGAGGAAGCCGGCGAGCGAGATTTCCCGTGATTCCAAGGCTTTCCGCGCTTCGTGGTACGGCGCGACGTCGGCGACCACCGAGTCCTCGGTCCCGGCCAGCAGAACACCGGACTCCTCGAACGTCTCCCGGACCGCTGCACAAACGAGCGCTCGGGCGAGGCTTTCGTCGCAGGTGAACTGCTCAGCCCACCACGACGGCGGCGGCCCGGCCCACGCCACGGAGGCGTCGGCGTCCCGCGGATCAACCCCGCCGCCAGGGAACACAGTCATCCCGCCGGCAAACGCCATGCCCATGACGCGATGCTGGAGGAAGACCTCCACACCGTCGGACACGTCCCGCAGCAGGATCACCGTGGCGGCGTCCTTCGGGGTCGCCGACGGGCCATCCGCGTTGTCCCGGATCGCGATGCCGGGACGGGCGGGGATGTCGAAAACGAATTCACGCGGCCGTTCCACCCGGGCAACATACCTCGCAATCCGTACGCGTCGCGGATTACTTGTGTCACCTCGCGACAATCCGAATCAGCCCGGCCCGCGTCCGGTCGCCCGAAAGCCGTGAAGGGCTTCTTGAGGGAATCTGATTCCCTCAAGAAGCCCTTCACGGAACAACAGTGGCGTCAGGACCAGTGCTGGTCCCCGCCGGAACGGGACGCGCCGTTGAGCCGCAACCGGGCGGCCTCGGCACGCTCGCGCTCAGCCAGTTCCTCGTGCAGCTCGCGCAGCAGCGCGCGGTCGCGTTCGGACAGGCTCGGATCGTCCAGATCCAGCGCGGGCAGCTCGACCACCTCGTGCATGCTCGGCTTGCCCGCGGCGATCTCGCGACCCTTCTCCGGGTCCTCGGCCAGCGCGCGCCGCAGCTGAGCCACCTCGGACGGAGTCAGGTCCGACGTGCGCTCGGCACGCGTCTCCGATCCGGCCGTCCGCGGCCGCTCCGAAGAGGCGGCGGGTTCGGCCGCCGGCTCCGGCATCGAGACCGGCTGTGCGGGCACGGCCTGCACGATCGGCACCACGGGCGCGACCGGCACCACCGGCTCTGCGGCGGCGACCGGTTCCGGCTCGGGCTGACGGTGCCCGTGCCGGCTCGGCGCTTCCGAGACAGGTTCGGGGACCGGGGCCGAAGCGGGCGCCGGGGCGCTGCGCTGCGGCGTCGGTTCCGGCCGGTAGTCCGGGGCCGAATGCGTGCTGCCGGTGACCCACACCGGGCTCGCGACGGCACCCGCGGCCTGGTGGTAATCCGACTGCGGGATCCCCGGGCCGCTCACCTCGACGACCGAGCGGATGCCCGCCCGGCGCAACGCGGTGTCGACGCGGAACGCGACCGCGGGCGGGTTGCCCTCGGGACCGAGCTCGACCAGCACGACCCGCTGCGGCAGCGCGCCCGGCACACTGCCCGCCGGGGTGTTGCGCCACACCGCGTGCACGGAACGCACGTCGGGCAGCACCTGCAAGGTCCGGTCGAGCGCCTCGGCGAGACCGAACTCGGGCTGGTTGTCGCCCGTGAACCGGTGCGTGTGCATCGGCTCGTGGTCGGTGACCAGCAGGTCGTTCGCGAGCGTCGCGTCCGACCGGCTCATCTCGAGCACCAGCGCCAGCTCGCGCTGTTCGGCCTCGCTCACCCCGATCCGGCCCGCGATCAGCGTGCCGGTGGTGAGTTCCACCGCCTCGTCGATGTGGGCCCGGGCGATCAGTTCCCGCGCTTCGGTGAGCGCGCTGTCGTCGATGCGGCCCGCCAGGGCCAGCAACAAGTTATGCAGGCGCAGGGGCACCGAGAACCCGTCCATCGGGCCGTCGTGAACCTCCACCATGGCTCTGCTCCTCCCAGCTCGCCTGGCGGCAACGAGCGTTAAGCGGCGACAAGTCGATGACCGGCGCCCGCGGCGCCTACGCAGACCAGCTCGGACTCGGCGAGCGCGGCCCGGTGGTACCCGGGAAGGTCGAAGCGCGGCGGGATGACCTCGACGCTGGGCTCCTCGTCCCCCATGACCCGCAGCACCCGCTGCAGTTCACCGGTGAGCCGGGGCTGTCCCGCGGTCGCCGTCACCAGCAGGACTCGCTTCGCCCCGCCCTCGCCGGAAGCGCCGAGGCGCCGCCAGCTCTGCCGTACTTCCCCCACATCCGCGCGTCCACGCAACGTCGCGTGGAGCAAGACGGACACAGAGTCGACGGAGTTCACCCATTCGGGCGCACTCTGCGTGAATGTGTACCTGGTCTCGGTGACGTCGTCTACCCCCAGGGTGGAACTCACCTGGTGCCAGTCGGCGCCGTGCGGGATCAGACCGGCCACGAGCAGGCGGTACTCCGCCTGGTCCAAATCGATCCTGTGCTTGAGCAAAGACCTCGGGAGGGTCCGCGCGAGCGTCCCCATCGCGCCTTCGCCGAGCCAGTCGCGGAATCGCCACAACAACTGGTCCGGCGTGCGGCCCGCGAGCCGCAGCAGCAGTTCGTGCAGGGACTGTTCGATGTCGGGGTCCATCACTCCACCTCCACGATCAGTTCGACTTCCACCGGCGACGCGATCGGAAGCTCCGCGACGCCGACGGCCGACCGGGCGTGCACCCCGGCGTCGCCGAAGATCTCGCCGAGCAGCTCGGACGCCCCGTTCACGACCGCGGGCTGGCCGGTGAATCCCTCCGCGGAGGCGACAAAACCGACCACCTTGACAATCCGGACAACAGAGTCAATGCCGACGAGGGCGTGCACCGCGGCGAGCGCGTTCAGCGTCGCCGTGCGGGCGTGGCCCTTGGCTTCCTCCGGGCTGACCTCGCCGCCGACCTTCCCGGTCGCGGCGAGCGCGCCGTCGACGAAGGGCAGCTGGCCGGAGGTGTAGACGTGCGAGCCGGTGCGCACGGCCGGCACGTACGCGGCCAGCGGTGCGGCGACTCCGGGCAGTTCGATGCCGAGCTCGGCGAGCCGGTCGCTCCAGGTCAACGCCGCCCCCTCAGCTCTTCGGCCGCTTCAGGTACGCGACGTGCTGTTCGCCGCTCGGGTTGGGCAGCACGGTCACCAGCTCCCAGCCGTCCTCGCCCCACTGGTCGAGAATCTGCTTCGTAGCGTGGATCAGCAGCGGGACGGTGGCGTACTCCCATTTGGTCGCACTCATGACTCGGGAGCGTAACCAAGCGGGCAAGGCCCCTCCGGACCGCCGCCGCCGAAAGCCCGTCACCCGTCCAGGGGAGCGCCGGGCTAGGCCGGGCGAGTGTGGGTCAGTTCACATCCGATCGTCGCTCTCGTGAGTGGCGATCACGGCAAGAACCGCGATCGCCGCTCACGAGGTCGCTAGCGTGGGCACGTGGAGACCTGGCGGATCGTCGCGACCGTGCTGCTCGCCGTGGCCGGGGTGCCGCTCGCGCTGGCCGTGATGGCCAAGACGCGGGACCGGGTGAACGATTCGGGCCAGGTGGCGATCGCGGGCGCGGTCACCCTCACCGGGCTGATCGTGGTGGCAGTGCTCACGCTGACCGTGCTGCCCGGCCTGGTGACCTGGATCGTCGTCGCGGTGGTCGCCGCTGCGGTCAGCGTCATGATGCTGGCCAGCTGAGCACCGGTTTAGTGTTGAGGATGTGACCACACCCTCCGCCGGCTGGACCGACGAGCTCGCCAGGGCCCGGCTGCATTTCGTCACCGGCAAGGGCGGAACCGGCAAGACCACGCTCGCCGCGGCGCTGGGTCTCGCGCTCGCCCGCAATGGCCGCCGGGTGCTCTTGATCGAGGTCGAGGGACGGCAGGGCATCGCACAGCTCTTCGACACCGAACCGCTGCCGTACGCGGAACAGCGGATCGCGTCGGTCCCCGGCGGCGGCGAACTGCGCGCGCTGCACATCGACGTCGAAGCGGCGCTGCTCGAATACTTCGAGATGTTCTACAACCTCGGTTTCGCCGGGCGGACGCTGCGCCGGATGGGGGCGATCGAGTTCGCCACCACGCTCGCGCCGGGCCTTCGCGACGTGCTGCTCACCGGGAAGATCAAGGAATGCGTCGGGCGCACGGAATCCGACGGCCGCCACACCTACGACGCGGTCGTGGTCGACGCGCCGCCGACCGGGCGCGTGGTGAAGTTCCTCGACGTCACCAAGGCTCTCACCGACCTCGCCAAGACCGGTCCGATCCGCGGCCAGGCCGACGGCGTCGTCCGGCTGCTGCATTCCGGCGAAACCGCCGTGCACCTCACCACGCTGCTGGAGGAGATGCCGGTGCGCGAGACCGTCGAAGCGGTGGCCGAACTGGACGGAGCCGACCTGCGGCCGGGCGCCGTGCTGGTCAACCGGGTCCGTCCGCCGCGGCTGCCCGCGCGTTCGGTGACCGCGGCCGCCGACGGCCGGGTGGACGCCGACCGGGTGCGCTCCGGCCTCGCCTCAGCCGGGCTGAACCTGCCGGAGGCGACGCTCGACGCGCTCGTGGAGGAAACCGTGGAGCACGCCGTCCGCGTCGCCGCCGAACAGCGGGCCCGCGAACAGCTCGCCGAGGCCGATCTGCCGACGCTGGAGCTGCCGGACCTCACCGACGGCGTCGACGTCGCCGCGCTCTACGAACTCGCCGAAACGCTGCAGGAACAGGGGGTGCGCTGATGGCTGCCGACCCGGCGCTCGACGTCGACGCCCTCCTCGACGACCCGGCCAGCCGCGTGATCGTGTGCTGCGGTTCCGGCGGCGTCGGCAAGACCACCACCGCCGCGGCGCTCGCGCTGCGGGCAGCCGAACGCGGCAGGCAGACCGTGGTGCTCACGATCGACCCGGCACGCAGGCTCGCGCAGGCGCTCGGGCTGCGCGAACTGGGCAATCACCCGAAGCAGGTGCGGGTCGAAGGCTTCGAGCCCAAGGGCGAACTGTGGGCGATGATGCTCGACATGCGCCGCACGTTCGACGACATGGTGCGCGTGCACGCCGGGCCCGAGCGGGCCGAGCAGCTGCTGCAGAACCCCTTCTACCAAACCATTTCCACGTCGTTCTCCGGCACGCAGGAGTACATGGCGATGGAAAAGCTCGGCCAGCTCGCGGCGACCGACGAATGGGATCTGATCATCGTCGACACGCCGCCGAGCCGGTCCGCGCTCGACTTCCTCGACGCGCCGACGCGGCTGTCCACCGCGCTCGACGGCCGGATGATCCGGCTGCTCACCGGCCCGGCGAAGGCGGGCGGCTGGGGTCTGCGCAAGGTGGTCAGCGCCGGGTTCTCGATGTTCGCGAAGGCCGTGTCGACGATCATCGGCGGCCAGTTGCTCGCCGACGCGTCGGCGTTCATGCAGGCCTTCGACAGCATGTTCGGCGGATTCCGCGAACGCGCGCGCAAGACCGCCGAGCTGTTGCGGTCGTCGGGCACCTCGTTCCTCGTGGTGGCCGCGCCGGAGCCGGACGCGCTGCGCGAGGCGTCCTACTTCGTCGAGCGGCTCGCCGGCGAATCGATGCCGCTGGCCGGTCTGGTCGCCAACCGCACGCATCCAGTGCTCGCTCCGCTGTCCGCGACCGAAGCGCTCACCGCCGCGGAGTCGGTGCAGAACGCGCCGCTCGCCGAGGCCGTGCTGCGGCTGCACGCCGACCGCGTCGCACTGGCCGAGCGCGAGAACCGGCTGCTGGCGCGCTTCACCCGCGCGCATCCGGAAGTGCCGCTGACCCGGGTGCCCGCGCTCGCCGGTGACGTGCACGACCTCGAAGGCCTGCGCGACATCGGAGTAAAGCTGACGTCGTGAGTGGCTACGCCGGTTCTCACCGGCGTAGCCACTCACGAGCAGGTTCAGCCCGCCGCGGCGGCCAGCGCGTCCCGCTTGGCCGCTTCGAGCAGGTCGGTCCAGCTGGTCACGTCCGGACGACGGCGCAGCAAAGCGCGCCGCTCCCGTTCCGTCATCCCGCCCCAGACCCCGAAATTGATCCGGCCGTCGAGCGCCTCGGCGAGGCATTCGGTGCGGACCGGGCACCCCATGCACACGGCTTTCGCCCTGTTCTGTTCGGCGCCTCGCACGAACAACCCGTCGGGATCAGCGTCCCGGCACGAGGCATCGACCCGCCAGCCAACCTGATTGGTTTGCATACCCCCAGCTCCCTCATCTGGTGTATGGCACCAGCGAAGGCGAAGCTCCCGCTCCCACCCCCGCGAGCGTTTCCCACTGCGCCGCACGTCGGTGACGGCACCTCCCCGGTGCCGCTGCCGCCGTCCGGACCAGCCAGGCTCCCACCCGGGCTGCTCCGTCTGTCGGCATCTACGTGAGACGTTGACGGACTGTAGGGTCCCTCGGTTCCCTCCGTCGAGACCTAGCATGCATTCCGTTACCAAAGGTCACGACACGGGGTCCCGTTAACGATCGCGGGCAGGGGCGCGCGGGCCCTTAGGTCACGAGGGCGACACGGGCCTTCAGTACCCTGGCTTTCGTGCGCAAAACGGATGGTCTTTTCAAGCTCCTCGGCCTGTGCCTGCTGGCAGGGGTGCTGGTCGCCGGGATCATGTTCCCGGTGGTGGGCGCCGCGGGGGTCGTGTCCAACCAGGCGAGCGAAACGGTCGACAAGACGTCGTCCGACCTCGCCGACATCCCGCCGCCGCTGGTGACGACTATCACCGACTCCGGCGGCAAGCCGATCGCGACGCTGTACAAGCAGTACCGGATCCCGGTCCGCCCGGACCAGATCAACCCGGCGCTGAAGTGGGCGCTGCTGTCGGCCGAGGACAAGGCGTTCTACGAGCACCACGGCGTGAACTGGGGACGGACGCTGCGCGCCGCCGTCTCCAACACCGCGGGCGGGGACACCCAGGGCGCCTCGACGATCACGCAGCAGTACGTGAAGAACTACCTGATCAACGTCGTCTACCGGGACGACAAGAACGGGCAGGCCAAGGCGCAGGAGCAGTCGCTCTCGCGCAAGCTCAAGGAAGCCCGGATCGCGATCAACCTCGAGACCAAGCTCTCGAAGGACCAGATCCTCGCGGGCTACCTCAACATCGTCGAGTTTTCCCGGCAGATCTACGGAATCGGAGCGGCCGCGCACGCCTACTTCAACACCACGCCGGAGAACCTGACCGTCCCGCAGGCCGCACTGCTCGCGGGCATCGTGAACAACCCGATCGTCCTCGACCCGTGGAACCACCCGGACAAGGCGACGAAGCGGCGCAACCTGGTGCTCGACCGGATGGTCAGCAATCAGAAACTGGCGAAGGCGGACGCGGACAAGTTCAAGGCGGAACCGCTCGGCGTGGTGCCGGACACTCCGCAGAAGCCCGCGTCGAACTGCACCGGGGCCGGGACCGAGAACGGCTTTTTCTGCCAGTACGTCCAGGATTATCTGCTTAAGGCCGGAATGTCCGAGGACCAGCTGTACACCGGCGGCTACACGATCAAGACCACGCTGGACGAAAAGGCCAACCACGAGGCGAAGGTCTCGGCTGAGACACAGGTGAGCAAAACCCAGAAGAACGTCGCGAACACGCTTTCGCTGATCCGGCCGGGCAAGGACCGGCACGAAGTGGTGGCGCTCGCGGCGAACCGGGACTACGGCATCGACGCGGATCAAGGGCAGACGACGTATGCGTTGCCGTCCGGAGTGTTCAACACCGGCGGCGCGGGGTCGAGCTACAAGATCTTCACCACCGCTGCGGTGCTGAACCAGCACATAGCCGGGATCTACAGCAACATCCCGATCGGCAGCAGCTATGTCTCACATGTGTTCACCGGCAGTCAGCCGCACTGCCCGCCGACCGGCGCGCCGAACACGCGCTGGTACTGCGTGGGCAACGCCGGCAACGGCTACCCCGATTCGGGTTCGTTGCAGCAAGCACTGGCGACCTCGCCGAACACCGCGTTCGTGGCGCTGGAGGACAAGCTCGGCAGCACTGGGCCCGCCATCGACATGGCGACGAAGCTGGGCATGCGCGAGACGATGGCGAGCAACCAGGGCGGCGGAAAGGTCGACCCGAAGTCGACCGACCCGGGCAAGAACCAGACTCAGGCGCAGGCCTACGGCCCCAAGGGCAGCTACCCGGGCACGGGTGCGTTCACGCTCGGCTTCAGCCCGACGAGCGGGCTGGAACTGGCGAACGTCGCCGCGACCATCCTGAGCGGCGGCAAATGGTGCCCGCCGACTCCGCTGGCATCGGTGACCGACCGCGACGGCAAACCGGTGCCGATCAAGGAAGCGGCGTGCGAGCAGGTCGTGCCGGAGGGCCTGGCGAACACGATGGCGGTCGGCATGAGCAAGGACGACCAGGAGCCCGGCGGTACGTCCGCCAAGGCCGCGCAGGCAGTCGGCTGGAACCGGCCATTGGTCGGCAAGACGGGGACGACCCAGAACAACGGCTCGGCGACCTTCGTGGCGGGCACGCCGCAGATGGCCGGTGCGGCCATGGTGTTCCGTCCGGAAGGCGGAAACGGCGGTCTTTGCTACAACGGCGTCGGCAACGTGACCACCTGCGGCGGCGGAAACATGTTCGGTGGCAAGACACCCGCGCAGACGTGGTTCGGTGCGATGAAGAACATCATGGAGGGCCAGCCGGTCGTGCCGCTGCCGCCGGAGGATCCGGCGTACACCAACTGAATCCGGTGAGAACGGGGCGGGAGAGGGGATCTCACGCCCCGTTTCGCTTGTCCGGGCTCAGCGTCATCCTTTGAGCGCTATCCGGAAAAGCCGCACGATCGCGATCAGAAAACCGGGTCCCAGCGCGATCAGCCACACCTGCGGCGCCCAGTGGCTGGGCATGCCGCCGTCCCAGTATTCGTAAGCAGGCCACCCCAGCGAAAACAGCACAACCGCGCTCAGCGCCCAGGGTTCCGCCCTCCGACGCCACGGGAACGACGCCAGCACCACCAGCAGAACGAGCACCGCGAGCAAGAAGAGAATCGCCGCTCCCATAGCCAGGCTCCGCATCGCTGCCGGACTGGTCCAATCCACTTCGATCGAACGACGCCCGGCGCTGGATGTCGAGAGGATGCCGCTGAGACCTTCGCCCTGCGCCATCCGGCACCGGCCACAGCGGACGACCCGATCGAACACGTATCCTCGACCCTGTGAGCACGCTCGGTAACGCCAATCCGCCCGGGGGCACCGCGAAGCGGTTGGCCGCGGGGACCATCGCCCTCGGGGCCGCCACCCTCGGTTACGCCGTCGGCATCGAACGCCGCCGCTACACCCTGCGGACCGCCGAGTTGCCCGTCCTCGCACCCGGCACGCCGCCGTTCACCATCCTGCACGTCTCTGACCTGCACATGCTTCCCGGTCACCAAGCCAAGCAACGCTGGGTCGCCGCGCTCGACGAACTCGACCCCGACCTCGTCGTCAACACCGGCGACAATCTCTCGCACCGCACCGCTGTCCCCTCCGTGCTTCGCGCGCTCGGACCGCTGCTCGACCGGCCGGGGCTGTTCGTCTTCGGCAGCAACGACTACTACGCGCCCAAACCCAAAAACCCGGCGCGCTACCTCATGCCCCGCGGCAAGAAGAAGCGCATCCACGGCACCCAGCTACCCTGGCGCGACCTCCGCGCCGCCTTCGTCGAACACGGCTGGGTCGACCTGACCCACGTCCGCCGCACGGTCGACGTCGGCGGCCGGGCCGTCTTCGCCGCCGGAGTCGACGACCCGCACCTCCACCGCGACCGCTACTCCGACATCGCCGGACCCGCCGACACCACCGCGGCCGTCCGCCTCGGCGTCACGCACTCCCCGGAACCACGCGTCCTCGACACCTTCGCCACCGACGGCTACGACCTCGTCCTCGCCGGCCACACCCACGGCGGACAACTCCGCATCCCCGGCTACGGCGCGATCATCACCAACTGCGAACTCGACCGCAGCCGCGCCCGAGGCGCCTCCCGCTGGGGAGCCCGCATGTGGCTCCACGTCTCCGCCGGACTCGGCACCTCCCCCTACGCCCCCGCCCGCTTCGCCTGCCCGCCGGAAGCGAGCCTGTTGACGCTGGTCCCGCGCGGATCCGGGGCCTCCGACCCCCGCAAACCAGCCCCGCGTAAAGCCGCGAAACCCGTCCGCTAGACTTACTCCCGACCCGCTGAGAAGTACCTCGGGGTGTGGCGCAGCTTGGTAGCGTGCCTCGTTCGGGTCGAGGAGGTCGTGGGTTCAAATCCCGCCACCCCGACTGGTGAGTGAGGGCCTGTGTCTGCGGAAAGCGCAGATACAGGTCCTCACTTCGTTGTGTCTTCTGGGGGTCGGACCCCCAGGCCCCCGCCAGGGGGCTTCGCCCCCTGGACCCCCGAAAGTGCATGGGCGCGAGAGTGCATTGGTGCGGTTGGGTGGCGGGTGGTTGCGCGTTACGGCGCACGAGGGTTGTGGTTAGCGGGTGGCGGTTAGTTCTTGCCAGCATTGGTGGAAGTCGCCGATGGCGGGGGACTTTGTCCAGGACCAGGCGGAGCGGGCTGCTGAGGTCAGCTGGTCGTGGTCCTTCGTCAGGGGTCGTGCCAAGGCTGCGGCTAGGCGGGTTTCTATGTAGGTGGCTAGGGCTCGGTAGGTCAGGTCTTCGCGGTAGCGAGTGCGTTCGGTGATGTTCGTGAAGCCTGCGGTCGCTAGTTTTGTGGCGATCGTGCGGCCGGAGAAGGGGTCTCCGCCGTTTTGGCGGCGCAAGAGGTAGTGCCCGCGCAGGGCGGCGTCTACGTTTGCGGTTCTGGGGCGGATTTTTGCTCTGCTCCAGTCTGAGGTGGAGATTGCCAAGTGGCCGCCTGGGCGTAAGACGCGGCGGATTTCCGTTAGGGCTGCTGCGGGGTTTGTCAGGTGTTCGAAGAGGGCGTGGGAGAAAACGACGTCTAGCGAAGCGGTGGCGAACGGGAGGGCGTAAGCGGTGGCGGTGACGTAGTCCACTGTGGACCCTGTGGGGAGCAGGGGGTGGTGGATGTCTACGCCGATTACGTGACAGGCGGGTGCCAGAGTCTTGGTGATGGAGCCTTGACCGCAGCCTAGGTCGAGGACTCTTGAGCCCGGGGTGAAGAGTTGTTGGGCGAACGCGGCGCGGTCACTCGCTGTGCGCGTGTTCATCATCGACAGCGCGTCTTGGGCATAGCCCGGCGCGTAACCCTCCAGCACCCCGCACAGAGTACGGGTGGAAGGTGGCAGGATCGAGGGGTGAGCACGCAGTCAGGCAACCAAAATCCGCCCGCGGTGGTCCCGGACCGCCTGTTCGACGACCCCGAAGCCGAAAAGCGCTGGCTGGCGCGGTTCCACGCGCCGCGCATCTCGGTGCCCGAGTGGGCCCGCGACGCACCCGAGGCCAACGTGTACGTCTCCAACGCCAGCGGCGTATGGGAGGTCTACGCGTGGGACCGGGCCACCGACAGTCACCGGCGCGTCACCAACCGGCCCAACGGCACCCTGCACGCCACGCCCTCCCCCGACGGAACAGCCATCTGGTGGTTCGACGACACCGACGGCGACGAGTTCGGGTCCTGGCGCAGCCAGCCGTTCGACGGCGACAGCTCCGCGGCCGTCAAAGCACTGCCCGATATTCACGACGGATACCCGGCCGGCCTGGAAATCGGCCAGCGAGTAATCGCGGCCGGTGTTTCGACCGACGACGGCAGCGAACTGTTCGCGAAAATCGACGGCGTAACCGAGCGCTTTTACCAGCACGCGGACGACGCCGGGATCGCGTCGATGTCGCGCGACGAAAGCCTGCTCGCTATTTCCCATTCCGAGCACGGGGATTCCCGGCACCCGGCGCTGCGAGTGCTGTCCACCGACGGGTTCACGACCGTCGCGGAAAAGTGGGACGGCGAAGGAAAAGGCTTGCAGGCACTGGAGTTCTCGCCGCTGCCGGGCGACCAGCGCGTGCTGGTCCTGCACGAACGCCGCGGCCGCGAGGAACTGCTGGTGTGGGATGTACAGGCGGACACCGAAACCGAACTGCTGATCGATTTGCCCGGCGAGGTCGTCGCGGACTGGTATCCGGACGCGCGCGCGTTGCTCGTCGTGCACTTCCACGAGGCGCGCAGTTCGTTGTACCGCTACGACCTTGACACCGGCGAACTGTCCGCTGTGGACACTCCGGCCGGCCGGATCGGCGGCGCGGGCGTGCGACCGGACGGAACCATCGAGTACTCGTGGTCCAGCGCCGCCGAACCCGCCGCGGTCCGTGCCCGCGCGGCCGACGGCACCGACTCGGTTCTGCTGACGCCGCCGGGCGAGCGCGCACCGCGTTCGTCGCCGGTCACCGACGCGTTCGTCGAGGGCGTCGGCGGCCGGATCCACGCACTGGTCTCCCGGCCCGCAGATGCCCCCGAAGGCCCGCTGCCGACGGTGTTTTCGCTGCACGGCGGCCCGCACGCGGCCGACGAGGACCGGTTCTCCGCCTATCGCGCGACCTGGCTGGACGCCGGATTCGCCGTGGTCGAGGTGAACTACCGCGGCTCCACCGGTTACGGCTCGGCGTGGCGCGACGCCATCGAAGGCCGCCCTGGCCTGACCGAACTGGAAGACGTCGCGGCGGTCCACGACTGGGCAGTCGAAAGTGGACTGTCCGATAAGGACAAGTGCGTCGTGAACGGCGCTTCGTGGGGCGGATACCTGACCCTGCTGGCGCTGGGCACCCAGCCGACCCGGTGGGCCGCGGGCGTCGCAGGCGTTCCGGTAGCCGACTATGTCGCGGCTTACGAGGACGAGATGGAACAGCTCCGCTCGTTCGACCGCGCGCTGTTCGGCGGCTCCCCGGAGGACGTGCCCGCGGTGTACCGCGAGTGCTCGCCGCTGACGTACGTGGACGCGGTCGCCGCCCCGGTCCTGATCCTGGCCGGCGACAACGACCCGCGGTGCCCGATCCGGCAGATCGAGAACTACCTGGACCGCCTCGCCAAGCGCGACGCACCCCACGAGTTCTACCGCTACGACGCCGGACACGGTTCGCTGGTGATCGCCGAGACGATCAAACAGACGTCCATCGAGGTGTACTTCGCCTTGCGGGCGCTGGGAATGCGCTGAGAAGTTCGGGCCGTCCAGGGGTCTCCTGGACGGCCCGGCTCACAGCCCGCGCTTAGCGCCCTTCAACTGCGCTACCGCGGCATCGTCACCCTCATAAGTCACCTGCACCGCATCGCGCCCGAAGACGAACAGCAGCAGTTCCACCGGCTCGCCCACCACCGTGACCACCGGCGCGCCTGACTTCACCGAAGCCGACTGGCCGCCCGGGGTCCGCAGCACCACCCCGACCGGGGATTTGCGCAGATTCAGCTTCGCCGTCCGCGTCGCCAGCTTCCAGGCCGCCGCGTCTCGCGAAGGGTCTGCCGGACGCGGGGTCCACTCCGGCTGTGCCCGGCGGACATCCTCGTGGTGCACCAGGAACTCAGCGCTGTTCGTCGCCTCGTCCACCGGGCCGATGGACGTCGGCCAGAACCGGGACGGGCCGCGGCGGACCTGGGCGACCAGGTCGTCCCACGGGCGCGCCGCGACGCCGTCCTGCACCTTCTGCGTGTGACCGGCCAGCGCGGGCACCACGATTCCGGGCATCGCGTCCGGTCGATGCTCTCGCACGACCAGATGCGCGGCCAGATCCCGCGTCTGCCAGCCCTCGCACAGGGTCGGGGCGTCCGGGCCGAGCTGCTCGAAGAGGTCGCTCAGCGCTTGGCGTTCATCCTTGGCAAGGCCCATACCAGCCAGGTTACTCGCTGGTAGCGGTCAGTGGTGGAATCCCGTCGACGTGGCTGGGTCGTGCTGCGGGGACGGCTGGCGGCTCAGCTCCGGCAGCACGCGCTTCAGGTCGGCGAGCAGCAGGTCGGCCAGGTCGTGGGTGAAGCCGTTGCGGACGACGACGCGCAGCACGGCCAGGTCGGTGCGGTTGTCCGGGAAGGTGTACGCGGGCACGAGCCAGCCGCGTTCGCGGAGGCGGCGGGAAACGTCGAAGACGTCGAACGCGGTGACGTCCGAGCGGGTGGTGAAGGCGAATACCGGCAGCTGGTCGCCACGCGTGAGCAGTTCGAATGGCTCCAGTTTGGAGATCTCGCCGGCCAGGTAGGTCGCCACGTCGCGCGAAGCTTGTTGTACCGCACGGAAACCTTCGCGACCCAGCCGGACGAAGGTGTAGTACTGCGCGGCGACTTCCGAGCCAGGGCGGGAGAAGTTGAGCGCGAAGGTCGGCATGTCGCCGCCGAGGTAATTGACGTTGAACACCAGTTCCTCGGGCAGCGCCTCCTTGTCGCGCCACACCACCCAGCCGACGCCGGGGTAGACGAGGCCGTATTTGTGCCCGGAAGTGTTGATCGACGCGACGCGCGGCAGCCGGAAGTCCCATTCCAGATCCTCGTCGAGGAACGGGGCGATCATCGCGCCGGACGCGCCGTCGACGTGCACCGGAATGTCCCAGCCGGTTCGCTCCTGCAGTGCGTCGAGGGCGGCCGCGACCTCGGCGACCGGCTCGTAGCTGCCGTCGAAGGTCGAGCCGAGGATCGCGACGACTCCGATGGTGTTCTCGTCGCAGAGCTTCACCGCTTCTTCCGCGGACAGGTGGTACCGGTCGCCCTCCATCGGCACCAGGCGCGGCTCGACTTCCCAGTACTCGCAGAACTTTTCCCAGCACACCTGGACATTGATGCCCATCACGAGATTCGGCTTCCCGGTGCGGCCCAGCTTCGACCAGCGCCGCTTCAACGCCATTCCGGCGAGCATGCAGGCTTCGGACGACCCCGTGGTCGAGCAGCCCATGATGTTGGTGGGATCTGGCGCGTGCCACAGATCGGCGAGGATGTTGACGCAACGCCGCTCGAGTTCCGCGGTCTGCGGGTACTCGTCCTTGTCGATCATGTTCTTGTCGACGCATTCGGCCATCAGCTCGCGCGCCTGCGGCTCCATCCACGTCGTGACGAACGTGGCGAGGTTGAGCCGCGCGTTGCCGTCGAGCATCAGCTCGTCGCGCACCAGCTGCAGCGCCGTGTCCGGCGGCAGCGAATCGTCCCGCAGCCGGTCGCGCGGCATCGCGAAGTCCGCGGCGAGCGCCGGATTGCTCCCGGCGTACAACGGATTCGTGCCGGTCTTCCGGTCTGCCCGATCTTGTTTCCCCTGATGCAGCACCATGTCAGCGAACCTACTGCCGGGCGCCCGCGACGACCACCGGATGCGGAAAGCCGCCCGCGACAAGGGCGGGCGGCTTTCGGTCAGGCGGCGTGGGTCAGGCTTGCTGCGCCTGCCACATCCAGTGCGCCTCTTCCAGCGCACGGGTGATCTCGATGAGCAGATCCTGCGTGACGAGGTCGCTCTTGTCGGTCTCGTCGATACGCTTGCGGAGCCGGTCGATCAGCGCCGCGAGGGTGTCGACGATCGCGGCGATGGTGGACTCGACGGACTGCCAGTTGTCCGGGTACTCCGGCGCACCGGAGGTCGCCACGACGGTTTTCGCCTTGCCGTTGGGCGAAACCCCGATCGCGGCGGCGCGCTCGGCCACCTCGTCGACGTACTGCCGTGCGGTCGACACCAGCTCGTCGAGCTGCAGGTGCGCGCTGCGGAAGTTCTGGCCCACCACGTTCCAGTGCGCCTGCTTCGCGATCAGCGAGAGGTCGATCAGGTCGGCGAGCGTCGCCTGCAGCGCGTTGCCGGTGATCTCCTTGTCGGAGTCGGAAAGCGGGCTCTTGATCGGGGAAGTGGTCATCTCGGGTGTCCCTCCTCTGTCTTAAGGTTCAGACGGTGCCTATTCAGACACTGGTGGTCAGCTCCACCTCGATGTTGCCGCGGGTCGCGTTGGAATACGGGCAGACCTGGTGTGCCTGCTCGACCAGCTGGTCGGCGTCGGCCTTCGCCAAACCGGGCAGCGAAACGTCGAGCCGCACGCCGAGCTGGAATCCGACGTCTTTCTTGAACACGCTCACCGAACCGGTCACCGTCGCGGCGGGCAGCGCGACCTTCGCCTGCCGGGCCACGGCCTGCAGCGCGCTCAGGAAGCACGCGGAGTACCCTGCGGCGAACAGCTGCTCCGGATTGGTTTTGTCCCCGCCGGGACCGCCCATCTCCTTGGGGATCGCCAGCGACTCGTCCAGCACGCCGTCCGAGGACGTCACGTCGCCGTTGCGGCCTTCTCCTCGCGCGGTCGCGACGGCGGTGTAGATCGGCTCGGCCATGCGTGTTACCTCCTCATCGGGACGCCTCCGGAGTCAGCGTCTCAATGAGTCCAACGTCCCGCATCCGCGGAACCGTGCCCCGGCATGGCAGTCATCACCCCGGGAATAACCGGGATTCGAGGAGGCGAAACCTCAGTGTGCGCGAAGCAACGCGTGCTCCGCGACCTGCTCCCCGATGAGACGCAACGTGCGGACGCTCTTCTCGTCCGACGCGCCGCCGCCCTCGTCGAACTTCGTCTCGGCGGAGTTGATCGAACCACCCAACGGGGTGGACCAGCCGCGTAGCGCGTGCGTGATCGTGCGGAGCTGTTCGAGCGTGGTGACCGCGGCCTGCCAGCCGTACGCGACGGCGGCGAGCCCCACCGCGCGGCCGTCGAGGTAGGGGCGGGCGTCCTCTCGGAGGTCTTCGATGTAGTCCAGGGCGTTCTTGACCAGCCCGGACAGCCCGCCGTGGTAGCCGGGCGAGACGACGATGAGCCCGTCCGCCTGGCGCACGCCTTCGATGAGCTTCCGCGCGCGTTCGTCCCGCTCCGGAATCGCGGTGTCGTAGAACGGGAGGACCAGCTCGGGGCCCGGGATCAGCTCGGTCACGACGCCGCGTTCCTCGGCGGCGGCGAGCGCGATGCGCAACGCGCGCTCGGATTGCGAGCCCTCTCGCAGCGAGCCGCCAATGCCCAGCACCTTGACCTTTTTCGCTGAAGTCACTTCCGACCTTCCTCCCCACCACCGCTCTCAATGGAGTGGCTGCGCCACGCTGGCTCGTTTTGAGGCTAACCCCTCTACCTAAGTAGAGGACCAGGATCTGAGACGGAGGCTTGGGTCACACGCCGACTGGACCAACGTACCTACTGGCAAGTAGCCTCGGCTCATCCGGCGTTCGAGGAGGAACGATGGCCATTCCGCCGCAGATCCGTGCCCAGGCTGCCGCCGCGCAGTTGTTGTTCTGGCTGCCCCGCCCGGTGCGCAGGCTGATCGCCGGAGCGCCGCTCCGGCTGGACGGCCAGGAACTCGCCCTCGACGCCCAGTTGCTGCTGAAGCTGCAGAAGCTCTCCGGCGCTTCGCTGGTCAACGGGTCGGTCGAGCGGTCGCGCGCGCTGCTGGAAGCGAGCCAGCACCTGGTCAACGGCAAGCGGATCGACCCGGTTGCGACGCGCGACGTCGCCATTCCGTCCGGCGACGGGTCTCTCGACGCCACCCTCTACACCCCGGCCGGCCTGCCGGAACCGTCGCCGCTGCTGGTGTTCTTCCACGGCGGCGGATGGGTCATCGGCAGCCGGGCCACGCACGACAACGCCGCGCGCTACCTCGCGAAGCACGCCGGGGTCCGGGTGCTGTCGGTCGAGTACCGGCTCGCGCCGGAAACCCCGTTCCCCGGACCAGTGGACGACGCGCTGGCCGCGTTCGACTACGCGCACGCCAAGGCGGCCGACCTCGGCGCGGACCCGGACCGGATCGCGGTGGGCGGCGACAGCGCGGGCGGCAACCTCTCCGCCGTCGTCGCGCTGGAGGCGACCCGGCGCGGCGGCCCGGCCCCCGCGTTCCAGCTGTTGATCTACCCGGCGGTCGACTTCACCACGCGACGCCGGTCTCGCGAGATCTTCGGCGAAGACCTCTTCCTCACCGACGAGGCGATGGTGTGGTTCGAGGGGCATTACGCGCCCGAGGGCGTCGACAAGGCCGACCCGCGGCTGTCGCCGCTGCTCGCGTCTGACCACAGTGGACTCCCGCCCGCTTACATCGTGACCGCGGGCTTCGACCCGCTGCGCGACGAAGGCGAGGCGTACGCGGAGAAACTGCGTGCGGCCGGCGTTCCGGTGGCGGTCAGCAGGCAGGCCGACCTGATCCACGGATTCCTCAACTTCGCCGGAGTCGGGACACGGTTCCGCGAGGCGATCGCGGAGATGGCCGGCGCGCTGCGCGTGGGGCTCGCGAAGTCGTCGTGAGTGGCAATGCCGGTTAGAACCGGCGTGCGCGCTCACGACCCCGGACATGGAACGGAGCCTGGCGCGGCGAACCGCACCAGGCTCCGGGCCTTTCCCCCTCCTGTTCAGCCCGTTCAGGTCCCAGGCACTGGCACCGGGGCGGGCACCGGCGGTGCCGGCAGCGGCGGCGTCGGTACCGGAAGCGGCGGCACCGGCACTCCGCCGAGCAGCCCGCCCAGCAGGCTGGTGACCGCGGCGAGCAGGCCCTTGACCAGGTCGCTCACTGCCTTGAGCGGTCCGGGCAGGTCCGGCAGCGGCGGGATCGGCAACGGCGGGATCTGCCGCGGCGTCGCAGTCGGGTCGGCCAGGAGCCGGTTGGACTCGTCCGCGCGGACCTTCGCCGCCGACGAGAGCTGCTGGGTTTCGGATTGGACCTGGTAGCGCTTGCCCGCCGCGATGTCGGCGAGCACCGGGCTGAGCCGGGTGAGGTCCGCCCTCGTCTTGGCGACATCGCCCGCGTACGCCACCTTGGTCAGGTCGTCCCGCATCTGCAGTACCTGCGCGGCGACGGCTTGAGTGGCCGAGGACCCCTTGCCGCCCGCCGGGCTCGCGGAGGCCATCCCCGAGGTGCCGACGGCCAGCAGACTGCCCGCGGCGACCACAGCGATGATCCGCCCGATCTTGCCTTTCATTCTTTACCTCCCTGGCCTCTGGGACCTGCCGGGTAAATCGATACCCGCCGTGTCGGCCCAACACCAGCCGATCACCGGATAGGGAGTTTTTCTAACCCTTACGTGCCGAATCCAAGAATCGGGAACCGGCCCGCAATTGATTAACGTGGACGGCTTGCGCGTCCCCCGACGATCACGGACCGCGGATCTGAATCTGACTCATAGTAGCCGGATTGCCCGAACGGCGGCATCGCTCACTCACACAGGCGTAGTTCGTGATCGATTACCTTCATCACCCTGTCGGGACGCGCGATCTCGCTCGTCCGACCGTGGAGGGTCCCCCACGCACGCACCGCCGCCCGCATTCGAGCCCGCTCCCCTTTTTCCGGGGATCCCCGTCGCCGCGACCGGAAAACTCCAAGGTCGGCGCGGAAATATGAAAAACTGTTCGCGAATCGGCGGCGAGAATGCTTTTCCGCGTTGCCGATGAAGTTATCACCCAGGTCGCGCTCGCATTTTCCGGGTCCGCCGAACGCCTGCGCGACACCCGGACGGGTGCCCGGGCGCCGCTCAGCGGGTGTGACGAAAAGAAGTTGCACGCTCGTACCAACTCTTGCTCTCATGGGGTACGTGCCTTTTCAGCCGTATCGCCGCGTCCTGAGCGTCCCCGGAGTCCGCCCGTCGATGGCGCTGATGTTCTTCGCACGCGTGCCCATGACGATGACCGGCGTGACGCTGACGCTGTACGTCGTGAGCGGTCTCGGCCGCGGCTACGGCGCGGCCGGTGTCGTCGGCGCGGCGGTCACGCTGGGCATGGCGCTCGGCGCGCCGGTGATCGGGCGCACGATCGACCGGTACGGCCTGCGCCCGGTGGTCGCGGTGTGCGGGTTGTCGTCCACCGCTTTCTGGTTCGCGGCCCCGCATCTTTCGTACGGGGCACTGGTGGTGTGCGCGCTTCCGGCCGGCGTGCTGTCGGTGCCCGCGGGCTCGCTCGCGCGGCAGATCCTGGCCGCGCTCGTGCCCGCCGAACAGCGGCGCGCGGCGTACTCGCTGGACACGATCCTGGTCGAGGCCTCGTTCATGATCGGCCCGGCGGCCGGGATCGCGGCGATCTCGCAACTGTCGGCGACACTGACCTTGAGCGGCATCGGCACCATCTTCGGCGTCACCGCGCTGCTGATCTTCCTGCTCAACCCGCCGATCCGGAACGAGGACGAACTAGCCCCGACCGGCACCGTGCGGCCACCGCTGCGGTCCTGGCTGACCGGACGGCTGCTGGCGACCCTGCTGATCGCCGCCGGGACGCTGTTCTGCCTGGTCGGCACGGAGGTCGCGACGCTGGCCGCGCTGCGCTCGCACGGCGACGTCGGCTGGACCGGCCTGGTCATCGCGGTGATGTGCGCGGCGTCGATGATCGGCGGCATCGTGCACGGCGCGGTGCGGAAGTCGCTGCCGCAGGGCCTGCTGATGCTGCTGCTGGCGCTGCTGGTGATCCCGGTCGGGCTGGTGACGCAGCCGTGGTGGCTGCTGATGCTGCTGCTCATCCCGACGAACCTGGTCTGCGCCCCGACGCTCGCCGCCACCACGGAGGCGGTCAGCGAACTCGCGCCGCCCGCCGTCCGCGGCGAGGCGATGGGCCTGCAAGACGCGTCGACCCGGCTCGGACTGGCCGCGGGGAGCCCGGTGGTCGGCTTCGCGATCGACCATTCGAGCCCGGCGTGGGGTTTCGCGGCGGCCGGATTCGGCGGGCTGGCGCTGGCCGCGCTGGGGCTGGTGTGGTCGCTGCGCCGGAGCTCGGTGCGGACCCCTTCGCTGGCGGCTGCTGTTCGGGCTCGCCGCTGAGCTGATGCCGCGTTCGGGTGCGGCTCTGGCAATGGCTGCAGCTCGACGACGTGAGGTACGTGGGTTCCCCTCACGGACCTCTGCGGGAGGAGCGAGCCGGGCGGCGGTCAGGTGCAGGCTTTGCGCAGCCCGTCGAGCTTTTCCAGGTTCCGTTTGGTCCACCGGGCGATCACCCCGGCGTCCTCGAGGTGTTCCTTCTGCACCTGGACGTACGAATCGGCCATGCCGAGCAGGGCGTTCTTGACGTCTTCTTCCTTGACGTCGGCCGCCAGCTCGCGCAGCCGCCGTTCCTTGTCCTGCGCACGGGCCTTGAGCTTTTCGCCGTCCACCAACGGATTCAGGTCCGCCAAACCGAGCGCCTCGGTGCACGTGGAGACTTTGTCCACCGCTGAATTCGTCTGATTGACCGCCGAATCGACCTGGTCGCATCCGGCCAGCAGCGTTCCGGCCGCCACCAAGGCGACCGCCACCCCCCAGCTCTTCATGCCCTCAGGGTAGCGGGTCCCGCGGGCGCACCAGCGCGATTCGCCCGCGGGACTTCCTCATCCCTTCACGCACACGACCTGCTTGAGGTGGGCGACCACCTCGACCAGGTCGGTCTGTGCCTTGATCACCGTCTCGATGTCCTTGTACGCGGCCGGGATCTCGTCGACGACCCCGGTGTCCTTCCGGCATTCCACGCCCGAGGTCTGCGCGGCGAGGTCGGCGGCGGTGAAGGTCTTTCGGGCCTTCGTCCGCGACATCCGCCGCCCGGCGCCGTGGGACGCGGATTCGAACGACGCGGTGTTGCCCAGTCCGCGCACGATGTACGAACCCGTTCCCATGCTGCCCGGGATGATCCCGAGGTCTCCGGAGCCGGCCCGGATCGCGCCCTTGCGGGTGACGAGCAGGTCGACGCCGTCGTAGGTTTCCTCGGCGACATAGTTGTGATGACACGATATGGCGTCGTCGAACGTCGTTCCCGGAATTACCTCCGCGACCGCGAGCTTCACCAGCGCGACCATCGTCGCCCGGTTCCGCGCCGCGTAATCCTGTGCCCAGAAAAGGTCGCGCCGGTACGCCTGCATTTCCGGCGTGTCCGCGACGAACACCGACAGGTCGGGATCCGGCAGATCCCGGTTGTGCGGGAGCTTCCGCGCGATCGCCATGTGCCGCTCAGCGAGTTCCTTGCCGATGTTGCGCGAACCCGAATGCAGCATCAGCCACACGCGGCCCTCGTCGGCTCCGCCCTGTTCGAGGCAGACCTCGATGAAGTGGTTGCCGCCGCCGAGGCTGCCGATCTGCAAGTGCGCCCGCTTGCGCAGGTCCTGGACGCCTTCATGCAGGTCGCCGAACGACTTCCAGAACGTGTCCCAGCCGCCGACGCCGTGCACCTTCGCGGTGTTGACCGGCGTCTTGTGCAGGCCGAACCCGACCGGCACCGCCGATTCGATCCGCTTGCGCAGCTTGCCGAGGTCGTCGGGAAGGTCGCTCGCGGTGAGCGAGGTCCGCACCGCGCTCATCCCGCAGCCGATGTCGACGCCGACCGCGGCCGGGGAGACCGCGTCGCGCATCGCGATGACGCTGCCGACCGTGGCGCCCTTGCCGTAGTGGACGTCCGGCATCACCGCGACGCCGTGCACCCAAGGCAGGTTGGCGACGTTGCGCAGTTGCCGCATCGCTTGGTCTTCGACCGACGCGGGATCTGCCCACATCCGGATCGGAACCCGCGCGCCGTCCACTGCCGTGTACATGACTTTCCTTTCCCAGAACGAAGTTTGCCCGCTCAGCATCCGGCACTCGGGCGCTCGCGACAACGGGTTTTACCGGCGCCGGTGCATCGATGAAACGAAATCGGCGCTTTCGTCGATAACGGGCTCGGACGACCGGTTCGCCCAGGGTGCCGGTCTTGGGGAGGATTCCGTTTTTCGATGAAGAGCTCGTCGCGGGCGTTGCTCGCTGTCTTGTTGCTGGCCGGTTTCCCGGTGCTGATGCTCGCCGTCGCCGGGGCGCTGATCTGGCTGGAGATCGCCGCGTTCCAGCGTAGCCCGGTTTCCGCCGGGCGGCTCGCGTTCTTCGTGGTTCCGGTGCTGTATGTGCTGTTCAGCGCCCTGCTGACGTTCGAGCGGACCCGCGACGACGCGGAGGGAGTGCCTGTCACGCCCGCGGAACAGCCCGAACTGTGGGCGGCCGTCCGCGAACTCGCCAAGGAAGTCGGCACCCGGCCACCGGATGAGATCTGCCTGGTTCCCCAGGCCAACGCGGCGGTGCACGAGGAGACGCACTGGGCGGGGTTGCGCGTGCGGCGCCAGATGTTCATCGGCGCGCAGCTTTTCGCCGGGACGCGGGTCTGCCAGCTCCGCGCCGTTCTCGGGCATGAACTGGCGCACTACAGCAATCGCCATACCCGGTTCGCCGGCGCGACCTATCGCGGACGGCAGACGATCGGGCGAGTCGTGGATGGACTCCACCGGTCGGCCTGGTTGCTGCGGCCGGTCTTCAGCGCGTATGCCGCGCTGTACTTCCGGGTCTCAATGCGGGTAAGCCGGGAACAGGAACTCGCCGCTGACCTCGATTCCGCGCGAGTCGCGGGCACCACGGCAGCGACAACCGCGTTGCGCGAGGCCGAAGTGCTCGACACTGCGTGGTGGCTCTTCCTGAACGACTACGCGACGATCGCTTGGTCCTCCGGGTATCTCCCGGAGCGGATGGCCGAGGGCTACCAACTGCTGCTCGCCGATGGAAAACGCGCGAAGGAATTTGCTTCCCTGCGGGAGAATCCGCCGTCGCGGCCTGCCTCGAAGTACGACAGCCACCCGCCGACTTCAGAACGGATCGCACTGCTGGAAGCCGCGCCGGACGTCCCCGTTCCGCCCGGCGGCGAACGGCCGGCGACGGATCTTCTCCGCAACGGAATGGCGCTACTCGACGCGGTGCTGGCGACCGGCTTCACGGAGAGCGCGGCCTCGAAGAAGAAGCTCGACTGGGCCAGCCTGGTCGCCATCGGGGTGCGCGACTCGAATCAGGCCGAGGCGCTGCGGATTCTCCGCAGCCGCAGCATCGACGACCTGCTCGATCTGCTCGACGCCGGACACCTTGAGGACATCGCCGATCCCACGGCTCCGCCGGAGGCTCGGACGCGGGCCAAGCGCGAGCTCTATCGAGATCAAGTCCACTGCCGACTGTCCATTGTGCTGCACGCACAGCTCGCCGAAGCCGGTGCGGCGCACTGGGAACTGTCCTGGTCCGGACCGGCGAAGCTGGTGCTGGCCGAACCGTATGCCACCGAACTGGATCCCGCCGTCGGCGCGGCGGTCGACGGGGACACCGCTGCGCTTCGCGCGTTGCTCGCCCCGACTCATTCCTGAGAGGAAACCCCGTTGCTGGGACTGATCAAGCTCTACACCGTTCCGCGATACCGCCGGATGATGAAGGGAATCGCGAAAGACGCCAAGAAGCGCGGCTTGACCACTTCCGACTACATGCGCACGCTCGGCAGCAGCGACCTGGCCCGCTATCTCGTCCCGCCGATCAAGCCGATGGACGTCGAACGGTTCGGCCTGCCGCCGGATGCCAAGATCACCACGAAGCCGCTGCTGCCGAAGCCGGTTCGGGACGCCAAAGTCGCGCACGCCGCCGGGAATTGGCAGCCGGGCGCTGACCTGCTCGCCGGAATCGGGAAGGACTGGGACCGGCGCAGTTCGGTCGTGAGTCTTCTCGGCGAGGTCGCGGCCGACGACGACACCGCCCTGAAGGCTTGGCGGGCGGCCCGCCCCGACGACGCGGACGCCGCCGCGGTCCACGCCGACGCACTCACGAATGTGGCGTGGCAAATCCGCAGCGCCCGGCAGGCGAAGTACGTCAGTGCGGAGCAATTCAGGGGATTCCAGCGCGTGCTCGACGAGGCCGACGAAGCGAGCCAGACCGCCGCCGAACTCGCTCCCGACGACCCGACGCCGTGGGCGACACGGTGCATGATCGCGATGGGCCGGCAGTACGGTCACGACGAATTCCGCACGGTGTGGGACGGCGTCCTGGCGCGCGATCCATTGCACGTCCACGCGCACGCGCGTGCCCTGCAGTACTGGTGCGACAAGTGGTTCGGCACCAATGATCTGATGTGGACATTCGCCGAAGAGGGCGCGGCGAAGCATCCGAAACTGGCGTGGCTGCCGCTTGCCGCGGCGTTCGAAGCGTCTTTCGCCGGCGTCAAGGACGCGTGGCGGGACAAGCGCGTCGAAGCCGCGCTCGACCGGCTGCTGCCGTGGCTCGACGGCGAGGGCCGGGATGCGCCGGACACCCCGAACAGCCGTGCCTTCGCCGCCCGTGCGCTCGTCGAACTCCGGCGCGGTACCGAGGCGGTGGAGCAGTTCCGCCACCTCGGCCGGAGCGCGTCCGGACGGGTGTGGTCGTACAGCGGTTACGGAGCGAGCCACGAATTCCGGACTCACCGGAACCGGGCCTGCCGGCTCGCCAAGTAGCGGGGACCGGTCCCGGACGACCAGTGGTCTCCTGGCCCGGTTCCCGAATCTGAGGTGGTGTCCGAGGTGTTCCCGACCAGCCCTTACCAGCCGATGCCCGCGTCGGGCGCGAACGCGGAGCAGGAGGTGCGGCGAGGAATCCGGTCGATGCGGTGGGCGATCGGCGGCCAGGCCGTGCTTTACCTGGCGCTCGCGGCCTTTGTCGGTTACCTGCTCGGGCTTGGCGGCACGTCGAGCGCGGTGGCCTTGCCGGTGACGATCCTGGTGATCAACTCGGCGCTGACCAGCGCGCTCGTGGTGTGCGCTGTCCTGCTGGGCAGGCGGCAGCGCGCGGTCATGCTCGCGCTCATCTGGCTGGAGTGCGGGTTCATGGCGATGCTGCTGCTCGGCGCGATCCTGACGTTCGCCACGAGTTCGGCATCCGCGGGCGCGCCGGTCGGGCTGATCCTGTGGGGTTTCCTGATGCAGGCTGTGCTGCGCCCCTTGCAGAAGCCGGAGATCCGGGTCGCGTTCGGGCTGAAACCGATCAAGCCGCGGCAGCGGAAGAAGGGAAAACTGCCCGGCCCCTGAAACCAGGGGCCGGGCAGTTTCCGCGGAGCTCGCTCAGCGGTTCTGCGCCACCAGCTCGGCGATCTGCACGGTGTTCAGCGCCGCCCCCTTGCGGAGGTTGTCGGCGGAGACGAACAACGCGAGGCCGCGGCCGTCCGAGACGCCCGGGTCGGTGCGGATGCGCCCGACCAGGCTCGGGTCGATTCCCGCGGCCTGTAGCGGCGTCGGCACGTCCGCCAGTTGCACGCCCGGCGCGTTCGACAGCAGTTCGGTCGCCCGCTCGACCGACAGCGGCCGTTCGAATTCGACGTTGATCGACAGAGAGTGCCCGGTGAACACCGGCACCCGGACGCACGTGCCGGACACCAGCAGCTCCGGGATGCCCAGGATCTTCCGGCTTTCGTTGCGCAGCTTCTGTTCCTCGTCCGTCTCGAACGTGCCGTCGTCCACAATGGACCCGGCCATCGGCAGGACGTTGAACGCGATCGGCGCGACGTACTTGGCCGGGGCCGGGAATTCGACCGCCGAACCGTCGTGCGTCAGCGAGGCCGCGCGCGAGGCGACAGCGTTCACCTGTGCGGCGAGTTCGTCGACGCCGGCGAGACCGCTGCCGGACACCGCCTGGTAGGTGCTCGCGATGATCCGCACCAGACCGGCTTCGTCGTGCAGCGGCTTGAGAACCGGCATCGCGGCCATGGTGGTGCAGTTGGGGTTCGCGATGATCCCCTTCCGCACGTCCTTGATCGCCTCCGGGTTGACCTCGCTGACGATCAGCGGCACGTCCGGGTCGCGGCGGAACGCCGACGAGTTGTCGACCACGATCGCGCCCGCCTCGGCGAACCGCGGCGCCTGCTCGCGCGAGGTCGCGCCGCCAGCGGAGAACAGCGCGATGTCCAAACCGGACAGATCAGCGGTCGCGGTGTCCTCGACGGTGATTTCCTCGTCGCGCCACGGCAACGTGCGCCCCGCCGAACGGGCCGACGCGAAGTACCGGATCTGCTCGACCGGGAAATTCCGCTCGTCGAGCAGCTTGCGCATCACAGCGCCGACCTGGCCGGTAGCCCCGACCACCCCGACGCGAAGACCCTGCGCCATCAGCGACCACTCCCCGCGTAGACGACGGCTTCCTCGTCGCCGCCCAGTTCGAACGCCTCGTGGATCGCGCGCACGGCCTCGTCGAGCTGCGCGTCGCGGATCAGCACCGAAATGCGGATCTCCGAGGTGTTGATGATTTCGATGTTCACGCCCGCGTTGGCCAGCGCCTCGCAGAAGGTCGCGGTGACGCCAGGGTGCGAACGCATCCCGGCGCCGACGAGCGACACCTTGCCGACATGGTCGTCGTACAGCACGGACTCGAAGCCGATCTCCGCCTTGATCTTCTCGAGTTCCTTGACCGCCTTGGCCCCGTTGGCCTTCGACAGCGTGAAGGTGATGTCGGTGCGGCCCGAGGACGTGCTGGACACGTTCTGCAGCACCATGTCGATGTCGATCTCGGCGTCGGCGACGACCCGGAAGATCTTGCCCGCGGCGCCGGCGTGGTCCGGCACGCCCGTCACGGTGATCTTCGCTTCCGAGCGGTCGTGTGCCACACCGGTGATCAGCGCTTGTTCCACGGGGATCTCCTCGATCGATCCGGCCACCGTGGTGCCCGGCTTGTCGCTGTAAGAAGAACGGACTCGGATCGGCACGCCGTAGCGGCGCGCGTACTCGACCGAACGCAGGTGCAGGATCTTCGATCCGCTCGCCGCGAGCTCCAGCATCTCCTCGTACGGGATGGTGTCGAGCTTTTTGGCGTCCGGCACGATCCGGGGGTCGGCCGAATACACACCGTCCACATCGGAATAGATCTCGCAGACGTCCGCGTTCAGCGCGGCGGCGAGCGCGACCGCGGTCGTGTCGGAACCGCCTCGGCCGAGCGTCGTGATGTCCTTGGTGTCCTGTGCCACGCCTTGGAAACCGGCCACCAGCGCGACGTAACCCTGTTCGAGCGCCTCGGTGACGCGGCTCGGAGTGACGTCGATGATGCGCGCGTTGCCGTGCACCGATGTGGTGACCACGCCCGCTTGCGAACCGGTGAACGACCAGGCTTGCGCGCCCTGCGCGGAAATGGCCATCGCGACCAGCGAATTCGAGATGCGCTCACCGGCGGTGAGCAGCATGTCCATTTCCCGCTCCGGCGGTGCCGGGTTCACTTGCTGCGCCAGATCGAGCAGCTCATCAGTGGTGTCGCCCATCGCCGAGCACACGACGACCACGTCGTTGCCCGCCTTCTTGGTCGCGACGATCCGTTCTGCCACGCGCTTGATCCGGTCGGCACTTTCCAGCGACGATCCGCCGTACTTCTGGACCACGAGGGCCACGCCCGAACCTCCTTGACGGGCCGGGGCGTACTCCTTGGAGGGCACCGAGGAGCGCCCACGGCCCTTCATTTGGAGAAGAGCCTACCGGCGCGAACGGCGCTCGCCACCCCATCGAGTGGTCCGCCACGGCCCGTCAGGAGGGTTTGGAAGTAAATTTTCCTTAACGCCAGGGGAAAGCTCGAAGCCCTTCCTCCGGAGTGACGGAGAGCACTCCCCGGCCGTACTACCTTCGCCGCATGCGCAAACCAGCCGAGACGAGCGTCCCCGTCGCGCCGGCCATCGCCGAGCGCTGGAGCCCGCGGGCCTACGACGAGACCGCCGTGATCACCGACGCCCAGCTGACCGCATTGCTCGAAGCCGCCAGGTGGGCGCCGTCTTTCGGCAACACCCAGCCGGCGCGCTACCTCGTCGGCCGCCGGGGCGATCCGGCGTTCCCCCGCATCCTCGCGACGCTGAACTCGGGGAACCAGGCGTGGGCGTTCCGGGCGAGCGCGTTGCTGATCGGCGTGATGGTCACCACGAACGAGAAGGGCGAGGTGCCCTACGCCGACTACGGACTGGGTTTGGCGACCGAGAACCTCGTCCTCCAGGCGGTCGAACTCGGCCTGATCGCACACCAGATGGCGGGCTTCTCGCCGGAGCAGGTGCATGAGGAATTCGGCCTGCCCGAGGACGCGGTGGCCCGGGTGGCGATCGCCGTCGGGTCCCCCGGCGACCCGTCCGTACTGGACGACCCGCGCCGGATCGAACGGGAACTGGCACCTCGGCGACGGCTGCCGCTCGCGGAGTTCGCCTTCGGCGACCAATGGGGCTCGCCGGCACTGTGACCGTTTTGTGAGCAATCTGGGGAACCGGCGTCGCGCCATTGAGGTCAGATGGACACCAAACCGGTCAGGCAGCTGAATCGGTGGGATTCTTCTCAAGGAGTGACGAAATGCGTAAAGCGATGCCGGTTGCACTGGCGGTTTCCGCGACGGCGATGGCGTTCGCGCTGTCCGGGTGCTCTTCCGAGGACACCCCCGCCCCGCCGATCGCCCCTCCGCCCGCTTCGTCCGCCGCGGCCGCGCCCTCCTCCTCGGCCGCCGCTCCCGCCGGTGAATCCGCCTCCGCCGAATACACCAAGCAGGGCACGAAGCTGAAGATCGGCGATAAGGCCGTGGTGCCGTTCAAGTCGAAGAACAACACCGGCGCGGTCGGGGTGACGGTGACCGGGATCGACAAGGGCGTCGAGGCCGACCTGGCCCCGCTCAAGCTGGGCGACCGGGCCAAGGGGATGACGCCGTACTACATCCAGGTCAAGGTCACGAACGAGACCGGCACGGACTTCGCGTACGCCTCGCTGGGCCTGATGAACGGCCTGCTCGCGGACGGCACGAAGGGTCCGCACGTGACGGTGATCGGCAAGTTCGAGAAGTGCGACAGCGAGAACGCGGACAAGACGTTCACCACGAAGGGGGCGTCGTTCACCAGCTGCGTGCTGGCACTGGCCCCGGCGGGCGCGGAGGTGAAGGGCGCCAGCTACAGCGCGAGCACGTATCGGGACCTGGCTCCGGAGACCGACTACGGCAAGGAAGCGGTGACCTGGCAGTCCTGACGGACTGGACACCGGTCAGCGGGCGAATTCAAGGAAGCGGCTGTCTCCTTGAATTCGCTCGCACCGCAGTTCAAAAATCTTGAAAAGCGCCGGTCAGGAGCCAGCGCCGCCGACCCGGCGGATGATCTTCGCCAGGATCCCCGACACGATCAGCCAGAACACCGCCGCGATGCCGTAGTTCACCAGCACTCGCAGCTTCGCGTCGCTCGGCGTGAACAGGTCCTTGAAGCCGAGCGACAGGCCGTCGGCCCAGCTGCGGACGAACGAGACGATGCCGTTGCCCTGGTTGGCCTCGCCGATGACGAAAATCACGTGCAGCACCAAGACCGCGGCGAAGAGCAGCCCGACCCAGCGCACGAGTGCCGCGAGGAAAGACACCCCGCGCTCACGAGTGCGCCGCCAGTCCACCGGGGTGCGCTGGGGACGCGCCTTCGCCTCGGTTTCCTGCGCTTGTTCCGCGTGCTCGCCCATGCCGGGCAGTCTGGCACGTCGTTTCGCGGGCCGCTACCCGCTAGTAACAGGTATCAGCCACCCGACGTAACAGTTCGATCGCGACGGGCGGCTTTCCTTTCGCGGCGCCGGGTGGTTACAGTGACCCCGTGGCGCGTGAACTCCTGCTTCGCTGCCGCGACGGGGCCTGATCTGACCGGCTCCTCGTCGCGGGGCTTTGTGGTGCCGGTCGTCCGCACCGATCCCGTCAGGAGATTTTCCCGCGATGAGCACCGACCCTCGTACCACTAACTCCCGTCTGCGCACGCCCTCTCGTCCCGCGCCCGCCGGACAGCCCTCGTGGAACCCGCAGCGCGGCACGTCCATGCCGGTCCACCGTTACCGCCCCTGGTACGACGTCGTCGAGAACATCGACGTACCCGACCGCACCTGGCCGGACAAGCGCATCGACCGCGCGCCGCTGTGGTGCGCGGTCGACCTGCGCGACGGAAACCAGGCGCTGATCGACCCGATGTCGCCTGCCCGCAAGCGCAAGTTCTTCGACCTGCTGGTCCGCATGGGCTACAAGGAGATCGAGGTCGGTTTCCCGGCCGCGTCGCAGACCGACTTCGACTTCGTGCGCGAGATCATCGACGAGGGTGCGATCCCGGACGACGTGCACATCCAGGTGCTGACCCAGTGCCGCCCCGAGCTGATCGAGCGCACCTTCCAGGCTCTCGAGGGTGCGCCGCGGGCGATCGTCCACATTTACAACTCGACGTCGATCCTGCAGCGCCGTGTGGTGTTCCGCGAGGAGCGCGAGGGCATCAAGAAGATCGCGACGCAGGCCGCTGAAATGGTCGTCGAGCTGGCGGCGAAGCAGCCGGACACCGACTTCCGCTTCCAGTACTCGCCCGAGTCCTACACCGGAACCGAGCTGTCCTACGCGCTCGAGGTGTGCAACGCGGTCACCGAGATCTGGCAGCCGACGCCGGAGAAGCCGGTGATCCTGAACCTGCCGGCGACCGTCGAGATGGCCACCCCGAACGTGTACGCGGACTCGATCGAGTGGATGTCGCGCAACCTGGAGCGCCGCGATTCGGTGATCCTGTCGCTGCACCCGCACAACGACCGCGGCACCGGCATCGCCGCCGCCGAACTGGGCTACCAGGCCGGCGCGGACCGGATCGAGGGCTGCCTGTTCGGCAATGGCGAGCGCACCGGCAACGTCGACCTGGTCGCGCTGGGCATGAACCTCTACAGCCAGGGCATCGACCCGCAGATCGACTTCTCCGACATAGACGAGATCAAGCGGACCGTCGAGTACTGCAACCAGCTGCCGGTCCCGGAACGCTCCCCGTGGGGCGGCGACCTGGTGTTCACCGCCTTCTCCGGCAGCCACCAGGACGCGATCAACAAGGGCCTCGACGCGATGAAGGACGCCGCGGACAAGAAGGGCGTCCCGGTCGACGAGCACCCGTGGGAGGTCCCGTACCTGCCGATCGACCCGAAGGACGTCGGCCGCACCTACGAGGCCGTGATCCGGGTGAACTCGCAGTCCGGCAAGGGCGGCGTCGCCTACATCATGAAGGCCGAGCACCAGCTGGACCTGCCGCGCCGGCTGCAGATGGAGTTCTCGAAGGTCATCCAGGCCTACACCGACACCGAGGGCGGCGAGGTCGACCCGGCCACGATGTGGCGCGCGTTCTCCGCCGAGTACCTGGAGTCGAAGACCCCGCTGGAGCTGATCAAGCAGCGGGTCACCGACAACGGCGGCGGCGAGTACGACCTCGAGGCCACGGTGAAGGTCGAGGGCGACGAGCACGAGATCACCGGCCGCGGCAACGGGCCGATCGCCGCGTTCTTCGACGCACTGTCCACTGTGGGCTACGACCTGCGGCTCCTGGACTACAGCGAGCACACGCTGAGCCCCGGCGACGACTCGCGTGCCGCGTCCTACATCGAATGCGCGATCTCGGACCGCGTGTTCTGGGGCATCGGCGTCGACCCGTCGATCGTCACCGCTTCGCTGCGGGCCGTGGTAAGCGCGGTCAACCGGGCCAACCGCTGACCCGAGCCTGACAGCGCCCCAATGCCACATTGGGTGCGTCACACGCACCCAATGTGGCGTTCGGTGCGTCACATGCACCCAATGCCACATTGGGGTGGGCGGGGCGGGAGGTAGGTGTGCGGGCTGAGCGGCTGGTCGCGTTGCTGTTCACGCTGCACCGCAAACGCGCGGGCACCGTCGGGGAGCTGGCCGACGAGCTCGGCGTGACCGAACGGACGATGCGGCGGGATCTCGCCGCGTTGCGCGAAGCCGGCGTGCCGCTTTGGAGCGAACCAGGGCGGCACGGCGGCATCCGGCTCGTGGACGGCTGGCGTTCGCGGCTCGACGGCCTCACTTCCCGGGAGGCCGTCGCGCTGCTGGCCCTCGACGTGCCAGACGCACTTGCTGGGCTCGGCCTCGGCACCGCGGTGGCCGCGGCGCACGCGAAGGTGTCCGCGAGCATGCCCGCTCAGCTGCAGGAACAGGCCAGGACGGTCGCCGAGCGGTTTCATCTCGACGCCTCGGCCTGGTTCACCTCGCCGGACGACGCCGCCGCACTGCCCGCGGTCGCGAAGGCGGTGTGGACTCAGCAACGGCTCGACGTGCGCTACCGGCGCCGTGACAAGGTCACCCGGCGGACGCTCGATCCGTTGGGTCTCGTGCTGAAAGCCGGGGTTTGGTACCTGGTGGCGCGCGTCGAAGAAGACCTGAGGACGTATCGCGTCTCGCGGTTGACGGCGGTCGCCGAAACCGGTGAAACCTTTGCCCGGCCGGAAGAATTCTCGCTCGCGGATTGGTGGCGCGCGTCGTCGGCGGAGTTCGAGAAGATGCCGCTGCCGTTGAAGGTGACGGCTCGGCTCGACCGTTCCGCGGCGGGTGCGTTGCGGCGGGTTTTCGGCCCGGAGCACGTGAACGAGGTGCTGGTGTCGCTCGGCCCGAGGGACGACGACGGGTGGGCCGAGGCCGAGTTCGCCATGGAAGGCAAGGAAGTCGCCGTCGGACAGCTGGTTTCCCTCGGCCCCGGCGTCGAGGTGCTGACCCCGCCGGAGATCCGCGCCGCGGTCGCGGAATTCGGTCAAGCGCTGGCTGATCGCAACAAGGATCAGCGGTAGCCGCTGGCGTCGGCGGGCTTTCCGGGTTCCTGGACCTCCTCGATGTAGCGCCACGCGTCCGGACGGCTGCCGTCCACGTCGTCGATCTCGTAGACCTTCGCCAGCTGTCCGCTGGAAACGGTCTGGCCGGTCCAGCGGTGCCGGTCCGCGTCAGCGGCGAGGGCGACGACCGTGCGGCCGGAGAAGGTCGGCGATTCCGAGATCACGAAGTGCGGCTCGCGGACGGTCGCGTCGCGCCAGTTTTCCTCGGTGACCTCGAAAATCTCCAGCATCGCTTCCGAACGCAGCCAACCCGGCGTGAACGCGATCGCGGTGCAATCGTGCGCCTTCAGTTCGGCCGCCTCGCCGACCGCCAAGACGTTGATCGCCGCCTTGGCGAGGTAGTACGGCAGCGACGTGCCCTCGCGGTACTTCTGGTTGTACTCGGCGGTGCCGTCGGTCAGCTCGATCACGAGCCCGCCCGGACGGCGGATCACCAGCGGGAACAGGTGGTGGCTGGTGATCAGGTGGGCGTCGAGGGACAGCCGCATCATCCGCAGGCTGGCGTCCAGCGAATGCTCCCAGACCGGTTTGCCCCACTCCAGGTAACGGTCGCCGCCCCAGATGCCGTCGACCAGGATGTCGAGCCCGCCGTGCTCGGCGTCGATCCGCTTGGCGAGCGCGGCGACCTCGTCGCTCACCAGGTGGTCGACCCGCAGCGCGGTTCCTTTGCCGCCCACGGCTTCGATCCGCTCCAGGGTGTCCTCAATGGTCTCCGGACGGTCCACTTCGGACCTTCCGGCCCGCGTCGTTCGACCGGTGACGTACACGTACGCCCCGGCCCGGCCCAGCTCGACCGCGATCGCCCGGCTCGCCCCGCGCGTGCCGCCCGCCACGAGCGCGACCTTGCCCGCCAGTTCCCCGCTCATTCCGTTCGTCCCCTTTTCTCTCGGTGAACCACCAGCGTGCGGCCGAACCCTGACATCCTCTGTCCGGGTTCTGGAAATCTGTGTCCCGGCTGTGCCTTGCTGTGAAGAGCCGGTGATCGGGACTCATCTGGGCTGCGGTGACGGTTAATGGAGATATGGACGCTACGACGGCTGGGCTGGTGGTGCTATTCGTCGTCTCGCTGGTGCCGGTGCTGCCCACCGAGGTGACACTGCTCGGCATGGGCGTGGCCGCCGCGCAGCACGGGACCTCGCTGGCCGTCGTGATCGCGGTCGCGAGCTTCGGCTGCCTGCTGTCTGACCAGGCGTTGTACGCGCTCGGGCGGTTCGGCGGGGCTCGGGTGCTGGCCCGGCTGAGCCGTCGGCGCAAGCTGGCCGCCGGGCTGAACTGGCTCGACGGACGTTTGCAACGGCATCCGCGGCCGGTCCTGGTGGTCGCGCGCTGGCTGCCTTCCGGCGGGACGGTCGGCGCACTGCTGGCCGGCTCGTTGCGGTGGCGGTTCACTGAGTTTCTGACCGCGTCCGCGATCGGGGTGCTGCTGTGGACGTCGTATGCCGCGTTCCTCGGCTACGCCGGCGGGCAACTGGTCGCCGAGCCCGGGCTGAGCCTCGCGTTGTCGCTGACCATCGCGGTGGTGCTGGGCACGGCGATCACTCTCGGGATCCGACGGCACGCAGCGCCGAGTACAGCGCCTTGATCAGCGGTTCGTTCTCCGGAGCGGCCGCGGCGGGGAACGGGATCCGGCGGCGGGTGTAGCCGTACGCGATGCCGTTGCGCGGGTCGGCGAACGCCTGCTGGCCGCCCGCGCCGCTGTGCCCGAAGCTGCCCTGGCCCAACTCCGGGCAGTACTCGCCGGTGGCGTGGAATCCGACGCCGAACGCCTTGTGCTGATGCAACACCACGTCGTGGCCGACGGACTGGATCTGCGCGAACTCGGCGACGGTTTCCGCCTTCAGCAGCGGCGGTTCTCCGTCCAGCGGACTGATCGCCGCGGCGTACATCCGGGCCAACCCGCGAGCTGACGCGACGCCGCCGAACGAGGCCGGGCCGAGCCGCCGGACCTCCGGGAGATTCGGCAGTTCCCAGACTTCCGGGCCGTCCGGACGGTGCCGGTTGAACGCGATCCCGTTCAGGCTGTTCGCGGCGGGCGGGGCGATCTGCCGCTCGGGGGTCAGGATCATCGGCTGCGCGCTGACGAATCGCGGCTCCAGTTCGGCGGGGAGGCCGAGATAAAAGTCCACTGTGTACGGATCGCGGACCCGTTCGGCGAAGTGTTCCTGGATGGTGCGGCCGGTCGCCCGCAGCACGACCTCGCCGCTGAGCGCGCCGATGACCAGCGCGTGGTAGCCGAACGCGCTCCCCGGCCGCCAGAACGGACGCTGACGAGCAAGCCGTTCCGCGACGATCCGGTCGTCCGCGAGTTCCGCACGGCTGAATCCTTCGTCGGCCCCGACCAGTCCGGCTCGGTGCGCCAGGAGTTCTCGCAGGGTGACGTCGGCCGAGAACTCCGGCCAGTAGTGGCGCACCCGCTGGTCGAGGTCGAGCACTCCGTCCTGGACCAGCAGCGCGACGACCAGGTGAGCCGCGCCTTTCGTCGCGGAGTAGGCACCAAGCAGGGCATCCCCGTCGACGCCGGTCCACAAGTCGACTATCCGCTCGCCGCGGTGGTACGCCACCAGTTGAGCGGCTCCGTCGGCGACTGCCGCGAACGTGTCCCGCACCTGTTCGAAACCGGGCTGCACGATGCCCTCGATGGTTGCCATGCCACGACCGTACACCTATTAATAACCATTGGTCACTAACTCTGTCTCGGTAGAGTCCCGAGCTATGACTCGACCGCGGCCAGGCCGCCCCGCGCAGCTCGACCGCGAGCGGATCGTCGACGCGGCGTTGTCCGCGGGGAACCTCGACACGCTGACCATGCGCGAACTGGCCGCGCGGCTGGGCGTGACGCATGGCGCGCTCTACCGCTGGGTCGCCAATCGGGACGCACTGTTCGATCTGATCAGCGAGGTGGTGCTGGAGCGGGTGCTTCCGGCGGAAGGCCCGCCACGCCGGTCTTGGCGGCCATGGCTCGCCCAGGTCGCGTGGGCGATGCACGACCAATTCCTCGCGGTCCCCGGTTACGCGACCCGGTTGTCCAGGCCGCACCGGCACAACGCGAATTCGTTCGGCAGGCTGCGCTCTCAGGTGGTCACCGCGTTCACCAACGCCGGTGTTCCGCCGGAGCTGGCCGAGCAGAGCTGGTACATCTTCATCACGTGCACGGTCAGCTGGCTCGCAGTGCGGGAAAACCCGCTCGACCTCGGGCCGGACGCGCCGCGGTTTGAGCTGTTTCTCGATACCTTGCTGCGAGGGCTTCCCGCCCGGGAACCCGGTTAAGTCGTCAGCGCAGCCACTTCGGCACGCAACTCGTCGATCACAGTCGCGACCGCCGGACGATTCGCCGCACCCGTACGGCACACCACTTCCACCAACCGCGCTGCCCGGATCCCGGCCAACGGACGACCGACCAAACCACTGCCCCGCCGAGTGTCCATTGTGTACCGAGGCATCAACGCGATCCCGTGCCCCGCCGCGACAAGCCGTTCGGTGATGCGGAAATCGTTGATGCGCTGGACGATCTGCGGCCGCACCCCGGTGCGCACGGTCAGCGAGCGCAGAACGTCGTCGACCGGGAACCCGTGGTCGACCGAGATCCAGCGTTCGTCGGCGAGGTCGGCCAGTCCGACTCGGCGGTTGCGGGCGAGGCGGTGTCCGACGGGCAGGGCGACGTCCAGTGGTTCGCGCAGCAGCGGGACGACGTCGAGGCGTTCGGTGTCGAATTCGGGAGCGTGCTCGTCTCGGTGGGCGACAACGACGTCGTAGTCGGCGACCAGGCCGGGCACCTGCGGCGGGACCATGTCGACGTCGCGGACGTCGACCTCGAGGTTGTCGTACTGCTCGATCCGGCGCAGCAGGCCGGGCAGGAGCATCAGGCCCGCGGATTGGAAGATCGCGATCCGGACGCGTCCGCGCGGGGCGCTGCGATAGGTGGCCAGTTCCGCTTCGGCCCGGTCCAGTGCGGCCAGGACGTCGTCGGCGCGGGCGACCAGTGCGCGGCCCGCGTCGGTGAGGCGCAGGCCGCGGCCTGCTGGTTCGGTGAGTGCGATGCCGACCTCCGCCTGCAACGCGCGCAACTGCTGGGAGATCGCCGACGGCGTGCAGTGCAGCGCCCGAGCGGCGGCGGTGACGCTGCCCCGATCGGCGAATTCGCGCAGCGTGCGGAGCCTGCCCAAGTCCATCCGCGCAGTGTATGTGAAGCACAGCTACACAGTCGGTGCAGTTTTTCTCGCTGGTGCTTCAAGGTTTGCCTAGGCAGAGTGGCGGGCATGGCCATCCGGGACCGTCTGCTCGCTGTGTTCGTCGCCGTCTTGTGGGGCCTCAATTTCATTGCGATCCACGCCACACTCGGCCAATTCCCGCCGATGTTCGCGGGTGCGCTGCGGTTTCTGCTGATCGCGATTCCGACGGTCTTCCTCGTGCCGCGGCCGCGCGTGAAGCTGCGGTACCTCCTCGGCTACGGGCTCGGGTTCGGCACCGGGCAGTTCGCGTTCCTGTTCGTCGCGATGCACCTGGGCATGCCGACCGGGCTCGCGTCGCTGGTGTTGCAGGCGTCCGCGCCGTTCACCGTGCTGCTGGGCGCGGTGCTGCTGCGGGAACGCGTCTCCGGACGGCAGCTGGCCGGGATCCTGCTCGCGGTGGCGGGCATGACCGCGATCGCCTGGCAGCAGTCCGCCCACGCCGCGCTGGTGCCGGTGCTGCTGACCTTGCTGGCCGCGCTGAGCTGGGCGATCGGCAACCTGAGCATGCGCCGCGCGGAGCCGGACAACCCGTTGCACCTGACGCTGTGGATGTCGGTGGTGCCGCCGCTGCCGATGCTGGCGCTGTCGAGCATCTTCGAAGGCCCCGGCGCGGCTTGGCATTCGCTGGCGACGCTCGGCACCAAGACCGGCCTGATCGGCATCGCGGGCCTGGCGTACGTCGTCGTCTTCGGGACGGTCGTGGGCTCCGGCATCTGGACCACGCTGATGCGCCGCAACCCGGCGGGCGTGGTCGCGCCGTTCTCGCTGCTCGTGCCGGTGGTGGGATTGACGGCGTCGTTCTTCATCCTCGGCGAGGAGCCGACGGTCCTGACCCTGGTCGCGGCGGCGGTGGTGATCGGCGGGGTGCTGCTGGGCTCGCTGCGGAGGAAGCCCGCGGTCACGCCGGAGGAGCTGCTGCCGGTGTGAGGGTCACCGGCCGGGACGCTGCCGCAGCAGCTCCGGCACCCGGTCGTATGCCTTCAGCTCGCCTGCCAGCTCCGGGACCAGGTAGCCGAGCACCCGCAGAATCGTCTCGTGGTCCTTCCACAGATGCCGGTGATGAATCGGCTCGTGATGCATGATCCGGTTGCGGAACAGCAGCACGGTGCGCAAATCCGTGTGCAGATCACGCCGTTTGCCGCGGTAGAAGGCGAACGTGCGATGCAGGTGCGGGACCCACAGCGTCCGGTCGTAGGCACTGCTGAGCGTGGACACCCAGAACCCGAGCGACAGGTTGGCCACGAGGTCGTCCGGGGTCCGCGGCCGTCCGCGCACAGTCAGCTTGCGCCGGGCCTCGGCCAGCTTGCCGACGCCGTCGGGGCGCAGCGGGGCGACCCGCCACCAGTCTTCCCGGCCGAACGCCGTCGCCAGCGTGCGGTGCAGGCCGTTCCGCAGCGCCAGCTCCAGGCAATGCAGCGCCGGGTAGAACGCCGCGGAAACCTCCACGTTCCACCAATAGAGCGCACTTGCCCTGGCGAGATCGCCTTCCGCCTTCGCGAGATACGGAGCGAACCTCGGGGTCGACAGACCTTCCTCGATCCACCCCGGCTCCTCCGGCATCAGCCGTCCCTCCCCCTTTTTTTGCCCCCTCCGGGCTGGAGGGGATGTGCTAGTATGGCGCAGTACGCCCCGGGTCGCCTCTGCTTTTGCATGCCGCCCGGGGCATCGCTTATTTCCGGGCCCAGGAACAGAAAACCCCCGGCACGTCCGAAGACCCGCCGGGGGAATCCCGTCAGCTAGTTCAGGCGACCGCGTCGTTCTTCTCCTCCGCCTGCGAGGACGCCTCCGCGTGCCGGGCCATGCGCTTCTTCAGCACCAGCGTCACCACCACGCCGATCACCAGCGCCGCTCCGAGGCCTGCCCACTGGAAGCCCTTCAGCCACTTGTCGGCGACCACGCCGAGGTAGTAGATGAGCGCCGTCGTCCCGCCTGCCCAGACGATGCCGCCCAGGGCGTTCGCGACAAGGAAGCGCGGGTAGTGCATGTTCAGCGACCCGGCGAGCGGGCCGGCCAGGATGCGCAGCACCGCGACGAACCGGCCGAAGAACACAGCCCACATACCGCGTTTGTGGAACATCTTTTCGGCGCTCGCGATGTGGTCGGGGCCGAAATGCTTGGGGAACTTCCGGCCGGCCCAGGCGAACAGCCGTTTGCCGCCCTTCTTGCCGATCAGGTACCCGATGCTGTCGCCGATGATCGCGCCCGCCGAAGCCAGCACGCCGATCCACAGCGGGTTCAGGCCGCTGTGCGACGACGCCAGCAGCGCCGCGCTCACCAGCACGATCTCCCCCGGCAACGGAATGCCCAGGCTTTCGACCATCACCACCAAGCCCACCAACAGGTAGACCGACAGCGGAGGGATCGCCTCCAGCACGTGGTCGATGTTCACTGCCAACCCCCTTGTGATTCGTGCCTGGTCTCCGCAGGGTACCCAGGTCGAAAGCTTTCCCGCGTCCACCTGCAGTCGGGGGTGGGGTCCGCCTTCCGGCAGGGTTTTTTCAGGGTTTTTCCGACATAACACGCAAAGCGCGCGATTCGAAGTACTCCCGTTCCGGGAGGCTCAAGGTGCGCTGGGCGGCGCGGACGTAGCAGTCGTGGGCACCTCGCGGATCACCGGACAGTTCGAGGAGATGGGCGCGGACCACGTCGGCCCGGTAGTGGTCCAGGTGCTCGGTCGCGTCCAATTCGGCCAGCGCGACCGCCGGGCCTTCGACGCGGGCAAGCGCGACCAAGCGGTTGAGGGTGACCATCGGACCGGGCGCGATCTGCCGCAGGAGGTCGTACAGCAGCAGGATCTGCGGCCAGTCGGTGTCGTCAGCGGTCGGGGCTTCGTCGTGCACGGCGGCGATCGCGGCTTGCAGCTGGTACGGGCCGACCGGGGTGTTCGCCAGCGCGTGTTCGATGAGGGCGCTGCCTTCGGCGATCGCGGCCGCGTCCCAGAGCGAACGGTCTTGGTCGACCAGCGGCACGGGGATGCCGTCCTGGCCGGTGCGGGCGGGGCGGCGGGCGTCGGTGAGCAGCATGAGAGCGAGCAGCCCGGCGACCTCGCCGTCGTCAGGGAGCAAGGCGTGCAGTTGCCGGGCGAGCCGGATGGCCTCCGCGGTCAGTTCGACGCGGTTCACCTCGCTGCCGGAGCTGGCGGTGTGGCCTTCGGTGAACACCAGATACAGCACCTGCAATACCGCGGCGACGCGTTCCGGCAGCTCGTCCTGGGGCGGCAGGGCGAAATCCGCACCGCGCAGCTTCTGCTTCGCGCGGCTGATTCGCTGGCCGATCGTCGGCTCCGGGACCAGGTACGCCCGCGCGATCTCGGCGGTGGTCAGGCCGCCGACGGCACGCAACGTGAGAGCCACCTGCGACGGGCGGGTCAACGCGGGATGGCAGCAGAGCAACAGCAGGGTGAGGGTGTCGTCTTGCTGCGGCACGAGTTCGAAGGACGGCGGTTTCAGTGCGGCCACCGTCTCCTCGCGGCGGATCCGCGCGGCCTCGTTGCGCCACATCTCGATCCGCCGCCGCGAAGCGGTCGTGATGAGCCAGGCCTTCGGATTGTCCGGGACCCCGTCCTTCGGCCACTGCACGGCGGCGGCGAGCAGGGCCTCCTGCACGGCGTCCTCGCATTTGCCGAAATCGCCGTAGCGGCGCACGAGCGCGGTCAGCACCTGCGGGATGAGGTCGCGCAGGAGGCCGTCGATCACAGCTCGAAGTCCACGTCGCCGGTCAGCCCCATCACGGGCCGCACCTCGATCGTCGCGTACGGGGCCTCCGGGATCCGCGCGGCGATCTCCAGCGCGCGGGCCTCCGAATCGCATTCCAGCAGGTAGAACCCGGCGAGCTGTTCCTTGATCTCGGCGAATGGCCCGTCGGTGGTGCTCACGCCGTCCGCGCTCACCCGGACCTGCTTCGTCAGCTCCGGCGCGGCCAGCCGCTCGGACACGATCCGCTCGCCGGTGCCCGCCAGCTCCTCGTGGAACCGCTGGTAAGCCCGCAGACCCTCGGCCTTCTGCTCGTCGGTCATCCCCGCCCACGCCGCGCGCGACGCCGGGTTGCCGTAGATCAGGACCAGATACTTCATCGGGAGCCTCCTCGAAAAGTTTTTCCACCCCAGATGTCGAAGCAGGGCGGACGGCTTCGACGTCCCGGACGAACACCGAGTCCGGGAAAAGGAGACCACAGAATGTCCGAAAACGAGATCCGCGACCTGCTGGCCGAGCGCACCGCCGCGATGCACGCGAAGGACCCGCAGCGGGTCGTCGCGAGCTACACCGAGAAGGCGGTCAAATTCGATCTCGCCCCGCCGCTGCGCACGACCGGCGCTTCCGCGGAGCACGTCGCGCAGTGGATGAGCACCTTCGACGGGCCGATTTCCTATACGTACCACGACGAGGAGATCACCGTGTCCGGCGATCTCGCGGTGGTGGCGGCGCTGGCGAAACTGACCGCGACGCCGCAGGGCCAGAGCGAATCGTTCACGCTCTGGTTCCGCGCCACGCTTGCCTTGCGGCGCACCGGAAACGACTGGCTGATCGCGCACGAGCACAACTCGACGCCGTTCCACATGGACGGTTCGTTCCGCGCCGCTGTCGACCTTCAGCCCTGAAAACGCGGTGAAGGGCTCCTCGAATTGCTTCGGGGAGCCCTTCACCGGCGGTCAGAGGATTTCGGCGGCCGAACCGACGTCCGGCGGGCCGAGGTCCGGGTTCAGCGCCCCGGCGTCGACCAGTTCCACCTCGACCTTGTGCGGCTGGATCCGGCCGTCGCGGATGTCCTCCGCGTAGTGGCAGGCCACCCGGTGCCCGTCGCCGATCTCGCGCAGCTGCGGGCGATCGGTGCCGCACAGGCTTTCCTGCTTCCACGGGCACCGCGTGTGAAACCGGCAGCCCGACGGCGGATTGGCGGGCGAAGGCAGGTCGCCGGCCAGCAGGATCTGCTCGCGGCTGTCCTCCACCACCGGGTCCGGCACCGGGATCGCCGAGAGCAGCGCGCGCGTGTAGGGGTGCAGCGGATTCTGATACAGCTCCTCCGACGTCGTTTCCTCGACCAGCGCGCCGAGGTACATCACGCCGATCCGGTCGGAGATGTGCCGGACCACCGCGAGGTCGTGCGCGATCACCACGTAGGTGAGACCGAGCTTGTCCTGCAGATCCTCCAGCAGGTTCACCACCTGCGCCTGCACCGAAACGTCGAGCGCGGACACCGGTTCGTCGGCGACGATCAGGTCCGGCTCCACCGCGAGCGCCCGCGCGATGCCGATGCGCTGGCGCTGGCCGCCGGAGAACTCGTGCGGGTACTTCCGCAGCGCGGTCTCCGGAAGGCCGACCGCGCTCAGCAGTTCGCGCAGCCGTTTCGCGGTGGACTCCTTGTCCTTGTCCAGCCCGTGCGCGCGCATGCCCTCGACGAGGATCGACTCGACCGACTGACGCGGGTCCAGGCTCGACATCGGGTCCTGGAACACCATCTGCATCCGCCGGCGCGCCTTGCGCAACTGCTCGCCCTTGAGCTGTGCGACATCGGTGCCGTCGAACACGACCTTGCCGCCGGTCGGCTCGTTGAGCCGCAGGATCGCGCGGCCGAGCGTCGACTTGCCGCAGCCGGATTCGCCGACCAGGCCGTAGGTTTCGCCGCGGCGGATCGACAGGTCGACCCCGTCGACCGCGAACACGTGCCCCACCGTGCGGTCCACGATGATGCCGCGCTTGATCGGGAAGTGCACCTTGAGGTCGGTGACCTCGAGCAGCACCTCGTCGGTGTTCGCCACCGTCATCGGGTTCCTCCTCCTGCCGCCACGGCGGGTTGCACCGGGTTGTGGCAGCGCAGCAAGCCGTTCCGGTCGGGAACGAGCTCCGGCGAATGCTCCAGGCAGGCCTGGATCGCGTTCGGGCAGCGCGGCGCGAACGCGCAGCCGCCGTCCCACGGGATGTTGTCGGCCACCGAACCGCGGATCGGCACGAGCTTCTCGCCGCGGCCCTCGTCGAGCCGCGGGATCGAGGACAGCAGGCCGTGCGTATACGGATGGCGCGGCTGCGCGAACAGCGAATGCCGTTCCTGGCGCTCCACGATCCGGCCGCCGTAGAGCACGTTGACCTCGTCGCAGAGCCCGGCGACGACGCCGAGATCGTGCGTGATCATCACCAGCGCGGTCCCGGTGTCCTGCACCAGTTCCCGCAGCAGCGCGAGGATCTGCGCCTGGATCGTCACGTCGAGCGCGGTGGTCGGCTCGTCGGCGATGAGCAGCCGCGGACGGCAGGCCAGCGCGATCGCGATCAGCGCACGCTGGCGCATCCCGCCGGAAAGCTGGTGCGGGTACTCGGAAAGCCGCCGCGTCGGGTCGGGGATGCCGACCTTGTCGAGCAGTTCCGCCGCTTCGATCCGCGCCTTCTTGCGCGGCATGTCGCGGTGGCGCTCCAGCACCTCGGTGATCTGCAGCCCGATCGGGATGACCGGGTTCAGCGAGGACAGCGGATCCTGGAACACCATGCCGAGATCGCGGCCGCGCCGGTCGCGCATTTCGCGGTCGGACAGGGTCAGCAGGTCGGTGCCCTCGAAGCGCACCGAACCGCTGACGGTGTTGCCGCGCTTGGCGAGCAGCCGCATGATCGCGAGCGACGTCACCGACTTGCCGCAGCCGGACTCGCCGACCAGACCGACCGTCTGGCCGGGTTCGACGTCGAAACTCACGCCGTCGACCGCGGTGAACGGACGCTCGCCGCGGCGCTGGAACACGACCTTCAGGTCGCGGACTTCGAGAAGTGCCACGGGGTCACCGCCGGTTCTTCGGGTCGAGGGCTTCGCGGAGGGACTCGCCGAGCAGCGTGAACCCGAGCGCCACGATGATGATCGCGATCGCCGGGTAGTAGGCCAGCTCGGGCCGGATGTCGAGGAAGTGCTGGGAAGCGTTGCCCAGCATCAAACCCCACTCCGCGCGGGTCGGGTCCGGGTCGCCGAGACCGAGGAACGACAGCGCCGCGGCCTCCAGGATCGCGGTCGCCAGGGTCAGCGTCGCCTGCACGATCACCGGGCCGAGCGAGTTCGGCAGCATGTGCCGGAACACGACCGTCGTCCGCTTCACGCCGAGCGACGTCGCCGCGAGCACGTGGTCCGCCTCGCGCTGGGCGAGCATCGAACCGCGCAGCAGCCGGGCGAAAATCGGCACGCCGATGATCGACACCGCGATGATCACCGTCCACTGGCTCGGCTTCGCGAACAGCGAGGCGATCGATATCGCCAGCAGCAGCGAGGGAAACGCCAGCAGCACGTCGACCACTCGCATGAGGACCGTGTCGACCCAACCGCCGAAGGCACCCGCGAGACCGCCGATAAGCGCACCGATGAGCACGCCGATCACCGTGGCGAGCACGCCGACCAGCAGGGTCTGCTGTGCGCCGATCAGCAGCCGGGACAGGAAGTCGCGGCCGAAATCGTCGACGCCGAGCGGGAAACCGGGCTGTGCGCCGGGAATGATGCCGCGGCCGAGGATGACCTTGTCCTGCAAATACCGGACCTGTGGATCCTTCGGCGCGAGCAGCGGCGCGAAAATCGCCAGCAGCAGGAACAGCAGGATGATCACGCCGCCGACGATGGCCACCGGACTGCGCAGCATCCGGCGCAATGCCTCGGCGCCGAGGCTGCGCCCGCCCGCCGACGCCGCGGCGAGCTTGTCGATCGGCTCTTTCTTCTTGTTCAGCAGAGTGTTCACCGCACACGCACCCTCGGGTCGATGAGCCCGTAGGAAATATCCACGAGCATGTTCACGAGCACGTAGACCAGTGCCCCGAGAAGCAGCAGCGCCTGCAGCCGCGGGTAGTCCCGCTTGTCGATCCCTTCGGCGAGAAGGAATCCGAGGCCGCGGAAGTTGAACACTCGCTCGGTCAGCACGGCGCCGCCGAGCAGCGCGCCGGTCTGCAGGCCGATCGTGGTGATCACCGGCAGCAAGGCGTTGCGCAGCACGTGCCGCTGGCGGACCACGGGCTGCGTGAGGCCCTTCGAGTTCGCGGTGCGGATGAAGTCCTCGTTGAACACGTCGAGCACCGAAGCGCGGGTGATCCGGGTGATCACCGCGAGCGGAATGGTGGCGAGCGCGAGCGCGGGAAGAATGAGGTGCTTGATCGCGTCCCACACCGCGTCCCATTCGCCGGTCATCATTCCGTCGAGAATGGCGAAATGCGTGACGACGGTGGCATCGATGCCCGGTGCCTGCCTGCCCTGCGACGGCAAGCCGAGCGGCGTGGAAAGCAGGTCCTGCATCATGTAGCCGAGGAAGAAGATCGGCACCGCGACGCCGACCAGGGTCAGCACGATGATGACGTTGTCGACGATCTGCCCGCGGAACCGCGCGGCGAGATAGCCGAACGAGATCCCGAGCGCCACGGCGATGATCATCGCGGTGATGCCCAGTTCAATGGTGGCCGGAAGGAACGTGCCGATCTCCGACATCACCGGCCGCGACGACACGAGCGAATTGCCGAAATCGCCGGTGACCGCGCGGCCGAGGAATTTGAAGTACTGCACGAAAATCGGCTGATCGAGGCCGAGCACGTGGTTCAGGTTCGCGAGTTTTTCCGGAGTCGCCTTGTCCCCGAGCAGAGCGGACGCGGGCCCGCCGGGGAGTGAGCGCAACCAGGCGAACACCAGGATGGACAGGATGAGCAGCGTCGGGATCGCTTGTAGCAGCCGACGCACGAGAAAACGGAGCACGAGTAGTCCTTTGTGTACAGCCCGGGAACGAGGCCAAGGGCAGGCGCGGTAGCACCTGCCCTTGGCCTGGCTGCTCAGTGGAGCACGTCAGCCGATCGTGACGTTGTTGAAGCGTTCGTCAGTGAGCGGGCTGGCCACCACGCCCTTGATCTTCGGGCCGACCACGATCGCCGGCGTCGGGTAGGCGATCGGAATGGCGGGCAGGGCGTCCATGATCTTCTTGTTGGCGTCCTGGTAGGCCTTGGTGTGCGCGTCGCCTGCCGGCGAGGCGTCCGCGGCGGCGAGCGTGTTGAAGATGTCGGTGTCCTCGAGGCCGAATTCCGGCTTCGGGCGGCCGAAGAAGGTGCCGACGAAGTTGCCCGCGTCGTTGTAGTCACCGGTCCAGCCGAGCAGGTGGATGTCCTGCTTGCCGTTCTGCTGCACGTCGTCCTTGTACCCGCCGTTCCAGGACTCGGCGACCGGCTGCACGTTGATGCCGATGGCCTTCAGGTCCTCGGAGATCGCGGTGTAGGTGTCGGCCGGGTTCGGCATGTAGGGCCGGGTGACCTCGGTCGGGTAGTAGAACTTCAGCGTCATGCCCTCGGCGCCGGCGTCCTTCAGCAGCTGCTTGGCCTTGGCCGGGTCGTACGGGTACTTGGTGACGTCGTCGGTGTAGCCGGAGATCGCCTTCGGCACGAACTCGGTCGCGACCTCGGAACCCTCGGCCAGCTTGGAGCGCACGAACTGCTCGCGGTTGATGCCGTAGGCCAGCGCCTTGCGGACCTCGGGCTTCTTGAGCAGCGGGTTGCCCTTTTGGTTGATGCCGAGGTAGAGCACGTTGAACGACGGGCGGATCAGCACCTGCTCGCCGTCGTTGCGCAGCAGGCCGTAGTCGGCGGGGGCCGGGAAGTCGTACCCGTTGATGTCGCCCGCCTTGAGCGCCTGCTTGCGGGCGTTCTCGTCCGGGATCACCTTGAACACGAGCTTGTCCAGCTTCGCCGGTGCGGGCATCGTGCTGGTTTCGTTGCGCACCAAGGTGATCTGGCCGTTGCCCTGGTCCCAGCTCTCGAACTTGAACGGGCCGGTGCCGGTCGGGTGCTTGTAGGCGTACTCGGAGTACGTGATCGAGGTGCCGGAGCCGGTGACCTTGTCCGCGTTGTACTTCTTCAGCGCGGTCGGGCTCTGGATCGCGAACGACGGCAGGGTGAACGCGGCCGGGAAGGCGCCCTTCGCGCGGGTCAGGTTCAGAACCGCGGTGTGGTCGTCCTTCGCTTCGCAGCTCTTGTAGAGCGGATCGCCCTTGGTGATGCCTTCGTTGTGCGCGAAGCCGCCCCAGACGTCGCCGTAGTAGATCATCTGGCTCTGGGCGGTGGCGCCCTTCATGTTGTACCAGCGGTCGAAGTTGAAGCAGACCGCCTTGGCGTCGAACGGGGTGCCGTCGCTGAACTTGACGCCCTGCTTGAGGTCGAAGGTCCAGGTCTTGCCTTCGTTGCTCGACGTCCACTTCTCGGCGAGCGACGGGGCCAGGTCCGCGGTGCCCGGCTTGTTCTGGATCAGCGTGTCCAGCATCTGCCGGGTGATCCGGAGCGTCTCGCCCTCGTCGGCGAAGATCGGGTCGAACACCTTCGGGTTGCCGGTGTTGCCGAAGACCATGGTGCCCCCGGACCCACCGCCTCCGGCCTCGTCCCGCTTCGATTCCGCGCACGCGGACAGCGAGACCGCGAGCACGCCCGCGAGCCCGATCAGAGCTGCCCGGCATGTTCGGGTCAGCCGCAATTGCTGCATCTGGCACCCCTTGGGAATGTTCGGTGTATCGAAATGCACCGTCGGCGGTCAGTTCGGGAAGACCAGTGCGATCGGTGTGTTCGGTGACACTAGCGGGAACTCGGCCGCCGCTTAAGCACGTGAGGTTACGATCGCGCTACGTAAGGCCCAAATTGAGTGCAATGTGTCGGCAATTATGCGCGCAGCGTAGCGAAAACCGCCGGTTTGGTACGTTGAGTGGCGGTTTGCTCACCCGGTTGGCCTAGCGGTCCGGGTTGTCCGTTCCGGGTGCCGTGGATGTTCCGGAACCCCGCCGGAGGGCCTTTGGCGTTGCCCGCGAAGGACCCGGAAAGCGCCCGAATGTACTCGAGTCGCCAGTGCTCGCGCATTCCGCGCAATAGCCGTTTCGCCTGCCGCAAACCGATGTCGAGCCGAGATTCCGGTTGTTCAGACCAGCTGGTCGGCGGCCTCCCGGGTGCCGTCCACCGCGAACCAGCCGCGCTCGAACAACTGCCAGCGGCGGAGTTCGGCCCGAGCCGTCTCGCCGTCCCGGGCGACTGCCCTGGACAACCGTTCAGCCTCGGTGCCGCCCTCGATCCAGCACAGCCACGATAGCCGGGACCGCAGTGCGCGGCGTCCGCTCGACACGCCTTCCAGCACCAGCACCTCGGGAACTTCGACGCGCACCAGCTCGCCGGGACGCGGAGCGCCGGAGGTCCAGTCCATCCGCCGATACTCGCCGGGCAGGCCCTGTGCCAGCGGCGTCAGCACGCCGTCCTCCAACTGCGGCCACCACGCGACAGGATCGTCCCAGGTAGCGAAGGCATCCGTGCTGACCAGCGCGGCACGCGAACCGAGAGCTTCGACCGTCTCGGCGGCGAGAGTGGATTTCCCGGCTCCGGACGGACCGTCGACGGCGAGCACCCGGACGCCGCCGAGCCGGGGCGGAGCGGCGAGCAGTGCGGAGATCAGAGAACGCGTGCCGGCCTCGCTTCGGGCAGGCCGTCCACAGTGTCCGGCGCGGTCGTGCGCTTCTCCAGTTCGGCGATGCGTGCTTCGAGGGCGCGCTGGGTGTCTTCCAGTTCGCAGCGCAGCAACGCGGTCTCCTCGACCGCAGTCCGCACCTCTTCCTCCAGGTGCCCGACCTCGGTCGAGAGCTGCAGCGAAACCATCGCGAGGACCACTCCGGACAGGAAGAAGACGAAGTTGGACGGGGTCTCCACGCCCGTCAGGTGCGCCACGAAGTTCGCCACCGCCGGCACCACCGCGAGGATCACGACGCCGATGGCCACCACGAGCCAGATGCCAGCGTACTTCTCGCGCAGCTTGCGCCGCCGCATCATCTCGATGACGACGAACAGCACGAGACAAGCGATGACGATGCTCAGTACGCGCCAGCCTGCCATGGTGGCCTCCTTACGCGGCGTCGGAAGAATCGACGGACGGACGGCGGCGGACCAGCGCCAGCAGCAGCGCCAGCCCCGCGCGACCCAGGTACACGGCGGATTTCACCGGCGATTGGCTCGGTGTGCCGCCCGCCCGCTCCCGCATCAGGACCGGGGTTTCCGCGATCGTGAGCTTCGCCCGGATCGCCAGCACGAGCGCCTCGATCGTGTCGCCGAGGTATTCGGCCGGATAGCTGGCGGCGAACAGCCGGATCGCGCGCGGCCCCATCGCCTTGAACCCGGACGTGACGTCGCTGAGCCTGGTCCCGGCCAGCTTGCTGAACACCAGCGACAGGACGGCCATCGCGCACTTGCGCGGACCGACCGCCCGGTACGAGCCCTTGCCCGCGAACCGGGAGCCGATCGCGAGGTCGGCCCCCTCGTCGAGCAGTCGCAGCAGCGCGCCGACCTCAGCCGGATCATGCTGTCCGTCGGCGTCGACCTGGACCACCGCGTCGTAGCCGCGCGAGACGGCGTAACGGAACCCGGTGCGCATCGCGCCGCCCACGCCGAGGTTCACCGACAGCCGGACCACCCTGGCTCCCGCCTCGCGGGCGAGTTCGGCGGTGCGGTCGAGCGAACCGTCGTCGACGACCAGCACGTCCATGCCCGGCAGCGACCGCTTGATCTGGGCGAGCACTGCCGAGACGCTGTCCTGCTCGTTGAAGGCCGGGATCACGATGAGCACGCGGCGGGTGTTCACGAGCGTGCCGGACAAGTCAGCCATGAGCGCTCACTCCCCGTGCGAAGTGCTCGGCGCGGGTTCGGCGGCGACGCCGGACTGTCCCGCGATCTCGTAAATCGTCGCGTCGGAATTGCGGAAGACGACGTGGAACATCGGGCCCTCGGCGATCCGGGCGACGCCCGCCGACTGGATCGCGGTGACGGTGGCCAGTCCCTTGCCCTGGATGACATAGCGCACGTGCAGGTCGGTGAGGTCCCTGCGGACTCGCGGCGACCTGCCGACCTGGTCTACTTGGTCGCTGAGGTACGCGGCCGTCGTGCCCGGACCGGCTCCGTAGAAGCTCCACTCGACCGGCGTCACGCCGGACAGCGCGTACATCCACGCCGAACCGTCGGCCTTGTTGTTCATCACGCGTTCGCCGGGCACTGTGTGCTGCGCGAGCCAGTCGTACGCGGCTTCCTCCGCTTTGGACACCGTGGGCCCGTCCTGGTACCTGGCTGCCAGCCGCACCGCGTTGCGTCCGATGTAGCCGCCTCCGCTCAGCCCGCCGAGCACCACAGCCAGCAGCAGCACGGCAACGCCGGTGAGCACGACCGGCTTGAGCTTCACCCGCGGCTGCGCCTTGCGCACCAGCCAGGCGACGAAAGTGTTCGTGAACTCGCCGAAGGCCACCGCGCCGGCGAGCGGCACGAGCGCGGCGATCCGCCAGTGGTCGTTGTAGAAGACGCTCGTGACCGCCCGCACGAGGTTCGAATCGAGCGATACGGTGACCATGAACAGGCCGCCGAACACGACGTACGCGCCGACCAGCCACAGCATCCGCCGGTGCCGCACCATCAACACGATGCCGATGAACGCGGGAACGCCGACCCACCACTGCGGGAACTCCGACATCGGGGAGAAGGTCAGCGTCTCGCCGAGGCCCCCGGCGACGGTCGCCTCCGACGGCCAGTGCGCGCTCGTCACGCCACTGGCGTTGTACAGCGACGGCAGCACGAGAGGCACGCCGAGCACGATCGCCAGCCCGACGGTCGCGATCAGCGAAGGCGCGCTGCGCCGCCATTCGATCTTCTCGTAGCGCAGCAGCACCGCGAGCAGGATGAGCAGGAAGTACACGCCGAGCACGAATACGAGACTGGTGTGCAGGCCGCACAGTCCGGCGACGCCGACTCCGAGCGCGACCGGGCCCGCCACGCCGTCCGGCTTCAGCAGGTACCGCGCGAGCACGAGCATCGCCGGGATCAGCGCGACGCCCGCGACGTACGGCCACAGAGGACCACGCCACAGCGAGTCGTACGGGAACGCGCTGAACCACGTGGTGACCGCGGCGGCCGCGGCGGCGCCCAGCGCGGGCATCCCCCACACCCGGCACAGTGCCGCGACGCCGACCGGCACGGTGAAGATCACCGCCAGCGCGGCCAGATTCAGCGTGGGCATCATGGTGAGCCCGGCCTTGCCGAACACCAGCGAGAGCAGCGCGTGGTAGGTGTCCGGGTAGAAGTAGTCGGTCTGGTCGGGCAGGTTCGCGATCGTGCCCACGGTGGACGGCCGGGCGTCGCCGTGTTCGGCGATCCAGCGGATGAGGTTGCCGTGGAACGGCGCGTCCCAGCCCTGCTGGACGGAGTTGATCCCGTTGGTGCCACGCAGGAAAGCGACCGCGCCCACGGCGAGGCCCGCGGCGACGCCCGCCGCCATCACGACGTGGTCGCGCAGCGGGAGCTTCGGAAGCTCCTCGACCGTCCAGTCCGGATGGCGGCGTGCGCGAAGGCGACGCACGGCGAACGCCAGCCCGAAGCCGGCGATCGCGAGCACCAGCGTCCAGAGCGCGACGGCGAGCATCGTCCAGCGGATGCCGAGCCCGCCGAGCACCGGGACGCCGAGCGCGACGACTCCGAAGGTGAGCAGAGGCGCGGTGGCGGCGAGCGTCCATCCGCGCAGCCGGACGGCAGCCCCGAAGACGAGCCCGGGCACCCAGAATGCGAGCAGCACCAGAAGAACGTTCATCGGATTCGCGTTCCAACCGTGAGCACCATTTTGCCTTCGCCGCACACCGATGCCGGAGGCTGCCAAGTCACACTACTGCGGCGCTATTCCGCCGTTTCATCGGAGTCGCGCATTGCCCTCGCCGACGAATTGACGAGAACGAATGCGAGCACAACCGCGAGGCCGGTCATTGGCGCGGCGGCGAGTGCGACGACTGCACGAAACACGGTGTCTCCGGGCACGGCCAAAAGCAGCACCGAAGCCGTGGCCGCGACCACCGTCCAGGTGATCAACACGCGCCTGGCCTGGGCGCGCGCGACGAGCACGGCGGTGAGCAACTGCATGGGCACCAGCAGCACCGAGGACCAGACGAGCCCGGCTACCGCCCAGCCGTCCACCTGGTAGCCGGCGCCGTAGACGAACCCCACTGCCCACGGGCCGAGCAGCAGGCCGACCAGCGCGCCGAACGCGGCCAGCGCGAGCGAGGCGGAGGTGCCGAGCAGCAGCACGCGCCGCAGCCGGTGCCGTCCGGCCTCGCTCGCGGAAAGCCGTACGACGAACGGCACCGCAAGCGATTGCACCGGCCCTACCAGCGTCAACGGCAACCGCGCGATGACCAGCGCGGCGAAGACCGCACCGAGCCGGTCGCGGTCGCCGCCCGGGGCGAGCAGGCCGACCAGCGCGGGATATCCGGTGATGACGCTCGCGGTGAGCGCGGCGCCGAGCAGCAGCATCAGCATCCGGCGGACAGTCACCGGCCAGCCGTCGCCCTCGGCGCGGACGTCGAGCAGCCGCCAGCCCTGGCGGACGAACAGCAGCCAGGCGAACGAACCCGCCGCGACTGCCAGCGCCAACGGCACCAGCTGGTAGGCCGTCGCGATGACCAGCAGGCCCAGGACCAGGGCACGAACCGCCGGTTCGGCCACCACCAGCCAGGCGAAATGCTTCACCTGGTGCTGTCCGATCAGCAATCCGCGGATGCCGAACTGGCAGGCGAACGCGACGCCGCCGGCCAGCACGACCAGGGCGAGCTCCCCGGATCCAGGGAAAAGCCGGTCGTTGACCGGCGGGACGAACAGCGCTAACCCGAACGCGGCGGCCACCGCGGCGGCGGTGGCCACGGCCCGGAGCGCACCCCGGCCGGCGAGGCCGCCGGTGAGCGCCGCGACCGCGGACTGCCGGGAAAGTTCCTGCTCAAGCGGGGAAAGAGCGCTGCCGAGGCCCATCAGCAGGCCCCAGAAAGTGACGAACGTGGCGTACTGGTCGGGCGGGAGAAGCCGCGCACAAGCGACGGTGAGGACGTAGCCGAGGACGATCGACGCGATCAGCGAACCGCCGAGTTTTCCTGCGGTGCGGTGGGTGTCGCGGACGACTCCGGTCACGCTCATCGACGCCGCAGCCGTGCGCGTAACGCGAGGTAGAGCCCGCGAAACACCCCCGAGCCGAAGCCGACCGCGAAGACCGGCAGCAGGGTGCCGACCGCGCGCGCCTCGGCGTTGGTGGCCCCGCACTTCTTCACCACAGCGGCGGCCGCGACGCTTCCAGCCACGCCGAGCGCGGCCGTTGTCTTCGGCTTTTTCACCGCCAGTCCGGCACCCATCGCGCCTACAGCGAGCGAACAAAATAACGCGTTTCTCGCTGGACCGGGTGAATTTAGGTAGGAATCAACATAGGTTGTCCCCCGAAAGAATGACTGAGCGTAGAACTTTGTGAAGGAATCACGCCCGTGGTAGATCGCGGAGAACTGCGGGGCCAGAAAAATCCGCGATCGTTCGGCGATCCAGCGCAGCATCCGGGTGTCGTCGCTGGCGAGCCGGACGTCGTCGAACAGCGAGGCGAACGCGGCCGCCGAGCCCTCCAGCAGGTCGCGGCGCGCGCAGAAGAACGTGGTGCCCTTGGGGTAGCCGTCGAACTCCTCGATGCCGAACGACGTCAGCTTCGGGTCCGCGAAGTACCGCCGCCAGCCGATGGCGACGAGGCCGGACATGAAGCCCGCGTAGGGGTTGTGCTCGGAGGCGACGTGGATGTGGCCGTTCCAGACCGCGCGCTCCGGGTGTTCGACGAGTTGCTCGCGCAGGAACGCGAGGCTGCCCGGGTCGACGATGACCCGGCTGTCGAGCAGCAGCAGCCAGTCGCCGGAGGCCTTCGCCATCCCGGCCCGGCGAGCCTCGAACCGGCCGCCGTTGGGCTGGGTCAGCACCGTGATGCCGTGCTTCTCCTGCAGCCGGGCGAGCCGTTCGGGCGTGCCGTCGGTGCTCCCGTCGTCCACGACGAGCACCTCGACCGGCCACCGGGCCGCCGCCGCGGAGGCGATCAGCGCGCCCACGCTGCGTTCGATCCAGTCCTGTTCGTTGCAGACCGGGATCACGACGCTGAGCGACGGAACGAGCGGGTGAGCACTCACGCGGCGAGGCTACCCTGCGCCTGACCGGCGCGAATGCCCAGTATCCTTGCCGCCGTCGCTAACCCTCTGTTGATTGGGCGTCCTCGGTGATCTCCTTCGTCGCCGGCACCACCGCGGAACTGATCAAGATCGCGCCGGTCTTCCACCGCATCGCCGAGCGCGGAGCGACACCGAAGCTCTGGTTCACCGCACAGCACGTGGACGAGGTCGCCGACGTCCTGTCCGATCTGCGGCTGCCGGAACCCCACTTGTGGTTCGTGCCTCGCGCACAGGCGCGCGACCTCGAATCCCCGGCGCAAGTGCCCGGCTGGGCCGCGCAGGTCATGCGCACGGCGTGGAGCCGCCGCGCCGAACTCCGCGCCCAACTGACCGCGGACGGCCGCCCGCCGCTCGTGCTCGTGCACGGCGACACGTTCACCACGCCGTACGGGGCGTTGATCGGCAAGAAGATCCTGAAGGCCCGCGTCGGGCACATCGAGGCGGGCACGCGGTCGGGCAGCATCCTGTCGCCGCTGCCGGAGGAGCTGAACCGCAAGATCGCCGGGAAGTTCGTGGACATCCACTTCTCGCCGAGCGAGCGCGAAGTGCACAACCTGCGGGGCGCCCGCGGTGTCGTGGTGAACACCGAAGCGAACACGGCGATCGACTCGATGCGCCAGGTCGTCGATCAGCCGCTCGACGTGCCGAACCTGCCGGAGAAGTTCGGCCTGGCGACGCTGCACCGGTTCGAACTGGTGTCGCGGGCGGACAAGTACCGCGAGGCACTGGAAATCCTGCGCGCGCAAAGCCGCACGATGCCGGTGCTCTACCTGGCCGGCGCGCCGGAGCGGGAGAAGATCCGCGCGCTGGGCTTGGACAGCCTGTTCGACGACAAGTTCATCGCACAGCCGAAGATGCGGTACCTGAAGTTCCTGCCGCTGGTCGCGCGAGCCGAGTACGTCGTCACGGATTCCGGTGGGCTGCAGGAGGAATGCGGCTACCTGGGCGTGCCGTGCGCGGTCCACCGGGCCCGCACCGAACGGCACGTGGGAATCGGCGAGAACGTCGTCCTGACCGAGATGCGCGGCGACCGGCTGCGGGAGTTCCTTGCCACGTACCAGAATCGCCGCGGGGTGTCCTGGACGGACAAGTACCATCCGTCGGACATCGTGGTGAACTCGCTGGCACAGCTGGGTTATTGCTGACCGGGCTGCCAAGGCTCCCGCACTGGGCTGAACGCGCTAACCAGCACGCGTTTTCCTACGCCTTGCCCACTTTTCGTGGACGGGGTTTCCCGCACCATGGTAGGCATATTCCGCACTTTTGGGATAAACCATGGGGAGTACCTCGATGCAGACACTGAGAAGATCCTTCGCCGTCACCGCAGTCGCCGCACTTGCCTTGACCGGAACCGGTACCGCCGCGTTCGCCGACGACGGACCGCCGCCCATCGTCGAATACTACGACTACCCGGGCGCAGACCAGATTTTTGCGGAGCATGGAATTCGCCTGCTCAAGGGCGACGGACACATTTTGTTCACCGACTGCGCGGCGCCCGGAAGCCGAGTCGAGATCTGGAGCCGCACCAGCACAAAGTCATTCTGTTTCCGGATCACCGCGGACAAGGGATACCTGAGCCTCGACCTGGCCAAGGTTTACCTGATCTGGGGCGACAACCACGCGATGACCGCGACGATGACGACCAACGGCCAGACCAAGCAGGTCAAGATCGAGAAGAATCAATGGAATTCGGTCGGCGAGCCGACCGATCCGGACAAGAACCCGTCCTCACTGGTGGAGCTGAATTCCGGACCGGCCTGATTCCGGGTTCCGGCGGCGCACCGATGTCGATGCGCCGCCGGAACGCAGCGTTCACTCCCCAGTCAGTTTTCGCATCTCCGCGCCAAAACCCCGCGCCGTCAGCTCGGTCATCTTTTCGTAGAACTCCACCCCGCCCGCGACGAGCGCCGACAGCAGTTCTTTCTCTCCTGCCACCGAAGTGCGCTTCCAATCTTTGCCGCTCACCGTGATTCGCAGCAGACCTCGCGGCACCGGCTCGAGCGCGATGTCCACCGGTTGATCCGGAAAGGAAGACTCCGCGCGCCCGTTCTTCCGATAGCCGTCGACCAGATTGCCGACGGAACCCCACAGCGATTCGATGTCCGTGACCAAATCCTCGTCGATCACGGGCACCTGCGACACCGTCAGCATGATCACGCCGCTGAGGTCGTCCGCATACCGCACGCGCGGAAGTTCCGTGCACTCCCGGATGTCCACGAACACCGGTTCCACCCAGAGAACCGTCCGGACCCGCTCTACCCCGTTCATTCCGACGATCCTACTTCGGGAAGAACTGGACGACCCGGCCGCCGCGGACCGCACCCTTGTAGGTCACGCCGTTGACGATCCCCTCGATTTCCGTATTCGCCATGGTGCCGCCGTTCTGGATGATCTTGGCCTGGTTCTGGTTGATCACCTGGCGAAGGGCGTCCTCGATGTCCTGGATCGTCGTCCGTGCGTCGAAGAACGATTGGTCCTTCGCGAAACTGCCGTCCCAGTACTTCGGGTGGTGCCGTTCGAGGATGTGCGCCATCCGTTCCCTCGTCAGCAGCGCGCTGTCCCCGCCGATATTGATCGTCTTGCTCGTCCAGTTGGTCAGGATGCCCGCGGATCTTCCGGGAAGAAGCTTGAGCTTGTTCGCGACCTCCCCGGCCGCCTTGAGCTTGAGCATCCGCTGCAGCATCTTCGAGAATGGCTTCCCGATGCCCATTTCCTGCGGGATCATCAGGTAGCCCTCGAGGGACTTCAACTGCTCGCGCAGTGCGGCGCTGCACTCCCCGCCCTTGTCGCAGTACTCGCGAAGCAGCAGGTCGGCCAGGTCGCCACCCGCGGCCGAAGCGTTTCCGTACTCGTCGGCGTGTTCGGTGAGCCACCGGTCGAAGTTGCGGCCGACTGCTTCGCACGCGGAGAGGCCGTAGTCCTTGAACGGCAGGACGTACCCGTTGACCAGGCAGGTCCCGTCGGTGAACAGGACCATCACGCCGTTCTCGAACTGCGCGGCACGGTACCTCTGGGGTTCGCCGTTCGCCTGCTCGTTGTTGTGCGTACGCAGAAACGCCTCAGCAGCCTCGGCGGCCGCGTCCGCTGCTTCCCGGGCGCTCTTTCCGGCGTCCGCGGCCGCTTGCCGAGCCTTTGCCGCCGCGTCAGCGGCACGTGCTGCCATGGCCCGCGCCACGGCAGCGGAATGCGCGGCTTTGGCCGCGGACGCCGCCGCGCTGGCTGCGGCTTGCTGCGCTGTCGCAGCCGCGTCGCGTGCCTGTTTAGCCGACTGCGCGGCCCGCTCCGCTGAAGCCTGCGCGTCCTCCGCCGACTTCTTGGCCTGCGCCGCGTACGTCTTCGCGTCATCAGCTGACTTGCGCGCGGCTGCGGCGTATCCGGCTGCCGCGTCGGATGCCTTCCGTGCGTTGGCTGCGGCCTCTCCGGCCTTCGCGGCGGCTTCCTGTGCCGATGCGGCAGAAGCCGCAGCCTCGGACACATACCGCTGGACCACCGAAACGTGCGTCGCGGTGTCCTGATCACGGCGCTGTGCCTGCGCCTGGCCGACCTGCATGAACTCGCGCAATGCCTCGTCCGGGCCGGACAGCGCGATCTGCGCCGCCGCCTTGACCTCAGGGCTGCCGTTCGCCAGCGCCTGCGCGACGGCGATGCGGTCGTCCTTTACCGCAGCGGCGAACTGGCCAGTACGAAGGAAATCGCGTCGGTCAGCCGCGGTCCCGTTGAGCGCGGCCTGCGCGGCTTCGCGCGTGGCCGAACCACCGGTCGTGAGCAGTTGCGCGATAGCGACGCGCTCGTCGTGTTCCCGGCCTTCGTAAGGCTGGTAGCGCAGAAATTCCGTTACCTGGGCACCGGTTCCGTTCAACGCAGCTGTCGCGGCCTGTGCCAGTGCGGTGTTCTCGTTCTTGGTCAGGTACCCGACACGGGCTCGGTCGTCCTGCTCGGCCGCGGCGGTGAGGCCACCGGCCACATAGGCGACGACGTCGTCGTCAGTGCCGCCGAGCACTGATTCAGCGCGCGACCGGGTGATCGGCCCCGCGGCGGTGAGCTGCTTGACGGCGATCTTCCGGCCGTCCGCGACTACGGTCTCATGCGGCGCACCGGGTGCGGACGCTTCGGCCAGCAGTCGTTTGGCCTCGGCATCCATCCGGTCGATTTCCGGGATGTCCCAAGGGGTTTCCGCCGGAACTGCTTCGGCCGCGGCACGCAGCGCCTGCGCGAGTTCGACCGCTTCCTCGGTTTCCGTCGCCAGCCGCTCGGCTTCCGCCTGCCGTGCCTTTTCCTGCGTCCGGCTCGCCTGTGCGGCTGCCGCGGACGCCGCGTCCGCGGCCAGCTTCGCGGCCTTGGCGTGGGCTTCGGATTCGGTTGCCGCCTTGTCGGCTTCGCCCGCGTGCAAGGCCGCTTCGTCAGCTGCCGACGCCGCGGCGTCGGCATGCTGGGCAGCGCTGTTCGCGGAGGCCTGTGCTTCCTGCGCGGCAGAGGCGGCCTCGGCGGCCAAGGCACCAGCCGCATTGGCCGCACGAGTCGCACGGCCCGCCGCGCGCTTCGCGTCGGCGGCAGCTCGTTTCGCGCGCTCAGCCTGCACACCGGCCGCGGCGGACTGGCCGGCGGCAGCCGCTGCCGCGTCGCCTGCCTTTTGCGCGTTCGACGCGGCGGAACTCGCTGCCGACACTGCGGCACCGGCGGCTCGCGCCGCGTCGCCGACTGCCCGCGCGGCGTCGGCGGCTAGCCGAGCGCTGACCGCTGCCTGCCGGGCCCCGATAGCCGCTTTGCGGGCGTCGTCCGCGTGGCCCGCGTCGATCCGCGCATCGGCCGCCGCACGCTGCGCGGTACCAGCCGCTTGTCCGGCGAGAACCGCTGCGACAGCTGCTCGTTGCGCTGCCGCGGCGGCTACCCGGGCAGCCCTCGTCGCTTCATTGGCCGCTCCGATCGCTTCCCGGGCCGCCGCCGCGGCTCGCGTCGCTGCATCGGCCGCTCGGCCGGCCGCGGAAGCGGCTTTCGCGGAGTCGTCTTTCGCCGCCTCGGTTTCCGCGGCCGCGGTCTCGGCGGCCTTACGTGCTAGTTCGGCAGCCTGGACAGCGCGATCCGAGGCTTCCTTCGCCAGCTTCGTTTCCATCGCGGCGCGATCGCCCGCTTCCTTCGCCGCCGCGGCGAGGCTGGCTACGGTCGCGACCTCGTTGTCCCGTTCGCGAGCGGCGAACTGGCCCGTCTCCAGGAAGTCTTTCTTCTCTTCCCGCGTACCGGACAGCGCGATTTGAGCCGCGTGCTTGACCGCCGGCCCGCCCGTCGCAAGCAGGTGCGCGACCTCGACTCGCTCGTCCTGCTCCTGCGCGATGTCCCGGCCGGTCAACACAAACCGGGCGAGGTCCGCGACAGTACCGCTCAACGCGGCCTGCGCGGCTTCCTTCACCCCGGGGCCACCGACAGCGAGCGCCTCCGCGACGCGCACGCGAGTGTCCTGCTCCCACGGTGCTTGCACCCCGGTGGAAAGGAATTCCCGCATCTTCTCCGGCGGTCCGGACAAGGCCGCCTGCGCCGCTGTCTTCACCGCCGGGCCCGCGGTGGCCAGCAACTGGGCCACCTGTACCCGGTCATCCTGCACGCGGTAGTCGGCGAAACCTTGGTCGAGGAACTGCCGGACCGCGGCATCGGTGCCGGTGAGCGCGGCCTCGGCCGCCTCTCGCACCCCAGGACCGCCGTTACGCCAGGCTTCGACGACCTTGTTCCGGTCAGTGAGAACCGGAGTCGGGTCTCCTTCGTCGGCCGTCGCCGGCTCGGCAACCGCAGGAGTGGTCAGCAATCCAGCCAGAACACAAAAAAGGAACGCGACGATCGTCGCGTTCCTCAAATGTGTTGTCGTGCGTCTGAACACAGCTCTGAGCTTCATCGCGGGCTTCCCCCCTGAGTGGCGCGCGTAGACAAACCAGACAGTAAAGGGATGGTGATCAACAGGTCAATGACCTGTCACCCGATGCGACGCAGCCGGATGCCGCAACCGCCCTCAGAGCGCGCGCCGCCCGGACAACGCACGTCCCAAGGTCAGCTCGTCCGCGAACTCCAGGTCCCCGCCCATCGGCAACCCCGACGCCAGCCGTGTCACCGACAGCCCCGGGAAGTCGCGCAGCATGCGCACCAGGTACGTGGCCGTCGCCTCGCCCTCGGTGTTCGGGTCTGTCGCGATGATGATCTCCCGGACGTCCGCCTCGCCGATGCGCTTCAGCAGTTCCCGCATCCGCAACTGTTCCGGGCCGATGCCGGACAGCGGGTCCAGTGCGCCGCCGAGGACGTGGTAGCGGCCCTTGAACTCGCGGGTCCGCTCGACCGCCAGCACGTCCTTCGGCTCCTCGACCACGCAGATCACCGTGAGGTCGCGGCGTTCGTCGCGGCAGATCCGGCACGTTTGCTGTTCCGAGACGTTGCCGCAGATCTCGCAGAACTGCACGCCTTCCTTGACCTTGCCCAGCACGTCCTGCAGCCGCGCGATGTCCGCGGGGTCGGCGGCCAGCAGGTGGAACGCGATGCGCTGGGCACTCTTCGGACCGACGCCGGGCAAGCGGCCCAGTTCGTCGATCAGGTCTTGGACGACACCTTCGTACAAGTGTCAGCCGCCGAAGCCGAGGCTGCCGAGGTCCGGCATGCCGCCGCCGAGGCCGCCGGCCAGCGGGCCCAGTTTCTGCTCGGTGAGCTTCTGCGCGCTCGCCGACGCGTCGCGCACCGCGGCGACTACCAGGTCGGCCAGGGTTTCGACGTCGTCGGGGTCGACCACCTTCGGGTCGATGACGAGGCTCTTCAGCTGGCTGTCGCCGGACACCGTCGCGGTGACCAGTCCGCCGCCCGCGGTGCCGGTGACCTCGGTGTTGGCGAGTTCCTCCTGGGCCTCCACCAGCTTCTGCTGCATCTGCTGGGCCTGCTGCATGATCTGCGACAGGTCGAAGCCGCCGCCGCCGGGTTGCACCATGATCGCACTCGGTCCTTCCGCGTTTGGGTGTTCCTCCCCAGCCTAGCCGCGCGCCCGGCGCGTCCGTCCCTGCGGCACGCGTGTGCTGTGGCACCGTTGTCGCGTGCGAGCGAAGACACTCCCGCTGCTGACCGGCTTGCTGCTGCTCACAGCGTGTTCCGGCGGCGGCGAGACGCCTCCCTCACCGGCCGCTGCGCCGACGTCGCCGCCGAGCTCAGCGGCCCCGAGCCCGTCGTCTTCGAGCCCGCCGCCGGCGCCGTCCTCGTCTTCGAGTCCGCCCTCGACGTCCGCGGTGCCACCGGTCGGCTCGGGCAAGGTCGTGGTGCTCGATCCCGGCCACAACGGCGGCAACGCCTCGCACCCCGGCGAGATCAACCGGAAGGTGCCCGCCGGACGCGGGCAGACGAAGCCGTGCAACACCACCGGCACGTCGACCAACGCCGGGTACCCGGAGCACGCCTTCACCTTCGCGGTCGCGCAGGAGGTCGGGAATGCGTTGGCGGCCAAGGGAATCAAGGTCGTCTACACCCGGCAGAACGACTCCGGCGTCGGCCCGTGCGTCGACGAGCGCGCGAAGATCGGCAACGACGCGAACGCTGACGCAGTGGTCTCGATCCACGCCGACGGCTCTACTTCGCCGACCGCGCACGGCTTCCACGTCGCGTACTCCGCACCGCCGTTGAACGCGGCGCAGGGCGAACCGTCTCTGAAGCTGGCACGCACGATGCGCGACGGAATCCGCGACGACGGCTTCGCCACCTCTACTTACATCGGCTCGGCGGGTCTTTCGCCGCGGAATGATCTGGGCGGCCTCAACTTGTCGACCCGGCCCGCGGTGCTCGTCGAGTGCGGCAACATGCGCAACGCCGACGAGGCTGGGCAGATGTCGTCCGCCTCGGGCCGGGCGCACTACGCGCAGGCCATCGCGAAGGCGATCGAGGCGTACCTGGCCGGTGCCTGACGCAGGGAGCCGAAAGGGCTACTGAACGGACAGAACACCGGACACCGTCTTCTCTCTTGATCGGTCCCGACCTACCGTCGCTGGGAACCTGTCGAGGAGGCGCCGGTGGCAACTTCACTCCGAGGACGACTGGCACGGCTTTTCGCCGTGACAGCCATGGCGGGCACGCTCGTGTCGACGGGAGTCGCCGAGGCCGCTCCGCAATCGGTGACCGCCGGGCCAGCGCGGTTCGAAGTCCTGTCGCCGACGCTCATCCGCACCGAATACGCGGGTGACGCCAAGTTCGTCGACGCGGGCACGTTCAACGCGGTCGGCCGCGACAGTTTCCCAAGAACCCCCTACACCGCAACCAAACGCGACGGATGGCTGACCATCCGGACCAGTGCCGTCCAGTTGCGCTACAAGCTCGGCTCGGGCGCGTTTTCCGACGACAACCTCACCGTCCAGCTGCGAACCGGCGGCCAGGACGTCACCGCACGGCCATGGGCGGGCAAGCTGACTCCGGTCTGCGCGTTCAACACCCTCTGCGAGGCCGAACAACTGCAGCTCAATGGGCCAGGCGCGGCCAGTGACCACCGCGGCTACACCGGTGACGGTTTCGCGGCGGGCTTCGCCAACTCCGGCGACAACCTCGCCTTCCGCAGCACCGCTTCCGGTGAGCACCAGCTGGATCTGCGCTACGCCAACGGAACCGGCGGCGACGGGCAGCACACGACCCGCACGCTCAGCGTCCTCGTGGACGGCACCAACGCACGCACCATCACGCTGCCAGCCACCGCTGACTGGGACACCTGGGCGCTCGCGACCGTGCCGATCACGCTCCCCGCGGGAGAGCACCAGGTGACCGTCAAGCGCGGCCCCACCGACTCGGGCAACGTCAACATCGACAGCCTTGCCCTGGTCAACACCGGTGCCGAGTACCCGCAACCCGTGCCGCCCGCGCCGACGCCGTGCGCGTTCGGTGTCCTTTGCGAGGCCGAGCAAGGCGCGCTGTCCGGCGGCGCGCGCCCGGCCAGCGACCACGACGGTCACTCCGGCAAAGCTTTCCTGGCAGGTATGGAGCGACCCGGCGCGTCGGACGCGCTGACGATCACCGGCGTCCCCGCCGACGGTGCCTACGACCTCCAGCTCCGCTACGCGGACGCGACCGCCGCTTCCGGCCAAACCCAGCCAACTTCGTTGACCCTCCAAGCCGGCGGCACCTCCACCAACCTGACTCTTGCGTCGACCAGCAGCTGGAATTCGTGGCGCACCAAGGCAATCCCGGTCAACCTCAAGGCCGGCACCAACACCGTCACACTGTCCTGTCCGGACTCGAACTGCCACGTCAACCTCGACACCGTCGCCGTCACGGCCGCGCATTCGGTGTTGCTCGCCCCGCACGCACCGCTCGGCGGTTACCGACGCGGACTCGACGGTGTCGACGGAAGTGCAGTCTCCGCACCCGGAATCCTTTACCAGGACGGCTGGTCGCTCCTCGACGACACCGCATCGGCGCTGTACGACCCTCGCACCAAGAGCGTCACCCAGCGGTCCAGCAGCGAGAACTACCAGGACGGCTACGTCTTCGCTTACGGCCAGAACTACGACCAAGCGCTGCGGGAGCTGTCGCAGCTGACCGGACCGTCGCTCTTGCTGCCCCGCTGGGCTTACGGCGTCTGGTACTCCGAGTACTACGACCGCACAGCTGCCGACTTCGAGCAGACGATCGTGCCGAAGTTCCGCGCACAGCACGTGCCGCTCGACATGCTCGTCGTCGACACCGACTTCAAGTCGCCGGACCGGTGGAACGGCTGGGAAATCGACCCGAGCCGCTTCCCCGACCCGAAGGCGTTCTTCCAGTGGGCCCACGACCAGGGCCTGCACACGTCGCTGAACATCCACCCGAGCATCCGCGGCGACGACCCGCAGTTCCAGGCCGCACAGGCGACCGCGAAGGGCAAACTCCAGTCCAGCTGCGGAAAAGACTGCTACGTCTTCGATTTCGGCGACCCCGACCAGCTGCGGGCCTACTTCGACCTGCACCGGCCGATGGAACAGCAGGGCAACGACGTCTGGTGGCTTGACTGGTGTTGCGACGCCTCGAAATCCAGCCTCGCCGGCGTCACCCCGGATGCGTGGATCAACCAGCAGTACGCAGAGCACGGCGGCTTCGCTTTCTCCCGCGCGTACGGCTCGCTGCAAGCCGGCGGATACAGCTCGCCGACCGCCGTGCCGACCGGCCCGTGGGCGGACAAACGCACCACTCTGCACTTCACCGGCGACACCATTTCCGACTGGGCGACGCTGGCCTTCGAGGTCGGCTACACTCCCGGCGAATCCGCCGCGACCGGCCTGGCTTCAGTGAGCCACGACATCGGCGGCCACACCGGCGGATTGCAGCAGCCGGGCACGGAACCAGGCAGCACGAAACTGCCGGACGATCTGTACGCGCGCTGGGTGCAACTCGGGACGTTCCAGCCGATCGACCGGCTGCACTCCAACCACAGCGACCGGCTGCCCTGGCAGTACGGAGCCGCCGCGGACACGTCAGCGACGAAATTCCTTAACCTGCGCGAAAATCTCGTGCCGTACACGTACACGCTCGCGCAGCAGGCGACCGCGACGGGAATGCCGATCGTCCGGCCGCTGTACCTGCAATATCCGGACCAGCAGGAGGCGTACGCCCAGGCTGGCGGCGAATACCTGTACGGCCCGGACGTCCTCGTGGCTCCGGCGACCAGCCCGGGTGCCACGGCGACCACGAGCGTCTGGTTCCCGCCGGGCAACGACTGGACGGACTACTTCACCGGCAAGACCTACCGCGGCGGCACCACCGCGCAGATCACCACGGGCTGGGACACGATGCCGGTGTTCGTGCGCTCGGGCGGAATCATGGTCACCCGTAGCGGAAACGTCGCTGGCGACGCGCACGATCCGCTTGCCGCCGCGACCGTCACGGTGGCTGGCGGCCACAGCGGCGCGTTCACTCTCCAGGAAGAACGGTCGGCGACTGCGTTGCGCTACACCGAAAATGCGCACTCGGCAACGCTGACCATCGGTGCCTCGCAACGCGCTTGGACCGTCCGGTTCACCAACGCTGCGGCACCGTCGGCGGTGTATGTGGACGGTCGGCGCAGCGGAGCCTGGAGCTGGGACGCCGCTACCCGGACGGTGACCGTGCAAGCGCCGCCAGCGCAGCATCCGCACATGGTCCGCCTGGTGTCGTGACACCAGCGGACGGCGGGCCGGAGCTTGCGACGGGCCTGCTGCCGCGGCACCGCCACTCACGAGGCGGCTAGTCGAGCGGACGCGCGCCGAGGTGGTCCGAGAGCAGTTTCCGCGCGATCTGCTCCGGGTCCTCCTCCGCGGGCGGCGGCGGAGGCGGCGGGACCGGGCTGGAGTCCTCGGAGTAGATGTCGTCGTCCTCGTCCGTGGGCTCGGGCGGGAGCGGGATGTCCGGTTCGCTCGTGGTGACGCGCGGTCGGCTCGGCGCTTCCGCCGCGGGCTTCGGCGGGGCCGGCGGAGCGGCGGCCGCCGGGGCCTGGGCCGCCGCGGACGGACGCGTGAACGACCGTTCCGGAGCCGGTGCCGCCGGTTGCTGCCGGGGAGCCTGCCTCGCCGGGGCGGCGGCCGCGGCCGCGCCGTGCACGCAGCGGACCTGCCATTCGCCGCCGAGCACCTCGCTCAGCCCGGCCGCGATCTTGCTCGCGTTGCCCTGGTCGCTCAGCCGCCGGGCGAGCGGTTCGGACTTGTGCGTCAGCGTGACCGCCGAACCGTCGACCTCGGCGACCGTCGCCTGCGTGAGCATGGCTTCGAGCGCGCGGCCGCCGGTGAACTTCCGCAGCGACGCCAGCAGTTGCGGCCATTTCTCGCGCACCTTGGCCGCGTCGATTCCGCCCGCGACCGGGGCTTCCTCCGCTACCGGCGCAGCAGCGGGCGCTTCCGAAACAGGGGCAGGCTGTTGCGCGGGGGCAGGCGGTTCCGCGGGTGCCGGACGGCTGACCTCCGGCCGGGCCGGACGCGCCGGTTCCTCCGCGGCCGGACGGGCCGGTGCGGCGGGAGCTTCCTGCGCCGGACGCTGCGAAGGCCGCTGGAACGACCGCGCCGGAGCGTCCGCGGGAGCAGCGGCGGCAACCGGAGCAGGCCCGGCGGCCGGAGCGGGAGGAGGACCGGGCGCGACGGCGGGACCAGCCGCAGCGGGCGCGCCGGCGGGCCGCCGCTCGAGCCGCTCGATCCGCGCCAGCAAGGCTTTCTCCGCCTCGGTAACCGACGGCAGCAGCATGCGCGCGCAGAGCAGTTCGAGCACGAGCCGCGGCGACGTCGCGCCGCGCATCTCGAGAAGTCCACTGTGGACGATGTCGGCGTAGCGGGACAGCGTGGCCGGGCCGAGCTTCTCGGCCTGCTCGGTCATCCGCTTCAGCTCGTCGTCCGGCGCGGCGACCAGGCCGCGTTCGCCCGCTTCCGGGACCGCGCGCATCAGCAGCAGGTCGCGCAACCGGTCGAGCAGGTCGGTGGCGAACCGGCGCGGGTCGTGTCCGGCGTCGGCCAGTTTCTCGACGGTGCCGAACACTTCCGCCGGGTTGTCGTTCGCGAGCCCGTCGATCACCGCGTCGATCAGCGCGGTGTCCGTGACGCCGAGCAGCGACACCGCCCGCGGGTACGTGACGCCTTCCGGACCGGCCCCGGCGAGCAGCTGGTCCAGCACCGACTGCGTATCGCGAGCCGAACCGCCGCCTGCCCGGATCACCAGCGGGTACACCGCCGGTTCGACCGTCGCGCCCTCGGCGGCGACGTTGCGCTCCAGCAACTCTCGCATCGAACTCGGCGGGATCAGCCGGAACGGGTAGTGGTGCGTGCGCGAGCGGATGGTGGTGAGCACCTTGTCCGGCTCGGTGGTGGCGAAGATGAAGATCAGGTGCTCAGGCGGTTCTTCGACGATCTTCAGCAGGGCGTTGAAGCCCTGCGTGGTGACCATGTGCGCCTCGTCGATGATGAACACGCGATAGCGCGATTCGGCGGGCGCGTAGAACGCCTTGTCCCGCAGTTCGCGGGCGTCGTCCACACCGCCGTGGCTGGCCGCGTCGAGTTCGGTGACGTCGACGCTGCCAGGGCCTTCCGGCGCGAGCGCGCGGCACGAGTTGCACTCGCCGCACGGATCCGGGGTCGGGCCTTTGGCGCAGTTGAGCGAGCGCGCCATGATCCGCGCACTCGACGTCTTGCCGCAGCCGCGCGGCCCGGAGAACAGGTACGCGTGGTTGATGCGCCCGGCGGCCAGTGCCGTGCGCAGCGGTTCGGTCACATGCTCCTGGCCGACGACCTCGGCGAAGGTCGCCGGACGGTACTTCCGGTACAGCGCGAGAGCCACGAGCCCGAGACTACAGTGAGCACGGTGAGCCCCTCCCGTTCCGGTCGCGGCCGTGCGCCGAGCGGCCCGCGACCGGGCACGTACCCGGTGCGGTTCGGGACCGCCGAGCTGCTGCGCGACGCCGATCGGCCCAACGCGTGGATGCTTTCGGTGGACGGGGTGGCGCAGTCCTACGTCGATCTGGACGACCCGACGAACCTGGAGTTCGACTACGTGCGCCGGCTCGGCGATCTGGTCGACTTCCTTCCGCCCGGCCCGCTCGAAGCACTGCACGTCGGCGGCGCGGGCTGCTCTCTGCCGCGTTATGTCGCCGCGACGCGACCGGGTTCGCGCCAGCTGGTCTTCGACGCCGACGAGCCGCTGATCGACCTGGTCCGTGAACAGCTCGACCTGCGCAGCGTCCCGAAGCTGCGGGTACGGATCGAGGACGGCCGCGCGGGCGTGCGCAGCAGGCACGACGCGACAGCGGACTTGATCGTGATCGACGCCTTCGAACGCGCGACGCTGGCCGGCGGCTTGGCGACCGTGGAGTTCGTGACGGATGTGGCCCGCGTGCTGCGGCCGGGCGCGACGATGCTGGCGAACATCTCCGACGGCCCTGGGCTGCCGTTCGCCCGCCGGTTCCTCGCGACGCTGGCGGAGGTGTTTCCGCACGTCGTCCTGCTGGCCGAGCCCAGCGTGCTGCGCGGCCGCCGATTCGGGAATCTCGTGCTGGCCGCCTCCCGGCTCGACCTGCCGACCGCGGAGCTGACCCGGCGCGCGGCGTCCTCGCCGTATCCGGCGCGAGTGGTGCACGGGGCTGAGCTGCGGCAGCTGCGAGGGAAGGCCGCACCGGTCTTCGACGCGGAATCGCTGCCCTCGCCGACGCCGCCGGACGACGTGCTGGGGCTGTTCTAACCGCATAAAAAAAGCGGGTTCCCCCCGTACCCGCCAGAGCCCGCTTATCCTTGCTGCCTTCCGGCCCTGGGGAAGTTCACAGGGTGGACGCCACGGGGGGTCCCCGCAGACGACTATAGCGGACTCGGTTGCCGCGCCCGCGCCCCCTCGGTCACCCCCGCCGCGACTAGGTCGAGCACCTCCCGCACGGACGCCGGGTCGCGGGCGTCGAACGGGTGCACCGGAATGCCGTCGCGCACGGTCAACGCCCAGCGCACGTCGTGCAGCGGTCGAGTGAGCAGCCCGTCGAAGCAGTTCACCCCGACCACGAACGGCAGCCGCAGCCCTTCAACCGCGTCGAGCACCGGATAGGCGTCCGCGATCCGCCGCGGGTCGACCACGACGAGCGCGGCGTCCGCGCCTCGCACGAGGTCGGGCCAGCGGAACCAGAACCGGGCCTGTCCCGGCGCGCCGAACAGGTACCGCCGCCGCTCGCCCTCGCCGAGTCTGCCGAAGTCGAGCGCCGCGGTGGTGTCGCCGGCGTCGGTGCGCACCGGCGCGATCTCCGAAACGGCGTGCACCGCCGTCGTTTTCCCGGCTCCGGCCGGGCCAAGCACGAGAATCTTCACGGGTCAGGCGAACGCGGTGTTCTTCAACTCCTCGACCAGCGCGGGGGTAAGGACTTCGGAGGCGCGGTTGGCGAACATCGCCATCTCGTAGGCGATCGTGCCGAGGCTGGCCTGCTTGTTGGCCAGCACGCCGAGCGAGCAGCCGATGCTGATGGTGCAGACCACGAGGTAGCCGCGTTCCAGCTCGACCACGACCTTGTCCGGATCGCCGAGCGGATGGCTTTCGGACACGCTCTGCGCCAGCGCGAGCATCGCCGAGCAGGTCGCCGCGAGCCGGTCGGCGTCCGCGCGGTCGAGGTCCTGCGACGCGGCGATCAGCAGCCCGTCCGCGGACACGGCGAGCGCGGCGATCGCGCCGGCGGTGTGCAACGCGAAGCGGTTGACCAGCCAGTTGAAGTTCTGCGCGGCGGCGGGAACGGTCATGATCCTCCTTGATCGGCCTGCTGAGCGGTGACTTGCTGTGCTTTGGCGACGCCGTCGGAAAACGAGTCGAAGGTGGCCCGTTCGGCGGCCGGATCGCGCAATTCGCGACGCGGCAACGGGGTGCGGACGATCTGCGGCAGTTTGAGCCCCGGGGCCAGCTGCGCGCCGGGGACGCGGCGGAACACGCCGTCGCGGGATTCCGGTTGCACCACGGTGAACTGGTGCGTCGGCGACGGGTCCGCGGTGTCCTGCGCGTCCGGAACGTCCTCTGTGGACTCTTCGGTTTCCTCGGGGAGTTCCAGTGTTCCGGCGAGGGAGGCGAATTCCGGCTCGGCTTCCGGCCATTTCGGAGCTTCTTCCGGGTTCGCGTCGCCGGCTTCCGGCTCCGGCGGGTCGGTGAACCAGCGGAACCCGGCCGGGGTCGGCGTGGACAGCGCGGCGATCGCAGGCGCGGGGAGCAGCACCGGTCGCGGGTCGGGCACCTGACCCGGCTCGAAAAGCCCGGGCCCGCGGCGGAAATCGACGTCGCGGGTGAACAGCGCCTGCGGCACCGAGACCATTGCCGTCACCCCACCGTCCGGAGTGGACTCCAGTTCGACGCGCAGCGAATGCCGCTGCGCGAGCCGTCCGACCACAGCCAGGCCGAGTTGCTGCCCGGACGCCGCGTCGACCGGTTCGGCGAGCCTGCGGTTCTCCTGCGCCAGCCGGTCCGCGGACAGCCCGACGCCGTGGTCGGCAATGCTCACCAGCAGATCGCCGGACGGCTGGAACTCCGTCGAAATCTCCACCGCCGACTCCGGCGGCGAGAACGCGGCGGCGTTTTCCAGCAGTTCGGCGAACAGCAGCACCAGGTCGATCCCCAGCGACGGCGCGAGCAGTGCCTCCGCCGGTTCGCCGAGCCGGATCCGGGATTCGTCGTCGATTTCCGCGGCCGCCGAACGCAGCGCGGTGGCCAGTTCGATCGGACCGCCGACCCGGGTCTCGTCGCGGTTTCCGGTCACCACAAGCAGATCGTCCGCGGTGCGCCGCAGCCGGAGCGCGGCGTGCCCCACGCGGTGCAGTCCGGCGAGCAACACCGGATCGTCGGCGCTGCGCGTCAATTCCTCGAGCACCGTGCGCTGGCCCGCGACCAGGTTCTGCGTGCGCTTGGCCGCTCCGACCAGCAGCTGCACCCCCGCTCGCCGCAAGTTCGCCTGTTCGGTCACCGCTTCCGCCCCGGCGCCGCGGAGCCGGTTGAACGCATCCGCCAGCTCGGCCAGTTCGCCGCCGGTGTCCGCCTCGATCGCGGGCAGCAACGGTTGCGGCGGACCCGATTCCGGCTCGGCGACCTGAACCAATTCAGGGGCGGCCAGATCGGCGGTCGAGCGGGCTTGGCTCGCTAACCGCCGCAACGGCCGGGCGACGGATCGCGCGGCCAGCACCGACAATGCGGCAACCAGTCCGAAAAGGACAATCGCGGCACCGCCGACGATGAAGGCCGTCCGGGTGGCGCTGGACGCTTTCGCGGAGGCAGCATCGGCGATCGCCCCGGCGATCCGGGTCTCCGCCGCGTCGCGCTGATCGGCGAGCTGAGTACCCGCAGTGACCACATCGGACACAAACTGCCGGTCTTGCCGCGGCGCCGCGGCGAGCCGGTCGAGTTGCTGGGCCGTCGCTCCGGTCTCGACCGCGACGAGCTGCGCGGCGTCCTGCTTCCCGGCCAGCCGGGCGAACTGTTCTCCGTAGACGGCAGCGCGCTGACCTGCTCGATCAGCTCCAGTGGACGCGATCAGCGCGGTCGCCCGGGCCGCTCGCTGTTCGTCGGCGCGCAGCAGGGCGTCGAGCGTCCTGGCATCGGAGCTGTCCGAAGTGGCCAGCCCCAGCGCGTCGATCAGGCTTGCGGACATGGAATCGTAGCCAGACGCGATATCAACTGCGGAAATCTGACGATTGAGCGCGTTCTGCCGCAGTTTCGACAGTGCGCCACCGGGGCTGACCAGGCTGTCCGCGACGCCGTGCGCAGCCCTGTCCACTGCCTGCTGCTGCCGGACGAGCGCCGAATTGGTGGCCGACGGGTCAGCGAAAAAAGCGGCCGCGAGCAGGCTTTCCCGCTGCAACTGGCCAACCAGGCCGCCCACCCGCTGCCCCCGGGCCGCGGTGTCCGAAGTGGTCGCGGCCGCCGACGCGGCGGCGACCTGGGTGACGACGAGCGGAACCGCCGCCGCCACGACCAGGACCAGCGGAGCCACGACCAGCACGGTCACTCGCGCCTGCACGGTGCGGATCCCGAGGCGGTCAAGCAGCCGCGCAGCGGATTCCCGCGACCGGGCCGAGCCGTCGCGCATCCACGTCACCTTCCGTTCCCGAGGAGTCCCGACGAGACCGAGGCGTGAAGTGCACCGAACGGGGACACCCGCAGGACGCTACTACTCTCGGTAGTACTCGTCGCGGTACGCACATGGTCGGACACCCCACGTCTGCGCAGAGCTTAGCGAGATCCGCAAGATCTAGACAATGCCCTCTTGTCCCGTGTCGCGCCCTGACACGCTGGGGTTTTCCCGGCGAGCGGCACCCGAGCGAGGATGCCGGGAGGAGAATGGCCGATATGCGCACCGCACCTGTCGCCGCCGACGTCGCCGCTGCCCATCTCCGCCTCCGACCACACGTCCGGTGGACGCCGCTGTTACGCACCGAAATCGACGGTCGTCCCCTCGTGCTCAAGCTGGAGCAGCTCCAGCGGTCTGGTTCGTTCAAGCTCCGCGGCGCGGCAAACGCCCTGCTCACCGGGCCGAAACCGAAGCGCGTGGTCACGGCGTCCGGTGGCAATCACGGCCTCGGCGTCGCCACCGCCGCGCAGGCGCTGGGCGTCCCCGCAGTCGTCTACGTGCCGGAGTCCGTGCCCGAGGCGAAGGCCGCCGGCATCGAAGCGGCCGGCGCGAAGCTCATCCGGCACGGCGCGACGTACGGCGAGGCCGCGGCAGCCGCGCTGACCGTCGCAGAAGAACCCGGCACCCGCTACCTGCACGCGTACGACGACGCCGACGTGATCGCCGGACAAGGAACCGCGACCGCGGAGATCGTGGCCGACGCACCGGACGTCGACGCCATTGCCGTCGCAGTGGGCGGCGGCGGGCTGGCGTCCGGCGCGACACTGGCCGCGGACGGCCGTCAGGTGTTCGCGGTGGAGCCGGAGCACTGCCAGGCCTTGCACGCCGCCCTCGCCGCGGGCGAGCCAGTGGACGTCACCATCGACTCGGTCGCCGCCTCCGCACTTGGCGCGACCCGCGTCGGCGAGTTGGCGTTCGGCGTCCTCAGCTCGCCAGGCGTCACGTCCGTGCTGGTGTCCGACGCCGAGATCCTCGCCGCGCGCGACCTGCTGTGGCGCGACTTCCGGCTCGTCGTCGAACCGGCCGCCGCAGCTCCGCTGGCCGCCTGGCTGGCCGGACGCGTACCGGCCGAATTGCCGTGTTTCGTCTTGTGCGGAGCCAATACCTCGGTCACTTTTGCATGAGGTCGTAGACCTTCGCGCCGCCGACTGCGGCGGGATGGAAATGCTGCTCGACCCAGGCAGCGATCTTCCCGGAGGTGCCGCGGCTGCCGTTCGGGCCGCCGCGGCCGTTTCGCGCGCCGACGACGAAGTAGTGGATGTCCCCGCTCGCCACGTACTGCTGGAATTGCGCGAGTGTCGGAGCTGGATCGCCGCCGCTGAACCCGCCGACCGCGAGCACCGGTTTGCCGCTGCCCAGCGCGAGCCCAGCAGCCTGCATCGCACCGGTTTCCGCGGCAGCCCACTTCGTCGTCGTGGTCTCGAGCAGCCGGTTCAACTCCACATTGGACTGCTGTGGCCCGCCGAAGCTGGTGCGTCCCTTGTGCGGCGGCCCGGACGCCGGACTTCCTCCGGTATGCGCCGTCGCCGCGGTCGCCACGGTGAAGGACGCCATCCCCAGCAGGGCGGCCACCAGCGCCAGCAGCGCGACAGCACGGCGGGCGGCCCCGAGCGCCAGCGCGACCACGCCCAAGACACCGAGCACCAGCACGGTGTACCGCACCCACGGCTGCCAGTTCGGCGTCCGATCCAGCAGCACGAAACTCCACGCGACGGTCGCCGCCAACATCGTCGCGAGCACCGCGCGTGGGGCGAAATAGGCACGTCCGCGCCATAGTTCCGTCGTGGAAATCGCTACAGTGGCGGCGATTCCCGGGGCGAGTGCGACTGTGTAGTACGGGTGGATGATCCCGCTCATGTAGCTGAACACGAGGGCGCTGATCACCGTCCACGCACCCCACAGCAGCAACGCCGCGCGAGTCCGGTCAGTGCGCGGCGCACGCCGGGTAAACCACAACCCGGCCGCCAGCCCGATCAACGCGGCGGGCAGCAGCCACGACGCCTCGCCGCCGAACTGCTGAGTGAACAGGCGCGTCAAGCCCGCCTGGCCGCCGAAGCCATGTCCGGCACCGGAAAAATCCGGCATTTTCGGTCGTGCGTCGCCGCCGTGCGACTGTCCGAAAATCCGGCCGAGCCCGTTGTACCCGAATGCCAATTCCAGCACGCTGTTGTTCGTCGATCCGCTGATGTACGGCCGATCCGCAACGGGCCACAACGCCACCGCGAGCACCCACCAGCCCGCGGAAACCACCACCGCACCGGCGGCGGCGAGCAATTGCCGCACCCGCCGTCCCCACGAAGTCGGCGCGGCAACCGCGTAGGCGAGCACGAAGGCAGGCAACACCAGGAATGCCTGCAACATCTTGTCGAGGAACCCGAAGCCGATCGCGACGCCCGCCAGCAGCAGCCATTTCGTACTCGCGTTTTCCAGCGCCCGCACCAGGAAATACGCACCCGCGACGAGCAGCAGGACCAGGAACGCATCGGGGTTGTTGAACCGGAACATCAACGCGGCCACCGGGGTGAACGCGAGCAACGCTCCGGCGAGCAATCCGGCGACCGGGCCGGAAAGCCGCCGCACCGCCAGGTACAGCAGGCCGACCGAACCCACGCCCGCCAACGCGTCCGGCGCCAGCATGCTCCAGCTGGAGAATCCGAAGACCCGCCCGGACAATCCCATCATCCACAGGGAAAGCGGCGGTTTGTCGACGGTGACCACATTGCCCGGGTCGAGCGAACCGAAGAACCATGCTTTCCAGTCCCAGGCGCCCGCTTGCACGGCCATCGCGTAGAAATCGTTTCCCCAGCCGGAAATCGCGACATTCGTGAGATACAACGCGGCGGTGCCCAGCAGCAGCACCGCGACGGCGGGGCGCACCCAGCGTGGCGCGACGACAGTCGTCATGCCCGTCATTCTCACGGTCCGTGCTGTGCGCGGGCTGTGAATCGCTCACGAAGAAGTGTTGCCACCGTCACGCAATTGCGGGAACGAAGCCACGAATTCGGTGCGCCCTGGACCGCTGTTGACCATCACACGTCCGGAATGCGCGGCCACGACCGCGGCGACAATCGCCAGCCCCAGCCCCGTGCTCCCGGCAGCGCGCGAACGCGAATTGTCGCCGCGGGCGAACCGCTCGAATACCTCGGGCAGGATTTCCGGCGGAATTCCCGGCCCATCGTCCACAACGGACAAAGTAACCCAGCCGTCTCGTGTGGACAGTGCGGTGGTCACCGTGGTGCCCGCGGGCGTGTGCGTGCGGGCGTTGCCGAGCAGGTTCAGCACCACCTGGTGCAGTTGCCCGGAATCGCCGAGCACCGCGATCGGCTCGCCGGGAAGTTCCAGCAGCCACTTGTGTTCCGGACCGGCGACGTGCGAATCGGCGACCGCGTCCGCGACCAGCCGGGACAAATCGACCGGCTCGTGCACGACCGCACGTCCGGAGTCGAGCCGGGCGAGCAGCAGCAGGTCTTCCACGAGCGTCGTCATCCGGGCCGATTCGGATTCCACCCGGCTCATCGCGAACGCGATGTCCGGCGGCACCTGTTCGCTGCCGCGCCGGGTCAGCTCGGCATATCCGCGAATCGCGGCGAGCGGCGTACGCAATTCATGGCTCGCGTCCGCGACGAACTGCCGGACGCGGCTTTCGCTGGCGTGCCGGGCGGCGAGCGCTTCGGCGATGTGCCCCAGCATCCGGTTGATCGCCGAACCGACCTTGCCGACCTCGGTGCGCGGGTCGGTGTCCACCTCGGGCACTCGCTCGGACAACGCGACCTCGCCGCGATCCAGCGGCAGCTCGGACACCCGGGAAGCGGTGGCGGCGAGCCGATCCAGCGGGGCCATCGTGCGCCGGATCGTCACCGCGCCGGCGAACCCGGCGACGAGAATCCCGCCGAGCGCGACACCGCCGAAGATGAAACCCAGCCGCCACAACGTTTCCGAAACCCGGCTCATCGGCAGCCCGATCACGGTGAACTCGCCGCGCGGCGAATACGTCGCGATCACGCGATATTTCTTGAGACTCCCGGGAAGCTCGACCGTGCGGCTCTGACCGTTCGGCGCGAGCACGAGCAGAACCCGGTCCTGCTCCGGCGTCAGCGGGACGAGGCCGAACGGACCGATCACCTGCCCGTTGACCTGTCCGTCGCGCACGACCAGGCTGAGCGTCCCCTCGGGCTGGCCGAGCACGCGCAGCGGATCGGGCGGCAGTTTGCCGGAGCCGTTGATGGGCGGACGCGGCACGCCATGCCGGAACCCGCGGTCGCTCGCCGCCGACAGCTGCTGGTCGAGCTGCCCGACGAGAAAGCCGTTCAACGCGAATTCGGTGACCACGCCGACCACCACGCAGACCAGCGCGAGCAGCGCCGCCAGCTGAACGATCAGCCTGCGGCGCAACGACCACGGACGGCGGCGCTCAGCCCGCGGCGGGTTTGAGGACATACCCGGCGCCGCGCATGGTGTGGATCATCGGTTCCCGATCGGCGTCGATTTTCTTGCGGAGGTAGGAAATGTACAGCTCGACGATATTCGCCTGGCCGCCGAAATCGTAGCTCCACACGCGGTCGAGGATCTGCGCCTTCGACAGCACCCGGCGCGGATTGCGCATCAGGTAGCGGAGCAATTCGAACTCGGTCGCGGTCAGCGGCACCAGATCGCCGCCGCGGTGCACCTCGCGGCTGTCCTCGTCCAAGGTCAGATCGCCGACCACCAGCTGCGACCCGGTCGCGCCGGAAACACCGCCCGCCCTGCGCAGCAGCGCGCGCAGCCGCAGCGCCACTTCTTCCAGGCTGAACGGTTTGGTCACGTAATCGTCGCCGCCCGCGGTGAGCCCGGCGATCCGGTCTTCCACCGCGTCTTTCGCGGTCAGGAAAAGAACCGGCAGATACGGCGTTTCGGCGCGCATCCGGCGCAACACCTCGAGCCCGTCGAAATCGGGCAGCATCACGTCGAGCACCACGGCGTCCGGCCGGAAATCGCGGCCGATGCGCACCGCCTCGGCACCGGTGCCCGCGCTGCGCACCTCCCAGCCCTCCATCCGCAGGGCCATGGACACGAGTTCGGCCAGCGTCGACTCGTCGTCGACGACCAGCACGCGGACCGGGCTGCCGTCCGCGCGGCGCAGTTCGGCCTTGCCCCGGCCGGCAGACGCGGCGTTCACACTGCTCATGGTGCCATCTTCGGGCCCTGTCTTCAGGTCGAGCTGTGCCCCGGCTGTGTGTTTCCTGTGCGACGTTCCCCCGCTGAGGTGCACAGGTGTCCCCCACGTCCGGCACAGCTTCCGCACAGCGGCTGCCCCGACGCTCGGGAAGAACCAGCTCGAACGTTCCGGAGGAGACCATGACGACCGATCCAGCAGAGGGCGCGACCTGGGGAGAGCAGCCCGCTCCCGCTTCCGGCGGCAGCGGCCAGGGGAGGGCGTGGTCGGGCCGGAAAACCGCGATCGCGGCGGGCGTCGCGGTCGTGATCGCGGTCGGCGGCGGGCTGGCGATCTGGGCGGGCACCAGCGGCAACAACGCGACCGCGCAGCAAGGTCCCGGCGGATTCGGCGGTCCAGGCGGGCCCGGTGGGCAAGGCGGCTTCGCCGGCCGCGGCGGCATGGGCGGGATGGCCGCGCTGCGAGACGCGCTGCACGGCGATTTCGTGGTGACGGATCCGGCAGGCGGGTACGTGACCGAACGACTGCAGACCGGGACGATCACCGAACTCAGCGCCACCTCGGTGACCCTGACCAGCAAGGACGGCTACAAGCAGACCTACACGCTGGATTCGGCCACGCAGAAGACCGGTTCGCCGAAGTCCGGCGACAGCGTCACCGTGGTCGCGAAGGTCCAGGGCACCACCGCCACCGCGACCTCGCTCGGCGAGGCACAGCAGTTCGGCAACGGACAGCCGCGCCGCCGCGGGTAACCCGTTCGGAAGGGAACCTTGAGACACTTCCCCGAGGTTCCCTTCCCGAGCGAGGAGATGGTCGTGAAGCGGTGGATCACGCTGGCGTGCGGTGTGGTGCTGGTGCTCGTCGGCGCGGTGTGGGTGCTGCAGGGCGTTGGCGTGCTGACCGGCAGTTTCATGACCGGCCAGAAGCTCTGGTTCCTCATCGGACTGGTCGCGTTCCTGGTCGGCGTGGTCCTCGTCGCGGCCACCGCGTTCCGCAAACGCGCTCGCTGACTCATCGGGTGAAGACCTCGAACACCGGGTAGCCCGGCGCGATCTCGAGCAGCTTCTCCTCCGGTGCCTTCGCGTCCACGCCTTCGAAGAACGTGCCGACCTCGAACGCCCAGCGCTTGAGGTACGAGCGCAGGATGGCGGGCTTCTCCTCGTCGGACAACTCGCGGTAACCGAACGTCTCAGTGCGGCGTCCGACGGTCAGCTGGCCCTCGCCCGCGGCGCGCAGGTTCCGCACCCACTGGGTTTCGCCGCGCGCGGCCACCAGGTACTGCTTCCCCTCGAATGGCAGCAAGTTGACCGGCACCTCGCGCAGTTCGCCGGACTTGCGGCCGCGGACGCCCAGCACCCGGCTGCCCCACACGCTGAAGCCCCGTTTGGTGAGCCAGCGGACGCAGCCGTTGAACGCCGCCGACGCCTTGCCCGGTTCGAGGTAACGAGTGCTGCTGGTCATGGGGTCCTCCTCGGTTTTGAGAGCGGTGCTCTCTGTTGTGAACAGTGAACACCTGCGCGCTTGCCGCTGTCAAGAGCAGTGCTCTCGGTTTTGCGCAGCGCTCTCATTCGAGGCACACTGATCGCATGACTGCCGCACCCCGGACCGCCCGCGAACGGGTCCGCGCCGAGCTGACCCGCGAGATCAAGGACGAGGCCCGCCGTCAGCTGGCCGAGGTCGGCGCGCACGGACTTTCCCTGCGCGCGGTCTCCCGTGCGCTGGGGATGGTCTCGTCGGCGCTGTACCGGTACTTCCCGAGCCGGGATCACCTGCTCACCGCACTGATCGTCGACGCGTACAACGCGGTCGGCGAGGCCGCCGAACAGGCCGATCCGCACACCGGCGACCCGCGCGAACGCTGGCGAGCCATCTGGCGCGCGACCCGCGACTGGGCCCGCGCGAACCCGCACGAATACGCGCTCATCTACGGCTCGCCGATCCCTGGCTACCAAGCTCCGCAGGACACCGTCGGCCCCGCCGGGCGAGTGGCGTTCGCGCTGGTCGCGGTGCTGCGCGACGCACATCCGCACGAGCCGGCGGTCACCGCGCCGATGTCGGAAGAGCTGCGCGCGCAGGCCGACCAGCTCACCCGGATCCTGGACCTCGACGCGCCCGCGGAGGTCGTCATGCGCGCCATCGCCGCCTGGACCCAGCTGTTCGGCGCGCTCAACTTCGAGCTGTTCGGCCAGTACGTCGGCAGCGTCGCCCCGGCGGACGCGTACTTCGAGCACCTCGTCGGGCAGATGGCGGACTTCGTCGGCCTGTAGTCCGGGGTAAGTTCGCCGTGGCGCCAAAGCGAAAGGCAGGTTCGACGTGACGGGATGGGCCGGACGGGTCGGCAGGATCCGGGTGATCGGCACCGGGGTGATGGGACGCGGCATCGTCCAGCTCGCCGCGACCGGCGGGGTCACCGTGGAACTCGCGGATGTACAGCCGGAAGCGGTCGCGGCGGCGATCGACCACGTCGGCGCGATGGTCGACCGGCTGGTCGCCAAGGAGAAGCTGACCGAGGAGAACGGCCGCGCGGCGAAGGAACGCCTTGTTCCGGTCGACGGCCCGCTCGCTCCCGCCGACGGCGTCGACCTGGTGCTGGAAGCCGTCCGCGAAGACCTCGAAACGAAGCAGACGCTCTTCGCGGGTCTCGAGAAAATCTGCGGCCCTGACACGATCTTCGCGACCAACACCAGCTCGCTGTCGGTCACCGAAATCGCCGCCGGAATCTCTGACCCGACGCGAATGATCGGTCTGCACTTCTTCAACCCCGTCCCGCTGATGCGCCTGGTCGAGGTCATCCCCGGCGCGCGCACCGCCGACTGGCTGCCCGGCGAAGCCCTCGAACTCGTCCGCGGCTGGGGCCACGAACCGGTGCTGGCGAAGGACGCTCCCGGCTTCCTCGTCAACCACGCGGGCCGCGGCCTGAACACCGAGGCGCTGCAGATTCTTTCCGAATCCCTCGCCGCTCCCGCCGAGATCGACCGGATCGCGCGCAACGTCCTCGGCCTCAAGCTCGGCCCGTTCGAACTGCTGGACCTCACCGGTTTGGACGTCTCGCACGCGGTGCTGGAAAGCATCTGGAGCGGATTCCACGCCGAACCGCGCCTGCGCCCGTCGTGGCTCACCCGCCCGCGCGTCGCCGCCGGGCTCTTCGGCCGCAAAACCGGCGAAGGTTTCTACCGCTATGTCGACGGGAAACAAGAAATCCCTCCGGAGCCCACGGCCCCGCCCGCTCCCGCCATGCCGGTCTACGCCGCCGACGAACGCCTAGGCCGCCTTCTGTCGGCAGCAGGCGTCGACGTCGTCCCGGACGCCTACCCCGACACCGTTCTCCTGGTGACCCTGCGCGGGGAGTCCACTGTGGAGGCTGCGCGGCAGTTGGAACTGCCCGCCGCGCGCGTCGTCGGAATCGACGCCCTTGGCTACGAATCTCGCTTCACCATGTCTGTCCACCCTGGACTGGACCCGCACTACGGCCGCGCCGCCTGGGGCGCTTTGGCCGCAACCGGAACCCCCGTAACCGTCGTCCGCGACGGTGCCGCCCCCATCGCCCAACGCCTGCTTGCCTCGATCATCAACACGGCTTGTTACATCGCCGACCAAGGTCTCGCGGCCCCCGCCGACATCGACACCGCGGTGCGCCTGGGACTCGGCTATCCCCGCGGCCCCCTGGAATGGGGCGACCTGGTCGGCCCGGAAAAGGTCCTGCGAATCCTGAACGGTCTCCTCCGCGCTACTGGGGACCCGCGCTACCGCCCGAGCAACTGGCTGACCGAACGGGTGGCGCTGGGCCTGCCGCTCGCCTCCACGGGCACCCGTCCGGCTGATCTGGCCTGAGTTTTTGTCGGTGGTGGGCAGTAGCTTTTCTGGCATGACTGTCACCTTCGACCTGACCCTGGACTGCACCGACGCACAACTTCTCGCGGCCTTTTGGAAGACGGCACTGGGTTATGTCGACAAACCTCCGCCGCCGCCGTTCAGAACCCGCGGGGAATGGCTCGCGCAATTCCACCTGCCCGAGTCCGCTGGGGATGACGCCTGGCTTGTGCCATCCCCAGCGGGCTGGGCCTCGGCTGGCGATCCTGAAGGTGCCGGAACCGAAGACGGTGAAGAACCGGCTGCATATCGACATCCGGGTGCCTCGGGATGGGGATCCGGCTGCGCAGTGGGCACGGGCTGAACGTTTGGCGGGGGCGGGAGGGGCGATCCTGGTGGAGGCAGAGGGACATCATGTGGTGCTGGGGGATCCGGAGGGGAACGAGTTCTGCGTCGCGGCCGCATCGGCTTAGGTCCGGCCTGATGCGGACGCCATGCGGCGACGGGCTCCGGAGCAAGACCAGTTCCGCATCGCCGCCGCCTCGGCACAGGTCGCCGGACTGCTGCATAGACCAGGCGGCGGCAGGTCTGGTTTGGGGCGAGCCCTGGGCCCGGCTGCCTCGGCACAGGTGCCGGACTGCTGCATAAACCAGGTGGCGGCAGGTCTGGTTTGGGGCGAGTCCTGGGGCCCGGCTGCCTCGGTGCGGGTCGTTGGGTCGCTGCGGACACCGTGCCGTGATGGCGCTTCCCGAGCGGAACGAACTCTGTGTCGCCGCTGCCTCAGTGTAGGTCGCTGGACTAGGTTGCGGCGCAACGAAGTCACAGCGAAGGGACCCTTCACAACCCAAGATTCCTTAGCAGAATTCCTTCAGCCGCCGCGAAAACCGTCCCAGCCCTTCCGCCGCCCCAGCGAAACCGGGTCAGGATTCCGCCCCGATCCAGCGGCGGTAGGAAGCTGCGTCGACATTGCTCCCGCAAACGACAGTGACCACATGCCGTCCAGCAAACCGGTCAGGGTCTTCGAGAATCGCCGCGACGCCGAGCGCGGCCGACGGCTCGACGATGAGTCCGGCGCGCTCGAACAGCATCCGCATACCAGCGATGATCGACGCCTCTTGGACCAGGACAGCGTCGTCGGCAACGAGAAGGAGGTCGTTCAAGACAGCCGGGATGGGGAACCGGCCGGCGACGCCGTCGGCGATGGTGTCGGTCGAGTCGGTTGAGATGACGCGTCGTTGGTGCCAGGAGCGCGTCATCGCCGGTGCGCCCAGTGGCTGGACGCAGATCACCTCGACCCCTGGCGCGCACTCCTTGAGCACGTGCCCCACCCCGGTGGCCAGCGCGCCTCCGCCCAGAGCGATCAGTACGGCATCGAACGCGGGGACCGCATCCACCAGTTCGAGGCCGATGGTTGCCGCGCCCTCGCAGGTCTCGAGGTCCAGGCTGTCTTCGACCAGCCGGATGCCGTCGTGCCGCGCGATGGCGGCGGCTCGGTCGCGCGCCGTCTCGATGTCGCCGTCCACCAGTTCCAGCCGGGCGTCCAGTGCGCGGATGCGATCGAGCTTGGCGGCGGGTGCGAAGCGGGAGGCCACCACGGTGACGTCGAGTCCCCGGCCGCGCCCGGACCAGGCGAGGGCCTGGCCAAGGTTTCCCGCGCTCGCGCACACGACAGCGGAGGCACGGCTGTCGGCGAGCGCGCTCGCGACGACTTCGGTACCGCGCGCCTTGAAGCTGCGGACGGGGTTCGCCGTTTCGAGTTTGATGCTCACCGCGCAACCGAGGTCGCGCTCCAGCGCCTCACAGCGGTACAGCGGAGTGTCGAGGAAAGCAGGGTCGATCCGCTGGCGAGCAACTCGGATCCGAGCGGTGTCGAGGCGCGTCATCGGCTGGCTCCTGCGTACTGGTTCAAAGCAGTGAGGACGGTGAGCGCGTCCCGAAGCGCCGCGACGTCGTGAGTCCGGATGAAATCGACGCTGTGACTGGCGGCGTACAGCTCAGCGGCCAGGCTGGCCGGTCCGATCTCCGCGAGCTCGCGCCCGGTGATCGCGCGGAGAAACGACTTCCGGGACGGCGAGACCATGATCGGGACGCCGAACCGGGTCCTGATCGCGCGAAGCGCCGCCAGCACTGCCAGCGACGGTTCCGGCGTGGCACCGAGAAAGTATCCGAGCCCGGGATCGATGATCAGCCGTTCGCGGTCGATGCCCGCCGCTTGGAGCGCGGCCAGCCGCTGATCGAAGAAACGCTCCAGAGCCGTCAGCACCGTCTGCGGATCGGTGCGCACTTTGGTCGCGGGGCCCCGCCGCTGCACCGAGTGCATGACGACGAGGCGGCATCCGGTATCGGCCAGCTCCGCATACCGGGCAGGGTCCGGAAATCCCTGGATGTCGTTGAGAAACGCGGCACCACGAGCGGCGGCGAACCGGTGGGTCTGCGGCTGGAACGAGTCGACCGACACGGGGATGCCTTCGGCGACCAGGCGGTCCAGGACCAGATCCAGCCGCCGCACTTCCTCGTCGGCGGTCACCGGCTCCGAGCCCGGATGACTGGCCGCGGGGCCGAGTTCGACGACGTCCGCGCCGGCCGCCAGCAATCGGCGCGCATGGGCGAGCGCGTTCGCCGGGGCAAGGAATCTGCCGCCGTCGGAGAACGAGTCCGCGCTGACGTTCACGATTCCCACCAGCCGCGGCCGGTGCCAAGACTCTTCCGAAAAGGCCAGAGGTTCAACCATCGCCGTGTCTCCCGGATCTCGATCCCACAAGAGCCCAGGCGTACGGCACGACGTCACGAGGACGAGGCCGCTCCCCGATGGTGATCCATCTTCACACGCCAGTCACGGCCTAACGACACAGTAACAAGAAATCCCGGTGCGGAGCCAGCGGCAGCCGTCGGCGATGGTGCGCCGACGGCCGCCCCGAGAATGGCTCACCACCGGTAATTCGTGGTTACCCCATACCGGAAAATCACGTATCCGCCCTGGAAATCGCTTCGGGCACCTCCGCTGATCGGATACTCATCCGAGGTCGGCAATCCCAAATACCCCCGTTCCCATCCCAGCGCGGCCCACCGCTTCCGAATCTCTCCCTGCACCATGTGCGCCCCGGTACGCGGGCTCCAGTAGATCGACCCGCCTCCGTTGAAGTGGTTGTAGCGCGCGATCCCGTTCGGAGTACCGGTTTCGTCGGTAGTGGGATAGCCGAGACCGCGCTCCCAGCCGAGCGCAGCCCACTTATCCCGGATAGCCCCGCCGATTTGGTGCGCACCGGTAGACGGCGTCCAATAGATCGACCCGCCGATCGTGAAGTGGTTGTACCGCCCGACCCTGTCCGGCGTCACGGACTCATCCGTGGTCGGGTAACCAAGACCCCGCTCCCAACCCAGCGAAGCCCACTTATCCCGGATAGCGCCGCCAATCTGATGCGCTCCGCCGGTAGGCGTCCAATAAATCGACCCGCCGGTGAAGTGGTTGTACCGCCCGATCCCGTCGGGAGTCCCGGACTCGTCGGTGGTCGGATACCCCACCCCGCGTTCCCAGCCGAGCGCGGCCCACTTAACCCGGATCTGCCCCTGGACCGAATGCGCTCCCGTAGAAGGCGACCAGAAAATAGACGTGGCCTGGCTGCCCGGCGTGCCGATCAAATGGTTGTACCGGCCCACCCCGTCCGCCGTGCGGGTCTCATCGGTCGTCGGCGGCCCGTACACCTGATGCCCGCCGATCGCGAGATACCGGGCCAGGATCGCCCCGCCGATCTCGCGCACCCCGGTAGCCGCGGACCAGTACAACCGCCCGTTCGCATACGGCCGATACCGCACCGGCCCGTCGACAACCTCAGGACCCGTCGGCGCGCCAAGCGAACTCCGCAACTCCGGCTCAGCCGCATACCGCTGGTCGATCGCCGTCAGATAGTCGGCAGTCAGCGTCAGGTCACCAGCGCCGACGGTGATCGACCACGAAGGCGTAGCCGGACCGCCCTGCCAACCGGTGAACTTGGAAACCCCATCGGTGCCAACCAACGCGGCAGTCACGTCAAACGTCGCACCCTCAATGACCATGGCACTGCTGACGCCGCCCTCGCTAGGGATGCTCAACGCGGCGGGCTGCGTGCCCACCAACGTCAACCGATGCTGGCGCGGATAAGCGACATATGTCTTGCTCGCCTGCACCCCGGCGCTATCGGTGACCGTCGCGGTGAATTCCATCCGGGAATCCGTGTGATCGGTAAACGGAACCGTCAACGTCGGCCCCGTCGCACCATCGCCGGGATGCACGTGGCAGGCACCGAGATCCGGACAGTGCCGAATCAACGACGTCCACGTAACGGGAAGCCCGCCATCCTCGGCATCAGTCGCCTTGGCGGACAACGAAACCTGCTCACCCACCGCGAAAGTCTTGTCCGGCGCGGTCAGAGTCAGCACCGGCGAGTGATTGCCCGGCGCGACAGCGATCTTCGCCGTCCCGACACCGCCAAGCGGATCCGAAACGGTCAACGTCGCGGTGAACGAAGCACCGTCCCCGTACTGATGGCTGGCCTGAACCCCGGTGCCGGTGCTGCCGTCGCCGAAGTCCCAGGAATAGGCAAGACGATCGCCGTCAGCGTCAGTAGAACCACTGGCGTCAAAGGAAACCGTGCGAGTATCCGGATCCGTCGAGGAAGTGGCCTTTGCCACCGGTGGAGCGTTGTTGGTCGAGTAGCTCAACCGGCGCAGCACCCCAGAGTTGAGATCAGTGAAGACGATGTCCCCGTTGGGCGCGGCGGAAATCCGGGTAACTCCGCCGACGTTCTGGAATGGCGCGGGGCTCGTGGGCGCTTGCGTGAGCTTGCCCTGCGCGTCATACCGCAGCGTCCAGATCTTCTGCCCCGCGTAGTCCCCGAAGAAGTACGCACCCTGGTAAGCGGCCGGATAGGTCGTGCCGCCATACACAATCCCGCCAGTGACGCTGTTGCCCTGCGCAGGACCGGTGCCGTGCTGGTAGTCCCACAACGGCGGAGTGTTCACCGCCAACGCACAACGCGCGTCAGCCGAATAGCCCGGCGTGAGATGATTCCCCTCGTAGCAGGGCCAAGCGAGATTCGCGCCCGGCTGCACGACATCCAGCTCTTCCCACGTGTACCAGCCGACGTCGCCGACCACCGGCAGCCCGCTCTTCGGGTCGAGGCTGAACCGGAACGGGTTGCGGAATCCGCTCGCGAACACCTTGCTGCGAGCGGAATCCGGCGCGGCGGCGTTGTAGTACGGATTGCTCGGCACCCCCTTGCCGTCCGCGGTGAGGTGCAGGATCTTGCCGAACGGCGAATCGAGGTCCTGTGCGACGAAGGCGACCGGATTGGTCTTGCCCGCGTCGCCGTTGTCGCCGACGGAGTACCAGAGGGTGCCGTCCGGCGCGGGGTAAACCGTGTCGAGGCCGTGGATGTAGTACGGACTGCCGGGCAGGTCGAAAATCACCTTCTCGCCGGTCAGCCCGGACGGATGCCCCGCGCCGTCGAGCTGAACGGTGAACTTGGCGGCGCGCAGCGTGTACTGGCCGTTGCCGAGCGAGACCGAACGGTTCAGGTAGATCTGGTGCGAGGTGGCGTAGTCCGGCGCGAGCGCGATGCTCGTGAGCCCCATGTCGCCCTGCGTCTCGACCGGGAAGGTCGCGATCCGCTCCGGCGCGCCGCCGCCCGCGGCCGGGACCCAGTTGACGACGCCGGACTTGCCCAGCGCCAGCACGCTGTCGTCGGGCAGCCAGGCGAAGTCGGTGAACTCGTACTGCCCGAGTCCGGTGGGCAGGTCCCGCAAGACGAACCCCGGCGGCAGCGCCGGGGTGTCGGCTGCTGCCGCCGGGGCGACGGCGGTGACCAGGGTGGGGACGGCGAGGGCCGTGAGTGCGGCCACCAGCAGGGAACGGAGCTTGCGCCAGGCCATTCAGGCCCCCTTTCTCAGCGACCGGTAATCGCTCAGAAGGGGGAGGAAGTTGCCTCTATCGGGTGATATTTATTCGACCGTGACGCTCTCGGTCAGGGCACGACCTGGACCACGTCGCCGATGTGCAGGGTGTTGAAGAACCGCAGCGACGACGTCGCCGACAGGTGGATGCAGCCGTGCGAGTACACCTTCAGGCTGCCGGTGTGGAACGCGTCGCCCGGGTAGAAAAAGACCGAGTTCGGCATCGGCGCGTTGTCGAACTGCTTGCTCAGGTGCAGCTTTTCCTTCGACAGCACGTGGAACGTGCCGGTCGGGGTCGCGTGCCCCTTGCGTCCGGGCAGCATCGAGACAGGCCCGTAGATCACCTTGCCGTCCTGCAGCAGCCAGGCGCGGTGCGCGGAGATGTCCACGCAGGCGCTGGTGCCCGAAGCGGCGGCGGCCGCCGCGCACGGGACGTCGGCGGTGCTCGGCTCCGGGTCGGCCTTCGGCTTGGGCGCGGGCTTCGGCGTCGGTTTCGGGGTCGGCTTCGCGCTGGTGCTCTCCGGGCTGCTGCTGGTCGCCGGGGCAGAACTGCTGGTCGGCGCGCTGGACGACGACGAGGTGGGCACGCTCGCCGCCGCGGGCACCGCGCCGCCGCCGGAAGCCGACCCGGCCGTGCCGCCGGAGCACGCCACGAGCCCGAAAGCCGCGGCCAGCGCCGCCATCCCCACCAAAACCCTTTTCACGATCCGGTACCCCCGCGTTCGGTCGGGTCGCATTCGGCAGGACCCGTATCACCCGAATAGACGACCATCACCCCTTCGTGGTTGCTCGGCAATGGTCACGATCCGGCGTCTCCACCTCCGGGTTGAGCCGCGGATCCACCCGATGCCAGCCCGTACGCCGACGAAAACCGCACCGGTCCCGGCGAGGCTGGAAGCACGCCGGGCAGCCTCCCGGCACCCGCCGCCGGCCGGGCGAAGCCGACCAACTCCGCGAAGGAGCACCGTGAACCTCGGCCCGCTCACCATCGTTCTCTACGCCGCGATCGCCGCACTCGTCCTCTACCGGGTCGTCTACCGGCAGTGGCGCGGCACGCTGCTCAGCCGCAAGCGGTTGCTGACGCTCCCGTTCATCCTGACCGCGATCGGCGTGTTCTCCGCCGCCACCGCCTTGCAAAGCGCGACCGCGACGGAGTACGCGCTGCTGGCTGGCGACGTCGTGATCCTCGGACTGCTGGGCGTCCTGCGCAGCTCCACTTCGGTCCTCAGTGCTCGCGAAGGCACGACGTTCGTGAAGGGCACTCCGCTTACGCTGGTGCTGTGGTTCGCCACCATCGGCGTGCGGGTCGGCTTCTCCTTCCTCGGAGCAGCGCTCGGTGTCAGCAACACCGTGACGTCCTCGACGATCATGCTCACGATCGGCGTCAGCATCGGCGTACAGAACGCCTTCACCTACTACCGCATTCAGAAGCGCGGTCTGCCGCTGTCGGAGCAGACGCCCGTGAGCATCAGCCGCTAAGCCCCACCATGCGCGCGTACATCCGCGAAGGACTCAGCACCGTTGCCGGGTGCAGGAATCCCGGCAACGGCGGCAAGTCCCGCGCGAAGGGCACGAGATGCGCGTACAGCACTTCCGCCCCAGACGGTCGCGCTGAAGGATCCTTCGCGAGCGTCGCGGCGAGAAGCGTGTTCAGCTCGCGAGGTACGCCGGGAACGACTGGAGCTGGCTCCTTCACCTGCTTGTCGAAGACCGCGTACGCCGTCGGCCCGGTGAAGACCGGACGGCCAGTGAGCATCTCGTGCAGTACGCAACCGAGCGCGTACAGGTCGCTTCGCGGCTCCGCGTGCCCACGCTGGATCTGCTCCGGAGCCATGTACGACGGCGTACCCAGCAACTGTCCCGCACGCGTGAAGCGAGCAGTGTCGGCTTCGCGCAACACGGCGAGCCCGAAGTCCATCACCTTCACACTGCCGTCCGGACAGAGCATGAGGTTGGCCGGCTTGAGGTCACGGTGGCAGACCGCGCGAGCGTGCGCCGCTGACAGCACCGCAGCCGCTTGCGCCGCGATCGCTGCCGCCCAGGACACCGGCAGCGGACCGTGTTCGGCAAGCAGATCGTCCAGCGTCACGCCTTCGACGAACTGCATGACCTGGAACAACCGGTCGTCATGGGCACCGAAGTCATACAGTGTGGGCGCGCCGGGATGGTCGAGCGTGGCAAGGATCCGCGCTTCGCGGGCGAAGCGTTCCTCTAGCTCTTCGTCGCCGCCGGGAAGCCGAAGCAGCTTGATCGCGACTTGCCTGCCGAGCCGCCGGTCGAGCCCGCGGTGCACTGAACCCATGCCGCCCCGGCCGAGCGGCAGATCGTCGACCTCGTAGCGGTCCGCGATCAGCATGGGCCCCCTCACAGCGCTCACCCGCCACCGGGCTTCAGCCGTCCTTCGGCGAGTGCGGCAAAGCCTAGCCGCACCAGGTCGCGGCCGATTTCCGCGGTTTGCCGCAATGCCCGGTCGAAGTCCGCGAGCGCGCGGAAAGCGACGCCGTACGCACGCTGCGTTTCGAGCGGATGCCGCGGCACCTTGAGCCGGCGCGCGTCGATCCGGGTCGACGCACTGTGCACCGGGAAGTCCGCGGCGCGCAGACATCCGGCGAGGAATTGCGCATCGAGCAGCTGCGGATCCACGCGATAACGGGAAAGCGCGGGCCCGAGCCGCACCGGAGCTCCACTGTGGACGATCACCGCGCCGGTGACCGACGCGACCACGTCGCCTTCCTTGGCGAACACCGCCGCCGGATCCGGCGCGGCGTGCCCGGTCGGCGGGCCGCCGATCAGGACGTCGTCGGTGGTCAGCACGGGTTCGTCACCGTCGGCGGTGCGCGGCGGCGCGTGCGTGATCCGCAGCGCGCCCGCCTTCACCAGCTCGCCGACAGTCGTGTACGCCGTCTCGCCGGACGCCGGTTCCAGCGCGGGCAGCTCGATCCCGATTTGCCCGAAGAGCCGTTGAGCGGCAAGGAAAGCCTCGCCGGAATCCGTCTCGCCAGGACGGCCGGACGGGGTCAGGTCGACGTCGTCGTCGAGCACGTCGATGATGCGTTCTCCGGTGTCCGGATCGGCCAGGAAGTCCTGCCACACCTGTTCGACGTCGTCCGCGGTGGTGTCGGCGATCAGCACCGTCGCCGGCGCGCGCTGTTCCGGTTCCGGTCGCGTGAGCAGCCAGAGATCGGTGCCCGGCGCGAGCGTGCACACCGCGCGCAGCGCGCCCGCCCGAAGCAAGTTCGCCCGGATGCGTTTCCCGCTCCGCCGTCCGGCCGCTGCTCCCGGCATCAACACCGCCACCGCGCCACCGGGTTTCACGTGCGCGAGGCAATGCTGCACCCACGCCAGCTCCGACTCGCCCCGCGGCGGCAGCCCGTACTCCCACCGTGCGTCGCCGACGAGTTCCTCGTGCCCCCAGCCGCGCTCGTTGAACGGCGGATCGCACAGCACGACGTCGGCCAGCCGGTCGGCGAAAGCGTCCGCGCGCAACGCGTCCGCGGCGTGCACCTCGGTGTCCGCGCCGTGCAACCGCAGCCGGATGCCCGCGATCCGCGCGGTGTCCGAGTCGATGTCCTGCCCTCGCGCCCGGGTCGCCGCGGCGGCCAGCAACAGCGACCCGAACCCGCACGCCGGGTCGAGCACCGTGGCCCCCTTCGCGCCGGTCAGCCGCACCATCAGGTCGGCGTACGCGGTCGGCGTCGTGGAGAGCCGACGAGCGTGCGCCTCGAAGAACCGGTCGCAGAGCTGCTCGAACGTCTCCGCCGCGCCTTCGTTCGAGGCCAGCTGGGAGATCAGCGCCAGCAGCTCCGGATCGCCGGGCCCCTCAGCGTCGTCCGCGAGGTACTCGCCGACCGCCGCCAGCCGCGCACCGAGGTCAAGATCGTCGCCGAGCGCGCGCAGCCGTTGCCACGCTTCGTCGATCGGCGACAGCTCGAACGGCCGACCGCGCCCACGCAGCCACGCCTGCACCTCCGGAAGCGAAAACAACGGGCTGGACGCCGTGCCGCCCACCGGTTTGGGAAAATCGTCATGGCGGCGCCGCCAGTTGCTCACCGCCGCCCGGCGCACGCCCGCCAGGCGCGCGATGTCGGCCGCACTCACCGCCGCGTCGTCTGCCATGTCGAGCACGATAGCCGACGACAGCGGTTTCCATCGTTTTGCTTGTTAACTCAGTCAACCAATGGTTTTATGGGGGCATGGCCACCGAGCAGACCCGGTTCACCCTGCGCTACTCCGCGGGCTCAGACCAAGGGCGACGACGCACCAACAACGAGGACTCCGTCTACGCCAGCGGGCGGATGCTCGTGGTGGCCGACGGGATCGGCGGCCAGCCGCACGGCGAAGTCGCCAGCTCGACCGCGGTCAGCGTGCTGGCCTCGCTGGACGCGGAACTGCGCACGCTCGACCTCACCGCGCACAACCTGTCGAACCTGCTCTCCGACGGCGTCCGCCGGATCGCCGAAGAGCTCGCCCAGGTGGCCGAGGAAACCCCAGCCACGCAAGGCATGGGCACCACCCTCACCACGCTGCTGTTCGACGGCACCCACTTCGCCGCGGCGCACGTCGGCGACTCCCGCGGCTACCTCCTGCGCGACGGCGAACTGCAGCGCATCACACGCGACCACACCCTGGCCCAGGCCCTGGTCGAAGACGGCACCATCAGCGCCGCCGACGCCGACCACCACCCGCGCGGCTCAATGCTGATGAAGGCGCTCCTGAGCACCGGCTCGGCCGAACCGGACGTCTGGGAGTTCACGCCGCAAGCAGGCGACCGCTATCTGCTCTGCTCCGACGGCCTCACCGCGGGCGCCAGCGAACCGGCCATCCTGGACGTCCTCTCCGATGGCGCCCCCGAGGAAATCGTCCCGCGGCTCATCGCACTGGCCAACGAGGGCGGCGGCCCGGACAACATCACCATCGTGGTCGCCGACGTCGTACCGGCCTGAGCCCAACCCCGCAGGTCGGACCACCTGCGAAAGGCCGGAGGACCATCCGGTATTCTTCCCCACGGAGGATTGGCCGAGCGGCCTAAGGCGCACGCTTGGAAAGCGTGTTGGGTTCACGCCCTCGCAGGTTCGAATCCTGTATCCTCCGCCGCAGTAACCAGCGGAAACGCCGGTCGACCCAGCTTCGGGCCGACCGGCGTTTCCCGTCTTAGCCTCATTTCCAGTCTCAGTTGACCCTGGCTAGGCCACCTTCAGCTCTTCGCGGAAGTCGATGCCACGCCAGTCGGGTCATCGCGCGCGCTTCCGCGGAGCCCGGCTTCAGTAGGCGAGACTGGACAGCGTGAACTTGATCAGGAGTGTCAGCCGCGGGTGGCGTCGGCGTGGCGGGACGTGGTGGTGGAACATCCTCGTGATCGTCGTGCCGGTCGCGGTCATCGCCGCGACCGCAGTGACAGTGCTGCTGTTGTTCGTCGGCGGCTCCACCCCTTCGGACCGGATCGAGCTGATCAAGACCGGTCTCACAGTCGGCGCGGGCACCGGCGGGATGGTCGCGCTGGTCCTCAACGGGCGGCGGCAGACGACTACCGAGCACGATGCCAGCGAACGCAGGCTCACCGACCTCTACCTCAAGGCGGTCGAGCAACTGGGGTCCGACAAGGCCGCCATACGGCACGGCGGCTGTTTCGCGCTCGAACGCGTCGCACAAGACAACCCCGGTCAGCGGCAGACCGTCGTCAACGTGCTTTGTGCGTACCTGCGTACGCCCTACACAGAACCGGCGCCCACGAAGACAGGGGTACGGCGGCCGCTCGTGGCCAACCGCCGGCTTGGCCTGCGATTGCCTCCTCCAGGGGTGGACAGGCTGGCCGGCGAAGTGCGACAGGAACGGGGGGTCCGGCTCACCGTCCAGCGGATCCTTACCCAACACCTCAACCCAGGCACGGACCCAAGGCATCCGGACATCACGTTCTGGCCTGGCATCGACCTAGACTTAACCGGTGCCACCCTCGTCGAGTTCAGCCTTCTCGGCTGTCGCGTCCGCGAAGCAATCTTCGCCGGTGCCACTTTCCTCGACGACGCCTGGTTCGACTTCACGACCTTCACCGACGTCGCCACGTTCGAAGGCGCAACGTTCACCTCTGACGCCAGGTTTAACCACGCGGTGTTCGGCAGCGCCGCGTGGTTCCTCGACACCACCTTCGCCGCTAACGCTGGGTTCAACGGGACGGAGTTCCTCGGAGGCACGATGTTCACCCGAAGCATGTTCGCCAAAAACGCCGCTTTTGACGGAGCGATCTTCGCCGAGGACCGCGAGATCGACGGTGCCAGTTTCGCTCGATCGCCGACCTTCGAAGATGCTGAGTTTCGCGGGCGCTAGAGCGGAGGAATCACGACGTCTGAGTGTGCTGCGCCTTCGGCGTTGACGTCCAGGTTCCCACACTCGACTACCAGCGCGCGACTAAGAAGAACTCTTTCGCTCCCCAGACGTCGGAGCCGAACCCGGGTCTGGCCTGGTCGCATTCCCCCCGGGTCGCCCCGGTTCCCCGACCACTCCATAGGGCGCTGACCTGGGCATCCGCAACCCGAGTCCCCCGGTGAACACCCGTGAGCAGACTTGGAAAGCGTGGTGGGTTCACGCCCTCGCAGGTTCGAATCCGGCATCCTCCGCCGCAACGCCGAAGGTGTTTTTGCGTAAATCCCTTGCCTGGCAACGATATTCCGCTGGCAGAATCCATTCATGGACCACAGTGCAGCTCAAGAGTTCGCCGCGCATTGGGCACAGGCTTGGAACGCCCACGATCTCGACGCCCTGATGACCCACTTCGCCGACGACGTGACCTTCCGGTCACCGGTCGCGGTCCAGGTAGTCGGCGGCGACGGCGTCATCCGGGGCAAAGCCGCGCTGCGCACGTACTGGGCCGAGGGGCTGCGCCGGATCCCCGATCTCCGCTTCGAGGTCGTCGGCGTCTACGTCGGGCTCGGCGCGCTGGTCATCAACTACCGCAACCAGAAGGGCGGATTGGTCAACGAGGTCCTGGTCTTCGACGGCCCACTCGTCGTCGAGGGCTACGGGACTTACCTCGGCGACGACCCGAATCCGGCGGGCGCTCGCTGAAGCCCGTCGCTGTCCGCAACCGCGGCAGGGGCTGGGATCGGCCGAACGGTCCTACCCGCTAGGCTTCGCCGCAGACTTGATCGCAGCTGTCCGGAGAGGTTCGCCGGTGTCACGAATACCGTTTTGACCTGGGCGTTGGCCGTCGCGCACGCACCACGAACCCGCAGGTCAGAAGGCTGACACGCGGGTTTCGGGCCCCGCGTGCGCACCCATGGATCCAACGCCCGACTGGCCCCGGACTGCCGACCGCGTCCGGGGCTTTGTCGATTCTCCCGCCCTCACTTACTTACCGAAAACACTTGATCACGCTAAGTTTGTACGTGGTCGTTCCAGCCCCTGACGTACCGAGGAGCCCGCCCCCATGGCCGGAGTGGAAGAGATCCGCGCTGGTATCGCGCTCGCGAACGAGAAGGCGTCCGCGAGCATCGCCGCGCTGCAGCAGGCAGCGCAGGCACTCGAAGAAGCACAGCTGTCGCTGTCCCAAGCCACCCAGGGCAGCAGCCAGCACGAGGTGAACCAGGCGCACGGCCTGCTCGCCGAAGCGCTGCAAGGGATCACCGGCATGCAGAGCACCATCCAGGCCGGCATCTCGTCGGCCGATTCCTACTCGGCGCGGCTTTAACGCCGATGTCGGGGCTCGCCGAAATCCACCAGTTGCTCACCGCCGCGCGAGCGGGGGTCGGCGACGGACGGGCGCACGCCGAGCGGGCGAGGACCCTGCTCGGCGACGCCCGGCGCGCACTCGTCGACGCGCAAGCCAAGGCAGATCCGTGGCTGCCGGGGCAATTGGCGCAGGCCGACGAGGCGCTCGAGCACCTCCTCACCCGTTTAGCCGCCGCCGACGATTTAGTGGGCGGCTACCAGTCACGCCTGTAGGGATGAGATGGCCAGCAAGGCAGCCGAGCAACGCAATCGTGTGCAAACCGCCCTCGACCGGGTCCGGCACCAGATCGGGCTCGTGCTCGGGGCCGCGGCGGGCGCGCGCGAAATGGCCGAGGCCGAGGTGGCGCGGCTGACGCTGGAACAGGAGATCGTCCGGGTCGGCATGGACCACGCCGATCCGGCGCAGCAGACGGAGTGGGCCCGGCATCCGGCGGCGCACGAGGTGTTCGCCGCGCTCGGCGGCACCCGCACCGCCTTCTACACCGACTGGAGCGCCGGTCCCGGCGAACTGCGCGACCTCGTCGCCGCGCACGCGCCGGGCCCGGCCGGACGGCCGCCGAGCGAATGGCTCGGCCGCGTCGGCACGAATCCCGGCGTCGCCGCGCCCGCGCTGTGGCGGGTCGGTTCGGCCACCGCGGCCGGACGCGACATCTCGCGCACGTTCGACGTCGCCGTGCCGTTGCTGGACGAATCGCACCTGGCCATCACGTCCGCGCCGAAAACGCGGCCGGTGGTGGACGGGATCGTGCAGGGCCTGCTGATGCGCGTGCTGTCGGCGTTCGAGCCCGGTGCGGTGAAAATCCACCTGTGGGACGTCGGGCAGCTCACCGCGATCCTGCCGGACCTGTACCCGCTCAGCCGCACGAGCGCGCTGTCGCTGTACGACCCGACACGGCTGGAGGATCTGCTCGACGAACTCGCCGGGCACATCCGCCGGATCCACGCCACCGGCATGCAGGCGGGCCACACCTCGTTGCGGGAGCTGCGAAAAGCCACCAACCAGCGCCTGGAGCCGTACCGGATCGCGGTGCTGTACGGCAACGGCGAAACCCTCGACGCGGAACGCGCACGCGACCTCAAACGCGTGGCCAGCGGCGCGCTCGCGGCTGGGATCTGCCTGATCCTCGTCGATGTGCCCACCGCGGTGAGCGCGTCGATCGAAACGCTCAGCCTGCTGGACGAAAGGCGCGCGGTCAGCAGCATGACCGGCAGCGACCTGGTCGTGGACCTTGATCCGCCGATGCCGTCCGGGCAGGTCATCCGCGCGGCCAATCGCATCGCCGAAGCGCTGATCGCTCGCCAGGGCGGCCCGCGGTCGTTCGCCGACCTGATGCCCGCCGAGATCGGCCAGGAAAGCTCCGCGCGGGAGCTGCGCGCGCCGATCGGGTTCCACGAGGGCGAAGCCGTCGAAGTGGTGATCGGCGACGCGAGCCCGCACGCGCTCATCGGCGGCCCGAGCGGTTCCGGGAAAACGAACTTCCTGTACGCCTTGCTGGGCAGCCTCGCCGCGCGCTACACGCCGGACGAGCTGGCGTTGTACCTGCTGGACTTCAAGGAAGGCGTGTCGTTCGCCGGTCTCGCACCCGGCCGCAAGGACTCCAGCTGGCTGCCGCACGCGAAACTGGTCGGGGTCAACGTCAACACCGACCGCGAATTCGGGTTGGCGCTGCTGCGTTTCCTCGCCGACGAATTGCGCCGCCGGTCTGCCGCGGCCAAGGAACACGAGGTCACGAATCTCGCTGACCTGCGGGAACAGGATCCGGGCGGACACTGGCCGCGGATCGTCGCGGTGATCGACGAATTCCAGTACCTATTCGCCGGACGCGACCAGGTCACCGCGCAGGCCACGCAATTGCTCGAAGACATCGCGCGGCGCGGACGTTCGCAAGGCATCCACCTGGTGCTGGCCAGCCAGGACGTCGCCGGGATCGAGGCGTTCTGGGGCAAACCCGCGGTCTTCGAACAGTGCACGCTGCGCATCGCGATGCCGAAGGCGCGCCGGGTGCTCGCGGAAACGAACAACGCGGCCGTGTCCGCACCCAAGTGGCACGCGGTGATCAACCACGATTCCGGTGTCGCGCACGGTAATCAGCTCGCGCACGTCCCGGATGCGAGCACTCGCAACGTTTTCGTGAACCTGCAGCAAAAACTGTGGGAACTCTACGCTGGCCGCTTCACCCGGCCGCGACTGTTCGACGGTGCGCATTCGCCCGTGCTGGAACAGTTCCCGGCCTATCTGGAGCTCAAGCCGAGCCCCCAGCCGCGGGCGATTCTCGGCCAGTCGATCGACGTCACCGAGGCTGCTTGCGGCGTCGAACTTCCTCGGGTCCCCGGCCGGAACGTCGCCGTGCTTGGCGGCGCGACGGCGGAGGCATTGTCCATTATGGACTCCGCGGCTCGCTCGCTTTCCAAACAGCTCAAGGAAGGCGAGGTCGAGTTCCTGCTTCACTGTCCGATCGAAGCGAGCTCTTCGGCGGTCTTGGACCTCAAGGACCGGCTAGTCGCCGAAGGACATCTCGCGACGCTGACCGACAACCTGTCGGCCGAACTGGAGACGATCGTCGAATCGCTCTCCACGACGACGCCGCGCATCCTGCTGCTGTACGGAGTGGACGCCGCGCTGCCCGCTTTGGAAGCCAAGGCTGTCGGCCAGCTGAAGAGCGGTCTGGACCACCTTCGCACGCTGCTGAAGAACGGGCCCTCGCACGGCGTCCACACCATCGGCTGGTGGCGCAGCACCGCACGGCTCAAGGACACCCTCGGCTTCGGCGGCACAGACGACATCGGCACTTGGGCCGCGCTGGACGTTCAGGGCAATGATCTGTCGCCGTTCGCCGCGGGTCAGGTCGTGCACTGGTCGCCGCGACCGGGCCGGGCTTTGTTCTTCGACCGCACCACGCACGGGGCGCCGGAAGTCATCATCCCGTTCCAGCGCCCAGAAACCGAGCCGACCGCGGGAGGCACGCCGTGACCGAAGGAACCACCAGCCCCGCCATGCGGTACAAGGAAATCGTGGGCTTGGCCCGCGGTTCGGCGGACAGCCTGCGCGCATGGGAACTGGCCCGAGCGGACGAAATCGAACGCCAACTGGCGGACGCGCACGCCGCGGTTGCTGCCGCGCAGGATCGGGAGGAGAAGACCCGGGAGCGCGCCAATCGGTGGTGGAAGATGGCGCTGCATAACGTTTCGCGGCTGAGTTTCGTGGAGGCGCTGGACGATCCGCAGCCGGTGACTACTGCTCGGCCACAGTATTTGGACCGGTATTTGGAAGAGGTCAAGCCGAGTTATCAGGAGCTGGTACAGGCGGTGCTGGGGCTTGGCTGGCGGGCAAAGCGCTAAAGCCGTGAGGGGAATCCTGAGGGAATCTGATTCCCGCAGGGTTCCCCTCACGGACAACTAGCTACGCCGTCCGGTGAAAGAACCGGTCCAGCTGATCAAGCAGGTCGTTGGCGAAGTCCGCGAACGCATTCCCCGCCGAAGGACGGAACCGCACCACCTGCGGGTCATGATCGCTGGCCTGGTCAGCGAACTCGGCATTGACATGCACCACGTCGTAATCCACGCCACGCGGAGCAGCCGAGGCCAAAATGTGGTCCAGCACCTGCGACTGCCCCTCGAACACATAGCTGTACCGCTCAGCCGGAGGCAACGTCGAGATCAGGTCCTTCAACAACCCACCCGACGTCAGCTTCGCCAGCGCGGGCGAGAACTGGTAGTCGTTCAAGTCACCGGCCACCACGACGTTCGCCCGCGGGTCCGCGCCCAGCAGCTGTGCCACGAAACCCTGCAGCACAGTCGCCTGCTTCTGCCGCTGCACCTCGGAGCTGCGCGTCGGCGGCTGGTAGCGGCCGTGTGTCGGCTGGTCGCCGCCCTTCGAGTTGAAGTGGTTGGCCAGCACGAAAACGGTGCGGCCGCGGAACACGAACTCCCCGGCCAGCGGTTTGCGGCTGTCCTCCCACGCTTCGTTGCCCGGGTCGACCCGGCCCGGCGACTGCGTCAGGTGCGCCTTGCCGTGGTCGGAGACCACGCCCACCGAGGCCGTCGGGCTGCCGCCCGGTCGATCCACAAAGGACACTCGGGCGGGATTGAACAGGAAGCCGACGCGGATGTTGCCGCCCGGCTGTCCGCCGTCCTCGTCGTTCACCGGGTTGATCTGCCGCCACTGGTACCGCGGGCCGCCGGCGGCGACGATCGCGTCGGTGAACTTCTTCAGCGTCGCGTCGGCGTCGACCGTTCCGTCGTCGGTCGCGCCGCTGTTGTCCTGGATTTCTTCCAGGGTAACGATGTCCGGCGTCGCGAGGTTGTCGACGATGCCGTGCGCGAGCTGCGCGTACTTGGTGTCCGAATCGGACGGTGCGAGGTTCTCGACGTTGTACGTCGCCACCGAAAGCTCGCCAGGACGCTGCTTGCGCGTGGTTTCCTTCTGCAGCTTGTTGTCCTTGGCCGCACCCAGCTTAGACGCGAACAGCGTGTACCCGCCGAAGTTGCTGTACTCCACCGGACCGGAGGTGACGCCGGTGAGCACGTCGCCGGTGTTGACCTTCGGAGCCGCCTGCTGCGCGGAAGGAATGATCGACTGAACCTTCAGCACGCCGGTGTTGATCTTGTCGTAGCCGAGGTAAACCGTGCCACCGCGCGGAGTCGGGTTCTGCTGCGGCTTTGTGGTCACGTAAAGCTCGCCGTACTTGTTGCTCGGACCGACCACGCGCGCGTCGGAAACCTGGACGATCTCGCTTTCGTGCGCTTCCCAGAAGTCCAGTGCGTACTTCGACGGCTCGAGCGGCAACGGCTCGATGTTGCCGTCCGCCTTGGGAGCCAGCACATCCGGCACCTGGTCCGGTGTCAGCACGGTCGGGGCGGGCAGCGGGTTGCCCGAAGAATCGACCGTCCACTGTGCACTCGTCAGCTCGGTGAGCGACTGATAGTTCGAGGTCGCGGGTGCGTCCGGGTAGTACTCCTTGACCTTGCCCTGCGCGGTGACCGCGTCGCCGACCGCCACCGCCGGGGTCGTCGATCCGGTGAACACGAACAGGCCCTCGCTGGTGCGCGGGTCGCTGTCCGGATGCGGGTCGGTGATCCAGAACCCGCGTGCCGAACCGAAGCTCCGCACCGCGGTGACGATGCCGGTGACGTCCTCGACCTGCTTGTCCTTGAACGGCGAAATCCGCGTCGTGCCCTGGATGTCGTGGATCTTCGCCGGAACGCCGGGTTCGCCGGGCTGGGTGCCGGTGGTTTCGCCCTTGGTGTTGGTGGGCGTCGGGTCGCCGACCGCGAAATCCGCACTGTTGTCGTCGGTGTCGGCGAGCGTCGCCGCCCGCGCGACCGAAGTCGTGTTCGACGGCGCGGCGGCCGGATTCCCCTCGCGGACAACGGCATCACCGAAACCGACGAGGTCTTTTACGCGGCTGTCGGCCGCGCAGTCGGCGGCGCTCTTGCAGGTCAGCGGCGCGCTGTCGGACACGAGCGCGACGGTGCCCGCGGTAGCGGACATCGCGATGCCCCCGGTCGCGTCCGGCGTCGGCAGCGCGACCGTGCCGCCGTTCCCCTTCCCCTCCGCGACGAGGTAGCGGCCCTTCGGCGCGACGGACCCGGCGAGCGGCGTGACCTGCCACTTGCTCGACGCGCTCGCCGAAGCGGGCAGGTACTGGACGCTGTAACCGTCGAGCGCGACCGGCGCGCCGCCGTGGTTGGCCAGCTCGATGAAGTCGTTGGTCAGCGTGGCGCCGGAATTGCCGCCCCCGCCGTAGACCTCGGCGATCAGGGCGTCCGCGCTCGGCGCCGCCGAAGCGGGCACGGTCAGTCCGCCGAGCGCGAGAGCAGCGGCGGAGGCGGCAACCGCGCCTCTGGTCAGTCTTGCCCCACCGGCGCTGCGGCCCCCGGCGGGACGACGGGATATGGTCACCCTGAGTCCCCTCTGCATGTCAACGGTCGAGGCATCGTCCCCCGAACAAGCGAAGCAGAGGAAGACGAAAGGGCAACGATTCGTAACGAGCTGGAGGGATTTCCTCCTTTGGACGGGTTGACGCAATGATCACGCTCGTACTCGGCGGAGACGTCAACCTGCAGGGCCGCGCGAACCCGGAAACGGCGTTCCACCCGTTGACCTCGCTGCTCACCGGCGCCGACGTGCGGTTCGTGAATCTCGAAGGACCGCTGTCCGGCTCGACCGGGTTGGACATCCCGCACAAGCCGAACTGGCGGCACTCGCCGCCGGAGATGGTCACCGCGCTGACTGCCGCCGAGATCGACGTCGTATCCGTCGCCAACAACGTCACCTACCCGCCGGCCGCGGCGATGGCGAGCCTCGCCGTGCTGGATCGCGCCGGAATCGCGCATTGCGGCGCGGGCGCGAACCTCGCCGAGGCGCGCGCGCCGGCGATCCTCGAACGGCCCGGCGGCCGGATCGCGTTCCTCGCCTACACCTCGCTGTGCTGGCCCGTCGGACAGGAAGCGACGGAAGACTCGCCGGGTGTCGCCGCGGCGGGCGCTTACACGTCGTACCAACCGGATCCGCGCGTCCTGGACGTCCCCGGCCGCCCGCCGATCGTGCACACCACGCCGGTCCGCCGCGACCTGGAGCTGCTGCTGGCCGACATCCGTCGCGCCCGCACCGAGGCCGACCACGTCGTGGTGTCGATGCATTGGGGCATCCCCGGCGAAGAACTGACCGAGTACCAGGTGACCTACGCGCACGCGATCATCGACGCCGGCGCAGACCTGGTCGTCGGGCACGGACCGCACACCGTGCAGCCGGTCGAGGTGTATCGCGGCCGCCCGATCCTCTACAGCCTGGGCAATCTCGTCTTCGACTGGCCCGCCATGCGCGACCGGCACCGCGACGGCCTGCTCGCCGGCTGCGTCGTCGGCGAGCAGATGCGGGTCGAATTAGTGCCGATCCGCCGCGACGAAGACAACGAATGCGTACCGTTGACGGGGGACGACGCCGATGAAGCACTGCAGCGGTTCGTGGAGCTGTCCGCGCGCCGCGGCACGAGCGTGACGGTCAGTGACGGCTTCGCGACCGTTGAAGGACTTCGCGGCTAGACCGCTGGTCCCGCCTTCACCCGGACGGCGCATCTGCCTTAAATGCAGCTCAAGCCCGGGGTCGACTGGTACCGGGCGGGAGTACCTTACCGATGAGCACGGAAACTGTGGCCCAGACCACTTTTGGGCCGCACCGGCGCTCACGGGTAGCACCTCGCGGGGGAGGCGACACGGTCACGTGGGGGTTGACCGTCGTCGAGTGCGCAGGTGCCACCACCGGAGGAAAACAGCCGCGGGCGCGGGACTTTCCGCTTCGCCCGCGACCGCGGCTCCACGGATTTGCCCCGGGGAAGCCTCGCGAGTGGCGAGGCGCCGCCTTGACCGCGCGGGGGAGCGCGGGAGGGGGAGGAAGGCGGCCCGCCTCGCCACTCGTGAGCATTAATCGCTGAGCAAAGCCGTCGCCCCGGCAACCGCTCGCGCGCAGATCTCGCCGTGGGTGAGCGGCAGGTAGTGACCGGCGCCCGGCACGATCTGCAGCGCGCCGTCCTGGCAGGCAGCCAAAAATCGGCGTTCGCCGAGGCGGAAGTGATCGCGGCGGCCGTTGAGCAGCAGTACCCGCCCTGGGTACCGCGCGAGGTCGGCGAGCGGATCCATCCCGGCCGCCATCACGTCGGGGATGACTTCGGAAGCGATTCCCGCCGCGATGACCGGCTCGGCGACTTCCGCGGGGAGAACCCGGCGGAGCAGCCACGCGCTGAACGAAGCGCCGTCGTCAGCGGTCGTCGCCAGGCCCCGGCGCGCGAACCGGAATCCGCCGCGCAGCACCGAACTGGGCACCAGCGAACATCCAGCTCCCACCAGGGAAATGACCCGCTCCGGATGACGGGCCGCAGTCGCGATCGAGACATAGCCGCCGAGCGAATGCCCCACCAGAACCGCCCGTCCGCCCACCTCGTCGATGGCCTCGGCGACCGCGTCAACCGCACCGTCGAGCGTGAACCGTTCCCCGCGCCGGGCCCCGTGTCCCGGCAGGTCCGGCGTCGCGACCCGACCGCGTGCCAGGCGTTTCTGCTGCTGCCAGCACGCTCCCGACAGCCGGATGCCGTGCACGAAAACCACCGGCAGTACTTCGCTCATGTCTCCACCTTCGCCCAGTTTGCAACGGAGCGTTGCATGCCACCGGTCTACCGAATGCAACGCACCGTTGCAAACCGGGCTAGGATCAGGCCATGGACCGGACCGCCTCCCGCCCGCGCAAGGCGGACGCCATCTTCTCCGCGACCCTCGCGCTGCTGGCCGAACGCGGTTACGACGCACTGACGGTCGAAGCGGTCGCAGCGCAGGCCGGAGTGCACAAAACGACGATCTACCGCACCTGGGCGACCAAGGACGAGGTCCTCGCCGATGCCCTCGTGCAGGCCCCGGAACTCGCCTTCGCGATCCCCGACACCGGTTCCCTGCGCGGCGATCTGCTCGAACTGGCGAAGCAGATCCACCGTCTGCTGTCCGATCCGGCGACCCGGCGCGTCATCACCGCCGTCGTCTCCGCACTGCCGGACCGGCCCGCCACCGCCGAGGCCGCCGGACGGTTCTTCGCCGACCGCCTCGGCCGCGAGCAGGCCGTCTTCGACCGTGCCCACGACCGAGGCGAACTCGCCGACGCCGCGGATTCAGAGATGATCATGGATCTGCTGGGCGGAAACCTCTGGTTCCACACCCTGATCCGGGCGAAATCCGCCGACGACGCCTATCTCGAACGACTTGTCGACACCGTCCTCACCGGAGTCTCGTGAGGTCAGTACGGCCGGTCCCCGACGATCGCGACGCGCTCGGCGATCCGGACGTGCGGGTGGTAGTCGTTGACCGCGTAGTGCTGGGTCGCGCGGTTGTCCCAGAACGCCACCGAATCCGGCTCCCAGCGGAACCGCACCTGGAACTCCGGCGTGTGCGCCTGGAGGAACAAATACCGCAGCAGCCGGTCGCTTTCGGCGCGGTCGAGGCCGACGATGTGCGTGGTGAACGCCTGGTTCACGAACAACGTCCGCCGCCCGGTCTCCGGATGGGTCCGCACCACCGGGTGCTCGACCGGCGGGTACGCGTCCTGCCACTGGGCCAGCAGGTCCGGGTCGGTGAACCGGTCGAAACCGGGGACGAAATCGTGCACCGCGGTGAGTCCGTCGATCCGCTCGCGGACGTCGGCGGGCAGGTTGTCGTAGGCGGCGGCCATGTCGGCCCACATCGTGTCGCCGCCGATCGGCGGGACCTCGACCAGCCGCAGCACCGAACCGAGCGCCGGATTCGGCCGCCAGGTGACGTCGGTGTGCCAGATGTTCTCGTACCCGGGCATCCCGGCGGTGCGGGTGAACCGCACGACCTGATCGGAATCTCCGCGCGGGATGAACGGGTTGGTTTCCAGCTCGCCCCAGTTCGCGGCGAACGCGCGCTGCTGCTCAGAGGTGATGTGCTGGTCGCGGAAGAACAGCACCTTCCACTCCAGCAACGCGCGGTTCAACTCGGCGCGCAGCCGCGGCGACACCGGCGCGCCGAGGTCCACTCCGGAGATTTCCGCGCCGATCACCCGGCCGAGCGGACGCAGGGTGAAAAGCTCGTAGGGACGTTCTTCAACGCCGTCCGGAAGGCGGCGCAGCACGCGCGGTCCTTCGAGGATCCCGTCGTCCGGGGTGACGGACGAGCGCAGGCGGGCAGGCAGGTCTACAGACATGGCGGTACTCCCGGAAGAATAGGTGAATTCGGCTGCAGCAGCGGAAAAACGCCTACGCGGGAGGAGAGCCGAGACGACCGCGACGCCTCAGGAGAGCGGCTACGCCCTCGCCGTCCGACCGCGCCGGGGCACGGCCGGCTTGCGGCACTACCCGGTTCTCTGGCATGACTCCAATTCTGGCCGGGTACGGATCCGCCGGTCAAGGATCCCCACGATGTGGAATCGTCGCACGCCCGGCCGAGTGACCCGGGCGGCCTCGATGGGGTTAGATCTCTCCAGAGGGTGGCGGGCCGCGGTTCGCGCTCTCCCGGCAGCGGAGGTCCCCATGGCAGGTTCGACGAGCGAGCGGCTCAACGCCGCCGCGGACGCGCTCGATCGAGCAGCTGCCGACGCGGACCGTGCGGCGGGCCGGTTCGCCGAAGCCCGTCTCGAATCGACGCCGTGGGGCATTTCCGCGCCCGCGCGGGAAATCGCCGCCCGATGGGAGGCCGCGCTCGCCGCACGGGACGTCGACGCGCGCATCCTCGGCGACGCGACGTCCGACCTCGCCGGCCAGCTGCGGATGGCCGCCCAAGGCCACCACCACCGTCCGACGATCGCGACGGCGCTGCTGAGTTGATGCCGTTCCTCCACCCGGCGCTGGACAACGCGGCCGCCGGGCTTGCTGCATTGGGCGCCGCGGCCGCCGCGATCGGTGCCCCGGACCCGATCGCCGCGTTGCGCCAGATCGACTGTTCCCCGCAGACGATCCGCGAATCCGCGCGCACGTTGTCGGGCGGCCGCGACGTGTTGGTGATGGCACGGCTGGAGTTCGAACGCGGGGCGCACAGCGCGGAACGCAAATGGGGCGGCGAACCGGCGGCGCAATTCCGGGGCAGCGCGGACGAACTCGACGCGCACTACCGCCAGGCCGCCGAAGCCGCCGCGCGGACCGCGTCGGTCGGCCTCGATCTGGCGGATTTGCTTGACCGGCTGGCAGATCAGACCGCGGCGCGCGTCATGCTGATCGCCGAAGGAGTGTCCCCGGCGGCCGTCGCGCTGCTGGCGGGCGACCGATCCGCCGAGCCAGCGGTGCGGGAGGCGTGCGAGACCATCGCGGAAGCAGTCACTCGCGGCGTCGCAACCATAGGAGAGGCAACGACTTTCCTCGACGCTTTCGGCACACCGGTGTTGCAGGACGAGAATTAGCGGGTCGCGATCACGAATCCGCCGCGCGTGTGGTCCAGTGGCTCGCGTCCGTAACGGACGGAAAGTTCAGCCACCGTAACGGTTTCCGGCCGCCAGCCGCGCTCGGTAAGCCACTCCGGAGCATCTCCCGCGAGACCGCCGCGCCAGAGCGCCGTGACCTCGCCGCCGTATTTGCGCGCCCGCTCCAGCAATCCGTCCTGATCGCCGTCCGGCCGGTGTTCGAACGAAACCCGGCTGCCCGGCGCGGACAACTCGGTGACGGCCGTGAGCATCCGTTCCGCCTCGTCGCGGCTGAGGTAGACGAGCAGCCCCTCGGCGAGCCAGACGGTCGGCTGGTCCGGGTCGAATCCCTCGTTTTTCAACGCAGCGACCCAGTCGTCGCGCAGATCCACCGGAACCGTCGTGCGCTCGCAGCGAGGCCGCGCGCCTTTTTCGGACAGCACGGATTCCTTGAAGGCGAGCACATCCGGCAGGTCGACCTCGAACACGCGCGCACCGTCGGGCCAGTCGAGCCGGAACGCACGAGCGTCGAGACCGGCCGCGAGAAGCACCGTCTGGGTCCCGCCGGAGACGAAGTCGTCGAAGAACCGAGTGCGGATCGCGACCTGGTGCGCGAACACCATCCCGAGCTGGTGATGGCGTTCCTGGCCCGCGAAGAGCGCGCGCCCAGCCTGGAAGAACGCGCCCGCGTAGGGATCCTCGAACAGCCGATCCGGCCGCCCGCTCTCCAACGCCCGAAGCCCAGCCACCCCAACCGCGGTCTTGCCGACCGGCGGAAGCTCTTCGCTCATGCGGCCAGCCTACGGAAGAAGCTACTTCGGCATCGCCGCCTTGATGGCCTCGACCAGCTGCCGCACCTTCTTCCGGTCGGACGAGCTGTAGTAAAACGTGCACATATCGGCTTTGTCTCCGCCCGAGGCCGGGTTCTCGATGACCGCCGTCGACGCCCCGGTCACCTTGAACTTGAGACACCCCGGGCTGAACGCGCGGGGTTCGGTGTTGCTGACGTCGCTGATCCGGCTGACCGTGAAGGTGTGTCTCTTGTCCGCTCCGAACAGGCCGTCCTTGACCGCGGCCTTGATCGTGACCTGCTTGCCGCTGAACGTGAGCGAACGACGCCGGGCATAGATGTACAAAGCGCCACCTCCGGTACCAGGGACCAGCTACCGAAGCACTAAACGAACACCCCCCACCCAAAGTGCCCGCCAGCTACGCCCGCTAAGCCCCAGCGTGCGTCCCAAGACCAAGGCGACCCACCACCTCCGGGGGGGTCCGGGGGGCGAAGCCCCTCCGGGCGGGGCCTGGGGGTTGCACCCCCAGAAACGAGGCGAGCGGGCCATGCCGACGCTTCCTGTCGGCATAGCCCGCCCACCCGCGAGCGGTGGCGGTGGGATTTGAACCCACGGACGGGATTAACCGTCACACGATTTCGAGTCGTGCTCCTTCGGCCGCTCGGACACGCCACCGCCGAGAACAATACCGGACCCCCTCCGCGGCTTGCGGCGGGGGCTACTCGGCCCCTAGCCGCCGGTCCGCGAAGTACGCCTCGAGCAGGGCGGCGCAGTCGCTTTCGAGCACTCCGCCGTGGACTTCCGGCCGGTGGTTGAGGCGGCGGTCGCGCACGACGTCCCACAGTGACGCCACTGCGCCGGTCTTGGGCTCCCATGCCCCGAACACCAGCCGCGCGACGCGGGCGAGCACGAGCGCGCCGGCGCACATCGTGCAGGGCTCCAGGGTGACCGCGAGCGTGCAGCCCTCCAGCCGCCAGCCGTCGCCGAACTCGCGGGCCGCCGCGCGCAGCGCGAGGATCTCCGCGTGCGCGGTGGGGTCGGCCAGTTCGACGCGCGCGTTGCGAGCCGCTGCCAAGGGGCGCCCGTCGGGGTCGAAGACGACCGCGCCGATGGGCACGTCGGCACCAGGGGCGCGGGCCGCGTCCAGCGCGGCCCGCACGGCCTCGGTGTCGTCCGGCCGTCTCAGAGCTGGTCCAGCAGTTTCGAGAACTCGGCCTCGAACCCGCACCGCTGGGCGATCATCTGCAGCTGTTCGTCCGGGTAGAGGTCGACCTCCCCGACGATCACCTCCAGTTCGCCGCCGGGCAGGCCGAGGTCGGCCAGGATTTCGAGGTCGCCCTCGGGCCAAACGGCGTCGTCGTCCTCGTCCGGAGGGTCTACGCGCAGGACGTCGAGGACGTCGGCCGCGATGTCGTAGTCGAGCGCCGCGGCGGCGTCCGACAGCAGCAGCGACGGTCCCCTCGGGCTCGGCCGGACGATCACGAAGAACTCGTCGTCGACGGCCAGCAGGCCGAACGCCGCTCCGGTCGACCGGAGCTTGCCCAGCTCGGTGATCGCCGCATCCAGCTCTGTGAGCGCCGAGGAATCGAGCGCACTGCACCGCCACCGACCGTCTTCACGGACCACAGCTATCGCGAAGCCCGTGACCGGCTCTTGCACCGCCATGCGCACACCGTATTCCGCCTCGCTGGCGAACGCACGCACGGTGCGCCGGAAGCGTGCGAGGTGCCACTATCGAGCCATGACCGGACCCACCGACCTCCCCACCCTGCCCGGCAACCGGCACGCCGGGCTGCTCGACGCCGCGCGGCAGCTGCAGGACCGCACTGTCGAGCTTCGCCGCGCTGTGCACCGGCATCCTGAACAGGGCTTGCAGCTGCCGCGCACCCAGGCGGCGATCCGCGCCGCGCTGGCCGACCTGCCGATCGAACTCACCGACGGCCGCTCCACGACGTCGCTCACCGGCGTCCTGCGCGGTGCTCGTCCTGGCCCGGCTGTGCTGCTGCGGGCGGACATGGACGCGCTGCCGCTGACCGAGGACACCGGTCTGGAGTTCTCGTCCGAGATCGACGGTTCGATGCACGCCTGCGGACACGACACGCACGTCGCGATGCTCGCCTCCGCGGCGCGGCTGCTGTCCGAGCGGGTCGACGACCTGGCGGGCTCGGTCGTGTTCATGTTCCAGCCGGGCGAAGAGGGCATGCACGGCGCGCGGCACATGATCCACGAGGGAGTGCTGGACGCGGCGGGCACGCGCGTCACGCGAGCCTTCGGCCTGCACACGATCGCCAACAGCCCGAGCGGCGTCCTGCAAGTGCGCGGCGGGCCGATGATGGCGTCGGCCGACACGTTCAGTGTCGAGATCACCGGCCGCGGCGGCCACGGTTCCGCCCCGCAGGACGCCATCGACCCCGTTCCCGCCGCGGCGGCGATGGTCGGCGCGATCCAGACGATGGTCACGCGCCGGATCAGTGTCTTCGACCCGGCGGTGGTCTCGGTGACCCGCATCCAGGCCGGAACGACGACGAACATCATCCCCGAGACGGCGGTGCTCGAGGGGACCATTCGCACCCTGTCGGAGTCGACGCGGTCCTTCGTCCGCGAGGAACTGCCGAAGGTGTGCGAGGCAGTCGGTGCGGCGCACGGCTGCCGCGTGTCGGCCGGCGTGGACCCGGGCTACCCGACGACGGTCAACGACCCGGCAGTGGCGGCCGAGGTGTTGTCGCTGGGCGCCGAGGTGCTGGGAGCGGACAACGTCGAGGAGCTGAGCACGCCGATCATGGGCGCCGAGGACTTCTCGTATGTCCTGCAACGAGTTCCGGGCACGTTCGCGTTCATCGGCGCCCGCGAGCCGGGAGCGGATCCGGCTACCACCGAGGACAACCACTCGAACCGGGTGAAGTTCCACGAACCGGCGATGGCCGCCGGGGTGGCCATGTACACGGCGTTCGCGTTGGACGCCCTGCGCTGAGGATTCGGCACGTCCCCTTCGCCGGGGGCGTGCCGACTCACTCGGCCTTGGCGAGGAAGACGAACTCGCGGTCCGGGCGGTCGGAGCCTTGCCGGACGTCCAGGACCCGATAGCCCTCGACGCGCCTCGACCTCGCCCTGACTGCGGAATCGGAGGGTCGAGTCCGAGGTGAGGACGCTGCCGTCGGCCAGGAACGCGCACTTGGTGCGGAACGAGGCGAGCGGCAGCCGGACTTCGGTGACCTCGACCCGCTGCTCCACCGCCCCGATCCCCGGCACTTCGCGGGTGTGCGGCGGCACGTCCCAGGTCTCCCACGCGCGGTAATCCGGCCGGCGGGTCTCGGACACCAGGTATCCGCCGGGCCGCAAGACGGCCAGGCAGCCGGCCCTACAGCCGGTCGGGCCGCCCTTCGGCATTGACCTGGGACGCATATCCCAAAGATCAGGACGATTGTCCTGCCCGCTCGTGTTACCCTCCGACGGTCGAGACATCATATATCAGATCGGATCTGCTCGTGGCGTTCGAGAAACAGCGACAGCGGCTCGCCGGCGTGGTGGCGATCCCGGTGACCCCCTTCACCGCGGCCGGGGACGTGGACGCCGAGACGTACGAGCGGCTAGTCGAACGGCTCGTGCTGAGCGGCGTCGAGGTCGTCACGCCGAACGGCAACACCGGCGAGTTCTACGCGCTCGAAGAGCAAGAAACGCGACAGTGTCTCGAAGTCACCGCGAAGGCTGCGCGGGAGGCGAGCGTCCTCGCAGGCGTCGGCCACGACGTGCGCACAGCCGTGAAGGCCGCGAAGCACGCGCGCGCTTCCGGAGCGGACATGGTGATGATCCATCAGCCCGTGCACCCGTACGTATCGCGCGCGGGCTGGATCGACTACCACCGCGCTATCGCGAACGAAGTGCCCGAACTCGGGGTTGTCCTGTACGTGCGCAACCCCGCCATCGAGGGTGAAGATTTGGCGCAGCTCGCCGACGTCGCGCCGAACGTGCTTGGCGTGAAGTACGCGGTGCCGGACCCGGTGCGCTTCCGCACCGTCGCACGCGACGCGGGGTACGAGCGCTTCGTGTGGATCGCCGGCCTCGCCGAACTGTCCGCCCCTGGGTACTTCGCAGTCGGCGCGACAGGCTTCACCTCCGGCCTGGCGAACGTCGCACCGCAGATCTCGCTCGACCTGTTCCGCCGTCTCCGCAACCGCGACTTCGACGGAGCGATGGAGATCTGGGACCGCATCCGCCCGTTCGAAGAGATGCGCGCCGCGCACGGGAACGCCAACAACGTCAGCGTGGTCAAGGACGCCCTCTCGCAACTCGGCCTGTGCCGCCCCGACGTGCGGCCGCCGAGCAGGCTGCTGACCGCGGCGGAACGGGACCAGCTCTTCGGAATCCTGTCCTCGTGGGGGCTTTCGTAACGCGTCAGGCGAGCGCGGGCGGGAGGTCGAAGGCCGGGAACACTTCCGGACCGAACGTGGTCACCTCCGCGACACGGCCGCCGTCCAGCCGCAGTGTCACCAGCCCGAAGGCCCGGAACTCACCGACTGTGCGCGCGTACGTGGCGAGCGCGGGCAAACCGTTCGAGCGGGTCTCGACAACGCGGAACTCGGCAGCGTCGCCACCGTGGAATGCCGGAGCCCAGCTTTCGAGCACTGTGTCCCGCCCCGCGTACCAGGTCGGCTCCGACCCCATGTGCCCGCCAGCGCCGGGAGCGTGACTACAACGCACGTCTTCGCGCAACAGTTCAGCGAAGGCCGCTTCGTCGTGCTCTACGAGCGCCTTCACGTACTTCGCGACGACAGCGCGTTCCTCCTCGCTCGCGGACGCAGACGCCCACTCCGTACGTCGCGTAGGCAAGTGCTCCTGCAACTCGGCCCGCGCGCGCAACACATTGCTGTTCACCGACGCGGGCGTCGTACCAAGCGCTGAAGCCGTTTCACGCGCAGACCAGCCGAGTACGTCGCGAAGCACCAACGCAGCACGCTGTCGCGGCGAAAGATGCTGAATGGCGGCGAGGAACGCCAGCTCCACCGTCTCGAGCGCGACGACGACACCGTCCGGCTGAAGCGCGCTGTCGGGTGCAGGCTGCAACCACGGCACCGCGACATCGGGACGCGGTGCGAGGTCGGAGTCGTGCGAAACCGGCAGATCGAGCACCGGCAACTCCCGCGGGTGTGCTTCGAGGTGATCGAGACACGCGTTGGTCGCGATCCGATACAGCCACGCCCGCAGGCTCGCGCGGCCCGCGTACGTCGAACGGCCGCGCCACGCGCGCAGCAGAGTCTCCTGGACCAGGTCTTCCGCCTCGTCGAACGAGCCCAGCATCCGATAGCAGTGCACCCGAAGCTCGTGCCGGTACGGCTCGGTCTCGTTCGCGAAGTCCGTCATCTGTTCAACCATGGCCGATAAGACGGCCGAACTCCGGAAAACTCAGCAAAGCCCAGCTCAACCAGGGTGTGGCGGAAGTTACTCGCGCGTTAAGAACGCGTCAGCACGACCGCCGGGGCCGTCAGAGGCCCGTTTCCGGGACGTTCCGGTCCGGGGTCGGCGCAGTGTGCTGGCGATGTTCGCCGCGATCGACATCGACCGGAGGTAACCGTGACACTCAGCGAGCTGCTCCCGAGTCTCGGCTGCGAGGCCGCCGACCATCTAGAACCGGGACTCTGGCCGCAAGGCACAAAGCTCGGCGAAGGCGGCGAGTTGCTCTTCGCCGGCGCACCGGTCAGCCACCTGGCGGCGCGCTTCGGTACGCCCGCGTACCTCCTCGACGAAGAACAGGTGCGCGAAACAGCCCGCGCGTACCGCCGTGCGATGCCGGAGGCCGACGTCGCCTTCGCGAGCAAGGCACTCTGCACGCGAGCAGTGTTGCGTTGGGTCGCTGAAGAAGGACTGTCGCTCGACACGTGCTCCGCTGGAGAGATCGCTGTCGCACGCGCTGTTGGCTTTCCCGCGGAGCGCATCCTATTACACGGCAACGCGAAGACTCCTGAAGATCTGAAAGCTGCACTGCAGTACGGCGTCGGCCGCATCGTCCTCGACTCTCTCGACGAAGTCGAACAACTCGGCGCGCTCGCGCACGGCGCACAACGCGTCCTTATCCGCGTCACGCCCGGCGTCAGCGGCGACACGCACGCTGCGATCACCACCGGCACCGAAGGACAGAAGTTCGGCTTCTCGCTACGCCCCGACGTACGCGACAACGTTGACCGCGCTGTCGCCGCAGTGCTTTCGCAGCCGAGTCTGCAACTGACCGGACTGCATTGCCACATCGGCTCGCAAGTGTCCCGTGTGGACCGTTACGAGGAAGCCGCACGACGGATGGTCGAAGTGCTCGTCCACATCCGCGACCAATACGGAATCACATTGCGCGACTTGGATCTCGGCGGCGGACACGCGGTTCCGTACGCCGACCGTGAAGCGTCCTTCGACCTCGACGGGTACGCACGCCGCCTCCGCGTCGCCCTGAGCTACGAATGCTTGTCCCACGACTTTCCCGTGCCACGCCTGACAATCGAGCCCGGTCGCGCGATCGTCGGACCGGCCGGGATCACCGTTTACCGCGTGTGCGCTGTGAAACGCGGCGCACGCACCTTCGTCGCTGTCGATGGCGGCATGAGCGACAACCCGCGCCCCGCGCTGTACGGCGCGCGCTACACCGCGCGTCTCGTCGGCCGCCGCACGAAGGCCGCGCGTACGCCGATGACGGTGGTCGGACGACACTGCGAGTCCGGCGACGTACTGGCGGACGTCTGCCTGCCCGACGACATCCACGTTGGCGACCTGTTGGCCGTACCGTGCACCGGCGCGTACCACCACTCGCTGGCGTCGAACTACAACCTCGTCGGCCGCCCACCGCTTGTCGGCGTACGCGACGGGCACGCGACGCTCCTCGTACGCCGCGAAACCGAAGAAGACCTGCTTCGCCGCTGCTAGCTTTCGATGGTCTGACCGCCGCGGGCAACGGCGCCGCGCGTCAGACTTCGCCCGGCGAAGAAGTCACGGCAGGCGCGTTGCACGGCGAACATCAACGGAAAGCCCACGAGGATCGCGACGACACCAATCACCGCGACACCGCCGATGCCGAACACAGTGGTCTCTCCGGAGTCAGGCCTCGCGTACGCGATCGCCGCGAGCACCAGTACCGCCAGGAAGAACACGCCACCCACGAAGGGTAGTAAGCCGCGAAGCAGGAAATTGCGCACGCTCGACAACAGTGTCCGGCGAAACACCCATACGCACGCAAGCGCCGTCACCGTGAACTCGATCGCGATCGTGAGCCCGACCGCGTCGACCGAATCCGCGAGCACGTTCCGGCTCCACAACGCCAGCAGCACGTACAAGGCGAGCGACACCAGCCCGAACGCCCAGGTGGTCACCGACGGCGTCTGATACTTCGGGTGCACGCGGCCGAACACCTTGGGCAGTGCGCCGTGGCTGGCCATCGACAACGTGGTGCGCGCGGCGGGCATGATCGTGGCCTGGCTCGTGGCCGCGCCGCTGGTCAGCACGGACACGATCAGCAGCAACCCCATGACCTTGCCGAACCCGGACGTCCCGAACACCGCGCCGCCCAGCCCGGCGAGCACGTCCTCGGCGTTCGCCTCGTTGGCCAGCCCGATCCCGTGCTCGCCCACGCCCGCGAAAGCCAGCGACGCGACGGTCACCAGCAGGTAGTTGAGCACCAGCAGCACGGTCGACAGGATCGCCGCCCGGCCCGGCGCGTGCCGCGGATCAGCCGATTCCTCGTTCACCGAAAGCGAACTCTCCCAGCCCCAGTAGATGAAGACCGCGAGCAGCACCGCCGACACCGCCGTCCCGACACTCACTCCGCTCGGCCACAGCCAGTCCCACTGCGGCGTGGTCGCTTGCGGGCCCGCAGTGCCGCTGTAGACGCGCGTGAGCGCTACAACGGAAAAGATCACCAGGACGGCGAGTTCGATGCCGAGGAGGACCCACTGCGCCCGCGCGGACACCTCGATGCCGCGGTAGCAGAGCCAGCAGAGCGCGAGCAGCCACGCGCATCCGATCGCGGTCGTCACCGCACGGTTGTTCGCGAGGTCGTCTAGACCAAACAGCAGCAGCGTGTACCGGCCGGTCAGCGCGGATTGACTGCTCATCACCAGCAGCTGCTCCACCAGGACGACCCACCCGGTCATCCAGCCGACGCGGCTGCCGAACGCGCGGGTGGCCCAGGTGAAGTTGGTGCCGCAATCGGGTTCGGCGGCATTCAGTTCCCGGAAGGCACACGCGACGAACAGCACCGGGACGAACGACAAGAGCACGAACGCGGCGGCTTTGAACCCCGTTCCGGCGAGCACGATGAACCCGAGCGTCGCGGCGATCGAATACGCCGGGGCGGTCGACGACATCCCGATCACCGTCGAGGACACCATGCCCAGCGCGTTCGAACGGAGTCCCTTGGCCGGCACCACAGGCGCGGCGACGGCTTCGGTCATTGGAATATTCCTCCTCGGGATCGGCGGTTCGCGACCGTACCCGCTGTTTGCCGGAGCCAGAACGGGGGCGTGCGGGAGCGCACATGTCCGCCATCTGGAGAAGAAAACGGGAAAGGGTCTCCTGCTCTCCGGCTCCTGCCGATACGCTGCGCGTCTGACGAATCACATGCCGAAACACAGGGAGGGACGGCATGGGTGACGAAAACCGTACGAAAATCGAGGAACCGCGTGCTCCGAGAGCGCTAGACGGGACCGACCGGACGCTCATCACGCTGTTACAGGAAGACGGCAGGGCGTCGTTCACCGCACTGGCCAAGGCGGTGGGTCTTTCGGAGGGCGCGGTGCGGCAGCGAGTACAACGGCTGCTGCGAGAGGAAATGGTGCAGATAGTCGCCGTGACCTCGCCGGAACACGTCGACCTGACCCGAAGGGCGATGGTCGGCATCACGGTGGACGGAGACGCCCGCGAAGTGGCCCAGCAACTGGCCAAGGTCGCCGACGTACACCAGGTGGCACTCTGCTCGGGCCGCTTCGACCTGCTGGCGGAACTGCTCTGCCGCGACGACGACCACCTCCTGTCCGTACTCGGCGACGAGGTACGGCCAATCGCGGGCGTCGTCTCGACGGAGCTGTTCGTGTACCTGAAGCTCGCGAAACAGGACTATTCGTGGGGACGGCTCACCGCCTGATCCACGGGTTTCGCGGCCGGGTGCGGGCAAGGTGCACGGTCGGGTTTCGCCGATCGGGTTTCGCGGCAGGGCACAGGGCTGGGTTCACGGGTTGGCGTGCTCAGGCTGAGTTCTCGGTGGGGTTCTCGGTCTGAGGTGCCGGCTGAGCTTTCGGCGCGGCGCGGCCGGACTGCTTGCTTGGCGGGGTCCTTGAGCTGGGCTCGTGGTCTCGGTTCGGGGCTGCCGTGCCCGGACTCGGGTCCTCCGGCGAGGTCCACGGGCTCCTGCGGGCCAGCGCGGTCGGCCCGACGCTCCGGCTGCGCCGGACTGGTTCAGGCTGGCACCTGGACTGGACCGGCTGGCTCTCGGGCAGAACCAAGTGGTTCCCAAGGCGCGGTCCTCGGACACAGCTCCCGGCTGGTATTCCCAGCCCGGATCGGCTGTTCCTCGGACTGGACCACCTTGGTTCCGCGGCACGCTCCCCGTCCGCGGCGAGTTTCCCCGGCCTCGTTCGGCCGAATCCGGGACTTGCCAAGGCGGGACCGTCCAGGCCAGAGCACCGGCTTCGGAGTTCCGTTCCAGCATCAACGCCGGTCCCGGTTCTGAAAGCCCAGCACGAGCGTCAGTCCCGGCAGCTCCGGCCAAGCCGCCAGCCCGGCGCGCTCCACTGCTGGCCCAGCAACGACGCTGGCCAGCACGGGCTTCCACCCGTTCCGGCAACGACGCTGGCGCGGCATCCGGTTCCGGCCGCAGCCAGCAACGACGCTGGCCGCACCTGATCCATCGCTCCGGCAATGACGCTGGCGCACCGCACAGTTCCGGCCGTTGGCTCCAGCAACGATGCTGACTCCACCGGCTCAGCAACGACGCTGCCCGACCGGCGAAGCGGGCCTAGCCGCCAGCTCCGGCAACGCACCCGGTCCCGGCACCAGGCCCGAACACCGGTTCCAGCACCCGTGCTGATCTCGGCAACGAACTCCAACCGCCGGCAGTACCTGGCAACGAGTTCCGACACCAGCGATCAGCCTCCACGCCGGACCCGGCAGCGGGCCCAAGCCATCCGCGTCCATGCCCCCAGGCACGGACGCGAGCCACCGGCACCCGTGCCGACCAGGCAACCGGGACTCCGACCCCAGCACCGACGCTGGCAGGAATCCCGGCAACGGTCCAGCATCGACGCTGGCAGGAATCCCGGCAACGGTCCAGCATCGACGCTGGCCCGCCTGAGACCGCACACCGACGTTCCCTGCCCCAGTCCCCGGCACGGGAACGCTCGCCGATCCCAGCACGCCTTCAGCAAGCCCGGTCCCGCTCACCGGCACACCGCCGGCCTAGGCGAATTAACCGGATCGGCACTCGCCCGAACGAATTCACCCCGCTCCGGCCCTGCTTCACGAAGACTATTACCGCCTTTCCCCGATTAGACCGACTGGCCGAAGCCATCAGTTTCGCTAATACCCCCGAACGGCCGCACTGGTCGAATGTGCCCACCGCGCAATCGGAATAACGTGCCCGGGGTTCCGTATCGACGTTCGGTCAACAAGCCCGTTCCGGATCCAATCCCAGGCCCGCGCACCCCGCCTTCCGCAATTGCCGAGCAGCCAATCGGCGCGGCTTATCACCCCAGCAGAAATTCCCGCGGCGCGAGCGCCCGGTCGACCACGCGGGCTTCGCCGATCTCGCCGTAGAAGCTGCGCTCCACCTTGCCCCGGTACGACGAGGCGCCGACCAGCCAGCTGCCGCCCGGGTTGGCCAGACCGATCGCCGGCGTCTTGGGATTGCGCAGCAGCGGGCAGCCGTCGACGTAGAGCGTGCTGCGCCATCCGTCGTTGACGACCGCGACGTGCCACCACTTCGCCAACGGCAGTTCGTGGCCCCAATTGGTCGAAATCCCGTTCTGGTTCACCGGGAACACCGCCCACTGCAGCTCCGCGCCGTCCGAGACGCTGAACGTCGCGGCGGATTCGTTGGGGTCGTCGCCGGACTTCCCGGCCGCGCCGCCGTTGCCTAGGCGCGCGAAGATGCCGCACCAGCCGTGGGTGCCGTCGCGGAAGTCTTCGGGCAGCCGGATGAACGCTTCGACGGTATAGCCGCGCTGGAAGGTCAGGTTGTTCATCGGCGCGCTGTCGACGGTCTGGAGATACGCGCCGCGGCCAGGGTTGCGCGCGCCGTCGAACCGAAGGCTCGCCCGCGACGGTTGGCGGGGCGAGAAATCCGCCGAGTAAGTCAACGCGTCAGGCCCGCTGCCCGGCACGGTCGCGCGGCGCAGGTCGTTGCCGCGGCCGGTGAGGTCCTTGATCAGCGCGTTGTCCGGAACCGGAGCCCCCGCGCGGCCGCCCTCGAACCGCCAATACGCGACGGTGCCCGGCACGAGCTGCGGCTTCACCGGACGGGCAGGCGGCACCGGCACGGGCGCGAAACCGGCGAACCGCTTGTCGAAGTCGATGTCGATGCTGAAGTAGTCGACGTCGGTGCTGCGCTCCGCTTCGATGCGCTCGAGTTCGGTGAGGTCGCGCCGCCCGTCGAGCCACGGCGAGAAGGTGCGGACGTCGATCACGCCGCGGGCAACGTCGAACTGGTACAGCCGGATCATGCCGCTGCCGCCGTAGTAGCGGTCCTGGTAGTTCGTGAGGTGCAGGTGCACGTCGTGGCCGGCGGCGTTGCGCTTCACCAGACGACTCGGCGGCCAGTAGTGGCCGTTGAGGGTCAGGAAAATCTGGTCGCTTTCGTTGACGAACTCGTCCCAGACCTGTTTGCCGAAGTCCGACAGGAACGCTTTGCCCTGCTCGTCGGAGTTGACCAGCTCGTGGATCGTCAGGATGGCAGGCATCTTAGGGTGCTGCGCGAGAACCTGCTTCGCCCATGCGAATCCGCTCGCCGACGGACGCCAGTCCATCGCGAGCACCAGCCATTCCCGACCGGCGGCCCGGAACACGTGATAGGTGTTGTAGCCGTCCTTCGAGGAACCGCGGAACGTCGGCGAGTTCCGCTGCCGCTGCGGCCCGAACGCGTCGAGGTACGGCGTCCGGCCGCGCTGGTCGTCGGTGGAACCGTCGATGTCGTGGTTGCCCGCGAGCGTGCTGTACGGGAACCGGAACCGGTCGAGCACCTGGAACGACCGGCTGATGCCAGCGAACTCCCGAGCTTGGCCGTTCTGCGTGAGGTCGCCGAGGTGCGCGAGGAAGACAACGTTGTCGTCCTGCGCGTGCCGCAGCAGGTACGACAACGAGGCGTCCACCGGCGTCGAGTCGCCCCGGTCCTCGTCGAACAGGTACTGCGTGTCCGGCATGACCGCGATCGTGAACCGCGGGCTGTCACCGTCCGGCCGCCGAGCGACACCGGGATCAGCCGCGGCGATCCCGTTCAGACCAGGAAGCGCGGACACCGCCGCACCGGCACCGAGGATTCCGGCACCGCGTAGGAAGTTCCGCCGTGAAGAGTCAGTCACGAGCAGGAAGCTACGGGCCGGTCCCGACCGCTACGGCAACAATTGCCGACGGCTCGATGAACAGCTCCGCGCCCCCGGCGTTTCTGTCCTGCGCAGGACAAACAGCGGTCCGCACCGACGCCGCTCAGTGACCGTCGCGTCGCCTTTGGTCGCCGACAAGCATGCCCGGCACCGCAAACCACAGCAGCCCGAACAGCAAGATCGCCATCCCGCCGACGAGCCCCATCGCAACCGGTCCGAATGAGACCTTCGCGATCAGCGCGACAGTCACCGTGATCGCCGCGGCAAGACACCCAAACCCAACGAGCACGACCCGGTTGCCGACCCGCAGGATCTGCTCCCTTCGCCCAGTCCGGAACAGCATCCGATGCCACGCCGCAGGAGCGATCAGCAATGCCGTCGCCGCGACGGTGAGCAGCACCGCGAGCAGATGCAGCGTCTTCTCGAACCCGCTGGCGTCATGGAACCGGCCCGTGAAGACCACCGACAGCAGGAACCCGAACAGGATCTGGACGCCCGCCTGCGCGACCCGCAGCTCCTGCAGCAGTTCGCCGACGTTCCGCTGCAACATCTGGTTCCGTGTCTCACCGGTGTGCTCGACGTCGTCGACAACCTCCGCCGGTCCGTCGACGCCCGCCGGTCCGTCGACCCCCGCCGACCCCTCGACGTCCGCCGACCCAGCGACCTGCGCGGGACCACCGGCCTGCACCGATTCGCCCGCCTCAGCCGACCGAGCGGCCGCTGCCGATCCCGGGGCCTGCACCGACCCACCGACCACAGCCGACCGACTGGCCTCCGCCGATCCCGCGGCCTCCGCCGATCCCGGAGCCTCCGCCGACCCACGGCCCTGCACTGGTCCGCTGTCCTGCGTCGATCCGGTCGCCTGCACAAGCCCGTTGGGTTGCGTCGACCCGGTCGCCTGCACAAGCTCGCTGGGTTGCGTCGACCCGGTCGGTTGCCCCAGTCCGGCACTCTCCGCCGCTCCGCTAGCCCGCGCCGACCCGCTCGATCGCGGCGGTCCAGGGACCTGCGCAGATTCTCCAGCCCGCGCTCGCCCGCTGGAGTGCGCTGGCCCGCCGCTGCCCGCCGGCCCGCCGCCGCTCGATCCGCCGTCAGCCGACCCGCCACTGCTGGCCTGCCCTCTGGAGTCCGCCGACCGACCGCTCTCCGACGGCCCACCGACCTCGGCCGACCCACTAGTGGCTGCCTGCTCGTGGTCGTCCGCGCGACGGCCGTCAAACCCCATGGCGCTGTTCGGGTCATCAGGCATGTCAGGCTCCACCGGTGCTCGCCAAAGCATCGCCGGGCAAGTCCGACGCTGCCACGCTGCCAAGTACCCAAGGCGGCAAGGCCCGAAAACTCGCCAGGCCAGCCGGGCGACCTGCAAGGCCGCCACAGCCGCCGTTCCGAGCTCCGTCACCTCGCCAGCCGCTCTTGCACGCAGCGCATGCCTCGAACCGCACCAGAGCGCCTCGGAGCCTGTCCGCGACGAGCACGAGCGAGCACCAGCACTGGACTCGCCCTCACGCCCCACATCCGGACAGAGCCCCAGGCCCTGTCTGACCAGGCCCACGTCTGACCTGTCCCTCGTCCGGCCCAGCCAACTTCTGAATCTGGCTGATCCCGACGCTGTCCCGCCCAGCGACCCCACGCACCTCACTCCGGCAGGGAAAGCCATCCCGAGATCCGGGCGACCTCCACACGTTCGAGTGGAGAACATGGCACGGCACGCACCGACTGGTTAGAGAAGTTCCATGCGTTTCCTCCCTAAGTTCCTTTCCGCGGCCTTCGCCGCCGGTCTCTCCGTCACGAGCCTCTCGGCCACTTCCGCCGCAGCCGCTCCGGCCACAGCCTCTCCGCTGCACTTCACCGCCGCCCGCGGCACATTCGAGGCATACGCACCGGGCAGCCATGCCGTCACCTACCGTCCGGATCTCGTGCCCGCCGGTGCCAAGGCGCACGTCTCCGCCCTGTCCGCCAGTCGCGTCGGCACCACCACCGTGCTGGTGATCAGCGGCCTCCTGCCGCAGCACGAATACGGTGCACACGCGCACGTCAACTCCTGCGGCGCCACCGGTGACGCCGCGGGCGGACACTTCCAGCACGTGCCGGACCCGGTGAAACCGTCGGTGGATCCGGCCTACGCCAACCCGCGCAACGAGATCTGGCTCGACTTCACCACCGATCGCTCAGGCATCGGTCATGCAACCTCCATTGTGGACTGGACATTCGACGGACGACGGGCGAAGTCCGTGGTGATCCACGAAACCCACACCCACACCAACCCCGGGCACGCCGGAACCGCGGGTGGACGGCTGGCTTGCCTGGACGTCGGCTTCTAAGGGGCCGCCCTCAGAATCCCCAGGACTTCTCCGGCACGATCCGGATCCGCACGGAGTAGTCGGCGTCGAAGGCCGCTGGATCGGCGAACCCGATACCGGCGTAATGCCGCTGGTACTTCGCCAGGTAGCCGGGCGCTTCGGAGGCCTTGGCCTCGTCGATGTGCGCACGTCCGTTGACGACGATGATGCTCCCGCCGTGTTCGTCGCTGTTCAGGTGGAAACTCACCTCGGGATTGGCGGCGAGGTGCCGGAGTTTGGCGGTGCCTGGCCGGCTGAAGACCACGATGTCCTCGCCGTCGAGCACGAACCAGACCGGCCGCGGCGCGGGGCGGCCGCTGGGAGTCACGGTGGTGAGCCAGGCGACGGATTCGCCCGCGCGTTCAATGAGTTTCGAGTCGTGAGTGTAGGTCATGGTCGGATACCTCCTCGGTAGGTTTCCCAGGTAACCACGAGCCACCGACAGTTCTGCCCCGCCGACCTTCACGCACCATCTAGAACCACCGCCCTGAGACAACTCACTTTTGTTGCCACACAAGGAAAAACCCCGATCCGAGATCAATCTCGATTCCCCGGATCGGGGGACTTCCCGCAAGCTCAGCGCGACGCGACAACCTTCGCGTACCGGGCACCCGCCACAAGCAGGATCACCCCAGCGCCGAGGAACGCGCCCACGCGAGCCAACCCGTCCAGTGCGGCAAGGTCGAACAACACGAGCTTCGCGACAGCAGCGGCCACCAACACCAGCCCGGCGATCCGCAACGCGACCACCTCGATCCCCCGCAGAAGAAGAACGAACGCCACCACGGTCCAGGAAACCGTGACGAGCGTGTGGCCAACCAGGAATCCGACGCGACCAGGGGCTACGAGCATGGACGCGGCGAGCACCAGCCCAGCAGCGCCGTAGAGCGCGCACAATCCCGCAGGCAGCCAAGGCGCAAGACTGGCCGACTTCACCACATCGAGCCGAATTGCCGCCCACGGCAACGCAATCGCCGCAGCGAGGAGAAGCGCGGCCGAGGCCAGCGCGGTCAGGAGAAGGTCTCGCGGATGCCAATGCGGGAGCACCAGCAGCGCCGGGGTCACCTCCGACCCGAGCGCGAACAGTCCACCGATCACGGCGAAGACGAGAGAACCGCCTAGCGCGAAACGGTTTCGAGCGAACTTCGCCGCGAACGCGAGCACTACTGCTTCGCCAAGCAAGACAGCCCCGCCATCGAACTGCGTGACGGTCGCCTGCATCGCGGCGACGAGACCAGCGATTCCCGCGACAGTACCGGAATTCCCTCGAACGAGGATCCAGGTCGCGATGAGCACGGCCGCCGTTCCGCCCGCGAGAAGCACCGATTCCGGCCTGTGCAGAACCAGCGCGGCAACCAGGATCGGCAGCGGGGAAACAGCCAGGACGGACAGCGAGTAGGGCTCATTGTCATTGCGCCGCAACGAGATCAGCGCTGCCGCCGCGCTGGCCACACCAGCGGCGAGCACTGCCCACACCGGCAACGTGCGCAGCCCGATACCGATCATCGCCGCTGTCAAGGGAGGAATGGCCGCAGTAAACGAAAGGGGCCACCACGACCGTCGAAGCTGGACAGGGACGGTCGCGATCTGGATCATGAGAAGGAACGTCACGAGTTCATCGGTGAAGCCCCAAGTGATCAGGGGCGCACACACTCCGCATCCTCCCACCACGGCAGTCGCCAGGAGAGGGGAATCCCATTTGACCGCAAGCACAAGTCCGCCCACCGCGATCGCCAAGCCGACCGCGAGCCCGGCGGGAACCGGCAAGAAATCGAACAAGGAGGTGGCAGCGACAGTGTCAAGGTAGAGCGTCGCGATCCCAGTGGCGACAAGGGCGAATGCTCCCGTGCGCGCCGCCGGCTTGCGGTGCAGCCAAGCACCCGCGCCGACCAGGATCCCGCCGAACGCAGCACCGACCGCGACCCGCGGCAACGGTCCGAGCCAGCCGCGCTGGATGGCCAGGATCAGCAACAGGACGACCCCGAGCAACGTCACCGCGCCGCCGACCCACGCCAGCAGCCGCGAACCGGCACCTTCACGGCCGAGTCGCTCCCGCAGCGTCGGAGGCGGGGTGTAAAGCGGCGGAGCGTAAGGCGGCTGACCGTATGGCGGCTGGCCATACGGTGACTGTTGGAAGGTTGCCTGCGGGTGACCTTGAGCGGACTGGTCGGCGGTCGGCTGCCCGTGGCTCGGTTGGGCGGCGGACTGTCCGGCTGCAACATCGCCAGAGGCGGGTTGCCCAGTCCCGGTTTGTGGCGTCGACGGGTGGGTCGCGCCAGCCATGGGTTGGGCGGAATACGTTGCTGCGTAAGGGTTGTACGCGTAGTAGCCCGGGTGGGGGTGGAAGGCTGCCCCATGCGCGGCTGAGTAGGCCGGGTACAGGTACGGACCCGTGCCCTGCGCAGCTTGGTAGCCCTGGGCGGGCGAGTGACCAGGAGCAGTCGGATAGCTGTGGCCAGGTGCAGGAGGCTGGCCAGGTCCGGCAGGGTGGCCCGGTGCGACGGCATCGCCCGGTTCGGCAGCTGTGCCCGGCTCGGCAGGGCGACCTGACGCGGACGGCTCGCCCGGTGCGGTGGCCTTGTCCGACGCGGACGGCTCGCCCGGCGCCGCGGTCTTGCCCGACGCGGACGGCTCGCCCAGCGCCGCGGTCTTGCCCGACGCGGTCGTCTTGTCCGGCGCGTCGGTCTCGCCCGGCGCAGCAGCCTGGTTCGGGCCAGCGGCGGTCCGGTCCGGCGCAGGGGCGACTTGGTCCGGCTCAGCGGCAGTCTGATCTGGCAGGGCGGCAGCCTGTTCCGGCGCGACGGAAGGGACTGCCTTGTCGGCAGGCCCCTGCGCAGCCGGGCCGTCGGAGCCGAAGCCTGGCGCGGCCGGGTAGCCGGAGCCGACGGGCTGAGTGCCGCCAAGCGGGTAATCCGCCTGCGACGCCTCCCCGGTCGACGCTGCCGGCTCGGCGTGGCCGCCCGGGTGGCCCGGCGTCGGCTGGGAGCCCGCGGCCGTGTCCAGGACGGATGCCTCGTCGGGCTGGTCGGTGGCCGGCTCAGGCTCGGGGCGCACTGCGCGAAGTTCCGCGCCGACGTGGGTCAGGCGGCGGCCGAGGTCGTCCAGTTCGCCGGCCAGGCGGTGGAGCGTTGCAGCTTCCGTGGTCATACCGGACAGCGTGGGTGAAACGGCACGATGATCGGATCCGTAGCACTACTCAAGGCTGGACACGAGATGGTCTCGCGACCGCCGACCTGCCCGGATGCGTGTGCCGTACGTCACGGGCGACAATGGAAGAGTGACTGCCACCTTGAGCGCGCCCACGTTGAAGATCGGCCCCTACCAGGTCGATCCTCCCGTCGTGCTCGCGCCGATGGCGGGGATCACCAACGTGGCGTTCCGGCAGCTCTGTCAGGAGTACGGTGCCGGCATCTACGTGTGCGAGATGATCACCGCCCGCGCGGTCGTCGAGCGGCATCCCGGCACGATGCACATGATGACCTTCGGCGAGCACGAAAAGCCGAGGTCCATGCAGCTTTACGGGGTCGACCCGAAGACGATGGCCGAGGCGGTCCGGATCATCGTCGGCGAGGGGCTCGCCGACCACGTGGACAGCAACTTCGGCTGTCCGGTCGCGAAGGTGACGCGCAAGGGCGGCGGTGCGGCGCTGCCGTTCAAGCGGCGGCTGTTCGCGGACATCGTGCGCGAGTCGGCGAAGGCGGCGGCTGAGGGCGGCGTTCCGTTCACCGTGAAGTTCCGGGTCGGCATCGACGACGACCACCAGACGTTCCTCGACGCCGGGCGCATCGCCGAAGCCGAGGGCGCGGCTGCCGTCAGCTTGCACGCGCGCACGGCCGCTCAGCGCTACTCCGGTCAGGCCGACTGGTCGAAGATCGCAGCACTGAAAGAGGCGGTCACCAGCATCCCGGTGCTGGGCAACGGCGACATCTTCAGCGCGGACGACGCACTCCGCATGGTCGCCGAGACCGGCTGCGACGGTGTGGTCGTCGGGCGCGGCTGCCTCGGTCGGCCGTGGCTGTTCGGCGAGTTGGAAGCCGCCTTCCAAGGTCGCGAGATTCCGGAGGGACCGAACCTCGGCGAAGTCGCGCGTGTCCTGCGGCGGCACACGGAGCTGCTGATCGAGCACGACGGCCCGGACAAGGCCATGCGCGACATCCGCAAGCACATGGCCTGGTACCTGATGGGCTTCCCGGTCGGCTCCGAGCTGCGGCGCGGCTTCGCGATGGTGACGAGTCTGAACCAGCTCGACGACCTGATCGCGCAGCTGGACCACGACGCTCCGTTCCCGAGCGCGGCGACCGGACCGCGCGGGCGGCAGGGCTCGCCGGGCAAGGTGACGCTCCCGCACGGCTGGCTGGACGACCCGGACGACGATTGCGTCCCCGAGGCCGAAGACATGCACTCCGGCGGCTGATCGCGACCTGGTCAGGGCAATCGAACGCGCCCTGACCACGTGGGGACCAGCGCGACCAGGTCAGTCGGCGGCAACAGCAGACACGGCAGTGGTCCGAGGGAAACCTCGCCGCGCGCACCAGCGAAGCTCAACAGGCGACCACGAACTCCCAGCCGCGGCAACCGCATCGCATACCACCGATGTACGCAATTCTCACCGACGCGGCCATCCCGAGACGCTCCCTGCACAAAGCCAGTCTGAGCAGGGGTTTCGTGATGACTTTCGCCGTTTCCCACAGTAGCCGTCGCCTGGGCCGCGGTCGCGGTGTCCGCCATCGGCGTCGAGCTGTTCTCCGCCGCGACTTACCTGACCGGCGGCCCGACGCTGAGCCGGATCCCGCTCAACCCGGCGACCCCCTCGCCCTACCTGACGATCGTGCTGCGCGCCGCGCCCGCGCGCCTGGTGCTGCCGATCTGACCGTTCCCGTTCGCGACGAGATTGCGCCAGACAGCCAAAACTGCACCGCGTGCTCGGCCGGATCTACGTGGTGAGCATGATCTTCGCCGCGGTCGCGGCGGCGACGTTCTCAGTCGACGGCATCTCGGCGCAAACCACCTTCTGCCTGCTGTCCGTCGCGTGGCTTTACACGCTCTACCGCAGCTACCCCTCCATCCGGCCGGGCCGGGTCAAACTCCACCGCATCCGGATGATCCGCAACTACGCGCTGGGCTTCGCCGACATCTGCCCGACGAGCGCTTAGGGCTCGATGACGGTGCGCTCGTCGCGGAAGACTTGATCCTCAACCGGACGATCGCTCCTCTGGTGCGCAGGCGGTTGCAAGCCTAGCCGGGTTCACCTGCGCAGATAGCAACTGTCCCCAGGTTATCCACAACCCACTGTGGACAACCTGGGGACAACTTGGGTACAGCGACCTCAGGCGTCGATCTCCTGCGGCGCGCCACCGACGGTGATCTTGCGCGGCTGGGCCTTCTCGGCGACCGGAATGCGCAGCGTCAGCACGCCGTCGACGTAGTCCGCGGCGATGCGCGTGGTGTCGAGCGTGTCACCGAGGAACAGCTGGCGCGAGAACTTGCCACGCGGCCGCTCGGACACCTGGACCTGCGCGTCCTCGACCGCGACAGGCGTGCGCTCGGCGCGGACGGTGAGCACGTTGCGCTCGACGCTCACGTCAATGGAGTCGCGGGCGATCCCCGGGAGGTCGAACTGGATGACGTACTCGTCGCCGGCGCGGTAGGCGTCCATCGGAACGGAGCGCGGCGCGGTGCCCTGACCGCCGAAGAACTGCTGGGTCAGACGGTCGAACTGGGCGAACGGGTCGGTGCGGATCAGCATTGTCGAATCCCCTTTCGGACAACTGCGGCCAGCCGCTGGGGCGCTGACCAAGCCTTGCAAAGTTGCCAACGCACGACTCAACTTATTTGTTCCCTTGTAGCTCACATCACAGCGCAGGCGCGATACCGGCCAAAACTGTCGGCACCAGTCCGTAGAGTGCGTCTCGTGATCGACCAGCTGACCATCCCGACCGACGCGGGATCCTTCGACGCCATCGCCGCCGGACCTGAAGACGGCCGCCCGGTACTGCTGCTGCACGGCTTTCCCCAGGCCGCCGTGGAGTGGGAGCACCAGGTGGCGACGCTCGGTGTGCTCGGCTACCGCGCGGTCGCGCCGGATCAGCGCGGTTATTCGCCGGACGTGCGGCCCGAGCGCCCGGCCGAATACGGCATCGCGACACTGGTGTCCGATGTCGTGGCCATCGCCGACGCTCTCGGCTGGAGCAAGTTCGACCTGGTCGGCCACGACTGGGGCGGCGCGGTCGCTTGGTGGACGGCGGACGAGCACCCGGAGCGCCTGCGCAGCGTCACCGTGGTGTCCACTCCGCACCCGGGCGCGCTCGCCGAGGCGATGCGGACTGACGAAGACCAGCACCTGCGGTCGGCGTACATGACGGAATGGCGCCAGACCCCCGCGACCGAGCGTCGCATGCTGGCCGACAACGCCAAGGCGCTGCGCGACATCTTCGACCGGCGCATCCCGCCGAGCAAGATCGACGAGTACGTGCAGCGACTGTCCGAACCGGGCGCGCTCACCGCCGCGCTGAACTGGTACCGAGCCGGCCGTCCAGGCGGGAAGATCGGCAAGGTCTCGGTGCCCGCGATGTACGTGTGGTCCACAGAGGACGTCGCCTTCGGTTCCACCGCCGCGCTCGACACGGCGAATTGGTGCACCGGGCCGTATCGGTTCGAGATGCTGGAGGAGGTGTCGCACTGGGTAGCGGAGGAAGCGCCGGAGGCATTGACCTCGTTGATCGTCGAGCATCTCGGCAGCCGGTGACACCGGGGCTGGCCTGCGCCATCGTTCGGTTGGGTGTCCGGCGGACTGGGGATTCGAGCGGTGTGTGAAGGTCTGACACTCGAATCGGGCGAAACGGCCACCCGGCTCGCGGTATCGGCCGGTTGGTGCGTGGTGTTCAGTATCCGGAGTGGACACCAGCACTGAAGCCGAAACCGAACGCGTCGTCTTCGTGACCGAGGACGGCGTGCCGACCGGGGAGACCGGGCCGAAGCTCGCCAGTCATCACGCGGAGACGCGACTGCACCTCGCGTTCTCCTGCTACGTCCTGCGCCGTTCGGACAACGCCCTGCTGATCACCCAGCGCGCGCTGCACAAGAAGGTGTGGCCTGGGGTGTGGACCAACAGCGTGTGCGGTCACCCGGCTCCCGCCGAAGCACTGGAGACCGCAGTGCGCCGGCGGGCTTCATACGAGCTCGGGTTGCCCGAACTCGACGACCTCGAGTGCGTGCTGCCCACGTACCGCTACCGCACGCCGCCCTTCCAGGGGATCGTGGAGAACGAGTTCTGTCCGGTGTTCGCCGCCTGGACGGAGGTCGACCCGCGGCCGAATCCCGAAGAAGTGGGCGGCTGGCGATGGATTTCCTGGGCCGATTACACACAGTGGATCACAGATCCGGCGACTGACGCGAGTTACTGGGCGCGTGATCAATTCGCGCAGCTCAAGGACAAAAAGCCCTTCTCCGCGCTCTGAGGCGAAGAACTCCGCTGAGTGACAACAGCGGAAGTCCGTCGTCCACTTGAGCGAAATTCACCTTCGTACGTACCGATCACTCAAGCCACCGCTCCTTTACGACGAAAACGATGGAGTGGCGGAGGTCAGAGTGGCGACGGACGACGAGCTCGGAACGGGGGATACCGCACCAGACTTGCTCACGTTGCACGAGTCCATCGCGGACCTGTTCGCGACGCGCGGCGACTGGCGGCGGGCCTACCGGCACCTGCGCTCCGCGCTCGACATCGCGCGAGCGGGCAGCCTGCGCGATCCGCTCACCTCCAGCTACAACCGCCGGTACCTCGACCAGCGGCTGCCTGAACTGCCCGCCGCGGTGGCCGTCGCACTGGTCGACCTCGACCGGTTCAAGTCCGTGAACGATACGTACGGTCACCTTCTCGGCGACCGCGTTCTCTGCCGGGTCGCTGATCTCCTGCAAGAGGGACTGCCCGCCGATGCGTTCTGCGCACGCTACGGCGGCGAGGAATTCGCTCTCGTCCTGCCGGGAATCGATCACCGGGGCGCCATCCGGGTCGCCGACGCCGCCCGCCTTCGAGTTGCCCGTCATCCCTGGTCAGAACTCCAGGCGGGCCTGCGGGTTACGATCAGCGTCGGCCTCGCGCACGGCACCGAATCCGGACCGCGCCAGCTCCACCGAGCCGACAATCTCCTTTACGCCGCGAAGCGGGCGGGGCGCAACAAGGTCGCTTTCCATGACCGCGAGACCGCTCAGGTAATTACGCACTCTGAGTAACGCACCTCTGCGATTACTCCATTCACTGAACCCGATCTTCACCTGTTCGTCCGCTTCAGTGCGCCTTAGGGCGACGCATGGTGAAGAAATTCGCGGGAGGGTGTCGTCACGAACGGCGGGTATCCGTACGATAACGAAAAGCTCCCCCGGTACGACGAGTCCTGGGAGACCCGGCGAAGCCGTCGGGTGTTCAAAGGTAAGCCGCCCCAGCCTGGCGCCTGACGTGCGAGAGGAGACCGAGTGCCCGACGAGCGCAACACCCCCGGCACCGGTCGCCATTCCGACACCACGGCTCGCCCCCGCGGCGGACGCCGCCGTTCGATGGACACTCACGGCGGCATCAGCGTGTCCGACGTGGTCGCGCGGCACACCGGCGAACGCCCCGCCTTCTCCGACGATCCCGGAACCCGCCATGCGGAACCGGTGAGCCGGCTCGCGGAACCGGGCACCCGCCGGGCTGAGGCTGGTCGTCGCCGAGCGGATGCCGAGCGACCCGAGCCAGGACGACGGCGAGCGGAACCGGACGCCGGTTTCCCGGGGGCGAACGGTCGCGCTGGGTTGCCTGCCGAGCCGGGTCGACGGCGGGCGAATGGGCACGCCAACGGGGCCGGCAGTCGGCACGCTGGAGCCAGCTCGGATCTGGGCGAGCTGGCAAATGGACAGGTAAACGGGGTTGGCGGGCGGCACGGCGAGCCTGCGGAAGGCGACGCTGCGCCAGCCGGTGGACGAGCGAACGGGGTCGGCAACCGCCACGCCGAGGCGGCCGGAGGAGACACTGGCTCGACCGGCAGGCGGGCCAAGCGGCACAGCGAGCCTGCGGAAGACGCCGGATCAGCTGGTGGGCGGACGAACGGGCACGTCGGCGAAGTCGACGGTCGACACGGCGGGGCTGCTGGAAACGACACTGATTCGGCCGGCAGGCGAGCGAACGGGCGCGGCAGCCGACACGGTGGCCCGGCAGCAGACGATGCCGGGCCAGCTGGCGGAAGTGGGCCGGTCAATGGCCTCGGCGGTGTCGGCAATCGGCACAGCCGGGAGGTAGCCGACGGTTCCGAGTTCAGCAACGGAGTCAGCAGGCCAGCTGACGATGTACCTGCGCTGGGGACTTCGGCCAACAGGGTCGAAGACCGGCGCAGTGGTCCTTCAGGCGGACGTCGGAATCGGCGGGATGGCAGCTCGGACGTCGAGAACGGCAATGGTTCCGGGCCCGCGCGAGTGGGTGGGCGTGCGCTTCTTGGCGGAGCGGTGCCGGACGGCGTCGGCGAACCGGATGCTGTCGCCCGAGACGCGCGGACTCGGAAGACTGGGGCCTACCAGGACGAGTCGGGTGAAGGGCTTGGCGAGACTGGCTCCGCGATGCCAGGTGGCCGGCGGGCTCCGTCTGCCGACGTTCGCGGCGGGACCAGGCATGCCGCGCCGGATTCTGAGCTTGGCGAGTATCCGAGCGGGCCTGGACGTCGCAGCGGTTTGAGCGAGCGGCCCGGCGAAGCGGTCCCCGGCGGACAGGCCGAGAGGGCTGGCCGTCGCGGGGAGCCGAGTGGGGCTCGTGTGCTGGGGCCCGGCGGGCAGTTCGACGGTCCTGACGCTTCTTCGGTGGGGCCGGGCGGGCAGGTTCGGCCTGGTCCTGGTGAAGCCGCTGGGTCGGGGCCGCAGAGTCGGCAGTCCGGGCCTGGGGCGGTGGACGACAGTGCACAGCCGGGGAGCGCCGAGCTTGGTTCTCCGGAGTCGGGGATGCGACCGCGGCGCCGGCGGGCGGATGGTCTTCCGCCTCGGCCTCGGCAAGGTGGCGGGGCCCCGGTTTCGCCGGAGCCGCCCGGGCCGCGGCGTCCGCACGGTGCGGAGAACGCTCCTGGGCAGCGAATGCCCGGTTCGGAAGTGGACGGGCCGCGAGTGTCCGGGCCGGACGCAGGCGGGTTGCCTGGGCCGGAGCTGGACGGGCCGCGGATGGCTGGACCGGATTCCGCTGGGCAGGCGCTGGCCGGGCCCGGTTCGGCGGGGCAGCGGAGGTCCGTCGAGCAAGCGCCGCGGATGCCTGGCGGCCCCGGGCCCGCTGCGGATTCGGCGGCGCCGCCGATGCCGGGAGGGCTCGAACCCGATGGGCAGCGAGCGCCGGGAGCTGACTTCGCTGGGCGGCGGAAGCCCGGACAAGACTCTGGCGGGCACCGGGTGCCTGGGCCGGAAACAGGCGGGCCGCGAATGCCCGGTCCGGCGAGGCGACGGGCGGCTGCGCCCGAGGCCGTCGGACAGCCGATGGCCGGGGCCGAGTCGGCCGGGCTGCCGATCGAGCCTGACGGGCAGCGCGCGGCCGGGCAGGACTCCGGCGGGCACCGAGTGCCGGGGCCGAACGCGCCTCGTCGTCGTCCGGCAGGCCCTGGACCGGCCGGGCGACGCCCCGGTGATCTCGACGGAACGCCTGGCGGAGCGGAACCTGAGGACGAGCTTGAGCGGACGCAGCTGAGCCCGGCGCTCGAGCCGGATCGGTTGCGGGGCAAGCAGGCTGGTCAAGGGCGCAACGGGCAGGCTCCGTCGCCGCGGCGTGGGCGAGTCGGCGCGCCGGACGGAGCCGAGCGCGGTGGGCCGGGTGCGGCTCAGGGGCTTGAGCAGACCCAGCTCAGCCCGGTGCTGGACGGCGGCCGGAGCGCAGGTCCTCAGCTCGAGGGCGGCCGAAACGCGGCCCAAGACCCCGAACGAACCCAGCTCAGCCCCGCGCTCGACGCTGACCTGGACGGCGAACGCCCACAGCGCGCCTCCGCGCCCAAGGACGGACGTCCCCGCCGCAGACCCGCGCCGAACGCCCGGCCGCGGGGCGGTCCGGAAGTCGAGGGCGAACGGACCCAGCTCAGCCCGGTTCTAGACGGAAAGCAGCCCCTCGCAGCGGATCGGACGCAGTTCACCCCGGTCAAGGGGATCGGGCTCGGCACTGCCGAGGACGCCGAGCAGACGCAGCTCAGTCCGGCGGCGAAACCCGCCTCCGATCCGGAGCGCACTCAGCTGAGCCAGGCCGTCGAGGGGCCGAATGGCAAGCGGCCTCGGCGCACCCCGGCCAGGCCGGCCGCGGCGGTTCGGGCGGAGATGGATCCGCTCACGATGACCGACGAGATGGAGGCGATCGACGAGGCGACTCAGTACCGTCGCAAGATCGATCACAGTCTCGCTCGGTTCTCGGCCGCGCATGATGACGCGGCTGCCGAGGAAGCGAAGCGCCGGGAGCGGCGGGAGCGGCTCACTACCCGGTCGATGGCTTTGTTCGAGCAGACTCGGACTGCGTTGCAGCGGGTCGTATTGCTCGACAAGGAAGAGGAAGAAGAGCAACCCGCCGAGAAGCCGGAGCAGACTCGGCTTCAGGAGAAGAAACAGCGGCATACCGCGCGCAACGTCCGGATCGGGCGGATCGCGCTGATCGTCGTTGTCGTGCTTATTTTTGTCGGCACGGGCGTCGCGTGGGGTGCGGTTACCTGGTTTGACGCTAAATTCGCCCAAGTGTCCGCGCTGGACGAAAACTCCTCGGACATCCAGAACGCCGACGCGCAGGCCAACGACGAGAACTTCCTCATGGTCGGCTCCGATTCACGCGACGGTGCTTCCGCCGAGGAGAATGTCGGGGACGCGTCCAATATTCCGGGCGCGCGGTCGGACACGGTGATGGTGGCGCACGTTCCCGCGGACCGGAAGCGGGTCGTGGTCGTTTCGTTCCCGCGCGACCTTGAGATCGACCGGCCGGATTGCAACCGGTGGGATCCGGCGAAATCCCAGACCACCGACGAGGTCGTGCGCGAGCAGAAGATCGCCAAGCTCAACACGGCCTACGCGGTCGGCGGCCCGCAATGCATGACGAAGGTGATCCAGAAAATCACCGGGCTGCGGATCAACCACTTCGTCGGCATCGATTTCAACGGGTTCAAGGAAATGGTCGACGCGGTGCACGGGGTGACCGTGCACAACGAGAAGCCGATCATCGACACCACGCTCGGCAAGGTGCTGACCGAAACCGGCGACGTGACCATTTCCGGCGACCAGGCGCTGAGTTACGTGCGCGCCCGCCATGTCATCGGCGACAAGACCTCCGACTACGGCCGGATCAAGCGGCAGCAGGGATTCATCGGAGCGCTGCTCAAAAAGGTCATGTCCTCGGATGTCGTGCTGGACCCAGGAAGACTGTCCGGCTTCATCACCGCGTTCGCGCACGCCACGTTCGGCGACAACCTCGGGGTGCAGCAGATGATGACGCTCGCGCAATCGATGCGCGGGCTCGATCCGGCCAACATCAACTTCCTCACCGTGCCCACCGTCGGCCTGCCGAACAAGCGCGGCAACGAAGTCCTGATCCAGGAAAAGACCAAGAGCCTCTTCGACGCGTTGCGCGACAACACTCCGCTGCCGGGCAGCCAGCCCGCCGAAACCGCGGCCAATGCGCCGCCGCCCGCGAACGCGGGCTCGGGCAAAAACACCAACACCGGCTGAGCACTTCGGATTCGTTAGGCGGGGTTCATATGCGGTTCACCCAGCGATGCGGTATTCGGCCAGTCCACGTCGTAGGGTGTGCTCATGCGTGAGGCCTACCATGTCGAACTCGATCAGCTCGCCGAAAACCTGGCCGCGATGTCGGTCCAGGTTGCCGACGCCATGGAGCGGGCCACCAAGGCACTGCTGGAGGTCGACCTCGGCCTCGCCGAGCAGGTGATCAGCGACGACGCGAAGGTCGACGACGCGCGCGCCGAATGCGAGGAGCAGGCGTACGCGCTGCTGGCGCTGCAGGCCCCGGTCGCGACCGATCTGCGCACCGTGCTCGCCGCCATCCACGCGGCGGAAAGCCTGGAGCGCATGGGAGATCTCGCCCTGCACGTCGCCAAGGCCGCCCGCCGCCGCCACCCGGACCCGGTGCTGCCGGACGCCGTCAAGCCCTACTTCGCCGAGATGGGCCGGGCCGCGGTCAAGCTCGCCCGGCAGGTCGAGGCGATCATCAAGACCAAGGACGTGTCCGCGGCCAAGGACCTCGAGACCGAGGACGACCAGGTCGACGACCTGCACCGGCACCTGTTCACCGTGCTGATGGACCGCGAGTGGCCGCACGGCGTCGCCTCCGCGGTCGACGTCACGCTGCTCGGCCGCTTCTACGAGCGCTACGCCGACCACGCGGTGTCCGTCGCCAAGCGGATGATTTTCGTGGTCACCGGCCGGATGCCCGGCTACGGCACCGACGACGAAGACCTGACCATCTGACCTACCACGAGAAAACCGCCACCTGAGCCAACAGGTGGCGGTTTTTTAGTACCCAGTAATGAAAACGGCCGCCCTGGCACGGAAACCAGAGCGGCCGTCCACAGTGGAATCAGCCGAAGCGGCCCGAGATGTAGTCCTCGGTGGCCTTCTCGTCCGGGTTGGAGAAGATCTTCTCCGTGTCGTTCAGCTCGATCAGCCGACCGGGCTGGCCGACGCCGGCCAGGTTGAAGAACGCGGTCTGGTCCGAAACCCGCGCCGCCTGCTGCATGTTGTGCGTCACGATGACGATCGTGTAGTCCTTCTTCAGCTCGCCGATCAGGTCCTCGATCGCGAGCGTCGAGATCGGGTCCAGCGCCGAACAAGGCTCGTCCATCAGCAGCACGTCCGGCTGCACCGCGATCGCCCGCGCGATGCAGAGCCGCTGCTGCTGGCCGCCGGAAAGGCCGCCGCCCGGCTTGTTCAGCCGGTCCTTGACCTCGTTCCACAGGTTCGCGCCGCGCAGCGCGCGCTCGGCGACCTCGTCGAGCTGCTTGCGGCCCTTCACCCCGCCGAGCCGGAGCCCGGCCACCACATTGTCCTTAATGGACATCGTGGGGAACGGGTTCGGCCGCTGGAACACCATGCCGATGGTGCGGCGCACCTGCACCGGGTCCACCGCCGAGGCGTAGATGTCCTCCCCGTCGAGCAGCACCTGGCCGTCGACCCTGGCACCCGGAATGACCTCGTGCATCCGGTTCAGCGTGCGCAGCACGGTCGACTTGCCACACCCCGACGGGCCGATGAACGCGGTCACGTTCCGCGGCGGGACGTTCAGCGTGACGCTGTCCACGGCGTGGAACTTGCCGTAGTAGATGTCCAGGTCTTTGACGTCGATTCGCTTGGCCATGACTCACTTCTTCTTCGGGGCGACGATGCGGGAAAGGACCGTGGCGAGCAGGTTGATCACGGCGATGATGAGCACCAGGGTGAGCGCGGCTCCCCAGATCCGGTCGAAGCCGACGCTGCCGGGGTCCATCGAGTTGGTGGCGCGTTCGTTGTTCATCACCAACGGAAGCGACGCCTGCTCCCCGCTGAAGATGTTCCAGTTGACGTAGGACGTGTACCCGACGAGCACCAGCAGCGGCGCGGTTTCGCCCATCACGCGGGCGAGCGCCATCATGATGCCGCCGAGAATGCCCGACAGCGCGGTCGGAAGCACGATCTTCATGATCGTCTTCCACTTCGGAACGCCCAGTGCGTAAGAGGCCTCGCGCAGGTCGTCCGGCACGATCCGCAGCATTTCCTCCGCGGAGCGGACGACCACCGGGATCATCAGCAGCACCAAGGCGAGCGACACCGCGAACCCGCTGCGCGGCAGGCCGAGCGTGGTGACCCACAGCGCGTAAATGAACAGAGCGGCCACAATGGAGGGAACACCGGAGAGGATGTCCACCATGAACGTGGTGGCCCTGGCCAGCTTGCCGCGGCCGTACTCGACGAGGTAAATCGCGACCAGCAGGCCGATCGGCACCGAGATGACCGCGCACACCAGACCCTGCAGCAGGGTGCCGATGATCGCGTGCAGCACGCCGCCGCCGACCTCGTCGCCGAGCACCGAACCGAAGTCCTGGCCCCACCAGTTGCTGTACGGGATCCGCTTGATCCCGTTGGCGATCACCGTGTACAGCACCCACACCAGCGGGATCACGGCGATCAGGAACGACAGCCACACCAGCACGGTGGCGACGCCGTTCTTGACCTTGCGGGCCGCGCTCACCTGCTGGAAAGCCGGTGTCGTCGCGGGCCGTTCGAGGGTGGTCGACACGGTCACTCCCCCTTCTTGCCGACGATCGAGCGGGCGGCGAAGTTGACCAGGAACGTGAGCACGAACAGCACCAGTCCGGCCGCGATGTAGGCGCCGGCCGAGGTCGGGTTGTTGAACTCGCTGTAGTTCTGGGCGATCTTCGAGGCGAACGTCGCGCCGCCGTCGAAGAGGCTCCAGTCGAAGTTGCGGCCCTGCGGGATCAGCAGAATCACCGCCAGCGCAATGGTTTCACCGAGCGCGCGGCCGAGACCGAGCATCGACGCACCGACGAAACCGGCCTTGCCGAACGGCAGCACCGTGGTGCGAATGACCTCCCAGCGCGTGGCCCCGAGCGCGAGCGCGCCCTCGACCTGCGCGGTCGGCGTGCGCTCGAAAACCTCGCGGGTCAGCGACGTGATGATCGGCAGGATCATCACCGCCAGCACGATTCCGGCGGTGAAAATGGTGCCGCGCACGTTCGGCGCGATGTTGCCCGGCGCGAAAATCGGAATCCACGAGAAGGTGCTGTTGACCCACTCGGAAAACGGCTCGATCGCGGGCGCGAACACGAGAATGCCCCACAGGCCGAAAATGATCGACGGCACCGCGGCGAGCAGATCCACGACATAGGCGAACGGCCGGGCCAGTTTCGCGGGCGCGTACTGGGTGAGGAAAAGCGCGATGCCCAGCGAAATCGGCATCGCGATGATCAGCGCCACCAGCGAGGTCGCGACGGTGACCTCGGCGAGGTCGGCGATGCCGAACGCCATGTTCGCCGGGTCGTTCGTCGACCACCCGTGGTTGAACAGGAAGTTGACCTTGTCCGCCTTCAGCGCCGGGATCGCCTGGACGACCAGGAAAATCCCGATCAAGGCGATCAGGGCGACGACGAAGATCCCGGCCCCGGTGGTCAGATTCTGGAAGATGCGGTCACCGGCTCGCACCTTCGTCGGCTTCTTCCGCGCGGGCGGCGCTTCCGGCGCCGGCGCGGGTGGCTTGTCCGAAATCGGATCCTCCGGGAACGCTCGGGCGAACGACGAACGCCCACCGGGGTCGCCGGTGGGCGTTCGCGTCGAGGATTGGTCGCTCATCGACAGTCTCTAGTCAGCCTTTGTACCAGTCAGGCGATTCAGGAGATTTCCTTGACGGCCTTCAGCACCTTGTCCTGGAGGCTCTGCGGGATCGGCACGTAGCCCTTGGCCGACAGCGGCTGCTGGCCCTCGGTGGCGGCCACCGTCAGGAACGCCTTGACGGCCTTCGCGACGTCCGGGTTCGAGTACTTCGAGCACACGATCTCGTAGGTCGTCAGCAGCAGCGGGTAGGCGCCCGGCACGTTGCTGGAGTAGATGCCGTTGAGGTCCATCGCCAGGTCGTTGGTGCCCGGGTGGGCGAACTTGGCGGCGTCGAGGGACTTGGCCACGTTCTCCGCGCTCAGCGCGACGCCGCCGGAGCCGCTGTCGATCTTGGCCGGGGTGACGCCGTCCTTGGCGAACGCGCTCTCCACGTAGGTGATCGAGCCGTCCGCGCCCTTGACGGTGCTCGCGACACCGTTCGAGCCCTGCGCACCGTTGCCGACGCCGCCGGCGAACTTCTTGCCCGCACCCTGGGTCCAGACGTCCTTGGCAGCCGCGCCGAGGTACTTCTGGAAGTTGTCGGTGGTGCCGGACTCCTCGGAGCGGGAGACGACCTGGATCGGCTTGTCCGGCAGGTTCAGGCTCTCGTTGCCCTTGACCGCCTTGATGGCCGGGTCGTTCCAGTTCTTGATGCCGCCGTTGAAGATCTTGGCGATGACCTGCGGGGTCAGCGTCAGGTTGTCCACGCCGGACAGGTGGTAGCCGACCGCGATCGGGCCGACGACCAGCGGGATGTTCAGCGCGGGCGAGCCGCAGCGCTTGGTGGCGGCCTCGAGGTCGGCGTCCTTGATCGGCGAGTCCGAACCGCCGAAGTCGACCTGGTTGGCATTGAACTGCTTGACGCCGGCGCCGGAACCGGTGCCGTTGTAGTTCACCTTCTGGCCGGAGCACTTCTTGTTGTAGGCCTGGTTGAACACCTCGATGGCGTTCTTCTGGGCCGTCGAGCCCTCAGCGGAAAGCGGGCTCTTGCCCCCGCAGTCGACCTGGGCGGTTCCGGTGGCGGCGGGAGCGGCGGAGTTCGAGCCCGCGTTGTTCGACGCCGAAGGGTCGGAGCCACAAGCGGCGAGCACGAGCGCGGCGCTCGCCACGATGCCGACGGCACCCAGGGGCCGCATGATCTTCACTGCATTTCCTCCACTCGGAGATGTGCCTTTTTGAATCCGGTCGGGATTGGCGGCGGGTGAGCCGCACCGGAACCGGACACTAGGCAGCCTCGGTGGACGGTCGTCCTTGGTTGCATGAACGGGAGGTGAACAAGTCACCGGTTGTGAGCAGGACTACTACCCCGAACGGGTGCCGTGGCCTGGTCGTGACCTGCTAGTACGCAGAAAGTAACACGGGTCACCAGTCGCGTCGACCGTGATCACTCACCGTACTGGACGTCGGTCTCGAAACGCTGGAACCCCAGCTTGTTGTACACAGCCAAAGCCGCGGCGTTGTCGCCCTCGACGTAGAGGATCACCCTCGGTAGTCCCCGAGAACGCAGGTAACGGAGTCCGGCCAAGGTCAGCGCCTTGCCGAGGCCACTACCCTGAGTAGCAGGATCGACGCCGACCACGTAGACCTCCCCGACCGGGTCGCCGTCGAACCGGCCGGGCACCGGATCGTGCACCTTCGTCCAGTGGAAGCCGGCGACCTCGCCGTTCTCGTTCTCCGCGAGGAAGAAGCCCGCCGGGTCGAACCAGGCCTGAAGTTCCTCGGCGCGCACCTCGGCGGCGGTCAGCGCGCCCTGTTCCGGATGCCAGTCGAACGCGCGCGCGTTGACCGCGACCATCGCGTCCTCGTCCTGGCCGGGCACGAAGGTCCGCAACCGGAAACCGTTGCGCAGCACCGGTTCCGGCCAGTCCGCAGCGGACACGGCGACATGCAGGACCAGCAGTTCGCGCTGCCTGCCGAGGCCGAGTTTCGCCGCGATCGCCGCCGCGCCAGGGTGATCGCCGTGCGCCCACACGCGCAATCCCGCGTCGGCGCGCTCGACTACGGCCTTCGCGAGCGCGGTGCCAACGCCGCGACGCCGGAAATCCGGGTGCACGACAAGCTCCGCGACCTGATGACCGTGGGAATCGCCTTCGGTGTCAAGGTGGACGTATCCCGCGGGCGCGCCGTCGAAGCGGGCGAGGAGATGCAGCCCGCCTTCGAATTCGCGCGGCAGCGGCCCGGTCGCGTCGACCTCGGGACGGCCGTCAGTCGCTTTGACCGCGAGCAGCACTTCGCGCACCGCGTCGTCGGGATCGGTCGTCCAGTCGCCAAGGTCGATAGCCACAAACCGACCTTACCGGCGAACGTCAGCGAGAGGTCAGCTCCGAAGCGTCGGCCGGAACGGCGACAACCGGCTTCGCGCCCTTCGCCGGCCGCTCGAACTTGTAACCGACGTTTCGCACAGTGCCGATCATCTGCTCGTGCTCCGGACCGAGCTTCGCGCGAAGCCGCCGTACGTGGACATCGACCGTGCGCGTGCCGCCGAAGAAGTCGTAACCCCACACTTCCTGCAGCAGCTGCGCGCGAGTGAACACGCGACCGGCGTGCTGAGCGAGGTACTTAAGGAGCTCGAACTCCTTGTACGTCAGCTCAAGCGTGCGACGGCGCAGCTTCGCCGTGTACGTCGCTTCGTCAATGACAAGGTCGCCTACGCGCAGTTCGGCGTCTGCCTGCAGTCCGATGCCGTCACGAGTGGTGGCCAGCCGCAGCCGGGCGTCGACCTCCGCGGGACCAGCAGTGGGCAGCAGGATGTCGTCCGTGCGCCACTCGGCGTTGACCGCGACCAGACCGCCTTCGCCGACGACCGCGATGACCGGCGTGCCCGATTCGTCCTCCGCGCCCTTAAGCAGGCGGCACAGGCTTTTCGCGGACGCGAGGTCGCTGCGCGCGTCGAGCAGGATGACGTCCCGGTGACCCGCGTCGAGCAGGGCCGTCACTTCCGGCTCGCGTACGCGTACGGTGTGCGGCAGCAGGTCCAGCGCGGGTAGTACGGAGGTAGCGTCGAGTTCCCCCGTCAGCACCAGCAGGTCCAAGCTCATGATTCCGCACCGCCTTCAGATTCGTCGCCTCAAACGTGGCGTCGGTCGGTGCTAAGTGAGAATAGCGGGTGAACACGCCGGTACCTAGCTCCTGCTGGATCGATCACACCTGGTCGAACAGTCCCGGCGTGACCCGCACCACGACGAAATCCACCCGAACAGGAGAACCGAGGCGATGGCGAGCAGGCCCGTGACCCGGGACGACCGACCGGCCCAAAACCCCGGCAGCGGCCGCCGCGGCAGGCGCGTGCGGCGGTGGCTCATCGTGCTGGGAGTGCTGGTGCTCCTGCTGGTCGGTGCGGATTTCGGAGCGGCGGCCTTCGCCGAGCACACGATCTCGCAGAAGGCCCGCGCACAGCTCGGGCTGAGCGACGATCCGTCGGTCAATATCCACGGCTTCCCGTTCACCGTGCAGGCGCTCTCCGGTGACTACAGTCACATCACGGTTTCCGCGGACGGCGTCCCGGTCGGCAACGAACTGCGCGACCTGCGCGTGAGCGCCGAACTGGAGGACGTGATCGCGCCGCTGTCGGATCTCACCTCCGGCAACACCAAGGCGGTGAAGATCGGCAAGCTCACCGGTGCGGTGACGATCAAGGCGTCCGACCTCGCCCGGGTCTCGCCGCTGAACAAGATCCAGAACCTGAAGATCGAGCAGTCGACCCAGGCGTACGTGAAGTACGGCGACACCGAACAGGGCAAGCAGCCGGACCCGACGCCGACCAACGCCGACGGCGAACCGGCCGACGGCACCAGCGCGGGCGTGCGGATCTCCGGCGACGTGCAGGTGGCCGGCCAGAAGGTGGAGATCTTCTGCTTCGCGCTGATCCAGCTCAAGGAGAAGACGATCTCGATCGTGCCTTACCGGTTGCAGTTCGGGAATGACCAGAGCACCACGATCGTTCCGGAAGCTGTGCAGAAAGCTCTGCTGCCGAACTTCCGGGCCAGCATTTCGACGACCCGGCTGCCGCTGTCGGTCACCCCGACCGCGGTCCGCGTCGACAGCGGTTCGGTGACCATCAAGGGCGAAGCGCACGACGTCAACTTCGCCGACCTGTCCACCAACCACGGAGGCTGATCCCGGTGACCGGAGTGTGGGTGCTGCTGGCGACGCTGGTCGTCGCGACGGCCGCGGGCCTGGTCCTGCGCGCCCGCAACGGCCGGATCCGCGCGGCCAAACCGGCCGCCGCGACCCGCTCGCTCCCCGCTCCGGTCTCCGAGGCCCTTGATCCGGAATCCGCCGTCACCCTGGTGCAGATCTCCACCACGTTCTGCACCCCGTGCCGGCACACGCGGGCGATTCTCTCGTCGCTCGCGGAGAAGACCGACGGCCTGCACCACGTCGACCTGGACGTCACCGAACGTCCCGAGGTCGCGCAGGCGCTGTCGGTGCTCAGCACGCCGACCACGCTCGCGCTGGACCCGGAGGGCCGGGAACTGCTGCGCGTGGGCGGCGTGCCCAAGGGCCCGGAGCTGCTGGAAGCGCTCCGCCCGCATCTGGCCGCCGCGCCACGCTGACTCTCGCCGCCCGGCTCCAGCTGCCCCTCGCACCCAGCCCCGTCAAAGCTCCCCAATGTGGCATTGGGTGCATCTGACGCACCCAATGTGGCCTTCGGTGCGTCCCGCGCACCCAATGCCACATTGGGGCAGTGCCCAGCCGGGCGTCCGCGGCGGTTGATTCTCAGGATCCGGACCTCGTCCCAAGGAATGAACATGGTTCCGGGAGCGAGCGAGCCTGGGTACCCTCCCCCCTGTGGACGAGCTGCCCATCACCCTTCTGACGCAGCGCCGCGCGGTCGATTTCTGCCGCGTGCGCAGCAGCTTGTGTCTGCCTTTTTCCGGCCGGCGCTGAAGCACGTCTCGCGCCGTTTCGCAGCTCCGCCCGTCTTCGCCGCGTGCTGTCCGCACGCCTTTCCCCTCGCACTGAGCAGGAGGAACCCATGTCCGCCGGACCGGCCGTAGACCCGCGAGGTCCCAGGTTCGCCGCGATCGTGACCACGGTGGTGCTCGCCGTCGTGCTGGTCACGCAGTGGTGGCCGTTGCTCGCACTGCAGACCGTGGTCTTCGCGATCGGTGCGTTCGTCGGGCTCAAGCCAGCGCCGTACTCGGTGCTGTACCGGCTCGCGATCGCGCCGCGGCTCGGGCCGCCGACCGAACGCGAGGACGCCGCCCCGCTGCGGTTCGCGCAGGCGGTCGGGTTCGTGTTCGCGCTCGTCGGCACGATCGGCTTCGCGACCGGCGTGACGCCGCTCGGCGTCGTCGCGACCGCGTTCGCGCTCTTCGCGGCGTTCCTCAACGCGGCGTTCAACTACTGCCTCGGGTGCCAGATGTACCTGCTGATCAAGCGTTTCAGCCCCGCGCGGGCGTCCTCGTAAAACCCTTAACCCAGAAAGAGAGTCAGTCTCCATGAGCCGAGAAGACGTCCTGGTCACCACGCAGTGGGCCGAGGAAAACCTGGACACCCCGGGCGTGGTGTTCGCCGAGGTCGACGAGGACACGACCGCTTACGACAACGGGCACATCCGCGGCGCGGTGAAGCTCGACTGGCGCAAGGACCTCCAGGACGGCGTCCGCCGCGACTTCGTCAACAAGGAGGGCTTCGAGAAGCTCCTGTCGGAGAAGGGCATCTCGAACGACGACCGCGTGATCCTCTACGGCGGCAACAACAACTGGTTCGCCGCCTACGCGTACTGGTACTTCAAGCTCTACGGCCACGAGAACGTGCAGCTGCTCGACGGCGGCCGCAAGAAGTGGGAGCTCGACGGCCGCGAGCTGAACTCCGACGAGGTCAAGCGCGAGGCCACGAACTACCAGGCCAAGGACCAGGACCTGTCGCTGCGTGCGTTCCGCGACGAGGTCGTCCAGTCGATCGGCTCGAAGAACTACATCGACGTGCGCTCGCCGGACGAGTTCTCCGGCAAGCTGCTCGCCCCGGCGCACCTGCCGCAGGAGCAGTCGCAGGTGCCGGGCCACATCCCGGGCGCGCTGAACGTGCCGTGGGCGAAGGTCGCCAACGAGGACGGCACCTTCAAGTCCGAGCAGGAGATCAAGGACCTCTACGCCGAGGCAGGCTACGACGAGGGCAAGCCGACCATCGCGTACTGCCGCATCGGCGAGCGTTCCTCGATCGCCTGGTTCGCCCTGCACGAGCTGCTCGGCCAGTCGGACGTGAAGAACTACGACGGTTCGTGGACGGAATACGGTTCGCTGGTCGGCGTTCCGGTCGAGTTGGGAGCTAAGTGATGGCAGACGGCTGCAGCGCACCGGCACAGGTCGCGACCCCGGCAGACTTCGACACCAACGGCCAGGTCGTCCTGGCAGGCAAGGTCACCGGCGCCGAGGGACCGGTCGGCGGCGCGTTCGTCCGGCTGCTCGACGGCGGCGGCGACTTCGCGGGCGAGGTCGTGTCCTCGGCGGACGGCGACTTCCGTTTCTACGCGGCCGAGGGTTCCTGGACGGTGCGCGCGCTGCACCGCACGGGCAACGGCGAGGCCAACGTCACCGCGGAAGGCCCTGGCCTGCACCAGCTGGCCATTTCGGTTGCCTGACAACGCTTTCGCGCAGAAGGGCCCCTCGGTTTCCGAGGGGCCCTTCTCGTGTCCCGGGGAGACTTGACCTCAAGTCGGCTTGAGGACCCAAGCTCGCGGACGTGTCGCAAACGAAAACCATTGCGCGGAGCCCGCTGCTGGCCACCGCTGTGTTCCTTGGCAGCTTCATGGCGTTGCTCGACGCGAGCGTGGTGAGCGTCGCGCTGCCGACCATCCAGCGCGAGTTGCACGCCGAATTCACTGACCTGCAATGGATTGTGGACGGGTACACCGTCGCGCTCGCCGCGCTGATCCTCACCGGCGGCACGCTCGGCGACCGCTATGGCCGCAAGCGGATCTACCTCGGCGGCCTCGCGGTGTTCACGCTCGCTTCGCTGGGCTGCGGCCTCGCCCCGACGCTCGGACTGCTCATCGCCGCGCGCGCAGGCCAAGGAATCGCGGCCGCGGCGGTCATCCCGGGCGGCATCGCTCTCCTCGCGCACGCGTATCCAGAGCCGCGGGAACGGGCCCGGATGCTGGGGGCGTGGGGCAGCGTGGCCGGATGCGCGCTGGTCATCGGTCCCCTCATCGGCGGACCGATCACCGACGCGCTCGGCTGGCCGACCATCTTCCTGATCAATCTGCCGATCGGCGTTCTCGCGGTACTCGCAGGTCGCCGGGGCCTCGACGAATCGTCCGATCCAGCGCACGGCGCGCTGGACCTGCCCGGGCAGGTGCTCGGCGCGTTGTGGATCGGTTCGTTCACCTACGCCGTGATCGCGTCGGACGCGGTGGCCGCGGCGGTTGGCGCGCTCGGGCTGATCGCGTTCATCGTCGTGGAACTGCGCGCCCCGCATCCGATGCTGCCGATCCGGCTGTTCGGCAAGTTCCGGTTCGCCGCTTCGATCTTCACCTCGTTCGTCATCGGCTTCGCCTGCTACCCGCTGCCGGTGCTGATCGCCGTGTACCTGCAGCAGGCCTGGGGCAGCACCGCCTCGACGACAGGGGTGCAGATGCTGCCGTACGTGGTCGCCAACGCCGTTCTCGCGTTCTTCTCCGGACGGCTGGCCGGCCGGTTCACCGCGGAACGCGTGCTGCCGATCGGTCTCGCCATCACCGCGGCGGGGAGTTCCGCCTTCCTGCTGGTCGACCCGGCGAGCCCGGATTGGCTGCTCAGCGTGCCGCTGACGCTGTCCGGCGTCGGGCTCGGCTTGAGCATCACCCCGACGAACATCGTCGGTCTCGCCGGGCTCCCGGCGCAGCGCACGGGCACCGCGGCGGGCACGGTGAACGCCGCGCGCCAGGTCGGGATGGCGCTCGGCGTGGCCGCGCTCGGAGCGCTTCTCGATCACGGGAGCACGCTGACGACCGGGCTCCAGACCGCGATGGCGGTGGCCGGCGCGGCGCTGCTGGCGGTGACCGTCCTCACCGCCGCGACCCTGCGCAGCGCTAGATGAGCCGGGGCGGACTATTGTCCTCGCTGTGGAGACCTTGTTTACGACCCTGTTGATCATCGCGGGCATCGCCACCGTGTGGTTCGCGGTCTACGTCGTCTACCGGCTGTACGCCGACCAGCGCTGATCAGCATGACGAGTGGCGACGAAGCCATCGCAGCAGCCGAGGAGCGGGCCGCCAGCACGCGCGACCGCAACCTGCCGTTGTGGGACGACCTGCCGATCCCGAACGACACGGCGAACCTGCGCGAGGGCCCGAACCTGAACGACGCGTGCCTCGCCCTGCTGCCGCTCGTCGGCGTCTGGCGCGGCGAGGGCGAGATCGACTACCCAACGATCGACGGGCCGATCAAGTTCGCCCAGCAGCTGACCGTCTCCCACGACGGCCGCCCGTTCCTGTTCCACGAGGCGCGCTCGTGGCTGCTGAACGAGGACGGCAGCGTGCTGCGGCCCGCCGCCCGCGAAACCGGGTTCTGGCGGCCGCAGGAGGACGACACCCTGGAACTGCTGCTCACGCACAGCTCCGGCATCGTCGAGCTGTACTACGGCAAACCGCGCAGCCAGACGGCCTGGGAACTCGGCACCGACGCGGTCATCCGCACCGCGACGGCCAAGGAGGTCACCGGTGCGCAGCGGCTGTACGGCCTGGTGAACGGCGACCTCGGGTACGTCGAGGAACGCGCGATGGTCGGACAGGAAATGCAGCCGCACGCCTCCGCGCTGCTGCGCCGCGTGGTGGGCTGAGGCTCCGGGAGACGCCGTGCGCTGGCGGCGGTACGGCGAACACGCCGCCCTGCTCGACTGCGCCTCGCTCGAGGAGATGAGCGCGGCAAGGGCGACCCTCACCGAAGCCGCGCTCGACGGCGTCACGGAGATCGTTCCCGGGGCCCGCACCCTGCTGGTGGTCGCGTCCACGAGCGCTCTGGAAGCTGCGCGTTCCTTGCTGGCTTCGGCCGATCTGGATCATCCGCCTGCCGGGGATGCCCGCGAAGTCGTTTTGGACGTCCGGTACTCCGGCGAAGACCTTTCCCTGGTCGCTGAGGACGCGGGGCTCAGCGTGGCCGAGGTCGTCGCTCTCCATACTCGTGCGGTCTACACGGTCGCGTTCACTGGTTTCGCGCCCGGTTTCGGTTATCTCGCCGGGCTTCCCGCCGAACTCCAGCAGTCGCGGCTCAGTTCGCCACGCACTCGCGTCCCCGCCGGGTCGGTGGCCATCGCCGACGAGTACACCGGCGTCTATCCGCGGGAATCCCCTGGCGGCTGGCGGTTGATCGGGCACACCGAGGTGACGCTCTTCGAGCCTTCCGCCGCGCAACCGGCGTTGTTCACGCCCGGTCTCCGCGTGCGGTTCCGGAGCGTTTGATGCGCGCGCTGGAGATCGTCTCGCCCGGTTCGCTGGCTTTGGTGCAAGACCTCGGCCGTCCCGGCTACGCACATCTGGGCGTCCCACCGTCGGGTGCTCTTGACGTCGCGGCACTGCGACTCGGCAACCGGCTGGTCGGCAATCCCGAGGACGCCGCCGGGATCGAAACCGTGCTGGGCGGGCTCACCGTCCGGGCCGTGGTTTCGTGCACCGCGGCGGTGACCGGACCGCCGGTCGCGGTGTCCGTGGACGGAAGGGAAACCGGCTCGCACACGCCGATTCCGTTGCGGCCAAGCCAAAAACTGACAATCGGCCGACCCGCCACCGGACTGCGCTGCTACCTGGCGGTGTCCGGCGGCATCGCGGTGCCACCCGTCTTGGGGAGCCGATCGACCGACGTCCTGTCCGGACTCGGCCCCTCGCCGCTGGAAGCTGGCGCGAGCGTCCCCCTCGGCCCCGTCACCGGTGTTCCGTCCGGTGCCGACGTGGTCACCGCCTCGTCCGCGCCGCCCCAGCTGGCAGTGCCGGTTTTGCTCGGCCCTCGCGACGATTGGTTCGCCGACGCGCGGGCCTCGCTCAACGCACAGTGGACAGTCACCGCGGAATCCAACCGAGTGGGGGTCCGCCTTGACGGGCCGCCATTACGTCGAGTGTCCACTTCGGAGTTACCGAGCGAAGGCGTGCTCACTGGCGCGATTCAGGTCCCGCCGAACGGATTGCCGCTGGTCTTCCTCGCCGATCACCCGACCACGGGCGGTTATCCGGTGATCGCGGTCGTGAGACGGGGGTCACTCGGAGCACTCGCTCAAGCACGCCCCGGAACCTTGGTGCGGTTCCACGCGTCCTTCTGAGCGTGGAACGGGTAACGATCACCGGCGGCGCGGGTTTCCTGGAGCTGAACACCGGAGGACGGGCGGAGCTGCCGCAGTCGCTGCGCATCGCGCTCGCGACCGGTCAGCTACGCCTCCCGCTGGCGGAAACCCTGCGCGAGCTGCTGGCGTTGCTCGTCGACGGCCAGTACCGGGTCAGCGGCCCGCAGCGGTTCGAGGCGGTGGATCTGATCCCGGCGAGCGACTGGCCGGACGACGACGATGCCCGGGTCGCGTACTACCGCACGGCGATCCGGTCGGGACACCGGCCGGTGGCGGTGGTTTTGTCCGGTACGCGGCCGTTGCTGGTGGACGGGCACCACAAGATCAGCGCTTACCGGGCGGAAGGGGTCACGCCGTCGGTGGTGCTGATCAGCGGGTCGTGAGTGTTCATGCCGGTGAGAACCGGCACCAACACTCACGAGACGCTCAGTACTCGCTCTCGTAAGCCGCCACCAGCTCCTCGTGCAGCGCCGTCGAATCCGGCAGCTGCGTGCCGTTCAGCGTGTGCACCCGGGTCACCTTCCGGACCGACGACGTAAGAAAAACGCCGTCCCCGTCCAGCAAGTCCACCACCGAAAGCGGCTCCACCTTCACCGACCAGCCCGCCTTCTCCGCGCCGCGGAACAACGCGTACTGAGTCGTTCCTGGCAGGATGCCAACAGTGGCCGGCGGGGTGTAGAGCGTCCGCTCCTTCGCCAGCACGACCGTCGACGTCGGTCCTTCGAGGACCGAATCGTCGGTAGCGGTGAAGATCACATCTTGAGCTCCGCGACGGGTCGCCTCGCGCAGGGCGGCCATGTTCATCGCGTAGGAAACCGTTTTCGCGCCGAGCAAAAGCCACGGGGCGCGCTCGGCGAGTTCGGGGCCGAAACCGCGTTCCAGGGTCACCACGGAAACACCTTCGGTGCGCGCCCGCAGGACCTTCTCGTCGACCTCCAGGCCCATCGCGAACGCCGTCGGCTTGCCTTCCGGATCGCCGTCGACACCCCGCGTGTACACGAGTTTCAAGGCAATCTCCGGGCCGCCCCGCCACGCGTCGACGACTGCCTGCGCGGCTCGGGCGAAGCCGTCGAGGTCCGGGGCGGGCAGGTCCAGCATCGCCGCGGAACGGGCGAGCCGGTCGAGGTGCGGACGCATTTCCCGCGGCTTTTTCACTGCTACGAGGATCGTTTCGAACACCCCGTCTCCGCGCAGCAGGCCGAGGTCGTCCACCCGGAGGTGAGCGGCTTCGGGGTCGGCCAGTGAACCGTCTAGGAAGGCGAGAACGCGCATCCCCTCAAGGTACTCACTTACCCTTAGAGCTATGCCGTACAGCTCGCCGCTGCTCGAAATCCCCCGCGCGGTCGCCGCGCCCGAGGGCCATCCGGAAGCCGGAGTTCCGTGGCACTGGGGCGATCCGTTCGCCGAGCAGCGCACCGCCGCCCGAGGAGTGGTCGTCATCGACCGCTCGCACCGAGAAATCCTCGCCGTCACCGGCGAGGAACGCTTGTCCTGGCTGCATTTGGTGATCTCGCAACACGTCACCGAACTCGCCGCGAACACCGGCACCGAAGCGCTCGTCCTCGACAGCCAAGGCCACGTCGACACCCATTTCGTGCTCGCGCACACCGGCGAGACGGTGTACCTCGACAGCGACCCCGGCCCGCTCGTGACGAGCGCGTTGCCCAAGGGCGGCAAGCAAACCCTGCGCGAGTACCTCGAAGCGATGAAGTTCTGGTCCAAGGTCGAGATTCGCGACGCGACCGAAGAACTGGCCGTTCTTTCGGTGCTCGGCCCGGAGACCGACAGCGTGCTCGGCGTCGAACTCGGCACCGAGCCGTATTCGGTGGCCGCGTTGCCCGAAGGCGGTTTCGCCCGGCGGATGCCGTGGCCGACGCGAGCGGGCGCGGATCTCGTGGTGCCGCGCGCGCAGCTCACTCAATGGTGGCAACGGCTCACCGACGCGGGGGCGCGTCCGGCTGGTTCGTGGACCTTCGACGCGCTGCGCGTGGAATCGCGGCATCCGCGGCTCGGCGTCGACACCGACGAACGGACGATCCCGCACGAGGTCGGCTGGATCGGCTCGGCCGCGCACGTCGCGAAGGGCTGCTACCGCGGCCAGGAAACCGTCTCGAAGGTGCACAACGTCGGCCGCCCGCCGCGGTATCTGGCGCTGCTGCACCTCGACGGTTCGCCGGAGATCACGCCGGAGACCGGCGATCCGGTGAAGCTCGGCGAGCGCGTGGTCGGCCGGATCGGCACGGTCGCGCAGCACCACGAACTCGGGCCGATCGCGCTCGCGCTGGTCAAACGCTCGGTTCCGGGCGGGGCGGAGCTGCTGGCAGGCGACGAGGACCGAGTGGTCCAGGCCACTGTCGATCCGGACTCGGTGCCGGGCGAGCACGCGGCGCCCGGACGGGAAGCGGCGCAGAGACTGCGGGGCTGAAGTGAACTCGACGGTAGCGTCGTCGCCGAATGTGGAGCAGGATGTGCCCGTGATCGAAGTGCGTCCCGGCGGGCGGCGACGGATCGACCGCGTCCTCGGCCCGGGATATCTCACCGGATTAGGCGACTTGCCGCTCCCGGTGCTGCGCGAGCGGCGCGACGAGGCCGCGCAGGAAGAGACAGACCTGTCCTACCTGCGCCGGCTCCTGCACGCCCGCATCGACATCGTGCGCGCCGAACAGGAGCGCCGCTCGTCCGGCGGGGAAAGCAGCATTGTCGACCGGCTCGCGTCCATCCTCGCCGACAACGCGCTCGGCCCGGCCGCCGGTTCCGGCCGCCACCAGCAACTCGAACCGTCCCGCGCGGGCGAGCACCGCAGGCACGCGGAGGCGCTGATCGGCGACACCGGGCTCACCGACGTCGGCTCGCTCACCGACGACAAGCTCGCCGCCGCGCTGGACACGTACGCGGCCGAGGAAGCCTCCGTGTCCTCCTTTCGCCGCCAGGTCCAGGGCGTGATGGACACGCTCAACGCCGAGATCGCCGCGCGCTACAGCAGCGGAGCGGCCACTGTGGACCAACTGCTGGACAGCGAACTGGGGCGCGTCGAGGAATGACCGGCCAGCCGATCCTCGTCGAGGTCGTCCGGAATGGGTTCGTCGAGAGCGTCCACCACGGATGTCTTGTCGTCACCGCGCCCGACGGCTCCGTCCAGTTCTCCGCGGGCGACGTGACCAGCCCGTTCTTCCCCCGGTCGGCGAACAAGCCGCTGCAAGGCGTCGGGATGCTCCGGGCCGGGCTCGGCTACGACGGCGCGGACCTGGCGCTGGGCTGTGCCTCGCATTCCGGCGAAACCGGACATGTCGAGCGCGTCGCCACGATGCTGTCCGGCGCCGGGCTCGACCCGGCCGCGCTGGCCTGCCCGGCCGAACTGCCGATCGGCGAGGACGCCCGACGTGCGGCCGACGAGCCGCGGAAGATCACCATGAACTGCTCGGGCAAGCACGCCGCGATGCTCGCCACGTGCGTCGCGAACGACTGGCCGACCGAGGGCTACCAGCTGCCGGACCACCCGTTGCAGGTCCAGCTGGCGAAGACGGTCGAGGAGCTGACCGGCGAATCCATCGCCGCGGTCGGGGTCGACGGGTGCGGCGCGCCGCTGTTCGCGTTCTCGCCGACCGGCCTCGCGCGGTCGTTCGGCAGGCTCGTTCAGGCCGAGCCGGGCACCGACGAGCGCCGGGTGGCCGACGCGATGCGGGCCCACCCCTGGCTGGTCGCGGGCACCGACCGGGAAGACACCCGGCTGATGCAGGGCGTGCCGGGATTGCTGTCGAAGAGCGGCGCGGAAGGTGTCCTGGCGTTCACGCTGGGCGACGGCACCGCGTGCGCGATCAAGATCGCGGACGGCAACAAGCGGGCCTTGGCTCCGCTGGCCATGGCCGTGCTCGCGCACCTGGGCATCGAGACACCGGAAGAGCTGTCCGACCTGGCTCACCCGCCGGTTCTCGGCGGCGGCAAGCCCCAGGGCGAGCTGCGGGTCAGTTGGAGTGTTCCTTAGCCGCGAGGTCGCCCCAGAACTCGCGCAGCTGCGAAAACAGCTCGGCCAGCTCTTCGACGTTCCCGGTGCGCAGTGCGTCGAGGATGTCGTGGACCTCCTCCGCGGTGGAGTCGGCGTCGAGCAGCGAGTCGGCGAACAGCTGCACGAGCCCGCCGTAGTCCAGTTCGACGACCGAGTCCGGGTCGAAGCTCTCCAGCCACTGCCGGGTCTGCGAGAGCACCCGGCCGGGACCGGAGTCGCCGAAGGTCGTCTCGATCAGCTCGCCCGCCTCGGACGCCCGCCGGAGCGCGGCTGACATCGGCGTGCGCCAGGACGCCTCCCGCGCGGGGTCGGCCGGGCCGCTGCCGAGCACGAGCTTGCGTTCGTCCGGATCGACCAGCGAGAACCAGGGCAGCGGGACAGTCCAGGTGGTGGTGAGGGTGTGCGCGGCGGTGGCGGTGAGGTCGGTCATCGCGGCCTTGGTCTGCGCGCGGGCCTTGTCCGCGGTGACGCCGCCCGCGTCGAGGACCGCGATCCGCAACGCGGGCTCGGCGTCGGCGAGGAAGGTGCTCAACGCCGCGGCGGAGCGGGCGCGCAGTTCGAGCGGGCACGCGAACGGGCCTTCGGCCGAGTGTCCGGCGGGGACCTCGGCCGGGTCGAGCACGAGCACGTCGGTGACGAGACTCGGCGAGGGCCGTCCGTCGCGCAGCTGCGCGGGCAGCAGCCGCACCGGCGCGGCCGCCTGTGACTTGAGCCACATCTGCTGTTCGCGTTCGCCGATCCCGATCCGGCTGAGCCCGCCCGCGGAAACGGCCTCGACCAGCTGTTGCGCGGGCGGATCGCCCAGCGCGCGCAGAGGTTCGTACACCCGCAGATAGGCCACGAAGGGTCGGAGCACCCGAGCATCGTGGCACGCCGACCAGCGCCGATCGGCATCGACGTGCCGGTAACCGGCGTCCGGCGGACACTGTCGCGACGAGCACACCGTGCCACGTCGCATCCAACCCCCGGGACACGGTACGGTGTCAGCAGGAAAGAACTGTCGAGACGATGCGGGGCCGCCGATTCCCCCGGCCGCCCCGCCCCTGTGCGAGGGGGTCGAGCCATGGGGCGCGGCCGGGCTAAGGCCAAGCAGACGAAGGTGGCGCGCGAGCTCAAATACAGCTCCCACGAAACCGACTTCGATGCTTTGCAGCGCGAGCTGTCGAGTAGTTCCTCGGACAACCACGAGGACGACAAGCGGTACGAGGACCCGTACGACGACGGGTACGACGAGTACCGCCGTTGACGCAGGCACACGACACGCGAGGGCGGAATCGGACCTAGGTCCGAGACGCCCTCGTGCGTTGTGTGCTGCCCGTTTTCTCGGCACTGCCGGTGAGGTGACGAAGGAGTTGGACGGGTGAGCGACATCGCACGAGTAGGTGTGGTCGGGGCCGGGCTGATGGGCTCCGGCATCGCCGAGGTGCACGCCAGGTCCGGGTTGGACGTGCTGGTCACCGAGGTGAACCAGCCCGCCCTCGACGCGGGCAAGGCGCGCATCGAGAAGTCGCTGCAACGCGGCGTCCGCAACGGCAAGCTGGCCGCCGAGGACGCCGAGGCGGCGCTCGGGCGGCTGCGCTTCACCACGGACATCGCCGAGTTCGCTGACCGCGATCTCGTCGTCGAGGCCATCCTGGAACAGGAGCAGGCCAAGGTCGACGTGTTCCGGGCACTGGACAAGATCGTCGAGCGCGAGGACGCGGTGTTCGCGTCCAACACGTCGTCGATCCCGATCATGAAGCTCGGCATGGCCACCGGCCGTCCGCAGCAGGTCGTCGGCATCCACTTCTTCAACCCGGTGCCGGTGCTGCCGCTGGTGGAACTGGTGCCGTCGCTGCTGACCAGCGAGGAGACCGCCCGCCGGGCCGAGGAGCACGCCACCGGCGCGCTGGGCAAGACGGTGATCCGGTCGCAGGACCGGGCCGGGTTCATCGTGAACTCGCTGCTGGTGCCGTATCTGCTGTCGGCGATCCGGATGATCGAATCAGGCTTCGCCTCGGCCGAGGACATCGACCGCGGCATGGAGCTGGGCACGGCGCATCCGATGGGTCCGCTGCGGCTGTCCGACCTGATCGGCCTCGACACCATCAAGGCCATCGCGGATTCGATGTACGCGGAGTTCAAGGAGCCGCTGTACTCGTCGCCGCCGCTGTTGCTGCGCATGGTCGACGCCGGACTGCTCGGCAAGAAGACCGGCCGCGGCTTCTACTCGTACTCCTGACTTTAGTTGCGGGTCTGATCAACTTTCCCCCGCTGTGCGCGGCGAGGCGGATCGCTTGACTGTGCGGCATGACTTCGACGTTCGTCTTCGCCGCCGGCGCCAACGGCGTGTCCGCCGCCCCGCCGGAACTCGTGCTGCGCGGGTATCGCGGGGTGGGAGTGCCGCAGCCGGAGCAGCAGTTCCGCCTGTCGTACCAGGCCCCGCAGGATCTCGACGCGTTCGCCACTGAGCCGTCGGCGTTGGCTGGGGTCACCGTGGCGGATCAGGTCGCGACCACTGTGGACGTCGTCCGCCGGGCCGCCGAGCTCGGTCCGGTCGTGCTGGTCGGGTCGAGCATCGGCGGCGCGCTGGCCACGCTCGTCGCCGAAGAGGTCCCGGAGCTAGTGTCGGCGCTGGTCTACGACGCCGCGTTCTGCTGCGTCGAACTGCCGACGCCGGAGGAATACCTGGCCACGCCAGAAGCCGCGTCGTCGCAGGTCGGAGCGATGCTCGGGTTCATCGCGGCCGACCCGGCGGTGATCGGCGCGATGCGGTTCAACTGGCGATCTTCGTCGGCGGAGGCGTTGACGGCGGCGAAAGCGGCACTCTGCGCGGACGCTACCGACGGCGAGTTCTACGCCCTGCTCAACGCGATGGCTCCGGACGACATCATCGGCCGCAGCTCGACCGACTCGCGCGGCACGCCGGAGCGGTGGGGGCGCGTCCCGCGGTACTACGTCCGGCATCTCCAAGACCGTCTGGTGCCGCTCGCCCTGCAGGACCGGATGATCGCCGAGGCCGACGCGCGCACGCCCGGCACGCAGTTCGAGGTGCACGACATCGACACCTCGCACTTCCCGAACGCGGCCGCGATGGCCCAGTTCGTCGAGGTGCTGGACAAGGTCGGCCAGTCGGTCAGCTGAATGCCGCTCGTCGTGCGGCCCGGCGCAGCACCGTCAGGATCGCCGGGCCCAGCACGAGGATCGCGACCAGGTTCGTGAGCGCGCGGCCGGTGTCCCAGCCCAAAGTGGACGTCAGCACGGTGAAGACCAGGAACCGGTGCAGGTTCTCGCCGAGCGGGCCGCCCGGGACGAAGTCCAGCGCGGTGTGGCTCGCCAGGAACGGCCAGGTGAACAGGCTCATCGCGAGGCCGTAGAAGTAGGCGGCGACCACTCCGTAGAGCGCCAGCAGCGCGATCTCCCACCGGCCCTTCACCCGGCGCGGCAGCAGCCCGGCGCCAAGGCCGACCAGCGACGAGGCCAGCATCTGGAACGGCAGCCACGGCCCGACGCCGCCGGTGAGCAGCGCGGACGCGAACAGCGACGTCGAGCCGAGAACGAATCCGAAGCCCGGTCCGAAGACCCGTCCGGCCAGCACGAGCAGAAAGAAGACCAGCTCGATCCCGCCGGTGCCCGCGCCGAGCGGACGCAGCGCGGCGTTCACCGCGGACAGCACGCCGAGCAGCGCGAGCGCCTTCGCGTCGAGTCCGCCGCTGGACAGTTCGGCCAGCACGATCAGGATCAGCACCGGCAGCGTCACGAGGAAAACGAACGGCGCGTCGGTGACGTGCGCAGAGGTGCCGACGGTGCTGCGGGCCAGCAGCGGCCAGCAGAACATCGCCAGCCCGACCACGACGGCCGTCGTCAGCACCAGCGCTGTGCGGTGCCGGATGCGGACGGCTGGCCCCAGGAAATCGGTCACGCCAGCGCCTTCGCCACCGCGTCCACGGTCAGCCACGGCTCCGGCGCGAGGATCTTCGCCACCTGCGGCGCGAAGGCGGGCGAGGCCACGACGACGTCCGCGGTCGGGCCGTCGGCGACCACCTCGCCCTCCGCCAGGACCACGACGCGGTGCGCGGCGGAGGCGACGAACTCGACGTCGTGGGTGGCCAGCAGCACCGCGTGCCCGTCGGCGGCCAGGTCGGCGAGGATGGTCGCGAAGTGCCGTTTCGCCGGGTAGTCCAGACCGCGGGTCGGCTCGTCCAACAGCACGACCGGCGGGGCGGCGGCCAACTGCACGGCCAGGACCAAGGCGAGCCGCTGGCCTTCGGAGAGGTCGCGCGGGTTGGTGTCGTCTTTGATACCGGGCACGAGCCGGTCGAGCAGCTTCCGGGCAGTGCCCGCGGCGACACCGGATTCGACGTCGGCCTGGCGGCATTCCGCCCCGACCGAATCGAGATACAGCAGGTCAGACGGGGTTTGCGGGACCAGCCCGACGCGCGTGCGGGCGGCCCGCGACCGGAGCGTCTTCGGGTCCGCGCCGAGGACGTCGACTATGCCTTCGGAGCGGGGCCCGCTGCCCTGCAACGCCCACAGCAGCGAGGATTTGCCGGAGCCGTTCCGGCCCATCAGCGCGACGACCTCGCCGCGGTCGAGCCGCAGGTCAACGCCCCGCACCGCGTTCACGCCGCCGTACCGGACCCGCACGCCGCGCGCACTGAGGACCGCTTCGCCAGAGCTTTGCGCTGCTTGAGCGGGTCGTCGCTCGGCGAGGCGTTCTCGGAGCGGACGGGCGAGACGGCGGGCATCGCGGACCGAGAGCGGCAGCGGCGACCAGCCCGCGAGGCGGCCCAACTCCACGATCGGCGGGGCGACATCGGTCTCGGCGAAAACCTCCGAGGGCGGCCCGGAGACGACGGTGCCGTCGCCGGGCAGGTAGAGCAGGCGGTCCGCGTACTGCGCGACGCGTTCCATTCGGTGCTCGGCGACGACGACAGTCGTGCCCAGGTCGTGCACCAGGCGGGTGATCGCGGCCAGGACCTCCTCGGCCGCGGTCGGGTCGAGCGCCGACGTCGGTTCGTCCAGCACCAGCACGTTCGGGTGCGGCGTGAGCACCGCGCCGATCGCGACGCGTTGCTGCTGACCGCCGGAGAGCGTCCGAAGTGGACGGTCGCGAAGTTCGGCGATGCCCAGCAGGTCAAGGGTTTCCTCAACGCGCTTGCGCATCACGTCTGGCGCGACGGCGAGCTGCTCCATCGCGTACGCGAGTTCCTCCTCGACGGTGTCGGTGACGAATCCGGCCAGCGGATCCTGTCCGACCACCCCGACGACCGACGCCAGTTCGCGCGGCGGATGCGTCGCGGTGTCGAGGCCGCCGACCTTGACACGGCCGGCCAGCGTGCCGCCGGTGAAATGCGGGACCAGGCCGTTGATCGCACCGAGCAATGTCGACTTGCCGACACCGGTGCGTCCGGCGACGAGGCAGAGTTCGCCCTCTTCGATCGTGCCGTCGACGTCGCGGAGCACTGGCCGGTCCGCCCCGTCGTAAGTGACGCTGACGTGTGAAAACTCGATCATCGGGCGACCTCCGACACCAGCGCCGGACGCGGCGCGAACCAAGCGGGCAGCACACTGATCAGCACCGCGACGGCCGGCAACGGCGGCAGCTCCGGCCAGGTCAGCGGGCTGGCCGGGGTGGTGAGCGAAACCGGGTCGGCGAGCAGCACGAGCACCGCGGTCGCGACGCCGCACAGCACGACCAACGTCTCCGGCAGCCGCCACGGATCGGGCCGGTAGGTCGTGCGGCGGATCTGCCGTCCGCCCAGCACGAATCCGGCGACGGCCAGCACCAGACCGGCGATGAGCATCGGCACGCCGAGCCACGACGCGGACCCGTCGAGCACGCCGTAAACCCCAACCGCGACGCCGACCAAACCGGCCAGCACGCAGGTCGCGATCAGCATCCGGACGCGCGGCGAGAGGTAGCTGCGCCGTCCGTAGCCGCGGGAATCCATGGCCGCCGCGAGTTGCAGCGACCGGTCCATGGCGTCGGCGAGCACCGGCACGAAAATCCCCTTCACGAAGCGCAGGCCGCGCGTCTTCCCGGAGCGCAGCCGACGCGCGCGACGCACCCGCTGCACGCTCTCGACCAACTGCGGAGCCACGGACAGCGCGACGGTAACTGCCGTCCCTACCTCATACAGCGCCCCGGGTACGGCTTTGAGCAGGCGTTTCGGGTTCGCCAGCGCATTCGCGGCACCAACGCAGAGCACGATCGTCGCCAGCCGGAGCCCGTCATACAGCCCGCCGAGCAGTTCCTCGGCCGAAGTGGGGCCGAGCAGCTGAATGCCGGCCGCGACGCTCGGGAGCGGGATGGTCGGCAGCGTGAACAGGATGTGGCCGCCGTCCTCGCCGCCGATCAGGATCCGGAACAGTACGCGGGAGGCCAGGATCACCGCGGCGATCCAGGCGTACATCCGGAACGCCAGAGCCCACGGCGCGTCGCCGCGGCGGAGCACCACGACGAACCCGGCCACCGCGATCACCAAGGCGAGCAGAACTGGATTCGTGGTCCGGCTCGCGGCGACGGCGAGCGCGAGCGCCCACACCCACCACGCGCCGGGATGGAGCGCTCGCGGACTACTCCGCAGCACGCCTGCGGCGCACCGCGACGACCGTCCCAGCCACCACGAGCAGCACGACGACCACGATGCCGATCACCAGGCCCCACGGGAATCCACTGTCCGAAGTGGACTCCGGAGCCGCGGCGGGCGCGCTGGCCTTGCGCACCGGCTCGGTGCGCGGCGGCGGATACTCGGTGTAGGACTTGCCGATCGCGAACGACCAGCCCTCGAACGCCCCGGCGGGCGGCTTCCAGCTCTGCGCGCCGACCTGCGCCGACTCCCATTTGCCGCCGTTGGTGGCGGTCCAGAAGCTCCACGACGCCTTCTCCGGCGGCATCCCGGTGCAAGTCTGGTCGGCAGGCTTGTTCTCGATCTTGCACATCACGGCCAGGCCGTATTTGCCCGCGCCAGTGAGTTCGAACCCAGCGTTTTGCAGGGCGGTGACGCCGTTTTCCTGTTTGCCGGGCGCGCACCGGATGAGGGTTTCACCGCCAAGCCCCTGGAAGTCGACGATCACCGTGACGCCGTTGTCGTCCTGGCAGTAGCCGTCGGTGCCCTTGCCGGGCGTGGTGGCCGAGGCGGAAGAAGCACCGCCGAGGCCGGTAGCGACGAGAAGAGCGCAGCCGGCGAGGACTCGCCCCCAGTGCCGCGCGTGCACGAACCGCATGTCAGATGTACCTCGCATCGATCGGACCACGACGGGCGATCCGGCTCGCGGTCCCTCCGGGGCCGCTCACGGTTGCGGGCCAGCGCCGGATTCTCACCGGCTTCCCCCGTTCGTGGCGAAGAACTTGTCGACGTTAACGCACCGCAGGCCCCGCCGGTAGCGACCGCGGCCACACCTACACTTCCGGGCGTGGGACAGGACCAGCTGCGCGTCGGCCTCGTTGGAACCGGACCGTGGGCCACCACGGTGCACGCTCCCGGCCTCGCGGATCATCCAGGGACCGTGCTCAGTGCTGTGTGGAGCCGACGGCCGGAAGCCGCCACCGCGCTCGCGCAGGCCTACGACGCCGTCCCCACCAGCGACCTGGACGAGCTGTTCGAGCAGGTCGACGCACTCGCGTTCGCCGTGCCGCCGACTGTGCAGGCCGAGCTGGCGACCCGGGCCGCGGAGGCGGGCAAGCACCTGATCCTGGAGAAGCCGATCGCCCCCGACCTCGCCTCGGCGCAGCGTCTCGCCGACGCCGTGACGTCCGCTGGCGTCGCGTCGCTGGTGATGTTGACGCTGCGGTTCGCCCAGCAGACGCGCGACTGGCTGGACGGCGTCACCGCTGCTGGCGGCTGGCGCGGCGGCAGCGTGCAGTGGCTGTCCGGTGCCCTGCTCGCTGGCAAGTACGCGACCTCAGCCTGGCGGCAGGATCCGGCGGGCGGCGCGCTCGCCGACATCGGCCCGCACGCGTTCGACCTGCTCGACGCCGCCCTCGGCCCGATCACCGACGTCCTCGCCGCGCACCGCGGGCCCGAGGACCTGTGGCAACTGCTGCTTGAACACGAAGGCGGCATCACGAGCACTGCGACGCTCAGCCTGCGCCTGCCGGTGCAGCCGACGGTGGTCGAGTACTCGGTCTTCGGCGAACACGGCCTCCGCACCCTCGGCCGCACCGGCACGGCGAACGACGCGTACACCGCGCTGCTGGACGATTTCGCCGCGATGGTGTCGTGCGGAACGACCACGCATCCCTGCGACGTCCGCCGCGGCGTGCACCTGGCCCGGATCGTGGACCAGGCCCGCGCCGCGCTGAGCCGTTAATTCGGTTGCCCGGCCTGAGAGGATGAGCGGGAAGTTCGTTTCGGACGAAGGAATGCCTATGTGCTCCGCCACGGCCCACCCCGGCCGCTTGGCCTGAGCTGTTCGGCCTGCGCGCCCGGCGTGGGGTTGCCGATTTCGTGCTGCCCTTCCTTCTTCTCGAAAGGCTTCCACCAGAGATGTCCGCCCTTCAGGCATACGTCCGCGCGACCGCACCGATCGGCCGCGACACCGAGCGAATCGGCCCGTTCCTGGCGACTTTCGCCAAGGACAGCGCTCATCCGATGGAGAACTACGCCATCCCCGACGACGGCGCGAAGCCCTCGCCCGCCGAGATCGCTCTCCTGATTTCCGCTTACCGGCAACGAGATCTCCTGCCCCGGCTGGAGTTCTTCACCGACGCCGCCCCTGACGTCGAGGCAGCCCTCGTCGCCGCCGAGTTCACGTTGGAACGACGAGTGCCGGTGATGACCTGCGGCACCGAAGACCTCGTCGATTGTGATGCGCCAGAACACATTCAGCTGCGCGAACCGTCGTCCGACGACGAATTCCGCCGCCTGAGGTCCGTACAGAACGTCGCTTTCGGCGAGTCGCCCGATGTGTCGGACGCCGATGTCGAACGCAACCGCAACTACCTGACCGTTCTAGCCGAACACGGCGAAACCATTGTGGGCGGCGGAATCGCGTTGGACATCGTGTCCGGCGCGACGGAAATCGTCGGCATCGCCGTGGCCGCCGAACACCGCGGCCAAGGCATCGCGGCGGCGATCACCGCGCACCTCACGCGCCTCGCCCACGAACGCGGTGCGCGCACGGCGTTCCTCACGCCAGGCGATGTGGGGATCGGAACGGTGTATCGCCGTGCTGGGTACCGCGTTGCCGGCGAGTGCGTGCACCTGTCGCTGAGCTAGTCGTCGTACCGGCCGCCGCGGCCGCGCTTCACGTCGCTGCGGCGTTTCTTCGCTGCCAGACGGCGTTCCTTCGAGCCTCGCGAAGGCTTGGTGGGACGCCGTTTGGCCGGCGGCGGCGCGGAAGCCTTCGCCAATACCTCGGCGAGCCGCTCCCGTGCCGCGTCGCGGTTCATCAGCTGCGAGCGGTATTCGCTGGCCGCGATGGTCAACACCCCGCCGACCAGCCGGGCGCCGAGGCGAGCCGTGATGCGTTCCTTCAGCGCAGGCGGGATCACGGCGGAGCTCGCGACGTCGAACGACAGCTCGACGCGCGAGTCCGTCGTGTTCACGCCCTGTCCGCCCGGTCCCGAGGATCGGGAGAACCGCTCGCGCAGTTCGGCGCCCGGGATCACGAACCGGGCGCCGACGCGTACGTCCTCCGCCATGTCCTCAGTGTCTCAAGACGAGGCAAGCGGCTTTCAGAACCGCGGGTGGTCGCCGGACAGCACCGCGCGCGGGCCGTCCGGGTCTTCGGCGGGCTGGACGTCGCCGAGGATCCACGCGGGCACGTGCCGCGCGGTGAGCACCGCCAGCGCCCGGTCGACGTCCTCGGCGGACACGATCGCGACCATTCCGACGCCCATGTTGAACGTCTTCTCCAGCTCGGCGCGCTCGACCTTGCCGCGCTGCCCGATCAGCGCGAACACCGGGGCCGGCGTCCACGTGCCGCGTTCGAGCTTGGCGACGAGGCCGCGCGGCATCACGCGCGCGAGGTTGGCCTCGAGGCCGCCGCCGGTGATGTGCGCGAACGTGCGCACCTCGGTCTCGGCGACCAGCGCGAGGCAGTCCTTCGCGTAGATCTTGGTGGGCTCGAGCAGTTCCTCGCCGAGGGTGCGGCCGAACTCCTCGACGTGCCCGTCCAGCGGCATCCGCGCGATGTCCAGCAGCACGTGCCTGGCCAGCGAGTAGCCGTTGGAGTGCAGCCCGGACGAGCCCATCGCGATGACGACGTCGCCGGGACGGACCTTCTCCGGCGACAGCAGCGCGGACGCCTCGACCGCGCCGACGCCGGTGGCCGACAGGTCGTAGTCGTGCTCGCCCATCAGGCCGGGGTGCTCGGCCGTCTCGCCGCCGAGCAGCGCGCAGCCCGCCTGGACACAGCCCTCGGCGATGCCGCCGACCAGCGCCGCGATCTTCTCCGGCACGACCTTGCCGACCGCGATGTAGTCCTGGAGGAACAGCGGCTCGGCCCCGGTGACGACCAGATCGTCGACGACCATCGCGACCAGGTCGATGCCGACCGTGTCGTGCTTGTCGAGCGCCTGCGCGACCGCGATCTTGGTGCCGACGCCGTCGGTCGACGACGCGAGAATCGGCTCTTTCCACTTGTCGAGCTTGAGCGAGAAGAGCCCGGCGAACCCGCCGACCCCGCCGCGCACCTCGGGCCTTGTCGCCCGCTCGGCGTGTGGCTTGAGCAGCTCGACGGCCTGGTCACCGGCGTCGATGCTGACCCCGGCGGCTGCGTACGTGGCGCTCGTGGACTCGCTCACGGAAGCGGACTCCCTACTGGACATGCTTGGTTCACGGACGCCGGACGGCGTCTTCGGCACCGTACCCGGCGGCGCTGACGGGAGTCGCCGCGCCACCTGCGGCGTCCATGCTCTCGAGCAGGTGCTTGCCGATGAGCGCGTCCTCGGGCAGCGGAATCGGGTACTCGCCGGAGAAGCAGGCCGTGCACAGCCGCGACTTCGGCTGTTCGGACGCCGCGACCAGGCCGTCCAGCGAAATGTAGCCGAGCGAATCGGCCCCGATCGAACGGCGGATGCCGTCGAGGTCGACGCCGTTGGCGACGAGTTCGGCGCGCGAGGCGAAGTCGATGCCGTAGAAGCACGGCCACCGCACCGGCGGCGACGCGATCCGCACGTGCACCTCGAGCGCACCGGCCTCGCGCAGCATCCGCACGAGCGCGCGCTGGGTGTTGCCGCGGACGATCGAGTCGTCCACCACGACCAGGCGCTTGCCGCGGATGACGTCGCGCAGCGGGTTCAGCTTCAGCCGGATGCCGAGTTGCCGGATGGTCTGCGACGGCTGGATGAAGGTGCGCCCGACGTAGGCGTTCTTGACCAGGCCGGTGCCGTACGGCAGGCCGGAGCCCTGCGCGTACCCGATCGCGGCCGGGGTGCCGGACTCCGGCACCGGCATCACGAGATCGGCGTCGACCGGGTGCTCGGCGGCCAGCTTGCGGCCGATCTCGACACGCGTGGCGTGCACGCTGCGGCCGGCGATCGACGTGTCCGGACGGGCGAGGTAGACGTATTCGAAGACGCAGCCCTTGGGCTCCGGGTTCGCGAAGCGAGAGGAGCGCAGCCCCTCGGCGTCGATGGCGATCAGCTCGCCCGGCTCGACCTCGCGCACGAACGACGCGCCGCAGATGTCGAGCGCGGCGGTCTCGCTCGCCACGACCCAGCCGCGCTCCAGCCGACCGAGCACCAGCGGGTGCACGCCGTGCGGGTCACGCGCCGCGTAGAGGGTGTTCTCGTCGGCGAAGACCAGGCAGAACGCGCCCTTGAGGGTCGGCAGCAGTTCCAGCGCGGCGGCCTCGATGCCCTTGTCCGCGGCGTTCGCGGCGAGCAGCCCGCAGACCAGGTCGGAGTCGCTGGAGGACCCGGTGAGCCCGGCGTGCGGCTTCAGCCCCGCGGCGACCGTGCGATCGCGCAGTTCGGCGGTGTTGACCAGGTTGCCGTTGTGCGCGAAGGACAGGCCGCTGCCGGTGTCCGTGGTGCGGAAGATCGGCTGGGCGTTCTCCCAGATCGTGGCCCCGGTCGTGGAGTACCGGCAGTGCCCGACGGCGATGTGCCCCTGCAGCGACTGCAGGACCTGCTCGTCGAAGACCTGGCTGACGAGCCCGAGGTCCTTGAACACGACGATCTGCGAGCCGTCCGAGACGGAGATGCCCGCTGCCTCCTGCCCGCGGTGCTGCAGGGCGTAGAGGCCGTAGTAGGTGAGCTTGGCGACCTCTTCCCCGGGAGCCCAGACGCCGAAGACGCCGCACTCCTCACGGGGTTCCGGTTCGGGTTGATCTTCGGGTCGATCAGTACTGGCGGAGGGGTCGGAAACCACCGAGGAGCTCCCAGGAAGACGCGGGCGGGCCGAGTCCAAGTGTAAGGGGTGGATGAGGGGGTGCGGCGGGTTGCGGGGTGGTTCTGACCACTACGGGGGAGTTCTTTGTGAGCGGTGATCTCGGTTTGGAGCGGATGTTCGGCTCGTCGCCTGACGGCGACGTTGCCGCGGGGTTGGCGGGCAGGCACCCCGAAGCCGAGTGCGCTGACGGCCTGAGGGCGGCTTCGTACCGGGGTGCAGGGCGGGGATGGCTGCATGGATCAGCGGGCGTGCGAGTTGCGGTTGTCGGCGGAGGCGGCGCGCGGGGTCGTCCGCGAACGCAGACAGGGTGGCCGTGAGGGGAACGGCGGGGAAGAGAAATGAGCCAGGCCCCGTACGAAGTGGATTGGGCCACTTCGTACGGGGCCTGAAATCAGGGGCACCGGTGGGGAACAGCGCGGAGCGAGAGGTGAATCAGCGGGCGGCCAGCCACTTCGAGCGGCCGCCTCGGCCTGGGACCCAGCAGCCGTTCGCGGTGGAAACGGCAGTGGAGGCCGGTTGGCGCTCGGGGAGGGCCAGCACTTCGCCCAGTACCTGGCTTGCTTCGCCGCGCGAGCGCCACAGCGTGGACGCGGGGGCGAAGATGTTCTGCTCGCTGCCAGGGAGGCGCGTGGCCTCGACGTCGTCTTCCGCGTTCAAGCGGACGACGTCCACCACGTTGTCGTGGACTCGCACTCCGACCACGGCCTGCACTTCGCCTGCTCCGTTCGTCGGGTGGACGAACTGGTAGCCGCGGGCGATGAGCTGCTGCAAGCCCTGCTCGATGTCGAAGGCAGAGCCTACGACGTCGGTCTCAGCCGAGGACATCGTCGAATTCGCCGTCCTTCGCGCCGGCGAGGAACGCGGCCATTTCCGCACGCGTGTAGACGAGCGCCGGACCCTCCGGGAAACGGGAGTTCCGCATCGCGATCTCGCCCGAGGTCAGCGGGGCCACTTCGACACAGTTGCCTACCGCGCCGCTGTAGCTCGCCTTGCGCCACTGTGCGCCGGTCAGACGGTCGGCCGGAATACCGTTCTCGAACCGCTCAGCCATGATGCCACCTTCCGGGAAGGACGATGAAAAGCTCAGGAATCTGCATGTGCATCTGCCTGTGACTTCGACGCTAGCACGCGCGCATGCAGCGGTAAATGCACGTGCAGAATTTTCTGCAAATTTCTCACTGCGTGACGACACGGTTCAGTAGAAGTTCCCAAATAGGTGATTCGAGCACTACCCTAACGGGCTAATTATTACCTTAAGTCACGATATTGGCGTTCTGATAACGCACCGCGTTCGTGACTCGCCGCCTCCGGGTGCAGCGGGTGAATGAAGAACACTTACCGTGATGGCCGGAGCAACGATAGGAAGGACTGCGACCGGGTCAGTGGAAGCTGGTTTCCGGACTTATGCACGCTCGGTGATGAGAATGCGGTGAGGCGTTCTCTATTCGGCTACCCGACAGCTCGGACGGGCGGAGCGGAATTCCCGGCAGGGAGAATTTCACCGGGGACGGTGCCTCGGTGCGGCAATAAGAAGGAAGGCTTAGATCTCGGCCTTGCGCTTGGCGATGCGGGCCCGGCTGCGTTCGGGGGTCTCCGCGTCGACCGCGAGCAGGTCCAGTGCCCGGCCGTACTTCTCGATCTCGTCGCGCTTGTCCAGGTAGTGCGCGCCGGTGAGGTACTCGACGTAGACGATGTTCGGCAGTTCCGCCTCGGCGAAGCGCAGCAGCGAGAACGCGTGCTCCGCCGACAAGCCGCTTCGGCAGTACGGCAGGATCTGCACCGAAACGTGCGGCAGAGTGGTGACCTCGAGCAGGTACTCCAGCTGCTGCCGGAACACCTTCGGCCCGCCGATCGGCCGGTACAGCACCGATTCGTCGAGCACCGCCCAGATCCGCGGCGCGTCCGGGCGGGCCAGCATCTTCTGCCGCCGCATGCGCAGGGCTACCAGCTGGTCGACGCGTTCGTCGGCCATTTCCGGGCGGCCGTGGCTGAAGATCGCTCGCGCGTAGGGCTCGATCTGCAGCAGGCCCGACACGAACAGCGGCTCCCAGATCTGGATGCGGGACGCCGCTTCCTCAAGGCCGACGAGATCGGTGAACCAGCCGGGCACCGTCTCCCCGAACTTGCGCCACCAGCCCGCCTCGTTCGACTGCTTGACCATGTCGAGGAACGCTTTGCGCTCGTCCTCGTCGGAGACTCCGTACATGGTGAGCAGGTCGGCGACGTCGCGTTCCTTGAAGCCGACGCGACCGAGTTCCAGCCGGGAGATCTTCGATTCCGAACCGCGGATGTTGTAACCGGCCTGCTGGCGCGTGATCCCGGCTTCCTCGCGCAACCGGCGAAGCTGCGAGCCGAGGATCATCCGGCGCGCTGTCGGGCCGAGGCTCTGCTCGCCGGCGGACACGCCTACCGCGTTCATGACCAGGGCCCTTCCATCGCCGCTCGTTCATCTCGGGAATCGCAATCCGACTACCCAAAGTACACGCAAGGCACTGCCCCGGACAGCGTGGCACAGGCCTCGGCTCAGGGGATTCTACGGAGTGTGTGCCTCAGAAGACACTCCTGAGAGAACAATTGCCCTCGGAAAATCAGATCCGCACGACCGGAAGCCAGTGCGAAAGGTCCGCGCGGCTGCCCGAGGCGGACACCCGGGCGGCGCCGAGCGCGTCGTCCCAGTCCAGGAGGCCGGTGGCCAGTTCGAGCCAGGTCCGCGGGTCGGTCTCGACGACGTTGGGGGGCGTGCCGCGGGTGTGCCGCGGGCCTTCGATGCACTGCACCGCGGCGTACGGCGGCACCCGGACCTCGACCGTGTGACCTGGCGCGTCCTGCGCGAGCGTCCGCAGCGTCGCGCGCACCGCGGCGGCCAGCTCAGTGCGCGCCGGATCCGGTCCGGCACCACGCAACCAGTCCGAAACGGCCAGCACCGCCGCTCGTAACTGAGCGGGATCGACCGAACGCGAAGAGGCCATGCGACAACAGTAGAGTGGCCGCGGACGGAGTTTCAGGCACCCGGCACCGAGGGACGGCGATGGCGCAGCGGGACGAGGCAGATCGGATGGTTTCCCGGACCCCGGCGGGCAAACGCGCGCGCCGGAACGCTTATCCCCGCCGCGGCCCGCAAGGAAAACCCGAGATCACTCCCGAGATGCGGGCCAACGCGCGGACGAACCCGAACAGCTGGCTGTATGTCATCGACGAGGCCTTCGACGCCCGCGGTCCGGTGCCGTCGTGGGCGGTCGTCGGCGCGTATCCGGTGAACGGGACGGGAGAGGTCGTCGAGGACTTCCACCCCAACGACCGGTACCGGCCCTCGCCGAAGGCGCTCGGTTTTCCCGAACCGCGCAACGAACTCGAGCGGCTGCTGCAAATGGTCCGGACCGAACACCGGCCCGCCGAGGACCTGCCGCGCGTCATCCTCGATTCGACGCTGCTGGTCTACGCCCTGTCCCCGGTGCAGCGCACGGTGATCGGCTTCCACAACGCCGACGGCAGGGTGATGGTGCCGGCGTACACGTCGAAGTCGCTCGTGCCGCGCGAATGGCCGCACGCCCGGGCGGTGCTCGGCCGCGACATCGTCGGGCTGCTCGCCGGGCATCCGCTCGCGATCAACCCGCACGACCTGATCACCGCCGTCGTCCCGGCCGAGCACCTGATGAAGGCGCTGGCCGAAGAACGGCGCTGACCTGGGCAGACCACACTGCCGAGTGATCATGATTCGCCGAAACCCGCGCATCCGGGCATCGTGACGCAGTAGGAGTACACGCGTCCGGTGAGGAGTCCTGGGTGAAGCGTCATCTGCTGCTGCGCTGGAGCGCGGTTCTCTTCGCCGGGATCACCGGCACGTCCCTGTGCGAAACGGCGGAGGCGGCGCCGAGCTACGCCGGGGCCGCAGACAACTACGCCGGTTCGCAAATCGCGAAGCACGAAGGCGTTCTGGGAGCGCCGAACATCTCGTACACCGCGCAAGACCAGTACCTCGGCCACGACGTCAGCGGACACCAGGGCCCGGTCGACTGGCCCGCCGCGGCGGGAGCGGGCGCGAAGTTCGTGTACGTGAAAGCGACCGAGGGCACCGGGTTCGTCAGCGGGCAGTTCGCCCAGCAGTACAACGGTTCCTACCAAGCCGGGATCGTCCGCGGCGCCTACCACTTCGCGCGGCCGGACGTGTCCGACGGCGCCTCGCAGGCCAACTACTTCCTCGCGCACGGCGGCGGATGGTCGGCCGACGGCAAGACGCTTCCGGGCGCACTCGACATGGAATACAACCCCTACGGCGAAACGTGTTACGGCAAGGACGCGAACGGGATGGTCGCGTGGGTCCGCGCGTTCTCCGACACCTATCGCGCCCGCACCGGGCGGCTGCCGACGATCTATACCTCGACCAGTTGGTGGAAACGCTGCACCGGAAACAACCCTTCTTTCGGAGGGAATCCACTCTGGATCGCGCGCTACAACTCCTTCATCGGCGAGCTCCCGGCCGGCTGGGGACAGCACGCCATCTGGCAGTTCTCGAACAGCGGGACCCTGCCCGGCGACCAGAACTGGCTCAACGGAACCCAGACAGCGCTACGCAATCTGGCATTCGGGTGAACATTCGTGACGTTGTCACGAATTAGTCATCACCGCCCGATGAAAATCACCCACTCGCCCATTCATCTTCACGGAACTTGATGACAAACGACGATTCGTCCTCAAGAATCTCCCCCGTGGCGGCTACCTGCACATAGCCGCCCTCCGCGAGGGTATCTGTGAAGGGATCGACGATGTCCACTTCCCGAAGAGGGCGGCGCACCGCGCTGCTTTCCGCTCTGACCGTCCCGGTTGTCGCGCTCCTGCTCGGCGCTTCGACCGAGGCGACGGCCGCCCCGGCGGCTTCCCCGCTTTCGGCGCGGGAGATCAACGCCGTCAACACCGACATCCAGGCGAACAATCACGCCATGGGGTCGCAGATCCGGCGAGTCGAGGGGGATCAGTCCACCCCGGAGACAAAAGCCGCCGCCCAGCAACCGCAACCCGCCGCCGCGCTGCCGAACCAGGTGGCGGCCACCGTCGCGGGCATGGACGTCGCCAGCTACCAGGGCAACGTCAACTGGGGCAACTGGTGGAGCCAGGGCAAGCGATTCGTCTGGACCAAGGCGACCGAGAGCACCAGCTACACGAACCCGTACTTCGCCCAGCAGTACAACGGTTCCTACAACCAGGGCTTCATCCGCGGCGCCTACCACTTCGCCACTCCGAACACCTCCAGCGGCGCGGCGCAGGCGACCTACTTCGTCGCGCACGGCGGCGGATGGTCGGCCGACGGCAAGACGCTGCCCGGCGCACTGGACATGGAGTACAACCCCTACGGCGCGACCTGTTACGGCCTGAGCAAGGCGTCGATGACGGCGTGGATCAAGGACTTCCACGACACCTATCACGCGAAAACGGGCCGCTGGCCGGTGATCTACACGTCGACGAACTGGTGGAACCAGTGCGTCAGCGGCGATTTCTCCAGCACCGCGCCGCTGTGGGTCGCTCGGTACGCGTCCTCGGCCGGGACGCTTCCGTACAACTGGGGCTACTACACCGTGTGGCAGTACACCTCGAGCCCGCTGGACCAGGACACGTTCAACGGCGCCTACGACCGGCTGCAGGCACTCGCCAACGGCTGACCTGACGGCGCGCACGGACGCGGCTCCCGGTTCTCCCCGCCTCCTGCCGGGCGGGGCGGCCGGGAGCCGCTTTTGTGCGAGCTTTACCCGCCTTGCACAATGCAGACCTGGGGCGGAGACGGAACCGCCTGAGCCGGCGGGGCGTCAGACCGCGGCGCGAGTCGGTGCAGCAGGAAGGCGGAACCGGACATGACTTACCCACCGCAGCCCGGACAGGGCGGGGACCCCTACGGCCAGGGCTGGCAGCAGCCCGGCTCAGGCGGGGTGCCGCAGCAGCCGGGGTGGGACCCCAACCAGGCCCAGCAGCCGGGCGGATACCCGAACGCCCAGCAGCAGCCCGCGTGGGATCCGAACGCCCAGCAGCAGTACCCGGGGTACCAGCAGCAGCCGTACGGCGGCACCCAGCAGTTCCCGCAGCAGGGCTGGGACCAGGGGCAATACCCGGGCGGGCCGGGCGGCGAGCCGCCGAAGAACAACAAGACCGGCCTGTGGATCGGCATCGCCGTCGCGGTCGTCGTGGTGGTCGCGCTGGGCATCACCGGATTCGTCGCGCCGGGGTTCTTCCTGAGCAAGGACGACAAGGGCACCACGCAGGCGCAGCCGCCCGCCCCGGCCCCCTCCCAGTCGTCGGAGGCCCCGCTGCCGAGCGACTCGTCGTCGCCGTCCACGGATTCGAGCGAGGACCCGGGTTCGAGCGGGGCGTCGGGCGAGGCGAAGCAGGTCATCGACGACTTCCTCGCGAAGCTCAACGCCAAGGACGCCGCCGGGGCGACCGCGATGGCCTGCCAGGGCACCGAGAGCATGTCGAAGCGCAGCATCGACGAGACCACCAGCGGCGACCCGCAGCTCACGCTGAGCAAGGTCACCGCGGGCAGCGCCACCACGAGCGCCCGCATCACCGGCAAACTGTCGGGCAAGGACGCCAGCGGCACGATGGTCATCATGAACCGCAGCGGCGGCTACTGCGTGGGGCTTTACCTGATCCTGGCGTTCTGACCCGGTGCGCTCGCCGCTGCTGTGGACGTTGATCGCGTCCGTGGCACTGCTGTGCGGGGTCGGTGGCTGGTTGCTCACCGACCCCGCGACGAGCCGCAGCGAAGCGCTGAAAACCGCCGGCCTCGCCGGTGGCGCGGTCGTGGCGCTGTACGCACTGTGGCTCAACGATCGCCGTCGCCGCGTCGAGGAGGCGCGGCAGGTGATCGAGCAGCAGCGGCACGACGTCGACCGCGAGCGGATCTCCGACGAGCGGTTCGCCAAGGCGGTCGAATTGCTCGGCCATGAGGCCGATCAGGTGCGGGTGGGGGCGTTGCACGCGCTGGCCGGGCTGGCACGGACGCGGCCGGAGTATCGGCAGACCGTGCTGGACGTGCTGTGTTCTTATCTGCGGCGGCCGTTCACGCACGGCCGCTATGCCAAGTCGGAAAAGAGCGGCACTCCGGAAGAGGAACGCGAGCTGCAGGTGCGGCTCACCGCGCAACGGCTCATCCGGGATCTGCTGCCACCGTCCGATGTGGACGGGCCAGGGCCGGATCTCGATCTGACCGGCGCGGTGCTGGAGTATTTCGACCTTTCCCACCGCCGGATCGGCGGACTGCTGCTGCGGCACGCTTCGCTGTACAGCAGCACGAATCTCAGCGGCTGCGTCTTCACCGGGCAGGTCTATTTCACCGCCGCGGGCACCGGGCCCGGCCGTCTGGTGGGCGTTTTCCGTTGCCGCGGAACGACTTTCCTCGACCGGGCCTGGTTCTCCGGCACCGAGTTTTCCGAGCGGGCCGACTTTTCCGGCACCGCCTTCGCCGGGCGGACCACCTTCAAGGGTGCGACTTTCGCGAAGGAAGTCCTGTTCGGCGGGACGACTTTCGCGAACGCGACGGAGGCGCGGCCGCCGGACGGATGGGAACTGAAACCGCAGAATGGCGGCTATGTCGCGGTGCCGATCTGAGTAGCATCAAGAAACCGTGGACGTCTACGAAGCGGTGCGTTCCCGGCGGTCTGTCCGCGGCTTCCTCGGCAAGCCAGTACCCGGCGAAGTCCTGACCCGAGTCCTCACCACGGCGTTGCGCGCCCCTTCCGGGGGAAATCTGCAGCCGTGGCGGATTTACGTCCTGTCCGGCGCGAAGCTGGCCGAGCTGAAATACCTGGTCGGGGAGCGCATCGCGGACGGCGATACCGGCGATCCGCCTCAGGTGCTGCCCTATCCGCCAGCCCTGCCCGAGCAGTACGCGCGGCGGATGGAGGAGCTAGGAGCGCTGCGCTACGGCGCGGTCGGGGTCGCGCGGGAGGACCACGCGGGCCGCGAGCGGGTCCGGGTCCGGAATTGGGACTGCTTCGGCGCTCCGGTCGCGCTGTTCTGCTACCTGAACGAACAGATGCTTCCCCCGCAATGGCTGGACGCGGGGATGTTCCTGCAGACCGTGATGCTGCTGCTCCGCGGGGAAGGGCTCGACAGCTGCGCGCAGATCGCGTGGGGCCGTTACCACCGGAGCGTCACGGCGATCGCGGAGCCGCCGGCCGGATATGTCCTCGGCTGCGGCATGTCGATCGGATATGCCGATCCGGACGAGCCTCGGCCAGCGATTCCGCGGGCAGAGCTGGCGGAGGCGGTCACCTTCCGGTCGTGAGTGCCGGTGCCGGTCAGCACCGGCACTCACGAGGGCTCAGTCGAACAGAGCCGGGAGCGTCTTCTCCCAAGTCTCGCGGAGCTCCTCAAGGGAGAACTCCGTGATGCCCTGGATCTCCAGCGTTCCGGAATCCGGGTCGACGACGCCGGTCTTGCGCCACGGCAGGCCGCGGGCGGTGCACATCTCGGTGAACCGCAGCTCCTCCGTGCGCGGGACCGCCACCAGAACGCGGCCGGACGACTCGGAGAACAGCTGCACGAACGGGTCCTGGTCGCGGTCGAGGAACACCCGGGCCCCGCACTGTCCGATGAGGACAGTCTCGGTGAGGGCCTGTGCCAGACCGCCGTCGGCGAGGTCGTGCGCGGCGGAGATCATGCCGTCGCGCGAACCGGCGACCAGGACGTCGGCCAGCAGCTTCTCGCGGGCCAGGTCGACGCGGGGCGGGACGCCGCCGAGGTGCCCGTGCAGTTCGCGGGCCCAGGCCGAACCGTCCAGCTCGTCGTGGGTGTCGCCGAGCAGCAGCAGGGTCTCGCCCGCTTCCGCGCCGATGCCGGTCGGGATGCGGCGGGTGACGTCGTCGATCACGCCGAGCACCGCGATCACCGGGGTCGGCAGGATCGCCGTGTCGCCGGTCTGGTTGAAGAAGCTGACGTTGCCGCCGGTGACCGGGATGCCCAGCTCGACGCACGCGTCGGCGAGACCGTGCACGGCCTGCTCGAACTGCCACATCACGCCCGGGTCGGTCGGGGCGCCGAAGTTGAGGCAGTCGGAGACCGCGACCGGGGTCGCGCCGCCGGTGGCGACGTTCCGGTACGCCTCGGCCAGCGCGAGCTGCGCGCCGCGGTACGGGTCGAGGTAGACGAACTTCGCGTTGCAGTCGGTGGCCACCGAGACGCCGCGGTTGCTCTCCTCGTCGATCCGGATCATGCCCGAGTCGGACGGCTGGGACAGCACTGAATTCCCGCGCACGTAGCGGTCGTACTGCGCGGTCACCCATTCCTTCGACGCCTGGTTCGGCGACGCGATGAGCTTCAGGAAGTCCGCGCGCAGTTCCTCGGGCGTCGACGGACGCGGCAGGTTCGCGGAGGTGTCGGCGATCAGACCGTCCTGGAACGCGGGGCGCTCGATCGGGCGGTCGTACACCGGGCCCTGGTGCGCGACGGTGTGCGCGGGCACGTCGACCACGATCTCGTCGTTCCAGGTGATCACGAGGTGCTCGCCGTCGGTGACCTCGCCGATGTCGGTGGCGATGACGTCCCACTTGGCGCAGACCGCCATGAACGCCTCGACGTTCTCCGGCGAAACGACCGCGCACATGCGCTCCTGCGATTCGCTGGAGAGCACCTCGGCGGGCGTCATTCCGGTGGCGCGCAACGGAACCCGGTCGAGGTAGATGTGCATGCCGCCGTCACCGGCCGCGGCCAGCTCGGACGTCGCGCAGGACAGTCCGGCGCCGCCGAGGTCCTGGATGCCGACGACCAGCTTCTCCCGGAACAGGTCGAGACAGCACTCGATGAGCACCTTCTCGGTGAACGGGTCGCCGACCTGCACGCTGGGCAGCTTGCGCCGGCCGGCCGCGGATTCGTCGCCGGAGAAGGTGTCGCTGGCGAGCACGGACACGCCGCCGATGCCGTCGAGGCCGGTGCGCGCGCCGAACAGGATGATCTTGTTGCCCGAACCGGACGCGAACGCCAGGTGCAGGTCCTCGGTGCGCATCGCGCCCACGCACAGCGCGTTGACCAGCGGGTTGCCCGCGTACGACGGGTCGAAGACCAGCTCGCCGCCGATGTTCGGCAGGCCGAGGCAGTTGCCGTAGCCGCCGACGCCCGCGACCACGCCGGGCAGCACGCGCTTGGTGTCCGGCGCGTCGGCCGGGCCGAAGCGCAGCGCGTCCTGCACCGCGAGCGGCCGCGCGCCCATCGCCATGATGTCGCGCACGATGCCGCCGACGCCGGTGGCCGCGCCCTGGTACGGCTCCACATAGGACGGATGGTTGTGGCTTTCCACCTTGAAGGTGACCGCCCAGCCGTCGCCGATGTCGACGACGCCCGCGTTCTCCCCGATGCCGGCCAGCATCTTGGCCTTCATCTCGTCGGTGGCGGTCTCGCCGAAGTAGCGCAGGTGCTTCTTCGAGGACTTGTAGGAGCAGTGCTCGCTCCACATCACCGAGTACATCGCGAGTTCGGCGTCGGTGGGCCGGCGGCCGAGGATTTCCCGGATCCGCGCGTACTCGTCTTCGGCGAGGCCGAGTTCGACGTACGGCTGGCTCGTTTCCGGGGTCGCCGCGGCCACTGCGGTGGTGTCAACTGTGCTGGTCACGGTGTCCGTGTCAGGGTTCGCCACAAGGCCAAGACTACGTGTCGGCCGGGTCACACCCGCAGCCGCCCAGGCTGCTCGCGCGGGGATAAATCAGTCGCGCTGGACACTCCCGGCGGCTTAGCGTCAGTGATCGTGCTTTCCGCCACGTACCGCTTTCCCGACATCCGACTCCCAGAACGTCCGACGCCGGTCCGGTATCTGCTGGCGGTCCTGCGCGCACGGCCGGGGCTCGTCCTCGCCGCGATCGTCACCGGGGCCGGCTGGTCGCTGCCGAGCGCCCTGCTGCCGCTGGTGATCGGCCGGGGCGTCGGGGCGATCGCCGCGGGCGACTCGTCCGCGCTGTGGCGCTGGGCGCTGATCGCGGCCGCGCTCGGCGTGACGCAGGCGCTGCTCGGCACCGGACTGCACTTCGCTTCGTACGGCATGTGGATCCACGGCGCGGGCACCACCCAACGCCTGGTCACCGACCACACGACCCGGATCGGCGCGTCCCTGCGCGACGCCACCACCACCGGCAACGTCGTCGCGGTCACGTCGTCGGACATGAACTGGGTCGGCAACGCGTTCGAGGTCATCGGCCGCACGTTCGGTTCGATCGTGGCGTTCGTGGTCATCGGGATCGCGATGCTCGGCACCTCGCCGGTGCTGGGCACGATCGCGCTGGTCGGCGTCCCGCTCGCGGTGCTCGGCATCGGTCCGCTGCTCGCGCCGCTGCAGAAGCGGAAAACCGCGCAGCGGGAGAATCTGAGCGAGGTGAACGCGCTCGGCGCGGACATCGTGTCCGGGCTGCGGATCCTGCGCGGCGTCGGCGGCGAACGGCGGTTCCTCGCCCGGTTCCGCGACGCCAGCCAGCTGGTGCGGCGCTCCGGGGTCGAGGTCGGGCGCAGTGAATCCTGGCTGGCGGGCGCGGAGGTGCTGCTGCCCGGTCTGGTCACCGTAGCGATCACCTGGCTGGGCGCGCGGCTCGCGCTCGACGGCACGATCAGCGTCGGCGAACTGGTGGCGTTTTACGGGCTTTCGGCGTTCCTGGTGGTGCCGGTCGCCACGGCGACCGAACAGGTCAGCTCGCTCAGTTCGGGGCTGGTCGCGGCGCGCAAGGTGTGCGGGCTGCTGGCTCTGCGGCCGAAGCTCGCCGAGCCGGTGTCGCCGCAGCCGCTGCCGGACGGACCGCTGGAGCTGGTGGACACCGCCAGCGGAATCCGGATCGCGCCGGGCAAGCTGACGGTGGTCGACCTTGGCGCCGAGGCGGAGGCGATCGCCGCGCGGATGAGCCGGTTCGCGGACGCGGACGAGGGCGAACAGGCGCTGATCGGCGGGGTACCCGCGGATCGCGTCGCGATCGCCGAACTGCGCAGGCGGGTGGTGTACGCGCACAACCAGGACCTGTGGTTTTCCGGTGTGCTGCGCGATCAGCTGACCCCGGAGCACCCGCGCGGGGTCGACATCTTCTCGGCGCTGCGCGCAGCGGACGCCGAGGACATCATCGAGGCCCTGCCGCGCGGCGTCGACGAGCTGATCGGCGAACGCGGCCGCGAGGTGTCCGGCGGACAGCGGCAGCGGCTGAGCCTGGCCCGCGCGCTGGCGATGGACTCCGACGTGCTGCTGCTCGACGAGCCGACGTCGGCGGTCGACGCGCACACCGAGGCCCGGATCACCCAGCGCACCAAGGAATTGCGGACCGGAAGGACCACGGTGGTGTTCAGCCAGAGTCCACTGTGGAGGAACGTGGCCGACGAGGTCGTGCACGGAAAGGCAGTGACGGTATGACGACGCGGCTCCCGCTGGCGTCGAAACGCGAAGTGCGGCGCTGGGCGAAACGCGTGGCGGTCGAGCACCGGCGCGAGTTCTCCGTGATGCTCGGGCTGTTCTGCCTGGCCACCGTGGTCGGGCTGGCCGGTCCGCAGTTGCTCGGCAAGCTTGTGGACGGCGTGGTCGAACACGGCACGACGCTGCAGGTGGACCTGCTGGCAGTGGCGTTCGTGGTGGTGCTCGTGCTGCAGGCGTGGGCGAGGAAGGCGGCGCGGCTGCGCGGCCGGATGTTCGGCGAGCGGGTGCTGGCGCAGACCCGCGAACGGTTCGTCACGAACGCGCTCGACCTGCCGCTCGGCACTGTCGAGGCGGCCGGCACCGGCGACCTGCTCAGCCGGGCGACCACCGACATCAACCGGCTGGACGTCGCGGTGCGGTTCGCCGCGCCGGAGATCCTGATCGCCGCGGTAACCCTGCTGTTCACCACCATCGCGATGATCGTGACCTCGCCGCTGCTCGCGCTGGCCCTGCTGGTGGCGGTTCCGATCCTGGTGCCGGTGAACATCTGGTATCAGCGGAAGATCCCGAGCGCGTTCGCGTGGATGCTCGACCGCTGGGGCGATCTGCAGTCGATCACCCACGAGACCGTGGAGGGCGCGCGGACGTCGGAGGCGCTCAGCCTCACCGAACGGCGAGTCCGCGCCGGGCATCACGCGCTCGACCAGGCGACGCTCGGCGAACGCCGGATGCGTGCGCTGCAGATGCGCTGGCTGCCGTCGCTCGAGATCAGCTACGTGCTGCCGATCGCCGCGCTCCTGCTGCTGGGTTTGTTCGCCTACAGCCAGGGCTGGGCCGGGCTCGGCACGATCACCACGATGCTGGCGTACGCGCAGGCGATGACCGCTCCGCTCAGCGAGGCGTTGTTCTGGCTGGAGGACTTGCAGGTCGCGATAGCCGCGACGCGCCGGATCATCGGCGTGCAGCCGGCCGAATCGGCGGACAAAGTCACCGAGGTGCCGCGCGGGCGCGACATCGAGGTGCGCGACGTCCGGTTCGGCTACACCTCCGACCGCGAGGTGCTGCACGGCATCAGTTTGAGCGTGCCGCGAGGAGAACGGCTGGCGATCGTCGGGCCGTCCGGTGCGGGCAAGTCGACGCTGGGCAGGCTGCTGGCCGGGATCTCGGCGCCGACGGCGGGTTCGATCCGCGTCGGCGGCACCGAGGTGTCGACACTCGCGGACGACGTGCTGCGCGGCGAGGTTCTGCTGCTGACGCAGGAGCACCACACGTTTTCCGGCACGCTGCGCGAAAACCTGGCGCTGCCCGCCCGGCGCGACGGCGGGGATTGGACCGACGAGGAACTGATGGCCGCGCTCGCATCCGCCGGTGCCGCGGAGTGGGCGGCCGGGCTGCCGGACGGGCTGGACACGAAGCTCGGCTCAGGCGCGTACGCGGTTCCGGCCGGTCTCGCGCAGCAACTGGCGCTGGCCCGGGTCGTGCTGGCCGACCCGCACACGCTGGTGCTGGACGAGGCGACCTCGCTGCTGGACACCGGTTCGGCGCGCGAGCTGGAACGGTCGCTGAACGCGGTGCTCGAAGGCCGCACAGTGATCGCGATCGCGCACCGGCTGCACACGGCCGCTGCGGCGGACCGGGTCGCGGTGGTCGAGGGCGGCCGGATCACCGAGCTCGGCCCGCATCAGGACCTGATCGCGGCTGGCGGCCCGTACTCGCGGCTGGTTGAGGCGGCGAGCTAAAGCGCGATTCCCGGACGACAAATCTGGCGCGGCGAAAGCTGCCGCGGAACTTTGGTGAGATCAGATTTCCCCAAATACACTACCCGCATCGAAAGGGGGGAGCGGGTAGTGATTGAGAAAATGGGTGGCCGGCGGGCTCTCCTCGCAAGCTCGGCATTTCTGGCCGCCGTGGTGATCGCGGCGATCGCGGTACCGCTCGCACTCAACAGCGGCACGGTGCCCGGCCACGCGATCGCGGTGTCCCAGGCGGGTCCGTGGCAGCTGGGATCGGACCGGGTCCCGCCCTACGAGAACGGCATCGATTCCTGGGTCGTGGGCGACGATCTGGTGCTGGTGAACGACACCTATGCGGTCGCGTACGCACGGAGCGACGGCAAGGAACGCTGGAGGATCCCCTCCCCCTCCGGCCATTTCTGCGGGGCGAGCACCTCTGTCGTCGATAACCACATCGCCGTCGGCTATGGGGATCTCTGCTCGAGCGCGGCCGTGCTGGATGTCAACGCGGGAAAGCTGCTGTGGCAGCGGGCAATGCCCATCACCTCGTCGGGAAGCCCATCGGAGGCGAAACTCGACGAGCACGCAGTGCTGGAGATCGTCGGCGGTTCGGTCGTGGTCGTGCACTACCAACAACTTCTCGGGCTGGACGCGGCCACCGGCGCCGTCCGCTGGTCCGAGGTCACGCCACCGACCGACGAGAAGGTGTACTCGAACTGCATCCCGTCGGACGGGATGCCGCGGAGCACGGACTTCGTGCTGCTGTCCCACTGCAGCGCCAAGGACTCCGGCGACGACTTGTACGTCGCCGTTGCCGTCGATCCCGCGACCGGAAAACCCAAGCAGCACAACGAGTTCGTGAAGAGCAAGTCCTACCTCACGATGGCGTGGGTGAGCGCGTCGCCACTGGTCGCCTACCTCAGCGATGCATCGAAAGGGGTGTACGAAACTCTCGACGACTCGCTCGAACCGGTTTCCACCATCGAGGCCGGAGACGCGTTGAACGGCTTCATGGGCGACGACGGATTCGGCTACAGCCTGAGCGGGATCTCCAACGGCACGTCACATCGACGTTCGCGAGCACTCGTCACGGGCACCACGATGCTCGCGCTGACAAGCCCGCAGAAGCCCAATCGCCTCGCCGCGTTCGACCTCCGCACCGGTGCCAAACGCTGGGAAGCCCCGGCGCCCGGCGGCGGCATTGTCGCGGCACCGCTCGCGGTGGACCACGGGCAGGTGATCGCCGTGGTCTCCGCTGGCCAGGACAGTCCCGATCAGCGCATCGTCAAGTTCTCACTGGACACCGGAGCTGTGACTCCCGTGCGCACGGTCTCGCTCAGGGGTTCCGGCGATCGCCGCTTGGCACCGTGGTTCTGCCGTTTGTTCTGGGCAGACGGGGTCGTTTTCGGAGTCCGCGGGATCTACAGCGGGCAGTCCGCGGCACTGGTGTTCCGACTCGGCTGAACACGGTCAGCCCAGCCCAAGTCCGTGAAGGGAACTGTGCGGGACTCGGAGTCCCGGCTGATTCCCTTCACGGATCTGGACGAGGCGACGTCTCTGCTGGACACCGGTTCGGCGCGAGAGCTGGAACGATCGCTGAACGCGGTGCTCGAAGGCCGCACAGTGATCGAGATCACGGAGCTCGGCCCACATCAGGACTTGATCGCGGCGGGTGGTTCTTGATCAAGCCTGGTCGAGGCGGCCAGCTGAGCAGTGTTATCTGCCGCTGCTTCGCCGAGGCAGCAAGCTGAATCCGGAATGTTCGCCATAAATCCGGCGTTGGCCTCAAGCGGATCCTGATCTTCCTAGCCTGGGGGTGACGCCGGATGGCGGTCATGACGGTGGACGAACGAGAGAAGTTCCTCGCCGAGAAGCGAGTGGGCGTGCTGTCGATCGGCCGGGACGGCGCGGCTCCGCTCGCCGTGCCGGTCTGGTACGACTACGAGCCCGGCGGCGACCTGCTGATCTGGATGGACCGCGGATCGGCGAAGGACCGCGCGATCGAGGCGGCGGGCCGGCTGAGCCTGACGGTGCAGCAGGAAACCCAGCCGTACAAGTACGTCACGGTGTCCGGTCCGGTCGTGGACCGGTCCTCGGCGCCGACCGAGGAACAGGCGCTCGCCATCGCTACGCGGTACGCGCCCGAGGCCGAGGCGCGGAAGTTCGTCGAGGGCTCGCTCACGGAGAATTCGGTGCTGGTGCGGGTGCGCACCGAGCGCTGGCTCTCCAGCGATCACAGCAAGTAAAAGCCGTGAGGGGAACCTTGAGGGAATCCGCTTCCCTCAAGGTTCCCCTCACGGACGTTTGGTTCAGGCTTTCACGAGCGCGTCGACCGCGCTGTAGAACATGCCGAGGCCGTCGTCGGACGGGCCGGTGAGGGCGTCGATCGCGTGCTCCGGGTGCGGCATGAGACCGACCACTCGGCCGTTCTCGCTGGTGACGCCCGCGATGTCGTTGCGGGAGCCGTTCGGGTTGCCCCCGACATAGCGGAACGCCACCCGGCCCTCCGCCTCCAGCATGTCCACAGTGGACTGCTCGGCGACGTAGCAGCCGTCGTTGTTCTTGAGCGGAATCAGGATCTCCGCGCCCGCCTCGTAGCGCGTGGTCCACGCGGTGGCGTTGTTGTCCACGCGCAGCCACTGGTCGCGGCATACGAAGTGCAGGCCGACGTTGCGGATCATCGCGCCGGGAAGCAGACCGGCCTCGCACAGGATCTGGAAGCCGTTGCAGATGCCGAGCACCGGCATGCCCTTGCGCGCGGCGTCGATGACCGAGGACATCACCGGCGCGTAGCGGGCGATCACGCCGGCGCGCAGGTAGTCGCCATAGGAGAAGCCGCCCGGGACGACGACCGCGTCGACGCCCTTCAGGTCGTCGTCGGCGTGCCAGAGCGAAACCGCCTCGGCCTCGGCGTAGCGGACCGCGCGGGCGGCGTCGCCGTCGTCGAGCGTGCCCGGGAAAGTAATGACGCCGATGCGGGCGCTCACGCCTCCACCCGCCGGATCGTCCACTGCTCGATCACCGGGTTGGCGAGGAAGCCCTCGGCCATCTTGGCCAGCGTCTCGTCATCGACGTCGTCGTCGACCTCGAGTTCGAAGTGCCGCCCCTGGCGCACGTCGGCGACCCCGGAGAAGCCCAGCCGCGGCAGCGCGCGCGCCACCGCCTGGCCCTGCGGGTCGAGGATCTCGGGTTTGGGCATGACGTCGACAACGACTCGAGCCACGGCTGGCTGCTCCTTATTTCTGCAGGTCGTGGGTGCACTTGAAGCGTACTTCACTAGCCTGACCGGCAGACAGACCGGTATCGAGGGGGAGACATGAACCACCCGCCGCAGGGCCCATACCCGCAGCAGGGTCCTGTTCCGCCGCGCGGGCCGCGGCCTGGGCAGTTCCAGCAGCAGTACCCGCCGTCTTTCGGGCACTACCCGCAGCCGCCGAAGAAGAAGTCGAAGGCCGGGCTGTGGATCTCGCTCGGCGCGGCGGTCGTGGTGCTCGGCGGCGCGGTCGCGTTCACCGGCTGGGTGACGCCGGGGTTCTTCAAGGAGAAGCTGGACACGACGTCGCGGGGCACGCCGGAGCAGACGGCCCAGTCGGTCGCGAACTCGATCACCGAGCAGACCGGGCTGGATCGGCTGTGGTGCAAGATCCGGTCGAAGCGGACCTACACCGCCGACGAGTTCTTCCGGAACGCGAGGGGCGAGGCGAAGATCAGCAATCCGGTGCATCCGACCGGCCAGCAGGAGCGCGCGGCCACGATCACCGCGGGCGACCTGACCTACGGCATCGCGATCATCCCGGACGGCAACGGGTGGTGCGTGCGCGACGCCAAGTCGGGCGGCGAACCGGCGCCGCTGGCCAGCCTGTCGACCGATCCGAAGCCGCGTCCCCAGGTCAAGGACGGAACGGACGCCGCGACGAAGTTCATCGACGCGGTCAACGCGCGCGACATCCCGGGGGCGTTGTCCGTCATGTGCCGGGACGCGCCGGACACCACCCGCAGCGGCACCCAGCAGTGGATCTACGGCGAAACGAAGCTGACCGTTCGCAAGACGGACGTGCTGCGGACCGCGGGCCGGACCATCGTGCACGTCGACGCCAAGGTCGACGGCACCTCCAGCGAGGGCCGGGTGGAGACCGACGACGACGCGGCGGACGGCGCGTGCGTCACCTCCTTCGACCCCACTTCCGACTGATCGGTTTTCCGGGGACTTGCGCGTAGCGTGACCTGCGCCATGATGTGTCGTTGACAGGGTGTCAACACCACCGGGAGGCAGCGTGCCAGAGCAGGACTCCTTCGACTACGTGATCGTCGGCGCGGGCAGCGCGGGCTGTGTGCTGGCGAACCGGCTGAGCGAGGACCCGTCCGCGCGGGTGCTGCTGCTCGAGGCGGGCGGCGAGGACACCGCGAACGAGGTCCGGATCCCGGCGGCGTTCGCGTCGCTGTTCAAGACGAAGTGGGACTGGAACTACGAGACCGTCGAGCAGAAACACACCGGCAAGAAGGAGTACTGGCCGCGCGGCCGGATGCTCGGCGGCTGCTCGTCGATCAACGCGATGATCTACATCCGCGGCAACCGCGCCGACTACGACGGCTGGCGCGATGCGCACGGAGCCGCCGGCTGGGGCTGGGACGACGTGCTGCCGTACTTCAAACGCGCCGAGGGCAACCAGCGCCTCGGCGGCCCGCTGCACGGCACGGACGGCCCGCTGCACGTCGAGGACCGGCGGTTCACCCACGAGCTGTCGCACGCGTGGGTGGACAGCGCCGTCGCGTGGGGGCTCAAGCACACCGACGACTTCAACGGCGAATCGCAGGAGGGGGCCGGGCTCTACCAGGTCACTTGCAAGCGCGGCCGCCGCTGGTCCACGGCGGACGCCTACCTGCGGCCCGCTTTGTCGCGGCCGAACCTGACCGTGCGGACGAACGCGCAGGTCACGCAGGTGGTCTTCGAGGGCACTCGCGCGGTCGGAGTGTCCTACCTGGACAAAGGCGTGCCGACCACGGTCCGGGCGGACGCCGAAGTGCTGCTCTCCGGCGGTGCGATCAACTCGCCGCAGTTGCTGATGCTGTCCGGCGTCGGACCGGCCGAGCATCTGCGCGAGCTAGGCATCGATGTGGTCGCCGCGCTGCCGGGCGTCGGCGACAACCTGCACGATCACCCGGCGGTCGGCGTGATCTGGTCGACGAAGGGCACCACCGACATCGCGGACTCCGCGACGCCTACCGGACTGGTGCGCTACCAGCTGACCAAACGCGGCCCGCTCGCGTCGAACATCGGCGAGGCAGGCGCGTTCTACTCGACCCGCGACGGACTGGCCGCGCCGGACATGCAGATCCACGTGGCCCCGACGTTGTTCTACGACAACGGAATGCGCGAACCGACGTGTCCCGGCTTCACCTCGGCGGCCACGCTGGTCGACGTCGCGAGCCGCGGCCGGCTGCGGTTGAAGTCGGCGAATCCGTTGTGGAAGCCGGAAATCGACCCGGCTTACTACGCGGAGTCGATCGATCTGGAGTCGGTGAAGTCCGCCTTGCGATCGCTGATCGAGATCGGCCGGTCGGGTCCGTTGGCGAAGTTCCTGGACCGGCCGTTCTTGCCTGCGACGCATGAGCTGTCGGACGAGGCGTTGACCGAGCATGTCCGGGAGAACACGCAGACGCTGTATCACCCGGTCGGCACGTGCGCGATGGGCAGTGGCGAGCACGCGGTCGTCGACCCGGATCTGAAGGTGCGCGGGGTTTCGGGGCTGCGGGTGGTGGACGCTTCGGTGATGCCGGTGGTGCCGCGCGGGAACACGAACGCGCCGACGATCATGGTGGCGGAGAAGGCGGCGGACCTGATCCGGGCTCGATGACCGCTCTGTCAACCTGGCGGGATCTCCTTGCCGCCTGGGCGATTCCGGAAACCGTGCACCCTCCGGAATCGCCTTGGGTCCTCCCGCGTGAGGTGTTCCTGCGGCGTGCCGACCGGCAGATCGCCGCGCCGATCGGGGCGACTCACCAACTGGCTGCCGAGGCGTTGCAGGAGCCGGGCACGGTGCTCGACATCGGCGCGGCGGCCGGGGCGGCGAGTCTGCCCCTGGTCGGCCGGTCGAACGTCACCGCGGTGACAGCGGTGGACACCGACGACGAGTTGCTCACGGCGTTCGCCGAGCGGGCCGCGGGCGTGGAGCATCGGCTGCTGTCCGGCCGGTGGCCCGATCTCGCCGACGAAGCCGGTGCGGCGGACGTTGTCGTGTGCGGGAACGTGGTTTACAACGTGCCCGACCTGGCCCCGTTCGCCGCGGCGCTCACTGCGGCGGCGCGGCGGCGGGTGGTGGTCGAGACGGCCGCGCGGCATCCGTTGACGGAGCTTAATCCGTTGTGGCAACGGTTTCACGGCATTGAACGACCGGAGGGGCCGACTGCCGCGGACTGTCTCGCGGCGCTCGCGGAAGCGGGGATCGAGCCGGAAGTCGTGGAATGGCGGCGGCCGCCGGAGCCGGAGTACGCGGAATTCGCGACCATGGCGGACGTCGTCCGGCGGCGGTTGTGCTTGCCTGCCGACGCGGCCGCAGACGTCGAGCGGGCGTTGGCGGACCTGGGGGTTGACCCGGAAATGCCGCCCGATCTCGGATCCTCCGGCCGGGATCTGGTGACCCTGACATGGCCCGGTTCCGCTTAACGGACCCGTTCCAGCGCGGGGACACGGGCGAACTGCATTGCGAAGAGCTGCCAGGCAAGGAAACCCAAGCCGAGGAGGACGTAGGCGTCGCCGACGAGGTGCTGCCACGGTTCCCACGCGAGTTCCCTCATCCCGCTGGAGGGCACGAAGGTGTGCGGCGCGGCGATGAAGACCGCCGCGCCCGCCGCCAACGCCGCGCCGGCGCGAAGTGTGCGGACGCGGGCGGCGAGGATGAGCATTGCGGGCACGACCCAGACCCAGTGGTGCGACCAGGAAATCGGGGACAGGACAAGCACCGCCGCCGCGTTGACGACGAAGCCGAGCGAACTGTCGACGCGCCGCATGACCAGTACGGCGGCGACCAGGACGAACGCGGACAACGACAGCCACAGCAGGTCGTGGGCCCGCGGCAGCAGCGCGAGGCGGTTGAGGGCGCCTTGGATGGTCTGGTTGGTCGCGTAAGGCGAGCCGCTGAAGCCGTCGGCGCCGGTGAGTCCGCCGCCGAAGAAGTACTCGACGGACGCGTGCGGGGCGACCAGGAAGCCGAGCAAAGTCGTCCCGGCACCGGTGAGCAGTGCGTTGCGGGCGGCGCGGAAATCCTTGGCGATCAGGAAGAACAACAGGAAACCGGCGGGTGTCACTTTGATCGCGGCGGCCAGGCCGACGAGTATTCCGCGCGGCCAGCGCGGGTTGGGCGCCAGGCAATCCACGCCGACCAGGGCCATCAGGACGAGGTTGATCTGTCCGAAGCCGATAGTCGAACGCACGGGCTCGAAGGCAAGTGCCGCAACGGTCAGCGCGGAGGCAGTGAGCACCGCGGACCGGCGATTCCAGTCGCGCCACAGGCGGCGGACCGTGGTGTACAAGACGATCCAGAGCGACGCGGCGGAGAGGAGGTCGAGCAGAACTGACGCGACCGGCAGCGGCGGGAGCGCCAGGGCGGAGAAGAGCATCGCGGCGAAGGGCGGGTAGATGAACGGCAGCATGGACCCGGCCGTGGTGGTCGGGAGCGGACCGTACAGGTCGCCGCCACGGACGGCGGCATCCGCTCCGAAGCGGTAAACCTGCAAGTCAACCGGGTTGAAGCTGCTGATGACGGCCGCTGCGCCCGCGACGAGGGCTACCGCGCCGAGTGCGGACGACCAGGCGAGGATCCGCCCGGCCTTTCCTTGAAACCACATACGGGCGGCGATTGTAGCTGCCTGCGCAACAAGCGGGCGGACTGTTCCGGATGACCGTTTTCACGGAATTGTCGTACCCCGTCGTTACAGTCGGCCCCATGAGCACCTCCCTCTACTACAACGCGAGCCGGGCATCCGCGCTCACCGCTGCCGAGACCACCGCCATCGAGCGCATCGTCACCGCCCGGCAGGCGTCTTTTCCCTGTCCCGACGAGGAATCCCTCTTCCTGTACGAGGAGGGCGGCGACGAGCCGGACGCGATCGTGGCCGGGTCCACCAAGATGCCGTTCGAAGTCGACCACGTGATGCCGGTGCTCGAACACGTCCTTGGTTCGGTGACCGAGTTGCGCCGTGCCCTCCCGGACGCGCAGTGGCACGTGCACCTGGACGATTTCGACATCCCGTGGGACGAGAGCGAGGGGTATTTTCTGCCCTCGTAAGCGGCTAGCCGACTCTCCGCAGTGCCTCGCGGGTGAGGTCGGCCAGGGTCGGATAGCCGTCGACGGCCATGATCAAGTCAGCTTCGGCGAGCAAGGTACGCAGCACATGGACAACGCCGTCCTCACCAGCCAACGACAATCCCCAGGCGTACGGGCGGCCGACGCCTACCGCGGTCGCGCCCAAGGCCAGCGCCTTGACCACGTCGGCTCCGGAGCGAACGCCGGAGTCGAACAGCACCGGCGTGCCGTCCGCGGCGTCGACCACTTCGGCCAGGCAGTCCAGCGCCGGGAGGCCGCCGTTGGCCTGCCGTCCGCCGTGATTGGAGCAGTAGATCCCGTCGACCCCGCCGTCGATCGCGCGGCGGGCGTCGTCGGGATGCTGGATGCCTTTCACCAGCAGCGGAAGCTTGGTCAGGGACCGCAGCCAGGGCAGGTCTTCCCAGGTCAGCGGGTTGCCGAAAAGCTGAGCCCACAGTCCGACGGCGGCCGCCGGGTCGTCGTCGGGAGCCTTGCCGAGCCGTTTCCGGAACACCGGGTCGGTGAAGTAGTTGGCCAGGCAATGCCCGCGCAGCTGCGGGAAGTTCGCCGTCGACAGGTCGCGCGGCCGCCAGCCGGTCACCCAGGTGTCGAGCGTGACCACGATGCCGCGGAAGCCCGCCGCCTCGGCGCGTTGCACGAGCGAGGCGGCGACGTCACGGTCAGTTGGCGTGTACAGCTGGAAAAATCCGGGGGTGTCGCCCAGTTCCGGGACGAGCGTTTCCATCGGGTCGACGCTCAGTGTCGAAGCGACCATCGGCACGCCTGTTCGGGCGCTGGCCCGCGCGGTCGCCAAGTCGCCGTGGCCGTCCTGCGCGCACAGGCCGATAACGCCGACCGGCGCAAGGAACAGCGGCGACGGCAGGTTCATGCCGAACAGGTCCACCGACAGGTCGCGTTCCTGCGCACCCACGAACATCCGCGGGACCAGACCCCAGCGCTCGAATGCCTCGACGTTCCCGCGCTGGGTCCGCTCGTCGCCCGCTCCACCGGCCACATAGGACAGTACAGACGGCGGAAGCGCTTGTGCCGCACGCGCTTCCAGTTCCGCGTATGCCATCGGCAGGTCCGGAACGCGGCCGGACAGCCCGGCGAAGTAGATCTCGTGCTGGAAATCGCCGAAGCCGGGCAACAGTTCTCCTCAGCGCTTGCCGTGCAGGACGGTCACCAGCTTGGCGACCAGTGCGTCCGTGGATTCCTTGCGGGAGAAGGAAGTGAGCGTGAGCGGCGCGGTGAACCGCTGCCGGGCCACTGCCTTCGGGCGGGCGAACTCGCGCAGCCCCTCCGGGCCGTGGATCCGGCCGAACCCGGAGTCGCCGACGCCGCCGAAGGGCAGCGAGGCGATGCCGGCGAACGAAAGCGGCGCGTTCACCGAGGTCATGCCCGCGCGCAGCCGCGAGGCCAGCTCGGCGCCGCGCGCCCGCGAGAACACCGTGGAGCCGAGGCCGTACTTGGTCGCGTTCGCCTTCTCGATCGCTTCGTCCATGTCGCGGACCCTGGCGATGGTGACCGTCGGGCCGAACGTCTCCTCGCGCACCGCCTCGGAGTCCTCCGGGACGTCGACCAGCACGGTCGGCTGGACATAGCGGTCGCCGACGCTCTCCACGCCGCCGACCAGCGCTTTCCCGCCGCGCTTCAGTGCGTCCTCGATGTGGCTGCGGATCACCGAAAGCTGCGAGGGCATGGTGATCGGACCGTACTGCGCGTCCTCGTCGGAGCCGGCGCGCACGTTCTTCGCCTTCTCCACCACCCGCGCGACGAACTCGTCGGCCACGCGTTCGTGCACGTAGACGCGCTCGACGCCGATGCAGGTCTGACCGGAGTTGGAGAACGCGCCCCAGACAGTGGCGTCGGCCGCGGCTTCGAGGTCCGCGTCCGTGTCGACCAGCAGCGCGTCCTTGCCGCCCGCCTCGATCACGACCGGGGTGAGGGTGTTCGCGGCGGCGGCCATGATCTTCTTGCCGGTGGCCGCGGAGCCGGTGAACGCGATCTTGTCCACGCCGGAGCCGACCAGCGCGGCACCGGTCTCGCCGAAGCCAGTGATCAGCTGCAGCACCGGCTGCTCGGGCACGATCTCGGCGAACGCGTCGACCAGCCATTTTCCGACGCCGGGGGTGTACTCGCTGGGCTTGAAGACGACGGCGTTGCCCGCGGCCAGCGCGTACGCGATGGAGCCGAGCGGGGTGAACACCGGGTAGTTCCAGGGCCCGATCACGCCGACGACGCCGAGCGGGAGGTACTCGACGGTCGCGGCCTGGTTGGCCATGAGGAGGCCGGACGAACGGCGGTGCTTGCCGAGCACCTTGCGGGCGTTCTTCGCCGCCCACGCGATGTGCTCGATCGCCAGCACGCTCTCGAGCTGGGCGTCCGCGATCGGCTTGCCGGTTTCGTCGCGCACGACCTGGCACAGCTGCGGGAGCCGCCGGGTGAGCACGCCCTTCCAGCGCTGCAGCCGCTCCGCGCGCCCGGCGAAGCCGAGGCCGTCCCACCAGCGCGCGGCCGCCCTCGCCCGTTCGACAGCGGCGTTGACCTGCTCGGCCGTGTGCACCGGGTAGGTGCCGACGACCTCGTCGGTGGCCGGGCTGAGCGAATCGAACGTCTCGCCGACGGGCGTCGGCTTCGGCTGGACCGCGGTCATCGGCGTCTCCCCGTGTCGGTGAACCCCCAGGCTACGAGGTTGCTGACACTCTGCCAACAGTTGCCCGGGCTTCCCGCCAGCATGGCATCTCAGGAGCTGGCGCGGAAAGTCCTCCGACCGGGAGTCCTCGCTGCACACCCTCGTGGACCAGGCACGGAGCGTAGGGTTGAACCGACCGATCTTGGTAAGGAGAAAACCTGATGCGGATCGTCCATTTCGGACATTCCTGCGTACTGCTCGAGACCGCCGCGGAGCGGATTCTGCTCGACCCTGGCACGTTCTCCACCGGTTTCGAGAACGAGCGCGAACTGTCCGCGGTGCTGATCACCCACCAGCACTTCGACCACCTCGACGTCGAACGGCTGCCCGGCCTGCTCAAGGCCAACCCGGACGCGAAGCTGATCGTCGACCCGGGCTCGGCCGAGGCGATCGAGAAGCTGCACCTGGAGTTCGAGGTCGCACGGCCCGGCGACGCGTTCGAGTTCGGCGGCACGTCGGTGTCGGTCGTCGGCGGCGAGCACGCGGTGATCCACGCCGACATCCCGGTGATCCCGAACATCGGCTACCTCGTCGACCACGGCGCGTTCTACCACCCGGGCGACTCGTTCTTCGTGCCCGAGCAAAAGGTCGACGTGCTCGGCCTGCCCACCGGGGCCCCGTGGCTGAAGGCGGGCGAAGCCGTGGACTTCCTGCGCGCGGTCGCGCCGCGCCGTTCGGTGCCGATCCACGAGGCGGTGCTGGCCAACCCGGCAATGCACTACGGGCTGTTCCAGAACCTCGCTCCCGAGGGCACCGAGGTGAAGGTGCTGGATCGAGGCGTCGCGACGGAACTCTAGGCGGGAGCGGTGTGGCGCAGGGAGCCGTAAGTGCTCCCGAAAGCCCGGTTTTCCAGGGCGACGTCCACCGCGTCCAGCAACGCCTGCCGCAAGCCGGGGCGGCTGAGGTCAGCGGCGTCAATGCCAAGCCGCACCAACCCGCCTCGGCGCGCGGCCCGCGCGGAAGCCAGTACGAGCGCGAAGCAGCGGACAGTCTCCGTACGGTGGGACTGACTCGTGAAGTCCTGCACCCGCGCGCGCCGGACCTCGCCGGTCACCAGGTCCCGTACGGCGTTCTGGTCGGCGCACAGCGTGAAGCCATGCTCCCGCAACGCCTGCACAGTGCCAGGCGACGCCAGCCAACGCGGCGGCGCGAAGCCGTCGACAGTCACGCCGGTCGCATCGAGGGCAGCCTTCGCGGCGATGAGCCGAAGCCGTGCTTCGTGCGCGGGGAGCACGGCGAACTCAGCCTTGCGCCCCAGGTGCACGGCGCGATGCGTCGGCGGAATGCGGTGGTCGTAGCCATTGAGCAACACCGAGTCGCCCGCCGCGGCGCGCGTACGGACCCAGGCCGTGACGGGCCCGTCCTCGGTGCGCGCGACATGCAGGATCGACAGCGGGACGTGCCGACGTTCGAGTTCGGCCGCCAGATGCGCACAACGGTGCAGCGTGCGCGTGGTGACCCCGGACAGCGAGACCAGCAGGCGAGCATCCACACCACCATTGCGCCGCAGCCGTGTGGCGACCGCCTGACCGCTCCGTGAACTGCGAGTGAGACTTACCCGGCGGACAGTCACCGCTGGGTTTTATCCGGCTTTGCGGCAGTGCCAGATGAGCAGCGACGGCACGTCTTTCGCCGCCGCGGCCAACGCGTCCGGCACCAGGCCGTTCAGCGACCACGGCCAGAGATCCCACGGCCCGCCACCAGGCACGTAGCGCGGTTCCGCAGGTGCGGGCCTCGGTTCCTGACAGCTCACCGGCGCGAGGCCCGCAGCGAAGAACGCACGCAAGTAATCACCAACGCGGTGCTGCCTAGTCCGCACCCGAGCCGGGTCACCGCCGTCCGTGCGCACGGACGGGATCGATCCGCGCTGGACCTGCTCAGGATGCACATCCGAGAGAACAAGGTGCCCACCCGGCGCGAGTACCCGGGCAAACTCCGCGACCACCGGCATCAGATCCGGCACGTGCGGCAGTGCGAGGCCGCACAGCACGACGTCCTGCGACCCGTCGTCAACCGGAAGTTCATGCAGGTCAGCGACAAAAGTCGAGTCGGCCTCAGCGTGACTGAGCATCTCCGGCGAACCGTCGACGGCGACGACGCGGTGGCCGCGTTCGACCAGGAGGCGGGTGAGACGTCCGGTGCCGCAAGCAGCGTCGAGCGCACGCCCCGGCGGGATGGCGTCGAGGATCGCCGCGACGTGGGGCTCGTCAGCGAACGCGGCGTTCTCACCGGAGTCATACGCCGCTGCCCAGCGCGCATAACCGTCTCGCGGGGCGAGCTGCGCTACCTCGACCCCCTTGGCCAGGCCTTCGTCCGCCAGCAGCGCACGAATTTCAGCGAGCCGCGCTTCGACGAACTCGCGATCATGCTCGCCGGTGAACGCGCGGAGCAACGCCGCGCCTTCGATGCCGACGAGGTAAGCGAGGGGATGCTCGTAACTCACGCCTGCGGACGCTAACCGGGCAAATGCCGCAGTGCCACCGATTTTCGCGCTAGCCGACTGGGCTCAGCAACTCACGGATTGGCCGGTTTGGCCGCCTCCACCAGTCGCCGCACCGCGACCGCGATCCGCCCCCGCAGGTCGGGATCGATGAGGGCCCCGTTCTCGACGGCTTGGCGGGGAATCGGAATCCGCGCACAAGCGTCGTCGACGATGCGAGTGCCCGCGTAGGTGAGGGTTTTGCGGAGAGATTCGTGCGCGTCCGCACCCCCAGTCGGCGCGGCAACCGAAGACGCGTTGATCCACGCGACGGGTTTGCCGTACATCTCGCCGCCGCCGATCGTCCAGTCGAGCAGATTCTTGAAGGAACCCGGCAGGCCGCCGGCGTACTCCGGGGTGCAGAACAAGACGCCGTCCGCCGCCCCGATCGCCTCCCGCAACGCCGCGACTTCGACCGGCAACGGATCCCGGTCAAAGTCCGGATTGAAGTGCGGCAGCCCAGCGAGCCCACCGTACACAGTGGACGCCGTAAAGCCAGCCGCGGTCGCGATGACAGCCGCGTTGACCGAACCGGCCCGCAGGCTGCCGCTGATGAGCAGAAGCACGAGGCCCAGTGTGCCAGTGCCAGGGCGGCCGCGGGGTCGGCTTTTCGGGGCGCGCCTGACTTTCACCCACTGCAACCGCCCGAACGCAATCACCACCCGATGCCAGCCCTGACGCGCTTCCGGCGCGCGCCGACCTTGGCGGTGAACGCTTGGTGACGAACCGGGTTGCCCAGCGGAGCGCAGACTCCGGAGCAGCCTGAAGCCAACGCGTCCCGCTCCGACGCTGGCAGGGCTCGGCGACAGCCGGCCGGACACGACCTGCGCGCTGGCCTGGAGCCGACAGCGACCAGCCCTCGTCTGAATGCGGTGCCCAGCCCGCCGAGGTCAGCGACCAGCCCTCGCCTGAACGCGGCGCCCAGCCCACCGAGGCCAGCGACCAGCCCTCGCCTGAATGCGGTGCCCAGCCCGCCGAGGTCAGCGACCAGGCTGGTGCCAGGACGAACTCACTCCCACACCACCCCACCCCGTTGTCCCTGTGCCAAACCGGCCGCCGCGGCTGCGGAGCGGGTTTCCGGGTCCAGCGGGTTCGGACCGATCGCCGCGACCGATGCCTCGTCTGGTTCCAAGACCGCGACCTTCGCGCCTGCCGAGCGCAGATCCGCCACCACCTGACCGAACGGTCGCTCCGTCGGGAATGCCTCTGCCGCGCCCATCGGGACGACCACTGTCACCTGGGCGAAACCTGTTGCATAGTCGGCATTCGCGGAGGAGCGGACGCCGCCGTCGACATACCATCCTCCGTTGATCGGCACCGCTGGCCAGACGCCGGGCACTGCGCAGCTTGCCTCCACTGCGGCGACCAGCGAGACACCGGACGAGCGCTCGAACACCGATGGCTCACCGGTTTCCGCTTCTACCGCAACGATTTTCATCGCACGATCGGGCCAATCGTGGGACGGCAGGCGGGATTCGATCACTGCGCGCCGCCGCGGTTCCGGGACGGTTTTCGCGGCCAGGGCGTATTCTCCCATCGCCTGGCGGATTTCCGCCGCGGTGCCGCCGTCGGCCAGCACCGCGGCGAAATCCTCGCCGAACTTTTCCGGGTCGAACTCGGCCGCGATCTCCGCCGCTTGCAAGGACGGGTCGGTTTGCCTCGCGTACAACTGCGGCAGCGGCAGTCCGCTGCCCAGCTGTGCCGCCACCGCCGCACCCGCTGACGTGCCGATCAGCACGTCGGCATCGGTCACGTCCTGGCCCGCTTCCGCCAGCCCGGTCAGCAAACCGGTCGCCCACGCGATCCCGGCGACGCCACCGCCGCCCAACACCAAAGCTCGGCTCATGCCGCTCCTTTCACCGGCACCCACTCTGCCCTACGGCACCGACAACTTCCGAAGCGCCGACTCCAGCAGGGCGTCCGTCTCGGGTTTCGGCAACGACAGCTCCAGCAGCGTTTCCGCTACCTCACGGTATTTCGCGACCCGCGCAGGACTCGAACTGCTGGCACTTTCCCGCAGCAACCGCTCGTGGACGATCGAGGGCAGGTCCGCGAAATCGAAAATCGTGAACGCCCTGCCCAGATCGGGGCGGCGGTCCGCCGGGACCACTCGCACCTCGACCTTGCCTTCCGCCAGCCGCTCGCGCAGATGCCACAGCTGTTCCGCCATCGCTTCCGCGCCACCGATCTTCTTGTGCAGCGCCGTTTCCCCCAGCACCAACACACACCGCGCGCCCGAATCGAGCACCACTCGCCGCGACAGCCTCTCGGCTACGCGCGCATCCACTTCGTCCGCGGCAACGGCCGCAGAACTCGACAGCAGCGCTCGTGCGTACCCGCTCGTCTGCAACAGCTGCGGCACTGCTTCCGGCTCCCAGCCGAACACTGCCTCCGCCGTGCGTTCCCACTCCAGGTACGGCTCTTCTCCGCCGCTGTCTATCCAGTCCTGCTCTCGCGCTCCTCGCGCCATCTCCACTATTCGCCTGCGGTCCGGCCCGATCACCCTGCAGTGCGCCAGGACCGCTCCGATGTCCTCCGGCTTCGGCAGCCGCAGTCCTCGTTCCCAGTTCGTCACGAAACCAGGCGTCATCCCCAGCAACCGGGCCAACTCTCTTACACCCAGTCTTCTTCTCTCCCGCGCCGCGCGTAACTCCAGGCCCAATGCCCTCGCGCGCGGTGTTGCGTACGGTGTGGTCATGGTTGCAGTGTGTCAGGGGGTGCCGACAGTTTTCGGGGTTCTCTCCCCAGGACCCCCTCGGGCTACAGCCAGTCCTCCAGCGACAACCCCGTCATCCTCTCGTACGCCTCCACGTACCTTCCCCTCGTCGCCTCCACCACTTCACTCGGCAACGGCGGCGGCTGTACGTTCGACGCCCTCTCCCAGCCCGACTCCGGGCCCGTCAGCCAATTGCGCACGTACTGCTTGTCGAACGACGGCTGCACCCTTCCCGGCTCGTACCCCTCCGCCGGCCAGTACCGCGACGAATCCGGCGTCAGCACTTCGTCCGCCAGCACCAGCGCGCCCGTCTCGTCCACGCCGAACTCGAACTTCGTGTCCGCCAGCAGGATTCCGCGCTTCGCCGCCACTTCCGCGCCACGGCGGTACACCGCGAGCGTCGCCTCGCGTAGCTCCTCCGCGCGCTTCGCACCGATAGTCGCGACCACTGCGTCGAACGAAACGTTCTCGTCGTGCTCGCCGAACGCCGCCTTCGTCGCGGGCGTGAAGATCGGCGACGGCAGCTTCGAGGCCTCCACGAGCCCTTCGGGCAGCTCTACGCCGCACACTGCGCCCGTGCGCTGATAGTCCGAGTAACCGGACCCCGTGAGGTACCCGCGCGCGACAGCTTCGACCGGAAGCATGTCGAGACGGCGGACGAGCAGCGCGCGCCCGCGTACCTCTTCAGGGATGCGCGGGTCGTCGTACGCGACAAGGTGGTTCGGGACCAGGTCCGACAGCTGCTCGAACCAGAACACGCTCATCGCCGTGAGCACGCGGCCCTTGTCGGGGATGGGCGTGTCCAGGATGAAGTCGTAGGCGGAGATGCGGTCCGAGGTGACCAGCAGCAGGTGGTCGTCCCCGACCGCGTACAGGTCCCGGACTTTTCCGGCAGCGATCTTCGGGTAATCGGCGAGCGTCGTCACTGCTGCACCCTAACCCGAGCACCGCTACAGCGAGGATGATGCAGGTCATGGCCTACCGCTGGATTTCGTTCACCTCCGACTACGGGCTGCACGACGGCTTCGTGGCCGCTTGCCACGGGGTCATCGCCGGCATCGCGCCCGACGTACGCGTTCTCGACGTGACTCACCTCGTCCCGCCGCAGCAGGTGCGCTCAGGCGCGGCAGTGCTCGCGCAGACCGTGCCGTCGCTGCCTAAGGCAGTACACCTCGCTGTCGTCGACCCAGGCGTCGGCACTGAGCGCCGCGGCATCGTGGTGGTCGCGACGCACGGCATCCTGGTCGGCCCGGACAACGGCCTGCTCCTACCCGCCGCAGAGGCACTAGGCGGCGTGTACGCGGCGTACGTGATCGACGTGCGCACCCCGACGTCCGCGACCTTTCACGGCCGCGACATCTTCGCGCCGACCGCCGCGCGGATCGCGATGGGCGCACACCCCGGTTCCTTCGGCCCCGCCATCCGCGACCTGGTGCGACTGCCGGAACCGCTGGTCGCGGCGTTCCCGGGCAAGCTCGTGTCGGACGTGCTGACGGTCGACCACTTCGGCAACGTCCAGCTCGCCGCCACCCCCGCCGACCTCGAACTGACCGGGTTGACCGGTGCGGTGACCGTGCACAGCGAGCACGTCGCGGTGCCCGCCACGATCGGCCGGACCTTCGCCGACGTGCCGCGGGGCGCGAACCTCGTCTACACCGACTCGGCGGGCAAGCTGGCCGTCGCGGTCAACGGCGGTTCGGCGGCTTCGGTGCTGCGGATCGGGCCGACCGAGGAATGCACCATCACCTCGTCGCCGACCGCCAGCTGACCGGGCCGGGTCACTGCCGCCTTCATGCCGAAGAGGACGCCGCCCGCCGGGTCGCGGTGGTACGCCGCGAGCGAGCGAATCGGCTCCGGGCCGGACCGCTTGCCGGTTTCCTGATCGACCATCGGCACCGCGCAGCGGACGCACAGCTTCGCGTAGGCGAACTCGGCTCCGCCAGCTTCCATCCGGCGCACCGAATCCTCGGCGTGCGGTTCCGCCCAGCCGCGGATCACGAGATTGGGCCGGAACCGGTCCATGGGCACGGGTTCGCCGCCGCGCTCGGCGATGCGTTCGTTGAGGTGGTCCAAAGAGGACTCGGAGATGACGAGGATCGCGTGGCCATCGGCGAACCGCGCGGTGCCAGCGGTCTCACCGCTCGTGACGCGGTCATGCTCCGGGGTGACGCCGAGCAACACGGACGGCTGGCCGACCACGGTGGAGAACCACTCAACGGCGTCGGCGCCCTGGTGGACGCCCTCGCCGGTCCAGGTGAAGGTGGACGCGGGGTGGCGTTGGCCGTCCTTCTGGACCTCGATGGTCAGGTCTTCGATGCCGGGCGCGGACAGGGCGAGGCGAGCGCCGCCGTCCAGGAGGCGGGGCCGGATTGCGGCCATGACCGGGAAGCGGCGCTGGCTTCGGAAGTCGCCGTCGGCCGCGGCGACGATGAACTCGCGGTCGTGCGCGAGACCGGCCGGGGTCACGTCGGCGGACTGGACGGTCGTGCCGGCACAGCCTTTGACCGGGTAGTACGTGAGCCGCGAGATCGTCCCCATGGGGTTCACGGTACCTGCTCGTCCGAAGGGGACCGGGCGTCGCAGCCATCCCGCTGGGGCCGCGTTCCCGCGAAAGTCCGTGCGGGGAACCCCGACGGAATCAGATTCCCCCAGGGTTCCCTCGCCGACCTCGGCATCGCACGCCGGGCCGTCGCCGGGCGTTAGGGCGGTCAGCCGATCACAACACCTGTGACAAAAACTGCTGCAACCGAGGGCTAGCCGGTGCCTCGAACACCTGCTCCGGCGTCCCCTGCTCCACGATCCGGCCAGCGTCCATGAACGCGACCTCGTCGGCCACGCTCCGGGCAAACCCCATCTCGTGCGTCACCACGATCAACGTGAGACCCCGCGAAGCCAACCCAGCCATCAGGTCCAGGACGCCCTTGACCAACTCCGGGTCCAGCGCACTCGTGGCCTCGTCGAAGAGCATCACTTCCGGTTCCATCGCCAGCGCACGAGCGATCGCCACCCGCTGCTGCTGGCCGCCGGACAGCGCAGCCGGGCGGTACGGGGCCTTGTCCGCGAGCCCGACTTCCGCCAGGCGCGTCCGGGCGACCTCGGCCGCGTCCTCTTTGGACAGACCGCGCACGCTGCGCAGCGGCAGCACGATGTTGTCCAGCACCGAACGATGCCCGAAAAGGTTGAAGTGCTGGAAAACCATCCCGACCCGCTGGCGCAGCGCGTCCGGATCCGAGGCGATAACGCTCTCCCCGTCCAGCAGCAAATCACCGCTGTCGGGCTCCTGCAAGCGGTTCACACAGCGCAGCAAAGTGGACTTGCCGGAACCGGACGGGCCGATCACGCACGTGGTGCTGCCGCTGGGCACCTTCAGGTTCACCCCGCGCAGCACCTCCAGCGTCCCGAAACGAACGTGGATGTCCTTCAGTTCCACCGAAGAAGAACGAATCGCCGTGCTCATATCGCCGCTCCGCCCGCGAGCATTTCGTTGTTCTCCGCTGTCACCTTGCGGCCGGTTTGCAGCCGCTTGTCGATGTAGTTCACCAGGTGCGTCAGCGGAACCGTGATCACCAGGTAGACGGCACCGGCGGCCACCAGCGGCGACAAGTTGCCCGTGTTGGCCGCGAGGTCCTGGCCAATCCTGAACAGTTCTCGTTGCGAGGTAAGGAAACCGAGGAAGTACACCAGGGTCGAGTCCTTCACCAGCGCGATGAACTGGTTCACCAGCGCGGGCAGCACCCGCCGAACGCCCTGCGGGATCACCACCAGCAGCATCGCCTTGGAGTAGCTCATGCCGAGCGCGCGGCTCGCCTCCAGCTGTCCTTTGTCGACGCTCTGGATGCCCGCCCGGAAGATCTCGCCGATGTACGCGGCGGCGATCAGGCTCAGCGCGGCGATGCCCAGCGGGTACGGGTTGTTGCCCACCACATTGCGGGCGAGCAGGCCGACGCCCTGACCGATCACCAGGATGGTCAGGATCGCGGGCAGCCCACGGAAAATGTCCGTGTACACCCGCGCCGGCCAGCGCAGCCAGCGTTTCGCGGACAGGCCCATCACCGCGAGCACCATGCCGAGCAGGGTCCCGATGACAGCCGCCGCCACCGAAAGGATCAGGGTGTTCAGCAGGCCGGTCTTGAGCAGGTCCGGGAAAACCTCCCAGATGTACTGCCAGTTCAGGAAAGTGTCGAAAAACTGATCCATCAGGCTACTTCGTCTTGAAATCCGCGGGAACCGGAATGCTCGGCTCGAACTGCTGGTGCACCTTCGCCCAGGTGCCGTCCGCGACGGCCTTCTTGATGCCGTCGTTCAGCTTGCCCAGCAGTTCGGTGTTGCCCTTCCGCACCGCGTATCCGTGCGGGATGCTGGTCGTGATCGCCTTCGTGACCTTCAGCTCGGGGTTCTTGGTCGCGTAGTCCTCCGCGGACACCTGGTCGAACACCGCGCCGTCGATCGCCGAGGACTTCAGCGCGCTCAGCGCCGCCGCGTCGTTCGGGAACCGGACCGCCTGCGCTTTCGGCGCGTTCGCGGCGAGCCAGGTGTCCGACACCGTGCCCTGCACCACGCCGATCCGCTTGCCGGTCAACGAGTTCTCGTCACTGATGCCCGCGCTCGCCTTCGCTTCGATGCCGAGCGACTGGTAGTTGTACGGATCGCTGAACGCCACCGTCTTCTTGCGCTCGTCGGTCTGCGCGATCGCCGAGCTGCCGATGTCGAACCGGCCGTTCGCGACGCTGCCGAGCAGTGCCGAGAAATCGGTCGCCACGAATTCCAGCTTCAGGCCCTCTTTCGCGGCGATATCCTTCAGCAACGCGTTGTCGAAGCCGGTGAATTCGCCGTTTTCCTGGTACGCGTTGGGCCGGGAATCGCTCAGCGTCCCGACTCGCAGGGTCTCGCCCGCGTCGCCACCGCACGCGGTGAGACCGGCGACCAGTGCCGCCGCGAAGGCGGTGACGATCAGTTTCTTCATGCCACCAGTGTGCCTGGGCATCAGGAGTTCGCCACCGGGAGGCCGGGGCCGCCCTTCTCCAGCTCCTTCGCGACCGGCGCCTCCTTGAAGAACTGCGCGTGCAGCCGGGCCGCGGTGCCGTCGGCGATCGCCTTGGCCAGTCCGTCGTTGATCTTCTTCAGCAGCTCGGGGTTCGACTTGGCGACCGCGAAAGCCGACGGGGTGTCCTTGTCCGCGACCGTGTAGCCGAATTCGAGCGGAATCGTCGGGTTCTGGTCGATGTACTTCTGGCCGATGTCCTTCGGCACGACCCAGCCGTCGAGACCGCCGGTCTTCAGCTGCGCGAAACCGGCGTTGTAGTCCGGGAACCGGACAACCTGCGCACCGGCGAGCTTGCCGGCGAACTCGTCCTGCACCGAACCCTGCACGACGCCGACCCGCTTGCCCGCGAAGGAGTTAGCGGCGGGCAGCGCGGCGCCCTTCTTGCTGACGACGGTCGTGTAGCTGGTGTCGTAGCCGTTGCTGAACGCCACGGTCTTCTTGCGCGCGGCGGTCGCGGAGATCGTTGAGCTGCCGATGTCGAGCTGGCCGCCGGCCACCTTCGCGAGCAGGCTGGAGAACTCGGTGCCGACGAAGTCGACATTGAAGCCCTCGCGCTTGGCGATGTCCCGCAGCAGTTCGTTGTCGTACCCGGTGAACTGGCCGTTTTCGAGGTAGATGCTGGGCGGGGCGTCGGTGAGGGTGCCGACGCGCAGGGTCTCCCCGGAAGCGTCCGAGGATCCGCACGCCGTAAGGCCCGCGGTGGCGGCGACTACGACGGCGAGCGTGCTGAGGATCTTTCTCATGACTTCTTCCTGAATATCCGGCGTGCGCAGACAAGAAGCGCCAGGCCGCGGGGTGGCGGCCTGGCGCTTCCGGGTTCGGCACGAAGACTAAAAGCTTCGCCCGATCGAGTAATGCCGTCTCAGCACGTGGACGACGTGCGCGCACTCACAGAATCGGCTGCGGCGCGTACGCCGCGGCCTCCGGGAATCGCTTGAGCACGTCCTCGACGCGCGCTGCGACCTCTTCGACCTGGCGCGGGGCGACGCCGGTGAACGAGATCCGGTCGGCGAGGAGTTCGTCCAGGTCAGCGCGGTCGAGCGGGAGGCGTTCGTCGGCCGCGAGCCGGTCGAGGAGGTCGTTCTCCGCGCCGCGTTCACGCATCGCTAGGGCGACCCCGACGGCGTTCTCCTTGATGGCCTCGTGAGCCGTCTCACGCCCGACGCCCCGGCGCACCGACGCCATGAGCACCTTCGTGGTCGCGAGGAACGGGAGATAGCGATCAAGCTCACGCTCCACGACGGCCGGGAACGCGCCGAATTCGCCGAGCACGGTGAGGAAGGTTTCGAGCAGGCCGTCGAGCGCGAAGAACGCGTCCGGCAGCGCGACGCGGCGCACCACGGAATCCGAGACGTCGCCCTCGTTCCACTGGTCGCCGGCCAGTTCGCCGATCATCGACAGGTAACCGCGCAACACCACCGCGAGACCGTTCACGCGCTCGCACGAGCGGGTGTTCATCTTGTGCGGCATGGCCGACGAGCCGACCTGGCCCGGTTTGAAGCCCTCGGTGACCAGCTCGTGCCCGGCCATCAGCCGGATCGTCTTGGCGAGGCTGGACGGCGCGGCGGCGAGCTGGACCACAGTGGACAGCACGTCGAAGTCGAGCGAACGCGGGTACACCTGCCCGACGCTGACGAACCGGTTGCCGAAGCCGAGGTGCTCGGCGATCCGGGATTCCAGCTGGTCCAAAGTGGACTCGTCGCCGAGCAGGTCGAGCATGTCCTGCGCGGTGCCGACCGGGCCCTTGATGCCGCGCAGCGGGTAGCGCTCGATCAGGTTGTCCAGCCGCGAGAACGCGACGAGCAGCTCGTCGGCGGCGGTCGCGAAGCGCTTGCCGAGCGTGGTCGCCTGCGCGGCGACGTTGTGCGAGCGGCCGGCCATCACCAGGTCGGAGTGCTCGACGGCGAGCGCGGCCAGCCTCGACAGCACCGCGGCGACGCGGCCACGGACCAGCTCCAGCGAGCGCAGCTGCTGCAACTGCTCGACGTTCTCGGTGAGGTCGCGCGAGGTCATGCCCTTGTGCACGTGCTCGTGCCCGGCGAGGGCGTTGAACTCCTCGATCCGGGCCTTCACGTCGTGCCGGGTGACGCGTTCGCGCGCGGCGATCGAGTCGAGGTCGACCTGCTCGACCACGCGCTCGTAGTCGTCGAGGACGCCGTCGGGCACCTCGACGCCCAGTTCGGCCTGAGCCCGCAGCACGGCGAGCCACAGCCGCCGCTCGAGCACGACCTTGCGTTCGGGCGACCAGAGCGCCACCAGCTCAGGCGAGGCGTAGCGGGCGGCGAGCACGTTCGGAATGCGGGGCTTGTCCGTCACGCGGCCACGATACCTGCGCAGGTCAGCGCTGCGGTCACCACTCCGTGAAGCTGCCGTCGGGCAGCCGCCACACCGGCGACCGCCAGGCGTGCCCGGTCTCGTCGGCGCGGCGGACCGCCGCCTCGTCCACCTCGATGCCGAGGCCGGGCGCGGTCGGACGCGCGGCGTAGCCGTCGGCGAACCGGAACAACGCGTCGTCGGCGAGATAGGCGACCGGTTCGCGGCCGTCGTGGTAGTGCATGCCGAGGCTTTGCTCCTGGATGAGGAAGTTCGGCGTCGCGAACGCCACCTGCAGCGCGGCGGCCAGCGAGATCGGGCCGAGCGGGCAGTGCGGGGCGAGATTCGCGCCGTACACCTCGGCCAGCGCGGCGATCCGGCGCAGCTCCGAGATGCCGCCCGCGTGCGACGGATCCGGCTGCACCACGGCCACACCCGCGTCGAGCACGGGTTTGAACTCCCAGCGCGAGAACAGCCGTTCCCCGAGCGCGATCGGCACCGTCGAGGCCTCGACCACCGATCTGACCACGTCAGCGGGCAGTTCCGGCAGCACCGGCTCCTCGACGAACATCGGCTGTACCTCTTCGAGCATCTTCACCAGCCGGCGCGCCATCGCGGGCGAGACGCGGCCGTGGAAGTCGATCGCCAGGTCCCGGTCGGGTCCGAGCGCTTCCCTCGCCTCCCGGGCGCGGGCCAGCGCCGCACTCGCTTCGGCCGGAGTGGCGATCGGCCCGAGCGGACCGGCGACGTTCATTTTCACGGCGGTGAAACCCCGCTCGACCTGCGCGGACACCGCGTCGAAGATCCCCGACGGACGGTCGCCGCCGACCCACGAATACACCCGCACGCGGTCGCGCACCGGACCGCCGAGCAGCTCGTGCACCGGCGCGTTCCTGGCTTTGCCCGCGATGTCCCACAACGCCTGGTCGAACCCGGCGAGCGCGCTGGAAAGCACCGGACCGCCGCGGTAGAAGCCGCCGCGGCGAAGCACCTGCCAGTGGCCCTCGATACGCAGCGGATCCTTCCCGACCAGCAGCTCGGCCAGCTCGTGCACAGCCGCGCGAACGGTTCCGGCGCGCCCTTCCACGACCGGTTCGCCCCAGCCGGTGATGCCCTCGTCGGTGCTGATTTTGAGGAACAACCAGCGCGGCGCGACGAGAAACGTTTCGATCCCGGTGATCTGCACCTTGTCTCCTAAGCGGAATCTTTCGCGGCCGACCAGCCGCCGTCGACGGTCAGCTCGGCTCCGGTGACGAACGACGCCGCGGGCGAGAGCAGGAACGCGATCACCGCGGCGACCTCCGCCGGGTCGCCGAGCCGTCCGGCGGGTGTCGCGCGAGTGCTGCGTTCGCGATCCTCCACGCTGATCCGGCCCCATGCCTCGGTCTCGACCGGACCGGGAAGCACCGAATTCACCCGCACCTCGGGCGCGTACTCGACGGCCAATTGCCGCGCCAGAGATACCAACGCGCCTTTGCTGGCCGCGTATGCCGGATGTCCGGGCAGCCCGAAACGCGCGTGCACCGAGGAAACCAGCACCACTGAGCCGCGCCGAGACCGCAGCGAAGGCAGGCACGTCCGGACGGCCAGGTACGACGCGGTGAGGTTCACGTCGAGCTGTCGTTGCCATTGCGCGCGATCGGTTTCGTGCAGTGGGCCCAAAGTCGGCAGGTACGCGTTGCTGACCACCGCGTCGACCTCGCCCGCCAGGTCGAGAACTCGTTGCCAGGTCTCGTCATCCGTCACATCGCCCCGTACGCCGCCCGGCACCGGGGCGAGGTCGACGCCGATCACCCGGTAGCCGTCGGCTTCGAGCTGAAGGGCGGTCGCGGCTCCGATCCCGGACGCCGCACCAGTCACCACGGCAGTGCGCATGGTTCGCCAGCATGCCGCACCGCTGCAAGGTCGGCAAGAATAATTAGTAATTTATAATTTGCCTGCTAGGCTGGCCGCCATGGGATACCGGTGGGAGATCACGCGCGAAGCGGTGCGCCAGGGCGTCGTCGGAATCGTGCGGACGGCGGACGCCGCCTCGGCCGTCGCCGCCGCGCGGGCAGTGCTCGACGCCAGGTTGAAGTCGGTCGAAGTCCCGCTCACCAACGCGGGCGCGCTCGCCGCGATCGAGGAGCTCGCCGCCGCGTATCCGGACGCGACGATCGGGGCGGGCACGGTGCTCGACGAGTCGTCCGCGACGGCCGCGATCCGGGCAGGGGCCCAGTTTCTCGTGTCCCCGTCGCTGCACACCGAGGTCTTGCGTACCGCTCATCGGTACGGCGTCGCGGCGCTGCCCGGCACCGGTTCGGTCACCGAAATCGTGCGCGCGATGGAGGAAGGTGCTGACGCCGTAAAGGTTTTCCCCGCGTCCGCGCTCGGCCCGCAGTGGATCAAGGACGTGCGCGCCGCGCTTCCGCAAGCCCCGCTCGTGCCGACGGGTGGAATCGCTCCCGAGGACGTGCCACGCTGGCTCGACGCGGGCGCCGTCGCCTGCGGGATCGGGTCGGCGCTGACCCGAGGATCCGCTGAGGACATCCGGGCCCGAGTGGCCGCATTGGTGAGGGAGAGCTCGTGAGCGACGTCGTACTCGTCGGCTGCCGTACCGCCGAAACCGGCGGGAACGGCACAGGAATCGCGGTTTTCCGGCGCTCCGGCGGCGAACTGATCGCGGATTCGACGCTGCCGATGGTGTCGCCGACCTGGCTGACCCAGCATCCCGCGCTGCCGATGGTGTACGCGACCAACGAGACGAGCTACGGCGAGATCACCTCCGTTTCGGTCGCCGACGGCCTGGTCGCGCTCGACGTGGTCGAATCCGGCGGGGCAAGCCCGTGCCACCTCGCGGTGACACCGGACGGCCGGTTTCTGTTGTGCGCCAATTACGGGGGCGGCAGCCTCGCCGTGTTCGCCTTGCGCGAGGACGGCCGGATCGACGGCCGCACGGACCTGGTGCAGCACACCGGAAGCGGGCCGCGCGCCGACCGGCAGGACGGTCCGCACGTCCACATGGCGGTGTCGTCGGCGGACAGTTCGGTGGTGAGCGCCGTCGACCTCGGCACCGACGAAATCCGCAGCTACACCCTGTCGCCGAAAGGAAAGCTGACTCCGCTGGCCGTTTCGTCGCTGCCGCCGGGAACCGGACCGCGGCAGCTCGTGCGCGGCGCGGACGGAATCGCTTACGTCGCCGGGGAATTGTCCGGCGAGCTGATTACCCTGCGGGAGACTTCGCCGGGAGCGTTCGAGTTCGTCGCGGCGGCTCCGGCGACAGCGGCCGGCGGCGAATCCCTGGTGGCGCACCTGGAAGTCCTCGAATCCGGGATCTACCTGTCGAATCGCGGCCCGGAATGCATCACGTCGTTCGCCGGAACCCCGCTGCGCGCGACGGCCGATCAGCCGTGCGGCTCGTACCCGTGGAATTTCGCGGTCGCGGACGGAACCTGCTACACCGCCGCTTTCCGGGACGACGTCATTTCCGTTTTCCCGTTGAAGGACCTGGGGAACGCGGAGGTCCGCAACTACCCGACCGGCTCCCCGACGTGCGTGCTCCCGCTTCGGTGACCGACCATCGCCCGCGCGGCCTGCACGAACAGACCGTGGAAACGCTCGCCGCGCGTATTCTGTCCGGCGAATGGCACGAGGACATGGTGCTGGACCTTCCCGCGTTGCGCGAGGAGCTGGACATCAGCCTCACCGCCCTGCGGGAAGCACTGAAGGTGTTGGCAGCAAAGGGAATGATCGGGGCGCGGCAGAAGCACGGTACTTACGTGCGGCCGCGCGAGAGCTGGCAGCTTCTCGACGCCGACGTCATGCGCTGGCAAACCACCGCCCGTGGAAACGCCGGCCTGCTGGACGAATTGGCCGAAGTCCGCGCCGTCGTCGAACCCGCGGCGGCACGGATGGCTGCGGAACGCGCGACCGCCGAAGACCTCGCCGCACTCGAATCCGCGCTTGACGCGATGGTCGCCGCGCCGGACCTGGAAGCGAGCGTCGAAGCGGATCTCGCGTTTCACCGCGGACTGTTGACCGCCGCGCACAACAACTTCCTGCTCCAGATCGAACGCGTCATCGCGATCGGCTTGGCGGAGCGGGACAAACTCGTCCACAGCGCCGGTCCCACGGACGATCCAGTGCCGAGTCACCGCCGGGTGCTGGAGGCCATCGCCGAACACGACCCGGACGGCGCGGAGAACGCGATGCTGGAACTGCTGGTGAAATCCGCCGCCGACGCGAAGCGGACGGGTCAGGAAGTGAACGCGCGGCGGTAGGCAGTCGGCGTGGTTCCGAGGGTCCGCCGGAAGTGCAGCCGCAGGTTGGCCGGGGTGCCCAATCCGCAGTCTCGCGCGACCCGGTCCACCGAACAGTCCGTGGTCTCCAGCAGTTCGCGTGCTTTGCCGAGACGCGCGTTGAGCAGCCACTGCAACGGCGTCGTCCCGGTTTCCTCGGCGAACCGGCGCAGGAAAGTCCGCTGCGACATCCCCGCGTGCCGGGCGAGCAGGCGGATGCTGAGCGATTCGTCCAGTCGCTGCAACGCCCATTCGCGCGTAGCCGACAGCGAAGCGTCGCCCGCATCCGCGAGCGGCGCGGGCACGTACTGGGCCTGCCCGCCTTCTCGATGCGGAGCAGCGACCAGACCGCGCGCGATCCGATTAGCGACCGCGGCGCCCAGGTCGCGGCGCACGATGTGCAGGCACAGGTCGATGCCGCAGCACACGCCTGCTGAGGTGAGCACGTCGCCCTCGTCGACGTAGAGCACATCCCGGTCGACCTGTACCGAAGGATATTCCCGCTCGAATTCGTCGATATATTCCCAATGCGTCGTGGCGTGCAGACCGTCGAGAATTCCTGCCGAGGCCAGCGCGAACGCACCCGTGCAGATGGACACCACCCGCCGGCCCCGGTCACGGGCTTCGGCCAGGAGCTCGATCGCCGCTTCCGGCGTCTCGCGGATCGGGTCGTACCCCGGCACGATCACCGTGTCCGCCGCGCGCAGCTCCTCGACCCCGCCTTCGGCGGCCAGCTCGAACCCGGCGCTGGTGGGAACCGTCGGACCGAGCGCGCACAGCGACATCTCGTAGCGGGTTTGCGGCCGGGCCTGAAACACCTGCGCCGGTATCGCGAGGTCCAGCGGGAGGACCCCGTCGAGCGCCAGCACCGCGACCCGATGCACCGTCATGGCAAGATTCTATCGAAGTCCGGCAAACTTGCCACTCACCAGGTCAGGGCCTTGCGAGCCACCCTTGAAGGCATGACCGAACTCCTTCCGGACCCGGTGATCGCCCTGCCCGCGACTCCGCTGGCGGACGCCGTTCTCGACGTCGTCCGCCCGCTGGAATCGCAGTCGGTGTTCAACCACAGCGTCCGTAGCTACCTGTTCGCGCGGCTGGTCGCCGATCGGCTGGCCGAGTCCGATTTCGACGACGATCTATTGTTCGCCGCGTGCGTGATGCACGACATCGGCGTCGCGCCGGACGGCCCGCATGTGGAGCGATTCGAGGTCGAAGGCGCCGACCGGGCTGCCGGGTTCCTCGCGAAGCAAGGGATTTCCGCCGCGGACGCCGACGAGGTCTGGCAAGCCATCGCCCTGCACACCTCCGCGGGCATCGCGGAACGCCGCGGCCCGCTGTGCGTGCTCGTGCGCGCCGGGGTCTCCGTCGACTTCGGCGGCCCGGTCGGCGCCGAATACCTCGAAGCCGTCACCGACGAGCAGGGTGCGGCGATCCACGCCGCTTACCCCCGGCTCGAGATGGTCCGCTCGCTCACCGACGCGATCGTCGCGCAGGCCGCGAAAAACCCGAAGAACGCGCCGGTCCCGTCTGTTCCCGCAGATTTCCTGCGGGAGCGTGAGGCCGACGGCGAAACCCGGCTGGAACGCGCCAGCCGTGCGTCCCGCTGGGGCATCTGAGAAAGGGATCCACATGCACTCCGTCACAATCCCCGAGGACTCCGAGGTTTTCGGCCCGTCCGGGGCGTCCGCCTTCTCCCGCTTCGGCTACTCAGCCGCCGTTCGCGCGGGGAATCTCCTGTTCATCGCGGGCACGATCGGCCGCCGCCCGGACGGTGCGATCGCGGAAACGATCGAGGAGCAGACCGAGATCGCGCTCCGCCGGATCGAGGAAATCCTTCGCCTGGAAGGACTCGGCCTCTCCGCGCTGGTCGACATCACGAGCTACCACGTCGACATCCACCAGCACCTGCCCGGTTTCCTGGAAGCCAAGAAGCGCCTCGTGACCGCCCTGCCTTACCCGGCGTGGTCGATGATCGGCGTCAGCGGGCTCGCCAGCCCGGGCTTGCTGATCGAAATCCGCGCCACGGCGGCGTATCCGGAGTAACTGTCCTCAGTGGACGGACTCGGCGAGCGCGGTCCGCAGCATCCGCCCGGCCGCGGCGCGCGGAGCCGGGTCGACCGCGATGAGCGCGTTGACCACGGCCCCGTCGACCAGAGCGACCAGCCGGTCCAGCTCGTCCTTGGCCACCGGCGTCCCGGAACGGGCGAAGATCTCCGTCAGCAGTTCGTTGAGCTGCTGGGACAGCGTCCGCATCAACGGGCGCAGGTACGGCCGTCGTCCGGTCGCGACCAGGCGTTCGTAGCGCAGCAGGACCGCCTCGGCGTCGGCTTCCGGATCGCCGCTCTGCGGGCCGAGCAGCATGTCCAGCACGAGTTCCACGGTCGCCTGCACGCCCCGGTTCCGGGTCGTCAGGTCGTCGAGCTGCCGTCGCCCGTTCTCCAGCTCGGTCTGCCCGTGGTGCTCCACCGCGGCGGTGACGAGCTCTTCCAGCGAGTCGAAGTAATACGTCGTGGACGCCAGCGGCAGACCAGCCCGCTCGGCGACCGCGCGATGCCGGACCGCGTCGAAACCGCCCTCGGCCAGCAGCTCAGCGGCGGCTTCGACGAGCGCCGCCCGTCGTCGCTCGCCCTTGGGGGTGGTGGCTGCTGCCGTCATGTCCGGTCATTCTGCCAGCCGCCCCGATAGCCGCCGATCAGAACCGGGTGGCCAGCGAAGCGGCGAAGCGCGCGAGGTCGGTTGCGTACGGTGCTGGGTGACCGGAAGTCCCTGGCACGCTGACCAGCACGAGAGTCCCGCCACTGCCGGTTTGCTGACGCACGGTGACGGCTCCGGCTGGTTGCGTGGGCACGTTCACCGCGGCACCGCGAGCGAACACCGCCGCGCCGATCATCCCGTCCGGAAGCGGGAACCCGGCACCGCGCGACGACGTCGTACAAACGCTGCCTGGGGAAGCCTGCGCGGCATTCAAGTGGCCTGGGAGCTCGCCAGCGAGGGCAGTGGCGAGCTCCCAGTCCACCCGTCCGCACCCGGAGGTGCCTTCGACCCGAGGGCCGGTCCTCCCGGTTTCGCCGGCTCCCTGCCGAGACGGCTGACCCGGGAAGTCATCCCCATTGCTGAAAGGACGCGCCGCCGACCCGCCGGGTTGCACCGGCGCGGCCACGGAATTCGCGCTTGAATCGGACTTCTCGCTCGAAATGCCCACAATTCCCCAGGTGCCGAACCCGGCGGCCACGACCACGGCCGCCGCGCCGGCAGTGATCCGGTTGCGCCGGCGCAGCGTCTCGCGCTTCGAACGGCGCACCACGTCGTCCACCGAGAACGTCGGCGGCGGCACCTCGCCGGGAGCGGCGGAGAACAACGTCTCGGCTTCCCGCTCATCCATTGGTCTCCACCTCCCGTTCCAGCACCTGACGCAGATTCGCCAGCCCGCGCGCCGTCTGGCTTTTCACGTTGCCTTCGCTGCAGCCCAGCGCCGTCGCCGCGGCCCCGACGTCCAGTCCGTCGAAGAACCGCAGCACCAGCACCGCCCGCTGCTTCGGCGGCACTTCCTTCAGCGCCGCGAGCAGGTCCTCGCGAGTCGCGACGCGTTCGGCGAGCCCGGGACTGTCGTCCACGGGCTCCGGCAGCACCTCGGACTGCCGCTCCCGCCGCCACGGACGGCGGGACTCGTCGATGACCGCGCGCACGAGCGTTTTGCGCACGTACGCGTCGGTCGCCGCACGGTCTCTGATCTTCTTCCACCTCCGGTGCAACGCGACGAACGCCGTCTGCGCGAGGTCGTCGGCTTTGTGCCAATCCCCGCACATCAAATAGGCAGTCCGGCGCACGGCGTCCCTCCTCGCGGCGAAGTACTCCGCGAACTCCTGTTCGTCGCGCTGGTCCACGCGCTTTGCAGCTCCGCTCTGGCCATGTCCGGTGAAGGGACGGATCCGGGGGCGTCCACGGTTGCACGTCCGGCCGGAAACGTTCCACCCCCCGTCGCATTGATGCCGCGCCCACCTGTGTGATGTGATCGGACTGTGACCATGACTGGGCAGCTGATCGACTTCCGTTCCGACACCGTCACCCGCCCGGACGCGATCATGCGCGCGGCCATGGCCGAGGCCGAGGTCGACGACAACGTCATCGGCACCGACCCGACCATCGCCGAACTCGAACGCCGGGCCGCGCAGACGCTCGGGATGCCCGCGGCGCTGTGGACGCCGAGCGGGACGATGGCGAATCTCATCGCGCTGAGCGTCCACCTCCAGCGCGGCGACCGGTTCCTCGCCACCCGCGGCGCACATGTGCTCGTCAACGAACTCGGCTCGGCCGCCTGGCTGGCCGGCGGCATGCCGGACATCCTCGAACACGACGCGGGCCCCGGCCGGTGCCTGCCGGAAACGCTCGAAGCGGCGATCGGCAACCCCGGCCCGTACTTCACGCTCCGCACCACGCTGCTGTGCCTGGAGAACACGCACAACGCGGCCGGCGGCGCGGTCACTCCGCCCGACGAGCACGCGCAACTGCTGTCCGTCGCGAAGCAGGCCGGGCTCACCGTGCACCTCGACGGCGCGCGGATCTGGCACGCGGCCGTCGCGTTGCAGGTACCGCCCGCCGCGCTGACGGTCGGCGTGGACTCGGTGTCGGCGTGCTTCAGCAAGGGCCTCGGCGCGCCGGTCGGCTCGGTCGTCGCGGGCAGCGTCGAGTTCGTCGAGCAGGCCCGCCGGATGCGGCAGATGCTCGGCGGCGGCGTGCGTCAGGGCGGGGTGCTCGCCGCCGCGTGCCTGGTCGCGCTGGACCGCGTCGACGAACTGGCCGAGACGCATGAGTTCGCGAAACGGCTGGCCGGCGGTCTCTCCGAACACGGCTGGGACGTGCGGACGCCGGATACCAATATCGTTCTCGCCGGGGTGCCGGACGTGCCGACCGCGCTGAACTGGCTCGGCTCGCTCGGCATCCAGGCTCTGCCCATGGCGGGCAAGGTCCGGTTCGTGACGCACCGAGACCTGTCGTCCGCTGACATCGACGAAGCACTGCGCCGGATCAAAACCGGTGCCTGAACCCTGGGGGACTTAGGTGACCAACTGGATCGTGTTCGACTACGGCGAGGTACTCAGCGTCCGCACCGCCGCGGTGCCGAAGCTGGCCGCCGCGATGGGCGTCTCGCTCGAGACGTTCGAACCGGTGTACTGGAGCGTCCGCGACCCGTACGACCGCGGCTGTCCTGACCTGGAGTACTGGACGTCGATCGGCGACCAGGTGGGCGCGAAGGTGGACGACGCGCTGTCGGCCGAACTGACCGCGCTCGACGTCGCGGGCTGGGGACAGCTCGCGCCGGGATCGCTGGACCTGCTGCAGTCGCTGTCCGACGCCGGAGCCTCGCTCGCGCTGCTGTCGAACGCGCCGTCGGCGTTCGGCGTCTGGGTCCGCGAGCAGGAGTGGGCGAAACTGTTCAAGCACACGCTGTTCTCCGGCGACGTGAAGGTCGCGAAGCCGGACGCCGAGATTTTCCAGCTGCTGCTGGACAAACTGGGTGCGAAACCGGACGAGTGCCTGTTCTTCGACGACCGCCAGGTCAACGTCGACGGTGCCCGTGCGGTCGGCATCCGCGCACACCTGTGGGACGGCGCCGAGGCCGCCCGCGCAGCACTGGCCTGAACCGCGAACGGCTCCCGCACTTTCTCGGTGCGGGAGCCGTCGGGTGCCTCAGTATGGTTCGGCGCCGGTCAGCGGGTGATCCGCTTCGACTGCTTCTTCCCGGTGATCGCCCCGTAGGCCGCGGTGCCCAGGAACAGCACCCCGCCGATGATGCCGATCCACAGCACGGCCTTGAACAGGAAGCCGATCACAGACCCGACCACCATGAAGGCGATCCAGGCCACGACGAGCGCTCCGACGATCTTCCAGAACATGGCTCCTCCGATGCCGTTTCCGCGCCACGTCGGCCCGGTGCCCTCCAGCGTGCCATCCGTGCGACGGAAACTCTCTACGCCAGCCCAACGTTCAGGGGGATCTCCGGGTTCCCCCTGAGCCGGCTTACCTGATCGTCTCGTCCGGCGGGTCCGGCTCGAGTGCCCGAACCCAGCGCCGTGACCAGTGCCGCCCGCGCGGCGGCAGAGCGACCTGACCCCCTTGGTCATCGGACCGGCCGGGCACTGGCCGAGATCTCACGGAACGCAGTTTTTACGGCTTTCCGACTGTCCGTTGAAAGGCACCTACTATCGGCCCGTTGTTCACTCGGCACCCCGGACCAATTATTAATGGTGAATTATTCACCACTGAGTCGGGAGCAAAATCAATGCGCAAGAAATTGATCGCAGGCGGTGCCTTCGCCGTCGCGCTCGCCCTTACCACCGGTGGAACTGCCACCGCGCAGCAGTTCTCCGCCGCCCCCGCGGCCGCCAGTGGTCCGACGGTGAAAAACGCCTGTGCGCAGGTGCGCGCGGCAGGCCACATGTCCTGCTTCGCACAGGTGCGCACCGACATCAAGCAGGCCCGGCGCGCCCCCGGCGCCGCCCCCTCCGGCTACGGCCCCGCTGAGCTGCAAGCCGCCTATCAGCTGAAGGCCGACGGCGGTGCGGGCCAGACTATCGCCGTCACCGAGTCCGGCGATTATCCCTCTCTCAAAGCAGATTTGGCCGCCTACCGCAAGCAGTTCGGATTACCCGCGGGCGACGTGCAGATCGTGAATGAAGACGGCCAGGAGAGCCCGCTGCCGGCCGCCGACCCGGACTGGGCCGTCGAGACCGCGCTGGACGTCGACATGATCGCGGCGACCGCGCCGAACGCCAAGATCCTCGTGGTCGAGGCCAAGCAGGCCAGCACTGACGACCTGGGCAAGGCGGTGGACACCGCGGTCAAGCTCGGCGCGAAGTTCGTCTCCAACAGCTGGGGCGGCGACGAGTCCGAGGGCGGCGCGGGCGACGCGCACTTCAAGCACCCCGGCGTGGCGATCACCGCGTCCAGCGGTGACAACGGCTACGGCGCGAGCTGGCCGGCGTCCTCCCCGTACGCCGTCGGCGTCGGCGGCACGACCCTGAAGAGCAGCGGCGGCTCGTACACCGAGACGGCGTGGAAGGGCGCGGGCTCGGGTTGCTCCAGCTACGCGGCGAAGCCCGCTTACCAGACCGCCGCGACCGGCTGCGACAAGAAGGCCATCGCGGACGTCTCCGCGGTCGCCGACCCGGCCACCGGTGTCGCGGTGTATGACACCTTCCAGCAGAGCGGTTGGCAGGTCGTCGGCGGCACCAGCGCTTCGTCACCGATCATCGCGAGCGTCTACGCCGATGCCGGCACCCCCGGTGCGCAGGACTGGCCCGCCCAGTACCCGTGGTCGCACACCGACCAGCTGACCGACGTCACCTCGGGCAGCAACGGCAGCTGCGACACCAAGCAGTGGTGCAACGCGGGCACCGGCTGGGACGGCCCGACCGGGCTGGGCACCCCGAAGGGCACCGCCGCCTTCACCAAGTAAGAATCAACAATTTCAGATAGTTCACCTTAATCGGGCATAATAGCGACCAGCGGTCGGGCGGAACAAATACGACGTTCCTCCCGATCGCTCGTCGTTACCTTTGTCTAGCCCCTTTCACTCGATAGGGTTCCGAACGAGGGAAGGTGCCACCGGCACAGGGAGCCGCAGCGGAGGTGACGCGCGTTGACGCTCCACGATTATTCGAACGCGGCGCACAGTCCCGATCAGCAGAACAATTTTGACTCCCTCGGCCTGGCCGGGCCCTCCTTCGCCGAAACGCTGCGCGGCGCGATCGATGCCAGCGGCCTCACCCTGGAACGCATCCGGGCCAGGCTGACCGAGCGCGGGAGCCGGGTCAGCCTGGCGACGCTGAGCAACTGGCAGTCCGGCAGCCGCCAGCCCGAACAGCGCCGGTCGATAGAAGCAGTGCGCCAACTCGAGAACGTCCTCGAACTGCCGATGGGCAGGCTGTCCGGCAGGCTGGGGCCGCCCCGGCCGAGGGGCAGGCAAGTCGCCGCCGAGGAGTCCGCCGCGCCCGACGAGCAGTGGCTGGACTCCAGTGGCCTGTCGGCGCTGATGACCGACGCCGACATCGCACCGCAGAACGGACTGCGCCGGATCAGCTTGCACCTGCGCTGCCACCTCGACTCCGACCGGGCTGTGCACCGGATCAGCTACCGGCACGTCCTGCTGGCCGAACAGGACGGCATCAGCCAGGACCTCAACCTGCTGGAGCTCTCCCCGGGCTCCCGCAGGCGGCCAACGCTCATCCCGACGTACAACTGCAGGCTGGGCCGCCAGTCGGTGAGCGAAGAGAAGCACCTGATGATCAACGAACTGCTCTTCGACAGTGCGCTTCGCCGCGGCGAAACCGTGGTCCTCGAATACGAGATCGAGTTGTACCCCGAGCCTGGACAGCCGTCCGACAACGGCTGGACCGCCAGTTTCCGGCTGCCCATCCAGGAGTTCCTGATCGAGGCCCGGTTCGGCCCCGGTGCCGTCCCGGTCCGGTGCCGGGAGGTCCGCCGCCCGTTCAGCGATCCGACCCCGACCGAACGACCTGTGCGCATCGGCGAATCGGCCAACACGCACGCCGTCATGCTCGGACTGCGCGCCGGGAGGTACGGGCTCGAATGGGACTGGCCCGAGCAGCACGGCTGACCGGACCGCTCAAGCCCGCGGGGCGGAACCACGCTGCCTCGACGCACCAGCAGGTCAGCGGCCGATGGCCAGAGATCTCCGGGTTCCCCTGACCGGTTTCACCCCAGCCAGCCGCCCAGCCGACGCAGCCCCTCGGTCACGTCCTCGGTCGCGCCCGCGAAGGAAAACCGCACGTAACGGCCGCCGTCGACCGGGTCGAAGTCGATACCCGGGGTGATCGCGAGGCCGGTGTCGGCGAGCAGCCGCTGGCACCAGCTCAGGCTGTCGGTGGTGTGCTCGGAGACGTCGGCGTAGGCGTAGAACGCGCCGTCGGCCGGGGCGAGCTTGTCGAGGCCGATCTCGCGGAGCCCGGCGAAGAGCAGGTCGCGGTTGCGGCGGTAGTGCTCGACGTGCGCGTCCGCTTCGGCGTAGGACTCCGGCGTGAAGGCCGCGACCGCCGCGTACTGCGAAACAGCGGGCGGGCAGATGGTGAAATTGCCGGTCAGGACGTCGACCGCGCGGTGCAGCCGCTGCGGCACCAGCATCCAGCCGAGCCGCCAGCCGGTCATCGCGAAATACTTCGAGAACGACCCGAGCACCAGCGCTTCCCGGCCGTACTGCCAGGCGCAATCGAGCTGCTTGCCGTACGAGATGCCGTGGTAGATCTCGTCGCTGATCAGCTGCACGCCGTGCGAGGCGCACCAGCCGGAGATCGCCGCCAGCTCGCCCGGCGGCAGCACGGTCCCGGTGGGGTTGCTGGGACTCGCGACGATCAGCCCGTCGATCGGCCCGAGCCGGTCGAGCTGCTCGACGGTCGGCTGGAAATTCGTCTCGGACGTGGTCGCGAACTCGACGACCTCGCAGCCGAGGACGTTCAGCAGATTCCGGTACGCCGGGTAGCCCGGGCGAGCCATCGCGACCCGCGCGCCGGGGTCGAACGCGCTGAGGAACGACAGCAGAAACCCACCGGACGAACCGGTGGTCATGACCACGTCGGAGGCGGACACGTCGATGTCGTACGTGCGCCGGTAATGCCCGGCGACGGCTTCGCGCAGCTCAGGAATGCCGAGCTGCTCGGTGTAGCCGAGGGTGTGCCGGCTCAGTGCTTCCTGCGCCGCTCGCAGCACCGCCGCCGGAGCGGGCACGGACGGCTGCCCGGCGGCCAGCGAAATCAGGTCGCCGTGGCTGCGCTGCCGGGCCTGTGCCGCGGACAGCACGTCCATCACGTGAAAAGGAGGCACGCCTGCCCGCAACGCGGGCCCGCCGAAAGCACCGATGTCGACCATGCGGCCAGGCTAACCGGCGGAACCGCGTGCGGGGTGTGCCGTCAGTAACCGCGGTACGCACCGCCGTGCGCCATCGCCGCGATGCCCGGGACGTTGGACATCGAGCCGTACCGGTCGAGCGAGTACCGCACGCCAGCGATGATGTTGTCGACCGGGTTGTAGATGTTGTCGTGCCCCGGCAGCTTGTGCGCGTTGAACGTCGAGTCGATGCACTGCATCAGGCCCTTGGACGGATGCCCGGCCGCGGCGTTCGAATCCCAGTTGTTGATCGCGTTCGGATTGCCGCCGGACTCGTGCTGGATGATCGCCCAGATGTTCTTGATGTCCGCGTCGGTCACGTTCACGCCCGCGGCCTGCAATGCCTTGATCGCTTCCTGGATCCACTGCTGAACGTTGCCGGGCGGAGGCGAGGAGGGCGGACCGCCGCTCGGGCCGAGACCGCCGCCGCCACCGGACGCACCGCCGCCACCGCCGCCGTGGTGACCGCCTCCGCCGCCACCCCCGCCGCCGTGTCCGGTGTGCAGACCGCCGGTGCTCTGCGGGACGGTGCCGTCGGAGTTGGGCAGCGGGACCTTGGAGTAGCCGCCCTCGATCTGGGTCTTCATCAGATCCTGCGACTTCTTGACCATGTCATCGGCCTGCTTCAGCAGCGGGTCGATGGTCTGCTCGGCCGCGGTCGCGTCCTTCTGGTTCGCCTCGTTCGCGTCGGAGATGATTTTCGCCGACGTCGGGCTGGGCGGCGGGCCCTTCTTGTCCGACTTATCGTTGGCGTACGCCGCCTCGGCCGCCTGCGTCTTCTGCGCTTTGTCCGACTCGGTCTTGATGCGGTTGTCGATGTTCGTCTTGGCGGTGTTGAAGGCCTCGGTGACCTTGCTCTTGATCCCGCCGAGGTCGCTCGACAGCTGGGTGAGGTCCTTGCCGACCTCGTCAAGATGCCCCTGCACCTTGTCGCCCGCTTTGGTGATCTGCGTGACGTACTCGACGAAGGAGTCCGCCGCCGGACCCTCCCATACTCCGCCAGCCAACGACTTCGTGGAATTGTTCAGCGCGGCACTGTGGTCGCCCGCCTGCTTCGCGGCGTCGCTGAACTGCTTCCCGGCGTTGCTGATCGCGCCCGGGTTGATCTTGTCGACCTTCTGTGCTTTTTCGACAACGCCGTTCCAGTTCGGCGGGTAGTCGATCAGCGCCATGCTCTTGCCCCCTCGTGCCTGCTCAGCGGTCTTCGTGGACGGTCAGGTCGGTCTTGTGGACCTGATCGGTCTCCTGGATCAGCCCCGCGGCCTTCTTGATGATGAAGCTGGTCGCCTCCATCAGCTTCCCGGCCGCGTCGAACTCGCTGTGCACGCCCTGTTTGAACGTGCCGACCGCGCCGTGCACGTCCTTCGAGCCGCCCATCGTGCCGAACGGGCTTTCCGGCTCGTCGTCAACGCCGGTGAGGTGCTTCTTGGACTTTTCGAACTCGTCCTTCAGCTTCTCCACGTTCCTGGCGGCAATGGCCATGGAATCCGGATCGTAGACAGGCACCGTTCGTCATCCCCTTCGCGCGACACTCGCTTCCCGACCAGTTCGGACGCTCCGCTCACCAGGTCGGTTCCCTGCTTACTCTAAGACTTCGAGCGCGTGCCGTGTGCAGTTCCGTCCGACTTCCGGCCGCGAACCCCCGGACCGGGTTAGAGCGCGATCGAAAAGGGGTAAAACGGTCACGCCAAGCGTCAAATCGCGGCCTGCAACTCCCGCACCCGCTCCGCCAGCATCGCGTTGTCCGCCGGACTCACCGTCGCCCACGTGTGCCCGTCCGAATCGTCGGTGAGCTGGAACAGATACCGCCCGGAATCGGTGTCGTAAAACGCCGCCACGTGCGGCGACCGGCGCACCGTCCCGTCCCGAAGGACCCGTTCCGCGCAGAACTGTCCCCGGGCGGCCTGTCCCATCAACATGCCCGCCAGTTCCTGCGCTTCCCACAACGCCATGCCTCGGTCTTCCAAGGCCGTGACCAGCGCTTTCGGATCGCCCGCGGCAGCCGTGTCGGCGGCGACGAGCGTGCTGTGCGGTACCGAGATCGACTGGCCGATGCCTGGGTCGAGCGATCCGGCCACCGACACCACGGCGTCGGCGAGCCCGCTGGCGTCAGCGGGGATCAGCCACACCTCGTCCCGGTCGACCACCGCGAGCACGGCTTGGCTGCCCCGGCTCACCGCGCGGCCGCGGATCTCGCGGTCCGCCCACACCCAGACGTCCACCGCTTCCCGTGGACGCGCCAGCAAATGCAGCTGATCGAGCACTGTCCCGGAAGGACGGCGGCCGCGCGCGAGCCGGCGTTGCGCCAGCGAGTCCCAAACGGACTCGATCAGCTCGGCCCGCTCGGTGTGCGTGCGCCCTGGCGACGGAACCGCGAGCGCGGCCGGACGCCCGCCCAGGTCCAGCGATTCCCACAGCACATCGAATTCAAGGGCGGTCAGTACCAGGTTCACGGCCGGCGCACGTCTCCCGTGCCGTCGCCGAGGACGTCGCGCGTCACCATCCGGCCGTCGGCGAACAGGTCCTTGTCGTCGACGCCGAAGCGGCGCACGTGCTCGTCGTCGCTTTCCTGCGGTGCGGCTTCGGAGAGGTACTTGGCTTCGCCACCGGCCGATTTGGGCGCGATCTGCTCGGCTTTCCGCAGTGCGACGGCTTCTTCCTCGGGAAGCTCGTCCACCGGCAACGGCCGCACCAGGCCCTTCGGCTGACCGTCTTGTGCGCGGCCTTGCCGTTCGCGGTCGCCGGAAAGCGCGCCACCGGCCACTCCCGCGCCCAAAGCCGCGGCGCCTGCTCCGATTTCTCCGGCAGACGCGCCTCCCGCACGCGGGGCCGGAGCGTTGCCGGGGGTTTCGGCGACGGGAGCAGGCGGCGGCTGTTGGACGCTGCCGACCAGACGACCTCGTTGCAGCGCTTGGTTTTCGTGCCCGCTGCCGGAGTAGTTGCCCCCACCCGGGCCGCCGACCGCGGGACGGCTGGAACCGCTTGCGCCGCCAAGACTTTCGGACACAGTTCCCCGGTTGACCGGCGTGCCCTCGGACCCGCTGCTCGTCCCGCGCGGACCAGTCGGCAGGAACGTGCCGGATTCCCCGGGCCGTGCCCCGCTCGGAACCCGCGTCCCGCCTGAGGCGCCTGGGCCGCCCGAAGTGCTTGGCCCGCTGGGGATTCCCGGCCCGTTGGTCGAACCGACCGACCGAGGCGGATTGGCGTGCGGTGCCGGTCCCTTCTCCCATCCTGCGGGCGGCGGCGAGGTCGGCGGCACGTAGCTGGCCGCGACCACCGGCGCGGCTGGCCGAGCAGCCGGTGCCTGCGAGGGGGTGCCGTACGCGGGCGTCGGCGGATCCACCACCGAAGCGGCTGGAGGGGCCGGAGGCGGCGGGGGAACGTATTGCGACTTCACCGACGCCGCGGCGGGCCGCACCTGGCCGTCCGGCGTCACCTCGACCGCCGCGGCCGCGCGGTCGACCGGGCTCGGCCCGCTGCCGGGCTGGACCATGGTGAGCGACTGCGGCTGGCTCAACGGTTCGGTGGACAGCAGGTTTTCGCCGCTCTGCTGGGCGTAGGCGTTCAACGCCTCGACCGCTTGGCCGCGCGCGTTGTCCGCGGCCTGCACCGCGGCCGCGTGATCGGTCTCGAATCCGAGGAAGCTCGCCACCGAATCGACGAGCGTGAGACTCTCCGCGCCTTTGCGGACCGCGGCGGGGTCGGGCAGCTTGTACTTGGTGCGATTGAACGCTTCCCCTTGCGCGAAAAGCATTTCCGCGGTGTGCGCGACCTTCTGCATCGCGTCGTGGGAGAAGCCGGCCTGGTCCGACAGCACCTGCCCGGCCTGCCCGCCCGCCTGGCTCTGCCATTCGACGCCGAGCTTCGCCAACTGGTCGCGCAGCGTGTGGTCGGTGCCCGCGAGCGCGGTCGCGATTTCCCGCAGCGCCTCGACCGCGGTGGCGATGCTGGCGATTCCGTCGCCGGTGCCGAACTTCTCGATCTCGTCGGCGATGGCGGTGTCGGTCCACCCGTCGAAACGGTGGTCGCGGATCCTGCCCGCGAGTTCAGAGATCTCCACGCGCCCTCCCTAGGTCCGGTTCTTCAGGCCCTGCACGGCCAGGCCGGCGGCCTGGGTGGCGATTTCGCACAACTGCGGCTGGCTGAACGCGCCCGCGGTGACCGCGAACTCCTGTGCCGCCATGGTCTGTCCCGCGGCGACGCCGACGAGCACCTCGCAGTCGGCGGGGGTGCCTGCCGCGCGGTAATTCGTGATCGCCGGATAACCCTCGACGCTGGTGGCCGCGGTGGTCATGCTGTTCTTGCGCCGCGATCCGGTGAGCCACTCCTGCACGTCCGCGTTGACGATCCGCAGGTGCAGCGCGTGGAACGGTTCGGCCTTGTCCGAATCGAACACGCAGGTGGGCCCGTCCTTCGGCTCGGCGGCCTTGCGCGGCACGCTCGTGACCTTCAGCAGGTCGAGCTGCGCTTGGCCGAGCAGGGCGCACGGATCGGTCCCGGCGATCGGCAAGTCCGACGGCCGCTGCGGCAGTGCGGCCGCTTTCGTCTGCTGCGCCAGGGAACTCATCGCGGGCTGTACGGGGTACGCGGTGCCCTGCTCACCCGACGAGCAGCCAGCGACCCCGAGCACCGCGACGACGGCGAGAATCGGTTTAGTGGATGCCGTGCGCACCGCGGTCCCCGAAAGCCGCGGCCTTGTCCGCGTCGCTGGCCTCGTACGTCTTCGCTGCTTCGCGCAGCTGTCCGACAAGCTTGTGCAGATTGGCGACGTACGCGCGCACCTGCGCGGCGTACGACTGATCGCCTTCCGCGACCACGGTGTTCCACGCAGCCATCGCGTTCACGCTCACCGTGTCCGACGAAGGAGTGTCGACGCGCAGTTCGCCCAGCCGCGTGAGGAGCTTGTCCTCAAGCGCGCTGACCTGCTCATCGACCACTCGCGCGACCTCGAGCAGCTTCGCCGGCTCGACCACGATGTCCGCCACGCCCGGCGCTGCCGGAACCGACGAAGCCAGGTCGGTGAGCGGTGTGCTTCCCGGCATGCGCTAACCCCTCCCGTGATACGGACGGTGACCGTACGGACCCGTTTCGAGGCTACCAACCGGCGCGTGAACCCGAGGCGAACTTCGTGGAGAAGCTGTTCAGGCGGGAGCGCTTACTTCCCCGTTGGCCGCGCGCAGTGCGATATCGGTGCGATGGTGCGAACCGGCGAGGTGTACGCGCTCGACAGTCTCGTACGCGTGCTTACGCGCCGCCTTAAGCGACTTACCGGTGCCGACAACTGACAGCACACGTCCGCCAGCCGAGATCACCGCACCGTCGTCGCGACGCCGCGTACCTGCGTGAAGCACGCCTTCGATCTCTCCGCCGGTGATGACGTCACCAGTGCGCGGCTTGCCCGGGTACCCGTCCGCAGCGATCACGACGGTGACCGCGGCCCCGCCCGACCACTCCAGCGGCGGCAGCTCGGCCAGCTTCCCGGTAGCCGTCGCGTTGAGCACAGTGGCCAGCGACGTACGCAGCAGCGCGAGCACAACCTGCGTCTCGGGGTCGCCGAAGCGGCAGTTGAACTCGATCACCTGCGGGCCTTCCGAGGTGAGCGCGAGACCGGCGTAGAGCAGGCCGGAGAACGGGCTGCCCCGGTCGGCGAGCTCGTCCACCACCGGCTGCACGACCCGCGCGACGACGTCGTCCACCAGGTCGGCAGGTGCCCACGGCAGCGGTGCGTACGCGCCCATGCCGCCGGTGTTCGGGCCGGTGTCGCCGTCGCCGACGCGCTTGAAGTCCTGCGCGGGCAGCATCGGCACCACGGTGCGGCCGTCGACGAAACAGAAGAGCGAGGCCTCAGGGCCATCCAAAAAGGACTCCAGGAGGACCGGGTGACCGCCGTCGAGCAGCATCAGCGCGTGTTTGCGCGCGACCTCGACGTCCTGGGTCACGACCACGCCCTTGCCTGCGGCGAGACCGTCGTCCTTCACGACCCAGGTGGGCCCGAAGCGCTGAAGCGCGGCGTCGAGGCGCGCGGGAGTGTCGACGACCTCACTGCGGGCCGTCAGCACCTTCGCGGCCGCCATGACGTCCTTCGCGAACGCCTTCGACCCCTCGATGCGCGCGGCCGCGGCAGACGGTCCGAAGCAGGCGATGCCGGCGTCGCGCACCGCGTCGGCGACGCCCGCGACAAGCGGCACCTCCGGCCCGATCACGACGAGGTCGGCCTTCCACTCCTTGGCCAGGGCCGCGACAGCCTCCGGCTCGGCGAGCTCGACCCCGAGCTGCTCCGCGACCGCAGTCGTGCCGGCGTTGCCGGGGGCGCAAGCGAGCGCCGTGACCGCGGGGTCGCCTGCCACCGCGAGGACGAGTGCATGCTCCCGGGCGCCGGAGCCGATTACCAGTACGCGCACGCCGGACAGCGTAACGGTGCGTGTCGCGCCGCGGCAGCGCGCCGTCCGCGACCCCGGCCCGGACCAGGTGCGCGACTGGTCCGGTCCCGGTCGCGCGGTGTCCGGATTCGCCTGCCATCCACCGTTTACCCGGTTGTCAACCGCCCGTCCGGCTGGTGCCGCGCGCCCGACGCTTGCGGCGGTGAGGGTGACGCGGTAGTCGTGGCGAGCTGCGGATCGCCCGGTAGAGAAAGGTCCCCCCATGAAGCGCAAACGCCTCGGCGTGCTCGCCCTGTCCGGCCTGGCCCTGCTCGGCGTCGCGGGTCTCGCGATCGGCCCGGCCGCCGCGAGCGAGGAGACGGCCGCGGGTGCGGCCGCGCACGGTCCCCGGCACGATGGCCCGGTGATCGTCGGACACCGGGGCGCGCCCGGCTACCGCCCGGAGCACACGCTCGCGTCGTACGAACTCGCTTACCGGATGGGCGTGGACTACGTCGACGTCGACCTGGTGCCGACCAAGGACGGCCAGCTCGTCGCCCGGCACGAGCCGGAAATCGGCGGCACCACCGACGTCGCGGCCCACCCGGAGTTCGCCTCGCGCAAGACCACCAAGGTCATCGACGGAACCAAGATGACCGGCTGGTTCACCGAGGACTTCACCCTCGCCGAGCTGAAGACGCTCTACGCCAAGGAGCGGATCCCGCAGAACCGGCCGAACAACCAGCTCTACGACGGCCGCTACCGGATCGCCACCTACCAGGAGGTGCTCGACCTGACCCGGCGGCTCGGCCACGAGCTGCACCGGACGCTGGGCACCTACCCGGAGGTCAAGCACTCGACGTACTTCAGCTCGATCGGCAACCCGACCGAACCGAAGCTCGTGTCGATCCTCGACCGCAACGGCCTGAACCGGCCGAACGCGCCGGTGATCATCCAGTCGTTCGAGGTGTCGAACCTTCAGGCGCTGCACAAGCAGGTGCGGGTGCCGCTGCTGCAGCTGACCGAGGCGAAGGGCGCTCCGGCCGACTTCGTCGCGAAGGGCGACAAGCGCACGTACGCCGACCTGGTCACGCCCGCCGGCCTGCGCGAGATCGCGAAGTACGCGAAGTACCTCGGCCCGGAGAAGGGGCAGATCATCCCGCGGGACGCGCAGGACAACCTCGGCAAGCCGACCACGCTGATCGCCGACGCACACCGCGCCGGGCTTGAGGTGCAGCCCTACACCTTCCGCAACGAAAACCCGTTCCTTCCGGCGAACCTGCGCTCCTCGGCCAGCCCGAGCGCGTTCGGCAACGTGTTCGCGGAGGAAGCGGCGTTCCTGAAGGCCGGGGTCGACGGATTCTTCGCCGACCAGCCGGACACCGCGCTGGAATCGGTGCGGGACTTCACCGGTCGCTGACTTTCCCTTCACGGATCTAGCTTTTCTTTCGGCCCGTCGGTGCCAGGTCACCGGCGGGCCGTTTCGCGTCAGCCTTGCGGAGCGAGCAGAACGATCGGGATCACGCGGTCGGTTTTCTGCGCGTACTCGTCGTACAGCGGGAAAACGCGCGCCATCTGCGGCCAAAGCACCTCGCGCTCTTCCGGAGACGCGACGCGAGCGCGAGCGGTCAACCGGCGCGCGCCGACCTGCACACCGACGCTCGGTTCCGCCCCGATGTTCTTGAACCACTCCGGGTCCTCGTCGGCTCCGCCCTTGGAAGCGACGACCACGAATTCGTCGCCGGAGGTGCCGTAGATCAAGCAGGTGCGCCGGGGCACGCCGGTCTTGCGTCCGGTCGTGGCGAGCACGAGCATGCGGAGACCGTCGGATTCGTGGCCCTCCGCGCCGTTCGAGGCCAGGTATGCCCGAGTCTGCTCGGCGACCCAGTCCCACTGGGAGTCAGTAGCGCGGTCAATGTCTTCGGCGACAGCCATGGCGGCGATCCTTTCCGGTGCGGACGGTGAGTCTCTCGCCCCGGGGACGGAGCCGCCGCGTCCTTCTCGACATCATGGCGGCGCCGAACAGAGCACCGTTTCGAGTGATGCGCACTCGAACAATTGTTCGACATACTGGTCCCATGTTGATCACTCAGCCCCGGACCGCCCTGCGCCGTTCGGAGGAGCTTCCGCCCAGCCACCAGCGAAACCTTGACACCCGCGAACGCCGGGGGCTAACTTCTGCGCACTCTCAATGGTCTGTCCGCATACCTTTCAGGTGGGTGCCCGATGGATGTCTCCGACCAGCAGACCGGACAACCCGACGAAGACAGCGCTCGCCTGCACGCGCTCGGCTACGCGCAGGAACTCAAACGCACGATGTCGGCGTTCTCGAACTTCGCCGTGTCGTTCACGATCATCTCGATCCTGTCCGGCTGCCTCACGCTGTACGGCTTCGGCATGAAAACCGGCGGCCCGGCGGCGATGATCTGGGGCTGGCCGCTGGTCGGGCTGTTCGTGGTGCTGGTCGGACTGGGCATGGCGGAGGTGTGCTCGAGCTACCCGACCGCGGGCGGGCTTTACTACTGGGCCGCGAAACTGGCGACCCGCAACGGTCCGGCGTGGTCGTGGTTCACCGGCTGGTTCAACCTGATCGGGCAGATCGCGGTCACCGCGGGCATCGACTTCGGAGCCGCGCTCTTCCTCAACGCGTTCCTCGATCTGCAGTGGGGCTTCAGCGCGACGCCGGGCCACACGATTTTGTTGCTGGCCATCATTCTTGTCGTGCACGGGGTGCTGAACACCTTCGGCGTGCGTGTGGTGGCGGTGCTGAACAGCGTCAGCGTGTGGTGGCATTTGCTTGGCGTGCTGGTGATCGTGGGCGTGCTCGTGTTCGTGCCGGCGAAGCATCAAGAAGCGTCGTTCGTGTTCGGCAGCTTCGCAAACCAGACCGGCTGGGGATCCGCGCCGTACGTGTTCTTGCTGGGTTTGTTGCTGGCGCAGTACACCCTCACCGGCTACGACGCCTCGGCGCACATGACGGAGGAAACCAAGAACGCCGCGAAAGCGGGCCCGCGCGGAATCATCAACTCGATCCTCGTGTCGCTGGTCGCGGGCTGGATCCTGCTGATCGGCCTGACATTCGCGATCCAGGACTACGACGGAGCCGTCAACTCGGCGACCGGCGTGCCGCCAGCCCAGATCTTCATCGACGCGACCGGCGCGGTGACCGGCAAATTCCTCCTCCTGATCTGCATCGGAGCCCAGTTGTTCTGCGGCATGGCCTCGGTGACCGCGAACTCCCGGATGATCTACGCCTTCGCCCGCGACGGAGCGATCCCGGGTTCGAAGATCTGGCACAACATCAACAAACGAACCCAAACCCCAACCAACGCAGTATGGCTAGCAGCGGGCGGCGCGTTGGTGCTAGCGCTGCCGTATCTGTGGAGCGCGACGGCTTACGCAGCAGTCACTTCGATCGCGACAGTAGGCCTATACGTCGCGTACGTGATCCCGGTCTTCCTCCGCGTCCGCCGCGGCGACAGCTTCGAGAAGGGCCCCTGGAACCTGGGCCGCTGGGGCAAACCAATCGGCATCGTCGCGACGGTCTGGGTCGTGGTGATCTTCGTGCTCTTCATGCTGCCCCAAGCAAGTCCCGTCACGGTCGACACGTTCAACTACACGCCGATCGCCTTCCTGGTCGTCCTTGGCGGGGCAGCCCTGTGGTGGGTCTTGTCAGCACGGAAGTGGTTCACCGGCCCGAAGGTGCAGGGTTCGGCGGACGAGTTGGCCGCGGTGGAAAAGGAACTGAAGGAACTCGGCTAGGCCGGAGGGTGCTCGCGACGGACGACCGTTCTCCACCAGGTGTCGCTCCGTTCCGCAGCACTCCACCCAGCATCGCTCCGTTCCGCGTCGCTCCACCCAGCGGCGTTCCACCCGACACCGCGTCGGAGCTGAGCACCTGACCGGAGTCCGCGAGCAGGACCGACCTTTGCCGAACCAACGCGGGCCGACCAAGCCTCACGTGCGGCGAGGTGAACCGGTCGTCACTACGCCGCCGCGCCGGTCTGCTCCGACTCCGCGGTGTCGCCCGCCCCACTCGCGCGGCAGCGACCGGCTATCTCGCCCGTCGCTGCCCCGACCGCCACACCGCTGCCCGACCGCCGCCCCGGCGATTCGCCTCCGCGTCAACGCCAAACGGCCGTTCCCTCCGAGCGGGCACGCCGCTGCCCGCCCTCACCGTCCGCCGACCACCAGCCAAACCCGACCCTTGAAGCCCCATGCCCACCCCATTCACCAACGCCCCGCGCGCCCCACCACCGAGCCGTCCGCTTCCCGCAACCGACCCGTCCACCTCGTCCGAAGGGAGTCCCGACACGAACCCACACCATCCGCGTCCGGCCGGATTCATGAGTCAAGATGCGAAGCATGGAGACCTTGACGCTGGTCGGCGTGCTCGCCGGGTCGCTGGGGCTGACCGCGGTCGCTCGGCGGTTCAACCTGTCCGCGCCGCTGCTCATCGTGGTGGTCGCGCTGGGGATCGCGTTGATTCCCGGTGTTCCGCGGGTCGAGCTGGAGCCTGAGCTGATCCTGACCGTCGTGCTGCCGCCGTTGCTGTACTCGACGTCGCTGGAGAGTTCGATCTCCCACTTTCGTGCGAACTTGCGGCCGATCATCACGCTCGGCGTGCTGCTCGTGGTGGCTACCGCGTTCGTGATCGCGTTCGTCGTGCATCTGCTGCTGCCCGATTTGCCGTGGGCGTCGGCGTTGGTGCTCGGGGCGGTCGTGTCTCCGCCGGATGCCGTGACAGCTGTCGCGATCGGGCGGCGGCTGGGGCTGCCGCGCGGGGTGATGACGGTGCTCACCGGCGAGAGTCTGGTCAACGACGCGGCCGCGCTCACGTTGTACAAGGTCGCGCTCGCGGCGGTGGCCGGGACGGCCGGATCGCTCGGGCACGGGTTCGCGGTCTTCGCCGTCGCGACGGTGGTCGGCATTCTCGTCGGGCTGGTCGCGGGCGGGGTCGTCGAGCTGATCCGCACGAGGCTGGACGATCCGCTGCTCGAATCGGCGTTCGGGATCGTGGTGCCGTTCGCGGCGTACGTCACCGCCGAACATTTGCATCCGTTCGGGGCGGAGTTCAGCGGGTCCGGCGTGCTGGCGGTCGTCACGGCGGGGCTGTTCCTGGGGCACCGGTCGTTGCGGGCGTCGCCCGCGACGCGGGTGCAGGACCGGTCTGTCTGGGCATCGATCGACGTCATGCTCGAGGCGCTGGTGTTCGCTTTGATGGCGTTGCAACTGCCGTTCGTGCTCGACGGGGCGCAGCATGCGGCGCGGGACAACGGGACGCTCGCGTTGTCGGCGATCATCGTGTTGCTCGCGACGATGTTCGTGCGGATTCCGGCGGTCTTCCTGTCCAGCTATCTGCCCCGGCCCCTGCAACTTCTCAGACGCACCAAGCACGACCCGCCTGCCTGGCGGTCGCTGGCGGTGATCTCCTGGACCGGTATGCGCGGCGTCGTCACCATCGCCGCCGCGTCCGGTGTGCCCGCGGATACGCCTGGCCGCGCGGAGATTCAGCTGTTCGCGTTCGCCGTCGCGGTCGGGACCGTGCTGATCCAAGGGCTCACGCTGCCGCCGCTGATCCGGTTGCTCAAAGTCCAGGATCCGGACGAGGACGCCCGCGACCAGGCCGAGGAGCTGGCCGCGCGCAAGGTCGCGCAGAAAGCCGCGCACGAACGGTTGCGCGAGCTTGCTCGCGACCAACTATCCACTTTGGACATGGAACCGGAGAAGATGAAGCGGCTCGAACAACGGCTCGAACGCGTGGTGGACACTCGCTACCGGTTCGCGCAGGCCGCGATCACCCTGTCCGGCGAGGAGCGGCGCGACAGTCCGCAGGCGCAGTTCGCCAAGGCGCGGCGGGAACTTCTCATCACCCAGCGCGCGGCGATGATCGAGGAGAACCGCGCCGGCCGCCTTGACGACGACGTCCTGCAAAAAGTCCTGCGTGAACTCGATCTGGAGGAAATGTCCGTAACGACAACCCTTACGAACCGGATGAGTTGAGCTCGCCCGTCAGCCGCCAGGTACGGCGGCGGTCCTCGTCGGTGTGCAGGGCGGTCTGGGTGAGCAACACGTCGGTCGCACCCGCGTCGAAGTAGCGCCGCACCCCGGCGGCGACCGTCTCCTCGTCGCCGATCAGCACCAGTTCCGCCGCGTTTTCGACGCCGCCCTCCTTCAGCACACGCTGGTACGACGGGATCGAGCCGTAGAAACCGAGTTCCCGTGCCGCGATCTCACGGACCGCGTCGACGTCGCTGGTCACCACAGCCGGGACAGCAGCGATCACTCGCTTGCCCGGGCCGATCCCAGGCACGATCAGGTTCGAGAGCGCACGCGGGCTGGCCAGGTACGGCAGTGTGCCGTCGGCCAGTTCGCCGGTGACGCGCAACGCCTGCGGACCCATCGCGGCGACGATCACCGAGATCGGTGCCGCAGGCGCGGGCTCCGACAGATGGGCTTCCACCGTCGAACCGGAGAAGTCGACTTGCTCCCCGGCGAACAACGCACGCAAGACGGTCAAGTACTCCCGAAGGTGCCGCACCGGCGGCGGATACGGCGTGCCGTAAACAGGTTCGAGGAAGTTCTTCGCGCCAAGGCCGATGCCCAACGTGAACCGTCCGCCGGACGCCTCGCTCGCCGTGCGCGCGGCAGCCGCCAGCGCCAGCGGATGCCGCGGGTAAATCGGGACGACGGACGTGCCGATTTCGGCCCGGGAGGTCACCTGTCCGGCCAGCGCGGCCAGCACCAGTGCGTCGTGACCCGAGGGCAGTTGGGAAAACCAGATCGACGCCGCGCCAGCCTCCTCGGCCTCGCGCGCCTGGTCCAGCACTTCGGTCACGGTGATGTTCGCCTGCGGACGGGCAGGCACGGTCAGTCCGACGCTCATACCTTCAAATTATTCAGGCACACCACCGGTTTCTCACCAGCCGAAACAACCGTACGGCTTTGTGCCAGCCGGATTCTCAGCCGACGAGAGCCCCTGCCCGGCACCGCGGCAGACCCGCACCCTGGACGCCCGACGACTCCAGGAGGACCGATGTCACTGACCGACGTCATCGACGGCACCCGGCAAGCCGTGCAGACGGACCGGCACAACGCGGCGGTGTCGTTCAGCGTCGACCACGCGCTGGCCGCGAACACCGCGACGGTGGTGGACGTCCGGGTGCGCGACCACGCGTTCACCGTGGACGAGCCGCCCGCCCTCGGCGGCACCGACCAGGCGGCGAACCCCGTCGAGTACGCGCTGGCCGCGCTCGGGTCCTGCCAGGTGATCACGTACCAGTTCTGGGCCGCCCGCCTCGGCATCCCGCTGGACGGAGTGCGCGTGAAGGTGGACGGAGACCTGGACCTGCACGGCTTCTTCGGCTTCGACGAATCGACCCGGCCCGGCTTCAGCGACGTGCGGGTGACCGTGGAACTCGACGGTCCGGCCGCGCCCGAGGTCTACGAACAACTCCGCCGCGCGGTGGACGAGCACTGCCCGGTGCTCGACCTGTTCCGCAACCAAACCCCAGTCACCACAACGGTTCGCTGAGCACGCCGATCACGACGGATCCAGTTCGCCGCGATAGGTCAGCGTCCCGTCAGCGCCAACACGCCACCGGTCGGGCAGCGTCGGCTCCTCCGCCAGCTGCCCGATCCTGGCACCCCGGAAGTTGAAGCGGGTGCTGGGAAATTCGTCCCACGACCACGTACCGCCGACCTGCTCACCGAGCTTCGGCCGCTCGTCGAACTCGATGAATCGAGCGAACTCCCCGTCGCGGAAATCGCATATTCCGCAAAACTCCGAGGGAGTAAACCAGGCTCCGCCGAGAAATCGCGTGCCTCTCGCCAGGAGATTCCAGCCGAACCGGGCACCCGTGAAGACGGCCCGATCGACAAACTTCGCCCCGGAGAAGCTCGCCAGCCGGTCGAAATCGGACTGATAGAACCAGGTCTCTCCGTGGAAGACGGTGTTGTCGAACCTGGCCACGACCAAGAACAGGGTGCCGCGGAACCGGGCTTTGCCGACAGCGCACCCCTCAAACCGGAAATCGATCAAGACCGCGCGGCTCAGGTCCAGGTCGAGGGGACCCCATTTCTCCGGGGAGCCGTCCGCCTCCCGGAGGTGATCCGCCAGCACTCCCTGCGCGGCGAGCCGTACCGGAAGTTCCTCGCGTTCCCGCCGCTCGGCCTCCGACATGCCGCTTTCCAGCTCGGCCGCTCTCGAGCTTTCGTAGTCCCACGAAGGCTTCGGAAACGGCATCCGGAGATACGCGCAAATGACATTGACGACGGCCTGTCGAAGCGTCGGATTCGCGTTGGCCAGCCGTTCGAGCGCATACAACCCGCCCAGCCGAACCGGTGCCTTGTCCGAACCGATCTGTTCGACAGCCTTGGCGTACAGCTCGGTGATCCGCCGCTCGGTCAGGTCGAACTCCGTCGCGAGCTGGACCCGCTCCCGGTGGCGCTGGTCCTCGGCGGTGGCGGCGATCGTCTCTCGGATCTGGATTTCCGTCGACCGCTGCCGTCGCGCGGCGAGCCACAGCGCGAACGCGCCGCCCGTGCCGACCGCGAGGCTCAGTGCCGTGCGGATGGCGTCCAGTTCGGCTCTGGCCGTGTCCGACGTCGGAGCCGTCGCTACCTGGCTCACGAGCAGCCAAGTAGCCGCGGCGATCAGGACCGCGGTCGCCGCGGCGGCAGCGGCTACCCACCACCACCGCAGCTCCGGCAGTTTCTGCACCCGGCCTGGCCGACCGGCAGCGTCGTCCGTCGTCATGCCGCTCTCATCGAACGGCAGACGACAGACGCAACAAACTCAGGCGAACTCGTGCCGCACGATCGTCTGCTCCCGGCCGGGGCCGACGCCGATCGCCGAAACCCGTGCGCCCGACAATTCCTCGATCCGCTCGACGTAAGCCCGCGCGTTGGCAGGCAGCTCGTCGTACGTGCGGCAGTTCGAGATGTCCTCGAACCAGCCCGGCAGCTCTTCGTAGATCGGGACCGCGTGGTGCACGTCGGTCTGCGTCATCGGCATGTCCGAGGTGCGGAAGCCGTCCACCTCGTAGCCGACGCACACCGGGACCTTCTCCAGGCCGGACAGCACGTCCAGCTTGGTCAGGAAGTAGTCGGTGATTCCGTTGACCCGCACCGCGTACCGGGCGATCACCGCGTCGAACCAGCCGGTGCGCCGGGAGCGGCCGGTGGTGACGCCGAACTCGCCGCCCTGCTTGCGCAGGTACTCGCCGGACTCGTCGTCGAGCTCGGTCGGGAACGGGCCGGAGCCGACGCGGGTCGTGTATGCCTTCAGGATGCCCAGCACGGTCGTGATGCGGCCCGGGCCGATGCCCGAGCCCGAGCCCGCGCCGCCGGACGTCGGGTTCGACGACGTGACGAACGGGTACGTGCCGTGGTCCACGTCGAGCAGCGTGCCCTGCGAGCCCTCCAGCAGCACCGTCTCGCCGCGCTCCAGGGCCTGGTTCAGCTGCAGCCGCGTGTCGGCGATGCGGTGCGCGAACTTCTCGCCGGCGGCGAGCACCTCGTCGGCGACCTGGTCGGCGTCGAGCGCCTTGCGGTTGTAGACCTTGACCAGCACCTGGTTCTTGAATTCCAGTGCCGCCTCGACCTTCTGCCGGAAGATCTTCTCGTCGAGCAGGTCCTGCACGCGGACACCGACCCGGGCGATCTTGTCCTGGTAGCACGGGCCGATGCCGCGGCCGGTGGTGCCGATCTTGCGGCTGCCGAGGTAGCGCTCGGTGACTTTGTCGATCGCCACGTGGTAGGGCATGATCAAGTGCGCGTCGGCCGAGATCAGCAGCTTGCTGGTGTCGACGTCGCGCTCCTCGAGACCGGCCAGTTCGTCCAGCAGCACGCCGGGGTCGATGACCACGCCGTTGCCGATGACGTTCGTCACGCCCGGCGTCAGGATCCCCGACGGGATGAGGTGCAGCGCGAAGTTCTCGCCGTTCGGCAGCACGACCGTGTGGCCCGCGTTGTTGCCGCCCTGGTAGCGGACGACCCACTGGACGCGGTCGCCGAGCAGGTCGGTGGCCTTGCCCTTGCCCTCGTCCCCCCACTGGGCACCGATCAGCACGATGGCCGGCATGTGACACTCCAGGTGTTCGGCAATAGGAATAGTGACCCCGGACGGGGACACGGGTGGCGCTGGTAAATGCCGGTGCATGACTTTAACGGAGGACGCCGGAGTGCGCGGAATAGTGGTGGCCTGCGGCGCCGCGGCGGATCTCCCCGCGCGGCTCGGCGACGTCCCGCTGGTGCACGCCGGACCCCGTCCCGGCAAGACGGAAATCGACCCCTTGCTGGGGGAACACGACCGGCTCGTCGTGCTGGGCTCCGACGCCGACCTCGCCACCGTGGTGGTGCGTCTCATGCGCCGCGAAGTCCTCCCGGGCGTGTCAGTCGGTTTCGTGGCCACTGAGTCCGCCTCTCGCGTCGCCGCGCACTGGCGGCTGCCTTCGGACCCGGACGAGGCGTTCGCGCTCGCCTGGAAGGGCGAGGACGCCGAGATCTCCCTCGTCCGCGACGACACCGGCGGCGTGCTCCTCGGGCACGCGACCCTGCGCGATGTCAAGGGCCAGGCGTATTGCGACGAACAGGTGGCTTTCGACGGTTCGGTTTCCGGCATCGAGGTCGCACCGGACGACTCCGGAGTGACCGCTCGAATCACCCGCGGCAAGCTCCTCAAACGGTCCGCGACGTTCCGCGGGCGCGCCTTCCAGCTCGGCTGCGTGCCGACGTCTTCGCTGGTCATCGATGGTGTCGCGCAGGATCGCGAGATTACCCGGCGAACCTGGTACCGGCACACAGTCGATCTTCGAGCGGTCCGCGGCTGACCCGATAGCGCGGACGAGGTTCAAGCAAACTTGGACTCTCGGTGACTTTCCGTTTACAGAAGGTCGGCTTCCTGTCACCTGACGGTGTTGCGCACGCCACTTTCGTGGTCAAAGGTGAATCAGTCCCGCATCTGACCAGGAAGGCAGCAATATGCCGACCACACGTACAGTTCGCAACTCCTTGACCGTCCTGGCCGGCGTCGCGCTGCTCGGCTCGGTCACGGTCGGCGTCGCCGACGCCACCCCGCCGGGCATTCCGTCGGCGGACACCGCGAAGAGCCAGCTCGCCGGTCTCACCGTGAAACCGGACGGCTCGCAGGACGGCTACAGCCGCGACAAGTTCCCGCACTGGATCGACCAGGGCAACAGCTGCAACACGCGCGAGATGGTGCTCAAGCGCGACGGCACGAACGTCCAGGTCGGCTCCGACTGCTATCCGACGTCGGGCAAATGGACCTCGCCGTACGACGGGGCGACCTGGAGCTCTCCGTCCGATGTGGACATCGACCACGTGGTGCCGCTCGCCGACGCGTGGCGCACCGGAGCCTCGTCCTGGACCCAGGACCAGCGCCAGGCCTACGCCAACGACCTCTCCGACCCGCAGCTGATCGCGGTGACTGACAACGTGAACCAGGAAAAGGGCGACAAGTCGCCGGACCAGTGGAAGCCGCCGTCCACCGGTTACTGGTGCACCTACGCCAAGATGTGGGTGACGGTCAAGTACAAGTTCAAGCTCACCGTGAATTCGGCGGAGAAATCTGCGCTGACGGACATGCTGGGCCGCTGCTGAGTCGATCGGCCCTACCGCGGGCACCGCTGCCGTCCTATGGTCCGAAGCCATGCGGAAGATCACGGCGGCGGTGCTGGCGGTGTTCCTGGTGCTCTGCGGGGCAGTCCCGGCGACGGCGGCGACCGGACGCAGAGTCGTTGTCTACTACCAAACGACGCACCAAAACGGGTCGTACATCTCTCCGTTGGGGCTCACCGATCACGACACCGGCGTCACTGACGTGATCGTCGGAGCCGTGCACCTCAACGACGGCGGAACCATGACGCTCAACGACGATCCGCCGTCGGACGCCAAATTCACGCAGATGTGGGCTGATCTCGCCACGATGCGAAGCAAAGGCGTGCACACGCTCGCGTTCGTCGGCGGTGCGGCGAAGGGCAGCTTCCAGCGCCTCGAGCAGGACTTCGACACCTACTACCCGTTGCTGCGCAACCTGATCCGCGACCATTCGCTGTCCGGCATCGACCTCGACGTCGAGGAGCAGATGTCGAACGACGCGCTGAACCGGGTGATCGACGCGCTGCGCAACGACTTCGGCCCGGACTTCCTGATCACCCTCGCGCCGGTCGCGACCGAACTCAGCGGCGGGGGCGGTCTTTCCGGCCTCGACTACGACCGGCTCTACCGCGAACGCGGTGACAAGATCTCCTGGTTCAACGCCCAGTTCTACTGTGGCTGGGGCTCGCTGGCGGACACCTCGGGCTACGATCAGATCATCGGCCACGGCGTCGTTCCGGCGAGCAAGGTCGTGGCCGGAACGGTCACGAATCCGGCTAACTGCAACGGTTACGTCGACATGCCGACGCTGAAGAACACGGTCGGCGGCCTCGTTCAGAAGTACTCGGATTTCGGCGGCATCGACGGCTGGGAGTACTTCAACTCGCTGCCCGGCGACACCGCCGCGCCGTGGGAATGGGCGCAGCAGATCGCACCGGCGGTCAAGGGTTAGCCAGCCGCAGGATTTCCCTTGCCAGCGCGTCGTTCTGCCGAAACGAGATCGCATTCGTGCGCGGCCTCGTGAAGGCTCCTGCCGAGCGGACGCTCGTGTGCGGGCCCACCGCGAACCGCCGCGGATGCGCCGATCCGTCCACAGTGACCAGCCGGAAGTCGTTGAGCGTCGTGGCGATCCGCCCGGACGGCAACGTCGCGCCATCGACGTCCGGCACGGTTTCCTCGGCCAGCGCACCAGTATCCCGCAGATTGCGCAGCAGCGGGTCGGACACTCGCGGAACGCTCGCGTCCGGCAGGCGCGCCTCGATCAACGTACGCGCGGCGACGGTGTCCGGATGACTGGTGCTCGACGCGACGAACGTTCCGGCCGTCTCGTCCGCGGCGATCGAGATGTCCGCGCCGAGGAACGACACGACGCCAGCGTCCGCTAGAGCGAGCAGTTCGTCGAGCCGGCGCGGCGGTGGGCCGCTCGCGTAGTAAGAGAAGAATCCGTGGAACCAACCGTCCATATCGGATACTTGAGACGCGGCGGTCAGCCGCCCGGTCGCGAGCAGCGCGGGCAGTTGACCGATCACGGACAGCAGGGCCATGAACGCGCCGAGGTCCGCGCTGTAGTGCACGTCCGCCCGGCGTGCCAGATCGGACTCGATGTATTTCCGTACCGCTTTCCCGAATTCCTCGCCGGAATCGAACCGGCGGCCCGCGAACGGCCGGTCCAGCCGCTCCAGATCGAGCCGGTCTTCCAGCGCGGGCACCGCAGTCGCGATCAGATCGCCCATTTCGGACGAACACCACGGCAGGTCGGCGAATTTGTCCGCGAAGATCGCGAAATCCGTGCGCACGCGATCCGGATGCCCGGTGAACAGCTCGGTGTAGTACGCCCAGGCGAGTTCCTTCGCGATGAGCGGCCACACGTCCGCGCGGAAGTCGAGCGGACCGGTCAGCCCGTCAATGGCGCGCTTGTCAAAGAATCTGGGCAGCTGCAACGGTTTCCCGCGCAACCGGTAGCCAGTCTTCGCGTGATACGGAACCCCGCGCCGGGAGCCGACGTGCAGCACCGGCTCGGCGCCGCTCGGGTGGTAGCGCAAGCCGCCACACGGCAGTTCCTCGAACCGGCCGCCCCGCCCCTCCGTGAGCAACAGCATCAGATCGACGAACGCGAGGCCAAAACCGCGTACTAGCACCGGTTCTCCGGCGGGCACCGCGGAGTAGTCGACGTCCGCGGTGTAGCCAGCGGGGTAGTAGGACAGCTCGTGCTGCTCGGCGAACGACTCCAACTCGCGTTCGCGAGAGTCGGGGACCGCGTCGAGGTGGCCGACAGTCAGCACCACGGCGTCGGCGGACACGGTCGTGCCGTCGGAAAGCCGCACGGTCTCGTCGTCGTCGATGCTCTCGGCCGTGGCGAGGTGCTCGACCACCGTGATGCCGGGCGGCAATTCGGCCACCACCTCGCGGTAGAACCACTCCAGGTACCGGCTTTGCAGCCGCCGGGTCGGGAAATCCGTAGAGGCGAGGCTGTCGAACTCGGCGCGGACGTCGTCCGGCACCGGATAGGCGAGCTTGCCCGCGCGCACCTGCCGCACCCACTCGATCAGCGACGGACCCGGCCGCACCGGACCGTCGATCCGGACGGTGTCGTCGGTGAACACGGTGACGTCCTCGGGCATCGAGTTCATCCGCAGCAGCGGCGACTGCTCGTACCGCCACACGCGGCCGGGGCCGGGCGGGAACGGGTCGATGAGATGGACTTCGATCCGCCGGTCGCCGAGCAGGCCGGCGGCGTTCGCGGACAGCCGTTCGAGGACGCCGACCCCGCGAGGTCCGGCGCCCACGATGGCGAGCGTGAACGTCGGGAGAGCGGTCACTCGGGCGAAGCTACGCGGCTGGGTGGCCGCGCGGCGGCCGTTCCACTCTGCGGACGGGCCGCTCGAACGGATGTGGCACAAACCACAAAGATCGAACCGGCCCCGGCGGGGAGTGCGGAGCGCTATCGTCTGGACACGTGGCGAACTGACCGTGACCTGTCGGATACCGGCGAAAGAACCTAGAGAATCACCAACAGTCACGAGACACTGAGCTTGACAACTCACTTCGTGTGACCGACCCGTGACCAGGAGGATCTAGGGTCACCCGTTGGTCACAAGTGCGGCACCGTCCGCGCACAGCAGCGGGGAGAACACGCATGACGACAGCACCACACCGGGTCACTTTCCGCGAGGTGTTCGGAGTCGCCGAGTTCCGCGCGATGTGGTTCGGCGAACTGCTGTCTATCGCCGGTGACCAGCTGGCCCGAGTCGCGTTGTCCGTCCTCGTCTACGCCAACACCGGTTCGGCGACGCTGACCGGTCTCACCTACGCGCTCACGTTCTTCCCGTCGCTGCTGGGCGGCATCTTCCTCACCGGACTCGCCGACCGCTTCCCGCGCCGGGCGGTCATGGTCACCGTCGATGCCACACGTGCGGCGCTGATTCTGTGCGTTGCCATTCCCGGATTGCCGTTCTGGGCACTATGCGTGCTCGTCGGCTGTGTTTCACTGCTGAATCCGCCGTTCAAGGCGTCTCAGCTGGCATTGCTGCCACAGGTGCTCGAAGGCGACCGATTCGTGGTCGGCATGGGCATCCGGAGCATGACGGTCCAGTCGGCGCAGCTGCTCGGTTTCGCCGGCGGCGGCGCGCTGCTGCTCGCGATGGACGCCCGCCTCGCCCTGGTGCTCGACGCGGGCACCTTCGTGCTCTCCGCGCTCTTCCTCCGCTTCGGACTGAAGGCCCGCCCCGCGGCGGCCAGCGGCGAAAAACGCAAGCCGTTCTTCTCCTCGCTGAGCGCGGGCGGCCGCGTCGCCTTCGCGACCACGGCGTTGCGTTCCTTGATGGTCTTCACGTGGCTCGCCGGGCTGATGCCGGTGTATGAGGGCATTGCCGCGCCGTACGTCGCTTCCTCGGGCGGCGGGTCCGAGATGATCGGCTTCCTGCTCGCCGCCGACCCGGTGGGCAGCGTGATCTTCACGTTCGTCTACACGCGCTGGGTGCCCGCCGGGATCCGGCCGAAGCTGATCGGCCCGATGACCGCGCTCGCCGCGATCCCGCTGCTGCTCTGCTTCCTGCAGCCGGGCCCGGTCGTCTCGGTGATCCTGTTCGTGATCTCCGGCGGCTTCGGCACGATCGCGCTGCTGCAGGCGACGGCGTCGCTGACGGTCGCGGTCCCGGACGAGAGCCGGGCGCAGACGATGGGGCTGTCGAACACCGGATTGACCACGACGATGGGCGTGACGCCGCTGATCGGCGGGGTCATCGCGGACCACGTGAGCGCGCAGACGACGGTCGGGATCTTCGGATTGGCCGGCCTGCTGATCACGATTCCGCTCGCGATCGCGTGGCAGCGGAGTGTTTCCGGGCAGGCTGAAGACGGGTCAGCGAAGGAAGCCACACGCGCCGAACATGCCTAAGTACCCCGACATGCCCCGCGCGTGAGGCTCTGACCTGCGCGACCTTGCGGTGCTGCTACGCGGTCACTGTTCCTTGCTGCGCATCGCTGGTCACCCTTCATCCGGCGTGTTCGGGAAAAATGTACACACCTAAGGCCCTTGTGGACAGGCGGCAAACGGTCTGAAACTGTGAGTAAGGCGAGTGTCACTGGAGATCCGCGCAAGACCCGGGGGGAAGAATGGTCACATTGGGGGAATTTTCTGGTCTGGGGCTGCGCGATGCGGTTTCCCGGTGGTCGCTCTGGACTCGACCGCGTCAGTGGGTCGCGGTCACGCTGACGAGCATGGCCGTCACGGTGGTGCTCACCGTGGTCAGCACGCTGGTGTTCCCGGTCAGTCTCGGCCAGATCGGCATCCTGTGCATGCTCGTCGGACTGGCGATCGCGCAGACTGAGGTCACCCGGCAAATCGAGCGGCAGCGCCGGATGCTGAGCCAGGGCCCGCACATCACCGTCACCTCGGTGTGGCTGCTTCCGGCGGCACTGCTGGTGCCGCCGCAGCTGGTGGCCGCGCTGGGCGTGATCATCTACGTCTACCTGGCGTTCCGCAGCTGGAACGGCACGCGCCCCGGTGAGGCGCACCGCGTCGCGGCCAACGCGACCACGATGATCCTTTCCGGTTTCGGCGCCGCGCTGGCCGGACACCTCGCGGACGGCCACAGCGTCACCACCGTGGTGGCGGGCGCACTCGGATACTTCCTGGTCAACACCGCGCTGACCGGCCTTGGTCTGTACCTCGGCGACCCGGCGAAGGCGACGGCCGAATCGTGCCTGGGCACGATGGACGACAACCTGCTGGAACTTGCGACCCTGTGCGTCGGCGGGCTGCTCGTGATGGTGCTGAGCCACGAACCGCTGCTGTCGGTGCTGGTGATCCTGCCGCTCTACGTGCTGCAGCGGTCGATGCTGATCAAGCGGCTCGAGGAACTCGCGACCACGGACCAGAAAACGCAGCTGCTCAACGCCACCACCTGGCAGGACGGCGCGCAGCGCGAGATCTCCCGCGCCGAGCGCGAGAACGGCAGCTTCGGCGCGCTGATGATCGACCTCGACCACTTCAAGCGGATCAACGACACGTTCGGCCATCTCGCGGGCGATGACGTGCTCAAAGCCGTTGCCGCCGTGGTGAAACAGGAAACCCGGGCACACGACCTCGTCGGCCGGTTCGGCGGCGAGGAGTTCGTGGCGCTGCTGCCGTCGACGTCGAAGGAAGACGCGATCGTGACAGCGGAACGAATCCGGCAGCGGATCAGCGAGCTGGTGATCCCGACCCAGACGAACGAAGGCGAGGCGGTCTCGATCGAGAACCGGACCGCGTCGATCGGGGTGGCCGCGTTCCCGCTGGACGGGACAAGCATCGAGGAAGTGATGGCCGCGGCCGACGCCGCGGTGTATGCGGCGAAGAACAGCGGCCGAAACCGGGTCGTCGGCTCGGTCACGCCGCCGACCCGGGAACTCGCGGCAGTCGCCTGACGACCTCGGACCCGGCCGGCACCCTCCCCCGGCCGGCCGGGTCCATCCTTCGTCAGCCCCGGAATTCGGAGACACTGTGCCGATGATTGCTAATCCGGCCACCGTCACGGCCTAATGGCTTCGTAGCAACGGTTACGTACCGAAGGGGGGTCCGGCCTACTTATGGTCGGATTAGTAAAACCTGTGCCGCTCACCGAGATCCGCCCAGCCCGCGACGACGAACTCCCCGCCGTCGCCGCGTTGCGCTGGCGGTGGGTCACCGACCAAGGCGGTCCGCTGCACTGTGCTCAGGCCGATTTCGTCCGCGAGTTCGCCGCTTGGGCTCGCGCGCACGCCGAAACGCATCACTGTCTGGTCGCGGTGCGGGACGAACACGTGCTCGGCATGGCCTTCCTCGCGCTAACCCCCAGAGTGCCGACACCGCACGACTTTTCGCGGGTCTGCGGCGACGTGCAATGCGTGTACGTGGTGCCGGAGGCGCGTGACAGCGGCGTCGGCGGGCTCCTGATCGAGGCGACGCTGCGGCTGGCCGCGGAATTCGGGATGGAGCGGGTGACCGTGCATTCCTCGGATCGCGCGATCCCGGCTTACCTGCGGCACGGGTTTTCGGTGTCGAAGAACCTGCTGCAAAGCGAACTGCGGATCGCGGTCGACGTACCGGCTAACCGAGCATATTCCTAGGCCCCTCCGGCTTTTTCCCCTGCGCGATCTCCCTGAACTCCTGCGCGGTGCGCTGCACGAACGCCGCCGACGCGCGGGAATCCAGGGAGACTTCGCGGATCCGGTCCGCGACCTCGCAGTAGGTGTCGGTCCCCTCGTCGAGGAGGAAGGCCCCCGAGTGCTGGTGCTCGAAGTAGACGATCGGGTCGCCGACCTCCACGTAGTACACGCAAAACCGGCCGGCCAGACCGGGATGTCCGCCGTAGCCCGCGGGCACGACGCGGACCGACAGCTTCGCCGACGTCGCCATGAGATCGGCGAGGAAACGCAGCTGCCGGGCCATCGTCGCCGGTCCGCCGACCGGATTGCGCAATGCTGCCTCGCCCAGCAGCACCTCACACGGAATCGCGCCGGGGCCGACCACCAGCGGACGGCGCATCATCCGGATCTCCGCCTGGCGTTCCGCGTCCTTCAGCGGCAATCCGTCGGCGAGGAACAGCGCCCGCGCGTAATCCGGGATCTGCAGCAGTCCCGGCACGAGAAGCGGCTGCCATTCGACGACCGACGTCGCGGCGCGTTCGCACGCGAGCAGCCCGCCGAGATGGTCCGGGTCGGACTGTTTGCCTCGGGCGACCCAGCCCGGTTCGGCGGTGCCGCGCGCCAGTTGCAGGATCCGTTGTTTCTCCGCACCCACGACGCCGAGCGCGCCGAGGATGCCCGCGACGTCCTCGAGCGCGGGAACCCGTTGTCCCAGCTCCCAATTCGACACCAGCGCGGGGTTGGTGCCGACTCGCCGGGCGAGTTCGCGCAGTCCGAAACGGGCGTCGATCCGGGCCTCGCGCAACGCGGTGCCGAGGGTGCGGATCCGGGGGGTGAGCATGGCCGTGCCTCGCATGGCCGCCTTTGTAGGTGTCACCAAATGCGAACACCTCTAGCTGTCACCCGAAGGTGGGCAGGCGGCCCGGTCGCGCCCGGGTTTTCGCCGGGGCGCGACCGGCGGCCCGCGTCACTTCAGGCCGGTCGCCTCGGCCGCGGCCGGGTCGGAGTCGGCGAGGAACGTCTTGCAGCGTTCGTACTCCTCGGACTCGCCGATCCGGCCCGCCGCGGTGCCGAGCGCGGCGAGCGCGCGCAGGAAACCCTGGTTCGGCCGGTGTGCCCACGGCACCGGGCCGAAGCCCTTCCAGCCGGCGCGGCGGAGCTGGTCGAGACCGCGGTGGTAGCCGGTGCGGGCGTAGGCATAGGCGGCGACGGTCTCGCCGTCGGCGAGCGCGCGTTCGGCGAGCGTGGCCCAGGCCTCGCTGTAGTCGGGGTGTTCGGCGGCCACGGCGGACGGGTCCGTCCCGGAGTCGAGCGCGGCCTGCGCGTCGGTGTGCTCGGGCAGCAGCGTGGGCTCGGGGCCCAGCAGGTTGTGCGTCATGCCGCCATTGTGCCCACGATGCTCCCGGCTCAGAGGAACAGGCTGGTCAGCACGCCTCCGCCGGCCAGAACGAGTGCTGCGATCAGCACGGCGGCGACGGCTCGTTTCGGCATCATGGGCCGACACCCTGCCGTGCCGGGCGGCGCGAGGGCAAGTCCGCCACCCGTAGGGGTGAACCCCGGTTTTTGCCCCTTCTCCCGCCGCGTCCTCTTGCGGCAGGGAATGATGGCGCCTATGACAAAGGCGGTTGAAGACGTCGCCTGCCCCGCGGTCCCGCGCGGACCCGTGGGCAAGACCAGGCTTTTCTTCGCGACGCACTGGCACCGCGGCGCGCCGGGAGCACCGACGCCGGCGTGGGTGCTGCGGTTCTGTTACGGCATGTGGCTGACCGCGTTCGCGTTCAAGCTCGTCGGGTCGTCGTGGGACATGTCGTGGCACTTCAAGTGGCTGCGCGACGACCTCGCCCCGCCGCACCTGATCAACACCGTCGGCACGGTGATCGTCGTCGTGCTGGTGGCGATCCACAGCTACACCGGCCTCGGCTGCGACCGGCGCTCGCTGCGGCTCATGCAGGCCGGGCTGATCGTGTTCCTGGTCGCCGCGCCCCTCGACGTGATCAACCACCGCGTGAACGGCCTCGACCTGACCGCGTGGAGCCCGTCGCACATGATGCTGTACCTCGGCACCGGCATCATGCAGGCGGGCGTCCTGCTCGGCTGGCTGCGGCTGTCCCCGCCGGGCCGTTTCCGCACCGGGGTGCTGCTCGCGCTGTGGGCGTTCTTCCTGGAGAACACCTTCTTCCCGAACGGGCAGCAGGAGTACGGCATCCTCGGCCTGCGGGCCTGGGAACGCGGCACGCCCGAGGCGGAGCCGACACTGCTTTCCTTCGCCGCCAACCAGATCGGCCACCCGGTCGACCGGGCCGCGGTGGTGCACTTCACGATGCCGATCCCGGAGTGGGTGTACCCGCTGTGGGGCATCGGGGTTTCGGCGCTGATCCTCGTGCTCGCCCGCAAGACCGTCGGACGGCGCTGGGCCGGGCTGACCGTGGCCGGCGCGTATGTCGCGTACCGGTGCGTGATGTGGCCGCTGCTGCTGGCGCTGGGCTTCCCGGTGTCGACGGTGCCGTTCTATCTGCTGGCCGTCGGGATCGCGGTGGACCTGGCCTTCCTTCTGCCGCGACCGGCGCTGACGGGGGCGGTTTTGGTGACCGTGCTCGGGTACGGCGCGTTCTGGGTGCAGTCGCGGATGCGGCCTTGGCTGCTCGGGGAACGGCAGACGGAGTCCGCGCCGCCGGTCGCGTACTGGACGGCTTTGGTCGCTGTGGTGGCGGTGTTCGCGTTGTGGGCCGGGGCTGGCCCGGCGAAGGAGTGGTGGGCTTCGCGGCGTGCGGTCGCGGCGTAACGCGGGGGTTCCGTGGGACTCAGCACGCACGCCCGCAGGCAGGTCCAGCGGCAGGCCACGCGACTGATCGCGGAGCGGTTCCGGGATCCCCTGCGGCGCAACGCGCTGGCCGGGTTGCTGGAGCGGACCGCCGAAGGCTGGCATCTGGCGGTGCGCACCGGAGCCCCGGGGACCGCCGACGCCTTCCTGATCGGCCGCGCCGGGGTGTTCGCAGTTGTTGTCACCGATCCCGCGCCGGACGAGGCGACGATGCGAGAGGTGGCGCGGGACGCGGAAGAACGGTTCGCCGGACTGCCCGGCCCAGGCGGACAGCGCATTGCCCGGAGCGCGGTGACGCTGGTCGCGATCGTCGGCGCGGATTCTCCGCCGGGGCCGCGCAACGCCGGGCCGTTCTGGTCGTTGCCAGCGGCCAAACTGGACCAGCTTTTCCGGCGCGACACGGTGCATCTGACCGCGCGGCAAGCCGCCAAGATCGCCGACGGGCTCGCCGCGCGGTTGCGTGGCTACGAGTGGCTGACGGTCTCGGCTCCGGAGAAGGAAGCCGGGTCGTTCGAGCTGCTCTCGGCCGAGAGCGTCGCGGACGAGCAGTTGATCGCCGCGGTGGAGCGGCCGTTCGAAACGTGGATGACGTTTCTGCATCCCGACCAGGCCGCGCTGGCGGCGCGGAACTACTCCGGTCCGGCGCGGATCAGCGGTCCGGCCGGGACCGGGAAGACCGTGGTCGCGCTGCACCGGATGCGGCACGTCGGCCGCCGGAGCACCGGCCCGCTGCTGTTCACGACGTTCGTGCGCACGCTGCCGCCGGTCAACGAGACCACGTTCCGGCGGCTGGCCCCGGAGCTGGCCGATCGAGCGCAGTTCGTCAGCCTGCACGCGTGGGCGCGAGCGTTCCTCCAGCGGCGGGGCATCGAGCTGAACACCCATTCGCGGCTCACCAAGGACGCGTTCGGGCGCGCGTGGAAGGAGCATCGCGAACCCCTGGAGCGGCTGGGTCCGAACTACGACTACTGGGAGACCGAGGTCCAGCGCATCATCAAGGGCCAGGGCATCCGGACGCTGGAGAAGTACCAGTCCATTCACCGAGCCCGGCGCGGGCTCCGGCTCGACCGCGGCCAGCGCGAGAAGGTCTGGCAGCTGTACACCGCGTACGAGGAAAATCTGGCCGCGAACGGGTTGCACGACTTCCATGACCTGCTGTCCCGGGCGAGCATCGAACTCGAACGACAGCCGCTCGAAGAGCCTTATGCGTCCGTGGTGGTGGACGAGGCGCAGGACATGACGTTGACCGGCCTGCGGCTGTTGCGCACGATCGCCGGCGACGGGCCGAATCAACTGCTGCTCGTCGGCGACGGACAGCAGCAGGTCTATCCCGGTGGCTGGCGGTTGTCCGACGCCGGGATCCCGATCCAGGGCCGCGGCGAGGTGCTCAAGGTCAACTACCGCAACCGTGCGAGCATTCTCGACTTCGCCCGGCGGATCAACGCGGTGGACGATTTGGACGGCGCGGCGGGGGTTGCGCTGCGGGACGCGGATTCGGTCAACGAGGGCGGCGTAGTGCAGTCCTGGACCGGCACCCCGGCCGAACTGCCGGACGCACTGGCTACGGCTGTCCGTGCGCTGGAGATTCCGCTCGGGGAGACAGCGTTGATCACCTTCAGCAATGCGGATGCCGATCAGTGCCGGCGGCTGCTGGAATCCGCTGGCGTTCCGACGCGTGCTCTCGAACGGTACGTCGGAGCGGCCGAGGACCGGCTGCACGTCGGGACTGTGCACCGGGCGAAGGGGCTCGACTTTCGCGCGGTGCTGGTCGTCCAATTGCCGCGTCCTGCGCCGGAAGACCCTGCGGAGCAAGAGGAACAGCACGAGTTGCGCAGTCGGCAGCGACTGGTCGCGGCTACCCGGGCGCGGGACTTTCTGTGGTGGGGCGTCGTTCAGTCCTAACTGGACAGAAAGCGACGGTAATAGTCGGTGGCCGGTTTGATGCCGTGGTCCGGGTCGGCGTTGTACAGCCCGTCCGGGCCTTTCGGGCCGAAGCTGTACGGCTGGTACAGCGTCGCGCAGGACGGCTCGGCTTTCGCAAGTCGTTGCCAGCGTTGCCATTCCGCGTCGTAGCAGGCGAGGTGGTAGCGCAGCACGGCTTTGTCGTACCCGCCAGCGTAACCGCGCAGCATTACTTCCCAGCCGTGGTGCACGACGCGGTGCCAGGATTGACCGTAGCGCGCGGACACTCGCAAGTAGGTTCGGTCAGCGTGATCCCGCAGCGGAAGCGTGCCGGACAGCGCGACGATTTCGTCCCACATCCGGGCCGCGGCGGCTTTCTCGGCGAGCACCGACTCGACCCGCCCCATTGCGATGATTGCATCATAATCGCTGGCCAGATCCTTGTCGGAGCCGCCGAGGAACTGGTCGCGGGTCCACATCAGCCTGCCCATCGGGTGCACCGCACTGTAGTGCCCGCGCAGTACGGCGGCCGCCGACAGCAACGCCAGCCGGCGGAAGCGGCGGACCTGGTCGCCGTGCAGGCCGAGGCGCGTCGTCGCGTATTCGGTGAACGCGCCTTCCTCGCCGAGGCCGGTGTCGCGAGTCCAGCGGGCGATGACCCAGGTGTTGAGGTCGCACCACAGTTCGTTCCGCAGATACGGTCCGCGCCATCCGCCGCCGCGGGACCAGGTCCAGATGCCGGCGACGATGGGATTGTCGGCGACCTCGGCGAGCCCGATCGGACCGGTGCGCGGCTGGGTGCGGAATTCTTCGAAACCGTTGACTACGCCATCGATCACGTAATTCGGGAACGCGCCTTTGCCCTCGTATTCGCGCTGGCATTCCACTTCGATGATCTGCCGGTGGTTGCCGACCCCGATGGTGCGGTTGAACGGGATGGTCCGCCAGAAGTCTTTCGCGGTGTGCTTGATCGAGAAGATCAGGTTTTCGTGCGTTTCGACCTGGTCGGTGACCTGCCGGTAGAAGTCCGGGTCGCTGGTGAGCTTGTCGCCGCCGGTCGACCAGGTGCGGTAGAAGACCCGCTTGCCAGCGCGTACGCACAACTCGTCGCGGAGGATGCCGAGCAGGGTCAGATGACTGGTGGCGCCGTTGGTGATCGGATTGTTTCCAGTGTGGAACGGGACGTTCTGCACGTACGTCTCGCCGGTGCGCACGACAATTCCGTCCAGGCCGGGAAAACGCGCGCAGATCTCGCGCAGCATGCGCCGGTGGATCTGCTGCGTGAGCGGGCGGTCGAAACTGATTCTGCCTTGACTGTCGAGAATTTGGTCGCCGTACAGTTCGACCAGGCGTTTCGGCAGCACGATGATGTCGGTGAAGAAATACGCCGCGATGCCCGCCGCGTGCGCTCGCGCGATGTGCGCGTCGATCTTCTCCGCGGTGGCATCGACCCACGCGCGACCCGTTGAGCCAGCGGGGAAAATGCGCTCGTCGAACGTCTCGAAGGTGATCGCGGTTTGCGGCGGGGTGAATTCGTTGATCACCTGACCGTCGTAGCCGTACGCCTTCAACGTCGCAGGATCGTTGAAGCGACTGGAAAACAGTGGTTCGCCGGGATTGTTCTGGACCATGTCGAGCAGGAACGGCAACCGTCGCCCCGGCTTCGGATCAGCGAACGCGGTCCCCGCGGTGGCAGCCAGAGCCGCGAGGACTGCCCCGCCGCGCAACGCCGTCCGCCGACTGGTTTCCCACGCTGCACCCATGGCGGCCACCCGTCGATAGATCTGATGTATTCACTCGACCATAAGAACGGCACTCGACCGCGTCAATCGGCCAACCGTCGTGTTCATGCTTGTGAACAACTGTCTCGGCGAGACAGGAGGCTTGCCGGTCGTTCGCCGAGCTGGTACGCCTGAAAGGCCAAGACATCTGATGACCGCCGCCAACGGGAGTGGATGCATGGACCAGGCAGGAATCAGCCGCCGCAGCGTACTCGCCGCCGCGGGCGCCGCCGGTTTGCTCGGACTCACCGCGACACCGGCCCAAGCCGCCGCCACGCCTTGGTACCCCTCCGCCAAATTCGGCGTGTTCATCCACTGGGGCGCTTACTCAGCCGCCGCTTGGGGCGACGCCAAACACGCAGCCGAGTGGTACCTGTACGCCATGAACGTCACGGACCCCGCGCGCGGCACCGGAACCCGGGACCACCACCTGAAAACCTACGGCGCGGATTTCGCCTACGACCAGTTCATCCCGCGCTTCACCGCCCGCCGCTACAACCCGCACTCCTGGGTACGCCTGTTCGAACAAGCCGGAGCCCGGTATTTCGTGCTGACCTCCAAGCACCACGACGGTTTCCAGCTGTTCCGCAACACCGCGTCCGACCGCAATTCCGTCCGCCTTGGCCCAGGCCGCGACCTGGTCGGAGAGCTCTTCTCGGCCGCCGCGAACACCCGGCTCAAACGGGGCCTCTACTACTCCCTAGGCGAGTTCTACAGCCCCGCGCTCGGCACCGCTCCCAGAAACCCTTACACCGGCGCGGAAATCCCCTACACCGGTTATCGCCCAGTCACCGACTACGTGTCTCAATACGAGCACGTACACCTGAAAACCCTGATCGACCACTACGATCCGGATATTCTCTGGGCCGACGGCCAGGGCTACCACGAATTCGGCGGCGGCCCGATCTTCCGGTCGAAGACGTGGGACTGGCGCAGCGACGAAATCCTGGCCTACTACTACCGCAACGCCGCCGGCCGCCCGCACCCGAAGAGCGTCCTGGCCAACGACCGCTTCGAGGCTTCGCACGCGGATTTCGCGACCGTCGAAGGGGATAACAAGAAGTACGTCCTGCGTCCGGATCCGTGGGAAGCCTGCCTGAATATCGGAAAGTCCTGGGGCTACAACGAGAACGAGGATCCAGCGAAGATCAAATCCTCGGTGCAGCTGATCCGCTTGCTCGCCGAGGTGGTGAGCAAGAACGGAAACCTGCTGCTCAACATCGGCCCCCGAGAGGACGGCACGATCGCGGACTGGATGAGTTCGCGCCTGCTGGACATGGGCCGTTGGCTGCGCATCAACGGCCGCGCGATCTATGGGTCGAAGCCTTGGATTCGGGCGATGGACGGGGACCTTTGCTACACGCGGGCGCGCGGCGCGTTCAACCTGATCCCGCTCCATTGGCCGGACGGTCGGCTTCTCGTACCGGGTGACGTGCCGATCAACGATCGCTCGCGAATCCGCTTGCTGGGCGGGCATTCCCGACCGCTGCCGTGGACCCGCACAGCGGACGGGATCGTGATCGACCTGCCCCGGCACCGGACAGATGACTTCACGGAGGAGTTTCCGGCGGTGCTCTCGGCGACGGATTGGTAGGGCGAACCGCCGCGACAGCAGGCTACGTTGATGTCGTGAAGGTGATTACTCAGCGCGAGTTCCGCAACAACTCCGCTGCCGTCATGGACGCCGTCGAAGCGGGCGAGGTCTATTGCGTCACTCGCAACGGCGTCGAGGTGGCCGAGTTGCGGCAGGAAGCTGACGAATTCTTCGGCACTGAGGACCGGCTAGATCCTGACGACGCGTGGGAGTGATCTCATGACCGAACGCCACGAGAAAGGCGTGCTCGACACCAGCACTTGCATCGACCTGGGCTTGTCGCGCTGGTTCTCATGATCGCCGCCATCGCATCCTCACGAGAACTGCCGCTCTGCACCCGTAACGCAGACGACTCCAAAGGACTGGGCACCATTCACCAGCCGCGTTCGCGCCACTCGGGGAGCTTCGGCCGTTCCGCCCCCAACGTGGAATCGCCGCCATGTCCAGGATAGAACCACGTCTCGTCCGGCAACTCCCCGAAGATTTTCTCCTCCACATCCTTCAGCAACGAAGCGAAGCGAACCGGATCCTGCTCCGTGTTCCCGATCCCGCCCGGGAACAGCGAGTCCCCGGTAAAGAGATGCGGAATCCCCTCCGGATCCCGGTAAACGAGCGCGATACTCCCCGGCGAATGACCGACAAGATGCCGAGCCGTCAACTCGACCTCGCCGACGCGGACAGTGTCGCCGTCGTCCACCGGAACGTCGATGCGAGCCTTGATTCCGTCGACGTCGTCGCGCCCAGCATAGGTACGGGCCCCGGTTGCCTCGGCGACTTCCGCGAGCGCGATCCAGTGGTCCCAGTGCTGATGCGTGGTCACGATCGATGCCAGACCACCGTCGCCGGCCAGGGCGAGCAGCGTTCGCGGGTCGGCGGCCGCGTCGATCAGCAGTTGCTCTCCGGTGGCTCGGCAGCGCAGCAGGTACGCGTTGTTGTCGATCGTGCCGACGGAGACTTTCGAGATGGTCAGCCCGCTGGTTTCCCGCACGTCGGCGGGGCCGCCGGTGGTCACCACTCCGGTGTAGGTCATGGAGTTCCTCCCTCGTCACGGTCCAGCCAACCGATGCCGCGAGCAACCGTCAACAACTGACCACCCCGCGCAAAAAGGGAGGCCGCCCCGACCTAGATCGAGACGGCCTCCCCGAAAACAACGTCAGCCCAGCTTCTTACCAGCCGAGCCCAGTGCCTGCGTAGCCTCGACCACCCGGGTCGCCATGCCCGCTTCGGCGGCCTTCAGGTAGCTGCGCGGGTCGTACACCTTCTTGTTGCCGACCTCGCCGTCGATCTTCAAGACACCGTCGTAGTTCTTGAAGAAGTGGTCCGCGATCGGGCGGGTGAACGCGTACTGCGTGTCGGTGTCCACGTTCATCTTCACCACGCCGTACGAAACCGCCTCGCGGATTTCCTCCGGGAGCGAGCCCGAGCCGCCGTGGAAGACGAGTTCGAAGGGCTTCGAGCCGGCGTCCAGGCCGAGCTTCTTCGCCGCCGCTTCCTGGCCGCCCTTGAGCACGTCCGGGCGCAGCTTCACGTTGCCCGGCTTGTACACGCCGTGCACGTTGCCGAACGTCGCGGCCAGCAGGTAGCGCCCCTTTTCGCCGGCGCCCAGCGCGTCGATCGTCTTCAGGAAGTCGCCCTCGGCGGTGTACAGCTTCTCGTTGATCTCCGCCTCGACGCCGTCTTCCTCACCGCCGACGACGCCGATCTCAACCTCGAGGATGATCTTCGCCGCCGCGGCCTTGGCCAGCAGTTCCTGCGCGATCTGCAGGTTCTCGTCCAGATCGATGGCCGAACCGTCCCACATGTGGGACTGGAACAGCGGCAGGCCGCCGTTACGCACGCGCTCGGCGGAGATCTCGATCAGCGGGCGGACGAAGCCGTCCAGCTTGTCCTTCGGGCAGTGGTCGGTGTGCAGCGCGACGTTGACGTCGTACTTCGCCGCCACCACCTGAGCGAACTCGGCCAGCGCGGTCGCGCCGACAACCATGTCCTTCACCTTCTGCCCGGACGCGAACTCCGCGCCGCCGGTGGAGAACTGGATGATCCCGTCGCTCTCCGCCTCGGCGAACCCGCGGATCGCGGCGTTCACGGTTTCCGACGAGGTCACGTTGATGGCCGGGTAGGCGAATTCGTCGTTCTTCGCCCGGTCGAGCATCTCCGCGTACACCTCGGGGGTGGCGATGGGCATCGGTTCCTCCTCGAGACGACTGGCTTCTACAGCGGCATCGTACGAGGTGGACCGGCCGGGCCGACCGGTCCTACCTCACACGAGACGAAACCGACTGGAGCGATTCAGAGCAGCTCCGCCGCGATTGCCCGGTAGGCAGGGAACGGATCCTCGTCCAGCGACTGCACGCTGACGTGCTCGGCTCCCGCGTCGAGGTGTGCTTGCAGGCCCGTGGCCAGCGCTTTTCCGTCGCCGTGGACGGCGAGCGCGTCGATCAGCCGGTCGCTGCCCTTCCCCGCGATGTCCTCCTCGGAGAAGCCGTACTTGCGCAGGTTCGCGGTGTAGTTGGACAGGCCGAGATAGAACTGCACGGTCTTGCGGCCGGTCTCGCGCGCCCGCTCCGGATCGGTGTCGAAGACGACCTTCTGCTCGGGGGCGAGCAGCGCGCCAGTGCCGACGATCTCCCGCGCGGCCCGGGTGTGCTCCGGAGTGGTCAGGTACGGGTGCGCGGCCGCGGTGCGGTCGCGAGCGAGTTCGAGGACCTTCGGGCCGAGCGCGGCCAGCGCGCGCGATTCCGCGGGCACCCCGGCGGCGTCGAGTGCGTCGAGGTAGTCGACCAGCGCCGCGTACGGCTTCTTGTACTCCTGCGTGTGCTCGCGGTGGCCCGCGCCGACGCCGAGCAGGAAGCGTCCCGGGTGCTTGCCCTCGATGCGGTGGAAGGCCCGCGCGATGTCCTCGGGTGCGTCGGCCCAGATGTTGACGATGCCGGTGGCGATCTTGATCCCCTCGGTCGCGGCCAGCAGTTCGTCGACGATCGCCAGGTCGCCGCCGGGAGAGCCGCCGAGCCAGATCGTGCCGTAGCCCAGTTTCTCCACCTCGGCGGCGAACGTTCCGTCCACCGCGGCCGACATCCGCCACACGCCTAGCTTGCCCAGTTCGATAGCCATGTCCCGCCCAACGCGCGAGAACCCGGTTTTCCTCCCGCCCCGGCCGGATTAGGTTCGAAAGCATGACGAAGCTCGGCACTACGGAACTGGACATCCACGGCCTCAACCTCGGCTGCAACGTCTTCGGCAACACCGCGGACGAACCCACGTCATTCGCTGTTCTCGACGCGTACACCGCGGCCGGCGGCAATTTCCTGGACACCGCCAACATCTACGGCGGCGGAGGCGGTTCCGAAACGATCATCGGCAACTGGCTCGCCAAGCGCGGCCGCCGCGACGACATCGTCATCGCCACCAAGGTCGGCGGGGGAGACCAGCGACCCGGCCTCTCCGCGAAGAACATCGCCGCGGCGGTCGACGAATCGTTGCAGCGTCTGCGAACCGACCACATCGACCTGTACTACGCACACGTGGACGATCTCGACACCCCGCAGGAAGAAACCGTGGGCGCGTTCGACCAGCTCGTCCGCGACGGCAAGGTCCGCTACATCGCGGCGTCCAACTACGAACCGGACCGGCTCGCGTCCGCGCTGTCCATTTCGGACCAGAACGGGCTCGCCCGATACGTTGCCCTGCAACCGCATTACAACCTGGTCGAGCGGGATTACGAGCGCGAGCTGGCCCCGCTGGTCGCGCGCGAGAACCTGGCGACGCTGCCGTATTTCGGCCTGGCCAAAGGATTCCTCACCGGCAAGTACCGGTCGAAGGACGAGCCGGGCGACTCGCCGCGCGCTCCGCGCGCACTGGCGTACCTCGACGCCCGGGGCGAACGAGTGCTCGCCGCACTGGACGAGGTGGCCGCCGCGCACCGCACTTCGGTCGCCAGTGTCGCGCTCGCGTGGCTGCGTCAGCAGCCGACCGTCGCCGCGCCGATCGCCAGCGCGCGGACCCCGGAGCAGCTCGTTGACCTGCTCGCTTCGGTCGAGCTGAACCTGACCGACGCCGAACTCACCGCTTTGGGCGAAGCGTCGAACTGATACTTACCGAAGAGTAGCTTACTGCGGGTAGGTTGTTGTACGGTGCCCTCCGGACAGGCAAAAACCGGCTCAGGAGGGCACCGTGGCTCAGAAGCAGGTCGACGGCAAGGTCGTGCTCATCACCGGAGCCGCTCGCGGGATCGGAGCCGGCCTGGCCGAGCGGCTCGCCGCGCGCGGAGCCAAGGTCGCGCTCGTCGGCCTCGAGGCCAGCGAACAGGAGGCGGTCGCCAAGCGGATCGGACCGAACGCGAAGTCCTGGGAAGCCGACGTGACCAGCTGGGACGACCTCGAGCGCGTCACCGAGGGCGTGGTCGAGCACTTCGGCGGCATCGACATCGTCATCGCCAACGCGGGCATCGCGACCGCCGGATTCGTGCGCTCGGTGGACCGCGCCGCGTTCGAGCGGGTGATCGAGGTCGACCTGCTCGGCGTGTGGCGCACGTTCCGCGTCACGATGCCGCACGTCATCGAACGCCGCGGCTACCTGCTCGGCATTTCCTCGCTCGCCGCGATCACGCACGCGCCTGGCATGGCGAACTACGCCGCCGCGAAGGCCGGCGTCGAGGCGTTCTGCAACAGTCTCCGCGCGGAGGTCGCGCATCTCGGCGTGAAGGTCGGCGTCGCGCACCCGACCTGGATCCGCACCGACCTGGTCGAAAGCGCCGACGCGCACCCGGTGTTCGGCAAACTGCGTTCCGGGATGCCGGGTTTGCTCGGCAAGACCTACCCGCTGGACGTCGCGCTCGACGACCTGGAAGCCGGGATTCTGCGCCGCGCGCGGACGATCCACGTGCCACGCTGGGTCGGCGGCCTGAAGCTGCTGCGCTCGTTCCTGCCGCCGATCGTCGAACTCGGCGCGCGGACCCGGGTGCCGGCGGCGGACCGGGCCGCGCTGAAGGACGTCGAGGAGCGCGGCGCGTTCGAGTCGTCGGTCAACGGCCACGGCGGACGCGCGGCCACCAAGCGCAGCTGAGGAGCGCCATGTCCCGTCGCGACCAGATCCGGATGACTCCGGACGAAGTGCAGGCCTACCTGGCCGAGCAGAAGGTCATCAACGTGGCCTCGGTCGGCCCGAACGGCAGGCCGCACCTCACCGCCCTCTGGTACTACCCGCACGAGGGCGGGGTCGCGACGTGGACCTATGGCACCTCGCAGAAAGCGAAGAACCTGCGCCGGCTGCCCGAGGCGACCGTGCTGATCGAAAGCGGCGATTCGTACGACCAGCTGCGCGGGCTTTCGTTCGAGGCGGACGTCGAGTTCGTCGAGGACACCGAGCAGGTCACGGCGATGGGGATCGCGCTGATGATGCGCTACTCCGGAGCCGAACCGGGCGCACCGGCACCCGACGAACTGCGGACCTTCATCGAACGGCAGGCCCCGAAGCGGGTCGGGCTGATCCTGCGTCCGACGAAGATCGCGAGCTGGGATCACTCGAAACTCGGCGGCGGCTACTAAGGGACGAGAGCCACGAAGCTCAGCCCGGAGGTACGTTCAGCCAGGTCGAGAGCGCTTTCTGGATCGTCCAGGCTGGCCTTCAGCAGTTCGACGGCGGCAAGGTCCAGCGCACCCGAGCGGACGAGGTTCCACACCGTCCGCACCGTCTCGTCGTCGCTCATCCAGGAACCGCGCAGGGTGAGCCTGCGGTGCATGAATTCGCCGTACGGAATGGTCAAATCCTGGCGTACGCCGCCGACGAGCACCAGGGTGCCGCGCACGCGCAGGCTGTCGTAGGCCGCCATCGTCGCGTCCGCCGTCGGGGTGGCACCGAGAGCGTCGAGGGCCACGTCCACCGGGCCGATCGCCGCCGCGTCCGTCGTGCGATCGCCGGTCAGCTGGTGGGTACGCACGCGCGGACCGAGCTCGCCCAGCCGGTCGAGTGCCTCCTTGTTGCGGCCCACCGCCGTCACGGTCGCCGCGCCTTCCGCCAGCGCCAGCAACACGGCAGCGCCGCCCATCTGACCGGTCGCGCCGATCACCGCGACGTCGCGTCCGGCCAGCGGATCCGCGGTGTGCAATCCCGCGGCGGCAACGCAGAGCCACGGCAGAAACGCCAGCCGTGCCGGGTCGGGGTAATTTTCGGCACCGGGCAGCTTGACCATCGTTTCCTTGGCACACAACGCTTTTTCCGCGAACGCACCGTCGCGCCAGACCTCGCGCATGCGGTCCGTGCGTTCGGTGCTGCCAGAAGCGCCGAGGCCCACCCAGCCGACCAGGATCTCGTCGCCGTCGCCCGCGTTGAGCAACGCCGTATCCAGCACGATGTCGCCCGGCGCGACATGGAATACGTCCGGCGCGACGTCAGTCACGCGGCCAACGCACGAAGGGCCGAGGATCAGCGGAATCGGCAGGCCACCGCGGCCTCCCGCCACCACCGCCTTCGTGTAGGCCGGGAGGTGCGCGGCGAGCACCTCCACGACTACGCCACCGCCCTGCAGCGTGGGTTCCGGTGCCTCCGAGAGGCGCAGGCCTTGTGCGTCAACAGTCCAAGCTCGCATGAATCCAGCCTCGCGCGCCGTTAAGCTGGTATCCAGAATCGCGTTATTCTGGTACTGGAGGTTCTAGGGTGAGCGCCGAACTGGGCACCTTCCTGCGCAGCCGCCGCGAGCGGATCGCCCCTGCCGACGCGGGCCTGCCGGTCACCGGACGCCGCCGCACCCCCGGATTGCGCCGCGAGGAGCTGGCCCTGCTGGCCGGGATCAGCGCCACCTGGCTCACCTATCTCGAGCAGGGCCGCGACGTCCGCCCGTCCGACCAGGTGCTCGACGCCCTGGCCCGGGCACTGCGGCTGACCAGCGCCGAGCAGGAACACCTGCGCCGCCTCGCCGATGGCGGAGCAACCGCCGAGGACGCGCCCGAGGAAGCCGCGCCCGAGGTCGCGGGCGTCCCGGCGATGCTCGGCGACAACCCCGCGTACGTCACCGGCATCTGCTACGACCTGCTCGCGTACAACGACGCCGCCGCGGAACTGTTCCAGCACATCGAGCCGGGTGCGAACGTCGTCCGCTGGATGTTCACCGAGCCCGCCGCCCGCGAGATCCTCGTCGACTGGGAGCAGGAGGCGCGCAACATCCTGGCCCGGCTGCGCGCGATCGCCGGGCGGCATCCCGGCCACCCGCGCGTGACCCGGCTCGTAGCCGAGCTGACCGAGGCGAGCCCCGAGGTGCGCGAGTGGTGGCCGCACTACGAAATCCAGTTCAGCCACGCAGGTCAGAAGCGCTTTCGGCACCCCCGGCTAGGCGTGGTGACGGCGACGCACGCCGCGTTCCACGTGGCCGAGCGTCCGGAGCAGACGCTGGTGGTCTACCGCCTGCCGAGTGATACTGACGAGTAGGAAGTACTTTCGAGTAACTGTTACCTGAGGTAACATCAACGCTGCCAGACCCCCAGCGCAGCGGAGGCCGACAAGATGACCGAGCGGTTCAAGGTCGTGATCGTGGGCACCGGGTTTTCCGGGCTCGGCCAGGCGATCCAGCTCGAAAAAGCAGGCATCCGGGACTACGTGATCCTGGAGAAGGCCGACGAGGTCGGCGGCACCTGGCGGGACAACTCGTACCCGGGCTGCGCGTGCGACGTGCAGTCGCACATGTACTCGTTCTCCTACGCGCAGAACCCGGACTGGAGCCGGTCGTTCTCGCCGCAGCCGGAGATCTTCGACTACCTCAAGGGCGTCGCCGACAAATACCGGCTGCGGGACAAGATCCGGTTCGGCACCGAGATCACCGGTGCGCACTGGGACGAGAGCGAACGCCGCTGGACGGTGGAGACCAAGGGCGGCACCGAGTTTTCCGCGCAGTTCCTCGTCGCAGGCGTCGGCGGACTGCACATCCCGCAGATCCCGAAACTGCCGGGCATCGCCAAGTTCAAGGGCCAGACCTGGCATTCGGCGCAGTGGAACCACGAGTTCGACCTGGCCGGCAAGCGGGTCGCGGTGATCGGCACCGGCGCGAGCGCGGTGCAGTTCGTGCCGAAGATCGCGCCCGAGGTCGGCGAACTGACGCTGTTCCAGCGCACTCCGCCGTGGATCATGCCGAAGCCGGACCACGCGATGCCGGGCTGGGCGAGGCAGTTGTTCAAGCGCGTTCCGGGCACGCAGCGGCTGTATCGCAACGCGTTGTACTGGATGCTCGAATCCCGCGCGATCGGGTTCAACGGGCATCCGAAACTCATGCAGGCCGCCGAGGTCCTCGCGCGCAGGCACATCGCGAAGGGCATCAAAAACCCCGCGCTGCGCCGGAAAGTCACGCCCGACTACACGATGGGCTGCAAACGCGTCCTGCTGTCGAATGACTACTTCCCCGCACTGGACCGGCCGAACGTCGATGTCGTCACCGACGGCGTCGCCGAGGTCCGCGCGCACAGCATCGTCGACACCGCCGGGGTCGAGCACGAGGTCGACGCGATCATCTACGGCACCGGCTTCAAGGTGACCGACGCGCTGGAGTACCTCGACATCACCGGCGTCGGCGGCCGCGATCTCGCGAAAACCTGGGCCACCGAAGGGATCCAGACGCACAAGGGGATCACCGTGTCCGGGTTCCCCAACCTGTTCTTCCTGCTCGGCCCGAACACCGCGCTCGGCCACAACTCCGTGGTGTTCATGATCGAATCGCAGTCCCGCTACGTGGTCGACGCGATCCGGCTGGCCGATTCCCGCGGCGCGGCGGCACTGGACGTGCGCCCGTCGGTGCAGGACGAATTCCAGGAACAGATCCAGGACAAGCTGGTCAAGGGCGTGTGGACGCAGGGCGGCTGCAAGAGCTGGTACCTCGACGCGAAGGGCGTCAACCGGACGATCTGGCCGGGCTTCACCTGGCGGTACTGGCTGGAGACGCGGCGCGTCGAGCCGAGCGACTACGAGCTGAGCGGCCGGTCATGAGTGCCGATCACGAGCAGATCGTGCTCCACGCGCGCGACGTGGAGTTCGACTGGTCGAAGCTGCCGATGCACTGGATTCCCGGGCAGCCGCAGGCCACGCACAGCATCAACGTGCTGCACCTGGCGCTGCCCGAGGGCGAACGCTGGTTCGTCGAGGTGTTCAAGCAGGCTGTCCCGCTGATCCGCGACGAGCGGCTCAAGGAGGACGTGCTCGGCTTCATCGGCCAGGAGGCGATGCACGCCGTGGCGCACGATGGCGCGGCAGAGCACCTGGAGTCCGCCGGGGTTTCCGTGCGGCCCTATATCGCGCAGATGGAGTGGATGTTCCGGCGGCTGCTCGGCGACCGGCCCGGATCGAGCCGGGAATGGCTGATCGAACGGCTCGCGCTGGTCGCGGCGATCGAGCACTACACGGCGTTTCTCGGCCAGTGGATCCTCGACGCGAAGGAACTCGACGCGGCGGGCGCGGACGAAACGATGCTGGATCTCCTTCGCTGGCACGGCGCGGAGGAGGTCGAGCACCGATCGGTGGCCTACGACCTGTTCTGCCACCTCGACGGCCGCTACGGTCGGCGAGTGCGTTCGATGCTCGTAGTGACGCCGGTACTGGCGTGGATTTTCCTTCGTGGCACCCGATTCCTGATGAAGAACGATCCGACTCGACCCGGCCGCACCAGCTGGCGGGCCTACCGGCGCGCCGCCCGGCAAGGCTTGCTGCCCGGACCGCGCGAACTGCTGCGCGAGATCCGGCCGTACTTCCGGAAGTCGTATCACCCCACCGAAACCGGCAACACCGACCAGGCGGTGGCGTACCTGGCGAGTTCGCCCGCGGCCAAGGCCGCCGACGCTCCGCGATGACCGCACCGCAGTTCCCGCCCCGGCTCGACGGCAGCGGCAGGCGCGACCGGCTGATGTCCACATTGGTCGCGGTCGGCGCGGCTTATCGAAGGCTGGCCGAGGTTTCCGGCCGGCGTCGTCCGCCGGTGCGGGAGGTCGACCGTCGCCTTCCGTTGGTGATCGACGCGGTGCGCGCCGAGGCCGTCGGCGTGGTGAGTCTCCGGCTCGTGCGGCCCGATTCAGCACCGTTGCCCGCGTGGCGTCCGGGCGCGCACATCGACTTGATGCTGCCTTCGGGAGAAGTGCGGCAGTACTCGCTGTGCGGCTCGCCTTCGGACCTGTCGCACTACCGGATCGCCGTGCGGCGCATCGGTTCCGCGTCCGCCGAGGTGCACGCGCTCACCGCCGGAACCCGCGTCACTGTGCGCGGCCCACGTAACGCTTTCCCGTTCGTCGCCGCGCCCGCGTATCACTTCGTGGCGGGCGGAATCGGGATCACGCCGATCCTGCCGATGGTGCGTCGCGCCGAAGCGAGCGGCGCGGATTGGCGGCTGGTTTACACCGGCCGAGACCGGGATTCGATGCCGTTCCTCGACGAACTCCCGGCCGAGCGAGTGCGGATCCGGCCGGACACGGAGTTCGGCATCCCGGCGTCCGGTGCGGAACTGCTGGAGGAAATGCCCGCCGGCGCTTCGGTGTACTGCTGCGGCCCGGTGCCGATGATCACCGGCGTCCGCGTCGACCTGGCCCGCGCGGGTGCCGCCGCGGTCTACTTTGAACGGTTCTCGCCGCCGCCCATCGTGGACGGCGAACCGTTCCGCGTGGTCCTGCGGCGCAGCGGCCGCACCCTCGACGTGCCTGCCGACCGCTCCACGCTCGACGTGGTGCGCGAGGTGCTGCCGGACGTGCCGTACTCGTGTCGCCAGGGTTTCTGCGGCACCTGCGAGGTAGCCGCCGAGGACGGCGGGCGCGTGCGGATTTGTGTCGACCGCGGGCCCGCCGTCCTGGAGCTTTAGTTCTGCGGGGGAACCCAGTCGCCGAGCACCGGCTTGAACTCGCGAACCGTGCGCTCGGCCACGACGCCTTCGAGCGCGTACGGGTCGTTGTCGATCAGCTCGGCCAGCGCCGTCTCGTCCTCGGCCTGCCAGAGCACCAGCCCGCCGGAGTTGTCGGCGAGCGGACCGGCCACCGCGACGCGGCCTGCCTCGATGTGCTCTTTCAGGTAGTCCCGGTGCCGCGGCCGGACGTCGGCCAGCTTCTCCTGGACATAGCGGATTTCGACGAGGTACCAGGCCATGCGCTTACTCCCGGGGTGGACACGACGGTGACGCCGCAGACGCTACCGGTGACCGCCGGGCGGACGCACCATGCGAGCGGTGGCAGCGGCAGGCCAACCCGATAGGCTAGGCGCGGGCGGAACCTGTGTGCACGCTGTGCCTATCGCGCACGCGTTGGGGCCTGCGGAGCGGACACGTCGAGGACAGGCGGGGATACATGCTGGAGGGGAACGCGGAACGCAGCGTCGAGGCGACCCTCGGCCACCTGCGGACCATGGACGGGCCGGTCCCGGCGCAGCCGCCGACCGCCCCGTTGAACCTGGAAGACCTCTACCGGCAGCACCGGATGCGGCTCGTGCGCCTCGCCATCCTGCTGGTCGACGAGCCCGCCACGGCCGAGGACGTCGTGCAGGAGGCGTTCACCGGCCTGCACCGCAACTGGGGCAGGCTGCGCGACGCCGCCGCGGCTGTCGGCTACCTGCGCACCGCGGTGGTCAACGGATCGCGCAGCGTGCTGCGCCGGCGCAAGACCGCCCGCGAGTACGTGCCCCCGCACGCGGTGAACGCCCGGTCCGCGGAAAGCCTCGCGATGCTCTCCAGCGAGCACCAGGCCGTGGTCAACGCCCTGTCGAAGCTTCCGCCGCGCCAGCGCGAGGTGCTCGTGCTGCGCTACTACGGCGGGCTGAGCGAAGCGGAGATTTCGGAAGCCGCGGGCATTTCGAAGGGCACCGTGAAGTCAACCGCCAGCCGGGCGCTGGAGGCGTTGCAGAAGGCAATGCAGCCGCCTCAGTGACCTGGGCGGACCAATCTCGCGCTGGTCGGCCCTCCTTGGTCCAGACCAATATATGCTGGACCGCGTGAAGCACCCCGGAGACTTCGTCATCACGGGCGGCCGCGTCGTGGCCCCGGACCGCGTACTCGACGACGGCTGGCTCGCCGTGTCCGGCGGACAGATCGCCGCGGTAGGCACCGGCACGCCCCCGAGCAGCCCGGACGCCGCGACGGTCGACGTCGCCGGAGCGCTGGTCGTGCCCGGTTTCGTGGACACCCACTGCCACGGCGGAGGCGGCGCGTCGTTCTCGACGCTCGACCCGGACGAGATCCGCACCGCGGTCCGCGCGCACCGGCGCCACGGCACCACGACCATGCTCGCGAGCCTGGTCTCCGACCCGATCGACCTGCTCACCGAGCAGATCGCCGCACTGCGCGAACTCGTGCAGGAGGGCGACCTCGCGGGCATCCACCTGGAGGGCCCGTTCATCTCGCGCGCCCGCTGCGGCGCGCACGACCCGGACACTCTGCGTGAACCGGACACCGGGACGGTCGAGAAGCTGCTGCGCGCCGGGCACGGCTCCATCCGGATGGTCACGCTCGCGCCCGAGCTGAACGGCGGCGTCAAGGCCGTCCGGCAGCTCGCCGAGTCCGGCGTGATCGCCGCGATCGGCCACACCGACGGGGTCGCTGACCAGCTGGTTCCGGCCATCGACGCCGGCGCGACGGTCGCCACCCACCTGTTCAACGGCATGCGCCCGCTGCACCACCGCGAGCCGGGCCCGGTCGGCGTGCTGCTCGACGACGAGCGGGTGACGGTCGAGTTGATCTGCGACCTGGTCCACCTGCACCCGACGGTCGTGCGGCTGGCCGCGCAGCACGCGGGCCGCGGCCGGACGGTGCTGATCACCGACGCCATGTCGGCCACCGACGCCGCCGACGGCCGCTACACCCTGGGCAGGCTGGAGGTCGACGTCCACGACGGCGTCGCCACCCTGGACAACGGTTCGCTGGCCGGAAGCACGCTGACCATGGACAACGCCTTCCGCAACCTGGTGAAGGGTGCGAAACTCGACGTACTGGACGCCGTCCGGGCGACGTCGGCGCGACCCGCCGAACTGCTCGGCATCGCCGACCGCACCGGCGCACTGCGCCCCGGCCTCGCCGCGGACGCCGTGATCCTGGACGACGACCTGCGCCCGTCCCGGGTACTGCACCGGGGCGAATGGGTGGCCGAGGCGGGCCGGGCTACCTTGAGTACGTGACGAGCTAGCACTTCGACAGGCGGACGGAGCGGATGAGCGAGCCGAAAGACCCGGAACGGTTACTGGCCGACGCGCTGCGTGCACAAGCCGTCTTCGCTCCGCACGTCGTGGCGAACCCCGCGGAAGAGCAGGCTGGTTCCGAAGCTTCGGGCACTGGCTCGGTCCAGCCCGGCGCTTCCGGAACGGGCTCGTTCAGCGCAGCCGGCGGCCCTGGCATTTCCGGCCCCGGCGCTGGCGGAACCGGCTCGTTCGGCGCCGCGGCCCAGACTGGCGCGCCGTCGCAGACCGGCCCGACCACCGAACTGCCGCCCAACTACGGCCTGCTGTCCGGAGCGGGCGCCGACTCGCTCGCCCGCGAACGCGCCGCCCTCGACGCGGCCGACACGTCGCCCGGAACCACCGGCTCGATCCCGCCGGTCGGCGCCTCCGACGCGACCGTCCGCCGTCCCGCTCAGGCGGCGCAGAACGGCCCGCTGCCCGCGCACTGGGTCCTGCTGCTGGCAGTGCTGCTCGGCCTCGCCGCCGGGTCCGTCATCGGCCTGCTGACGCTGATCTGAGCCGCGCCGCCGCCCGCGCTTGCCCGGACGACCACTCCGGCAAGGCACTCCAGGGCCAAGTTCTTAACCCCGATCCCACACCGGTGACCTGCGATTCCTTGCCCGATGAGGCCACCGTGAGTCACCCTGTACCGTTTTCGGTGTGATTCTCGCCCAGAACACAGTGACCACCATGTCCCTGCTGCCGTCGTGGCTGGACCCGCAGCATCTGCTGAACGGGCTGACGGCCCCCGTGATCGCCGTGCTGTGCTTGATCATCTTCATCGAGAGCAGCATCTTCCCGGTTCTTCCCGGCGACTCGCTGCTGTTCACCGCGGGCCTGTTCATCGCGAACGGCACGCTGAAGGCTCCGCTGTGGCTGGTGTGCGTGCTGGTCACGGTCGCCGCTCTGCTGGGCAACGTCGTCGGGTACTACCTCGGCTACTTCGTCGGGCCGAAGCTGTTCAGCAGGCCGGACTCGAAGTTCTTCAAGCAGGAGTACGTCGACAAGACGCACACGTTCCTGGAGAAGCACGGCCCGAAGGCCGTCGTGCTGGCCCGGTTCGTGCCGTTCGTGCGGACGTTCATCACCTGGATCGCCGGCATCGGCCGGATGGACCCGAAGCGCTACTTCACGTACACGGTCATCGGCGGCATCCTGTGGGCCGCGGGCATCACCGTGCTGGGGTCGCTGCTGGGCAACATCGGCTTCATCCGGGACAACGTCGACGCGATCTTCGTCCTCATCGTGCTGGTGTCGGTCGTGCCGATCGCCATCGAGTACCTGAAGAGCCGCCGCGAGAAGAAGGCCCGTCCGGCCGACGGTTCGGCCGACGTCACGCAGCAGATCCCGCGCGTGCGCGACTGAGGTTTCTTGGCTGATCGAAGCGGCGTCCGGACTTTCCGGACGCCGCTTCGATCGTTTCCGGGGTCAGTCGGTCATCGAGAACATCGAGCCCGGGTTGAAGAGGTTCTCCGGGTCGAGCGCCTGCTTGATCTGCCGGTGCACGCGGATCCCGACCGGGCCGATTTCGCGGGCGAGCCATTCGCGCTTGATCTTGCCGACGCCGTGCTCGCCGGTCACTGTGCCGCCGAGCGACAGGCCGACCTCAAGGATCTCGTCGAACGCCTGCTGGGCGCGCGCGAACTCGTCCTCGGAATCGGGCGCATAAACGATGGTCGGGTGCATGTTGCCGTCCCCGGCGTGGCCGACGACAGCGATCTTGAGCCCGACCTTCTCGCTGATCCGTTCGCAGCCGCGGATCAGCTCGGCGATCCGGGTGCGGGGCACGCTGACGTCGTCGGTGAGCCAGACGCCGTAGGTCTCCAGCGCGGTCAGCACGACGCGGCGGGCCTGCAGCAGCATCTTGCCCTCTTCGAGGTCGTCCGTGGCGTAGACCAGGTCCGCGCCGCAGTCGGTGCAGATCTGTTCGAGGAGCGCCAGTTCGCGGCGGGCCGCCTCGCCGCCGGCGTCGGACTGGCCGAGCAGCAGGGCCTGACAGTCCGAGCCCGCGCCGAGGTCGGTGTTGAGGTAGGTCTCGGACGCCTTGATCGACGCCGCGTCCATGATCTCCAGCAGCGACGGCACCAACCCCTCGCGCACCGCCCGCGCGACCGCCTCGCCGGCCGCCTCGGTGGTGTTGAACCCGGCGACAAAAGTGGCCGGGGCCTGCGGAAGCGGCCGCAGCGAGACGGTCGCCTGGGTGATGACGCCGAGCGTGCCCTCGCTGCCGATGAACAGCTTGGTCAGGTCGTAACCCGCGACGCCCTTCACCGTGCGGCGACCGGTCTTCAGCAGCGATCCGTCGGCGAGCACGACCTCAAGGCCGAGCACCGAATCCGTGGTCACGCCGTACTTCACGCAGCACAGGCCGCCCGCGTTGGTGGAGAGGTTGCCGCCGATGGTGCACCAGTCGTAGCTGGACGGGTCGGGCGGATAAAACAGGCCGTGCTTCTCGACCGCGGAGCGGAAGTCGAGGTTGACGACGCCCGGCTGCACGACGGCGAGCCGGTTGCCCGCGTCGACCTCGACGATCTCGTTCAGTTTGGTCAGGGAAAGCACGACACAGCCGTCGATCGCGTTGGCCGCACCGGAAAGCCCGCTGCCCGCCCCGCGCGGCACGATGGGAACTCTCGCTTCGGCACAGGCACGGACAGTCGCCTGCACTCCCGCGGTATCCGCCGGAAGCACTACCGCCAACGGTTTTCCCGAGGGAGCGAGCGGCATCATGTCGCGCGCGTAGGCGTCGGTGACGTCAGCGTCGGTGAGCACCGCGGCCGGGCCGAGGTCGTCCCGAAGCCGCTGGAGGAGGGCGTCGTTGCTCATCTCCGCATGGTAAACCGGGATCTCCGCAGTGCGGAATATTAATTCCGATATTAGCTGGTCCGCAGGGCGCGCAGCACGGTGTCCCGGGTGTGCGCGGTGCCCGGCGGAGCTGGCATGACCCGCGGCCGGCTCTCGTTGACGAGGACAGTCCACTCCTCGCCGAGAGCTTGCGCGATGTCGTCCGGCTGACAGTAATCCGCGTGCTCCTCCGACAGGTCCCGCGGATCGTGACCGGCGAAGAGAAACGTCCCGCCCGGCGCGACGGCGTCGAGCAGTTTCCGCAGCACCCGATCGTCTTTGCGGAGCGGGAAATACTGGACGCTGACCAGGTCGAACGCCCTCGCCGGAAGCGGACTCGCAGCCAGATCCGAACACACCCAGGCGATCCCGGCATGAGCGGCGGCCGCCCGCTGCAACGCGGTGCGCGAGATGTCGAGGGCCGTCACCTGCCACCCGCGCGCCGCCAGCCACCGCGCATCGGCCCCTTCGCCGCACCCGACGTCCAACGCCTGCCCCGGCGGCAGCCCCTCGGCCTCGGTGACGAGCACTCCGTTGGGCTCGCCACTGAACACCTGCGCACGACTGCGGTAAAGGTCTTCCCAGAACTGCGCGGTCTCCCCGGACGGAACCATTTTCGCGACCACCTCCGCCGTTCACGATTCCGCTGACCGCGCTGGACAGCAAGGTTCTTTGCCGGAACCGCAATTCAGGCCCGGATGTTCTCCAGGTCCGCCAGCAGGCCGGGGTGTTCCGGTGCCCAGCCGAGCGCTTGCTGGGTGTGCGCACTGGAGGAGGGTTGGTCAGTCGCGAAGAGCGACCCAAGCGGCCCGTAGGTCTCCTCCGGCACCGATTCGACCGGAAGCCCCAGCCGCCGTCCGATGACCGCCGCGGTGTCCACGACCCGAACGCCTTCGTCGGCGACCGCGTGCCAGGCCGTACCAGGCTCCGCCTTCTCCAAAGCGAGCCGGAAAAGCACCGCCGCGTCGAGCGCGTGCACCGCGGGCCACCGCTGCGTCCCGTCGCCCGGATAACCGGACACTCCGGTTTGCCGCGCGATGGTGGTCAGCAGACCGGCAAATCCGCCCTCACCGTTGTTGTGCACCGTGCGCGGCAGGCGTACCGCGGACGTCCGGACCCCACGGTCCGCGAACTCCAACACCTCGGCGACCGTGCGCCCCCTGCCGCCGACGGGCCCGTCAGTCGCAACCGGATCAGCCTCGGTCGACGCGCGACCCGGCGCGTACGGCGTCCCCGAAACCGTGACCAACGGCCGATCGCTTCCGACGAGCACCTCGGCCTGCACCTTGAGCGCCGCCGTTTCCTCGGCGACCGCACTGGCGAGGGCTTCGGCGCTGCTGAACGCATTGGCGAAGGCGAGGTGAATCACCCCGTCTGCTTTGCCCGCGGCCTCGCGGATGACGTCCAGATCAGCCAGCGCACCCCGCACCGGCTCGGCACCAGCCTTCTCGGCCGCCGCGGCGGAAGCTTCCGACCGAGCAAGCGCGACGACCGAGTGGCCATGACCCAGCAGTTCGGCAACGACCGCGGAGCCAATCAACCCGGTCGCTCCGGTGACGAACACGCGCATTGGATTTCTCCCTCACAGTGATGGGACTCTTGTCCCGTCAGACGCTACCAGAGTGACGGGACAAAGGTCTCGTCACATAGGATGGTTTTCATGGCCCGATGGGAACCCGGAGCACGCGAACGGCTGGTCGTAGCGGCCGTCGACCTGTTCGCAGAACAGGGCTACGACGCCACGACGGTCGCGCAGATCGCCGAACGGGCGGGCGTCACGAAGAGCACGTTCTTCCGGCACTTCCCGGACAAGCGGGAGTTGCTGGTAGCGGGACAGGAAACGCTGAGCCGACTGCTCGCGGAGGGAATCGCCGACGCCCCCGCCGACGCCAGCCCGCTGGAAGCCGTCGCGAACGGCCTGCGCCGTGCTGCGACCGCGATGGGCCCGATGAACCGGGAACTCGCCCCGCGATTGAAGGCTGCCGTCGCGGCCAGTACGGAATTGCAGGAACGGGACGCGCTGAAAAGCGTCGGCCTCGCTGCGGCGATGACCGCCGCCCTGACCGCACGGGGACTGCCCGACGCGACTGCGGCGCTCGCTAGCGAGTTGGGGGTGCTGGCTTTCAAGCGGGGGTATTTCGCGTGGTCGGAGAGCGACCACGGGGATGACGATCCGGCGGAGTTTTTGGTGGCCGCACTGGAGGAACTTCGCGCGGCGAGTGCTTCGCTGGACTGACCGGCAGAGCCGAGTCGCAGATTGGCCCGGCGGGCGATGCCGAGGCCCGTGCGGGGAGCCCTGAGGAAAACAGAGTCCCCCAGGGTGCCCCCGCACGGAGTTTCGCAGGAGCGAACGCACCTGACCCCCAAGCAGCGCCAAGGGTTTTCGCTCGCCAAGCGTCGACGGAGCGCAGCCCGACAAGAAGTCTTTTCCTTGTCCGCCAGGCGAAACTGCACAGCCCGGCAGGCAGGCGAGTCTTTGCTCGCGTGCCTGCCGGAACCGAATCACGCCGACATCGCGGCTTCTTCCCGCTGCGCCGCCTGCGGGCGGTTTCGGCGGCGTCCCAACAAGAAGTACGCCTGCAGTGCCGTGTACACGAGGATCGCGGCACCCACCCACGCGCTTGTGTGCAGTGCCGTCACGAAGGATTCTCGGGCGGTGTTCAGCAGTTCCACGCCCTCGGTGGCGGGCAGGGAGTGCGCGGTGGCTACCGCACCGCCCAGCGTGTCGTGGGCTGCGGCGGGGGCGGTGGCTGGCAGGCCTGACTGGTAGACCGCCGTGGCGAGGCTGCCCAGCAGGGCGGTGCCGAGTGCGCCGCCCAGTTCGTAGCCCGTTTCCGAGATCGCCGACGCGGCACCGGCGCGGTTGACCGGGGCGGCGGAGATCACGAGGTCGTTCGTCAGGGTTTCCGACAGGGCCACCCCGCCGCCGACCAGGACGAACGCGATCACGACCGCGGCAAGTCCGGCGTCGGCTCCGATGGTGGTCAGGACCAGGAAGCCGGCCGCGCCGAGCAGCAGGCCCAGGCTGATCAGGACCGGCACCCGGACTCGACGGGCGAGCCAGGCGGCCGCGAGAGCGCCGACGACTCCGGCGACCGTCGCGGGCAGCATCCACAGTGCCGCGACCAGCGGCTTCAGCCCGAGGACCAACTGCAGATACTGCGGCAGCAGGAACAGCAGCCCGACCAGGGCGAACACGCCCAGCAGGTTCGTGATCACCGAGCCGGCGAACTTGCGGTTGGCGAACAGTCGAAGGTCCAGCATCGGCTGGTCGAGCCGCCGCTGCCGGCGGACGAACGCCGCGCCCAGCGCGAGGCCGAGCACCATCGCGGCCCCGGCCAGCCAGGTCAGTCCTTCGGTCGCGGCGATCTTCACGCCGTAGACGACCGGCAGCATCGTGCCGAGCGACAGCAGCGCCGACCACGGGTCGAAGCGGCCCGGGTTCGGGTCGCGGAACTCCGGCAGCAGCAACGGGCCCGCCACGAGCAGCAGCACCATCACCGGCACGTTGATCAGGAAGACCGAACCCCACCAGAAGTGCTCGAGCAGCCATCCGCCGACGACCGGGCCGACCGCCATCCCGCCGGAGAACGCCGCGCTCCAGATCGCGACCGCGGTACGTCGCGTGCGGTCCTCGGTGAAGATGCTGCGGATCAGCGACAGCGTGGACGGCATCAGCGTCGCGCCGCCGACGCCCAGCAGCGCCCGCGCGACGATCAGCATCAGCGGCGACGTGGCGAACGCCGCCAGCACCGAGGCCGCGCCGAACGCCGCACCGCCGATGAGCAGCAGCCGCCGTCTGCCGATCCGGTCGCCCAGCGTGCCCATGAAGACCAGCAATCCGGCCAGGACGAACGAGTAGACGTCGACGATCCACAGCTGTTCCGCACCCGTGGGCGCGAGATCCTCGCTGAGATAGGGGAGGGCGAACCCCAGGACTGTCGTGTCCACGCTGATCAAGAGCACTGGCAGCACCAGCACTGCCAAAGCCCACCACTGGCCTCCGCGCCGCACCATGGCGCACTCTTCCTTCCTTGTACCGTCCAGACGGTACAGTTTCGTTCCTGAGGTAGAAGGTAAACCGTCTGGACGGTATAGTCAAGGCGATGGCTAAACCTTCAGCACGTGAACGCATCCTCGGCTCGTACGAGGTCATCCTCGCCGACCGCGGCCCGGCCGAGATCACGCTCGACGCGGTCGCGGCGCACGCCGGGGTGTCCAAGGGCGGCCTGCTCTACCACTTCGGTTCGAAGGACGCCCTGCGCGACGGCCTGCTCGAACGCCTGGAGCGGCTGACCGACGAGGACCTCGAACGCGCGCGCAACGCACCGGAGGGCGTGGTCCGGCACTACCTGCGTTCGTCGATCACCGACGTCACGAGCGATCTCGCGCTGCACCGCACGACGATGGCCGCGCTCCGGCTGGTGCTCAACGACCCGATCGCGGCGGAGGTGTCGCGGCGCTGCACCGAGCGCACCCGCGCGGTGATGCTCGAGCACGTCGAGGACCCGCTGACCGCGGAGCTGGTGATGCTGGTCGGCGAGGGCCTCTACATGCGCGCGGCGCTGGGCGAGGAGGCGACGGACAGCCTCCTGGCGCAGATCGAGGACATCGCCGACCGGATCGAGGCCGGGGCGCCGGTCAAGGCGACGGTCGCGGCGGGACACCGGAAGGGCTGAGCCGCCGGGGCGGCAGGGCACGGCGAAAGCCGGCGCGACCAGACTGGTGCCGGGCAACACGAATGCCGGAGCACCCGCACGAATCGACTGGTCTAAGGCCGAGAGCCAGAACCCCCCGGGGCACCAGTCAAAGCGGCAAAAGGCGGCCGGGCTGGCGGCCCCAGCGAGGCAACCCAGGATCGAAGCCAGCCCGAAATCCCCCAGGGCACCGGCTCAAGCGCCCAAAGACAGCCGAGCTCGCACCCCAGCGAAGCGAGCCCGAACCGAGGCCAGCGCGAGACCCCCAGGGCACCGGCTCAAGCGCCCAAAGACAGCCGGACTGGCGACCCCAGCGAAGCGACCCCGAACCGAGGCCAGCCCGAAACCCCCAAGGGCACCAGCCCAAGCACCCAAAGACAGCCGGGCTCGCACCCCCAGCGAAGCGACCCCGAACCGAGGCCAGCCCGAATCCCCAGGCGCGCAAGCGAAATCCCGCGAAGGACAGCCGCAAACCTCAGCGCGCCAGCCCGTAAACCCGCTCGATCTCCACCGTCAGCACCAGCCGCCGATCCGCCACCATCGCCGCGCGGTACTCCGCCCAGTCCGGATGCTCGCCCGCCACCTTGCGGTACAGCGCGATCAACGCCTCCACCGCCTCGTCGTCCGGTGCCGCGGCGACCGGCGACAGCACCGCCCGCCCCTCTGCCACCGCGTACGACCAGCCATTCGACGACGCCACGTGGTAGCTCACCCGCGGATCCCGGCGCATGTTCTTCGTCTTCGCGCGCGTGTCCGTGATCGACACCTGCAACTGGCGAGCGTCGCGGTCGAAGTAATGCGTCACCGTCGACAGCTGCGGGCGGCCGTCCCGTTTCAGGGTCGCCAGCACCCCCTGCTTGCCCGCCGCGATGAGGTCGTAGAGCGCTGTGTCGTCAGTCATACCTCTATGAAACCCGGGCGAGGAGGATCTGTTCCCGCTCCGAAACCCCCAGTGACCAGCGGTGTCCCCATATCGGGTGAAACCGGACGATACCCCTCCGGTTGAAATCTGCTTGCATGCGGCAACTAAAGTGTCTTGTGACACAACCGGGGGTCGGCCGCTTGCGAAATACGCCGTACGGGCACACTCTTGCTTAAGGCAACTAGTTGCAGTCGCCAACCAATGGTTTGCTCCACCCCAAGGAAGACCCACATGGCACCTCAGAACTCCGCCGTCAGGCCAGAGGCCGACCTCGACCTTGCCGACCAGCTCGGACACGAGCTGGTCCGGTTCATGCGCTTGATCACCAAGGCGAAGTCCCAGGTCGCCAAGCACGGACCGGACGGGATCGAGAGGGCCGCGTACGCGATCCTCTTCTGCCTCGTCCACGAAGGCCCGCAACGCACCAGCAAGCTGGCCGAGTTCCTGCACTCGGAGATCTCCACGATCAGCAGGCAGTCCAGCTCGCTCGTGCAGCACGGACTCGTCGAACGGCAGGCCGACCCCGAGGACGGCCGCGCCTGCTTGCTCGCCCCGACCGCCGAAGGCCTCCGCGTCTTCGACGAAAACCGCAAGCACCGCGCCCGGTGGCTGGCCGAAGTACTCGGCGATTGGAGCCAGGAGGAGCGCGAGACGCTCAACGAGCTTCTCGCGCGGCTCAACACAGGTATCGAAAAGAACAATCCGTCGCTGTCCGACACCGCGGCGACGGCACAGGCCAAGGGGGCCTCGAACGCATGACGTCCACCGTTGAAAAACAACCTCAGTCGCGAGGGGGAGCGCCCGCTGAAGACAGCGAGGGCGGTCCGCGGCTGACCCACCGCCAAATCGTCACGATCATCAGCGGCCTGATGTGCGGCATGTTCCTCGCCGCGCTCGACCAGACGATCGTGGGCACCTCGATCGTCCGGATCGCCAACGACCTGCACGGCTTCGATCTGCAGGCGTGGGCGACCACGGCGTACCTGATCACCTCGACGATCGCGACGCCGATCTACGGCAAGCTTTCCGACATCTACGGCCGCAAGCCGTTCTACCTCGCCGCGATCGCGATCTTCGTCGTCGGTTCGGCCGCCGCGTCGGCTTCGACGACGATGTACGAACTGGCCGCGTTCCGCGCGGTGCAGGGTCTCGGCGCCGGCGGTCTGATGTCGCTGGCCATGACGATCATCGGCGACGTGGTCCCGCCGCGGGAACGCCCGCGCTACCAGGGCTACTTCCTCGCCGTGTTCGGCATCTCGACTGTGCTCGGCCCGGTGCTCGGCGGCTTCTTCGCCGGCTTCGACACCCTCGGCGGCCTGCACGGCTGGCGCTGGGTCTTCCTGATCAACGTGCCGATCGGCATCGTCGCGCTGTTCGTCGTCGCGAAGGTGCTGAACGTTCCGCACAACCGCCACGACCACAAGATCGACTGGTGGGGCGCGCTCACCATGGTCATCGCCGTGGTGCCGTTCCTGATTGTCGCCGAACAAGGCCAGAAGTGGGGCTGGGGCGACCAGAAGTCGATCTGGATGTACGTCATCGGCGGCGTCGGCGTCGTGTTGTTCATCGTCGTTGAGAAGCTGATGAAGGACGCCGCGCTGATTCCGTTGCGGCTGTTCAAGAACTCGACCTTCACCGTCGCCATCATCGGCGGCGTGATCGTCGGTGTGGCGATGTTCGGCGCGATCACGATGATCCCGCAGTACCTGCAGGTTGTGCAGGGCTACTCGCCGACCGAATCGGGTCTGCTGATGCTGCCGCTGATGGTCGGCATCATGTCCGCCTCGATCATCTCCGGCCGGATCACCTCGAAGACCGGGCGCTACAAGATCTTCCCGGTCGTCGGCACGATTCTGATCGCGGCGGGCGCGTTCTTCTTCGCGCTGGTCAAGTACGACACCCCGATCTGGCACCCGCTGGTGGCCGCGCTGATCATCGGTCTCGGCCTCGGCCAGTGCATGCAGACGCTGATCATCGCGGTGCAGAACGCGGGCCCGCGCAAGGACATGGGCGTGTCGACCGCGTCGGCCACGTTCTTCCGCCAGATCGGCGGTACCGCGGGTGTCGCGGTGTTCCTGACGATTCTGTTCAACGTGCTGCCGGGCAACATCACCAAGGCCTTCGGCGGCCACCTGCCTCCGGGCGGGGGCGCCAACCTCGGCGACCTGTCGAGCAACACGAGCGTCATCCAGACGCTGCCGGAAGCGGTGCGCACGCCGATCCTGATCGGCTTCACCGAGTCCATCACCACGGTGTTCTGGGTCGCGGGCGGCGTCGCGCTGCTGGCCACGCTGGTGCTGCTGTTCATGAAGGAGATCCCGCTGGCGGGCATGAACCCGGCCGCGGCGGCCGTCGAAGGCGGCGAAGCGCTGCTGGACCTGGACGAACCCACCCCGGCCCCGGCCGCGGACGACACCGCCGAGATCAAGACCGGTTCGCTGTTCGAAGAAGCCCCGAAGGAGCCGGTGCTCGTCGGAGCGGGCGGGAGGCACGCGTTGACCAACGGGCACGGCGACCCCCAAGCGGTGACTGACGCCCGGCCGATGCCGATCACCAACTCGGTGGCCGACGCCGAATTCGGCACGGCCACCGGCTCGGGCGGCGTCCCGGTCACCGGCCACGTGCGCCGCCAGGACGGCAGCCACGTGAGCGCGGCCGCGCTGACCCTGATCGACCAGCAGGGCCGTCAGGTGGCGCGGGCGACCGGCAACGGCGACGGCAGCTACTCGATCCCGACCCAGGGTCCGGGGACGTACGTGCTGATCGTGTCCGCGCCCGGGCACCAGCCGCAGGCCTCCAGCGTGGTGGTCGGCGGGCACCCGGCGAACCTCGACGTCACGCTCACCGGGTCCGGCGAGCTGACCGGCGTGGTCCGTTCGATCGGCACCGCGACCCCGCTGGCCAACGCGACGGTCACGCTGACCGACTCGCGCGGCGAGGTCAACGGCGCGTTCATCACCGCCGAGGACGGCGTCTACACCTTCAGCGGCGTCGGCGCCGGGCAGTACACGCTGGTCGCGAGCGGCCCGCACTACCGCCCGGTCGCGGTCACGCTGACGGTGCCGGACAGCGGTGTGCTGCGCCACGACGTCGAACTCGCTGGCGCGGTGCTGCTCCAGGGCGTCGCGCGCACCGAGGGCGACCGGATCGTGCCGGACGCGCGGATCACCGTGCTCGACGCGAACGGCAACGTCGCGGCGGTGGCCCGCACCGACAGCGAGGGCCGCTACGTGGTCAGCGACCTGCCGATCGGCTCCTACACGGTCGTGGCGAGCGGGTACCCGCCCGCCACCAGCCAGGTGACGCTGAACGACGGCGAGGCCCAGCACGACGTGCGGCTGAGCTATGACCAGGCGCTCGACGAGCTGGTCGACCGGTCATGAGCGGGGGCCTGCGCGCACAGCTGCGCTCGAACGGCGGATGGCCGGTCGAGAACGCGGTGCTCACGGTCACCGACTTGAACGGACGACAGGTCGCTCGGCAGGTCACGGACGCGAAGGGGGCAGTGGTCACTGACCCGCTGCCCCCGGGCGTCTACACCGCCGTGATCACCGCGCCGGGGTACACGCCGCTGGCCCGTACCGTGCAGATCGGTTCCGACGGGGCCGGGCTGCTCGGCGACATCGCGCTCGTGCCGGTTTCCGGCGCGGTCGAGCTGCCGCCGGAGGGTCCGTGGACGATCGACCCGATGCACTCGTCGGTGGTCGCCACTGCGCGGCACATGGGCATCGCGAGCATCAAGGTGCGGTTCCCGGACGTGGCCGGCCGGATCGAGGTCGCCCGGCCGGTCGAGCGGTCGAGCGTGCACGCCGAGATCAAGGCGGGCAGCATCGAAAGCGGCATCAAGATGCGGGACGACCACCTGCGTTCGGCCGAATTCCTCGACGTCGACGCGTATCCGCTCATCACGTTCGAAAGCACCGGGCTTTCCCAGCTCGGCACGGACAACTGGGCGCTGCGCGGCGTGCTGACGCTGCACGGCGAACGCCGCGACGTCACGCTCGACCTGCGCTACACCGGGCACGGCCCGGACCCGTGGGGCGGCGTGCGCGCCGCGTTCCACGCCGAAACGCAATTGCACCGCAACGATTTCGCGATCAACTACAGCGCGATGGTGCGGGCGGGCGTGGCCGCGATCGGCACGACCGTCAAGGTGGAGCTGGACATCGAGGCGGTGCAGGGCGAGTCCCTGCCGCAGTTCTAGAGAAAACCGCGACGGGCCGCCCGGGAACTGTTCCGGGCGGCCTGTTCGTTGTCCTGGGCGAAAAGGGTGAACAGTCTGGTTATCCCAGGAATACCCAAAGTCACCGTATGCGGAGGATTCGATGGTTGCGTACTGCAGCCGGTCCCAGCCACGTAGGCTCTTCGCGTGAACCTCGACGCCGCCCAGCCCGCGCACGCCGCGGGAATCGGCCTGAGCTGGCTGGACACCGCCGGCCCGGTGCTCGTCTGGGTCATCGTGCTGTCGTTCGTGCTCATCGAGTGCGCGCTCATCATCGGGCTGTTCCTGCCGGGCGATTCCCTGCTGTTCGGCGCGGGCGTGGTGCTCGCGCAGCACGGCTCGGACCTCAACGCGTGGCTGCTTTCCGGAGCCGCACTGGTCACCGCCGTGTTCGGCAACCAGATCGGCTACTACATCGGCCGCGGCGCGGGCACCACGCTGATCGCCCGGCGCGGCGGGCGGATGCTCAACCGGCACAACCTCGAACGCGCGCAAGCCTTCCTGGACCGCAAGGGATTTTTCGCGATCGTCGCGGCCAGGTGGATCCCGTGGATCCGCACGCTGGCCCCGCTCATCGCGGGCGCCGCGCGGATGGATTCGCGGCGGTTCCTGCTCGCCACCACCGTCGGCGGGCTGCTGTGGGTGCCGACGCTGGTGCTGCTCGGCTACTACGGCGCGGGCCTGCTCGACGCCATCCCGTGGGTCAAGACCGCCGCACTGTGGGTGAGCATCGCGTTCTTCGTGTTCGGCACCGCGTACGGCGTGCTGCGCTACCGCCAGGAAATGCGGCGTCCGGTCGACGAACCCGACGACGCGCACGCCTGAGTTTTCAGGACGGGTCGGACCAGACTTCCAGCTGGATACCGTCCGGATCGCGGAACACGATCACCGCGGAGCCTTCGAAGGTCTGCGATTCCGTCGCGGGCAGGTAGGAAACGCCGTACTCCCGCAGGCGGTCCTCCCATTCGGCGACCTCGGCGCGGGACGACACCGAGAACGCGACATGGTCCAGACCAGTTCGTCTTTCGTCGAACGCGGGTCTCTCGGTGTCGGGATGCTGGACCAGCACGACGGAGAATCCGTCTCCCGCCGAACGCAGAACTACTTTGCGCACCCCGGTTTCCGGGTCTTCGCGCCGATGGCTTTCCTCGAGGTCGAGCACCCGGACGTACCAGGGAACACTTCGGTCCACATCGGTCACGGTGAGCGCCAGATGGTGCACAGACGTGAGCTTGGGCATGACTTTCGCGGCCGTCCTTTCAACCCCTCGTTCCAGACTCGCACACCGGGACAACCGCTACGGGCGAGTTGACCGAGTTCCGGGGTCAATCGTGATCTGCCCGTCTCCCGGCGTCTCACTGTCCGAGATGGATCAGCGGCCGCCGCCGACCTCCAGCACCGCGCCCACCGTGAAGGACGCCTCCGGGGAGAGCAGCCACAGCACGGCCGCGGCGATCTCTTCCGGCTGGCCCGCGCGCCGGAGCGGGATCACGGCGCTGAACCGCTCGGGCCGGTCCGGCATCCCCGCGGCGGCGTGCAATCCGGTCTCGACCAGGCCTGGCGACACGGCGTTGACCCGAATCCCCTCGTCGGCGACTTCCTGAGCGAGACCGAAGCTGAGCGTGTTGACCGCGGCCTTGGACGCCGCGTAGTGCACCCATTCGCCTGCCGACCCGGTCCGCGAGGCCGTGGAGGACACGTTCACGATCGCTCCGCCGGACCCGCCGTAGCGCGTCGACATCCGCCGCACCGCCTCCCGGCAGCACAGGAAAACGCCAGTGACGTTGATGTCCAGCACCCGCCGGACGGTCTCGGCGCTCTGCTCGTCGAGCCGGCCGGGGGTGTTGCCGGTGATGCCCGCGTTGTTCACCAAGCCGACAAGCAGCCCCAGCTCGACCGCCGCCGAAAAAAGGCCGCTGACCTGCTGTTCGTCAGACACATCGGCACGGTGCGCAAGCGCTTGCGCACCGTGGGACCGCGCCCGCTCGGCGACCTCCTCGGCCGGTGCCGAGTCGCCGGAGTAGTTCACCACCACGTCGTAACCGCGGGTCGCGGCCAGTTCACAGATCGCCGCGCCGATGCCCCGGCTGCCGCCGGTGACGACCAAAACCCCCACCGCTCACTCCCCGCTTGGCTTGAGCGGCTCGACGAACTGGGCGTCGAGCCAGCGCATCTGCGCCATCCACATCCACCACGTCGCGTCGTCCGGGCAGTGCTGCCCGTCCACCGCCTCGCCCCGCAGCCACGCTCCCAGCAGCGCGGTGATCGCCGTGCACACGTCGAGCAGCGCGCGTCCCCACCACCATTGGTGCGCCGGGGTGTGCAGCTCCAGGACGCCGCCATGTTCCGGCAGCACCGACAACGCCCAGTCCAGCCGGGTCCGGACGTCCGCGAGCACCTGCGGCTCGAGCTGCGGTTCGCTGGTGGTCTCCTGCATCCGCTCCACCAGCAGCGCCAGCCGCGGATCCGCGACCGGTCCCGCGGGCTCGGACAACCGCCGGTCGACCAGCGCCCGCAGCCCGTTCAGGTGGGTGCGGATGAGCGGGACGTACGGCGGATACAGCACGGCGATCCGGGCTTCGCCGGCCCGGTCCCAGGTGACCGCGCCGGCGTAGGGATCCGTCGTCGCCGGATCGGAGAACATCACCTGCGCTGAGCCTGCTCAGAGGGCGAAATTCGTCAGCGGCAGGTTCTCGAGCACCAGGTCGGCCCGGTCCCGGGTGTTCGCGATCAGGTCCGCGTTGCGCTGGTCGGAACCGAGCGCGCGCTGCCGGGCCTCGACCAGCGAACGGCCGTAGCGCCGGTGCCGGGACACCAGCCGTTCGATCCGCTCCGGCTCGTCCGGGGCAAGGAACCACGCCTCGGTCAGGTACTGCCGCACGCCGCTCCACGGGTCGTCCGGGAGCAGCAGGTAGTTGCCCTCGGTGATGACCAGCTGCACCTCGGGCGCGACCGGGACCGCACCGGCGATCGGCTCCTCGATCTCGCGGCGGAACTCCGGCGCGTACACCGTCTCGCGGCCCTCGGCGAGCCGGCGGATCAGGTGCACGTAGCCGGCGGCGTCGAAGGTGTCCGGCGCGCCCTTGCGGTCGGTGCGACCGAGCCGCTGCAGTTCGACCTGGGCCAGGTGGAAACCGTCCATCCCCACGACCGCGGCCCGCGAACCGAGCGCGTTGGCGATCGCCCAGGCCAGCGTGGTCTTTCCGGAGGCGGGCGCGCCGATGATGCCGAGCACGTGCCGTTCCCGCGGTTTGGCCAGCTTCTCGGCCCGCGCCAGCAGATCCTCGAACGCCGTCATCGCACTCCCTCTTCTCTGCTCTTCGCCAGTTCCCCGACCGGTCCGGTCCACGAACGCGGACCCACGTGCCGGACCCGTTCCGCTGCCACCGCGTTCGCGTATTCGATCCAGTCGGCGACCGCGCCTTCCCGGGTCGCGACCGCGTACGCGAGCGCACCGTGCCACACGTCTCCGGCCCCCAGGGTGTCCCGCGCTTCGACGAGCGGCACGGGGACCTGCCCAGAGTCTTCCGTAGTGCTCCAGGCGACCGGCTCCGGGCCTGCCGTCGTGATCGTCACTGACACTCCGCGTTCGGCCAAACTCGGTGCGGGAGCACGGAACCGCGCGGAACAGGCTGCCACGTGGACCAGTGGCAGCAACTGGTCCAGTACCGGTTTCCAGCTGCCCGCGTCGAGGATGACCGGCGCTTCGCGGGCGCGGGCTTCCTCGGCGACAGCAAGCGCTAGCTCGGGATGGTGGCCGTCGACGAGGACGGCGTCCACGCGGTCGAAAACCGGGGCGAGGTCAGGCAGTTCCAGCGGTTTGTCGGCGGCGGCGTTGCGGGAGACGACAGTGCGTTCGCCGTCGCCGTCCCGCACCACGACCGCGCTGACCGGCGGTGCCTGCGTGCGTTCTGGAGCGAGATCGACCAGGTCGACGCCGCAGGCTTCGAGGTCGGCCCGGGCGAGCGCGGCCAGCGGGTGGGTACCGAGGGCCGTCAGGAGGATCGCTTCGGCTCCGAGCGCCGCGACGGTCACCGCGGCGTTCGTCGCCGGCCCACCGGCCGCGACATCCACCTGCAGCGACTGCACTTTCTCGCTCGGCTCCGGGAATTCCGCGACCCGCTGTACGACATCGACGGTGCACAACCCCGCCAGCAGCACTCGCACGTCAGGTCAACCCGGCATGCGTGGTGGACGCGACCTCGACGACTTCGCCGTTCTCGTCGAGCTTCAACGCACCGGTGAGCAGGCCGACCACCTGGTTCATGCTGTGCGTCTTCGGCGTCACCACGGCGACGCGCTTGCCGAGCCGGTGCACGTGGATCCGGTCGGCGATTTCGAAGACGTGCGGCATGTTGTGGCTGATCAGCACGACCGGCAGACCGCGGTCGCGGATCCGGCCGATCAGTTCCAGCACCTTCGCGGATTCCGCGACACCCAGCGCGGCCGTCGGCTCGTCCATGATCACCGCTTTGGTGCCGAACGCCGCCGCGCGCGCCACCGCGACGCCTTGCCGCTGCCCGCCGGACAGCGTTTCCACCAGCTGGGTAATGGATTTGACCTTGATGCCGAGGTCGTCCAGGATCCGCTGCGCCTCAGTGCGCATGGTCGCGCTGTCGAGCTTGCGCAACCCGATGCCGAACGGTCCCTTCAGCCGCTTTTCCCGGCCCAGAAACATGTTCGACGCGATGTCCAGTGCCGGCGCGACCGCCAGATCCTGGTACACCGTCTCGATCCCGTAGTGCCGCGCGTCCAACGGGGACTTGAAGTGGACCGTCTTGCCGTCCACTTTGATCTCGCCTGCATCCGGCACCACCGCGCCGGACAACGCCTTGATGAGACTGGACTTTCCGGCCCCGTTGTCGCCGACCACGGCGAGCACTTCGCCGGGGTAGAGGTCGAAATCGGCGCCGTCGATGGCGGTGACCCGGCCGTAGCGCTTCACCAGGCCGCGTGCGGAAAGAGTCGGCTGCTGCTGCGTAGTAGTCATGACTGCTGCTGCCTCCGTGCGATCCGGTCCACGACCACCGCGGCGATCAGCAACGCGCCGGTCGCCAGGTCCTGGTAGTTGCCGTCGACGCCCATCTGCGTCAGCCCCGAGCGCAGCACGGCGACGACCAGCGCGCCGAACAGCGTGCCCAGCACCGAACCGCGTCCGCCGAACAGGCTCGTGCCGCCCAGCACCACCGCGGTGATCGAGTCGAGGTTGCCGAGCTGGAACTGGTTCGGGTCGGCGTTCGGCGTGCGGCCGAGCGCCTGCCACGCGGCGATGCCGAAGCACAGACCGGCGACGAGGTAGACCGACAGCACGGTGCGGTTGACCTTGATCCCGGACAGCCGCGCGGATTCCGGCGCGTTGCCGACGGCGTAAACGTGCTTGCCCCACGCGGTTTTCGTGAGCGCGTACCAGACGGCGAGGAACATGAGCAGTGCGAGCGTCATGCCGTAGGTGATCGGGATGCCGCCGAAGAGGTACCGCTTCGTGCCGAGCCAGGTGAGCAGCCCGTCGGACACCGGAACCGCCTGGCCGCCCGCGATCAGCTTCGCCACCGCGGTCAGGCCGGTGAACGTGCCGAGCGTGATGATGAAGGCGGGCAACTTGATCCGCGTCGCCAGGGTGCCGATGAACAGGCCGACGAGGACGGTGAGCACGACGCCGGCCAGCAGCGCGAAGAAGACGTTCGTCACTGCCGCCAGTTTCGCCATCACCAGCGTCGCCACGACCATCGACGACGCGTTGGACAGGTCGATGCCCGCGATCAGGATGATCAGCGTCTGGCCGAGCGCGAGCGTGCCGACCACCAGCGATTGCTGGACCACTGTGGACAGATTGTCCAGGTCGAAAAACGTGTCCGTGGCGAAGGAAAACACCACGACCGCCACGACCAGCGCCAGCGCGGGACCGACCGCCGGCGCGCGGAGGAAGAACTCGCCGAGCGTTTCGCGCTCGCGGTTGGTGACCGTCGCGCTCGTCATTTCCCGCCTCCCCAGCAGTTCTGCAGACCCCAGGCGGTGTCCTTGCTCGGCACACCCGGCATCGGGTGGTCGGTGATCGCGGTCGAGCCGGTGTTGACGAACCCGCTCGGCTTCTTCCCGGTCTTCGCGTACTCGACCGCCGCGAGCACGCCCTGTTCGGCCATCTTCCGCGGGAACTGCATCACGGTGACGGCGAACTGGCCGTTCTTGACGTTCTGCACGCCCTCGCAGCCGCCGTCGATGGAGCCGACGGTGAGCTGAGCGTTGAGCCCGCGAGCCTTCAGCGCCGCGTACGCGCCGCGGCCCATCGGCTCGTTCATCGTGTACACGGCGTTGAGGTCGGTGGTGCGCTGGAGGAGGTTCTCCATGCCCTGCTGGGCGAGGCTCTGGTCGCCGTTGGCGTTGGTGTGGCCCTTGATCTCCGGCGCGCCGTCCTTGAGCCCGATGCCCTTGAGGAAGCCGCCGTGCCGCTGGGTGTCGACCGAACTGCCCGCGGTGCCGTCGACCATCAGAAGCTTCGGGTCCGCGCCCTTGAGCGCCGCCTTGACGTACGCGCCCTGCTGCTCGCCCGCCGCGAAATTGTCGGTGGCGAAGGTGGCGTCGACCGCGTCCGGCGGTTCGGTGGCGGTGTCGAGGGCGATCACCAGAATGCCTGCGTCGCGGGCGTCCTTGATGGCCTTGAGCACGCCGGTCGACGAGCTCGGCGTGATCAGGATGGTGTTGACGCCCTGCTGCATCAGGTTCTCGATGGCACGCACCTGACCGTCGTTGTCGCCGTCGAACTGGCCGGCGAGCGCGCTGAAGTCAGCGCCGTTGGCCTTGGCCGCGGCGGACGCGGCGTTGCGCAGTTCGACGAAGTACGGGTTGGTGTCGGTCTTCGTGACGAGGCCGACCTTGGCCTTGCCGCTGCCGCCGGTTTTGGAGCTGCCGCCCCAGTGGCGTTCGACGGTGCACCCGGCGGTGGAGACCGCGACAGCGGCCGCCAAGGCGAGTGCGGTGAGACTCCGGTGTCTCATGGAGATGCCCTCCGAATCGAGGTGCGAGCTTGCCGATGGACGGGAAGGTAGACAGACTCTGTGCTAGACGCAAGCGTTTGCGCAAACGCTTGCCAAAGCTCCTGGTTTCGCTCTCCCGATGAAGGACAGACATGCCGCGACCTCGCTCGACCCGCCCGACCCAGCGCGACATCGCCGAAATGGCGGGAGTGTCGATCACGACGGTCTCGCACGTCGTCAACGGCACGCGGGCGGTGGCTGAGGAGACGAAAGCCGCGGTGCTGCGGGCGATCGAGACCACCGGGTACACCGGCGACGCGATCGCACGCTCACTGGTCACCGGGGGTACGCGCTCCATCGGGATGGCGATCTCGCTGGTCGCGAACCCGTACTTCGCGGCGCTGATGCACGCGATCGAGCGAGAGGCGTCGGCGAACGGATACACCGTGCTGCTCGCGGACACGCACGACACCGCGGGCACCGAACGGGACGTGGTGCGCGCGCTGCGGTCGCGCCGGGTCGACGGCCTGCTGATCACACCCGCGCCCGGCGACGGGTCGGTGCTGGGCGAACTGGTGTCGCTGGACGTGCCGACCGTGCTGATGGACCGGCTCACCACCCGGACCGACATCGACCAGGTCGGCGCCGAGAACATCCAGGCGACCTCGGCGCTGACCGCGCATCTGGCGTCGCTGGGCCATCGCCGGATCGGCATGATCTCCGGCGCGCCCGGGCTCACGACGAGCGACGAACGCGTGCTGGGCTACCGGCTCGGACTCGGCCGGTCGGGCTTGAGCTGGTCGCCGGATCTGGTGGCGTGCGGACAGTCCTCACGCGACGGTGGCGGCTTGGCGCTGAGCACGCTGCTGGCGCTGCCGGATCCGCCGACCGCGCTGGTGGTGGCGAACGACAGCATGATGGTCGGCGTGCTGCACGAGGCGCGGCGGCGGGGTTTGCGGATCGGCCAGGACCTGCCGGTGGTGGTGTACGACGACGTCGAATGGGCCGATCTCGTGGACCCGCCGCTGACGACCATGGCCCAGCCGATCGACGAAATCGGCCGCCGGGCGGTGCAACTGCTGCTCGCTCGACTGGCGGATCCCGGACGGCCCGCCGAGACTGTGCGGTTGCCGCCGACCTTGCGGCACCGGGCTTCGTGCGGGTGCGCGTCCTGACTGCCCCGCGTAACCAGGCACGCAGCCGTTCACTCACCTCAGTGATTCTCGGGACCCGATCGTCTCGGACCCTCTCTTGTGCGGCACGACAGTGGCTACTGTTGGGTAGGTAACGACGACGAGGGCCATGAGAAATGACCGTTCTGGCGCCGGAGGTCTCCCACTGGGACCTGCCGGTCACCCATCGGTTCGGGGTGGCATTGGGGAGGCACGCCAGCCCGTACCACGACCAGCTGCTGCGTGCCATCCGCGGCGCTGCCGCGCGGGCGGGCTGCGACCTGCTGCTGGCCGACACCAGCGACTGCCCGCGCGAGGAAGCCGAAGTGCTGCGCGCACTTCAGGCGGATCACGTCGATGGCGTCCTTCTGGTGCCCGCTCCCGGTGACGAGGCTGTCGTGAACGGACTCGTGCGCACTGGGGTGCCCACGGTCCTGGTCGACCGGATCGCCGGCCGCAACGACGTCGACCAGGTCGGTTCGGAGAACTTCCAGGCCATGTCCGCGCTGGTCGAACATCTGGCCTCGCGACGGCACCGGCGGATCGCGCTGATCACCGGCACCGAGGGCACCACGGTGAGCGAAGAACGCGCCCTGGGATACCGCCTTGGCCTTGGCCGCGCCGGGCTGCGATACCACCCGGAACTGGTGGCGTCCGGCCAGTCCACCGCAGGCGGCGCGGCGCGCGCTGCCGCCAAACTCCTGGACGGCTGGCCTTCGCCGACCGCCCTGGTGGTCGCTGGCGAGGCGATGCTGATCGGCGTGCAGTGGGAAGCACACCGCCGCGGCATCCGGATCGGATCGGAACTGGCGGTCGTCGGTTACGGCGACATGGACTGGGCGCGCACGGTTTCGCCTGGCGTGACGACGATGGCGCAGCCTATCTCGGAAATCGGCCGCCGGGCGGTGCAGTTGCTGCTGGCGCGCTGCCGCGAGCCGGAGCGCCGGCCGGAGTCCGTCCGCCTCGCGCCGCGGTTCCTGCACCGCGCTTCGTGCGGCTGCTGAGTTTCACAGCGTTGCCGCGGCCTCCAGCAGCATCCACCCTCCAATTTGGACAGACAGATCCCGTTCCGCCTTGCCCGGCGGATTCGGTGCCGACCTATCCCAGTACGCGCTGAACAACGGTCCGGTTTTCTCCTGCGCCGCACCGTTCCAGCACGCTTCCGCCGATTTTTGCACGATCCCCTTCGCCGTTTCGGCTTCCGCCCTGGGCAGGTTTTTCGCCGCGAGCGCCAGGTAGCGGGCGGCGATCGCCGAGAAGAGTCCGCCGTCGCCACCCTCCGAACCGGGGAGGATTCCCTCTGGCGCCATGTGCTTCTCCACCGCCCGGATCGTGCGCGCGGCGTCGTCCCAGCGGGACTGTTCCAGGCATGCGCCGAGGTAAACCCCTTGGCAGTACGAGAAAATATGCTTGACCACTTCGCCGGTGTCCGCCCGGACCCCGTCCCAGACGAGGCCGGTCTCCGGGTCGACCAGGGTCTCGGTGAGCCATTGCGTCATGGCGCCGGCGCGTTGTTGATCACCCTTCCGGGCGTGAAAGATAGCGGCCGGACCGTTGGCGGGGGTATTCTTGAAGGAGTCGCCGCGCCGCCACCAAATTCCCCCGCCAAGGTCTTGTGTCCAGCCTTCGTGCAGCCGTGCGCCGATAGCCTCGATCGGTTCGTCCACTGTGGATAGTTGGAGTTGGCGTACTCGCTGCAGCGCGAGCCCTAGCCAGGCTATGTCGTCGTAGTAGTCGTTGACCCAGGAACCGAAATTGCGCCGGTGCACGGTCGTGATGAAGCGGTTGATCAGCTGTGCGCGTTCTTGGGTGGGCTGGCGGAGCTGGGCGTCGACGAGGCTGTCGAGGAGATGGGCCTGCCACCAGTAGTTCCAGTGCCAGTGCAGCCGTTGGCTCATGGTGGGCGGCCAACCGCTGCGGCCGAGGACGGTGCCGGGGAGGGCCCACAGGCGGCGGAGGTGCCTGGCACAGACTGCCCGCTCAGCGGCGGCAGCACGGTCGACGGCGGCAGCACGGTCGACGGCGGCGGCACGGTCAACCGCTTCGGCACGCCCAGCCGCGTCAGCACCGCCAACGGCGACCGCGCGCCCAACCGCGTCAGCACCGCCAACGGCGACCGCACGCCCAGCCGCTTCGGCGCGGTCAACTGGCTGAGCGGTGTTCTTGGCCGGGTTGGCCGGGCCCTCAGCCGCCGCTGAAGGTTCTGCAGGGTCTGTCGCACCCCCGGCCGCCTTCGCCGCATCCTTGGCCGGGTTCGCCGGGCCCTCAGCCGCCGCTGGAGGTTCAACAGGGTCTGTCGCACCCCCGGCCGCCTTCGCCGCATCCTTGGCCGGATTCGCCGCGCCCTCAACCGCGTTCGCCGCGCGATCGGCAGGGCCGACCGGGCGCGCCATGGCAGGGCGGGCCTGATCGCCGCGGGCAGTGGAGTCGGCTGGCTCGGATGAATCGGCGGTCATGGGTCGATTCTGCCTGTGCTGCGGCGAACTTGCCTCTCCACGCCGATCCCGGACGCCTGCGAGCACGCCGAACCGCGCGGGCGGCAGTGGGGCGGGATTCTCGTGAGTGTTTGTCCCGGTTCTAACCGTTGCAAACACTCACGAGCACCCAGCCGCCGGTCACCAGGCTTGGGACAGGTCCGCGTGCTGGCGGATCCACGCGTGCATCACGATGCCCGCCGCGACGCCCGCGTTAATCGACCTTGTCGTGCCGAACTGGGCGATGGACACCACTTTCGCGGAGTCGGCCTGGGCGGCTTCAGACAAACCCGGGCCTTCCTGGCCGAACAGCAGCAGGCACTTCCGGGGCAACTCGGCGGTTTCCACCGGCTCGGCACCGGGAGTGTTGTCCACCGCTACCACCGTCAAGCCCTCCGCGGTGGCGAATTCCAGCAGGCTCGCGACGTCCTCGTGGTGGCGGAGGTGCTGGTAGCGGTCCGTCACCATGGCGCCCCGGCGGTTCCAGCGGCGGCGGCCGACTATGTGCACTTCCGCGGCGGCGAAGGCGTTCGCGGTGCGGACGACCGTGCCGATGTTGTGGTCGTGCTGGAAGTTCTCGATCGCGACGTGGAACGGGTGCCGTCGAGTGTCCACATCGGACACGATTGCCTCGCGGCGCCAGTAGCGGTAGGCGTCGACCACGTTGCGGCGGTCGCCGTTGGCCAGGAGGTCGGGGTCGTAGCGCGGGTCGTCCGGCCAGGTTCCTGGCCAGGGGCCTACGCCTACCTCCTCGCGGTTCACCCACTCGGTGGGGCCCGCTTCGGGTTGTTCCGTCGTCACGAAGGACGATTCTCGCTCAGCCCAGGCTGACGCCGTGCGCCGGACTGTCGTCGTGACGGTGGCGCCACCTCAAGTAGGCACCCAGGTAGGAGATCACCAGCACCGCCAGCGCCACCACGACCACCACCGGCAGCAGCGAGCGCGGGATCACCGTGCCGTAGAGGTAATACGCGTTGAACCCGCCTGGCAGGTCGCCGAGACCCTGCTGATGCCGGAAGAAATCCTCCAGCGCGGTGAGCGGGCACGGAATCGGCGTGACGTTGACCAGCACGCCCCACACCGCGAAGAAAATGTGCACGAAAATAACCTTCGGCCATCGCCACGCGAGGAAGCCGCCGAAGCCGATGAAGAGCAGGGCCAGTACGTGCACCGCCACGGTGACGTCGGCGAGAACGTGCGCGACCGTCGTGTCCACCTTCGCCCCCTTCCCAGTGCACCTACCAGCGACGTTACTCCGATTACCCGCCCAGAGAGCGGGAAATAGGGGGACCTGATGTGATGTTCGACCCACCGGAGCAACGAGTTCACCCGGCAGGTAACGGAGGGATCACTCCGGGTAGGAGACACTGCGGAACACGCGCACGAGTGGACCCGACGCGCGGTAAATGACTCCGTTCCGTGCACGCGGACGGGGACGCGAATCGTCGGAGAAAGCGGGCGGAAACGCGGTTGACAAACGCGGGAGAGGGAACTCGGCCTGTGCCGTCGAACCCCGGACAGAGGATGACTGCGAAGGCGTCGGGGCGGGAGGACATCGCCGTCCGCCCAGCCAGCCTCGGAGTCGGCGTCAAAAGTCGCCTCGAAGGCCACGTCGGCGGGGTGCGCCAACTCGATCGATGCCGAGAACGGCCTCGCCGCCCTAGGAGTTCGCGGGTCGAAGCTGACGTACCGGCAGGGGAGGCAGCGTTCAGCCAGCGAACGCCGACCCGTCGATGTCGGTCACTACCAAGCGGATGCGCGCGTCCGCCCACTCCGTCCCGTCGAGCACTTCACGCACTCGAGCCTCGGCGGCCGAGAGCAACGGCGGCAGCGGCAACCGCAAAGCCACCAACCGAACTTCCACCGACTCCGCGGTCAGATCTACCGAGCCACCAGCGGGATCGGTCGGGAGCCAGCTGATCTCCGCGGCCGCGCTCGTCGCGGGGCGGAGGCCGTCGACTGATGCCAGGGCGTCGGCGATTCGTCCGGCCAGCGAACGCGGGTCGGTCACTGCCGCCCCACTTCGATGTCCAAAATGGACACTCGCACGGCGTCCACGGAACGGCCGGTCTGCGCGAGGACTTCCCGGAATACCGCGCGCTGCACGGCGCGGCCCACGGCGGCGGCTTGGTCCGCGCCCGAGATGATCACGTCGACCTCGACAGTCAGGCGGTCCTCGTGGGCGCGGACCCGGACGCCGTCCGCGGGGGCCGGTTCCAGGCCTTTCCAGCGTTGCCGGGCCTCGCGGGCCCAGGCGGTCGCCAAACCGCGCAGGCCGGGTTCCAGACGCACGACTCCGGCGGTTTCGGCGGCCGCGCGGGCGGCAACGCTCGCGATCACCGGGGCGGCGATCACGTATTCGGCGGTCATTCCCCGTCCTCGTACACGTCTTCCACCAGCAGATCCAGGCTGATCAACGAGATACCCACTCGCGAGGTCGCGGCAGCGGACACCAGTTCTCGTACGCGGGCCAACGTGTCAGCGCCGCTCGTGTTCCCCAGGCGCGTCGCGAGGGTGAGTTCGACCTCGACCTGAGCCGCGCCGGAAGAGTCGACGCCGACCTTGCGCACCCGGACCCGGCGGGCGCGGACGTCGCCGGCGGAGTCGGCCGCATAGCGGAGCACGACCGCGACGGCTTGCTCGCTCACCTCGACCGAACCAGGTTCGGCGGCGGAAAGATCCAGCATCTGGCCGCGGCGGACCTCGGCGCGGACGGCCGACATGATCCGGCCTACCAGGTCCGGCGGGGTCGGGTCGGGCTCGTCGATCAGCTCCTGCGTCGCCGAGCGCAGGGCGAGCAGGCTTTCCCGCGCGGTGCGGCAGTGGACGCACTCCGCCTGGTGGTCGTCGGCCTCGTCCAGGTTCTCCCAGAGCGTTTCCAGTTCCCGGCCGCACGGCAATTCGTAGTCCTGGTTCACCTCCACGGCTTCATCACCTCCGCCAGCTGCGCACGGGCCCGGGCGATGCGCCCCCGGACCGCGGTGGGGTTCGCGCCGACGATCTCGCTGATCTCGTCGTACGACCGGCCGTGCACCTCACGCAACAGCCAGCACGCCCGTTGCTGCGGGGTGAGCGTCTGAAGCGCCTCGTCGAGCGCCGCGAGCTGGCCGCTGACCTGCACCGCGTGCTCGGGTTGCGTGTCGCGGCGCGGCGATTCGGCGAGGTCGAGGTCGACGTCGGCCTGCGGGCGGCGCGCCCGGATCACATTGAGGCAGCGGTTGGTCGTTCCGCGGTAGAGCCACCCGACGAACGCGTTGTCGTCGTTCAGCTGCGCCAGCTTCCGCCACGCGCCGAGGAACGCTTCCTGCACTACGTCCTCGGCGTCGCCGCGGTGATGCAGCATTTTCAGGGCAAGCCGGAACATCGGGCCCTGATAACGCTGCACGAGCTGTTCGTACGCGCGCACGTCGCCGTCTCGCGCACGGCCGACGAGGGTGGCGTCGTCGAGCGGGACACTGGTCGTGGTCACGGCACCCCCTTCCGTCAGGGGGACACCGAGTGGCGGGCATTCGTCACGCACGCATTGTGAGTGACTGTGCTCACTCGCGCTCGGCCGAGCACTCAGTCGAGGCCGAGGTCGTCCTTGCTCAGCAGGTACCGGTACTCGAGCCCGGCCTTCTCGATGGCTTCCCGCGCGCCGGTGTCGCGGTCGACGACCGTCGCGACGCCGACCACGGTGGCCCCGCCTTCGCGCAGCGCCTCGACCGCGGTGAGCACGCTGCCGCCGGTGGTGGAGGTGTCCTCGACGGCCAGCACCCGCTGCCCGCGCACCTCCACACCCTCGATCCGGCGCTGCATCCCGTGTTCCTTGATCGCCTTGCGGACGACGAACGCGTCGAGCACTACGCCCTCGGCGGCGGCGGAGTGCAGCATCGCCAGCGCCACCGGGTCCGCGCCGAGGGTGAGCCCGCCGGTCGCGACGTAGTCCCAGTCAGCGGTGAGCTGCCGCAGCAGCTTGCCGATGAGCGGGGCGGCCGCGTGTTGCAGCGTCGCCCGCCGGAGATCGACGTAGTAATCGGCTTCCTTGCCCGAGGCCAAGGTGACCTTGCCGTGCACGACGGCCAGTTCGCTGACCAGCCTGGCCAGTTCGAGCTTCGCAGTTTGATCCAACCCGGGGTACGCCACGGCCGAGAGTCTTACACACGGCACCGACAACTTCCGCGCGTCACTCCCCGGTCGCGACGGCCGTCACCGGACGCGTCCGCGTCGCCACCCAAGCGGGCAGGACCGCGGCGGTCAGCGCGAGCACGATCGCGGTCGCGATGATCACCAGGTACACCGACACCGGACCCTCCGGAAGCACCCGGCCGGTCGCGACGAGACAGAACGGCACGATCGCGCCCGCGGACACCGCGGTGCCTGCCACGATGCCGATCGCGGCGATCAGACCGCCTTCGCTCGCGGCCATCCGCAGCACCTGGCCGCGGGTGAAGCCGCCGAGCCGTTGCAGGCCGAACTCCCTCCGGCGGCGCGAGGTGGCCATGACCAGGGTGTTCACCACGGAGATCACCGTGTAGCCGACGATCATGCCGACCAGCAGGTAGTTCACCCACGCGCCGGTCTCGTCGTTCTTGGCGTTCGCGGCGGCCAGCGTGCTCCGGTCGCCGACCGACACCGGGAGACCCGCGGTCGCGGCGGTCAGGCTGCGCGTCAGCCGGGCCTGGTCGACCCCGGGCGCGGCACGGACGAGCACCTGCCGGGCGAGACCGGACGTGGTGTGCCCGGCGAGCAGGTCGGCGGGCAGCAGGAGCTGTTCGGCTCCGGCCCGCTGGTGCACGATCGCGACGATGCGCAGGGTCCGGTCGCTCCCGTCGCCGAGACGGAGCGTGACGGATTCGCCGACCGATCGCGACACCTCAGCGGTGTCCGGCAACGCGACCGTGTCGCCGGTGAGGTCGGCGAGGTTGCCGCGCACGACCGTGGCGGCATTGGTCGACCCGTCGGTGAGGCCGAGCGCCGGGTAGCCCTTCTTGGTCTGGTTCTCGTCGAACGGCGCGGTGATGAACGCGCGGCTGGCGAGGTACGGCGAGACCGCCGCGACGCCGTCCGCGTGCCGGATCCGGTCGATGGCTTCGGGAGAAACCCCGGTCGGGCCCGCGACGACCGCGTCGGCGCGGAGGTCTTCGGCGAAGGCCTGCGCGGAAGCGGCGGTGGTCGTGGTCTGCAGGTAGATGTTGGCGGTCGCGATTCCGACCGCGAGCATGATCGGCGTGACCGCGCCTGCCACCCGGGTGGCCGCGTTGCGCGTGTTGGTGATCGCCAGCCAGCCGGTGACGCCGCTGAACAGCCGCATCGGGCCCTGCAACAGGATCGCGGTCAGCTTCGTGACGCCAGGGCTGATCATCGCGACGCCGACCGCCCACAGCATCACCGCCGGACCCGCCGTGCTCGCCGCGATGGGTCCCGTCATCACCGCGAGCGTGACTATGCCCAGCGCGGTCCCGCCGCCGAAGCACAGCAGCGCGACGATCAGTCGCAGCGGTGTCAGCCAGCCGCGCGGCACGGAGGCTTCGGCGAGCGCCTCGGTCGGCCGGATGCGGCCGACCCGGAATCCGGCCACCAGCGCGGAAATCCCGACGGCGAGCAGCGTCGCGCCCGCCGCGATGATCATCGGGATCCAGCCCTGGTGGAACTGCACGGCGGGGGAGATGAACCCGCCCGAGGTGAACTGCTCGAACAGCCACCGGCCGAACACCGGACCGAGCGCGGCCGCGGCTGCGGTCGCGAGCACGCCGATGACCAGCGCTTCGCCGAGAACCATGCGCCGCAGCTGCCGCGGCGTCGTGCCGATCGCGCGCAGCAAGGCCAATTCACGCTGCCGCTGGCGCACCGACAGCATCAGCGTGCTGGCGATGACGAACACCGCGACTGAAATCGAAAGTCCGCCCGCGACGCCGGACAGCGGGATCAGCCGGCCGCCGCTCGCCTGCGCTTCCGGGAATTCGGCGAGGCCGCGCTCATCCCCAGTCAGCACGGACACCCCCGATCCGAGGTGCAAGGCGGCCGGATTGTCAGTGACGACACCGAAATAGTCGACCTTGCCGGGGTGGCCGGAGAGCTGATCGGCGACATTGTCGGCGAAGAACGCGTCGGGACGGTCACTGATCTGAGCGACGCGGTATTGGCGCATCGACCCCTGCACCGCAATGTCCACAGTAGATCCAACTGACACGCCGCTGGCAGCGGGCAGCACCACTTCGTCGGCTCGCGGCGCAGGACCGGGCAACCGAGCGGACTCCCAGCCGTGCGCGACAAGAGGCTTCTTCCCCAGCGATACCGGGAAACTCACCTCTCCAACCACAGTGGACACACCGGGCGTCGCGCGGATCGTCTCCGCCAGCGACCGGTCCAGCCGGACCCGCTCCGGCAGCGCGACCGACTGCGTCTTGGGCTTCTCGGAATTCTTCCGCAGCTCGAAATCCTGTTGTCCGGCAACGACAGCCGACGCCCAGGCGAGCCGGTGCGGCGGAGCGGCGGACCGGATCCCGGTCTCCATCAGACCGGCGCAGGCGGACACGATCACCGCGCCGAGGAACGCGGCCACGAACGCGGCGATGAACCCGCCGGTGCGGAAACGCAAGGTACGCAAGGCAAGACTGAACATCAGAAACCGCCCACCGGCATCCGGTCGGCCCAGGCGCCGAGGTGCGTCATGCGTTCGGCGACGGCCGTCGCGGTCGGCCGGTGCAGTTCACCGGCGACGCGGCCGTCCGCGAGGAAGACAACCCGGTCCGCATAGGAGGCCGCGACGGGATCGTGCGTCACCATCACGACGGTCAGGCCGCCGCGCACCGATTCCGAAAGCAGGCCAAGGATTTCGCCGGCGGTACGGGTGTCGAGCGCGCCGGTCGGTTCGTCGGCGAACAGCACCGCCGGACGGCTGACCAGCGCGCGAGCGATCGCGACCCGCTGCTGCTGACCGCCGGACAGCTGACCCGGCAGGTGCTTGCGCCGGTCGCTCAGCCCGACATGCCCGAGCATCTCCGCGACGCGGCGGCGGTCCGGACGACGGCCGGCCAGCCGCAGCGGCAGCACGACGTTCTGCTCGACGGTCAGCGCGGGCAGCAGGTTGAACGCCTGGAAGACGAACCCGACCTTGTCCCGGCGCAGCTTCGTCAGCTGCGTTTCGGAGAGCTTGCCCAGCTCCTGGTCGTCGAGCAGGACCGAACCGCTCGTCGGCCGGTCGAGTCCGGCCGCGCAGTGCAGGAACGTGCTCTTGCCCGAGCCCGACGGGCCCATCACCGCGGTGAACCCGCCGCGCGGAAAGGACAGGCTCACCCCGTCCAGTGCCGTGACCCGGCCGTATTCCTTGCGGACGGATTCGAGCCGCACCGCTTCCCCAGTCGCCATGGGGAAAACGCTATGGCCTGCCGGGGGAAAACACCCTGGGGCGCACACGCCGGGACGGGGTAGGGCTGTCCCTACCTCTCAGGTGCGGCGGCGGTTGCCGAACCCGCCCGCGAGCTTGCGCAGCACCGGACGCGGCAGCAGTCCGCCGATCCCGACCAGGGCCTTGTACTGCAGGCTCGGCACCGAGATCACCTTGCCGCGGCGCAGGTCAGCGAGGGCTTCGTCGACGACCTGGGCCACGTCGAGCCAGAAGGCCTTCGGACCCTCCCGTTGCAGACCGGCGCGCTCGTGGAACTCGGTGTGGGTGAAGCCGGGGCACAGCGCCATCATCCGCACGCCCTTCGGCAGCGACATCGCGATGCCCTCGGTGAACGACGTGACCCAGTTCTTGCTGGCGGTATAAGTCGAGCCGCGGCCGGAGAAGAAGCCGGCGACACTGCTGACATTGATCACGGCACCGCGGCCGCGCTCGACCATGCCCGGCAGCGCCGCCCGGGTCAGCTGCAGCACGGCGGTCACGTTCACGTCGAGCTGACGCTGCAGGTCCTCGGCAGGGATCTCCCAGAACTCGCCGCTCAGCCCGAAGCCGGCGTTGTTGACCAGCAGATCGACCGGCCGGGTTTCGAACAGATCGGCGACCCGGCCCCGGCCGTCCACTTCGGACAGATCGGCGGGCAGCACGGTCACCTCGACGCCGTGCTCCGCGCGCAACTGCCCGGCCAGCGCGTTCAGCCGGCCCTCGTCCCTGGCGACCAGGACGAGGTCGTGCTTCTCGGCGGCGAGCCGGCGCGCGAATTCCGCCCCGATGCCCGCGGTGGCCCCGGTGATCATGGCTGTGGTGGTCATGTGGGTGAAGCTACCCGTTTTTCAGCTGCGTCCGCCCTGGTGGCGCAGTATGGTCCGGCACATGGGCAAGCACACCAAGCGGACGCCCGGATATCTGCCCCGGATGGCCGCCGGTGCGGCGCCCCTCGCTCTGTTGCTCGCCGGCCCGGCCGCGGCGCTGGCGGACACCCCGCGCGGGGGACTGCCGCTCGAGGAGCACCAGCACGGTTCCTTCTCCGACCTCCAGTTCACCCGCGACGAGGCGATCGCGACGCAAGATCTGCCCGCGTCCGCCGCGTCGAACCTGCACCAGGCGCTCGCCCCGGACGCCGCGGGCCAGTCCCAGACCCACGACCTGCGCCTCGGCGAGGCAGGCCGCGCGTTCACCGGCAACGACCTCGCCGCGCACCACACGCAGCCATTCGACGGTGCGCACGTGGCCGGTCTGGACCAGTCGATGCGGCACGGCGTCCGGCTCCCGCAGGGGGTCGAAGCGCTGTCCAGCAGCAAGACCAGCGCCGAGTCCGGGCTCGCCGGCCGGTTCTCCGGCGACCTGCTGAGCGGCACCCGCGTCGAACGCACCTCCGCGGACGCCGTCGACCTCGGCCCGGCGGGCTCGGTCGTCGCGAACTCCGACGAAAGCGTGCTCGGCCAGTTCACCGGCAAGCTCGACGTGACCCGGCTGGAGTCCACCGAGCGGCACAGCGTGTCCGGCGACCTCGGCCCGGTGCACACGCTGGCCGCGGCGAGCCAGTCGACCGCCGAGCGCACGGAGCGGTTCCACGGCGAACTGTCGGCCGCGGACCTCGCGGCGGCGCGCGCGAGCACCGCTTCTACCGTGGGTGTTCCGGTTACCCGGAGCCAGCACGTGGGCGCCGAGGTGCTGGGAAATCCGGTCATCGACAACGGATGGACAGTTTCCGGGCCGCCGTTCACTTTCTCGCCCGGCTGAGTTCATCGCGGTGCCGGGTCCGCTTTCGGCAATCGAGTCCGGACCGTTTCCGGATCGCGAAACGGCCCTCGGCGCGAGCCCTCGTGAGCTGCGGAGCATCACCCGTTCGCCCTAAAGCGGGCCGCGTTTCCTTTACCCACCGTGGCTATTCGGGGAGGGAATCCGGGCTCCACCAGGTGGCGCCGTCCCCTGGAGAGTCCCCAGCGGGAGGCTCGCATCCGCTTGGATAGCCTGCTGGGCGTGGTCGACCTCGAATCCGTTGCCGCCGAATCGGCGTCTCCGACAGCTGTCGGCAAGAGCAAAGCCGGGCGTCGGACGCGGCTGCTCGCCGCGGTTTTCGGAATCGCCGGCGCGATCCTCGCGATCGCGATCCCGTTCCTGCCCGTCACGCTTGAGCAAACGACCCTCGACTGGCCGACCGCCCAGGGCACCAGAGCGGTGTCCGCCCCGCTGACCGCGCAGGCGCCGATCTCGCTCGACGCGAAGGTCCCGTGCGCGACCGCGCGGGCGCTGGACGCGCGCACCGCGGGCAACGCCGTGCTGTTCAGCACCAACCCGCCGAACTCCAGCATCGGCACCGTCACCGGGATGGCCTTGCAGGTCGGCGACGGTCAGCTCACGCTCTCCTCACAGGGCCAGCAGCTCGGCGCGGCCCCGCTCGGCGAGGGCGACTGCACGATCACCGTGCATTCCGACCCGAAGCACACGACCGCGTCCGTCGGCGGCACCCACCTGGCGGACGTCAGCGACGACCGCAGGCCGCAGCTCACCGGTTTCTTCTCCGACCTGACGAACCAGGACGACACGCACGGCCTCTCGGTCTCCGCGCAGGTCGACAACCGCTGGGCCAGCACCGCGACCGGCATCAAGCTGGCCGCCATCGTGCTGTCGGTGCTCTGCTTCATCGGCGCGGTGCTCGCGCTGTACCGCCTCGACCGGCTCTCCGGACGGCGCGCGCCCCGGCTGGCCGCGCGGGGCTGGTGGAAGCTGAAATTCCTCGACATAGCCGTGCTCGGCACGCTCGGCGTCTGGTGGCTGATCGGCGCGATGACCGCCGACGACGGCTACTTCACGACCATGGCGCGCGTCCGCGGCGACGCCGGGTACATCGGCGAGTACTACCGGTGGTTCGCCGCGCCGGACGCGCCGATGGCGTGGTTCGTCGACATCTACGCGGCCATGACCAAGATCAGTTCGCTGACGCCGTGGATGCGGCTGCCGTCGCTGTTGATGGGCGTCGCCTGCTGGATGCTGATCAGCCGAGGGGTGCTGCCGCGGCTCGGCAGGCAGGTGCGGATCAGCAGCGCGGCCGGCTGGGCGGCGGGCGCGGTCTTCCTCGCGTTCTGGCTGCCCTACGACAACGGCCTGCGCCCGGAAAACCTGGTCGCGCTGCTGTCGCTGATCACGATCTGCTCGGTCGAACGCGCGGTGGCCACCCGGCGGCTCGGCCCGGCGGCGGTCGGACTGACCGTCGCGGCGCTGTGCGTCTCGGTCAACCCGCACGGGCTGATGGCCGTGCTGCCGTTCGTGGTCGGGCTGAAGCCGCTGGCGAAGATCGTGCTCCGACACGCCCGCCAGTTCGGCTGGGTGCCGGTGCTCGCGCCGGTCGCCGCCGCCGGACTGGTGATCCTCGCGCTCATCTTCTGCGACCAGACGCTCTCCGGCGCGCTCGAATCGGTGCGGCTGCGGTCCTCGCTCGGCCCGACCGGGGCCTGGTACAACGAGCTCGACCGGTACACGATGCTGTTCAGCAACGGTCCGGACGGTTCGATGACGCGCCGGTTCCCGGTGCTGCTGATCTTCCTCTGCCTGGCGACCTGCGCGGTCGTGCTGCTGCGGCGCGGGAACATCCGCGGCGCCGCGCTCGGTCCGAGCCGCAGGCTGCTCGGCATCAGCGCACTGTCCTTTGTGGTCCTCGCGCTCGCCCCGACCAAGCACTCGCACCACTTCGGCATGCTGGTCGCGGTCGGCGGCCCGCTCGCCGCGCTCACCGCGTTGTCGACGAGCACGACGGTGCTGCTGTCGCGCCGCAACCGCGCGGCGTTCTTCGCCGGGCTGATGGTGATCGTCGCGCTGGCTTCGACCGGGCCGAACGCCTGGTGGTACGTCTCGGCGTGGGGCGTGCCGTGGTTCGACCTCCCGCCGCAGGTGTTCGGCATCAAGCTGAGCACGATGGCGCTCGTGGCGGCCGCGGTCGCGCTGGCGATCGCGGCGATCGAGCACATGAAGCACAACGAGCACGAACCGTTCGTCCCGCCCGCGCCGGTGGCGAAGGGCGACCTGGAAAACCGCGGCCGGGCACTGCGGCTCGGGCTCGCACCGCTGTCGACGGTGTGCGCGATTCTCGTGCTGTTCGAGATCGGCAGCATCGCCAAGGGCATCCAGAAGCGCTGGGACACCTACAACATGGGTGCTGACAACATCCGCCAGCTGGCCGGGAAGAGCTGCGGGCTGTCCGACTACATCAAGGTCGAGCGCGACCCGAAGGCCGGGCTGCTGGAAGCCGCGCCGCAACAGCCGCAGAACGCCGCTCCCGGCTGGCAGGTGCCCGCGGGCGCCGACCGCGGAACCACGCCGCAGGAATGGCTGACCAGCACCCAGAAGGGCTTCGTCACCAATGGCGGGCTGCCGACGGACGACAAGTGGAAGCCGCCGCACGACTTCGGCAAGGACGGCGCGCCGATCTGGGGCAGCTACCACGAGTCCGGCGACGGCGCGGGCGACCTGCGCACCCAGTGGTACTCGATCCCGGAACGCGCGCGCGACGGCTCGGTGCCGATCGTGGTCGCGCTCGCGGGCAAGACCGAGGACCCGAACGGGCTGACCGCCGAATTCGGCAAGTACACCCCCGCCGGGTTCGAGGTGCTCAGCCGCGAGAAGCTCGACGCGAAGAAGAAGGACACCGACTGGCGGGATGCGCGGGTCAGCGTGCCCGAAGGCGCCGACCAGGTGCGGATCGTGGCCAAGGGCCGCGGGCTCGGCAGCGAGGGCTGGGTCGCGTTCAGCGCGCCGCGGGCGCCGAAGATCGCGAAGATGACCGACGTGGTCGGGCAGGACCCGGTGTTCCTGGAGTGGGCCGCCGCCGCGCAGCACCCGTGCCTGCGCCCGTCGTCGATCCACAACGGGATCGCCGAGGTGCCGAAGTACCGGATCAGCGCGGGCGACGACCTGCGCACGGTGGGCCGGTACTGGTCCTCTCCGGCGGGCGGCGGGCCGTTCGTGTGGATGAACGCGAGCGTCCAGATGGAGGCGTTGCCGACGTACCTGGAAGGGGACGTCGATCGGGACTGGGGGACGTTGTACGAGGTGTCGCCCGACGTCGCGAACGCGCTTCCGGCTTCGGCGGCGCTGCATCAGCAGTCGGTGACGCATTCCGGATTGTGGTCGCCCGGACCGCTGGCCAAGCCTGCCAACCCGACTGGCGAGACGTAAAACCAGACGTGCCGCGAAGGGCCCCTTGAGTCTCTCAAGGGGCCCTTCTTTCAGCAGCGATACCGGGTGAACTGCTCGTTCATGATCAAGAACGCGCCGAGCCCGTGGAAGTCGTTCGTCAACCGCTTCCGGGCGAAGTAGAACTTCAGGTCTCCGACGTTCGTTCCTTCGCAAATGTCGGCGATGTTCGTCAGCCCGTCCGATCCGATCGACACCTTCTGCAGCACTCCCGCATACCCGCGCTGGGCGACCGAGGCATAAGAAGCAGGCAGATATCCGCGCTCGATCCCGCGGGAGACGGTGAACGCGTACATCGAGGACGCGGACGTCTCCAGCCAGTTCCCGTCGTCGCCGCCGTGGTCGACGACCTGGTACCACCGGCCGGTCCGCGGATCTTGGAACCGGCGGTACCCCTCGGCGAGGAACTGGACGATCCCGACCAGCTCCGGCCGTCGAGGATGGTCGGCGGGCAGCACCTCGAGGATGTCGATCGCCGCCATCCCGAACCAGCCGACGGCGCGGGCCCAGTGGAAGCTGGAGTGCTTGCCGGGGCCGGTCGCCCACGGCTGGCTGCCGCTTTCGTCGTAGGCGTGGTAGATCAGGCCCTTCGCGGGCTCCTTGAGGTGTCCGAAGTAGACGGACAGGTTCTTGGCGGATTCCTCGTAGCAGTACGTCGGATCGTGGAAAACCTTGCCGTACAACGCGAGGAACGGCTGCGCCATGTACACGCCGTCGCCCCACAGCTGGTGCTGACGGCTGACCGCGTGCCACATCCCGCCGTCGCTCGTGCGCGGGTAGGTCTCGAAGCGTTTGCGCAGCTGGTCGGCGGCCTTGCGGTACTTGGCGTTGCCGGTTTCGTTGTACAGCAAGGGAAGCATCTGGCAGGCGCGCATCGAGTCGAGACTGCTGAAGCTGTTGGAGATGCCGTCGTCGGTGATGAACCGGTCGTACCAGGCGACGACGTAGTCGAGGTACTTGCGTTCCTTGGTCCGCCGGTAGAAGAGGTACTGGCCGTAGAAGTAGAGACCGAGCGGATAGCTCCAGCCGCCGATGGACGCCGGGGTGTAGCGCTGCATGGTGGAGTCGATGACGGCGCGGGACCAGTCGCGCGCGCCCGCTGCCGCCGCGGCCCCGGGCAGCGCGAGCGCGCCGAGTGCCGCCGCGGTCCCGGTCAGTACCGATCTTCTCGAGAGGGACATGCGGGTGTCCTTCCTGCTGTCGGCGGCGGCGGGAAAGGCTGTCGAACGACCTCTACCCGGCTCCGGAGCGATCCGGCAAGGTTCCTGTCCGGGATGTCCGGCGCGATCGCTGGATAGGCGCAGCGGGCCCTCCGGTCAGCGGGAACCCGTCCGCAATGGACACCCGAGCCGGGCGATTAGCCGATTTGTCGACGCGACCTGGACGGTTCCGGCCAAACGGGGCGCGCCGACACGGTGCGGCCGTCCCGGTAGGAGGGCTCGGCAGCGATACCCTGACCGGCGTGGGTATCTCGGCGTGGATCTGGTTCGTCATCGCCGCCGTCGCGCTGGTGGCGGGGCTTGGCCTGCTCTTCGCGGACCGGGCCAGGGAGGGCTCGCGCAACCGTGAACGGCAGCGTTGGGCCCAGTTGCGCGGCTGGCAGTTCGTGGAAGAGGACGAACGGCTGCCCCGGCAGTGGTCGGGAGGCGCGATCGGGTACTTCGGAGCCGACGCGGCGGTGAACGTCGTCGCGGGCTCCACCTTCACCTCCGACGGCCGCCGTCCGGTGTTCATCTTCGACATCGAGTCCCAGGGCCAGGTGCCCGCGGTGGTCGTGGCCGTGCGCTGCAACAAGACGCACCGGGTGCCGGTCGAGATGTGGCTGTCGAGCGTGCCGTTCCAGCGGGAGAACATGCCGGAGATGCTCGGCCCGATCGGCCAGCGCTACGCCTTCGCGGACGACTCCGAGGGCGCCCGCCAGGTCATCACCCAGGACCTGGTCGACGCGGCCGACCAGCTGGGCGGCGACGTCGGCGTGGCGTGGCTGGAGAACGAGTGGGTGCTGGCGAGCGTCGTGCCGGGGGCTGGGCCGTCGCGGCTTGAGCGCTTGCTGCGCGACCTGGGCGAGATCGCCGACATCGTGGACCCGTTCGACGAGGACTACGACTCGAACCGCACGTGGACGCCGTCGGCGGGCACCCCGGCCGCGCCGCCCGCCCCGACGAGCGCCCCCTCCCCGGCGGACACCCAGGCGACGAGGCCGGTCGACACCCGCGCGGTCGAGACGTCGGCACCGTCTCCGGCGGATACGCGGATGACGGAGCGGCAGCCGTCTCCGCCCGCGCCGCGTACTCCGCCTGGTCGGGGTGCGCATCCGGCGGAGTCGGAGCGGGGCGAGGACGCCTGAGAACTTGAGATGGGGAACCGCCCGGTCGCGTTGTCGCGGCCGGGCGGTTTCGCGTTCGGGGGCTGGCATCCTGACGCGGTGCTGCTGAGATGGATCCGCGAGGTCGCGGACGAGCCGTTGCTCATCGATCCGGCCCACCGGGATCTCGAGAGCCGAGAGAACACCTGGTCGCTCTCGCTGGCACCCGAGAAGCACGGTTCCTCGTCGGCACACGAGGTCGTTGCCGCGTTCGAGGAGTGCGCCTCGGTCCTGCGCGAGCGGGTGCGCTCGCTGGACTACGACGGGCCAGTGACGTTCTATGTGTGGCACGACCAGCAGGCCGGGCAGTTGCGCTGCTCGACCGCCTCGTTGCCGGAGGACGAGTTGCCCTTCGGGGCGCGAGTCGAACTTGTTTCGCTGCACTCCATCGCCGAGGAGTTTCTCGACGACGAGGTGCCAGGCCTGGTGCGGCGGGCGGATCTTCGTCCGCCATCCGATGACGAAGCCGAGGAAACGGGACCAGCCGAGTTCGTAGTTCGCGTCTGGACCACGCTCCTCGACAAGACGCAGTGAAGGCCTCCCCGCGGTAACTCCGCGAGGAGGCCTTCGCAATCCGTCAGACCCGCGACACCTTCAGCGTGTCACCGGTCTCCAGCTCCGGCAGGTCCACCCGCACGGTGTCCCCGTCCCGAACCTCACCGGACAGCAGCTGCTTGGCCAGCTGGTCCCCAATCGCCGACTGCACCAGCCGGCGCAGCGGACGGGCGCCGTAGATCGGGTCGAAGCCGTTCAGCGCCAGCCATTCCCGGGCACCGTCCGTCACCTCGAGGTGGAGGCGGCGCTGGGCGAGCCGCTTGGCCAACCGGGCCACCTGGATGTCCACAATGGACGTCAGCTGCTCGGTGCCGAGCGCGTGGAACACCACGATGTCGTCCAGCCGGTTCAGGAACTCCGGCTTGAACTGCCGTTGCACGACCTCCATCACCGCGTCGCGGCGCTGGCGTTCGTCCAGCGACGGGTCGGCGATGGCTTGCGAGCCGAGGTTCGACGTCAGGATCAGGATGGTGTTGCGGAAGTCCACCGTCCTGCCCTGGCCGTCGGTCAGCCTGCCGTCGTCGAGGACTTGCAGGAGCACGTCGAACACGTCCGGGTGCGCCTTTTCGACCTCGTCCAGCAGCACCACCGTGTACGGGCGGCGCCGGACGGCCTCGGTCAGCTGGCCGCCCTGGTCGTAGCCGACGTACCCCGGAGGCGCACCCACGAGCCTGGCCACCGAGTGCTTCTCGGAGTACTCGCTCATGTCGATGCGCTGCATCGCGCGCTCGTCGTCGAACAGGAACTCCGCCAGCGCCTTCGCCAGCTCGGTCTTGCCGACACCGGTCGGGCCGAGGAACAGGAACGAACCGGTCGGCCGGTCTGGGTCGGCTACGCCCGCCCGGGCCCGGCGCACGGCGTCCGCGACGACCTGGACCGCCTGGTCCTGGCCGATGACGCGGCGGTTCAGCTCCTCTTCCATCCGGAGCAGCTTGCCCGTCTCGCCTTCGAGCAGACGCCCGGCCGGAATACCGGTCCACGCGCTGACCACGTCGGCGACGTCGTCCGCGCCCACCTCTTCCTTCAGCATGACGTTCTGCTTGCTGGCCTCGTTCGCGGCCATCGCGGCCTCGAACTCCTTCTCCAGCGCCGGAATCCGGCCGTACCGCAGCTCGGCGGCCTTGCCGAGGTCGCCGTCGCGTTCGGCGCGTTCCGATTCGCCGCGCAGTTGTTCCAGTTGCTCCTTCAGCTCACGGACGGTCTCGATCGAGCCCTTCTCGTTCTGCCAACGGGCGGTCAGCGCGGTGAGTTCCTCGCGCTTCTCGGCCAGTTCGGCGCGCAGTGCGGTCAGCCGTTCAAGAGAGGCGGCGTCGTCCTCTTTGGACAGTGCCATCTCCTCGATCTCCATGCGCCGCACGGCCCGTTCGACCTCGTCGATCTCCACCGGCCGCGAGTCGATCTCCATGCGGATCTTCGACGCGGCCTCGTCGACCAGGTCGATCGCCTTGTCCGGCAGGAACCGCGCGGTGATGTAACGGTCCGACAGCGTCGCGGCGGCGACCAGCGCGGCGTCCGTGATGCGGACACCGTGGTGCACCTCGTAGCGCTCCTTCAGCCCGCGCAGGATCGCGATGGTGTCCTCCGGCGACGGCTCGCCGACCAGCACCTGCTGGAAGCGGCGCTCCAGCGCCGGGTCCTTCTCGATGTGCTGGCGGTACTCGTCGAGCGTGGTCGCGCCGACCATGCGCAGCTCGCCACGAGCCAGCATCGGCTTGATCATGTTGCCCGCGTCCATCGCGCCCTCGCCGGTCGCGCCCGCGCCGACGATGGTGTGCAGCTCGTCGATGAACGTGATGACCTCGCCCGCGGAGTCGGTGATCTCCTTGAGCACGGCCTTCAACCGCTCCTCGAACTCGCCGCGGAACTTGGCGCCGGCCACCATCGACCCGAGGTCGAGTGCGACGACTCGCTTGCCGCGCAACGATTCCGGCACGTCGCCCGCGACGATCCGCTGGGCGAGGCCCTCGACGATCGCCGTCTTGCCGACGCCCGGTTCGCCGATCAGCACCGGGTTGTTCTTGGTACGCCGGGAAAGCACCTGCACGACCCGGCGGATCTCGGTGTCGCGGCCGATGACCGGGTCGAGTTCGCCCGATCGGGCCCGCTCGGTGAGGTCGACGCCGTACTTCTCCAGCGCCTTGAACGTGCTTTCGGGATCCGCACTGGTGATCCGGGCCGACCCGCGCACCTTCGCGAACGCCTCGCGCAGCGCGTCCGGCGTGGCGCCGTGCCGCTTGAGCAGGTCCGCGACCTGAGCGCCTTCGGTGGCGAGGCCGACGAGCAGGTGCTCGGTCGACACGTACTCGTCGCCGAGTTCGGTGGCGAGCTTCTGTGCCTGCGAGAGCGACTTGACCGCGGGCGCGTCGAACTGCGGGGTCGACACGGTCGCGCCGGTCGCCGACGGCAGCCCGTTGATGATCGGCTCGAGCTCCTTGTGCACCGTTTCCGGGTCCGCCCCGACCGCGGTCAGCAGCGGTGCGGTGGTCCCGTCACCCTGCGCCAGCAGGGCGCCCAGCAAATGGGCGGCCGACACGTGCGGGTTGCCGGCCACGGTGGCCGCCTGCGCCGCGGACGAGATCGCCTGCTGGGTCTTCGTGGTCGGGTTGAAAGCGTCCATCCCTCACCTCATGCGTTCGTGGAAATACCTGGTGACAGGCCCGACCAAGGCCCGTCGACAGGTATAACGTCAGCAAAGTTGAGTCTGTTCCGCTCAACTCTGAATTGGTGCCACCGCAGCCGCGGGCAGCCTTGGCCCCAGCCTGCCGAGCCCGAGCGCGGCGAGGCAAGCGCAACCCCCGACCAGGACCCAGGGTAACCACGCCGCCACGGAAAACAACGACACGATCGCTGGAGCCAGCACCTGAGCCACAGTGAACGCGTATTGGAACGCGGCGAGGTAACGACCCTTCGCTTCGGGTGGCGCGGCGGCCTCGGCGAGCGCGCCGGAGCGCGGGCCGAACACCAGGTCACCGGCGGCGAACACGAGCGTCGCGGCCAGCAGGTACGGCACCTGCCAGCTGCGCGGAACCAGCAGCACGCCGACGCTCGTCAGGCACCACGCGGCGAACAGCGCGGACCCGGCGCGCATCGCGTTGATCCGGCTGAGGCCGCGGGTGAGCCGAAGCGCGATCGTGCCGCCGGCACTGGTCAGCACTGTGAGCAGGAACAAGATCGCACCGGGCAGCCAGGTCGGCGCGTGCAGCCGGTCGAGCACGAACACCGGGGTGCCGATGAGGAAGAAGTCGAGCGAGAGCCCGAACAGGCCGCTCAACAGGATCAGAGTCAGGTACGGGCGGTCGCGCCACACGCCGCTTCGCACGCGTGCCACGGGCGCGAACCGGCGGCCGGGAGGGATGAACACCGCGACGAGGCCTGCCGCGGCGAGAAAAGTCAGCACGTCCACGACGAGCGCGACGCTGTAACCGCTGTCGCCGAACCAGGTGAGCAGTGCCGACGACATCAGCCCGCCGAGCCCGAATCCGCCCGCGCGCACCATTCCGACCTCGGCGAACGGCCGGTCCTTCGGCACGTCCCCGGCGACTTCGGAGACGAGCGCGAACAGGCAGCTGTAGAACAATTGTTGCCCGGCACCAAGAAGGATGGCAGCCACCACAACGCCGCTGATGTCGTGTGCGAACAAATACGCGCTGATTCCGGCAGCCTGCAACAGTTGCGCCGCGAGAACTCCGGCTCTCGGTCCGGCGCGATCCACCAGCCGCCCGGCGAGCGGCGGCATGAGAAGCCCCGCTGTGGTCCCCACCGTGACCGCCGTGCCCGCTTCGACGAGCGGGATTCCGATCACCCGCGTCACGTAAAGCAGTGCGAGCGGAAGGAAAAGTCCGGAACCGAAGTTGTCGATTCCCATAGCCAGCAACATCGCGACCCTGCTTCGCGTCACATATTCGACGCTACCTCCGGGGAAGGGGGACGAGGCAGGGCCGGGAGGGCGCATCGCTCGGCGGCAAATGCCACTCCCAGTAGAAAGCTCGTGAGTGTCCGCCGCGGCGTGCACCGCGGCAAACACTCACGAGCCCCTTTAGTCGACGCTGAGTGTTCCTTGGTGCCTAACGAACTCTCGTTCCATGGCTTCGCTCAACTCGACATCATGTTGTGCGGCCGCACCATCGCCGACCGTCATCGGTTCGGCGTGCGGCGTGTATCCGTGTGCCGACACAGTGAGCGTGTACGCGCCCGGCTCGATCCCCGTGAAGCGGTAAGCGCCGTCGCCACCCGCGATGTGCGTTGCGGTGACAGTGCCCAAGCGGTCGGTGAGAGTCAGCACCGCGCCTGCGACGGCGGCATGGCGACCGGCCACGCGTACGCGACCCGAGATAGCGCCCTGGCTGTCCAACAGCAAGTCGTGCCAACGCGCGTTGCCGTTAAGCCGCACAGTGGACACCGCGGGCCGCGTCGAACCAGCTGTCGCGAGAAGGACGTGCTCGCCCACAGTGTTCGCCGACAGCTCGTACGCGCCAGTACGTCCCGTACGCCCGACGTCGACCTGACGCCCCGACATGTCGGTGAGCGTAAGCACGACACCGGACACTGGACGGCCGCCCGCGTCGAGAACCCGCCCGCGCAGCACGGAGGTCATCTCGACCGGAGCTTCGACCACAGACACCGCCTCGACCGAGACAGCAGCCGCGGCCGGTGCGGGCGCGTCCGCGTCGAGCGTCCGGCGCAGCGGCACCTCCTTGATGAACAGCACCGCGAGGAAGGTGACCACCGCGATGCAGCCCGCTACGAAGAACACCGTGCCGGTCGCGTCGCCGAAGGCCCCGCGCACCACCGGCTGCAGCGCCGGCGGGAGCGACGAGATGGCGAACGTGCCGCCACCGCCGGAAACCGCACCACCACTGTGAATACCCATGTGCGACAGCGAGTTCGCGATGTTCGTCGCCACCCGGGCGGCGAGCACCGCACCGAGCGCGGAGACGCCCGCCGCGCCGCCGAGCGATCGGAAGAAGGTGACGACCGAGGACGACGAGCCGATGTCCTTCATCGCGACCGTGTTTTGGACTACCAAAACCAGGTTCTGCATCAGGAAGCCCAGCCCGAGGCCGACCAGCGCGAGGTAACCGCCCATCAGCGTCAGGTTCGTCGCGTGGTCCACCGTCGAGAGCAGGAACAGCCCGGCCAGCAGCGAAATCCCGCCCGCGACCATGAACGGCTTGGTGCGCCCGGTCCGGGAAATGACCTGCCCCGCACCGGTCGAAGCGACGGCCAGCCCCAGCACCATCGGCAGCGTCATCAGGCCGGCGTGCGTCGGCGAGAAACCGCGCGCGATTTGGTAGTACTGCCCGAGGAACACCGAACCGCCGAACATCGCGGTGCCGACCGCCAGCGAGGCGAGCACCGACAGCGTGAAGGTGCGGTTGCGGAAGAGCCGCAGCGGAACCACCGGCTCCGCGACCCGGGATTCGACGAGAACCGCCAGCGCCAGCGCGACGATCGCACCGCCGACGTACGCGGCGCTCGACCACGAAACCCAGCCGAAGCTGCCGCCCGCCAGCGAAACCCAGATCAGCAGCAGCGCGACACCGCCGACCAGCAGGGTCGCGCCCAGCCAGTCGATGCGCACCTTGCGCTTGAGCACCGGCAGCTTCAGCGTCCGGCCGAGCACGATGAACGCGACGACGGCCAGCGGTACGCACACCCAGAAGCACCAGCGCCAGCCGAGCGGCGAGTCGACGATCAGCCCGCCGATCAACGGGCCGGAAACGGTCGCGACGGCGAACACCGCGCCGGTGTAACCGGTGTAGCGGCCGCGGTCGCGCGGCGCGATCATCGCCGCGATGACGACCTGGATCAGCGCCTGCAGCCCGCCGAGCCCGATGCCCTGCAGTGCACGGTAGGCGATGAGTTCGGGCATCGACTGCGCGATCCCGCCCAGTGCCGAACCGACGGTGAAGACGACGATCGCGATTTGGTACAGCAGTTTCTTGCTGAACAGATCGGAGAGTTTGCCCCAGATCGGGGTGGTCGCGGTCGACGTCAGCAGCGTCGCGGTGACAACCCAGGTGTACTCGCTCTGCGAACCGTGCAGGTCGGCGAGGATCGTCGGCAGCGCGTTGGACACGATGGTCGACGACAGCAACGCCACGAGCAGGGCCAGCAAGAGACCGGTGAAGGCCTTGAGGATTTCCCGGTGCGTCATCGGCTGCCCGGATGCGGTGGTTTCCACTATTCGCTACTTCACTTTCCCGACTGCGGCGCGCCGGCGCAGTACCCGGACGGGCCGAGCGTCGCGCGCAGACCTTCGTTCAATTCGGCGAGCTGCGACGTGAGGCCGGAGATCCGGTCCTCGTCCCAGCCGCCCAGTGCTGTCTCGAAGAATTCGAGGTACTGCTTGCGCCACAGTTCGAGCCGGGCGAGACCCTCCTCGGACACGCTGATCAGCGACGCGCGCCCGTCCTCGGGGGCGGGGCGGCGCTCGATCAGCCCGGCGGCCTGCAACTGGGCGATCTGCCTGCTGATCACCGACAGGTCGACAAGCCTGCGCTTGGCGACCTCGGACGGACGGGCCTCGCCGTGCTTGGCGAGGTCGGACAGCAGCATCGCCGAGGCCGGGTGCAGCCCTGGCTCGTTCTGCCACGCCTGCATGATCCACAGGTGCTGGAGCTGGGCGGACGCCTTCAGCTCCCGCAGCAGTTCGAGCCGCACGTCGTCAGCTGGGCTCATCGTTCCTCCCGGGCCTGGTGCCCACTTGCTTGTATTCTACAAGTTTAGCTGCCAAAGGTTGCGTAGGACAACTATCTAATCGGTGAGCTGCCCCACGTCCCGACCGGCCGGTAACCCGACCGGAGCAACGATGCGGGCATTCCGCCTCAGTGCGGCTACTCTGCGGACCAGACGCCCCGCGATGCCGACGCGGCGAGCACGTCGTGGACAACGAGGAGCAGGAGTGGCGAATTCCCCCGCGCGACGGCGCGAGCCGAATCCGACAACCTCGGCCGCCCTGCTCTCGTGACTCCTCCTTCCCAGCCCCCCGGCCTCCGGTCCCGACCCATGAACGACGACAGCCCGATGACAGCCGATTCGATCAGCCCGCTCCCGCGGACCTCAGCCGCGCCCCGGCAGGCGCCCGCTGCCGTCGTCGCGATGGTGCAGCTCATCCGCGACACCTGGGCCAAATCGGAGCCGTACGCGCCGGAGATCTCCCAGTTCTTCTACGGGATGCTCTTCACCCTCGCGCCCGCCACGCGCGATTTCTTCCCGATCAACATGGAAGTGCAGGGCGGGCGCATCATCCGCGCGCTGGCCCGTGTCGTGCAGATGGTGGACCGGCCGGACGACCTGCTGCCGTTCCTGCGCCAGCTCGGCCGCGACCACCGCAAGTTCGGCGTCGCCCCCAAACATTACGAGGCCGTCGGCACCGCGTTGCTGGCCGCGCTGAAAAACCACCTCGGCCCGGAGTGGACGCCGGAGGTCGAGCGCGCGTGGGCGGAGGCGTTCACCATCGTCGCGCGCGCGATGCAGGAGGCCGCGGCGGCGGACGAGAACCCGGCGTCGTGGTCGGCCACCGTGGTCGAGCACCGGCGGCTCACCTGGGATCTCGCGCTGGTGCGGGTGATCCCGGACCAGCCGGTGCCGTATTCGCCGGGCCAGTACATGAGCGTCGAGGTGCCGCAGCGGCCGCGGTTGTGGCGGTATCTGTCGCCGGCGAACGCGCCGCGCGAGGACGGCGGCATCGAGTTCCACGTGCGCGCGGTCGACGGCGGCTGGGTGTCGCGGGCGATCGTGAGCCACACGCAGGCGGGCGACGTCTGGCGGCTCGGCCCGCCGCTGGGCCGGATGACCGTCAACCGCGAACAGTCGCGCGGCGTGCTGATGGTCGCGGGCGGCACCGGGGTCGCACCGCTGCGGGCGATCCTCGACCATCTCGCACTGTGGGGCGAGAACCCGAAGACCAGGCTGTTCTACGGCGGCCCGACTCGCGAAGATCTCTACGACCTCGAAGAACTGCGCGCGCTCGCCGCGACCAACCCGTGGCTCACCATCACCCCGGTCGTCGAACGCGGCGACCATCTGCCCGGGTGCGAACACGGCACGCTCGCCGAGGCGGTCACGCGGTACGGCGCGTGGCCGGACCACGACATCCTGGTGTCCGGGTCGCCCGCGATGATCCGCGCGACGGTGTCGCGGATGCTCGTCGCGGGCAGCGCGCTGGACCAGATCCAATACGACCCGTTCACCGCGGACTGAGGCCATGGACATTCGGATTCCAGCAGCAGACGGAGAAATCGACGGCTACCTGGCGGTGCCGTCCGGCGACGGCCCGTTCCCGGCGGTGGTGCTGATCCACGACGTGTTCGGGCTGAACCAGGACGCGCGCGAGATCACCGACCGGTACGCCGCGGCGGGTTATCTCGCGCTGAGCCCCGATCTGTACTCGCGCGGCGGCATGATCCGGTGCGTGAAGCGGACGTTCCAGGACCTGTTCGCTCGCGAAGGCCGGGCGTTCGCGGACATCGAGGCGGCGCGGGCGCTCGTCGCCGGACGGGACGACGCGACCGGCAAGGTCGGCGTCGTCGGGTTCTGCATGGGCGGCGGATTCGCGTTGGCGGCCGCCTCGCGGGACTTCGACGCTTCCGCACCGTACTACGGGCAACTGCCGAAGGATCTGTCCGCTTTGGACGGTGCGTGCCCGATCGTCGGCAGCTTCGGCGGCAAGGACTTCTCCCTGCGCGGCGCGGCGGCCAAGCTCGAAGCCGCGCTCACCGAACGCGGAATCCCGCACGACGTCAAGGAATACCCGGACGCCGGGCACGGCTTCGCGAATCACTACCGGCCCGCGCCGCTGGCCGCACTCGCGAAGGTCACCGGGATGGGCTATCACGAGCCGTCGGATTCAGACGCCTGGCGACGCGTCATCGCGTTCTTCGAGGAGCACCTTCAGCCCAGCGTGCTCAAGTAACCGAGCGCCCCGACGGCGACCGCGCCAAGGCTAGCGAGGCCGAACGTGCGTCGGCCCGGCCGTTCGGCTTCTTTCAGCAGTTGAAGGCCAGCGGGGATGAGCGCCACGCACAGCCCGGCCGCGGCGACGATCGACCACGCCGTCGTTCCTTTGAGGACACCGAGCGGCATGACCGTCGCCGCGGCGAGCGCTGCTGCGCGCACCCGACCGAGTACCCCGGCGCGGTAGGCCGCGAAAGCCAGCAGCGGCCAGCCGAACATGATCGTGAACGACAAGAAGCTGAACAAGTGCAGGTCGCCGTAGGCGTCCGCGACGAACTCGGTCGCGTAGCCCGCTCCGCGATGCCGGGCGAGATCCGTTGCGGCCTGGTCGAATCCGGCATGGAAGACCCGCTCCACCAGACCGATCAGCACAAGAGCGCCGGACCACGCCGCCCAGCGCGGCTTCTCGATCGCGATCTGGCGGACCACTGTGGACACTGCGAAGAGAAGAACCACCTGACCGGCGACGAAACAGGTGGCGGCCGCGGTCATCTGGGCCGGATGCCGAACCGAAGCGGCGAGCTGGTGCGGGAAGAAGAACGGATACGGCAGGCGCAGCAGCACGCCGGCGAGCACGAGCACCGGGCCGAGAACGAGCGCCGCTCCGCCGAGGCGAGGGCCGGGAAAGGTCGACATGCCGCTCACCGTGCCCGGCCGGGCGCCCCGCGCACATCGGTCCGGGGCGGACAGTTCCACGCCACGGAACTAAACCAGGGGATGACCCACCACAGCACGATGTGCGCGCCCGCCGCACTGGCTAACGTTGGTGCTATGTCCCCTTTGCGAGTGAGTGACGTCGCGCTGGCGGCGGGCCTGCTCGTCATGGACGTGGGGCTCGCCGGAAACTTGCTGATCGACGAGGAGCCCTGGCGGCTGCCGGTCTCCGCGGTCATCGCGACGCTCATCGCCGCCGCGGTTCTGCTGCGACGGCGGGCTCCGGTGCCGCTATTGATCGGCACCGTGGTGGTTTCCGCGTCCGCCGCGGCTTTCGGGCTGTTGTGGGATCCGTTCGTCGGGGCGGCTCTCGTGCTGTACGTCGTGCGTCCGCCGCGCGCTTTGCCTGCCGCGGCCGGGGTTGCGGCGGTGTCGGCGGCTACCGCGGTCGTGGGGCAGTGGTGGTACGCGTTCGGCGTTCCGCTGGCGTTGCTCACCTGGGGACTGGCCGAAGCGGTGCGGTCCTGGCGCGCGCAAACGGCGCGGCAGGAACGGCAACGCGAGCACCGGATCCTGGTCGACGAGCGCGTCCGGATCGCGCGCGAACTGCACGACGTCGTCACACACGGGATGGGCTTGATCGCGGTGAAGGCGGGCGTCGCCAACCACGTCGCGGACAGCCGCCCGGAGGAAGCGCGCGACGCGTTGCGGGTAATCGAGCAGACCAGCCGCGCGGCGCTCGGCGAGATGCGGCGGTTGCTGCATGTGCTGCGCGACGAGACCGACGAAACCCCGGCCGATCCGCTGGCCGCGTTGCCGCAGCTCGCCGAACGCGCACGGCAGGCCGGGGTCGACGTCGAGTTGTCCGTCCTCGGCACCGCGCGGGTGCCGGAACCGGTCGCGCTGGCCGCATACCGGATCGTGCAGGAAGCGGTGACGAACGTCGTCAAACATGCCGCGCCGGCCCGGTGCCGAGTGGTCGTGGCGGTCGCCGCGGCCGAGATCCGGATCCAGGTCAGCGACGACGGCACCGCTCCGATCGGCGAGTTCCGGCTCGGGCACGGGCTGACCGGTATGCGCGAACGCGTCGCCCTCTACGGCGGCGAACTCGTCGCCGGCCCCGGTCCGGACGGCGGGTTCCGCGTCGCCGCCACGCTCCGGTGTGCCGATGCCTGACCAGATCCGGGTCGTCGTCGCGGACGACCAAGCTCTGCTGCGCGGGAGTTTCCGGCTGCTGCTCGACAGCGAACCGGACTTCACCGTGATCGGCGAGGCCGCGACCGGGGCCGAGGCCGTCGAGCTGGCGGTGGCGGAAAAGCCGGACGTGGTGCTGATGGACGTCCGGATGCCGGTGATGGACGGCATCGAAGCGACCCGGCTGATCGGCGAACGCGCCCCGGACGTGCGGGTACTGGTGCTGACCATGTTCGACCTGGACGAGCACGTCTTCGCCGCACTGCGCGCCGGAGCGACCGGCTTCCTGCTGAAGGACACCCGTCCGGCCGACCTGTGCTCGGCGGTGCGCGTGGTGGCTTCCGGAGACGCGTTGCTCGGCCCGTCCATCACCCGTCGGTTGGTCGCGCAGTTCGCGCGGATCCCGGACGCCCCGCCGCGCGCGGACGTCGCTGCCTTGGCTCCACGCGAACGCGAGGTGCTCACGCTCGTCGCGAGCGGACTGTCCAATGTGGAGATTACAGAGCGGATGCAGCTGTCGATGGCGACGGTGAAGACCTACGTCGGACGGCTGCTCTCGAAACTCGACGCCCGGGACCGCGCACAGCTGGTGATCGTCGCGTACGAATCCGGTTTGGTCCGCGCCCGGAGCTAGCGCCACACCGCCTCGGCGCGATCGCTGGCTTCCTGCGTGAAGTAGTCGCCCGTCTCGAGGTCCTCCAGCAGCGTCGGATGGTTCGGCGTCCAGCCCAGCAGTTGTTGGGTGTGCGCGCTGGACGCAGGCACGTCGAGCGAGAAGAACCTTGCCAGGAAAGGGTTTCCGAGGTGTTCGGCGGCTTCTCCGAGCGTCAGTGAGGCCGTGGGGATGTCGAGCAACTGCGCGATCTTCTCCGCGACGCTCTTGATCGTGACGGTTTCCCCAACCCCGTGCAGCACACCCCCCGCTTTCTCCAGCGCCAGCCGGAAAAGCACCGCCGCGTCGTCGCGATGGACGGCAGGCCACCGGTTGGCGCCGTCGCCGATGTACGCCGAGACACCCGCCCGCCGCGCACCCGCGATGAGCGCCGGGATGAAGCCGTGATCGCGCGGTCCGTGCACGGTCGGCGCGAGCCGCACGACGCTGGCGCGGACGCCCCGGTCGGCGAACCCGAGGCAGGTCTGCTCGCCGGGGATGCGGAAATAGGCGACCGAATCGGGATCCGCCGGGTCGAGTTCCGTGCTGACCTGGTCGGCTTTCATCACCAGCGTGCCCGACGTGCTGACGAACGGTTTGCCGGTGCCGGCCAGCGCCTGGCCCAGCGCATCGATGGCCGCGCAGTCGCGGCGGATGAGGTCGTCCGGGTCGGCGTAGCTGCCGCCCTGGGCCATGTGCAGCACGCCGTCGGCGGCTTCAGCACCGCGGCGCAGGCTGTCGAGATCATCGAGATCGCCGGGATGCGGCGTCGCGCCGAGCGATTCCAGCCGCGCGGCGGAGGCGTCCGAACGAGCCAAGCCGGTGACCGTGTGCCCGGCCCGGACCAGCTCAGCGACGACGGCGGGACCGGTCTGACCGGATCCGCCGGTGACGAAGACATGCATGAAAGGCTCCTTAGCGTCAGTCACTGACTCTACGCGTAGCGACAGTGACTGACGCAATGTGGTGTCAGTCACTGGCGCAACCGCCGGGTAGGCTCAGGACGTGCCACGGAGCGGAGCAGAAGCGCGCAGCCGCCTCAAACAGGCGGCGCTGGAGCTGTACCGGGAAAACGGGTTCGACAAGACGACCACCGCGGAGATCGCGGCCCGGGCAGGCGTCACCGAGCGCACGTTCTTCCGGCACTTCCCGGACAAACGCGAGGTGCTCTTCGACGGCGAGGCCGACCTGCGCTCGGACCTGACGAAGTCGGTCGCCGAAGCCCCGGAAGGCCTGGCTCCGCTGGAAATCCTGCTGCGCGCCTTCAAGAAGGCCGGGCGGATCATGGAGCGCAACCTCCCGTTCGCCGAACCCCGGCGCGACCTGATCGCGGCGACGCCGACCCTGCGCGAACGCAACCTGGCCAAAGCCGCGATGCTCGCCGAAGCCCTCGCGGAAGCGTTGCGGGAGCGAGGGGTCGAGGATCGGCTGGCACGGTTGGCCGCTCATGCCGGGTGGGCGACGTTCCATCACGCGACACAGGCGTGGATCAGCGACCCTGGGCGGGGGTTGGATGAGTACCTGGACGAGGCGTTCGCCGATCTGCGGGAGCTGGGGGCGCGGGGAGGGTTGTGAGTGTTTATGCCGGTTCTAACCGGCATGAACACTCACGAGACCCGCGCCCATGCCACCCGGCCGTGCAGACGTGCGGTGGGGATGAATGCGCGGCCTGGGGCGGGGAGGGCTGGTGCAGAAGGCTTGCCGCGCGGAGCAGCGGAGGGCTGAGCGCAGAGGGCTGAACGCGCGGCCAGAATGCGGAGCCGGCGCGAGAGCCAGCGCGGAGGGCTGATCGCAGAGGGCTGAACGCGCGGCCAGAATGCGGAGCCGGCGCGGGAGCCAGCGCGAAAGGCTGAGCGCAGAGGGCGGAGCGTGGAGCCCCAGCTGCAGCGGGCTGCGGCGGGAAGGGCCTGGGTGCGAAGGCTGGAGGGCGGAGAGGGGCGCGGGGAGGCGAGGCAGGCAGCAAAAAGCCCCTTCCGCGGCGGCAGGAGGGGCGGGTTCTCGTGAGTGGCGATCCCGGTTAGAACCGTGATCGCCACTCACGACACGCTCAGCGGCGCTTGGGTTTCCACACCACCAGGGAGGTGGTCTGCCGCAGCGGCACGAGGTCCTTGCGGTAGGACGCGTGCACCGCGGCGGCGGCCTGTTCGGCGGCCGCGTACGCGGCGGCGAGTTCTTCGGTCAGCTCGTGCACCCGGGACTGCAGTGCGTCGACCTGGTTCTCCAGTTCGATGATGCGCTTGATGCCGGACAGGTTGACCCCGTCCTCCTGCGAAAGGCGCTGGACCTCGCGCAGCAGGGCGATGTCGCGCAGCGAGTAGCGCCGTCCGCCGCCGGCGGTGCGGCCTGGCGAGACCAGGCCGTGCCGGTCGTAGGAGCGCAGTGTCTGCGCGTGCAGTCCGGAAAGCTGGGCCGCCACCGAAATCACGAACACCGGGGTGTCCTCGTCCGCGCCGTGCGGGAGTCCCGGATTACCGCCGAACATCACCCTCACCTGCCTTCGAGCAACTCGGTGATCTCAGGCCGCGGGTCGTGGCCCTTCATCGCCTCGGCGTAGGCCTCGAGTGCCGACCGCGCCTTGTCGTCGAGCTTCGCCGGGACCGCCGTTTCCAGGGTGACCAGCAGGTCGCCTTGCGCGCCGTCCCGCTTCTGAATGCCCTTTCCGCGCACTCGCAACACTCGCCCGCTCGCGGTACCCGCGGGCACCTTGAGCGAGACCTTGCCTTCGAGCGTCGGCACCGTGACGGTCGTGCCCAGCGCGAGTTCGGTGAAGTCCACCGGCACGGTGAGCGTGAGGTTGAGGTCCTTGCGGCCGAACAGCTTGTGCGGGGCCACGTGCACGCGCACGTACAGGTCGCCCGCCTGTGCGCCGCCCCGGCCGGGTTCGCCCTGGCCGGCCAAGCGGATCCGCTGGTCGTCCTTCACGCCCGGCGGGATGCGCACGGTGAGCGTGCGGGTGCGGGTGCTCACGCCCTCGCCGCCGCACTCCGGGCACGGGTCGTCGATGATCTTGCCCCGGCCGCGGCAGTCCTGGCACGGCTCGGAGAACGCGAACGCGCCCTGGCTGCGGCTGACCAGCCCGGACCCGCTGCAGGTCGGGCAGATCCGCGGTGAGGTGCCCGGCTTCGCGCCGTTGCCGCCGCAGGTGGAGCAGGTGGCCGGGCTCGACAGCCGCAACGGCAGCGTCGCGCCCTTGACCGACTCGAGGAAGTCGATCCGCACGTCGGTCTCGACGTCCGCGCCGCGCTGCGGCCGGTTCGCCGTGGCACCGGCGGCTCCGCCCCGGCCGCGGCCGAAAATGCCGCCCAGGATGTCGCCGAGACCGCCGAATCCGCCCTGCTGGCCCTGCGCGCCCGCCTGGTTGAACAGGTCGCTCATGTCGAACCCGCCGGCGCCGCCACCGGGGAAGCCGCCGAATCCGCCCGCGCCGCCGGAGCCGAAGAGCGTGCGCGCCTCGTCATACTCCTTGCGCTTGGCCGGATCGGACAGCACGCCGTACGCCTCGGACACGGCCTTGAACTTGTTCTCGGCAGCGGTGTTGCCCGCGTTGGCGTCCGGGTGGTTTTCCTTGGCCAGCTTGCGGTAGGCCTTCTTGATCTCGTCCGAGGTCGCGTCGGAGGAGACACCCAGCTCTTTGTAGAAGTCCTTGCCGATCCACTCCCGAGCACTCATCGGGTGTCTCCTCCTTTCGCTGCGAACCGATTGTTACTGCTGGCCGGACTCATCGACCGAACCGTCGAGCGGCAGTTCGCCGCCGACCGGCGGATCGACCGGCTGCTCCGCCGGGGCTTCGCCGGGCTCGTGGTCGGTCACGCCGACCAGCGCCGCGCGCAGCACCCGCTCGCCGAAGCGGTAGCCGCGACGCATCACCAGGGTGACCGTCGGGCCCTTCACGTCCGGGGACGTATTGTGCTGCACGGCCTCGTGGATGCTCGGGTCGAACTCTTCGCCCTCGGCCCCGAACGCTTCCAGGCCGGACCGCTCAAGGCTGGAGACCAGCTTGTCGGCCACCGCCTTGAACGCGCCGGTGAGATCGCCGTGCTGCTCCGCGCGCTGGAGGTCGTCCAGCAACGGCAGCAGATCGCCGACCACGGACGCCTTCGCGCCCTGCACCACCGCCTCCCGGTCGCGGTCGACCCGCTTGCGGTAGTTCGCGTACTCCGCCTGCAACCGCTGCAGGTCCGCAGTGCGCTCGGACAGTTGCTTTTCGACGTCCGAAGACGACACCGTGGCCGGTTCCTCTGCGGAATCGCCCAGCGAGGGGCCCGCGTGCTGCACGGGCTCCTCACCGGCCGGAGTCTCCTCCGCGGCGGGCGGGCGGACCTCGCCGGTCTGCGGGTCCACCCGTCGCCGATCCCGCACGACTACCGGTTCCTCGGGGCCAGGACCCTCGGTCTCGGAGTGGCGGGGGGTCACTTCTTCTCGTCCTCTTCCACGATCTCGGCGTCGACCACGTCGTCCGCCTTCGACTTCGGAGCGTCGCCCGCGGCACCGGCCGCGCCCTCAGCACCCGGAGCGCCTTCGGCACCCGCCGCGCCGGCGTTCGCGTACAGCGCGCTGCCCATCTCCTGCGAAGCGGTGTTCAGCTTCTCGATGGACTCGCGGATCTTGGCCGAGTCGGTGCCCTTGAGCGCCTCGTTCGCCTCGTCGATCGCGGTCTTGACCTTGCCCTTGAGGTCCTCGGGCAGCTTGTCGTCGTTGTCCTTCACGAACTTCTCGGTCTGGTAGACCAGCGTCTCCGCCTGGTTGCGGGTTTCCGCTTCCTCGCGGCGCTTCTTGTCTTCCTCGGCGTGCGCCTCGGCGTCCTTGACCATGCGCTCGATGTCGTCCTTCGGCAGCGCCGAGCCGCCGGTGATCGTCATCGACTGCTCCTTGTTCGTGCCGAGATCCTTCGCGGTCACGTGCACGATGCCGTTGGCGTCGATGTCGAAGGTGACCTCGATCTGCGGCACGCCGCGCGGCGCGGGCGGAAGACCGGTCAGCTCGAACATGCCGAGCTTCTTGTTCGCCGCGGCGATTTCGCGCTCGCCCTGGAACACCTGGATCTGCACCGACGGCTGGTTGTCGTCCGCCGTCGAGAAGATCTCGGACCGCTTGGTCGGGATCGTGGTGTTGCGCTCGATCAGCTTGGTGAAGACGCCGCCCTTGGTCTCGATGCCCAGCGACAGCGGGGTCACGTCGAGCAGCAAGACGTCCTTGACCTCGCCCTTGAGCACGCCGGCCTGCAGCGCGGCGCCCACCGCGACGACCTCGTCCGGGTTCACGCCCTTGTTCGGCTCGCGGCCGCCGGTCAGCTCCTTGACCAGTTCGGACACCGCGGGCATGCGGGTGGAACCGCCGACGAGGACCACGTGGTCGATGTCGCCGACCGCGATGCCCGCGTCCCGGATGACGTTGTTGAACGGCTGCCGGGTGCGCTCCAGCAGGTCCGAGGTGATCTTCTGGAACTCGGCGCGCGACAGCGTCTCGTCGAGGAACAGCGGGTTCTTGTCCGCGTCCACCGTGATGTAGGGCAGGTTGATGCTGGCGGAGTTGGAGCTGGACAGCTCGATCTTCGCCTTCTCGGCCGCCTCGCGGATGCGCTGCAGCGCCATCTTGTCCTTGGTCAGGTCAATGCCGTTGGTGGCCTTGAACTTGTCGACCAGCCAGGTGACGATGCGCTCGTCCCAGTCGTCGCCGCCGAGGTGGTTGTCACCGGAGGTGGCGCGCACCTCCACGACGCCCTCGCCGATCTCCAGCAGGGACACGTCGAACGTGCCGCCGCCGAGGTCGAAGACCAGGATGGTCTGTTCCTTCTCGCCCTTGTCCAGGCCGTAGGCCAGCGCGGCCGCCGTCGGCTCGTTCACGATCCGGAGCACGTTCAGGCCCGCGATCTGGCCGGCTTCCTTGGTGGCCTGCCGCTGCGCGTCCTCGAAGTACGCCGGGACGGTGATCACCGCGTCGGTGATCTCCTCGCCGAGGTACGCCTCCGCGTCGCGCTTGAGCTTCATCAGCACACGCGCGCTGATCTCCTGCGGCGTGTAGGCCTTGCCGTCGATCTCGGTCTTCCAGTCGGTGCCGATGTGCCGCTTCACGGACCGGATCGTGCGGTCGACGTTCGTGACGGCCTGGTTCTTCGCCGGCTGGCCCGTCAGCACTTCGCCGTTCTTGGCGAAGGCGACGATGGACGGGGTGGTACGGGAGCCTTCCGAGTTGGCGATGACCGTCGGCTCGCCGCCCTCAAGGACGGCGACGACCGAGTTGGTCGTGCCGAGGTCGATGCCGACCGCTCGCGCCATGGTGCTTCCTCTCGTGTTCTGGACTGGGTTGCTGCTATGTTCGTGACCTGCGGTTTCGAGGCACTCTTGAGTACCTTCTTAGCAGGTTCGGAAGGTCTCGCGCACGGCCTGGTCCACCAGACTTGAGCCGACTGCGCTCAACCTTGCTATCAGGATAACGGCGGACCCCCCGGTCTTGTTCCCGGGTTCACCCGCAGAATTCGCCCCGCGGTGGTGTGACGCCACTCACCAGGTACCGGGCCTCGGCGCTCCGCACGCATTCGGAGTTGAGCAGTCCGGTGTGGCCGTCGGAGAGGTACGTGAGCAGCACCGATCCGTCGATGCTCGCGGCGAGCCCGTGTGCCCATGGCAACGGCGTCGCCGGGTCGTGCGCACCGCCGACGACGAGGATCGGCGGCGCTCCGTGCACCGGATGCGGCTGCGGCGGGTTCAGCGCGGGCAGCGGCCAGCCGGTGCAGCCCGCGCCGATGTCCCAGTACTCGCTGTAGCGCCAACTGTGCGGGGCGACCGCGCGGATCACCCGGGCGGTCGCGCGCAGGTCCGCGAGCCCGGTGAACGGCGACGGGAAGTCCTGGCAGCCGATCGAGCGGTACGCGCCATAGGTGTCACTCGCGAACGACGAGTTGGTCGCGAGCGCGCTCGCGTCCGGGTCCGCCAGCGCGCGGCCCAGTGCCGGCCACTCGGCTGGAAGATAGAGGTGTCCGTACGCGCCGGAGGCCAGCTCCTCGCCGGTCGCCTTGCGGCCCAACACTTTCGCGTACGCGCCGTGGGTGACGAGGTCGTCGTAGCGGGCGAGCGCGTTCTTGCCGTGCAGCGCGCACTCCGGCGAGCGGTCGCACCACGCGGCGAACCGCAGCAAGGCGTCCTCGGTGGCAGCGGCCTCCTCGACCATCGCCTGCCGCGTCGGCCGGGCATGGTCGACCGCGCCGTCGAGCACCATCGTGCGCACCCGGTCCGGATGCTTCGACGCGTAGACCGCGCCCAGTTCGGTGCCGTACGAGACGCCGAGCCAGGAGATCTTCCGCTCGCCGAGCGCGCCGCGGATCGCGTCGATGTCGTCGGCGGCGCTTTGGGTGTCGACGTGCCCGAGCATCGGGCCGGTCTTGGCCAGACAGTCCTCGCCTGCCGCGCGGTTGTGCGCGACGAAGGCGTCGTACTGCTGGCGCGTGCTGGGGAAGAGGCCGATCTTCGGGTCGTACAGCTTCGCCTGGGCACAGCTGATCTTCGGATCGCTGAACCACACGCCACGCGGGTCGAAGCCGATGATGTCGAAGCGGTCGCGCAACGGTTTCCGTGCCGAGCCGATGACCTTGGTGTCGAGTCCGCCGAAGCGCACGAAGCCGACTCCGGATCCGCCCGGCCCGCCCGGATTGACCAGCAGCGAACCGACCCGATGCCGCTGGTCGGCCGCGGGCAGCCGGGTGAGCGCGATGTGCGCCGTGCCGGTTTCCGGATGAGCACGGTCGATCGGCACCTCGATCTGGCTGCACTGCGCGGTCGGTTCCTGGTCGGTCCCGCACGGCGTCCAGGTCAATGCCGGGGTTGGTGCGCTGACCAGCGGAAGCAGGGTCAGCACGGCAGCGGCCAGGTTCATGCCCGGCGCACCTGCGCCGCCCGGTCGTCGGCCGCGGTGCGGAGCACGACCGTCTCCGCGTTCCGGACGACCCCTTGCTGCACCGGGATTTCCACCACCGCGACCGGCGTCGTGGCCTGCGGTTCAGGCGAGTGGCCGATCGCCGCGGTGATCGCGAACGCCCCCACCGCGCCCGCCAGCACCGCGGCCAGCAGCCGCGTTTCGAGTTTTCGCATGATGTGTCTGTTCTCCCCTTCAGACGGCCTTGACGGTGACGCTGCCGCTGTCCGTGTTCAGCTCGAGCGTCTTCGCGTCCGGACCTGAGTTCTGCGGAATGTCGATGCTGCGGCGACCGCTCTCGCTGCTGCCGGTGACCTGGTAGGACCCGGTGCGCGGCACGGACACCTCGACGCGGCCGGAATCGGCCTGCGCCTTGACGTTGCTGGGCTGGGTCAGCGTGAGCTCGATCCGCCCGCTGCCCGCCGAGACGTCGACCGGCCCGCGCAGCCCGTCGCCCTCGATCCGGCCGGACTGGCTGTGCACCTGCACCTCGCCGACGTTGTGCAGTTCCGTCGAGCCGCTGTCCATCCGGAGCTTGACCGGGCCCGCGACGTCCTGCATCCGAGCCTGCCCGGAATCGGCGGTGACGTCGACGCTGCCGACGCCCGCGAAGTCCAGCGTGCCGGAGTCGGAGCTGCCCGTGACCGGAATGCCTGCCGGGACGATCAGTTCCATGTCGGCGGTGCAGTTGCGCCCGCAGTCGACGATGACGAGCTGGTCGCCCTCGACGCGGTAAGCGTCGCCGGGTTCGCCGCTGAAGTGGTAGCGAAGCGTCTGGTGCACGCGAGCCGCGCCGGCTGCCGTGCGGATGCGCACGTCGCCGGAACCGTTCTCCAGCTTCACCCCGCGGATCTCCTGCGTCAGCGTCGCGTCCCGCGAAACCGTGGAACCGAACCCCCACCCGCCGAACCCGATCGCCACCCCAACGCCGATCACCGCGATGCCGGCCACTGCCAGAAGCGGGCGTGCCATGTCAGTTCCCCTCAGTACCACTCTCGGCTGTCTGGAAAGACGTTAGAAGGTGCGGGCCCCCGGGGACATCCGGTAAACCCCCCGAAACATCCCTGAGGCGGCGGCGCTCAACCCGGGGTCTTAACCTGGCGGCCGGAGAGCCCCGTTGATCAGGAGGAACCCATGCCCCAGCCGCCCAATCCCTACGACTACCTGCCGTCGGTTCCCTCGTTCACCCTGCGCAGCACGGACATCGCCGACGGCGAGACCCTGGCCCAGCCGCACCTGTCGGGCATCTTCGGCGCCGGCGGCGAGGACCGCTCGCCGCAGCTGGCGTGGGAAGGCTTCCCGGAGGGCACCCGCAGCTTCGCGATCACGGTGTACGACCCGGACGCCCCGACCGCCAGCGGTTTCTGGCACTGGGCGGTGTTCAACATCCCGGCCTCGGTGACTTCGCTCGAGGGCGGCGCTGGTGACTCCGCGGGGTCGGGACTGCCTTCGGGCGCGGTCTCGCTGAAGGGGGACGGCGGGGTGAAGCAGTACCTTGGCGCCGCACCGCCTCCCGGACACGGGCCGCACCGGTACTTCTTCGTGGTGCACGCGCTGGACGTGGAAACGCTGGAGGTTCCGGAGGACGCTACGCCCGCGTTCCTGGGATTCAACATGTTCGGCCACACGCTCGGGCGGGCCACGTTGGTGCCGGTTTACGAGAACAAGGGCTGAGTTCGGCCATGGCGGAGCCGACGGTGGAGGTTGCGGACGGCGTGGTCTTTCCGCAACCTCTGCCCGACACCGCGGGCGGAGTGGTCCTCGGCGCCGACGGACGCGCGTTCGTGCAGTTCCGCAGCCCGGACCGGCCGCGGTATCCGAGCACGTGGGACGTCGTGAGCGGCCACCTCGAACCGGGCGAGACGACGCTGGACGCGCTCGCCCGCGAGGTCTTCGAGGAAACCGGCTGGCGGCTGCGCCGCGTGGCAGGGAACCTCGGCCGCCACCGCTGGCCGCTCGACGACGGCGAAGAGATCGGCGATTTCTACCTGATCGAGGTCGAGGGCGACCTCGCCCGCCCAGTCCTGGAATGGGACAAGCACCCGCACAGCGCCTGGTTCGGCAAGGAAGACCTGGACCGGCTGCTGGTGAACTGCGCACCCGGCGACACCTTGATCCGGGACGTCGTGGCCGCCGCCCTCTCCGTCCACAATGGATCTACCGGAGAGACTCCCGGTTGACCCCCTCGCGTTCGAGGAACCGGCCCTTCGTGTGCTCCTCGAACCCGAACTGCCGGTACAACCCGTGTGCGTCCGCCGTGTGCAGCATCCACCGGAACTGCGCGCCCGGCCCGTGGTCGATCATCTCGCGCACGAGTTCCTTGCCCAATCCGCTTCCGCGCGCGGACTCGACCACGAACACGTCGCCGAGATACGCCGAGGTCACTCCGTCGGAGAAGGCTCGCGCGAATCCGACCTGCCGTCCGTCCGCGCGCGAGTAGGCCCCGACGACCCGCCACGATCCGGCGATCGCCGCTTCCACCTGTTCCCGCGTCCGCCAACGGCCCCAATAAGCCTCGGTGGAAAGGAATTCCCACAGCACGTCGAGGTCGAGCCGCTCCCGCCGGTCGTCGACCTCGTATTCACCCACGACCCTCATGCCCGGCAAGCTAGCCGACCGGGTCCCGGTAACTCCACCGAATTCAAGCGGGCTTGAGCAGATAGTCCACCACCGGCCGCAACTCCTCCGCGGACGGCGGCTCGTCGTCGATCAGTCCCTGGATCAGCAGCCCGTCGATTCCCGCGAGGAACACCCGGAACGCGACCTCGTCGTCGTGCCGGACCATCGAGGTCAACACATCCAGCCAGCGCCGCGCGGCGGGGCGCAGCTCCGGTTTGCGCGCGGCCAGCAGGTACAGCTCGTACTCCGCCATCGTGCGGCCCCGGCGCGGCCCGAGCGCCTCCGCGAGCAGGCCAGCGACCTCTTCCGCACCGCGGCTGCCGCGCGAGCGGGCGCGGTCGATCATCCAGTACACCTCGGTCGCCATGTCGCGCGCGCACGAAATGAGCGTCGCCACGAGCAGGTCGTCCAACGAGGAGAAGTGATAGGTCGTGGACGTCGTCGGCACGCCCGCTTCGGCCGCGACCGTGCGGTGTGTGACCCCGGCGACGCCGTCGCGTTCGATCACCCGCAGGGTCGCTTCGATGATCTCCGTGCGCCGCTTCTCGCCGCGGGCCTTGCGGCCGTCGGTCTGGATTTTCACGACTGGCTCCCGACCTCGATGAGCACCACCCCGCCGATCACGAGCACCAGCCCGGAGATCACCGCGAGGTTGATCGGCTCCTTCAGGAACAGCACGCCGACCAGCGCGACCAGCGCCACGCCCGCCGCCGCCCAGATCGCGTAGGCCACCCCGATCGGCAGCCCGAGCTTGAGCACCCGCGACAGCGCGAAGAACGCCAGCCCGTACCCGAGGACCACCAGGATCGACGGCGTCACCTTGGCGAAGCCCTCGGAGAGTTTGAGCGAGACGGTAGCGGTCACTTCTGCGGCGATGGCCAAAGCGAGGTACAAGTAAGCACCCATAGCTAACTAAATTACCTGAACGATCGTCCCACTTGCTAGCGAGGCGTGCACCACATCGGTGGGACTTGGGGCCGCCACACCGGTTACCCATCAGTAAGAAGCGTTACCCTGCTCGGCACCGGCGCGCTCGCGCGGCGGCACCACCACACCGGACGAAAGGCACCCGACGATGGGCGCTGTACAGCTGACGCTCGGGGGGATCTCCGTCCTCCTGGGCATCGTCGCCTGGGGAATGTTCATCGCGACCATTGCCCGCTTCGTGCGGGTGATCAAGCTCGGCCAGCCGGACGCGACCCGCAACGGCCCGTTCCTGCCGCGCTTGATGACCCTGATCAAGGAGTTCGCGGCACACACCCGCATGGCGAAGTTCCGCCAGGTCGCCCCGTGGCACTGGCTGGTCATGTGGGGCTTCCTGATCGGGTCGCTCGCGCTGTTCGAGGCCTACGGCGAGGTGTTCGTCCCGACCTGGGGCTGGCCGATCCTCGAGGACTGGTCGCTGTGGAGCCTCCTGATGGAGCTGCTCGGCGTCGGCACGGTCGTCGGCGGCGTCGCGCTCGCGATCATCCGGCAGCTGAACCACCCGCGCCGGGCCGACCGGCTGTCGCGGTTCGCGGGCTCGAACTTCAAGTGGGCCTACTTCGTCGAGGCCGTGGTGATCGTCGAGGGCATCGGCATCATCGGCGTGCGCGCGGGCAAGGCCGCGATGCACGTCCACGAGACGCCGACCTGGGCCGCGTTCGTGTCGAACCCGCTCAGCGAGCTGCTGCCCTCGAGCGCGGCGCTGGTGTCGGTGTTCGCCTTCATCAAGCTGATGAGCGCCACGGTCTGGCTGATCGTCGTGGCCCGCACGATGACCATGGGCATCGCCTGGCACCGGTTCAGCGCGTTCTTCAACATCTACTTCAAGCGCGAGGCGGACGGCGGCGTCGCGCTCGGCAAGGTCAAGCCGATGATGAGCAAGGGCAAGGTGCTCGACCTCGAAGAGGCGGACCCGGACGAGGACACCTTCGGCGTCGGCGCGATCGAGGACTTCAGCTGGAAGGGCTGGCTGGACTTCTCCACCTGCACCGAATGCGGCCGTTGCCAGTCGCAGTGCCCGGCGTGGAACACCGGCAAGCCGCTGTCGCCGAAACTGCTCATCACGCAGCTTCGCGACCACGCCTACGCGAAGGCTCCGTACCTGCTCGCGGGCGGCAAGCGCGACATGGCCGGCGACGAGGTCGGCTTGTCCGGCGACAACATGTACGCGGGCATCGACGTCCTCGCGATCGCTGAGTCGCAGAAGGCGCTCGTCGGCGACGACGGCGGCGTCATCGACCCGGACGTGCTGTGGTCCTGCACTTCCTGCGGCGCCTGCGTCGAGCAGTGCCCGGTCGACATCGAGCACGTCGACCACATCGTCGACATGCGCCGCTACCAGGTGATGATCGAGTCGTCGTTCCCCACGGAGCTGAACGGCATGTTCAAGAACCTGGAGAACAAGGGCAACCCGTGGGGCCAGAACGCCAAGGACCGGCTGCAGTGGACCGAAGACCTCGACTTCGAGGTCCCGGTCTTCGACGGCGACCTCGGCGACGCGGAGTACCTGTTCTGGGTCGGCTGCGCCGGCGCGTTCGAGGACCGCGCGAAGAAGACCACGCGCGCGGTTGCCGAGCTGCTGCACATCGCGGGCGTCAAGTACACCGTGCTCGGCTCGGAGGAGTCCTGCACCGGTGACCCGGCTCGCCGCGCGGGCAACGAGTTCCTGTTCCAGATGCTGGCGCAGCAGAACGTCGAGGTGCTGAACTCGGTGTTCGAGGGCCGGGAACGCAAGGCGCGCAAGGTGGTCGTCACCTGTGCGCACTGCTTCAACACCCTCGCCAACGAGTACCCGGAGCTGGGCGGCCAGTTCGACGTCGTGCACCACACGCAGTTGCTGAACCGCCTGGTGCGGGAGAAGCACCTGACGCCGGTCGCGCCGGTCGCCGAGGACGTCACCTACCACGACCCCTGCTACCTGGGCCGGCACAACAAGGTCTACGACGCTCCCCGCGAGCTCGTCGGCGCGTCGGGTGCGCAGCTGCGCGAAATGCCGCGGCACGGCGACCGCTCGATGTGCTGCGGCGCGGGCGGCGCGCGGATGTGGATGGAAGAGAAGATCGGCAAGCGGATCAACGTCGAGCGCGTGGACGAGGCGCTCGGCACCGCTCCGTCGAAGATCGCCACCGGCTGCCCGTTCTGCCGCGTGATGCTCACCGACGGCGTCACCTCGCGCCAGAGCGACGGCATGGCGAGCGAGAAGGTCGAGGTCGTGGACGTCGCGCAGCTGCTGCTCACCGCGGTGAAGCGCAAGCCGGAACCGGCGCTGGTCGCCTCGGGCGCGCCCTCGCTGGACGAATCGGACGCGGAGCTGTCGGCCAAGCCGGACGTTCCGACCGACGAGAAGCCGACCGGAACGCCGTTGCCCGAGGGCGACGACTGAGGTTCTCCCTGACGACGGCCCCTGGCATCCGCGGATGCCAGGGGCCGTTCTGTTTCACGCGGCCCGGGACATTTGCCAGTGCGGATGATGATGTCCTGCTTGGCGACCAGTCCCTGGGGTCCGCCGGAAACCGGTGCGCGGCAACGGCTGGCTCGGGTTCGCGGTCAGCCTGATGGCAAGCACTGCGTTTCAGCTCGTCATGAAGGCGGATCTGGCTCCATGGCCGACTGTTGCCGTCATGCTGGCATTGGTGTCGTACAGCTGGGTCGGGTTGCCGAAAGCTTCCAACGCGGGTTTCGCCGCGACAGTCGAACAGTCGGTGTTGGTCGCGGGCGTATTAGTCCTCGTCATCGCCGCTTGCAGCAGGCGGCGTACCCGGCAGTGCAGTTAGTCTTTCTCGCGTGAGCGACGAATCGGAAGGCGGCGGCGAAAGCACTCTCACCGTGGTGCTGGCCGGTGGAGTGAACCTGGCGATCGCGATACTGAAGCTTGTCGCGGGCATCATCACCGGATCGGGCGCGATGCTGTCCGAGGCCGCGCATTCGGTCGCCGACACCATCACCGAGGTGCTGCTGCTCACCGCTTTGAAACGGTCCGAGCGGCCGGCCGATCGCCGCCATCCGTTCGGGTACGGCAAGGAACGGTACTTCTGGTCGCTGCTCGCCGCGGTGTCGATCTTCGCTTCCGGTGCGGTCTTCGCGCTGTACGAAGGATTTACCACCGTTTTCGGCGAAGGCGCGGAGCAGACGAAACCGATCGTCGGCTACATCGTGCTGGCGCTGGCTTTCGTGCTCGAATCGGTGTCGTGGGCGCAGGCGGTCCGCCAGGTCCGTCGCGACGCGAAAGCCGAGCAGCGGCCGTTCTTCGCTTACCTGCGGATGATCGACGACCCGGCGCCCAAGACGGTGCTGTTCGAGGACTCCGCGGCACTGGTCGGCCTGCTGCTCGCGTTCGCCGGGATCGGGCTGCACCAGCTGACCGGCTCGGACGTGTGGGACGGCATCGCGTCGATCCTCATCGGCGTGCTGCTCGCGTGCGTCGCGTACCTGCTCGGCAGCACGAACCGCGGTCTGCTGGTCGGCAGGCAAGCGGATCCGCGCCTGGTCCGCGGCATCCGGGATCACCTCGGGGCCGCGCCGGAAATCGACGCCTTGGTGGATCTGCAGACCATGCTGATGGGCACCGATCACGTCCTCGTGTGCGCCCGCGTGGACTTCGACGACGCACTGCGCGCCGCCGACCTGGAATACGCCTGCGTACGGCTGGCGAACGAATTGAGCGAGCGGTTCCCGGACGTCTCGGAGGTGTTCATCGAGCCGGTGCCGCGCACGGACCCGCAACTGCGCGCGACAGTGCTGGCCCGTTACGGCCTACCGCCGCGGCCGAATCAGTAGCCGAAGTCCTGCGTCCAGTACCAGCCGTCCGTCGTGACGCCGACGCCCAGCTTCTTCAGCGAGCAGTTGAGGATGTTCTTGCGGTGCCCGCTGGAGTTCATCCACATCTGCATCACCTGGTCCGCGCTGGTCGCGCCCTTCGCGATGTTCTCCGCGCCCGGTTTCGGGTATCCCGCGGCGGTGATGCGGTCGGCGAAGCTCTCGCCTTCCGGGGTGTCGTGGGAGAAATAGTCGCGCTCGGACATGTCGTCGCTGTGCCCCTGCGCGGCTTTGTCGAGGTGTGCTTCCTCGGCGACCGGATCGCAGCCCGCCTTGTCCCGTTCGTCGTTGACCAGCGCGACGACCTGGCCCGCCAGCGTCGGCGCGCTGCGCGGCTTCGGCGACGGCTTCGCGCTGCTGCTCGTCGGAGTGTCCTCTTTGGACTCCGCAGGCGGCGGCGGAGGCGGCGCGGGCGTGGCCGAGGTCGTCGGCGGCGCTGTGGTCGCGGGCGCGCTGCTGCTGGGTGTCGCCGACGCGGAAGACGCCGGCGACACCGCGAACGGCCGCAACGCACCCGCGGACACCCCGTCGTCACGAGTCTCCGGGACGGCAACGCTCAGTGTGTCGAGGTGCCCAGAGCGCAGCGCGAACGTCCCGCCGGCTGCTCCGAGACCCCCGAAGAGAACACTGAGAGTCACACTCACGACCCGGACGCGCACACTAATGGAGGACACAGCCGCGGAAACTATCACGAACTGATTACGATGGTTACCTCCAAATGGCGCAGTGGCCGGAGACCCACTAGCGAGCACCATCGCCAGAAATCAGACGACACGAGCCCCGGACGGGTGGTCGTCCGCGAGGCAATCAATCGGACATTTCGCCGAGGCTGGCGTCGAGAACCTCGACGTACCCGTCCGTCCCGTTGACGCGGATCCGCTGTCCGTCCTTGATCAGCCGAGTGGCGTTCTGCACCCCGACGACCGCGGGCAGGCCGTACTCCCGCGCGATCACCGCGCCGTGCGTCATCTGGCCGCCGACCTCGGTCACCAGGCCGGTGATCGCGACGAACAGCGGTGACCAGCTCGGATCCGTGTATGCCGTGACGAGGATGTCGCCCGGTTCGAGGTCGGCTTCGGCGAGATCCAGGATGACGCGGGCGCGACCCTCGATGGTCCCGGCGGACACCGGCAGCCCGCCCAGCGCGCCTTCGGGCAGGTCGTCGCGGCGGTAGCTGCCGGAAACAGCCTCGCCGTCCGACGTGAGCACGCGAGGCGGCGTCAGCGATTCGTAGGTCCGGAACGCTTCCTTGCGCTGCTGGATCAGCTCGCGGTCGGCCTCGTGCGTCCGCACGAGGTCTCGGAATTCCTGCAATCGCAAGAAAAAGAGGTCCTCCGGCTCGTCGAGCACGCCGGCCCGCACCAAGCGCTCGGCCTCGCCCAGCAGAGCTTCCTTGTACACGAAGTAGCGGCTGACCATGCCGTACTTCGGGTACTCCCGGTATCCGGTGAACGTGCGGACGCGCTCGATCATCCGCTCGGTTTCCTCGGCCTTCGCCTCGCCGTCCGGCAAGGCGCGCAGCCGTTCCAGGACCTCCTGCGCCTTGTCCAACGCTTCCCGGCGGCCTTGTTCGAAGCGGCGCTGCCCGGCTCCCGGCTCGAAGTTTTTGATGTTGGACAACAACATCGGCACCAACGCGACCGGCTGTTCGCTCCACCGCGGCCGGGTGATGTCGATCTCGCCGACGCAGCGCATGCCGTACTTGTCGAGGTACCCCTGGATCGCGGCGCGCGCTTCCTCCCCGCCGGCCAGTTCGGGCAACTCGGCCAGGAACCCGTTGTCCTCGACGTCCTGGAGGAACGCGATGACCTCGGGACGGGTCCGGAGCACGTCCGCGACGTCGAGGAGCGCCAGCCCCATCTCCGAGGTGATGTTGTGCGGGACGGACTGGGTAAGCGTGTCGGCGACGTTCTTTTCGCCGAGCCACTCTTGCAGGTGATCGTTTAGCCACCAGGACGCCTGCATCGCCGCGGTGAATACCTGATGGCTGCGCGGATCGAAGAGGATCCGGCGCATTTCCTCGATGTCCTCGAAGATGAAGTCGAGCAGTTCGCTGCCGGACTTCGCCGCGATCTCGCGTTGCAGCGTGGCAATGGAAGCCTCGCTGTGCTGGATCAGTTCGGTGACGACGGCCGGATCGGTTTCGATGGTGGCCGGCGCGGCCCCGGGGATCTGCTCGCCGGGTCCGTCGTCGTCTGCCATTTGGATGAAGCCCTCGCGGGAAAGGACGGTCTCCAGCGCGTCACCCATCAGTGGGTCGGATTTCCCCACCACAGCAAGGAAACTGGTGCGGCTCTTGGGAACGGACAGGAGTGCGGTGGCATCCGCGAACAGCCGCCCGCCCGCCTCGGCCATCGGGCGCGGCGTCGTCAGCTGCCAGACCGAAAGGCCCAGCGGCTTCATCGCGTCGGTCATCATCTGCTGGTGGCCGACGGAGAGATAGACGTGGTTTTTCTCGTCGACGGCTTCCGGAATCGGGAACAGCGTGGTGATCGGGCGGCTCTGGACGATCTGGAATTCGCCGTCGGCCAGGCACCATTCGATGTCCTGCGGGCCGCCGAAACGCGCCTCGATCGTGCGGCCGAGTTCCACGAGCCGGAGGACCTGGTCGTCGGTCAGCGCGGCCTGCTCCTGCTGGTCCGCGTCAATCGCTTGCTCTTCGGTGCCGCCGCCCTCGACGGCAAGGATGGCCCGCTGCTTGGCGGAGATCGCCTTGTCGACGATCGCGCCGTCGCGCACCTGGTAGTTGTCGGCGTTGACCAGGCCGGAAACCAGTGCCTCGCCGAGGCCGAAGCTGGCCTCCACGACGGCGGTCTTCCGGTTGGACGTCACCGGGTCGGCGGTGAAGAGCACCCCGGCAGCCTGCGGGAAAACCATCTGCTGCACGACCACGGCCATGTGGACTTTCCGGTGGTCGAAGCCGTTGCGCAGCCGATAGGTCACCGCGCGTTCGGTGAACAGCGACGCCCAGCACCGGCTGATGTGCCGCAGGACCGCTTCCGCGCCAAGGACATTGAGGTAGGTGTCCTGCTGACCGGCGAAGGACGCACCCGGAAGGTCCTCCGCGGTCGCGCTCGACCGGACCGCGTAGGCGCGTCCCGCCACCAGCGCGTCGGTGATCTCCGCCGCCAGATCGTCCGGAATGACGATCGCTTCCAGCGCCTGCCGGACCTCCGCGCTGCCCTCGCTGATCGCGTCCCGGTCGTCCGGGTTCAGCTTCGCCAGCCGCTCCAGCGGGCCGGCCAGTTCCGGCGCGTTCTCGATGATCCGCTCGAACGCTTCGGTCGTCACGCAAAAACCGGGCGGCACGCGGACCCCGTCGATCCGCGCGAGTTCGCCCAGATGCGCGCCCTTGCCTCCGACGATCGCGACCTGCTCCCGGTCGATCTGCTGGAGACCGAGCACGTAGCTGCCCATTCGTTCGTTTCCCCCGTCTGTGGTCGTTCCCGGCTTTCGTTCGCCCTCGAGCGGCAGCCTGTTCGGCTGGAGATTCTGCGGGACCACCCGGGTCTTGCGGCAAGCCCCCCAATGCGTTATAAGTTAAATACGGCAGGGAGAGATGTTCTTCGCTGCCTTTTCTTTTGCCTTCCTCAAGGGCTCACCTTCGTCGTCGTGGTGGCTTCCTTGGTGACCGGTCGTCCGGTCTGGTCAGTCCCGGTCGCGGTGGTGGTCGTGGTGGCGTCCGCGCGAGCCGAAAGCGTGCAGGCTCGGGTGACCTGTTCGCCAGGGGCCAGCTGGGTGACGGTGAACGAGCAGGCCGGATCCGCGTCGCGAACGGTCACCTCGTGCAAGAGTGCGTCGCCGGTGTTGCGCAGGGTGCTCACGTACGTCACCGGATCACCCGGCCGGATCGGCTGCTCCAGGTGCTCGCGACGCAGGTCCAACGCCGGATGAAGCACCGCGAAGTCCGGTTTTCCGGTCGCGGTGACCGGCGGGCCCCAAGGGGCGGCCGCGGTCGCGGTTGCCAGGGCGGCGGCCGTCGCGGCGGGAGCGACGCACTGGTAGCGCTGGGTTCCGCCGACCGGCAACTCGGCGAATGCGTGCCCGCAGGCGGGGCCGTCGGCCACCCGGACGTCGTGCAGCGGCTGGTCACCGGTGTTGGTCAGCACGACCTCGAACGGCACCGCATCGTCGGTTCGATACGCGCTGCCGGTGGCGTGTTTGGCGACGGCCAACGCGGGCTTCTTCACCCTGAACGACGCCTGGGCGGAAGCGCTCACCGTTCGCTGGGTCGGGTCGGTGCCGGTCACCGTCGCGGTGTTCGTGAACCCGGCCGCTCCTGCGGTGATCGAGCACTGGTACTCGATCTGGGCGTCCGGTGCCAGGCTCGGGATCTGGTGCGCGCAAGCCGGGGTGCGATCGTCCACGACGGACACCGCGGTCAGCGGGACGTCGCCGACGTTGCGGACCAGCAGCGAGAAGGTGACCTTGTCGCCTTGGCGCACCTCGTACGGCTGGGCGTCCTTCATGATCGCGATTTCCGGGTGGATGACGTCGATCTTCGCTGAGCCGGACGCGGTGACCGGGCGGTTCGTCGGGTCGGTGCCGGTCAGGGTGGCGAGGACGGCGAAGTCGTCCGGTTTGGCCTTCACGGTGCACTGGTAGCTCTGCGCGGCACCGGCTTCGAGGCGGTCGAACTTCTTCGGGCAGACAGGATCGGCGCTGGTCACCGCGGTGAGCGGGACGTCGCCGGTGTTGGTGACGGAGACCGTCACGGTGAGGGTGTCGCCGGCCCGCGCGACGGTCGGGTTCGCCGAGGTCATCACGGTGAGCGCGGGATGGATCACGTCGATGTGCGCGTCGGCGGACGCGGTGAGCGGCGGGCCGACCGGCGGGGTGCCGGTCACGTGCGCGGTGCTGACCGCGTCGTCGGCTGGGGCGGGGATGGTGCAGTCGTAGGCTTTGTTCGCTTTCGGGGCGAGTGTGTCGAGGGCTTTCGCGCACGGGCCCTGGTCGGTGACCTTGACGGCGGTCAGCGGGGCGTCGCCGGTGTTGGTCGCGGTGATGGTGAAGGTGACCTGGTCGCCGGCGCGGAAGGGGCCGCCGTGGACGATCTTCGTCAATGACAATCCCGGGTGCACCACGGTGAACGCGGCGTCCGCCGTGGCGGTTACCGTGCCGCCGATCGGGTCTGCGGCGGTCACCTTCGCGGTGTTCGAGTAGCCGTCATGCCCGGCTTTGGCGGTGCAGGTGTAGTGCTGTTCTTCGCCTGCGGCCAGGGTGGGGAAGTCGCGGGCGCAGCCGGGGGTCTTTTCGTCCACAATGGACAATTTGGTCAGCGGGACGTCTCCGCTGTTGCGCACGGTGACGGTGAAGGTGACTTGGTCCCCCTCGCGCACCTGCGTCGGCGTGACAGTCTGGGTGAGCTCGACAGCGGGGTGGATGACGTCGACGTGCGCGCTCGCGCTCGCGGTGACCGGGCGGCCGGACGGGTCGGTGCCGGTGACGGTCGCTTCGCTGGTGAGGTCGTCAGTCGCGGGCCGGGTGCAGGTATAGGTCTGCTTGGCTTGCGGGGCAAGAGTTCCCAGCCGCTTCGCGCATTCCGGGACGGCGGGGTCCGCGACCTGGATGTCGTGGAGTTCGGTGTCCCCGGCGTTGCTGACGGTCAGGGTGAACGTCGCGGGCTCGCCCGGGCGCACGACGGTCGGCGTCACGCTCTGCGCGAGCGTGACGAGCGGGTGGATCACGTCGATCGCCGCCTCGGTCGCCGCCGTCACCGGTGCTCCGACCGGCGCTTTCGCGGTGACCTGCAGTGCTTCGGTCACGTCGGCACCCGGTGCGGTGGTGGTGCAGTCGAACGTCCAGTTGGTTCCAGGAGCGAGCGTGTCGTGTTGCTGTGCGCAGCCTTCGGCGCGAGCCATCGTCGTGACGGCCAGTCCGGTGAGCGGCACGTCGCCGGTGTTCGCCACGATCACGTGCACCGCCACGGCGTCATTTTCGCGGAATGGTCCACCTTGGACAGTCGCGGTCAAGCTGACCGCCGGGTGCTGCACGGTGAACGACGCGCTCGCCTTTGCCGTGACGGGTCGGCCGGTCGGGTCGGTGCCGGTGACGGTCAGATCGTTCGTGAAGCCCTGCGTTCCGGCGACCGTGGTGCAGGTGAAGGTCTGCTTTCCTTGGGCGGCAACAGTTCCGAGAGTTCGCGCGCATTCCGCAATCCGGTCGTCTGCCACGGCGACGTCATGGAACTCGGCGTCGCCGGTGTTGCTTACCGTGACTGTGAAGGTGACTCGGTCCCCCTCACGCACCTGCGCAGGCACCGCTGCGACGGTGGCCTCCAGTGTCGGATGAACCACGTCGACCCGCGCCTCCGCGGTTGCACGCTGTGTCGTGCCGAGCTGATCTTTGCCAGTCACGACAACGGCATTCGTCACGTCGTCCGCCGGGGCTAACTGTTCGCACTTGTACGTCTCGACTGCATTGGGCGCCAATGTGCCGAACTTGCGGACACAACCGGGCACGCTCTCGTCGGCCACCGCGACCTCGTCGAGCGGCACATCACCGGTGTTGCGCACGGTGATGGTGAAGGTGACGCGGTCCCCTTCGCGCACCTGCGCGGGGGAGACGGCAGCGGTGACCGCCAAGGCCGGATGGATCACCGTGACGGTGGCCGAGGACTTGGCCGTGACCGGTCGACCGGTCGCGTCCGTGCCCGTGGCGGTGACGCTGTTTGTGGTGGTGAACGCGGGTTTCGCGGTGCAGGAGTAGCTCTGCTCGGTGCCAGGCGTGAGTACACCGAAAGACCGCGAGCACTCCGGAGTCGCGTCGTCAGTGACGTCGACTGGGTTGAGCGGACTGTCGCCGGTGTTGCGTACGGTCACCTTCCAGGTGATCTGGTCCCCGCCGTGCACCACCGGCGGAACAGCGGCTTTCGAGACGGACAGCGCAGGCGTGATGAGGGGGACTTTCGCGTCCGCGGTCGAGCTGACGACCTTGCCCAGCGGATCGATGCCCTTCACGGTGGCGCGGGCTCCGTCTGGCAGCGGCACGGTTGCCGTGCAGGTGCCCACCACCGATTGTCCCGGCGCGAGGGATCCGATGGGGCGTGCGCACGAGGGGACCGCTGGGTCGGCAATGGTCACGTCGTGCAGCGGGACGTCGCCGGAGTTGGTGGTCTTGAGCGTGAAGGTCGCCTGATCGCCAGCGCGGTAAGCCGGTTTGTCGACCTGTTGACTCAACGTCACGGCCGGACGGAGGACATCGACGTTGCTGCCCGCCGAGGCCGACAGCTTCTCCCCGCCGGAGCCCACGCCCGTCGCCTTGACCGCGGCGACGAATCCCTTCTCCGGCGCGGCGAACGTGCATTGATAACGCGTGCTGGCACCCGGAGCCAAAGTTCCGATCTTCTTGCCGCACTGCGGGTTCCGCTCGTCCACGACGTCCACATCGGACGCCGGGGCAGCAGCCGGGTTCGTCACGCTCACCGTGAACGTCACTTGGTCGCCGGCGTGCACCCGATGCGGTTCGGCGACCGCCGTGACCCGCAGTTCCTGCCCTGGCCCGGCAAGCGCCGCCGGCGCGGCGGGGGTCAGCGGAGTGGCCACCAGGCCGAGGACTAAGAGCAGACGTTTCCCGGCCGAAACCATGCGCGCAAGTTTTCCACCATCCGGTGACGTCGCGGCGATTTCCTACCCGGCAGTGGGATTACCTCACTCCGCTGAGCGATCAGTGAGACGCACGGTTGACTCGTGGGTGATCGCCGCTGCCTGATCGAGGAAGCCGATCACCGTTTGGAGTTGCTCATCGGAGTAGCCGGCCGCGATCGACTTCATCGCCGCGATGATGTAGTCCCACAGCGGAGCGACGCGCTCGACGTTCGCCGGGTCGACGCGGACGAGGACCTTCCGCCGGTCGTCCGGATGCGGCATCCGGTTGACGACACCCTTGCGCTCGAGCCGGTCGACCAGCGCGGTGACGGACGCGGGCGCGAGCCCGGCGTACTCGGCCAGCTCCTTCGGAGTGAGCGGACCGAGCCGGGCGAGGTAGTCGGTGACCTTGCTCTCGACCGGCGAAAGCCCATTCTGCTCGGCGAGCGCGGTGTGGAACATGACCGTCTCGGTCGACAGCACCCGGGAGCGAAGCAGCAGCTCAGCGACCAGATCCTCGCGTTCGCTTGACATGCCCGGGAGTCTAGCGAACTATTTAGTTCGATAGAACGAATTACTTTCCAAGATATTCGAAGGGGTGAACCATGGCACGGATCCTGATCGCGGGCGGGGGTATCGCGGGGGCGATCACCGCGATCGCGCTGCACGAGGTGGGGCACGAACCGGTCCTGTACGAGGCTTACGACCGCAGCGCGGAAGGCGTCGGCGCGTTCCTGACGCTCGCGGTGAACGGCCTCGACGCGCTGACGCCGTTAGGACTGAAACCGCTGGTCAAAGACCTGGGCTTCGACACTCCGCGGATGACGCTCGGGCTCGGCAACGGCCGCAAGCTCAGCGAGTTCCCGCTCGGCGGGGCGCTGCCGGACGGCACCGTGAGCCAGACCGTCCTGCGCTCCGATCTCTACGTGGCGCTGCGCGACGAAGCAGTCAGACGCGGCGTGCGCACGGAGTTCGGCAAGCGACTGACGGACGCGAAACAGACGGCGGACGGCGTCACCGCGTCCTTCGCCGACGGCACAAAATCCGAAGGCGACCTGCTGATCGGCGCGGACGGGCTGCGGTCGACAGTCCGCCGGATCCTGGATCCCTCCGCCCCGTCGCCGCGGTACGTGCCGCTGCTCAACACCGGCGGTTTCGCGCGCGGCCTCGACCTCGACGACGAACCGGGCATCATGCACATGGTGTTCGGCCGCAAGGCGTTCTTCGCGCACGTGCTCGCCCCGGACGGCGCGGTCTGGTGGTTCGCGAACGTGCCGCACGCCAGCGAGCCGACCGAATCCGACCTCGCCTCGATGCGCGGCCCCAGTTGGCGCGAACGACTGCTCGACCTGGTCCGCCCGGACCGCACTCCAGCCACCGCGATCATCGAGGCCAGCGAAAACATCTACGAACCATGGGCGACGTACGACTTCCCGACAGTCCCGGTGTGGCATCGCGGCCGGATCGGCCTCATCGGCGACGCCGCGCACGCGACGTCACCGGCGGCCGGTCAGGGCGCGGCGATGGCGATCGAGGACGCGGTGACGCTCGCGATGTGCCTGCGCGACGTCTCCGACCCGGCGGCCGCGTTGACCACCTTCGAGGCGTTGCGCCGCGAACGGGTGGAAGCCGTTGTGGCCCAAGGCAAACGCAACGGCGACGCCAAGGCTCCCGGCCCGGTCGGCCGGGTGCTGCGGGACTTCTTCATCACGCGCGCGATGCGCAAACCGGCCACCGACGACCCGAACCGGTTCATGTGGGAGCACCGGATCGACTGGGCGTCCCCGGTCTCGCGAGTGGGCTAGCGCCAGGTGTCGACGCGGTGGAAGTTCTTGTACGCGCGGCTCGGTGTCGGCCCGCGCTGCCCCTGGTAGCGGGAGCCGGCCTCGCTGGAGCCGTACGGGAATTCCGCCGAGCTGGACAGCCGGAAAATGCACAGCTGACCGATTTTCATCCCGGGCCACAGCGTGATCGGCAGGTTCGCGACGTTCGACAGCTCGAGCGTGATGTGCCCGGAGAAGCCGGGGTCGATGAAGCCCGCGGTGGAGTGGGTGAGCAGCCCGAGGCGGCCGAGCGAGGATTTGCCCTCGAGCCGTCCGGCGAGGTCGTCGGCGAGCCGGACCTGCTCGAACGTGGACCCGAGCACGAACTCGCCGGGGTGCAGCACGAACGGCTCGTCGCCCTCTTTTTCGACCAGCGAGGTCAGCTCGTCCTGCTGCAGCTGCGGGTCGATGTGGGTGTATTTGCTGTTGTCGAAGACCCGGAAGTAACGGTCGAGCCGGACGTCGATGCTGGACGGCTGGACCATGGCAGGGTCGAAGGGGTCGATGCCGAGGCGGTCGGCGTCGAGCTCTTTGCGGAGGTCACGGTCACTGAGCAGCACGGATGCAGCCTATCGGGCGGGCAGGCGCGGCCGGGGCACCCCTCCGTCCGAACACCGCGTCCATCCGCTTGAGATACCGCCGCCGCCCGAACGCGCCGAGTGCTTCCTGCAGCGCAGTCGCGCCGGGGACGAGCTGCCGGACCGTCTCGGCCGCGTAATTCACCCCCGCCGCGGCGAGCACCGCGGCCTGCGCGACCGGGTTGTCCGGCAGCCCGAGAAAGTCGGCGTTGTCGCGGCCGAGCACGAGTCGGCTGATCGCGGAGTGCACGCCGACGTTCACCTGCGCGAGCACCTTCCCGGCGGCCCCGCGCCCCTCGCCGATCGCGGCGTGCGTGTCGACGAGGGCGCGGGCGAGCCGTTTGGAGTCGTCGTCGGGGATGAACTCGGTGGCGGCGAGCATCCAGAGCAGCCGCCAAGCGTCGTCCTCATCGGCGGGCAGCAGTTCGTCGGCGACGCCCATCAGCCAGCCGACATAGCGCCAAAGATGCAGGATGTCGGCCTTCTCGCGGGCGGTGTAGCGGAGGCCGAGCAGCTGGGTGCCGAAGACGTAGACGAGCGAGAAGAGGAGAAGCGTGCCCGCGGTCTGGACCTGGTTGACCGGCCGGTCCCACCGGTCGTAATCCCAGTCCGGCCGGTTGTTCATCGCACGCCGGACGTGCGCGTGCACGAGCCGGATCCTCAGCGCTGCTTGGTACCCCGTGCCGTGTTTTTGGAGCGCCCCCGGCGTGGTGACGTCAATCCACCAAGCCGCGGTCTCCACCAGCCGCCGCGGTGCCCGATGCTCGATTTCCCCAGTGCCGACCAGCGATTTCGTCGCGCGCGAGGCCAGGTAGCCGCCCATGAGCGACATGTCGCCAAGCGGGAAGAGCCCAAGCAACCCGGCGCGAGTGATCGCCTTCGCGCCGCGGAGGAGCCGTTCCTGGTCGACCCAGTACGGGGTGGCTTCGACCTGCTCGACGAACTGCTTCAGTTCCGGCGGCGCTTGCTCCCCGGCGAGCGCCCGGTCGACTCGGCTTTGATTGTGCGGTTCCCGATGCAGCCACTCGACGACCGCGTCGGCCAGGGCGTCTTCCTGCTGCGCGAAGGTCCGGAGCCGGTTGAGCTGCGCTTCGTCCGCGGTGGCACCTCGGGTCCGGGCTGCCAGGCGGAACCCGCCTTGGCGGAACATCTCGGGAGACATCTCGGGGTCGTCCATCGCGCACCTCCGCACCGTGGGTCGACAACAAGTGTTGTCACTTTGCCGGGCGGGCGTCAAGGCGTGGCCCGCTGGACATGGGGGTGCCGTGGTTGTGTATGCTGGCGGAGCACTGCGGATGTAGTTCAATGGTAGAACATCAGCTTCCCAAGCTGAATACGCGGGTTCGATTCCCGTCATCCGCTCTCATAGAGAAGCCCCAGGTCAGTGGTTGTCCACTTTAGACCTGGGGCTTTTTTTATCCGCGCTTTTCACTTCTCGGGTGCCATTAACTGATCGACGTCCAAGCCTGAGCCCTCGGAGAGGGGGAGCCCGCGGACTAACGTCGACCAAGCGTAGGCAGGCCGCCGCTGACGATCCGGACATACCTGCGCCTGCCCTTGCCGACGCCGTGTCCCTCTGTGTTCCGGGAGGTTTGGCCGTCAGTTCGCAGGCGACCGTCCGCACGGCAACTCGTGTCGCTCATTCGCCCCTCAGCAAAGTCAGGCGTGTGACGCACGGAGCCGCGTCTGCTCTGGGTCGGAGTCGCGATCGGCGACTCATTGAGCTTGGTGCGGCACCGTTCCGCCCGCGTGAGGAGTTCGTCTCGCCGCCACACATGCTCAGGCAGATTTTCGAACGCCTTGATCAGGGTTCCTGCTTCGTGGTGCAACCCCACGCGCCTGCTCTCGGCGACGAGGGGTGACTTGAGTTTGTTCTTCCCCTGAGAGACTTGGTACGTCGCCAAGTGAGCTCTCACCCCACGTTCCAGTAGGTCGAGCCGCCGAAGCAGGCTCCGATACCTCTTGAGAAGCCGCTCGTCTCCTCCCACGAGATAGCGAGCGGCCGCCTTCCGTCCTGCCATGTAGCTGCAATCGCGCGAGCCAAGCTGGACGTTCCGCCGCGCAGATCACAATTCATCCGACACGGTCGTCGCAGCGGCCTTCTCGCGTCGTGCCTCTGCCGGAAGCGCTAGGAAGGCAACAAGGTGAACGAGGAAATATGCCTTGGCTTGACAATCGAGAAATGACGCGTATCGAGGGTGGCCACCCGCGTGATGCCAAGACGCTCGGCCAGCGCGATGACGCACGCATCGGCGGTGCCCAACGGGAGATCAGCGTACTTCTCCACCAGGTCGGCTGCCCGCGCGATATCGGCGAGCATCATGGACTCGACGGTGTAGAGACCATCCGCGACGTCGCGAAGAAAATCGGCTTCCGCTGAGGCGCCAGCACGCGAACCAAGCATGTAGCCAATCTCCACGAGCAGCGACTCCGGCAGGACTAGTGGCTCCAGAGTCGAAGCCAGAAGTTCGGTACAGCGTTCATGGTCGTCATCGCGCCGGTTGCCCATGGCGACCACGACTCCAGTGTCGACCAGGATCACGCCGACTTGCCCGATCCGCCGCCAAGCTCTCGACGGGCCACTTCCTTGGCACGTCGGCCGAGATCATGTTCGCCTTCGAACACACCTACCGTGCGAAACCGGCGACGTGGCGGTTCAGCGCCTGGTGGCACCTCCGCCAGTTGCCGAAGCGCCGCCAACGCAGCGGATACCCGTTCGTCAGGAACCGCCTCGAGGAGGCGGCGAGCCTCTTCACGAGGAGCACCCGGATCCGGGGCTTCGCTAGTCGCCATGCCCCCATCCTAGCTGCAACCACACACAATTCCGACGAACGCGAACTACGCAGTGCTGTCGTGGGCACACTTGGCGTTGCCCCACTGGTTAAGTACGACCTCGCAGCCGGACTTAGTGTTGCCCGTACTACCCCGCCTCGGACATCGCGTCTTCCTTCGGAGCAGACGGCGTTGCCCTTCGGTGGAACCAAAACAACCCGCACAACACCACCAGCCACACCACTCCGACCACCAGCGCCAGGCGGGTGTCCTCGGCGAACGCCATCACCACGAAGATGAACACCATGAACACCATCGTCAAAACCTGACCCACCGGCCAGAACGGCACCGGGAACGCCAAATCCGCAGCGGACGAACCGCGGCGGGAGCGGTAGTGGGTAAGCAGGATCATGAACCACACCCACACCGTCGCGAACGTGCCCACCGACGCGATCAGCAGGAAAGCGCTGTCCGGCAACAGGTAGTTCAGAACGACAGCGAGGCTCAGGGCCGCGGCGACGACGAGGACGGTCATCCACGGGATGCCGTTACGCGTAACCCGGGCCATGATCGCGGGAGCCTGGCCACGTCGAGCCAGGCCGTAGATCATCCGTCCGGCGCCGAAGATGTCGCTGTTGATCGCGGACAACGCGGCGGTGACCACGACGATGTTCAAAACTGTTGCGGCGGAATGCAATCCCAGGCCGGCGAAGATTTGGACGAAGGGGCTTCCGGAGGTGCTGATCGTGTTCCACGGGTTCAGCATCATGATGATCGCCAGCGTCGCCACGTAGAAAAGCAGCACCCGAACCGGGACCGTATTGACCGCCTTGGGCATGGCGGTGCGCGGGTCTTCGGATTCGGCTGCGGTGAGGCCCAGAATCTCCGTGCCGCCGAAGGCGAACATCACCAACGCGAACGACGCGATGAAACCGCTGATGCCGTTGGGGAACCAGCCGCCGTGGGACCACAGGTTGGCGACACCGCCGGAATTGGCGCCGAGGCCGAAGATCAGGATTGCGGCACCGCCGAGGATCATCGCGACGATGGCGACGACCTTGACCAGAGTGAACCAGAATTCCAGCTCACCGTAGACCCGTACGCTCACCAGGTTCGCGGCGGCGATGACCAGGATCGTCAGCACCACCCAGATCCAGCGTGGCACGTCGGGGAACCAGAATCCCATATACACAGCCAAAGCCGTGACATCGGCGACGCAGACGATCACCATCTCGAACGCATACGTCCAGCCGGTAAGAAACCCAGCCAAGGGACCCAGGTGCTTCCGGGCGTATTCGCCGAAAGAACCGGGCGCGGGATCGTTGACGGCCATCTCGCCCAAAGCGCGCAGCACGAAGAAAATCGCCGCGCCGCCAATGAGATACGCGAGCAACACCGACGGCCCGGCCTTGGCGATCGTGTCCGAGGAGCCGTAGAACAATCCGGTGCCGATCGCCGAGCCCAAGGCGATGAACCGGATGTGCCTGCCGTTCAACCGGCGGCTCAAACCATCCCCGGACTTCGTCGTCATTGACGGTTACCTCCCGAAATCGGCGGCCCGCGGCGCGAGCGGGTCGGCACAGTAGAACTGATCCGGCCTCGGCCGCCCAACCGACGACAACGGGAAAGCGTCTGCGATTTCAGACAGTCCACATAGGACGTCAGCCTTCCACCAATTCCCACGGCGCGCCCGGCTCCGCCCGGTCGAACACCTGGCCCGGCGCGGCGAGCAGGGTCGACGCGACGTCCGGGTACAGCTGCACGACGTGTTCCAGTTCCAGGCCCTCCACCTCGAAATCCTCCGCTTCGGGAACCTCGAAGCCGACGAACAGCCACGTGCCGTCCTGCTCGCGGACCACTTGGCGGACCGCCCGCGCCGGCGCGTCCGCGGTCGTTCCGATTTCGGTCAATCCGGTGCTCAGCTGGACTTCCTCCACCGGCGAACCGGGGTGCGTCCAGGCTGCGATCCGGGCCTCCCGGTGCACGAGATCCTCGTCCAGGTCATCGGAATCCGACACCGAACTGAGCAGCCAGGTACGGCGGTCCGGGTCCCAGTCCGCGGCCATCCCCGGCGGCACGTCGGCCAGCGCGACCAGGTGCGGCAGCAGGGTCACCGCCTCGCGCAGGGCCGTCGCGCCGAACAGCTGGCGGTTGACCTCCATGTCCTCTTCGAACTCGGCGCCGTCGCTGATGAACCAGTCGTCGTCATCGTCAAGGACGACGAAGGCCAGCTTCTCCGGATGATCCACCAGGTCGTGCGCGATGATCACCGGGGATTCCGGGTCCTGTCGCAGCGGCCATTCCTCGGACATGTTCACTCCCCGTCGTCGATTACCTGCAACCACTCGGCATCCGGAGCCTCGCGGAAGAACACCTCGCCCGGTTCCGCGTCCAGCAACTCGACGACGTCCGGGTACAGCTGCGCCACGTGCCCGAGCTCCAGGGTGTCAACCTCGACGTCGGTCTGCTCGTCGGGATCCGGCACCTCGAAGCCGACGAACATCCACGTGCCGTCTTCTTCCCGGCTGACGTAACGCACACTGCGCGCCGGTGCGTCCGCCGCGGTGCCGATCTGCATCAACCCCAGGCTGAGGTTCACCTCTTCCATCGGCGATCCGGCGTGCGGCCAAGCAGCGGCGCGCGCCTCCCGGTACGCGCGGGCCTCGTCGTCATCGCTCGGCACGAGCGGCGAAATCAGCACCCAGGTCCCGTTGCCCGCGTCCCACTCCGCACCCATCCCGGCTGGCAGCTTGGCCAGCGCGGTCAGCTGCGGCAACAGCTCGACGACGTCGTGGAGGCACATCGTGGCGAACTGCTCTTCGTCGAGTTCCGGGTCTTCGCCGAACTCCGTGCCGTCGCTGACGAACCAGCCTTCCTCGTCGTCGAGCAGCACGTGATCCAGCTCCTCGGGCCGCTCGATCAGCCCCCGGGCGACGAGCACCGCCGCGTGCGGTTCCTGCCCCATCGGCCAGTCCTGCGCCATCCCCGCTCCCCACCTCGTGTCCACGTGCGGGCCCATCCCACCAGACCCGCCCGCTCAGGTGCACAGCGCGTCTCCGGCAGGAAATTCCACGCTCGTTGGATTAGGCTCGAGGGCATGGTGCTGCCCGAACGTCTCGCCCGGTTCAACCGCGTGGTCACCAACCGGGTCACGAAACCCTTCGCCGACAAACTGCCCGGATTCGGGGTGGTCGTGCACCGCGGCCGGAAGTCCGGCCGCGAATTCCGCACCCCGCTCAACATCTTCCGCACCGACGACGGATTCGTCGTCGCGCTCACCTACGGACCGGACGCCGACTGGGTCCGCAACGTCCGCGCCGCGGGCGAAGCGGAGGTGATCACGCGCGGCCGTAAATACCGCGTGCGCGATCCGGAACTCGTGCATGATGAGTCGCGCCGGCCGATGCCGCCCGGGGTGCGGCAGTTCCTCGGACTGGTCGGCGTCACGGATTTCCTTGTGCTGAAACGAGAATGAGGGGGAGCGCGGATGCTCACGGGGAAGCTGGTGCGGCTGCGGGCGATCGAACCGTCGGACGCCGAATCGATCTACCGGTGGATCCATGATCCGGCGGTGGGCCAGTACATGACCAGCGACTACCCGCGCTCCCTCGCCCAGTTGCGCAAGCGGGGCGAGGAACGACCGGCGAACACCTACGAAAACGTCGTGCTCGGCATCGAATCGATCGAGGCCGGAAAACTGATCGGTGTCGTCGACCTGCGTGACGCAAGCCCAGAGGTCGGTCGCGCCGAACTGGACATCTACATCGGCGAGACCGACCACTGGGACGGCGGATACGGCACCGAGGCGTTGAAACTCATGTGCCGCTACGGGTTCAACGTGATGCGGCTGCACCTGATCGCGCTCTGGGTGGTCGCCGAGAACGAGCGCGCCCGGCACGTCTACCGCAAGGTCGGGTTCGTGGAGGACGGCAGGCACCGCGAATGCCATCGCGGGCCTGACGGCAAGTACCACGACATGTACCTGATGAGCCTGCTCGAGCCGGAGCTGAACGACTGAGCTAGCTCTTGACCTGCCGCTTGCCCCACAGGCTGGCGGCGAGCGTCACGCCGATCGCGGCCAGCACGACCTGGGTGATGATCTCCAGCCAGTCGATGCCCTTGGTGTCGGCGTAGCCGATCCCGCGGGCGATCGCGGTGCCGACGAACGCGGCGACGATGCCGACGATGATCGTCAGCCAGATCGGGATCGCTTGCTTTCCAGGGGCGACCAGCTTGCCGAGCAGGCCGAGGATCAGGCCGATCACGACCGCGCTGATGATGCCGGAAACCGCCATGGCGAAACTCCTTCTGCCGAGAGGATCGGGCCCGACCGGTTTAGCCCGGAACCCGAGGCGCCAAACCCGGCTTACCGCCCGTCCGCCCGCACCGCTACCGGAAGCAGGAAAAATGCCCCGGTCCGGGTGCGGAGCGGGGCATTTTTCCAGCGAGTGCGATCAGAACGCGGCTTCGTCGATCTCCATGAGCGCGTTGTCCGCGGCCTCCACGATGGCGCGGCGCGAGGTCAGCTCCGGCAGCACGCTCTTCGCGAAGAACGACGCCACCGCCAGCTTGCCCTCGTAGAACGGCTTGTCCTTGGCCGACGCGCCGTTGTCGAGCTTGGCCAGCGCGACCTCGGCTCCCTGCAGCAGCTTCCAGCCGACCAGCAGGTCGCCCACCGACATCAGCAGCCGCACGGTGTGCTGGCCGACCTTGTTGATGTTCTGCGGGTCTTCCTGCGACGAGGTCAGGTAGCCGATCAGCGAGCCCAGCATGCCCTGGGTGTCCTCGAGCGCCTGCTTGAGCAGCGCGCGCTCGTTCTTGAGCCGGCCGTTGCCCGCCTCAGACTCGATGAACTTGGTGATCTCGCCCGCGACGAACGCGAGCGCCTGACCCTTGTCCCGGACGATCTTGCGGAAGAAGAAGTCCAGCGACTGGATCGCCGTGGTGCCCTCGTAGAGCGAGTCGATCTTCGCGTCGCGGATGTACTGTTCGATCGGGTAGTCCTGGAGGAAGCCGGAACCGCCCAGCGTCTGCAGCGACTGCACGAGCTGCTCGGTGGCGCGCTCGGAGCCGACGCCCTTGACGATCGGCAGCAGCAGGTCGTTGACGCCGTGCGCCAGCTTCAGCGCGGCTTCGTCGCCCTCGCCGGTCCACAGCTGGTCCTGGAACGACGCGGTGTACAGGTAGATCGCGCGCAGGCCCTCGGCGTACGCCTTCTGCAGCATCAGCGAACGACGCACGTCGGGGTGGTGCGTGATCGTGACGCGCGGCGCGGCCTTGTTCAGCATGTTCGGCAGGTCAGCGCCCTGCACGCGCTCCTTGGCGTACTCAAGCGCGTTCAGGTAGCCGGTGGACAGCGTGGCGATCGCCTTGGTGCCGACCATCATCCGGGCGTACTCGATGACCTGGAACATCTGCGCGATGCCGTCGTGCACCTCGCCGAGCAGCCAGCCCTTGGCCGGGGTGCCGTGCTGGCCGAAGGTCAGCTCGCACGTGGTGGACACCTTGATGCCCATCTTGTGCTCGATGTTGGTGACGTAGGCGCCGTTGCGCTCGCCGAGCTCGCCGGTCTTCGAGTCGAAGTGGAACTTCGGGACCAGGAACAGCGACAGGCCCTTGGTGCCCGGCTTGGTCTCGATGCCGGGACCCTCGGGACGGGCCAGCACCAGGTGCATGATGTTCTCGACCATGTCGTTCTCGGCCGAGGTGATGAACCGCTTCACGCCGTCGATGTGCCAGGAGCCGTCCTCCTGCTTGACCGCCTTGGTGCGGCCCGCGCCGACGTCCGAACCGGCGTCCGGCTCGGTGAGGACCATGGTGGCTCCCCAGCCGCGGTCGATCATCAGCTGAGCCCAGTGCTTCTGCTCTTCGGTGCCGTTCTTGTCCACGATCATGGCGAAGTTCGGACCCGCCAGGTACATGAACAGCGGGGCGTTCGCGCCGAGGATCAGCTCGGCCGCGGCCCACTGCACCGTCGGAGGCAGGCCGAAGCCGCCAAGCTCGTTGGTGAGGCCGAGCCGCCACCATTCGCCGTCGACGAGCGCCTGGTAGCTCTTCTTGAACGAGTCGGGAATCGTCACGCTGAACGTCTTGGGGTCATACACCGGCGGGTTGCGGTCCGCGTCGGCGTAGGACTCGGCGAGCGGGCCGGTGGCGAGGTTGTTCAGCTCCGACAGCACGCCGCGGGCGGTCTCCTCGTCCGATTCGGCGAGTACGCCCTTCCCGAGCCGTTCCTGCACGCCGAGCACCTCGAAGAGGTTGAACTCCAGGTCTCGGACGTTGCTCTTGTAGTGGCCCATGTCGTCACTCCGTGTCGTGTTCGGCTTTCCGGCCGGGCACTGGTTCCCTTACTCGCCGGTAACATCAGGATATTACCTACCAGTAACCAGAGCAAGCGAATCCGCCCTTCCAGGGGTGGATATTCGCTCGGAATGACGGGTCGACCAGGGGGCCGGGCTCACCGGGTGCTGCGCGCCACGGCCTCCTGCACGGCCGCGGGGCCGGCGCTGTCGTCAAGCTGAGGGACCAGGATGCCGCTGCGGAACGCGATGGTCACCGCGTGTGTCCGGTCGCGGGCGGAAAGCTTGCGCAGAATGCTCTTCACGTGGGTCCGCACGGTTTCCACGGACAGGAAGAGCAGCTTCGCGATCCCCGAGTTCTCCAGCCCTTCGGCGACGAGCTGCAAAACCTGGTACTCGCGCCGGGAAAGCGGCATGGCGCCCTTGGGCTGCACGAGGTGACCGTCGACCGGAGCGGCTCTTGGCGACGGCTCGCGCTTGGGCCGCGCGGTGAGCGCGGACAGCGCCGGGTCGATGTAGCGCCGGTCGTGGTGCGCGCGCCGGACCGCCTCGGCGAGCCGCCGCGAATCGACCGCGCGCGGAACGATGGCGTGCGCGCCCGCCCCGATGGCGGCGGCGAGGTACTGCTGGGTGCGGTTCGTGTCGCGCACGAGGGTGACCAGCACGAGTGCCGGATCGCCCGCGTTGAGCAGCTTCGCGAGGTGGCAGTTGGGGTCGAGCGCGGAGTCGAGGATCACGACGTCCGGACGGACCTGCTCGCACAACTGCATCGCCGCGTGGTGGCTCGCCGCCTGGCCGGACCAGTGCAGGCCCAGCGTGCGGTGCACCATCGCCGCGATGCCCTCGCGGAAAATCGGGATCGGGTCGACGACCGCGACTCCCAGGCTTCGACCGCCGGCTGGCTGACCGGCCGACATGGGCGTTCGGTGGGGCTCGATGCCACGCATCTCGGGCCTCCGTCCATCTCGGTCGCTCCCGGTGACCGGCACGCCCCCTCGGCGTGCCCGCCGGTCCCCCTGCCGGAACCGGCCGGGAACGACACCTTGTCCCTGGTTCGACTCCGCCGAGAGCGGCTTGTGACGCGGTTTCCCCCTCATGGCCGTAACGGGTGGTCGCAGCAAACTGTGAGTAGAAAAGTGGCCGTGAAATGCGGGCGGACGGCGCAGCGAGGGGCCGCCCAGGCGGGTTAGCTCTACTGAGGGTTTAACTGCTCGGGTGAATCTCCGATGACCGCCCGTGCGCGCAGTCGACCGAACTCCTCGGCGAGCGTTTTCGGGGTCCAATGGGCGTTCAATCCGCTCGGATTGGGCAGCAGCCAGACCTTCGTTGTCCCAATTGTCCGATCCTGCGGCCCGACGGCGGCGCGGCGATCGCCGAACGCGACGCGGTAGGCGGTGATTCCCACCACTGCCAGCCAGCGCGGGCGGTACTTCTCGACTTTCTTGGTCAGGATCTGCCCGCCCTCGCGAAGTTCGTCGTCGGTGAGCTCGTCGGCGCGGGCGGTGGTCCTGGCCACGACGTTGGTGATGCCCAGGCCGAGGTCGAGGAGTTCGTCCTGTTCGCTCGGGTCCAGCAGGCGCGAGGTGAAGCCGCTGGCGTGCAGAGCGGGCCAGAAGCGGTTGCCGGGACGGGCGAAGTGCAGGCCGAGCGCGCCGGAGTAGAGGCCGGGGTTGATGCCGCAGAACAGCACGTTCAGGTTGGGGGCCAGGACGTCCGGGATGGTGGTCCCGTGCGCGGCGGCTTGTTCGGCCTTGGTGGGTTTGGCGGGCATAGGTCCAGTTTCCCGGCACGCTGGACGGTATGAGCGTGACGCCTGACGGCTGCCCGGTCGACCTTTATCTGCAACTGCCCGCCGCCGGCGAGCCGGAGGTGATCCACGGTGCGATCCCGGCGGGTGCGGCGGTGCTTGAACTCGGCTGCGGATCGGGCCGCGTGACGCATCCGCTGCTCGCGCTCGGACATCCGGTGGTCGCGGTCGACGAATCGGCGGAGATGCTCGCGCACGTCGCCGGCGCGGAGACCGTCTGCGCGCGGATCGACGAGCTTCGGCTGGACCGGCGGTTCCCGGTCGTCGTGCTCGGCAGCCATCTGGTCAACGGGCCGGATCGGCAGGCGCTGCTGACGGCGGCGCGGCGACATCTGACCGCGGACGGACAGCTGCTGGTCGAGTGGCATCCGCCCGCCTGGTTCGATCAGGTCGCCGACGGCTCCGGTGGCCGGCTGGGCGAGGTGCGCATCGCGCTGGAAGGCGTCCGGCGGGACGGCGACCGGCTCTGCGCCACCGTCGTCTACGCCCTCGGCGGCCAGACCTGGAAACAGTCCTTCACCTGCGAAAACTTTCCCCTCGGCCCCGCGCTCGACCAAGCCGGGCTGAGGTTCGAGCGCTGGGTCACCGCTGACCGGGACTGGTTCTCCGCACGACCTTCGAACGCGGGGTAGCCAACCCGGCGCCGGGCTCGGTAGCCTGTGTGATCTCTCGCACAACGGCGTCGATGAGGAGAGCACATGCAACTGTGGCTAGTGCTCGGCCTGGTAGCACTGATCATCGCCATAGCCTCGTTGATCGTGATCCTGGAAGACCGCCGCGCGGCGCGCCAAGCCGCGATCGCGAGACGAGCGCGGTTAGCGCGTCTCGGCGAGATCGATCCGCTCGCTCCGGGCAGGCTCCACGCGGAGGGTTGAAGAGATCGGCCGGAGAGCGAGCAGCAGCGCGCCGGCCAGCCAGCCGAGACCGGATCCGAACGTGTTGGTCATGAGGTCGTCGACGTCGAAAATCCGGTAGACGAACGGCGCGGTCCCGAAGTTCGCCGTGAGCTGGGTGATCTCGACGGCCAGTGAGGCCGCGAAGCCGATCGCCAGCGCGCCCACCAGACCACGCCGCCACAGCACCCTGGCGAAGAAGCCGAGCGGGACGAACAACAGCACGTTCATCGCGGCCTGCTGGAAGGTCTGGGTGGTGAACCAGTCCGCCGCCGACAGACCGTGTTTCACCAGTTCGGTGTGGATGTCCGCGATCCACTGGAACGGCTGCAGCTGCACCGTCTGCTCCAGCCGCCTGCTGTGCGGGCCGGGCAGCGGAAGGAAGACGACCGCCAGCGCCATGCACGCGTAGAACACGACCGCCGCCGTGGTCGCCAGGCCGCGCAGTTGCGGGCGGCCGTGGCGCGCGAACTGGAGCACGAGCTGCGGGACCAGAATCGTCGCCCATACGGCGAGGAACCCGATGAACCCGTACTGCAGGGCGGTGACCTGTGCGTTCGTCATACCGAGAACGCTATTGATCTTGCCGGCGCGGCACTTCGGTCGAAGAGCCGGAGCCGTCGCGACCGGGATCGGCCAGATGGCCGAGTGCTCGCCGACCGATCGGTCAGCCCTCGCGCGACGGCGGTTCGTCGTCGCGGTCGACCCGCTCCGAGCGCCAGGCCGCGAAGACGGTGCCGGCGATCAGCAACAGCACCACGGCAAGCGTGAGCACGACGAGCTGCAATTCCATTTCGTCCCCCTCGGCACCCAACGCACAGATCGGCGCGGCGCGGGCGAACGTTACCGAAACTTTCACCCGGCACCGGCCGTTCTGCCCTGGTCAGGACCGTCCGATTTGGGCAGACTGCTTCGCCGGGCGTCCGCATCAGGGGTCAAGCGGGCGCGAACACCGGAGGAAACATGAAGCTCTTCACCCGGCTCGCGGCCACCGCCGCGGCCGCACTGGCCGCCGTGGCCGTCACGAGCGCGCCCGCCGAGGCCGCACAAACCGCCGACGTCCGGATCATCGCGTTCAACGACCTGCACGGGAACCTCGAACCGCCGTCCGGGTCGAGCGGCCGGATCACGCTCCCGGACGGGTCCAAGGTGGACGCGGGCGGCGCGGCCTATCTCTCGACGCACGTCAAGCAGCTCGAGGCGCAGGTGCGCAATTCGATGGTGCTGTCCTCGGGCGACAACATCGGCGCGTCGCCGGTGATCTCGGCGCTGTTCCACGACGAACCGACCATGGACTTCCTCAACGAACTCGGCGTGAAGGCGTCCGTGGTGGGCAACCACGAGTTCGACGAGGGCTACCAGGAGCTGCTGCGCATGCAGTTCGGCGGCTGCAACAAGACCGACGGCTGCCAGTTCCGCAAGAGCTACGACGGCGCGCGCTTCCCGCTGCTCGGGTCCAATGTGTACTTCGACAACGGGCTGCCCGCGCTGCTGCCGTTCAGCATCCAGTACTCCGGCGGCGTCCCGGTCGGCGTCATCGGCGCGACGCTCAAGGACCTGCCGTCGGTCGTGACGCCGGAAGCCATCAAGGGCCTCAAGTTCGGCGACGAGGTCGAGGCGATCAACCGCACCGCGAACATCCTCGACCGGCTCGGCGTGAAGGCCCAGGTCGTGCTGCTGCACCAGGGCGACGAGGCGCTGCCAGGGGCGGGCCCGAACGACTGCAAGGTCCAGCCGGACGGCGACGCCGCGACCATCGCGAAGAACGTGACGCCGAAGGTCGACGCGATCTTCACCGCGCACAGCCACCAGCAGTACAACTGCGTCGTCAACGACCCGGCGGGCCAGCCGCGTCCGGTGATCCAGGGCGCGTCGTTCGGCCGGCTGCTGTCGGTGGTGGACCTGAAGATCGACCGCCGCACGCGTGACGTGGTCCGGTCGCAGACCAAGGCGCACAACGAGATCGTCACCCGCGACGTCACCCCGGACCCGGCCGTGACGAAGCTCGTCGACGAGGCCAAGACGAAGGCCGCGCCGATCGCGAACAAGCAGGTCGGCACCATCACCGCGGACCTGCCCGCGGCAGGCGGACCGTCCGGCGAATCGCCGCTCGGCGACGTGATCGCCGACGCCCAGCTCGAAGCGACCAAGTCCAACAACGCCGTGATCGCGATGACGAACCCGGGCGGCATCCGCGCCGACCTGACGTACAAGTCGTCGTCGGCGGGCGAAGGCGACGGCGTCGTCACCTACGGCGAAGCGTTCACCGTGCAGCCGTTCTCGAACATCATGCAGACGATCACGCTCACCGGCGCGAACCTGAAGAACGTGCTGGAACAGCAGTGGGGCCAGTCCGGCGGCACCAAGATCCTGCAGATCTCGAAGTCGCTGCACTACACGTATTCGGCGGCCGCTCCGGTCGGCTCGCGAGTCTCGAACATCACGGTCAACGGCACCGCGGTCGACCCGGCGGCCAAGTACCGGGTGTCGGTGAACAACTTCCTCGCCGCCGGCGGGGACGGGTTCACCGAGTTCACCAAGGGCACCGACCTCGCGGGCGGGCCGGTGGACCTGGACGCGTTCATCGCCTACCTCGGCGCGCATCCGGGCATCGCTCCGCCACCCGCGGACCGGATCACCGCGACTCCGTAGTTCCGTCCGGGAAGGACTCCTTGAGGGAATCTGATCCTTCGAGGAGTCCTTCCCGGCTCTCGTTTCTCCAAGACGTCGGCGGGCAAGTGGGGGCACGATGGTCGACATGACGATGACCTGGGACGACGTGACCGCGTGGGCACGGGAGGAGCTGCCGGAAACCGAGGTGGCCACCTGGTACCGCACGCCCGCGCTGAAGGTGGCGGGCAAGGGTTACGCGCGGCTGCGCACCGAGGCCGAAGGCGGGCTGGTGCTGTTCGTCGGGCTCGACGAGAAGGCCGCGCTGCTCGCGTCGGGCGATCCGGCATTCTTCACCACGCCGCACTACGACGGGCACGGCTCGATCCTCGTGCACCTCGACCACGTCGATCCGCAGCAGCTGCGGGAGCTGCTCACCGAGTCCTGGCGGTCGAAGGCCCCGGCCCGGCTCAGCAAATGACGATCGGCTGCGGCGAGTACGTCGTGCTGCGGCTTTCCTCGCGGACCTCGCCACCGCTGGCGAGGTCGTAGAACACCCTGGTGTCGCTGACGGTGAACCCGGACGCGCCCGGCGAGGCGTGACACTGACCGTCCGGACCAGGCCCCAGCTGCACCGTCGGCGGCACCTGGTTCGACGGCGCGCCGCTGCGACCTTCGACACGGAAGTGCTTGGTGCCCCAGATCTTCACCGTGACCGAGCCGCCGCTGACGCTCGCCTGGATCGCGAATCCGGTCGGATCGTTGTTGGCCAGCTTGAGGTCCACGGCGTTGCCGGAACTGTCCACGGCCACCGCGTCGCGGCCAGCCGGGTAGCGGTCGATGAAGTGGTCGTGTGCCGCGTGGCCGCCGTCGCCGAGACCCGCCAGGTAGGCCGCGTTGTACAAAGTGGACGAAAGCTGCGAAAGCCCGCCGCCGGTGACCGCCGGGCCGGTGCCGTCCTCGTCGACCGGCGCGGACGCGTAGCCGCCGCCGCGATAGTCGTTGAGGCTGAACGACTCTCCCGGTTTCACGACGACGCCGTTGATGCGTCCGGCGAGCGTGGCGACGTTCGCCGCGGCCGGGCCGCTGAGCCCGCCGGTGGTGTACTCGCCGATGACCTCCTTGACGCCCAGCGCGTTCGCGCCGTCGGTGGTCAGGTTCGGGTGCTTCTGGTCGTAGGCGACCGGCAGATCGCGGCCAGCCGGCTTCGCGAGCACCTCGGTGAGGGTCTTGAACGTGTTGGCCCAGTTGATCTTTCGCCCGTCCTCGGACGGGGTGACGGCCGGTACGCCGGAGTCGAGGGTGATCTGTGCGTCCTTGCCGTCCGCCTCGGTGGACGCCAGGTCCGGCTGGACGGCCGCGCGCAGCTTCTCCTGGTCGATCCGCAGTTCGAGGCCGCCGCCTCCGTTGGGCTGGAACTGGAACGAAGACGCGATGGCCGTCGGTTGCAGCGTGGTGTCCTTGCCCTCTCCGTGCAGCACGACCGGCGCGGCGACCGCGGGCGCGACCACGGTGTCCAGCAAGCGGTGGACATCGGAGGAGGTGGTTTTCGCCGGGGTCACGGCCATCTTCACCGTGACCCCGCGGGGTGAAAGCCAGTCCGCCACCACGGATTGCACCGCGGCCTGGACGTCAGTTAGCTCCTGGCCCTGCCGCGGCTCGACCGCATACGCGGCGACCCCGTTGTTTTCCTTCGGCGTGAACCCGATGCTGCCCTCGACCAGCGGATGGTTGAGCTGCTTGCCCGCGAGTTGCTGAACCGCGTCGGTCACCTCGAGCTGGTCGCTGCGCGTCACGACGCCCACCTCGCGGGTGGTGAAGAACGACAGCAGCCGGGTGACCGGGCTCCACGGCTGGTGCCCGGCCTGGGCGAGCGTGCCCGGCCAGTCGAGGCCGAGCCCGGAATCCGCGGGCACGAGCGTCGCGGTCACGTCTCCGGCGTGGACCGGCACCGGACGGGTCAGCCGCGGCTGGAGTTCGCTGTGCAGCTTGGCTTCCGCCTCGGCGTACGACAGGCCGCCGACGTCGATCCCGGCCACCTGCACACCGCGCGGCACGTCGCCGGCGCTGGTCATCAGGTCGATGGTGTAGAGCAGCACGAAAAGCCCGAGCAGACAGCCGACGATCATGAAACTGCGGCCGACGCGTTTGCGGAAGCGGCGGAAAGGCGTGTCCGGCGGCGGGGGCGCGTCGGCCACCGCGAAGATCTCCGTGGCCAGATCGGATTCGCTGACCAGGGCGGGGTCGTTCAGCAGCTCGTCGCTCAGCAGGTCGTCGGCGAAAGCCGACGAACGGTCTTCTTCACGCAACGCCTGCCTCCCCTGGTACGGGAGCTACAGGTAAAGCCCCGTGCCGTGTTCGGTCCGCTCCGTGGCCACCGCGTGGATGTCGCGCTCGCGCATCACCAGATGGCCCTCGCCCTGGATCTCGACCTCGAGCTGGTCCTCCGGGTTGAACAGCACCCGGTCTCCCTGCTTGACGTTCCGCACGCTGTTGCCGACACCCAGTACATCACCCCACACCAGCCTGCGCGCGACTTGCGCGGTGGCGGGAATCACGATGCCGCCGCTGCTGCGGCGCTCGCCTTCCTCCTGCGACAACCGCACGAGGACGCGGTCGTGCAGCATCTGGATCTCGAGCTTCGGCGTGTCCGGCACGCCAGCCATGCTACTGACCGGTTGCCGCAGCCTTCGGCTCGCCCGCCATCATCAGGCTCAGCGCCTTCCCCCCTCCGTTCTCGAACCGCACCGGAACGCCCCAGTCCTGCCGGGTGATCCGGCACGCCGGGTGCTCGCCGCCGTCGTCGCAGCTCGCGGCCTGCGCCACTACCTGCAAGACACCTTCGGTCGCGCCCTCGGCGAACTTGATCCGCCGAACGAGATCAGTTCCGACCCCGGCCCCGTCGGCGAGCAGTTCCGGCGGCGACGCGGTGATCTCCAGCCGCGTCGAAGGCCCGTACCGCTCGTCGAGCTTCTCGCCCGGTGGCGGGGTGAACACGACGGAAAACTCGATCTCGCCAGGCGCGAGCACGGTCGGCGGACGCTGCACGGCTTGCCGCGTGCCGGCGACGGCGGTCGCTTGGCCATTGCCCCCGAGCGGGGTAACCCGGTTGCCCGCCGACTCCACGACGTACAGCTCGCCATCGTGGCGCACCAGGCCCTGCGGTTCGGCGAACCCGGTCGCGAGCGTCGTGACGTCGCGAGTGAACGGGTCGTAGCGGCGGATCGCGCCGTTGTAGGTGTCGGCGATCGCGACCCGGCCGTCGGGCAGCACGGCGAGGCCGAGCGGATGCTGCAGCAACGCCTGGTCGGACGGGCCGTCGGCGTGGCCGAAGGTGAACAGGTCCGTGCCGACCGCGGTGTGCACGGCGAACGATTCGCCCGCCGGTTCGATCCAGCGCAGGGCCGAGGTTTCCGCGTCGACGAGCCACAGTTTCTGGCCGTCCACGGCGAATCCGGACGTCTGCGCGAAGAACGCCTCGTGCACGTCGCCGTCGCGCAGGCCCTCGACGGTGGTGCCGGCGAACCGGCGGATGGCGCCGGAGACCGGGTCGAACACGCTCAGCGTGTGGTTTCCGGCCATCGCGACCACGACGCCGCCCGCCGGGGCCCACCAGGTGACGTCCCAGGGACTGGTCAGGTCGATGTCCAGCGCTTTGCCGGTGTCGGTGCCGTCGCGCCACTGTTTCCCGGTTCCGGCAACGGTTTTCACCTCGCCGGTGTTGAGGTCGAGGCCGCGCAGGCGATGCCCGGCGGTGTCGGCGACGACCGCGTGATACCCGGCACGCTCAGCGACTTCGTTGGGCAGCAAGGCGATTCCGGCCGGTTCGGCGAACTGGGCCAGGTCGAACGGCCCGTCCTGCGTCCCGCGCACGCCGCTGCCGAAGCGGCGGATGACGGTCTCGCCGTCCGAAGCGAACTCGACGATGGAGTGATGTCCGGTGTCCGCCACCAGAATCCGCCCGCCCGCGGTCACCACGGCCTTGCTGGGGAAACGCAGTTCGGTGCGCTGCTCTTCGACCGGCACGTACGGGCTGCCGCCGCGGCGGAGGGTGCCCTTCGCCTCGTGCTTCGCGACGAGGTCGGCGATCACGCGGCGTAGCGCCTCGCCATGGCCTTCCCCGGCCGCGACGTGCACGACGTAGCCCTCGGGATCGACGACGACCAGCGTCGGCCAGGCCCGCACGGCGTACTGCGACCACAGCTCCATCTTCGGGTCGTTGACCACCGGATGGTGCACCTCGTACCGGCGCACCGCGGCTTCGATCGACGTGCGCTCGCCCTCGCGGCTGAACTTCGGCGAGTGCACCCCGACGGTGACCAGCACGTCGGCGAATTCCTGTTCCAGCGGACGCAGTTCGTCCAGCACGTGCAGGCAGTTGATGCAGCCGCTGGTCCAGAAGTCCAGCAGCACCACGCGTCCGCGCAGTTGCGCCAGAGTCAGCCGGTTGCCGCCGGTGTTGAGCCAGACGTCGCCGGTCAGCTCGGGCGCGCGCACGCGGGCTTGCCGGGCTTGCGGTGAGGAAGTCACGGGAGGAGTGAACTACATCCGGTCACGCAGTGTTCCGTCAACCACGGCTGGAGAGAAGAACCTCACCCCGGCGAGGGAGCTCATTCCGGCGAAAAAGGACGCGCGGACGCGGGGCGGCGCTACGTACGCTTCGGGCATGACACACGTTCAGCCGGCCGAAGCCTTCACCGTGGAGGAGGCCCGCATCCTGCAGCAGAATCTCGGCGAGCCCTTGCGGCCTGGCCTCACGCCCGCCGAACTGAGCGACGTCGAGGACCAGTTCGGCTTCACCTTTTCCGACGACCACCGGGTTTTCCTCACCGCGGGGGTGCCAGTGGGCGACCGCTGGCCCGATTGGCGCCACGGCGACCCGGACCAGCTGCGCAAACGCCTGGACTGGCCGGTCGACGGCGTCCTGTACGACGTGGAAAACAACGACCTGTGGCTGCCCGAATGGGGTGCCCGGCCGAGGTCGATGTGCAACGCGCTCGCGGTCGCGCGCCGGCACCTGGCGACGGTGCCGCAGCTCGTGCCGGTGTGCGGACATCGGTACCTGCCCGCGACGGCCGGGGAATCCGGGTATCCGGTGCTGTCGGTGTACCAGACCGACGTGGTCTATTACGGCTGGGACCTGCGCAGTTACCTGCGGCACGAATTCGGCGGGGAGCCGCTGGGAGAGGAACCCGCGAACGTCCGCGTCGTGGAGTTCTGGTCCCGGTTCGTGGAATGAGCGCTACTCGACCGCGCTCTTCAGCCGCGCGAGCGTCTCCTCGATGTTGAGACGGTTGGTCACCGAACGGTCCTTGACCCCGGTGGCCACCACGGTCAGTGGGGTGAACCAGCCGGGCCGCTGGTCCCACATGCTCTCGGTGACGACGCAGCCGTCGCCCGCGGGCTCGATCACGTACTCCCAGCGGGAGACCGGGATCGGCCCGAGCTTGACGTCGAAGGCGAACCGGCGTCCCGCGTCCGCGGCCGTGATGACGACCGTCGTGGACCACCGGCGCACGCCGCGTCGGTTGCTGCCGCGGAATTTCGCGCCGACCGCCGGGCCGGTCGCGCCGCCGAGCCAGCGGTGCCCGCAGTACTCGGTGGCCGCCCCCGCCAGCGCGCCCGGGTCGCTGACCAGCGCATACACCTTCGCCGGAGCGGCGCTGACCTCGATCTGACCCGTCGCATCAGGACTCACATACCCAGGGTATGGGATCAGGACTCCCGGCGCAGCATCCGGCTCACGCCCGCCGCGACCGTCGTCGCGAGGATCCAGCCGGACGCGGTGAACCCGGCCGCCACCCAGTTGTCCGCGCCGTGCATGTACCAACGCGACTTGTTGCCGAAGTCGACGATCGGCACCAGCAGGTCGGCGGTGTAGATGACCGGGTTCCACTGCAGGCCGGAGTCCTGCTGGTTGACGAGACACCGCGGACCGCTGGTCATGTAGCGGCCGGTGTGGTCGTTGACGCAGTCGTCCTTGCCGAGGCCGAACCACAGACTGCCCAGCACCAGCAGCGTGAACAGCCAGCCGAGCGCGCGCACCGGACGGAAGCCGTAGCCGACCATCGACCGTTGCAGCCAGCTCCACACGCGGACGCCGGGGCCGAAGAACTTGAAGCCCTTGGCGAGCGCTTCGTAACGGAACTGCTGCTTTCGCAGGGCGACCGTCGAGGCATGCTCTTCGTTTCCGGCCGCACGCAGGGTTGCGGCGAGCTGGTCGTACGGCCCTGGTCGATAGCCGCGCATTGCCTTGCGCAGCAGCTCGATCCGATGGTCCAGCGCTTTGTCGTCGTCGAGCGCGATGCCGTGTTTCAGCGCGTCGTAACGGAAATCCTCGAGTTCGAGACCGTCGGTGGCATTCCAGATCTCCTCGTTGTCGGCCAGCGCACCGCAATGCGCTCTGCGCAGCCGGACCGAGCCGGTCGGCGCTTCGGCAGGAGACAGAATGAACTCGTCCGCCGTGACGTCGCTGGCGTCGAGCGCGATATCGTGCGGGGCAAGGGATCCGAGCTTCGCGCCGTTCATGTCGAGCCTTCGCGCGATCTGCGCGCCGTCGAGGTTCACGCCGCCCTCAGCGAGGAACGGGCGGTCTTTGTCCTCGGTCAGCACCAGGTCGCGGCCGATCCGCGCGGTACGGATGTCGAGGGAGAAGCTGCTCGATTTCCGTTGTCCGGGCTCGGTTAACAGCGTGCCGAACATGTTCACGCTGCCGCCGACTTCCGCCCCCTGCAACCTCAGCGTGCCCTGCAGTGTGGCGTCCGTCAGCTGGAAATTCCCGGAGATTTTGGCCCTCCGCGCGGAAAACACGTCCCGTCCCGGGTGCAGGAACATCGAATTCCAGGCGAGGAAGTTGCCGCCGACAGTGACGTCCGCGAGCCGCAACTGCCCGATCGGCACCCGGAGATTGGTCGCCTCGATGTCGCCGCCGATCGTGGACCCGTCGAGGTGCAACGCCCGGTCGTAATACGGCGTGGCACGGCCGCGCACCATGGTGATCTCCGCGCCCGCGAGCCGCAATGAGCCGCCGATGCGCGCGTTGACCATGCGAAGCGTGCCGAACGCCCGGAGCCCGTCGGACAACTCGAGGTTGCCGTCCACCTTGAGCCGATCCGCGACCAACGCCGGCCGCGGATCGAGGTACGGATCGCCGGATTTCCAAGCGTCCACGACGATCGGCCCACGCTGGTCGACCTGAAGCCGCGCCTCGCGCATGACGATGTCACTGTCCACAGTGGCGCTTGGAAGGTAAAGGACTCCCTTGGCGGAGAACCGCTTCCGCTCGCTCGCCGGACCGTAGTTGTCGACCTCGCACAGCAGGCTGCCGCCGATGTGCAACCCGTTCCCGTTGAACGCGAAGCCATCCGGGTTGTCGAACGTGGCCCCGGAGAAGTTGACGTTACCGCCGGTCCGCATGCCCGGAAGGCGCACCTCGCCCTTGGCGACCATGCGATAAGCCAGCAGAGCACCGGTAATCACCAGGCGATCGCCCTGAATCGCCTTGCCGTGCGGATGGCTGATCGTGGTCCGCGTGAGCACGACCGACCCGTCGATCACCGCGTCGGTGAGATTGACCGCGGCGTTGGGCATCCCGCGCTCACGATCGTCCCCGCGCTGCACGGTAGTCGTCTCCAGCTCGAATTCGTCCGCCGCGATTTCCACCGTGCTGCGAATGAGCCTGACGTCATTCCGGCTGCGTAAATTGCGCGCCCTCAACCCGGGAAGCCAGCATTTCCGGAAAACGAGTCCGAGCAGCGTCGCCTCGCGCACGTCCGGCGGATGCTCGAACCGGCAGCGTTCGAACTGGAAGAGAAAATTGAGGTCGGCGGCGCGAAGATCAAGGGTCCCGGTGATGTAGGCGTCCTCGACCAGCACGATCGGCGCGTTGGTGGCCTGCCGTCTCCAGCGAAGGATGCCGCTGCTGCCAGGTTTCAGCAGGTCCGCGGCCTTCACCTCGTACCGCTTGTCGGGAACCCCGGCAAACGGATCAAGCGGCGGCAAGGTCGTATCGGTCGGCACGAGCCCCTTCTCCCCACGATCGTCAGCCCTCAGGGAATCGGATCAACGGCGGATGGGCAAGGGGCCGGGCGGAGTAGTGCGCGGGGGTCCTTCGCTCGGTTACTGGCCGCTTGCGGATGACTACTGGATTGATCCACTGTCCGAGCGATCTCGCTGGAACCCGCCCTCCTGGGGTGGGCGTGACTGCTATGGTCACTTGCCGAAGCTGATCAAGAACAGAGGGTAGGCCGCCCCCGTGAAGCCGCGGCCCGTGCGGGGAGGCACGACAATGCCAGACGGAACGAACAGCGGACTGCAGGGCGTCCAGAACCAGCTCATCTCGACCGCCCCGACCGCTCCTCCGCCCGGATCCGGGCTCATCGCGGGAGCCAACGCGGCCACGCCACCACCACCTCCGCCGAATTTCGCGGCCCTCGGGTCAGGCCAGGCCAAAGCGGACTTCGCGGCGGCCGCGTCCAACGGCGGCTGGGAATTCAACCCAGAGGCGATGGACAAGGTGATCCAGCAGCTCGAGGACAGCCTCGACAACGAGTACTCGAGGGCCCGGACCATCGCGATTCAGTTCGCGCAACTCGGCCAGCCGGGTTCGGACACCGTCACGACGGCATACTCGAAGGCGGCGGATCGCGCGACCACCGCGTACAACGAATTTCTCCGCGGAACGGTCGACTACCTGGATTCTTATGTCCAAACCCTCAAAGACATCCGAACCGCTTACGTGAAGCAGGACCACGCCGCGATCGACGCGCTGCGCGGAACCCGAAAGGTCGACTGAATGCGAATTCGTCGCGTCTGCCAACTCGTGCTCGCCGGTGGGGGTGCGCTGCTGCTGGCGGCTTGCGGAGGCGGCTCGACCGGAGGACAACCGACCCCAGCGCCAGCCAGTTCCCAACCGGCAGAAGGCATGCTCGCCCCGAAGGTCGCAGTGCCGCTGACCAACACCGCCCCGTACGAAGCCGACCCCTGCTCCGCCCTCCCGACGTCCGAGGTGGAGAAGGCGGGCGGCAAGGTCAAAGGCACCTCTGTCGCTCAGTCGATCGTCGGCAAATCCTGTCAATGGACGTTCGACGGAGGCGGCGGCAACGTCAGTGCCGGCTTCTTCTCCGGGAACAAGCGCGGTCTCAACAGCCTCTACCTGGAGAACCAAGCAGGGAGGCTGACCACTTTCAAGCCGCACGCGCCGATCCTCGGGTATCCGTCGGTCGTCTACAGCAAGGGTGACGAAGGAACCGGCTCGTGCGCGCTGGCGGTAGGGGTGCGCGACGACCTCACCTACACCGTCAATACTCAGCTGCGGTCGGGAAGCCCCGCGGTAGCCGACCCGTGCGGCATGGCGGAGAAGCTGGCTGCCGCCGAGATCACCCGGCTGAAGGCAGGTTGAGGTGGCGGTCACCGGTCATGACATCTACAACCAGCTGCACAGCCCTGGCGACACGACCGGCCTGGACGCGATGGGCGGCGGATGCGGCGACCTCAAATCCATCCATAACGCGGTAGCCGCCAAGCTCACCGAAAGCCAAGCGGCGCTCAACTCCTTCTGGAAAGGGCAGGCCGCCGAGACCGGCAAGGCCGGGCTGGCCCCGTTGATCGCCACGTCGCACATCGCGGCGGAAAAGATGGACTCGATGCAGAAGTCCATCGCGGAGCAGTCGGCAGCGTTCAACTACGTGAAGAACGCTGTTGTACCCGTCGCGGAGACCAGGCCTGACGACCAGAAGCTCTCGGACTACGTTTCGCTCGGAGCGAGCGACGACGAGATCGCCGCCGCGGAGTTCGACGACAAGACCAAGAAGAACGTCGAGGCCTACGGCCAGTACCAGCTGAGCACCGATCCCCGAACCCAGACCATGCCCATGGACTATCCGGCCGCGCACGATCCGGATGTGTCCTCGACGGGCATTACCCCGGATCAGCCGACTCCCGGGACCGCGACCGGGCGGATCGGCTCCGGTATTGGCCACCATTCGTCCGGTGGCGGTTCGTCGCACAACTACGGCGGCGGCTACAGCAGCGGGCCCAGCGCCTACTCCGCTCCTCCCGGGGCGGCTGGCATGCAGGCGCCACCGCCGCCCGGGCATGGCGGGGTCGTGACTCCGCCCGTGTCGCCGCCTAATGACAGCACCAGGGCGGCTTGGGCTGATCCCACGCCGCCTCCGTCAACGCCTCCCACTTGGCAGCCGCCGTCCTCGTCTCCGGTTGGCGGGAATCCTGGGACGGGCGGGGTGAACGGCGGTTTCGGTCCGGTCAGCGGGTTCGGCGGCGGCTTCGGGCCGACCGCCGGCGGGAGTGGCAGTGGCGGGTTCGGCCCCGGCGGGTCCGGTTCCGGTGGCGCGGGCAGCAGTGCCGGACCGCGGGGTGTCGGAGGCGGTACTGGTGCCGGGGCGCTCGGCGAGAGTGCGGGTGCAGCGAGGCCTGGCGCGGGTGGTGCCGGCGCGGCCGGAGCGAAAGGTCAGCCCGGGATGGGCGGCATGGGCGGCGGCGGCAAGGGCGGCAAAGGCCCTGAGGACGAGGAACATCAGCGCAAAATCCTGCTGGCCGAAGAAGACCCGGATTCGATTTTCGGGGGTTACGACGGCAATCGGCCTACGCCGCCGGTTATCGGGGCCTAGCGGAATGGCGAGGGGAGGAAAAGCCGGTGCTGCGCAAGCCCGTTGAGCTGAGCCTGCAAACCTTCGAAGTGCTGCTGGAACGCCTGAACCTCGGCGACATCCATCCGACGCTGGTTCGCGGCGCTCTCTGGTACTCGCCGGAGGAAAGACGGCAACTGGCGGCTGACACCGACCGCGAACTGCATAATGTCGGGCTGATGCAGCGTGGACGGCTCAGCGACGAGTTCGTCGAGACGATGCATTTGCTGCAGCGTCCGGGTGTCGAGTACTACTCATGGGTGAAATCGGATCGTGGCGAGCGGACGGTGCGTGCCGCCGCGAGCGGCCGGGACGCGGCGACTGTCGTTGCGGTGAACCAGAAGTTGTACATCGCGCCGTGTTCGGCGGATACGTTGGTTCGGGAGTTCATCGCGCTGCTGCCGGAGGCTCAGGCTGCGCGGGTTCTTTCGCTTAACTGTTCCGACGAGGACCTCAACCTGGTCAAGAACGGCAGCCAGCCGTCTGGGCGGACGAGTCCGAGTGTTCGGGACGCCAAGCAGGTACTGCAGTGGCTTGACAAGCCGCACACGTACTTCGGGCGGCTGTACGTCGCGGTCCGGGACAGTCGCGGGAAGCGGCGGCGCAACGAGAATCCGCCGGGGTGGGCGGATATGGAGGAGGGGCGGATCCTGTTCGGGGTGGACAAGTCCGGATGGATCAGCTTGGCCGGGGCTGGGCCGCAGGAGATGGCGAAGAAGGTGCAGCAGTTGGAGAACGAGCTGCGTTCTGGACGGTGAGCTGCCCATCACCGCCGTTATCTAGCGCCGGGAATGCTCTGCCATCGCACGGTGCACCAGCCGTGCCTGCGCCCAATCGCCACCACTGCCGAGGTTGAGTCTGGCCCTTGCCGTGCCGTAAGCACGGCACAGGTGGAAGGGTTAGGGACCAAGGTCGTCAACGCCGCGATGGAGGGCGACCAGAGCGGGAAGAGTTGCGTGGACCTACGCCGGCGAGTACGGCACCGCCAACGCTGGCCTTGCTCCCGGCAACAAGGACGGCCTCAGCAGCCGGTACGCCAGCAGCGAAGACGGCACATTAGCTTCGCTCACCCCGCTGTCAGCTACGCGCAGGGAGGGGAGGGAGAAGGCGTCTGCACACTGGCAGCCGGAGTCCGGGACGATCTTCTCTTCACTGTGATTGCCCGGCTGGACACCGGAAATCCGCATTTTTCCAACCCGTCTCGGCCAAGATCGCCAGTTTCGGCATCCAGCACCTGAAATCCACACACCACTCATAAAAAGGGCCGCCCGGAGAATCTCCGGGCGGCCCCACGAACCTCAAGCGTTCGGGTTCAGCACCCGAGCCAAGAACGACTTCGTCCGTTCATGCTTCGGATCCCCGATCACCTCGTCCGGAGAACCAGACTCCACGACAACCCCGCCGTCCATGAAGAAGACCTTGTCGGCCACCTCGCGGGCGAACTGCATTTCGTGGGTTACCACGACCATCGTCATGCCGTCCTTGGCCAGTTGGCGCATGACGCCGAGGACGTCGCCCACCAACTCCGGGTCCAAAGCGGACGTCGGCTCGTCGAAGAGCATCAGCTTCGGTTGCATCGCCAGCGCTCGTGCGATGGCGACCCGTTGCTGCTGGCCGCCCGAAAGCTGGCCGGGGTAGGAACGGGCCTTGTCCGCCAGGCCGACGCGGTCCAGCAGTTCCAGAGCCCGTTCCCGGACCTGGCCCCGAGGCTCCCGGCGGACCTGGACCGGGGCCTCCATGACGTTTTCCAGCGCCGTCATGTGCGGGAACAAATTGAACCGCTGGAACACCATGCCGATGTTCTTGCGCTGCTCAGCGATTTCCTTGTCGCGCAGCTCGTGCAGCCTGCCGCCGCGTTCGCGGTAGCCGACTAGCACTCCGTCGACATACAGCCTGCCCGCGTCGATTTTCTCCAGGTGATTGATACAGCGCAGCAGGGTGGACTTGCCGGAACCGGACGGGCCGATCAGGCAGAGCACCTCTCGGTCGTGCACTTCCAGGTCGATGCCCTTCAGCACGTCGAGCGAGCCGAAGCTCTTGCACACCTTTTGCGCGGAAACGACGGGAGTCACTGCACGCTACCCCCGGATCCGCTGCCGCCACTGCCGAAGCGGAAGCCCAGCATTCGCGCTCCCCACTTGTTCTTCTGTGCGGTCGCCCGTGAGGTGCCGCGGGCGAAATACCGCTCGATGTAAACCTGCACGACCGTCAGCACCGACGTCATGAACAAATACCACGTCGCCGCGACGATCAGCAGCGGCACTGTCTTGTAGTTCTGCGAATAAATCGTCTGCGCCGACACGAACAGCTCGAAGTATCCGATGACGACGACCAGCGACGTGGTCTTCAACATCGAGATGGTCTCGTTGCCGGTGGGCGGGATGATCACCCGCATCGCCTGCGGCAGGATGATCCGGCGCAAGGTCTTGCCCCGGCTCATGCCCAGCGCGGACGACGCCTCCAGCTGACCGCTGTCGACGGACTGGAGGCCGCCGCGGACGATTTCCGCCATGTACGCCGCCTCGTTCAGGCCGAGGCCCAGCAACGAGGCGACGAACTGGTTGATCAGCGTGTTCGTGTCCCAGCTGATGAAGGTCGGCCCGAACGGGATGCCGAGGCCGATTTTCGGGTACGCCAGCGCCAGGAAGTTCCAGATCACCAGCTGAGCGATCAACGGCGTGCCGCGGAACAGCCAGATGTAGATCGACGCTGCGCCCGACATCAGCAGGTTCGGCGACAGGCGCATCACCGCGAGCAGTACGCCGCCGACAATGCCGATGAGCATCGAGAGCACCGTGAGCAGCAACGTGTTCCGCAGGCCGTTGAGAATCCGGTTGTCGAAGAGGTACTCGCCGACGACCGGCCACTGCAACGCGGAATTCGTGACGACGCTGCGGATCACGATGAACGCGACGAACACGATGATCACGCCGGCGATCCAGCGTCCGTAATGCCGGACCGGGACCGCCTTGATCGGGGTGGTGTCGACCTCCTGCCAGGAATCGGCGGGGCCGGGGGGAGTGGACACGAGTAACTAAGTCCTCAGTTTCGTCAGGAAGCGGACGGGTTGATCTCCGACTTGGTGATGGCACCGGAACCCGACAAGCCCCACTTGTCCAGGATCTTCTTGTAGATTCCGCTGTCGATCAGCTTCTGCACGGCGCCCTGCACGGCCTTGCCGAATTCGCCGCTGCCCTTCGGGAGCACGATCCCGTACGGCGCGGTGTCGTACGGCGCGCCCGCGGACTCCAGCTGACCGCTGGTCTGCTTCACCGCGTAGTCGATGACCGGCGAGTCGGCCAGTTCGGCCTGCACGCGCTTCGCGGTCAGCGCCAGGTTCACGTCGGTCTGCGCCTGGAACTGGGTGATGTTGATCGGCTGCTTGCCCGCCTTGGTGCACGCGGTGTTGCGCTTGCCGAGATCGTCGACCTGCGTGGTGCCCTTCTGCACGGCCACGTTCTTGCCGCACAGGTCGTCCACCGAGATTTTGTCCGGATTGCCCTTGAGCACCGCGAGCGAGGTGCCCGCGCTGTAGTACGAAATCATGTCGACGGTCTGCATCCGCTCGGCGTTGATCGTGAACGACGAGATGCCCATTTCGTACTTCTTCGCCGAAATACCGGGAATGATGCCGTCGAACGCCGAGTTCTGGAACTCCGTCTGCACGCCGAGCACCTGGCCGACCGCGGTGGCGAGGTCGACGTCGAAGCCGGTCGCCTTGCCGTTCTCGACGAATTCGTTCGGCGGGTAGGTCTGGTCCTGCCCGATCACGATCTTGCCGTCGGCCTTGATGTCGGCGGGCACCATCGCGGCCAGCGCCGCGTCCTTCTGCGCGGTCGGCGCGCTTTCGGCTCCGCCGGGAGCCTGGCTGGAACCCGCGTCGGTGCCGCCAGATCCGTTGCCGCCCGCGCCGCACGCCATCGTCATGCCGACCAGCGCGAAAGCGGGGAGAAGGGCGAGTGCCTTCATTTGCTGTCCTCGGGCCACTTCGTCACTCCTCGTAGTTCTCAAGGGCTGAGAGCTGGCATATTGCCACTCGGAAGCGGGTATGCACAGCACTGGTGCGTCACGGGGAAGTTTCGCACAGGACTTGCCGGAAGACGGGTGTCACGGCCGCTCGGCGCGGTAAGTCAGGATGTCTCCCATGAACAGCAACCCCGGTCCCCGGCTGCCGCCAGCCGGACGACGTGCGCGAACGGTGAAAGGCCGCCGCGCGGCCCGGCCCGGCGCGCAGTTCGACGGCTACCTCGCCCCGGAGCGGCCGCACGCCGGCGCGTACGACGAGATGTTCGCGCCCGACGGCACGGTTCGCGGCCCGTATCGCGCGCTGTACGGCTCGATCGCCGCGCTCGACGCCAGCGACCTCACCAATCGCTCGCAGGCGCTCGACCGGGCGATGGTGGACCAGGGGATCACGTTCTCGCTGTCCGGCCAGGAACGGCCGTTTCCGCTCGACCTCGTGCCCCGCGTCATCCAGGCGACCGAATGGTCCCGGCTCGAACGCGGCGTGACACAGCGTGTCCGGGCGCTGGAGGCGTTCCTCGCCGACGTCTACGGCGACCGGCAGATCCTGCGCGACGGCGTCCTGCCGCGCAGGCTGATCACCTCGTGCGAGCACTTCCACCGCGAGGCATACGGGATCAAACCGCCCAACGGCGTGCGGATCCACGTCTCCGGCGTCGACCTCGTCCGCGACGAAGAGGGCACGTTTCGCGTCCTGGAGGACAATCTCCGCAACCCGTCCGGCGTGTCCTACGTGATGGAGAACCGGCGCACGATGGCGCGCGTGTTCCCGGACCTGTTCGCGCGACACCGGGTCCGGCCGGTCGGTGACTACGCGTCACATCTGCTTCGCGCACTGCGAGCGGCGGCCGCGCCGAACGTCGCCGACCCGATGGTCGTCGTGCTCACCCCCGGCGTCTACAACTCGGCCTACTTCGAGCATTCGCTGCTCGCCCGGCTGATGGGCGTCGAGCTGGTCGAGGGCCGCGACATGTTCTGCCGCGACAACGTGGTCTACCTGCGCACCACCGAGGGCGAACGCCAGGTCGACGTCATCTACCGGCGGATCGACGACGAGTTCCTCGACCCGGTGCACCACCGGCCGGATTCGGTGCTGGGCGTCGCGGGCATCCTCAACGCGGCTCGCGCGGGCAACGTGGTGGTGGCGAACGCGGTCGGCAACGGCGTCGGCGACGACAAGCTCGTCTACACCTACGTGCCGGAAATGGTGCGCTACTACCTGAACGAGAAACCCATCCTGCCCAATGTGGACACTTTCCGGTGCTGGCTGCCGGACGAGTTCGACCACGTCATGCAGCACGCCGACGAATTGGTGATCAAACCGGTCGAGGGCTCCGGCGGATACGGCATCGTCTTCGGACCGGACGCGTCCAAAAAGGAGCTCGACGCGTTGCGCCGAAAGGTGCGCGCGAACCGGCGCGGCTGGATCGCGCAGCCGGTGGTGCAGCTGTCGACCGTTCCGTCCAAGGTGGACGACCGACTCGCGCCGCGACACGTGGACCTGCGGCCGTTCGCGGTCAACGACGGCAAGGAGATCTTCGTGCTGCCCGGCGGGCTCACCCGGGTCGCACTGCCCGAGGGCAGCCTCGTGGTGAACTCGTCGCAGGGCGGCGGTTCGAAGGACACCTGGGTGCTCGCTTCGCGGTCCTCGACCTCCGAGCAGGAACTCGACCGTCCCGCGCTCGGTGACGTGTCCGTTGTGGACGGTGTCGCCGCGGAACAGGGCCCGGAACTGTCCACGTCGCAGCAGCAACAACAGCAACAGCAGAGCTGAGGGAGGGAAATCCATGATGCTGGCCCGCAACGCGGAGTCGCTGTACTGGATCGGCCGTTACGTCGAACGCGCCGACGACACCTCCCGCATCCTGAACGTTTCGGTGCATCAGCTGCTGGAAGACGCGAGCGTCGATCCGGACCACGTCAGCCGTCAGCTGCTCGCCGTGCTCGGCATCCCGTTCGACGCGGGTGACGCGCTCGACGTGTGGAAGCTGACCGAACTGGTCGCCTACGCGAAGGACAATCCGTCGTCCATCGTCGGTTCGATCAACTCCGCGCGCGAGAACACCCGCGGCGCGCGCGAGGTCGTTTCGACCGAGCTGTGGGAATGCCTGAATGCGACCTGGAACGCGGTGCCCGACCGGCAGCGTTACGCCCGCCGCGCCGGACCGCACGCCTTCTTGTCCTTTGTGGAGGAACGGGCGGCGATGTTCGCCGGGCTCGCCGATTCCACGATGAGCCGCGACGACGGCTGGCTGTTCCTGGTGCTCGGCCGATCGGTTGAACGTGCGGACATGGTGGTGCGGCTGCTGCTTTCGCGGGTTTCCGACCGCGCGTCGTCGCCGGGGTGGATGACCGTGCTTCGCTCAGCGGGTGCGCAGGACACCTATCTGCGCACCAATCGCGGCGCACTCGACGCGGCGCGCGTGGTGCAATTCCTGCTCCGGGACACGTTGTTCCCGCGTTCGGTCTTCCACGCGTTGCGCCAGGCGGAGGATTGTTTACGCCAGCTCGATCCGGGAATCAACGCTCGGGGCAACGAAAAGTCCGAGGCCGTCCGGCTGCTCGGCCGCGCCCGCAGCGAGCTGGAATTCCTCCACCCCGCGGCACTGCTGGACGACCTGCCGCGCCGGCTGCGCGGATTGCAGGAAGCGATCAAGGAAATCGGGGAAGCGGTGTCCATGCAGTACTTCCACACGTCGCCGTGGGTGGCGTGGAGCGGTGCGGAGGTGTCCCTGTGACCTGGCAATTGCGGGTGACGCACCGGACCGGCTACCGGTACGCGACGCCGGCCACCCAGTCGTACAACGAAGCCCGGCTCACCCCGCGCTCGGACCGGCGGCAGACCACTTTGGCCACCCGCATCGAAACCTCGCCAGCCACCCGGGCTTATCGCTACACCGATTACTGGGGCACCGACGTCACCTCGTTCGACCTGCACGCGCCGCACACCGAGTTCACCGTGCTCGCGACGTCGGTGGTGGAGACCGCCGACGAAGCCGAACCGGTGCGTTCGGCGACGTGGAAGGACCTGCAGAGCGAGACCGTCCGCGATCAGCGCACGGAGTATTTGACGCCGACGCCGTACACGCCGAACGACCAGGAACTGTCCAAACAGGCCCGAGCGCTGCGCAAGGGATTGGACCCGGCGGACGCGGTGCTCGCGATCTGCGGCTGGGTGAACGAGCAGTTGAAATACCAGCCGGGCACCACCGGCGTGCACAGCACGGCGACCGATTCGTGGCGGGCGCGCGAGGGCGTGTGCCAGGACTTCGCGCACGTCACGCTGGTGATGCTGCGGGCGATCGGCATCCCGGCCCGGTACTGCTCGGGGTACCTGCACACCAAACCGGAGGCCAAGCTCGGCGAGAAGGTGGAGGGCGAGAGCCACGCCTGGGTCGACGTGTGGACCGGCGGCTGGTGGGCGCACGATCCGACGAACGCGATCCCGGTCGGGCCGCGGCACGTGTGGGTCGCGACCGGCCGGGATTACGCGGATGTGGCTCCGCTGAAGGGGATCTTCACCGGGGCCAGCCAGTCCACTTTGGATGTTTCGGTGGAACTGACCCGGATGGCTTGATCACGCGGTCTGGCGGCGCCGGGAAACTGTCAACAGCCACAACAGATACCCGCCGCCCAACGCGGCCGCGACGACGCCCACCGGCAGCAGCGAAGCGTCCAGCACCCGCTGGCCCACGAAGTCCGCCGCCAGCACCAGCACCGCGCCCATCGCCGCGGAGGCGAGCAGGTTCGGGCCTGGTCGACGGGTCAGGCGGCGAGCGAGTTGCGGCGCGGCAAGGGCGACGAACGGGATCGGCCCGGCCGCGGCGGTCGCGGAAGCGGCCAAAGCCACTGCGGCCAACAGCACCACCGCGCGCACTCGTGGCACCGCGACCCCGACGGCGACCGCCGCGTCGTCGCCCATTTCCAGCATTCGCAGCGCGGGCTGGTGCACGAAGATGAACGGCGCGAGCACCACGACGGCCAGGCACAGCGGGATGAAGTAGTTCCAGTCGCGGCCAGCAAGATCACCGGTCAGCCAGCCGACCGCCTGTGCCGCGGCTTCGAGTTTCGCTTGCACCAGCAGATAACCGTTCACCCCGGCCAGCACCGCGCTCACCGCGATGCCCAGCAGCACCAGCCGTGAGCTGAGCAAACCGTGCGGGGCGCACAGCGCGGTGACCAGCAACGCGGTGAGCAGGCCGCCCGCGACCGCGCCGACCGACACCAGGCCGGGGCCCGCGCCGAACAGCAGGATCATCATGATCCCGCCAGTCGCCGAGCCGGTGGTGAAGCCGATGATGTCCGGGCTGCCGAGCGGATTCCGGGTCACCGTCTGGAAAACCGTCCCTGCCAGCGCGAGCGCGACGCCGACGAAGATCGCCACCAACGCGCGCGGCAGGCGACCGGTGACCACCAGGTACTGCGCCTTCGTGCCGGATCCGGCGAGCGTGCGCAGGACTTCGAGCGGCGACATCTCGTAATCGCCGGTGCCCACGGCGAGCACCAGAAGCACCGCCGCCACCAGCGCCAGCAAACCGACGACCAGCCACGTCCTCATCGCCGCACCGCCTTCAGCCGCCGCGCCACGATCACGAAGGCGACGCCGCCGATCACGTCCGTCATCAGGCCCACCTGGATTTCGCCATTCCCGCCGAGCAGCCGCCCGAGCACGTCGCAGCCGAGCAGCAGCACCGGCCCGAGCAGCGCGGACAACGGCAGCACCCACCGTTCGTCCTGGCCGACCAGCGCGCGCACGACGTGCGGGATCATCAGCCCGACGAACGCGATGGGTCCGCACGCCGCGGTCGCCGTCGCGGAGAGCAGGCCGACCGCGATCATGCCGACCGCGCGGGTCAGCGCCGGGTTCGCGCCGAGGCCGCGCGCGCTGTCGTCGCCGAGCGCGACCGCGTTGAGCGGCCGGGCGAGCACTCCCGCGACCACCAGCGCGGCCAGGAAGAACGGCAGCAGTCCCGCCAGACTGCCGAGGTTCCGGTTCACCAGCGAGCCGACGAGCCAGTACCGCATCTGGTCGAGGCTGTGCGTGTTGATCATCTGCATGCCCTGGTTGATCCCGACGAACACGGCCTGGACCGCGACGCCCGCGAGCACCAGCCGCAGCGGGCTCACCGACCCGCCGATCACCGTGACCAGGACCGTTCCGGCCAGCGCGCCGAAAAACGCGAACCACACCAGTTGCTGCGGCGAAGACACCGAGAACACCGCGCCGCCCAGGACGATCGCTACCGCCGCGCCGTGGTTGATGCCGAGCAGGCCGGGGTCGGCGACCGGGTTGCGGGTGATCGCCTGCAGCAGCGCGCCGGCCAGCCCGAGCCCGACGCCGACGGCGAGGCCGAGCAGCGTCCGCGGCAGCCGGTCGTCGCGGATGACGACGTCGGAGAACGTGCCGCTGTAGGAGAACAAGGCGTGCCACACGCTGCCGAGCGGCAACCGGTTGGAGCCGAAGGCGATGGACAGCACCACCACCGCGACGAGTGCGACGAGCGCCGCGACCAGGACTGTCGCGCGGACGCCCCAGCGCCGGGATGTGACGCGCTCCCCAAGCAGGACCATGGCGTTAACCCTAAGGCAAGGCTAACCTCAGGCGGTACCTCACCCGATCCTCCGGAGTTCCGATGACCCTCTCACCGGCGCGGCTGTCCCGCCGCGGCTTTCTCGCAGGCACCGCCGCCGCGGGCACCCTCGGCCTGCTGAGCGCCTGCGGGTACAAAGACGACCAGCCCGCTGCCGGCGACGGCGCGACGTGGTCCTTCACCGACGACCGCGGCCGCAAGCTCGACGGCAAGCGTCCCGAACGGATCGTCGCACAGGTGACCGCGGCGGCCGCGCTGTGGGACTTCGGGGTGAAATCGGTGGGCATCTTCGGCCCGTCGAAGCTCCCGGACGGCAAGACCGATCCGCAGGCGGGCGGCGTCGACCTGAAATCGGTGACCTCGCTGGGCAACGTCTGGAACGAGTTCAACTTCGACAAGTTCGTCTCGCTGAACCCGCAACTGCTGGTCAGCGTGATCTACCTGAAGCAGCAGATGTGGTACGTGCCAGACACCTTGGCGGACAAGGTGGACAAGGCCGCGCCGAGTGTCGGCATCGGACTGCAGGACATCTCGATGCCGCAGGGGATCGCGAAGTTCGAGGCGCTGGCCAAGGCGCTCGGTGCGAACGTCGCGACGCCGGAGATCCAGCAGGCCAAGGAAAAGTACGAGGCTGCGGACGCCAAGTTCGCCGACGCGGTGAAGAAGACGGCCGGGCTGAAGGTCGTGCTGCTGTCCGCGCAGAAGGACACGGTGTACGTGGCCAATCCGGCGAAGTTCGCGACCTCGAAGCACTACCAGGACAAGGGGATGCAGTTCGTCCTGCCGGAGAAGCCCGACGAGAGCCAGGGCGGCTACTACGAACAGGTGAGCTGGGAGAACGTCGGCAAATACTCGGCCGACGTGATCATGTACGACTCGCGCGGCGGTTCGCTGTCGCTCGGCCCGGACGGGCTCGGCGGCGTCCCGACCTGGCAGCAATTGCCCGCGGTGAAGGCGGGCAAGCTGATCCCGTGGAACAACGAGACGCCGTTCTCGTACCAGCGGTTCGCGCCCGAGCAGACCCGCATCGCCGACGCCCTCGCCAAGCTGGCCTAAAGCACACCCCAATGTGGCATTGGGTGCATGTGACGCACCCAATGTGGCATTGGGTGCGTGAGATGCACCCAATGCCACATTGGGGCGTTCGCCGGGTCAGCTGCGGGCGTGCGCGTCCAGCACGTGCGCCACCGCTTCGGTGACCTGCTGGGCGTAGTCCAGGTTCAGCCACTCGTCCGGCACGTGGATGTTCGAATCCGCCCCGCACGCGCCGGTGACCAGGAACTGCGCCTCCGGGTACTTCTCGCCGAGCATGCCCATGAACGGGATCGTCCCGCCCATGCCCGTGGCGCGGTGCGGACGGCCGAACACCTCGTCGTCGACCCGGCGCAGCGCGTCGGTCAGCCACGCGGCTTCCTCCGGCGCGTTCCAGCCGTTCTCGGCCTGCTGGCCGTCGGCGATGGTGACCTTCGCGCCGTACGGAACGTCCGTGGTGAGCACGCGCTTGATCGCCGCCAGCGCGTCGTCCGCGACCGCGGTCGGCGGCAGGCGGAAGCTGAGCGTGAGCGTGGTGCTCTGCCGCAGCACGTTGCCTGCCTCGGCGGGCTTCGGAAGTCCTTCGCCGCCGATGATCGACAGCGTCGGCCGCCAATAGTTGTTCAGCAGCAGCTCAAGCGCGTCCTCCGACACCGTCTTTCCGCCGCTCACCAACGGGAACGCGGTGCGCAGCGCATCCGGGGCCACCTCCGCGACCGCCTCGATCTCGGCCCGGCGGCTGGCCGGCACCTCGACGTTCAGCTCGGACAGCTTGATCTCGCCGGTTTCCGCGTTCTCGATCCGCTCCAGCAGCTGCCGCAGCACGCGGAACGAGCTGGCGACGACACCGCTGGCCAGCCCGGAGTGCTGTGCGGTGGCGAGCAACTGGACGTTGACCGTCAGGTGCACCATGCCGCGCAGGCTCGTGGTGAGCCACAGCCGCTCGTAGTCCATGCCGCCCGCGTCGAGGCAGACGACGAGGCCGACTTCGCCGAGCCGTTCGCTCAAGTGCTCCAGGTAGGCGGGCAGGTCCGGACTGCCGGATTCCTCGCCGGTTTCCAGCAGCAGCGCGATTCGCGCGTGCTCGCCGCCTGCGGCGTGCACCGCTTCCAGCGCGGCACTGGCCGCGTACCCGGAGTAGCCGTCGTCGACCGAACCGCGGCCGTACAGCCGCCCGTCGCGGATCACCGGGGTCCACGGGTCGAGGCCTTCGGACCAGCCGCCGACCGGAGGCTGCTTGTCCAAGTGGCCGTACATCAGGACCGTGCCCTTGCCGGTCGCGCCCGGGGTGGCCGGCACGTCGACGTACAGCAGCGGGGAACGGCCTTCCAGCTCGACGACCTCGATCCGCGCGCCCGGCAGGTCGCGCCCTTCGAGGTAGCTCTTGACGTGCTGGACAGCGGCGGCGAGATGCCCGGTCGACGCCCAGTCCGCGTCGAACGCCGGGGACAGCGCGGGGATCGCGACCAGACCGGACAGGCTCGGCGTGACGTCGTTGATCCACGTCGAGACCACGGATTCGCGTACGGATTTTTGTTCCACAGCGCCATCTTGCCACGGTGACCGACGTCACCGGCACGAGTGAACGTCGTGAGTGCGCAGTCCGCTCGGCCGCGCCGGTGCCGCCGGCGAGGGCAGGTAGGACGCGGGATGGCCGCCCGACCATCGCCTCTCCCATACTCGGGCTTCCAAACGTTTCCCCTGTTCAGCGAGGTTTTCTCAGCAACAAATCAGCAACTGCGGCTCTCCATCGGAGCAATTCTCGTGCCAGGATGTGGCCACGAACCGTCAACGCCGACGGTGACCGGGGTGCCTCGGACCCGAGGCGCCGGTCCCCGCCGGTGCAGTCGCTGTGGCCGCCACAAGCGGCCGTCAGAGGCGCCGACACCGAGGAGAACAGCTCATGCCGTCCGAACAGTGGACGCACCCGGAACCTGGAGACGGCCCGGCCGCCGTAGCGGCCCAGCCTTCCCCCGAACAGGTGATCGCCGGTTTGCGAGCGACAAGTGAAGGTGGCGCTGAGCTCACTCAGCTGCTCACCCCCGAGGGCCAGCGGGTCCCGTCCGAGCGGTTCGACCGCTACGTCGAGGACGTGGACGACGAAACGCTGAAGAACCTCTACCGCGACATGGTGCTGGTGCGCCGCGCGGACCGCGAGGCCAACGCGATGCAGCGCCAGGGGCAGCTGGGCATCTGGGTGCCGCTGCTCGGCCAGGAAGCCGCGCAGGTCGGGTCCGGTCGCGCGCTGCAGCCCCGCGACATGGCGTTCCCGAGCTACCGCGAGCACGGCGTCGCGTACACGCGCGGCATCGACATGCGCGACCTGATCGGGATTTTCCGGTGCACTGACCACAGCGGCTGGGACTACCAAGCCCACCGGTTCCACCCGTACACCATCGTGATCGGCAACCAGGTGCTCAACGCGGCCGGTTACGCGATGGGCCAGAAGTTCGAGGGCAAGGTTGGCGACGAGGGTGGCGAGGCCACCATCTGTTACTTCGGTGACGGCGCGACTTCGCAGGGCGACGTCCACGAAGGATTCGTCTGGGCAGCGGTGTACGACGCCCCGCTGGTCTTCTTCTGCCAGAACAACCAGTGGGCGATTTCCGAGCCGACCGAACGCCAGTCGCGGCTGCCGCTGTACCAGCGCGCCCGCGGTTACGGCTTCCCCGGCATCCGCGTGGACGGCAACGACGTCCTCGCCTGTCTCGCGGTCACCCGCTGGGCGCTGGAGGAATGCCGGCACGGCAACGGCCCGGTCCTGATCGAGGCGTTCACCTACCGGATGGACGCGCACACCACGACCGACGACCCCACCCGCTACCGGCTCTCGGACGAGCTGGAGGAGTGGAAGCTCAAGGACCCGATCGAGCGCGTCCGCGCGTTCCTGGCCCGCGGCGGACACGCCGACCAGGCCTTCTTCGACAGCGTCCAGGCCGAGGCCGACCAGTTCGCCGCTGAGCTGCGCGACTACACGTTCAACATGCCGGAGCCGCCGCCGGATCGGGTGTTTTCCCAGGTGTACGCAGAACCTTCGCCGGTGCTGGAAGCGCAGCGCGAGGAGTATCTGTCCTATCTCGACGGTTTCGCGGCGGCAGGTGAGCACTGATGACTGACTTGCAGAAGCTCACCATCGGCAAGGCGCTCAACCTCGGTCTCCGTCGCGCGATGGAGGAGGACCCGAAGGTCCTGATCATGGGGGAGGACGTCGGCAAGCTCGGCGGCGTCTTCCGGATCACCGACGGGCTGCAGAAGGACTTCGGCGAGCAGCGCGTGCTGGACACGCCGCTGGCCGAATCGGGCATCATCGGCACCGCGGTCGGCCTCGCCGTGCGCGGTTTCCGGCCGGTGTGCGAAATCCAGTTCGAAGGCTTCATCTTCCCCGGCTTCGACCAGATTTCCTCGCAGCTGGCGAAACTGCACTACCGCACGCAGGGCAAGGTCAAGATGCCCGTCGTGATCCGGGTGCCCTTCGGCGGCGGGATCGGCGCGGTGGAGCACCACTCGGAATCGCCGGAATCGCTGTTCTCGCACATCGCCGGGCTCAAGGTGGTGTCGATTTCGAACGCGGTGGACGCCTACTGGGGCATCCAGGAGGCGATCCGTTCGGACGACCCGATCCTCTTCTTCGAGCCCAAGAAGCTGTACCACTCGGGCGCGCTGAAGATGGAGGTCGACACCTCGACGGCACCGTCGCGGGTGTTCGCGTCGCAGGTGGTGCGCGCGGGCACGGACGCCACCGTGGTCGCGTACGGCCCGTCGGTGAAGGTGGCACTCGACGCCGCCACTGCCGCCGAGGCCGAGGGCAAGTCGCTGGAAGTCATCGACCTGCGCACGCTCTCGCCGCTCGACCTGGGGCCGGTGTTCGAATCGGTCCGCAAGACCGGACGGCTCATCGCGGTCAGCGAAGCGCCGTCGGAATCCTCGCTGACCTCGGAGATCGCGGCCCGGGTCCAGCAGGAATGCTTCTACTCCCTTGAGTCCCCCGTCCTGCGCGTGACCGGATTCGACACGCCGTACCCGCCTGCGAAGCTCGAGGAGCACTACCTCCCCGACCTCGACCGGGTCCTGCACGCTGTCGACCGATCTCTCGCCTGGTAAGGGGGTTCTGCAAGAAATGCCCGAGTACAAACAGTTCCCCTTGTCGGACACGGCGGAGGGGCTCACCGAGGCCGACATCCTCGCCTGGCGCGTGAAGCCGGGCGACACGGTCACGGTCAACCAGATCGTGGTCGAGGTCGAGACCGCGAAGGCCGCGGTCGAGCTGCCGATCCCGTGGGCCGGTGTGGTCACCGAGCTGCACGTGGAACCGGGGCAGACGGTCGAGGTCGGCACGCCGATCCTGACCATGGACGTGGACCCGGACGGGAAAGCCGCGCCCGCTCCTGCCGCTGAGCCCGCTGCCGCGGCTCCGGCTGCTCCGGTTGCTCCGGCCGAGGAGGAGATGAAGCCGCTGGTCGGCTACGGCTCCAAGGCGGCCGGGACTACCCGGCGGGCGCGCAAGGGAGCCACCCCCGCTCCTGCCGCAGCACCGGCTCCGGCGCCCGTCGCGGCCGCTCCCGCACCGGTGGCCGAAACCCCGCGCGGCGGTTACGTCCCGCTGGCCAAACCGCCGGTCCGCAAGCTGGCCAAGGACCTCGGCGTCGACCTGCACTCGCTCACCGGCAGTGCGGACGGCGGCGTGATCACCCGGGAGGACGTGCACCGCGCCGCCAACGGTTCCGCCGCGCCCGCGGTGTCCACTGTGGAGAGTGGCTACGACCCGGCGACCCGCGAACGGCGCGTGCCGATCAAGGGCGTCCGCAAGGCGACCGCGGCCGCGATGGTGCAGAGCGCGTACACCGCTCCGCACGTCACGGAGTTCCTCACCATCGACGTCACGCCGATGATGGAACTGCGCGAGAAGCTCAAGAAGTCGCGTGAATTCAGCGGCGTCAAGCTCACTCCGCTGGCGTTCGCGGCGAAGGCCGTGTGCCTAGCGGCGAAGCGCACGCCGGACGTCAACGCGGTGTGGGACGAGGCCGCGCAGGAGATCGTCTACAAGGATTACGTGCACCTCGGCATCGCGGCGGCGACCCCGCGCGGTCTCGTGGTGCCGAAGATCCGGGACGCGGATTCCTTGTCGCTCAAGGAACTCGCGGTCGCGCTCACCGAGCTGACCGACGTCGCGCGCGAGGGCAAGACGACGCCGGCGGCGATGCTGGGCGGCACGTTCACGATCACCAACGTCGGCGTCTTCGGCGTCGACACCGGCACGCCGATCATCAACCCGGGCGAGTCGGCGATCCTGGCGGTCGGGGCGATCCGCGACACCCCATGGGTGGTCGACGGCGAGATTCAGGTGCGCAAGGTGATGCAGCTGTCGCTGAGCTTCGACCACCGGGTGGTCGACGGGCAGCAGGGGTCGGAGTTCCTCGCCGACGTCGGTGCGCTGCTGGCCGATCCGGCGGTCGCGATCACGTACTGAGCCGAGGGGCCGTGTCCGCCTGGGCGCGGCCCTTCGTTTTATCCCGTTGACGGAGTGAGTGCTCACTCCGTACCGTGGAGAGCATGGAGACGAGAAAACGAGCGCCCGGGATGGCGCCGGACGACCGGCGGCGGATGATCGTCCGCGCGGTGCTTCCGCTGGTCGTCGAGCACGGCCGCGGGGTCACGACCGCGCAGATCGCCCGCGCCGCCGGGATCGGCGAGGGCACCATCTTCCGGGTTTTCCAGGACAAGGACGAACTGTTCGACGCGTGCGTGGAAGCCGCGCTCGATCCGGCGGAGGCACTGGAGATGATCGGGGAGATCCCGGCTGAACTGCCGTTGGAGAAGCGACTGGCGGAGGCCGCCGAAGCGATGAACGCGCACCTCCAGCGCATGGGCGCGGTGATGGCCGCGACGATGAAGGGACGGACGCGCGCCGCCGCGGAAGAGGCGCGCAACCGCAAGTCAGTGACCGGGGACAGCAGGCGCGAGTCGCTCGAGGCGATGCAGCGCGCGGTGCGGGAACTGTTCGTCCCGGACGCCGCCCGGCTGCGGATGCCGGTCGACAAAGCTGCTTCGCTGTTCCTGGCGCTGCTGTTCACGCAATCCCGCCCGATGCCGGGCGCCCCGACTACCGACGAGGTCATCGACGTCTTCCTGCACGGTTCGGTGCTGGCGTGATCCCCGGCGGTGGGGGCGGGATCGAGATGGCCCTCGGCCGCCGCGGTCGCAGGCGGATGGCGCAATCCGTGCCGGACAGCGGACTCACCGGGCCGGTCGACATCCCGGAACCGGAGCAGCCGGAACAGCCGAAAGGCCTGCGGGCGCGGCTGTCGCGGATGCGCACTTCGGTGGCGGGCACCGTCCGCGGCCTGCCGAAGGTCGCGAAGCTGACCTGGCAGGCCAGCCCGACGCTGACGATCGTGCTCGCGGTGATCACGCTGGCGTCCGGCCTGCTGCCGACGGTCACCGCGTACATCGCGAAAGTCCTGCTCGACTCGGTGGTCGCGGCGATCCAGCATCGCGGGTCGACCGCGGACATCGTGCGCATCACGCTGTTCCAGTTCGGCGTGCTGGCGGCGACCGCGATCAGCAGCGCGCTCACCACGATCGCACAATCCCTGTTGCAGGAACGGATGACGCTCACCATCCGGCACCAGGTCATGAAGCACGCGAGCGATCTGCACCTGGCGTACTTCGAGGGTTCGGCGTCGTACGACATGCTGCGCCAGGCCGCGCAGGAAGCGCCGACGCGTCCGTTGTCGATGATGACCTCGGCACTCGGCCTGATCCGGACGATGATCACCTTCGCCAGCATGATCGCGCTGCTGGTGTCGATCAGCCCGCTGCTCGCGCTGGTCGCTTTGCTGGCCCCGATTCCGGCGTTCATCTCGCAGTCGAAGTACGGTTCGCGGGCGTTCTGGCTCACGTTCATGATGTCGCCGATCAAACGGCGGATGGACTATCTGTCCTCTTTGGTCACAACGGATACGTATGCCAAGGAGACCAAGCTGTTCGGGCTCGGCCCGTACTTCGTGGACCGGTTCCGGAAGCTCGGCGTGGTGGCTTACGAACGGCAGCGGAAGCTGACGGTGAAACGGAATGTCAGCTCGACGTCGTGGGGATTGCTGAGCACGCTGGTCGGCTCTGGGATCGCGTTGTACATCGCACTGGAAGCGGTCGGCGGACGGCTCACGCTGGGCGATCTGGCGCTGTACACCGCCGCCGCGACGTCCGTGCAAAGCTCGGTGACCGGGTTGTTCACCGCGTTTTCCGGGATGTACGAGAACAATCTCTACCTGGACACGCTGTACAAATTCCTCGACACCACACCGGAAATCACCGCACCGGCGAAGCCGCGGCCGCTTCCGTCCACTGTGGAAGGACATATCCAGTTCGAATCGGTGAGCTTCAGCTATCCGGGTGCGGACGAACCGGCGCTGCACGGGGTGAGCTTCGAGATCCGTCCCGGCGAAACCGTCGCCGTGGTGGGCCGCAACGGCGCGGGCAAGTCGACGCTGTTCAAGCTGCTGTGCCGGCTTTATGACCCGACAGCGGGCCGGATCCTGCTGGACGGCGTGGACATCCGCGAGTACGACCCGGTCGAATTGCGCACCAAGATCAGCGCGATGTTCCAGGATTACGTGACCTACCAAGGAACCGCGGCGGAGAACATCGGTCTCGGCGACCTGAACCGGCTCACCGATCGCGAGCACATCGAGGACTCCGCCCGCCGCGCCGGAGCCGACGAGCGCATCGCCCGGCTGCCGACGGGGTACGACAGCCCGCTCGGCCGGTGGTTCGACCAGGGCGTGTCGCTCTCCGGCGGGGAATGGCAGAAAATCGCGCTGGCCAGGGCTTTCCAGCGCGAGGCCCCGATCCTGATCCTGGACGAGCCGACGTCGGCGCTGGACGCGCAAGCCGAGCACGACCTGTTCGACCGGCTGCACACGTTGTCGCGCGGGCGGACGACGCTGTACATCTCGCACCGGTTCTCGACGGTCCGCCAGGCCGAGCGCATTCTGCTGCTGGACCACGGGAAGGTCGCGGAATACGGCACGCACGAAGCGCTGATGGCGGCCGACGCCGGGTACGCGGAACTGTTCACGCTGCAAGCGGAGGCGTACTTGAGGTGACTATCTTGGGGTGATCAGCCGAGGGGGTTTCGTGCTCATCACCACTCAAGACCTGGGGGTCACCGCGGGCGAGACAGTGCTGTTCAGCGGTCTCGACCTGGCCGTCGACGCCGGCGAATGCCTGGTCGTCCGCGGTGCCAACGGAGCGGGCAAATCGACGTTGCTGCGCTGTCTCTACGGGAATCAGGCGCCGACGTCCGGTTCCGTGTCCGTCTGCGGCGGACCGCCGGACGAGCGGTCCGCCGCTTTCCGTCGCCGGGTTTCCGTCCTTTTCGACGATTCGGCGCTCTTCGACGAGCTCACCCCGCGCCAGCATCTCGACCTGCTGCGCAATTCCTTCGGCGGCGAACTGGCCGAAGGCCCGGTTCCGGCTCCCGATGTGCCCGCGGCGGAACTGTCCGCCGGACAACGCCGCCGGCTCCTGCTGCACGCCGCGGTCGCGCGTCCGCACGAAGTGCTCTTGCTGGACGAACCGGAACGCGCCCTGGACGCCGAGGGCCGCGCCTGGCTGTCCACCTTGGTCCGCACCAGCACGGAGCGCGGCGCGGCGGTCGTGGTGGCGAGCCATCACCCGCCGCTCGCGGACGAGGTCGCGGATTACGTGGTGGACCTGTGAAACGCCCGGATCTGGTCCTGGCGCTGGTCATCGCGGCCGGCCTGCTGGGATCGCCGTTCTACAACACCGAACTGGTGCGCAGCCAGCTGATCGGCAACGCACCGGTGGGCGCGCTCGGCAGCGTGCTCGTGCTGTGCATCTCCCTCGCCCTGGCCTGGCGGGCAACGCTGCGCCGCGGGTACGTCTGGGCCCATCCGGCCACGCTGACCTGGGACGATTTCGACGGCCAACGCCCTGCCGTGCTCACCCGACGGCTCGTACTGGACTGGGCTGCCCGGTTCGCGGTGGCGGCTTATTTCTTCGCCGTGTCCGGGATGCTGATCGGCTTCCCCAGCTCGGTTGCCGGCCCGATCGCGCTCCTCGTGGTCATCGCCGCGCTGGCCTTGCTGATGGGCCGCCGCCGCTCGTTCCCCAGCGAATCCCTTCTCCCGCTTACCCTCGCGCTGGTGTTCGTCGTTCCACTGTGGACATATGTGGCCGCGGCCGCCCTCGCGGCGGTCGCCTTGGCCCGGTCTTCTTCCTTGTCGCACACGGCTTCCCGCGACACCCTGATCCGGCACTACACCGAGCGCATGGTGCGCCGGACGTCCGCCGCCTTCCTCGATGTCTGGGCGCTGCTCCCGGCCGGACGTCCGGTGCCGTGGCGGAATGCGCTCGCCAGCCGGTTCGTCGTCACCCGATACGTCGTCACCGGAGTCCTCGCCCGGCGCTCCGCACTCGGCCTGCCGGTCTTCTTGGCCCTCGCCGTCGTCGCCACCCACGCGACCTTCCCGGCGGTCACGTCGGTCTGGCTGATCGGCATCGGCGGCTACCTCAGCCTGCTGCCGTTCACCGCCCCGGTCGCGCAGCTGCATCGGGTACCCGGACTGCGTCGGTGGCTAGCCGCGTCCGACCTGCAGCTACATGCCGTGACCTGCGCTTTTCTCTGTGTCCTTGCCCTGCTCTGGACCGGCGTCGTCCTGCTGCTCGGCATCCCAGCGTCACTCGGCACGATCGCGGCGGCCCTGATCGCGGCGCTGTCCGCCGTCCGCTCGGTGACCCGCGGCCCGCTCGACTTCAGCTCGATGGGAATGGTGCTGTACGAGGGCGTCCTGATCCCCGCGGGCCTGGTGCGGCAACTCGTCCGAGGCCCGGAACTCCTTGTGCTGGGATTAATTGCCGCGAGCTTTGTCCCGGTCTAGCCCTACGCTCCCCACCCATGGGGCGACGCATCATGGTCACCGGATGCTCCGGTGCCGGAAAATCCACCCTGGCCAGGCAGATCGGCGCAACCCTCGACCTCCCGGTCACGCATCTGGACCGGCTCTACTGGCGTCCCGGCTGGATCCCGGCCCCGCCCGAAGAGTTCCGAGCCGCGGTCGCCGAAGCCGCCAGCACGGACAGCTGGGTGATCGACGGCAACTACAGCAAGACCTTTGACCTGCGCCTGCCGTTCGCCGACACCGTCGTGCTGCTGGACGCGTCGCGCTACACCTGCCTGCTCCGCGCCGTGCGGCGGCAGCTGCGCGAATGGGGCCAAGAGACGCAGGCCGCCGGATGCGTGTCGAAGATCGACGCCGAACTGGTCCAGTGGATCTGGAAATGGCCGACCCGCCGTCCGCTGATGCTGCAGCGGATCGCCGCCGAAGCCCCGTCCGCGCGACAGGTGCTGCTGCGCTCGCCACGCGAGGTGGCCGCCTTCCTGCAGAGTCTGCGGTGATCGCATGACGGCCTGATGCATAGAGGACGGGAGCGGCCGCGGAGACCGCCGCATAACTGGAAGCCGAGCTGGAGCGGTATCCCGAGGAACGGGGACCGATCCTGATCGAGGCAGCCACGGCGTGGCGTCAGGCCGGTGACGACGACCGCGCCATCGCACTGCTCGCCCAGGCTGCCGCTCTGGACGGCGAGGACGGCGGCAACGCCCGGGCAGAACTCGCCGAGCTGCTGTTCGATCTCGGCCGGGCCGAGGATCTGGTCGGGTCTTTCGCCGAGCCAGCGCCGCCCGGGGAAGGGCGAGTGTTGTTCTGGCCCCGGGAGCTGTCCGAGGCGGGCGTCGCCCGGATCCTGCTGGTCCCGTTGACCACCGCGAAACTCCGGGAGTTCGCGACCCGCACCGGCAGCGACCCAGCTGCCGAGGACACCCGGCTGGCCTGCCTGGACGAGGTCTTCGAGGAAGGCGGCGCGATCCACTGGCCGCCGGCGCGCAACGAGCGCTGCTGGTGCGGATCGGGCGGGAAGTGCCAGAAATGCCGCGGCCGCCCCGCAGCCACCTGACCAGCACTTATCTCCCCTCGGGAGCAAATCGCGGCACTCGTTCGTTCACTGGGTATGGCTGTCGTGTTCCTGCTCTACGTCATCGCTGAAGTCGCCGCCATCTGGGCGGTCGGCTCGGTCGTCGGTGTGCTCGGCACGATCGGCTTGCTGATCGCGGGCGCGTTCGTGGGCTCGTGGCTGGCGCGTCGCGAGGGCGGCAAGGCGATGCGCGCGTTCATGGCGACCGCGCAGTCCGGCCGCAATCCGGAGAAAGAGCTGACCGACGGCATGCTCGTCGCGCTCGGCGGCGTGCTGATCATGGTCCCCGGTTTCGTCAGCGACGTGCTGGGCCTGCTCTTCCTGCTGCCGCCGACCCGCTCGATCGCCCGGCGGTTCTGGCTGCGCCGCGCGGAGAAGCGCGCCATCCGGTACGCCAACCAGCGCCGCGGTCCGGTGATGGTGGTGGACAGCGAGGTCGTCGCGGAGGAACCGCGGCAGGCGAAGAACCACCCGGTGATCGAAGGCCGGATCGTCGAAGGCTGAGCCTTTGCCACAATGACTCCCGTGGAGCGGCTGGAAACGACTTCCGCGGTAAGCGCCCGCATGAGCAAACAGAAGTCCCGCAACACCGGGATCGAAATGGCGCTGCGCAAGATCCTGCACGCCGCCGGGTACCGCTACCGAGTGCACCGACGTCCGGTGAAGGGCGTCCGCCGCGAGGCTGACCTGGTCTTCGGCCCCGCCCGGGTAGCGGTTTTCGTGGACGGCTGCTTCTGGCACGGCTGCCCGGAACACGGCACCTGGCCGAAGAACAATGCCGATTATTGGCGGACCAAGATCGAAACCAACCGCCGCCGGGACGCGAATACCGACGCGCTGCTGCTCGAAGCGGGCTGGCTGTCGGTGCGAATCTGGGAACACGAAGCGACCGATGTCGCCGCGTCGCGGGTGATCGAGACCGTGAAGGAACGCCGGCCCCATTAATGTTGGCCCCATGCCTGAACCGGGTCAGCCCACCGCCGCGGAGTTCTTCGCCGGCATCGGTCTCGTGCGCCTAGGCCTCGAACCGGCCGGCTTCGACGTCGCGTGGTCCAACGACATCGAACCGGCGAAGCAGGCGATGTACGAGGCACACTTCAACGACCGTGGCGCGCACGAGTACGTGCTAGGCGATGTCGCCGCCCTCCGCGGCACCGATCTGCCCGCCGGCCTCAGCCTGGCCTGGGCTTCCTTCCCCTGCACAGACCTTTCGCTGGCCGGCTGGCGCCGCGGCCTGGCGGGCTCGCACTCGTCGACGTTCTGGGAATTCACCCGCATCCTCGACGAACTCGGCCCAGACCGCCCGCCCGTCGTAGCGCTGGAAAACGTCGTAGGCCTAGCGACCAGCCACGGCGGCGACGACCTCCGCGCGGCGATCCGCGAACTCAACCGCCTCGGCTACTCAGCCGACGTCCTCACCCTGGACGCCCGGCGGTTCGTCCCGCAGTCCCGGCCGCGGTTGTTCATCGTCGGCGCGCAAAATCCTCCCTCGGACTCGCCTGCTCCGTCGCCGCTCCGCCCCCCTTGGCTTGCGCTCGACCCTTCCTTGCGGACACATCGCGCCGCCCTGCCCGCGCCGCCACCTCTGCTGGTCGCCGGGCTGTCCGCCGCCGTCGAACGCCTCTCCGCCGATGACGAACGCTGGTGGAACCCGCACCGCACTTCGGGGTTCATCGGCTCGCTGTCGCCGCTCCAGTTGGAACGGCTTACGCAGCTCCAGGCGGGGAAGAAGCTGGTGTACCGAACGGCGTACCGGCGCACGCGGAACGGGAAACCAGTGTGGGAAGTCCGGCCGGACGACATCTCCGGCTGCCTGCGAACCGCGCGCGGCGGGTCGTCCAAACAGGCCGTGGTGCAAGCAGGCCGCGGCTCAGTGCGGGTCCGCTGGATGACGCCCCGCGAGTACGCCCGGCTGATGGGTGCGGGGAAGTACGCACTGGATGGACTACGGAACAACCAGGCGCTGTTCGGCTTCGGGGACGCGGTGTGCGTGCCGGTGGTGCGGTGGCTGTCGGAGAATTACCTGATGCCGTTGGCTCGTGGGGAAATGAGTCTTGAAGCCGCTGGCTAACGATAAGCTGCTGTCACTCTTTTGCGCAGCTAGGCGGCGCGCCGCATGCGCGTTTGACGGATTTTGTCGGTCCTTCGCACTACTGTCGAACACGTGTTCCAGTTAGCTCATCGCATCAGCGACCGCGGCCACTGCCTCCGGCAGCGGAACGTGTTCCCAGATGCGAACCACGTTCCATCCCGCTTCGCGCAACGCGCCGGTCACCAGCTCGTCCCTGGCCATGTTGCGTTGCAGCTTCGGCGTCCAGTACCACTCGTTGCTCGTCGGCTGCCGTCCGTGCTCGGGACACACATGCCAGAAGCAGCCGTCCACGAAGACGGCGATCTTGCGCGCGGTGAAAACGATGTCCGGCCGCACCCGGACGCCTCCGTCAAGCACCAGAGGAAGATCCTTCCGGTACCGGTAACCAAGCCGATGCAGTTCCTTGCGGAGCGTCACCTCAGGCTTGGTGTCCGTGCGGCGGTTCGCGCGCATGTTCCTCGAACGACCCTCGCTGGCAGGAGCAGGGTAAAGCCCCTTGGCGTGCGCTTTGCCTCGAGCGTCGCTGCCTGCCATCGACACCCCTTCCCGCAGGGTTCAAGCCATGAGGAAAGATACCGTTCCGCGCCCAAGCATCTCGCGCGAGCCTTGAGGAGGTTGCTGTGAGTGAGACCTTCGAGGTCATCGAGATCTGCGCTGGCGCCGGCGGTCAGGCACTGGGCCTGAAAAAGGCTGGCTTCACTCATCGGCTCGCGATCGAGCTCGACCACAACGCGTGCGCGACTTTGAGGGCCAACTTCAAGGGCGAGGAGGACATCGTCCGAGAGGGCGACGTCGCCGATCCCGACACGTGGGTACCGGAGGATCACCGGCCGGACAAGGAGGCGGGGTTACCAGAACTCGCGCTCCTAGCAGGCGGCGTTCCGTGCCCTCCGTTCACCATCGCTGGCAAGCAGCTGGGCGCGAACGACGAGCGTGATCTGTTCGCCTGGGCCGTGGAGCAAGTCAACGTCATCAAGCCGCGCGCTGTGATGCTTGAGAACGTCCGCGGCCTGAGCATGCCCCGTTTCGCCGGCTACCGCCAACATGTGATGGACCAGCTCGTGAGCTTTGGTTACGTCGCCGAGTGGCGGCTCCTGCACGCAGCCGGATTCGGCGTGCCGCAGCTCCGGCCACGTTTTGTACTCGTCGCACTCCAGAAGGAGTACGCGGACCACTTCTCCTGGCCGGAAGAGTCCGAGCACGAGGTCACCGTCGCGGATGCCATCGGAGATCTGATGGGCAAGCACAACTGGGAAGGCCTCGAAGACTGGAAGAAGAAAGCCAGCAAGATCGCCCCTACCATCGTCGGCGGTTCGAAGAAGCACGGCGGCGCGGATCTCGGACCGACTCGAGCGAAGCGCGCATGGGCCGAACTCGGCGTGGATGCGATGGGCCTCGCCGACGACGCACCAAAACCGGGTGATAAATTCGAAGGAAAGCCCGGACCCAAGCTGACCAACGAGATGGTAGCTCGCATTCAAGGCTGGGCAGAGGAGTTCGGCGACTGGGAATTCACTGGCCGGAAGACCTCCAACTACCGGCAGATCGGCAACGCATTCCCGCCACCCATGGCATTCGCCGTCGGGAAAGCAATTATGAGGGCCTTGCAGAAGCAGGGGAAAGTCAGCGACCGGCAGGTAAACCAGGAACATGACCCGGTTTATCGAGCCCTGCGAAAAGCCGGTAAATTCGTCACGGTAGAGGACCTCAAAAAGGAATACGGACTTCAGCTGGATATTCCAGAGCTGGAGAAACGAATCAGCCTGATCAGCCAGGACTTCGAGGTGAAGATCCACGAGGGCGCCAAGGGCGTCGAGTACAAGCTCGGCGACTTCAAAGCATTCGTCGGCCAGGACGACCATGTCCGGCACGAGGCGTTTCAGAAGAACCGGACCAAGATCAGCTGAGCCCGAGCGCCTGGAGCCGCCGTCAGACTCGCGGCAGGTCGGGTGCAGGCCTTGTGAGCTGTTCGCCTGGAGACGCGACCACCCACTCCTCACCGTCCAGTTTCACAGAAGGACCTAGGTCGTTCGCAGCCTTCGGTCGCAGCCGAACGCTGACGAACTCGCCTTCACCCGGCTCAGCTACACTCAAGGCCTTCGCGACGTTAACGTGGTTGACATAGTCGCCAAGGATGACGATTCCTTCGCGTTTCAGGATAGTGCGTGCCCCACCATTTCCTCGAACGCGCTTCATATAGTCGGCCTGCATAGCGACTGTGGCGACGACGTTACGCGATACTCGCCTTCCTGTGGCTACGCGAAACAAGGCGTTGACTCTCTGCTGGCCAAACCGCGATGCGAAGATTTGCTTGATTTCAGCCTCGTTGAGGTGCAACAGCAAGTTCTCCTGCAGCGGAGCATCACGAAAGATCCAGCGAACCTGCCCCTTACCGTAGGTGCTGAGGGTGCGCTTACCATCCCGGTTCTGGCTGATCCCCAGATATTCCCGCCTGGCTCGCACCAGACCCACACACCACCGAGACGCCTCGTCGCTGGCCCACACCACCATAAGAAGGTGATTATCGGCTTCCGGCGGAATCATCCAGGCACCGTTCCGCTGAGAGAATTTGCAATCGACGTCGATACCGCCAATCGCGTAGTCCATCGACACGCCACCGGTGAACTCGAACTCTCGCTGAATGTTGATCTCGATCAGCGTGCCAGCGTGCGTCTTCTCGGTCTTGTGCAACTGGTCCCAGCGGTAGCGGCCAGTGTTCTGGCCATCGAGCAGCATGTCGATGCTCCGCCGGATCGCTCTCCCGAATCGCCGCCCGTCCGGGTCGGCTTTACAAAGGATCGCAGCGACCTCTTCGAGTTCGGGATCCGGGTCCTGACGGACAGGCTCGCTCCACAACTCTGCTTGGCCACCCTGCCCATCGTCCACCATGCGACCGACATTAGTTCGCTCCGCGGCCCACCCGCAGCGATTCGCCGAATTCCACGCTCACCTGTTGCGTGCCGCGATGTGCCGCATCAGCGCCTCGACGTCCGCTGAATCCATGCCGGCCACTGCCGCCGGTTCATCGTCTGGGTCGCCGAGCTGCCGCACGGCGGAGTCGTCGAGGATCCTGCCCATGAAGTCGAGCTTCTCGTTGAGCCGCAACGCAACGACCTCGTCGATCGTTTCCCGCGCGGTGAGGATGGTGACGTTGGTTTTCGCGTCCGGTGCCAGGCCGAGCCTATGGATCCGGTCCAAGCTCTGCAAAAAGCGCCCCGCTTGGAAGTCGCGGTCGACATAGACCGCGTCATGGCAGATCTGGTGCAGGCTGATCCCCTCACCAAGCGTCGCCGGGTTGGAAATCAGCACCTGGCACGCCGGATCAGTCCGGAACCGATCGATCTGCTCCTGGCGGTCCGGTGTGCCACCGTGCACCACCGCAGGCGAGAAGTCGGCGAGCAAGCTCTCCAGGGTGGTGATGCTGCGCACGAAGCTGGCCCAGACAAGAGTCTTCCGTCCTTGCGCCGCGTTGCCGGCCACGATCGCGAGTGCTTCCTGATACTTCGGCGGTACCTCGTATTCGCCCAATGAACCGAGCAGCTCGTAGAGCGGGTTTTCGGGAGGTACCTCCAGTGGAGGGACCTGCAAAGATATCGGCTCGTAGCGAGAAGCCCCTTGCGAGAGCAGGGCAGGGCTGGTCGCGGCCATGATCATGCGAAGAACAGTCCTCCCCAGCGAGTCGAAGTCCGACCGGCTCCGTTCCGCGCGCGCAGATGCGAATTGCCCCAGAAGCGCGTCGTAGATCTCCCGATGCAAAGGAGGCATGTCGACCGCGCGAACCCGGAGGCTGACGGGCGGCAGACCCAGTTCTTGTTTCGTCGTACGGGCATACATCGGCTTCAGCGCACGGCTGGCGTAGTCCAGGTTGCCGCCCGCAACGGCCTGGCTCACCACCCGCCGGCCACGACCGGGCCAGACGAAAGCGAGCAAGCTCTCCAGGTCGCGGGCTCCGTTGGGGGCCGGTGTGCCGGTCAGGATCAGCCGCGCCTTGCTCAACGGAGCGAGCGACATGCAGGCCATGCCGTAGACGCCGGCCGTGCCCAGCTTCATCCGATGAGCCTCGTCGAGAATCATCAGTGCAGGACCCGCGTTCAGCCAGTCCGCCAAGGTTTCAAGCGAGCGGCCAAGCCTCTCGTAGTTGACGATCAGCAAGTCCGCGGCGCGGAAACCAGCTCGGCCCAGAAATTTCACGGCAAAGCCGTCGTCGAAACACTCCTGGCTCTCGTCCACCCACGCTTCGTACGCGGACTTCGGGCTGACCACCAGCACGCGGTCGACCTTCCGCTGTTCCCGCAAAGCCGAAAACACCGCGAGCGCAACGCGAGTCTTGCCGGCACCGGGAACGCTGAAGTTCGCCCCGTGTCCCAGAGAGAGAAGCTTGGCGACGTCGCGGCGCTGGAATTCCGTGAGGTCCGCCGTCCACCTAGAGCCGAGGACCTCGGGGACATCCTCCGAGGAGACCTGGTTGCTGCCCAGATCTCCGGCCAGGATCTGCTCCGACCGTTCCGCGTCTTCGAGCAAGGCCAGAGCCCGGGTGCGAAAACCCTCTTCCCAGACGACCGTAGCACGTTCAGGCCAGTGCGCCAGTTCTTCGAGACCAGCCAGAAACTCGTCTATCGGCACCTGGGCAGCCAAGCGGTCCACCATCCGGCCGCCTGGAAACCGCGCCATCAAGCTGGCCAGCGATTCCCGGTAGGACGGTTGCGTACGGAGTTCTGCACGCGTCCGGGTCTGGTCAAAGGCCAGCACCAGGCTGGGCGACGATTCAGCCACTCAGGAACCAGACTCGAGCATCACGTGGCGCAGCCAATCGACGCCCTCGCCAGGGTCATTGACCGTGCGCGTTCCTTCAACCGCCAGTCGGCGAAGAACCTTCTTCAGCTTCAGCAGCGCGTCGTTGAACGCTTCTTCGTCGAGCGATCGGTCGGCACGCGACATCACCAGGTCTGTCACGCACTGCTGCAGCTGGTCGGTCGCGGCAGTGACCCGGTCCGATACTTTTCGCTTCTTCTTCGTCAGTGTCTGATCGCTGCCGGCGAGCTTGATCGCGTTCTCCACCAGGCTGTGAACTTCTGTCCAAGAATCGGGTGTTCCGTCGGCGGTAGCCGACTTCTCAGCTACCGCGCGCAGCACCTTGTCAGTGAACGCTCTGGCCGTAGCGGCTTGGCTGGACCCCGACTTCACCGACCTGCCCAATCCAGGGATAGCGACTTCGGCTGACTCGCTCTCGGGGATGAATCCATCCGGCAGCCGGGGAGAGAGGTAACGGTCCAGGAAATCCGGCTCGATGAACCGGACATCTGTCTTGGAAAAGTCCAGCGCGATCGCGGCGAGACGGACTTCCTTCAGGACTTCAGCATCGTCCGGCCTGACCGCTTTGACCTTCTGGTAGGTACGTGCCAGCTCCCGCATCTTCTCCTGGTCGCGCTCAAACTCGATGAGCGGGATGCGCCGCCCGTCGGCCTCGCTGCGCTCGATCATCGACTTGATCGCGGAGAAGACCCACAAGTCCTGCTCGCACGCCGACGCTGTACTGCGAAAAGTCTGCGCGATAGCTGGCATCGGGACGCCCTGGCTGACCAGTTCGTCAATAGCCAGCAGCCTGTTGATGTACGAGTAGTCGCGCCGATGTTCCTTCCGCAGCTGGAGAGATAGCTCAACGTCTCGCACATCTGACCAGTCACAGGAGGCCGGCAGCACCGCAACGCGCATCGTCGCTTCAGGACCGTGAAGCTCCATCAGCGCAGCACGGCGGGTGTTCCCATTGACGAGCACACCGTCGACGGTCGTCAGCCCTGGCTCGGTCTGTTTGTACTCCCGGAGACTATCCTTCAGCTCCATGAACGCGGGATCGATCTGCGTCGGGTCCGCCGACAAATTCTTCAGAAGCTTGTCGAGGTACTGCTGGCTTTCGACAGACCAGGGGTCTTCGTCCACCAGTGCGTCAAGCCGCGGATCGTGGCTGCGTTGTGCGCGGACCCGGTGGGTCGCCGGGTTGTAGTAGAGGTCCCCGATTTTCACCTCGACGACATCGAGGTGGACCTGCTTGCCGCGCCAGTCGACGGTCTGGGTTTCCCGCGGGCCGGTTGAGTCACCAACCTCCTTGAGCCGGCGCTCGATCAGACTCCGGATCTCGTCAGCTCGGGGCGGTTGCCCATAGTCTTTGATCATCACCACTCCTGCGCCGGCCACGGGCTTCCCGACAGAAACGATATCCCGGCCCTAGCCCGGGCCCGCCTCAGTCCAAGCCAATCGCACTGCGGACACTGGCCCGCGCCTCGGCCGGCAACGCGCGATAGCTGGCCCACACGCGCTCGACCTCCCGAAAGTCCCGTTCGCCGGCTTCGATCCAGCTTGCCAGGACCCGCTGGTCCTTCTCGCTCAAGCCTTTCGCCCGAGCTTCCACCCCGGCGGCGTCCGCGACCAGCTTGTTCCCTCCGAGCCGGCACCTGCGGCACTCGGCTACAAGCTGCACCGCCACGCCACCGTCCGGAACTCGTACCTTGCGGCGCGCGATATCGAGCTGCGCACCTTCACCCGTATCTTCATGCACGTCACCGGGAGTAATACCGCACGAGCGGCACATGTTGTCGTCATGGGCGATGATCTCCCGGCGGCGCGTGGCCCCGATGGCCGGCGCATGCGACGGCCTGGACGTCACCCCCTTCTCCCACACCGGCTGGCCCTGCTTCACGAAGCGCTGCTCCGGGGCGGCCAGGGTGACGTCCTCCCGGTTCGTGTCGATGCGCCATCCGAAACTCCGGAGATCCCGCATCCGCCGGTCGATCTGCGAGACACCGGGAAAGGTGTCGCGCAACTGGGCCTTGGTGAACTTGTTCCCTTCACCAACTTCGGAAACAAGCCACAAAGCAACCCTTTTCATGGTGCCCAGGTTTTCATCCTGCCACGAAAGCGGCATCTCTCCTCCGTCACGCGCGAGTCCGGCCGTAAAGCCCTTCTTCGCCGATTTATACCAGCAACCGGAGAACCTGTCTGCAACTGCAGACATAATGCAATTATTGCAAAAAGTCATCATCGCAGCGATTATTGCAGTAAGAATCGATTCTTTACTCGGTAAAATTTCATCATGCGGACTTGCCGTTCCGTCCTGCGAAATATTATAAATATCGACTTATCGACCCGGGAATCAGCGACCGGCATAGAACGGATCTCCCGGCCACGTACGCGTACCGAAGCGCCGCGAAGAGCGCGTACGCGACCGACACTCCGTACATAAGACGCGTACGCGACCGACACTCCGTACATAAGAACTGTTGCCGCTTCGCATGCGAAGGCTGCTAGGCTCGCCGCGCACCACCATCACAAAAATTGAGCACCGGAGACTTGAGCACCGGAGACAGGGGGCCGCGCCGGAGCTAACCGACCATCGAAGCAGTACCTCCATGAGCTAGACCTCGCGTACTCAAACCCATTGGGAAGCAACGGGTCTAGTGGCACAGGAGGTTTACTGACACTGCTACCGCGCCCGGTCTTAAGCCATCGCGCAGCCGGTCTTAGGCGCGCGCTCCGCAATGACCTGGACGTCGGCACCAGCACAGCCAAAACCGGAATCAGAGTTCATAAAAGGAGCTCGAGGAACATGCCAGCCTTGGGGCAAGTCGGTAAACGGCTCGGACGCCCTCCGACCCCGGAAGTAATCGCGTTCGCGACCACGCTCAAGAAACTGTATCTCCGCCTGCCGAAGCAGAGCATGGTGCGCAACGCTGCCATCCTGCACGTATCACAGCCCGCGCTTTCCCAGTACCTGAACCTGGCAAGGGTCCCGCCCGCGCCCTTCCTCAAGACGATCTACCTGACGGCCGCAGCCAGGAGCCCCGAGGGCGAACTGCCGTGCGGTTTAAACGAACTCATCGAGATGCGCCGCGCGGCCAAAGGGAGCCTTTCGCACGCCGGTACGCGGGATCAAGACGCTAAGAATGGCGTGGCGCACACCACAGCCTGCGGTAAACCAGCAGGAAAAAAGGACCGGCGCAACGGCAAGTCGTGCCACCCGCGGGACCGGCGCAACGGAAACCGCGTCGCGTCGCCCGAACCGGGCGGCGGCGTGAACGAAAACGAAAACGCGTGGCCCGCCTCCGGTGATCCACGCTCCAAGGTCGATGACCGGAAGGTTCCGTCGAGAACCACGCCCGCCTTGGCCGCCGCGGACATGATCTCGGCAGCGCTCGCGTCTCTGCAGCGACGCGACTACGCGACCGTGCGCGAACTGCTTGAGCAAGTCGAACCGTTACTACACAGGGTAACTGCCGCTTGAGCATGACATCCCGTGACCTCGGCGAAGACAGACTACGGAAAGAGCCAATTGGGCACTTACTGTGAACGACGCTTGTGGAACATCTCACGCACCCGCATAAGCAGTTGGCGGGAATGCGCCCGGGCTCCGCCGCGCGACCTTTTCCGCGGACACCCCGAGACGGGACTGACCGAGTTGCCGGCATGCGATCGGCCAGCCCCATCCCTTCGAACACGACCCAACGGCTAGGAAGGCCATGTTCTATGGTCAATAGTAAGCGTGACCTGCACCGGAAGCGGCCGGGCCGGGGAATCATCACTCCGTCCGGCAGTCGCTGGAAGCGGAAGATCGCCCGTACCAGCGTCACCATTCGCCGACGCTGGAAGCAGATCTGCAAGGCAGTCGAGAGCCCTTGGTTCAGGATCATGACGATGCTCTTCAGGCTGCTGCCACTGATCATTCCCCTGACTCACTGGCACTGGTGACCCGCGCGGAGCACTTCGGCCTGCGTGCCGGCGTGAACGACCTTCACGCCGGCACGCAGGCTAGTCCGCCCCAGTCGGCTTAGGAATGTCGAAGTACCCCGACAACCGCACCGCCGGCGCGTACTCGCCCTTGACCTTCACCTTCCCCGTCACAAACATCGCCGCCACCGCCGCGTTCCCGGTAGCCATCCGGATGAAGTCCTCCACCGCCACCGTGATCGTCGTGTCCGGAGTGCGGGCCAAGTCCGTGCTCGACACGCACAACCCGTCCTCGATCACCGTTTGGTAGCGGTCGAAATCGTCTCCTGCGGGGAAGCGCCAGGAGACCACGATGTCCACGTGGCGGGCCCGTTCTGGGCGGAAGTGTTCCGACATCCGGCGGAAGATCTCGTCCAGGAAGACCGCGCGCAGTTCGTCGTGGTCGGCGATGCCTTTCAGCTGTTCCCGGGTCGCCGCGGCCACGACATCGACCAGGGACTGCGTGGTCAGCGAGGCGATATCGATGCCGGCTCCGGCCGTGCCGAGCATGTGCAGCGTCTCCAGGACCTGCACGAACTGTTCCGGGGTCAGTTTGCCCACCTCGAGAGTGCGGGCGAAACCGTTCACCGCGTGCTCACCGGGTGAGTGCGCGGCACGCATGCGCGAGCGCCAGCGGGACACCGGAGCGGCTCAGGCCGGTCGGGGGAGGTCGAAGTGGCCGACCAACCCGGCTGCGAAGGCCAGGTCGCCCTTGACCTTCAGTTTTCCGGTGACGAACAGGACCGCGGGCGTTGCCTGGTGGGTGATGATGCGGAAGAAGTCCACGGGCGAAAGCGTAATCGTCACGCGGGGTTTCTCGCGCATTTCGCGGGACACCGTGCAGGTTCCGTCGGAAAGCACCGTCTCGTAGCGGTCGTAGCCGCCCTCGCCGGTGCCGCCGGACAGCCGCCAGTGCACCACCGCGCGCAATGACTTCGCCCGGATGTGCGCTCCCATGCGCGCGAAGATCTCGTCCAGCACCCGCTCGCGCAGCGGACGTTCGGCGACCACGGCCTCCAGCTGGGCCCGCGACGCGCGTGCGACGAGCGTGGCGAACTTTGTCGGGTCGACCTTGTCCAGCGAGAACGCCGGCACCTGCTCCGAAAGCCGCATCAGCGCCTTCAGCAGCCGGTTCATGTCGGAGCGGCCCAGTTCGCGGGGGTCGATGGCGTCCGCGACCGCGTTGACGTCGAGCGCGCTCGCGTCGACGGCTTCGGTGCGGTCCAGCGCGTCCAGCAGCGCGACCCCGCGCAGGCCGGCCAGGTCAGAGCTGGTCGCCTCCGGGTTGTCGGCCATCTTCCACCCCTTCCGGAACTTTCCGCCGTAAGGCTACCGGTGAGTAGGTAGCGCGGCAAGCAACGCCGCCGACCTGGGGACGGGTACCGTCCGTGCCAGCGAGAGGGAGGAAACAACCACCGTGTCCGACGAAGATCAGCGCCCACCCGAGCGAGCGAGACGGCTCCCGAGGGCGGTCCGTGAACGCCAGATCCTGGACGCCGCGGTGCAGGTGTTCTCCCAGCACGGCTACCACTCGGCGTCGATGGACGAGATCTCCGAGGTCGCGGGCGTCTCCAAGCCGATGATCTACACCTACCTCGGCTCGAAGGAAGACCTCTTCGGCAAGAGCATCCAGCGCGAGGCGACCCGCCTGCTGGAAGCCATCCAGGCCGGCGTGCAGCCCGATCTGCCGCCGGACATGCAGCTGTGGCACGGCCTGCGGTCCTTTTACCGCTTCGTCGCCGAATACCGCGAGTCCTGGACCGTGCTGCACCGCCAGGCGTTGACGGTCGGCGGCGGGTTCGCGGCGGAGATCACCGCGATGCGCACGCGCGCGATCGAACTGGTCGCGGCGCTCGTGGTCGCCGCGGGCACCCGCAAGGGCCTCGGCGAGCAGACGGAGTTCTCCGGGCCTGGATTGGCCGCGGCGCTGGTCGGCGCGGCGGAATCGCTGGCCGACTGGGCGCTGGACCACCCGGAGATCTCCGACGGCGTGCTCGCGTCCTGGCTGATGAACCTGGTCTGGCTCGGGTTCAACGACCTGGTCGAGGGCCAGGTCTGGAAGCCCTCAGAGGGCTGAGATCACCCCGTCCAGGTGCGGTTTCGGCTTCCGGGCGTGCCACAGCTCGAAGGCCCACCCGTCGTCGGTCTGCCAGGTCGTGAAAGCCGCGCGGCCGGGCAGCAGCACCGGCTGCTTGAACCGCACCGCCACGCGGTACGCGTCCGGCAGCCGGCCTTCGAAGGACGCCAGTGCGTGCGCCTTCGTCCACATGCCGTGCGCGATCGCCTTCGGGAAGCCGAACAAGCGCGCGGTCAACGGGTGCAGGTGGATCGGGTTGCGGTCGCCGGAGACCTCGGCGTAGCGGCGGCCGATGTCGCCGGGGACGTGCCACAGCGCGGACGGTTTCGGGGGCGTCAGCTGGGTGCGCGGCCCCCCGGAACCCGAGCCCGAGCCGGTGCGGCGGAGGTAAGTCGACACCTCGCTCCACACGGTGTCCGCGCCGGAGTGGACCTCGCTCACCATGTCGAACTGGCTGCCTTTTTCGTGCGGGCGCAGGTTTTCCGCGCGCACGCTCACCCGGAACGTCTCGCCCAGCAGCAACGGGCGGTGCTGGGTGATCTGGTTCTCGACGTGCACCAGACCCAGCAGCGGAAACGGGAAACCCGGTTCGGTCATCAACGCCATCTGCAGCCCGAAGACCAGCATGTGCGGATACGTCGCCGGAAGCTCGTCCGAGAAGCGGAATCCGCAGACTTCGTTGTAGGCCGCGACATGTGCCGGGTCGATGACGACCTCGGGGCGCACCAGCTCCGTCGTCGGGAGGGTCGAGCCGCCGCCGCGGCGCAGCAGGGCTTTCGGGTACAGCGTCGCCAGGCTCGGCGCGCTCGTCACTTCACGAACGGCCATCCCTCACGCCCCCAGCAGCGCCTGGCCGCACACGCGGACCAGGTTCCCGTTGACCGCCGCCGACGCCGGGTTGGCATACCAGGCAATGGTTTCCGCGACATCCACCGGCAGTCCGCCCTGTCCGAGACTCGACAGCCGACGCCCGGCCTCGCGGATGAACAGCGGTACCGCGGCGGTCATCTTGGTCTCGATGAACCCGGGCGCGACCGCGTTGATCGTGCCGCCGTACTCCGCGAGCTGCGGCGCGCCGACGTTCACCATCCCGATCACGCCCGCCTTCGACGTCGCGTAGTTCGTCTGGCCGACGTTGCCCGCGATGCCCGCGATCGACGAAACCCCGATGACCCGGCCGTTTTCGCGCAGGATCTTGTCGCCGAGAAGCTTGTCGTTTACCGCGAGCTGCGCGGCGAGGTTCACCGCGATCACCGAATCCCAGCCGCCCTCGGTCATGTTGCCGAGCGTCTTGTCGCGAGTGATGCCGGCGTTGTGCACCACGACATCCACGCCGCCGTGGCGCGAAGTCAGGTACTCGGCGAGCTTGGCGGGCGCGTCCGCGGCCGTGATGTCCAGTTGCAGCGCCGAACCGCCGATCCGGTTGGCCACGGTGGACAGATCGCCGCCCTGTGCGGGGATGTCCAGCGCGACCACGTGCGCGCCGTCGCGGGCGAGGGTTTCGGCGATCGCCTCGCCGATGCCGCGTGACGCACCGGTCACCAGCGCGACCTTGCCGTCCAGCGGCTTTTCCCAGTTCTCCGGCGTGGGCGCGGTCTTGGCGTGCGTGCCGACGCGGACGACCTGGCCGTCCACGAACGCCGACTTCGCCGACAGCAGGAACCGCAGCGTCGACTCGGCCGCGTCCTCCGCCCCTTCGGCGACGTACACCAGCTGCGCCGTCGCGCCGCGCTTGAGTTCCTTGCCGACCGAGCGGACGAACCCTTCCAGCGCGCGCTGCGCGATCCGCTCGCGGCCCTCGGCCAGCTCCGGGGGCGTGCCGAGCACGACCACCCGGCCGGATGAACCGACCTTGCGGATCACCGGGTGGAAGAACCGGTAGACCTCACGCAGCTGTCCAGGGTCCTTCACGCCGGTGGCGTCGAAGACCAGCGCGGCGTGCCGGTCGGCGGGCGCGCTGATCACCTCGATGCCCGCCTCGGTGAGCTGCGCCCGGACGGTCTTCTCCAGCCGTCCGCCCGGCGCGGCCCCGAGAAGTGCGGGACCCTCGAGTGCGGGCTGGCCGGGACGGTACCGGCGCAACGTCGCGGGGTTGGGCAGGCCGAGCTTCGGCACCACGAATTTCCCCAGCGGGGTCTTCGTGAACTGCTGGTACCTGTCCGCCATCACGTGCCTCCCGTGCAGTCTGCGTCACGTCGCAGTCTAACCTACTCGCTAGTAGGTTACAGTGTGAAAGGCACGACTCCAGAGAGGTGGACGGCATGGCGACCAGGAAAACCCCGGCGGTGCGCAAGGTCGCGATCGTCGGCGGGAACCGGATCCCCTTCGCGCGGTCGAACGGCCCGTACTCCCGGGCCTCGAACCAGGACATGTTCACCGCCGCGCTGGACGGTCTGGTCAGCCGGTTTTCGCTGCAGGGCGAGGTGATCGGCGAGGTCGCCGCCGGTGCGGTGCTCAAGCACTCCAAGGACTTCAACCTCGCCCGCGAGAGCGTGCTGGGCAGCAAGCTCTCGCCCGCGACGCCGGCCTCGGACGTCCAGATGGCGTGCGGCACCGGATTGCAGGCAGTCATCAACGTCGCCCACAAGATCGCGCTCGGGGAAATCGATTCGGCGATCGCAGGCGGCGTCGACACGACGAGTGATGCTCCGCTGGCCGTGAACGCCAACCTGCGCCAGATCCTCGTGCAGCTCAACGCGGCGAAGACGCTCGCCGACCGGCTCAAGCTGGTCGCGAAGATCCGCCCGGGCCACATCGTGCCGGAGATCCCGCGCAACGCCGAACCGCGCACCGGGCTCTCGATGGGGGAGCACGCCGCGCTCACCGCGCAGGTCTGGGACATCACCCGCGAGGCGCAGGACGAACTGGCCGCGACCAGCCACCGCAATCTCGCCGCCGCCTACGACCGCGGCTTCTTCGACGACCTGGTCACGCCGTACCTCAAGCTCGCCCGCGACCAGAACCTCCGCCCGGACTCCTCGGTCGAAAAGCTCGCCAAGCTCAAGCCGGTCTACGGCGGCCCGGACGGGACCATGACCGCGGGCAACTCGACCCCGCTGACCGACGGCGCGTCGACCGTCCTGCTCGCGACCGAGCAGTGGGCGAAGGCGCACAAGCTGCCGGTGCTGGCGTACCTGACGTTCAGCCAGACCGCCGCCGTCGACTATGTCCACGGTGACGAAGGCCTGCTGATGGCACCCGCGTACGCGGTGCCGCGGATGCTCGAACGTGCCGGATTGACGTTGCAGGACTTCGACTTCTACGAGATCCACGAGGCGTTCGCGTCGCAGGTGCTCGCCACGCTCAAGGCGTGGGAGGACCCGGCGTTCGCCAAGGAGAAGCTCGGCCTCGACGCGCCGCTCGGCTCGATCGACCGCACCAAGCTGAACGTGAACGGGTCCTCGCTGGCGGCTGGACACCCGTTCGCCGCGACCGGCGGCCGGATCGTCGCGACGCTCGCGAAACTGCTGAACGAGAAGGGTTCCGGGCGCGGCCTGATCTCCATTTGCGCGGCGGGCGGCCAGGGCGTCACCGCGATTCTGGAGAAGTAAGCGCATAAGAAAAGGCCGCCTGGGCAGCCGGGCGGCCTTTTCTTATGCGTCAGTCGGTGATCGACTTTTCGGCGCGCTTGGCCAGTTTGTCGGCGCGTTTGCCCGCCTTCTTCGCCGCGCGCCGGGCCCGCCAGCCCAGCGACGGCTTGCCCGCCGTGTCGCCCGCGGCCAGCAACAGCCCGCCTGCCAGCGACGCGTTCTTGAAGAACTGGATCTGCTGGGCCTGCTTCTCGCCCGGATCGCTCAGTTGCCAGAACCGGTGCGCCGACAGCGTCGTCGGCACCAGCGAGCCGAGCAGCGCCACCGCCGCCAGCCGCGGAGCCTTGCCGCTCGCCAGCGCGAGTCCGGCCCCGATCTTGACCGCCGCGTCGATCCGCACCAGCGTGGCCGGATCGCGCGGGACCTGGTCCGGAACCAGGCCCTCGACCTTGTCGAAGGTCTCGGTGAGGAACGGTTCCGCCGCCTTCGCGTGGCCCTGGGTGTCACGCAGGGCACCGATGCCGCCCAACACGAAGATCGACGCGAGCAGTGGACGTGCCACCCGGCGCAGTATCACGGTCTCGCCTCTCTGGTCTGGAATCCCTGTAGAAGAACCTACAACCGGGATTGCCCGCCACGCTCCTCGCCGAACCGAGCTAGCGATACCTAGCCAAATATTGCTCTCATTCTAGATTTCCCTAGACAGTTCTAGCGGTCCTCGGGCTTGACCTTGACGCTACGTCAACCTCTACCGTCGAAGCCGTGGTCAGGACGGAATGGTCGATCCAGGACATCGCCCGATCCGCGGGCACGACGAGCCGGACCCTGCGGCATTACGACGCCGTCGGGCTCCTGCCGCCGACGCGGATCGGCAGCAACGGCTACCGCTACTACGACGAGGACTCGCTCGTCCGGTTGCAGCGGATCCTGCTGCTGCGCGAACTGGGACTTGGGCTGCCCGCGATCGCCGAGGTGCTCGACGGCCAACGCGACGGCGTCGCTGCCCTCGAAACGCACCTGGCGCTGCTGGAGCGAGAGCGGCAGCGGATCGGGCGGCAGATCGAGTCCGTGCGGACCACGCTCCAGAAACTGAAGGGAGGTGAACAACTCATGGCAGAGGAAATGTTCGACGGGTTCGACCACACCCAGTTCGAGGAAGAGGTCACCCAGCGCTGGGGCGCTGACGCCTATCGCAAGGGCGACCAGTGGTGGCGGTCGCTGTCCGAGGACGAGAAGAAGGCCCACCAGCAGGAACAGGTCGACATCGGCTTCGCGTTCGGAGCCGCTCGCGACGCTGGTCACGACGCCCGTTCGGCCGAAACGCAGGCTGTCACCGCGCGGCTGCACGAGTGGCTGAAGCCCACCGGGATGGAGATCTCGAAGGGCTACTTCGCCGGTCTCGGGCAGATGTATGTCGACGACCCGCGGTACGGCTCGTACGACGAGAAGCACGGCCCCGGCACGGCCGAGTACATCCGCGACGCGATGAAGATCTACGCGGAGCGGAACCTGACGGACTAACGCTCCGTCAGAAGGTGCGCTGGGGGTAAGGATGGACGGGGCTGCAGACCCGCCATCCTTCTAACAACACGCGCTAGGTATCTATGGCCAAATATCGGGCTGTCCCTAGATACCTCGATACGGTGACAGAGTGGACCCCATCCGCAACCCCTTCGCGCCCGGCGCCGGGCAGCGGCCGCCCGAGCTGGCAGGCCGGGAAAGGGAGCTGAAGGCGTTCGAGGTCGTCCTTGAACGCGTCGCTCGCGGACGGCCGGAGCGCAGTCTCGTGCTGACCGGCCTGCGCGGGGTCGGCAAGACGGTGCTGCTGGGGGAGCTTCGGTCGATGGCCGTCCGGCACCGGTGGGGCGCGGGCAAGATCGAAGCGCGGCCGGACGCGGAACTGCGGCGTCCGTTGTCGGCAGCCTTGCACCGGGCGATCCGCGATCTCGCCGTGCGGCATCGCGCACCGGACCGGGTCGAGGAAGTGCTCGGGGTGCTCAAAGCGTTCGCGCTCAAAGCGAACAAGCCGGACGCGAAGCTGCGCGACCGCTGGCAGCCCGGTATCGACGTGCCCGCCGCGCAGGGCCGGGCGGATTCCGGCGACATCGAAATCGATCTGGTCGAGCTGTTCACCGACGTCGCCGAGCTGGCCGCGGACGTCGGCACCGGCGTCGCGCTGCTGATCGACGAGATCCAGGATTTGCAGCCGGACGACGTCTCGGCCCTGTGCGCGGCTTGCCACGAGCTGTCGCAGTCCGGCGCGCCGCTGGTCGTCGTCGGGGCGGGGCTGCCGCATGTGCCCGCGGTGCTGTCGGCCTCGAAGTCGTACTCCGAACGGCTCTTCCGTTATTCGCGCATCGACCGGCTCAGCCGCGAGGACGCCGACTACGCGGTGCTGGCTCCGATCGAGCGCGAGGACGCCGGGATCGAACCGGAGGCGCTCGACGCGCTGTTCGACGCGTCCGGCGGTTATCCGTATTTCATCCAGGCCTACGGCAAGGCCGCTTGGGACGCCGCGCCCGCCGACCCGATCACGGTCAAGGACGTGCAGGTCGCCGCGCCCGAGGCGGAGTCCGAGCTGGCGGTCGGGTTCTTCGGATCGCGCTACGAACGCGCGACGCCCGCCGAACGCGAGTACCTGCTCGCGATGGCCGAGCTGACCCAAGGCCGGGACGAGGCCGCGGGCACCGCCGATGTGGCCGTCTACCTGGGACGCAAGCCGTCGTCGCTGTCGCCGGCACGCGACAGTCTCATGAAGAAAGGCCTGGTCTACTCCGCTGAACGCGGGCAGATCGCCTTCACCGTGCCGCATTTCGGGCACTACCTGCTCGGCCGCGACTGAGCGGATCTTCCCTTCGCTACCGCTCTATGCGGCTGCCTAGGTCTTTCTAGTGATTCTGCTAGATATCCGTAGAGGGCGTTAGCGCGTTAGCGGCTTGTGACCGCCAACACGCGATCTGTCCGGTGATCTTCAGGAGACTGCCGATGATTCTTCGGCAAGTGCCCCATGTCACCGTAGATTCGTTGGCTTCCTTGTGAAAAAAGGTGCATACTAGAGACACAGCCACCGAAGACCTCCGAAGGGGATGCAGAAGACAATGAGCAACATCGCCGCCAAGCTCCGTGCCCGTCGCGCCGAGGCTCGCACTCGCCGGGCACTGAACCGGGCGATCGACACCGCGGCCACCTCCACGGTCCGCCAGGAGCTCATCGCCCTCGCCCAGGCGCGTCAGCCGTTCATGCGCTGACCTGCACAAACAACCTGTTGGTGGGTCACTCACGCGAGTGATCTAGACCACAGCGAACGCTGGGTGTAACGCCGCGGAGAGCCGCGTCGATACCCACTACGACCCCGTGATGCTGGCGGACCCCCGACCTGGCAGCATCACGGGGTTTCCATATGTCTGGACCAATTCCGCCACCGGTCCACCACCGGGGGAATTCCCTTGCCCCGAGCGGGCGACAGGGCGATGCTTGACTCAGTCAACGATCGAGTCAAGGTGGTCCCCGTGCCGGATTCCGTCCTCACCGAACGCGTTGCCACGGTTCGCGCTTTCAACCGGCTCTACACCGGCGTGATCGGCGTCCTCGACGAGGGACCGGCCGACGCCGAATACTCGCTGAGCGAAGCGCGGGTGCTGTTCGAACTCGCCCAACAGGACCAGCTGCAAGTCAGTGATCTGCGCAAACGGCTGTCCCTCGACGGCGGCTACGCGAGCAGGCTGCTCAGCAGGCTGGAAACCCGCGGTCTCGTCACCCGCGAACGCTGCGCGGACGACGCGCGCCGCCAGCTCGTCACGCTCACCGAGGACGGGCGCGCCGCCTTCGCCGATCTCGACCACCGTTCGGCCAGCCAGATCGGCAGCCTCCTCGACCAGTTCGCGGACGCCGACCAGCGCCGCCTGCTCGGCGCGATGGGGACCATCACCGCGCTAGTCGGCGAATCGGCACCGGAACCGACAGTCGCCCTGCGCGCCCCACGTCCGGGCGACCTCGGCTGGGTGGTGCACCGGCACGGCGCGTTGTACGCCGACGAGTACGGGCTCGACGAACGCTTCGAAGCCCTCGTCGCGCGCGTGATCGCCGATTTCGCCGAACACCGCGACGACCCGCGCCAAGCCGGCTGGATCGCCGAACTCGACGGCGAGCGAGTCGGCAGTATTTTCTGCACCCCCGGCGACGAAGGCGGCACCGCGAAGCTGCGGCTGCTTCTGCTGGAACCGGCCGCGCGCGGACACGGCGTCGGCAAGCGCTTGGTGCGCGAATGCGTCGAATTCGCCAGCGCACAGGGGTATCGGTCGATGGAGCTGTGGACGCTGTCGCTGCTCGCCGCCGCGCGCGGGATCTATCGCAGCGCGGGTTTCGAGCTCGTCGGCGAGGAAGAAACGGACGCGTTCGGCCCCCTCGTGACCGGCGAAACCTGGCGGCGGGAGTTATAGATGTTCGTCTTGTACTGCGCCGTGTGCGATCGCCGCACGCTGCTGGGCGTCGACGAGGTCGACTGGGTCGAAAACCTGACGCGCGGCGTGATCTCGGTGTCCGGCCACTGCCCGCTGGGCCACGACGCAGTGATCCTGACCGGAGACGCGTTCACCCCGCACGCGGACCCGAGGTATTTCGGGCCCGCGCCGCGAGTGTGGACGAAACCAGTGCACCGCCTGCGCGGCTGGCTGCGCACCCGGTTCGAGATGAGCCGAGACCTGCCCGGCCCGTTCTATCGTTTCTGACGCCCCATCAAGTAAAACTCGGGATTCGGCTTGAGCGCGGTCAGATGCGCGAGCCGGTTGGACATCGCGAACAACGCGGTGATCGCGCCGACGTCCCAGATCTCGTCCTCGGTCAGCCCCGCCTCGCGCGCCAGCGCCAGGTCGCCCTCGCCGAACAACGCGGAATCGCGGGACAACGCCAGCGCGAGATCCACGATCGCCCGGCCGCGCTCGTCGAGTTCGACCTGCCACGGATTCGTCGCGACCTGGTCGGACAGCTCCGGGTCCTTGGCGCGGATCCGCAGGATCGCCCCGTGCGCGACGATGCAGTAGGTGCAATGGTTCGCACCGGAGGTGGCTACGACGACGAGCTCGCGTTCGGCTTTGGTGAGTCCGCCGTCGCGTTCCATGAGCGCGTCGTGATAGTCGAGAAACGCCCGCAGTTCGGCGGGGCGGTGGCCTAGGGCGCGGAAGATGTTCGGCGTGAAGCCGGATTTCTCCGCGATGGCACCGATGCGCTCGCGGAGATCGTCGGGAAGGTCTTCGAGTTCCGTCACGGGGAACCGGCTCACGGGGTTGGTCATGCCGCCCACGCTAACCCGCGCGGTTCGCGCACGGGAGGGGGCGCGGTTGCCCGCACCGACTGACCCCGGATGCTCACCGTTCACCCGGAAGGGGTTTGCTTACCCGGTGAACTGGACCGCGTACGTGGACGGTTACTGCGAGCGCACCGCGCCCGGACTCTGGGGAGAGCCGCTCAACGACCTGGCCAACCTGGCCTTTCTCGGCGCCGCCGGGATGGTCTGGTGGCGGGCCGACGGGCAGCGCACCGGGCGGGTGCTCGCTGCCCTGATCGGGTTGATCTTCGTTGCCAGCAGCGTCTTCCACCTGGTCGCCACGCGATGGGGAGCGGTCGCCGACTCCGCCGCCATCCTGCTCTTCACCTTGTTCTACGCCGCGGCCTTTCCGAGGGTCTTCTTTCAAGCGAAAGCCAAGTGGTCCTGGCTGGGGGCACCAGTATCCCTGGCGATCACCGGCGCATCGGCGGCGCTTGGGGGCGGGCTGTATCTGCCAGCGCTCGTGGGCCTCGCCGGGTTCGCGGTCGCGTTGGGGATAAAGCGCGATCCGTACTGGCTGCACTTCGCCATGGCCGCCGCGGTGTTCGCGTTGTCGTTGTCTTTCCGCACCATCGACGGGGTGATCTGCGGAGACTTCCCGGCAGGAACGCATTTCCTCTGGCATTTGCTCAACGCGGTAGTCCTGTACATCGTCGCGAAGGCGATGATCGGCAAGACACCAGAGGCCCCCGCGCCGGAAGACGACGCGGGGGCCTCTGTCTAAAAAGGACTCAGTGCGCGCCGATGGGGCGCAGGTCCTTGTCGTTTTCGTCGGCGTGGTAGTCCTCGGGTGCGGTTTCGTCGTTGCCGGGACTCCACTTCAGGGCCCGTGCGATGACCGAGACCACCGCGGCTACCACGATGTTCGCGATCAAAGCCACGAAACCGGGGTAGATCTGCACCGCGGCGAGACCGGTGCCGCCGAAGGGGTGCCAGCCGAAGATCGACAGGTTGCCCATCGCCAGCGCAGAGCCGCCGAAGTGGTGTTTTCCGTTGGCGGGGTTGGGGATTCCGTACAGCATGATCAAGCCCCAGCCCATCCCGACGATCCAGCCTGCGATGAGACCCGCCTTGTGGAACCAGCGCGTGTACAGGGCGATCGCCACCGCGGGCAGGGTTTGCAGGATCAGCACGCCGCCGATGAGCTGCAGGTCGATCGAGAACTGCGGGTCGATCAGGATGATCACCAGCACCGCACCCAGCTTGACCACCAGCGACGCCAGTTTGGCCTGCTTCGCCTCCTGTTTCGGCGTCGCGTCCTTGCGGATGTACTCCTTGTAGATGTTGCGCGTCCACAGGTTCGCCGCGGCGATCGACATGATCGCGGCGGGCACCAGGGCGCCGATGCCGATCGCGGCGAAGGCGATGCCCGCGAACCAGTTCGTGAACTGCGAGTCGAACAGCAGCGGGACGATCGTGTTGCCGTCCGGCTTTCCCGTGGCGGCGTTCTTCAGCGGCTTGACGCCCGCCGAGATCGCGACGTAGCCCAGCAGCGCGAGCAGGCCCAGCACGAACGAGTAAGCAGGCAGCGCCACCATGTTCCGCTTGATCACGTTGCGTCCGCGCGAGGCGAGCACGCTCGTGAGCGAGTGCGGGTACAGGAACAGGGCGAGCGCCGAACCCAGTGCCAGCGTCGCGTACTGCAACTGGTTGCTCGAGGTCAGCAGGATCGAACCGGCGGGCTTGCCCGTGTTCGGGTTCGGCTTGGCGAGCGTTTCCTTGGCGGTGCTGAAGATGTGGTCCCAGCCGCCGAGCTTCGAGGGCAGATAAATGACTGCCACGATGATCACGATGTAGATCAGGATGTCCTTGACGAACGCGATCAGCGCGGGCGCGCGCAGGCCCGACTGATACGTGTAGAGCGCCAGGATGATGAACGCGACCAGCAGCGGCAGGTGCCCGACGATGCCGGAACCGTTGATGCCCATCGTGCGCAGCACGGCTTCCAGGCCGACCAGCTGCAACGCGATGTACGGCATGGTCGCGACGATGCCGGTGATCGCGACCAGCAGCGCCAGCGTCGGCGAACCGAAGCGGCCGCGGACGAAGTCGGCGGGGGTCACGTAGCCGCGCGAACGGCTGACCGACCACATGCGCAGCGCGGGCAGCAGGACGATCGGATAGACGACGATCGTGTAAGGCAGCGCGTACAGGCCGAGCGCGCCGGCGCTGAACACGAGCGCGGGCACGGCGACGAAGGTGTACGCGGTGTAGAGGTCGCCGCCGAGCAGGAACCAGGTGATCCACGAACCGAACTTGCGGCCGCCGAGGCCCCATTCGTCGAGGTGGTCGAGGCTGCCGCCGGCTTTCCACCGCGAAGCGACGAAGCCGAGCACGGTGACGACGACGAACAGGAACGCGAAGACGATGAGTTCGACCCACTGGATGTTGCTCATCGGGCGTCCCCCTCGTCCAGGTCGTCGACGCTCAGCTCGTCCCGGCCGCCACCCCGCGGCTTGTTTTTGGTGGCCAGGTAGACGATGCCGGTGCACAGCACGCCTGCCACCACGAACGCCAACTGGAACCAATAGAAGAACGGAAGGCCGAACAGCCGCGGCCCGTCGAAGTTGAACAGCGGCGTGACCAGGATCAGCAACGGGATCAGCAACAGCAGGTTCCAGGCACTGAACTGGAACCCGCGCACCCGACCGCCCGGTTTGGCAGTGGACATCGAACCTCACCTAACACTCACGTGACACGCGACCGCCTGACCCTAGACCTCGGTCATCCCGCCGTCATACGACTTCGATATCGATTCGATCAGCACTACGAACACGTTCCAGGGTGTGGACAACCTCGGGGACAACCCGCTCCGGCGCGGCCCCGGCAAGCCGTGCGCTACCCCTATCGGCGGGACCGGGCCGCCTCGAATGCCCCAAGAGCTTGTGCCGGACGGTGGTTGTCCACGGGGTTCGGCAGCTTGTGCACAGAGTTATCCACAGGCAGTGGACAACTCTGTGGCTAAACTGAACGGCATGGTCCGCGTGCCCCTCACCGACGAAGAACGCTCCCGCGGCGAGCGGCTCGGCCTGGTGCTGCGCGCCGCCCGGGCCAGCCGCAGCATGGTCGACGTGGCCGCCGAAGCGGGCATTTCGGTCGAAACCCTGCGCAAGATCGAAACCGGCCGGATTCCGACGCCCGCGTTCTTCACCGTCGCGGCGATCGCCGACGCGGTGGGCATGCCGCTCGACCGGCTGCGCGTCGCATGCGAGGGCGACGCGGCGGCGTTTTCGCAGGCCAGCTGACGTTTCGTGGGCTGATCGGGCAGTGCCGCGAGGCGGTTGAGGCAAAGCGGGTCGATCCGGCCGCCGAGGGCAGCGCCAGCGAGCAGATCGGGCAATCCCCAGCCGCGTGATCCGCCTGTGGACAAGTCCTGGCCAGCGCTCAGCCGACTGGCGACTCCGTGCGCAGCGCGACCGCGGCGCGGACCAGCGCGGCCACCTCGGGGGAGCGGCTGTTCGGCGGCCAGCCGATCACCGTGGTGACGTCCGGGGCGTCGAGCACTGGGACCGCGACGTGTTCCGGCCACTGCCAAGCCCGGCTCGACGCGGGGATCACCAGCAGAGTCCGGCCGAGCGCGACGAGCTGGGCGAGCTTCGACTGGGTGCGCGCCTCCGGACCAGGACCGTCCGGGTAGCTGCCGTCGAGACGGGGCCAGCGGGCGATCGGCAGGTCCGGCACGTCGCTGACCTCGGCCATGGTCAGCGTTTCCCGCGCGGCGAGCGGATGTCCGGCCGGGAGGATCGCGACCTGGCCCTCGACCTGGAGAGCCTCGGTGTCGAAGCCAGCGAGGTCGTCGTACGGATGGTGCATGATCGCGACGTCAGCCGAACCGTCGCGCAGCAGACCGGCTTGTTCGCCGACCTCGCACAGCAGGATCTCGACGGGCGGCGCTGCCGGGGAGTCCAGAAGTCGTTGCAGGAGGTCGTGCGACGCCCCGGCTTTGGTCGCCAGCACCAGCGGATGAGTCCCGGCTCGGCGCGTGTGCCGGGCAGCGGCCGCGACGGCGTCGAGGGCCAGCCGGGATTCGCGGAGCAGTACTCGACCGGGCTCGGTCAGCGCGACGCCACGGCGGTTTCGTTCGAGGAGCTGGACGCCGAGCCGCCTTTCCAGCTGGGCGATCGCGCGCGAGAGGGGCGGCTGTGCGATCCCGAGCCGTTCGGCGGCGCGGCCGAAGTGCAGTTCTTCGGCGACCGCGGCGAAGTAGCGGAGTTCGCGGGTCTCGAGATCGTCCACCAGAGCCAGCGTAATACCTGGCGGGTATCACAGCGGACCTCATCGATCTTGGACGGGAGCCCGCCGCGCGCCAACCATGGACGGAGTGAACGACACGAAAATCGCGCTGGTCACCGGCGCGAACAAGGGAATCGGCCTCGCCATCGCGCACGGCCTCGGCTCGATCGGCTTCACCGTCGCCGTGGGTGCGCGGAACGAAAACAACCGCGAGCAGGCGGTCAAGGAACTGCGCGCCGCGGGCATCGACGCGTTCGGGGTCGCGCTCGACGTCACCTCCCAGGACAGCGTCGCCGCCGCGGCCAAATCCGTCGAACGGCTCGACGTCCTGGTCAACAACGCTGGCATCGGCGGTCAGCTCGACGGCGGCGCCCAGGACCCGACGACGCTCGATCTCGATGTGGTCCGCGCGGTCCTGGACACGAACGTCTTCGGCGTCGTCCGGGTCACGAACGCGATGCTGCCGCTGCTGCGCGAAGCCGAGTCGCCGCGCATCGTCAACATGTCCAGCAACATGGGTTCGCTGAAGCTGCGATCCGGCCCGATCCTCGCCGCTTACGCACCGTCGAAGACGATGCTCAACAGCATCACCGTGCAGTACGCCCGTGCGCTCGCCGACACGAACCTCATCGTCAACGCCGCCTGTCCCGGTTACGTGGCAACGGATTTCAACGGGTACGCCGGCATCCGGACACCCGAGCAGGGCGCGGCGATCGCGGTCAAGCTCGCGACCCTGCCGGACGACGGGCCGCGCGGCGGGTTCTTCGACGACGCCGGGGAAATCCCTTGGTGACGCCTCAGCCGCGCAGGTCGGCGAGGACCCGTTCGCGGTCGTTGAGGTAGCGGCAGTCGCGGACCGGCAGTTCGAACGAGTTCAGCAGCTTTGCGAAATCCGCGTACTCGTCCGGGTTGAGCTGGATGCCGGTCACCTCGAAGTGCGCGGCGAGGGTGTCGGCCAGCTCCTCCCATTCGCCGGACCACTGCAGATCCCGGTAGTGCTCCAGGTCCTCCGGCGGCATCCGGTCGGCGAGCAGGCGCAGGACGCTGTCGACGAAGTAGCTGATCCGGTTGCCCGCGCGGTCGTCGACAGTCGGGTTCGCCGGGTCCCGCGCGGCGTCCGCGTTCCGGACGACGCCGGGGCCCGGCAGCGGGTAGCTGGTGTGCACGAGACCGTCGCCGTTGACCAGGACGACCACGCGCACGCCGTACCGTTCGCCGACGCAGCGCCAGCGGCCGTTGTACTGCTGCCGCCGGGGTTCGCCCGGATCGTTGGCGACGTCCTTGACCACCGCGATGATCTGCTCGTCGCTCCATCCGGGCGGGAACTCGCACGTCGCCCTGCGTCCGATGCCGGAAGCGTGTCCACCGCCCACCTTCGGCTCCTCTCGTCGGCACGGAGCCTAACCCGGGCGCGGCCGTTCAGCCGAGTTGTGCCAGCACCAGGATCCCGAGCGCCAGCAGGTCCGGACCGCGGAACAGTTGCCGCATAAGGTTTGCCGGCATCGGACCGGCGGGGGTGTCGACGAAACCCGCGCTGCTGTAGTCAACCGGCTGCCGCGTGACGGTGCGCAACACCGACAGCACCGCTAGGGCGACGGTCACCCACGAGAGCGGCGAAAACGCGGTACCCAAAGCCAAAAGCGCCACTGAGAGCAGCCCGCACCACACCAGCGCGACCACAGTCAGCGCAACGCCGTGGGCGATCACCAGTTCCTGTGACGACGAGCCCAGCCACCTTCGCCGCCCCGGATTCCGCCACAGCACGCCGAGACCGGCCCCGAAAGGAGTAAGCGCCACGTACGCGCCGATCCCGACGAGCACCGGGCCGGGCAGAGTGGGAACAGCAACATGTCCGACGGCTACCGCGAAAGCCACTAACAGAACCGCGCCCGCGTACCGGGAACGGCCGACGATCCCGACCCACGCGAGCCGGAACGCGGCAGGCGTGCGCAGCGACCACGAACCGGCGGGCGCGGACTCCGGCAGCATCATCATCGGGTCGAGGAACGTCACCGCCATCGCGCGCAGTACCCGCGCGTTCCAGCCGTCGAGCAGCACGGCGCGGCCAGCACCGCTGACCGCCTCGCCGCCAAAAGCCAGCAACAGACCGCATAACGCGAGCGCCGCGCCGACGTACTGCACCGCCATCGCGTCGAGCCTCGCTGCGGCGATGACCACGCCAGCCACCGCGAGGAGCAGCGGTCCGGCGGCTTCGAAAAGGAACGCGGTACGACGCGCGGTGGTGAACGCGAGGATCGTGCCGCCCGCGACGACGGCAGCCGCGGCGCGCCACCAGTCGACCGAACTGCCGCCGACCGCCAGCATCAGCGCGGCGAGATATCCAAGCACCACAACAAATCCGGTGAGCACGCCGGCCAGCCGGGTCGCGACCACGCGGCGGCGGTCCACCTGGGCGAAGTCCATCCAGGTCAGCTCGGCCGGTTCGGCCCAGACGAAACCTCGGCGCAGCAGGCTTCGCCAGCCCACCGCGGCACACAACGCGACCAGGCCCAGCACCGCCGAATAGTCCACTGCGGACGGTCCAAAGAGGACTCTATGCCAGGCGTCGGTGCGGAAAAAGGCGGTGAAGAGGAAGCCGACACCGAAGATCAGCACGAACGTAGGACTGTCACCGCTGAAAATGCCGCCGAACCGCTTGCGGCCGGGCACACGCAACCGGGTCACCACAGTTCGAGCACGCTGTCTGCCGTGTCCAGCAACGGTTGATGGTGCGTGGCAACGACAACTGCCGCACCTGCCGCGGTGGAGCGGCCGATCAGTTCGACCAGCCACTCCTTGCCCGCGGTGTCGAGCGCGCGTTCGGGCTCGTCCAGCAACAGCACGCGATGCGGCCGCGCGGTGACGCCCAGCAGCAGCAACCGGCGACGCTGTCCGGCCGAGAAATGCCCCGCGGTGACGCGGGCTCGTTCGGCGAGACCCGCGTCGGCGAGCAATGCTTCGAAATCTCCCAGATCCTCGCCGAACGAGCCGGAAAGCAGCTCCAGATGCTGCATCGGAGTGAGTTCGGCGAAGAAGTCGGAATCGTCGAAGAGCACGGACACTCTGCGGCGGAAGGAAACGCTGCGTTCGTCCGGTTTGGCGCCATCGATCAGCACCCGGCCTCGCTGCGGTTGCTGCATCCCGTACAGGCACCGCATCAAAGTGGACTTCCCGACGCCGTTCGGCCCGACGAGCACCGCGCATTCGCCCGGGTCGACCGAGAAATCGAGATCCTCCAGCAACCACAGGTCACCGGCCTTCACGCCGAGCCCGCGGGCGTCCACTATCGGCGACACAGCAGCTCCACCATCGGGGCCAGCACTTCGAGGTTCGGCTCCAGGACCGTGAAATAGCTGAAACCGAACCGAGCGCGGTGCGCGACCAGCTGCTCAGCGATTTCCTCGACGGTGCCGACCAGGACCGTGGGCGCTTCGGCCAGTTCGTCCAGCGTAAGCATTTCGCCCACGCGCGCATGGATTTCCCGCAACGCGCCTTCGCGATCATCAGTGATCTGGACGAATTGCACGAGCAGGTTGAATTCGGCGTCGCGGCCCGCGAGCCGCTCGGTGACAAACCTCGTGCGCTCTTCGACTGCATCCGCCGTCGCCAGCATCAGCGGTGAACCGTCACGCACCTTTGCCGTGCCGCTGAAGGCAATCGTCGCCGCGTGCTCGGCGGCGAGCGACAGCAGCCGGTCGCCGCGGCCCCCGATCATCAGCGGGGGACCGCCGGGCTGCACGGGTTTCGGCGCGTATTCCGGATCCGCGTACAGCCGCGCGAGTTCCTTGATCGCGAATTCGAGGTGATCGACCCGCGCGCCCGCGCTGGGAAAGGGCATTCCGGCGGCTTCGAACTCCGCTTTGACATAGCCGGCGCCGAGCCCGAGTTCGAGCCGTCCGGACACGAATTGGTCCGTGCCCGCGACGTCGCGCGCGAGCAGCACCGGATTGTAGAACGGCGCGTTGAGCACGAAAGTGTTGAGCCGCACCCGTTCGGTGACCGCGCCGGCCAGCACGAGCGCGGGAAACGGCGGCGCGATGCCGAGGTGGTCGGCCACGCTCAGCACGTCGTAGCCGAGTTCTTCGACCCGGCGGCACTTCGCGACCCACTCGTCGCGCGAGCCGGGAAGCACCAGGTTCACGCCGAACCGGAAAGCCTTCTCCCCATCAGAGACCATGCGGCCCACGCTACCGTTACCCGAACACGAAGAAGGGGACGTCCGCGCCCGGTGCGAACGTCCCCTTCCTACCGCAGCTGTGGCGTCAGCCCAGACGCTGGGCCAGCGCGTCCAGCTCGTCCCGCAGCGAGGACGGCACCTCGCCGATCTTCGCGAACCACTCCTCGATCAGCGGCAGTTCCTCGCGCCACTCCTCGTTGCGGACCTCCAGCGCGGCCTGGATGTCCTCGACCGGCTCGGAAAGGCCGTCGAGGTCGAGGTCCTCGGCGTTCGGCACGAACCCGATCGGCGTCTCGACCGCGTTGCCCTTGCCCTCGACGCGCTCGAGCACCCACTTGAGCACGCGCGAGTTCTCGCTGAAGCCCGGCCACAGGAAGCGGCCGTCGTCGCCGCGCCGGAACCAGTTGACGTAGAAGATCTTCGGCAGCTTGTTCGCGTCGGCGTTCTTGCCGAGGTCGAGCCAGTGGTTGAAGTAGTCACCGGCGTGGTAGCCGAGGAACGGCAGCATCGCCATCGGGTCGCGGCGCACGTTGCCGACCGCACCGACCGCCGCGGCGGTGGTCTCCGACGACATGGTCGCGCCCATGAACACGCCGTGCTGCCAGTCGCGAGCCTGGTTCACCAGCGGCACCGTCGTCTTGCGCCGGCCGCCGAACAGGATCGCCGAGATCGGCACGCCCTTCGGGTCGTCCCACTCCGGCGCGAGGATCGGGCACTGCGACATCGGCACGCAGTAACGCGAGTTCGGGTGGGCGGCCTTCTCCTCCGAGTCGGGCGTCCAGTCCTGGTGCTTCCACGAGGTGGCGTGCGCGGGCTTGTTCTCCATGCCCTCCCACCACACGTCGCCGTCATCGGTGAGCGCCACGTTCGTGAAGACCGTGTTGCCCTTTTCGATGGTGCGCATGGCGTTCGGGTTCGTGTGGTTGTCGGTGCCCGGCGCGACGCCGAAGAAGCCGAACTCCGGGTTCACCGCGTACAGGCGGCCGTCCTCGCCGAAGCGCATCCACGCGATGTCGTCGCCGAGGGTCTCCGCGCGCCAACCCGGGATGGTCGGCTGCAGCATGGCGAGGTTGGTCTTGCCGCAGGCGCTCGGGAACGCCGCCGCGACGTAGTGGACCTTGTCCTCGGGCGAGATCAGCTTGAGGATCAGCATGTGCTCGGCGAGCCAGCCCTCGTCCCGGGCGATGACCGAGCCGATGCGCAGCGAGTAGCACTTCTTGCCCAGCAACGAGTTGCCGCCGTAGCCAGAGCCGTAGCTCCAGATCAGCCGCTCCTCCGGGAAGTGCGAGATGTACTTGGTCTCGTTGCACGGCCAGGCGACGTCCTTCTCGCCCGGGGCCAGCGGCTTGCCGACCGAGTGCAGCGCGGGCACGAACTCGGCCTCGGTGCCGTCGGCCTTGACGAACTTGTCCAGCGCGGCCTTGCCTGCCCGGGTCATCACGCGCATCGACGCGACGACGTAGGCGAAGTCGGTGATTTCGATGCCCAGCTTGGGGTTTTCGTCGCCGAGCGGACCCATGCAGAACGGGATCACGTACATCGTGCGGCCCGCCATGCAGCCGCGGTACAGCTCGGTCATGGTGGCCTTCATCTCGGCCGGGTCGACCCAGTTGTTCGTCGGGCCCGCGTCCTTCTCCTCCTTCGAGCAGATGAAGGTGCGGTCCTCGACCCGCGCGACGTCGCCGGGGTCCGAGGTGGCCCAGTAGGAGTTCGGCTTCGCGTCCAGCTTCACGAAGGTGCCGGCGTCGACCAGCTCCTGGTTGATCCGGGCGGCTTCCTCGTCAGACCCGTCGACCCACACCACGCGGTCCGGGGTGGTCAGCTCGGCGACCTCCCGGACCCAGGACAGCACGCCACTGTGCGTCGTCGGCGCGTTGTCCAGTCCGGGGATGGCGACTGCGGTCATCTCTACTCCTGACTTCCGACGACAAAAGAGCCCACACCGCGAACGACAGTGTTCTTGGTGCGGGCTTCGTTGCCGGCGACCGAATGGCTTCGCACACCGGCGGAAGACCGGTGTGCGGGTTTTGGGATTCCCCGACTGTAGCCGGATGGACGGCAGGTAACCGAGAGCTGACCTGTCGGTTCTCTCACAAGAACGATAAGGGAATCGATTCAGTTTCACCGGAACGGGCCAGCGCCGAAAATCTTTCCGCGTGGCCCGCGTCGCATTCGTGCCCGATGCCGGGAGCCGGTCTGATCAGTCCTGATCTTGCGGGCACGCTGCCGGGCGCCGGTTCGCCGGACGCGGGCGGATGACGCCAGGACGTGGCGGTGCCGGAAACGACGAAACGGGCCCGGCGCGCGGCCGGGCCCGTTCTCGTGTGACGTCAGTTACCGCGGACTCAGTTGGGGCTGATCCACTGCCCGGTTCCGCTGTCGATCTTCGCGACGCCGCTGAGCAGCTGCGCGCCCTCGCCGCCCCAGGCCGAATCGCTGCCCGGGTCGGCCGCCGCGTGGTTCGAGCCGCCGTCGGTCTCGGTCCACTGGCCCTGGCCGGTGTGCTCGAAGGTGTGGGTGGAGCCGTCCGCGCCGACCTGCACCGCGACGTCGGCCTGGCCGTCGCCGTTGGTGTCGGTGAACGCGATCGTGCCGCCGGACTTCGTCTCGACCACGGCGGTGTCGTTGTGCCCGTCGTGATCGGTGTCGATGGTGGCGACCCCGGCGTCGACGTTGCCGTCCGGAAGGTCGGCGTGGATGTGCCCGGTGGTCGAGGTGTCCTGCGAATGCGGGTCGGTGCCGTCGGAGCCGGACTGGCCGTGGCCGGATTCGACCCAGCTGCCGCTCTGCTCGTCGTAAACCGCCTGGTCCACGACGTGCCCGGTCGAATCGAGCACCGCGTAGTGATCGGCGACGCCGTCGTGGTCGGTGTCGGCGAACGCCTGCGCGGTGCCGTCGTCGTGCTCGACGACCGCGGTGTCGGAGACCCCGTCGTGGTCGGTGTCGTAGTTGACCTCGGCCTGGTACTCCTGGCCGTCGACGTGGACGGTCAAGGCCTCCGGGCCAGTCGCGTCGGTGCCGCCGCTCTCGTCGACCCACATGGGTTGGTCCCCCTTTGGTACGCCGGGTCTGCCGTTTCTCGCTCGGTATGACTCACGTTAGGCCGGTTCGGTTCCCGTCCACAAGCCGATCACCGCCTGCTCACGGCGGCAAGTCGGGCGGAAGGCCGTGGCCGGTGACGAAGACGCACCAGGTCCCGGCTTCCTCCCGGTTCAGCTCCAGCCGCGTGGTCGTCGGCGGATGCGCGGCTCGGCTGACCTCGGCCTCGAAGAACGCGCCGGCACCGGGGCCGGTGGTCGGCTTACCGAGGCTGATCCGGACGTTGTCCCGGATGAATCCCTCGACCGACCGCGTCGCTGGGTACTCGCTGGAGGCGTGGCAGTTGACGTTCTGCAGGCCGATCGGGTCGCGCTTGTTGACCGCGTCGACGTAAGCCTGGACGACGACTTCGGGCCCGCCTGCCGGGCGATGCACCTCGACGCTGTCGTCGGTCGCGACGATGAAGACGGCGAAACCGCCGCCAGCGAGCAGCACTACGGCACCGAGGCAGGTCCCGATGATCAGTCCGGTCCGGCGGCGCTTCTTCGGCGGTTGCGGCGGCTGCCACTGCTGCGGCGGCGGCCCGCCCCACTGCGGAGCGGGCGGCGGTGCTCCCCACTGCGGAGGTTGCGGAGATCCAGGTCCGTACGTCACCCGCTGATCATGCCCGATCGCGGACCGTGCGGATGCGGGAAAGCAGCGTTTCGGCCCGGGTATGGCCTTCGGTCACGTCCTTGAGGCGTTTCGAGACGATCGCGATCTTCTTCGCCCGCTCCTGCGCGCTCATCTTGATCGTCTGGTCCACCTCCTTCAGCTCCGCCTCGATCGCCTCGATGCGGCGGCCCAGTGCCTCGTCGAGGGCGAGCGACAGCTGCTGCTCAGCCTCGATGAGCTGTTCGGCGATCAGCTGGTCGAGCGTCGAGCGGGCGTCGGCGATCGCTTCGACCAGCCATTGCTTCAGATGCTGTTTGTCCGACGCGTGCTTGCGCGTGCGCGCCATCCACCAGCCCGCGCCGAGGCCGATCACGATCGTCGCCGGAAGCACGACCGGGTTGAGGATCGCGACGCCTGCCAACGGCAACGCGGCGATCTTTCCGGCACCGACGCCGCCGGAAATACCCATGAACACCAGCAGTTTGTCTTCGGCGGTCGGCGGTTTCTTGTCCGGCGGGCGCAACACGACCGGCGGGCCGCCGGCGCGGGCGAACTGAGCGCGGATCACGTCGAGTTCTTCGGCGGAGAACAGCTCCGACAACGCTGTGTTCGTCACCTGGTTCAGCCGTTGCGACAGCTGCATCGACACCCGCTGCGACGCGGTCTGCAGTGCGATGTCGACTTCCTGCGGCAGCGCGGCCAGTTCGTCGCGTTTGGCCGCGTCGATCCGCTGGCGGAAATGCGCCTGTGCCTCGCGCATTTCGCGGCTGCTCTCGTGGCCGACCTCGACCCGAGTGCGCTGGATTTCGCCGCGCAACCGCAGTTGCCAGCCGCGGGTGGAGGTGCGGCGCTGGGACTGGAGATCGTCGCGGCGGGCGCGGAGTTGTTCGGCTTCCGCTTCGCCGGCTGACAACGCACGGCTTTCCGCTTGCAGCTTCGCCTTGATCCCGGCCAGCGCGCTCGACAGCGAGCGGAGTGTGTTGGCTTCCTTGAGCATCATCGACCGGCCGACCAGCAGTTCCTGCAGCGCGACCTGCACCGCCGCGATGCCGGACTTCTCCCGCAGCATCGCGGCGACCTGCGCGTTCGGCGCTTTCGCGGCGGTCTCGAACACGCGGGCCGACACCGGGTGGAAGACCGCGTCGGCGAAGCGCGGCGCGTGTTCGGCGAGCAGTTGCCGGTCGGCTTCCAGAATCTCGCGCCAGCCGCGGAAGGCGTCGGTTTTGGCCAGTACGAACACCACCGTCTCGACCCGGTCCGCGACCTCGCGCAGGAACTGCAGCTCGGTGGAGGTGAACGGGGCCGACGCGTCGACCACGAACACCAGCGCGGTCGCGCCAGCGGCGGCTTCCTTCGCGAGTTCGCCGTGCAGCGAATCGAGCCCGCCGACGCCGGGGGTGTCGACCAGAGTCAGCCGTTCCAGCAGCGGGACCGGGCCGGACACCTCGACGTAGCGCGGCGGCAGCTGTCCCGGCGGCAGTTCGTGCGAGGCGGACACCCAGTCGACCAGCTGCGTCAGCTCGAACGGGACCGACGCCAGCTGGCCGGGGTAGCAGGCCTGCGCGCCCCACTGCTGCGCGTGCTCGAAAACGAGGTAGGTCGCGGTGGCCACGTCAGCGTCCACAGGGGACAGTCCCGGGGTCGCGAGCAGGGCGTTGACCAGCGAACTCTTCCCGCGGTTCGTCTCGCCGACGACCACCACGGACGGTTTCTCCGAACGGGCCTTGCGCTGGTCCTCGACCCACTTCGCGGCCTGCGGATCCGCCTCGCGGACGACGCCCAGCAGCTGTTCGCGAGCGGCCTGGACCTGTGCGGGAAGCGTCGGTGCGGTCACTGCGCCCGCTTCGCGTAGACGGTGACGATCGGCGCGCGCAGCAGCCGGTCCTGGTCGGCGAACCCGACGACCTCGGTCTCCGCGACGACGCCTTCCAGCTCCGGATCGTCGGTGGGCACCGCACCGCCCGCCTCGTGGCGAGCCGGGTCGAAGCGTTCGCCCTCGGCGCGCAACGCGGTGACGCCGATGGCGGCGAGCCCGTGTTCGAGCCGTTCCACGACGCCGCTGCTGCGGGCGCGGTCCAGCGCGTACAGGCACAGCTGGATGAGCGCCTGCCGGTCGGAAAGCGCGCGTTCGAGGTCACCCGGGGCAGCTACGAGGTCCACATCGGGATCCGACGCATCCGCCGCCGCGGCGGTTCCGTCCGCCTCGGCGATGATCCGCGCGAGAGCCTCCGCGCTGATCTCGCCGGTCGGCGCTTCGGCCGCGTCGGCAGCTTCCTCGTGGCCGAACCACGCCATGGAGACCCTCCCCTGGTCGTCTCGTGATTCCACCAGTTTGCGGTACCGCGCCGCGCGGCGGGGGCGGATCACTCAGACGGGCCGAGAATCCGGGTCAGCAACTGCCGCAGCACCGCCTGCTCGTGCTCGACGTCCAGGCCGGGATCGAGACTCGCGCGGGAAAGCAGCGCGTCGACCAGTGCGACGACCCAGTTTCCCGCGTCGGCCGGGGCCAGCATGGGGGAGAACCGGCCGGTCCGGACGCCGCGTTCGATCAATCCCACGAGGCCGACGCGCATGACGTCGTCGTTGCTGCGGATCAGCTCGTTGAACTCCGGATCGCGGGCGGCCTGCGCGGCCGCTTCGAGGATCAGCCGCACGACGCCGGGCAGGACGATCGCCGACGTCATCCGCGCGACCACCGCGAGCACGCCTTCCCACGGGTCGGCCATTTCCACCGCGGTGGCGAGCAGTTCCTCGTTGTCGGCGGTGTCCGCCTCGAAAATGCCGACGAAGACCGCGCGCTTGCTGGGAAAGTAGTGGAACAGGCTGCCGGAGCTGATCCCGGCGGCGCGGCAAATGTCCGCGGTGGAGGTCTTTTCGAAACCGTCGCGCGCGAAGCACCCGGCTGCCGCGTCGAGAATCGCGCGTCGTTTCGCCGCGTGCTTCTCCGGATCGACCGTCCTCACCACGGGGACATCATCGCTCAGGCGGTGGTTCGTCGAGCCAGGGGCGGCCATGCGCGGTGAACGCTTCGGCCAGTTGCCGCCTGGAGAGGTCTGTCTTCTCCCTGGCGATCTCCCGGTCGTTCTCGCCGAGCAGCACGAGTTTGCCGTCGTCGACGAACACCGCGGCGAGGGGAGTGTCGATGCGCCGGCGGCGTTCGCGCCGTTCGAGGGTGACGCGGGTTGCGGACACCGTGACGATCAGCCGGTCCCACGCCCACATCCAGGCGAACCCCACCCCGAGCAGCACACCGACGACGACCGCGCCGATCAGCCGCCACGGCTGCGGGATCTGGTGCAGCAGCCGGAACGGGCCCTGCACCGGGAACCACGGCAACGACGTGATCCAGTCGGCGAGCGCCTGCACGCCCCAGCCCAGCAGCGCCCCGGCGGCAGGGCAGGCCAGCCAGGACCCGCGGCGCACCCACGCCGGTTCGTCGACCACTGTCTCCATGCCGAGCAATATTAGACCGAGTACTCGGTTTATGAATACCCGGCCTGGTCCGCAGTGAAGTACTCGCCGGGGGAGGTCAGGCGAGTTCGTGGATCAGCGAGCGCATGGCCTGGTCGAGCGCCGGGACGTCCGCGGCCAGCCGGGACGACACCAGCAGCTGGTGCTCCGCCGTCCGCAGCCACACCCGGCCCGCGACCGGGATCTCCAGCACCGACAGCCGGAACGGGCGGGCGCGACGGCCCAGCTCCACCTCGGTCTCGCGGACCAGGCGGCCCAGCCGTTCCCCGGCGAGGATCTGGCGGCGGTGGAAGCCGGACGAGACCGGACGGCGGGCGGCGGCGAAGTGTTCAGCGGCGGCGGGCGCGAAGTGCTGTGCCGCGAGGTCGATCGCCGAACCGTCGCCGGGAGCGGGGCTTTTCCGGCGGGTGCGCGCGGAACCGCGCTCGCGGAGGAAGGTCAGCAGGCCGTTCCACCACGGTTCCCACTGCGCCTGCACCGCCGCGCGGTCGAGAGCGGGCGGGACGTGCACCGGGACCGCGGGTTCCACCGGCGGCAGCAGCTGGCCGTCGGCGATCGAGAGCGCGAGCACGTCCCGGAGGAACAACGCCACGTCGACGTCGTGGTCGCTCCCCCAGTTCACCCGCCACGAGGTGGTGTCCTCCAGCCGCACGACATTCAGCCTACGCGTCGCGGACGAGTTGTTTACTGTTCGCGAATCTGTTGCCAGATCAGGAAATAGGCGCGGTGCACGACGTGGGCCACGCGGCTTTGCGCCGGGGTCGCGCCGAAAGACGCGAAAGACCGCCACCAGCCCGCGCGTTCCAGCGCGTGCGCCGCCAGCTCCGGACGCGGGGCCCCGGGAAGGCCGAGCTGCGCGCCGATGTCGGCGTTGCTGCCGACCCGAAGCACCTCTTCGGCCAGGTCTTCCGGCATCTCGACCGCCCCCGACGCGACGAGCGTCAACGCTTCCAGCAACCGCAGCTGATGCGCTTCCGGACGGGCCAGCAGCACCTCGATCGCGTCGTGCACGCGCTGCCGTTCGCCCGGGTCGCCGGACGCGTGTGCCAGCGCGGTCACCGACGCCAGCGCGGCCGCGGCCTTGATCCCGTCCGCGCGCGCGGCGAAGACGATCGACAGCCGGCGGCGGACCGCGTCGAGTCCGGAGATGTCGAGGAGCTTGCGCCGCAACGCTCCCGCGGTGATCTCCGGTTCCGCGCGGATCTTCTCGACCGCGCAGCGGATTCCGAAGAGATCGAGTTTCTCCAGCAGCCGCAACCGGATTCCGGTCGGGATGTCGCACTCCCAGCTGGTGAAGATGTCGGCCGCGATGAGCATCGTTTCGAGGACGTCGTCGTCGAGCGCGGCGAGCTGGCCGAGCGCTTCGGCATCGGCGGAGGTGAACCCGCCGGACTCGGCCGATTCGGCGATCAGGCCGATCACCGGCAGCACGTCCGCGACGCGCGGCTTCAGCGTCGCGGCCTGCTTCTCGGCGAGCAGTTGCGCGGCCTTCCAGACGTCTCCGCCGGAGCCTTCGACAGTTTCCGCGACGATCGTGTCCGCCTTGTTCAACACGGCGATCGCGTTGACCGGACCCGCGTCCCGGCTCGCGGTCGCGGCGGTGAACGCGGCCAGCGCCTGCTGATCGTCCGCGCGCACGCCCTGGGTCACCACGTACAGCACGGCCTCCGCGCCCGCGACGGCGTTGCGCGAAGTGTCGTCGAGGTCGTCGGAACCCTCGTCCTGCTCGGCCGCGCCCAGCAGCTGCTCGGTCCGCGACACCGAAGCGGCGTCCAGCGAGCCGAGACCGGGGGTGTCGATCACCGTCATGTCCTGCAGGACCGCGTTGGTGAGGTAAGCCTCGAGGTGCGACACCTCGGAGATGTCGACGCCGAGCTCGGCCGGGATCGACCCGTCCGCGGCGAACGGCAGCACCTGCTTGCGACCGTCGAGGAACACCACCTCGACGCGGTCGACGGTGCCGTACTGGAACCGCGTGACCAGCCGCGTGCACTCGCCGACGTCGGTGGGCGCGACCAGCCGCCCGATCAACGCGTTGACCAGCGTCGACTTGCCCGATTTGATCCGCCCGGCGACCGCGACCTGCAGCGGCGCGCCAAGCCTGCGCAGCACCTCGGCGAACCCGGCGGCGGTGCGCGGGGACACCTGGGACCGCAGCCGGTGGCACAGCTCCGCCACCGACGCGGACAGTGGGCCGGCGAGCCGTCCCCGTTCCGCCGCTGCCGTCACCGCCCCGGCCCCCTTCCGGCTCGTTCGCTCACCTGAGCAGGAATCGTCGCATGCCGGTCATCCTTCGGTCGCACCGAAGGTGCTACCCGGGGCCGACGCGGCCGCCCGCGCCGCGACCTACTGTTGAGTCGTGCGACGGCTCAGCCTGTGGATGCGTGGCCACCCGATGGTGGGCGACTCGCTGCTGGCGTTCCTGCTCGCCGCGTTCGACATCCTGATGTTCGCCAGCGGCGGCGTCGACCCCGAACTGCCCGGACCGGAGTGGTTCGTCGCGGTCCCGATCGACCTCGCGGTGGTCGCGCCGCTGGTGTTCCGCCGCAAACGGCCGCTGATCGCCGCGTACGCCGCCTACGTCATCTCCTACGCGCACGGCGCGCTCGACCTCGGGGTTTCCGGGCTGGCCGCGCTCGCGATCAGCCTCTACTCGGTCCAGGTCTACGTCGGCCGGAAACAGGGGCTCATCTACGGCGGCGCGTTCGTCGTGGCCATGGTCGTCACCGCGATCGTCAAACCCGAGCCGTCGATGTTGGCCCAGCTGGTGTTCAGCGCCTTCACCATCGCCTTCTGCTGGCTGCTCGGCGAATTCATGTACGCCCGCCGCGCCTACCAGCGCGAACTGGAGGCCCGGCTGCATCTGCTGGAGACCGAACGCGACCAGGCCGCGCGCATCGCGGTGGCCGAGGAGCGCGGCCGGATCGCCAGGGAACTGCACGACGTGGTGGCGCATTCGGTGAGCGTGATGGTCGTGCAGGCCGACGGCGCGGCGCTCGCCCTGAAATCGAATCCGGAGCTGGCCGGACGCGCGCTCGGGACGATCTCCGAAACCGGCCGCGGCGCGCTCGGCGAACTGCGCAGGCTGCTCGACGTGCTGCGCAACGACCGCGGCGACGACGAACCGCGGGTGCCGCAGCCGGACGCGACCGCGCTGGGCGACCTCGCCGACCGGATGCGCGCCGCGGGCGTCCCAGTCGACCTCGCTCTCGGCGACGGGCTGGACGAACTGCCCGCCGGGGTGTCGCTCGGGATCTACCGGATCGTCCAGGAATCGCTCACCAACACGCTCAAGCACGCCGGGGCCGGGGCGAGCGCCGCGGTCCGGGTGCGGCGGACCGGCGACCAGGTCGAGGTGGTCGTGCGCGACGACGGCGCGGGACGCGCGCGGCGGCTCGAACAGGTCGGCGCGAACGGGGCTGCGGCGACGGCCGGGCCGGCGATCACGGCCCGGCAGCCGGTGCCGCGGCTGTCGGTCGCGGGCGGGAACGGGCTGATCGGGATGCGGGAGCGGGCGCACGTGTACGGCGGGACACTGGAGGTAGGCCCCGCCGCCGGCGGTGGCTGGCAGGTGCGAGCGGTGCTGCCGGTTAGGTTGAACTCGTGATCCGAGTGGTGGTCGTCGACGACCAGGAACTGATGCGCGTCGGGTTCCGGATGGTGCTGGGCGCGCAGGCCGACATCGACGTGGTCGGCGAGGCCGGCGACGGCGCGCAAGCCGTGCGGATGGCCGCCGAACTGCGGCCCGACGTGGTGCTGATGGACGTGCGGATGCCGGTGCTCGACGGCGTCGAGGCGACGAAGCAGATCGTCGCGGCGGGTACCGCGCGGGTGCTCGTGATGACCACCTTCGACCTCGACGAGTACGTCTACGCCGCGTTGCAGGGCGGCGCGTCCGGCTTCCTGCTCAAGGACACCCAGCCGGACTACCTGGTGTCCGCGCTGCGTTCGGTCGCCGACGGCGACGCGGTGATGTCGCCCTCGGTCACGCGCAGGCTGCTCGACCGGTTCGTCGGCGCCGGCGGTTCGGAAATGCGCGATCCGGCCGAACTCGACGTGCTGACCGACCGCGAACGCGAAGTGCTCGTGCTGATCGCGAAAGGCATGTCGAACGTCGAAATCGCCGAGACGTTGTTCCTTTCCGAGGCTACGGTGAAAACACACGTCGGGCGGATCCTGTCGAAGCTCGACCTGCGCGACCGCGTGCAGGCGGTCGTCCTCGCCTACGAGACCGGGCTCGCCCGGCCGGGGATCGGCTGAAGCGTCCAATTCGGACACTGTCCACACCGGACCCCGCTGCGGATTTCGTAGCGGGGTCCGCGCGGATCGGGCAAAGTTCAGGGTCGGCTCAGGGGCATCCCCCATCCCGCTCCACCCTGGGACACGATTGAGTACTACTCAGGTCGGGTAGCCGGTTCGATCCACAGGATGACGCGAAAACGGCCGCGCTGAGACAGGATGAATTCCGTTAGCACCGCCGTAGAGGGAGCAGGGGATGATCGAGGCAACAGGTCTCACCAAGCGTTACGGGAGCACGCTCGCGGTGAACAACCTGTCGTTCAGCGTGGCAGCGGGGAAAGTCACCGGATTCCTCGGCCCGAACGGCGCCGGCAAGTCCACGACCATGCGCATGATCCTCGGCCTGGACAACCCGACCGCGGGCCAGGTCCGGATCGGGGGAAAGCTCTACCACGAACTGAAGGAACCGCTGCGCGCGGTCGGCGCGCTGCTCGACGCGAAATGGGTGCACCCCAACCGCTCGGCGCGAGCGCACCTGCAGTGGATGGCCCGGTCCAACCGGATCCCGGCCGCGCGGGTGGAGGAGGTGCTCGACACCGTCGGGCTCACCAGCGTCGCGGGCAAGCGGGCGGGCGGGTTCTCGCTCGGCATGTCGCAGCGGCTCGGAATCGCCGCGGCGCTGCTCGGCGACCCGGAGGTGCTGCTGTTCGACGAGCCGGTGAACGGCCTCGACCCGGAGGGCATCCTCTGGATCCGCAAGTTCATGCAGCGCCTCGCGGCCGAGGGCCGGACCGTGTTCGTGTCGAGCCACCTGCTTTCGGAGATGGCGCTCACCGCGACCGACCTCGTGGTCATCGGCAAGGGCCAGCTGATCGCGCAGTCCACCACTGAGGAATTCGTGGCGCGGGCCGCGGAAAACACCGTGAAGGTGCGCTCGCCGCAGCTTCCGGCGCTGCGCCAGCAGCTGATCTCCGCCAGCGCACAGGTCACCGACGCCGGCGAAGCGCTCATTGTGTCCGGAATGGACAGTGCGAAGATCGGCGAGATCGCCGCTTCGGCGAACCTCGTGCTGCACGAGCTGAGCCCGCAGACCGGCTCGCTCGAACAAGCCTTCATGCAGATCACCGGCGACTCCGTCGAGTACCACACCGGGCTCGAGGCAGAGGCGCAGCAGGCCGCGGCCATCCGCTGACCACACTCTCGTTGGGAAGAGAAAAATCATGACTTTGCTCGCGGTCGAACGCATCAAGCTCTTCACCACCCGGTCGCCGTGGTGGTGCGCCCTCATCGCCGTCGCGCTCACCGTCGGCTTCGCCGGCCTCATGGCCACCGCGTTGCCGAGCGGGGAAACGATCTCTGTCGCCAACACCCAGGCCGGGCACCAGTTCGGCATCGCGGTGATCATGGTGCTGGCGGCGCTGTCGGTGACCACCGAATACCGCTTCGGCACGATCCGCACCACGTTCCAGGCGGTGCCGCACCGGGGCAGCGTGCTCGTCGCCAAGGCCACCGTCGTCGCGCTGCTGTCGCTCGTGATCGGCGAGATCGCCGCCTTCGGCGCGTGGGCGCTGGGCTACGCGATCCGTCCGTCGGACTCGGTGGCGCTGCAGACCTCCGCGGACTGGATCAACGTCGCGGGAGTCGGCGTGGTGTTCGCCTTCGCCGCGGTGATCGCGGTCGCCGTCGGAACGCTGATCCGGCACAGCGCCGGTGCGCTCTCGCTGCTGCTGATCTACGTGCTGGCAGTGGAAAGCCTCGTGCAGCTGATCCCGACCGTCGGCCCGAAGATCCACCAGTGGATGCCGTTCAACGTCGCGGAGCGCTTCCTCGGCGGTTCGGCTTCCTCGCGGGGCCCCGGCCTGCCGGACGCGGTCCTGTCGCAGTGGGGCTCGCTGGCCTACTTCGCCGGGGTGGCCGTGGTGCTGCTGGCCATCGCGATCGGCGTCGCGAAGAAGCGCGACGCGTAAAGACCCACAGGGGCGTTCGGACGAGTCAGGCGGGGGCCGGGCGGAGCCGAACAAGGGGAAAAAAGGGGAAAAGGGAACAAGATCCGGGTCGCCATTCGGGGGGCGGCCCGGATCTTTCCGTTTCGGTAGAGTTCGGGTCCACGAGAAGGGGGACGGCGTGCTCCAAGCGACTGGACTCACCAAGTCCTATGGCGACACCGTCGCGGTGCGGGACCTGACGTTCACCGCGGAAGCCGGTCGCGTCACCGGGTTCCTCGGTCCGAACGGTGCGGGCAAATCCACCACGATGCGACTGCTGCTCGGGCTCGACGCGCCCACCGCGGGCACCGCGCACATCGAGGGCAAGCCGTACCGGCAGCTGTCCGATCCGCTGCGCACGGTCGGCGCGCTGCTCGACGCGACGTGGCGGCATCCGGGCCGTTCCGCCCGTCAGCATCTGCGGTTCCTGGCCGCGACGAACGGGCTGCCGGACCGGCGCGCCGACGAGGTGCTGGAACTCGTCGGGCTGTCCGCGGTGGCTCGCAAGCGGGCGGGCACGTTCTCGCTCGGCATGCTGCAGCGCCTCGGCATCGCGAGCGCACTGCTCGGCGACCCGCGCGTGCTGCTGTTCGACGAACCGGTCAACGGGCTCGACCCGGAGGGCGTGCACTGGGTGCGCCAGCTGCTGCACGGGCTCGCCGCGGAAGGCCGCACGGTGTTCGTGTCGAGCCATCTGCTGCCGGAAATGGAGCAGACCGCGCAGGATCTCGTCGTGATCGGCCGCGGCCAGCTGATCTACCAGGGCACGATGGCCGATTTCGTGGCCCGCGCCGGATCGCGCGGGGTCCGGGTGCGCACGCCGCACGCCGACGCGCTGCGAAAGGCGCTCACCGAAGCGGGCGCGGTTTTCACCGAGGATTCCGGTGCGTTCCTGGTGTCCGAATTGGACAGTGACGCGATCGGCGAACTCGCCTACGCCGCACACGCGACGCTGCACGAGCTGAGCCCACTGGCCGGTTCCCTCGAACACGCCTACCTCGAATTGACCGGCCAGGCGGCCGAATTCACCAGTGGAGGTGCGCGGTGAATCTGCTGCGGGCGGAACGCATCAAACTTTTCAGCACTCGCGCGCCGTGGTGGTGCGCGCTGATCGCGGTGGCCGCGCCGATCGCGTTCACCGCGTTGTTCCTCGGGCTTTCCGGGGCCGAAATCACCGCGGACGTGAGCAATACTCAGCTCGCCACGAGCACCGGCCGCACGGTCGCGCTGGTGCTCGCGGTGCTCGCCGCGACGGCCGACTTCAGCTGGGGCACGCTGCGGCTCACCTTCCAGGCGGTGCCGACGCGGACGCCCGCGCTGCTCGCCAAGGGCGCCGTGGTGTGCGCGGTCTGCGCGGTGCTCGGCCTGCTCGCCGGCGTCGGCTCGTGGGGGATGGCACACCTCGTGCGCCCGGACGCCGACCTCAGCCTGCACTCCGGGGCGGACTGGCGCATCGTGTTCGGCCAGATCCTGACCTTCGCGCTGACCGGGCTGCTCGGCGTCGGCGTCGGCCTGCTGCTGCGCAGTTCCGCGCTGGCGCTGGCGATCGTGCTCGTGTGGACCCAGCTGGTCGAGGGCCTGGTGCTGCTGATTCCCAAGATCGGCAGCGATCTCTACCAGTGGATGCCGTTCTACGCCGCTTCGCAGTTCGCCGGTGGCGATTTCACCAGGACGACGCTGAAACTGTCGCCGCCTTTCGGACCGTGGGGTTATCTCGCGTATTTCGCGGCGATCAGCGCGGTGTTGTTCGCCGCGGGCGTGGCCACCGCGAATCGGCGGGACGCCTGACCTGCACGTGCACATTCCCGATTGCGCGGCGGGCATTCGGATTAAATTCACGTAAACCGGTGTGGCTTCTCTCACAGGGAGCGGACATACTGTCGGAAAGCCACGGATATTCACAGCAGAGCCCCGTCTCAGCTCTCCGGAGGTGAACCGTGACGGTGGACGTTGATCAACTCGTTTCCCGCGACGCTGCGGTACCAACCCCTCGGCTCGAGCCGATGCTGGACCTCGAATGGTCCCAGGCGATCGAACTGCCGCGATTCGCGCTGCCCGCGACCCGGCCCGCCGAACTGCGCCAGGCGTGGGTGCATCGCGCGCCCGAGGACGCGGTGCTCGGGCTGTACCGGCGGGCGAGCGGAGCCGATGACGCACTGCCCGCGCCGTGGTGGCTGCGCGCGGTCGCGAGCGGACGGCTCGAATCGCGCGAACTCGGCTTCCGCATCGAAGACCGGGTGGCGCAGCTGCTCGGCAAGCGGATGGGCTGGGAGTTCGTCCCGTGGGCGGCCGACGGCGAATCCGGGTATTGGGAGTTCATGCCGTCCGAACGCGGCAAGTCCGGCCATTCCATCCCGACGACCGTGCTGAACACCGACCGGCACGACGGCTGGATCGACGTATTGCCCGCGCATTCCGCCCGCGCCCCGGAGCCGGTGGCGGTCGCCGGACTCGCCGGACTGCGCTCCCGGCTCGGGGAGTTCGAAGCGGTCCGCTGACGCGCCCGTATGTTGTCCGGGTGGAAAACGAGGACCAGCCACGGCTGCGCAGCGTGGTCAGCTACGTCAAACGCGGCGGACGGATGACCGTCGGCCAGCAGCGAGCCTGGGAAGAACACTGGCCGCGACTCGGCCGGACGGTGTCGGAACTGCCTTCCGGACCGGTCGACTTCACGGCATGGTTCGGCCGCGAGGCGCCAGTGATGCTGGAGATCGGCTCCGGCATGGGCGAGACGACCTCGCAGCTGGCCGCCGCCGCGCCGGAGCTGAACTACGTGGCCGTCGAGGTGTACGACCCCGGGCTCGGGCAGCTCATGCTGCGCGCGGAGAAGCTCGGAGTGACAAACCTGCGCCTCATGCACGGCGACGCGGTGGTCCTGCTGACGTCGCATGTCTCGCCGGGAACGCTGTCCGGCGTGCGGCTGTTCTTCCCGGACCCGTGGCCGAAGAAACGCCACCACAAGCGGCGGATCGTGCAGCCGGAATTCGTGGCGTTGATCGCGTCGCGGCTGGCTCCCGGCGGGACGTTCCATATGGCCACTGACTGGGAGCATTACGCGGAGCAGATGCTGGAGGTTTGTTCGGCGGAGCCTGCGTTGCGGAACCGGTACGCGGACGAGCCTGGCGGCTGGGCGCCGCGGCCGGAGTGGCGGCCGGTGACGAAGTTCGAACAGCGGGCGGACCGGGAGGGGCGGGTTTCGCACGATTTGATCTTCGAGAAGCGCTGATCTCGGGCTTGCTCTTGGGCCTATCGCGGCCTGGGCTCGGATGAATCTTGCGCTGACGCGCTGGGCCTGACCTCGGCGGGACCATGCGCTGGCTCTGCTCTGAAGTGCCCCAATGCCACATTGGGTGCGTCAGATGCACCCAATGTGGCGTTCGGTGCGTTGAGCGCACCCAATGTGGCATTGGGGCGGGTTGGCGGCGCGCGAGGCTGGGCGGTCGGTGAAGCGAGCGAAGCGACGAAACTGACGAAGGGCCGTCACCGGGTTCCCATCCCCGGCAACGGCCCTTCGCTTCCTTCACCCCCGGTGCCGCCCCTCCCCCGACGAGGGGCGGCGGCCCGTTATTCGTCGGCCAGTGGTTCTGCCTGCACTCGCTTCAGCGCGGGCGTGCAGACCGACGCGCCGAGCAGGGCTACCCCGATCCCCAGCACCACCGGCGCGGCGATCCACGGGCTGAACACGACCGACCCCCGTTCCATCGTCGCCATGAACAACCCGAGTCCGACCGCGACGCCCACCACGCCCGCACCGATGGTCGCCACTAGCGCGGGCAGTGCGGCTTCCATCCGCAACGCCCGGGAAAGCACCCGCACCGGGGTGCCTGCCGCCATCAACGCTCCGAACGTCCGGCGGCGGTCCATGACCGAGCCTGCGGTCGCGACCGCCGCACTGCAGCCAGCGAGGATGCCTGCTGCGACGAGGCCGATCACGGTGACCCGGCGCAGGTCGCTGAGCTGCACCTGCTGTCCGTAGAGGTGCTGCTCGCGGCTGCCGATCTCCGCCCCGACCGCGTTGGGCACCAGTGCGGTCCGCACGATCTCGCGGTTGGTCTCGGCGGTCGGCACGACCAGGGTGACCTGGTTCGCTTTGACCCCGGCCGGCACCGCGGACGGGTCGATCACGTATTCGCCGAAGCTGTTGTGCCGTTCCGGGTGATAGGTCCCCAGGTTGACCGCACCGAGCGGGGTGCCCGTGCTGTCCTCGCCGCCGTACCGCGCGACTCGCAGGTTGTTCGTGTCCAGCTGGTACGGGGCGTACAGCCCGACGCCGGGCTTGCAGTCCTGCTGGGTGATCCCGAGCCGGGTCAGTTTGGCGGCATCGGTGCAGGTCATGACGTACGCGCGCTGCATCGACCGGTAGTTCCCCTCGCCCTGCATCACGTAGACGCTGGCCACCGGGATGACGCGTTCGGACAGTCCGGCCTTCGCGAGCGTGGCGTTGGTCCGCTCGGTCGCTTCGGGGGCCCGGTCCGCGGTGACGTCGACGTACAGCGCCGAGTCCACGTACTGGCGTCCGCCGCCGGCGAGGGATTCGATCGACGGCAGCAGGGTGAGCGCCATCGATCCGGTGAACACGGCGAGCACGATCCCGGCTGAGGCCCGGTAAGAACCCTTCGGGTCGTTGCGCAGCCGACGTCCGGCCAGCAGCGACGACGGCCGCCGCCAGATCCGTACGAACGTGCCGCCGACGGCGGAGGTCACCCAGGGTCCGACCACCATCGCCGAGGCGACCACGAGCAGCAGGCCGAACAGCACCAGGTTGCCACTGCCTCCGCTGCGTGCGCCGAAAACGGTGTAGAAGAAGAACAATCCGGCCGCGGGCAGCGCGAGCAGCCGCCACCAGCGCAACGGTTTCACGGCGTGCCCGCCGGTCGCGAACAGCGGCGTGCGCACCACCCGGCGCAGGCCGAGCACCCCGGCGAGCACCACGAGCAGCGGAACCACCAGCACCGCGAGCACGGTCAGTGCCACCGGAAGGGAGAAGTCCGAGGCAAGCCAGGTCCCGCCGTCCCACGGCACGAACGTGGCCAAACCGCGCAACGCGGGGCTGAGCAAGAGCCCGAGCAAGGCGCCGACGCCCGCGGACAATCCGGTTTCGGCGGCGACCATCGCGGTCACCTGGCCAGGGGTCGCACCGGCCAGCCGGATCGCGGCGAGCCGTTGTTCGCGGCGGGCGGCGGTGAGCCGGGCCGACGACGCGACGAGCACCAGGCTCGGCACGAGCAGCACGATGATGCCGACCCAGGACAGCACCGTCAGCAGGCTGTCCGGATGTCCCTGCCCGTTCGGGAAGGCCGCGGCCGGGAAAGCGTCCTGGCCAGGCTGATCCTTGTGCCCGTACGGCCGCATCTCCTGCGGGCTGTGCCCGACGAGCGCGACAAGCTGCTCCGGGTACCGCAGCGCCTCGTCGCCGAACGCGGCGACCGGTTTGCCGAAGCGGTTCCCGAGCTGGTCGGCCGGAGTCGCGTTGAGCAGTTTCCCGAGCGCGGGCGACACGATCGTCTCGCCGGGACCGGGCAGTTGCGGGATGCCCGGCGGCAGGCGCAGCGAGTCGGCCGAGCCGGTGACCGCGATGTCGACGCGGGCGACCTGCTTGCCGTCGAAGTAGTCCTTGGAGGAGTTGACCAGCAGGGCGTTCTGCTGGCCGGAGTCGTAGCGGCCGCTGTTTTGCCACAGCGCCCGCTGCTCGCGCGCCTGCGTGGCGTACGGCAGGGTCGCCAGCAGCAGGACGAGCCCGGTCGCGACGGCGACGCCGACCGCGGTGAGGATCGCCGAGGTGCGGGTCCGCCGGTCGCCGCGCAGCACCCGCAGGGCGAGCTGGAACGGGTTCATGCCGCGAGCCTCGTCGCGATCAGGCCGTCGCGGATCGCCACGGTGCGCGGCATCGATTCGGCGAGTTCCCGGTCGTGGGTCACCACGAGCACCGCGGCGCCGGACGCCTGCGCGGCGGCCAGCAATGCGTCCATCGTCTCGCGGCCGGTGCGGGTGTCGAGCGCGCCGGTCGGCTCGTCGGCGAAGATCACCTTCGGCCGGTGGGTGAGCGCGCGGGCGATCGCCACGCGCTGCGCCTCGCCGCCGGAAAGCTCGCCAGGACGGCGCGCTTCCTTGCCGGCCAACCCGAGTTTGCCGAGCCATTCCCGTGCCGCGGCAATGGCCTCGCCACGAGTTCCGCCTGCCAGCAGCGAGGGAAGTGCGACATTCTCTTCCGCGGTCAGCTCGGACACGAGCATTCCGGACTGGAAGACGAAACCGAATTCGGTGCGCCGCAGTTCGCTGCGCCGCTTTTCACCGAACTGGTCGATCCGCTGTCCCTGCAACCAGATCTCGCCGCTGTCGGCGCGCAGGATGCCTGCCAGCACGTGCAGCAGCGAGGTTTTGCCGGATCCGGACGGGCCGACGATGGCGATCGCTTCCCCCGGCTGGACGTCGATGTCGATTCCGGCCAGCGCGTGCTGCTGCCCGTAGCGCTTCACCAGCCCGCGCCCCGACAACACCGGTCCGGCGCTCCACTGTGGATTCGTCATCCGCCAGCTCTCTCCCTGTCTCCGTCATTCGTCTTCGACTGCGACGGAAGGCAGCTTCGCGGATTCGAGCGGGTGTCCACTTCGGGCAGACGGCCGGTAACCGCGGAGCCGCCATCGGCCGATCGGCCGATGGCGACGAACCACGTGGCCAAGGTGCGCACGGGCGCGAATCATCTACCGTCACGGTGTGCCGCACTCCCCGCCGTCGAAAACGCTTGCCGCGCGGGCGACCGAACTCGCCCGCCGCCTCGACATGTCCGTGCTCGTGTTGTTCGCCGCGCTGGCGTTCGACCTCGTGTTCGTGACCGACGCGGCACTCGACAACGTCGGCCCGCGATTCGTCGACCTCGGCCTGTTCCCCGGCGTTTTCGCGATGGCGGCGTGCGCGTTCTGGGCGCGCAAACGCGCGGCGGTGGCGGGCGTATTCGGCGCTCTGACGCTGATGTTCTGCACCTTCGTCATCCGCTATCTCGGCATCCCGACGTACTCCAGCGTGCTGGCGAACCTGACCGTCACCGAGTTCGTCGCCGGGATCGAGATGGTCTATTTCCTCGCCCGCCGAGCCCGCCCCGGGGTCGCCTTCGCGGTGATCAGCGCGCTGGTGATGGGCGCGCTCACCGCGGTGTTCGGCCGCGGCTCCTACCGCGACCTGAGCGCCAGCAGCATCGCGCAGACCATGCTCTTCGGGTTCCTGTTCCTCGTCGGGACGGTGATCACCGGCGTGGTCGGCCGCCCGCGCCGCGAACGGGACCCGGTGACGGTGGAACGCCTCCGCACCATGCACCGGTTCACCGAACTGGTGCGCGGACAGTGGCCGTTGATCGGCATGCTCAGCATCGGGGTGCTGATCGAATTCGGCTACACCTACGAAAGCGGCAGCCGCGGTTTCCCGCTGCTGGCCTGCTCGATCGGCGCCGCCGCGGTGACCGCGCTGTCGCCGCGCCGTCCACGGGATTCGATCCTGGTGGTGGCCGGGCTTCTCCTGCTTTCCGCGCTCGCCACGCCGTTCCTGCATCCCAGCCACAGCTATCAGCTGCTCGGCGGCATCCCGCCGACCCAGATCGTCGCCGCATTCGGCGTGGTCGTGAACGTCGTGCGCGCGGTGCCGCTCGCCCGGGCGTGGCCACGGATCGCGTTGCTGTCCGGCGTGGTCGCGGTCGGCACGATCCTGAACTTCAGCCAGTACCGCACCGGCCGCCTGCTCACCGACCCGATCACGCTCGGGATGCTCGCCACCGTCGCGGTCCTGCTGCTCGGCATCGCCATCGCGATCGGCCTCTACTTGCGTTCCCGCGATTCCGAACGCGCGCAGGTGGTGAAATCGGCGGTCACCGACGCGCAGACGTCCGAGCGGATGGCGCTGGCCAGGGAGCTGCACGACGTCGTCGCGCACCACGTGACCGGCATCGTCGTGCAGGCGCAGGCCGCGCGGATGATGGGGGAGAAGAACCCGGAGCTCGCGCTGGAGGCGATGGGCCGGATCGAGAACGCGGGCGTCGAGGCGCTCGCCGCGATGCGCCGCCTGGTCCGCAGCATGCGGGGCGACGCACCGGCGGGGTCGGGCGAGTTCACTGAGCAGGCGACCACTGACCTGGCCGCTGACCTGCGCAAACTCGTAGACGCGGGCAACCACGGCATCCCGACCCAGCTGCGGCTCGACCTGCCGGCAAACCTGCCGCACGAGGTCGGCCGGTCCGCGCTGCGGCTGATCCAGGAGTCGCTCACCAACGTCGGCAAGCACGCCTCGGACGCCACCGAGGCGCTCGTGCTGGCCGAGGTCGTCGACGGCGAACTGCACTTGCGGGTGACCGACAACGGCAGCGGGCAGACGCATCGTCCGCCGGGCGGGTCGGGCGGATACGGTCTGGTCGGCATGCGCGAACGCGTCGCGCTGCTGCACGGCAGGCTTTCGGCAGGCCGCGAGCCGAACGGCGGCTGGCGGGTCGAGGCGTGGCTGCCGCTCGAGGCGAACGGGGAGACTGACAGGTGATCCGGGTACTGATCGCGGACGACCAGGAAATGGTGCGGATGGGCTTCCGCATGATCCTGGACGCCCAAGACGACATCGAGGTGGTCGCGGACGTGCCGGACGGGGTCTCCGCGGTCGCCAAGGCGCGCGAACTGCGCCCGGACGTCTGCCTGCTGGACATCCGCATGCCGGGCCTCGACGGGCTGGAGGTCACCCGTCAGCTGGCCGGGCCGGACGTCGCCGACCCGCTGAAGGTCGTCGTGGTCACCACCTTCGACCTCGACGAATACGTGCACACCGCACTGCGCAACGGCGCGAGCGGCTTCCTGCTCAAGGACGCCGGACCGGCGCTGCTGATCGAAGCGGTGCGCGCGGCCGATCGCGGCGACGCGCTGGTGTCTCCGCAGATCACCGTGCGGCTGCTGAAGCATTTCGACGGCGGGACCACCGCCAAACGCGAGACTCCCGCACCGTCGGAGCCGCTGACCGCGCGCGAACTGGACGTGGTGAAGGCCGCCGCGCGCGGGCTCACCAACACCGAGATCGGCGCGGAGCTGTTCCTGTCCCTGTCGACCGTCAAGACGCATTTGGCCTCGGTGCAGGGCAAAGTCGGCGCGCGTAACCGAGTGGAAATCGCAGCTTGGGCCTGGCGTAGCGGCGTAGTGGATTAACCGCTACTGGGACGCCCGTACTATCTCGTTATGTCGCGTCGATTCCATGCTCCGGTTGTTCTGCCCGCCGACCCGTCCTGTTCGCTGCTCCGCGACGCCGTCGTCGATGTCGACGACGAGGGCCGGATTTCCTACGTCGGACCGGCTTCGAGCGCGCCGGAGTTCACCGGCGAGGTGACCCGGCTGACCGGAATCCTGTTGCCCGGCTTGGTGAACTCGCACGCGCACAGCCCGATGACGCTGCTGCGCGGCATGGGCGGCGACCTGCCGCTGCTGCGCTGGCTGCGCGAGATCATCTGGCCGACCGAGGCGAAGCTGAAGCCGGCGGACGTGCGCACCGGCATGCTGCTCGGATCGGTCGAAATGCTCCGGCACGGCGTGACGACCAGCGCGGAAATGTATTTCGAAGGCGAGCAGCTCGTCGACGCGGTGCTCGCGACCGGCGGGCGGGTGCTCGTCGCGCCGCCGGTGATCGAACTGCCCGGGCTGGATTGGCGGGAGACGCTGGCCGCGATCGACCGGTGGATCGACGCCGACGGGCTGCGGTTCGGTCCCGGGGAGCGGATCGAGCTGGGTTACGGACCGCATTCGGCGTACATGCTGAACCCGGACGGGCTGCGGGCGACCGCGGAGTCCGCGGCTGCGCGGGGTGCTTTGGTGCAGATTCACATTGCTGAGGCTGCCGCGGAGGATGTGGAGCAGCGCAAGGAGTTCGGGTCGGTTCCGAAGCTGCTGGATTCGCTGGGGATGTTCAACGGGCGGACGCTGGCCGCGCACGCGGTGCATTTGTCGGACGAGGACATCTCGATCTTCGCCGCCCGCGGGGTCGGGATGGCGCATTGCCCTGGGTCGAACGCGAAGCTCGCGTCCGGAATCGCGCGGATCAGGGACCTTCGGGCGGCCGGGGTCGCGATCGGGCTCGGCACGGACGGTCCGGCCTCGAACGACGACATCGACCTGTGGGAAGAGCTTCAGCTGACGGCGATGCTGGCTCGGCTGGCCAACGACGATTCCACCGTGGTGACCGCGAAGGACGTCTTCCTGATGGCCACCCGCGGCGGCGCCGAAGCGCTCGGCCGCCACGACCTCGGCGTGCTGGAGCCGGGGCGCTGGGCCGACCTGGTGCACGTCGACCTCGACGACCCGGCCTTCGCCGCCGGTCTCGACGTGCCGGACGAGCAGCTGCTGGCGAACCTCGTGTGGGCCGCCGGGTCGCGCCGGGTGCGGGACGTGTGGGTCGCGGGCGAGCAGGTTGTCGCCGAGGCCGAGCCGACGCGGGTCGACCGGCGCGAGATCCAGGCGGCGGTGGCCGACACCGCCGCCCGGCTGCGGGCCTGAGAGTCACGAAGCCGTTCGTGAGGGAACCCCTTACGAACGTCAGCGCGGGCGGACCTGGATTTCGGTGAAGTGGGCTTCCGGGGTGGCGGTCACCGCGGTCAGCACGGCCGTCGCCACGGAGTCTGGGCGCAGGTACTTCTCGGCTTCGTACTCGCCGCCTTCCTGGGCGCGGGCTTCGCGTTGCATGTCGGTGTCCGTGCGGCCCGGGAACACCGAAGTCACGCGCAGGTCCGGTTCTTCCGCGCGCAGTGAGTCGGTGAAGGCCCGGACGGCGAATTTGCTTGCCGCATAAGGACCCCAGCCGGGACGAGCGGTGTAACCCGCACCGGAGTTGATCACTACGACGTGGCCGTTCGCGGCGCGGAGGGCGGGGAGCAACAGGCGGGTCAGCTCGGCGACCGCGATCACGTTGACCTCCAGGTTCGTCCGCCAGACCGAGGACGGCGAGTCGGCGACGGTGCCGATTTTGCCGATGCCCGCGGAGTGGACCAGCACGTCGAGGCGGTCGATCTTGCCGGCCGCGGCTTCCAGGGAAGCGGCGTCGGTGAGGTCGACCGGCCACGGCTGCGCGCCGGGCAGTTCCTCGGCCACCTTCGCCAGTGCGTCGGTGTCGCGGCCGCCGAGCAGGAGGCGGTGCGTCGGGGAGAGCTGGTGCGCGATAGCCGCGCCGATGCCCCGCGAGGCACCGGTGATCAGGGCGAGCGGGAGGTCGGTCATACCGGCCACGGTAGGCGTCCGCCGCTGGTTCGCCAGTCCGGGGAGTCGTCGATCACTTCGCCGGGGCGCACCCGACCGCGGCCCACGGGTCGCGCGGGTAGCGGATTTCCGTGCGATGCAGCGAGCCGGTGAAATTGTCGATAAACCGACTCCACGTGAGCGGTTGGCGCGTGGAGGCCAGGACGTCCTGCACGTCGGGGCAGCGCAGTGCGGTGCGGGCGGCGTCGATTTCGGCGGGCTGGAACATCCGGATCTCGCCGTCGGTGGCGTAGTCGCCGTAGCCGGCTTCGGCGATTTCCCACGCCGCGACCAGCCATTTCGAGTGCCCGGGGCGACCATTCGGGATGGATGACGAGTGTGCGGCCAGATCGCTTGCCAGGCCGTAGCCGTCGTGGATGCGCACGTCCAGGGACACGATGTTGCTGATCGCGCCCATGCTGTCGGCCGCCATGGTCACGTACGGCCGGTTGGTCGGGAAGCGGAACCACTGCTTCACGTCGCCGTAGCTGTAGACGAGCACGGCTGGCTGCTTCGTCTCTCGCACCGCGTCGACAGCGTGGCGGATGACGTCCTGGCCCAGGTAATCCGTCGCCAGGATCGGGTGTTCGTGTCCGGTCGCCCAGGCCCAATAGCCGCGTTCGTCGGTGACGCTCACCGCTTGATGGGTGCCTTCGTACGGCACCCGCAGCCAGCCGCCCGCCACGACGGACCACGCGGCGACCCCGGCGACGAACGCGATCGTCTTCTGCGTCAGCGGGATCGCCATGACGGGAAGGAGCAGCACGAACAACGCGGGCAGCAGCATCCGGCCGTGCATGAAATCTCCGCCGACGCGCACGACGTACAGCGCGAGCAGAAGCGCGGCGACCGCTGAAGTCAGCAACAGGATCCGCGACCGACGCACCAGTACCGCAGCAATAAGCAGTAGCAGCAACGGAATCCACAGCAGGTACGGGCTGATCAGGTCAGTCAGGTACGCGAAACCGCGTGGCCAGTCGCTGTTCGCCGCTTCCTTCGCGAGCGCGGTGTTCGGCGCGAGCAGTCCGTAGTAGCCCATCCGAAACACTTGGTATGCCACCGGAATCGCGACCCCGGCGCCGAGCCAGCCAAGCGCGGCAAACCATCGCGGGCGCAGCAGCAGCACCAGGGCGATAAAGCCGACCACACTGAACAACGCCAGATCCGGCCGGACGAGCGGGCCGAGTCCGAGCACGATCGCGGTGGCGATCGGCGTTGTGCCGCGCACCAGCAGCCACCAGCTCAGGCCGAGCCACAGCAGCACCAGACCGGTTTCCAGCCCGGAAGTCGCGAAATCGCGGAACGGCGGGAGTGCGCACACGATCAGCGCACCGGCGGGAGCCACCGGTCCGGCGTAGAGCCGACGGGCGCCGTCCAGACCGAAGAACAGGCCGCCGACAGCGCACAGGAGGCCGGTGATCACCGCGATCCATTCGAGCGGCGGCCCGGGAATCGTGCCGGCTCCGGCGAGCAGCCAGGTCCACAACGGACTCGTGCTCGCCTCGACGCGTTCGCCGACATTGAACACCGGACCGTTCCCGGCGAGGATCTGCCGGACGGTGCGCAGGACGAGCAGTCCGTCGTCGCTCATCCACCGGCGTTGCCAAGCGAGCACCGTGTACAACGCGAGGACCGCCCCGGTGGCGGCCCACGTCCAGGTCATCGGGCGGCGGTACCACGGGAGCGGGTCAGCGGGCAGGCCGGCGGCCGCGGTCATGATTGGTCCAGACCTCCCCCGAGACGTGCAATGCGGTCACAGTCTCGCATCCGCCCAAAGGCGACGCTCGGTGGTTCCGCCTTCAGCGGTCGGACGAGGCGGAGGCGGTCGGCATCGGCGGTCCGCTCGACGCGGGCGGGACGGTCGGCACCGGCGGGGCGAGGCCGATGTCCAGGTCCATCCGCTCGCGCTCCTTGCCGCCGAGAGTGAACGGCGAGGTGCAGCCGGTCGCCGGGTCGACGGCCGAGTCCAGACCCGGTGCGCCGGCGCCGCGCTGGGTGACGGTGAGGCCGTCCGGCAGCTTCGAGATGTCGAAGCACACCTGGTAGGTGCCGTCCTTGCGCTGGTCGAACAGGTAGCCGCCGTCGGCGTTCGTGCGCGTGGTGGCGACGGTGCCGCCCGCACCGTCCTTGAGCGTGACCGGCAACTCCGGGAAGCCGGGTTCGTCGTCCTCCTGCGTGCCGTTGCGGTTCAGGTCTTTCCACGCACGGTCGCCGATCTTGCCGACGGCGGGCTGCGGCGTGACGGTGACCGTCGCGGTCGCCTTCTGCTCGGCGAGCGGCCCGCCCGGCCCGGTGCCGGTGACCTTCGCGGTGTTGACGTGCCCGTTGTCGTCCTCGGTGAGGTTCGGATGGTCGCAGGGCAATTCCCGCGACGCGGCGGCGGCGAGGTCGAACGCGCCGGGAAGACCGGAGCACCACGGGTCCTTCACGAGCAGTCCGGTGAGCGGCTGGGAGCCTGTGTTGGAGACGGAAATGCGGAAGTGCGCGGCGTCGCCGGCCGGGATGGCAGCCGACGGGCCCCACGTTCCGTCCGCCGGATTCCGCACCTCCATCTTCACCGCGAACGAGGCGAGAGCCACGTGCACGCAGTCCCACAGCACCCAGTTGTGGTTGGTGCTGGCGAAAAACGAGACCGCCGCGGTGTCGTCCGGCGCGGTGAACGGCGGCAGGTCCTGCCGCGCGAGCCTGCCGTCGGACGCGACGTCGTGCGTCACCGCGAGCGGTTTCTCCGCCAGCACTCGACCAGCGCGGTCGGCGAAGCGCAGCCCGGTGGTCGCGCTCGCGTGCGAACCGAGGCCGGACGGCGCCGTACCCGTCCACACCGACAGCGAGTATTGCCCTCCGGGCACCGCTTTCACCTGCTGGGCGGCCGAGCTGACCCGGCCGTCCGGCGTCTGGATCTGGGCGTTGACGTGCCCGTCGACCGCGTGCGCGGTGCTGGTGACGAGCTTCGGCACCCGGTCCGGCGGGGTGCTGCGCGGAACCGGCGCGGCGGGGCTGAACAGGTACCCGCGCGGCGGTCCGCCGGGCGAACCGGCGTCCTCCACGCTCGGGTTGGCCGCGATGCCGCCGCACTCCGGGGCCCCCTCGGCGGGAGCCGATCCGGGAGTGACGACGGCGAGCGCGCCGACCAGCATCGCAGTGCCCGCCGCCGCGCCCGCCGTGCGTCCGATCGCGACTTTCCTTGCCCGCCTCACGCGGTGAAGCTAGACCCAGGAAGCCCGATCGGCGGTAAGAAACACTCCAAAGTGTTACCGGCGCCCGATCCGGCCGGGCAATCCGAAGGCACCCTTCTTCCAGACCGACACGATCGCGGGCCGCGGCTGGGAGCTGCCGCCGTCCGGCCAGTGCGAGGTCGGGTTCGCCGAACTCGGCGCGTCCTCGCCGGGGTGCTGCACCGCGACGAGCACGAGGTTCTCGGTGACGACCGGACCGCACGTCTCGGCGCCGACCGGCACGGACAGGAACTGCTTCACGTGCCCGCGCTCCGGTCCGGTCACCGGGACCGAGAAGAGGCCGTCGTTCGCGCCGAGGGTGTTGCCGTCGGTCGAGATCCACAGGTTGCCGTGCGGATCGAAGGCCACGTTGTCCGGGCACGAGATCGGGCTGACCTGGTCCTTCGGGAAACCGCCGAAGTAGGTGTCGGCCGTGGCCGGGTCGCCGCAGACGAGCAGCAGCCGCCAGGAGAACCGGGTCGCGGCACTGTCGCCGCGGTCCTCGTCCCATTCGAGAATGTGCCCGTTTTTGTTGCGGGTGCGCGGGTTCGCCTCGTCCGGGGCGGCCTTGCCCGCCGCGCCGCGGTCGGAGTTGTTGGTGAGCGCGGCGTAGATCCGGCCGTTGACCGGGTTCGGCTCGATGTCCTCCGGACGGTCCATTTTGGTCGCCCCGGCGCGATCGGCGGCTTGCCGGGTGAACACGTAGACCTCCTCCGCGGTGAATCCGTCCACAAAGGACTTGTCGCCGCTGGCAAGGGGAATCCACTCGCCGGTGCCATCGAATTCGCCATCGGCGGGCAGCTTGCCGGTGCCGTCGATCTCGCCGGGGCTGTTGCCGGAGAACTTCGCGACGTACAGGGTTCCGTCGTCCAGCAGCGCCGAGTTGTGCCGCCGGGCGAGCGCGGAGTGCCCCTTCTTGTACTTGCCCTTCGAGACGAACTTGTAGATGTACTCGAACCGCTCGTCGTCGCCGGAGTACACCGCGACCCGGCCGTCCGCGGTGATCTTGACGTTCGCCGCCTCGTGCTTGAACCGGCCGAGCGCGGTGTGCTTGACCGGGGTGGAATGCGGGTCGTTCGGGTCGATTTCGACGACCCAGCCGAACCGGTTGGGCTCGTTGGGCTCTCGCGACACGTCCCAGCGCTGGTCGAAGCGCTCCCACTTGCGCGTGCTCTCGCCGGTGCCGACCGCGTACCGTTTGAGCCGCGCGGCCTCGGTCGGGTCGGAAACCTTGTCCGCGTGGGCGAAGTACTGGTGGAAGTTCTCCTCGCCGGAGAGCACGGTGCCCCACGGCGTCACGCCGCCGGAGCAGTTGTTCTGCGTGCCGCGCACGCGCTTTCCGGACGGGTCGGCCGACGTCTTGAGGTACTTCGACCCGGCCGCCGGACCGCGCACCTCGAAGATCGTGTCGAGCGTGATCCGCCGGTTCAGCGGGCTCGGAACGGTGCGCAGCGCACCGCCGATCGGGTCGCGCAGCGTCTGCAGCACCGACAATCCGTGTGCCGCCCAGGCGATCTTCACCTGCTCCTCGGTGGGATTGGCCGGGTCGTACTGGTCGGCCGGGAACAGGTGCACCTCGGTGGTGTACTCGTGGTTGACCACCAGCAGATTGCGCAGACCCAGCGGGTCCTGCGGGATCAGGCCGACGAAGTCGTTGTTGTAGCCGAACTGCTTCGCTTGCGCGGCCGCGGTCTGCTTGCGGAAGTCGAACTTCGGCGCGCCGGGGACCACCGGGTCGCCCCAGCGGATCACCACATGCTGGGCGTAACCGTCGGGGATGCTGACGGCGTCGAGTTTGTTCGGCGGCACCGGCGTGAAGTCGGTGCCGGGCACCGCGCGGCCTTTCGCCAACGGCGCCGGAGCCTGGGCCGGGGTGGCTGCCGCGGCGGTGCCGGACAGCGCGGCGAACCCGCCCGCGGCCGCAGCCATCACCGCACCGGCCTTGAACACGCCGCGCCGCGAGACTCCCTTGGCGATGTCGCCGAAGTACTCGTTGCCAGTCGGATTCGGGGCCTCGTGCGCGCACGCGTTGCCGCAGCGGTATTCGCAGGTGATCGGTGACCGGCCGCCGGAATGCGCGGTGAACAAGGGCAGCAGTCGTCCGGGCTCCAGGGACACGGGGCCTCCAGGGTCGCTTCTCGGTGGGAACCCGGCGACCGTATGCGGCGAAAACCCCCTGAAACGGACCAAAAGGTTAACGGCGGATGTATTCGGCGAAAGACGACGATCGCCCCCGAACAGACAGTCCGGGGGCGATCGCCGAGCGTGCTGGAAAGGCTCAGAACTCCTCGTCGCCGACGAGCGCGGCCTCCTTCGGCACGGTGTGCGGGTCGGCCTTCTTCTCCCGCTGCGACAGCAGGACGGCGGCGATCACGCAGAGCACGGCGGCGATCAGGAACGGGCCCTGCTCCCAGCCCATCCACTCGGCGATGTGGCCGACGAGCGTGGCCGCGACCGCGCCGCCGAACCAGCGGCAGAAGTTGTACCCGGCGCTCGCGACCGGCCGCGGCGCGTCGCTGATCGACATCGCGGTCCCGGTGAACAGCGTGTTCAGCAGCCCGGAAACCAGACCGGACACGATGATCCCGACGACCACCACCGGCTTGCTCGGGATGGCCAGCACCAGCATCAGCACGGTGTAGCCGGTCACCGCCAGCGCGGCCGCGTGCCGTTCGCCGAAACGGGCGGCCATCTTCGGCGCGAGCACCACGCCGGCGATCGCCACGCACAGGCCCCAGCCGCAGAAGATCAGGCCGACCGCGATGGCGTTCCAGCCGAGCACGAACGGGGACCAGGCGAGCACCGCGAAGAACGCGGCGGTGTAGAGCGCGGAGGCGATCGACGTGCGCAGCAGGCCAGGGTGCTTGAGCGCGCGGAGCGGGTCGAGCAGCTTGATCGGTTCCCGCTTTTCGGCCGAGTCGCTCTTCAGGAAGATCGAGCACAGCACGAGCGCGGCGATCATCAGCACCGCGGTGCCGAGGAACGGACCGCGCCACGAGATCGTGCCCAGCAGCGCGCCCAGCAGCGGACCGACGGCGAGCCCGACACCCAGCGCGGCCTCGTAAAGCAGGATCGCGCCGGATTGGCCGCCGGTCGCGGCACCGACGATCACCGACAGCGCAGTCGCGATGAAGAAGGCGTTGCCCAGCCCCCACACCGCGCGCAGGCCGACGAGCTGTTCGATCGAACCCGCCGCGGCGCACAGCGCGGTCGCGGCGACGATCAGGGTCAGCCCGACCAGCACGGTCCGCTTCGCCCCGAACCGGGCGGACATCGCGCCGGTGAAGAGCATCGCGATCACCTGCACGCCGAGATACGACGTGAACAGCAGCGTGACCTGGGACGGCGAGGCGTTCAGGCCCTTGGCGATGGACAGCAGGATCGGGTCGACGAGGCCGATGCCCATGAACGCGATGACCGCGGCGAACGCGGTGATCCACACCTGTTTGGGCTGGCCCTTGACCGCGTCCAGCAGGCTCGAGTGGTGCTCAGCGCTCATCGCGGATCAGTTCCTCCTTCAGACAGTACGGCGAGTTCCGCGGCGGGGTCGTCACGGTGGAAGTCGGCGATCAGCTTGGTGAGCGCGGGGAGCGCGGCGTCGATGGCGGCGCGCTCATCCGGGTCGAGACGGTCGAGCCGCGCCCGCAGCTCCGCCTCCCGGCCCGCGATCATCTCGGCGTAGAACCGCTCGCCTTCCGGCGTGGCCTCCACGAGCACGGCGCGCCCGTCGTCGGGATCGGGACGGCGGGTCACCATGCCGAGCCGTTCGAGCCTGCGCACGACGTCGGTCATCGACGGCATCCGCACGCGTTCGAGGCGCGAGAGCCTGCTCATCCGGCTCGGACCCCGGCCGACCAGCTCCGACAGCACCGAACCCTGGGTCAGGGTCAGCAGCTGCGCGGATTCGCGGCGCACCAGGTAGTACAGCCGGAACACCACCGGCCGCAGCCGGTGCGCCAGGTCGCCCTTCGAGGAAGTCACTTAGCTAGGCTAACAAAAATTAGTTAGGGTGGCGAAGTAATTCGGCTCACAAGGTGGTCCAGTCCAGGACCCCTAGGCTGGACCGGTGGATGCGGTGATCTTCGACCTCGACGGCGTACTGGTGGACTCCGAGACGACGTGGGACGAGGTGCGCCGCGCCGTAGTCGCCGAGCACGGCGGGACCTGGCGGCCCGAGGCGACCCGCGCCCAGCAGGGGATGAGCACGCCGGAATGGGCGAACTACCTGGTGGAAACCCTGGGCGCGCGGCTCACCCCGGACGAGATCGCGCGCACGGTGATCGACGAGATGGCCGCCCGCTACGCCGACCGTCCGCCGGTGATCGACGGAGCCGACCAGGTCGTCCGCGAGATCTCCCGGCACTGGCCGGTCGCGATCGCCAGCTCGTCGCCGCCGGTGCTGATCCACTCGTTCCTGACCGCGTGCGACCTGACGTCACTGGTCCCGGTCGCGGTGTCGAGCGAGGAAGTGGCCGCGGGCAAGCCGGCACCGGACGTCTACTTGCGCGCGGCGATGCTGCTCAATGTCGAAGCCTCCCGCTGCGCCGCGGTGGAAGACTCGACCAACGGCCTGCGCGCGGCCTTCGCGGCGGACATGACGGTGTTCGCCGTACCGAACCCGCACTTCCCGCCGGACCCGGCCGTACTGCGGGATGCCACGGTGCTGCCGAACCTCGCCGCCTTGCCGCGATCCTTGAGTGACGCAGCCCACAGCGGCAAATAGCCCCAAAACGGTCGCTGCCGGTATCCGGCCAGTAGCACAGTGCCATCCTGAACGCCTGCCAACAAGATCGGCACAAGGGGTGGAAATGGCTGCACCGGAACAGGATTGGGACATCGTCAGCAGCGTCGGACTGACCGCGCTCGGGGTGGCCGCGGGCCGGGCGATAGCGACCGTGTCCCCGGATCCGCTGATCGAAGACCCGTACGCGGCGGAATTCGTCCGCGCCGCGAATCCGCCGCGGCCGATGCCGACGGAACCGCTCGAAGACCCGCTGTGGATGGCGATGTCCGACTACCTCGCGGTGCGGTCCCGGTTCTTCGACGAGGTGATCACCGGCACGGACGCGCCGCAGGTGGTGATCCTCGCCGCCGGGCTCGACGCCCGCGCCTACCGGCTCGACCTGTCCGGCCGCGACGTCTACGAAGTGGATCAGCCACGGGTGCTCGCGTTCAAACAGGACGTCCTGGACGGTCTCGGCGCGGCCCCGCGCTGCCGCCGCCACGCGATCGGAGCCGACCTGCGCGAGGACTGGCCCGCCGCACTGGAAAACGCCGGATTCGACCGCACCCGCCCGTCGGTGTGGATCGCCGAGGGGCTGCTGCCGTATCTGCCCGCGTCGGCAGAGGAACTGCTGTTCGACCTCGTGCACGCCCGGAGCGTGCCCGGCAGCCGGATCGCAATCGAGCACATCCCGGACCTCGGCAGCACCGACATCCTCGACACCATCCGGTCGTCGGACGCCGGAGCACGGCTCGGCCTCGACGTGAACGACGTGCTCTCGACCGAACCGCGCCGGGATCCGGTCGAATGGCTGGGCCGGCAGGGCTGGCAGACGAGGATCGACCGCGCGGGCGACCTCGCCGCCAGCTACGGCAAGCACCTGTCCGACCCGCTCGGCGACGCCATGACCAAAACCGAACTGGTCACCGCCGACCTGCCCTGACACCGCGAAGGGCCCCTCGCGGAGATTCCGGCAAGGGGCCCTTCACCGACGGTCAGGCTGGGCTCAGCGCTCCACTTCGCCGCGAATGAAGGCGTCGACCGAATCGCGCGCGGTCGAGTCGTCGTACTGCTCCGGCGGCGACTTCATGAAGTAGGACGACGCGGACAGGATCGGGCCGCCGATGCCGCGGTCCTTGGCGATCTTCGCCGCGCGCACCGCGTCGATGATGATGCCCGCCGAGTTGGGGGAATCCCACACCTCGAGCTTGTACTCCAGGTTCAGCGGCACGTCGCCGAACGCGCGGCCCTCGAGCCGGACGTAGGCCCACTTGCGGTCGTCGAGCCACTGCACGTAGTCCGACGGTCCGATGTGGACATTGCCCTTGCCGAGCTCGCGGTCCACCTGCGACGTGACCGACTGGGTCTTCGAGATCTTCTTCGACTCGAGCCGCTCCAGCTCCTTCATGTTCAGGAAGTCCATGTTCCCGCCCACGTTGAGCTGCATCGTGCGGTCGAGCTGCACGCCGCGGTCCTCGAACAGCTTCGCCAGCACGCGGTGCGTGATGGTGGCGCCGACCTGGGACTTGATGTCGTCACCGACGATCGGGACGCCCGCGTCGGTGAACTTCTTCGCCCACTCCGGGTCGGAGGCGATGAACACCGGCAGCGCGTTGACGAACGCGACGTTCGCGTCGATCGCGGCCTGCGCGTAGAACTTGTCGGCCTCTTCGGACCCGACGGGAAGGTAGGAGACGAGCACGTCGACCCGGGCGTCGCGCAGCGCGGCGACCATGTCGACCGGAGACTCGTCGGACTCCTCGATGGTCTCGCGGTAAAAGCGGCCGAGGCCGTCGTAGGTGTGCCCGCGCTGGACGGTGACGCCGAGCGGCGGCACGTCGGCGATCTTGATCGTGTTGTTCTCGCTGGCGGAAATCGCCTCCGAGAGGTCCCGGCCGACCTTCTTCGCGTCGACGTCGAACGCGGCGACGAACTCGATGTCGCGCACGTGGTAGTCGCCGAACTGGACGTGCATCAAACCGGGGACGCGCGTACCGGGATCCGCGTCGCGGTAGTACTGGACGCCCTGGACCAGCGACGAGGCGCAGTTGCCGACGCCCACGATGGCCACCCGAACGCGGCGGTTCTCGCCCATGCCGGTTTCTCCTTCAATCTCATTCACTTGCATCTGCAGGTCTGCCGCCCCGTTGCGGCCCGCCGCTCAACTCGGTCCCGGCTGCTCCGGGCCGCGCTGCTCGGCTTGTTCGTGCGCGATCAGCTCGTTGAGCCAGCGCACCTCCCGCTCGCTCGACTCCAGCCCCAGCCGGTGCAGCTCGCGGGTGTAGCGGTCGATCTTCTCCTCGGCCCTGGCCAGCGCGTCCCGCAAGCCTTCGCGCCGTTCCTCGACGCGGCGGCGGCGGCCTTCCAGGATGCGCATCCTGACGTCGGCCGGTGTCCGCGAGAAGAACGCCAGGTGGACGCCGAATCCCTCGTCGTCCCACGTCTGCGGTCCCGCGTCGCCGAGCAGTTCGGCGAAGCGTTCCTTGCCCTCGGCGGTGAGCTTGTAGACGCGGCGGCCGCGCCGGGACCACGCCCGGTCGTCCGCCTCGTCGAACTCCTCGACGAGGTAACCGGCCCGCAGCAGCCGGCGCAAGGTCGGATACAGCGAGCCGTACGAGAACGTCCGGAACATCCCGAGCGTCTCGTGCAAACGTTTGCGCAGCACGTACCCGTGCATGGGCGCCTCGTGCAGCAATCCGAGGATCGCGAGTTCGAGCACACCACACCCCATTCCGGGAATACGCCGCGGCCAGCCTCGTTGATCACCCGAGACCGGCTCAGCCAACCTACTCGCCGAGTATATCGCGCCGATACATCGAAGTGGCGGAAGTAACCCGCGACCAGCACCCTCCCGGCGATCCGTGACCAGAGCGTTATCTAAGTTTCGGCGTGTCCGAACGGTCTCCCAGGGTGCGGGAAAGCAGGGGGCACCGCGGACACAGAAAGAGCCCGTACTCTGTCCTCGTGCGAAACCAGCGGCAGGTTGTGGATTACGCCTTGCAGCGCCGTGCGCTGCTGGCCGGCGTCCGCTCCGGACGCGTCGGAGACCACGAGGTCTGCGACGCGAGCCCGTACCTGCTCCGCGCGGCCAAATTCCACGGCAGACCTGAGGACCGGGCCTGTCCGATGTGCCGCCGGGCTCCGCTGCACCTCGTCTCCTGGGTGTACGGCGACGAGCTGAAGCACGTCTCGGGATCGGCACGCACCCCCGCCGAACTGACCCGGATGTCAGGGGTTTTCGGGGAATTCACCGTCTATGACGTAGAGGTGTGCCGGACGTGCCATTGGAACCATCTGGTCCTGTCCTATGTCCTCGGCACGGGAGAGCCCCAGCCGACCCGGCCGCGAAGGACTGCCGGGCAGTGACGAGTACCACAACCGCTGCAGAACGCGGGGCGGCGCCAGTGCAGACAGTGCTGCCTTCGGAGGCCCATTCGTGAACGACGACCGCAACCGCTCCTGGCCGAGCCAGGAGCCAGATGCACCTCGCCGTGCCCGGCGACCGCAGGAGGACCCCGGTCCCGCCTGGCCGTCCGATGACGCCCCCCGGCGCCCCGCACCGCCCCGCCGTCCCCCCGCCGGCGGCCCGCGCCCGCCGCGCGCCCCGCAAGCCGGTCCCGAATGGCCGAGCGGCGACGAAGGCGGTCCGCAGTGGCCCGCCGACGAGCCGCGCCGTCCGCAGCGCCCGCCGCAGAACCGCGCGCCGCAAGGCCGTCCGCCTCAGGGTCCCGGCCCGCAGGACCGCGGCTCGGGTACCCGCGCGTCGCAGATCCTCGACGGACAGGGCGCGCCGCCGCGCCGCCAGCCTCCCGGCGGACGTCCCGGACCGAACGGCGGACCGAACGGCGGTCCTAACGGGAACGCCACCCAGGGCTTCCGGCAGCCGCCGCCCGGCGGACGGCCGCCCCAGGGCCGCCGGGTCCCGCCGCCGCCTCCGCCGTCCTATCCGGAGACCGACCGCGAACCGGACCTGATCACGCACGCCGCGCACAACGGTTACGCCCCCTACGACGACCGGTACGACGACGGCTACGACCCGTACGACGAGGAAACCCGCCTCGCCCAGTACTCGGACGACGCGGACTTCGAAGACGACCAGGAAGGCGAGGAGGACGGCAAGAAGAGCAAGGCCGACCTCACGCCGAAGCAGCGCCGCAAACGCCGGTGGAAGATCATCCGGCGTGTGCTGTACGCGATGTTCGGCCTGTTCGTCGTGGTGCCCGCGATCGCGTTCGTGATCACCTACTTCACCGTCGACGTGCCCTCGCCGCAGGAAGTGCTCGCGAAGCAGAGCCAGCCGATCACCTTCTATTACGGCGACAAATCGGTGATGGGCCGAGTGGTCCCGGAGGGCGGCGACCGCGAACTGCTGCAGCCCAACCAGGTGCCCGAGGTCGTCAAGCACGCCGTGTACGCGGCCGAGGACGCGACCTTCGAGACCAACTCCGGCTTCAACGTGATGGCGATCCTGCGGTCGGTCTTCAACCAGGCGACCGGCGGCACCGGCGGCGGCTCGACCATTTCGCAGCAGTACATCAAGCAGGCGACCAAGAACGACGACCCGACGCTGACGCGTAAGTGGACCGAGCTGGCGAAGTCGTTCAAGCTCAACAACGAGACGTCCAAATCGGACATCATCACCGGCTACCTGAACATCGTCTTCTTCGGCCGCGGCTCGAACGGCATCGCCGCCGCGTCGAAGGCGTACTTCGGCAAGGACGTCAGCCAGCTCAACGCTTCCGAGGCGGCGCTGCTCGCCGGGATGATCCAGGGCCCGAGCCGCGACCGCGACACCGCGTACGTCCAGAAGCGGTGGAGCTACGTGATGGACCAGATGGTGGCCAACCACTGGCTCTCGCCCGCCGACCGCAAGGCCGCGCAGCTTCCCACGATGATCCCGCGCGATTCGCAGAAAAAGGAGAACGCGGGCACCCTGGACTACTTCATCCGGCAGCGCATCCTCGACGAGCTGAAAGACAAGGGCTACGACGAGGACAAGCTGTACTCCACCGGCGCGAAGATCTACACGACGATCGACCCGAACGCGCAGAAGATCGCGGCGCAGTCCGTCCAGGACAACATGGAGGGCCAGACCGACGAGAACCTCCGGGGAGCGCTGGTCGCCGTCGACCCGAGAACCGGGGGCGTGCTCGCTTATTACGGCGGGCCGACCACGGTGAAGAACGACGCGGGCAAGGACGTGCTCGCCACGGACTGGGCGAACACCCCGCAGAACCCCGGTTCGTCGATGAAGGCCTACGACCTCACCGCCTGGCTCAAGATGGGCAAGGGGCTCGGCGAGGTGTTCGACGGCACCAACAACCGGGAGCTCGGCGGCCGCGTAGTCCGCAACGCGGGCGAAAGCGCCAGCTGTGGTCCGCAGTGCACGGTCAAGAAGGCCATGGAGGTCTCGGCGAACACCGTGTTCTACGACATGGTGCTGAACTGGACGAAACCAGCCAGGGTCGCGGAAGCCGCGAAGGAGGCGGGCGTGATTCCCGCCCCGAAGGGCAAGGCCAAGCTCGGCACGAGCGACGCCAACATCGCCCTCGGCGGTGGCGCCACCTCGGTCACCCCGGAGGACATGGCCGCCGGCTATTCGTCGTTCGCCTCCGGCGGCCTGCGCCGTGACCAGCACTTCGTCGCGAAGCTCACCAACTCCCAGGACGAGGTCGTCTTCGACGACACCAACGGACAGGGCAAACCCGCGTTCGACGACAACGCGGACAAGAGCAAGCAGATCGCGGGCAACGTGACCGAGGCGCTCGGTCCGGTCATCGCCGAGTCGCACCTGAAGTGCCCGAGCGGCCACGAATGCGCGGGCAAGACCGGTACCCAGCAGTACGACCCGCGAGACAGCGACCCGAGTTCGTACAAGGACCGCAACGCCCAGACCTGGATGGTCGGCTACACGCCCTCGGTGTCGACCGCGGTCTGGATCGGCGGCGACGGCAACAAGCCGCTGCACGACAAGAACGGCAAGCCGATCTACGGCAAGACCATCGCGGGTCCGACCTGGCAGGACTTCATGACGAACTACCTGCAGGACAAGCCGGGCGAGAAGTTCGACAAGGTGCAGCCGATCGGCAAGGACGCGGACGAGGTCGTCACGTCGAGCAAGGCGGCCCCGCCGCCGCGCGAAACGTCCAGCGAGCAGGCTCCGCCGCCGTCGACGACGTCCTCGTCGGCACCGCCGACCAGTTCGTCGCATCCGTCGTCCTCGACGGCGACCAGCCCGACCCGGCCGAGCGGCATCTTCGGCGGCGGCACCGAAGGCGGCAACCCCGGCAGCGGAGGCGGGCCCGTGGTGAACGGCGAACCGCCCCGGCGCACCGGCTGACCCGCGCCCGACCACGACTGTGCCGATCGTTACTAATCCGACCACAGCCACGGCCGAATGACTTCGCTGCAACGGTTACGTGCCGCTGCGGGGTCGGCCTACTTTTGGTCGGATTAGTAAAAGAGGCTCCTCTCCACCACGGAGAGGAGCCTCTTTTTGCCGGTACCGCCCGGCTGGGGGTGCGGTAGGTTCACCGACGGTCTCCTCCCCCGCGAAGGGGATCGGCCAGGAGAGTGAACCTCGACCGGGGTTGCCGCGTCTGGTCATCAGAGGGCCTTCTGCGTCCGCAGGCTGCCCGTGTCCGAGAAGAGGATCCGCAGTGAACGACGACCGCAGCCGCTCCTGGCCCGACCGGGATCCCGACCCGCGGCGTCAACCACCTCCGTCCCAGCCCGGTCCGCCGCCGTGGGCCCGCGGCCCGCAGCGTCCCGCCGCTGGTCCGACCGGTCCCGCGGGTTCTCCGCCGCCCGGCCGCCGTCCGCCGCCTCCCGGCCGTCGCCCGGTTCCGCCGCCGCAGCGCGAGCCGGAGCTGATGACCCACCGGATGATCGAGGACGACTACCGCGACCCGGGCTATCGCGACGCCGGCTACCGGGACGCGGAGTACCGCGACGAAGGTCCGCTCGATCCGGACGACGGGTACCCGCCGGAAGACCTGGACAAGAAGGGCCGCACGCCCGCACAGCGCAAAAAGAGACGCTGGAAGATCATCCGGCGCTGTGCGTACGCGTTCGTCGGCATCTTCGTCGTGATCCCGGCGATCGCTTTCGTGATCACCTATTTCATGGTCGACGTGCCCTCGCCGCAGAGCATCGCGCAGGGCCAGAACCAGGCCGTCACCTACCTCTACGCCGACGGCAGCCCGATGGGCAAGGACGTGCCCCCCGGCGGCAACCGGCAGATCCTCACCCCGGCGCAGATCCCGGACGTGGTGAAGCACGCGGTGATCGCGACCGAGGACTCGACGTTCGAGACCAACTCCGGCTTCGACGTCACCGGCCTGCTCCGCGCCGCGTTCAACCAGCTCACCGGCAAGGCGGGCGGCGGGTCCACGATCTCGCAGCAGTACATCAAGAAGGCCACCGACAACGACGCCCCGACGCTCACCCGTAAATGGACCGAGCTGGCGAAGTCCTTCAAGATGAACCAGACGTACGAGAAACAGGACATCATCACCGCGTACCTGAACATCATTTACTTCGGGCGCGGGGCGTACGGCATCGGCGCGGCGTCGCAGGCCTTCTTCCACAAGGACGTTTCGAAGCTGGACTACTCCGAGGCGGCGCTGCTGGCCGGGCTGATCCAGCAGCCGGGTCGTTCGGAGAACCCGAAGGTGGCCCAAGGCCGCTGGAACACCGCGCTCGACCGGATGCTCGAGAACAAGTACATCACCGCGCAGCAGCGGCAAGCGGCACAGTTCCCGGCCGTGATCCCGCTGGAGGAATCGAAGGACGACGCGAACGCGCCCTACAAGTTCGTCGTCACCCAGGTGAAGGCCGAGCTCCAGCAGCACGGCATCGACGACGACAAGTACTACGCGGGCGGCTACACGATCCAGACCACCATCGACAAGCACGCACAGGAGGTCGCGACCCAGGCCGCGACCGACGCGCTGAAGGACCAGTCCGACGACCGGCTGCTCGATTCGCTGGTGGCGGTCGATCCGAAGACCGGCGGGGTGCTGGCGTACTACGGCGGACCGGCGACCATCGACGTGAACGGGAAGAAGCAGGGCGCTCGCGACTGGGCGAACACGCCGCAGAACCCCGGTTCGTCGATGAAGGCGTTCGACCTCACCGCGTTCCTCAAGATGGGCAAGGGCATCAACTCGACGTTCGACGGCAGCAACAACCGGGTCTTCGACGGCCGCGTCGTGCGCAACGCGGGTCCCAGCTCCAGCTGTTCCGGGCAGTGCACGGTCGCCGAGGCGATGAAGCGGTCGGCGAACACGGTGTTCTACGACATGGTGCTGAACGAGACGCATCCAGGACCGGTCGGGCAGGCCGCCCAGGAAGCGGGCGTCAAGACCAAGGACAACGGCGGCCAGTCGCTGATCTCCACCGCGGACGCGAACATCGCGCTCGGCGGCGGGAACACCCAGATCACGCCCGCGGACATGGCCAGCGCGTACGCGACCTTCGCCGCCAATGGCATCCAGCGCGATCGGCACTTCGTGCTCAAGGTGACCAACTCGCAGAAGGAAGTCGCCTACGAGGCACAGCCGAGTGCGGGCAAGCCGGCGTTCGACAGCAGCGCGGACAAGGCCAAGCAGATCGCGGGCAACGTGACCATGGCGCTGGGTCCGGTGATCGACTTCTCGCACCTGAAGTGCCCGTCCGGCCACGAATGCGCGGGCAAGACCGGTACCCAGCAGCACACGAAGCGAGCGGGCGAACCGGCGTGGGCGGCGAACGCGAACGCACAGACCTGGATGGTCGGCTACACGCCGTCGGTCTCGGTCGCCGCGTGGGTCGGCGCGGACGGCGACCAGGCACTGCACGGTTCGGGCACGTCGCCGATCTACGGTTCGACGATCGCGGGTCCGCTGTGGCAGAAGTTCCTCGACGGGTACCTGAAGGGCAAGCCCGCCGAGAAGTTCGACCAGGTGCAGCTGATCGGCGCGCAGGCCCCGCCGCCGCAGGGGGACCAGAACGCGGGCGACGAGCAACCGCCGCAGCAGACCACCGGCAACCAACCGGAGGATCCCGGCAACGGGAACGAGCACGGCGGACCGATCACCGGCGGGCCCACTCAGCCGCATTGGCCGAGCGGGTTCCCGCACTGGCCGTCGGGCAAGCCGTCGACGCACAACCCGCCTAGCGGCGGTCCGTCGACCGGCGAGGATCCGCCGCAGGAGTGACGGAAAAAGGCCGTGGCCGCGACGGTGGGGGGAGGCCGTCGCGGCCACGGCCGTTCAGAGGGCGGTCTCAGCCGCCGAGCGTGATCACGCGGCCTTCGGCACCCGAGCGGTGCGCGGCTTCGATCACGCGCAACGCCTCGACCGCGCTCGCGGGGTCCACCGGGAAATCCGCCTCGCCGCGCAGCGCGTCCCGGACCTGGGCGTAAAACGCTTCGTAGCAACCGGTTTCGGTCGGCACCGCTTCGGTGTCGTCGTTCACCCCCAGCAGGCCGGCGTCGCTTTCCGGCTCTACGCCCCAGCCGTCGTCGCCGGGGCGGAGACCGGCCTTGATCTGCGGTTCCTGGACGTCGAGGCCGTACTTCGTGAACGTCGCCTGGTCGCCGAGCACGCGGAAGCGCGGGTTGCGGGTGCCGGCGAGCGCGGACGACCACAGGTGCGATCGCACGCCGTTCACGTGGTGCAGGGCCACGAACACGTCGTCGTCCACCTGCACGCCGGGGCGGCGGCGGTCGACCTCCGCGTACACCTCGCGAACCGGGCCGAACAGTCGCAGCGCCTGGTCGACGATGTGCGCGCCGAGGTCGTAGAGCAGACCGCCCGCCTCGGCCGGGTCGCCGAATTCGCGCCAGTTGTCCTTGATCTTCGGCACCCAGCGGTCGTAGCGGGATTCGAAGCGGAAGACGGTGCCGAGGCGACCGGATTCGAGCACCTTGCCGACGGTCCGGAAATCCGAATCCCAGCGGCGGTTCTGGAAAACCGTGAGGCCGACGCCCTTGGCTTTCGCCGCGTCTACAACCTGCTGCGCTTCGGCCGAGGTCGGCGCGAACGGCTTGTCCACGACCACCGGCAGCCCGGCCTCGATCGCGCGGAGGGCGAGCGGCACGTGCGTGCGGTTCGGGGTGGTCACCACGATCAGGTCGAGGTCACCCGCGCGGGCGAAAAGCGCGTCCGCGTCCGGGACCACCTCGGCTCCGGGATGCTCGGCGCGCGCCTGCGCGGCACGGTCCGGGTTCGCGGTCACGAGCACGGCCGGGACCAGGCCGGGGGTCGCCGCGACCAGCGGCGCGTGGAAGATCCGGCCGCCGATCCCGTACCCGAGGATGCCGACCCGCGCGTCATCAGCCATGACTCCCATTAAACAACACTGTTGCGTAATAGGCCACCCGTCCGAGATGATCGGCCGATGGCGGAAACCGGCGTCAACCTGCGCGGGCTGCGACGCCACAACCGCGCGCTGCTGCTCGGGCACATCCTGCGCGCGGGCGGGCTGAGCCGGGTCGAGCTCGCGCAGCGGTCCGGGCTGACCCAGCAGGCCGTGTCGAAAATCGTGTCCGACCTGCTTCCGGAAGGGCTGCTGGACGTCGAACGCGCACCCGCGGCCGGGGTCGGCAAACCGCGCACGATGCTGCGGCTGCGCGCGGAAGCCCGTTGCGCACTCGGCGCGCAGCTCGACCGCGACGGCTTTCTCGTGCTGCGCACCGGACTGACCGGCGAGGTCGAGGAGATCGTGGAGGGCCCGCTGCCGATCGGCTTCGGCCCGGAAGCCGCGGTGACCGCGATCGCCGACGGCGTGCGCAAACTGCTCGCCGACGTCGATCCGGCGCGCGTGCTCGGCCTCGGCGTGGGGGCGGTAGGTCCGCTCGACCACCACGCGGGCCGCGTCCGCGACGCCACGAACATGCCCGGCTGGCACGACGTCCCGCTGCGCGATCTGCTCGCCGAACGCACCGGTCTGCTGGTCACGCTGGACAAAAACACCAACTCCGCCGCGTTCGCGCACGCTTGGCCGGAGGAAACCTCGGCCGCGACCGCGGTGGTGCTCGTCGGCACCGGAATCGGGGTCGGCCTGCTGATCGACGGACGCGTCTACCGAGGCCCGCGCACCAACGCGGGTGAGTTCGGCCACACCACCATCGCCTACGCCGGACCGCGCTGCGCCTGCGGACGCCGCGGCTGCGTCGAGGTCATGCACCGCGCCGCCGGCACCCCGCACGACGCCGCCCGGCTGCTCGGCATCGGGCTCGCCGACCTGGTGCAGGTGCTCGATCTCGAACGAATCGTCCTGTTCGGACGGACCGTCCGCGGCGCGCCCGAGGTCTACCGCGAAACGGTTTCGCAGCAGCTGCGCGACCTGCTGCCGGTGCCGTACTGGCAGCGCATCGACGTCGAATTGAGCGACCTCGACGAGGAGGCGGTGGCCCTCGGCGCCGCTTTCGAGGTGCTTGCCGGGTTTTACGAGGATCCGAAATGACCGGCACCCCACCCGCGGACCGATAGCATCCCGACGTGTCCCGCGTCTCCCAGCCCGCCGCCGCCGAAGAGCCGGATTCGGCTCCCCGCACGCTCACCCCGGCGGAGCGGATCGCCCCCAGCCGGCACGACCCGCTGGTGGCCGCGGCGACGAGACCCGTCGGAGGTCCGATCGGCACGCACGCGGCGGTCGGCAGGCAGTGGTTCTGGTCGCCGCAGCGCGTCGGGCTCGCCATGGCCGTGCTCGCGCTCGTGGTGTGCTGGTTCGGCAAGGCGTCGTGCATTCAGCAGTACAGCGACTCCAACGGCGTACACCAGCTCGACTGGCGCTCCGGCCGTCCGTTCGTCGCGATGTGCTACTCCGACATCGTCCCGCTCTACAGCTCGGAAAAGCTCGACGACGCGAAGACCTTCCCTTACGTCACGTCGTGGCAGGAGGATTCGCAGACTGCGGAGAACCAGACCCGGTACATGGAGTACCCGGTGGTCACCGGCCTGTTCCAGTGGATCAACGCGAAACTCGCGGCGGGGTGGACCTCGGTCGCGAACGCGGGCTGGCTGCCCGGCGCGCTGCCGGTGGCGATCTACTTCAACATCTCCGCCTTCTGGCTCGCGCTCGCCTGGCTCGTCACCGTGTGGGCGACCGGGCGGACCACGAAACGCAGGCCGTGGGACGCGGTGCTCGTCGCGATCTCGCCGCTGGTACTGGTCCATACCTTTACGAACTTCGACGCGCTCGCCACCGCGGCCACCGCCGCCGGGATCCTGGCGTGGTCGCGAAAACGCCCCGAGGTCGCCGGAGTCCTGTTCGGACTCGGCGTCGCCACCAAACTGTATCCGCTGCTGCTGCTCGGCGTGCTGTTCCTGTTGTGCCTGCGCGCCGGGAAACTGCGCGCGTGGAGCCGGACCGCGGCGTTCACCGTGCTGGCCTGGCTGGTGGTGAACGTCCCGTTCATCGTGGCCGCGCCGCGCGGCTGGTGGGAGTTCTTCCGGCTCAACACGTTGCGCCCGATGGACCCGGATTCGCTCTACAACGTGGTCTCCTACGCCACCGGCTGGGCGGGCTTCGACGGCGTGCTCCAAAAAGGACAGACGCCGACCGTGCTGAACATCGTCGTGGCGGTGCTGTTCCTGGCCTGCTGCGCGGGAATCGCGTACGTCGCACTCACCGCGCCGCGGCGGCCGCGGTTCGGGCAGCTGGCTTTCCTTGTCGTGGCGGCATTCCTGCTGACGAACAAGGTGTGGAGCCCGCAATATTCGCTGTGGCTCGTCCCGCTGGCGGTGCTGGCGATCCCGCGCTGGCGGCTGCTGCTGGGCTGGATGGTCATCGACGCGGCGGTGTGGGCGCCGCGGATGTTCTATTACCTCGGCGTCGACCACAAAGGACTGCCTGCGGGCTGGTTCCTCGGCGGCGTGGTCATCCGCGACCTCGCCGTCGTCGGGCTGTGCGTGCTGGTGCTCCGCGAGATCTACCGGCCGCGCACCGACCTGGTCCGGCTTTCCGGCGACGACGACCCGGCGGGCGGCGTGCTGGAACGGGCGCGCGACAAGGTCGTCTTCGCGTCCTTCCGCCGCTCGCGCCCGCAGCCCCAGCAGCCGGTCTCGTGATCCGGGAAGGACTCCTTCCGGGAACCTGATTCCCCAAGGAGTCCTTCCCGGACCTCAAGCGAGCTGTTTGCGCAGGTAGGCGATGTCGGCGGCCTGGCCTTCGCCCGGCGTCTCGACGACCACCGGCGCACCCGCCTGGCGCACGACCTCGGCGAGCAGTTCCGGTTCGATCGTGCCGTCGCCGTCGACCACCGACGCGTGCCGGTCGCGGTTGGAACCGTGCTCGTCGCGCGAGTTGTTGCAGTGCACCAGGTCGATCCGGCCGGTGATGGCCTTGACCTTCTCCACCGCGGTCGCGAGATCCCAGCCCGCCGCGTAGGCGTGGCAGGTGTCGAGGCAGAAGCCCGCGCCGAACTCGCCGACCTTGTCCCACAGCCGGGCGATCACGTCGAGTTCGCGGGTCATCGCGTTGTCGCCGCCCGCGGTGTTCTCGATCAGGATCGGCACCGCGAAGCCGCCCTTTTCCGCCTCGCGCTCGAAAAGCTTGCGCCAGTTGACCAAGCCCTCCTCGACGTCGTCGCCCGCGCCGACGTGCCCGCCGTGCACGATCAGGCCCTTCGCGCCGATCGCGGCGGCCCCGTCGGCGTGCTGGGTGACGTTCTTGCGGGACGGGATGCGGATCCGGTTGTTCTTGGACGCGACGTTGATCAGGTACGGCGCGTGGATGAACACCTCGACCGGGGAGGCCTTGATCTCCTCGCCGTGCGGATGCGGTTTCGGTGCCTTCCACCCCTGCGGGTCGGAGAGGAAGAACTGGACGACGTCGGCTTCTCGCTCGGCGACGGCGGCCAGCGGATCGTCGTCGCGGACATGGGCGCCAATCTGCATGCCCTGACGCTACTACCGGGCGAATCTGCCCCTTCCGCCCGAGTTGGTGACGCTCGTGGAGTACCGTGAGCGCGTTCCGTGATCCATTCGGAGTGAGCAAGTCGGGGGAGGAAGGCATGCGGAAGCGCGCTGGACGGATGACCGCACTCGGGGTCGCGCTCGCGGCGCCGCTGCTGTCCGCGGTTCTGACGTTTCCCGCCACCGCGTCCGCGGACCCGAACCCGACGGTGAGCGGCGACTGCGAATCCACGCTGCAGAACGGCAAGAACGGCACCGGCCTCGCCCTCGACGCGGGCGCTCCGCTCAACGCGCCGAACCGGGTGACTGTTGGTCTCGATTCGAAGGCGAAGCAGGCCGACGGCAACAACACGTTGCTCACGCTCCCGGTCGGCGACACCGTCCGCACGCTGGGCGTCGGCGAGGTCCCGGTGGTCGGCGAAACGGCCGCGAAGGACACCTGCCCGATGGTGCAGGCCGCGGCGAATGGCGTCGGCAACGCGACCCAGGGACTCGTCGGCGGACTGCCGGGAACCCCGCTTCCCACACCGCCGCCGACACCCAAGCCACCGAACCCCACGCCCAACCCGCCGTCCCCGGCTCCCGGCCCCGGCGGCCCGGGCCAGCCCGTCCCCGGCGGCGACACGCTCGGCCCGGTGACCTCTGGCGGCGGACTGTCCGGGCTCGACTCGGTGTCCGGCATCTTCACCGGCGCCGCGATGCTCCCGGCGAGTTTCGTGCAGGCCCCGATCGTCACCCAGGTCGTGCCCGGCCAGCTGCCGCAGGACCAGGTGCCGACGGTCGACGCGAAGAAGTCCGGCACCGCCGAGGCGCTGCCCGCGGCCAACCCGCCCGCCCGGCTGCCGCTGCTGATCGCCGTGCTCGCGCTCGCGATGGTGGCCGCCGCGCTGGTGCGCGCGTGGCTGCGCCGCAAGCCCGCCTGAACTCTCACCCTGAGTAGCGCCCGCTTCCACCCGAATGCCTGACCTCGGAGGGGAGGCGGGCGTTACTCGTCTTCGTTACCGTCGTTGTCCTCAGCAAGGCAGGTACAGCGGGACTCGGCGAAAGGGTCGACGGCCATGCAGCAGCACCGGGCACGGAGGGCCACCGCGGTGGGCGCCGCCGCTTTCGTCCTGGCCGGCTCGGCCGCGCTCGCCGCACCAGGCACCGCGTCGGCGGACACGCTGACCGCGACCTGCGGCTCCACCATCACCGCCAAACCGGGCGACCACGTCCAGGCGACCACGCCGCTGCTCGGCCTCCCCATTGATCTCGGCATCGTCGGCCAGGTCTCGGGCGTGCTCACCGGCACCATCAACACGGTGCTCGGCACGGTCTGCAAGGTCACGGTGAACGTGGTCAACACCGTCGTCTCTCCGGTCCCGGTGGTCGGCGCGCCCGTCGCGAGCGCGGTCAACGGCGCGGTCGCGGGCGGAACCAACGCGGTGCAGCAGGGCGTCGCCGCCGTCGGCCAGGGCTTCACCGGCAGCCAGCCGGGCAAGCAGAACCCGGGTCCGAACCCGCAGCAGCCGCCGTCCGGCGGAAACAACGGCAGCCCGCAGCAGGGCGGCTCGCCGGGCCAGCAGTCTCAGATGCCGGGCTCGACCAGCCCGGTGCTCGGCGATTACGGCGGCGCGGGCGGCGGGGCCGCGCCGTTCTCGGCCTTCCTGCCGAACTTCAGCAATTTGTCGTACGGCTACAACACCGGATACGCGCCGATGCGCGATTACAGCGGCATCCCGATGGCGATGGCCGGGTTGTTCAGCCCGTCGCCCTCGCTGCGCTACGGCAGCCAGATCCCGGGCTACGCGCCGCAATACGGCATTTCGAACCCGGACGGTTCGGCAGGCGGCGACCGCACGATCCAGAACGCCGGTAACGCCGAAGCATTGCCGGGCACCGGCGGTAACCACACGAACGGGTTGGACTGGCCAGTTCTGGTGGCAGTTTTGGCACTCTCCGGAGTCAGCGCGGGCCTGGTCCGCACCTGGGTGCTCCGCCGAATGGCCGCTGCAGGTTAGCCCGCCCCGCCCCGCCACCACCCTCAGTCGAGCGGCTTCGCCGCACTGTTGTCACAGCGCCAGTATCTTTACCGGAGTCCGTTCGTTGTTCCTGACGCGACGAACCATGCCCGCGGACCCCGGAGGATAGTGCTCGTGCGGAACATCCCCACCTGGAAGCGAACCCGTCGAGCACTCACCGTCACCGCTCTCGCCGCCCTCTTCACCGGCGGCGCGTTCCTGGGCACCGGCACCGCGTCCGCGGCGACCACGCTCGCGAACCAGTGCAAGGGCTCGGTCACCGGCGGCATGGGCGATTCGGTCGCCGTGCCCGGCTCGGCGGTCAAGGAGATCGTCCGCCAGTCGGCCAGGGACCAGGTGACGTTCTGGAGCTTGGCCACCGTGTGGCCGGACTCGCTGGCGAACGCCATCGCGAACAAGGGCAACCTGCAGGTCGGCGCGATCCCGAACGCCGCGGGCGGCACGATCAGCGGCGGCGCGATCGGCCAGGTCGTCTCGGACGCGCTGAAGAACGAGTGGGGCCTCGGCGTCCTGCCGGACACCAAGACCAAGGTGCTGAACGGGATTCGCAGCGGCGTCGCGTCCGCGTGCGGGCTCACCACGGTGGCGAACAACTACCAGGCGCCGTCGTCCCCGAGTTCCCCGTCGAACGGCGGAACCCAGCAGAACGGCAGCGCGCCCGCGCAGAACGGCGGCGGCAACCCGCTCGGCAACTACCAGCCGGGCTCGACCGGGATCGCCCCGCCGCGCGACTACGGCAACATCCCGACCGCTACCCCGGGCAACCCCGGCGTGCTGGGCACCGCCATCGCGCCCGGCGCGCGGTACGGCACGCTGCCCGGTTCCGGCGCGCTGCCGCAGCAGCCGTCGGCCGGACAGGACCCGCAGGGCCAGCAGGGCCCGGACATCCGCAACGCGGGCAACGCCGAGGCACTCGCGAGCCAGGGCGGGGCCTCGGACGTCCAGCTGCCGATGCTGCTCGCGGTGATCGTGCTGGCCGGCGTCACCGCCGGGCTCGTCCGCACCTGGGTGCTGCGCCGCGTCAGCTGACCCGCCGCACCGGACTGTCGGACCCGCCGGGTACGCTTACCTGGACAAACCCTCCTGTCACGGAACCGCCGTGACCGCGAGCCCATAGGAGGTGAGTGGTTATGTCACGCCATTACGAGGTAATGGTCATCCTGGACCCGACGCTCGACGAGCGTACGGTCGCGCCCACGCTGGACAACTTCCTCAACGTGATCCGCACTTCGGGCGGAAGCGTCGAGAAGGTCGACGTCTGGGGCCGCCGTCGCTTGGCGTACGAGATCAAGAAGAACGCCGAGGGCATCTACGCGCTGCTGGACCTGAACTCGACGGCCGAGGCCGTCAAGGAACTGGACCGCCAGCTGTCGCTGCAGGAAACCGTGCTGCGCACCAAGGTCATGCGCCGCGAGGTCAAGGCCGCGGCCAAGCCCGCGCCCGCCAAGGCCTGATCCGAGCCCGATCCGAAGGGACGCCATCCGTGGCTGGAGACACCGTCATCACCGTGGTCGGGAACCTGACGTCCGACCCGGAGCTGCGCTTCACCCCGTCCGGTGCGGCGGTCGCGAACTTCACCGTCGCGTCCACCCCGCGCACGCTCGACCGCCAGAGCGGCGAGTGGAAGGACGGCGAGGCGCTGTTCCTGCGCTGCAACATCTGGCGGCAGGCGGCGGAGAACGTCGCCGAGTCGCTCACGCGGGGTGCCCGCGTGGTGGTGCAGGGGCGGCTGAAGCAGCGGTCTTTCGAGACCAAGGAAGGCGAGAAGCGCACCGTCGTAGAGCTCGAGGTCGACGAGATCGGCCCCTCGCTGCGCTACGCGACGGCGAAGGTCAACAAGGTCAGCCGCGGTGGCGGCGGCGGTGGTGACTTCGGCGGCGGAGGCGGCGGCTTCAACGGAGGCGGCGGCAATCGCGGCGGCGGCGGCAACAGCGCGCCCGCCGACGACCCGTGGGGCTCGGCCCCGCCCGCGGGCGGTGGCGGCGGAGGCTTCTCCGACGAACCCCCGTTCTGATCTCATCTCTTTCTAGAATTCCAGGAGTACAACAGTGGCCAAGCCACCCATTCGCAAGCCCAAGAAGAAGGTCTGCGTGTTCTGCAAGGCCGAGAAGAAGGGCCGCCCGGAGACGATCGACTACAAGGACACCAACCTGCTGCGGAAGTACATTTCCGACCGCGGCAAGATCCGTGCCCGTCGCGTCACCGGCAACTGCAGCCAGCACCAGCGCGACATCGCCATCGCGGTGAAGAACTCGCGCGAGATGGCTCTGCTGCCCTACACGTCCACCGCGCGCTGAGGGGAGCACTAGTCATGGCGAAGATCATTCTCACCACCGACGTGGCGAACCTCGGCGGCCCCGGCGACATCGTCGAGGTCAAGGACGGCTACGCCCGCAACTACCTGCTGCCGCGCGGCTACGCGATCGTGGCCAGCAAGGGCGCGGAGAAGAACGTGCGCACGATCCAGCGCGCACAGGAATCCCGCCGCATCCGCGACCTCGACCACGCCAAGGAAATCAAGGCGACCCTCGAGGGCCTCGGCGCGATCCAGCTGACCGGCAAGGCCGCGGCCGGCTCGAAGAAGCTCTTCGGCTCGATCACCGCCGGCGAGATCGTCGACGCGATCAAGGCACAGGGCGGCCCGCTGCTCGACAAGCGCGTCCTCGACCTGCGCGACCACATCAAGACGGTCGGCAAGCACTCGGTCAACGCCCGCCTGCACCCGAACGTGAAGGTGGACCTCCGCCTCGAGGTCAAGGCTGTGGCCGCGAACTGACGGATCCTTTCCGTGAACCGCCCCTGGGAGATTCTCCCGGGGGCGGTTTCGTTTTCACCCTCTTCGGCCACCCGGCTCGAGCGCACCCGCCGACCGTGGAACTACCGCAGGTCCCCAGCTCAGAAGCCCTCCAGCGAACTTGCCAACAGCGAGCGGGAACCAACTCGGGTGCGTTAACATCCAAGATGCTGATCTCGCCGGGGAAGAGCGAGGCATGGGTTATAAGGGGGCTAGCGAGATGCCTGAAGGATCTCCCGCATCCGGTGCGAACTCGGGGGCGCAGGTGCCCCCAGTCCCGCCGATCATGGTGGGCAGCTACGGCAAGGCCGGCGGCTACAAGTTCACCGAGGACGAGGTCGACTCAGTCATCAAGCAGTGGCAGGACCTGCTCACCGACCTGACCAAGGACCGCCAGCACGCCGAGATCATCGCGACGGTGACGCCGCCCGCCGACGAAGTGGCCAGCCATACCTTCGTCGAACGGGGTGCCAACCCTTCGGGGAAGAGCCTGTTGACCGAGCACGAGAACATGGTCACGTACACACAGAACTTCATCGATGCGCTCACCGCGGCGAAGAAGAAGATCAGCATAACCGAGCTGCACAATGCCGAAGAGATGAAGAAGCAGACACAGAGTGGGCTCTGATCAGCACATGCCAAAACACATCACCCGGCTCGCTGCCGGCACTTTCGTAGCCCTCAGCTTGCTGACCGCCTGCAGCGGCGGCACCGGCGGTACTGCTGAGCCCCCCGCGTCCGGCAACCCCAGCTCGTCGAGTCCCGACAACTCGTCAAGCAACGGCGTGCCAAAGGTCCCGGCGCCGCTTCCGACCGAGAAGCTGCTCGCCGATCCGTGCTCGGCCCTCGGCGACGACGCCAATGCCGTCGGCCTCGCCTCGCCCGGGAAGCTCAACGACATCACGCCGCGCGGGTGCGACTGGCAGTCCTCAGACCCGGACCTCAAGGCGAACGGGGTCACTCTCGCGCCGGTCCCTCAAAACAAGAACGGCCTCGCCGACACCTACGCGACGAAATCCCGCCAGGCGTACTTCGAGCCGACCCAGATCAGTGGCTACCCAGCGGTTTTCACGGCTGAGCGCGACTCGCGCAAGAACGGCGTATGTGATCTCGTCATCGGCGTCACCGATCAGCTCACTGTCGTCATCGTCGATTCCCTTACGAAGGGCAAAAACCTCGACAACCCGTGCGAGCCGCTGACCAAGATCGGCACCGCGATGATCAACCACCTCAAGACAGAGTCTTGATCGCTACACGGCTGTAGCAGGCCCGGAAGGAAGATTCTCATTATGGGGAATGAGGACAACAGCACTGGCAGCACGCTGAAGAACACTGCTAAGGGTGCGGTAGTCGGTGCCGCCTACGGTGCCGTGCTCGGGCCGGAAGGGGCAGTGATCGGCGGTGTAGTCGGCGGCTTGGTCGGTGCGGCATCCAGCATCTTCAGCGGCGGGCCGCACGCCGAACATGCCCAAGCGAACGTCGGCGGCGGGTCGATCGACGCGTACACGATTTACGAGAAGATCAGCAAAGGCAACACCAGTTCGCTCGACGGCGGCAGGAGCGCAGCCGACGCGCTTCAGAAGCTGCACTCCGGTCGTTCTCAGCAAATCGAAGCGCTGAACAACAAAATGAACAGTGCTTGGCAGGGCAGCAGCGCAGGCGCGGCCCAGTCGGGCGCGAATGCGCTCAAGATCTGGCACGACGACTCTGCCAAAAATCTGGGCACGAGTCAGACCTTCATGACCAACCAGGTCGACGCGTTCCACGACGTGCACGGCAAGGTCCAGGAACTGCCCAAAGACCCGCCTGAAATGAAGTGGTACGACCACCAGCCGTTCAGCGACAAAGACGACGAGATCGACAAGTACAACCAGAACAGCCAGACGAACGTCCAGGCCTACACCGCGTACTACGGCTCGAGCTCCCAGAACGCCGGCGGGATGCCGCAGTACAACGTCTGGCAGGGCAACAACATCTCGGACGGCAACACCGACCCCGGCAAGTACGGCGGCGGCCCTGGCACCGGTCCCGGCGGCAGCGGCGGATTCAGCGGCGGGCCGGGCGGTGTCGGCGGCGGCGGTTTCACCCCGCCGAAAACGGACCCGCCGAAGTTCACCCCGCCGGGCGGTGGCGGCGGCGGCAACTACAAGCCGCCCAAGTTCACCCCGCCGGGCGGTCCCGGCGGGCCAGGTCAGTTCACCCCGCCTGACGACGGCACGAAGACCTCGGGCTGGACGCCGCCGACCACGAACCCGGCGAAGTTCGACCCGAGCACGTTCGGCCCGACCGGCGGCGGCAGCGGGTACGGCGGTGGAAGCGGCGGCGGCAGCGGTGCCGGTGCTGCCTTCGGACCAGGCGCATTCGGCGGTGCGGGCTTCGGACCCGGCGGCAGCGGTTCCGGTGCGGCGGCAGGCGGTGCCGGTGCAGGCGCAGGCGCTGGTGGCGCAGCGGCGGGCGGCATGCGTGGCGCCGGTGCGGCTGGCAAGGCCGGTGCGGCAGGCATGGGCGGCATGGGCGGCGGAGCCAAGGGCGGAAAGGGCCAGGAGGACGAGGAGCACCAGACCAAGTACCTGCTGGAAGAGGACGGCAACGATATCTTCGGCTCCGACCAGATGACCGTTCCGCCGGTCATCGGTGAATGAGGATCGGCGACGTGATCACTCTCGACCGGCCCGTGACCTTCACCGCCTACACGCTCTGCAACCTGATCCGGCGACGTGGCGCGGAGCCGCACAAGGTTATCGGCGAGACGGCCGCGTTCTACGTGCCAGAGGACCAGCGCAAGCTGGACGAACAGGTCAATGCAGGTCTGCAGCAGGCAGGGTTGATGGGGCCGCGGGGGATCGACCGCGATCTGCTCGCGTTGATCGACTCCATCTCGCGGCCGCATTTGGAGTACTACGGCTGGTTTGACGGCCAGTTCGAAGACGGCAGCCCGGCCAACTTTTCCGCGCTGGTGGGCAGTGGCAACGGCGGCGGCTTCGGACTGGTCAGGGTCGGCCGCCAGCCGACGGTCGCGGTCACCCGGCAACGGCCGGAACTGCTCCTCGAGACCTTCCTGGACATCGTTCCGACCGCTCGAACGCCGCCTGGCCAAGCCCTGCTTGTCGACCGCAAGGAATTCGAGACCGGGCGAGCCAATGACTCCGGCGAGCAGCGGAGTTCGATCATGGTCGGCGACCGTAGCCGGAACCACCAAGCCTCGCCGCTGAAAGAGATCCAGCGGATCATGCAGGCACCGCGGATCGGCAATGGCACGTTGTACGTCGCTGCCAGGACGGCAAGCGGCGCACGCAGGCGAATTCCCAAGCCGATCAACTTCGTGGACATCGACGAAGGGCGCTGGCTGATGGAGGAGCGGCCGGGCCGCGAATCCATCTTGGTGTACACGCCGTGGTCCAGGCAGGCGGTCTCCGAACGGCTCCGCCAGGCGCAAAGCGCCTTGGGCTGAGCGCCCCGAGCGTTACTCCGGGTGGGGTTCCCGGCACGGCACCGTGAGGTGTCCGGCCGGTGAACCTCACCCGGTTTCGCGTTTGCACGCGGTTAACCTGCGCTTTTGCTCGATCGCTCACTGTGCGCAGCCATCGGATAGGCCGCGTGGGGAATTCTCCTTCGTTCAGCCCATCGGGTCGGTGATCTACCGTGCGTAGCAACCATCCACAGGGCGGTGGACCAACCTGGGTGCGACACGCCGAAGAACCAGTTCGACACGACACGCCGGACGAGTTTTCGCGAAGTTCTCCACAGTCTCTGCACAGGGTTTGACCTGCGGGTTCAGTGAAGCCGATCTGCACTGTCCCCACTTTGTCCACAGGCTCACGGATACCTGTGATTCGTTGCCCCCAGTCATCCACAGGTTATCCACAACACGGTCAACACCCGGGTTTGCGCTCGTCCTTCCGGGGGACCTAGCGTGCGTTCGCGCCCAGTACTCCCGGTGGCTCCGCGTGGCGGTCACCGGCGCGGGGAACCGTCCGGTCCATCATCGAAGCGGACCGGTCGGGCGGGTGGGAAAGCCGGGCCGACTCCGGCATACTCGAACAGGTGTTCGCCTGGACTGGCCTCCGCGCGAGGCGGCGGGCGGACGCGGTTCGGCACAGGACAGGCGCACGCGAGACGACGGGGACGGCCGGTTCGACGGCTGGGCGAGGGGAGGTGTCCGGGCAGTGGCGGTGACCGATGACCGCGGTCCGGCGTACGCGGAGTCCGATCCGGGTCCGAGCGACCCCGGCCCTGGCGGGTTCGACCGCCAGCCGCCGCAGGACATCGCGGCGGAGCAGTCAGTGCTCGGCGGCATGCTGCTGTCGAAGGACGCGGTCGCCGACGTCATCGAGGCGCTCGGCCCCGGCGACTTCTACCGGCCCGCGCACCAGGCCGTGTACGACTGCATCCTCGACCTCTACGGCCGAGGCGAACCGGCCGACCCGATCACCGTGGCGGCCGAACTGGAGCGGCGCGGCGAACTCGGCCGCGTCGGCGGCGCGCCGTACCTGCACACCCTCATCGCGACCGTGCCCACCGCGGCCAACGCGGGCTACTACGCCGAGATCGTGTCCGAGAAGGCGGTGCTGCGCCGTCTCGTGGAGGCGGGCACGCGCATCGTGCAGTACGGCTACGGCGCGGCCGCGGCCGACGGCGCGAACATCGACGAGGTCGTCGACCGTGCGCAGGCCGCGATCTACGACGTCACCGAGCGCCGCACGAGCGAGGACTACGTCGCGCTGGAGGACCTGCTCCAGCCGACCATGGACGAGATCGACGCGATCGCCTCGCGCGGCGGCCAGTCCCAGGGCATCCCGACCGGATTCGCCGACTTCGACGAGCTGACCAACGGCCTGCACCCCGGTCAGATGATCATCGTCGCGGCCCGGCCCGGTGTCGGCAAGTCGACTCTCGGCCTGGACTTTGTCCGTTCCGCGTCCATCAAACACGGCCTGACCAGCGTCATCTTCTCGCTGGAAATGAGCCGGACCGAGATCGTGATGCGCATGCTGTCGGCCGAGGCGAAAATCCGCCTCGCCGACATGCGCGGCGGCAAGATGTCCGACGACGACTGGACGCGGCTGGCCCGGCGGATGAGCGAGGTGTCGGAGGCCCCGCTGTTCGTCGACGACTCGCCGAACATGACGATGATGGAGATCCGCGCGAAGGCCCGCCGGCTCAAGCAGCGGCACGACCTCAAGCTCGTGGTCGTCGACTATCTGCAGCTGATGACGTCCGGCAAGCGCGTCGAATCACGGCAGCAAGAAGTCTCGGAGTTCTCCCGTCAGCTCAAGCTGCTGGCGAAGGAGATCGAGGTGCCGGTGATCGCGATCTCCCAGCTGAACCGTGGTCCGGAACAGCGCACCGACAAGAAGCCGATGCTGTCGGACCTGCGTGAATCCGGCTCCCTGGAGCAGGACGCGGACATCGTCATCCTGATCAACCGCCCGGACGCCTGGGAACGTGACGACCCGCGCGCCGGGGAGGCCGACCTGATCCTGGCGAAGCACCGTGCGGGTCCGACGAGCACGATCGTGGTCGCGCACCAGCTGCACTACAGCCGGTTCGCCGACCTGGCCCACGACTGACCCGAGCCCTCGGACCGGCGCTGCTGGCCACCAGTCCGCTGCGGGGTCGCGTGCATGGGTGCAGTGCTGGTCGCTGCGCACGCACAATGGATCACGCCATCGTCGTGACCGCTGTGCTCGCGGGGAGCCGCGCAGGAGCTCGGTCAATTTGGCGGGCTCACGCTGATCAGCACCTCAACGCCCGAGCGGCGGCGCAACTTCGGCCACCCGCGGCCGGTGGAAGCGTCTCGCGGTCAGGTCAGGACCGGCCGCCGGGTGCCCAGTCATGCACCTCGATCGCGGCGTAGTGCTCCGCAGTAAGGAGTCCGCGGGCGGCGTCGGCATCGGCGGCTTGCGCTAAGGCTGCTGTGCCGAGCCACGCGGTGCCGTCGTCGGACCACAGCGGGCCGTAGGCGATCAAGGACGCCGTGTCGGACGGTTCGAGGTCGACGGCGGGGCCGGAACCCAAGCCCAGCACCAAATACAGGTTCGCCGCCTCCGGATCACCGGGGAATTCCCACATGGTGCGGCCGAGAGCGTTGTCCCAGCGGCGAATCAGGACGTCCCGGTAGGCACCGGCCTGATAATTCGGTTCCGCGAAAGCGAATTCGCGGGCCGCGGCGGCGTCCGGGAGGTCGACGATGTGCACGCTGCCGGTCGGCACTTCGCCGTCGAGGGTCGGGCCGCGGGCAATCAACTCGAAACCATCCATATAGGACCAATGCGCCTCGAGCAGCTCGACGCGCAACGCGGCGGAGCCTGGGCGGTCCCGGTGATAGCAGAAGAACTTCACCGGCCGAGTTTGCCGCACCGAGGACACCGCCGAGGACGAATTCGCCAAGTCCGCGAACAAGGCGTACCGTAGTAGTTGAAGTTTCAAACACTTGGAGGCAGTCATGGCGACCCGCACCCCGGTCCTGTACCTGAGCCACGGTGCGCCGCCGCTCGCCGACGACGCGACGTGGACCCGCCAGCTCGCGGAATGGTCCGCTGACCTGGCGAAACCTCGTGCGATCCTGGTCGTTTCGGCGCACTGGGAAGAGGCACCGCTGACGCTCGGGGCAACCACGACGGTCCCGCTCGTCTACGACTTCTGGGGCTTCCCCGAGCGCTACTACGAGGTCAAATACGCCGCACCCGGTGCGCCGGAGCTCGCCGCGCAGGTGCGCAAGCTGCTGCATTCGACCCACACCCCGGTGCACGACGCCCCAGATCGCGGCCTCGACCACGGCGCGTACGTCCCGCTGGTCGAGATGTTCCCCGACGCCGACGTCCCGGTCCTGCAGATTTCCATGCCCTCGCTCGACCCGCGGGCGCTCTACGACCTCGGCCGCAAGCTCGCGCCGCTGCGCGACGAGGGCGTGCTGATCATCGGCAGCGGATTCTTCACCCACAACCTCCGCGCGATGCAGGAAGTCAACGGCACCAACGGAACCCCGCCGGGATGGTCCGCGGAATTCGACCACTGGGGCGACGAGGTGCTGCGCGCCCGCGACCTCGACGCGTTGCTCGACTTCCAGCACAAGGCTCCCGCCGCCGCGATGGCGCACCCGCGGATCGAGCACTTCGCACCGCTGTTCGTGTCGCTCGGCGCCAGCTCGGCCGAAGGCGAGGGCCGCACGGTGATCGACGGTTTCTGGCACGGCCTGGCGAAGCGTTCGCTCGAATTCTCCTGACCCAGCACAAAAAACGGGCCCGGAAGCACGTGGCTTCCGGGCCCGTCCGGGTTATCCCCGGCTCGCTTCAGGCGAAGCGGTTCACTTCTTGAAGATGCCGGTCAGCTTCGCGGCCAGCTTCTGGAACGCACCCAGCGGGGCGGTCGCGTCACCGGCCGCCGGAGTGGTCGGCAGGGTCGTCGGCGCACCCGGGACGGCGGGCAGCGCGGTGACGGCAGGCAGCTGGTTCAGCGTCGGCAGCGAGGTCTTCACCGGCAGCTGAGCGGGAACGGCCGGAACGTCAGCGCGCTCGGCACCCGCACCCGGCAGGGCCGGAACGCCCGGCAGAGCCGGAACGGCCGGGGCCGACGGCAGGTGGATGCCGTTCTGCAGCCCGGACACCGACGGCAGCACCGAAGCACCCTTCAGCTGGTTCAGCTGACCCAGCGCGGACAGGCCGCTGACCTGCGGCACGTCGGCCCGCTCGGCACCCGGCAACGCCGGGGCGGGCAGCGTGGTGGCGGTGGGCAGACCCGACAGGCCCGGCAGCGCCGGGGCCGAGGGCAGCGACGGAGCGGCCGAGGAACCGCCCGGCAGACCCGGCACGGCGGGCAGCGCGGGGAGCTCGTCGGCACCCATCTCGCCGCCGATCGGCACGTCGATGGCAGGCGGCTCTTCGACGTCGGTCGCGTTGGGGGCCTCGGCGGTGGCCACGCCGAGCACCTCCAGCGGAACGCCGAAGACCTGCACCAGCGCACCCAGCGGGTGGTAGTAGTCGAAGCCGGACAGCGCCGAGCCGGTGCCGTCGGTGTGGGTGGCGTCGTCGCCGTCGGTCACGTTGGTGACGTTGTCGCCGACCGCGTGCGCCACGCCGCCCGCGGCGACCCCGTCGCCGAAGACCTGCGCGACGGCCGGGACCGGGAGGTCGAGGATATCGCCCGAGATCGAGCCCTCGGTGCCCGAGGTGGCGTCTTCGCCGGCGTCGGTCACGACGGTGTTGTTCATGGCGTCGCCCGAGGACACGCCCGCCGCGGAAACCGCGTCGCCGAAGACCTGCGCCACCGGAGCGGCGTCCGCGCCGACGATGTCGCCCGCGACCGCGCCGCCGTCACCGTCGGTGGTGGCGGTGCCGCCCGACGTCGAGGTGACGTCGTTGGTGGCGGTGCCGTGGCCGATCGCGCCCCCGGCGACCCCGTCGCCGAAGATCCCGCCCGCACCGGCGATCGGTGCCTTGACGATGTTGCCGGCGAGCGCGCCGTCCTTGCCGTCGGCGGTGGCGTTGCCGCCCGCCTTCGAGTCGGTCAGGTTGTCCGACATGCCGGTGCCGATGCCGGCCACCGAGCCGCCGACGCCGTGGCCCTGCACCGGCAGCGAGACCGGAGCCTCGACGAGGTTGCCCGCACCCGCGCCGCCGGCGCCGGTCGCGTGCACGTCCTGGCCCGCGGTGGAGGTGGTGTCGTTGCTGGCCTTGCCGTGGCCCTGGCCGACGAACGAGCCGCCGATGCCGAACAGCTGCACCGGGGTCGACACCGGGACGGTGCCGAGGTTCGAGCTGAGGAAGCCGTTGTCGTCAGCGGTGTTGCCGCCGCCGCCCGCCTTCACGACCTTGGTCTCGGAGCCGTCGGCCGAGCCCTGCCCGATGAACGAACCGCCCACGCCGAACACCTCGGCCGGCGCGGCAACCGGGACCTGCACGATGTTGCCCGAGCCGGACGAGTCGTTGCCCTGGGTGCCGTCGTAGTTGCCCGCGGTGACGGTCTTGGTCTCGGTCGAGGTGCCCGAGGCGTTGCCGATGTGGCTGCCGCCGATGCCGTGCACCTCGGGGGCGCCCGCGACCTGGGTGTTGACGATGTTGCCGGTCAGCGTCGAGCCGTTGCCGGTGGTGTAGCTGCCGTCGCCGGAGGTGGCGGTGGTGGTGTTGTCGCAGTTGGCGACCGCGCGGCCGATGTAGGTGCCGCCCACGCCGCACGCCTCGACCGGGAGCGCCACTGCCGGGTCGACCACGTTGGCCGAACCGGCGGCGTCGTTGCCGGTGGTCTTCACGAAGCCGCCGGAGGTGGCGGTGGTCTCGTGCGTGGAGGAGGACGCCTGGCGGTCGAGCGCCTGGCCGGTGGTGGCGTTGCCGATCCACGAGCCGGCGACGGACGCGACGTTCGCGACCGGGCTGGCCTGCGCGGCGGCGGCGTTGCCGGACAGGAACGACTGGTCCCCGTCGGTCTCGATGTAGGTCGGGATGCCCTTCAGGCTGCCCGGACGGGTGTCGCCCGCCTTGGCGTCGGCCGAGGAGTTGGACGTGGAGTCCGCGTCCGAGCCCCACACGCCGCCCGCGTTGCCGTTGAACTTGACCGGCAGCGCGATCGGAGCGCCGACCACGTTGCCGCTGCCCGCGGCGCCCTTGCCGTTGGACTTCATCGAACCGCCGGAGGTGGCGGTCGTGTCGGCGTTGTACCCGCCGCTGTAGGCGTTGCCGAGGATCCAGGACGCGGCGTTGCCGGTCACCTGGACCGGGGTCGCGAACTGGCCGCCGACGACGTTGCCGGACAGGCCGGAGCCCTCGCCGGTGGTGTCGATGTTGCCGGTCTCGCTGGTGCTCTGGTGCGCCGAACCGCCGTGCACCGCACCGCTGCCGCCAGCCAGGCCGACGCCGTTGCCCGCGATCTGCACCGGGAGCGCGTAGTCGAGCGCCACGACGTTGCCCGCGATGCCGGAGTACTTGCCGTCGGTCGCGACGTCCTGGTTGTGGCTGTAGGTCTGGTCGTGGTCGCCGCCCTGCACGTGGGCGTCGCCGATGACGCCGACCGCGTTGTCCACGACCTGGATCGGGACGACGACGTCGCCGTTGACCTTGTTGCCCTTGAACGCGTCGTGGGTCGGCGTGATCTGCCGGGGCGCGTCAGCCTTCGGGAGGCTGTCGGTCAGGCTGCCCGCGGAGCCGCCGGGCGTCTTCGCCGAGGCGAGCGCTCCCTTGACGGCGGAGGTGACGGGCTTGGTGCTGATCTCGTTGTGGTGCGCCGGGAGGTCGACCTGCCCGAGCGGGGTGCCGATCGCGTTGTTGGCCTCGTCGATCGGGACGGTGACGTTGAGATCCAGCGGGGAGGCCGGGGTGTCCGGGTTGACGTTCTCGTCGGCCGAGGCGATGCCGGTGCCCAGCATCAGCAACCCACCCGTGACCAACGCGGTCTGGAGTCCGCGCTTTGCCCAGGTCTGCATGGGATTTTTCTCCTTCATATCGGGGTCCCTTGCGGGTTTGTGGCGGTGCGACCTTGTCGTCAGGAATGCACCGGGGAATGCGTGCGCGGAAATTGCGCAGCGCGCGAAAAACCCGCGGGGTATCTGTCGATGACGGCGACGGCACACGAAGGCGGCCGTGGGTACGTCAAAGACCCCGCGGGTGAAGTGGATCAGTCAGGAGTGACGCCGGGCTGCTCGCCCGGGGTGCGCGGCGTGTGCGCGAGGCCGGTGCGGGTCGAACCCGCCACGGCGTTGTCGACGGCGGCGACGACCCAGGAGGGAACGCCGAAGTTCAAGCCGTCGAGGTGTCCGCCGGGCGCGGTGCTGCCACCGGCCGGGGAGTTCGGGATGGAAAGCGGCGCGGCGGGAAGCTGCGCCGGGGAGAACGGAGCGCCGGGCAGACCGCGGTCGCCGCCGTGGTGGCGCTGCGGCAGTTCGGCTCCCTGCACCGGATCCGCGGACTGCGCGGCGTCCATCGCCGGAAAGACCGACTGCAGTGCGTCGGACGTGGTCATCGCTGCGGCACCGAGGTTTTGCTCCGCCTCGGCGGGCTGCTCCGGAACGCCGGGCGCGGGAAGCTGCTCGGAACCGGGAACCGGAGCCGAGGGCAGTTTCGGCAGGTCGACCAGGTTCGAGGGAGCGCTCGGGTCGAGCAGATCCCACAGCTTCCGGCCGAAATCCTGTGCGGCGTGCGGCGGAGTGGTCGCGTCGGCGATCACCTGGCGGGCGTCCTCCGGCTTGCGCGCGATGTGCTCGAGCGAGCCGAGCGTGCGCTCCACCGGCTTGACGACCGCGTGCTGGCCGAGGTCGCTCACCGCGTCGCTGACCTTTCCGGCGGCCTCCTGGCTGCCGGCGAGATCGTCGCGGTGCGCGCCGAACTGGTCGAGCGAGCAGGCGGGCCGCGACGTGCCTGGTTCAGACCACGTGGTGGCTCCCTGGCCGCACGACGAAAGCCCTTGCACCGCACCGGTGACGTCGCCAGCGAACCGGGCCGCGCCGTCGGTGACGTCGCCGATTCCGGCGGCCGTCGCGTCGGTGACCGGCGTGACGCTCGCGTCGACCGGGTCCGCCGAAGCGGCGGAAGAGGAGACGGTCCACGCGGCCGCGGTGGCCGCGAGCGCGCCGCCGACGACGAACAACGCACGCGACGCGAGACGGCCGAAGCGCGTCGCGCCTCGCCTCTCGTGCACAGCGTCGTTCGTCACAGGTGATTTCTCCTCAAGGGTAAAAAATGATTTCGGTTTTTGGCGGGAACAGCACAGTTCCGCGGTGGTGCAAAACCGAGACAACCAAATTTGTGGGCCGCCGCGCATCCTTGACACGGCTTGATGCCACCATCGTGTGAACAACACAGAGTGTGGCCGGGTCTCACGATGGGTCATCCCCGGAGAAGACGGCCGGTTACTCCGGAGTCGGTTCGCGCGACCGCGGCGAAGCGGTGATTCGCGCCCTGCCCCGGGCGATCCGCCCGGTTTCGGTCGACGGGGCCGATACGGTTGACCCCGTGAGCCAGCCAGGGCGCGGACAACGCGAACAACCGTCCCTTTCCGAACCAGTCGTCGACGTCACCGGCTTCATCCCGCGCGGCCTGCGCGTATCCGCCGCGCTGTCGTGGCGGTTCATCGTGGTGATCGCCGCGTTGTACGCGGTGGTGTGGCTGCTGGGCTACCTCGCCTCGGTCGTGGTGCCGGTATCGATCGCGCTGCTGCTTTCGGCACTGCTGGCCCCGGCGGTGTCGCGGCTCGTGCAGATCCGTTTCCCACGCGGGCTGGCCACGGCGATCGTGCTCGTGGCCGGGCTCGCGGTGCTCGGCGGCTTGCTGACCTTCGTGATCACCCAGTTCTCCAGCGGGCTTCCGGAACTGCAGCAGCAGCTGACCACGAGCCTCAACCAGATCAAGGACTGGCTGATCAACGGTCCGCTGCACCTGCGCCAGGAGCAGATCCAGGACTTCATCAACCAGGCCATCGGCTTCCTGCAGAACAACCAGGCCTCGATCACCACCACCGCGCTGACCACCGCGGGCACCGTCGGCGAGATCCTCACCGGCTTCGTGCTGACGCTCTTCGTCACGATCTTCTTCCTCGCCGGCGGCGACGGCATCTGGTCGTTCCTGGTGCGCGGCGTGCCGAACCGGGTGCGCAAGCGCGTGGACGTGGCGGGACGGCGCGGTTTCGCGTCGCTGGTCAGCTACATCCGCGCGACCGCCGCGGTGGCCGTGGTCGACGCGGTCGGCATCGGCATCGGGCTGTGGATCGTCGGCGTGCCGCTGGTGATCCCGCTGGCGACGCTGGTGTTCCTCGGCGCGTTCATCCCGATCATCGGCGCGCTGATCACCGGCGGCGTCGCGGTGCTGATCGCGCTCGTGTCGAAGGGCGTCATCGGCGCGGTGGTCGTGCTGGCCATCGTGGTCGGCGTGATGCAGCTGGAAAGCCATGTGCTGCAGCCGCTGCTGCTCGGCCGCGCGGTGCGGCTGCACCCGCTCGCGGTGGTGCTGGCGATCGCCACCGGCCTGGTCGCCGCGGGGATCGCGGGCGCGCTGCTCGCGGTGCCGCTGCTGGCCGTGCTCAACGCCGGGGTCCGGTCGCTGCTGCACGAACACGATCCGGATCCGGCGACCGTCGACGCGCTGCACAGCCAAGCCGCCAACCCGAACAACGATCCGGCAGAGGGCGCGGACGGTGGCTCCGAAGAAGGCACAGAAAGCACAGAAGACGAGAAGTGACCGTTCAGCCCACCCGAGATCCGGCGACGCCGCTGTGGCGCGGTGTCGTGGTGCTGCGCGTCGTCACGTGGTTGTTCGCGCTGGCAGTGGCGATCGCGCACCACACGGGCTTCCAGCGGCCGTGGCTGGGCTGGCTCGTCATCGGAGTGATGGCCGTGTGGTCTGTCGTGTCGAGTTTCGCGTACATGCGCGAGAACGGACGGCACCGCTGGCTGGTGATCTTCGACCTCGTACTCACCACAGCGCTCATGCTCACGTCGCCGTGGATCCTGTCGGACGCGCAGTTCGACAACGCGACGACGCCGTTGATCACCACGGTCTGGGCGGCGGTAGCGCCGATCGCGGTGGCAACGCGCTTCGGCTCGCGCCGCGGCGTACTAGCGGGCCTAGTCGTGGCAGTAGGTACTGGTGTCGCGCGCGCGAACGTCGACATCGACGTCATCCGTGACGGGGTGCTGTTGTGCGCGAGCGGTCTCCTTGTCGGTATGGCGGCGACGCTCGCGCGTAGCTCCGCCGAAAAGCTCGCGCGCGCACTTCGCGCCGAAGCAGCGACGGCCGAACGTGAACGGCTCGCGCGCTCGATACACGACAGCGTGCTTCAGGTACTCGCGCGCGTACGACGTCGCGGTCTCGAAGTAGGCGGCGAAGCAGCGGAGCTGGCGAGGCTCGCGGGAGAGCAGGAGATCGCGTTGCGCGCGTTGGTGAGCAGCGAGCCGACGCGGTCCGGCGACACCGCGGACCTCCGTTCGGCGTTGCAACTGCTGGCGACCACGTCGGTGCAGGTCTCGACGCCGGCCGGCACAGTGGACCTGCCCGCGCACGTCACCGAGGAACTCGTCGCGGTCACCCGCGAAGCACTGGCTAACGTGGAGAAACACGCTGGCCCGGACGCGCATGCCTGGGTGCTGCTGGAAGACCTCGGCGGCGAGGTCGTGGTGAGCATCCGCGACGACGGGCCGGGGATCGAGGGCGGCAGGCTGGAACGAGCGGCCGCCGAGGGCCGTCTCGGGGTAGTGAAGTCGATTCGCGGCCGGGTGGAGGACCTCGGCGGGACCGCGGTGCTGGACAGCGCTCCCGGCAGGGGAACGGAGTGGGAAGTGCGGGTGCCAGCCACGATGAGGGACGGGCGATGACGGAACGGACGATCTCCGTGATGGTGGTCGACGACCACCCGATGTGGCGCGACGGAGTAGCCCGCGACCTCAGCGAGAACGGGTTCGAGGTGGCCGCGACCGCGCCGGACGCCCCGGCGGCGATCCGGATCGCGCGCGCGGTGCGGCCGGACGTGGTGCTGATGGACCTGAACCTCGGCGGCACGTCCGGCGTCGAGGCGACCCGCGAGATCACCACGGCGGCGCCGGACACGCGCGTGCTGGTGCTCTCGGCCAGCGGCGAGCACAGCGATGTGCTGGAAGCGGTGAAGGCGGGAGCGTCGGGCTATCTGCTGAAATCGGCGTCCGCGACGGAACTGGTGGACGCGGTTCGCCGCACGGCCGACGGCGATCCGGTGTTCACCGCCGGGCTGGCCGGCCTGGTGCTCGGCGAGTACCGGCGGATGGCCGACGTTCCGGACGGCGCGCCAGAGCCGCCGCGGCTCACCGACCGGGAGACCGACGTGCTCCGGCTGGTCGCCAAGGGGCTGACCGCACGACAGATCGCGGAGCGGCTGGTGCTGTCGCACCGGACGGTGGAAAACCACGTGCAGTCGACGTTGCGGAAGCTTCAGCTGCACAACCGGGTCGAGCTGGCGCGCTACGCGATCGAGCACGGCCTCGACGAGGACTGAGCTCAGAAGGTCGCGACCCCGGCGGCCTGCTGCGCCGCGGCGAGTTTCGCCTTCCCCAGCCGCCAGGCCGGTTCGCCCGGATGCCACGCCGCGACCGCCCCGTCGTCGATGACCAGGTCGCCCGCTTGCGTCCACTCCAGGCCGGAGCGCTTCAGGTTTTCCGTCGAATACGGCATCGACGGCGCTTGCTGCCAGGTGCCGTCGCGCAGGTTCAACAGCCACAGATCCCGGGTCTGCGTACCGGTTCCGGGGAACGACGGGGTGCCGAAATCGACCGCGGCGACGTCGCCGGCGCGGCTCGGCAGGACATACGGGTTGGGTGCGGGAACCGGTAGAGCCACTGGTTTCCGCGCTCCGCTGCGCAGGTCAAGGATCGTCAGGTCGGTCAACCCGCCGAGGACGAGCCGATCACCGGCCGCGGCGAGAATGCGCGGAGACTGCTGCACGGTGCGTCCGGTGGCCGGGTCGATCAGAACGTCAACGGTTTCGGCGGTGCCGCCGCCGACGGTGATCAACAGCCCGTGCGCCGTCTCCACCCGGACGAGCGTGCGGCACGACGCCACGGTTCCCCGGCCGAACGAAGTGCCGGTGAGCGCGACATGTTCCAACCGGCACAGGTCCGGGCCGTCCTCCCGGATCAGCCACACGCTGCTGCCGTCCTCGCCCGGAGCCGCACTTACCGCTTTGCCGAGCGACCGCGGAGCCGAAAGTCCCAGGTAGACATACACCTCCGCCGGATCGCAGACGGCCTGCGAGCAGCTCGGCGCGGTCAGCACGACCGGGGTGTGGCCGACGCGCAGCACGGACACCACCCGCTGTCCGCCGGGTACGCCGGGCAGTGTTCCGCGCACACCCGAATCGGAGTCGAACACCGTCGGCGGCGACGTGGCCAGCAGCAACTCCACGCCGATGCCGCCGGTGGCGACGAGCCCGTCGAGTCCGGTCGGCGGCGGCGTGGTCGGAGTCGGACGCGCTGAGCTCACCGGAGCGGGCGCGGGAGCCCCGCTCATGCACGAGGTCAGCAGGCAACAGGCCGCGGCCAGGGCGACCATCGCGCGAGGTACGGGTCCGTTCAGGGTTTTTCCCCGATCTGCCAGCGGAAATCGAGTTCTACCATCGATGTCATGGCCGAGGAAGAGACGACCGCCGCGCAGCCCGCGACCGAGACCAAGCCGTTGACCGCGCGCGACATCCGGGTGTCCGACGACGAACGCGAGCACGTCGTGGGCGTGCTGCAGAAAGCCATCGGACAGGGGATGCTCACCCTCGACGAGTTCACCGAACGCACTGACCAGGCGCTCGCGGCCCGCACCAGGGGCGACCTCAACGCGGTCCTCGCCGACCTGCCCGGGCTCGTGCACCCCGGCGCGGCCCCGCAGTACACTCCGCTGCCCGAACCGCCCGGCTACGGGCCGAACTACGGACTGGGCCAGCGGCTCGAACTCAACGCCAAGTACTCGTCGCTGCAGCGCAGCGGCCCGTGGCAAGTCCCGGCCGCGATGGTGGTGCGCAACAAGTACGGCAGCACCAAACTCGACTTCACCGAGGCCCGCGTCGCCACCCCGGTGGTGCAGATCGAACTCGACTCGAAGTGGGGTTCGGTCGAGCTGATCATCCCGCAGCACGCGGCGGTGGACTACAACTCGATCACCGAGATCAAGTTCGGCTCGCTCGACGACAAGACCGGCAGCAACGGCCGCGCGGGCACCCCGCGCTACGTGCTGACCGGCCGCATCCACGGAGGCTCGCTGGTCATCCGCCACCCTCGGCGGGGCATCTTCGGCTGACCAGCGTCCGGCGCCGGATCCGGTACCCCATCTCTCACCCGGATCCGGCGTCCCCCTGCTACGAAACGGCGTCCGCGACGGCCTTGCGCGCGGCGGCCGGATCTGCGGTGGCCAGCGCCGCCGCCGCGATCTCCCGGGCTTTTTCCCGGGACACGGTCGCCAGGCTCGCGCCGACGGCGCGGATCGCCGGGGCGTTCATCGACAGACTCGTCAGACCGAGCCCGGCCAGCACCAGCGCGAGCCGCGGGTCGGCAGCCGCCTCGCCACAGACGCCCGCCGGTTTGCCGGTCGCCTCCGCCGCGTCGCCGATCAGCTTCAGCAGACGCAGCAAACCGGGCTGCCACGGGTCGTTCAGCTTCGCCACCGCGCCGAGCTGGCGGTCCGCGGCGAAGGTGTACTGGGCCAGATCGTTCGTGCCGACGGACACGAAGTCGACCACCCCGAGAATCTCCCGCGCCAAAACCGCGGCGGCGGGGATCTCGATCATCACGCCCGCCCGCGCGATCCCCGCGGCGCGCACGCGTTCGGCGAACCAGGCGGCTTCCTCGACGGTGCCGACCATGGGGGCCATCACCGAAACCTCCGCGCCGGAATCCTCCGCCGCGCCCGCGATGGCTTCGAGCTGCCGGTCGAGCACCTCGGGCCGGTCGAACGCGATCCGCACGCCACGCACGCCGAGCGCCGGGTTGGGTTCGTCGTCCGGGGACAGGAAGGCGAGCGGCTTGTCCGCGCCCGCGTCGAGCGTGCGCACGATGACCGGCTTGCCGCGGAACGGCGAAAGCACTGCGGCATAAGCTTTTCGCTGCTCTTCGACGGACGGCTCGGCCGGTGCGTCGAGATAGCAGAACTCCGTGCGGAACAGCCCGACGCCCTCGGCGCCCGCGTCCGCGGCGGCCTGCGCGTCGGCCGGGGAACCGACGTTGCCGTACACCTTCACCCGGTGCCCGTCGGACAGTTCGCCGACGCCGTTCCATTCGGCCGGCCCGGAAGCGGCGGCGGTGACGATCGGCGCGGACGGGTCGACCGCCTCGATCACACCGGTGTCGCCGTCGACCGACAGCGCCTTGGCGTCGGAGGCCAGCAGCCCGCGCACCGCGACGACCGCCGGAATCCCCAGCGCCCGCGCGAGAATCGCGGTGTGGCTCGTGGGGCCGCCCTCCTCGGTGACCAGCGCGAGCACCTTCGCCGGGTCGAGCCCCGCGGTGTCGGCCGGGGCGAGGTCGCGGGCGACGAGAACGCTCGGCGAGGTCAGCTCGGGCACTCCGGGCGGGGCGACGCCGAGCAGTTCGGCGACGAGCCGGTCGCGCACGTCCCGGACGTCGCGGACCCGCTCGGCCATGTACCCGCCGGCGGCCGCCAAGGCGTCGGCGAACCCTTCGGCGGCCTGGTAGACGGCGCGGGCCGCGGGTAGGTTCCGCGCCGTCACCAGCTGTTGAGCCTGAGCGGCGAGCGCCGGGTCGGCGGCCATCGCGGCGGTCGTGACGAGGATCGTCGCGGCTTCGCCGGTCGCGGCCTCGGCCTGCGCTTCCAGCCGCGCGGCGACCGCCTGCGCGGCGGGTTCGATCCTCGCCGCCTCCGCCGCCGGATCGTCCGGCGCGGGCGTGCTGGCGGGTTCCCCGAGCGGCTCGGCGACCCGTACGACGGGTCCGCTCGCGCGTCCGGGGCTCACCGCGACCCCGGTCAGCGAGGAACCGGCAGCGGACTCGGCCGGAGCGGCAGCACTCTCAGACATGGTCTAGACCATAGCTCACGTAGACGGCGATCTCCCGGGGCGCCGCACCCGTTTCCCGATTTCGCACCCGTTCGACCACCGGACGAACCTCCTCGTGCCACCACGCGCGGGCCAGTTCCGCGCGGTCGCGCAGCACCCGGCCCCGCAAAGTCTGCCGGAAACCCCATGCCTCCGCCGAGTCCGCGAGCCGGAACCAGTCCGCCGGGTCGTCCAGCCACAGGTCGGTCCGGTCGGTGTCGGCGAGCGGAATCCGCTCCAGGAACATCCGCTCGGCCCGCTTCGACGGCAGGTCCGCCAGCGTCAGGCAGCGCATCGCGAACGCGACCGTGCAGACGGACCGCACCTCGGCGAGGACCCGCTCGGCCCCGCGCGCCCTGGCCAGCGCGATGCGGTGGTGCCCGTCCTCCACGAAGTACATGTCGCCCAACCGCACGAGCCGCACCGGCGGAAGCTCCCCGACGGCGTCGGCGATCGCCCGCCAGCGCTCGCGCAGCGCGCGGTTGCGGGGCCGGAACAACCGGTCGAAATCCTCGGCACGCGCGAGGGAGCCCACTACGCCGTCGACCGGGACCTGGCGGAGCCCCTCGTACGTTTCCGCGGTGCGCCCCAGCGCGGCCAACGTCTCGTCGAGCGGCATCAACGCCAGCGGATCACGCGTCCGCGCGATCCTCCGCAACCGGGTCGCGTACCCCTGCCACCACGCCGAACCGAACGAATCGCCCACGTGACCTGCAACACGGCCTGGACGTGTCTCATTCCAGCTCGGCGGCGGTCGGATACGACGGCTGAGCACCGCGGCGAGTCACGGTCACCGCAGCGACTTTCACCGCCTGCCCGGCGGCTTCGACCAGGTCAGCGCCGTCGGCGAGAGCTGCCGCCAGCGCACCGGCGAACGCGTCGCCCGCGCCCGTGGTGTCGACCGCTTCCACCTTGGGCGACTCGACGGTGGTCGACTTGGCGCCCTCGAGCACCGCCGCACCCTTGGCCCCGAGTGTGACGACGGCCGCGCGCGGACCGAGTTCGAGCAGCTTGCGCGGGTCAGCGTCCGCCGAACCGAGCAGGTAGGCGGCCTCGTGCTCGTTGACCAGCAGAACGTCCAGCGCGGCCAGCGTTTCCGGCGACACCTCGGCCGCCGGGGAGAGGTTCAGCAGCACCCGCACGCCGTTTTCCCGTGCCCGCACCACCGCGCGTTCGACCGTGGGCAGCGGCACTTCCAGCGAGGCGACGAGCACGCGTACGCCGTCCAGCGCCTCATCGGTGATGTCGCCGGGTTCCAGCGCGGAGTTCGCGCCAGGGGAGACGAGGATTGAGTTTTCCCCGTCCGGAGTCACGGTGATGTAGGCGATTCCGGTAGGCCGATCAACAGTGCGAACGAATTGCGTATCGACACCCGCATTCGACAACGAATCCCGCAGCAACTGACCATAGGGATCATCGCCGACCGCACCGAGCAACGCGACGTCCGCACCGAGCTTTCCCGCCGCGACCGCGGTATTCGCACCCTTGCCACCGGGGGACAACGCGGTGTCGCCGCCCAGTACGGTTTCGCCGCCGCCGGGACGACGGTCGACCGGCACCACCAAATCGGCATTCGCGGACCCGACCACCAGCACCGCAGCACTCATGGCCGCCACTCTGCCATGACCCGTCCTTTCCGCCATCTGTGCCCGAAAGTGAAAGCGTTTGTAACTTTCTTGGCGCTCAGTGCGACAATCAGGCGGAACAGCGGCTGTCCGTCACTCGATCGGGGGATCCGTATCCCCCAGGCGTCACTTCTGCGGCGGGCTTCGCTCTTCTTCGAGCGTCACCGGACTTGAGCCGATGACGTTGCCCCGACCGGAAGCGCACCGGAGAGGGCATCGGGTCGCCGGCGCCGATCACGTAGCCCCCCGAGTGATCGGCGTCGGCGGCGCCCCGGTTCTCGCGCCAAGTGCCGAAAAAGGTGTCCAGACCACCTAGACTGCCCGGATGAGCAGCCCCACACGCAGGGGTCGCGCGCGAGCGGCTACCGAATCCGACATCCGCCGGACCGCGCGGAACCTGCTGGTAGGCCAGGGCCCGGAAGCCGTCACGCTGCGGGCCATCGCCCGGGAGCTGGGGATTACCGCACCGGCTCTGTACCGCTACTACGAATCCCGCGACGACCTGCTGGAAAGCCTCCGCCTCGACGTCTGCACCGACCTCGCCGCCGAAATCGCCGAGGACATCGCGGAGCTGAAGGACGAGGGCCTGCTGCAGCTGTTCCAGATCTGCAAAGGATTCCGCCGCTGGGCACTGACCCACACCAAGGAATTCACGCTGGTGTTCGCGTCGCCGACCGGGGCCACCGGCACCGCGACCGGCAGCGCGCTGCGCAGGCTCGACGAACCGTTCGGCCGGATCTTCCTCGCCGCGGCGGGCCACGTGCTCGCCCAGCACGACCTGGTGATGCCGCCGAACGACGTGGTCCCGCCCGAACTCCGCGACGACCTCACCGCGTTCCAGCAGGATCTGCTGACGGTGCTCAAGGAGTCCGGGCGGGAGATCCCGCCGGAGAAGCTGGACCTCGGGCTCACCTACCTGATGATCACCTTCTGGGCGCGGCTCTACGGCCACGTCACCCTCGAGGTGTTCGGCAACTACCCGATCCCGGTGTCCAAACCGGACGTGCTGTTCGAGGCCATGCTCACCGACCTCGCCCGCGACGTCGGCCTGTACAGCGATTAGGCCGCGTGGCCGCCGTCGACCGAGATGGTCGAGCCGGTCACGTACGCGCTGGCCGGCGAGGCGAGGAACGCCACCGTGTCAGCCACTTCCGAGGGCTTGCCGTACCGGCCCGCCGCGGTCATCGATGCCTGGTCCGCGGCGTACGGCCCGTCGGCCGGGTTCATCTCGGTGTCGGTCGGTCCCGGGTGCACCAGGTTCACCGTCACGCCGTTCGCCGCCAGTTCACGGGCCAGCGCCTTGGTCAGCCCCACCATCGCGGACTTGCTGACCGCGTACAGCACCATCCCCGGCCCCGGCACGCGATCGGTCACGCAGCTGCCGATGGTGATCACGCGGCCGCCTTCGCCGAGGTGCTTGGCCGCTGCCTTGGTCGCGGCCAGCACGCCGCGCACGTTCACCGCGAGCACGCGGTCGACGTCGTCCATCCCGGTCTGCTCCAGCGGGCCGACGAAACCGACGCCCGCGTTGTTGACCAGCACGTCCAGCCGCCCGAACTCGGCGACCGCCGCCTCCACCGCGGCCTCGACCGCCGCCGAATCCGCGTTGTCCGCACCGACCGCGAGCGCCCGCCGCCCGAGCGCCTTGATCCGGTCGACCACGTCCGCGGCCTGCTCGGCGTTCACCGCGTAGGTGAGCACCACGTCCGCCCCAGCCTCGGCGAGCCGCAGTGCCGTCGCCGCACCGATTCCGCGGCTCCCGCCAGTCACCAGCGCCACTTTGCCGTCGAGGTTCATGTCCGTCCTTTCCGTTTGTTTCGCTTTCAACCATCGAAGCGCCGAACAGCGGGCGAGGCTGGCGTCTTTCGGTCGTGGCGGTTCGATTCCGCACCCGGGCGGCCACAGCGTGTGACAGACTCCGGCCAGCGGGAAAACGGGGAGGGGGACGGGTTGCTGCACGTCCAAGAGCTGGTGAAGGTCTACAGCCAGCGCCGCGTGGTCGACACCGTGTCGTTCAGCCTGCGACCGGGCACGGTGACCGCGTTCCTCGGACCGAACGGCGCCGGGAAATCGACCACGCTGCGGATGATCTGCGGCCTGACCACGCCGACGTCCGGCACCGCGACCATCGCCGGCCGCCGTTTCGGCGAGTGGCCCAATCCGGCACACGTCGCGGGGGTGCTGCTCGACGCGTCCGCCGTGCACCCGGGCCGCACCGGGAGACATCATCTGCTCAACGCCGCGAAACTCATGCGGCTGCCCGCCGCCAGGGTGGACCAGGTGCTCGGACAGGTCGGCCTCTCCGACGCGGCGAACCGGCGGATCGGCAAGTACAGCCTCGGCATGCGGCAGCGGCTCGGCATCGCGCAGGCGCTGCTGTGCGATCCGCCGGTGCTGATCCTCGACGAACCGATCAACGGCCTCGACCCGGACGGCATCCGCTCCACCAGGCAGTTGCTGCGCGGGTACGCCCAGCGCGGCGGCACCGTGCTGCTGTCCAGCCACGTGCTGTCCGAAGTGGACCAGACCGCGGACCGCGTGGTGATGATCGGCCAGGGCCGCGTCGTCGCCGACGGTCCGCTGGAGAGCTTCGCCGGACCGGCCCGCACGCTTATCCGCACCGCCGACCTTCCCCGGCTGACCTCGGCGCTGCACAACGCCAGGCTCGAACTGCGCCAAACCAGCGCGGACGGGGTGTCCGTCGCCGCCCCGATGAAACAGGTGTCCGACCTCGCGTTCGCCGCCCGCGTGCAGGTGCTGGAGCTGCGCGAGGAACAGCAGAACCTGGAAGAGCTTTTCTTCCGGCTCACCGGAGGAGCCCGATGATCCCGGCACAGGCGCCCGCCTGGCAGGCCCCGGCGCAGCGGCGCGCGTCGTTCGGCACCGTGGTTGGCGTCGAACTGCGGAAGATGACCGCGACGGTGGCGGACAAGATCCTGGTGCTCTCCGCGCCGATCCTGCTGGTGACGCTGTCGCTGCTGTTCTTGCAGGGCGGACTGCGCGACTACACGCTCGACAAGCAACTGCTGCCGGTGTTCCTCACGATCCGGCTCGGCGCGGTGCTGATGAACGTCGTGCTCGTGAAGCTGATCGCCGCCGAATGGCATTACCGCAGCTCGCAGCCGACCCTGCTCGCCCAGCCGTCGCGGCTGCGCTACGTGCTCGCGCAGGCCACCATCGCGGTCGGGGTCTGGCTGATCACTTCCGGGCTGAACCTGCTGATGACCTTCACCTACTACCGAAGCCAGCTCGAGGGATACGACACGCAGTTCCTGCTCGACGCCCGGCCGGGCGCGATGGTCACGACGATCCTGCTCGGCGGGTTCTGCATGACCCTGCTCGCGGTCACCATCGGCTGGCTGATCCCCAACACCGCCGGATCGATCACCGCCTACGTCCTGCTGTCGCTGCTGTTCGTGTTCCTGCAGAGCGGCATCGACTACGCGGGATGGGTCGATCCGGCCGAACCCGCGCGGCAGCTCGCGGGAATCGCCAAGCACGGACCGGTCGCGCTGGCCACGTCGCTGGTGGTGTGGATCGGCCTCGCCGGGGTCGCGATCTGGCGGGCGGGCACGCGCGAAGCGGCGTGACCGCGGGTCAGCCTGCCAGCGAGCCGCCACCGGGGTCGACCGCGTTCAGGTAGGCCTCGGCGGCCTTCTGCGCGTCCGGACAGAACTGCTGAGCGGTCTGGCGGTCGACGTCGACACTGTCGCCGGGGACCGGACCCTTGCCCGCCTCGGTGCCGACCCGGACCGTGACGACCTGCAGCGAGCCGGTGTTCACCGCGACCACGCAGCCGTATCCCTGGAGCTGGGAAACCGCGTAGTAGCGGTCCAGCACCAGCATCCGGCGGAAGTGGTGGACGCTGTAGTCGTAGACCTTCCACCAGCCGGGCCACGGCTCCGGAATGCGCTGGTCCGGGTCCATCGAGCCGACCTCGACCTGCGTGCCCGCCGACCGCTGCATGACGCAGGCCTTGGCATACGGGTTGAACATCGGCGAACTGCCGCCGAGGGCGCCCAGCAACTGCGGGTTCTTCTCGAACTGCGAACAGTCGCCGGGAAACAGCTTCGGCCTGCTCGTGATGACCGGCAGCGTGTCGTAAGCGATCGAATCCGCCGGCAGCCGCGGCGCGGGTTTCCCCGGCGGCGGAGCGGGCGCGACGGCGCACCCGGGCAGCAAAGCCGCCGCTGCGACAGCGCTCGCGATGATCGCGGTGATCGCTCGGTTACGCACGGAAAGCACAGTACCGGCCCGGGATCGGCTCCCGGGCCGGAACGAGCTTTTTCAGAGCACGATGTTGACCAGACGGCCCGGCACCACGATCACCTTGCGCGGCGTCTTGTCGCCGACCAGCGCGGCGATCTTCTCGTCCGCCAGCGCTGCTGCCTGCACCGCGTCGTTCTTCGCGTCCGCGGCCACGGTGATCCGCGAGCGGACCTTGCCGTTGACCTGGATCGGGTACTCGACCGAGTCCTCGACCAGGTACTTCTCGTCCACGACCGGGAACGGCCCGTGCACCAGCGAATCGGCGTGGCCCATCCGGTGCCACAGCTCCTCGGCCACGTGCGGAGCCAGCGGGGCCAGCAGCAACACCAGCGGTTCGGCCAGTTCGCGCGGGGTCGCCGCGGCCGAGCCGTACGCCTTGGTCAGGTGGTTGTTCAGCTCGATCAGCTTCGCGCCCGCGGTGTTGAACCGCATCTCCGCATAGTCCTCGCGGACCCCGGCGATGGTGCGGTGCAACAGCTTCCGGTCCGCCTCGGTCGCCTCGTCCGCCGAAACCCGCAGTTCGCCGGTCTGCTCGTCGATCAGCAGCCGCCACAGCCGCTGCAGGAACCGGTGCGCGCCGACGACGTCCTTGGTCGCCCACGGACGCGACATGTCCAGCGGACCCATCGACATCTCGTACAGCCGGAAGGTGTCCGCGCCGTAGGTGTCCGACATTTCGTCCGGCGTCACGGCGTTCTTCAGGCTCTTGCCCATCTTGCCGTATTCCTGCTTGACCTCTTCGTCGCCGAAGAAGAACTTGCCGTCGCGCTCGACGACCTCCTCAGCAGGCACATACACGCCGCGCTTGTCGGTGTAAGCGAACGCCTCGATGTAGCCCTGGTTGAACAGGCGGCGGTACGGCTCCTTCGAGGACACGTGGCCCAGGTCGTACAGCACCTTGTGCCAGAACCGCGAGTACAGCAGGTGCAGCACCGCGTGCTCGACGCCGCCGACGTACAGGTCGACGCCGCCCGGGTCGTCCACGCCGTGCTCGGCCGGGCGCGGGCCCAGCCAGTACGCCTCGTTCTCCGGCGCGCAGAACACGTCCTCGCTCGTCGGGTCGACATAGCGCAGCTGGTACCAGCAGGAACCGGCCCACTGCGGCATGACGTTGGTGTCGCGGCGGTACTTCTTCGGCCCGTCGCCCAGGTCCAGGGTGACCTCGACCCAGTCCTTCGCGCGCGACAGCGGCGGCGACGGCTCGGAGTCGGCGTCGTCCGGGTCGAAGGTCTTCGGCGAGTAGTCGTCGACCTCCGGCAGCACGACCGGCAACTGGTCCTCGGGCAGCGCGATCGGCAGGTTGTTCTCGTCGTAGACGATCGGGAACGGCTCGCCCCAGTAGCGCTGGCGGGCGAACAGCCAGTCGCGCAGCTTGTACTGCACCGTGCCCTCGCCCGCGCCGCGGTCCTCCAGCCAGGCGATGATCGTCTTCTTGGCGTCCGCGACGCCCATGCCGTTCAGGTCGACGGTGTCGTTGGCCGAGTTGATCGCCGGGCCGTCGCCGGTGAACGCCTCGCCCTCGAAGCCCTCGCCCGGATCGACCGTGCGGACGATCTCCAGCTCGAACTTCTTCGCGAAGTCGTAGTCGCGCTGGTCCTGCGCGGGCACCGCCATGATCGCGCCGGTGCCGTAACCCATCAGCACGTAGTCGCCGACGAAGACCGGGATTTCCTTGCCGTTGACCGGGTTCACCGCGTAGCTGCCGGTGAAGACGCCGGTCTTCTCCTTGTTCTCCTGCCGGTCCAGATCGGACTTGCGGGAGGCGGCGGCCCGGTAGGCGGCGACGGCCTCGGCCGGCGTCTTCGCGCCGCCGGTCCAGCTTTCCGGGTGCTCGCCCGGCCACTGCGCCGCGGTCAGCTTCTCGACCAGCGGGTGCTCCGGCGCGATCACCATGTAGGTGGCGCCGAACAGCGTGTCCGGACGGGTGGTGAAGACCTCGATCTTCTCGTCTCCCGCGGCGAACGAGACGCGCGCGCCCTGCGAGCGGCCGACCCAGTTGCGCTGCATGGACTTGACCTTCTCCGGCCAGTCCAGCAGGTCCAGGTCGTCGACCAGGCGGTCGGCGTACGCGGTGATCCGCATCATCCACTGGCGCAGGCTCTTGCGGAACACCGGGAAGTTGCCGCGGTCGCTGCGGCCGTCCGCGGTCACCTCCTCGTTCGCGACGACGGTGCCCAGGCCGGGAGCCCAGTTCACCGGAGCCTCGGAGATGTAGACCAGCCGGTGGTCGTCGATGATCTTGCGCTGCTCGACGGAGCTCAGCTCGACCCACGGACGACCGTCCGGCGTCGCGCGCTCACCCGCGGCGTACGCCTTCTCCAACTCCTCGATCGGCCGCGCCTTGCGGGCGTCCTCGTCGTAGTAGGAGTTGAAGATCTGCAGGAAGATCCACTGGGTCCACTTGTAGTAGTCCGGGTCGATCGTCTCGATCGACCGGCGCTCGTCGTGGCCCAGGCCCAGCCGCTTCAGCTGGCGGCGCATGGTGGCGATGTTCTGCTCGGTCGTGGTGCGCGGGTGCGTGCCGGTCTGCACCGCGTACTGCTCGGCGGGCAGGCCGAACGCGTCGTAGCCCAGCGTGTGCAGCACGTTCCGGCCGATCATCCGGTGGTAGCGCGCGTAGACGTCGGTGCCGATGTAGCCCAGCGGGTGCCCGACGTGCAGGCCGGAGCCGGACGGGTACGGGAACATGTCCTGCACGAACAGCTTGTCCGAGGGCACCGGCTCGCCCGCTTCCGCGAGCGGACCGACCGGGTTCGGCGCGTGGTAGGTGCCGTGGTCGGACCAGTGGTCCTGCCAGCGCTGCTCGATCTGCCCGGCCAGCTCCGCGGTGTAGCGGAACGGCGGGGCGTGCTCAGCGTCCGCGGCACTCTTCGCCGCGGCCCCGGTGGCCTCGTCAGACCCTGTCATCGCCGTCTTCCTCCGTGTCGAGCCACTCCCAGAAACAACTCGACCCCCCAAGCCAGAAGGCATGAGGGGTCGCCGCGCCGAGCCGGTCATCGGACCAGGTCAGCGCGGCAGGCCAAGGAGCAGCCGAGCCGTGTTCATGCACTCATCGTAACGCGCTGGTCAAAGCCGTTCCGACGGGACCGCCAAAGCGACGACCTGGGTGACTTGCGACGCGGAGAAGTTGTTGTCGCTCACGAGCACGAGACTGCGCTCCCCGGACGGCAGCGCCGGGCCCCAGGTCATCCCCTCGATGTTGTCCACAGTGGACAGCGGAAGAGCGGAAAGGTCGGCGAGCAGCCGCTTCTTCACCGGCTTGACGTGCTTGGCGGCGGTCAGCGACGGCGTGTTCAGGACGTTCGTCGCGCCCGTAGTGTCGATTTCGAAGATGCGCACCTTGTTGCCGACGCCGGTGACGAAGGACCGCTCCATCATCAGGAATTTCGTCGGATCGGCCTGGTTCACCGCGAGCATCGAGGAGACTCCGGTGTCGGCGAATCCCGTGGCGGGCTTCGGCTCGGCGAAAAGTTTCTCCTGCGGGTACGCGTACTGCGCGAGCACGTGCCCAAACCGGCTCTGCAGGGTGATCCGCGACAACGCACCCGACACCGGCGTCGGCGGCGGCCCGTCCTGCAGCAGCGGGGCCTCGACCTCGCTGGCCAGCAGCGTGCCGAACCCGGTGTAGGCGAGGCCTTCGAGGACGTAATTGCGGCGCGGACCGGCGTCCGGCGTCATCCGCTCGTTGGCGGGCAGCGGCAGGTCGCGGACATAGTGCCCGTCGCGGGTCGCCTCGCGGATCGACGGCTGGATCAGGTGCTGGTCGGCGAGCCGATCGCCTTCCTGCGACCAGGTGTAGTGCCCGGTCCACGGGTCGACGCGCAGTTCCTCGGGGTCGATCGTCTGCTCGTTCTGCGGAGCGGCCGGGTCGTTCTTCGCGAGCGGTGGGTAAGGCGTGCCGCTCGGGCGCAGCAGCGGATGCGTGCCGGTGAAGGTGACCGGACCCACACCGTTCGCGCCGACGTCGAACTTCGCGGTGTAGAAGCGGGCCGGGTTGATCGCGGACCGGTCGTCGCTGATGAAGACATAGCCGCCGGTGCGCGGATCGAAGTCGACCGACGACAACCCGCCGACTGTGGTGCCCTGGAACTGCAAGTTGTGCGGTACGAGCTGCTCACCGAGCAGCCGAACCGGCCGCGGCGCGGCATCGGCGGTTCCTGGGATGAGCAAGGACAGCGTGACGATCCCGGCGGCGGCGAGCAGCCGGTGTCGCGTGGACGAAGACATGGCCCGTAGCACAGCCGACGAGGGTATCCGGGACATTGCCGCGAGGTCACGCTTATCCTCAGAGGGTGTTCGCTATCGCGCTCGTTCCGATCGTCCTGGGTGTCGTCGTCGGCTGGGGTGGATTCCTCGGCGTGCGCGGACGGCTGAGCAGGGCAAGCGGAGCCGGAGTCCGGACCGAAGCCTCGATGCGCAGCGAAGAGGCGTTCAAACTCGCCAACCGGGTCGCCGGAATCCCGACCCTGGCCGGCGGCGCGGCCGCGGTCGTCTGCGGACTCGCCGGTCTCGCGATCCCCGCCACGGCGGGCCTGGTCGCCGCCGCGATCGTCGGCTTGCTCGGCCTGCTGGTGATGGTCGTCGCCGGAGCCCGGATGGGCGCGCGAGCCGCCTTGACCGTGCCCGCCCCGTCGCCGGTTCCCGCTGGCTGCAGCGGCTGCGCGTGCGGCGCTGGCGGCTGCGGAGTCCTGCAGAAGTCCAGCGAGGCCTAGTTCCGCTGCAAATCGCCAGGATGGGTGGCCAGCAACGCGAGCGGCACCCCCTGGCGGCGCAACACCTGACCCCACAGGTCACGGCTGGGCGGCGCGAGAATGTCGCTAGGCAGCGCAGGAACGATCACCCAGTCCTCGCGCTCGATCTCGCCCGCGAGCTGCCCCGAGTCCCACCCGGCATAACCCGCGAACACGCGCACGCCCCGCACCTTGGGCACGAGCACCTCGGGATCGCTGTCCAGATCAACCAGCGCGACCGGCCCCCGCACCGCGACCACCCCCGGAACGCTGGAAGCGGTCTCCCCGGTCCGCAACGCGGCGAGACAAAGCGCGGTCTTCTTGTCGACCGGCCCGCCGACGAACACCGACTGCGGCTCGGCGACATGCGCGCCCCACCCCGGCAGGACGTCATTCACCGGAACATCGGACGGCCGGTTCAAGACCACCCCGAGCGTGCCCTCCGCCCGATGATCGATCACGAACACCACGGTCCGCTTGAAGTTCGGGTCGAACATCGTGGGTGCGGCGACCAGGAGCGTTCCCGGTTCAACCTCGGCGTCCGCTGGCACGCCACCCATGATCCCATCACCCGCCACAGGAAATCCTCCCGGCACGGGAACACCAGCACCACCCGCCCCGTTGAGAACAATGAGCCGGCGCACTCGTGTCCCCCGGGCTCACTGAAGAACCGCCTTTGTGGAATACCGGTCCGGCCGGAGCCACACTGCGCCAAGCCGCCGAGAGGCGAAACGAGTGCGCCGGTGTTCTCTTCTCCTGTTCGGTGCTTCGCACCTTCCCCGTCCCACCGGCGCCGTGTACCCGGGGGGCCGAGCCCCCCGGACCCCCGCGGTGCCTTCGGTTGCGGTTTTCGGGGTGGGCGGGGGCGGAGCCCCCTTTGCTTGGGAGCCGTGGGTGGGGTTCTTCGGTTCGGTTTCGTTGGGGGCTGGGGTGGGTCTTCAACGCTTGAGGCACGCAGATCGCCACCTAAACCTGCCCATCGCCCAAAACCTGCCCTCGGCCAAGGCAGGAGGGCCTTCGAACTCCCTGCTGCCTGGCCACGTCAGCTCGCCAGTCAACAACGTTGCCCCGAACCAAAGCGGGTGGATCTTCGGCGTTTCGGGGTCGCTGCTCCCATCCATGCCAGCTCGCTGTCCAGCGAGCTGCCCCGAACCAGCGTGGGTGGATCTTCGACGCTTCGGCCCGCGGTTCGCCGCCCACGCCTGCCCACCGCCCAGCAACGTGCCTCGGACCAGCGCGGGTGGGGCTCAGCCCGTTCCGGAGGTCGCTGCTCGCGACCTCAGCGAGCTCGCTGTCCGGCGACCTGTGGATCTTCGTCTTCGGGCTTGTTGCTGGGCTAGCCAGGCCAACTCACCACCTGCCCCGAGCCGAGGCGGGTGGGCCTTTAACGCTTCGGGGTCGCTGCTGATCGCCCAAGCCGCTAACCATCGCAACCTCCCCGCCATCCCGGCGCGTTTGGTCCTGTGGGCTGCCGTTCCTAGGGGGCTAGCCCTTCGCGGGTTGCGGGCGTCTGTCGCGGGATGGGTTTTGTTGGCGGGGGCTCGGATTTCGTTGGTTTGTCGGGGTTGGTCGGTAGGGTTGTGTGGTGAGGGTGGGGGAGCGGGGGCAGGTGCGCGGGCTCGTCCGGGATCCGTCGTTTCGGCGGTTGTTGTTCACCCGGTTCGCGGCTCAGTGGGGCGACGGGGTCTTCCGGGCCGGGCTGGCCGGAGCCGTCCTGTTCAATCCCGAGCGGGCGACTGATCCGCTGGCCATCGCGGAGGGGTTCGCGGCTTTGCTGCTGCCGTATTCGCTGGTGGGGCCGTTCGCGGGGGCGTTGCTTGATCGGTGGGATCGGCGGCGGGTGCTGGTGTTCGCCAATCTCGGGCGGGCGGTGGCGATCGTGGCCTCGGTCGTCGCGGTGGGGGCCGGGGTGGGCGGGATCGGGTTGTTCTCGCTCGCGTTGCTCGCCGAGGGAATCAGCCGGTTCATTGGGTCCGGGTTGTCTGCTGCGTTGCCGCACGTAGTCGAGCCGCGAGCGGTGGTTTCGGCTAATGCGGTCGCGGCGACGCTGGGGTCGGCGATCGCGGTCGTTGGCGGTGGGTGCGCGATCGGGTTGCGGGCGGTGTTCGGGTCTGGAGATGTCGGGTCGGCGGAGACTACGGCGTTCGCTGCGGCAGGGGCGTTGGTGTCGGCGCTCCTTGCGCACCGGTTCGCGAAAGGCGTGCTGGGGCCGACTGTTGTTGATGAGCCGATTAATCCGGTGGTGGCCGTTGCGCGGGGGCTCGCTGACGGGGCTCGGCACGCGTGGCGGGCGCCTCGGGTCACGGCTGGGTTCGTGGCGTTGTTCGCGCATCGGGCGGCGTACGGGATTTCGTTGCTGCTCAGCGTGTTGTTGATGCGCAATTACTTCGCTGACGACGGGATCTTCCGCGCGGGACTGCCCGGGCTTGGGCAACTGGTCGCGTGCGCTGGGGCGGGCATTCTTGTCGCGGGGCTGGTGACGGCTCGGCTGATTCGGTCGCTTGGGCGGACTCAGGCGGTGCTGGGGTCGTTGCTCGTTTCGGCGGTCGCGCAGGCTGCGCTGGGGTTGCCGATGCTGCTGCCGTTGGCGTTGATCGCATCGTTCCTGATCATGGGGACCGGACAGGTCGTGAAGCTGTCCGTCGACTCGTCGGTGCAGCTCGATGTCGCGGACGAGGCTCGCGGGCGGGTCTTCGCGCTGTACGACACTCTGTTCAACATCACCCAGGTGGCGGCGGTTTCGCTCGCCGCGCTTTTCGTCAAGGACAACGGGTACTCGCCCGAGCTCATGGTGGTCGCGACCGCGCTCTATCTGCTGGGCGGTGCCGGATATCTGCTGGCCCGCCGACGTCACGGCGATTCGCTGCCGCAAACCGTTGAACCCAAACGGGGGTAGTAACTCACCGTCTGGCATTAGGGTGACTTGTGACCCGGTCGAGTTAATCTCGGCACGCGCAACAGACACGGGGGGCCACCGTGAGCACCATCGGCGACGACCGTGCCCGTCTCGACGCCGCTCCAGCTGTCCTGACCTCGCCCGACGGGCTCGTCCGCGCGACCGCCGGGCCGGCCGGCACGCTTGGCAGGCTCGAATTCGCCCCGGACGCCTTCGAGCGGACGACCCCCGCACAGCTCGCGTCGACCGTCCAGACGCTCGTGCAGCACCTGGCCGACGCACCCGAACCGCAGCACAGCTCCTCGATGCCCGCCCCGCGGCCGACCCCGCGCCGCGTCCGTCCGCGCGGAACCGTTCCGCAGAACCGCCGTCGCGGGTCCTGATGTCGTCCGCTCCGGACGAAATGATTCACGTGGAACCAACGGGTACCGGTCAGCAGGCGCTCGTCGAGATCGGCAGGCTGATCAAGGCGCACCGGGCCGATCCGGACGCGGCGGCCGGGATCGGATTCGCCCAGCTCGGCGACCATTTCGAGGTGCAGGCCCGCAACACCGTCGCCAGCACCGAGGTGGTCCAGCGGCTCACCGCGTTGCGTGCCGAGATGTATCGAGAGGGACTCGGCACCTGGGTTCAGGCACGTTACGTGCTCACCCCGGACGGTGCGTTCGACTTCGACTACTTCACCGACGACGAGCCCCCGTGGACGACGCCGCCCGATTCGTCCGCCTACCTCGCCGAACTCGCCACGTTCCCCCGCGACGACGAGCACCTTCCCGACTGGTGGCGGCTGCACGTCGGACTCCCGCTCGGCGTCGAATTCCGGCACGCCACCGCCGGAACCGGCGAACCGCTGCCGGAGGAAGAGATGCCGCTCGTGCTGCGGTATCTCGAACGCGAGGCTGAGGTCGGCGAAACACACCGCACTGACGGCACCTGGATTTGGCCGGTCGAAGTGGCCGAGCAGCTAAGAGAACACGGCACAGCGCCCGAGCCGGAACTGCTCCAGCACATCCGCGACCTGGGCTTTCATCCGCCGTACGTCGAGCCTCTGGTGCGCCGCACGGCGGAAGCCGACCTCACCGGGAAACCCCGGCCACGACCCACTCCGGACGACCTCCAGCGGACCGCGGGCGACGTCGCCGCGGAGCGGGAAACCAACCCGGATCCGGTCCTGTCCGACGCCGAACTCCTGACCTACCTCGGCCACCGGCTCGACTCGTTCGGCGTGTGGCGCGACGTCCGCTGCCTCGGCGGGCGCGAAGCCGGGAAATGGAGCCTCTACCAGGTCAAAGCCGGTTGGACCGTCGTCGCGCCAGACGGGCGTGAACAGATCTTCGGCCGTCTCGAAGACGCCGCCCAGCAGCTGCTCGGCGCACTCCTGATGCATCCCGCGCGCGCGACCGGCGGCCGCGAAACGCCGCTGGAAACGGCGCGAGAGGTCGCCGACTGGCCGGTCCAGCCCGCGCCGGGTGACCCTCCCCTCACGCTGCTGCGGAACAAGAGACTCACTCGGTTGGCGGAAGGTACCGTCGTTCTGCGATTCGGCGAAGAACCCGGCAACCTGGTCCACCACCAGGCGGTACGGTTCGCGACGACGTCCCTGCCACTCGAACGGGAGCGCATGACCAGCACTTTCCGCCTCCGAAGATCACTCCATGTGATCACCGGGGTGACGGTGCCCTGGGCGAACCTCCCCGGAGGCGCGGTGGCGTACGTCTTGCCCAAGCCGATCGCGGAACACGAGTCCGACGGAAGCCTGGAGAGGATCGAGTAGGTGGAAGCGGCGGAAGCGGTGGAGAAGGTCGGGAAGTGGTTGCGCGCCGTGCACGGCCCCGAGGTCTCCGGACCGGGCGGCCTCCGGGTCGACCACGACCGCGTGCTGCGGGTCCCCGAAGGCTGGTCGATCCCCTACAACACTGTCGCGTTCCTCGACGACGGACGCCCGGACAAAGAGCTGTTCCCCGCCCCGTCGGTGCTCGTGCGCGAGCCGGACGGCGAGTTGCGCCAAGCGCATCCGCATCCGGGCGGGCTCAGCACCCCGGTCGCGTACCCGGGCCAGGAGAGCTGGCGCGAGGTCGTCGACCCGGAGTACGCGAAGGCCGGGCTGGGCGAACTCGGCGTGCCGCTGCCCGCGGTCGCGGGCTGGGTGAAGGTCGACAACGACGGCCACCAGACCGGTGACGAACGCGAGAACCCCGAGTACAAGGCCGGGCCGATCCGCCGCGGCTACCCGAAGCCGGAAAACCCGCTGGAAACGCTCCTCGCCTTCGCGAGCGTCGGCTGGCTCTCGCGCGAACAGCTGCTCATCGGCCTGCTGCGCTGCGAAGTCTTCGTGCCGTTCGACCTCAAAACCGGCGCGACCGACCGGTTCTACTTCTCCGAGGAACGCAACGAGCTGCGCGTCTTCAGCTCGACCCGGCATCTGCCCGCCCGCGAGCACGCCTGGTGGCGAGTCGACTTAGCGACACTGGCCGAGTTCGAGCACCCGCCGAACCTGGTGATCAACGGCGGTCCGGCCACCTTCGAGGACGTCGCGGGCGCCGAGCTGACCGCCATTGCGAAGCGGTTTCCCCGGCAGGAACCGCGGGTCGACGAGAACGGCCGCTGCCCGGAAATCGAAGAGGACCTGGAGAAGTTCGCCGTCGAAACCGCCGCGCGGATCGGGCTGGACAAGCCGGTCGACGTGCCGAAGGCGGCTGCGGAACGCGCGCGGCGACACGGTTTCGAGCTGACCGCGGACGAATGCCGCAAGACCGTCCTCGGCCGGTCGTGGCTGCGCCGGTTCGAACAACCGGAGCCGAGCCGCTCCCGGCCGAACGACTTGCGCGCCAACGGTCTCGTGCCGTCCTGGGACAACGACGGCCGGATCGTCCCGAAGCTCGACACGTTCGGCAAATACCCCGAGGTGAGCCTGGAGAACTTCCGGTACGGCTGGCAGCGGGTCGTCGGCGCGTGGGTTGGCTTCGCGCTCGGCGAGGCGCTCGGCTCGGCCGTCGACCGGATGCGGCTGGACGAGATCGTCTCGACCTACGGTCCAGACGGTGTCCGCGACCTGCCGCTCGCGTTCGATCAGCCGGGCCGGATCGGCTCGATGACGCAGCGGCTGCTTTTCCTGACCGAGGCGGTGATCCGCAGCCCGCATCGCGAGCAGCCGGAGTCGCGCGACGTCGAAAAGCTGTTCCCCGGCGTGGTCCGCGGCGCGCTGGGCCGCTGGCTGCACACCCAGGGCGCGGCGATCCAGAACGCCGACGGTTTCCTCGTCAAGGTGCCCGAACTGCATGCCCGCCGCGCGATCGACGACGCCGAGCTCAACGCGTACCACGCGCTCGTCACCGGCGATCCGCAAGCCGCGCCGATGTCGGGCCCGGCCGCGCTGCTCGGCGCGCTGCCCGCGGTGCTGACCGCGGCGGGTCCGGGCACCGGGTTCAGCGGCGGCATCGGCCAGGTCGTGCGCGATCTCGCCGGCGTGACGCATCAGCCGGACGACGTGGCCGCCGCGACCTACCTGGCGTGGGTGTTCGAGAAGGCGCTCACGAAGGACTCGTTCAGCTACCCGGTGTGGAATCTGTCCCGCGAGGTCCTCGACGAGCACGACGGCCCGGAGTGGGGGCCGGTGCGCGACCTGGTGGCCGAGGCGGTGCCGTTCTTCGGCGAGCACGGGCTGCCGGACCTGCGCATGCCGGAGCTGATCGGCGACGGGCACAGCACGCTGTCCGTCCTCGGCCGTTCGTTCGCCGCGCTGTCCGGATTCGAGAATTACCCGGAACAGGCCATGCTGCGCGCGGTGAACCACTCCGGCCGCAGCGCGCTCACCGGCGCGTTGACCGGTGCGCTGCTCGGCGCGCGGGTGGGCGTTCCCGGCCTGCCCCGGAAGTGGGTCGAACAGCTTGAACTGCATCACCTGATCGAACAGGTGGCGACCGACGCGCTGTGGCATTTCGACCGCCATTCGGCGCGCAACGCACTCGGCGACGCCTGGGTGCAGCGCTACCCACGGCACTGATCGGTCACCCGAGCAGGTATTTGTGGGCGCATATTCTCCCGTCTCCGGTGACCGATGGTCGGGTCGTGACACGGTCAGATAAGTTCGTTGCGGCTACACGGGGGACTTCGGGGAGGAACCAGACGTGCGGTACCGGGTGGAATCGGGAGAACGCCCAGACGGCCTGTACGCGACGCTCGACGATCGCACTTTCGCGGCACAACGCTCCACCACCGACGGCACGCTGCTGCTGACCGTCGTCGGCGACGAGGAAGCGCCAGAGGGGTTCGACCGCGAGCATGAGGGCAAACCGGCGAGGGTCGTCCTCGCGAACGAGGTGCCCGCGACGTTCGACCTGCGCACCTACGTCGAATACGACGACGAGCTGTTCGAGGTCGCACCGGGCGACCAGGCGAATCTGACCCTGCGCTGGACCCGGCACGATCCGGTGCGCGCCGCGCAGCTCGGGCTCACCGATTTCTCGGTGACCGTTCCGGGCAAGCAGCTTACCGGGCTGTGGCTGACCCGGCACGACTACGGCGAGCCGAAGGCCGAGACCGAGGGCGGCGACCAGACGCGGATCCTGCGGGGGATCGGCCGCACGCTGCGCCAGGTGCCCGGCGGGTGGACGCGGGTCGCGGCGCAGTTCCGGCAGGTCGGCGACTACTCCGAGCTGGAGGTCCGCGCGGTCGGCGACGAGAACGGCCCGGTTTCGGTCGCGCTGCCCGGCACGCCGCAGCTGAGCACGCTGTTCTCCCAGCTGCGCGCCGCGATGTACCAGCCGGAGACCGGCACCTGGTTCCAAGGCACCTTCACGCTCGACGCCGATTCGCAGTTCGATTTCGACTTCGACGCCGACCAGGAGCCGGACTGGCGGCTGCCGCCCAACGACGGCGGCGAGCCCGCCCGCGAGTCCTATCTCGTGGAGCTGACCCGGTTCCCGCGTCCGGACAAGCATTTGCCGGACTGGCTCGGCGCGAAAGCCGGGCTGCCGCTGACGGTCGGCTTCCGGCAGGCGCGACCGGTCGACGCGCACAACGAGGGCGAGCGGCCCGTGGTGAACCGCCCGCCGGTGCCGCCGGACCAGGTCCGCGGCGTGCTCGACTACCTGTTCCGCTCGCCCGTCGTACTGCACCGGCCGGTGCCGCAGCCGGACATCTTCGCGCCCGGAGCGCCGCCGGACGTGCCGCAGGCCTTCCACACCGACGGCACCTGGATCTGGCCCGCCGCGGTGCCGCATTACCTGCGCAAATACGGCGTTCCGCCGGAGCCGGAGCTGGTCGAGCACATCCGCGCCGCCGGGTTCCGGCCGCCGATCGTGCGCGATCTGGTGCGCGCGACCGCCGAGGCCGACGTACTCGGCAAACCGCGTCCGGGACGTACCGAAGCCGACATCCCGGACGACAGCTCGCTCGCCCGGGCGGTCCGCGGCGAGCCGACCCTCGGCCTGCGCGCGGCCGAGACGTTGGCGCTGTTGCAGCAGCGACTCGTCGAACACGGCGTGCCGTCGTCGGCGTACCGGATCGGCGCGAACGAAGTGCCCGCCGAAGGCGTGTGGACGTTGCGCCGCGCGGAAAACAGCTGGGAGGTGTCGCGTCCACCCGCGGTAGAGCCGGTGGCGTTCGCCAGCCTCGCCGACGCGGCCCGGTTCCTCCTCGGCACGCTGCTGATGCTGCCGCCGCAGGCCCCGGACGAATCCGATCAGCCCGCGGACTGGCCGATCCTGCCGATGCGCGGCGAGCCGCCGTTGTCGTTCTTCCGCGGCAAGCGGATCGTCGCGCTGCCCGCCGGCACGACGGTTGTCCGGTTCGGCCCCGAGGCCGGGAACCTGGTGCACCCGAGTTCGGTGCGGTTCCTCGAAACCTCGCTGACGCCGGACCGCGAACGCGACCGGCACGAGTACCGCGTGCAGCGCACGGTCCGGGTGCTGACCGGCGTCACCACGCCGTGGGGGCCACAACCCGGCGGGGCCACCGCGTACCTGCTGCCGCGGCCGATCGCGCAGCACCTCGAACAGGGTGCGCTATCCCGGCTGTGAAGCCGTGATCAGCACGGCGGGCGACCACCAGTAGTCCGCCAGCGGTTCCACGGTCACGTCGGCGAACCCGGCGGCCTCGAGCTGCCGGGCCCACTCCGCTACCGGATGCTCCCAGTTCGTCCGCGCCGTCCCGGCGGCGACGCCGAGCAGCACCGGCAGCAGAAATCCTTGTGCCACCAGAGAAGCCTGCTCGCCGTATTCGGCGACGCCGCGTTCGTACCGCTGCGCGAGCGATTCCAGATCGGCGGTGTCCGGCACGTCGAATTCGGCCAGCACCAACCGTTCCGTCCGCGCCCGCAAGGCATTCAGGACCGAGGCACGGACGGAAGGCTCGATCGACTGCAGCGCGAACGTCGACTGCGTGAGGTTCCACGTGGAACCATCGGCGGCGAGAAAGTCCTGCGCGGTCAACGAAAACCTGCGCGCACCAGGGATTTCGACGTCCGCGAGCAATGCCTCCGACGGCTCCACCAGGTCGATCCGCTCCGGCCGGAACGAGGCCCGCGCCAACGCCGGTTCGATCGCCAACCCGTCGCCGCATCCGAGATCCAGCAACGCGTCCGGACGCCAGGAGTCGTACCGCGCGGCCAATTCTTCGCTCAACCGCCGATACAACCCGACGTTCCCGCCACCGCGGATGAACGCCGTGAACGCAGCGGGCTGGTCGTACACCGGACCGCTCGGACCCGCCGCGAGATACGTCGCCAGCTCAGCACCCAACGGCGTCCCGGCCTCGGCGGCAAGCGCACCCGCCCGCTCGGCCTCGCCGTCCCGGTACGCCGCCAGCGCACCGGCCACCCCGCTCACAGCGGCACCCACAACGTCACCCTCGTTCCGCTCCCCGGACTCGATTCGACCAGCGAGGTCCCGCCGACCTCGGACAACCGCGCGGTGATCGACTCGCTGATGCCGAATCCGGCCGGCCGGTCGTGCGGACTGAAGCCGGTGCCGTGATCCCGCGTGATCACCGCGATCCCGCCGTTGCGTTCCTCCACACGGACCACGACCTTGTCCGTCTCCGCGTGCTTCATCGTGTTGCGCATGGCTTCCCGCACCGCGTCGCGGATCGCGATCTGCCGGACCTCGGACAGCGTGTCGTTGTCCAGCTCAGCGATCACCAGCTGCGCGCGCAGCCCGTCGCGCGCCATCTCCGCGGCCAGCGCCGCGAGCTTCTCGCCGAGCGGCCGCGCGCCCTCCTCGGCCCGCTGCGCGGCGGCGGTCTCGATCGTCTGCCGCAGTTCGATCGCCTGCGCGCGAGCCAGCCGCTGCACCTCGACCAGCCGCTGATCCGAATCGCCCGGACCGCCGAGCGCGATCGCTTCCAGCGTCTGCAGCACGGTGTCGTGCAGCATCCGGTGCTGCCGCGCGCGTTCGGCGAGCCGCCCGTTGCGGATCCCGTACGCGAGCGCCAGCCGGATCCCGAGCCCGAGCAGGATCAGCGCGCCGACCGCGGTGAACAGGACGCCGAACAACGTCGGGTACAGCGACGCGGCCTGCGCGAAATCGAAGGTGCCGTGGTTGAGCAGGTCCGACAGCAGCCGCACCGGCAGGCTGAGCGCCGCCAGTCCGATCCCGGACGGGATGCCGACCGCGAGGGTGAGCAGGGCGACGCTGCCGAGCAGGTGTTTGTCCGCGACGCCGACCGCGTCGTGGAACACCGCGGGCGACACCGTCGCGCCGATGAACAGCTCGAACGCGAGCGTGGCCACGAGGTCGATCAACAGCAGCCGTCCCGCGAGATCGCTGCGGAACGGGGCCCGGCGCATCATCCAGAACAGACCGAACGCGCTCAGCCCCACCGAGCACACCGCGACGATCGCGACCGACGCCAGCCCGGCCGACCCGTGCTTGACCGCGTACGAGGCGAATGTCGCGGGCACCATCAGCAGCCGGTAGACGAGCGGGACCAGCACCACGTACCGGGCCGCACGCAGCAGCAGCCCGTCGCGCTGCCGTTCGTCGACCGGGCCGGCCATCCGGGAGATCCGCTGGAACGCGCGCACCGGGGTCGGATCGCCGATCTCGTCGGTCAGCCCGGTCGCCGCCGTGGCCAGTGCGGGCGTGCCGCGCCGCAGCAGCATGACGAGAAAGCTGGCTCCGCGCCGATCCCCGTTCCGCTGCCGCGTCATCGATCCCCCTGTTCGGTTCGAGACAGGGAGTATCTCGGCTGGCCGGGTGATGATCCAGAGCCCAATGGGGGATCGTGGCGAACCCGCGATCCGGAATTCATTTCTTGGGCCTACTCGCCCGAGCCGAGTCCCTCCGCCGCCGCCCACTTCTTCAGCTCGGCGACCGCCTCGTCGTGCTCCAGCGGACCGCGGTCGAGCCGCAGCTCCTTGAGGAACTTCCACGCCTGCCCGACCTGCGGGCCCGGCGGGAGGCCGAGCAGCCGCATGATCTCGTTGCCGTCGAGATCCGGCCGGACCCGGTCGAGGTCCTCCTGCTCCTTGATCCGCGCGATCCGGGCCTCGAGATCGTCGTAGGTCGCCTGCAGCGCGGCCGCTTTGCGCTTGTTGCGCGTGGTCGAATCGGCGCGGACGAGCTTGTGCAGCCGGGTCAGCAGGTCACCGGCGTCGGTGACGTAGCGGCGGACCGCCGAATCGGTCCACTCGCCGCCGCCGTACCCGTGAAACCGCAGGTGGAGGAACACGAGCTGGGAGACCTGCTCGACGATCTCCTTCGAATACTTCAGGGCCCGCAAACGTTTGCGGGCCATCCGCGCACCGACCACCTCGTGGTGGTGGAAGCTCACGCCGCCGCCGGGGGTGAACTCGCGGGTGGCCGGCTTGCCGATGTCGTGCAGCAGCGCGGCCAGCCGCAGCACGAGGTCCGGCTCGCTGGCCGGCTCGTGCGATTTCTCCAGCGCGATCGCCTGCGCGAGCACGGTCAGCGAATGCTGATAGACGTCCTTGTGCTGGTGATGCTCGTCGATCGCCAGCCGCATGCCGGGCAGTTCGGGCAGCACCCGGTCGGCCAGCCCGGTGTCGACCAGCAGCTCGAGGCCCGGCCGAGGGTCGGGGGCCAGCATCAGCTTCGACAGCTCGGTCTGGACCCGCTCGGCGGTGATCCGGTCGATCTCCTCCGACATCGACGTCATCGCCTCGACCACGCGCGGCGCGGCGGTGAAGCCGAGCTGCGCGGAGAACCGGGCGGCGCGCATCATCCGCAGCGGGTCGTCGGCGAACGACTCCTGCGGCAGCGCCGGGGTGTCGAGCACCTTCAGCCGGAGCGCGTCCATGCCGTCGTGCGGGTCGATGAACGTCTTCCCGACCAGGTCGATCGCCATCGCGTTGACGGTGAAGTCGCGGCGGAGCAGGTCGCCCTCGATGGTGTCGCCGAAGGTGACCTCGGGGTTGCGGCCGACGCGGTCGTAGCTGTCCGCGCGGAACGTGGTGATCTCGAGCGTCGTGCCGTTCTTGGTGACGCCGACGGTGCCGAACGCGATGCCGACGTCCCAGACCGCGTCGCCCCATTCGCTCACGATCTGCAGCACCCGGTCCGGGCGCGCGTCGGTGGTGAAGTCGAGGTCGTTCGACAGCCTGCCGAGCAGCGCGTCGCGCACGCTGCCGCCGACCAGGTACAAGCTGTGGCCAGCGCGGGCGAAGCGCTCGGCCAGCTCGTCGGCCAACGGGGACACTCGCATCAGTTCCGTCACCGCGTTCTGCTGGGCGACCAGGTTGTTCACTCGAATCCCACCACGAAAATGGCGCCACCACCGCGGACGCCGCCGGACACGGACACGGAGAGCCAGAGTACCCGGGCGACCGTTTGCTCTAGCATCGCAGCATGTCTGGATCCGCCGGTCGCGCCGGGCCGCCGACGCCGCGCCGGCGGCGACGGCGCCACCGCGGCAGGCGGCTGACCACCGTCGACGAGACCTCGGCCGGCGGACTGGTCGTCGACCCGGAGCGGGAACGCGCGGTGCTGATCGGGCGGCTCGACCGACACGGCAGACTGCTGTGGTCGTTGCCGAAGGGCCACATCGAGGACGGGGAGACGGTGGAGCAGACCGCGGTGCGCGAGGTGAAGGAGGAAACCGGCATCTCCGCGCGCGTGCTGCACCCGCTGGGCACCATCGACTACTGGTTCGTCGCGCAGCAGCGCCGGGTGCACAAGACCGTGCACCATTTCCTGCTCGAAGCCACCGGAGGCGAACTGTCGGACGAGGACGTCGAGGTGACCGAGGTCGCCTGGGTCCCGCTGGCCGAGCTGGAGACCACCCTCGCCTACGCGGACGAGCGCAAGCTGGTTCGCGGGGCAGCAGAACTTTTCGCGCCCGACGAGCGCGGCTGAGAGGGAGCACCCGAGTGAAGCGGCCCGCCGCCTTCTTGCTGTCTTTGCTGATCGTCGCCGCCACCGCGTTGTTCGGTGCGCCGGCGGGCGCGCAGGAGAATCCGTCTCCGGAACCGGCCCGGCTGCGGCTTGACCTCGGCCAGCTGAACCCGCGCGTGATCACCAGCTCGGACCAGGCGATCACGGTGACCGGGACGGTGACCAACACCGGCTCCCGGCGAATCATGAAGCCGATGGCCCGGCTGCAGATCGGCGAACGTCTCGCCAGCCCGCGCGCGATGGATTCGGTGCTCGCCGGGAACCCGGTGCAGGACTCCCCGCTCACCGACTTCACCTCGCTCGCCGAGGAACTGGAGCCGGGCCAGAGCGCGCGGATGGAGATCACGGTGCCGCTCACCGGGCCGCGCGGCGCGGCGCTCCGGCCGGGCGTGTATCCGCTGCTGGTGAACGTGAACGGCACCCCGGAGTACGGCGGCCCGGCCCGGCTCGCCGCGGTGAGCTTGCTCATGCCGGTGCTGTCGACGCCGGGCCACGCGAGCAACCAGGCGACGCAGCGGCATTCGAAACTGGCCGTGTTGTGGCCGATCACCGACAGCGCCCCGCACGTCCAGTCCGCCCCGTTCGGCGTGCCGATGACGCTCACCGACGACGCGCTCGCCGACGAGCTGAGCCCGGGCGGACGGCTGTATTCCCTGGTCTCGGCGGCGCGAGCGGCGCAGGAGACGAATCCGAAGATCGGCGGCTCGCTGTGCTTCGCCCTCGATCCGGACCTGCTGCGCACCGTGGACTCGATGCGGAACGGCTACCGGGTCAGCGGCGGGGCGGCGGGCAAGGGCGCGGACGCCGCGTCGAACTGGCTGGCCGCGCTGCGTGCGCTGGTCACCGGCCGATGCGTGATCCCGCTCCCGTTCGCCGACGCTGACCTCACCACGCTGGGCAAGATCCGCGGTGCCGACGGCAACCCCGACGCCGGCCTCATGACCACGGCGCTGAACGGCACCGCGACGATCCGCGAGGTGCTCGGCGTCGAGTCGAAGAGCGGCGTGCTGTGGCCGGGCGGGACGCCGGACGACAAGGCGTTGTCGGCGATTTCGTCGGGCGGCTTCCAGACCGTGCTCACCGACAGCGGCAAGCTGCGGGCAGGCGGTGACGACGAGACCGTGACCGGCGCGGCGACGCTGTCCGACGGCCTGCGCGCGCAGCCGACCAACTCGATGGCCACCGCCGGTCTCGCCGGATTCGCGCCGAGCCCGCAGACGCCGACCACCTACAGCGGAGCGTCGCAGCGCGCGGTCTCCACGCAGAACGGTCTCGCCGCGGTCGCCTTCGAAGCCGGGCTCGGCCGCACCGAAGGAGCCAACGGCGGGCCGCTGCTCGTCGCCCCGCCGCGGCGCTGGGACGCCACCACCGAAGAGCTGAACGCCTTCCTGTCCGGGCTCGGCAAGCTCACCACCGCGGGCGTGACGGCCGGTTCGACGCTCGACGACTTGCTGGGGAGCACGCCGGAAGGCAGCGCTTCGCTGGCCGCGGACACCCGCTCGGACGGCGGCGCGGCGGTCGCCAGCCAGCTGTCCAGCCTCGACCAGGACTCCACCGGCCTGCTGTCCGCGATGCAGATCGACCCGAGGAACCGGGTCGAGCCGAAGGCGATCGTCGGGCCGGTGCGCGACGCGCTGGTCCGAGGCAGCTCGACCGCGTTCGGCCCGTCGGCGGGGGTGGCGTCCGCCTCGGCGAACGCGACCGCCGAGCTCGCCGCGATCCGTGACCAGGTGACCGTCGAACAGCCGAAGCAAACGTTTGCGCTCGCGTCCGGGTCGTCGCCGCTGCCGGTGTACGTGCACAACGACCTGCCGGTCGGCGTCACCGCGCAGATCGTGCTCCGGAACAACATGGGCGTCCGGCCGGAGCAAGCGGACAAGAACCTGCTCTTCCCGGCGAAGGGCGGGCAGACCAGGTACGTGCAGATCGAGGCGCTGCGGGCCGGTCGCCTGTCGGTCGATGTGTCGTTGACCACCCCATCGGGCACTGATCTCGGCGCGACCGCGCGGTTCGAGCTGACTTCCACCGAATACGGCCCGATCACCATCATCGTCACCGTCGTCGCTGGTTGCGCACTGCTCCTGCTGGCGTCGCGGCGGATCTACCGGCGGATCAAGGAAAGCCGCGGCGGCACGCCCTGACAGCCGAAGGGGCCGGGTGCTCGCGCCCGTTCCCGATTACCCTGGGTCGGCGCTGCCACAATGGCAGGGAACCAGGGGACCGCCGAGGATTGGGCACGCGTTGGACAAAGAGCCGGGTCAACCACCCGAGCGTGCGGGGCGTCCTCGGCGGGACGGCGCGGCGCCGAGGAGGAGCGACCAGCCTCGCCGCGCGGTGCGGGACGCCCGTCGCCAGCCGCCCCCTCCGCCGCCGCCCGCCGAGCGCAGGCAGCCGCCCAACGGCACCCGCCGGATGCCGTTGCCCGACGAACGTCCGCCCGCCGACCGAGCCCAGCCGCGCCGGATCGACCCGCGCGGCGGCGACCCCCGGGAACCCCGCGACCCTCGAGACCGCGCGCCGCGCCGAGTCCCGCCGCCTCCGCCGAACGGTCAGCGTCCGGCTCCGACGAGGGCCGCCATGCCGCCGGTGCGCAGGCCGCCCCCGCCGAGGCAGTCCGGGCCGCCGTCCGGCCCGCAGCAACTCCCGCCGTCCGGTCCGCAGCCGATCCCGCCGAACCAGCCGCCGAATCGCGGCCAGCTTCCGCAGCCGACGCCGCCGCCCGCGAACGTGCCGGGACCGCAGCCGCCGGTGCACCGCGGCCGAGGCCCGCGCCCCGGCACGCCGATCCGGCCGTGGCAGGAAGAGGCGATGCGGGACCCGGACGCCACCCGGTTCATCCCGCGCACCGCGGGCGTCCCGCTCGCGGCCCCCTCGCGCTGGCCCACCGCCGACCCGGACGTGCTGCGCCCGTACGACGCGCTGGCCACTCAGGTCATGCCGCGGATCAAGGACGCGCCGCTCGCGCGTCCGGCCGAGGCTCCCGAGCAGCCGAAGGACGAGGGTCCTTCGGTCGCCAAGGCGTCCGGCCGGATGGCGATCGCGTCGCTGATCAGCCGGATCACCGGGTTCCTGTGGAAGGTGCTGCTGGTCGCGGCGATCGGTTCCGGAGTCGCGACCGACTCGTTCAACGTCGCGAACACGATGCCGAACATCATCTTCGAACTGCTGCTCGGCGGTGTGCTCACCAGTGTGGTGGTGCCGCTGCTGGTGCGTTCGCAGGACGACCCTGACCACGGCCAGGCCTACGCGCAACGGCTGCTGACCACCGGTGTCACCGTGCTGTTCATCGGCACCGTGATCGCCGTGATCGCAGCACCGGCGTTCACCTCGCTGTACATCGATTCGTCCGGGCAGGCGAGCGCCGGCCTGACCACGGCGTTCGCCTACCTGCTGCTGCCGGAGATCTTTTTCTACGGCGTGTTCGCGCTGGTCTCGGCGATGCTGAACGCCAAGCACGTGTTCGGGCCGACTGCCTGGGCCCCGGTGATCAACAACCTGGTGGTCATCTTCACCATCCTCGTGGTGTGGCTGATGCCCGGGTCGATCGACACCGGCAATCCGTCGATCACCGATCCGAAGGTGCTCACTCTCGGCCTCGGCGTCACCGGCGGCATCGCCGCGCAGGCGCTCATGCTGATCCCGCCGCTGCTGCGCTCAGGCTTCCGCCCGCGCTGGCGGTGGGGCTTGGACAGCCGGATGAAGGAGTTCGGCGGCCTGGCGCTGTGGGTCGTCGGCTACGTCGCGGTCAGCCAGGTCGGTCTCACGATCACCACTCGCGTGCTCACCAAGGGCACCTCGGGCGGCGTCACCGCCTACAACTACGCGTGGCTGCTGTTCCAGCTGCCTTACGGCGTCCTCGGCGTCTCGCTGCTGACCGCGATCATGCCGCGGCTGAGCCGCGCCGCCGCCGACGGCGACGCGAAGAAGCTGGTCAGCGACCTGTCATATGCCTCGCGGATCTCGACGGTGACCCTCGTGCCGATCTCGGCGGTGATGACGATCGTCGGCACCTCGATGGGCGTCGCGCTGTTCGCGATGGGCAAGGGCAGGCTCGAGGACGCGGAGCGGATGGGCCAGGCGCTGGCGATCACGGCGTTCGCGCTGCTGCCGTACGCGCTGGTGATGCTCCAGATGCGGGTGTTCTACGCGATGAAGGACGCCCGCACGCCGACGTTGATCATGATCGTGATGACCGTGGTCAAGGTGCCGCTGCTGTTCCTGTGCCCGGTGCTGCTGAACCCGGAGAACGTCGTGCTCGGCGTGATGATGGTGAACGCGCTGACCTACGTGATCGGCGCGATGCTCGGCCAGGTGTGGCTGTGGGTGACACTCGGCAACCTGCGCAGCAAGCGGGTGATCGGGGTGATCCTGTTCACGGTCGTGGCGAGCGTCCTCGGGGTCGGGGCGGCGTGGGTCGTCGGGCTGATCGTGCCCTCGTCGCTCAGCCCGGTTCCGCACGCCTGGATCAAGCTCATCCTGCAAGGAATCGTCGGGATCGTGGTCTCGTTCGGGGTGCTCATGGCGCTGAAGGTCGAGGAGCTGAAGCCCGTAACATCGAGATTCACCCGATTGATCAAGCGCGGGTAACGATTGATTCACGACTCGCGACGCTTCTACGGCTGATGATCCGGGTACCCTCGGTGCCGGGAGCGAAGCGGGAGAGAGCGTGGACACGAGACGAAGCGAGCAGGCGGGGGACGCCGCGGGCATTCGCGCCCGGGGCGGATCGCTCGCGCCCGGACGCGTCGTAGGGGACGGCCGGTATCGCCTGCTTGCCCAGTTCGGGGTAGACGAGCGGGCCGCCGCGCACCTCTGGCGCGCGCGGGACGGGCAGCTCAAACGGGACGTCGCACTGACACTGCTGGTCGGCGATCCGGCCGATCCGGAAGCGGCGCGGCAGGCGCGGCGCACCCTGGAACGGGCGGCGCACGCGTCGAAGTTCGGGCACGGCGGCGTCGCCCGGGTGCTGGACGTGCTCAGCCTCGGCAGTGGGGTCACCTCCAGCGAGGGGCTGCTCGGCGTCGTGGTGGCGGAGTGGACCAAGGGCAGCGACCTGGTGGACCTGGTCGCGCAGCGCCCGGTGGCCCCCGCCGCCGCCGCGCGGATGGTGCAGGCGCTCGCCGAAGCCGTCGACCACGCCCACCAGAACGGTCTCGTCCTCGGCCTCGACCACCCGCAACGACTGCGGCTCACGCCGGGCGGCGCGCTCAAGCTCGCCTTCCCCGGCCCGCTGCCGGAAGCCACTCTCCGCGACGACGTCAAGGCGCTCGGCGCGGTTTTGTATCTGCTGCTCACCGGACGCTGGGCGCTGCCCGGCGGTCCGCCCGCGATCCCCGCGGCCCCGCTCACGCCGCAGGGGCACGTCGTGCCGCCGCGGTCGCTGGTGCCCGCGGTGCCGCCGGAGCTGTCGTCGCTGGCCGTGCGCACCATCGAGGACGGCGGCAGCGGCGGGATCCGCACCAGTTCGGCCATTCTTCGCGTGCTCGGCCAGGTCGCCGAGCAGGAGGAACGCACCCAGCTGATCAACGCGGTCGGCAAGGACGAGGCGGCCGCGGAGACCGACGGCACGATCTGGACCACGAAGAAGCCGGTGAAGGACGTCGCTCGACGGCGGAAGCTGGCCTTCGGCGTCACCGTGCTGGTGGTCGCCACCGTGGTGATCCTCGCGTGGGGCGGGCTGATGCTGATCAACCTGTTCCAGGGTGACGGCAAACCGACCGGTCCCGCGATCAACGTCGCGGCGCCGCCGAGTTCGGCCCCGGCCAAACCGGGCAACCAGGCCCCGCCGCCGGCGAACCAGCCGCCCGCGGGCCCGAAGGTCGGCGACCCGGTGGCCCCGAAGTCGGCGACGCTCTACAACCCGGAGGGCTCCGGCGACAACGCGGGCCGGGCGAAGAACACGATCGACGGCGATCCGGGCACGGTCTGGAAGACCGACCAGTACCAGCAGCAGCTGCCCGCGCTGAAGCCCGGCGTCGGCATCGCGGTCTCGTTCGACAATCCGGTGAACCTCGCGCAGGTGAAGATCAGCGCGGACAGCCCGGGAACGAAGGTCGAGATCCGGTCGGCGGACAGCAAGAATCCGCAGCTCGACGACACCAAGGTGGTCGGAAGCGGCGACTTGAACGGACCGGACACCACGATCACCCTCCAGCAGCCGACGCAAAGCCAGTACTTCATCGTCTGGATCACCCAGCTGGGCGACAACGGCGGCAACGGCTTCCTGAGCCAGATCGGAGAGCTGAGCTTCCTGCCTGCGGCGTGAGCTGCGAGCACGACTCAGTAGGCTCTGCCGGGTGACGGCTGCAGCTCCCACGGATGCGGATCTGATCGCGGCGCACGCCGCGGGCGATCCGCATGCGTTCAGTGAACTGGTCCGGCGGCATCGAGACCGCATGTGGGCGGTAGCGCTGCGCACGCTGCGCGATCCGGAAGAGGCGGCGGACGCGCTGCAGGAGGCGTTCATCTCGGCCTTCCGCGCGGCGGGCAAGTTCCGCGCGGAGTCGCAGGTCACGACGTGGCTGCACCGGATCGTGGTGAACGCGTGCCTCGACCGGATCCGGCGAAAGCAGGCCCGGCCGACCGTGCCGCTGCCCGAGACCGGCGAGTACAACGAACCGGCCGCGCCCGGCGATTCGATGGCGGAGAAGGAAACCAGCCTGCTGGTCCGCAAGGCGCTCGACGAGCTGCCCGAAGACCAGCGCGCGCCGATCCTGCTCGTCGACGTCGAGGGCTATTCGGTGGCCGAGACCGCGAAGATGCTCGGCATCGCGGAGGGCACGGTCAAGAGCCGGTGCGCGCGCGGGCGGGGAAAACTCGCGAAGGTTCTCGGGCATCTGCGGAACCCGGACGGGGGTGGCGACGTCCCAACTAACGAAAGCAAACGCAAGCACGCCACTTCGGAGGGGTCCCGGAGTGCCGGGCGAGCCCAGCGCTCGCCGGGGAACGGGGAGGGACGATGACGGACGAGAGCCGGGGGGCAGGCGGAACCATCGGACCGCCCTGGTCTGTCGACCTGCTCGCCGACCTCCATGCCGGGGTCCTCGACGACCAGGAGGCGGCCGAACTGTGGCCGCGGGTGAACGCGGATCCGGAGGCGCGCGCGATCATCGAGGCCCTCGAGGCGACCACCGCCGACCTGTCCGCGCTCGCCGCGGAACCGGCCCCGCCGATGCCCGCCGAGTTCGCGGCCAGGCTCGACGCCGCGCTCGCCGCGGAGTCGGCGGCCCGGCAGGAGGCGACGTTTCCGGCGGCCGCACCGGAGGCCGCTGAGCAGCCGGTCGCGCCGGTGGTGGACCTGTCGGCGGCGCGGAAACGGCGGAACCGGCAGCTCGGCTGGGGCGCGGGGATCCTGACCGCCGCCGCGGCCGCCGCGGTAGCGATCACGCTGACTGTTCCCGGTGCGACCAAAACGGACACGTCCGGCGTCGCCGCGCCCGCGCCGTCCGCGGTCGGCGGTCCGACCGTCGGCAGCGACGGCAGCGGTGCGGAAGCGCTGCTGGGCGGGGGTCTCGGCGTGCGGAACTACGGCCCGTTGCAGGACTCGAAACGCTTCGACGCGTGCGTCGCCGCGGCCGGCATGGACCCGGCGGTGCGGCCGGAAGGCGTGCGGCCGGTGACCGTCGAGGGCAAGCCGGGCGTGGTGGCGATTTACACCACCGGCAAGCTCGCGCAGTTCCGGCTGGTCGCGTTCGGCGCGGACTGCGGGCCGGGGAACCCGGACAAGCTGTTCGACAAGGTGGTCGGCAAGAAGTAGCGCCTGGACGTAGCGGGCGTCACCGCCGGGAACACCTCCACCTACGATCGTGTTGAGCCTGGAGCACAGGTCATGACGAGCGGAGGGTTGACGGGTGGCTGCCGAGGAAATCAGGAACCTGATCGTCGTCGGGTCGGGTCCTGCCGGTTACACCGCAGCGGTCTACGCGGCGCGCGCACAGCTCGAACCGCTGGTGTTCGAAGGCACGCAGTTCGGCGGTGCGCTGATGACGACCACCGAGGTCGAGAACTTCCCGGGCTTCCGCGACGGGATCCAGGGCCCGGACCTGATGGAGGAGATGCGCAAGCAGGCCGAGCGCTTCGGCGCGGAGCTGCGCGCGGAGGACGTCGAGTCGCTTGAGCTGACCGGCGACGTGAAGTACGTCGTCGCGAACGGCAAGCGTTACGCCGCGCGTGCCGTCGTGCTGGCCATGGGCGCCGCCGCGCGGTACCTGAAGGTGCCGGGCGAGCAGGAACTGCTCGGCCGCGGCGTGTCCGCCTGCGCGACCTGTGACGGTTTCTTCTTCCGCGACCACGACATCGCGGTCGCGGGCGGCGGCGACTCGGCGATGGAGGAGGCGACCTTCCTGACGAAATTCGCCAAGTCCGTGACGATCGTGCACCGTCGCGACGAGTTCCGGGCGTCGAAGATCATGCTCGAGCGCGCTCGCGCGAACGAGAAGATCAAGTGGCAGCTGAACTCGCAGATCACCGGGGTCGAGGGCGACGGGACGGTGTCCGGCCTGAAGGTGCGCGACACGCAGTCCGGCGAGGAGAAGACGCTCGACGTGACCGGGTTCTTCGTCGCGATCGGCCACGATCCGCGCAGCGAGCTGGTGCGCGGCCAGGTGGACGTGGACGAGGACGGCTACGTGCTCACCCAGGGCCGCACGTCGTACACGAATCTGCCCGGCGTGTTCGCCGCTGGCGACCTGGTGGACCGCACTTACCGGCAGGCGATCACCGCGGCCGGTTCCGGCTGCAGCGCGGCGATCGACGCGGAACGATGGCTCGCGGAGCACGGCGGGGCCGAGGCGAACGAAGCACCGGAACTGGTCGGCGGCGGCTACGGCGCCGGCGAGCACTGACTTTTCCACCGAGTTGAAGGAGCAAGCGATGTCCGAACCCGTGAAGGTGACCGACAAGTCGTTCGTGGACGACGTCCTGACCAGCGAGAAGCCCGTTCTCGTCGATTTCTGGGCGACCTGGTGCGGGCCGTGCAAGATGGTCGCCCCGGTGCTCGAGGAGATCGCGAAGGAAAACGGCGACAAGATCAAGGTCGCCAAGCTCGACATCGACGAGAACCCGAACACGGCGCGTGACTACCAGGTGATGTCGATTCCGACGCTGATCCTGTTCCAGGGCGGCAAGCCGGTGAAGCAGATCGTGGGCGCGAAGCCGAAGGCCGCGCTGCTGTCCGATCTCGCCGACGTGCTCTGAGCGGTCCACCTGCTGAGAACCCGGGCCAGCGGCGATCGACTCGCCGGTCCGGGTTCTCGCATGTTCGGGAACCACCCGCACGGGGGTGTGCGCGCAGGTGCACTCGGCGTGTCCGCGGCGGGGCGGCGCCCCCGCCGGTGGCGCACCGACCGGGCCTGCGTCCTTACCGAGAGTTCACAGGGCACAATAGGTGCCTGGGTACACCCCTACCCGGGTTTCTGTTTCGCATCGAGCCGGTTTCGGTGCCTGAGGAAGAGCGAGGAGTGCATGCGGGTACTCCGCCGCGGTGACGCCGGTCCCGACGTCGCCGAGATCAGGTCGATCCTTGCCGGGATGGATCTGCTCCCGCCGGTGGCGGGGACCGAGCGGTACAACACGTTCGACGTCGCGGTGGAGCAGGCCGTGCGCGCGTTCCAGCAGCGCCGCGGGCTCATCACCGACGGGGTAGTGGGCCCGGCGACGTATCAGGCGCTCAAGGGCGCCAGCTATCACCTCGGGAGCCGCCCGCTCCAGTACCTTTTGTCGTCGCCGGTGCACGGCGACGACGTTTTCACTCTTCAGGAGCGGCTCACCGAACTGGGCTTCGACGCGGGCCGCCCGGACGGCTATTTCGGTCCGCAGACCGAGCGCGCCCTGCGCACGTTCCAGCGCGACATGCGGCTGACGTCGGACGGCATTTGCGGCCCGGCCACCATCCGCGAACTGCACCGCCTGTCTTCGCCGCGCGCCCGCGGCGGCCGCCCGGTTTTCCTGCGCGAGCAGGAGCAGGTGCGCCAGGCGGGCCCGCGGCTGCGCGGCAAGCGCATCGTGATCGACCCGGGCCACGGCGGCGAAGACCTCGGTGTCGTCGCAGGCGGCCTGCGCGAGGCGGACATCGCCTGGGATCTGGCGCGGCGGCTCGAAGGCCGGATGCAGGCCACCGGCATGGAGGCTCTGATCAGCCGGGGCCCGAACCACAGCCCGACGGATTTCGAACGCGCCCGTTTCGCCAATGACGCCGGCGCGGACCTGTTCCTGTCGCTGCACAGCGACGGCAACCCGTCGCCGCGCGCACAGGGCGTCGCGAGCTTCCACTTCGGCACCGGCAACGGCACGACGTCCACCGTCGGCGAACTGCTGGCCGGCTTTATCCAGCGCGAGGTCGCGGCCCGTACCGGCTTGCTGGACTGCCGCACGCACTACAAGACGTGGGAGATCTTCACCCGCACCCGCTGCCCAGCGGTCCGCGTGGAAATCGGCTACCTGACGAACCCGGACGACGCCGCGCGCCTAGGCGACCCCGCCTTCCGCGACGTCGTGGCCGAAGGCATCCTCATCGCCGTCAAGCGCCTCTACCTCCTCGGCGAAGGCGACCAGCCCACCGGCACCTTCACCTTTGCCGACGTCCTGGCCCACGAACTGGCCAAGGCCGAATAGCTTCCCCCTCTATCCGTCCTCCCGAGCTCCACCCTGATTCGCCCCACCCAGCCCTTTCGCGCGCATACCGCCCCAGGGCCCCACTCAGCGCGCCCCGACGCGCCACCGCCCTCTCCGCCCCGGCGTTTACCCGTGCTGACCCGCACTCACCTGCGCCACTCACTACCCACAGTCACAACCGGCCGCCTCCCCCTTCCCCCCGACTCCAGCCCCACCCCCACCTGCCGCCAACCGCTCCCGCAACACCAAACAACCGGAGCAACCACACCGCTTAACCGGCGCCACAAGAACTTGCGCCCCACTGCCACAGCACCCACCACACCTGGGGGCAGCCCCCACCCTTCCCGGGGGGCGTCCCCAGATCCATTCTATCCATCCACAGCTTTTCCACGGCCTCTATCTGCAATCTGTGGATAACTTGGGGACTCTTCCACAGTTGTGCACAGGTACCGGGAGTGGGTGTTTTCCGAGCGAATCGGAGGTGGTATGGGGCTCGTCAAGCACCCGCTAAGGACATCCGAGTCTGCGGCGAAGAGGCGCGGGCTGACCTCGGGTGATGCGGTTCGAGCGGCTGCACCCCGAGGCCGACGAGGGCGGATTGCGGAGCGCTTAGAGCAAGCGAGACCTGGTGGCTGTCGCGGCGGTCAGCACGGAGAGTGACCAGGCGACCGGGGAGTGGCAGAGCACGGCGGACTAGCCAGGCGGGTCGTTCAGGGTGGGTGCCAGCAAGGTCATTCTGGCTGACCCAGTGCGCAGGCGGCTGCGGTCAGGCGCGGCCGAGGCTCGGTTCAGCGGTCGTGATCGTCACTTGGCCCAGCAGACGTTCGAGCGCGGCTTCGACGTCTTCCTTCCAGGTGATCGCGGAACGCAGTTCCAGGCGCAGCCGCGGGTACTTCGGGTGCGGACGCACCGTCTTGAAGCCCACGCTCTGCAGGAACGCCGCGGGCAGCACGCACGAGTGCTGGCCCAGCGGGTCCTCGTCGTCCGGACTGGCGTCGCCGAAGGACTCGATCGCGCGGACGCCGCGTTTGGTCAGGTCCTTCGCCACGGCCTGCACCAACATCCGGCCGAGGCCGCCGCCGCGGAATTCCGGCAGCACCTGGAAAGCGGTGAGCAGGACGGCGTCGGCGCTCGGCGGCGACGTCGGGAAAGCGAGCGAGCGGGGCACCGCGTTCGGCGGGGCGTAAAGCACGAACCCGACCGGCAGCGTGTCGCTGTAGACGATGCGGCCGCAGGAACCCCATTCCAGCAGCACGCTGGACACCCAGGCTTCCTTCTCGACCTCGGTGGAGCCGTACTCCTCGGCCTGCGCCTTCAGATGCGGCGCGAGCTCCCAGTACACGCACTGCCGGCAACTCTTCGGCAGGTGCTCGAGGTTGTCCAGGGTGACGCCCACCACGCGACGTGACACCTGAAACCTCCCTGGACCCCGCAACTCCGGCCTCAGCGCCCGCAAGAGCGCAGGCAGCACCGGAAGAACCACCCCGAGGATAGGCCGATGTGACAAGCGCCGGAAGAGCGGGGAGCCGGAAGAGGCCGCGGTTACACTCGATGGATCTACCAGCAGGTACCACCGAGCCCTCAGGTGTCCGATGACCGAGAACCGCCCCGCCAAGCCGCAGACCGGCCGCCACAATCTCGACCCGCACCTCGACCGGTACGCAGCACGTACCGCCGGGATGACCGCATCCGAGATCCGCGCGCTTTTCGCAGTGGCAAGCCGGCCGGAGGTCGTCTCGCTCGCCGGCGGCATGCCGAACCTCGCCGCGCTGCCGCTCGACACCCTCTCGGCTCAGGTCGGCGAGATCATCGCCGAGGAGGGGCTCGTCGCCCTGCAGTACGGGTCCGCGCACGGGATTCCCGCGCTGCGTGACCAGATCTGCGAAATCATGGCTCTCGAGGGCATCAAGGCGCACCCTGACGACGTCGTGGTCACCGTCGGTTCCCAGATGGGCCTGGACATGGTGACCCGGCTCTTCTGCGACCCGGGTGACGTCGTGATCGCCGAAGGCCCGTCGTACGTCGGCGCGCTCGGCTCGTTCTCCGCCTACCAGGCGAACGTCGTGCACGTCGCGATGGACGAGCATGGCCTCGTGCCCGAAGGGTTGCGAGAAGCCTTGCACCAAGCCGAAAAGGCCGGGCAGCGGGTCAAATTCCTTTACACGATCCCGAATTTCCACAACCCGGCCGGCGTGACGCTGTCGGTGCAGCGGCGTCCGGAGATCGTCGAGATCTGCCGCGAACACGGCGTCCTGATCATCGAGGACAACCCGTACGGCCTGCTCGGTTTCGACGGACAGACCTACCCGGCGTTGCGCTCGCTCGACCCGGACAACGTCGTGTACCTCGGCTCGTTCTCGAAGACGTTCGCCTCCGGGCTGCGCGTCGGCTGGGTGCTCGCGCCGCACGCGGTGCGCGAAAAGCTTGTGCTGGCAGCGGAATCCGCGACGCTGTGCCCGCCGACCTTCAACCAGATGATCGTCTCGCGCTATCTCGCGACGCACGATTGGAAGGGCCAGATCAAGAAGTTCCGGGAGAACTACCGCGAACGCCGCGACGCGATGTTGTCGGCGCTGCAACAGTATCTGCCGCCCGGCTGCTCCTGGACCAACCCCGACGGCGGCTTCTACGTGTGGGTCACCGTGCCGGAAGGCGTTGACACCAAAGCGATGTTGCCGCGCGCGGTCACCGCTCGGGTCGCGTACGCGTCCGGCACCGGTTTCTACGCCGACGGTTTCGGCTCCCGCCAGATGCGGTTGTCGTACTGCTATCCGACGCCGGAACGCATCCGCGAGGGCGTGCGCCGGCTCGCCGCGGTGCTCGAGTCCGAAATGGACCTCAGCCGCACCTTCGGTAGCGTGAAGGCGCGCACCATCCCGGGGCCCGAGACCCCGTCTCCGGACACGGTCTGACCGGCCCAGCAACACTAAGGAGTTCCCACGGTGGTCGACCGTACCGTTGCCGTGCTCGCCGGCGGGCTTTCCCACGAACGCGACGTTTCGCTCCGCTCCGGGCGCAGGCTTTCCGCCGCGCTGCGGGCCGAGGGCCTCACGGTGGAGGAGTGGGATACCGACGCCGGTCTGCTGGAACGGCTGCGCACGCAGCGTCCGGACGCGGTTGTCGTTGCCTTGCACGGCGGCGAGGGCGAGAACGGCTCGGTGCAAACCGTGCTGGAGATGCTCGATGTGCCGTTCGTCGGCACCCACTCGCAGGGCTGCCGCCGTGCTTGGGACAAGCCGACCGCGAAAGCGTTCGTGCAGCAGGCCGGGTTCTCGACGCCGGACTGGATTGTGTTGCCGCACAGCACTTTCCGTGAGCTGGGTGCGCAGTCGGTGCTCGACGCGATGGTCGAGCGGCTCGGCCTGCCGCTGATCCTCAAGCCGGATCAGGGCGGATCGGCGCTCGGCACGCAGGTGGTCCGCGAAGCTGCGGAGCTGCCCGCGGCGATGGTCGGCTGCTTCGCCTATGGCGACACCGTGCTCGCGGAACGGTTCGTGGACGGCGTTGAAGTGGCCGTCACGGTCATCGAAGGGGAGAACGGGGCTGAGGCCCTGCCCGCGGTCGAGATCGTGCCGGAGAGCGGCGTCTACGACTACACCGCGCGCTACACCGCGGGTCTCACCGACTTCTTCACCCCGGCCCGGATTTCCGACGAGGCCGCGAAGGCGGTCAGCGAACTCGCCGTCGGTGCGCACCGGTGGCTCGGGCTGCGCGACATCTCGCGCACCGACGCGGTGATCACGCCGGACGGGGGAGTCCACTTCCTCGAAGTGAACCTCTCGCCGGGTCTCACCGAAACGTCGACGGTGCCGATGGCGGTCGAGGCCGCCGGCACGACGCTCGGTTCAGTTTTCGCGGACCTCGTCGCGCGCGCCGTCGCTCGCGCGAACTAAAACCAGGCGGACGGGGGCGGGCGGCGGACTGCCGCCCTTCCCCGCGCCGGTCGATTTCGGCGGCCACTCCGGGTGACCATGGCCGCTTCGATCCGCAATCATCACCGTGACGAAACGCCCCTGGGTGATCCCTAATCGGTTTCGTCGCTCTGATTCGCCGATTTCTCCCCGGAATTCGCGTCGATGATCCCGACGATCCGCTCAAGATCGTCAACCGACCCGAACTCGAGAACGATGCGCCCCTTGCGCCGTCCCAGGTCGACCTTCACCCGGGTGTCGAACCGATCGGACAGCCGGTTCGCCAGTTCCTGCAATCCGGGTGCCTGAATCGGCTTGCGGGGAGCGGCCTTCGGCTTCGCCGGTTTCTCGCTCTTCTTCAGCGTGACGGCTTCCTCGGTGGCGCGCACCGACATGCCCTCCGCGACGATCCGCGCCGCCAGTTCTTCCTGGCTTTCCGGATCCTCCAACGACAGCAGCGCCCGCGCGTGCCCGGCGGACAGGACACCGGCGGCCACTCGCCGCTGCACGGGGAGGGGCAGTTTGAGCAATCGGATGGTGTTCGTGATGACCGGGCGGCTACGGCCAATGCGCCCGGCGAGCTCCTCGTGCGTCACCGCGAACTCGTCGAGCAGCTGCTGATAAGCCGCCGCCTCTTCGAGCGGGTTCAGCTGCACGCGGTGGATGTTCTCCAGCAGCGCGTCGCGCAGCATCGACTCGTCGGCGGTCTGCCGCACGATCGCAGGGATCGCCTCGAGTTCCGCCTGCTGCGAGGCGCGCAGCCGGCGCTCGCCCATGACGAGTTCGTACTCGTCATCGCCGAGTTCGCGGACGACGATCGGCTGCATGAGCCCGAACTCGCGGATCGAATGCTCGAGTTCGGCGAGTGCTTCCTCGTCGAAAACCTGGCGAGGCTGCTTAGGGTTCGGCTTGACCGAGCTGACCGGGATCTCGCGGTACACCGCGCCGGCGACCTCGCCACCCGCGACCTGCTGGCCCGCCGCGCCGTTCGCCGCGAACCAGCCCTTGTCCTCGCGTACCGCTTTCTCCGCGGGCGTGGCGGTCTCGGTCGCGGCCGGAGGAGGCGTCGCCGGTCCGGTCGGGATCAGGGCCGCCAGTCCGCGGCCCAGCCCTCCTCTGCGCTCAGTCATGTGGTGCTGCTCCTCTCGTTCACACCCCGCTCGGCGATCTCCTTCGCCGCGTCGAGATAGCTCATGGCACCACGTGAACCGGGGTCGTAAGCAAGGACGGTCTGGCCGTAGCCAGGCGCCTCGGACACCTTCACGCTGCGCGGGATGACGGTCTTCAGCACCGTGTCGCCGAAGTGGTTCCGGACCTCGTTGGTCACCTGGTCGGCCAGTTTGGTGCGACCGTCGTACATGGTGAGCAGAATCGTCGACACGCTGAGTTCGCGGTTGAGGTGCTGCTGCACGAGTTCGATGTTGCTGAGGAGCTGCCCGAGACCTTCGAGTGCGTAGTACTCGCACTGGATCGGGATGAGCACTTCCTGCGCCGCCACCATCGCGTTGACGGTGAGGAGACCGAGCGACGGCGGGCAGTCGATGAAGACGTAGTCGACACCGATCTCGTCAAGCGCCCCAGACGACAGCGCCTCCTTGAGCCGCGTCTCGCGGTTCGCCATGGAGACGAGTTCGATCTCGGCACCGGCGAGGTCGATCGTCGCGGGCACGCAGTAGAGGTTGGGGGACTGCTCGCTCTGCTGTGCGGCTTCGGCGATCGAGACCTCGCCGATGAGCACCTCGTAGATCGAGGGCGTCCCGGAGCGGTGGTCGATGTCGAGCGCGGTGCTGGCGTTGCCCTGCGGGTCGAGGTCGATCACCAATGTTTTCAGCCCGTGCACGGCGAGCGCCGCAGCCAGGTTGACGGTGCTCGTCGTCTTGCCGACCCCGCCCTTCTGGTTGGCGACGGTGAGCACCCGGCGGCGAGAGGGCCGGGGGAGCACCCCTTCCTTGGGGTGGAGCACGCTCGCGGCACGAACGGCTTCTTCAGCGATCGGCGTCCAGCCCATCTCCTGGCTGGCCTCCGCGGAGTCGGACGGCGGGGGATTCACCGGTCTCGACACCTCCTCCTGGTAGACGATTCGGGGGCGTTCACACCGCGATGTTTCACGTGGAACGGCGCGGCTGTTGTCGTTCGCTAGCTCCGTCTGCCGCGTGGCCGGGTCGGCTTCGGCGGCAGGCGACGGATCAGGACCACCGTGCTGGGGACTTCGAGTACTGCCTTCCCGCATTCCGCGACCTGTGGTTCGGCACCGCCGGCCTTGCGCACCGCGTCGCGGTCACGGGAGATCTCTTCGGCGGCGCTGGCGCCTTTGAGGGCAACCAGTCGGCCTTCGGGACGAACCAGGGGAAGGCACCAGCCCGCGAGCCGAGCAAGAGGGGCGACCGCGCGGGCGGTGACGACGTCTGCGCCACTCAGCTGCTCGCATACGGACCGCTCCTCGGCGCGTCCACGGACGATGGTGATCGGGAGTTCCAGCTTCTCGGCGACCTCGGCCAACCAGTCAACCCGGCGAGCCATGGGTTCCAAGAGCACGATATCGAGGTCCGGTCGAGCGATCGCCAGCGGTACTCCCGGAAGCCCCGCACCCGACCCGACGTCGACCACGCGCGCCCCGGACGGGATCTGCTCGCCGATCACCGCGGAGTTCAGCACGTGCCGCTCCCACAGCCGCTCGACCTCACGCGGTCCGATCAACCCTCGCTCGACCCCATGAGTCGCCAGCAGCTCCACGTACCCGGCGGCTTGCTCGACGCGCTCCCCGAACACCTCCACCGCTGCGGTCCGGACCGTCCCGGTGGCGCCGTCCAAGCTCACTACTCCCACTCCTCGCTCCGCGCGTTTCACGTGAAACGCGCTCGATTGATTGTCCCTGATGCCGACGCCAAATCGAGCCGACAGACCGCAACTGTGGACAACTCCACTCGAGTCGCCGAGCGATCCACAGGTCGTTTCACGTGAAACGCGGTCGCCTGGGCGAGGCGGGGCGGCGAGTTTCACGTGAAACGCCACGCTTGTAATTCGCTCCGCTGGAGCGCGAGGGAGAGACCTCCGGCTGACGACGCGCGGGCCCTTCCGCGCGCGACCACGAACGCACACCGGCCCGCGTCGCAGCGACGATCCAGCTCGCCATGATCCGAACCGTCGCGAGCTACCTCGCCGACGAGCGCTACGACGGGCTGGGCCGCGCAGGAGCCGCAGGGGAGTGGCGAGCTGCGGGCAAGTCGAACGAGCGCGGCTGCTCGGCTCGCGAACCCGCCGAAGGAGGAGTCGACGCTGCCGATTGAGCGCCCGAAGTCAGGAGGCATGGAGCGGAGCAGTCGGTTCGGCTCGGCTCGGCTCGGCTCGGCTCGGCTCGGCTCGGCTCGGCTCGGCTCGGCTCGGCTCGGCTCGGCTCGGCTCGGCTCGGCTCGGCTCGGCTCGGCTCGGCTCGGCTCGGCTCGGCTCGGCTCGGCTCGGCTCGGCTCGGCTCGGCTCGGCTCGGCTCGGCTCGGCTCGGCTCGGCTCGGCTCGGCTCGGCTCGGCTCGGGAAGAAGCTAACGCCGGGCGGCGGGTCCGCATAGCGGGGCCGGGTACGTGAAGCATCCGAGATCGCGACAGTCAGCGCGGTTCCGTGACCCGCCACCGGTACGCGTAAGAAGAGCGGACACAAAAGAAGCGGCCCACGGGATTAACTCCAGTGGGCCGCTTCGGCTCAGTGCTCAACGCGAGACGCGAGACGCGCAACGCACAACGCGTCCGAGGGGCTCAGTCCTCGGGGAAGATCACCACGCGGCGCTTCGGGTCTTCGCCCTCGCTCTCGCTCGTGACGCCCTTGACCGTCGCGACCGCGTCGTGGACGACCTTGCGTTCGAACGGGCTCATCGGCTGCAGGCGAACCCGCTCGCCGCTCGACAGCACCGACTCGGCGGTGGACCGGCCGAGTTCGCGGAGCTCCTCGCGGCGGTCCGCGCGCCAGCCCGCGATGTCCAGCATCAGCCGGCTGCGCGAGCCGGTCTCCTGCTGGACCGCGAGGCGGGTCAGCTCCTGCAGCGCTTCGAGCACCGTGCCGCGGGGGCCGACCAGCTTCTCCAAGTCGTCGCCGCCGTCGATGCTGACGATGGCGCGGCCCGCTTCGACATCAAGGTCGATGTCGCCGTCGTAGTCGAGCAGGTCCAGCAGACGCTCGAGGTAGTCGCCGGCGATGTCGCCCTCTTGCACGAGAGCATCGTCACCGCCTGCCTTCGGCTCGGCCGGTGCGCTCGTCTCTTCCTGATCGGCGTCGATCGTGTCGACCGTCTCCGACATCTTCAGTCTCCTCTCCGAACCCGAAGCGTCAGCGACGCTTCCGGCCCGACTTCCTGTTCGAGTCCTTGAGGAGTCCGGGCACCCCGGTGCCGTTCTCCTTCGATCCGTTCTGGTTCGACGTCTGCTCGGGCGCGCTCTCCGCCGGTTCGGCCGCCTTCTTCTCCGTGGAAGCGACGCCGCCGGACTTGCCGCCGGAGGACGAGGTCTGCGCGAAGCCGTGCGCCGAACCCGCCTTGGTCACCTTGCCCTGCTGGCCCTGCTGCTGGTTCTTCTTCTGCTGCACCGGCTTCTGCCCGACCTTCGGCGCGGTCGGCTTCTGGCCCGGCTTCGGGCCGAGCGACGCGCGCTTCTCGGCCGCCTCCGCCTTGCGGGCCGCCTCTTCCTTGTCGATCTTCGTGTAGACGAGGCGCTGCTGCATGAGCGTCCAGCCGTTGTTCGCCAGCCAGTAGAAGAGCAGGCCGAGCGGGAAGAAGGCACCGAACACGAGCACACCGAGCGGGAAGACGTACATGGTGAGCTTGTTCATGATCGCGGTCTGCGGGGTGCCCGCGGCCGACGCGTTCTGCCGGGAGACCGAGTGCCGCGCGGTGAGGTGCGTGGCGATCGAGGCGATGATCATCAGCGGCAGCGCGACCGGGAGGACCTCCCAGTGCCAGCCGCCGTTCGCGACGTGGCCCGCGACGGCGCCGACGCCGTTGTTGACCGCCTCGCCCATGTTGACGCCGAAGAGCTTCGCGCTGACGTAGGAGTGCACGTCCTGCGCGTTGAAGAAGTAGTTCTCGGTCTTGTCCCCGCCGCCGGGCGGCGGCATGGTGAACGCGCGCAGCACGTGGTTCAGGCCGATGAAGACCGGGATCTGAAGGATCATCGGAAGGCAGCTGCCGAGCGGGTTGACGCCGTGCTCGCGCTGGAGCTTCTGCATCTCCTGCGCCTGGCGCTGCCGGTCGTTCGCGTACTTCTTCTGGATCTTCTTCATTTCCGGCGCGAAGTCTTGCATCTTCTTCATCGACCGGACCTGGTTCACGAACGGCTTGAACATGATGCCGCGGACGGTGAACGTCAGGAAGATGATGCCGAGGATCCACGAGATCGCGGTCGCTTCCCCGAAGACGAACCCGAAGACCTTGTGCCAACACCACAAGATGAAGGACACGGGGTAGTAGATGAAATCGAGCACTGAGCTACTCCTCGATCGGTGTTTCAGGCGTGCGGTGTCGCCACGAGAACTTCTCGGGCACCGGGTCGCGGCCGGGCGGGGTCCACGGGCCGCAGCGAAGCAGCCGGCGCAGCGCGAGGTAGGAGCCTTTGGCCGCGCCGTGGCGGGTCAGGGCTTCGACTGCGTACGCGCTGCAGCTCGGGTAGAACCGGCAGGCCGGAGGAAGAAAGGGCGAAATCGCCTTGCGGTAGAACCGCACGGGGAGGAGCAGCACCCACGCGACCGGTCCCGGCCGGGGCGGCGACTCGTCCTCGGGTACTTCGGTGGTGCTGTGTTCGGAGGTGGCGTCCATGGCCGTTTACACCGCTGATCCGTGGTCGGGTGCCGCGCCCTGCTGACGCGGCTGCCGGGGAGCATCGGCCCCGGCCGGACGGCCGGACGGCGAGAGGCCGAGCCGGCGCATCGCGGCGTCGAGATCCGCGCCGAGCTCAGCGCTCGACGCGGACGCGGCCGGAGGCAGTGCCCGTACCACCAACGAAGTGCCCGCGGGCAGTGTTCCGAGACGCGCGGAAACCAGGTGCCGCAACCGCCGGGTCACCCGGTGGCGCACCACCGAGTTCCCGACGGCCTTGCTCACCACAAAACCCGCCCTGGCCGCGAACGAGGCGGCCACGGACGGGTCCGTGGTCAACGCATGGACGACGAGGCGGCGCCTGCCGGCCCGGGACCCCCGGCGGAGGACGACCCGGAAGTCCTCGCTCCGCCGCAGACGTGCGCCAGCGGGCAGCACGACGCGGTTCGGCGGAGCCGGATCAGGCGGACAGCTCGGCGCGGCCCTTGCGACGGCGCGCCGCGAGGATCGCCCGGCCCGCACGGGTCCGCATGCGCAGGCGGAAACCGTGGGTCTTCGCGCGACGACGGTTGTTCGGCTGGAAGGTGCGCTTGCCCTTGCTCACTGCTTCTCCTGTGTCTCGGCCGTCGGGCGACGGCGGATTCCCCGGCGCCCGGCGTGTCGTGCGGGTCGCACGGAAGTTCGTGCTGTCTCCTACCACCGGGTGGCCTCGTCACGACGAGCGACGACATACGTAGGCACGCGAAACGCACCCGTCGCATACGGGAGACCTTACGAGGGTACGCACCCCGGTCGTGAACGCCGCAGGCGCCCCTCCGCCACCCTCGGCGACCGACCCGCGAGACTGCCTCCCGGCACGGCGCGGCACCGAATGGCAACACGCCGTACACCGTGAAATGCTTGCGCAGCACCACGTCTTGTGGCATCGAGCAGGGCTTGTTAGCGTGCCTCTCTCGACCTCCGGGCAGGACCGATGAGGCCTCGCCGACGTCGGGGGGTGTGGAGGCGCCCGGGGAGTACGCCGAGCCCGCAGGTCGCGTGGCTGCGGACGGCCGTACATTAGTGCACAGCTGTGGACAACTTTGTGGATATCGCTGTGCCGTCGCGCGGGTGAGTCCGGACCGCGTGCTCGAGGCGAGCTTCCAGGACGTGCTCGGGGGTGGGTCCGAGGCGTGCGCGCCGACGAGGGGAGGGGAGTCAGACCGGTGTCGGAGCACCAGCACAATCTGGGCGTCATCTGGGAGCAGGTGGTGCGGGAGCTGTCCGACGGCACCCTCTCCCCGCAGCAACGAGCCTGGATGCGGGTGACCCGCCCGATCGGTCTCCTCGACGGCACCGCGCTGCTCGCCGCGCCGAGCGATTTCGCGAAGGAAGCCATCGAACGCGCGCTGCGCACCTCGATCACCGAAGCGCTGTCGCGGCGGCTCGGCCGCCCGGTGTCGCTCGCGGTGAAGGTCGACAGCACGGAACCGGTCGCGCCCGCCCCCCGCTATGCGGCGTCACCCGCCCGGGTGGAAAACGACGTTCCTCGGCCGGAGCCGGCGCCGCAGCCGAGCCCGCACCTGGAGAACGGCCAGGCCGACCACGTGCGCCCAGAGCGCCCGAAGCCGAAGCCGCCGCCTCGCCGGCCGCAGGTCGAAGCGGCCGGGCTTCCGCCGGCACGGGTCGACCCGCCGCCGCCACCGCCTCCTCAGCAGCCGCTGCACCCGGTCCACCCCGGCCTGGACGACCTCGAGGACCCGGACGAAGAAGTCGACGAAGAGGGCGAAGCGCTGGCGACCGCCAACGAGATCTGGCCCCGGTTCGCCGGGCAGCCGATCGCGGGCCAGCCCTACACCGCTCCGGCGCAGCCGCAGACCTCGAAGACGAAGCTGAACGAGAAGTACAACTTCGACACGTTCGTCATCGGCGCGTCCAACCGCTTCGCGCACGCCGCCGCAGTCGCCGTGGCCGAGGCGCCGGCACGCGCGTACAACCCGCTGTTCATCTGGGGCGAGTCCGGGCTCGGCAAGACGCACCTGCTGCACGCGGTCGGGCACTACGCGCAGCGGCTGTTCCCCGGCATGCGCGTGCGCTACGTCTCGACCGAAGAGTTCACGAACGACTTCATCAACTCGCTGCGAGACGACCGCAAGGTCGCTTTTCAGCGCCGCTACCGCGATGTCGACATCCTGCTGGTGGACGACATCCAGTTCCTGGAGGGCAAGGAAGGCACCCAGGAGGAGTTCTTCCACACCTTCAACACGCTGCACAACCAGAACAAGCAGATCGTCGTCAGCTCCGACCGGCCGCCCAAGCGGCTGGAAACCCTGGAGGACCGGCTGCGGACGCGGTTCGAATGGGGCCTGATCACCGACATCCAGCCGCCTGAGCTGGAGACCCGGATCGCGATCCTGCGCAAGAAGGCGGCACAGGACCGGCTCGCGGTGCCCGGCGAGGTGCTCGAGTTCATCGCGTCGCGGGTCGAGGCGAACATCCGCGAACTGGAGGGCGCGCTGATCCGCGTCACCGCGTTCGCGTCGCTGAATCAGCAGCCGGTGGAAGTCGGGCTCGCCGAGATCGTGCTGCGCGACCTGATCCCGGATTCGCACACGCCGGAGATCACCGCGCCGACCATCATGGGCGTCACCGCGGAGTTCTTCGACGTGACGCTCGACGAGCTGTGCGGACCCGGCAAGACGAAGGCGCTCGCCACAGCCCGCCAGATCGCGATGTACCTCTGCCGCGAGCTGACCGAGATGTCGCTGCCGAAGATCGGCCAGACGTTCGGCGGCCGCGACCACACGACCGTCATGCACGCGGACAAGAAGATCCGCAAGGAGATGGCCGAGCGCAGGCGGATTTACGACCAGGTGCAGGAGCTGACCTCGCGAATCAAGCAGCGCGCTCGCCAGTAGCCGACTGCCGCGTTTGGACACTCGCATTTAGACAGTCCTGTTTCGACGTTCTAGGGGCACCACGGACTCCCGTGGTGCCCCTTTTCGTTGCCCTGACGGGCTTCTCGCCGGTACGCAGCTGAAGCGTGCGTACGCATCGGCAGCGGAGCGAAGCGCGCGTACGTATCCACAGACGTCCACAGCCTGTGTACAGAGAATTTCTCAAACTTATTGATACACAAGGGGTTTTCCCCAGGGTGTGGGCAGTTTGCCCACAGTGCCAACGGATCCCGGAGCTGCGACGACCCGGATTCGATCCACATCCCGCTCACACCGAATCCACAGGTTGTCCCCATGGTTGTCCACGCGGATTCCCCAGGTTGCCCACAGGTAGTCCACAACTGTGGGTCGTCACTCACCAGGGCGATCCCGGCCGCTTCGGCTGCCCCCAGAGCCTGGGTACAACTCGGTCCCAACCTGGGGACAGCCATGGGGATAACTGGGGACAACTGTGGATGAATCCGGGACGGCCCGAAACCATCCACGGATCGCCCGAACCATCCACCGATCCGCCACCAGGGCTGCCCACAGGCCGCCGCACGCCACGACCAGCGCGAACGAGTGCTGTCCACACAATCCACAGCCCCTATTACTGCTACTGGTTTTTCATCTCTTCTAAGAAAGAACAGAACAAAAACAGGCGGAGGACGAAACTGGGGACAAGCTGAGATTCGTGTCGTTATGTCGACAAAGTGAAGGGGAGGCCGAGGTGACGGCACCCCCGGCGACGGCCTAACGTGGATGTCTGCAGCTGGTCCGTTCCCGCGCGGGGCGGACCGGACCGAGCGGGGACCCGGTCGCGCGCGGTGCTCACGACTGGTGCCCAGCGACCCCTTCACGAGCCGAGGGGCTCGGCTGTCGAAAGGAAGCGCGCATGAAGATCCGCGTCGAGCGCGACGGGCTCGCCGACGCCGTCGCGTGGGTGGCCAGAAGCCTCCCCTCCCGGCCTCCAGTGCCGGTCTTGGGCGGTGTTCTCCTCGACGCGGGCGCGGATGGAGAGTCCGACGCGCTCACGGTCTCCGGCTTCGACTACGAGGTCTCGGCCACGGTCGGTGTGCCCGCGACCATCGCCGACGGTGGACGGCTGCTCGTCTCCGGCCGCCTGCTGGCCGACATCACCAAGGCGCTGCCCGCGCAGCCGGTGGAGATCTCCGTCGACGGCGCCCGCGCCACCATCACCTGCGGCAGCGCCCGGTTCAGCCTCCCGACCATGCCGGTCGAGGACTACCCGCAGCTGCCGTCCCAGCCCGCGCACGCGGGCGAGCTCACCGGCGACGTCTTCGGCCAGGCGGTCACCCAGGTCGCCACCGCGGCAGGCAAGGACGACACGCTCCCCATGCTCACCGGCATGCGGCTGGAGATCTCCGGCGAGACGCTCACCCTCGTCGCCACCGACCGGTTTCGGCTCGCGATGCGCGAGTTCACCTGGAAGCCGGCCGAGGGCCTGTCCGACGCCGCGGTGCTCGTCCCGGCACGGACGCTCGCCGAGGCTGCCAAGACGCTCGGCGGCGCGGGCACCACCGTGCAGCTCGCGCTCGCTTCCGGCGACGGCCTGCTCGGCCTGTCCGGCGCGGGCCGCTACACGACCACCCGGCTGCTCGACGCCGAGTTCCCGCCGTACCGCCAGCTGCTGCCCGCGAACCACACCTCGCGCGCGGTCATCGAGGTCAGCGCGCTCACCGAGTCGATCAAGCGCGTGTCGCTGGTCGCCGAGCGCGGCACTCAGGTGCGGCTCGAATTCGGCGACGGCTCCCTGCGGCTGTCCGCGGGCGGCGACGACGAGGGCAGCGCCGAGGAAGAACTCCAGGTCGACTACGAGGGCGAGCCGGTCACCATCGCGTTCAACCCCGGCTACCTCGTCGACGGGCTCGGCGCGCTGCACAGCGACCGGGCCGAGCTGACGTTCACCACGCCCAACCGCCCGGCGCTGATCAAGCCCGCCGACGCCGAGGGCAACGTCGTCCCCGGGTATCTCTACCTGCTCATGCCGGTCCGGCTGCCGGGCTGAGCGCCGCGCGTCCAACCGAGGAAAACCGATCCAATCCAAAGGGGATCTCATGGTTCAGCTGGGTCTCGTCGGCCTGGGCAAGATGGGCTTCAACATGCGCGAGCGGCTGCGCGCCGCCGGGCACGAGGTGGTCGGCTACGACCGCAACCCGGACGTCAGCGACTCGACCTCGCTCGAGGACATGGTCTCCCAGCTGTCCGGTCCGCGGATCGTGTGGATCATGGTCCCGGCAGGCGAGCCGACCCGGCAGACCGTGACCGAGCTCGGGCAGCTGCTGTCCGAGGGCGACCTGGTGATCGACGGCGGGAACTCGAAGTTCACCGACGACAAGCTGAACGCCGATCTGCTCGCCTCGCACGGCGTCGGCTACCTCGACTGCGGCGTCTCCGGCGGCGTGTGGGGCAAGGACAACGGCTACGGCCTGATGGTCGGCGGCGCGGCGTCGGACGTCCAGCGCGCGATGCCGATCTTCGACGCGCTGCGTCCGGAAGGTCCGCGCGAGGAAGGCTTCTCGCACGCCGGTTCGGTCGGTGCCGGGCATTACGCGAAGATGATCCACAACGGCATCGAGTACGGCATCATGCAGGCCTACGCCGAGGGCTTCGAACTGCTCGAAGCCGCGAAGATCGTCGACGACGTGCCCGCCGTGATCAAGGGCTGGCAGCGCGGCACCGTGGTCCGCTCCTGGCTGCTCGACCTGCTGGTGCGCGCGCTGGACGAGGACCCGGAACTGGACGACCTCGAAGGCTACGTCGAAGACTCCGGCGAAGGCCGCTGGACGCTGGAAGAAGCGGTCAACAACGCGGTGCCCGCGCCGGTGCTGTCGGCCGCGCTGTTCGCCCGGTTCTCCTCCCGGCAGAAGGACTCCGCCGCGATGCGCGCCGTCGCCGCGCTGCGCAACCAGTTCGGCGGCCACGCTGTGAAGAAGGCCGGGAGCTAGCTCCCGCGGTCCCCGCCCGTGTATCTGCGACATCTCCAGGTCACCGACTTCCGGTCCTGGCCGCTGGCCGACCTCGCCCTCGAACCGGGGCCGGTCGTGCTCGTCGGTCAGAACGGCCGGGGGAAGACGAACCTGCTCGAAGCGATCGGCTACGTGGCGACCCTCGGTTCGCACCGGGTCGCCACGGACGCCCCGCTCGTCCGCCACGGCTGTGAGCGCGCGCTCGTCCGGGTCGCGGTCGTCAACGAAGACCGCGAGCTGACGGTCGAACTCGAGATCACGCCTGGTCGCGCCAACCGTGCGCGGGTGAACCGCGGTGCGGTCGGCAAGCCGCGCGACGTGCTCGGCATTCTGCGTACGGTGCTGTTCTCTCCGGAGGACCTCTCGCTCGTGCGCGGCGATCCGAGCGAACGCCGTCGGTTCATGGACGAACTGCTCGTGCTTCGCGCGCCTCGGTACGCGGGCGTGCGCGCGGACTACGAGAAGGTCCTTAAGCAGCGCAACGCACTTCTCAAGACCGCAGGCAAACGCCGTACTGGTCGCGAAGACCCGTACGCGCTGTCGACGCTCGACGTGTGGGACGACCATCTCTCGGTGGCTGGCGCGCAGCTGCTGGCGGCACGGTTGAACCTCATCGCAGACCTCGCGCCGTACACCGCCGACGCTTACATGGGGGTCGCACCCGACTCTCGCCCAGCGAAGATCGCGTACAAGTCTTCGCTCGGCGAAGCGCTTCCGCCCTCGTACGGAGTGCCGGGCGGAGAGCGTGCCGAGGCAGAGGTACTGCGTGAACTGTTGCTGAAGGCGTTGGCCGATACGCGGCGGCAGGAACTGGAACGAGGGATCAGTCTGGTCGGCCCGCATCGGGACGAACTGGAGCTGATCCTCGGCGAAGCGCCGGCGAAGGGATACGCGAGCCACGGCGAGTCGTGGTCGTTCGCGCTCGCGTTGCGGCTCGGAAGTTACGAACTTCTGCGCGCCGAAGCGGGCGAACCGGTCTTGTTGCTGGACGATGTGTTCGCCGAACTCGACCGCAAGCGCCGGGCCCGGCTGGCCGAGGTCTCCGCGAGCGCCGAGCAGGTGCTCATCACCGCGGCGGTGGCCGAGGACGTGCCCGAGGAGCTCGCCGGCGCGAGGTTCACGGTGGCCGACGGGGAGGTGAACCGTGCCTGAACAGCCACGACGACCACGCGGGGTGACCGGGGTCACGCGGGTTGCCCACCGATCTGGGGACAAACCTGTGGACAGTGTGGATAAACCCGAAGCCGCGTTATCGCCGCGCGTGACGAACCGGCCGGATGGCGGTCTTGACACCCCGGAAGCGGGCGACACTTCCGGAAATCCCGCGCGTGGCGCGACTGAGCGTGACAGTTCCACTGGGCCGAACGAGACGTCCGCTGGGGACAAACCGAGCGGCCGCGACCTCGCGCACGCCGCGCTCGAAGCGGCGAAGGCGAAAGCCCGCGAACGCGGGGCCCCGCCGAACCTCCGGCGCGGCCGGATCACCGGGGGCGGCGGGCAGAACCGGGCGCGCAGGCGCTGGTCAGGGCCCGGCGCGGATCCGCGCGACCCGCAGCCGCTCGGCAGGCTCGTCTCGCGGCTGATCTCCGACAGCGGCTGGCAGGACACGATGACCAACGCGCGCGTGTTCGGGCAGTGGGCCCGGCTCGTCGGCGAGGACGTCGCCGAACACGCCCAGCCGGTGGCGCTGAAAGACGGCGAGCTGACCGTCCGCGCGAGTTCCACCGCGTGGGCGACGCAGTTGCGGTTGCTGCAGGGCAAGCTGCTGGCGAAGATCGCCGCGGGCGTCGGGAACGGCGTGGTCAAGCGGATGCGGATCCAGGGTCCGACCGCTCCGAGCTGGCGGAAAGGGCCCCGGCACGTGCCTGGTCGCGGGCCGCGTGACACGTACGGCTGACGGGGGTTGCGCTCCGGCGGATGAGTTCCCCGAGGACCGGGCCGCGCAGCTTCGGATACGAGATGACTCAACTGAGGGTGATTTCGTCCCTCTGCGACCGGCTGAGGGGTGTCCTAGCCGCATGTGAGCGCGTGCGGGCAAGTACACTGTTGTAGTAGCGGGCGTCCGCTCGGGCGAGACGAGGAGAAACAACGCCGGTGACCGAGAACAAGAGCGAGTACAACGCGTCGTCCATCACCGTGCTCGAAGGCCTCGAAGCAGTTCGCAAGCGCCCCGGCATGTACATCGGTTCCACCGGTGAGCGCGGCCTCCACCACCTGGTCCAGGAGGTGGTGGACAACTCCGTGGACGAGGCGATGGCGGGGTACGCCACCAAGGTCGAGGTTACCCTGCTCGCGGACGGCGGGGTGCGGGTCGTCGACGACGGCCGCGGCATTCCGGTCGACATCCACCCGAAGGAACAGAAGCCGACCCTCGAGGTCGTGCTCACCATCCTGCACGCGGGCGGCAAGTTCGACAGCGACTCCTACGCGGTGTCCGGCGGTCTGCACGGCGTCGGCGTCTCCGTGGTGAACGCGCTGTCCACGAAGCTGCTCGCGGAGATCAAGGTCGGCGGCCGCAGCTGGCGCCAGGAGTACACCAACCAGGTCCCCGGCCCGCTCGAGGACCTCGGCCCGGCCAGCGACACCGGCACCACCATCACCTTCTGGGCCGACGGCAGCATCTTCGAGACCACCACCTACAACTTCGAGACCATCTCGCGCCGCTTGCAGGAGATGGCGTTCCTCAACAAGGGCCTCACCCTGTCGCTGCGCGACGAGCGCGTCGCCGACGAGGAGACCGAAGAGGACGCCGCGGGCAAGCAGGCAAGGGTCAAGGAAGTCGTCTACTGCTACCCGGGCGGGCTCGAGGACTTCGTCAAGCACATCAACGGCAGCAAGGACCCGATCCACGAGAGCGTCATCTCCTTCGACGCGAAGGGCTCCGGCCTTGAGGTCGAGGTCGCGATGCAGTGGAACACCGGGTTCACGCCGTCGGTGTACACCTTCGCCAACACGATCAACACGCACGAGGGCGGCACGCACGAAGAGGGCTTCCGCGCCGCGCTCACCCGCGTGGTCAACGCGTACGCGCGTGAGAAGAAGCTGCTCAAGGAGAAGGACGCGAACCTGACCGGCGACGACGTGCGCGAGGGCCTCGCCGCGATCGTGTCGATCAAGCTGTCCGAACCGCAGTTCGAGGGCCAGACCAAGACCAAACTGGGCAACAGCGAGGCCAAGACGTTCGTGCAGCAGCAGTCGAACGAATGGCTCGGCGACTGGTTCGAGCGCAACCCGAGCGAAGCCAAGACGATCATCAACAAGTCGATCTCGTCGGCGCAGGCCCGGCTCGCCGCCCGCAAGGCGCGCGACCTGGTGCGGCGCAAGGGCGCGCTGGAGATCGGCGGTCTTCCGGGCAAGCTCAAGGACTGCCGTTCGAATGACCCCGGCGAGTGCGAGCTCTACATCGTGGAGGGCGACTCGGCGGGCGGTTCGGCCAAGGAAGGCCGCGACTCGATGTACCAGGCGATCCTGCCGATCCGGGGCAAGATCATCAACGTCGAGAAGGCCCGCATCGACCGCGTCCTCAAGAACACCGAGGTCCAGTCGCTGATCACCGCGCTGGGCACCGGCATCCACGACGATTTCGACATCTCGAAGCTGCGGTACCACAAGATCGTGCTGATGGCCGACGCCGACGTCGACGGCCAGCACATCACCACGCTGCTGCTCACGCTGCTGTTCCGCTTCATGACGCCGCTCATCGAGCACGGCCACGTGTTCCTGTCGCGGCCGCCGCTGTACAAGATCAAGTGGCCGCGGTCGGAGCCGGAGTACGCGTACTCGGACAAGGAACGCGACGCGGTCATCCAGGCCGGCGTCGAGGCGGGCCGCCGTCTTCCCAGGGACGACGCGATCCAGCGGTACAAGGGTCTCGGCGAGATGAACGCCGAGGAGCTGTGGGAGACCACGATGGACCCGGCGAACCGGCTGCTCGGGCAGGTCACCCTCGACGACGCCGCGCAGGCCGACGAACTGTTCTCCGTGCTGATGGGCGAGGACGTGGAAGCCCGCCGTTCGTTCATCACGCGCAACGCCAAGGACGTGCGCTTCCTGGACGTGTAGGCGTCCCCTTCTCACCCGCTTCCCAGGACTGCTCACAAGAAGGACCCCATGACGGAAACCTTGCCGCCGGAACACGACCGGATCGAACCGGTCGACATCCAGCAGGAGATGCAGCGTTCCTACATCGACTACGCGATGAGCGTCATCGTGTCGCGGGCGCTGCCGGACGTGCGCGACGGCCTCAAGCCGGTGGCGCGCCGGATCCTGTACTCGATGTTCGACTCCGGGTTCCGCCCGGACCGCGGGTACAACAAGTGCTCCCGCGTCGTCGGCGACGTCATGGGCAACTACCACCCGCACGGCGACTCGGCGATCTACGACGCGCTCGTGCGGCTCGCCCAGCCGTGGTCGCTGCGCTATCCGCTGATCGACGGCCAGGGCAACTTCGGCTCGTCCGGCAACGACCCCGCGGCCGCGATGCGGTACACCGAGTCCCGGCTCGCGCCGCTCGCGATGCAGATGCTCGCGGACATCGAAGAGGACACCGTCGATTTCCGCGACAACTACGACGGGCGCACCCAGGAGCCCGACGTTTTGCCGTCGCGGTTCCCGAACCTGCTGGTCAACGGCGGTTCCGGGATCGCGGTCGGGATGGCGACGAACATCCCGCCGCACAACCTGCGCGAGGTGTCCGAGGGCGTCGTGTGGGCGCTGGAGAACCCGGAAGCGACCGACGACGAACTGCTGGCCGCGCTGCTCGTGCGGATCAAGGGCCCGGACTTCCCGACCAAGGCGATGATCCTCGGCACGTCCGGCATCGAGGACGCCTACCGCACCGGCCGCGGTTCGATCCGGATGCGCGCGGTCGTCGAGGTCGAGGAGGACGCGAAGGGCCGCACCATCCTGGTCGTGTCCGAGCTGCCGTACCAGGTCAACCCGGACAACCTGGTGGAGAACATCGCCCACCTGGTGCGCGACGGCAAGATCACCGGCATCGCGGACATCGCGGACGAGTCCAACAGCCGTTCCGGCATGCGGATCGTCATCACGATCAAGCGCGACGCGGTGGCGAAGGTCGTGCTGAACAACCTGTTCAAGCACACCCAGCTGCAGCAGAACTTCGGCGTGAACATGCTGGCGCTGGTCGACGACGTGCCGCGCACGCTGCGGCTCGACCAGATCATCCGGCACTACGTGAAGCACCAGGTCGACGTGATCGTGCGGCGCACCCGGTTCCGGTTGCGCAAGGCCGAGGAGCGGGCCCACATCCTGCGCGGTCTGGTCAAGGCGCTCGACATGCTGGACGAGGTGATCGCCCTGATCCGGCGGTCGCCCTCGGCCGACGAGGCCCGGCCGGGCCTGATGGAGCTGCTCGAGATCGACGAGATCCAGGCCACCGCGATCCTGGACATGCAGCTGCGCCGGCTGGCCGCACTGGAGCGCCAGCGGATCATCGACACCCTGGCCGAGATCGAGCTGGAGATCGCCGACCTCAAGGACATCCTGGCGAAGCCGGAGCGGCAGCGGTCGATCATCCGCGACGAGCTGATGGAGATCGTCGACAAGTACGGCGACGACCGGCGCACGCAGATCATCCCGTTCGACGGCGACGTGTCGGTCGAGGACCTGATCGCGCAGGAAGACGTCGTCGTCACCATCACCCGCACGGGCTACGCCAAGCGGACGAAAACCGATCTGTACCGGTCGCAGAAACGCGGCGGCAAGGGCGTGCAGGGCGCGACGCTGAAGCAGGACGACATCGTCCAGCACTTCTTCGTGTGCTCCACGCACGACTGGATCCTGTTCTTCACGAACAAGGGCCGGGTGTACCGGGCGAAGGCCTACGACCTGCCTGAGGCCAACCGCAACGCGCGCGGCCAGCACGTGGCGAACCTGCTCGCGTTCCAGCCGGACGAGCAGATCGCCCAGGTCATCGAGATCCCGAACTACGAGGTCGCGCCGTACCTGGTGCTCGCCACGCAGCGCGGCCTGGTGAAGAAGACGAAGCTCACCGACTTCGACTCCAACCGCGCGGGCGGGCTCATCGCGATCAACCTGCGCGAGGGCGACGAGCTGATGGGCGCGGTGCTGGCCGCGGCCGAGGACGACCTGCTGCTGGTGTCCGCGGGCGGGCAGTCGATTCGCTTCCACGCCACCGACGAGGCGCTGCGCCCGATGGGACGGCCGACCTCGGGCGTGCTGGGCATGCGATTCAACGAGGGTGACGAGCTGCTCGGCATCAGCGTGGTCAAACCGGACAAGTTCCTGCTGGTCGCCACGGACGGCGCGTATGCGAAGCGGACGCCGATCGAGGACTATCCGGTACAGGGCCGCGGCGGCAAGGGCGTGCTCACCATTCAGCACGACAGCAAACGTGGCAGGCTGGTGGGGGCACTCATCGTCGACGAGGACGACGAGCTGTTCGCCATCACGTCCAGCGGCGGGGTCATCCGCACGCCGGCGCGGGACGTGCGCAAGGCGGGCAGGCAGACCAAGGGCGTTCGGCTGATGAACCTGGGTGACGGAACCACTCTTCTCGCGGTCGCACGCAACGCGGACGAGGGTTCGGACGTCGCCAATGGTGGCGAGGACTCCGCCGAGGAAGCTACCGAGGGTTCGGAAGTTTCGGCTTCCGAGACGGTTTCGGAAGAGGCGGCGGAGGCTACGCCAGAGGAGCCCACAGCAGAAGACGGCACGGCGCCGGAGCAGTGATCGGCGCCCCACGCACGGGTAAGGACTGACTCAACGTGGCACCATCCGACAAGGCCGACGACGCGTCGGCCAACCCGCCCTGGCAGCGCACCGCCAAGGACGGCGGCGGCGACTCCGAGGCCATGGCCACGGCGCGGATCGCGACCGAGGACGTGCCCACCGCGGCTGCCGAACCGGCCGCGGCCGAGAACGACTACCCGGTGACCGGCTCGGCGGCGCCCCGGCTCTTCGGAGCCGAGGCACCGCCGCCCGCGGCCGACGTGCCGCCCGCGGGCCGCACCCGGCCGACGCCGAGCGCGTTGCGCCGTCCTGGCCGAGGCCCGCGGCGGGCGAGCCTGCAGATCAAACGGTTCGACCCGTGGTCGGTGCTGAAGCTGGCACTGGTGCTCGGCGTGGCGATGTTCTTCGTCTGGCTGGTCGCGGTCGGCGTGCTCTACACGGTGCTCGACGGCATGGGCGTGTGGGACAAGCTGAACGGCACGTACTCGTCCCTGGTCGGCGGCGAGGGCGCGAACGCGTCCGCGGAACCGCTGATCAGCGCCGGTCGCGTGTTCGGCATCGCGGCCATCCTCGGGGCGATCAACATCGTCCTGGTGTCCGCGCTGGCCACGGTGAGCGCCTTCATCTACAACGTGTCGGCAGACCTCGCGGGCGGCCTGGAGGTCACGCTCTCGGAGCGAGAGTAACCCGGTTGCAAGGGCGGATGGGGAGTCCGGTAGAGTTCTCCTCGTTCGACGGGCCCATAGCTCAGGCGGTTAGAGCGCTTCGCTGATAACGAAGAGGTCCCAGGTTCAAGTCCTGGTGGGCCCACATTTCCCGGAAGGCCGGTTCGCAGCAGCGGACCGGCCTTTCGGGTATTTCGGATGACTGCCGGGCGGTGTTCTCGCCAGAATCAGCCGCATGCGAACCCCAGCCCAGATCCGTGAGCAGCTGAGCCTCGTCGCGGGTCGCCAGGTTGAACTGGCCGAGACCGAGGCTTGGCTCGCGTCGGCGACTGCACGCGAGTTGCTGCGGATCGATCACTACGCCCGCCAGGCCCGCTATCCGGTGCCTCTGCTGGGACAGGCGAAGGACTGGAAGCTGGGGAACACCACGCCAGTTGTCGCGGCGCTGGCTTCGATGCATCCCGACGGTCGTCTCCGGGAGCAGGCCGTTCGCGTGTTGTGCACCTTGGAAGGTGCGGTGAGCGATCGGGCGCTGGCGGTGCGGGTTACCGACCATGTGGAGGTGGTCCGCGAGATGGCCGAAGAAGAGGTGCTGCGGCGAACGACGTTGGCGCAAGCGGAGCGGATCGTGCCGTTGCTGCAGCGGATTTCGCAGCGCGGGCGGGGTTCGCAGGTGCATGCGCGCTATCTGCAGGCGCTGGTCGCCGCGCATGATGAGACGTCGGTGTGGGCGTGCTTGCGAAACTTCGATGACTTTGACGTACGGCGGTCGGCGTTCCGGCACAGTTTCGAAACCGGACTGCTCGGCTCTGCGGACGCGGTCCGGTTGCTGCCTCGGGAACGGGATCAGGTCGTCCGTCGGAAGTTGATTCAGGTGATTGCCGAGACGGCGACGCCGGAGGTCATTGCCGAGACGTTGCTTCGCGGCCGGTCCGCGGAAAGCCGGGTGCTGGGGTTGGTGAAGCTGACCGCGGCGCAGCTCGATCCCGTTGCGGTGGAAGAACTTCTGGTTGACCGGTCGGTGCTGGTGCGGCTGTGGGCGCGGCTGCGCTGGCAGGAAATGGGCCGGGATCCGGTCGAGGTTTATGCCGCGGTCGCGCGTTCTGCCGCCAAGCCGGCGGTACGGGCTCGTGCATACGCCGGGCTCGCGGAGATCAGGGCTGAGGTTGACCGTGCGGAGATCGTCGAGCTGGCGCGGAGTGCGGACTTGGCGTTGAAGAAGACCGGATTGTCGTTGCTGCGCGGCAAAGCTGTCGCCGCGGAAGTGCCTTGGCTGTTGCGGGAAATGGCCGGGGAAGACTCACGGGTGGCCCGGTTGGCGGGGGATGTGCTGAGCAGCAGTCCGCAGCTGTGGTCGCTGGCGGATTTGGCTGTGCTGAAGGAATCCGAGGATGTCGTGGTCCAGCGTCGGGGATGGTGGTTGCACCGCAGTCTCGGCGGTTGGGAGGCGGTGATCGCCGACCTGGAGTCCGGGGCGTTTCGGGACCGGTTGGAGCTGCCGATGTATTTCCGGCCGACTGCCGCGCAGCAGCGACGGATCGCGGACCTGCTCGACGCGCTTTCCCTTAGCGGCGTTCCGGTTTCGGGGATCGCGTTCGCGGCTGGGCTTCCGACGTGAGCGGCGAGGAACTGGGCGAGGGTTGGGACAGCGTCGCGACTCTCGTCGACGGACGGTGGGTCGAGCGACGGCCAAAACGGGACGAGGTGCGCGCGTGGCTGCTCCGCGAGACGCGGGTGTTGCCGTGGCTGGCTCCGCAGTTGCCGTTGGCGGTGCCGATTCCATTGGTGTGGCAGGAAGATCCGTTGGTCGTCCGGCACGAACTGGTGCCGGGCGAGCCGGGTGAACTGACCGCTGACGACGGTCGCGCGCTCGGCTGGTTCCTCCGCGCTTTGCACAGTGCGGACGTGGCCAAGGCGCGGGACCTCGGTGCTGAACCAGAGGTCCTGGCGCTGGACGCGGTCCCGCCGTTGCTCGGCCCGCTTGCCGATCGCGGACGCGAGCTGCTGGCGGAGGTCCGGAGCTATCCAGCAGACACCGTCATCCACGCTGATCTGGGTCCGGAGCATGTGCTGAAGCAGGACGGCCAGCTGAGCGGAGTGATCGACTGGACCGACGTGTCGCTCGGCGACCCCGCGCGGGACCTGGCGTGGCTGTTGCACTGGACCTCGGCGGAGTGCGTCGCGGCGTTCTCCGCGGAGTACGAGGTCACGGCGGAACTGCGACGCCGTGCTTGGGCGTGGAATCAGGTGGGGCCGTGGTACGAGGTGACGTACGGACTGGAGAACGACCGACCTGACCTGGTCGAATCCGGTCTCGCGGGTACCAGGGCCCGGCTCGTGAAGACGAGTCAGCCCTGCCGGGAAGAGAAGGACCGGCAGGGCTGAATGATGCGCGGCCGCGGTGGCCGTCTGGTCCAACGGACCGCTCGCTCCGGATATTCCCGGTGTTCCACGTGGAACGAGAGAGACGGAACCGCTGGACGGGACGCTCGGCGGGTCCGGTAGCATCGTGGGGTAGCGCAAGCACTCAGAAGGGGGCTTCAGGTGAAGAAGCTGTTGGCACTCGCGGTCGTCGCGGGCGGCGTCCTGTTCGTCGTCAAGCGCAACAAGGCGGCCAAGGCCGAGGCTGACCTGTGGCGGGAAGCCACCACGCCTGCCGCCCCGTCGGCGAACGGCAGCGCGCCGGCCAAGGCCGCGGACGCGTCGCGCAACTGACGTAGTACTTCGCGGACCTCGGTCCGCACCGGGCCTGTAGCTCAATTGGTAGAGCACCGCCTTTGCAAGGCGGGGGTCAGGGGTTCGATTCCCCTCAGGTCCACCCGCACTCCCCGTTCGGCCGAAGCCGGACGGGGATTCGTGCGTCAGGGGGAGCTGCTTCAACCGGTCGATGATCTTGAAGATCGCTTCCCCGAATACGTGGTTGAGCGCGGCTTGCTTCGCTTCCGGTGAGTCGGCCGGCGGCGCTTTGCCCGCGACCGCGGTGCTGCACCCGGCCGTCAGCAGCGCCGACGCTGCGAGACAGCCTGCTTGGAAATCATCAAAGAACACCTGCCTTCGTGACGGTCAGCGTAACGAGAGCCGGGCTGCTGGCTTGACTTCAACTTCTCTTGAAGTTCCATCCTTCGATAGTCATCGCTGATCTCGGAGGGACATTCAATGACTATCAACCGGCCTGACTTCGCGCGCACGGACTTCGCCGCTGCGCTGGTTGCCGAAACGACCGTCGAGGCGGCGGAAGTCCTGGCACGGCTGGAGAAAGAGCCGTGGCCCGCGGGTCTGATCTCGTTCCATGTGCTGGCCAGTACCGAGGGTGAAGCGTCGCTGGTCTACACCCAGTGGGCGGAGAACGCAGCTGATCCCGGGTTCGTCCGCGGAGTCTCCGGTGGCGATCCGATGGAATATCGGTTGTATCGCAGCGGAAATCGGGACAACACAACGGTTCCAGGGTGCATTGTCGTGGTGAGCGTCGAGTTCGACGATGCGGATGCGCAGCGGCAGCGTCGTTGGGTGGACACGGTGTTCGGCGCGTTGGCCGGTGAGGAGACGCTCGCGCCGGGCGGGATCTCCGGGCATTTCCATGTCAGCGCCGACGGGACCCGAGTGCTCAATTATGCGGAGTGGACCGACGAACAGTCGCATCGCGACGCGTTGGCGCGGTCCGGCAGGGGGACCGTCGGCGTGTCCGACGGATGGCAGAAGGTGCAGGACTTTCCGGGAGTGCGCGGCAGCGGGTTCCGACGGTATCGGATGGTGCGAAGTCTTGGACTGTCCGCAAAGGAATCAGCCTGATCAGGCGCTTTGCGGAGCGAAGGCGGCCGCGTCGGGAGCGGGGAGCGCGCCGAGTTGGATGCGGGCGCCGAGTTCGTCTCGGACGCCCCAGTGCTCGGCGAGCAAACCGCCTTCGGTGCGGTAAATGTGCACCGTGGTCATCTGGTACGGCTTGCCGCCGGTGCCCGTGCCGTGCACCGCATCCACCCCGGTTCCGGTGGCAGTCGCGCGGACCACGACGCGGTCGTCAGTGTCGAAGACGTCGTCGACGGCGTATCTGATGTTCAGCACGTGGTGCACGAAGGTGAGGATCTGCCGGTAGCCCGCGGGTCCGGGCGGCAGCGGGAACGGGGACCCGTGGTCGACGAAGTCCGGGGTGACCAGATCGTCCAGGACGGAGAGTTCTCCGGTGTTGATCGCGTCGAACACGGCAAGGGCGGCGGTGCGTGCGGGGTTGGTCACGGCTATGCTCCTCTTCGAACTTGACTGGAATCCAAATCCAGTGGAATGCGAATCTAGCGGATTGGGAGGGCTGTGGCAAGGCAATACAGTGCCCCGCAGCGAGAGGAGAAGGCCCGGGCCACGCGCGCGCACATCGTGCGGACGGCGCGTGGCTTGCTCCTCGGCGGTGGCGGCTACGCGGGCATGACGATCACCGGCCTTGCCGAGGCAGCGGGGGTCAGTCCGCAGACGGTGTACAACTCCGTCGGCGGCAAAGCTGAGGTCATCAAGGCGGTTTACGACGTGATGCTCGCCGGCGACGAGGACCAGACGCCGATGAGCGAACGTCCCGAGTTTCGCCAGGTGGCCGACGCGACTGACGTGCCGTCCTATGCGGCCGCGTACGCCGCTTGGGTGCGCGCGATCTCCGATCGGGTCGGGCCGCTGCTCGGTGTGCTGGTCGCGCACGGGCCCGGTGGCGACAAGGTGCTGGAGGCCTTTGTGGCGACCATCGACTCCGAACGCAGGAAGGGCAACACAAACAGCCTGCGCGGCCTCGCGGAACGCGGGCATCTGCCGTCGGGCAAATTCAACGAGGCGGTCGACGCCGTCTGGACGCTGACCGCGCCCGAGGTGTACGACCGGCTCGTGCGGCGCTGCGGATGGACGCCGGCTGACTTCGAACGGTGGCTGGCCAACCAATTGGGCGCGGTGCTGTCCGGTTAACGGTTGTAGGTGGGTGGAGCCATCGGCAGTGGCGTCGCGTTGAGCCGGACCCACGCGACGGCGAGTTCGGAAAGCCGTGCCAGTTCTTCATCGTCGCCGTTGCCGGAGCGGGTGCGCTTGGCGAGAGCCTGTGCTTCCTGGAGTTCGGCGTCGGGCAGCGGGGTGCCCGACGCGAAGTAACCGGGGAGCGCGTCGGTCATCGCGCGGAAGGAACGGTCCCAGTTGCCGCTGCCGTTGTCGAGGATTTCGCGAGCGACCTTGCCGGAGACGCGAATTGCTTCTCCCTGCATGGTTTTCGCCGCGCCCGAGGACGGTACGAGCAGTTCCCACAGGTGGGCGTGCTGCTTCTGCCAGGTTCCGGCGGGCACCGCGATCGGAGAGATTCCGTCGTGGATCAGCCGCGGCGGGACCGGTTCGACGTCGAACAAGCGGTACAGCTCGTGCAGTCCGGCGTCGGTCGCGTCGAGGAGATCGTGGCTGAAATTCGTGCGGTGGAACTCGAAACTGGCACCGATCCGACGGACCAGATCTCGCGCCTCGTCCGGCACGGGAGCGCCGGCTTCGAGCAGCAGCGCGGCGGATTCGGCCATGCCGGCGATCCCGATGTTCTCGGTGAGTCGAAGGCCGTGCAGGAGCGGGGTGAGGCCTGGCTTGCCATCGATCGTGGCGTGGACATTCGCGCCGTGTTCGATCAGGACGCGCACGGTCTCCGATCGCTGCCTGCTGGCCGCGCCGTGCAGTGGGGTGCCGCTGTGGGCACGTGGCCGTTCGATGTCCGCGCCGAGCGAAAGCAACAGCGGGATTTGTGCTGCCGCGCCTCTCGCGGCGCGAGTCCACAATGGAGTCTCGCCGTACTGGTTGGCCGCGTCGACGTCGAGGCCTTGGCCGACTAGCCAGACGATGAGTTCGTCCGGACAGTCGAGGAAGCCGATCGCCGTTTCCTTGCCGTAGCCGCCGCGGGCGTCCACCTCGGTGCGTTCGAACACTGCCTGGAGTTCGGCGAGCGACGCGGAGGCCAGCATTTCGCTGAAGTTCTTGGGCAGCGTTTTTCGCTTGCGCATCGCGGGTTTCTCCTTGGCGTGGCATCCGGTGACGCCAGCCTAATGATCAGGAAGTGCGACCGGGGTCAGGTGGCTATCGTCCAGGAAGATGACTTCGACATCGGGGGCTCATCCGGGACATCACCGATGCTGCCGGGTGCCGTGCGGCTCCAAGCTGAGGTCATGAGACTACGCGTAATAGCGGTCATCGCGGCGATGCTCGTCGTGGTCGGGGCAGGGACAGCGCAGGCGGCGCCGCGCTTGGCGTTGCCAGCACCTGGCGGGGCAAGCCCGGTCGGTACTAAGACCTTCCACTTCACCGACATTTCCCGCGCGGATCCGTGGGTTCCTTCGCAGCGGCGGGAAATGATGGTGACGCTGTGGTATCCGGCGCAGTATCCGGGATGGCGGGCCACGCAGTACCTCACTCAGCGCGAGTCGGAGCTGATGGTGCGGGAGCTGGGCGACAAGTCAGTGCCTGAGGATGTGCTGACGAAGGTGCGGACGCATTCCACTGTGGACGCTCTACCCCAGTTCCGGCGGATGCCGCTGGTGGTGCTCTCGCCGGGGTTCACGTTGCCGCGCGCGACGTTGTCGTCGCTGGCGGAGGAACTGGCCAGCCGCGGATACGTCGTGGCGGGGATCGGCCACAACTACGAGTCGACGGCGATCACCTTCCCGGATGGGCATACGACGGAATGCGTGGCCTGTCAGATCCAGGACTGGAAAAAGCTCGTCCAAACCCGGGCCGCGGATGTGTCGTTCGTACTTGAGCAGTTGATTGGGCGGCGTCCCGTGTGGGGCGGCGGGCGGCTGATCGACGCGCGCCGGATCGCGATGATCGGGCATTCGATCGGCGGAGCCAGCACGGCGCCGGCGATGCTGGCCGACCGGCGGATCCGCGCCGGCGCGATGCTGGACGGCATGTACTACCTCCCGGTGACCGGGCTGGATCGGCCGTTTCTGCAGTTCGGGGCGCCGGTGCACGAGCCGGGCGGGACAGTGGATCCGTCGTGGGACTCGGCGTGGCGCGAGATGACCGGGTGGAAGCGGTGGATCACCGTCAACGACGGCGAGCACAGCATGTTCACCGATGAACTGCTGCTCGTTCAGCAGGCTGGGGTGCCGATACCGGGGTTGAAGATCGATCCGCTGCGAGCGATCCGGGTCAGCGAGGCGTATCTGACCGCGTTCCTCGACCAGCACCTGCGCGGAGTGCACCAGCGACTGCTGGACGGGCCATCGCCGCGGTACCCCGAAGTGCGGTTTTGGGGCTGAGGCTCTTTCCCGGACAAGTCCGCGGAATTTCTTCGCAACCCTCTCCGGCGGTGTGCGTCTCTAGAGGCAAAGGGAAAGCCAAGAGCTGGTCAGGGGAGAATTGAAATGCTCATGAAGACTGTCAAATTGGCCACCGTCGGAGCGGCCCTCGGTGCGGTCGCACTGCTTTCCGCGTGCTCTGGCCAGAATTCGGCAGCCCCGGCGAGCAACCAATCCGCCCCGGTCAATGTCGCGGCGAAGAGCCAGGTCCAGCAGCCGGAGACGCCGGTGAAAAAGGGCGGCAGCGGTGGTGGCGGAGCCAGTGCGAGGGATGTTAATTGCAGTGCGCACGGTGGAACTGTCGGACCGCGCAAGGTTGATTTGATCGCGGACGCAACCAAGGCCGGTACGGTCGGATGCACCGAAGCGTTCAACGTTATTACCGAATACTTCGACAATATCGACAAGGCCGTCGGATCCAACTACATGCTGACCGTGCAGGGCTGGCAGTGCCTGACCGACACCGGTGCGGAGGGCACGCACGAGATCCGCTGCGAGAAGGACGGTCTCAAGCTGCACACCACCCCGCCCAAGGACGAGAACACTCCGGACCCGCAGGAACGGGGCACCGGCTACAACGGGGTGCCGATCGACCCGCCCGCGGACCAGGGCACCGGCTACGACGGCGTTCCGGTGGACCAGCCGAACGCGCAGGACCAGGGGACCGGGTACCAGGGTGTGCCGGTCGACAGCCCGGACCAGAACTGAGCTCGGGTGAGATGCGGAAAGGGCCGGGCCTTGCGGGGCCTGGCCCCTTTCGCAGGTCTCTCGATCGAACTGACGCGCGGGGACGGTGACCCGGGCCGCCCATTGTGAGGACGCTGCTGTGGGCTGAATGAGTCACAGCAGCGAAGACAGCCCCTCCCGCAGCATCCGATAAGCCGCCTCCGCCCGCGCAACCGCGTCCGGGTAAGTCTCATCCGCGCTTCGCCCACCGCGGATCTCCCGGGCATTGTGAAACCCCAAGATCCGCTGCGCCCCGAAGATCTGCGCAGCCGCCAACCGCGCGGTGAACTCGTCCGAAATCCCGCACGAAGCCCGCAGTTCCTCGACCAGTTGCTGTTCCTTCTCCAGCAGGTACGTGGCAAGCCGGGCCAGCAAAGCGGGCGTTGAGTACAGCAGAGTGTGGCACGTGATCGCGTCCGGCGAGTCGTTCAGGCCGGTCAGCGGGTCGCGGGCGGCCAGGCGGTCCAGGAAGGACCGTTCCAGCGCGGACAGGGCCGATGTCTCCGGCGGCCGGGCGCGGACGATTTCCGCGGGGCCGTTGTCGTCGGCGAATTGGTGGATGACCAGGTCTTCCTTGGTCGGGAAGTACGCGAACAGCGTCGGCTTCGAGATCTCGGCCTCGGCGGCGATGTCGGCTACTGACACCCCGTCGAAGCCGGATTCCCGAAACAGCCGCAGCGCCGCCGAGGCGATGGCTTCCCTCGTGCGGCGGCGTTTGAGCTCGCGCAGTCCTGACACGGGCGTCAGCCTAGCCGGAACCCGAACCCGGATAAAAACTTGACTCGGTTGTATATTTAACCTAGTGAAGAAACAGGGGGCGGGAGTGGAACCAGAGATCCGGGCGGAGCGCGAGTATCTCCAGGCCTGTCACGCAGAGCTGGACCGCATGCGGGCAGAGATCAAGACCGCGATCGCGACGGGGATGGGCGAGGGCGACGCGGTCGACGACAAGTACTTCAACCACGTGCTCAGGCAGTTTCGCATCGAGATCGCCGAGGAGCTAGCGGATATCGACGAGGCGCCGCTCTTCTTCGGCCGCCTCGACTACCCGCCGGGCGAGGTCTACGAGGCCGCGCGCGGGTCGCATACTCGGTCGCCTGAGCATGACCTGGTTTACCTGGGGCGCAGAGGGATTCGTGACGACGACGGCGAACCTCTGGTGATCGATTGGCGGGCACCGCTCGCGAGGGCGTTTTACGAAGCCGATCACGAGCATCCGATGGGTGTGCGGGTCCGGCGGCGCTACGGGTTCGACCAGGCGGGAGTGCTCAGCGCGTACGAGGACGAACCGCTCGATCGGCCCGGTTCGTCGGCGAATCGGCTGCTCACCGCGGAAATCGAGCGGCCGCGGCAGGGGCCGATGCGGGACATCGTCGCGACGATCCAGCCGGATCAGATGCGGCTCGTTCGCGCGCCGGTCGATCGGACGATCTGCGTTCAGGGCGCACCGGGGACCGGCAAGACCGCGGTGGGGCTGCATCGGCTGGCGTATCTGCTCTACACCGAGCGGACGCGGCTGCAGAAGGCCGGCGGGGTCGCGGTGATCGGGCCGAACCGGTCGTTTCTCGCCTACATCGCGGGGGTGCTTCCGGCGCTCGGCGAGGTCGCGGTTTCCCAAGCCACGATTGACGAATTGACCGGGGCGGGACGGCCGGCCGAGTGCGTCGACGATCCGCGGACGGCGCGCATCAAGGGGGACGTCCGGATGGCGGAGGTCGTCCGGAGACAACTGTGGGCGCGGATCCAGCCGGTCGACCGCACGATCGAGGTGAAGTACCAGCACCGGACCTGGCGGTTGTATCCCGAGGACATCGCCGAGGAACTCACGGAAATCCTCAGCCGCGGCGCGGATTACAGCGCCGGCCGCGAATTGCTGGCGCAGCGGCTCGCGCACCGGGTCCTGCGCGAGATGGAGCGGTCCGGCGGCACGAGCGCGACCCTGCATCAGCTTCGCCGCAATGCCGCGATCACCAAGGCGGTCCGGGACATGTGGCCTGCCGTCGAGCCTGCGCGGTTGGTCTACGACTTGCTTACTGACGAAGCACTTCTCGCCGAAGCGGCCGACGGGATTCTCACTGCTGAGGAACAGGAAGCGCTCATCCGTCCGCGACCGCGCAGTCGTAAGGCGATGACCTGGTCGACGCTCGATCTCGCGTTGCTGGACGAGGTCGCGGCGTTGATCGAGCGGCCCGCGAAGCTCGGGCACGTCGTGGTCGACGAGGCGCAAGACCTCAGCCCGATGCAGCTGCGGGCGATCGCGCGCAGGTTGGCCGGTGCGTGCACGGTGCTCGGCGACGTCGCGCAGGCGACCAGTCCTTCCGCGGTCCGCGATTGGACGACCGTGCTGACTCACCTTGACCGGCCCGACGGGCGGATCGAAGAACTCACGCACGGCTACCGCGTTCCGGCGGATGTTCTCGACTTCGCGGCTCGGCTGCTCCCGCACATCGCGCCGGAGCTGCGGAGTCCCACGTCGTTCCGGCATTCCGCGGATGCCCTGCACCTGACCGAAACGGGCGAGACGCTCGCCGCGGCGGTTGATGCTTGTGCGAGGGCGTTAGCGCACGAAGGGTCGATCGGGCTGCTGGCTGCGGACGCGGAGATCCCCGAACTGAGCCGTGCCTTGGCCGAGCGCGGGCTGGACCACACGGTGCTGGGTACCGAGGGCACGGCCCGGATCACGGTGGCACCGGTGAGTTTGGCGAAGGGGCTGGAGTACGACACGGTCTTGGTGGTCGAACCAGCGCGCATCGTGGCGGCGGAAGAGCGTGGGCTGCAACGGTTGTACGTCGCGCTCACCCGGGCGGTCAGCACCTTGCACGTAATCCACGCTGACCCGTTGCCGGAGCCGTTGCTGGCTCAGACCGCGGCGGTTTGACGGCGCGTCGAGTAGCACTGCCAGCCCAGGAAACCCAGTGCCAGCAGCAAATAGCTGTTCCCGATCACGTGCTCGACCGGCCCCCAGGACAGCTCCAGGTACCCGTTCTTCGGCAGCCACGAATGCGGGGCGATCACGAAAATCGCCGCCACGGCAGCCAATCCGGCAACGGCGATCCGGGTGTGCGCGCGAGCGGCGAACAGCACGATCGCGGGCACGATCCACACCCAGTGGTGCGACCACGAAATCGGCGAACACACCAGGATCGCCGCCGTGTTGAGCAGGAACGCCATCGGCGGGTCGGCGCGCAGCATCGCCGGAACGGTCAGCGCGAGCGCGGCCAGGGTCAGCACCGCGACCAGGATCAGCGTCGGCGTTTCCGGGAGCCCGAACCGGTGCACCGCGCCCTGGATGGTCTGGTTCGTCGCGAAAATCGATCCGCTCATCCCGGACGCACCGGTTAATCCGCCGCCGAACCAGTACTTCATCGACGCTTCCGGCGCGATCACGAACCCGGCCGCTCCGGCGAGCACGAAGGTGACCACCGTGGTCAGTGCCGCCCGGAAGTCCTTTTTCAGCAGGAAGAACAGCAGGAACCCGGCCGGGGTGATCTTCATGGCGGCGGCGAGGCCCAGCAGGACGCCGCGGGGCAGCCGCGTCCGGGGGCCGAGACAGTCGATCACCACGAGCGCCATCAGCAGCAGATTGATCTGCCCGAACCACAACGTCTCGCGGACCGGTTCGAAGGCCAGCGAACCGGCACCGATCACGAGTGCGGCCAGCAAGGCGGTCCGGCGCCTGGCATGCGGCCGGACCACGACGTAGACGGTCCCGCACAGGCAGGTCAGCGAGACGGCGAGCATCAGCATCGCGCCCAGCGGCAGCGGCATCGCGGCGAAGATCAGGAACACGACAGCCGCGAACGGCGGGTAGATGAAGGGCAGGATCAGCCCGGCGCGGGTCGGCGGGAGCGGGCCGTAAACGTCCTCGCCCTGGGCCAGCGCCCGCGCGCCGGAGCGGTAGATCTCCAGGTCGAGCGGCCACATCGTGCAGACGAGCCACAGAATCGTCGCCGCCACCGCCACTGAGGCGAGGACCAGCGCGAACACTGCCGGACGGCGGGTGCCGGCGTCGTCAAGCCACCGGCGCAGCGCGACAGCGGGGGGCCGGATGGAAGTCACCCCGCGATCATGCCTACTGCGATCACCCGTTCGCGCAGTGGGGGCGAGACCAGGCGACCTCGTCGACCGCGAGCCACGGCGCGTTCGCGGCGGCGGAGGGGGTGACTCCGGCGAAGGCTTTGACCTCGTGGTGCAGGTGGGACTGGTCGACGTAGCCGCTCTCGGCGGCCACCGAAGCGGGGCTTTCCCCGGCGGCGAGCCGGTGCACCGCGTGGTCGAACCGGACCAGCTGCGCGGCGCGTTTCGGGCTGAGCCCGAGCTGGCCGCGGAACCGTGACCACAGCCGTTTCCGGCTCCACCCGGTCTCGTCGGCCAGTTGCTCGATCCGCACCCGGCCGTGGTGCGCGTCCATCCGCTGCCAGGCGAAGGCGACCTCCGGATCGACCGCGCGACCGGCCTCGTACCGCTTGCCCAGCGTGGCTTCCACCAGCGCGAACCGGTCGTTCCAGGAGTCGAGCGCGCGCAGCCGGTCGGGCAGCCCAGCAGGCCAGACGTCCTCGAGCGGGACGATCTCGCCGGTCAGATCCATCCCCAGCACCGCGTGCGCGACCTCGGGGGACAGCCGGATCTGTACGCATTCGATGTTCTGCCCGCGCACGCGCATCTCTCGCGGCGCGATGCCGGTGACGGCGCTGTCTCGCGCGACCCCGTTGACGAACAGCCCTTCGCGGAGATTGACGAACATCGTGACCGCTGGATACGGGACCACTGTCAGGTCGATCAGATCAACGGTGTCGCCGACGAATCCGGCCATCTGCACCCCGGGCAGCCGGAGCGGCCGGGACGGCACGGTGATTCCCCAGACCGCTGCCCCGTCGCGCGCCCACTCGGCTGGTGGCATACCGCCATCGTAGCCAGATCCGGCGGCGCGACATTTCTCCAAGACCGGCCGCCACCGCCCCGACCAGGCTGAACGGGTACCGGAAAGGGGATCCGTGATGATCAATTCCGCTGTTGAACTCGCCGCCGCCATCCGCGCGAAGGAGGTGAGCCCGGTCGAGGCCGCCGACTGCTACCTCGACCGCATCGCCGAGTTGGATCCGAAGTTCAACGCCTTCTGCTTCCGCGCCGACGACGAGGTCCGCACTGCCGCGAAGGCCGCCGCCGACGCCGTGCTGCGGTGCTCGCCGGAGGAACTGCCGCCGTTCCACGGGGTTCCGCTGCCGATCAAGGACCTCGTCCACGTCCAAGGCTGGCCGACCACGTACGGCTCGCTGGCCACCGACCGTTCCCCGCAGCCGAAATCCGACCCGATCGTGCGGCGGTTCACCGAAGCGGGCTTCCTCCCGCTCGGCAAGACCACGACATCGGAGTTCGGCGCGGTGCCGTTCACCGAAAGCGAGGCGCAGGGCATCTCGCGCAATCCGTGGGACCCGGATCGCACGCCGGGCGGTTCGTCGAGCGGCGCGGGGGTCGCCGTCATCGCCGGAATGGCCCCGGTCGCGCACGCGGAGGACGGCGGCGGATCGATCCGCATCCCGGCGTCGTGCACCGGTCTCGTCGGGCTCAAGTCGACCCGCGGTCTGGTGACGAACGCCGTGGTGGAGGTCGAGGGCTTCGCGACGAGCGGCGTCGTCAGCCGCACGCTGGCCGACACCGCGGCCGCGCTGGACGTCCTCACCCGGCACGACCCGGGCGCGTGGTGGTCGCAGCCGACGCCCACGCGGTCGCTCGCCGGCGCACTGGCCGTCGAAGCGCCGCCTGGCCTGCGGATCGGTGTCCTCACGGCCTCGCTGATCGACGGCATCACCGTCGACCCGGCTTGCCTGACCGCGGTCGGGAAAACCCTTCGCGCGCTGGAAGAAGCCGGACACCAGATCGTCGACAAACCGCTTCCGCTGCCGAAGTCCGAGGAACTGCTCTCGACGTTCCTGAAGGTCTGGAACGTCGCCAGCGCAGGCGTCCCGGTGGTCGACCCGGACCGCATCGAACCGCACAACCGGGCCCAGCGCGAAGCCGCGAAGTCGGCCGATTCCTGGACTTACGCGGAAAGCGTGCACCAGACCCAGGTGTTCTCCCGCCGGATTGTCGAAGCCTTCGTCGACAACTTCGACTTGCTGGTCACGCCGACCATGGCGGGTCTCCCGCCGAAGATCGGCGCGTGGCGAGAGAGCGGAAATCCGGTGGCGGCCGCGTACCCGATGGGCGTCTTCACGTCGCTGTTCAACGTGACCGGCCAGCCGGCGATCTCCCTCCCGCTGCACCACGACGAGGCCAGCGGCCTGCCGGTCGGCGTCCAGTTGGTCGCCGCGCCCTGGCGGGAGGACCTGCTGTTGCAGGTCTCCCGCACCCTGGAGCAGGCGCTGCCCTGGACGGACCGGCGGCCGCCGCTGCACTAGCCGACGTAGGCGGCCAGGTGCTTTCCGGTCAGCGTCCGCTTCTTCTTCACCAGTTCGGCGGGCGTCCCCTCGAAGACCACCTGGCCGCCGTCGTGCCCGGCACCGGGACCGAGGTCGACGATCCAGTCGGCGTGCGCCATCACGGCCTGGTGGTGCTCGATGACGATCACCGACTTGCCCGATTCGACCAGGTGGTCCAGCAGCCCGAGCAACTGTTCCACGTCGGCGAGGTGCAGGCCGGTGGTCGGCTCGTCGAGGATGTACACGCCGCCGTTCGAGCCCATGTGCGTGGCCAGCTTCAGCCGCTGCCGTTCGCCGCCGGACAGCGTGGTCAGCGGCTGGCCGAGGGTCAGGTAGCCGAGCCCGACCTGTTCCATCCGCTCGAGAATCCGGTGCGCCGCCGGGGTTTTCGCGTCGCCGTCGGCGAAGAACGCGGTGGCCTGCGCGACCGACATCGCGAGCACCTCGCTGATGTCGCGGCCGCCGAAGCGGTACTCCAGCACCGAGGCGTCGAACCGCTTGCCCTCGCAGACCTCGCAGGTGGTGGCCACCCCGGCCATCATCCCGAGATCGGTGTAGATGACGCCGTTGCCGTTGCAGTTCGGGCACGCGCCCTCGGAGTTGGCGCTGAACAGCGCGGGCTTCACGTTGTTGGCCTTGGCGAAGGCCTTGCGGATCGGTTCGAGCAGCCCGGTGTAAGTCGCCGGGTTGCTCCGCCGCGAACCGCGGATCGGGGCCTGGTCGACCGAAACGACGTCGTCGGATTCCCGGATCGACCCGTGGATCAGCGAGCTCTTGCCCGATCCGGCGACCCCGGTGATCACGCACAGCACGCCGAGCGGGATGTCGACGTCCACGTCTTGCAGGTTGTGCGTGTTCGCGCCGCGGATTTCCAGCACGCCCGTGCGCTCCCGCACCGACGGCTTGAGCGAAGCCCGGTCGTCCAAATGCTTGCCGGTCAACGTCTTGCTCGCGCGCAGACCGTCCACAGTGCCCTCGAAACACACTGTGCCGCCGTTCGTGCCCGCGCCCGGCCCGAGGTCGACCACGTGGTCGGCGATCGCGATCGCCTCCGGCTTGTGCTCGACGACGAGGACGGTGTTTCCCTTGTCCCGCAAGCGGAGCAGCAGGTCGTTCATCCGCTGGATGTCGTGCGGGTGCAGGCCGATGGTGGGCTCGTCGAAGACATACGTGACGTCGGTGAGCGACGAGCCGAGGTGCCGGACCATCTTCACCCGCTGCGCCTCGCCGCCGGACAGCGTGCCCGCCGGCCGGTCCAGCGACAGATAGCCGAGACCGATCTCCACGAACGATTCGAGCGTTTCGTGCAGCGACTTGAGCAACGGCGCGACCGACGGGTCGGACAGCTTCCCGACCCAGTCGGCGAGGTCGCTGATCTGCATCGCGCACACGTCGGCGATGCTCATCCCGTCGATCTTGGCCGACCGCGCCAGTTCGCTCAGCCGCGTCCCGTCGCACTCCGGGCACGTCGCGAAGGTGACCGCGCGGTCCACGAACGCGCGGATGTGCGGCTGCATCGCCTCGACGTCCTTGGACAGATACGACTTCTGGATCCTCGGCACCAGACCCTCGTAGGTCATGTTGATGCCTTCGATCTTCATCCGCGTCGGTTCCTTGTACAGGAAGTCCTGCAACTCGCGCTTCGTGTACTTGCGGATCGGCTTGTCCGGATCGACCAGTCCGGATCCGGTGTAGAGCCGGTAGTTCCAGCCGCCCGGGGTGTAGCCGGGGATGGTCAGCGCGCCCTCGGCGAGCGACTTCGTGTCGTCGTACAGCTGGGAAAGGTCGATGTCGTTGATCGAACCGCGGCCCTCGCAGCGCGGGCACATGCCGCCGGTGACGCTGAAGCTGCGCCGCTCCTTGACCTCCTTCCCGGCGCGCCGCACGGTGACCGCGCCCGCGCCGCTGATCGAGGCGACGTTGAACGAGAACGCCTGCGACGAGCCGATGTGCGGCACGGCGAGCCTGCTGAACAGGATCCGCAGCATCGCGTTGGCGTCGGTGGCGGTGCCGACCGTCGAGCGCGGATCGGCCCCCATCCGCTGCTGGTCGACGATGATCGCGGTGGTCAGGCCGTCGAGCACGTCGACCTCGGGCCGGGCGAGCGTCGGCATGAAACCCTGCACGAAACTGCTGTAGGTCTCGTTGATCAGCCGCTGCGATTCGGCCGCGATCGTGCTGAACACCAGCGAGCTCTTGCCCGAGCCGGACACCCCGGTGAACACCGTCAGCCGGCGCTTCGGGAGTTCGACGCTGACGTCCTTGAGGTTGTTCACGCGGGCGCCCTGCACGCGGATCAGGTCATGGCTGTCCGCGGCGTGCTCCCGCGTGGGCTTCCCCTTGGCCTTGGTCATCGTCTCTCCCTGTTTCTTCCCCAGATGTCCGGCTCGGACTTCTTCAGCTCGCTTGCTGGATGCGGATCAGGTTGCCTGCGGGATCGCGGAACGAGCAGTCGCGAACGCCGTAGGGCTGGTCGGTGGGCTCCTGCACGACCTCGGCGTCGCTGGCCTGCAACCGGTTGAAGGTCGCGTCGACATCCTTGGTGGCCAGGTTCAGCGCGGCGTAGGTGCCCTTGGCCATCATTTCGGTGATCATCCGGCGTTCGTCGTCGGTGAGGCCGGGAAACGCGGCGACCGGCTGCAGCACGAGAGAGGTGTCCGGCTGTCCGGGCGGGCCGACGGTAATCCAGGCCATGTCCCCGTATTTGACGTTGTTGCGCACCTCGAAGCCGAGGACGTCGCGGTAGAAGGTCAGTGTCGCTTCCGGATCGGTGTGCGGGAGGAAGCTCGCGTGAATCGTCATGTCCATGCCGATCACACTAGGTTCGCGCCGAGCGGGGTGCTTCTCGATTCCTGATCGGTCGCGTGACCTGTTTGGCGACGCACGGAGCCATGCCCTCGGTCGCCCCGGTCTCCTCCTGGCGGTAAACGCTTGGCGGCTTCCCGACCAGCTCGGTGAAGCGCGTGCTGAACGTCCCGAGCGACGAGAACCCGACCTCGAAACACACCTCGGTGACGCTCAGGTCGCCTCGCCGCAGCAACGCCATCGCGCGCTCGATGCGGCGGGTCATCAAATACGAGTACGGCGACTCTCCGTAAGCGGCGCGGAACTGCCGGCTCAGATGCCCGGCGGACACGTTGACGCTCCGCGCGAGCGCCTCGACGTCCAGGGGACGCGCGTACTCGCGGTCGATCCGGTCGCGCACCCGGCGCAACCGTGCGAGATCGGCCAATCGCTGCGCGTCGTCCGGTTTGCTGGTCACTTCCGAATCGTGCCACGGCGATCGCCCAAGCCCCAGTAATCCGCTCTTTCGGGCTGGTGGCCGATTCGTTCAAGACCCGCGCGCCGGGCTCGTGCGACGGTCTCCGGGTGACTGTGAAACTGGAAGCCGTCGCCCCGTTCCTCGCCGGGCACGGCAGGTTGCTGGACCAGCGGCGGTTCGAGCTGCTGAACGGAGACGGGCGGGCAGACGAGGTGCTCGCCGCGGTCGCGGCCTACCGGAATCCGGACGGCGGCTACGGCTGGGGCCTGGAACCGGACCTGCGCGCGCCGGAAAGCCAGCCGGGCGGCGCGCTGCACGTGTTCGAGATGTTCGCCGACGTCGCACCGGTGACCACGCCGCACGCAGTGCAGTTGTGCGACTGGCTGGAATCGGTGGCGTTCCCGGACGGCGGGCTGCCGTTCGCGTTCCCGGTCGCCGACCCGACCGCGTGCGCTCCCTTTTGGACCGGAGCCGATCCGACGGTGTTCTCGTTGCAGAGCACCGCGTTCGTTACTTCGGCCGCGTGGCGGGTCGCCGAACACGACGAGGCGGTCGCGGCGCATCCGTGGCTCGCGCGGGCGACCGAGAGGTGCCTGCGGGCGATCCGGGAGCTTGAGGAGATGCCGCACGTCATCGAATTGAGCTTCGCGATCCACCTGCTCGACGCTGGGTACGAGCGGTATCCGGAAGCGGGCGAACTCCTGACGAAGCTGGGGAAGTTCTTGCCGGAGAGCGGAATCGTGCCGGTACAGGGCGGTTCCGAGGGCGAGGTGCTGCGTCCGCTGGACTTCAGCCCGGTGCCGGGACCGTCGCGGCGGCTGTTCACCGCGGAAGCGATCGAGGCGGACCTGACCCGGCTGGAACAGGGCCAGCAGCCCGACGGCGGCTGGACGGTCGACTTCGCCAGCTTCTCCCCGGCGGCCGCGCTGGAATGGCGTGGTTACGCCACCGTCGGCGCGATCTCCAAGCTGCGCGCCAACTCGCGGCTCGGCTAGGGCCAGAGGCGTTCGCGTACCCAGCCCGCGGGTTCGCGGCGGTAGCGGACCCGGAGGTGCCGCCGGTCGTGCGAGGCCTGCCAGAACTCCACCGATTCCGGCTGGATCAGGTAGCGCGTCCACGTTTCCGGTGCCACGTCCGGGTTTTCCGCTACCCAATCCGCGGCCGCCGCGGCTGCTTCGACGAGCTTCTCCGGATCGGACAGCACCTCCGACTGATGCCCGACGTACGCCTCGGCCCGCGACGCGGGCGGCCGGGCGAGGAAGTCGTCGGCGGACACCTCGGGCGCGGCCGGGACCACCAAGCCGCGCACCCGGACCTGACGTCCGCGGCCGGGCCAGAAGAACGTCAACGCCGCGCGCGGGTTCGCCGCCAGCTGCTGGCCCTTGGGACTCTCCGAACTGGTCGCGACCGCCCAGCCGTCCTCGTCGACGTTCTTCAGGATCACCACGCGAGCGTCCGGAGCCCCGTCGGCGTCCACTGTGGACAGAGTGACGGCGTGCGGGGCCAGCACGTGCTCGCCCGCTTCGGTCAGCCAGGCGAGGAACAGCTCCTCCGGTGTTTCCGGTGTGTGGTCCGGATCGAATTCCGGGAGCTGTTCGGGAAACGACTGCCAGCCGCGCAACGAAACCATGTCACCGACCGTACGGCGGTTGCCCCGGCGGCGGGTAGTGCGGCGGCTGCGGCCCGGCCGGCCCCGCGGCGGGCGGGGGAGAAGTCTGCGGCATCGGCCCCTGCGGGATCTGCCCGGGGAAACCGCCGGGACCCGATTGCGGAGGCTGCTGGTAAGCGGCCTGTTGCTGCTGCCACTGCACCTGCTGGAAAGCCTCGCCCGGCTGCGGGAAGCAGAACGTCAGCTTCGCGTTGATCGCGCCGTGCATCGCCGCGCCCCAGAGCTTCCCTCCGGTGAACGCGTAGGTCATGCCCGCGTGCGGATCCACCGCGACCATCCGGGTTTCGCCGCCGAACTGGTTGCTCGTCTTCGCGCTCGCCAACTGCGCGGCGTCCGGGTGCACGTGGCCGACGAGCCCGCAGATCACCACCGACGCCGCGGTCCAGCCGATCGTGCCCTGCACGTTGGCTCGGGCGTGCTGGGTGGCCATGCCGGTGAACTGCTGCAGCGTCGCCGCGTCGATGTTCGGATACGCCCCGGCGACCACGCAGTAGTTCATCGTGGACAGCATGATCGACTCGGTGAACAGGCCGACCGCGCACGTCACCGGTCCGATCTGGACGGTGTTGAGCCTGCCGCCGCTGCGCACCACGCGTTCGGCGACCACCTGCAAATACTGCTCGGGCGTGAGCACGTCCGCGACCTCCCCGGGCTGAGCGGAATCCGCCGCCATCGTCGCACGCGCCGCCTTCGCACGGACTTCACCGGGCATGGTTGACTGTGCCCGCCATGCGCCGACTTCTCGTTCTCGCCCCAGCCCTGGTCCTGCTCGCCGGCTGCACTCCGTCGAGCCCGGCGAAGGAGACCCCGTCTTCGGCGCCGGCTAGTTCCGCGTCGGCGTCGGCGGGGCTGCCGCCCGATCCGCAGCCCGTGCGCACCGCGGAGTGCCCGTACCTGTCGAACGAGACGGTGCAGGACGCGAACGGACAGCACGTCACCAAGGTGAGCGTGTCCGACGACGAGCCGCATCCGACGTGCTTCTTCTACCGCCCGGACGGCAGTCTCCAGCTGACCGTGCGGGTGTACGTGGGCAAGAGCGACGTCGCTACGGCGCTGGTCAACAAGGCCGCGCCGGTCGACACGTCGAATCCGGCGACGGAACCGGCGGGGTGGAAGGGCGGCTATCAGCCGGCCGGCGACGGGGTGGTCTACGCCGTCGCGAAGGGCGAGGCCGCCGTCATCGTGACGAGCAACCAAAAGCAGAGCATCAAAGCACGCACAGTGGCGAAAAAGGCTATCGCTGCCCTGAAGCTCTGAGTAACGGGCTCCGCACGGGTGAGTGAAGTTGATCTTGTATTACTCTAAGCAGCACGCGCGGTCCCCCCAACACTCGCGCGCCGGGTGCCGGTCCGGCACCACATACTTGGTTACCCCTTTTCGACGACAAGGACAGATTCGTGGCTGACACCCTCAAGGAAATCCTGCTTGACTCGAGCCGTCGCCCCACCGTGGTCTCCGACTTCGCGGAGCTCGTGGACGCCGAGGTCGCCGACAAGGGCGGGGTCTCCGGCGCGGTCGTGAAGACCGGCTTCGCCGCCGTCAAGAAGATCAAGCCGGGCATCATCCCGTCCGCGATCGACAGCCTGCTGGACGACTTCTCCAACGCCCTCGAGCCCTTCTACGGCGACTTCCGCGCCCAGGGCGGCAACGACTTCGGCGCCTACCTGACCAGCCGCTCGGACGAGGCCTCGGACGCGCTGCTCGGGGTCACCGACGCCCGCGCCGAGCGCAGCAGCCGCGACAGCATCAAGAAGGTCTACTCGAAGCTGCGCCCGAACGGCAAGAAGAACGTCGAGGAGGCGCTGCCGCGTCTCGGCCAGCTGATCGACAAGCACGCCGCCGCGGCCTGAACCGGCTGAGCGACATACGAAAAAGGGCCCCGGGACGCACTTCCCGGGGCCCTTTTCGCGCGTTCAGTTCTTCTTCTCCGCAGCCGACGTGCTCGGCGCCTTGCCGTTCGTCTTCGGCTCGCCCGGCTTGGCGTCCTTCGCGTCCTTGGCCTCCGGAGCCGGCTTCGCGGGCGGGGCGGGCGGAGCCGGCGGGGTGGCCTTCGGCGGGGCCGGTGCGACCGGCGGCTCCTGCTGCCGCGACTTCAACGCGACAGCGGTGCCGACCGCGACCGCGCCGAGACCGAGGAGCCACGGCCAGCGGCGGCGCTTGCGGGTGCCCTTGGCGGCGCTCTTCGCCTCCTCCAGAGCGGCGCGGAATTCCTTCTTCGCCGCCTTGAAGTCCTTCTTGCCGCGCCGCTTCGACTCACCGGCCGACGCGGCGGCCTTGATCGCGGCCTTCTTGGCCTTGCGGCCCGGCTTCTTCAGCTCGGCGATGCGGGCGAGCGCTTCCTTGCGCGCCGCGGCGGAGCTCTTCTTCAGCTCCTTGCGAGTCAGCTCCGTCTTCTTCGCCAGCTTGCGCTGGGCGCGACGGCCCCGCTTGCCCAGCTCCTCCGCGCCGGCCTCGGCGGCCTTCGCGCCCGCCTTGCCCGCCTCGACGACCAGCTTCCGCAGGTCCGCCGAGCCGGACTTGGCCGACTCACCGACCGATTCCACGGCCCGGGTCATGGTCTTCACCTCATCAATCGTTGTGAAACAGATCTGTTGCTTGACATCTATCCTGCCCTTTTTCCGCCCGCACCGCTGCGGCTTCCCGCTGCGGGCCTTCCGGAAACCTCGGGAAAGTGCCCTCTTCCTGGGCCGGTGTCCAGCGCGACGGGCCGGGGACGCCCCCTGAACCCCCCATTTGTGCGAAGGGGTGGCACGATGGCGGCGTGACTGAAAGCGCCCGCAAGGCCACCCTGCACACCAACCAGGGTGACATCCACGTGAACCTGCTGCCCGACCACGCGCCGAAGACCGTGGCGAACTTCGTGGGGCTGGCCACCGGCTCCAAGGAGTACACCCAGCCGAACGCGAAGGGCGGCAACTCCGGTCCGTTCTACGACGGCTCGATCTTCCACCGGGTCATCGACGGCTTCATGATCCAGGGCGGTGACCCGACGGGCACCGGCCGCGGCGGCCCCGGCTACAAGTTCGGCGACGAGTTCCACCCCGAGCTGCAGTTCTCCAAGCCGTACCTGCTGGCCATGGCGAACGCCGGGCCGGGCACCAACGGCTCGCAGTTCTTCATCACCGTCGCGCCGACCTCGCACCTGAACTTCCGGCACACGATCTTCGGCGAGGTGGCGGACCAGGAGTCCCGCAACGTCGTCGACGCGATCGCGACGACCGCGACCGGACCGGCGGACCGCCCGCTGTCCGACGTGGTCATCGAGAAGATCACCGTCGAAGACTGACGCGCCGCAGGCAGGGATGGGGTTTCGGTAGGTTGGAGTCATCGTGAGCCAACCGCCGAACCCGTCCGCGCCGTCTCTTCCCGGTTGCTGGTGGCATCCGAACCGCCCGACCGGTCTCAGCTGTGCCCGCTGCGGACGTCCGGCCTGCCCGGACTGCCTGCGCGAAGCCCCAGTGGGGTTCCAGTGCACGGACTGCGTCCAGACCGGGGCGCAACAGCAGAAACAGCAGCACCGGCAGTACCGCGACGCCGGAATGGGCTCCCGCACGATCGCCGGGGCCCGGCTTTCGAATTCTTACACCGTCACCGCGACGCTGATCGCGGTGAACGTGGTGGTCTTCCTGATCACCGTTCTCCAGGCCAAGAGCCTGTTCGCCAACCAGGTCGCTCCCGTCGAACAGGCGGGCGTCCTGTGGCCGTCGGCCACGCTCGGCGGCGGCGAGCTGTGGCGGATCTTCACCTCCGGCTTCCTGCACTACGGGCCCATTCACATCGCGGCGAACGCCTTCTCGCTGTGGATGATGGGCCGGGCGCTGGAGCAGGTCTTCGGCAAGATCCGGTACCTGGCGCTCTACTTCGTGTCGATGCTCGGCGCTTCGACCGCGGTGCTGCTCTTCCAGGACGTCGACGGCGCCACCGCGGGCGCGTCCGGGGCGATCTTCGGACTGCTCGGCAGCTACGCGGTCATCGTGCTGAAGCTCCGGCTGAACCCCTCCGCGCTGCTCGTCAACCTGGTGATCAACGCCTACGTCACCTTCGCCATCCCCGGCATCTCGATTTACGCGCACGCGGGCGGGCTGGTCACCGGGGCACTGGTGACGGCCGCGATGCTGTACGCGCCGGCCCGGAACCTGGCCAGGTGGCAGGCGATCGGCACGGTCATCGTCGCGGTCGCGCTCGTCGGGCTGATCAGCTGGCGAGCCACCCAGATCCCCACCGTGTCGTGCGAGTTCCACCAGTTCCAAGGCCGGACTGATTACGGCTGCACGCAGTCACGCTCCGGCTGAGCGGGTCCGCAGTTCAGTCAGCACGTCCAGTACGTCGCGAGGATCCTCGCCGAGGTCGGTCTGCCCGAAGATGAACAGCTGCTCGTCGTGCTCCAGTTCAAGCGTCACGCCGTCGCGGCCGAGACGGCGGGTGCTGCGCAGCCGGACCGTCGTGCCGGTCCAGGGGAGCTGGTGCGTGCCGGTGAGCGTGCGGGTCTGAAGACCGTGCTCGTCGGCGGACAGACGCGGCCGCACGAGCGTCCAGTGGACCGCGAACGCGCCGACTGCCAGCGTCGCGAGGCCGGTGAGCACCGCGCCCTTTCCGTCGCCGAAGAGCGTGTCCAGGACCGTTCCGACCAGCAGCAACGTGGTCAGGCCCCACGCCACTACCACGAGGTTTCGGCGCGGGGCCCACGAGGTCGGGTGGTTATCCACAGGGGTTATCCACACTGGGGATGAGTCACACCGGTGTGATTCGGTGTCAATCGGCCGACCGGAGCAAAGCCGATCCGGCGGATGGTCAGCGCCACCGCATCGTCATCAGCAGACCGGCGATCATCGCGGCGAATCCGATCGCGAAATTCCAGTTTCCGAGCTCGCTGAGGAACGAAACCTTGTCGCCCGCGATGTAGTTCACGACCAGCCACACCAGCCCGAGGAGCATGAGGCCGAACATGACGATCTTGTAGAACAGGTTCGACGGTCCCGCGGCCTGGACCTTCACCGGGGTGCGGCGGTCGACAGGCGGGGTGTACGCGGTCTTCTTGCGGACCTTCGACTTCGGCATCGTTTCCTCGCGTGCTCTCGGGCATTCCTGGTGGCGGCATCCTGGACGAGGTCCCGCTGTCGGGGTGCGCAACCAGCGCCACGTGCACACGTTAACGTAAAGGACGGCTCCGCAGCACCGGGCGGGAGCGGTCGGGTTTCTCAGACTGTGACAATAGCGCCACCTGGAGTGCCGAGGAGGACTCCGGCCGGGCGCGGGAGGAGCTTGCGTGACGCCGCAAGATTGGCCGGGCGAGGACGACCGCCGCCCCGGCACGGGACCTGACCGCCCGGTCCGCCGCCAGGCGCCGCCGCCGAGAAGGCAATCCGGGGAGACCCCGCCGCGGCGAAGAGTGGCCGGGGACCCAGGCCGGAGATCACCCGAACAGCGCACGCCGATCGACCGGGGCGGGCCGCGCCGGGACGGCGGCGAAAACCGGCCCGGGCAGGGCCGGACGGGCGAAGGCAGGCCTCGCGAGGGTGACCCCCGCGGCGGTGATTTCCCGCGCGAGAACGGGCCCCGCCGTACCGCTGAGTTCCGCGCCGAAGGAGCCCCGCAGCGACGTCCCGGCGACCCGCGGCGTACCGGAGATCCCCGCGCCGCACAGCCAGGAGACCCCGCCGGACGCCGTCGTCAGCCGGAAGAAGGCCGTCAGATGCCCCGCCGGGTGGGCGCCGCGGCCCCGGATCCGTCCCGGCGGCGGATGACCGGCCCGGAGTTCGCCGAGCAGCCGACCGAGGTGTTCTCGGCGGTCGCGGTCGCCGACGAGGACGACAAGAAGGCCAAGAAGACCCCGCCGCCGCTGGGCAAGGGCGGGCTCGCGATCCGCACCGCGGGCGAAATCTTCATCACGCTCGGCGTGGTCGTGCTGCTGTTCATGGTGTACGAGGTGTGGGTCACCGACCTGTTCTCCGCCGAGAAACAGCACACCGCGAGCGACCAGCTCGACGGCGACTGGGCGAAGGACCGCACGCTGCACCCCGAGCTGATCGACGGCAAGGCGTTCGCGCGCATCCACATCCCGTCGTTCGGCGCGGACTTCAACTTCACCATCCAGGAAGGCACCGGCGAGGATTCGCTCGCGGTCGGCCCCGGCCACTACAAGGGCACCGCGCTGCCGGGCGAACCGGGCAACTTCGGCATCGCCGGGCACCGCGTCGGCAAGGGCGCGCCGTTCAACGACCTGGACAACCTGAGTTCCTGCGACCAGATCGTGATCGAAACGCACACCGATTTTTTCATCTACCAGGTGTTGCCGTACGACGACGAGATCAAGGGCTGGAGCAGCGGCAAGGGCGCGCAGCCGGAGTGCAAGGGCGTGGGGACGCTGCGCAACTCGAGCATCCCCGGCGGTGGTCCGTACGACGAGACGTTCGGCCGCAAGGTAGTCCAGCCGAGCCAGGGCGACGCGGTGAACCCGGTGCCGTACAAGCCGGCCGGGGCGTTGCCGAAGGCGCAGCAGGCTTCGCTGCTCACGCTCACCACGTGCCACCCGCAGTTCTCGGCGAAGGAGCGGCTGATCATCACCTCGGTGCTGACCCGCCAGGTGCCGAAGACGCAGGTGCCGGATTACACGACGTTGCTGAAGAAGATCGGAGTGGCGTCCTGATGTACGGCTGGCTCTGGCGGCATCTGCCCGGACCGTTCGCGGTGAAATTCGTGCTCGCGCTCGTGCTGGTGCTGGGAATCGTGGCGCTGCTGATGTTCGTGGTGTTCCCGTGGCTGGACCCGCTGCTGTGGTTCAACAACGTGTCGGTGAACAACTGAGGTTCGGGGTCTTCCTGGTCTCGGGCCGCTTCCCGGGCCAGGACGACGCCGCCGTCCTGCGGCGCACCGTCCGTGCGGCCTGCGCCGCCGAAGCCGCTGGTTTCGACGACGTGTGGCTGGCCGAGCACCACTTCATGCCGTATGGCGTGTGTCCGTCGGCCATCACGCTCGCCGCGCACGTGCTCGGCCAGACGTCGCGAATCAGCGTCGGCACCGCGGTGAGCGTGCTGTCGACGACGCATCCGGTCGCGTTGGCGGAGCAGTGGTCCATGCTCGACGCCGTTTCCGACGGCCGCCTGCGCTTAGGCGTCGGACGGGGTGGGCCGTGGCAAGATCTCGAAGTCTTCGGCACCGGATTGCCGCGCTACGAAACAGGTTTCGCCGAGTCGGTGGATCTTCTGCTGACCGCCGCGACTGGCCGAGTCTCGGCCGAGGGCTCGCATTTTGCTTTCCGGGAAGTCGGGCTTCGCCCGGTCCCGCAACGATCTTTGAACGTTGTAGTGGCCTGCGGCGGCCCCACTTCCTCCGCGGTCCGGCTCGCCGCGGAACGTAAGTTGCCGTTGTTGCTCGGCCTGCACGCGGATGACGCGGAGAAGGCGGCAACTGTCGCCGCTTACGGTGCGCCCGCGGCCCACGTGTCAACGGTGCTGTGCCAGGTCGGCGACGATGCTTCCGCGGTGGTGCGCCGCGCTTTGCCGGGTTGGCTGTCGGATGGCTTAGCCGCCCACGTGCCGGTGGACGATCGTCCTGGTCCGGCTCGGGATCCTTGGGAATACACGGAAAAGCTGTGCGCGATCCATCCGGTCGGTCCGGTTGAGCAGTGCGTCGAGACTCTGCGGACGAGCCTCCGGCGCACCGGGGTGTCCCACGTGATCATGTTCGTGGAAGGGTCCGGCACGCCGGAGGGGACTCTCGCCAATATCGCGCGGATCGGTGCTGAGGTGTTGCCCGCGCTGCGGGGACTTGCGCCTTCTAGTCTCTAGGTCGCAGGTTCGAGCCCTCGGTGCTCAGCAGTCCCGCAGTTCAGGGCTCTGGTTCAGCAACTGCCCCCGAGGCGAAACGAACGCCCGGTACCGATCCCCGTCCGTGTCCCGGAAAACGGCCACCCGGTGGCAGTTCTGGAACGCCAGCTTCACCCCGAAGTGCCGTTCCAGCCCGCCCCGGATCGCGTCCGAGGCCAGTGCTCGCAGCAGCTGCCCGCGGGCGGTCTCGTCCGGCGGCGGGGTTTCGTTGTCCGCGAATCCGTCCGCGGCGGTGTCCGCTTCCGCGATCACTCCGGTGATGACCTCCCACGCGTACGGCAGCGATTCCCGCACGCAGGCCACGAACTCGGCGTCGGAGACCTCCCCGCGTTCGGCCTTTTCCAGCAGCGCGGGCGATACGTCCAAGGACAAGACAACCTCCATGGTCAGCGGTACCCCTCAGAGCTACCGGCCCGCCGGACCCGGCCACAAGAGAAAACGAGTTTCATCACCACTTTGGTGGATCACTCCCACCGGAACAGCCGCACGGCGAGTGCCGTTGCTAAGCCCGGCGGAGCGGCACCCGCACAGCAGGCGGCAGCGGTCCGGCATCCGGGTGAGCCCGGAACGACTGGAGCAGCAACGCCGTGAACCGACGCACCGCTGCGACGCGCGCGGAAGCCGGTTCCACCTGGATTCCCTCGTTGGCGACCAGCGCCAGCACGAGGTCTTCCAGGACGAAATCCGAGCGCAGGTCTCCGGATTCCTTCGCTCGGCGGATGAGTTCGAGCAGCAGCCGCAGCGTGCGGGCGCGGTCGGCGGCGAAGTCGAGTCTTCGTGGCAGTTGTGCGACGAATGCGCGGAAACCCTGCTCGCGGGCATGCACCTCGGTGAGCTTCTCCAGCACCAGGACGAAACCCTGCCACGGATCAGCCGCCGACAAACCCTCCTCGACGATTGACGAGCACAGCGCCAGCTCCTCGGCGAACGCTTCGGCGATCAGTGCGTCTTTGGCCGGAAAATGCCGATAAACCGTCGCGACGCTCACCTCTGCCTGCCGCGCGATTTCCCGCATCGGCACGCTGTATCCGCGGACGGTGAAAGCCACCCGGGCCGCCGCGAGGATGCGGACGCGGTTGTGGGCGGCATCGGTCCGTCTCACTTCGGCCGTCACCCCTCTCACTTCCGGCTGGGTCGCTGACCTGCTCGAATACCGTCGAACGCATGAAAGCCGTCCAGTTTGACCAGTATGGCCCGCCCAGCGTCGTGCACGTCGTCGATGTCGCCGAACCACACGCGGGGCCTGGGGAGATTCGCGTTTCGGTGCGTGCGTCCGGGTTTTCCGCGGGCGAAACCGCCATCCGGTCTGGGGCGCGCAAAGGCATGAGGCTCCCGTTCCGGACGGGATACGACGCGGCTGGCGTGGTGGACGAAGTGGGTGATGGGGTCACCGGGATTGAGCCCGGTGCGCACGTCTTCGGGATGACCGACGCGAATCGTCGTGGAGCCAACGCTGAATACGCCGTTCTGGTGCACTGGGCGGTCAAACCGGACGTGTGGAGCTGGGCTGAGGCAGGAGGTGCCGCAGGGGCGGTCGAAACCGCGACCCGGGTGTTGGACCAGCTTCCTGGCGGAACGATCCTGGTACACGGCGCGGCGGGCGGGGTCGGCGCGGTCGCGGTTCAGTTGGCGATCGCGCGCGGTGCCACCGTCATCGGCACGGCGAGCCCGCGCAACCACGATTTCCTGCGTTCCCTTGGTGCTGAAGTGACGGCATACGGCCCGGGGCTGGTCGACCGAGTCCGCAGCGTCGACGCGGTCTTCGACTGTGCCGGGGGAGTACTGCCGGACTTGATCGAGATCGCCGGGGACCCCGCGAGGATCGTGACCATCACCGACGCCACCGCGCCGCAGCACGGCGTGCACTTCTCGCACAGCGCAGCGCTCCCCGGCGCGGATCCGTTGGCAGTACACGGGCTTGCCGCAGCGGTAAAACTCGCGGAGGAAGGACGTCTGAAGATCCCAGTCGCAGCGACCTTTCCGCTGAGCGAAGCCGCGGCCGCGCACGAGTTGAGCGAAAGCAGGCACGCCCGCGGAAAGATCGTCTACCTGAACTAGGCGCGCGAAACCCGCACCATCTCGTCGCGCTCCACGACCTTCACGCGCTCGCGTCCTTCAGCCTCGCCGAGCGACTTCTCATGCGCGTCGAGTTTGCCCCAGCCTTCCCAGGTGGTGAACGAAATCCCGCGCGCGGCAAGGAATTCCAGGATCGCGTCCGGCGACGAATGCCGCGGGGCGGCGAGAGTGTCCGCGTCCGCCAGGAGGTTCGCGACGGTCTCGGCCGCGTCGCCCTTCGTGTGGCCGATCAGGCCGACCGGGCCGCGTTTGATCCAGCCGGTCACGTACACGCCGGGGACCTGGTTCTCGTCCAGATCCAGCACGCGGCCGCCCTGGTTCGGGATCACGCCCGCGGTGTGGTCGAACGGGATTTCCGGCAGGTGCGACGACAGGTAGCCGACCGCGCGGTACACCGCCTGCACGTCCCAGTCGTGGAACTCGCCGGTGCCGACGACCTTGCCGTCGCGGTACTCAGTCCGTTCGGTGCGCAGGCCGACGACCTTGCCGTCTTCGCCGAGCACCTCAGCCGGCGCGTGGAAGAAGTGCAGGTGCAGCCGCCGCGGACGAGTGCCTTCGTCGCGAATCGCCCATTCCTGCAGCGTCTTCACGACCATGTCGGTCTGCTTCGAGGACCGCAGTTCGGCGACACTGGCCTCGTCGAACTCCATGTCCTCGGGGTGCACGATGACCTCGACGTTCGGCGAATGGTCCAGTTCGCGCAGTTCCAGCGGCGAGAACTTCGCCTGCGCCGGACCGCGGCGGCCGAACACGTGCACGTCGGTGACCGGGCTGGCCTTCAGGCCCTCGTAAACGTTCGCCGGGATGTCGGTCGGCAGCAGTTCGTCGGCGGTCTTGGCGAGCACGCGCGCCACGTCCAGCGCGACGTTGCCGACGCCGAGCACCGCGACCGACGACGCGTTCAGCGGCCAGGTGCGCGGCACGTCCGGATGGCCGTCGTACCAGGACACGAAGTCGGCGGCGCCGTGGCTGCCTTCGAGGTCGATGCCGGGGAGGTCGAGTGCGCGGTCGGCCATCGCGCCGGTCGCGAAGATGACCGCGTCGTAGAACTCGCGCAGGTCGTCCAGCTTCAGGTCGGTGCCGTAGTCGACGTTGCCGAGCAGCCGGATGTTCGGCCGGTCCAGCACCTTGTGCAGGGCGTTGACGATGCCCTTGATGCGCGGGTGGTCGGGCGCGACGCCATAGCGGATCAGCCCGAACGGCGCGGGCATGCGCTCGAACAGGTCGATCTCGACGTTCGCGCCGGACTTGTCCAGCAGGTCGGCGGCGTAGATGCCGGCGGGGCCAGCGCCCACCACGGCGACACGAAGGATTCGGCTCACCGGTCCACGGTAAGTTAGGTGATCCTAACTTTCACTGTGATCTGGCGTACGGTCCAGCAGGTGGGAGCCGCTAAGCTGGCGGCATGCGCGTTCTCGTCGTCGACAACTACGACAGCTTCGTCTACAACCTCGTCCAGTACCTGGCGCAGCTCGGCGCCGACTGCACGGTGTGGCGCAACGACGTCGTCGACCTCGACCGCGTGCCGGACTTCGACGCGGTGCTCGTCTCCCCAGGTCCCGGAACGCCGGAACGTGCAGGTCAGAGCATTGAAGTGATCGCGAAATGCGCCGAGACGCGCACGCCGATGCTGGGCGTGTGCCTCGGCCACCAGGCGCTGGGCGTGCACTTCGGAGCCACCGTCGACCGCGCGGACGAGTTGCTGCACGGCAAGACCAGCCAGGTGCGGCACACCGGCTCCGGCATCCTCGCCGGGCTGCCGGAGGAGTTCACCGCCACTCGCTACCACTCGCTCACCGTGCTGCCGGACACCATCGATCCGGACATTTTCGAGGTCACCGGCACCACCGAAAGCGGCATCGTGATGGGTATGCGGCACCGCGAACTGCCGCTGGAGGGTGTGCAGTTCCACCCCGAATCCGTGCTTACCGAATGCGGCCACCGGATGCTGGCGAACTGGATGGCCTCGGCGGGCCACCCGGTCGCGCCGACCGTCGTCGACGACCTGGAGCGGGCCACCCGCACCCTGCAGAAGGCCGCGACTGCGTGACCGCGCCGACCCCGCTGATCCGGCTCAGCGGAGTCGGAAAACGGTACGGCAGCGGCGAACCCGTCCTGACGCACATCGATTTCGAGGTGCCCGCCGGGCAGGTCGTCGGCATCCTCGGCGCCAACGGATCGGGCAAATCGACCTTGCTACGGATCCTCGCCGGGGTGTCGCGGGCGTCGTACGGCGACATCACCGGGAGCCCGGCGGTCGGCTATCTGCCGGACCGGTTCCCCGGAGGCCAGCGGCTGAGTGCGCGGGCGTACCTGCGGCATCTCGCGCGGATCCGCGGGCTGGCTGATCTCTCCGGGATCGATCCGCTGCTGAAGCGGCTCGCACTGGTCGGCAGCCCGGACGCGCAACTGCGCACGCTGTCGAAAGGCAATGCGCAGAAGGTCGGTCTTGCCCAAGCCGTGCTGGCGCGGCCGGATCTGCTGATCCTCGACGAACCCTGGTCCGGCCTCGACGTCGGCACTCACACGGTGCTCGGCGAACTGGTAGCGGAAACCCGCGCACGCGGCGCGAGCGTCGTCTTCACCGACCACCGGCCGGACGTGGTGCGCGCACACGCGGACGAGGTATATCGGCTCGACTCCGGCCGGGTCGCGCCGCTGGAAACGCATCCGGAACGCAAGCGGATCACGTTGCTGCCGGTGTCGTCGAGCGTCGACAACTGGTCCGCCGAACCAGGCGTGCACGCGGTCGCCGACCGGGCGGGCGGTGTGGTCCTGACGGTCGACGCCGAACACGCCGACGCCGTGCTGCTGCGCGCACTGTCCGGCGGTTGGTCGGTGCGGGAGGTGGCACCGTGTTCGCAGTGAGCCGCTACTACCTGGCGCTGCTCGGCCATTCGCAACGTTATTTGCCCGCCGCACTCGCGTACCTCGCGTTGTGCTCAATCCTTTACGCGGACCCGAGTTCGCCAGTGCTTCCGCTGTTCGGCGTGAGCGGCGCGGGGGTTCTCGTACTCGGCTGCTGGCTCACGATCGCGTTGCTGGACATCGAAGATCCGGTACAGCGCCTGATCACGCTCAACCACGCGGGCGGCAACCGAAAGACCATCGGCGGCGCGGTGCTGACAGTGTTCGGCTGCACCCTGGTGTGCACGGTGGTGACCGTCGCGTGGGCCGCGACGCATCGGAATCAGTTGCACGGGCAGATCATCAGCGCTGGGCTCGCGACCCATCTCGCGTGCGCTCTGGTCGGCATCGCGATCGGCCTGCCGTGCTCGCGGCTGCTGGTTTCGCGCATCGGCTGGACCGTGCTCGCCGCTGTTCTCGTGCTTGGCTTGGTATTGCTGGGGAAATGGGTCCCCTTGGTGCATCCGCTGCTGGAGGCGTTGATGAGCGGCGCTCCGTACGGCGGCCCGCTCGGCTTGGCGATCGGCACGTCGGTGGTATCGCTGGCGGCGAGCATGACTGTGGTGGGCGCGGTCTCGGCGCATCGGTCCTGAGAGCGGGAATATTCCTCAGTTTGTCGGCTGTCTGCATATTGCATTCGGCAAATGCCGATTTGGGGGTTCCGGGTCAGGCGGCGAGTCGGTTACCCTCGCGCCGTCTGTTGGGCCCGGGAGGGGAGCATTCGTGACGGCAGGGATCGCCGCGATCACCGTGGACGGCTCCGCGGACGAGTTGCAGCAGCTGGTTTCCTGGCTCGGCGCCGAGGACGAACTGGCCGGGCGGGTGCGGCTCGCCGGGCCGGGCAGCGAAGTGGTCGTGATGGTGAGCAGCCGGTCGGCGGGCACCTTCTGCCGGTCGCTTTTCGGCTGGCTGCACCGGCAGCGCGCCGGACGGCAGGTGTCGCTCACGGTGAAGCGGTCCGGGGCCGTCGAAGAGCTGGACGTCGACTGCGGCGGCGGGCATGACGTAGACGAGGTGCTCGCGAGCGTGCGGAGTTTCCTCGACCAAGACTGATCGGCCGGCGCGAAAAAAGGGCCCGCACGGTGCGCACCGTGCGGGCCCTTCTCGTGAAACTGGTCAGCCGTTGTTGCGGATTCCGCCCGGCGGGAAGATCCCGCCGCTGGAGCTGGACGTCGTCGAGCCGCTGCCGTCGTCCTCCTTGATCGTCAGCGTGATCGACTGGGTCGGGCTGATCTGGCTGCCCGCCTGCGGGTTCTGCTTCACCACGGTGTTGGGCTGGCCGCCGCCGCCGTGCGTCGACTGCGTCTGGATGCTGCCCGCCCAGCCCAGGCTCTGCAGCTTCTGCGTCGCCTGATCCTCGGTCATCCCGGTCAGGTCCGGCATCTGGATCTGCTGCGGGCCGGACGACACGATCAGCTTCACCGTGCTGTTCGGGGGCAGGTTGCCGCCGTTCGGCTGCTGCTCGATGACCTGGTCCTTAGGCTGGTCCGAGGCCTGGTCGACCCGCTGGGGCTTGAACCCGGCGTTCTGCAGGATCTGCTTCGCCGTCGCGTAGTCCTTGCCGACCGTGTTCGGCACTTCCTTCTGGTTGACGCCGGACCCGACGACGATGTCCACCGGCGTGCCTTCGGTGGCCGAGGAGTTCGCGGTCGGGTTCTGCGACACGATCTTGCCGACGTCGCTCGGGTTGTCGACCGGCTGCGACGTCGTGTTGCCGAGCTTCAGCTTCGCCTGCTCGAGCGCCGCCTTCGCCTCGTCCGCCGACTTGCCGTGCAGGTCCGGCACGGTCGTGCTGCCCGGCTTCTGCCCGACGGTGAGCGTGATCGTGGACGTGGTCGGCACCGTCTTGCCGACCTCCGGGTCGATCGCGATGACCTTGCCGATCTGGTCCTCGGTGCAGGTCTGCCCGCCGGGGTTGTTCGCCTCCGGACCGCACACCACGGTCTTGTTCGGCGCGAACGACGAGAAGCCCGCCTGCTGCAATGCCGTCTTCGCCTGGGTGACCTGCTGGTTGACCACCGGCGGGATCTGCGCGGTCTCGTTCTTGTCGCGGAACGATCCGCTCAGCCAGAAGATCAGCAGCACCACGCCCGCCACGAGCAGCGCGGCGATCACCCCGAAGATGATCCGGCGGCGGCGCTTGGCCCGCGGGTCCTCGTCCGGCTCGTCGGCGTACTCGTCGTAAGCCTGCGGCTGGCGCCGGTCGGCGTTCATCACCTGGGTGCGCTCGTCGTCCGACATCACCATCGGGGCCGACGGACGCTGCCCGGACAGCGTCCGGACCAGGTCGGAACGCATCTCGGCGGCCGACTGGTACCGGTTCGCCGGGCCCTTGGCCAGCGCCTTCAGCACGACCGCGTCCAGTTCCGGCGACACCGCCGGGTTGACCGACGACGGCGGGTTCGGGTCCTCCCGCACGTGCTGGTACGCCACCGCGACCGGGGAATCGCCGGTGAACGGCGGCTCTCCGGTGATCAGTTCGTACAGCACGCAGCCCGCCGCGTAGACGTCCGACCGGGCGTCCACCGACTCGCCGCGCGCCTGCTCCGGCGAGAGGTACTGGGCGGTGCCGATGACGGCCGCGGTCTGCGTCATCGCCGACTGGCCGTCGTGCATGGCGCGCGCGATGCCGAAGTCCATCACCTTGACGGCGCCGTTCTTCGTGATCATCACGTTCGCCGGCTTCACGTCGCGGTGCACGATGCCGTGCCGGTGCGAGAAGTCGAGCGCGGCGCAGACGTCGGCCATGACCTCCATCGCGCGCTTCTGCGACAGCGGGCCCTCGGTCTTGACGATGTCCCGCAGCGTCCGGCCTTCGACGTACTCCATCACGATGTACGGCAGCGGCCCGACGTCGGTGTTCGCCTCGCCGGTGTCGTACACGGCGACGATCGCGGGATGGTTCAGCGCGGCGGCGTTCTGCGCCTCGCGGCGGAACCGCTCCTGGAACTGCGGGTCGCGGGCGAGGTCCGCGCGCAGGACCTTGATCGCGACTTCCCGGCCCAGCCGCACGTCGTGCCCGTGGTGGACCTCGGACATACCGCCGTACCCGAGCGTGTCGCCCAGCTCGTACCGATTGGAGAGCAGTCTGGGTGTCGTCATCGCTTCGTGCCGTTCCATTCCGTCCAAGGTGTGGTCATCATGCCTTGCAGGCCCTGGGCCTCGCTCGTACCGGCCGGGGTGGCTGAGGTCGGTTCGCTCCCGCTGTCCACGCTTCGCGGCGGTCCTCCGTTGCCGGAGGACACCACTCTCGCGATCAAGAACGCCACGGCCACCAAGACCACGACGATGACCACCGCGAGCAGCACCCACCAGCCCCACTGGTTCCGTTTCGGCGGCGGGACCGGTGGACCCGGCGGAGCCGACAGCGGCCGGAACGCCGGGTTGGAACTGGGTCCGACCGGTGCGCCGGCCGCCTGCGGCACTGCGGGCGGAACCGGGGGCACCGGCGGCGCCTGGCCTGCCGCGTAGGCGGCGTTGACCAGGCCGAGCGGGGTGGGCAGCGGGCGGCCTGCCCGGACCGCGGCGATCGCGCCGGCGAACTCGCCGCCGCTGGCGTAGCGCTGCCGGGGGTCCTTCACGAGCGTCGCCTCGATCACCGCCCGCGCGCCCGGCGGGACGTCCGGCGGCAGCGGCGGCGGGACGTCGCGGATGTGCATCATCGCGACCGTCACCGCGTTCTCGGACAGGAACGGCCGATGCCCGGCGAGGCATTCGTACCCGCACACCGCGAGCGAATACACGTCGCTGGCCGGTTCCGCGTCCTGGCCGAGCGCCTGCTCCGGCGCGATGTAGTGCGCGGTGCCCATGACCATGCCGGACCGCGTGACCGGCGCGGCGTCGGCGGCCTTGGCCACGCCGAAGTCGGTGATCTTCACCTTGCCCGCGGGGGTGACCAGGATGTTGCCCGGCTTCACGTCGCGGTGCACCAGGCCTTGTTCATGCGCGGCCTGCAACGCGGTGCCCGCCTGCTCGAGCAGGTCGAGCGTGTAGTCCGCGGTGAGCCGCCCGTGCTTGGCGAGGATGCCCGCGAGCGGATCGCCCTCCACGTACTCCATCACCAGGTACGCGATGGACAGGTCCTCGTTGACCGTCTCGCCGTAGTCGTGCACCGCGGCGATCCCGGCGTGGTTGAGCGAGGCGGTCATCCGTGCCTCGGTCCGGAACCGGTGCAGGAATTCGGCGTCGCCGGACAGTTCGGCCTTCAGCACCTTCACCGCGACGATCCGGTCGAGCCGGGTGTCGCTCGCCTGCCAGACCTCGCCCATCCCGCCGACGGCGATCCGGTTCGTCAGCTTGTAGCGCTCGGCCAGCAGCTGACCCGAGGACAGCATCGGCTATCCACCCCCGAGCCGGGCGGCGATGGCGGCACGGCCGATCTCGGCGGCCACCGTGCCGCCGGTCGCGGCGAGACCGCGGTTGCCGCCGTTCTCGACGATGACCGACACGGCGATCTGCGGGTTGTCCGACGGCGCGAACGCGGTGTACCACGCGTGCGGGGCGGTGTTCTTCGAGTCGGCGCCGTGCTCGGCGGTACCGGTCTTCGACGCGATCTTCAGCGCGTCGTTCTTGCCGCCGCCCTTGGTGAAGGACTCCGACGCGATCATCATGTCGGTGAGGATCTTGTCGTTCTCCGGCGACAGCGCGGGCTTGCCGGTGAGCTGCTCCGGGTCGACGTTCTCGACCGTCGACAGGTCAGGGGCCAGGATCGACTGGATCAGCTGCGGCTTCATCGCGTAACCGTTGTTCGCGACGGTCGCCGAGAGCAGGCAGTCCTGCAGCGGGGTGAGCCGGACGTCGCGCTGGCCGATGCCGCTCTGGTAGAGCGCGCCCGGCGAGTCGAGCGGGCCGACGGTCGAGCCGACGACCCGCATCGGCACGGTGAGGTCGGTCTGCCCGATGCCGAAGTTGACCGCGGCCGCCTTCATCTTGTCCGCGCCGAGCTGGCCCGCGAAGGTCGCGAACGGGACGTTGCACGAATGCGCCAGCGCGTCCTTGAAGGTGTTGCCGGGGCAGGTTTCGCCGCCGTAGTTCTCCAGCGTCGTGTTCGTGCCCGGCAGCTGCACGTTCGGCGCGGTGCTGATCTGGGTGTCCGGGCCGATCCCGCTCTCCAGCGCCGCGGTGGCGGTGACGATCTTGAACGTCGACCCGGGCGGGTAGTTCTCCGAGATCGCCCGGTTCAGCATCGGGTTGTTCTTGTCTTTGGAGTAGGCGTCCCAGGCCTTGTTCTGGTCGGTGCCGTGCGTCGCCAGCTGGTTCGGGTCGTACGACGGGGTCGAGACCATCGCCAGGATCCGGCCGGTCTTCGGCTCCATCGCGACCACCGCGCCGGTGTAGCCGCGCTGCGTCATCAGGTCGTAGGCGGCCTTCTGCACCTTCGGGTCGATGGTGAGTTTCACGTTGCCGCCGCGCGGATCGCGGCCGGTGACCATGTCCGAAAGCCTGCGCACGAACAGCCGCGGATCCGATCCGTTCAGCACGTCGTCCTCGGCGCGCTCGAGCCCGCCCGCGCCGTAGTTGATCGAGTAGTACCCGGTGACCGGGGCGTACATCGGGCCGTCGGCGTAGGTGCGGAAGAACTTGAACTTGTCGGTCGAGGGCTTCACGCCGGCGAGCACGGTGCCGTCCGGCGTGACGATCTGGCCGCGCTGGCGGGAGTACTCGTCGTAGAGCACGCGCTGGTTGCGCGGATCGGTGCGGTACGTGTCGGCTTTGATGACCTGGACGTAGGTGATGTTGGCCAGCAGCAGCACGATCATCGCGAGCATCGCCATGCCGACCTTGCGCAGGGGGGCGTTCACGCGGTCCTCCCGTTCGGGTCGCCTTCGACTGGCGGACGCCGCACCATCACGGTGTGCGCCTCGGCGATCGGAGCCTGCGGCTGCTGCGGCTTCGGCCGGGTGGCCGGCCTGCGCGCCGCGTCCGAAATGCGCAGCATCAGGGCGACCAGGATGTAGTTCGCCAGCAGCGAAGAGCCGCCGTAGGACAGGAACGGCGCGGTGACGCCGGTTTCCGGGATGAGCGCGGTGACGCCGCCGACGACCACGAAGATCTGGATCACGATGGTGAAGGCGAGCCCGCCGCCGAGCAGTTTGCCGAACGTGTCGCGCACCGCCAGCGCGCTGCGCATGCCGCGCATCGCCAGCAGCATGTACAGCATCAGCACCGCGGCCAGCCCGATGAAGCCGAGCTCCTCGCCGATCGCGGCGGTGATGAAGTCGGTGCTCGCGGCGGGCGGGATGTCCGGACGGCCAGCGCCGAGCCCGGTGCCGCCGACGCCGCCGGTGCCGAGCCCGAACAGGCCCTGCGCGAGCTGGTAGCTGCCGCCCAGCACGTCGTAGCGCGGGCCGGTGGGGTTGAGCCAGTTCTCCACCCGCTGCTGGACGTGGCCGAACAGGTTGTAGGCGATGAGGCAGCCGCCGACGAAGAACGTCAGCCCGACGACGACCCAGATCGCGCGCTCGGTCGCGACGTAGAGCATCACCAGGATGATGCTGAAATACAGCAGCGACGTGCCGAGGTCCTTCTCGAAGACCAGCACGCCGATCGCGACGGCGGCGGCGATCAGGATCGGGCCCAGATCACGGGCGCGCGGCAGTTCCACGCCGAGGAACTTCTTGCCCGCCACCATGAACAAATCGCGTTTGGACACCAGGAACGACGCGAAGAAGATCATCAGCAGCAGCTTCGCGAACTCGCCCGGCTGGATCGAGAAGAACGGCAGCTTCAGCCACACCTTCGCGCCGCCCGCCTCGGACAGGCTGGCGGGCAGCACCGCGGGCAGCGCGAGCGCGCCGAGCCCGACCAGGCCGGCGATGTAGCTGTAGCGGGTCAGCGTGCGGTGGTCGTTGACCACCACCAGCACGATCACGAACAGCACCAGCGAAACCGCGGTGAACAGCAGTTGCTTGGTGATCTCCGGCGAGTACTCCTTGCCGCGCTGCAACGCCGATTCGGCCTTCGCCAGGTCGAGCCGGTGAATCATCACCAGCCCGATCCCGTTGAGCAGCGCGACACACGGCAGCAGCACCGGGTCGGCGTACGGGGCCCAGCGGCGCACGGCGAGGTGCGTCGTCGCGAGCACGCCCAGGTAAGCGAGTCCCACCCACAGGATCGAGAGCGTCAGCTCCTGCTCCTGATTGGCCTCGACGATGACCAGCGCGAGCGTGACGATGCCCGCCGCGAACGCCAGCAACGCGAGCTCTGTGCCCCTTCGCTTGGGCAGGTCTCGCGGCGGATTCGTGGCGAACTGGGCGGACATCGGGTCGGCCAGCGGCTGGCCCATCAGTTACCGCCCCCCGTCGGCGGCGTACCCGCCGTCGAGCAGTCCCTCCCCGCAGGCTGGTTCGCCGACGAAGGCGTGCCCCCGGGAGGAGCCACGCTGGACGAGGGCGCGCCCGACTGCGGGACGCCCGGAGGATTGGCCGGCTTGCAGTCCGACAGCTTCTTCTTGAGACGGAGGAAATCGTCGATGTACTTGCGCGCGTCGTCGAGGCTTTCGCGCTTCACGCCGTTCTGCACGGCGATTCGGGCGTCCTCCTGCAACGCGGAGACGCGGAGCTTGTCGGTGCACAACTGGCCCGGCGGGCACGAGCCCTGCTCGAGCGAGTGCAGGTCGATGCCGAGGATGCTGCCCGGGACGCCGCGGTAGATCACGACCTCCTGGTCGGGGCCTTCTCCGACGTAGTACTGGCTGAGCACGAAGTATCGAGTCGCGATCGCGGCGGCGCCCAGCACGATCAGCACCACGACCGCCCCCACGAGCCAGCGGAACCGTTTCCGCCGTTTCGCTTTCGGGTCCTCCGGCGGAGGCTGCTGCTCCGGTCGCGGCTGCGGCGGCGGCTGAGTCAGCGCGCGCGCCCGTGCCGCGGGAGAGTCCCCCTGATGCATCTCGTCGCTGCCGTCGCCGGCGGCTCCGCCCACGATCGGGGCGTCGTCGCCGAAATCGACGTCGACCACGTCGGCGATGATGACGGTCACGTTGTCCGTGCCGCCGCCCTTGAGCGCCAGTTCGATCATCCGGTCGGCGCAGTCCTGCGGATCCGGGATCTGCACGGCCTCGGCGAGTGTCTCGTCGCTGACCATTCCGGACAAACCGTCGGAGCAAATCAGGTACCGGTCACCGGGACGCGCCTCGCGCACGGTGAGGCTCGGTTCGACCTCGTGCCCGGTGAGCGCCTTGAGCAGCAGCGAACGCTGCGGGTGCACCGCGGCCTCTTCCGGCGTGATGCGGCCCTGTTCGAGCAGTTCGTTGACGAAGCTGTCGTCGCGGGTGATCTGGGCGAACTGCCCGCCGCGCATCAGATACGCGCGCGAGTCGCCGACGTGGACCAGACCAAGTCTGCTTCCCGCGAACAAGACGGCGGTGAGCGTGGTGCCCATGCCGTCCAGGTCGGGGTCCTGGGACACCAGTTCGGCGATCGCCGCGTTGCCGTTCTGGACGGCTTCGCGAAGCTGGGCGAGCAGGTCGTCGCCCGGCTCGTCGTCGTCGAGCGGGGCGAGCGAGGCGATGACGACCTTGCTGGCCACCTCACCTGCGGCGTGCCCGCCCATGCCGTCGGCGAGCGCGAGAAGACGCGGGCCGGCGTACACGGAGTCCTGGTTGTTGGAACGCACCAGGCCCCGGTCGCTGCGGGCCGCGTAGCGGAGGACGAGAGTCATGGGCGAAGCTCGATCACCGTCTTGCCGATCCGGATGGGGACTCCGAGCGGGACCCGGAGGGGTGCAGTGACCTTAGCCCGGTCGAGGTAGGTCCCGTTCGTCGAGCCCAGATCTTCCACGTACCAGTCCTCCCCGCGCAGCGCGATCCGGGCGTGCCGGGTCGATGCGTAGTCGTCGTCGAGCACCAGCGTCGAGTCGTCGGCCCGGCCGATGAGGATCGGCCGCCCGTCGAGCGCGATGCGGGTGCCCGCGAGGGCCCCGTGTGTCACGAGCAGTTGCTGCGGGGCCTTGCTGCCCCGCGGCTTCTTCTCTTTGTTGCGGCGGAAGGACGGCACCTGGACCCGGAGGCCCGACGCGGCGTAAAGGTCCGAGCGCACGACTCGGAGCGCGGCGAACACAAAGAGCCAGAGCAGCACGAGAAAGCCCACTCTGGTGAGTTGAACGACCAGCTCTGGCACTTGTTGTGTCCGCTCCCGCCTGTGCCTGCAAGCCGCGGCGCCACGCGCACCGCGGATCCCCCCGCAAGACAATTCTGCGGGAACCCTGTGGACGGTCTGCGATCAGCCCTGGGTTCGGAACACCAGAGACGAATGACCCACCCGGATCACGTCGCCGTCCGCCAGCTGCCACGTCTGCACCGGAGTGCCGTTGACCGTGGTCCCGTTGGTCGACCCGATGTCGGCGAGCGTCGCGCTCTGCCCGTCCCAGGTGATCTCCAGGTGCCGTCGCGAAACGCCGGTGTCCGGAAGGCGGAAGTCCGCGTCCTGCCCGCGGCCGACGACGTTGCCGCCCTGCTTCAGCGAGTAGGTGCGGTTGGACCCGTCGTCCAGCTGAAGGCTCGCCTGAAGCTGACGGCCCGCGGCCGGAGCGCCCTGCTGCGCGTACGGGTCCTGCCCGTAGGCCGCCTGCGGCTGGCCGCCGTACTGGTCGTACCCGCCCTGCTGGCCGTAACCCTGGTCATAGCCCTGCGCCGGGGGCTGACCGCCGTAACCCTGGTCATAGCCCTGCTGCGGCTGCCCGTAGCCCTGGTCGTACCCGCCCTGCGGAGCCTGGCCGCCGTAACCCTGGTCGTAGCCGCCCTGCTGGCCGTAACCCTGGTCGTAGCCCTGGGCCGGGGGCTGCCCGTAGCCCTGGTCGTAACCGGGCTGCTGGCCCTGGCCGCCGTACTGGTCGTAGCCCTGCGCGGGGGGCTGGCCGCCGTAGCCCTGGTCGTAGCCCTGCTGCGGCTGACCGCCATAACCCTGGTCGTACCCGGGCTGCTGGCCACCCTGCTGTCCGTAGCCGTACTGGCCCTGCTGGCCGTACGGGTCACCCTGGTCGTATTGGCCGTAGCCGGGGGGCTGGCTCATTGGTGGGTCTCCTGCGTTGCTGGGTCGTGCCGACCGTGACGGCCCTTCCCCCGCAGTGGCGCGGGCGTCGGGATCGACGGACGAACGGGTCTTGAACTGTCCAGTATGCAGCGCCTCGTTGCGCTCGAGTGATACGACGACGTCACCATAGGTGTCCCAGCCCTGCGCGGCGAGGTGTTCCGCCACCGCCTTCGCGAGAACCCCGGTGACCCGCTGCTCATCGCCGGCCATGCGATCGTGGTCAGCCGCCCCCAACGACACGATGTAGTGATTCGGGGCGAGCTGCCGACCGCCTGCCAGCTCACGAACGTTCTCCTCGCCTTCCCTCTCGAGCGCAACCGCCACTTCCTGCGTGACGACGTTGCCGCCGAACATGCGCGCGAAAGTATTCCCCACCAGGTTCTCGAGTCGCCTGTCAAAGCGCTCAACGCGACCCACCGGGGACAACCTCCTCACACGTGTGCTTCCGCATCGATCCTATCCGGGGGAGGAAGGGTTGGGCATGCCCCCGGTGAAACCCGTCAGAAGGCCCTGCTAAGCTTTGCTGGCTGCCTCAAGGAAGCAACTCGGGCGAGTGGCGGAATGGCAGACGCGCACGGTTCAGGTCCGTGTGTCCGAAAGGACGTGAGGGTTCAACTCCCTCCTCGCCCACCACGGGAAGAGCCCCAGTCGCTTGCGCGACTGGGGCTCTTCCCCTTTGTCGGTCGTCCTTTCGTCCGGGGGTCGAGCCCCCGGCCCCCGCGGTGCCTTCGGTTGCGGTTGGCGGGGTGGCCGAGTGGGTGTGGGCCAGGGCACATTTCGCGGAGCGGTGTTGGAGTGGTTGTTTGATCACGGACCGCTACCGCATTGGGGCCTGGGGAGGGTTGGCCGGTCGGCGAGATTCGCGGGGCGCTCCGGTCCATGGAGGGGCAGCGGCGTTGCCTGCTGCTTTCCGGGGTCGGTCTGATCGGGTCGCGTTCCTATTTCGCGGCTGGGCACTCAGGTACCGCAAGGAGTGAACCGTGCTGGGAGTTCAGTGGGAGGACTGCTATTCCCGGTAGTCGCGGCGCTCGTCAACTCCCTCAACTTGATCATGGTCTTTTCGCTTTTTCCGCTCGCCTCGCAGGCTGAGTCGGTACGGTTCCAGGGCGGCATAACCGAATCGGACGGGTGGCTGATGGGCCAGGATTTGGGAGCCCGGATCGAGCGGTGCTTCGAGAGCGACTGGCGGGAGCCTGTCCAAGTCGTGGTGCTCGGTCGGGTCAAGGCGGGGCGTGATCGGCGGAAGCGGGCTGATCGGTCGCTGGGGTGTGTCGCGGAGGCTGTCCTCGAGATCCTCGCCAATATCGCCTGGCCGTTCATGGTGCTTTGGGAGTTCGTGACAGTTCCGAAGCGCCGCCGGAAACCGGTGGCGGTGCCCAGTGGGCCGGCGCGCGGGCAGGCGTTCGAGGCGGCCTCGATGTTGAAGGGGCGAAGCGGCGAGATAGCCGTGGTGCGTGGCGCGGCGCGGGTCGCGTTGGTCGAGATGGGGGACGCCGCACCGGTGGTGGTGTGGCAGGGGACTGCGCAGTGGAGTCCTTCGCCTGCCTGTTTGTACTGGGAAGACGGCTCGATGTTGATGCTCGCACCGCGGTGATTTTCAGCGGTTCGATTTTACGTTTCCGGTAGCCTGAGCCGGGACCAGCTGGGCGGGGGAACAGTGAGCGACGGCAACTACTTCGACGGCCAGGCGGACAAGGTCTTCCAGGCGCGCGACGTCTACGGCGACGTGCATTTCCACGGGCCGCAGCAGCCCGCGGCGCCGGTGTTGCAGGTTCAGGCGCCGCCGAAGCATTACCGGAACAACAAGCCGCAGCTTGATTTGCTGACCGAGATTCATGACGAAGCGCTGGACCGGGTCGCGATCGCGATCGTGCGGGGTGCGCCGGGCAGCGGGCGGACCACGTTGTGCGAAACCTGGCTGCACCAGCATCAGGACCGGTTCGACCGGTTCTACGAGGTGCGGGTGGGCCATCGGGTGGGCGCGGACGTGCTCGCCGAACTGCTGTCCAAGCTGGGATACGGGCTGGACGAGATGCCGGCGAGTCTCGAAGCGCGCGCGGCGATGTGGCAGTCGCGGACCGCTGGGTTCAAGGTCGCGCTGCTGGTCGACGACGCGTTGAGCGCGGCTGAGGTCAAGGCGCTGCTGCCGACGCGTCCCGGGTCGTACGTGCTCGCGGTCGGATCGGACCTGGAAGCGTTGCGGGCCCGGTATTCCGCTCGGGACGTCGAGCTGGAGCCGTTGAGCGACGACGCGGCGCTGGGCGTGCTGACCGCGCTGGTGGGCGAGGAAAAGCTCGCCGCGGAGCCGGAACAGCGGAAGGAACTGCTGCGGATCTGCGCTGGTTCTGCCGCGGAGCTCAACGTCGCGGGCATGCTCCTCGCGCGGCCGGACGCGACGGTGCGGCGGCTGCTCGCGCGGATCCGGGCGAAGGGCGCGCTGGCCAGCGCGGTGTTCGACGTCGCTTACGACCTGATGGGTGAGCACGAACAAGCCGGGTACCGGTTCTTCGGCGCGCATCCGGGCAGCGGCGACGTTCGGCTGGAAACTGTCGCGGCGGTACTCGGTCTCGAAGAGTTCGAGGCTGAGGACGCGTTGCAGAAACTGGTTTCGGCCAAACTGCTCGAGGTCATCAAGGGCCGGTACCGGATGTCCGAGCTGGCTCGCTTGCACGCCGCCGGGCTGGCTGGCGACCTCGAGGAGATCGTGGTCGGGTACTACGCCCGGCAAGGGCTCGAGATCGCGGAACGGGCGCTGCGCACTCGCTGGCCGGAGAAGATCTGGGAGGGCTTCGTGCCGGCGTCGTTGCCCGAGGCCGACGCCTGGGAGTGGTTGTTCGCCGAGCAGGCGAATTTGCTTGCCGCGGCGGAGGCCGCGTTGCAGACCGGGGCGCACGAGGACGTTATCCGGCTGGCCAGGGCGTTGTGGCCGGTCTACAAGGACGGTGCCTATCCCGTTGAGCTGGCGGCGGTGAGCCAGGACGCGGTCCAGGCCGCGCAGGCTGCTGGGATGCCGCTTGCCGAAGGGCTGGTTCGTACTCAGCTTGGGTTCGCTCGGATGCAGCGGCGGGATTGGGCGGCGGCGAGGGAGCAGTACGCCGCTGCGGCCGAGCTGGCTACGACTCCGGAGGAACACGCGTCCGCGCTGGAAGCACGCGGGCTCGCGTTCTTCGAACCTGGGTTGATCGCGCGGCAGCAGGGGCGGCCGGACGAGGCGGTTTCGTTGCTGGGCCAGGCGGAAGTCTGTTTCCGGGAAAGTCTCGCGTTGGCCGAGGCACTTCCCGATGGCCGTCGGCTCGCGTTGATCCGGATGCATCTGGCCAAGGTCGTGCCGCCGGAGGAAGCGGCCCTCCTGCTGGCACAAGCGGAGCAGAGCCTGAAGAACGAACCGGGCAACCTGGTGAAGATCAGGTTGTGGCAAGGGCGGAAGCTGATCGAGGCTGGTTCGTACGAAGAAGGCGCGGCTGTGCTGGCCGAACTTGATTCGGCGGCAGAACAGCTACGCCTGCACCGCGAACGCATTGCCGCGTTCCGGTCGCGTGCGGAGGCGGCGTTGGCCCGGGGCTTCCGCGATCAGGCGAAGGCGCACGTGGAGGACGCGGTGAGCGTCGCACAGCTGCACGGTTTTACGGCTGAGGCGACCGATCTGCTGATCTGGCTTGGCCGGCTCTGACTATCCATAGTGGACAGTAAGCCGCACCTCGTGTTTGCGGCCGCCTGCGGTGAAGGGCAGTTGTCCGGGGAAACCGAGGCCTAGCTGAGCGCGCTTGTAGAGCAGCGACGGCACGGCTTGCGGCAAGTCGGTGCCGGTGAAGGAGACGACCAAGCCGTCGCGGCTGCCGGCCAGCCAGCCTGATCCGGCTGGGCAGGCGGCCCATTCGCAGCCGGGGAATTCGGCGAGTGTGACGGCGATCCAGCGGCCCGGATCGGGGAAGCGGTCGCCGAGCACGATTTCGGCGCGGCGCAGCTGACGCGGGTCAGGGCCGTCGACGTGGACGACCAGGTGGGTGTCAGGGGAGGCAGCAGTGAATCTGGTGACTTCGTCGCCGAGGATTCGGATCCATTGGGCGCCGGGTTCTGGGCGTTGGACTCGCGGCAGCGGGAACGCGGTGAATCCGGCTGGTTCGGCTGGTGGCGGTAGTCGGAGCGTGCGGTAGCCGAGGCCGGTCAGCAACTCCGCGGATTCGCCGGGGACACTGGTGGCCAGTTCGGTCGCGGCGATCAGGGCTGCTGGCTGGGTCGCGGTGCGCAGTTGGCCGGCCAGGTTTTCGTCGGTCAGCGAGGGGGCGGCGCGCAGCAGGGCGGCTACCGGGGAATCCGGATCGACGGCTTCGTGCGGGGCGGCGGCCAGCAGGACCGGGGTGCCAAGGCAGGCGGAGTAGTAGGTGACGGAGCCGTGGTCGCCGATGGTGACGTCGGCGGCTACTGCGGCTGGTTGCCACAGATCTTCTTCCGGGAGGATGATTACGCCCGCGCGTTCGCATTCCCGCAGCCACATTTTCAGTTGCCACGGGTAATGGCCATGGCCGATGTTCGGGTGCAGCGCCAGGACGACGGCGAATTCGTCCAGCGGCAGTTGCCGGGCGATCCGGTCAGGAAGGTCGGGGCCGGATCCGTACGACGAGAGCTGGCCCCACGTGGACGAGATCAGCACCAGGGTTTGTTCGCCGGTTACGCCGAGGGCTTGGCGGTAGGACTCGCGCAGTTCGCGGGCGTCGTGCAGGCGGTCGAGACAGGAGTCTCCGGCGATGACGGCGTGGTCAGCGGCTTCCGGGCAGTACTGCCGCAGCCGGGTGAGCTGTTCGGGATGCGAGAGGACGTGATGTTCGGCGATCACCTCGCCGTTGTGCATCAGCCATTGCTCGGATAACCCGAAAACCGGTTTCCGGTTTCCGGTTTCCGGTTTCCGGTTTCCGGTTTCCGGTTTCCGGTTTCCGGTTTCCAAGAATTTATTATAACCCATTCCGTGCGGCAAAACAGTCAACGGAGCCCGCAATTTATGCAAATCCCCGCCGTAACTCGCCGCCAGTGCCCAGTCGAAGTCCTCCGCCACGACGTCGTCCCACGGCTCCAGCGGGATGCCGCGCGCGGCGAGGTACTCCTCCGTCCCCCGGGTGAACGCGCTCGAATCCGGGCACGTGAACACCACCTGCACCCGGGGATCCCCGGCGAACAACGGCAGCACGTCCAGCAGCCGGGTCGCCGCGGTGACGTTGTGCACTACCGCCAGCAGCGTCCGTTCCGTGGGCACAGTGCGCCATCGGCGCGGCACGGGGTAAGACGACGAAGGCACGGAGAGCGATCCTACCGATCGCGCTCCGTGCCGGTCGCCGGAAAAGGCTCAGAGGCTGATATTGCCTTGTACGTCACGCAACTGAACGACCTTGGCCCCTTCGGCGACGGTGCCCACGTGGTTCGTCACCCCGCCGCTGCGGGCTTCCTGGTGCACCTCGAATTCGGTGCGCAGGGCCGCGCCGAACTCCGGGTCCTGACGGCTGGCCTCGTCGAGGCGTTCGGCCAATGCGGTGACGGTGGCCGGGTTGTCGGGGGTGGCCGCCTCCAGTTCCGCGGTTGCCTTGCTGTTGCCGGAGAACTTGCGCTTGACCAGGTCATACAGCCCGGTCGCGGCCTTCGTGGCCAGCGCGGTGGCGACAGCGGTCAAGATCGGCTCGGGCATGCGACTCTCCTCAGGTCGACGGCCCCTCCACCGTACTCACTTCGCGTGCTCGTCGATCCACTCGGCGATCACATCGATGCGGGACGTCGTTTCCGCGCCGGTGTGCGGGCAGTCCGGGCCGTTGTTCTCGATCGAGATCAGCTTGCCGTCGGTGAAATACGGCGCGCCCGTGTCGTAGGTGCACGCGCTGGTGGACGCTTGCGGCGCGACACCGTGAATGCCGACCGTCGTGCCGCCGACCGACGAGATTTTCATCGTGCCCTGCTGCAACTGCTTGGACGGCACCGGATTCTGCGCCGTCCGGCTGCCCCAGCCCGCCAGCGTCACCTGCTGTCCGACGCCGGGCACCAGGTGGTTCACCGTGAGCGGGGTGACGCCCTGGACCGGGCTGTCGAGCTGCGCCAGCGCGACGTCGTTCGGGCCGGCTTGCAGGACCTGCGTGACCTTGCGCTGGACGCCTTTTTCCTTGGTCTCGTCGACGAGGCCAAGCGACACCGTCGTCGGGTACGGCACCGGGCCGGACACCCGGTTCTTGTTGGCGTCGTGGAAACAGTGGCCGGTGGTGACGATCCACTGCGGCGCGACGAGCGCTGCCGAACAGAAGCTCGAGTACGTGCTTCCGTTCGGCAGCGGGATTCCGGTCATGCTCAGCTTCGCGGCGAAGCCGAATTGGCCTGCTGGGACGTCAGAACCGTTGGCGACGGCCAAGGCCGGGCTCGCGGTGAGGATGGGCAGGAGAACTGCTGCGGAGATCGCGGCGCGGACGCGCATTCTGTCCCTTCGTCCGGGTCACCGGCGGACGCCGATGAACTCGGCCTTCCACGCTAACGACACCGTCCGCGATGCGGAATTCCCTTGATGGGCGACGAAAACCGACCGATCTCGCGACTTGTCCTCACTGGGTGTGCGAGGCGATCCAGTCCTTGAGGATGTCGACACGCGCGGTCGTCTCGGGCGTCGCGTGGGGGCAGTCCGGGCCGGTCGACTCGACCGAGATCAGGCGGCCGGTGTTGTCGCCGTCGTCGACGAAATACGGCGCGCCCGAGTCGTAGCTGCACGCGCTGGTGTCCTTCTTCGGCGAGACGCCGATGATGCTCGCGGTGGTGGCGTCGGAGCCGACGACCTGCATCTCGCCCTGCTGCAGCTTGTCCGACGGCTTCGGCGAAACCTCGGTCAGGCTGCCCCATCCGGCGAGCAGCACCTTTTGGCCGTTCGTCGGCGCGGCGGGAGAAACCGTCAGCGGCTTGATGTCGGTGACCGGCTGGTCGAGCTTGGCGATCGCGACGTCGTTGATGCCTGCCTGCTGCACCTCGGTGACCTGGCGACGCTCGCCCTTGCCCGGCTCGTCGGTGGTCGCGCCGAGAAGCACCGAAGTCCCGTACGGCACCGGGCCGGAAACCGGCTTGCGATTGACGTCGTGGAAACAGTGCCCGGCGGTGATGATCCATTGCGGCGCGATCAGGGAACCCGAGCATCCGCTCGAATAGGTGGTGCCGTCCGCGCGCGGGATGACGGGCATGGACAGCTTGGCCGCGAACGGATACTCGCCGGGCGCCACATCGTTGCCGTTCGCGACCGCGGACGCGGGAGCCGCAACGGCCAGCGCGGCGCCGGCGGCGAGGAAGGCAGCGGAAAGGGCAGCACGCAAACGCATGAAATATCCTCCGGAAGACGACTACTCAATGCGAACGTTAGGCGCCTTCCGGTTCCCCCGAAAGGGGGATCAGCCGGGGCTGCCCGTTCGGGCTTTCCCGGCTGCCCGCGTTTCTTTCCGATCAGCTCACGCCGACGAGATCGACGACGAAAATCAGCGTTTCGTTCGGGGCGATCACGCCGCCCGCGCCGCGTTCGCCGTAAGCCAGGTGCGGCGGGATGACCAGCTGGCGGCGGCCGCCGACCTTCATGCCGGTCACGCCCTGGTCCCAGCCCGGGATGACCTGGCCCGCGCCGAGCTGGAAATCGAGCGGCGCGCCGCGGTCGTAAGAGGCGTCGAATTGCGCGCCGGTGGAGTGCGAGACCCCGACGTAGTGCACGCTCACCGCATTGCCCGACTTGGCTTCGGGGCCGTCGCCGACAGTGATGTCTTTGATCTGCAGCTCGGCGGGCGGCGGTCCGTCCGGGCGCTCGACTTGGGGCTTTTCCACGCTCATGGGGCTCACCGTACCTATCGGGCAAACGCTGCGCCGGATGGAGTACCGCCGGACGGACTACTCCCAACGAGGGGATAAACGCGAAAACTCTTCACATGTGCGCTACCCGTCGGTAGCGTGCGCTGGGTCACCCTGGGGCATCCTTCGTGGACGGAGCTTGTGGCATGCGACGACGCATTCCCATCCTGGCCGCGGGCGCGGTAGCCGTGCTCACGGCCGGGCTAGTGCAGATCGGGACCGCGGCACCGGCTTCCGCCGCGTTGCCCGGCAACGATTACTGCGCCGGCCAGTGCAACGACATCCTCCCGCCAGGCGAGAACGGCAGCGCGACGCTCGCCGAAATCCTCGCCAACAAGGCGTTCGGCACCCAGCCCGGGCACGCCGACGACCAGCTCGGCAAATACGCCGACCTCGCGGGCGGCTACAAGACGCTGACGACCGACACGATCGGCAAATTCTTCAACGACTCGTCCTTCGGCGTGCCGGCCGACCAGGTCGCGAGCACGCTGAAACCGCGCGACGACGTGACGATCACGCGCGACAAGGCGACCGGCGTCCCGCACATCCAGGGCACGACGCGGTCCGGCACCGAATACGGCGCGGGATACGCGGCGGCGCAGGATCGCTTGTGGCTCATGGACATCATGCGTCGCGTCGGCCGCGGTCAGCTGACTTCGTATGCCGGAGGGGCGGAAGCGAACCGCGAGCTGGAGCAGTCTTTCTTCGCCTCCGCGCCTTATACCGAGGACGAACTGCAGCAGCAGATCGACGCGGTGGCGGCGAGCGGCCCGCGCGGCAAGCAGGGTCTCGCCGACGCGCAGGCGTACATCGAAGGCATCAACAAATACATCACCGATTCGCACAACGGCCGGTACTTCCCCGGCGAATACGTGCTGACCGGGCACGTCGACGCGATCACCAACGCGGGCACCATCGAACCGTTCAAGCTCACCGACCTCGTCGTGCTCGCCTCGGTGGTCGGCGCGCAGTTCGGCGCCGGAGGCGGCGGTGAGGTGCAAAACGCGGTCGCGAAGCTGGCGCTGCAGGAGAAGTACGGCGTCGAGCAGGGCGAAAAGGTGTGGCAGAGCCTGCGCGCCGCGGATGACCCCGAGGCCGTGAAGACCCTGCACGACGGGCAGAATTTCCCGTACGGCAACACTCCGGCGAACCCGCAGGGCGCGGCGTTGCCGGACAAGGGCTCGGTGACCAACCAGCAACTCGTGTTCGACCAGACCGGCTCGGCCGCCGCCGCGCAGCCGAAGGTCAAGGTTTCCGCGCCGAAGGACCAGGAGTCCGCGCGCGGCATGTTCGACAACGGCGTGCTGCCGGGCAACATGCTCAAGGAAAAGCACGGCATGTCCAACGCGCTGCTGGTGTCCGGCGCGAAGACCGCCAGCGGGCATCCGGTCGCCGTGTTCGGTCCGCAGACCGGGTATTTCGCGCCACAGCTGTTGCTGCTGCAGGAAATCCAGGGCCCGGGCATCAGCGCGCGGGGCGCGTCGTTCGCCGGGCTCAGCATGTACGTGCTGCTCGGCCGCGGCCAGGACTACTCGTGGAGCGCGACGACCGCGGCGCAGGACATCATCGACACCTACGCGCTGCCGCTGTGCGACCCGAGCGGCAAACCGGCCACAAAGGACTCGAACTACTACCTCTACCAGGGCAAATGCCTCCCGATGGACACCGTAGAGCGCAAGAACGCCTGGTCGCCGACCGTCGCGGACGGCACCGCCGCCGGGTCCTACACCCTGCGCAGCTACCGCACGAAGTACGGCCCGGTGACCTCGCGGGCGACGGTCGACGGGAAGCCGGTGGCGTACTCGTCGCTGCGGTCCTCGTACTTCCACGAGGTGGATTCGCTGATCGGGTTCCAGGAGTTCAACGACCCTGGCTTCGTCAAATCGGCCGCGGACTTCCAGCGCGCCGCCAACGACGTCAACTTCACCTTCAACTGGTTCTACGCGGATTCGAAGGACATCGCGTACTTCAACTCCGGCGCGAACCCGGTGCGCAATTCCACTGTGGACCCGATGATGCCCGCGTGGGGCGATCGCGGGTTCGACTGGAAGGGCTGGAACCCGGCGGGCAACAAGGCGGACTACACGCCCGCGTCGGAACACCCGCAGTCGGTGAACCAGGACTACTACATCAGCTGGAACAACGCACAGTCCAACGGTTACGCGTCCGGCGGGGCGGACAAGTCCGCCGTGCACCGCGGCGATCTGCTCGACGCGCGGGTCAAGGCGCTGCTTTCCAGCGGAACCAAGGTGACCCGGGTGAACCTGACCCAGGCGATGGAGGACGCGGCGCTGGCCGACCTGCGAGCGGAGAAGGTGCTGCCGCTGCTGTTGCAGGTGCTCGACAAAGCCCCGCTCACCGGTGCCGCGGCGGACGCCGAGGCGAAGCTGAAGACGTGGCTGCAGCACGGACACCAGCGCGTCGAGTCCAGCCCGGGCAGCAAGACCTACATCGACGCCGATGCGATCCGGATCATGGACGCGTGGTGGCCGCTGCTGGTGACCGGCGAGTTCAAACCGGCGATGGGCGACGACGCGTTCGGCGCGATGACGAACGTGCTGCAGATCAACGAAAGCCCGTCCGGCTTCCAGAACGAGACGCCGGGCAAGCACGTCGGGCAGCCGCACCAGGGTTCGGCTTACCAGCACGGCTGGTGGGGTTACGTCAGCAAGGACATCCGCACCATGCTCGGACAGCCGGTCGCGGGTCCGCTGGGCGCGAAGTTCTGCGGCGGCGGCGACCTGACCGCGTGCCGGCAGACGCTGGTCGACTCGCTGGCCACGGCGGCTGGTGAGCCCGCGAACACCGTGTATCCCGGCGACGGCGACTGCTCCGCGGGTGACCAGTGGTGCGCGGACACGATCATCCAGCGTCCGCTGGGCGGTATCGCGCACGGAAAGATCAGCACGCAGAACCGGCCGACGTTCCAGCAGGTCGTGGAGTACCCGGCGCACCGCGGCGACAACGTCTCGAATCTCGCGGCGGGCAAGCCGGTGAACGCTTCCAGCGCGGAAACCGGCTTCTACAACTCCCCGGCTTCGAACGCGGTCGACGGAAACCCGGGCACGCGCTGGGCGAGCGACTGGAGCGACAACCAGTCGATCACCGTGGACCTCGGCTCGGTGCAGCAGGTTTCGCGCGCGGTGCTGTCGTGGGAGAAGGCGTATGGGAAGGGATACAAGATCCAGTTGTCCACCGATGGCACCGACTGGCACGACGCGGCTGTCGTGACAGACGGGAACGGCGGGGCGGACAACATCTCGTTCGCGCCTTCGGACGCGCGGTTCGTTCGGATGCAGGGCGTTACGCGCGGGATTAAGTACGGGTATTCGCTGTATGAGTTCGAGGTTTACGCGCACTGACCTCTGTTGCTACTGAAATGACGATGAGAACCGCCCCGGCCAGCAAGATCGGCCGGGGCGGTTCTTTCATGAAGAGGACGCTGATGAGGCAGGCGAGGATCGGGACGACGTAGGCGTAAGTGCTGACCAGCGCAGCCGAGGTGGTGCGCAGCAGCCAGGTGTAGAGACCGAAACCGGCTAGCGAATCGACCAGGGCGAGGTAGCCGAGAGCCAGCCAGGACACGGGGGTGGGCTGGGGGAGCTCGGCGAGTTCTCCGGTTGCCGCGCCTGCGACGAGGAGAACGGTGCCGCCGCTCAGCAGTTGGACGGTGGTGGTCGCCCACGGTCCGGGGAGATGCGTCGTGCGGACGGTCAGGACGGTGCCGGCCGCCCAGACGAAACCGGCAGCGGCCACCACGAAGGTCCAGGCGTTGGCCTGTGTGCCGGTCAGCAGGGCGACGCCGGTGAAGCCGACGAGGACTCGCAGAACACCAGCCCGGGCAGGGCGTTCGCCGAGCACCGCGTTCAGCATGGTTACCCACAGCGGAAGCGCGGCGACCACCAACGCGGCAGTCCCGGCGAACGTCGTGCGTTCAGCGAGTGCCACGGTGCCTTGAGCGCCGAGCAGACAGACACCGATCGCGGCCGCCGTGCCGAATTGCCGGAAGTTCACACCGCGCAACGCGGTTGGCCGGAGCGCGAGCAACACCAGACCAGCGGCGAGGAACGCGGCACCGGAAGCCGACAGCGACGGGAGCGTGCGCACCATGACCCGCATCGCGGGAAATGACGTCCCCCAGCACAGCCAGAGGCCGACCAGCGCGAGGAAAACCATGCGGTTCAGCACAGCTCACCTGCTGCTATGCGTCCAACAACTTCTCGTCATCCGCAGCATGCGGTGAGATCATCAGACGGTGGACGTGACGGTGGCGCAGCTCGAAGCCTTGCTCGCGGTGGGGGAGCACGGCAGTTTCACCCGCGCCGGGCAGGTGCTCGGGCGGACGCAATCGGCAGTCAGCCGGGCGGTTGCCGCGCTGGAGAGCGCGCTCGGCGGACCTGTCGTGCATCGCGGTGCCGCCGGATTCACCGAACTGGGCCGCACGGTGGCGGAGCACGCGTCCTCAGTGCTCGATGGGTTGCGGGCGATCAACAATCTCGCCGCGGACGTTCGCGCGCCGAAGCTTCGAGTCGGTGCGGTGGCGAGTGCGTTGGTGCGGTTCGTGCCCATGGGAGTGCGGCGGCTGCAACGGGATTGGCCGCAGGCCCAGGTGCTCGCATTGCAGGGCGAGGACGACGAACTCGTCGCCTGGCTCGCCGACGGCACCATCGATCTCGCTGTGACCACGCAACCCGGCCCGGATTGCCAGCGAGTGATCGATGACGAATTCCTTGCGGTAGTGCCGAAGGAACATCCGGCAAGCCGCCAGGAGACGATCCGGCTTGCTGAGTTGATCCGGCTCGGGGTCGCCGATCCGGGTGGAACGTGCGGGCCCGCCTTGGCCGAAGGATTCGCCGCGCACGGGGTCGAATGGCGGCCGGATCATGTGGTTCGCGACGTCGGGACGGTGGTCGCGATGGCCTCGGCCGGAATTACCGCGGGGGTCGCGCCCGCGATGGCGTTGCCGGATCCGCCACCGGCCGCCGTCGCGGTTCGTTCGCTGGAGCCGCGGTTGTCCCGGGCCGTCTACCTGCACTACCGCCTGGCTGACCCTGACGTCGCCCACGTTGTGGAACGGCTGACCACCTGGTGATATTCGTCGCCTGCCGTTCGGAGCGTCGCGAAGTTACCGTGTCCGCATGGACGACTGGACTCCGCGGACCCGCGCGATCGCGGCGGGTCGGCCGCACGGCCCTGGTGAGCCGCTGACCACGCCGATCGTCGCTACGAGCACGTTCGAAGCCGGCGGTGACGCGGTGTACGCGCGCTCCGACGGCACGGCTACCTGGGCTGCCTTCGAAGAAGTCGTCGGGTCGCTTGAGGGTGGCACTGCGATCTCGTACGCGTCCGGCGTCGCCACGTTGTCCGCGGTGCTGGATTCGTTGCCGGTCGGGTCGACGGTTGCGGTTCCGTCGTTCAGTTACGCCGTCACGCGCGGAGCGTTGAAGCACGCACAGCAGCTCGGTCGCCTCACAGTCACCGAATTGGAGCCGACGGACACGCAGGCGTGGCTTGATTGCGACGCCGACCTGTTGTGGCTTGAGTCGCCGACTAACCCGACGCTCGACGTGATGGAGATCGAGACCATCGCGCGCGGCACGAGGGGACGCGTAGTCGTCGACAACACCTTCGCGACTTCGCTGCATCAGCAACCACTGTCGCTCGGCGCGGACATTGTTGTGCACAGCGCGACGAAGCTCATCGGCGGACACAGCGACCTTCTTCTCGGTGTCGCGGTCGCAGCCGATCAGGACATTGTCGACGAACTTCGCTCGGCGCGGACTCGGGTCGGTGCGACGCCGGGTGCGCTCGAAGCGTGGCTCGCGTTGCGTGGTTTGCGGACGCTTCCGGTGCGGCTCGCCGAGCAAACTCGCACCGCGGAATTGCTGGTGTCCCGGTTGGCGGAACACCCGGCGGTAACAAAGGTTCGCTATCCCGGTTTCGGGATGATGGCGGCGTTCGAGGTCGCGGACGCCGACGCGGCCGACAAGGTGTGCGCCAGCGTCCGGTTGATCCGGCCAGCGACGAGCCTCGGCGGGGTGGAAAGCCTGATGGAACGGCGTGCGTGGCTGCTTGGCGAGGAGCGCGTGCCAGCGGGGCTCATCCGGTTTTCCGTCGGATTGGAAGACCCGGAAGATCTGTGGCGAGATTTGCTGACCGCGCTCGGTTGATTTCCGCCATTCTTTAACGAGGGCTGTGCGGGTTGCCTGGCAACTGTTACGGTATGGGCACGACGGGGCGGATTCCCGGCAATCGGGCGGAATCATCGCTACCGGGAAGGCGTTCGTTACCGCTTTCCCTCGTGTCATTAATCACCAGCTAAAGGGTTACCCCTATGGGCTGAATCTTCGGCAGGATCAGCGGGCGCGGTGGGGGTCATCGCGCTTTTCCTCAGAGGGGTAATCATCTTGAAGAAGACCCTGGGCAGACTCGCGGGCGCTGTGCTCGCGGGCGCCCTGATCAGCCTTGCCGTCGTGCCTGCCGCGAACGCGGAGGAGGCCCCGGCGGTTCCCGTCTCGGCCCCGGCCAGCGCGACGGAGACCAGCTCGGCCACGCCGCCTGCCAGCGAGACCGGCAAGCCGACCGAGCCGAGCAAGCCGTCCGAGACCGGTGCCCCGACGGAGACCGGCAAGCCGACCGAAACCGGCAAGCCGACGGAGACGGGCAAGCCGACCGAGACCGGCAAGCCGACTGACACCAGCAAGCCGACCACGCCGACCTCCTCGGAGACCTCCACTCCGGAGGAGCCGCCGTACGTCGACGACACCGGCTACGGCGTCGACCTCGACGAGAACCTCGGCGTCGTCGTGATCGCGTGCGCGGCGGGCGAGCCGACCGGCCTGCGCTCCAACGACTTCGACCTGCTCGAGGGCCCGCACCAGGACGAGACCGACGGTCGCTACTGGGAGTGGCTGGTCAAGCGCCACGACGGCGTTTCCTTCGACAGCGGCACCGTGCGCGCGGAATGGACCTGCGGCGGCAAGCCGACCGACGGCGGCACGCTTCCCCCGGCTGGCGGCGCTGGCGCTGGTTCGGCCGGCACCACCGGCGGCCACGGCGGCTCGCAGGTGAAGTACGCGCCGAAGCACGGCATCGAGACCGGCTTCGGGGGCATGGCCGCCTGATGACCAGGAAGTACGGGCAGGGCGTCGCTCTCGCGGGCGCTCTGCTCCTCTCCCTCTCGCTGAGCGCGTGCGGTTCGGACGCCCCGGCGGCGCCCGCCGCGCAGGCCCCGGCCAGTGCGGCGGTCCCGGTGACCAAGCCGTTCACCGGGCTGCGGCCGACGTCGGTGGAGATCCCGAAGATCGGCGCGAAATCGTCGCTGATCACCGTCCTGCCGAACAAGGACGGCCAGATTTCGGTTCCGTCGGTGAAGAACCCGATGCAGGCCGCGTGGTACCGGCTTTCGCCGGTGCCGGGCGACGTGGGCCCGGCGATCGTGCTCGGGCACGTCGACGGCAACCACAAGCCGGGCATCTTCTACAAGCTCAAGGACGTGAACCCGGGCGACGAGGTCGACATCGAACGCAGCGACGGCAAGAAGCTGAAGTTCGTCGTGGACCACAAGGAACAGGTCCCCAAGGACACGTTCCCGACGCAGGCCGTCTTCGGCAACACGGACAAGCCGCAGCTGCGCCTCATCACCTGCGGCGGCGTGTTCGACCACGCCGAGCACAGCTACAAGGACAACATCGTGGTGTACGCGAACCTGGTCTCCTGACTCAGGTCAGCAACGGAGTGAGCAGCGTTCGCTGTTCCTTCGGCACGTACTCCGCGTAGTTGTCATACAGCGCCTGACGCGCCAGCCGCGCCGCCGACTCCCCGTCGGCGGCGCGGATCGCGTTCAGCACCTCTTCGTGGTGCCGCAGCCAGGAATGCATCAGCGTGCCGCGGTCGTTGGCGTGGCTGAGCTTGTCCTCGATCAATTCCAGCACCACGCCGCGGACCACTTCTCCGCTGACGACCAGCAGCGGGTTCCGTGAAACTCGGGCAATGACGTCATGGAACGCGACGTCTGCCCGGCTGAATTCGGCGTATCCGTCCGCTGCTGCCATTCCTTCCAACGCGACGTCGAGCGCGGTCAAATCCTCGGCGGTGCGCAGTTCCGCGGCCAGCAGGTGCGACGAACCGTCGAGCACCATCCGGAATTGCAGCAGTTCCGCCAGTCCGACGTGTTCCGCCCGTGCCAGCCGGTGCATCGACCGGTGCAGTGCGCCCGGGGAAGCGGCCAGCACCTCGGGTCCGCGCGGATCGCCCGGTCGCGACCGGATGAGCTCGGCTGCCTGGAGCACCCGCAGCGCCTCGCGCACGGTCGAGCGGCCGACGCCGAACTGCGTCATCAGCTCCCGTTCGCCGGGCAGCCGTTCGCCGGGTTTGAGGCGGCCGCTGACCACGGCCTCCTCGATCTGCTCGACGATCCGCTCGTAGGCGCGGACCGGAGCCACCGGTTCGAACTTCATCTTGACCTCGGTGTCTGCCGGATGCGAGTCTGCCTGAGTTACTGGTCAGACCAGTGTACTGAGCAGGAGGCGGAATGAAAGCCCGGAGCACTGCCGCGGCACTGGCGCTGCTGCTCGTGACGTCCGGCTGCTCGGCAGGCTCCAGCGCGAGTGTTTCCCCAGGTCCGGACACGCTTTCCGTGGGATACACGGCGGAGCCGGCCAACTTCGACTTCACCCGTTCCGACGGCGTGGCCATCCCGCAGGCGCTGCTCTACAACGTCTACGAGGGCCTGGTGAAGCTCGATCCGCAGGGCCGGATCGTGCCGCTGCTCGCGAAGTCCTGGACGATCAGCCCGGACCGCAAGACCTACGACTTCCAGTTGCAACAGGGCGTCAAGTTCAGCAACGGAGCGCCGTTCACCGCCGCCGACGTCCAGTTCTCGCTGATGCGGGTGAAGACGGACTGGACGATCTCGCTCAAGTCGGCGATGGACGTCGTGGACCACGTCGAGGTCGTCGCGCCGGATCATGCCCGCGTCGTGCTGTCGAAACCCAGCAACGGCTGGTTGTTCAGCCTCACCAGCAGGCTCGGCGCGATGTTCAGTCCAACCGGCGTCGCGGATCTGGCGAATCATCCGGTCGGCACCGGACCGTACGAGGTGGCCTCGCGCCGTCGCGGCGATTCCATTGTCCTGCGGGAGAATCCGCGGTACTGGGGGCGGAAACCGGCGTATCGCACGGTCGTGCTCAAGTACTTCGCCGACCCGACCGCGCTCAACAACGCCCTGCTGTCGAACGGAATCGACGTGATCTCCAACCTCACGTCGGCTGATTCGATTCCGCAGTTCCAAGGCGACGACCGGTTCACCGTGCAGCAGGGCACCACGAACAGCGAGGTCACGCTGGCTTTCAACGGCCGTCGCGCGCCGCTGAACGACGTGCGCGTCCGCCGCGCGCTCACCTACGCCATTGACCGGAAAGCCGTGCTTGACCTGGTCTTCAGCGGTCGCGGCACGCTCATCGGCAGCATGGTCCCGCCCACCGACCCGTGGTACGAGGACCTGTCGAAGGTCTATTCCTACGACCCGGCGAAGGCGAAACAGCTGCTCGCCGAGGCGGGCGTACACGATCTCAAGCTGCGGCTGCGGATTCCGAACCTGCCGTACGCGGTGTCGGCCGCGCAGGTGGTGCAATCGCAGTTGGCGGACGTCGGGGTCACCGCGACGATCGAACCGCTCGACTTCCCGGCGGTGTGGCTCAAGCAGGTCTTCACCGACCACGACTACGACCTCTCGATCATCCAGCACGTCGAAGCCCGCGACATCTCGACGTTCGGAAAACCCAAGTACTACTGGGGTTACGACAGCAAGCGCGTGCAGCAGCTGCTCGCCGCGGCGGACAGCGGCACCCCGCAGGAACAGGTGGCTGACATGAAGGAGGTCGCGCGGCAGCTGAACACCGACGCGGCCGCGGACTGGCTGTTCCTGTTCCCCAACGTCGTGGTCGCCAAGAAGAAGGTGACCGGGCTCGCGCGCAACCAGGTCAGCGAGTCCTTCGACCTGACTGGGGTGAGGCCGGCATGACCGCGCGCGTGCTGCGGCGGGTGGCCGTGTTCGCGGTGAGCCTGTTCGTGGCGTCCATTGTGGTGTTCCTGTTCATGGCGGTGCTGCCGGGCGATCCGGCGCAGGTAGCGCTGGGCGTGAACGCGACGCCCGAACTGCTCGCGAAGACCCGCGCCGAATTCGGCATCGACCGGCCGTTGGTCGAGCAGTACCTGAGCTGGATGGGCGGCGTCCTACACGGCGACTTCGGCCGGTCGTACGTCACGCGCGAGGCGATCAGCCCGCAGCTGCTTGACCGGCTCGGTGTCACGTTGTGGCTGGTCGGCGCGGGAATGATCGTCGCGCTCGTGATCGCGCTTCCGGCCGGCGCGTTCGCCGCGGTCCGGCACCGGAAGGCCAGCGGCGTCGCGGTTTCCGGGCTGTCGCAGGTCGGTGTCGCGATCCCGGCGTTCCTCGCGGGCATCATCCTGGTGCAGATTTTCGCCGTACAGCTGCGCTGGCTGCCGAGCGGCGGATGGACGCCACCCGACCAGGACACGGGCGAGTTCCTGCGCGGGCTGATCCTCCCGGCGTTGTCGCTCGGCCTCGTGCAGGGCGCGGTGCTTACGCGATACGTGCGCTCGGCGGTGCTCGACACGCTCGGCCAGGACTACCTGCGCACTGCCCGCTCAAAGGGGCTCTTGCCTGGTCAGGCGCTGTTCCGGCACGGGTTGCGCAACGCGTCCGTCCCGGTGGTCACCGTGCTCGGGCTGCAGTTGACGACGCTGCTGATCGGCGCGGTCGTGGTGGAGCGGGTGTTCGTGCTGCCCGGGCTCGGCAGCATGCTGCTGGACGCGGTCGCGCAGCGCGATTTGCTGACCGTGCAAGGAATCGTGCTGGTGCTGGTCGCTGGGGTGCTGCTGGTGAACTTCGTGGTCGACGTGCTCTATTCGGTGCTCGACCCGAGACTGCGGGGGTCCTGATGCGCCGCAACGGAAATCTTCTGCTCGGCGGGATACTGGTCGCGCTCGTCGTGCTGGCCGCGCTGGTGTCGTTCGTCTGGACGCCGTACGACCCGGTGCAGGTCAACGCGGCGGACCGGCTGCTGGGCTTTTCGGCCGAGCACCTGTTCGGCACGGACAAATTCGGCCGCGACGTCTTCAGCCAGATCCTCGTCGGCGCGCGGACGACGCTGTATGTCGGCGTGGTCGCGGTCGGCATCGCGGCGGTGATCGGCACGCCGCTGGGCGTGCTCGCGGCGATGGCCCCGCGCTGGCTCGGCGAGTTCGTGATGCGGGTGAACGACCTGGTGCTCGCGTTTCCCGCGTTGCTGCTGGCGATCATGTTCGGCGCGGTGTTCGGTGCGGACACGCTCACCGCGATGGTCGCCATCGGCATCGCGACCATCCCGTCGTTCGCCCGGATCGCGCGGTCGGGCTCGCTGCAGGTGATGGCCAGCGAATACGTGCTCGCGGCGCGGGCAGGCGGCCGGTCGCGGACCCGGATCGCCTGGTCGCACGTAATGCCGAACATCGGCGGGCTGCTGATCGTGCAAGCGTCGGTGTCGTTCGCGATCGCGGTGCTGGCGGAAGCGGCGTTGTCGTTCCTCGGCTTCGGCACGCGGCCGCCGACGCCGTCGTGGGGCCGGATGCTGCAGGAATCGCAGGAACTGCTCACCGCGCATCCGCGGCTGGCGCTCGTGCCCGGCGTCGCGATCGCGCTGGCGGTGCTCGGCTTCAACCTTCTCGGTGACGGTCTGCGCGACCGTCTCGACCCCCGATTGGCGGCGCGGGTATGACGCTGACGGTGGAAAACTTGCAGGTCGCGGACCTGGTGCGCGGTGTTTCGTTCGAACTCGGCGCCGGCGAGCGGGTCGGGCTGATCGGCGAATCCGGCTCCGGGAAATCGCTCACCGCGCTGTCGGTGCTGGGCCTGCTGCCGGAAGGACTGTCGGCCACCGGCTCGGTGCGGCTGGACGACCGGGAGTTGCTCGGAGCGTCGGAAAAGGAGCTGTCCCGGTTGCGCGGCAACGGGATGGCGATGGTGTTCCAGGAGCCGATGACGGCGCTGAACCCGGCGATGCGGATCGGGCGGCAGGTCACCGAGCCGTTCCGGGTGCACGGCCGTCGCGGGCGTCCGGCAGAGGAACTGCTGGCCGCGGTCGGACTGCCGGACGTCGCGCGGGCGTATCCGCATCAGCTGTCCGGCGGGCAGCGGCAGCGAGTGGTGCTGGCGATCGCGCTGGCCAACGACCCGGCGCTGCTGATCTGCGACGAACCGACCACCGCGCTGGACGTCACCGTGCAGGCGCAGATCCTCGGCCTGATCCGCGAGCGATTGTCGGGGATGAGTTCGCTGCTGTTCATCACGCACGATCTGGCGGTGGTGGCGCAGATGTGCGACCGGGTGCTGGTGATGCTCGACGGGTCTATTGTGGAGCATGGCTCGACGCGAGAAGTGCTGACCGCGCCGAAGCATTCTTATACGCAGCGATTGCTGGCGGCGTCCGATCTGGGGGGCGCGCGATGATCTCCGTACGAGACTTGGAACGGCGGTATTCGCGGCGGGACGTGCACGCGTTGCGCGGCGTGAGTTTCGACGTTTCCGCTGGTGAGCGGTTCGGGATCGTCGGCGAATCCGGGTCGGGGAAGTCCACGCTGGTGCGTTTGCTCGCCGCGTTGGACCGCCCGACCGCGGGAACGGTGTCGTTCCAGGGGAAGCGGATCGACTCGCTGCCGGAACGGAAACTGCGGTTCCTGCGAAGCGAAATGCAGATCGTTTTCCAGGACCCGATGGGTTCGCTCGACCCGCGGATGCGCGTGCGGGACATCGTGTCCGAACCGCTCGGCCGCCGGTCGCCGGAGCGCGTCGCGGAGCTGCTGACCGCCGTCGGATTGCCCGAGGACGCGGCGATGCGGTACCCGCACCAGTTCTCCGGCGGGCAACGGCAACGGATCTCGATCGCCCGCGCGCTCGCGCCGAACCCGAGCGTGCTGATCGCGGATGAACCGGTGAGCGCGCTCGACGTTTCGGTGCGTGCGCAGATCCTTGACCTGCTGGCCCGGCTGGTCGACGAGTTCTCGCTGACGTTGATTTTCGTCTCGCACGATCTCGGCGTGGTGCGGCACGTGTGCGACCGCGTCGCGGTGATGCGGAGCGGGGAGATCGTGGAAATCGGTGCGGTCGAACAGGTTTACGCCGAGCCGGAGCACGAGTACACCCGGGAACTGCTGGCCGCCGCGCCGAATCTGCGGACCGAGCTGGCCCGGTTGAAGGGAGAAACGGATGCCTGACTACCCGGACGGCCTGCCGATCGGTCCCGGCTGGGTGTCCACAGTGGATACCGCAGACGTCGTGTTCCCTTATGACGGCACCGTGATCGGCACCGCGCCGGTCGGTACTGCCGTGCTGGCTTCGCGTGCTGTGGATGAGGCGGTGGCAGTGGCTCGCGAAGTCGCTTCGCTGCCTTCGCGAACTCGCCGGGCGTTGCTGAACGACGTGGCTTCGGCTGTGCGCGAGCGTCGGGCGGAGTTCGAGCAGCTGCTCGTGTTGGAGACCGGAAAGCCGCTGGTCGACTGCCAGGTCGAAGTAGCGCGGACGATCGTCACCTGGGAGGCCGCGGCCGAGGAGGTGTCTCGGCTGCACGGCGAAACCGTGCCGCTCGACCTGCTGCCGTCCGGCGACGGGCTGGTCGGGTTCTGGAAGCGCAAGCCGATCGGCGTGGTCGTCGGCATCGCCGGGTTCAATTACCCGCTGCTGCTGGCGTCGCACAAAATCGCGCCCGCCATTGCCGCTGGTTGTCCGGTGGTGGTGAAACCCGCGCCGCAAACCCCACTGGCGACGTTGTGGCTGGTGCACCTGGTCCGCTCCTGCACCGACCTGCCCGCGATGGTCCAACTGGTCACCGGAGCCGCTTCGGTCGGATCGGCGCTGGTCACGGATCGGCGGATCGGTGCGGTGTCCTTCACCGGCTCGGCCGCCGTCGGGCACCAGATCGCCCGCGACGCCGCGCCGACGAAGACCCTGCTGGAGCTGGGCTCGAACGCCGCACTGGTGGTCGCCGAGGACGCCGACCTCGACGCAGCCGCGGACGCCGTGCTGCGCGGCGGGTTCTACGCGTCCGGACAGGCCTGTATTTCGGTACAACGGGTGCTGGCGGTTTCGTCGGTGGCCGCGGAGTTCACCGACAAGGTGCTTGCCCGGCTTGGTGAAGTGACCGTCGGCGACCCGCGTTCTTTGTCGACGAGAGTGTCCGCACTGATCGACGAACGCTCGACTGCCCGCGTCGCTGAGTGGGTCGACAAAGCGATCGCGGCGGGCGCACGGCTGTTGGCGGGCGGTTCGGTGCGCGACGGAGTGCTGGAGCCGACGGTTCTCGCGGATGTCCCGGACGGCGTCGAATGCTGGGACGAGGAGATCTTCGGCCCGGTCGTCTGCCTGCGCACAGTGTCCGATGTGGACGAAGCGTTCGCCGCGGTCAACTCGTCGCGGTACGGCCTGCACGCGAGTGTGTACAGCCGCTCGCTGAAGACCGCGTTCCGGGCGCTGGACGAGCTGGAAGTCGGCGGGGTAGTGGTGAACGAGGTGCCGGGTTTCCGGTCGGACACGATGCCGTACGGCGGGGTCAAGGACTCCGGGATCGGCCGCGAGGGGCCGCGATTCGCCGTCGAAGAGCTGACCGTGACCAGGATGGCGGTGTTGCGCCCGTGAACTACGCCGAACTGTTCCGCATGGACGGCCGCCGAGCCGTCGTACTCGGAGCGGGCAGCGGAATCGGCCGCGAAGCCGCCCGAGCCTTGGACGCGCACGGTGCGTCGGTGATCTGCGCGGACCGCGACCTTGCTGCGGCCCGGGAGACCGGCGTCGGCGAGGCGTACGAGATCGACCTGCTCGCCCCCCGGGCCATCGCGGCCGCTGCTACCGAACTGGGGCCACTGGACGCCGTCGTGCTGACCGCAGCTACGAACGTCCGGAAACGCCTGCTGGACTACACGCGCGAAGAGTTCGACCGCGTCGTGGAGCTGAACCTGGGCGTCGCCTTCGAGGTGCTCCGCGCGTTCGGCGCCCCGATGGTCGAGCAGGGCCGGGGGAGCATCATCGGCTTCTCCTCAATCCGCGGCACCACGGTCGAACCCGGCCAAGGCCCGTACGCGGCATCGAAGGGCGGCTTAGTGCAGCTCTTCCGCACAGCTGCCGCTGAGTTCGGACCGTCCGGCGTACGCGTCAACGCCATCGCCCCTGGCGTTGTCGAGACGCCCTTGACCGCGCAGATCAAAGCGCGCCCCGACTGGTACGACGCCTACGCCCAGAAGGGCGCCCTCGGCCGCTGGGCGCGCGCAGACGAACTGGCCGGCGCTGTCGTGTACCTCGCTTCGGACGCTTCGACCTTCGTCACCGGCTCCGTCCTGGCCGTCGACGGCGGCTGGACCGCAGTGGACGGCCGCTTTGACCCACCCGCTTCGTGAATCGGAGGTTCCGCGATGACCGAATTGGCCGACCTGACCGCTAACGAGCTGGTAGCCGGGTACCGCGCGCAGACGTTCTCGCCCGTCGAAGTCACCGAAGCCGTCCTCGCCCGCATCGATGCCCGCGAACCCGAACTGCGGGCCCTGTACGCGTACGACGCCGCTTCAGCACGCGAAGCAGCGAAGGCGTCCGAAGCACGCTGGCACGCCGGTGAACCGTCCGGCCCCATCGACGGTGTCCCTCTGACGCTGAAGGAAAACATCGCCTCCGTCGGCGTCCCCACGCCGCTCGGCACCGCCGCTACCGCTTTAAAGCCCGCTACGGCCGACGCCCCCGCCGCGGCGCGCGTACGCGAATCAGGCGCAGTACTGCTGGCAAAGACGACCATGCCCGACTACGGCATGCTCACCTCAGGCCTCTCGAGCTTCCACCCCGCTTCGCGCAACCCATGGGACGTCACGCGCACGCCCGGCGGCTCCAGCGCCGGTGCCGCGTCCGCAGCCGCCGCGGGCTACGGCCCCCTGCATGTAGGCACCGACATCGGCGGCTCCATCCGCCTCCCCGCTGGCTGGTGCGGCCTGGTCGGCCTGAAACCCAGCTTCGGCCGCGTCCCGGTCGATCCGCCCTTCCTCGGCCGCGTCGCCGGCCCTCTGACCAGGACTGTCGCCGACACCGCCCTGCTGATGAGCGTCCTGGCTCAACCCGATTCGCGGGACCACCTCAGCCTGCCGCCCGCCTCCATCGACTGGCTTTCCCTGACTGGTTTCCTGTCCGGCCTACGCGTCGGCCTGCACCTCGACCCCGGCGTCGGCCTCCCGGTCACCCCGGCTGTCGCCGACGCGGTCACCGCTGCCGCCGATCTGTTCGCCTCCGCCGGGGCGATCGTGGAACCCGTCGCCCCGTTCCTGACCCGCGAACACCTGAACGGCCTGGACACCTTCTGGCGAGTCCGCGCCTGGTCGGACATGGCTGCGCTGACGGAAGGCCAGCGCGCACAAGTCCTGCCGTACATCGCGGAATGGGCAGCCGGGGGAGCGGAGGCGACCGGGGTGGACACTTACCGCGGTTTCGCCGCCATCGACGCGATCAGCGTGGCCGCATTGCGCGCGACGGAACCGTACGACGTGGTCCTGTCGCCGACCTGCCCCGTCCTGCCGCCGCCCGCCGACTGGCCATCCCCGACGAACGACCCGACGCGACCGTTCGAGCATATCGCTTTCACCGTGCCGTACAACATGTCCGGCCAGCCCGCGGTGTCGGTGAACTGCGGCTATACCCCGGAGGGGCTGCCGATCGGGTTGCAGATCGCGGGGCGTCGCTTCGCGGATCTGGAGGTGCTGCGGGTGGCGGCGGCTTACGAGGAACTGCGCGGGGAACAGCGTCCTTGGCCGGTCAGCTAGCCGCCCCGATCGCCTCCGCCAACGCCAGCACCCGCTGTGCGTTCTCCACATGCAGGTTCTCGATCATCCGCCCGTCCACAGTCACCACACCGCGTCCTGCGGCCGAAGCCTCCTCGAACGCCGCGATGATCCGCCGCGAACGGTCGATCTCTTCCGCTGAAGGAGCGAAAATCCGGTTACACGGCTCCACCTGCGAAGGATGGATCAACGTCTTCCCGTCGAACCCGTACTGCCGCCCCTGCAAGCATTCCGCCTCGAAGCCGTCCGCGTCCTTGACGTCGTTGTAGACCCCGTCCAGGATCACTTTCCCGGTCGCGCGCGCCGCCAGCAGACACAGCGAAAGCCCGCCCAGCAACGGTCCCCGGCCCGGCACGAATTCCGCGTGCAGTTCCTTCGCCAGGTCGTTCGTGCCCATCACCAGCACGGTCAACCGCTCCGACGCCCCCGCGATCTCCTCGGCGTGCAGCATCGCGATCGGCGTCTCCACCATCGCCCAGATCTTCGTGTGCTCCGGCGCTCCGCCGAGTTCCAGCGCGCGCTCGATGTTGTGCACCTCAGCCGCCGAGTTCACCTTCGGCACGACCACGGCGGCCGGACCAGCGGCAGCGGCGGCGCGCAGGTCGGCGTCGTGCCATTCGGTGTCCAGGCCGTTGACGCGGATCGTCACTTCCTTCGAACCATAAGAAGAAACAGCGGCGCAGACCCGTTCCCGCGCGGCTTCCTTCGCGTCGGGGGCGACGGCGTCTTCCAAATCCAGGATCAACGCGTCCGCGGGCAGGGACTTGGCCTTCTCCAGCGCGCGTTCGTTCGCGCCGGGCATGTACAGCACGGACCGCCGCGGGCGGAGTTCGGTCATGACTGGATCTCCTTCGTCGCGGCGTCGTACGCGGCGGCCAGTTCGGGGTCGGTGGCGGCCAGTTCGTCAGCCAGTTCCACGACCACCCGGCACTGTTTGACCGAGGCGTCGTCCTGCATTTTCCCGTCGATCATCACCGCGCCGGTTCCGTCGCCCATCTCGGCGATCACGCGACGGGCCCAGGCCACATCGGCGGGGGACGGCGAAAAAACCTTCTTCGCGATGTCGATCTGCACCGGGTGCAGGCTCCACGCGCCGACGCAGCCGAGCAGGAACGCGTTGCGGAACTGGTCCTCGCACGCCACCACGTCGCGGATGTCCCCGAACGGTCCGTAGTACGGCAGGATTCCGTTCATCGCGCACGCGTCGACCATCCGCGCGACCGTGTAGTGCCACAGATCCTGCTGGTACGTCGTCCGGCCCTCGTCGAGGTCCTCGCCGACCGGGTCGGTGCGCACCAGATATCCCGGGTGGCCGCCGCCGACGCGGGTCGTCTTCATCCGGCGGCTCGCGGCCAGGTCGGCCGGACCCAGCGAGATGCCCTGCATGCGCGGGGAGGCGCCGGCGATCTCCTCGACGTTCGCCACGCCGCTCGCCGTTTCCAGGATCGCGTGCACCAGCAGCGGTTCCGTCAGCCCGGCCCGCGCTTCCAGCTGCGCCAGCAACCGGTCGACGTAGTGAATGTCCTGTGCGCCTTCGACCTTCGGGATCATGATCACGTCGAGCTTGTCGCCGATCTCGGTGACCAGGGTGATCAGGTCGTCCAGCACCCACGGCGAATCGAGGCTGTTCACCCGCGTCCACAGCTGGGTGCGGCCGAAGTCCGTCGCCTTCGCGATCGACACCAGGCCAGCGCGCGCCGCTTCCTTGCGGTCCGCGCGGACCGCGTCCTCCAGGTTGCCGAGCAGCACGTCGGTTTTCTTCGCGAGGTCCGGGACCTTCGCGGCCATCTTTTCGTTGCCCGGATCGAAAAAGTGGATCATGCGCGACGGCCGCACCGGGATCTGCCGCGGCGGCTGCGGCGCTCCGACGGCGAGCGGGGCGAAGAAGTCCTTCGGCGAGCGCATCCTGGTCCTCCCGGCGGGTACTTGACCGACGGGTAACCCTAAACCGGAGATGCGAACCCTCGCTGCGGCGAAGCTCACCCGCCAACCGGGTGATGCCCGTGACCAGCGAAAGTCCACTGTGGAACCGCGTCGATTAGGCCGATCGGAGTAAGACGCTGCGCCGCTTGCCCTGCCTCGTGCGGGGCAGGGCCACACCCAGGGGAAGCGCTCCGTGCGCACCACTCACCCCTGTCTCACTCGGTTGGCCGCACGGTCGGGCTGAAGTCGAACGACCGCCTACCGACCGGTCACCGACCGCTGAGCGCCGCCGATCGCACGCGGCCGGGCAACCCGGAGACCTCGCGTCTTTGCCCTGGTACTCAGTTCATGTACCGGTTTTCGCCGGTGCACGGGAACAGGTGCTTGAAGGAGGCGGACTCGTGGCGGCTACCCCACAGAACACCGAGCGCTCGACGGTCGCCGGCGGTGCGAAGCGCAGCCGGACGACAGCGAGCCGGGTGCTGCCGCCGATCGAGCTCCCCGCGAGCGTCGACGAGCTGGCGCGCAAGGCCGCTGCCCTGCTGGGCTGGAACGGCGTGGTGCTGCCCGCGACGACCCTGCTCGGCCGCAAGGTCAGCATCGTCGCGAAGCTCAAGACCGACGTGCACGCGGAGCGGATCGCGATGGGTGTCGGTCCCGTCGCCGATCGCGCCCTCGTCGACACCTGGACCTGGCCAGAGCTGGCCGCGACCGCACCCGCGCCGGCCGCCGAGATCATCGGCGTCCTCGCGGTCGCCCGGCACTGGCGGACCGCGATGGCCTCCGCGGTGCCCTTTTCGCGCTACGGCGAGGCCGCGATGGTGCTCCCATCGCCTGCCGTGCTGACCGATGACTACGTGACGAACTGCCTGCCGCGCGCCCGCGCCTACGGTCTCGCGGTCGTCACCGCCGACCCGTACGCCACCACCGACCTCGACCTCGACACCCACCACGACCGGGTGCTGCTGCAGGAAGACCCGGTTTCGCGCTGGGTCAACGAGATGGCCTACGACCTGCTGCTGCGCCAGGACTCCGACGCTCCAGTTCCCGCCGAGGCGGACTGAAGCACCGGCGACGGTGTTCGCGCGGCGATAGAGTCGGGCTCATGCGAGTCGTCATTGCTGGCGGACACGGCCAGATCGCCCTGCACCTGGAAAAGCTGCTCGCGCAGCGGCACGACGCGCCGGTCGGCATCGTGCGCAACCCCGATCACGAAGCCGACCTCACGGCCGTCGGTGCCGAGACCGTCGTGCTCGACCTTGAGAAGTCCGATGTGGACGCTGTCGCCAAGGTGCTCGAGGGCGCGGACGCCGCGGTGTTCTCCGCCGGGGCGGGCCCGGGCAGCGGCGAGGGGCGCAAAGACACCGTCGACCGCGGCGCGGCCGTGCTGTTCGCCGACGCCGCCGAGCGGGCGGGCGTCCGCCGGTTCATCCAGGTCGGTTCGATCAACGCGGACAAGGCGGACGACCCCGGCTTCGAGCCGGTTTTCGCCGCTTACCTGCGGGCCAAGCGCGCCGCCGAGGAAGACCTCAAGGCCCGCGACCTCGACTGGACGATCTTGCGCCCCGGTCGGCTGACCAACGATTCCGGAACCGGCCAGGTGAAGATCGCGGACAAGGTCGGAAGCGGGGAGATCCCGCGCGAGGACGTCGCCGCGGTGCTGCTGGCCCTGCTCGACACTCCGGCCACGGCCCGGCGCACGCTGGAGCTGGTCTCCGGCGACGATTCCATCGCCGACGCGCTGTCCCGGATCTGATGCGCGACATCGCGGTTTTCAGCGGCAGCGCGCACCCCGAACTCGCCGAGGAAATCTGCGCCAACCTCGGCGTTCCGCTGCTCCCGGTGGAGATCGACCGATTCGCCAACGACTGTCTCCAGGTCCAGCTCCAGGCCAACTGCCGCGAGCGGGACGTCTTCCTGATCCAGCCGCTGGTCAAACCGGTGCAGGAGCACCTGGTCGAGCTGCTGCTGATGCTCGACGCGGCCCGCGGCGCCTCGGCCGCGCGCACCACTGTGGTGATGCCGCACTATTCGTACGCGCGTTCGGACAAAAAGGACGCGCCGCGGATCTCCATCGGCGGCAGGCTGGTCGCCGATCTGATGGTCACCGCGGGCGCGAACCGCGTGCTCACCATGACGCTGCACTCACCGCAGGTGCACGGATTCTTCAGCGTGCCGGTCGACCATCTGCACGCACTGCACGAGCTGGCGCGGTACTTCCGGCAGTACGACCTCTCGGAAACCACGGTCGTGTCGCCGGATTTGGGCAACGCCAAGGAAGCCGCGCATTTCGCCCGGCTGCTCGGCGCGAAGGTCGCGGCGGGCGCGAAACAGCGGTTCGCCGACGACCGGGTCGAGATCACATCGGTGATCGGCGAGATCGCCGGCCGCGACATCATCGTGCTGGACGACGAGATCGCGCGCGGCAGCACGGTGCTGGAACTGCTGGACCGGCTCCGGGAAATGGGCGCGCGGACGATCCGGGTGGCCTGCACGCACGGGCTGTTCGCCGACGGCGCGCTCAAGCGGATCGGCAGCCAGGAGGACGTGCTGGAGATCGTCTGCACGAACACCGTGCCGGTGCCCGCCGAGGAACGCACGGAGAAACTGCGGATCCTGTCCATCGCCCCGGCGCTGGCCGAGGCGATGCGGCGAATCCACAACGGAGAGTCGGTCAGCTCGCTGTTCGAGCCGAACTGATCAGACGCTGCCGAGGACCCGGTCGAGATAGGTGTTCGTGAACGTCCCGGCCGGGTCGCATTCCTTGCGGATCCGCAGGAAATCGTCGAAGTGCGGATAGCGGGTGCGCAGCACGGACGCGTCGAGGTCGTGCATCTTGCCCCAGTGCGGCCGCCCGCCGACCTGGCCCACGAGGTTCTCGAACGCGGAGAAGTACTCGCGGTAGGGCATGCCGAGGAACTGGTGGATCGCGATGTACGCGGAGTCGCGGCCGTTCGCGGTGGACAGCCAGATGTCGTCTGCCGCGGCGACGCGCACCTCGACCGGGAACGCCACCGGGTCTTTCAGCCGCGGCACCACCCCGCGCAGCTCGGCCAGCACGTCGAGCACTGATTCGCGCGGGACCGCGTACTCCGACTCCACGAACCGCACGCCGCGATGGGTAACGAAAACGCGGTGCGAAAGGTCGCTGTACTCGCGCGGGGACGACACCTGTGACGCGAACGCGCCGAGCGGCCGCACCAGTTTCGGCACCGCACGGCCGAGCCGGCAGAGCCCGCCGAACGCGACGTTCTCGGTGAGCTCGTAGTCCACGAACTGTCGCAAGCGGGACAACGGTTTCCGCTCGGCGTGCAGCGGCAGGCGGTTGTTGCGCTTCACCAAGGCCTTGCTGCCGTAGGGAAACCAGTAGAACTCGAAGTGATCGTTGTTCGCCGCGTTGTCGTCGAAACCTTCGAGAACCTGTTCCAGCGGCTCCGGGCGTTCCTGCGCGGAGAGCACAAAGGACGGTTCACATTGGAGAGTCACGGTGTTGATGACGCCCAGTGCGCCAAGGCCGACGCGGGCGGCGTGGAACAACTCCGGACGCTCGTCGGCCGAGCAGCGGGCCACTGAACCGTCCGCGAGCACCAGTTCCAGCGCGACGATCTGCGTCGAGATGCCGCCGAACCGCGCACCGGTGCCGTGCGTGCCGGTGGAAATCGCGCCGGCGATGGTCTGTGCGTCGATGTCGCCGAGGTTCGTCATGGCGAGCCCGAGCGCGTCCAGCGCCGCGTTGAGAGTGCGGAGGGTGGTGCCGGAACGGACCGTGACCTGCTGCGTTTCGAGGTCGGCACGTTCGATGCCGGTCCAGGCGGTGAGGTCGAGCGCGTCGGAATCGGCGGCGGCGATCGCGGTGAACGAATGCCCGCTGCCGAGCGCGCGGACGCGGTGCCCCGCCTCGGCGACCCCGGCCACGACCTCGGCGATCTCGGCCGTGCTGCGCGGCCGGTGCACCCGTTGCGGGGTGGCCTTGGCCGTTCCGGCCCAGTTGCTCCACGTCATTGCGGCACCTGTTCTTCGCTGGAAGGTTCCCACGATAGATGCCGAAACCGTAAGTGAATAGTATTCGCGTTTCAAGCGTTGTTGTCGTACCGTAAGTGCGTGACCACCTCAGCGCACGGGTACGACCTCGCGACGAAGGACCTGGATCCGCCGCTCGCGATCGTCGACCTGGACGCCTTCGACGCCAACGCCGACGACCTGCTGCGCCGGGCCGCGGGCAAGCCGATCCGGGTGGTCAGCAAGTCCGTGCGCTGCCGTGCGCTGCTGGAGCGGGCGCTCGCGCGAGACGGTTTCGAAGGCCTGATGTGCTACTCGCTCGCCGAGGCCGTTTGGCACGCTGAGCTGGGCACTTCCGACGACATCGTGGTCGCGTACCCGACCGCGGACCACGAAGCGCTCCGCCGGCTGGCGGCGAGCGAACGCGCTCGCGCGGCGGTCACGATCATGGTCGATTCGACCGAGCACCTCGATCTCGTCGACGCCGCGCTCGGCCATGGCCACCCGGACATCCGCGTGTGCCTCGAACTCGACGCGTCCTGGCGTCCGCTGCCCGGGGTACACGTCGGCACCCGACGTTCGCCGGTGTTCAAACCGGCGCAAGCCGTCGCGATCGCCCGCCGGATAGTTACGCGGCCGGGTTTCCAGTTGGTCGGGATGATGGCGTACGAAGGCCAAATCGCCGGACTCGGCGACGCCGCCGGAAAAGGCCTGCAAAACCGCGTGATCGGCTGGATGCAACACCGTTCCGCGGCCGAACTCGCCCGTCGCCGAGGTGCGGCGGTGCGGGCCGTGCGCGAGGTCGCCGACCTGGAGTTCGTCAACGGCGGCGGCACCGGAAGCATCGAGACCACCGGCGCGGAGGACGTGGTCACCGAGATCGCGGCCGGGTCCGGATTCCTCGCCCCGACGCTGTTCGACGGCTATTCGCACTTCCAGCCGCGGCCCGCCGCGTTGTTCGCGCTGCCGGTGGTGCGCCGTCCGGCGAAGAATGTCGCGACGCTGTACTCCGGCGGCTACATCGCCTCCGGACCGACCGGTCCGTCGCGCGAACCGTCGCCGTATCTGCCGGAAGGCTTGCGCCTGCTGGGTTTCGAAGGTGCCGGCGAAGTGCAGACCCCAGTGACCGGCGAGGCCGCGCGCACGCTGCGGCTCGGCGACCGGGTCTGGCTGCGGCACGCGAAAGCCGGGGAATTGGCCGAACGATTCCTGGCCTACCACCTCGTCCGCGGCAGTCAGGTGGAACGAACCGTCCCGACTTACCGCGGCGAGGGGCAGAACTTCGGCTGAGCGCGGGCCCCGAGCGCCCCAATGTGGCATTGGGTGCATGCGACGCACCGAACGCCACTTTGGGTGCGTGGGGCGCACCCAACGCCACATTGGGGAAGCGGTCAGTCGCCGAATTTGCTTGCCAGGTAACCCTTCACCACGTGCTTGGCCTCGGCGACGATCCGCTCGTCCCCGTTCGGGTCGCGGCGGAAGGCGAGTTTCAGCAGCGCGTCCGCCGTCTCGTTGGCGATCGCGATGGCGAACCGGAGTTCGTCGGCGGGCCGGTCGACGTGCCCGCGCAGGATTTCGACCAGCGAGTCCGCGATGACCGAGTTGTTGTCGCGGTCGTCAGCCAGCAGCCGGACGTCGATCACGTCTCCGAAGTGGACCTTCGAGAACCCCGGCACCTCGCGGTGCATCTGCAGGTAGATGTCGAGCACCGAGTCGACGATGTTCCACCAGTGCTCGGGGCTCAGCTGCTGCAGCCGTTCGTTCACCGCGGCCACGAACCGTTCCAGGTTCCGCTGCGTCAGCGCCTGCACGACCGCGCGTTTGTCCGGGAAGAACTGGTAGAGCGACCCCACCGCGACGCCCGCGCGTTTGGCGATCAGCGTGGTGGTGAGCGCGTCGTAGCCCACCTCGTCAATGAGCACGGCGCTCGCGTCCAGCATCTGTTCCACCCGCCGGGCGCTGCGTTGCTGAACCGGCTTTCGCCGCAGCGGTGTGGGTTCAGCCTGGGTCTCGGCCACGTCGTTCCTCGGAGTCTCTCGCGATTCACTCATCTGATCTGGGACTTTAGCGCCCCGCGGGGCTTCCCCCGAGACGAGTGACGACCTAACATATGAGAACTTTTCACGTTCACCCGCGAGGGTGTCCGAAGGCAAGGGGTGCTCAGCGTGGACCATCCGACCTTCCCGCCCGACTTCCTGTGGGGTGTCTCGACCTCGGCGTTCCAGATCGAGGGGGCGACGGCCGAAGGCGGTCGCGGACCGTCCATCTGGGACACGTTCACCGCCGCCGAAGGCAAGATCGCCCGGGGCGAGGACGCCAAGGTAGCGGCCGACCACTACCACCGCTACTCCGAGGACATCGCCCTGATGGCGGAACTCGGCGTCGGCGCCTACCGGATGTCGATCGCGTGGCCGCGCATCCAGCCCGATGGCACCGGCAAGCCCAACGCGGAGGGACTTGCCTTCTACGACAAGCTGATCGACGAGGTCTGCGCGGCCGGAATCGCCCCGGCGATCACGCTGTACCACTGGGACACGCCGCAGGCGATCGAGGACGCGGGCGGCTGGCGGTCCCGCGACACCGCCTTCCGCTTCGCCGAATACGCCACGATCGTGGGGGAGCATTTCGCCGATCGGGCGAAACTCTGGATCCCGCTCAACGAGCCGATGGTCATGTCGATCTACGGATACGGCATCGGCGAGTACGCGCCCGGCCAGTTCCTGCTGCTCGACGCGCTCCCCACCGCGCATCACCAAAACCTCGCGCACGGACTGGCCGTGCAGGCGCTGCGTGCGGCCGGCGCGACCGGAATCGGCACCGCGAACAACCACTCGCCGATCTGGCCGGACCACGACACGCCCGCCGACCGCGAAGCCGCCGACTGGCTCGACGCGCTGATCAACCGCACCTTCGCCGACCCGATGCTGCTCGGCAGCTACCCCGAGCAGGTCCACCCGCATCTGCCGGAGAACTTCGCCGACGACCTGCCCACGATCGCCCAGCCGCTCGATTTCTACGGCGTCAACTACTACGAACCCCAAGGCGTGACCGCACCCGGGCAGGGCAACCCGCTGCCGTTCGAACTGCGCCCGATCGAGGGTTATCCGATGACCACCAACGATTCGCCGATCGTCCCGCAGGCGTTGCGCGATCTGCTGGTGTCCTTCCACGAGCGCTACCGCGAACACCTGCCGCCGGTCCAGATCACCGAGAACGGCTGCAGTTTCGCCGACGAACCCGCCGCCGACGGCAGCGTTCCCGATCCCGAACGCATCGAATTCCTCGCCAGCCACCTGCAAGCGCTGCGCGAAGCGATGGATGCCGGCGTCGACGTGCGCGGATACTTCGTCTGGTCGCTGCTGGACAACTTCGAATGGTCCAAGGGCTACGCGCCGCGGTTCGGGCTCGTGCACGTGGATTACGAGACGCAACGCCGCACGCCCAAGGATTCCTTCGCCTGGTACCGGAAGCTGGTCCGCCATGAGTGACACCGCCGCCGCTGTCCCGGACGTTTTCGCCGAGCCGGTCAAGCGCGTCCGCGCCGGGTGGATGACGCTGCTGTTCCTCGCGAACATCGCGCTGTGGCTGGGCATTTACGCGCCGATCCAGGTCTTGCTGCCCCAGCAGGCCGAACTGCTCGACGCCGCGCGCAAGGAAACCGTCTTCGGCATCGTGACCGGCATCGGCGCGGCCGTCGCGCTCGTCGCGAACCCGGCGATCGGCCTGCTCTCGGACCGCACCTGCTCGCGGTTCGGCAGGCGGCATCCGTGGACGATCGCGGGCGGCGCGATCGGCGCGGCCGGCCTGCTGGTGCTGGCCGAGGCCCCGAACGTCGTCGTGATGACGATCGGCTGGTGTCTCGTGCAGGCCGGGCTCAACGGCATGCTCGCGACGCTGATGTCCGGCATCGCCGACCGGGTTCCGGTCGGGCAGCGCGCGCAGGTCGGCGGGCTGGTCGGCATCGCGCAGATGCTCGGCACCGTGCTCGGCGCGGTGGTGGTCGTGGTGATGCTCGACCTCGCCGGGCTGCCGCTCGGCTACGCGGCCTGCGCCGCGATCGTGCTCGCCGGTGCGGCGGCGTTCGTGCTGCGCACGCCGGACGCGCGGCTGCCGCTGGAGCTCCGGCCGAGCGGGCGGATCCGAGAGATCCTCGCCGACCTGTGGGTCTCGCCGCGGCGGCATCCGGATTTCGCGTGGGCGTGGGCCTGTCACTTCATGATCAACCTCGGCAATGCCTTCGGCACGCTCTACCTGCTGTTCTTCCTCAAGGACGCGGTGCACTACCCGGATCCGGACAGCGGACTGCTGATCATGATGGGCCTGTACGGCGTGGCCTTGGTGATCGGCGCGGTGCTGGCCGGGCACTTCTCGGACAAGTCCGGCAACCGCAAGCCGTACGTCCTCGGCTCGGCGGCGATCATGGCGCTGGCCGCGTTGCTGCTGGTGATCTGGCAGAGCTGGCCGGTGGCGCTCGTGGCGTCGCCGCTGCTGGGAGTCGGGTTCGGGACGTACATGGCGGTGGCGCTGGCGATGCTGACGCAGGTGCTGCCCGCGGCGCAGAACCGGGCCAAGGACCTCGGCGTGGTCAACATCGCGAACTCCCTGCCGCAGGTGGTCGCGCCGCTGCTCACGACGTTGATCCTGCAGTGGCTGGGCGGGTATCCGGGACTGTTCGCGGCGTCCGCGGTGGCGACGTTGCTGGCCGGGGTTTTGGTGACTCGGGTGCGATCGGTGGGTTAGCGCTTGCGTTTGAGCGCGCTCACAGGCTTAGCGTCTTCGGCATGGAGAAGGAAGACGCGCTGACCGAGGCGCTGCGCCTGGCGGTCGACCCGCCGGGCACGGTGTCGGTCGAAGCGCTGCGGGAACTGGCCCGGGACGATGACGCGAACGAGTGGGACATCGCCACCACCGCGCAACACCTCGGGCTGAACCCGCACACGCTGCGGTACTACGAGCGGATCGGGCTGGTCCAGGTCGCCCGGGACAGCGCCGGGCATCGCGTTTACGACGCCGCGTCGGTGCGCCGGCTGGTGTTCCTGACGCGGATGCGCGTGTCGGGCATGTCGATCAGCGACCTGCGCCGCTACATCGAGCTGGTCGATTCCGGCGCGGAAACCGTGCCCGAACGACGCGAAATGCTCCTGGAACACCGCGACACGCTGCGCGCGCAGATCGCTCAGCTGCAGCTTTCCCTCGCCGCCACCGAATACAAGATCGCCACTTACCAGGAAGGCCCCCTGCCGTGATCCAGCACGACGTCGACAGCCCGGAAAACCTCGCCCGCCGCAAGCACGGGCTCGACGTGCTGTCCCGCATCGACGGCCACCAGGGCGAAGCCGTCATCGACTCCCTCGCCGACATCAACCCCGCCCTCGGACACCACGTGGCCGCGTTCGCCTTCGGCGACATGTACGACCGGCCCGGCCTCGACCCGCGCAGCCGCCAGCTCGTCACCCTCGGCGTGCTGACCGCGCTCGGCGGCTGCGAACCGCAGCTCAAGGTGCACATCGGCGCGGCGCTGAACGTCGGGCTCAGCCGCGAGGAAATCACCGAGGCGCTCATGCACTCGGCGGTTTACGCGGGGTTCCCGCGAGCGTTGAACGCCACCTTCGCCGCGCGCGAGGTGTTCGCCGCGCGCGACGCGGAGGAAACCGCCTGACGCCCGCGGAGCCCGGCTCGGTTCTCTTGCCGGGCTCCGGAGGTCACCAGCCGCGGTTTTTCCGCGCGTCGTCCGCCATCTTGTCGGACTTGGCTTTCGCCTCCGCGGCGGCGTCCCGCACGTCCTGTTTGCTGGGCTCGCCGACCTCGTCCAGGTACTTCTTCTTTTCGGGGTCGCTCCACTCCTTCGGGTCGTACTTCCCGTTTTCGAGGTCGTCCCAGTCCTTCTTGGTCGGCCCGATGCCCTGCTCGTTCCGGTTGCCCCATTCGGTGCGCATCGAGTTTCCGTCCAGCGGCTTGTCCGGGCGCTTCCAGTCCTTATGCGGGTCGGAGTCGACGTCGATCGGCTTGCCGTTGTCGTCGAGCCGGTAGGGATGCCCGTCCGGAGCCTTGTTGTACTCGTCGATCGTGGGATGCCGCCCAGACGGCGAGGGCAGATCGTGGAACCGCTTGATGATGTCGTCCACGTCTTTTTCGGTGTAGTTCTTCGGGTTTTCCTTGAGATCGGTGAATTCGAGGAAGGACTTGTGCCACTTCTCGAATTCTTCCTTCTTGCCGCCGGGCCAGTCGAAGTCCGCGCTGTCGCCGATGTCCCGGGTGGCCTGGTTCATCTGCTTGGGGTCGGTGATGCGGTCCGCTTGCTGGCCGATCGGACGCCAGTTCTTGTCGAGATCCGGGTGGTCCTTGTGCTTGTAGCCGCCGCTCTTGTCCAGCGAATCGCTCGGCCACTTCGGGTTCTCGGTCTTGATGTTCTCGTTCTTGTCGACCTTGAGCTTGCCCGCGATCCCGTCCTCGATGTTGCCGATCCGGGTCGAAACGCCGCCGATCCCGGCATTGGTGTGCTGCGGGCCGAGCGGCAGGTTCTTGGGCTGGTTGTGCAGCTTCGGCAGTTCGTCCTCGCCGTATTTCTTGGTCAGCGCGCTTTGCTTGTCGACCGGCTGCTCGTGTACCCAGTTCTTCAGTCCGTCCCGCATCTTCTGGAACGAGATGATGTGCCGCTGCGCCACATCGCTTCCGGCCTTGTGGAACGGATCGTTTTTGTCACCGGTCTGGTTCTTGCGCGCGTTCTTGGCGTCTGAGTTCCACGCCATCCGGTCCCAGACGTCCTCGTCCTTCTTTTTCTTCGCCTTCGACTTGCCGTCGGAGCCGCCGGAACCGTCGTCCTTGTCGTCGCGTTTGCGCTTGTTTTTGCCCTTGCCGCCGTCGGCGGCGGCGGACTTGCTGCTTCCGCCGCCGTTGCCGGCGTTGTGCTTGGCCGTGGAGTCCGCGGGCGGCGGATCCGTCGCCTTGCCTTTGCCCTTTCCGCAGCCTTCGAGGCCGAGCGGATCGTAGGCGGCGAACGGGTCGGGGACGTAGGCGACCGGGTTCGGCCCGCCCTCCAGCCCGAGCGGGTCCTGGCTGAGGTAGCGCGCGGCGGCTGGGTCGTAGTAGCGGAAAACGTTGTAGTGCAGGCCGGATTCCGCGTCGGCGTACTGGCCGGGGAACTGCAGCGGGATGCCGCCGGGCCGCACCCGGCCCCACAGCGAACGACGCGCGGTCCAGGCGAGGCCGCCGTGCTCGTCGATCAGGTCGGTCGGCGTGCCAATGGCGTCGGTGACGACGGACGCGAACCGGTCGCCGCCCGGGCCGCGTTCGAGTTGAGTGACCGGTTCGTCGCTGCCCGGTCTGCGTTCCCAGGTGGTCGTCCGGCGCACTCCAGCCTGGTCGGTGTGCACCTGCTCGATGAGCACGAAGCCATCCCACACGAACCGGGTCGATTCGGCGACGGAACCGTCGGCCAGCAGCCGTTCCTTGGCGATCCGGCGGCCGAGCGGGTCGTACCGGTAGCGCCACTGGGCGCCGTCCGGTGTGCGCAGGCCGGTGAGCAGGTCGCCGGTCCAGGCGTACTCCCACACCCGCACGCCGCCCGGATGCACCTCGCGGTGCCGGATCCGGCGGCCGAGGGAGTCGTAGTCGGCGGACAGGCCAGGGCTGCCCGACCAGGCTGTCAGTTCGCCAGCCGGGTTGTAGCGCAGTTCTTCCCTGCCTGCCGGGGAAGACACCGTGACCACGCGTCCGGCCGGGTCCCGCGCGAAGGCGGTTTTCCCGGAAAGGCTGTCCTGCACCGCGGCCAGGCTGCCGTCCGCGTAGTACTCGAGTCCGCGCCGCTGCACCGGCGTTGTTCCACGGGAAACCTGCTGCGCGGTGACTAGCCCGCGCGGGCCGAACACCTGCTGCAGGGTGCTGATCCCGTCGGTGTCGCGGGCGAGCACGCGGCCCTCGTCGTCCAGCCGGTAGCGCACGGTGTGTCCCGCCGTGGTCAGCGAAACCGGCCGGTCTTCCTCGTCGAACCGCCACACGCTTTCCGCGCCCGACGGTGTGCGGCGGCGGATCGTCTGGCCTTGCTCGTCGTAGGAGAAGTGCACCTCGACGCCGTCGATCGCCTCGCGGACGACCCGGCCGTACAGATCGCGGTCGAACTCCACCACGGAATCCGCGGACTCGACCCGCACGACGTTGCCGACCGGGTCGTAGGCGTAGCGCACGGTGCGGTGCGGACTGCGGACCTCGATTCGGTTGCCGAGCAGGTCGTACTCGTTCTCGGTGACCGAACCGTCCGGCTCGGTCACCCGGATCGGCTGCCCGGCCGCGTCGTAGGCGTAGGTGCGGGTCCGGCCGTCGAAATCGGTCTGCGCGACCAGCCTGCCGAGCGGGTCGTAGGTGTAGGTCCAGGTGCGGTTCAACGGATCGGTGACCGAGGTCAGCCGGAGCTCGGTGTCGTAGGTGTAGCTGGTGCGCGCGCCGGACGGGTCCACGACCGCGGTGACCACGTCGAACGGGCCGTACTCCCGCCGGGTCACCCGGCCGAGTTCGTCGACGTGCTCGATTTCGTTGCCCTCGCGGTCATACCGCCACGTCGCGCGCTCGCGGCGCACCCCGATCCGCGAGGCGGGTTTGCCGTCGACCGTCCAGCCCAGCTGCGTCCGTCCGCCGCCTGCCTCGGGCGTCGAACGCGGCCTGCCGAACTGGTCCAGTTCCGCAGCGGGGTCGTCCGGCTCGGGCTCGCTCGCGAAGAACTCGGGCAACTCGAGTGCGGAGCCGGGCTGGTCGTACCGGCGCTGCCAGCGCAGGCCGTTGCCGTGCACTGTGATCGCGGCCAGTTCGGTGCCGTCGTGCTCCAGTTCGGCGAGGCTGCCGTCGGGGCGGGCGATGGTGAGCGGTGTGCCGTCGTCGGCGTAGGTGTACTCGGTGACCCGGCCGAGCGGGTCGACCCGGCGGAGCAGATTGCCGTAGCGATCCCATTCGGAGAGCGTCACGTTGCCCAGCGGGTCGGTCTCCCGGACCGGACGGCCCTCCGCGTTGTACTCGTACTCCGAGACGTGGCCGAGGGAATCGGTGAACCGGGTGATGCGGGCGGCGGGGTTGTACTCGAACGCGCCGTTGTAGAAGCCTTGCGCGCCCGCGGTGCGCACGCACCGGCCTTCGGCGTCGTAGACGTAGCGGTAGCTGACGCCGTTGCGGTCTTCCCAGGTCGTGACCCTGCCGTCGGGGTCGTAGGTGTAGCGCTTCGCCGTCCCCGAGGAGTTGACGACCTCGGAGAGATGGCCCTGGTAGTTGTAGCGATAGCCGCGCACGACGACGTCCGGAGCCGGGCCGGCTCCGATCACCCGCAGTTCGGTGATCCGGTGCCCGTTCGTGCGGAAGCCGACCTGGACCCCGCTCGAATGCGTGAGCAGCGCGGGCGCGCCGGTGTCCGCATAGGACAGTTCGGTCCACGATCCGTCGGCGTCCTCGATCGAGCGCAGCGGCAATGTCTTGCCCTCGCCGGAAAACCGCATCGTCCGGTCCGGGCGCACCTGGTCGATGGCGCAGCTGCCGTCGGCGTGCCGGGTCAGCGGCCAGCGCGCGCCCTCGATCGGCAGCACCGGCTCGTCCCCGGCGGGCATCGGGTAGTAGAGGATGACGCCTTCCGGCCCGTAGTACCGGACGTATTCCTCGCCGAACTCCAGCCGCTGGTCCACAGTGGACGCCCACGTCGGGCCGAACCAGCGCCCGGTGCGGTAGGACGAGCGATGTGTCCGCCGCACCAGCAGGTGCGCCAGTTCGAGATCGAAGTCCTCGACGAGCACCTCGCCGCTGGAGATGACGACCGGGTCGGTCTTGCATTCCGGCTCGGGGTCGCTCTGCTTCTTCGCGCCGGACGTCTCGGTGCCGCCTGCCGGCCCGGTGTTCGACTCGTTCCCGCCGCGGTCGGTTTTGCCCGCTTCGCCGCCGGATCCGCCGTTGCCCTCGTCTTTGCCGGGTTCGCGCGGCGGCGGCTCGTGGTTCCCGCCGCCCTTGTTTTCGCCCGGGCCGTCGTGCGCGCCGGAGGTGTTGGTGGACTCGTCCTTGACAGGCGGCGGTTTCTCGCCGCCGCCACTGCCGCCGCCCTTTTCGTTCGGGGTGTCCTTCGCGCTGGACGGCTTGGTGGAGCCGCCGCCTGATTTGATGTCCTTCGGCGTGTGCGTGGCGTCCTTGCCGCCGGACTTGATGCCCTTCATCGACTTGGCGACATCGTCGAACAGGCCGCGCGCCTTGGTGAGCAGCTTGCCGAGTTCCTTGAGCGCCTTGGTGAGGTTCTTGACCAGTTCGGCGATCTGCTTGGCGGTCTTGGCCACCAGATTGACCACCTGCGGCACCACCCAGGCCATCCCGATGCCGAGGGTGAACAGCACCTGCAGCGCCCACGAGATCAGGTGCGCCACCACCTGGGCGATGATGTCGCGCACCAGCATCCGCACCGCGCCGACAACCTCGCCCGCGGTCTTCACCCCGCTGCCCGCGCCCTCGCAGGCCTTCGCGGCGCCTTCCAGGGTCTTGGCGACCTCCTCGGCCTGTTTGCGATACGCGTCGGCGCTGCCGCCCTCCCACGACTCAATGTCCTTTTTGACCTGTGCGGCCAGATCCTGCGAGACCGAGCCGACTTCTTTGGCGACGTTCTTCCAGGTTTCGGAGTACGCGTGGACCTGATCCGGGTCGCCGGCCAGTTTGTCGAGCGCTTCCTTGAGCGGGCCGACGTGCTCGATCAGCCAGCCGACGCCCGCGGCGAGGATCGCGCCGAACGGGTCCATCACCGCGGCGAGCGCTTCCATGCCGACCCCGACCGCGCCCATCACGGTCGCTGCCCAGTCGCCGGACTCGATGCCGTCCTTGAGGCCCTTTCCGGCCTCGAGGATCGAGATGCCGGAGATCGCCGAGGTCGAGTCCTTCTTTTCGGCCACCAAAGGATTCGACATGCCGGCCCTTCTCCACGCTCAACACCATCTCTTGGGCGCGCAGCCGAATTCGTACGCACGGCCCCCGGTGCAGGTTACCGACCGTTCCCGGGCGTCAGCCGCGGTGTTGCACGGAATTACCCCGTAGGTACCCGCGCGTGCTCGCCGCGAACACGGCAAAACCCGCCGCGGTTTTCGAGGAATCCGCGGCGGGCCGGCGAGGTGGAACCGCGGGCCGGTGCCGGTCGGGGGAGGGGAGTGCAACGGCACCGGCCCGCGGAGTTCTTGGTCGCGACCGGCGCGTGGCGGCCGGTGCGATGATCTTCAACCTAGCGTCCGATTACTGCGTCCGCTAGGTGTTCTGCCGGACATTTTTCGATTAATCGCGTTCGGGGTCAGGGGGTGGCCGAAGGTGGTCCGTCGCGCTCGGGGGGACGGACGGACCACCCTCGGCCGGGCGAGGATGCCGGGCGACCTTGCCGGTTGGGGTTGCCGGACGATCGCGCGCTCGCCAGTCGAGGCCGGGTGAGGTGCTCCGCCCGGAAGCACCCCACCCGGGTGATCAGGCGCTGACCGGACGCGGCTTCACCAGCGCGTGCCTGCCAGTCGTTTCCGCGGCCGATTCGGCTCGCCGGTTCTGCCCGGGAACGGCCGGGACCGCGGCGCGGCGGCGGGTCGGGCGATGCCCGGCAGCGGAGAGCGCTTGCGGGGCGAGACCGCCCGCCACCAGGTGCTCGTGCGCCACCTGCCACACCGAGCACGGCGCCTTGCAGCGGTGCCAGCGCGTCGAGCAGGTGGGGCAGTCGCCGCGCTCGTCGGGCTCGTGCGCCTGCAGCATCGCGCGCCAGCCCTCGGCGAGCCGGGGCAGTTCGGAGCGGGCGACCGAGACCAGCGACGGGGCGTCGGCGCGTTCCGCCAGGTCGGACAGCATGTCGAGGCGCTCCCATACGGCGTTGCGGAGAACCTGACCGAGAACCTGATCCATGGGGAAACTCACCGTCACCTTTCCGCCATAGTGGCGGCTTCGTTGAGCGCGGCCCGGAGCTGGCCGAGCTGGCCGGACGTGAGACGGGCGGTCTCCCCCGGCGGGGACACCACGACGACCTCGTCGTCCTCGACGAACACCGTGACGGCGCGCTCGCGGCTGATGAGATCCCCGCACTGCACGCGCCACACGACCTGACCGCCCTCGAAATGCCGCACGCCCGCGGTGCGCGGGTCGGCGGACACCGAAGCGGCGACGGCGGAAGCGACAGTAGGCGGCACCGGACGTGCCGTGGCGATTCCCGGTGCGGGCCGAACGGACCGCACCGCGGTCCCGGCTTGTCCTCCACCGAGCGAATCCACGAACTCCACTGTCCCTCCACGCTTTCTCGTCCCGGGCCGCTGCACCTTGCGGGATGCATCAGCGCCGGCAGATCTGTGTCGTCGGGTCCATCGCTCTCCGTGATCGCCGCGGGTGACCGGGCGCTGACGGAGATCTGGCAACTACAGTGAAGTGAAACCGGGTGCGAGAGAAGGTCGAAACCGCGTCATAGCGGTGACCGGACCGCGTTCCACGGTAAGCGGTCAGCGGAGTTCGGCCCTGCCGATCAACCCCGCTGTTCGCGCGTTTCACAAGGTTCTCGCGTGTGCTTAGGGTGCTGATCAGACGCCCAGGAGACGGTGAGGGGGCGCAATGGCAATGGATGCCAGTGCTGGCAGTGGTTCCGGAGTCTCTAACGCAGACACCCGGTCAGGCAATCCGGTTCCGGCCGACGCCTGGGAACAGCCCGAGATGCGGGAGGCGCTCGCCGCCCGCGAGGTCAGCGCCGTGTACCGGCTGTTGCGCAAACACGGAGTATCGCAGCGCCAGATCGCCGCGATGACCGGCCAGTCGCAGTCCGAGGTGTCGGAGATCCTCAAGGGTCGCCAGGTCATGGCCTACGACGTGCTCACGAGAATCGCCGACGGCCTGGGTGTCCCTCGTGGATACATGGGTCTCGCCTATGACGAGACCACGGCGATACGGGTCGTCGGCGCGTCCGACGGCCGGCAGGCTGAGGAGGACGAGTCCGTGAAGCGACGGAGGTTCCTCGCGCACGCCGCCCAGGTCACGATGGGTGCGGCGGTGTTCGGTCCGGAATCAGGCACGTGGTCGGAGGCGCCCGCGCGCACTCCCGCCCCCGGGCGCATCGGGACGACCGACGTGCGCCAGGTCGAGGCGGCGACCAGAGCCTTGCGCGCGCTCGATTACCAGTACGGCGGCGGATTCTGCCGCGACGCCGTCGTGGCCCAGCTGTCCTGGGGACAGCAGATGCTCGACTCCAGCGCGGCCGAGCAGGTGAAGAACCGGCTGTACACCGCGATCGCCGACCTGCACAGCCTCGCCGGATGGACCTCGTTCGACACCGGTCTGATGGACTCCGCCCGCGGCCATTTCGCGCAGGCGCTCGACCTGGCCAAACAGGGCGGCGACCACCACCTGGTGGCGAACGTGCTGTACCGGATGGGCCGCGTCTACCTGCACCAGGACGCCGCGAACGACGCGCTCAAACTGTTCCAGCTCGGCCAGATCGCCGCGCAGGAATCCGGTTCCGAGCTGGCCGTCGCCGTGCTCTGCGCCAACGAAGCGTGGGCCTACGCGATGATGGGCAACGAGGAGCAGTCGGTGAAGCTGCTCGGCCGGTGCAAGGACGAATTCGCGCGCGCCGACCTGGCCACCGCCGAATCGTGGGTCAAGTTCTTCAACGAGACCGATGTCTACGCGATGACCGGCACCGTGCACACCGTGCTGGCGATGAAGAATCCCGAGCACACGAAGTACGCGATCCCGGCGCTGAGCCGGGCGGTCGACGCCTACACCGACGACATGGCGCGCAGCAAGGCGTTCATGCTCAGCGCGCTCGCCACGAATCACCTGCTCGAGGGCGATATCGACCACGGCGTGAAGATCGGCGGCAAGGCCATCGAATGCGCGGAGAGCATCAAATCCGCGCGGGTCAAGGACCGGATGCGGCCGCTGCAGGCCGAGGCCGAACGGCGGCGCAACAACCCCGACGCACGCGACCTCGCCGACCGGCTCAAGATCTTCTACGCGGCCTGACCCGACCGGATTCGCCTTGCCCGAAGGCAGGTTCACCCCTGCGAAACTGCGCCGGGTGCTGGCGGCTGTCTGCGCTCGGCTCGGCTTCGATCCGGCGGGCGCGCGGCTGCTGCGGTTCACCAATAACGCGGTGTTCGCGCTGAACGGGGCCCCGGTCGTCGTGCGGATCGTCGGCTCCACCCGGCTGCGCCACCGCGTCGGCACGGTCGTGCGGGTGGCCGAGCATTTCGCCCGGTACGACGTGCCCGCGGTCCGGCTGCTGTCCGGGGTCGAGCAACCGCTTGACGTGCAAGGACATCTGGTCACCGTGTGGGATCTGGTGCCGTTCGCCGGACCGCCGCCGACCCCGGCCGACCTGGCCGGACTGCTGCGGCGGGTGCACGCGCTGCCCCCGCCGGACGGCCTTCCCGAATGGGAGCCGCTGCGTTCGGTCGAGGCGAGGGTCGCCGACGCGGAGGAGCTCGCCGAGGCCGACCAGCGGTTCCTGCTGGAGCGCTGCGCGCAGGTGCAGGACCGGCTCGACACCCTGGATTTCCCGCTGGCCAGGGGATTCGTGCACGGCGACGCGCATCCGGGAAATGTGCTGCCCGGCCCGGACGGACCGGTGCTGTGCGATTTCGATTCCTCGTGCGTCGGCCCGCCGGAATGGGATCTGACGCCGCTCGCCGTCGGCCGCGACCGGTTCGGCGACCCGCCCGCCCGGTATGCGGAGTTCGCCGCGGCCTACGGGTTCGACGTGACGGTCTGGCCGGGGTTTTCCGTGCTCAGAGCGGTGCGGGAGCTGAAGCTGACGACGAGCGTGCTGCCGATTCTGCGCAGCCATCCGCCGGTGCGGGCTGAACTCCGCCGTCGGCTGGCGGACCTGCGCGCTGGCCGGACGGACACCGCGTGGACGAGATACCGTTGAGCGGGATTCTGCACGTGCATTCGCCGACTGCAGATGACCGTTCGCCGCTTTCCATCGATGGCTGACGAGGTATCGCTGCGCAGCGATAATTCGGCCCGGCAGATCGCCCCGGATAGCGTACTGCTAGTCCCATTGTGCAAGTTGCGGCTACCCGCCGTCACCTTGGCCGGTCAGGACACCGTGACCGGAGCCCGGGTAAGCACCACGGCGAAGCCGAAGGCGAGCCCCATGACGGTCAATTCCAGCGTTGCCCACGAAGCGAGCGCCGTCCGCTGGTGTCGCACGATGCGCGGCATCAGCCGCCACCGCAAGTTGGCGGCCAGCAGCGCGATCGCGCCGGTGCACAGCACCTTCAGCACCATCAGCTGGCCGTACGGCGTGGTGAACACACCAGCCCAGAAGCCGATCGTCGGATTGGCCAGGATTTCCACGATGCCGTTGAACAGCCCGGTCACCGCGGAGAGCACCAGGCACAGCGTCGCCAGTTTCGAGAACCGCGGCAGCGCGTGCGCGAGCAGCGTCCGGTTGGCCGCCAGCAGCACGATCATCGCGCCTAGGCCGCCGCACCAGGCGACCGCGCTCATGACGTGCAGCTCCATCGAGATCATCGTGTAGTCGTGATAGGCCCAGTTCGACGCGTGACCGGTGACCGGCAACGGCAGCAGCGCGAACATTCCCAGGCCCACCCGCACCTCGGCGGGCACCTTTTCGCCCTTGCGCAGTGCGACGAACCCGAGCGCGGCGTGCAGCAGCGCGAGCACCGCCACGATCACCAGCGCCTTGCCCGCGCCGACGTCGGCGATGTAGCTGCCGATGTCGCCGCCGGTCAGCATCTTCTTGCCCGGCTTGTACTCCGCGGTCTGCAGGATCAGCGCGACCACCGCCGTCGCCGCCCAGATCAGCGCGGCGGCGACAGCGGCGGGACGGGCCCGGCGCAGCACCGGTTCGGTGAGCTTCGGCCGGTCATAACCGACCAGCACGGACAACAGGGCCAGGCCGATCGTCGCGACCGCGGACAGGTCCAGCAGCACGCGCACGATCGGGATGGCCGCCGAGACCACCTCGCTGGGTTCCACCACGCCCGGAATGGGCGAGGACGCGGTGAGCGCGATGCCGATCAGCGCGCCCAGCAGTCCCGCGACGACCACGCAGGCGAGCGTGGCCCAGCGGACCGCGGAGGTGGTCTCGGCTCGCGTCACTGGTCCGCCTTGTCCGATCCGGGGTCGCGGCCGGTGCGCAGCGCGACGGTGAGGCCGATCGCGAGCAGCACCACCGCACCGGCGATCCACACCCAGATCGGCACGCCGCTCGACGACGAGGACTCCGCCGGAGCCGACTGGGCCGGAGCCCCGGCCGCCTTCGCCGCGTCGCCCTTGGCCGGGGTGCCGGTGCCCGCGGCGGTGAGGGTGAACGGGATCTCGCCGGACACCGGGTGCCCGTCGGCGGAGAGGACCCGGTAGCCGACGGTGTACTTGCCCGCCGGGCCGAGCGGCCGCAGCGGCGCGCTGAGCACGTTGTTCTCCACCGTCACCGGGCCCTCGGCCCACTGGCTGCCGTCCGGTCCGGTCACCGCGATCTGGTTGACGTCGGCGTTCTGCACGTACTGGTCGAACGTGAGCGTGACCTTCGCCGGGCCCTTGGCGAGCGACGCGCCGTTGGCCGGGTCGGAGTTGATCAGCACGTTGTGCGCCAGCGCCGGGGTGGCCGTGCCGAGCAGGGCCACCCCGGAAATCGCCAGCGCGATAAGCGCTTTACGCATTACTTGGTTCCTTCGGTCTTTCCTGCTGCCGGGCGACGGGAACGCAGCACCGCGCCCGCGCCGACGCCGAGCCCGAGCGCGCCGACCACGAGGCCGGCTCCGCCGAGCCAGCGCGCCGTGTTGTCGGACGACGAAGCGGCTTCGGCGTTGTCACCGGAGGCCGCGGTCTGCGTGTGGCCGCCGTGCTCCGAGGATTCGGCGGCGGCGAGCTTGATGGTCGGGGCGGGGTGCTCCGGCTCTTCGCCGCTGGGCGGGGTGGGCTGGTTCCAATCCACCACTTTGCCACCCTCGTAGGTCTGGACCGCCGGGAACTCCAGCTGGTCCACATTGGACGGCAGCGGGCCGCCGCTGACCTCGAACTCCTGGAATTCGGTCGAACCGATCTTCGTGCCCGGCTGCGCGGTCCAGACGACCTTCGTGACCGCCTCGGTGATCTTCGTGCCGGACGCGGTGGTCACCGGCTGCGGCAGCTTCGACTTGGTGACCTCGGCGGTCCAGCCGGGGATCGGCTTGGTGCGGAAGTTGCCGATGCCGTACTCCGGTTTGACGTCGACCTCGACCTTGACCGTGCCGAGCTTCGCGTCCTCGTTCGGGACGCGGAAGAAGATCGTGCCGTAGCCGCCCTTGGCCGGCTGGTCGCCGTAGACGTTGGCGGTCACGTGCGCGGACGCGATGCCGGCGCCGAGCAGACCGGTGGCGGCGACGGTCGCGGCGAGCACGCCGGCACGACGGAAGACATGGTGGGACACAACTGCTCCTGAACAGGGGTGAGCCGACGGAGGCAGGGCCTGCGCCGGAAGGGGGGAAGGGGTGGTGAGTGCTGATCACGGTTAGCACCGGGATCGCCGCTCACGAGGGGTTCAGGAGCCCCCAGGCGGCCCGCGCCGCCCCCGCACCCGCCGCAACTCCACGCTCAGCAACGGCACCGCCCGCTCAGGCCGTGCCCGCACCACTCCACTCGCCGCCACTGGCACCGGCAACGGCCGGACCAGCAGCGGAAGAATCACCCGCACCACGCGCAGCACCGCGAGCAGCATCGCGTCCGCCCGCGCCAGCACCAGCGCGGTGAGCAGGGTCGCGACGGCGTGCGCCGCGGTCATCTCCCAGCCGTCTGGAGCAGCGGCCGCACCGGACGGGTCGTGCCCGCCGAGCGTCGTCAGCACCAGGTGCATGACGAGCTGTCCGCCGCCGAGCACGACGATCGTGCCGAGCGGTCCGCGGGCCCGGCCGGCGAGCGCGGTGGCGGTCCAGCCGAGCAGGCCGGTCAGCAGAAGAGTGAGCGCGGGATCCGGCAGCCCGCCGTCGGCGACCGCGTGCGCGGTGACGGCGAGTGACGCCGAACTCAGCGCGAGCAGTCCGCCGCGGACAGCGGCGAGTGCGCCGCGGTGCCGGGCCGGAGTGCTCATTCGGGCAGCTTAACGGCACTCCGGTGGGTGACTGAAGCGTCTCGAATGGTGAGCACCTGCGGAAAACGCACAGGTAGGCGGGTCTCGATCCGGTAAAAACCGCCCGGTGGGGCCCGTCGCTTCGGTTGCCGACCCCTCGTTGATGCGAAACGGTGGGTAATCACAACCGAGAAGTGGGGGTTTCGACCGTATCCGTTCCGGGTAGTCACCCTGCCGATTGATGGGCTACTCCGAACGGGTGACGTCCGGGGCTCGCAAGCTGGCGGGAGAACGAATACGGATGAACCTCTTCGAGTACATCTCGGACCGGTGGGGAAGGCTGCTGCTCCAGGCGTGGCTGCACACCAGCATGGTCGTGCAGTGCACGATCCTCGCCGCGATCCTCGGCGTGCTGATCGGCATCGCCGTCTATCGCAGCCCCATCGGCTCCGCCGTCGCCACGGCGCTGGCCAGCACGATCCTCACCGTCCCGTCGTTCGCCCTGCTGGGTCTGCTGATCCCGCTCTCGGGACTCGGCTCGACCACCGCGGTGATCGCGCTCGTGCTGTACGGCCTGCTGCCCATCGTCCGCAACACGATCGTCGGCCTCGACGCGGTCGACCCGGCGATCACCGACGCCGCCCGCGGCATCGGGATGAGCAGGCTCTCCGTGCTCACCCGGGTCGAACTGCGGCTGGCCTGGCCCGCGATCCTCACCGGCATGCGGGTCGCCACGCAGATGCTGATGGGCATCGCGGTGATCGCGGCCTACGCCAAGGGCCCCGGCCTCGGCGCGGAGGTCTTCTCCGGCCTCACCAACGCCGGGAGCACGAACTCCCTCAACCAGGCCCTCACCGGCACCCTCGGCGTGGTCATCCTCGCGCTGGTGCTCGACGGCATCTACGTCCTGATCAAGCGATTCACCATTTCTAGGGGTGTCCGTGGCTGAGCACACTGCGACCGAAGAAAACGTCTCCGGCGTCGAGATCGAACTCGACCACGTCACCAAGCGCTACTCCGGCACTCGCGCCCCGGCCGTCGACGACTTCTCGATGGTCGTGCCCGCGGGCAAGATCGTGGTGTTCGTCGGCCCGTCGGGCTGCGGCAAGACCACCACGATGCGGATGATCAACCGGCTGATCGAGCCGTCGTCCGGCCGGATCACCATCGGCGGGCAGGACGCGCTGAAGCTCGACGTGGACACCCTGCGCCGCCAGATCGGCTACGCGATCCAGCAGGCCGGGCTGTTCCCGCACTTCACCGTCGCGCAGAACATCGCCGTCGTGCCCGGCCTGCTCGGCTGGGACAAGAAGAAGGTCTCCGCACGGGTCGAGGAGATGATGGACCTGGTCGGGCTCGACCCGGCCGATTTCCGCGACCGCTACCCGCGCCAGCTGTCGGGCGGGCAGCAGCAGCGCGTCGGGGTGGCCCGCGCGCTCGCCGCCGACCCGCCGGTGCTGCTGATGGACGAGCCGTTCGGCGCGGTCGACCCGATCACCCGCGGCAACCTGCAGGACGAACTGCTGCGGCTGCAGACCGACCTGAAGAAGACGATCGTCTTCGTCACCCACGACTTCGACGAGGCGGTCAAGCTCGGCGACCGGATCGCGGTGCTCGGCAACCAGTCGAAGATCCTGCAGTACGACACCCCGGAGTCGATCCTGGCGAACCCGGCCGACGACACCGTCGCCGGTTTCGTGGGCGCCGGTGCCTCGCTCAAGCAGCTGACCCTGCTGCGGGTGCGCGACGTCGAACTCCAGCAGGACGCGCTCACCACGACGATCGACGAAGCGCCCGCGGACGTGCGGGAGAAGCTGAGCAAATCGCGCAAGCCGTTCGCGCTGGTGCTCGACCAGCGGCGACGGCCGATCCGCTGGGTGCACGTCCGCGAGCTGACCAACGCCACGTCGCTGGGTTCGGTCGGCAAGCCGCTGCGCGACATCGTGAGCCTCCAGTCGACGCTGCAGGACGCGCTCGAGGCGATGCTCGCCGAAGGCGGTTCGGTGCCGGTCACCGGCGCGCGCGGCGAGTACGCGGGCACGATCAAGCTGGACACCGTCATCGCGACCATCCAGCAGTTGCGCGACGAGCACGCCGACGACCACGTCGACGAGGACGGGGCCACGGCATGACCGCTGCCGTCGATACCGGATTCAGCACCGAGTCAGGCTCCCGCCGCGCGGAACGCGTCCGCCTGTTCGCCCAGCCCGCCGTGGTCGTGCTGATCGTCGCCGTGACGCTGATCTGGGTGTTCGCCAGCGGGCTCACCGCGACCGAAAAGGAAACGCTGAACGCGGAGTCGCTGCTCACCGCGCTGCGCGACCACGTGGCGATGACCGTCGTGGTCACCGCGATCGTGGTGCTGGTGGCGGTGCCGCTCGGCATCATCGTGACCCGGCCGTGGGCGAAATGGCTCGCGCCGGTCTTCCTGGCCATCGCGAACATCGGACAGGCCGCGCCCGCGCTCGGCGTGCTCGTGCTGTGGTTCATCTTCACCGGCGCGGTCGGCGGGCTCTGGGTCGCCGCGCTGCCGCTGGCGTTCTATTCGCTGCTCCCGGTGCTGCGCAACACGATGGTCGGCATCCAGCAGGTCGACCCGTCGCTCATCGACGCGGGCCGCGGCATCGGGATGTCCGCGCAGAAGGTGTTGTGGCGGGTGGAATTCCCGCTCGCGGTCCCGCTGATCCTGGCCGGCCTGCGCACGTCGCTCGTGCTGGCGGTCGGCACCGCGACGTTCGGCATGTTCGTCAACGCGGGCGGGTTCGGCCTCCTGATCGACACCGGCTACAAGCTCAACCTGACGAAGGTGCTGATCACCGGTTCGGTGCTGGCCGTCGCGCTGGCACTGCTGGTGGACTGGCTGGGCGCGGTCGCCGAGCAGTACTTCGGACCGAAGGGACTGCGCTGATGAACGTCCTGAAAAAGGCGGGCGCGCTGGTCGGCGCCGCCCTGCTCGCCGGGACGCTCTCGGCGTGCGGGCTCGACGTCAACACCTCGATCCCGTTCAAGATCGAACCAGGGTCCATCCGGCCGATCCCGTCGCTCGAAGGCCAGCGCGTGGTCGTCGGGTCGAAGGACTTCACCGAGAACATCATTCTCGGCTACATGGCCGAAATGGCGCTGAGCGCGGCGGGCGCGGACGTCATCGACCTCACCGACATCAAGGGGTCGAACTCGTCTCGGCAGGCGCTGCTCAACGGGCAGACCGACGTGACCTGGGAATACACCGGCACCGGCTGGATCAACTACCAGGGCAACGAGCTGCCGGTGCCGGGCGGGGAGAAGGCGCAGTACGAGGCCACGAAGAAGGCGGACGCGGAGAAGTACGGCGTCACCTGGCTGAACTACTCGCCGCTGAACGACCAGTACGCGTTCGCCACCACCGAGGCGTACGCGGCGAAGAACAACCTCAAGTCCACGTCGGACCTGGCGAAGTTCCTCACCACGCACCCCGATCAGAACCGGTTCTGCCTGGAGACGGAGTTCACCAGCCGCCAGGACGGGTTCCCGGCGGCGGTCAAGGCGTACGGGTTCAAGAACCCGAAGATCGAGAACTTCGGCATCGGCACCATCTATTCGGCGGTGGCCAACGGCACCTGCCCGGTCGGCGAGGTCTTCACCACCGACGGCCGGATCTCCGGGCTGAACCTGCGCGTGCTCGAGGACGACAAGAAGGCGTTCCCGCAGTACAACGCGGCGGCGACGCTGCGGACGGAGTTCCTGAACCAGCACCCGGAAATCCGCGGACCGCTGGAGACGGTGGCCGCGGCGCTCGACAACAAGCAGATGGTCGAGCTGTGCAAGAAGGTCGACGTCGACGGCAAGGACGCGGGCACCGTCGCGCACGACTGGATGCTGGAGAAGGGCTTCATCAAGTAGCGCTTCCCGGCAGCGGAAAGGGCCCCTTGAGTTCGCTCAAGGGGCCCTTCGCCGTTTTTCAGATGCCCAAGCGGTGCAGCAGCTGCTCTTCCAGCCGGTCCAGTTCGCCGGTCACCGCGCGGTGCGCGGCCTTGCGCCGAGCCGCGGGCATGCGCTCGGCGGCGCGCACCGTGGCCGACAGCTGTTCCAGCGTCGACTGCGTTTCGACAGCGAACTTCTGGTCCTGCTCGGTCGCCTTCGCCGACTTCTTCAGCTCGCCGAGCCCCTGCACGAGACCCGCGATCCGGGCGTGCAGCGCCGCGCCGCGGCCGGTGTACTCGCCGAGCTGGTCGACGGCGACACCCAGCTTGCGGGCCTGGTAGCGGTCGTACGCCTCCCGCGCCGCGCCCGCCGCGCGGACCGCGTACGGCGCGAGCACCGGCAGCACCGCCGGTCCGAGCACCTTGGCCACCGCGACCGCGTTCTTCGCCTTCTTCGGGGTGATCCGGGCTTCACCCTCGTCCTGCTTGGCCTTGTCTTGCTTGGCCTTGCGCGCCATGGCCGTTACCTCCCACGCCTTCTCCGGATGAACTTACTGGTCCCCGACGTGACGGGCATGTCGGCTCGCGCGGGGAATGTCGTACCCACGATCTATTGTGATCGCTATGGGAGACGAGGTGTTGCTCGACGCGGGAGCAGTGAGTCGTTGCCGCCGCCGGGTGCACCTGGAACACGACCCGGCGATGCGCGACGTGCCGTTGCCGCCGCCGGATCCGACCGCGCAACAGCGCATCGACGACGCGACCGCGCACCGCGAGGAAATCCTCGAACAGCTGGTCGCGGCCTCGGGCCCGGACGCCACCTGGGCGCGGGTGCCGCGCACCGCGCCCGCGGGAGAGCGGGTGCGGCTCACCGAGCAGGCGTTCGCCGATGCCGTGCAGTACATCTGGGGCGCGCTGCTGCCCGCCGATCCGGTCGGGCACCGGCGCGGCGGCATCGACCTGCTGGTGCGCGTCGGCGACGGATACGTGCCGGTGCTGGTGGTCCGGCACCGGATCACCGACCGCGGCCAGGGCGCGCCCACCACCGCGATGACGGAGCTGGACCCGGCGCGCCGTTCGCCGGACGAACTGCGCAAGGTGCGCTCGCAGCCGCGGGACCAGCTGCGGCTCGCCCACCTGCGGCGCATGCTGGAGACGCGCGAACTGGCGGCCGGCGGCCGCGCGATCGGCGGCGTGATCGGGCTGGACGCTGACGTCGTCGTCTGGCACGACCTCACCGCGGGCACCTGGCCAGGCGGCCGCAGCGCGCTGGACGAATACGACGCACGCTTCGCCGACCGGCTCGCCGTGGCGACCGCCGCTGCCACCGGTGCCGAAGCGTTGGCCGCGCCCTCGCGCGTGCTCGAATGCCGCCGGTGTCCTTTCTGGGCCACTTGCGAGGTCGTGCTCACCGAAACGCGTGACGTAAGCCTGGTGGTGCGCGGCGAGGACGCGGGCGAGCTGCGCCGTGTCGGTGTGTCCACTGTAGACAAGCTGGCCGCGCTCGACCCGGCAGCCGAGATGCCGCCGATGAACTGGACCGGCGGCACGTTCTCGGACGCGATCATGCTGGCCAGGGCATGGCTGGCGGACCTGACGGTGGTGCGCCGCACGCCGGAGATCGAGGTGCCGCGCGCGGACGTCGAGGTCGACGTGGACATGGAAAGCTTCGGCGATTCCGGGGCTTATCTGTGGGGGACGCTGCTGTCCGGAGCGGACATCGGGGTGCCGCAGGGGTACCGGGCGTTCGCGACCTGGGAACCGCTGCCGACGGTCGACGAGGCGCGGTCGTTCGCTGAGTTCTGGGCGTGGTTCACGGATGTTCGCTCGCGGACTCTTGCCGCCGGGCTGACTTTCCGGGCGTATTGCTACAACGCGCTCGCGGAGAACCGGTGGCTGTTCGGGTCGGTCGACCGGTTCAGGGAGTACTCCGGGGTGCCGGAGAAGCGGGCCGTGCAGTCCTTTGTGGATTCTGACGAATGGGTGGATCTGTTCCGCAGTGTGACGGATCAGTTCCTGTGCTCGCGGGGCAAGGGGTTGAAGGTGATCGCTCCGGTGGCCGGGTTCTCGTGGCGGGATCCGGAGGCCGGCGGCGAGGCCTCGATGCGGTGGTACCGGGACGCGGTCGGGATGGACGGCGCTGTTCCTGACGACGAGCAGCGGGAACGGCTGTTGCGGTACAACGAGGATGATGTGCTGGCGACGAAGGCCCTGCGGGAGTGGATGAGCGGGCGGGCTCAGGTTGAGGTTCCGTACATGCTGGACATCTGATTCGCTCGGAAGCCGCGATGGCGCCGGAGTTTCAGCCGGAAACGGCATAGCCGAGCGCTAGCGGTTCCGAATGGGTGTCCCGCGGAGCAAGTGCGCGAAAGGCGCCGGGAGTGTGCTGCGGTGTCTTGCCAGCACACTTGACCCGGCGGGGCTATTCGGCGGAGCGCAGTTCCTCGTTCTGGCGCTGGGACTCGTGAAGCTGGTCCTCGAGGGAGACGATGCGGCAGGCGGCTTCGACGGCCGTGCCCTGGTCGACCAGCTCTCGTACGCGTGCGGCGATGCGCAGCTGCTGGCGGGAGTAGCGGCGATGCCCGCCAGGCGAGCGCTGCGGCTCGATCAAGCCGGCCTCGTCCAGGCTGCGCAGGAAGTTCTGGCTGGTGCCGAGCATCTCGGCGGCCCGGCCCATCGTGTAAGCGGGGTACTCGTCGTCGTCGAACTTGTCGGCCCCGCCTGAACCGGCAGGCGGGGTAGCGCGTGGGTCAGGGGTCATTCCACCTCCACATCACAAGGGACCCCGGGTGCCGCTCGGCACCCGGGGTCCCAGGGTTGGGTTCCATCATTGTCAACCGGCTGTGCAGCCGGCCTCTGGTATCCGCGGGGTCCGTTCACCGGACATTCCGCGCGGAGATCGCTGATTCGTAACCGAGAACCACCTGCCAATCGGATGGGACTGCGGTACCCGCGCGGCATTCCTGCTCCGCCGCCGCGGGCGATCCAATGATGTGACCGTTCCCTTCTTTCCGGTGTTTTCCTCTTGCGGTGTTCACTTTCGGTAGTGCGACTGCTGCGGACGTCACCGGCTGGAACCCTTTCCCTGCTCGGCCCCAGCACGCGTAACGCCGCTGGTCACTGCCCGGAACCCGGTCGAACATCGGCTCCGGCCATCTGACCGTTCCGCACTGCCTGGCCTGCCAGCGCGGTTCTCGCAACTGCACTTGCCGTACGGGATCGGCCCTGCGTGAAACTTCTGCCCGGTCCGATCCCGCGGTACTGCGCTCACGGGCAGTTCGTCATCTCCCGTGCCTGATTGACATTGTCTTTCTGTGTACGAGGAGAACACTACCCATCCTCGGAGTCGAATGTCTACCCCCGTGACGACAGATTTTCTCATCTCCGTCGAGTGGGTGACCGAGCGGCGGGAACAGTCGCCGCGCAGTCGCGCTTCCGCTATACTCGTCCACGAGTACTCGCCTACGAGGAGGTTCGAGCGTGAAGCGGCGGAAGGTGTCCAACCTGCTGGGCCTCGCCGTACTGGCCACCGTGTTCGAACGGCCGATGCATCCGTACGAAGTCGCCTCCGTCCTGCGGGAACGCGGCAAAGAAAGCGACCTGAAGATCAAATGGGGCTCGCTCTACACCGTTGTCGGCAACCTCGAAAAGCACGGATTCCTCGAAGCCGTCGAGAACGTGCGAGACGGCGCGCGCCCGGAGCGGACCGTCTATCGGATCACCGACGCGGGCCAGGCCGAGTTGGAGGATTGGGTCGCGGAATTGCTCGCGGTGCCGGATCTGGAGCCGACGCGGTTTCACACGGGGCTGTCGGTGATGCTCGCGCTCGGGCCGGACGTTGTCGACCAGCAGTTGCGGCACCGGGTCGGCGAGCTGGACCAGATGATCGGCGAGCGGGCCGAGGCGCTGGCGAAGATGCGGGCTGAGCTGCCGCGGCTGGTCCTCGTCGAGGCGGAGTACCAACTGGCGATGTGGCGCGCGGAGGCCGAATGGGTTCGCGGGCTGCGGGAGGAGCTGGCCACCGGCGCGATACCGGGGGTCGAGGAATGGCGGCGCTACCGGGAGACCGGCGAGCTGCCCGACATGGCCGCCTTCGTCGAGAGCGAAGGCGAATAAAGAAGGCCCCGGAGGAGGTGCTGGCACACCGCCGCCGGGACCGGGAACCGTCGAACTGGAAACCGCGGGTGCGGAAACCTGTCTTCAGGCTGCGTCGAAAAGGATACCGGCCCCGCGGCAACCGGTTCGGGAACAACCGAACAGGGAGAAGCAGATGGGGAACACACAGGTCAAACGTCATCGCACGAAGCTGCTGCCGGAGATGGAGGGGCCGGTCGCCCGGGCGTACGCGCGTGGGCGGCGTACCGAACCGCAGCTTGTGCAGTACCGCGAGTCTGCCGAGATGCTGGCCGCGGATCTGGCCGAGGGCGCCGACGTGCTCGAGGTCGCGCCGGGGCCGGGCTACTTCGCGGTGGAGCTGGCTCGCACCGGGCGGTGCACGGTGACGGGGCTGGACGTCAGCCGGACGTTCGTCCAGCTGGCCAGGCAGTACGCGCAAGAACAGGGCGTCTCGGTCGACTTTCGCCGCGGTGACGTGGCGGCGATGCCGTTCGCGGACGGGTCGTTCGACTTCCTGATCTGCCAGGCGGCCTTCAAGAACTTCGCCGACCCGGTGGACGCGCTCGACGAGATGCACCGGGTGCTGCGGCCGGGCGGCGTCGCGCTGGTGCAGGACTTGAGCAAGAGCACCACGGACTCCGAACTCGACGCCGAGGTCGCGCGGATGAATCTCGGTCCGGTGGCCACGTTCACCACCGTTCGCACGCTCCGCGGGCTGCGCCGGCGGGCGTACACGCCGGAACAATTCCGCGCGACGGTCGAGGAGAGCAAGTTCCGCACCTGCGCGGTGACCCCGGACGGGATCGGCCTCGAGGTGCGGATGCGCAAGGAGTGACGGGGCGAGTGGGGGTGCCGCCGAGGGGGCGGCACCCCCACTCGTCAGCAGATCAGCGCGGGGCCATCCGCAGCGCGCCGTCCATGCGGACGACCTCGCCGTTGAGGTAGTCGTGGTCGATCAGCGACAGGGCGAGCTGCGCGTACTCGTCCGGCCGCGCCAGCCGCTTCGGGAACGGCACCCCGGCGGCGAGCCCGGCGCGGAACTCGTCGCTGACGGTGGCGAGCATCGGGGTGTCGACGATGCCGGGGGCGATCGTCAGGACGCGGATGCCGTGCGAGGCGAGGTCGCGCGCGGCCGGCAGGGTCATCCCGACCACGCCGCCCTTGGACGACGCGTACGCGACCTGCCCGATCTGGCCGTCGAACGCGGCGACGGACGCGGTGTTGATGATGACGCCGCGGGCGTCGTCGGCCAGCGGTTCGGTCTTCGCGATCGCCTCGGAGGCGATGGTGACCACGTTGAAGGTGCCGATCAGGTTGATCTGGATGACCTTCGCGTACAGCCCGAGGTCGTGCCTGCCCTTCTTCGACAGGATGCGCGCGGACGGTCCGATGCCCGCGCAGTTGACCACCGTGCGCAGCGGCACGCCCGCGCCCGCGGCGGTGTCGACGGCGGCCTGTACCTGGTCCGGGTCGGTCACGTCGGCTTCGACGTAAGTGATCCCGTCGACCTGCTCGGCCTTCTCGATCGAGGGCGCGAGGTCGAGGGCGAACACCCGCGCGCCTTTCGCGGCCAGTGCCTTGGCGGTCGCGCCGCCGAGACCGGACGCGCCACCCGTGACGAGCGCTGCGGTGTCGGTGATCTGCATCTTCAGCCTTCCTCCTGCTCTCCGGTGCCGCGGTGCACCTCCGCGCCCAGGTTAACGCTCGTTCGCACCGGTGCCGGAGTGTGTCGCCTCACCCGCTGTCGTCGCGAGGAGTATTCGGCCGCGACCGCTTCCGTTAGCACTGAGGTCAACTCCGGCTGTCACCTTCAGCGTCATGAGCTCAGCTCGGATCGTGGTGGTAGGGACGGGATACGTCGGATTGACCACGGGGGCTTGTCTCGCGAGCCTCGGGCACCGCGTCACCTGTGTTGACGTGGACGTGGCGAAAGTGAACCGGCTGTCGGCCGGTCGCGTGGACATCCTCGAACCAGGACTTGCCGAATTGGTCTCCCGCGGACTGGCGAGCGGACGGCTGTCGTTCGTCGTCGGCGCGCGGGAAGCCGTTCGCGGCGCGGAGGGCGTGTTCCTCTGCGTGCCGACGCCGATGGGCGCGGGCGGGTCCGCGGATTTGCGCGCGGTGGAATCGGTGACCGCCGAGATCGGCGACGTGCTGCCGGCCGGCTGTGCGCTGATCACGAAGTCGACGGTGCCGGTCGGCACCGCGAAAAGGATCCAGGCGATGGTCGGCCGCGACGACGTGCCGGTGGTGTCCAACCCGGAGTTCCTTCGCGAAGGCACTGCGGTGCAAGACTTCCTGAACCCGGACCGGATCGTGGTCGGGTCGGATTCGCACGCCGCGGCCGCCTGGGTCGGGCAGTTGTACGGCGATCTCGCCGCACCCGTCGTGGTCGCCGACGCGGCGAGCGCGGAACTGGTCAAGTACGCGGCGAACTGTTTTCTCGCGCTCAAACTGTCCTATGTGAACTCGATCGCCGAACTGTGCGAACGGCTCGGCGCGGACATCGACCTGGTCACCGAAGGCATGGGCTACGACCGGCGGATCGGCCGCACCTTCCTCAAACCCGGCCCGGGCTGGGGCGGTTCGTGCCTGCCCAAGGACACCAGCGCACTGGTCAAGGTCGCCGAATCGGTCGACTACGACTTCCGGATGCTGACCTCGGCGATCGACGAGAACATCGCCCAGCGCGACCGCATTGTCGCGAAGATCGCCGGCGCCTGCGGCGGAACCCTGGCCGGTGCGCGGATCGGCGTGCTGGGCTTGGCGTTCAAGGCCGGCACCAACGATCTGCGGGATTCTCCCGCGCTGGCAGTGTCTTCGGTGCTGGGTGCGCTCGGTGCGGAGATCACCGCGTACGACCCGGCGGTGTCCGGCGGTATCGCCGGGATGACCGTTGTGGACGATCCGTACCAGGTCGCCAAGGACGCGGATGTCGTTGTGGTGCTTACCGAATGGGCCGAGTTCCGCAATCTCGACTGGGTGGCGATCGCCGACGCGATGGAGGGCGACGACGTCGTCGACACCCGCAATCTGCTCGACCCGCGGATGATTCTCGACGCCGGGTTGTCCTGGCAGGGAGTCGGCCGCCCGCGCGCGGCCCGGCGGCGAGTTCCGGTTTCCTGATTGGAGATCCGCTTGCGCTGCGCTATAGTCGTCGGCGGCATCGCGTGTCGGTCACCGGCTGGGTGAGGCATGGAGGTGCTGGGATGCCTTCTGGAGGCATTGCTTCGTGTCCCTCTCTCTTGAACTGAATCACCTCATGGTCCCGTCCCGGAACAACCGGGAATCCGCCGAATTCTTCGCGAACCTCCTCGGTTTCGAGATCGGCGAGGAATGGGGGCCGTTCATCCCCGTCGAAACCAGCAACGGCGTGCGGCTCGACTTCGCCACGGTGCCGGACGCCGATCGCAAGCTGCAGCACTACTGCTTCCTCATTCCCGAGGACGACTTCGACGCGTTTTTCCTGCGCCTGAAGGAATCCGGGGTGGACTACCACGCCGGGCCGGGCGGGCAGGGCCCTGGCGAGATCAATCACAACCACGGCGGCCGCGGCGTGTATTTCCTTGATCCGGGCGGAAACGGGATCGAGGTCATCACGCAGCCGTACGAGCCGGAGCGGAAACGTCCGGCGCGCTGGTAAGTCCTTTGCGGACAGACGGCGGGCGGGTCACAGCGGAAGCGAGGCCCACCCGCCGCCCGCGGCCAGCAAGGTCCGGACGCTCTCGGCGTGGTCGGAGAACGCGGCCAGGTCGGCGTGCAACAGCGCGGCCCGCTCGGAATCGAGCGGGTCCGCGTCGTCGCGCCACAGTTCGAGCGTCCAGTTGGCGGCGAGGATCATCGAGCGCACTAAACCGGCGACCGCGGAATCCGGCTGGTCGTACGCGGCGAGAATCTCATCGCACGTGGTGAAGCAGCGTTCCAGGCCGCGGACGGCTTCGGCGGGTGTGCCGTCCCAGTCCGGTCCCGGCCAGGCACACGAGCCCAGCGCGAGCCACAGCTGCCAGCCGGCGGTCAGCTCGGCTTCGTCGCGGGGCGTCCAGTGCGCGGCCATCCCTTGAGTGTGCGCCCCGGCGGCCGGTTTGCCGCCGGGGTTTTGGCCGAGGTCACGTGCGTGGCTGTTCCCACAGCCAGAACTCGATCCCCTGGTCGTCGGCACAATCCGCCGTTCGGCCGTACGGCGGGTTCTCTACCTCGCCCGCCCGGCCGCCCTGCTCGCGCACCCGGTCGAGCGCGGCTTCGAGGTCGTCGACGGCGAACATCAGCTTCCACCCGGTCTGCAGTTCCGAGCCGCCCCACAGGCCGCCGGGCAGACCGTGGCCCTCGATGCGCCACGCGGTCGGCAGGCTGCCCTGGCTGAACTGCCAGCCGAGCACCGAGCCGTAGAACGCCTTGGCCCGGACCTCGTCGGGCACCTGGAAGGTGAAGTACCCGGCCTCGCCGTGCCGGTACGTGCGCTCTCCGGGCGTTTTCGCTTGTGGTGCGGCCTTTCCGATCAGCCAGCGCTGGCCGTACGGGTCCTTGATCACGCCGTTGAGCCCGTAGCCGCGGTCCTCGACCGGACGCAGCAGTTCCGCGCCCAGCTCCACCGCCCGCTGCGCCGAGCCGTGCGGGTCGGGCACCTCGACGCGCACCATCGCGCCGCCCTCGGGAGCCACGACATTGCCCAGCTCGGGGAACTCCTCGGCGAACATCAGCACACTGCCGCCGATGTCCAGTTCGGCGTGCCCGACCCGGCCGTCGTCCATCACGATCGGCTCGGCCCGGCGGCGCGCTCCGAAGACCTCGACGTAGAAGTCGAGTGCGGCCCGGGCGTCGGTCACGACCAGATAAGGCGTCAGCGCACCCGCTCGCGCCTGCTGGGCCTCGGTTTCGGTGGTGGTCATCTCCACTCCGTTCAGGATCAGGCGGCGGAGGTCGTCCCGCAGCTGCTCGGCGAAGGCCGGATCGGGGTCGGCCGGAGTCGAGGGCAGTGCGAGCGCGTCGAATGGTTCAGGCATCGCGTCCCTCCTCCTGGTAGCTGCGGCGGAACGCGGTTTTGGCCCGCGTCAGCAACGCCTCCGTCGCGTGGATGGTCCGGCCGAGATGCGCGGCGACGTCGCGCACCGGAAGGCCGTCGACGTACCGCAAGGTGAGCACCGCCTGATGCGAGACCGTCAGCGTTTCGAGCACCTGCCGCGCACGCAGGGCGTCGAGCTGCTCGTCCCACGGGTCCTCGACGTCGCATTCGGCGTCGTGCACGAGCCGCAGCCCGCGCTGTTCCCGTTCGGCGCGCCGCCAGTGGTCGGCCAGCTTGTGCCGGGCCACCCCGATCAGCCAGGGCGTGCTCACCGGCGGCGCGTGCTCCTTGCGGCAGGCGGCGACCGCGCCGAGGAACGTCTCCGACGTCAGTTCCTCCGCCAGCACGCGGTCGCCGCACCTCGCGAGCAGGTAGCCATAGACCTCCGGCAGGGCCTTCTCGTAGAGGCCGAGCAGCGCGAAGGCCGGGTCTGGCTGCACCCGAGGTTCCGTCACATCTCCATCGTCGTCCGGGAGCGGGTTTTTCCGTCGGCCGAATTCTCAGCGAGGATCGGGAAGTTTGCGAGCCAGCCCGCTCACCACGAGTGCCAGCGCCGCCAGAATCCCGATGACCAGCACGAACGCGCCCTGGTAGCCCATCGCGCCCGGCACGCTCAGGCTGGCGAACAGGCTGCCAAGCACCGCGACGCCCAGCGCCAGCGAAGTCTGCTGAGTCGTGGTCAGCACGCCGCCGCCGACGCCCGCCAGATCCGCGGGAACCCGGGACAGCACGACCCGGAACAGGGTGCTCATCGCGAGCCCGTTGCCGACGCCGATCAGCACCATCGCCGGGGCCAGCTGCCAGATCGACAGATCGGGCCAGTCCAGCAGCGCGGTTCCGGCGAGCGCGAGCAGCCCGACGGTGAGGATCAGCCCGCCGATCGGCACGATCTTGCGGCCGAACCGGGCGACGAGGTGGCTGCTGACCAGCGAGGTCGTGAAGTACGCGACGGCCATCGGGGTCAGCGCCAGCCCGGCGCCGAGCGGGCCGAGGTGCAGGCCGTTCTGCAGGGTCACCGCGTAGACGAACATGAACGAGCCGAAGGTGCAGAAGAACGGCACCGCGACGGTCAGGCCGTGCCGCACGCTCGCGGTGCGCAGCAGGGCGGGCGGCAGCAGCGGGGTGCCGCCCGCGGCTTCGAGGTTGCGTTCGGTGCGGGCGAAGCCGTACGCCGCGAACGGGAAGACCACCAGCAGCACGATGCTCCACCACGGCCAGCCGAGCGCGCGGCCCTCCATGATCGGGATCAGCAGCGACAGCAGCGAAACGGCCAGCAGCAAGGTGCCCCAGCGGTCGACGCCGAGCGGATTGCTCGCCCGGCTGTCCGGCACCGTACGGCGCGCGAGCAGCAGCCCGATGATCCCGATCGGCACGTTGACCAGGAAGATCGGCCGCCAGCTCAGGTCCCACACGTTCGCGGCCACCAGCGCGCCGCCGAGCAGTTGGCCGACCACGGTGGCGATGCCGCCGGTCGCGCCGTAGAGACCGATCGCGCGGGAGCGGCGTTCGCCGGAGGTGCCCGCCTGGATGATCGACAGCACCTGCGGCAGCAGCAGGGCCGAAGCCGCGCCCTGTGCGACGCGGGCGATGACCAGCGTGGCGGCGTCCGGGGCGACACCGCAGGCCAGCGAGGTGAGCGTGAACAGCGTGAGGCCGAGCAGGAAGAGCCGGCGGCGGCCGAAAGTGTCGCCAAGCCGTCCGCCGAGGACCAGCAACACCGCGTATGCGATGCCGTAGCCCGCGACGACGAGTTCCAGCGTCGCGGTGGATGCGCGCAGGTCGGCATCGATCGTGGGCAGGGCGACGTTGACGATGAAGAAGTCGATGATCGGCAGTGCCGCCCCCAGCAGCACGGTGATCAAGCCGGCGGACGAGAGGCCCGTCCGCTCCGGCGTCCCGACGGCGGCGGTGGCCGTCGCCGGGGCAGTGGTGGTAGTCGTCATGAGTACTACGTTCCGCCGCGGCAAACCCTGGTACCAGGTGTGCTTTTATCCTGGTACTGGGACTACCTGGTAACAGGGTCGAGGCTGTGCTTACCTGGTATTCGTGACCACTGGCATCGAAGACCGCCTGCGCCGGACCGAGCTGGGAGAGTTCCTCCGCAACCGGCGCGGCCGGATCACGCCCGAGCAGGTCGGCTTGCCGCTCGGCGGCCGCAGGCGCACGCCGGGGCTGCGCCGCGAGGAGGTCGCGCAGCTCGCCGGGGTGGGGGTCACCTGGTACACGTGGCTCGAGCAGGGCCGCGACATCAACGCGTCCGAGCAGGTGCTCAGCGCGATCTCCCGCACGCTCCGGCTCGATCCGCACGAACACGTGCACCTGTTCACCCTCGCCGGCGCGCCCGAGCCGGTGACGGAGAAGAAGAACTGCTCCGCGATCACCCCGTCGATGCAGGACATGATGGTCCAGCTGGAGCCCTTCCCGGTCGCGGTCCGCAACGCGCGCTTCGACGTGCTCGGCCACAACGCCGGTTACGACTGGCTGATGGGCGGCGTCGACAAGATCCCGTACGAGGAACGCAACACGCTCGTCCAATGCCTGCTCAATCCACAGTGGAAAGAGCGGATGGTCGACTGGGAGCAGAACGTGCCGCGGATGGTCTCGTCCTTCCGCGCCGCGATGGCCGAGCACATGGGCGAGCCCGGCTGGAAGTCGCTGGTCAAACGGCTCAGGGCGGAATCGCCGTGCTTCGCGGAGCTGTGGGAGCGCCACGACGTGAACACCGAGCAGGCCAAGAGCAAACGCTACCTGCACCCGGAGGCGGGCCTGCTCACCTTCGACTTCACCTACCTCTACGCCGGCCGCCGCTCGGAAATCCGGATGTCGGTCTACACCCCGGCGAACGACGAGACTCGCGCGAAGCTGCTGGAGTTCGTGCCCAAGACGCGATAGTGCAGGTGGGTTACGCCCTCGCCAGCGGCGATCTCGGGCGTGCCGAGCCGCACCGGGCCGAATCCGAATTCGCCGAAGAACGGCACCCCGCCGCCGAGCAGGACCGGCACGAGATCGATCCGCACCGCGTCGAGCAGCCCGGCCTCCAGGCACTGCCGCGCCATCTCGCCGGAGTTCACGCCGACGTCAGGTCGAACAGCCGCCGTCCGACCACCAGCGCCCCGGTCGACTCCAGTTGCGCGCGCACGACCTTCGCGCTCGCGGGGGACATGCGCAACGCACGTCCCGGCTGCGCGGTCGCCACCTCCTCGGTGCCGCTGCCCAGCCAGCCGAAGAGCAGATCGAGTCCCGATTCGCCCGGGCCCGCCACGAACCCGTCCAGCGACATGCTCGCCCCGGCCACTACCTCGCCCATCCTCGTCTTCTTTTTTCGCCGTTTGCCTGGTGAATGGAGCTGGTTGAGCGTTCTCGACATACCGCGCCGCGCGTAGCCGGATCCCGCGCTTCACGACGGACGCGCCCGGTCGTCTTCCCCGGTAGCTTTCGCACCATGCACTACTGGTGGCGGGCGCGGAACCCGTGGTTCGGGCGGGTGTTCCGGACCTTCGTGGTGCTCGCCTTCGTGCTCGGCGGCTCCAGCGCGTCCGGCCGCTGGCAGCACGCGCCGCAACTGCTGAGCCCGCTCGGCGCCGGTTGGCTGGCCGCGACCGTGCTCACCCTGCTGCTTGTCCACCGGTACCCACTGCCGCTGTTCGTGCTTACCGCGGCCTCGGCGTACGCGTACTACCTGTCGCCGGAGCCCGGCGGGCCGGTGATCATCGTCCCCACCATCGCGCTGTTCGTGCTTACGCGGCAGAAGGGGCCGGTGGTCGCCGGAAGCACTGGCGCGGGGGTCCTCGCGGCGGCGTACGGGGTCCACATCATCGTCGCGCAAACGTTTGCGCTCAGTGCCTGGGCGCTGTTCGCCGTGGTCTGGATGGCCGCGGTGATCGGCATCGCGACCGCGGTCCGGTTCCAGTTCGCCGCCGTCGCCGCCCGGCGCGAGCAGGCCGACGAACATCGGCACCGGATGGCCGAGCAGGAGCGGCTCCGGATCGCCCGCGAGGTGCACGACGTCGTCGCACACAGCCTCGCGATGATCAACGTCCAAGCAGGCGTCGCCGCCCATGTCGCGGACCGGCGGCCAGAGCAGGCGAAAGAGGCGCTGCTCAACATCAAGGCGGCCAGCGCGTCCGCGCTCAACGACCTCCGTGCGACCCTCGCCGTGCTGCGCTCCGGCGAAAACCGCGCGCCCGCGCCGAGCCTCGCGCAGGTCGACGAACTGCTCGACCACACCCGCGCTGCCGGATTGGCAGTCGAACTGCACGGCGAAGCCGGTGACCTGCCCGCGCCGGTGGACGGCGCGGCGTACCGGATCCTTCAGGAGTCGCTGACCAACGTCGTCCGGCATGCCGACGGGGCACAGCGCGTCGAGGTCCGCTTCGAGCGGAAGCCAGGCACGCTGGTCCTGATCGTGCGCGACGACGGCCGCGGCACCGTCCAGCCGACGCCCGGACACGGTCTGCGCGGCATGCGGGAACGCGCTACCGCGCTCGGCGGCAGCGTCGAGGCGAGCGTCACCGGACAGGGTTTCCAGGTGCGGGCGGAACTGCCCGTGGAGGGGGAGAAATGACCATCCGCGTCGTACTGGCCGACGACCAGGCCCTGGTCCGCGCCGGATTCCGGCTGCTGCTGGACACCGAGGACGGTTTCGAGGTGGCCGGCGAGGCGAGCGACGGCGAGCAGGCCGTCGCGCAGGCGGTCGAGCACCGGCCGGACATCGTGGTGATGGACATCCGGATGCCCGGCACCGACGGCCTCGAAGCGACCCGCCGGATCACCTCGCACCCCGACCTCACCGGGGTGAAAGTACTGGTCCTGACCACCTTCGACGTCGACGAATACGTCTACGAGGCACTCCGCGCCGGGGCCAGCGGCTTCCTGCTGAAGGACACCGAACCGGTCGAACTCCTGCACGCGCTGCGCGTCGTCGCGGCGGGGGAGGCGCTGCTCGCGCCGACCGTCACTCGCCGGTTGATCGCCGAGATCGTCGGACGGCCGGAGCACCGGCGGATCGACACCTCGGCCGTGCAGGAGGTGACCGAACGCGAACGCGAGGTGCTGGCGCTGGTCGCGGGCGGATTGTCGAACGACGAGATCGCCGCCCACCTGGTGATCTCCACGGCGACCGCGCGCACGCACGTCAGCCGCATCATGACCAAGATCGGCGCTCGCGACCGGGCGCAGCTGGTGGTGCTCGCGTACGAATCCGGCCTGGTCACCCCGCGTCGTGGCTCGTGAGTGTTCATGCCGGTTCGCACCGGCATGAACACTCACGAGGTCTCGCACGCGTGAGCTAAGCCGAGAGTGTGACTTACCCCGTGTCGGTGAACGTCGTCCCACCCTCGCACGCCTTACCGGAAGAGCATCACTCCTCAGCGAGGGGTGTGGCGGAAGGAGTTCCGGTGGCGTGGGAGATCGTCCTGGTCGCCGCGCTGGGCCTGGTTTTCCTGGTCCGGCTGGTAGCGCAGCTCCGGCGGAGCTGACGGACGCCGCCGCGGCGGCATCGCGCGGCGCACCGGCGGTTCGGCGGTGCGGTCGACGCCTGATTCGACGACGGGACGCGCCCGGTGCGCGCCCCCGTTCGCGCGAGGAGCCATCCCGCGCGGCTGGTCGGCGCGCGGAGTGTCGTTCGGCGGCGGAGCGCCGTTCCTCGGCATCCGCCCGTTCTGCACCGGACGCGGCCGAGGCGCCGGACGACGCGGCGGCACCGGTTCGGCGGGAATCCTCGGGATCTCGAGGGTCACTTCGGCGTCGTCGACGAGCTGAGTCGTTTCCCCTGGCGTTTCGACCGGCGGCTCCGGCGGAGGCTCGGGCGTTTCCGGCGCGGGCGGAGGCGGCTTCGGCCGGTGCGACAACCGCCGCGCCAGCGAGTGGCTCGGCCGTTCCACGAACCGGTAGCTCAGTTCGACCACCCCGAACACCGCCGGGATCACGATCAGCAGTGCGATCGGCAGCGGCACCGCCGGGCGCAGCAACTGCAGCAGCACGAACGTGACCAGCATGTGCAGCAGGTAGATCGAATAGCTGCGCTCGGACAGCATGGTCCAGATCTTGCGCTGCTTGAGCCGGTCCTCGGCGAACATGCCCATTAGGAAGCAGGCGACGGCGAACGCCAGCGCGAGGTTGTACGAGCTGTCCACGCGGCCGACGTTGATGACGTCCGCCAGCACGTACAGCGACCACGCGCAGCCGCCGTACAGCGCGCCGGTCCAGAGCGGGATCTGCTTCTTGGTCGTCGCCCAGATGACCTGGCCGATCACCATCGCGGGCAGGTACGAGACGTTCACCGCGAATAGCGACCACGACGGCCCGAGCTGGGACCGGCTCATCATCACCACGAAGATGAAGGTCAGCTCGATCGCGATCGCGAGCCACACCCACCGGCGCAGCAGCGGCAGCACCGCCATGAGCAGCAGGTAGAAGATGACCTCGACGATCATCGTCCAGGCCACCGGCACCAGCACGATCTGCGGATAGATCAGGTAGTTGACCAGCGCGGTGTTGGTGAAGACGGTGAGCGGGTTCAGCGTCTGCGGCTGACCGGTCGACGGCGGGTGCAGGTTCACCAGCAGCAGGAACGCGGTCAGTGCCACCACGAACAGCATCGGCGCGTAGACCCGGATGAACCGGTTGAGCGCGAACCGGCCAGTACCCTGGCGCAGCGCGATCGGCGTCACGACGAAACCGCTGACCAGGAAGAAGAACGGCACCGCGATCTGCCCGATGCCCTGCTTCGACATGTGCATCGGGTCGCTGGTGAGCGCCTCGATGAAGTCGACGTACGGGGCCTTGTCGTTCTTCGCGATGATCCACGGGTGGGCGATGTGGCTGTAGAAGACCAGCAGCGCGCCGAGGCCGCGGCCGATGTCGATGAAGACGATCCGGGTTTTCTTCGCGGGCGCGGGCGACGGCTCGGCCAGGGCAGCGGAATTCGGCTCGGCCAGCGTGCTCACCCCCGTCTTCCGCTACCGACAACCTCGTGAAGGTTACCGCCTCGTACGCCCGGCCCGGACGTACTCCCCGCAATTGGCGGTAAGCAGGGGATTAGTCACAAGACCCGTTCTGGCCTCGGATTATGTGGTCGCCAGGTACGATCAGGCAGGAATTCGTCCGGTTTCGCGCGAAGTAGTTCAGGAGTTCGGGGAGCGTGCAGCAGTCCAGTCTCGACGGAGCCGTCGAGCGTTCGCCGACCCTGCGCGCCGCTTTCCGCCAAGCCGCCCCCGCGATCAGCCTCTATCTGCTGTTCCAGATCGTCGCGTTCGGCGTGCTGTGGATGATGAGCTGGAAGGCCGATGTGTCGCCGGGCCGGTTCATCGACAACTTCGACGCCAACTGGTTCCTCTCGGTCGCGCAGCACGGCTACGACCAGCCGATCACACTTGGCACCGACGGGCTGCCGGTCGAAAACAGCCTCGTGTTCTTCCCGCTGTACCCGGCGACGGTCGCGGTGCTGACGCTGGTCGGGATCCCGCCGCTGGCGGCCGGGATGACGATCTCGCTGCTGGCCGGATGCGCGGCGGCGTGGGGCCTGTTCGTGCTCGGCCGAGACCTGGCCGGACCGCGGGTGGGCCTGCTGGTCGCCGTGCTGTGGTCGATCGGGCCGGGTTCGACGGCACTGCACCTGGCGTATTCGGAATCGCTGCTGATGGCGCTCGTGTCCTGGACGTTCGTGATGCTCGCGCGCCGCGAATGGCTGGTCGCGGGCGGGTTCGCGGTGCTGGCGGGGCTGACCAGGGCGAGTTCCGGGGCGTTGATCGCCGCGGTCGGGATCGCCGCGCTCATCGCGGTTTTCCAGCGTCGCGAGGGCTGGCGGCCGTGGGTCGGCGGGCTGCTCGCGCCGCTCGGCCTGCTCGGCTACCTCGGCTACGTCTGGATCCAGACCGGCCGCCCGGACGGCTGGTTCTGGCTGCAGAACGCCTGGCAGATGCACTTCGATTTCGGCGTCTTCACCTGGACCCAGGTCCGCGAGGGCCTCACCTCGGACCACGCGAGCTGGATCACCGTGACCGCGCTCGTCGTGCTCGCCGCGGTGGTGCTGCAGTTCTGGACCTGGGCGACGAAGCTGCCGTTGCCGTGGCAGATCTACGGCACGCTCACCGTGGTGATCGCGCTGTGCTCGTCGAACTTCTTCCAGTCCCGCGCACGTTTCCTGCTGCCGGCGTTCGTGCTGACCGTGCCGGTCGCGCTCATGCTGGCGAAGCTGCCGAACCGGGTGCTGGCGGTGCTGCTGCCGGTGCTCACTGTCGGAAGTGCCTGGTACGGCGCGTTCCTGCTGACCATCGCGCACGTGGCGCCCTGAGACACCACGTGCGCGATCAGGTCAGGGCGCCAGCCACAGCGTGACGAATTCCTTCTCGTCCGCCTTCGCCGCGGCGATGATCGCCGGGTCTTCGAGCACCTGGTCGGCCGGACCGTCGTCGGTGACCACCTTCGGCGTGTAGCCGAGCGAGCGGTAGCCGGCGAGCACGGCGGCCGGGTCGTCGCCCAGTTCCGTGATCGCGCCCGGGTCGAACTCGCACACCACGTGCGGCCGGTCGCGGCGCAGCACCTCGGCCAGCCCGGCCAGCGCACGGTGGTCACGGCCCTGCAAATCGACCTTCACCAGGCTGATCCGCTGTTCGGTCACCTCGGGCACGGAATCCAGCCGCACCGCGGGGACTTCGACGCCGGAACCGTCCGTGGTGACGCGGTTGTCGCCGCTGTTGCCCGGGGTCGCCTGCGCCAAGTGCACGGTGCCGGGCTCGTCCCACGCGGCCGACTCGACCACGGTGACCAGCTCGCCCGCCGCGGCGGGCAGGTTGACCTCGACGTTGCGGCGCAGGTACGCGGCGTTGACCGGGTCGGCTTCCACCGCGATCACCCTGGTCACTTCCGGCGTGGCCCGCAGCAGCCGCAGCGTGTGGTAGCCGACGTGCGCGCCGATGTCGAGGAACGCGCCGTCCGCCAGCGAAGCCATCAGCTCGGCCTCGCTGTCCTCCCAGGACCGGTGGAACAGGATCCACGGCAACATGACCTCGTCGACCGGCATCAGCAGCGCGCCGACGTCGCACTGGACGACGTCCGCCCCGCGCGGCACCGGAGCGTGCCGGAGCCGTGCCGCGTCCCGCATCGCGCTGACGTCGAGGGTCACCCGCTGGATGGCCTTCTCGTCGGCGTCGAGCCGTTCGTCGCGGCGCGCGAACATCTTGTGCACGGTTCCCGCGGCGGCTTCGACCTCCGCGCCGACGCCGTCGTAGCCCTCGGCCAGCTTCGCCACGTCCGCTTCGAGATTGCGCAGCGCCAGGTCCGTTTCCGGAGCCTGCCGGCGCAACTCGTTGACCGTGCCGCGCAACGCTTCGAGCCGTTCGCCGAGCGTGCGCGTGGACAGCGCGGCGCGGCGCGATTCGTCGATGTTGCGTTCCAGGCCTTCGATCCGGTCCAGCAACCGCCGGTTGCTGTCCTCGGTCGCCGCGAGCAGCGCGCCCATCACCTGGCGCTGGTGCACGTCGTAGTGGTCGATCGCGCGCAGCACGGCCTTGCGAAGCGCGGGCGCGAGCGGCAGCCGCGACGGCGTGTCCGCTTCCGGCCGCCAGCGCAACGCCTCGGTCGCCTGCTGCAGCGGGCTCAGCGGGTGCTCGGGCGGCGGGACCGCGGCACGCTGCCGCTCCTGCCACGTCTCGTACGCCTGCTCCAGCTCACGCCGCATCCACTCGGCCGCGGTCGCCATCGACCGCTCGCGCAGGATGACCTCCCGGGCGCGCCGGCCGCGGGCGGTCGCCTCGTCCGGATCGTCGGCGATCTGCACCATCGCGGCCGCGGCGGCGGTCAGATCGGGCTCCGCCCACACCGCGTCGGCGTGATACGGGTAGTTGCCCTCGCCGACCGGCACCAGCCGGTAGGGGATCGGCCAGCCGGTGGACGCGTCGAGGAATTCCGTGGTGCTGGAGTAATCCGTCGAGATCACCGGCATCGCCCGGGCCATCGCCTCGGCGACGGTGAGCCCGAATCCCTCGCTGCGGTGCAGCGAAACGTACGCGGTGCTGGTCTCGTACAGCTCGTGCAGTTCGGCGACGCTGAGGTAGCGCTCGATCAGTTCGATCCGGTCGTCGCCTCGAACCACGGCGCGCAGCCGTTCGGCGGCCTGCGGGTGCAGCTTCGAGTTGATCGCCTTGACGGTGAGCCGGACGTCCTCGCGGCCAGGGAACGCGCGCTGGAACGCAACGACTGCGCCCCAAGGGTTTTTGCGCTCCGCGACGCTGTTGAAGTCGAAGGCGAAGAGGAACCGCACCGGTTCGCCCTTTTCGCGCGCGGGCGGCGACGGCTCGCCCGGATCGCGCACCGGCACCGGGATCGTCTTGACCGGGATCGTCGAATGCGCGGCGAACGCCCGGCGGCAGAAGTCGCTGACCGTCCAGATCTCGTCGAGCATCCCGAACGCTTCGTGCTGCCACTGCGGGAAGTCTTCGAGTTCCCACGCCCACAGCCCGATCCGGTAGCGCCCGGCACCGACCTCGGGGTGGTTGGTCAGGATCGTGCGCGTCTGGTCCGCGTTCACCGCGAACACGCTGACCGGGAACCGCGGATCGCCGACCGTCGCCGGTCGCTCGATGCCGGTGCGGTTCGAGACCGCCTTCTCCTCCAGCACCGTGGCCACCGGAACGCCGCCGGTCTCGATCGCCTCGAGCACGATCCGGCCCATCTCGCCGAGCCCCAGCTCAGCGGTCAAGTAGCCGAGCAGATTCACGCCGAACTCGTCGTGCGGCGGACGGGTCGCGACCGGTTCGGACGGCAGCGCCCACTCAGGCAGCCCGGCCTCGGAGACGCCGGACCCGGCGCACCAGTGCCGGAAGCCGTCCGCGTCGTCGCCGTACGGGTGGGGGAACGCCATCTGCAGGTCGATCCGCGACGCCCAGATCGCGTGCGTCAGCCGGTTCAGCCCGGCCGCGGCCTGGCCCTGGTCCTCCGGAGTGGCGAGCCATTCGCGCAGCGCTTGCCCGCCGTCCTCGGCGTAGGCGTGCGGCGGCGCGGGCTTCTTCTTGCGCTCGGCCTTGATCCAGCCCTCGCGGAAAACGCGCCGCGCGAGCTTCGGCACCGGCGTGCCGTCCTGGAAGTCCTTGAAGCCGTACGGAATCGAGTCGAGCGACTCCGCGTACCCCGCTTCGCGCAGCTTCGTGCCGTACGAATCGCAGATGGCGCGAAGGTCGTCGTTGTGCGACAGCAGCACCCGCGGCTTGCGCGCGCAGTGGAAGCTGAGCAGCCACGGCTTCTCCGGCCGGTAGCCGCTGAAGTGGAAGAACCGCAGCTTCGCGCCGCCCGCGGTCAGGGTGCCGTCCTCGTCACGGCCGATCGGCCGCTCGTGGAGGTTCCAGTACGCGACGTCGAACCCGGGGTCGGTGACGACGTGGTGCCGGAACAGCGACGGCACCTGGTCGACCCAGCGCTGGTCGGTGAACAGCTGCTGCTCGGGCGCGACGATCGCGTCGTGGCGCAGCCTGCCCGCCCAGAAATCGAGGAACGGCCCGGCGCCGCGGCCGACGCCGATGAAGCCGAGGTTGAACATGCCGGTGCCCATGATCACCGCGTCGTCCGGCTCCATGCCGTCCTGCGGCAACGGGGTCAGAAAGTGCGGCGCGAGCACGATGTCGTGCTCGCGGGCCAGTTCGGCGACCTCGGGGATCGGCGCGAACAGCTCGATGTCCGGGTCGAGGTAGATCGCGGCCTCGGACTCCTTGAGCAGCTCGCGCAGCAGGTACGGCTTGACCGACGTGGCGAGTTCGGTGACCGAGTAAGCGGTCGCCATCCGCAGATAGTCGTCCTCGTCGATGCCGAACGCGGCCGGGCCGACGACGGTGAGTCCGTCGCCGGCCCGGTCCGACTGATCGCGCGGGGCGTCGATGACCGCGATGACGAAGCGGCCGCCCGGATGGTGTTCGAGGTAGGAGCGGGCCAGCACGCGTGCGGCCGGCACATAGTTCCGGGCGACGATCGTGCAGGCGGTGGTCCCGGGCTCAGGCATCGGCGGTCAGCACCGTGAGCTGCTGGTTCAGCGCGGTGGTGAAGTCGGTGGACGTCTGGCTCTTGCCGGACACCTCGACGCGGACGATCACGTTGCCGTGCGCGTAGTGCCCGCGCGACTGGGCCGACTGGCCTTCCTTCGCGTCGATCGAGGTCGCGTACACGCCGTTCGGGGCGGTGGTGTCGCGCTTGGCCCCGTTCGTCGTCTGGACCTCCATCAGCTTCTCGGCCGCGGTCTTCGCCGCGGTCGGGCTGCTGGCCTGGGCAAGGAAGAGCGTGATCAGGTTGCCGTCTTCGAGGTGGTACACGACGAACTTGACCTTCGATGCGCCCGCCGCCTGGTAGGCGCTCAGTTCCTGCGGGTTGAGGTACTGCAGGGTGTCGACCTGCGAGAACGACGTGATGTCGTCGTGCGTCTCGGCCTTGCCCGGCATGGTCGCGACGCCGAGCGGGTCCGGCGGCTTCGGCGCGGCCGAACTCTGCGAGTGCTGCGCGGTGGTCTGCTCGGTGCCGCCGCCTCCGCTGTCGCGGCCCCACAGCCAGTACGCGCCGAAAGCGATGCCGGCCAGCACGACGACGGCGCCGACGATCGCGCCGATCTTCTTGCCGTTGCTCTTCTTCGGCTTGTCGCTGAAGTACTCCGGACCCTGGCGGACCCATTCGGAGTCGCCTCCGGACGGGCCGAGCGGCGGAAGATCGCCGCCGCCCCACGGCGGGGTCTGGTCGCTCTCGGCCGCGTTCCACGGCTGCTGCTGCGGGAAACCCCCCGGCGGCGAGGCCGGCGTGCCCTGCGGGAACCCGCCGGGCGGGGAGTAGTGCGCCTGCGGCTGGTGCTGCTGCGGCTGCACGACCTGAGTGCGCTCGGGACCGGCGTCCGCGGGCGGCTGCTGGGTCTGCCACGACTGCACGACCTGGGTGCGCTCCGCGCCGCCGTCGGCGGGCGGCTGCTGCGGGGCCTGCGGCTGCTGCTGCGGGACGCCTCCCGGCGGGCTGACCGGGGCGATCACCTGGGTCGAGTCCGCGCTCTGGCTCTGCGGCGGCGGGGCGGGCTGATCCTGCTGGCCCACGGCCGAGGACAGCACCTGATCACGCCGGATGCGATAGTCGTCCGCGGAGAGGCGCCCTGACGCGAGCTCCTCGTCCAGCCGGCGCAGCTCCTCCTGCCAGGACACCAGGGCCCCCCTTATCTGTCGGCATGGCGACGGGTCAATGCGTCGGCACTACCCGATTGTGGTGTGACGACGTGGACATTGTGCACGGGTCCGACCCCACGTGACCTGGCGGGTCGCCTTCCGAGCCGGGGTGAGTTCAGCCGGCGGGCAGCGCGGCCGTGACCTTCGCGCGGATCTCTTCCATCCGAGACCGCAGCGCCGCCGGATCCTGGCCGACCGGGCCCGACACGCCGATGCCGACCGACACGCCGCCCGAGGTGTACCAGAAGGCCATCACGCGTCCGGCCGGGCTGCTCCCGGTGTAGAGCAGGTCGGTGGCCGCCGGGCCGAGCGGGCTGCTGTCGAACCCGCCGGTGACGAGGTTCTGCCGCAGCCCCTGGACGAGCTGACCGGCCTGCGCCTTGGACGGCGTCGGGACGGCGATCAGCGTCGTGCCGCCGTCGGTGCCGGCGTAGGCGTGGTAGACGAGCTGGTCCGCGCCTGCCGCGCGCATGAGGTTCGCGTCGGCGTCGGAGACGGCCTTGGCCTGGACCGCCTTGTCCAGCGCCATGGTCGAGTTCTCCTGGCTCGGCGTGCCCTGCAGCGCGGGCAGCTTGTCCTCGAGCGAGGCCGGTTGGGTGTTCGGCGCGGACGACGCGGCGGGCGGCTGCGCGGCCGTGTCGTTCGAGTCTTTCTTGTTGCCGAGGAACCAGATGCCGCCGACGATCAGCGCCAGCACCACGAGCACAGCCAGCGAGAGGAACAGCCAGGTCGGCTTCCCGCGGCGCGGTTTGGCGTCGTCCTCCCAGAGCCGGCGCGGCTCCGGCTGGCCGCCGTTCGCGGGGATCGCGCCGAAGACCGCGGTGGGCCGGTCGTCGGCGGGGCTCGGGGCGGTGGTCGGCCGGTCGGTGGAGAACGGGGTGCCCGGGGTGTGCGAGAAGGCGGGCTGGGGCTTTTCCGCGGGCGGGGCCGCTGCCGCTGAGTTCAGGAACGCTTCGACCGCGGGCGGTTCCGGCGCGGGCATCGCCGGGTTGGTGCTGGCCCATCCGACGACCGGCTGGTTCGGCTGTTGCTGCTGGCCGGGAGTGTGCCACTGCACGGGAGCGACGCCCGGCCAGGTTCCCGGCTGGGCGGGCATCTGCGGCTGCGGCTGGTGCGGCGGGGGCGGGGTCGCCTGGCTCGCCGGAGCGGGCGGCGGCGTGGCCGGGGCCCGCTGCTGGGAGAAGGAGGGCGCGGCCGGGCTGGTCGAGGTCGCCGGGTTGGCGGCGGGCTGCTCCGGTGCCGTGGTGCCGCCGGGCGGAGTGCCCGGCGAGGTGGTGTCCACCCGGAGTGTGGTCGTCGGCTCGTGCTCCGCCATCGTCGTCACGACCTGCGTAGTGCTCGCGCTGTTGTCGGCGGAGGTGCTCGACTCCGCCGCTGCCGGGCTGTCCGATCCGGCAGGCGTCGCCTGGGCGGTCGGCGTGCTCCAGGTGGGTGACTCGCTCGCCGGCGCCGCGTCCTGCCGCAACGGCGACGCCACTGGCGAAGCCGCCCCGCCGCCCGACGCCTCGGCGAGCAATTCGTCGCGCTGGCGGCGGTGTTCGGCGTGTCCGAGGCGGCCGGCGGCCAACTCCGCGTCCAAGCGCCGGAGCTCTTCCTGCCAGCTCATCACGCAACCCCCTGTCACCGGTTCGGGCGACAGTGTTCCACGCGCTCCGGCTCCGTGGGGCTCAGGTGCGCAAGATCAGCCCGGATCTGCCCAGATCAGGCACCCGCCGCGCACGTCCGCCGGGAAAACGGCCGCGTCTCCTACGATCGGGGCATGTCCTCCGCGCGCGGTGCGCTCGCCGCCCTTGCCGTGGATCGGCTCGCCGGTCTCGACATCACCGCTGCCGAACTCGTCGAGGCCGGGGCGCGGGCCGTCGGCGAGGGCCTCGACGCGCCCTCCCTTCCCGAACTGGCTGCCCTCGACCACCGGAACCACCAGGCGGTTTCCGCCGCGTTCTCGCACGTGGTCGAGGAGCTGGGCATCGAACTCCCGGCCGACGCCACCGCGGCCCAATGGCAGCTGCTCGGCGAACATCTCGGCGAGATGGTGCGCGGCGACGTCCGGCTCGCCGAAGCCGCGAAGAGCGTCAAAGCCCTCGACGGACGGCTCGGCCACCCGGCCGCGCTCGCCGAACTGCGCCAGTGGCTGGCGATGCTCGCGACCTGGATTCCGACCGACGTCACGCCGGTCAGCTACTGCGAGCAACAGGTTCTGCAGCAGGCGCGGACGGTACTGGCGGGTCCGTGGCCGCCGGTCACCCGTTAAGCGGCGAAAACTGTCGTACATATGTTCTAAAATTGGCCGTGTACTGGGGAAACCATCCACCGGAAGGCGGCCGCCCATGACCAGTTCTCAGTCGGCATACGTCACGCTGCCCACGTTCGTCGGGTACAGCGCCAGCAAGGGCCCGTCGCGTTCTTCGTTCGTCCGCAGGCAGCGCCGGCTGTACGAGGACCCGGCCCGGGCGGCGTTCAACTACTACCGGCGCGCGGCGAACGCGGTACGGGCGGGCCGGGCGGCGCGGCAGGACGAGGTGGCCATGCGCGCGCTGGTCAACAACGCCGACGAGCGCACGCGTCCGCATTACGCCGCCATCGCCGAGGGCTGGCTGCGCTATCTCGGCAGGCGCGATCCGAAGCTGATCGAGGTCGGGCGGGCGAAGTTCTCGCTCGGCGAGCTGGAGATCGGCATCAGCCCGCAGCTGGGGCTGCGGAAGTCGAACGGCCGCCGGTTCGCCACCTGGCTGTACTTCAAGGAGGAGCCGCTGACCCGGGACGCCGCGCAGCTCGCGTTGTGGCTGCTCACCGAAGGCATGCCGGATCTGCTGCCGGGCGGGGAGGCGCTGGTCGTGGACGTGCGCCGGGCGAAGGAGTTCACCTTGTCGGCGCGCGACCGGGAGCGGCTGCGGCCGTGGGCGTTCAGCGAGGCGTCGGCGTTCGTCACGCTGTGGCGCGCCGCATAACTGCTCCGTGCATGACCGGCACGCGTCTCGGGTAAGGAACCTGCGGACCGGGGGCGGTTTTCCCGGTCCGCAGGCCACCCGGTCGAGTGACAGCTTGGCGCTCGGCTCCGGTGGACTGGACAATCCCGGCCCCGGACACGAAGCTTTCGGCAGTTTCGAGCCCGGCCGATGACTTCGAGGTCGACAAGTGAACGCTGCTGCAGCCTGGGAGCCGCTCTCGCGAGTGGCTGACGAACCCGCTTGGTATTGGGTGCACGACAAGCTCAGGTTCTGGCCGAGCACCTTCGCGCACGATTGGCCCGGCTTCCATGAGCCGCGCCCGTCGGCTGCCTGGGATCTGTCCACCGGCGAGTACGACCGTGCCTCGGCCGAATTCCGCCTCGGCCCGTACGCGGTGGAAGAGCACGACGTGGCCCGGGCGGTGCTGGCCGCTTTGCAGGAGACCACCGCCGAGGACGAGTGGCTGTGGGTCCTGCATTGGCAGCACCAGTCGTTCAAGTTCTGGCCGCATCGCATGCGGCAGAACGCGCCGTGGCCGGTCTCGGTCTTCCCGCGCGGCGACTACCACCTGTTCCTGGCCGCCGATTTCAGCTACGGCACGCTGGGCCACCCGTGGGAACGCACCCTGTGCGTCTTCGGCGAAAAACTGCTCCCGGCAGTCGAAAAGCACGCCGACGGCATCCTCACGAACCAGTTGCGCCGGGACGGCCAGCCCTCTGCGCTGACCCGCTGAGCACGGCCGCTGCTACCGTCTCGCACGTGTTCGAATACCACGGCTGGGTGACCATCGCCGCCACCGCAACCGGCGACGACGACGCAGCTCTGCTGGAGCGCCTGGTGGAACGAGTCCACCGCTCCCTGCAGAACGCCACCCTCCTGGACCTGGTAGACCTCCGCTGGAGCGAGGGCCTGCCCATGCTCCATCTGGGTGGTCTAGACAAGCACGGCGGAGCCATCACCCCGCAACTCCTGGAAACCTTCGCCCGGGTAGGCGAACTGGCCCCAGGCTCCTACGGCCTCCTGCACATCTGGGACGACCAACACCCAGAACACGACAACGCGTTCCAGGTCTACCGAATGGCAAGAGGCCAGCTAACGGAACAAAAAGACGAACACCTGTCCCCAATCGCCCCCACAGTCCTGGACACCTACGAGCTATAACCAGACTCGTCAGGCCTCGGGAACTCCACGTCTTTTCCGCTTGCTCCGCAAGCTGCAAAGCCCCCAACCCCTGAACCGCAGCCGACCGCACCGCGGGGGTCCGGGGGCTCGGCCCCCGGGTGAAATGGCGAGAGGCCCATGTCCACGCTTTTTGTGGACATGGGCCTCTCGGTCGCGAGCGGATGACGGGATTCGAACCCGCGACCCTCACCTTGGCAAGGTGATGCGCTACCAGCTGCGCTACATCCGCGTTAACCGCTTGGTGCTCGGTGTTGAACACACTCTATACCGTGGCTCCGATGACACTTTCGGGGGCCCCGTTATTGGCGCGGACCTGCTGAGATGTGGTGCTTGCGCGTCACGTCGAGCGCACAAGGGGTGACGACGGGCGCTCTGCTCCGTATGGTGTCCCCAATCGACTTCAGTGGTGAGTCCTTCGGGGGAGGAGGTGCCTTGCCGGATGACCGAGCTGGGCACGGCGCCGCCACCAGCGGCCTCGGAATCCGACGAGCAGGCACTTTTGAAGCGGCTGCGCGACGGCGAGGATGCCGCGTTCGGGGAGTTGTTCGAGCTGCACGCCGCGGCGGTGCGCAGATTGGCGCAGAGTCTCGCGTCGGATCGCTCCGAAGCTGAAGACATCACCGCGGAGACCTTCTTCCGTGTGCTGCAGGCGTTGCGCCGCGGTGCGGGTCCGCGGGATTACGTGCGGGCTTATCTGCTGACGGTCGCGCGCCGGGTGTCGTGGGAGTGGCACGGGGCGCGGCGCGATGTTCCGGTGACTGACGACGAGTTGACGTTCCGCGCGGGCGCCGGGGTGGACACGCCTGCCCGGACGGCTGAGCACACGTTGATCACGACGGCGTTCACGAGTTTGCCGGAGCGGTGGCGGACGGTTCTGTGGCAGACCGAGGTCGAGGGCGAGCAGCCCGCGATGGTGGCTCCGCATTTCGGGTTGTCGGCGAATGCGACTGCGGCGTTGGCGCGGCGGGCGCGGCAGGGGTTGCGGGCGGCGTATCTGCAGGCGCATTTGTCGGTGAACCGGGGTCCGGAGACGTGCCGTGCGGTGGTGGAGAAGCTGGGCGGGTTCACCGCGGGCAGCGTCACCGGCGCGGAGGCGGAGCGGATCAAGGCGCATTTGCTGGGGTGTCCGTCGTGCCGGGCGACGCAGGACGAGCTGCGGGATGTGTGTTCGTCGTTGCGGGCGCATGCCGGGGTGCTGGTGCTCGCGGTTCCGGCGCTGGCCGGGGTCGGGAAGGCCGCCGGCGCGGTCGCGACGGTGAAGAGCGTGGTGTTCGGCTCGAAGGTGAAGGTCGGGCTGGCGCTGGCCTCGACCGCGGCGGCGGGTGCGGTGAGTTTGACCGCCGGTCCGCTGGTGTTCGGGTCGCATCCGGTGCAGAACGTCGGGTTGGGCGGTGGTGCGCCGGAGCTGGCGTTGCAGCCGCCGGAGCAGCCTCCGCCGCCGGCGCAGCAGGGGCCGCGGGTCATCTCCGGGGAGATGCACGGGAGTGCGCGGCCCGCGCATGTGGCGGTTCATCCGGGTACGTCGCAGCATCTGGGCGTGGCCGAGGTGCCGAATTTGCCGCCGGTGCATCAGGCGGCGTCCGGGGAGCAGTCGTCGTCGACGTCGGATTCGAGTGGGTCGACGCCGCGCGATGATCTTCCGAGCCAGGACGGCAGCCATTCGGGATCGCCGATGACGAGCCGGTCGTCGACCACGGAGTCGCGGTCGGATCTGGACACGTCCACGAACTCGTCGAGTCCGGGTGTGCTGAGCACGACGACGGACGACACGACTCGTTCGTCGTACGCTCCGCCCCCCTCGTCGTACGTGCCTTCGCCGGATTCGTACGTGCCGCCATCGGTCACGACCGCCCCGACGGGGTCGGGGCGCGTCGCTCCGGCCGCTCCGCAGTCTTCCAACGCCGCTGGTTCGTCCGGCTGCCCGAAGTCCGCGAAGTCTGCCAAGCCGGTTAAGTCGTCGAAGCCGGTTAAGTCGTCGACCCCCGCCGAGCCCGCGAACTCGGCCAAGACGGACTCCACGTCCGGGAACGATGTCACCGGTTCGGCCGATTCCTCAGCGGACGCGAGCTCCCGAACAGCCAAAACCCGGCAAACCGCCAGTAACTCTCAGTGAGCACCTCGCGCTCGACGGCACGGTCACGGTAACGTTGACCGAGTTCGACGTCGCCCGGGAGGCAACAGGATGAACCGGCTGGTGCGCGGCGAAGACGGTCGCCATTGGGTGGTCCGTGCCCAGATGGAGTGGCGGGCTCCCGCCACCGCTGACGATTTCGAACACGACGTCGCAGGCAGTTACGGACCTGGCATCGCGATGATCGTGGTCATGGTGTTCCTGGTGATCGCTTTGGTGGTCTGGACGCCGGATGTCGTGAAGGTGCCCGCGTGGGTGCTGCTGGCGTTGCTGCTGGTGGTGTTGTTCTTCCCGCTGCGGTGGATCCTGCGCCGTCCGTGGACGGTGGTCGCCGAGACCGAGGGCGACGTCGCGGGCGACCGGCCGTCGGAGCGCTGGGTCGGCACGATCCGCGGCATGTTCACCGTGTCCGGCGAGGTGAAGCGGATCTCGAAGACGATCCAGAAGCATTCGCTGCCGGACTTCGACGGTCCGTTGCACCCGGTCGAATAGACCTGGCCGGAACCGGGCAGGCGCGCGAGACTGGTGCCATGCCCGAGTTGCCCGAGGTCGAAGCACTGGCCCATCACCTGCGCGAACACGCCGTGGGGAGCACTGTTTTCCGGCTCGACGTCGCGTCGTTGAGCGTGCTGAAGACCGCGGTGCCGCCGTATACCGAGTTGCATGGCCGCGAAATCACCGACGCGACGCGGCACGGCAAGCATCTGGATGTCGTGCTCGGTGACCTGCACCTGGTGGTCCATCTCGCGCGGGCCGGTTGGCTGCGCTGGTCGGACGCGCTGTCCCCGGCTCCGCTGAAGCCCGGGAAGGGGCCGATCTCGCTGCGGGTGCATCTGGAGTCGGCTTCCGGTCCCGGCTTCGATCTGACCGAGGCGGGGACGAAGAAGGGGCTGGCGGTGTGGATCGTCGCTGATCCCTCCGAGGTGGCGAGTGTGGCTCGGCTGGGGCCGGATGCGCTGGCTGTCGATGCTTCGCAGTTGCGGGAGTTGTTCCAGGGGAAGGGGACTCGGCTGAAGTGGGCGTTGACTGATCAGTCGTTGATCGCGGGGATCGGGAACGCTTATTCGGACGAGATCATGCATCGGGCGAAATTGTCGCCTTACGCGACGGTGGGGAAGTTGGACGAGGGGGCGCTGGAGGTTCTGGCCGAGGCGATCCGCGAGGTGGAGACGGACGCTGTTTCGCGGTCGGTGGGGCAGAAGGCCGCGCGGTTGAAAGGGGAGAAGCGGTCGGGGCTTCGGGTGCATGCTCGGACTGGACTGCCCTGCCCGGTTTGCGGGGATACCGTTCGGGAGATTTCGTTTGCGGACAAGTCGTTTCAGTATTGTGCGACTTGTCAGACCGGGGGGAAACCGTTGGCTGATCGGCGGATGTCCCGGTTGTTGAAGTAGTTCGGCTCGTCGCCTGGCGGCGACATTGCCGTGGGGGTTGCGTGGGGCACCCCGAAGCTTGATTGTGCTGACGGTCTGAGGGTGCTTGTCAAGGCGGGAAAGATGCCTTGACAAGCACCCTCAGACCGCATTGTGGCTTCGTATCGGGGTGCGGGGGTGGTGTGGGTGCATCGATCGTTGAGTGCACTGGCTGCGGTTTCGCGGGTGGGTTGGGGCTAGCGCCCCAATGTGGCATTGGGTGCATGGGACGCACCCAATGTGGCGTTCGGTGCGTCTGACGCACCCAATGTGGCATTGGGGCGCGCCGGAGGCGGGACGGCGAGCGGTGGGCGGGCGGGCGGTGGGCTGGTCGTGAGGGGAATCCTGAGGGAATCAGAGTCCGTGAGGGTTCCCCTCGCGGACGTGGGCCGGGTGCGTCGGTAAGCATCGGGGCTTGGTCTCGCAGGTGAGGGCTGGGCGGCATCGTCAGGAGTCGGCTTCATCGGTCAGGGGAGTTGGCTTCATTGGTCCGGAATTGGCATTGCCGCGAGAGCGCTGGCCACGGGTCCAAGTGTCGGGACCGCCAAAGAACCCTCATCCGCACTAGCCAAGCAGTGAAGGGTCCCTTCACTGCTAACCGTCCGTAGTAATGAAGGGTCCCTTCACTCCACTCATTGGCGACCCACAGCCACCGCCACCACCCGAATGGCGCAAGATTCTCACGCTCACCGGGAGTGACGGTAGGGTTTGCCCACTCTCGGCGTCGCTACTGGACAGAAAGTGGGGAGCAGACCTTGCACCCGGTCGGTCGAGCGCAGAGCATGGACGTCGTGTCCGACTTCCCCTATGCGCTGGTCGTCCCGTGGGTTCTGGTCGGCATCCTGGTGATCGTGGTGCTGGTCCTCGCCTTCCGGGCGCGCCGGCCCAAGGGGGTCATCCAGGACGCCGTTCTCCAAGCCGTCCACCGGATGTCCAAGGCCACGCCTAACTTGCGGGCGGGGCTCGACGAGGAGGCCGCCAACCGGATGACGGCGGAGCTGCTCGAGGTGCTCGACTGTCTCGCCGTCGGCATCACCGACAGTGAAGGCACGCTGCTGTCCTGGGCGGGCGAGGCCACTGACCACTATCTGGACGTCGTCGATGACATCGGGACCGCGTTGCGCAAACACCGGCGCGCCGTCGCTGATCACAACAGGATGCCGTGCAATCACCGTGGCACGTGCAAGATGAAGACGGCCGCGATTGTCCCCATTCTCGTTGAGGGCGAGGCCGAGGCGACGCTGATCGTCGTCGGGCGCACGCGCGGCAAGCTGGTGCAGATGGCTGAGGCGGTGGGCCAGTTCGTTTGCACGCAGTTCGAACTCGCACGGCTCGAAGAATCGCGCAATCAGCTGCAGCAGGCGGAAATCAAAGCACTGCGCGCGCAGATCTCGCCGCACTTCGTTTACAACGCGCTCAACACGATCTCCGCGCTCATTCGCACCGATCCGGAGGAAGCGCGCGAACTGCTGCAAGACTTCGCGGACTTCACGCGCTACTCGTTCCGCACGTCCGGCATGTACACCACGCTCGCCGAGGAACTGCGCAATATCGACCGGTATCTGACCATCGAAAACGCTCGCTTCGGCGGTCGGCTCGAGGTGCGGATGAAGATCGCGCCCGAGGTGTTGAGCGTCGTGGTGCCGTTCCTGATCATTCAGCCGCTCGTCGAGAACGCCGTGAAACACGGCCTGGCCAGCAAGCCGAGCGGCGGGTGCGTCACGGTGATCGCGCGGGACGACGGGCACGAAGCGCTGATCACGGTCGAGGACGACGGCATCGGCATGGACCCGCGGCAGCTCACCGATCTGCGCAACGCGCACCGCACCGGCGCGCACGTCGGGCTCGGCAACATCAACCAGCGCATGCGGCAAGTGTTCGGCGAGGATTACGCGCTCACCGTCGAAACCGCGCCGGGTGCGGGGATGAAGGTCGCGTTGCGGGTGCCGAAGTTCAAGCTCGGCGTGCGGCCGAACATGCCGGACTACTCCGCCGACGTCCCGCAGCAGCCGTTGCCTCCGGTCGAGCCGGAACCGGAACCCGACGGAGTGCACGGCTCGCGTTCGGGAATGCTGCCCGCGCACTGAACTGGTTAGCCTGGGCAGATGAGCGTGACCGACAAGCTGACTGCCCGCCTTCCCGTGCTCGGCGACCGGGGCGACCGCAAGGACGTGGTCGCCGTCGTGAAGCTGCACGGCGTGATCACGCCGACGCCGTCGCCGCTGGCTCGCGGCGCGATCAACCTCGGTGCCGTCGAATCCGCGCTCACCAGGGCGTTCGCGCACGACCGGCTCAAGGCCGTCGCGTTGCAGATCAACTCGCCCGGAGGTGCGCCGACGCAGTCCGGACTGGTCGCGGAGCGGATCCGGCAGCTGGCCGACGAGAAAGGCGTGCCGGTGCTGGCGTTCGCCGAGGACGTCGCCGCTTCCGGCGGGTACTGGCTGGCCTGCGCGGCCGACGAGATCTACGCGCACCGCACGTCCATGGTCGGCTCGATCGGCGTCATCAGCGGCGGGTTCGGGTTCACCGGGCTGCTCGAACGCTTCGGCATCGAGCGCAGGCTGCACACCGCGGGCGCGAACAAATCGCGGCTCGACCCGTTCAGCCCGGAGAAGCCCGAGGACGTCGAGTGGCTGAAAAACATGCACAGCCAGCTGCACGAACTGTTCGTCGAATGGGTCAAGGAACGGCGCGGCGACCGGCTGACCGATTCCACCGATCTGTTCACCGGAGACGTCTGGCTCGGGCACAAAGCGGTCGAACTCGGACTGATCGACGGGCTCGGTTCGCTGCGCGAGATCGTCAACAAGCGTTACCCCGGTGCCGAGATTTCCGTGGCGGAGCCGAAGAAACCGCTGCTCGCCCGGCTCGGGATCGGGGCGCCCGCGGCAGCGAGCGCGCTGCTGGACGCGGTGACCACGAAGGCGGCCTGGTCGCGCTTCGGGCTCTGAGGCACAGGTGAGTGGCGACTCCGGTACGCCACCCACAAGGTGCACTCTCCGATCGGGTCTGGACAATGCACCTCGCAATCGGCAGGATGCGTCTCACTGTGAGTGCTCACGACGACACCCGGAAACTCATCGTCCTTGCCGTGGACGACGAGCTGGCCGGGCTGGACGAACTCAGCCACGGACTCCAGAACAACCCGCACATCCACCGCGTTTTCCAGGCCTCGGACGCCTCCGACGCGCTGCGGCTGTTCTCGCACGACGACCCAGAACTGGCTGCCCGGCGGGCAAGCGGCCTGCCGACGGTCGACGCCGTGTTCGCCGACATCGACATGCCCGGCCTGTCCGGCATGGAGATGTCGCGCGTGATCGCGGCGATGAACCCGTCGCCGGTACTGGTGTTCGTCACCGGGCACGCCGAGGAAGCGGTGAACGCGTTCGACCTCGGCGCGGTCGACTACGTCCTGAAGCCGTTCCAGCAGGACCGGCTCGACCGGTCGGTCGCGCGCGTGCGCGAGAAGCTGGCCACGGTCGCGGGCCCGCCCGCGGGCCAGGGCGGCGCCGAGCCGGTGAAGAACGACGACGAGGTCATCCCGGTCGAACTGGCGGGAACGACGAAGCTGATCCCGCGCTCGTCGGTGCGCTGGGTGGAAGCGCAGGGCGACTACGCGCGGCTGTTCACCACCGAGGGCAGCCACCTCGTCCGGATCCCGCTCGCCCAGCTGGAAGAACGCTGGGAGAAGGCCGGATTCGTGCGGATCCACCGATCGTTCCTGGTCGCGCTGCCGCTGATCACCGAAATGCGGATGGGGCAGGGCGGCTACCAGGTCGTGATCGGCAACGAGGAGAAAGTGCTGCCGGTCAGCCGCAGGCACACCCGGGCGCTGAAGGACCGCATCGTCGGCTCCGGCCGGGGCGGCTAGCCGTCGATGTCCTCGCCCGAAGACCCTTACCACCGGCTCGAGAACGGAGTCCGCAAACCGGACCCGACGCTGGGCGTGCGGCCGGAGGACCGCGCGGTGGTCGAACCGGTGCCGCCCGCTCCCGAACCGGCTCCGCGCTCCAGCGAACCCGCGCATGTGCGGCCGAAACGGGAGCGCGTGGTGCTCGCCGATTCGCGGCAGTCCTCGGCGCGGATGCGCGGGCGGGTCGAGCTGGAAGAACAGACCAGCTGGGGAAAACTGCTGGTCCGCGACCTGGTGAAGGTGCAGCTGCGCACGTCGGTGTGGCTGGCGGTGCTCGTGCTGGTCGTGCTCGGGACGCTGCCCGCGCTGTTCTATTTCCTCCCGGCGGTCGCGCGGTTCACCGTGATCGGCATCCCGATCCCGTGGCTCGTGCTCGGCCTGCTTCCGTTCCCGTTCCTCTTCGCCGTCGGCCTCTGGTACAACCGGCTCGCCGAGCGGCACGAACGCGACTTCGTCGACATGATCGAGAACTGACCCGCGCGGGGGATGCGTTCGCTGGTGGCGGCGCGTCCCGGAAGTGCGTGGTCGTGCGAGGATTCACGCCGTGCAGCTGACCCCGTGGACGTTGACCGGCCTCGTGCTGGTCGCCTTCGCGACCTACTACCTTGGCTTCCGTTCGTCGCGCGGGGCCACCAGCACGCACGACTTCCTCGTGGCCCGCCGAACCGTGCGCTCCAGCCGCAACGCCGCGGCGATCTCCGGCGAATACCTGTCTGCGGCGTCGTTCCTCGGTGTCGCGGGCATGGTGCTCAAGCAGGGTGCCGACGCGACCTGGTACCCGATCGGCTTCACCGCCGGATATCTCGCGCTGATGCTGTTCGTCGCCGCGCCGCTGCGCCGATCCGGTGCGTACACGCTGCCGGACTTCGTGGAAGCCCGGCTCGGCTCGCGAGGCCTGCGCCGGTTCGCCACGGCGGGCGCGGTATTCATCGGGATCCTTTACATGGTCCCGCAGTTGCAGGCCGCCGGTTTGACGCTCGCGCAGATCGTTCCGGTGCCGGCGTGGGCGGGCGCGCTCCTCGTCATCGTCTTGGTCGCGGTCAACGTGATCTCCGGCGGGATGCGCGCGATCACCGTGGTCCAGGCGTTCCAGTACTGGCTGAAGCTGTTCGCGATCGCCGTGCCGACTTTCGTGCTGTGCATGGTTTTCTTCGCCGGCGGCGGCCCAGGCGGCGTGCGTGCGCTAGGTGCGCCCGCGCCGCCGGTGTTCCCGTCGGACACCAAGGTGACGGTGCAAACCGACGTGACCGTGAAGGTCACCACCGAGACGTTCTTCTACGCACACGGCCACATCGACAACGGTCCCGCGGGCGGCATGGCGCGCTGGTCGCCGCTCGTGCCGCACAAGGTGTCCTCGGGGACGACGCTGGAATTCGCCGCGGGCACGCCGGTGCCGATCGTGAGCGACGCGCCGACGACGAACGACGCCTGGCTGCATCCGGCGTCGAGCGGCATCACCGATCTGCTGCAGACGTACTCGCTGATTTTCGCGCTGTTCCTCGGCACCATGGGCCTGCCGCATGTGCTGGTCCGCTTCTACACCAACCCCGACGGCAAGGCCGCGCGCCGCACCACCGTGCACGTGCTGTTGCTGCTCGGGCTGTTCTACCTGTTCCCGACGATGCTGGGCGCGCTCTCGCGGATGTACGTGCCGCAACTGCTGCTCACCGGCAACACCGACGCGGCCGTGCTGCTGTTGCCGACCGCGGTGTTGCCCGGCTGGCCAGGTCAGATCCTCGCCGCGGTGACGGCGGCGGGCGCGTTCGCGGCGTTCCTGTCGAGTTGCTCGGGGCTGCTGGTGAGCGTGGCCGGCGTGGTGTCGACGGACCTGCTGCCGGGCCGGGTCAAGGACTTCCGGGTCGCGACGCTGCTGGTCGCGATCTGCCCGATGGCGCTCACGCTGATCTTCCGCACCGAGGACATCTCGCTGTCCATCGGGATGACCTTCGCGCTCGCCGCGTCCACGTTCAGCCCGCTGCTGCTGCTCGGCATCTGGTGGCGCAAGCTCAGCTGGCCAGGCGCGCTGGCCGGGATGGTCGTCGGCGGCGGGATGGTGCTCGGCGCACTGGCGTACAACATCGTGTGCGAGTACACCGGAGACAAGATGCCGTGGTTCACCGTGCAGCCCGCGCTGATCTCGGTGCCCTCGGCGTTCCTGGCGACCTATGCGGTGAGCCGGCTGACCAGGTCCGGCCGCCCGGAACTGGTGAACGACATCATGCTGCGCCTGCACGCTCCCGACCCGCTCGGCCTGATGCGCGACCGCGCGGTCGCCCGGTTCGGCCAGGCCGACGAGAAGCTGCGGGCCGGCCGGGGACGCCACCGCAAGGCTTAGCGGTTAGCGTTCCTCACACGCGTACAACGTCATGACATGGGAGCATGGAACCTGTGGTGAGCCCTGCTGAAATTCCGACCGCTGAAGTCCGCGACCTTCCCGCGGACGTCGCACTGCTCGACGTCCGCGAGGACGACGAGTGGGACGCCGGGCACGCCCCCGCCGCGGTGCACATCCCGCTCGGCGAACTGCCCGCGCGCGTCGGCGAACTCGCCGAATTCCCCGAGGACAACCCGGTCTACGTCATCTGCCGCTCCGGCGGCCGCTCGGCGCGCGCCGCGGCCTGGCTGAACGCGAGCGGCTGGGACGCGGTCAACGTCGCGGGCGGAATGGGCGCCTGGGCGCGCGAAGGCCGCCGCATGGTGAGCGAAAACCCCGACGCTGAACCCGAGGTTCTCTGACGGATGCCTGCCCAGTCTGTTCCCGAGCCGCCGGAATCCTCGGATCCGGCGTCGTTCGTTCCTGGCTTCGGCCGGGACGAGGGGGAGACTGGGGACGCTTCCCGGCCTGGTGACGCTGGTCGAGGCGGGGCTGCGGACGGTGTTGGCGGAGCCGCTTCTGGCCAAGGGCCGGGCCAGGCCGGACCTGCTTCAGGCTGGGCTGACTCCGCTCCGCAGCCCGGCGCGCCGCCGCATCCTGGTCAGCCCGGTGCCGAGCACCGAGGCGCGCAGCCGTATCCCGCGCAGTCTGGCGGCGTGAATGCCGGGCCGACGGGCTTCGGCCAGCCGGGCCTGGTGCCGCAATCGGGTGCGCAGCCGTATCCCGGCCAGCACTCGCCGCACCCTGGGCACTGGGCACCGCAGCAGGCCGGGCCGGTGCATCCTGGCCAGCAGTTCGCCCATCCGTACCAGCAGTACCCGGCGCAGGCCTACCCGCCGCACGCCGCGTACGCGCGTCCGTTCACCGCCGCTCCGCAAGGCGCGGTCCATCGACCCGCTCCGCAGCAACCGCAGCCGAGTCCGCCGAAGCGAGCGGCCAAGCTGCGCTGGGTCGCGTCCCCGCCGCCGAGCGCCGTTCGCCGTCGCCGTGCCGTGCCCGCGACGCCCTACTCCGGCCCGCCGTCCTATCCGGTGCCGCCGCGCTGGGGCTTCCCGAATCTGACCTGGCGCCGTCCGACGAACGTGCCCGGCACCGCGTCCGGCGAAATCCGGCCGATCGACCGGATCCCGGTGCTCGCGCGGAGCCTCACCACGATCCTCTGGACGTTCGCCGTCCTCGCCGTGATCGCGGCGGGGGCGGAGATCTGGCGGTACGCGCTCCTCGTGGAAAGCCGCGATTCCGCGCTGAACACCGGTGTCGTCGGATTCTCCGACGCGTTCGTCATGCTCGCTGGCCTGCTCACCACGATCTTTTCGCTGCTTCCCGCCGGACTCTCGGTCTGGTGGCTGCTGGTCGCCCGGCAAGCGGCCGCCGACGAGGCCGACGAAGCGCCGCCGCGGCCGGTCTGGCAGGTGCTCGTGGGCGTGCTGGTGCCGATCGTGAACCTGCCGCTCGCGTTGTCCGTGGTCAGCGAGCTGGAACACGCTGTGCTCCGCCGGCCCCGGGACAAGCGGCCGAAGCCGTCGCGGCTCGTGCTCGGCTGGTGGGGCGTGTGGGTGGCGAACTGGGTCCTGCTGATCGTCACTATCATCTGGCGGATCCGGCCGGGTGTGCAGGCGATGGCGGACAGCGTCCTGCTGGTCGCGCTCACCGATCTCGCCGCGGCCGCGCTCGCGGTCGTCACCGCGCTGGTGATCCGGCGGTTCTCGCATCTGCTGATGCCGATCGCCCCGGAACGCCTGCGCGACTTCCGCGTGCTCAAGATCGAGGGCGCGCCGGAGCCGGAGCTGCGGACCGCGCGTCCGGTCGGCGCCGCGCGCTAAAGGTCGCCGAGCGCCGGTTCCAGCTGGCCGAACGCGACCGCCGCGGAATCCCGGATCTGCTCCACGAGGTCGTCCAGCTTGACGTCCTGCCAGGTCAGCTTCCAGACGTCGTCGAGAAGAAGCCGCAGCACCGACGTGAGGTGCGCCCCGGCCGTCCGCGACAGCATTTCCCGATCCGGATGCCGGTCGAGCAGCGCGGCGACGAGCTCGAATTCCCGGTCGACGTGCATGTCCCGGAGCGCTGAGGTGAGGCGTTCGCTCTGCCGCACCATCCGCACGAAGGACACGTCCGCGAACCCGAGCATCGGGCTCGCCTTGTCCAGCTCCGCGAAGCAGCCGTCCCGCACGGCGATCAGCGCCGGCGTCTCCGGGTTGGCCCGGACCAGGTTCGCCGGCCAGTCCACGAAGTCATTCCGGATGTCGAAGACGAGGTCTTCCTTTCGGCTGAAGTGATTCGTCACGGTCATTTTGGCGACCCGCGCCGCCTCCGCGACCTCGGCGATCGTGACCTGGTCGAACCCGCGCTGGATGAACAGCCGCGTCGCCACCGCCGAGATCGTCTGCCGCGTCTCCAGCTTCTTCTGCTCCCTGAGGCTCACCCGGCCAGTGTACTAGGTCCGACCTAAATTTGTGCTTGACCCATTAACTAGGTTCAACCTAATCTCAGGTCCGACCTAATGAAGGAGGTGATGCGATGACCACGCGGCTTCCGGAGGCTCCGGTCTCCGATTCCGGGCTTCGCCGGCTCGGCGGGGTGCTCATCCTGGGCGCGGTGCTGTCGATCCTCGACGCGACGATCGTGTCGGTCGGAATCGGCGTAATGGCGCGTGACCTGGACAGTTCGCTGCCGATCGTGCAGTGGGTGGCCAGCGCGTACCTGCTGGCCGCCTCGCTCACGATCCCGCTGTCCGGTTGGCTCGCCGACCGGTTCGGCGGCCGTCAGGTGTGGATCGCCGCGGTCGGGCTGTTCACGCTGGGGACGGTGCTGTGCGGGTTCGCCTGGTCGGCTCCGGCGCTGATCGCGTTCCGTGTGCTGCACGGCCTCGGCGGCGGTCTCATGCAACCGGTCGGCCAGGCGATTTTCGCGCAGGCGGCCGGTCCGCGGCTGGGCCGGATGATCGGCGTCGTCACGCTGCCCGCGACCGTCGCGCCGGTGCTCGGCCCGATGCTCGGCGGCGCGCTCGTCCAGGACCTCGGCTGGCGCTGGCTGTTCTTCGGGATCGTGCCGTTCGGCGTCGCCACTTTGCTGCTCGCCGTCCGAGTGTTGCCGCGCGAGGAACCCGCTGGTACGCGCGATCCGCTCGACGTCCGCGGCCTCCTGCTGCTCCCGCCGGGGCTCGGCGCGCTCGGCTACGGCCTAGGCGAAGGTTCCTATGCGTTCGCCATCGTCGGTGCCGTGCTGCTGATCGCCTACGCCTGGCACGCCCGTCGTGCACAAGCGCCGCTGCTTGATCTGAAGTTGTTCGCGCACAGGGCTTTCACCGTCGCGAGCGCGAGTACTTTCTTATTGGGCGCATCCCTGTACAGCTCGATGTTGCTGCTTCCGCTTTACTACCAACAAATCCAGCACACATCCGCGCTCGCCGCCGGACTCCTGCTCGCACCACAGGCGCTGGGATCAGCCGTCGTCCTCATCGCAGGCGGAAAACTGCTGGAACGCTTCGGCTCACGAACAGTCATGCTCGCCGGCATCGCGCTGTCGCTCGTAGGCACGATCGCCTTCACTCAGCTCGGCGATTCCCCCAGCCCGACCCTGTTGACAATTTCGCTGCTGATCCGTGGGTTCGGCCTAGGCGCGACGGCCACGCCCGGCATGACGATGCTCTACACCTCGCTGGAACGCAGTCAAATCCCGCGTGCGGCGAGCGCGATCAACGTCGTCAACCGCATTGGCGGCTCGCTGGGCACGGCGATTCTGGTGGCTGTTCTGCACGCGCAACCTCCTGGCGCCGCCGCGTTCGGCACTACGTTCACGTGGGCACTCGGCCTTTCCCTGTTGAGCTTTATCCCCGCTCTCTTCTTCCCGAAAGGAAGCCGCGCATGACGCTCCGCCTCTTGGCCGTGCACGCCCATCCCGATGACGAATCGAGCAAGGGCGCCGCGACCCTGGCCCGCTACGCGGCCGAGGGCGTCGACGTCCTAGTTGCCACCTGCACCGGCGGCGAACGCGGCGATGTGCTCAACCCAACCTTGGACCGAGAGGACGTCCGGCGGGATCTGCCTGCCATCCGTCGCCGGGAAATGGCTGATGCGGCAAGGATTCTCGGCGTCCGGCAGACGTTCCTCGGCCACGTCGACTCGGGTTTGGCCACGCCTTCGCCGGCTGGCGGCTTCGCGGAGATTCCGTTGGTTGAAGCGACAAAACCGTTGCTGGAGCTGATGCGGGAATTTCGTCCACAGGTGGTGGTCACCTATGACGAGACGGGAGGTTATCCACACCCCGACCACATCCGCGCGCATGAGGTCACGACCGCGGCGTTCGACGAATCCGACGACGGCAGCCCGCGCAAGCTCTACTATCTGGCCACTCTCAGCCGATCCTGGTTCGCGGCCATGCACGAGGCGACGCTCGCCGCTGGTGAAGAGTCGTTGATGGGGCCGGTTTTGGAGGAACTGCCGCCGATCGACGTGCTCACCGTGACCGCACGCATCCGCTGCGAGGAACACTTCGCGACTCGGGACGCGGCGTTGCGCGCGCATGCCACGCAGATGGATCCGGGACATCCGTTTTTCGCCCACTCACGCGAGATCGAACGAGAGGTCTGGCCCTGGGAGGATTACCACCTTGCTCGCACGAACGGTCCCGTCGCGCCAAGCGCCGGAGTGGAGGACGACTTGTTCGAGGGCTTGCGGTGGTTGTCGTGAGTGGCGTTGCCGGTTAGAACCGGCAACGCCACTCACGAGCCCTTGCGTCAGGCAGTCACCGGCAAAGTCCGCAACCCCCTGATCACGAACTCCGGCCTCCGCTCCGGCTCCGCGGCCAGTCGCAGGTCCGGGAGTCGCTTCGTCAACGCCGTAAGCGCGGCCGCGATCTCCACCCTCGCCAGCGGCGCCCCGACGCAGTAATGGATCCCCATCCCGAACCCGAGGTGTGCGTTCGGCGACCGGCCCACGTCGAGGGTGTCCGGGGCGTCGAACACCTTCGGGTCACGCGCCGCCGCACCCAGCAGCGCGCCGATCTTCGAGCCCTTCGCCACCCGGTGACCAGCGATTTCCACGTCCTCAGTCGCCGTGCGCTCGAACAACTGCAACGGGGAGTCGAAGCGGATCAGTTCTTCCACAGCCGAATCCAGCAACGTTGGGTCGGACCTAAGCCGCTCCCATTCCGCGCGGTGGGTCAACAACGCGGTCACTCCGTTGCCGATCACGTTCACCGTCGCCTCGTGGCCGGCCATCAGCAGCAGCACCGCGGTGGCGACGACCTCGTCGGGCGTCAGTTCGCTCGCGGTCAGGTCCCGGACGATCCCGCGCGGCGAGCCGGCGACGACCTCGCGCAGGTACGCCACGAAATCGGCCGCAGCCTGTTCGGCGGCGTCGCGGCCGTCCTCGGACAGACCGTATTCGTACATCTTCACGATGGCGTTGCTCCACGTCACCAGCTTCCCGCCATCCGACGCCGGGACGCCGAGCAGTTCGGCGATGACCGCGACCGGCAGTGGTTGCGCGAGGTGTTCGAGCAGGTCCGCGCTGCCGTCGGCGGCGATTTTCGCGGCCAGGGTGTCCACCATGGACTCCGCGAGTTCCGCGACCATCGGGCGCAGCCGCTGCACATGACCCCGGCCGAATTCGCCCGCGATGACACGGCGAAGGCGGGTGTGCGCGGGCGGTTCGTTCTCCAGCAACGAGTTGCGGTGCAGCAGGTTGAACGACGCGAACCGTTCGAGCGGTCGCGCGTCGGTCCAGATGCGGCCGAGCCCGCGGTGCCGGAGCACGGCAGCGGACGCGGCGTGCGAAACCGTGATCGCGATGCCTAGGCCGTCGTGCTGATGCACCTCGCCTTCGGCGCGCAGCGCGGCGAACGCGGGATACGGGTCGGCGAGGAAGGCGGGATCACGAGGGTCGAACACGAGCTGACTCTAACCCGCGGGCCCGGACGGCCGGTCCCTTCGATAGCGTCTGACATCGAGTTCCGAGGAGGCTGAAATGGGTAAGGGCGCGCGTAAGAAGGGTCCCAAGCCGGACCGCAAGCCGAAGGTGCGCGACGTCTTCGTCGGCCAGCCGTTCGAGGGTCTGGCGGCGGAGCCGGAGCTGATCGCGCTGCGCGAGTTCGTCCCGTCCGCCACGGCGAAGCTGACGCTCGCCGACGGCGGCGACGTCACGCTCGGCACGGTGCTGCCCATGGCCGCCGCGGCGTTCGTCCGCTCGGACGGCGAGCGCTTCCTCGGTCTTCAGGTGCAGACGCGGTCTTCCGACATCAGCCGCGACCTCGGCCGCGCGCTGCGCTGGCTGCTCGACGCCGAACCGGGCGACGTGCTGTCGGTGCCGGACACGACGTCGCCCACCGACCCGGACGAGCACAACCGGCTCCAGGACCTCCTCGTGTCGAGCGCGGAGCTGGAGGTCGCCCTCCACACCGACTTCGCGTGGTGGTTGCCCGAGGACGCGGACGCGACCGGCGACGTCGCGGTCTCCCTCGAGCGCGCGAACGCCGCGATCATGCCCACCGACCGGCTCGGCTCCGGCGCGTACTGGGTGCTCGCCGGCGAGAAGGCGCACCTGCGCTGGGTCCGCCCGGAACCGGAGAACCTGCTGCTGCAAGCGCTTGCGCGGCTGTCCGCGGCCGGCACGCTCGGGCTCGGCGAGGGCACCCGATATGCCGGGTCGTTCCGTGCGCACGGCCTGCTCGTCCCGGTGTGGGACCTCGACCCCGAGGCGCACGCCAGGGAATGGGCCGAGCCCAAGGACCAGCTCGGGGCCCGGCTGGACGAGGCGCTCAAGTCGCTCGACTCCGAGCCGCTCAACGCCGCCGAGCGGCGGGCCCGCGACGGGCTGATCGGCCGCCAGCTCACCATCCGCTGAGTTGTCCACCTGTGGACAACTCGACCTGAGTTGTCCACAGGTGGATGATCACCGCGTGATCCTCCACATCTGCACCCGTGCCGAGTGGGCCGAGGTGCCCGCCGGCGGCGAATATCGCGCGTCCTCGCTCGACGACGCCGAATTCATCCACTGCTCGGACCCGGGCACCGTCGCCCTGCCCGCCAACGCGGTCTTCCGCGGCCAATCCGGCCTTGTCCTGCTGGAAATCGACCCCGAGCTGGTCGACGCGCCCGTTCGCTGGGAGGACGGCGACCCGCCGGACCCGCGCGGAATCCAGTTCCCGCACATCTACGGCCCGATCCCGCGAAACGCTGTGGTCGCGGTACACGATTTCCCCCCTGACACGGACGGCGCCTTCAAGCTGCCCGAGTCGCTTTCCGTGCGCTGACCTCAGTTGTCCACAGCTACGGAAAGTAGCGACGGATACGGGACAACCCTCGGGGGCGCTCATGCGTGGTGGGGATGACGAGACACCGTCGCTCGACGCGGTCATCCGGGGAAGGGGCGATACGGTGACGGCAGCCGCATTGCCCCTCGCGAGCGGAGATCCGCCCTGGGCAGGCCCGTCGGCGGAAGCGGTCAACGCCATCGCGGACTTCGGCGACTTCGTGCGCGAAGCCCTGCCGGGGCTGCTCCGCTACGGACACGTGCTCACCGGAAACCCGCACGACGCCGCGGACCTCGTGCAGACCGTGCTCGAGAAGATCGGCGCGCGCTGGTCGTACGTGCAGCAGAAGACCGGCGACCCGCTGGCGTACGTGCGGCGTTCGATGGCGAACGCGCACGTCAGCCGCTGGCGCCGGACGCGGCGGGAGAACCTCGTCGCGGATCTGCCGGACACCAGCCCGTGCGCGCCGAAGGATCCGTTCGAGCACGAGCCGCTGTGGCAGGCGCTGCGCGACCTCCCGCCGCGGCAGCGCACGGTGATGGTGCTGCGGTACTACGAGGGACTGTCCGAAGCGGAGATCGCCAAGGCGCTGGACATCAGCCAGGGGACGGTGAAAAGCCAAGCGAGCAAGGCGATCGCGTCCTTGCGGGCGAAACTGAGGAACCAGGAAGGAGGCGACGCCGGGTGAGTCAGCCCGACGATCTGGAACAGCGGCTCCGCGCCCTCCTCGCCGACGACCGGCTAGCCGTCGAACCAGCCGAGAACGCCGCGTCGGCCATCGTGGCCGGTGCGCGCAGGCGGCGGCGCAGGCAGCGGATCCTGACGTCCGCGGCCGGGGCGGCGTGCGTCCTCGCGGTGGCCTCAGCCGGGCTGGTGGTGCTCCAGTTGCGCACCCAGCCCGCCACGACCGGCGTCGCCGCCCAGCAGGTCGCTTCGGCCGAGCCCACGCTGCCTTCTTCGGTACCGGAGCCTCCTTCGAGCGCCGAATCGACGCAGGTGCAAGCGCCGTCCGTGCCGATGGAGACCAGCGTGGCCGACCCGCCGGTCCCGCCCGCGCATCCGCACCACACGAAGCCGGCACCGCCGAAGACGACGCCGACGAAAGCCGCGTCCGGAGCGCTGGTGACCGCCGACGGCCTTGGCGCGGTGAAGCTCGGCATGACGGAGCAGCAGCTCGCGGACCAGGGTATGAAGCTCACGACGGTGAAGGAGTCGGCGGGCTGCACTTACTACGACGTCAGCGGTGCCGGAGTGCCCGCCGCGACGGCCGTCGTGTCGGCGGAGAAAGGCGTGGTCGCGGTGAAGCCCGACGGTGCTGCGCACACCCCGGAAGGCGTCGGCGACGGGTCGCCGAAGGACCAGGTCACCGCGACCTATCCGGGCACGTCGGAGTCGGGGAGTGCGCTCGTGTCGCCGACCGGTGACCAGGGCGCGTATCACTTCACGCTGAACTCGGAAGGCGCGGTCCAGGCCATCGAGGTACGGGCGAAGACGCAGGACTGCGCCGGCTGAAAAATTTCGCGAGCCGATGTCGATCTGGCTCCGCGCCGCTCGTGTAGCGGGTGACGGGCCGGTCGGCGGCCCGCGGAAGCGGAAGGACATCCGATGCGTTCGATCAGCGTCATCCTGAGCACCACCCTTGATGGCGTCGTGCAAGCTCCCGGTCGCGGCGACGAGGACACCCAGAATGGGTTCGACCTCGGCGGTTGGGGCAACGGATACGGCGACGACGTCATGGCGCGCGAGATGGGGAAAGGCATGGACCGGCCTGGGGACATGCTGTTCGGCCGGCGCACCTGGGAGGATTTCGCCGCTGTCTGGGGGCCGCAGACGGACGGGAATCCGTACACCGAGCACATGAACGCGGCCACGAAATACGTCGTCTCCACCACCCTGGACAACGCGGACGCCTGGCCGAACTCGGTGCTGCTGCGCGGCTCCGCGGTGGAGACCGTGGCTGAGCTGAAAGCCTTGCCGGGCAAGGATCTCGCGATCATCGGCAGCGTTTCGCTCGTGCGCGCGCTGCACGCCGCCGGACTGGTCGACAGCTACACTTTCCTGATCCACCCGCTGACGCTCGGCCGCGGCGCGCGGCTCTTCGAAGGACCAGCGCCGCTGACCGAGTTTTCGCTCGTCAGCAGCGTCGCGACCACCACCGGCGTGCTTATCGCGCAGTACGAGCGGCGCTGAAGTTATCCACATGGGGAAGCCCGGTTGTCCACACTGGGGACAACCGGGCTTCCGGCAAGCGTCGAGCGCTTACAGCGCGCCACCCGCGACCGGGGGCATCCCGGAGTCCGCGCCGGCGTCGCCGACGGCCTCGCGGTGCAGGAACTTCTCGATCTCGTAGACGTTGTCACCCGCGCGGCGCGCGACCGTGACCAGCGTCGACATCTGGGAGATCTCCTCGACCTGCTCCTTGAGGAACCACTGGGTGAACTGCTCGCTGATGTAGTCCTCCTCGGCCCGCGCGGCCTTCGCGAGCGCGGAGATGTCGGCAGCGACCTCCTTCTCCTGCTCCAGCGCGAGTTCGAGCAGTTCGAGCGGGGCGGAGAAGTCGTTGCGGACTTCGCCGGTGCCGGGGACCTCGACGTGGTGGTCGCGGTCGAGCATGTACTGGACGAGCGCCATCGCGTGATTGCGCTCCTCGACGGACTGCTTGTAGAAGTGCTTCGCGAGCTGCGGAAGGTCCTCGTTGTCGAACCAGACCGCGAGCGCGATGTACTGCTGGGAGGCGTTGAACTCGTTGTGAATCTGCGCCTGCAGCAGTTCGTAGAACTTAGAGCGCGGTTCTTTCTTCGTAGCGGCCATGTTCATCACGGTACGTCAATGTCCGATTGTTTTCCACTTTTGGCTGGTGATCTCCACCCTATTAGGGTTACCATTCCTCAAGAAGGAAACACTTATTTTGGTTAGCCTTCCCTTAATGCGTTTGCCCTTATTAAGGAAAGGCTAACTTTCCTTTGGCGGGGGATCGCGGCGCACCGGACACGACATGCAGCGCGGGCCGCCTCGGCCGGACCCCAGTTCGGACCCGGTGATCGGCAGCACCTCGATGCCCGCCGCGGCGAGCCGTTCGTTGGTCTCCGCGTTCCGTTCGTAGCCCACGACCACGCCGGGGGCCAGTGCCAGCGTGTTGTTGCCGTCGTCCCACTGCTCGCGCTCCGCGGTGACCGGGTCGAGGCCGGTGTCGATCACCCGCAGCCGGTCGATCTCCATCGCTTCCGCGGCGGCTTCGAGGAAAGGCGTCGGGCCCGCCACTTTCACGCCGCCGTCGCCGGTCGGTTTGATGGTGAACGCGGTCAGCGAATCGCGCGCGAGCGGATACATCACGACGGCGTCGACATCGACCATCGTGCATACCGTGTCGAGATGCATCGTCGCGCGCGATTGTTCGATCGGGACCGCGACGACGGTATGCGCGAGTCCGTCGGCGAATACGGAACGCGCGAGCGATTCGGCTCCGGCCGGAGTCGTCCGTTCGCCGACGCCGATCGCGACGACACCGGGAGCCAGCAGCATCACGTCGCCGCCTTCGATCGGCGCGGAATGCGCGCCGTAAGCGCGGGCGGCGTGGCGGAATCGCGGATGGTAGGCGTAAACGAGGTCGAGCAGCGCCGTTTCCCGCCGCCGCGCGGGCATGGTCAGCGACGAGATCGCGACACGGTCGCCGATCCACGCGGACGAATCGCGGGTGAAGAGCAGATTGGGCAGCGGATCGACGGCGAAGTCGCGCGGATGGTGCATCATCCGCACCAGCGACGCGCCCTCGGCGGACGGCAGCTCCTCGAACGTCATGCCCGCCATCAGGACTTCGGCGAGCGTGTGCGCGTCGACGCTCGTCAGGTGCGACCTGAGCGAATCCGCGAGATCGCTGCCGAGCCGCCGGTCGTCCACCGCGGCGTGGACCCCGGCTGCGTGCGCGCGCTGATCTTCCAGCGCGGTGCGGAGAACGTCGGCCAGCAGCAGCACTTCGACGCCGCGGCCGCGCAGGACGTCGGCGAACGCGTCGTGTTCCTGCTGCGCCCGGCTCACCCACGGGATGGAGTCGAAAAGCAGCTTGTCGTTGTTGCGGGGAGTGAGCCGTTTCAGCTCGTTTCCCGGCCGGTGCAGCAGCACTGCCCGAAGCGGCCCGACTTCGCTGTCCACCCTGGGAGGTGCGGTCATCTCGCTCGTCTCGCTCACGAAGTGCGAGCCTAATGAGCAGGCATCACGGGAGCCAGGAAAGACGGCCTTTCAGCAACGAATAGCCGACGAAGGACACCACATCGAACAAAGTATGCGCGGCGATGAGCGGCCACAGCCGGTTGGTCCGCTGCCACACGCGGCCGAACACCAGTCCCATCACGAGGTTGCCGACGAACCCGCCGAACCCTTGGTACAGGTGGTAGGAACCGCGAAGTACCGCGGTGCCGAACAGCGACGCGTTCTCGCGCACGCCGAGTTGCCGCAGCCGCGTGAGCAGATAGCCGATCACGAGCACTTCCTCGGCGAAAGCGTTGCCGAAGGCGGAAAGCGTCAGCGCGATCGGCCGCCACCAGGTATCGCCCAAAGTGGACGGTTGCACCGCGAGGCTGAACCCGAGGTGATACGAGAGGAAATACAGCGCGAGCCCGGGAATGCCGATCAGCGCGGCGATTCCGACGGTGATGAGCGCGTCGGAACGGATGCGCCGGCTCAGGCCGATTTCGCGCAGTTTCATCCCGGCCCGCCACAGCAGGTACAGCCCGAGCCCGCCCCAGCCGATCAGCTGCGCGGCGCTCAGCAGCTGCTGGAGCAGGTCCAGCAGGCTCGCCGCCGCGCGCGGGACGTTGAGCTGCACTTGCTGCTGAGCCAACGGGGTCGGCCGGAGCAGAGAGTCCACAAGGGACAGCAGGCTGCGCGCACCGGACAGTCCGAGGGTGATGCCGAAAACGAGGACCAGCTCGATCTTGACCGCCCGCCGCTCGCGGGCGTCGGTGATCGGAGCCGGGAACGCCGGAAGTGCCGGATTGAGCCAGGAACGCAGGCCCGATGGCCTTCCGGAACGCTCTGTGGTGCGCATGAACGCACGCTACCGTCGGGGTATGCCGAGGACTATCGCCACCAACACGAAGGTCGAGCGCGCCGAGCTGGTCGCGTTCCTCAAGCAGCGGCACCACGCGATCCTGGTGACCACTCGCGCCGACGGACGGCCGCAGCTGTCCCCGAACACGTGCGGCGTCGACGACGAGGGCCGGATCGTCATCGCGACGTATCCCAAGCGCGCGAAGGCGGTGAACCTCCGGCGCAACTCCCAGGTGTCGGTGTGCGTGCTGTCGGACGAGTGGAACGGCCCGTGGGTGCAGGTCGACGGGACCGCGGAGGTGATCGACCTGCCGGATTCGGTCGAGCCGCTGGTCGACTACTTCCGCAGCATCTCCGGCGAGCACCCCGACTGGGACGAGTACCGCGAGGCGATGCGCAAACAGGGCAAGAGCCTGATCCGGATCACGATCGACCGCTGGGGGCCGATCGCGACCGGCGGCTTCCCTCCGGAGCTAGCGGACGACTGAGGTCCTTCACGGCCAGTCAGGCCTCGCCGTGCTGGTGGCGCAGGAACGGGCAGCCGAGCAATCGCCGCAGTTCCGCGGCCAGCTGCGGCGGGCTGTCGACCGTGCGGGAGAACGCGAGGCGGACGTCGTGGTCGCCTGCTGTCGATTCCACGCGCAGGCGCAGGCCGTACCGGTCGAGGCCGAGCGGGCGGATCCGGCCGCCGCGCAGGTCCGCGGGCAGGTGCCGGGCCAGCTGTTCCACCACGTCCGGATGGTCGCTTTCCAGGTGCCGCAGCCATTCGGCCTCGTAGTCGTGGAACGGGTCCGGCGGGGCCGCGCTGAACATGTGCGGCCGCAGCGAATGCGTGCCCTCCGCGTCGGCCAGCACCAGCGACGCCGGGGTCAGCCGGAGCAGCGTGAGGCCGTGGCCGACGTCGAGGAGCCGGTGGTCCGGCCGCTGTTCGGCGATCGACACCGCACGCGCGCGAGCCGACACCGCCGTCAGCGGCCGGAGCCATCCGGTGATCCACAGCAGGCCGCGGACCGGTTCCCGCAGCGCCACCGGGGCGTGGTCGGCGAGCTCGACCATGACGGCGAGCTCGCCGCGTTGAGCCTGCCGGGACGCGCACACCATCGGGTGCTCGTCCGGCAGAAGAATGCTGACGCTTCCGCTGTGGTGCACGTGATGCAGGACGGGCTCGACACGTTCGGCTTCGCAGCCGGCGCTTTCGACGGTCGGCATGATCGTCGCCGGGCCGCCGCGGGTCGCGATCGTCTTGGCGCGTTCGGCGGGGTTCGGCGCGGGCGGGCGGCGCACGGATACGGGTGCCTCGGTCACGGCTCACCTCCTACTTAGGTGAGCCTAACCTGAATTGCCGGGCGAAGGGAAGAGTGCGCGGGAAGATCACCCACGGATCGGGAAAGCGCTGGTCAACGGATCGGCCGAAGGGTGAGACCGGGCGGATTCGGCTTGCGGGACCAGTTGATCCCCTTCGGAGAGGGTGTCCGCAGAGCGAACGATTTTGTCCTCTTGCCGTACGCTACTAGCGTGTCAGTCGTGTCAAGCGCTGTGGAACTCACGCCCCCCGGCCCCCGTGGAATTCCTCCCCTGTTCGCGCGGCTCGTCGACGACTCGGCGCTCTTCCCGCCCGCGGACGTCGCGATGCCGGAGGCGCTGCGCGCGCACTTCGAATCGCGCGGCGGGGAACACGCCGGGGTGCTCGGGGTTTTCCTGTGCCAGGCCTCGCGGCTGCCGGAGCTGATCACCGAGCTGATCAAGATCAAGCCCAAGGAGCCGCTGCCGCTGTCGCTGATCATCGACACCGGGCTCGGCGGCGTTCCGAAGGCGATCTCGATCGTCGAATCGCGCAGCGAACTGCTGTCGCTGCGGATGGTGGAGATGCCCGCCCCGTCCGACGTCGACGAGGTGTGGCTCGAACGCGTCTCGGAGTTCGTTCCCGAGGACGTCATCCGGGTGGTCGAACCGCGCCGCGGCGTCGGCTGGCTGGACGGCGTCCGCAACGTGATCGAGCACGGCAGCTGGCCGAAGATCCGCTGCGGCGGCAAGGCAGGGGAAAACTTCCCCAGCGTGGACGAGGTCGCCGACTTCCTGTCCGTGGTCAGCGGCTCGCCGGGAGCCTCGTTCAAGGCGACGAACAGCCTGCACCGCGCGGTGCGGCACGTCGACCCGGAAACCGGCTTCACGCATCACGGCTTCCTGAACCTGCTCGTCGCGTCGGCGCGCTGCCTCTCCGGCGGCGACGTCCGCGCGGCGCTGGAATCGACCGACGGCAAGGCGCTCGCGGACGAAGCACGCGCGCTGCCGGAGCCTGCCGCGAAGGCGGTCCGGGAGCTGTTCGGGTCGTACGCGGCGGCATCGTTCGCCGAGCCGGTGGCCGACCTGGGTGAACTCGAGCTGCTGTGAGCACGGAGGGGTCGCTGACCCTCGACCGCGGTCTCGCGCTGCTGCAGGCGGTGGCCGATTCGGGCGAGCAGGCGGCGACCATCTCCGAACTCGCGGTGACCATCGGCGCCAGCCGCGCGGCGGTGTACCGGCTGCTGGTGCCGCTGGCCGAACGCGGCCTGATCTGGCGGGACGGCACGAAGGTGCGGCTCGGCGTCGGAGTGCTGCGGCTGGCCGGTCAGGTGCTGCCACAGCTGCGCGAGGCCGCGCGGCCGGTGTTGCGCGAGCTGGCGGAGAAGGTCGGCGCAACGGCGCATCTGACGGTGGCGCAGGGCGATCACGCGCAGGCAGTCGCGGTGGTGGAGCCGTCGTGGACGAGCTACCACGTGGCGTACCGGGTCGGCAGCAGGCACGCGCTCGCCGCGGGTGCCGCGGGGCGGGCGATGGCGTTGCGACCCGGCGGCACTGACAAGTGGGCCGTTTCGACAGGCGAGATCGAGGCTGGTGCTTCGGGCGTCGCCGCGCCGGTGCGCGGGGTTCCCGGGCTGCGGGCGAGCGTCGGGGTGATCTCGTTGGAGCCGTTGGCTTCCGACGAGGTCGGGCCCCTGGCGGTAGCGGCGGCTTTCAAGCTGGCCGAGGTGCTGCGGACCTAGCGGCGGGACGCGGCGACCAGCGGGCGGACCATGGTCAGCAGCAGCGCCAGGTCCACGGTGAACAGCAGCCGCTCGAACAGCCCGAGCGTCACTTCCTGCTGCGCGGGCCCGGTGATCAGGGCGAACACGAAGCCGCCCAGCACCACCGCCACGCTGGCGAAACTCGCGATGGCCAGCCCACGGATCGTCGTGCGGCGCGGTTCCCACGGGCACGATCGGCCGCCGCGGCGGGTCAGCAGCCAGGCGGCCGTGGGGAGTGCGAGGAAAGCGGTGAGGGCGGCGGCGTTGTGCAGCTGGCCGTCGAAGGAACGGGCTTCGCCGTTGGGGTCGACCGGGACCGTCGCGCAGATCGTGAGACCGGCGCACCACACACCGAGCAGGAGGACGACCGCCGGCGAGCGGCGGGCTTTGACGAGTCCGGCCAGCAACGCCAGCGAGCCCAGCGCGAGCGCGAGGCACATGACGGTGAACAGCCGCGCGGCCGAATGGTCGCCGAGCCTGCCGTAGACGTACTCCGACAGCGTCTGCCAGATCGGGCTGATTTGCGCGGAAAGCCGCAGGTGCAGGTCCGTGGCGATGAGCACGGCCGCGCCGATGCCGACCAGCGCGAGCCTGCCGTGCACCGGCGACACCGGAGACACGGCGGCACGGGAGGTGGTCGGCACGGGTGCTCCTCGGCGGTCATGGCGGAGGCCATGGCGTCACCGGCGGTTCACCTGGTCCTCGTTCGGGGGTTCCGAAGAGGTTACCCGGCGTTCCTGTGAAACGGCCGTTACCAGAGCAGCTGGGCCAGCGCGAACGCGGCGAACCCGGCGAACACGAACCCGGCGGTCCGCTGGATCAGCTTCGGCCGGATCCGGTCGCGGATCTTCGCCCCGATGAACACCGCCAGTCCGGCGACCGACACCAGCGCGACGAACGCGCCGACCCCGACCGCGAACGGGTTGCCGAGCCGGGCGACGAGACCCGCGGTCGCCAGCTGCGAGGCGTCGCCCCACTCCGCGGCGAAGAGCACGCCGAACGACGTCAGTGCGGAACGCAGGAACGACACCGGACCCGGCCCGGACCGCGACGCGTCCTCGCCCGCTTCGCTGCCTTCGCTGAAGCCCTCGCGCAGCAGCAGGAACGCGCCGACTCCGAACATCGCGGCGACCAGCACCGAAACAAGGGTTTCCGGCAAGAGCGTGAGCAGGCTTCCGAAAGCGACCGCGATCACGCATTGCACGGCGAACGCCACGCATACTCCGGCGAATACCGGCCAGGCGCGGAAACGAGTGGTGAGCACGAGCGTCGCGACGAGCGTCTTGTCCGGCAGCTCGACGGCCAGGACCAGGCCGAACGCGCTGAACAGAGCGATCAATGCGGGAGACATGGGTTCGTGCTCACCCCTTTCACTGCAACGATAAAGGGGAGGTTCAGAAAACCGCAAGCTGATGGGTTTCGCGAATTGCCTGATAAGGTCGGCAGAATGCTCGCCGGTGGTTAGCCGGATAATTTTTTTCGGTGCGCCGAATTCTGTTTTCCGGCTGCGGTACGGTGCGGGTCATGTCTGCTGACCACGTCGTCGTCACCACCACCGTCGACTCCGAGGCCGCCGCGCGCACCATCGCCGCGAGCGCCATCGAGGCCCGGCTCGCCGCGTGCGCCCAGATCGTGGGGCCGATCACCAGCGTTTTCCGGTGGGAGGACGAGGTGCAGACGGCGGCCGAATGGCGGGTCGAGTGCAAGACGGCCGCGGACCGGTCCGGCGCGCTGGAGGAGTTCCTGAACGTGCGGCATCCGTACGACCTGCCCGAGGTCATCGTCACGCCGATCGTCGGCGGCAGCCCGCGGTACCTGTCGTGGCTCGTGGAGGAGACCCGCTGAGCACCACCTGATCGGGGGTAGCTCGGACTGGGTCGGGCACCGGATTTCAGCAGGTCGGCGGGACGTTGGTCCTGGCTAGTTCAGGACGTGTTGAACTGGCTGGCGCGGGGACGCGCGCGGAGGATCGAACCCGTGGATGTCCTTGAGCTCGCGCGGTGGCAGTTCGGCATCACCACCGTCTACCACTTCCTGATGGTCCCGCTGACCATCGGACTTTCGGTGCTGGTCGCGGCCATGCAGACGGCATGGGTGCGCACCGGCAAGCCGCGGCACCTCAAGATGACGAAGTTCTGGGGCAAGCTGCTGCTCGTCAACTTCGCCATGGGCGTGGTGACCGGGATCGTGCAGGAGTTCCAGTTCGGGATGAGCTGGAGCGCCTACTCCCGGTTCGTCGGCGACGTGTTCGGTGCGCCGCTCGCGATGGAAGGCCTCCTCGCGTTCTTCGTCGAGTCGGTCTTCCTCGGCCTGTGGATCTTCGGCTGGGACCGGCTGCCCAAGAAGATCCACCTGGCCTGCGCCTGGGCGTTCTCGCTGGCCACGATGGCTTCGGCGTACTTCATCCTCGCCGCGAACTCGTGGATGCAGCATCCGGTGGGCGTCGAATTCGTGAACGGCAAGCCGACGATGAACTCGATCGGCGCGGTGCTCACGAACAACACGGCGCTCGCCGCGATCCCGCACACGCTCGCCGGCGCGTTCTCGGTGGCGGCGGCCTTCCTGGTCGGCGTGGCCGGATGGCACCTGTGGCGGAAGCGCGCTGCGGATTCGGACGAACACCGCGATGTCTGGCGCTCGTCGCTGCGCCTCGGCGGCTGGGTCGGCGTCGTCGCGTTCGCGGTCCTGGCGATCACCGGCGACATGCAGGGCAAGCTGATGTTCGAGCAGCAGCCGATGAAGATGGCGTCGGCCGAGGCGTTGTGCCACACGGAAAAGCCGGCGAGCTTCTCGATCATCGCGATCGGCGACGTGGCAGGAGCGAACTGCGAGGACGTCAAGACGTTCAACGTGCCCGCGCTGCTGTCCTTCTTGGCGCACAACGACTTCTCCACCGAGGTCAAGGGCGTGGAGAACCTGGTTTCGGAATACCAGGCGAAATACGGCACGAACTACCCCGACGACCCGGCGCTCGGTTCGCTCGCGGGCAAGCCGATCGACTACGTGCCCAGCCTGCCGGTGACGTACTGGGGCTTCCGCATCATGATCGGCTTCGGCGCGATCTCCGCGGGCATCGGCCTGCTGGCCTTGTGGCTCACCCGCCGAGGCCGAATCCCCGGCGGACGCTGGTTCCCGCTGCTGGTGCTCGGCGGCATCGCGACGCCGTTCATCGGCAACAGCGCGGGCTGGATCTTCACCGAGATGGGTCGGCAGCCGTTCGTGGTCGCGCCCAATCCGACCGGCGTCGAGGGCATGTGGATGTTCACGGCGCAGGCGGTGTCGAAGCTGACGGTCGGCGAGATCCTGACCTCGCTGATCTCGCTGACGGTGCTCTACGCGGTGCTGGGCGTGGTGGAGCTGTACCTGATGCGCAAGTACATCCGGGGCGGGGTGGACGCGGTGATGCCCGCTGCCGCTTCTTCCGACGATTCTGATGAGTCCGAGGATTCCGATGACCAGGCGCTTTCGTTCGCCTACTGACCCGGTGGAGCGGGCCGGGGTGCCGCCAGAGGACCCGGAGGGCCGGGTCTGGGCGCGGCCCGCTCCACTGGCCTGGACGAGCTGCCGGCGCAAGCCACCCGCCGCGTACGCAGCCCCCACCCTCACCGGGGGGACGCCCCGTACCCAGCGTAGTCGCGTGGTGGCTCTCGCGGGTTACCCACAGCAAATCTGTGGACAACTCGGCGGGTTGTGGATAACTCAGGGCCATCGTGGGGACAACCCGGTGGCCGACCGGATGACGCCGGCTGGTGCCGGACGAGGTGAGTGGGTATGACGCTCGAAACGCTGTGGTTCGCGATCGTCGCGTTGTTCTGGCTGGGGTATCTCTTCCTCGAAGGATTCGACTTCGGCGTCGGGATGCTGCTGCCCGTGCTCGGGAAGACGAACACCGAGCGGCGCGTCCTCGTCAACACGATCGGGCCGGTTTGGGACGGCAACGAGGTCTGGCTGATCGTCGCGGCCGGTGCGACCTTCGCGGCGTTCCCCGGCTGGTACGCGTCGCTTTTCTCCGGCGCGTATCTCCCGCTGCTGCTCGTTCTGATCGCGCTCATCGGGCGCGGCGTCGCCTTCGAGTACCGCGGCAAGGTCGACTCCGAACGCTGGCGGCGCGTCTGGGACCGCGTGATCATCATCGGTTCCTGGATCCCGCCGCTGGGCGTCGGGTTGCTGCTCGCGACCACCGTGCTCGGCCTGCCGCTCGACGCGCAAGGCAACCGCGTCGGCTCGCCGTTCGAGTCGGTTCGGTGGGACACGCTGCTCGGCGCGGTCGCCATCGTCGGGTTCTCGCTCGTGCACGGCGCGGCGTTCCTTGCCCTCAAAACCAGCGGTGAACTGCGGGAACGTGCGCGCACTATCGCGCTGCGCATTCTCCCGGTCGGGCTGCTGCCGTTGGTCGCTTTCCTGGTGGTCGTCCAGGTCCGCGAAGGCAAACTGTGGACGCTCATCTCGCTGGTGATCGTCGTCCTCGCCGCGGCGGTGGCCTGGCTGCGGCTTTACGTCGACCGCGACGGGCAGGCGTTCGCCGCGCTCGCGGTCGTCATCACGGCCGCCGCGGTGACGTTCTTCGGCGCGCTCTACCCGAACGTCCTGCCGTCCACCCTCGACCCGGCGCACTCGCTGACCATCACGAACAGCGCAGTCAGCCACTACACGCTGACGGTGATGACCTGGGTCGGCGCGTTCGGCGCACCTGCTGTGCTGATCTATCAAGGCTGGACCTATTGGGTGTTCCGCAAGCGCATCGGCGTCCAGCACATCCCGGCGGTGCACGCACCATGACCGAGCTTCCCGGCCGCGCACCCCTTTCCGCCACGAGGTCCCCCATGGACCCAGCGCGGCCGGGCAAGGGTCCGCTCGGCGCGCTCTCGGCCTTGGGGCCGGCTGCGCGCCGAGCGCTGATCCTGGTCGCGGTGCTGTCGTTCGGGAACGCGGTTTTCCTTGTCGGACAAGCATTTCTGCTCGCGGACATCCTCGCGGACGTGGTCTCCCGGGGGCTGGGGGAAGGGGGCCGCACCGTTCAGCTGGCTGCTCTGTTCGCGCTCGTCGTGGGCCGCGCGGGCACCAGCTGGGCGGTGCGGGTTGTCTCCGCCCGCGCCGCCGCGACCGCGCAGCGCGACCTGCGCGCTCGCGTCCTCGACCACGCGTTGCGCCTCGGCCCGGAATGGCTCGCCCGGCGCGGCCACGGCGAACTCACGACTCTCGTGACCCGCGGCCTCGACGCACTCGATTCCTATTTCCGCGAGTACCTTCCCGCGCTCGTCACCGCCGCGGTCGTCCCGCTCGCGGCGGGCGCTGCGATCCTGTGGACAGACTGGCCGTCGGCGGTGATCATCGCCGCGACGGTCCCGTTGCTGCCGATGTTCGCTGTCCTGGTCGGAAAATTCACCGCCGACCGCGTTTCCGGCGCGACGGACGCGGTGCACCGGATGTCCGGGCTGCTGCTCGAACTGGTGCGGGCATTGCCAGTGCTCACCGCGTTCCGGCGGGCGGACGCACAGGCCGAAACCGTGCGGAAACTGTCGGACCGGCATCGTCGCGCGACGCTCAAGACATTGCGGGTCGCGTTCTCCTCGGCATTCGTGCTCGAACTCGCGGCGACGCTGTCGGTCGCCTTGGTGGCTGTCGTCATCGGCGTCCGGCTGGTCTCGGGATCGCTCCCGCTGGCGATCGGACTCGGCGTGCTGATCCTCGCTCCCGAGTGCTACCAGCCGATTCGCGCGGTCGGCGCGGCATTCCACGCGAGCGAGGACGGCGTGGAAGCGGTCCGCCGGGTGACCGCGGTCCTCGCGGAGCCGGTCCCGGCCGAAGGAACGCGGACCGCGCCCTGTGGATCGTTGGCTGTGTCCGACCTAAAAGTCGCCCGGCGCGGCGGATTCGCTCCCGACGGCGAGAGCTTCTCCGTCCGGCGCGGCCAGATCGTGTGGCTGCGCGCGCCGAGCGGTGGCGGTAAATCGACAACTCTGGCGACGCTGCTGGGCTTCGTGCCGTCTTATGACGGGTCGGTCATGGCTGGGGACGTCCCGCTCGCCGAAGCCGATCTCGAACGGTGGCGCGCCGGCATCGCGTGGGTCCCGCAGTCGCCGGTTTTCAGCGGTGGCACGGTACGGGAAGAACTTGCTGGTCCCGACGTCGATGCAGTGCTCAGCGAGCTGGGCTTGCACGGTCTCGCTGACCGCCCGGTCGACCGGCTTTCCCAAGGACAACGCCAGCGCGTCGCCGTAGCTCGGGCGTTGCTGCGCGTTCAGTCGGGCGCGTGGTTGCTGCTGCTGGACGAGCCGACCGCACACCTGGACGACGTCAACGCGCGGCGGGTCATGGACGCCGTCGAGCGAGCCGTCGACAACGGTGCGGCGGCGGTCATCGCCGCGCACGAACGTTCCGCCGCAGTCGCAGTTTCGGACTCGTCTCCGGCAGCGGTGGTTGAGTCCACTTCGGACACAGCCGATACTCGACCGCTTCCCTGGCGCATGCTGCTCGACCGACGGCTCTTCTCCGGCGCCCTGTTGGGTGCTCTGGCGCTTTTGGCCGGGATCGCACTCACCGCGACTTCTGGCTGGTTGATCGCCAAAGCGTCGTTGCAGCCGCCGATTCTGACCTTGACGGTCGCGGTCGTCGGGGTGCGGGCGTTCGGACTCGGCCGGGCCGGACTCCGGTATGTCGAACGGCTCGTGACGCACGACGCCGCCTTCCGGATCGCCGGACGGTTGCGCGTTCGGCTGTGGAATGCGTTGGTGCGCTTGGGGCCGGCGCGCAGTCTCGAAGCAGGGGAGAGCCAGCGGCGGCTGGTGACGGACGTCGACACGGTGCGGGATCTGCTGCCGCGAGTCGTGTCGCCGCCGATCGTGGTCGGGTTGGTCGCGGCCGGGGCCATCGTGGTCCAGACGTTGGTGCTGCCGTCGGCCGGTTTGGTGCTGGCCTTGACTGTGCTGGTCGGCTTGGCGGCACCGGCGGTGGCGTTGCGGTTGGAGCGACGGGCGACTTCGGCGCTCGCGGCTGGACGGCGTGACGTCGCGGCTCAGGTGCTGGTGCTGTTCTCGTCGGCGGCGGAACTGCTCGCTTATGGCCGGGCGGCTTCGCGTCGCCGCGACCTGGCTGCGACGGACACCCGATTGGCTGTGGATACCCGACGGCAGGCCTTCGGCGCGGGCGCGGCGGATGCACTGATCACGCTGGCGACCGGGGCGGCTGCGGTGATCAGCACGATGTTGGCGGCGGGGGCGGTCGGCCGGGGGGAGCTGGCAGGGGTGATGGCTCCTTTGCTGGCGTTGGTGCCGTTGGCGCTGGCGGAGGTGTTGGCGCTGTTGCCGCAGGCGGCGGTGCAGTGGGACACGCTGCGCGCGGCTCGGGTTCGGCTTGGCGCGGTGGTTGGCGAGTCGGAGGTTGGGCGTTCGCAGGACGCGGCTGGTTCTGCCGGGGGCTCGGGCGAAGCGGCAGGTCACGCGATTGCTGAACCGGTTGGCGAGGCGAGGCCCGCCGCCGCTCGGCCCGCGGATGAGCCGGATCTGGACCGGCCGGCCGCGGTTCGGCTGCGGGGTGCCGAGCTGGGGTGGCCCGGTGGCGAGGCGGTGCTGAAGGACGTCGATCTGAGCGTGCCGACCGGGGCTTATGTCGCGGTCGTCGGGCCGAGCGGGGCTGGGAAGTCGACGTTGGTGGCGGCCTTGCTGGGTTTCCTTCAGCCTCGCCGCGGCGAGGTCGTCGTGCCGGCGAAGGTGGCTTGGGCGCCGCAGGAGTCGATGCTCGTGTCGACCACTGTGGCGGAGAATCTGCGGCTCGCGGATCCGTTGGCGAAGACGTCCGATGTGCGGCGGGTGCTGGATCAGGCGCAGTTGCCGGAGCTGGATTTGGCGACGGTGCTCGACAGCGCCGGGGCCGGGCTGTCCGGCGGGCAGGCGCAGCGGGTGGCGTTGGCGCGCGCGTTGCTGGCGGCGCCGTCGGCGGAGTTGGTGTTGCTTGACGAGCCGACCTCGCATCTCGACGAGCCGATGGCACGGGCGTTGCGGGCGACGTTGCGTACAGAGCTTGCTGGACGGACGGTTGTGCACGTAACGCACAATGCGGATGAAGAGCTGCAAGCGGACATCGTTTTCGAGGTCCGGGACGGACGCGTCGTGCGGCGGGCGTCGCCGCGGGTGGCGGCGTGACGGAGGGTTGTTGGTGACGGTCACGATTTCGGGTCTGGGGCAGGGCTCCGCGCTAAGGTCGGAGTTGCTCATGGACCCGACACTCGCCGCGCGTGCCCTATCCGCGGCCACGGAGATCACCAGCACCGCGCTGTCCGGGGACGACCCGGAGGGGGTGCTGGAAACAGTCGTGGCCAGGGCCGTCGAGTTGGCGGACGCCGACCTTGGCCTGGCGATGGTCAGTGCTGATGACGGGCGTGTCGTGGTCGAGGCGGCGTATGGAGTCGACGGCTTTCTCGCCGAGGCGCCGACGGGCGACGTCGACGGCGGGCCGGTCGGGGAATTGCGCGGGCTGACGCTCGGGACGGATTCCGCAGCAGGCCAGGTCGCGCGCGGCAGCGAGCCGATCGCGGCGGAGGATTTCATCGTCGACCCGCGCACAGCACCGTATGTGCCGGACGAACTGCGTGGATACGGACCCTTCGCGGCCGCTCCGTTCGGCTCCGGCGGGCGAGTGCTCGGCGCGCTCACCGTGTACCGAAGGCAAGGTCGCGAGCCGTTTTCCGCGGGCACGGTCGAGATGCTCGCGGCGTTCGCGGCGCAGGCCGGGGTGGTGCTCGCGCTGGCGGAGGGTGCGAACGCGCGGCATCGCGTGACCCTCTACCAAGAGCGCGAACGCATCGCCCGCGAGCTGCACGATGTGATCGTCCAACGGCTTTACGGCACCGGCATGCAGTTGGACCGGGTCCGCCGCAACATGCGGAAACGCTTCGCACAGGCCGACGGGGCCCGGCTGTCCGACGCGATCGACCAGCTGGACCAGACCATCGAGGAAATCCGCGGCACCGTACGCGCGCTGCGCTCGCCCGAGCCGCGCCACGACCCCGGCAGCCCGACCGACCTCGCCGAATCCGCGCGCGGCGAAGTGCGCATCGCCGGCGAACTGCTCGGGTATCCGCCGACCCTGGAGCTGTCCGGCGAGTTCGCCGACATCCCGGCCGAACGGGCCGACCACATCCGTGCCGCACTGCGCGAGGCACTGTCCAATGTGGTCCGTCACTCCGGTGCGAGCGAAACCCGCGTGACGCTGACCCGCGACTCCGAGGGAGTGAAGCTTCGCGTGCGCGACAACGGCTCCGGGGTTCCGCAAGGGGTCGCGACCCGGGGGCTTCGGCATCTCGCCGAACGTGCTGATGCTGCTGGTGGCCGGTTTTTCCTCAATTCTTCGCCGAGTTTGGGGACGTTGGTCGCGTTTGACCTGCCGCTTGAGTGAGGCGCGGTCGCCGAGCTGAACCCTGCGGCAGGAACGGCACGGCTGATCGCGGTCCTGAACGCCCGCATGAGCTTCGGCGACAGTGTTCGGTGGTTGTGTTGCTGGGCAAGGGTTTCAGCGGTTGCGCTGCGACGGTTGGCACCGCGGGTGATTGCGGCGCAGCGATCGATGGCAAGCCAGTGAGGCCACGACGCCGAAGTTGCGGCGCGCAGACCCACCTCGCAGGCACTCACGCATACGTCCGCCATCGCGCCGCGACAGTCCACACTGCGTGCCGCAGTAGCCGCGTTGCGGTGGTCGGCGAACGCAGTCGCCTTGCCAAGGTCGGCACGACAGTCGCGTTGCTGTGGCTGGCGAGGCAGGTGCGTTGCCACGGCCTGCACGACAGTCGCGTTGCGGTGGTCGGTGAGGCAGGTGCGTTGCCACGGCCTGCACGACAGTCGCGTTGCGGTGGTCGGTGAGGCAGGTGCGTTGCCACGCCCTGCGGGACAGGCGCGTTGCGGTGGTCGGCGAACGCAGTCGCCTTGCCAAGGTCGGCACGACAGTCGCGTTGCTGTGGCTGGCGAGGCAGAGGCGTTGCCACGGCCTGCGGGACGTGCGCGTTGCCAGGACCTGCCCGGCAGGTGCGTTGCCATGATCGGCGAGACAGGAGCGTTGCCGTGGTCGGCAACACCGGAGCATTGTCATGGTCGACAAGGCAGATGCGTTGCCGTGGCTGGCCGGACAGCCGCCTTGCCGGGGCCTGCACGGCGGGTGCGTTGCCGTGGCTGCAAGGAAATACTCGCCCTGCCTGAGCCCGGCAGTGGCAGTTACCGCGCCGCGCGCGCACGTCGCGGTAACCACGTCGCACCGAGTTGCCGTTGTCTTGGACTCGTTGCGTCAGCCGGGCAGCATGGCGCGGCTCTGCACTGTGTGGCGCTGCACTGTGTCGTCGACCCCGCGTTGCGGCGACCTAGTGCCGTGCGACCTAGTGCTGTGCGGAATCGCCACGTCCGCCTACTGCCATTTCGAGCCACCTCGAACCAGTTGCCTCGCACCGTCGTCGCGAATCCGCCGCCTCGGATCGCAGTGGACGTACTGCGTCTGCGTTGTCCTGAATCGCTCGCAGCAAACACGCTGTATCAACCTCGCGCCGCTGTGAACCCACCGCTGTGAACACACCGCGCACCAAGAGATTCAGCCTTCACGAGTCATCGAACACGCTCCTTCCTCGAATTCTCTCGCCCTGCCACCGAGCCGTTCCCCATGGTAGCGAAGAATCGAACATCCATTCGGCACTCAATTGGGTGAACCAATCTGCGGAAGTCGGCTACCCACAGCTCTGTCTTGGACGCCGAGAACCCCGTCCGCAGCAACGCGGGCGGGGTTCGGGCACGAAATCAGCAGGGGTCAGTCGCGGTTAGCGAAGAAAGCGCGAATATCGGCGGCGAGGAGGCCCGGGCGTTCCATCGCCGCGAAGTGACCGCCTTCCTCGAAGCGGTTCCAGTGCACGATGTTGGTGTTGTCGCGTTCGGCGAAGGTCTTGATGGTCTGGAAGTCGTCCTTGAACACCGCGACCCCGGTGCGCGCGTCGCTCACCCGCGGCTCGGCCTGTGCGCGGGCGTTCTCCAGGTAGCTGCGGCTCATCCCGGAAGCGGCGTTGGCGAACCAGTTCACGCTCACCTCCAGCAGGATCGTTTCCAGTGGTACGAGCGAGGTTCCGTTGCCGAAGGAGTTGAACAGCTCGCTGTAGGCGAGTAATCCGATCGGGGAGTCACTGAGGCCAACGGAAACCGTCTGGGGGCGCGAGGCGTTCATCGTGTTGTAGCCACCGACTGATTGAAACCATTGCATGTGTTCGAGGCCGGCGTAGTCGGCCGGTTCGAGGCGTTCGAACTCCGCCGGGTCGCCGGACGGGAACGAGAACAGCTGCAGGACGTGCAGGCCGAGGAAACCGTCCGGGTTCAGCAGGCCTAGTTCCCTGGCGACCATCGCGCCGTTGTCCGAGCCGTGGATTCCGTAGCTCTCGTACCCGAGGCCGCGCATCAGGCGGTCGTACGCGGCGGCGACGCGGGCGACTGTCCAGCCCGCTTCCGCGACGGGCTGGGAGAAGCCGTAGCCGGGCGCGTCGGGGACGACGACGTCGAAGGCGTCCTCGGCGCGGCCGCCGTGTGCGACCGGGTCGACGAGGCGGTCGATCAGGTCCAGGTAATCGACCGACGAACCGGGATAGGTGTGTGCGAGCAGCAGCGGCGTCGCACCGGGGTGGGCGGAGCGGACGTGGATGAAGTGGAACGTCTGGCCGTCGATCTCGGTGGTGAAGTGCGGGACGGAGTTGATCCGCGCTTCGGCGGCGCGCCAGTCGAAGGCCCGCCACGCTTCGAGCGCCGTCCGCAGGTAGGCGTTCGGGGTGCCGGCGTCCCAGTCGTCGGTCGGCGACGGCTGCGGCAGGCGGGTGCGGGCGAGGCGGTCGTGCAGGTCCGCGAGTTCGGCGTCGGTGATCTCGAGGGTGAAGGGGCGGAGGGCGAGGGAAGCGGTCGCGTTCGTCATGAGAAGAACACTAGGAGGCTATTAGGTAGGATCAGTTCCTAATAGAATAAGGAGTTTCGATGGCCGATCCGACGGCGCGGTTGCTGGCGCTGCTCGCTCTCTTGCAGACCGCCGCTGGGCGGAGCGGCAGGGAACTGTCGGAGCGCCTTGGCGTCTCGGCCCGCACGATCCGGAACGACGTCGAACGGCTGCGTGACCTGGGCTATCCCGTCGAGGCGACGCGCGGGAACGTAGGCGGCTACCGGCTGGGTTCAGGTGGGAAGCTGCCGCCGCTCCTGCTGGACGACGAGGAGGCGGTGGCGGTCACCGTCGGGCTGCGGGCCGCGGCGGGCATCTCCGGGATCGAGGAGGCCGGCACACGGGCGCTCGCGAAGCTCGAACAGGTCCTGCCGTCAAGGCTGCGTCCGACGGTCGACGCTCTCCGCTCGACGATCGACCGCGGTCCGGAGAACACCGGCACCGACGCGCCCGATCCGGAGGTCGACGGTGCCGTGCTGCAGGAGGTCGCGCGGGCGATCCGGCACGTCGAATGGTTCCGCTTCGACTACGCGGACGAGCTGCGGCTGGTCGAGCCGTATCGGTTGCTCAGCTGGCAACGGCGGTGGTACCTGGTCGCTCGCGACCCGCAGGACGGCAGTTGGGCGACCTACCGCGTCGACCTGATGCAGCCGCGGATGGCGACCCGCCGGCGGTTCGAGCCGAATCCGTTGCCTGGCGGGGATTACACCGCTTTCGCGATGCGCACGATCGCGGCGAGCGGGTGGATCGTGCACGCGCGGCTGCGCATCGACGCTCCGGCGGACCAGGTGCTGGCGCGGATCAACCCGACGGTCGGCGTCGTCGAACCCATCGACGAGCACCAGTGCGTGCTCGTCACCGGCGCGGACAGTTTGGACACCGTGGCTGTCTACATTGGAATGCTGATGATGGACTTCACCGTCGAATCGCCGCCGGAGCTGATCCCGCGGCTGCAGCTGCTGTCCGAACGCTACGGTCGGGCTGTCGCGGGCAGCTGATTCACTTGCCGCGCCGGGCGATCCACGCCGCGGCCTGGGTGCGGCGCTGCATGCCGAGCTTCGCGAGCACGGACGTCACGTAGTTCTTCACCGTTTTCTCGGCGAGGAAAAGACGTTCGGCTATCTCGCGGTTCGACAGCCCCTGTCCGATCAGCTCCAGGACGTCGCGCTCGCGGTCGGTGAGGGCGGCCAGTTCGTCGGTCGGCGGATGGCGCAGTTTGTCGAGCACGCGAGCGGTGCTGACCGGGTCGAGCAGCGACCGGCCGGCGGCGACCTCGCGGACCGCGTTCACCACGTCCTGGCCGCGAACCTGCTTGAGCAGATAACCCGAAGCACCCGCCATGATCGCGCCGACCATGGCTTCCTCGTCGTCGAACGCGGTGAGCATGAGGCAGGCAGGCGGATTCGGCTTGGACCGCAGTTCGCGGCAGAGCGTGATGCCGTCGCCGTCCCCGAGCCGGACATCGACGACCGCGACGTCCGGCTCGACGTGCATCGCCACCGCGAGTGCCTCCTCGACGCTCCCGGCCTCGGCGACCACTTCCAGGTCGGCCTCGTCGCTGAGCAGGTCGCGCAGGCCCCGCCGGACGAGTTCGTGGTCGTCTACTAGCAGCACCTGGATCGGCATATCTCCAGGTTACGGGCCGTGGGGCGGTTCGTCTGCCGGTGGTGCCGCACGACACCAGGAGTTACCGCTCGCAGGCGATTCCGTCGCCGTCGCGGTCCAGCCCGGGTCGGTAGCCCGGGTCGCCGCGGTGCAGCGGCGTGACGCCAGCGGCTTTCGCGGCCGCACAGTTTTTGTAATACGCACTGCTCGGCTGCTCAGGTTCCGGCGCGTCCTCAACCGGCGGGGGCGCGGCTTGTTCCGCCGTGCGCGGGTCGGGCGGCGGAGCGGGCGCTTCCTTCGGCGGAGTCGGCGTCGGAGTCGGGGTGGGCACCGGCGTCGGCGCGGTGATCACGCCTTTGCAGGGTTCCGCCCACAATCCCGTCGCAGCTTGCTGGGCCGCGTTCGCCGCGTTGCGCAGCGAATCGGAGATGACGCTGCCGGAAAGCCGCGCGTATCCGGCGGAGAGCGCCGCGGTCGCGTAGTCGGTGCCGTCGCTCAAGGCCAATGCGACGCCGTCGGCGGTGTCCGTGGTGATCTTCACCGCCGCGCTGGCGAGCTTGTTGTTCGCCCATGCTGTCGTTTCAGTTGCGTAGCAGTTGTTTCCGGTCGCCACTTCGAGACCGAGGATGTGCACGGTGCGATGGCTGCCGTCGGAACCGATCAGTTCGACGTTGGCGGCATCGGTGATTTTGTCCACGGTGTAAGTCACCGGTGCCGGCGTGACTGATGTGGTCGCCGAAGTCGTTGCCGGCGGCGGGGTGACCGGTGCGGCGACCGGCTCCGGCGTCGGTGCCGGCTTTCCGAAAACCGCGCCCAGAATGAAGAGAACCGCGAAGACGCTGAGGACGACCGTCAGCCAGGTCGGCAGTTTCAGCTTGGGACGCGACGGCGGCGCGGGCGTGGGATGCATTCGGAATTCCTCTTCCTGAGGCGGGTGCCGAATGGTGTTCGCAAAAGCGGCGGCAAGTGTTACGCAACAGGGCAGCAAGACTAAGAAGAAGTCACGGATCCGTCACGAAGGCGGCGTTTCCCGTTCCGGGTGTGACGATTCGGCAGCTTCTCGCGATGGTCAGGGGAACTGTCCAGGAGAAAGCGCATCCACGATGGCCGAGCTGATCGAACGACTGTCCCTGTCCTCGACCGGGCAGGTGCCCGCGAGCGGCACGGAATTCACCGCGCTCGACGTGAAGACGACCGGACTGCACCGCGGTCGCGTCCTGGAGGTCGCCGCGATCCGGTTCCGCGGGGACGGAACGTTCCTCGGCGAGTTCGCGACGGTCGTCGCCGCGGACGCGAGCCGGCGCAACCCGCACCGCATCACCGCGGCGGAACTGGCTGACGCGCCGGGCTTGGGCGACATCCTCAGCCCGGTATTCGATCTGTGCCGGGGCGCGGTCGTCGTGGCACCCGACCTGGCCTCGGTGGAAGGGCTCCTCACCGAGATCAGCCAGTTAGGCGTCCGCGTGCCCCGGCTGCCGGGGATCTCGCTCAAGGACACCGCGCAGGCGGTGTTGCCGCTGCCCAACTACCGTCTCGCCACCATCGCCCGCGCCTTCGGCATCGAGGACTTCCCTGGTTACCTCGCCGAGCCGGCCGCCCGGGCGTGCGCGCAGGCGATGATCGCGCTCGTCGGTACGCACGGGCTGCGGTTCGCGCAGCCGGTGCGTTTTCCGGAGCTGCCGCGGTACGCGTCCCAAGCGGCAGCCCTGCGCCGGTCGGCGGCCGGTGCGGAGAAGGGCTGGATGGCCGAGGCGGTGGACCGGGTTTCCGCGGCAGACGACGGGCCGGTCGCGCAGGCTTATCTCGACCTGCTCGCCGAAGCGGTCGGCGACCAATTCCTGACCGACGAGGAGGTCTGGGCGCTCGCCGACCTCGCGGCCGAAGCCGGGATGGCAGCGGCGGAGGTGCAGCGGATCCACACCGGCTTCGTCGCCGAACTGCGCCGGGTCGCGGAGGCCGACGGGGTGGTGACCTCCGCCGAGTACCGCGAACTGCGTCAGGTCGCGGACGCGCTCGGGGCGCTGCAAGTGGTGGTGGACCTCAAGGTCACCGCTACCGGCGACAAGCCGACGCGGGTACTGGTGCTCGGTACGACGGCGGACGCGGACCAGTTGCGCGCGCGGGTGCTGTCGGAAGGGTTCCAGCTCGCGAAGAACCTGACGGGCTCGGTCACGCATCTGGTGTACGACTCGGGCGTGCGCGAGTCCGAACCGCGGCTTTCCCGGGCGCTCGAACTCGGTGCGCACGTTGTGCGGCTGGACGAGGCCGTGGTGCTGTGGGGATTCGTTCCGGCCCCGCAGCCGAGGCACCAGAAGGTGCCGTCGAGCCGGGACCGGCTGATCGGGCGAGTGCTGATGGGACTCGGACTGGTCCTCATGGTCATCACGGTGGCCGCGATGTTCGGCGGCAGCGGGCTGGGGCCGGGGATCGTGCTGGCCGTTCTCGCGGTCGGTGCGCTGGTCGGCGGCTGGTACCTCGACGAGACGAAGCAGGCGGCGGCGAGGTCAGCGGGCTAGCGGAGGGAACCTCTTCTCGTTCCGGTCCACCTTCGCGTTCGCTGCTTCCAGCAGGTCGATCCCCAGTACGTCCGCGAGCCGGACCAGGTACAGCATGACGTCGGCGATTTCGTCCTGGACGTTGAACTCCTGGGCCGGGTCCGCGCGCCAGTCCGCGGCCTCCTCCGGGGTCAGCCACTGGAACAGGGCGATCAGCTCGCCTACTTCGCCGGACAGGGCCATTGTCAGGTTTTTCGGGGTGTGGAACGGTTCCCAGTCCCGGGCGGCGGCGAAGTCGCGGAGGCGCTGGGTGAGGTCGTCTAGGGTCACTGGACCTGATTATCACGCGCGGTGCTCACCTGGGGTGTCCGGGTTGGGCCGAAAAGAGTACGCCGTTGGCCCACACGCCGGTTACGGGCCATACGGCAGACTGTTCGCGTGAGCGTCCCCGACCCGGTCGAGTACACCGCCAAAATCGGCGCGGTTCTCGATACCGTGCGGCGGCTGCTCGACTCCGGCAGCCGCGCTGATCTCGCGCCGCTCGCCCGGCGGGCGGTGGACGACATCGTGGGCATGCTCGAGCAGCACGGTGCGCTCGCGGCGGACCTCGAAGTGCGGCTTGACCAGGCGGTCGCGTTGTACGCGCGGGCTTGCGCGGCTCGGCCGCCGGATCCGGAGCTGCTCGCGGACTGGGTGCTGGAAGCGGCGTTCAGCGGGCGCGCGGTCGCGGTGGCTGATTTCGCGGCGGCGCTCGGGGACGCCGGGCTCGCGCGGATGAAGTCCATTGTGGACGAAGTGTTGCGCGGCAAGCAGCCCGAAAAGGTCGAGATCGCGCAGCGGCTGCAGGAGGAAATCGCCGAGGCGAGCGGGGACGTGGACGGGCTGGTCGCCATTCTCGCGGCCAAACCGCCGCGGGTGGACGTCAGTCTCAAGATCGTCCGGGTGCTGCGGGCGGCCGGGCGGCACAGCGAGGCGATCGCGTACGCGGCGCGGGTCCTGACTCCGCAGCGGGCGGAGAAACCGCGGGCGGAGAAACCGCGGCGGAAGGAAGCGCCGCAAGCAGAGGCACCGCCAAAAGAAGAAGAGTCCATTCCGGAATACCGCGAACGGATCGAGCAGCTGATCGCGCAAAAAGACGCAGGCGCGTACCGGGAAGCGGCGCAGTGCCTCAAAAAACTGCGCGCGCTCCACAAACAAGCGGGCACGGCGGAGGAGTTCACCGGCTACGTCGCCGAGCTGGTGAACGTCCACCGCCGCAAAACCCGGTTGCTCGCGGAGATCCGGTCGGCCCGGATCGCGCTTCCGAAGGGCTAGAGCTCGGCCAAGGCGGCGCGGTAGGCGTCGAGGTCGTAGTCGAGCTGGTCTTCTTCCTCGGTTTCGGTCAGCTGTCCTTCGAGGACGGTCACCAGCCGGTCGAGGACGTCAGTGCGGGAAAGATCCTGCCGCAGCAGGTTCTGCGCGGCGGTCCACACTTCGGCGGGCTCGTCGTCCCACAGCTGGTCCACAATGGACGTCTCGAGGGCGAGCCGGAGGCCGTCCGCGCCGTCGAATTCTTCCGCGGCCAGCGATTCGTGGTACTCCGGGTGCGCGCCGATCACCAGCAGCCTGCGCTGTTCCGGGTCGCCGGGGTCGAGGTCGGTCAGTTCCTCGTCACCGATCACCGTGGACAGCTCGGGCACCGCGAACCGGCGGCGGGCCACCACTTCCAGCGCCTCGTCGGCGGATTCGGTGCCGTCGAGGTAGTCGCTGAAGTCCTCTTCCTCGTCGTCGTCCGAGAGGTACTCGCCGAGATACTCGGTGACTTCCTCCACCAACGCGGCCGTGGCGACCTCGGACAGTCCGGCGCGAGCCGCGGCCCAGCCCGCCCAGGACAGCACGACCGGTGCGACGGCGTCCTCGTCCTCCAGCTCGTATTCGCCGTCCAGCAAGGATTCCAGGAACCGCGCGAGCTTTTCCGGGCCGACGCGCAGCGGGTTCGCCGGTTCGGTGCGGCAGCCGTGATCCACCAGCAGGTTGGCGATTTCGCGGGCGGCGTCGGCGTCCGGCAGGTTCGTGTCCGCGAGGAACTGGGCGACCGCTTCTTCGCGCTGCGCGGCGGTCCATTCGGCGACCGGCGGAATCTCGGACGGCTCCGGGAGCGAACGCGCCCAGGTCAACGCGATCGCGTGGAACCGCGGGTAGTCCTCGCCGACGTCCGGCTCGTCCAGCGCGTCCGTGGCGGCGATCCCGGACACCAGCAGCCGGTGCGCGTCGGCGGGCTCGATTTTCTCCAGTACGACCAGTTCGCCGTCTTCCTCGACCTGCGAGCGCATTTCGGCGAGCACCTCGTGCGGCTCCTCGATGACCACGAGGTCGCGCACCCGGCCGTCCTCGGTGAAGTCCAGCAGCGTGAGCAGGCCGAGCGAGTGGTCGCCGCGGGAAAAGACGCACAGCAACGACGACTCGTCGCCGTAGACGTCCCCGGTGCGCCAGCATTCGCCGACGCTGACCTGCCCGACCTCGGCCGCCCACTCCGGCTCCGGGATGCCCCGGCCGAGCACGACGTCGAGCGCCTCGGCCGCCGCCGAACGCTCCTCTTCGGACTCCGCCAGCACCTTAAGCGCGGCCAGCAGTGCCGCCGCGCCGGGCGTGATCTTGCGCTGTGCGAACGCGATCAGCTCAAGTCCGAGCTGGCTTTCCGGTTCGTCCTCCACGACGACGTCCCGCCACTGCCCGACGACCTCGGAACCCAGCAGGTCGATGTCGAACGGACCGGGCTCGGCCGCGACCGCGGAGAAGTCCCGCAGCACGTCCTTGAACAGACCGTTGACGCTGGGGGCGGTGGGTAGGGAACTCTTCTTGCGCGCGCGGCTCACCGGACTCATGCCGCACATCTTGCCTGGACCCGAAGCTCAGGCCTCAGCTGGTCGGCTCCGCCGTGCTCCGTGCCTTCACGCGCCGTTCGCGCAGCGCGTCGTCGAAGTCGACGACGAACGCCCCCGCGGCCATCGCGACCAGCAGCGTCAATCCCAATACCGCGCCGACCCAGGTCAGGACGATAGTCAACATCGTGGCCTCCTTCGCAGGTCAAGTGCGACATCCTGCTGCTTTCAGGGTCGCTTGCGGACCCGGGAGCTGGTATCGGCCAAGTGGTTACGAAGACGCCAGCCGATCGGTCAATTACCCGGGCCTTGTGCAGAAGGAGACCAGTGAGGCGCGTGTGGGTGAAATCAGAGCTTCCGCAGTCGAACGCGGTTGATGGCGTGGTCGGCGTCCTTGCGGAGCACGAGAGTCGCACGTGGACGAGTCGGCTTGATGTTCTCCATCAGATTCGGCTCGTTGATGGTGCGCCACAGGTGCCGCGCTTCTTCGCGGGCCTCGTCGTCGGGCAGGCCGGCGAAGTGGTGGAAGTGCGAGGCGGGGTCGGCGAACGCGGTGTGCCGCAGTTTCAGGAATCGCTCGACGTACCAGTGTTCGATGTCGTCGATGTGCGCGTCGACGTAAATCGAGAAGTCGAACAGATCCGAGACGGTCAGGCTCGGGCCGGGCTGCAGGACGTTCAGCCCCTCGATGATGAGGATGTCCGGCCGCTCCACGACCTGTTCCTGGTCCGGGAGGATGTCGTAGGCCAGGTGCGAGTACACCGGCGCCGCCGCCCGTTCGGCCCCGGACTTCACCTCGGTGACGAACCGCAGCAGCGCGCGCCGGTCGTAGCTTTCCGGGAAACCCTTGCGGTGCATGATCCCGCGCCGGGTCAGCTCGGCACGCGAGTAGAGGAACCCATCGGTCGTCACGAGGTCGACGCGCGGGTGGTCGGGCCAGCGGGCGAGCAGGGTGCGCAGGATCCGGGCGGTGGTCGATTTGCCGACCGCGACGCTGCCCGCGATGCCGATCACGAACGGGGCTTTGGTGTTGCGGCAGTCCTCGCCGAGGAATGTCGTGGTGGCCTCGTACAGCTGTTGCCGGGCCTTCACCTGGAGGTTGATCAGCCGCGAAAGCGGCAGGTACACGTCGGCGACCTCGGCGAGATCGATTTGCTCCCCGAGCCCGCGGAGCCGGACCAGCTCGTCGGCGGTCAGCGGCAGCGGAGTGGAGCTGCGCAGCTCCCGCCACTGTTCCCGATGCAGCTCTACATAGGGGCTGAGTTCACGGACCCGTGGGGGCATCGCACACTCCTCGGCCGTCGCCTGCGCTGGCTCCGTCTGCGCTACTTCCGTAACGCCGTATCAACGGTAGGGCTTACCGCGCGTGAACGCGCTGTGATGTGATGCACGCACCCCGGACCGGGGCAGGTATTCGATCACCGAAGGTGACCGTTGGCCCCGAAAACTTCCTGCCACGCGGCGGCGACCTGCCGAGCGCACGTGGCCGGGGCCACGCCGCCGACGCCGGTGCCGAGCCCTGGCATCGCGATCGTCCGCACGGCTGAGGCGACCGGACCGGAATCGAGCTGTCCGCGCTGCCATTGCAGGAACACCGCGCGCGCCGCGAGATACGGGTGGACGGTGTCGGCGGGCAGCCGTTCGCCGGGCTCGCGCATGGTCGGCGCGCTGATCAGCCACGCCGGTTCGGATTCGCCGGTCGGGACGATCACCGACTCGCCGATCGGCAGCTCACCGCCGTAAGAAGCCAGGACCGCGCTGCGCACGTTTTGCTCGATGCCGGGGAACGCCCGCGCGTACACGGCGTCGATCCCGCCGCGCATCCAGCCGTAGGAGTTGGCCGGGCTGACGACCGCCTGGGCGGAGATGTCGAGCACCGAACCGCGGTGCACCCGGACGGAGCCGCCGAAGCCCGCCACGGCGGAGGTCCACGCCGCGGCCAGCGGTTCATCGACGGCGCACAGCACCAATTCCGGCGTTCGGGGAGAACCCGGCAAACCGGCTTCCCCGTGCCCGGCGTGTGTGCCTGAGTCGGCGGTCACCGTTCCAGCATGGCAAAAAACGCCACCCGGCGTAACCGGTTTAGCCACCGGCTGTCCGAGTGAAAAGCGCCACGCCCGTGGTCGCTAGCCTGACCTTCGTGTTGCGGATCGCGTATTTCGGCCCTCAGGGCACGTTCACCGAGCAGGCCGCCCGCGCGCTCGCGCCGGGCGAGGACCTGACCCCCTACGAGACCGTCCGGCTGGCGCTGCAAGCCGTCCGCGACGGAGCCGCGGACGCCGCGTGCGTGCCCATCGAGAACTCCGTCGAGGGCGTGGTGCCCACGACGCTCGACGGGCTCAGCGACGGGGACCCGCTCGTCGCCACGGCCGAGACGATCCTGCCCATCCACTTCAGCGTGCTCAAACGGCCGGGCAGCGGTGAAATCCGCACCGTCGCGAGCCATCCGCACGCGCTCGCGCAGGTGCGTGAATGGCTGGAGACGAACCTGCCGGACGCGACCCCGGTCGCCTCGTCGTCCACCGCGGCGGCGGCGGTCGGCGTGGTCGAGGGCGATTTCGACGCGGCAGTGTCCGCGCCGGTCGCGATCGAGCACTATCCGCTGGAGGAACTGGCGACCGGCGTCGCCGACGTCCGCGACGCGCAGACCCGGTTCCTGATGGTGCGCCGCCCCGGCGAACTGCCCGCACCCACCGGCGCCGACCGCACGTCGATCGTCGCGGCCGCGGTCAACCGCACCGGGACGCTGTCCGATCTGCTGGTCGAACTGGCCGGCCGCGGGATCAACCTGACCCGGATCGACGCCCGGCCGACCCGCAGCAACTTCGGCGAATACCGGTTCTTCATCGACTTCGAGGGCCATGTCGCCGAACCCCGGATCATCGACGCGATGACCGCTCTGCGCCGCCGCTGTCACCTGCGCTTTCTCGGTTCGCACCCGCGAGCGGACGAGGTCGCGGCCACCATCGAGGAGGGCGCGGGGAACCAGGATTTCCTCGACGCGCAGGCGTGGGTCGACGCGGTTTTGAAGGGAGAGGGCGCGTGAGGCTGCTGCTGGTCCGGCACGGGCAAACCGAAGGCAACGTCCGCCGCGCGCTGGACACCGCGTTGCCCGGTCCGCCGCTCACCGAACTGGGCCGCGAGCAGGCCGCGGCGCTCGCCGAACAGCTGAAGGCCGAGCCGATCGTGGCGGTGTACGCGTCGGAAGCGGTGCGTGCGCAGCAGACCGCGGCCCCGCTGGCCGAGGCGTTCGGGTTCGACGTGCAGGTGATCGAGGGCGTCAAGGAGGTCGACGCCGGCGATCTCGAGGGCACCACCGACATGGACTCGATCGGCGTCTACCTGCGCGTGGTGAAGGCCTGGACCGAAGGCGACCTCGAGGTCCCGATCCCCGGCGGCGAGACCGGTACGCAGGTGCGCGACCGGATGCTCGGCGCGGCGAACGAACTGCGCGCCAAGCACGAGGAAACCTCGCCGGACGGAGCGGTCGTGCTGGTCAGCCACGGCGGCGCGATCCGGCTCGCCGGAGAATGGCTGGCCTCGAACGTGCCCGCCGAACTGGCGAACGAGGCCTTGATCCCGAACACGAAGTTCGTCGAACTGGTAGCCAGGGACCACGGATGGGAGTGCCTCCGCTGGGTCGATACCCGCCTTTCGTGAGCGGTTGGTCACTCGTGCGGGGAAACGCTGCGTGAAGCCGGGTCCGGTGGGGAACTCACCGGATGCGGAGCAACCCCGTCCGGACCTGGCACGTCCTCCGGATGAAGGTTTCACCCAGTTAGGCGTTCACCAGCACAGCGAGGCGAGTGAGATGGCAAACACGAAGAAACCGTGGATTTCCCTGGTCTTCCTGTCCGCAGTGGGCGCGTCGGGGGCGCTGCTGCTTTCCGCGTGCGGCCAGGGCGCACCCGCCGCGAGCGGCCCGGCGAGTTCGGACACCCCGTCGAGCAGCCCGATGTCGTCGGCTTCGTCCGCCGCGTCGTCCGCTCCGTCTTCCGCGTCGTCGTCCGCCCCGAGCGGTGGCACGGCGCCGGCCGAGAAACCACCCGCTGACAACGGCCTGTGCAAGGCCGCCGACGTGTCCCTGTCCCTTGGCGGCGGCGACGCCGGCGCGGGCTCGGAGTACCGGTCGCTGCTGATCAAGAACACCAGCGGCAAGCCGTGCACCATCCAGGGCTTCCCTGGCGTGTCCTACGTCGGCGGCGAGAACGGCACCCAGATCGGCCAGCCCGCGCAGCGCGACGGCACCAAGGGCGCGCCGGTGAAGCTGGCTCCCGGCCAGACCGCCGCGGCCGACGTGCAGTTCGCCCAGGTGCGCAACTTCGACCCGGCGGCCTGCAAGCCGACGCCGGTCAAGGGCCTGCGCGTGTACCTGCCGCAGGAGACCGCGTCCAAGTTCGTGCCGCTCGACGGCCTCGGCTGCGCGGGCACGAACATCCCGGGCAAGCAACTCGGCGTGAAGACCGTGCACAAGGCCTGACGGAACGCTCTGCGCGTGGGGTCAGCCCCGCGCGCAGAGTTGTTCCACCTGGACGACCGCGGCCTGTCCGTCGCGGTTGTCGAAGCGGCTGCTGAGCACCATCTTGTTCACCGCGTCGAGGGCTTTGGCCAGCGGCTGGTAGTTGCCGTCGAAGGTCGCTGCCGCCTTGGCCAGCTCCATCGCGCCGGTGACGCGGTGCACCGAGTCGTCGGACATGCGGGTGAACTGCGCCGCGTCGACGCCGCCGGTGGTGTCCGGGATGTGCCCGGCGCGGGCGAACGCGGCGCAGGCGGCCGCGGCGTCGACATTCGCTCCGGCGCGCTGGCCGGACAGCCCCCACAGCAACCCGAGCAGGCATCCGCCGAGCACGAATCCGGCGACGGCGGCGATGACGAGCGGCCGGCGGGAGGCGGGCGGCGGTGATTCCAGCTCGGTGTCGCGGTCGTCGTCCGGCAGCGGCGGAGTGTCGAGAGCGGTCATCACGTACCTCCGGGCGGCCGGGGTGAGGTGCTATTTCAGCACCAAAACCGCGCCGGATCACTGCTGCGAACGGACTCCGTCGCCGGTCGAGGCCGTTTTGTCATCGAGCGGGTGCCCGCGCAGCGCGAACAGTGCATAGCCGGTCACGAACAGCAGCAGAAGGCCGGACGCGGCGAAAGTGTCGCCAGCCGAACCCAGCAGCTTGGTGAGCAATCCGCCGAGCAGCGCGCCGAGCGGGATCGCGCCCCAGACGACGGTGCGCCAGACCCCGAGCACGCGGCCGAGCAGTTCGCCCGGCACGAGCGTGTGGCGCGCGGTCGCGAGCACCACGTTCACCGCCACCACCGCCGCCGCGAACACGCCGAACAGCACCGCGGACACGACCGGCTGGCGGATGAGGCCCATTCCGCCGAAGCCAAGTGCACAGAACAACACCCCGCCGACCAGGACCGCCCGCCGTCCGATGCGCCGGACCAGCCGCGGTGTCAGCCCGGCCCCGAGCAGGCCGCCAGCTCCGCCGACGAACGCGAAAGCGCCGAAGGTGGCGTCGGACAAATGCAGGTCTTCCAGTGCGTAGAGCACAAGCTGTGCCTGAGCCAGCTCGCTGATCAGGCTGAGCAGGCCGGCGATCGCGAGCAGCCGCAGCAGCAGAGAATGCCGGCGCAGCCAGCGGAAACCGTCCGCGAAATCCGCCCGGATGTGCGACTTGGTTTCCTGCCGCGGCCGGTAGCTGCCCGCCATGCCCAGCAGCACCGCGGCGCCGACCGCGAACCCGACCGACGAGAGCAGGAACGGGAAGACCGCGAACATCGCGAAGGTCGCGCTGCCGACCGGTCCGCCGAGGAACGTCTGGCCGACGATTTCGCAGGCCTGCAGCTTGCTGTTGGCGTTCTCCAGCCGGTCCGCCTCGACCAGCGCGGGCGGCAGGACGTTCGCCGCGCTCTCCGCGACCGTTTCCGCGATGCCCACGAGCAGCGACGCGACGTAGATCGTCCAGATCTCCATCGTGCCGAACGTGAGCAGCGCGGTGACCACGGCGACCACGAGCGCGCGCATCGCGTTCGCGGCGATCATCGCTTTCTTGCGGTCGATCCGGTCGACGAGTGTGCCCGCCGGGATCGCGAACAGCAGCCACGGCAGGAACTGCACGGCCGACAGCGCGGCGATCTCGACCGGATCATGGGTGAGCTTGGTGGCCAGGAGCGGGAAAGCGACCTTGGCGATGCCGTCGGCGAGGTTCGACGTGCCGCTCGAAGCGAGCAGCCAGCGCAGCCGGCCGTCCGTCTGCCGATGCGACACGAACCACCTCACGAGGAAAGGAAACGCCCTGGTGAGGCCAGTCTAGGGAGCGCGGCGGCGTTCTGTGACGCTTTGGTGACCTTCGGTGGTTTCCGCGGTCGCCGCGCGGTGGTGATCAGGGAAGAGCAACGGTCCGGCGGAGTTCCGCCGGAATCAGCCCCAGCCGAGTTCGTGCAGCCGCTCGTCGTCGATGCCGAAGTGGTGGCCGAGTTCGTGCAGCACGGTGATCAGCACTTCCTCGACGACGTCGTCCTCGGTGTCGCAGATGTCGAGGATCGGCTCGCGGTAGATCGAGATCCGGTCCGGCAGCGCCCCGCTGTAGTGACTGGTGCGCTCGGTGAGCGCGATGCCGTGATAGAGCCCGAGGATGTCCGGTGCTTCCTCGTTGAAGTCCTCGACCAGCACCACGACGTTGTCCATCGCCGCGGCGAACTCCGCGGGCACCTGGTCGAGCGCGTCGGAGACGAGTTCCTCGAACCGCGCCAAGCTCATCTCGACGGGCACGGCTCAGTTGCCTCCGCCGGAACCGGAGCTGGAACTGGGCGGCGGGCTCTGCTGCTGGCCGGAGGAATTCGCCGCCCCGCTCTTCACACTGCCGGTGACCGCCTGGAATCCGCTGCCGTCCTGCAGCGTGGCCGCGACCTTGCAGTTGACCTTGGTGGACCCGGCGTCCCAGCTCTCCTGCTCGCGCGAGTCCCAGCCCAGCGTGAGCTTCTTCGCCGACAGGTCGGCGCTGCCGGTGTACTCCTTCGCGGCCTTGTTGCACTCGGTGTCCAGCCAGGTCTTCTGGTCGTCCAGCTTGGGGTAGCCGTCCTTGAAGTGCGAGGCGAGGTCGAGCGTCGCGATGATCTCGTAGGAGTGCGGCTTGCCGCAGTCGATCGGGTCGCCGACGCCCTTGCCCGCGAGCGCGAGGCAGGTGCCCGGGGCCCACACCATCGACTGGTCCTGGGTCTTCGCCGCGCCGGTGGTGGGCTGCAGCGTTCCGCCGGGACCGGCGAACTGCAGGCCGCAGCGCAACTGCCGATCGCCCTGCGACCACTGCGCCGACGTGGGCCGCAGCAGGTTGGTGGTGAGCTTGCCGTACGGGTCGAGCGGGTGGCCGAGATACGGCCGCACGTCGGCGTTGCACTGCTGCTGCGCGATGTCCTGCCACTGGTCGAGGCTCGGGAACGGAGCCTGCTGCGGGTACTTCGCGCCGATGTCGACCACCGTGGTGACCTCGAACAGGTGCGGCTGCGTGCACGGCACCTGGTGCGCGTCGGAGGCGTCCTTGGCACTCCAGGTCAGGCAGGTGCCCGGCGGCGAGTGGAACGCCTGCTGGGCGGCCTCGCTGAGCTTGCCCTCGCCGCCGCCCGCGCCTCCGGCGAGCGTGTCGGTCCAGGAGAAGGCGACGCTCAGGGCCAGCGCGATGACCGCGCCGAGGAACACCCCGGCCATCACCACGCGGGTGGTCAGGGTCTGCATGCGCGAAGGGAACCGCTCCGAGCGTTGAGACATCGATACCTATGATGCCCGCGCCGCATGAACCGCGCGTGTGCCGGGTCGATTAGGGTGGAACGCGGGGTTTGCAGTGCTGGGGGATTACGGAGCGCACATGACGCAGGACGACAACAGCGGCGTGCAGCCGCCCGAGGAGCCGAAGAAGCCGGGTTCGATGCGTTTCCAGGACGCGAACACGCAGCCGCGGCAGCCCTCGGTGGCCGAACAACGGGCCCGCAAGCAGGCCATCGCCGACCAGGAACGCGAACGGCAGGCAGCCGTCGCGGCACGGGAGGCGGCCGACGCGAAGGCGGCCACGAAACGCAAGATCCTGATCGGGAGCGGCGTCACCGTCGGACTCGTCGGGCTCGTCGCGACGTTCTACACGATCGCGAAGCCCTCCGAGATGACCGCGTCCTGCGTCTCGTCCGACGGGGTCATCCAGGACGACAAGTACTGCTCTGAGGACTACGCGGTCGCCAACCACGGGCACTACAGCGGCGGGTTCTGGATCATCCCGCTACCGGGGGGCGGGTACAGCCAGTACCGCTACAACTACGGCGGCACCGGCAACATCGGCCAGCACGTGTCCGGCGGCAGTTACACCGCGCCGTCGGGCAACACCAACGTCACGACCAAGTCGGGTACCAGCGTCCAGCGCGGCGGGTTCGGCATCAGCGGCAAGAGCGGCAGCAGCTTCGGCGGGACCGGGAAGAGCGGAGGCTCATAGGTGTATCGGGACCGGCGGGAACCGCGCCGCGACTGGCAGCGGATCGTCGAAGAGCAGGGCCTGGTCTACGGCACCCCGGCGCGCGACGGCACCGGCAAGCCCCGGCCGTACTGGGACGAATCGGTGCACTACGTCTTCGACATGGACGAGGTGCTCTCGCTCGAGGCGGACGTCGAACTGCTGCATTCGATGTGCCTGGAGGCCGTCGACAACGTCGTGACCACCGAGCAGTACCAGCGCTTCGGCATCCCGGAGTGGGTGTGGCCGCACATCGCGGAGTCGTGGAAGCGCCAGGACCCGCACGTCTACGGCCGCTTCGACCTGCGCTACGACGGCAAATCGCCGGCCAAGCTGCTGGAGTACAACGCGGACACGCCGACCACGCTGCTGGAGGCGTCGCTGCTGCAGTGGCACTGGAAGACCGACGTCTTCCCCGAGGACGACCAGTGGAACTCGATCCACGAGAAGCTGGTCGAACGCTGGGAGGAGATCGGCGGCAAGCTGCCGTCGAACGAACTGCATTTCACCTGGTCCGCAGCCGATCCGAGCGGCGAGGACCACGTCACCACGGCGTACCTGCAAGAGACCGCGGCCGAGGCCGGGCTCGACACGGTCGGGCTCGCGATCGAGGAGATCGGCTGGGACCCGGTGCTCAAGCGGTTCGTCGATCTCGCCGAGGCGCAGATGTCCACGGTGGTGAAGCTGTACCCGTGGGAATGGGTGGTCGACGAGGAGTTCGGCAAGTTCGCGGTGGAGACCATGCCGCGCACGCTGTGGGTCGAACCGCTGTGGAAGATGCTGCTGTCGAACAAGACGCTGCTCGCCGTGCTGTGGGAGAACTACCCCGGGCATCCGAACCTGCTGCCCGCGTTCGCCGACGACCCCGGCCTGCTCACCGAGTACGTGCGCAAGCCCAAGCTCGGCCGCGAGGGCGCGAACGTGCAGATCGTGGCCACCGGGTACGAGACGCAGACGGACGGCGTCTACGGCGCGGAAGGCTACGTCTACCAGGCGTTCGACCCGCTGCCCGAGTTCGACGGGTACCGGCCCGCGCTCGGTGCGTGGATCGTCGGCGACTCCGCGGCTGGCCTCGGCATCCGGGAGACCAGCGGACTCGTCACCGACGACGGCGCGGCGTTTGTGCCGCACCGGATCCCGGAGTCGTGATACAACCCTGGATGTCCGATTCAACTGGCTGAATTGGCCATCCAGGGAGACCCCGTGACCTCGACGCTCGCGTTGCCCGCAACGTTCGGTTCCGACCTCGTGCGCGGTATCGGCGCGATCCTGCTGTACGGCATCGTCGGCCTGCTGCTGATGTTCGCCGGTTTCTACGCGATCGACTTCACCACGCCGGGCAAGCTGTCGAAGCTCGTCACCCGCGGGCTGCCGAACGCGGTGATCGTGACCGCCTCCGGGCTGCTGTCGATGGCGTTCATCGTCGTCGTGGCGATCTACAGCTCCGCGAGCGATCTGACCGCCGGGCTCATCACCTCGCTGGTCTACGGCCTGATCGGGGTCATCGTCCAGGTGCTGGCGGTGCGGCTGCTGGAGTGGGCGACCCGGATCGACGTCGGGTCCACGATCCAGAGCGAGAAGTTCGCGCCGGCGAGCGTCGTCGTCGCGGCGGCGCACCTGGGGCTCGGGCTGGTCGTCGCGGTAGCGATTTCGTAGCGTTCGCGCACTGCCGCGCGGTCCCGTTCCCACTAACGTGGGACCCGTGCGACTCCTCAGGACGCCGGAAGACCGGTTCGCGGACCTGCCCGATTTCGCCTTCGAACCTCAGTACACCGACCTGTCCGACCCGGACGGCGGGCTGATCAGAGTCGGCTACATCGAGGCCGGGCCCGCGGACGGCCCGCCCGTCCTGCTGCTGCACGGCGAGCCGAGCTGGTCGTTCCTCTACCGGAAGATGCTTCCGGTGCTGGCCGACGCCGGGCTGCGGGCGATCGCCCCGGACCTGGTCGGGTTCGGCCGGTCGGACAAGCCCGCGGAGATCGTCGACCACAGCTACGCACGGCACGTGGAGTGGATGCGCCGGTTCTCGTTCGACGTCCTCGGGCTCGAAGGGGTCACGGTCGTCGGGCAGGACTGGGGCGGGTTGATCGGGCTGCGCCTGGTGGCCGAGCACCCGGGGCGGTTCGCCGGGGTAGTGGCGGCCAATACCGGGTTGCCTACCGGGGATGTGGACATGCCTCCGGTGTGGCACAAGTTCCGGGAGGCCGTGGAGGGCGCGCAGATTCTGGACGTCGGGCGGTGCGTGCAGGCCGGGTGCCAGACGCCGCTGTCGGAAGAGATTCGGGCGGCTTACGACGCGCCGTTCCCGAATGAGATGTACAAGGCTGGACCGCGGGCGATGCCGGGATTGGTGCCTACTCGGCCGGATGACCCGGCGTCGGAGGCGAACCGGGCGGCGTGGGCGACGTTGACTGAGCTGGACGTGCCGTTCTTGTGCGCGTTTTCGGACGGGGATCCGATTACTGGGGCGATGGGGCCGATTCTGCAGCGGTCGATGCGCGGGGCGACTGGACTGGACCACCCGACGGTGGCCGGGGCCGGGCACTTTCTGCAGGAGGACGCGGGGGAGGTTCTCGCCGAGCACGTGGCGCGGTTCGTCCGCCGCTGACCTTGTGAGTGCCTACGCCGGTTAGAACCGGCATAGGCACTCACAAGGGGTCAGGACAGGGCGGCCAGCGAGTCGACCAGGATCTGCAGCCCCTCGGCGGCTTCGGCTTCAGTCAGCGTCATCGGCGGCCCGATGCGCAGGACGTTCTTGTGCAGGCCGCCCTTTCCGATGAGCAGGCCGCGCTTTTTCGTTTCTTCCAGCATTTGCTTGGCGGCAACGGTATTCGGCGTCGTGGTGCCGGGTTCGACGAGTTCTACGCCGATCATCAAGCCCTTGCCGCGGACTTCGCCGACGAAGGGGCTGTTCGCCGCGCGCAGGCCACGCATCAACTGGTCGCCTCGGGCTTTGCAGTTGGCTTGCAGGTCGTGCTCGTCGATGTAGTCCAGGACGGCCAGCGCGCCTTGCATGGAGACTGGATTGCCGCCGAAGGTAGAGAAGGACTCCGCCTGGAAGCAGTCCATGACGTCGCCGCGAGCGACCACACCGCCTACGGCCAGGCCGTTTCCCAGTCCCTTGGCGAAGGTCATCATGTCCGGGACCACGTCGTGCGCCTGGATGCCCCAGTAGTGGTCGCCGGTGCGGCCCCAGCCGGTCTGGACCTCGTCGGAGATGAACAGGATGCCGTGCTCGTCCAGGACTTCCTTCATCGCCTTGAACAGGCCGTCCGGCGGGGAGCTGAAGCCGCCTACGCCCTGGATCGGCTCCGCGATCAGGCAGGCGACGTCGCCCGCGGTGGCGGTCTCGAGGAGTTCCACCAGGTCGGCGACGCAGGCGTCGATGTAAGCGGTGTCGGGCAGGTCGCGGAAGGGGCTGCGATAGCGGTAGCCGCCGTGGACGTAGTTGACCTTGATCGGGCTCAGCGAGGACGCGGACCAGCCGCGGTTGCCAGTGATCGCGACCGTGCCGAACGACCGGCCGTGGTAGGAGTTCCGCATCGCCAGCACCTGGTTGCTGCGGCGGTACTGGGTGGCGAGCATCAGCGCGGTGTCGTTGGCCTCGCTGCCGGAGTTGGTGAAGAACACCTTGGCGTCCGGGATGCCGGAGCGTTCCGCGATCCGCTCGGCCAGTTCGACCTGCGAGCGGATCAGGTAGAGCGTCGAGGTGTGCAGGACACCGGTGTCCAGTTGCTTGCGGACGGCGTCGCTGATCGCGGGGACGTCGTAGCCCATGGCGTTGGTGAGCACGCCCGCGAAGAAGTCGAGGTAGGTGCGGCCGGCGGAATCGGTCAGACGGCGATCCTGCGCGTGCACGATTTCGATCGGCTCGTCGTACAGCAGGGACATCCAGGACGGGAGCACCGCGCGGTGGCGCGCGAGCAGGTCGTCGGTCATGTGAGTTCCCTCCGCTCCGGGTTCTAGCGAGTATGGGGAGCGCGGGAAACGGGCGACAACGATCAGACTGTCGGGTTGTCTTCAGTGCCCCGCACAGTGTGTACGGGAAACCGCGTCGAAGTCGTGGCTGGCCTGCGACTACCCTTCTGTCCGTGATTGACCCCAGGACTCTGCGCGAAGACCCGGAAGCCGTGCGCGCGTCGCAGCGTGCCCGTGGCGAGGACGAGGGAGTGGTCGACAAGCTGCTCGACCTCGACACGCGCCGCCGCTCTGCGATCGCCACCGCCGACAAACTGCGGGCCGAGCAGAAGTCCGTGTCCAAGCAGGTGCCGAAGGCCTCCGCCGAGGACAAGCCCGCCTTGCTCGCCCGGGCCAAGGACCTGTCGGCGCAGGTCAAGGCCGCGGAGGTCGAGCAGAACGAGGCGTCCGAAGAGTTCGACAAGCTGTTCCGGATCCTGCCGAACCTGGTGCACCCGGACGCGCCGATCGGCGGCGAGGACGACTTCGCCGTGCTGAAGACCGTCGGCGAGGTGCCGTCGTTCGACTTCGCCCCGCGCGATCACCTCGACCTGATGGAAGGCCTCGGCGCGCTCGACATGGAGCGCGGCGCGAAGGTGTCGGGCTCGCGGTTCTACTTCCTGTCCGGCGTCGGCGCGCAGCTGCAGCTCGCGCTGCTGAACATGGCCGTGGCACGCGCGACGGCGAACGGCTTCACGCCGATGATCACGCCGTCGCTGGTCCGCCCGGAGATCATGGCCGGCACCGGCTTCCTCGGCGCGCACTCGTCGGAGGTGTACCGGCTGCGCGACGACGACCTGTACCTCGTTGGCACGTCGGAGGTGCCGCTCGCGGGCTACCACTCGGACGAGATCCTCGACCTCGCCGCCGGTCCGCGCCGCTACGCGGGCTGGTCGTCGTGCTACCGCCGCGAGGCCGGGTCGTACGGCAAGGACACCCGCGGCATCATCCGGGTGCACCAGTTCGACAAGGTCGAGATGTTCGTCTTCGCCAAGCCGGAGGACGCCGAGGCCGAGCACGAACGGCTGCTGGGCTGGGAAGAGGACATGCTCGCCGCGATCGAGGTCCCGTACCGGGTCATCGACACCGCGACCGGCGACCTCGGCACGTCCGCCTACCGCAAGTTCGACTGCGAGGCGTGGGTCCCGACGCAGGAGACCTACCGCGAGCTGACTTCGACGTCCAACTGCACCACGTTCCAGGCGCGGCGGCTGTCGGTCCGCTACCGCGACGAGAACGGCAAACCGCAGACGGCCGCCACGCTGAACGGCACGCTGGCGACCACGCGCTGGATCGTCGCGATCGTGGAGAACCACCAGCAGCCCGACGGTTCGGTCCGGGTGCCGGTCGCGCTGCGGCCGTTCCTCGGCGGGCTCGAGGTGCTGGAGCCGGTCAAGCGCTGAACTTCGCGAAGGCGAGACAACCTCAGATGGAATCCGACAGAGCCCTGATTCCCGCTCTGCGCAAGGCCGGTGTGCTGGCCACAGTGGACTATGCGCTGGCTTTCGCCGCGCTCGCGGTCGCGGGCTGGCTGCTCTTCGCCGCGGAAAAAGGGACGCACGCGTCGTTCCGGTTCGGGCTGATCTCGATCGGCGGCGCGGCGTTCTGCCTCGTCGTCAACGGGGTCATGCTGGTCCGTGGGCGGGATCGGCGCCCGCTGTTCCAGTCCGCGGACACTCAGTTTCTCGCGACGCTTCGCCAAGGCTCGTTGCGGATCTGGCTGTTCGGGCTGCTGCTCGCGGTGATCGGCTCCGGCGTGGTGCTGCTGGTGCCGAACTCGCATCCCTTCCGGCCGCAGGTGAGCGCCGCCACGATGGCCATCGCGATCGCCGCTGCCGCGGTGGTCGTGGTGGCGTCCGGGGTGTCCGCGGCCGTCGTGCGCCGAGCAGTGCCGAAACCGTGATCGCCGGGTTGTTCCTTCCGGTTCCGCAGGTGCGGAACCCCGCTGGTCAGTAGGGTGCTCGGCGGAGGAGGAAACAGCCGATGAGGTTCAAACAAGCGGCGGTCGCCCTGGCGGCGGTCGCGATGCTGCTCGCCGGGTGCACGCAGCAGGTGAGCGGCGTGGCTTCGCCGGTGCCGGGGCAGGGGCCGGTCACGCCGGTCGTCGAGCCGTGCCAGCTTCTCGACGCGAAGCAGCTCGCCGGGCTTGGCTACAAGCCGCAGGGCAGGGCGGTGAAGGCGAGCAAGGAACAGCGCGCGCCCGCGATGTGCCTGTGGACCGCGACGGACACCGAGCACACGGTGGTCATGTCCGTCGGCTGGTCGGTGGATCTGAGCCTCGACGACTACCTCCAGGGCGCCCTCAAGAAGGCCGACCCGGTACAGCTAGGCGGATTCGCGTGGACGCGCTACGCCGGGTTCATGGGCGGCAGCTGCGATCTGTACACGACGCTCGGGCCCAAGTCGTTCGCCTTCGTGAGCGTGTCCTATCCGGACGACGCGCAGGCGTGCGAGCGCACGAAGAAGGTCATCCCGCAGGTCGCCGCGCATCTGCCGGGCGGGCAGCCCGCACCGTCGATCGCGCCGAGCACGCCGCCGGAGGGCACCGCGCCGACCGGGCCGCTCGCGTCGGTCAATCCGTGCCAGCTGCTGAAGCCGGAGCAGGCGCAGCAACTGAAAATGGCGCCGAACGGCGAACTGGACAGTTCCAAGGTCATCTCGCCGAACGTGACCTACTGCCTGTGGAAGGACACCGACGGAGACGGCGGGCAGAAGCCGTTCGAGGTCTGGGTCGGGCCGGACGTGCCGTTGAAACGCTGGCCCGGCATGGAGGTCGCGCCGACCGAGCAGATCGATGTGAACGGCAAGAAGTGGTCGCTGTTCCCGAACTTCAACGATTCCGGCGGCGTGATCTGCGCGGCCGGGCTCCCGGTTTCGGACACCGCCTCGATCCAGATCGTTAGCGGGCAGCTGGCCGACAAGACCAAGGCGTGCGACGCGATCAAGGCCGGAATCCCGATGGTGTCGGGGAATCTGCCTTCCTGAACCGTCTACATCGGACTGACGAGGACGGCTCAGTCGGTCACCCGGTCGGCGATGTACTTGGCGATCTCCAGCGCGCTCGTCGCCGCCGGGCTCGGCGCGTTGAGCACGTGCACCTGGTCCTTTGTGGACTCGATGAGGAAGTCGTCGACCAATGAACCGTCCGGGCGCAGCGCCTGCGCCCGGACACCGGAACCGTGGCGCACGATGTCGTCCTCGGTCACCGCGGGCACGAGCTGCGCGAGGCTGGCGGCGAACCGCTTCTTCGAGAACGACCGCAGCACCTCTTCGAGACCGGTCGGGTACGCGTACTTGCGCGCGAGCTTCCACGCGCCGGGGAAGCGGGCGACGTCGGCGAGATCCTTCACCGACACGTCCGCCCAGCGGTAGCCCTCGCGGCGCAGCGCGAGCACGGCGTTGGGGCCCGCGTGGACGCTGCCGTCCAGCATGCGGGTCAGGTGCACGCCGAGGAACGGCAGCGTCGGGTCCGGCACCGGGTAGATCAGGCCGCGCACGAGGTGGCGGCGCTCCGGCTTCAGCTCGTAATACTCGCCGCGGAACGGCACGATGCGCGCGCTCGGTGTGATGCCCGCCATTTCGGCGACGCGGTCGGCGTGCAGGCCGGCGCAGTTGACCAGCGCGTCCGCGTGCAGCACCTCGGAGCCGGTGGCCACCTCGACGCCGCCGCCGCGAGCCGGGCGGATGCCCAGCGCGGGGGTGTTCAGCCGCAGGTCCGCGTCCGCCTCGTCGAGCAGTCGCACGAGCGCCGCGCACACCGCGGGGAAGTCGATGATCCCGGTCGACTCGACGCGCAGCGCGGCGACACAGGACACCTCCGGTTCGTACTCGCGGGCCTCCGCGGGGGTGATCCGCTTGGCGGGCACGCCGTTGGCCTCGGCCCGTTCGGCGAGCGTGTCCAGCGCGGGGATCTCCTCCTCGCGCGTCGCCACGACGAGCTTGCCGCACACCTGTACGGGCACCCCGTACTGCCTGGCGAAATCCACAATGGACCGGTTGCCGCCAACCGACATCCGCGCCTTGAACGAGCCGGGCTTGTAGTAGAGCCCGGCGTGCACGACATTGGAGTTGTGCCCGGTCTGGTGCGCCGCCCAGCGAGCTTCCTTTTCGAGCACCGTCACGTCCTGGCCGCGCTGGGACAGCTCCCAAGCGACCGACAGCCCGACGATTCCCCCACCGATCACAACTACGTTCCGCACGGCAGGGAAGGCTACGCGCTCTCCTGCGGCGCTGCGTACCCCCCGACGGCGTGGTACCCGTTCACTGAACCGGGGACAATCCGGCCAACGCGAGGCGGCGATGCGGTTCTAGCTGCTTACCGGCGGTGTACGCGGCGGTGAACCCGTCCGGTCCGAGCGCCTTCTCCGCGGCTGCGGTGACCTGCGCGACATCGTGCTGGCCGGGCACGGCGGCCCCGCGCACCGCGGCGGCCGCGCCGAGCAAGGCGGCGGCGTCGGCGAACCGGCCCTCCTCGGCGAAGACCCCGGCGACGCCCTCGAACGCGGTGGCCAGTGACCCGTGGTCGTGCCAGCGGTGCGCCGTTTCGACGCCGAGCCGCATCCGCCCCCGGGCATCCTCGGGGCGGTGTTCGGCCACGTCGATCCAGCCGAGCGCGATCGACGCGGCGGCCCGCACGATGGCGGCCGAGAACGAGTCCGCCGTGCATTCAGCGAGCGCCTGCTCGGCGAGGGCCCGCGCGCCGGCCAGATCTCCGGAGCGGCGGGCGACACCGGACAGGCCGACATGACCGCTGCCTCGCGTCTCGGGCATCCCGGTGCGGTGGGCCAGTTCGATGGTCCGCTGGTAGTCGGCCTTCGCGCCCGCGAGGTCGCCGCGCAACGCGCGGCTGTCGCCGCGACGGCACAGCAGGTCCGCGTAGTCGTCGGTCGCGCCGAGCGTCTGCATGAGCGACAGGGACTCGGTCATCGCGGCGAGCGCTTCCTCGTGACGGCCGCGCAACACCAGCAGCTGCGACAGGTGGTCGAGCGCCATCGAGAGCCCCCAGCGTTCGCCGAGAGCCCGGTAGCGCGCTTCGCCTTCTCGCAGACCGCGTTCGGCTTCGTCGAGTTCGCCGGCGAGCATCGAGCGCAGACCGTCGCCCATCGGCACGAGCGCGGTGAGCCACGGATCGGGATGATTTTCGAGCCCGGACAGCCGGAGCCGCGCGTCGTCGTCCTCCGGCGGTCCGAGCACGACGCCGGACAGCATGAGCATCATCGGATGCTCCGGGGCCCACGAACTGTCTACTAGGTATTGCTCCACATAGGACCGATAGTTCGCCGTCTCGGCCGCCTCCGGGGCGCCAGCCATCGCGGTCAGCAAGCACATGAGGAATTGCTCGCGGTGTCCCTCCGGCGGCTCCGCTTGGCAGTGGCGCACGACTTCCATCGACAGCGCCGCGCCTTCGTAACGTCGTCCGCGCAGCCACCAATACATCGACAGCGCGGTAGCGATCCGCAAGGCCGTCGCCGGATCTGCCGCGGCCGACCACCGGAGCGCGGCCACGATGTTGTCGTACTCAGCGTCGATTTTCCGCAGCCAGTCCAGCTGTTCCGCGGTACGCAGCTTCGGGTCGGCTTCCTCGACGAGCCGCAGGAAAACCTGCGCGTGTGTGTGCCGGAAGCGTTCGGTCTCGCCTGCGGCGTCGAGCTTTTCCGCGCAGAACGCGCGGATCGTCTCCAGCATTCGGTAGCGCCCGCTAGACGGTTCGACGAGCGACTTGTCGGCGAGTTCGGGGAGTAGGTCGACGGGGGCGTCGCACACCTGCTCGGCGTACGCGAGCGTCGCGCCGCCGGTGAAGACGGTCAGCCGGCGGGCGAGGCGGCGTTCGTCGTCATCGAGGAGATCCCAGCTCCATTCCACGACGCCGCGAAGCGACTGGTGCCGCTCGTCGGCGGTGCGGCTGCCGCGGGCCAGCAGTTGGAAGCGGTCGTCGAGCCGCGCGGCGATGTCGGCGACCGGCAGCGTGCGTACGCGGGCAGCGGCCAGTTCCAGCGCGAGGGGAAGGCCGTCGAGCGCGGTGCAGATCCGGACGACGTCGGCCGTCGTTTCGTCGGTCAGCCGGAAGGCGGGGTCGCTCGCCCGGGCGCGGTCGAGGAACAGCCGGACCGCGGGGTAGGTCTCAACCGACTCAGCGCCCGGCGGCGGAACGGCGAGCCGAGGGACCGGCGCGAGCTGCTCGCCGGTGATGCCAAGCGGTTCCCGGCTCGTCGCCAGCACACGCAGCCCGGGGCAGGCGAGCAGCAGCTGCGCGACCAATCTCGCGGCTGCGGCGATGACGTGTTCGCAGTTGTCCAGCACCAGCAACGTCGCCTGATCGCGCAAGGCCGAGACAAGGCGGTCGACGGGGTCCTGGCGACCGCGGGCTCCCTCGCGCAGGCCGAGCGCGGTGAGGACGGCCTGCGGAACGTCGTCCGCGACGTGCGGGGCCAGCTCCACGAAGACGCACGGTCCCGCGTCCGCCGCGGCTTCGATGGCCAGCCGGGTCTTCCCGGTCCCGCCCGGACCGAGCAGCGTGACGAGCCGGGCCTGCCGCAGGAGATCGGCGACCTGCCGCAGTTCGCTGTCCCGCCCGACGAAACTGGTGAGCTGCGCCGGCAACGGTGTCGCGGCGTTCGCTGACTCGCCGCGCAAAGCGGCCAGATGCGCCTCGGTGAGGTCTGGACCAGGGTCCGCGCCGAGTTCGTCGGCGAGCGTGCGGCGGGCGTCCTCGAACGCGGCCAGTGCCTCGGCGGTCCGGCCAGCCGCGTGCAAGGCCCGCACCAGCTGGGCACGCGGCCGCTCACGCAGCGGGTGCTCGGCGATAGCGGAGCGCAGCTCGTCGAGGACGTCGGCGGCGCGGCCGAGCGAGATCTCCGCGTCGACCCGGTCGGCGGCCGCCTCGGCCCGCAGTTCGGTCAGCCGGGTGGCCTGGACCTCTACCGCCGGTACCGCCGGGACATCGGCGAACGCCGGTCCGCGCCACAGCGCGAGCGCCTCGCCGAGCAGGTCGCTGGCCCGCGTCGGATCGCCCTCGGCCAGTTCGCGACGGCCTTCACCGGCCAGCCGCTCGAACCGGTGCACGTCCACTTCGTCCGGTTCGATCCGGAGGCGGTACCCCGCCGAGGTGAGTTCGATCGGCAGTTTCAGCGCGCTGCGCAGCCGCGAGACCTGTGATTGGAGCGCGTTGGCCGCGCCGTCCGGCGGTTCCTCGCCGTAGAGCCCGTCGATGAGCCGCTCGGCGGACACGAACCGCCCGGCGTCCGCCGCGAGCAACGCCAGCAGCGCCCGGCCTCGCGGGCCGCCCACGGCGACCGTCCCGCCCGTGCCGTCCCACGCGACGACGGCCCCCAGCACCCCGATCCGCATCCCGTGAGCCTATGCCCGGAACGGGTGCTTACCCGTGGGTTCTGTCCCCGAAACAGGCGGCAAACGCGACTTCTATACACTTTGGCGCGACCCCGCGCAATGCGGGACACCCCGATGCACAGGAGATCTACAGTGGGCGAACCCGTCCTGCTCGGGAAGCCGACCGTCGGCGACGAAGAGCTCGCAGCCGTCGCCGAAGTGTTCCGTTCCGGCTGGCTGGCCGGCGCGGGCCCGGCGTGCCGTCGCTTCGAGGAGCGGTTCGCGCAGCTGACCGGCACCGCGCACGCGCTGACCACCAGCAACTGCGGCTCCGCCCTGTTCCTGGGCCTGAAGGTGCTTGGCGTCCAGCCCGGCGACGAGGTGATCGTCGGCGACTACACCTTCCCGGCGACCGGCCACGCCGTGCTGCAGGCCGGCGCGAAGCCGGTCTTCGCCGACATCCGCCCGGACATCTTCAGCGCCGACCCGGCCGCGATCGAAGCGCTCATCACGCCGCGCACGGTCGGCATCCTCGCCGTCGACGTCGCGGGCCAGCCCGGCGACTTCGACGAGTACCGCGCCATCGCCGACAAGCACGGCCTGTGGCTGTTCGAGGACGCCGCCTGCTCCGCGGGCGCGACCTACCGCAACCGCCCGGCGGGCAGCCTCGCCGACCTGGCCGCGTTCTCCTTCCACGGCCGCAAGGGCATCACCGCGGGCGAGGGGGGCGCGCTGGTCTCGGACCGCGAGGACCTGATCTCGCACGCGCGCAAGATCCACACCTACGGCATCGAGCCGGCGATCAGCCGCGAAGGCTCGGACACGCTGCCGATCCCGTCCTTCCACGAGCTCGGCTGGAACTTCCGGCTCTCGGACATCCAGGCCGCGATCATGGGCGTCCAGCTCGACCGGCTGCCCGACCTGCTCGCCGCCCGCCGCTCGGTGGCCAAGCGCTACCACGAGGCGTTCGAGGACGTCGACGCGCTGACCGTGCCGGTCGAGGCCCCGGACCGCGAGCACCCGTGGCAGGCATACCTGATGACGGTGGCCCCGGAGATCAGCCGCGACGCGCTGGCCCTGCGGATCCGCGAGCAGGGCGTGCAGTGCAACTTCGGCACCTACGCCTCCCACCTGCAGCCGGTGTACGGCGAGCAGCAGCCGCTGCCCGTCTCCGCCGACGCCTTCCGCCGCCAGCTGGCGATCCCGATGCACGCGGAACTCACCGACAGCGAAGTCGAGCGCGTGGTCACCACCGTGCGCGAAGCCGTGTCCGCTCTTTCCTGACCCGCCGACCTCCCTGAGGAGAACCCATGTCCGACAAGAAAGTTTTCTTCACCGGCGCCGGCGGTTTCATCGCCTCGCACGTGATCCCGATCCTGCTGGAGAAGGACTACACGGTCCGGATCTTCGACAACATGACCCGCGGCGACCGCGACCGCGTCAACGAGTTCGTCGCCACCGGCAAGGTCGAGCTGGTCGAGAAGGACGTGCGCTACGGCGTCGGCGTCCGCGAGGCCATGCGGGGCTGCACGCACGCGATCCACTTCGCCACCGTGTCGATCAACAAGTCGATCGCGGACCCGGGCGAGTCGATCGACATCAACATGGTCGGCAACAACAACGTCTTCGCGGCCGCGGCCGACGAGGGCGTCGAGCGCCTGGTGTTCGCCTCCAGCGCCTCGGTGTACGGCGAGCCGGAGAAGCTGCCGATGCACGAGGACGACAAGCTGAACCCGCTCACCCCGTACTGCATCTCCAAGCGCGCGGGCGAGGACCTGCTCGGCTTCTACGAGCGCACCAAGGGCCTGTCCTGGAACGCGCTGCGGTTCTTCAACGTGTACGGCCCCGGCCAGAAGATCGAGGCGTACTACACCTCGGTCATCAACCACTTCATCCAGCGCCTGCGCGCCGGCCAGCCGCCGATCATCGACGGCGCGGGCGACCAGTCGATGGACTTCGTGCACGTGACCGACCTCGCCAAGGGCGTCGTCGCCGCGCTGGAGTCGGAGCAGTCGAACCTGCCGATCAACATCGGCACCGGCATCGACACCTCGATCGCCACCCTGGCGAAGATCCTGATCGAGGCGGTCGGCGTCGACGTCGAGCCGGTGTTCAACAAGCGCGACGTCCTCGTGTCCCGCCGTGCCGCGGACATCACCCGGGCCCGCGAGGTGCTCGGCTGGGAGCCGCAGATCACCGTCGAAGAGGGCATGCGCGCCTTGGTGCGGGACTCCGAGTGAGCCTCGCCGTCGGCGCGTCTTCCGAGGGGAATGCGTAATGAGCACTGCGGGCCCGGCCGAAGGAAAGCCCATGCGGATCGTGGTGGTGAACAACTTCTTCCCGCCGCGCGTGGGCGGGAGCGCGCACATGTCGGCCTCACTGGCCGCCGAGTACGCGGCTGCCGGACACGAAGTGCTGGCGATCACCGCTGCCTACGGTGACGCGCCGGCGGAAGAGGAGCGCGACGGATACCGCGTCGTGCGCCTCCCCGCGGTGAAAATGCCGCAGCTCGGCCTGTCGATCGACTTCGACATGACGTTCGCGTCGATGCGGCCGGGCAACTGGCGGCGGCTGTGGAAGCTGCTGAACGAGTTCAAACCGGACGCGGTGCACCTGCACGGGCAGTTCTTCGACCTGTCCTGGATGGTCGGCATCTACGCGCGTCGGCGCAAGCTGCCCGTTCTGCTGACCATCCACACGCTGCTGATCAGCGAGAACAAGATGTACGGGCGCGTGTTCCGGGCGCTCGACGCGATGCTGGTGAACCCGGTGCTGAAGTACCTGCGCCCGCGCTTCGTCATTCTCGACAAGCTCGGCGTGGACTACTGCGTCGAGCGCTACGGCACGAGCGACGAAAACTCCGAGTACTTCCCGATCGCGGTGGACACCGGGCATTTCGCCAAGCCGGTGACCAAGGACGTGCGCGCGGAACTGGAGATCGGGGACGCGCCGCTGATCGTGTCGCTCGGACACGTGATCCCGCTGCGCAACCGGCTGCCGCTGATCGAGGCGCTGCCCGCGATCCTGGAACGGCACCCCGGACTGCGCGTGGTGATCGTCGGCCGGGTGTATCACGACGCGTTCCAGCAGCGGGCCAAGGAACTGGGCGTCTCCGACGCGCTGATCGTCACCGGCGCGGTGCCGAAGGCGGACGTGCCCGCGTACTTCGCGGCCGCGGACATCGTCACGCACGACCTCAACGGCGGCTGCGGCACCGCGTCGCTCGAGGCGATGCTGTCGGGTACGGCGACCATCGCGTCGGTCGCCGAGGACAACTACCCCGGCATCGAACTGCACAACGGCGAGAACATCCTGCTGGTGCGGCCGAACGATTCCGAGGCGGTCACGTCCACCGTGCTGTCCCTTTTGGACGATCCGAAGGAGCGCGCGCGCATCGCCGAACGCGAAGCCTCGATGGTCCGGGACAACTTCGGACTGGACGTAGTGGCCGAGGAACACCTGCGGGTGCTCACGAAACTGGTGGCGGACAACTGATGTTCTTCGACGACGAGCGCAGCAACCGGCTGCGCCCGATGATCCTGAACGACCTCGTTTCGCAGTACATGAACGACGCCGAGCGGGCCGCGTTCTACGGCCTGCCGGAATCGTGCCGGGTGCGCGAGCGAGTCAAGATCGTCAGCCCGGGCAACCTCACGATGGGCGAGCACTGCTGGATCGGCGAGGGCGCGACCCTCGACGCCAGCGGCGGGCTGGAAATCGGCGAGCACACCAGCATCGGGCTGAACACGCTGGTGTTCACGCATTCGAGCTGGCTCGCGAACATGGCGCTGGAAAACCATTCCGGCAGCGATCTGATCGAACGCAAGCCGGTGAAAATCGGCAAAGGCTGCTTTATCGGCGGCCTCGTGGTGATCATGCCGGGCGTCACGATCGGTGACTTCGCGACGGTGCAGCCGAACTCGGTGGTCGCGAAGGACGTCCCGGCGCGTTCGCTGGTGGCGGGCAATCCGGCGCGCGTCTTCCAGCGCTACGACGAGGAGTACATCGAGGCGGAGGTGAAGCGGGTCCGCGAGGAGAACGCCCGCCGCCGAGCGCTGTCGGACGACTCGTCCGGGTGGGGTTCCCCGTCAGGCGACTTCACGGGGAAGTGATTCGGACACGGTGCGTCACGCGCTGGCGGATGCTCCGGGTAACATGGGACACTACTCTCAGTCACTGTCGGTGAAGGAGATCTCATGAGTGTCCTTGAATGGCCTCACCACCTCCTGACCCTTGACGACTGGGCGGACCTTCCGGAGAACCCGAAGGTCCGGATCGAGGTTGTCGAAGGGGTTCCGTCCGTGTCGCCGCGTCCGTTGTGGTTCCACCTGCGGTCCGTGACGCGGTTGGCGTTCCTGCTCGACGAGCAGCTCTGCCCGGAGATGAGCGCCGGTGCCGAGGCGGAGCTGCTCCTGTGCGAGACGCCGCTGACGATCCGTGTCCCGGATGTCGTGGTGACCTCGGCTGAGGTCGCGGAAGCCAACCCGGCCCGGATCGCGGCGGCTGACGCCGAGCTGGTGATCGAGGTGCTGTCCCCGGGCACCAAACACGTCGAGCTTGGTGCGAAGCTTTTCGAGTACGCCGATGCCGGGATCGAGCATTACTGGGTTGTCGATCTGGATCCGCCGGTCAGCATGATTGCTTACCGGCTCATCGACGGCGATTACGAGAATTTCGGCGAGTACTCCGGCAGCGTCGAACTCGAGGTCGCGGGCGCACCGGTGAAGCTAGACCTGAACGCGCTCATCGACCCTCGCGCGCAGCGCTGACGTCGGGCACCTCCCCGAACACCATGCGTCGCCGTTGAGACAAGACTGACCAGCCATTACATCGACGCACGTCTCCCGCCCCCGTAACCTGGACAGCAAGGCAACCGGGAAACAGAGGTGGATGGTGCGCGGGGACGACGAGTTCGCCGACTTCGTGCGGTCCTGTTCCGCTCGGCTCACCCACGCGGCCTACCTGCTCACCGGCGATCGCCACCAGGCCGAAGACGCCGCCCAGACCGCCTTCACCCGCACCTACGCCGCTTGGCCCAGGGTGCGGCGCAAGAACCCGTACGCCTACGCCCGGCGCGTTCTGGCCAATCACGTCATCGACATGTGGCGCCGCCCGATCCGCGAATACGCCACCGAGGAGATGCCGGAACCGCCGAAGGTGCCGGACATTTCGCACGCCGTCACCGATCGGGAATGGCTTTCCGACGCATTGGCCCGGCTCACCGCGCGGGAACGCGCCGTAGTCGTTCTCCGGCATTTCTTTGATTTGCCGGAACACCAAGTAGCCGAGGAACTGGGCGTGTCGGTCGGCACGGTCAAGAGCACCAATTCCCGGGCGCTGGCGAAACTGCGCGTGGACGGCGACGCGCTGGTCGGGGAGGTGAGCGCGTGACTGACGAACTCGACCGATTGCGCGCCGCGCTTCAGGAAGCGCCCGCGGAACCCTTCGCGGCGCCCGATCTCGACCGGATTTTCAAAGAGGGCGGGCGGATCCGGCGTCGGCGGCGGTTTCTGACGTCCTCGGGGGCGGCCGTGGCCGTGGTCGCCGTCGTGTTCGGTGCGGCTTGGCTGCGGTCGCCGGGCGGGGCGCCGGAGCAGGTGCACGCGGCCGCGTCGCCGCCGCCGATGGTGACGAGCGTGTCTTCGTCGACTCCGCTGCCGGCTCCGACATCGGCCGAATCGCGGCCGCTCGGCGAGGTGATCTCCACCGGCACCTACACTGATGGCGCGGAACTTGTCTTCTACGCAACGGAAATCGACGATCCGGACAACCTGCCGACTGTCCAATTCGGAGTGATGGCCAGCCTGTACGAGCCGGACGGCAACCTGCGTCCGCTCTACCTCGCCAACGAATCCGAAGGCGAGGACCGCTCTTTCGGCTTCCACGCCACCTCGGGCGGCACCACCGTGTCCGACATCTGGGTGCCGGTGTACGGCTACTTCAGCGGGCCGGCCGCGCGAATTGAGACCACAGTGGACGGTCGCACGATCCCGGCGCACACGGCGCGCTGGAGCGAGGACCCCGACGTGGTCGTCTTCTGGTTCGACCAGGACGACGTACCGTCCGCGGAGCGGGCGACCCCGCTGGTCGCCTACTCCGCGGACGGCAAACGTCTCACCAAATAATCAGGCGGCTTCGGCCAGAACCTGCGCCACGACCTCGTGCGACGGCAGGATCAGCGCCCGCTCGACGTCCGCGTCGACCTTGCCCTCCAGCAGGTCGACGAACCGGTCCAGCTGGGTCGCCAGCGGTTCGCGCGCGGTGACCAGTTCCGGGATCTCGATGACGGTCTGCTGCCGGTAGCCGAGGCCGTCCGGGGTGACCGAATCGTGCGAGACGTGCCGGTAGATCGTCACGTCACGGCGCAGCAGGTCGATCTCGATCATCCGGTCCAGTTCGGACACCATCAGCGACCGGACCTTGCGCTGCGCCAGCCGCGAAGCCGACACCGTGGCCAGCCCGGCGGGGAACGACAGCACCGTCTCGATGGTGTCCTCGGCCCCGGTGACCGACTGCGGGTGGAAGTACCCCGCGCTGGAGGTGACCCGGCTCGGGGTCGACCCGCCGAAGAACTGGATCGCCAGGTCGACGTCGTGCACCAGCAGGTCCCACGCGACGCCGGTCTTGATCCGCGGCGCGTACGGGCCGTGCCTGCGCGCCATCAGGTGCACCGGTTCGTTCACCAGCGCCCGCGCGGTCATCACGGCCGGGTTGTAGCGCTCCAGGAGCCCGCACATCAGCGGGACGTCCTTCTTCGCCGACAGGGCAACGATTTCCTGCGAGAACTCGAGGCTGTTGCACACCGGCTTCTCGACCAGCATCGGCTTGCCCTGGCCGAGAATCTCCTGCGCCAGCTCGTAATGCACCTCGGTGGCCGAGGCGAGCACGACGGCGTCCACATCGGACAGCGAGCCGATTTCCGGCGTCCACTGGGTTTCGTAGCGTTCGGCGACCGCGCGGCCCGCTTCCTCGCGGGGGTCGATCACGCGGGCCAGGTCCACCCGGTCGTTCTGTGACAGGACCCGCGCGTGCAGCGAGCCCATGTTGCCGGTGCCGACGAGTGCGATGCGGTGTGTCATGCGCCAAGTACCTCGCGAACGGCCTCGATGATCCGGTCCAGCTGGGATTCGGTCAGATGCGGGTGCACCGGGAGCGAAAGCGCCTGCGCGGCAACGGCGGACGCCACCGGGAAGTCCTCGACGCGAGCGTCCGGGATCAGCGGGTGCCCGCGGTAGCAGTCGTAGTCGAAGACGATCTTCGGGTAGTAGATCCCGTTGCCGATGCCCTTTTCAGTCAGCGCGGAGGCGAATTCCTCGCGCGACAGCATCGCGTGCGGGCCGACCAGCACGGTGTACTGGTGCCACACGTGCTCGCGGCCCGGCAGCACCTGCGGCACCTCGAGGCCCGGCGTGCCGGCGAGACCCTCGGACAGCCGCTTCGCGTTCGCCTGGCGGGCCGCGGTGAGCTGGTCGAGCTTCTCCAGCTGCGGGATGCCGACCGCGGCGTGCAGGTCGGTCATCCGGTAGTTGTGGCCGGCCATCTCGTACTGGTAGCGGGCCTTCATGCCTTGATTGCGCATCACGCGCAGCTTGTCGGCGAGCGCGTCGTCGTCCGTGGTGATCACGCCGCCCTCGGCGGTGGTCACGTTCTTCGTCGCGTACAGCGAGAAGCAGCCGATGCCGTACGACCCGGCCTGCTTGCCCTCGAAGGACGCGCCGACGGCCTGCGCGGAGTCCTCGATGACGCGCAGCCCGTGCTCGGCGGCGAGCGGGGCGAGCTTGCCCATGTCCGCGGTCTGGCCGTACAGGTGGACCGGCATCAGCACCTTGGTGCGCGGGCCGACGGCGGCGGCGACCGCGTCGGGGTCGATCGCGAAGTCGTCGCGCCGGATGTCGGCGAACCGGACGGTCGCGCCCGCCTCCAGGATCGCGTTCAGCGTCGCGACGAAGGTGAACGGCGAGGTCACCACCTCGTCCCCGGGCTGAAGGTCCAGCGCCTGCAGCGACGCGACGAGCGCGGTCGTCCCGTTGTTCACGGCGATGGCGTGCTTCGTGCCCGCGACTTGCGCGAACGCCTCCTCGAAGCGCTTGACCATCGGCCCCTGAGCGATGGCGCCGGATCGCAGCACCTCGACGACCAGGTCCTCCGCGTCTCGGACGTCGACCACGGTAATGGGGATCATCGGCAGTCTCTCTCGGCTGGGGATTTCTATGCGTCCGGTACAGTGCTAGGCGCTCCGGCCGCGAGGCCGGAAAGCCGCCGGTTCTGCGCCCGGCCACCCTGCATGCACGCGGGCCACACGTTACCGGGCGCCGCCGCCAGCCCTTGACCCCAGGCCGTCCAGGCCGGAAGCGACGAAACGGAACACCGACTGTGTCACCTGCGGCACCCAACCGGATTCACCCCACGGCGGTCGTCGGCGAGGGCGTGGAGCTGGGCGAAGGCAACGTCATCGGCCCCTACACGGTCATCGTCGGCCCGGCTCGCATCGGCGACGGGAACTGGATCGGACCGCACGTGACCATCGGCACGCCGGGCGAGGACCGGGGCGGTCCGCACCCGGTCGCCTGGGAGGGCGCGCCGACCGGCGACCCGGCTCAGGACGGGCACGGCGTCGTCGTCGGCAGCCGCAACCGGATCCGCGAGTACACCAGCATCCAGCAGGGCACCTGGCGCGCCACGACGCTCGGCGACGACTGCTACGTGCTGCGCGGCAGCCACATCGGGCACGACGTGCTGGTCGACGACCAGGTCACGCTCGCCTGCAACGTCATGCTCGGCGGGCACACGCACGTCTGGCCGTTCGCGAACCTCGGCATGGGCACGGTCGTGCACCAGGGCGGCAGCATCGGCCCCGGCGCGATGGTCGGGATGGGTTCGGCGGTCCGCCGCGAGGTGGGTGCGTTCACCATCACGGTCGGCAACCCGGCCCGGGTCACGGGCGTCAATACTGTGGGCTTGTCGCGTCGTGGCCTCGACGAGGCAACCGTCGAGGCGCTCGGCCCGTGGGTCAAGGGCAAAGGCGACCTCCCGGACGACGGGCTCCCGGAAGACCTCTCTACCTTGGTGAGGGCGTGGGACGCACGCCCGCGCGAAGAACACTAGGAGCTGTGAAGATGTCGGAAGTCGCCCCCAAGCTGCGCGAGGTCTTCGTCGAGGCGCTGGACCTCGACGGGGACGTGGACGTCGAGAACCTCAAGTACCGCGACATCGAGGCGTGGGACTCGGTCGGGCACATGGCGCTGGTCGCCGCGATCGAGGACGAGTTCGACATCGAATTCGACACCGACCAGGTGATCGACATGTCGAGCTTCAAGGTCGCCGTCGACATGGTCACCGACCTCGTGTCCAAGAATGACTGATCTGACCGGACGCGTCGCGCTCGTCACGGGCGGGACGCGCGGAATCGGGCTGGCCACCGTGCGCGCGCTCGTCGAAGCGGGCGCCACCGTCGTGCTGACCGGACGGGACGAAAGCCGGGCGAAGGAAGTCGCCGCCGAGGCGGGCGCCGCGGCCGGTCTCGCGCTGGACGTCACCGACGCGAAGGCGGTTTCGTCGCTGGTGCGCGGCGTCGCGAAGGAACACGGGGCGCTCGACATCGTCGTCGCCAACGCCGGCGTTCTCGAGGACGCGCTGCTCGGCATGATCAGCGAAGACCTGGTCGACCGCATGTTCAAGACGAACGTCGGCGGCACGATCAACACCGTGCAGGCCGCTTCGCGCGTGATGAGCAGGCGCAAGTCCGGTGCGATCGTCCTGCTGGCCTCGATCGTCGGCGAGAACGGCAGCGCGGGGCAGACCGCGTACGCCGCTTCCAAGGCCGCCGTCGGCAACATCGCCCGGTCCGCGGCGAAGGAACTGGGCAGGCACAACATCCGCGTCAACGCGGTGGCGCCCGGCGTGATCGAGACCGACATGACGTCCCACCTCGGCGAGAAGGTCATCGCCGAGCGCATCGAGGACACGGCGCTGGGCAGGCTCGGCAAGCCCGAGGAGGTCGCGAAGGCGATCCGGTTCCTGGCGAGCGACGAGGCGGCCTTCGTGACCGGCCAGATCCTGGGCATCGACGGCGGCTTGGTGTTGTGAGTCCTGATGCCGGTTCTCGCCGGCATGAACACTCACGAGCACGACGAGGAGGTTCGGTGAATCTGGTTGGCGAAGGGTCCCGGCTGGTCGATGTGGCCGGGGGCCGCACGCTGGCGGGCGACGAGCTGACGGCGGAGGTCGAGCAGTCCGCGGCCGCGCTGGCGGAGCTCCCGCCCGGCGTGCTGTTCGCGCGGATGTCGCTGGACCTGGACAGCGTGCTGCGGTACCTCGGCGCGTTCGAGGCGGGACGGGCGATCGCGCTGATCGACCCCGCGCTCGACGCCGAGGTGCTCGAAGGCCTGATCACCCGGTTCCGGCCCGCCGCCGTGCTGGCCGCGCCCGAAGCGGACGCGCCGCAGGGCTACCGGGCCGAAAACGGGCACTGGGTGCGCGAGGCGGCCGATGGCGCTGTCCCGCATCCGGACCTCGCCGTTCTGCTCCCGACCAGCGGTTCCACCGGCAATCCGAAGCTCGTCCGGCTGTCCCGGCAAGGCCTGCTGGCCAATGCCGACGCCATCGCGCAGGTGCTGGCGATCGACGCGGAGGAGGTCGCGCCGACCTGTCTGCCGCTGCATTACAGCTACGGGCTTTCGGTGCTGAATTCGCACCTTTTGCGTGGTGCGACAGTGGTTATCGAATCTTCTGGTGTTCTTGGCCGCGGATTCTGGGATTCAGTGAAGGAACACGGCGTGACTTCGCTGTCCGGCGTGCCCTATCACTACGAAATGCTGCGCCGGCTGAAATTCGACCCGGCGAAGTACCCGACGCTGCGCACCCTCACCCAGGCGGGGGGAAAGCTGCGGGACGACCTGGTCGCCGAGTTCAACGACAAGATGCTCGCGGTCGGCGGCCGGATGTACGTCATGTACGGCCAGACCGAGGCGTCCCCGCGCATGACCACGGTGCCCGCCGAGCGGCTCGCGGACAAGATCGGCTCGGCCGGTCCGGCGCTGCCGGGCGGCTCGTTCGCCATCCGCCGCGACGACGGCGAGGAAACCACGCATCCCAAAATTGTCGGTGAGGTCCTTTACCGTGGACCTAACGTGATGATGGGTTATGCCGAGGACGAAGCAGGGCTGAGCGCGGGCGACGAATACGGCGGAACGCTGGCCACCGGGGATCTCGGGTATCTCGACGACGAGGGGTACCTGTACATCACCGGCAGGCTCAAGCGGATCGGCAAGGTGTTCGGCAACCGGGTCAGCCTGGACGACCTGGAGCAGGCCGTGCGCACCGCCGCGGTGGGCATCGACGTGGTGGCCGCGGTACCCGCGGGAGACAAGGTCGTGCTGTTCGCCGAACTGCCCGAGGGCGACGGCGCGAAGGCGATCTGCAAGGACGCGGCTCGGGCGCTGGCCGAGCGGCTGCACCTGCACGCCAGCGGGTTCGACGTGCGTCCGATCGACACAGTGCCGCTGCTGGCCAGCGGGAAGATCGACTACCGGTCGCTGGAAGGACGGGTATGAGTGTGTTCACGCGCTCGCAGGCGGAGCGAGAGGCGGCGCTGCTCCCTGAGCTCGCCGAGCTGACCGCGCACCACCGGGCGAACTCCGCCGGGTACGAGCGCATCCTCGCCTCGCTCGGTTTCGCGCCGGACGCGTCGTTCGCCACGATCGCGGACCTGCCGTGGCTGCCGGTGCGCATGTTCAAGACGCACGACCTGAAGTCCATTCCGGACGCCGAGGTCTTCAAGACCCTCACGTCCTCGGGCACCACCGGGGCGGGCGCGTCGCGGATCTACCTGGACAAGGAAGCGGCGGGCGCGCAGACGAAGCAGCTCGGCGCCACCTTGCAGGAGGTGCTGGGCGGCGAGCGGCTGCCGATGCTGATGGTCGACACGATCGGCATCATCAAGAACCGCCGTTCGTTCTCCGCGCGCGGCGCGGGCGTGCTCGGCATGGCGAACTTCGGCCGCAAGCACACCTACGTGCTGGACGAGAACGACAAGCCGGACGTCGAGGCCGTGCGGAAGTTCCTCGCCGAGTACGGCGACAAGCCCTTCCTGATCTTCGGCTTCACGTTCATGGTGTGGCAGTACCTCTACGAGGTCGCCCGCGAGCACAAGCTCGATCTGTCGAACGGCATCCTCATCCACTCCGGCGGCTGGAAGAAGCTGATCGACCGAGCGGTCGACAACAGCGAGTTCCGCAGGCGGTTCAAAGAGGACACCGGTCTCACCCGGATCCACAACTACTACGGGATGATCGAGCAGATCGGCACCGTGTTCCTCGAGGGCCCGTCCGGGAACTCCTTGTACTGCCCCGATTTCGCCGACGTCGTGATCCGCGACCCGGAGACCTGGGAAGAGCAGCCGGTCGGCAAACCGGGTGTCATCGAGGTGGTGAGCACGCTGCCTCGCTCGTACCCGGGACACGTGCTGCTCACCGAAGACCTTGGCGTCTACAACGGAATCGACGACGGCGACTGGCCGGGCAAGCACTTCTCCGTGCTGGGCAGGCTGCCGAAGGCTGAGGCTCGCGGATGCTCGGACACGTTCCAGGGAGCGGCCGCGTGAGTGCTTTGGAACAGCGTTTTCCGCTCGGCGAATCGGTTTCGGTCGGCGCGCTCTTGGACGAGCTGCGCGAGGAACCGCCCGGCGGCAGGCTGACGGTCGGCGACCCGCGGGTGGTCGAGTTCGTCACCAAGTTCGCGCGCAAGCTGCTCGCGCCCGCGCTGGCGCGACGTTTCCCGGAGCTGGCCTCGCTGGGCTTCTTCCTGCGCAAGGGAGAACTCGCGAAGTCACTGTCCACTTTGGAAACCAATGGCGACTCGCTGCGGTTCCCGCGCGGGCTCGTTTTCCACGTGCCGCCAGCCAACGTGGACACCATTTTCGTGTACTCGTGGGCGCTGTCGGCCTTGGCGGGCAACAGCAACGTCGTGCGCGTGTCTTCGCGTTCCGCCGGTGCGGCGGAAGCCGTGCTGGAAGCGCTCAACGCGGCGATGGAAGACGTGTCGCCGGAGACCGCGGCCACCATCCGCGCCACCCAGCGCATGGTCACCTATGACCGCAGCGACGAGGTCAGCGGCGCGTTGTCGCTGGCCGCGGACCTGCGGGTGATCTGGGGCGGCGACGCTTCCGTGGCCGCGCTGCGGAAGTACCCGCTGGCCCCGCACGCGCGAGACCTCACCTTCCCGGACCGTTCGTCGTTCGCGATCGCGTCGGTGCGCGGCTGGCAGGAGGCCGCGCCGGAGCAGCGCAAGGCCGCCGCCGAGGGCTTCTACAACGACTCGTACTGGTTCGACCAGGCCGCCTGCTCGTCGCCGCGCGCGGTGTTCTGGGTTGGCGACGCGACGGGTGCGCAGGCCGCCGGACAGGAGTTCCGCGGGCTGCTCGCCGAGGTGCTGGCAGCGAAACAGCACGTCACCGAGCCGGCGATGGCCGTGCAGAAGCGGGTGTCGGCCTACGGTGCGGCGGTCGACGGGCTGGTGTCGTCGATCCGCTTCGACGGCAACGCGCTGGCGACGCTTGAGCTGGCCGACGCCACGGTGATGCCGCGCGAATGGCTGGGCGCGGGCACGTTCGCGAACGCCTCGGTGGCGTCGCTGGACGAGCTGGTGCCGATCGTGCAGCGCAAGGACCAGACAGTGAGCCAGTTCGGGTTCACCCGCGAGGAACTGACCGGATTCGTGACGGCGCTCGCCGGACGGGGGGTGGACCGGGTCGTGCCCTTCGGTTCGGCCCTCACGTTCGCCGGGGTCTGGGACGGCTACGATCTGCTGTCCGAGTTCAGCCGGCTGGTCACGGTACAGGCCTGAGGAGCTGAGAGGCAGTGACGACCGTTCGTACGGAGACGCCGGGGGACGACACCCCGTCCACTGAGGACGCCCCGACCACCGGAAAAGCCCGCAAGTCCACCAAGGCGCGGGTGCTCGACGTCGTGCGCTGGGTCGCCATCCTCTTGGTGATCGGCTTCGCGGCGAAGAGCCTGGCGTCCAACTGGGACGAGTTCTGGCACACGCTGTCGGATGTCGCCTGGCAGTCCTCCGCGCTGAGCCTGGTGGCGCTGATCCTGTCGATCATGGTGTCCACGTGGGGCTGGCAGATCCTGGTCGACCACCTCGGCAAGCCGATCGGTTACGCCCGCGGCGCGCAGATCTGCCTCGTCGGCTCGCTCGGCAAGTACGTGCCAGGTTCGGTGTGGGCGTACCTGTTGCAGATGGAGCTCGGCCGCAAGGCTGGCCTGGCGCGCGCCCGGATCTTCACCGGTTCGCTGATCCAGCTCGGCGTCGGTGTCGTTTCCGCGCTGGTCGTGTCGCTGCTGGCCGCGCCCGCGGTCTTCAGCAACAGCCCGCGGGCGATGTGGCTGTTCGTGCTGATCCCGGTGGGGCTCGCGCTGTTGCACCCCCGGATCCTGACCTGGGGCACCTCGCTCGTCCTGAAGATCCTGCGTCGTCCGCCGCTGGCCGAGCCGCTCGGCTGGGGCGTGGTGCTCAAGACCTTCGGCGCGTCGATGGGCGCGTGGGTGCTGCAGGGTGTGCACCTGTGGCTGCTGGCGAACTCCGTCGGCGCCCCTGGTTTCAGCGGCTTGATCTTGTGCGTGGGCGCGATGGCTGTCGCGATGACGGTTGGCACCTTCGCGTTCATCCTGCCCAGCGGTGTCGGCGTCCGCGAGGTCGCGCAGGTCGCGGTGCTCACGGCGAGCGGCCTGACGGTCGGCCAGGCGACGGCGTTCGCGGTCGCCTCGCGGGTGATGTTCACGGTGGCGGACCTGCTCACCGCCGGTTTCGCCGCGCTCGCCGCGAAGATGGCCGCTCGACGGTCCGTTCCGGTCGACGCTGCCTGAGTTTCTTGCGGATGAGGAGGCCGTCCGGATTCGGGCGGCCTCCTCTGTCAGGCGAACAGGCTGATTAGGCGAACCGGCACGAGTCCGGAGCCGCGGTCACGTGGATGTCGGTGTTCCACCCGTATCCGACGGGAGTGCCCGCGCCGTTCGCGGACCAGGTGTCGGTGTTGGGCGAGTAGCGGTACCAGAGCAGCGTCGGATTGCCCGACAAGCTCGCGCCGCGGCCGTACAGGATGTCGGCTCCCGGTGAGAAGATCTCGGTGAACATGTTCCAGCCCACGCCGGCGGACTTGTCGCGCTGGGTCCACTTTCCGGAGCCGAAGTCGTAGACGAAGCGGTACAGGTTGCCTGCCGGGGTCCGGGCGTAGAGGACTCCGTCGCCTGCCGCGGTGATGGAGTCGAATTTTCCCCAGCCGGTGTCGATGAGCTGGCCGTTTCCGTCGACCCACGTGCTGGTGGCGTCATTCCAGACGTACACCTTCAGCTGGCCCTGCTGGTCGACGGCGTAGATGCGGCCGGCCTGGTCGACCGTGACGCGGTTCTGGTACTCCGTGGTGAGGAACTTCTCCCAGCCGCCGCCGACCCCGTTGCCGCCGCCCCAGCCGTTTTCCGTGCTCCACGTCCAGCGCCGGAGTACGCCGCTGGGAACGCTGTCGCCCGCGCCGAGGTTGCGATGGACGTCCCAGATGACCCCGCCCTTGCCGGCGATCTGCCGTCCGGTCCACCCAGTCCCGAGCGCCGCGGTCGGGATGTCCCAGGAGATGGTGCCGTTAGCCGGATCGCGGTGCACGTAGCGCCACATCGAACCGTCGGACCGGGCGTCCCACACGGTCGCGCCGTTCGGGCAGGTCACCGGGGCAGGGACAGTGTTCTGCCGGACCCAGCCAGCGAGGTCGTCGACCCGGGCTTCAGTGCCGCCTTCCCGGGTTTCGGTGACCGCGAGGCAGCCGTGCTGCCAGGACCGGCTGTTGACCGCTACCACCTCGACCTTGTCGCCCACCGTGCGCAACGCCGGGCCGCCGGCGTCGCCGAGGCAGGTGTCCGAACCGTTCGCGGAGGTCACCGAGACCTCGGTGGCGTTCACCGCCGAGACGGAGAAGGAGGCGACGGACGGCCGAGCGGGCACCCATTCGGTCGCGGTGCGGCCGAACCCGGCCAACTGGAGGGTCTCCCCGCTCGTCGGAGCGGTCGTGGCCAACGCGACCGGTGCGATCCCGGTGGTGGGCTTCTCAAGCTTGGCCAGCGCGACGTCGCGGTCGCTTCGGCCGATCACTTTGACGACCTTGGCGTTCGTCCCAGCTCCGGTGCTGACATCGACCGCACCGACGCTGACCGTTGCGTTCTCAGTAGGAGCACCGGTAGCGCTCGCGGTCAGGCAACTCCCCGAGGTGATGACCCACTGCGGGTCGATCAGCGCGGCCGAGCACGCCTTCGTGGGCGTCGTGATGCGTGCGAGGTAACCCGACGTTCCGGAGGGCACGACGGTGCCGCCGGAAATCGCGTGCGCCGGGATCGCGGTGAGCACGCCGCCGGTCAGCAGCGTGGCCGAAATGGCGAGGGCTCTCTGGGTTCTTCGAGACATAAAGGCCTTCCTTTAGGGTGCGATAGTCGGCTGTGAACTGGTTGTCCAGACGCTGAATGGCGCAATTCTGTCTACTGTGCCGATATGGTCCGTCCCCTCGGTCCCGCGAATGCCCTCATTAATCGATCCGCCTGTCTATCGGCGGGGGTATGCAGGCATTACCCATCGCCTGTGTGACCCAGGACATTGTTCCGGTCAGCGGGATCCGGAGTTCGAATACGGCATAAAAAAGTCGGCGGCAGGGGTTCGGAAATCCCTGCCGCCGACCAGAAAGAAAATCAACGATTCAGCTGGTAAATGACCGCGTCCTCGTTGCGGTACACCTCTTTCAGGAACGGCAGTCCGGCCAGCCCGTTCACGCCCGGATCCGCGTACGCGCGTTTCGGCGGGGCCGCCGGGCGGCCCAGGATCACCCAGTGGATGTTCAGGCGCTGCACCGCGGCTCGGACCGCCGGGTCGGTGTCGTAGTCGCGGAATTTCGCGGCGAGCAGCACGGCGTCCGAGGGAGGTTTCGTGCCGTCGTCGTGGGCGGCGACGGTGCGGACTCCGCTGAGGGCGTAGGTCCACGGCGTGCCGTCCCAGCGGTCGTTCATCGCCCATTGACCTGGCTTAGCGAGCTTGCCCAGTTCCGCCATCGCGCGTTCCTCGCCGGGCGTGATTTCCAGGGTGTGCGGATCGGGGCGCTGGTACCCGCGCGCGACCACCTCGCTGTTGGTCCGGGCGTACAGGCCTTTCGTGGCTCCTACGAAAGCGATCAGGACCAGCGCGGCGAGTGCTGCCGGCGGGATTCGTGCGGGCAGTCGTTCCTTCAGCCACTCGTGCAGCGCCGCGATTCCGTGGCCGGCGATGAACGACAGCGGCACGGTCGCCATCGTGATGAACCGGTACGGGTCGTCCCACCACGGGCGGGCCAGTGCCATGACCAAGGGGGCGTCCGAGGACGAGACCGCCATGTAGAGCAAGCCGGTGATCAGTGCGGTCAGGCCGATCCAGCGCAGCGAGCCAAGCCTGCGGAAGAAGATGAAACCGAACAGCAGCGCCACGGACAGCAAGATCTGCGGATTTGGTTCGAAGTGCTGGAACCCGAGCAACGCGCCGAGCGCGGTCGTCGCGCGCCATTCGCTTGGCCAGCCTAGGTATTCCACCGTCGAGCTGTTCGCCAGGCCGAGCGCGCCGAACAGTTGCAGCCACGCCACGAGCATCGCCAGCACCGCGATCGGCAGCAGCGCCAGCAGGTCCTTGCCGATCGAGCGCCACCGTTCGATCCAGCGTTGCACCAGCAGCGGTCCGGCGAACAGGATCGCGCCGAACAACGTGGACGAGTGGATGCACAGCAGTCCGACCGCCGAGACCATCAGCACGAAACCGGTGTCCGGTGCGACCCGGTCGAGGTACCGGCGCAGCACCACAGCGGCCAACGGGGTGAGCGCCATGCCCAGCAGGAACGGGTACAGCGGCCCGCGGTCCATCGACTCGTACATGCCCATCACCGGCGCGGCCGAGGCGAGCGCGACGGCTCCGGCCAGCACGGCGCGGCCGCGGAACGCCCGCACCAGCACCACGAGGGAAAGGGCCAGCAAGCCGGGCAGCAACGCCGTGTTCACGTCCAGGGTGAGCGGGATCGAACCGCCGCTGAGCGTGTACTGCACGGAGGCGAGCAGGTGGTACGCGTTGGGGTAGAAGGGCGGTGCACCGTCTTCGTACCAGTTCACCGTGCCCATGCCGAAAAGGCTGCCGTCGCCGGTCTCGGCGATGTAGCGCACGCCGTTGGCCGCGTATGGCGCGTCGCCGCCCTGTGCGATCGCGCCGAGGTGGCCCATGCCGCGCACGGCCGCGTAGAACCCGATGGCGGTCGCGAGGACGAGGCAGGCGCCGACCGCCCAGTTCGCCCGCGGTTCCCAGGCCCGCACCTCGGGCTCGTGTGGCCACCGGCGGACGGTGAGCCATCGGAGTCCAAACGCGACAGCCGCGAAAAGCACGGTGGCCAGCGCGTAGGTCCAGGCGTTGAACGGCAGCCCGATCGCCGCTGTCCACGGACCCGCGAGGCCGCCGATGACGTAGCTCAGCAGCGGGGTCAGGCCGGCCAGCAGCCAGCCGCGCAATCCGGCGGCGGCTCCGGTGACGAGCCCGGGGATCCCGAGCACGAGCAGGCAGCAGGCGATGCTGGCTACCACGGACAACGATGTGGGGTCGCTCGGCACAGTCTTCCTCGAGTCATAGGCGTCCGCCTGCTCCCCGTGGCGGATGGGAATCGGGCCCTAGGCTAACCGCACCCCATGTACACCCGAACGGCTGATGTCCGGGAAGCGCGGCAGCGCGCTTGACTGGAGCTGGTGAGGAACGGTCCGCCAGGGGTCGGCCGGACGGGTGAGGGGCGCGGGAGGCTGGGGGCGCGTGGTTTACGCGGTCGTGGGGGGATGGCTGGCGCTGGCCGCGCTGGTCGTCGCCGCTTGGCGGCGGATGGGGCAGGACCGGCGGTGGCGCGTCGGCGTTCTTCTGCTTGTTCTCGGCTTTTCGCTGCTGCATCAGCTGTTGTTCGCCACCGCGACCGAGGACGCGTACGTCAGTTTCCGGTATGCGCAGAACATCGCCGACGGCAACGGCCCGGTATTCAACACGGGCGATCGCAGCGAGACGTACGCGAATTTCCTCTGGCTTGTGGTGATCGCGTTGCCGCGCGGGGCATTCGGGGCGGAAGTGCCGGTGGCGGCCGTTGTGTTGAGTGGCGCGGCCGCCTTGGGGTGCGTGTTGACAGCGTATTTCCTCGCCAATCGCATTGCCGCGCTCGGGCTGCCGGAAGGGGTTGAGCCTCGGCGTGCGGTCGGGGTCGCGGCGGCGTTGCTGACCGCGGGGGCGAATGGGCTCGCGGTGTACGGGCTTTCCGGCACTGAGCTGCCGATGTTCGCGTTGCTCGTGCTCTGTGTCGCGTACGCGTTGGTGGCCGGGCGGCCGTTGGTCGCCGGCGTGCTCGTGGCCAGTGCGGTGATGACGCGGCCGGAAGGAATTGTGCTCGCTGTCGTCGGCGCGGTGTGGCTCGTTTTCGCCGCCGCGCGCGGACGGCACACCTGGTGGGCACCGGTCGGTTTTGTGCTGGGCGCGTTAGTGTTCCTGGCCCCGTGGACGGCTTGGCGCGTTACCTACTACGACCGTTTCGTGCCGGACGCGAGTCTGCCGGCCGCACCGGATTGGCCGTATCTCGGCGGTTTCGCCTTGGCGCACTTAGGGTTTCTCGTCCCGGCCGCGGTGGTGGCGGGGCTCGTGGCGTCCCGGCGACGCGCAGTGGAAGCCCAGTCGGCGTTGTGGTTGTTGCTGGCGCTTGCTGTCTGCCACACCGGGATCGTGCTGTTTTTCGAGGAGGATCCGGGACTGTCGTGGCGGCTGCTCGTTCCGGTGCCGCCCTTGCTGGCAGTCGCCGCGGTGGCCGGGTGTGGCGTCCTCACGCCGGTACCGAGGCCGCGGGCGGTTTCCCGGGCGGTTCCGGCGGTTACCGCCGCGCTCACCGGGGTCGCGGTGGCGGTCTCGGTGTTCAGCCCAGAAGTACTGGAGCGCGTGCGGGCCTGGAGCACACAGGGCGCGCAACTGGCCGAGGTCGGGGACTGGCTCGCCCGCTACCTGCCGCCGGGGTCCACCGTGAGCGCCGGATCGCCGGGGCTGCTCGCGAGCCGGGCTGGTTCGAAGGTGCTGGTGGTCGGACTGGACGCGGAACGGTCGACGCTCGCCGTGCCCGGCCGGTCGGGGTACGCCGATCGCCAGGATTGTGCCGACGACCTGCCCGCCTGGTACCGCGTCGCGACCTTCCGGCGCACCGGGACACCGTTCTGGATCTCGGTCTACCCGCGTGCCGACGACGCCAGCAGGCTCGTCGGCGAACTCGACCGCGCCCCGGACTTCCACTACGTGTCCTGCCCCTGAAGTGTGGCGGAGCCGACCCGCGCGACCTACCGGCGGGAAACCTACGGTCCCGTAGCCTTGGGCACATGGCTGACTTCGTGTACCCGCCCGTCCTGGTCGCCGCGCGGCTGATGTTCCGGCTGCTCGACAACCGCCTCCGGGTGACCGGCGCCGAACACGTGCCCGCCCGCGGCGGCGCCGTGCTCGCCTGCACGCACGTCAGCTACCTGGACTTCATCTACTGCGGCCTCGGCGCCCGCCCGGCGAAGCGGCTGGTGCGGTTCATGGCCAAACAGGAGATCTTCAGCAACTCGGTCGCCGGTCCGCTCATGCGCGGCATGCACCACATCCCGGTGGACCGTGCCGCCGGGCAGGCGTCCTACGACGAGGCCGTGGCGCGGCTGCGTGCGGGCGAGGTCGTCGGCGTCTTCCCGGAGGCCACGATCAGCCAGTCGTTCACCGTGAAGGACATCAAGACCGGTGCGGTCCGGATGGCCGCCGAAGCGGGCGTGCCGGTGATCCCGATGGCGCTGTGGGGCACGCAGCGGCTGTGGACGAAGGGCCGTCCGCGGGACCTCACCCGCAGGCACGTGCCGATTTCGGTGGTGATCGGCGAGCCGATGCGCCCGGGCCCGGAGGACTCGTGCGAAGCGCTGACGACGGACCTGCGCGCCCGGATGTCGGAGCTGCTGGAGAAGGCCCAGGCGGAGTACCCGGAGGCCCCGGAGAGCGACGCCGAACGCTGGTGGCTGCCCGCACACCTCGGCGGCAGCGCGCCGACGCCCGAGGAAGCCGCTGAGCTCGACCGCCGTTCGTGAGCGCCCCAATGCCACATTGGGTGCGTTGAGCGCACCGAACGCCACATTGGGTGCATCTGACGCACCCAATGCCACATTGGGGCGCTTAGAACCAGCGCTCCAGCACCTGCGCCACCCCGTCCTCCGCAGCCGGTCCGGTCACCTCGTCCGCCACTGCCAGCACGGTCGGGTGGCCGTTGGCCATCGCGACGCCGTGTCCGGCCCACTGCAGCATCTCGACGTCGTTGGGCATGTCGCCGAACGCGATCACCGACGACTGGGGCACGTCGAAGCGCTCGGCGATGTCCGCGAGCCCGGTCGCCTTCGTCACGCCGTGTGCGGACAGTTCGATCAGCCCGCCGGAGGACGAATACGTGACGTCTACCGCCCCGTCGAGCACCGCGTTCGTCGCCTCGGCCATCTCCTCCGACGTCATCCCGCGTCGGCTGACCAGCAGCTTGATCGCGGTTTTCCCGAGCACCTCGGCACGCGGCGCGATCCGGCTCTCCTCGTCGCCCCACGGGTTGTGGTACTCCGGCTCGATCACGAAATTGCGCAACTCGTGGTCGACCGATCCGGTGCCGATCCGTTCCGCGGCCAGCCGGCAGCCGGGCAATGCCTTGTCGAGCGCCGAGGCCAGGTCGTGCAGCAGTTTCGGTTCGAGTTCGCCGTGCACCGCGACCACTGAGTCGGTGCCGATGTCGAGCAGTACGGCTCCGTTGGCGCACACCGCGTAGCCGGTCAGCCCGAGCGGTCCGGCGATCGGCGCGATCCAGCGCGGCGGGCGGCCGGTGCACAGCACGAACGGCACGTCGTCGGCCAGCACCCGCTGCACGACCGACACCGTGCGCGGGGTCACTTGTTCGCTGGGGCCGAGCAGGGTGCCGTCGACATCGGACGCGATCAACCGGGGTTTCTCCACGCGTCCCATTCTCCCGGTCGCCGCCCGTTCGAGCGAATGTCAGTGCCGGACGTTACGGTCGGCCTCGTGCGAGCAGGCATCGTAATTCTTCCTGAAGACCGCTGGTGGGCGGCCGAGCCGAAATGGCGCGCGGCCGAGGAGTACGGCTTCGACCACGCGTGGACCTACGACCATCTCGGCTGGCGATCGCTGGTCGACGGGCCGTGGTTCTCCGCTGTGCCCACCCTCACCGCGGCGGCCATGGTCACCTCCACGATCCGGCTGGGCACCTTCGTCGCCTCTCCGGTCGCGCGGCATCCAGTGCCGTTCGCGCGCGAGCTGATCACCCTCGACGACGTGTCCGACGGGCGGTTCGTGCTGGGCGTCGGAGCCGGCGTGGACAGTTCGCGCTACGACGCGCAGGTGCTCGCCGCCCCGGAGCTGACCGCACGCCAGCGGGTCGACCGCTTCACCGAGTTCGTCGAGGCCCTCGACGGGCTGCTGATGACCGACAACTTCGACTTCTCCGGCGAGTACTACTCCGCGCGCGGCGCGCGGAACCTGCCCGGCACGGTGCAGCGCCCTCGGTTGCCGTTCCTGGTCGCGGCCAACGGCCCGCGCACCATGACGCTGGCCGCGCGGTTCGGCGCGGGCTGGGTCACCACCGGGCGCGGCGGGTCCACCCTCGACGAATGGTGGACCGGCATCGAGGAGCTGGTCCGCACGTTCGACCAGCGGCTCGAGGCGGCGGGCCGCGAACCGGCAGGCATCCAGCGGTACCTGAGCCTCGACGCGGCGCCGGTGTTCTCGCTCAGCAGCGTCGCGGCGTTCCGCGAGGCCACCGAACGGGCCCGTGAGCTGGGCTTCACCGACGTCATCGCGCACTGGCCGCGTTCGAGCGGGCCGTACGAGGGGCACGAATCGGTGCTGGAAAAGGTCGTCGAAGAAGTACTGCCGGGCCTCAAGGCCGAATGACCTCTGGCGGCCGCGACCACCCAGGTCGCGGCCGCCAGGATCACTTGATGATCGTGTAAATCTGCGCGCCGGGATTGCGGTAGACCAGCCGCAGGAAATCGCTGCCCATGAGGTCGCGCAGGCCGGGGGAGATCGGTGCGCCCCTGGCGATCGAACCGCTGCCCACCAGCACGTGGTGCACCTTCAGCCGCTGGACCGCCTCGCGTACGCGCAGGTCGAGGTCGTAATCGCGGAAGTGCAGCGCCAAGTACGTCGCGTCCGGCGAGACCGGGCCGCCGCCGTCGTAGTGGCCCGCCACCGGGTGCACGCCGGTCAGCGCGTACATCCACGCGGTGCCGTCGAGCCGGTCGTTCAGCACCTTCTCGTCGGACGGGATGTGCATCCGGCCGAGGAACTCCATGGCCGCGATCTCGTCCGGGCTGACCGGCGGCGTGACCTCGCCCTCCGGCCCGTTGTAGTACAGGAACGACACCGCGGTGGCGTTCGCGGTGCGGTAGAAACCGCCGGTCAGCACCGCGGTCACGGCCACGACGACCGCCGCCGCCGTGATCCCGAGCCGGGAGACCACCGTCGGCCGCGCTTTCGCCCAGCCGATCGAGCGGATCCACTGCGCGGTCCAGCGCTGCAGTTCCGCCATGCCGTGCCCGGCGAGCAGGCACAGCGGGATCGCGGCCAGCGCCATCAGCCGGAACCGGTCGTTCCACCACGGCCGCGACAGCGAGATGACCAGCGGCGAGGCGCCGTACGACGTGACCAGCACGAACAGCCCGGACAGCCCGATCGCGGACAGGACCAGCCAGCGCATCCGGTCGAGCGTGCGGAAGGCCAGCACGCCGACCACGAGCAGCACGGTGAGCCAGAGCTGCGGCGTGTGCAGCACCTGCTGGAACGTGCCGAGCATGTTCAGCGCCGACAGGACCGGCAGGTCCGAGTTCCACGGCTGGTACGGGTACGCGCCGGAGGTGAAGCTGATCGCGCCCAGGATCTGCGGCGCGGCGAAGACGACTGCGGCCACCATGACCGGCACTGTGCGCACGATGTCGCCGCCGATCACGCGCAGCCCGTTGCGCCCTTCAGGCACACCGTCCACCCGAAGCCCGCGAAGCGAGCGGTACCAGCGTTGCAGCACCAGCGGAGCCGCGAAGAGGACGCCACCGAACAGTGCGCTCGAATGCGCGGTGAGCAGACCGTCCGCAGCCAGCGCGAACACCAGGCCGGTGTCGACGCCCGGGCGTACGAGGAAGCGTTGCAGCGCGACCACCGTCAGCGGCGTGAGCACTATCCCCAGCGCGTACGGCAGCAGGCCGCTCGACACCGACTCGTACGCGCCCGTCGTCGCAGCAGCGGCGATCAGGGCTGTGCAGCCTGCGAATACCGCGCGGCCGCCCATCTGGCGGACCAGGGCGACCATCGACAGCGCGAAGATGCCCGCGACCGGCATGGTGATGGCGTTCAGCGTGACCGGGATGCTCGTCCCGGAGATCTGGTAAACCAGCGCGCCGACCAGGTGATAGCCGTTCGGATAGAACGATCCGTCCGGGTACCAGTTGATCTTGCCCATGCCGATGAGCGAACCGTCGCCGGTGTCGGCGATGTAGCGGATGCCGTTCGCGTGGAAGACGGTGTCCCAGCGCTGGAAGACCGCCGTCGTCCCGCCGCGCGCGGACAGCACCACGGCGATCGACAGCGCCGTCGCCACCGCGACGCACGCGGCGACCGACCACTGCGCGCGCGTGCTCCAGGCGACCGGAGGCTCCTCCGCGCCCGGGGTGATCCAGCCGCGGACGAGGCAGAGCCGCCGGATCCCCCACGCGACCCCGGCCAGCAGCAGCGTGCAGGCCGCGGCGGTGAAGACGTTGTACGGGAGACCGACAGTCGACAACCAGGGCCCAGCCAGGCCGGTGACGGCATAACTGAGCAGCGGCGCGAGCCCGGCGAGGGCCCACCCGCGCACTCCCGCGGCCCGGCCGATGAGGCCGCCCGGGACTGCCAGCACGGCCACGTAGCTGGCGACCGCGCCGAGATAGGTCCAGAAGGTGTCTGGTGCAGGCATGCTTCTCACGTGTGTAGTGCCGGTAAAACCTGGCGGGATGCCGAGGTCGGTTCGGGACGCGGTCGCGCGACTGCGTACCCTGAGCGCCCGTGAGCGAGCACACGAACTCCGCCAAGATTACTGAAGACGACTTTCGCGGTTACGACCTCGTCGTCGTCGGGTCCGGTTTCTTCGGCCTGACCATCGCCGAACGGGCCGCGGCCGAGCTGGGCAAGAAGGTCCTGGTCCTCGAGCGCCGCCACCACCTCGGGGGCAACGCCTACTCCGAGGTCGAGCCCGAAACGGGCATTGAGGTGCACCGTTACGGCGCGCACCTGTTCCACACGTCCAACAAGCGGGTGTGGGAGTACGTCAACCGCTTCACCGAGTTCACCGGCTATCAGCACCGGGTCTTCGGCAAGCACAACGGGCAGGTCTACCCGCTGCCGATGAACCTCGGCATGATCAACCAGTTCTTCGGCAAGTCGCACACGCCGGACGAGGCGCGCGAGCTCATCGCGAAGCAGGCCGCCGAGTTCCGGACCGAGGACGCGCAGAACCTCGAGGAGAAGGCGATCTCGCTGATCGGCCGTCCCCTTTACGAGGCGTTCATCCGGGACTACACCGCGAAGCAGTGGGAAAACGACCCGAAGAACCTCGGCGCGAACATCATCACCCGGCTGCCGGTCCGCTACACCTTCGACAACCGGTACTTCAACGACACCTACGAGGGTCTCCCGGTCAACGGGTACACCGCGTGGCTCGAGAAGATGGCCGAGCACGAGAACATCGAGATCCGGCTGAACGTCGACTACTTCGACGTCCGCGAGCACATCCCGGCGGGCACCCCGACCGTCTACACCGGGCCGCTCGACCGCTACTTCGACTACTCGGCGGGCCGGTTCACCTGGCGCACCGTCGACTTCGAGTCCGAGGTCGCGCAGACCGGCGACTTCCAGGGCACGTCGGTCGTCAACTACAACGACGCCGACGTCGACTACACCCGGATCATCGAGTTCCGCCACTTCCACCCGGAGCGGGACTACCCGAAGGACAAGACGGTCATCTTCCGCGAGTACTCCCGTTTCGCGAAGGAAGACGACGAGCCGTACTACCCGATCAACACCGCCGAGAACCGCGAGAAGCTGGAAAGCTACCGCGAGCTGGCGAAGACCGAGGCGCGCGAGAAGAACGTGCTCTTCGGCGGACGGCTCGGCACGTACAAGTATCTCGACATGCACATGGCGATCGGATCGGCGCTGTCGATGTTCGACAACAAGATCGCCCCGCACCTGACCGACGGTGCGCCGTTGGACGGGTCGATCGATGCTTGAGAAGGACACCCCGCGCGGTGAGGTGGCTGTGCTCTCCAGCACCCAGAAGGTGCTGAAGAAGCCGGGCACGGTGCAGGTCGCGCGGGGCATGTCGCTGTTCGGGGAGCACAGCGCGGGATGGTTCGCGCTGGGCTTGCTCGGAGCGGCGGTGGACCGCGACCGGCGCAAGGACTGGCTGGTCGCGTCGGCCGGAGTGGTGGGCGCGCACGCCGCGTCGATCGCCGTGAAACGCGTCGTGCGGCGGCGCCGTCCGGACCATCCCAGCGTGGAGGTTCTGGTCGGCACGCCGAGCAAGCTGAGCTTCCCGTCGTCGCACGCGACGTCGACGACAGCGGCGGCGGTGCTCTACTCCGGATTGACCGGGCGTAACCTGGTCCCCGCCCTGGTACCGCCGATGCTCGCCTCGAGGCTGCTGCTCGGCGTTCACTATCCGACAGACGTTCTGGCCGGAGCCGCCCTGGGAGGCGTCGTCGGCGGTCTGATCCGACGGAAGCTGACCAAGAAGCGATGAGCGAAACGACCGACGAGCGAACCGAAAACGCGTCCGGTACGGCCGAATCCGCAGAAGCGACGGAGCCGGCTGCCGAAAAGACCGACGTGGCCGAGGAGACCGAGAAGGTCGAAAAGACCGAGAAGGCCGACAAGCCTGAATCCCCGGCCGCCCCGTCCCCGACCTCCGGCACGAGCCCCGTGGGCCTCGTGCTCGGGGTGATCAAAACCGCGCGGCCGAAGCAGTGGGTGAAGAACGTCCTCGTCTTCGCGGCGCCGTTCTTCGCGTTCTCCAAGGCGACGAACCGGACCGAGCTGGTCATCGACGCGTTGATCGCGTTCGTGGCGTTCTCGCTCACCGCCTCGTCGGTCTACCTGATCAACGACGCTGTCGACGTCGAGGCCGACCGGGCCCATCCGACGAAGCGCAACCGCCCGATCGCGGCTGGCATCGTCCCGGTCCCGGTGGCCTACGCGTCGGCGGTGGTGTTCTTCCTCGCCGGGCTCGCCGTGTCGTTCGCGGCGGACTGGCGGCTGGCGATCGTGCTGGCGGTCTACGAGGCCGTGCAGCTCGGTTATTGCTTCGGCCTGAAGCACCAGCCGGTGGTGGACCTGGCGATCGTCGGCTCGGGCTTCCTGATGCGCTCGGTGGCAGGCGGTGTCGCCGGCGGCATCGCGATGTCGCAGTGGTTCCTGCTGGTCACGGCGTTCGGCTCGCTGTTCATGGTGGCGGGCAAGCGGTACGCGGAGATCATGCTGTTCGAGCGCACCGGCGCGAAGATCCGGTCCTCGCTGAAGAAGTACTCGGCGAGCTACCTGCGCTTCGTGTGGGCGACGTCCGCGGCGATCCTGATCATGTCCTACTGCCTGTGGGCATTCGAGATCCGCCAGGCCGAGCACAACTCGGTGTGGGCGGTCGTGTCGATGGTCCCGTTCGTCATCGCGGTGCTCCGCTACGCGGTCGACGTGGACGGCGGCAACGCCGGCGCGCCCGACGAGATCGCCTTGAAGGACCGCGTGCTGCAGGTGCTCGGCGCGACCTGGGTCGTGACCCTGTTCCTGTCGTTCTACCTGTGAACGGCGCGCGTATTACTGTGCCAATCGGTACTAATCCGACCACAGCCACGGCCTAATGACTTCGTAGCAACGGCTACGTGCCGGGCGGCCTGCTTTTGGTCGGATTAGTACACAGCTGGGATTCAGCTTCTCCACAGCATCGACGGTCACCCTCGGGGTGGGAGCCGGGACACCCCGCCTCCCGCCCGCTCAGCCCGGAGGACCGACGATGAACGACGACAAGAACCCCTCGCCCGGCGAGCCCGCCGGACAGCAGCCGACCGAGCAGTTCGGCCAGGTCGGGGACTCTTCCGGCGAGGGTGCGGCTGGTCAGCCGGGGGCGGCTGCGGAAGCCGCGCGGCAGGGGCAGGCGGTGCCGCCTGCCGAGCAGACCAGCCCATTGAGCCAGCCCGGGCCGTCCGCGGAACAACACTCGGGCCAGGCCGGTCCGGCCGCCGAGCAGACCAGCCAGTCGGGTCAGCCCGGGCCGACCGCCGAGCAGGCGGGCCAAGCCGCTCCCACTGGGGAACCGGCCGGTCAGCAGTCGAATCAGCCCGGCCACTTCGCGCAACCCGGCCCGTGGGGCATGCCGCTGCCGCCGCCGAAGCAGAGCGGTTTCCGCCGGTTCGTCGCCCACCGGGCCACGCAGCTGGTCGCGGTGGGAGTGCTGGGACTGGCCGTCGGCGGCGGCATCGTCGGCGGCGTCATGGCCGCGACGCACCACCCCGGCCGGCCCGGCATGAGCCAGCACCAGGGTGGCCACCGCTTCAACGACGGCGGCCCCGGCCCACGGCATCGCGTTCCGGACGGCCAGAACGGCGGCAACCAGAACAACGGCCCCGGGTTCGGCAACGGCGGCGGCACCAGCTCCGGAACGGGCAGCTGAGCGAACAGCTCATTCGCGCAGAATCTCTGCCCGCCCGGCCTCAGCCCCCCAGCAGCGCCGGGTACAGCACCGTCGGATGCGCGGACAGCCCGGCTTTCGCCGTCGCGCTGTCCGCGTCCGCGATGATCTCGATTTCGCCCGCCTCCACGCCGTCCAATGCGGCGCGGACGACGTCGGCGGGGTCGTTTTTCGGAATGTCGAAGCTGGCCATCATGTCGGTGTCGGTGCTGGCCATGACCAGGCCGCTCACCAGCGTGTGCTGGGTCAGAAGCTCCAGCCGCACCGAGTTGGTCATGCTCCACGCCGCCGATTTCGACGCGGCGTATCCCGCGGAGCCCGGGTAGGTCGCCCAGGACAGGGCGGATAGGACGTTCAGAATCGCGCCATTCTTCAACCCTGGCGCGAATGCCCGGATTACCCGAAGCGGGCCGAAGAAATTGGTCTCCATTTCTCGCCGAATCGCATCCAGGTCGCCGGTCACCAGGTCGGTGAAGGAGGCGATTCCGGCGTTGTTGATCAGGAGGTCGACGTCCGGGGCGGCAGCAGCGGCGGCCGCGACGGAGCCGGGATCGGTGACGTCGAGCGGCAGCGACACGGCACCCTCGAGGTCGACCGGGCGGCGAGAGGTGGCGTAGACCTTGGCCGCGCCGCGGTCCAGCAGGGCGCGGACGAAGTGGGCGCCGAGCCCGCGTCCGGCACCGGTGACCAGCGCGGTCGAGCCTGCGATCTGCATGGGGTTCTCCTGGGAAAAGCCGTCGGAAGAGGACAACGGCTATCCTGGACCCTGACGTCGATGTCAGGTTCTCGTGTTTGTGCGGCGGATCACGGAGGGGTCGGATGCGGATCGGAGAGGTGGCGGAGCGCGCCGGGGTCAGCGTGCGTTCGCTGCGCTACTACGAGCAGCAAGGGCTGATCGAGTCGACGCGCACGTCCGGCGGGCAGCGCCGCTACGGCGAGGACGCGGTGGCGTGGGTCGGGCTGATCCAGCAGCTTTACGCGGCCGGGCTGTCCAGCGCGACTATCCGCGAGCTGATGCCGTGCCTGCACGCTGGCGTCAGCACGCCGGAGTCGCGCGTCCGGCTGCGCGCGGAGAAAGCCCGGCTCGACGAGTACATCTCCGGTCTCGAACGCACTCGCGAGCGGCTGGAGGCGATGATCGAACTGGCGGAGACGCCGAATCCGCATTGCCCGGTGGTACTGGGCTAAAGCGCGGCGAAGGTGTCGTTCAGGATCTTCACGATCGCGCGCGGGGTGCCGGAGATGAGTTCGGTCCGGCCGTCGGTCGTGGGATAGGTGAGAATTCGCCCGGTGTTCACGTCGGCGGCGAGAATCGGGCCGCCGGTGAGGTGTCGTCCGTTCGCGCGGCGCGCGACGTAGAGTTCGTGTGTCGCTTCCGCGGGTTGGTTCAGGGTCGAGGCGAGGTATTCGTGGCTGGTGGTCTCGTCGAACGGGTCTGGAGCCGCGTCGGTCGCGGACGTTACCGAGACTGAACGCACCGGTGCGCCGGGGATTTGCGGAAGTGTGCCGAAAAGCGTCGTGGCCAGGCGGGTCGGGGCGGTCGGCTGTATTTCGACCAGACCGTCCTGCGCGGAGACCAGAATCGCGGCTTGTTCTCGTTGCGCGACTATGCCGGTCCGCTGGATTCCGCCGCGAAATGCCGACCAGGCGAAGTACTCGCGTTCAGCTTCGGCGAGCACTTGCAGGGTGCCACGCAAATACGCGGACGGCGCGTCGTTGTCCGCGAGGCCGAGCCGGGCGAGGAGATCGATGGTGGCGGCGTGAAGTTCGCGGTGTGCGCCTGCCTTGACCCAGACTCGCTTCGCCCGCAGCATCGGATGCTGTTCACCGAGGTCGAGCATGTCCCAGACGACCGAGAGTGCTTCGACGGGCAGGGTCACCGCCTCAACGACGTCCTCCCGCACCTGCGCCCCCTTCCACAATCGCCATCAGCACGGTAGCCGATTGATTACCCGCGTGGTGTTGGTGTCTGCAATTGAGAACAGGTAGCAATTTCGGAAACGCCGCCTCCGGCTAGACGCAGACGCTATAGGCATTCATGCTCTGATCATTCCTGCTCTGGCCTTGGCGGCGGTAGACGTGTGTGATTAACCGACGATGGCCAAGCCTCCGCTCTCCGCCGCGACTCGCACCATTGGCGAGCGCGTGCGCGAATTCCGCAACGACGCGGGGCTGAGCCAGGAACAGCTGGCCGAACTGGCCGGCGTGCACTGGACGTTCGTGAGCCAGGTCGAACGCGGGCTGCGCAACATCAACCTGCACAACCTGCTCAAATTCGCCGAAGGTCTCGGCGTGAATCCGGCCCGGCTGGTGGACGGGCTGCACCCGCCGTCCGGCGACTAGTCCACTGTGGACGGCCGCAGCACCTGACGGAACGTGCCTTCCCGGAGCAGCAGAATCTGCGTGATCACCTGCAGTCCGACGAAGAACGCGATCGACAGCCCCGCATCGAGCGCGGGAACGTCGTCGACCGGCAGCGTGTACGCCATCCCGATGCTGAGTCCACTGTGGACCAGACTGCCGACGCCCCACGCCACGGTCAGCGTCCGCCACGTCCGGCGGAACGACGGACGGGCCTCCCACGCCGAGTCCAGCCGGGAGCCGCGGCCGGGCAACAGCGCGCGGGCCGCCTGGTAAGTCGTCGGGTACTGGCCGACGACCAGGCTCGCGAGCAGCCAGACCCCCGCCAGCGTGCTGAACCAGGCTCCGCGCACCAGCATCAGCCGGGCGTCGCCGGTCATCAGCGTGGTGGCCAGGCCGACCGCAAGGAACATCAGGACGAGCAGGCCGATCCCGTCCACGCGACGCCGGGTGACCAGCGTGTACAGCACGCGCAGCGCGGGCGGCAGACCGCTCAGCAACAGTGCCCACACCGGCGGGACGTCGAAGGCGCGGAGCAGGTAATAGCCGCCGACTGGCGCGCCGAGATCGATCAGCAGCGCGGCCAGCGAAGAGCGGAATTCGTTCCCCATGCCCTGAGTTTCGGCGCGGCGGGCACCTCAGGACATCGTCGAGCCGGTCAGCCCGGCATCCACCGTTCGGTGGAGGCCGGGCCGGGACAACGTCAGACCGGGAGCTTGCGGAAGATCGGCCGCGGCACGTGCCGCAGGATCGACATCACCAGCCGGAACTCCGACGGCGACCACACGAGCTCCTTGCCCTTGCGCGCCGCCTCGACCGCGACGTCGGCGACCTGCTCGGCGGTCCTGGTCAGCGGAGCGTCCTTCATCCCGGCGGTCATCTTGGTCTTGACCTGGCCCGACCGGACCACTGTCACCTGCACGCCGTGTGGCGCGAGCGCCTCGCCGAGACCGAGGTAGAAGCCGTCGAAACCGGCCTTGGTGGAGCCGTACACGAAGTTCGACCGGCGGACCCGCTCGCCCGCCACCGACGACAGCGCGATGATCTTGCCGTGCCCTTGGGTCTTGAGCTTCTCCGACAGCGCCACGCCGACCGACACCGCGGCGGTGTAGTTGACCGTCGCCAGCTCGACCGCCTTGCCGTGGTCCTGCCACAGCTCCTCGGCCTCGCCGAGCAGGCCGAACGCGACCACCGTGACGTCGATGTCGCCGCCGGCGAACGCCTCGTCCAGCACCTTCGGGTGGGACGCGAGGTCCTTGGCGTCAAAGGCCACAGTGGACACTTCGGCGCCGCGATCCTTCAGGCGCTGCGCGGCTTCCTCCAGCCGCGGCGAAGGACGAGCGGCCAGCACGACCCGCAGCGGCTTCTCCGCGAGGTACTTCTCCGCGATCGCCAGCGCGATGTCGGACGTGCCGCCGAGCAGCAGCAGGGACTGGGGGTTACCGACCGCGTCGATCACAGTGCGAGCCTCCGGCTCATGTCAGAGGCGAAAACGCCTTCGGGGTCAACGGAAGCGCGCACCTTGCGCCACTCCTCCAGCCGCGGGTACATCCGCGCGAACGTCTCGGGCGAGGTGCGCGAGTCCTTCGCGGTGTAGAGGCGGCCGTTCGCGTCAAGGACCATCTCGTCCATTTCCTCGCAGAACCGGCTGAGCCCGTTCTTGATCGGGAAATCGACGCTCAGCATCCAGCCCGGCGCCGGCCAGGACATCGGAGCCGGGTTCGCGTCGCCCATGCGCTTGAACACGTTCAGGAACGAGTAGTGCCCGGACCGCGAGATGGCCCGGCAGATGCCCTTGAGCTGGTCTTCCGCGCCGAACGGCACGGAGAACTGGTACTGCAGGAAACCCTTGCTGCCATACGCGCGGTTCCACTCGCTCAGCATGTCGAGGGGGTGGTAGAACTGCGTGAGGTTCTGGATCTTGCCGCGCGCGCCCTTCTTGGGCACGGTCTTCTGCCACAGCTCGTTGATCAAGCCGAAGGTGAGCTTGTTGCCGAGTCCGTTGGGGAACACGTCCGGCAGCGTCAGCAGCTGCGGCGCGTCGAACTTCAACGGGTTGCTGCGCAGCTTCGGCGGCAGCTGGTCGAGCTTCGCGAGCGAACCGCGCGAGAACGTGGCACGGCCAAGGCGGCTGTCGGACGAGATCAAGTCCGGCACCGACATCGAGTAGTCGTAGTTGAGGTCTGAACCATCGGTGAAGAGCCCGAGGGTCTCGTCGAGGTTCGAGGTGCGGTCGGCGTCCACGTAGAAGTACGCCGTTTCCGTCTTCTTCATCCGGATCGTCGCGCGGACGATGATCCCGGTCAGCCCGATTCCCGCCACCGTCGCCCAGAACAGCTCCGAATCCGGGCCCTCCGGGGTGAGCGTGCGCACGGATCCGTCGGCGGTGAGCAGGTCCATCGACACGACGTGGTTGCCGAAGCTGCCCGCCGAGTGGTGGTTCTTGCCGTGGATGTCGTTGGCGATCGCGCCGCCGATGGTCACCTGGCGGGTGCCCGGCAGGACCGGGACCCACAGGCCGTACGGCAGCGCCTCGCGCATCAGCTTGTCGAGGCTCACGCCCGCGTCGAGGTCGACGAGGCCGGAGTCCGGGTCGATCGAGTGGATGCGGTCCAGCACGGTCATGTCGACGACCAGGCCGCCCGCGTTCTGCGCCGGGTCGCCGTAGGAGCGGCCGAGCCCGCGAGCGATGACCCCGCGCGGGCCTGCGGAGGCGACGGCGCGGGCGATCGCGTCGACGTCGCGGGTGCTCAGCACGTCGGCGACGGTCCCGGCGGTGCGGCCCCAGCCGGTGAGCGTGCGGCGCTGTGTCTCGGGTGCTTGGGTCACGCGGACCAGGGTAGCCACGCCGAACACCGCCCGGAACGTGACCCTGAAGTGCTCGCTTCTACACTTTGCGCATCAAGGCACAAGCGTCCGAGCGTCGAAGTGGGTAATACGGACACTGACGCAATAGGCCGAGAAGGTATTCCAAGTGGTGGCTACAGAACCGCAGAGTGACCAAGCGCAGCCGGCTCCCGCGGGACCCGGTCTGCTGGGCCAGCTGATCCGGTTCGGCGTGATCGGCGGCTTCTGCGCCCTGCTCGACCTGGGCACGTACTCGCTGCTGCGAGCGGTCGGCATGGACGCCACCCCCTGGGTGGACATCGCGCGCGCGATCAGTTTCGTCGTGGGCACGACGACCGCGTTCTTCCTGAACCGGCGCTTCACGTTCGCCGACGGGCGGCGCGACGGGAACGCCCAGGTCGGCAGCTTCGTTCTGCTGTATGCCGTCACCTTCTTCGTCGCTGTCGGCGTGAACCAGCTCATGCTGCACGTGCTGCCGGAGTCGGGGTGGAAGGCCACGCTGGCCTGGGTGGTGTCCCAGGCAACGGCGACTGTGATCAATTTCGTGATGCTCAAGTGGGTCGTGTTCCGTGTACGGCCGGTAAAGGAGAACTGAGTTCGATGCCCGGTAAAGCAGCCCCGGTCGCGGAGGCGGCCCCCGCAGGCCAGACGCGGTTCGCCGAACACGCCCCCGAAGGCAGGCTCACGGCCCAGCGCGGGCTGTACGCCGGGCCGGCTCCGATCGTCAGCAAGGACATGTACGCCGAGGTCGTGCAGGGCAACGCCCAGCGCGAGCGCGGCAGCGTGGTGCTCGAGCCGTCCGCGAAGGTCACCGGCAACACCTACTTCGGCCGCTTCCCGGCGAGCTACTGGCAGCGCTGGACCACCGCGACCGAGGTGAAGCTGGAAGCCGTCGTCACCGGCGACGGGCTGCTGTCGCTCGGCGCGTCCGACATGCTCGGCGACCCGCGCGTGGTCGACGCCCAGCAGGTGTCCGCCGCGAAGGGCGCCAAGGTCGAGCTGACCGGCAAGCTGGACAAGTTCTACGACGGCGGCGCGCTGTGGCTCGACCTCGAGACCGAGGGCGGCCAGACGCTGCGGGTCGAGCAGGTCCGCTGGACCGTCGACGCGCCGGAGACGATCCGCCCGACCGCGGTCACCATCTGCACGATGAACCGCGCCGACGACTGCCTGAAGAACCTCCAGGCGCTCGCCGCGGACGTGTCCTCGCTCGACACCCTCGACGCCATTTACGTCGCGGACCAGGGCACCGACCTGGTCGAGTCGCGCGAAGGCTTCGAGCAGGTCGCGAAGGACCTCGGCGAGAAGCTGCACTACATCAAGCAGCCGAACCTCGGCGGCGCCGGCGGCTTCACCCGCGGCCTGTACGAGGTGGCCGGGCACACCGCCACCGAGCACGCGAACGTGCTGTTCATGGACGACGACGTGCTGCTCGAGCCGGACCTCGTCGTGCGCGTGACGGCCTTCTCCAACCGCTCGGCCAACCCGATCATCGTCGGCGGCCAGATGCTGAACCTGCTGCACCCGAACCAGTTGCACGTCGGTGCCGAGTACGCCCGGCTGAACACGCTGGAGCCGGGTCAGCCGGTGCAGCACTCGCTGTCCACCGCGGACCTGCTCGGCGTCGACGAGGAGGGCAACCCGAACCGTCAGGAGCGCCGCCTCGACGCCGGGTACAACGGCTGGTGGTCGTGCCTGATCCCGTACGAGGTCGTCAAGGCCATCGGCTACCCGCTGCCGTTCTTCTTCCAGTGGGACGACGCGGAGTACTCCTACCGGGCCCGCGAATACGGCTTCCCCACGGTGACCCTTCCCGGCGCGGGCGTGTGGCACGCGGACTTCCACTGGAAGGACTGGGACGAGTGGCACCGGTACTTCAACCTGCGCAACTCGATCATCACCGCGGCACTGCACTCGCCGTTCAACCTGAACCTGCTCTCCCGCGTGCTGATGGCGCAGCTGGTGCGCTACCTGCTCGGCATGCAGTACGGCCTGTCCGCGACGCTGATCAAGGCGGTCGAGGACTTCCTGGAGGGCCCGGAAATCCTGCGCGACGGCGGCGTCGAGGCGATGAAGGAGATCCGCCGGATCCGCGACGCGTACCCGGAGACCAAGCGGCACAAGGCCACTGACGTGCCGGGCATCGCGTCCAACGACATCGGCATCATCAACAGCGCGCCGCGGCCGAGCATGCAGCGGCTCGTGCTGATCAAGCGCATCCTCGACAAGGTGCTCGGCCGCAGCCGCTTCGGGCTCGGCGCGGTGCCGATCGACGAGGCGCACTGGTGGCACATCGCGCTGTTCGACACCGCCGTGGTCACCGACGCGTCGCAGGAAGGCGTGCGCGTGCGCAGCTACGACAAGGTCAAGATGTTCGACCTCGCCAAGCGCGGCGCGAAGGTGATCAACCGGCTGCGCAAGGAAGGCGCCGGCGTACAGGAGCAGTACAAGCGCGCGATGCCGGAACTCACCTCGCGGGAGAACTGGAAGCGGCTGTACGAGCTGTGATCGCCTGAGCTGGTCCGAAAAGGGCGTCTCGCGTTCGGCGAGACGCCCTTTTTGTCTTTTTGGGTAGCTTGGTTTCATGGCCGACCTGGTTTCCCGCGCGCGGGCTCTCGCCGACGATCTGTTGTTTCCGGCGGCAGCCGAGGTGGACCGGCTGGGGGTGGTGCCGCGCTCGCATTTCGACGCGCTCGCCGAGGAGGGTTTCTACGGTCTCGCCGCGCCGGATTCCGGGGTCGACCTCGATCAGCTGGTCGGGGTGCTCGAAGCACTGGCCGGCGGGTGCCTGAGCACCGCGTTCACCTGGCTGCAGCACCACGGTCTCGTCGCCGGGCTGGCCGCGACGGACCGGGAAGACCTGCGCGAGCGATATCTGCCGGATTTGATCAGCGGACGGCTTCGCGCGGGCGTCGCGTACGCGGGAGTGATTCCGACGCCGCCGAAGGTGCGGGTCCAGCGTGTTGACGGCGGTTATCGGTTCGACGGCGAAGCGCCGTTCGTGAGCGGTTGGGACGCGATTGACCTGCTGCAGTTGTCCGGCCGAGACGGCGACACAGTGGTCAACGCCCTGGTGTCGCCGATAGTCGGGCACAGCTTGGTCGCCGAGCCGCTGACGCTGATGGCCGCGCAAGGAACCGCGACCGTGCGGCTGAAGCTCGACAACCACTTCATTCCGGACGAATCGGTTTTCGCCCAGGTCAGCTACGACAAATTCGTGGCGGGCAATACGTTTGCCGCGCGGCTCAACGGATGCGCGCCGCTTGGCCTCGCCGAGCGCTGCGCCTGCTTGATCGAAGCGGCAGGCGAGGAGGAAACGGCGACGGCGCTGCGGTCCGAGCAGGACGAAATCCGCGGCCGGCTCAACGCGGGTCTCGCCGATCCGGCCACGCTCCCCGCGGCCCGTGCGGCCGGAGCCGATCTGGCGTACCGGTCGGCAGGCGCGCTCGCCGCGGCGACGGGCAGTCGCGCGGTGCTGGCCGGGGCGCACGCCGGCCGGTTGGTGCGCGAGGCGACGTTCCTGCTCGTGGCCGCGAGCAGACCGGAGATCCGCGCCGGACTGCTCGCCCTCGCCCGTCGCTAAACGGACAGGCCGAATTTGCCCTTTCGGCTCAGATCGTCCACATAAGCGGCGGCGACGTGGACGAAATTTACCGAAACAGTGTTGCCGTCACGGGTTTCGAGCGAGTGGACGCCACCGTGTTTCAGGAGGTCGGGGAGCTTTTCCTGAACGGTCGAGGAACTGTCGGCGGTGAGCGGGAAGATCAGCGGCTCGCCGCCCGCTGAGAGGTGCAGGACCAGTGCTGGTTTGGGATCTGCCATGAATCCATGGCAGCAGCGGGTGATCATCGGCGGCAAGAGCGGTTCGCCGACAGCGGATCCGCTCACAGCGGAAGCGGATCTCGCGGCGGCCCCGGAGCCGATGGCCGCGACGGTGCGGAGTGGACTACGGTTTCGCCGGGGAGAGACCGGATTTAGGGGTGGGTCGTGCCGTACACGTTGACGCTGTCACCGGCAGCGGTGGATCTCCTGCTGGCCGAACTCGGACTCGGCCGCGCGCCAGTGCCGTTCGTGGTGCCGCACATCGGCATCACCGGCGAGGAACGCGCCGCGGTGCGCGACGCCGTCTTCCGCGACCTCGACGGACGCGGCCTGCTGCGGCGCGGGACCGTCGACGACGACGTCCAGATCGCGCTCGCCACGTTCGCCCGGCCCGGCCTCGCGGTGTCCGCGGCGGCGAAGCTCGGCGACGAGCAGTTGTTCGCGCGCGTGGCGTCCAATGGCCAGTTCGCGGTGCTCGTCTGCCAGCGGGACGGGATGTTCACCTTCGAGGAGGTCCGCCCGACCGGCATCGTTCCGGCGATCGTCGACCTGCTGCCGCTCACGCCCGCCGCGCCGGGGCAGTCGGTGACTGTCGCGCGTCCGTCGAAGCAGCCGGTCCGAGGCGACGCGTACGACCCGTTCGCCGGGGTCAGCGGCCCGCGCACGCACAATCCGCAACTGCGGTCCGTCCAGCGGATCTTCGAGAAGCCGCGGCTGGCGGTCGGCCAGTTCACGCCGTACGTGGGCGACGGCAGCGGCCACGAGAAGGCATTGCCGTCGCTCGTGTGGTTCGACACCGAACTCGGCCGCTACCTGCTCAGCACGCGCGATTCCAGCGACGGCAACCGCTGGCTCACCTACGCCCCGGCCGACAATGCCCGTCTGGCCCAACAACTGTTCACCCAGCTTGAAGGCTATTCGGCAAACGCCTGACCGGAGCGGCTCGCGTCGGTAAACTCCGGCGCATGAGCACTGATCCGCTGGCGGCAGGCGGGCTGAACGCCAAGGGCATCGCCGAAGCCGCGGCCGAAACGCACAAGCTGGCCGGCACCGCGAAAGCCGGCGGGTTCAGCATCGACGGCGACGCACTCGGTGACCTGCGCAAGGCGCTCACCGACATGGTCACGCGCCTCGAACGGCTCAAGCCGCAGACGCAGGCGCTGACGACCGCGCCGAAGCTCGGCAGCCATCCCTACGGGCACACCGTGGCCGAACACGACCGCAAGAGCGGAGCCGACGCTCCCGGATCGGCCCTCGACGTGCTGGACCAGTTCGGCCGGATCCTCAAAGAGGCCGACGAGGCCCTCGCGCGGGCCGGCGGGGTCTACACCGAGAACGAGAGCCAGGCCATCGACTCCCACCGCACCGTGAAGGGCACCGAATGAGCACGCCGCAGCCGGGGCTCGCGCCGTCGGACGCCGACTACCTCGGGCACCCGCACCAGCAGCTGAAGTCGTATGTCGAGACGAACCTCGACGTGGAGCAGGTTTCCTCGGTGTCGCACGCGTACACCGAGGTGCAGAAGGCATTCGAGGACTTCGCGACTCAACTGGGCGAGGCCGTGAAGAAGGCCGCACACGCGTGGAGCGGCGAGGCCGCGGCCGGTGCGCAGGCGTATTTCGTGAGCCTCGCGGAATGGGCCGAGGCGAACGGCCAGAACGCGAAGCTGGCCGCGCAGATCGTCGAGGAACAGGCGTCCGCCGCGCAGACGGCGAAGCACTCGATGCCGGACGCGGTCCCGTTCGACTGGTCCGAGGAATTCGACAAATGGTCGCACGCGAGCCCGCTCGAAATGAGCAATGAGATCGACGCGACGCTGAAGAAGCAGCAGGACAGCCGTTCCGCGCACGAGCAGGCCGCGGAGACGATGTCGAAGTACGACGCTTCGCTGCACGAGACGGGGTCGAAGCAGCCGACTTTCGCGCATCCGCCGAAGTTCGGCGTCGCCGCAGGTGGCGGTGCCGCAGTGGCGATGCCGACTGGCCCTTCGCACCACGATGCTGCCCCGGCTCCCGCTCCGGCTCCCGCCGTGGCTGACGCTGGCGCGGCCTCCGCGGGCGCTGCTGCCGGTGGCGGCGGCGCGACGGCCGGGCACGCGAGCACACCGACTGTGAGCGGCCCGAGCCAGTTCACCGGCGCCGTGCACCAGCAGATGCCGGACCCCAGCACGACGGCGGCGGGCACCGCACCGGCCGCGGCGCAGGCCGCCCCGAGCGGCGGCAGCGGCGGCGCATCCGGCGCGGGCATGGGTGCCATGCCCATGGGCGGCATGCCGATGGGCGGCGGCGGCGGAGGTTTCGGCGCCGACGAAGAACACGAAACAAAGGTCGGCCGCGGCGGCGGTGCCGGTTCGTTCGGCCCCGGCGACGGAGCAGGCGCGGCGGACGTCGCGGCTGGGGGCATGGGCGGCGCCCCGGCCCGCCCGGGCATGGGCTTCGGAGCCCGCCCGTACGACGACGGCAACGACCAGCCCGCGTTCGTGATGGAGATCGAGGACGACGAGGTCTTCGGCAGCGGACATCGGTCCGCGCCGCCGGTCATCGGGGAGTAGCTTTGGTAGTCCGTTGTGGACGGTGGGTTAGCTCATCGTCCACAACGGGCTTTCGCTAGTCCGCGATGGCGACCCAGCTCTGCATCATCCGGAGCGCGCTGTTCAGCGACTTGACCCCCTCCCGAAAACCACGCATCGAGTTTCGCAATGATGCGCTCATCTCTTCCAGCGGTTTCATCTGCGCTAGAAAAGCGTTCGAGGATTCTTCTGCGCCACTCAGCGGCTCAGTGACCAAAGATATGGACTTGAGGTATTTGCGCTCATTTTCGAGCTGGTCATACAGGTCGTTGTCCTCGAGTTCAGTGCTGCGGGAGCGCAAGATCTGGTCGGTCTTGAGGGTTGTCGTCTCCAGTTTCCGTGCCTGATTCCGGAAGTCATTGCCGAACGGCAGCAGTTCGGAAGCTGTCTCCATAAGCACCCGCCTGGTCTCGGCGGGAGACCTTTCGGTGAGTAATTGAACGGAAGTGGTCAAAACGGTGGGGAGCGGGGCGAGGGCGTTCTTCATGCCCAAAATTGTCTGATCAATTTCTTTGGCGAAGAGGCCGAGGGCTTCGCTGACCTCCGCTGCTCCGACCCCGGCGGAGGGAAGAGGCGACGTGGCGGAAGGTGACTGCTCGACGATAGTGACAGCCTCGACCAGTTGCTCGGCCAGAGCGATCATCGTTCTGCGCCAGGTCGCCGACCGGGAGCCGTCAGTCCAGGTTTCTTTCAGGTCTTTGTACTGTCGTTCGGCGATGATCCGGGACGCTACGTCGGTGCTCTCGGTGGATAGATAAGAATGGCCGAGCAGGACGACCGGGAGGACCAGGCCGGTGGCGCGAACGCGGACCGCCTCATTGTAGAAAGCCAGCAGTTCCTCGCGGCAGGAAGGTCGCTCGAAATACTGCCGGGTGACGATCGGCATGAAGATCGCGGCACTCTCGATGCCCTGCCGGATCCCGTCCCTCCAGTCCTCACCCCAGCCGATCGTCTCGCGATCGACGAAGATCTCCAGGACCCTCCCTTGATCAGCTAAGGCAAGGTGCCTCAGGGACTTCGTGAATGGCTCGATAAAATCGAGCACGACGTCGTCAGCATGTGCGTAGCTGAGAAAAACCCGAATGGGAGGATCGGCCGGTCCTGTCATTCGCGAAAAATAATCCGCGACCGCGTCCGGGCACAACAAGCCTGGGTTTTTGTCCAGGTGTTGTCAAGTGGGCGAAGCCCGGTCAGTACCGGTAAAACTTCTCCGCCCGACCCTGCCGCACCAGTTTCAGCCACTGCACGAACGCCTTCGGATCCCGCTTCACGCCCACGAAATACAGGCCGAAGCGCAGCACCTCCAGCGCACCGATCTTCCGCATTCCCGGCTGCGACAGCAAATACCCGCGATTGCGATAGGTGTAATACCGCTTGACCTCGTTCTCCGGGTCCTGCGCGTGGAATTTCCCGCCCAGCATCGGCTTGAACTCGTCCGAGCCGTCGGGGTGCAGGTAGGTCGTGCGCAGCGACGTGCCGAACGGCAGGCCGGACCGCACCAGGCGGCGGTGCAATTCGACCTCGTCGCCGCGGAAGAACAGACGCAGGTCCGGCACGCCGGTGACGTCCAAAGTGGACGCGCGGAACAACGCGCCGTTCATCAACGACGCGATGCCCGGCAGGAAATCCGTGCCCAGCTCGGCCGACGAGCGCTTCCAGGTGAGGCCGCGGCGCAGCGGGAACGCCAGTTTCGCCGGGGCGTCGATGTTCGCCACCACCGGGGAAATCTCGGCGAGACCGCGCTTTTCGGCTTCCTCCAGCAGGATCTCGAGCACGTGCTCGTCCGCGGGACGGCCGTCGTCGTCGGCGAGCCAGACCCAGTCCGCTCCGAGGGACAGGGCGTGCAGCATGCCGAGCGCGAAACCGCCCGCGCCGCCGAGGTTCCGGTGCGACGGGAGGTACGTGTACGGCAGCGGGTAGGCCTCCACGACGTCCCGCGCGGACTTGTCCGGGCCGTTGTCGACCACCACGAGGTGGTCGACCGGCCGGGTCTGGGCGGCGATGATCTTCAGCGAGTCCGCGAGCAGCTCGCGCCGGTGCCGCGTGACCACCACGCCGACGACGGCGCCCTCGGGCAGCTCTCGCGTCTCGCCGGTCATCATTCCCCGCCGTTCGTCGTGGTCGCGGGCTCGATGCCGAGGCGCTCGAGACCTTCCTGGCTCATGTTCTCGAACGGGTCGCGGCCCTTGTACTCGGTGAGCACCTCGCGCAGCGAACCCTGCTTCTTCAGATGTCCCTCGTCCATCCAGATCGCCGAATCGCACAGCTCGAAGAGGAACTCGTCGGAGTGGCTCGCGAACACCAGGATGCCGGACCGTTTGACCAGGTCCTTGAGCCGGTCGCGGGCCTTGTTGAGGAACGCCGCGTCGACCGCGCCGATGCCCTCGTCGAGGATCAGGATCTCCGGGTCGATCGAGGTCACCACGCCGAGCGCGAGCCGCACCCGCATGCCGGTGGAGTACGTCCGCAGCGGCATCTGCAGGTAGTCGCCGAGTTCGGTGAACTCCGCGATGTCGTCGACCCGCTTCTCCATTTCCTTGGCGCTCATGCCGAGGAACAGACCGCGGATGATGATGTTCTCCTCGCCGGAGATCTCCGGGTCCATGCCGATGCCGAGGTCGAACACCGGGGCGATCTTGCCGACGATCCGCGAGGACCCGCGGGTCGGCTCGTAAATCCCGGCGAGCAGCCGCAGCAGCGTGGACTTGCCCGCGCCGTTGTGCCCGACGAGACCGACCCGGTCGCCCTCGCGGAGGCTGACCGACACGTCGTGCAGCGCCTCGATGATCGGCACCTTCTGCTCGGTGCCGATCTTGCCGCCGACCTTGCCGAGCACGCGCTTTTTCATCGAACGCGTCTTCGCGTCGAAAATCGGGAAGTCCACGTACGCGTTGTGGACGTCAATGCTGACCATCTGTCACACCCAATACGAGACGCGAGACCGGTAATTGCGCATGGCGACGAGCGCGAGCGCCCATCCGACGACGGTGATGCCGCCGACCACGACCCAGCTGGTCCAGCTCACCGCCTGTCCGATGAGCGGCGACCGCACCACCTGCATGTAGTGGTAAAGCGGGTTCAGCTTGATGATCGGCAGCGCCCACGACGCGCCGTCCCGCGCACCGCCGGACAGCAGCTGGTCGACCGGCCAGACGATCGGGGTGCCGTAGAACATCAGCTGGATCAGCGAGTTGATCAGCTGCGGGATGTCGCGGAACCGGGTCGAGATGATGCCGAGCAGCAGCGCCGCCCAGCCCGCGGTGAGCGCGAGCAGCACGAACCCGGGAATGGCGAGGAAAATGTTCCAGCTCAGGCCCGGATGGCAGTACTTGTCGGGCGTGCACACGCCGTCTTTCGATCCCAGCGAGTACGGGGAATCGAGCGCTGAGAAGAAAATGATCAGCAGCACGACGTAGACGATCATGTTGTGCGCCAGCAGCAGCGTCTGCCGCCAGATCGTGCGCAGCACGTACACGCTCAACGGCGCGGGGACCTGTTTGATCAGCCCCTCGTTCGCGATGAACGTCTCCATGCCTTCGGTGAGGCAGCCCTGGATGAAGCCCCAGATGATGAAGCCGGTGGAGAGGTAGGGCAGGAACACCTCGATCGGCGTCCGGAACAGCTGCGAGTACAGCAGGCCGAGGCCGAGCGCGATGACACCCTGGCTGATGGTGATCCAGAACGGCCCGATGATGGACCGCCGGTACCGCTGCTTGATGTCCTGCCAGCCGAGATGGGTCCACAGCTCGCGGGAGGCCAAACCGGTCTTGATGTCGTCGATCGCACGCCCGAACGTCTTGCTGTCCGACGACGGTGGAACCGGAGTCGAGACATCGGGTTCGGCTGCGTGAACCGTGCTGGTGGCATGCACGTGGACGAGGGTACCGATGGGACGCACAGGCCTCGGCTCGCCCCAGCCCGTCCGGTGGCGGCTACTGCGCGTACGTGAGCGATATGGACCGGGTCGCTCCTGGTGTCCTGGTAGTTTCTTCCCTTATGACTGCTGCTCTCGGTGCGGCGAGCCTCATGGTCGACCTCCTTTCGGCTTACGCGGACCGGCCGGACCCGCGTTCGGTCGCCGTGGTCGGCAACCAGCCGCTGCAGCCGGACCCGGCCCGGGCCAAGGCGGTCGACGACTGCGACCTGGTCATTCGGGTGAACGGGTTCGTTATCGACGAACCGGACGGACCGGATATCACGGGCCGCAAGGTGCACACGGTCGTCTTCAACCGGGCGGTGCGCGCCACCCGGCACGTGTTCCGCGATTACCGCTCCCGGCTGTATCTGCTGGTCGAGCCAGGTCGCCTGCACTGGGAACCGGAGGCGCTGCCCGGCTGGTGGCCCTCGGATCTCGGGTTCGTCCCGGTGTCGAACCGCGAGGTCGTGCTGCCCCTGTCGGACGCGCTCGGCCTGCCGACGCGCACCGAACCCACCTGGTCGACCACGGGTACGCTCGCGGCCTGGATCGCCCGTACCTCGTTCCCCGAGGCACAGCTGGTGCTGACCGGCTTCTCGTTCATCGACAACCCGGAGCAGACCTCGTGGGAGCACGCTGCCGGCGACTCGTGCATCGTGGGGCCGGAGCACCAGATCGCCGCCGAGGGCAGGCTGCTGGAGTCGTGGACCCGCACCGGCACTACCACTTTGCTCCGCTGAAGCCCAGGCACTCGTCGAAGGAACTCCCGTCATGCCCTTCATGAAGTTCAGAAATCTGTTCGGCTCCCGGATCGCCCGGACCGTCGATTACCGCATCGAAGAGCGCACGCGCGGTGTGCTCCAGGACTTCGAGGCCCGCATCGACGAGCTTGAGCACTGCACGGTCGATCATCGGCGCCGTCTCGCCGAGGCCGACGAGAAGCTGGCCGCCGCACTCGGCGATCTCCAGTGGATCCGCGGCGAGCTGGACCGGATGATCCCGCACGTCGCCGCGCAGGAGGAGCAGCTCGAGACGCTCCGCGAGAAGCTCGCGATGACTCCGCGTGCGGACGACGCCGAGACCTACGAAGCACGTTCGCTCGTCGAGGAGATCCAGCGGCAGCACGCACAGATCCGCGTCCGGTTGGCCGGGATGGCCCGGTACGAGGAGCGGTTGAGCCGGCTCGAGAACGCGAAGCTCACGCCCGCGCAGTGACGTCCGTCATCGCCCGCGACGCGACCGAGGACGACGCTGAGCTGCTGCTGGCTTGGCGCAACGACCCGGCGACCCGGCAGGCGTCGCGGTCCAGCGGCGTGATCGATCTGGACAGCCACCTGCGCTGGCTGCGCGGGGTGCTCGCGGCGCCCGGCCGGATCCTGCTGGTGCTGGAGGAGGCCGGGAAACCGGTGGGCACGGTGCGGTTCGACGACGAGGGCGGCCGCGAGTGGGAGGTCAGCATCACGCTGGCACCGGAAAGCCGCGGCCGCGGGTTGTCGCGGCCGGTGCTCGACGCGGGGGAACGGACCTTGGCGGCCCGGACGGACGCGATGGCCGTGCTGGCTGCGGTGCACGAGGAGAACGCGGCGTCGGCGGCGTTGTTCGAGCGGGCTGGTTATCTGGAGGTCGCGCCCCCCGCCGACGGCTTCCGCCGGCTGCGCAAGACTCTGCACTGAACCCCACCGGAAGGACGCCACCCATGTCCGAAGTGCGCATCGGCAAGCACCTGCTCGGCCCGGCGCGGCCGCCGTTCGTGATCGCGGAGATGTCCGGAAACCACAACGGCGACCTGGACCGCGCGCTGGCCATCGTGGACGCGATCGCCGACGCCGGCGCGCACGCGGTGAAACTGCAGACCTACCGTCCGGACACGATCACGGTCGACGTCGACGGCCCGGCATTCCGGATCGGCGACGGGCATTCCCTGTGGGGCGGGGAAAATCTGTACAAACTGTACGAAAAGGCGCACACGCCCTGGGAATGGCACGAACCGATCTTTGCTCGCGCTCGCGAACGCGGCCTGGAAGTTTTCTCCAGCCCGTTCGACCCGACGGCGGTGGAGCTGCTGGAATCGCTGGACGCACCGGCGTACAAGATCGCCTCCTCGGAGATCGTCGATCTGCCGCTGATCGAACTGTGTGCCCGCACCGGCAAGCCGTTGGTGATCTCGACCGGAATGGCGAACGTCGCGGAGATCGACGCGGCCGTGCGCACCGCTCGCGGGGTGGGCAACGACCAGTTGATCGTGCTCGGTTGCACGGCGAGCTACCCCGCGTCGCCGACGGAAAGCAACCTGCGGGGGTTGCCGTTGCTGGCCGGGCTCACCGGAACCTTGGTCGGATTGTCGGACCACACGCCGGGGCTCGGCGCGCCAGTCGCCGCGGTTGCGCTGGGCGCGGTGGCGATCGAGAAGCACGTGACGCTCGCTCGTAGCGACGGCGGCGTGGACTCGGAATTCTCGTTGGAGCCAGCGGAATTGGCCGCGCTGGTCACGGAGACCCACCGCGCGTGGGAGGCACTCGGTTCGCCGGTGTTGGGGCCGCGGGAAAGCGAGAAGGAGGGGCTTCGGCTCCGGCGTTCGCTGTACGTGGTGGAGGACGTCCGGGCCGGGGATCCCGTTACCGCGCAGAACGTTCGCTCCATCCGTCCTGCTGGCGGGCTCGCTCCGGGCGAGATCGTGAACGTGCTCGGCCGGACGTTCCGGGTCGATGCCGCCAAGGGGACCGCGCTGACTTGGGATTTGATCTAGTCTCGGGCGGATGGCAGGCGAGAAGTCCCGCAAGGCGTTGCTGGCCACCCTCGGTGTGCTCGGGGCGATTCCGGTCGCTTCCGGTCTGACCGGCATCCTCGGCGGTCCGGAACGTGCGCCCGGCGGTGCCGCCACGACGCCTAGCGTGGACAGCGAATACCGGTTCGTGAACACGTTCTGGACCGCGGCCGGGTTCGCGTTGTGGTGGTCGATCCTTCAGCCGGAGAAGCGGGCAGCGACTACCCGGCTTGTGTTGGGGACTGCCGCGGCGGGCGGGTTGCCGCGGCTTCTTTCGGCTCGGCGGACTGGGGCACCGCATCCGGTGTTTCGGGCTGCGACGGTGTTGGAACTGGCCGTAGTGCCGGGGGTGCTGTTGTGGCATGCCAAGGTGGTTCGGGACGGCCAAACGGCGACAGCTGATTGATGACCTACGCTCAGTTCGCTGTTGCATCTGCGGATCGACCTGCGATCTCACGCCTGTGAGGAATCAGGAATATCCAGAAATTTCTCGGCGTAAGAACGGCGATCGCCTGATCGGCATCGCAGGGCCGCTAGCCGATGATCTCTACAGCGCTGGTACACCGCCGGTGTGGGGCCTTGCCAAGAATCCGACGCCGGCTTCCCGGATCTCTGAGGTCAAGATCGGGGATCAGCTTCAGATACAGCGGCTTGGCAGTCGTTGGGTCGCGCAAGACGCCCAAGGTGTTGTGGGGAATCTCCGGTGGTTGCCTGGAGACGACGGTAAAACGGTTGTCGCTACCGGTGCCCGGATCCGGCTGCCGCTCAGCGGGACCTTTCATGTCCAGCGACTGCTGATCGATCCGAACGGGGTCGTCAAAGACATCGGTGGCTACGTCGAACCGAGCTAACGCCTTCTGATCCGTAGTCAGATGCCGAAGAACCCGCGCACCCCGTCGATCACCCGGTCCACATCGGCATCACTCAGCGACGGGAACAGCGGCAGCGAAAGCTCCTGCGCGTAGTAAGCCTCGGCATTCGGGCACAACCCGCGCCGATAGCCGAGATCCTCGAACACCGGATGCCAGTAAGCCGGGATGTAGTTCACCTGCACCCCGATCCCCAGCCCGCGCAAGTGGTCGAACAACGCGCGCCGACGGCCCTCCAGCACTCGCAGCGGGTACAGATGCCACACCGGATCCGCGCCCTCGCGGCGAGGCGGCGTCAGGACTCCCGAAACATCCGCGAGCGCCGCGTTGTACCGCGAGTGGATCTCCGCCCGCCGCAGTTTGAATTCGGCAAGCCGGTTGAGCTGGCTGCTCCCCAGCGCGCACAGGACGTCCGGCAGTCGGTAGTTCAGGCCGAATTCGTGCACTTCCTGGTGCCAAGCACCTTCGTCCGGATAACGCTGACGCGACTTGTCCCGAACCAGACCATGGTTGCGGAACGCTTGCGCGCGCTGCAGCAACTCCTCAGACCCAGTGACGACCGCGCCACCTTCAGCGGTGGTGAGGTTTTTGGTGGGAAAGAAGGAAAACGTGGTCAGATCGGCAAGAGAACCGACCGGTCGGCCCTGCCAGGAACCGCCGACGGAGTGTGCGGCGTCTTCCAGCAACAGAGCGTCAGCGTCGTGCGCGATCTTCGCCAGGGCGTCCAGTTCGGCGGGGTGTCCGGCGTAGTCGACAGCCGCGATCACCTTCGTGCGGGAAGTCACTGCGGCCGAGGCGGCGTCGACGGACAGATTGCCGGTATCTGGCTCGACGTCGGCGAACAACACCTTCGCGCCGTGCAATGCCGCAGCTGCCGCGGTGGCGACGAAGGTCATCGGCGAAGCCACGACCTCGTCGCCCGCACCGATTCCGGCCGCGGCATATGCGACGTGCAAGGCGGCAGTACCGGACGTGACGGCCACAGCGGGCGTGCCGCCGGTGTGTTCCGCGAGGTCAGCTTCGAACTTCGTGACCGCGGGCCCGGTGGTAAGCCAGTCCCCGCGCAGGACCGAGACGACGGCTTCGATGTCTTCTTCGCTGACGGACTGGCGGCCGTACGGCAGGAAGTCAGGCATATTGCTCGACCAGTTCGCGGAGTTCGTCGGCCTCGAGCCACAGGTCGTTGGTGTCCGAGCGGTACGCGAAACCTTCGGGCACCTGCTCACCGGCAGTGGGCGATTCGTAGCCCCAGCCGGCGAGGTGCGGCTGCACGACGTAGCGGTCGGTCAGCCGGAGCGTTCGCCGCGCGTCGTCCGGCGCGATCATTTCCTCGTGCAGTTTTTCGCCCGGCCGCACGCCGACCTCGTGCATCGGTGAACCCGGCGCGATCGCCTGCGCGAGGTCGACCAGCCGCATGCTCGGGATCCGCGGCACGTACAGCTCGCCGCCGGACATCTGGTCGAACGAGTCGACCACGAACTGCACGGCCTGCGGGAGCGTGATCCAGAACCGGGTCATCTCCTTGTGCGTGATCGGCAGCGATTCGCCCTGCTCGGCGAGCTTGCGGAAGAACGGGATGACGCTGCCGCGCGAACCCATCACGTTGCCATAGCGCACCACGGAGAACCGCGTCGGGTGGGCGGCCGCGTAGTGGTTGCCACTGATGAACATCCGGTCCGCGCACAGCTTCGTCGCGCCGTAGAGGTTGATCGGGCTGGACGCCTTGTCGGTCGAGAGCGCGACGACCTTCTTCACGCCGGTGTCGATCGCCGCCTCGATCACGTTCTGCGAACCCGTGACGTTCGTCTGGACGAACTCGAACGGGTTGTACTCGCCGGTGTCGACCTGCTTGAGCGCCGCGGCGTGCACCACGTAGTCGACGCCGTGCATGGCTCGTTCGAGGCGGCGGCGGTCGCGCACGTCGCCGATGAACCAGCGCAGCCGCGGGTCGTCGTTGAACAGTTGCCGGGCCTCGTACTGCTTCAGCTCGTCGCGGGAAAGCACCACGAGCCGGCTGGGGTTCAGCTCGGCCAGCGCGTAGGCGATGAACGCCTTGCCGAAGGAGCCGGTCCCGCCGGTGAGCAGGATGCTGGAACCATCCAGCTCGGACATCGATGACCTCCGCGATCGGGGTTCGTGGATCGGCGCGGGGCGCCGCAGGCCATCATGTCACCCATGCGTGCAGGCCCTGGCGTCAACGCCGTGATACAAGCCCGGTCGTCGTCCACCCGGCTGCCGGGGAAGGTGCTGCGGCCGCTCGCCGGGCGGAGCGTGCTGGGCTGGGTCGTCCGGGCAGCGGCGGCCGCTCCCGGTGTGGCCAAGGTAGTGGTCGCGACCTCGGACGATGCGTCTGACGACGCCGTCGCGGCCGAGGCGCGACGGTGCGGCGCGCACGTCGTCCGAGGGCCATTGGACGACGTGGTGGCCCGGTTCGGGCTCGCGCTGTCGGAACATCCGGCAGACGCAGTGATCCGTCTCACGGCTGACTGTCCGCTGCTTGATCCGGCGCTGATCGGCCGGCTGGTCGCCGTGTGGCAGGCCGAACCGTCGCTGGACTACGTCTCGACCACGCTCGTCCGCACCCTGCCGCGTGGCTTCGACGCGGAACTGGTTCGTGCGTCGGTACTGGCTGAGCAGGCGGCGACCGCGACCGGGGCGGACCGCGAGCACGTGACGTCCGCGATCTACCGGCAGCCCGACCGGTACTCGTGCACCGGCGTCGTGGTCAGCCCAGCCGCCGACGACCTGCGCGTCACTTTGGACACTGAGGAGGACTGGGAGCTGATCTCGGCGCTCGTCGCGGAGCTTGGCGACGGGCCGGGCTCGTGGCGTTCGGTGGTGTCGCTGTTGCGGTCGCGGCCGGATTTGGTGGCGTTGAACGCGCACATCGAACAGAAGAAAGTCGGCCGGTGAAGCTGCTGCTCCGGGCGGACGCTTCGCCGACCATCGGGGCCGGGCACATTTCCCGGGTGGTGGCCTACGCCGAGCGTGCCGTCGCGCGGGGCTGGGACGTGCACTTCGCCGGCTGCACGACTAACGCGGAGTGGCTGGCCGCGCGATTCGACGAGCTGTCGGTGCCGCGTTTGCCGGTTTCTTCCTTTGCTGACTTGGTTTCTGGCTTTGACGCCGTGCTCGTGGATCATTATGGAATCGGCGACGTCCGTGCCGAGGCCAACGCCGCGGGCGCCCGGTTGGTGTCCATTGAGGACGACGTGTTCGGTCGTCGCCCAGCGGATGTGGTGGTGGATTCGGGCTTCGCGCCGGGTCCGCGTCCCGAGGACGGTTCGGGCTTGCTGCTGCGGGGCGTGGAGTACACGCCGCTTCGAGACGTCGTCCTGCGCGCGCGTTCTCGCCGGAGCACTTCCTCGCCGTTGCAGGTGACGGTAGTGCTGGGCGGTGGCGCGGAGTGGGCGTCGACGGTTTCGCTGTTGCTCCAGGCGCTTGCTGACACCGGGTTGCCATTCGCGGCGGACGCCTTGGTCCGCGGCACGCCGACCTTGCCGTCCACGGTGGAGGGCCAGGTGATCCGGGTAGCCGCGCCGCATGCCGGATTGCTGGACCTGCTCGCCGGGACGGATGTCGCGATCAGCGCGTCCGGGGTGACGTTCTTGGAGCTGTGCTGCCTCGGGGTGCCGACGGCTGCGGTGCAGCTGGTCGACAACCAGGCAGCCGGGTATCGGGCGGCGCTGGAGCGAGGACTGGCGCGCGGCTTGGGATCCGCGGACACGTTGGGGGCGCGGCTGCCGGAGGTGACGGAGACGTTGCGTCAGTTGTTGTCGGACGCTTCGCTGCGGTCACGGCTTGCGGCTGCTGGCCGGTCTGCTGTGGACGGCCGGGGAGTGGACCGGGTGCTGGACGCGTTGACGTCGGACTTTTCAAGATAGAGAACGGCTCTGTGCTGGATTACGGGGAGGAAACACTGTGCCTGACTACAAGAGGATCTTCAGAGGGGCCGACCCGGTCCCTCAGTTGATCGATTGGGCGAAGGTGGAGTCCGATCTAGGGATCTCGCTGCCGCCGGACTACCGGGAGTTCGCCGAGAACTACCCGGCGGTAAATATCGACGATTTCCTCAACATCATGCATCCGTGTTCGTCCCGGCCCGCGCTGAACCTGATCGAGCAGAGCCCGATAATCCGCGAGATGTGGTCTGCGCTGTGGGTGCGGGCCGAAGGTGACTTTCCGTATCCTATTTTCCCGGCCGACGGCGGACTGTTCCCCTGGGCGTACAACGACGAAAACGGCTTCTACTTCTGGAAGACCGGCGGTGCTCCATCGACCTGGACGGTGGTCGTCGTGGAGGCCTTGCAGTGGTGGGAACATCCTGGAGGATTCGGGGAATTCATCGCCGGCCTCACTGCTGGGGAGATAGCTTCCCCGGTGATCGAGTCGGAGATCTCCGGCCCTGATTACGAGGTCCGGCTGTTCGACTAGCAGCCGGGCCATTGAGGACGGTAACTGTCCTCGATCAACCCTAGCGTCGTGGGCATGACCGAGACCCCGTTCCGCATCCACATCCCGCAGTCCGACCTGGACGACCTCCACCGTCGCCTAGCCGACACCCGCTGGCCCGACCCTTTCGACGACCCGGCCTGGGACCTCGGCATTCCCGTACCCGAAGTCCAAGCCCTCGTCGACTACTGGCGCCTGGGCTTCGACTGGCGAGCGCAGGAAGAACGCCTCAACGGCTTCCCTCAGTTCACCACCACCATCGACGGTGCCAACATCCACTTCCTGCACCTCAAATCCCCCGAGCCGAACGCCGTTCCGCTTCTCCTCACCCACGGCTGGCCGGGCTCGATCGTCGAATTCCTTGACCTCATCGGCCCCCTCGCCGACCCCCGCGCGTACGGCGGCGACCCGGCCACCGCGTTCCACGTCGTGGTTCCCTCCGTGCCCGGGTTCGCCTTCTCCGGTCCGACGCCCGATCGCGGCTGGGGCCCGGCTCGGACGGCGCGTGCGTGGGCGGAGTTGATGACTCGACTCGGGTACGAGAACTTCGGCACGCACGGCGGCGACTGGGGGGCGTTGATCTCCCGCGAACTTTGCGTCCAATTCCCCGAGCGGATCATCGGCGCGCACGTGACGATGCTGCCCTCCGCGGTAGCGCGCGAAGAGGCGGACCTAGCGGGGCTCACCGGGGCTGAGCTGGCGAAAGGGCAGCGCTCGTTGGAGAAAGCCCGAGCCTTCCAGCGGACCGGAATCGGTTACGCGATGATCCAGTCCACCAAGCCGCAAACGCTTGCGTACGGTCTTACCGACTCCCCGGCCGGGCAGCTGGCCTGGATCGCCGAGAAGTTCCGGGCTTTCTCGAACACCGACCACGACCTGATCGACCGCGACGATCTGCTCGCCAATGTCTCGATCTACTGGTTCACCCGCACCGCCGCGTCGTCCTCGCGGATCTACGCCGACCAAGACGTCCAGTGGGGCGCGCCGCTGCCGAAGTCGACCGTGCCGACCGCTGTCGCGGTGTTTCCGGACGACATCGGGCTTCCGCTGCGGTCCCTGGCCGAGCGGACCGACCGGATCGTGCGGTGGACGGAGTTCCCGAGTGGCGGGCACTTCCCGGCGCTCGAAGAACCCGACCTGGTGATCGGGGATCTTCGAGCGTTCTTCTCCGCGGAGAGCTAGAGGTACTGCCCGGTTCCGGTGATGCCGTGCCCGTGGCCTTCGCCCGGCTGCCCGACCGAGCCGGACGAGCCCGCGGGCAGGCCCCGGCGCATCTGCTCCAGCTGCACCCGCGCCGCCATCTGCTGGGCGAACAGGGCGGTCTGGATGCCGTGGAACAGTCCTTCCAGCCAGCCGACCAGCTGGGCCTGCGCGATCCGCAGCTCGGCGTCCGAGGGGGTTTCGTCCTCGGTGAACGGGCGCACGAGGCGCTCCAGTTCTTCGCGCAACTCGGGGGCGAGGGCCGCTTCCAGTTCGCGCACCGACGTCTGGTGGATCTCGCGGACCCGGTTGCGGCTGGCGTCGTCCAGCGGTGCGGCGCGGACCTCCTCCAGCAGCTGCTTGATCATGGTGCCGATGCGCATCACCTTGGCCGGTTCCTCGACCAGGTCGCCGACGGACTCGTTCTCCTCGCCCTCGGGTACCGCCTGCGCGGTGCCGACCGGGACGCCGTCCGGCCCGACGACCACCACGCGCGGCGCGTCCGCGTCCCCGGCTGCGCCCGTTCCCCCGAAGTTCGGCTCGCTCATATGCTCCATCCCCGTCGGTCAGCGGTCCTGCCCCGAGCCTAGCGGCCGTTCGGGCAGTTCTGCCCAACCCCGCGGCAACCGCGAAACCGCACGTCCGTACGGTGTCCCCATGGCGTTCGACGTCGCTCGTATCCGTGGGCTCTTCCCCGCGCTTGGCGACGGCTGGATTCACTTCGACGGCGCCGCCGGAATGCTCGTGCCCGAACAGGTCGCTTCGGCCGTTTCGACAGCTATGCGGGCGCCGGTGTCCGGGCCGGGCGGAGCATTTCCGGCCTCCCAGCGGGCGGAAAGCATCGTCACCGCGGCCCGCCGGGCCGTGGCTGATCTGGTCGGGGCGGACCCGGCTGCCGTCGTGCTCGGGCCGAGTGCGCCGGTCCTGCTGCGCCGCCTCGTCGACGCGCTCGCCGAGCGGTGGACGATCGGCGACGAGATCGTCGTCTCGCGGCTCGACGAAGAGGCCAACATCGCGCCGTGGCGGCGCGCCGCGAAACGCGTCGGCGCGGTCGTGCGCTGGAGCGAGATCGACATCGAGACCTGCGAGCTGCCCGCGTGGCAGTACGAGACTCTCGTGTCCGCGCGGACGAAAGCGGTGTCGGTGACGCTGGCGTCCGGGTCCGTCGGGACCCGGCCGGACGTGCCGACGGTGATCGAATTCGCTAAGCGCGTCGGCGCGCTCGTGGTGGTCGACGCGACCTACGCCGCCCCGTTCGTGCCGCTTGACCTGCAAGAACTCGGTGCCGACGTCATGGTCGTCTCCGCTCCCTCATGGGGCGGACCGGCGGTCGGCGCGCTCGTGTTCCGCGAACCGGAGCTGCTGGAGCGCATCTCGTCGGTGTCGCTCGACCCGGCCGCCACCGGCCCCGCGCGGCTCGAACTCGGCCCGCACGCGTACCCGCTGCTGGCCGGTGTCGTCGCGTCCATCGACTACCTCGCCGGCCTCGACGACGCCGCCACCGGCTCGCGTCGGGAACGTCTCGTGACATCGCTCGGCTCGGCCAAGTCGTACCACGCCGGCCTGCTCGCGCAGCTGTCCACGGAACTGCGCTCGCTGCGGCACGTGATGGTAATCGGCGACGCGATGCGCCGGATCCCCGCGCTCGCGTTCGCCGTGGCAGGCGCGAAAGCGTCCCAGGTCGCCGAATACCTGGCGTCGCAAGGACTCTGCGCGTTCGCCGACGACGGCACTAGCGGCGTGTTCGCGTCGCTGGGCGTCGGCGAGGTCGGCGGAGCGGTGCGGATCGGGCTCGCGCACTACTCCAACGTGTTCGAGATCAACCAGCTGGTGCGGGTGCTCGAAGAACTGCGCTGAAGCGTCGTGAGTGGCAATCGCGGTTCTAACCGTGATCGCCACTCACGAGCGTTCAGGACTTCGCGGCCAGCAGCACCTTCCCGAAGATGCTGCCTTCCTCGAGCATCCGGTGCGCGGACGCGGCCTCGGCCATCGGCACCACGTCGCCGACGATCGGCTGCACCGAACCCTGTTCCACCAAGGGCCACAACCGATTCCGGACATCCGCGACGATCGCCGCTTTCTGGTCGAGCGGACGAGACCGCAGCCCGGCCGCGAACACGCTCGCGCGTTTGCCCAGCAGCTTGCCGATGTTTAGCTCGCCCTTGATCCCGCCCTGCATGCCGATGATGACCAAGCGGCCGTCCGCGGCGAGCGCGTCGACGTTGCGGTCCAGGTACTTCGCGCCCATGTTGTCGAGGATGACGTCGGCGCCCTTCGTTTCGGCGCGCAGCACCTCGACGAAGTCCTGTTCCTTGTAGTTGATCGTGATGTCCGCGCCGAGCTGGCGGCAGCGTTCGAGCCGCTCGGGCGAACCCGCGGTGACCGCGACGGTCGCGCCGAGTGCCTTGCCCACCTGGATCGCGTGCGTGCCGATGCCGCCCGCGCCGCCGTGCACCAGCAGGACCTGGCCCTCGCCGAGACCGGCGTGCATCACGACGTTCGCCCACACCGTGCAGGCCACCTCGGGCAGCCCGGCCGCGGAGACCGTCTCGATCTCGGCGGGCACCGGCAGCAGCTGGCCGGCCGGGACCGCGACGCGTTCGGCGTACCCGCCGCCGGCGAGCAGCGCGCACACCTCGTCGCCGACCTGCCAGCCGTCGACGCCCTCGCCGAGTTCGGCGATCGTGCCGGAGCATTCCAAGCCGAGGATGTCGCTCGCCCCTGGCGGCGGCGGATAGTTGCCCTGCCGCTGCAGCAGGTCGGCGCGGTTGACCGCGCTGGCCGTGACGTCCAGCAGCACCTCGCCGGGACCGGGTTCCGGATCGGGGACCTCGGTCCATTCGAGCACGTCGGGGGTACCGGGTTCGCGGATCGTGATCGCGTGCATGCGCCCGACTGTATCCCGGGTCAGCCGAGGTCGTTGGTGCTGAAGGTGTTGCAGCTCGCGGGCTGGCCGGTGCGGTAGCCGGTGGTGAACCACTTCTCGCGCTGCGCCGAGGTGCCGTGCGAGAAGCTCGACTTGTCGACGTGGCCGTTGCCGAGGTTCTTCTGGATGTAGTCGTCGCCGATCCGGGACGCGGTGTCGAGCGCGCGCGAGATGTCGTCCTGCGTGACGTCCTGGACCAGCGGTTTCCCGGAGCTGGTCGGGGTCGTGCTGGCGTGGTTGGCCCAGACGCCGGCGTAGCAGTCGGCCTGCAGTTCCAGCCGGACCGAGCCCGATGTCGGCCCGGTGCCGGTGCCGCGCTTGGACGTTCCGGTGAGGTTCTGCACGTGGTGGCCGTATTCGTGGGCCAGCACGTAGGCCTCGGTGAACAGCCCGCCCTTCGCGCCGAAGCGGGTCTTCAGCTCGTTGAAGAACGACAGATCGATGTACACGTACGAATCGGCCGGGCAGTAGAACGGGCCGGTGTCCGAGGTCGCGCCGCCGCAGCCGGTGCGCACGCCGCCGGTGAAGAAGCGGGTTGTCGCCTTGCGGTAGGTCTGGCCGGAACGGGAGAACTCCTGCGTCCAGTAGTCCTGGATGGAGTTGACGACCGCGACGATCGCGCAGTCGTGGTCGCGGTTCGCGTCGGCTCCGGTCTTGCACTTCTTCGCGAGCGTGCCGGCGTCCAGTTGCTGCCCGGACTGGACGTCGCTGAGCCCGATCCCGCCCGCCGCGGGCGAGGTCCCGGTGCTGGGAACGCCGCCGAACTGGGAAAACAGGAAGTAGATGACCAGGCCGACGAGGCCGAGCCCGCCGCCGCCGATGGCCACGCGGCCGCCGATGCCGCCGCCGCCTCCGCCGCTGCCGCGCATGTCCTGGATCTCAGAAGCGTCCAGATCCGCGTTGTCGTCGAATCGCACGCGGAAAGGGTAGCCGCAAACCTGGAAACGAGGCTGGGTGCGGCCCCTGCGCTGGGGGCCGCACCCAGGTACTACCGAGGTTTCGTTGACAGCGGTTGGCCACCTGCGGGCTGGCGTCCGGCGCTGCCTTCGCGGTGCCGAGGCCGCGAAGAGAAGCAGCGGCATAACGACGCCGGTGCGCGTGGCCGATGCCGGAGCGCACGGGGTGCTCGTGCTGTTCGCAATCGCGACCGAACCGGAACGGGGCCGTGCCGATCGCGGGGACACAGCGGGCGGTCAACCGCGGGAACTACCTGCCATGCCACCACCTGGCCTTTCCCGGGGGGAAACGCGGCCCGGCGTGCCCTTCGGCGCGCTCTTCGGATCCTCGTCGTCCCTCCGCTGCCTCCCGAGGATGCGCTTCTTCGCGCCGAGTCTCAACCTTTTCGTAACCCTCCATTGGGGGAAGTTCGGCCGGAAATTTCACGGCGGGCCGAAACGGAGCGGCGAAACCGGCCTTCTACGCTTCCGGACATGAGCGATGACCAGGACGTGCGCTGGCTCGACCCGGCCGAACAGCACGCCTGGCGGGCTTACATCGTCGCGTCGCTGCGGCTGCGCCAGCGGCTGCACCGCGAACTGACCGAAAGCCACGGCATCTCGCTCGCCGACTACGAGGTCCTGGTGTGCCTGAACCTGGCCCCGGACCGGTGCACCCGGATGACGGAACTGGCGGCCCAGCTGGGCTCGACGAAGAGCAGGCTGTCGCACCAGATCGGCAAACTGGAGATCGCCGGGCTGGTCACCCGCCGCCCGGACCCGGAAGACAAGCGCGGCGTGCTGACCGAACTGACCGACGCCGGCCAGCGCGTACTGGACGAAGCCGCGCCGACGCACGTGCGCGGCGCCCGCGAGCACCTGATCGACCTGCTGACGCCCGCCGAGCAGACCGCGGTGGCCACGGCGTTCACCCGGGTCCTCGAACACCTGGACGACGTCGAAGGACGGCGCGATACCCTGACCTAGAAGGAAGCGTGGCAGAGCGGCCGAATGCAGACGCCTTGAAAGCGTCCGTAGGGAAACCTACCGGGGGTTCAAATCCCTCCGCTTCCGCTTGACGCCTCGAGTGTCCGGCCCCGGATTCCGCACATCCCGCGGGAGACCGGGGCCGTTTTTCTCCGGCTGCCTGTCCCGGGTCCGCGCGGGTACCCTGTCCGTGCTGTGCGCCGGGTTCCCGTGGAGTCTTCCGTCATTCGCGACGTCGGCTACGACGCCGCGAAGTCGGTGCTGGAAATCGGATTCCGCAACGGCGGCGTTTACCGCTACCACCTCGTCCCCGCGCGGGTGCATCGTGAGCTGATGGCCGCCGAGAGCCCGGGGCGCTACCTCAACCAGGAGATCAAGCCGCGGTTTCCCGGGCAAGAGGTGGAGTGATTGCGGCGTCAGGCTTTCTTGGCCTCGCGCTGGGCGATTCGCGCCTGGACCTCCGGGCGGCGCAGCGGCGGCACGGTCGCCGGCGGCTGGCGGCGCTGCGGGAGTTCTTCCAGCAGCCGCGCGGTGATCTGGGCGATTTCGGCGACCGCCGCCTCGAACGGTTCGCGCGTCGCGTCCGAAAGAGACTGCACCCCGGTCACTTTGCGCACGTACTGGCGTGCCGCGGCTTCGATCTCGTCCGTGGTGGCGGCGGGCTGCAGGCCGCGGAGCGTCGTGATGTTTCGGCACATGTGCTTCAGGGTACGTCTCTGCGGCTGACCGCATCACACTCTAGGGCCAACCTCGTTGACGGGGTCCGAGATCGCCCGGCAACCTTGATGAAGTGCCCCTCAGACCGCGTGCTCCCCGGCTCAGCCGCCCCCTTCCGGAAGTTCCCGCCGACACCCCGATTCCCGAGCAGGCCTGGCAGCGCGTTCCCGCCGACGAACTGGTCACGCTCGTTTCCGTTGTCCTGATGGCACAAGGCTTTCCCGAAGAGCGTGCGCGTCCGGCCGCGGAAGCGTTGTGCCATGGCGATCTCACTGGCGCACCGGAAACCGGCGTCGGGGAGCTGACCCGGGTGCATTTGCCCGCGATCGAGAACGGGCTGGTCAGTCCTGGCGCGCAGCCGTTGCTGATCGCGGACCGTGGCGCTGCGGCGCTGGTCGACTATCGGCACGCGTCCGGGCTTTGGGCGGTTGGCGACGCGATGGATCGCGCCGTGCAGCGGGCCGGGCGGTTCGGGGTCGGGCTGCTGTCGTTGCGCGGGGTCGGGCCGTTCGGGCGGGTCGGGCATCACGCGGCGCGGGCGTTGCCGCACGGGATGATCGGCATTGTGATGGCTGCCGGAGGGTACGCGGATCAGCCGGTGCATCCGCTGGGGATGGCCGCTCCCGCCGGGGCTTATCCGGAGTTCGTGCTGGATGTTGATCTTGCTGACACGGCTCGGAATCCGCAGTTCGCCGGGTTCGCCCTGATGGTGGATGTGTTGGCCGGGGTGTTGTCCGGGGTCGCGGATCATGAGCACGACACTGGGTTGCTGGTGCTCGCGATCGCGCCTACGACGTTGCGTAGTGCGGATGGGTTTTACCGGGCTGCCAGTGCGGTGTTCGGGAGCATGCTCGGATGGGAGGGCGGTGCTCCGGTGCGGTATCCCGGATGGCGGGAGGCGCAGTATCTGGAGCAGTGCCGGGCGTTGGGGGTGCCGTTGCCCGGAGCGGTGCGGAGGCAGTTGGATTCGTTGGCGTTGAAGTTGGGCAGGGCGCCGTTGACCACTGTGGGGTGAGCGGGCTGGTCGTGAGGGGAACCCTGAGAGGGTGTTGTGGAACCTGGGTGGTTAGTCGTTGTGGTCTTCTGCTAGGCGGCGTGCTGCTTCGGTTTCGATGGGGCCGTGGGGTTCGATGTGTTCGTCGGCGAGGCGGGCTGCCATGAGCCGGATCATCGCGAACTGGATCATCGCCTCGGCGTGCGCGGTTTTGCGTTCGTAGTCGCGGGTCAAGCGTCTGCACCTCGTGAGCCAGCCGAAGGTTCGTTCCACCACCCACCGGCGGGGCAGCACCTGGAAGCCTTTCACATCGGCGTTGCGGGGCACCGCCACGATCTCGATGTTCTCGTTCTCCTCGGCCCAGCGGACGAGGGTGGCGTCTTTGGAGTTGACGTAGCCGCCGTCCACCCACACCAGCCCGAGCAGTGGAAACCGTGCCCGGATCCCGGCCAGCAGCAGCCGGGCTCCGGGACGGTCCTGCACCGACGCCGACCCCACGGACACGCCCAGGATCAGCCCGAGCGTGTCGACCAGGACATGCCGTTTGCGGCCCCGCACCCGTTTCCCCGCGTCGTAACCGATGTGTTCGCCGCCCTCGACGGTTTTCACCGACTGCGAGTCGAGGATCGCCGCCGAGGGCTGCGGGTCCCGGCCCTCGCGGACGCGGACCCTGTCGCGCAGCACGTCGTGCACGCGCGCCCAGGTGCCGTCCGCGGTCCAGGCCGCGAACACCCGATACGCCGTGGCCCACGGCGCGAGATCACGCGGCGCCAACCGCCACGCGCACCCGCTGACCAGCACATAACTGATCGTGTCGATCACCAGGCGACGCGAATGCACCGGCGGCCGACCGCCCAGGCCCGGATGAGTCCTGGGCAGCAACGGCTCCACCACCGCCCACTGCGCATCAGTCAACGACGAGTCATACCCCGGCTTGCACACACAGACGCACACCCGACCCGATGATCATCATCACCGCACCGCTACCACAGCCGACACACCGAACCGACCACCAGGTTCCACAACACCCTCTGAGGAATCAGGGTGGCCCTCACGGACGGTCAGGCCAGGGGAGTCAGTGCTCCAGAGAGACGCGGGCGGTTTCGTTGCCGACTGCTACTACGTCGCCGTCTGCCAGTTGGCGGCCCCGGCGGATTTCTACCTCGCCGTTGACGGTGACTTCTTCCGCGTCGATCAGGTCTTTCGCGTGTGAGCCGTTGTCCGCGAGGTCGGCCAGTTTCAGGAACTGGCCCAGCCTGATCGGTTCTCCGGTGATCGGGACGTCGCGCGTGCTCATGGACCGCATCATGTCACGGCATGGTTGTCGCTCGGTTGTACAGATCGATGATCTGGTCGTCGAAGTAGCTCGAGTACGAGACGTCGTCGGTGTAGCCGCCTCCCTCGTAGCCGCCGATTACGCCTACTACGGTGCCCGTTTTCGTGTCGGGGGACGGGTCGGCTACCAGCGGGCTGCCGCTCGTGCCGGTTGCGAAGCCTGGGCAGTCGACTCTCATCTGGTGTTCGTCTTGCTGCTGGGTGTGCGTTTCGCAGGTGGCGAGCTCGTCGACGCCGTCGGGGTAGCCGGCGACGGTCACGGGGCGCGCGAAGGGGCCGTTCGTGCCTAGCTGGTTGGCTCCGGTCACTGTCTCCAGCGGTTCCGGGGAACCGTCTTGGCGGGCGGTCGCGAAACCGACATCGAGGTTGGGATCGGACGAGTCGATCCAGCTCTGGGCGACCAGTTCGTTCCCGACCTGCCAGTATCCGTAGGGCGCGACGCCGTCGTGGAAACCCGGTGCGAAGGTGACATTGGCCAGGTAGCCGCCGCCTTCGCCGTCGTGGATGCAGTGTGCGGCGGTGAGCAGTTCGTCTCCGCGCGGGCTGTGCACGACGCTCGCGGTGCAGTAATGGGAGCCGTCGACGAACAGCGCGCCGATGGACGCTTGGATCGGCTTCGCCGGGGTCGGCGTCGTCGCGACCGCTGGCTCCGCTGCGTGCTCAGCACAAGCCACGATGGTCCCGCTCGCACTCATCAGTGCGAACAGCCCGATCACCGTGCGCCGCATGCCACCTCCTGTACTGGTCCTCGTCACTAGTATCAGAGAACGCGGTGAGACCAGGGTGGGGAGACGATGAAGGACTTCTCGAACAAAGTCGCAGTGATCACCGGAGCGGGCTCGGGCATCGGCCGGGCGCTGGCGCTTGAACTCGCGTTGCACGGCGCGCTCCTCGAACTGTCCGATGTCGACGCCGAGGGTCTCGAGGGCACGGTGCGCGAAGCCCGCGAACGCGGGGCCGAGGTGCGGGGGCATTCCCTCGACGTGGCCGACCGGGCCGCGGTCCTCGCGCACGCCGAAGACGTCGTCCAAGAGCACGGGCGGGTCAACCTCGTCGTGAACAACGCCGGGGTGGCGCTGGGCGCGACCGTCGAGGACATGACGTTCGAGGATTTCGACTGGCTGCTCGGCGTCAACCTCGGCGGCGTCGTGAACGGCACGAAGGCATTCCTGCCGCACCTCATCGACTCCGGCGACGGCTACGTCGTCAATATCTCCAGCGTGTTCGGATTCGTCGGAGTGCCTACGCAGAGTGCCTACAACGCGGCGAAGTTCGCCGTCCGCGGATTCACCGAGTCGCTGCGCGAAGAAATGCTCGCGGCGCGGCATCCAGTCGGCGTCAGCTGCGTGCACCCGGGCGGGATCAAGACCAACATCGCCCGCAACGCACGCGGCGGCGGGGGCGGCGACCAAGCCAAAGCGGCGGCCGGATTCGAGAAAATCGCCCTTACCACACCGAAGAAAGCGGCCGAGACGATCCTGCGCGGCGTGCGCAGGCGGTCCGCGCGGATCCTCATCGGACCGGACGCGTACGTGATCGACGCGATCCCGCGCGTCCTCGGTTCGGCATACCAGCGTCCGCTCGCGGTTTTGGCGCGCCAGGGACTCAAACGCGTCCAGCGGAACGGATAACGCGTCGCGACTGTCCGCATTCTTGATCACCCGATGGAGTTGCATTTTCGCCGAACCCCTCGGGAATGTCGCAGAATGCTGCCAGTCCACTCGTGTGTCCGCACCCCGGAGGTAGCCCTCGATGCTGCGCCTTGCCGAGCGCCGATTGGCCGCGCCCGCTGACCGCGCCTCCGGGGAACTGGTCGACCGCACCGGCATCATCGCCGCGAGCCTGCCGCGCGGGCCGCGGCTGCCGGACGAGGCCGCGCCGGAGACGAGCTGCGAATCGACCCAGCAGATCCCGGTGATCGCCGGGTGCGCGCCCGCCGAGGAACGACCGCGCGCGGTCGCGTCGCGGCGGCGGGCCCGGGTGTGGGTCGGCGCCGGATTGGCCGTGGTCCTGGTCGGGCTCGGCTGGCTCGCCGGAGGCTTCTTCACCGGCGCGCTGCCCGGACAGCCCGCGGACGACGCCGTCGTGCAGGCCGAGCAGCGCGTTCCGATCGCCGAGCAGCAGATCCCCGTCCCGTCGACGATCACGCCGCCGGTGACGCAGACCGCCCCGCCGGTCACGGTCTATGTCCCGGTGCCCGCGCACCAGACTCCGGCGCGGCGGCACAATCCGGTCCACCCGACTACGCCGCGCGCGGCGGCGGCTCCGCAATCCTCGGCGCAGGCCGATCCGCGTGCGGACCTCGACACGCCGACGCCGAGCAAGACCCCGGCGCGGGTGGGCATCGACCAGTTCCTCGACTGGAAGCCCTGGCTTGACGCGGCACAGCGGATGGCTGGCGGGCGCTGACCACAGGGTCGTGCGTGTTTATGCCGGTGAGAACTGGCGTGAACACGCACGACGGGTCAGCCGATCCAGCCGTATTCGTGTTCCGGACGTCCCGTCGCGCCGTAGCGGAGCCGCATCTCCACTGCTCCCGACTCCGCCAGCGCGGTCAGATATCGCTGCGCCGTAGCGCGGGCCATGCCGAGTTCGCGGGCCACTTCGGCGGCCGACAGCGGGGTCGGCGAACCGCGCAGCCGCTCCGACACCAGGCGTGCCGTCGCGCTTGATTGGCCCTTCGGGGTCGCCGCGCGGTCTTGATCGTGGAGGGCGCGGAAGGCCCGGTCCACGTCGTCCTGGGACAGTGGACGTTCGGTCGTGACCAGGCCGCGGTACCGGGCGTACGACGTGAGCCGTTCCGACAACTGCCGCGTCGTGAACGGTTTGATCAGGTAGTTCAGGGCCCCCGCACGGATCGCGGCGGAGATCGACGCTGCGTCGGTGGCGGCGGACAGCACGATGGTGTCCGTCTTCAGATCGGGCAGGACGGAAAGGCCGGGCTCATCCGGCAGGTAGACGTCCAGCAGCACCAGGTCGGGGGCCAGTTCCCGTACGCGGGCGCGGGCTTCGGCGGCCGTGTGCGCGACCCCGGCGACGGTGAAGCCCGGTACCTCCGACACGAATCCCGCGTGCACGCCGGCGACGCGGAAGTCGTCGTCCACGATCAGGGTGCGGATCATGCGTCGGTCTCCTCGGGTCGGTCCAGCAGGCCGGGAAGTTTGGCCACGAACAACGCACCGGTCGTCGCGCCGCCGGGGTCGGCGAGCCACACGTCGCCGTCGCGGGCGCGGGCGGCTTGGCGGGCCAAGGCCAGCCCGAGGCCGTGCCCGGGACTGAGCTTTGTGGACACTCCTTCGTCGAAAAGCTTGTCCCTTAAGGTCTCGTCAATTCCGGGTCCGCTGTCTACAACGGACACGTGCAAGGTGGCACCATCGGCTAGCAGACCGACTTCGACCCACGCGGGGCGGCGCGGGCCCATGCGCGCGGCGTGCAGGGCGTTGTCGACGAGGTTGCCGATCACGGTGCCCGCGGCGATCGGGTCGGTGACCGAGGCGGGGACCCAGGCGTCGTCGGCCAGTCGCAGTTCCATGCCTTTTTCCTGCGCCTGCTCGGTTTTCGCGACCAGCAAGGCTTGCAGATACGGATCGGTGACTCGATCGTCGAGCGGTTCCGCACGCGAGGCAGTGGTTTCGGTGAGGGTTTGCAGGTAGTCCTCGGCTTCGGTGTGGTGGCCCAGCTGCAGCAGACCGGACAGTGTGTGCAGGCGGTTCGCGAACTCGTGCCGTTGTGCGCGAAGGCCGTCGGAGAGCGAGCGGATTCCGTCGAGTTCGCGGGTGAGGGTGTCGAGGTCGGTGCGGTCGCGGAACGTCAACACCGTGCCCAGCGCGCGCTCATCCCGTTGCACGGCACGGGAATTGATCACCAGGACGCGGTTTCCGGCCACGGCCAGGAGGTTGTCCACAGGCCGTCCTTCGGCGACGGCTTTGTGCACTCGCGGGGACAGGTCCAGTTCCTCCAGCGGCGCGCCGACTGGGAGCGGGGTGCCGAGGAGACGTTCGGCTTCGTCGTTGCGGACGGTCACCCGGTGTTCCGCGTCGACGGCCAGCACGCCTTCGCCGATGCCGTGCAGGACGGCTTCGCGTTCGTAGAGCAGTTCGGTCAGTTCGTGGGGTTCGAGGCCGTGGGTTACGCGGCGGAGACGGCGGTTGAGCAGGGCGGACGCACCCGCGCCGATCAGGAGCGCACCACCGCCGAAGACCATGGTCAGGATGAACAGCCGGTTGAAGTCGCCGGTCAGTTCGCCGACCCGGTAGCCGACGCTCACCTCGCCGACGACCCGCGAACCCTGCTTGATCGGGGTCTTGCTGCGGACGGACGGCCCCAAGGTGCCCGCGTTGAACTCGCTGACCACGTCGTTGCCCGCGATCACCTCCTCCCACGGCGAGCTCACTCTCTTGCCGACCGCGGACAGCGTCGGGTGGGCCAGCCGGATGCCGTGGTCATCGGTGATGACCACGAACAACAGCGCGTCGTCGGTCTGTGTCTCCGCTTCGACTCGCTGCTGGAGGTCCGCGTTGGGTTTCCGGGAGGCCGCACCGGCGATCACCACCGGCTCCGTAGCCACCGATTTCGCGATCGCCAAGGCGCGCTCGCCGTACTGTTCGGTCAGGGTCGTGCGCAGGAGCCAGCTGATCAAGGCGACGCCGAGGCCCACGACGAGGACCACCACGCCGATCTGCAACAGCAGCACCTGACGGGTGAACCGCATCCGCGGAAAGAGCGCCCACTTCGGCATGCCAGGGAACATACCCCCAGCTCAGCGCTGTGCGCTAAACGAGCAAAACGTGGAGAACGTGCAGAGCGCACGCAGAACGTCGACAAGCTTCTCGCCCCGTGTAACCCGCTCTTAACCTGCCTCGAGCGAGTCCCCACCGTGACGAAGGAGTCACCTCGATGGCCCCACTCATCAAACTGATCGGCGCCACCAAAAGGTTCCCGAGCGGATCAGGTTCTGTCCACACCGCTGTCCGCGAGCTGACCATGACCGTCGAACCGGGGGAGTTCGTCGCCGTGGTCGGGCCGACCGGGTGCGGCAAATCCACCACGTTGTCCCTGGTCTCCGGGTTGCAGCCGCCGTCGGCGGGCCGGGTCGTCGTGCACGGGTCCGACGTGAAGTCGATTCCGGACGGCGTCGGCTACATGTTCCAGACCGACGCGGTGATGCCGTGGCGTTCGGTGCTGGACAACGTCGCGTCCGGGCCGCGGTTCCGCGGTGCGTCCAAAGAGGACGCTCGGAAGAAGGCGGCCGACTGGATCGGCCGCGTCGGACTGGCCGGGTTCGAGAAGTACTACCCGCACCAGCTTTCCGGCGGGATGCGCAAGCGTGTCGCGTTGGCGCAGACGCTGGTCACCGAGCCGAAAATCCTGCTGATGGACGAGCCGTTCTCCGCGCTCGACGTCCAGACCCGCGCGCTGATGCAGGACGAGTTGCTCCGACTGTGGTCCGGCACCGGTGCCGCGGTGATCTTCGTGACGCACGACCTCGACGAGGCGATCGCGTTGGCGGACAAGGTGGTCGTCCTGACCACGAGCCCGGCGACGGTCAAGGACGTCTTCGAGATTCCGCTCGAACGGCCGCGCAAGGTGGAAGACCTGCGGCTGACCGAGGAATTCCGCAAGCTCTACTCCGACATCTGGGAATCGCTGCGCGGCGAGGTCGACAAGGCCCGCCAGAAGGGAGCGACCGGTGTCGCTTGAGACTCAGACCGCGCCGACGCCGGTCTTCGAAACCGAACAGGACATTCTCTCCCGCGCGAAGCGCTCCGCCGGACGGCACAAGCGCAACGTCTGGCTGCTGCGGCTGGCGATTCTCGTTGCCTGGCTGGGGTTGTGGGAGATCGCGGGCCGGTTCTGGATCGACCCGTTCTTCTATTCGATGCCGTCGAAGATCTGGGAACGGCTCACCGAATGGTTCACGACCGGAACCGACTTCGGGACCATTTGGTACCAGATCCTGGTGACCGTCGAGGAAGCCGTGATCGGTTTCGTGCTCGGTGCGGTCGCGGGCGTGATCTGCGGGGTCATTCTCGGCCGCAGCGCGTATCTCGCCGAGGTGCTGGCTCCGTTCATCAAGGCAGCCAACGCAATGCCGCGGATCGTGCTCGCCGCGTTGTTCGTGATCTGGTTCGGCCTCGGACTGTCCTCGAAGGTCGCGACGGTGTTCGTGCTGGTGTTCTTCGCGGTGTTCTTCAACGCGTTCACCGGCGCCCGTGAAGTGGACCGCAACCTGATCGACAACGCCCGCATCCTCGGCGCGACGCGGTGGCAGGTGCTGCAGTCGATCGTTCTGCCCAGCGCGACGTCGTGGATTCTTTCGTCCCTGCACGTCGCGTTCGGTTTCGCGTTGATCGGTGCGGTCGTCGGTGAGTACACCGGTGCCAAGGCGGGCATGGGCTTCCTGATCGCCAATGCGCAGGGAACGTTCGACACCGCCGGGGTTTACGCCGGGATGCTGGTGATCATGGTCGTCGCCTTGTTCGCGGAATGGCTGATCGGTTCGGCCGAGCGCAAACTGCTGCGCTGGCGTCCGCAGATGTCGGCCGACGACGGACGGCGGGACATCTGAGATGCGGCTGAAAAGGACACTCGCGGTCGCGGCGGCCGCGCTGGTGACCGTGGCCGGGGTGAGCGCCTGCCGGGATTCCCGGGAGATCGACCTCGGCAACGGCGGGCGGCCGCACATCAAGATCATGGTCGGCGGACTGTCCAAAGTGATCTATCTGCCGGGTCAGCTCGCGAAGCAGCTGGGCGAGTACCAGAAGCAGGGCTTGGACGTCGAACTGTTCGACCAGCCGTCCGGGGCCAACGCGGAAACCTCGCTGCTGGCCGGCGAAGTGCAGGGCGTGGTCGGGTTCTACGATCACACGATCGACTTGCAGGCCAAGGACCAGTGCATCACCAGCGTGGTGCAATTCGCGAATGTGCCGGGGGAAGCGGAAATGGTCGCGACCCCGAAAGCCGGGCACATCAAGTCCGGTGCGGATTTCCGCGGAAAGAATCTCGGCGTGACGTCGCTGGGGTCGTCGACCGACTTCCTCACCAAGGCGCTCGCCAGCCGCGGCGGGGTCGGCAGCAAGGATTACACGCCGGTGAAGGTCGGGGCCGGGCAGACGTTTATCTCTGCCATGCAACAAGGTTCGATCGACGCGGGGATGACGACTGACCCGACCATCGCGCAGCTGACGAACACCGGACAGGCCAAGGTGCTCTACGACATGCGCACGCCGGAAGGCACGCGCGCGGCGCTGGGCGGGCTGTATCCGGCGAGCTCGCTGTACATGAGCTGCGAAATCGTGAAACGCTATCCGGACGTCGTGCAGAAACTCGCCAACGCGTATGTGAATTCGCTGAAGTGGCTTTCCACGCACACCGCGGAGCAGGTGGCCGATCTGATGCCGCCGTCGTTCGCGGGCGGGGACAAGGCGTTGTACGTCAAGTCTCTCAAGGACAGTCTGCCGATGTTCACCAAGGACGGCCGGATGGACCCGTCCGGAGCGCAGAACGTGCTGAAGGTGCTGGGTGCGTCTTCGAGCAACGTGAAGCCCAAAAAGGACAAGATCGATCTGTCCAAGACGTACACGACCCAGTTCGTGGACGCCGCGCACGCCCGTACGGCGCGGTAGTCCACTTCGGAAGGAGTCCGTGCCGGCCCGCTGCCTCCCCAGGCGGGCGGGCACGGACTTCCGTGTACACAAAGGAGAATCGGGACATTTGGTGAAGATTTCCCGAGATGTGAATACCCTTCGAAAGTAGCTACCAACTCGGGCGAGCGAAATTCAACACTGGTACGCGCAGGCACTCCCGTGACCAGATTGGATGCCCATGAGTTCACGATCTTTCCGTCGTCCCCTCGGATTGCTGGCGGTCGGCGCGTTCGCGGCCGCGACCCTCGTGGCCGGCGCGGGAGCCGGACCCGTCACCTTCGGCAAGCACTTCCACGGGAACCACTACTCCGGCGGGAACTGGGGCGGTTACGTCAGTTTCGGCAGCTTCACGACCGCGACCGCGGGGTGGACCGAACCGGCGGCGACCTGCAACTCCAGCAACGACCTCTTCGCGCCGTGGGTGGGCATCGACGGCGACGGATCGTCCTCTGTGGAACAAACCGGCGTGGCGACCGACTGCTCCAGCGGCAGCCCGCAATACCAGGCGTGGTACGAAATGTACCCGGCCGCACCGGTCTACTACTCGGCGAGCGAGGCACCGGTGAAAGCGGGAGACCACATCACCGCGACGGTCACGCGCAGCAACAACAGCTACAAACTCGACCTGAAGAACGACACTCAAGGCTGGACGAAGACGACTACGCAGTCGCTCAACGCGAAGCACTCGTCGGCTGAAGCGATCATCGAATCGCCGTCCGATTCGTACCCGGCGATCAACGGCGGCGTGAAGTTCGACGGCGTCAAGTTCGATGGCAAGAACCTCGCCGACACCAGCCCGCAGGGTCTCAACGCGGACGACGGCGGCAGCGCGACCTGGACCCCCGGCGCGATCGGCTCGGACGGCCAGAGCTTCACCATGACCCGCCAGTAAAAGGTCGTGCGCGGAACCCTGCGGGAATCTGATTCCCGCAGGGTTCCCTTCACGGACGTTCGAAGCGGTAGGCGCGTTCGACCCGGGAGACCTGGACGTCGAAGGAGCGGTACCACTCGGCGCGGCCGTGGTTACGGGTTTCGGTGTGCTCCAGATTGGTGCGCCATCCGGTAATGGATTCCTCGTCCTGCCAGTACGACACGGTGATGCCGAGCCCGGACTCGTCGCGGACGGAATTCATGCCGAGGTAGCCCGGCTGTTTCGCGGCAAGCTCGGCCATGTAGGCCGCACGCTCGGCGTAGCCGCGGTCGCCGTCGGTGCGCCGGGACGTGAAGATCACCGCGTAGTACGGCGGTTCGGGAAGCTCCATGGCTGGAGATATACCTGGCGGACGCGGGCGAGGCCAGCGGGTTTCAGCCCTGGAGGCCGTTGACCGCCCAGGCGAACACCATCAGCGCGAGCAGCAGCGAGATCCCGGCCTGGACCATCATGGTCATCTTCGCCCAGATCCGCAGCGGCATGACGTCGGTCGGGCTGAACGCGGTGGCGTTGGTGAACGAGGTGTAGAGGTAGTCCAGGTACCGCGGTTCCCATTCGGCCTTGGCCATCGACGGGTCGCTCATCTGCGGAAACTGCAGGTCGGGGAAGTTCGCCCGGCCCGCCGCGCGCCTGGCCGGGCCGCCGCGGTCGAACTCCCAGTACCAGAGCGAGAAGACGACGATGTTGGTCCAGTAGATGACCACGCCGCTGATCAGCACCTGCACCGCGTGCCCGCGTTGCGCGCCCTGTGCGATCCCGATCACCAACTGCACCGCGGACGCGCCGTTGAGCACGCTGACGACGGCGAGCGCGGTCAACGCGACCATGCGCTCGACGATGTTGAACTCGGTGAGCCGTCCGGGATTCAGCAACAGCAGCGCGACGATCAGCACTGCGGTCAGCGAGGGCAGCAGCCACCACGGGTGCAGCACCATCTCGTCGGGCAATGCGAGTTGCAGGGCGAGGGTTCCGATGACGACGGCCGCCGCGGGCCATCGGGTCTCGCCTTTGGTCGCCCGCCGCCAGGCAGGAACTCGTTCGTCAGCCACCTGAACACGGTAGGACGCGGTGCTCGTTATCGCGCGCTTCAACTGACGGCAGTTTCCTCGCGACGTCCGTGCGGCTTCGCGCACCTAGCTTGCGAAGGACCTTCGCCACGTGCTGCTCCACTGTGCGCGGGGACAGGAACAGGCCGTCGGCAATCTGCCGGTTTGTCCGACCCTCCGCGAGCATCTCGGCGACTTCGCGCTCTCGCGGCGACAGTTCGCGACCGTAGCCGCGACGGCCGCGCTGTGACGGTGCCCAGGCACCGTGTTCGCGAAGCACGTGATGACAGCGGCCGGCGTCGCGCGTGGCGCCTAGCTGTACGTACGCGGCTGCCGCCTGGCTGAGTGCAGTTGTCGCACCGTCTTGGCCTGCATCGAGACGACAGCGTGCTGCGCGTTCACGCATGCTGGCGGCGAGGTACGGCATCGGCAGCTCTGCGTACGCGTCGGCGGCGGTGTCGAAGAGCGTCGCGGCTGCTAGGTGTTTCGCGCGAGCGTTTGTCAGGACGGCACGGCCAGCGTGCAGGGCTGCGGCGGCGAGAGGTGCGTCGCGGTCTTCGATGCCGCGTGCGAACTCTTCGACGAAAGCGTCGGCGTCGTGCCAACGGTCTGCGCGCGTGTACGCCTCCGCGGCGGCTGGGACGAGCGACGCCGCCCAGACCCACACGCCTTTGCGACGTGCGGCGTCGACAGCTACATCAGCGGCTTCGCAGGCTGCGGCGACATCGTCGGTCGACAGGTGCACGCCGATCAACACCGAAGCCGCGCACAACACAACGGGGATAGGGCCTTCGCCCGGACGGTGCGCCGAGGCGTCGGCCAAGTGTCTTCGCGCTGCCGCGAACTCGCCGCGCACCGCGGCCAGCCCGCCCAGCACCAGCGACGTCTCCATGACGATCGCGCCCAGCGCCGGGTGCCGGGTACGGACGTCTTCGGTCGCTTCGGCGAGGCCGTCCCATTTGCCGCGGAACCAGGCGAGCCGCACCTCGGTGCCTTCGATCAGGCCCTTCGGGTACAGCGCGCCGGCTTCGGAAGCCCGGCGCAGGCCCTCGGCGACCAGCTTTTCGGTCCGGTCGAGGTGGCCGGACCACGACTGCGCGTCGGCGAGATTGCACCACAACCGGGCCAGCTGGACGCGTTCGGCGACGCTCGGCGCGGTGTCCGGCATCGCCTGGAATTCCGCCCACGCCGAACCGTCGCCGATGTGCGCGGCGGTCGCGATCCGGTCGCCGGTGAGCGCGAGCCGCAGCTCGGGATCGGTCAGGCCGGAGTGGACTTCCCGGGCGCGGCGCATCCACTGCTCGTGCCAGGACAGCGGGGTGAGCCCGTCGAACGGCAGCGCGAGCAGGTTGATCCCGCGCGCGGCCAGTTCCGGCCGATCCGCCAGCTCGGCGACGGCACGTTCCACCGCCGCGCGGCCCTGCTCCAGCCGTCCGGCGACGCGGACCAGCAGCATGCCCAGCGCGAGCCGGATCGTCCCGTGCACGGCTGGCGGCAGCGGCCGGTCTTCGAGCACTTTCTCCAGCGTCAGATGGACGTCCGGGCGGAAGACGCGCAACGAGACGTCGCTGAGCTTCTTCGCCAACCGGCCGACCGCGTCCTCGTCGGCCTTCGCGACGATCGCCTGCAGCAGGTCGATGGCGCGTGCGGTATCGCCGTTCACGATGGCTTCGTCAGCCGCTTCTTCCGCGTAATAGCGCCATTTCTCGACGCATCCGGCGGCGTGCGCATGCGCGGCGAGCAGCGACAGTGGTTGACCAGGAAGGTGCATTGCCTTGGTGTGCAACAATTTCCGCTCGGACGCGCTGAGGCCATCGTACACTGCTTTTCGCGCGAACGGATGTCTGAAGCCGTAGCGATTGTCGTCGACCTCGTCCAGCAGGCCGTCCGACAACGCGATCTCATCCTCGGCCAACCCGGCCAGTTCATTCAGGACCGGCAGCTCAGCGGGCAGGTCAAGCACGGCAGCGGCTTTGGTGAGCCGGATTGCGGTCTTCGGCAGCGCGGACAGCTGCCTGGACACCGATTCCTGAAGCGCGGCAGGAACTTCCAGTCGATCCAACACCGACTCGGTCAGTTCAACACCACGCAACGCGCGGAGAGTTTCCTCCGCAACAAAAGGAATCCCGGCCGTGTACTCGTGCAGCTTCGCGGCGAACTCGGCGTTGATCCGGGGCAACCCCAGGAGGTCGCAAGCCATCGCGGTGACCGCCGCGGCGTCCAACGGCCCGAGCGTCACCTGTGCGCTGTGCACCTCAGGAGCGGTGCGAACGCGGGAGTTGCCGGTGCGGCAGGTAGCGACCACGCCCAGCTCCGGCGGCCAGTCGACAGCGAGAAACCGCAGCAGGTCGCCGGTTCCCGGGTCGGCGCGATGCAGATCGTCGATGAGCAGGAGAGTCGGACCGCAGGCGATCAGCAGTTCCCGGAACGCGCGGAACACCCGATGCCGCCCGGCGCTGGCGTCCGGCAATGGCTCCGGCGCGGGCGGCAGCACGTCGGCCAGTTCCGGCAGAAGTGGTTGCAGCGCACCGGCGACCGGGCTCAGCGGCCCGAGCCGATCCCCGGCCGAGCGCAACGCTTCCAGCACCGGACCGTAGGGAAAGGGTTCGGCCAGCTGCGGGCACGCGCCGCGCAGCACGCGGATCCGGGAAAACTCCGGGCGCGCGGCGAGTTCGGCGAGCAGCCGGGTTTTGCCCATTCCCGGCGCGCCCTCGACCAGCACCGCGGCAGGCCGGTGTTCGAGAACTTCAGCGACGGCGGCGAGTTCGCGGTCCCGTCCGGAGAAAGCCGCCGGACGCGGACGCACGGACACCACCGTCGGAACGGCCGGCCACATCACGACCTCCCCAGCGAGCATCTTGTCCGTTTCGCCCGGAGCTTAAGCAGTGCGCGGGGCGGGGTAAACCGACTCCTGGCGGGTGCGCGCGCACGCTGCTCACACGTCTGCCTCCGTACGGTCACCAAATGGCAGAAGAAAACCCGGCTTGCGGTCACAAAGAGTGCGAAACCTCGTGGAGTTCGCCGGTTCAGCGGAACAACCCACGGACGCCCGCTCCGGCGGCCAACGCTCGGTAGTCGCGCAAGTCCCTACTTAAGGATTGCTCCGCTACCTATTCTCGCGCCCCCTTATTGCAGTGGATTGGACCACCGCCGCACCCTTCGAGGCCGGGGGGAACCGAACGCGAGGGAGAAGCATGAAAGCCATCCGATTCCTCGGTGCCGCAACCGCTGCCGCGGCGGTGACGGCGATCTTCGCCGGCGTCCCGGCCGCCAGCGCCGCCCCGCTCAACCCCGACATGGTCCCGGCGATGCAGCGCGACCTCGGCCTCACCCACAGCCAGGCACTCACCCGGCTCGCCAACGAAGAGGCCGCGAACAAGGTCGGCGCGGCACTGGAGAAGTCTCTCGGCGAACGCTTCAGCGGCACAAGCTTCAACGCGGCGACCGGCAAGGCCGTGGTCTCGGTGACCGACGCGGCGCTCGTCGACCAGGTACGCGCAGCCGGCGCCGAGGCGCAGGTCGTCCGGTTCAGCGCGCGGCAGCTCGACTCGACCGTGCAGGCGCTCAACGCGCACGAGAAGGCCGCGCCGAAGTCGGTCACCGGCTGGGGCATCGACACCGCGAGCAACCGGATCAGCCTGACTGTCCTCAAGGGACAGCGCGGCGCGGCTGAGCAGTTCGTCCACCAGTCTGGTGTGGACAGTTCAGCGGTGACTGTGACGGAGACCTCGGCGGTGCCCAAGGCGCACTACAACGTGCTCGGCGGCGACGCGTACTACATCGGCAGTTCGTCCCGCTGCTCCGTCGGCTTCTCGGTGAACGGCGGCTTCCTGACCGCGGGGCACTGCGCCGCGCTCACCGGCGGCGGCGCGCTGTCCGGCTACAACCGGGTCGCGATGGGCCAGTTCACCACCTACCGCTTCCCCGGCGCGGACTACGCGGCCGCGCGGGTCAACAGCAACTGGACCCCGGTCGGCCAGATCAACAACGGCACTCGCGTCGCCGGTTCCACCGAGGCCGCCGTCGGCGCTTCGGTGTGCAAGTCCGGTTCCACCACCGGCTGGACCTGCGGCACGATCCGCGCCAAGAACCAGACCGTGCGCTACCAGGAAGGCACCGTGACCGGCATGGTGCTCACCAACGCCCGGTCCGACCACGGCGACTCCGGCGGTTCGTTCATCAGCGGAAACCAGGCACAGGGCATGGTGTCCGGCGGCGACACCGTCAACAGCTACTACTACCCGGTGAACGTCGCGCTGTCGGCGACGGGCACGACGCTCGTCCGCGGCTGAGTTGGTTGAGGGGAGTGCCCGCGGACGGTCAACGCGGGCACTCCTCGCGCTGCCCGCCTCGGTCCAAACGCGACAAAGGCGGCTCGAGTGCCTCCAGCGCACTCGAACCGCCCTTGTCCGCATTGCCGCGGGATCGGCAGGTCCTTGGTCAGACGTTGCTGATCTCCTCGATCAGCCCGTCGATGTCGAAGTGCTCGCTCTCGGCTCCGAGCGGCACCAGTTCGTAAGAGGATTCGAGGAACGCCTCGAGGTCGGCGCGCTCCAATTCGAACGACGCGTAGCCGTCGGGCGACTCGATTTCCAGCGTCAGCAAGGCCTCGTCCTCGGACAGGTCCGGCCGGATCCGTACGTCGCCGATCCCGGTCGGTTCGTCCAGCCCGGTCACGAGCAGGTCGCGGGCGAACGTCCACTCGATCCACCGGCCGCGCTCGGTCCGGAACGCCACGGTGACCGCGTAAGGCTCCGACACGTGGAAGGAGAGGCGGGACAGCACCGGCGTAGTGCTCTCGTTCAGCAGTACGAACTGGGTCTGGTGTACGGCGTCGGTGGTGTGCACGGCTGCTCCTGGAGTCCTCCGGTCGTTCGCGCCTCGCGAACTGGTCGGCAGGGAGATGATCGACTCGGGAGCACATGACGGCGTTCCGCCGACGTTCACGCGATCGGTTGCATCAGGCCGCGAACACGTAACGCCGGACACAGAACCCTTGCGTTTCCGCGCAGGTCAGGAAAGCGGCAGCGTGAGGCCCACTTTGACCCGGTCCATCGCGACGCTCGTGGTGAAATGCCGGACGTTGGGGTTGTCGAAGAACATCCGCCGCGCGAAATTCTCGAACGCCGCCATGTCCGGGCAGGTGACCACGAGGACGAAGTCCGCGGTGCCGGTGACGTAGTAGCACTGCTGCACGCAGTCGTCGGCGAGGACCTGGGCGCGGAAGCCGTCGAGCACCGCCATGCTCTCGCGCTCCATCTCGACCATGACGACGAACGTCATGTCCAGCCCGAGCGCGGCCGGGGACAGCACCGCGATCTCCTTTTCGATCACTCCGGCTTCGCGCAGCCGTTTGATCCGCCGCTGCACGGCCGCGGCGGACAGGCCGACTTTGGACCCGATGACCTCGGCGATCGTGCGGGCGTCGGTCTGCAGGCAGGAGAGGATGGCGAGGTCAAGCTGGTCCAGGTCGGGAGTGCGCACACTTCAGGCTAACCGGGCGGACCGACAAAAAGCCTCGGGTTTACCACGCGGCTGAGGCGCAGGTCGCAATACCTCCTATCGAGCGAATGTGGAAGAGGTCTCTTAGTGACGTGGAACACAACTGACCGGTCTACCCAGGGGTAGGCCATACAAGGGAGGCAACCGGCGACGTCCGCCAACAAGCCGGTCTGGGAGGTTCCGCCATGAGCGCTGTCCGGTCGCGCCACCGTGCCGCCGTCGTCGCCGGAATCGGCGGTGCGCTGCCCGAGCACGTGGTGACGAACCACGAGATCGCGGCCCGCCTGGACACGAGCGACGAGTGGATCCGCACGCGCACCGGGATCAGGGAGCGCCGCCGCGTCGCGCCCGGCCAGTCCACTGTGGACCTCGCCGAGGAGGCCGGGCGGGCGGCGCTCGGCCCGGACGGGCACGCGGACGCCGTCGTGCTCGCCACCTCCACCGCCGACCAGCTGTGCCCGGCCACCGCGCCGCAGGTCGCGGCCCGGCTCGGCCTCGGCACCGTGCTCGCCTTCGACGTCAACGCGGTGTGCAGCGGCTTCATCTACGCGCTCGCGACCGCCGCCGGATTCATCGCGGGCGGGATGGCCGAGCGGGTGCTGGTGATCGGCGCGGACGTCTTCACCTCGCTGGTCGACCCGGACGACCGCACCACGGTGCCGATCTTCGGCGACGGCGGCGGCGCGGTGCTGCTGCGCGCGGGCGAGCCCGGCGAACGCGGCGCGCTTGGCCCGTTCGACCTGCACAGCGAGGGCGAACTGGCCAAGCTGCTGTGGGTCGAAGCGGGCGGCGCGGCGCAGCGGGTGCCGGAGAACCCGAAGGACCGGTTCATGGTCATGCAGGGCACAGCCGTCTTCCGGCAGGCGTGCGCGCGGATGGCGGAATCCTCGCGCGCGGTGCTGGAAGAGGCCGGCTGGATGGTCGGCGACGTCGACCGGTTCGTCGGGCACCAGGCGAACATCCGCATCCTCCAGGCGACCGCGAAACAGCTCGGCATGCCGGCGGACGCGGTCGTGTCGAACATCGACCGGGTCGGCAATACCAGCGCGGCGTCGATCCCGCTGGCGCTCGCGGACGCGGTCGCCGACGGGACGCTCACGCCGGGCCACCGGGTCTTGCTGACCGCGTTCGGAGCCGGGCTGACCTGGGGTTCTACGGTGCTGACCTGGCCCGAACTGCCCTGAGCTACGCGTACTCCGGCAGCGCGATCGCTTCCGAACGCGGCTTCCCGAACCGTCCCGCGGCCTTGCCCAGCCGCCGCGCCAACGGCGTGCTCGCCATCCGGAGCGCGGCGTGGAAAGCGGTCCGATGCGCCTGCGACCGCGGCATCGTCACCTGCGGCGCGCCGGGGAGAAGCCGCTGCGCCTCGGTGACCAGCGGCCGCATCCGGTGTTCGTACTGGCCGAACGCCGTCCGCGGGTCTTCGTTCGCCATGAGTTCGCCGGCCAGGATGTACGCGCCGGTCAAGGCGAGCGTGGTGCCCATGCCGCTGATCGGCGAAGCGCAGTAAGCGGCGTCGCCGAGCAAGGCGACCCGGCCTTGGTGCCACGTCGGCAGTTTCGCCTGGCCGACGGCCTCCAGGTACAGCGAGCCGTTGTCCATTTCGGCCAGCACGCGCGGTCCTTCCCAGCCGACGTCGGCGTATGTCTTGCGCAGCACGGACACGGTGTCTTCGGGGGTGAGCCGGTCCAGTCCGCGTACGTCGGACAGGAAGAACAGCCCGGCGCGCATCGTGCCGACGTTGTCCGGACGCAGGAACAACATCCGGCCGCGGCCGCAGAACATCGCGCGCCACCACGCGTTGTCGGCGGCGATGCGCGGGATCGCGAGGTGCGCGGTGTAGAGGCCGAGTTCGTGCGGACGCGCGTCCGGCATCAGCATTGCGCGGGTGCGGGAGCGCAGGCCTTCGGCGATGACCACGGCGTCGAAGCGCTGGGTTCGCCCGCTCTGGAAGTCGACGTCCACGCCGGTGCCGTCGTCGTGGAGTGCCTGGATCTGGTCGCCGAATCGATACGTTGCCTCGCCCGCTGACTGTTCGTACAGCAGTCTCGACAGCTGGCCGCGCAGGATTTCGATCTCGGCGGTCCCGCCTCCGGAATCGCCCTCGCCGGCACGGAACTCGGCGACCACGCGGCCGTGTCCGTCCACGAATTGCGTGCCGACCTCGCCGGTGTGCGCGGCGCGGACCGCCTCTTCGAGGCCCATTTTGCGCAGCACTTGGCGGCCGACGCCGCGGATGTCGACGTTCTGGCCCTCCTCGCGCAAATGATCGAACCGTTCGACGACGGTGACGTCCCAGCCGGAGCGCGCGAGCCGGGAAGCGAGCGCGGGACCGGCGATGCTGGCTCCGGAGACGAGAAGACTGCGACGGGTCATGGTGCTCCTCCTTGCCGGTGCTCCGATACCTAGTTAAACTATCTACTAGTTTAGCTACTGACAAGGAAGGTCGCGTGGACGAGAACCAGGCAGCGCTCGCGGGCATGGACGAGACGACCTTCGCGGTGCGTGACGTCATCGAGGCCAGCCGTGACCTGATGGCGCGGATGGCGAAGAGCGTCGAGATGAACGCGAACGACCTCACCGCGATCGCGATCCTCAACCACCACGGGCCGATGGGACCGGTGGAATTGGGCCGCCGCCTCGGGATCAGCGGGCCGTCGGCGACCACACTGGTCGACCGGATGGAAGAGGCCGGTTACCTGGCGCGCGTCCGCAGCGACACCGACCGGCGGCGGGTGGCGGTCACGGTCACCGACTCCGCGCGGGAGATCGCGGCAGCGGTGTGGCGGTCGCCGATCGAGAAGCTGGACGCGGTGTCGCGCACGCTGAGCGCGGCGGAAAGCGCTGTGGTGCGGGACTTTCTGGTCCGGATCACGGAGGCGATGAACGAGGGGCGGGAGATCTCGTGAGCGGCGATCCCGATTAGAACCGGCATCGCCACTCACGAGCGCTAGGTCGTCCAGGTGCGGGTCTCGCGGTGGCGGCCGCGGAGGTGGAGTTCGCCGTGCAGCCGCCAGTGTTCTCGTTCGCCGCCCAGCGCGGCCTTCACCGTCGTTTCGCTGGCGAGCACCCGCGACGGAACCGCTTTCGCGTGTTCGGTGAGCCGCGCGGCCTCGTTGACCGCGTCGCCGATCACCGTGTACTCCAGGCGGCTCGACGCACCGAGTTGCCCGGCGAACACTTGTCCGGTCGCGACACCGATCCCCAGGTCGAGCTCGCCTTCCGACAACACCGCGTCGCGGATCGCGCGGGCCGCGGCGAGCGCCATCGTCGGACCGTCGGACAGCCGGGTCGGCGCACCGAAAACGCACAGCGCGGCGTCGCCCTGGAACTTGTTGACCAGCCCGCCCCGAGCGTCCACCGCGGACACCACACTCGCGAAAAACCGGTTCAGCTTCTCGACCAGTTCCTGCGGCGGAGTGCGCGACGCGAGCGCCGTCGAGTCCACGACGTCCACGAACAGCGCGGTGACCTCGCGGACGTCGCCGGAGAGCGAAGCGCCGTATTCGAGCGCGTGCCGGGCGACGTCGGCGCCGACGTGGCGGCCGAAGAGATCGCGCATCCGGTCCTGTTCGCGCAGGCCGGCGGCGAGGTCGTTGACCGACGTCTGCAGCATCCCGATCTCGCTGGAATCGTCCACGTCGACGTGCACGTCCTTGCGTCCGCGCGCGATCCCGTCCAGCGCGATCCGCAGCCGGTGCAGCGGCGCGGCGACGGCGCGGGACAGGAGCGCGGTGCCGATCGCGCCGGTCGTCAGGCCGGTCACCGACAGCACGATCAGGCTCGCCGTCGGGTTCCCGTTGCGGCCGAGATCGGGCGGCGTGGTCACAAGCAGCACGCCGATCAGCGGTACGCCGCTCGCCAGTACCCAGGTGACGACCAGCCGGGTCAGCACGGTGACCGGCAGCGAACCGCGCGGCGGCAGCACGTCGAGCGCCATCGTCATCACCGGCCGCGCGACCCATTCCGCGGCCAGGTAGGTGAGCCCGACCGTGGTCAGCCCGCCGAGCCCGATGGTGAGCGCGATGCCCGCCGCGTCACCGAGAGAACCGAGAACGCCGGCGAGAATGCCCAGCGCGAGCGCGCCGATCAGCCAAAGCGTGCCGCTCACCACGGCCATGTCGAACGGCAGCCGCAGCGCGCGTTTCGCCTCGTCCGCGGACGGCGGGCGGCCGATCGTGAACCACACCACGGTGCGGCGCTGCAGGTAGGCGGTCCAGAGCGTGCCGACGACCAGAGCGAGCGCGACCACTCCGGCCGCGGTGACGCCGAGCACCCAGCCGCGGTCGTCGACATCCTCCGGCAAACCTTGCAGGAGCAGCAGCAAGGCGACGACGCCCGCTCCGGCGACACTCGACCCGACGCCGAGCGCGGCGAAGCCCAGACTGGTGCGCAGAACCAGCCGGAACCTCCCCGCGATCATCTTGCGCACTCGCAGATCGTATGGGGTGGCGGGTCCGGGAGCGAAAAAAGCTGTCGCCGTCGCGGCGCGGCGATGGTTAGCGTGGCTGTATGCAACCGCTCGACCCCGCCGAGATCCGTGCCTCGTTCGTCAACTGTTCCCGCGGGGAAGCCAAGTCCGTCACGCTGCCCGCGGACGTCCCGTGGGAGAAGCGCGATTTCCTCGGCTGGCGCGATGTGAAGGCTCCCGGCCGGGCGTACCTGGTCGTGTCGCACGGCGACGAGCTGATCGGCCTGTCGCTGCGCGCCGCTCCGCCGCCGAAATCCCGGCTGCGCAGCAACATGTGCGCGTTTTGCGGCACGACGCATCCGCTCGCCGACATCACGCTGTTCGCTGCTCGGCTGGCCGGAAAAGCTGGCCGCGACGGCAACACGGTGGGCACGTATTTGTGCGCTGACCTGGCGTGCAGCGCGTATCTGCGCGGCGAACTCAAGCCCGCGGTGCCACAGCCGAAGGAGTCGCTCTCGGAGGAGGAGCGCGTCGAGCGGATGAACGAGAAGATCGGCCGGTTCGTGGCGCGGGTGCTGGAAACCCGGTAACCGCCGTGCGGGTGCTGGTGACCGGGATGTCCGGAGTGGGCAAAAGCAGCTTGCTCACGGAACTTTCCCGGCGCGGGTACCGCACGGTCGACACCGATTACGGCGGCTACACCCGCGACGGGCTCTGGCGTGAAGACCGGATCGCCGCGTTGCTGTCGACGCCGGGCCCGTTGTTCGTGTCCGGCACGGTCTCGAACCAGGTGCGGTTCTATCCGCGGTTCACCGACGTCGTGTTGCTCAGCGCGCCGCGCGAGGTGCTGATCGAGCGGCTGGCGACGCGGACCGGGAATCCATACGGGAAGCATCCGGACGAACTTGCCGAAACGTTGCGGTATCTGGACGAGGTGGAGCCGTTGCTGCGCGCGTCGGCGACGTTCGAGGTGGTGACCACGGCGCCGGTGGCCGAGATCGCCGACGCGGTGCTGCGCCGAGTTGGTTAGCGGTTCAGAAATCCCATTCGGCGATCCGGCCCATCTTGCGGATCATCGGGAACAGTGCCGACGCGCGCAAAGCCAGCCGGGACGCGGTCGGGAGCTTCGCGAGGGTCGCGCCGTTCGCCCAGTCGGTCGCGTCCAAACAGGACACCAGGCGCAGGCCGTATCGTTCGAGTTCGTGCGGATCGTCGATGCCCCAATGCAAAGTCGCGCCCGAGCGGCGGACCACCGGGTTGATCATCTGCGCCTTGACGCCGAGCGAACTGAAGAAATCGGCCACGATCCGGCCGGACGGGAACTTGCCGACGAGCCTGCGGACCAGTTCGGTTCCGGACTCCGCGGTGAGGTACATGGTGAGCCCCTCGGCCACGATCAGCGCCTCGCGGTCGCCGGGAACCTGGTCGAGCCAGCCGAAATCGGTGACGGACGAGCCGATCATCGTGTATCCGGGCCGCTCCGGGTAAATCCGGCCGCGGACGTCCACGACCTCGGGATAGTCCACATCGAACCAAGCGACCGAGGGCGGCGGGTCGAGCCGGTACACCCGGGTGTCCATCCCGCAGCCGAGGTGCACGACGATCGCGTCCGGGTGCTCGGCGAGCCACTTGGCGGCCATCTCGTCGATCGCGCGCGCCCGGATCGCGACGGAGACCGCGGAGTTCTCGTTCACGCCTAGCTTGCGGAAGTCGTAGTCGATCTTCTTGACTGCTTCGTCGGCGGCGGTGTCACCGAGAATCGGGTCTTTGCGGCGGGCGTCGAGCGCTCGGCCGTACAGCGTGCCCAGGTTGGTCGCTTTTTCCTCGGTGAAGTGCACTTTCTCCACGGTTCAGCCCCCTTGTTATCACAGTTTTCACAAACTTGTGAAGACCCTAGCGCTGATTGCCGGGGGAGGCATCCTCCTTGTTCAGGAAGACGCGTAGTCGTGGGCGTAGGTTTTCGCGTCCAGCAGGTGCTTGAGCGTGATCTCGCGAGCCGCGGCCGCGTCCGACCGGCTGATGGCGTCGAGGATCGCGCGGTGCTCGGCGACGGCCTTGCGGATCTGCCCAGGCAGCCGCAGCGCGGCCCGGCGTTCCTCGCCGACCAGGGCGAGGACTGAACGGAGCAGGTCAGCGACGTCGTCATTGCCCGCGTTGCCCGCGATCACCCGATGGAACTCGGCGTCCGTCGCGATGACACGCAACATGTCACCCGCCGCCGCGGCCGCCTCCATCTCCGCGACGTTGTCCGCGAGCCGCTGCACGACGCGCGGCGTGTGCTGCGTCGCGAGCCGCTCGGCGAGGGTCGGCTCGACGGTCGCGCGGAGGTCGAACAGCTTCTCCACCAGCTGCTCGTGCTCGGAAAACCAGCTGCTCAGCGGGCTTTCCGCAGTGTCCTGCTCGCGGACGTACGTGCCTGACCCGGCGCGGATCTGGACGTACCCGATCGAATCCAGGACGCGCAACGCCTGCCGCAGCGACCCGCGGCTGATGCCGAGCTGCTCGCACAGCGCGCGTTCCGCGGGCAGGCGCGACCCCGGCGGGAGCTCGCCCGAGTCGATCATCGCGCGCAGATGGTCGACCGTGGCGCTCCAGACCTGGTCGGATTCGTGGGCCACGCCGCCCATCCTGGCAGCTGACGACCCGGGACGCGCGAAATTGTCGGTGGCGGGTGTCACGATCATGGGCGGGAAAGGGAGGGATCATGACCGCGAAGTTCAAGGATCTGGCACTGGACGCACTCGACCACCAGGCACAAGCCGACTGGTGGTGCACGACGCTCGGCTACGTCCGCCGGAGCCCGCGCGCGGAGAGCCCGCCGGACTGGCCGGTCGCCATCGTGGACCCGGCCGGCGAGGGGCCGTTGATCTGGCTGAACCCGGTGCCGGAGCGCAAGACGGTGAAGAACCGGATGCACCTGGACGTCTGGGGAGATCCGGCTGAGCTGGCTGCCGCCGGGGCACGGCTGGTGGCGGAGCGGGGCGAGGGCCGGGAGTGGCATGTGATGGCGGATCCGGAGGGGAATGAGTTTTGCGTTTTTGAGCGGTGAGTGCGGAGCGCTGGCTGGCGGTCGCGGAACCGCCCGCCTGGCCGAGAAGCGCCGGGTGGTTCGCCGGGGCCTTGTCGCCGCGCACCTATCAGGCGTAGCATAAATGCCACGCTAACTTGGAGGTGATCTCGCTATGAACGCCACGCGCTCCCAGTTCTGGGATGATCTTGTCGAGGACCTGGGCGACCCGGAGCTGCTCCGCGCCTACCTCGTCGAAAGCGTCCGCATCGAAACGATCGACCGACTGGTAAACAGCCTCGACGAGGCCCGGCTGGCCAGCAATCTGAGCAAAGCGGACCTGGCTCGCGCGATCAGCGAGGAGCCGTCCGTGGTGCGTCGGCTTTTGTCTCCCAGCCACCGCAATCCGACGATCGGCACTCTCGCCGAGGTCGCTGCTGCGCTGGGAATGCGGGTCACCCTCGAACCCTTGCCGCCGGAAGAGCAAGCGACGGTGACGGAGTCCTTGCGAACAGGATCGACAGGCAATCCGGAGCAGCTGGCTCGGGACATCCTCGCCAAGCGCGAACTCGCCGCTGTCCGGTGACTGTCGGTTAGAAGAGGGACCGCGGGTTGCGTCGGCGGTATTCGTCGCCCATCGCCCGCACCGCCGCGTAGTCCTGTTCCCTGAGTTCGGTCTGAAAGGGTTTGTCGCGTCCGTCGACGATGACGAGCAACGGCTTGTCCACGCCTTGAGCGTCGTAGTCCAACAAACAAAACAGGCGATAGTGGTGCCTGCGGGGACCGTTGCAGCGGACCTCGAACCAGCCGGTCATGGCACCGTGCATCGCTTCCCACTGCCCGCCGCCGGCGAAACGCTTCGGGGGAGCGGCGGCGACCGCGATCAGAACGGCCTCCATCTTCACCCTGACCTTGGCGGGGCAAACTTTGCGCAGGAAGTCTCGGCCCGGCGCGCTTTCGCCAGGATCGTCGGCACGGTGACGTCTGAAGTAGACGATCTCGTGTGCGTCATCTGAGGACGGCCCCGTACGTATCGGCGATGGAGCCTTCTTTCTCGCCATCACAGTTGGTGACTGTATGTGCGGGGTACGACAGAATTCGGTGAGCTGTTGCGTCGGCGGGCCAGTCGCGAAGATGCCGTCAAGTGTCTGACCGGACACATCGCGTCGCCGGGTGGTGAGGGTCCTGCTTAGGGTCAGCGGGTGAGTGCTTTATGACCTGGTGGCATGCCGTCGTCATCTTCATTGCCGGGATGTGGGCCGGGACGATCAACACCGTCGTCGGTTCCGGGACGCTCGTGACGTTCCCGGTGCTCGTCGCGCTGGGGTATCCGCCGGTGACCGCTACGACGTCGAACGCGGTCGGGCTCGCGCCGGGGACGATCAGCGGGGCGTACGGGTACCGGCATGAGCTGGTCGGCTACTGGCCGCAGGTGGTGCGGTTCGCGATCGCCTCGTTCTTCGGGGCCATCGGCGGCACCGTTCTCCTCCTGACGTTGCCCAAGGACGCCTTCGAGAAGATCGTTCCGGTGCTCGTCGGGCTCGCCGTCGTGCTCGTGATCGTTCAGCCGAAGGTGTCGAAGTGGGTGCAGAAGCGCCGCGAGGCCAACGGGCGCGAGCATCACGCCGGGCCGTTGCTGTTCGGGCTGCTGTTCGTCATCGGCATCTACGGCGGCTACTTCACCGCCGCGCAGGGCGTGATGATGATGGCCGTCATGGGCATGCTGCTGTCCGAACCGCTGCAGCGGCTCAACGGCGTGAAAAACGTGCTGTCCGCGGTCGTGAACATCGTCGCGGGCACTATTTACGCGTTCGTCGCTCCGGTGAGCTGGCCGGTGATCGGGCTGCTCGCGCTCGGGTCCACGATCGGCGGGCAGCTCGGGGCCAAGATCGGCCGCAAGCTGCCGCCCACCGTGTTGCGCGGCGTGATCGTCGTGATCGGGCTCGCCGCGGTCGTGCAGCTGGTGCTCAAATAGCCTGGAATTCCTTGGCCGCGGCCAGCATCAGGTCGTTCTCCTCCGGCGTCCCGATCGTCACGCGCGCGCCCTCGCCAGGGAACGGGCGCACGATCAGCTTGCGGTCCAGCATGTGCTCCGCGAAAGCCGCAGTGCGCTCGCCGAGCGGGAACCACACGAAGTTCGCCTGGGTCGGCGGGATTTCGTAGCCCATCTCCAGCAACGCGTCCCGCACACGGGTGCGCTCGGAGATGATTTCCCGGCACCGGGCGAGCAGTTCGTCCTCCGCGTCGAGCGACGCGATCGCGGCCACCTGCGCGATGCTGTTCACCGAGAACGCCACGTACACCTGTTGCAGCGCCTGCGCGATCGGCTCCGGCGCCACCGCGTACCCGACGCGCAGCCCGGCGAGCCCGTACGCCTTCGAGAACGTGCGCAGCACCGCGACATTGCTGTGCGTCCGCGTGAACTCGACGCCGTCCGGCACCTCGGGGTCGGTGACGAATTCCTTGTACGCCTCGTCCAGGACCACGAGCACGTGCGGCGGCACCGCTTCGAGGAACCGCTCAATCTCGTCCCGGTGCAGCACGGTGCCGGTCGGGTTGTTGGGGTTGCAGACGAACACCAGCTTGGTGCGGTCGGTGATCCGCGCCAGCATCGCGTCGAGGTCCAGCCCGTGCTCCGGGGTCAGCGGAACCTTCACGCCCGTCGCGAGCGCCACCTGGACCACGATCGGATAGGCCTCGAACGACCGCCAGCCGAACAGCACCTCGTCGCCGGGACCGCACAGCGCCTGGATCATCTGCTGGCACAGCGAAACCGAGCCGCAGCCGATCGCGAGGCGTTCGGCCGGGACGTCCAGCCGCCGCGAAAGCCGTTCGCGCAAAGCCTGGGATCCGTTGTCCGGGTAGCGGTTCACTCCGGTTACCGCAGCCGTGATCGCCGCCTGGACGCTCGGCAGCGGACCGCCGGGCACCTCATTGCTCGCGAGCTTGATGGCCCCTTCGATCGTCCGGCCAGGGACGTACTTCGGCAACGAATCGAGGTCAGGGCGGGGGGCGAGGGACGGCATCGTCGGAACTCCTCGGTTTTCACGGGACGACGGGGTCACCGTATCTCGCCCCGGCGGATCCGGAAAGGTTCCCAATGTTCACCCAGAGGTGATTGCATGAGGCGATGACGTCGACGACCACCGTGGATCACCAGCGTACCGACGGCAGCACGCTGCGCCTCACCTTCGCCGAACCCGACGGCGCGCTTCGCGGCGGCCTGGTGGTCCTGCACGAGGGCGACGGGGTCACCGACGGCGTCCTGCTGCTGGTCAAAAGCCTTGCCGGCGAAGGCTGGCTCACCGTCACCCCGCACATCGAGTCCGGCGAGCAGCTCACCCAGCGCGACCTGCTCGACGCCACCGACCGCACGCTCGAATGGCTCACCGACCGCGGCGTCGAGGCCGACCTGCGCGGCGTCGTCGGCTTCGACCTCGGCGGCACGGCGGCGTTGGTAGTCGCCTCGCACCGCAAGTTCGGCGCGGCAGTGAGTGTCGGCGGCCAGGCGGTGGCGGAACTGCCGAAGCTGCTGGAAATCGCCGGACGCGTGACCAGCCCGTGGCTCGGCATGTACGGCGACAACGGCGACGAAGCGGGCGAGGCTGAGGTGGAGCAACTGCGCGAGGCCGCGGCGTCGGCGAAAGTCGCGACGAACGTTGTGCGCTATCCGGGCGCGAACCACCGCTTCGACGCGGATCCCAGCGCGGCTGAAGAGGCTTGGCAGCGCACTCTCGACTGGTTTGACGCCCACCTCCGCTGATCTCCGGCAAGCACCCTTGACGGGCCGCTGCGTACTCGCCTAACGTTCCGATCCGGATCGGAACGTTAAGGGAGAGGAATCATCCCGTGAAAGCGGTGCTTGTCGAACCCCAGCAGCGGCTCGTCCTGTCCGAAACACCCGACCCGGCTCCTGGCCCAGGGCAAGCCGTCGTCGAGGTCGAGGCGATCGGCGTGGGCTACGTCGACATCATGTACCTGCGGGACGGCGCCACCTCAGTGCCTGGCGTCGAGGTCGTCGGCCGGGTCGAATCCGGCCAGCGCGTGCTGGCGCTCATCCTTTCCGGCGGCTACGCCGAGCAGGCCGTGGCTGACCCGGATCAGCTCTACCCGGTGCCCCAGAACCTCGACTCGGCCGACGCCGTCGCTTTGGGCGTCAACGCCTTGGTCGCGGAAGGCGCAGTACGCCGAGCCGCAGTCGTCCCGGGCGAACGGGTGCTCGTCCGCGGTGCGAGCGGCGGGATCGGCGTGCTCGCAACCCAGATCGCCCACGCCCGCGGTGCCGAGGTCACCGCAGTGACGTCCTCGGCGGAGTACGGCGAACGGCTTCGAACCCTCGGCGCCGCGAAAATCGTCGACCGCACCCGCGAGCGTCCCGGGGAGACCTACGACGTCATCATCGACACCGCAGCTGGCCCGCAGGTACGTGAGCACTTGGAACTGTTGCGCCCCAACGGTCGCTATGTCCTTTGTGGAGGAACGGCGGGCGTCCCGGAGATGGAAGCCTTCGCCCCGTTGATGGCCAACTTCCACAACTCGTCGACGCTGTTCACGTTCAGCCTCACCTCGGTGCCGCCGGAAGAGCGCCGGAAGTCGTGGGACCGCGTTCTCAAGCTCGTCGAAGACGGTCAGCTCTCCGCCGTGCGCGATCGAACATTCCCGCTCGCCGAGGCCGTGGCCGCCCTCCAGCACGTGGAGCACGGGAAATCGTTCGGTAAGGTCGTGCTGCTCAACGGATAGCGGGAGAATTCATGGCGCGCCAGCGGGACGAGCGGATCGACCACGCCGTGCTGGTCGCGGTGTGCGAACTGGTCCGGGAATCCGGCTATTCGGCGCTGACCATGGAGGCCATCGCCCAGCGCGCGGGCACCACCAAACCCGCCATCCGGCGCCGGTGGAAAAGCCGGCAGCACGTCGTGGTCGCCGCGCTGGCGGAGGCGCGCACCGGGGTCGCGGAGATCGACACGGGATGCACCTGCTGCGATCTCGTCGGTCACCTCGACGCCCTCCGGACCGGCCTCGAGGACCCGGTTTTCGGCCGCGTCCTCCCGGCGCTCGCCGTCGATCTGGCGGACGATCCGGAGCTGCGGGAAGACTTCCTGACCTCGTTCTGGGCCCCGCGCCGGGAGGCCTGCACCGTCTCCCTGCGCAAGGCCGAGGAGCGCGGGGACCTCCCGTCCGGCCAGGACGTCGACCTGCTGCTGGACCTGTTCGCCGCCCCGGTCGTCTTCCGCTCGCTGTTCGGGCACCGGGAATTGACCCGCGAGTTCGTCCTGGACGTCGTCCGCGCGCTGCTGTCCGGGGTGGGCACGGTCGAAAAAGGACTTTGCGAGCACACCGGGGTTAGCATCGGCGAGTGACCGAGAACGCCGCTGTTCCCGAGGTGCTATGGCGACCCGACCCGAACCGGGTCGCTGACACGAAGATCGAGGCCTTCCGCCGATGGCTGCGCGAGCGGCGCGGCGTCGACCTCGCCGATTACGACGACCTGTGGCACTACTCGGTCGAGCAAGTTCCGGAGTTCTGGACCGCGGTGGCGGAGTTCTTCGGCGTCCGCTGGCACGAGCGGCCGCGGGAAGTCCTGTCCGGCGCGATGCCGGACGCGAAATGGTTCGACGGCGGCACGCTCAACTACGCCGAACACTCGCTGAGCCCGGATACCGGCGGTGCCGCGAAGGCCGACGACGAACTCGCGGTGATTTTCCACCGCGAGGACGGGCTCGCCGAGCAATTCACCTACGGCGACCTCCGTGCGCACGTCGCCGCCGCACGGGCCGCGTTGCGGGCTTTCGGCGTCGGCAAAGGAGATCGCGTCGTCGCGCTCGCGCCGAACTGCCCGCAGACGCTCATCGCTTTCCTGGCCACCGCCAGCCTCGGCGCGATCTGGTCGTCGTGTTCCCCGGACTTCGGGATCCGCGCGATCGCCGACCGGTTCACCCAGATCGAGCCGAAGGTGCTCATCGCGGTGAACGGATACGCTTACAACGGCCGGAAATTCGACATCCGCGACACCGTTCAGCAGCTGCGCCAACAGATTCCGTCGCTGGAAGCCACCGTTTTGGTGAAATACCTGGGAGACGGGACGCTGGACGGCGTCATCGACTGGAACGCGATGCTCGCCGAACACGCGGGCGGCGAGCTGGCGTACGAGCCGGTGGACTTCGCGCATCCGTTGTGGATCCTGTACTCCTCGGGCACGACCGGCCTGCCGAAGGGAATCGTGCAGGGCCACGGCGGCATCGTCGTCGAACACTTCAAGGCGCTGGGCCTGCAGAGCGGGCTCGAGCCAGGGGACCGGTTCTTCTGGTTCACCACCACCGGCTGGATGATGTGGAATTTCATCGCCTCCGGGCTCCTCGTCGGCGCGACGATCGTGCTGTACGACGGCAGTCCCGGCCATCCGGATCTCAACGCGCTGTGGCATCTGGCCGAACAGCACCGCGTCACCTACTTCGGCACGTCCGCGCCGTTCATCCAGAGCTGCCTCAAAGCGGGCCTCGCCCCGGCCGAACGCTACGACCTCAGCGCGCTGCGCGTGGTCGGCTCGACCGGTTCGCCGTTGTCTTCCGAGGGTTTCCGGTGGATCGCCGACGCGATCGGCCGGGACGTGCAGATCTGCTCGGTCTCCGGCGGCACCGACCTGTGCGCGGCGATCGTCGCGGCCGCGCCGGACGTCCCGGTGTGGCTCGGCGAACTGTCCTGCCGCGCGCTCGGAGTGGCCGCGGCGGCGTTCGACGACCACGGCGAGCCGGTGGTCGAGGAGGTCGGCGAGCTGGTGATCACCGAGCCGATGCCGTCGATGCCGGTCTCGTTCTGGAACGACCCGGACGGTTCCCGGCTGCGCGAGGCGTACTTCGACACTTACCCGGGTATCTGGAGGCACGGCGACTGGGTCAAGATCACGCGCCGCGGTTCGGCGGTGGTCTACGGCCGCAGCGATTCGACGCTCAACCGCGGCGGCGTCCGGATGGGCACCGCCGAGTTCTACCGGGTCGCGGAAGGGTTCGCCGAGGTCGCCGACTCGCTGGTCATCGACACGTCGGCGGCGGGCAACGACGACGGGCAGCTGCTGTGTTTTCTCGTACTCACAGCAGGCGCGAAACTCGAAGAAGTAGAGCCTGACCTGCGGAAAGAGCTTCGCAACGCGCTGTCGCCACGACACGTACCCGATCGGTTCATGGTCGTTTCCGAGATTCCCCGTACGTTGAACGGTAAGAAGTGCGAAGTACCAGTGAAGCGGATCCTCTCCGGAGTCGCGCCGGAGAGGGCGGTGAGCAGGGACGCGCTGGCCAACCCGGCCGCGCTGGCCCCCTTTGTGGAGCTCGCCGCGGACTGAACGCGCAAGCGGGGGGAAGCATGGCAGGGCCGTACGTGTTGCACGCGTGGTGACGGGGACACGCGCGCAGCACACTTGGCAGGCGGCAGGCGTCACGTCGGTCGTCGCGATCACGTGGGTGACCAGGCTGGCCGGGCTGGTGGCGATCGTGTCCACGGTCGTACCGGTGGGCCGCGACGTGCGCGGGCATGTGGCCAAATGGCTGGAGCTGCCGAGCGAAGCGACCACTGCGGCGGCCGCTGTGGCGCTGGTCACCGGTGTGTTGCTGATCATGCTCGCCGCCGGGCTCCGCCGCCGCAAACGCCGCGCTTGGCAACTGGCGGTCGGCTTCGCCGCGCTGCTGGCGTTGTCCCACCTCGGGCTGCGGCATGTTTTCGGTGCCGGAGTGGTGTCGATGGTGCTGCTGGCCGGGCTCATCGGCACGCGGCGGTACTTCATCGCCCGCCCGGACCCGACCGTCGGCCGCTGGCGCGCGTTGCGGGTGCTGCTGCAGTTGGTGCTGGCCGGGTTCGTGCTCAACTTCGCGCTGCTGTCGGTCGCGCCCGCCCGGATGCTCGACCCGCTGAGCTTCGCCGACCGGCTGTCCCAGTCCGCGCTCGCGCTCACCGGCGTCAGCGGGCCCGCGGTGTTCCACGAGATGTGGTTCGAGGACCTGTCCGCGTCGATCGGGCTGCTCTTCAGCATCACCGGCGTGCTGGTGTCGGCGTACTTCCTGCTGCGTTCGGCCGAACCCGCGCCAGAGCTGTCTGACGACGAACTCGCGCGGCTGCACGAGTTGCTGAAGCAGCACGGGGACCGGGATTCGCTCGGCTACTTCGCGCTGCGCCGCGACAAGTTCGCGGTCTTCTCCAAGACCGGCAAGGCGGCCGTCACGTTCCGCGTGATCGCCGGCGTCGCGTTGACCTCGGCCGACCCGCTCGGCGACCACGAGGCGTGGCCCGGCGCGATCGAGGAGTACCTGGACATCTGCCAGCGCAACGCCTGGGTGCCCGCCGCGATGGGCGCGTCCGAGCTGGGCGCGACCGTGTGGGCCCGGTTCGGCCTGGAGGTACTGGAAATCGGCGACGAGGCGGTCGTCGACACCAAGACGTTCACGCTGGAAGGCCGCGTGATGCGCGGCGTACGGCAGGCAGCGTCGCGGACGAAGCGGGCCGGCTACAAGGTCCTGGTGCGCCGAGCCGAAGACTTGCGTCCTGGCGAGCTGCCCGAGCTGGTGCACCTGGCCGCTGCCTGGCGCGGCACCGAAACCGAACGCGGCTTCTCGATGGCGCTGGGCCGCATGGGCGACCCGGGTTCAGTGATCGTCACCGCAGAACAAGGCGGCCGCGTCCGTGGCGTGCTGCAGTTCGTGCCGTGGGGCGAGCGAGGCTTGTCGCTCGATGTGATGCGCCGGGACCGCACCGTCGACAACGGCGTGAACGAGCTGATGATCTCGGAGCTGCTGCTGTACTCCCGGGAGCACGACATCGACCACGTGTCGCTGAACTTCGCCGCCTTCCGCGCCCTGATGGAACAGGGCCAGCGCATCGGCGCGGGCCCGGTCGCGCGGCTTTCGGCGAAAGTCCTGCACTTCTTCTCGCGCTGGATCCAGATCGAAAGCCTCTACCGGTTCAACGCCAAGTTCCAGCCCCGGTGGGTCCCGCGATATCTCGTCTACCCGGGCGTCGGGTCGCTCCCGCGCGTCGGCATAGCGACCTTCGAAGCCGAAGGCCTAGGCGGCCGTTCTCCCTGGTTGCGCCGGGTGCTGCACCGTTGAGGGGGGTGCCTTCCGGAGGGGCTGGAAGGGTGTGTAACCTATCTGAGCAGTGGTCGTTAGGACCCAGGAGGCTTCGCCTAGTCTGGTCTATGGCGCCGCACTGCTAATGCGGTTGGGGGTAACCCCCCCTCCCGGGTTCAAATCCCGGAGCCTCCGCTGGTGCCTGTTTCGGCAGGTGCTAGGTTAACAACTGAACACGCGCCCGTAGCTCAGCTGGATAGAGCATCTGACTACGGATCAGAAGGTCAGGGGTTCGAATCCCTTCGGGCGCACTGTCTGGTCGAGACAGTAAACAACGGGCTGGGTGCTTTTCGCACCCGGCCCGTTGTGCATTTACGGCTTCTTGAGCTGATCCAGCACCGCGCGGGTCTGCGCTTGTGCGATCGACGACAGGTCGTCCATCTTCAGCGGCGCCTCGCCAGGCGCCCGGTGGACGGCGACCTGGATCTCCACCGTCACGTTGCTGTCCTCCACTCCCACGATGTAGCTCGCGCCCGGGCCCGGTTCCGTGGTGCTGCCCGCGCGCCAGTAGTTCCGCGTGCCGAGTCCAGCGATCGTGCCGGAGGTCCAGCCTTGTGCCGGCTTGGTGTTCCACTGCTCGTACGCCGGTGGCCGGTCCGCCGAGGCGAACTCGGCGCGGACGGCGATTCCCGCCTCGTTGGTAGCGACGCCGTCGGTCGCGGAGGTGCTCGTGTAGCGGAGGCTGCAGCTCAGGTCGCCGCCGTAGCCCTCGCTTGGCTGGCCTTCCCGGTGGACCGGCGGGATCGGGGTGGTGGACCATTTCGCCAGCGGTTTCGGGTCCAGCAGGGCGCAGGCGTCGGAGATCCCGCTCATCGAGTACTTGCCCGGTGGCGCGGCGGGAGAGGCGCTGGTGGACGGGGCCGCGCTCGAGGCGGCCGGGACGGGAACGGGGGCGGGGTCGGCTTGGGACGAACCGCCGCTGAGGGACAGGCCGATCGCGATTCCGGCGCCGAGAACCACGACCAGGCCGAGCACGCCGGCCACGATCCATCCGGTCTTGGGGCCAGGGGGTCCGGGCGGCCGGGGCGGGTTCCATCCCGGGAACGGTTGCCCGGCAACGGGATCGGGGCGCGCGCCCTGCGGATCGGTCATCTGCGGCTAGTTCCCTTTCAACCCGTTCAACACCTTCCGGGCCTGTGCTTCGGCGATCGGCTGGACCTCGGTGCGGTGCATCTGCGCGACCTCCCGGGTACGGCTGAAATTGAGCCGGACGCGGACCGAGACGTTGGCGTCCACCGCGCAGAGGACGTAGCGCGTGTTCGCGACCAGATCGCCGTAGACCTCGGAGTGCCAGAAGCCCTCGGTGCCGACTCCGGTGATGGAACCGGAAGCTTTGCCCTCGCCGGTTTTCGCGAGGGTGCCGCGTTTCCAGTTCGAATAGGAGGACGGCGCGGTGCCCTCGGTGAAATCGACGTCGAGGAGGATTTCGGCGGTGTTCAGGGTGTCGCTGCCGGTATAGCGCATCTCGCAGTTCAGGCTGCCGGCGTCGTGCTCGCTCGGGCGGACTTCCTCGTGCTTGGGCGGGCCCTTCGGCGTGGGCGACCACTTCTGCAGCGGAGCGGGATCGACGAGATCGCAGGCGTTGCCGACGTGATCCATCGAATAGCCCGGCGCGGCGACCGGCTTCGGCGGCGGATCGGACGGCTGCCCGGCCACGACGCCGACGGCGATCCCGGCCCCCAGCACGACCACCAGCGCGGCGACTCCGCCGATGATCCAGCCGGTCCGGCGGGGTTTCGCAGGAGGCGGGTGTCCGTAACCGGCAGCGGGGAACGGATTCGTCGGCGGCTCGTCGCGCCTGTAGTCGGTCATCCCCCGCAGCCCTCCACCCGGCGAACCGGGCACCGGGACCTGGCTCCGCCCGACTATATCCTTCCGCTTCCGCCGAGACGAGCCGCTGATCACGCTGGTCCGGGGCCTGATGCAACGCTGTCGAGGCGACCGGGGACATGGGGTTGTGACGACAGTTTCGGATCAGGGGCGGGGGTGGGGGATGCCGGCCGAGCACGGTGCCGACGTCCCGGACGTCCCCGGCGGCGACCAGGAGCTGTGGTCGCGAGCCGCGGCGGGCGACGTCGCGGCGTTCGGGGCGCTGTTCGACCGGCATGCCGGCGCGGTGTGGAACTACGCCTACCGATTGACGGGCTCCTGGGCCACCGCCGAGGACCTGGCCTCGCTGACCTTCCTGACCGCGTGGCGGCGGCTCGGCGAGGTGACGTTGGTCAACGACAGCGCGCGGCCGTGGCTGTACACCGTGACCGCCAACCTGGCCCGCCGGGAACAGCGCCGCCTCGGCCGGTTCGCGGCCGTGCTGACGCGGTTGCCGCGCAACAACGTCGTGCGCGATCACGCTGAGGACGTGGCCGGTCAGATCGACGCGGATCGACAGCTGAAGGTCGTGCTGAATGCGGTAGCGAAGCTGCGTCGGGCCGAACGGCGGGCTGTCGAGCTTTGTCTGCTGGGCGGTTTGTCGACCGCGGAGGCGTCCGCGGTGCTCGGGATCGCCGAACCGAGCGTGCGGGCGCGGATTTCCCGGGCTCGCGGCCGGTTGCGCGAGCTGCTGCGGGATACCGACGCACGGGTGGGAGAGGAGTTCTGATGGCCGACGATCTCAACCTGCCGCCCGACCGGCAGATGCCTGATCTCCTGAAGGAATCCATGTGGAACCGGCTCGTTCCGGAACTGCGCGGCCGGCGGCGCCGGAGGCCGGGCCTGCCGCTGGCGGTCGCCGCGGGAGTCGGCGCGCTGGCCTTGGGCGCGACGCTGGTGTTCTCGCCGGTGCACGACGCCAGTTCGGACTTGACGCGGCTTCCGGCCGGTGCCAAGCCGGACGCCGGGGACGCGCGACTGTTCAAGTCCTGTCTCGACAGTGCTCCTTCGTTCGGAGTCACGCTGCCTGATCGGGACACTTGGCGCGCGACGCTCAAGGTCGATCAGGACGCGCAGCGGGGTTACCTCGTCATCCGCAACGCCTCGCTAGCGGCGGTCTGCATTCTCTACCGCAGCCAGGCTTCCGTCGGTTACGACCGGAACTCCGGCCTGATGGTCACCGACACCAGGAACTGGACCCACGGGCGAGAGGGTTACGCCTCGCTCAGCGCCACCCGCCCGATCTGCGGTTTCACCAGCATCGTCAATCCCTACGAGCCGAGCGTCGTGTTCGGGGTCGCCGGCCCCGACGTGGCCAAAGTGGAGCTGTACGGGCCGGACGATTTATTGATTCCCGCCCTTCTGAACGACGGCACTTTCGTCGTGAAATTCGTGGAGGGCAGTTCTCCGCGCGATGATTACAGCCGGAAATTCCGCGTGACCATGCGCGATGGGCAAGTTCACGACTTTCCGGGGAGATAGCACCGGATAGATCGTCTCACTAAGACTGCTGCAGGGGAAATGTAATAATGGCACTGGGTTTGACGACGCCTAGATCCGGTCAGGAGCAGCCGCTTTCCGTCCGAAGACGGGTGGATTGGCTCCTGCTCGGAGTGGCGGCCGCGTCGGCATTGTTCTTTGTCGTAGCGCACGGTCAGCTGATCGACGACACCTACATCACCTTGAGTTACGCGCGCAATCTCGCGTTCCACGGAAATTGGGGATTGCTGGCCGACAGCACCTCGAATACGGCGACCTCGCCGTTGAACGTGCTTTCCCTGGCAGCGCTGACGTTCATGCTGCGGGACGCGGTGCTCGCCGCGGGCGTGTTGTACGTGGCCTGTCAGGTGCTGCTGGTGCTGGCGCTGCGGAGGATGGGCGTGGCCGCCGGACTGCCTCGCTGGTTTCCGGTCCTCGCGACCGCCGCGTTGACGGTGAACCCGCTGCTGGTGTCGTCGATCGGGATGGAAGTCGAACTCGGTGCGGCCGGACTCGCCTGGCTGCTGGTGTTTTCGGTGCAACGGCGGCCGTTCGCGTTCGGTCTGGTGGCCGGTGCGCTGACCTTGGTCCGGGTCGATCTGGCGCTCTTCGCGGTCGTGATTTTCCTGGTACGGCGGCGATTCTGGGTCGATGGCCTGCGCAGTGTGCAGGGCGCGGCGCTGGTCGCGGTGCCGTGGTTCGCATTCAGCTGGGTCGTTTTGGGAGCCGCCGTTCCGGACACGCTCGTCATCAAGACCTTGCAGGGCGCGCGACAGGCCTGGGGGAAATGGGAATTCGGCAACGGCGTCGGACTGTACTGGCTGAACATGCCGGGGCAGACGGTGCTCGCGTTCTTGTGCGTCGGATTGGCGGCGTTGGCCGGGGTGCGCTGGCTGGCCCTGGCGTTGCGCGGCAACGCGGCCAGCCGCAGGCTGCTCCCGTTCGCGGCGCTCGCGCTGGCTGGAGCGGGGCACAGTCTGGCGTACGTTCAGCTGAAAGTGCCGCCATACCACTGGTATTACGGCCCCGGAATCGTCGCGGCGACACTGTTCGTCTGCGCGGTCGTGGCTGGCTCCGCCAACCGGATCGAGCGCGCGGCCGGGGCGGCTGTCGTCGTTGCGTTGGTCGGTGCCAGTGCGGTCGGCTATGCCGGGGACGGTCTGCCGCGCGACTTCGCCCCGTTCACGTCGAACTACACCACGAGCGCGCAGTACGCCGAGATCGGCCGTGAAGTGGGCAGGCTGGCGGCCGGGAGAACGGTGGCGAGCGCCGACGAGATCGGTGTGCTGGCCTACACCTGTGACTGCGCGATCATCGACGTCTTCTCCGACCGCGGCCGCATGCCCGAGGCGATCGACGAACTGGAGACCCGGGCCGGACGTCTGTCGCGTGGATTGCTGCGGGTGAACTTCGCGTTCTTCGACTACACCGTGCGGCCGCGCAAACTCGACCTCGCGTTGCGGCGGGTTTGGGGACCGCCGCCGCGGGATTACCTTGCCCACTGGACGATTTCCGCGCCGCTCTACGGGCGTGCTGAGTTGTACCTGGTCAATGCACAGTAGACGCTGGCAGAAATGGATCGCGACAGTCGGCGACACCTCGGCAGGCAGCACTGGCCGCTAGCGCGATGGGCTGTGCGGAACACCACGGTATCAGCGGCGAAGAGTACGGAGTGGACTTCACCGCGCCGTTGACGGTCGCGCAGTTGCATCAGTTGCCGGTCTGACAGCTGCCGCGGCCCGGGAGAGCGCACGAGGACCTGCGGAAGTGGTGAGACACCTCCCGTTCACCTGCCCTGCTTAAGGTCGGCGGCATGTTGCGGGACGTGCGGGAGTACATCGATCGGCTCGAGATCGACGGGCATTCGGTCGGCGAGGATCACGACGACGATCCGGTGTTGATCGACGCGTTCGGCAAGGCTGTCGACACCTGGCGGGAGAACTATCCGTACGACGAGCGCATGCCGCGCGAGGAGTACGACGAGACCAAATATCTGCTGCAGGTCGAACTGCTCAAGCTGCAGAACTGGATCAGCGAGACCGGCAGCAGGCATGTCATTCTCTTCGAGGGCCGCGACGCCGCGGGCAAGGGCGGCACCATCAAGCGGTTCATGGAGCACCTCAACCCGCGCCACGCTCGCACGGTCGCGCTCGCCAAGCCCAGCGACCGGGAAGCGCACCAGTGGTATTTCCAGCGCTACGTCCAGCATTTGCCGACCGCGGGCGAGATGGTGTTGTTCGACCGGTCCTGGTACAACCGGGCCGGGGTCGAGCAGGTGATGGGGTTTTGCTCGCCTGAGCAGTACGAGCAGTTCATGCACCAGGTGCCGCTGTTCGAGGAAATGCTGGTGGAGAGCGGGATCACGGTCACGAAATTCTGGTTCTCGGTGACCCAGGCCGAACAGCGGACCCGGTTCATCATCCGGCAGGTCGATCCGGTGCGGCAGTGGAAACTGTCCCCGATGGACCTGCTGTCGCTCGACAAATGGGACGACTACACCGCGGCCAAGGAAGCGATGTTCCTTCGCACGGACAATGATCTCGCGCCGTGGATCACGATCAAGAGCAACGACAAGAAGCGTGCCCGGATCAACGCGATGCGCTACTTCCTGTCCCGCTTCGAGTACGAGGGCAAGGACGAAATCATGGTCGGGCAACCGGATCCGCTGATCGTGAAGCGCGGGCGGGACGCGGTCGGCGACTGAACCCGGTCAGTCCAGCACGTCCGGTTCCTGTTCGACGATCAGGTCCTCCAGCAAACGGAAGTTGTTGCGTGCCATGTTCGCGCTGCCGAACTGGCGGGCGGCGAGCGCGGCTTCCTCGGCGGTCATGACGCGAGGCGTGCCCGCGGCTTCGGCGAGGAGTTGCATCTGGCAGGCGCGTTCCATCGTGATGAACCACCACGCTGCCTCGCCGACGCTCCGTCCGACGGTCAGCAATCCGTGGTGGCGAAGGATCGCGGCGCGTTTCGACCCGAGTCGCGCGGCGATGCGCACGCCTTCGTCGCGTTCCAGGACCAGGCCTTTGTACTCGTCGAAAAGCACGTGATTTTCGTAGAAGGCACAGGATTCCTGGACAATCGGGTCCAGCGGACGGTTCAGCGCCGACCAGGCGCGGCCGTGGATCGTGTGTGCGTGCGCGACGGCGACGACGTCCTCGCGTGCCTCATGGATGGTCGAGTGGATGGCGAACGCGGCCTTGTTCGTGCGCCGCGTTCCGTCGACCACTTTCCCGTTCTCGTCAAGGAGAAGCAGGTCGCTGACCTTGATCCGGGAGAAGTGCACCGCGTAGGGATTGACCCAGAACCGGTTCGGGAATTCCGGGTCGCGCGCGGTGAGGTGCCCGGCGATCCCCTCGTCGTAGCCGTACCGGGCGAACAGCCGGAAGGCGACGGCGAGCTGACGTTTGCGGTGCGCGCGTTCGGCGGCGACGGAATCCAGGCGTTCGGGCAGGGTGTCGAGGTCGAGTTCGGCTACCGGGGCGTCGGTCATCAGCATCTCCCAATGTTGCCTGTGTGGCAAACAGGGTGCCTCGGAGGCACAATGGGAGTCAAGCGATGACGACGAGGACTTCCGCGTCCGGCGCGCCGCGCAGGGTGTGGTCGGTGCTGCCGGGGAACTGCGCGGAGTCGCCGGCGGCCAGGAGGTGGGTTTCGCCGGCCAGGGTCAGTTCGAGGTGACCGCTGACGACGTGCAGCCACTCTTCGCCGCGGTGCTGGGTCGGCCGCTGCGGGACGGACTTGCCCCGCAGCGTCACGAGCGTCGCCTCAAGAGCGGACGACGGCGGGGACAAGTGGGTCATGGAAGCGCCGCGAGTGCCGTACGTGACGGCGTCCTCGCGCTTGACGATCGGCGAGGGGCGTTCCTCGGCAGCGACGAGATCGGCGATGCTGACGTCCAGCGCCCGCGCGAGAACCACCAGCGTGCCGAGGCTGGGCACGCGCTGTCCGCTTTCGACCCGGGACAGATAGCCCGGCGTGAGGTCCGCGGCGGCGGCGACCTTGTCCAAGGTGAGGCCGCGTTCCAGGCGAAGCTCACGCAATCGTCGCGTGATCCGTTGCTCGGCTTCTTCCGCCTCCTGGCTCATCCCCACACTGTAAGCGGCTCAGCCCTCGAGGAACTCCAGCCGGTTGCCGACCGGGTCGAAGGCATGGAACCGCCGCCTGCCGGGGATTTCCGCGGGGTCGGCCCACGTCACAGACCGACCGGAGGCTTCGATCGCGGCGGCAGTGGCGTCCACGTCGACCACGAAAGCCGGGTGTGCCTTGAGCGCCGGACGGAAATCGGCCTCGACGCCGATGTGCAGTTCGCCGTCCGGCCCGCCGACGCCGGGCACCTGGAACCAGCAACCGCCGCGGGCGGCCAGCAGCGGCGGTTTCGGCAGTTCGGGCCAGCCGAGCACGCCGGTGTAGAACGCGCGTTCGTCGTCCTCCGCTCCCGCTGGGCAGGCGACCTGCACGTGGTGAATCATGCCTCGAAACCTACGCCAGCTCAGCGGGTTTCGGCTCCGGGAAGGCGTAGAACCGCACGGCCAGATCGCGCGCCTCGTCGGACGGTCCGGGTTTGCGGGCGGCGTAGCGGTGTATCAGTTCCAGGTACTCCGCTTCGAACTCCTTCAGGTCCTTGTAGCTCAGCCGGATGCCGGCGCGGCTCCCGGCGGTCCAGCCGTCGAAGGTGTCGCGGCGCTCGGCCGCCCAGGCCACCAAGCGCACTTCGTGGTCGTACTTCGCGTCGAGGTAGGCGGCCAGCTTCGGCCGGTCTTCTTCGGGGTAGTCCTCCAGCTTCGCCTCGTTCGTGCTCTGCGGGACGGAGTGCCAGCGACCGTCGCGGGTGCGTCGGGTGTATCCGGCGTGGGTCAGGGTGAGCAGAGCGGCCGGAACGTCGATCGAGGGGAGCTGCGCGCGCAGTTCGGCCGAGGTGGCGGGCAGCAGGCGGAGCAACCGCTGGTAGTTCGGGTTCGTGCGCACCGTGATGTCGTTCATGGTCAGCGGCCGCGGTCGCGCGTTGCCGGCGAGCAGAGCGCGCGCCCGCAGCATCAGGAACACCGCGATCGGCACTTCCGCGAGCAGTGCGGTGCCGAGACTGGCCCACTGGTCGGGACCGCCCCAGTCGAGGACGACGTCGAACCAGGCGTCGCAGCACAACAGCGCGGCGGTCGCGGCCAGCATCGGCACCGAGGCGCGGCTGCGGCGCATCCCGAGCAGCACAGACGCGGCGAAACACAGCAGCAGGACGACGTCGAAGCCGACCCAGGCGACTCGCCACTGGCTCGTGTCGAAGTGCTCGGGCAGGGTCAGCCCGAGGTAGACGGTCCACGGCACCAGGAACACCGCGATACCGGCGAGGATGGCGAGAAGCACGCGTCGGAACACTCGATCGACGCTAGCCGTGCCGGAGCGCGGCAACATCCGGGATGATCCCGGAGATCGACCCCGAGACCCGCCGCGAATCGTCTACTGTGGACGGTCGGCGGCGAGGGCCTGCCAGTGGTCGGCCTCGGCGGTCGCGCCGCGGGCGCGCAGCATCCGGGTCAGGCTCAGCATGCCCTGGACGTCGCCGGTTTCCGCGGCGACCCGGAAGCAGCGCTCGGCCTGTGCCAGGTCGCTGCGGGCCTCGGCGAGATGTCCCAGATTGGTGAGCGCGGGGATGCTGCCGTGCTCAGCGGCCTTGCGGTACCAGGCCGCGGCCTCGCCGTCGTCGCGGCGATTGCGGGCGAGGACGCCGAGGTTCGTCATCGCTGCCGCGTCGCCCGCCTCGGCGGCTTCGAGGTACCAGGCCTCCGCCTCTTCGAGATCGCCCCGGCGATGCAGCAGCAGTCCCAGCCGCACCTTCGCCTCGACGTGCCCGCCCTTCGCACCGCGCCGGAACCATCGCTCGGCGTCGCCCTCCCGGTTGGCCCGTTCCGCTTCCCGGCCCAGCAAGCAGGTCGCGGAGAGTTCGCCCGCGTCCGCCGCGGCTCGCCACCAGTGCGCCATTTCCTCGGGCGCGCCGAGTTCGCGCAGGACGGCGCCGAGGTCCAGCATCGCGGTCGTGTCGCCGTCCTCGGCGGCGGCGCGGCACCAGCCCTCGGCGTCGGAGTACCGGCCGTCTTGGACCAGCAGATGGCCCAGCAGTCCAGCCGCCTCCGTCGCGCCGGCTTGGAACGCGGCGGCGTACCAGTGTTCGGCGTCGCCGAGGCGGCCCTGGTTTTCGCAGGTACGGGCGTATCCGAGCATCCCGTGCGGCTCGCCGGCCTGCGCGGCTTCGTGGTACCAGCGGGCGGCCTCGTCGTCGGCCCCGCGTTCGGCCAGCAGGTGGGCCAGCGCGGTCATGGCGATCCGGTCGCCGCCGGAGGCGGCCCGCCGGTACCACTCCTCGGCCTCCGCCGAGTCGCCGCGTTCGCGCAGGTCAGCAGCGACCCGCGTCATCGCTACGACGTTGCCGCCCTCCGCCGCTTTCCGGCGCAGGTAGTCGTCGACGCGTGTGTTCCACTTCCGCAGCCGCCCGGGCATCTCGCACCCGCTCCTTTCCGGCTCCCCACTGAAGTCAATCGTTTCGCAAGGCGCGCGCGTGACACCTTCGCGAGCGTTATCCACCCCCGCTGATCTGGGCTTTTTCGTTGGCGGGCAACAACTGGCCCGACGTGGTCCTTGCCACGGCTCGAGCGCTGCCGAGAGTGTCTGCGCGATTACCGGCCCGGTGACAGGCATACTCCGGCTCCCCGAAGTCCCCGCTCGAGAGGATCCCGCGCACCATGGCCCGGCCGTTCCCCACCAAGCGCACCGTGCTGCTCGCGGTCGTGCTGCTCATCGCTGTCGTCGGGTTTTGGTACGGCCAGCGCGAAGTCGGCGACACCCAGTCCGAGGCGGCGCCCGCGTCCGCCGCGGACGCGACCAAGCAGTTGTCCGAGCTGAAGATCGGCGCACGCGGCACCATGACCGGCTATTCGCGCGACAAGTTCAAGCACTGGGACAGCCAGGGCGACAACTGCGACACCCGCGAGGCCGTCCTCAAGCGCGCGGGCAAGGACGTCAAGGCGGGCAGCGACTGCAAGCCGACCTCGGGCACCTGGCTCAGCGTGTACGACGGTCAGACCTGGACCAAGGCGACCCAGCTCGACATCGACCACATGGTCCCGCTCGGCCAGGCCTGGGTGAGCGGCGCGCGCGACTGGACCCAGGAGAAGCGCGAGCAGTTCGCGAACGACCTCACCCGGCCGCAGTTGTTCGCGGTGACGGCGAGTGTGAACCGGCAGAAGAGCGACAAGGCTCCGGACGAGTGGAAGCCGCCGCTGGTGTCGTTCTGGTGCACCTACGCGACCGACTGGGTCACGGTGAAGCACTACTACGGGCTGACGATCACCGACCTGGAGAAGAACGCGCTGCAGGACATGCTGAAGCGCTGCCCGGCGTCGTGAGTGTTTGTGCCGGTTCTAACCGGCACAAACACTCACGACCCATGACAAGCTGGGCCGCATGGCGACTTTCGCACTGATCCACGGGGGCGGCGGCAGCGGCTGGGACTGGCACCTGGTCGCCGTGCGGCTCAAGGCGGCCGGCCACGAGGCCGTGGCCCCGGACCTGCCGATCGAGAACCCGCGGGCCACGTTGGCCGAGTTCACCGACACCGTGGTGGCGGCGATCGGCGACGCACAGGACGTCGTCGTGGTCGGCCATTCCTACGGCGGGTTCACCGCGCCGCTCGTGGCGGAGCGGGTGGGCGCGCGGCTGCTCGTGTTCGTCGCCGGGATGGTGCCCGCGCCCGGGGAGGCTCCAGGGGAGTGGTGGGGCAACGTCGGCTTCGAATCGGCCGAGGGGCTGAGTGCCACCGAGCAGTTCATGGCGGACGTTCCGGCTGAGCTGGCTGAGGAGAACGAGCGCCGTGGCCGCGAACCGAACAGCGCCGAGTACAGCGTGCCGTGGCCGGGTGAGCGGTTGCCGGACATGCCGACGAAGGTCCTGCTGTTCCGGGACGACCGGTTCTTCGCCGCGGATCTGCTGCGCCGGGTCGCGCGGGAGCGGCTGGGGGTGGACGCGGACGAGATGGCCGGGTCGCATCTCGCGCTGCTGAGCCGTCCGGACGAATTGGCTGACCGCCTAATGGCGTATTACGCGACGGTGGCTGGCTGACCAGGCGCTGTCCCAGTTGCGACATGTCACAACCGCGACACCGCGAGCTAGTGACGTGAACCCCGGCTCGCCCCGAATCTTGTGCGATGACGTGGAGATCACGAGCCATCACTCTCGGCTGCACGGGCGCACTGGTCGCGGCACTCGGCCACGCGGCACCCGCGGCCGCCGAGCCCGCGAGCGGTTCACCGGCGCCTGGTCCCGGTGAGCGGCACACGGTCACCTTGCTCACCGGTGACGTCGTGCAAGTCGAAAGCGTCCAAGGCGGCAGGCAGATCGCGACGGTCCGGCCGGGCAAGGGGCGGGAGAACATCCGCTTCACCCAGTCCGAAGTGGACGGAAAGCTGCAGGTCATCCCGGCCGACGCGGTGTCGCTCGTGGCGGATGACCGCCTCGACAAAGCCCTGTTCAACGTCACCGACCTGATCGCGCAGGGCTACGCCGACGAGTCGAGCCCCACGGTGCCGATGATCGCGCACTACGCGAAGGGTGTCTCGATCGCGTCCGCGCCGGCGCTCGCCGCCACCACGCAGGGCGCTGAACTGCCCAGCGTGAACGGCCGCGCGGTGCGGGAGGACAAGAAGCGCGCTGGCGAGTTCTGGCAGTCCTTCACCGGTCCGCACGCGGCTTCCGGTGCGGTGGAACGGATTACGCTGGACCGCAAGGTGCACGCGTCGCTCGACCGCAGTGTCCCGCAGATCGGGGCGCCGGAGGCGTGGGCGGCCGGATTCGACGGATCCGGTGTCGCGGTGGCCGTGCTCGACACCGGCTACGACCCCAACCACCCGGACCTCGCGGGCAAGGTCGCCAAGTCGGCCAACTTCTCGACCAGCCCGGACGTCGTCGACCGGTTCGGCCACGGCACGCACGTCGCGGCGACCATCGCGGGCAGCGGCGCGGCTGCGGGCGGCACGCGCAAGGGCGCGGCTCCCGGCGCGAAGCTGTACGTCGGCAAGGTGCTCGGCGACGACGGCACGGCCTCGTCTTCCGAAGTCCTGCAAGGGATGGAGTGGGCCGCGAACTCCGGTGCCAAGGTCATCAACATGAGCCTCGGCGGCGGCGCGACCGACGGCACCGACGACCTCAGCGTCGGCCTCAACGAACTCACCGCCCGCACGGGCGCGCTGTTCGTGGTCGCCGCGGGCAACGACGGCCAGAACGGCGCGTCGACCATCGGCACGCCGGGCACCGCGGACTCCGCGCTGACTGTCGGCGCGGTGGACCGCAAGGACGAACTGGCACCGTTCTCCAGCATGGGGCCGCGTCTCGGAGACCAGGCCGTGAAGCCGGACATCACCGCGCCTGGCGTGGGAATCGTCGCGGCGCGTGCGGCAGGCACTTCGCTCGGCGAGGTGGTGGACCAGTACTACACCGCGGCGTCCGGCACGTCGATGGCTACTCCGCATGTCGCTGGTGCGGCGGCGATCCTGGCGCAGCGGTATCCACAATGGACTGCTCAGCAGCTCAAGGACGGTTTGGCCAGTACGTCGAAGCCTTCGGCGGGACTGAACGCGTTCCAGCAGGGCGGCGGACGAGTGGACGTCGCGGCCGCGGCGGTGCACCCCGGTGTCTTCGCGACCGGTACGCTGAACCTCGGCCCGGTCACCAACGACAGCGGTCCGGTGCGCAAGGAAATCACCTACACCAACACGACTTCCGCGCCGGTCACCATCACCCCGAAGCTTGACCTGCGCCGTGGTGACGGTGGCACGCCGGGCGACGCGGTGAGGCTCGACAAGTCCACTGTGGAGGTTCCGGCCAACGGGACCGCGACGGTGGTGATCACCGTCGATTCGGCCGCGCTGGTGCCCGGCAACTACACCGGCAGCGTTCTCGTCGGCGCGGTGCACACGACGGTCGGCCTGGTGAAGGAGCCGCCGAAGCACAAGGTGTCCATCAGCGGCATCGGGCGCGACGGCAAGGCGTACCCGATGGATCTCCAACTCTTCGGCGACGACATGCGGTACGACATCGTCCGGACCATCCAGAGCGACCATCCGTTCGTCACCGAACTTCCCGAGGGCACCTACTACGCACGCGGGATGTTCCACACCGGACTCGCGCCGGACGAGGAACTCGCGATCGTGCTCAACCCCGAGTTCTCCATCACCAAGGACACGAACCTGGTGCTGGACGCGCGGAACGCGATCCCGGTGCAGATCAAGACGCCGCGGCCGTCGACGCTGGAAAACATCATCAGCAGCTACGCGCACCGCGAATTCGGCTCGCGCAAGATCTCGAACTACGTCATGGAATTCCCCGGCGTGCGGCACATCTACGTGACGCCGACGCAGAAGGTGAAGAACGGAACGTTCGAATTCGGCACCCGGTGGCAGCTCACCGCGCCGATGCTGACCGCGACCACGTTGCCGTGGGTCGGGGTCAAGACCGAACTGTTCTACTATGCGTTGTCTCCGGCGATTTCCGGGTTCAAGTGGCTCGGCGTCGTCCCGGTCGACGGCGACAAACCAGAGCAATTCGCCAAGGCGCGCGGGAAAATCGCACTGGTGACCCCCGCGAAGGACGGCACCAATCCGGATGCCGCGGCCAAGCAGGCGGCCGCCGCGGGCGCCGCGATGGCGATGGTCGTCAGCCTTCCCGACGAGCACACGTACGCACACTGGCAGCCGCGCGGAAACCGCCTGCCGATTCCCACCGTGCGGATCACGAACGAACAGGGCATGAAACTGGCTGACCGCGCCAAATTCGGTTTCACGAGCCTGTTCCTCCAGGGCACGCCGGTGAGCCCGTACCTGTACGACATCATGCAGGTGACGCACGACCAGATCCCGCAGAAGATCGTCTACCAGGTCAGCGAACGCAACAGCGCGACGGTCACCGCGAATTACCACGTGACCGGCAAGGACGAATGGCTTTCCGAACAGCGGTTCGGCTGGCGGCCGTGGGAAAAGACCGCGATCAACCAGTATCAGCGGTACGCGCACACCGGAACGGCTCGCGAGGAAATCGTTTCGACCGACGAGACGATCTGGCAGCACCGGGTGAACAACAAGCTCAGCTGGGACACGTTCCAGCCGCTGGCGGTCGGCATGCTCGAACAGCCGCACACGTTCAGCCCTGGCCAGCGAGCGACGGAGAACTGGTACGCCCCAGTGGTCCGCCCGGCGATCCCGCGCGGAGCCGGACTGGAAAACTCGCGCATCGGCGACACGTTCGCCTTCCGCATCCCGGAGTTCGCCGACCCGGAAACCTCGCACTACGCGTTCTCGGAAGCGGAATTGGGCGACGATCAACCGGACCAGGTGAGCGCGAAGCTTTACCAGGACGGAAAACTCGTCAAGGAAGGCCCGGTGGCGTGGGGCAAGTTCCCCGCTTCGGCGGACCCGGCGAAGTACCGGCTCGACCTGTCGCTGACCAAGTCCACTCCGGATTGGGCCTACGGTACGCACACCGAAACGTCGTGGACCTTCGGGTCGAAGCGGCCCGCCGAAGGCAAAACTGACCTGCTTCCGTTGCTGCAGGTGGATTACGGCGTGCAGACCGACCTGACGCAGAAGGCGCGCGCCGGGCGTTCGCTTCCGGTCGAGTTCACCGTCCGCAACCAGGACGGCATGGCCGCGCCGAAGAATCCGCAGCTGACCGTCGAAGTGTCCTATGACGACGGTCGCACGTGGACGAAGGTCAAGCGGATGGACGGCATCGGCGGCGGCCGCTTCCGCGCCGTGGTCGACCAGCCGCGGCTGGACCGCACCAACGGATTCGTCGCACTGCGCGTGCACGGCTCCGATGGTGACGGGAACGCGGTGCAGCAGACCGTGCTCCGCGCCTACGGGCTCTCCTGAGAAAGAGGCAGCCGGATAACCCCTCGCGGTTATCCGGCTGCCGCGGGCTCGTCGAGCCAGCCCTGCCTGCTGACCTCCCACGCCAGCTGCATCCGGGTCTGCACGTTCATCCGGGACATCAGGTCGTGGATCCGCCGCTGCACGGTCCGCTGGCTCACCGCGAGCCGCGTCGCGATCGCCTTGTCGGTGACCCCCGCGACCAGCAGCGACAACAGGTGCAGCTCGTCCCGGTCCGGACCGGCGCCGCCGGGAGCGTCCTGCGGGGTCCCGTCCGCGCGCAGCGGCCAGGCGCGTTCCCAATAGCTTTCGAACAACGCGATCAACGCGGCCAGCAGGCTGCTCTCGCGGATCAACGCGGCGGTCGGTTCGCCGGAGCCGTCGAGATTCTGCACCAACGGGCACAACGCGATGGTGCCGTCGGCGATCGCCAGCCGCACCGGAACCACGGTCGACGACCGCGCCTCCTCGCCGTGCCGGATCCCGTGCGCGACGTTCTCGATCATGCCGGGCTCTTCCAGCATCGCCCGCTCGTAGACGACCCGGTACCGCACGCCGCGGGCGAGCGCGTCGTACTCGTCGGCGTTCTCGCCGGACGCCATCGCGATGTGCCCGGCCCGGCAGAACCACAGCAACTCGTGCCGGGCGCCGACCTGGATGTTGGTCAGCTGCTGCCGGATCGCCGCACTGCCGGTGATCACCTCGACCAGCTGCGTCGCGTCCCGCCGTCGCGCGCCGCCGCGGTACTCCTCGGCCATCCGGCTCACCGCGGTGCGCGCCCATTCCAGCGATTCCTGCCCGCGCATCAGCAACGGCCCGAACGCGACGTCCGGCGGCGACGGCGCGTACTTCGGCTCGTCCCCGGCGACCAGGCTGACCAGCCCCTTGGCGTGCAGCGAACGCAGGATCGCCGACACCTGCGCCGCGCTCAGCCCCAGCTGCTCGGCCACCTGCCGCGGTCCGGCGTCGAACATCCCCACGAGGAGCCGGTAGACCCGCTCCTCGTCCCCAGTCACCCCGATTGCGTCCAGCATCCGGCGAGCGTAAGGCACCGGCAACGGGAGCGAACGAGACAAAACCGGACAGCGCCCGCCGGGGACCAGTCCCGGCGAACCGGACTACAACCGGGCCTCGCACCCCCGATCAGGAGGCTCGACGATGACCGGCGATCCCCGCCCCGACCCGTTCCCCGGCCCGGATGACCAGGCTTTCCCGGCAAGATCGCGCAAACCGCTGGCCCGCCGTCCGGCGTGGTGGATCGGGTTGGCGTCCGCCGCCTTCTTCGTCACCGGGATCGTGTTCTTCCTGCTGCCGGTGACTGCCCTTTATTACCTCGACGACGCCGGGAACCCGACCGACGTCCGGGCGATCTACGGCACCCGAAGCGATCAGATGCTGGGACTCCCCGCGAATATGTTCGGCCGGGGCGACCCGCCGACGGACACCACGAGCGTCCGGATCGGCTGCGGCACGGCGCTCAGCACTCCGGAAAGCTGGCTGATCACCGAGGCACACGGAGCGGAAGGCTGCTCGGCGGCCGAGCGGCCACGCATGATCATCGGCTGGCTCGGCGTGGGACTGGGGATGCTCGGCGCGGCCGGGCTCGTGGTGGGCGGCCGCCGTCAGCCGAGGCCGAACGCCGCCCAGACGCACTTCCCGTTTTCGGCCGGGTCGTAGCCCCAGCGGCGGGAAAGCGCACGCACCAGCTGAAGCCCCCGGCTGCGCGCCGCGGACGGGGCGACCGGTTCTTTCAGCTGCGGAATGGAGGCAGAGGTGTCGAAGACCCGCACCATCAGTTCGCCGTGCTCGAGCCGGAGCTCCAGCCGGTCCGGCCGGTCGCCGTGCTCGAAGGCGTTGGTGACCAGCTCGGAGGTCGCCAGCAGCACGTCGTCGCGCACCTGGGCGGGAACGTCGAGCTGGGCGAGCGCGGCGCGAACCTGGGCTCGCGCGATGGCGGGCGCGGTGACGTCGTCCGGAAGCTCCAGCAGCACGGTGGCGGCAGTCGCCCCGGTGCTCCTGGTCGGCATCCTCGACGTCGTCATGGCTTCTGCACCTCCCGGCCGCTGTGCTCGCATGTGGTGTTTACCCAACCCGGCCGAAAGCGAATCAGGTGCCCTCGGTGATGTCAGTCTCGGCCAGTCCGGTACGGAGCTTTTTCAGCGTCGCCGCGAGCAGCCGCGACACCTGCATCTGGGAAACCCCGACGCGGCGCGCGATGTCCGACTGGCTCATCCCGGATCCGAACCGCAGCGCCACGATCTTGCGTTCGCGCTCGGGCAAACTGTCCAGCATCGGCCGCAGCGCCTCGCGCAGTTCCGCCTGGCCGAGGTTGGCGTCCGGCGCGCCGAAGCGCGTGTGCGCGGAGTTCTCCAGCAGGTTGTCCAGCGAGGCCCCGTACCGCCCTTGACCGGCCCGCAGGCCCTCGTAGACGTCCTCGATCGGCACGCCGAGATGCCGCGCGATCTCACTGGGCTTCGGCGCGCGCGAAAGCCGCACGGTCAGTTCCTCGCGGGCGGCCGAGATCGTCGCGTTGAGTTCCTTGAGCCGCCTCGGCACCCGGACCGACCAGCTGTTGTCGCGGAAGTGGTGGCGCAGTTCGCCGGAGATCGTCGGCACCGCGAAGGCCAGGAAATCGGTGCCCTGCTCGGGGTCGTAGCGGTCCACCGCGTGGATCAGGCCGACGGTCGCGATCTGCACGAGGTCGTCCATCGCCTCGTCGCGGTTGCGGAACTTCCGGGCGAGGTTGCGCGCCAGTTCGAGATGCTCGCGCACCAGCCGGTCCCGGATCTCCTCGCGGCGGGGCGCGTGCTCGGGCAGCTGCGTCAGCTCGTGGAACAGTGCTGCCACGTCGGTGGGCTTGTCGCCGCCGGCGGGGTTCGTCACGAGCTGGCCGCCTCACTCTCCCGGACCAGTTGCACCCGGGAGAGGTACCGGCCGTTGGCCGGGGTCACGGTGCGCCGCGCGGAGGTCGCGAGCGCGGTCAGCAGCTGCCAGGACAGACCGGTCTCGTCGCCGTGGTCGGCGCGGTCGGAGACCACCGACACAGTGACCTCGATCCGGCCCTCCAGCCAGGAGAACACGCAGGTCAGCTTGCCGTCGGCGGCCGAGGGCAGCAGCATCGAACAGGCCTCGTCCACGGCCATCCGCAGATCCTCGACCGCGTCCAGGTCGAAGTCCTGGCGCATGGCGATGTCGGCGACGATGGTGCGCAGGGTGGGCACCACGTGCGGGATAGCCGCCGTCCGCACCTCGATGAGCTGTGCGTCCTCGCGCTCGAGCGGGGCGTTCTCCTCCACGTGCTGTCCTCTCTCCGGCGTGCCACGCCAGTCTTTCGTGCCCGATCTGCCACATGCCCGGGGGGTGAGCAAACCAAACCCGGGTTTGACCGCCGCGACCGGCGGGCATGTAGCCGTCGAGTGTGCTGATCCCGGGAAAGGTGGGGACGACATGGCTGACGTGAGCCGACTGCCGAACGTGGTGGCCGAGGAGTGGGAGTGGCAGCTTCAAGGCTCGTGCCGCGGCGCGGACAGCAGCCTGTTCTTCCATACCGACAATGAGCGCGGTTCCGCGCGCGAGCGCCGCGAGTCCCGGGCCAAGGCGATCTGCCACACCTGCCCGGTGCTGGCCCAGTGCCGCAAGCACGCGATGACCGTCGAAGAGCCGTACGGAATCTGGGGCGGGCTCGGCGAGATCGAGCGCCGCGAGCTGTTCATGCGCGAACGGCGAGCGAAGCGCAAGACGGTGTCCGCCTGAGCCGACCGACCCCGCGACCCGCGCGCCCACCTGCGGTGCGCGGGGTGCTGTGCGTCCGCCGGTCGAGAGCGCGCCAAGGTGTAGCCATGTGCCGACGCGGACTCAGTCACCCACTGGGTTAGGGTTGAGTCTCCAGATGCTTGGGACCGTGACACGGTTGCCTCTTGAGACAACAGGCGCGTACCGGCGCAGGAGCAGCGCCTGACGAGGAGAAACTGCATGCCCGCAGCCGACCAGAACGCCACTCCGCCCGGATTCGGCATCACGCTGGACACCGCGGCCGCCGAGCCGAGGGTCGTGGTCACGGGTGAGCTCGATCTGCTCACCAGCCCGCAGCTGCAGGAAGCTCTTGCCGGATTGATCGCGGACAAGAATTCCCGTCGCGTGGTGGCCGACCTCACCGGGGTGACCTTCTTCGACTCATCGGCGCTGAACGTCGTCCTGCACGCCCAGCGGCAGGCCGGGGAACAGGACGTCGAACTCGAGGTCGTGCCGAGCCCGGCGGTCAGCCGGGTGATCGAGCTCACCGGCGTGGCCGAACACCTGAGCGTGTCGGAGGAACCTCCGGCCTGATCTCCCGCTACGGTCGCTGAAAAATGGCCCGCGACCTGGGGGATAACCATCATGATGGGGCGCACGCACGCCCTGACCGGCTGGTGCGCGGGCCTCGCCCTCGCGCCCGCGGTCGGCGTCGGCTCGGTGCATCAGGCGGTGGTCTTCGCGGCCACCACGGCCGGGTTCGCGCTGCTGCCGGACCTTGACCATCCCAGCGCCAGTGCGACCCGCCTGTTCGGCTGGCTGACCGGCGCGCTGTCGTGGCTGCTGCGCCGGGTGTCTGCAGCTGTATACGCCCTGACGAAGGGCCCCCGCGACGAGAAGGTGACCGGCACGCACCGGCACCTGTCGCACACCCTCTTGTTCGCAGTCGCCCTCGGCGCGGCTACCTCCGCTGGCTGTACCGCCGGTGGAGCTTGGGCTGTGCTGGGCGTGTTGTTGTTCGGACTCCTGCTCGCCGTCGCGGCTCTGGGCGATTGGCTGCTGCTGCCCTATGGCGGCGCGGTGGCCTGGTGGTACTTCACCGCGCCGGACGACCGGGTAGCCCAGCTGGCGGACATCTCCGGCTGGCTCGGCGTGGCGGTCGCGGCCGGCTGTTTCGTGCACTGCCTCGGCGATTCGCTCACCGAGTCGGGCTGCCCGTTCCTGTTCCCGCTGCCGATCGCGGGGGAGACCTGGTACGAACTCCGCCCGCCGAAGCCGCTGCGGCTGCACACCGGGAAAAAGGTGGAGACGCGACTGGTGTTCCCGGTGTTCGTGCTGGTGGGGATCTTGCTGGTGCCGGGAGTATGGGACTGGGCGGTGGCCACGGTGGAGCATTTGTTCACGCCACCGGCTTCGCAGACCGCGACTCAGTGAGCCTCGCTCAACGCCGCAGGATCTCCTCCGCGACAGCGCTGCCGGACCGCACGGCGCCCTCCATATAGCCGTTCCACTCCACCGCGTACTCCGCACCCGCCCAGTGGATACGGCCGACTGGTGGCCGCAGCACGTCGCCGTAACTGGTCCACACTCCAGGGGCGAAGTGGGCGCCGTAACAGCCTCGGGTGAACTCCTCGGCGCTCCAGTCCTTCTCGACGTACGCAGTCGGTTCGGCGGCCCGCGGCCCTAGGTAGCGGACGAAGGAATCGAGCACGGCCTGGCGGCGCCGGTCGGGCGGAAGACGCTGCCAGCGGCGTGCCTCGCCGCCCTCGACGAAGCCCAGGAGGACGCCGATTTCGCCGCCCGGCGGGGAAACGTCGAAGGTGACCTTGACCGGACCGTTGTCGGAGGCGACCTGCCCGTTGAGTCCCTGCTCGCGCCAGAAGGGCGTGGGGTACGAGGCGAACGTCTTGGTGACCGTCCCGGCTGGCAGCTTCTGCGTCAACTGGTCGCGCCAGGCGGGCAGTACCGGGTCGTACCGCAGCCGTCCGGCGAGCGTCGGCGGGAGGGCGATGACGACCCGGTCGCCGGTGAAGGTTTGCCCAGCGCGGGTGGTGACCGTGATCCCGGCCTGGTCGTGGGCCACCGACGCGACCGGTGTCGACAGCCTGACGTCGAGCCCGTCGGCGAGTCGTTGTGCCACCAGGACGGAGCCGCCGACGACGCGGTCCTGCTGCGCGCCGCGGTCGACGGCGAGGAGGGTTTCCAGGTCCGCGTTGCTGACTGCGTAGAACAGCGCGTGCAGCAGGGAAAGATCGCTGGCGTCGGCGGCGAAGACGGCTTCGGTCGCGACCCGGAAGTAGGCCCGTCCGCTCGGGGTGTGCAGATTGCGCCGGACCCAGGTCTCGAAGGTTTGGCTGTCGAGCAGGCGCGCCTTCGGATGCGCCCACGGCTGCTTCGGGTCGATGCCGCGGGCGAGCCTGCCGAAGCGGGTCAAGCCCTGGGCGAGGTCGGCGAGCGCGACCGGATTGAGCCGTGGCACGGCGCCCTTGGCTCCGTCGACGAGGGTGCGCCTGCCGCCGAGCTGGACGAGCGTTTTGCCTTCGTCGTTCCAGGTGCGGAAAGTCGCCAGGCCGAGTTCGCCGACGAGCCCGTGCATCCTGGTGTGGCCCTCGCCGATCCAGGTGCCGCCGAGTTCGATCGGGTGTCCCTCGATTTCGCCGCCCTCGGTCCGCCCGCCGACCCGGTCACGAGCTTCGAGGACGACTGTCTCGGCTCCGGCCGCCTTGAGTTCCCGTGCGGCGGAGAGTCCTGCCAGTCCCGCGCCGACGACCACGACCTGCATGGCTTGCTCCCTCGCGTTCCGGAGATTCGGTCAACTGACCGATTCGGTGCAGCCTAAGGAGCGCCGCCGCGGCTGGCAAGGATTCGTGGCAAGATTTCGGTCGACTGACCGAAAGGGGTGGCCATGCCGTACGTCGAGGCCGCGGTACGCCGGACCCAGTTCATCGCGGCCGCCCGCACCGCGCTGGCCGCGCACGGCGTCGCCAAGACTTCGCTGCGCGTCGTGGCCGCGCAGGCGGACGTCCCGCTGGCCACCATGCAGTACGTCTTCCCGTCCAAGGAGAAGCTGCTCCGGGCCGTGATCGAGGACGTCGTCGACGAGATCGCCGGCGTTCTCCAGGTCTCGGCTGCCACCGGCCAAGGCCTGGCGAACGCGATCCGGCAAGGACTCGACACCTTCTGGGGCAAGCTCGTCGAGGGCGGGCGCGAACTGCAGTTGCTGCAGTACGAACTCACCATGTACGCCCTGCGCACCTCTGGCCACGAAGAACTCGCTCGGCTCCAGTACCGGCGCTATGCCGACGTCGTCGCTCAGTGGTGCCGGGAAGCCGCTGAGCAGGCGGGCGAGACTGCCGCCGTTTCCTTCGACCACCTCGCGCGCATGATCGTCGCCGGAGTGGACGGGCTGATCCTGCAGTACGTCTGCGACCCCGACGACGCGCGGGCGAGGGAGGGGCGCGAGGCGTTGGCGGACATGGCGATCGGGCTGGCGAGGGGCTGACGCCGATTACTCCTCGAACGTAGGTGCGCCCGAGTAGTCGCGGGAGTGCACGATCCGACCGTCCCGCGCCGTCATGACCATCGCGTACGTCGACACATACGGCTTGCCCTCGTACTCCCCGTGCAGGTCGTACTCCGCCACCAGCACCTCCGGATCGCTGGTCTCGTGCACCACGACCCGATCCGCCTTGGTGATCCGGCGGCGCTCTCCGGCCTCGTGAAAGCGTTTGCGCAACTCCTCCCGGTCGCGCGTCACCTTCGGCACTCCGGCCGGCGCGAACGGGATTTCGATCACGACGTCGTCGGAGTACAGGTCGGCGAGATCGTCCCAGCGGTTGTCGACAGCCGCGTCGAGGAAGCGCTGGAAGACCTCCTTCGTCCCGTGCAGTGCGGTTGCTGCGCCGTTGTTCGGGTAGTCGCGGTACCGGGCGACCTGGCCGTCCCGCACGGTCAGCAGTCCGGCGGACGACGGGAGCCGGTAGCTGTGCCCGGTGTGCGGGTTGCGGCCCTCGGCGACGAGTTCGACAGCGAATCCGTCCGCGGTTTCCGTCGTGGTGACCTCGACTTTCTCCAGGCCGATCCGGGCCGCGACGGCGCTGCCCGCGCCGAGTGTGGCCAGTACCGCGTCCCGGCCGGCGGAGCGGTGGCCGGTGAACGGGATTTCGTAGACGGCGTCCTCGGCGAGAACGCCGGCGAGCTGCGCGGCGTCGAAGGCGCGCAGTGCGTTCGCGACGATCTCGGCTACTTCGGACACGGTGCGGGGCATCAGAAACCTCATTAGGGAAGAGAGGGGGATAATCGGAACGGGGCACCCGCTTACGAAGATACGGAGTTGTCACTCCGGTTGTCAACGACGGCCTGGAGATCTGAGACACGGTCAGAAGCGGCGGAGATCGTTCCAAGGAAGAATCGGACGACCGCACCACTTTGAGATCAGAGGAGATAGCCGGTGGAGAAGCCTGCGCTCCGCGCGGACGCGCGCCGGAACCGCGCCCGTGTGCTGGCTGCCGCCGAAGCAGCGTTCGCCGTCGACGGGCTCTCGGTGCCCCTCGACGACATCGCGCGGCTGGCTGGCGTCGGCGCGGGCACTGTCTATCGTCATTTCCCCAGCAAGGAAGCGCTGTTCCAGGCCGTCGTCGTGGAGCGGCTGGAGCAGTACGGCGTTGAGGCGCAGGAGCTGATCGACTCCGACGCGCCAGGCGAAGCGTTCTACGACTACTTCACGCGCGTCATCGAGCAGGCGTCGCGTAACCGTGCGATCTGCGAAGCGCTCGGTGAGACAAGCGGTTCTGCGTACAAGGCCGAAGCGGCGGAGCGGTTTCGCGTGAACCTCACGGCGCTTCTGGAACGCGCGCAAGCCGCGGGCACTGTACGCACAGACATCGACGGCGAAGACCTGCGCGCGCTCATTGTCGGCGCGCTCGCGGTAGAGCGGTTTACGCCGGACAGCCGGCACCTGGTGCGCGTACTGCTGGACGGTCTGCGCAAGGTCTAGCGGCGACCGGTGCGCAGGTGGATGCGTTCGCCGGACTTGCTGAAGAGGCTGAGGATTTCGACGTCGCCCTTGCCCGCGGCGCCGAACCAGTGCGGGATGTGACAGTCGAACTCGGCCGCTTCGCCGTTTCCCATGATGAAGTCGTGCTCGCTCAGGCGAACGCGTAGGCGTCCGCGAAGAACGTAGAGCCATTCGTGCCCGTCGTGGGTACGCAGGTGAGGCTCTTCGTCGTGCGCCGGGATGACCTGTTTGTAGGCGCGGATTTCCCCCTGGTGCCGGGACAACGCGATCAGCACGCGCCCGTCCTTCTTGGCGGGCTGCTGGGGCACGCGCGGGTCGACGATCCGCGGCGCGGCGACGATCTCGTCGAACGGGACGCCCAGCGCCGCGGTGATCGGCAGCAGCAGTTCGAGACTCGGCTTGCGCTGCCCGGATTCCAGCCGGGACAACGTGCTGGTCGAGATGCCGGTGGCCCGCGCGAGGTCGGCGAGGCTGACGCCCTGCTTGTCTCGCGCCTGCCGAAGCCGGGGCGCGATCTGCTCGAGCACGCTGTCGACGGTGGGGTGGTCGCTCATGCGGCGCAGTCAACCAATGCGTCCCGGAAACGGCAACGTTTCTTGCCGCTTTCGCGTGCGGCTTCCGATGCTGGTCGCAGGGGTCCCCAAAACCACGGAGGCGAAGCGTTGATGACCAGCGAAACCGTCGAAAAGCCACGGAGTTCCGCGCGCTTGCCCGTCGGCGTGTACCTGCTCGCCTTCAGCCTGTTCGCAATGGGCAGCGCGGAATTCCTTCTGGCGGGCGTGCTGCCCGCGGTGGCCGACGATCTCCAGGTTTCGCTGTCCTCCGCCGGGTTTCTCATCACCGCGTTCGCGCTCGGGGTCGTCATCGGCGGGCCGCCGTTCGCCGTGTTCAGCCTGCGCTGGCCCCGCCGCACCGCGCTGATGGTCACCCAAGGAGTGTTCGCCGCCAGCGTCGCCGCCGGGCTGCTGGGCAACTACCCGGTCTTGCTGGTGAGCCGGGTCGTCTCGGGCGTCGCCTACGCCGGCTTCTTCGCCGTCGCGTCCGTGACCGCGATCAGCCTGGTCGCCCCGGACCGCATCGCCCGCGCTTCCGGGGTCGTGGTCAGCGGCCTGAGCGTCGCCATGGTCGCCGGCGGACCGGCAGGCACCTTGCTCAGCCATTTCACCCAGTGGCGAGGCGGATTCTGGGCCGTGGTCGCACTGACGCTCGCCGGGACCGTCGCCTGCTCGCTCGGGATCCCCGCGACGACCCGGTCGGCGGCGCGGCCGAGTGTGTCGCGGGAACTCGCCACGATCCGCAAACCCCGGCTTTGGGGCATTTTCGGGATCACGATCCTGACGACCGCGGCGTACATGATCACGTTCAACTACCTCTCGGCCATGCTCGCCGAGATCACCGGCGTCCCCACCGGATGGATTCCCGCGGTCCTCGCGCTTTTCGGAATCGGCGCCTTCGTGGGCCTGTCCATCGGCGGCCGTATTTCCGACCGGCGACCCCACGCCGCGCTCCTGGGCGGAGCCGTCGCGATCGTGCTTCTTTCGGTTGTCCTGGTCGGCGCGATCCGCAGTTCGTGGGCGATGCTTCCTACGGTGTTCCTGCTCGGGATCGCTGCCTTCGTACTGAATCCCGCGATCTACGGCCGGGTCTTCGCCATCGCCGCCGACGCCCCGACGCTCGCCGGGGCGACCACGGTTTCGGCTTTCCAGCTGGGAATCAGCGCTACTCCCGTCCTCGCGGCGGCCGTGCTCGCCCAAGCCCTCAGCTGGGTCAGCCTCATCGGAGCGGTCCTAGCCACGCTCGCGATCCCCCTGATCGTTCTCGACCGTTCCCTCGGCTAGCGGCAGGTCTCGCATCTTGCGAAGCGGCGAAGCGATGAGAATCGCCGACGCGGCAAGGATTCCGATGCCGCATACGTACAGCGTGACCCGGGTTGTGGTGAGTTCCGCGATCAAGCCGCCGAGCAGACTGCCGAGCGGGGCAATGCCGAAAATGACCGTCTGCGACACCGAGGAGACACGGCCGAGCAATTCGTGCGGGGTGACCGCTTGCCGGAAGCTGGTTTCGAACACGCCAAGCACAATGATCCCGAAACTTGACCCGAAGCCGCCCGCGACCCACCAGGCGAGCCCCCAGCCTTGTGTCGCGAAAGCGTTGAGCAGGAACGAAACGCTGTACACGGCGGCACCGAAGTACAACGCCCGGGCAGCACCGAAACGAGTGCCGAGCCGTTGCGCGACTCCACTCGCGAGCAAGGCGCCGAACAGCGAGATCGTGCCGAGCAAACCGATCATGAACGGTGCGACGTGCAGATCGCGGACCATGAACACCATCGACACCGCCATGAACATCGACTGGAACAGGCTCGACGCGGCACCGTGCAGGGCGATCGCCCGCAGGAGCGGATTGTGCATAACCGTCCGCAGTCCCTCGCCGATCTCGCGGCGAAGGTTCCGCTCCGCGGGCTCAGGCCGCACATCCGGCGTGCGAATCCGGTGCAGCCAGGCGGCCGACCACAGGTAAGTCAACGCGTCGACAGCCATCGCGCCCGCGCCGCCGATGAACTGCACGATCATCCCGCCGAGCCCCGGCCCGGCGATCGCGGCGACGGACAGGTTGGTCTGCAACCGGGCGTTCGCGTCGGGCAGTTCGCCGCGTTCGACGAGGTTCGGCAGGTAGGTCTGGTGCGCGACGTTGAAGAAGACGGTGAACACCCCGGCCAGCAGCACGACGACGTACAGATGGCCCAGCGTCAGCGATCCGAACACCGCGGCGAGCGGCACCGAGCCGATGAGCAGCGCGCGGCCGAGGTCGGCGGTGATCAGCACCGGCCGGTTGCGCATCCGGTCGCACCACGCGCCCACCTGCAGTCCGAGCAGCAAATACGGGAGCGTGCTCAGCGTCCGCAGCAGCGAAACCTCGGCCACGGACGCGGCGAGCGTCGTGGTCGCCAGCAGCGGGATCACCAGGAAGTCGATGCGATTGCCGACCTGGCTGAGGCCGTCGGCGAGCCAAAGCCGCCGGAAGTCCGGCGAGCGAAGAATCCCCCTCATAGGGTTAGTGTTATATAAGTTGAGTCGGTAGATATCAAGTTGCACAGTGCGTAACGACGCCTATGATCAACGCGACGAACCCTCGTAGCCGAGTGACCGTGCGGCGAGGAGGTGCCGGATGTCGGACACCGCTCCCACCTGGGGTTATGTCGTCGTGACCGGTCTCGCCGGGCTGGCGGGCGGGCTGCTGGTCGCCGCGCTGCTGGTCGCCGGTCGCACTCCGCGTCCGGCCGGAGAGTCTTCGCCGCCCACCCCGCCGCCTGTGCAGCAGGTGACGGTCACGGTGACCGGCCTCCCTCTGCCGCCGATCACCGTGACCCATCGCCCGCCCGCACCTCCGGCCCCGCCGCCGCGCACGACCACGGCCACGGTGTCGGTCACCCCGACTCAGTCGAGCCCGTCGGCACCCCCGCCGACCACACTGGGCCCGACCAGCGGATTCATCCGCGACGAACGCTGACGTCAGCCGACGTCGCGCCGCCGCCAGCCGGTCAGGCCCACCGCCAGCACGACTGCCGAAACCGCCAGCAACACCACCAGCGGCACCGCGCTGAACACCGCGCCGGGCACCTTCGGCGGATGCTGGAACGGCGAGACGTCCAGCAGCACCTGCGGTGCGTTGACGACCGGCCCGAACATGCTGATCAGCAACGCCAGCGCCGCCACGCCCCAGGCGGCGGTCGCCAGTTTCGGCAGCAGGCCGAAGATCAGCGCGGCCACCGCGACGATCACCCACGCCGCGGGCACCTGCACCGCGACGGCCGCGACCATGTTCCCGACCGAGCGGCCGACGTCTCCACTGCGCAGCCCGTTCGACAGCCCGAGCAGCACGCCTCCGACGAGCACGAGCAACGCGCTGCCGAGGAACGCGAACACGAGGTGGCTCGCGGCCCAGCGCAGCCGTCCGACCCGCGTGGCCAGCAGCGGTTCGAGCCGGATCGAGGTTTCCTCCGTGCGCATTCGCAGCGTCGCCTGCACGCCGTAGAGCGAGGCGAGCATCGCGAACAGGCTGACCATCGTGGCGAGGAAGGCGCCGACCAGTCCGTGCGAACCGCCGAGCCGCTCGAAGATCTGCCTGCTCTGCTCGGTGCCGCCGACCAGGCCGGAAATGCCCTGCGCGATCGTCCCGAACAACGCGCCGCCGACCGCGAGTCCGATGAGCCAGCCGAACAACGGACCCCGCTGCAGCCGCCAGGCCAGCGAAAACGGCGATCGCAGCGACGGTGCGGCTTCGCTGGGTCCCAGTCGCGGCGGAAGCAGGCCGACGCCGACGTCGCGACGCGGCAGCAGCGCGTAGGCCACGACAAACAGCACGAGCGTGGTCGCGACGGGCAAAATCAGGACCCACCAACGTTCTTCGGCGAACGGCCGGATCTGCTGCGCCCAGCCGAGCGGCGACAGCCACGACAGCCAATGCGCGTCGGTGGTCGAATCACCCGCGCCACGCAACAGAAACGCGACGCCGAGCACGGCCGTGCCGATGCCGTTCGCAGTCCGTGAGTACTCGCCGAGCTGCGCGGCGACCGCGGCGACGCCGGTGAAAACCAGCCCGGCGAGCGCGGTGCTCGCGCCGAGCGCGACGGAACCCGCCGCGGGAACCTTCGCCGCCAGCGTGATCGCTTGCAGCACCCCGATCAGCACGCTCGCTCCGCCGGTCACCGCGAGCGCGGCGGTGAGCGGTGCGTATCGACCGACCACAGTGGACGCCAGCAGTTCGGCGCGGCCGGTGTCCTCCTCCGCGCGGGTGTGCCGGGTGAGCGTGAAGACGGCCATCAGGCCGGTCAGCAGCGCCAGGAACCCGCCCATTCGCCAGGCGATGAACCCGCCCGCCGTGCCGAGGTTGAACGCCGGGCCGTAGAGCAGCGCGAACGACGGGTTCGCGGCGGCCGACGCGACGAGCCCGGCCCGGCTCGCGGCGGTCGGATAGAACTGGTCGTAACTGCTGATCGTGGCTACCGGGATGAGGCTGAGCAGGACGATCCAGATCGGCAGGATGATCCGGTCGCGGCGCAGCGCCAGCCGGATCAGCGGCCCGGTGCCGTTGAGCGCGCCGCTCATTTCCCGGCCTCGAGTTCGTCGGCGTAGTGGCGCAGGAAGAGTTCCTCGAGCGTCGGCGGCCTGCTCTCCAGGCTGCGCACGCCGATCTGGGTCAGCTGGCGCAGTGCGTCCTCGAGCGAGCGCGTTTCCACGTCGAAGCGGACGCGGTTGCCGTCCATCTTGAGGTCGTGGACGTCGGGGAGTTTGGCGAGGCCGTTCGGCGGTCCGGCCAGCTCCGCGGTGATCGACGTGCGGGTCAGATGGCGCAGTTCGGCGAGCGTGCCCGACTCGACCGCGCGGCCGTTCCGGATGATGCTCACCTTGTCGCACAAGGCTTCCACCTCGGCGAGGATGTGGCTGGACAGCAGCACGGTGCGGCCCTGCGCGCGTTCTTCCTGGATGACCTCCTGGAAGGTGGCCTCCATCAACGGGTCGAGGCCCGAGGTCGGCTCGTCGAGCAGCAGCAGGTCCACAGTGGACGCGAGTGCGGCGACGATGGCGACCTTCTGCCGGTTGCCCTTCGAGTACGTGCGGCCCTTCTTGCGCGGGTCGAGGTCGAAGCGCTCGACGAGTTCCTCGCGGCGCTTCTGGTCGAGCCCGCCGCGCAGCCTGCCGAGAAGGTCGATGACCTCGCCGCCGGACAGGTTGGGCCAGAGGTTGACGTCGCCGGGCACGTAGGCGAGCCGCTGGTGCAGGCTCGCCGCGTCGCGCCACGGATCGCCGCCGAGCAGTCGGACTTCGCCGGCGTCGGCGCGCAGCAGTCCGAGCAGGACCCGGATCGTGGTGGACTTCCCGGCGCCGTTCGGGCCGAGGAATCCGTGTACTTCCCCCGCGGGAACCTGAAGATCAAGGCCGTCGAGGGCCTTCACCCGGCCGAATGCTTTGTGCAGGCCGGAGATCGCGATGGCGTTTCCCATGGTTCGGAAGCTACACTCTTTTCATGAAGTTGTGAAGTTAAGAAAACGTCTGGACCGAGTGATCTTCCAGGCGCGCGTGGGAGAGGATGGACGGATGACGACGCCTGAGACGAAGAGAGACGAGGACGCCGTCCGCCGATACGTGGAGAGCCTGGGCCTGGTGATGGCTCAGATCGGCATGCAGCGCATGTCAGCGCGGGTGTTCGCGGCGCTGATGACGACCGACTCGGGGCAGCTCACGGCTGCCGAACTGGCGGAGCAGCTGTCGGTGAGCCCGGCTGCGATCTCCGGCGCGGTGCGGTATCTCGACCAGGTCGGCCTGGTGCGGAAGGTTCGCGAACCCGGCGAACGCCGCGACCACTACCAGCTCTACGACGACCTCTGGTACGCGACTTTCCTCAAGCGCGACCGTTTCCTGATCATGTGGCGCGACGCGGCCACCGAGGGCATCGACGCGCTCGGCCCGGACACTCCCGCCGGGAAACGGCTCGCCGAGATGCGGGACTTCCTGGCATTCATGCTGGTCGAGGTCAACAACCTGTACGACCGGTGGCACGAACTGCGGAAAAATCGCGACTAGCCGAGTTTTTCCAGCGTCTCGACGAGCTGTTGGGCAAGGCCTGGCCGGGGCGGGCGTTCCTCGAAAGACGCGAGGAACGCCTCCTGGAAACACGCGCCGAGCAGCAGCCGGGCCGCGGCTTCGACGTCGAGATCGGCGCGCAGTCTGCCCAGCTTGACCTCCGCGGCCAGATAACCGGCGACGTGCTGGATCGGCAGGTCGGGGCCGTTTTCGAGGGTGTCCCGGTGGGTGCGGAGCAGCTCGCGCGAGGAGAAGATCGAGACGGAGATCGGGAAGCTCGCGCAGTAGAAGGCCAGCGCCGTGGTGGCCAGCTCGGCGAGATTGTCGCCGAGCCCGGCCTTCTCCGGATGTTCGGTGAGCCTCGCCGCCGTGGCGGCAAGGTCGGGCAGCTCCTCTTTCAGCACCGCGAGGAAGAGCGCGGTCTTGTCGCGAAAGTGCTTGTACAGCAAGGCTTCCGAGTACCCCGAGGCTTGCGCGATCGCCTTGGTCGTGGCGTGCGCGTACCCCTGCTCCCGCATGACCGCCGCCGCCGCGGCGACGATCTCCTCGCGGCTTCCCATGCTGTGCTCCCTGAGGGTCTTCTCAGTGTGGTGAGTGTTCACTTACCCTAGCTGGTAAGTGAACACTCACCCCCTCTTTGGAGGCCTCTCATGAAGATCACCGTCCTGGGTGCGAGCGGCCGGATCGGCGGCCTGGCGGTGCGTGACGCGCTGGCCCGCGGATGGCATGTCACCGCCGTGGTCCGCGACCCCGCGCGATTGACCGTCCCCGCGCACCCCCGATTGGACGTTGCGGTTCACTCCCTGACCGACCCCGGCCTGGCCGACGCGGTGACCGGCCGTGACGCGGTCGTACTGGCCCTCGGCCCCGCGGACCTCAAGCCGACGACGGTCAACTCCGACGGCACCCGCTCCGTGGTCTCCGCCCTGCATGGCTCCCAGACGCGCTTCGTGGTGGTGAGCGCATCCGGCCTGCCCGCGAAGGGGGACAGCCTGTTCTCGAAGCTGGTGCTGAAGCCGTTGCTGGGCGTGGTGTTGCGCAACGGATACGCCGACCTGCAGCGGATGGAGTCGATCCTGCACGAGGCCCCGGACGTGCGGTGGACGATCGTGCGCCCGACGAGGCTGACGGACAAACCCGCACGGGACCACGTGCGCAGCGAGGTGGGCCGGGATGTGCGGCGGAGGTTCCAGATCCCGCGGGCGAACGTGGCGCGGTTCTTGCTGGACGCGGCCGAGGACGATGCGCTGATCGGGAAGACGGTGTCGATCGCACAGTGAGCGGGCTGTCTGCGGTTGCAGACGGCCGTGGCTGGGTTGCCGCTGGTGCGGACGTGCGGCGGTGCTTGCGGACCTTGCCGCGTGCGGTGGGGTTGGCCGCGGGCTTTGCCGCCCGTGGCGTGATTGCTCGCGGGCTGCCGCCCGCGGCGGGACCGCCTGCGGACCCTGCCACCTAGCCGTGGACTCTGCCGCCTGCGGCGGGATTGCCTGAGAATGCGAACTCATCGGCGAATCGCACAACCCGTCCTCGCCGAGGCCGATCGCGACGCCGGGCGGTTGGGCTGGGACTGCCCGCAGCCCCGGCCGCCCGTGACTAGTGGCTCTGTCGGCGGTTGCAGACACGCTGCTGGCAGCGGTCTTTCGCCAACTATCCCCAAGGTTGTCCACAACTCACATTCCCTGTGGACAACTCCCCTCGATGCCCCGGATCTGTCGTAGCCCCTCGTTACTGTCGGAGGCATGGCAGTTCTTCGGCTGTTCCTCCTCTTCCTCATGGCACCCGTGCTCGTCGCGCAGGCAGTCCGGGTGCGTCGGACGACTCCGCGGCTTCCCGGGGCCACGGGGCCGATCGAGGGCACTCTCGGCACCGGGCGACCGCTGCGGCTCACCGTCATCGGCGAGTCGACGGTGGACGGCGTCGGCGCACTCACCCACATGGACGCGCTCACCGGGCAGCTCGCGCTGGGGCTCGCCCGCGCGTACCCGGACCGGGAAGTGCAGTGGCACGCGCTGGGCATCACCGGCGCGTCGGCGCGGGTGGTCCTCGACGAGTTGGTTCCGCGAGTCCGGGAGGCGGACGTCGTGGTCGTCGTCCTCGGCGTGAACGACACCCTGGAACTGCACTCTGCCGCGCGGTACCGGCGGGACCTGCTGGCGATCGTCGTCGAGGTGCGGCGAAGGGCCGGCGACGTCCCGGTCGTTCTCGCGGGCGTGCCTCCGCTGGCGAGTTTCCCGTCCTTGCCCCGGCCGCTCCGGGACTTGCTTGGCGCGCGATCGGTCGCGCTCGACCAGGCGGCGCGAGGGCTGACCCGGCTTCCCGGGGTCACGCACATCCCGTTGGCTCCGGGATTGCTCCGTCCGGGAATGTTCGCTGCTGACCGTTTTCACCCTGGCCCCATCGGTTACCGCGCCTGGGCCGCCGCGCTCTCGGAGGGGTTACCGATCGTCACTGACGGTTGGCATCCGGGGGAGGTCGCGCGGCCATCCTGACCGGCAGGTTCACAAAATCCCCAAAATCTTTGGCGCTCCGTGTATCTAGGCGCACCCTGGATGCGTCCTATGGGGCGAACCAAGGAAAAGGGAGGGCCACATGCCTGCGGATCAGAAGGACGAGCGGCAGCCGGGAACCACCGTTCCGCCCGTCAAGACGAGCCCCGCGCCTGGGGCGAACCGGGGAGTGCAGCCGGACGGCAACCACGAGCCGCTCGACGACACCGGTACTGCCAAGTAGCGAGACGGGCGGCGCCCGGGAGCCGAGGGGGCTGCCGGACGTCGTCAGCCGGAGGGGTTCGGGGAGGAATCCCTTCCGGCGGAGCCCGAAAGGGGAGCGGGCTCCCCTGGGGGCGGGAAGCACCGGCCGGCACGGACGAACAGTTCACGCCGGCCGGTGCGCACCCGCACGAACGCACGCGACCGGCGACCTGCTCGGCACAAGGGGGCGAGCAGGCCGCCGGCCAGTGCGAAGCGACCGACGCACGTGACGACAGGGACTGGCCACACCGCCGGTCCGGTTCCGCTCGGCTCGGGTCTGGGGGACCCGGCCCGGCCGGACGGGTTCGGAGGGGACCCGGCCGGCCGCCGAGCCCACCGGACAGCGGCAACGGCCAGCCCCAGGCGAACCGGCTCGCGGGCTGGCGCGGCAGGACAGGTTCGGGGAGCGGCCTGTCCGGCTGGCGGAGTTCGCGATCTGGTTCGGCGGGACTTGGCGGATCAGCGCGGCGGATCAGCGCGGTGGGACAGGCCGGGGAGGGCTTGTTCGGCTGGCGGGTTCCGCGAGTTGGTCCGGCGGGTTGGCGTGGCTGGACAGGCCTGGGGAGGGCTTGTTCGGCTGGCGGGCTTGGCGGATCGGTCCGGCGGAAGTGGCGGATCGGCCTGCGGGCTGGCGCGGCGGGACAGGTCCGGGGAGGGCTTGTTCGGCTGAGCGGATCTCGCGAGGGGTTCGCGGAACTGGCGGGTCACGCGGGCTGGCGCGGCGGAACAGATCCGGGGAGGGATTTGCCCGGGCTGGCCGGCTTCGCGGGCCGGTCCAGCCGGACTGACGGATTGGCTTGCCAAGCCCATCCGGCCGAACGGACCTCGGGGAGGGGTTCGCGCGGGCGGCGGGTTGTGCGGGCTGGTCCGGCTGGGGGTCGGCTCGCGGCTCGGTCCGGTCAGGCGGGTTCGGGGAGGAATCCGCCTGACCGGACCGAGCGCGTGAGCTGACCTGATCAGGTCAGCCGGGGGATTCAGGGGAGGGATCGATCCGGCGGGACAGGCGAATCAGCTTCCGGGCTGGTGCGGACGGGCGGATTCAAGGGAGGGATCCGTCCGGCCGAACCGGTCCGGCGGGGCGCGATGGGTCGTTGGGGGACTCATCGGGTCCGGTGGAGCTGCCGGGACACGGCCGTGCTGGAGGGGGAGCCCAGCCGGTCGGGTCCCGGCGTCCTGGCGGCTCCGAACCTGCTTGACCTGCACAAACACGCAACCGAAAGGCACGAAAACCGCACCGAGGACCGCACCAGCGGCCGCCCCGACCGGCTCGTGAAAAAAACTCACCCGGAAAAAGTCAGAGATTGATGTATCCCAGAGCCAGTTGTTTGCTCCTCAACCAAGAGCCCACCCACGGGGCACACACCGTGCCCCTGGACACCATCCGCATCATCGACACCACTGAAAGAGCGCGCATCATTCACGATCGATCCGGTACCCGACCGGAGAGGCGACCCGCGACGGGCCCGGACGTGCCGACACGACCGGAGGCTTGCTCGCCCAGGTCGGCCCACCTCCGGAGTGAGGCAGCTACGGTGACCGACGTGCACACCACCGAGGTAGACCCGCCCTGGGAAGGCTTGACCGGCGCCGACCTGCACGCCGCGTGCATGGAAGCGGCGCGGGGCGGCGATCGGCGCGCCATGGCGAAACTCGTCGACGAGCTGACACCGCTCGTGTGGCACGTCGCGCGCGCCAACGGGCTCGATCGGCAAGTGGCCGAGGATGTGGTCCAGACCGTGTGGCTCGCTCTGTTCAGCCAGCTCGCGAAGCTGCGCGATCCCCGCGCGCTCGCCGCCTGGCTGATCACCACGACTCGCCGGGAGGCGACCCGTCCCTATGGCAGGCGCGCCCAGCCGGTGCCGCTGTCGGACGAGGTCGCCGCGACGCTGGAAAGCGATCACCCCGCACCTGAGGAGGAGGCCGTCCGCGCCGACCGCGACCGCCGGGTCTGGCGCGCCTTCCTCCGGCTGCCCGCACGCTGCCAGGAGCTGCTGCGGCTGACCGTTCTCGCCGGCCGCGCCGAGTACCGGGCGGTGGCCGAGGCTATGCAGATGCCGCGCGGCAGCGTCGGGCCCACCAGGGGCCGCTGCCTCGACTCGATGCGCGATCTGCTCGCAGGAGAAGGGGGTGCCCGGTGAGCGACAACATCGGCAGGCCGGGACACGGCCACGCGGTTCCGGACGACGAGGCCATCCTGGCCGACATCGGCCGGTTCCTCGACGAACTCGACCCGCCGCCGGACGATCTGGTGCAGCGGGTCCAGTTCGCGCTCGAGCTCGAGAACCTCGACGTCGAGGTCGCGCGGTGGGAACGGCTCGACGAACTGTCGGGCGTGCGCAGCACGGCGACCGGCACGATCACGTTCACCGTCAGCGACCTGACCGTGATGATCAACCTGACCAAAATCGGGAAGGTGCACCGGATCGACGGCTGGCTCGCGCCCGCGGGCGAGTACGACGTGGAGGTCCGGGTCGCCGATCACGGCACGTTCGCGACGGCGACCGACGAGGGCGGCCGGTTCGTGCTCGAACGCGTCCCCTGCGGAACCACGCAGATCCTCGTGCACCTCGGCGCCGGCCCGCACCGCCGCACCGTCGTCACGCCGACCGTCGTGCTCTGAGAAACCCGGACGGGCGTTATGGAGAGTGGCGGAGGTGTGCTCCCATAGAGTCCGTGTCCGCGCCCGTCCATGATCGAACGATCGCGGCGGCGTCCGATCTGTACGCGCGCGGCCGGGCCGCCGCGTCCGACCAGCGGCCCGGCATCGCGGTGCGGTTGTTCCGCAGCGCGCTCACGCGGCTGGCGCGCGTCGCCGAACCGCTGCCCGAACACCGGGAACTGCAGGTCCGCGTCCTGGTGAGCCTCGGCGCGGCCGAAGCCGAGGTCGCGTCCACCGACGCCGGTCTCGTGCATCTCGAAACCGCGCGGCAGCTTCGCGACCAGCTTCCGGAGAGCAAGGTCGCCCGCGAACTGGGCTTGCTGGTCACCGGCCAGCGCGCGGTGGTGCTGATGCGCGGCGGCCGGTTCAGCGAATCGCTTTCGGTGTACGACGCCGTCATCCCCGGCATCGAGGCCGAGTTCGACGACGGCCGCCGGACGCTGGTCGTCATGCTCCTGAACCGCGCGCTCGTGCACATGGCGCTGAACCAGCCGGACGCTGCGCGAGCCGACCTCGAGCGGGCGCTCGACTTCGCCCGCGAAAACGGGCATACCTTGCTCGAAGGCAAGATCCGGCAAAACCTCGGCGACCACGCGCAGCTCATCGGCGACGTCCCGCAAGCCCTGTCCAGCTACGAACAAGCCGCGCGGATCCTCGTCACCGAATCCCCCGGTTCGATCCCGTTGATCCGGCTCGACCAGGCCCGCGCGCTGCTCACCGCGGGCCTCGCCGACGAGGCGGGCAGGCATCTCGACGAGGCGCTGCCGGAGTTGCGCGCCAACGGATCCGGCCAGCACATCGCGGAAGCCGAGGTGGCCCGGGCCGCGGCCGCGTTGCTGGAGGGCGATTTCGCGTTGGCGCGAAAGTCCGCGTCGGACGCGCGGCGCCGATTTCTCCGTCGCGGCAATCGAACGTGGGCCGAGATCGCCGGTCTGGCCCGGTTCCGGGCGGAAGCGCAGCAGGTCTTGTCGGACCGCAAGGGGCGCTCTACCTCGCGATTGCCTGCCGAACTCGTCTCGATCGCCGAACGGCTGGCGGCGCTCGGACTGCGTGACGAGGCGGCGGTCGCGCGGCTCTTCGCGGTGCGATTGCTGATCCGCCGCAAGGAAATCGCCGAAGCCTCGCTCGTTCTCACGCACGTGCCCGCTCCGCGTGCGACGTCGCCGGTCGACCATCGGATGCTCTTCCGGCTCTGCCGGGCGGAGCTGGCCGTGGCCGAAGACCGGCCGCGCGCGGCGCTCGCGCAGGCTCGCGCCGGACTGCGTGAACTCGGCACGATCCGCGACCGGATGGGCGGGCTCGACCTGCTGTGCGGCACGGCCGTGCACGGCGAGGAACTCGGCAGGCTGGCGATGCGCCTCGTGCTGCGGCGCGCGCGGCGGAACGCGGCGGGCGCGCGGCGGATGTTCGCCTGGCTCGAACGCACCCGGGCACAGGTCTACCGGTACGAACCGCTGCCGGTGATCGAGGATCCGGTGCTGGCCAAGCACATCAACGAAATGCGGCACATCCAGCGCACCATCCAGCGCGCCCGGCTGGAGGGCGAGCCGGTGAAGGCGCTGGAGCAGCGGTACACCGAACTGCAGCGCGAGGCGAGCAGGCTCGGCTGGTACACGAGCCAGTGGGGCCGTCCGCGGCCGGTCGCGACACCGGACGAGGTCGTCGCCGCGCTCGGCGATCGCGTGCTGGTGAGTTTGGTGCCCTACAACAATCAGCTGTACTCGGTGGTCGTCGACCGCGGGACGTTCCGGCTGCTCAAATTGGGTCCGCTCGACGACATCGTGGAGACCGCGACCCAGCTGCACGCCGACCTCGACGCGCTCGCGCCGGACCATCTGCCGCCGATGCTGGCCGAGACGGTGTCCGCGTCCGCGCGCCGCCGGGCGGAGAAGCTCGACGCGCTGATTTCCGCGTCGCTGGTCAAAACGCTCGACGACCGCGAGCTCGTGATCATCCCGATCGGCCAGCTGTACGCGATGCCGTGGGGCGCGTTGCCGTCGCTGCGCGGGCACCCGGTGTCGATCGCGCCGTCGGCGACCGCGTGGATCACCGCGAAGCGCCCGGCGGAGGACGGTCCGGTGCTGCTCGCGGGCGGTCCTGGCGTGCCGGGTGCGGTCGGCGAGGTGAGCAAGCTGCGCTCGGTGTACCCGGACGCGCAACTGGTCGAGGGCGAAGCCGCGACGAGCGCGACGGTCCTGACCGCGTTGGACGGCACCCGCTTGGCGCACCTGGTCGCGCACGGCGCGCACGAGCCGGCGAACGCGCTGTTCTCCCGCGTCGAACTGGTGGACGGCCCGCTGTTCGCGCACGAGACGACCCGGCTCGCGAACCCGCCGGAGCGGGTGGTGCTGGCCGCGTGCGAGCTGGCGATGAGCCACATCCGGCCGGGCGAGGAAGCGCTGGGCTTCGCCGGAACGCTGCTGGCGAGCGGTTCGAAGACGGTCATCGGCGCGGTGGCGCGCGTCGGCGACCGGGCGGCGGCGGACACGATGGCGGATCTGCACCGGCGGCTCGCCGAGGGGACCTCGCCGGCGTTGGCACTGGCTGAGGCGGTGGCGGTGGACCCGATGCGGCGGCCGTTCGTGTGCCTCGGGGCCGGCTGAGCGCGCGGGGCTGGCGAAGCAGCGACGTCGTGAGTGTTTATGCCGGTTAGAACCGGCATAAACACTCACGAGGCTCAGCCGAGGAAGTCGGCCAGCGGAACCGGCGTCAGGCCGTCCTTCTTGGCCTGGGCGATAAACGCTTCGTAGTCTTCCTTGAACGTCTTGCGGAAGTGCATCAGCACGATGTCGCCGGGACGGAGCTTGTCGCCGGTCTGGAACTGGACGACACCGTCGTTGACCGAGGCGGTCCACAGCACCGAAGCGCGCATCCCGCACTCCGCGGCGGCCTTCAGCGTGTTCTGGTCGAAGTTGCCGAACGGCGGGCGGAACAGCGTGGGCCGGATGCCGAGCGAGGCCTGGAAGTCGTCGGCGTCGTCGCAGATTTCCTTTTTCTGGAAGTCCAGCGGTTTGCCCTTGAGGTTCGGGTGGTTGACGGTGTGGTCGCCGAGCACCGCGCCGGTCGAGTCGAGGATGGCCTTGAAGTACGCCTCGTGGCCCTTCACGTACCGGTTGTTCAGGAACAGCACCGGATGCCCGCCGGACTGCTGGATCAGGCTCTGCGCCGACGGGTCCTTCACCGCGCCGTCGTCCATCGTGATGAAGACGTACGGTTTGTCGGTCTGGATGCGGCGGACCACGGGGACCTTGCCGTCCTGGATCGGCGCGACCTTCTGCTGCACGGTGCCGAACGGGTACGGCCCGGGCGGCGGACCCGGTTTCTGCGCGCCCGGCGCGGGGTTCGCCTGTTCCGGGGGTTGACTCGAGTCCGGGCTGGAGCACGCCGACAGCACCAGCAAACCGGCCAATGCCGCCGCCAGCCACCGTTTCGCCATGCCGCTTCCTTTCCCTCGGGGTCACCCGAGGGGATGACGTCTGTGCTCCGGCATTAGTTGATCGTTGTGGTGCAGCGCACCCGGTCAGGCAGCATGATTGCCCGCTTTGGCCAGCTGGGTGGCCAAAAATCCGATCACGCCGCGCAACGCTGCGAGGGCTGCCGGACCCGTTCCGGGGATGCGTTCGGCGAACGAACCCGACCACCTGAGGTCCGTGCCGCCGTCGGCGTTCGGGGTGAACGCCACCTCCGCACGATAGTCGTGGACGGGGCTGAAACCGTCGAATGTGTAGACGTGCCGCCGATCCGGTACGTATTCGAGAGTCCGTTCGCGGATCCGAACCGGCCACAATCCGACTTCCCGGACAGCGCCGACCCGCCCGTCGTCGCCGAGCGCCGCCCAGCGGGACTGCCACACGAGCGGTCGCGCCCACGTCGACCACTGAGTCCCGTCGCTTTCCAGCCGGAACAGCACCGGAGGCGGCGCGCTGCTCACCTTGTTCACCTCGAACGAGTACCTGCGATCCGGCATGAAACCTCCTCGAACACGTTGTTGGCCGAGCGACAAATCAATCCCGGACGGCCCCGGTAGGTCAAGATGGTGCGGTGAGCCGCCCCGACTTCGCCGCGCCGCACTGGCTGACGCAGCTTCTGCGTTCCAAACCGGTTCCCATTCCGTGGAACATGGTCGCTCGCGCGGTGGTCGCGTTGGCTACTCCGCTGGCGGTCGCCTACGCGGCGGGCGACATCGCGGTGGGCGCGCTGATCTCCACCGGCGCGCTGCCGACCGTGCTGTCCGAAGCCGCCGGGGCCTACCGCTACCGCGCACGCCGGCTGGGCGGCGCGACGTTCGCGGCCGGGATGGGCTACCTCGTCGGGCTGCTGACCGGCGGTATGCCCGCCTGGTCGATCCCGGCGATCGTGGTCATAGCGGCGATTTCCGCGCTCATCAGCGCCGCGGGCAGCAACGCTTCGGTGGCCGGGCTGCAGATGTTCGTCTTCTGCGTGCTCGGCACCGCGCAGCACGCGACCGGCGTACGCACCGAAGTGCTCTTCGGCTACTTCTGCACGGGGGCTGGCTGGGGCTTGCTGGTCGCGCTCGGCACCTGGACGCTCCGCGCCACGAGCCCCGAACGCACCGCCGTCGCACAGGTCTACATCGAACTCGCGGCGATGCTGTCGGCCGAGGACGAACCGACTTCGCGGGTCGCGCGCCATCAGTTGACCACCGCGATGAGCACGGCGTACGACCGGTTGCTGGTCGCGCGCTCATGGCTGTCCGGGCGAGACGCGGCGTATCGCCGGCTGCTGAACCGCCTGTCCGCGACGACGCCTGCGGTCGAAGCGTCGGTCGCGATGGTCAACGCCGGACAGCGCCCGCCGGACGAGGTGATCGACTACCTGACCCGCGTCGCCGCATCAGTGCTGGCGAGCCAGCCGCTGCCGCCCGCGCCCGAGTTGCCGGACGAGAACGCCGACGCGGTCGTCAGCGCGCTTTACGCCGGACTGGCGCGGATCGGGAAGCTCGACGATCGCAAGCGCCGCAAGAAAGTCTCGCTGCTGCGCCGCCTGCGCGAGTGGGCGAGCGGGCTTTCCGGACCGCTGACCTGGCTGGCGACGCTGCGGCTCACGGTATGCGTCGCGGTGGCCGAAGTGGTGGCGCTGATGGTGCCGTTCGAGCGGTCGTACTGGATCACGCTCACCGTCGGCGTGGTGCTGAAACCGGACTTCGGCTCGGTGTTCGGCCGCGCGGTGCTGCGCGGGATGGGCACGGTCGCCGGCGTCGGGATCGGCGCGGTGGTGCTCGCGTTCGGCGCGCGCGGCTGGGTGCTGGTGGTGCTGATCGCGGTGTTCGCCGGCGGGGCCGCGGTGGGGAAGGTGCGCAACTACGGGATGCTCGGCACCTTCGTGACGCCGCTGATCATCCTGCAGATGGACCTCGCCAACACCGGCAGCTGGACCGTCGTGCTGGCACGGCTGGTCGACACCGTGATCGGCTGTGTGATCGTGCTCGTCGTCGGCTATCTGCTGTGGCCGGGTTCGCGACGACCGACCGTCGGGGGGCGGCTGGCGGACAGTTTCGACACGGTCGCCAAGTACGTCCGCACCGCGATGGTGCTGAACTCGACCAGCGAATCGCGGCTCGCCCGGTCGCGGGCCCGGCGCGGGGCGTACCGCGCGCTCGCGGACCTGCGGACGGCGTTTCAGCAGGTGATCGTGGAGCCGTCGCCCGCGGGACGGCAGGCGGTGGCGTGGTGGCCGGTGATCGCGGGGCTGGAGCGGGTGACCGACGCGGTGACCGAGGTCGGCGTGACCATCGGCGAGGGCGCGCCCGCTCCGTCGCCCGCGGACATCGAACTGCTCACAGACGCGTTGGCGGAGCTGGCTTCCGCGGTCCGCGAGCAGCGGGACCCGGATTCGGTGCCGATGCCGGACAACCCGCGGCTCGCCGGGGTGGTCGACCAACTCGGCTCGACGTTCGACGCGGTACGCGGCCCGGACCTGGTGGAACGGTCGCCGCTGCGGCTGGTGCGCCGGTTCCTGCCTTATCACCGGCGCACCTGAGCACCTGAGCACCTGAGCCGCGCACCGGTGCCGAGAGCGCCCCAATGCCACATTGGGTGCGCTGGACGCACCGAATGCCACATTGGGTGCGTGGGATGCACGCAATGCCACTTTGGGGCGCACCTTGGCCCACCCTGGAGGCGGAGGGTTTACTGCTGTCCGCCGGGCTGGCCGCCCTCGGGCTTCTCGCCGCCTTCTTCGTTCTTGCCGGTGACCTTGCCGAGCAGGTCCTTGGCCTTGTCGACGCCGCCGTCGATCTGCGAGTCATGCCCGCTGACCTTGGACTTCGCGAATTCAGCGGCCTTCTCGAGACCCTGCTCGAGCTTGCCGCTGTTCTCGCGCAGCGCCTCGGTCGCCTTGTTCTTGAGCTCGTCGAAATTGATGCCCATCGAATGCCTCCCCGGGGTTGGGAATGAGAGGCTTCAATCGTCACACACCAGGCGTTCCAGGCAAGTCAAGACACTTCGCCGAGTGCGACGGCTCCGTCCAGTCCGGTGATCCGGCCGCCGCGTTCGCCGAGTGCGACGAGTCCTTCGCGGGCGTCGGCGGCGGTGAGGTCGATGCGGACGCCCGACAGTGCCGCGTCGCGGGCCGCTTCCAACGCCAACGCGCCCTCGTGACCTGCGTTGATGGTCGCGGCGAGGCCGCCGGTGGAGGCGAGCGAACCGCGGGCCGCGCCGAGGCGGCCGAGTGCGTCGTCGACGATCGGGAGCAGGGCGTCGCGATTGCCTTCGGTCATCGCGCGCACCAAGTCCGGCGACGAGCCGGCGACGCGGGTGCCGTCGCGGAACGATCCAGCGGCAAGCGACATCGCGAGCGGGCCGCCCTGTGCGCCGACCGAGGCGAGGATCGCGGCGAACAGGTGCGGCAAGTGCGAGATCCGGGCGACCGTTTCGTCGTGCGAATCCGCGGGCAGCGGCACGGCGTGCGCGCCGACGTCCAGGACAAGCCGGGTGACCTCGGCCCACGCTGTGAGGTCGGTTTCCTCTTCGACGCCGACGACCCACGCCGCGTCGCGGAAGAGCATGGCGTTGCCTGCGAGCCAGCCGGAGTGCGACGTGCCCGCCATCGGGTGCCCGCCGACGTAACGCGTGTACGGCGCACGCCTGCGGACCGCGTCGAGCATCGGGCCCTTCACGCTGACCACGTCGGTGAGGATGCAGTGCGACGCGTGCTGCGCGACCTGCCGCAGCAGGTTCTCCACCGCGGGCAGCGGCACCGCGATGACCACGATCGCGTCCGCGGCCGCGGCTCGCTGCAAGGCGGCTTCGGCGTCGGTGGTGACGTCGTAGCCGCCGCGGCTCGCCGCGTCAGCGTCCACTTCGGACACTGTGGTTCCCCAGACCGTCCTGCCGCTCGCCGCGGCGGCTCGCAGCAGCGAACCGCCGATGAGCCCGAGCCCGATTACGCATACGTCTCGCACGGGGCCATCCTGCCAGTGCGCGCAAGCGGCTACAGGACGGCGGCCAGCCGGGTGCCCTGGTCGATCGCCCGTTTGGCGTCCAGTTCCCGTGCTTCGTCAGCCCCGCCGACGAGGTGCACCGGGACGTCGCCGAGTGCGCCGGCGAGTTCCCGCACGGATTCCTGGCCAGCGCAGACCACCACGGTGTCGACCTCGAGCAGTCGCGGTTTCCCGTCGACCGTGACGTGCAGACCGGCGTCGTCGATCCGGTCGTAGGAAACTCCGCTGATCTTTTCCACGCCCTTGGCGCGCAGAGCCGCGCGGTGCACCCAGCCGGACGTCTTGCCGAGCCCGGCCCCGATCGGCGACTTCTTGCGCTGCAGCAGGTAGACCTGCCGCGGCGAGGGCTCCGGTTTCGGCTTGGCCAGTCCGCCGGGCGCGAGCGCGGGGTCGGTGACGCCCCATTCGGCCATCCACGCGGCGCGATCCAACGCGGGCGACGAACTGTGCGTGAGGAATTCGCTGACGTCCACGCCGATGCCGCCCGCGCCGATCACCGCGACCCGCTCGCCGACGGGCTTGCCGTGCCGCACGACGTCGACGTACGAGAGGACCTTCGGATGGTCGATCCCGGGCAGCGAGGGGACCCGCGGCGTGACGCCGGTGGCCAGTACGACCTCGTCGAAACCGGCCAGGTCGGCGGCGGTCGCCCGGGTGCCGAGCCGCACCTTCACGCCGGTGACCTCCAGCCGCCGCGTGTAGTAGCGGATGGTCTCGGCGAATTCCTCCTTGCCCGGAATCCGTTGCGCGATCCCGAACTGACCGCCGATCTCGTCGTCGGCCTCGAACAGTTCGACGTCGTGGCCGCGTTCGCCGAGCGCGGTCGCGGTGGCGAGCCCGGCCGGTCCGGCGCCGACGACGGCGATCCGCTTGACGCGCCGGGTCGGGAGCAGGTTCAGGGTCGTCTCGTGCCCGGCACGGGGATTCACCATGCAGGACACCGGTTTCCGGCTGAACGCGTGGTCGAGACAGGCCTGGTTGCAGGCGATGCAGGTGTTGATCTCGTCCGTGCGGCCGGTTTCGGCTTTGCGGATCCAGTCCGGGTCGGCGAGCAGCGGACGGGCCATCGAGACCAGATCGGCGGCACCGTCGGCGAGTGCTTGTTCCGCGACGTGCGGCAGGTTGATCCGGTTGGAGGTCACCACCGGGACCGACACGTGCGGCTTCAGCTTGCCGGTGACCCAGGTGAACGCGCCGCGCGGCACGGAGGTGACGATCGTCGGCACCCGCGCCTCGTGCCAGCCGATGCCGGTGTTGATGATCGTGGCCCCGGCCGCCTCGACGTCGCGGGCGAGCGCGACGACGTCGTCCCAGCTCTGCCCGCCTTCGACGAGATCGAGCATGGACAGCCGGTAGATGATGATGAAGTCCGGGCCGACCTTTTCCCTGGTGCGGCGAACGATCTCGACCGCGAACCGGCGGCGCTTCTCCGCGGTGCCGCCCCACGCGTCGGTGCGCCGGTTGGTGCGTTCGGCGATGAACTGGTTGATCAGATAGCCCTCGGAACCCATGATCTCGACGCCGTCGTACCCGGCGTCGCGGGCCAGCGCGGCGCAATCGGCGAACGCGCGAATGGTGCGATGCACGCCGTACGCGGTGAGCGCGCGCGGCCGGAACGGGTTGATCGGTGCCTTGCGGCTCGATGCCGAAACGCTCAACGGGTGATAGGCGTAGCGGCCGGCGTGCAGAATTTGCAGCGCGATCTTGCCGCCCTCCGCGTGCACCGCGCTGGTGAGCAACTGGTGCTGTTTCGCCTCGGCGGGCGTGGACAGCTTCGAGGCCAACGGCAACAGCCACCCGGTGCGGTTCGGCGCGAACCCGCCGGTGACGATCAGGCCGACGCCGCCGCGCGCGCGTTCGGCGTAGTACTCGGCCAGCTGCGGGAAGCGGGACGCGCGGTCCTCCAGGCCGGTGTGCATCGAGCCCATCAGGACGCGGTTGCGCAGCGTCGTGAAGCCGAGATCGAGCGGGGACAGCAGGTTCGGGTACTCGGTCATCGTCAGTCCCTCTCGTCGGCCTTGTCGGCGCGCAATGCGGTCAGGATTTCTTCCAGCCACTCGACCTGGCCTTCTTCGACCCGGATTCCGCCGCGCAGCACGAGATACTGATGCAGCGAACGGCCGCGGAGCCGGTCCGGGGCGGGAAAGTCGCGCTTCTCGATCTGCCGGTACAGATCGAGCCGTTCAGCGTGCGCGTCGCGATGCCGGACGATCTCTTCGGCGACCGCTTTCGCATCGCCGAACGATGCTCCGCGGAGCTTCACCGCCAACTCTTGCGGCCCGGCTTGTGGCGCCGGTTCGGCGAGCCAGCGACGCAGCTCGATCCGGCCCGGTTCGGCGACGGTGTAGACCTTCTTGTCCGGCCGCCCGTCCTGGACCACTACGTCGACGGCGACCTGACCGGCCTCTTCCATCCGCTTCAGCACGCGGTAAATCTGCTGGTGAGAGGCGCTCCAGAACAGCCCGATGGACTTCTCGAACCGGCGCGCCAGCTCGTAGCCCGAGCCGGAACGTTCCGACAGCGAGACGAGGATCGCGTGCTCCAGTGCCATGCCGGACAGTGTCATATGCAACTAGGTGCAGTGCAACTGAGTGCAATCCAGGTCACGCCTCGGCTGCATGGCGAGGTTCAGGCGCGCAGGCCGGCTTCGATGGCGTGCAGCATCCGGGCGAGGTCGTCGGCGCCGGCAGGGCTGATGCTGAGCCAGCCGTTGGTGACCACCGCGGTGAACCGGCCTTGTTCGGTGTCGATCCAGTAGGGCGGGTGTTCGTTGCGGATGCGTTCGGCGCCGCGGCGGATCGCGACGTACAACCGTCCTACGTGGATCCGGGGAGCTTGCATCCACTCGACGGCGCGACGTGCGTCGCGGGCGCTGTTGGTGCGGGTCGGCGGCGGCTCTCCGGCGAGCACCGCGCTGTAGTCGGCTTCCGAGCAGGACAGCGAATGCAGGTTCGACGCCGGCGGAGTGCCCGGCAGCGCGGAGACCAGTTCGCGGGCAGCGGATTCCGCGGAGCTGGGGAACAGGGTGATCGTGTCGTGGTCAGCGATGGCGAGGATCGCGTCCCGTCCGGCGGCCGCGGCCTGGAGGGTCAGGTCGCGGCCGTTGATGCGAGCCCAGCAGTAACGGTCGACGGAGGGTCGTTGCAGGAGCCCGATGACGTCGGCGAAGTCGCGGGCCGGCCAGCCAGTCGCGGCGAGTTCGGCGTCCGCTTTCGCGTCCTGCTGGATCTGCTCGTCCGGCGGGTACCACTTCTCGCCGCCGATCAGGGTCGGATGCGGGTCGGAGCGGTCGAGACGGCGGACCAGGTTCTGGTAACCGGCGCGGGAAAACCGCAGGGGGCCTCGGAGCAACGTCAGGCTCCGATGGTGGGCGGGGTCGGACGCATGCCGTCGGGGTAGCCGCCGAACAACTCGTCGACGTCGTCGTCGAGGTAGGTGACTTTCCGCTGATGCTCCTCGTCCTCGGTGCTCTTGCCCTTGCCGGCTCCGGCACCCATGCCGCCCGTGCCCGGCGATCCCTTGGCACCGGTTCCGCCCGCGGTGCCGGGACGCGCGCCGCTCTGGCCGCTCGCCGGGGTCCCGGTACCGGTTCCCGCGCCCGCACCGAGCTGCGGTCCGCCGCCACCGGCTCCGATGCGCGAACCCGCGCTGCCGCCACTGCCCATCCGGCCGCCGAGACCGCTCTCCCCGCTGCCGCCGGGAGTGCCGAATCCACCCGTCGGGAGGCCGAAACCGCTGCCTGTCGCATCCGTACCGCTGGTGTTCGGCCCGAAAGTCGGCAGCCGTCCGGACCCGAACCCAGGAGCGTCGCTGACCGGCGCTTTAGGCGTGTACCCCGCCGTCGTCGTGGAATCTGGTGCTGAGGCGTGCTCCGCGGGGGAGCTCCCGCCGCCAGGAAGGTGAGAGGCCCCGGTGCCGGGCGGTGGCGCGGAACTGCTGGTCGGGCTGGAGCCGAGGGCGCTGCCGGGGTTGGGCGTGTACCCGCCGCTGTGAACGCCCGCGCTGTGTCCGCCGCTGCTGCCAATTCCGCCAGTGCTTCCGGTTCCGCCAGTACCCCCAAGCGGACCGGACGTTCCGCCGGTGCTCGGCGCGGAACCGACCGCGATCCCGGCCGGAGCGGCATTCAAAACCGGATAATCCTTGGCCGACGAATTACGGTTTCCGTCCGTGGTGGCTACGTAAGAACCGTAGGCTTCCTTATTGTTCTTGTCCGCGTCGTCCCACCGCGCCGCCGATTTTTCCGAATCGCTCGCGCCGAACGGGCTGTAGCTGGCCAAATCATTGGTATCAGGACGGTTGGCGTCCATCGGAGTGAGCTTGTTGAGCGTGCTGTGAAAGCCGCCGTTCTGCGCGGTGAGGGACTGAGCGCTGCGACCGAGGTCCTCGGAGGCCTGCTGAGAGGTTTCCAGCAGCGGCGTCAGCCCGGCTTTGGCTTTGCCCGCCGCGTCGCCCTCCCAGGAAGCATCCATTTTTCCTTGCAGCCGGGCGATCCGTATCACGAGCTCTTCGTGCGCGGATTTGAGCGCTTCGGCCGCCTGCTGACCGGAATCGAGGGAGGCGGTGTTGCCGCCGTAGCGGTGCATCCGGGCGTAGACATCCGCGCCGGTGTAGCCGTCCGGCATCAATGGCCTCCCTTCTTGAGGTATTGGATCACGTATCCTGCTACCTTCTTGCCGAGTTCGCAGCTGTCGGCGAAGGGATTTTTGAGGCCGTCGAGACTGACGTCGATGACGTAGCCGAGATCGTCCCGCAGGCCGATGACCATCGTGCAGAGTCCGGCGGGAGAGTTGTCCGCCGGGTCGTAAACAACGCCTGGATAGCTATTTACGGTGAAAGGCTCGAATTTGGTGACTCCGCCGAACTGCTTCTTGCTGTAGATGCCGCTGATTCCTCCGTGGCCAGGGTCTTTGGTGGTGAGGGTGCCCCCCACGGACGACGCTGGCGTGGTGGCGAACTTCCAATTGCAGGACGGCCCGGTGGCATCGTCTGGCTTGGGATCGTTGCCCTTGAACGGGGCGCCGAGGCTAGCGACTTGGTCTGGAGTAAGTGCGGCGCACGGCTCCTTCTCCAGCGACGAGGCATCCAACGGCACGGGTACCGGTGGCGCGCCGAATCGGGGGCCAGCCGAGGTGGATGGCGGAGCCGTTGTGGGAGCGGCTTTCCCGGGTTCGGCGGAGCAACTGCTGAGCAGGACGGCGGCTGCGGCGAGGCTGAGCACGGCAGCGTTGCGGCTAGTCATCGTGGGGGCGGAGACCTTTCATATGGTCGGCGGCCTGGTGCTCTTGCTTTTGGTAAGTATCCAGGGCCTGTTGGAACGCGTCTCGCTGTCGTTCGAGTTCTGCAACCACGCTGTTGAGGAAGTTGTTGTAGGAAGAACCTGCCGCATTCGCGTCCTGCACATAGGCGATGCTGGCGACTTCGTCACCCATTGGCGTGAACGAGGTGAGTGTGCGGGCATGACGCCGAGGTTCCGCGCGAATCCAGTCGAGGATGTCGCCGAGTTCTCCGGTGATCTCCTTCAGCAGTTCCGGGGTAAGCCGATACCCGCCACCACCGCTGGACATGCCTTCGTTGGCCTTCGCCTGCGCCTCGGCGGCTTCCTTCGCCACCTGCTCCGGGGTTTTGTCCCGGACGTACTTGTACCCCGGCACCAGCGGACCCTGCATATTCGCAGGCAGGTGCCTGACGCGCTCGACGCCGTCATCAGCCATGAAAGCCTCCCCAGCTTTCTCGCCGAACAACACGGACGGTATCACGACTGTCTGCAGAGGGTGACAGAATCGCCGGTCTTGATGATCACCGTTCGATGGTGCCGGTTCGAAAGAGCGCTGGAGGGACGCGGCGCAAGCCGGGTCACCCGCGGAGGGGGCAAAACGGGTCGATCCTTTTCGCGGAAAGGATCAAGATGGAGGGGTGGATCCGGTTCTGGAACTGCTCGCCGCGCGTATCGCCGAAGACAGCGTGCCTGGGGAGCGGACGGACGGCCGACGGCTCGCGCTCGCGGTTGAAGGCGGCAGCAGTCGCGGTACGTACTCGAGTGGGATGGTGCTCGCGCTTGAAGAACTCGGGGCCCCAAGCGCGTTCGACGACGTCTACGGCGCCTCTGCCGGTGCGCTCAACGCGGCGTGGCTGCTGTGCGGGCGCTCGCGGACCGGTGTGCGGACCTGGTGGAACCCGGCCGTCATGCGGCGGATCATCAATCCGCTGCACACCTTGCGCGGGCGGGCGGTGATCGATCTCGAGTATCTCGTGCACCAGGTGTACTCGGTGCTCGAACCGATGGATTTCCCCGCGATACTCGCGAATCCGGTCGGTTTCCACCCGCTCGCCACCGACGCCGACACCGGCGAGTCGACCGATCTGCATCCGTTCATCGAGGATGTCGACGGGATCAAAACGGCGCTCGCCGCGTCGTCGTGCATGCCGGTGCTTGCCGGGCCGCCGATCGCGATGGGTGGGCGGCGGTTCGTGGACGCGGGGATCGCCGAGCCGCTGCCGTTCCGTACCGCGCTCAAGCAGGGGGCGACGGACGTGCTGGTGTTGCGGACCCGGCGCGAGGACGAACATCCGGTGCCGCCGCCGCGTGTGCAGGATGTGGTTGTGCCGCGGTTTCTCCGCCGCCACGCGCCGGGCACGATCGACGCTTGGCGGACGCAGTATCACCGTGATCTGGAGGATGAGCGCCAGTTGCGCGAAGATCCGCGGTTGGCGAGTGTGCGCCCGCCTGCCGGTGCGCCGGATGTTGTTGCGCTGGAAAGGGATCCGGCTGTGCTGCGACGTGCGGTGGAGTTGGGGCGGGGAGCGGTTTACGCGGCGTTGGAAGGCTTGCGCAGGGCGTCTTGACTACGGTGGCGGACCGTTATTCGTTGGGCAATAAGCGAAACCGCGAGGTAGAGCAGGATCGACGCGCTGCCGAGGCCTCGCGTGGAGTTGACCGCGTCGACGGCGAAATCGAGTCCTAAATGGATGCCGAAGGAAATGAGCCACAGTGCGGCGGTCAGCCAATTCCCTTGCCGCCACCGGGTTCCTTCGGCGCGCCAGGTTCGCATGGTGTAGCCGCGCGCTACGCCGAAGCCGCCGGCGACTGCGAAACTGGCGGTGAGCAAAAGGATCGCCGCTGAGGTCGGAGTGGTTTTCGCGATCGCGAAGCCGAGTGAGGCGGCGCCCAGCGCACTGATGACGAGCAGGACTACCGGCGGCCGGTCGGCGCGGCGGGGCTGCAGTTGTCGCCGCATCAACCAGGTCAGGACGACCAGGCCGATCAGGATGTTGTCGAAGGTGTTCGGCACGGAGACCACAGTGCCCGGCCGGGACCGCGCCGCGCCTCCACCCGGAGGTGGAGGCCGGGTGGGAAAACCCTGTCAGGCCTGCGGTTTGCGGGCCACGCCGCCGATCACCCGCGACTCCGACGGTGCCTTCGCGAACACCGTGTCGGCGTCCGGATGCCACGCCGGCGCGTACACCAGGCCCGGTTCGAGCAACGGCCAGCCGCCGAAGAACCGTTCGAACTCCGCCTTCGTGCGCAGGATGCCCGGGTTCGTGGTCGACTCGTAGTACTTGATGATGTCGACCAGCGCCTGGCGTTCGTTGTCGTCCACCGGGTTTTCGTTGGTCATCTGGGAAAGGATGAGCAGCGAACCCGGCGCGAGCTGTTTGCGGTAGAACTCGAGGATGCCGTCCGGGTCCTGTTCGTCCTTGATGAAGTGCAGCACCGCGTTGACGATCAGCGCCACCGGCTCGCGGACGTCGATCACGTGCGATTCGGCGACCCGGTCCCACAATTCGCCGGGCTGCAGGAGATCGGCGGCCATCGCCTGGTGCCGGTCCTCGTCCGCGGTGTCGGCGAGCAGCACCTGCGAATGCGCGAGCGCCACCGGCTCGTTGTCCAGGTACAGCACGGAAGTGTCGTGTTCCGGGCGTTCGTCGTCGGCGACCTCGTGCACATTGCCCGCGGTGGGCAGGCCGGAGCCGATGTCGACGAACTGCCGGATGCCCTCGCGCACGCTCTGGCGCACCGCGCGGCCGAGGAACTGCCTGCTGGTGCGGCAGTACTCGCCGATCAGCGGCAGCCGTTCGCGTACCTTCTCGGCGAAGATCCGGTCGATCGCGTAGTTGGTGGTGCCGCCGATGAAGTAGTCGTAGACGCGGGCCGCCGACGGCCGGTCCAGACTGGCTTCCACCGCGCGCAGTGCTTCGTCCTGTGTGCTCATCGCCGTCCTCCCGCTCGCCCTGGCGCTCATGCTAACCATGGCGTCCTGCTCAGCTCGGCCGGTAGGACTCCCGGTAGGCGTTGACCGACGCGGTCAGCTGATCCATCGCGGCGCGCATCCGGCCCAGTTCGGCGTTGTCCAGGTTCATCGCCGCTCCGACGTGCGGCGGGATCCGTTCCGCCTTGGCGCGCAACGCGGTTCCCTCGTCGGTCAGCCGGATGCGGACCGAACGTTCGTCGTCGGATTGGCGTTCGCGCTTGATCAGCCCGGCCTTCTCCAGCCGCTTGAGCAGCGGCGACAGCGTGCCGGAGTCGAGGTTCAGCGCCGAGCCGAGTTCCTTGACCTGCTGTTCGTCCTGCTGCCACAGCGCGAGCATCACCAGGTACTGCGGATACGTGAGGTCGAGCGGTTCGAGCAGCGCGCGGTAGAGCGCGGTGACCGCCCGGGAAGCCGAGTACAGGCCGAAGCACAGCTGGTCGTCCAGGAGCAGCGAGCCGGTTTCTCCGGTGTCTGGGCTGGTCATCGGTGGCCTCCCGCGAGTTTCTTCTGCCAGCTCCCCATCCTCTCTCGGCTGAGCGGGAAGGGCAACTCAAGTGCTCTAGATCTCATTGAGCAACATTAAGTTGTGTACAACTGAGTTGCGAGCTATGTTTGTCTGGTCCGACCGATCCGCTACCGGAGGAAGCCATGACCGCGAACCCGCAGAACCTCGTCCTCGAGCCGGCCGCCCAGGCGTTCGCCGAGGCCACCGATCAGCCTCCGTATCTTTTCCAGCTCCCGCCCGCCGAGGGCCGCAAGGCGGTCGACGGCGTCCAGGACGGCGACGTCGAACTCGCCCCCGCCGACATCGAGACGCTGACCGTCCCGGGTGGACCGAACGGCGACGTCGAGGTCCGGATCGTGAAGCCGCAGGGTGTCACCGGGTCGCTGCCGGTGCTCGTCTACATCCACGGCGCCGGCTGGGTCTTCGGCGATTTCCACACCCATGAGCGGCTCGTCCGCGAACTCGCCGCCGGAACCGGCGCGGCAGTCGTCTTTCCGGAATACAGCCGTTCGCCCGAGGTTCGCTATCCCGTCGCGATCGAAGAGAACTACGCCGCCGTGAAGTGGATCGTCCAGCATGGCGCCGAGAAGGGGCTCGACACCACGCGAATCGCGATCGCGGGCGACTCCGTCGGCGGAAACATGACCGCGGCGCTGACGCTCATGGCAAAGGAGCGCGGTGACGTGCAGTTCCTGCAGCAGGTGCTGTTCTACCCGGTCACCGACGCTTCGTTCGACACCGAGTCCTACGCCAAGTTCGCCGACGGCTACTTCCTTAGCCGCGAAGGCATGAGGTGGTTCTGGGACCAGTACACGACCGACGAAGCGCAGCGTGCCGAGATCACTGCTTCGCCGCTTCGCGCCACTGTGGAGCAGCTCGCCGGGCTGCCGCCGGCGCTCGTGATCACCGGCGAGGCGGACGTGCTTCGCGACGAAGGCGAGGCGTACGCCGCGAAGCTGCGTCAGGCGGGCGTGCCGGTGACGGCGGTTCGGTACCAGGGGGTGATCCACGACTTCGTGATGGTGAACGCGCTTCGTGAAACGCACGCGGCGGAAGCGGCGATCACCCAAGCGATCACGGTGTTGCGCGGCGCATTCGGCAAGTAATCAGGGACTAACGGGCAATCCTGAGATTCCGCTGAGTTTGCCGGGGCCATTCCGGCGTGATCGACGTCACGTGATCACAACGAGGATGGCCCCTCAAACGTATCTAGAGCAGCGGGTCCCGCCTTCCGGGCGCGCGATCGGTCCTGGAGGTTTCCCGTGCACCTGAGTGCAATCAGGTTGGATTCGCCCGTCATGCTCGCGGTGATCGGCGTGCTCGCGCTCCTCGCGGTCGTGTCGGTCCCGTGGTTCTGGGACAAATGGCGCAAGCGCAAGCAAATGGGCCGCAGTGCCACGGTGCTTGTCGCGCTGTGTCTCGTAATCGTCACTCTCGGACTGACCGGCAATATGATCGGCGGATTCTTCCCGACGCTCGGCTCGCTCCTCGGGACCGGCGCGTTCGCCGCCGAGGGCATCGATGTCGAAGGCGGCGACAACGGCGTCGACCTCGCCAAGGCGCGCGACCTCGGCGTGGCACACGCGCGGGTCGGCAAGGGGACCATCGCGCACGTGACGGTGACCGGACGGCGCACCGGCCTGACTCGCGACGTGACGGTTTACCTTCCGCCGCAATACTTCCAGCACCAGTACAAGTCGATGCGGTTCCCGGCGATCGTCTGGATCCCGAACTACCCGTCCGGCCCCGAGGTCACCACCGCCCCGATCGGGTACCACCTGCCCGAACAGCTTGACGCGGCGATCTCGAAGCACCTCCTGCCGCCGGTGATCGTGCTGATCCCGGACCCGACCGGAACGCCGAAAATCGGTCACGACACCGAATGCGTCGACGAGGTCAACGGAAGCCCCAACGACACCTATCTGTCCGCGGACGTCCGGGAATGGGGAATCCAGCGCCTCGGGCTCAATCCGGACCGCAGGGCGTGGACGATCGCGGGCTGGTCGTCCGGCGGCTATTGCGCGCTGAACCTCGTGACGCGGCATCCGCAGTGGTACGCGCAGGCGGCGAGCGTGAGCGGCTACGAAAAGGCGCAAGTGGACGGCGAAACCGAAAACCTTTTCCGCGGCCGCAAGGACATCGAGGACGCGAACAACGTCAAGATCACCCTCCGGCAGCACCCGGCCCCGCTGGAACTCCTCGCGATCTCCGGGGAGAAGGAACAGAACGAAAGCCGCGCGGTCGACCAAATGCGGGCCGCCGCGCAGGCTCCGGTGCAGTTCACGACGTGGCGGATTCCGGACGCGGGGCACAACATGAACACGTTCAAGGCACAACTGCCGGACGTGCTGACGTGGATCGGGCAGCGGATCCCAGGCCCGTCGGCTCCGGGGCAGCGGGCCGACGTGACTGGCGGCGTGAAGCCGTGGCCATTGCCGAGCACGGGCGCGCGGGGCGGGCTGACCGCGGTGGAGCAGTGACACTCAGCGGATCCCGGGAAGGTGCCTGACCACCTCGGTGACCTGAGCTTCGGCGTCGTCGTAGCTGACCGAGCGGGGGTTCTCGGTGAGGACCGTGACGATGTACCGGTTGTCCTTGACCAGGCCCGAGGTGTGCAGGATGCGCCCGGGGTTGCAGCAGGACCAGCCTTGTTTGACCGCCCAGCGAACGTCGCCGAGAGCGTCCGGGATGCCGAAGTACTGGCGGAATCCGTCCGCGCCGTTTTCGGTGGCGCGGCCGAGCGCGGTGAGAATCGTCGTGCGGTGCCGGGCAGGTGCCTGGTCCATCAGGTAGCGGTAGACGCGCGTGATGTCGGCGGCGGTGATTTCCGTGTCACCCCAGCGTCCCGGATTGTCGGGCGGCCTGGTTTCGGCGAGGCCCATTTCGGTGACCGCGTCTCGGACGATCCTCGTTTCGCCGCCCTCGACCCACAGTTTGCTGGCGGTGTCGTCGTCGCTGCGGGACAGCATTTCCTGCACGGTTCCCGGATTGCTGCCCCGATCGAGGGCGTCGAGGGCGATGAGCAGCTTCACGAGGGACGCGGAGGTGTAGTGCCGATGCGGGTCGAGGGAGACCGGGGTCGTCCCTTTGGCGCGGTCGAAGACGACCACGCTGACGTGCCCTTGCGGGACGAGCGCGGGGAGTTCGGCGCTGAGTTCGGGCCCTTGCTGGGGCGCGGCGCCGCCGGTGCTCAGTTTCGGGGTGGGGTCGGGTGGGCTCGAGTCGGTCGCCGGGGGGAGGACGCCCGGACCGTCCGTCGGCCCGGCGGCGGTGACTACCTGCCGGTACGGCTCGGCCTCGGTGGCCAGAAACGCGATGACCGCACCGAGAACGAGGCCAAGCAAAAGGAACGCGTTCGCCCTGCGCATGCCCCGACTTCCCCGATCGGGTGCGCAGGGTTCGCCGAATGGGGCGGTTTTGTGGGATGGGTCTCGGTACCGGCCAGTACGCGTGACGCCTGGCCGGGCTGCGGGCAAGCAGCGGTGGATCAGACCACGACGAGGCGTTCCACCAGCAGGCCGATGCGCTGCTCGGCGAATTCCCGCGGCTGCCGTCCCGCTCGGGTCAGCGTCGCGATCCCGTGCAGGGATGCCCAGAACAACTCGGTGAACAGACCCGGTGCGACGCCGTCCCCGGCGACCTCGCCGAGGGTCTCCAGCAGTGCGGCGAAGGCGTCTTTCAACGGTTCCGGGGTGTCGTCCTGCGCGAACGCGAGGCCGCCGTCGAGCTGGAAAATGGCGTCGTAAACCGCCGGGTGGTGCTCGGCGAAGTCGAGGTACGCGCGGGCGAGGGCGGTGACCCGGGGGCGCGGACCGTCCACATCGAGGGTCGCGGCCCGTATCGCAGCCGCCAGTTCGGTGGCTCCTTGGAGAGCGACAGCGCCGATGATCTCGCGTTTGCCGCGGAAGTGGCTGTAGAGAACGGGCTGGCTGTACTCGATGCGTTCGGCGAGCCTGCGGGTGGTGACCGCGTCCCAGCCCTGCTGTTCGGCGAGTTCACGGGCCGTCGCGACGATGAGGCGTTCGCGTTCCGCCTGTTCGCGCTGTTTGCGTGTGTGTACCGACATGAGGCGAGTCTAGCACTGCTAGACAACCGAGCGGCAGTAGTACTAGCATCGCCTCATCAGCTAGCAACGCTAGATTTCGGGAAGGTCATCATGCTCAGCGCACTCGCGGTCTGCACCATCGTGGTTGTCGGCGTGATGGTGGGGGTCGAGTTTTCCGTCGCCTTCGTCATCAACGCGATCCTCAACGGGCTTCCGGACGACAGCAATCAGCAAGGCCGCTCCCACGGCGGCCGGATGCTCGGCGCCCTCATGCCGTTCTGGTACATCGGCTCGCTCGTCTTGAGCACGATCTGGGCGATCGCCGCGTGGGGCCGTCCGGGCACCAGTCTGATCGTGCTCGGGGCCGGACTGCTGGTGGTGAGCGTGGTGATGTCGATCCTGCTGCTTGTCCCGATCAACAACCGCGGCAAGACGTGGACGCCGGAGAACCGGCCCGCGGACTGGAAGGAGCAGATGGGCCGGTGGGACCGCTACCACTACGCGCGGGTCGCGGTGATCATCGCCGCTTTCGCTCTGCTGGTCACCGCACTCGTCTGAGCCGGTGCCCCACTGGGCCACCTTCTTGCTCAGCAGTCCCAGCAGCCTCGATCTTGCCCGGCGGGCGCGTCCGGGACGGCCGGATTCGGGTTTCGGCCCGGTTTGGGCGGGGGTATTCCTTCAGGGTTGACCCACCGTCATCTCGGTACGGGAAGGACTGGAGTCATGGTTCGTGCGCATCGAGCCCGCGTTCGGGTGGAGGGGCTGCAGCCCGCCCAGGTGCTGGCCGTTCTGCTCGGAGTCCTGTTTCTCGCCTACGGCATCATCGGGCTCGTGAAGTCCGGGTTCGGGGATTTCACCGGACACGGTGTCACTTTGTGGCGGTTCTCCGCCAATCCGCTGAACAACGTCGTCCACGTGGTGACCGGTGTGATCGGCCTGCTGCTCGCACTGGGTTCCGGCCGCGCCCGGACGTTCGGCTGGCTGCTCTTCATCGGCTACGGCGCGCTGTTCGTCTGGGGCCTGATGCTGTCCGGGACGATCTCGGTCAATCCGGTGTCCGGGCTCGGCAACCCGCTCAACCTCGCCGACGCGGACAACTGGCTGCACCTCGGCATCGCCGTCCTGGGCCTGCTGACCGCGGTTCTCCCGGCGCGGCACGGGGTTCTGCTTCCGGAGGACGAGGAACCTGTCGAGGTCGACCCGGCTGCCCAGTCCCGTCGGCCCGAGACCGGCGGGCATGGCTTGGCCCACTAGTCCACAGTGGAGTGACCGCAGAGCGGGATCGCACAGCCGGGGCTACCTTTGCCCGGCGGCGATCCCGCTCATTCTGCGGATTCTTCGAGCGCCCGGTCCACCAACCGCCGCGCCGCCCCGACGTACTGCGCCGGGTCGAGGAGACCGGCGAGGGTTGCGGAGTCGACGACGCTGGTGATCTCCGGTGTATCCGCCAGAATTTCCGACAGCGGCCGGTTTTCCTCGATGGCGCGCCGGGAGGCGGTACCCAGCAAGTCTTTCGCGGTCGCCTTACCCACCTTGGGCGCTAGCGCTGCCGACAGCCGCTCCGAGACGATCAACCCGTTGGTCAGGGTGAGATTCTCCTGCATCCGGTTCGCGTGAATGTCCAGCCCCCGCACTAAATCCACGGCGGTATGCGTCGCTCCGCCGGCCAGTCGCAGACATTCGCGCAGCAACTGCCACTCGGCCTGCCAGACCCCAGCCGAACGCTCGTCCTCCGCCAAACCGGACTGGGTGACTCCTGCTGCCAGCACCGGTACTTGCAGCGCCGCGGACCGGATCAACGCCGACTGCACCGGGTTTTGCTTGTGCGGCATTGCCGAGGACCCGCCGCCGGTCGCCTCGGTCGCTTCACCGATTTCGGTGCGGGCGAGGACTTGAACGTCGACCGCGATTTTGCCCACCGCCGTCGTCGCCCCAGCCAACGCGGAAGCCAGTTCGGCCACCGGAGTGCGATCCGCGTGCCAGGGCAGAATCGGCGCGCTCAACCCGGTTTCCTCGGCGAAGGCGGCGACTAACCGTTCCGCGTAGTCGGAGGTGCCGTCGCCGTACTGGACATACGCCGCCAACGTCCCCGCCGCACCGCCGAGCGACACCGGCAGCCGCAGCTTCGCGATCCGGCGGGCGGATTCCTGGACGCCTTGCCGCCAGATCGCCGCTTTCAGCCCGAACGTCGTCGGAACCGCGTGTGCGGTAAGGGTGCGTCCGGGCATGACCGTGTCGCGATGGGCGCGCGCCAACTCGGCGAGGGTGTCCGCGATCGCAGTCAGGTCCGCGGTGATCAGCCGCAGAGCGTCACGCGCGACGGACATCAAGGCTGTGTCGACGATGTCCTGACTCGTCGAGCCACGATGCACGTAATCGGCGACGTCCGGAACCTTGGCCGACAGCGTGCCTACGAGGCTGACCACCGGGTTCCCGGTCGCGCGCGCGTCGCGGGCCAGCTGGACGACGTCGAGTTCTCCCTCGCCCAACACCCGAGCGGCCGCGGTGATGCGCTCGGCTGCCTCGGACGGGACGGTGCCGAGCCGAGCCTGCGCGCGTGCGAGTGCGGCCTCCGCGTTCAGCATGGCGGCGGCGAACGCCCGGTCACCGGTCACCGCTTCGGCCGGGGTTCCGGCGCGCACCGGGGAGAGCAGGCCGGAGTCAGGATCGGCGGTCATGTCGTCCAGCATCGCACGGCGGGTGCTTTTCGGACGGCCGTGACCGCTCGCAACCCGGTGACGGTGGGTTGACCGGGGCGCGAGCTTCGCTGGCCAGCTCCGATGCCGATGCTGCTGACTGCCCGCAGTGCACAGGCGGCTGGATGCAGGCAGCGCGACTCGTCCGCAGCTGGCTGCGCGAACGGCTGGGCGACGGCGGCGCGCCCCAGCCGCAGCTGGTGATGTGCGAACGGCCAGATGCGAACGGCGCGACCCAGCCGCAACTGGCGGCGCTCGGGCAGCCGGATGCCGCAAGCACGACTCAGCCAAAGCTGTCAGCAAATGCACGATCGGAACGGTCGCCGATCTCCCGCGAGCAAGCCTTCATCTAGCCAGATCGCCACTCAGTACTCGAGCCCAGCCCATGCCATCGCCTCACTCCTCACCGGACGCAGCCGCCGCCAGTCACCACTGGCCACCGCATCACCCTCCGTTCAAGCCCGCGGCCGAAACACCAAGCAGCACCCTCACCGTCCAGTAGCTCCGTCCGTCACCTCCCGCAGCAAATCCGCATGCCCGTTGTGCCGGGCATACTCCGCGATCATCGACAGCAGCATCCACCGCAGCGAGAACGGCTCTCCCGTGGTCTTCCCAACCCCCTGCGCGTCCAGCGAAGCCGCTGCCGCGACGATCTCCCGGCTCCGGTCGCACTCCGCGCGCCACAAAGCCAGTGCCTCGCCGAAATCCCCGTCCAGGCGGTCGAAGTCCTGGTCCGGGTCGTCGTCCGAGTAGTGCAGCAGCGGGACGTCCTCGCCGGCGAACTGGATGCGGAACCACCATCGTTCGACGCTCGCCAGGTGCCTGACCAGGCCGTGGAGCGACATTGTGGACGGTGGCACCGCGCGCGTCGACGCGGCTTCCTGGCTCAACCCCGCACACTTCAGCGCGAGGGTTTCCCGGTGCCACTCCAGGTAAGCGAGCAGGGTCTCGCGTTCGTCGGCGACGCGGGGAATCGGCGGGCGGTCGCTCTCGGCGACCTTGGACAGATGCTTCGGGATCTGGCTCATGAGACGAGCGTCTCACCCGCCACCGACAATTTTCGGCGCCGAGGCACCGCATCGGGTGCACGGGACACCGGCCGCGCGCAGCAGTGGGCTAGACCACATGGCAGGGGCGGGTAGCTGCAGAATCCGTTCCTGTCGATGCGGAATTCAGGTGAATTCCGGTGTTGATCAGCACACTCAGGCACGGTTTCCGGACGGTGTTGTCGCTCCGTCAGAGGTATCGTGATCGGCATTCCGGGGATTAATCTTCTCGGCGGCCCGTGAACGCCCGCTCCGCCGAACAGCGGATGCTTCGCGGGGCCGAACGCACGAATGAAACGGTGAATACAGCGCCATGGTCGGAGCGAGTGTGCCGATGGTCGAGTTGTCGATGTACAGCCACGCCGGTGGTCAACTCGACCGGCTGTGCCGGGCAGTGGGATTCGATCCCGAAGAACGCCGTCACCTGGATCTTCTCCGGTTGTTGCTCGGCGAGTCCGGGGAAATGACCATCGACGCTCCGGCGCAGTTCCCGTGCAATGTGGCGGACGACACTACGCCCGTTGAATTCTCGGTCGCATTCGACGCCAATGGCGAATGTGTGGTACGGGTTCTCGGCGAGACCGTCGGGGCCCCGGACCCGCGCGGGTTCCTCGCTCAGGTGGCCGGCGAGTACGGCCTGGTCACCGACCGGCTCGACGCGGTCGCCGACCTCTTCCTCCCGCACGAGGAGCGCCGCGGGCCGTTCACGCTGTGGTACTCGTTGATCTTCCGCAACGGTTCCGCGCCGAAGATCAAGGTGTACCTGAATCCGCAGATCAGTGGGCCGACCATGGCCGATTCCCTGGTCAGCGAAGGGTTCCGGCGGCTGAATCTCGGCGAGGCGTTCGACCCGGTGGTCGAGCACGCGCTGCGCCGCGGCGAGCGCGACAACTTCACCTTCTTCGCGCTCGACCTCGACGACGACCCGCTGTCCCGGGTCAAGGTCTACGTCTCGCACGACGCCGCCGAGGCCGAGGACGCGGTGCGCGCGGCGGAGCTGGTGCCGGGCACGGACCCGATGCTGATCCGGGAGTTCCTCGCCGTGCTCGGCGGCGGAAAAGGTCCGTTCGAAGGTCGCCCGCTGGTTTCCAGTTATTCATTTGTCGAGGGCATGGGCGGCACTCCGGGAAACTACAGTCTTTATCTTCCTATTCGGAGTTACGTGCCCGACGACGAGGTGGCCCGCGCCCGCGTGCACGCCATTCTCGCGCAGTACGACTTCGACCCGACACAACTGGACAAAGCGCTGGCAGCGGTTTCGGAAAGGCCGCTGCGCGACGGCGTCGGACTGATCGCGCACGTATCGCTGAGAATGGGCGAGTTCGGTTCCGGAATCACGGTCTACCTGTCCTCCGAAGCGTATGCGGTAGCACCGCCGAGAAAACGGCCGGTGCTCGGCCGGATGACCTGACGCGGTAGTTTTCGGCTGTCACCCACAACTGGAGGAAAAACCCTGATGCGGACCTTCCCGCCGTACCGCTCCCAAGTCGTCGCCGAAATTCCGGTCACTACGCGTGCCGAGCGGGAACAAGCACTCGCCGCGGCGGGCTACAACGCGTTCAACCTGCCCGCGAACAAGGTCAGCATCGACCTGCTCACCGACTCCGGCACCGGCGCGGTCTCCACCGCGCAGGAGGCCGCCGCGGCCGCCGCGGACCGCTCGTACGCCGGGTCGGACTCGTTCTACCGTTTCCGCGACGCGCTGCGCGAGCTCACCGGCTACCCGCACCTCCTGCCGGTGCACCAGGGCCGCGCGGCCGAGCGCGTGCTGTTCTCCAGCGTGCTGGAAAGCGGCCGGATCTCGGTCAGCAACACGCATTTCGACACCACCCGCGCGAACGTCGAACTGCTCGGCGCCGAGGCGATCGACCTGCCCTGCGCGGAGTTCGGCGACCTCGACAGCCTCGAACCGTTCAAGGGCAACATCGATCTCGACGCCCTCGAACGCCTGCTCACCGGCCCGGAGGGCCCCCGCGTCGGCCAGGTGCTGCTCACCATCACCAACAACGGCGGCGGCGGACAGCCGGTCTCGATGGCGAATCTGGCCGCGGCGGCGAAGCTCGCGCGTACGCACGGGGTGCCGGTTTTCCTTGACGCCGCACGGTTCGCGGAGAACGCGTGGCTGGTCATCCAGCGCGAGCCGGGCTACGCGGACAAGACGCCGCGCGAGGTCGCCCGAGAGGCTTTCGGCCTGGTCGACGGATGTGTCGCGAGCCTGAAGAAGGACGGCATCTCGCCGATGGGCGCGTTCATCGGCCTGACCGACCCGGAACTCGCCCAGGCCTGCGAAACCAACCTGATCGCCACCGAGGGCTTCCGCACGTACGGCGGGCTCGCGGCACACGACCTCGACCGCGTCGCCAAGGGGCTTCAGGAAGTCGTCGACCCGCACTACCTCGCCGCACGCGCCGGCGAGGCGGCCCGGCTCGCGAAGCAGGCCAACGAGGCCGGGGTGGACATCGTGCAGCCGCCGGGCATCCACGCGCTCTACCTCAACGCCGGCCGCCTGCTGCCGCATCTGTCCGCATCGCGGTTCCCTGGCCACTCGCTGGCCTGCGAGCTGTACCTGGCGGGCGGAATCCGTTGTGTGGAACTGGGTTCGCTCTACCTCGGCACGCTCGACGAGCAGAACGAGCTGATCACCCCGGCCCCGTTCGAACTGGTCCGGATGGCGCTGCCGCGGCGGGTGTACAGCCAGGGGCACTACGACTACGTGGCCGAAATCCTCGGCGACATCGCGAAAAACCCGGAGCGGGTGCCCGGCTACCGGATCGTGGAAGCGCCGAAGATCCTGCGGCACTTCAATCTCCGGATGGCACCCGTCCACTGAGGGTCTATCAAGGACAGCGCAAAGCGAACGAGGGGGCTCCCCGCGCCGGGAACCCCCTCGCTGGTCTGGAAACCCGGCTCAGGCGGGTTGCGGAACCACCGTCATCGCGTGTTTCACCAGCCGGATCAGCGCGATCTTGCTCGAATCCCGCTGCCGCGCGTCGCACATCACGATCGGCACGCCGTCGGGCACCACGAGCGCCTCGCGGATCTCGTCGGCGGTGTAGCGCGGCGCGTTGTCGAAGCAGTTCACCGCCACGATGAACGGGATCTTCCGCCGCTCGAAGAAATCGACCGCCGCGAAGCTGGTCTCGAGCCTGCGAGTGTCGACCAGCACCACGGTGCCGATCGCACCGCGCGCCAGGTCGTCCCACATGAACCAGAACCGTTCCTGGCCAGGGGTGCCGAACAGGTACAGCACGTGCCGCGGCGAGATGGTGATGCGGCCGAAGTCGAGCGCGACCGTGGTGGTCTTCTTGTGCTCCACGCCGGAAAGGTCGTCGACGCCGGTGCTCGCCTCGGTGAGCACCTCCTCGGTGGACAGCGGCGGGATTTCGCTGACCGAGGCGACCATGGTGGTCTTCCCGGCGCCGAACCCGCCCGCGACGATGATCTTGACCGGGGTCGGCACCGACGCCGCGGCGTCTTCAGAGCTTGATGAGGCCATCGAGAACCGCCTGGAGTGTTTCGTGGTCCGGCACCTGGGCCGGCTGACGGGACGGGGCGCGGGTGATGACGAGACCGCGGTCGATCAGATCCCCGCACAGCACGCGCACGACGCCGAGCGGCAGCTTCACGTACACCGCGATCTCGGCCACCGACAAGGGTCTGCGGCACAGTTGCGTGATCGCCAGGTGCTCCGGGCCGAGCCCGACCGGGTCCGATCCCTGCTGCAGGGTCATCACCTGGGTGGAAAGGTCGAGCTGGTGTTCGGACGGGGTCCGTCCGCTGGTGATCGTGTACGGCCGGACCAGGGGTCCGGCGGCCTCGTCGTACCAGCCGTCGTCGCTCATGTCGCCTCCCGCAGCAGGTTCGCGGCCTCGCGCGGCGCCGACGCCAGGTAGTCGCCGACGCGCTTGACCAGCCGGTTCATCTCGTACGCGATCATTTCGACATCGATGTCCGCACCGGCGAGCACGGCGAGGCACGCGCCCTGCCCCGCGGCCGAGACGAAGAGGTACCCGCGTTCCATCTCGATCATGTTCTGCAGCACCGGCCCGCGGTTGAACTGCCTGCTCACCCCTTTGGCGAGGCTCTGCAGGCTCGACGCGATGGCCGAGAGCTGGTCCGAGTCGTCCTTGCTCATCCCGGACGACTTGCCGAGCAGCAGGCCGTCGGCGGACAGCACGATGGCGTTCTGCGCGCCGACGACGCGGTTGACGACGTCGTCGAGCAGCCAGTTGAGATCAGGGGTGGAATTCCCGTACTCGTTCATGCGGACAGACCCTGACTTTCGGTGTGGTGAGGTGTTCGGTCGTTATGAGTCATTTTGCCCGCCTCGCGCCCGGCGGGTGCCCTTGTGGAACGCCATCAGCGTCCGCGCGGTGGTCTCGCCCGCGTTGGTCACGTCCGCCTCGGCGGCGGCGTCCGGATCGTCGTGCAGCTGGGCGACGAGGTTCTGCTGCGGCTGCCTGCGCGGGAGCCGGGGCCGGTCGTCGCCCTGCAGCCTGCTGAGGTCGGGCTCCGCGGCGCGCGGCGCGGCCGGGACGTCCGGGATCTGGCCCGCGGACGGGGGATACGGCTCCGCGGCCCGCGGACTCGGCGTCGGAAGCGGACGAGCGGGATACGGCCGCGGCGTCGGCTGCGGTGCTTCCGGAGCCGGTCGCGGTGCGGCCGCGCTTTCCTGCGCGGGCGCGCCGACCTGGGCGAGCGCCGGGGCCTCGTCCGCGGGTTCGGGCGCGTTCGCGTCGGCCAGGTGGTTCGACGGGATCAGCACGGTCGCCCGGGTGCCGCCGTACCGCGACGGGTCGAAGGTGACCGTGATGCCCAGCCGCGAAGCCAGCCGCGCGACCACGAACAGGCCGAGGCTGGAGTCCGCGCGCAATGCCATCGCGTCGAATTCCGGCGCGTCGGCCATCATCGCGTTAGCCCACTCGCGCACGCCTTCCTTCATGCCGAGCCCCTGGTCGGACACGTCGACCACGACGCCGCGCGCGACCATCCGGCTGGTCACCTCGACCTGCGAACCGGGCGGGGAGAACGACGTCGCGTTGTCGACCAGCTCGGCGACGAGGTGAATGGTGTCGGCGACCGCGGTGCCGACGATCGCGACGTCCGGCACCTGCTCGACCTGCACCCGCGAGTACTGCTCGGTTTCCGAGACGGCCGCGCGCAGCACCTCCATCAGCGAAACCGGTTTGCGCCAGCGCCGGCCGGGCTGCTTGCCGCCGAGGATGATCAGGTTCTCGGTGGTCCGCCGGGCGCGTGCGGCGAGGTGGTCGAGCTGGAACAGCGAAGCCAGCTGGGTCGAGTTCTCTTCGCGGCTTTCCATTTCGTCCAAGATCTGCAGCTGCCGGTGCACCAGCACCTGGTTGCGGTGGGCGATGCCGAGGAACACGTTGTGCACACCGCTGCGCGCTTTCGCCTCGCTCGCCGCCGCGTTGACCGCGGTCAGCTGCGCGGTGTTGAACGCCTCGGCCACCTGGCCGATCTCGTCCCGGCCGTGGTCCAGCTTCGGCAGTTCGGCCTCGATGTCGACCGGATCGCCGCTCTTGAGCCTGCCGACGATGTTCGGGAGCCGGTTGCGCGCCAGGTCGAGCGAGTCGTTGCGCAGCCGCTCCAGGCGCGTCATCAGGGTCCGGTCGACCAGCGAGCGCGACACCCGGACCGCGACGATGATCGCGGCCAGCGAGGCGAGCAGGGCCACGATGCTGCCGATGATCGCGTTGCGCAGCTGCGCGTTCCCGGAGTCGATCGCGGCGGCGGAAACCTGGTCGGCCTGTTCGATGGTGAGCTGGTTCAGACCTTGGGCGACCTGTGCGGTCAGCGCGTGCCAGTCGCCCGACGAGACCGGGACGTTGTTCTGGTCGCCGCTGGTCCACGGACCGTGCTTGATCAGCGAGTCTTCGGCCGCGTTGAGCCGTTTCCACGCGTCGCTCGTCGAAAGCTGCTGGTAGTGCTGGCGCACGGCCGGTTCGAGGAACGGCGAGATCTGCGCCAGCTGTGTGCGGTAGTAGCCGACCAGCTGGGAGAACTGGACGAAGTCGTCCGGCGCGAAGGTGTTGCCGGAGAAAGCGGCCGACACCAGCGACGTCTCGCGCGACATCAGGTCGCCCGCGCGGAACAGCGAGGTCGCCGAGATCGCGCCCTGCACCGCGGTCGCGTCGGGGACGATGCGTGCCTGGGTGTCGAACAGCGTCGCCGCGGAGTCGAGAACGCCGTTGTAGTAAGCGTTCACCTGTGCGCGGTTGATGCTGCGGAAGTTGACCTGCGAACGCAGCACCGGCAGCTGGTCGAGCTGCGCCTTCAGCGCGGTGACCTTGGTGGCGATCTCGTCCGGCGCGCTGGAAATGGTGGCGGCGAAGGCTTCTTGCAGGCCCTTCAGCTTGCCGTCGCTGTCCTGCTCTTGTTGCTGCAGTTGCTGCGGGCCGGAGCTGGGGCTGTCGAGGTACTGCAGGGCGAGCTGGCGTTCCTGCTGCAGCGACGACAGCGCGGTGAGCGCGGGGATCGAAACGTCACGCACCGAGCCCGCGACGAGCCGCACGTACAAGCCGTTGATGAAGAAGGCCGTCGCCAGCACCGCCCACAGCACGAGCAGGGTGATGCTCGGGATCAGGACCGTCCGGGTCAGCCTCTTCCGGATCGACTTGTCGTACGCCTTGCCGGGATCGTCCTTGTTCTCCACGATGATTCACGAACTCCTGGGTCACCCTCGGCGAGAGTGCGGACACGGCCGGGGAAGCGGACACGCCAGTGGGTGCGAGTGGTCCTCGTCACGGAAATCTCGGATACACCCTTCGTAGGCCCACCGAACGGAACAGCCCCGGTTTCTATCACGAACGGGGGCCTCGTGGTGCCGCTGAACGAGCAGCCGGACGCCGTCTTGACGGCGGTTACCGAACGTAGCGGCGGGTTTCCCCGGCGTTTTCCGAGGCCCTGGCCCTGGCTGCGGATTTCGGACCAACGGGCTGGGCTGAATGAGTGATTCAAAAAGTGTCCGGACACTCAGTCAAGGTTCCGCGTGGTGGAACTGTCGGCGAATTGACTTGTCGACAGTAACTGTCCACAGTGGACTAATGGCTGATCCGCGGCGTCGGGCCGAGGAACGGGAGCAGTTCGATGCCGTCCTGAAGCGCGGCGAGGGTGCGCAGGACTCCGGCGCCGCCGGTGGCGACGTCAGCGGACAGTCGTAGCAGGCGAGTGCCGGGGAAGGCAAGGCCGCCGCGGAACGGGACCGCGTACCAGGAAAGCCGCGTCAGGTGCCGGTCGATCGCGTCCTGCGTGCGCCGGTCCGGCGTGCTGCTGAAGGCCAGTCCGGCGGCAAGCCCGCAGCGTCCGTTCAGCAGGCCGGGATGGAGCGCGAACTCCCCGCGGCACGCGACGCGCAGCGCGGGCAGGCTACGGGCGGCCTTCGCGTCGAAGCGGTATCGCGCCAGCTGTTCGGTGACGATCAGGATTCCGGCGCTGCCGATGCCCGCCCCGCGCCGCGAACCGCGGTTGCCGTCTCGGACCGGCAGTGAGCCGTCCAGCGCCGGGACGCATTCCTCCAGATCGCGTTCCAGCGCCTGGTCGGCGAACGACAGCCAGGCCGGTTCGCCGGTGCGTTCGTAGAGCCGCAGGAACAGCAGCGCCGGGCCGGACCAGCCGTACAACAGCCCGGCCTGCGCGGTCGCTCCCGGCGGTTCCGCGGTGTCCAATGCCTCGGCGAGCCGGATGCCGATGTTCAGCGCCTGCCTGCCGAATTCGTTGTCGCCGCGGGTCGCCGCGAAGTGCAGCCGGGTCAGGCCGATGCCGGCCAGCCCGCTCGCGAGATCGTGGCCGACGGTCTGGTCCACCAGCGCGCGCGAGGCGGCGAGGAGATTGGCGGCGGCCTTCCGGTAGCCGAACTCCTCCAGCACGTAAGCGATTCCGTGGCTGCCGTCGTAGAAACCCGCGCGGCTGGGCTGTTCCCCCTCGATCGCGTCGAGCAGCCACTGCTCGTGCTCGGGGAAGCGGCCGACGCCCGCGACGTGCAGCGAGTGCAGCACGCCCGCCGCTCCGGTGCCGAAGGTCGCGCCGCCGACGCGGAACTGCTCGATGTCGCCGGGGAACAGCCGATCCTCGCGCTCCGGGGTCGCGCAGGCGAGCAGGGCTTCGGCGATCTGCTTGCGCACCAGGGCCCAATCGGGACGGGGTTCGTCGAGTTCGGTGTGCGCGGGTTCGGTGTGCGGCGCGATGCTGTCGGCGTATCCGGCGGGCAGCGAGAACCGGCGTTCGGTGAGCTCCGCGGCCCAGCGGAGGCGTTCCGGCACCAGGTGGTAAAGCGGGGCCAGCGGCAGGAAGAGGCGGAGCCGCAGTGCGGTCTCGTCGCGGTCGAAGCCGGTCAGCGACACCGTGCCGGAGCTGTCGACCAGGATGTTGTGCGGGTTTTCGAGCACGACGCCGCGTTCGGCGGCTTCGGAGACGATCCGGTCGACTTGCGCCAGCACGGACAGCGCCTGTTTGCGGTAGGCGGCGAGGTCGGCTTCGGGGCAGTCGCGGCGGGTGAGCGGGTAATGCCGGGTGAGCCAGACGTCCAGCGGCAGGCCCTGCCGGTACTCCCGCACCAGGTAGTGCCGCTGTCCGGCGAGGTAGGCGTGGGTTTTCGGGATGCCGGGGATTCCGGCGAGCCGCTTGAGGAGGTCGTGTTTGCGCTCCAGTCGCGCGACCGCGTCGACGCCGTCGCTGTCCAGTCCGGTGTAGGGCCAGGCCTCCTCGACGAGCACCTGCTCGCCACCGCGTTCGGCCAGGTAGACGGCGGTGCCGTGGGCTTGGCGGAGTACCTCGGCGACCCGGTGCGGCGGCAGCGGCGCATCGGTGTACTCCGCGACGCAGTCGGGAATCCGGACCCAGTTCGGCACCGAGAAGTCCGGGCCTGGCGGCGCGGGTTCGAGAGCGCTGCTCGGCCTGCGCAGCGCGGGTACGCGGGCGCCGCCGTGCTCGGTCCACAGTGGCGTGAATCCGCCGTAACGCACGTGAATCGGGCATTCTCCGCAGCGGAGCGCGCCGTCGATATCCGGTCCGGGCTCGCCGGTGAGAAGTTCGGAAAGATCGTCGAGGATCCGCTCGAGCGCGCTATTGTCCGGAGGATAAATAGTGGCCAGCGCACCGGTTCCGCCGGTGGTCGGATATTCGGCATTGCGATCGAGGAAAATCGAACGGGAACGCAGGTGCCGGTGGTGCAGCCGGGCGCTCCGGCAGTACTCGCGAACGCGGTCCAGTACTCGGTCGGCGTTGCCGGGGGCGGCGGAAATCTCTACGGCCCAGCCTTGTTCCGGCAATATAGTGTCGAATGGATGGAGGTAGCGCCAATGGTCGCGCTCCTCTTCTGTCCACTGTGGACCGTAAGGTGGCGCGACCAGGTCGTCGGCGGATATTTCCCGTCGGCGGTCGAAGAACCACGGATCGGCGAGGCAGAATGCCTCGTGCCGGACGTTCATAAAAGTGGATCCTTCCGCGTGTGCGCTTCTCCGGTTCTCCGGCGACGGAAACCATTCCCGCACAGCTTCGGCGTCGCGCCAATCCGCCATTTCAGCGTTCGGCGGACCCGGGCGGGGCGAGGATAAATCCGGCACCGGCGAACCGAGAGTGAGTTACCGTCGCCCGGTCGAGCGGGATTTCCGTGGCATTCGGGAATTGACGGAATGCCAGCGACCCGTTCCGGTGAACGTGGCCCCGGCCACGCCGTCGGCCCCTCGCCCGTCCGGGTCGGCAAGCGAGGCGGGTACGTTGAGGCCGGCGGGCAGAAGGAGGAACGGGTGATCGTCGGGTTCGCGATAGCGGTCGCTGGATGCGCCGCGCTCGTCGCGCTGTGGAGTTTCGTCCAGGCGGCGCGCAAGAAGCTCCCGGACACCCCGCTGCTCGTCGCGCTCGCGGTGATCGAGGCGCTGCTGGTAGCCCAGCTCGTGATCGGGATCGTGCTGCTCGTCGGCGGGCACCACCCGGGCAGCCTCGCGACCTATCTGGCCTATCTGATCGGCTGCCTGGTCGTGCTGCCGGTCGGCGCGGCGTGGGCGCTCGCCGAGCAGAGCCGGTCGAGCACGGTCGTGCTCGGCATCGCCTGCCTGGCCATTCCGGTGATGGTGCTGCGACTGAACGAGGTGTGGAGTGGAGCAAGCGCGTAAGACGGCCACCGGCCCCGGCCGGATCCTGGTCGCGGTGTACGCCATCTTCGCGCTCGCCGCGACGTCGCGGGCGGGCGTGCAGATCGGCACGAAATTCCACGAGGCGCCGCTGGCGTACGTGCTGTCGGCCTTCGCCGCGCTGGTCTACATCCTGGCCACGATCGCTCTCGCCCGCGGCGGCCGGACGTGGTGGCGGATCGCGCTCGCCGCGTGCACGGTCGAGCTGCTGGGCGTGCTGACCGTCGGCACCCTGAGCATTTTCGACCGGCAGGCGTTCCCGGACGCCACGGTCTGGTCGGTGTACGGACAGGGGTACCTGTTCATCCCGCTGGTGCTTCCGGTGATCGGCCTGTACTGGCTGCGCCGGACCAGGGTCGCTTGAGCCGCTGGTCGGGGAACAGTACGCGGAACTGTCCGTAGCGGCGGTGGCGGCAGAAGAACAGGTGGTCCCCGGCTACTTTCGCCGGTTCTGGTTCGTGGGCGCGGGCTTGATGATCGAGGGCCCGTCCCCACCGGAACCGCGGCGACGAAGCCGCAGAAACGAGAGACCATGCGTTTGCGCACCTGTTTGCTCGTGCTCGCTACCGCGCTTGGCCTAGCCGGATTCGCCGGTCAGGCCGCCGCTTCGAGCGGGCCGACCTCGACCCCGGCGATCATCGGCGGCGGTTACGCCTCCAACGCCCCGTGGGCCGCGCGGCTGTTCGTGAACGGGCAGCAGAACTGCACGGCCACGATCATCGCGCCGCAGTACATCCTCACCGCGAAGCACTGCGTCGCCTCCAGCGGGACCTACACCTTCCGTATCGGCAGCCTCGACCAGAGCAGCGGCGGCACGATGGCGACCGGTGCCGCGATCACGCGCTACCCGGGCGCGGCTGACCTGGCCATCGTCCGGCTGTCCAGCTCGGTGAACGCGACGTACTCGCCGCTGGGCACCTCGACCGACGTCCGCGCCGGGCAGACGGTGCAGGTGTACGGCTGGGGCGCGACGAGCCGATGCGGTTCGGAGATCAACTGCCAGTCGCGGTACCTGAAGGTGGCCAACGTGCGCGTCACGACGCCGTCGTGCAGCGACTACGAAGGCGGCGTCGCGGTGTGCGCGACCTACGGCGACGGCATCACCGCAGGCGGCGACTCGGGCGGCCCGATGTTCGCGTCCGGACGCCAGGTCGGCGTCGCGTCGACCAGCGACCGGCAGAGCAGCACCGCGTACACCAACATCACGCGGTACCGCAGCTGGATCTCGCAGGTCGCGGGCGTCTGACCTCGCCGACGCCTGATTTTGTCGGTGGTCCGGCCTAGTGTTGGGAGTGCGCACCGCTTCCGTTGCGCGGAGGAGGAGAACCATGCCCGACAAGCTGATCCCGGGGCCGGACCACCCGATCACCGTTGAGCCCAACCCCGCGCGGGTGGTGGTCAAGGCAGGCGAGAAGACCATCGCCGACACCACCCGCGCGCAGGTGCTGCGCGAGGCCAGCTATCCGCCGGTGCAGTACATCCCGCTGGAGGACGTCGACCTGGCGATGCTGTCGCCCACCGAGCACCGCACGCACTGCCCGTACAAGGGTGACGCTTCCTACTACAGCCTCGCCGCGGTGCCGGACGGCGAGAACGCGGTGTGGGTGTACGAGGACCCGTACGACGCGGTGGCTCCGATCAAGGGGCACGTCGCGTTTTATCCGGACCGGGTGGAGATCGAGGAGGTCGGCTGAGGGTGGTTGCTGTGGCCCGGGCTGATCCTGCTTCGGTGCTGGCTCAGGGCGTTGCTGATCCGGTGTGCTGCTGCCCCGGTGCGCTGTTGATCCGGGCTCGGCGGTGTTCGCGGAGTGGTGCGGCACAGCGGTTCGAGGCTGATTCGGACTCGGCGGTGTTCGGCGTGTGGTGCGGCTAGGCGGTTCGGAGCTGGTTCGGGCTCGGCGTTGCTCGCGGTGTGGTGCGGCTCGGTGGTTCGGTGCCGATCAGCTCCTCGGTGTGGCTCGGCGGTTCGGGCCTGGTCGGCGCTTCGGTGCGGTTCAGCGGTCGTCTTCGAGCCAGGACGCCTCTCCTGCTTGCTGCAGTGCGTTCCAGAGCAGGTTGAGCGGATGGCTGTCCGGGTACGAGGATCGTTCGCCGCGCCGGGCGAACACACCGACGAGCAGTTCGAGTTTCGGCTCGATGTCGTCGACGAGGCCGATTGTGCGCAATCCGGAGGCGGCGTGCAGGCGGTTTTCTCCCGCGGCCTCGCCGAGTCCTTGGGTGACGAGCATGCAGCCGCGGATGAGACCCGAACGGAGCAGTTCGAATCCGTATTGCGCGGAGTCGATCTCGGCTACGATGTCGAGCCGGTTGCGGTAGTCGGAGCCGAACCAGCCGTGCATAAAGTCGTTGATCACGCCGCCGCTGGGCACGACGAGCGGAAGCGTCGGCAATTGGCTGGTGGCGACGGACTCCCCGGGCTTCGGAGTGTCCATATTGGTCACGATGCCGAGTCCGCTGCGCCGCCATTCGAGCACGTCGACCGAGTCGAGCGCGCTGGTCGTGACGACGCTGCCGCACACCAGGTCCACGTCCTTGGCCAGCAGCCGGTCGATGAGGTCTTTGGTGCGCACGTGCACCACGTTGAGCTCGATGTCGCGGGCACGGAACTGCTCGGCCACGAGATCGCCGGCGTGCGCGAGGCTGCCGAGGGTGTAGCGAGTCGCGCCGACGGTGAGCGTTCCGCCGAGTTCGCGCCGGCATTCGTGAATGGTGTCCAGCCATTCGGTGAGAGTGCGGCGAGCTTGCTGTGCGACGGCGCGCCCGGTGTCGGTAAAAAGGACGTCACGACCGCGCCCTTGGCGGTGCAACAATGGTTCGCCGCACAATTCCGAGAAATTGCGGTTGAGAGTGTCGAGTTGTTTTTGCACACTGGATTGGTCGCGGCCGAGCGTACGGGCCGCGGCGAGGGCGGTTCCGGTTTCCGCGACCGTGATCAGCGTGCGCAACTGGTCGAACGTCGTGTCGAGCAGTGCAGGTGACGACCGCAGGAGCCTGCTGAGCACGTTGAACGACGGCGACCGGAACGGGCTGGGTGCGGACATCGGGCAGGACTCGCCTTCTCATTCTCTTCGCGGACGCCCGCGAGCCTAACCCGGCGTTCCTGATCTCGCGGCCAGTTAAAAAAATCTGAAGATAATATCGCCGAACCAGTGGACGGCGCAAGCGGTCGGCGGGAAACTCCGTGACGCTTGATTCGATATGCTGATCCAAGGAGTTCGACAGAAGTGAGTTCGTACAGTTCCACCGGCGCGCGACGCTCCCGCACCCTGACCATCGGCGGGGGGCTGGGGTTGCTCGGCGCGCTCAGCGGGCTGCTGTGGGGTGCGATGGTGCTGGTGCAGGGCGAGGGCCTGATCCGGCCCGCAGTGCAGGAATACCTGCAGAGCGAAGGCCACGATCTGGCCTCGCGCGGCCTGCTCACGGTCGACGACCTGACCGGAATCGCCATGCCGTCTTTCACCAGCCGCGCGGCGATCTGGCTGGTCATCGGCCTGGTGACGCTGGTGTCGGCCGCGATGGTGCTCGCCGCGCACAACTGGGCCCGGGTGGTGCTGACGGTGTTCGCGGTCTTCGGCATCGGTCTCGGCCTGCGTGACCTGATCGACCTGAACCCGGCTTTGCTGAACGCCTTCGACGCGATCGCGGTGCTGAGCCTGCTGGCGGTGCTCGTGGTGCAGTGGCTGCCCGGGGCCAACCGGGCCGTTCGGGCGCGCAAGAACGCGGTGCTCGCGCGGAAGGCCGCGGCGTTCGCGGTCTGACGTTTCCGAGAGAACGCGGTATTTGCGGGCGGCACGTCTGAGGGGTCGTGCCGCTCGGGACGCCGAGCTGTGTGAAGGATTGCCGGAGGGCGGCTGTGTCGGGGGCAGCCGTCGAGGGCGGTAACCCTGTTTCGAGAGCAGTGTTGGTGAGGGGCCGTCTGCGAGGGCGTCGTTGGAGGGGCGGCGTTTCGCGGGTGGTGCATGACCGGTTGCTCCAGCAGATCCGTTTGAGGGGACGGATGCTGGTGCGCCACGCCCTCGGAGGAATGGCCGCTTGAGCCGGGCGCGGATCCTGGCTGAGGCCAACGACCCTGCGAGGGCGGCCGAATGAGGCGGCCCGTTGGGGAACGGCGCTGGAGGGGTGACGTTCGAGGGGCCGAGCCGTCGGGGCAGCGCTTCTGCGGAAGCGCTGCTGGGAGGGGAGTGCCACGCGAGGGGGAGTTCCGCCTCGCCGCTTGACCGCGGCGGGGCGGAACCGGGTCCGTGGGGTCGGTGTCTGTTGGCGGCGCGGGCGGGCTGGGTCGCGGATACGGCATTTGCTGACGGCCGCAGGGCCGATCCGGGTCGTGGGGACGGCGTTTGTTGATGGCTGCGGGGTGGATCCGGGTCGTGGGGTCGGCGTTTGTTGGCGGCTGCGGGGTGGATCCGGGTCGTGGGGTCGGCGTTTGTTGGCGGCTGCGGGGTGGATCCGGGTCGTGGGGTCGGCGTTTGTTGGCGGCTGCGGGGTGGATCCGGGTCGTGGGGTCGGCGTTTGTTGGCGGCTGCGGGGTGGATCCGGGTCGTGGGGTCGGCGTTTGTTGATGGCTGCGGGGTGGAACCTGCTCGCGGGGAAGTGTTTGTTGACAGCAGCGAGGCGGAATCCGCTTGCCTGGACGTGTTTGTCGACGGCGGCGAGGCGGAACCGGGGCACGGGGACCGCGGCTGTCGTCGCTCCCCGGTGACCGCTGCCGGGATCTGGCTGACCGACGGGTCGCTGTGGCAGCGGTCCTTACGCCCCGAGCGTCGGCGGGGTCGGACGCATGCCGGTTTCGGGGTCGACGGCGGTGCCCTCGCCGGCGAAGAGGTCTACATCAAGAACGTACTTGCGTTCATGCTCCTCGTCTTCTTCTTTCTTGCCACGTTGGGCCCCGGGCGCCGCCGCGCCGGACAGGCCCTTTCCGCCGGGTGCACCGCGTTCCCCGGCGACCCGGGAAGCCGCGCCTTCGCTCGCGCCCGCTCCGGAGCGCGGGCCTGCCTCACCACCCAGCCGTCCCGAACTGCCGCCGGGTTTGCCGGCTCCTTGGCGTCCGGGGCCACCCTCGGCGCCGGACCGTCCGGAGCCGCTGCCAGGCCGTCCGGGACCACCGCCGAGGCGTTCTGAGATGCCGCCGAGACGTCCGTCGCCGGGTCCGCTGATGGGCGTGACACCGAATTCGTTCCCCGCGCCCGGTACCGGAGGGGTTCTTGTTCCGCCGCGCCACGGGGTGTCCACGTCCGAACCCGAGGCAGACGGCGTGTAGCCGGAGGTGCTGGTGTGGTCGTTTCCGTTGCCAGGCAGTGTGTTCCCGGCTGAGCTGCTGTGCGGTGAAGTGCTGGTGTGGGCAGTTCCGGGACTGAATGTCGTGCCGACGCCGCCCGGTGCGTGAGGCTGATCGCCGGGAGCGGCCGGTCCGGGCTGGGGCTTCGGCTCGGTGGAGGGATGCTGCTGGATGGTGACGTCGCCGCCGTCGTAAGCGCCGATCGTGCCGTAGTCGACCTTAAGCTGCTGGGTGTTGCCCTGGCTGTCCGAGGTGAATTTCTCGTACGTGTCAAGGTTTTTCTGCTGCGCGCTGTCGTGCTCGATGAGCTTGGACATGACGTCCGCGTTCATCAGCCCGATCGCGGGCGTCGGGCTGGCGGTGGGCGCGGGCGGGATCGACGTCAGCTGATTCCGCAGGTTTTCGTGCATGGCGATGCCGGTGGCGTGCGTGTTTTCGTTGGCCGCGAAGGCATGTTGCGCATCGACCGCCGAGGCGCGGATCTGGCGCAGCCGCTCGCTCACCAGGTCGGCACCCTGCCCGCTCCAGCACGATTCCAGCTTCGTCATCGTCCCGGACAAGTCCTGGCTCATCGTCTCTTGCTCGCTGGCCAGTTCGCGCGCGGTCGCCGCGCCGTCGTGCCAGCTGCTGGGATCGGAGGCCTGTACTTCTTGGACGATGTCCTCGATGGGCACCGTCAACTCCTGGTGCTGGTCGAGGTAGTGCTTGATCGGCTCCCAGAACTTCATGTCACCGGCCGGCTTTCCGCTTCAGCGTGGTGATGACGTTGTCGGCCACCGACGCCGCGAGCGGGCAAGGATCGATCTTGCCGCGCTTGGTTTCACCTGGAGACGCCTCGACCGCGAAGGAAAGCTGATCGGTGACACCGACGTTGACATCGCAGCTATTGGAATTCGGTCCGGGACTGACGCTGTAGGCGACTGCCGGGAAGCCCTGGATGGGAGGAAGAACGTCGAAGCGCTTCATCTGCGGCCGGACGTTGGCGTAAACGTTGCTGAGGCCGTCGTTGCTCTTGGGGAAGAAGGACAAGCCGATGAAACTGTGGGTGTCCGGGCTGGTCCAATCGCAGGCGCGAGTGGGGACGGTGTCGGGTTTCCCGGTTACCGCGGAGCCGAGTTGAAAAGTGAGTTGTTCCGGGGTGAGGGCCTGGCACGGGTCGCCGGAAAGAGCGTTGTCGGGAAGCGGGTTCTCGACTTTCGGGGCACCGCCGTAGGGCAGCGACGGACCTGACGACGTGGTGGCCGGCCCCGCGGTGCCGTCGGTGGGCGTCGAGCAGGCGACTGCGACGACGGCGACGCTGAGCACTGCGAGGATCGTGCGCGGGTTCATCCGAAGTTTCCTTGGGCGCCGGGGCTGGGGGCGGTGTTCTGGATGGACTTGGCCTGGTCCTGATCGCTCTCGCCGATCGCGGCCAGTGCCTTTCGGATGCGGTCGATCAGTTCGGTGACGTACGACAGTTGCAGGTCGATGTGCTTGCTTCCGTAGGAGAACGCTCCCTGTTTCCCGGTTCCGTCACCGACCATGGCGACATGCATCGCCAAGGTCGACGGGTCCTTCGACGGCGGCTTCATGGCGCACAACGCAGTGACTTTGCGCTGCATTGCCAGCAGCCGGTCCTGGTACCCGCGCAGCTCGTGCAGAATTTCCTTCGCGACGTCCGCGTCCAGCGAGAACCCGCCCTGGCGGGGCTGGGATTCCCACGGATGAAAGATCGAGAACTCGACGTCCTCCCACACGCGAAGCCCTCCCCATGTTCGGTGTCATCAAATGCAGACAGCTAACAAAGTAGCTGATCACTCACTGTCTGTGTGACGTTCTCCGAAATGCGGAAGCCGACTAGACATTAATGCTCTAGACGCAATTACTATAGAACCCAAGAATGCGCAGTTCAAGCCGAAAAATGCCGGATCGCTGCCCGGTGAACGTCCGGCAGCAAGGGGTTCTCGTCGCCTGCTCGGCCGGCGACCACGATCTGGCAAGGGCGATCCCTGTTCGCGATCGACGAAAGCCCAGATGGCCGCGGACAATCCGATGTCCCGCTTCGGTGCGCCGGAGGAGGTCGCGGCGGCGATGTTGTTCCTGGCCTTCGGCGCCACCTGCACCATGGGTACGGAATTGGCGGCGCGACGCAGCTCTAGGACAGTGCCCGTTTCCACACTTCAACGGCGCAGCGGCACAGCTCGGTCGGCTCCACGGCGGCCGGGTCGAGCAGGCATTGCAGTGCGATGCCGCGGAGTTGCCCGACGATGGCGACGGCGATCTGCTCCGGATCGATGTCGGCGCGGATGGTGCCTTCAGCGATACCCGCGGCGATCTCCTGACGCAGGTCGTCGCGGAAGGCGGTGTCGCGTTCGCGGAAGATCGGGGCGAGTTCCGGTGCGGTCATCGATTCCGCCCACAGCACGAGGAAAGCGCGGCTCAGCACGTCGGGTTCGCTGAGCCGGGCGAGGTAGCCGTCGATCAGCCGCAGCAGCCGGTCAAGGCCGGGTGGCTGGGTGTCGAGACCGGGGACGAAACCGGTCTGCGTGGTGCGGGCGAGTTGTTCCAGCAACGCCTGTTTCCCGCCGAAGTGGTGGGTGACCAGGCCACGGCTGTATCCGGCCCGCTGGCCGACGCGCGCCAAGGTCACGGCGCGTACGCCTTCCTCGACGACCAGTTCGGCGGCGGCTTCCAGCAAAGCGGCCGAGGCCTGGTCGCGGCGTTCCTGTTGAGTGCGGCGGGGCGTGGTCACGGGAAGTAACTCTACAACATACTTGCCAGCTGACAAGCAAGTATGCGTAGAGTGGGAGTGACGAGAGGGAGGAAGTCCGATGACCGCAGTTTTCGTTCACGGCAATCCGGAAACCGCCGCGGTGTGGGAGCGCCTGCTTGCCGAGCTGGGCGATCGGCCGACCGTGTGCCTGTCGCCGCCCGGGTTCGGCGCGCCGTGGCCGGAGGGGTTCGGCGCGACGGCCGTCGAGTACCGCGACTGGCTGATCGCCGAGCTGGAAAAGTTCCCCGAACCGGTCGACCTGGTCGGCCACGACTGGGGCGGCGCGCACGTGGTCAACGCAGTCATGGCCCGTCCGGAATTGGTGCGCACCTGGGTCAGCGACGCGGCCGGCGCGTTCGACCAGGACTACGTCTGGCACGACCTCGCCCAGGGGTGGCAGCAACCCGGCGTCGGCGAGGAATCCGTCGCGGCGATGTTCGGTGCGCCGGTGGAAGCCCGGGCCGCGCGCCTGGTCGGCGGCGGAATGCACGAAGCGGTGGCCGCCAAGGTCGCCGAAGGAATGAACGACGACATGGCCCGCGCGGTGCTGCCGCTCTACCGGTCCGCGGCGCAGCCGGCGCTCGCGGAGGCCGGCCGTGATCTCGAACGCGCGGCCGAGCGTCCGGGGCTCGTCGTGCTGGCGACCGGGGACCACTTCGTCGGCACGGACGAGCAACGCCGCCGCGCGGCCGCGCGGGCCGGGGCGAAGGTCGCGGTGCTGGAGGGGCTCGGGCACTGGTGGATGACGCAGGACCCGGTCCAGGGCGCGCGCGTCCTCGCGGAGTTCTGGGACTCGTCCAAATAGGACAGATCAGGCCCGCGCGACGACATGGAACACCCGGCTGAGCCGCCGGTACGGATCTCGTCGCGCGGCCTCCAGTTCGACCTCCGCGATCTCGCCGATCCGGCTCTCGTCTACATCCAGGTCCATCCAGTCGGCGAACAGCCAAACCCCGTACCAGGCAAGAGGTTCGGCTCCCTGTCCGATGAGCAGCTGCGACAACCCGGCGACCGTGTCGGCGCGCGTGTCCACGCCGAGGACGCCTCGCTCGCCCTGCGCGTCGAACGCCGTCAGCGCGTCGCTCCACCGCCCTTCCAGCGCGGGGAGGACGGCCAAGGTCTCGGCGTTGAGCGCCATCACCGAGACGATCCCGCCCGGTGCCGAGCAGGCGCACAACGCGTCGATCATCGGCACAGGATCGTCCACATACATCAGCACGCCGTGGCACAGCACCGCGTCGAATTTCTGGCCCGCGACCGCCGCGACCGCGTCCTCGCCGCGGCTGCGCACCAGCTGGACGCGCTCGCGAACCTCAGCTGATTCCGAAGCGAGGCGCTGTTCCGCCTTCGACAGCATCGCGTCCGACGAGTCCAACAGCACGACGTCGTAACCCAGGCGTGCCAACGGAAACGACTGATGTCCGGCCCCGCCGCCGACGTCGAGTACCGTCGCCGGCGGCGGAGGCAGGTGCGTCAGGAGCTGCTGATGCAGGACGTACGTGCGGACTCGGCCCTTGACGGTCGCGTACGCGCCTTCCACGAACGGACTCGCCAGCGCGGCCCAGGCGTCGGTCTCCATGCCGTTCATAGTGCGCCCGGAATCATGGTGACGCGCGTCACATAAGGTCCATGTCCAGAACCCGCCCGCGCCTCCGACCACTCCGCGAAAGACCCCGAAACCACGAGGAGCACGACGATGAAGTTCCTGATCAGCCTGCACATCAACCAGTCCGTTCTCGACGCGCTGACCGACGAGGAGAAGGAAGCCCTCGGCAACGGCGTCACCGCGTTCATGGAGTCGACCAAGAAGTCCGGCGAGCTGATCGCCGCACAGGCGCTCGCCGACCCGTCGCAGGCCGCGGTCGTGTCGGTGCGCAACGGGCAGCCGGTGGTGACCGACGGGCCGTTTCTCGAGTCCAAGGAGTTCCTCGGCGGCTACTACCTGATCGACGTCGAGAGCAAGGAGCGGGCGATCGAGCTGGCCGCGCAGGTCCCGGACGCCGCGATCGAGGGGCTCGGCGTCGAGGTGCGCCAGGTGATGTTCTCGGAAGGACAATTGGACGCGTGACCGCTCCCTCCGTCGAGGACCTGCTGCGCGAGCTCGTGCCGCAGGTCCTTGGCATGCTGGTGCGCCGGTACGGCCAGTTCGAGGGCTGCGAGGACGCCGTGCAAGAGGCGGTCCTCGCGGCTTCTCGGCAATGGCCGGTCGAAGGCGTGCCGAACAATCCGCGCGGCTGGCTGTCGACGGTCGCGTCCCGGCGCTATGTCGACCAGTTGCGCAGCGACCAGGCGCGCCGCGAGCGCGAGCTGGCGAACGCCGCCGAGGCCGCGCCCGAGGTGCCCGACACCGACGACACGCTGCTCTTGCTGTTCCTCTGCTGCCATCCGGCGCTGACCCCGGCGTCGCAGACCGCGTTGACCCTGCGCGCGGTCGGCGGTCTGACGACGGCTGAGATCGCCCGCGCGTTTTTGGTGCCGGAGGGCACGATGGCTGCCCGGATCAGCCGTGCCAAACAGCGGATCAAGGCGGCGGGCAGCTCGTTCCCGGGTTCGGCGGAACCGGAGCGGCTGAACGTCGTGCTGCAGGTGCTCTACCTGATTTTCAACGAGGGCTACACCGCGTCGTCGGGCAGCGATCTGCACCGCGCCGACCTGGCGCACGAGGCGATTCGGCTGGCCAGGATGGTGCACGCGCGACTGCCGGACGACAGCGAGGTGACCGGTCTGCTCGCGTTGATGCTGCTGACCCATGCCCGCCGCACGGCCCGAACGACGCCGTCCGGCGACCTGGTTCCGCTGGCCGATCAGGACCGCACGACGTGGGATCGCGCGATGCTGGAGGAGGGCACTGAGCTGGCGAAAGCGTCGCTGGCCGGTCCGGCGCTCGGCCCGTATCAGCTGCAAGCGGCGATTGCCGCGACGCATGCCGACGCGGCCACCGCGGACGAGACCAACTGGCGGCAGGTGCACGCGCTTTACCTGATCCTGGAACGGATCGCGCCCAATCCGGTGGTGACGTTGAACCGGGCGATCGCGCTCGCCGAAACGGAGGGGCCGCGGGCCGGGCTCACGCTGTTGTCCACATTGGACGGTGAGGAACGGATAGCGCGGCATCACCGGCTGCTGTCGGTGCGGGCGCATTTGCTGGAGAAAGCCGGGGATCTGCCTGGCGCGTACGAGAACTACCGGCTGGCCGCGAAGGCGACGGCGAGTATCGCGGAGCGACGTTATCTGGAATCCCGAGCCGCCAAGGTACGCGAGTGAATTCTCCGTGCCCGGGCTCGCGGGCCGGTCGCGAAGTCGAGTAGGTTGCGCTGCGTGTCCCGGACGTCTGCGAGCGTGCCTGACGAGGTCATGCGCGACTCGATCGTGGACCGGCTGTTCGCCCGCGCGGACGACGAACGGCCGCTGTTCACCCACCAAGATCACCACCGCGGCGTCGAGCACACCCTGACCTGGACGGAATTCGCCGCCAAGGTCCGGATCGTGGCCGGGGAATTGCGCCGGGTCGCGGAACCGGGCGAACGCGTCGCGATCCTCGCCGGACAGGAACTCGCTTATCCACTGGCGTTTTTCGGTGCGCTCGCCGCCGGGATGGTCGCCGTTCCCCTGATGCTGCCCGGCAATCGCGCGCAGTCCGACCGGCTTTCCGGGGTCCTCGCCGATTCCGGCGCGCGGGTGTGGGCGACGTCGTCCGCCGTCGCGGCGAAGGTGCGCGAGTTCAGCGATCCCGGCGACCTCGTGGTGGTGGACGAACTGTCCGGACCGGGCGCCGACCCGGTCCGCGTAGATCCGGAAAGCCCCGCCTACCTGCAGTACACGTCGGGATCGACGCGCGAACCGGCGGGCGCGGTGATCCCGCACCGGGCGATCGTCGCGGCTTGCTGGCAGGCCAGCCAGGCCTACGCCTCGGACGAGCGGACGACCTGTGCCGGCTGGATCCCGTTCTTCCACGACATGGGCCTGATCCAGCTGCTGTGCCTGCCGGTTTACGTCGGCGGGCGGTCGGTGTTCATGTCGCCGGCGGAGTTCGTGCACCGGCCGCAGCGGTGGCTGCGCCAGCTCTCGGACTATCCGGCCGTCTTCACCGCGGCCCCGAATTTCGCCTACGACCTGGCCGCTGACGTCGGCGCGGAGGACGACCTCGACCTGTCGGACGTCCGGGTCGCGCTCAACGGAGCCGAGCCGGTCCGGCCGCGCACGGTCGAGCGGTTCCACGAGGTGTTCGGCCCGCACGGGTTCCGCGCCGAGGCGCATCGGCCGTCGTACGGGCTGGCCGAGGCCACGGTTTACGTCGCGAGCGCGGGCGAGGAAGGGCCGCGCGGCGCGATGCTCGACCGGGAAGCCCTTGCCCAGGGCCGCGCCGTCGAAACGCCGGACGGCCAGCCGGTCATGTCGGTGGGACGGCCGGTCGGGCAGCTCGTGCGGATCGTCCACGACGGACACGAGCAGCCCGAAGGCGAGGTCGGCGAGATCTGGGTGCACGGCCCGAACGTCGCGTCCGGCTACTGGGGTCGCGGCGACGCGGGCTCGTTCGGCGGCGTCCTCGACGGGCTCGACGGCTGGCTGCGCACCGGCGACCTCGGCGTGTTCCACCGCGGCGATCTCTACGTCACCGGAAGGCTCAAGGACCTGATCGTCGTCGACGGCCGCAACTTCCATCCGCAGGACCTCGAGGCGGCGGCGGGCGAGGCACACCCGGCGATCCGGCGTGACCGGGTCGCGGCGTTCGGGGTCGCCGACGAACAGGGCGAGGGCGCGATGGTGGTCGCGGAATGGGCTCGCGGAGCGGAAGCCGAGGTCAAGGACGTGACCAGGGCCGTGCTGCGAGCGGTGTCGAGGGAGCACGATCTCACGCTCCGTGCGGTACACCTGGTCCCTTCTGGCGGACTTCCGCGCACTTCCAGCGGAAAGGTCGCCCGCTCCGCCGCCAAGGCGCGTTACGGTGGCGTCCGTGGGTGATCACTGCGCCGAGGTCACGAAGGTCGTCAGCGACACCTTCCGGCTCGACCCGGCCCTCGTCGTGCCCGACGCTCCGCTGGAGGAGCTCGGCATCGACTCGAAGGGCCGGATCCGGCTTCTCGCGGCGCTGGAGATCTACTACGACGTGTCGATCGATCTGGACGAGCTCGATCGGTTCACCGACGTGGAATCCGTGGCGGTTGTGCTCGCGGAGGCACTGACAGCTTGCCGAGCTGAGGAGAAGCACTGAAATGAGCGGTGGGGGCGGGTACACCGCGACAACCGAAGCGTTGTCGAAGGCGTCGAAGAAGATCGGCGACCTGGCGGAGAAGCTGCTTGACGACAATCCGAACCTCGAAACCTCCGAGCTGACCAAGGAGAAGTTCGGCCGGGTGCACCAGGCGCACGCCGACAAGTACCTCGAAGGAACCAAACAGCTGTGGGGCGCGCTCTCCGGCTACAGCAAGGCGCTCGAATCGTTCGGCACGAACATCAGCACCGCCGGGTCTGCCTACGGCACGAACGAGGACAACCAGTCCGGCGCCATCACCAAGACCGGCAACGGCGTCGACGGGATCCTCTGATGGCGGACGAAAACAAGCCGAAGACGTGGCCGGATGTCAAGAAGCTCCTCGACAACTCGGCGGTGCCGCCGGAGCTGAAGGACGGCCTGCTCCGGGCGTGGGTCCACGAACACCCGAATCCCGAGGGCGACGAGGGCAAGGACGTCGCGAAGTACATCAAGTCGTACGGCCGCACGTTCATCACCATCCCGAACGACCCGTTCGCGGCTCCGGGCGGCGCCCCGCCGCTCGAGCAGGTCTACGAAGAGGCCCGGCAGAAGGGCCAGCAGGCCAGCTACAACCAGGACGAGAAGAAAAAGGAAGTCGACAAGGGCAAGGGCGAGCTCGACAAGAAGCAGCCGCCCGCCCCCGGCGAGGGCAAGGACGCCGCGGCCACCGGCACGAAGACTTCCGATGAACTCTTCGACCCCGCGGCGGCCGCGCTGCGGGTGTTCGAGACCTTCGGCGGGCTGCTCGAGAAGCTTCCCGACGACTGCAAGGGCAACACCCGCAAGCTCGACCTCGACAAGGACATCCGCGGTCCGTTCGACGAGCAGCGCGGGATCAGCTTCGAGGGTTTCATCAACGACGCCATGCATTTCAAGCACGGCTCGGAAACCGTGAAGTCGACGCTGACCGACACCGGAACCGAACTGGGCACCCTCTTCGGGACCTGGACCGGCGCGGGAGCCGACGCGGCGTCGGACCGGTACAACGAGAGCATCCAGAAGAAGGCCGCGAAGCTGGGCGAGGACCTCAGCCACGCCAGCGAAGCGACGCTGCACACCACGAAGACGCTGTTCGACCTGTGCAAGGGGAAGGCCGACCAGGTCATCGCCCTGTACCGCGACCAGGTCGGCAAGGCCGACTACACGATGGCGCAGAAGGTCATCGCGGTCGCCAACGGCGAGCACGGCAGTGTCGACGACCTGGCGCAGATCGCCGGCTGGATGGACTACAACTTCGGCACCAACCTGGTCGACACCCTCAACGACCAGGGCTGCTGCAACGACGACGAGATCCAGAGCCACGGCAAGGACCTCGCCAAGCAGTGGATCATGAACCAGTTCAACCCCGACATGTGGGACACCATCTACAAGGGGTTCGAGAAGGCCTGCAAGGACGCCAAGGACCTCGTCGACAAGGCGTACGACGCCCTTGACAAGGAAATGGGCAAGATCAAGAACAAGTTCGAGGGCGCCAAGGACGGCGGGGCCGGCGGGGCTGGTGGCGCCGGCGGTCCTGGTGGGCCGGGCGGCGGGCCTGGCGGCGGCGGGCCTGGCGGCGGCGGTCAGGGGCCTGGCGGCAACGGCGGCTACGGCGGTGGCCAGGGCGGTTCCGGCAACTACGGCGGGGGCCAGGGTGGTCCCGGCGGCGGTTATGGCGGCGGATCCGGTGGCGGATCCGGTTCGGACACGCCGCAGGGCGACCACCCCGGCGGTTCCGGCGGTGGCTTCGGCGGCGGCACTGGGGGCGGCACCGGCGGCGGTTCCGGTTCGGGCGGCGGGTCCGGCAGTGGTTCCGGCGGGGGCGGCGGGAAGGTTCCCGACCTCGACGTTCCGTCGGATTCGCCTGGTGGCGGCCCCCTCGGCGGCGGCTCGGGCGATGGTCCCGGCGGCGGGACTGGCGGCGGCGGTCCGGTGGACGGCCCGCCGATCAAGACCGATCCCGGCGGTTCCGGTTCCGGAGGGTCGGGTTCGGGTGGCCCGTCGGGCGGCGGTTCCGGCGGCGGTTCCGGAGGCGGGGACCACGGCCAGTCCGAGCAAGAGGCGAAGCAGCGGGCCGAGGAAGAGGCCAAGCAGAAGGCGCAGGCGGAGGCCAAGCAAAAGGCCGAGGCCGCGATGGACGCGCTGAAGAAGGACTCGCAGGGCAGCCACGGCGGCGGCTCCCTCGGCGGACCCGGCGGCGGCGAACCCGGTTCGACCGGCGACGGCAAAGGCCCAGACGGGAAGGGTCCGGACGGGAAGGGCCCTGACGACAAGGTTCCCGGCGACGACAAGAGCCCCGGCGACAAGGGCGGCGGCGGTTCCGGCGGCGGCGGTCCGGTGGACGGCCCGCCGATCAAGACCGACCCCGCCGACGGCGGTCCCGGCGGCGAAGACGGCAAGCCCGGCGAGGACAAAAACCACGACGGCAAGCCGGACGACGACGGCAAGCCGGGTGAGGACAAGAATCACGACGGCAAGCCCGACGACGACGGCAAGGGGCACGACGGCAAGCCGGGTGAAGACAAGAACCACGACGGCAAGCCCGACGAGGACGGCCGCGATGTCCTGAAGGTCAAGCAGGGCGACAAGACCTTCGAAATGTCCGAGCCGGACCACGACGGCAAGATGGACATCAAGATCGGCGAGGGCTCCGGGAACGTCAAGGACTTCAAGATCGACTGGTCCGACGACAAGTCCGCGCACGACGGCGGAGCCGGCCAGCACGGCGACCAGGTCCACCACCCCGGTCCGGACGGAAAGATCCACCTCCGCGACGGCGACACGAAGATCACCGCGGAGCGTCCGGACGGGCCGAACGGGCCGACTGTCGTCACGGTCGACGACGGCAAGGGCAACCCGACGACGTACACGCTCGGCGAGGAAGACAAGCCGCAGCACACGCGTCCGATCGACCATGGTCCGGAGATGCCCGGCGACAGCACCGGCAGGCATCACGCGGGCGACGGTCCCGGCGGTGACCACAAGGGGCCCGACGGCAACGGGCATGGCGGCGCCTCGCCCAGCAGCCACCCCGGGCATCCGATCGAGGGCGGCCCGGGTCCGGAGATCTCGCACACCGGCGACCCGCTGGGCGGATACCCAGCAGGGGATCCGGCCGGAGGCGGCCCCGGGACCTCGGGTTCGGACGCCCCAGGGCACCACGCGGGCGGTCCGGCCCAGCCGTTGCACCACGGCGTACCGAGCGGGGCTCCTGGACATCCGATTGAGGGCGGTCCAGGTCCGGAGATGTCGCACAGCGGAGGTCCGGGCGTGCCCGCCGGCGCTCCGAGTGCTCCGCTGCACGGCGCGCCCATGGTCGGCGTCGACAACACGCCCGTAGCCGGCACCCACACCGGCGGCGGGTTCTCGCAGCCCGCGGGTGACCACTCCGGTCAACCGGGTCAGTCCGGCGGCTCCGGGATGCCCGGCATGGGCGCGATGGGCGGCGGCCACGGCGGCGGTGGCGGAGGCGGCGAGACCGAGCGGCGCGCGGCGTACCGCGTGGAGGGCGCGGTCTTCGACAACCTCGCGGAGCCTGCCAGCCGGATCACTGGTTCACTCGACGATGACGACGACGCGCCGATCATCCGGACCAGGTAGGAGGCACGCATGAGCGAAACCGCCGCGATGAAGGCCGAACTGGACGCGCTGGTCCGGGAGCAGGCCGACCGCAGGGCACTGCGCGAGCAGAAGGCCGAGGAGATCAAGGCGCAGTCCCAGGAGTACATGACCAAGCAGGTGCAGGCGGCCGAACGGTACGTCCAGCACCGGCGGGAGATGGGGAAGCGCAAGACCAAGTCCGGGTGGAGCACGGACCGGCCGAGCACCGAACCGCCCTCGGCGTTCGATTCCGACGAGTTCGGCAACGAGCCCGGTTCGGCGTCCCCGTTCGCGGTGACTCCGAATCAGCCCGCGCTGCGGAGCGAGGCGCCGCGTCGTCCGGCGCGCCGCCCGCGTCCGGTGGAAGACGACGAGGACGACGACGCCTTCCTCAACAACCGTTGGCGCGATTGAGATTCTGACCCGGGAGGGGGCTCATTCAGCCCCCTCCCATCGGTCAGATTCGGACCAGCATTTTCCCGAGGTTCTCCCCGCGCAGCATCCCGATGAACGCGTCCACGATGCTGGAAAACCCTTCTGCCACAGTCTCGTTCACGAGCACCCGCCCACCGCGGACGTGCGGGATCAGGAACTCCTCGAACTCTTCGCGCGCGTCGAGGTGATTGCGCACCAGAAACCCTTCGATCCGAAGGCTTTTCCCGACCACGTCGAACAGATTGCGCGGCGCGCTCGGCGGTGTGCGCAGGCTGTTGTACTGCGCGACTGAACCGCACCAGGCGACCCGGCCGCGCTCGCGAAGGACATCGATCGCGGCGGCCAGGTGATCGCCGCCGACATTGTCGAAGTACACGTCGATTCCGTCCGGAGCCGCTTTCGCGAGCAGATCGGTGACCGGACCGTCGTGGTAGTTGAAGGCGGCGTCGAAACCGAGGTCGCGAGTCAGGTGCTCGACCTTCGCCGCTGACCCGGCGCTGCCCACGATCCGTCCCGCGCCGAGCAGTCGCGCGATCTGCCCGGCCGCGCTGCCCACCGCACCGGCCGCCGCGGAGATGAACACGTCGTCACCGGGCCGGACCTGCGCGATCCGAGTGAGCCCGACGTACGCGGTGAGCCCGGTCCCGCCAAGAACGCCGAGGTAGGCGCTCAGCGGAACGCCATCCGCGGGCGTGATCGTCCGGACATCGGCGGTGGTGACGACCGCGTGGGTTGCCCAGCCGTGCCGATGGAACACCGTCGTGCCGACCGGCAGCTTCGGCTCCTTCGACTCGACCACCTCGCCGATCGTGCGGCCCTCCAGTCCCGCGCCGAGTTCCCAGCCACCCCATTCCATGAACTCGCGCATGTACGGATCGACGGACAGGTAGCGGTTCTCGACCAGCACCTGTCCGTCGGCGAGGTCCGGCAGCGGCTGGGTGACGAACTCGAAGTCGGCGGCGCTCGGCGCACCCTCGGGGCGGCGGACCTGGCGGACGGCGGTCAGGGACACGTGATCTCCTTAGTTGGCTCTGACCAGCAACTTAAGTGCGCCGAAGCCGCTCGGGCAGACCTCCGGATCGATGGACCGCGCCAATCCATGAATCCTGCTCATGGTTACGGCTAGGCTGGCCGCATGGATGCTGTCGACCTCACGCCGGGCGAGTTGCGCCTGCTGCTCGCGGTGGAGCGCACCGGCAGCTTCACCGCCGCTGCCGCCGAGCTGAGCCTGACTCAGTCCGCGGTCTCGCACGCAGTCCGGACCTGCGAACGCAAGGTCGGCGCCGTCCTCTTCGACCGCGGCCGAACCGGCGCCCGTCCCACCGCGGCCGGTGCCCGCGCACTCGTGCACGCCCGGCTGATCCTGCGCCAACTCGACGTTCTCCGCGCCGAAGCTCGGGGTGCGGCCGCCGGATCCCTCGCCGGTCCGCTGCGAATCGCCGCTTTCCGCAGTGCCGCAGCACATCTCTTGCCCGCGGCGCTGGAACGCTTGACCGCCAAGCATTCCGGCCTGCACCCGCAGGTGCTGATCGTCCCCGAACTGGGCCGCGGCACCGCGGGCGAGGTCGCCGACGGACGCGCGGACGTCGCCGTCGCGACCCTCGGCGAGGACGAAACCCCGCCCGCCGGATTGGTCGCCGGTGAACTGTTCCGGGAGCCGTATTTCCTGGTCAACCCGGGCAATCAGCCCGATCCGCGCGGCCTGCCGCTGCTCGACTGGCCGGAAAACTGCTCCTCCTACACCCGATCCTGGTGGGCCCGGCAGGACTGGTTGCCGTCAGCGAAAATGGAGGTCGCCGACGACGGCGTGGTCCTTTCCATGGTGGCGCAAGGGATCGGCATGGCGATCCTGCCGAAACTCACCCTCGCCGCCACTCCGCCGGGCGTCGCCGTTATCCCGATCTCCGACCCGCCCACTCGGCGAATCGGGTACGTAGCCACCTACGCCGGTGCGCAATCCCTTGCGGTGCGCGAATTGGTACGGGAGTTGCGCGCGGTGGCCGAGGCGGAGTTCCTCGGGGCGGCTTGATCCCTGACAAAGACCATCGTCCCCGGGAATTTGACACCTTTCGCGCGCCCGAACGGAGGTTGTGCCTCCTCGCGCGGCGGCCAGACTGGAGGCACCCGGGACGCGTTCCCGCGGCGATGACCCGCAGTCGGTCATCGGTCGAGCCTATGCCGGTAAACCGCCTGTTCGGTGCGTGGTTGCTGCTCGTCGTTCGTTCGGCCTCCCCGGCCAGGCGGGAGAGAAGGAGGACGGATGAGATTCGACGGGAAGGTACCCGCTGTCCTGGCGGCTGTCGTCGGGGTGGTGATGTCGGTGGCCGGATCGGCGGCGCTGGCCGCAAAGGTGGGCGCACCAGCGTGTTCCCCGGACACGACGGTCACCACCGACGACGGCCCGGTGTGCGGGGTCGCGAACGCGGAGATCAAGTCGTGGCAAGGGATTCGCTATGGTGCGCCGCCGGTCGGCGAGTTGCGCTGGGCGCCGCCGCAGCGGCCCGCGCACTGGACTGAGCCGTTCGCCGCGACCGCGGAGGGCAGCGAGTGTCCGCAGCCGCCCGGCACTGGTCCTGGGTCGGACAACGAGGATTGCCTCAATCTGACCGTGCGCACGCCGGCCAACGCGGGTCCCGGTCCGTTTCCGGTGATGGTGCAGATCCACGGCGGCGGATTCCTGTTGTGGAAGCCGACGGACGCGAGCCGTCTCGTGACCGCGGGGCACGTCGTCAGCGTGGAGTTCAACTACCGGCTCGGAATTTTCGGCTTCCTCGCGCATGAATCCTTCGGTGCGCACGCCGGGAACTACGGTCTTCAGGACCAGCAAGCCGCGCTCCGTTGGGTGCAACGCAACATCGCGAAGTTCGGCGGCGACCCGCACAACGTCACGATTTACGGCGATTCCGCGGGCGGTTCGAGCGTTTGCGCCCACACCGCGTCGCCGGGCTCGGCGGGGCTGTTCCAGCGCGGGATCAGCCAAAGCGGAGAGTACAACTCGCTGCTCGGCGCCGACATCATCTGGCAAACACAGGACTGCAAATCACAATTGCCCACCGAGAAACAAGCGCGGCACAAGGGCGAGCGATTCGCCAAGGCGCTGGGTTGTTCCACCGCTGCTTGTCTGCGTGCACTGTCCGCGTCGGCTGTGCTCAAACAGGCCGACCACGGGCGAAACCCGGACAACGGCACGGTCGCACCGATCGTCGACGGGGTCACGCTGCCGATGTCGCCCGCCGAAGCTTTCGACACCGGACACGTCAATCACGTAGCGCTGATGCACGGCGTCGATCGCGACGAAACTCAACTGCCGTTCGCTGAGACCGCCGCCGATTACGACAAATTCATGAAGCAGCAGTACGGAAAGCACGCCGACGAGGTCCGCAAGACCTATCCGCTGAAACGGTACCCCGCGCCGGCCCCGTTCCTCGCCTACCGGACCGCCGTCGCCGACTCCAACTCGGTCTGCCCCGCACTGATCAACGACGAACGGCTCTCGCGGCGCCTCCCGGTCTTCGCCTACCAGGTCGACGACACGGATATCCCGCCGCAATTCTTCGTCGACCCCGTCAAACCCAACGGCGCCTACCACGTCGCCGAATGGCTGCTGATGTTCCCGAACGGCGTCCAGCTGACCCCCAACCAGCAGGCGCTCGCCGACCAGCTGCTGACCCAGTGGTCAGGTTTCGCACGCACCGGAAACCCCACGGTGGACGGTGCACCGCAGTGGGATCCGTACACAAAGGACAATCCAGTGGTGATGGCGCTCAACGCAGCGGGCGACAGCCAGCTCACGACGGAGATCCCGCGCCAGCACCACTGCGCGGAACTCTGGGATCCGTTGACTCCCTTCAGCCACTGACAATTCCTGCCCGGTCGGGCTGTTTCGGCGTCAGCTTCATCGCCTGGCGAAACAGCTGTCAGGTAAAACGCGCTGGCCGGGCAAGTGGTGGGCGGACGGCTGTGACCTTCTCGCCTTTGCACCCGAAGCCGCGACCCGCTGCCTCGGCGTCCTGACCGCGCTCGCCGTGACGACCATGGCCGAGCTGGCTCTCTGGGTCCTGCCGCCGCTGCTCGTCATCCGTCGCCCGGCTCGGCGTGGAAGTGCATCGCGAAGAACACCGGCCGCAACAAGGTCGTCAGCAGCGCCGGCCTCGTCTGACCGGTATTGCCCCGCCCGCAGAAATGACATACGGTTCCGCCACTGACACGCGATTCCGCAGAGGTGGATCGATGACCAAACGCGCACTGGTGCTCGGGTGCGGCGGCACGCTCGGCTTCGCCTGGACCGCCGTTGCCCTCGCTGCGGTCGAGGCCCAGCTGGGATGGGACGCGCGCGAAGCCGACGTCCTGGTCGGCACCTCGGCGGGCGCGGAGATGGCGGCGTTCCTCGGCTCCGGCATCGGGGTCGGCGAGATCATGGCCGCGCTGCACGGCGAGCCCGCCGACGACCGCGTCGTGCACCATCTCGCTCGGCATCCGGGCATGCTGCCGCCGTTGCCGACCCCGGTTTGGCCTGGTCTCGGACTCACCGCCGCGGCATTGCGCGGCCGGGTGGACCTGCTGGCCGGGCTGGCCGGAGCGTTGCCGAGAGGACGTGGCGACGCTGGATGGCTGCGCGACCTCGGCGCCGCATTGGCCAATGCCGAAGGCTGGGTCGAGCACCCGCGGACCTGGCTGGTCGGAGCCGATCTCCGCACGGGGGAACGGGTCGCGTTCGGGGATTCGCGGCGGATCCAGCTCGGCACCGCGATTGCCGCGTCCTGGGCCATTCCGGGCTGGTTCCCGCCGGTCGCTGTCAACGGCCGCCCGTACGTCGACGGCGGCACCGTCTCGCCGACGTCCGCCGATCTCGTCATCCCGGCCGGGGTCGAGGAGGTCGTGCTGATCCCGCCGATGTCCACGTCCGGCGGCGCGCCCGGCCGCGGCTTCGCGCGAGTCGAACGACTCGCCCGGCGCGCGATGACCCGGCGTGTTGACGCAGAGGTCAAGCAGCTCCGCGCCGCCGGAATCCGCGTGCTCCGGATCGAACCCGGCCAGGCCGAACTCGACGTCATGGGCCCGAATTTCATGGACCTGCGCCGCCGCGCCGACGTGCTCAGCGCCTGCCGCACCCTGACCCCGCCGCGCGTGCGCGCCGCCATCGACCAAGGAGCGATCCGATGACCTACCCGAAAATTGCCCTCGACGGCGCGTCGGTCGCGATCACCGGCGGAGGCGCCGGGATCGGCCGCGCGGTCGCCAAGTTGTTCGCGAGCAAGGGCGCGCACGTCGCGATCGGCGACCTCGACCAGACGGCCGCCGAGGAGACCGCCGAGCTGGTCGGCGGCACCGCGCACCGTCTCGACGTCGCCGACCGCGACTCGTTCGCGTCCTTCGTCGCCGCGGCCGAGAAGGCCCACGGACCGTTGCACCTGCTGGTGAACAACGCCGGCCTCATGCCGAACGGCGGATTCCTCGAACTCGCCGACGCCACCGACCGGCTGCAGATCGACGTCAACCTCGGCGGCGTTCTCAACGGGATGAAACTGGTGCTGCCCGGCATGGTCGAACGCGGTTTCGGCCACGTCGTCAACGTCGCTTCGCTGGCGGGCAAATTCCCGGTCAAGGGACTGGCCGTCTACAACGCGACCAAATTCGCCGTGGTGGGGCTGACGGCCGCGACCCGCTTGGAGTTCGCGGACGCGGGCGTCAGCCTCACCGCTGTGCTGCCCTCGGCGGTCGACACCGCACTCGCCTCCGGCCTCGACATGCGGCCGATCCCGAAGGTGCAGCCGGAAGACGTCGCCAGCGCGGTCGTCGATTCGGTGCGCAACCGCCGCGGCGAAATCGCCGTTCCTGGCTATGTCGGCCTGCTCGCGGCGGCCGCGGGGGTTACCCCGGAGCCGGTCCTCAACCGCATCCGGCGGCTGGTCCGAGACGATCGCGCGTTGCACTCGGACCAGCCGGAACGATCTGCGTACCGGGCGAATCTCGAGGCACAGCAAGGAACTCGGCGATAGTCAGGCGACCAGGCGCAGCCACGCTTCGGCGAACATGCCGTCCGCGGCGAGCAGATGTGCGTAGTATTTGCGGGCATGTTCGCGCACTGCCTGGATTTTCGGGTCCAGGTCGACTCGCTCGTTTCGCTGGGAATCGGTGATCGAATCGCCGGTGAACAGTATGCCCGCTCTTAGTTTGCACCGAACCACTGAGTTTTGGCCTGAGCGAACGATTCCTGGGAAAATTCGCGGTCTCCCGCCCATGCGACGATGCCGTCCGGACGAACGAGTGCGGCGCCCAGTCCGAAGTCTTCCTGCGCCGCACCGGCCGCGTAATGCAACTGGCCCGCTGCCTCGCGCAGACGCTGGTCAGCGGTGAAGTCGAGGACGACGCCACCGCCGTCCTGCATCAGGTCCCCGAGGCGAATCCCGTTTGCCAGCTGGAAATCCGGGGCGTAACGACCGATCAGCGGATGCTCGTCGCCGAGGTCGTAGCGGAGCGACGCGCCAGACATCTTCCCGTACACATAGGTCGTGCCGTCGCGAGTGGTGAGCAGGTCGCGGAGCACACCCTGCACTGCCTGACCGTGCGCGTCCGGCCGCATCGCCGCCGCCTGCGCACGCGTCCAATCCAGCACCCAGGCACCGACGGGATGGCGTTCGCGGGTGTAGCTGTCCAGAAGCGCTTCCGGTGCCTCCGCGCGGATCACCGCCGCGAGCTTCCACCCGAGGTTCAAGGCGTCGCTGATACCGGTGTTGAGTCCCTGGCCGCCCAGCGGGGAGTGGATGTGCGCGGCGTCGCCGGCGAGCAGCACGCGGCCGCGCCGATACGTCGTGGTCTGCATCGCGCGATCGGTGAACGTCGAAACGAGACGGACGCCGGTCAGCGTGACGTCGGTGCCGGACACCCGGCGCAACACGGCCTGCAGGTGCTCGAGACTCGGCTTCTGTGTGCGGTCGAACGCGCCGCGGTCGAAGTCCAGCACGCCGAGGTGTCCCGGCGTGGGCATCTGGACGTACATCCCGTTCGGAGTCAGGCTGAATCCCGGGCTCAGCTTCTCGGGATCGGCGAGGTCGACGAGCATGGTGTAGCCGGTGAACTGCGGTTCGGTACCGACGAATTCGAAACCCGCCAGCCCGCGCACGACACTGCGCCCGCCGTCGCAGCCGACCCCCCAGCGCGCCGCGTACTCCTGCTCGCCCGCTCGCACCACCACGCCGTCTTCGTGCTGCTCAACGCCGGAAACCTCGACCCCGCGCCGGATTTCGACGCCGAGCTTGGCCGCTCGTTCGGACAGCACCGCTTCAATCGCGTCGAGGTTGGTCATCATGCCGCCGGGCAGCGAGTTGGGCAGCCAGTACGGCAGTGCGTCGACGTCGATCATCGCCGGATCGAGCATCATTCCGGCGAAGTGGCCCGCTGCGCTCGGCCGCTCTTCGCTGGGCCGGGCGTGGATGTCCGATGTCGCCATCAGCGGAGACAACATCCCGCGCCGGTGGAACGCCTCGATCGACGTGGCCGACAGTCCCCGCATGCCGAGCGGCGCCGTCCGCCACTGGGAACCCGGTTCGGGCTCCCGTTCGAGCACCAGGACCGAACTGCCGCCGAGTCCGAGCTCGCAGGCCAGGAACAGACCGACCGGCCCGGCACCCACGACTACTGCGTCATACATGGCAAACCCCCTGTGTTCTCGTTCGCTGAAGCCACCTTGGCTACCGCCGCTCACACCGCCCGCACACGGCGCTCACGCGGGGGCACGTGGCGCTGCCACCGGTGTTCGCGCGAAGATCGTCGAATGGACGGGAGCGCGCGGCTTCGAGTCACGCTGCTCGGGGCGTTTCAGGTGACGCGGGGTGCCGAGGCCCTCGCGGTGCCCGGTGCCCGGTTGCGGGGACTGGTCGCGCGGCTGGCGCTGGCCGGGGGACGTCCGGTCGGGCAGAGCGTCCTGGTCGACGCGATCTGGGCCTCCGACCTGCCCTCCGACCCCGCGCACGCCCTGCAAGCCCTGGTCTCCCGGCTGCGCCGATCGCTCGGCTCGCCCAGCGAAGTCACGCAGGTCGGAGGCGGTTATCGGCTGACCATCGACCCCGCCGACGTGGACGCAATGCGCTTCGAACAACTCGCGACCGCTGGCGGCGCGGCTTCTCTGGATGAAGCCGTGCGGTTGTGGGGAGACCGTCCAGGCGTCGAGCCCGCCGCGGTCGCCGCGATCGATCCCGCCGCCGCGACTAGGTTGGCTCGCCTGTCGATCGAAGCCGTCACCGACCTTGCCGAAGCGGAGCTTTCCCAGGGCCGCCCCGACTCCGCCATCGCCCGCCTGACCGCCCTGCTCGCCGACCAGCCTGTCCACGAACGCGCTGCCGCAGTGCTCATGGACGCCCTCGCCGCGCAAGGCCGTCAGGCGGAAGCCCTGGCCCAGTACGAACAAATCCGGAAAGCCCTTGCCGACGATCTCGGTACCGATCCGGGCACCGCGCTGCGCGAACGCCACTTGAACCTGCTGCGCGCCGAACCAGTCAAGGCGACCAAACCGGCCGCCTTGCCCGCGCCGCTGACCAGCTTCGTCGGCCGCGTCGACGACCTGTCCCGGATCGACACCTTGCTCGACGCCGGCCGGTTGGTCACCGTGCTCGGCCCCGGCGGCGCCGGAAAGACGCGGATCGCCCTGGAGGCCGCCCGCCGCCGGGAATACCGCGACGGCTGCTGGCTGATCGATCTCTCGTCGGTCGCCGAACCGGCCAAGGTCGCCGCCGCGATGCTGGCCGCGATCGGACTCCGCGCCGCGGCGCTGTTCGAGGCATCGGCCAAACCCGTCGGCGACCTGGACGCGCTGGCGGATCAGTTGGGCAGCAAGGAAACCCTGCTGGTGGTGGACAACTGCGAGCACCTGATCGACGCCGTCGCCCACCTCCTTTCCGCGCTGCTGCCTCGCTGCGCCGGTCTGCGGGTCCTGGCCACCAGCCGCGAGCCGCTCGCGATCGACGGCGAGGCGCTGGTCCCGCTCGGCCCGCTTCCGCTGCCCGAACCGGACGCGACCGTCGAGCAGGCCCGCGACACCGCGTCCGTGCGGCTGTTCCGCGAGCGAGCAGCCGCCGTGCGCCCCGATTTCACGGTGGATGAGCGCAATCTCGACGACGTGCTGCGCATCGTCCGCGGCCTGGACGGCATGCCGCTGGCACTGGAACTGGCCGCGGCCCGCCTGCGGACGCTTTCCTTGGCAGACCTGGCGGCCGGCTTGTCCGACCGATTCCGCCTCCTCACCACCGGCAGCCGCACGGCTTTCCCCAGACACCGCACGCTGCGCGCCGTGATCGCCTGGAGCTGGGACCTGCTCAGCGAGGACGCGCGGACGGTCGCGGAACGGATCTCGGTCCTGCCCGGCGGCGTCACCCCCGCCTCGGCCGCCGCGGTCTGCGCTCTTCCCGTCGAGCAAGCCCGGGAACTGCTCGCCGACCTCGTCGACCGCTCGCTGCTCCAACTCGTCCCCGGCCGGTACCGGATGTTGGAGACCATCCGCGAATACGGGCTGGAATGCCTTGCCGAACAAGGGATTCTGCCCGCCGTACGGAGCCTGAGCGCCGAATACTTCGCCGAACTGACCGCCGTCAACGCCCCGCTTCTGCGCGGTCCCAGGCAACTCGACGCGCTCCACCTGGTGACCGCCGAATACGACAACGTGCTGGCTGCCCTGCGCCACCTCTGCGACACGTCGGACGCCGGGCTCGCTCTCGCGCTCGACCTGACCTGGTACTGGCACATGCTGGGCCGGCACGCCGAATCCTCGTACTGGCTCGGCCAAGCCGCCCGCTCCGCCCAGCCGGGCGTGAACCACGACATCGCCGCGGCCGCGCTGCTGCTGGACGCCGACGTCCCGGCGGACGAGGCTGTCTCCCGCCTGCTGAACTACCCGGAGCTGCCCGCCTTCGGAGTGCTGACCGCCGTCGAACTGGCCGCCCGCACCGGAACCGACGCGTCCCCGCTCATCCAGCGGACAGCCGACGGCCCGGACCGCTGGCTGGCCGGATTGGCCCGGATCGCCCGTGCCGAACTAGCCGAAAACGACGGCCATTTAGCCGAGGTCGGTGAAGATGTGGCCGTCGCATTGGACTGTTTCACCGAGGCGGGCGACAGCTGGGGCCTCGCGATGGCCCTGCCGATGCGCGCCCTGCTGCGGCAATACGACGGCGACCTGGCCGGCGCGCTGGCCGATCTGACCGAGGCCAAACGGCTGGCCAGGGAGTTCGGCTCGCTCAACCACAGCGACGAGACCTTCATCGACCTGCGCCTGATCGACCTGCACGTCCGGCTGGGCGAAACCGGCCAGGCCGCGGCGATGATCGAGGTGACCCGGGACCGCACGCTGCGCTCGACCGTGCCCGAGACCGTGGTGCTGCTGGATGCGCGAGAGGCCAGCTTCCGCCTGCGAACCGGTGATCTGACCCGGGCCCGCGAGCTGATCGAGGAGGCCGAGGCCGGGCTGTCCGCCGACCTCCCGTTCGGCGGCGATCACGGACAGGCGCTGGTCAGCGGGGTACGAGCCGAACTCTGCCTGGAACTCGGCGACGGCCCCGGCGCCGAGACCGCGCTGAACCAGGCGTACGCGGCCGCGGTCGACAGCAAGGACCTGCCGATCGTGGCCACCGTCGCGGTGACGGTCGCTGGCCTGGCCGAGCTGTACAACCGGTTCCAGGACGGTGCCGTGATCCTCGGCGCGGCAGCCCGGCTGCGCGGCGCCCACGACCAGACTGACCTGCAAGTACGCACCCTGAGCAGCCGCGGCCGGCTAGCCATGGGCGAGGCCCGTTTCGCGGCGGCGTACGAAAGCGGCTGGCGACTGTCCGCTCCGGAAGCGATAGCCCGGACCGATCCGGCCCGCCTGCGCCGGAACGGTTCGTTTTCCGGATAGCCGAGCTGTTCGGTTACGCGGCTAGACCATCGCCAGCGAGCCCTGCACGGTGGAGACAACCCCAATTCCTTCCGGACCGGAGGCCGGGAGGTTCAGCGGTGCCTGCGGGAAACGTTCCCTTCGCGGCGTTGGCCACACCTACGACAGGGAGAACCCCGCTGATGTCTGAAACGACCGAACGGTCGCTGCGCCCCGGCGACCTGGCGATCCGATGCGGAGCTGTGGGCTCCCTCGTACTGGTGCGGCTGAGTGGCGCGCTGGACCTGGCCACCGCCGACGACCTCGCCGCCGTACTCGACAAGCAGCTCCGGACCGGCCGTGACATCGTCCTGGACTGCACCGGCCTCGACTTCATGGCCGTCGTCGGGATGTCGCTGATGCTCGATACCCACCGCGCCGCGGCCGCCCGTGAACTGAAGCTGATCGTGGTCACCGGCGGCAACCGAGCCGTGCTGCGCCCACTGCGCGTCACCAGGGTCGACGCCACGCTCCGCCTCGCCACCACCATCGACGACGCCTGCGGTTTGATCCCCGGCCCACGCGGGTAACCGATGCGTGCCCTGTGCGGGGTCGCATTTGCCAGCGTGGGACGGAGGACAAACCGGCGGATGTCCGTGGTTTTCGACAGCGACGACTTGGAGCGCACCGAAGAATTCCTCTCCAAGTCCTACGCCCCGATGCGCATCGGCAGCGGGGGCCGCGACGCGGGAGCCCACATCACCCGGGTCGCCTCGGACAGCGTCAGCGCCGACCAGCTGGACCTGCACTTCGAGATGAGCTACGACGTCAGCCCGCTGGGCCGGATCTGCCTCTGCGACATCGAAACCGGAACCATCGAAGACCACCAGGCAGCCGGATGGCCCCACCCGGCCGACTTCGGCCCCGGAGACCTGTTCTCCTTCGCTCCGCCGGACCGCCCGTACTCCGGCCGGATCTGCCGGGCGCGCTACAGCATCACCATGCTCGACCCTGACGTGCTGGCCCGCGTCGCCGGTGTCGAAAAGCCCGTGGAACTGCTGGACCACAAACCAGTGTCCGCGGCCGTCGCTCAGCACCTTCGGGGAGCCATCACTTACGTGCGGGATCAGGTCCTGGCCGCACCGGACATCGCCGAGCATCCGCTGTTGGTCAGCACCGCTACTCAGCACCTCGCCGCTGCTGCGCTCGCGGCTTTTCCCACGACTGCGCTGGACGAACGTGCCGGCAGTTCTCTCGACGCGCATCCGCAAGCGTTGCGTCGCGCGGTGGCGTTCATCGAGGCCAATCCTGAGCGCGATCTCACGGCCGCTGAACTGGCGCAGGCAGCCGGCGTCTCGGCGCGGGCGGTGCAGTTGGCGTTTCGACGGCACCTTGAGACGACGCCGATGGCCTATCTGCGGCGGGTGCGTCTTGACCATGCTCGGGCTGAGCTGAGGGCTGCTGTGCCGGGGGAGACGACCGTTACGCAAGTTGCGGCGCGGTGGGGGTATACGCGGCCTAGTGCGTTTACTGCGCATTATCGGGCTGCGTATGGGGAACTTCCTTCGCAGGCTCTTCACGATTGAACGGAATTCTTCGCGAATTGCCTCGCTGGCGAACGTGCCGCCTTGTTATTCGGTGTCTCATGCCCGGCTGTGTTGCGGGAAACGCCTGTGCCGGCGGGAATCTGAGGCTACGCTCGGCGTTCGGGGAGACGCATGGGGCAGCCGCGGGGTGGGGATGGCCAGTCGGACGTGGAATGCGTTCACAGTGCCTGGGTTCCGGGTGGTGTGGGTCGCGGGTGTTTTGTCGACGGCGGGGGATCAGCTCGCTCGGGTCGCGCTGACGATTTTGGTGTTCCAGCGAACGGGATCCCCGGCGTGGAGCGCCGCGACGTACGCGTTGTCGATGTTGCCCGCGTTGCTGTCCGGCGCACTGCTGTCATGGCTGGCTGACCGGTTCCCGCGGCGGCGGGTGATGGTGGTTTGCGATCTTGTCCGGGCGGGGCTGGTCGCGCTGATGGCAGTACCGGTCGTGCCGTTGCCGTTGCTGGCGGTCTTGCTCGTGCTGGTGCAGTTGGCGGAGGCCCCGTTCTCGGCGGCGCAGGGCGCGGTGTTGCCGGAGTTGCTCGGCGGCTGGTACGAGGCGGGTCAGACGGTGCAGCAGGTGACGAACCAGCTGTGCCTGGTCGCCGGTTTCGCCGCCGGCGCGCTGGTGGTCACCGGGGTGGGTCCGCATACCGCGCTGGCGATCGACGCGGTCACCTTCGCCGTGTCCGCGGCTCTCCTCCGCGCGGCCCTGGGTCCGCACGTGCCGCCGTCGTCACTGCCCGGCGACGCCCTCGCTTCACGGTGGCGTCGTTCCTGGCACCAGGTCGCCGGAGGGGCCGTCGCCGTGTTCGGGGATCGTCGGCTCGCGACTCTGCTGTGGCTGGGTTGGCTGGCGCTGTTCACCGTCGTCCCGGAAGGGCTCGCGGTGCCGTTCGCCCAGGAAATCGGGGTCAGCGGTGGGTGGATCGGGGTGCTGCTCGCGGCCGAACCCGCCGGTGCCGTCGTCGGGGCGGTGCTGCTGAGGCTGGTGTCCCGGCGGACGCGGCTGCGGGCGTTGGGGCTGCTCGCGATCGGCACGTCAGTGCCTCTGCTGGGCTATTGGTGCGGCCCCAGCCTCGTTCCCGCGCTCGTGCTGTTGTTCGGCTCGGGGCTGTGCTCGGCCTATCAGGTCACTGCCGGAGCCACGTTCGTGCAGCTCGTCCCGCCCGACGTCCGGGGCCGCGCGCTGGGGTTCGCCCGTACTGGTCTGGTCGCGGGCCAAGGCCTCGGCATCGTCCTCGGCGGTCTGCTCGCCCAGCTCACCGGCCCGGCCACGGCGATCGCGGCGGCGGGGACCGCGGGAGCGCTGGTCGCGCTCGCCGCGGCTGCCGTCTGGTCCCGCCGGGAGCCCCAGGCGATCAGCGCCGTTCTTCCCGCGGAGTCCTGAACATTCGTCGTCACCAACCCTTGTCGCGCATAGTTGACGCCTCCTTTCGCGGTTGACCGGGTACGGACACCTGAAATGGTCCCAGCCGGGCCGGCCGGCGGCAGAGGGATGACATCGGACCGCGACGCGGCTACCGTTCGTAGACGGGTGATTACGACACAGCAGGCTTGGGGAGGCGCTGTGATGCACATCGGGACGCCCAGCAGAAGACCCGCCCGCTGGCGGGTGTGGGCCCTGCCGAGACCGGCCCGGGCGTTCGTGCTCGTGGTCGACGTCGCGGCGGTGGCCGCGGCAGTCTTGGCGGCCCGCTCCTGGCCGGCCTCCGGGCAGTGGGTGCTCGCTGGTTGGCTCGCCGGCTGCGCGGTGATCCACCTGCACGCCTCGCACGCCATCGAACGGATGCGGCGCGATCATTCGCACTCTCCCTACGTGGACCTGTGCAGTGTATGGATCTTCGCCGGGGTGCTGGCGCTGCCGCCGCTGCTCGAGCTGGGTCTGATCGCCGTGATTTACGGCCATCGCTGGGTACTGGTGAACCGATTCGACGCGCACCGGCCACCGCACCGCACCGTCTTCACCGCCGCGACCCTCGCGTTGTCCGCGACCGCGGCCACGACTGTTCTGCACGCCGCGGGCCATCCCGCCCTAGCTGGTTCGGGAACCCAGCCAGGTTGGTCCGACGTGCTGGTCATCGTCGCGGCGGCGGCCGTCCAGTGGACCGTGAACACCGTGCTCGTCGCGGTGGTCATCCACTGCACCACGACCATCAAGCACGCCGGCGAGGCGCTGGGCAGCCGGTCGGACAACCTCCTCGAAGTCAGCCAGCTCGCCCTCGGAGTATTTGTCGCCCTCGCCCTGTGGTGGTGGCCGCCGACCGCCCTGCTCATGATCATCCCGGTGCTGGCGCTGCACCAATGCGTCCTTCTCGACCAGCTGCGCCTTGCCGCGCGGACCGATCACCGCACCGGCCTGCTGCACGCCATCGCCTGGCAGGACCAAGCCAAGGCAGAGCTCGCTCGTGTCCGGACGGAACACGGGCAGGTCGCCGTCCTGATGATCGATCTAGACTGGTTCAAGACCATCAACGACACCCACGGTCACCTCGTCGGCGACGAGGTCCTCCTCAAAGTCGCGAAAGTGATCACCACCTCGGTCCGGCGGGGCGACAGCGTCGGCCGCTACGGCGGTGAAGAGTTCGCTGTGCTTTTGCCAGGGGTCGATGAAGCCGAAACCCGAGACATCGCCGAACGCATCCGAACCCGGATCCACGCCCTGAGACTCAGCGACCCCAACGGCCGCCCCGTACACCTCACCGCCACCCTCGGCGGCGCGGTCTACCCCGACATTCCGGAACAGAGCATCGAAGGACTACTTCGCGCCGCCGACGCCGCGCTGTACGCCGGCAAGACCGCTGGGCGTAACCGAGTCGCCCTTGCTGCACCGTAAGACGGCTTAGCGGGTGCTCGCTTTTCTCCAGCGCGGCAAGGGCTTTTTTGCTCGGTGCGCAGGAAGAGCCCACGGCGAAAATCCGCGAGGTCCCCAGACAAGAACGTCCTCGCTGGCCAGCGAGGACGTCGAGAGTGGTGGGCCGCCTGGGGCTCGAACCCAGAACCTACGGAGACAAAGACCAGGTCAGCGGCTGTTTCTCGTCATCTGCCGATCTTGACCCTCACCTGCGCGGGCCCGCTCCTCGGATGATCATGCTCGGTCGCCGGTTCTCGTCGTTTTCGATCGTTTTCCGGGGGAAAACCGGGGAGATGATCATGCTCTCTGACGGTGCCTGACGCTCGCCCGCTCAGCCCGCATCTTACCCGCCCACACTTCCCCCAACCCCGATACGAAGCTCCCACGCGGTCGGTAGGGCCGGGTCAAGGCACGCTTTCCCGCCTTGACGCGGTGCTACCGACCGTTGTCACGATCAGGCTTCGGGGTGGCCTCAGGCGATGCGTGTGCGTAACAGGTCCAGGATGGTCGGCGACTGTTTGCGCATGGGTGGGTTGTCCGGTTCTGGCACGAGGGTCACGCGTGCTGCTGTCGGGCGGCGCTGGGGTCCGGCACCGCTGGCGGCCGCGCGGCCCGGCCGGTGGGCGGAGCGGAGCGGGAGCCCGCCGTGTCGGGATCGCGGCGGCCGCCCAGGTGAGGGGCTACGGACCGCAGCAGGCGCGCCGCCCGGCGGCGCGCCCTTGATCCTATAGAGCCAAATTCGGCAGCAACCTTCCGTGGATCAATAAGAAACGGTTTACATACTCCGGGAAAATCAGGGAGGACACGATGTCGCTCGAAATCCACTTCCTGAACGTCGGTCATGGCGATTGCACAATGATTAAGTTTCCGTCAGGTCGTGTCATGATGATCGATATCAATAATTCGAAGTCTTTGCCGGACGAGGATATCGACGCGCTCGCGGAAGAGATGAATCTAAGCAGGTTCCAGTTCAAAACATTATATAAGTCTGCAGGTCGAACATGGGAGCAGTACTACGAGTCTATGCTTGTTGACCCGGTCGACTACTTCAATGAGAACTTTTCAGGAGAATCAGTATTCCGCTACGTCCAGTCCCATCCGGACATGGATCACATGAACGGACTCAGCAATTTCTTCTGGTCTCATAAAATCCCAGTCATGAATTTCTGGGATACTGCACATAATCGCACATTTGAGAAGGGGGATTTTGATAACTCCAGGTTTCAGTACATCGACTGGCTGGCATATAAAATAATGCAATCGGGCGTGGGGCCGGACGACGACACCGGTGAGCCATCTATAAGAGTTTTCAAAAACTATAGAGGTGATTCTCGGAAGTATTGGGACGAGGACAATATTGAAGTTCTCTCACCGACTGAGTCCCTGATCGATGCTTGTAACGCGGCCGGACTTTACAATAACTGCTCTTATGTTTTGAAGGTTTCTCACGCTGGACGGTCTGTTATCTTGCCAGGTGACGCCGAGGCTGCGTCTTGGAAGGGCATTCTTGAGAATGTTGATGACGAATCTTTGCGATGTGACGTTCTCAAGGCGGCACACCACGGACGTAGCAGCGGATTCCATAGAGAATCAGTTGAGGTCATGAAACCCACTGCTGTCATTTGCTCTGTTGGCAAAAAACCAAGTACTGACGCATCGTCGGAATACTCTAAGCTGGGTGCAAGTGTCTTCTCCACGCGTTACCACGGGACTCTGAAACTTACAATTTGGGATGACGGTGATCTATGGATTTGCAATTCACGGCATGAGCGGATCCTGACATTGGACTAGGTTGCATCATCAGCGAGGAGCGCAGATGACCTCGTACGGCGTGAGAGCCCGTGTTCTGCCGGTATTGCTTGTTGTTATTCCTATGGCATACTATGCCGTTGTTCTTGTACCGATTTCGGTTGACTGGCGTGGCCTAGGCGGTATTCCTTTTGCGGCTCTGGTTGCCTTCGTCGTTGACCAGCTGGGTAGAGACCGTGGGCAAAGACTGCAATCGTCGCTTTGGGATTCATGGGGCGGTCCGCCTACTACCAAGCTCCTTCGTCACAGGGAAGGCGAAAATAACCCAATACTACTGGAAAAGCGGCACGCGGCTCTCAGGGCTAAGACTGCAGTACTACTCCCTGACCGCGATCAAGAACTAGCGAGCCCTGACGACGCTGACGCAAAGTATGAAGCCGCGGTTAGCATCATTCGTACGCTTACGTATGACAGGAAAAAGTTCCCCCTAGTATTCATTGAAAATTGCAACTACGGCTTCCGTAGAAACTGCCTAGGATTGCGGCGTTTAGGAATATTATTCGCATCTATCTCGATTGCTATAGGTGCTTCACTGGTGACGCTCACGCTGCTTGATTTATTGAAGTTCCCACTCTGGGCGGCGGTAATTGGTATAGGAATTTCGTTCATGTTTGCCTGTTTTTGGGTCCTCGTCGTAAGCTCGCTATGGGTTAAAGCTGCAGCCTTCTCCTATGCCGAGCGGTTGCTTGATTCTGCAAACTTTGCTGGTCCTAGCTAAACCAGGTCTTTGGTGAATTTTCTAAAGCATGCTGTATGCGCAAGTTAATTGATGGATGTACATTTAGGTCCCTAACTTGGGCAGGGCTTACCCATAGTACTTCTCGAGTTTCGCTGCTTGTTGTTTCTTCTCCGCCGACAGGGGAGGCCCGAAAGCATATCGAAAACTCTTGCCGCACCTCCCCGTCGTCGTAGGCTATGACGTGGTTTGGGTTGGAGTAGAGACCGATTACATCCGTTATCTCGCACTCGATTCCGGTTTCTTCGCGGACCTCGCGGACTGCTGCCTGGGCGAGGGTCTCGCCTAGTTCTAATTGCCCGCCAGGGATGGCGTAAAGGTCATTGTCAGTCCGACGAATCATGAGAATTCTGTCCTCGTCGTCCTGGATGAAGGCTGACACCGCGACGGCGATGCTGTTGGCTTTGGGTGGGTTCGGGTCGTTGTAGTAGTCGACGCGTGCCATGTGGTGCCTCCTAGATGGTGGCGGGCTTGGCGAGGTTCCAGACTGTCTCGAAGCTCTCCGAGTACGTCTCGAAGAGGTCCCCGGCGGAGAGTCGGCGCAGGTGGAGCGACGGTGCGTGTGCGCCCTGGAATCCGTAGACGTGCGTGTTGATGATCATCTCGTCGTCGAAGCGGAAGATGGAGTTGTAGAGCGTCGTGTTGTGGAACCGCATCTCGACCCCCTCGACGCCGACGAGCGGCCGGTAGAACGCCAGCGCGTTACGAACCCGCGCGGGAAGCGTCCCGTCGCCGAGCTGCTCCTCTTCCCCGCGCAGTGCCACGCTGTCCCCGTCCGGGTCGCCGAACGCGAGGCGGATCTTCGCGCCGGCCGCGGCCTTGGCTGCGAGGTCCTTGATGAACCGCGGGCGTTCGACCAGGAACAGGGCCGCGTGTACCAGGATCTCCACGGTCTCTGACGCGTCGTTGATCAGCCGGTCCCACAGTTCGACCGGGATGGCGTTGCGGTGCGGGAACACGCTTACGACCTCGGCGGCGGCAGTCTCGGCTCGGCGCTCGGGTGCGACGGAGTCCGGCCACAGGTAGGTCTCCGATTCGCGCGCCATCGCGGCGATCTTGTGCCGGTGCTTCGGGTACGGGGTGCGGCCCTTGGTGATCCACCGCTCGACCGTCTTCTGGTCGACGCTGAGCGCTTTGGCCACCTGTTCCAGCGTGAGCCCGTTGCGCAGCAGCGCGTCACGCAGCCGTTCGTTCGGCATTCGCACCCCCTTGGGACTTTTAGGGACGTCTTCGACCGTACCAGGGACGTCCCAAGATGTCCCGCCACGTGGTGATCATGTCCCGCCTTTTGCCGGAGATTGGGTGGCACGTTGCCGAGACTCGCTCGGCGGCGGAGCCCGAAGGAGGCAGACATGACGACTGCAAGCACGGCCTCGACGCTCGGCGGCAGGTCGAGCAATCCGGCTGCGCAGGTGTCGCGCAAGCGCGTGGTTTAGGCGCGGGCGACATGCGCGACACGGTCCAGATCCACGTGACGGCAGACCTGCCGATCCGCGTCCGCGCGCTGACGTACGCGAACCGAGCGGAGATCCGCTTCGGCAAGGCGTTCCCCGTGGTCCTTCTTGTCGACTCCGATGCGATCGCGGTTCTGGGCAAGCAACTTCACGAAGCAGAGACGGCGCTGAGCGCAGCGACACGGACGGACTACGGCGGCGAGGCGCCGGAAACGACTGACTGACAGAGAACACAGGGAGCTAGCGGTTATGGCTATCGAAAAGGGACACCGGTTCGCGATCGACTTCGACGAGGCGTTCCCGCAGGGGCTTGTGATGGTGGGGGAAGTGATCCCGGACAACGAGTATCAGTCTCGGGAGGACCGGGCTGCGGGGCGTCCGGTGCGGCAACGGGTGGATGAGGTGACCGGGAAGCGCCAATGGAGGGCTGCGGTCACGGACCCGGGTGAGACGAAGGCGAAGCGTGCCTCGTTCGAGGTGACGTTCCTGGCGGATGTGCAGCCGGTGCCGACGACGGCGGAGGCGTTGCCGGGGATGCGGCCGGTGGAACTGGACGGGTTGACGGCGGAGCCGCGTGTCGGCGGGCAGGGGGAGTTCAAGTATCAGATGTACGTCTTTCGGGCGACGGGTTTCAAGGCCGCTGCGGGCAAGTCGTCGTCGAGGTCGGCGGGTGCGTCGTCTGCGTCTGGCGAGGGCAAGGCGGCGTAGATGGGTGTTCTCGTTTTGCGGACAGGGACGATCCCGGGCCGGAGGTGTGGTTGATGCGTGGCACGGAGATGGCGAGCCCGCGAGCACGCGGCCTGGGTGCGGCGCTGCGAGATGCCCGGATCGAGGCGCGGTTCGGGTTGCGGGAGCTGGCGCGGCGAATCGGGGTCAACCCGGCGTTGTTGTCGAACTGGGAACTCGGTCAGCGGGTCCCGACCCCGGAAGAGGTGTCGAACGTGCTCGGTGCTCTCGGAGTGACCGGGGAACGGAAAGCGTGGATCATGCTGTTGGCGCATGGCGTGACGGGCCCGAGCTGGTCCTCGGTCGGTTCGCAGGCTGACCCGGCCCACTACACGACATTGATCGCGCACGAGCGGGTCGCGACGGCCGTGACGGTATGGGCTCCGCTGCTGATTCCGGATCTGCTGCAGGTCCCGGATTACGCGCGGCTGGTGTTCGGCCCGGACCTGCGGGACAAGGAGAAGCTGGATCAGGTAGTCGAGAGCCGGATGGACCGCAACCGGATCATCTTCGGCGCGGGCGCGATCCCGGCGCAGATGTTCATCGGGTCGGAGGCGCTGCGGAACCATTTCGGGGATGCCGAGGTGATGCTGCGGCAGACGCGGTTCCTCAAGGACTTGATCGGGCTCTCGCGAACGATGACTATCCGCCTGGCTCCGAGTCAGGCGGTGACTGCGGAGGCGTTCAGCCGGTACGCGCTGAAGGACACCTCGGATGTCGTGTACTGCCCCCATCGCGGGATGGGCGTGTTCCTGGTCGGGAAGGAAGCCACCCCGTACACGGTGACGATCGAGCGGCTGAGGGAGGCTGCGTTGTCTCCGTCGGAATCGCTGGCGCGGCTGTCGGTCGTGGTCGACCAGCTCCTGAAAGAGGTGAAGGCGCAGCGGCGGGCGACTGACGCCGGGCTGAACCGGCTCCTGACCGGCGAGGAACCGACCACGGACGAGTCGGCCACCGACTAGCCGAAAACCAAGCGAGTACTGAAAAAGCGCACGGCGACGTGTGCTGTGTTCAACGCGCCCATTTGCGCTTGGAATTGTTCCGTATAAACGCAGAACCGGCCACTGGCTGCCAACCTTCACCGGTTCTGCGCTGTCCACTGGGAAGTGAACAATGACGAACATAACCGGTTCTGGACGGCGTGCGTCAACGGGGGTCACCCGGATGCGTTGCGCCGCATGCAAGAAGTTCGCCCGCCTCGTTCCGGGCGAGACGAAGTGCGCGGCATGCCAAGGAATGTTGCCGCTTGACCTCACCGCGGCTGAGGGCGGTGAGCAGCGATGAACGCGGCCGTGATGATCGCTGTCGGCGCGGGTGTCGCGGTGGTGCTGTGGGTGCTGGCGAAGCTGGGGCGCGCGTTGGCGTCCATTGTGGAAACGCTGGCGGCGTTGGCGTTCCTGGGTTTCGCGTTCTGGACGGTGCTGCGTGCGGTCAGCTGGCTGGTCCGGCAGATCGTGACTCGGTGGCGGACCTGTCTCGTGTTGGTCGTGATCGTGGTGTGGTTGCGGTGGTGGGGCTGGCTGTCGCTGACGGTCGTGTTCGTGACGCTGGTGCTGATCGCGGTGGTCTGGCATCAGCTCGATGTGGTCGGGTTCGATCGGTGGTGCGGTCGGTGGCTGCGGGCGTGGTGGCTGCGGTGGGCGGTCTACGGGCGCAAGCTGCCGGATTGGCTGCATGCCTGCGGCCTGACCGTCCGCGACGAAGCGATCCCGGTGGACGTGACGGTGAACCTGGTGTCGCGTCGGCGGAAACGCCAAGCCATCACGCAGGCACGGAAGACGTCCGGGGTGGCGGTGCCCGCGTTGGTGCGGGTGCGGTCGGGAGCGTCGTGGGACGAGGTCCGGGTGCGGTTGGTTCCGGGGCAGAAGCCGGAGGATTTCGACGAGGCGGCGCGGGCGTTGGCGACGGTGCGGAAGGTGTCGCGGGTGCAGGTGCGCGAGATCGCGCCGGATGTGGTGTCGCTGGACTTCATGCGCCGCGACCTGCTCACCACCCCCGTCCGGTGCCGTGAGCTGCCCGGGCTGGAACCGGCCGGGGTGAACCTGCGCGCGGTGTATGCGGGGACGACGGAGTACGGGACGCCGTGGCGGTTGCCGTTGACCGGTGCGGGCGCGCACATCCTCGTCGCCGGGGCCAGCGGTGCCGGGAAGAACTCGGTGATGTGGTGCCCGCTGGTGTCGGCGGCTTCGGCGATCCGCTCCGGGCTGGTGCGGGTGTCCGGTGTGGACCCGAAGGGCATGGAACTGGCTTACGGGCGAGGGATCTTCGCCCGCTACGCCGTGTCCGGAAAGGACACTCTCGAACTGCTGGAGGGTCTGCGGGACGAGCTGGAGCGCCGCAAGCGGGAGTTCGCGGGGAACACCCGGGATGTGCCGCTCTCGCAAGAGTTTCCGTTGGAGTTGCTGGAGTTCGACGAGATCGGCGCGTTGACCCGCTACACCGACCGCAAGACCCGCGAGGCGATCGTGGAGCACGTCGCGGTGCTCAACACCCAGGGCCGGGCGTTGGGGGTGTCGGTCCGCGGCTACGTGCAGGAGCCGACGAAGGACACGGTGCCGGTGCGGGAGCTGTTCACCCGCCGCGTCTGCCTGCGCGTCACCTCCAAAAACCACGTCGCGATGGTGCTCGGCGACGGCGCGCACGAACGCGGTGCCTGGGCCAACCGCATCCCGGAGACCATGCCCGGCACCGGCTACGTGTGGGGCGAGGGCATCCGCGAACCGCTGCGGGTCCGTGCGGGCTGGGTGTCGGACGACACGGTGAAGGCTCTGGAGCACTACGTCACCAACGGCGGCACCCACCACCTCGACCACTGCGAGGAAAGGAGGGCCGCATGAACCGGCTCATGATCTTCCTCGACACCATCCGGGACCACCTTGACCTGCATCAGCTGCCGCCGGTCGCGTCGCTGGACGTCTCCGCGTGGTCGCGGCCGATCACGGTGCAGCTGGACGTCGACGGCCTGGCCGAGGTCGCGCGGGCGCTGCTGACGTGGGCGAACACCCTCGACGACGTCACCGCGACGTTGTGGCGGATCGCTGCGGGCGGCTGGGTGCACATCGGGATCGTCGGCCGGACGCCGTGCGGGATCCCGGTGCGCGTCTACGGGGCGGTGGTGTTCGACCCGAGCGTGTTCCCGGACCTCCCGGCCGGGGACAGGCAGCCGATGCCGGTGCAGGTGCTGCGCGGGTGGGCGTCGCGAGGGGAGGCGGCGGCCTGATGGGCGAGACACAAGCGGAACGGATGCGGATGCCGCTGGCCGACGACGTGATCCGGGCGACGGCGGAGAAGCACGGGGTGTGCGTGCGGCCGTTCACGATGGAGGTCGGCGACCAGGACACCGGCGAACTGCGCTACGTCCCGGTGCCGTGCGGGTCCACAGTGGAATCCGTCTGCCTGCCGTGCGCGCGGAAAGCCAAGGCGCTGCGGCAAGTCCAGTGCCGCGAAGGCTGGCACCTGACCGAAGAACCCGACCTCGCGGCGGACGAGCCGACTGAGGACCAGACGGAGCTGTTGGCCTACCGGGCTGATCTCGTCGCCTCCTATCGCGAGGTCGCCGATACCGACCCGGCGGAAGCGGAGGAACTGCGGGACGAGATCCGTGGCGTGGACGAAGAACTTCGGCAACTCGGCGTCCGGGGCCGTCTGCCTTCCATCGACCTGCCGACCAGGAAGGCGGTGAAGCGGTCGACGAAGCGGCGGCAGGACGCACCGAACCTGCCCCGGCGCAAGGTCGCCAAGACCACGGTGGGCAGGGAGTACGCGGGGCGGTTCCGGCCGTCGATGTTCGTCACGCTGACCTGCGAAACCTACGGGCCGGTCCGCGGTGACGGCTCCCCGGTCAACCCGGCTGCCTATGACTATCGGCGGGCGGCGCGGGATGCGGTGCATTTCTCCGCGCTGGTGGATCGGTGGTGGCAGAACCTGCGCCGGGTCGTCGGCTGGGACGTGCAGTACTTCGCGACCGTCGAGCCGCAGAAGCGGACCGCGCCGCACCTGCACGCCGCGATCCGGGGTTCGGTGCCGCACGAGGTGATCCGGCAGGTCACCGAGGCGACGTATCACCAGGTCTGGTGGCCGACTCACGACGAGATCGTCTACACCGACCGGCTCCCGAGCTGGGACGGGCCGGAGCGGGGATTTGTCGACCCCGACACCCGCCAACCTCTGCTGACCTGGGACGACGCGGTGGACCAGGTCGAGGCACCGGCGCACGTGGTGACCTTCGGCCGCCAGGTCCACTCCAAGGGCATCCTCGGCGGGACCGAAGACGCCGGCCGCCACATCGGCTACCTGACGAAGTACCTGACCAAGTCCACCGGTGAAGTGGTCGAGGCAGACACCCCGGCCTTGGCCGACCATCACGACCGGCTCCACGCCGAGTTGGCCGTCACGCCCTGTTCGCCTCGGTGCGCGGTGTGGCTGCTCTACGGCGTCCAACCCAAGGGAGCCAACGGAAAGACCACTCCGGGGCACTGCAAGGGCCGGGCGCACCGGCGGACCACTCTCGGCCTGCCGGGGCGGCGGGTGCTGGTGTCGCGGAAGTGGTCGGGCAAGACCCTCGTGGACCACAAGGCCGACCGCAAGGCGTTCGTCCTGGACGCCCTGGCCGCTGTCGGGATCGAGAAACCGCAACCGGACCCGGCCCGGCTCGTCTGGCGCAAGGTCGACGCCGCCGACCCGCATGTGCCGCCCAGACCGCACCTGGTGATGCACGCGATCGCTGAACGCATTGCCTGGAAAGCCGAATACGACCGAGCACTACTCGCCGCCAGTCCGCCGGAAACTTCGGCAACTCGGCTCGCGGCTTGATCGGGAAGGGGGAAACTGATGGACAACTACGTGCAATTCAGTCGCTTGTGGACGGTTGAGGATGTCTCGGAGTTCCTCGGCGTCCCGGTCTCGACGCTGTACCAGTGGCGAACAAAGGGTTACGGCCCTGCCGGTCGGAGGGTCGGCAAGTACATCCGTTACCGGCCGCAGGATGTCAGTTCGTGGGTCGACCAGCTCTCGGACGAGGTCGCCTGATGCCTCGCCCGCAGTTGGAGATCGGCACGTACGGCGAGATCCGCTATTCGGCAATTCCGACCGGCTACCGCGCGCGTGCTCTCTTCCGCGACTTCGACGGCAAGACGCGTGAGGTCGAGCGGTCGGGGAAGACGAAAGGCAAAGCAGCGCAACGGCTTCGGGACGCATTTAAGGACTGGACCGGGTCGACCACGGGCGAGATCACCCGGGAAACCAAGTTGAAGGATCTCGCCGACGTGTGGATGGAGCAGATCCGCAAGGACGTCAGAGAGGGCACAAAGTCGCCGACGACGGCTACGACGTACGAGTCCATCCTGACGCGCCATGTGAAGCCGGGCGTGGGGGAGTTGCGGGTGCGTGAGGCGACGGTGATGCGGCTGGATCGGTTCCTCGGCGCTCTCCAGTCGACGGTCGGGACCTCGACGGCGAAGACCGCGAGGACTGCGCTGTCGGGGATGCTCGGCCTCGCAGCGAGGTACGACGCGGTTGACAGCAATCCGACGCGGGACACCCGGCGTATCCCGAAGAGCAAGAAGAAGCCGCGCGCACTGGACGCGGAGGAGCGTACGAAGTGGCTGGCTCGGGTCGAGGCCAACGAGAAGGCGCGGCGCTGGGACCTGCCGGATCTGTCGCGCTTCATGATGGCGGCGGGTGTCCGGGTCGGCGAGGCGTTGGCGACGTATTGGGAGGACATCGACTTCGTGGCGGGGACGGTCGATGTCACGCACACGGTGGTCCGGGTCAAGGGCGAAGGGCTGCTTCGGAAGCCTCGGCCGAAGACGGAGTCGAGCCTGCGTGCGCTCCCGCTGCCGTCTTGGGCGTTGGCGCTGTTGCAGCGGCGGTGGGCTGAGGCGCGGAAGGACGGTCGGTCGTTGGCGAGTCCGGTGTTCGCCAGCACTGTCGGCGGACTGCGCGACCCGAACAACGTCTTGCGGGTCATCCGGGAGATCCGCGGTGGCGATGACTTCATCTGGCTGACGTCGCACAACTTCCGGAAGACGACGGCGACCGCGATGGACGACGCGGGCATCCCGACCCGGCTGATCGCGGACCACCTCGGCCACTCGCGGGTGTCGATGACGCAGGACAACTACCTGGAGCGGAAGGCTGTCGACCCGGTCACGGCGATGGCCCTGGAAGGGCTGCTGGATAATCCGTCCGCGCTCAAAACCGGGGATAAACCGGGGAGCTGATCTTGCTCGGTCGCAACCGGATAGCCGCTGACCTGGGAGTTTGGTGGGCCGCCTGGGGCTCGAACCCAGAACCTACGGGTACAAGATCAACTATGCCGGGTAGTCCTGGAGGAAACCGGTTAGTGCCGACTAGCAGGGAGGGTCGCAAGTGCAAACACTGGTCGCTTCTGGTCGATGGGGATCGGAACCGGACCATTGTGGGCAGTTAACGGGCACCACGCCGCCCAGCCGGGCGACACGCACACCCCCGCCGTCCCCGCGATCCTTGCCGCGCCTTGACAAGTTCGGTCGGCGTCAACCCGGAACCCCGATCCCCGCTACCGGACTACGCGGACGCCGGATCGATCCACCTATCAAGACCACTGGCGGGGATCGGGCGCGAAGCGGGGTTGATGCCGGCCGAACTTGTGAAGATCATTTCGGCAAGCGGGGAGGCGCACCAACCAATTGCGCGCCACGTGATCACGTCAGACAAATTCACACGCTATCCACACGACTGTCGGCGGCATGTTCGCCGATGGCCTCTGAGAGCCCGGTCCCGCCGCGAAGCAAGGGCCGGGCTCGTCGCCATTTCGGCGCATGTCCGTCCGCGACCTGTGGGAGCGGCTTGAAGACGTATAGAAAGTCATCACAACCCAAACAGGTTCACGCCCCGGCATTACGCCGAACGACGAGCCTGCCTGAAAGCGTCGTGAAACTCCACCGTTTCAGGCTCAGCCCCAAAGCGTGTCTGCAACACGTTGTCCAGCTCTGCGCCAACCATCGTCAAGCTGGGACGCGATTGACGACCGGTATTCAATGCACCCATGCCATGGCTGACCGCCGTATCAAGTTCACCTTCTCGCGCTGCAACAACGCCAAGAGTGATCCGAGCCTCCGCATTGCGCATAGGCGACAGCTCGACGCCATCGGCACGTGTTCCCTTGCGGATGACTTCGTTAGCATGCATAGCTGCGAGGTTGTCCTCACCGACGATCCGGTAGCAGTCCATCGCGTAGAAATCAAACTTGTCCGGGTCGATGATGAAATGGTTGTCGGGACGCTCCGGATATGGCAGACGTTCAAGCAAGCGCCGTCCCTTTTCAAGGGCCTGCATGACACTTCGCTTGTCTCCTAACCGCGCCCAGGCTTTTGCCTCCTGTGCTGCTAGTTGTACGGCGACAGATTGCGAAGGTGCTTGCTCCTGGCCTGCCTGGGCAGCAGAAATGGCCAGTCGGTAGTTGCCCTGAGTAAGGGCGAACCAGGACGTCATTTCATGAGCCCAGCCAATAATGTGAGCATTGCCGGACTCTGAGCCAAGTTGCAGAGCAGCCTTTCGTGTCGCTTCGGCCGCGGGCCCCTCGTTCAGATCGTATTCAAGGCAACCCACAAGGAGCGCAAGCTGACCGGCCGACGACAGGACTTCCTGATGCTGCGCCAGAGTAAGATGTTCCCCTAAGAGTTTTGTGATCTTGGACAGCCATTCGCGACCGTTCCTGATCAACGCATTCGGTTCTCCGTCTCGATATTGACAGCAGAGCTGTTCGATTGTCAGATTGAGCGCATCGATAGTTCCGTTGTCAATAGATGAACGTTGAATTCGCTGCAAAATCTCCAGCGTGTCCATTCCCGTTTGCGAAAGCAACCAGTCATCTTGGGTAGGTGCCAGCAGGCGCGACGTACCGTCGCTGAACAGGGAGTCTGACACCGTGCCGTACACGGCCGCGAGGATGGCTCGATGCTCAGGGTTGGTCGGCAGATGCTTGCCCCGCTCCCAGCGTTTGTACTGGTCAAGCAACCCTTGCGGAAGAGGCTTTTCGGAGAAGGTGCGCATAGCTCGCACAACGTCGGCCTGCGACCACCCCCGGGTCTTGCGCTCGCGAAGCAACCGTTCGGCCCACTCCGGGCGGTCACCCATCGTCATCCGAGTACCTCACTCCATGCATCGACAAAGCCGGGCATGCGTCCATTGTATCGCACTCGCGCGGGGAGTTTCCGCAGCTCAGGGCATGTCGATGAGGCTCTCCCGATTACGTTTCGATCACACGTTCGAAACATCGGGCTCGGTTGGCTGAATCGGGTGGGGGGCAAGCTTGCCCCCAATTCGTGCCCCCTAGAACTTGACTCTTTCTGGGCTGAGCGGTTCTCGGCATTCTTGAGTCATCCCCGCTGACGGGGACAACCAAGAGAACCGATTCACCTCACATGGAGGAACATCATGGATCTGATGATTGACACCACTGGTGTCGACTTTCAGGTGTCGAGCCCTTTTGCTCCGCGTCTGGACAAGGACGGGAATGTTCGTCGGGACAAGCAGGGCGGTACTAATCTGCCTTTGCAGGCTGTTCAGCTCGTTGCCTGGACGAAGGCCGGTTCTGAGACTCTTCTGGTCACTGTGGCGACTGACAACCCGCCTGAGCTGACGCAGAGGCAGTCTGTGACGATCGAAGGCCTCCAGGCCATGCCGTGGGTTTCGGACGGCAAGCCCAAGGTCGCGTTTCGTGCGCGTTCCGTTGTTCCGGTGAGCGCCCCGAAGTCCGCTCCAGCGGCAAAGCAGCAGCAGGCCTGACGCCTGAGTGTCGTTCGACAGTTCGCAAATCAACCCGTCATTTCCTGAATGGGAGTGCGCTGTGACGATCAACATCTCAGCAGAAGACATGTCCCCGTCGGAGATCTACGACCAGTGGATGAGCATGGAGGAAATTCACGCTCGTGCCACGCGGATGCTCAAGGACGAGCAGCAGACGGCTGAACAGGCCATGCAGTCCAACGATCCGGACGTCAAGGCCAAGTTCGCGACCAGGATGGACATCCTGACCGAGAACATGTGCATCTTGAATGCCTGGTGCGCGGTTCTGCACGCCGCATGGGTCTTTCAGACTCACGGTGCCAATTGCCTCTTTTTCGAGGGCACCGATCACGAAGTCACGTTCGAAGAGTACGAACCCGAACAGGACTTCTGACCTGTCGTAGATAGGGAAGGTGGACACGGGGTCAGGTAACTGATCTTGGCGGATTACGTGATCTGACCTCGTGCCCACCGGCACACATTTATTCACTTTGCAACTCACTGGAGGGTGAGTCATGGCTAAGTCTAGCCGTCGCAGCGGTGTCCGCACCCGTCAATCCGCCCGTACGGGCGCACTCGAAGTGTTCATCCGTCCGCAACAGTCCCTGCTCGGCCGTGTGGCTGGCTGGCTGATCCGGATGCGTGCCGAACTGACCATTCTTGCGTTCGGCATCTTGTGCTACGTGTGGCTCACGCACGTGTTTTCCCCGCTCGGGGTTGACATCACGCTGGGCGTTGCCCTGATCGCGATCTTCGCTGTTCCCGGCTCCCGCCGATATGTGACCAGGCGTTCCTGGTGCGTGCTGACCCGTCACCGGGTTCGTGCCTGCTTCACGCAGACCCGCACGATGACCCACGACGGCAAGATGCCGTCCCTGCTGTGGGCCAAACCCACCCCTGTGGGCGAGCGAGTCCGAGTGTGGCTCCCCGCTGGGCTGTCCGTCAAGGACCTGGAAAACGTGTCGGAGAACCTCGCCGCCGCGTGCTTCGCCCGGTACTGCCGGATCGAACCTGACCGCAAGCGGGCTACCGCCTGCTTCATCCTGATCATCCGCCGAGACCCGCTGGGCACCGGCAAGCCTGTCACGCCTGACCTGCTCGACCAGGTGGACGACTACGACCAGGACGACACCAACGTCGTGCCCCTTCCCACCCGGGAATCGGTCATGACCGAAGTCACCGCGGCTCAGACCGCCCAGCCCGTGGACACCGCCCGGGCACCCCGCAAGGGCACTCGCCCCGCCGGCCAAACCGGCAAATCCGCAACTGTCGCCGAACCGGCCCCTGAAGTGCAGGGGTTCGGAGGAATGGACGTGAGTGATTATGTCTAACGGACGTGGACCCCGGCTTCTCGCCGGGGCCACCCCCACCGTCCCCGTGTCGGGACTCTCGATTTACGACCCGATCCACTTGGGCATCGACGAGAACGCCCACCGCGTGGCTCTCACCTTGATGTACAAGAACCTTCTGGTCGGGGGAGAACCCGGCTCCGGCAAGTCCTCTTTGGTCAACACCATTGTTGGACACGCCGCCATGTCGCCGGACTGCCGCATGTGGCTCTTCGACGGCAAACTGGTCGAACTCGACCCCTGGCGCGACGTCGCTGATGTCTTCGTCGGCAACGACATGACCCGCGCTCTGCTGAAATTGCGGGAACTCCAGTACGAACTGGACATCCGCTACGCGATGCTCCGCAAGGCCGGACGCCGCAAGATCGTCCGAGACGACGGACTCGACGCCATCCTGTTCGTCATTGATGAACTCGCCCTCTACTCCGCCACCTACGGCACTAAAGAGGAACGGGAAGAGTTCGTCCGCATCCTGCGCGACATCGTCGCCCGTGGCCGCGCAGCGGGGATCATCACCCTCGCCGCGACTCAACGGCCCTCGGCCGACATCATCCCGACCAGCCTGCGAGACCTGTTCTCCTACCGGGTCGCGTTCCGTTGCACCACCGACTCCAGCTCTGACATTATCCTGTCGGTCGGCTGGGCACAGCAAGGATTCTCCGCCAAGCGGATCGACCCGGAACAGACCGGCGTCGGTCTCCTGCTCGCCGAAGGCGGCATTCCCGGACGGCTCAAAGCCGCCTACCTGAACGACAACCACATTCGTTCCATCGTCGCATTCGCCCGCGACATCCGCCGCACCGCGGCCTGAAACCTCTTCTTTCCCAGTGCAATTCGATTAGCAGAAGGGCTACACCCATGTCTGAAAAGTTCAGCCTCGCCGCGTCGTTTGTGTTCATCGTCGCTATGGCCGTGCTGTCACAGTTCAGCACCGTCGTGAACGCCGTCATGACTGTCCTGGTCCTCGGAGTGTTCGTCATCGGCGGCATCCTCGCCGTCCGGTTCCTGTGGATCATGAACGCACGCTCCCTCGTCCGGAAGAGGAAGGCTCACCTCCCGCCCGAGCAAGAGAAGGCGGTGAGCCACCAATGACTGTGCGGATCACCGACGAGTACTTCCGTTATGCCACAAGGCAAATCAGCATCGGACGTCGCGTCACCATGCCCGGTATCCGTAAATGCACCGATTGCCACGCCTTCTACCGCACCGACGACACCGGGCTCACCATCTGCCCGGACTGCCGGCCGAACCACGACCGCATCTGCACAGGATGCGGAGTCCCCTTCACCGGCCAGCGAAACGGGATTCGGCTCTGCAAATCCTGCCGCGACCAGCAAGCTCTGTTCTGAGGAGACGGTCAATGTCCGATATGGATCTGGTCCACGGTCACATCGTGGATATGTGGAAACAACCCCAGACCACCAACATTGTCAGCGACGCATGCGCCCGCGTTATTGCCAGCCTCTACCACAACGGGCAAGCCTCGCCCGGCTACTCCTTTGTGTCCACGGGAGCCATCCCGGAAGACCCCCTTGCCGTCTGGGACGACCTGTTCTCCAACCTGTGGGAACTCCCGACGCAAGAGCGAATCTTCGCGATGTACCTGTATGTGTACCTGATCGCTATCGGCCAGCGCGCACCGGTCGAAGGCTGGGCCAACCTGTGGCTCGACTGACGAGCATATCCAGAGTTTCGCCAGTTTCTCTCATCACCAGCTCCCGCAATGGTCCTGGTGATGGGGGTGGCGGACGAAACACCGTCAACCCAAGAAAGGAAGTATCCACAATGGATCCCGTTGACCGTGACAAGTTCACTGACCGCCTTCGTCAAGCGCAAGACGCCCTTCTCACCCACGCACTAGTGATTCGGGGTTTCAGCTCCGACATGACACTGGTCGATATCCGGATTCTGATGCTGGCCCTCGCCGATGTGCTCGAAGCCACCCGCAAAGCGCTGGAGACCACACCAGTCTTCACGGAATTCAACCCCGCCGAGTACACCAACTCACAGGGCAAGAATCCTGGAGAACTCATGGAGCGCGCGGAAATAGCCATGATCGATGTGATGGACAGTTACTTCAAGATGGAATCCAGTCTGAAAGAAGCGATCAACTGCATTTGGATGGTTACCCCGATCCGAGGAAAGGGAATCATCAAATGACCAACGCCAAAGAATTCGACCTGTACAGCATCCTCGCGGTCACCCATCACGTTCCCGCAACCGCTCTCCAGTTCCGCACGATCCTCGCCCACATCGTCGGGCTCGAACTCGACCAGATGCCCGGAGCGCGCATCTCCGCTCTCGCCTACGGCCCAGAGTGCTCCCGCTGGCTGCTCGAACAACACCCCCGCCTGCGGGACATCCCCAACCCGCCCGACTTCCACGGCGACGAAATCGCCATGGACGAATGGGTTTCCGCGCAAGCCGAACACCTCGGCTCAGACTGCCTCCGTCTTCCGATTGAACCCCTGCCGCCGGAACGACGGCCGCAAGCGTCGCTCAGCGACATCCTCGACATCATCGCCCACGTCCGGGGAAGCCTCGACACCGTCATGGTCTGCAACCCCGGCAAGCCTGACTTCGGCCTCGTTATGCCGACACCCGACCACAAAGGACTGATCATGGATCCCAACATCACCCTCGATCGGCTCCGCGAACTCGCAGCAACAGTTGTTCGCAGCGACGACGACGCCACCGCATCGTACGAACTCGCCAACACCTTCCAGAACCTTGACGAATGGCTCATGAACGGGGGATTCCTCCCGATCGATTGGCTGCGTCAGCAGTGACAACGGTTTCCCTGCTTCAGTCATCACCAGTGTCCACAATGGCCCTGGTGGTGGCCGTGGCGGAAAAACCCTCTCACGAAAGGAACACCGTCATGCACCGCATCGGAGGCAAGCTCGTCCTTGCCGTCATCGTCCTGGTGATCATCCTCATGGTCATCAACCGCCCCGAGAAAACCGCCACCTCTGTCCACGGCATCGGCGGCTTCCTCGTCCACGCCGGAGACTCCGTCGCCACCTTCGTCGGCAACGTCTTCGGCTGACCGTCCACAACGAACCGCAAACCGAGAAAACCCTTACAGGAAAGGAAACATCATGACCGCGACCCTGCCCGTACTGCCCGAGAACCTCACCGCCACCGAAGCCGTGTACCTGTGGGGCGACGGCTACCAGCTCACCGCCCGCGACATCGTCAACACCCTCGCCTCCTACCTGGTCACCTTCGGCGACAACATCGGCCCCAAACTGGTCAGCCCCCTGTCCGCGCTCCACTCCGAGTACCTCTACGGCAACCCGCAGACCTGGACCGACCGCCGCACCCCGACCGAAGTCGCCACCGCCCGTGCCCGCGCAGAAGCCATCGCCCGCGACTTCTTCGGCGACAGTTTCCCGGTCCTCGCCTGGTGAACCCCATGCCAGACAGCATCACCACCCTGACCGGGCTCATGGACACCCTGCGCCCCCTCGCGCGCAAACCCGAGCCCGGTCAGGACACCACCAGCGCCTACGCCACCGCCGCCGCCCGCGCCGCCGACCCCGGCTACAACCAATGGCTGCGCCACGTCGGCACCGCCCGGGGCTGCATCCGCCCCATCCGCCTGTCCGGGCGCATCCACACCGTCAACACCGCCACCGGCGAAATCCTCGCCACCCGCACCACCGCGACGATGCCCGACGAAGTCGTCTACATCCCCTGCGGAGACCGGCGCGCCGAAGTCTGCCCCTCCTGCGCCGAAATGTACCGGGCCGACACCTACCACATGATCAAAAGCGGGCTCACCGGCGGCAAAGGCACCCCCGACACCGTCAACCGGCACCCCGCCGTGTTCACCACCCTCACCGCACCCTCCTTCGGGCCCGTCCACACCCACAGCACTACCGCATCCGGCAAGATGAAACCCTGCCGCCCGCGCCGCACCATGACCCTCTGCCCCCACGGACGCCCCACCTGGTGCTCCCAACGCCACCCAGACGGCTCCAAAGCCATCGGCAAGCCCCTCTGCCCCGACTGCTACGACTACGCCGGACACGCCGTCTGGAACGCCTTCGCCTCCGAACTCTGGCGCCGCACCACCCAGACACTCCGCCGCCTCGCCTCCCGCCTGGGCAATGAACACGGCATTAAACTGGACGTCAGCTTCGGCAAAGTCGCCGAATACCAGCACCGCGGCATCGTCCACTTCCACGCGATCATCCGCCTCGACCAGCGCGACCCCGATGATCCGGATGCCATCCACCCGCCGCCCCCAGACCTCAACGCCGGCCACCTGGACAACCTGATCACCCAGGCCGTCACTACCACCGCGTTCCGCACCCCGCCTCACCCCGGCGGACGCCACCTCGACCCCCGCCCCGAAGGCTGGCTCATCACCTGGGGCTCCCAGCTGGTCAACCGCCCCCTGTCCCGCGTCACCGGCGCACAGGTCACCGAAGAGATGGTCGCCGCCTACGTCGCCAAATACGCCACCAAGTCCACCGAAGCCACCGGCTTCACCGCCCGGCGCATCACTACCCAGAACATCCGCCGCTACGCGGATTACCAGACCCACGCCGGAACCCTTATCGCCGCCTGCTGGGACATCGGGGCCAACCCCTACGACCCCGGCGAACCCGACCATGAAGGCGGCCACTGGTATCCGCCCGACGCCGGAGACGAGCCCGAAAACCGCGAAGTCTGGAAACACACCTACGGCAAACTCCGCCGCTGGGCCCACATGTTCGGATTCGGCGGCCACTTCACCACCCGCTCCCGCCGTTACGGCCCCACCCGCAAAGCCCTCAAAACCATTCGCCGCGTCTACCAGCGCAGCCAACAACTCCTGCGTCACGCCGAACACCACACCGCCGACCACCTTGACGACGACACCACCCTCATCGTCAGCGACCTTGCCTTCGCCGGAATCGGCTACCTCACCACCGGTGACGCAGAACTGGCCCTCACCGCCGCCGCCAAAGCACGAGAACACCGCAACACCCAGATCACCGAAAGGAAGTCCATCGCCTAATCAGAAAGGAGCGATCATGACCACAGTGGAAAGGTTGTGGACTGTCAATGACGTAGCTGAATACCTCGGGATTCCCGTCAAGACTTTGTACGATTGGCGAAACCGAAAGTACGGCCCCGAAGGAAAACGAGTAGGGAAGTATCTGAGGTACCGCGCCGAAGAAGTCCAGCGCTGGTTCGACTCGCTCGACTCCACTGAGCCGTGAAAGGAGAAACCTGATGGCTCGTCCTTCGTTGCCGGTTGGAACGTATGGCAAGATCAGCAGCAGGCGAAACGGGTCGTCATACATGGCGTCGGCAAACTACCGGGACCTTGATGGCGCGGTCCGGAAAGTCCGGGCCTGGGCGGAAACGAAGACAAAAGCTGAGAATAAGCTCCGGGAGCGGTTGCGTGACCGCCAGGCCCGGCAGGGTCACATCACCGCAGACACGAAGGTAGTCACGGTTGGCGAACTCTGGCTCAACGAGTTCCGCGCAGAAGTTGATCTCGGCAATCGCAGCGGCTCGTCATTGGACACATACGAGAACCGTTGGATGACGCATGTCAAACCTCGGGTGATCGGCTTGAGTATCGGCGAACTCCACGCCGGTCGAATTGACACTATCCTTCAGGATATCAATCGCAAGCTGTCGGCAAGCTCGGCAAAAACCGCTCGGACGATTTTGTCTAGCATTTGCGGATATGCGGTGCGACACGAAGCGATTAAAATCAATCCTGTCCGAGACGCGCGTCCAGTCGAAAACCGAAAGGGTGGCAAGAAGCGTAAGCCGACCCGCGCCCTGGAGGTCAATGAAGCCCTGGAAATTTTCCGGCTGGCCGACAATGACGAAGTTGCGGTGCGGCAGGACCTGCCCGACATCATGCGCTTCTACGCTGGCACCGGGGAACGTACCGGTGAAGCGATTGCTATTCGCTGGGAACACATCGACTTCGATAAAAAGATTGCCCGCATGGAAGGCAACTTCGTCCGCACGAAGGCGGACGGCGCGCACGTCAGCGACGGGAAAACCGAGAACGCGCAGCGTGACATTGCCCTGACGGATTGGTTGGTAACCCTGCTCTTGGATCGTCGCGCCCGTGTCGCCGCCTTGCAGGGCATCCGCCCCGAGGACGTGACTGGCTGGGTGTTCCCCAACTCCAAGGGCGGCCTGCGCGAAGCGAACAACCTCCGGCGTGATTGGCGTGCCTTCCGCGACCGTCATCACCTCGGAGACTGGTTCACCCCGCGCACCTTCCGCCGCACCGTGGCTACCATCGTCACCGACGCCCTGCCCGCCCGTTACGCCAGTGACCTGCTCGGGCACTCCCAGGTCGCTCAGACCTACACCTACGTCGGACGCAAAGCGCCGTCCCGCCGCCCCGCCGAAGTTCTCCGCGTGCTCGACGGCAGGCAAAAGAGGCAGTAAATGGGCACCAAGATCATCGGATGTTGTGGTCCAAGCCGCTGACCTGGGGTTTTGGTGGGCCGCCTGGGGCTCGAACCCAGAACCTACGGATTAAAAGTCCGCAGCTCTACCAATTGAGCTAACGGCCCGCGCGCTCAGTCTAGCGGGCGGTACCCGGCCCCTCGCCGGGGTGGGTACCCACTCCGGCCTCACCGCGGCGAGCGGAGTCGAGACGTGAACCGAACGAGGTCCGCGGCATAAGCCTCCGGCTGGTCCATCGCGATGAAGTGGTGCCCGGCCGGATTGTCGACAGGCCAGTGGACGATCTCCGACTCCCGCTCAGCCAGCCGACGGATCCCCGGCACCCCGCTGTACACCCCGGTCGGCGCCTCTTTCTGTCCCCGCGGCCAGGCGAACCCGGCACTTGAGTAGAACGACCACGACGAAGTCCCGAAGGTCTCCGTGAACCAGTACACGCTCAGGTTCGTCAGGAACGCGTCCAGCATCTCGTCCAGCCCTCGCCCGCCGGCGTTGAACTCGTGGAACTTCTGCGCCATCCACGCCAGCGCGGCCACGGGGGAGTCGTTCCAGCCGTAGGCGAACGTCTGCGGCGCGGTGCGCAGGAGGGCGTGGTGGTCGACGCCGTTCATCCAGTCTTGGGACATCATCTCGGCGAACGCGGACCGCTCGGCCGAATCGAGGTCGGGCAGGTCGGCGTCAGTGGGAATCCCCAGGCCAGCGGTGAGGTAGACGCCCAGCACCGGACCGACCCGGGCGACTTCGGGGGCCACGTATGCGCCGTAATCGCCGCCTTGGACGACGTAGTCGCGGTAGTTCAGGCGGCGCATCAATTCGGCCCATGTGCGGGCGACCCGGGAGGCGTCCCAACCCGGGCCGGGGGCGGAGGAGAAGCCGAAACCGGGCAGCGAAGGGGCGACGACGTGGAAGTCTGCAAGGTGCTCGATCAGGTCCGCGAACTCGACGAAGGAGTTCGGCCAGCCGTGCGTCAGCAACAGGGGCGTGGCGTCCGGCGCGGCGGACGGGATGTGCAGGAAGTGCAGGTCGACGCCGTCGATTTCGGTGTGGAACTGCGGGAATTCGTTCAACCTGGCCTCGTGGGCGCGCCAGTCATAGCCGGTCGCCCAGTAGGACGCGACCTCGCGCAGCCAGTCGACCGGGACGCCGCGTTCCCAGCCGTCGCCGGGCAGCGGGGACGGCCAGCGGGTTTGCGTGAGCCGGGCGCGCAGGTCGGCGATGGCGGCGTCGGAGATGTCGATGCGGAACGGGCGAATGTTCATGACAGAGGACGTTAGACATCATATAGGTCAGATATGGTCCTAGATCATGAGTGCGGCACGGTTGTTGCGGTTGCTGTCCCTGTTGCAGACGCCGAGGCAGTGGCCGGGCAGCGAGCTGGCGGAGCGGCTTGGCGTCGAGGGCCGCACGGTTCGCCGGGACATCGAGCGGCTGCGGGAACTCGGGTATCCGGTCGAGGCGACGATGGGTGCGGAAGGCGGATATCGCCTGGTCGCGGGCAGTGCGATGCCGCCGTTGCTGCTGGATGACGAGGAAGCGGTCGCGATCGCGGTCGGGTTGCGGATGGCGTCTGGGCACGCGGTGACCGGGATCGACGAGGCGTCGGTGCGGGCGCTCGCGAAGCTGGAGAGGGTCTTGCCGTCTCGGCTGCGGCGGCGGGTGAGCGTGGTGAGCAGTGCGACGGTGCCGTTGCCGCTGAACGACGGGCCGCGCGTGAATCCGGAAGCGCTCACGCTGCTGGCCACGGCGATCGCCAACCGCGAGCGGCTGCGGTTCGGCTATCTCGCCAACGACGGCACGGCGACGAAAAGGCTGGTCGAGCCGCATCATCTGGTGTCGTCCGGCCGTCGCTGGTACCTGCTGGCGTTCGACGGCGACCGCGACGACTGGCGGGTCTTCCGCGTCGATCGCATAGAGAAACCACAGGCCATCGGGACCCGGTTCGCAGCGCGAGATCTGCCTGCCAAGGATCCGGCGGAGTACGTGACCAAGAAGCTGCACACCTCCCGTCCGACGCATCGCGCGGTGGTCACCGTGCACGCGCCGGCGGACGAGGTGGCTCGGATTTGGGGCGCGGCAAGCGAAGTGACCGCGGTGGACGAGCGAACCTGCCGCGTCGTCAGCCCGGCCGACACCCTGGAGTGGCTGGCGTTCCGGCTGACCGGCCTCGGCCGCGAGTTCGAGGTGCACGAACCGCCGGAGCTGGCGGAGCACCTGCGCGAACTCGGCGGCCGGGCGTTGCGCGCGGCCGGTCCGGCGTGATCACACCGCCAGTTCCGCGAGCGATTCCCGCAGCTTCCCGGTCACTTCCACTGGCCGCCGCGACTCTCGGTCCACGAACACGTGCACGAAATGGCCTTCCGCTACCAAGGTCTCCGACGCCGTGTACATCCCGATCTCGTACCGCACGCTCGACCGCCCGAGGTGCGCCACCCGCAAGCCGATCCGCAGCGTGTCCGGGAACGAAACCGAAGCGTGGTAAGCGCAACGCGATTCCACGCACAGCCCGATCACCGGCCCAGACTCGATGTCAAGTCCGCCCCGCTCGATCAGCCAGGTGTTGATGACGGTGTCCATCAGCGAGTAATGCACCACGTTGTTCACGTGGCCGTAGACGTCGTTGTCCTTCCAGCGCAACGGAACCGTCTGCCAGTGCGGATAGCTCACCACAGCTGCACCGAATCACGCAGAATGCCCGACAGGTCCTCTTCGGACGGTGTGCGCGGCGCGGTGGCCAGCAATCGTTGCTGCTTCAGGGTCCCCTCGACGAGAGAGTCCACATCGGACTCACGGTAGCCGACCGCGCCGAGGCCGGCGGGCAGGCCGATCTCGCGCATCAGCATGGTCAGCACGGCGGGCAGGTGGTCGGCGAAGTCGCCGGACCATTCGAAATCCGGGGCCAGCAGCCGGGCGACGCGCTGGTGGCGTTCCGGGTTCGCGGCGAAGGTGAACCGGAACGCGGCGGGCGCGGTGAGCGAGACGGCCATGCCGTGCGGCACCATCGCCTCCTCGCCGGGATAGCCGTCGGGGTGGAAATCCCGCACCTGCCCGGCGATCGGGTACGCGTTGGCGTGCGGGATGTGCACGCCGGCGTTGCCGAAGCCGAGTCCGGCGAACGTCGCGGCCAGCGCCATCGCCTCGCGCGCGGCCATGTCCTCGCCGTCGCGCACCGCGGCGGGCAGTGCCCACGACAGCAGTTGCAGCGACTTCTCCGCGAACATGTCCGCGAGCGGGTTCGCCCCGCAGTACGGCACCCGCTCCTCGGGCCGTTTGCGGCCGAACTCGGTGTAGGGCTTGGCGGTGTAGCTCTCCGCGGCGTGGCACAGGATGTCCATCCCGCTCGCCGCGGTGACCCCGGCGGGCTGGCTGACCGTGAGCCGCGGGTCCACAACCGCGAGCGTCGGACGCAGCCGCAGGTGGCTGATCCCGCTCTTCACCCGCAGCGACAGCACGTCCAGCACGCAGACCGTGGTGCTTTCGGACCCGGTTCCGGTCGTCGTCGGCACCGCCACCAGCGGCTTCAGCGGATTCGCCGGCGCGCGGCCGCCGCCGACTGGCGCGTTGACGTAGTCCATCAGTTCGCCGTCGTTGCTGGTCAGCAGGTTGGCGGCCTTCGCGGTGTCGATGCTGGATCCGCCGCCGACCGCCACGAACGCGTCGTACGGACCGGTGCCGCGGGCGAAGTCCACCGCCTTCTGCATGCTGACGTCGGTGGGCTCGACGTGCACGCCGTCGAAGGTTTCGGCCGCGATCCCGTAGCCGCGGATGCCCTCGGCGATCCGCTCCGGCCATCCGGTCGCCGCGACGACCGGGTCGGTCACCACGAGGACGCGACGGGCGCCGAACTGGGCAAGATCGTATCCGATCTCGTCGCTCGCCCCGGTTCCGTATTTGAGCGCCGGGGCCCCATAAGTGAAAACAGTCTCATGTTCGGCGGATGTCACGACGGCGTCCTCCCAACTGGTGGGCAGCCCGATCCGGCAATTGGCACAATCCCGCGGCGAGTTGTTCAAGATCACTTGACGCCGGTTCACGGTGCCGCCCTAAGCTCTCCTCATTAGATACCAAGTGGGAACCACCGTCGCGCAAACGGCCGTACGCGTCTTGAACGAGGCCCGGGTTCGCCGGGTGTACGCGGTCGTCGGCGAGTCGTTCCTGGAATTGCTCGACGCGCTGCGCCGCGAGCGCGATGTGACGCTCGTTTCGGCCCGCCACGATTCGGGCGCCGCCTTCATGGCCGAGGCCGAGGGCAAGCTCACCGAACGCCCCGCGGTGCTGCTCTCCAGCCGCGGTCCGAGCGCCGCCGCGCTGGTCATGGGCGTGCAGACGGCGTATCAGGACGAGACGCCGATGGTGGTGCTGCTCGAAACCCCCGCGCTCGACCCGGTGCTCACCGGCGAGGTCCCGGCGTCCGATTCGACCGGGATGTTCGAATCGATCGCCAAATGGGTCGTCCGCGCCGACGACCCCGACGATGTGCCGCATCTGCTCGCCGAAGGTCTCGCGCGATGCCGCGAAGGACGGCCGGGCCCGGTCGTGATCGGCGTGCCGAGCGACGCGTGGGGCGTCCCCTACGACTCGGCCAAACCGGTGGCGAAGGTTCGCCCGCCCGCCACCGGAACTCTGGGCCGTTCGGCGGAAGCGGTAGCCGGGCTGGTGGACGAAGCGCGCTATCCGGTGGTCATCGTCGGCGGGCGCGCGCGGTCGGCGCGGGACGAGCTGATCGCAGTGGCCGACGAGCTGGCGCTGCCGGTGTACAACGCTTTCCGCCGCCAGGACGCGTTCCCGGAGAACCACGCGCGCTACGCCGGACATCTCGGCCTCGGCATCCCCGCGCGCCAGCTGGACGCGCTCGAACGAGCCGACCTCGTGCTCGCGCTCGGCACTCAACTCGACGAAGTCACGACGCAGGGGTTCCGCTATCCGACTCCGCAGCAGACGCTTGTCCTTGTCGGCACTGGCATCGACGAACAGCGCCGTCGCGGCCTGACGTTCCGTGTGGACACTGAGGTCGAGCCGTTCCTGAAGGAGCTGCGCGCGATCGCTTCGCCGCGTACGCGCAGAGCGTCGGCCGCGAACGCTGCCGTACACACCTTCATGACACCGCCGAACACAAGCAACAACACGCGCGTACATCCGGTCGACGTCGTGCGCGCGCTGCGAAAGCTCGCGCCCGAGGACACCATCGTCACCAGTGACGCTGGCAACTTCGCGCAGTTCATGCACCGCTACTGGTGCTTCACCGCTCCGCGCAGCCAACTCGGTCCGAGCAACGCCGCGATGGGGTACGCGGTGCCTGCGGCTGTAGCGGCCAAGCTCGCCGAACCGCGGCGCGCTGTGGTCGCGATGGTCGGCGACGCGGGCACGCTCATGACAGGGCAAGAGATCGAGACTGCTGTGCGTTACCGCGCGCCCGTGATGGTGGTCGTGTTCCAGAACGGCTTGCACGGTCCGCTCGCGATGCATCAGGCGCGTACGCACGGACGGCTGTCCGGAGTGACCATCCCGCTGACTGACTTCGCGTCGTGGGCGCGCGGGCTCGGCGCGGCTGGGTACACGGTGGACGATCGCGAGCGGCTCGAACCGATCATCGCGAGCGCGCTCGTCCGGCAGCGGCCGTGCGTGATCGACGTCCGGACGGACCCGGACGTCGTGACCCCCGACGTGCGGCTGAGCACGCTTCTCGGAGCCCCGCGTCCGTCCGGGACCTGAAATCTTCCTGAGAACACAAGGAAACGCCGGGAATGTTCGGTAGCTGACGGGGGTTGGCTCAGGTAACCTGACTTTGTTCCCGGGGTTCGGCATCCGGACCCGGTTCGCCCGGCGAGGTTCGGCAGGCGTTCGGTTGGGGAAATTCCCGGGTGGACACGTTCCCCGGCTCGGTTCGCGGCCGTTCGGCGCGTTTCAGGGGTGGGGACAACCGGTTTCGGCCGGATTTTGTCGGTGCCGGATGGCACCATCGCGGTCATCGCCCCGCTTGCCGCGGGGAAGGAACGAGGGGAGTTCGTCATGGCCGACGAAAAGGACGGGAAATCCCGTACCGCCGCGGCGACGGCTCGCGGCCGGGCCCGGTCCGCGCGGGCCGGTGCGCTGGTGTCGGTAGTGCGCGAGGAGCCGGAACAGGGCCAGGCCGTCGAGGTGCCTGCCCAGACCCGGTCCGGAGTGGTTCCGGTGCTGTTCAGCGCCAGTGCGGAGGCTCACGACGTAGCCGTGGTCGCGCCTGATCAGGGCGCCGACTGGCGGTCGCCGTTCGGTGCGCCGCTCCGCCACGCCAGCGGGGAGTGACCCGGCCTCGCGAACTGGGGTGAGTCGGCTTGTCCGGGCCCGCTCCGCTGTGCTTTACTTTCGATGGTCTCGATTTTTGTGTTCGTGGTAAAGCACGCTCGCAGAACTCAGCGGGCGTGGGTCTCCTCGTCGAGGAACACATCTCGCCCGTGTCTGGGCCCAGGACGTCGGTCGGCTTCCTGTTTTGGTGTTATGTATGGAGATTGTTTAGATGACTGAGGGCACCGTGAAGTGGTTCAACTCCGAGAAGGGGTTCGGCTTCATCACTCCCGACAACGGCGGCGGCGACGTCTTCGTGCACTACAGCGAGATCCAGGGCAACGGTTTCCGTACCCTCGAGGAGAACGCTCGCGTGCAGTTCGAGATCGGCCAGGGCCAGAAGGGCCCGCAGGCCACGTCGGTCAGCGTGATCTGACCTACGTCTAATCGCTAAGTCGCCACCACTCCCGGTTGCGGGGGTGGTGGCTTCTTTCGTCTCTGCCCCGGCGCGTCCGTCTCACGATGCGGATTGTCTTGCCGGACAATGCTTTTTATGCCGGACCGGCCATTGTGGATCACCCGATCGTGGACCCTCCGGGTGCTCGTAGGCTCGCTGGCATGAGCGAAAACACCTACCTCGTCACCGGCATGTCCTGCGGCCACTGCGCGCAGTCGGTCACCGAGGAACTGACCGAGGTGCCCGGGGTCGAGAACGTGACGGTCGACGTCGAAACCGGGCACGTGACGGTCCGCAGCGCCGAAGCCCTCGACGAGACCGCCGTCCGCGCCGCGGTCGAAGAAGCCGGATACACCTACGAAGGGCTTGCGTCTCTCGTTTGAACGACGGGTAGCCGCGCGAGAACCCAGGGTAGGCTCTGGCCGGCGTGGAGGCACGGCCGATGCAACGTCCGTGCAACCCTTTCCTCCGCGCGGCCGGACGCGTGTGCTGGTCCCCTGGCGGAGTGGACTGAGGGGATGCTCGATGGGGGAAGTCGTTGCGGGGATAGTGGCGAACCCGGCGTCCGGTCAGGACATCCGAAGACTCGTCACGCAGGCGTCGGCCGTCCCGGTCGAGGAGAAGGCCAACCTGGTGCGCCGGCTGCTGTCGGCGTTCGCGGTGACCGGCGTCGAGCGTGCGCTGTTGTCCACTGACCTCGGCGGCATCTCCGCCGCCGTGCTGCGCGACCTCGGCCGCGACCCGCTGCCCCAGGTGGAGTTCTGCGACGAGGACACGCTCACCGGCACCGCACAAGACACCATCAACGCGGTGCGCCGGATGGTCGAGGCCGGGGCCGGCGTGATCGTGTGCCTCGGCGGCGACGGCACGGCCCGCGTCGCCGCGAAGGCGTGTGGCGACGTGCCGCTGCTCGCGTTGCCGACTGGCACCAACAACGCGTTTCCGCAGGCCGGAGAGGCCACGGTGGCCGGGCTCGCCGCCGGGATGGTCGCGAGCGGCCAGGTCGACGCCGACCTCGTCACCCAGCGGGTCAGCATGCTGGAAGTCGTCACCAAGAACCGTCGCGAGATCGCGCTGGTGGACGTCGCGGTCTCGATGAACAAGCACGTCGGCGCAAAGGCGCTCTGGGATCCCACTGCGCTCACTGAGCTGTACTGCACCTTCGCCGAGCCGGACGGCATTGGCCTGTCGAGCATTGCCGGACAGCTGTGTCCGAGCTCTCGTTCCAGCGCGGACGGTGTGGCGCTTCAGCTTGGTCCGGTCGACAGTTCCGCGTACGTGGTGCACGCCGCGATCGCGCCTGGTGTGGTGCGTCCAGTCGGCGTACGCGGTTGGGGAGTGCTGCGTCCGGGCGTACGCGTGGACCTTGCCGCAGGTGGCGGCGTTATCGCGGTAGACGGAGAACGCGAGCTGGAGCTGAAGAACGGCGAAGGCGCGTACGTCGAACTGCGCGCCGACGGCCCGTGGTGCGTCGACGTACGCGCGGCAATGGCCGAAGCGGCAACCCAGGGGTTGCTACGCAGTACCGCTACGAGCGGAACCGGCGAGAAAGGCCGAAGCCACGGTCGGTGCGCTGGCTGAGATCACGTGCAGGTGACACCTTCCGGGTGTCGTTCGCTGCGACTTGCCCGACCGGCTACCTTCTGCGAGTGGCACACGGGGAGGATCGGGGATGAGCAGCACTGCGACGCGGCCGGAAACGACTGCCGAGCCCCCACCGGAGAAATTTCGGGGCCGCAGCGGAATCGCCGGGCTGCTGGATCTGCCCGGGCAGGCGGTGCGCGCGGTCGTCAGATCCACGACCACCACGCCCGGCAAGCTTTCGCTGATCGCGGTCGCGCTGGTGCTGCTTTCGCTGGTGGCCGGGCTCGTGGGCGTGTTGTCGGTGAAGGACAAGGACAACACCATCAACGGCCTGATCGACCACCGCGAACCTCTCGCGGCGGCCGCGCAGCAGGTGTTCCGCTCGTTGTCGGACGCGGACGCGACCGCGGCGAGCGCTTTTCTTTCCGTCGGCACGGAACCGCCCGCGCTGCGGAAGCGGTACGAGCAGGACATCGCCGAAGCGGGATCCGCGCTCGCCCGCGCGGCGTCCGACACCACTGACGTCGGCACCGCCGCCCACCAGGTGGACATCCTGAACCAGAAGGTCCCGGTCTACACCGGGATCGTCGAGACCGCGCGCGCGAACAACCGGCAGGGTTTCCCGTCCGGCGCTTCGTATTTGCGCGAGGCCTCGCAGCTGATGCGCACGACGATCCTGCCCGCAGCGGACGAGCTCTACAAGGCGCACACGCAGAAGCTCACCGACGAGCAGGACAGCAGCAGCGACGTGCCATGGGTGGCGGTCGCGCTGGTCGTCGCGCTCCTCGCGGCGCTCGTGGCCGCGCAGATCTACTTGACCCGGCGGACGAACCGGGTGCTGAACATCGGGCTGCTGGTGGCCACCGGCTGCATCGTGCTGTCGCTGCTGTGGGGCGCGGTCGCGCTCGTCGTGCAGGGCAGCCTCGTCGCGACTGGACGCACCGACGGCACCTCGCAGGTCGACATCCTGGTGCGCGCCCGGATCTACGCGCTGCAGGCCCGCGCGGACGAAACCCTGACGCTGGTCGCGCGCGGTGACGGCGGCGCGTACGAGCAGCAGTTCATCAAGCTGGCCGAGAAGCTCGTCGGAGCCGACGGCAAGGGCGGTCTGCTCGGTGACGCGCGCGGCCTCGCCTCCGGCACCGCGGGCGAGAAGAAGATCGAAGCGGCGGAACAGGCCGCGCGCGAATGGTCGCTGGCCCACCTTCAGGTCCGCCGCCTCGACGACGGCGGCCAGTACCAGGAAGCGGTCGACTTCGCGACGAGTGTGAGCCCGAACAGCGCCGCCGCCGCGTTCGCCCGGCTCGACACGAACCTCCAGGCCGCGATCGACGTCTGCCGCCAGGAATTCCTCGACAGCACCAGATCCGGCGACAACGCGCTCACCGCGCTCGCGGCGGGCGTCGGAGTGCTGGCGGTGCTCGCGGCGGGCGGCATCACAGTCGGCGTGCGAGAGAGACTGAGGGAGTACCGGTGATCCGGTCGCGGCACTTCGTCCGGACTGCCGTGCTCGCGGTGGTCGCGGTTCTCGCCGCCGCCTGCGGGACGGCGGACCAGCCGATGGAGGCCGCGCCGGTCACAGACGCGGCCTGGCCCGCCCCGGCGGGTGTCGGCGGCCCGGACGCCGCGGCCGGCGGCGACTCCGACACCAGCTGCAACCCGCTGGCCAGCCTCGCCCCGAATGGTCTGGACACCTCCGGGCCGAGCCTGCAGAAGATCAAGCAACGCGGGAAGCTCGTCGCGGGCGTCGACCAGACGACCTATCTGTTCGGCTTCCGGAACCCGAAGACCGGCAAGCTAGAGGGCTTCGACATCGACCTGGTCAACGAGATCGCCAAGGCGATTTTCGGCAGTTCCGACGGCCGCGTGCAGTACCGGGCGATCACGTCGTCGCAGCGGGAGAACGTGCTGAAGGACCACCAGGTCGACGTGGTGGTCCGGACCTACAGCATCACCTGCGCCCGCCGGAAGCAGGTGCAGTTCTCGTCGGTGTACTACGTGGCCGGGCAGAAGATCCTGGTGCCGAAGTCGTCGAACGCGCAGTCGCTGTCCGACCTCGCCGGGAAGCGCGTGTGCGCGGCGGCGAAGTCGACCTCGCTCGCGAAGATCGCCACCGACCCGGCCAAACCGGTCGCGGTGTCGGTGCCGAACTGGTCGGACTGCCTGGTGATGCTGCAGCAGGGCCAGGTCGACGCGGTGTCCACCGACGACACGATCCTGGCGGGCATGGCCGCGCAGGACCCGACGGTGAAGGTCGCGGGCGATCCGATGACGCAGGAGAATTACGGCGTCGGGATCCCGAAGGACGAGGAGGACCTGGTCCGCTTCGTGAACGCGGTGCTGGACAAGATCCGCGGCGACGGCACCTGGGCGAGCAGTTACCAGAACTGGGTCGGCGCCCGGCTGGGACCGGCGAACCCGCCGTCCCCGCAATACGGGTGACCTGGCCGGTCTCGCGGCGCCAGCGCGGCGCGAGTTGTACTTTTTGAGCGGCAGGTTTGCCGCGGGGAGCTCGGGAGGTAGTTGTGTCGGAGGAGGCGCGCCGTCCTCGGCACGCAGCACCGGAGGGGGACGGCGACGAGGCGAAGGCCGCGGACCAGCCGTCCGGGCGGGGCGAGGCGGCCGACGCTTCGTGGACCCCGCCGCCGCCAGTGCGCTGGGACACCCCGGAACCATCGGTGTCCGGGCGGCTGAACCCGCAGGCCGATCCGGACGCCGAGACGTTGATCAACGCTCCGGTGCAGCGCCCGCAGGGTGCTCAGTCCGGGCAGGCGCAGCGGGGCGGTCAGCCAGGCCAGGCCGCGCAGCCCGGGCAGTCCGCACCGTCAGGCCAGCCCGCGCAGCCGGGGCAGGCTGGGCAGCAGCCGAGGACGCAGGGCCGTCCTGCTCCGCGCGGCGGCCAGCCGATGCCGCCGCAAGGCCGTCCGCAGGGACAGCCACCGGGCCAGCCGCCGGCGCAAGGCCAGCCGTACCCGGCGCAGCCCGCGCCGCCGTCGCAGGGCCAGCCGCATCCGCCGCAATCGCGCACCGGACAGCGGCCGGTCCCGCCGAACCGTCCGCAGCAGGCGCAGGGGAACCGCCCGTCGCGTCCGCCGGAGAACCGTGCCACCGGTCCGAACTCCGGTCCGATCCCGATGGGCGCCGCCGCACAGGGCAAGCCCCCGGCTGACGGCGGCGACGCCCCCACGCGTCCGCCGGGCGACCTCGCGCCGGTGATCCTGCCGCAGTCGAACCAGCCGGTCGCCCCGGTCGACCCGGCCGCGCCGATGCCGACCAGCGTGCTGGCCAGCCCGACGCCGCACACCCAGAGCATCATGCCGCCGACCCCGCGGGTGGCCCCCGCCGACGGCGGCCCGCTGCCCGACCACGGCACGGACAGCGTCCTGCCCTCCGGAGGCAGTGAGGGCCACGGCACCGGCACCCACGGTTCGCAGGGCTCGCAAGGCACCGGTACCGGCACCGGCACGGGTTCGTTCCCCGGCACCTCCCGGCGCACCGGCTCGCGCGGCACCCGCCGCTCCCGGCGCGGACGGCTCGGCGCGGGGCTCATCGACGTGCCGCCGGTGCCGTACCGCGATCCGTCGACCGCGGTGCTGGCGAACCCGGTCGTGGCCGAGGACAAGCGGTTCTGCGGCAACTGCAGCGCGAAGGTCGGCCGCGGCAAGGACGGCCAGCCGGGTGAGCCCGAGGGCACCTGCGAGAAGTGCGGCACGCCGTTCTCGTTCGTCGCGAAGCTGAAGGCGCACGAGGTCGTCGGCGGCCAGTACGAGGTGCTCGGCGCGCTCGCCTACGGCGGTCTCGGCTGGATCTACCTGGCCAAGGACCACAACGTGTCCGACCGCTGGGTCGTGCTGAAGGGCCTGATCGACACCGGCGACTCCACCGCGATGGCCGCCGCGGCGAACGAGCAGCGGTTCCTCGCCGAGGTCGAGCACCCGAACATCGTCAAGATCCACAACTTCGTGCAGCATCCGGACGCGCAGACCGGCAACACCGTCGGCTACATCGTCATGGAGTACGTCGGCGGCCAATCGCTGCGCCAGCTCGCGCTGCAGCACCACCGGGAAAGCAACCGGCCGGAGCCGCTGCCGATCGGCCAGGTCATCGCGTACGGCCTGGAGATCCTGCCCGCGCTCGGCTACCTGCACGGCCAGGGCCTGCTCTACTGCGACCTCAAGCCGGACAACGTCATCCAGACCCGCGAGCAGCTCAAGCTGATCGACCTCGGCGCGGTGCGCCGGATCGACGACTACGAGAGCCCGCTGTTCTTCACCACCGGCTACAGCGCGCCCGAGCTGGCGTCGCAGGGCGCGTCGGTGTCCTCGGACCTGTACACCGTCGGTCGGACGCTGGCCGTGCTGAGCTTCGAGTTCGCCGGCTACACCCGCGAGTTCAAGAACACGCTGCCCGGTCCGGACGCGGTGCCGTTGTTCGCGCTTTTCGGGTCGTATTACCGGTTCCTGAAGCGGGCCACGCACGCTGATCCGGATCGGCGATTCATCGCTGCCGACGACATGGCGGACCAGCTGACCGGGGTCCTGCGCGAGATCATGGCGCTGGGGACTGGGCAGCCGCGGCCCGCCGCGTCGACGGTGTTCGGGCCGGAGAGCCGGACTTTCGGTGTCCATCTGGTGGTGCCGGAGCAGGGCGAGCGGGTGCCGCTGCCGGATGCTGCCGAGGTGGTTGCCGGGCTGCCGATTCCGCAGGTCGACACGGACGACCCGGCTGCCGGTGTGCTCGCTACGACGACTGCGCTTGATCCGCATGAGGCGATCGAGGCGCTGGCTACCGCCCCGCGTGAGTCGATCGAGGTGCGGCTGCGGATTGTGCGTGCCCGGATCGAGCTGGGCGAGTTCGTGGAGGCGCAGCGGCAGCTGCAGGCGGCGCAGTACTTGGCGATCCGCCACGGGTTTCCGCATGACTGGCGGATTGACTGGTATCGCGGGTTGATCGAGCTGGCCGGTGGCCGGCCGCGGGTGGCGCATGTGGCGTTCGACGCGGTTTACGACGATCTGCCCGGCGAGATCGCGCCGAAGCTGGCGTTGGCGGTCAGTGCCGAGGGCGTCGGGGACTACTTCGGTGCTGCTCGGTTCTACGAGCTGGTTTGGCGGACGGACCGGACTTACGTGAGTGCGGCGTTCGGGCTTGCTCGGGTGTATCTGGCGCAGGGCGCGCGGGAGAGTGCGGTTGAGGTGCTCGAAGGGGTGCCGGCCACTTCGACGCACTACGTGGACGCGCAGGTCGCCGCGATCAAGATCAAGACTCGCGCGCAGGGCAACGGCACCGGTGACCACCCGACTGTTACCGAGGGCGATCTGGTTGATGCGTCTGGGCGGTTGCAGCGGCTCAACCTGGACGCGGAGCGGCAGACGCGCCTCAGTGCGGAGGTCCTGGAGGCGGCCTACGACTGGCTGAAGGTGCCTGGGCAGGCTAAGCCGGTCACTTCGGCGAAGGTGCTGGGGTGTGAGCTGGAGGAGCGGGACGTCCGGTTTGGTCTGGAGCGGTGTTATCGGTCGTTGGCTCGGTTGACGGATAACGCTAGTGACCGGATTGCGTTGGTGGATCGGGCGAACGCTATTCGACCTCGGACGCTTACCTGAGCGGCTCGTCGCCTGGTGGCGACATCGGGCCCTTGGTTGCGTGGGGCACCCCGTTGGCCCATTGTGCTGACGGTTCGGGGGTGCTTGTCAAGGCGGGAAAGATGCCTTGACAAGCACCCCCGAACCGCAGGGCGGCTTCGTATCGGGGTTGGGGGAGGGCTGGGTGCCTCGCTGGTCTGGGTGCAGCGGCTGCGGTTTGGTGGTGGGGCTTGCGCCCCAATGTGGCATTGGGTGCATGTGACGCACCCAATGTGGCGTTCGGTGCGTGGGACGCACCCAATGCCACATTGGGGCGCATCTCGGCGGGTGCCGGGCGGGCGGGGCGTGAAGGGCTCCCTTGGGGAATCCACGCCCGTGAAGGGGGCTCGCGCGGTCGGTGGCGGGGCGTGAAGGGAATCTGCGGCTGTCCGGGTGGCCCTCACGCGCTCTAGGCTGCCCGATCGGCCGAGGGGTCAGGGGTTGATGTCCCACTCGCGCTTGTTGCGCCGGTGCTGTTCGGCGAGCTTCTCCAGCGCCTGCGGGTCGCCGTGGGTGCTGAAGTGCTCGAAGCCCACTGCGATGAACACCGCGCGGGCATTGACCGCCACGGGCCCGTCCGCGGCGTCCAGATGGCCGTCCGCGCTCACGTAGATCTTCCGGCCGGCGACTCCGTCCAGGCGGGCCTCGATGTACAGCGTCGAGCCGACCGGCACCGGGCGGCGGAAGTCTGTCTCCAGCTTGCCCGTCACCGCGGGGCGGTGCAGCAGGTTGCCGACCGTCGAGCCGAGTGCCTCGTCGAAGGCGCAGGCCAGCAGGCCGCCGTGGGCGAGTCCGGGGGCGCCCTGGTGTGCGGCGGTCACGGTGAACTTCGAGTGCACCGTGTAGCCCTCGCCGATGGCTGAGCGCAGGTGCAGGCCGTCGTCCACCTCGTCGCCGCAGCCGAAGCATTCGGCGAAGTGGGCGCCTAGTTCGGTGCCGGGGGCGGGGGCCTTCGGGTGGATCTCCGGCGGCTCCACCGGCACCGGCGGCCACGGGCCGGAAACAGGACTCATGGGACGACGTTAACCCGGCGGAAGGACCCGCCGGCACCCGCCCTGACCGGCGCGGCCGCATTTCCTGAGCGCAGGGTAGTCGGAAAATTCCGCACGGTAGAAATTTCGCGACTCACCCTGCCAGCTTGGTTCAACGGGTCAAGACTGGGGAAATGTGCTCCAACGGATGGACCGGGACGTGTGCAGGAGGAGGTCACCGCCGGGATGAGTGAGCCAAAGACGGGGAAACCCGAGGTCGATCAGAGAACAGTCAAACGCGCGGTGATCGCGTCCGCGATGGGTAATGCGACCGAGTGGTACGACTACGGCGTATTCACCTCGGGCGCGATCGCGACGAGTATCGGGACACTGTTCTTCCCCGGCGAGGGCAACGCGGTGCTGAAATCGCTTGCCCTGCTGGCAGTCGGCTTCATCGTACGACCGTTCGGCGGAGCGTTCTTCGGCCCGTTGGGGGACAAGCTCGGCAGGCAGAAGGTTCTCGCGCTCACCATTCTGCTGATGTCCGGCTGCACCTTCCTGGTCGGCGTGCTGCCGACGTACTCAGGCGGCTACAGCATGGGCATCGCGGCGCCGATCGCGATCTTGCTGCTGCGCCTCATTCAGGGCTTCTCCACCGGTGGCGAGTACGGCGGTGCGGCGACGTTCATCGCGGAATACGCGCCGACGAAACGGCGCGGTTTCTTCGGTTCGTTCCTGGAGATGGGCACGCTGGCCGGCTACGTGCTCGGCAACTCGGTCGTGCTGATCACTTACCTGTCGCTCTCGACCGAGCAGTTCGACTCGTGGGGCTGGCGGATTCCGTTCTTCATCGCGCTTCCGATCGGTGCGATCGGGCTGTACCTGCGGTCGAAGCTCGAGGACACGCCGGAGTTCCGCAGGCTCGAGGCGGCGGGCGAAAAGTCGGAGAAGGCTCCGCTCAAGGAGACCATCCAGCGCAACTGGCGGATGATCCTGAACCTGATCGGGATCGTGCTGCTGCTGAACATCGCCGACTACATGCTGCTCACGACGATGCCGACGTATTTCACCGACACTCTGCACATCGGCGACACCGAGTCCAGCCTGATCATCATCGGGGTGGAAATCGTGCAGTTCGCGCTGCTGATCCCGCTGGGCGCGCTGTCGGACCGGATCGGCCGGAAACCCTTGCTGCTCACCGCGGCCATCGGATTCATCGTGCTGAGCTGGCCCAGCATCAAGCTGATGCAGAGCGGCAGCCTGCTGTGGCTGATCGTCGGTTTCCTGGTCGTGGCGATCCTGCTGGCGCTGATGCTGGCGGTGATCGGCTCGACGTTCCCGGCGATGTTCCCGACGCGCGTGCGGTACGGCTCGTTCGCGATCGGCTACAACATCTCGACGTCGCTGTTCGGCGGCACCTGCGGCGTGATCGTCACGGCGTTGATCGGCAGCACCGGCAACGCGGACTGGCCGGCGTACTACTTGATCATCGCGGCCCTCATCGCGCTGGTCCCGATCATCAAGATCCCGGAAACGGCACGGGTGCCGATCGAGGAGATCGACACCGCGGACACCGGCGGCAAGCTCGCCGGCGCCAGCAAGTGAGCGTCTGAACTCACAAGAAAACCGCCCTCCGTCCATTAAGGACAGAGGGCGGTTTTCGTTTAAAGTCAGCTGTTCTGCGTCGCCTCGACCGCCTGCGGAGCGAAGCGCTTGCGGGCCCAAGCTGCCAGGCCACCGGCGACCACGACGGCAACAACGGTTTCGATCATCAGTGCAACGAGCACCATGGTGCTTCCTCCTCAGGTTGTCGGGCCGGCCAATCCTGTGCCGGCTGAGCGACTGGTTCGACGGCCGCTCCGGCCGCCACTGAGAACATCGCCCCGGAAGCCTGGGATATTTCGTCGAAAACCCACTTGATCTGGTGACGTCGGCCACTCTTGCCGCGAATGCGTTTCAGCCGGAGGTCGGGCTGGGTAACGACGCGGTTCCCGCAGGTGAACGCATGGATGCGGGCGCCCGTTCGCTGGTGGTCGGATGCGCCCGCGGCGGTTGCGCGGGCCGCGCCGTTCCCGTCCGCTGAGCAGCCGGCTCCGTCGGCGGTTGCTTGTCCGGCGAGCCCGGGCTCACCGCCGGGCCGGGTGCCGGATCCGCCGGAGTCTTCATCGGCCCGGCCGGACTGGACGGGGCGGGCGAGACGGTGGCGAGCCCCGGCCCGGCGGGCATGACCGGCGGCTGCTCGGTCGCGCGGCTGCCCACCGCGAGACCGGCCGCCACGAGCACCGCGATTGTCGCGGCCGAGCTTCCCGCGACCGCCCAGCGCTTGCGCTTCCGGCGGATGGCGGCACCGCGGACGATCACGTCGGCGGCGTCGACCCGCATGGGCGGGCCGTCCGGCGCCTGCGCGAACAAGGCGCGCACGGCCTCAGTGTTCTCGTCGTCTTCGGAGACCATCTCGTTCACCTCCCTCCAGGAACGGGCAGTGCCTCGAAATGCGGGCCCAGCCGGGTCCGCAGGGTGGCCAGCCCGCGCGCGGCCTGGCTTTTCACCGTGCCGGTCCGGCAGCCGAGCGCCGCGGCGGTCTCCTCGACGGACAGGTCCTCGAAGTACCGCAGCACCAGCACCGCGCGCTGGCGCGGGGCCAACGCGGCGAGTGCCTGCTGGATCAGCTGGTCGTGCTCAGTCTCGGCGGCAGGAGCCGGGACGTCGGGTGGTGCGTCGGTGAGCCGCTCCCGTTTCCAGCGGCTGCGGCGGTTCTCCGCGAGGAAAGTGCGCAGCACGATTTTGCGCGCGTAGGCGTCGAGCGCGTCGTGCCGGGCCAGCCGCGGCCAGGCGAGGTACAGCTTGAGCAGCGCCGCCTGTGCGAGATCCTCGGCCCGGTGCCAGTCCCCGCAAAGCAGGTAGGCCGTGGACCGCAGGCTGTGCGCGCGCTCGCCGAAGTACCGGGCGAACTCGCCGTCCCACGGCGAGCTCTGCCCGGACGCCGGACGGGAGCGGGAGGGCACCGGGCGATCAGCCCCAGACCGAGGGCAGGTGCAGGTCGCCGGTCGGGCCGGCGGGCACGGCGGTCGGGACGCGCTTGGACTTCGCGGGCTGACCCGGCGCGGCGACCTTCGGCGCGGCCGGGGCGGCGGTGGTCTGCCGGTCAGTGGGCGCCGGGGCGGGCGCGGCGGTGGGCCGCTCGGCCGGGGCGGTCTGCGTCGGGGCCGGCTGCGCCGCCGGCGGTGCGTCCGCGGCGAAAGCGACCGCGCCGCCGGTCAGCGCGCCTCCGGCGAGCAGCAGCGAACCGATGGCGAGAGCGAAGCGAACACGCACGAGTTTCCTCCTGGTTCAGGCGAGCGCCGGGTGGCGCTTCTCTGCTCTAGTCATGCGGTCGGAGTTCGCCGGGGTTGCATCGGGTTTTTTCTTTTTCCCGCCGGGACAGGCGAACGGCCGGGAGCGTTCGAGAGCTCCCGGCCGTCCGGTTGGCGCTTGTTCGGTTCGCGGTCAGGCGGCGAGCGCCGACAGTTTGGTCCACGACGCCCAGTCGTAGGTCCAGTCGCTGTAGTCGCCGTCCTTCGCGCCCAGCTGCTGGGTGCTGCCGGAGATCTCCACCGGGTCGCCGGGAAGGACGCTGTCGAAGTAGATCTTCGCGTTCGCCGGCGACAGGTTGAGGCAGCCGTGCGAGATGTTCTTCTTGCCCTGCGCCCAGATCGACCCCGCGAGACCGTGGATGAACTCGCCGTTGTTGGAGATCCGGACCGCCCACGGCACGTTCACGTCGGTGTAGTTGTAGCGCGGGTTGCTCATCGAGTACGTCGAGTGCTTCGACATGACCACGTGCGTGCCGCTGTGCGTGACGCGGCCAGGGTCGGAATCGAGGCCGTAGCTCACCGGGAAGTCCATGACCTGCTGTCCGTCGCGGATGACCTGCATGGTGTGTTCCTGGGTGTTGCCCTTGACGATCTGCGAGCGGCCGATGGTGAAGCTCGCGGAGACGTCCTGCTTGCCGTAGACGCCGTCGCCCATCGAAACGCCGTAGATGTTGGCCGAGACGACGACCTTCGTGTTCGGCTTGAAGTACTCCTTCGGCCGCCAGTGCACCGAAGTGTCGCCGTTGAGCCACGCCCACGCGCCCTCGGTCTTCGGCGTGGTCTCCACCGACAGCGCGCGCTCGACGGATGCCTTGTCCTTGACCGCGCTCGGGAACGTGAGCGCGATCGGCATCGCGATGCCGTAGGTCTGGCCGTCGCCGACGTTCAGACTGCCCTGCATCTGGCGGCGCGGTTTGACCGTGGTGAACGAGCCGGCGATCTGGACCTGCTTGCCGTCCTCGCCGGTGGCCTGCCCGGACCAGGTGTAGGTCTTGCCGTAGCCGAGGTCTTCGGTGCTGCTCCAGCTCTTCTTGTCCGGGGACTGCTGTCCCTGCACCTGTTTGCCGTCGGCGTTCGTGAGCGTGACGGCTCCGATGGTGCCGTTCGCGACGGTCACCTTCGCCGGTTCGCCCGGCGCGACGTCGCCCGCGCCGGAAGCGGGCGTGAGCGCCACGGCCGCCGGTTTCACCGGCGTGGCAGGCGCCTCGGTAGGCCCGCCGCCCGCGGTCCCGCCCGCGTTCACGCTCGAACCGCCGCTGCTGCACGCCCCGAGCGTCAGCGCGGCGATCAAGCCCAGCACCGCGACGCCGGCCCGGCGGCGTGCGAAGTGTCGGATTGTCACACCGATCCCCAATCTCCCCTTGGTACCCCGAACACCCAGACGTCCCGAGACGGCTTCACGTTCACCGGAAACGGGGTGACCAGCATCACACTGCACCGAGTGACCATTACGGAACCGGCTCGACCGACCGCGCACTGTGTATCCCCGAAGTGCGCTGGGTGTACTGGATCAGAGTAGCCGCGGGGCCCGACAGCGGTGCGTAGGCGGCGATACGACGTTCCGGTGATGCGCGCACGTCGGAACCGATCCTTGCGATCAACGGGGTTCAGATTTGGTGAGATCCCGGTAGGCTGCTGACCAGGCCGTCGTTTTGCGTGTTCGTGGCTTCACACTCGCGGAACTTCTGACGCGAGCCGTGGGGCCGAAAAGCTCTTCGCTCGTCTCGTTGGAACCGCCCGGGACGGCCTGGGTGCCGCTTCGGTGGCATTCGAAGCGGATCTGTTACGAGGAGTACAGCGGTGGCGCAAGGCACTGTGAAGTGGTTCAACGCGGAGAAGGGCTTCGGCTTCATCGCGCAGGACGGCGGCGAAGGCGACGTTTTCGTGCACTACTCGGAGATCGAGGGACGCGGCTTCCGCACCCTCGAGGAGAACCAGCGAGTGGAGTTCGAGGTCGGCCAGGGGCAGAAGGGCCCGCAGGCCCAGAAGGTCCGCGCGATCTGAGTCAGGCCCGCGCGTTTTCTCAGGCCTGAAAGAAGGGCCCCGACGGGATTTCCCGTCGGGGCCTTTTTTCATTGCGGGTTCCGTTGTGGGGAATGTTTGGAGCGACGGTTACCGCGGGTTGATCCGGGCGGGTTGGGTCCGGCAGGGGCCGGGGCGGGCTGCGCCGCGGCTTGACCGGGGCCGGACGGGGTGGTTGGGACTGCCCGGCTCCGGGTCGCGGTTGCGGGCCGGTTTCGGCGGGTTTTCGCCGATGGCTCCGGCACGTACGGGCGACGCCGGATCGGATGGTTGCTCGACTGTGGGTGGGCGCGCGTGGTTCGACCCGATCGAGTGGCGTCGGCTGCTGTGGCGGGTGAGCCGGAGCCTCGTGCGCGGCGATCACGGTTCTTGCCGCGATCGCCACTCACGACCCGCCTGCGCTGTGCTGCGTCGCACCTGCCCGATGCCGCCGCGTACGTCGCCTTGCTGCCTCGCGGCAGTGACGGTCGTGCCACTGCTGACTCCCGGCCTCGTCTCGCCGCCCGCTGCGCGCGGGCCGCGACTATCCGCCGAGCCGTCCGTTTCGCGCCCGGCGGCAGCGGAATCCTGGACCGTCCCACTCATCGGGACCCCGGTCGTCCGGCGACCCTGGAAAAGGGAAAACCCCCGGCCGTCGGGGGAAGCCGGGGGTTTTCGTTCGGGGGGCGGGGATCAGCGTCCGACGAGGGGCTGTTCGAACGTCTCCGCCGGGAAGTGGAACTCGTCGGTCATCGCGTCGGAGTGGCGGCGCTCCTGGGCGGAGGCGGCCTGGCCCTCCCACGAGAGGCGCTCCAGGATCCATTCCTGCGCCAGTGCCTGCGGGGTCAGGTTCCTGGCGACGGCGATGTCCTTGAGCTGCTGGCTGGCGATGAGGTTCATGCGCAGCTGGTAGACCTGCGCGTCGCCGAAGCGGCTGCCGGTTCCGGTGCTCTCCGGGTCGGAGTCCGGGGCGAGCGCGGCGAGGTAGCTGGTGAGCTCCTTGTCCTCGACGACTTCGTCGCCGGCGGCTTTGGCGGCATTGCGATGCCGCCCGCTCGAGACGGCTTTGAGATTCGTGCGGCTGCTGAGGCGGCCGAGGGAGGGAAGAGGCACGCGGTCACGATAACGGTTGGGTCTCGGCAAAGAAACCACTGTGAGCCACGACACACGCATTTCCGTGCTCGGCAAGCCTAATTCGATCACCTGTTCAGCCCAGTCGGTAAACGCATTTCGCGACTGCCTGTTGATCAGTGGTACGGAGAGTAGATCCGCAGGTCAGCGCCGGTGTGCAGAAATGGAGAGACCCCCGCGCCAGGGGGAGGAACGCGGGGGTCGGAGGGGATCTCCACAGGCGCTGACCGGGGGTGTGTCAGCAACACCGATTGTTGCACGAGTTCCGGGGATCGGCGAGGGGAAGCCGGGAGAAATCGTTCTGCGCGATCTTGGAATGCGTTACCAGGGAAGCTTCGGAGAGTGTTCACAGGTTCACTCTCCGGGGGGCTGCCGGTGCTGCTCGCCGCTGGTTAGCCTCGCGGCCAGTTGTTGCGAACCGCATGGAGGGGCCATGAGCGGATCGGTCGAAGTTCGTCAGTTCCTCCTTCGGTACGAAGGTGCCGACGGGGGTAGCACGTCACTGTCCGGCGGCGTGCCGGCGCAGCGCGGGTCGTCGGAAGGGCAACGGGTCTCCGACGACCAGGTCCGCCGAGCCCGCCTCGCCGTCGCGGCCGGCGCGCTCGACGTGGAGGACTGCGCGCAGTTGCTGGAGATGCTCGGGCTGAGTCCGGGTGACGACGGTCAGGCACCTGTGCAGCGCTGAGGCATTGGCGCTGGGTTCGCGGGCTGCCGCGGGTCCGGGCCTGCCGAGGTTCGGCTGCCGGCGCGCCTGAGGGCTTGCCTGGTGAAGAACTGCCCGAACTCGTGTCTCGCTGGTCGGGAAGCCCCGGAGTTCCGGCGTGCGTGCCCGTCTCCCGGCGTAGAGTGGCGTGGCGCACACCGATCGTCCGGCTCCGGTTCGAAGCGGCCGATCGGCGGGAAGCGGCGTGGCTGGGTCGCTGGCGCTGGCGTTACCGCAGGTCGGAGGCTCGTCGATCGCTTAACGAACCCCCCGTGCAAACCCCTTGGAACGTGCCCTATGCTTGTAATCGCTCCCAGGGGAACACCTGAGAGCGCGGTCGGTCGGTCCACCGAAACCGATCGGGCTCCCATCGTTCAGTGGCCTAGGACTCCGCCCTTTCAAGGCGGCAACGCGGGTTCGAATCCCGTTGGGAGTACGCAGTACCAGTAAGGCCCTGTGGCGCAGTTGGTTAGCGCGTCGCCCTGTCACGGCGAAGGTCGCGGGTTCGAGTCCCGTCAGGGTCGCAAGATCGTTCGGCTCCTAGCCGGCGTTCCCGGCCAGGTAGCTCAGTTGGTACGAGCGTCCGCCTGAAAAGCGGAAGGTCGCCGGTTCGACCCCGGCCCTGGCCACAGCGAATTTGGTGAAGCAGCCCCCATCCGAGCGGATGGGGGCTTTTTCGTCGCCTCGATCCGCCGGCGGGTCACCGTCGAACGGTGGCGCTGCCATTCGGAAGCAGTCTTGCCAAACCTCGGGATCGCTACTTAGCCTCAATAACATCTCAAAGGTCTGGACCACTGGAGGTCGAGGATGCCGGGAGATCTGGGACGTCGGAGTTTTCTTGCCGGGTCGGCGGCGGTGGGGGTCGGGGCAGTGGGGGCGATGACTCCGTTCGGAGCTGAGGCCGAGGCCGTCGAGGTGCGGTCCGGGGTGGCGGTTTACGCGAACAACGTCGGCTACGCACCCGGCGCGCCCAAGCGGGCGGTGCTCGCGACCGAGTCCCCGCGAGCGATTCCGAGGTTCACCGTCGCGGACGTCGCCACCGGAAAGGTCGTCTTCACCGGGAGCCCGCGACCGGCGGCTCAGGTTCCGGGGTGGGACGACCGGCATTACTGGACCGCGGACTTCTCCGCACTGAAGACCGAAGGCGAGTACGTCCTGCTCGCCGCGGACGGGCGGTCGCAGCCGTTTCGCGTCGATCAGCTGGTGCTTGAGCGCTACACGCTCTCCCACGTCGTGCACTACTTCAAGGGCACCCGCAGCTCGGACCGGTTCGATCGCCAGGATCGGCAAGCGCCGATCGGCCCCAAGGGCACACAGGTCATGGACGCGCACGGTGCCTGGTACGACGCGACCGGCGACTTCGGCAAGCACTTCACGCAGCTGTCGGACCGCAGCTACTTCAACACTCTCCAGATCCCGCTCACCGCCTGGGTGCTGGCCAAGGCGTGCCAGCGGCTCACCGCGCGCGGCGACAGCAACTTCACCCAATTGCGGACCTGGCTGGCCGACGAAGCGCTGTACGGCGCCGACTACCTGCGCCGGGTCAAACTTGACGGCGGCACCTTCGTCACCTCGGTGATCCAGCCCGGACCGCCGAAGGATCCGAAGCTGCGGTACGTCCTGGCGAACAGCGACGGCGAACCCGTCCAGGTGAATTACCGCGAAGGCGGCGGGGTCGCGATCGCGGCGCTGGCCGCGGCGACCACGTTGGACGCGTCGGGCGACTACGCGCACGAGGAGTATCTGGCGACGGCCGAAGCCGCGTTCGAATTCCTGGAGCAGCACAACGTCGAGATGACCAATGACGGCAAGGAAAACATCCAGGACGACTACGGTGCGTTGCTGGCGGCGGTCGAGTTGTACCAGGTGACCAAGAAGCCGGTGTACCGCGAAGCGGCGGATCGCCGGGCGCACAATCTGTTGCAGCGCTTGGTTTCCTGGAATTCCTATCGAGATTACTGGCGCGCCGACGACGGCGACCGGCCGTACTTCCATCCCTCGGACGCGGGCCTCCCGGTGATCAGTCTCCTCGCGTACGCTGATATTGCCGACACCGCAACGGTTTCCGAAGTGTTGAAGGTGGTGCGGCGGTCGCTGGAGTTCGAACTCACCGTGACCGCCGAGGTGTCTAACCCGTTTGGGTATGCGCGGAATCTTGTGCAAGATGGGGAGGGTAAGAGGTATAGCTCATTCTTCTTCCCGCACAACGTCACTCCGCGAGTGAAAGACCAGTGGTGGCAGGGAGAGAACGCGCGGATCGCTTCGCTGGCGACCGCCGCTCGCCTTGCCGCGCCGCGGTTTTCCGGCGAGTTCGCGGCGCGCCTGCGGTCGTACGCGGCTGATCAGCTGAACTGGATCTGCGGCAGCAACCCGTACGGCGTGTGCATGCTGGACGGCAGCGGTCACCCCAACCCGCAGTACAGCTGGCTCGGTTCGTGGCAGTTCCTGCCGACAGCGGGCGGGATCGTCAACGGCATCACCGGCTTGAACGAGGACGGCAGCGGAATCGCCTGGGACCGCGGCTACGTGGTCACCGGCAAGGACGACGACTGGCGATGGGATGAACAGTGGCTGCCCCACTCGACGTGGTACCTGTACGCGGTCGCGGCAGGGGATTGAACTAGGCCACTGAACCGGATCGTGCCCGGCACGAGGTGAATCGTGCCGGGCACGCCGGTAACCGCAAGGTCGAAGCTAGATCAACGGCCCCCGGAACTTGGCAGTCCCCGGGACAAGCTGAACAGTCCCCAGCCCGCCGTGCGCGTTCGCGTACGCCAGCTCCCGCGAAAGATCCCCAACCCCGTTCGTACCCGGCTGTGGCAGCAGGTTCAGCGTGCTCAGCACTCCGAGCGCATTGCCGTCGCGGTCGAGGAAGCCGCTGCCGGAGTCGCCGGGGATGCCGGGGGTCACCGTGAGCACCGTGTGGCTCCAGCCGCCGCCGGTGTCGCCCAGGCTGGTGCCCTGTTTGGGGGACAACTGGGTGATTCCGCCGCGCAACTCCGAATTGCCGTAGCTGAGCACGGTGCCCAGTTGTTTCGTGCCGGTCGTGTTCACTCCGGTCGGCCCGCCCCAGAACGGCAGGCTCGGGTTGACCTTCGACACGTCCGCGGGGTCGACCTTCACGAGGGCGAGGTCGTTGTACTGGCAGGTGTTCGCGTCCGCTTCGTGGCGGGATTGCATGGTCAGCCACGAGTTGTAGACGAGCGTTCCCGGCTTGCTCGCCCCGGTGATCTCGACTGGGGTGCCGATCGGGAGCGAACCGGCGGAGCAGCCGTTCGTTTCGGTCGAACCGCCGGTGCCGGAGCAGTGCGCGGCCTGTCCGAGGAAGACGTCGGTTCCGTTGCTGTACACGAAGTTCGAGGTGCATTGCGCACCGTTGGTGTGCGTCTGCACCCCGGGGTGCACGGCGGCGGTGTCCGCGGGGGCCCAGCTCGGGGTCGCGGCCCAAGCAGTCGCGGGCAGCAACGCGGCGGCGGTGGCCAGTGCCGTCACCGCACTGGCTCGGGCCAGTGGTCGAGGGGTCTTCATCGGGCTCCCTTCGAAAAGCCAGCACTCACTCGGACGTGTGCTACTGACTGGTAGGCATCGCCGGTACATCACACCAGAGAGTGGTGCCAGTCACAACCGTTGTGACCCTGGGTGACTATTGACCTAGAGCTAGCTAGAGGTTGCAGACTGGCCGCATGGCTGGGGAATGGAACATCGAGGCAGCAGACGTCGACGCCTACCTAGCGCGCGTAGGGCAGCGCCGGGAGGAACCGTCCGTCGCGGCGCTGGAGCGGTTGGCGCGGGCGCACGTCGAGGCGATCCCGTTCGAGAACGTCGACGTGGTGATCGGCCGGCATCGCGGGATCGAACTGGAGGTCGTCAGCGAGAAGCTCGTCGGGCGGCGGCGGGGCGGGTACTGCTACGAGCAGGCCGGGTTGTTCGCGGCCGTCGCGGAGCAGTTGGGTTACCAGGTCCAGCGCACGGTCGCGCGGGTCCAGCCGCGGAAGAGCGGGCCGTATACGCACATGACGCTCGTGATCACCGTTGAGGGGCAACAGTTTCTCGTGGACGTCGGCTTCGGAGCCGGGATCCTGGCTCCGATGCCGTTGATTGACGGGGCCGAAGTGGACCAAGCCGGGTGGACCCACCGGATGACCCTGCGCGACGGCTGGTGGGTGCTGCAGAAACAGGACGGCGACGGCTGGGACGACCTGCACGAGGTGCTGCCGCTGGTGCACAGCCGCCCGATCGACTACCAGGTGTTCCACCACTACACGTCCACGCACCCGAAGTCCCCGTTCACCGGGCGGGTCGTGGTGATGCGGCTCGAACCGGGACGGTTCCGCAGGCTGCTCGGGCGCGAGTACCAGGAAAGCCACCCGGACGGCACGGTCGAGACGCGCACGATCGAACCGGTCGATCTCGGCAAGACGCTCGAGGACCTCGACGTTTTCCTTGCCGAAGACGAATTGGCGGCACTGCTCGAGACCTACTGAAACAACTCCGCGGCGGCCAGCGGCCGGCCCAGGTGGTAGCCCTGGGCCTGGTCGCAGCCCAGTTCCCGCAGCAGCGCCAGTTCCTCCGCCGTCTCGACGCCTTCCGCCACCACCGTCAGATCCACCGCGTGCGCCATCGCGATGATGCTCGTGACGATCGCGGCCGCGTCGCGGGAGTCTGCTATTCCGGTGATGAAGGACCGGTCGATCTTGAGCGTGTCCAGCGTCAGCCGACGCAGCTGGGCCAGCGAAGAATAGCCAGTGCCGAAGTCGTCGATGGCCAGCAAAACGCCGAGGGAACGCAAGGCGGACAACACTTCCGCGGCCGCCGACGTATCGCGCATGAGGGCGCTTTCGGTGACTTCCAGCGTCAGCGAACCGGGCGGCAGGCCGGTGGTGGCCAGTGCGTCGCGGACCGCGGGCACCAGGTGCGGGTCGTCCAGCTGCCGGACCGAGAGGTTGACCTTCAGGCTGAGGTCAAGGCCCCGGCCGGAGCGCAGGGCGGCCAGTTCGCGCGTGGTGTCGCGCAGGACGTACTTGCCCAGCACGTTGATCAGTTCGCTTTCCTCGGCCAGCGGGATGAATTCCGCGGGCGAGATCGCGCCGTGTTTCGGATGGGTCCAGCGCAGCAAGGCCTCGACGCCGACCATTTCGCCGGTGCGCAGGTCGACCACCGGCTGGTAAGCGGGCCATAGCTGTCCACTGTGGACAGCGTCGCGAAGGTCCTGTTCCATCCGCAGCCGACGCTGCATGCGCCTCCGCAGAGCGACGTCGAAGAACTCGAACCGGCCGCGGCCGCGGGCTTTCGCTTGGTACATCGCGACATCCGCGTCGCGCAACAGATCCTCCGCGCTGCGGCGGTCGCCCGGCTCCACGAGCACGATGCCCATGCTCGCGTCCAGATGCAGCTGCCTGCCGTGCACCGAAACCGGTTCCGCCAGCACCGACCGCAGGTGCGCGGCGAACACGCCGACCTGCGCCGGACCGGTCGTCGCGGACGTGACGACCACGAACTCGTCGCCGCCCAGCCTGCCGACGACGTCGTCGGGGCCGGTGGCCCGGCGCAGCCGTTCGCCCGCGATGCGCAGGACCTGGTCGCCGACCGGGTGGCCGAGGGAATCGTTGATCAGCTTGAACTTGTCCAGGTCGAGGAACAGCACGGCGGCCGCCTCGGCGCTGTCGCGGCGGTCGAGCCGGTCAAGGACCAGGGTGCGGTTGGCGAGCCGGGTCAGCGGGTCGTGCGTCGCCTCGTGGGCCAGCCGGGCGCTGATCGCGCGGCGTTCGGTGATGTCGGTGAAGGACGTGACCACCGAGACGCCCTTCGGATCGTCCGAATCGAGCAACCGCGAGGTCAGCGACACCCACACGTCGCGGCCGTCCGGGCGGCGCAGGCGCACGACCAGTCCGTTGTGCGTGACCCCGGTGCGGCGCGTGTGCATGGACGGCAGCTCGTCGTCCGGGATCCGGTTGCCGTCCTCGTCGAACAGCACGAGCGTCGTGCACGGCACGCCGAGCAGGTCCGCTTCGGGGACGCCGAGGATGCGGCAGGCGGACGGGTTCGCTGACTGGATGAGTCCGGTCGGGCCGATCACCAGCACGCCCTCGTCGAGCGCGGCGACGACCGTCGCGTAGTGCTGTTCGACGCGACGACGTGCGGTTTCGTCCGTGCAGACCAGGAGGAAGCCGTCGACGGTCTCGGTCGCGGACACCCGGACCTGCCGCGGCGAGCCGTCCCGGCCGCGGTGGGTTTGCTCGGCGATCCCGTCGCGGATCGACGCCGGTTCCGGGTCGATGCCGAGCACCTCGTGCACTCGCCTGCCGAGCGCTTCCGGGGCCGGCCAGCCGTAGACGGTCTCGGCGGCCGGGTTCCAGCCGGTGACGATGCCCTCGGCGGTGATCGTGACGATGGCGTCGCTGACGTGTGTGACCAGCGCTTCCTGCGCGCGGACGGCAGCCGCGGCGGCGTGTTTGACGGTGCTGTCGCGGATCACCACCTGGTACGACGGCGGATTCGAGTCGCTCGTGCGCATCGAAACGGTTTCCGCCACGAATTTGCTCCCGTCCAACCGTTTCAGCACCGCTTCGCGGGGTTCCGCACTGGGATCCTCGAGCAGCTGCGTGGATTCGGCAGCCACGAAGTCCGCGAACTCGCGGCTGACGACCTCGTGCGCCGCCCGCGCCGCGAACAGGTCGAGCGCGGCCTGGTTGGCGTAGGTGACGACGCCGCCCGAGTACACGCAGATCGCGTCCGGGCTCTGCTCCATCAGCAGCTGGTACCGGTCGGACAGTTCCGCGAGGTCGGACTTCTCCTCCGCCGTTTCCGCGACCGCCGAGGCGACGCCGAGCAGGCCGGTCGTGTGGTCCTGTTCGCCGACGGTCCGGGCACGCAGCCGGATGCGGCGCGGGGTGCCGTCGGGACCGTCCTGCGGCTGTTCGAGTTCGAAATCGCGGCCGGGCGGGGTGCGGCGGAGGTTCGCGGTGAGCGGGCGGAGCAACTCGGTGAGCCGGTCGCACAGCTCCTTGCCGGTCGCGCCGGGGAGGCCGAGCACCGCGTCGAGGCCGGGCAGCCAGGTGAGGGTCGCCGGTTCGGAGGCATGCAGGGAGAACAGGACCCCCGCGCCCGCGTCCGGCCGCAGGCCCGCGAGCTGGGCGCGCCGGGTGATTCCACCCGGTTCACCGGCCAGGGCGTCAGCCTCCATGGTGCTTCCGATCCCCCTTGTCGGCGTATGGCCCGTCGATTACACCACCGAGTGAAGCCTGTGTATATCCGCACGGGGAGCTGCTTGCGTCACTCGTCCGGACGCAGACGGCGGGTGCTAACGGGCGATGCGGGGCACGCTGCGCAGTCGCGGACCCCACACGAGCAGGCCGAAGTGGGCCGCACAGGCATGTCCGAGGACGGTCACGACGGAGGCCAGACTGGCCGGATCGTCGGTCACGTAGACGCCGATAACGAATAGCTCAAGGGCCACGATCCCGGCGATCCGAGCCCTCCCGCGAAGCAGCGCGACGAGCACGCCGGCGGTGGTGAGGAAGCCGTAGCTGACGCCGATGTCGAGCCAGCGGCCCGCGGAATGCGGCAGGACGTCGGTGTGGATCAGGGCCATGACCGGCAGTTCGGTGGCGATCGTGGCGAGCACGTGCCCGCTGAAGAAGACCAGAGCCGTCCGGAGCCCGCCGAATCGACGTTCGAACGGGGCTACGGCGATCGCGAAGATCACCGCGTACGGCAGCCAGCCGCCGTCAGCGATCCAGAACGCGCTGGTCAGGAGTGCGGTGAGGGGGTGGCGCGCCATGTTGTGCGCGTCGGTGCTGGAGACCGCGAGGAGTTTGCCGGTGAGCTTCGAACTGCCGAACCGGATGAGCAGCGAGGTGCCGAGGAGCAGGACGAGGTAGCCGAAGGTGAACGGCGTGGACCGCGGGCTCGGGACGAGGTTCAGCCAGGCTCGCTTCGGCCGCCAGCTCACGGGGACGGCGGCCAGGAAGGCGGGCCTTGGCGTCGGCTGGACGAGGTCGTCCTCCGTCAGCACGGCCGTTGCCGCCGGGGAGCCGAGGACGTCGGCCAAAGGGGTTCCGCCTGCCTGGGTCGTGGCCGTGCTCGCGGCCGGTTCGAGGATCGGCGCCGTCGGGTCCGAAGCCGGGGTGCGCAGCCAGCTCAAGGATCGCCACTTCCGGGGGGTTCCCGTGGTGGCAGCACTGCGTGCCGGGCGGGGCGCCGGGTCCGGCTCGCGCAGCGACATGCGTCCAGAGTGGCTGGGCATGCTGGGATTTTGGCTAAGCGCAGCTGTGAATGCGCTGTGATTCACACCCGCTAGAGTGAGCACTCTGGGTAGAAGGTTTCGCTCTTTGTCACCCGTTCGGTGGCCGCATCCGGTAGGAATAGGCCACTCCTGGTGAAAGGTCTCGCTGGTGAACGACGAGGTTTCGGTCGCCGAGCTGTTGGTGCGCGAAGGACACGAACGACGGATTCCGCCGCCGTCCCGGTCCCGGTGGCGCATGGTTTCGGTGATGCTCGCGGTGATCGTCGGCTGCGGCGCGGCGGCCATGCTCGTCTCGTACGGGACCACGGCGAACGACGGGGCCGCTCGGATCACCGAGATGCGCGTGATCGAGATGCCGGACCGCACCGGCGGCGCAGGCGGCGTCGACGAGACGAACCCGCCGACGCCCACCGGCGAGGAGACCGAAGAGGGCACTGCCGGCGTCGGGGACGCGCCTTCCAGCCGGGCGAACGTCAATCCGTTCGGCGAGCACAGCACCTCGGAACACCCGGCTGATTCCGCTCCGCCGCGTCCGTCGTCGAGCGAGCAGCCGGAAACCACCGGCCCGACCGGGCCGACTGGACCGGCACCGTCGTCGTCGAGCACGTCGGGGCCGTCGAGCTCCAGCCAGCCGTCGTCGCCGAGCAGCCACGAGCCGCCGTGCGTCCTGAACATCATTTGCCTTTAGAACCCTGAGCGCCCGCTGAGCGCGGCACGCGCGCTCCGGCGGAACTCGGCATGATCGGCCGCGTGCCGAATACAAAGCTGCGCGCCTGGCTTCTCGAAGGCGAGCACAAGCGCGCCCAGCAGATGACCGGTGGCAAACGGGAGACCAAAAAGGCCGAACAGCCGTGGTGGAAGGTCATGTGCCTCACCGGTGTCGACTACTTCTCCACCCTGGGATATCAGCCGGGCATCGCCGCGCTCGCGGCCGGAGTGCTGTCGCCGCTGGCCACTGTGGTGCTGGTGGTGCTGACGCTCGCCGGCGCGCTGCCGATTTACCGCCGGGTCGCGCGGGAAAGCCCGCACGGCCAGGGATCGATCGCGATGCTGGAGAAGTTGCTGTCCCGGTGGGGCGGCAAGTTGCTGGTGCTGGCGTTGCTCGGATTCGCTGCCACGGACTTCGTCATCACGGTCACGCTGTCCGCGGCCGACGCGACCGCGCACGTTATCGAGAATCCGTTTGTCCCGGCTGCGCTGCATGGCGGGCAGGTCTGGATCACGTTGGTGCTCATCGCGTTGCTGGGGGCGGTGTTTCTCAAGGGGTTCGCCGAGGCGATCGGAGTCGCGGTGGTGCTCGTCGGGGTCTATCTCGCGCTGAACGTCGTGGTGGTGGTTACCGCGTTGGCACATGTTTTCGGGGCGCCGCAGTTGATTGTGGACTGGCAGAACCTGTTGATCAGCGAGCATCCCAACCCTTGGTTGATGGTGGGGGTGGCGTTGGTGGTGTTTCCGAAGCTGGCGCTGGGGTTGTCCGGGTTTGAGACTGGGGTTTCGGTGATGCCGCTGGTCCGCGGGGCCAGCGGGGACACGGAGGCGGATCCGGTCGGACGGATCCGGAACACAAGGCGGTTGCTGCTTACTGCGGCGCTGATCATGAGCGCGTTCTTGATTACGTCGAGTTTCGCTACTGCGGTGTTGATTCCGCAGCAGGAGTTCCAGGCTGGCGGCAAGGCCAGCGGGCGTGCGCTGGCCTACCTGGCGCACAGCTATCTCGGCGACGGCTTCGGCACGGTGTACGACGTCAGCACGATCGCGATCCTGTGGTTTGCCGGGGCGTCGGCGATGGCCGGGTTGCTGAATATCGTGCCTCGGTATTTGCCGCGGTACGGGATGGCTCCGGATTGGGCTCGGGCTACGCGGCCGTTGGTGATCGTGGTTTCGGTCATCGCGTTCGTGATCACGCTGATCTTTGACGCTGACGTTGAGGCGCAAGGCGGAGCGTATGCGACTGGTGTGCTGGTGCTGATCTCGTCGGCCTCGGTCGCGGTCGCCTTGTCTGCCCGACGGCTCAAGCAACGGGCGTTCTGGGCTTATCTGGTGATCACGCTGGTGTTCTTGTACACGACAGTCGCGAACATCGTGGAGCGGCCCGAGGGGGTGAAGATCGCGGGGTTCTTCATCGGGGCGATCGTGGTGACCTCGTTGATCTCCCGGGCTACCCGGTCGTTGGAGCTGCGGGTCGAGAAGGTCGAGTTCGACGCGGCGGCCCAGCGGATCGTGGACAAGGCGGTGCGGTCCGGGGCGGTTCGGATCATCGCCAATGAGCCGGATGCCCGGGACGCGGAGGAGTATCGGGAGAAGGAGCAGGAGGCCCGGGAGGACAATCATATTCCTCGGGACAGCGCGTTGTTCTTTCTTGAGGTTACTATTTCGGATGCGTCCGATTTTGAGACGACCTTGCGGGTGCATGGGGAGAAGCGGGCCGGGTATCGGATTTTGCGGATGAAGAGTCCGTCTATCGCTAATGCTATTGCTGCGGTGTTGTTGCATCTGCGGGATGAGACTGGGATGCGGCCGCATATTTACTTTGCTTGGACTGAGGGGAATCCGTTTAAGTTTTTGGTTCGGTATTTGTTTTCGGGGGATGGGGATGTGCCGCCGGTTACCCGGGAGGTGTTGCGGCGGGCGGAGCCGGATCCGCATCTGCGGCCGTTGGTGCATGTGGGGTGATTGGGGTTTCGGCTCGTCGCCTGGCGGCGACATCGGCCGTCTTGGGTTGCGTGGGGCACCCCGAAGGTTGAGTGTGCTGACGGTTCGGGGGTGCTTGTCAAGGCGGGAAAGATGCCTTGACAAGCACCCCCGAACCGCAGGGCGGCTTCGTATCGGGGTGCGGGGGAGGGGCTGGGTGCCTCGATGGTTGGGTGCAGCGGCTGCGGTTTGGTGAGTGGGGCTAGCGCCCCAATGTGGCATTGGGTGCATGTGGCGCACCCAATGTGGCGTTCGGTGCGTGTGACGCAACCAATGCGGCATTGGGTGCGTCCTGGCGATGCTGCGGGCGGGCGTGGTCCGTGAAGGGGCCCTTGAGGGAATCGGGCAGAGTGCGGCTAGGGCGGTTAGGCGGTTGGCCAGCAGGTCGATGTCTGCTGCTGTCGTGCGGTGCTGCTGAGCAGGCCGATCGAGCCGGGCCTCGGCGTGAAGCTCGCGGATCGGCTGCTTACGGCAGCAGGTCTTCCTCCCGCTTCCGGCCAAGGTGGTTGAACAGCAGGTTCAGCACGAAGGCCAGCACCGCGGCGACGGTGATCGGGCTGCCGCAGATCGTCCGCAGCCAGGCGGGGAAATGCTGGAAGAACACCGAGTTGCCGAACCGGTCGAGGCCGAACGCGGGGAGCAGTCCGACGCCGAGGGCGACTGAGACCACGAAAGCGTTGTGGTTGCCGGAGAAGTCGACCTTCTTGAGCGTCTGCACGCCGACGACCCCGACCATCGCGAACATCACCACCGCGACGCCGCCGACGACCGGTTCCGGGATCGCGGCGATGAACGCGCCGATCTTCGGCACCAGGCCCATCACGACGAGCATGCCGCCGGTCGTCGCGACCACCCAGCGGCTGCGCACGCCGGTCATCTGCACCAGCCCGACGTTCTGCGCGAACGCGGTGTCCGGGAAGGAGTTCATGAATCCGCCGAAGATCGCGGACAGCCCGTCGGTCGCCAGGCCGCGCGAGAGGTCGGCAGGAGTGACCGGGCGGCCGGTGATCTCGCCGACCGCGATCAGGTCAGCGGTCGTTTCGGTGAACGACACCAGCATCACCACGCACATCGACACCACGGCGGCGACCGGGAACGTCGGTGCTCCGAAGTGGAATGGCGAGGCCAGCCCGAACCAGCTCGCGTCGCCGACGCCGGAGAAGTGCGTGCGGCCGAGCGGAATCGCGATCAGGACGCCGGCGATCAGCGCGACCAGCGGGCCGATCTGGCCGAGGAACCCGCGCAGCACCCGGGTGAACAGCACCACCAGCGCGATCACGCCGAACGCCAGTCCGAGGTTCGCCGGATCGCCGTAAGACGGGTCGCCGGTGTCGTGGCCGCCGATCATCGCCGTGCCGGGGCCGAGCAGCGAGATCCCGATGACCAGCAGCAGCGTCCCGGACACCAGCGGCGGGAAGAACCGGATCAGCGCGGCGAACGGCCGGGCGATCAGCAGCCCGAACACGCCGGAGGCGATCATCGCGCCGTACACCGCGGTGATCCCGTACTGCGCGGCGATCAGGATCATCGGGTTGACCACGGTGAACGTCGCGCCCGCGACGACCGGAAGCCGGACGCCGAACAGCCGCCCGATGCCGACCGACTGGACCAAAGTGGCCAGTCCGGCGACGAACAGGTCGGCGTTCACCAGCAGCGCGATCGACGCGTTGTCCAGGTGCAGCGCGCTGCCGATGACCAGCGGCACGGCGATACAGCCGGTGTACATGATCGCCATGTGCTGCAGTCCGAGCAGAAGCAGCCGTCCGGCGGGAAGGCCCCGGTCGACCGGGTGCGCGGCGTTGGTCATGAGCGGCTCCTTCTGTGTGGTCCCGCCGGATTATCGCTGCACATACCGCCGGTTTGTGTGTGACCATGCCAGCATGACTGCACGACCTCCGTTCCGTGCCGATCATGTAGGGAGCCTGCTGCGGCCGGCGGTGCTGCGCGAAGCGCGGCGCGACCACGCGGCGGGGGAGATCTCCGCCGAACAACTGCGAGCCGTCGAGGACGACGCGATCCGCGACGTCGTGAAGATGCAGAAGGCGGCCGGGCTCGAATCGGCGACCGACGGCGAGTTCCGCCGGTCCTCGTGGCACATGGACTTCATCTACGCGCTCGGCGGCGTCTCGCGCAGCGACGAGCGGCTGCACGTGAAATTCCACAATCTGGCCGGTGACCTGGAGTTCAGCCCGCCGGGGTTGCAGGTCGACGGCAAGGTGCGCCTCGACGAACCGATCTTCGCCGACCACTTCGAGTTCCTGAAGGCGCACACCGACCCGGGCATCACGCCGAAGCTGACCATCCCGTCGCCGAGCATGGTCTATTACCGCGGCGGCCGGGCGGCGGTGAGCGAAACCGTGTACCCGGAACTGGACGAGTTCTTCGCCGACCTCAGCGCGGCGTACGCGGAGCAGTTGCGCGCGATGAGTGCGCTGGGCTGCACGTATCTGCAGCTGGACGACACGAGCCTGGCGTATCTCAACGACCCGAAGCAGCGCGAACTCGTCGCGCGCATGGGCAGCGACCCGGACACCATGCACCTGCGCAACATCTCGACGATCAACGCCGCGCTCGCCGGGAAACCGGACGACCTGACCGTGACGACGCACCTGTGCCGCGGCAATTTCCGCTCCTCGTGGGTGGCGTCCGGGAGCTACGAGTTCGTCGCCGAGGCGCTGTTCGGCGAACTGGCGGTGGACGGGTTCTTCCTGGAGTACGACGACGAGCGCTCCGGCGGGTTCGAGCCGTTGCGGTTCGTGCCGAAGGGAAAGCGGGTCGTGCTCGGGCTCGTGACCAGCAAACGGCCGGAGCTGGAAGACCCGGACGCGCTGGTGCGGCGGATCGAGGAGGCGTCGCGGTACGTGGACGTGGACCAGCTGTGCTTGTCGCCGCAATGCGGGTTCTCGTCCACGGAGGAGGGAAACGACCTGACCGCCACTGAGCAGCTGCGGAAGCTGGAGCTGATCGTGTCGACGGCGGAGCGGGTCTGGGGCCGCTCGTGATCACCTGCGTTGTGGACTACGTGATCGACCCGGAGAAGATCGCGGACTTCGAACGCTTCGCCGCCGAATGGATGCGCCTGGTGCGCCGCGAGGGCGGCGTGCACCACGGGTATTTCCTGCCCGCAGAAGGGGCCAGCGACGAGGCGAGGGCGTTGTTCAGCTTCGAAAGCCTGGCCGCCTACGAGCGGTACCGGACCCTGTTCGGAGTGGACCCGCAGTTCGTGGCGGCGGATCGGATCCGAGACGAGAGCGGGTGCGTGATCCGGTACCGGCGGACGTTCATGCGGCCGCTGCTGCCGGAATGATCACGCGAGGTAGCGCGACAGCTGGGCGGATCCGTCCAGCATCGCGTGCGCCCGGGCGGTGAGCCGGGAACGCCAGGTGCGCAAAGCTTCTTCCAGCGGCGCGACCCCGCCCGCGTGCCGGACTTGATCGAGCACTGCGGCGATCCGGGCGAGTGGATAGCCGCCGCGGCGCAGTTGATGGGCGAGGCGGGCGTCGCGGACCACGGCCGGCGGGTAGCGGCGGTTTCCGGCGTGGTCTCGCTCCGGCTGGAGGATCCCGGCGGCCTCCCATTTGCGCAGCGTGGCGGGGTGCACGGACAGCTGGTGCGCGAGCGCGCCGATCGACGGCACGGTCTGGCGTACGTCCGGTTCTTGGGTCAGGTTGCGCAGGGCGTGCTCGACCTCGGTGAGGGTGCCGCGGTCGCGCAGCAGTTCGGCGTGCCCCTCGTCGATCAGCTGGAACGCGGTGTCTTCCGAACGCTCGTTGACCGCGCGGAGGATCGCTGCCGCGCGGGCGTGGCCGAAGCCGGGGCGCAGGGCGAGGAAGGCGCGCAACGCTTGCGCGTGGTGTTCGGTGTACGTCCGGTAGCCCTGCGGTCCGCGTTCGGCGGGCGGGAGGATGCCGTCCTCCTCGTAGTTGCGGACGGCCTGGGTCGACAAGCCGTGCTCGCGGGCTAGGTCCTTCGGACGCATGTCACCTCCGGTTTGAGGGTTTATCCGCTATTCAACCAGGTGGTTCGCGGCAAAGTGCCAATAGAGAGTTCAACGATACGGTCAAAGCAATGAAGACCTTCGACGACTTCCTCGCCCACCGTTCGCCGACCCTGCTCGGACTCGGCGAGCCCACGCACTGGACCGAGGCGTTCCCGTTGTTCCGCAACGAAATCTTCCAGCACCTCGTCCTCGAACACGGCTATCGCTCGATCGCGCTGGAGAGCGACTGCCTGGCCGGACGGTTGGTCGACCGCTACGTGACCACCGGCGAAGGCGACCTCGACAAGGTGCTGGCCACCGGGTTCAGCCATGGCTTCGGAGCGTTCCCGTCGAACCGTGCGCTGGTCGAGTGGCTGCGCGACCACAACGCCGGTCGCGCGCTCGAAGACCAGGTCCGCTTCCACGGCTTCGACGCCCCGCTGGAGATGGCGAGCGCACCCAGCCCGCGCGCGGTGCTCGCCGAACTGCACGGCTTCTTGTCCGAGCACCTTGACGACGTGCCGCACGACGTCGCGACCATCGAGCGGCTGGCCGGCGACGACGCGGCTTGGGCGGACGAAGCGGCGATGTGGGACGGTTCTCAGTCCAAAGGGGACAGTCCGGACGCACGTGAGCTGCGGTTAGTCGCCGACGACCTCGCGGGCCACTTCGAACGGGCCCGCCCGGCGTTGCCCGAGGGTGGCGATCTGCTCGCCCGGACCGCGGTCGGGCTCTGTCGCTACCACTCGCTGATGGCCGACACGGCGCCGGAACGGATGGGTCGGCTAGGGGCGCAGCGCGATGCGATGATGGCGGACAACCTGCTCGCGTTGCCGGGTGCCTTCGTCTCCGCGCACAACCAGCATCTTCAGCGGCGTGCGGCCTCGATGATGGGTGCGCGGTGGTGGAGCGCGGGCGCGCAGGTCGCGCACCGGCTTGGTGACCGGTATGTGTTCATTGCCACCGATTTCGGCTCGTCCGATGGGGTAGCGGCACCCGCACCGGGGACGCTGCAGGCGTATCTCGCCGCGACGGTCCAGGACCGTGAACTGGTCGAAACCGCCGGAATCGACCCCGGACTGCCCGCGCGGACCGGCGACGGACGCGGGTATCTCCCGTTCGACGCGGTCGAGGCGGCGGACGCGATCGCGTTCCTGCACCGGGTGTGACCGCTGCTCCTCGACGATCTTGGCCGAGGTGTGCTCAGATGGAGCCCGGGATGTCGGGAGGAGCGAGATGAGCACCGAGACCGTTCTCGTCGTGGGCAGCGGGCAAAGCGGCTTCCAGGCCGCGGCGTCCTTGCGGGACAAGGGGTTCGCCGGCCGCGTGGTTCTGATCGGGGACGAGCCGGGGGTGCCGTATCAGCGGCCGCCGCTGTCGAAGGCGTACCTGGCGGGCAGCGCGGGCGCCGAGCAGCTGGTGCTGCGGCCGGAGGACTACTTCGCCGAGAAGGACATCGAGCTGGTCCGCGGCCGGGTCGCCGCGATCGACCGGGACGCGGCGAAAGTCCGGCTCGAGGACGGTACGGAGCTGGGGTACGACCATGTGGTGCTGGCCACTGGCGCGCGCAACCGTGCGCTGCCGGTGCCCGGTGCCGACCTCGAAGGCGTCCTGATGCTGCGCACCCGCGAGGACGCCGACCGGCTGCGGACCTCGCTCGAAGCGGCGGGCGACGTCGTGGTGATCGGCGGCGGGTTCATCGGGCTGGAGTTCGCCTCGCACGCCGGCCGTCCGGTCACCGTGGTGGAGGCGCAGGACCGGCTGCTGGCGCGGGTCGCGTCGCCGGAGATCTCGGAGTTTTTCGCCGACCATCACCGGGCGGCTGGGCACACGCTGCTGCTGGGCGCCGGGGTCACCGCACTGCACGGGTCCGGTCGCGTGGAGTCGGTTGAGCTCTCCGACGGACGACGGCTGCCCGCGGACCTCGTGGTCGTCGCGGTCGGCGTGTTGCCGGAGACGACGCTGGCCGAGGCGGCTGGTCTTGAAGTGCGCAACGGCGTGGTCGTGGACGAACACTTGCGCACCGAGGACCCGAAGATTTTCGCGATCGGCGACTGCGCGTGCTTCCCGTGCGTCCAGGCCGGCGCCGCGACCCGGTTGGAATCCGTGCAGAACGCCGTCGACCAGGCCCGTTCGGTGGCCGCGGCGATCGCCGGGGAACCGGCGCGCTACGACAGCCTGCCGTGGTTCTGGACCGACCAGACCGGTGCGAAACTGCAGATCGCGGGCATCCTCGACGCCGCCGACCGGACTGTGGTCACTGGGGACCGGTCTGCCGGGAAGTTCTCGGTGTTGTCCTTCCGCGACGACGTGCTGATCGCCGTCGAATCGGTCAACCGCGCGCCGGACCACATCGCCGCGCGCCGGCTTTTCGCGGCGGAACCGCATCCGGCGTACGCGGATCTGGAAGCCAGCTCGTTTGATCTGAAAGCACACCTGAAGTCGCGCACCGCGGCTTGATCGGAGGTTCCGTTGCGCACGCAGGTCGCCGTGATCGGTGCCGGCCCGGCCGGGTTGCTGCTGTCGTATCTGCTGCACCAAGCGGGTGTCGAGGCTGTTGTGCTCGAAGCCCGCGACCGCGAGTACGTGCGGCAACGCGTGCGCGCCGGGGTCTGCGAACAACCGACGGTCGACCTGCTCACGGAGATCGGCCTCGGCGGCCGGTTGGCCGCGGAAGGCTTGCCGCACGAGGGGTTCTCGCTTCGATTCGACGGTGCCGACCACCGCATCGCGCTCACCGAGCTGACCGGCAAGGCGATCACGGTGTACGGGCAGCAGGAGATTGTGAAAGACCTCGTGGATGCGCACGAGGCCGCGGACCTGCCGCTGCACTTCGAGGTTTCGGAAGTCGCTCTGTCCGCATTGGACACTTCGCGCCCCGTGGTGCGCTACCGCGATTCCTCTGGTGCCCTGCAAACCCTGGAATGCGACGCCGTGGCAGGCTGCGACGGTTTCCACGGCGTCTCGCGTCCGTCCATTCCGGACGGTGTGCTGGCGACCTTCGAACGGGAGTACCCCTTTGCTTGGCTCGGGGTGCTGGCGCGGACGCCGCCGTCGCATGAGGAGCTGATCTACACCCATCATCCGCGGGGCTTCGCCTTGCACAGCATGCGTTCCCCGGATGTCACGCGGTTGTACCTCCAGGTTGCCCCGACGGAAGATCTGGCTGCCTGGTCGGATGACCGGATCTGGACGGAACTGTCGACGCGCCTGGCGGTCGACGGGGAGTTCACCCTGCAAGAGGGGCCGATCCTGGACAAGGGCATCACGCCGATGCGGAGCTTCGTCACCGAACCCATGCGCCACGGCCGGTTGTTCCTGGCGGGCGACGCGGCGCACATCGTGCCGCCGACCGGGGCCAAAGGAATGAACCTGGCCGTCGCGGACGTCGTGGTGCTGTCGCGGGCTTTGGTGGCTCTGCTGCAGGGGGATCCGTCGCTGGCAGAGTCCTATTCGGACACTTGCCTGCGCCGGGTGTGGCGGGCGGAGCACTTCTCGTGGTTCATGACGACGATGCTGCACGTGGACCCGGGGGCGGATGCGTTTGCCCAGCGGTTGCAGCTGTCGCAGTTGCGGTACACGGCTTCGTCTAGGGCGGCGGCTGCCAGTTTGGCGGAGAACTACGTGGGGTTGCCGTTCGCCTGAGTGCGTAGCGATAAGCGGGGGCGGGATGCTGGACGACGAACTGGCCGACATCGTCGGGGACCTTCGTCGACTCGGTGGCGACGATGCCGACGTCGAAGCCAAGCGCGCCGAGGACCGCCTGCCTCAATCGGTTCGCACACGGTCTCCGCGTTCGCCAATACGCGTGGTGGAGTGCTGATTCTCGGGCTCGACGAGGCCTCGGGGTTCAGCGCGAACGGCGTGCGCGACCCGGCGAAAATGACTGCCGACCTGTCCGCGGTCTGCGCCGACGAGATGGAGCCGCCGCTGCGGCCCTTGATCAGGACGCATCGTTTCGAGGGTGCTGACCTCGTCGTGGCCGAGGTCCCCGCGCTCGACAGCCGCAGCAGGCCCTGTTTCGCCAAGCGGCTCGGAATGGCGCAGGGCAGCTACGTCCGGGTCGCGGACGGGGACCGGCGGCTCAGCGGGTACGAGGTCCATCTCATGGTGGCCAACCGGGGTCAGCCGCGAGACGACGAGGAGCCGGTTTCTGAAGCAAGTCTTGCCGACTTGGACTCCGAACTCGTCTCGACGTTCGTCGGGCGGCTTAAACAGCAGCGGCCCTACGCGTTCGCGGACCTTTCGCGAGAGGATGTTCTGCGCAGGGTCAAGGTTCTCGTCGATGACCGGGTGACTGTCGCGGGGTTGCTGGCACTCGGGCGCTATCCGCAGCACTTCTTTCCTCAGCTGATGATTTCCTTCGTGCACTACCCGACGCTGGAAGGGGCAGACCTCCGCACTGGAGACAGATTCCTCGACAACCGGGTTCTCGAAGGGGCGATCCCCACGATGGTCCGCGACGCGCTGGCTGTGCTTCGGGCGAACATGTCACGCCGGGCGACGGTGCGCGGCGCCGGGCGCATCGACAGCTGGGAGTACCCAGAACCAGCGCTGCGCGAGGCCGTGGTCAATGCGTTGGCCCATCGCGACTATTCGCCAGAATCTCGTGGTGCCCAGGTGCAGATCGAGATGTACCCGGACCGGCTCGTCATTCGTAATCCCGGCGGCCTATACGGGCCGGTTACCGAAGACACCTTGGGGGAGGAAGGTGTTTCTTCGGCGCGGAACGCCACTTTGCTCAAGCTGCTCGAGGACGTGCCGCTGCCGGGCACGGCGCGCACCGTGTGCGAGAACCGCGGCTCGGGAATCCGCACGATGCTCATGGCGTTGCGGGACGCCTCGCTGAGTCCGCCGCGGTTCGTCGACAAGATCTCCTTTTTCCGGGTCGATTTTCCGAATCACGCGTTGATCAGCGACGAGGTTGTCGCCTGGATTCGAGCGCTGGGGGAATACGGGCTCACCGACAGCCAGTGCCTCGGGCTGGCCATGAGCAAAGCCGGAGAAGTCCTGGACAACCATTCCTACCGCAGTGCGACCGGGGTGGACTCGCGGCGCGCGACTGCCGAACTCGGCGACCTGGTGGCGCGCGGCCTGCTGCGGCAGACCGGAAGCCGACGGTGGGCGCGCTACGAACTCGTCGCTTCGGCCGGCACCGGTCTTCGGACGAGCGGCAGGCGGGACCGGCGGCGAGAGGTGCTGGATGCCTTGGGCTCTGCCGAACTGGCTCGGGCCGAACTGGCGGTGCTGCTGGACATGCCGGACAAGACGGTGTCCCGATGGTTGCGCGTGCTTCGAGACGAGGAGCTGGTCGAGCTGATCGGCGAGTCCCCGCGCAGCCCGAACGCGCGCTACCGGCGCACCGGCAAGGTCATGCCCGGCGAATAACCCACACACCTGGTCAACCCAAGGTTGACGCAATCCGATCGTCAACCTACAGTTGACGACATGACCGACTCAGTGAAGCTCGACGACCTCATCAGCGCCATCAAGGCCAACAATGAAAAAGACGCCCTCGCCCAGCTCACCGACGCCGTGTACGTCGGCCAGCATCTCGGCGACGTCGCTGACCACCTGATCGGCCACTTCGTCGACCAGGCCCGGCGCAGCGGGGCCTCCTGGACCGACATCGGGGCCAGCATGGGCGTGTCCAAACAGGCCGCCCAGAAGAGATTCGTTCCGAAGACCGACGATTCGTCCGGCGGAATACAACGGATGTTCGGCCGCTACACCGACCGGGCGCGGCACGTCATCGTCGCGGCTCAGCAGGCGGCCATCGACGGCAAGAGCCCCGAAATCGACACCGTGCACCTGCTGCTCGGCCTGCTCTCCGAGCCGGACGCGCTGGCGGCGGGTGCGATTGTCGCTCAAGGGATCACCCTCGAAGCGGTCAAGGAAGCGGCCGAAGCGAGGCTGCCGGAGCCAGTCGACGAGGCTCCCGAGAAGGTGCCGTTCGCGCCCGCGGGCAAGAAGACTCTCGAACTCACCCTGCGCGAGGGGCTGCGGCTCGGGCACAACTACATCGGCACCGAGCACATTCTCCTCGCCTTGCTGGAACAGGGCGAGGGCGCGGGCTACGAAGTCCTCGCCGCACTGGGGGTCGACAAGGAAAAGTCCGAAACGAAGATCAAGGAATACCTCGCGGAAATTCTCAGCACCTTGCAAAAATGATCGCCATCGCGCTCGCGGTGCTGTTCATCTTGACCCTGATATAGAGACGGGCTCTCCCCGAGGGCAAAGGGAGAGCCCGTCTTCAGCAAGAGAAAATCAGGCTTCGACCTCGGACTGGTCCCCGGCCCACAGCGTGTGGAACGAGCCGGGACGGTCGACCCGCCGGTAGGTGTGCGCGCCGAAGAAGTCGCGTTGTCCCTGCACCAGCGCGGCCGGCAACCGGTCCGCGCGCAGGCCGTCGTAGTAGGCCAGTGCGGTCGAGAAGCCGGGCGTCGGAATGCCGAGGCGGACCGCCGTCGAGATGACCGAACGCCACGAGTCCTGCGCGTTTTCCACCGCCGCCCGGAAGCCGCCGGACGTGAGGAGCGTCGGGAGGCCCGGTTCCGCGGCGTAGGCGGACGTGATGTCGTTCAGGAACTTCGCCCGGATGATGCAGCCGCCGCGCCAGATCGAGGCGACGCGGCCGAGGTCGATGTCCCAGTTGTACTCCGCGGCACCGGCCTGGATCTGGTTGAAGCCCTGCGCATACGCGACGACCTTCGACGCGTACAGCGCCTGCTCGACGTCGTCCGCGAAGGTCTCCAGCGCGGACCCGGTCAGCGGCGTGCGCGCCGGGCCGCCCAGGCCGCGTGCGGCCGAACGCAAGCCCGTGGACCCGGAGAGCGACCGTGCGAACACGGCTTCCGCGATGCCGCTGATCGGCACGCCGAGGTCGAGCCCGATCTGCACGGTCCAGCGGCCGGTGCCCTTCTGCTCCGCCGCGTCCTCGACGACGTCGACGAACGGCTTGCCGGACGCGCCGTCGACGTGCTTGAGCACCTGGGCGGTGATCTCGATCAAGTACGAGTCGAGCCGCCCGGTGTTCCAGGTGCCGAACACGTCGGCGATCTCCGCCGGGGAGTAGCCCGCCGCGCCGCGCAGCAGGTCGAACGACTCGGCGATCAGCTGCATGTCGGCGTACTCGATGCCGTTGTGCACCATTTTGACGAAATGCCCGGCCCCGTCGGCGCCGACGTGCGTGCAGCACGGTTCGCCGTCGACCTTCGCCGAGATGTCCTCGAACAGCGGCCCGAGCGACTCGTAGGACTCCTTCGACCCGCCGGGCATGATGCTCGGCCCGTGCAGCGCGCCTTCCTCGCCGCCGGACACGCCGGTGCCGACGAAGTGCAGGCCGCGTTCGCGCAGCGCCTGCTCGCGGCGGCGAGTGTCCGCGAAGTGCGCGTTGCCCGCGTCCACGATCACGTCGCCCGGCTCCAGCAGCGGCGCGAACTCCTCGATGACGGCGTCGGTCGGGCCGCCCGCCTTCACCATGATCACGATCTGCCGCGGCCGCTCCAGCGCGTCGACGAACTCCTGCGCGGAGTACGCCGGGATGAAGTCGCCCTCGTCGCCGAACTGCTCGACGAGCGAGCGCGTCCGCTCCTCGGAGCGGTTGTGCAGGGCGACGGTGTGCCCGTGCCGGGCCAGGTTCCGCGCCAGGTTGCGGCCCATGACCGCGAGGCCGGTAACCCCGATGCTCGCCTTCTTGCTCATCCGAAACCTTTCCGAAAACCTCTGCCGGATTCCGAGCCTAGCCACAAAACCGGTGCTCACGAGAAGCAGCGGATCGGGCCCCCGTTCCAGGCCAGCATGTCCTTCAGCGGAGCCACCAGATCGAGTGGCGCACCCCACCCTTCGCCGTCGAGTTCGGCATACGCCCGGTGCAGGTTCCCGGCGAGCCGCTCCTGCTCGGTCAACTCGGCGAACCGGCCGAGGTCGGTCGCCTTCGCCTGTTCCAGCGGCGAGCGTCCGGCCGCCTTGCCGGTCTCCGCCGCGCGCTGGACGAGTTCGAGGTAGTCGTCGACCGCGTCCACCGCTTCGAGGCCGCACACCGGACCGTGGCCGGGCAGGATGACCGCCGGATCGAGTTCGCGGATCACGTTCAGCGCGGCCCGCCAGCCCGCCACCGACCCCATCAGCGCGAACGGGCTCCCGCCGTTGAACACCAGGTCTCCGGAGTACAGCAGCCGCTGTTCGGGAAGCCAGACCAGGACGTCGTTGGTGGTGTGCGCGGCGTGCCCGGGATGGATGAGGTCGATCCGGGTCTGCCCGGCGTAGATGGTGACCGTGTCGTCGAAGACCAGGTCGGGCACGCGCAGTTCGAGCTTGCCCCACTCGCTGTCGGTGAAGACGCCCTCATACCGCTGGATTCCGTCGGCCAGCAGCGTCTCGCGGGTCTTGCGGTGGCCGACGACGGTGGCGCCGCCGACCAGATAGTTGCCGTTGGTGTGGTCGCCGTGGTGATGCGTGTTGACGAGCGTCGTGACCGGGCCGGCGGTGTCGCCGACGGCCGAAAGCAGGGCACGCGTCCGCCGTTCGGTCGCGCATGTGTCGATAAGCACAGCGTGCCCGTCGGCGTCGACGAAGCCGCAATTGTTGATGAACCAGGAACCGTCGGGCTGGACGTAGCCGAACGCGCCGTCTGCCAGCTGTTTGACGCTCGCCGCGCCGGGGGATCGATCGATCACGCCGACACTATGCCGCCAGGGCCGCCGATGCGGGGTGTTCGCGGCTCAGCTGTGCCCGGAAGTCTCCTCTTAGTCCGAATGGAGTAGCCGAGATGTCCGGGGCGCCCGGAATCCACTGCTCCGGCAGGGTGACATGCCGGGTGACTGGCGTTCTCGCGCATTTCCTGAAACGCTGCCGGGTGTCATCATCGAACTCCGTTGGGTCGCAGTGGCCTGGGTGGTTCGTAGTTCGCGGTCCGGCGGAGAGTCCGTCGGCAGTAGTGGTCCAGGAGAGCAAGGGGAGATGGCGAGCACCGTCACCTCGCGCCGCAAGCAGCTCGGCAATGAGCTCAGGCATGCTCGAAACGCCGCGAAGATGACGCAGCAGCAAGTCGCCGAGGTACTCGGCTGCACCCAGGGCAAGGTCAACAAGATCGAGTCCGGTGCGGTGGGGGTCAAGCTCGGAGATGTGCGGACCATGCTGAACGCGTTCGGGATCAACGGCGAAGAAGCCGACACTCTGATGAACCTGGCCCGGGCCGCGGCCGGGCAGCGCGGCCATTGGTCGGGCTACCGGTCGGTGGTGCCGCACTGGTTCCGCACCTTCACCGACCTCGAGCCCGCCGCCGCGGAGATCCTTACCTGGCACGGCGAGCGGGTGCCGGGGCCGCTGCAGTCCGAGCACTACATGCTCAAGCAGTTCACCGAGGCGGGAGCCACCGACGTCACGTCGCTGGTGCGCAACCGGCTCGACCGCAAGGCGGTGTTCGACCAGCAGCAGCCGCCGTACTACCGGTTCATCATCAGCGAGGGCGCGCTGCGCCGCGCACCCGGCGGGTTCGCGCCCGCGGTGATGCTGGACCAGGTGGAGCACCTGCTCGCGCTCGACCGGCACCCGCGCGTCTACGTGCACGTGCTGCCGTTCGGCGCGAAGCTCGCCGCGGTGCCCAACGACTTCACGATCATGCGGTTCCCGGACCGCACCCGCGACTTCGTCTACATCGAACACTCCGCGGGCGGGCTGTACCTCGACGACGTGAAGGACTTCAACATCTTCGTGGACTCGTGGGACCGGCTGCGCGGCGCTGCCTTGGAGCGGGGCGAGACGCGGCAGTTCCTCAAGGAGCTGGCGGAAAGCTACCGTTCGCAGATGATGTGACCAGTGCTTCGAGCACGGGCACGGTGGCTTCGGCGGCGGGCAGGGCGTTGATCTCCGTCTGCACGCGTCGCGCGGCCTCGCGGTAGCCGGGATCGGCGAGCATCTCCGCGGCGGCTTGGCCGATTTCGTCCGGAGTGGACGTTTCCGGGTCGAGTGCGCGGCCGACGTTCAGCGCGGTGCAGCGCCGGGCGTTGCCGGGCTGGTCGGCGCCCATCGGGAAGAGCAGCGACGGCAGCCCGTGCGAGAGCGCGCCGATCACGCTGCCGGACCCGGCGTGCGAGATCATCAAATCGAGGCGCGGCAACAGTTCGGCCTGCGGGACGAACCGTTCCACCCGGACGTGCGCCGGTTGCGGTCCGAACTCGGCGGGGTCGATCTGGGTGCCGACGGTGGCGGTCACCTCGGCGTCCAACTGGCCCAGCCCGGCGAGGGTGCGCTCGATGAGGTCGCCGGACTCGAGGTTGAAGTTGGTGCCGAGCGTGAAGTACACGCGCGGCTTTCCGGCGGGCTGCCGGGGCGCGACCGGATCTCCTTGGCGGAACGAGAAAGTGCCGGGCGGCAGCGGCGAACTGGGGTCGCGGAAGGACGGCGGGAGCGGCGAAAGCACCTGGCCGCGGGTCAGCATTTCGAGCTCCGGGTCGTCCGGCAGACCGTGCGCGGCGCGGGCCTCAGCGAGCGGTTCGGCGAGGAGTTCCTTGCGCAGCAACGTTCCCGCAGCGAGCACCAGGACGGTGGCGCACGGCAATCCCAGCGCCTCGGCGGCGATCGCGCCGGAGAAATCCACCTCGTCCCGGACGATCAGGTCCGGCCGCCATTCCCGAGCCAGCTCCAGCAGCACCGGCACGTGTTCGCGCGTCGCGCGGCGGGCGAACAGCTCCCGGATTTCCCAGTCGTCGCGCGCCGGATCGACCGGCGGCATCGGCTGACGCGTCACCTCGGCTTCGCGTGGCTTGTTGACCGCGAAGGTCGTGAATCCGGCTTTGGCGAGCGCGGGCACGTGCGAACCGCCGCCCGCGACGGCTACGGTGTGGCCGCGCGCGGCAAGCGCCCGCGCGACCGGTGCCATCGGATCCCAGTGGCCGCGACCGCCGACGAACGAGAAAAGAATGCGCATCCACCGCAACCTAGTGGCCCGGATGTACTTCAGTCGTGGCATTTTCGGGCGGTTGCCGGGGGCGGCGGCGCGCGGCCGCGGCGAGTGGGCACACTGGTACCCGCACGGAAGGGGAAGCTGATGACTCAGGCACCGGATCCGGAAGCCCCGGAGGGCGTCGACCTCGATCGGCCGAACGCGGCGCGGATTTACGACTGGTTCCTCGGCGGCACCGCGAACTGGGCGATCGACCGCGAGTTCGGCGAACGGGCGGTCCAGACCTTTCCGATGATCAAGACCATCGCCAGGGCGGGCCGCGAGTTCCTCGGCCGCGGCGTGCGGTACATGGCCGAACAGGGCGTCGACCAGTTCCTCGACATCGGCTCCGGCGTGCCCACGGTCGGCAACGTGCACGAGATCGCCACGTCGGTGAACCCGAACGCGCGCTGTGTCTATGTCGACAACGAGCCGGTGGCCGTCGCGCATTCGCAGATCCTGCTGGAACGCGAGGGCGTCGCCGACCGCCACGCGGTGCTGCAGGGCGACCTGCGCAACCCGGCCGACGTCTGGCCGCGCGCGCTCGACACCGGCGTACTCGACCCGAAGCGCCCGATCGGGCTGATCATGGTCGGAGTGCTGTACTTCATCGGCCGCGACGAGCCTGCGCTGGAGATCGTGCAGAAGTACCTGTCGCTGCTGCCGTCCGGCTCGTACTTCCTGTCCTCGCACCTGACCGACGACGGCGTGCCGACGAACGACGGCGAACGCCGCGACGCGATCCACAAGCAGTACCAGCAGTCGAGCACGCCGTTCCACTACCGCTCGCGCGCGGAGTTCGGCGAGTTCTTCTCCGGGCTGGAACTGGTGGAGCCGGGCATCTCGTGGGTGTCGGACTGGCATCCGGAGGCGGGCGACACGACGGCGGGCGCGCGGATGGCGGACGATCCTTCGTTCAGCGGCGGGATTTGCGCTCTGGGCCGCAAGCCCTGACGCTGCTGTTCCCGCTCGCTTCGCTGTGAGCTGCGGGCGCACGATGCCTTCGCCGGGAACGAAGCCACATCGGGCGCCTCTGTCGCGCCGATGCGGCACCGGATCGTGCGCGGCATGGTCTAGACCGGAGGTAGTGGTCTGGACCTGCGTGCGGCACTGGGTCCCGGATGGTTCCGGATACGAAAACGCTCCCCGGGCAAGGAATTCCGGGGAGCGTGGACGATGCGGGTTTCGGCTCAGCCGAGCCCGTGGAGAATCGGTACTCGTGTCTCGCGACGGTGGCGGGTGGAGTGGACGGTGTCCGCTTGGCGCGGAGCCGGTACTTCGATCTCGGTGTCCACAACCATCGGGCTGCGCAGCGGGGCCTGGATCAGGCTGAACCCGAACCGGTTGCGCAATTCGTGATTGATCCCACGCCGGCCGCGAGTGTGTTCGTCCTCACGGCGGAAAAGCGTGGTGAGCCGGACGGCCATGGGATCACACCCCCAGTTCGGATAACGGGAACCGGCGCGGGTCGGCGCCGGCCGGATCGGGGTGGTTCGTGCTCGGCGGGTCAACGCCGGGCACCAGGGAAACCGCTCCGTTGCGGCGTCTCCGCAGGGTCGTCGCAGCACCTGGACCAGCGCCGATTCCGGCGAGGCTGGCGGAGGGGCTCGCCGGTCCGCCCGGGTCGGCTCGCATCCGCACTCCTCCCGATATCTCGCGGCTGTTCCGCCGCCCGGGCCGGGTGCCCGGGCCGGTGCTGCCGGTGTTGGGCTGAATGTCGCAAGGCATTCACCCACCACTGACGCCCCGATCGCTGCGATTAATCCTACTCCTGGAATAATCTTCATGTCGAGATCGGGTCGAGTTGATCACCCGCTTGGCCCTGCGGTTTGCTCCGTAGTGACGCAAAGAAGCCGGGGACGTGCATCAGAACGCACGCCCTGCACAAGGCTCGGAGGTGGACGACCCATGGCGGATTATCCGTCGCCCCAGGATTACGACCCGGACACGGCAGAGTCGCTGTTCGCGGCCGCAGCCTGGGCGAAGTCGTTCGCGAGCGAGCCCAACGGCGGGAACTGTGTCGAGGTCAACCTCTCCCGTCCCGGCCTGATCGGCGTGCGCGACACGAAGCTCGCCGCGAGCCCGGTGCTGGTGTTCGACCGTGGCGAGTGGGACGCCTTCCTCGTCGCGGTCAAGGCTGGTCAGTTCGACCTGCCGCCGAGCGAGTAGTCCACCACGACGAGGTCTCGACTGAGAGCAATTCGCAAACAGTCACTCGATCGAGTGGTGTGTGGATGGGCTCTGGTCACCGTGGGTGCCGGGCATTGTGGGCTCAATGTCGGTTTGGCGAGGGTCGTCGGCTGAGTAGGTTGAGCGGCCCGACCCCACGGAGCGCGCCATGACCCCACTCCACTACCTCTCGGCCGGCGAAGCACTGCGCCTCTTCCGGACCCGGCAGCTGTCGCCGGTGGAGTTGATGCGCGCGGTCGTGGAGCGGGCGGAGCGGGTCGAGCCGGACGTCAACGCGTTCGCCGAGCAGATGTTCGAGCAGGCGCTGCGGGCAGCGGCCGTCGCGGAGAAGGAGTACGCGTCCGGCGGTCAGCCGAGGCCGCTCGAAGGGCTGCCTGTCGCGGCGAAGGAAGAACAGCCCCTGGCCGGGCATCCCGTCACTGACGGGACCCTCTTGCGCCCGCCCCAGGCGGCGGGGGAGACCGCGATCGGACTCAGCCGGATCCAGGCGGCCGGCGGGATCCTGCACGCTCGCACGACGACGTCCGAGTTCTGCTGCATGCCGCTGTCCCACACGCGGCGCTGGGGAACCACGCGCAATCCGTGGCACCTCGAGACCGCGGCGGGCGGCTCGTCCGGCGGTTCGGGGGCGGCGCTCGCGGCTGGAACTGCCTTCCTCGCCACCGGATCGGACATCGGCGGTTCGCTTCGCGCGCCCGCGTCCTTCACCGGCGTCGTGGGCTTCAAACCGCCGCACGGGCGCAACCCGGTCTTGCCGCCCGCCGGATTGGATACTTATTACCACCATGGCCCGATGGCCCGGACCGTTGCCGATTGCGCGCTCCTGCAGAACGTCATGGCGGGCGAAGATCCCCGTGACCCGCACTCGAGGCTTCCCGCGGCGCGGATTGAGCTGGGCGACGTGCGCGGGCTCCGCGTCGCGTGCTGTCCGATGCCGGGCGATTTCCCGGTGGCCGCGGAAGTCGCCGCCAACACCCGCGCTGTCGCGCACGCGCCGGCGTCTGCCGGTGCGGCGGTGACCGAGATCGAGCTCGACTGGACGCTCGACATGGTCAAACAGGCCTTGTGGGCGCATTTCGGGACGGGTTTGGCCGCCGAGGTCTTGGAGCTGGACCGGCAGAACCCGGGTGTCATTACCCCGTACTGCCAGGCTTTCGCGCGCAAAGGCGTCGAGAACATTGTGGACGCGGAAACCGGCCGCGCCGTCGAAGCGGCGATTCGCGAGCGCCTTGACACCGTGTTCGAGCGCTTCGACGCGCTCATCGTGCCGACCCTCGGTGCGACCGCTTTCGCTGCTGGCGAGGACTACCTTGTCGAGCAGGTCGTGGTCGATGGTGTTGCGCTGGAACACTTCTCGGACGCTTCGCTCACCCCGGCGTTCAATGTCGGCAGTGCACATCCGGTGCTCGCCGTCCCGTCCGGCTGGGCAAGCAATGGCGTGCCGACCGGGGTTCAGGTCGTCGCGGGCAAGTACGACGACGGCACGGCGTTCCGCGTCGGCGCGGCGATCGAGCAGACGGTGGGTGCCGGGTTCGCGCGGATTCCGTTAGCTGGACAGGAATTTCCGCAGATGCGCCACGACTTGTGAGGGTTGTTCCTCGGGGAGGAAGTGTCCGCAGTCTTCGAGGCCGATGCCGGTCACGTTGTCCGCGTAGTCGCGCCAGATGTCGAGCGTGGGAAGGCTGCCGAGCAGTCCGGCCTTGCCCCACATCGCCAGTACTGGCTGGGTGAGGCGCTTCCCGGCGGCGTAGTCGGCGTCGTCTAGTTCGGCGTCGTCCGGAAAGGAAGCGCGGTAGTCGTCGAAGCCGGCTCGGAGCGCGCCGGGTGCTTCGAAGGCGCGCACGTACTCGGCGACGTCCTCGGCGGGCAGCCCGTGGCGTTGGAAGGTCCAGCGCTCGAAGAAGTATCCGAGGTAGGCGGCGATGTTCTGGCCCGCCAGCAGTTCCGGCAGGTCCGGCTGAAGATGGAAAAGCCAGTGCCAGTAGGCCTTCGCGAGGTCTTTGTCGAGGCGACGCCACATCTCCCGGGTCGGCGCGATGTCCAGTACGGCCAGCCGTTCGACCTGGTCCGGACGGTCGAGCGCCCACCGATGCGCGACCCGCCCGCCGCGGTCGTGCCCCGCGACTGCGACCCGGTCGAATCCGAGCTGCTCGGCCAGCTTCGCGATGTCGGCGGCCATCGTGCGCTTGTCGTAGCCGGTGCGGGGCTTGTCGGTGCGCCCGTATCCGCGCAGGTCAGGGGCGATCACGGTGTATGTCTCGGCCAGCGGCCCGGCGACGCGATGCCAGCAGTGCGACGTCTGCGGCCAGCCGTGCAGGAGGAACAGCGGTGGACCGTCACCACCGCGGAGGTAGTGCATGCGCAGGTCGCCTGCTTGGGCCATGGCTGCTTCTAACCGGCTCATGGGGTTAGACGGTAGCGCGCGTTCTCACCGGTTTCAATGGTTAGAATGAGTGGCATGGATTGGGTGTTCGACGCTGGACGGCCGTGTCTGCACCTGGTGAACACGCTGCGCTCCCGGCATCTCCCCGAGGGCATCGAGCTGCTGACGGGTCCGGACGCACTGGCGGAATGGCTTGACCTGGCCGGATTCGGCCGCTTACGGGTGACCGCTGCCCAGTTGGCTGCTGCGAAGGGCCTGCGCGAGGCGGTGAACCGGCTGCTGACCGACAAACCGCTGGCCGCCGACGTCCGGCTGGTCAACGACGCGCTCGCGGCCGCCCCGGCACCGGACCGGCTGCTGGTGAAGGACGGTGTGCTGCGGCGGGAAGTGCCCCCTCCGGCGGACCCGGTAGCGACGGCGTTCGCCGTGCTGGCCGCTGACGCCGTCGACCTCGCTACCGGGGTAGAAGACATCCGCATCTGCTCGGCAGACGACTGTGGCCTGCGGTTTGTCGACACATCGCCTCGCCGGACGCGCCAGTGGTGCTCGATGTCCCGCTGCGGGAACCGGGCGAAGGCCCGAGCGCATTACGAGCGGACGAAGAACCGGTAAGCCCACGGGTGCGCGCGCAGCCACACGTTCAGCTTGCCGACCGATCTCATGAGGACGGTCCGCAGCGGCGGCGGTACCAAGGTGCCGAGAATTCTGGTCACGCGGCAGAAGCGGGAAAACTCGCGTGCGTCCTCCTCCGTCCATTGCAGACCGAGTCGGGCGCGCAGCTCTGGTGGCAGTGTCGCGCGGATCAGGAACATCTGTGCGCTTGAGTATCCTTTTTGGAGTCTCGACCACCGCCGATCGGACATGCGGGAGAACGGTTTCCGCACCGTGTCGATGGTCTCGAACAGCGTGCTGATCGTCTCGTTCGGACCGAACCCGGCGATCGTCTCCCGGTAGTACCGCTCGAAATCCGGCCAGGTCGGCGGCAGATCGCGCTCGCGCACACCGAGGATCCGGCCGATGCCGCACATCTGCGCGTAGTACTCGTCAAGCTCCGAAGCAGACAGTGGGCGGCCGAAGAACCGTTGTGCGTCAACGGGAGCCATTACCAGCGTCGCGTGCACCCACGCGTACGCGCCGGGATCGAGCGCGCTGTATCGACGGCCATCGGCGGTGCCGGTGAATGAGCGGTGCAGGTTCCGCAACCGTTCGGCCTCGACTTGAGCGCCCTTTGTCCCGCCGTAAACGTAAATCGACAGCGAAGCGACGGTGCGCATCAACCGGGTCCACGGGTCTTCGCGGTAGTCCGAATGATCCCGCACCCCGGCCGCGACGATCGGATGCGCGACCTGCAGTACGAGCACTTGTCCCGCGAGCAGCGCGTCGCGGAAGTCGCCGAAATAGCGCCAAGCCGCGGTACCGCGGACGACCGGCGGGGCCACGTCAGCCTCGCGCACCATGCAACAGCATCATCAACGGTTCGGCGGCCGGAACGTCCGTGCCAGTCGCGAGCCGACGCAACTGCAGCCCGGCGATCAGCGCGACCACCGGACCGGCCACCCGTTCCGGATCCGGCAGGCCGAGTGCGGTGAGGATCGTGATGGCCAATTCGTCATACGCGGCAAAGCATTTCGCGGACGCTTCGTGCAATCCGGGGTCGCGCGCGGCTTGCAGGTACAGCTCGTGCGGCGCGAGTTCGTCCGTGCCGAACGGCAGCTGCTTGATCACGTGCTCCACGACGGTCGCCGCTTGTTCGAGGCTCAAGCCCTGTTCCCGGTACGCCTCGACGATCCCCGCCAGTTTCGCCGTTTCCTCCTCGGCGAACAGCAGCATCGCCTCGCGCAGCAGTTCGGTCTGGCTCGGGAAGTGATAAGTCAGTGTGCCGAGCGAAACCCCGGCCGCGGCGACGATGCGCCGGTTGGTGAGCCCGCCGACGCCCTGTTCGCCGACCACTTTCAGGGTCGCGCGAAGGATCGCGTCGCGAGTGGTCACCACCCCGGCTCGGGACGTCGGTCCGGCCATCGCAGCTCCTCTTCCAGTTGCGCGGCAACGGAAATCAGCCGCTCCTCGGAATGCGACGGGCCGAGCAGCTGGGCGCCGAGCGGCAACCCGTCCGCGGTCAGCCCGGCGGGCACGTTCACCCCGGGCCAGCCCAGCACGTTCCACGGCCAAGCGTACGGGCACGCGGCGATCATCGACTGGTCGGTCTGCCAGCCGGAAAGCCCGTCGAAGGAACCGATCGGGGGCGGCGGGGTGGCAGTGGTCGGCGTGAGCAGGACGTCGATGTCGCCGAACATCCCGCCGATCCGGCGGCGCAGCACGGGTTCGAGCGCGCGGGCGAGTTTCAGCGCGGGCCCGGCGAGCAGGCCGCCTTGCTGGGCGTTGCTGCGAGTGCGCGGATCGAGCGCGGACGGCTCCGGCACGCGCCGGGCCCAATCCCGCACGCCGGTGAGCGAGCGGGGCAGGAAGGTGAGGCCGATCAGGCCGTATCCAGGTTCGACCGGAACGATTTCATGCCCCAGCCCGGCGAGCGTCTCGGCGGTTTCCCGCACCGCCGACTCGACGACTGGGTCGAGCCTGGTTTTGGTGGCGGTGAAGGGAATCCGGGTGGAAAGGCCGATCCGCAGCCGTCCTGGTTCGCGTTGGGCGGCGGCCTGGAACGAGGTGCCGGCGCCCGCGGTGACGTCGAGCAGGGTCGCCGCGTCGGCGACAGTCCGGGCGAGCGGGCCGAGCACGGTGAGGCCGTGGAAGAGTTCGCTGCCGGTCGGGATCCGGCCGCGCTGGGTTTTGATGCCCACCAGCCCGGTCCACGCAGCCGGGATGCGCACCGAACCCGCGCCGTCCGACCCGAGCGCGGCGGCCACGATCCCGGCCGCCACCGCCGCGGCGGATCCGCCGGACGACCCGCCCGGCGTGTGCCCGGGCTGCCACGGGTTGCGCGTCGCGCCGAAGGCGGTTCCCTCGGTGAACGGCCATTGGCCCAGCTCAGGCGTGTTGGTTTTGCCGATGATGACCGCGCCGGCCTGCTTGAGCTTCGCGACCGCGGGCGCGTCCTCCGTCGCCGCCGGGAACTCGCCGGGGCAGCCGAACGCGGTGGGCAGGCCGACGATGTCCACGTCGTCCTTGATCGCGACTGGCACCCCGAGCAATGGCGCGCGATCACCGTCGGCGCGGCGCTGATCAGCGTCGGCGGCCTCGGCGAGCGCGGCTTCGTCGCGCAGCACGCGGAACGCGTTGAGCACGGGCTGGCTCGCGTGCGCCCGCTTGAGCGCGAGTTCGGTCAGCTCCACGGCCGTGATTTCGCCTGCTTCGAGCGCGGCGGCCTGGGCAGCAAGGGTCGTGAACTCTGTCGTCGCGGAAGGCATCAGCGGCTCCCCGTCCTCTCGTTCGCTCGAACGAACGTAGCATGGCGCGAGCCGGGAAAGCACCCCTGACCTCGGCCGCGAAGTTCGGGCATGCTCGTAGTCGTGATCGATGACTTCGCGAAGGAGTACCTGCACAGCGACCTGAAAGAGGTCCGGCAGACGATGCTCCGCAAACTCGACGGATTGTCCGAGTACGCGATTCGCCGCCCGCTGACCTCGACCGGAACCAACCTGCTCGGCCTGGTCAAGCACCTGGCGGTCGCCGAGGCCCGGTACTTCGGCGAGGTTTTCGGACGTCCGTGTCCCGAGCCGGTTCCGCGGTGGGACGACCTCGAACAGCGCGGCCGCGACCTGTGGGCGACCGAGTACGAAAGCCGCGAGGAGATCACCAGCCGCTACCAGCGCGTCTGCGAACACTCCGACGCGACCATCGCCGCTCTCGCCATCGACTCGCCCGGCCACGTGCCGTGGTGGCCGCGGCCGGACGTGCTGTTGTTCAACGTCCTCGTCCACCTGCTGACCGAGACCAGCCGGCACGCCGGGCACGCCGACATCCTGCGCGAGCAGCTGGACGGCACGGTCGAGATGGACGCGGATGCCATGGCCAAAATCGGTCGGGACGCGGCGTTCTGGCAGGCCCGGCGAGCCGAAATCGAACGGGCAGCCAAGGCCGCGGACCCGGCCACGGCTGGATAAAGCCACCTAAACTGCACGTCACCAGCCCGGCCAGCGCACGGAGGATCGATGACGTTCGACTTCGCCCGGTTCCCCGCCTTCGACGCCTTTCCGCGCGCCGGTCTCCACCACGGACCGACGCCGCTGGTCCCGGCTCCGCGGCTCGGCGAAGCGCTCGGCATCCCCCGGCTGCTGCTCAAGCGCGACGACGTCCATCCGCTCGGCGTCGGCGGCAACAAGCTGCGCAAACTCGACTTCCACCTCGGCGCGGCGCTCGCCGACGGCGTCGACACGGTGATCACCTTCGGTGCGCTGCAGACCAACCACGGCCGGCAGACCGCCGCGGCGTGCGCCCGGCTTGGCTTGCGCTGCGAACTGGTGCTGATCGCTGAGGTGCCGCGCTCCGGCGACGCGTACGAGCGGTCCGGCAACGTCCCGCTCGACCTGCTCTTCGGCGCGCGGGTGCACATCTGCGCGTCCGACGCGGAAGCAGCCGCGACGTACGAACGGCTGCTCGCCGAAGCAGCGGACGAGGGCCGGAGCGTTAGGACGGTCCCAGTCGGTGGGTCCGACCCGCTCGGCGTTCTTGGCTATGTGGATGCCACTCGCGAGCTGGCTGTCCAGCTGGTGGAGCTGGGCCTGGACCAGGCCCGGATCGTCGGCCCGCACGCCAGCGGGGCAACGGCGGCCGGACTGGCACTCGGTACGGAGTCGCTCGGTTCGCTCGACCTGGACATCGCCTGCGTCAGCCACCCGCTGAACGAGGCTGTGGACAACTTGTCCCAGCTCACCGTCGGGGCCGCGGAGTTGCTTGGGATCGACCCACCGAAGCTGGAGCACGTGTGGCTCAACGACACGACGATCGGCGAGGGCTACGGCATCCCGGCGTCGGGGACCTGGGAAGCGATCCGGTTGTTCGGCCGCACGGAAGGCGTGGTGCTCGACCCAGTCTACACCGGAAAAGCCGCCGCCGCCCTGGTGGAATGGGCGGCGGCGGGCCGGTATTCGCCCGAGGAGACCGTCGTGTTCCTGCACACCGGCGGGCTGCCCGGATTGTTCGGTTACGCGCCCGAATTCATGGCCGAGGCGCGGAAGTAACGAGCACCGCGGCACGAGCGGTTTCGGTCCGCACCGCGATCCGGAGCAGGACCAGCAACAGGGCGACATTCGCGATCAGCGTGAGCCGCTGCGTCGCGCCCACCGGCAGCACCTCAGTGAGCACGTGGAAGGGCTGCACCCCGGCTTCGTCGAGGCGGACGAACAGGAAACTCACCGCGAACAGCCCGACCGCGGCGAGCCCGAACTTCAGCCAGCGCACCACGAACACGCGCTCCGCCGTGCCGCGCAACGGTTCCAGCATCGTGATCGCCGCGCCGGGCAGGCTCGCGAACGCGATCAGGCACGAGTACAGGTGGATGTCGCCGCTGAGCGGATTCGGGCTTTGCGGGTAACTGGCCGGAAAAACCGCGGCGACCGCCAACCCGAGCGCCCACAGCATGAGCAAAGCCTTGGTGCTGAACGTCATCGGCACGCCGCCGGCGATCAGCGCGCCGAGCACCGCGAGCGATCCGACGGCCACCGACAGCACGCTCGCCCCGAGCATGCCCTCCCCGCGGTCGGTGATCGTGTAGCTCGAAAGCGTGTCGTAGATCGGGTCGTGCGAGCTGATGATGTGCAGCACCGTGATCGTGAACAGCCCCCAGGCGATCGCAGCGAGCGCGGTCAGGCGCCATCCCCGGACGCCTCGTGAGTACCCCATGTAGCCAGATTGGCCGCTCCGCGGCGTTTCGTGATCAGGGAAAACCCCTGATTCAGCCCCTACCCCGCGAAGTCGGCGAGGACGAGCACCTGGTCGTCGTGCCGTTTGGCGCGCGGCCAGCGGACGGCGTGCGGGTCGTCGTTCTCCGCGGCGCGCACTGCGTCCAGTACTGCTTCGGGGCCTTTGTTTTTGGCTAGCTGCAGGACTTCCGGCCAGGTGAAGATGCCGTACTCGTCGACTCCGATCGCGACGCCGTCGGTAGCGATGAGGACGGCGTCGACGTCCTTGCGGGGCCAGCTGCGGCGGACTGCTTTGCGGGCCGCGGAGGGGTCGGCTTCGGCTACCCAGAAGCCGTCTTCGGCGTTGCGCCGGCGGCGGACGTCCTTGCCGGTTTGCAGGAGGCCGTTGTTGCGCAGGGAGATCAGGCGGTCATCGGACACTACGTCGGCGCCGAAGTGTCCAAAAGCGACGATGGGGCTGTCGGCCAGGACCAGTGCTTCGATTTCCTGGTCGCTCCAGCGGAGGATGGAGACGGTGCTGGAGGGGGAGTTTCCTGGCGTTAGGGCGTTGTTTTTGGCTACTGCGGTGATCGCGGTCGCCAGGGCGTCGCTGAGGTCTTGGTGGGGGGCTGTGCGTAGTTCTTGGGCCAGTTGGTCGCGGAGGAGGTGGGCGTACCAGCCGCCCGGGGGAAGGTCCGGGCTCGGGGAGGTGGCTCCGTCGAGGACCAGGATGGCTTGGTCCAGGAGGGCGATGTGGTCTTCGGTAGGGCGGGGGTGGCCGTCGGAACCGACTCCGGCTCGCTCGGCGGTCGAGATCTCGGGCACTTGGTGACTGTAGCTCGGGTTGTGTTGGGCGGGGGCTCGTCGCCTGGCGGCGACATCGGCCGTCTTGGGTTGCGTGGGGCACCCCGAAGTTTGATTGTGCTGACGGCCTGAGGGTGCTTGTCAAGGCGGGAAAGATGCCTTGACAAGCACCCGCCGCCCGCAGGGAGGCTTCGTATCGGGGTTGGGGGAAGGGCTGGGTGCCTCGCTGGTTGGGTGCGTCGGCTGCGGTTTCGCGGGAGTGGGGGCTAGCGCCCCAATGTGGCGTTGGGTGCATGTGACGCACCCAATGTGGCGTTGGGTGCGTGGGACGCACCCAATGTGGCGTTGGGTGCGTGGGACGCACCCAATGTGGCATTGGGGGGGCATCCCGGCAGTGGGCGGAGGAGGGCGTGAGGGGAATCCTGAGGGAAGGGTGGCCCTCGCGCACGCGAAAGCAGTGAAGGGGCCACTCGAGGACGGGGGTGTCAACTCGGGTTGACAGGGGCGGCATGTCAACCTAGATTGACATCATGACGGAAGCGACGGATTTGGCCGCTCGCGCCGGTGACCGGGATCCCCGGGTGGGGCTTCGGGCGGTGGCGGCGCTGAGGCGGTTGCTTGAGCAGTTGGAGGCGGTGCAGGTGCGCAGTGCGCGGATGCACGGCTGGTCTTGGCAGGACATCGCGGCCGAGTTGGGGGTCAGCCGGCAGGCCGTCCACAAGAAGTACGGGAGGCATTGATGTTCGAGAAGTTCACCCATGACGCCCGGAGAGCGGTGGTCGAGGCGCAGGCCGCGGCGCATGAGGCGGGGGCTCGCGAGATTTCCGCGCAGGCGGTTTTCGCTGGGCTGGCGCGGATCGAGAACGGCGAGGCCGTGCGGTTGCTGCGGAACCTCGGGGTGTCGCGCGAGGACGTCTTCGCTGAGCTTGCCCGGGTGCGCCGACGCGGCGGGATCAGCGACGCCGATGCCGAAGCGCTCACCGAGTTCGGCATCGATGTTGATCAGATTGTCGAACGGATCGAGCAGACGCATGGGCCGGGCGCGCTTGCTCAGGCGAGCCGGCCCACGCGGCGGAATCACTTGCCGTTCACCGAGGACGCGAAGAACGCGTTGCAGGCAAGCGTGCGGGAGGCGCATGAGCTTGGCGACAAACACCTGGGACAGGAGCATTTGCTGCTCGCGCTCGTGAAGCAGCGCGGTCCGGTCGCTGATTTCCTCGCGGCGCGCGGGATCGACTATCCGGCGGTCCGGCAGGCCGTCGGCAAGCGCTAATGCTGTTCTTGCTCGTACGCCCGGGTGCGCCAAGTGACCAGGGGGAGCAGGGCCTGGGTCAGCGGGCCGATGCTGAGGGCGTACAGCACGGTTCCGACGCCGACCGCGCCGCCGAGCAGCCAGCCCGCGGCCAGGACGAGTACCTCGATGCCGGTCCGGACCAGGCGGACGGACCAGCCGGTCCGGGCGTGCAGGCCGGTCATCAGGCCGTCGCGGGGGCCGGGGCCGAGGCGGGTGCCGACGTACACCGCGGTCGCGACGGCGTTCAGGACTACGCCGCCCACCAGCATCAGGATCTGCCACACGAGCACGTGCTGGTCGGGTAGCACGGCGCGCACGGCGTCGACCGCCACTGCGATCACCGCGATGTTCGCGACGGTGCCGATGCCGGGGCGCTGCCGCAGCGGGATCCACAGCAGCAGGACGAACACCGCCACGACGGCGCTGATCGTGCCGAATGTCAGCCCGGTGATCTTGGTCAGGCCGTCGTTCAGCACGTCCCACGGGTCGAGGCCGAGGCGGGCGCGGGTGAGCATGGCCATGCTCGCGCCGTAGAGCGCGAGGCCGGCGAGCAACTGGACGCCCCGGCGCGCAGGGGCTCGGCGAAGGCTGAGGGGACTGAGGTCGGTAACTGCCACTTCTCCACTATTGGCGCCAACTGGCCTGGTATGCCATGGCCAATGCGCGATAATTGGCCTTATGGAACCTCTGGGCGGCCGCATCTCGGGACGGCGATTGGCCATATTGCTAGGCGAATGGCGGCAGCGTGGCTCCCGGCAGGGTGCGACCGACCTCGCCGCGGCGGTCGAGTTGCACGTGCTCGACGGGCAGTTGCCGATCGGCACCCGGCTGCCCGCCGAGCGCGAACTCGCCGACGCGCTCGGCGTCAGCCGCACGCTGATCGGGGCGGCGCTCGACCGGCTCCGCGCGGACGGTCTCGTCGCCAGCCGTCGCGGAGCCGGGTCGTGGGTGGCTGGCGTGGGCAACCGCGACGAGGCCGAGGCGGTTCGCGACGACCTCCTCGACCTCGCGCGGGCCGCGCCGCCCGCTGTGCCTGGGCTGATGGCCGCGTTCGACACCGCACGGCGTGATCTGGTCGAGTACGTCAGCGGAAACGGCTACCTCACCGGCGGACTTCCTCGGCTGCGCGAGCGGATCGCCGAGCGCTACACCGCGCGTGGCCTGCCGACGTCGCCGGACCAGGTGCTGGTGACCTCCGGCGCGTACTCCGCGTTCGTGCTCTGCCTGCGGATGCTGAGCGGGCCCGGCGACCGGGTCCTGCTTGAGCAGCCGACGTATCCGAACGCCATCGACGCCGTCCGCGCGACGCATGCGTTGCCGGTGCCGGTCGCGCTCGACCCGGTGCACGGCTGGGACTTGCCGGGGATCGAGGCCGCGCTGCGCCAGGCCGCGCCGCGGTTCGGGTACCTCGTGGTGGACTTCCAGAATCCGACCGGCTTGCGCCTCGACGCGGCGGGCAGGGAACGGCTCGGCGGACTGCTCGCCCGGTCGCGGACGCCGGTGGTGGTCGACGAATCGTTGGTGGAACTGGACTACGAGGGCGATCCGGTGGACGGTCCGCCGCCGCTGGCCGCGTTCGGCGGGGATCTGGTGCTGAGCGTCGGATCGGCGGCGAAATCGCAGTGGGGCGGGTTGCGGCTGGGCTGGATCCGGGCGTCGACCGATCTGCTGGACCGGCTGCAGTCGTCGCGGTTCGCGGTCGACCTCGGCGCGCCGGTGTTCGACCAGCTCGTGCTGGCGGCGCTGCTCGAACCGGAGGGCTACCAGGTGCTCGCCCGGCGCCGGGCGGAATTCCGGGAGCAGCGGGACATCACGGTCGCGGCACTGCGCAAGTACTGTCCAGAGTGGACATTCCAGGTGCCGTCCGGCGGACTGTCGCTGTGGTGCCGGCTGCCGGAACCGATGAGCACCCGGCTGGCGGTGTCGGCGGCGAACCACGGGGTGCAAATCGCGCCGGGGTCGCGGTTCGGGGTGCACGGCGGGTTGGAACGCTGGCTGCGGCTGCCGTTCGGGCTGCCGCGCGAGCAGTTGCCGGAAGCGGTGCGGCGCGTAAGCGCGGCGGCGGCCTCGGTGCGCGGCTGCGCGGACGTGCCGGCGGAACGGATTTCGGTGACCTAGCGCGGTTTTCTCTCGGAAAAAGTGAACAGCCGGTGCACCGGATGGGATCCAGCCACTCCAGGGAGGGTGGCGGTCACCTGTCCGGCGCACCGGCCGATCGTCCGAGGCGCTTCCCGGCACAGCCCCTCGAAGTGCCGGGAAGCGCCCTCGGTTCAGGCGAGCTTCGGTTGGCGCAGGCTTTCGCTCGGCGCGGTGAGCGAAAGCCTCCGGAGCACGCCCGTGGTGGGTCCCGGCGCCGCGGGGGCAGCGCGGCGCCGGGACCAGGACCCGATCCGGCCGGGCGCGGTCGGCCGGTCGGGAAGTGCGGTCATGGTTCAGCCCCTGGATCGAAGTGGCACTAGTGCGAAGGGGTGAGCCCGGCGCAGCGAACGGGCGCGCGCGATCAAGAAGTTGATCTTGAGTGGACGGAGCTCTCCCCGGGTAACCGGTCGAGCGGTCAGTCCGGGGAGGTGGTCGGCAGGGCGGCGTCCCTGCCGGCGCCGTCGACCTCGTGGTCGCGGCTGACGCCGATGAGCTTGAGCTGAGTGACGGTGTCGCCGTCGCCGGACAGCGCGAACAGCTGGCGCAGACCGCCGTGCCCGTCGTGTCCCGGTGAGACAGTCGACGCGGGCGCGGCAGGAGCGGCTGGAGCCGCGGGAAGGCCTTCGCCGCCACCGCTGCTGCCGCCTCCGGCCTGGCTGCGTTCCTCGACCGGCGACGCGGGCAGGGTCTCCTGCTTGGCGGCGGGCTGCGCGGTGAGGACGCGGGCAGGCGCGGCGGCGTGTGCGACGGGCGCCTGCTTGCCGACCTTCACGACAACCGGCGCTTCAGGCTCTTTCGCCAGCTTGGTCGCCGGGACGGATGCGCTGACCGAGCCGCTGGCGACCGGTGCGGGTTCGACCGGGTGGACCGGCGGCTCGACGACCCGGACCGGCGCGGTGTCGATCACCGTGTCGACCGAGGTGACTGTGGTGTGCAGGGTCGTGCCGACGGTGTCGTCAACGGTTCCGAGGATGCCGTCGAGGAGCCCTGGCTGGCCGGATTCGGGGCTGCCGAGGAGCCCGCCCAGGAGGCCCGGGCCGGAATCGCGGCCGGAACCGCCGAGAAGACCGCCGAGGAGACCTTGGCGAGGCTCGCTGCTGGGAGTGGTGGCGTCGGACGAATCCTGGCTGGGTGCGCTGCTGATGCTGCTGAGCAAACCGGGCTGGGGCTCGGGATTGGTGCTGTTGGGCGAATCCTGGCTGGGCGCGTTGCCGACGCTGCTGAGCAGTCCAGGCTCGCGTTCGGGATTGCTGTTGGGCGAGCCCTGGCTGGGTGCGTTGCTCGTGCCGCTGAGCAGGCCGGGCTGGGATTCGGGATTGGTGCTGCTGGGCGAACTTTGACCGGGCTCGCCGCCCGTGCTGCCGACCAGGCCAGGCTGCGTGGTCGCTGCGGGCGCGGGGTCGCTCGCCGGTGCGTGGTGCTTCGCCTTGCCCGGGACTTTTGCCTTGGCGGGCTTGGTGATCTTGGTCGCGGGCCGCGTCACCGCGATGCTGGTGTGGTGGCCCGGGTCGTTTCCGGGCACCGTGGCCGGACGGAAGCTCACGTCCGGCCGGTAGTCGTCGGCGGAGACCTGGAACCGGTGGAGCGCGGCGCGCTTCGCGCTGGTCGCCGCTCCGGGCATGGCCCAGGTGAGGGTGCCGGACGTGGCCGTTCCGGCGTATCGGTGCTCCGGGTCGGTGTCGTGCGCCGAAGCGGCGGGGCGGTCGGCGTGGTCGTCCGTCGCCGCGTTCGCCTGCGACAACGCGGCCCCGAGCAGCCATCCGGCCAGGGTGAGCCCGCCCGCGACGGCGATCCGGGCGGCCGGCCGGGCGATTGGAGCCGCCCAGGCGCGCGGCCGCCGGCGCGCGCCCGCGCGCGCGAAAGAGGAGTTCCGCTCGGCGCGGTTCGCGGCGCGGTCGGCCATTCCGAGTAGCGCGGAACCCGCGGTCCCGAGTGGACTGGAGCCGGACGTCACGGGATGTGCGAGGCCGCGCGGATTCGCCATGCCGGTCACGCCACCACCACCGTCCGCGCCTGAAGCTCGTGCCACCGCACGAGACTGATCTTGCTGGGGCTGTCTTCCGGCCAGGTCGCAGGTCCCCCGGGGCTGCCCTCTTTCTAGCACCGGACGCGAGTGTTTCATCTCTCCCGCGCTCGATCCACCCCGTAAGGCGGAACGTCCGCACCGGCTCTGGTGTCCGATCCGCCCTAGTCGATCACCCTGCGTCGCTTCAACCGGGGCAGATGCGGCCATCCGGGCGGCCCGTCCGCGGCGCGAATTCGGGCGTTGACCCGATGTTTCGGCCACCGCGACACTCTCGGTATCTCCATTCCCGCAGGGACAAACCGGGATCGGACGGCAGTCGTCAGACGAGTTTCCGCAGGCGTTCGACAGCTTCGTCGATCACCTCGTTGCGCTTGCAGAACGCGAACCTCAGCAAATGTTTCCACTCGTCCGGGTGATCCGTGAACACCTTGACGGGTACCGCGGCGACTCCGGCGCGTTCCGGCAACGTCCAAGCGAGCTCGGCGGCGTCCTCGAAACCGAGCGGACGAACGTCAGCCGTCACGAAGTACGTCCCCGCGCTCGGCCGAACTGCGAATCCCGCATCGGCGAGACCGGCGGAAAGCCGATCTCGCTTCTCTTGCAGGCTCACGCGCAGGTTTTCGACCCACTCAAGCTCGTTGTCGAGCGCGTACGCGACGGCCGGCTGCAGCGGTCCGCCGGAGACGAACGTGATGAACTGCTTCGCCGCCTTCACCGCGGCCACCAGCTCCGGCGTCGAGCAGATCCAGCCGATCTTCCAGCCGGTGCAGTTGAAGGTTTTGCCCGCGCTCGAAATCGCGACGGTCCGCTCGCGCATCCCGGGGAACGACGCGAGCGGCAGGTGCTCGGCACCGTCGAAGACGAGGTGTTCGTAGACCTCGTCGGTGACCGCGATGAGGTCGTGCTCGACGCACAGCCGCGCGACTTCCTCCAGCTGCCCGCGCGAAAACACCGTGCCCGTGGGGTTGTGCGGCGAATTCAGCAGCACCGCGCGGGTTTTCGGGTTGATCGCGTCGCGGAGGGCGTCGAGGTCGAGTTCGAGCTGTCCGTTCTCGGTTTCGACCAGCCCGATGACGCGTCGCCGCGCGCCCGCCATCGCGACCGCGGCGGCGTACGAGTCGTAGTACGGCTCGACCACGATCACCTCGTCGCCGGCCTCGGTCAGCGCGATCAGCGACGCCGCGATGGCCTCGGTCGCACCCGCGGTGACCAGGATCTCCGTGTCCGGGTCGTAGCTGGCTCCATACCGCTGGCGGTGCCTGCCGATCGCGGCGCGCAGCTCCGGACGGCCCGGTCCCGGCGGGTATTGGTTGTCGCCGCCGAACAGCGAATTCTTCGCCGTTTCGAGCATTCCGGCGGGCCCGTCGGTGTCCGGGAAGCCCTGGCCGAGGTTGACCGCGTCGTGCCGGACGGCGAGCGCGGTCATCTCCGCGAAGACCGTCGAGGTGAACGGGCGGAGGCGGGGGACGAGAGCTGGTTCACGCACGAGAACGCATCCTCACGGACAATGGCGGGGTGGAGCAACTCACCCCTGCCAAGGTCACGCCCGCGGATCCGCCCGGCGGCACCGCCGGCGAAGAGGCGAAACGGCGCGGCCTGCGCAAGATGAAGCTGGTCGCGCTGTCCTTCCTGCTCGGCGCGACGATCGTGTTCCTGCTGACGAGCTGGGCGGAGTCGGCGGGCTGGGCGGGCTGGGTCGGCTACGTGCGCGCCGCGGCCGAGGCGGGCATGGTCGGCGCGCTCGCGGACTGGTTCGCGGTGACGGCGCTGTTCCGGCATCCGCTCGGGCTGCGGATCCCGCACACCGCGATCATCCCGAACAAGAAGGACGCGCTCGGCAACAGCCTCGGCGAGTTCGTCGGGTCGAACTTCCTGTCGCCGGACGTCATCCGCGACAAGCTCCGCCGCGTCGAGGTCGCGAGCAGGCTCGGCGCCTGGCTCTCGCAGCGCGACAACGCGGAGCGCGTGACGTCGGAGCTGGCGACCGTCGTACGCGGCGCGGTCACGGTGCTTCGCGACGAGGACGTGCAGGCGATCATGGAGCAGGCCGTGGTCAAGCGCGTGATCGACAAGCCGTGGGGCCCGCCGCTCGGCAAGATCCTGGCGGGCGTTTTCGAGGACGGCGCGCACCACAAGCTGGTGGATCTGATGTGCGACCGGGCTTACGAGTGGGTCCGGGACAACCACCAGACGATGCTGCGCGTGGTCTCGGACCGCGCGCCGAGCTGGTCGCCGAAGTTCGTCGACGAAATGCTGGCGGACAAGGTGTACGGCGAGGTCCTGACGTTCGCGTGGGCGGTCAAGACCGACGTCAACCACCCGATGCGCCTGGCGCTGGACAAGTTCCTCGGCGAGTTCGCGCAAGACCTGCAGACCGATCCGAAGACCATGGAGCGGGCCGAGCAGGTCAAGGGCCAGATCGTGAACCACGGCGAAGTGCAGAAGCTGATCGGCAGCGCGTGGGCGACGGCCAAGGAGATGCTGCTGAACGCCGCGGAGGACCCGTCGAGCGAACTGCGCCAACGCGTCCGCGGCGGACTGGAATCGCTTGGCAAACGCCTGGTGGACGACCCGTCGATGACCTCGAAGGTAGACGGCTGGGTCGAGGGCGCGGCGGTCTACCTGGTGACCCACTACTCCCGCGAGATCACCACGATCATCACGGACACGGTGGAGCGATGGGACGCCGAGGAGACGTCGCGGAAGATCGAACTGCAGGTCGGGCGGGATCTGCAGTTCATCCGGATCAACGGGACCGTGGTGGGTGCGCTGGCTGGGCTGGTGATTTACGCGGTGGCGCAGTTGCTGTTCTGAGGGGTTTGGCCTGTCGCGGGGCCGGGTGTGTGAGGGCGGCCGGGGTTGCGAAGGTCGTCCGGGGCGGGGATTCGCCTGATTGCGGCCGGTGGTTGCCGTTGGTGGTTGGTTGAGCTGGCCCGACCGGCGGCGGTTCGGGATGGCGCATGCCACTCGTGCTTGGGTGCGCTGGCTGTCGGGGCTCGGGATTAAGTAGTCGCCGGTTGGCAGCGTTGGCCCGGCCGGTGAGGTTCCGGGCGGCTTGTTGTCGCTCGGCCATTGGCTGAGCTGGTCCAGCCGGTGCGACTCGGGATGGCGCGGCTGGCTGAACTGGCCCAGTTGGCGCGGTTCGGAATGGCGTGGTCGCCGGGGCCGGCTGTGCTGGTCCGGTCGGCGCGGTTCGGAATGGCCACCGGACCCGGACTGGCAGCCGAGTCGGGATTTCGTTGTGGTTAAGCGGAATTCTCCAGTAGGGCCGGGCCCGGTTGCTGGCCCGTGACCACCGCCGAACCTTGACCGCGACTACCGCAGGACGCGGCTCGAACGCGCTGGTATCCCGGCGCCTCTGCCGCCGCGCCGACCGTGGTTTCCCCGGCATCGACCGGCTGCGGCGGGTGGTCGGCCGTATGCGCGCCGTCCTATACCACAGCCGCGGGGTGCTCAAACCAGTTGTCCACAGGAAGCTGAGTTATCCCCGGGGTTATCCACAGGAATTCACGGTGATGGCCTAATCGCTGTCCACAACTTGTGGGTATCCGGGGCATCTGCACGTGCACATGTGGTGTGTGTGGACAAGTTGTCCACAGGGGGTCAGTTGTGCACAGCCGCTGTGCGGGCGCGCCAGGAGCGGGCTTTTTCGCGGTTTCCGCAGACGCGCATCGAGCACCAGGTGCGGGAGCGGTTGCGGGATTCGTCGAAGAAGGCCCACAGGCAGTCGTCGGCGGGGCAGATCTTCAAGCGGACCCAGTCGCCCCGGATGGCGAGGCGGGTCGCCGCGGCGAGGGTCGCCGTGACGGCGTCCGGGGCGAGCAGCGTCGGGCCGGATTCGGTGAGGGCGAAGCGGAGCGGGACGTCCAGCGTGGTCGCGGGCAGCCGCGGATCGCCGACGGCGGCGCGCAGGCTGTCCCGTACGGCGCGGGCTTCGGCGGGATCGTTCGGTGACACGTCGTGGTCCGCGGCCCACTGCCGCCAGAGCTCCGGATCGTCCAGCAGGTCGTCGCCCCGTTCGATGTCGACGGTGTTGAGAAAGGCGACCACCAGGGAAGCGTCGGTGTGCACCTCCCCAGTGTACGGGCGATATTGGTTGCGACCTGCCTCCCTAACCGACATACTCGCTTTACTGGTTACGCGACGAGGAGAGGATGGGCAAAACATGGGTGCGATTCCGACTTTCGGCGGCGTTGCGTTCGACTGTCCGGACCCTGGGGCACTCGCCGGCTTCTATCGCTCCCTTCTTGAGTGGGGCGAACCCGAGATCGCTCCGGACAACCACTGGGCCACGCTCGTCGACCCGCGCGGCGGCGTCCGGCTCGAATTCCAGCGGGTGGCGGGTTACCGCGCGCCCGAATGGCCGTCGCAGGACACGCCGCAGCAGGCGCATCTCGACCTTGACGTCCCCGATCTCGAGGCCGCTCACCAGCGCATTCTCGGGCTGGGCGCGAAGTTGCTCGACGATTCGCCGGAGACCTTCCGCGTGTACGCCGATCCGGCCGGCCACCCGTTCTGCCTCTGCGCCTGCTGACACGGCGCGCCGAATCCGCGTAGGGTCGGCGGGGTGATTTGTCCGAAGTGTCAGAACATGATGCGCACGGTCGACAAGAACGGCGTCCACATCGAGCAGTGCGACGGCTGCCGCGGGATCTTCCTCGACCGCGGCGAGCTGGAGCAGATCGCCGGTGCGGAGAGCGCTTTCTACCGGCAGCAGCCACCGCCGTACGGCCGGCCAGATTCGCCGCGCCCTTACCAAGGCGGGTACTCGGATTCGCCGCGCCCGTATCGGGGAGGGCATTCGGACTCGCCGCGCCCGTACCGAGGCGGGCACGCGGACTCGCCGCGGCCGTACCGCGGTGGCTACGGGGATTCGCCGCGGCCGTACGGCGGACGCCGCAAGCGCAGCTTCCTCGAGAACCTCTTCGACTGAGTTGTCCACCGATCCGGTAGCGCTCGACCTGCGGATTTGTCCGGCCTGTGGCGACCGTGCGAGTTGTCCACAGGCCGACGGGAACCTCTTGTGGTGCGCGGAGTGCGGACACCGGTGGCCGTTTCGGCGGCTGCCGTTGTTCGCGTTGACCGGGCCGAGCGCGGGCGGCAAATCGACGGTCGGGCCGAAGCTGGCGCAGCGGTTGGCAGGAGAGGCCGTTGTGCTGGAGCAGGACGTGCTGTGGACCGGCGCGTTGCGCGACGACGTCCCGGGGAATCCGGCGTTCCGCGGGGCTTGGCTGCGGATGGCGGCGATGTTGCACCAGAACGGACGGCCGGCCGTGCTGTGCGGGACGGTCGCGCCGCAGGAGCTGGAACCGTTGCCAGAGCGCGTTTTCTTCTCGGGGGTGCACTACCTGGCGCTGGTCGCGGACAACGAGACCCTCCGGCGGCGATTGCGCGCCCGGCCGGCGTGGCGGGAATGGGACGAGCCGCGGATCGAGGAGATGCTCGAGTTCAACCTGTGGATACGTGGGCAGGTCGAGTCCATCGACACGACGGAGGCTCCGCTCGACGATGTCGTGACCGCGGTAGAGAAGTGGGTTCGGACCAGAATTGGGTCGGACCTAGGAATCGGTGTGTGAGCTGGGTTCGACCCAGCGAACCTTCACGATTCTTCCGCGCGGAGCCGTTCGTCGTAATGCCGCAGTGATTCGCCAAGCGGGGTAAGGGAATACTCGACTCCGACAGGAGACGTCGGCAGCACTCGCCGCACGATCTGCTGACGAACTCGAAGAAGTGGTCGATCGGCTGGCGCGCGACATCGCCGCGTTGCCGGAAGGAGTGATCGCCGCGGCGAAACGGGCTGTCGTTCCGGATGCTCTGGCCACGGGATTTCAGCGGGAACACGACGCTTGGGCGGGACAATTCGCGCGTCCCGCGGCGGAGGCGCTGATTCGCGGTGGATTGGCGCGGGGTGGGCAAACGCGGGCAGGCGAGCGTGATCTGGAGGGGCTGCTTCGCGAACTGGCGGGTTGATCAGGCACCTGGCCAGCGATTCTCGGATTGTGGATCGTCCAACCAGAAAGTCTGTTCGTCGCTGGTGACCGTGAGACCGAAGCGCGACCGGCTGGGACGTCCGAGCGATTCCCAGCGACGGTGCGCGTCCTCGGCGAGATCCCACAACGCGCGCGGACCTCCTTGCGCTACCTCGAAACCGGATTCCGTGCGACGGGTGCGGGCCCAGGAACCGTCCGGATGAGACAGTGCGAAGGCACCGCTCGGGTCGACGTGCACGGGGCGCACCTCCGGTAGCTCCAGCGACGCGAAGAACTCGAAATGTCGTTGTGGTTTAAGCACATCTGTCATCGACAGTTCCGTTGACCGCCATTGCGCATCAGTAGCGGGCGGCACGTCGGCGAGTGGTGGCAGGCGATGCGCGCGCAGGGGCATGAAGCGGCCGTCGCGGGCCAGGACCTGGCCCTCTGCGGTCGCGCCTTCGCCTGCGGTGAGGCGGACGAGCCCGCCGCCGAGCGGGCGGTTGAGGGTGGTGACGATGTGCCCGCCAGGGAGTGTTTGATCAAGCCAGGCAAGGGGAATGCGGGAGACCGATGCGGTGCACAGGACCCGGTCGAAGAGCACTCCGGCCGGGAAGCCGAGTGCGCCGTCGCCGGTAGCGCACGCGGGGGCGTAGCCGCAGGAGGCGAGGCGTTCCTGCGCGGCGGCCGCGATGGCCGGATCGATATCCACTGTGGACACTTGGCCGGAACCGCAGCGGTGGCACAGCAAACCCGCGTTGTAGCCGGTTCCGGTGCCGATCTCCAGTACTCGATCACCGTCGCGGACCAGGAGTTCTTCCAGCATGATCGCCATGATCGCGGGCATGCTGGACGAACTGGTCGGCACTCCGGGGACCGGACCGCGGGCGCGGGCGCGGTCCCAGAGCGACGGGTCGTCGTCGAGCTGGGTGACCAGGACGTCGCGCGAATAGACGCGGTCCAGCCAGTCCGGATCGCCGCGGTCGACCGCCGCCCAGCCGTTGCCCGATGGCACGAAAAAGCGCGGCAGGAACGCGTGCCGGGGGACGGTCGCGAAGGCGTCGATCCAGGCCTCGTCGTGCAGCACGTCCTCTTCGACGAGGTGCCGGACCAGGCGTCGACGCAACCGTTGTGCCCGCATAAGCCCAGGGTAACGGGGTGAGCGGAACCACACCCGATGGTTGCAAGCAGGGTGCTTGCAATAGCTAGCACGCGAGCGTACTGTCGAGTAGGTCGCGAGGAGGTGACCGGATGACAGAACCCGGCGGAGCACAGCGCCCCATGGACAAGGTCGCGGACATCGCCTCCGACATCGGCGAGTACATCCGCCAGCAGCGCAGTTCCGCGAAGATTTCGCTGCGCCAGCTGTCGAAACTCGCCGGAGTGTCCAATCCGTACCTGAGCCAGATCGAGCGCGGGGTCCGCAAACCCAGCGCGGAGATCCTCCAGCAGATCGCCAAAGGGCTGCGGATCTCGGCCGAAGCGTTGTACGTGCAGGCCGGGATTCTCGACCTGCCGACCGGCGGCCCGGTCGGCGACGCGATCCGCGCCGACGCCGAGCTGACCGAACGGCAGAAGCAGGTCCTGCTCGACGTCTACGAGTCCTTCCGGCGCGAAAACGCCGCCGCGAGCACCACCGCACCGAAGACCACCCAAGAGACCACTGAGGAGTCGGCATGACCACGCCCAAGACCGAGGACGTCCGCAAGGCTGTCAACACTGCGCTCGACCAGGTCCGCACCCCGCTGCTCGCCGCGCTCGGCGCGGGCAACCTGGCCAGCCAGGCCGTGACCGACGCGGTCGCCAAGGCCCGCGCCAACGTCACCAAGAACACTGAGGCCGCCCGCAAGGGCCTCGAGGAGCTGCCGACCGACGTCGAGAGCCTCCGCGAGAAGCTCGACCCGGCCGAACTGCGCAAGGCCATCGACGAGTACACCGAGGCCGCGCTGAAGCTGTACAACAAGCTGGCCGAGTCCGGCGAGCAGGCGTGGGACAAGATCGCCGCGCAGCCGCAGGTCAAGAAGGCCCTTGAGCAGCTGGACGACGCGCTGACCGCCGCGCAGGAGCGCGTCGACGGCCTGACCGAGGAGACCCGCGAGCGCGTCGACGGCGTGCTGGCGAAGGTCACCAAGCGCACCCGTTCCGCTGGTGAGAAGGCCGCCCGCAAGGTGACCGAGGTGGCAGGCGAGACCGCGGACGCGGTTGAGGAAATCGGCGAGAACGTCGCGCACGAGACCCGTTCGGTGGCCCGCAAGGCCGCGAACCGCACCGCGCCGAAGACCGCCACCCCGGCCCGTCGCACGACGACCAGCACGACGGCGAACGCGAAGAAGCCGGCCGCGCCGAAGACGGAGAAGTGACGGCGGAGTCGCTGTCGCGGTGACTGCGGTTCGGGTGCTTAGGCACCTGGAACCGTTGGGGCGGAACGGTTTGCGCCGGGTCGCCGAGGGCGAGAATTGAAGATCGAGGGGTCGCACGGCGGCCGGGCCGAGAAATGGGCCCGGCCGCCGTGTGCTGTGTTGGGGATGTTTCGGGGTGCTGCCGGGTCATGGGGTTGGCGGCGGTCTCGCTGTGCTGGGGGTCGTGCCGCCGTGCTGCATGGCGGGCGGTGCCGGGGGAGTGCGGGGTGCGGCTGTGATTGGGGCGTTTCGGCGGGGCGGTGTCTGCCGTGTCGGGGGCGGTGGTGCCGGGCTGCTGCATAGCGGACTGGGCGGCGTGCCGCTGAGTCAGGGGACGGTGCCGCCGCTCCCGTGAGCGGTTCGGAGAGCCGGTTGGTCCGGCCGTCGTGTGCGGCGGCGGGTGTCGCGGCGAAGTCGATGTTGGGTCGAACCTAACTCGGGCGAGCTTCGTTAGGCTCCCAGCGGCGAGCTGGGCCGGACCGAGATTCACGGGCGACGAGCTGGGTCCGACCTAGGCTCACGGCAGCAGCCTGGGTCCGGCCTGAGCCGAGGCAGCCGAGCCGGAGTGACCGTTGTCACCCCAAGCTCGCTCCCTGCGGCGCACTGCGGCCAAACCCGGCCAACCCGAGCCTGACCAGCAGTCACAGCGCCGTGCCGGGTTTCGGGGGAGCGGGCGGCCTGGGCGGTTTGCCGTAAGCTGGCTGCGTGCTGGTTGCCGATTGGATCCTCTGGGTCATCCACTGGGGCAGCGCCTTGGTCGGGCTCTTCGCCTTCGTTCACGCGCTGCTCCAGCGAGCCGACGCGTACTCGGCGGCCGATCGCAAGACCAAGCCGATCTGGATGCTGATCACCGGCGGGGCCACGATCGCGCTGGTGCTGTTCCCGCTTCAGGGGAACGGCGTCGGGTTCATCTTCTGGGTTCCCGCGATGGCGGCGGCGCTCGTCTACATCGTCGACGTGCGGCCGAAGCTCATCGAGGTTCAGCGGGGCCACCGCAACTGGTGACCGGAGCGGCGGGCGGATTACATTCGGGCCCGTGACCACCTGGACTATCGCCGGAAGCCTCACCGTCGTTCCCGCGCCGACCCGTACTGACCTGCTTGCCGAACCCGTCGCCAAGGCGCTTGCCGCGATGCCCGCGCCGGACGAGCTCGGCGTCACCGAGATCGATCCGGAGCTCGCCGACACCGCCGCGTTCTGCGAGGCGTATGGGTCGCCGTTGACGGCCTCCGCGAACTGCGTTGTGGTCGCCGGCAAACGGGCTGGTGAGGTCCGGTTCGCCGCGGCGCTCGTGCTCGCGACCACCCGCGCCGACGTCAACGGCGTCATCAAGCGCCGTCTCGATGTGCGCAAGGCTTCGTTCGCGCCGATGGACGAGGCCGTTTCGCTCACCGGCATGGAGTACGGCGGCATCACGCCCGTCGGGCTGCCCGCGGACTGGCCGATCCTCATCGACCAGGCCGTCGCGGACGCGCCGGAGCTGGTGATCGGCAGCGGGATCCGCGGCAGCAAGCTCCTGATCTCCGGTGCGGCGCTCGCGGGGCTGCCGAACGCCGAGGTCATCGACGGCCTCGCGCGCTAAACTGTCCATAGTGGACGAACCAGTCGAAGTCGGCCCGGGTGCCCTTGAAGCGCTTAGGCGGCAGCGTGAAGCAATGCTGGCCGCGTTGGACGAGGACCGCCCGGTCTACGGCGTCAACACCGGCATGGGACGGCTCGCCGGAACGCGGCTCACCGCCGGGCAGCAGGCCGATCACCAGCGCAATCTGCTGGTCGGCCGGGCGGTCGGCGGGAAGCCGTGGCTGTCGCCGGAGTTGACCCGTGCGTTGCTGCGCATGCGGCTGCGCGGGTTTCTCCGCGGCGACGCGGCGGTCAGTCCCGAGCTGGTCACCTTCCTCGCGGACCGGCTCAACGACGGGTTCCTCCCCGCCGTTCCGCGCGACAGTCTCGGCAGCGCGGGCGAGATCATTCCGCTGGCGCACGCGTTCCAGACCTTCGTCGGGCTCGGCACGGTCATCGAGGACGGCGTCGAAGTCCCGGCGGCGGAAGCGCTGGACCGGCGCGGGGTGCGTCCGTTCGTGCTCGGGCCGAAGGAAGGGGCGAGCCTGATTCAAGGTTCGCCGCTGGCCGAGGCGTACGCGTGGGTGTGCAGCGAGAGACTGCGTCGACTGCTCGATTGGCAGACGGTCTGCGCGGCGATCACCGTGGACGTTCTTGGTGCGCCGCATGCGATCTACCGCGGCACCCACATCGGGAAACTCATCGAAGGGGCCGCCACGAAAAAGGGAGTCGTGCAGGCGCCGATCTCGGTGCGAGTCGGGCCGAAGGTACTCGAGTACGTCGGCCGGACTGTCGAGGAGTTGCGGGAAACCTTGCGGGAGTCCTGGGAAACTCCCGCGGACTCACCGGCCTTCGTAAACGGCGAGTTCGTCCCGACTACCGGCTATCACGCCGCCGCGCTCGGGCTGAGGATGGACGCGGTCAAGGCAGCCCTCGTCCATGCGGCAGAGGTCTCGGTCCAGCGCCTTCACCGCCTCCTCGACCCGCAGTTCAGCGGTTTGCCGCCGCAGCTTGCGGTGGATCCGGGGCCGCAGGCCGGGCTTACGCCGTTGCACAAACGCGCGGCCGGCGAACTGCACGCGATGCGACGGCTGGCCGCACCGGCGACGCTCGGGTCGCTGGACACTTCCGCTGGTCAGGAGGATGTGCAAGCGTTTGCCAGCAAGGCCGGAGCCGAGCTGGAGACAGTCATCGAACGCTTCTTCGCGATCACCGCGTGCGAGCTGATCGCCGGGCGGCAGGCGCGGTATCTGCTCAAAGCAGAAGGCGCGCCGAGGCTGGCCGACGCATACGCCTGGCTCGCGGAGAGGGTTGAGCCGGTGGTGGTCGACCGGTCGCTGGGGCCGGAGATCGACCGGCTGGCCGCGGTGTGTCGTGAGAGTTCATGCCGGTTAGAACCGGCATGAACACTCACGAGTCCCGACGTGCCTGTTGAAGCGCCAACCCGCGAGGCGTAGCCAGCTTCGTCAGCAGCGCGAACAGCCCCTCGCACACCAGTGCCAGGATCACCACCGCCAGACCGCCGCCGAAGATTTCGCCGTGGCCCTGCTCGCCGAGGGCGAAACCGTCCACGATGTAGCGGCCGAGACCGCCGCCGTCGTTGACGATCGCGCCGATCGCGACCGTCGCGATCAGTTGCAGGAACGCCACTCGCGCGGCGGCCACGATCACCGGCGACGACAGCGGCAGTTCCACGCGCAGCATGATCTGCCATTCGCGATACCCGGTGCCGCGCGCCGCGTCGACGACGTCCTGTTCCACCTGCACCACGCCCGCGTAGGTGTTGGTGAACAGCGGCGGCAGCGCCAGTGCGACGAGCGCGAGCAGCAGCGGCCAGAAGTCTGTGTTCGCGCCCCACCTGCTGGCCAGGAACCAGAACAGGATGATCAGCCCGAAACTCGGGATCGCGCGGCCGATGTTCACCGCGCTGCTCGCCAGGAACTGGCCGCGCCGGTAATGCCCGAGCCACAGCGCGAGCGGGACGGTCAGGAGGATCGAGAGCACCAGCGCCAGCGCGGAAAACCACAGATGCTGCACGGTCCGGAACGGAATCCCGGCCGGATCGGTCCAGCTCCAGCGGTTCGGGTCGGCGAGCCAGTGGCTCAGCTGCTCGAAAAAACTCATCGAAGCGCCCTCCGCGACCACGGGGCCAGCGCGCGTTCGCTCAGCCACAGCAGCAAATCGACGAGCACCGCCAGCGCGATCGACAGCACGACGCCGACGATGATCGGGCTCGGATTCGGGATCGTCGTCTGAATGCCTGCCCGGATGAAGTAGCCGAGCCCGCCCATGCCGAGCAGCGACGTGACGGTGACCAGGCCGATCGTCGTCACCGCGGCCACGCGCAGCCCGGCGATCACCACCGGCAGCGCGAGCGGCAGTTCGACCTGCCACAGCAGCCGCCGCGGTGTGAAGCCCATCCCGATCGCCGCTTCACGCACCTCGGTCGGCACCTGCTGCACGCCGGTCACGATGTTGCGGATCAGGATCAGCAGCGTGTACGTCGCCAGCGGGATGACCGAGGTGGCGAAGGAGAACCCGAGCAGCGGAACCAGCAGCGCGAACGCGCCCAGGCTCGGGATCACGTAGAGGGCGCCCGCCGTGCCGATCACGAACGGATAGAACCAGCGGTAGCGCAGGCACAGCGTGGCGAGCGCGAGCGAAAGCACGAGGCCGACGCCGAGCGCGGTCGCGGTGAGGGCGATGTGCTCGCCGAGCCGCTGCAGAATCGCGTCGGCGTTGCGTTCGACCCACCGCCATTCGAAGAGGGGACGGCTGCTGTCGGCCAGCAGCGGGGTCACGGACGCGTGCACGGCGCGACCTTACCCCGATCGAGCGACAATATTCCGGCTCGTGAGATTCCGTGGCGAGGATTCCTAACCAGTGGTTTCTGTCGGGGGTCGCGGTTAGGGTCCATTCCCACTAACGAGTGAACTGAGGAGTGTGGGGACACGTGCGCTGGACCCGGAACATCCGAGTGGCCGCGCTGGTGGCGACGGCCGCGCTCGGCTTGACCGCGTGCGGTGGGGGAAGCGACCAGCCGGCCGCGCCGAGCAAGGGCGGCGCTCCGATCGTCGTCGCCTCGTTCAACTTCACCGACAGCCAGATCCTTGCCGAGATCTACGCGGGCGCGCTGGAGGCCAAGGGCTATCCGGTCACCCGGAAGCTGAACCTCGGCTCGCGGGAGCTGGTCTACCCGTCGCTCAAATCCGGAGAACTGCAGTTCCTGCCGGAGTACCAGGGCGCGGCGATCACGACCGGCTTCGGCAAGGAAGCGACCAAGGACGCCAAGGCCGAGCACGAACAGCTGGAGAAGCTTTTCGCGCCTGAGGGCGTCGGGCTGCTGAACTACGCGGCCGCCGAGGACAAGAACACCTACATCGTGAAGGCCGACCTCGCGAAGTCGAAGGGCATCTCCTCGATCAGCGACCTGAAGAAGCTCGACAAGGTCGTCATGGCCGGTCCGCCGGAGTGCGAGAAGCGGCTGCCGTGCTTTAAGGGCTTCAAGGATGTCTACAAGCTGACGAACGCCACCTTCCAGACAGTGCAGGAGGCCGGGCCGCGCGTGCAGCAGCTCAACTCCGGCGCGGTCACGGTGATCCCAGTCGACTCGGTCAGCCCGCTGGTCGGCGACTCGCAGTACGTCGCGCTCAAGGACGACCTCACCATCGTGCCCACCGAGAACGTGGTGCCCGCGGTGAACAAGAAGGTGCTCGACGAGCGCGGTGCGGACTTCGCGGCCGTCGTCAACGCGGTCAGCGCGAAGCTCACCACGGACGGCATGCGCGAGCTGAACAAGCGGGTCGACGCGGACGGCGAGCCCGCCGCCGACGTGGCCAAGGACTGGCTGAAGCAGCAGGGCCTCAGCTGAGTGTCGTGAGTGGCGATGCCGGTTAGAACCGGCATCGCCACTCACAACCCCATGTGCGAAGGTGACCTCGGCGAACCCCTGAGGAGGAAACGACATGGGCAAGGTCACGGCCACCGCGGAGCGCACGATCGACGCGCCGGTGGAACGCGTGCGTGAGCTGGTCGCGGACTACGCCGAGACCCGGCCGAAGCTGCTCACCGAGCACTACCGCGACTACGAGGTCAGCGAGGGCGGCGTCGGCGCCGGCACGAAGGCCAGCTGGAAGCTGCAGGCCACGTCCAAGCGCGTGCGCGACGTCGCGGCCACGGTGACCGAGCCGTCGCCGGGCACCTTCGTCGAGACCGACGCGAACTCCAGCATGGTCACCACCTGGACCGTCACCGCCTCCGGCGAGCGTTCGCTCGTCCGCATCGAGACCAGCTGGGACGGCGCGGGCGGCATCGGCGGCTTCTTCGAGAAGACCTTCGCGCCCGGCGGGTTGAAGAGGATCTACGACGGCGTGCTCGGCAAGCTCGCGGAGATCGTGTAGCGCTTGCCACAGCTCCGGGGACAATCGGAATGCGCGCCCCGGTTTCTCCGTTGGCCGGGTAGACGGGGCGCGCGCCCCGCTTCAGTCCAGCTTGAACGAAACGGAGTTCGACGGTGAACGCACCCGCAACGCCCGCCAAGGCGACCGAGATCCGGCTCGCGGCCCGTCCGCACGGCGTCCCGACCATGGACAATTTCGACATCGTCGAGACCGAGGTGCCGAAGCCAGGTCCCGGGCAGATCCTGGTGCGCAACCTGGTGATGAGCGTCGACCCGGCGATGCGCGGCCGGATGAACGACGTGAAGTCCTACTCGCCGCCGTTCGTGGTCGGCGAGGCCATGCAGGGCGGCGCGGTCGGCGAGGTCATCGAGTCCACTGTGGACGAGTTCGCGGTCGGTGACCACGTGCTGCACCAGGCGGGCTGGCGTACGCACGCGGTGCTCGACGCCAAGCGAGCGGTCAAAGTGGACGATTCCGTCGCGCCGCTCTCGACCTACCTCGGCGTGCTCGGGATGCCGGGCCTGACCGCGTACGCCGGACTGCTGGTGAGCGCGGAATTCAAGCCGGGCGACACGGTTTTCGTCTCCGGCGCGGCCGGTGCGGTCGGCTCGCTCGTCGGGCAGCTGGCCCGGCTCAAGGGCGCCAAGCGGGTGATCGGCAGCGCGGGTTCGGCGGAGAAGGTCCGCTACCTCACCGAGGAGCTCGGCTTCGACGCCGCCTTCAACTACAAGGACGGACCGGTCGCCGAGCAACTCGCCGCGGCCGCGCCCGAGGGCATCGACGTCTACTTCGACAACGTCGGCGGCGAGCACCTGGAAGCCGCGATCGGGTCGATGAACCTGCACGGCCGGATCGCCATCTGCGGGATGATCTCGCAGTACAACGCCACCGAGCCGACCCCTGCTCCGCGCAATCTGGTGCAGCTCATCGCGAAGCGGATCACCATGCGCGGCCTGCTCGTGCTCGACCACTGGCACCTGATGCAGGAGTTCGTGGCCGAGGTCGCGCCGCTCGTCGCGTCCGGCGAGATCAAGTACTCCGAGACCTTTGTGGACGGTATCCGCAACGCCCCGGATGCCTTCCTCGGTCTGCTCAGCGGGGCGAACACCGGAAAGATGCTGGTGCGCCTCAGCTCCTGACGATCGCGTCAGCCAGTTCGGGCATGGTCGCCGCGGTGTAGGTCGCGGCGGGCAGGCCGGGCAGCGGATGGACTCCGGGGCGCGCGAGCAGCGCGGTCCGGAGTCCTGCTGCTTGGGCCCCGGCGATGTCCCAGCCGTGCGCGGCGACCATCACCGCCTGGCCGGGCTCGACGCCGAAGGCGCGCAGCACCTGGAGGTACGGCTCCGGTGCGGGCTTGAGCCTGCTGACTTGCTGCGCGGAGAAGATCCGGTCGAATTTCGTTGCCAGGCCAGCGTTCTGCAGCTGTGCTTCGGCGGTCGCGAGCGGCGAGTTCGTGAGCGCGACTACCTGGTGCCCGGCCTGGCGCAAACGGTCCAGGCCGGGTGCGACGTCGGCGTGCGCGGGCAGGGCACGCAGGCCGTCGCCGACCTTCACCAGTTCGGCGTCGGTCAGTTCATGACCGTGCCGCGCGCACACGGCGGCCGCGGCTTCCCCGGCGATCTGCGCGAAATCGCGGTACTGGCCTGCCGCGGTTACCGTGAGCACGGTGTGGATCGCGAGCGTGAACCATTCCTGCCGCGCTTGCGGATCTCCGGTGAATTTGGTGAACAGCGGGTCGAGCGCAGTCAGGTCGAGCAGTGTCTCGTTGACGTCGAACACGCACAGCATCGCGCCTCCTGCCGGTGAACCGCTTGCGTACCAGGGTCCTCCGTCAGCCGCGGGCTAGGCAAGCGCGGTGATCAATTCGGCGAGAACTCCCTGCCAATGGCGGCGCTGCTGCTCCCGTTCGGCGGCATCGGCCAGCCGTTCCTGGTGAATGCGCAGCATTGTTTTGTCCGGGCCGCTGGCGCGCACGGCGAGTTGCAGGGTCGTTTCGTGCGCCCAGCCGGCCGGCTGCCAGGTGAGCCGGATCCGGTCCATATCGCGGAAACTGCGCGTCTCGCCGCGGATTCCGTCGGCGGTCTCGTATCCGACGCCGGGTTCGGGTTGGACGGTGACGCCCTCGCCGAGCCAGATCGCCACGCCCGCCGCGGAGGTGATGAAGTCCCAGACGTCCTCGGCGGAGCGGCCGACCGTTTTCGAGACGCCGATCTGCCAGCCCGCGTCCTTGGTCTTTCCGACGCTCACTTGGCCACCGCCGCGATCGCGCTGACCTCGACGAGCGCGCCCGGCACGGCCAGCCCGGCCACGCGCTGGACGGTCACCGGCGGCGTCGCTCCCGCCAGCGCCGCGGCGGCGGCCGGATAAGCCTTGGCGAGCTCGACGTCCGCGACCAGCAGGATGTTCAGCATCACCACATCCTGGACGGTCGCGCCGCCTGCGGCCAGCGCCGTCTTCAGGTTGGCCATCACCCGCTCGACCTGCGCGGTGACGTCGGATCCGCCGACGAGCGCGCCGTTCGCGTCGACCGCGTTCTGGCCGCCGACGTAGAGCGTCGTCGCGCCCGGCGGGACCACGGCGACCTGGGCGAAGGCGGGGGACTGGGCGAGCCCTTCGGGGCGGAGCAGCTGAGTCATGAAACGAGTATGACCAGATACCCGGTCGGATACTGTCCTAGTTTTGCGCGAGAATCGAGACCATGACCACCACGAGCCGTCGCCTGGAGACGTTGGCGTTGCTGCAGGCGCGTCCCGGCATCTCGGCCACCGACCTCGCGGCCCGGCTCGGCGTCACCGAGCGCACGACGCGGCGCGACATCGCTCAGCTGCGCGAACTCGGGTACCGCATCGACGGCGAACCGGGCCGGGTCGGCGGCTATCGGCTCGCGCACGGCACCGCGATGCCGCCGCTGCTGCTGGACGCCGACGAGGTCGCGGCGGTTTCCCTCGGCCTGCAGACGGCGGTGGCGGTAGACGGACTGGAAACCGCCACCGTGACGGCGCTGGCCAAGCTGACCCAGGTGGTGCCAACCCGCTGGCAGGCCCGGCTATCCGCGCTCGCGGAGGTGGAATCGTTGCCGGGCAAGCCCTTCCGGCAAGCAGCACGCGACATTCTGGTGCCGCTCGCGTTGGCTTGCCGGGCTGGTGAGGCGGTCCGGATCCGGCATCGAGCCTTGGCTGCTCCGTGGGCGAAGCCCGTTGATGTGCAGCCTTATCGGCTCATCACGGTCCGGCGGCAGTGGTACCTCGTCGCTTGCCCGCGTGGAACCAGTGAATGGAAAACCTTCGCGGTGGACCGGATCGAGGCGGTCCAGCCGCTCGGGATCAAGCTGCCCGCGCCGGAACCACCGTCCACTGTGGCCGATCTGATCACGGACACGGGCTGGCGGTATCGCGTCCGGGTCCAGGTGCACACGTCCGCTGACCTGGTCCGGGAGCTCGTTGACCCGAGCGTCGCCACGGTCGTCGAGGACGGCGACGAGTGCGAACTCCGGTTCGGCACCGACGATCTCGACTGGGCCGCGCGCTGGCTGGCTTACCTGGACGTGGATTTCGACGTCCTGGAACCGTCCGTGCTCATCGATCGCTTGCACGCCTTCGGTTCCTGGCTGGCCGCCCGCTACGTCACCACTCCGCCGGACTGATCGCCGGAGTCCCCGCGCGATAAGCCTCGATCACGATCCGCGCCGCCCGCCGGGACTTGGCGACGACCTGCTCCGTCGGATAGCCAAGCCATTGGTAGACGCCGTTGAGGTAGAAATCGCCGTAGCCGTAGGCCTGGGTGTGGAGTTGCTCCATCAGTTCCAGCGCGATCGGCGGGTCCGGCGCGATCGTGAGGCAACGCAGCAGCGACGCGTCGATCAGCTCGCGGCGGGCCTCGTGCAACTCGACGTATTGCGCGTCGGCGAGTTCGGCGGCGAAGAAGACATGCAGCCCGATCCGGGTTTCCATCAGGTACTTGGTGTGCGCGGCGGCGACGGCGGCCAGCGCGGCACCGTCGTCCGTCTCGGCGGCGGCAGCTTCCTCGGCGAGCTCGCGCAATTGCCGCGCCGCGATGGTGCCGACCGCGGCCAGCAGCGCCGCGCGGTCCGGGAAATGCCGGTACGGCGCGGCGGCGGAGACCTTCGCCCGGCGCGCGGCTTCGGCGACCGAGAACCCGGTGATTCCGTTCTCCGCGATCAGTTCGAGCGAGACGCGCACGAGTTCGGCGCGCAGGTTGCGGTGGTGGTACTGCGCCGCCATGCCGTGTGTCACACCCGATCGTCGTCGCACCGAGGAATAAGCCGACGCCCACGCTAGTCTATGTAAGAGGGTTCTTACATCGATTTCGTCCCGGACCGGACGGGACACCCAGGAGGGCTTCATGACCACGACCACCTCCGCCATCGCCGCCGCGGCGCCGGGCGGACCGCTCGCCCCGACGACGATCGAGCGCCGCGACCTGCGGCCGGACGACGTGCTGATCGACATCGCCTACGCGGGCATCTGCCACAGCGACCTGCACCAGGTCCACCAGGACTGGGGGACCGCGATCTTCCCGATGGTGCCCGGCCACGAGATCGCCGGCGTGGTCGCCGCGGTCGGCTCGGACGTCACGAAGTACCAGGTCGGCGACCGGGTCGGGGTCGGCTGCATGGTCGATTCCTGCGGCGAATGCGAGTACTGCCTGGCCGGATCCGAGCAGTTCTGCGTCAAGGGCAACGTGCAGACCTACAACGGGGTCGGGTTCGACGGCGAGAACACCTACGGCGGCTACAGCCGGCAGATCGTCGTGAAGGACGCGTTCGTCTGCCGGATCCCGGAAGGCATTTCCCTCGACGTCGCCGCGCCGCTGCTGTGCGCGGGCATCACCACGTACTCGCCGCTGCGCCGGTGGGGTGCGGGGCCAGGCAAGAAGGTCGCCGTCGTCGGGCTCGGCGGGCTCGGGCACATGGCGGTCAAGCTGGCCGTCGCGATGGGCGCGGAAGTCACCGTGCTCAGCCAGAGCCTGAAGAAGCAGGAAGACGGGCTTCGGCTCGGCGCGAAGGACTACTACGCGACCAGCGACGAGTCGACCTTCGAGACGCTCGCCGGCCGGTTCGACGTCATCCTCAACACCGTGTCGGCGAAGCTGCCGGTGGACGCTTACCTCAGCCTGCTGCGCGTCGGCGGCGCGATGGTGAACGTCGGCGCGCCCGGGGAACCGTTGGAGTACAACGTGTTCTCCCTGCTCGGCGGCAACCGCGTGCTGGCCGGTTCGATGATCGGCGGCATCGCGGAAACCCAGGAGATGCTGGACTTCTGCGCCGAGCACGGCGTCGGCGCGGAGATCGAGACGATCAGCGCGGACCAGGTGAACGAGGCGTACGCGCGGGTCGAGAACAGCGACGTGCGGTACCGCTTCGTGATCGACACTTCGACGATCGGCTGACCCCTCGCCGGCCGCGCCCCAATGCCACATTGGGTGCATGTGACGCACCCAATGTGGCATTGGTTGCGCTCAACGCACCCAATGCCACATTGGGGCGCGTCAGAGCACCATAGTGCGGTTGCCGTGCACCAGGACGCGTCCCTCAAGGTGCCAGCGCAGGCCGCGGGCGAGCGTCACCTTCTCGATGTCCCGGCCCTTGCGCACCAGGTCCTGCACCGAATCGCCGTGGTCGACGCGGATCACGTCCTGTTCGATGATCGGCCCGGCGTCCAGGTCCGCGGTGACGTAATGGCAGGTCGCGCCCACGAGCTTCACGCCGCGGGTGTGCGCCTGGTGATACGGCTTCGCGCCGATGAACGACGGCAGGAAGCTGTGGTGGATGTTCAGCGCGCGCCCGGTCCACGCCGCGCACAGTTCCGCGGGCAGCACCTGCATGAACCGCGCGAGCACGATCGCGTGCGGGTCGTGTGCGTCGACCAGTTCGCGGACCTTGGCGAACGCGGCTGCTTTGCCGTCCGGGTCGCCCGCCGGGAACGGCACGTGGTGGAACGGGATCCCGTGCGCGCGCGTGATGTCCGCGAGCGAATCGTGGTTGCCGATCACCGCGGCGATGTCGACGTCCAGCTCACCGGAGGCGACCCGGCCGAGCAGGTCGTAGAGGCAGTGCCCGGCCTTCGACACCAGCACCACCGCGCGCGGGCGCTCGCCGGTGTCGCGCACCTGCCAGCTCGACTCCGCCGACAGTTCGTTCGCGACCTCGCCGAACCGCTCGCGCAATCCCTCCGCGTCGAACGACAGCGAATCGGCGCGGACGACCTGGCGGGTGAAGAACCAGCCCGAGTCGGGATCGGTGTGATACGCCGCCTCGACGATCATTCCGCCGTGGTCGGCGAGGAAGCCCGAGATGCGGGCGATGATGCCGGTGCGGTCGGGACAGCCGAAGGTGAGCACGTAACGCTGGGGATCTGACACCCGTCCATTCTCGCCGCCCGCTGGTCAGGGCGCTGCGAGGGGCTCCAGAAGGGTGGCGTCGCCGACGTTCTCGGCGTGGTTCGGGCGGCCCCACAACGCGCGGTAGACGTCGTCAGCGGGTCCGGCGAGCGTGAGGTCCGGGATGCCTTCGCCCAGCGTCGGCGGCTGGTCGGCGTGCAGCAGCACGGTCCACGTCCGCGTGTCGGTGCTGACCTGGACGATCCCCTCGCGGCCGCTCGGCTGGGCGCGGCGCGGGGTCAGGAAGGCGAGGAACTCGTCGATGCCGTCCTCGGCGAATTCCGAGCGGTACCGGGTGACCGGCGGCGTCGGCAGGGCGCTTTCCGCGTCGAGCCGGTGGATGGCGAACTCGTGCGCGAGCCGGCGCGTCCAATCCCCGACGGTGACCGGGCCGCCGTGCGGGAACGGCGAGCGCAGCGGGGTGTCCGCCGGACGGCGCAGGGCTTCGCGGACGGCCATCCGTTCGCCGTCCCAGCAGCCGAGCGAGTCTTCCCAGGTGACCGCGGCCGGTGGCTCAGCTTTCCGGTCGGTGATCGCAGCGACCGTGTACGAGAGCACCGTCGTCAGGTGTGTCACCAGGTCCTGCACTGTCCATTCCGGACAGTTGCGGACGGGCGCGGCCGGACCTGCGGCGAGCGTCGCGGCTTTGATCCGGTCGGCGTGGATGTCGATCGCTTCCAGCAGACGTGGCGCGTCCATGCACTGACCGTAGCCTGCGCACGCGTACCCGTCGGCCGAATTCGATGAGCACGACCAGCAGCAGCCCGAGCAGGAACGACAGCAGCAGGCCGTACACCGGACGGTCGGCGAACGCGGCCCCGCCGGCGAGCCCGATCAGCGCGCTGTACACCGACCACAGTGCCGCGCCCACGGCGTCGAGCGGCACGAACCGGCGCAGCGGGTAGCCGAGACTGCCGTTGGCCAGCGCGCTCGCGACGCGGCCGCCGGGCAGGTAACGCGCGGCGATGATCAGCAGCGGAGCTTGCCTGCGGACCTGGTCGCGGGCCCATTCGTAGCGTTGCCGTCCGGACGGTCCGCGCTGCAGCCAGGCGACGGCGCGCGGCCCGGCGGCGCGGCCGACCGCGTAGCCGAGACAGTCGCCCGCCCACGCCCCGGCGGCGGACACGACGACCAGCAGCGCGAGCGTGCCCAGGTCCGGTCCGATCAGGACGGCGACGGTCACCACGGTCGTTTCGCTCGGCATGAACGGGAGCAGCGCGTCCAGTCCGGCGATCGCGAACACGAGCACCCACAGCCAGGGCGAGCCGAGCGTGCCCCGGATCAGTTCGGTGGCGTGTTCCAGCAGTTCCACCCGCTCATCGTCAGCACTGAAGGTCACCAAGGGATGACCCAGCGGGGTGCGGGTGGTGAACAGGTGGGTTCAGCGCGGCGCGACGCTCTCCCAGGCCACGGTCAGCTCGCCGAGCCTGCGCCGGTCCGGATTGCCGAAGACCGGCCAGCCGCGGTCGGCGAGCATGGCGACGGTGGTGGTCCAGCGGGCGCGCACGCCGAAGGAACGGTGCGGTGCCGCTGCCGCCCAGCATTCGTCCAAAGTGGACATGAGGGCGTGCACGCGTTCGCCGGGAACGTTGCGGTGGATGAGGATCTTCGGCAGCCGTTCGGCCACTGTGGACGGACGGTCGAGTTCGGCGAGGCGCAGCGACAGGGTCAGCGTGCGCGGACCGTCGGCCCCGACCACGACCCATGTGACCAGCCTGCCGATCTCGTCGCAGGTGCCCTCCACGAGCAGACCGTCCGGCGGCATCGCGTCGAGCATCAGCTGCCACGCGCCAGGGACCTCGTCCTCGGCGTACTGGCGGAGCACGTTGAACGCGCGCACCAGGACCGGCCGCGTCCCGGCCAGTTCGAAACCGCCGCGCCGGAAATCCAGCCGGGGCGGATCAGCGGCGGGCAGGGCGGCGGCGACGCGCTCCGGGTCGAGTTCGAGCCCGAGCACCCGGACGTCCGGCCGCACGCGCGCGAGCCAGCGGGCCAGTTCCACCGTCGTGACCGGCGACGCTCCGTAGCCGAGATCGACGACAAGGGGACTTTCGCCGCGCCGCAGCAGCCGCGTGACAGCCGGGTGGCTCGCGAGCCAGCGGTCGACCCGGCGCAGCCGGTTGGGATTGGTGGTGCCCCTGGTCGGGGCCCCCACCGGGGTCAGGCGCGCTCGGCCAGCCACTGCGCGGTGAACTCGTCCTCGTGCCGCAGCAGGTTGACCACCTGCTCGGAGACGAACTCCTCGATCCGGCCGCCGAAGAGAGGGATGCGGACGACGACCTCGCCGGTGGTGCGGAGGAGGACCTTGCTTTCCTTCAGGGCGAGGTAGGTCGAAGCGCCGATCTCGCCGGGTACGCCGCCGACGCTGACGTCGGACCGGCCGGTGTACTCGTCGCCGGACCGCTTCCACGTCTGGGCGCGATTGACGATGATGTCGCCCTTGTGCAGGGCGCGGACGGCTTGGGGGAGCTTGGCCGCCTTGATGCCGTGCTGGAGCTCGTAGCGGACGGAGTCGCCTTCGGCGGTGTAGGCGAGGAGTTTGGCGTCGTCGCCGCCCAGCGCTTCGAGGCGGGCACGGAGTGCTTCCTCTCCGGCCACTGCGGCGAAGACGTCCGCCAGTGAGCCGTCGAACTCGCCGCGGTGTTCGATCCGGGATCCCATGAAACGGACAGTACCGGGGTGGGTGGGGGTGGGTGTGCCGGAGTTCTCGGCTCGTCGCCTGGTGGCGACATCGGCCCGGTCTTGGGTTGCGTGGGGCACCCCGAAGGTTGATTGTGCTGACGGGCGGCGGGTGCTTGTCAAGGCGGGAAAGATGCCTTGACAAGCACCCGCCGCCCGCAGGGAGGCTTCGTATCGGGGTGCGGGGGAGGGGCTGGGTGCCTCGTTGGTTGGGTGCACCGGCGCGGTTCGCGGTGGCTGGGGCTTGCGCCCCAATGTGGCATTGGGTGCATGTGACGCACCCAATGTGGCATTGGGTGCATGTGACGCACCCAATGTGGCGTTGGGTGCGTGGGACGCACCCAATGTGGCATTGGGGCGCATCCCGGCAGTGGGCGGAGGAGGGGCGTGAGGGGAACCCTGGGGGAGTCGGAGTCGATGAGGGTGGGCCGCACGGACGGTCCCAGGGGGCGGGGCGGGGGCGGGCAGTACCGTCAATAGCCGTGGACATCGCTGAAACGCCTGGTCCGGCGCGCCTCGCCGACTTCACCACCCTTCGTCTCGGAGGGCCGGTTCGCCGATTCGTCACCGCGACCACCGCGGCGGAACTCGTCGCTGCGGTGCGCGAGGCGGACGAAGCTGGTGAGCCAGTCCTGCTGCTCGGCGGCGGATCGAACCTCGTGGTCGGCGACGACGGCTTCGCGGGCACTCTCGTGCGGATCGCCAACACCGGCTGGACCCGCGACGGTGACATCGTCGAGGTGGCCGCCGGGCAGGAGTGGGACGCGTTCGTCTCCGCGCTGGTCGACAACGGTCTCGGCGGGCTTGAGTGTCTTTCCGGCATCCCGGGTTCGGTCGGGGCGACGCCGATCCAGAACGTGGGGGCCTACGGCGGCGAGGTGGCCGAGTCGATCGTCTCCGTCGAGTTGTACGACCGGGCCGCGAAGGAGGTGCGGACGGTCAAGGCTGACGAACTCGGCTTCGCTTACCGCACCAGCGTCCTCAAGGGCACCGACCGCGGCGTGGTGCTGAGCGTGCGGTTCCGGATCGACCCGAGCGGGCAGTCCGCGCCTGTCCGGTACGCCGAGTTGGCGCGCACGCTGGGTGTCGAAATCGATGCGAAAGTCCCCGCCGCGCAAGCCCGGGAAGCGGTGCTCGGGCTGCGGCGCGGCAAAGGCATGGTGCTCGATCCTGCCGATCACGACACGTGGAGTGCGGGCTCGTTCTTCACCAATCCGATCGTTCCCGAGGAAGAAGCGGCAGCGGTGCTGAGCCGGATCGCGGAGTCGACCGAGGGGAAGATCCCGCAGTACCCGGCCAAGGGCGGGGTGAAGCTGTCCGCCGCGTGGCTGATCGAGCGGGCTGGGTTCGGCAAGGGGTACCCCGGGCCGGGTGGCCGGGTTTCGCTGTCTGCCAAGCACACTCTCGCGCTGACCAACCGCGGCGAGGCCAGCACCGAGGACCTGCTCGCGCTGGCTCGCGAGGTCCGAGACGGCGTCGAAGCCCGGTTCGGTGTGCGGCTTCACCCGGAACCGCTGCTGATCAACTGTTCGTTGTGAGGTTCCCGGGGTAACCCGAGTGAGCCAATCGACAAGAAACCGGCAGCAACCGGGCACCGGGTGAAACGTCTTGCGGGATGGAGAGGAATTTCCGGTTCGCAGGTAACGTCGAATCGCTCACCGGCGCTGTTGTGCGTGGGAGAAGCCGGTGCGGGGGACAAGTGGAGGTAGGACCGTGATCGAGCGCCGTACGGTGTTCAAGGTCGTCGCCGCGGCGAGTGCGGCGGCGCTGGCCGCCGCGTGCTCGGGCGGCAGCAACGACGGCACCGCGGTGCCGCAGGGCGGAAGCGGCGACAACGGCGGCAAGCCGGTCGCCCCGGTGGCGAAGCTCACCGCGACCCCGGCCGTCGGAGCCAAGGACGCGAGCGTGCGCGAGCCGGTGGTGGTGAAGGTCACCGAAGGCAAGCTCACCGAGGTCAAGCTGACCAACGAGGGCGGCGACGAGATCAAGGGCGAGATCGCCCCCGACGGCCTGTCCTGGACCAGTTCCGAACCGCTCGGCTACGGCAAGACCTACAACTACGCGGCCAAGGCGACCGGCACCGACCAGCGGCCCGCCGAGCTCAAGGGGTCGTTCGCCACGGTCAGCCCCGCCAAGACGGTGCGCGCCACGCTGAACCCCGGCGACGACGCCGAGGTCGGGGTCGCGATGCCGATCAGCGTGAAGTTCAACGGGGCCGCCCCGAAGGACCGGGCCGCGGTCGAGAAAGCGCTCAAGGTCAAGACCAGCAAGGACGTCGAGGGCTCGTGGGCCTGGCTGTCGGCGAACCAGGTGGACTGGCGGCCCAAGGAGTACTGGCCGGCCAACACGACCGTCGAGGTCGAGGCGAACCTGTACGGCGTGGACCTCGGCGGGGGCGTCTACGTGAAATCGGACGTCAGCACCAAGTTCAAGATCGGCCGCAACCAGGTGGTCAAGATCCACACCCCGGACCATGTGATGAAGGTCTACCGCGGCGGTGCGGAGAGCGCGAGCTACCCGTGCTCCAACGGCCTGGACTCGGACGTCCAGCGCAACACTCCGAACGGCACCTTCATCATCATGTCGAAGGAGCCGCACGCGGTGTTCGACAACGCGCGCTACGGCTACACCAACGTCAACAAGAAGTGGGCCTGCCGGTTCTCCAACCACGGCGAGTTCATCCACGAAAACCAGGACAACGCGGCCGCGATCGGCAAGACGAACAACTCGCACGGCTGCGTCAACCTGCTCGAGGCGGACGCCAAGGCCTACTTCGACACGGCGATGATCGGCGACCCGGTCGAGGTCACCGGCTCGCGGCTGGGCAGCCCGACCAACTCCGACGTCAAGGACTGGTTCTACGACTGGTCGACCTGGAAGTCGCTCTCGGCCGTGAAGTGATCCACTGGCCGTCTGCTAACAAGTAGAAGTGAACACTGAGGTAAACGGGGCCGGCGGCGTGCGGATCGCACTGCGCGTCGAGGGCCGGGAGAACGCGCGTCCGATCGTCTTCGTGCACGGCTGGGCCCAGTCCGCCGCGGCCTGGTCCGCTCAGCTGGTCGACCCGGCGCTGCGCGAGCAGTTCCGGCTCGTCGCGATGGACCTGCGCGGGCACGGCGGCTCCGACGTCCCGTCGGACGGTTACGACGATCCCGCGCAGTGGGCCGGAGATCTCGCCGCGGTGCTCGACTTCGCCGGTCCGGACGCGATCGTTGTCGGCTGGTCCTACGGCGGGCTGGTGATCGCGGACTACCTGCGCGAGCACGGCACCGCACGGCTCGGCGGCATTGTGCTGGTTGGCGCGATCACCGAGATCGGCCGCAACCGCGAAGGCGGCGCGACCGGGCCGATCATGCGGGCCGCACTGCCCGCGGCGCTCTCGGACAACGCTGAGGCGGCGATCCCCGCGCTGGTCGAGTTCACCCGTGCCCAGGCCAGCCCGAAGGTGCCCGGCGCGTACGCCCAGGCGATGCTCGGCAGCTCGCTTTCGGTGCCGCCCGCGGTGCGTGTCGCGCTGTTCCGGCGGGACATCGGCAGTGGTGAGGTGCTTGCCGCGGTCGACAAACCGACCCTCGTGGTGCACGGCTCGGCCGACGGGGTGGTGGATCCTTCGGCGGCAGAGTATTCGGCCGGGAAGATTCCGGGGGCGGTCCTGCGTTGGTTCGTTGAGGCCGGGCATCTGCCGTTCGTCGAGGAGCCGGAGGACTTCAACTCCGTGCTGCGGCGGTTCGCCGGGGACGCAGCCGAGTAGCAGGAGTGACCAGGTGACCCTCAAGGGATTCATCGCTGAGCCGCGCCGGATCGCGGTCTTGTCCGTGCACACCTCCCCGCTCGAGCAGCCGGGCACCGGCGACGCCGGCGGGATGAACGTGTACGTCAGCCAGACCGCGCAGGAGATGGCGCGGCGCGGCATCGAGGTCGAGGTCTTCACGAGGGCGACCTCGTCGGAGCAGCCGCCGCTGGCCGAACTGGCTCCGGGCGTCACGGTGCGGCACGTGCCGGCCGGGCCGTTCGAGCCGCTGGCGCGCGACGAGCTGCCCGCGCAGCTGTGCGCGTTCACCTCGGGCGTGCTGCGCGCGGAGGCGTTTCACGAGCCGGGCTACTACGACTTGATCCATTCGCACTACTGGCTGTCCGGGCAGGTCGGCTGGCTCGCCCGCGACCGGTGGGGCGTGCCGCTCGTGCACACCGCGCACACGCTCGCCAAGGTCAAGAACGCGCTGCTCGCCGAGGGTGACAAACCCGAGCCGCGGACGCGTGTGATGGGCGAGGAACAGGTGGTCGCCGAGGCGGATTGCCTTGTCGCGAACACGCAGGTCGAGGCTCGGCAGCTGGTCGATCTCTACGGGGCCGCCACTCATGCGGTGCACGCGGTGCCGCCGGGTGTCGACCTCGAACGGTTCACACCCGGCTCGCAGCTGGACGCGCGTCGCGAGCTGAACCTGTCCCCGGACGCTGTCGTGCTCGCTTTCGCCGGACGGATTCAGCCGCTCAAGGCTCCGGACGTGCTGTTGCACGCGGCGGCGGAAATGCTGCGACGACGGCCGGAATTGGCGTCGCGGCTGGTGGTTCTGGTGGTCGGCGGACCGTCCGGCACCGGTCTGGAGCAGCCGCAGGCGTTGCGGGAACTGGCGGTGTCGCTGGGCATTGCCGAGCAGGTGCGGTTCCTGCCGCCGCAGACCGGATTGAAGCTGCGCACGGTGTTCCGCGCGGCCGACGTCGTCGCGGTGCCGAGCTACAACGAATCCTTCGGTTTGGTCGCGCTCGAAGCACAGGCGTGCGGGACGCCGGTGGTGGCGGCGGAGGTCGGCGGGCTGCCGGTCGCGGTGCCGCACGGGGTGTCCGGACTGCTGGTCCCGTCGCACGGCGCGGCGGAATGGGCCGACGCGCTCGCCGCGGTCGCGCTGCGGCCGCAGCGGCGGGCCGAACTCGCGGCCAACGCGGTGCGGCACGCGCAGCGGTTTTCCTGGCGGCGCACCACGGATTCCTTGCTCGACATCTATGCTCAAGCGACCAGAGCGTTCCGGCAGGCGCTGGAACTGCGGGCGGAGGTGGCAGTGTGAGCCTTGACGCGACTATCAAGTCCACTTTGGACTCAAGTGGGCTCAAGTACGACCGTCGCGGCGAAGGCCGTTATTTCGTGACGTTGCCGGGAACCAAGAAGCTGCAGACGAACTGCTGGCTCGTGGACGGCGACCACGCGTTCTCGGTGGAGGCGTTCGTCTGCCGCCGCCCGGACGAGCGGCACGAGGATGTGTACCGGTTCCTGTTGCAGCGCAACGCCCGGCTCTACGGCGTGCACTACACAGTGGACAGTCTCGGCGACATCTACCTGGTCGGCCGCTTCGGCAAGGAGACGGTGACCGAGTCCGAACTGGACAAGATCCTCGGCCAGGTGCTCGAGGCCGCCGACGGCGATTTCAACATCCTGCTGGAAATCGGGTTCGCCACGTCGATCAAGCGCGAATGGGACTGGCGCGTCTCGCGCGGCGAATCGCTGGCGAACCTCCAGGCGTTCAAACACCTCGCCGAACCCGCCGGAGGGCACGAACCGGGGTTGACCGAGTCGTAACCGATTCCGTGCAACGGCTTTCCCCCGTCGTTTCGTCTCACCGCCGACGACTGGAGGGAGACCGGAATGCGGACTCGATGGAGATGCGTGCTCGCGGGTGCCGCGCTGGTGCTGCTGGCCGGATGCAGCGGCGGCACCAGCGCGGACTCGGCGAGGTCGGCTGTCGCATCCGCGCCGCAGCAGGAGGGGGCTGCGCCCAAACAGGGCAACGCGCAGGCGTCAGTGCCCGCGCCCGGCGCGACCGATCGCAAGCTGGCGCGCAGCGCACGGCTGGAACTGACCACGCCGAAGACCAATGACGTCCTGTCCCGCGCCAAGGCGATCGCGACAGGTGCGGGCGGATATCCCGGCCAGGAGAGCGCGACGGACGATTCCGCGTCGCTGACCCTGGCGGTGCCCGCGGAGAAACTCGACGGCGTGCTCGACCAGCTCAGCGGCCTCGGCCAGGTGAAGCGGCGGGAGATCAGCGCGCAGGACGTCACCGCGCAGGTGGTCGACGTGGACGCGCGGCTGGCGACCCAGCGGGCGAGTGTCGACCGGATGCGCGCGCTGCTGGCGAAGGCGCAATCGGTGTCCGAAATCGCGTCCGTTGAGAGCGAGTTGACCAGCAGGCAGGCCACGCTGGAATCTTTGGAGCGGCAGCAGGCTTCGCTGGCCGGGCAGGTCGCGATGGCGACCGTGTCGCTGTCGGTGACGAAGCAGGAGGCTCCCGCGGCACCGGCGGGCGGCTTCTTTTCCGGGCTGTCCGGGGGATGGGACGCGTTCGTCGCGTTCTGCAACGGGCTGGTGCGGGTGCTGGGCGCGGCGCTGCCGTTCCTGATCGCGTTCGGGATTCCGGCGGGCGCGGTGTTCTGGTGGTTCCGGCGGCGGCACCGGGCCAAGCCCGCGGAGTGAGGGGCTGGCGGAACGGCTCGAGGGAGGGGGGAGTCGCGATCTCGAGCCGTCCCGCTGCAGGTCCCGCCTGCTGGACCCGGTGACGAGGGGGATGCCAACGGGGCCGGCGGGCCGCGGCTCGGCAGGGGGGAGACGAGCCGCGGTCACTGCCCGTGATCAGCCGGGAGTGCGTGGAATCCGGCTGAGCGGGACATGCCCAACCTGTCAGATGTCGACCAGTAATCACAAGACTACTGGTTACTCCGTTCGAGTGAAATTCACTCACGGGGATAACAGTGTGCAGCGCCTTGCACTCTTTGGCCTGCTTGTCGGCAACCCGGCTGCGTGCCGGGTGAAGGTGTTACTCCCGGGTAACGCACTCTGGGTAGAGGGGTGGACGCACTACTGGCAGCGCTCGCGCGCTCTGGCAGGCTGGTGCCCATGGCCGAACTTGGGACCCTGGTGCTGCTGCGGCACGGACAGAGCACGTGGAACGCGGAAAACCTGTTCACCGGCTGGGTGGACGTGCCCCTTTCGGAGACCGGCGAGCGCGAAGCCCGCCAGGGCGGGCAGCTGCTCGCCGAGGCGGGGCTGCTGCCGGACGTGGTGCACACGTCGCTGCTGCGCCGGGCGATCAGCACGGCGAACATCGCCCTCGACGCCGCCGACCGGCACTGGATCCCGGTCAAGCGCGACTGGCGGCTCAACGAGCGGCACTACGGCGCGCTGCAGGGCAAGAACAAGAAGCAGACGCTGGACGAGTTCGGCGAGGAGCAGTTCATGCTCTGGCGCCGCTCGTACGACACGCCGCCGCCGGCTATCGACCCGAAGGACGAGTTCAGCCAGGCGGGCGACGCGCGGTACGCCGACCTCGGCGACCAGGCCCCGCTGACGGAATGCCTGAAGGACGTCGTGGCCCGGCTGCTGCCGTACTGGGAGTCGGCGATCGTCCCCGACCTGCGGGCCGGCCGCACCGTGCTGGTCGCCGCGCACGGCAACTCGCTGCGCGCGCTGGTCAAGCACCTCGACGGGATCTCCGACGACGCCATCGCCGCGCTGAACATCCCGACCGGCATCCCGCTGCGCTACGACCTGACCGCGGACCTCAAGCCGGTCAAGGCGGGCGGCGAGTACCTCGACCCGGAAGCGGCGAAGGAAGCCGCCGCCGCGGTGGCGAACCAGGGCCGCTGAGGTCTCTGCCGCTTGTGTTTTCGTGAGCGGCGTCGCCGGTTCTCGCCGGCGACGCCCCTCACGCGCACGGCCGGGCAGACCGCAGTCCGGCGGGGTCGGGCAGGGTCGGGCAGGGCTGCTTGCGCGGGTTGGGGGTCGTGAGTGTTCGTCGCGGTTCTAACCGCGATCGCCGCTCACGAGCCCTCGCTGGAAAACGCCTTGATTCCGGACACCTTCCACTCCGTGCCCTGCCGGACGAGGTCCAGGTGGACCGGCAGCCGGTTTTCCCCCGGGTTCTGGCCGCCGCTTGTCGTTACCAACGCCGACAGCACCGCCGCCGCCTTCGTCCCGTCCGGGCTGAGTTCGGTCAGCGCGGCGGTCGAATCCGCGCCGAAGGTCGCCTTCTTCCCGGTTTTGCGGATGCTGTCGATGGTCTCCTGCCGGGCCAGCCGGAACTGCGACGCCAGCGGTTCGGCGGCCACGTTTTCCCACTTCGCGTAGCTGCCGTCGATGTCCTTCGGATCGATGGTCATCAGGATCCCGCCGTCCCGGACAGCCGCGTCGACTGCGGCGTCGCGGGCCGCGGCGAGGCCGCCCGCGGGGCTCGGGGCGGCGGTGAGCTGGCCGCGCGGGTCGAAGTTCAGATCCTCCAGCTGCCAGTGCCCGTTCGCCTTGCCCGCGGTGACCAAAATCAGCGCGACGCTCTGGTTCTTGGCTCCGTCGGGGCGCTTGCTGTGCTGCGCGGCGACCACCAGCATCCGCGCGTGCTCCGGGGTCAGCTCGGCAAGACCGGTCTCGATGACCTGCGTCTGCGTGGTCACCGGCTCGGTGCGGACCTCGGCGAAGGTCTTGTCGAACTGCGCGCGAGCCCCGCCGGTCAGGTACTCCTGCTCGGTTTTCGCGACCTCGTCCGGTTTCGTGGAGTCGTAGCTGAACGCCGTCTCCACGGCCTTTTTGACGCCGGACACCGCGTCGCTGGTCGCCTTGGCGTCCACATAGGCCACATTCGCGGGAGCGGGAGCAGACGCGGGCGGCGCGGCTTGCTGGGACGCGGCGCATCCCGCGGTGAGCAAGGCCGCGGCGAGCACAGCGCGCCTCACAGCAGGCCCGCCTCCCTCGCGAGAGCACCCGCTTGGAACCGCGACGTCGCACCCAGAACATCCATCAATTCGGCCACCCGCCGACGGTACGTCCGCAGCCCGACGCCCATCGCCCGGGCCGCCTTCTCGTCCGTGGAACCGGAAGACAGCAGGTCCAGCAGCTGCGGCGTGTACTGCCGCAATTCGGCGAACCGCGTCTCGTACGCCTCCATCGCAGTCGACGAGCGCCAGGCGGCCTCGAACAGCGACGAGATGCCGCGCACCAGATCCGGTGCGGTCACGACGTTGTAGCCGGGACCGGCGGCGAGGATGGCGACGCGGCCGTCGAGCAGGATCGTCTCGTTGATCTCGTGGTCGCTGATCCGGACTTCCGCGCCGAGCTCGTGCAGCGTCCGCAAGTGCTCGGCGCCGACCGGGTCGAGCATGACCCGCGCCAGGTAGACCTTGCGGACCCGGAGTTTCCGTTCCTTCGGCAGCTCCCTGGCGAATTTCTGCATCGCGGACCAGGTGTGCAAGTCGTTCGCGGCGCAGGCGAACTCGTCGGCTCCGGCGAGCAGGTGGCCGGCGCGTTCGACCAGTTCCCGCTCGTCGCGGATGTTCGCGATTTCCTCGGCTCGGGGCACGTCGTCCAGTGTTCCCGCGTTGGCAGCTTGCTGCCAAACCCGCCGCGGCGGCCGGTCGCGAAGCACGCTGGAGACATGACCGAAACGACACTTCCCGCCGCTGCCGCGGGCACCTGGCAGCTCGGCTCGCGCACCGTCAACCGGCTCGGCTTCGGTTCGATGCGGCTCGGCGGTTCGCTCGACCCGGCCGCGCCGATCGACGCCGACCGCGCGATCTCGGTGCTGCGTCGCGCTGTGGAACTGGGCGTGAACCACATCGACACCGCCGCGTTCTACTTCGGCACGACCTGGTCGGCCAACGCGTTGATCAAGGCCGCGCTCGCCCCGTACGGCGACGACCTCGTGCTGACCACCAAGGTCGGCCCGTCCCGCGACGAAACCGGCCAGTTCCGGCCGTTCGCCCGTCCCGACGAACTGCGCGGCCAGGTCGAGCAGAACCTGCGCGAACTCGGCCGCGACCACATCGACGTGGTCAACCTGCGCATCGGCACCGGTCTCGACCGCGGCACCGGCTCGCTCGCCGAGCACTTCGGCGCACTGGCCGAATTGCGCACCGAGGGGCTGATCGGCGAGCTCGGGATTTCCAACGTCAGCGCCGAACACCTCGCCGAGGCGCAGGCGATCGCGCCGGTGGTGTGCGTGCAAAACCAGTACGGCCTCTCCGCCCGCCGCGAGGACGACGAACTGCTGCGGCGGTGCGGCGAACAGGGCGTGGCGTTCGTGCCGTTCTTCGCGGTCGCGAGTGGACAGTCCGACGCGGGCGAGCGGGTCGCCGAGGTTGCGCGGCGGCACGAGGCGACGGACGCTCAGGTGCGGCTGGCGTGGACCCTCGCGCAGGGCCCGCACGTGCTGGCGATCCCCGGTACGAGTGACCCCGCACACCTGGAACAGAACGTCGCCGCGGCAGCGCTCAAACTGACCGACGAGGACCTCAAGACCCTTGAAATGCGCTGAAGGCCGAGCGCGTCGATTTGGCCGGAACATCTCGATCGGGTGAACGGGGCCTGACCCCGAGGCGAATATGTACCCCTCAGGTGTCACTCGCCTCACGACAGGGCTTCCAGGACTAGGCCGGAAGGCTACCGGGATGCTTACGATTCCCCCGTGACCACGCCTGTTGTCCTGCTGACGGCCATCGGCGCGCTTGTCGTCGGCGCGGTCGCCGGTTTCCTCGCGGCCAGGGCGCGCGCCCGGCGCGAGGCGGCCCGGCCTACCGGCCCCACCGTCGCGGAGCTGCTCGAACGGCTGATCCGCTCTTCCAACAACGGCGTCATCGTGCTCAACCGGTTCGGCGACCTCGTGCTGCACAACCCGCGGGCGTACGAGCTCGGCCTGGTTCGGGTGAACCAGGCCGATCCGCGGGCGCGCAAGGCCGCCGAGCAGGTGGTCGAGACCGACGAGCCGATGGAGGTCGACCTCTCGCCGCTGGAGAGCCGCGGCCGCCGCCAGCCCGAGGCGGTGCTCGGCGAGGTCCGGCCGCTCGGCGACGGGTTCACCGTCGTCGAGGCCGTCGACCACTCCGAGGCGATCCGGCTGGAGGCGGTCCGCCGCGATTTCGTCGCGAACGTCAGCCACGAGCTGAAGACCCCGGTCGGCGCGATCGCGCTGCTCACCGAGGCCGTGCTGGACGCCGCCGAGGACGTCGAGGAGGTCCGCCGCTTCGGCGGCAAGATCCTGCGCGAGTCCACCCGGCTCGGCCAGCTCGTCACCGAACTCATCGCGCTGTCCCGCCTCCAGGGCGCCGAACGGCTGCCGGACCTCAACGTGGTCGAGGTCGACGCCGTCGTGCGCGAGGCGCTCGGGCGCACCACGCTGTCCGCGGAATCCGCCGACATCACCATCACCACCGACACGGCGAGCGGCCTGCTCATCGAGGGCGACCGGACGCTGCTGGTCACCGCGCTGTCGAACCTGCTGGAGAACGCCGTCGCGTACTCGTCGGCGGGCAGCCCGGTGTCGATCTCGCGCAGGCTCGCCGACGGCATGGTCGAGATCGCGGTGACCGACCGCGGCATCGGCATCGCCGAGGACGAGCAGCAGCGCGTGTTCGAGCGCTTCTACCGCGCGGACAAGGCGCGTTCGCGCGCCACCGGCGGCACCGGGCTCGGACTGGCGATCGTGAAACACGTCGCGGCCAACCACGGCGGTTCGGTCGGCCTGTGGAGCCGTCCCGGCACCGGGTCGACGTTCACCCTGCGCATCCCCGCGCACGTGCGCACCGAACCCGCCGACACCGCACGCAAGGCCGCGCCCGCGCGGCCGGACAAGACCCCCGAGCGGACACCCCGGCTCGTGGCAACCGGGCAGGAAGTCTCCAGCCCAGACCATGGAGGAAACCTGTGACGAGGGTTCTCATAGTCGAGGACGAAGAGTCCTTCGCCGACCCGCTCGCCTTCTTGCTGCGCAAGGAGGGCTTCACCGCGGCTGTCGCGGTGACTGGCCAGCAGGCGCTTGAAGAGTTCGACCGCAACGGCGCCGACATCGTGCTGCTCGACCTGATGCTGCCCGGGATGAGCGGCACCGACGTCTGCAAGCAGCTCCGGCAGCGCTCCGCGGTGCCGGTGATCATGGTGACCGCGCGCGACAGCGAGATCGACAAGGTCGTCGGGCTGGAACTCGGCGCCGACGACTACGTGACCAAGCCGTACTCCGCGCGCGAGCTGATCGCGCGGGTGCGCGCGGTGCTGCGCCGCGGCGGCGAGCCGGGCAGCGACGGCGAACTCGCGCCGCTGGTGCTGTCGGCCGGTCCGGTGCGGATGGACGTCGAACGGCACGTGGTCACTGTGGACGGCGGCGAGGTTTCGTTGCCGCTCAAGGAGTTCGACCTGCTGGAGTACCTGCTGCGCAACGTCGGCCGGGTGCTCACCCGCGGCCAGCTGATCGACCGGGTGTGGGGCGCGGACTACGTCGGCGACACCAAGACGCTCGACGTCCACGTGAAGCGGCTCCGCTCGAAGATCGAGCCGGACCCGGGTTCGCCGCGGCACCTGGTGACCGTGCGCGGGCTCGGCTACAAGTTCGAGACCTGAGCCGCCCTTTCGCTCCGTCCGTGAAGGACTCCTTGCGGGAATCTGATTCCCGCAAGGAGTCCTTCACGGCTTTTGTCCGGGTTTCAGCGCACACCGTGCCGGTTCGCGCACGCTGAGTTGGTGTCGATCCGAGTGGAGTTGGTTACAGTTTCGAGACCTGGCACTGGGACCGGTACGCTGAATCCTCGTGCGCCTAGGGGTACTCGACGTCGGTTCCAACACCGTCCACTTGCTCGTGGTCGACGCCCACCGTGGCGCCCACCCGACCCCGATGCACTCCGAGAAAACGATGCTGCGGCTGGCCGAACAGCTCACCGGCTCCGGCGAATTGAGCCGTCCCGGCGAGGACGGCCTGGTCCGGGCGGTCGAATCGGCCAAGGCCGCGGCCGCGCGGCTCGGCTGCGAGGACGTGCTGGCGTTCGCGACGTCCGCGGTCCGCGAGGCGAAGAATTCGGCGAAGGTGCTGGCCAGGGTGGGCGCCGAGACCGGCGTCAACCTGCGTGTGCTCTCCGGCGAGGACGAGGCGCGGCTCACCTTCCTCGCGGTGCGCCGGTGGTACGGCTGGTCGGCCGGGAAACTGCTGGTGCTGGACATCGGCGGCGGTTCGTTCGAGGTCGCGATGGGCCGCGACGAGGAGCCCGAACTGGCGGAGTCGCTTCCGCTGGGAGCCGGGCGGACCACCCGCACCCGTTTCCGCCACGACCCGCCCACGCGCTCCGAGGTCGTCGCGACGTCGGCCTGGCTCGAGGACCAGCTCGCCGGGCTCGCGAAGAAGGTCGCCGGACAGGGTCTTCCGGACCGGGTCGTGGCGACTTCCAAGACGTTCCGCTCGCTCGCCCGGCTGACCGGGGCGGCCCCCTCGGCGGCGGGCCCCCGCGTGCGCCGTACGCTCACCGACACTGCCCTTCGCCAGCTCATCGCCTTCATTTCGCGGATGACCGCCGCGGATCTGGCCCAGCTGGAAGGCGTCAGCGGGAGCCGGTCGCATCAGCTCGTGGCAGGCGCGCTGGTGGCGCAGGCCGCGATGCGGGCGCTCTCCCTCACCGAGTTGGAGATTTGCCCCTGGGCGCTGCGAGAGGGTGTCATCCTGCGGCGGTTGGACCACGCCAACGGCGCGGACGAAACTGGGACCGCGATCGCCGGCGTTTCGGCGAGCGGGGAGGACCGGTGACAGCAGCGGACTGGACTTGGCCGACGAAGACCAGGCACGGTGAAGAGGTGACGGACATGCACTGCACGGTGTCGATTGCGCGCGGCTCCGGAGGCAGGTGTGCCCGAGTGACCACAACCAACCCCGAGCGCGCTTTGGACAGCACGGTATGACGGACCAGACCGGCGGCGACCAGCCCCAGAAGACCGTGGCCGAACTGCTCGCCCAGCACGGGCAGCAGGTCGACGGCGGACGGCGACGCAGGCGCAGGGCGGCCGATGACGAGGACGAGGCCGCCCCGCGGCGCTCGGGCCTCACCGACACCGGACCGCAGGCGATCATCGACCGGGTGGCGTCCGAGGGCGGCACCCCGCCGCCTCCTTCGCGTCCCCCCGGCGGCCGCCGCCGTCCGGACGCGGCCCCGCGGCCCGGCCCGCCCGCGCCTCAGGAATCGGGCCAGTACCCGCGTCCTGGGCAGCAGCCTTCGGGGCAGTACCCCGCGCCGCAGGAATCCGGGCCGCCGCCGAGGAACGGCCAGCCCTCCGGGCAGTACCCGGCTCCGCAGCCGAATGGCCAGCAGGACTCGGCTTACGTGCGTCCCCCGGCTCCGCCGCAGGAGTCCGGGCAGTACCCGCGACCCGCCAACGGCCAGCAGGATTCGGCCTACGTGCGCCCGCCCGCGCCGCCGCAGGAGTCGGGCCAGTTCGCCCGTCCCGCGCCGCCCGCGGCCGGTCCGCAGGGCACTGGCTACCTGCGTCCCGCCGCGCCGCAGGACTCCGGTTACGTCCGCCCGCCCGCGCCGCCGCAGGAATCCGGGCAGATGCCGGTTCCGCCGCGCGGCCGTCCGCCGCGTCCGCAGGCCGCCGACGAGGAGACCCGCGGCGCGGTGCCGCCGGTCCGCCGTCGCCCGGGCCCGCAAGCTCCGCCGCCTCCGCCGCAGGACGGCGGCTTGGCCGCCCGCCTCGACGGTCTCGACGGCGACACCCCGGAACCGCCCGCGACCCCGATGGCGAGCGGCGCGTTCCCGGCCCCCGCGGCGCCCAACCGGCCGCGGCGTGCCCCGGCCCGCCGTCCGGCGCCGAAGCAGGAGCCGCACACCGAGCAGTTCGACGCGATCGACGGCCCGCCCGCCGATGGCGTCGCCGAAGACGCGCCGCCCGCGGGTCTCGCCGGCTGGCGGCAGCGCCGTCAGGCGGAACAGCTGGAAGACACCGAGGTCGGCATGATGCCGGCCGTCCCGCCCGCTGGCGCGGAGCCGGAACCGGCCGAGGGGTACGCCGAGGACGACTACGTCGACGACGGCTACGAGGACGAGTACCCGCCCGCCGCCGCGGACTACGACGCGGGCCCGCCGACCGCGGGCTACCCGGCCCCGATGCCGTTCGCGCCGGGCGGCAAGGACCCGGTCGAGGACGACCTGGCCGAATACGAGCGCGAGTTCGCCGAGCCGTCCGGTTACCCCGAGGGCCAGCCGGATTTCGAAGGCGACGACGGCTACGGGTACGAGCAGGCCGAGGGCTACGAGCACGCCGAGGGTTACGCCGAAGGCGACGAGTACGACGACTACCCCGAGGAAGCCGTCGCCGAGGACGCTCCGGAGGCCGAAGCCGAACCGGAACCCGCGGTGTCCGCGGGCAAGCAGTGGCTGACGCTGGCCGGACAGCTCGCGCTGGGCGTCGTCGGCGGCGCCGCTGTGTGGCTGGGCTTCAACTGGCTGTGGGTCAACCTCGCGCCCGCCGCGCTCGTGGGCGCGCTGCTGGTGATCGTCGCGCTGGTCTGGATCGTGCGGAAGATCCGCCGCGCCGAGGACCTGCAGACGACCCTGCTGGCGATTCTCGTCGGGCTGGTGGTGACGGTGTCGCCCGCGGCGCTGTTGCTGGTGGCCAAGTAGCCCGCCGCCGAGGGCACTGGGGCAGGATGGGCGCGTGAGTGAGAGCGCGCCCGTCCCCGTGGGTCTGAGCACCGCCTCGGTGTGGCCGCTGCGCGCGGGCGCGGCCTTCGAGCTGGCCGCCGATCTCGGCTACGACGGCGTCGAGGTCATGGTCTGGGCGGATCCGATCAGCCAGGACGTCTCGGCGATCCGGCGCTGGTCGCGGCGCACCGGGATGCCGGTGCTGTCGATCCATTCGCCTTCGCTGCTGATCACGCAGCGGATCTGGTCGCCGGATCCGGAGGTGCGCCTGCGCCGCTCCGTGGACGCCGCGCTGGAACTCGGCGCGCGCACGGTCGTGGTGCATCCGCCGTTTCGCTGGCAGCGCCGGTACGGCGACGCGTTCGGCGATCTGGTGGACGAGCTGGAGGACGCCAGCGGCGTGGACGTCGCGGTGGAGAACATGTTCAAGGTCCGCCCGCCCGGCGGTTCCCGCGACGCCCGGGTGTCGGCGTTCCGGCCGTCGATCGATCCCACGGACGTCGGATTCCGGCACTACACCTTGGATCTGTCGCATTCGGCCGCGGCGCGGATGGACGCGCTGGCGCTCGCGGACCGGATGGGGGCGGGGTTGAGCCACGTCCATTTGGCGGACGGGACAGGGATCCCGAAGGACGAGCACCTGATCCCCGGGCATGGCGGGCAGCCGTGTGCCGAGTTGCTGGAGAAGCTGGTCAGTGACGGCTTCTCCGGCCAGGTAGTGCTGGAAGTCAACACCCGGCACGCCACCGGAGCGGCGTCGCGGGCCCGGGCGCTGGCCGAAGCACTGCTGTTCGCCCGGTTGCATCTGGGGCAATGATCCGCGGGTGATCTTGCTCGGCTGTCCGGGCGGTCCCTGCCCGGCTCGGCTCGCAAAGGCGGCCGCGCACCGTAAAGTGCGGGCGTGACCTCGTTGCCATCGCCGTCTCCAGATTTCGCCGGACCCGGTTCCACGCGCCGTATCGCCGTGGCCGGTCGTCCGTGAGCGCGGCCGACGACACCGCGACCGCCTTCGACGGGGCCACCTCAGTGCGGTCGCTCGGGGACGGCACGTTCACCGCGACGTTGCGTGCGGAATGGTCGATCGGGGCTCATCCGCACGGCGGGTTTCTGGTGGCGTTGCTGGCGAAAACCGCCGCCGCCGCGTTGCACGAGCGCGGGGACGCGACTGTCGATCCGCTCGCGGTGAGCACCGAATTCCTGCACGCGCCCGCACTCGGCCCGGTGCTGCTGCGCGCGGACGTGCGCAAGGTCGGCCGCCGGGTTTCGGTGGTCGCGGTGTCGCTCGAACAGCGCGGCCGCGCTTGCGTCGAGGCGAGGGTCACGGTCGGCCGGTTGCCGATGCGCCGTTCCGAATGGACGGACCTGCCGCAGATGCCCGCCGAACCGCCGTCGAGCGCGCCGCAGCTCGGCAAGGACACCCCGGAGGGCCCGTTCCACCTGTCTGCCGCCTGCGACGTGCGCCTCGATCCGGCGACCGCGGGATTCCTGTCCGGACGTACCGGCGACCCGCCCCGGCTGCGGATGTGGGCGCGTCCGCGCACCGGCCAGCCCGACGTGTACTTCGCTCTGCTGGCAGGCGACCTCAACCCGCCGGTGGTGGCGAACCTGGGCAGGCACGGCTGGGCCCCGACCGTGCAGATGACCTCGCTGCTGCGCACCCGTCCGGCCCCCGGCTGGCTGCGGATCCTCGTCGAATCGCGTTCGGTGCACGAGCCGTGGTTCGACTCGGACGCGACCGTCGTGGACGCGCAGGGCAGGCTCGTCGCGCAGGTGCGGCAGCTGGCGCTCGCCCCGGCACCGGGCGGCTGAGCCGCGTTTGGCACGCTGGCCGCATGAGTGTGATCGCGGTGCTGGGTGCGGGAAAGATCGGCGAAGCCCTGCTGTCGGGCCTGCTCAACGGCGGCCACGAGCCAGGCGACCTGCTCTTCACCGAGCGGTACGAGGAGCGGGCGCGTGAGCTGGAGACGCGCTACCCGGGCATGAAAGCGGCGACCGTCGCGGACGCGGCCCGGCGCGCGGACATTCTCGTGGTCGCGGTGAAGCCACAGGACATCGAGCCGGTGCTGGACGAACTGGCCCCGCTGCTCGGGACGGCGTCGCTGGTCGTCTCGCTGTGCGCGGGACTGCCGACCGCGCTGTACGAACGCCGGCTCGCTGCGGGAGTGCCGGTGGTCCGCGTGATGCCGAACACCCCGATGCTGGTCGGCGAGGCGATGAGCGCGATCTCACCCGGCAAGCACGCGACGCCCGAGCACGTCGCGACGGTCAAGGACCTGCTGTCGCACGTCGGCCAGGTCGTCGAGGTGCCGGAGCGGCAGCAGGACGCGGTCACCGCACTGTCCGGATCCGGTCCGGCGTACTTCTTCTACCTGGTCGAGGCCATGATCGACGCGGGCATCCTGCTCGGCCTGCCGCGCGCGCTGGCCGGACAGCTGATCATCCAGTCGGCGGTCGGCGCGGCGAAAATGCTGGCCGAGGGCCAGGACCACCCGGTGCTGCTGCGCGAGGCGGTGACGTCCCCGGCCGGGACCACCATCAACGCGATCCGGGAGCTGGAGAAGCACGGGGTGCGTGCGGCTCTGCTCGATGCGATCGAGGCTGCCCGTGATCGTTCGGAGGAGCTGGGGCGGGCGCACGAGAGCTGATCGCTCTCCTGGGGCGTGGTTCGCTTTGACGGACCGAGGTGTCGTGCTCGTCTCGGGGCGGGCGGCGGTGCTTCGCCGCGGTGACCGAGAGGCGGTCCGGCAGGGCCGCTGGTCCGTTCAGTGTCGTCGATGGCGTAGCGGCACGCTCCGGCTATTCCGGCAAACCGGACACTGCTGCGCCGTCCGGGCTACGCGAAGCCGCTGGTGAGGGCCCATCCTGGTGACAGGCGTCGCACGAGTCCCACCTGTCCCGCTACCCTCGGAAGAGCACGTGCGTGTCGATACCACAGGTGGGGAAGCCTCGTGGCGCGACACGTGTCGAAGGACGCGGTAAACATGTCGCCGAACAAGAGGGAGGATTTGCCCGCGGTAGGGCAGGTCCAGTTTTTGACAGTCGCCGAAGTGGCCACGCTGATGCGGGTCTCGAAGATGACCGTGTACCGCCTGGTGCATTCGGGCGAACTTCCCGCGGTCAGAGTCGGGAAGTCCTTCCGGGTGCCGGAAAAAGCGGTGCACGAGTATCTGCAGGGCGCGTACTTCGACGTGGGCTGATCCGACGGCGGGCATGCGTCAGACCATGCCCGCCGACCGGTCCGCGCCGGGACGCTAGTAACCTGGTAAACCGCTCGTGCCTGTGCGCTCCACCCGTTGGACGCTGCGCCGGGCAGCGTGACCGACGACCAAGAGGAGCGCCCATGGGTTCCGTGATCAAGAAGCGCCGCAAGCGCATGTCGAAGAAGAAGCACCGCAAGCTGCTGCGCCGTACGCGCGTGCAGCGGCGCAAGGCCGGCAAGTAAGCCGTCCGCGCGGTTGAGGTTTCGTGGCCCGTCCAGTCTCTGGACGGGCCACACTCATGTTCGGACTCTCCTACGCCCGATCGAGTGAGGCGCGTATCGCAATCCGGACGTCGTTGTTAAAACCAGGTAAGCCCTGGTCAGAAGGGCGTCCGGGGCCGGTAACATGGCAGGCGCATCAGCGCGATGCTTCCAGCGAGTGCAGGTTCGCGCACCCCGAGTGATCACTCCGTCTTGCACACTGCTGCCGATCAGGGAGTTCCATGGCCTCGAACATCGTGCTCGTCACCGGGGTCGCCGGCGACCTGGGCGGGAAGCTGCTCGCCCGGCTCGGCGCCCATCCGGATCTCGAGCGGGTGATCGGCGTCGACACCGCCCCGCCTGCCAAGGACATCCAGCAGCGGATGGGCCGCGCCGAGTTCGTCCGCGCCGACATCCGCAATCCGCTCATCGCGAAGGTCATCAGCAGCGCCGAGGTGGACACGGTCGTGCACACCTCGTGCACCGCGCATCCGGCCGGGCCGAGCAGGCGCGCGGCGGTCAAGGAAGTCAACGTCATCGGCACGATGCGGCTGCTCGCGGCGTGCCAGCGCGCGCCGAAGGTGCGCAAGCTCGTCGTGAAGTCCAGCGCGGCGGTGTACGGCGCGGGCGCGCGTTCGCAGGCGGTGTTCACCGAGGATTCGGAGCTGATCCCGCCGTCGTCGAGCGGCTACGCGAAGGATGCGGTCGAGATGGAGGGCTACGTGCGCGGCCTCGCCCGCCGCCGCCCGGACCTGACCATCACCCTGCTGCGGTTCGCGAACATCATCGGCCCCGAGGTCGACACCGTGCTGGCCCGGTACTTCTCGCTGCCGGTCGTGCCGACGGTCTTCGGCTACGACTCCCGCCTGCAGTTGCTGCACGGGTCAGACGCGCTGTCAGTGCTGGAAATGGCCACGCTGGAGGACCGGCCGGGCGTGTTCAACGTCGCTTCGGAAGGCGTGCTCACGCTGTCGCAGGCGATCCGCCGGGCGGGCCGGGTCGGGCTGCCGATGCCGCGCGGCGTGGTGCCGTCGGTCGGGAAGCTGCTGCGCGGAGCGCGGGTGGTCGATTTCTCCGCCGACCAGGTGCGGCTGCTGAACTTCGGCCGCGCGGTCGACATCACGAAGCTCAAGAAGGAGTTCGGGTACACGCCCCGCTGGACCACCCGCGAGGCGTTCGACGATTACGTGGCCGGCCGCGGCCTGCGTCCGGTGCTCGACGGCGGCGCGCTGGCCGGGCTGGCCGGCAAGGTGCTCGAGGCCGCCGCCACCGGGCAGGCGCGCCGATGAACCACGCGACGAGGGCCGGAAGCGAGGCGAATCCCATGAACGGTGCTGAGGCACAGGTCATCCCGCTGCACGGACCCGGCCGGGAGAAACCGGCTGAGATTCCGGAGCAGGCCGAGCCGCGTACCGAAGCGCCGGTGGTCGAGTTCCCGGCGCAGCCGTCCGGTCCGGTGTGCGAGCCCGCGGCTGATCCGCTGTCGGAATCGGTGCGCAGCGCGCTCACCTTCCTGCGCCACCGGCTCACCGGCGACTACGCGGTGGACGAGTTCGGCTTCGACGCCGAGCTCACCGAGACGCTCGTGCTGCCGCCGTTGCGCGCGCTGTACGAGAAGTGGTTCCGCGTCGACACGTTCGGCGTCGGGAACCTGCCGAAGGCGGGCGGCGCGCTGCTGGTGTCCAACCACTCCGGCACCTTGCCGCTCGACGCGCTGATGACCGCGGTCGCGGTGCACGACGAGACCCGCGGACGGCATTTGCGCGGCCTCGGCGCGGACCTGGTGTTCAAGCTTCCGCTGGTCGGGTCGTTCGCGCGCAAGTCCGGGCAGACGCTCGCCTGCAACGCCGACGCCGAACGCCTGCTGACCAACGGCGAACTGGTCGGCGTGTGGCCGGAAGGGTTCAAAGGCGTCGGGAAGCCGTTCTCCGCGCGGTACAAGCTGCAGCGCTTCGGCCGCGGCGGGTTCGTGTCCGCGGCGATGCGCGCGGGCGTGCCGATCATTCCGGTGTCGGTGGTCGGGGCCGAGGAGACGTACCCGAAGATCGGCGAGCTCAAGGTCCTGGCGCGGCTGTTCGGGCTGCCGTACTTCCCGGTCACTCCGTTCTTCCCGCTGCTGGGCCCGCTCGGCGCGGTGCCGCTGCCGACGAAGTGGACCATCGAGTTCGGCGAACCGATCCGCACCGACGACTATGGCCCGGAAGCGGTCGACGACCCGATGCTCGTGTTCACGCTCACCGACCAGGTGCGCGAGGCGATCCAGCACGCGCTGTACCGGCGGCTTTCCCAGCGGCGCAGCGTTTTCCGCGGCTGAGCTTCACCCGGGCAGCCGCCAGCCGCGGCGCACTGAGCGTTCGCAGCGCTGAGGTTCGTCGCCGACGCTGACGAACAGCGCGGTCAACAGAGGCGCGCCGTGGTCGAGCGTGCCGCGCGGCAGAGGGCCGTTCGCGACCAGCGAGACCAGGCCGTGTGCGACGGCCCAGCTTTGCGTGGCGAGTTCGAGCGCGTCGAGGTCTTTGCGGTACCGGCCCGTGTCGCGGCCGCGGGCGGCGGCTTGCACCAGGTATTCGAGGGTGTCGTCGGCGGCCTGGGCGTCTTCGAGTTCGAAGTTGGCGTCGAACATCACGCGGTACAGGTCCGGGTGGGCCAGCGCGTTGCCGAGGTAGGCGGAGATCAGCGCGGCGTGGTCGCGTACTGGATCGGCGGACTGGCGGACCTCGGCCATCCGGTGCGCCAGGCGGGTAAAACCCTCCTGCCGCAACGCTTTCCACAGTCCGTCCATGTTGTCGAAGTGTGTGTAGACGGCCATCGTCGACACCCCGGTGCCGGCGACGAGCGAGCGCAGGGTGATCGGTTCGCGGGTGCGGAGCATCTGCGCTGCCCGTTCGAGCAGCAAGGTGCGCACTGCCGGATCCTTCGTCCTCGCCATGGCGACATTCTATAGCATTGCAATGCTATGTTTTAAGGACCGAGGATCTTCAGGGCTTTCAGGAGGAAACATGGCCGTCACCCTGGTCAACCCGGCCGCGCTGCCGCAGGTCGGCCTCTACCGCCAGGTGTCCGTCGCGACCGGCTCGCGGACGGTGTACGTCGCCGGGCAGGTGGCGCGGACCGCCGAGGGCGGGCACGTCGGCGAAGGGGACTTGGCCGCGCAGGTCGAGCAGGCCTATCTGAACGTGGCCGCGGCGCTGGCCGAGGTGGGTGCCACGTTCGCCGACGTGGTCCGGTTGACCGTCTATTTCGTCGAGTGGTCGCCGGAGAAGATGGGCGAGTTCGTCGAGGGTGTGCAGCGGGCGGAGGAGAGGCTGGGGATTACCGTGCAGGCGCCGTTGACGGGGATTGGCGTGGCGTTTCTCGCGGAGCCGGACCTGTTGGTCGAGGTCGAGGCGACCGCGGTGCTGGACTAGGTCGTGAGTGTTTATGCCGGTTAGAACCGGCATAAACACTCACGAGCAGTTCTCAGCGGCGGCGGTACGCCATTCCCGCGGCGACCGCCCCCGCGACCGCGCCCGCGCCGAGCACGGACGGGACGCCGATGCGGGCGGCTTTGCGGCCGGTGCGGAAGTCGCGGATCTCCCAGCCGCGGGCGCGGGCGACGTCGCGCAGGCCGCTGTCCGGGTTGACCGCCACCGCGGTGCCGACGACCGACAGCATCGGGACGTCGTTCTGCGAATCCGAATAAGCCGTGCAGCGCTTGAGGTTCAGGCCTTCGCGCGACGCGAGCGCGCGGACCGCGTGCGCCTTCGCGCGGCCGTGCAGCATGTCGCCGACCAACCGTCCGGTGTAGACGCCGTCCTTGGTTTCCGCGACCGTGCCGAGCGCGCCGGTGAGGCCGAGCCGGCGCGAGATGATCGCGGCGAGTTCGATCGGCGTCGCCGTGACGAGCCACACGCGCTGGCCCGCGTCGAGGTGCATCTGCGCGAGCGCGCGGGTGCCGGACCAGATCTTGTCCGCCATCAGCTCGTCGTAGATTTCCTCGCTCATCGTGGTGAGCTCCTCGACCGTGCGACCGGCCACAAAGGACAGCGCGCGCTCGCGGTGGGTCTTGATGTCGGCCTTGTTCTCGCGTCCGCCGATGCGGAACTTGACCTGGTCCCACACGAAACCGGCGAGGTCGGCCGAGGTGAAGAACTTGCGCGCGGCGAGCCCGCGGGCGAAGTAGAAGATCGACGCGCCCATCATCATCGTGTTGTCCACGTCGAAGAAGGCGCCCGCGGTGAGGTCCGGCGGCGCGGGCGGAACCGTCGTCGCCAGCTGCGCCGAGGAGGACGCGGCCTCCGCCGACGCTTCTCCGGCGAGCGTGGCGAGCCGCTCCAGTTCCTGACTCTTATCCTTGCCACGCCAAGCTGACACGCACACCGCCTCCAGGTTCGGGCACGTCCCGGCGGACGACGCCGACCGGGTCCTGCAGCACAGGGTAGCGACCGTGCGACTCACCCGTTGGAGATGTGGCCGGGACCTCGGATAGGGGTTGCCTGGTCGTCCTGATCACGGCGCGGGGGAGTGGCGAAAGTCGCGTCAGCCGATGACGATCGGCGGGAGCCCCGGCAGCAGCGGCGGGATCGAGACGACCGGCGGGGGCGCGGGCCGGGTCGGGATCCGGGGCGGCGTGGGAGCGGTGATCGGCGGCGAGACGCTCGGCGGGGCCGGAGGGTGCGGGACCTCGGCCGAAGTCGGGGTCGGGCTCGGCGTGCCCGGGTTGCTCAGCGTCGGCGACGAGACCGAGCGCACCGGCAGCGGGGAGTCCGTCGGCGGGACGCTCGACCCGGCGACCGGAGGCGGGCTGCTCGGCGTGGAGCCGCCGGGCGGCAGCGGTTGCTGCGTGCACGCGCCGCGCGCGGGGAGGAGGCCCAGTTCGTCGGTGGTGCCGGTGGTGATCTGGTAGCAGCTCAGCCGCGAGCCGAGCGCGGAACTCCGCTGCTGTACGCGGTCGAGCAGGAGGCGCGCTTGCCGGAAATCCGAGAGGGCGGACGCCGGCACGTCGGCCTGTTCCGATTCCAGTTGCCGCGACTGGCTCTGCGCCCACGATTCCAAAGTCGTCAGCCGCGTGCGGTTGCCGCTTGTCGTCGCCAGCTCGGTGAGTTCGGCCACGCCCGCGCGGACATCGCCGCTGAAATCGTGCAGCGCGGTTTGATACGCCGACGGGCTGGCGTCGCTCATCCGGCCCAGCTCGGTGACGCGGTTCGCGGCGAACTTCAGGTGTTTCTCGGCCTTGGCTTCGTCGCCGAAGGTCAGACCGAGCGACGTGACTTCGCCTGCTCGCTTCACGCTGTACAGCGCGTCTCCGGGCAGGGCGTCTCGCGAAAGCAGCAGCGTGAGGCCGCCGAGGCCGAGGATCAGCGCGATGCCCGCGGCGGCGAGGTCGGCCATGCGCGGCCGCCACCGTCGGCGCGGGAGCGGTTCGCCGATGCGGCCTTCGATCTCGGCGCGGATCCGGGCTCGGGTGGCGGGGTCGGGGTCGCCCGCTTGGCCCAGTTCGCGCAAGGCGCCGACGAGGGCCAGCTCTTCGGCGAACTCGTCCGGCCGCTGCCGCGGGGAAGCATTGATCGCGTCGTCGAACCGCTCGCTCTCGGTCCGACCACGCGAAAACCACCCGGGCACGCCCACGGTGCTGCTCCGTCTCCACCCAACGCCCGGCCCTGACCGCCGGTCTGGGTGAGAAACGATTAAGAAGCCGAAAAAGTTACGGCTGTCGTCGAACGATCAACGCAGGCCGGTGGGCAGCAGCTGCGCGAGCCGCCGGACCGCCCGGTGCTGCAATGCCTTCACCGCGCCCTCGTTGCGATCCATGATCTGCGCGGTCTCCGCGACCGACAGCCCCTGGAGGAACCGCAGCACGATGCATTCGCGCTGGTCCTCGCCGAGTTCGGCGACGCACCGCAGCAGCTCGGCCCTGGTCGCGCCCGCGATCGCCTGCTGTTCGGGTCCGGCCTGGGCGACCGGGCCGACCGGTCCGCCGGGCACACCGCCCGGTTCGGCGACCTCGTCGGTGACGACCTCGAGCCGGAACCGGCTGGACTTCACGTGGTCGAGGATCAGGTTGCGGGCGATGGTGACGAACCACGCGCCGACGTCGCGGCCCTGGTAGCTGACCGACGTGATCCGGCGCAGCGCGCGCAGGAAGGTCTCGCTGGTGACGTCCTCGGCCAGGTCGCGGTCGCCGAGCCGGAAGAGCGCATAGCGGTAGACGACGTCGACGTACCGGTCGTAGAGCTGGCCGAACGCGGAGGAGTCGCCGGCCTGCGCGGCCCGCACCAGTTCCCACGCCTCGGCCTTCGCGACCTCGGCGGGGTCTGGTTCGGCGTCGGCCTTGGGCAGCGGCACGGCGGCCGCGGACGAGCCGAACACGCGGTCGGCGAACATCGCGACCGGCCCGCGGTGCGCGGCGGCGGACAGGGTGATCGGACGGGTCATCGGGCGGCACCTCCGGCTGTCCCTGGTGCGGCCGGGCGCGTACCCGAGGGCGTGCGGGCGTGCCGCGGCGCGTGTCCCACACCCTCGTGGACCGGCGGCTTCGGCACGACGACTCCCTTGCTCGGGTCACCCGGTAGTGATCAACGCCACCCGGCGACGCAGTGCAGCATACGTGTTGTTACCGCGAAGTAGGTAGTGTCCCGGTCAGGCAGAGGTGCGACGATCGCGCGGCATCCCCATTACGGGTGACAAGATGACGAATCCGCAACGGAACGAGAGGGGTGGGGGTGGACCGGATCAGCACCGCCCACGGCGTCGCCGGCCTGCTCGCCGATGCGGCCAGCCGCTGGCCGGAACGCACGGCGATCACCGAGACGGGCACGGGTGCCACGCTGACCTGGCGAGAGCTCGACGAAGCGGCGCACGCGGAAGCACGCCGGCTGGTGTCCTCCGGCGTCGCGCCGGGCGACCCGGTGGTGCTGCGGCTCCCGACGTCGGCTGACTTCGCGGTCGCCTTGTTCGCGGTGCTGCGCGCGGGCGGGATCGCCGTGCCGTTGTCGCCGCAGGCCCCCGCGCCCGAACTGGAACGGCTGCTGGAGCACTGCGGCGCGAAACGCGTGGTGCAGCGCGACGACGCCGAGCTGCCCGAGGGCGTCGCCGGTCTGCCGCCGCGCGGCGAGGAGCCGGGCGACCCGGTCGACCTCGGCCGGTCCGGCGAGGACATCGCGGTCGTCTCGTACACCTCCGGCACGACCGGCCCGCCGCGCGGAGTGCTGCTGTCGCACCGCGCGTTGCTGGCGAACCTCGATCAACTGTCCCAAGTGGACGGAGTGACCGAGCACGACGACCGGGTGCTGGTCTCGATCCCGCTCTTCCACGTCTACGGCCTCGGCCCCGGCCTGCTCATGGCCACGGCGGTCGGTGCGACGCTGGTGCTGTCCGAACGCTTCGAAGCCCGGCGCACGCTCCAGGACTGCGCCGAGCATCGCGTCACGGCGATCACCGGCGTGCCCGCGATGTACAACGAATTCGCCGCGCTCGACCCCGAAGAGCTGGCGCACGGCCTGGCGACCGTGCACCGGCTGACATCCGGTGCCGCGCCGTTGCATCCCAAGGTGCTCGCGGCGATCCGGGAGGCCGCCGGGGTCGACGTGTACGAGGGCTACGGGCTCACCGAATGCGCGCCGGTGGTGACGTCGACGCTGGTCACCGGCTATCCGAAGCCCGGATCGGTCGGACGGCCGCTGCCCGGGATCGAGCTGCGGCTGGTGGAGTCGGACGGGTCCGCGGACGAACTGCCGCTCGACCCGGAGGAGCCGGACGACGTGTTCGAGGCGGGCGGCAGCACCGGGCTGGTGTCGGTGCGCGGCGCGAACCTGTTCTCCGGGTACTGGCCGGACGGCGCGCACGGCCCCGATGCCGAGGGCTGGTTCCGGACCGGCGATGTCGGCTACCTCGATTCCGACGGCGATCTGCACCTGGTCGACCGGGCCAACGACTTGATCATCGTCAACGGCTTCAACGTCTTCCCGCACGAGGTCGAGGAAGTGATCTCGCAGCTGCCCGGGGTGGCCGAGGCCGCCGTCGTGGGAGTGGTCGACGAGCGGAGCGGCGAAGCGGTGAAGGCGGTCGTGGTGCCTGCCGAAGGTGCGGCGTTGTCGGAGCAGCAGGTGGTGGACCAGTGCACCGCGCATCTCGCCGGGTACAAGGTGCCGCACACCGTCGAGTTCGCCGAAGCGCTGCCGCATTCGGCGACCGGGAAGCTGCGCCGCCTGAAGCTGCGCTGATTAGGCTGGGACCGTGCACAAAGTGACCGTGATGAGCCGCGAAGGATGCCACCTGTGCGAGGTGGCCGAGGCGGACGTCGCGCGGATCTGCGGCGAACTGGGCGTGCCGTGGGAGACCGCGGACGTCGACAGCGACCCGGAATGGCAGGCCGAATACGGCGACCAGGTGCCGGTGATCCTGATCGACGGGACCGAGCACGGGTACTGGCGCGTCGAGGAAGAACGGCTGCGCGCGGCGCTGCGGTAAGCAACCCGTAAGCGCTTTGAACGGGCCAGACTCCGCCGGGCCCGCCGAAGATGGTGGGGTGAGTGCGTTGAAGGAAGCCCCGCCGACCGCCCGGCCGCGTCTGTCGCTGGGCATCGCGACGTTCATCGGCCTGGTCTCGCTGGCCGTCGCGCTGGGCGTGGGGCATCTGGTTGCCGGATTTGTCGGGTACAACGCGTCGCCGTTCGTCGCGGTCGCGGACTTCGTGATCGCGCACAGCCCGCACGCCGTCGTGGTGTGGGCGGAGCAGACGATCGGGACCGCCGACAAGACCGTGCTCAAGATCGGCCTGGCCGTGGTGCTGCTGGTGTTCGCGGTGCTCGCCGGGCAGCTCTCGCGCCGTCGTCCGCTGCCGGGCCAGCTGCTGGTGGTCGTGGTCGGCGCGTTCGGGATCTTCGCGGTGTTCGAGCGCACGGACGTCGGACAACTCGCCTTGCTGGCTCCGGTGCTGGCGCTGGGCGCTGCGCTGCTGGTGTTCAGCTGGCTGCACAAACGCGCGCTGCCGGCGGAAAGCGAACTGCGGCAGGGACTCAGCCGTCGCCAGGTCTTGCAGCGCGGCGCGGGAATCGCGGCCGGCGCCGGCGTGGCGGCGATCGTCGGCGAGGTCGTGTCCACCACCAGCAGCGCGACCGGCTCGCGCGCGTCGATCGGGCCGCTGGTCGCTGCGAAGAAAGCCCCGCCGCTGCCGCCGGACGCGGATTTCCACAAGCTCGGCTCGCCGCCGTTCATCACGCCGAACGGGAGTTTCTACCGGATCGACACCGCGTTCGTCGTACCGCAGGTGCGGGCCGAGGACTGGACCCTGAAGATCCACGGCATGGTCGACCGCGAGGTGAGCTTCTCCTACGCCGACATCCGGAACCGCCCGCTGGTGGAGCGGACCGTGACGCTCACCTGCGTCTCCAACGAGGTCGGCGGCGACCTGATCTCCACCGCGAACTTCATCGGCGTCGACCTGGTCGACCTGCTGGACGCGGCGGGCGTGCAACCGGGCGCGCAGCAGATGTACGCGACCAGCGTCGACGGGTTCACCTGCGGAACCCCGGCCAACGTCGCGCTCGACCCGGCACGCGGCGCGATGCTCGCGATCGGGATGAACGGCGAGGCGCTGCCGGTCGAGCACGGCTTCCCGGCGCGGATCGTGATCCCCGGGCTGTACGGCTACGTCTCGGCGACCAAATGGGTCACCGACCTCGAGTTCACGACCTGGGACGCGCGGCAGGCGTACTGGCTGCAGCGCGGCTGGGCGGAGCAGGCCCCGATCAAGACCGAATCGCGGATCGACGCACCGGCCAACGGGACGTCGGTGCGCGCGGGCAAGGTCCGGGTCGCGGGGACGGCGTGGGCGCAGCACGTCGGGATCGCGAAGGTCGAAGTGCGGGTGGACCAGGGCGCGTGGCTCCCGGCGACGCTTTCGGCCGAGGTCAACAAGGACACCTGGCGGATGTGGTGGGCCGAGGTGCCGGTGCCGCCGGGCAGCCACACGGTGACCGTGCGGGCGACCGACCAGACCGGTTACACGCAGACCGACCACCCCGCGGACCCGGTCCCGGACGGTGCGACTGGGTGGCACACCGTGCCCTTCACCGCCGCCTGAAGGCAGGGTTGGTGGCGAACAGCCTCGCGCAAGCGCTTGTATCGGTCGCGCCGCTAGCTGATGCGGGGCGGCGGCAGCTGGCGGCTGAGTGCGTCGGCGAGCTGATGCAGGTCTCTAAGAGCCGGTTCGATGCGGGCGAGATCCATTCGGCCGTCGGCCCACATCCACAACTGGCCCGCGGTAATCCGGAACGGTCGGCGGTGCACGGTGATCCAGCTCCGGATCTCTGGGGTGAGGTCGGCAGGCGCGCCGTCGACCGTCCAGCTCCGATCGAAGTCTGAACCGCTGAGGGAGCTGGCCCCGAGTCCGCGGGCCAACTGCCCGAGCATGCCGCGTGGCCGGACGGTCAGGTCTGGCGTCGCCCCCGGCAGCAGGAGGGCGAAAACCTGGGTGAACTGACGCTCAGCGCGATCGCTGGACTCGGCGTCGTCATGGCCAAAGACGGCGCTGTACTCAAACGACGTGAATTCGCGATCACCGTTCGTTCCGGTGACGACATGCCAAGCCCGAGGACGGCGACCGTCGTTGAACGGATACCCGTGGCAACGGCCGAGGAGGCCGCTGTCCCGCTCTCGGTAGGCCCAGCCACGCTCGGCTGCTGCGGCGGCGTACTGGTCGCGGCGTTTGCGGTAGTTGCGGAAGTACCAGTATGCGTAACCGCCGATCAAAACGACGGAAGGGATGCCGAGCAGCCACTGGCTCACGAGAATCTCCTGAATGGGTTGATGGTTAGCAGCTGTTATCCAGGCAGCGACTGGATAACTTTAGCCACTACCTTTTCTGTCAATTCGCAGGCTTTGTCTCCGAATTTGGCCACCGCATCCGGGCCGAAGACCATAGCCACGGAGAACAGTTGCTGAGGATCGTCGTCCGCAAGCTGGACGTCCATCACGCAACCTTGCCCCTTCGCGAATTCGGACTTCGTCGCACGCTGGCCCTCTACGGCGACCTCCGAGCCGCCCTTCGCGGACTGGACCCCGCGAGACATCGAAACCGTAACCGTGTTGGCAGTGGAATACTGACACTGCGGTCCGCTCATCTCCGGCTTCGGCACTGACGTTTGCAGAATTGCGCCGAGGTCTTGGGTGCTAATAAGTTCGCAGGGCTTTTGTGAACCCATCTTCTTTGTCGGTGATCCTGTGGAAGAACTGCATCCGGTGAGGGCTAGAAGTGAAATTGCCAGCAGGGTGTATGTTCCTGCCGTCAGGACTCGTTGTTTCAATTGACACGTTCCTTGTGGTTGCATGCGAGCCCTGCGGGCGACTCTTCTCTCGTGTGTTCGGGTGACTACGGAATGTGTGTATACGGATCAGGCGCTGCTCGCGGACGAGCACCGGTGCGACCACCTGAACGGGCTACGCCTTGCGCAGGTACCCGCGGTTGGGGGCCCTGCACCCCGCGTCTGCGGCGCGTCGACTCGCGGGTATGAGCGGGTATGAGTCGGCGAGGGGGAACGCTGATGATCGTCGTCGGCCGGCGCGGATCACAGTCCGGCCGAAGGCTCCGGTGTGCTTCTGGTCATGCGGATGACCAGTGACTTTGTGCATGCGTTCACAAGTGGACTACCGTAGGAACCCGTCCCCGCGAGGACCGGCATCGAACCGGACGGAAGCCGTGGGGTCAAGGGTTGGTTTTCCACTGCCGGTCGAGGCAGGTGGGGGACAGCGCGGGCACGAAGCCGGATTGAGGAGAAGTCAGCGTGGTGACACAGCGGGGCGGGCGCAGCGGTGCCGAACCGCCGGCCACGCCTCCGCGTGACGAATCCGACTCCGCCGAACCCGCGCCGCCTGCCACGCGCCGGTCCGGCGGACGGCACGCCGCGGGCAGCCGCCGTCGGGCCGCGGTGAGCGAGAACGGCTTGGCGCGCAACGGAAACTCCGCGGGAGCCAGTGCTGAGAACGGGTCTGACCAGGTAGTCGGCGGTGGCGAGCACGCCGCGGGCAACGGCCGGGCCGCCAACGGCAACGGCAACGGCCGTGCGAGCCGGGCGGCCGCCCGAGCAGCCGCCGAAGCCCAGGCCGCGGCGCCCGCGGAGGGCGACGCCAAACCCCGCACCCGCCGTGCGGCCCGGACCTCCCGTCCCGCCCCGGACGCCGACAACGCGCCGACCGCCGAGATGCCCGCCGTCTCCGACGCGGAAGACACCGCGGTCCGCGCGAAGCAGATCCCGGAGGCCGCCGTCGCCCGGCTGGCCGTCTACCTGCGGATCCTTTCCGGATTGGCCGAACAGGGCGCGACCACCGTCTCCAGCGAAGAACTCTCCGCCGCGGCGGGCGTGAACTCCGCCAAACTCCGCAAAGACCTCTCCTACCTGGGCTCGTACGGCACTCGCGGCGTCGGCTACGAGGTGCAGGTGCTGGTCAGCCAGATCGAACGCATCCTCGGCCTCACCCGTCAGCACCGGGTCGCGGTGGTCGGAATCGGCAACCTCGGCCACGCGCTCGCCAACTACGGCGGCTTCCCCGGCCGGGGCTTCCCGGTCGAGGCGCTCTTCGACCTCGACCCCGATTTGATCGGCGTCCCCGTAGGGGGTCTCCCGGTCTCGCACATGGACGACATTCCGCGCGTTTGCTCCGAACGGGAGATTTCCGTGGGGATCATCGCCACACCTCCTACCGCCGCGCAGTCGGTGTGCGACAGGCTGGTGGCAGGCGGCGTCCAGTGCATCCTCAACTTCGCGCCGGTAGTGCTCCAGGTGCCGGCACACGTCGAGGTCCGCAAGGTCGACCTGGCCGTCGAGCTGCAGATCCTCTCGTTCCACGTGGCTCGGCGCGCCGACAGCGCGGCCGGCGCGGGCGGATCGGCCGGGGAAAACCAGGGGAATACCGGGTTACCCGGCACGGGCCGGCCCGCCGACAATGGCAGCGGCGGACGAAACGGCGCCGGTACGGACGGCGGTCTCGGAATGGTGGTGCGCTGAATGAGCGTGTTGGCGGTCGGGCTCTCCCATCGCAGTGCGGATCTCGGCACGCTCGAGCGTGCGGCGATCCCCGCGGACGAGCTGACCAAGGTCCTGCACGACCTGCAGCAGGCCGAGCACATCAGCGAGGTCATGCTCGTCTCGACGTGCAACCGCATCGAGGTCTACGCCGTGGTCGAGACGTTCCACGGCGGCGTCAACGACGTCTCGGAGGTGCTCTCCCGCAAGGCCGGGATGGAGCCGGCCGAGTTGTACGACAGCCTGTACGTGCACTACGCGGGCGCGGCCGTCGAGCACCTGTTCTCCGTCGCCTCGGGCCTTGACTCGATGGTGGTCGGCGAGACGCAGATCCTCGGCCAGGTCCGTTCCTCGTACGCGACCGCGCGCGACGCCGGCACCGTCGGCCGCACGCTGCACGAGCTGATCCAGACCACGCTGCGCGTCGGCAAGCGCGTGCACTCCGAGACCGGGCTCGACCAGCTCGGCGCGTCCGTCGTGTCCGAGGCGCTGGCCGCCGCGGGCGACATCGCTGGCAAGCACGCGCTGATCGTCGGGGCCGGTTCGATGGGCGCGCTCACCGCGGCGCAGCTGCGCAAGGCCGGGATCGCCGAGATCACCGTGGCCAACCGCACCGAGGCCAACGCCGTCCGGCTGGCCGAGAAGGTCGTCGCGGAGGGGATCCCGGCGCGTTCGGTGCCGTTGACCGAACTCGCCGGCGCGGTCGAGCTGGCCGATCTCGTCGTGGCGTGCACCGGGGCGCAGGACGCGGTCTTCCTCGCCGGACACGTGCCCGCGCGCGCCGGACGTCCGCTGGTCGTCTGCGACCTCGGGCTGCCCAAGGACGTCGACCCCGCGGTCGCCGAACTCGCCGACGTCACCGTGGTCGACCTGGAGACGATCCAGCGCCGCATGCGCGACGCCGGAGCCCCGACCACCGACCGGCAGACCGCCAAAGCCAACGGCATCGTGCTCGACGAGGTGCGCGAGTACCTCGCCGGACAGCGCAGTGCCGAGGTCACGCCCACGGTCACCGCGCTGCGCAGGCGCGCGGCCGAGGTGGTGGACGCGGAACTGCTCCGCCTGGACAACCGGCTGCCGGAACTCGACAGCCAGGTTCGCGAAGAGGTCGGCCGCACGGTTCGCCGCGTGGTCGACAAGCTGCTGCACGCGCCGACGGTGCGGGTCAAGCAGCTGGCCGCCGAGACGGCCGACACCGACTACGCCAACGCGTTGCGGGAACTGTTCTGCCTCGACCCGCAGGCTCCTGCGGCCGTGGCGAGCCCGACAGCGCCGGAAACCGAGAAGAAGCGGTAAGTGACCAGAGTCATTCGCATCGGCACGCGGGGCAGCAAGCTCGCCCTCGCGCAGACCGGCATCGTCGCCGACACCATCCGCGCCACCGGGGCGGAGGTGGAGATCGTCACCGTCACCACCCCCGGCGACCTCTCCAGCGCCCCGATCTCGCAGATCGGGGTCGGCGTGTTCACCTCGGCGCTGCGGGAAGCGTTGCTGCGCAACGAGATCGACGTCGCCGTGCACTCGTACAAAGACCTGCCCACCGCACCCGAGGAAGGCCTCGTGCTGGCCGCGGTGCCGCCGCGCGAGGACCCGCGCGACGCGCTGATCGCCCGCGACGGTCTCACCCTCGGCGAGCTTCCGCCGGGCGCGAAGGTCGGCACCGGCGCGGCTCGGCGCATGGCTCAGTTGCGCGCGCTGGGTCTCGGTTTGGAAATCGTGCCGATCCGAGGCAATATCGATACCCGCATGCGCAAGGTGGCCGACGGCGAGCTGGATGCCGTGGTGCTCGCGCGTGCCGGACTGGCCAGGGTCGGCCGGGTGGACGAGATCACCGAAACCCTCGACCCGATCCAGATGCTGCCCGCTCCCGCGCAGGGGGCGCTGGCGCTGGAGTGCCGGGCCGCCGACGTGGACATCGAGCACCTGCTCGCGTCCGCGGTGGACGACGAGAGCACGCGGGTCGCGGTGACGGCCGAACGGGCTCTGCTCGCCGCGCTCGAAGCCGGGTGCAGCGCGCCGGTGGGCGCGCTCGCCGAGATCGTCGAGGACCTCGACGACGAGGGCGCGGTGGTGGAACGCATCTCGCTGCGCGGCACCGCTGCCGTCGAAGGCGAGAACGGCGGCGTCGACATGGTGCGGGCGTCCGCGATCGCCGGGATCGGCGAGGCGGAGAAGCTCGGCCGGGAACTGGCCGCCGAACTGCTTGACCTGGGTGCCGGGGCGCTGCTCGGCCCCGCGCTGTGACGCCAGTCGTCACCGACCCGCACGACCTGCCCGACACCAGCGGCCGGAGCACCGGCCGCCCAAGAGGAGAAGAACACCAACGATGACCCCTGCTCGCAAGACCGCCGGGCGCGTCGCCTTCGTGGGCTCGGGCCCCGGGGACGCCGGGCTGCTCACCGTCCGCGCCCAGGAACTCCTGGCCAAGGCCGAGGTCGTGGTGACCGACCCGGACGTGCCCGCCAGCGTGCTCGCCTTCGCCGCCCCCGGCGCCGAGGTCCGGCCCGCCGTCGGCGAACCGTCCGACGTCGCGAAGGACCTGACCGCCGAGGCCAAGGCGGGCCGGCTCGCGCTGCGGCTGGTCTCCGGCGACCCGCTGACCAGCCCGGCCGTCGTGGCCGAGGTCCAGGCCGTTGCCCGCACGTCGGCCGTGTTCGATGTCATCCCGGGCGTCGCGCCGGGCACTGCGGTGCCCGCGTACGCGGGGGTCGCGCTTGGCGGCACCTACACCGAGGCGGACGTCCGCGGCGAGGTGGACTGGGGCGCGCTGGCCGCGGTCCCCGGCCCGATCGTGCTGCACGCGACCTCCGCGCACCTCGCCGAGGCGGCAAGCCAGCTCACCGAGAAGGGGCTGCCCGCGACCACCCCGGTCGCGGTCACCGCGAACGGCACCATCAACACCCAGCGCACGCTGGACACCACCCTCGCCTCGGTCGCGAACGACGCGGGCGAACTGGTCGGCCCGCTGGTCGTGACGGTCGGCCAGGCCGCCGGACAGCGGTCGAAGCTGTCCTGGTGGGAGTCGCGGGCGCTGTACGGCTGGAAGGTCCTGGTGCCGCGCACCAAGGAACAGGCCGGCGAAATGGCCGAGCGGCTGCGCGGCCACGGCGCGACCTCGCACGAGGTCCCGACGATTTCGGTCGAGCCGCCCCGCAGCCCGGCGCAGATGGAGCGTTCGGTCAAGGGCCTGGTCGACGGCCGCTACCAGTGGATCGTCTTCACCTCCACCAACGCGGTGCGCGCGGTGTGGGAGAAGTTCGAGGAGTTCGGTCTCGACGCGCGCGCGTTCTCCGGCGTGAAGATCGCCTGCGTCGGCGAATCGACCGCGGCGAAGGTGCGCTCGTTCGGCATCATCCCGGAGCTGGTCCCGACCGGCGAGCAGTCGTCCGAGGGCCTGCTGGCCGAGTTCCCGCCGTACGACGACGTGCTGGACCCGGTGAACCGCGTCCTGCTGCCGCGCGCGGACATCGCCACCGAGATCCTGTCGGCCGGCCTGGTCGAGCGGGGCTGGGAAGTGGACGACGTCACGGCCTACCGGACCGTCCGGGCCGCCCCGCCGCCAGCCGAGACCCGCGAGATGATCAAGACCGGCGGGTTCGACGCGGTCTGCTTCACCTCGTCGTCGACCGTGCGGAACCTGGTGGGCATCGCCGGGAAGCCGCACACGCGCACGTTGGTCGCGTGCATTGGGCCGAAGACCGCGGAGACCGCGGTGGAATTCGGTCTGCGGGTGGATGTTCAGCCGGAGAAGGCTGACGTGCCGCATTTGGTGGACGCTCTCGCCGAGCACGCCGCGCGGCTTCGTGCGGAGGGCGCGTTGCCGCCGCCGCGGAAGGCCAAGCGCACCCGGCGCAGCTGAGGTTTTGTCCGTGAAGGGCTCCTTGCGGGAATCTGATTCCCTCAAGGAGCCCTTCACGGCTTTCCGGGGAGGCGCGGGAGTACCTTGGATGTGTGTTCCCTGAGCAGCGACCCCGCAGGCTTCGTACTACTCCGGCAATGCGCAGGTTGGTCGGTGAGACCACGTTGCGGCCACGGCAGTTGATTCTGCCGATGTTCGTGGCCGAGGGTCTCGACGCGCCGCGGCCGATCGCCAGCATGCCCGGGGTTGTTCAGCACACTCGCGACACTCTGCGCAAGGCCGCGGTCGAGGCGGTCAACGCCGGGGTTGGCGGGATCATGCTCTTCGGCATTCCGGAGAAGCGGGATCCGGAGGGCTCCGGCGCGGTTGACGAGAAGGGCATTCTCAACGTCGCGTTGCGGGATCTGCGCAGCGAGCTCGGCGACTCCACCGTGCTGATGGCCGACACCTGCTTGGACGAGTTCACCGATCACGGGCACTGCGGTGTGCTCGACGCGGACGGTGTGGTCGACAACGACGCCACCCTCCGGCTGTACGCCGAGATGGGGGTCGCACAGGCGGAAGCCGGGGCGCACGTGCTCGGGCCGAGCGGGATGATGGACGGGCAGGTCGGCGTGATCCGCCGGGCGCTCGACGAGGTCGGGCACAGCGAGACCGCGATTCTCGCCTATTCGATCAAGTACGCCAGCGCGTTCTACGGGCCTTTCCGCGAGGCCGTCGACTCGCAGCTCAAGGGCGACCGCAAGACTTACCAGCAGGACCTCGGCAACGCGCGCGAGGCGATGCGGGAGCTCGAACTCGACCTCGCCGAGGGCGCGGACATGGTCATGGTCAAGCCTGCACTGTCCTATTTGGACATCATCAAGGCGGCGGCCGACATTTCGCCGGTTCCCGTCGCGGCGTACAACATCTCCGGCGAGTACGCGATGGTCGAGGCGGCCGCGGCGAACGGCTGGATCGAGCGCGAGCGCACTGTCCTCGAGGTGCTCACCTCCATCCGCCGCGCGGGGGCGGACATGATCCTGACCTACTGGGCGGCCGAGGCCGCGGCCTGGCTGGACTGAGCCCGGGTAGGGTCTTTCGGGTGGCCGAGAAGGACGAGAACACCCCGAAGCCAGCCAGCGTGACCTCGGACGATCTTTCCGGGCTCACCGACGACGAGCGCCGCAAGCGCGGGCGCGCGCCGGATCCGGTGCTGCCGGGGCAGATCGCGCCGAAGGCCAAGCCGCCGACGCCGGTGCACGTCGCGTTCGTGCTCGCCATCGTGGCCGCGGTGATCGTGGTGGCCGGGCAGGTCGTCACCGTCTTGCTCAAGCAGCAGCTGGTCGACCGCGCGATCGAGCAGGTGCGGCAGGCAGGCCAGAAGGTCGACGTCGCTCAGGTGCAGGCCAACGCCAACACACTGGTGTGGGCCATGTTGATCGGCGCGCTGTGCTTCGGTGCGCTGCTCGTGCTGTTCGCCTGGAAGGCCCGCGAGGGCACGCGTTCGGCACGCAGCATCGCGACGCTGCTGGCGGTGCTCGGCATCGTGTTCGAACTCGGGGTGATCCGCAGCATCTTCGCGCTCGTCTCGTCGCTGGCGCTGATCGTCATGCTGATCCTGTTGTACCTGCCGAAGGTGGCGGACTACTTCCCGAAGGTCGGCAAGAAGCTGTAATGGCGGCGAGGACGCTGTACTCCGAGCCCGGCGTCGGGTGGTCGACGCTGATCTGGGGCCCGCTGTTCGCGCTGCTGGGCGCGCTCGCCGAACTGGCCACCGGCGGGCCGACGCACGTCGTCGGCTGGGTGCTGATCGGTGTCGCGCTGGTCGCGCTGACCCTGCCCTGGGTTTACGCGCGGCGCCGGTTCCTCTCGCTCGAGGTCACCACCGAGGGGCTGCGGCAGGGGCGGGAGACGCTGGCCGCCGAGCGGATCGTCTCGGTGACCGACGTCGGCGCGCCAGTCGGGACGCGGGTGCTCGGCGGCGGCTGGTCGGTGCCGCGCAAGTACGACGAGTTGCCGGTCGGGTTGGACGACGGCACGGTGGTGCTCGCCTGGGCCCGCGACGTCGAAGCGCTGAAGACCGCGCTCGCGGAGCTGGCCGCGAAGAACCGACCCGAGGAGCAGGCCGATGACTCCCGGAACTGAACCCCCACGAGGGACGCGGAACGACGGCGAACCTGAAAGGCTGGACCCCGTGATCGACCTACCCCAGCCGACCGGAGCCGGGCTTTGGCCGCCGGAGGAAACACAGCCGCAGACGAAGCTCAACCAGCCGTGGCGCGCGTTCGTCGCGCTCGGCGAGGTCGTGGTGGCCGGATTGGTGCTGTGGGCGGCGTTCGCGCTGTGGCACGCCGGGGTCGTCACGGTCTCCACCACGGCGAGCGACGGCACGAAATTGATCTCGGAACGGTACTTCGGCGGACATATCGCCGGGGCGCTCGGGCTCGGCACGCTGTCGGCGGTATTGGTGGTGGACGCGGTCCGGCAATTGCTGCTCGCGGTGCGGGCGAAGCACAAAAAGAAGAAGGACTGATTACACAGCTGTCCCACAGGAAACCAACAGCTGACTGCTAACCGGGCCCCGCAGTCTTGCGGCCATGACGCGGCTGCGCACACGAACCTGGGTGATCAACGGAGTCCTTGTCGTCCTGCTCGGCGGCGCGGCTTTCGGGATTTATCAGGCCTTTTCGCCGGCCAGTTCCACCGCGCAGGCGCAAACCCGGACCACGCCGGTCCGGCGCGCGAACGTTTCCCAGACCGTTTCGGCGGCGGGCACGATCGCGAGCACGTACACCGGCGTCGCGAACTTCACGACGTCCGGCAAGGTCACGAGCATCGACGTGAAGGTCGGCGACGTCGTGAGCGCCGGGCAGAAGCTCGCCACTGTCGACTCTTCCCAGGCGAGCAAACAACTTCAGGTCGCCAAGGCCAATCTCGCGGTCGCCGAGGACAACCTGACGACGGCGGAGGACAATCCGCCCGCGAACCAGACCGCGACTCAGGCGCAGAGCAGCACCGCGTCGCTTCAGGCCAAAGTGGATCAAGCGCAGCTGGACGTCGACAACGCGGAAACAGCGCTCTCCGCCACCACATTGACCGCGCCGGGCGCGGGAACGATTACCGCGATCAACGGGACGGTCGGGCAGCAAACGGGCAGCGGGTCCAATTCCAGCACCAGTTCGGCAGGGGCGTCGTCCAGTTCCGGTTCCGGTTCTGGCGGCCAATCCGGGCAACAGTCGTCGTCCAGCAGCAGTAGTAGCAGCACCGGCTTTATCGACATCACCGACATGGGCAATCTTGTCGTCAATACTTCGGTGGCGGAAATTGACGTGAGCAAGGTCAAAACCGGTCAGAAAGCCACCGTGACCTTGAACGCGACTCCGGACCAGCCGTTGCAGGCGACCGTTTCCAGCATTGACCTCACGCCGACCACGAGCAGCAACGTCGTCAGTTACGGCGCGAAGCTGGCGTTGTCGAATCCGCCGTCGGGGCTGCGGCCCGGACAGTCGGCGAGCGTCGTGATCACGGTCGCGGAAGCCGATGGCGTGCTGAGCGTTCCGGCCGCGGCGGTGCGGACCACCGGGACGACGAACGTGGTCACCGTGGAGCAGAACGGGCAGCCGGTTTCGCGGCAGGTCGAGGTCGGCGTGCGCGGGGAGTCCACTGTGGAGATCAAGTCCGGGCTCAGCGAAGGCGACAGCGTGGTGCTCACGGCTGCGTCGCCGACGACGTCGAGTGGGTCCAATGGCCAGCAGCGGGGCGGCACGGGCGGTCTTGGCGGGTTCGGCGGCGGTCAGCAGGGCGGGCTCGGCGGTGGCCGTCAAGGCGGCGTCGGGGGCCGGGGATGAAGCCGGTGATCGCGGTCTCCGGACTGCGCAAGACTTACGGCAGCGGGGAAACCGCGGTGCACGCGCTGCGCGGGGTCGAGCTGCAGGTGTGGCCGGGCGAGTACGTGGCGATCATGGGCGCGTCCGGATCCGGGAAATCGACGCTGCTGAACATGCTCGGCTGTCTCGACACGCCTACCTCGGGCCGGTACCTGCTGGACGGATTCTCCGTCGCCGATCTCAACGAACGTCAGCTTGCCTTGCTGCGCAACCGAAAGATCGGCTTCATCTTCCAGTCGTTCAATCTCGTACCGCGCACCAGTGCACTGTCCAATGTGGAACTACCGATGGTCTACAGCGGACTCAAGCGCGGGGAGCGGCGACGCCGTGCGCTCGCCGCGCTGGAGATGGTCGGGCTCACCGATCGGGCCAAGCATCTGCCGAACGAACTGTCCGGCGGCCAGCAGCAGCGCGTCGCGGTGGCGCGGGCGCTGGTCGGCGGACCGGCGTTGCTGCTCGCCGACGAACCGACCGGAAACCTCGACCACGCAAGCACTGTCGACGTCCTCGGCGTCTTCGACCGGCTCAACGCACTCGGCCGCACGGTCGTGGTGATCACGCACGAGGACGAGGTCGCGCAGCACGCGCACCGTGTCGTGCGGGTCAGCGACGGGCGGATCGTGTCGGACGAGGTACGCACCGGGGTGGTCGCGTGAACTTCGTCGAGATCATGCGGTTCGCGGTGCGCGGGCTCGCCTCGAACAAACTGCGTTCGGTGCTCACCACGCTCGGCATCACCATCGGCGTCGCGTCGGTGATCTTGCTGGTGGCAGTGGGAAACGGCGCTTCGGCGGCGATCACCGCGAGCATTCAGGGCCTCGGCACCGACGTGGTCAACGTGTCGCCGGTGCGCGGCGGCGGGCAGACCAGTCAGGTCCGTCCGCTCACCGTGCAGGACGCGCACGCGCTGATCGACCCGGTGGGTGCGCCGGACGTCAAGGCGGCCGCGCCAGTGGTGAACACCAGCGCGACCGCGACGTACGGGCAGACCTCCTACGACGTGTCGAGCGTTGTCGGCACCGAGCCCAGCTACTTCACCACCACGAACCGCCAGATCGCCGACGGTCAGCTGTTCAGCGCCGAGGACGTGACGCAGGCGCGCAAGGTCGTCGTGCTCGGGCCGACGACCGCGCAATCGATCTTCGGCGCGGGCGAGCCGGTCGGCAAGAACGTGCTGATCAACAGCATCCAGTTCACCGTGATCGGCGTGCTGCAAACGAAAGGCAGCACCGGGCTGCAGAACGCCGACGACGTCGCGATCGCCCCGATCAGCGCGGTCCAGAACTCGCTCGCGGGCTACGGCGGACTGAACCAGATCGCCGTGCAGGCGACCACCGCCGATTCGATCGGGCTGGCCCAAGCCGAGGTCACCGCGATTCTCGACGCCCGGCACGGCATCCGGGCCTCGGCCAACCCGGACTTCCAGATCCAGAACTCCGCGCAACTGCTGCAGACCCGGACCTCGGCGATCCAGACGTTCACCGTGCTGCTCGGCGCGGTCGCGGCGATCTCGCTGCTGGTCGGCGGGATCGGCGTCACGAACATCATGCTCGTCACGGTCACCGAGCGGATCCGCGAGATCGGCATCCGCAAGGCGATCGGCGCGCCGCGCGCGGCGATCCTCGGCCAGTTCCTCGCCGAGGCGACCATGCTCAGCCTGTTCGGCGGACTGCTCGGCGTGCTGATCGGAGTGGTCGGCAGCCGGTTCAGCATCGCCGGAATCCAGCCGGTGGTGGTGCCGTCGTCGATCGCGCTCGCGTTCGCGGTGTCCGCCCTGATCGGGCTTTTCTTCGGCAGTTTCCCGGCGAACCGGGCTTCGCGGCTGCGGCCGATCGACGCCCTCCGGCACGAGTAGGAGCGTCATGTCCGCGTCGACCACCCAGCCCATTCCGACTCCTCCGGAGGAGCCCGCCCGTCCGGAAGACCTCATCGCCGAGCCCGCTGTCCAAGGTGATCTCACCGCTGAGTTGAAGCAGGTCGCACGGCCGTTCGGCAAGCCGACGCTGGTGCTCGCCGGGTTGCTCGTGCTGGCGCTGGCGTTCGCCGGCGGCGCGTGGACGCACGCGGCGTTCGGCCCGTCGAGCAGTACTTCCAGCGCCCGTCCTGCTGCGGCGGACGGGCAACAGGGGCCGAGCTTCGGCGGACGTTCGGCAGGCGGCCGCGGGACGGTCGGCACCGTGGAGAAGGTCGACGGCAGCACGGTGACGGTGAAGACCATGCAGGGCAGCGAAGTCACAGTGTCCACTTCGGACAGCACGACGGTCGGCGTGACCCAGCCGGGCAAGCTCAGCGACCTCAAACCGGGACAGACGGTGACCGTCCAGGGCCGCACCGGATCGGACGGTTCGGTGACCGCGCAGGCGATCGTGGCGCAGCCGGGTCGTTAGGGAACGTCGTTGAGCGCGATGATCGCGACGTTCAGCGCGGTCGTGTAGAGCAGCCACGCCAGATACGGCACGAGCAGCAACGCGGCGACGCGGGACCGGCGGTAGAACAGCGCGATCGTCACGATCACGGTGAAATCGAGCAGCACGATGTCCACACACGCGACCTGCGTGGAACCGCCGGCGAAGAACAGCGAGATCCACATCAGGTTGAACAGCAGGCCGATGCCGTACGCGGCGAAGCCCTGGTTCTCGCCGTCGGTGCGCCAATAAGTCCAGCCCGCGACGGCGAGCACGATGTACAGAACCGTCCACACCGGACTGAACAGCGACGAGGGCGGGGCCCACTCCGGCAGCACGTACCGGTTGTAGGCGTCCGGCGCGGTCGTCGCGGCCAGCGCTCCTACCAGCGCGATGACGCCGACCAGCCCGAAGAACACCGCGAGCATCAGCCACGGGTTCCGGCGGTGTGTGGGCGCCGTCACGTCTCCTCCATGGCTCGCCCCGTCCATGCGCGCCCATCTTAAGAGCGAGTGCGCCGGTGTGCCGGGTGGCAATCGGGTGGCAGCTTGGGCGCCGCCGACACCCGGATGGAGGATTTGCAAGACTGGGACGGTGAGCACTGGCACCGAGCAGTCCAAAGCATGGTTCGCACGCGCCAAGGCGGCCGTTCCGGGCGGGGTGAACTCGCCGGTGCGCGCCTTCAACTCGGTCGGCGGCACGCCGCGGTTCATGGTCCGCGGCGAAGGCCCGTATCTGTGGGACGCCGACGGCAACCGCTACGTCGACCTCGTCTCCTCGTGGGGCCCGATGATCCTCGGGCACGCGCACCCGAAGGTGGTGGCCGCCGCCCGCGCGGCCGCGGAGCACGGGCTTTCCTTCGGCACGCCGACGATCGGCGAGGTCGAACTCGCCGAGGAGATCATCGGCCGGGTCGGCCCGGTCGAGCAGGTCCGGCTGGTCAACTCCGGCACCGAAGCCACGATGAGCGCCATCCGGCTGGCCCGCGGTTTCACCGGCCGCGCCAAGATCGTGAAGTTCGCCGGCTGCTACCACGGCCACGTCGACGCGCTGCTCGCCGAAGCGGGTTCCGGTGTCGCGACACTCGGCCTGCCGACTTCGCCGGGTGTCACCGGTGCGCAGGCCGCGGACACGATTGTCTTGCCGTACAACGATCTTGACGCGCTCCGGAAGTCCTTCGCGGAGAACGAGGGCCAGATCGCCGCGGTGATCACCGAAGCGGCCGCGGGCAACATGGGCGCGGTTCCGCCGGACGCCGGCTTCAACGCCGCATTGCGGGACATCGCGCACGAAAACGGCGCGCTGCTGATCATGGACGAGGTGATGACCGGCTTCCGCGTTTCGCGCGCTGGCTGGTTCGGCCTCGAAGGTGTGGCCGGCGACCTCTACACGTTCGGCAAGGTGATGTCGGGCGGGCTGCCCGCGGCGGCGTTCGGCGGTCGCGCGGACATCATGGCGAAGCTCGCGCCCGGCGGTCCCGTCTATCAGGCGGGCACGCTGTCCGGTAACCCAGTGGCGGTCGCCGCCGGTCTCACCGCGCTGCGCGAAGCCGACGACGCTGTGTACGCGAAGCTCGACGCCAACGCGAAGCGTCTCGGCGGGCTTTTCGACAAGGCGCTCAGCGAAGCGGGCGTCACGCACACTGTGCAGTTCGCGGGCAACCTGGTGAGCGTCTTCTTCACCGACAAGCCCGTACGCAACTACGCGGACGCGCAGGTCACTGAGACGTGGCGCTTCCCGGCTTTCTTCCACGCGCTGCTCGAAGCAGGCGTGTACCCGCCGCCGAGCGCGTACGAGGCATGGTTCGTGAACGCCGCGATGGACGACGAAGCGTTCGCCGTCATCGAAGCTGCGTTGCCCGCAGCGGCGCGCGCGGCGGCTGAGGCGGTTAAGCCGTGACCACCGTCGTCCACATGCTGCGGCACGGCGAAGTCCACAACCCGGAGAAGATCCTCTACGGGCGGCTGCCGAACTTCCGGCTGTCGGAGCGCGGGCAGCGTCAGGCGCTCACGGTCGCCGAGGCGGTCGCTGGGCATGACCTCGCGTACGTCGTCGCTTCGCCTCTTCAGCGTGCGCAGGAGACCGCGGCGCCTATCGCGGGCGCGCACCGTCTCGACATCGCCACGGACGAAGGTCTCATCGAAGCGGCGAACGTCTTCGAAGGCCAGCGCGTAGCCGTGGGCGACGGCGCGCTGCGGCAGCCGAAAGCGTGGCCGCACCTGGTGAACCCGTTCAAGCCGTCGTGGGGCGAACCGTACGTCGAGATCGCACACCGCATGCTCGGCGCGGTGCACCGTGCGCGCGTAAAGGCCGAAGGGCGCGAAGCGCTGTGTGTGTCGCATCAGCTGCCGATCTGGACGCTTCGCCGCTTCTTGGAAGCGAAGCGGCTGTGGCACGACCCGCGGCAGCGGCAGTGCTCGCTGGCGTCGCTCACCAGCCTGGTGTTCGACGGCGAAGAGCTGCTGGAGATCGTCTACAGCGAACCCGCGGGCACCACTGACCCCAAGGTGACCGGCGCATGAAACGCCGGCTGCTCGGGATGCTGATGGCCGCCGCGCTGGTCGTGACGGGCTGCTCGACCGGCAAGGACGCGGTCGTCTCGGGCGGCACCTTCACCTTCGTCTCGCCCGGTGGCAAGGTCGACATCAGCTACCCGGAGAACGAACGTCAGAAAGCCCCGACGCTCGCCGGCGACGACCTGATGCACGAGGGCAAACAGCTCTCGATCGAAGACTTTCCCGGCAAGGCGCTGGTGATCAACCTGTGGGGCCAGTGGTGCGGCCCGTGCCGCGCCGAAGCGCCCGAACTGGAGACCGCGAGCAAGCAGATCGCCCCGCTCGGCGCCCAGGTGATCGGCCTCGATGTCCGCGACCCGGCCCGCGACGTGGCACAGGACTTCGTCCGCGACCGCGGCCTGACGTACCCGTCGATCTGGGACCCGTCCGGGCGCGTGCTGCTGCAGCTGGCGGGGTACCCGCGCAACATCATCCCGTCGACGCTGGTGCTGGACAAACAGCACCGCGTGGCGGCGGTGTTCCTGCGGCAGGTGCTGGCTTCGGACCTGGTTCCGGTGGTGCAGCGGCTCAGCGCGGAGAAGTGACCTCGTGAGTGGCAATCCCGGTTAGAACCGCGATTGCCACTCACGAGACCCGGCCACGGTCCTCGCTCCGCGCCAGCCCGCTCAGCTCCGCCCCAATGCCACATTGGGTGCATGTGACGCACCCAATGTGGCATTGGGTGCGTCTGACGCACCCAATGTGGCATTGGGGCGCTAGGACCATGGTCCCGGCCCCGCTGTGGCGTAGGTCCTGTGAGCGGGCCCCGCCCGCCTCACGTCCAGCTCACTGCCTACTCTCAAGTGCGTGAACTCCGTGTCCGAGCTGGCGCTCTCCGGGCCGCTGCTGCTCGCCGCGGGTGTCGCGCTGGTGGCCGGGGCCATCTCGTTCGCGTCGCCGTGCGTGGTGCCGCTCGTGCCCGGGTATCTGGCCTACCTCGCGGCTCTCGTCGGCGCAGACGCCCCGGCGGTGCGCGACGGCGAGGAACGCAAGAAGGGCCGCTACGCCGTGCTCGGCGCGGCGGGGCTGTTCGTGCTCGGGTTCACCGCGGTGTTCGTCGCGACCATGGGCACGCTGGTCTGGCTCGCGAACACCTTGCTGGTCAACGAGGATCTGCTGCAGCGCATCGGCGGCGTCCTCACCATCCTCATGGCGCTTGTCTTCATCGGCTGGATCCCGGGGCTGCAGCGCGAGGTCCGCTCGCACCACGTGCCCGGCGGCGGGCTGTGGGGCGCGCCGGTGCTCGGCGCGGTGTTCGGACTCGGCTGGACGCCGTGCATCGGGCCGACGCTCTCGGCCGTCACCAGTCTCGCCAGCGCGACCGGCGGGGCCGCGGTTCGCGGGTACGTGCTGGTGCTCGTCTACTGCCTCGGCCTCGGCGTCCCGTTCCTGCTGATCGCGCTCGGCGCCCGCTGGGCCGTGCGCGCCACCGACTGGCTCCGCCGCAACGGCCGCCGCGTGCAGATCTTCGGCGGGGCGCTGCTGATGGTGGTCGGCATCCTGCTGGTCACCGGGCTGTGGGGAGACGTCATGGGCTGGCTCCGCAACTCCGTCGCCTCCGATCTCGAGCTGCCGCTGTGACCACTACCGAAGCGCCCCCGAAGAACCCGCAGCCGTACCGCCCGTCCGCGGCCAAGCAGTTCCTGGCTTTCCTGCGCAACACCTGGCGCGGCCTGACCTCCATGCGCACCGCGCTGGTGCTGCTGTTCCTGCTGGCGCTCGCCGCGCTGCCCGGCGCGTTGCTGCCGCAGCGGCGGCTGAACGCGCCGAAGGTCGACGAGTACATCAGCGCGCACGGCTGGTGGGGTTCGCTGCTCGACAAGCTGGAGTTCTACGACGTCTACTCCAGCGTCTGGTTCTCCGCGATCTACATCCTGCTGATGATCTCGCTGATCGGCTGCCTCACGCCGCGCAGCTTCGAGTACCTCAAGCAGATGCGGGCCAAGCCGGTGCTGACGCCGCGCAATCTCGCGCGTATGCCGCACCACCGGATCGCCCGCACCGCGCGCACGCCGGAGACGATCCGCGAGGACGTGCGCAAGCAGCTGTCCGGCTGGCGGCGCGTCGAGCGCGAGGAGGACGGCGGCGGGTTCAGCGTCTCGGCCGAACGCGGCTACCTGCGCGAGACCGGCAACCTGCTCTTCCACTTCGGCATGCTCGGCCTGATCATCTTCTTCGCCCTCGGCAAGCTCTACAGCTACGAAGGCCAGGTCATCGTGCAGGCCAACGGCGGCCAGTTCTGCAACTCGGGCATCTACAACTACGACTCGTTCGAGGCCGGCCTGCGCGTCGACGGCACCGACCTCGACCCGTTCTGCGTGAAGGTCAACGACTTCACCGCCCGCTACACCGCCACGAACCAGGCAGACTACTACCACTCGCACATCGAGTACCAGTCCGGCGAAGACCTGCAGACCGGCACGTGGAAGCCCTACGACCTCGAGGTCAACGAACCGCTGCGCACCGTCGGCGACCGGGTTTACCTGCTGGGCAACGGTTATTCGCCGCAGTTCACGGTGACCTTCCCGAACGGCGAGAAGCGCACCCAGAACACCCAGTGGATGTTCACCAACTCGGCCACGATGCTGTCGGAGGGCGCGACGAAGTTCGACCAGCCCGGCGTCACCGACGAGGTCCAGCGGCGCACCAAGCAGCTCGCGATCACCGGCCTCTTCGCGCCGTCCTCGTTCATCCACGGCGGCGTGCTCACCTCGACCGCGCCGCAGCTGAACAACCCGATGGTCGCGGTCGACGTGCTGCGCGGCGACCTCGGCCTCGACGCGGGCCGCGGCCAGTCGGTGTTCTCGGTCGACCAGTCCCGCGTCCAGGACGGCAGGCTGAAGCGGGTCGCCCGCAAGAACCTCGCGGTCGGCCAGGAACTGACGCTCGACGACGGTACGAAGGTCCGTTTCGACGGCGTCAACAAGTGGGTCAACCTGCAGATTTCGCACGATCCGACGCAGGGCTACGTGCTCGGCTTCGCGATCGTGATGTTCGCCGGACTCGGGGCGTCGCTGCTGGTCAAGCGGCGTCGCGTGTGGGTGCGGGTACGGCCGGGCAAGGACGAGAGCGCGAGTACCGTGATCGAGGTCGCGGGGCTCGCGCGCACGGATCAAGCCGGATACGGCGAGGAATTCCAGCGGATCAGCGAACGGCTGGTCACGGGCCGGAAGGGCAGCTGAGGCATGGAGATCAACGAGACTCTCTCGCAGTACAGCGATCTGCTGTACACGACGACAGTGGCGATTTACGTGCTGGCGCTGCTGTTCACGCTCTTCGAGCAGGCATTCGGCGCGAAGGGCCGTCTCGCCGCCGAGCGCAGCCGCAAGCGCGTGCTGGTCGGCGCGGGCGGGCCTGACTCCGACGACGCCGGGATCGAGGACGGCGACGTCCCGGCCGAGCCCGAAGCCCCGCGCGCGGTCGGCCGCGCGGAGCGGATCGGCCGGATGGGCGCGGCGCTGCTCGTGCTGGGCGCGCTGCTGCAGCTGTCGGCGATCGTGCTGCGCGGACTCGCGGTGCACCGCGCGCCGTGGGGCAACATGTACGAGTACGGCATGGCGGTCACCTTCATCACCGTCGTCGCGTGGCTCGTGGTGATCAAGAAGTTCCCGGTCCGCCACCTCACCGGCTTCCTGCTGCTGCCCGTCGTGATCTTGATGTTCATCAACGGCACGATGCTGTACACGGTGGCCGCGCCGGTCGTGCCCGCGCTGCAGTCCTACTGGCTCGTGATCCACGTGTCCGCCGCGATCATCGGCTCCGGCGTGTTCCTGGTGCCGGGCGTGGCGAGCGTGCTGTACCTCTTCCGCACCGCGCACGACCGCAACCCGGCCAAGTTCGCCGGGTTCGGCCCGAAGCTGCCCGCGGCTGACGTGCTCGACCGCATCGCCTACCGCGCCACCATCGTGGCGTTCCCGATCTTCACCTTCGGCGTGCTGTGCGGCGCGGTGTGGGCCGAGGCGGCGTGGGGCCGGTTCTGGGGCTGGGACCCGAAGGAGACCGTCGCGTTCATCGCGTGGGTCATCTACGCGGCATACCTGCACTCCCGGGCCACCGCGGGCTGGCGAGGGACCCGCGCGGCGGTGATCAACATCGTCGGGTTCGCCGCGACGATCTTCAACCTGTTCTTCGTCAACCTGGTGACCGTCGGACTGCATTCCTACGCCGGAGTGAGCTGAGCCGGGGGTCCACCGCCCGGACCGCGCCTCGGGCGACTACCGTCGTCACCAGGGGCCCTTCGACGTACCCGGGAGGTTGGCAACGGTGACCGGACCCAGTGAAGAGACTGCCGGGGAACAGCAGTCCGAGCAGGCCCAGGAACCGGCTGCCATGTTCTCCGAGGAACGCACCGACTCGACGCCGCATCCCGGCACCGGGCCGTACGACGCGCAGCCGACGCAGGTCGTCGACCCGCCGCCGCAGGGCGCGTACCAGCCGCTGCCGCAGCCGGGCGGCTACCAGCCGCACTACGACCAGAACCTGCCGCCGCTGCAGCCCCCCGCGCAGCCGCACCAGCCGCAGCACGCCGCCCCGCCCGGGTACCAGCAGCCGCCCGCGGCTCCGGCCGGTACGCCGGTTCCCGCTCCGGGCGCGGTTCCCGTGCCGGGCGCTCCTGCCGGGGGACTGCCGCAGCCGGCGTCCAGCGCGGACGAGCTGGCCACCGCGCACCTGGTGAAACAGCAGAAGCGCACGCCGCAGTCCGGCTGGCGCAAGGCGGTGTACCTGGGCAGCGGCAAGCTGATCAACCCGGGGGAGAGCCCGGCGGACACGCGCCGGCGCGAGCTGATCGCGCGGGTCAACCAGCCGCTGCGCGGGTGCTACAAGATCGCGATGCTGAGCCTCAAGGGCGGCGTCGGCAAGACCACGACCACGACCACGCTCGGCGCGACCTTCGCGTCTCTGCGCGGCGACCGGGTGGTGGCGGTGGACGCGAACCCGGACCGGGGGACGCTGTCGCAGAAGATCGCCATCGAGACCACCGCGACCGTGCGGCACCTGCTGCGCGACGCGGACAAGATCACGCGCTACAGCGACGTCCGGTCGTACACGTCGCAGGGTTCGAGCCGCTTGGAAATCCTGGCCAGCGAACAGGATCCGGCGGTGTCGGAGGCGTTCTCCGAGAACGACTACCGGCGCACGGTCAACCTGCTCGAGCACTTCTACAACATCGTGCTCACCGACTGCGGCACCGGTTTGATGCACTCGGCGATGAAGGGCGTCCTCGACGTCGCGGACTCGCTGGTCGTGGTGTCCTCCGGTTCGGTCGACGGGGCCCGCAGCGCATCGGCGACGTTGGACTGGCTCGAGGCGCACGGCTACGGCGACCTGGTGAAACGCTCGGTCGTGGTGATCAACTCGGTGCGCCCGAAGGGCAGTTCGGTCGATCTGGACAAGCTGGCCGCGCACTTCGGCGCGAAGGTGCGCTCGGTGTGCCGGATCCCGTTCGACGCGCACCTGGAAGAGGGCGCGGAGATCGAGCTGGAGCGCTTGGGCGGAGACACCCGGCTAGCGCTGCTGGAACTGGCGGCGACGGTCGCGGACGGGTTCAACGGCAGAGCTTGATTCCCCCGGCTCCGCCGGGCAGCCGGTTTCTTCCCTCCCGATTCGCCCGGCCTCGGAGCCGGTCGCATCGCTCAGTCCAGAAACCGGCGCGATCTCGGGTGGTGGCGAGCCCGGGTCTCAGGAGTCGTTCTCGTCCGTTGGGCGGTTGCGCTGCTGTTCGGAGAGCTTGCGCAGGAATTCGGGATCGTCGTCGGGAGCGACGGCCGGGCGGCGCTGCGGGACGCTGATCCGCTGCGCGCCGAGTGCCCGCCACAACAGAACGGCGATGGTGATCGCGCCCACCGCTGCGAGCAAAGGAATCATGCCCGGGTCCTTCCGTCGTGCTGGCTCCCCAGATTAGCGGTATTCGACCGCCCCGGCTTCCGCCGTGGCGCCGAGATCGCGATCTCGGGTGGTGGTCGCGGAGAACGTTACGGGACTGGCCGGAACGCGGCGAAGGGTCGTGACCGGCAAGCGATGCGGGAGGCACCCCTTGCCAGTCACGACCCTTCGGCGTGTTCGAGACCCGCTGGTCAGATCTTGCGGGTCGGCTCGCTCGCGTCCGTGGTGAGCTCGGCCAGAAGGTCGTTCACCTCGGACTCGCGGAACCTGCGGTGCCCGCCCGGCGTCCGGATCGAGCCGATCCGGCCCGCGGTGGCCCAGCGGGTCACGGTCTTCGGGTCCACCCGGAACAGAGCGGCCACCTCACCCGGGGTGAGCAACCGTCCGCCCATGGTTGCGGTCATTTTCCGCCTCCTTAACGCCCAACTTGCTATACCGGGGGCATCGGGCGATTTCGCCCGTCGCGCCCGGGTGGCCAACGCGGCAATCGTGGCACTTCACCCGTCGGGTACTCGAACGGTTGTCCTTGGGTAAAGAGCCCTTAAAGTGCAAAAGGGACATAACTCAGCAGATTCTCAGGATCGCTCGGGGCCCGCTCGCGTCCCGCTGACCAGGTATTTTCCGATCAGCTGCGGCGAGATTCGGGTAAAGACCAAGCAAAGGCCGAGTCTGGGCGGCGTCCGGCGCTGAGGTTGCTGTGACGCAGGAGACATTCCGGGGCCTACCGGGATGAGCCGGTCGCGGGGACGCGCCGCATAATGAGCCGGTGGATCAGCTGGACCGGAAGATCATCGCCGAGCTGCGGGCCAACGGCCGGGCTACCTACGCCGACCTCGGCCGGACGGTGGGGCTCTCCGCGTCGTCGGTGCACGAACGCGTCGGGAAACTCGAGGCGGCGGGCGTGATCACCGGATACCACGCGATGGTCGACCCGAACACGGTCGGACTCGGCGTCACCGCGCTGGTCGGCATCCATCCCACCGACACCGCCACCGACGAGGACGTCGCGGCTTCGCTCGGCGAACTGCCCGAGGTGGAGAGCTGTTACGCGGTCGCGGGCGACGAGGCCTTCGTAGTAAAGGTGCGGGTTTCGACGGTCGACGAGCTGGAGCTCACCCTCGGCAGGCTGCGCCGCATCCCCGGCGTCGGCCGCACCAACACGACGGTGGTGCTCTCCACCCGGTTCGAGGGCCGCCCCAACAACGCGGGCCTGGACGAGGACTCGCCGAGCGGGGCGTAGCCTGTTTCGGTGTGAGCGAGACACCGGACCACCTTCCCCGTGACCTGACGGTGTACTTGATCGCGCGGTTCGCGCTCGTCGCGGTGGTCGCGGTCGTGCTTTCGCTGATCGGCGTGCCGCTGCTGGTCTCTTTGCTGATCGGCCTCGTCGTCGGCCTTCCGCTTGGCCTGCTGCTCCTGCGCGGCCTGAACCAGCGCGTGACGGCTGGTCTGGCCAAGCGCAACGAATCCCGCGCGCGTGCTCGTGCCCAGCTGCGTTCGCAGCTGCGCGGCGAGACCTCGGCCGACGATTCCGCAGCATGAGCAAACCGCACAGCCGCGCCTGGGTCCGCGAAGCAGTCCGGATCATCGAGGCCGACGCCAACCGCAGCGCCGACACCCACCTGCACGTTTTCCCGCTGCCGCCGGAATGGGGTATCGACCTTTACCTGAAGGACGAGTCGGTGCACCCGACCGGCTCGCTCAAGCATCGCCTCGCGCGTTCGCTGATCCTGTACGGCCTGGTCAACGGGCACATCGGCCCGGACACCGTGCTGGTCGAGGCGTCCAGCGGCTCGACGGCGGTGTCCGAGGCGTACTTCGCGCGGATGCTCGGCCTGCGGTTCGTGACCGTCGTGCCGCGGCGGACGAGCAAGGAAAAGATCGCGCTCATCGAGTTCTACGGCGGCGAATGCCATTACGTCGACGCGGCCCCGGCGATGTACCCGGAGGCCGAGCGGCTTGCCGCCGAGTGCAACGGGCATTACCTCGACCAGTTCACCTACGCCGAGCGCGCGACCGACTGGCGCGGCAACAACAACATCGCCGAATCGGTGTTCGCGCAGATGCGCGCCGAACGCCATCCGGTGCCGTCGTGGATCGTCGTCGGTGCGGGCACCGGCGGGACGAGCGCGACGTTCGGCCGCTACGTCCGGTACAAGCGGCACACCACGAAGATCTGCGTGGTGGACCCGGAAAACTCGTCGTTCTACGGCGCGTGGGAAACCGGCGCGGCCGACTACGCGACCGGCATGCCGTCGCGGATCGAAGGCATCGGACGGCCGCGCTGCGAACCGTCTTTCGTGCCCGGCGTGATCGACGAGATGTTCCAGGTGCCCGACGCCGGTTCCCTGGCGGCGATCCGCTTGCTGCGCGACCGCACCGGACACTGGGCGGGCGGCTCGACCGGAACCAACCTGTACGGCGCGTTCCAGTTGATCTCGCGGATGCTGGCGGACGGCCAGGCGGGCTCGGTGGTGACGCTGCTGTGCGACGGCGGCGAGCGGTACGCGAACACGTACTACTCGGACGAATGGCTCGGCGAGCAGGGGATCGACCTCGCGCCGTACCGGGCGCGGTTCGACGAGTTCCTGCTCACTGGCCGGTTCGACGCCTAGCTTCCTGGTAGCCAAGCGTCAGCACGACGATCAACCGGCGCAACCGGTTCTCGAAGTCGAGGCGGGAGCCGGCGAGGCGAGGATCCTTGATGGCTTCCCGGACCGCTTCGTTCGGGTGCGCCAGCGGCCACATTCCCGCGGTGAACATGAAGATCGCGGCCGACAGTTCTTGCGCGGTCTCCGCGGAAAGGCCGGGCAGCGCGGCGTGCAGCAGGTCGGCGGTGCGGGCGTTGTGCTTCGCCGACCGCAGCTTGTAGTCCAGCGCGATCTCCGTCGAGACATTCCGCTCCAGCACGTTCGCCAGCACGCTGATCAGTTCGCACAGGATTGGCCGCGCGGCTAGGGAAGCGGCGATGGTCGCGGCGACCTCCGAGAGATCGCCGTCGAGGGTGAGCGAGTCGAGCCACGCGCCGCGGGCACGGTCGAGCACCTCCAGGTAGACGGCCTCCCGCGTGGGGAAGTAGCGCGCGACGTTCGACGCCGACAGGCCTACCCGGCGGGCCAGTTCGCGCATGCTGATTTCGCCGACGGACGACTCCGTCATCAGCTCTTCGGCCACGTCGAGGATCGCCTCGCGGCGGGCTTCCACCTGCTCGGGGCTGCGGGCGCGCTGGAAGTCGGACACGCCTCGCAGTGTAACAGGACACTGCTCTCTTGCTAAAAGAACAGCGTCCTGTTAACTTCGAGAACAAGAGAGCAGTGTTCCGTTAACTCTTCGGCAGGAGATCCTGATGCGTACCTACGACCAGCTCTTCCTCGGCGGCCGCTGGACCGAGCCCGCGACGACCGACACCTTCGAAGTCCGATCGCCGCACGACCGGGCGCTGGTGGGCACCGCGCCGAAGGCTTCGACGGCGGACGTCGACCGTGCGGTGGCGGCGGCTCGGCGGGCGCTCGAACCGTGGGGGAGAACTCCGTTAGCCGAGCGCCTGCGCCTGGTCGAGCGGTTCAACGAACTCCACGCCGCCCGAGCCGACGAAATCGCCGAACTGATCACCGCGGAGAACGGCTCGCCGAGCTGGTTCACCGGCTGGACTCAGCACAACCTTCCCGAGCGCACGGCCGCGTGGCTCGAGACCGCGCGCGAGTTCGCCTGGGAGGAGACGCTGACCGACGAGGCCGGCAACCGGACGATCGTGCGCGCCGCGCCGGTCGGCGTGGTGGCGGCGGTGATCCCGTGGAACTCGCCGCATTCGGCCGCGCTGGTGAAGCTGATCCCGGCGTTGCTGGCGGGCAACCCGGTGCTGCTGAAGGCGGCCCCGGAAACCCCGCTCGACGCGATGGTGCTGGCGGAGATCTTCGCCGAGGCGGGATTCCCCGACGGCGTGGTGAGCGTGTTCGCGGCGGACCGCGACGTGAGCGAGTACCTGGTGACGCACCCTGGCGTGGACAAGATTTCGTTCACCGGCTCGACGGCGGCCGGACGGCGGATCGCGTCGCTCGCGGGAGAACAGTTCAAACGTGTCGGGCTGGAGCTCGGCGGAAAGTCCGCGGCGATCGTGCTCGCGGACGCGGACCCGAAGACCGTGGCCGAAGGGATCCGGACCGCGACGTTCGCCAACAACGGCGAGATGTGCGTGGCCCACACGCGGATCTTCGCCGCGCGCGAGCGGTACGCCGAGGTCGTGGCCGCGCTCGCGGAAATGGCCGACGGACTCGTAGTCGGCGACCCGGCGAAGCCGGACACCTTCGTCGGGCCGATCGTGCGCCGCGACCAGTACGAGCGCGTGCTGTCGTACCTGCGGTTGGGCGTCGAGGAGGGTGCGCGGATCGCGGCGGGCGGCGCCGAGCCGCTCGCGAATCCCGAACTGGCGAACGGGTTTTACGTGCGCCCGACAGTGTTCGCCGACGTCACGAACGACATGCGGATCGCGCGGGAGGAGATCTTCGGGCCGGTGCTCGTGGTGATCCCGTTCGACACCGAGGACGAGGCGATCCGGCTCGCGAACGACTCCGACTACGGGCTGAGCGGCGGCGTGTGGACGGCCGACGCCGAGCACGGGGTCGAGATCGCGCGTGCGGTGCGGACCGGCACTTTCCACGTCAACGGCGCGCCGCGGCACGGGAACGCTCCGTTCGGCGGGTTCAAGGCGAGCGGGCTCGGCCGCGAGTACGGCTCGCACGGGCTGGCGGAGTTCGTGGAGTGGCAGGCGATCGCGGTCGGTCGCTAGAGCGGCCGCGCTCGGTGCCGTCCCGGCTGATCGGCTTCAGAAAAACGGTTCGGCGAGCAGGGGCTCGACCTGGCTCGGTTCGACGAGTCCCTGCTCACCGGCCAGTTCTAGGGTTAGTCGTTCAGCAGTTTCGCGACGCCTTCCGGGTCTTCGCGCATCGCGTTGTGGGCGGTGGGGAGAACGTGGACCTGCCACCGCGGGTCGGCTTCGAGCCGGTTCCGGAGTTCGGCGAAGGGCGTGCCTTCCCATCCGGAGCAGTAGACGAACTCGCGCCGGGGAACCTTGGCGAACTCCCCGGTGAGCTGGATCGTCTGGAGCAGCGAGGCGAGCGGATGCGGACGGCGGCGGGCATCCCGGCCGTCGCGTTCCGGCGGGCGCACGGCGTACCCGGTGTCCGCGGCACCGGTCACGAACGCCTGCCGGTACGCCTCGGTGGTCGATGACCAGCACGAATCGCCGTCGTCGGGCACGTAGCCGTCGAGATGCACGACGCGGGAGACCCGGCCGCCTGCCCGGTCGGCCGCGGCGGCGATCACCATCCCGCCGTAGCTGTGGCCGACGAGCGTCGCGTCGGTGATGTCGGCGCGATCGAGCAGGTCCACTACGTCGTCGGCGTGGGTGTCGAGGTTGGCGCCCGCGACCGTCGCGGCGTCGTCGTCCGGACGCAGACCGGTCAGGGTCAAGGCGTGCGCGGTGTGCCCGGCGCGCTCCAGCAGCGGCACCACCGCCTCGAATACCCAGCCACCGTGCCAAGCACCGGGCACGAGAACGAACGTCGACATGCATTTCTCCCTTGAGCCGCAACAGCTTCTTCGAGAGAAAGCCTTTCAAGAACTCCACGTGGCTTGTTAACGCTAGAATGCCACCTGATGCCCGTTCCCCGCCAAATCACCTCGTACCTGTGGCCCTCCGGCGGCAGGCACCTCTGGCCGTCCGGCGAAACCAGCGAACTGCAGTCACACGAGCGGGGTCACCTGGTCTACGCGGCTCGCGGCGTTCTCGTCGTGCAGACCGAGTACGGCACGTCGCTCGCGCCCGCCAACCGAGTCGCCTGGACGCCCGCCGGGTTCCCGCATTTCCACCGCGCGCACGGCGACACCGACATCCGGATCGTCTTCCTCGCGCCGTCCTTGGCCCGGCTCATCTCGGACCGTCCGGCCGTGTTCCGGACCTCCGGCCTGGCTCGCGAGGTCCTGCTCGCGCTGACCGGCCCGCACAATTACGAGGGCGCCGGCTACCGCGGCTCCGCGCTCACTCGGCTCCACCGGGTCCTCGTCGACGAACTCCGCGAAGCACCCGACCCGCCGCTGCAACTGCCCGCGCCCCGGGACGACCGGCTGCGGGCGATCGCCGAGAGGTTGCACGAGAATCCGGCGGACAACGCCACTCTCGCCGAACTCGGGAAGTCGATCGGAGCCAGCGCGCGCACCCTCAGCAGGCTGTTCCACGACGAACTCGGCATGACCTTCTACGAGTGGCGCACCCAGCTCCGGATTTACCACGCACTGGTGCTGCTCGCCGACGGTCACGACACCGTCCGCACTGCTTACGCCTGTGGCTGGGCCAATCCCAGCGGCTTCATCGCGGCGTTCACCGCCGTCATCGGGACGACGCCGGGGCGGTATCGGAGCGGCCTTTAGAGCGCCAGCGCGACCGCGCTCAGCACCGCCCAGGCCAGCATCGCCATGCCGGTGTCACGCAGGGCCGGGATCAGCTCCCGCCCCTTGCCGCCACCGCCGACGGCCTTGATCGGCTTCAGCAGCAGCGGCGCGGTCACGAAGGTGATGAACAGCAGCGGGTGCCAGATCCCCATCAGCACGGTGAGCGCGTACGGAACCGTCACCAGGGTCAGGTAGAGCTTTCGCGTGCCGCCGTCGCCCATGCGGGTCGCAAGGGTGTGCTTGCCGGACTCGATGTCGGTGGGAATGTCGCGCAGGTTGTTCGCGACCAGCACCGCCATCGAGAACGAGCCGACCGCTACCGCGCAGCCCAGCGCGTCCCCGCTGACGCGACCGGCCTGGACGTAAACCGTGCCGAGGACGCCGGCCAGCCCGAAGAACACGAAGACCGCGATCTCGCCCAAACCGTAGTAGCCGTAAGGCTTTTTGCCGCCGGTGTAGAACCAGGCGCCGAGGATGCACAGCGCGCCCATCGCGAGCAGCCACCAGTATCCGCTCAGCGCGACGAGCGTCAGGCCGAGCACTCCGGCCAAACCGAGCGAGGTCAGCGCGGCACGCAGCACGGCCTTCGGATTCGCGGCCCCGGAACCGACGAGCCGCAGCGGGCCGACGCGGTGTTCGTCGGTGCCGCGAATGCCGTCGGAGTAGTCGTTGGCGAAGTTCACGCCGATGATCAGCGACAACGCGACCAGCAAGGCGAGCAGCGACCGTAACCAGGAGAACCCGTCGAGCGCGATCGCCGCCCCGACGCCCGCCACGACCGGCGCGATCGCGTTCGGCAGCGTCCTCGGCCGAGCGCCTTCGATCCACTCACTGACTGTCGCCATGGGGTCCATTCAACGCCATGCGATCTTCACCCGTTCGGTGAACCCGTTCAGCGCGTTCGGAGGGCGGCGGCCACTGCCTGGCGGTCGATCTTTCCCGGCCCGCGCAGGGGCAACTCGCTCACGAACTCGATGCGTTTCGGCGTCGCGGCAGCACCCAGTTCAGCCCGGACCGCAGCCCGCAGCGCAGCCTCGTCGGTTGAAGCCACCACCATCGCGACCACTGCCTCGCCCCACTGCGGATCTGGAATGCCGACCACACACGCGTCCCGCACCCCGGGCTGTGCGCCGAGCAGGCGTTCGATCGCGGCGGCGGACACCTTGACCCCGCCGGTGTTGATGACGTCGTCCGCGCGTCCGAGCACCTCGATCCGTCCGTCGGGCAGCAGGCGGCCGCGGTCGGAGGTGCGGAAAGAGCCGTCCCGGAACGACTCCGCGGTCAGTTCCGGGGCGAGGCGGTAGCCGTGCGACAGGACCGGGCCGGAGATCCACAGGCGCTCGTCAGCATCGGGCTCCACGCGGACACCGTCGAGCGGGACGCCGTCGTAGACGCAGCCGCTGGCGGTCTCGCTCATGCCGTACGACGGGATGATCCGCACGCCTTCCTCGGCCGCTTGCGCGCGCAGCGCAGGCGAGGTCGCGGCGGCGCCCAGGATGATGCCGTCGAACGCCTTCGCAGCGGCAAGGCCAGCGCCGCCGTCATCGAGGAGCCGCACCAGTTGGGTCGGGACGAGCGCGGTGTAGCGAGGGCCGTTCTCCGCCAGCACGGGCGCGGCCGCCGCGGCGAACTCATCGGGACGGAAGCCGGTGCCGGTCAGGAAAGCCGGTTTCGTGCCCGCGAGCCGCGCTCGGATCAGGACTTGCAGGCCACCGATGTAATGCGCAGGGGTGGCGAGCAGCCAGTGTCCGGGGCCGCCGAGCCGGGCGTGCGTGGCCGTCGCGGACGCGATGAGCGCGCGCGGGGACAGCAGCACTCCCTTCGGCGCTCCGGTGGACCCGGACGTGGCGATCACCACGGCGGTGTCCGGCTCGACCGGCTGTTCCGGGGCCATCGCCTCGAGCAACGCGGGAGCCGACGGGTCTGCGGAGTTCAGGGGCAGCACGGCGGGGCCGCCGTCGAGAGCGGCCGTGAGGGCGGCGTCGAGGGCGGCGAGGGCATCGGGGCTGCCGTCGAGCCAGGAGAGGTGCACCTAGGGGCCTCCGCGGGGGTGTCGTGAGTGTTTATGCCGGTTAGAACCGGCATAAACACTCACGAGGTCAGTAGTAGTACGGGTAGCCGGACCAGTCCGGGTCGCGCTTCTCCAGGAACGCGTCGCGGCCTTCGACGGCCTCGTCCTGCATGTACGCCAGCCGGGTGGTTTCTCCGGCGAACAGCTGCTGTCCGACGAGCCCGTCGTCGATCGCGTTGAACGCGTACTTCAGCATCCGCTGCGCGGTCGGCGACTTGCCGACGATCGCCCAGCCCCATTCGAGCGCGACCCGCTCCAGCTCGGCGTGCGGCACGACCTCGTTGACCGCGCCCATCCGGTGCATTTGCTCGGCGGTGTAGTCGCGGCCGAGGAAGAAGATCTCCCGCGCGAATTTCTGCCCGACCTGCCGGGCGAGGCCCGCCGAACCGTAGCCCGCGTCGAACGAGCCGACGTCCGCGTCGGTCTGCTTGAACCGCGCGTGCTCGGCCGAGGCGAGGGTGAGATCGCACACGACGTGCAGCGAATGCCCGCCGCCCGCCGCCCAGCCCGGCACCACGGCGACCACGGGTTTCGGCATGAACCGGATCAACCGCTGGACCTCGAGGATGTGCAGCCTGCCCGCCCGCGCCGGGTCGACCGTGTCCGAGGTCTCCCCGCTCGCGTACTGATACCCGGAGCGTCCGCGAATACGCTGGTCACCGCCGGAGCAGAACGCCCAGCCGCCGTCCTTCGGCGACGGGCCGTTGCCGGTGAGCAGGACGCACCCGACGTCCGAGCTCATCCGGGCGTGGTCGAGCGCCCGGTAGAGCTCGTCGACGGTGTGCGGGCGGAAGGCGTTGCGGACCTCCGGACGGTCGAAAGCGATCCGGACCACCCGTTTGCCGGAGCGGGCGTCTCGCGAACGGTGGTAGGTGATGTCGGTGAAGGAGAACCCTTCGACCTCGGACCAGGCGGCGGGGTCGAACAGCTCGGAAACTCGGGCGTCATCCACGTTTGGGAGAATAGGACCTGTGGACATGATCGCTGTGCCTGACGCCGCTGCCGGAGAGGGCCGGCCGGACGGCGCTCAAGCGGGGGTCTGCCGGTGAACCCCTCCACCGCGCAGGCCAGGGTCATCGTCGACGAACTCGTCCGCAACACCGTGTCGCACGTGGTGTTGTGTCCAGGATCTCGCAACGCGCCGCTGTCGATCGCGCTCTACGACGCCGCCGCTTCGGGACGGCTGCAACTGCACGTCCGCATCGACGAGCGCGGCGCGGCGTTCCTCGCGCTCGGCATCGCGGCGCGCACCGGCCGTCCGGCGGCGGTGGTCTGCACCTCCGGCACCGCGGCGGCGAACTTCCACCCGGCCGTGCTGGAGGCCGACCGGGCAGGCGTGCCGCTGATCGTGCTCACCGCCGACCGCCCGCCGGAGCTGCGTTCCGCGGGCGCGAGCCAGGTGATCAACCAGTACGAGCTGTACGGCGACGCGGTCCGCTACTTCGACGAGCTGGCCGTCGCCGAACGCCGGGCCGGGCAGAACTCCTACTGGCGCAGCCAGATTTGCCGCGCGTGGAACGCCGCGTACGGCGAGTGGCGCTGCGGGCCGGTGCACCTGAACATCCCGTTCCGCGAGCCGCTGGTGCCGGATCTCGACGATGACGGCAAGTGGTACGAATCCCTCGAAGGCCGTCCGGACGGCGAACGCTGGACCGAGCTGCCGGACTTCGGCGCGCTGCCCTCGTTCGTGGTCCCGTCGGCACGGCACGGCCTGGTGATCGCGTGCGACACCGGCGCGCAGGCGGCCAGCGAATGGGCCGAACAGCACGGCTGGCCGGTGGTTTCGGAGACCGGCGGGCTGGGCCTGTCGGGCGCGACCGCGATGTCGTCCGGCGCCTGGCTGCTCGGCGTCGAGGAATTCATCTCGCGACACCGGCCCGAGCAGGTGCTGTGCCTCGGCCGTCCGACGGTGTTCCGGCAGGTCCAGAAGGTGCTGTCGGACCCGGAGGTCGAGGTGCTGCTGGTGCGTCCGGACTCGGACTGGCCCGCGCCCGCGCACAACGTCCGGCAGGTCGGGCAGTGGTTCGCCGAACCGACGAAGCCCGCGGACCCGGAGTGGCTGGCGAGCTGGCAGCGCGCGGACGCCGCGGCCAGCCAGGCGGTCGCGACGGCGCTGGCCGCCGAGCCGTGGCCGAGCGGGGTGCGGGTGGCGACGGAATTGGTCGACGCGTTGCCGGAAGGCGCGCTGCTGGTGGTCGGCTCCTCGAACCCGACGCGCGATGTCGCGCTGGCCGGACGGCTGCGTCCGGACGTCCTGGTGCACCGCAACCGCGGCGTCGCCGGGATCGACGGCACGGTGTCGACGGCCATCGGCGCGGCCACCGTGCACCGCGCGCCGTCGTACGCGCTGCTCGGCGACCTGACGTTCCTGCACGACGCGTCCGGCCTGCTCACCGGGCCCGCGGAGCAGTTGCCGGATCTGACGATCGTGGTGCTGAACGACGACGGCGGCGGCATTTTCTCGCTGCTGGAGCAGGGCGCGCCGGAACACTCGGCGAGCTTCGAGCGCGTCTTCGGCACGCCGCACGGCGCGGATTTGGGCGCGCTCTGCGCGGGCTACCGGGTGCCGCACGTCGTGGCCGAGACGGTCGAGGAATTCCGTGCCGCGTTGCGGCCCGCGCCGGGCCTGCGGGTGGTCGAGGTCCGCGTTGACCGGGCACAGCACCGGAATCTCCACGCGCGGCTGAAGTCGGCGGTCGCGGAAGCGGTGGGGACGGTTTAACCGGCGGGGGCCGGTGAAAATGGGGGATTTCGTGAACGAGGCGGACCTGCGCCCGCGAGGCCGGTGGGCCTGGTTCAGCGCGGCGGTGGCGGCACTGGCCCTGCTCGGGTTGGTGTGCTCGTATTTCTCGTCGTTTCTGGTGATGGCCAGCGACAACTGCTTCGCCGGGGACAGCAGGGCGATCTGCAGCGCGGCCGGACAGCAGGCGGTCGCCTCGCTGCCGTGGGTCGGCTGGTTCGCCGCGATCGGCGGCTCGTTCGCGATGGCCGGGCTGGCCGTGCGGCGCGGCTGGGGGCCGTGGCCGGGGCTCTACGCGGGCCCGATCCTGTACGGCATCCCGATCGCCATCGCGTGGTGGATCGCCGAATCCGGGTGATCTTCCCAGTGGGTAAGAACCCGTCCTTCGGACGTACCTGTGCGGTGCCCACGTGGATACGTTCGGTCGCATTGGCCACCTTGGAGGAACCATGCGATCGAGAACTCGGGCCGGAATCGGGGCGGTTGCGGCTGGAGTCGCGACGGTGCTGCTGGCAGGCACCGCTTCGGCAGTACCGGCACCGGGCGCGCCCGGCGTCGGCGACCCGTACTACCCGAACGCCGGCAACGGCGGCACCGACGTGCAGCACTACGACATCCGCGTGAGCTACCAGCCGGAGACCGACGTTCTGTCGGGCACCACGACGCTCCTGCTCACCGCGACCCAGGACCTGTCGCGCTTCGACCTCGACTTCGCGCTCAAGGCGTCGAAGGTACTGGTGAACAACCGGCCCGCGCAGTTCACCAATCAGAACGGCGACGGCGAGCTGGTGATCACTCCGGCGCAGCCGCTGCTCAAGGGCCAGTCCGCGACGGTCGTCGTGAGCTATTCCGACAGCCCGTCGACGGAGAAGGTCGGCGGACTGAACACCTGGAAGAAGGGCGCTTTCGGCGCACTCGGCGTCGATGAGCCGCAGAGCGCGCAGTGGTGGTTCCCCTCCAACGACCACCCGACCGACAAAGCGACCTACGACGTGTCGATCGAGGCTCCGGACGGGCTCGCCGCCATCTCGAACGGCACGCTCGTGCGCAAGACCAAGAAGCGCGCCGGCTGGACGCGGTGGAACTGGCGCAGCACCAAACCGCAGGCGACATACCTGACGTCGTTCATCGTCGGCAAGTACGACGTGGTCCAGTCCACTACGCCGGACGGCAAGCCGTTCGTCACCGCCTACGGTTCGGATCTCGGCGACTCGCTCGACGCGGCCAAGGCGAGCGTGGAGCGGACGCCGGAGGTCGACGAGTTCCTGGCATCGCAGTTCGGGCCTTACCCGTTCGAGGCCGAAGGCGGCGTCGTGACCAGCGGGATCACCTTCTCGCTGGAAAACCAGACCCGCCCGACCTACGGCGCGCGCAACTTCGCCGCCGGTGCCAACACCACGCTGATCGCGCACGAGAACGCACACCAGTGGTTCGGCGACAACGTTTCGCTGGGCAAGTGGAGCGACATCTGGCTGAACGAGGGCTTCGCCTCCTACGCCGAGTACCTGTGGTCAGAGCATCAAGGCGAGGGCACGACCGCGGAACTCGCGCAGTACGCGTACGACTCCTACGCCGCCGACGACCCGTTCTGGCAGGTCCTGCCGGGCGACCCGAGCGAGCCGAAGCAGTTCGACCGCGCGGTGTACGACCGGGGCGCGATGGCCGTGCAGGCGCTGCGCAAGACGGTCGGCGACGAGGCGTTCTTCTCGATCCTCCAGCAGTGGCAGGTCGCGAAGGCGGGCAAGGCGGCGGTGATCCCGGACTTCATCGCACTCGCGGAGAAGGTCTCGGGCAAGCCGTTGCAGGAGCTGTTCCAGACCTGGTTGTTCACCAAGGGCAAGCCCGCTGTCGGTCCTAACGGGACGGTCGCGGCCCGTGCGTTCGCCGCTGTCCCGGCGAAGCCGAAGGCGTGGGACCAGATCCAGGCGAACCACCGCGCGCTGGCGGAGGCGGACCGGCACTGAAATTCGCTTGCCTGGCTGCGGGATCCTGGAGAGTTCCGCTCTCTCCAGGAGGATTCGGTGGCCATGAAAGTGCGGGCGCAGCTCCGCCACGCCCGGCTCGACGACCGGGAGTGGCGGGTGCTGCGCCCTGATCCCGGTCTGGATACCGCGCTGTTGTTCGAGATCGCTCCGGGCATGGAGATGTCGCACGTGGAGATGTACGTCGATCGCCGCGCGGCATACCGGATCGGGGTGCTGTGGCTGCTGGCTTCGCGGTCCCGGCACACGATCATCCACCTGCCGCTGCGCACCGGCCGGATTCCCGCGGAACCGGAATTCTCCGGCCGTCCGCTGGATCTCGTGCTGAGCCAGCACGCCGCCCACCTGCGCCCTTCGCAGTGGCCGCGGCTGCGCGCGGCACTCGGCCCGCCCCGGCCGCATACGGTGCGGGTCCCGGCCGATCGGCGGCCGATCGAATGGCCGGAATGGCCGACGCGGGACCGGCTGCTCGACCGGTACCACGCGAACACGATGTTCCTGACCGGCAGCCCGGCGGTCTTCCGGCACACCGCCGAGGACTTCTTCGACCTCGCGTTCGGCGCCCCAGGCGCGGCTCCGGACGAGGAATCGCCGCACCACAAGTGTTTTCAGCTGCATTGGACGTCTCGGCTGCTGGTGAACGCGTACAACCTGCACGTGCTGTACCGGGCGCACTGGCTGCCGAGTGCCGAGCTGGTCGGCGCACCCGACTAAACTCTGGGTGTGGCAGCCAGGAGTGTGAAGGCACGGCGGATCGCGTGGTTCGCCGTGTTGGGCGTAGCTGTGCTGCTCACAGTGATGTGCGTGAGCCTGGTTTTCGCCGCGTTCCGCAACGACAGCGCGATCGAATCGCACCTTGGCACGGCGAACGCGACGGTCGAATCGGTGGCGTTCGACCGCACGATCATCCAGTACCAGACGCCGGACGGCATCGTGCACAGCCCGGCGACCGGCGTGCTGTACCCGTCGGGTCTCGCCGCCGGTCAGCTGGTGGCGATCGAGTACGACGCGACCAATCCGGAGCTGACCCGGGTCGCGGGCCGGACCGCGACGTTGACGCTGCTGCCGGTAGGCATGACGGTGCTGATCACGTGGCTGGTCGCGGGCCCGCTGCTGTGGTGGCTGCGCCGGTTGATGAAGCGGGACCGGTCCGCTGCCGCTCCGGAGCCGGTGCCCGCGAAGGTGTGAGGCTCGTGAGTGTTCATGCCGGTTAGAACCGGCATGAACACTCACGAGCCCCCTACGTCCCGACGGTTTCCTGCCACCAGCCAAGCACCTCATCGGCAACGCCAGGTGCCGCAACCAGCAATCCGTCCGTAGGCAACGCCGCGTCCTCGCCGTGCTTGTCCAGCACCACCGCACCGGCCTCGATCGCCATCGCGACCGACCCCGCGACGTCCCATTCGTGGTAGCTGTGCAGCACCGCCGCGGCCGCGTGCCCGAGTGCGACCTGCGCGATCGACAACGCGGCCGACCCCAGTACCCGCACTCCCGCGTGTGCGGCCGCCGCGCGTTCGATGAACTCGCCCATTCCCGGCCACGGTCCCTTGCGGGCCAGTTCGGTGCAGACGATCGCCCCGGCGGTGCCCGTGCGGTCGACCAGCTTCAGCGGTTTCCCATTGGCCCTGGCACCGCGGCCGCGGGCGGCGGCGTAGATCTGCGCCCGGTACGGGTCCGCGACCACGCCCACCACGGGGCCGCTCGCGTCGACCAGGGCGAGGCTGTACGCGCACCACGGCACTCCGGCCACGTAGTTCGCGGTGCCGTCCACGGAATCGACCACCCAGCGGTACTCCGCGACGTCCGCGCCGTGGTCAGCGCCGAATTCGTGGCCTACCACCGGGATTCCGGGGAACTCCGCGGTCAGCACGCGGCGGGTGTGCCGTTCCAGGATCCGATCGGTGTCGGTGACCCAGTCGAACGGCGAATCCAGCGTCGCCGGGTGCGCGCCGCGGCCCGCGGTCGCGGTGATCACGTCGGTGGCGTCGTTCGCCAGCCGCCCCGCGACCTCGAGCGCTCGGGAGAGCAGCCCGGGTTCCACGGGCCGCGACGGCCTGGAGGACAAGAGGGTCATGCCTGCTTAGTCTGGGCGTTCCTGGTGTCCGGAACGCGACCGGAAGATGACATGTCGTGGCGAATTCTTCGACGGTCGGCGCCCGGGCGCGGACGCTGCGGAGTGTTTCGCCACCGTTGGCCGGTCGGTTACGCGGGATTGGCCCGCCCTGCCTGCGGTTTTGCGACAGTGACGCGGTGCGAGTCGCCATAGTCACCGAAAGTTTCCTGCCCCAGGTGAACGGCGTGACGAATTCCGTGCTGCGGGTCGTCGAGCACCTGGTCGAATCCGCGCACGACGTGCTGGTCGTCGCGCCGGGACCGGGCCCGGCGAGTTACCGCGGCGCGCCCGTCGTCCGCATTCCGGCGCTGGACTTCCCCGGCGTGAACTCGCTGCCGATCGGCCTGCCGACGCGCACCGTGCTGACCGCACTGGCCGATTTCGGCCCGGATGTCGTGCACCTGGCCTCGCCGTTCGTGGTCGGCGCGCGCGGGCTCGCCGCGGCGAGACGGCTGCGCGTGCCGTCGATCGCCGTCTACCAGACCGATATCGCCGGGTTCGCCACGTCGTACGGCTTCGGCATCGGCGCGCGGGCGGCCTGGCGCTGGGTGCGCCGGCTGCACTCGCGGGCCGACCGGACGCTCGCGCCGTCGTCGGACTCGATCGAACAGCTGAAGCTGCACGGCGTTCCGCGCGTGCACCGCTGGGCGCGCGGCGTGGACATCAGCCGGTTTTCCCCGGCGCACGCGGACCCGGCGCTGCGCGCGGAACTCGCGCCGAACGGCGAGCTGCTCGTCGGGTTCGTCGGACGGCTCGCGCCGGAGAAGGAGGTCGACCGGCTGACCGTGCTGGCCGGGATGCCGGGCGTGCGCGTGGTCGTCGTCGGCGACGGACCGGAGCTGCCGGCGCTGCGGGAACGGTTGCCCGGAGCGGCTTTCCTCGGCGCGAAGTACGGCGACGAGCTGTCGGTCGCGTACGCGAGCCTCGACGTTTTCGTGCACACCGGGCCGCACGAGACGTTCTGCCAGGCGGTGCAGGAGGCGATGGCGTCGGGGCTGCCGGTGCTCGCGCCGGACGCGGGCGGCCCGAAGGATCTCGTCCTGCCAGGCCGGACCGGATATCTGCTGCCCGCCGACCGGGAGTCGTTCGGTCCGGCGCTGGTGGCCAAGGTCGACGACCTGCGGGACGCGGCGTTGCGCGCCCGGCTGGGCGAGAAGGCGCGGAAAGTGGTCCTGGGCCGGACGTGGCCCGCGGTGTGCCGGGAGCTGGTCGGGCACTACGAAGCAGTACAGGGCCGAGTCGCGCGCGCGGCTTGAGCCATGCACATCGTCCAGCTGGCGAACTTCTACGGACCACGATCCGGCGGGCTGCGGACCGCGCTGAACCACCTTGGCGCGGGGTACGTCGCCAGCGGGCATCGGGTGACGCTGGTCGTGCCCGGGCGGCGGTACGCGGTGGAAACCCTGCCGACCGGGGTGTGCCGGTATTCCTTGCCTGCCTTGCGAATTCCCGGCACCGGCGGGTATCGCGCGGTCGATCCGCAGCGGGTCCGTTCGGTGCTGCGACGGCTGGAACCGGACCGGCTGGAGGTGTCCGACCGGCTGACCTTGCGGGGAATGGGCGTCTGGGCGCGGCGCAACGGCGTGCCCAGCATGGTCATCTCGCACGAGCGGCTGGACCGGTTGCTGGAGCAGTTCTTGCTGCCCGGAGCGATGGCCCGGCACGTCGCGGACGCCGCCAACCGGCGGATGGCGGCCTCGTACGACACGGTGGTTTGCACGACGGCCTTCGCGCACGCGGAGTTCGAGCGGATCGCCGCGCCTAACGTCCGGCGGGTGCCGTTGGGAGTGGACCTGGCGACGTTCGCGCCGTCGATGCGGGATTCCGGCTGGCGGTCGGTGTTGGCCAGTGGTGCTGACGCGTTGATCGTCCATTGTGGGCGGTTGTCGCCGGAGAAACACGTTGAGCGGAGCGTGGATACGGTCGCCGAGCTGACGGAATCCGGTGTTCGGGTGCGTTTGGTGATCGCGGGCGACGGGCCTCGGCGACGGGCGCTGGAACGGCGGGCTCGGGGCTTGCCGGTGACGTTTCTCGGCTTCTTGGCCGGCCGGGGCGAAGTGGCCCGGTTGCTGGCCAGTGCGGATGTTTCGCTGGCTCCTGGGCCGCACGAGACGTTCGGGCTGGCGGCCTTGGAGGCGCTCGCTTCCGGTACGCCGGTGGTGGTTTCGGCGTCGTCGGCGTTGCGGGAGATCGTGCGACCCGGGTGCGGGGCGGCGGTGGACGATCACGCGCCCGCGTTCGCCAGCGCGGTGACCGGTTTGCTGGACAGCCCGGAGGAGCTTCGGCGGGCGGCCGCTCGGGCGCGGGCGGAGGAGTTCGCGTGGCCGACCTCGGTGCGGGGAATGCTGGCCGCGCTCGGCTGAGGCCGCGGACAGCTAGCCGCGGTAGCCGGGGTGGACGCCGGGGGTTAGGTCGTGGTCGGCGGCGACTCGGGCCAGCAGGTCGCGCAGCACCGAACGTTCCTCTGTGGACAGTGCCGCCATCATCTCGTCTTCGTGTGCCGCGGCGGCTTTCGCCAGCGCGGCCATCGTTTCCTGGCCTTTGTCGCTGAGGAAAACCGCGTAGAGGCGGCGGTCTCGCGGATTGCGGCGGCGTTCGATCAGGCCCTGTTGCTCCAAGCCGTCGACCAGGGCGACCAGCCGGGTCGGCGGCGTGCCCAGCTCCGCGGCCAGCACCTGCTGGCTCTCGCCGGGCCGCCGCGCGATCGCCCGGAGCAGGCCGGTCTGGGGCGGCGTCAGGCCCAGGCCCGCGACGCGTTCGGCGAAGCGCTGGGCCGCGTGTGCGCCCAGTTGGGCCAGCAGGAAGGCGCTGCCGAACTGCGGGGGTCCTTGCATGCCCTGAACCGTATCGCTTGACAATCCATTACACCAGTGTAATCGTTTTTATGGTGAAACTATTTGACCTGGAGGTTTGCCATGACGACCATGACTCGGCAGCAGGGCGGCCCGCCGTTGCTGGCACCGGCGCTGGCGTTTGGGCTGCTGACCGTCGCGTCGGCGGTGCTCGGGGCGGCGGGGACGCGGCCGGATTCCAGCGCGGCTGAGGTCGCCGCGTACATCGGCGGCAACCAGGGCGTCGTGCGGCTGCTCGCGTTCGCGGTGTTCGGCGCGTCGGTTCCGTTGGCGGTCTGGGCCGCTACGGCCTACCGCAGACAGCGGCGGCTCGGCGTCGCGGCGCCGGGCGCGGTGATCGGGCTGACTGGTGGCGTGCTGTCCGCGGCCGCGCTCGCGATGAGCGGGCTGGTCACCTGGACCGCCGCGCAGGCCAGCGAGACGCCGGCGGTGGCGCGGGCGTTGACCAGTCTCGCCTTCGCGTCCGGCGGGCCTGGGTTCGTGGTGCCGCTGGCGTTGCTGATCGCCGGGATCGCGGTGCCCGCGTTGTTCCTGAACCTGATGCCGCGCTGGATGTCGGTCGCCGGGCTGGTGGTCGCCGCGGCCGCGGTGCTCGCCTCGCTTTCGCTGCTGACCCCGGCGCTGTACCCGCTGATCCCGGTCGGCCGGTTCGGCGGGCTGCTGTGGCTGGTCGCTGCCAGCGTCCTGCTCCCGCGCGACCGCGCGGCACGGACGGACTAATCTCGGACCCATGCCCCGAGCGAGCCTGGACAAGGATCCGCACGAAGTCGCCGCGATGTTCGACGGCGTCGCGTCCGGTTACGACCGGGCGAACTCGTTCATGACGTTCGGGTTCGACCGGCGCTGGCGCACCACCACGGCGCGCGTGCTGGACGCCAAACCGGGGGAGAAGGTGCTCGACCTGGCGGCGGGCACCGGGGTCTCCACCGTCGAGTACGCCCGCGGCGGGGCCTGGTGCCTCGCCGCCGACTTCTCCGTCGGGATGCTCAAGGCCGGGCTGCACCGGAACGTGCCGATGGTCGCCGCGGACGCGATGTGCCTGCCGTTCGCCGACGACAGCTTCGACGCCGTCACCATCTCCCTCGCGCTGCGGAACTTCGTCGACACCAAGGGCGCGCTCGCCGAGATCCTGCGCGTCGTCAAACCGGGCGGCCGGCTGGTGATCTGCGAGGTGTCGACGCCCACCTTCGCTCCGATCCGGTTCATCTACCGGCGGTTCATCCTCAAGCTGCTCACCTGGGTCGGCAGCCGGTCCTCGACCAACCCCGAGGCCTACTCCTACCTGGCCGAATCGATGCTCGCCTGGCCTGATCAGCGCGGGCTCGGCGAGATCATCGCGAGCGCCGGATGGACCGAGGTGGAGTGGCTGAACCTCACATTCGGCGTCGTCGCGATCCACCGCGCGCGCAAGCCTGCCTAAAATCGGCGGCATGACGACCTCGCGCCGCAGCCCGGACCACGACGCCGAAGTGATCGTGGTCGGCGCGGGACCGGCTGGATCGACCGTGGCCACCTACCTCGCCCGGGCGGGCGTGGACGTGCTGCTGCTGGAGAAAACCGTCTTCCCGCGCGAGAAGGTGTGCGGCGACGGCCTCACCCCCCGCGGCGTGAAGCAGTTGATCGACCTCGGCCTCGACACCAGCGAGGAAGCGGGCTGGGTGCGCAGCCGCGGTCTGCGGATCCTTACCGGGGACCTGACGTTGGAGTTCGACTGGCCGGATCTCACCGACTACCCGCCGTACGGCGTCTCCCGCACCCGGCACGACTTCGACGACCTGCTCGCGAAGACCGCGGTCAAGGCGGGGGCGCGGCTGTACGAGCGCACCACGGTCACCGGGGCGATCACCAATGCTTCCGGCCGGGTTGTCGGCGTTGAGGCGAAGGTCGGGCCGGAGAAGACTCCCGTGAGCTATCGGGCGCCGTTGGTGCTCGCCTGCGATGGGGTGTCGGCTCGGCTTGCGTTGAGCGTGGGGATCGACAAGAACGAGAAGCGGCCGATGGGGGTCGCGGTGCGGCGGTATTACAAGAGCCCGAAGCACGACGACCCGTTCATCGAGGGGCACCTCGAGCTGTGGGACCGGTCTGATCCCCGTGATCCGAAGCTGCTGCCCGGATATGGCTGGGCGTTCCCGCTCGGGGACGGGACGGTCAACGTCGGGCTGGGGATGCTGTCGACGTCGGCGTCCTTCCGGAACACCGATTACCGCGCGCTGCTGCGGCAGTGGCTCGACGGAACGCCCGAGGAATGGGGCTACCGCGAGGAAAACGCGATCGGCAAGGTCGGCGGGGCTGGGTTGCCGATGGGCTTCAACCGGACGCCGCATTACCGCAACGGCTTGCTGCTGCTCGGCGACGCCGGTGGCATGGTGAGCCCGTTCAACGGCGAGGGTATTTCCGCGGCGATGGAGTCGGCGCAACTTGCGGCCGAGGCTGTCGTACAGGCGCTGGCTCGGCCGGAAGGCCCGTCGCGGGAACGCGCGCTGGAGGGCTACCCGCGGGCCGTCGGCGAGCTGATGGGCGGGTACTACCGGCTCGGGAACGTGTTCGCGAAGCTGATCGGGAAGCCGAAGATCATGCACGCGGCGACCAAGTACGGGCTGCGGGTCAACAAGCTCCTTCCCTTGGTGTACAAGGGGCTTTCCGGGTGTTATGACGCCCGCGGCGGCGACGGAGTGGACCGGCTGATCGCCGCTCTCGCCCGCGTCACCCCCAGCCCGCGCTGACCTCTCGCCACCCGCCGCGCTACGGAGAAAACCCCAATGTGGCGTTGGGTGCGTCAGACGCACCCAACGCCACATTGGGTGCGTGACATGCACCCAACGCCACATTGGGGCGTTCGGGCCCGGGCGTAGCGGGAGCGTTCGGGAGCCGGGTTTCGGGGTGGCACAGGCGTTCCGGGGCCGGAGCATTACCCGGCTGGAGCAATGGGTTGTCCGGCCGGTCAGTGTGATACGTCACAAGATCGAGTCGCCCGCGAGGGCTGGCGCGGTTCTTGAATCGGCCTTTACCGCTGGTCTCGCGAGTGCGGGCGGGGGTGGGCCTGGAGAACCGCCGGGTCAAGTTAGGGCCGCCTTAGTCCGCAACCCCTCGGGACAAGAGTGTGACTCACGTCCTACACTCCCCCCATGCTTTGTGAATCGCTTCACAACCGCGACTCGTCGCTTGTGAACTATTTCACAAGCAGGTGGTGGGTCGGACACGGGCCGTAAGGGCGCCCTGACCCTCGGCGGTGTGACCCAGCTCCCTTAGGGTGCGCAACCGAGAACTCGGACCACCACCCGAGAACAACCCGCAGCGGCGCGGAAAGGATGGCGAAGACCCCGTGCTGATGGTGCCCGTGCTGGCGCAGGCCGATCCCGGACCGGCGGCGCCCGGACTCAACGTGTATCTGCCGCTCGTTCTGCTCTTCGTGCTCGCGGCGGGGTTCGCCGTGTTCTCCGTGCTGCTGGGTCCGCTCGTCGGGCCGAAGCGGTACAACCGCGCGAAGACCGCTGCCTACGAGTGCGGCATCGAACCGTCGCCGCAGCCGCTCGTCGGCGGCGGCCGGATGCCGGTGGCCTACTACATCACGGCCATGCTCTTCATCCTGTTCGACATCGAGATGGTGTTCCTCTACCCGTTCGCGGTGAACGCCAACGCACTCGGTGTCTTCGGCCTGGTGGAGATCGTGCTGTTCATCGTGACGGTCGGGTTCGCGTACGCCTACGTGTGGCGGCGCGGCGGCCTGGATTGGAACTGAACCCATGGGCCTCGAAGAAAAACTCCCCAACGGCATCCTGCTGGCCAGCCTCGAGGGACTGGTCAACTGGGCTCGCAAGAACTCCCTGTGGCCCGCCACCTTCGGCCTCGCCTGCTGCGCGTTCGAGATGATGTCGGTCGGCGGTTCGCGCTACGACATCGCGCGCTTCGGCATGGAGCGGTTCTCCGCGACGCCGCGGCAGGCCGACCTGATGATCGTGGCCGGCCGGGTGACCCAGAAGATGGCCCCGGTCCTTCGCCAGATCTACGACCAGATGGCCGAGCCCAAGTGGGTCCTCTCGATGGGCGTCTGCGCCTCGTCCGGCGGCATGTTCAACAACTACGCCGTGGTGCAGGGCGTCGACCACATCGTCCCGGTCGACATGTACCTGCCCGGCTGCCCGCCGCGGCCGGAAATGCTGCTCGACGCGATCCTCAAGCTGCACGCCAAGATCCAGGACGAGCCGATCAACGCCCGCCGCGCCGCGATCCGCGCGGCCAGCGGGGCCCGTACCGAGTTGATCCCGTCCTCGATCAAGTACGCGAAGAAGTGAGCACCGGTGCCTGAGAACCCCGAAGAGACTCCCGAAACCGGCGGCCCGCAGTCCAGCGCGGAGCGGCCCGAAGCAGGCCTCGAAGCGCACGGCCCCGGCGCGGCCGAACCGGTCGTCGCCGGCCGCGAGCGCAAGGGCATGTTCGGCGTCCGCGGCAGCGGGGACACCTCCGGTTACGGCGGCCTGCGGCTGCCCGCCTACAGCCCGCCGCCCGCGGAGCGCCCGTACGGCGGCTGGTTCGACGAGTTCGCCGACGAGTTCATGGCCGCCTTGGCGGACAACAAGATCCCGCCGTCCGCGATCCTCCAGACCACTGTGGACCGCGGCGAGATCACCTTCTACGTCAGCCGCGAGCACCTCGTCGCCATCGCGAAGGTGCTGCGCAACGACCCGGGCCTGCGGTTCGAAATGCTCATGGCGGTCACCGGCGTCGACTACGGCGTGGACGTCCCGCAGCGGATGCACACGGTCTACGACTTCCTGTCGATGACCTACCGCCGCCGGATCCGGCTCGAAATCACCATGGACATGGACGATCTGCACGTCCCGTCCCTGGTCCCGGTCTACCCGACGGCCGACTGGCACGAGCGCGAGGCCTACGACATGTTCGGCATCGTCTTCGACGGCCACCCCGGGCTGACCCGCATCTTCATGCCGGACGACTGGGACGGCCACCCCCAGCGCAAGGACTACCCGCTCGGCGGGATCCCGGTCGAATACAAGGGCGCGGAAATCCCGCCGCCGGACCAGCGGAGGTCGTACTCGTGACCATCAACGAAGAAACGACGGAAGCCGAGTACGCGGAAGTCCGGGACACCACCGAAGGCCCCGTCTACCACGTCTCCGGCGGGGACTGGGACGAAGTTCTCGGCGACGCCCAGCACGACGACCGCATGGTCATCAACATGGGCCCGCAGCACCCGTCGACGCACGGCGTGCTCCGGCTCGTGCTGGAGCTGGAAGGCGAGACGGTCACGCAGTTGCGCGCGGTCGTAGGCTACCTGCACACCGGCATCGAGAAGAGCGCCGAGTTCCGCAACTGGACCCAGGGTGTCACCTTCGTGACGCGCGCGGACTACCTCGCTCCGCTGTCCAACGAGATGTGCTACTGCCTCGGCGTCGAGAAACTGCTGGGCATCAAGGCCCCGCCGCGCGCGGAACTGCTGCGCGTGCTGCTTCTCGAGCTGAACCGGATCACCTCGCACCTGGTGTTCATCGCGACCGGCGGCATGGACCTCGGCGCCACCACCGCGATGACGCTCGGCTTCCGCGAGCGCGAAGAAGCCATGCACCTGCTGGAGTACCTGACCGGCCTGCGGATGAACCACGCGTTCATCCGTCCCGGCGGGCTCGCCCAGGACTTCCCCGAGGACTGGACGGAGAAGGTCCTCGACTTCTGCAAGCTCATGGACAAGCGGCTTCCGCTGTACGACAAGATGTTCACCGGCCAGCCGATCTGGCGGAACCGGCTCAAGGACGTCGGCGTGCTGCCGCTGGACGCGTGCCTCGAACTCGGCATCACCGGTCCGGTGCTGCGCGCCGCGGGCCTGCCGTGGGACCTGCGCAAGACCGAGCCGTACTCGCGCTACGACGAGATCGAGTTCGACGTGCCGACCTCGACCGACGCGGACAGCTGGGCGCGGTACCTGCTGCGGCTCGAAGAAATCCACCAGAGCCTGCGGATCATGAAGCAGGTCGCGAAGATGGCCGAGCCGGGCCCGGTCATGGTGGAGGACAAGAAGATCGCCTGGCCCGCGCAGCTGTCCATCGGCAGCGACGGCATGGGCAACTCGCTCGGCCACGTCAAGAAGATCATGGGCCAGTCGATGGAATCCCTGATCCACCACTTCAAGCTCGTCACCGAGGGCCTCCGCGTGCCGCCGGGCCAGGTCTACGCGCCGGTCGAATCGCCGCGCGGCGAGATCGGCGCGCACCTGGTGTCCGACGGCGGCACCCGTCCGCTGCGCGTGCACCTGCGGGAGCCGAGTTTCGTGAACATGCAGGCGATGCCCGCGATGGCCGAAGGCGGCCTGGTGGCCGACCTCGTCGTCGTGATCGCCTCGATCGACCCGGTTCTGGGGGGAGTTGACCGATGACGAACCCGACCGCAGTCCCGGAGCCGGGGCCGCACGACGCGACGAAGACGTACGCGGCCGCGGGAGCCGACACCGATGTCGCCGCGATCGCGCCCGACCCGTCGCTGGCCGAGGACATTCTCGCCGACACCCCGGCGGTGGACGTGTTCGACGCCGACACGCACCGCGAGGCGAAGGAAATCATCGCCCGGTACCCGATGTCGCGTTCGGCGCTGCTGCCGATGCTGCACCTGGTGCAGTCGGTGCAGGGTTACGTGAGCCAGGAAGGCATCGCCTTCTGCGCGCAGCACCTCGACCTGACCGACGCCGAGGTCAGCGCGGTCGCGACGTTCTACACCATGTACAAGCGCCGCCCGTGCGGCGAGCACCTGGTGAGCGTCTGCACCAACACGCTGTGCGCGGCGCTCGGCGGCGACGACATCTACAAGAAGCTCCAGACGCACCTCGGTTCGGCGGAAAAGCCGCTGGGGCACGAGGAAACCGCGGGCACGCCGGGCGAGGCTGGCTCGATCACCTTGGAGCACGCGGAATGTCTCGCGGCCTGCGACCTCGGTCCGGTCATCCAGGTGAACTACGAGTACTTCGACAACCAGACGCCGGAGCAGGCGGTCGCGCTCGTCGATGCGTTGCAGGCAGGCAAAAAGCCCGCCCCGACGCGCGGTGCGGCGCTGACCGACTTCAAGGGCGCGGAGCGGCAGCTCGCCGGGTTCTGGCCGGAGGACGAGGCCGCTTACCGCAGTGCGGTGGACGGCCCGTCGCAGGCGGTCGAGACCTTGCGCGGCGCGCAGATCGCGGCCGATCGCGGCTGGTCCGCCCCAGGCATGCAGGATGTTCCGCTTCCTGAAGTGGAGAAGAAGTAATGGCCGATCCCATCACTCCGGTCCTCACGAAGCGCTGGCTGTCCCCGGAATCCTGGCGCATCGAAACCTACGAGGCGCTCGAGGGCTACACCGCGGCGCGCAAGGCGCTGGCCGCCACGCCCGAGCAGCTCGTGCAGGTGGTCAAGGACTCCGGTCTGCGCGGCCGCGGCGGCGCGGGCTTCCCGGCGGGCGTGAAGTGGTCGTTCATGCCGCCCAACGAGGACAAGCCGCACTATCTGGTGATCAACGCCGACGAGGGCGAACCCGGTACCTGCAAGGACATTCCGCTGATGATGGCGGACCCGCACTCGCTGATCGAGGGCTGCATCATCGCCTCGTACGCGATGCGGTCGCACCACTGCTTCATCTACGTCCGGGGCGAGGCGCTGCACTGCATCCGCCGGCTCAACGCGGCCGCGCGCGAGGCGTACGCGAAGGGCTACCTCGGCAAAAACATCTTCGGCACCGGCTGGGACCTTGAGCTGACCGTGCACGCCGGGGCCGGCGCGTACATCTGCGGCGAGGAAACCGCGCTGCTGGACTCGCTCGAAGGCCGTCGCGGGCAGCCCCGGCTCAAGCCGCCGTTCCCCGCGGCCGCCGGTTTGTACGCCGCGCCGACGACGGTGAACAACGTGGAGACCATCGCGTCCGCGTCGTACATCATCAACGCCGGTTCGTCGTGGTTCCGCGAGATGGGCCGGGAGAAGTCGCCCGGCCCGAAGATCTACTCGATCTCCGGCCACGTGGAGAAGCCCGGCCAGTACGAATGCCCGCTCGGCACCACGCTGCGCGAGCTGCTGGAGCTGGCGGGCGGCATGAAGGACGGCATCCCGCTCAAGTTCTGGACGCCGGGCGGTTCGTCGACGCCGATGTTCACCGCCGAGCACCTCGACGTCCCGCTCGACTTCGAGGGCGCGGCCGAGGCCGGTTCGATGCTCGGCACCACCGCGGTGCAGGTCTTCAACGAGACCGTTTCGGTGCCGTGGGCGGTCATGAAGTGGACGCAGTTCTACGAGCACGAGTCCTGCGGCAAGTGCACGCCGTGCCGCGAGGGCACGTACTGGCTGGCGCAGATCCTGGAGCGGATGGTCGAGGGCCACGGCACCGAGGAGGACATCGACACCCTCCTCGACGTGTGCGACAACATCTTCGGCCGCTCGTTCTGCGCGCTCGGCGACGGCGCGGTGTCGCCGATCCAGAGCGGCATCAAGTACTTCCGGGACGAGTTCCTGGCTCTGTGTGAGAGCAACAAGCGAGAACTGGTGGGAGCGCAGGCATCATGACGATCGCCCCCGACAAGCCCGAGACGGCGGAAACGCCGGTCCCCGAAGGTCATGTCAAGCTGACCATCGACGGCGAAGAGGTCATCGCGCCCAAGGGCGAACTGCTGATCCGCACCGCCGAGCGGCTCGGCACGAGCATCCCGCGCTTCTGCGACCACCCGCTGCTCGACCCGGCAGGCGCGTGCCGCCAGTGCCTGGTCGAGGTCGAAATGGGCGGCCGTCCGATGCCGAAGCCGCAGGCCTCGTGCACGATGACGGTCGCCGACGGCATGGTGGTCAAGACGCAGCTCACCTCGCCGGTCGCGGACAAGGCGCAGCAGGGCGTGATGGAGCTGCTGCTCATCAACCACCCGCTGGACTGCCCAATCTGCGACAAGGGCGGCGAATGCCCGCTGCAGAACCAGGCCCTCGCGCACGGCCGCGCGGAATCGCGGTTCGTCGACACGAAGCGCACGTTCCCGAAGCCGCTGCCGATCTCGTCGCAGGTGCTCCTCGACCGGGAACGCTGCGTGCTGTGCCAGCGCTGCACCCGGTTCTCCGACCAGGTGGCCGGCGACCCGTTCATCGCGCTGCTCGAACGCGGCGCGCACCAGCAGATCGGCACCGCGGAAACCGCCGACGTGCTCGATCTGGCCTCCCGCACCACCGGCGGCGAGCCGTTCCAGAGCTACTTCTCCGGCAACGTGATCCAGATCTGCCCGGTCGGCGCGCTCACCAGCGCGGCGTACCGGTTCCGGTCGCGGCCGTTCGACCTGGTGTCGGCGCCGAGCGTGTGCGAGCACTGCTCGTCCGGCTGCGCCGAGCGCACCGACTTCCGGCGCGGCAAGGTCCAGCGCAAGCTGGCCGGCGACGACCCGGAGGTGAACGAGGAATGGCTGTGCGACAAGGGCCGGTTCGCGTTCCGCTACGTCCAGGCCGGTGACCGGATCCGCCGTCCGCTCGTCCGCAACGCCAGCGGCGAGCTGGAGGAAGCGTCCTGGACCGACGCGCTCCGGACCGCCGCGGAAGGGCTGCTGAAGGCCCGCGAAGGCAAGGGCGGCGCGGTGCTCACCGGCGGCAGGCTGACCGTCGAGGACGCCTACGCGTACTCGAAGTTCGCCCGGATCGCCTTGCGCACCAACGACATCGACTTCCGCACCCGCGCGCACTCGGACGAGGAGCTGGCGTTCCTCGGCTCGACGGTCGTGGGCACCACGCCGGAAACCGGCGTCACGTTCGGCGAGCTCGAGCGGGCCAAGACGGTGCTGTGCGTGGCGTTCGAGCCCGAGGACGAAGCGCCGATCGTGTTCCTGCGGCTGCGCAAGGCGGCCCGCAAGAACCGCACCCGCGTCGTCCACTTGGGACAATGGACGACCTCCTCGGTGCGCAAGACCTTCGGCGAACTGCTGGCCTGCGTCCCCGGCGGCGAAGCGGCTGCGGTGGACGGCATCGCGCAGCACGCGGCCGACGTCGACGCCGCGCTCAGCGGCGAAGGCGCGGTGATCCTGGTCGGCGAGCGCGCCGCGGAGATCCCCGGCCTGTTCTCCGCACTGGTGCGGCTCACCGCCCGCACCGGAGCCCGGTTGGCGTGGATCCCGCGCCGCGCCGGCGACCGGGGCGCGCTCGAAACCGGTTGCGTACCAACGCTTCTGCCGGGCGGCCGCTCGGTCGCCGACGAAGCGGCTCGGGCCGAGGTCGGCAAGCAGTGGGGCGCCGAGCTTCCGGCCGAACCGGGCCGCGACGTCACCGGCATCCTCCAGGCCGTTTCCGGCGGACAGCTGGACGCGCTGGTGGTCGGCGGCGTCGACCCGAACGACCTGCCGGATCCGGACCTGGCCCGCCGCGCGCTCGACAACGCCGGGTTCGTGGTCAGCCTGGAACTGCGGGCGAGCGAGGTCACCGAACGGGCCGACGTGGTCCTGCCGATCGCCCCGGCGGTCGAGAAGTCCGGCAGCTACCTCAACTGGGAGGGCCGCCGCCGCGACTTCGACATCACGCTGGAGGGCACCGGTTCCCTCTCCGACGGCCGGGTGCTCGACACCCTGGCCGTCGAGATGGACGCCGACCTGTTCACCCAGACCCCAGCCGCCGCGGCCGCCGACTTCGCCCGCCTGGGCACCCGCCCCAATGTGGCATTGGGTGCATCTGACGCACCGAATGCCACATTGGGTGCATCTCACGCACCCAATGCCACATTGGGGCGCTCTGAGCCGGGGCCGGGGCAGGCGGTGCTCGCCACCTGGCGGCAGCTGATCGACAACGGCTCGCTGCAGGACGGCGAACCGCACCTCAAGGGCACCCAGCGGCCGCCGGTCGCGCGGCTTTCGGCGAAGACCGCCGAAGGACTCGGCGGGACGGTCCGGGTGTCGAACGAGCGCGGGTCGATCACCCTGCCGGTCGAGGTCGCCGACCTGCCGGACGGCGTCGTGTGGCTGCCCGGCAACTCCGACGGCTCGGCCGTCCGCGCCGCACTCGCCGCCGGACACGGCGCGCTCGTGCAGATCTCCGGAGGTGACCAGTGAGCCCGCAGCTCACACAGTTCCTCGCCGAGTACCCGGACGCGGCGGAACGCGCCCGGCTGCTCGCCGACGACCCGTGGTGGCTCGTCCTGATCAAGGCGGTCGTGGTCCTGCTGATCGGGCCGGTCCTGACGATCTTCCTGATCGTGTGGGAGCGCAAGGCGATCGGCCGGATGCAGAACCGGCCCGGCCCCAACCGGGTCGGCCCCGGCGGCTACCTGCAGTCGCTCGCCGACGCGATCAAGCTCCCGTTCAAGGAGCAGATCATCCCGGACACCGCCGACCGCAAGGTGTACTTCCTCGCGCCGGTGCTGTCCGCGGTCCCCGCGCTGATCGCGCTCTCGGCCATCCCGTTCGGCCCGGTCGTCTCGATCTTCGGGCACCGCACGGTGCTGCAGCTGATGGACCTCCCGGTCGGCGTGCTGGTGATCCTCGCCTGCTCGTCGGTCGGCGTGTACGGCATCGTGCTGGCGGGCTGGGCTTCCGGCTCGCCGTACCCGCTCTTCGGCGGCATGCGCTCGGCGGCGCAGGTGATCTCCTACGAGATCGCGATGGGCCTCTCGATCGTCGCGGTGATCCTGTACTCCGGTTCGCTGCAGACGTCGGAAATCGTGCAGGCGCAGACGCACGGCTGGTACTTCTACATGCTCATCCCGAGCTTCGTGATCTACGTGATCTCGATGGTCGGCGAGACGAACCGCGCGCCGTTCGACCTCCCGGAGGCCGAATCCGAGCTGGTCGGCGGGTTCCACACCGAGTACAGCTCGATGAAGTTCGCGATGTTCTTCCTCGCCGAGTACGTCAACATGGTGATCGTCTCCGCGTTCTGCACCACGCTGTTCCTCGGCGGCTGGCGCTTCCCGTTCGTCGGCGACGATTCGGCGCTGAACCAGAACTGGTGGCCGGTCCTCTGGTTCTTCGCCAAGACGTTCATCCTGCTGTTCGGCTTCATCTGGCTGCGCGGCACGCTGCCGCGGCTGCGCTACGACCAGTTCATGCGGCTGGGCTGGAAGGTCCTGGTCCCGGTCAACCTGGTGTGGATCGTGGTCGTGGTCGCGATCAAGACGGTCCAGTGGAGCTGGCCGCAGATCCTCATCGGGGTCGGCATCGTGCTGGTGGTGCTCGTGCTGCTGAGCCTCGCGCTGCCGGACAAGAAGCTGCCCGAATCGGATTACGTGGACCTGGCCGGAAGCGGCTACCCGCTGCCGCCGCTGGACCTGCGGGTCCCGGACGCGACGCCGCGGCAGAAGGCGCTGGCCAAGGCGGAGGCGAAGGCCGCGCGGCGCAAGCCGGCGAGCGTCACCGCGGCGGCCGCACAGGAAGGAACAGACGATGGCGGCAACTGACTTCCTCAATCCCATCAAGGGATTCGGCGTCACCTTCGGGATGATGTTCAAGAAGGTCGCGACCGAGGAGTACCCCGAGGCGGGCGCTCCGGCAGCACCGCGCTACCACGGCCGCCACCAGCTCAACCGGCATCCGGACGGGCTGGAGAAGTGCGTCGGCTGCGAGCTGTGCGCGTGGGCGTGCCCGGCGGACGCGATCTTCGTCGAGGGCGGCAACAACACCGACGAAGAGCGGTACTCCCCGGGCGAGCGCTACGGCGCGGACTACCAGATCAACTATCTGCGCTGCATCGGCTGCGGCCTGTGCATCGAGGCGTGCCCGACCCGGTCGCTCACCATGACCAACTTCTACGAGCTGGCCGACGACGACCGGCAGCGGCTCATCTACACCAAGGAAGACCTGCTCGCCCCGCTGCTGCCGGGCATGGAGCAGCCGCCGCACCCGATGCGGCTCGGCGACAACGAGCAGGACTACTACGTGAACGGCCCCGAGCTGGCCGCGAACGCGCAGCAGCAGGAGGCGAAGAAGTGATCGCCGCCCTTCTCGCGCAGGCCCCGGCCGCCAGTGTCGACGCGTCGGTGACGACCGGCGAGGCCATCGCGTTCTGGATCCTCGGCCCGCTCTCGCTGCTGGGCGCGCTCGGGATGATCTTCTCCCGCAACGCCGTGCACTCGGCGCTGTGGCTGGTGCTCACGATGCTGACGCTCGGCGCGCTGTACATGACGCAGTCCGCGCCGTTCCTAGGGTTCACCCAGATCATCGTCTACACCGGCGCGATCATGATGCTGTTCCTGTTCGTGCTGATGCTGGTCGGCCGGGACAGTTCGGACTCGGTGGTCGAGGTGCTGCGCGGGCAGCGGCTCGCCGCCGGGGTGCTCGGCATCGGGCTCGCCGCCTTGATCGCCGCGGGCGTGTTCCGCGCGATGGTGAACGTGACCCCGGCCCAGCCGCTCGACCCGTACCAGCAGACCGGCGGCGGCCCCGGCGGTCTCGGCAGGCTGATCTTCACCCAGTACCTGTTCCCGTTCGAGCTGACCTCGGCGCTGCTGATCACCGCCGCGCTCGGCGCGATGGTGCTGGCCTTCACCGGCCGCACCGGCAAGACCAAGCTCTCCCAGCGCGAACTGGTCAAGCTGCGCTTCCAGGGCAAGCACGACCGCCCGTCGCCGCTGCCCGGTCCCGGCGTGTTCGCCACCGCCAGCTCGGTGTCGACCCCGGCGCTGCTGCCGGACGGTTCGGTCGCGCCGGAGTCGCTGTCGGAGATCATCGAATCCACCTCGGCGATCCGGCTCATGCGCGAGCGCAAGCTCATCGCGGACGAGGGCCCCAAGCCCGACGCGCACGCACTGGTCGGCGGAGCCGAAAAGGCCGCGCCCGCCGAGGAAGAAGAAGGGGAAGGAAAGTGACCCCGAGCTACTACCTGCTGCTGTCCGCGCTGCTGTTCTGCATCGGCGCGGTGGGCGTGCTGGTCCGCCGCAACGCGATCGTCGTGTTCATGTGCATCGAGCTGATGCTGAACGCGGTGAACCTGACCCTGGTCACCTTCGCCCGCATCAACGGCGGGCTGCACGGCCAGGTGATGGCGTTCTTCGTGATGGTGGTCGCGGCCGCCGAGGTCGTGGTCGGACTGGCGATCATCATGGCCATCTTCCGCACCCGCCGCTCGGCCTCGGTCGACGACACGAACCTGCTGAAGTACTGAGGGAGACGACCGAGTGACCGCATCATCGTGGCTGCTGGTGGCCCTTCCCGCCCTCGGCGCCCTCGTCCTGCTGCTATCCGGGAAACGCGCGAAGGCGTGGGGGCACCTGCTCGGCTGTGCCACCGTCACGCTCGCCTTCGTGTACGCCGTGATCCTGTTCTTCTCCACCGACAGCCACTCGGTCACCGACACCAAGGTCTACTCGTGGATCCCGGTGACCCAGCTGCAAGTGGACTTCGGACTGCGCATCGACGCGCTGTCGCTGACGTTCGTGCTGCTGATCACCGGCGTCGGCATGCTGATCCACTTCTATTCGATCGGCTACATGGCCGACGACGAGGGCCGGTACCGGTTCTTCGCGTACCTGAACCTGTTCGTCGCCTCGATGCTGATCCTGGTGCTGGGCAACAGCTTCGTGACGCTGTACCTCGGCTGGGAGGGCGTGGGTCTCGCCTCGTACCTGCTGATCGGCTGGTATCAGAACCGCCCGTCCGCGGCGACCGCGGCGAAGAAGGCGTTCCTGATGAACCGCGTCGGCGACGTCGGGCTCGCGCTGGCGATCTTCCTGATGTTCAAGTACGTCGGGTCGACCGGCTATGCGCAGGTCTTCGAGGGCGTCGCGCAGGGCAAGATCCCGCCGGGCGCGATCACCGCCATCGCGATCCTGCTGCTGCTGGGCGCCTGCGGTAAGTCCGGCCAGTTCCCGCTGCAGGCCTGGCTTCCGGACGCGATGGAGGGCCCGACCCCGGTGTCGGCGCTCATCCACGCGGCAACCATGGTCACCGCGGGCGTGTACCTGGTGGCCCGCTCCAACGTCATCTTCACCGCGACGCCGGACGGCAGGCTGGTGGTCACCCTGGTCGGCGCGGTCACGCTGCTGCTCGGGTGCGTCGTCGGCTGTGCCTACGACGACATCAAGAAGGTGCTCGCGTACTCGACGGTCAGCCAGATCGGCTACATGATGCTGGCGGTCGGCCTCGGGCCGGGCATTTACGCGCTCGGCATCATGCACCTGGTGGCGCACGGCTTCTTCAAGGCCGGGCTGTTCCTCGGGGCCGGTTCGGTCATGCACGGCATGAACGACGAGGTCGACATGCGCAAGTTCGGCGGGCTGGCCAAGAAGATGCCGATCACCTTCGTCACCTTCGGCCTCGGCTACCTGGCGATCATCGGCTTCCCGTTCCTCACCGGGTACTACACGAAGGACGCGATCATCGAGGCGGCGTTCGGCCAGGAAGGCTGGCGCGGCTGGGCTTTCGGGCTCGCGACGGTGATCGGAGCCGGGCTGACCGCGTTCTACATGACGCGGCTGATGATGATGACCTTCTTCGGCAAGGAGCGCTGGAAGGACATCAAGAGCAGCGACGGGCGCGACTTCCACCCGCACGAGTCCAAGCCGATCATGTGGGTCCCGATGGCGATCCTGGCGGTCGGTTCGGTCGGTGCCGGTGCGTTCTTCGCGCTGGGCAACCGGTTCGTCGACTGGCTGGCCCCGGTGGTCGGCCAGTTCGAGGAGGCCGAGCACACCCCGATTCCTTCGTGGACGGTCCCGGCGGCGACGCTGGTGCTGGCCGCGCTTGGCGTGCTGCTGGCGGTCTGGCTGTTCCGTCCCTCGCGCGACGTCCCGATCGAGAAGCCCGAGCGGGTGTCTTGGCCGGTCCGCGCGGCGCGCAAGGACCTGTACGGCAACGCGCTCAACGAAACCCTGGTCGCCCGTCCGGGCACCTGGCTGGCGCGGGCGCTGGTGTACGTGGACAACCGCGGCGTCGACGGCGCGGTGAACGGCCTCGCCGCGGCACTCGGCGGCGGGTCCGGACGGCTGCGCCGGACGCAGACCGGATTCGTGCGGTCGTACGCACTGTCCATGCTCGGCGGCACGTTCCTGCTTCTCGCGGCCCTTCTGCTGGTGAGGTTCTCCTGACATGACTTGGCTTCTGGCGCTCATCCTGCTGCCGCTGGCCGGCTCGCTGGTGCTGGCGTTCCTCAAGGGGAACGACCGGGCCGCGGTCGCCACGGCGCTCGCCGTGTCCATTGTGGAGTTCCTGCTGATCATCCCGTTCTGGGCGAGCTACTCGCCCTCGGGCGAGCGCATCCAGCAGGCGACCACGATGGACTGGATCCCGAACTTCGGCATCCACATCTCGTTCGGCACCGACGGCATCTCGCTCATCATGATCGCGGTGATCGCGCTCCTGGTGCCGATCGTCGTCGGCGCGCTCGGGCTCACCGACAAACTGCCCGCTGGCCGCAGCGCGGGCGGGTTCCTGTCGCTGATCCTGCTGCAGGAAGCGATCACGATCGGCGTCTTCGCGGCGACCGACGTGTTCCTCTTCTACGTGCTGTTCGAGATCATGCTGATCCCGATGTACTTCCTGATCGGCGGTTACGGCGGCGCGAACCGGCAGTACGCGGCGGTGAAGTTCTTCCTGTACTCGTTCCTCGGCGGCCTGATCATGCTGGCCTCGGCGATCGGGGCGTACTCGCTGGCCTCGGACAAGCTCGGCAAGGGCACGTTCGACTGGGCCACTCTCGTCACGGTGGTGCGCGACGCCCCGACCGGCACGCAGATCTGGCTGTTCCTCGGCTTCTTCCTCGCGTTCGCGATCAAGGCGCCGCTGGTCCCGTTCCACACCTGGCTGCCGGACGCCGCCGGCCAGGCCCCGATCGGCGTCGCGGTGCTGCTGGTCGGCGTGCTCGACAAGGTCGGGACCTTCGGGTTCCTGCGGTACTGCTTGCCGATGTTCCCGGAGGGCAGCAAGGCGCTCGCGCCGCTGGTGCTGATCCTGTCGGTGATCGGCGTGCTGTACGGCTCGATCCTCGCGGCCGGGCAGCGGGACATGAAACGGTTCATCGCCTACGTGTCGATCGCCCACTTCGGGTTCATCGCGCTGGGCATCTTCACCTTCAACGAGCAGGCGATGGTCGGCTCGGTGTCGTACATGCTGAACCACAGTCTCTCCACCGGGATGCTGATCGTGGTGATCGGCCTGATCGTGATGCGCGGCGGGTCGAGCAAGATCTCGGACTACGGCGGCATGGCGAAGGTGACCCCGCTGCTCGGCGGAATGCTGTTGCTGGCCGGGCTTTCCGCGCTGTCGCTGCCGGGAACCAACTCGTTCGTCTCTGAGTTCCTGGTGCTGCTGGGGTCCTTTGTGGACCAGCCGGTGTACACGATCCTCGCGACCGTCGGCATGGTGCTCGCCGCGGCTTACGTGCTGTGGCTGTACCAGCGGATCATGCAAGGCCCGGTTCGCGGCGATGCCCTGGTGGGCGTCGGCGGGGGACCGGGCACCGCGATCGCGCCGGAGCTCGGCGCGCGCAAGGCCATCAAGGACCTGGGCGGACGCGAGATCGCGATCCTCGCGCCCATGGTCATCCTGATCATCGGACTGGGCTTCTATCCCAAGCCGATGCTCGACACGATCACCCCGTCGGTGCAGGCGACGCTGTCTGCCGTGCAGGGAGGCAAGTAAACCGTGCTCGACATGTTCCTGGCGCAGGCGCCGGCAGCGCCGCTGGAAGTGCCTTCGGTCGATTACGCGGCCGTGCTGCCGATGCTGATCGTCTTCGGCGTCGCGTGCATCGGCGTGCTGGTGGAAGCGTTCGCGCCGAAGGCGACGCGATGGGGGATCCAGGTCACGATCTCCCTCGTCGCGATCATCGCCGCAGGGGTTTCGCTGATCCTGTACGCGACCGGTTCTTCTTCGTCGAAGGCCGGCACGACGACGTTCTCCGGCTCGATCTCGGTGGACCGGCCGTCGCTGTTCCTGTGGGGCACGTTGCTGCTGCTCGGGCTTGGCGCGGTCTTCCTGATCGCGGACCGGAAGGTCGAGGCGGGCGGCGCGTTCGTGGCCCAGGCGGCGATCCGGCCGGGCACGGTGCAGGACCGCGCTCAGTCTGCGACTACTTCGCAGACTGAGGTCTTCCCGCTGACGCTCTTCGCGCTCGGCGGGATGATGACGTTCTGCGCGGCTAATGATCTGCTGACGATGTTCATCGCGTTGGAAGTGCTTTCGCTGCCGTTGTATCTGATGTGCGGTCTTGCTCGCCGTCGTCGGCTGATTTCGCAGGAAGCCGCGGTCAAGTACTTCCTGCTGGGTGCGTTCTCGTCGGCGTTCTTCCTGTACGGGCTCGCGCTGCTGTACGGGTACGCGGACTCGGTGAAGCTGGCTGACATCGCGCACGCCGCTGCCGGGTCGGACCGCTCGGACACGTTGTTGTTCGCTGGTCTGGGTCTTCTCGTGGTGGGCCTGCTGTTCAAGGGGTCGGTGGGGCCGTTCCACACCTGGACGCCGGACGTCTACCAGGGTGCGCCTACTCCGGTTACCGGGTTTATGGCTGCCTGCACGAAGGTGGCCGCGTTCGGGGCGATTCTCCGGGTGCTCAGCGTCGGGTTTTCCTCGACCAGCTGGGAATGGCGCGGGGTTATGTGGGCCGTGGCCATCATTTCGATGGCGCTCGGGGCGATCTTGGGTCTGACGCAGACGGATGTTAAGCGGATGATCGCTTACTCGTCGGTGGCGCACGCTGGGTTCTTGCTCGTGGGTGCTATTGCGATGACTGAGGATGGCTTGTCGAGCACGCTGTTCTATCTGCTGGCGTATGGGTTTACTACGTTGGCCGCGTTCGGTGTGGTTTCCCTGGTTCGGGATTCCAGCGGGGAGGCTACGCATCTGTCCGCTTGGGCTGGGCTGGCCAAGCGGTCGCCGTTGCTGGCCGGGGTGTTCACGTTCCTGTTGCTGGCGTTGGCGGGGATTCCGTTGACTAGCGGGTTTGTCGGGAAGTTCGTGGTGTTCTCGGCGGCGTTGTCGGACGGGATGGCGCCGTTGGTGGTTGTCGCGTTGGTGTTCAGTGCGGTGGCTGCGTTCTTCTATCTGCGGGTCATTGTGTTGATGTACTTCTCGGAGCCTGCTGCTGACGGGCCTACGGTGACTGTGCCGGGTGGGTTTACTACTGCGGCTATTGCGTTGGGTGTTGTGGTCACGTTGGTGCTCGGGGTTCTGCCTGCCTTTGCGTTGGATTGGGCTGGGGCTGGAGGGTTTGCTTCCTGAGCTGGGTGGGCGGCTCGTCGCCTGGCGGCGACATTGCGCCCGGTGGTGAGGCGGGCACCCCGATTTTTTAGTGTGACTACGGCGCTGGGGTGCTTGTCAAGGCGGGAAAGATGCCTTGACAAGCACCCCAGCGCCGTGTTTTTGGCCTCGTATCGGGGGCGGGGGAGGTGTGGGTGCCTCGTTTTGGGTGCATCGGCTGCGGGCGCTTCGCCCGTGCCTCGCCAGGCACCCGCAAGGCTTACCGCCCTTCGCGGACTTCAGGGAGTAGGCGAGCAGGCGGTGTGGCCTACGGTGACCGATCCGGAAGCGCCGGAGGCGGGGGCGAAGTCGATGCGCAGCATGGTCAGGGTCATGCTTCCGTCGCCGGGCAGCGTTTGGATGTTGAAGACAGCGTTCGCCAGCAGCGTTCCGTCCGACTTCGTCAGTGGCTTGGTGTAGTTCGCGGGGATCGGTGAAGGCAGGCCGCTGATGCCGGTGAGGCCGCTCAGGGTCCAGTTCGCGTTCGTGCCGCTCTGGGTTGCCTTGCAGGTCACGGTGTACGACGAGATGCGGATGCGTTTTCCGCCAGAGCTCACCAGGGCCGAGAGTTCGAAGTTGTTGCCGGTGGCGGTGGACGTCGTGGTGGTGACGTCGTTCGCTGGGTCGGTGACCTCCGTCGTGCAGGAGGACGTGCCGCCGCCGAAGCGGATGCCTGGTTGGGACACGGCCGCGGCGGAGGCGCTCGTGGGGCCTTCTACGGCGCACGGGGCTTGCGTCGGGATGGAGATGGCGGTCCCGGCCTTCGAGAAAGTCGCGGCACCGATGTCGGCGACTCCGGCCGGGGTGTCCGCGGCGGCGGTCCCGGCAGCGGCGAGCAAACCGGCGGCGGCCAGTGCCGCTCCGGCCAGTGCGGTGCGCTTGATGATCATGTTCGTCTCCTCGCTGCTGATGCTGCCTCCCCAGGACTATCCGCAGGTCCGAATCGCCCGTTGCGTCCTTGGGCGGCGATCACCCGTCCGGGAGCGCGGGTCTACCCGTTCGTGGACCGGGGCGGCAGTGTCGCGTTCGTCACCGTTTCCGCAGGACAGCGGGTAAAGGCAGGCCGCGGGGCAACCACTACCCTGAAGGGGGTAACCGACTGGCGAAGAGCGCCACGAGAGAGCGGAGCCGACGTGTCTGTGTCTTCACCACCTCCGGGGGCGGCCCGGGATGGCGCTGTCGAGGACCTGCGCGCGACCGTCGGGCTGCAGATCCAGGACGAGCCCTTGCTGCGCGCCATCGCGGGCGGGCTGGCGGACGTCGAGACGATGCTGCGGGACGTCGTGAAGAGCGACGTGCCCGCTGTGCACGACGCGGCGTTGCACCTGGTCGAGGCGGGTGGCAAACGTTTTCGTCCGCTGTTCACGCTGCTGTCCGCGCAGTTCGGGCCGAAGCAGGGCGAGCAGGTGCTGATCGCGGCCGCCGCGGTCGAGCTGGTGCACTTGGCGACGCTGTACCACGACGACGTCATGGACGAGGCGACCATGCGGCGCGGCGCGGAGAGCGTCAACTCGCGCTGGGACAACACCGTCGCGATCCTCACCGGCGACTACCTCTTCGCGCACGCCTCCCGGCTCGTCGCCGACCTCGGCACGGACGCCGCGCGGATCATCGCCGAGACGTTCGGCGAGCTGGTCAGCGGGCAGATGCGGGAGACCGTCGGGCCTGGGCCCGGCGACGATCCGGTCGAGCACTACCTCACCGTGATCGCGCAGAAGACCGGTTCGCTGATCGCGACGTCCGGACGCTTCGGCGGCATGATGTCCGGCGCGGCCGAGGAGCACATCCAGGCGCTGCGCCGCTTCGGCGACATCATCGGCGCGGCCTTCCAGATCTCCGACGACGTCATCGACATCGCGTCGCCCTCGGTCGAGCTGGGCAAGGCGCAGGGCACTGACCTGCGGGAAGGCGTGCGCACGCTGCCGATGCTGTACGCGCTGGCCGATCCGGGCACCGACCCGCGGCTCGTCGAGCTGCTCGCCGGCCCGATCACCGACGACGATCTGGTCGCCGAGGCGCTCGAGCTGCTGCGCCGTTCCAGCGGCCTCGAACGCGCGCGCGAAACTCTTTCCGACTACGCTTCCCGAGCACGTGCCGAGCTCGCCTCGCTGCCCGCTTCCCCTGCGCGCGACGCTTGCGAGTCGGTCGCCGACTACCTGGTCGCGCGAACGTTCTAAAAGGGGCGGAAGATGTCCATTTTCGGGCAGGTGTGGCTCTGGAGCCTGCTGGCCTTCGTTGTCGGCGCGCTCATCGCTTGGCTGGTGCTGGCGCGGCCGGCGCGCAAGCGGGTACGCGAACTGGAAACGGAACTGGCGAGCGCGCACGCTGACACGGCCCGCGCCGCGGCCAGCACGCCCGCGCGCACCGCGGTGCTGCCGCCCGCGGAGGACTGGACCAGAGACCGCCGCGAGCACGCTCCGACGGAAGTCATCCAGGCGACGAGCGCTTTCGAGCCGGAAGCAGAGTACGACGCGGAATACCGCACGGCTCCGGAACCGGCGGCCTCTGTGGACACTGCGGACTCTCCGGAGGACGACGTCGACGAGGCATTCGCTCAGGCGGAGGCCCGCGAACACCAAGCGGCGAACGGTCTTTTCGAGAGTGCGCCTGCCGAGAGCGCTCCGGAGGACTCCGGTTCGGCCTACCGCGCCGCGGCCACCGAGTACCTGCAGCCGGCCGACACCGGTTCGCACCGCATCGCGGAACCGGCCGAGGACCACGACAGCGGCTACCACCGCGTCGCGGAGCCTGCGGACGAGCACGACAGCGGTTACCACCGGATTCCGGAACCGGCGGACGAGCACGACAGCGGCTACCACCGGATTCCGGAACCAGCCGACGTCCCCGCGGCGGACCACGCCGAGCCGGAGAGCCCCACAGCCGAGGAAGAGCCGAGTCATCACCTGGCCGAGCCCGCCGACGGTCTGTCCTCTTTGGAGCGACGGCTCGACCCGACTCCGTTGGACAGCACCGCTTCGGAGCCGGAGCCGGTCTCGCTGTTCCGCCCGGGCCCTGGCCGCGCGACCGAACCGGAACCAGACTGGTTCAACCAGCCGGACGCGGTGCAGCGGTCGCCGTTCGAGGAACCCGCGGAACCGGTCGAGTCAGCCGTCGGCCACCTCGAAGAGGATTCGTCGACCGATCACCTGATCCCGCGCGCCGAGCTCGCCGCCGCCGAGTCCACAGAGGACACCGCGGAAGGCGGCCAGGGCTTGCCGAAGCGCCAGCGCCGCGAATCCCCGCGCGGCGGTTTCGACCCGCCGCGGCCGATCCAGCCGTCGATGCGCCCGGTGGAACGCCGCGAACCGGATCTCGCGGGCGGGCACAGCGGTTCGCTGTTCGAGCCGTCCGTGCAGCCGAACCAGGCCGCGATGGCCGCTCCCGAGCCGCCGCCTGCCCGGCAGAGCGCGGACGACGCGGTGCCGCCGGGACCGTTCGGTCCGGGTTCGGCGATGCCGCGTCCGGGCGGCGGTCGTCCGGCGGAGGGTTTCACGGTGAAGGCGAGCGTGACGGCGTTGCGGTATTGCGGGGAGGATTCGCCGCAGTTCCCGAAGATGGTGGCTGAGGTGTGGTTCCGCAGCGCCGCCGATGCCGAGCGGGTGGGGTTCCGTCCCCTGCACTGAGTCCACATAAGACAGAGGCCGCCCTCCCCGAAAGTCGGGAGTGGCGGCCTCTGTCGTGAGTGGACTGAGAACTTACGCGACGGTCCAGGTGTCCTTGCCGCGCAGCAGTCCTTGCAGGTCCGGCCTCTTGGCCTCGCGGGCTTGTTCGACTTGGGCCCGTGCGGCGTCGTCGTAGGTGGGGCGTTCGACTTGGCGCAGGATGCCGGTGGGGACGTGGTTGAGGTTTTGGTCGCCGAGGCGGGTGAGGGCGAAGGCGTAGGAGGTGTCGGCGATGGAGGGGTCGTGCACCACGAGGTTGTCTTCGCCGATTTCGGCGACCTTGCCGACGTCCAGGCCGCCCCAGTCGCCGCGGCGGACGCCGTATTCGCCTTCGGGGCCGAAGCGGATCGGTTCGCCCGCGCGGAGCGGGATGAGCCGGGACGCGGCTTCGTCTTTGTCTTTCAGGACGTCGAACGCGCCGTCGTTGAAGATGGGGCAGTTCTGGTAGATCTCCACCAGTGCCGAGCCGCGGTGTTTCGCCGCCGCTTCGAGGACTTCGGTGAGGCCCTTGCGGTCGGAGTCCATCGCGCGGCCCACGAACGACGCTTCCGCGCCGATCGCGAGCGACAGCGGGTTGAACGGCGTGTCGAGCGAGCCCATCGGGGTGGATTTGGTGACCATGCCCTGGCCGGAGGTGGGCGAGTACTGGCCCTTGGTGAGTCCGTAGATCCGGTTGTTGAACAGCAGGATCTTGATGTTCACGTTGCGCCGCAGCGCGTGGATCAGGTGGTTGCCGCCGATGGAGAGCGCGTCGCCGTCGCCGGTGACGACCCAGACCGACAGGTCGGGGCGGGTGGTGGCGAGCCCGGTCGCGATCGACGGCGCGCGGCCGTGGATCGAGTGCATGCCGTAGGTGTTGAGGTAGTACGGGAACCGCGAGGAGCAGCCGATGCCGGAGATGAAGACGATGTTCTCGCGTTTGAGCCCGAGGGTGGGCAGGAACGACTGCACGGCGTTGAGCACGACGTAGTCGCCGCAGCCGGGGCACCAGCGGACTTCCTGGTCGGACTTGTAGTCCTTGGCCTTCTGCGGTTCGTCGGTGGTCGGCACCAGGTCGATGCCGCCCAGTTGCGGCAGCCCGAGATCGATGGCGGTCACTTGACGCCCTCCGGAACGAGGTTGGCGATGATGTCGGAGAACACGTTCTGCAGTTCCTCGGCCTTGAACGGCAGGCCGGCGACCTTCGTGTAGGAGTGCACGTCGGTCAGGTATTTCGCCCGCAGCAGCAGCGCGAGCTGGCCGAGGTTCATCTCCGGCACGACGACCCGGTCGTAGCGGGCGAGGACCTCGCCGAGGTTGTGCGGGAACGGGTTGAGGTGGCGCAGGTGCGCTTGCGCGATCGGCATGCCGAGCTTGCGCACGCGGCGGCAGGCCGCGCCGATCGGGCCGTAGGACGAGCCCCAGCCCAAAGCGAGCACGCGGGCTTCGCCGGACGGGTCGTCGACCTGCAGGTCCGGGACGTCGATGCCGTCGATCTTCGCCTGGCGCAGCCGGACCATCGTGTCGTGGTTGTCCGGGTCGTAGGAGATGTGGCCGGTGCCGTCGGCTTTCTCCAGTCCGCCGATGCGGTGCTGCAGGCCGGGAGTGCCCGGGATGGCCCATGCCCGGGCGAGCGTCTCGGGGTCGCGCACGTAGGGCCAGAACTCGCCGGATCCGTTGTCGGAGTTGGGTTCGGAGGCGAATTCCACGCGCAGGTCGGGCAGGTCCTCGACGTTCGGGACCAGCCAGGGTTCGGAGCCGTTGGCGATCGCGCCGTCGGACAGCAGCAGCACCGGGGTGCGGTAGCGCAGCGCGATCCGGGTGGCCTCGATCGCGGCGTCGAAGCAGTCGGCGGGCGAGAGCGGCGCGATGATCGGGACCGGGGATTCGCCGTTGCGGCCGAACATGGCCTGCAGCAGGTCGGCCTGTTCGGTTTTGGTCGGCAGGCCGGTGGACGGGCCGCCGCGCTGCACGTCGATGATCACCAGCGGCAGTTCGGTCATCACGCCGAGGCCGATGGTCTCCGATTTCAGCGCGACGCCGGGGCCGGAGGTGGAGGTGATGCCCAGCGCGCCGCCGTAGGAGGCGCCGAGGGCGGCGCCGATGCCGGCGATCTCGTCTTCGGCCTGGAAGGTGATGATGCCGTAGTTCTTGTGCTTGGACAGTTCGTGCAGCACGTCCGACGCCGGGGTGATCGGGTAGGTGCCGAGCAGGATCTGCAGCCCGGACTGCTGTCCGGCGGCGACGATCCCGTAGGCGAGCGCGGTGTTGCCGGTGATCTGCCGGTAGGTGCCCTTGTCCAGCTTCGCGGGCGCGACCTCGAAGGTGGTCGCGAACGATTCGGTGGTCTCGCCGTAGTTCCAGCCTGCCCGGAAGGCGAGGATGTTGGCCTCGGCGATGTCCGGTTTCTTCGCGAACTTCTCGCGCAGGAAGCGTTCGGTGCCCTCGGTGGGCCGGTGGTACATCCAGGACAGCAGGCCGAGCGCGAACATGTTCTTGCAGCGTTCAGCGTCTTTCTTGCCGAGGCCGGTGTCGGCGAGCGCGCCCTGGGTCAGGCTCGACATGGCGACCCGGTGGACCTGGAACGGCGCGAGCGAGTCGTCCTCGAGCGGGTCGGTGTCGTAGCCGACCTTGACCAGGTTCCGCTTGGAGAACTCGTCGGTGTTGAGGATGATCGTCCCGCCGCGGGGGACGTCGCGGACGTTCGCCTTGAGCGCGGCGGGGTTCATCGCGACGAGCACGTCCGGCCGGTCGCCCGGGGTGAGGATGTCGTAGTCGGCGAAGTGCACCTGGAAGGACGAGACGCCGGGGATGGTGCCCTGCGGCGCCCGGATCTCGGCCGGGAAGTTGGGCATGGTCGACAGGTCGTTCCCGAAGGCCGCCGCCTCCGAGGTGAACCGGTCGCCGGTCAGCTGCATCCCGTCGCCCGAGTCGCCGGCAAACCGGATGACCACCCGGTCCAGCTTGTTCACCTCGGTGGAGCGGGACGCGGTCAGCGCGCCTTGCCCGTTCCCGGCCGCGCTGCCGTTCGCACTGGTGCTCATGGGTCAGGGAATCCCTCTCTCCCGGCGTGCTGCGGGCCAGGGTCGGCTCCCCGGGGAGCCCGCCGAGGCCTGCTTCCGAGGTTACTCGCCACACCTCAGGCGGCGGTCGGAGTGCGGTCAAGTGTGGGGTGTCCAGGCCGAGTGCCCACCGGGGTGTCCTCGATCGTAGGGCGAATCGGGCCCGCGTCCGGAGTGACGCGCGTCTCTCACCGCCCGTGCGGCACTGACCAGCAGTTTGCTCCAGGTTGAGGGTTCCCGGAATGTGGGAATTTGTGCGCGACGGCGCTCAGCGGCCGCTGATGCGTGCCTTCATCGCCGCCAATCGCTCGGCGAATGCCGGTGCGGCCAGCGATTCCAGCTGCGGAGCGAGTTCGGCGTCGACCGCGGCGGCGTGCTCGGTGAGGCCGCTCGTCTGCCGCATAGTCCGCTTGGTGGACAGCACTACCTCGCGCGGAGCGGCGACCGTCGGGGCGGCGAGGTCGCGGGCGGCCTGGACCAATGCGTCGTGATCGCCGTCCACAAAGCGCAGTGCGAACCCCACCCTTACCGCGGATTCCGCGGTAAGGGTTTCGCCGAACAACGCCATCGCGGACGCCTGCTGCGGACCGAGGATTCGTTGCGACATCCAGGTCATGCCGCCGCCGGGATGCAAGCCGAGTTCGAGGAACCGAGGGATGAATTTGGCGTGCGGTCCGACGAGCCGGACGTCGGCGGCCAGCGCGAGGTTCAGACCAGCGCCGACCGCGGCCCCGCCGACCGCGGCGATCGTCGGCAGGCTGCATCCGGCGACAGCGAGGAACCCGGCGTACACCGAGCGCAGCCCTTCGGCGTCGGCCTTGCCGAGCGCGGTGAGGTCCGCACCCGCGCAGAACGCTGGCGGGGCGCCAGTAACGATCACGGCGTGCACGCTCTCGTCGGCCTCGGCGCGCGCGACCGCGGCGGCCAGCTCGGCGGAGAGGTCGAGGGTGAGTGCGTTGCGGCTTTTCGGAGCGTCGACGGTGAGCAGTGCGACGCCCTGGTCGTGCTCGCTGTGAATGCGGTCGGTCATAGGGGTCAGCATCGCATCGTCGTGAGTGGCGATCACGGTTAGAACCGTGATCGCCACTCACGACACCCGACGGCAACGCACACTCGCGCGGGGCAGGCGGGCGAGGCGGGCGAGGCGGGCGAGGCGGGCCAGGCGAGGCGGGGGCAGGCGGGCGAGGCGGGCCAGGCGGGCGAGCCAGCTGGGGGCGGGTGCGGGGCTCGTGAGTGGCGATCACGGTTAGAACCGTGATCGCCACGCACGACAGTAGGCACTCACGACGGAGTCGGCGGTCTCTCCAGCAGCCGGGACAGCACCACCGTGGACACAGTGCGGTCGATGATTTCGAGTCCGCGGAGTCGTTCCAAGGCGGTCTCGAGGTGGTGGATGTCGGCGGCGCGCAGGTGGACGATCGCGTCTGCCGCGCCGGACACCGTGTACGCGGCGACGACCTCGGTCAGCGGTTCCAGCCGGGCGCGGATGCGGCCGGGCGTGACGTTGCCCTGGCAGTGGACCTCGACGAACGCCTCGGTGCCCCAGCCGAGCGCCTCCGGGTCGACGACCGCGGTGAAGCCGCGCAGCACGCCCGTTTCCAGCAGCCGGTCCACGCGTCGTTTCACCGCCGGGGCGGACAGCCCGACCACCTTGCCGATCTCCGCGTAGCTGGAGCGGGCGTTGGCCACCAGGCAGGAAACGATTCGCTGGTCGATGGTGTTCACACGCAATGTTTAGCACGCAGGTGCGCAGTGAACAGCGATTGATTGCGAGATTAGGTCGACCTTAGCCTTGTTGCATGCAGGGAGAGGTTGTGCCGCCGCGGGTGCCCACACCCCGCCGTTACCTGATGTGCCCGCCGCGTTATTTCGCCGTCGACTACGCGATCAACCCCTGGATGGACCCCTCGAAGCCGGTCAGCGCGGACGTCGCCGTCGCGCAATGGACCGAGCTGCGCGACACCTATCGCCGCCTCGGCCACACCGTCGAGGAAATCGACCCGCAGCCCGGCCTTCCGGACATGGTGTTCGCGGCCAACTCGGGCACCGTCGTCGACGGGCGCGTGCTCGGCTCGCGGTTCCGCGCCCCGCAGCGCGCCGCCGAGGCGGAGCACTTCCGCCGCTGGTTCCTCGAACACGGCTACCGCGACCTGACCATGCCGGAGAAGATCAACGAGGCCGAGGGCGATTTCGCCTGGACCGGCCGGGTGCTGCTGGCCGGCACCGGTTTCCGCACCGACCCGGCCGCGCACGCCGAGGCGCAGGAGGCGCTCGGCGTCCCGGTCGTGTCGCTGCAGCTGGTGGACCCGCGCTACTACCACCTCGACACCGCGCTGTTCGTGCTGGCCGAAGCGACCGACACGACGACGGCGCAGGTCGTCTACTACCCGGACGCGTTCTCGCCGGGCTCGCAGCGCGTGCTGCGCCGGATGTTCCCGGACGCCGTCCTCGCCACCGCGGCCGCCGCCGAGTGCTTCGGGCTGAACGGGGTGTCCGACGGCCGCAATGTGGTGCTGCCGGTCGAGGCGACCGGCCTCGGCGCGCGGCTCGCTGCTCGGGGTTACGAGCCGGTGTACGTGGACATTTCGGAGCTGCGGAAGGCCGGCGGCGGGCCGAAGTGCTGCACGCTGGAGATCCGGAAGTAAGTCAGTTCGGGCAGGCGGGGCGAGCCTGGCTACTTCAGTACGCGGCCAAGGAAGCCGTGCAGGTAGCCCGCGACGACGTCGAGATGGCTTTCCAGCAGGAAGTGGCCGCCGTCGATGAGGTGGACTTCGGTGTCGCGAGCGTCGCGGGCGAAGGCCTCCGCGCCGGCCGGGCCGAAGATCTCGTCGTTGCGGCCCCACACGGCGAGGACCGGGACGTCGTGGGTGCGCAGGAATTCGTGCAGCCGCGGGTAAAGCGGGCGGTTGTGCTGGTAGTCGCGGAACAGCGCGAGCTGGATTTCGTCGTTGCCAGGGCGGGAGACCCGGGCGTGGTCGTGTTCCCAGGTGTCGGGGCTGACCAGGCTCGGGTCGGGGACGCCGTGCAGGTACTGCCAGCGGATGGCGTCGTAGCTCAGCGCGGCGCGGACAGCCGGTTCGGTGTCCGGGCCGGGGTTCGCGCCGTAGGCCCAGAGGCCGGTCCAGAACGAGTCGACGAAGCCTTCCTCGTATCCGTTGCCGTTCTGCGTGACGATCGCGGAGATCCGGCCGGGGTGCTTGAGCGCGAGCCGCCAGGCGATCGGGGCCCCGTAGTCCTGGACGTAAACCGCGTAGCGGTCGAGGCCGAGCTGGTCGAGCAGGCCGGACGTGAGGTCGGCGAGTGCGTCGAAGGTGTAGTCGAACTCGTCGGCTGAGGGCGCGGCGGAGTAGCCGAAGCCGAGGTGGTCCGGCGCGAGCACGCGGTAGCGGCCCGCCAGCAGCGGGATGAGGTGCCGGAACATGAACGAGCTGGTCGGATACCCGTGCAGCAGGACGATCGCGGGGGCGTCGGCGGGACCGGCCTCGCGGTAGAAGAGCTCGTGGCCGTCGACGGTCGTCGTCCGGTGCTGGATCATGTCTAACCCCTTTGTAGTTTTAATCTGGTTAGGTGTTCGCCATGGAAGCATGGCGGAGCTAACCTGTCAAAGGATTCGATCTGGTTAGGGAGCTTCGATGGACGTTCTCGACCTGCTCAACAGCAGGCCGCTGATCAATGGTGAGGAACAGGACGCGCTGGACCAGCGGTGGGCGCGTGAGCGGGGCGGTGACGGGAGCGCCGCGGAGCTGGAATTGCTGCGTCAGGCGCGAGATCTCCTGCGCGACGTCGTGCGCGGGGACAGTTCGCCGGTCGTGTTGCGTCCGCTCCTCGATGGGGTGCGCCAGGTTCCGGAGGTTTCCGCGGGCGGGCTGCATTGGTCAGTGGAGACGCCGTCGCATGCTCGGCTGGCCGCCGAAGCGGTTCTGGATTGGGCGGCGCTGGAAAAGGATCTTCCTGGACGGTTGCGGGCCTGCGCGAATGACGAGTGCCAGCTGTTCCTGCTCGACCGCAGCCGGGCCAATCGCGCGCGCTGGTGTTCGATGGCGGCTTGCGGCAACCGGGAGAAGGCGCGGCGGCACTATCAGCGCAATCATTGAACCTTCACCCAAACGTGTGAAGCTGCCAGCTGTCTACAAGTGTGGACGTATTCCGATTTTCCTGCGGGAGTGTTTAGCCTGAGCCGGAAATGCAGTGTTGACCATGGGATCGGCGTCGGTAACTACTCCGTTTGCGAATCCGATTAATCGGGTACGGTACGACGGACGGGAGGCGCGATGATCACCTTTGCGGTGCACGGCATTGGCAAGCCCCAGCGGGCGCTCGATCCTGGCGAGGACGAGCGGTGGATCACCGTGGAGCAGTTCGACGCGCTGCTGGACGTCGTCTCGGGAACGGGTGCGCAGCTCACCTTCGACGACGGGAACTCCTCCGATGTCGAGATCGCGCTGCCGCGGCTGGTCCAGCGCGGGCTGTACGCCGAGTTCTTCCCGTTGGCGGGCCGGGTCGGCGAGCGCGGGTACGTCGACCGCGACGGGCTGCGGCAGCTGGTGGACGCGGGGATGCACGTCGGATCGCACGGCTGGGACCGGCTGGACTGGCGGCGGTTCGACGGTTCTTTCGCGGTGCGCCGCGAGCTGGACGAGGCGCCGCGGTTGCTGGAGCAGCTGAGCGGGACGCCGGTGCGGCGGTTTTCGCTGCCGGAGGGCCGGTTCGACCGGCGGGTGCTGACGCATTTGCGCGAGGCCGGCGCGACGCGGGTGTACGCGAACGTCGGCGGGGTGCGCGGGGCGGCGCTGGTGCGGTCGCGGACGGAAATCCGGTCGGACCTGAGCCCTCGGTGGGCCGAGGCAGTGAGCCGCCGGCCGCGTCGATTCCCGGCGCGGTGGGCATCGCGGCCCGGGCGGTAACCCGCGGGCCGTGAAGGGCTCCTTCACGTACTCAGATGCCCTCAAGGGGTCCTTCACGGACCGGGATTCTTGGGGGCACCTTCACGGACTGATCGGTTCGGCGGGAAAAAACACCCTCTTTTGGCGGGTTGTGACCGCATCCGTTCGGCGGCATCCTGAGCGCGCGCCGCCGTAAGGAAAGTTTCCTAATAAACAGGGAGCGTCGATGCGGAAACTCGTCCTGCTCGCGATTCTGGCGATAGCCGCCGCCGTCCTGCCGACCGCGCTCGCCGCCGCGGCGACCACCGTTCCGGAAGCGGTTCAGGCGGGCCCCACCGCGGACCAGATTCTTGCCAAGGTGGCGTCCTGCAAGCAGATCTCCAACGGCAAATACAAAACCGACGAAGACTCCGGCAGTGCGACCGTCCCGGTCTGCGACGCGGGCAAGGCGGTCTTCTGGAAAGCCGACATGGACATCGACTGCGACGGCCAGCGCACCACCGAGTGCAACGAGAACACCGACTGCTGCTTCCTCCCGGACACCGCCTTCCCGCAATCCGACGGGAAACCGCTCAACGCCGCCAAACTGCCGTACATCGTCGTCCCCAGTTCGAGCAGCATCTGGAACTACGAGAACTCCGGGCTCAGCGGCGGCGGCTCCTGTGCGGTGATCTACAACGGCAAGGTCGAGTACGCGGTCATCGGGGACACCGGGCCGAACAAGATCATCGGCGAGGCGTCCTACGCGACGGCCAAGGATCTCGGCATCAACCCGGACCCGAAGAACGGCGGAGTCGACTCCGGGGTCACCTACGTGTGCTTCAAGAACTCGACGGTGAACCCGATCGAGGACCACTCCGCGGCCACGAGCACGGGTGAAAAGCTGGCTTCCGAGTTCGTCGGCGGAAACTGAATTTTTCGAAGCTTCGGAAGGCATTCACTGCCCTTTCCGGACAACCGTGGGCAAATTCCCCTGCCGGTAGGGCCGGATGGGGTAACCGCCGGTCCGGTGGGCGGCGCAAGGCGGGAATCCGTGCGGTGACACGGGTTCCCGCCTTGTTATGCGGAACCGGTAACGAAGCCCGTCCGTGCTCCGACCAATGAGCAGCGAGCGGTCGGGCGGAGGTTTCGTTGTGAAGATCAGCGTCTTCGGGCTGGGGTACGTCGGGTGCGTGTCCGCGGCTTGCCTGGCGGGAGAAGGACACGAGGTCGTCGGAGTAGACGTCAATCCGGCGAAGGTGGATCTCGTGAAGGCCGGCAAGGCGCCGGTGGTCGAGGAACGGATCGGGGAATTGACCGCGGAGGTGGTCGGGTCCGGTGCGTTGCGGGCGACGACCGAGGTGGCCGAAGCGATCCTCGAGACGGACGTTTCCCTGGTGTGCGTCGGTACGCCGTCCGCGCCCAACGGGAGTCTTTCCACCGAGTATCTGCAGCGCGTCGCCGAGGAGATCGGTGACGCGTTGAAAGAACGAAAAGCTTTGGGCAGCAACGAAAATCGGCACACGGTGGTGTTCCGGAGCACGATGCTGCCGGGCACCTGTCTCGGGCTGCTCGTGCCGATCTTGGAAAAGCACAGCGGCGGCACCGCGGGGGTCGACTTCGGCGTCGCGGTGAACCCGGAATTCCTCCGCGAGGGCACCAGCGTCCGCGACTTCTTCCAGCCGCCGAAAACGGTGATCGGCGAGTTCGATCCGGGCAGCGGCGACGTCGTGGCGAAGCTGTACGAGGGGCTGCCCGGCGACGTGTTCCGCGTGCCGATCCCGGTCGCGGAGATGACCAAGTACGCGGACAACGCTTTCCACGGCGTGAAGATCGGGTTCGCGAACGAACTCGGCGCGATCTGCCGGGCACTCGGACTTGATTCGCATCAGGTGATGGACGTGTTCCTGGCCGACCGCAAGCTCAACATCAGCCCGGCCTACCTGCGGCCAGGGTTCGCGTTCGGCGGCTCCTGCCTGCCGAAGGACCTGCGCGGGCTGGTCTACGCCGCGCGGCAGGCGGACGTCTCGGTGCCGTTGCTCGCCCACGTGCTGCCGTCGAATGCCGAACATCTCCACCGGGCCTTCGAATTGGTCGCGCGGACCGGGAAACGCAAGGTCGGGCTGTTCGGGCTGTCGTTCAAACCGGGTACTGACGACCTGCGCGAGAGTCCGCTGGTCGAACTCGCGGAACGCTTGCTCGGCAAGGGATACGACCTCAAGATCCACGACGCCAACGTCAGCCTGTCGCGGCTGATGGGGGCCAACCGCGAGTACATCGAAAGCCGCCTGCCGCACCTCGGGCAACTGCTCGCCGGGTCGGTGCAGGAGGTGCTCGACCACGCCGAGGTGTGCTTGATCGGCACCTCGGATCCGGAGGTGCTGGCCGCACTGCCGCACGGCAGCGGGCCGGTGCTGGTCGATCTGGTTCGCGTCCCGGACGCCGCTGTGCGCCGGGCGGAAGAGGGGTACGTCGGCCTTGCCTGGTGAAGGCTTTTCCGAAAACGAAATCCTGCGGAACCGGATCGCGCTGATTCTCGTGGAGAATCTGTCGGTGCCGTTCGATCGGCGCGTGTGGCAGGAATGCCAGACGCTGCGCGACGCCGGCATGACGGTGCACGTGATTTGCCCGCAGGGCACGAAACGGGACACCGAAGCCGAGGTCGTGCTCGACGGCGTGCACATCCACCGGTATCCGCTGCAGGCGGCGACCGGCGGGCCCGCGGGATACGCGCGCGAGTACGGATCCGCGCTGTGGCACACGTTCCGGCTCGCGCGCAAGATCGGCCGGGTCGACGTCGTGCACGCCTGCAACCCGCCGGATCTGCTGTTCCTCGTCGCCCGCATGTTGCGAAGACGTGGTGCGAAGTTCATTTTCGATCAGCACGACCTGGTGCCGGAACTGTATTTGTCGCGGTTCGACCGCGGGCAGGATTTCCTTTACCGCGGCGTTTGTGCGTTGGAACGCTCCACCTATCGCGCCGCGGACGTCGTGCTCTCCACCAACGAGAGCTACCGCCAGGTCGCGCGGATCCGCGGCGGCAAGCGGCCCGAAGACGTGTTCGTGGTCCGCAGCGCTCCGGTCGTGGAGCGGTTCCACGAGGTGCCGGCGGAGCCGGAACTCAAGCGCGGCAAGCCGAATCTGCTGTGCTACCTCGGCGTGATGGGTCCGCAGGACGGTGTGGACTACGCCCTGCGCGCGCTCGCTTCCCTGCGCGACGAGGTGGGCCGCGACGACTGGCACGCGGTGTTCGTCGGCGCGGGCGACACGTTCGACGAGATGGTCGCGTTGTCGCATCAGCTCGGATTGTCCGGGCAGGTGGAATTCACCGGCCGGGTGTCGGACGAGGATCTGCTGCGGTATTTGTCCGCGGCCGACGTGTGCCTTTCGCCGGATCCGCTCAACCCGCTCAACGACGTGTCGACGATGAACAAGGTCATGGAGTACATGGCCATGGGCAAACCGATGGTGTCGTTCGAATTGCGCGAGGCGCGGGTGTCGGCGGGCGAGGCCGCGCTGTACGCCCCGGCCAACGACGTCGCGGAGTTCGCGAAGCTCGTCGCCGTGCTCCTTGACGACCCGGAGCAGCGGGAACGCATGGGCAAGCTCGGCAGGGAACGCGTGCGCGGACCGCTCGCCTGGGGCAATTCCCAGGCGGCGTTGATCAAGGCGTACGAGCGTGCGCTGGCTTGAACCGGGTCGCAGTTCGAACAAGGTTCGGCCGGTTGGTGTAACCAACCGGTGCGGTGCCGCGACGGGGTCAATGACCCGTGCGTCGGCCCGTGAGGGGAGACCTGGTTTTGAGTGACGAAACAATACGCCTCTCCGTCGTGGGGAAGGTCGTGCGACGACGATGGCGAGCGTTGCTGCTGCTCGCGGTGGTCGGCGCGGGTGCCGGGGCCGGGGCTTCCACTGTGCTTTCGCCGGGATACGAGGCGCAGGCCAGCGTGTTGCTGCAGGGACCGCGGCAGCCGGACGAACTGCTGACCGAGGCGCAGGTGGCGACGAGTTCGGTCGTGCTCGACCGGGCGTCCGCCGCGCTGGGCCTCGGAATCCGCGGGACGGATCTGCAGAAATCGGTCGCCGCGTCGGTCGCGCAGGGCAATGTCGTGACGATTGCCGCGAAAGGCTCCAGCCCGGAGCGCTCGCAGCAGCTGGCCGACCAGGTCGCGGGCGAGTTCGTGAAGTATTCGACGCAATTGCTCGGAAATTCCGCGGATCAGGCCGCGCAACTGGCGCAACAGCAGAAGGAAGCGCTGCGGCAGCAGATCACGCAGACCAACCAGCGGATCCTCGATCTGTCGAAGGCCGTGGCGAACGGCGACAGCGTCGAGGGCGTGCAGGCCCGCACGACGTTGCAGGGGCTGCGGACCGCGCTGGAGCAGGCGGTCAACAACCTCAACGCGGCGGACGCGGCGACCGGCGCGGGCAACATGGTCGTGCTCGGCCCGTCCGAACGGCCGTCTTCGCCGTCCGCGCCGACGTTCCTTCAGCTGACGGTCGGCGGCGCGGTCTTGTTCTTCGTACTCGGGATCCTGGGCTACCTGTTCGGCGCGAGGACCGACCGGAGGCCGCGCAGCGAAGGCGAAATCGGTGCCGCGCTGGGTGCTCCGGTGCTGGCGAGCATTGACATCCCGGCGGCCTCGGACGCACCGGCGAAGTGGTGGCGGAAAGCGGTCGGGAACGACCGGCCGTGGAATCTGCCCGAAGTGCCGGCGTCGGCGGACGACGCGGCGCGCGAGGTGCGGTACCGCCGTGTGCTCGCGCGGCTGGGCGCGGATCGCGACGGAGTGCTGCGGCTGCTGATCCTCGTTCCGCGCGGGGACGCCTCGGCGCGGCAGGTCGCGGAGCAGTTCGCGGACACCGCGCGCGGCGACCGGATCCGGGTCGAGGCGACGGTGACCGAGATCGAGGTGGTACCCGGGGCGCAGCCGATCGTGCCGGACGGAACGGCAGGGGTGCTCGTGGTGGTGTCGCTCGGCTCGCGCAACGCGTGGGAATTGGTCGCGATTTCGGAGGCTTGCTCGGACGCCGGGCACGAAATTCTCGGCACTGTGCTGGCCCGCGAAGTCCACTTGGCCGGCGGGCCGAAGCAGAAGCCGGTCGCGAAGCAGCGCACTGACGAGCTGGCGGGTGCGCGATGAGCGCGGGACAGGCCCAGCCGCTGGTCGATCTTCAGCGGCTGGTGGTCGCGCTGCGCCGTAAACGGCGGTTCTGGCTGACGACGGCGCTGGCCGGGCTGATCCTCGGCTGTGCGGTGGCGATCTTCCTGCCCGCGCCGCCCACCGCGGTCACGAAGATCATGGTGATCCACCCGGACGATTCGCCGACCGACAGCGGCACGCTGATGCGCACCGACGTCGCCGTGCTTTCGACGGCGAACATGGCGGCGGCCGCGCTGAAACGGATCAACAACCCCGAATCGCCGTCCGATTTCCTCAAGGACTACGCCGGACTCGGCCTCACCAACAACGTCATGCAGGTGACGGTCAAGGCGAAGTCGAAGGACGAAGCGGTCGCGAAGGCCAAGGCGCTCGCCGAAGCGTTCATCGCTGATCACGCACAGCGCACGCAGGCAGCCGCGACCGGCCGTTCGAAGGCGTTGCTGCAGCAGCGGGATCAGGCACAGGCGCAGCTGGCGGACATCGACAACCAGGCGGCGGCTGAGGTCGGCAAGGGCCGTAACTCCAACGCCGGTGCGCTGGAGCAGCTGTACACCCAGCGCGCGAACCTGGTGTCGAAGATCGCCGATTTGCAGAACCAGGCGCAGCAGGCCGGGATCGGGTCGCCGGAGGTCATCGCCGGGACGCAGATCGTGGACGCGCCGGCGATCCAGCCGGTGTCGAAGCTGAAGACCTATGGGACGGACGGCGGCGTCGGGCTGGCCCTTGGCCTCGCGCTCGGGCTCGCGTTCGCCGCGGTGACCGCGTTGGTCCGGGACCGGCCGGTCTTGCGCCGCGAAATTTCGGAGCACCTCGGGGCTTCGGTGATCGCGCAGGTCGGCGTGAAGCCGATCGGCCCGGCGAAGCTGTGGCGGCGGTCGAAGGCGGTGACCGAGTCCAGCCGGGTCGCGCTCACGCTCGCGCGGGCGGCGCGGGAGGACCGGGCGTCGTTGTCGCTGCTGGAGATCGGCGCGGCCTCGACCGCGGCGGAGCTGGCCGTGGAACTCGGCCGGTCGCTGGCCGAGGACGGGCCGGTGGTGCTCGTGGACGACCTGCCGGGCAAGGAAGTGTCGAAGCTGCCGGTGGAGGGGAACGTCCAGGTGGTCGAGGCAGGTGACCCCGCGGTGGCGCGGGCGGTGCGCCGGGTCGGGGTCGGCACGGCCGCTCCGGGCACGGCGTGGACCGACCTGTCGGCACTCGGCGCGGAGGCCGTGCTGGTGGTGCGCGCCGGGTTCGCGAACACGCAGTGGCTGCACACCGTCGCGCGGCAACTCGCCGACTGCGGGGTGCCGATCCTCGGGGTGGTGCTGGTCGATCCGGATCCGAAGGACCACACCGACGGCACCCTCTGGGACGGGCTGCACACGGCGTTGCGAGGGCGGGCGGCGGTAGTCGCGAAAAAGCAGTCGGCCGAGCTGGAACTGCGCGAGGAAGCCAAACCCATCGAGTGGCCGGGCAAGCGCGACACCGAGCGCAGGCGCCGTCCGCTCGACCGGACCCGTCCGCCGTCGCCGCACGAGCGGATGGACGTGGATCCGGACGCGCCGACGAGACGGCTCAAACCCGTCCAGGAAAGCTAGGGGGAACCAAGCGCATGTGCGGCATCGCGGGCGCGTACAGCTGGCCGGACGGCGGCCCGCTCACCGATCGGCTCACCCAGTGCCTCGCGCACCGGGGGCCGGACGGCGACGGCCGCTACGACCACCGGGACGTCCACTTAGGACACCGGCGGCTGTCCATCGTGGACCTCTCGGAAACGGGCGCGCAGCCGATGACGGCCGAGGGCCTCGCCCTTACCTACAACGGCGAGCTGTACAACGCGCCGGAGCTGCGGGCCGAACTCGAGGCTGCCGGGGTCCGGTTCCGCGGCACCTCCGACACCGAGGTGCTGCTGCGGGCCTGGCGGGAATGGGGAACGGACTGCCTGCCGCGGCTGCGCGGGATGTTCGCCTTCGCGGTGTACGACGAACGCACCGGCGAGCTGGTCCTCGTGCGGGACCAGCTGGGGATCAAGCCGCTGTTCTTCGTACGGCGCGGCGGCGGGGTCGTGTTCGCGTCGGAGCTGAAAGCACTGGCCCGCGAACTCGGCGACACCCTGAACGTGGACCAAGCGGCGATGATCGCTTCGCTGCTGTACTACTGGGTCCCCGACAGCCGCTGCGCCTACCGCGAGGCGGAGAAACTGCCGCCAGGCACGTGGTTGCGGTTCCGGCCGGACGGCAGCACGGAGACCGGGACTTACTGGTCGCTCCGCGAGGTCGCCGAGGAAGGCGCGGCGTATCGCGGCGAGGTCGACCTGCACGCGGTCGTCGAGGATTCCACCCGCAAGCACCTGCTGTCCGACGTCCCGGTGGCGACCTTCCTCTCCGGCGGTCTCGACTCCAGCTATCTCACCGCGCTGGCCGCGCGCGAGCAGCCGGGGATTTCGGCTTACACGATCGGTTTCCGTCCCGAGGACGCGAAATTCGAGGCAATGCCAGACGACCTCCGCTACGCGCGGATCGTCGCCCGGCAGTTCGGCGTGGACCTGCACGAGATCGAGATCGCGCCGGACGTGCAGGACCTGCTGCCGCGGATGACGCACCACCTGGACGAACCGATCGGCGATCCGGCGGCGATCAACTCGTACCTGATCTGCACGGCCGCGCGCGAGGCCGGGGTGAAGGTGCTGCTGTCCGGGATGGGCGCGGACGAGTTGTTCGCCGGGTACCGCAAGCATCTGGCGAACCTGCTGGCGCTGCGCTACCGCCGGGTGCCGGGGGTGGCTCGCCGGGCGATCGGGGCGGCGGTCGACCGGCTGCCGGTCGCGTCGTCCACGCGCGGCTACCGGTCGGTGCGGTTCGCGAAGCGGTTCCTGTCCTTCGCGGACCTTCCGGAGGAAACGGCGTTCCGGCGCAGCTACACCATGTACGACCGGGCCGAACTGCTCGACCTGGTCTCGCCGGATCTTCAGTCCGAAGTGGATGATGTGCTCACCGAGCACGCCGACGTCTACTACGACACGAAGCTGACCGACCAGGTCAACCGCATGTGTCTCGCCGACGCGCGGATGTTCCTGCCCGGCTTGAACCTCACCTACACCGACCGGTCCACCATGGCCGCTTCCACCGAGGTGCGAACGCCCTTTGTGGACGTCGAGGTGGTCCGCGCGGCGTTCCGGGTGCCTGGGCGGGAGAAGATCGCCCGCCGGCAAGGCAAGGTGGCGTTGAAGAAGGCGGCCACGGCGATCCTGCCGGACGAAATCGTCTATCGGCCGAAGGGCCTGTTCAGCGCGCCGCTGCGGGCGTGGATGAGCCGGGACCTCGCACCGCTGGTGCGGGAGGTCATCGAGGACGGCGTACTGGTCGAATCCGGATTCCTGCAGCGCGACGCCCTGCGCAAGCTGGTGGCCGAGGACGCCGCCGGGCGCGAGGACCGCGCGAAACATCTTTGGCACGTGCTGACCCTCGAGTACTGGTACCGCGGGGCTCTCCGCGGAGAGCGGCTAGGAGTCCAGTGAAACAGGTAGTGCAGAACTACAAGAGCGGCGAGCTGGCTTTGCTCGACGTCCCGGTGCCGGCGTGCAAACCGGGCGGCGTGCTGGTCCGCAGCCAGTACTCGCTGATCTCGACCGGCACCGAGATGATGAAGGTGTCCGAGGCCGGGATGTCGCTGCTGGGCAAGGCCCGGTCGCGGCCGGACCAGGTCGCGAAGGTCATGCAGAGCGTCGCGACGAACGGGCTCGCCGCGACGTATCGCAAGGTGTCCGGGAAGCTCGATTCCTATACGCCGCTGGGTTACTCGCTGTGCGGCGTGGTCGAGCAGGTCGGCGAGGGCATCGACGACGTCGTGGTCGGCGACCTGGTGGCGTGCGCCGGGAACGAGCACGCGCTGCACAGCGAGCTGAACTGGGTGCCGAAGAATCTGTACGCGAAGGTGCCGTCCGGGCTTTCGCCGCGGCAGGCGGCGTTCGCGACGGTCGGCGCGATCGCGATGCAGGGCGTCCGGCGCGGCGAACCGCAGCTCGGCGACCTCACGCTGGTGATCGGGCTCGGCCTGATCGGGCAGCTGGTCGTGCAGTTGCTGGTGGCGACCGGCGCGCGCGTGGTCGGCGTGGATCCGGACGCGCAGCGCTGCGAACTCGCACGGGAGCTGGGCGCGCTGGCCTGCGGACATCCGGCTTCCGGGGAGATCGACCAGGCGGTGGCCGAGCTGTCCGGCGGGCACGGCGTCGACCAGGTGTATCTCGCCGCGGGCGGGGCGTCGAACGATCCGGTGGAGCTGGCCGCGCGGCTCGCGCGCGACCGCGGCCGGGTGGTGGACATCGGCAAGATCTCGCTGAACCTGCCGTGGAACGCGTACTACGAAAAGGAACTCGACGTCCGGTTCTCCCGGTCTTATGGGCCCGGTCGCTACGACCCGGCCTACGAGCTGGAGGGCCGCGACTACCCGATCGGCTACGTGCGCTGGACGGAACGGCGCAACCTGGAGTGCTTCCTCGACCTGGCCGCGCGGGGCAAGCTCGACGTGACGCCGCTGATCAGCCACACCGCGGACTTTTCCGCAGCGGTGGAGACCTACCGGGCGCTCAACGAGGGCGAGCTGAAGGCGGTCGCGGTGCTGTTCCGCTACCCGGACGCGCCGCCCGCCGAGGACGAAAGCGTGGTGTCCGCGGTTCCGGCGGCTCCGGTCGTCGACAATCGGCCGGAACCGTTGCGGGACTTGCGGATCGGGTTCATCGGCGCGGGCAACTACGCGTCGTCGATGATCCTGCCGCACCTGGCCGGGGACGAACGCGTGCTGCTGACCGACGTCGTCACCACGTCCGCGCTGTCCGGGGCCAACGCGAAGCGCAAGTTCGGTTTCGTCTCGGCGAGCACCGACGTCGACGCGCTCCTGGAAGACGACCAGGTCAGCACGGTCTTCGTGGTGACCCGGCACAGCTCGCACGCCGAGCTGACGCGGCGCGCGCTGCTGGCGGGCAAGGCGGTCTTCGTGGAGAAGCCGCTCGCTTTGTCGGAGAAGGAATTGCGCGGCGTCGTGGACGCGGTCGCGGAATCGGGCAACAACCGGCTGCAGGTCGGGTTCAACCGCCGGTTCGCGCCGCTGCTGGTCGAGGCGAAAAACCAGTTCGGCCCGCGCGTCGGCCCGGCTTCGGTGCGGTACCTGGTCAACGCGGGCAGGCTGGACGCGAACAGCTGGTACAACCAGGCCGATTCCGAGGGCAGCCGGTTCGTCGGCGAGGGCGGGCACTTCATCGACACGGTCAGCTGGTTCCTCGGCAGCGACCCGGTTTCGGTCTACGCCACCGGTACGCCCGGCAACCACGACCTCCAGGTGCTGCTGCGCTACGCGGACGGCTCGACCGCGACGATCAGCTACATCACCAGCGGCAGCACGGCGTTCCCCAAGGAAACGCTGGAGGTGCTCGCCGACGGCAAGGTGCTGAAATTCGACGATTTCGTCCGCGCCTCGGTGTACGGGCGCAAGCGCTGGACCAGCTCGCGGCTCCCGAAGGCCCGCGACAAAGGTCAGCAGGCCGAACTGGACGCGTTCATCACCGCGTTGAAGACCGGCGTCGCGATGCCGATCAGCCTCGACTCGCTCGTGTCCACGACTTTGGCGACGCTGGCCGTGCACCGCAGCCTCGAAACCGGTGCGCCGGTGCGGTTGGAGCAGTGATGGACCCTTCCTGGTACCTGCGCCGGCTGTCCGCGATGGGACCGGCGGAGATCGTCGGCCGCGTCGGCGACATCGTGCGCAAGCAGCGGTGGCGCGGCGAAGCCCAGCGGCAGCCTGCCTGGTCCGCGACCCGGCGGTTCCCGGTCTGGCCCGCCGAGCCGGAGGTGCCCGCGACTGGCCGGGACCGGCTGGTCGCGGCGGCGGACCGGCTGATGGACGGGCACGCCGAGTACTTCGGGGTGGAGCGGGACGATCTGGTCGCGCCGGACTGGGCGTTCGATCCGAAGACCGGGCGGCGCGCGCCGGGCGATCAGTACTCGTTCGAGATCCCGTACCGGGACGAGAACGCGATCGGCGACATCAAGCAGATCTGGGAACCCTCGCGGCATCAGCACCTGACCGTGCTGGCCGCGGCGTACCGGGTGACCGGCGACGACCGCTACGCGCATCGCGTGGCCGACCAGCTGAAGTCCTGGTGGGCGGCCAACCCGCCGATGCGCGGCGTGCACTGGCTGAGCGGGATCGAGCTGGGGATCCGGCTGCTGTCGTGGGTGTGGGTGCGCCGGTTGCTGGACGGCTGGTCCGGCGCGTCCGGGCTGTTCGAGGACAATCCCGAGGCGTTGCGGCAGATCTGGCATCACCAGCGGTGGCTGGCGGCGTTCCCGAGCCGGGGCACGTCGGCGAACAACCACGTGCTGGCCGAGGCCGCCGGGCAGTTGGCGGCGTCGTGTGCGTTCGACTGGTACCCGGAGTCCGCGCGCTGGCGATCGGACGCGATCCACTCGCTCGACTTCCACTTGCGGGCCAACACCTTTACCTCCGGGCTGAACCGCGAGCTCGCCACCGAGTACCACGGGCTCGTGCTGGAACTGGGCCTCGCCGCCGCGTTGGAAGCGGGTCCGCGGCTGCCGCGCTCGACTTGGCTGGAACTGCGGGCGATGTGTGACGCGCTCGCGGCCATTGTGGACTGTGCCGGACGGCCGCCGCGCCAAGGCGACGCCGACGACGGCTTCGGCCTGATCGTGGACGGGCCGGACACGGACCGCTGGCATTCGCTGCTGGCCACCGGCGACGCGTTGTTCGGCCGCGCGGAATGGTGGCCGAAGCTGCCCGCCGACGACGTGCGCACCGCGTTGTTCACGGCATTGCGCTCCCGGGTGCCGCAGCTCGACAACGTCCGCCAGCAGCCGGTTTTCGCCGACGCGGGCCTGACGATCCTGCGCAGCGACAACGGTCCGGAGATCTGGTGCCGCTGCGACAGTGGCCCGCACGGCTTTCTCGCCATCGCCGCGCACGCGCACGCCGACGCGTTGTCCATCGAGGTCCGGCACGACGGCGTCGACATCCTCGCCGATCCGGGAACGTACTGCTATCACGGCGAACCCGAGTGGCGCGCGTACTTCCGCTCCACGCTCGGCCACAACACGCTGCAGCTCGGCGGTGTCGACCAATCGACTTCCGGCGGCCCGTTCCTGTGGACGCGACAGGCAAACTCGCGCACTCTCGCCTCGACGCCCACGCAGTGGCAGGCCGAACACGACGGTTACGCCCCGGCGTTGCATCGCCGTGCCGTCGAGCTGTCCGGCCGGACGCTGACCGTGGTCGACGAGGTGGCCGGCAGCGGCCAAGCCAAACTGGCCTTCCACCTCGGCCCGCTGCTGGAGGTCGAGCTGGACGGGAACACCGCGCGGCTCACCTGGCAGGGCCGTAGCGCGACGATGGAGCTGCCGCCGCAGCTTGGCTGGACCGCGCATCGGGGCGAGACGAATCCGCCGCTGGGCTGGTACTCGCCAGGCTTCGGCCGTCGCGAACCCGCCACCACGCTCGTCGGCTCCGGCCCGGTCACCGGACCGCTGACCACCGTGCTCCGCCTGCCCTGATGTCGAGAGGATCCGCCGTGCGAAGGACTTTGCTGCTGGGAGTGCTGCTCCCGCTCGCGCTGGCTTCGTGCAGTTCGTCCGGAGCCGCGCCCGCTCCGGCCGCCGGATCGACGTCGCCGCGGGGCCCGGTCGCCGCGGTCTGCGACCACGTGCCGCCGGGTCCGGCGACCGCGCCCGCCGGGGCCGTCCCGGTGGATCCGGCCGTGGTGGACGATTTGCCGACGAAGACGAAGAACTCCCCGGCGGGCACCACGTTCTGGCTCGCCCCCGGCACGCACCGGCTCAGCGACGACGAGTACGCCCAGGTTCAGCCCAAGGACGGCGACGTTTACCTCGGCGCTCCCGGCGCGGTCTTCGACGGGCGCAAGAAGAACCGGTACGCCTTCGCCGGCCCGGCCAAGGACGTCCGGCTCGCCTCGTTCACCGTGCAGGGCTTCACCGCGCCGCGCGACGAGGGCGTGGTCAACCACGATTCGGCGCCCGGCTGGGTCATCCAGCACCTGACCGTGCAGGACAACGACGGGGCCGGGCTGATGGCCGGGCCGAAACAGCAGATCCTCGACAGCTGCTTGCGGCGCAACGGGCAGTACGGCCTGAACGCCTACTCCGGTTCCGCGGCGGTGACCGGGCTGGTGCTGCGCGGCACCGAGGTCACCGGCAACAACACCGCGAACTGGGAGGCCAAGGTCCCGGAGTGCGGCTGCACCGGCGGCATGAAGTTCTGGGCGGTGGACGGCGCGGACGTCGTCGGCAACTGGATCCACGACAACCGCGGCACCGGGCTGTGGGCCGACACGAACAACAACGATTTCCTGATCGAGGGCAACCTGATCGAGAACAACGACAGCGCCGCGATCATTTACGAGACCAGCTACAACGCGGTCATCCGCAACAACACCTTCCGCCGCAACAACCTGCCTGACGGCCGTGCGCACGCCGATCGGGGCGACCCGTTCCCGTCGGCGACGATCTACCTTTCCGAATCCGGCGGCGAACCGCGGTTGAAGGCTCGGACGAGCAATCTGGAAATTTCCGGAAACCTGCTGCAGGACAACTGGAACGGCGTCATCCTGTGGGAGAACGCGGACCGGTTCTGCAACAGCCCGGCCAACACCTCCAGCGGCTCGTGCACGAAACTCGTGCCGAACGTCAGCACCTGTTCCGCGCCGGGGATCGCGAAGAAGCCGCTGTACGGCGACTGCCGGTGGAAGACCCAGCGGGTCGTGGTGCAGCACAACCAGTTCACGCTCAACTCGAAGGCGCTCGGCTGCGAGGAGGTGTGCGGCCGGACGGGCGTGCTGTCGAATTTCGGCAGCTACCCGGACTGGTCGCCGTATCAGGGCGCGGTGATCCAGCAGGCGATCACGTTCCAGCAGGACAATTCCTGGCACGACAACGCGTACGCCGGGCCGTGGACGTTCGTCGCCAAGGAAATGAGCAACATCATCGGCATCGGCGAATGGCAGAGCGCGCCGTACCGCCAGGACGCGAATTCCAGTTATAAGCCGAACGGGGGCTGACATGGCCGAATTGACCGCCACGTTGCCCGCCGAAACGAAATCGGCGCCGAAAGCGGTAAGCGCGGCTTGGGCGCTGCTCATCCTCAACACCCTCGGCTCGGCCGGCGCGCAGACGGTGATCCCGTTGCCGCGCACGGTGATCCAGCTGGTCACCATGGGCTCGCTGATGGCCGCGTTCCTGCTCGCACTGATGGTGAACCTGCGGATCAGGATCCGGCCGAGCGCGTACCTGATGCTCCTGTCCTTTCTGCTGCTCACGAGCATCGTGGCCAGCGTGCACCTGGAATCCGGCTTCGGCGCGCTGTTCCGGTGCTTCCGGTTCGCCGTGTTCGTCGCGACGCTCTGGCTGCTCAGCGGCTGGTGGGACGGGGCGTTCACGTTCGTGCGGGCGCACATCCGGATGTTCGGCGCGGTGCTGATTTCGGTGGTGCTCGGCCTGGTGATCGCGCCGGGCAAGGCGATGCCGGACATCTACGGCGGCAGGCTCACCGGCGCGGTGTGGCCGCTGACGCCGCCGCAGATCGGCCAGTACGCGGCGGTGATCGCGGGCCTCGCGGTGCTGCTGTGGCTGGGCAAACGGACGGACGCCAAGAGCGCGTTGATCGTCGTCGTGCCGTCGCTCGGGGTGCTGCTGCTGACGCACACCCGCACCGCGACGCTCGGGCTCGTCGCCGGGCTGATCGTCGCGCTGCTGTCGCAGGGCCTGGTCAGCGCGCGGGCGCGGAAGGTGTTCGCCGGGATCGTGCTCGTGGCGGGCTTCGCCGCGGTGGTGCTGGGCGGCCTGCTGCAGGCGTGGTTCCTGCGCGGCCAGAGCACCGACGATTTCTCCAGCCTGACCGGCCGCGCGAAGGTGTGGGACGCGTTGCTGTCCGCGCCGAGGACCGGATTCGAGTACATCTTCGGCGTCGGTCTCACCGACAAGTCCTATGACGGCCTGCCGATCGACAACAGCTGGCTGGCGATCTACCACGAGCAGGGCTTCGTCGGGATCGGGATCGTCGCGGCGATCCTGCTGGTGCTGATCGCGATCGCGGTGCTGCGGCCGCCGTCGCTGGCCAGGGCCTGCGCGATCTTCCTGATCGCGTACTGCGTTTCCGCTTCCTACACCGAAGCCGGGCTCGGCGACGCGTCGCCGTATCTGCTGCATCTGGCGGTCGCCGCGTCGTTGCTGGCCACGGGCGAGGCTCCAGCGAGGGAGAAGCTGGCGTGAAGGTTCTGGTGGTGCACAACCGCTATCGGTCGGAGCAGCCGAGCGGCGAGAACAACGTGGTCGACGCCGAGGTCTCGCTGCTGACCTCGGCCGGCGTCGACGTCCGGCGGTTCGAGCGGCACAGCGACGACATCGCCTCGATGCCGTTGGCGCGCAAGGCGTTGGTACCGCTGCAAGTGCCGTGGAACCGCGCGTCGCGGACGGCGTTGCTGGCCCAGTTGCGCAGGGAGCGGCCGGACGTCGTGCACGTCCACAACACCTTCCCGCTGCTGTCGCCGTCGGTGCTGGCCGCGTGCGCGGACGCGCGGGTGCCGGTGGTCGCGACGCTGCACAACTACGGCCTCGTCTGCCCACCCGGCACGCTCTACCGCGACGGCCGGATCTGCACCGATTGCGTCGGCGGTCTGCCGGTGCCCGCCGTCCGGCACGGCTGCTACCGCGACTCCGCCGCGGCGACCGTGCCGATGGCGGTCAACCTGCTGGTCAACCGGGAGCGCTGGCGCACCGGCGTGACCCGATTCTTCTGCATCTCCGACGCCCAGCGCCGCCTTCTCGTGGACGCGGGCCTGCCCGCCGCGCGGATGACGGTCAAGCACAACTTCGTTCCGGACCAGGGCCGGCGGCGCGTGGGCGACGGCGAGCACCTCCTGTTCCTGGGGCGGCTCACCGAGGAGAAAGGCATCCCGCTGCTCAGGGCGGCGTGGGAGCGGTACTCCGGCAAGCTGCCGTTGCTGATCGCCGGGACCGGGCCGCTGTCCGACGACGTCGCGGCCTGGGCCGCCGGACGGGAGAACGTGTCGTACGTCGGACTCCAGGACCGGGCTTCGTGCCAGGAACTGATCGCCCGAGCGGCAGCGGTCGTGGTGCCCTCGACGTGGCTGGAAGCGTTTGGTCTCGTGGTGGTGGAGGCGATGGCCGCCGGGGTGCCGACGGTCGCGCCCGCACACGGAGCGTTCGAAGAACTCGTCACCGACGGCGTAACCGGTTTGCTGCACACCCCCGGCGACGCGGCGGCGCTGGCCTCGGCTTTGTGCGAGGTGGCCGACGTCGAGCTGAACCAGAAGATGGGCGAGGCCGCGCGGCAGCGGTACGACACGGACTTCACCCCGGAAGTCGGGCTGAAACGGCTGCTCGACGGCTATGCGGAAGCGATTTCCACGGTATGAAGGAAGTTGTGCGCGACCGACTGAAGACCTCGCCCCGGGCGCTTCCGGCCGTTCTGCGCACGCCTTCGCTGGTCTTGGCCGTGCTCGGCTTCCTGGCGCTGATCGCTCTCGGCCTGCGCTTCGCCGGCCACTCGGTGCCGAGCGCGTTCGACGCCCCGCTCCTGCCCGGCCCGGACCTCATCCCCGACCCGTGGTGGTACTTCGCGACGGCGATCGACTTCTGCGGCGAACCGTTGGGCGCGGTGCTGATCCTGATCCTGGTGATCGGCGGTTGCCTGCTGACCCACCGCCTCCGGACGGCGGTGCTGGCGGTGGTCGGCTGCGGGCTGACGGTCGGGGTGACTTCGGTGCTGAAGCCGCTCACCGGGCGGACGATCCACGGGAGCTATCTGTCGTTCCCCAGCGGCCACACCGCCTTCGCGACGGCTTTGGCGTTGATCGGAGCTTACGTCGTGGCCGGTCGGCGGGGCCGGGTCGCTGCGGTGGCGTGGGCGCTGGGGCTGGCTTTGGTGTTCGGGTTCCTGATGGCATGGGCTGAGGTCGGGTTGGGTGCGCATTACCCGACCGACACGATCGGCGGCTTCGCGGCGGCGCTGGCGATCGTGCCGGTCACGGCGTATTGGATCGACCGGGTCGCGGATCGTCGGTGAGGGAATCAGAGCCCCTCAGGGTTCCCCTCACGGACAGTCGGGCTAGTGCCGGAATAGTTCCAGGTCGAAGGCGTCGGCGATCGCCGTGTGTCCGGCGTCGTTCGGGTGGACGCCGTCGGCGGTGACCAGTTCGGCGCGTGTCTTCGTCGGATCGGCTGGATCGCGCAGCGCCGCTTCGAGGTCGGTGACCGCGTCGAACTCGCCGCTGTCGCGGATCCAGCGGTTCACCTGCTGGCGGGCTTCCTCGAACTCCGGTGTGAAGACCGGGGAGCCACCGATCGGCGGCAGCGTGCAGCCGATCACACGCAGGCCGTGTGCGCGCGCTCGGGCGAGCAGCAGGCGATAGCCGTCGATGAGGTCGTCCGCGGTGGCCCGTTCGCTGTCCGGCATTCCTGGCAGGGAGCCGAAAATCAGGTCGTTGCCGCCCTCGAAGAGGACGAGCCAGCGGGCGCCGGGGCGGGCCAGCACGTCGCGGTCGAAGCGGGCCAGCGCGCTGGTGCCCATGCCGTCCGTCTCGCGCAGGACGCGGTTGCCGGAGATACCCATGTTGACCACCGCGCGGGGCGGAAGACCTGGCTCGGCGGCGAGTCGGCGGGCGAGCACCGAGGGCCAGGGCGCGTCGGCGCCGGGCGTGGTCTCCATCCCGTCCACCAGCGAGTCGCCGAAGGCGATGACGGTGGCGGCGGTACCCGGCGCGAGCACGTCGATGCCGGTGAGCCACAGGTACGACTGGAACTCGGTGGCGTCCCGCAGTTCCGGTTCGGCGGTCTGGTCGCCGGGGGCGAGCCACGCGGTGCGGAGCCCGACCTCGTGGATCGTCGGGGTGACCTTCTCGCCCGGGAGATACAGCGAGACGGTCAGGTCGGTCTGCGCGGAGACGGCGTGCTCGATCGGGTCGCTGCAGATCTGCGCGCCAGTCGGCAGCACCACTTCGGGACGATCGCTGAAGGTCAGCCGCGTGCCGTCGAGGAAGGCCGCGCCGATGCGGACTGGCGCGTGGCCGAAGGAGTTCGAAAGTGCGACGCGCACAGCCGATCCGCCGACCGTCGAACGCGCCACCATGCGGACGGTTTGTGCGCTCACGGTGTCGAGAGTCGGTTCCGGCAGTGCCTCGTCGGGCATCTCCGGCCCACCGCCCGACTCGGCCGCGGGTGCCAGCTGCTGCGCGGTTCCCCAAGCAGCGATCCAGCGGTTTTCCATGATGTCTACCTCCAGGTGCGGGTCAGAACCAGCGAGAAAGGGCGTCTTCGAACGAGCCGTGGCCGCTTGCCCAGGCGAACTGCTGCCGGACGAGCACGGCGGCGTAGCCGAGGGCGACGCCTTGGCCGTCCCGCAGCAGTGCGCCGAGGCGAGTGCCGTCGGCGAGGAACAGACCGACCGGCCCGGCTCCCGCGCTCACTGCGTCATGCAAGACAACCTCCTTCTCGTGCGGTGAGCTCGACAGTGCCCGCCACCGCTCACACGCGGCTCACACGGCGCGCACACCCCGGTTCGGGCGGCTAACCGGCAGACGCGCGAAGATCGACGGGGCTGCCCGTTGCGAATAGATCCGCGAGATTCCCTCACGGACGGCATGCCCAGTTCCGCCGCCCGCGTCGCCTCCGACGCAAGCTAACGGTCCGCCAGCGGATTCGGCCTGGGCGGACACGTCTCAGCCGCACCCATCACGCCGCCTGCCGAGGGTCGTGAGAGCCACCTTGAGGAATCAGAGTCCGTGCAGGTTCCCCTCGCAGACGTTGGGCCGGGGCGAGGTGAGTCAGGCTTTCCGGCGGAACACCGGCTTCACCGGCCGCCCGCCCAGCCACGGCGAGGGATCACCGGCCTCCAGCGCCTTGCGGTACACCACGCAGGCCGACGCGACCACCTCCACCGTCCGGTCGATGTCCTCCTCCGTCATCGCCGCACTGACCACAAAGGATGGAGCCAGCACCCCGTTCTCCAGCAGGCACCGCATGAACAGCGTCCGATACTCCTGCGAGGGCGCGCCATCCGCGTCAAGGGTCGCGAACACCAGATTGCTGTCCCGTCCCCGCACCAGCACCCGTTCGCCGATTCCGTGTGCGGCCGCCACCTCGGTCACTCCGGCAGCCAGCCGAGCCCCGAGCGCGTGCAGGCGGGCCGTCACGTCCTCCGCCGCGTAGACATCGATTACCGCCATAGCGGCAGCCAGCGCGGGGGTCTCCGCGCCGTGCGTCGTCGACAGCAGGAACACCCGGTCCCGCGAATCCCGCAGCCCGCCCAGTTCCATCAAGTCCCGCCGGCCGGCCAGCGCAGCGACCGCGAAGCCGTTGCCGAGGGCCTTGCCGAACGTCGAGAGATCCGGCGTCACGCCGTACAACCCCTGCGCGCCGTGCTCGGAGTAGCGGAACCCGGTGATCATCTCGTCGAAGATCACCAACGCGCCGTGCTGATGCGCGAGTTCGAGCAGCCCGGCGAGATAGCCGTCCGGCGGGGCCACGCCTTTGGTGGGTTCCAGGATCAGGCACGCCACCTGTCCGTGGAACTGCCGCAGCATCTGTTCGGTCGCCGGAAGATCGCCGTACGGGAACGGCACGGTCATCGCCATCGTCGCGGCGGGGATGCCGGCGGACATCGGGGTGGTGCCGATGAACCAGTCGTCGGTGGAGAAGAACGCGTGGTCGGCGCACTGGGCGACCAGCGGCCGCCCGGTGGCGGCGCGGGCGAGCCGGACCGCGGCGGTCGTCGCGTCGGAGCCGTTCTTCGCGAACTTCACCATGTCCGCGGTCGGCACGGTCTCCAGGAATTGTTCCGCCGCCTCAAGCTCCACAATGGATGGACGGACGAAGTTGTTGCCCCGCTCCAGCACGTCGTGCACGGCCGAGGTCACCCGCGGATGCACGTGGCCGAGGCTGACCGCGCGCAGGCCGGAGCCGTATTCGAGGTACTGGTTGCCGTCGACGTCCCAGACGTAGGCGCCGCGGCCGTGCGAGATGACCGGTGCGAGATGTTCCGGGTACTGGTCCTCGCCTTTGGCGTAGGTGTGCGCACCGCCGGGGATGGCGCGGTGCAGGCGTTCGTTCGCGATCCGGGAGAGTGGCAGGTCCATGACGGGTCACCTCAAGGCATCGGCAAGCGTTGGCGCCGACGCGTCGCGTTCGGACAGCAATGCCGCGGGCAGCGGCCACGGGATGGCGAGCTCCGGGTCGTCGTGCGCGATGGCGACGTCCTCGGACGGGTCGTGCGCGCGGTCGATCCGGTACGACACGTCGGCGATGTCGCTCAGCGCCTGGAAACCGTGTGCGCAGCCGGCCGGGATGTAGATGCTCTCCTGGGTGTCGCCGGAGAGGCGAAACGTTTCCATGGCACGGAAAGTCGGCGAGTCCGGCCGCAGGTCGACCACGACGTCGAACACCTCTCCGTATGAACAACGCACCAGCTTCGCCTCGCCGGCGCCGGACCGCAGGTGCATCCCGCGCACCACGCCGCGCACTGAGCGGGACACGCTGTCCTGCAAGAACGCGTCCGGATCGATGCCGGCCGACCGGGCGACGTCGGCGTCGAAGGTCCTCGAGAAGAAGCCGCGATCATCTCGGTGCGGTGTCGGCTGAAAGAGCCACACGCCGGAAATCGACGGCACGGGAACGGCTTTCACGACACCTCCGCGGGAATGAGCGTCCTCGACAACAGCGCGAACTGGTCCTTCAACTGCTGGTTGCAGGCTTCGTTGCGAGCGGCGAGTTCCGCCTTCAGCTCCGGAGCTCGCCGCTGCAATTCCTCGAACTGCTCGACCAACCGCGGCACATCGATCGCGCGCGCTTCCTGGCAGAACTCGCCGAGCCCCATTTCGGCCATCAGCACGTCGTTCTTCTTCGCGTAGCCGATGGCCACCGTCGGCCGTCCGACCTTCAACGCGCACAACACATTGTGGTACCGGGTAGCCACGACCGTGCCCACCTCGGCCATCGAGCGCATCAGCTCGCCCAGCGTGCCGGGGACGGCCGCGGAGAGCAGCGGAGAGTCGACTGTCGCGACGATCTCGTCCACCACCTCACGGTCGATCCGGTCGCCGATGAAGAGCCGGACCGGACGCTCCTGTGCGACCAGATACCGCACGAACTCCGTCATCGCGTCCACGTACGCCCGGTAGATCTCCTCGCCGTGGGCACGGTCGTCGTTGCCGCCGTAGTAAGCCATCACCCCGACGCCCACGGCACGCGGATCCTCGACCGCGGCAGGCGTCGGCAGGGCGAACGCAAGATCGGGATACACGCGGTCGTCAGTCACCCGCACACCCATGTCGGCCATCGCCGAGCGCGAGAGCTCATCGCGGAAGGACCGATACGTCGCGAGCTGGGACGCGGCCCGCACGAGGAACCGCGTGGCAGGCACCCGAATCCGGTCCGCACCCACGCTGACCAGTGCGACCTTCGTCCGCCCGAGCCGCCCGCACAGCGAGAGCAGGAAGAGCGCGTACGGAAATCCCCACGGCCGCAACGGAAGCGTCGCCTCCAGCACGCCCATGCCGGGAACGATCACCACGTTCTGCCGCCGGACCCACCACGCCGTCCGGAAAACGTCGATGATCTTCCCGAGGCCCTTGGTCACGATCGACCGCAGCCCGGAAGCGTGCCGGTACTCGCCGCTGTACCAGTTCAGCCGCGCCGCGGGGATCCCGTACCGCGCCCGGATGGTGTCCGCCCCGCCGCAGAACGCGGACACCTTCGCGTACGGATGTTCGGCGCGCAGGAAGCCGAGTACCGCCTCCAGCGAGCCGTCATTGCCGAGGTTGCCTGAACCGAGCAGTCCGAAGACTCCGACTCGAACAGTCACGGCACCCGCCGTTCGCGTCCCGCGACCACCCGGTCGACGGTGAGGTTGAGTTCGGCCGCGTGCACTGGAGCTCGGTCCTCGACGCGTTCCCCGCCGCCGCCGGGCCGGGCCCGGCTGGCAAACCATTCCACCAGCGCGAGGTAGCAGGCGCGGCGTTCTCCCGACGACAGCGGCGCGGAGCGGATTCCGTGCACGAAACCCCAGACGTACTCGGCGAGCAGCCGCGCGGTCGGGTTCAGCAGCGCGTTGCCGCGCTTCGGATCGAGGTTCGCGCAGCGGGAGCGTTTGCTCGGGTTCGCGCGCTCCGCCCGGTCCGGATGGTCGCGGCGGAAGTACAGCAGCTCAGGCACTTGGTAGAACGGCCCGTGCAACGCCAGCTCGGCCACGTAGGTGCGATCGGCGTGGTGGTAGCTGTCCATCGGAGTGACCCGACGCAACACGTCTGTGCGCATCACGCCGTAGAAATCGTCCCCGCCAGGCTCGAAGAGCAGGCTCTTGAACCGCACCGACGGCCGCGGTGCGTCCGTCTGGTGCCGGTAGTCCAGCGGCACGGTCACCGCGCCGTTCTCGTCGATGATCGCCTGATGCGAATGCGCGAGGATCATCTCCGGCCGCGCGTCGAGCGCTTCGACGCACTTCGCCAGCAGCTCCCGGCCGTAGAGATCGTCGTGCGAGGCCCATTTGAACAGCTCGCCGCGCGCCTGGTCGAGCAGGACGTTGTGGTTCGGGGTCGCGCCGATGTTGCGCGGCTGGCGCAGATACCGGATCCGTGAGTCCTCCTGCGCGTACTTCCGGGCTATCTCTTCCGTGCCGTCTTGCGACGCGTTGTCGGAGATGATCAGCTCGAAGTCCTCGTAGGTCTGCCCGAGCAGCGCGTCGAGTGCTTCGCTGAGGAATTCCTCTCCGTTGTAGACGGGCAGACCGATGGTCAGCCGGGGCACCGTGCTCATGCCGGTTTCATCTCCTCGGAAGCCGAATGGAGTTCTGCTTGGCTGAATGAACCTGACGCGGCGGGAAATTCGACGTCCGCGGCGAAGTGGTCGCGCAGTGCGCTGCGCAGCTGCCACCACCACACGGCCGAACCGGTGAGCGTGGCGGCCGCGACGCCCCACTCCGAACCGGCCGCGCCGCCGAGCACCGCCCCGATCAGGCCGAACACGACGTAGCACGCGGACGCGATCAGCTGCGACCGCAAGCTCCGCCGCGCCATCCCGAGCGCGCGGAGCCCGGCCGTCGCGCCGGTGGTGAAGCTCGCGCCGACGACCGCCATCGTGACCGCCGGGACCAGCAGCGACGAGCTGTCCCACAGCGACCCGAGCACGAACCGGCCGGCGTCTTCGGGAACGAAGAACCACAGTCCGAGTCCCCAGATCAGGGCAGCGGCCGCCTGCGCGGCACCGAGCACCACGCAGAAATGCCACAGCCGATGCGGCGACTGCCGGAGCACCCGCGCCCCCTCGGCGACGGTGACGAGGGAAAGTCCCATGAGCAGCGCGAGAAACGGCCCGAGCAGCTGTTCCGCCCCGCGCACCGTGCCGACCGCGGCCAGCCCGGAAATCGCGCCCAGCCCGTACGCGCGCAGCTGCGACGAACCGCTGTTGCTGACGTTCTCGACGAGGTAGCGCACACCGAGATCGCGATGGTCCCGCAGCCACCCGCGCACCCCGCCGAGCCGCGGCAGCACGCTCGTCTGCACCCAGCCGAACGCGGCCGCGACCCCGGCCGAACAGCCCCAGGCCAGCAGGAACGCGACCACGGTGTCGTAGCGCGCGGCCAGCACCAGCGCCGGGAACAACGCGACGGCCTGGATCCCGTCGTTGACGAACGCCTTGTGCCCGGTGCCCTGCGCGAAGAACCCGAACCGCCAGGCGTCCTGGACGAGCAGGAACGGCAGCACCGCCCCGAGCGCCACGAACGCGGAGCCGAGCTCCCCGCCCACGACGAGTCCAAACAGGACACTGACCAGCCCGGAAGCGACGCCCACCACGAACGCCGTCCCGACGGCCTGGCCCACTGCGGTCCGCCAGCTCGCCCTGGCGACGCCGGAGAAGCGCACCATCAGCGGGTCGGTGGCGAGGCCGCGCGAGATGTTGAGAATGACGCCGTACGTCACCCACGCGATGCTGAACAGGCCGAACGCTGTCGCGCCGAGCGAACGCGCGACGTAAAGGCCGACCACGAAGTTGGTCAGGCTCGAAACAGCCTGGTCCCCAAGGCCCCAGCTGAGCCGTCCCGCCATCGCGCGGACGGCTCGCGAACGCAGGATCGACGGCACGGCCTCACTCCTTCAGCAGTCCGGCGGCCTGAAGGGCATCGGCCGCCGCGGCTACGGCACCGAACGGCAGGTCCGCCCGTTCGGCGATGTCGAGGAGGCTGTGGTCGCCGTCGGAGAGGCTGAGCACCCACAGCATGGCCAGTTGCGCTTGTTTCGCGTCGCTGCGCCCGCCGAGCGAGTCGTACAGTCCGCGCTTGCCGAGTTGCGGTTCGCCGTACGGGCTGAGGTTCACATAGCGCCGGTTGCGATCCAGCACGGAGAACGCCGTCCGCAGTGTGGCGAGAGTGTCGGCCATCGAGTCCGGGTCGACGAAGGACGGGTTGTCCGCCGAGGTGTGGTACTCCGGGTAGCCCGCGTACGGCGTGCGCGTGAGCGATCCGACGCCGAGGTTGAAGCCGGGGGAGCAGAACTGGCGCTCGTCGTAGCCGTACGGCGAGAACTCGCGGATCTCGTGCGGTTTGTCCTTGAGGATGTGTGCGAAGACCCGGTCGATGTCGGCGTTGCCGCGTCGGCTCCGTTTGTAGGTCAGCGAACCCCGGTCGCCGGCGCAGGCCAGCACGACGCCGTGCTTGACCTGCTCGATGCGCTCGGCATTGCGCGCCAGCCAGGTGATCGCGCCGATCGTGCCGGGCATGAACAGGAAGCGGTAGGTGTAGTACGGCTTCTCCTCGGCCAGCGCCTGGGCGAGCGCCACGGCGACCGCGATGCCGGCGAGATTGTCGTTGGCCAGCGACGGATGGCAGAGGTGGCACGAGACGAGCACCTCGTCGGACACCTCGCCCGGCACGACGTGCTCGGCGTAGGTGAGATGGCCGTCGGCGAGCGTCGAGTCGATTTTGGCGTGGTAGTCGCCGTCCGGGAGCGTGTCGAGCACGTCCTGGGCGAGGCAGAAACCCCACGTGGGGGAGTAATAGCTGGTGCGGTACGGGATCAGCGACGGCTGCTGCGGCAGCGTGTGCAGGTGCGTGCGCAGTTCGGTGAGGCTGACGACCCGGTCGACCGGGACGCTGTAGCCGACCACGTGCAGGTTCGACTTCCGGAAATCGATCACCCGCCGCCCGGAGGAGTCCGCGACGAAGGCGTCGCGGATGTTCCACTCCGGCGGCACGGTCCAGTCCAGCACCTCGGTGCCGCTGGGCACCTCGTACCGGTCGAGCGGGAGGTGCTCGCCGATGACGGCAAGGGTCTGCCGGACGCCGTCGCCGGTGATGCTCCGGCAGAACGGGTACAACCGTTCCACCAGAGCGTGCATCTCGGGCCCCGTGCGCATCAGGCGTGCCGCAGGGTGGCGTCGACCGCGCCGGCGGCCTGCCGGTCGCTCAACCAGTTCAGCCGGGTGAAGCGGTGCTGGAACTGTTCCTGGGTGAGGCTGTTGCGGCGGTAGGCGTCGAACAGTTGCAGCGCACCGTCTTTCACGCCCCACTTGCAGTCGAACGCCGGGACCGCGTCGCGGAACCGGGAGAAATCGACCCGGTACGAACGCGGGTCGGCCCCGGCCTCGCCGGTGATCCGCAGCTTCGAGCCGGGCACCACCGCGACGACCTCTTCGGCGATCTCGGCGACGGTCACGTTGTTGCGTTCGGTGCCGATGTTGAACGCCTTGTTGTGCACGGCTTCGCGCGGCGCTTCGAGAGCGGCGGTGAAGGCGTGGGCGATGTCGTCGGCGTGCACGAGCGGCCGCCACGGTGTGCCGTCGGAGAGCACGAGGACCTCGCCGGACAGATAGGCGTGGCCGACGAGGTTGTTCAGCACGATGTCGGCGCGCAGCCGCGGCGAGAAGCCGAACGCGGTGGCGTTGCGCAGGTACACCGGGGTGAAGCCGTCGTCGGCGAGTTCGGAAACCTCGGCTTCCACGCGGACCTTCGACTCCGCGTACGGCGTCACCGGCCGCAGCGGCGCGTCCTCGTCGACCAGGCCGCTGCCGCCGGAAGCGCCGTAGACGGAGCAGGTCGAGGCGTAGAGGAACCGGGAAACCCCGGCGTCCTTCGCGAGTTTCGCGAGCTTGACCGACGCGCGGTGGTTGATGTCGTAGGTCAGCTCGGGGGCGAGCGAGCCGAGCGGGTCGTTGGACAGCGCGGCGAGGTGGATCACCGCGTCGAACCCCCGCAAGTGTTCGGCTTTCACGTCCCGCAGGTCGACGGCCAGCCCGACCGGATCGCGCGGGGCCGGGCCGAGCACACAGGCGGCGAACAAGCCCGAGTCGAGGCCGACGACCTCGTGTCCCGCCGCGGCGAGCACCGGAGCCATCACCGTGCCCAGATATCCCGTGTGCCCCGTGAGCAGCACGCGCATTCCTTCAGCCCCTTAGGTCGATGACGAGTTTGTTCGCCTCGAACGCCTCGGCATAGCGTTCTTGGCATTCGATTCCGCGAATCCGCGCGAGGCCGAGGAACGCCTCGCGGTCGTACCACGGCCGGTGCTGCTGCGAGCCGTAATGCTGGTGCAGCAGTTCGATCTTGCGCTGCATGACGTCGTCGGACATCGGCGCGTACGCGGGCAGCCGTCCGAGGTCCCCGTCCCATTTGACGATCTCGTAACCCAGCGTCAGATGCCCGCGGAACACCGTGGGAACGAGTTGCGCGAGCCCTCGGTGGTCCTGGTGCGCGTCGATGGTGCGGGGCGCGAACACGACGTCCGGATCGGTGCGGCGGCGGAGGTCTTCCAGCGCGTTCTTGGCCTCTTCCCAATGCGAGGGGAGGCGGCCGTCCGGCAGTTTGAGCACGGTGACGTTCAGCTCCGCACCCGGGCAGAACGCGGCCAGCGCGGCGCGTTCCTCGGTCTCCCGGTCGGTGCCGCCGCCGGACAGCACCAGCGCGTCGACCTGAAGCCCGGGACGCTGTCCGCAGATCTCGAGGAGCGTGCCGCCCGCCCCGATGGCGATGTCGTCGCAATGCGCGCCGAGCACGACGATGCTCTTCAACTCGGCGCCGAGACGAATCACGCGTGCACCTTTTCGCGTTCCCACAACGCCCACGGCCGGTCGCCGTGCGTGTAGGCGGCGTCGAGTGCGTAGCGTTCCTTGACCGTGTCGGTCGGCTTCCAGAACCCGCGATAGGGGTAGGCGAGCAGCCGGCCGCGCTTCGCGAGTTCGCCGCAGCCGTCGGCGACCAGGTCGCCGTTCTCCGGGATGTGGTCGAAAATCTCCTGCCGCAGCACGAAGTAACCGCCGTTCTCCCACAGCGGGAGTTCGCTGACCGGCGTGATCGCGCCGATCCGGCCGCCCTCGTCCATCTCGACGCAGTGGAACGACGACTGCGGCGGCACGACGAGCATCGACGCGCCCGCGTCGCTCCCCGCGAACCGCTCGACGATGTTGTCCAGCGGTGCGTCGGTGAGGACGTCGGCGTAGTTGGCGAGGAACATCTCGTCGCCGTCGAGATAGTCGCGCACGCGGCGCAGCCGTTCGCCGATCGGCGACTCGATGCCGGTCTGCACGAAGGAGATCGTCCAGTCGGCGATGTCGGTGGACAGCAGTTCCGGCTTCCCGCCGCGCAGCACGAAATCGTTGGACGTCGTTTCCTCGTAGTGCAGGAAGAAGTCCTTGATGTGGTGCGCGCCGTAGCCGAGGCACAGCACGAACTCGGTGTGCCCGAAATGCGCGTAGTAGCGCATTACGTGCCAGATCAGCGGGCGCGGCCCGACCATTGCCATCGGCTTGGGCACGTCGGACGCTTCGCTGCTGCGCATCCGCATGCCGTACCCGCCGCAGAACAGAACGACCTTCACTTCACTGCCACCTCGACGATTTCCAGGCGCGGAATCGGGAAGACGAGCTTGCCGCCCCACGCGCCGACGTAGGAGAGCTGCTCGGTCAGTTCGTCCCGCAGGTTCCAGGGCAGGACGAGCACGTAGTCCGGCCGGTCGGCCGCGATCCGGTCCGGCTCCACGACCGGGATCCGGGTGCCCGGCGTGAACCGCCCGTGCTTGTAGGGATTGCGGTCCACCGTGTAGGCCAGCAGGTCCGGGCGGATGCCGCAGTGGTTGAGCAGGGTGTTGCCCTTGCCGGGCGCGCCGTAGCCGACGACCGTTTTCCCGGCTTTCCGGGCGGCGAGGAGAAATTCGAGCAATTCGAGCCGGACGCGGGTGACCCGGTCGGCGAATTCGGTGTACCCGGACAGCTCGTGCAGTCCGGCGGCCTTCTCCCGCGCCAGCACGTCGGTCATCCGCGCGCTCGGCTCCCCGGCGGACTCCGCCGGCCGCGCCCAGAGCCGGATCGACCCGCCGTGCGTGGGAAGGAGTTCGACGTCGACGACGGTCAGCCCGCCGCCCGCCAGCGCCCGTCGCGCGGATTCGACGGTGTAGTACTGGAAATGCTCGTGGTAGATCGTGTCGTACTGGTTCTTCTCGATCAGCGTGAGCAGATGCTGCACCTCGATCGACACCCAGCCGTCGTTCGCGACGAGCGCGCGCAGCCCGTGGGTGAACCCGCGGATGTCCGGGATGTGGGCGTAAACGTTGTTCGCCACGACCAGGTCGGCCGGACCGTGTTCGGCGCGCACCTCCCGGCCGGTCTCCTCGGAGAGGAACGCGGTGTGCGTCGGCACCCCGGACTCGCGCGCGGCTTGCCCGACGTTCACCGAAGGTTCCACGCCGAGGCAACGGATTCCGCGCTCCACGACGTGCTTCAGGAGGTATCCGTCGTTGCTGGCGACCTCGACGACGAAAGACCGGTCGGTCAGCCCGAGCCGCTCGACCGCGTCGTCGGTGAACCGTTTCGCGTGCTCGACCCACGAGGTGGAAAAAGACGAGAAATACGCGTAATCGGTGAAAGTGTCGGCCGGGTCGAGCAACGGCGGGAGCTGCGCGAGCCAGCATTCCGTGCACACTTCGAGATGCAGCGGGAAAGTCGGTTCGGGCTCGGCCAGCTGCGCGGCGGTCAGGAACCGCTCGCACGGCGGGGTCGCGCCGAGGTCGACCACGCTGGCGGTTCTTTCCGAACCGCAGAGTCGACATGTGGTCATGTACCGGGCTCCTCCGACTCGTGTGCGCGATCTGCGTAGGGCAGGTCGATCCGCACCCGGCCGTCGTTACAGCGCGCCGGGAACGTCACCGGAGTCGATTCGGAACCGAGACAATGACAGCGGCGGAATGCCGCGAGGTGCTGCGACGAACGGGTGGGCGGCAGGCACCGGATGGCGCAGCCGTCACCCGTTCGTCAGCGGATCACAGTTTTTCCGCCGCCGGGATCACTTCGGTGGCGAATCGTTCGAGCACCGCGGGATCCGGGACACCGTGCGCCCAGCCGGTCGCGACGCTGAACCCGAGCTCCGACAGCCGGCCCAGTTCATCCAGCAGTTGCCCGGTTTTCTCGCCGTTTTCACCGGTATCCAGCCGCAGCGATGCGGTTTTCGTGATCTCGGAGTAGTCGCGGCCGACGTCCTCGCAGTGCTGCTTCAGCACTTCCAGTTTGCGCGGAAGGTCCGCGTTGGGCAGCAAATTGCAGATGTCGCCGTATTGTGCGACGAACCGCAGCGTCTTCTTCTCGCCGCTGCCCCCGATCATGATCGGCGGATGCGGCCGCTGGATCGGCTGCGGGCTGTTGAGCAACCGCTCACCGCTGACGTGCGTGCCGGCAAAGGGTTCGTCGCCCTCGGCCCACATCTGGTGGACGTACCGGAGCGCGTCCTCGAGCTGTTCGAACCGCTCCTTCATCGGCGGGAACCGGAACCCGAGCGCACGGGACTCCTCCTCGTTCCAGCCCGCTCCGATGCCGAGGATCGCCCGCCCGCCGGAGAGCACGTCGAGCGTCGTCGCCGCCTTCGCGAGCAGTCCGGGGTGCCGGTAGATCACGCCGGTGACAAGCGTGAGCAGCTTGACGCGTTCGGTGTGCGCGGCGAGGAAGCCGAGCGTGGTCCAGGCTTCCAGCATTTCGTGCTCGGGCGGGCCGTAGCTGGAAATCTGGAAGAAATGGTCCATCACCGACAGGTATGCGAACCCGGCCTCGTCCGCGCTACGGGCCACCCGCGCGAGGTCGGAGCCGAGCGCCGCCGGGCCGTTCGGCCAGGTCTGCTGAGCCAGGTGCAACCCGATTTTCATGCCAACTCCTTAACCGCCGGAATGATGTCTTGCGCGAAAATCTCGATCCTGGCCCGGTCCGCACCGCCGGGTATCGGGCCGATCATGGCGTGCACGCCGAGCCGGTGCAGCCGGCGCGCCTCGGCGAGAAATTCGCCGGTTTTCTCCCCGGACGGACCGATGTCCAGGTAGTGGTAAACGGTCTTGGCGATCTCGGCGTAGTCGCGGCCCTCGGTTTCGCAGTGCCGCTTGAGCACGTCGAGCTTGCGTTCGAGATCCGGTCCGTTGCCGATGTTGCAGTAGTCGCCGTACTTCGCGACCAGCCGGAGGGTTTTCTTCTCGCCGCCGCCGCCGACCATGATCGGCGGCCGGCGCAGCGGCTGCGGGCTGTTGAGCAGCCTTTCGGCGGTGAAATGCTTGCCGGAGAACGGTTTGTCGTCCTTGTTCCACATCTGCCGGACATACCGCAGGTTCTCCTCGAGCAACTCGAACCGCTCCGATGTGGACGGAAACGGAAAACCGAGCCCGCGGGCTTCTTCCTCGTTCCACCCGGCTCCGATGCCGAGCATGGCCCGCCCGCCGGACAGCACGTCGAGCGTGGTGACCGTCTTCGCGAGCAGCCCTGGATGCCGGTAAATCGCGCCAGTGACGTAGGTGAACAATTTCGCGCGCTGGGTGTGCGCGGCGAAGTAGCCGAGCGTCGTATACGCCTCAAGCATCGCGCGGTCGCTCGGGCCGACACTGGGAATCTGGAAGAAGTGGTCCATCACCGCGAGATACGCGAACCCCGCGTCGTCCGCCGCCCGCGCCGTCCCGGCCAGTTCGGCGCCGAGCGCGGCGGTCCCTCCCGGCACGGTGAAGTCGGGGACCTGGAGGCCAAGTTCCATACTCGACACCGTATACCTGGAGTAACTTCATGCGAGCAGTCAGAAATCGCGCACGACGTTGATCGTGCCGTGCAGCGGATCGGTGACGTACACCGTGCGCGTGCGCTGATCCACCGCCACGTCGCCCGGATTCACCCCGAGACTCAGCTCGCCGGTAAGGGTTCCGGTTTGTCCGTCCACACGAGACAGTCCATTTTGCCCGCCGTTGGTGTATACGACGTCGCTGCCTTGGTGCACCGCGAGCGACGACGCCTCGCTGCGCAACAACACCGTCTTGACCTGCGCCCGCGCTGATCCGTCTACAATGGACAAATGGTGGATCGCCGAATTCGCCACGTACACCGAGCCGCTCAGTTCGTGCACGCCGATCCCGGCAGGAGACGCCCCCACCGGAACACTCGCGGTGAACGCCCCCTGGTCAAGGTCGCAGATCTCGACCGAGTTCGTCGTCGGGCTGGTGCAGTAGGCCCGCCGCCTGCCGCGGTCGAGCGCGATACCGGCTAATCCTGGCTTCGGCGCGGGCAGCAGGTCCTGCTGAGTGAGACTGATGCTGTCGAGCACCGCGAACGTGCCGGTTTTGCCGCTCACCGCGTACACGAGGTTGGCCCGCGGATCGATCGCGAGCGCCGAGGCGCCCGCCCCCGCGCTGACCACGCTCAGCAACCGATGCGTCTGGCTGTCGAAGGCGAGCACCGTGCCGCCGGGCGGATTGGCGACGTAGATCCGCTCGGTGTCCACCGCGACGTCGCTCGGCTCCCCGCCCACCGCGAGTGCGGCCACGACCCGCCCCGCGTCCGGATCGAGGACGAGAACCATGCCGGACGCCTGGTCAGCCGCGTAGACGAGCCCGGTGACCGGACTCACGGCCAGCGCCGAAAGAGTCCCGCCGACCTGCACGCTGGTGACCCGCTCGACCGCGCCCGCGGTACCGCCGAGCAACGCCGCCGCACCCGCGCTGACCAGGCCGAACAGCCCTCTCCGGGACAACTGGGAACCGCGCATCGCTCACCTGCCCCGGTCGGTTGGGTTGCCCGCCGACCCTAACTCGGACAAGGATCGGGCGAAGGAACTTCGGGTCCCCCGATCGCGTTGTTTCCAGTGAGTAACCCACCTTGCGGCACCTGCCAGAGCGGACGGAGGCGAGCGCGCGTGCACAAGCACCACAACGGGCTGAAGACGGCGATGCTGCTCGGTCTGCTTTCGGCGATCATCGTCGGGATCAGCGGATTGTTCGGTCGCGGCGCCCTGGTGATCGGCCTGGTCGTGGCGCTGGGGATGAACGCCTACGCCTACTTCAACTCCGAGAAAATGGCCCTGCGCGCGATGCACGCGCGGCCGGTGTCGGAGGTCGAGCAGCCCGCGATGTACCGGATCGTGCGGGAGCTGGCGACGTCCGCGCGGCAGCCGATGCCCTCGCTGTACGTGAGCCCGACCGCGGCGCCCAATGCCTTCGCGACCGGACGCAACCCGCAGCACGCGGCTGTGTGCTGCACCACCGGGATCCTGGAGTTGCTCGACGAGCGCGAACTGCGCGCGGTGCTCGGGCACGAGCTGTCCCACGTGTACAACCGTGACATTCTGATCTCGTGCGTTGCCGGGGCGCTGGCGAGCGTGGTCAGTGTGCTGGCAAATATCGCGTTCTTCTTCGGCGGGAACGACCGCGAGGGCAACCCGTTCATGTCGCTGCTGCTGGTGCTGATCGGGCCGATCGCGGCCGGCGTGGTGAAGATGGCGGTGAGCCGGTCTCGGGAGTATCAGGCGGATGCTTCCGGGGCTGAGCTGACAGGGGATCCGCTGGCGTTGGCTTCGGCGTTGCGGAAGTTGGAGCGGGGGACTCGGGCTGCTCCTTTGGCTCCGGAGCCCGCCGTGGTGTCGCAGTCGCATTTGATGATCGCGAACCCGTTCCGGCCCGGGGCCGGGCTGAGCAAGATGTTCTCCACGCACCCGCCGATCGAGGATCGGATCCGGCGGCTCGAGGAGATGGCCCGCGGCCGCTGACGGCGTTACTCCCACACCGCGGTAGCCGGATCGACGCCGTGCGCGATGGCGTTGGCGAAAATCACGTCCCGCAGCCAACCGGCGAGACCGGGAGCCAACCCGTCGTAGTACTCGGTGTACCCGGTCTCCTCCACGAACTTCCGGCCCAGGCACACCTGCATCGAATGCGTGCAGTCGAAGTACCTCGACAACGTCGCCCGATGCCGCTCCGCGAGCGTGTTCGCCTCCGGTGACCCAGGCTCGACCCCAGCCCGCCGCGCCGCCGCCAGGTCCGCGTGGAGCGTCTCGTGCTCGGCCGCGGCCTCCCGCCAGTCCTGCGGGGTCAGTTCGGTGGTCCGCTCGCGATACTCCGCCCACTGCCGCGTGTCGCCCCAGCGTTCCGCGGCCTCGTCGACCCACTCCGGGTTCCAGTCCGACCCGAAGATCTCGACCTGCTGCTCGGCCGTCAACTGCATCCCGCCACGAGTGGCCGCCGCCATCCGGTCCACTGCGGACGCCATGTGCTCCAGCCGTTCGATCCGCTCGCGCAGCTCGCGTCGCTGCCGGGTCAGATGCGCGTGTGCGTCGGTGGTCGGGTCGTCCAGGAGGCGGCCGATCTCCGACAACGGGAAGCCCAGCTCGCGGTAAACGAGCACCCGATGCAACCGCGCGATGTCCTCGGCGGAGTACACCCGGTAGCCGGCCCTGGTGCGCCCGCTCGGACGCACCAGGGCGACAGCGTCCCAGTGGTGCAGGGTTTTGACACTCACGCCGACCAGCGTCGCCGTGCGTCCGACAGTGAGGCCGTCTTGCTCGGTCACGACCTCAGTGTCGCAGGTCACGGCCGCGGCACGTCGATCCCCGCAGCACGCAACCGCTCCGCGACGGGCCCGTCCGGATCGATCGGCTCCGCCGCGGTCATCACGACCTTCGTGCCCTCCGGCGTGACGACCGTCAGCTCCCGCGAGTTCCACGGCATCAACTCCGGTCCGCTCGTGCACCCCGGCGCGATTTCCTCGCACCGTTTGGCGATTTCGTCGAGTTCGCTGAGCACGCAGGAGAAACTGATGCTGACCTCGCTCGGGGCCGCCGGGGTCCCCGGCTTGAGCAGCACGTCCTGAAACGCCCAGCGACGCAGGTGCACGACCTGGCCGGGGATGGCGAAAAGGTTGTCGAAGCCGAGCCCGCGAAGCCAGAAGTCGGTCGAAGCTTCGAGGTCGGCGGTGGGCACGTTGGGAAACATCGGCATCCCGTAGAAGCCGAGATAGTTGCCCGGCGACACCGCGTCGTAGGCGGGAGTCGGAACCGGGCCGCGAAATTCGTTCATGCCGAAGAGCGTGCAGCCTCCTGTCGCAGGAGGGTCAAGCCCGTCAGACGACGCCGTCCCGCACCGGATAGTCGATGACGATCGCCCCGCCGGTGGCGTAGTTGACGACGTCGGCGGACACCCGCCGCCCTTCCTCAGACGACCTGGCCGCGGTCATCGCCGCACCGTCCGCGAAGTCAGCTTCGAAGATCGCGAAGTACGGCTCCTGTCCGGGCGCCCCGGTCACGTCGAAGCTGTAGCGGTACGCGAGCAGGCCCGGCATCTGTGCGACCAGCGGGAGGTGGGTGGACACGTAGTAGTCGCGGAAGTGCTCGGGATCGGCGGGCTTGGGATACAGAACGACCAGCTTGTGCATGAGAGCCATTACATCCTGGAGGCACCGGACAGCCGCCGTCCGGGCTGGTCCACGCACACGAAGAACGCCCCGGGCAGGGGCCCGGGGCGTTCTTGGCTGGTGTGGCAGGTGAGGGATTCGAACCCCCGAAGGCTGAGCCGTCTGATTTACAGTCAGATCCCTTTGGCCGCTTGGGTAACCTGCCATGGCCGGGCGAACCGGCCGGGAAGAAGGATACCCAACGGTCCAGACGGCCGGTCAACCGGGATCCCCCGGCGCTACGCTGGGGGTCCCTGACGAGCTGAGACAAGGTGTGAGGACACGTGGCGGATCCCTCTTTCGACGTGGTGAGCAAGGTCGACCGCCAGGAGGTGGACAACGCGCTCAACCAGGCCAGCAAGGAACTGGGCACGCGGTTCGACTTCCGCGGCACCGGAACCGGCATCAGCTGGTCCGGCGAGGAAGCCATCGCGATCGAGTCGGAGACCGAAGAGCGCGCCCTCGCGGCGGTGGAGGTCTTCAAGGAGAAGCTGATCAAGCGGAACATCTCGCTGAAGGCCTTCGAGGCAGGCGAGCCCGCGATCTCCGGCAAGATTTACAAGATCAGCGGCAAGATCCTTCAGGGCATCGCGTCGGACAAGGCGAAGCAGATCGCGAAGTTCATCCGGGACGAGGGCCCGAAGGGCGTACAGGCCCAGATCCAGGGCGACCAGCTGCGGGTGTCGGGCAAGAAGAAGGACCAGCTGCAGGAGGTGATCTCGTTGCTGAAGGGCAAGGACTTCGAGATCGCTCTGCAGTTCACCAATTATCGGTGATTTCGCGTGGTTGACCTGCGGGTATCCGGGAGCGGGTACCCGCAGGCGCAACTCGCATCGCTATTTGAGGCGACTCCGGACTACCTCCTGCGCCCAAGGTTTCAGGAATTCGGAAAGGAATTCCGACAGAAGACGTGCGCGCTGAATCAGGTACGACGCGCCGACACTGTAGGCCGACCAATGTTGCTGGCCGGATAGGACCTTAGGCGCCCACCAGTCCCGCAAAGAGACTGAGCCATCGATCGAACCAAAACCCAGGTCATGGCCGACGACGCTCTGATAGGAGCTTGAAGCTCGCAAGATCGCGAGCTCCTCTTCGGTCCTGCCGGCCCCAAGTTCCGAATCGGAGCAGTCCAGGCCGATCTGCGAGAACTCGTCCGCTTGGAGCAGGTCGACGGCCATGGTGTGCGCTACCGTTCGCACCCAGTCGCCATCAGGGCCGCCTACGCTGGCTATCAGCAGATCAACCTTGCTGTCAGCGATTTCAAATGCATTGAAGTGGTCGCGAAGGGCTTCCCTGCTTCGCTCAACCTCATCAATCGAATCCAATCTCAGAGCAGCGCTCTCCAAGACGTGCAGGGCGGCGATCATGTCCCCGATGCTTGCTATCAGGCTGCTCGCGACCAAGCCGCGCCGCGCGGTCCTGCCGGATCGATAGGAGAAAAACGCGGAAAGGAGTGCGACAAGGACAGAAGAAGATGAAATAATAATCGACAACAACAGCCCATTCCCCCGCCAGGCTCGGTCCAGGGCGCGCCGCGCCCCTGCCTCATCAGGGTACGAAGCCGGTACGGCCGGCACCAGCGAACGACCGCCAACGGACGTAAACCCGGCTTACCAGGCGGTAAAGGTCCAATCCGCCTCAAAAGTCTCCACCGCCACATACGTGCGCCCGGCGAGCGGGAACTCCGCGGTGGTCTGCCCGATGTGGTTCACCGCCAGATGCGGGTAGCCGTCGGCCAGCACCCAGACTCCGTTCGAGCCCTTCGACCCCGTGAAGAACTTCCCCATGACCATCCCCTCGGGCACCGCCAGCACCGCGTCCCCGTGGCCGTTGTAGGGCTTGCCCGGTTCGACGACCGGCACTCCGCGGTAGTCGGTGATCGTCGCGGTCCACGCGCCCTTCGCCTCGACTGTCAGCGTGTGCACCGACTTGCCGCCGGGGGAGACGTTGAACCAGGCTGTCCCGTGGTAGGCGTCACCGTCGTTGACCAGCAGGCTTTCCGTGCCGTCCGTCGTCACGGCGATGTGGCCGGTGCACTTCGGGCAGTCGAAGGTGAGGAATCCCGAGACCCCGGACGGCCAGGTCAACGGCACGGTCGCATTGTTCTTGCCCTGGTGGGTTTCCGTCGGGTTCTCGGCGAGGCGCGGCTTCTCCGGCCGCGGCGGCGGAGGCAGAACCGGCGCGGGGGCGTGACCGGGTTCGTCTTCCGGGTACACGATCGCCCCGATGCCGGTCGGCTGCAGTGAGCACGACGCGGTGAGCGCCACCGCCGCGCATAAGGCGGCCAGGCGAGTGCGGCGCATGATTCCCCCTAGCTTGCCCCAACGGGGCCTCCGGATGATCTTTCGTCACGCTCCGCCCGGTCGTTACGCGGTGAGTGCCCTGAACAGCCCAGCGATCTCCTCGAAGGGGTGGAATCACGCGGGTGACCAGGCGAAATCGATCGTGTCGAGGTGACCACGTGGTGTAATCGCCCGTCTGGTTGTGAGAGGAGTTTCTGGATGCGCCGCTGGACTCCCGTGCTGGCTTTCCTCACCTCGCTGGCGGTCCTCGTGACCGCGCTCGCGCCCGTCGCGGAGGCCGCCGACCGGAAGCTGCTCGTACCCGGCTTCGGCTCGTACCCGCGGCTGATCCGGCTGGAGCACTCGCCGTTCGGTCGCGGGAACATCATCGCGTCGCTGACCAGCGAGGACGGCAACGGCCGGTTCGCGCCGATCCTCGAGAGCACCGACGAGGGCGCGAGCTTCCACCAGATCGGCGAGATCCGCGACCCCGACGCCAGGTCCGGCCAATGCTGCGGAACCCTCTACGAACTGCCGCAGCGGGTCGGCCGCATGCGGGCGGGCACGCTGCTCTGGGCGGCGACCTACCGGCAGGACGCGGGACCGCAGCGGCGGATGGGGATCAAGGTGTGGGCCAGCCGCGACGGCGGCCGCGACTGGCGGTATCTGTCCGAGGCCGCGCTCTCGCACAACCACGACGGCGTCTGGGAACCGGAGTTCACGGTGGACGCCGGCGGCACGCTCTGGCTGCACTACGCCGACGAGACGCAGGCGCCGAAGTACGGCCAGGTGCTCAACCGCGTCGCCTCGACCGACGGCGTCAACTGGGGAACCAAGCAGCTCACGATGGCCATCGGGCCGTCCCGGGTGCGGCCGGGCATGCCGATCATCCGCAGGCTGCCCGACGGCCGGTACTGGTTCGGCTACGAGATCTGCAACTACCGCGACCGCTACTGCGATCCGTATTACAAAATCTCCGCCGACGGCGCGAACTGGGGCGACCCCTCCGACCCCGGCACCAGGGTGAACACCGCGAACGGCAACTACTTCCAGCACGCCCAGACCACCACCCTGTTCCCCGGCGGCCCGAACGGCGTGCGGCTCGTGATGGTCGGCCAGATCTACACGACCGCCGACGGCGCCCCGGTGGCCGGAAACGGGCAGACCCTGCTGGCCAACGACAACTTCGGCGCCGGGAACTGGTACGAACTCCCCGCGCCGGTCCACATCAGCGGCATCTACAACAACTACTGCCCCAACTATTCGTCCACCGTGCTGCCGGTCGACGGCGGGAAGAACGTGCTGGAGATCGCCACCGAGTACGCGAACGGCTGCCAGGCGTTCTTCGGGAAGGGCCCGGCGTTCTGAGTTGAGCGAAGTCCCAGACGGCCTCCATGCTCACTCGGTACGGTGAACACCACCACCGCACGTGAGGAGGGGCTGTGAAGGGCATCGTGCTCGCCGGGGGCAGCGGAACCCGTCTGCATCCGATCACGCAGGCCGTGTCGAAGCAGCTGCTGCCGGTCTACGACAAACCGATGATCTACTACCCGATCTCGGTCCTGATGCTGGCCGGGATCCGGGAGATCCTGATCATCTCGACCCCCGCCGACCTGCCGAACTTCCGCCGCCTGCTCGGCGACGGCAGCCAGTTCGGGCTGTCCTTCTCCTTCGCGGAACAGCCGAGCCCGAACGGTCTCGCCGAGGCGTTCGTGATCGGCGCGGACTTCGTCGGCGACGATTCGGTCGCGCTGGTGCTCGGCGACAACATCTTCTACGGCCAAGGTTTCTCCACCACCCTGCGCACCGCCGCGACCGACCTCGACGGCTGCGTCCTGTTCGGCTACCAGGTGAAAGACCCCGAGCGCTACGGCGTCGGCGAGGTCGACGAGAACGGCACCCTGCTGTCCATTGAGGAAAAGCCCGAGAAACCGCGGTCGAACAACGCGATCACCGGGCTGTACTTCTACGACAACGAGGTCGTCGACATCTCCCGCAACCTGAAGCCCTCCGCGCGCGGCGAGCTGGAGATCACCGACGTCAACCTCTCCTACCTGCACCGCGACCGCGCCAAGCTGATCGAACTGAGCCGCGGTTTCGCCTGGCTCGACACCGGCACGCACGATTCGCTGCTGGAAGCGGGCCAGTTCGTGCAGGTGCTGGAACACCGGACCGGGGTGCGGATCGCGTGCCTGGAAGAGGTCGCGCTGAAGATGGGCTTCATCAGCGCGGACGAATGCCACGCGCTGGGCACCAAGCTGGCCAAGTCCGGGTACGGCGAATACGTGATGAACGTGGCCTTGCTCGCGGGAGCGCAGGCCTGATCCGGTCCGGAGGGGAATCTTGAGTTACGACCTGGGGGTCTGGGCTGGCGACGCCGACGATCCCCAAGCCCGCTACGCCAGTCTCGGCGAGGGCCCGGCGGACTCGTCCTTGGACGCGTTCTACCGCGACCTGACCGCGCAATTCCCGGAACTGCACGAGGACCCCGAAGCATCCCCGTGGAACGCGGCGATCGAGCGCTCCGGCGATGGTGCGGTACTGGCGATCCAGCATTCTCGTGCGGTCGCGGTGACGCGCGTTGTCCTTGACCTGGCCCGAAAACACGGCTTGACGGTGTTCAATCCGCAGACCGGCGAGGTGCACCGGCCGAACGTGCTGGACCTGACCATGTGCGACGGTTCCCGCGTGGAAAACCCGGACGCGTCAGTGATCGAGGCGGCACTGGGCCGGTTGTCGGCGAAGAACTGGTACGCCGTCTTGGAACGCGGCGACCATTACGTCCAAATAGGACAGGGAAAGTTCGCTGCGGCTCCGCGGGGGAAGTACGCGCTGGAGCGCCGGGACGGGTCGCCGGATCGGCATTACCGCACGGAGGCCGGGAGCCTGGCGGAGGTGGTGACGGCGTTCACCGGCTTCGCCGAGGGCGACTCGTCGTGGGTGGAAGGCTTCGAGTGGGAGAAGGTCGACTTCTCCTGATTTTCGGTTAGCTGTTCTGCCGGACCAAGTCTTGGAGTTCTTCGACGGAGAGCCACGGCTTCGTCCGGTGGATCATCCGGTGGCAGTTTGAGCAGAGCACCGCCAGGTGCTCCAGCTTGGTTTTGATCTGCCCGGACTCGCTCAGCGGCGTGCGGTGGTGGCATTCGGCGAAGTCTCGGCCGCGCTCGCCGTAGGCCTTCTCGAAGTCGAAACCGCAGGCTTCGCATGCGATGCGCCCGTGCTTCTTGCGAGTCTGTTCGATCTTCTTTTTGCGTAGCTTCGGGTTCCGCTCTCGCATAAGATGCCTTCGCTCGCGGACGCCGCCCTCTTCAGCTGACTCGTCGTCGACAAGGTCCAGGTCCGGCGGGAGCGAATGATATTCGTCCGGAAACAGTTCGATGGTCTCGGCGATCACCTTCGACTCGGCAAGCATGCCAGGGGCGTCCGCTTCGAAAGCCCGGATGACGTCGATGTCGATCTTGCCGCCGCGCGTGGGTTTGCCCTGGTAGCCGTCGCGGTGGGTGGCAAGGTCTGCCGTTTTCCTTGCGACGCCGTTGGGGTTGCGAAATGTCTCACCGCGCACGTCCGCCGGGTGGATCGGCATGCGTTGCAGAAGCTTGGACAGTTCGATGACCTTCGGATCGTTCGCTGCCAGCCAGCGCCAGTCGTTGTTCACCACGAGCGCGCAGGCAAGGATCGACTCGTCCCTTGTCCACGGCGGATTGCGCTTCCCCTCTGCCATGACTGCACCGTAGCGCGCACCACCGACAAAAACCCGGACCAACGCAAAGACCTCGCCCTCCCGGTCCGGGAAGGGCGAGGCCCTGGCTCAACAGACGGTCAAGCAGCCTGCGGAATCTCCGAAGAAGCCGGCGTCAAAGCCAACTCCAGCACCTCCCGCACGTTAGCCACCGCGTGCACCTCCAGCTGCGACAACACCTCCGCGGGCACATCGTCCAAATCCGGCTCGTTCCGCTGCGGGATGATCACCGTCTTCATCCCCGCCCGGTGCGCGGCCAGCAGTTTCTGCTTGACCCCGCCGATCGGCAGCACCCGCCCGGTCAGCGAAACCTCCCCGGTCATCGCCACATCGGCCCGGACCACCCGGCCCGACAGCAGCGACGCCAGCGCGGTCGTCATCGTGATGCCCGCGGAAGGACCGTCCTTCGGCACCGCGCCCGCTGGGACGTGGACGTGGATTCCCCGCTCTCGCAGGTCTCCCACCGGCAGTTCCAGCTCCGCACCGTGCGAGCGCAGGTACGACAGCGCGATCTGCACCGACTCCTTCATCACGTCACCCAGCTGCCCGGTCAGCTGAAGGCCCGAAGCCCCGCTCTCCGGATCGGCCAGCGACGCCTCGATGTACAGCACGTCCCCGCCCGCGCCAGTAACAGCCAAACCCGTTGCCACGCCTGGCAAAGACGTCCGCTGGGTCGCCGTCGGCAGCGACGATTCCGGTACGTGCCGCGGACGGCCGAGGTAGGTCTCCAGGTCTGCCGCCGAAACCGACAGCGGCAGCGAGACCGAACCCAAAGCCACCTTCGTAGCGATCTTCCGCAGCACCTTCGCGATCGTCCGGTTCGCGTCGCGCACGCCGGCTTCGCGGGTGTACTCCGCGGCGATCCGGCTGAACGCGTCGTCGGTCAGCACCACGTCGCCGGAGGCCAGGCCGGCTCGTTCGAGTTCGCGGGGGAGCAGGTGATCCCGCGCGATGGTGACCTTCTCGTGCTCGGTGTACCCGTCCAGCGTCACCAGTTCCATCCGGTCCAGCAGCGGGCCGGGGATGGTCTCCAGTGCGTTGGCCGTCGCGAGGAAGACCACGTCGGACAGGTCCAGCTCCACCTCGAGGTAGTGGTCGCGGAACGTGTGGTTCTGTTCCGGGTCCAGCACTTCGAGCAGCGCGGCCGTCGGGTCGCCGCGGTAGTCGGCTCCGACCTTGTCGATCTCGTCGAGCAGCACGACCGGGTTCATCGAGCCGGCTTCCTTGATGGCCCGCACGATCCGGCCGGGCAAAGCGCCGACGTACGTGCGCCGGTGGCCGCGGATCTCGGCCTCGTCCCGGATGCCGCCCAACGCGACGCGCACGAACTTGCGGCCCATCGCCTTCGCGACCGATTCGCCCAGTGACGTCTTGCCGACCCCGGGAGGACCGGCGAGCGCCAGCACCGCGCCAGACCGCCGTCCGCCGACCGGGCCGAGACCCGATTCCGCGCGGCGCTTGCGCACGGCCAGGTACTCGATGATCCGTTCCTTGACGTCGTCCAGACCAGCGTGGTCCGCGTCGAGCACGGCCCGCGCGGCGGCGATGTCGTAGACATCCTCGGTCCGCTCATTCCACGGCAGCTCCAGCACCGTGTCGAGCCAGGTACGGATCCAGCCGCCCTCCGGCGACTGCTCGGACGTCCGCTCCAGCTTGTCGACCTCGGCCAGCGCGGCCTTGCGCACCTCGTCCGGCAGGTCAGCGGCTTCCACCCGGGCGCGGTAGTCGTCGTCGGCCGCGGTGCCGTCGAGTTCGCCCAGTTCCTTGCGGATCGCTTCGAGCTGGCGGCGCAGCAGGAATTCCTTCTGCTGCTTCTCCATCCCGTCCGCGACGTCCTTGCGGATGGTCTCGGTGACCTCCAGTTCGGCCAGGTACTCCCGGCTCCACTCGAGGGCCTTCTCCAGCCGGACGCTGACGTCGAGCGCGCTCAGCAGCTCCAGCTTCTGGTCGGTGGACAGGTACGGCGCGTTGCCGGCCAGGTCGGCGATCGCGGACGGCTCCTCGACCTGCTGGACGGCGTCGATCATCTGCCAGCCGCCGCGTTGCTGCAGCACCGAGATGACCACGGCCTTGTACTCCGCGGCGAGTTGCGCGGTGCGGTCGTCGGAGGTCTCGTCCGCGGCGTCGGCGTGCACCCAGCGGGCCGCGCCGGGGCCGTCGGCGATCCGGCCGACGACGGCGCGTGCGGTGCCGCGCAGCAGCACGGCGGACTTGCCGCCGGGGACGCGGCCGATCCGTTCGACGGTCGCGACGGTGCCCAGCTCGGCGTACTCGCCGTGGACGCGCGGGACGATCAGGACTTCGGCCTTGCTCGCCGCGCCCGAGCGGATCCCGGGGAACGACGCGGTCGCGGGGGTCTTGGCTTGGGCGGACTCCACTGCGGCCCGGGTCTCTGCGTCGCCGAGGTCGAGCGGGACCACCATGCCCGGCAGCACGACGTCGTCATCGAGCGGGAGGACGGGCAGGAGGCGGGGGTCGGACATGTGCACTCCTCGAATAGTTGAGTCGTAGGTGCTCAACTCTCCGAGGGGCGGGTTTGTTTCCCAGGGAATGTTCGCTGGGAGAGAAGTCAGGGCTTGACCGCGACGGCACCCCAGGCGAACGGCCGGACCTCCGCGGCGAATTCCGACACCGGCTCGTCCGGCCGCCAGTCCGGCAGCGCGCTCATCCCCGGCTCCAGCAGCGGCCAGCCACCGAAGAACGGCCGGATCTCGTCGGCGGAGCGCAGGTACGCCGGATTCGACGTGTCCTTGTACGCGTCCACGAACCGGCGGACCTCGGCGGCCCGCTCCGGCGGCGCGTCGTCCCGGCAGGTCGCGTGCGTGACGGCCAGCCACGAGCCGGGCGCGAGCTGGTCGCGGTAGGCGGCGACCAGCTCGTCCGGCCGGTCGCCGGGACCGAGAAAATGCAGCACGGTGATCATCAGCAGGCACACCGGCTGCGACCAGTCGATCAGCTCCTGGGTGACCTCGTCGGCGAAGATCGCTTCCGGATCGCGGATGTCGCGTTCGACGATCCCGGCCCACTCGGTCGCGTCCTCGCCTTCGAGGATCACTCGCGAATGCGCTGCCGCCACCGGTTCGTAGTCGACGTAGACGACCCGCGCCGGCAGCTGCTCGCGCACGATCTCGTGCACGTTGCCCGCCGTCGGCACGCCCGACCCGAGATCGACGAACTGCCGGATCCCCGCGTCGAGCGCGGCCCGGACGACCCGGTTCATGAACGCCCGGTTCTCCCGCGACATCGGCCGGATCAGCGGCCACACCTTCTCGACACGGCGGCCGAATTCCCGGTCCACCGCCCAGTTCTGGGTGCCGCCGAGGTACCAGTCGTAGATCCGGGCGGCAGACGGCTTGTCGACGTCGACGCCCCGCGGCGCGTCCGGCGCGGTCATGGCTTGCGCGCCACCGCGCACCAGGCGAACGGCCGGGCTTCCGCCTCGACCGCGTTCAGCTCGCGTTCCGGCCGCCAGTCCGGCAGATGCGTGATCCCCGGCTCCAGCAGCGGCCAGCCGCCGAAGAACGGCTCGATCTCCTCGCGGTCGCGCAGCCACATCGGATTGCTCGTCTTGCGGTACTGCTCGACGAACCAGCGCAGCCCCTCCAGCGCCGGACCGCTGCCGTCGCCCTCGCTCATCTGCGAGATCGCCAGCCAGCTGCCGGACACGAGCTTGTCCCGGTACGCGCGCACGACGGCGTCCGGATCGTCGTCCGGGCCGACGAAGTGCAGCACCGCCATCAGCATCACGCACACCGGCTTGTCGAAATCGATCAGCTCGCGGGTGCGCGGGTGATTCAGCACGGCCCGCGGATCGCGCATGTCCGCCTGCACGATCCCGGCCCAGTCGGTGGCCGCCTCGTCCTCGAGGATCAGTGTCGCGTGCGCCACGGCCACCGGCTCGTAGTCGACGTACACCACGGTGGCCTCGTCGTCCTCGCCCAGCTCAGCCTCGACCACCTCGTGCACGTTGCCCGCGGTCGGCACGCCGGAGCCGAGGTCGAGGAACTGCCGGATGCCCGCGTCCAGCGCGGCGCGCACCACGCGGTTCATGAACTCGCGGTTCTGCTTCGCGCCTGGCCGGGCGAGCGACCACATCTTCTCGACCTTGCGGCCGAATTCCCGGTCCACCGCCCAGTTCTGCTTGCCGCCCAGGTACCAGTCGTAGACCCGCGCGGCCGAAGGTTTCTCGACATCGACGCCTTCCGGCGCTTTCGGTGCAGCGTCGGGCTTTTCGGTCACTGGGACTCCCCTCGGACGGTCTGGCAACCGCCAGACTAGCGAGAACGCACCGCGGGCCTGCGCTGCCAGCCAGTCCACAACGGCCGGTAGCCCTGCGCGTACCAGAACGGCGTCGACCGGGGATTCGCCACGGCGTGGTGCAGCAGCACGACGTCCGCGCCCGCCTCGTCGAAGACCTGGTGCGCGTGCGCGGCCAGCGCGGTGCCGACACCGGACGAGCGGGCGGCCTCGGAAACCGCCAGCGACGACAGGTAGCCCACGCGGGAAGCCGACACCCGGTGCCGGATCCAGCCGGTCTCGTCGGGCATCTGCAGCACGACCATGCCGAGCGGCTGGCCGTACAGTTCCGCGATCCACACCTGCGGCTCAGGCCGTTCGAGGTGGTGCAGCAGTTCCTTGGTGATCAGCTCCTCGACGCCGGGGCGGAGCGTGATCCGGCCGAACTGCGCGTCGTAACGCTGCAATTCGAGCTGCAGCGCGACCGCGGTGGAGAGGTCGTCCGGCGTCGCGTGCCGGATGCAGACGCCGGGTGTCGCGTCGGGTCCGGCGGCCATCCGCTGTGCCGGGCGGACCGCGAGCACGCCGACCGGGGCGAAGCCGTGCCGGAGGAGTTCGGTGGCCCCGGCGGTGTCGCGGCTGGGCCGGGAGAGCACCGCGGCGCACTCCGTATCCCCCACTCGGGCGAGGGACCGCAGGTGTTCATCCCATCGAGTGAGCAAGGCGTCGAGTCCGGCGGCCGGATCGGGACCGGCGAGCTGGACCTCCAGCCGGTGCTCGACGAGCGCCCGCCACATCGAGCGCGGGCTGTCCGGGCCAAGCCCGGTGCAGGTCGTCAGACCGGCCGCGGTGGTGTCGCCGACCTCGGCGGAAAGCAGGACGGAATCCCCTCCGACCTCGAAGGGGAGCGGCGCGGGAAGCAGCGCGTCCACCGTGGCGATGCGCGCCGCATGGCCGGTGGCTGTCACGTCGTTGTGCATGCCGCCATTGTCCGCCGACGGGTGCGGAAAAGACCCCCAGAACACTCCCCGGCCCGGGGGTTCCGGGGCGAACCGGGAGTTTCACTCCTTGGTCCACGCAGGTCAGAGAAGAACGCCCATTGTTAACCCTGGGGTGATCTCCTACTGTCTCGAAAGGGACGCCGGTACGCCCTACGGGGTAAGGTGGCGCCCTCGCCCACACCTGACGTCACGGACGAGCGCGACCGGGCAGCCGGGAAGGAAGGTCGGATGCCGGACAGCAACGCCCATCCCGGTACCGAGCCGGAGGCGATGGGCTCGGGAGGTGCTGGCTCCGCACCGGCCGAAGGCCGCACGGACGAAAGCCGCTTCCGCGTTTACACCTTCTTCGTGCTGGGCCTCGGCCTGCTCGCCGCCTTCGCCGTCGGCGCCTGGCTGCCGTTCCACGGTTCGGCCAAGCTCTGGTGGATCGGCCCGGTGCTCGCGGTCGCGTTCCTGCTCGCCGAACAACTCGGCATCAACGTCGACGTCCGCAGCGGCATTTCGTGGACCATCTCATTCACCGAGATCCCGCTGGTAATCGGTTTCTTCGTCGCTCCGTTCGAAGTGGTGCTCGCCGCGCATCTCGTGGCGGGCATCGGCACGCTGCTTGCCCGCAAGGTCGCCGGCCGCGTCCTCTACAACGCGGGCGCGTTCCTGCTCGAAATCACCGGCGCGTTCGCCGTCGCCGGGCTCGTGCACCTGGCCATGGGCGGCGGGCCGACCATGCCGTGGGTCGCCGCGCTCGCCGGAACGCTCACCGCGCCGCTGGTCAGCACGCTGCTCGCGCTGGCCGCCGTGCGCGTGCTGCGCCGCCGGATGCGTGTGAGCACCGCGATCCGGCTGACCGGCCGCATCCTCGTGGTCGGCTTCGTCAACGCTTCGGTCGGCCTCACCGGCTACCTCGTCATCGCGAGCACCCCGCAGGCCTGGCCGCTGGTGCTGGCGGTGTTCCTCGGACTGACCGCGCTGTACTGGGCTTACTCCGATCTGCTCCGCGAGCAACGGGACATGGAAGCGTTGTCCGACGTCAGCCTGATGGTCGCGCGGTCCGGTCAGCAGGCCGCCGCCCGTCCGGCGAGCCGCGGCGAGGAACTGGTGGGCGGGGTCGACGTGCGCGAATGGGCCACGATCGCCGAGCGGATCAAGGACCAGCTGGCCGCCGGACGCGTCGTGCTCCGGCTGCGGCTCGAGGCCGACGACCCGATGCGCGTCGTGGTCGCGGGCAACGAACTCCCGGCCTCGGACCCGGCCAACGACGACCCGCTGCTGCGCCTGCCCGGCGCGCACGTCCGGCATTTCCGGATCACCGAGGCCAACCCGGACGTCCGTGCAGCGCTGCTGGAACGCAGTGCGCAGGAAGCGCTCGTGGTGCCGCTGCGCAGTGCGAACAAGCTGCTCGGCGTCGTCGAAGCGCACGACCGGCTCTCGCGCTGGCGCGGTTTCGGCAAGTACGACGTCCAGTTGCTCGGCACGATGGCCAGCCACCTCGCGACGTCGCTCGACAACCGCCGGCTGCTCGCCACGCTTCGCCACGACGCCTACCATGACCCGCTCACCGGGCACCTGAATCGGCCGGGATTCCAGCAGGTCTCGCGGGATCCGCTGCGCGAATCGGCGGAGGTCGTGGTGCTGCGGATCGACCTCGACGTCTTCTCCACGGTCAGCGACGCGCTCGGCTACTCGTGGGCGGACCGGATGGTCGTCGCCGCGGGCACCCGCATCCGCGGCGCGCTCGGCCCGGACGTCCCGCTCGCCCGCCTCGAAGGCGCGTCCTTCGCCGCGCTGCTCGTGGACTGCACCGTCGACGACGCCCACCGCGCCGCCGAACGGCTGCGAGTCCAGCTGTCCGAGCCGTATCCGGTGGACCGGCTTTCCGTTGAGGCCAACGCGATGATCGGCTACGCCAGCTCCGTGGACGACAACGGCGAGGTCGACGTCGACGGCCTGCTGCAGCGCGCCGACGTCGCCGTCCGCGCCACCCGCGGCGGCGAGGAAGTGCGCGGGTACGTGCCGAGCATGGGACAGATCTTCCTGCGCCGGTTCCAGATGGTCACGCAGTTCCGGCAGTCGCTCGAAGACGGCCACGTCTCCGTGCACTACCAGCCGAAGGTGACGCTGCCGAACCGGCAGGTGCAAGGCGTCGAGGCGCTCGTGCGCTGGGTGCACCCGGAGTTCGGCAGGCTCGGTCCCGACGAGTTCGTGCCCGCGATCGAGGCGGCAGGCCTGATCGGCGTGCTGACGTCGTTCGTGCTGGAGCAATCGCTGAAGCGCGTGCGCAAATGGCTCGACGAGGGCCTGCGGATCTCCGCGGCGGTCAACCTGTCGGTGCGGAATCTGTCCGACGACGACTTCCCGGCGAAGGTCCAGCGCGAACTGGAACGCTTCGACGTGCCGCCGGAACTGCTGACGTTCGAACTGACCGAGTCCGGCGTGATGTCCGACCCGCAGAAGGCGCTGCCGATCCTGCGCGAGCTGCATTCGCTGGGCATCGTGCTGGCGGTGGACGACTTCGGCACCGGCTACTCGTCGCTCGCGTACCTGCGCCAGCTGCCGGTGGACCAGGTCAAGATCGACAAGAGCTTCGTGCTCGGCATGGGAACCGATCTCGGCGACCTCGCGGTGGTGCGGTCGATCGTCGAACTCGGGCACTCGCTCGGCCTGACGGTCGTGGCGGAAGGCGTCGAGGAGGACGTGGCGCGCGATCAGCTCGAGGCGATGGGATGTGACGTCGCCCAGGGTTATCTGATCTCGCGGCCGCTGCCGGAGGACCGCCTGGAGGCGTGGCTGCAGGCCCGCACGGCGCGCTCGCCGGGACGCCACTCGGAGACCGTGCTGACCCTGCTGACCTGAGGTTTTGCGGTTAACCGACCCCGGTTGCACGTGCGGGTGAAGGGGGTTGCTAATCTTTCCAAGTCCTCGCGAGAGGCAGGCCCCTTTAGCTCAGTCGGCAGAGCGTCTCCATGGTAAGGAGAAGGTCTACGGTTCGATTCCGTAAAGGGGCTCGCGAGTAGGCGAGCTATGTCTGCGGAAAACGCAGATGTGGCTCGCTTCGCGGCGTCCATCTGGGGGTCGAACCCCCAGACCCCCGCCAGGAGGGGCTTCGCCCCCCTGGACCCCCGGCCGGGGTTAAGTTCGGCCTGGTGGGTTGCGCGGGGTGGGTGTCTGAGTGGGGCGGTGTAGCTCAGTTGGCAGAGCAAGCGGCTCATAATCGCTGTGTCGCCGGTTCAAGTCCGGCCACCGCTACGCGGTAACGACGGGGCTGGCCCCCGGATCTGAGAGAGAAGGAAACGCTGTGGCTGCCACCGACGTGCGACCCAAGATCACGCTGGCGTGCGAGGAGTGCAAGCACCGCAACTACATCACCAAGAAGAACCGGCGCAACAACCCGGATCGCCTGGAGATGAAGAAGTTCTGCCCGAACTGCGGTACGCACCGGACTCACAAAGAGACCCGCTGACGCAGGCGGTCTTTTACCAGCTTCGAAAAGCCGCCCCGGCCACGCGCCGGGGCGGCTTTTCGCTGTCTACTGGCCGGTTTAGGCACCCGCGGGGGACGGCCGCCGGGTTCAGTTAGCCTTCTTCGCGTGCCTTTGGACCAGTCGTTCACCGGGCGGGAGTACCCGTCGGACAGCAAGTACTACGTGAGCCGGGAGAAGATCCGCGAGTTCGCCGACGCGATCGACGACCCGAACCCGGTGTACCGGGACCCGGAGGCGGCCCGCGCGGCCGGCCACCCGGACGTGCTCGCGCCGCCCACCTTCCTGACCATCCTGAACCTGCCGAAGATCAACGGCATCGTGTCCGACCCCGCGCTCGGCCTCGACTACTCCCGGATGGTCCACGGCGACCAGGGCTTCCGCTACGAGCGCCCGGTGCACGCGGGCGACGAGCTGGAGATCTCGGCCAAGATCGAGGCGATCATGGCGCGGGCGGGCAACGACTTCATCAATCTCCGCGCGGAAATCACCGACGCGGACGGCAAACTCGTGTGCACGACGCGGGCGCAGCTCGTGGTTCGGGGGGCGGAAGCGTGAACGTCGGCGACGAACTGCCTCCGCTGGAGGTCCGCATCACCCGCGCGCAGCTGGTCCGCTACGCGGGGGCCTCGCTCGATTTCAACCCGATCCACTGGAACGAGAACTTCGCGACCAAGGTCGGCCTCCCGGACGTGATCGCACACGGCATGCTCACGATGGCGCTGTCCGGCCGCATCGTCACCGACTGGCTCGGCGACCCGGCCCGCCTCGTGGACTTCAGCACGCGCTTCACCCGCCCGGTCGTGGTGCCGGACAACGACGAGGGTGCACTGGTCGAGATGACCGGCAAGGTCGGCGCGCTGACCGACGAGGGCCTGGCCCGGATCGACCTGACGGTGAAGTTCGAGGGCAAGACGGTGCTGGGCAAACCGCAGGCTCTCGTCCGCCCCTGAGCGACCGGGCCACGTGGTCCCGCTGACGTGCGTGAGGGCCGCCCTGAGGGAAGCCCTCACGCACGTTCACCCGGACCGGACGGGGTGCCAGTGCGCGGGGTTTCGCCTCTGCTGGTGGAGCCGCGAACCCGCCGCGCAACCGAGAAAAACCTCGTGGAGCCGTCGGCTCAGTGCACCCCGAGCACCGACTCCACCACGCCAGCCATCCCCGCCTCGCCGCGCGCGTTCGGGTGCAGCGCCGCGGCCGAGGACGTCGGGACCAGGCCCTCGACCCACTTGACGTCCGAATTCGCGCAGACGTCGTGGCCCTTGCTCGGCTCGGCGGTGTCCGCGAACCCGGCGTCGTGCGATTTGGCCTGTTCGGACAGGGCGTCGTTGAGCTTGCCGAGCGCGTCTCGCAGGTACGCCACGTCGCCGGAGCCCAGCGGCAGCACCGGCCAGCAGCCGTCGCCGTCCGGGAGGACCGTCGGATAGCCGACGACCACCACTCGCGCCTTCGGGGCCTTCTTGTGGATCTGGTCGAGCGCGGTGCCGACCTTCTTCGCGGTCTCGCTGATCCGGTCGGCCAGTTCGTCCTTGCCGCCCGCGGTGAGCCGGTCCTTGCACGGCGAGGCGCTCTGGTGGGAGGTCACGCAGGTCTGGGCCAGTGAGATGAATCCCACATCGTTGCCGCCGATGCCCAGGGTGACGAGCGTCGTGTCCGCGGTGACCGAGTCGAACTGCGGCGGGTTCGAGCCGTTGCGGGTCGACTGCGCGTCGGTCAGGTCCTCGGTCGTCGCACCGCCGCAGCTGACGTCCACGAACTTCGCCGGCTTCAGCTTCGCCGACACCAGGTGCGGATAGTTGTTGTCCGACCGTGCGCATCCGGCCGGCGAGCCCGCCTGCTTCCCGGTGCGCGGTGCCGACGTGTACGAGTCGCCGAGCGCGACGTACCGGCCGCTGCCGCCGCCGGTGTCCGCGCCGGACGGCGGTGCGGCCGACGAATCGTGCTTCGACTTGTAGTAGCCGACGCCGAGCAGCGCCCCCACCACGACGAGGACGAGCAACCCGCAGCCACCGCTTTTGTTTGCCCCCACCCGACCGTTTTACCGGTCCGGCCCCTCGCCGACGACCCGCTTACGGGTGATCACGCAAAGACAGCGGCGTGCAGTTCGCCCGCCAGTTCCAGTGCGTGCGGGACGGTTTCGGCCACATAGTGCAGATCGACCAGCGCCTCGGTGATGCCGTCCGCTTCGGCGGCCTTCAGCTGAGCCGCGACGTCCTCGACGGACGCCGTCTTCGAACCCGGCGCCGGGTTGATCCGCAGCACCCGGCGCAGCGACTCCGGATCCCGGCCCGCCTTCTCCGCGGATTCGACGACCACTGCCCACTTCTGCCGCAGCATCGGGATCGGGAGCCCCGCGGGCAGCCAGCCGTCGGCGATCCGGCCGACGCGCCGCAGCGCCGCGTCCGAGGCCCCGCCCAGCAGAACCGGCGGGCCGGGCTGCTGCAGCGGACGAAGGCCGATCAGGGAGTCCGGGATGTCCCAGCGCTCGCTGTGGTGCCCGGCCGGGTCCGCGGTCCAGAGCGTCCGCAGCACCTTGACCAGTTCGGCCAGCCGCGCGCCGCGGTGCTCCCACGGCACGCCGGCCGCGGTGTACTCGTCGCGCAGCCAGCTGAGCCCGAGTCCGACGTCGAGCCTGCCGCCGGACAGCAGGTCCAGCGAAGTGAGGGAACGCGCCAGCAGCACCGGGGAGTAGAGCGGGCCGTTGAGGGTGCTCGACCCCAGCCGCGCGGTCTCGGTCGAATTCGCCGCGATGGTGAGCGCCAGCAGCGGATCGACGAAGCGGACGAACTCCGGCGGGTACGGCTGTTCGGGTGTACCGGACGGGTAATAGGTCTTCGGGGCGACCGGGGTCAGCACCCGGTCGCCGACCCACAGCGAAGCGAAGCCCATGCGCTCGGCTTCGGTGGCGAAGCCGGCGATGGCGGAGGGGTCGGCGAGCTTGCCGTACTGCGGCAAAGCGAGCCCAAGCCGGAATGAGGTCACCGATGCTCCTTGATCAGAGTTTCGCTTGCGAGTCAACGAAGATCATCTTCCCTCGGGCCAGTCCTGGCTTCCCGGCGGGGAAATCCGCGGGTGCGGAAGAGATTTCGCTTGTCGTGCCAGCGATCCGGGACGGTCGCCAAGCCGGACGGGACGGTGGTCGCCGACGGCTTTGCGATTAATCGGATTGCGGGTCACGGGCTCATATTCGCACGATCAGGTGATCTTCGCCGAGGATTCCGGGGTGCTGTCCGAAGGGTCCGGAACGGCCGTCTCCGGGGTGCCGCGAGACCGCCTCGGCGCGGTCGAGGGGGCTGGGTTGCAAGGCAACATCGGGCTTGCCGTAGACTTCGGAACTCGGAACGCACTACGGTCATCCCCGCCGGATGGTGGGGACGATGGAATGCGTCCTCCGGAGCCAGGGTGACCGGGCTCCACAGGGGTGTAGCTCAATTGGCAGAGCAGCGGTCTCCAAAACCGCAGGTTGCAGGTTCAAGTCCTGTCACCCCTGCGTACGGGAACTGGTGGAGCGGAGGAGTGGTCGTGAGCGACAGCGACGCCAGCGGCGAGCACGAGCAGGACGATTCGGGCAAGCGGCCCGGAGTCGAATCCCGCCCGGTGTCCGCCGCGGCTCGGCGCGAACGCCGCGCTTCCGCTCGGCCGGCAGGCAAGTCCGAGGCACGGCCGGGCTCGACCCGTCCGTCCGGCAAGGCGGGCGACAAGGTCGCGAAGCCCGCCGACGCCAAGGGCGCGCCCACCCCCAAACGGGACCGGAAGGCCAAGAAGGCCTCGGTGTTCGCCCGGTTCACGCGGTTTATCCGCGAGGTCTGGGCCGAACTCCGCAAGGTCATCTGGCCCAACCGCAAGCAGATGGTCACCTACACCGCGGTCGTGCTGGTGTTCGTGGTGTTCATGGTGGCCCTCGTGAGCGGCCTCGATCTCGGCTTCAAGGAGCTGGTCGGGCTGGTCTTCGGCTGACGCCCGCAACGGGCGCGCCACCGCGCTGGCCGGGCCCCGGTCCGGCCCGGCAAGCGATCAACTGAGAGGACGGAACGTGACCTCCGACAACGGCACCGAAGCCGGTCGCGACCTGACCGAGCTTTCCGACGAGCAGGTGCAGACGGCACCCGGCGACGAGGAGTCCGCCGACGCCGTCGAGGTGCCCGTCGCCGAGGACGAGGTCGCCGCCGAAGAAGCCTCCGCCGACGACGACGCGGACGGCGCCGACGGTGCCGACGACGCCGAAGCCGACGTGACCGAGCCCGCCCCCGAGGCGGACGACCCGGTCGCCGCGCTGCGCGCCGAGCTCAAGGCCGCGCCGGGCGAGTGGTACGTCGTGCACTCGTACGCCGGTTACGAGAACAAGGTCAAGACCAACCTCGAGACGCGTACCCAGACCCTGGACGTCGAGGACTACATCTTCCAGATCGAGGTTCCGACCGAAGAGGTCACCGAGATCAAGAACGGCCAGCGCAAGCAGGTGCAGCGCAAGGTGCTGCCCGGCTACATCCTGGTCCGGATGGACCTCAACGACCAGTCGTGGAGCGCGGTCCGCAACACCCCCGGCGTCACCGGGTTCGTGGGTGCCACCTCGCGGCCGTCGCCGCTGACCGTGGACGAGGTGCTGAAGTTCCTCGCCCCGCAGGTCGAGAAGGAAGCCCCGGCCAAGGCGGCCAAGGGCGGCGAATCCGCCGCGGCCGCGCCGTCCGGTGCGCCCGCCGTCGAGGTCGACTTCGAGGTCGGCGAGTCGGTCACCGTCATGGACGGCCCGTTCGCCACGCTGCCCGCCACGATCTCCGAGGTCAACGTCGACGGGCAGAAGCTGAAGGTCCTGGTGTCGATCTTCGGCCGGGAGACCCCGGTCGAGCTCTCGTTCAGCCAGGTCTCCAAGATCTGACGGCCGGGCCATCCCGGTCGGCAGTCCCCGCGTACTGGCAGGTGTGCGGGGGACTCACGTCAGTTAAGAAGGACACAAGGTAATGCCACCCAAGAAGAAGAAGCTTGCGGCGATCATCAAGCTGCAGATCAAGGCGGGTGCGGCCAACCCCGCGCCGCCGGTCGGCCCGGCGCTGGGTCAGCACGGCGTCAACATCATGGAGTTCTGCAAGGCCTACAACGCCGCGACCGAGTCGCAGCGCGGGGACGTCGTCCCGGTCGAGATCTCCGTGTACGAAGACCGGTCGTTCGACTTCAAGCTGAAGACGCCGCCGGCCGCCAAGCTGCTGCTCAAGGCCGCGGGCGTGGAGAAGGGCTCCGGCGAGCCGCACAAGACCAAGGTCGCCAAGGTCACCTGGGACCAGGTCCGCGAGATCGCGAAGACCAAGGAGACCGACCTCAACGCGCACGACATCGACCAGGCCGCGAAGATCATCGCCGGCACCGCCCGCTCGATGGGCATCACGGTCGAGTAATTGCTTCGGCCCCGCTGAAGCAAGACCAGTGGGAGAGCCAGGTGCTGGCTCGTCACCACACTGATCCACTGACTTACTAAGGACAGAAGCATGACCAAGCACAGCAAGGCCTACCGCCAGGCCGCGGAGCTGATCGACAAGGCGCGCCTGTACGCGCCGCTCGAGGCCGTGAAGCTGGCGAAGGAGACCTCCAAGACGAAGATGGACGCGACCGTCGAGGTCGCGATGCGTCTCGGGGTCGACCCGCGCAAGGCCGACCAGATGGTCCGCGGCACCGTGAACCTGCCGCACGGCACCGGTAAGACCGCCCGCGTCATCGTTTTCGCCGTTGGCGACAAGGCCGCTGAGGCCGAAGCCGCCGGCGCGGACGCGGTCGGCACCGACGAACTGATCGAGCGCATCCAGGGTGGCTGGCTCGACTTCGACGCCGCGATCGCGACGCCGGACCAGATGGCCAAGGTGGGCCGCATCGCCCGCATCCTCGGCCCGCGCGGCCTCATGCCGAACCCGAAGACCGGCACGGTGACCCCCGCGGTCGAGAAGGCCGTGAAGGACATCAAGGGCGGCAAGATCAACTTCCGCGTCGACAAGCAGGCGAACCTGCACCTGGTGATCGGCAAGGCGTCGTTCGACACCGAGAAGCTGGTGGAGAACTACGCGGCCGCGCTGGACGAGATCCTGCGCGCCAAGCCGTCGTCGGCGAAGGGCCGCTACGTCAAGAAGGTCACCTTCACCACGACGATGGGCCCGGGCATCCCGGTCGACCCGGCGCGGACCCGCAACCTCCTCTCCGAGGAAGCGGCGGTCTGAGTCGCACATCACGCGAAAGGGTGGTCACGCTTCGTGCGTGACCACCCTTTTTTCGTGTCTCATGGACATATGCCAACGACGTTCCTCGCCCCCGACGGGCTCCAGCTGAGCTACACGGTCTGGGAGGGCGACGGACGGCACCGGCGTCCCGTCGTGCTGCACCACGGTTTCGCCGCCGATTCCCAGGTGAACTGGGTCAACCCCGGCGTCGTGGACGCACTGGTCAAGGCCGGGTTCACGGTCATCGCCCTGGACGCGCGCGGACACGGCGCGTCAGAGAAACCGCACGACCCGGCGGCCTACGGCGAGGACATCATGGCCGCGGACCTGACCGCGTTGTTCGACGAACTGGGCCTGGACGAGGTGTGCCTGGCGGGCTACTCGATGGGCGCGATCGTCTCACTGCTGGTGGCTACGAGTGACCGCCGAGTCCGCTGCCTCGCGGTCGGCGGCGTCGGCGCGGGAATCGTGGACTTCGGCGGGGTCGACGCCAGGGTGATCAACCGCAGCCAGATCGCGGACGGACTGCTGGCCGAAGACCGGTCGGAGGTGCCCCCGGCGGCACGCCCGTTCCGCCGCCTGGCCCGCCGCGCGGGCGCGGACGTCGAAGCATTGGCCGCGGTCATGCACGCGACCCCGCACGGCCCGATGCGGCTCACGAACCTTTCGGCGGCGACGCTCATCCTGGCCGGGGAGTCGGACGAACTGGCGACCCAGCCGGAACGCCTCGCCGCGGGGATCGCGGGGGCGCGGCTGGTGCGGGTCCCGGGGAACCACATGGAAGCGGTGGCCCACCCGGCTTTCGCGGCGGCGCTGGTGGACTTCTTCGCGTACTCGGACACGGGGGAGACCCGGTTGCCGATCAGTTCGCCTGTTTGACGGTCAGCCCGGGGTAGAGGTCGTCGCCGTCGGTGGCGTGCACTTCTCGGGCCCACGTTGATGTCCGACGATCAGCCACTGTCCTTTGTCGACCTGCTTGACGGTGAAATCGCCGAGCGCCGGACCGCCGGTGATGGCGAAGTCGCACGACTTGATCACCACGTCCTCGCCCGGCGGCCATCCGGAGCGCTTCGAGATCGACTCGGCGTAGGCGTCGACTGAACCGGGTGCGCGGTCGAGCCGGTCGTGCAGGCCCTGTACCGCGACGGCGCAGTCCGGGAAACCGAGATCGGTCGCGAACTTCTGTTGCGTGGCCTGGTCGAAAAGGCCGCAGACGTGGTCGACCATGCTCTTCGGCCCGGGGCCATGCTGCGCGATCCCGTCGTAGACGCGGCGGACGGATTCATACGGCGAGGCCGTCGTGAGGATCTGGTTCGTGTGGAACTGTCCGCCGCCCTCGGCGGCGATCTGGGCCGAGGTTTTGCCGTCGTCGCTGGGAAAGATCTGGTGGTACCCCCAGTTGACCAGGATGCCGAGGATGACCAGGGCGATCACCCAGCCAAGGATCTTCCCGCCGAGCCGCTTCACCCAGCGCGGCACCGGGCGGCGGTTCTTCGGCGGTTCCTCGTAGTTGGTGAGCGCACCCGGCTGGTTCGGCGGCGCTGGCGGCTGCCCGCCGGCGAGCGGTTGCGGCTGGCGGTTTCCGGCCGGGACCAGGCCAGCGTCGGGTGCCGGAGCCGGTTCGGCGCCCTGCTGGGACTGGGTGAACCGCAGGTACTCCTGGAACCGCTGGAATTCCTGGAACTGGCGCAGCTGCTCCGGATCCAGTTGCGGCTCAGCCGATCCGCTCGGCTGCGGGAGATTCGGCGCGGCCGGTTGGGGCGGGTTCGCCGACGGCTGGGCGGGAGGTCGCGGCGCGACCTCGGCCCCACCGGACTGCGGCAGCGCAGGCGGAGATGCGGGCGGTTGAGCCGAGGACCCGCCCGAACCGGGAGAGGGGGTTTCTTCCGGCTTTCCGTGATCACGCTGTTCCGCCACGTCACCAATGATGCCCGCTCCGCCGCGATTTCCCGAGACTGCCCCGGTTCTCGCAGCTCAGCGAGGGGGTGCCTGCGAACGCCGCGAAGGGCTCCCGTATGCTGGTCGACGGTTCTACCAAAGACCGCTGGTTCTCTCCGGATTCCCGGGGAGCGAAGGTTCGCCCGTTACGGCGACGGCCCGCGCAGGAGGAACGAGGCTTTCACCCCGGTCGCAAGGCTGGGCAACGCCCCGCGTCTGACTGCGCGTGGGCGTTTTTGTCGTTCGGGGGCTCCTCCGCCGAAGCCAGTGGTGACACTAGCCAAGAGAGGAGGCGACCATGGCGAAGCCCGACAAGGTGGCGGCCGTCGCCGAGATCGCGGAGAGTTTCCGCAGCAGCTCGGCCACCGTCGTTACCGAGTACACCGGCCTCTCCGTGACTCAGCTGTCCCAGCTGCGCCGCGCTCTCGGCACCAGTGCCAAGTACCGGGTCGCGAAGAACACCCTCGTCAAGCGTGCCGCTGAGGACGCCGGCCTCGAGGGGATCGAGGACCTGTTCGTCGGCCCGACCGCGATCGCTTTTGTGCACGGCGAGGCAGTCGACGCCGCGAAGGCGCTTCGCGACTTCGCGAAGGAAAACAACGCGCTTGTCATCAAGGGCGGCTACATGGACGGCAAGTCGCTGTCCGTGGACGAGATCACCAAGATCGCCGATCTCGACAGCCGCGAGGTGCTGCTCTCCAAGGCGGCGGGCGCGTTCAAGGCGAAGCTTTCCCAGGCCGCGGCGCTGTTCCAGGCGCCGGCGTCCCAGGTTGCCCGCCTGGCTGCCGCGCTGGAGGAGAAGCAGCGCAACGCCACCGGTACCGAAGCAGCCGAAGCACCCGCCGAGAGCTGAACCACCCCACCCCCGAACGTCTCGTTCGTTTTTCTGAGAGGAAGCCATCATGGCGAAGCTGAGCACCGCCGAGCTGATCGACGCCTTCAAGGAGCTGACCCTTCTTGAGCTGTCCGAGTTCGTGAAGGAATTCGAAGAGGTCTTCGACGTCACCGCCGCCGCCCCGGCCGCCGTCGTGGCCGCCGCCCCGGGTGCCGCCGCCGGTGGCGCCGAGGCCGCTGCCGAGCAGGACGAGTTCGACGTCATCCTCGACTCGGCCGGCGACAAGAAGATCCAGGTCATCAAGGTCGTCCGCGAGGTCGTCTCCGGTCTGGGCCTGAAGGAGGCCAAGGAGCTGGTCGAGGCCGCTCCGAAGGCGCTCCTGGAGAAGGTCGACAAGGAGGCCGCCGACGCCGCCAAGGAGAAGCTCGAGGCCGCCGGCGCCAAGATCACCATCAAGTGATCCCGGGCGCGCAAGCGCCTGCTGCACCACCTCGAAAGGGGCGGACACCCGACACGGGTGCCCGCCCCTTTTGCTGTCCGGACAAAAAAAGACGCACAGTCGCCGAGTTGGGTCCGCAGAGCCCTCGTTCAGGCGAACAAACCGTTCACCCGGCGGCCCCGGGTCACCCCCTGTTTGCCGCGTTTCCGCCGGTTAACCCGTCAGGGTGAGCGGCGGTCGGCCATCTGGATCTGCGCCCGAACGTGACGTGCACTACCGTGCTGCCAGCAGTCGCCGTACTGGATCCCCGGCACGTGAGGCGTGCACGGGGGCTGGCCAGAGAACAAAACTGGTGAGTAACCTGTTCGCGCTCAGCTCGTTGCACCTGGTTGAAGCGGAGTTCGCCGCGCGAGCTCCGCCGCTGCCAGCGGTGACGGGGCGGCGGTGCGCGACGACGCGGAACAGCTCCTGGAGGTGCGATGGGTGCCGAGGTGGTCATCGAAGGTCTGACGAAGTCCTTCGGAAAGCAGACCATCTGGCGGGACGTGACGCTGACCCTGCCTCCCGGCGAGGTCTCGGCGATGCTCGGCCCGTCCGGAACCGGCAAGTCCGTGTTCCTGAAGTCGATGATCGGCCTGCTTAAGCCGGACCGCGGACGGTGCGTCATCAACGGCGTCGACATCGTCACCTGCTCCGAGCACAAGCTGTACGAGATCCGGAAGCTCTTCGGCGTCCTGTTCCAGGACGGCGCGCTGTTCGGCTCGATGAACCTCTTCGACAACGTGGCCTTCCCGCTGCGGGAGCACACGAAGAAGTCCGAGACCGAGATCCGCCGGATCGTGCTGGAGAAGCTCGAGATCACCGGTCTCGCCGGCGCGGACAAGAAGCTCCCCGGCGAGATCTCCGGCGGTATGCGCAAGCGCGCCGGGCTCGCCCGCGCCCTCGTGCTGGACCCGGAGATCATCCTGGTCGACGAGCCGGACTCCGGTCTCGACCCGGTCCGCACGACCTACATCTCGCAGCTCTTCCTCGACGTCAACGCCCAGATCGACGCGACGTTCCTCATCGTGTCGCACAACATCAACCTCGCCCGCACGGTGCCGGACAACCTCGGCATGCTGTTCCGCAAGGAACTCGTCATGTTCGGCCCGCGCGAGGTGCTGCTGACCAGCGACGAGCCGGTGGTCGAGCAGTTCCTCAACGGCCGCAAGCTCGGCCCGATCGGCATGTCCGAGGAGAAGGACAGCGCTCAGATGGCCCGCGAGCAGGCGGAGGCCGAGGCGGGCCACGGCGACGTGCTCAACGAGGACGTCCGCGGCGTCGTGCCGCAGATGCAGGTCAGCCCCGGTGTTCCGGAGCGGGCCGGGGCGAAGCGGCGGATGGACCGCGTCATGCGGATCCTGCACACGCTCCCGCCGAGCGCGCAGGAGGGGATCATCGAATCCCTGACGCCCGAGCAGCAGCGGCACTACAACGTGCGGCCCAACCCCGCGGCCTTCCACCACCAGCCGGGTCCCGAGGACACGCAGCAGCTGCCGCCGGTGAGCTCGCCGGGTCCGGTGCCCAACCAGCACCAGGGACAGCTTCCCGCCGACCAGGTCGCGCGCATTCCGGGCGCGGACCGCCGGTCGCCCCGGCACGGGCAGGGTGGCGCGTGACCACCAGCACGGCCAAGATCCCCGGCTACGGAATGCTGCGGGAGACCGGGAACCTGTTCGCGCTCGGCCTCGACATCATCCGCGGCATCTTCCAGCGCCCGTTCCAGTTCCGCGAGTTCATCCAGCAGGCCTGGTTCGTCGCGAGCGTGACGATCCTGCCGACCGCGCTCGTCGCGATCCCGTTCGGCGCGGTCATCTCGCTGCAGTTCGGCGCGCTCGCTCGCCAGCTCGGCGCGCAGTCCTACACCGGTGCCGGATCGGTGCTGGCGACCGTGCAGCAGGCCAGTCCGCTGGTCACCGCGCTGCTGGTGGCCGGCGCGGGCGGCAGCGCGGTCTGCGCTGACATCGGCGCGCGGACCATCCGCGAGGAGATCGACGCGATGGAGGTGCTGGGCGTCTCCGCGGTCCAGCGTCTGATCGTGCCCCGCACGCTCGCCATGATGCTCGTCGCGCTCCTGCTCAACGGCATGGTCAGCGTCATCGGCGTGCTTGGCGGCTACTTCTTCAACGTCGTGCTCCAGGGCGGCACCCCGGGCGCGTACCTGTCCAGCTTCTCCGCGCTCGCGCAGTTGCCCGACCTCTGGGTCGGCGAGATCAAGGCGCTGATCTTCGGCTTCATCGCCGCGGTCGTGGCGGCTTATCGCGGCCTGCACCCGAGCGGCGGCCCGAAGGGCGTCGGCGACGCGGTGAACCAGTCGGTGGTCATCACGTTCCTGCTGCTCTTCGTCGTGAACTTCGTGATCACGCTGATCTACCTGCAGCTCGTGCCCGGAAAGCTGGACTGACCATGACGTTCCTCTCGGGGGCGAAGCGGATCGCCAACCGTCCGCTGGAAACCCTGGACACGCTCGGCGACCAGATGTCGTTCTACGGCAGGGCTCTGCTGTGGACGCCGCGCACGCTGCGCCGCTACACCAAGGAAGTGCTGCGGCTGCTGGCCGAGGTGAGCTTCGGCTCCGGCTCGCTCGCGGTCATCGGCGGCACGGTCGGCGTGATGGTCGGCCTGACGCTGTTCACCGGTGTCCTCGTCGGCCTCCAGGGCTACTCGGCGCTGAACTCGATCGGCACCTCGGCCTTTACCGGCTTCCTCACCGCGTTCTTCAACACCCGCGAGATCGCGCCGCTGGTCGCCGGGCTGGCGCTGTCGGCGACGGTCGGCGCGGGCTTCACCGCGCAACTGGGCGCGATGCGGATCTCCGAGGAGATCGACGCGCTCGAGGTGATGGGCGTGCCGAGCCTTCCGTACCTGGTGACCACCCGGATCATCGCCGGGTTCGTCGCGGTGATCCCGCTGTACGTGATCGGCCTGCTGAGCTCGTACCTCGCCTCGCGGCTGGTCGTTATCTATATCTACGGACAATCAGCGGGTACCTACGACCATTACTTCGACCTGTTCCTACCACCGCAAGACGTGCTCTATTCGTTCATCAAGGTGCTGATCTTCAGCGTTTTGATCATTCTTTCGCACTGTTACTTCGGGTACCGGGCCAGCGGCGGGCCCGCCGGGGTGGGCGTGGCCGTCGGCCGCGCGGTGCGGCTTTCCATCGTCACGGTTTCGGTCGTGAACTTCTTCATCGGTTTCGCGATTTGGGGAACCGACGTCACGGTGAGGATTGCGGGATGACCACACTACGGCGCAGGTTGCTCGGCCTGCTGCTGGTGGCGGTGCTCGTCGGCGGGATCGCGCTCAGCATCGCGATGTACGACAAGGCGTTCAGCAAGTTCGTCACCGTGAAGCTCGACGCGGGCAGCATCGGCAACCAATTGCTCAAGCAGTCGGACGTGAAGGTCCGCGGGTTGATCGTCGGTTCGGTGGAGGACATCAAGGCCACCGAGAACGGCGCGGAACTGACGCTGGCGATGGACCCGGAGTCGGTGAAGCTGATTCCGCAGAACGTGTCGGCGCGATTCCTGCCGAAGACGTTGTTCGGCGAACGCTATGTGTCGCTGGAGATTCCGAAGGACCCGTCGGCCAAGACGCTTTCCCAGGGCGACGTGATCACCCAGGACCGCACGTCGAGCGCGGTGGAGCTGGAGCAGGCGCTGGAGCACCTCATGCCGGTGCTGCAGGCGGTCCAGCCGCAGAAGCTGTCCAGCACGCTCACCGCGATCTCGACCGCGCTGCAGGGCCGCGGCAAACCGCTCGGCGAGACGCTTTCCCAGCTCGGCCAGTACATCGGCGACCTGAACCCGCACGAGCCGGAACTGCAGCACAACCTCCAGGCGCTCGCGGAGTTCTCCGGCCACCTCAGCAACGCGACGCCGGATCTGGTGCAGAGCCTGGACAACCTGAGCACGACCACGCGCACCGTGGTGGCCGAGCAGGCGAACCTGTCGAGCCTCTACGGCAACCTCACCACCGCGTCGCAGGACCTGCAATCGTTCCTCGAAGCGAACTCACAGAACCTGATCAGCCTGGCCAGCACCGCGCGCCCGACCGCCGAGCTGCTCGCCAAGTACTCGCCGGAATACCCGTGCGTGCTGAAGCAGATGGCGAAGGTCGTGCCGGTCGCGGACGCGGCGCTCGGCAAGTACAACGGCAAACCCGGCCTGAACGCGACCATCGAGGTCGTCGTGAACCGCGGGCCGTACAAGCCGGGCGAGGAACCGCGGTTCGAGGACAAACGCGGTCCGCGCTGCTATGACCTCAACCCCGCGCCGGACCCGTTCCCGCAGCAGCCGCCGGACGGCCCGTTCAAGGACGGCACCAAGCAGGGCGCGGCTCCGAAGACCGTGGGCGAAGGCCTTAATCCCGCCAACTTCAAGGGCGACGCGGCCGGGCTGAACGGCGGCGGGGCCTCGGGCGGCAACCCGGTCAACACCGCGGCCGAGAACAACTTCCTCGCCGCGCTGGTCAGCCCGGAGATGGGGATTTCGCAAAGCCAGTTCCCGGGCTGGGGCTCGCTGCTCGTCGGCCCGCTCTACCGGGGCACGGAGGTGACGGTCAAGTGAGGGGACTCGCCGCACCGCTGATCAAACTGACGATCTTCGTGGTCGTCACGGTGCTGTTCACGACCGTGCTGGGCATCAGCATCGCGAACATCAACACCACCAGCACCAGCGCCTACTCCGCGCGGTTCACCGACGCGACGCTCCTGCTGCCGAACGACGACGTGCGCATCGCGGGCGTCCGCGTCGGCCAGGTCAAGGACGTCAAGATCGTCGACAAGCGCCAGGCGCAGGTGGACTTCGAGGTCGACTCCGGACGGAAGCTCCCGGCAGGCGTCACCGCGCAGATCAAGTTCCGCAACCTGGTCGGCCAGCGCTACGTCTCGCTCGGCGAGGGCGACGACACCAGCGGCGCGACGCTCAAGCCGGGCGACACCATCCCGCTCGAGCGCACCACGCCCGCGCTGGACCTGACCGAGCTGTTCAACGGCTTCAAGCCGCTGTTCACCGCGCTGAACCCGAGCGACGTGAACAAGCTGTCGTACGAGGTCATCCAGGTTCTGCAGGGCGAGGGCGGCACGGTGGAAAGCCTGCTGTCGCACACCGCCTCGCTGGCCACCACGATCGCCAACAAGGACCAGGTGATCGGCGAGGTCATCGACAACCTCAACTCGGTCCTCGACACGGTCAACCAGCACACCCCGCAGCTCAACGACCTGATCGTGAAGCTGCAGCAGCTGGTGTCCGGGCTCGCCGCGGACCGCAAGCCGATCGGCGACGCGATCGAGGGGCTGGGCAATCTGGCGAACACGACCGCGGGCCTGCTCACCGACGCGCGGGCTCCGCTGAAGGACGACATCGCCGCTCTTGGCAAGCTCACCACGAACCTGAACCAGAACGAGCCGCTCGTCGAGCACTTCATCCAGTTCATGCCGAAGAAGGTCAGCGCGCTCACCCGCACGGCCGACTACGGCTCGTGGTTCAACTTCTACGCGTGCGAGATGACGGGGACGGTCGGCGTGCCGCCACTGCTGCCGAACACGAACTTCACGCTCTTGCCGACGAATCGGGACAGGTGCAAGGGATGAAGTCCTTCCAGAAACGCAACCCGATCCCGATCGCGCTGGTCGGCATCGCGGTCATGGCGCTCGGCCTCGTCGCCGCGATGAACTCCGAGGACCTGCCGGTGATCGGCGGCGGCACCACCTACAGCGCGGACTTCTCCGAAGCGGCCGGGCTGCAGAAGGACAACGACGTGCGGATCGCGGGCGTGAAGGTCGGCAAGGTGTCCGACATCAAGCTCGACGGGCCGAACGTCAAGGTGTCGTTCAAGGTCAAGGACGCCTGGATGGGCGACAAGACCACGGCGGCGATCAAGATCAAGACGCTGCTGGGCCAGAAGTACCTCGCGCTCGACCCGCAGGGCAACGGCAATCTCGACCCCGGCTCGCCGATCCCGCGCGATCGCACGATGTCGCCCTACGACGTGCTCGACGCGTTCCGCGGCCTTTCGCAGACGGTCGACGCGATCGACACGAACCAGCTGTCGAAGAGCTTCGAGGCGATCACCCAGACGTTCTCGAACACCCCGCAGGACGTGAAGGGCGCGCTGTCCGGGCTTTCGAAGCTGTCGGACACCATCGCCAAGCGCGATTCGCAGCTGGCGAACCTGCTGGCCAACACGCGCCAGGTGTCGCAGACCCTGGTCGACCGCGACGCCGAGGTGCAGAAGCTGATCACCGACGGCAACCAGCTGCTGGACGAGATCGGCAAGCGCGAGCAGGCGATCAAGACGCTGCTCGACGGTTCCAAACAGCTGTCGGCGCAGTTGCAGGGCCTGATCGACGACAACGACGGCCAGCTGAACCCGGTGCTCACCCAGCTCGACCAGCTCACCTCGATGCTGCAGCGCAACCAGGATTCGCTGGCACAGGGGATCCAGAAGTTCGCGCCGTTCATCCGGGTCTTCAACAACACGATCGGCACCGGGCACTGGTTCGACAACTACATCTGCGGCCTGGTGCTTCCCTCGGTCGGCCCGCTCAATCCGGAGGGGTGCAACTCCAAATGACCGACACCCGCTTCGGCCAGTCGCTCACCCGGGGCTTCACGATCGCGATCGTGCTCGCGCTCGTGGTCGCGGGCGCGCTGTGGTGGACCCTCAAGGACGCCGGCCGCAACCACCTGACCGCGTACTTCTCCGGCGCCGTCGGCCTTTACGAGGGCAACAGCGTCCGGATGCTCGGCGTGGACATGGGCACGGTGACCAAGATCCAGCCGATGGGCAATCAGGTCCGGGTCGACCTCGAGTACGACCGCTCGGTCGCGGTGCCCGCCGACGCGAAGGCGCTGATCGTGGCCCCGTCGCTGGTCAGCGACCGCTACATCCAGCTCGCCCCGGCCTATACCGGCGGCCCGCGGATCTCCGACGGCGCGACGATCGGCCTCGACCGCACCGAGGTGCCGCTGGAGGTCGACCAGCTCGCCGCCAGCCTCGCCAAGGTCAGCGAGACGCTCGGGCCGAACGGGGCCAACAAGAACGGCTCGCTCTCGGACCTGCTGAACACCGCCGCGAACAACCTCGACGGCAACGGCAAGGCGCTGCACGACACGATCACCAAGCTCGGGCAGGCGTCCGGAACGCTGGCGGGCAACAAGGACGACCTCTTCCAGACGGTGCAGAACCTCGGCAAGTTCTCCCAGTCGCTCGCCAACAGCGACGGCCAGGTGCGCCAGTTCGAGAGCCAGCTCGCCGACGTGAGCGGATTCCTCGCCGGGGAGAAGGACAATCTCGCCCAGACCGTGCAGCAGCTCGGCACCACGCTGCAGTCGGTGCAGGGCTTCATCGAACGCAACCGCGGCCGGTTGAAGTCCAATGTGGACAAACTGGCCAGTGTGACCAAGGTGCTGGTTGACCAGCGCAGCTCGCTCGCCGAGATCCTCGACGTCGCGCCGGTCGCGCTGTCCAACATCGTCGGTGTCTACAACGGCTCGTCCGGCACGCTCGACGCGCGGCCGAACCTCAACGAGCTGACCGCCCCGCCGCTGGTGATGGTCTGCAGCCTGCTCAAGCAGACCTCGGTGACCAAGCAGCTGCTCGGCAACGCCTGCGACGGCATCGCCAAGGTGGTCGACGGCGCGATCCCGCTCCCGTCCACCGCGCAGGTCATCCAGGCCATGCAGAACGGCCAGCTGCCGCCGCTGCCGCTCCCGCTGCAGGGCCAGGTCTACGGGACGCAGGGGAGCTGACGTGAAGCGACTGACGAAGTTCGCCGCGGGCGGGGCGCTCACCACGGTGACCGCGCTCGTGCTGAGCGGCTGCGCGTTCAACGGCGTCTACGACGTCCCGCTTCCCGGCGGGGCCGACCTCGGCAGCCATCCGTACACGCTGAAGATCCAGTTCAAGGACGTGCTCGACCTCGTCCCGCAGTCCGGGGTGAAGGTCAACGAGGTGCCGGTCGGGCAGGTCAAGTCGATCGGGCTGACGCCGGACGGCTGGCACGCCGAGGTGACCGTCGAGGTCAACGGCGACGTCAAGCTGCCGGCCAACGCGATGGCCAACGTGAAGCAGTCGAGCCTGCTCGGCGAGAAGTACGTCGAACTGGCCTCGCCGGGCGGCACCGAAGCGACCGGGGAGCTGGCGAACGGGGCGACCATCCCGCTCGCGCGCACCGGCCGCGACGTCCAGGTCGAGGAGGTGCTCGGCGCGCTGTCCCTGCTGCTCAACGGCGGCGGCGTGGAGCAGCTCAACACGATCACCAAGGAACTCAACAACGCCACCGCCGGCCGTGAGCCGGACATCAAGGCGCTGCTGAACAACGCGAACGAGCTGGTCACCAACCTCGACAACCAGTCGGCCAACATCACCCGCGCGCTCGACGGCCTCAACCGGCTGTCCATGACGCTGCGGGACCAGAAGGACAAGCTGGTCGGCGCGGTCGACAACCTCGGGCCCGGCCTCGGGGTGCTGGAGCAGCAGCGCGGTCAGCTGGTCACCATGCTGAACGCGCTCAACAACCTCTCCGGCGTCGCGACCGACACGGTCAACAAGAGCAAGGCGGACCTGGTCGCCGACCTCAAGGCGCTCACGCCGACGCTGCAGAAGCTCGGCGAGGCGGGCAGCGACCTGCCGAAGGCGCTGGAGATCCTGCTGACCTATCCGTTCACCGACCAGGCCTACAACGACGTCAAGGGCGACTACTTCAACCTGTTCGCCAAGGTCGACCTGAACCTCAAGGACGTCATCGACAACCTCGGCCGCAGCAGGCAGAACGGGCTGAACGGGCTCATCCCCGCGCCCGGGTTGACCGGCGGCGTCGAGGGCACGCCGTCGAACCAGCCGCCGCCGCTGTCGTTCCCGGGCAGCCAGCCCGCGCAGCAACAGCAGCAGGCTCCGTCCGCGACCGGCGGCCAGGGCGGCGGGCAGCCGTCGCAGGGCGGGTTGTCCGGCCTGTTCGGGGTGCTTTCCGGAGGTGCTGGCTGATGTTGCTGCGCAGGACGAAAATCCAGCTGGTGGTCTTCGCGATCATCTCGGTCGTGGCGATCGTGTACGCGCTGATCCGGTTCGCCGGCCTCGGCACGGTGTTCGGCAGCAGCGGGTACACGGTGAAGCTGCAGCTCAACGAATCCGGCGGAATCTTCACCAACGCCGAGGTCACCTACCGCGGCTTCAACGTCGGCCGCGTCGGGCAGCTGCGGCTGACCCAGACCGGGCTCGAGGCCGACCTGAACATCGACCCGTCGGCCCCGCGCGTGCCCTCCGATCTGGACGCGGTCATCGCCAACCGGTCCGCGGTCGGCGAGCAGTACGTGGACCTGCGGCCGAAGAACGACCAGGGCCCGTACCTCGCGGGCGGTTCGGTGATCCCGGCCGCGCGCACGACCACGCCGGTCAGCACCGACCGGCTGCTCGGCGACCTCGACTCGCTGTCGGCCTCGGTGCCGACCGACGCGCTGCGGAAGGTCGTCGACGAGTCCTACGACGCGTTCCGCGGCACCGGCGGCGACCTGCAGAAGCTGCTCGACACCGCGCGCAGCTTCACCACCACCGCGCAGCAGTACCTGCCGCAGACCGTGCAGCTGCTGCAGGCCGGCGGCAAGGTGCTGGACACGCAGAACGACGAGGCGTCGAACTTCGCGTCCTTCTCCAAGAGCCTCAACCAGCTCAGCGGGACGCTCAAGAACTCCGATGGCGACCTGCGCAAGCTGATCGGCGTCACCCCACAGGTGGCGACCCAGATCAGCCAGGTGCTCAAGGAGACCGGGCCCGGCCTCGGCGCGCTGACCGCGAACCTGCTGACGACGGCCAATCTGACCGTGACCCGGCTGGACGGCCTCGAACAGGGCCTGGTCACCTATCCGGCGCTGGCGGCCGCCGCGCCGTCGGTGGCCCCCGGCGACGGGACCGCGCACCTCGGCTTGGTGCTGAACCTGTTCAACCCGCCGTCGTGCACGAAGGGCTATCTGCCCTACAGCCAGTACCGTCCTGGTTCGGACACCTCGGTCCGGCCTGCGGACGACAAGGTCTACTGCGCCGAGCCGAAGGGCAGCCCGATCAACGTCCGGGGTTCCCAGAACGCGCCCTACAACGGCGTGCCGGTGCAGCCGTCGCAGCAGGACATCGCGGCCAACCAGAACCGGCCCGCGCAGGAGCTGCAGGAGATGCGCGACGCTCAGGTGCCGGGCGTCGTCGGCAGCCCCGGGGTGTCCCTGAACAGCATGGGCTCGCTGCTGGGACTCGGCTGACCGGGATTTGATGACTGTTACCTACTCTGGAGTGTTATGAGTGCCGAGCACGCGGTCGCCGAGGACGAGGCGACCGCCGACACGCCCGAACCGGCAACGGCGGTGGCGGCGAAGGACAAGTGGACGCTTCCCGGATCGCCGCGCGTCTGGCTGTTCGGGTCCGGGGCGTTCGCTCTCGCCGCGCTGGTGGTGGCGATCGTGTTCGGGATCATGTGGCTGGTCGCGGAGATGGACGGCGACCGGGATCTGGCTTCGGCGCGCGACGACGTGCTCAAGGACGGCACCGCCGCGGTGCTGGCCTACACCCAGGTCGACTACCAGAACCTGGACGCGTACTTCCAGAAGCAGAAGGACGTCTCCAGCGACGACATGGCCAAGCAGATCCAGCAGGCCCAGCCGAACTACTCGAAGGCGCTGACCGACCAGAAGGTCAAGGTCACCACCACGATCCAGGACATCGCGGTCGAGGAGCTCAACGACCACGACGGCAAGGCCAGCTTCCTGGCCGCGATCAGCACGGACACCTCGGCGGGCGGGAAGAACGCCACCAAGGCGCTGCGGCTCGAGGTCCAGATGACCCGGGTTGACGGCACGTGGAAGCTGTCCGGGATCGACCAAGTGCCGCTCGTCGCCGCCGGCAAGTAGCTTCACCCGCAGATCGGAGTTCCGCAGTGCCCCCCTCCCGTCGCCAGCCACCGCGCAGCAGCACGCCACCGGCCCGCAAGCCGAAGGTCGCCGGGCTGCGCAAGCCGTCGGACCCGGCGGTGCAGGCGGCCTCGCCCAAGCCGCGCCCCCGGCCGCGGCCGCTCCCCGACGCGGACCCGGCCGAGGTGACCCAGGAGCTGCGGATCCCCCGCGGCGGCCTGGTGCGTCCGGCCGACCCTGAGCCTGCCGAGACCAAGCCTGCCGAGACCGCGGTCGAGGAAGACACCGCCGCCGAACCCGAGGCCGAGGTCTCCGGGGTAACCAAGGAAGCCCCGGCCGAAGAGGTCGACGCGCTCACCGGCGAGGCCGTCGAGGACGAGAAACCGGCCAGGCCGAGCCCGCGGCGCAAGAAGCGGGACACCGGCTCGGAGAAGCCCTCGGACGTCGAGGAGGCCGAGACCAAGGCCCGGGCGGACGAGGAAGCCGCGGTACCGGCTCAGCGGTCCGTGGTCAGCCGCAACACCGTGCGGGTCGCACTGCTGCTGGTGGTCGGGCTCGCGCTGGTCGCCGCGGCGGTGATCTTCCAGGTCAAGGGTTCGGACGCGGCCGATTCGACGAGCAACCGCGCGGTGCTCGACGTGGCGAAGACCGCGCAGGTCAAGGACCAGGTCTCGAAGGCGATCGAGACGCTGTTCTCCTACGACTTCAACAACATCAAGAAGACCGAGGACGCGGCCAACCAGCTGCTCGCGACCGACCAGGTCAAGACGAGCTACAACGCGCTGATGGGCCAGGTCAAGAAGCTCGCGCCGGAGCAGAAGGTGGTCGTGACCTGCAAGGTCACCCGCAGCGCGGTGATCCGGCTGAACGGCGACCTCGCCAGGGTGATGCTGTTCATCGACCAGACGTCGACGCGCGCGGACACGAAGCAGACCGCCGCGGGCACGGCGCAGATGCACGTGGACGCCCAGCTGCAGGGCAACATGTGGAAGATCACCGACATGGACACGTACAAGGCCGCAGCACCGGCCGCGGGTGCGCCCGCGCCGTCCGCGCCCGCCTCGGCTCCGCCGTCGAAGTAAGCGTCCTCAGCAGACGTCACGGCCCGTTCCCGGAAGCTCCGGGGGCGGGCCGTCGTCGTGCCAGGGGAGCGGAGCTCGTGAGTGCCGGTGCCGGTTAGAACCGGCATAGACACTCACGAGCGACGCTGGCCCAGCGTCCGGTAAGCCGTCCGGAGCGGCTCATGTTTCAGCGCGTCCGGCGTTTCCGGCGGCACCAGGGGTTCGGGGCCAGTCTCGGCCAGCCGGTCCAGCAGAGCGACTGTGAGGCCGTCCAGCTCGGCGCGCAGCACGGACAGGTCGGGCCCGCCCGCGGGCCGGTCGCCGGGATGCTCGGTCCAGTGCGCGAAGAGACGGCGCTGGACCTGCTTGCTCGCCGCGATCTGGTCGGCGAGGAACCCAGCGGCGAGGTCCGGATCGAGGCCGACCTCACGGGCCAGTGTCCGGACACGGGCGAGCTCCCGCTGCTCGCGGACGGGATCGTCGACGGGCCGTCCGGCCCCGAACTTCGCCGCGGCGACCTGCTCGCTGATCGCCAGCCTGCGCAGGACCAGTTCGGGAAGCGAGGCGTCGGGTTCCGCCATCGTGCGCACCTCCGGGAGTTCGGCCCCGCCCAGTTGATCACCGGGACGCACCCGTTGCCAACCGCCGGTCCCGGCGCGCGCAACCCCTGTCCGGGGGACCCGGAATCTGGGTTCGAGCTGCCCGAAGTTCCCCTGTTCCGGCTACCGCGCCCCGTGCCCGGCCGCTCGCGGAATGTGATCCATCCCGCGCGCGCCGCGCCGACGCGGAAACCGCCGCCGGACCCGCGTCCAGGCCGCCCACCTGCACCGCGGCCGGGCCGACCTGCGCGGCGATCCCCGGGTACCCGGCGGTAACCAGAACGTGAGCCGGATCGGTCACCCTGCGCTGTCCCGCTTCGACGCTGCGCCAACCGGCGGGAGAGCCGCGCGGCATCTTGACTCCAAAGCCACGTGGGTTCACGCTTACTGCCAACGGTCACGGCCGGGGAACGCGAACCTTGCGGGAGGGGCGCGAAAACCCGGTGCGAAACCGGGAGCCAGAGGACGCAGTGAGGCTCAGGGAGACGCACTGCCCGAAGGTGACGCGATGCAGGCTGGGCCCCGTCGGGAGTGCCCCCTGGACAGACCGCGTCATCCGGGCTAGACTGCCTCTTTGCGCTGCCCTCTTTCAGGCTGCCCGGAGCCGGTAGTTAGGATAGTGGGCACACGGCACCCCTGACAGTCCGCGACAGCTGTTGCCATCGCGGCTGCTCACCGCTCATTGTCCCCGGAAGGACGCATCTTGGCAGTCTCTCCCGCGAACCAGGCCACTGCTGCGACCACCTCGGCTGAATCCCGCGCGCAGGCCACGGGAATCCCCGGAGCGCCCAAGCGGGTCTCCTTCGCGAAGATCCGCGAGCCACTCTCCACCCCGAACCTGCTTGACGTCCAGATCCAGTCGTTCCAGTGGTTCACCGGCAACGAGGCGTGGTTCGAGCGCCGCGTCAACGAAGGCGAAGAGAACCCGGTCGGCGGTCTGGAAGAGGTCCTCAACGAGATCTCTCCGATCGAGGACTTCTCGGGCTCGATGTCCCTGTCCTTCTCCGCTCCGCGCTTCGACGAGGTCAAGGCCTCGATCGAGGAGTGCAAGGACAAGGACATGACGTACGCGGCCCCGCTGTTCGTCACCGCCGAGTTCGTCAACAACAACACTGGCGAGATCAAGAGCCAGACGGTCTTCCTGGGCGACTTCCCGGTGATGACCGACAAGGGCACCTTCATCATCAACGGGACCGAGCGGGTCGTCGTGTCCCAGCTGGTGCGTTCTCCGGGTGTGTACTTCGACAGCAGTGTCGACAAGACGACCGACAAGGACGTCTTCAGCGTGCGCGTGATCCCGAGCCGCGGCGCGTGGCTCGAGTTCGACGTGGACAAGCGCGACACCGTCGGCGTCCGCATCGACCGCAAGCGCCGCCAGCCGGTCACCGTGCTGCTGAAGGCGCTGGGCTGGTCCACCGAGGCGATCCGCGAGCGCTTCTCGTTCTCCGAGACGCTGCTGGCCACCCTCGAGAAGGACCACACCGCCGGCACCGACGAGGCGCTGCTCGACATCTACCGCAAGCTGCGCCCGGGCGAGCCGCCCACGAAGGAGAGCGCGCAGACGCTGCTGGAGAACCTGTTCTTCAAGCCGAAGCGCTACGACCTGGCCAAGGTCGGCCGCTACAAGGTCAACAAGAAGCTGGGCCTCGACACCCCGTACGAGACCGGCACGCTGACCGAAGAGGACATCGTCTCGGCCATCGAGTACCTGGTCCGGCTGCACGCCGGCGAGGACAAGATGACCAGCTCCGCCGGCGTCGAGGTGCCGGTCGAGACCGACGACATCGACCACTTCGGCAACCGTCGCCTGCGCACCGTCGGCGAGCTGATCCAGAACCAGATCCGGGTCGGCCTCTCCCGCACCGAGCGCGTCGTGCGCGAGCGCATGACCACCCAGGACGTCGAGGCGATCACGCCGCAGACCCTGATCAACATCCGCCCGATCGGCGCGGCGATCAAGGAGTTCTTCGGCACCTCGCAGCTGTCGCAGTTCATGGACCAGAACAACCCGCTGTCGGGCCTGACGCACAAGCGTCGTCTTTCGGCCCTCGGCCCGGGTGGTCTGTCCCGTGAGCGCGCCGGCATGGAGGTCCGCGACGTCCACCCGTCGCACTACGGCCGGATGTGCCCGATCGAGACGCCGGAAGGCCCGAACATCGGCCTGATCGGCTCGCTGTGCTCGTACGCGCGGGTCAACCCGTTCGGCTTCATCGAGACGCCGTACCGCAAGGTCGTCGAGGGCCAGGTCACCGACCAGGTCGACTACCTGACCGCGGACGAGGAAGACCGTTACGTCAAGGCGCAGGCCAACGCGCCGCTGACCGACGACGGGCACTTCGTCGAGTCCAAGGTCCTCGGCCGCCGCAAGGGCGGCGAGGTCGAGCTGATCGACCCGCTCGAGATCGACTACATGGACGTGTCGCCGCGGCAGATGGTCTCCGTCGCCACCGCGATGATCCCGTTCCTGGAGCACGACGACGCGAACCGCGCGCTGATGGGCGCGAACATGCAGCGTCAGGCCGTTCCGCTGCTGCGCAACCAGGCTCCGTACGTGGGCACCGGCGTGGAGCTGCGCGCCGCGGTCGACGCCGGGGACGTCCTGGTCGCCGAGCAGGCGGGCGTGGTCGAGGAGCTGTCCGCGGACATCATCACGATCATGCACGACGACGGCACGCGGAAGAGCTACGGACTGTACAAGTTCCGCCGCTCCAACCACGGCACGTGCTTCAACCACCGGCCGATCGTCAACGAGGGCGACCGGGTCGAGCAGGGCCAGGTCATCGCCGACGGCCCGTCCACCGAGAACGGTGAGATGGCGCTCGGCAAGAACCTCCTCGTCGCGGTCATGCCGTGGGAGGGCCACAACTACGAGGACGCGATCATCCTCTCCGAGCGCCTGGTGCAGGACGACGTGCTGACGTCGATCCACATCGAGGAGCACGAGATCGACGCCCGCGACACCAAGCTGGGCGCCGAGGAGATCACCCGGGACATCCCGAACGTCTCCGAGGAGGTCCTGGCCGACCTCGACGAGCGCGGCATCATCCGCATCGGCGCCGAGGTCCGCGACGGCGACATCCTGGTCGGCAAGGTCACGCCGAAGGGCGAGACCGAGCTGACCCCGGAGGAGCGCCTGCTCCGCGCGATCTTCGGCGAGAAGGCGCGCGAGGTCCGCGACACCTCGCTGAAGGTGCCGCACGGCGAGACCGGCAAGGTCATCGGCATCCGGGTGTTCTCCCGCGAGGACGACGACGAGCTGCCCCCGGGCGTCAACGAGCTGGTCCGCGTCTACGTGGCCCAGAAGCGCAAGATCCAGCCGGGCGACAAGCTCGCCGGCCGGCACGGCAACAAGGGTGTCATCGGCAAGATCCTGCCGGTCGAGGACATGCCGTTCATGGAGGACGGCACCCCGGTCGACATCATCCTGAACACCCACGGTGTTCCGCGACGGATGAACATCGGCCAGATCCTCGAGCTGCACCTCGGCTGGCTGGCCTCCCAAGGCTGGACGATCGAGGGCAACCCGGACTGGGCGAAGAACCTGTCCGAGGAGCTCTACGACGTCGCGCCGAACACGAACACCGCGACCCCGGTGTTCGACGGCGCGAAGGAGGAGGAGCTCACCGGGCTGCTCGGGGCGACCAAGCCGAACCGCGACGGCGAGCGGATGGTCAAGGAGAACGGCAAGGCCACGCTGTTCGACGGCCGCTCCGGCGAGCCGTACCCGTACCCGGTGTCGGTCGGCTACATGTACATCCTGAAGCTGCACCACCTGGTCGACGACAAGATCCACGCCCGCTCCACCGGCCCGTACTCGATGATCACCCAGCAGCCGCTGGGCGGTAAGGCGCAGTTCGGCGGCCAGCGCTTCGGCGAGATGGAGTGCTGGGCGATGCAGGCCTACGGCGCGGCTTACACGCTGCAGGAACTGCTCACGATCAAGTCGGACGACGTGGTCGGCCGCGTCAAGGTGTACGAGGCGATCGTGAAGGGGGAGAACATCCCCGAGCCGGGCATCCCGGAGTCGTTCAAGGTGCTCCTCAAGGAGCTCCAGTCGCTGTGCCTCAACGTCGAGGTGCTCTCCAGCGACGGCGCGGCGATCGAGATGCGCGACTCCGACGACGAGGACCTCGAGCGCGCAGCGGCGAACCTCGGCATCAACCTGTCCCGCAACGAGTCGCCCTCGGTGGACGACGTCGTGCACTGATCCGGTGTCGAGCGGGAACCTGCCTCCCGCGGGTTCCCGCTCCACCGCCGACCCCTCCTCTAGCCGAAACAACCCCAAGGGGATCTAGACGTGCTGGACGTCAACTTCTTCGATGAGCTCCGGATTGGCCTCGCCACCGCCGACGACATCCGTCAGTGGTCCTTCGGCGAGGTCAAGAAGCCGGAGACCATCAACTACCGGACCCTCAAGCCGGAGAAGGACGGGCTCTTCTGCGAGAAGATCTTCGGTCCGACCCGGGACTGGGAGTGCTACTGCGGCAAGTACAAGCGCGTCCGGTTCAAGGGCATCATCTGCGAGCGCTGCGGCGTCGAGGTCACTCGCGCCAAGGTGCGCCGTGAGCGGATGGGCCACATCGAGCTGGCCGCGCCGGTCACCCACATCTGGTACTTCAAGGGCGTTCCGTCGCGCTTGGGCTACCTGCTGGACCTGGCGCCCAAGGACCTCGAGAAGATCATCTACTTCGCGGCTTACGTCATCACCGGCGTGAACACCGAGCTGCGGCACAACGACCTGCCGACGCTGGAGAACGAGATCGGCGTCGAGCGCAAGAACCTCGAGACGAAGCGCGACGCCGACATCGAGGCCCGGGCGCAGAAGCTGGAAGCCGACCTGGCCGAGCTGGAGGCGGAGGGCGCGAAGTCCGACGTGCGCCGCAAGGTCAAGGAGGGCGGCGAGCGCGAGATGCGCCAGCTGCGCGACCGCGCCGGCCGCGAGCTGGACCGTCTCGAGGAGGTCTGGACGACCTTCACGAAGCTCGAGCCGCGTCAGCTGATCGCCGACGAGCTGCTCTACCGCGAGCTGATCGACCGGTACGGCGAGTACTTCACCGGCGGCATGGGCGCGGAGGCGATCCAGAAGCTGGCGACCGAGTTCGACGTCGCCGCGGAGGCGGACAGCCTGCGCGACACCATCCGCAACGGCAAGGGGCAGAAGAAGCTCCGCGCGCTGAAGCGGCTCAAGGTCGTCGCCGCGTTCCAGGCGACCGGCAACGACCCGCGCGGCATGGTGCTCGACGCCGTCCCGGTCATCCCGCCGGACCTGCGCCCGATGGTGCAGCTCGACGGTGGCCGCTTCGCCACGTCGGACCTGAACGACCTGTACCGCCGCGTGATCAACCGGAACAACCGGCTCAAGCGGCTGATCGACCTCGGCGCGCCCGAGATCATCGTCAACAACGAGAAGCGGATGCTGCAGGAGGCCGTCGACGCGCTGTTCGACAACGGCCGCCGCGGGCGTCCGGTCACCGGACCGGGCAACCGGCCGCTGAAGTCGCTGTCCGACCTGCTGAAGGGCAAGCAGGGCCGGTTCCGCCAGAACCTGCTGGGCAAGCGCGTCGACTACTCGGGCCGTTCGGTCATCATCGTCGGTCCGCAGCTGAAGCTGCACCAGTGCGGTCTGCCGAAGGACATGGCGCTCGAGCTGTTCAAGCCGTTCGTCATGAAGCGGCTGGTCGACCTGAACCACGCGCAGAACATCAAGTCCGCCAAGCGGATGGTGGAGCGGTCGCGGCCGCAGGTGTGGGACGTGCTCGAAGAGGTCATCACCGGCCACCCGGTGATGCTGAACCGTGCGCCGACCCTGCACCGGCTGGGCATCCAGGCCTTCGAGCCGCAACTGGTCGAGGGCAAGGCCATCCAGCTGCACCCGCTGGTCTGCGAAGCGTTCAACGCGGACTTCGACGGTGACCAGATGGCGGTGCACCTGCCGCTGTCGGCCGAGGCGCAGGCCGAGGCCCGGATCCTGATGCTGTCGGCGAACAACATCCTGTCGCCGGCGTCGGGCCGTCCGCTCGCCATGCCGCGTCTGGACATGGTCACCGGTCTGTTCCACCTGACCCGGCTGAACGAGAACGCCGAGGGCGCGGGCAACGCGTACTCCTCGCCCGCCGAGGCGATCATGGCGTTCGACCGCAAGGCACTGAGCCTGCACGCCCCGGTCAAGATCCGCGTCACCGACCGTCAGCCGGCGAAGGCCGACGAGGCGCGGCTGGCCGAGGCCGGCTGGGAGCCGGGCAAGCCGTGGCTGGCCGAGACGACCCTTGGCCGCGTGCTGTTCAACGACCTGCTGCCGGCGGACTACCCGTTCATCAACGAGCCGATGCCGAAGAAGCGGCAGGCGGCCATCGTGAACGACCTCGCCGAGCGGTACTCGATGACGCAGGTCGCGCAGACGCTGGACAAGCTCAAGGACGCCGGTTTCTACTGGGCGACCCGCTCGGGCGTCACGGTCGCGATCTCGGACGTGCTGACCCCGGTCGGCAAGAAGGCCATTCTCGACGAGTACGAGGGCAAGGCCGACCAGGTCGAGAAGCGGTACCAGCGCGGTCAGCTGTCCCACGCCGAGCGCAACAACGAGCTCGTCAAGGTGTGGACGCAGGCGACCGAAGAGGTCCACAAGATCATGGAGACGGCGCTGCCGGACGACAACCCGATCGCCATGATCGTGAAGTCGGGCGCCGCCGGCAACATGACGCAGGTCCGTTCGCTGGCCGGTATGCGTGGTCTGGTGTCGAACCCGAAGGGTGAGTACATCCCGCGTCCGATCAAGGCGAACTTCCGCGAAGGCCTGTCGGTGGCGGAGTACTTCATCGCCACGCACGGTGCCCGGAAGGGCCTGGCGGACACGGCGCTGCGTACCGCGGACTCGGGTTATCTGACCCGTCGTCTGGTGGACGTTTCGCAGGACGTCATCGTCCGCGAGATCGACTGCGGCACCACGCGCGGCATCATGATGCCGATCGGCGAGGACCTCGGCGACGGCAAGGTCGTGCGCGACCAGCACGTCGAGACCTCCGTGTACGCGCGGAACCTCGCGACGGACGCGGTGGACGCCAAGGGCAACGTCGTGCTGAACGCGGGCGACGACATCGGCGACCCGGCCATCGAGAAGCTGCTCTCCAGCGGCATCTCGAAGGTCAAGGTCCGCTCGGTGCTGACCTGCGAGTCGGCGGTCGGTGTCTGCGCGACCTGCTACGGCCGTTCGATGGCGACGGGCCAGCTCGTCGACGTCGGCGAGGCGGTCGGCATCGTCGCCGCCCAGTCGATCGGTGAGCCGGGCACGCAGCTGACGATGCGTACGTTCCACCAGGGTGGTGTCGCCGGTGACGACATCACGACCGGTCTGCCCCGGGTCACCGAGCTTTTCGAGGCTCGCGTGCCGAAGGGCAAGGCTCCGATCGCGGACGTCGACGGCCGCGTGCGGATCGAGGAGAGCGAGCGGTTCTGGAAGATCACCCTGATCCCGGACGACGGGTCGGAGGAGATCGTCTTCGACAAGCTGTCCAAGCGGCAGCGGCTCGCGAACACCCCGAACGGCCCGCTGGGCGACGGCGACCACGTCAACGTCGGGCAGCAGCTGCTCGAGGGCACGCCGGACCCGCACGAGGTCCTGCGCGTCATGGGCCCGCGCGAAGCGCAGATGCACCTCACGGACGAGGTCCAGAAGGTGTACCGGGCGCAGGGTGTGTCGATCCACGACAAGCACATCGAGGTCATCGTGCGGCAGATGCTGCGCCGCGTGACGATCATCGACTCCGGTGCCACGGACTTCCTGCCGGGCGAACTGCCCGAGCGGACGAAGTTCGAGGCGACGAACCGGGCCGCGGTCGCCGAGGGCGGCGAGCCGGCCTCGGGGCGTCCGGTGCTGATGGGCATCACGAAGGCGTCGCTGACCACGGACTCGTGGCTGTCGGCGGCCTCGTTCCAGGAGACCACGCGAGTCCTGACCGACGCGGCGATCAACGGCCGCTCGGACAAGCTCGTGGGCCTCAAGGAGAACGTCATCATCGGTAAGCTCATCCCGGCCGGTACGGGCATCAACAAGTACCGGAACATCCAGGTGCAGCCGACCGAGGAGGCGCGGGTCGCGGCGTACGCGATCCCGTCCTACGACGACGGTTACTACACCCCGGACGTGTTCGGTTCGGGCACCGGCGCCGCGGTTCCGCTGGACGACTACGACTTCGGTCGCGACTTCCGCTGATCCCGCTCCGCTTGAACGAAACGCCCCCGGCTTCGGCCGGGGGCGTTTCGCTGTATGAGGGGTCAGACGGCGGCGGGCACGTTGATCCGGTCGAGGAAGTCGGCGATCAGGTCGATTCTGGCGACCAGGGTCGCCGGGTCGATCTCGTCCCGGTAGACCGCGTAGCACCACCCGTGCTCGAGGCCGATGAGGTCCGGAAGCAGTTCATGGTTGCCGCGCAGCCAGTCCATCGTCTCCGGGGCGATGACCTGGGCCGAGAGGTCCTGATCGCTGGCGTATCCGGTGAACTCGTTCTCGGACGGCGTGAATTGCTCCCAGCGGGCGGCCGAGGGCGAGGTTCGCGCCTCCGCTTCGAACAGCCTTTGCTGGTAGTTGAGATACGCCATGGTCCGCCCGAACATCCGCACCGGTTCGGTCGGGTACGCCTTGGCGATCTTCATGCTCGGCGTCGGCCCGACCTTGGTTTCGATGGTGTACTCGTAGATCCTTCTGCTGCTGTTGGCCCCGACCCGGAGCGAGCACCAGTACGCGCTGACCCGGAACTGCCGGTCCCGCCGCGGCAGGTCAGCCGCGAACTCGACGGTCGGAGGACTGCTGGGGAAGGTCATGCCCTCCGAGATGGTCTTCGGCCGGTACAGCTCGCCAAGAGGCTTCCGGCGCTGCGCGGACCGGGGCCGCCCGTATTTCAGATCGGCGACCATGGATCCGCCCAGTTCCTCGGGCACCGCGTGCAATGCGGCCAGCCAGGCTCGCTTCGCTCGTTTCTTCTTCAGATGCCAGCGGAAGCCGAGATAACTCGGGAGCACGACCATGACCAGGATTCCGACGATCGGTCCGAGCCACACCCAAGTGTCGGCCAGTGCGCGAGCCACGGCTCAGAACTCCAGGTCTTTTTTGGTCTCGTCTTTCGAAGTTCCGTCCCCGGTCGCCGTGTACTCGACGGCCTTGCGCGCGTTCTCCAGGTGTCCCAACGGTTTCCCTGGCTTGACCGGAAGGTCGGTTTCGTTCTTGTCGTGGCTTCGGAGCCCGACCTGCGACCGTGCCTCGTCCAGCAGCTTCCCGCCGACGGTTTTCCCGAAACCGTCCTTGGCCCGCTTGGCGGTGGTCTTGCCGCCTTCCTCGGCCATCTTGGCCACCTCGTCCTTGGCCGCCTTGAAGAACGTCTGGAACCGGGCGATCAAGTCCTTGATCATGTCGAGCAGTTTCTGCAGCTTGCTGACCTGCTTGGTCGCCTTGCCCGCGGTAGACGCCGCGCGCACCCCGGTCGCCGTGCCCGCCGCCGCGGTGGATGCTCCGAACGACGGGACCGCGGCGGCCAATGCCGGGATCCAGATCATGATCAGCCAGGTGATCAGCTCGGTCAGCAATGCCTTGATGAAGTCCTCGATGACGGTCATCGCCATGCTGCACACCTGCAGCATCGTCGCGATGTCGCCGGCCTGGTCGGCGGTGCCGGTGATCCCGGTCGAGAACTTGGCCAGCTTCTCCGCCGCGGTTTCGGCCGCGCCGCCTTCCCACTGCGAGAGCGAGCTCTTCGCCTGCTCGCTGAACTGGTGCGCGAACTGCTCCAGCCCGCGCCCGATCGCCGTGAAGTTCTCGGCCGCCTTGGACAGTGCCGGGCCGTCGCCGCTGACGAAATGGATCGCGTCCTGGAGCGGGTCGCAGACGGCCAGCAGGAAGTTCAGTCCCTGGCCGACCAGCCAGCCGATCGGGTCGGAGCTGATGCTCATCGCGGTTTCCGCGCACGACTGGACGAAGTTGGTCGTCTCGGAAACCACCCCGCTCAGCCCGGTCGCGGTGTCGCCTGCCTTGATCGCGTCGCTGGTGCCCGCGTCGTAGATCTTCACCGCGCCGCCCACCACCGGCAGCGCGTTGACGATCTTCTTGCCGGTGCCGTCCTCCGGCTTGATCTCGATCTTGCCCAACGGATCAGACATCCCGCCCCCTACTTCCGTCCGCTGCCGAGGTTGTCGATCTTGCCCATGACGTCTTTCCAGCTGCGGCAGTGATCCTCTTCGGTCTGGTCGTAGAACTGGCCGGCACGGTTGATCTTGTCGGAGGCGGACTGCAGGCCGGTTTCCATCGCGGTCAGCAGGTCTTTCAGGTCGTCGACCATGCTCGTGTACTTGTGCTTGACGAAGATGCCGACGACGCCCCAGGACTCGTCGCCGACGTCGGCCTGGGACACCTTGCCCTTGACCCCGGCGACCGCGGTCTTGTTGCCCGCCAGCTGGCGGGAGTAGTCGTAGAGCTTCGCCGTCTGCACCTGGTAGCCGGCCATCAGCGGTGGTCCTCGTCGTCGAACAGGTTCTTCAGGAAGTCGTCCCCGGCGGACCCGGCCGAGGACGGCGGTGGCGGCGGGGGAGAGGTCTTCTCCGCGGGGTCGGCCAGCAGTTCGCGCTCGGAATAGTCCTCGTGCTGTTCTTCCTCGACGCTCCGCTGCGGCGCGGGCGCGCCCCGCTCCATCGCGGCACGCAATTCCTCGACGTCGGTGCCCAGCAATTCGGCCTGGGTTTCCAGCACCTGCTCGGTGAGCTGCATCGAGTTGCCTGTGTGCTGGTCCACCAGCACGGCCTGCTGCCGTGCGGACTCGGCGACCGCCTGGTGCAGGGTCGCCATCAGGATCCCGGACAACTCCGCCCCGCCGCGGCGCAGCGCGGCATCGGTGACCTGGATGTCCTTGATCGACCCGCCCGGACCGGCGACCACGGTGACCGACCGGTCGGGCGACGTCGCGATCGCTTCGAGCGCGCTCAGTTCCTCCTGCATCTGGGCGATGCCGGCGAACTGGTCGTCCACCCGCCGCAGCCTCGATTGGAACCGGTCGAACTCCGCGACCAGCCGGTCGAACTCATCGGACATGTCGTCTCCCCCTGCGCTCGGTTGCTTGCAGATATGGCCCAATCCGGCATTTTACGGACGGTATCCGACCAAACACGGCAAAACCGCGAAAAAGGCCGGTCGCGCGGCCTCGGTCGCGGTGCGTAGCGGGTTCGGAGACGGTACTTGTACGGTCGCGGGCCGATCTCCGGCTGGCATACCTTCGCGCGCGTGGCTGATGTCGTGCCGTTCACGGACAACTTCTCGGATCTCTCCAACGCACAGGGATACCAGTTCGAGTTCCGTTGCGAGCGCTGCGGAAACGGGTACCGCTCGGCGTTCCAGCGGGACGCGATGGAGACCGGACGCAGCATGTTGCGCGCGGTGGGCTCGTTCTTCGGCGGGACGTTGCAACAGCTGAGCAGCTCCGCGGACCAGTGGAAGTACGACCGCGCGACGAACTCGTCAGCGAAGGACCGCGCGCTGACCGGAGCCGTCGAGGAGATCACCCCGCGCTTCCGCCAGTGCCGCGGCTGCAGCGACTGGATGTGCGCGGATCAGTGCTGGAACGAGGAAATCGGCCAGTGCCTGCGCTGTTCGCCGATCGTGGCGGAGGAGATCTCGCGCGCGCAGGCGGCGGCGCAGCGGGACCAGATCTGGGACAAGGCTCGCGAGAAGAACTGGACCAAGGACCTGGACCTGGGCACCCGAGCAAAGCTCACCTGCCCGGACTGCGGCCTGAAGGTGGACGGCGGGAAGTTCTGCACCGGATGCGGAAGTTCACTGGCTCCGACGGTCCACTGTGGAGAATGCGGCAAGGAGTCCAAGGCGGGCGCGGTGTTCTGCGCGGATTGCGGGCACCGGCTCTGAGGTCAGACCTCGGCGAGGGCTTCGCGCCGCTTCTTCACTCGGCGGGGGACGCTGGGTAAGTAGGTCCGTTTGAGCAGCAGGAGACCCGGAAAAAGCCAGATCAGCGCGCCGAGGAGATCGACGGCCGCGAACACCGAGCCGATTTGGTAGCCAGGATGGCCCCAGAACGGACCGACCGCGACCTCGACGACGGTGCCCGGTGCGGGAAGCTCATTCTTGGTCCAGTCGGCGGTGATTTCGTGGATGCTGCCGTCTTGCTCGTAGGTTCCGTCGATCTCGGCCCGGTCCTCAGTGCACGACATGCCGCCGGAGGTGGTCACGCAATGCCGGGTGCCGCCTTCGCTGACCCGGGAGACCGTCGCTTGCACTTGCGGAGCCAGCCTCGTCAGCACGGCCAGCGAGTTGCCTGCCGGTGCCACGCCGATGGTGATCATGGCGAGCGCGATGAGCGTCCGCGCGGTCAGCGAGATCGAGGTGACCGGCTGCCGGTCGCGGGCGTCGCGCCTGCGGTTCAGCGGCGTGCGGATGAACCCGCCGCGCTTGCCGATCCAGGCGTCGTACCCGGTGTCCGCGCTGGTCGCGACTGAACGGAATTGCCGGTCGTTCGCCCACTTCTCCCAGATCGCCGAGGGGACGGCGGCGGCGAGCATCGCGAGTTTGCGGGAGTTGTCGAACATCCGGTCTTCGGTCAACCCGCCGGTGTCGGTGGTCCAGATCGCGTCCTCCCTGAAGGCGACCTGGTGCACGCGGAAGAACCGGTCGTTCAGGAGCAGCTCGCGGACCTCGCCGGTCAGCATCTCCCGGGCGAACTCCGGATCCGAGGTGTAGACGGAGAACCGGCGGTCGAATCCGGGGTCGGTTTCGAATTCGTGCAGCGTGGTGTCCGGACGCAGCCAGCCGAACTGGTTGCGGGTGATCCGCATGTCTTCGAGCGGAGTGAAGTGGTCCGGGGCGAAGGCTTTGGTCTTCGGCGCGATGGTCAGCGCGGGCACGTTCGGGATCCGCAGCTCCACGACTGAGTAGATCGAACTGAGCGCTTCGGCCAGCTTCGACTTCCGGCGGAAGTTCTCGTCCCGGTATGGGGATTCGGTCGAATACTCGATGCCGAGCAGCCGGTGCCCGTGGTGGGTGAACTCGACCGTGGCCCGGCTCGGCCAGGGATCGGGATGATCCCGCGGGACGGCAAGTCCGTGGCGGGCAAGGAAGCCGAAACTGGGCTCGCCGTTGGAGTCGACGCGGCTGGCCCAGTGCTGCTGGTGCCAGCCACGCCAGACCAGCAGCGCGGCGACGACTAGCGGCACGCCGTACCAAGCCAGCGCGGGTACGGACACGCTGGCGGAGAACCAATACAGCGTCGTGAGCGAAACCGTTGTCCCGCAAAGGAGATGAAAGACCGCCGCCAAGACCGAGCTGCGACGCTCGGCCCAGGCGGCGATCCAAAGCAGCACAAACGACAGCGCGTAGCCGCTGAAGAAATAGCCAGGGACAATCAGCTCGTCCACGAAAACCCTTACATGTCCAGGTTTTCCCGAGTGTCCTTGGCGGAATGCTTCCCGGCCTCGTCGCTCGCGTCCTTGGACTTGCCGATGTCCCTCGCGTTGCTGATCATCTTGTCGGCGAAGTCGAAGCCGCCCTTGCCGACGTAGGCGGAGCCCTTGCTCAGGTCGGCCGGGTTCACGCCGATGACCTGCTTGACCGCCTCGCCCGGCATGCCCTTCAGCGCGTCGACTGTCGCGGTGCCGAACGCGCTTCCCTTGGTTCCGGTGGCGTTGGCGACCGCGCCCGCGAGCGCCTTTTCCGTGCCGGGGGTGATGCGGGCTCCGGACGGGGTGAGCTTCGAGCCCTGCTTGATCATCTCGTCGGCCCACTTGGCGAGGAAGGTCAGGAACTTCTCGATCAGCTGGCCGAGCTTGCCGAGGTGGCTGGTGACCCGGCTGACCGTGCTGGCCACGCGGGCGACCGAGGCCGTCATCGCGGCGGCGACGGACGAGCCGAGGCTGACCACGGACGCGGCGAGCGCGGGCAGCCACAGGTAGATGAGCCAGCTGACCAGTTCGGAGATCAGCGCCTTGACGACCTCTTCGATGACGGTCATCACCATCGACCACATCTGCAAGGTCTCGGCGACCGCGCCCGCGCTGGAGCCGATGCCCTTGATGCCCTCGGAGAACTGGGCCAGCGCCTTCTTCGCGGCGTCGCCGCCCTCGCCCTGCCAGTCCTTGAGCGCCTCGTCGCCTTCCTTGACGAAGTTGTCGGCCAGGGTGACGAAACCCTTGCCGATCTCGACGAAGTTGCCGGAAGCTTCCTTGAGGGCAGGGCCGTCGCCGGTGACGAAGTGCAGGGCGTCCTGCAGCGGCTGGATCAGTTCGATCAGCATGTTCAGGCCGTTGCTGACCAGCCAGCCGACCGGGTCGAGGGCGAAGCTAGCCAGGTCCACCGCCGCGCCCGCGACGAAGCCGGCGCCGTCCTGCACCAGCTGGCCGCTGGCCGAGGCGAAGTCGCCGAAGCTCTTGGCGTCGCCGTAGTTGTCGATGGCGCCGGAGATCGTGTTGACGCCCTTGCCCACGAACGGCGTCTTCTTGGCCGCTTCGAGCGCGTCGTGGCCGAACCCGTCTTCGTGCTTGATCTTTACGCCGTCGGCGACGCTGTCCTGTCCCATGAGTTCCCCTTGCTCAGAGCGGTCCGTCGATCTTCGCGTCGAACTTGCCGAAGGTCATGACGGTGTCCTTCTCGTGCCCGTCGTAGATCTCCGCGGCTTTGCCGAGCTTTTCCTGAAACACTTCGACGCCGCTCTTCATGGCCTCGAGCAGCTGCTTGAGCTCGTCGAGCTTGCTCGTGTAGGTCTGCTTGGCGACCAGCCCGATCAGGCCCCACGACTTGTCGCCGACGTCGGCCTGGCCCACGAGGCCGTTGAACTTGCCCGCCTCGCTCTTGTAGTGGTCGAGGTCGGTGGAGTACTTCGTGATGGCCGTCGTGACGACGCTGTGGGTCATCGGTGGTCCTCCTCGTCGTTGAACAAGTTCTTGAGGAACTGGTCGCCCGCCGAAGTGGAAGGCGGCGGCGGAGCGGGCTGCGTCGGCTGCTGCTCAGCGCGAAGCAGGTTGTTGTTCGCGAAGTCCTCCTCGTCGCGAACCGGCGCCGCCTGCCGCTGCGGCTGCGCCTCCGGGAGGTTGGACTCCAATTCGTCCACTGTGGTTCCCATGCCCGCGGCTTGCGCTTCGAGAACCTGCTCGGACACGTTCAGTCCGAAGGCCGTGCCGACGTGCTCGTCGACGATCCCGGCCTGCTTGCGCGCGGATTCGGCGACGGCCTGGTGCAGCGTCGCCAGGATCGTGGACGCCAGCTGGTCCGGCTGCTGGCGCAACGCGTCCGGGGAGAGCCGGAGGTCCTTGACCGACCCGCTCGGGCCCGCCACCACGGTGACCGACCGGTCCGGCGACATCACCTGCGCTTCGAGCGCGTTCAGTTCCTCCTGCATGTCGCCGACCTTCGCGAACTGCGCTTCGGCCTGCTTGAGTTTCGTCTGGAACTTCTCGAACTCCGCGACGAGTCGGTCCATCTCTTCGGACACGGCGGTCACACCTTCCCTGCACCTCGCTGATGTGCGGGATTATGCCGCTTCTGTCGGCTTCGTGCTTCAAGAGTGCGGAATCCGGAGCGGGTGATCACCGCAGGTCAGCAAACCGCTCCGCTAGGGCTGGGACTCGACCTGTCCGGATTGCCTGATCTCGCGCAGGATGCGCACCCGGCGGGGCTCCCGCGGCCGGAAGATCGTCTTGAAGAACAGCAGCCCGAGCAGGAGGGGGACCAGCGCGGCGAGCATGGTCGTCACGACGGCGGCGGTGTTCTGGAACACCGTGTTCCACCAGACGGGCCCGATCCGCACGTCGACCACGTCGCCGCGTTCGGGCAGTTCGCCCGAGACCCAGCCGGTGACGACCTCGTGCGTCCGGCCGTCGAGCGGGTAGGTCCCGCGGACCGCGGGCGACCTGCTGCCGCAGATCTGGGTGCGGTTGGCACCACAGGCGCGGCCCGGATCGCCGCCGTCGGATTCGAGGACCGTGAGCGGGACCTCCGGGGCGAGGCCGACGGCGGTGGCCAAGCCGTTGGCGATCGGCAGCAGACCGCCCACCACCATGGCCGCGGCGAGCAGCGAGCGCGTCAGCACCGTCGTCGGGGCGAGCGGTTGCCGGTCCATCGACTCGCGGTAGCGGTTCACGCGGTTCCGCACGAATCCGCGGCGCTGGCCGAACCACAGGTCGTAGCCGGTTTCGGCGCGGGCGGCCACTCGGGAGAACTCGGTGCCGGGCCAGAGGTTCGACGTCACGGCCGCGGCGAAGATCGCGAGATGGCGGGCGTTGCCGAGCAGCCGGTCTTCGTTCAGCCCGTCCGCTTCTGCGGTCCAGAGCGCGTCGTGGTCGAACACAACCTCGTGGACCCGGAACCACAGGTCGTTGAGGATCATCTCGCGCACTTCCGGGGTGAGCACCTTGGCGGCGAACTCCGGATCCTCGGTAGCGACCTCGAAACGCCGGTCGAATTCCGGGTCCACCGCGACCTTGCGCAGTTCCTCGGCCAGGAACTCCCGCGGTTGCTCGGACGGCTTCGACGACGGTTTCGGGGTGCCGACCTGAATGCGGGTGATCCGGGCGTCCTCGAACGGGGTGGTGTAGTCCGGTTCGAACGCGCCGACCTTCGGCGTGATCAGCAGCGTCGGGCTGGCCGGGATCCGCAGTTCGATCATCGAGTAGAGGCCGCCGATGCGGTCGGTGACCCGGCTGGTGGCCGAATCCGGCTCGGTGAGCGGGTATTCGACGCCGAGCAGCCGGTGGCCCTGGTGCTCGAGTTCGAGGACTCGCCGCAGCGACAGGCTGTCCTGCTGGTCGAACGGCACGGTGCGGCCGCGCTTCGGCAGCACCCCGAAGGTCGCTTCGTTCGTGGTGCCGAGGCGGCGGAGCGAATCTCGTTGCCGCCAGGATTGCCAGAGCACGAAGGCGACGAACGCCACCGGCAGCGCGATCCACACCGCCAGCGGCGCGCGGACTTCCATGCTCACGGTGAACCAGGTCAGCGTCGTGCCGAGGAAAACGAGGCCGCAGGCGATGTTGCTGATCGCCGAGGTGGCCGTGCCGCCGCCCTCGGCCCGGCCTGCGATCCAGAGCAGGACGAACGCGGTCAGGTAGCCGAGAACGATGTACCAGGGAAGCGGTTCCGCCATCTATTCGCCCATATCGAGGTTGCCGCGGGTTTCTTCGATGCTCTCACCGTCGCCGACTGACGGGTTCTTGGCGTAGTCGACGATCTTGTTGCCCATCTTGTAGGCAGCTTTGCCCTGGCTGCCCGGGCCCTTGGACAGGTCGCCGGGGCTGGTTCCGGTGACCTCCTTGATTGTTTCCTCGTACAGCTTCTTGGGCACGCTCTCGGCGGCTTCCTTGGCCGCGTGGCCGAACAGCGCGGCCCTGGTCTTGGTGTCCGCGGCGAGAGCGCCGGCCGCCACTTTTCCGGCCTGCGCCGGGAGTCCTCGTTTGCCGGTCTCGGTCAGCTTGATGCCCTCGTCGGCCATTTTGCCGCTCCATTTGACGAGGAACATGACGAATTTGTCGAGCAGCTTGCCGAGTTTGCCGAGGTGCTTGGTGACCTTGGCGACCACGCTCGCGACCTTGGCGATCGATGTGGTCATCGCGGTCGCCACGGAGGCGCCGAAGGACACGACGGAGGCGGCGAGCGCGGGCAGCCACAGGTAGATGAGCCAGCTGACCAGGTCCGAGATGAGGGCTTTGACGACTTCCTCGATGACGGTCATCACCATCGACCACATCTGCAGCGTGTCCGCGACCGCGCCCGCCGCGGTGCCGATGCCCTTGATGCCCTGCGAGAACTGGGCCAGCGCCTTCTTCGCGGCGTCGCCGCCCTCGCCCTGCCAGTCCTTGAGCGCCTCGTCGCCGTCCTTCACGAACTGGTCGGCCAGCATGACGAAGCCTTTGCCGATCTCGGTGAAGTTCTCGGACGCGCGTTTGAGGCCAGGGCCGTCGCCGGTGACGAAGTGCAGGGCGTCCTGCAGCGGCTGGACGAGTTCGATCAGCATGTTCAGGCCGTTGCTGACCAGCCAGCCGATCGGGTCGACCGCGAAACTCGCCACGTCGACGGCCGCGCCCGCGACGAAGCCGGCGCCGTCCTGCACCAGCTGGCCGCTCGCCGCCGCGATGTCCCCGGCGTCTTTGGCCGAGCCGAACTTGTCGACGGCACCGGAGATCGTGCTGTAGCCCTTGCCGACGATCGGCGCCTTTTTCGCCATGTCGGACGCGTTCTGGCCAAGGCTGTCGTCGTAGCCCTTGACCTTGCCTTTGACCCCGTCCGCGACGCTGTCCTGTCCCACGTCTTCCCCCTCCCTCGGCCCCGGAGCGGATTATGCCGTTTCGTGTCGGTTCGCGCCTTCGGGCCGCGGCCCGGTCGGCGGCGAAGGAGCGAGAGTTCCCGGGATTTGGTCACGAAAAGGTAACGAACATATCGGGCGAACGGACCCGTCCCGGACGCCGAAGCGCCGAACATACTGTGGGCCGAACGGAGCATCGCAGGTCAGCGCCGCTGCTCGCGGCGGGTGCGGCGCGAGAGGCGGGCAAGTCGGCCCAGTTCGTGGGATATTCACCCCTTCGGTCGATGTTCCCACGATTGATCACCGCATTGACAGTGCGTGCGGTTCGCCAGAGTATTTCGCGCATGTCCTTTCCGGTTGCCCTGGTGTGGCGCCTGCACGTTGATCTGCGGCAGCAGGCCAGCGCGCTGTGTAGGAATTCCTGACTTTTCTCCCGGCCGCGTTCGGCTGGCTGATTTCTCTTGCCCCGCAACGGGTTTTGGCTGCCCGAGGGGATAAACGCTTTCCGCGTTCCGGGCGGGTTCCGTGCTGCCCGCAGAACGGGGAAAGAAGTGCCTTCGCGGGCGCTTCACGGGAACACAAACAGGGAGACACAATGCGATTCAGCTCCTCCTCGGGCGCCCCGCCCCGATGGCGGAAAGCGCTGACCGTCGCCGGCGCGGTCGCGCTCGCGATCGGCGCGGTGACCTACACCGGGTCCAGCACCAGCGCCTACGCCGACGTCCAGGTGGTCACCGACGCCAAAACCGCGTCCGACGGCAAGCAGTACTGGGTGCAGAACCACCTGGTGAGCAAAGACCTCGCGGCGCAAGCGCGTTCCGCGGACGGCACGCCGAAGAAGTGGCTGCTGGTCTGGGCCGGCGACGAGAACATCGCCGACACCGCGGTGAAGGACGTCAAGAACCTGCCGGGTTCGCTCGGCGGCGGTCTCGGCAAAATCAAGAATGCCCTGCCCGGTCCCGATTTCCTCGCGGTGATCGACGCGACGCAGGGCTCGCCGACGTACGGCAAGGTGGTGAACACTGCGACCGTCGGGCCGCTGGTCGAGAACGAGCCGCACCACATGCAGTACGTGTGGCACAAGGGCGACACGATCTACGCCGGTGCGTTGTTCGCCGCGGCGACGTACGCGTTCGACGTCAGTGCCTTGCCGCAGCTGAAGCTCAAGGGCATCAGCCTGCCGACGCAGACGCTCGGCGGTTCCGTGCCCGACGCGTACTGGGTGCTGAAGGACGGCACCGCGTACGGCACGTACATGGGCGGTCCGGTCGTGCCCGGTCCGTACGCGTACCAGGACGGCTCCACGCAGATCGGCAACGGTTTCGCCGGCAGCCCGGGCGAGGTCGTGCACTTCGACCAGAACGCGCAGGTGCTGTCGCAGAATCCGGCAGCGACCCCGCAGGGCGACAACGCGAAGCTGTGCGACAACCTGCCACAGCTGGGCAAACCGTCCTGCGCGAACCCGCACGGCGTTCAGGCGCGCGAGGATCTCAACACCCTCGTCACCAGTGACTACGCCGAACCGCGCAACATCATTCTCGACCCGGTGAAGCAGCCGTCGCCGTATCTGCGCCGACCGACGATCCGCACCTGGGACATCTCCGACCGCAATCACCCGAAGCTGAAGGCGGTGTCCTACCTGCAAGACGGTCCCCGGGCGAATCCGGCGGACCCGCTGCACTCGGAAAGCCGCGCGGTCATGGAGACCACGGTGACGAACAAGCCCGGGCACAAGGGCGCGTTCGCCGAGACGATGCAGGGCGGCGCGATCTTCTACACGCCGGACATCACGGCGAAGGACCCGCACTGGATCGAGGTGTTCGACGACGGCACCGCGGGCAAGCCGATCTACTCGCAGAACGACTCCAACGGCGCCAGCTCCAACGGCGGCTGGCTGCAGACCAGTCCGGACGACCGGTTCCTGTACCACGCGGTGCAGGGCAGGCAGAAGGGCGCGCTCGGCCCGGACGACCCCGGCACCACCGGCGGCGTGTACGTGCTCGACATCCAGAAGCTGGTCGCGGCGGGCGACAAGGTCGAGGACATCAAGGGCCGCGTCGACACCAAGGAGAAGGCGCAGCAGGGCGGCGGGGGAGACCTGCCGACCGTCGTCGGCTCCGCGCCGATCAACCCGGGCGTTCCCGGGGCGGGCCCGCACTGGGGCGCGTACGACAACCTCGCGCTCGGCCAGGACGGTCTCTACCACGAAACCGAGCAGCCGCAGCACATCGCGGTGTCGAACTACTTCGTCGCTCGGTCCGGTTTGGACGGTGACCACAAGGTCAACCTGCTGAACCTGGCTCCGGACGGGAAGATCGCGGTCGATCAGAACTTCCGCGACGAGTTTACCGGCCAGGTGGGCATCAACTTCAACCGGAAGTCGTGGCCGCACGGGGACTTCGGCAACGCCAAGCCGCACTCCGAGCTGTTCGTGGTCGCCGACCAGAACGTGAAGTAACTCGTTCCCGGCGCGCGGACGCCCGTCCGCGCGCCGGGATTCTCCCCGGAAGGTCTCCATGGATCACCACGTCACTCCGGCCGCCACCGGATCGTCCGGTGTGGACAGTGCCGCGCTGGTGCTGCGGCTGATACTGCTGCTGGCAACGGCGTTCCTCGCCGGCACCGGGATTCTGCGTCCGCTCGTCGGTCCGCTGCCGCGCAAGCTGTGGGTCACCACTGGCGCGCTGGGGGTCGGCTCGGCGGTGCTGGCCGCGGTATCGGCGGCGACGGTCGACGTCAACCTCGTCGCTCTGATCGTGCACATCGTGCTCGCGCTCGCGGTGCCGGTGCTGCTTCGGTGGCCCTCGGCAGGCCGTTGGGCTTCGCTGGCGCTGGTCGTGCTCGTGGTGCTGGAGACCTCTGTCGACGGTACGGGCATCTCCTTCGCCATCGACACTGTGTATGTCGCTTCGGCAGCACTGTGGTTCGGCGTGACACTGCTGTCGGCGTGGGTGCCGGTAGAGGAGTGGCGGTCGACGCCGTTGCGCGTCGGTCCGCTGTCGGTCAGCCTCGCCGGCCTGTTGACGCTCGCGGGCGTCGTGCAGCTCGGCGTCTCCGGAGTCGCCTTCGACCGACGACTGTACGAAACGCTGTTCGGCATCTCGCTGATCGTGGTGGTCCTGCTGCCCGCAGCGGTCACCGTGGTGTCAGCAATCTTGTTGTCCCGCAACGCTTCCACTCGTGGTTACCGCTACGGCGTCGCCGGCGTCGCACTCGGTTTCGTCGCGTGGAGTGCGCTCGCCGCGGTGCCACAGCCAGCGCCTTTGCCGGTGCCCGGAGTGCCGCTGCTGGCGGACGCGACCGTCGGCGGCGCGACCGTGCCGGTGCTGGTCAGCCCGCAGCGGCCCGGGCGCAACCTCGTGCACTTCCCGGCGAGCGCGGGCACGGACCTGTCGGCTGGCGTCGAGAGCGGGATCGTGACCACCGCGGCGGCGCGTGCCGGTGCGGAAGGCAGCTGGGCCGAGGTCGAACTTCCGCCCGGGCGCAGCACTCTCGTGGTGCACAAGGGCGACGCGACCACCACGGTCGACGTCGACGCGGGCACCGAGGCGGGCCCGGCGGTGTCGGACGCCGACGCGCCGGAATGCGCGGAAGCCGCGCTCGGCGGTCTGGTGGCGGAAAAACGCGACGTGCTCACCAGTTGTCCCTCGGACGCGTTGTCGCCGGAGGACCGCGGTTCGCTGGTGAAGCTGGTCGAATTCCTCGCGTCGCGGAAACCGTCGGCGATCACGTTGGTCGAAGACAAGTCGCCGCGTGGGGGGCAAGCCGCGCAACTGGTCCGCGAGACCGCTGCGCGCGTCGGGCTGCCGGTGCGTCCGGACGCGGCCGCGGACACCGCGCTGGTGGTCGTCTCCGGCTGGAGCGACGGGTACCTCGCGATGAGCCGCGCCGCCGAATCGCAGCGGCTCAAGCCGACCCACCAGTTCGGCCTGTACCTCGCGCCGTGGCTGCTCAACGGACCCATCGTCAACACCGTGGCCAGCGCGGCCATGCCGCTGCGCTTCGACCCGCGCGATCAGCTAGCGGTCAGCTACGCGGTGGCGGTCGGCAACAGCTTCGGCGGCGAAAGCCCGTCGCTCGGCGGTTTCCGGACCTGGCTCGGTCCACAGTGGACAGCGGTGAACGGCGAGGTGCAGCTGTTCGCGGCCGCGCAGGTCAACGCGATGCCGATGTACCCGAACGAACCGCACGCGCCCGGCATGCAGGCCGCACGCGACTACGCCGGGCAGTGGATCCCCGACGGAACCATCGTCCCGATCAGCGGCGCGCTCCGCTGATCCCCGTTTCCCGAAGAACCCCGAAGAAAGGAAAACCCTGATGAAACGCACTGCCGCCCGGATCCTGCTGCCGCTCGCCGCGGCCGGGGCGTTCGCCGGATTCGCCGGGGGAGCGGCCAGCGCCGCCACCCCGGACCCGTCCGCCGCCGTTCAGCCCGCCCAGTCCGCCGGATTGCCTTCGCTGCCGACCGGCGGTTTGCCTTCGCTCCCGACGGGCGGCCTCCCGTCCCTCCCGGCCGGCGGCCTGCCCTCGCTGCCTTCCGTGCCGAACTTGCCCACCCCGGGCCTGCCCGGCGTCCCGGGAGCACCGACCGGCGGCGGACCGTCGGTCTGGGTCGTCCCCGGCCTCGACGCGGGCAGCCTCCTCGGCCCGGCCGCCCAGGCCCCGGCGCAGCTCCTCGCGCCGGTGTTCAACGCCATCACCGCCGTTTCCTGAGCACAGAAGGAGAAACCCGTGAAGAAGACCGTCGTCCGCGCCGTGGCCGCCACCGCGCTCGCCGGAGCCGCGGTGCTCGGCGCCGCCGCGCCCGCGCTGGCCGCGACCCAGGACCAGCCCGGTGTCACCGTCGTCGACGAGCCGGACACGTCGAATCTGAACAACATCTGGACGTTCGCGCCGCTCGGCGTGCCCGTGCTGGGCCTGATCCAGTCGCTGAACGGCGTCCCCGGCCGGATCTTGCCCGGCTGACCCAGCTTCCGCCGGCGGTTCCCCTCGTCCCCGGGAACCGCCGGCGGACCCGGAAAGAACGAGGACCATGGACAGACAGCTGATCGGCCGGCTCGCGATCGCCGGCATCGCGGTGGCCGCCGTCGCCGCGACCGTAGTGATCCTCGGCACCGGCGACGACCCCGCACCTGCCCCGGTCGCAGTTTTCGCGCCGACCGCCGAAGTGCCGCAGCGCGCCCCAGACCGCACTGTCACCCGCACTCTGGCCCCGACGACGTCCACCGCACCGGCCGCACCCGTGCCGTCCAGCTGGCAGATCACCTACGAACTCGCGGGCTCTGGCACCGCCACCGTCGTTTACGACGACAACGGCCTCGGCCTGGTGCACCAGGAACTGTCCGTACCCCTGCCCTGGCGCAAGACTCTGACCTGGCCGAAGACCGCCGTCGCGCCGACCGTGCAGCTGATGGGCCAGTCAAGCGGCCTGGTCGAATGCCGGATCTCGGTCAACGGCGTGCAGGCGCGGTCCGCGAAAGCCGCCGACGGCGAGGTCGCCAGTTGTGCGGGACGGCTCAGCTGAGGTCTTTGGAGAACCAGTGCTCGGCGTACCGGTCGTCGTTGAACGCCTCGACCTCCGCGTAACCCATGGCCGCGTACAGCGCGCGTGCTTCGACCAGGTCGTCGCGGGTGTCGAGCCGCATCCGGGCCGAGCCCAGCCGCTTCGCCGCTTCTTCGGCCGCCGCGACGATCAGCTTGCCGCCGCCGTGCCCGCGATGCTCCGGGCGGATGTAGACCTTGGTCAAGGCGCTCAGCCCCGGCTCGACCATCCGGACCCCGACACAGCCCGCGGGCTTCCCGTCCCGGTACGCGAGCAGGAACGCGCCGGTCGGTGCGACGAGATCGGCGCTGGGCTCGTCGGCCAGCGCCTCGTCCACCTCGGCGCGGGTGGCCGGGCGGCCGTAATACCGCGACGCCACCTCGTCCATGTACTCGCGCAAGATCGCCGAGGCTTCGGCTTGTCCGGGCCCGATTTCGCTGATCTTCCAGTCCACGTCCCTCATCTTGGGGAGTCCGTCCACCGATTTCCCCGGCAGGTACCGTGCAGACCGGCAGGGGAACCGAACGAGGAGGCGACATGGACGGCAGCGAGAACGTCGACCAGCCGGGGGACAAGAAGACCGGCGGCAGCCATGCCGCGCCGGAGGGGGCTGGAGTGCACCCGCTGATCGATCTGTCGCGCGACCCCAACCCGGGCAAGCCCGACCACGCGAAGCCGGACGAGGACTGATCCCGGTCCGGCCCGGCGGGTGCACGCCGCCGGGCCGGGTTTCGCGGTTCCGCCCCGGTGAGGTGATTGTCACCCCGGGGACGAGGTCCATTGTGGAACAGCAGGCGGCGCTTCTCCTTGCCGCCGAAGAATTTCTCTCGCGTTTTTAACGCGGCCCGCGCGAGCCGTGCCGGGTCTCCCGGCGGGCAGCCGAGGAGCCGGCGCCGGTCCATTCATTGGTCGCCGCGTCCCGGCAGGCGAGCCGAATGCGCTCTGACCGCGGGAACCCGTCCGGGAATAGCGTCCCGGAGCCTGGCGTTCTGCATCTCGGGAAGTCCCGCGCGGCGCCGTCCCAAGGCCCCGATCTGGGGTTACGATGACCGGTCGGCGACCGTAGCGACCCCCCCGCCCGGACCGCTCCGCGAGTGGACGGGTATCTTTGGAGACCGTGCCCGGCAGGCGTCGGGCCGCTCCGCGTGCCGTTGGGCATGAGCGGGGTGCTTTTGCACCCGGTTCACCGGCCTCGCCACGTGGGGTTCCGACGGAAAATCCCTCCGGGAAGTTACCGGTCGCGAGACCGTGACGCGGGCCGACACGCCCGACCGCGGGGACCGGTGAAGACACGAAGAAGCAAGATCACGACAGGAAGCTGGTCCATTGCCCACGATCCAGCAGCTGGTCCGCAAGGGCCGCCAGGACAAGGCTGCCAAGCAGAAGACCGCGGCCCTCAAGGGGAGCCCGCAGCGTCGTGGCGTGTGCACCCGCGTGTACACCACGACCCCGAAGAAGCCGAACTCGGCCCTGCGCAAGGTTGCTCGTGTGAAGCTGACCAGCGGCATCGAGGTCACCGCATACATCCCCGGTGAGGGTCACAACCTCCAGGAGCACTCGATGGTGCTCGTGCGCGGCGGTCGTGTGAAGGACCTGCCGGGTGTTCGGTACAAGATCATCCGCGGTTCGCTCGACACCCAGGGTGTGAAGAACCGGAAGCAGGCGCGCAGCCGGTACGGCGCGAAGAAGGAGAAGAGCTAATGCCTCGCAAGGGTCCGGCGCCGAAGCGGCCGCTGATCTCCGACCCCGTCTACGCCTCCCCGCTGGTCACCCAGCTGGTGAACAAGGTGCTGAAGGACGGCAAGCGGTCCCTCGCCGAGCGCATCGTCTACGGCGCGCTGGAAGGCGCTCGCGAGAAGACCGGCACCGACCCGGTCGTCACGCTGAAGCGCGCGCTCGACAACGTGAAGCCCACCATCGAGGTGAAGAGCCGCCGCGTCGGTGGCGCCACCTACCAGGTGCCGATCGAGGTCAAGCCCGGCCGCTCCACCACGCTGGCGCTGCGCTGGCTGGTCTCCTTCTCGCAGCAGCGCCGCGAGAAGACGATGATCGAGCGCCTGCAGAACGAGCTGCTGGACGCGAGCAACGGCCTTGGCGCCAGCGTCAAGCGCCGCGAAGACACGCACAAGATGGCCGAGTCCAACAAGGCCTTCGCGCACTACCGCTGGTGATGACCGCCCGGCTGCCGATAGAAGCCATGCCGGGCCCCACGTTCGAGACAGGGGAACATTCTCGTGGCACGTGAAGTGCTGACCGACCTCAACAAGGTCCGCAACATCGGCATCATGGCGCACATCGACGCCGGTAAGACCACCACCACCGAGCGGATCCTGTTCTACACCGGGATCAACTACAAGCTCGGCGAAGTCCACGACGGCGCCGCCACGATGGACTGGATGGAGGAGGAGCAGAAGCGGGGTATCACCATCACCTCGGCTGCCACCACCACCTTCTGGAACGACTACCAGATCAACCTGATCGACACCCCCGGGCACGTCGACTTCACCGTCGAGGTGGAGCGCAACCTGCGGGTGCTCGACGGCGCGGTCGCCGTCTTCGACGGCAAGGAAGGCGTCGAGCCGCAGTCCGAGCAGGTCTGGCGGCAGGCGGACAAGTACGACGTCCCGCGCATCTGCTTCGTCAACAAGATGGACAAGCTGGGTGCGGACTTCTACTACACCCTGCAGACCATTTCGGACCGTCTCGGCGTCCGGCCGCTGGCCATCCAGCTGCCGATCGGCGCGGAGAACGAGTTCGAGGGCGTCATCGACCTGGTCCGGATGAAGGCCCTGGTCTGGCGCGGCGAGGTGCAGAAGGGCGACGACTACTCCGTCGAGGACATCCCGGCCGAGCTGGCCGACCGCGCGGCCGAGTACCGCGAGAAGCTGATCGAGGCCGTCGCCGAGACCGACGACGCGCTGATGGAGAAGTTCCTCGAGGGCGAAGAGCTGACCCAGGACGAGATCAAGGGCGGCATCCGCAAGCTGGTCGTCACCCGCGAGGCGTTCCCGGTGCTCGCCGGCTCCGCGTTCAAGAACAAGGGCGTGCAGCCGATGCTGGACGCGGTCATCGACTACCTGCCGTCGCCGCTGGACGTGCCGCCGGTCGAGGGTCTGCTGCCCGACGGCGAGACCCCGGTCACCCGGCACGCGACGACCGAGGAGCCGTTCTCCGCGCTCGCGTTCAAGATCGCCGCGCACCCGTTCTTCGGCAAGCTGACCTACATCCGGGTCTACTCGGGCAAGGTCTCCTCCGGCGCGCAGGTCGTCAACGCGACCAAGGAGCGCAAGGAGCGCATCGGGAAGATCTTCCAGATGCACTCCAACAAGGAGAACCCGGTCGACGAGGCCCTGGCCGGCCACATCTACGCGGTCATCGGCCTGAAGGACACCACCACCGGTGACACCCTTGCCGACGCGCAGAACCCGGTCGTGCTCGAGTCCATGACCTTCCCCGACCCGGTCATCAAGGTGGCCATCGAGCCGAAGACCAAGGCCGACCAGGAGAAGCTCTCCCTGGCGATCCAGAAGCTGGCCGAGGAAGACCCCACGTTCCAGGTCAACCTGGACGAGGACACCGGCCAGACGATCATCGCGGGCATGGGCGAGCTGCACCTCGAGGTGCTGGTCAACCGGATGAAGTCCGACTACAAGGTCGAGGCGAACATCGGCAAGCCGCAGGTCGCCTACCGCGAGACCATCAAGAAGACCGTGGACAAGCTCGACTACGTCCACAAGAAGCAGACCGGTGGTTCCGGCCAGTTCGCGAAGGTCATCGTGAAGCTGGAGCCGCTCGAGCGCACCGACGGTGCTCTCTACGAGTTCGACAACAAGGTCACCGGTGGCCGCGTGCCGCGGGAGTACATCCCGTCGGTCGACGCGGGCGCCCAGGACGCCATGCAGTACGGCGTGCTGGCCGGCTACCCGCTCGTCGGGTTGAAGTTCACCTTGTTGGATGGCGCGTACCACGAGGTCGACTCTTCCGAGATGGCGTTCAAGATCGCCGGTTCCATGGCGATGAAGGAAGCCGCGAAGAAGGCAGGCCCGGTCATCCTCGAGCCGATGATGGCCGTCGAGGTCACGACTCCCGAGGACTACATGGGTGACGTGATCGGCGACCTCAACTCCCGCCGTGGCCAGATCCAGGCCATGGAGGAGCGCGCCGGTACCCGTGTCGTGAAGGCACTGGTCCCGCTGTCGGAGATGTTCGGCTACGTCGGCGACCTGCGGTCCCGTACCCAGGGCCGGGCGAACTACTCCATGGTGTTCGACTCCTACGCCGAGGTTCCCGCGAACGTCGCGAAGGAAATCATCGCGAAGGCGACGGGGGAGTAATCCCCTCCGCTCGCGGGCATTAAGGGACTCTCCTGAACGTCCGCAGCAACGACGAAGGAACATTCGCGGGGTGGCAGCCACGCCGCCCCGCGAGCACAAAGCAAATCCAGTCCAGGAGGACATTCCAGTGGCGAAGGCGAAGTTCGAGCGGAGCAAGCCGCACGTCAACATCGGCACCATCGGTCACGTCGACCACGGCAAGACCACGCTGACCGCGGCGATCACCAAGGTTCTGCACGACGCGTACCCGGAGCTGAACGAGGCCCGTGCGTTCGACCAGATCGACAACGCGCCGGAAGAGAAGCAGCGCGGTATCACGATCAACATCTCGCACGTCGAGTACCAGACCGAGAAGCGTCACTACGCGCACGTGGACGCCCCCGGTCACGCTGACTACATCAAGAACATGATCACCGGTGCCGCGCAGATGGACGGCGCGATCCTGGTGGTCGCGGCCACCGACGGCCCGATGCCGCAGACCCGCGAGCACGTGCTGCTGGCCCGCCAGGTCGGCGTGCCCTACATCGTCGTGGCGCTGAACAAGGCCGACATGGTCGACGACGAGGAAATCCTCGAGCTCGTCGAGCTGGAGGTCCGCGAGCTGCTGTCCTCGCAGGAGTTCCCGGGCGACGACGCGCCGGTCGTGCGCGTCTCCGGCCTCAAGGCTCTCGAGGGCGACCAGAAGTGGGCCGACGCCGTGCTCGAGCTGATGCACGCCGTCGACGACAACGTGCCGGACCCGGTGCGTGAGCTCGAGAAGCCCTTCCTGATGCCGATCGAGGACGTCTTCACGATCACCGGCCGCGGCACCGTCGTGACCGGTCGCGTGGAGCGCGGCCAGGTCAACGTCAACGAAGAGGTCGAGATCGTGGGTATCCGCGAGAAGTCGACCAAGACCACCGTCACCGGTGTCGAGATGTTCCGCAAGCTGCTCGACTCGGGCCAGGCGGGCGACAACGTCGGCCTCCTGCTGCGCGGCATCAAGCGCGAGGACGTCGAGCGCGGCCAGGTCGTCGTGAAGCCGGGCACCACCACCCCGCACACCGAGTTCGAGGGCCGGGTCTACATCCTGTCCAAGGACGAGGGCGGCCGGCACACCCCGTTCTTCAACAACTACCGCCCGCAGTTCTACTTCCGCACCACGGACGTGACCGGCGTCGTCACCCTCCCCGAGGGCACCGAGATGGTCATGCCGGGCGACAACACGGACATCAGCGTCGTGCTGATCCAGCCGGTCGCCATGGACGAGGGTCTGCGCTTCGCCATCCGCGAGGGTGGCCGGACCGTCGGCGCGGGCCAGGTTACCAAGATCAACAAGTGACGTCGGCGCCCTGAATTCGGGTCAATACACCCCCGAGTTCAGGGCGTCAACTCACGTGTGCGACACTATTCAGGTTGCTCGTCCTGGGGCGGCCGAATCCTTATCGGTTTTCAATCGACTGGGTTCCGGCCGCCCTGGTATGAGCGGCCACGGTCCGTGGAGCTCGTCCTTCGGGTGAGGCTAGCGGGCAAGGCCAGTAGGGACGACCTTGTGTCGGCCCGCGGCCTCCTCACGTAGAGGAAGACCAGGCAAGACGACGATCCTTAGGGATCCGTCTGTGCGGCGGGCGCGACACGCCCGACCGCGTGGACCGGGGACAGGGCCGTTGAACTGCTGAAACCCGGGCTCCGGCCCAGGTTGACGAGACAAAGCGGCACGAGACGACAAGGAACGCAGCCACCATGGCGGGACAGAAGATCCGCATCCGGCTCAAGGCCTACGACCACGAGGCGATCGACACCTCGGCGCGCAAGATCGTGGAAACGGTCACGCGCACCGGCGCCCGTGTTGTCGGGCCGGTGCCGCTGCCTACCGAGAAGAACGTTTACTGCGTCATCCGCTCGCCGCACAAGTACAAGGACTCGCGCGAGCACTTCGAGATGCGCACGCACAAGCGTCTGATCGACATCCTCGACCCGACGCCGAAGACGGTGGACGCGCTCATGCGCATCGACCTCCCGGCGAGCGTCGACGTCAACATCCAGTAAGCGTTGGGCGAGCGGCGGAGATAAGAACTCATGTCTGACAGGCAAATGAAGGGCATCCTGGGCACCAAGCTCGGCATGACCCAGGTCTTCGACGAGCAGAACCGGGTCGTCCCGGTCACTGTCGTCAAGGCCGGTCCGAACGTGGTGACCCAGGTCCGGACCACCGACAAAGACGGCTACGCGGCCGTGCAGCTGGCGTTCGGCGCGGTCGACCCGCGCAAGGTGAACAAGCCGCGCACCGGCCACTTCGACAAGGCTGGCGTGACGCCGCGCCGGCACCTCGCCGAGCTGCGCACCACCGACGCCGAGACCTACGAGGTCGGCCAGGAGATCACCGCTGAGGTGTTCGAGGCAGGCACTTCGGTCGACGTGACCGGTACCAGCAAGGGCAAGGGCTACGCCGGTGTCATGAAGCGCCACGGCTTCAAGGGCCAGGGCGCGAGCCACGGTGCGCAGGCCGTGCACCGCAAGCCGGGTTCGATCGGCGGCTGCGCCACGCCGGGCCGCGTGTTCAAGGGCCTGCGCATGGCGGGCCGGATGGGTAGCGACCGGGTCACCACGCAGGGCCTCACCGTGCACGCCGTGCGCGCCGAGGACGGCCTGCTGCTGATCAAGGGCGCGGTGCCCGGTCCCAAGGGCGGCCTGCTGTTCGTGCGCAGCGCCGCGAAGGGTGGAAACTGACGATGACGAGCGTCGAGCTGAAGACTCCGGCCGGTAAAGCCGACGGCACCGTCGAGCTCCCCGGGGAGATCTTCGACGTGCAGGCCAACGTCGCGCTGATGCACCAGGTCGTGGTGGGCCAGCTGGCCGCCGCGCGCCAGGGCACGCACGACACGAAGACCCGCGGTGAGGTCTCCGGTGGCGGCAAGAAGCCGTACCGGCAGAAGGGCACCGGTCGCGCCCGCCAGGGTTCGACCCGGGCGCCGCAGTTCGCCGGCGGTGGCGTCGTGCACGGCCCCACGCCGCGCGACTACACCCAGCGCACCCCGAAGAAGATGAAGGCCGCCGCTCTGCGTGGCGCCCTCTCCGACCGGGCTCGCGCCGGCCAGCTGCACGTCGTGACGGAACTGGTCACCGGCGAGAAGCCGTCGACCAAGACCGCCAAGTCGGCGATCGCCGCCGCGACCCAGGCCAAGCGCGTTCTCGTGGTCCTGCACCGCGACGAGGAGCTCGCCTGGGTGTCCGCGCGGAACCTGCCGTACGTGCACCTGATCTGGGCTGACCAGCTCAACACCTACGACGTCCTGGTCAACGACGACGTCGTGTTCACCAAGGCCGCCTACGACGCGTTCGTGGCAGGTCCCGTCCGCGGGAAGGTCGTCAAGGCCCTCGCGCGTTCGAGCGAGGTTTCGGAAGGGAGTGACGAGAAGTGAGCTCGGTCGCCATCCCGGACCCCCGCGACATCCTGCTCGCGCCGGTGATCTCCGAGAAGTCCTACGGACTGCTCGAGGACCACAAGTACACGTTCATCGTCCGTCCGGACGCCAACAAGACCCAGATCAAGATCGCGGTCGAGAAGGTGTTCGGCGTGAAGGTCGTCAGCGTCAACACGGCCAACCGCCAGGGCAAGCGGAAGCGGACTCGTACCGGCTTCGGCAAGCGCAAGGACACCAAGCGCGCCATCGTGACTCTTTCGCCTGAGAGCAAGGCGATCGAGATCTTCGGCGGACCCACCGCGTAAAGGACTGAGCTGACAATGGGCATCCGCAAGTACAAGCCGACGACCCCGGGTCGTCGCGGTTCGAGCGTCTCGGACTTCGCCGAGATCACCCGGTCCACGCCGGAGAAGTCGCTGCTGCGTCCGCTGAGCAAGACCGGCGGCCGCAACGCGTCGGGCAAGATCACCACCCGGCACAAGGGCGGTGGCCACAAGCGCGCCTACCGCGTGATCGACTTCCGTCGCCACGACAAGGACGGCGTGCCGGCCAAGGTCGCGCACATCGAGTACGACCCCAACCGCACCGCGCGCATCGCGCTGCTGCACTACGCCGACGGCGAGAAGCGCTACATCATCGCGCCGGAGAAGCTGAAGCAGGGCGACACGGTTGAGAACGGCCCCCGCGCCGACATCAAGCCGGGCAACAACCTGCCGCTGCGCAACATCCCGGTCGGCACCGTGATCCACGCGATCGAGCTCCGCCCCGGCGGCGGCGCGAAGATGGCCCGGTCCGCCGGCGCCCGCGTGCAGCTCGTCGCCAAGGACGGTCCTTACGCCCAGCTGCGTCTCCCCTCGGGCGAGATCCGCAACGTGGACGTGCGCAACCGCGCGACCGTCGGCGAGGTCGGCAACTCGGAGCACTCGAACATCAACTGGGGCAAGGCGGGCCGCAACCGCTGGCGCGGCAAGCGCCCGACTGTCCGCGGTGTCGTGATGAACCCGGTCGACCACCCGCACGGCGGTGGCGAGGGCAAGACCTCCGGTGGCCGCCACCCGGTGAACCCGAACGGCAAGCCCGAAGGCCGCACCCGCAAGAGCAAGCCGTCCGACAAACTGATCGTCCGCCGCCGGCGTACCGGCAAGAAGCGCTGAGCAGGGAGGTAGAAGCACATGCCACGCAGCCTTAAGAAGGGCCCGTTCGTGGACGACCACCTGCTCAAGAAGGTGGACGCGCTGAACGAATCGGGCAAGAAGACCGTGATCAAGACTTGGTCGCGGCGCTCCACGATCATCCCGGACTTCCTGGGTCACACGATCGCGGTGCACGACGGCCGCAAGCACGTCCCGGTGTTCGTCACCGAGGCGATGGTGGGTCACAAGCTGGGCGAGTTCGCCCCGACGCGGACCTTCAAGGGCCACATCAAGGACGACCGCAAGTCGCGCCGCCGCTGAGCGGGCCAGAGAAAGTTAAGGGAAGCAGATGAACGCCCAGTCAAACGCCACGGCCACGGCAGAAGAGCTGCCCACGGCCGTCGCGCGGGCTCGCTTTGTCCGCGACGCGCCGATGAAGGTGCGCCGGGTGATCGAGCTCGTCAAGGGTCGTAGCGTCAGCGAGGCCTTGGCCGTCCTCCGGTTCGCGCCGCAGGCGGCCAGCACGCCGCTCGCGAAGGTCATCGCCAGCGCGGCGGCCAACGCCGAGAACAACCTCCAGCTGGACCCGGAGACGCTCTGGATCAAGTCCGCGACCGCCGACGAGGGCCCGACCCTCAAGCGCATCCGTCCGCGTGCCCAGGGCCGTGCGTACCGGATCCGCAAGCGCACCAGCCACATCACCGTGGTGGTCGAGTCGCGGCCTGCGGAGAAGAAGAGCAACAAGAAGGCAGGTGGCCGGTAGTGGGCCAGAAGATCAACCCGCACGGCTTCCGCCTGGGTATCACCACTGACTGGAAGTCGCGCTGGTACGCCGACAAGCAGTACGCGGAGTACGTGGCCGAGGACGTCAAGATCCGCAAGCTGCTCTCCACCGGCATGGAGCGCGCCGGCATCTCCAAGGTCGAGATCGAGCGCACCCGTGACCGCGTCCGCGTCGACATCCACACCGCCCGGCCGGGCATCGTCATCGGCCGCCGCGGCGCGGAGGCCGACCGGATCCGCGGCGCGCTGGAGAAGCTGACCAAGAAGCAGGTCCAGCTGAACATCCTCGAGGTGAAGAACCCCGAGGCCGACGCGCAGCTGGTCGCCCAGGGCGTCGCGGAGCAGCTGAGCAACCGCGTGGCGTTCCGCCGCGCGATGCGCAAGGCGATCCAGACCTCCATGCGCTCGCCGCAGGTCAAGGGCATCCGCGTGCAGTGCGGCGGTCGTCTCGGCGGTGCCGAGATGTCCCGTTCCGAGCACTACCGCGACGGCCGGGTCCCGCTGCACACGCTGCGCGCCGACATCGACTACGGCTTCTTCGAGGCCAAGACGACGTTCGGCCGCATCGGCGTGAAGGTGTGGATCTACAAGGGCGAGCTGGTCGGCGGACTGAAGGCGCGCGCCGAGCGCGACGCCGCCGCGTCGGCAGCGGACCGCGCACCGCGCCGCGACCGTGGCGACCGGCCTTCCCGGCCGCGCCGCTCCGGCTCGTCGGGCACGACCCCGACCTCGACCGAGGCCGGCCGCGCCGCTGCCGCTGCGAAGAGCGACAACGCGACCGAAGCGGCTCCGGCCGCTGAGACCGCAGAAAAGACGGAGGGCTGAGACGTGCTCATCCCGCGCAGGGTCAAGCACCGCAAGCAGCACTCCCCGAAGCGCCACGGCGCCGCCAAGGGCGGTACCAAGGTCAACTTCGGCGAGTACGGCATCCAGGCGCTTGAGCACAGCTACGTGACGAACCGGCAGATCGAGTCCGCTCGTATCGCCATGACCCGTCACATCAAGCGTGGCGGCAAGGTGTGGACGACGATCTACCCGGACCGCCCGCTGACCAAGAAGCCGGCGGAAACCCGCATGGGTTCCGGCAAGGGTTCGCCCGAGTGGTGGATCGCCAACGTGAAGCCGGGCCGCGTGATGTTCGAGATCAGCTTCCCGAACGAGGAGACCGCCCGCGAGGCGCTCCGCCGCGCGATCCACAAGCTGCCCATGAAGTGCCGCATCGTGACCCGGGAAGGTGAGTTCTGATGGCTAACGGAGCCGCACAGGCATCCGAGCTGCGTGAGCTCACCGCCGAAGAGCTCGTGCTGCGTCTGAAGGAATACAAGGAGGAGCTCTTCAACCTCCGCTTCCAGATGGCGACCGGGCAGCTGGACAACAACCGTCGGCTGCGCACCGTCCGCACGGACATCGCGCGGATCTACACGGTCATGCGCGAGCGCGAGCTCGGCCTGTCCGTGGCTCCCGACGCCGAAAGTGAAGGTGCCGCATGAGCGAGGCTGCCACCGAGAAGACCGCCCGGAACTACCGCAAGGTCCGCGAGGGTTACGTCGTCTCGGACAAGATGGACAAGACGATCGTGGTCGAGCTCGAGGACCGCAAGAAGCACCCGCGCTACTCGAAGGTCGTCCGCACCACCTCCAAGGTGAAGGTGCACGACGAGAACAACGAGGCGGGCGTGGGCGACCGGGTCACCCTGATGGAGACCCGGCCGCTGTCGGCGACCAAGCGCTGGCGTCTGGTGCAGGTCGTGGAGAAGGCCAAGTAAGCAGGGCTCCTCGGAGTCCTTGGTTCCGCAAGGCTCGCCGACAGGCGAGAACCAGCGCGACATACAGGAGTTGACGTGATCCAGCAGGAGTCGCGGCTTCGGGTTGCCGACAACACGGGCGCGAAGGAAATCCTTTGCATCCGCGTGCTCGGCGGATCCGGGCGGCGCTACGCCGGCATCGGCGACATCATCGTCGCCACCGTGAAGGACGCCATCCCGGCCGCCGGGGTGAAGAAGGGCGATGTCGTCAAGGCCGTCATCGTCCGCACGGTGAAGGAGCGCCGTCGTCCGGACGGTTCCTACATCCGGTTCGACGAGAACGCCGCCGTGCTTATCAAGAACGACAACGAGCCCCGGGGCACCCGCATCTTCGGCCCGGTGGGCCGCGAGCTGCGCGACCGAAAGTTCATGAAGATCATTTCGCTCGCGCCGGAGGTGCTGTGATGAAGGTGAAGAAGGGCGACACGGTCGTCGTTATCGCCGGCAAGGACAAGGGCGCCAAGGGCAAGGTCATCCAGGCCTACCCGGACCGTGAGCGCGTTCTGGTCGAAGGTGTCAACCGGATCAAGAAGCACACCCGGATCACCCAGACCCAGCGCGGCGCGCAGTCCGGCGGCATCGTGACCCAGGAAGCGCCCATCCACGTCTCGAACGTGATGGTCGTGGACTCGGACGGCAAGCCGACCCGGGTGGGCTACCGCATCGGCGAGGACGGCAAGAAGGTCCGGGTCTCGCGCCGGAACGGCAAGGACATCTGACATGACCACCGCAGAGAAGATCGTGCCGCGTCTCAAGACCCGGTACCGCGAAGAGATCAAGGGCGAGCTCCAGAAGGAGTTCTCCATCCCCAACGTGCACCAGATTCCCGGCGTCGTGAAGATCGTCGTGAACATGGGTGTCGGGGACGCCGCCCGGGACAGCAAGCTGATCGACGGCGCGGTCCGCGACCTCGCCCTGATCACCGGGCAGAAGCCGGAGATCCGCAAGGCCCGCAAGTCCATCGCGCAGTTCAAGCTGCGCGAGGGCCAGCCGATCGGCGCGCGCGTCACGCTGCGCGGCGACCGGATGTGGGAGTTCCTCGACCGGCTGCTGACCATCGCGCTGCCCCGTATCCGCGACTTCCGCGGCCTCTCGGCCAAGCAGTTCGACGGCAACGGCAACTACACGTTCGGTCTCAACGAGCAGTCGATGTTCCACGAGATCAACCCGGACGACATCGACCGCCCCCGTGGCATGGACGTCACCGTCGTCACCACCGCCACCACCGACGACGAGGGCCGGGCGCTGCTGCGCAAGCTCGGTTTCCCGTTCAAGGAGAACTGAGATGGCCAAGAAAGCGCTGATCAGCAAGGCCTCGAAGAAGCCGAAGTTCGCGGTGCGCGCCTACACCCGTTGCAACCGGTGCGGTCGTCCGCACTCGGTGTACCGCAAGTTCGGCCTGTGCCGGATTTGCCTCCGGGAGATGGCGCACGCGGGCGAACTGCCCGGCGTTCACAAGTCCAGCTGGTAAGGCTCGAAACTCTATTCCCAGTTCGCCACAGGCCCCGCCGACCCGGCCGGAGACCTCTCCGGCCGGGCGAGGCGGGGAACCAGGCGAGAAAGGTTGACAGGTCACCATGACGATGACCGACCCGATCGCAGACTTCTTGACGCGTCTGCGCAACGCGAACTCGGCGTACCACGACGAGGTCGTGCTTCCGCACTCGAAGATCAAGGCGAACATCGCCGAGATCCTCAAGCGCGAGGGCTACATCGCGAGCTACCGCGACGAGCCGGGCGAGAAGCACAAGAACCTGGTCGTCGAGCTGAAGTACGGCCCCAACCGCGAGCGGAGCATCGCCGGCCTTCGCCGCGTCTCCAAGCCGGGTCTGCGGGTCTACGCAAAATCGACCGAACTGCCGTCCGTTCTCGGCGGCCTCGGCGTCGCGATCATCTCGACGTCCGGCGGCCTGCAGACCGACCGGCAGGCCAAGCGCAACAACGTGGGCGGCGAAGTCCTCGCCTACGTCTGGTAAGGAAGGGGGCACAGACATGTCACGCATCGGAAAGCTGCCGGTCGCCGTCCCCTCCGGGGTCGAGGTGACCATCGACGGCCAGAACGTCAAGGTCAAGGGGCCGAAGGGCACCCTGGAGCACACTGTCGCCGAGCCGATCGTCGTCGAGCGCGACGAGGACGGCGCCCTCCTGGTGAAGCGCCCGGACGACGAGCGCACGAGCCGCGCCCTGCACGGCCTCACCCGCACGCTGGTGAACAACCTCGTGGTGGGCGTGACCCAGGGCTACGAGAAGAAGCTCGAGATCCACGGCGTCGGTTACCGCGTGCAGGCCAAGGGCTCGGACCTTGAGTTCGCCCTCGGCTACAGCCACCCGGTCAAGATCGAGGCCCCGGAAGGCATCACCTTCAAGGTGGAGTCGCCGACCCGGTTCTCGGTCTCCGGCATCGACAAGCAGAAGGTCGGCCAGACCGCCGCGGTCATCCGCAAGCTGCGCCGCCCGGACCCGTACAAGGGCAAGGGCCTGCGGTACGAGGGTGAGAAGATCCGCCGCAAGGTCGGAAAGACGGGTAAGTGATGAGCGACACGACTACCACGAAGCGCAAGCCGGTCGGCAAGGACATCTCGACCCGCCGCCGCGTCGCCAAGACCCGTCGGCACTTCCGTCTCCGCAAGAAGATCAGCGGCACGCCGGTGCGTCCGCGCATGGTCGTCAAGCGGTCCTCGCGGCACATCACCGTGCAGGTGATCGACGACCTCGCCGGTCACACGCTGGCGTCGGCGTCCACCCTCGAGTCGGACCTGCGGTCCTTCGAGGGCGACAAGAAGGCCAAGGCGGCGAAGGTCGGCGAACTGGTCGCTTCGCGCGCCAAGGACGCCGGCATCGAGGCCGTGGTGTTCGACCGTGGCGGCAACGCCTACCACGGCCGCATCGCCGCGCTCGCCGACGCCGCCCGCGAGGCGGGGTTGAAGTTCTGATGCACATGCTCGTGAATGGAAGGAAAGCCTGATGCCGGGACGTACACGGCAATTCGGCGGCGGCCAGGGCGGACCGGGTCAGGGCGGCAACGACCGCGGTGACCGTCGGGACCGTCGCGACCGGCGCGACGGCGGCCGTGGCGGGGCGGCCCAGGACAAGACCCCGCACCTTGAGAAGGTCGTGACGATCAACCGCGTCGCCAAGGTCGTCAAGGGCGGTCGTCGCTTCAGCTTCACCGCTCTGGTGGTCGTCGGCGACGGCGACGGTCAGGTCGGCGTCGGCTACGGCAAGGCCAAGGAAGTTCCCGCGGCCATCGCCAAGGGCGTCGAGGAAGCGAAGAAGAACTTCTTCCGCGTTCCGCGCGTCGCCGGCACCATTCCGCACCCGATCCAGGGTGAGGAAGCCGCCGGTGTCGTGCTGCTCCGTCCCGCCTCCGCTGGTACCGGCGTCATCGCCGGCGGTCCGGTGCGCGCGGTGCTGGAGTGCGCGGGCGTCCACGACGTGCTGTCGAAGTCGCTCGGCTCCGACAACGCCATCAACATCGTGCACGCGACCGTGGCGGCCCTGAAGGGGCTGCAGCGTCCGGAGGAGGTGGCCGCTCGCCGCGGTCTGCCGCTCGAGGACGTCGCCCCGGCCCGGATGCTGCGTCAGCGTGCCGGCCAGGGGGTCTGACATGGCTCAGCTCAAGGTCACTCAGGTCAAGAGCAAGATCGGCACGAAGCACGCTCACCGCGAGTCGCTGCGCACCCTCGGGCTGCGCAAGATCCGCCAGAGCGTCGTGCGTGAGGACACCCCCCAGGTGCGCGGCCTGATCCACACCGTCCGCCACCTGGTGGAGGTCGAGGAGGTCCAGGCATGACCGCCATCAAGATCCACCACCTTCGTCCGGCTCCTGGCGCCAAGCGCGACAAGATCCGCGTCGGCCGTGGTGAGGGCTCGAAGGGCAAGACGGCGGGCCGCGGCACGAAGGGCACCAAGGCCCGGAAGAACGTGCCCGCCGGGTTCGAGGGTGGGCAGATGCCCATCCACATGCGGCTGCCGAAGCTGCGTGGGTTCAAGAACCGGTTCCGCACCGAGTACCAGCCGGTGAACGTGGGCGACATCGCCCGCGTGTTCGCCGACGGGGGCAAGGTCGGTCCGGAGGAGCTGGCCGCCAACGGGCTTGTTCGCAAGGGCAAGCTGGTGAAGGTTCTCGGCAACGGGGACCTGAACGGGGTCAAGCTCGAACTGACCGCGCACGCTTTCTCCGGCTCCGCCAAGGAGAAGATCGAGGCTGCTGGTGGTTCGGCCACCGTTAGCTGATCTGGCTGCGTTTTAGAGCGGGCCCGTCCGGTTTTCCGGGCGGGCCCGCTTTGTTTTCGGCTTGTCGCCTGGCGGCGACATTGCCGCGGTGGTTGCGTGGCGCACCCCGTTAGCCGATTGTGCTGACGGTTCGGGGGTGCTTGTCAAGGCGGGAAAGATGCCTTGACAAGCACCCCCGAACCGCAGGGCGGCTTCGTATCGGGGTTGGGGGAGGGGCTGGGTGCCTCGCTGGTTGGGTGTGTCGGCTGCGGTGTCGTAGGTGGTGGGGCTTGCGCCCCAATGTGGCATTGGGTGCGTCAGATGCACCGAATGCCACATTGGGTGCGTGGGATGCACCCAACGCCACATTGGGGCGGTGTCGGGTGTGGTGCGGCTGGGCGGGTCCTGTGGGGAACCCTGGAGGGAATCAGGGTCCGTGAGGGTCCCTTACGACTTGCCAAGGTTGCTGGTTTTCCGTGCTGCTGCGCGGAATCCCGCCTAACGGTGCGGGCCGAACAGGTGATCATCTGTGCTCCGACCGGCCCTACCTGCGGCTCAGTGCTGCCGGAGTGCCGCGCACTGAGACGTAAAACGCACACGCGCTGCGGGCGGCCCATGCGAAGCTGTTAGAGTCGGCGGCACGCTTCCGGGCCTGTTTGCCCTGAAGCGTTCCTGGCTTGCCAGTGAGTCAGACATCCCGCCGGTCTCGTACCGGCCAAGCCGATCGTCGGTTGGGACGACCGACGACGCCGAGGAGGTCCCCCGCGTGCTCAGCGCATTCCGCTCGGCTCTCGCGACGCCGGATCTACGCAAGAAGATCCTGTTCACGCTAGCCATCGTCGCGGTCTACCGGATCGGTGCAACCATCCCGGCTCCGGGGGTCTCGTTCGCCGCCGTGCAGGCCTGTACCGCACAGGCCGACCAGCAGGGCGTGTACCAGCTGCTCAACCTCTTCAGCGGCGGTGCGTTGCTGCAGCTGTCGCTGTTCGCGACGGGCATCATGCCCTACATCACCGCGAGCATCATCATCCAGCTGCTCACCGTGGTCATCCCTCGGTTCGAGGAGCTGAAGAAGGAAGGCCAGTCCGGCCAGAACAAGCTGACCCAGTACACCCGGTACCTCACGATCGCGCTGGCGATCCTCCAGGCCACCGGCGTGGTCGCGCTGGCCGACCGCGGCACCCTGTTCCAGGGCTGCTCGCAGCCGATCATCCCGGACAACAGCATCTACTCGCTGACGCTGATCGTGGTCACCATGACCGCGGGCACCGCGGTGATGATGTGGCTGGGCGAGCTCATCACCGAGCGCGGTGTCGGCAACGGCATGTCCGTCCTGATCTTCCTGAACATCGCGGCCCGCATCCCGGCCGAGGGTGCCAACATCATCAGCAACGGCGGCGGCATCGCGCTGGTCGTGGTCCTCGCGTTCGGTCTGGTGATCATCGCCAGCGTCATCTTCGTCGAGCAGGGCCAGCGCCGGATCCCGGTGCAGTACGCCAAGCGCATGGTCGGCCGCCGGATGTACGGCGGCACCTCGACTTACCTGCCGATCAAGGTGAACCAGGCCGGTGTCATCCCGGTCATCTTCGCCTCGTCGCTGCTGTACCTGCCGCAGCTGCTCAGCCAGCTGATCGGCGACCCGAACAGCAACGCGGGCTGGCAGTCGTTCATTCAGAACTACCTGGTCAACCAGAGCAGCTGGGTGCACATCCTGCTCTACTTCCTGTTGATCATCTTCTTCACCTACTTCTACATCACGATCACGTTCAACGTGGACGAGCGTGCGGAAGAGATGAAGAAGTTCGGCGGCTTCATCCCGGGCATCCGGCCCGGCCGTCCCACCGCCGAGTACCTCAGCTTCGTGCTGGGCCGGATCACCCTCCCCGGCTCGCTGTACCTGGGCATCATCGCGATCCTCCCGAACTTCTTCCTGTCCCTCACCGGCAGCGGGAACAACCAGAACTTCCCGTTCGGTGGCACGGCTGTGCTGATCATGGTCGGCGTCGGGCTCGACACCGTGAAACAGATCGAAAGCCAGCTGATGCAGCGCAACTACGAAGGGTTCTTGAAGTGACGCGACTGGTTCTCGTCGGACCGCCCGGCGCGGGCAAAGGCACGCAGGCGGTTGCCCTGTCCGAGCAGCTGCGGATCCCGCACATCTCGACGGGCGACCTCTTCCGGGCGCACGTCGGCCAGGAGACCCCGCTCGGCCAGGAGGCCAAGCGGTACCTGGACTCGGGCGAACTGGTGCCGGACTCGGTGACCAACGAAATGGTCCGCGAGCGGCTGGCCGAACCGGACGCGAAGGCAGGCTTCCTGCTCGACGGGTTCCCGCGCAACACCAAGCAGGCCGAGGTCCTCGGCGAGATGCTGAGCGAGGCCGACACCAAGCTCGACGCGGTCATCCAGCTCGACGTGGCCGAGGACGTCGTCGTCGGCCGGCTCATGTCGCGCGGCCGCTCGGACGACACCGAGGACGTCATCCGCCGCCGCCAGCAGGTGTACGTGTCGGAGACCGCGCCGCTGCTGGAGTACTACGCCGACATCCTGGTGAAGGTCGACGGCGTCGGCGAGGTGCAGGAGATCTCGGACCGCGTGCTGAAAGCGCTGCGCGACCGCACGTGAATCTCGGAGGATTGCGTGTTCTGCAAGTGCTCCGCCGCGGGCGCATGATCGAGGTCAAGACCCGCGGCGAGCTGGAGGCCATGCGGGCGGCCGGTCTCGTCGTCGCCCGCACCCTGGCCGCCGTGCGCGAACTCGCGCGGCCCGGGGTCAGCACGGCCGAGCTCGACGAACTGGCCGAGCAGACGATCCGCGACGCCGGCGCGGTGCCCTCGTTCAAGGGCTACCACGGCTTCCCGGCGTCGATCTGCGCGTCGGTGAACGAGCAGATCGTGCACGGCATCCCGTCGGCCAAGCAGGTGCTCGCCGAGGGCGACCTGATCTCGGTCGACTGCGGCGCGATCCTCGACGGCTGGCACGGCGACTCCGCGGTGACGCTGGAGATCGGCGAGGTCGCCGAGTCGGACCGGCAGCTGTCCGAGGCGACCAAACGCGCCATGTGGGCGGGCATCGAGGCCGTTCGCGCGGGCTCCCGGCTCACCGACATCTCGTTCGCCGTGCAGACCGCCGCCCGCCAAGCCGGCGAGGACGACGGCCGCGAGTACGGCGAGATCCTCGAATACGGCGGCCACGGCATCGGCAGGCAGATGCACATGGAGCCGTTCCTGCCGAACGTCGGCAAACCCGGCAAGGGCCCCCGGCTCAAGCCCGGCATGGCGCTCGCGGTCGAGCCCATGCTGACCGGCGGCAGCGGCGAAACCCTCGAACTGGAAGACGGCTGGACGGTCGTCACCATCGACGGTTCGCGCGCCGCGCACTGGGAGCACACCGTCGCCATCACCGAGGACGGTCCCTGGGTGCTCACCCTGCCCGAAGAGGCCTGAGCGGCCACTCAGACGGGTCTACTTACACCCCGGTCGACGGGGTACTGCACGGGTTGCGTACACTGTCAAGTCGGCGCGCTCATGCGCCGGTTCCAGCATGCTCGTGAATTCTCGCGAACCTCATGGACCCGGGGCCGAGTGTGGCCGAGCACCACCCAGTAAGCAAGGACTCGAGCTCAAAACCGATCACGCTGTGCACATCAAGCGTGCATCAGGGATTGCGGAGGACATGGCTAAGAAAGACGGGGCCATCGAGGTCGAAGGCCGCGTGGTCGAGCCGCTCCCCAACGCGATGTTCCGCGTCGAGTTGGAGAACGGCCACAAGGTCCTGGCACACATCAGCGGCAAGATGCGGCAGCACTACATCCGCATCCTGCCCGAAGACAGGGTCGTCGTGGAGCTGTCGCCCTACGACCTCTCCCGTGGTCGCATCGTCTACCGCTACAAGTGATCACGCCAGAGCCGAGCAGAGCAGGAAGCAGGAAGACGTGAAGGTCCAGCCGAGCGTCAAGAAGATCTGCGACAAGTGCAAGGTGATCCGCCGTCACGGCCGGATCATGGTGATCTGCGAGAACCTGCGTCACAAGCAGCGTCAGGGCTGAGAACCGCACTGCAGCAGGCCGCTTGACGGCTAACCCACCCTCCCCGTACCTGCCGGGCCGCGAAAGCGGTCCGGTGCACCCCCGGACTTCAGGCCGGGGCCGGGACACCCGCGGCGCAAGCCGCGGGCACGACAGGCGAGTCGGTTCCGGAACCGGACGGGGAGCAGACCTGAAGACGAACCCGAAGAAGGAGCACCAGTGGCACGACTCGCTGGCGTCGACCTCCCCCGCGAGAAGCGGTTGGAGATCGCGCTGACTTACATCTACGGGATCGGCCGTACCCGCTCGAAGCAGATGATCGCTGCTGCCGAGCTGAACGCCGACACCCGCGTCAAGGACCTCAGCGACGAGGATCTCGTCAAGCTGAAGGACTACATCGACGAAAACTTCAAGGTCGAGGGTGACCTTCGCCGTGAGGTGAACGCCGACATCCGGCGCAAGATCGAGATCGGGACCTACCAGGGTCTGCGCTGGCGTCGCGGTCTTCCGGTGCGCGGGCAGCGCACCAAGACCAACGCCCGCACCCGCAAGGGCCCGAAGAAGACGGTCGCCGGCAAGAAGAAGGCTGGCAAGAAGTGAGCACCCAGGGCAAGAAGGTCGTTCGCATGGGCGGTTCCGTCCGGCGCTCCACGGCTTGTGTCTCGCCCAAGGCGCTCTACGCCCGCCCGATGGCGCTGCGGAACCTCTACACCGACGCCGGATCCATCATCCGGCGCGGGCAGCAGGAAGCGGTCGCCGCTCACCAAGAGAACGCGCGTTAACAGGAGAACCCTCAGACAATGCCACCCAAGTCCCGCACTGCGGGGGCCAAGAAGGTCCGCCGCAAGGAAAAGAAGAATGTCGCGCACGGTCACGCGCACATCAAGAGCACCTTCAACAACACCATCGTCTCCATCACGGACCCGACCGGTGCCGTGATCGCGTGGGCCTCCAGCGGCCACGTGGGCTTCAAGGGCTCGCGCAAGTCGACCCCGTTCGCCGCGCAGATGGCCGCCGAGAACGCCGCCCGCAAGGCGGCCGAGCACGGCATGAAGAAGGTCGACGTTTTCGTGAAGGGCCCGGGTTCGGGCCGCGAGACGGCGATCCGCTCGCTGCAGGCGGCCGGCCTCGAGGTCGGCACCATCCAGGACGTGACCCCGCAGCCTCACAACGGCTGCCGCCCGCCCAAGCGGCGCCGGGTCTGAGGAACGGGGAGGAGTACTAAGAAATGGCTCGTTACACCGGCCCCGCGACACGTATTTCGCGTCGCCTCAAGGTTGACCTCATCGGCGGCGACCAGGCGTTCGAACGTCGCCCCTACCCGCCGGGCCAGCACGGCCGCGGGCGCATCAAGGAGTCCGAGTACCTCCTGCAGTCGCAGGAGAAGCAGAAGGCTCGCTACACCTACGGCGTTCTCGAGCGCCAGTTCGTCCGGTACTACAAGGAAGCCGTGCGGCGTCCTGGCAAGACCGGTGAGAACCTGCTGCAGATCCTTGAGTCCCGGCTGGACAACGTGATCTACCGCGCCGGCATCGCCCGCACCCGCCGTCAGGCGCGGCAGCTGGTGAGCCACGGCCACTTCCTGGTCAACGGCGTCAAGGTCAACGTCCCGTCCTACCAGGTCACCAAGTGGGACATCATCGACGTGCGGCCGAAGTCGATGGGCATGCTGCCGTTCGTGGCGGCGAAGGAAGCCTTCGGCGAGCGCCCGGTCCCGGCCTGGCTGCAGGTCGTGCCGTCGAACCTCCGCGTGCTGGTCCACCAGCTCCCGGAGCGCGCGCAGATCGACGTTCCGGTTCAGGAACAGCTGATCGTCGAGCTTTACTCGAAGTAACCGGTCTCTGCGACTGGTTACGGGGCGGCGGCGTCCAGTGCGCCGCCGCCACGCCATCCCTTCGACGTCATATGGCGGGCGTCGTCTGGAAAGGAATTAAGGAATGCTGATTTCCCAGCGGCCGGCTCTCGGCGAAGAGACGGTCAACGAGACCCGCTCCCGGTTCACCATCGAACCGCTGGAGCCCGGCTTCGGCTACACGCTCGGCAACTCGCTGCGGCGCACGCTGCTGTCGTCCATCCCGGGCGCGGCCGTGACGAGCATCCGCATCGACGGCGTGCTGCACGAATTCACCACCGTTCCCGGGGTGAAGGAAGACGTCACCGACATCATCCTGAACCTGAAGGAACTGGTCGTGTCCTCGGAAGAGGACGAGCCGGTCACCATGTACCTGCGCAAGCAGGGCCCGGGTGAGGTCACGGCTGCCGACATCGTGCCGCCCGCGGGCGTCACCGTGCACAACCCGGATCTGCACATCGCGTCGCTGAACGGCAAGGGCAAGCTCGAGATCGAGCTCGTCGTCGAGCGCGGCCGCGGTTACGTTCCGGCCCTGCAGAACAAGCAGGCGGGCGCGGAGATCGGCCGGATCCCGGTCGACTCGATCTACTCGCCGGTGCTGAAGGTGACCTACAAGGTCGAGGCCACCCGTGTCGAGCAGCGCACCGACTTCGACAAGCTGATCCTGGACGTCGAGACCAAGCCGTCGATCACCGCGCGCGACGCGGTGGCCTCGGCGGGCAAGACGCTGGTGGAGCTGTTCGGTCTCGCTCGCGAGCTGAACGTCGACGCCGAGGGCATCGAGATCGGCCCGTCGCCGCAGGAGGCGGACACCATCGCCGCCTACGCGATGCCGATCGAGGACCTGGACCTCACCGTCCGGTCGTACAACTGCCTGAAGCGCGAAGGCATCCACACCGTTGGCGAGCTGGTCTCGCGCAGCGAGGCGGACCTTCTCGACATCCGCAACTTCGGCGCCAAGTCGATCGACGAGGTCAAGCTGAAGCTCGTCGGCCTCGGCCTCGCGCTGAAGGACAGCCCGCCCGGGTTCGACCCGTCCGCGGCTGCCACCAGCTACGACGGCGAGGGCTGGTCGGAAGGGGTCGCCGGCATCGGCGGCGGGATTTCGGACGACGGCCACGACGATGGCCAGGACTACGCAGAGACCGAGCAGCTCTGAGGCCTCGTGCCCGGACGCTGTGAGCTGAACTAGGAGAAAGTCATGCCCACCCCTACCAAGGGAGCCCGGCTCGGCGGGTCTGCCGCGCACGAGCGGCTGATCCTGGCCAACCTGGCCACTCAGCTGTTCGAGCACGGCAAGATCACGACGACCGAGGCCAAGGCCAAGCGGGTCCGCCCGCTGGCTGAGAAGCTGATCACCAAGGCGAAGCGGGGCGACCTGCACAACCGTCGCCTGGTGCAGAAGGTCGTCCGGGACAAGGACGTCGTGCACAAGCTGTTCGCCGAGATCGGCCCGCACTTCGCGGAGCGCGCCGGCGGGTACACCCGCATCACCAAGACGATGCCGCGCAAGGGCGACAACGCCGCCATGGCCGTCATCGAACTGGTCGCGGAGAAGACCGTGACGTCGGAGGCCGAGCGGGCCCGCAAGACCAAGTTCGCCAAGGACGAGGTCGCCGCCGCTCCGGTCGCCGAGGAAGCCGCGGAGGCTCCTGCCGCGACCGAAGAGGCCCCGGCTGCCGAAGAGGCTCCGGCCGCTGACGAGGCCGCTGCCTCCGAGAGCGACGCCGACGCCAAGAAGGACTGAGTCCTGCCGGCACTGTCTACATCGGACGAGCCCGCCGCTCCCCACGGGGAGGGCGGGCTCGTTCGTCTGCGCTTGGACGTGAGCTACGACGGCACGGACTTCTCCGGCTGGGCGCGTCAGCCCGGCCGGCGCACCGTGCAGGCCGAACTGGAGCAGGCGCTGCAGCGTCAGCCACCGGGTGAGTCGGTGCCGAAATCCGTGGTCGTCGCGGGCCGCACGGATGCCGGGGTGCACGCGACGGGCCAGGTCGTGCACGTCGACGTCGTCCCGTTCGCGCCCGGTGCGCCGGGCCGGATTCCGGTGGACGAACGGGGAATCCCGGACCTGACGCGCATGCGCGGGCGCTGGAACAAACTTTTGCCCGCCGATGCGCGGGTTTTGCAGGCGAGTGTGGCCCCCGAGGGTTTCGATGCCCGGTTCTCGGCCATCCGCCGCCACTACCGCTACCGGGTTTCCGATGCTCCGTGGGGTGTCGACCCGTTGCGCCGCAACGACACTCTGGCCTGGGGTCGTCCACTGTCGACAGAGCGGATGAACGCCGCCGCCGCGGAACTGCTGGGGCTGCAGGATTTCGCCGCGTACTGCAAACAGCGCGAAGGCGGCACGACGATCCGCGAGCTGCAGCGTCTGGAGTGGACTCGGATCGACGAGCATCTGCTGGAAGTCCAGGTGAGCGCGGACGCGTTCTGCCATTCGATGGTCCGCAGCCTGGTCGGGGTCTTGCTGCTGGTAGGGGACGGGCGCCGTGGAACCGGCTGGCCCGGCGAGGTCCTGGCGAGCGGCTCGCGGGAGAGCGCGGTCGCCCCGGCGCACGGCTTGACACTGACGGCGGTGGATTACCCGCCGGACGAGCTGCTGGCCGCGCGGGCGGAGCAGACTCGGAATGTGCGGTCGTCGACCGAGCTGTAGCCGGAAAGCCGTGAGGGCCTCCTTCAGGGAATCAGATTCCCTGAAGGAGGCCCTCACGGACTTTTCGCTGTCGAAAGAAAGTCAGTCGCCTCGGCGAACCGGCCCGAGCAGTTGCTGTTCCTTCTGCGTCGTGACCAGCCGCAGCGGACGCCACAGATTCGTGCCCAGCGCGACGACCTGGTCGTCCTTCAGCGTGGTCAGCTGGCGCATCATCTGCGGCGGCAGCCGCCAGATCCGGGCCGCCAATTCGGCCTGTCCGGCGGGCAGTCGCTGCATCAGGACGAGGTCCGCGGCGTTCGCCGTCGTGCCCGCCTGCGGGTGCAGGTAGGGCAGCACGTACACCGTGGTCTGCCAGGGCGACCGGGGCGGGAAGAGGTCCTGCGGGGTCGGTCCGCCGTCGGTCACGACGAGCAGCGGGGCGTCCTCGGACGGGCGCGGCAGTTCGACCGGCGAGAGCCGACGGATCTGCACCAGCGGCGACGGGCGTCCGTCGCGGCTTCCGGCGGCCTGTTGCAGCACCTGCCACGCCGCGGGACGTCCAGTGGCCACAACCACCCACGCGCCCGTCGCCATGGCGCGCATCGCGACCTGGCGGGCCAGGTAGAGACCGCCGACGAGCACGATGCGGGTCGGCTGCGAGCGCAATGCGGAGACGGTCAGCGGTTCGCCCTTGAGGCCGGAACCGAGGACGACGCCGCCGCGGTCGCCGGACGGGCTGATCGCGTCGAGCATGGCCGGGTCGACCGTGAACTCCGGAGCGACGCCGTTGTTCTGGCCAGCGTCACGAACTCGCGTGCTCATGCCGCCGCCTCCTTAAGGAGTTTCACGCTGGTCGCCCGGGAGACGACGGCATGAATAACGATGATTCGCTTGCGAGCGGCGCTCATGCGGTCCCTCCGATCGGCAGCGTCGCGGAGAACGCCGAGATCTGCATGCCCTTCATCGGGGTCAGGTCGACGTCCAGCCGCTCCGCGATGCTCTGCAGCCGCTGGTCGGCGGCGTCCAGCTCGCGCGGGTTGCGGGCGCTCAGCCGCACCACGCCGCGCAGGCCGATGCGGCCCTCGTCCGCCGACGGCGAGATCGCCATGGCGACCGTCGCGGACAGCGCGCGCACGCTGGTCAGCCCGTTGAGGCTGCCGCTGATCTTGCCCTTGGGCCAGCCGGTGATCGCGTAGCTGGAGTGCCCGATGCCTGCCGCGGTGACGCCGGTCCAGCTCTCTTGCAGGCTGACCTTCTCGTTCGAACCGGCGACCGCGGTGAGCTCGGCCGCCGAGATGCTGGCGCGCAGCAGCTCGTCCGGGTCCAACGGCCGGGTCGGCACGCCCTGGGACTCCAGTGCGTTGCGCACCCGCGACAGCGCACCGATCATCGCGCGGTGCGCGCCGACGACGCCGCCGCCGCGTTCCCGGATCGCCTCCGGGCAGCGCCGAGGGTCGAGCCGGACCGCGATCCACGTGGTCCGCCGGGCGGCCGCGGGCAGCGGGCCGAGCACCTCGAGATACGAGCTGAGCGCCGGGGCGTCCGCGGGCATCGCGGCCGAACCCGGGTAGCTGTGCCAGATCATCTGGATGGAGTCCAGCAGCACGCCGCGGTCTTCCAGGCACGGCGCGAGCGCGGACAGCGGAAGGCTGGGAGCGCCGCCCGCCTGGGAGATCATCGCCGGCATCGGCTCGACGAGCAGGACCGCGGTCCACGTCCCGTCGTTCCAGGCGATGCCGACCTCCTGCCGTTCGTGGTCGACGGCGTGCGCCACCACGAGGTCCGGCACGGCCAGCCGCAAGAGACTGACGCGCGCGTCCTCCGGGCCGGTGACCGCGCTTTCCTCGGCGAGTTCCTCGATGCTGGTCGGCGGCGGAGGGGTCGCCACGCGGCCGTGCGAGCGGAACCGGTACCGCAGCGTCAGCGCGAGCCACTGGGTGAACCAGCGCCCGCCCACCCGCAGGAAGGCGAGGATCAGGCCGACCGCCGCGACACCGATCGCGACGTACTTGAGCTGCATGTTGATCGCCAGCAGCACGAGTCCGATCGCGACGCCGACTTCCAGCACGACCAGGTTGACCACGGGCAGCGGGCCGAGCGAGATGCCGCCGGAGCGCCGCCGCGAGGGCGGGGCCATCCGGAGCGCGGTCGCGGCGCCGCCGCCGGTCGGTGCGGGTTCGCTGTTTTCCGGGCCGCCGCCGCTGTTCGGACCGCCAGGGCCGCCGGGACCACCAGGACCACCGGGGCCGCCAGGCCCGCCGCCGCCGGGGCCGCCCGGGCCGCCGGGACCGCCGCCGCCAGGTCCACCAGGTCCACCGGGTCCGCCTGGACCACCAGGTCCGCCGGGACCGTTGCCGCCGGGACCGCCGGGGCGCGGACCGTTAGGTCCGCCGCCAGGACGTCCCGTCCTCGGGCCGGTGGGGCCGCCCGGACCGCCAGGCCCGCCGGGCTTGGGACCGCCGGGAGGAGGCTTGGGCCCGCCGGGACCGCCGGGACCGCCCGGACCACCGGGCTTGGGCCCACCGGGACCGGGAGCGCCGGGAACCCCGGGAGCACCCGGGCCGCCGGGCTTGGGAACGCCGGGCCCGGGGGTGACCGGTCCGCCGGGGCGTCCGGGACCACCAGGTCCGCCGGGACCGCCCGGGCCGCCGGGAGCGGGAGTGCGAGGGGGCATGCCGGGTCCGCCGGGAGCCGCGCCGGGGCCGCCGGTTCTTCCGGGCCGCTGCGGCGGGCCCGGGGGGCGTCCCCCGGGAGGCGGCGGCGGCCCCTGCGGACCAGGCGGACGTGGAGGCGTGCTGACGGACATCCGCGCGTTCTCTTCCCCTCGTGAGTGCTGCGTACCCGGAAAGCCGGTCCCGGGATGCCTGACCCTAACCGGAGTTGGTAGAAACCCCACACCAGACGGTCCCCGTACGGCTATCCTGCGGAACCGTACCGCGACGGGGAGGACTGTAGGTCGAGAATGCCATCAACACCCACGACTAAGTCTCAGGTTCAGGCATACAAGTTCGTCCTGCGCCGGATGCAGTCCGCGCTGGTCCGCCGCGACGCGGTGATGTTGCACGACCCGATGCGCTCCCACGGGCGCGCGACCGCGGTCGGCGTGATCCTCGGTGTGCTGGGCGCCGTCGTCTTCGTGCTGTGGGGCCTGTTGAGCCCCGCGCCGTCGGTGCCGTCGTCGGACAACATCGTGATCGGCGAGCAGTCCGGCACTGTGTATGTCGTCACGGGGAATCCGGCGCGGCTGATCCCGACGTTCAACCTCGCGTCGGCGCGGCTGATCCTCATGGCGCAGAAGCAGCAGGGCGGACAGGGACAGCAGGGCGGCCAAGGCGGCCAGCAGCAGGCGGCCGAGGCGAAGAACCCGACTGTCGTCTCGGATGAACAGTTGAAGAACATGCCGCGCGAGAAGCTCACCGGCATCCCGGACGGCCCGCAGCTGCTCCCGTCGATGGACCAGCGGACTGCGCCCAATTGGGCGGTGTGCGACGAGGTCGTGCTCGACCCGTCGCTGCCGCAGCAGGACTCGGTCAACAAGACCAACACGGACGTGATCGCCGGCATCGACAAGCTCGGCACCGAGCTGCAGGAGAACCAGGCGCTGCTCGGCGACACGGGCAACGGCAAGACGTATCTCATCTACCGGCTGCCCGCGACGCAGAGCCACCCGAACGCGAACACCGTGCGCGCCGAGGTGCCGTCCGGCAGCAGCGACCCGGTGCGGGCCGCGCTGCATCTGCCGACGAAGTCGCGCAAGGTGTCGCAGGCCCTGCTCAACGCGATCCCCGAGGTCACCAAGCTGGTGCCGCCGCTGGTGGCCGGCGAGAACACGGCGCCGTCGAACAACTTCGACGGCCTGACCGTCGGCAGCGTCTTCTCGACCCAGCCCTCCGGCGGCGCGCTGGAGTTCTGGCTCATCGCCAAGAGCGGCATCCAGAAGGTGTCGCCCGCCGTCGCGGACATCGTGCGCACGGCCAAGAGCGGCGGTTCGGCCATCACGCCGACCCTGACTCTCGACAAGATCAACAACGTTAAGGTGCTGCAGAACGGCGACCCTGACTACGTGGACGTCGACACCTATCCGAAGGTCGTCCCGACCGTCCTCGACGCCGTTCCCACCCCGGTGGCGTGCCTCGGGTGGACGCTCAGCGCCGACCACACCCAGGCGCACACCTCGGTCTACGTCAACAAGCAGATTCCGGTCGAGAAGAACGCCGACGGCACTTCGAAGATCATCAGCGTCAGCAACACCGGCCCGAACGGCGTGCCGATCACCGGTTTCTACATGCCGACCGGGTACGGCGCGGTGGTGCAGTCGGCCACCGAATCCGAAAAGACCTTCGGCAAGGGCCCGATCCAGCTGATCTCCGACCGCGGCATCCGCTACGGCGTTCCGGACGCGGCGACCGCGGAGGAACTGGGGCTGAACAACCGGCTGCCCGCACCGGAGTCGATCATCGGGCTCCTGCCGACCGGTGCGTCGCTGAACGTGCAGAACGTCATGAAGCAGTTCGACTCGGTGCCGATCGATCCGAACGCGGGCTCGTACAAGCAGCAGGCGGCCGGACAGCAGCAACCTGCCGGGAACTGACGGCGGGTTCCGTCCGTCACACTCGGACATAGCCGGGTGAGCGGAGGGTTGAACGTGGCAGCGCCGGGAAGCAGTCCGGGAACAAGCGCCGTGCGGATCGACGGCGCGGTCGTCGGCGGCTACGCGGCCAAAGTCGCGCGGGCGGCCGACGAACTGGAGGCCGCCGCGGGCGAGGTGGGCGCGGGAACGACCACCGCCGAGGCGTACGGCGAGGCGGCCGCGCGGCTGGGCGTGCCGGAGTCGTACGCACAGGCCTCGCAGGCGTTGCGCGGCCAGCTCACCGCCGGGGTGGCCGCACTGCGGTCGGTCACCGCGGCGCTGGAGCAGCTCACCACCGGCCACGCCGAGCGGGACGCCGACGCGGCCGAGCGGATCGAGCGCGCCGGGAGGATCTCGTGACGGAGCCGTCTTTGGCGTACGTGGCCGAGCTCGCCCGCGAGCTCGGCGTGACCGATCCGGTCGCCGCCTACTACCGGCCGCTTACCGGCCGTTGGGAGGAGCTGGACGCGGAGGCCGAGAGCCTGCGCGCCGCGGCCCGCACGGCGGCGAGGGTGTCCACGGACCTCGCGGAGGACCTCGGCCGGATCGACGCGTCGTGGTCCGGTCCCGACGCGGACGCGTTTGTCGCCTATCTGGGTGAAATCCGCGCCGCGAGCGAAGGCGCGGAGGACGCGCTCGACGCGCTCGCCGACTCGATCGACCAGCTCACCGAATCGCTGCGCAAGATCACCGGCGCGGCGGAGGAGGTGCTGGTCGACGCGGCTGATCTGCTGTCCGAATCGGCGATGCTGCCCAAGGGCGGCGCCTCCCGGGCGCGGTCGCAGATGCGGGAGACCGAGCAGTCGCTGAAGTCCTTGCACGAGGCCGCGGAGGACGTCCTGCGCGAGTTCGGCCGGTTGTGCTCCGGAGTGGACGCACCGGCCGGGAGCCCGTCGAGCATCGAACTGCGGCACCACTATCCGGCGCAGCAGTTCCGGCTGCACGACGCCGACGCACCCGCGGGAACCGGTCCGGCCGCTGCCGGGGAGTCCACTGTGGCCTCTTCGGCGTCCTCTTCGGACGATTCGGTGAGCCCGTCCGCCGCGGAGAATTCCCATCAGGGCAAGGAAACCGGTGCCGACCCGCGGCTGGAGCAAGGCCAGGCGGGCGTCCCGCCCGTCGAGCCGGTCGCCCCGGCCGCGCAGCCCGCGGCGGCGAACCAGGGCTCGGGCACGTCGATGATGCCGATGATGGGCTTCGCCGGAATGGGCGGCGGAGGCGGTGGCGGCGGCAGTTCGCAGCACAAGCCGCGGCAGCGCACGGCGGCGAAGACGTCCGAGATCTTCGGCGAGCCCGCGCAGGTGACGCCGCCGGTGATCGGCCAGGACCCGCCCGCGCGGCGGCCGGAGAAGGACGGGAAGCCGTCGAAACCCGGAAAGTGACCTGGGAGGCCGCCGCCGCGACATCAGCGGTGAGCGGCCTTTTGCGGGCCTGGAACCCGGTCCGCAAAAAAGGGCCGCTCCCCGCTGCGATCGCGGGAAGCGGCCCCTTTTCTGGCACCGGTGCAAGGTCAGCGACTTGAGCTGACAGGCCGAGCACCGAGGTGCAGGGTGCCTATTTCGTCGGGGGCGACGATCTGGCGCGGTTCCGCCGGATCGTGTGCATCACGAACAGCGTGATCAGCAGCGCCGCCACCCCGCCGCCGGTGCCGGCGAGCGCGACGATCATCGGGGTCGAGCTGATGCCGTCGGCAGGCGGCAGCTTGGCCTCCTGCACCACCGGCTTCGGCAGCGACAGGTTGCCGGTGTCGCCCGGCAGGTTCGCGGTGAGCGCGGCCACCGGGTCGATCACGCCGTAGCCGACGAAGTTGTCGCGCCCGCCAGGAGCGGCCGGGTGCTGCGCGGTCGCCTTGAGCCGCTTCACCACGTCGCGCGCCTTCATGTGCGGGAACATCGAGCGGACCAGCGCGGCGACGCCCGCCACGTACGGCGCGGCGAAGCTGGTGCCCTGGATCGGCGACGGGTTGCCGTTCGCGATGGTGAGGTTCGCGAGTCCGTTCGAATGCTCCGCCGGGTCGAGCGACACGATCTTGGTGCCCGGCGCGGCGACGCCGACCCACGGGCCGTGCACGCTGAACGGCGCGACGCCGCCGTCCTCCTGGATGGCCCCGACGGAGAGCACGTCGTCGGAGAACCACGGCGGGGTGACGATCGACTTCGGCTTGTTCGGGTCGGCCTGGTCGTTCTGCGGGCAGTTTTCCGAGACGTTGCCCGCGGCCGCGACGACCACGATGTCGTTGTCGGCCGCGTAACGCACCGCGGCCTGTACCTTGCGCTCGCCCTCCTGGATGTCGCCGGGCGCGGTGCCCGGACGGCAGTGGTCGACCGACATGTTGATCACGCCGGCGCGGTGAGTGTCGGCGATGCCGCGGATGATCTGCGCGAGCGTGTTCAGCGTGCCCGCGGTGCCTTGCTTCGCCAGATCCCGGCTGTCGCCCTTGTTGTCCTGCTGGGGCGCGGTGCCGCTGCCGCTGCCGGTGCCGCCGCCCGAGGACGGGGGCAACTGGCTGTTGCTGCTGCCGCCAGCCGGGGGCTGCTGGCTCTCACCGCCCGACGGCGGTGCGCCGGTCCCGCCGGACGGGGGAGCCGATGGCTGCTGCGGGCTGTCGTCCTTGGCGTAGTTCTCGCTCAGCTGGCGGTAGGACACGATGCGCGCGTCCGGGGCCACGCCGATGAAGCCGACCTGCGGATCCTTCGGGTTGCCCGCGATGATCCCGGCGACCTCGGTGCCGTGGCCGTCACAGTCCTGCATTCCCGGCTGCGCGCCGTTGTCCGGCGTGGCGACGTAGTCCCCGCCGCTCTCCACCCGGTCCTGGAACCACGGATGCGGCGTGACGCCGGTGTCGATCACCGCGACCTTCTGGTTGCCGCCGACGGATCCGGTCGCCGCGCGGACGATCTGCTGCGCCCGGTCCAGCTGCAGGTAGTCCTGGCCCCACGGGCGGAAGTTGATCTTGACGTCCTGCCCGAGACTGCGCTGGACGCATTCGTTTTTCTTCTTGTACGTGGTGTCCGGGTGGCCGCTGTCGGCGGGCGGCGCGTCGCCGGGACCCAGCGGCGGCGGGGTGGCCCAGGTGCCCGCGGGCGCGTCCGCCGTCTGCGCCGACGCCGGAGCGGCGGCGAACGGCGACATCAGCCCGAGCCCGGCGGCGAACAACGCCACCCCGGCCCGGCCGGGAACGCCGAGCCTGCGGGAGAAAGTACGTCGGGAGCCCATCGCGCGGCTCACTTGAGGTTGAGGTGGCGCAGCGTCGAGTAGAGGTCCATCACGCCGAGGGCGAGCGGCAGCACCACGGCGATGCAGATCGCCTCGATGATTTCCACGGTGCGCCGCAGCGGCGGCGAGAAGCGCTGGTCCGGGAAGATCACGCCGACCACGAGAGCGGCCGCGGCGATCAGGATCAGCGCGCCGAAGACGTACAGCAGCCGCTGCTCCGCGGTGGCGGAGAAGAACAGCCAGCCGAGCAGGATGCCCGCCCCGGCGACCATGCCGGTGGTGAGCAGCGCGATGGCCTGCGCGCCGTTGGCGTAGGCACGGGCGCGCAGCAGCAGGACCAGCGTGGCGACGACGCCGAGAATGATGCCGAAGACGTTCGGCGCGGTGGCCGCGAGGACCGCCGCGACGGCCGTCGTGGCCCCGCAGCCGATCATCAGGCCGGTCATGTAGTCGTGCGCGACCGCGGTGCGCTGCTCGATCGCCTGGTAGTCCGGGAAGCCGGAGTCTTCCTTCAGCTCCTCGGCGGTGCTCGGCACGTACGGCAGCGGCAGCTTGGCGAGCCAGATGGTGGCGCGCGGCAGGAAGGAGATGCAGCCCAGCGCGACGGCGACCGTGCCCGCCGCGACCGACGAGGTGTCGGCGCTCGTCACGAGCGTCGCGACGAGGAAGGCGAGCGCGCCGAACACGCCCGCGGTGGCGGTGGCGATGAACACCCGGATGCCCGCGCCGACCACGAGGATGCAGACCGCGGAGACGATCAGCACCAGCACCGCGCCGAGCAGCAGGTTCGCCCGCACCGACAGTCCGGGCACGATGTAGAACCCGCTCACGAACGCCAGCGGAAGGCCGCCCGCGGAGGCGATCAGCACGCCGGTGGCCTCGGCCTGGTAGGCCTTGGCGAGCGTGGCGCCGACCGCGACGCAGGCGATGGCGCCGAGGCCGCCCGCGATCGCCGGGCCGAGCGCGGAACCGCCGTAGAGGGAACCGCTGAAGAACAGGGCCAGCGCGGAGAAGAACAGGGCGAGCCCGCCCGCCGCGTGGCCGAACCGGCGCGCGGTTTCCTTGGTCCACGGACGGAAGGTGTCCGGATCGGACTCCGCGATCGCGTCGACCACGTCGTCGTACATCGGCGGCGGCGGGTTCTCGTTGCGCTTGCGCAGCTGCAGCAGCTCGCCGTCGACCACGCCGAGGGACGCGAGCGTCCGGCTCGGGTCGAGCGGGGCGTCGCCGAGCTTGGCCAGCGCCCATCCGCCGTGCCGGGCCCCGCCGTCCGGAGTGACCTCCTTGGCCATCTCCAGAAGCATGGGCAGCAGGTCGGCCACCGCCACGTCGGCCGGAAGCGCGACGTCGATGCGTGTCGTCGGTGCGACCACCGTGACCCTGCTGAATACCGTCGTGCCCGTTGCCACTAGATCCCCCGCTCTGAAGAGTCAGCTCCCGGGGGAACTTATACCGAACCTGGTGACAGGTTTCAGCGCGTCTCCGCAAATCATCGGCGAAAGTACCCGTCCAGGCCGGGTTGGGCCAGATCGACCAGCGGGTTCGTCCGCCTGGTCCGATAACTGTCGGTGGCGGTCCTTACACTCGGGCGCAGTCGGAGGACGGGTCCCGCCGGGGCCCGCGGAGGGGGTGCGAGGTGCCGATCCTGGAGTTGGCCGGATTTCCGGGGCGACGTTCGATAGGTTGTCCCGCGCACCCGGGTGCAGGCGTCGAGCAGGAATAGAGGGGTCCTTCGAGATGAGCACGCTGCAGTTCAAGAAGTCGCCGCGGCTGGCCGCGCCGCGCCCGCCCGGCGGCGAGGTGCATCTCGAGCCGCCGCCCGAGGTGCCCCGCACGATCCCGGGCAACATCGTCGCCAAGGCGATTCCGGGCGTGATGATCTTCGCGTCGCTCGGGATGATGGTTTTCATGTTCACCATGGGCGGGAAAAACCCGACCACGATCATGATGAGCGGCATGATGCTGATGGGCACCGTCGGCATGCTCGCCGGAGGCGGCGGCAAGGGCGGTGGCCAGAAGAAGGCCGAGATGGACGAGGACCGCAAGGACTACCTGCGGTATCTCGGCCAGATGCGCGACCGTGCCCGGGAGGCGATGGTCGACCAGCGCGCCGCGCTCGAATGGGTGCACCCGGATCCGCAGTCGCTGTGGTCGCTCGCGGCCAGCCGCCGGATGTGGGAGCGCAGGCAGAACGACCAGGACTTCCTGCACCTGCGCGTCGGCCGGAGCTCGCACCGTCTCGCCACCCGGCTGGTCCCGCCCCAGACCGGCCCGGTGGACGAACTGGAGCCGATCGCCACGCTCGCGCTGCGCCGGTTCGTGCGCGCGCACTCGATCGTGCCGGACCTGCCCACCCAGATCACCCTCCGCGGGTTCGCGGCGGTCAGCATGCAGGGCGAGCGCCACCGCACCCGGGCGCTGACCCGCGCGATGCTGGCCCAGCTGGTGGCTTTCCACAGCCCGGACGACGTGATGATCGCGGTCGCGACCGCGGGCCGGGCGAAGGAGGAGTGGGAGTGGGCCAAGTGGCTCCCGCACACCCAGCACCCCACGCTGTCGGACGGCATCGGCCAGCTGCGCATGATGGCGGGCTCGCTCAAGCAGATCGAGGACTGGCTGGACGAGGAGCTGCGCGACCGGCAGCGGTTCTCCCGGAACGCGACGCCCGCGCCGGACCAGCCGCACGTCGTGATCATCATCGACGACGCCGAGGTCACCCGCGAGGAGCAGATCATCCTCGAGGAGGGCCTGGTCGGGGTCACCCTGGTCGACCTTTCCGATTCGATCGGCAACCTCGCCGCGCGGCGCGGCCTGCGGCTCGTGGTCGAGGAGGAGCGGCTCGGCGCGCGCAGCGCCGGCGGGGTCGAGTGGTTCGGCCGTCCGGACTCGCTGTCGGTCGTGGAGGTCGAGGCGCTGGCCCGGCTCATCGCGCCGTACCGCGTCGGCGGGGGCGGCGGAGCTGACGTCAGCGAGGAAGAGCCGCTGCTGTCCAACCCGTCGCTGCTGGAACTGCTCGGCATCCCCGGCGACCCGATGACGTTCGACGTCCAGCAGGCGTGGCGGCCCCGGCCGATCCGCGACCGCTACCGCGTCCCGTTCGGCGTCGGCGAGTACGGCCAGCCGGTGGAACTGGACATCAAGGAAGCCGCGGCGGAGGGCATGGGCCCGCACGGCCTGTGCATCGGCGCGACCGGTTCCGGCAAGTCGGAGTTCCTCCGCACGCTGGTGCTGGGCATGCTGGCCACGCACTCGTCGAGCACGCTGAACTTCGTCCTCGTCGACTTCAAGGGTGGTGCGACGTTCCTGGGCCTGGACAAGGCCCCGCACGTGTCCGCGGTCATCACCAACCTCGCGGACGAGGTCACGCTGGTCGACCGCATGAAGGACGCGCTGGCCGGCGAGATGAACCGCCGCCAGGAAGCGCTGAAAAACGGCGGTAACTTCAAGAACGTCTGGGAGTACGAGAAGGCCCGCGAGAACGGCGCCGACCTCGACCCGCTGCCCGCGCTGTTCATCGTCTGTGACGAGTTCTCCGAACTGCTGGCGGCGAAGCCGGACTTCATCGACCTGTTCGTCGCCATCGGCCGGCTGGGCCGGTCGCTGCAGATGCACATGCTTCTCGCGTCGCAGCGGCTGGAAGAGGGCAAGCTGCGCGGTCTCGACTCCCACCTGTCGTACCGGATCGGCCTGAAGACGTTCTCCGCGGCGGAATCCCGCGCGGCGATCGGCGTGCCGGACGCGTTCGAACTGCCGTCGGTCCCCGGTGGCGGTTACCTGAAGTACGACACCTCGACCCTGGTGCGGTTCAAGGCCTCCTACGTTTCGGGCCCGTACCGGCCCGCGGGCATCAAGGCGGCCGGTCCGGCCGCCACGGTGGTGCGTGCGGACAAGCGGCCGCAGCTGTTCGTGCCGGACTTCGTGGAACTGCCGAAGGAACCCGAGCCGGAACCGGTCGTCGAGGAAGAGGCTCCGAAACAGCAGGAGTCCGAAGAAGCTGTCGAGCCCAGCGAGTTGGACGTCATCGTCGGCCGCCTGGTCGGGCAGGGCCCGCCGGCGCACGAGGTGTGGCTGCCGCCGTTGAACGAGCCGAACTCGCTCGACACGATGCTGCCGAACCTCAACCCCACCGACGACCGCGGTCTGTCCCCGGTCGGGTTCTTCGGCAACGGCAGGCTGCAGGTGCCGATGGGCATCGTCGACCGGCCGTACGAGCAGCGGCGCGACCTGCTGTGGGCGGACTTCTCCGGTGCGCAGGGCCACGGTGTCATCGCGGGCGGCCCGCAGTCGGGCAAGTCGACGATGCTCCGGACGCTGATCATGTCGATGGCGCTCACCCACACCCCCGAGGAAGCGCAGTTCTACTGCCTCGACCTCGGTGGCGGTACCCTCGCCGGTCTCGCGGACCTTCCGCACGTCGGCGGGGTCGCGGTGGCGCGGCGCGAGCCGGACAAGGCGCGCCGGATCGTGGCCGAGCTGACCACGCTGCTGACCGAGCGCGAAGGCCGGTTCGGCGCGCTGGGCGTCGACTCGATGACGGAGTTCCGCAACCGGAAGCGCCGCGGCGAGATCACGCCGGAGCAGGACGCGTTCGGCGACGCGTTCCTGATCGTGGACAACTGGCGGGCGCTGCGCGACGACTTCGAGGAGCTGGAGACGTCGATCACGCGGCTGGCCACGCAGGGTCTGGCCTACGGCGTGCACGTGATCATCTCGGCGAACCGGTGGGCCGACCTGCGGCCCGCGATCAAGGACATGCTCGGCACGCGGTTCGAGCTGCGCCTCGGTGACCCGACGGAGTCCGAAATGGACCGCCGGATCGCGGTCAACGTCCCGGCAGGCCGGCCGGGACGCGGCCTCACCCGGGACAAGCTGCACCTGCTCACCGGTCTGCCGCGGATCGACGGGTCGAGCGATCCGGAGACGGTCGCGGCGGGCGTCGCGGACGCGGTCGCGAAGATCCGCGGCGCGTGGCGCGGCCGGGTGGCTCCGCAGGTGCGTCTGCTGCCGGAGATGATCACCTACGAAGAGGTCCTGCGGATCGACCAGAAGCGGGACACGAAGCTCGTCCCGATCGGCGTCAACGAGGAAGACCTGCAGCCGATCTACCTGGACTTCGACGCGGACCCGCACTTCTTCGCGTTCGCCGACGGCGAGTCCGGCAAGACGAACCTGCTGCGGCAGATCGCGCGCGGCATCACCGAGCGCTACACGCCGCAGGAGGCCGTGATCCTGCTGGTCGACTACCGGCGCACGATGCTCGGGTTCCTGGAGGGCGATTCGCTGCTCGGCTACGCCGTGTCGTCGGCGCAGCTGGACAGCATGGTCCAGGACGTGCACGGGTCGATGACGCGGCGGCTGCCGGGTCCGGACGTCACCCAGGAACAGCTGAAGACCCGGTCCTGGTGGACCGGTCCGGAGCTGTTCGTCCTCGTCGACGACTACGACCTGGTGGCGACGCAGTCCACCAACCCGCTCAAGCCGCTGTCGGAGTTCCTCGCCCAGGCGAAGGACGTCGGCCTGCACTTGATCGTGGTCCGGCGCACCGGTGGTGCGTCGCGGGCGGCGTACGACCCGGTCATCGGCAAGCTCAAGGAGCTCGCGGCCACCGGCATGGTGATGAACGGTTCTCGCGACGAGGGCAACCTGATCGGCAACATCCGGCCGAGCGCCATGCCTCCGGGCCGGGGCAACATGCTGAGCCGCAAGAACGGGAAGCAGCTCGTGCAGGTGTCGTGGATCCAGCCCGACTGACCGACCGGGGAGCCGTCGCGGCTGACGGAAGGGGTGCCCGGTGACGGTGCGGGTCGCGGTCGACTTCGGGACCTCGAGCACCTGCGTCGTCTTGTCGGTCAACGGCCGCGAGCCGCAGGTCGTGGTGATCGACGGGCAGCCGCTGATGTCGTCGGCGGTGTACGCGGCGTCCGACGGCACCCTGTTCGTCGGCCAGGAGGCCGAGCGGCAGGCTGCCGTCGACCCGTCGCGGTACGAGCCGAATCCGAAGCGGCGGATCGACGAGGGCGATCTGCTGCTCGGCGATTCGGTGCTGCGGGTCATCGACGTCGTGCACGCCGTGCTGGACCGGGCGGTCGCCGAGGCGCGGCGCGTCGCGGGCGACGTCGAGGTGGATCTGCTGGTGCTCACCCACCCGGCGGACTGGGGCGCGATCCGCACCCGGCTGCTGCGCCAGGCCGCGGGCAGGCTGGCGCGCGAGGTGGCGCTGGTGCCGGAACCGGTGGCCGCGGCGGTGTACCACGCGGCCACCTTCGCCCCGGAGGTCTCGCCGGGCGGTCGGACGGTCGAGTTCTCCGGCCGTCCTGGCGACGCACTGGCGGTGCTCGATCTCGGCGGCGGCACGGTAGACGTCAGCGTCGTCCAGCGGTCGCCGGAGGCCGCGCGCGCGGCCCGAGTGCCGGGTGCGCCGCCGCAGCGGGGCGGGTTCCAGGTGCTGGCCACGCGAGGAGATCCGAGCTTCGGCGGGGCCGACATCGACCAGGCGTTGCTGGAGCACGTCGGGTCGCTGGTGTCCGGCACCGATCCGCAGGCGTGGCAGCAACTCGTCGAGGGCCGCGAGCTGGCTGAGCGCCGGCGGCGCCGGGTGCTGCGCCAGGACGTCCGCGGCGCGAAGGAAACGCTGTCGCGGCACACGTACACCGATGTGCCGTTGCCGCCGCCGTTCGCGGACGCGCACGTGACGCGGGTGGACCTGGAACGGCTGATCGGGGCTCCGCTCGGCCGGGTGGTCGAGCTGACCAGCGCCGCGATCGCGGATTCCGGCCTGCGTCCGAAGCAGCTCGCGGCGATCTTCCTCGTCGGCGGTTCGAGCCGGATCCCGATGATCTCCCGGCTCGTGCACGAGCGCACCGGCGTGGTGCCGACGAGCCTGGACCAGCCGGAGACGGTCGTGGCCCGCGGCGCGCTCCGTGCGGTGCTGCTGGAACCGGACCGCACCGGCGTGCTGCCCGGTTCGTCGATCCCGGGACAATCCGAGCACCGCACCGAGATCGTCCGCGGGGACGCGCCGATCCGCCGCGGTCCGCCTCCGGCGCCGAATGCGCCGAATTTGCCGAACGCACTGAACGCGCCGCCGCGGAACGCTCCGGCGCAGCCATTGCCGCCGCGCGGGTTCTCGTCCGCCGATCCGGCCAGGGGACCGCAGAGCGCGCCGTTCGGCGTCGCGGCGCCCGCCGGTCCGAGTCCATTGCAGACCGGACCGGGCAAGAACTCCTTGGGGCAGAACGGTTCCGGGAACGGGGCGTTCGCCGTTCCCAGCGCGGACGCGCCGGGCGACTCCGGCGGGAAGGCGAAGAAACGCCGTCGGCTGTGGTTGATCACCGCGGCGGTGGCGGTCGTGGCGCTGATCGCGGGCGGAGTCGGGTACTTCGTCAGCAGCGGGGACAGCTCGGAACAAGGCCGTTCGTTCTCCCAATACGACTTCAGCCTCGTCGCGCCGAGCGACTGGGTCCAGACCACCGACGAGGTCGCCGACCGGCAGGTCATCCTGCATCCGCAGGACGCCGACAAAGGCAACGATCTCGTGCTCGCGCAGGAGTTCGTGATGGACTACGACGCGACGGCCGACCGGCAGAAACTCGTCGACGCTTTGCGGTCCGGGGTCAGCGGAAACGCGAACTACACTGCGTTCAGCCCCGATCTGACTTACGGTGGCCGGAACGTGATCGGCTACGTCGAGAGCAAACCGGAACGGATTACCGTCCGCTGGTATGTGCTCGTGCAGGGGCGGATCCGCGTGCACGTCGGCTGCCAGTACCAATCACCCGCGGTGCAGCAGCGCGTCGACGCCGCGTGCGAGCAAGTGGTGCGCACGCTGAAGATCACCAGCTGAAGGAGCGAGCGCCTGTGCCGTCCGAACCGGAATCCGCGCCGGCGGCCTTCACCCGAGCGGGACAGGACGCCGTCACCTTCTCGCGCCGCGTCGCGGGCACCGCGCTCGCGCGCAGCGAACGGCATCGCAGCGAAAACCGGGAATTGCTGAAGGAGTTCGGCAGGCGGCGGCTTTCCGGCGCCGCGGAACCCGCGCCGTCCGCGTTGCGCGGGGCCGCCCGGCGGTTCCGCGCGGCCCGCGGATTGCCGATGCCCGCCGAGCCCGTGGCGCCCGAGCCGGTTCCCGTTCGTCCCGAGATTTCGCCCGAACAGACACGGACGGGTGAAGAGGACGAGGACTTTTCGCAGTCGCGAATCATGAGCCGGGGCTCCTGAAAATTCCCGGGAACCGGCTGTGCGTGTGCTAACCACGCTGGTGGACAAGGTTTTTTCGTGGTCATCAGTAAGCCGTTAACCCGGCCGTTGCCGGGCGGTTCCCCGATGGCGCGTTCACGCAAGCAACTACTTGCGAAGAAGTCGCGACAAGTGTGAACCGAACTGGCAATGTCTTCGTCGTAGGTGCAGTGCCGGAAACACCAGCCGGCGCGCACAACCACTGACGAAGGGGGTAGCTCCCATGGCTGCTGGCGGTTTCACTGGGGATCCGAAGGAATTCACCGCGGCGGAAGGGCGCGTCGTCGACGCGACCAGCCGGATGAACAAGAACCTGAGCGACCTGCGCTCCAACATCGAAGCGACCCGCGCGGGCTGGGAAGGCGACGCCCAGCGTGCCTTCGACAACGTCATGCGCCGCTTTGACGACTGCGGTCGCGGCCTGAACGACGCGCTGCACCGCATCGGTGAGCTGCTCCAGGAAGCGGGATCCACCTACGCCAAGAGCGAGGCGGCTCAGCACGAGCACATCAACTCGCTCAACAAGGGCTTCGGCGTTCTCGGCTGATCCAGTTCTTTTCCGTACCAGATTCGCCTTCATCTTTCATTCTTTCTTCTGACGGGAGTTCGACATGCCTGACGGCCGCATTGTTGTTGATCCGGGTACCATCCACCGCGCCGCTGAGGACTGCACCGCCACCGGCGGCGAGCTGAAGACCCTCTTCGACAACCTGAAGAGCGACCTCAACCCGCTGACCCACAGCTGGACCGGTGAAGCGAAGGACCAGTACATCCAGGCGCAGAACGAGTGGGACCAGAAGTTCGACGAGTTCACCCAGCTTCTGGCGCAGATCGCCGCCGTGCTGCCGCAGATCGCGGACGGCTACCAGGCGACGGACCGCTCGGTGCAGAACCTGTTCTGAGCCAAGCTCCGAAACCACGGCGGGCCAGGCACCTTCGGGTGCCGGCCCGCCGTTTTCGTTTTCTGGAGAGGCTTTTCGGGGGGAGCGCGGGGCACCGACGGAATATTCTGGCTAGCCGGTAAGCGTGCGAACGGCCGCCGCCTCCGCTGAAACTCCGGTGATCAGTGCGGTGCGCCGACAGAATATTCCGGCTTGTCGTTGAGCACCCGCACGGTCACCTTCTTCGGCTGGCCGCCGACCTGCACGGTGCAGTCGAAGGTGGTGCCGTTGTCGATCGTCTGTCCCGACGGGCACGCGACGTTTTTCACGTCCGGCTCGCCGTAGTTCTCGTTGAGAACCCGGGAAACGCCCTCCTGCAACGACTTCTGGTCGAGCGTGTCCCCGGCGAACACTCCGGTCGCCCACGAGATCCCGGCCGCGGCAGCCAGCACCACCACGACAGCCACCGCGATCAGGAACGGTTTCTTCGACCGCGGTTTCCCTGGCTTGGCTGAGGAAAACGCGCCAAGACCGCCGTACTCGGACGGCTGGAACCCGCCGCCGTAAGGGTTTCCCGGCTGTACTGGGGTCGGCTGACTGGGCGCCTGGCCGGGGCCGCCGTACGGCGCGGGCGTCGGCTGGCTCTGCGGCTGACCGTAGGGCTGGGCCGGGTAACCCTGCTGCGGATACTGCGCCGGTGGATGCTGAGCCCGCGGAAACTGTTGCTGCGCCGGAGGTTGCGCCCACTGGCCGCCCTGCCAGCCGGAGCTGTCCGCTTCGGACGGGTAGCCCGGCTGCTGCTGCGGCGTGTTCGTCCCCGGCTGCCACCACTGCGGCTGCCCTTGCGGGTGCTGGTCGGGAGGCTGGGTCATCGGTGCTCACCTCGGAGGTCGGTCGGCGCGGGGGTCGGCGCAACGGCGCGCATCAGCGCCCCTGCAGTTCGCCGAGCCTGCGGTAGAAGTCCTGTTTGGCCGCGTCGTCCGCGAGGACGGTGACCTGCGAGGCGTCCGGCACCGTCGGCAGGTCCGAGGAGGTGGCCTCTCCGGTGAACTTGAACTCGTAGCGCAGTTCGACCTTGTGCCCGTCGCCCTCGAACTTGGCTCCCATGGTGAACGCGGCGAGCGAACCGTCCGGCTTGAGCGTGATCGTGCTCGGCACGACGGCCTTGCGCAGTTCCGGCCCGACCTGGTTGAGCACCTTGTCCGGGAGCAGTTCGACGCGCCGGTCGAGGAAGATCGGGAACGGCACGTTCACGGTCAGCTGCTCGGTGCCGTCCGCGGAGCTCTTCGCGCCGCGCAGCGCTTTCTTGTCCGCCTTGTACGCGCTGTCGACCGCGTCGCCCATCTTGCACGCGATCTGCACCCCGCCCCACGCGCACGGCTGGACGAGCCCGGCCTCCGGCTTGGGCATCGAGACCCACGGCGTAGGCGCGAGCGTTTTGTAGGCCGGGCCGAGGTAGAGGTACTCGACGGCGCCGTCGGCCGGGGTGAACGAGTCGAGGAACTCGTTGGGGTTCTTCTGCGACCGGTTGTGCACGATGCGGCTTTCCGGGCTGCCGGTGCGCGCGGAGGTGACGATGTTGTGCAGGTACTTGTCGTCGAACTTGAAGTACCGGTCAGCGGAGTTGGTCACATTGCGCGGCTCGACGATCGTGTCCGCGAGCTTCGACATGGCCTTCTCGAACTTCGCGCCGACGTACGCGGCGGCCTGGTCGCCGTCGGGCAGCGCGGTTCCGGCGCGGGCCTGCCCGCAGGCCGTCGCGAGTGCCAGCACAGCGACGGCGGCGCACACCGTCCGTGCGGGTCGGGTCGTCCTCGCTCGTGTCTTCAACTGCTGTCCCCAGATGCTCGTCGTGCTCGCGCGGCCGCGCGTCGGAATCGTCTCATCCTGCTACGACCCGCGCGGCGGCGTGGTGGTTCCGGGAACCGGTCGGGTACGCTGTGACCGGCCGACGAGGCGTCTTCGCACCCCCGCTGCACAACAGGCGGGACCACAGGGGTATCTTCATATGTCGTTGTGCGTTGCGGCGCGTCAGCGCTCGGCCCGCACATTACCCACACGCAATGACGACGAGGTAGACCCTTGCCCACGTACAGCCCCAAGCCCGGCGACGTCACTCGTGCCTGGCACGTGATCGACGCCGAGGATGTCGTGCTCGGACGGCTCGCGACCGAGGTCGCCACGCTGCTGCGCGGCAAGCACAAGCCGACCTACGCCCCGCACGTGGACACCGGTGACTTCGTCATCATCGTCAACGCCGAGAAGGTCGCTCTCACCGGTAACAAGCGCGAGCAGAAGTTCGCGTACCGGCACAGCGGTTACCCCGGCGGTCTGCGGAAGCGCTCCTTCGGCGAGCTGCTCGACACCAAGCCCGAGCACCTCGTGGAGAAGGTGGTCAAGGGCATGCTGCCGAAGAACAAGCTCGGCCGCGCCATGGCCAAGAAGCTGAAGGTGTACGCCGGCCCGCAGCACCCGCACGCCGCGCAGCAGCCGCAGGCGCGCGAGATCACCAAGATCGCGCAGGTCGCGCAGTGAGTGAGGAACAGTTGACCAGCACCGAGACCGAGGTCGTCGCTTCGACCGAGACCCCCGCCGAGGCCGTGGCGACCAGCGAGTCCGCCGCCGCCCCGCGCCCGTCGCGTGCCGCCGGTGGCAACGCGCAGACGGTCGGCCGCCGCAAGGAGGCCGTGGTCCGCGTCCGCGTCGTGCCGGGTACCGGTGAGTTCAAGCTCAACGGCAAGTCGCTCGAGCAGTACTTCCCGAACAAGGTGCACCAGCAGCTCATCCGCGAGCCGCTGGTGACCGTCGAGAAGCCGGACTCCTTCGACATCTTCGCCAACCTCAAGGGCGGCGGGATCTCGGGCCAGGCGGGCGCGCTGCGTCTCGCCATCGCCCGTGCGCTGGTCGAGGTCGACGCCGACGACCGCCCGGCCCTCAAGAAGGCCGGCTTCCTGACCCGTGATGCGCGCGCCACGGAGCGGAAGAAGTACGGCCTCAAGAAGGCCCGCAAGGCTCCGCAGTACTCCAAGCGCTGATTTCCGCGCCTGGCGCAACCCTGGAAGCGCCCATCCGTCCATCGGATGGGCGCTTCCGGCGTTTTCCGGGCCTGATGATGCGTTCTTCGCCACTGGCACGACTGTCTTGGGGTAGGGCAGGGGATCACCCCCGCCGGGCCCGGCGCTAGGTTTGTCGAGGCCGGGCGCGCCCCGAGGCTGGTGAATCAAGACAAGGAGGTCGAGATGGCTCGACTGTTCGGCACCGACGGGGTACGCGGTCTGGCCAATGCCGACCTGTCCCCGGAGCTGGCCCTGTCGGTCGCGGCGAGCGCCGCCCGGGTGCTGGCGGCCCATGACCGTTCGCACCGTCCGGTGGCCGTGGTCGGCCGTGACCCGCGTGCCAGCGGCGAGATGCTGGAGGCCGCCGTCGTGGCGGGCCTCGCGTCGGCCGGTGCGGACGTCCTGCGGCTCGGCGTCCTCCCGACGCCCGCCGTCGCGTACCTCGTCGGTGCGCTGGAGGCGGACCTCGGCGTGATGATCTCCGCCTCGCACAACCCCATGCCGGACAACGGCATCAAGCTCTTCGCCGCCGGCGGGCACAAACTGCCGGACAGCATCGAGGACGAGATCGAATCCGGCCTCGACGCGACCGGCGTCACCCGCCCGACCGGCGACGGCGTCGGCCGCGTCACCGACGTCCCCGACGCGCTCGACAAGTACATCGAGCACCTGGTCGCCGCGACGCCGCATCCGCTGACCGGGCTGAAGGTCGTGGTGGACTGCGCGAACGGCGCGTCGTCCGCGGCCGCGCCGGAGGCGTACCGCCGGGCCGGCGCCGAGGTCGTGGCCCTGCACGCGGAGCCGGACGGCATCAACATCAACGACAGCTGTGGCTCGAACCACCCCGACCTGCTGCGCGCGGCAGTCGTCGAACACGGTGCCGACCTCGGCATCGGCCACGACGGAGACGCCGACCGCTGTGTCGCTGTCGATGCCGCTGGCGAACTGGTGGACGGCGACCAGATCATGGCCGTCCTGGCGCTGGCGCTGGCCGAAGAAGGCGCGCTGGTGAAGGACACCCTGGTCGCGACCGTGATGAGCAACCTCGGCCTGCACCTGGCGATGAAGGCCCACGGCATCACGGTCGTCACGACCGCGGTGGGCGACCGCTACGTGCTGGAGGAGTTGCGCGCCTCGGGCCTGGCCCTGGGCGGCGAACAGTCCGGCCACGTGGTGCTCCCCGCCCACGCCACGACCGGCGACGGCCTGCTGACCGCGATGCGGCTGATGGCCCGGATGGCCGCCACCGGCAAACCGCTGGCCGAACTGGCCGCGGTGATGAACCGGCTGCCACAGGTCCTGGTCAACGTCCCGGTCGCGGACAAAGCGGCGGTAGCGGGCTCGGCCGAGGTCCGCGACGCGGTCGGCGAGGTCGAAGCCGAACTCGGCGAGGAAGGCCGCGTCCTGCTGCGCCCGTCGGGAACCGAGCAACTGGTGCGGGTGATGGTCGAAGCCCCGGCCCATTCCACCGCCCAGGCGGCGGCGGACCGGCTGGCCGGGGTCGTGTCGGCGGTCTCCTGACCGAACTGCCCGAATCGCTGCGCCCCTCGTCACTCTCCGGGTACATTCCGTAGACGAGTGTCCGGCACTGTCGACGGCTTCCGTGCGTCCAACGTCCGGAAGCACTCGGCAGTCGAGGAGGGGCGAGCGTGGGGAACCGACAGAACGTCGATCCGCAGATGCTGGAAACGGCGGGCGGATTTGTCCGGGACGCGGCGAAGGACCGGCTGCAGACGACGCTGCCCGCGTTGAATCAGCTGCAGATCACCGAGGCGGACTTCGGGCGCAAGCACCACGGCTCGTTCCAGCTGTACAAGACCGGCATCGAAGCGGTCGGCAAATGCGTCGACAGCTACGTGAAGGCGTCTGAGGACTTCGGGAACAACCTCGGGTCGGCGAGCAAGAAGTACACCGCCAACGAGGCGAGCAGCTCGGACTCCATCACGAAGAGCGGCAAGCGCTGATGGCCGAGCGCAACGGGGATATCCCGACTTTCCAAGAGTTCCAGCAGTTGATGAACGACCCCAGTGTCGACAGCAACACCAAACGGGGTCTGGCGCTTCGCTATTTCGACTACGTCGAGGACGAAGACGACGACGGCGAAGCGCAGAGCTACGGCTTCCAGAGCGACGAAGACCGCAACCACTGGCGCGACTACTACAAGGACAAGCTGTCCATCTCCGAAGGGGACATGGACTGGGAGTGGTCGAGCGGTGGCGACGTCCGCGATTGGTACGGCAAGGCGAAAGAGCAAGCCGACAAAGGCGCGAAGGCGGCGCAGGACAAACAGCAGCAGGCAGTCGACGGCGACAAGCAAAAGCTGAAAGACCAGGGTGCCAAGAACACTGACACCGACCCGGGCGTCGCGAACTCGAACGAGATCCTCGACCTCGGTGTCTCGGGTTTGCAGCCGTTCCGGAACCTGCTGCCGCTCTACAATCGTGCCCGCGGCCTTGTCGCGCAGAACCTTCCCGAGCACCCGTTCCAGCCGCATGTCGGAGACCCGTTCGACGAGCAGCGGGACATCCCGTTCGACAAGTTCAAGGCGGCTGCCAAGGAACTGACGGACGTCAACGCGTCCATTGTGGACGCCGCGGCGGACCAGGACAACCGGATGGCGACCGTGTTCGCCAACTGGTCGGGCAACGCGCGGGATTCGGCTCAGCAGTCCTGGAAAGGGATCACCGACGGCACCAAGGCCGTTGAGCAGACCCTGAAGGACGGGGCGGGCCTGATCGACCGCAGCATCGCCTCGATCGCGAAGCTGATCCGGGCGAAATGCCAGTGGCTGCAGGACTACTACATCACCGAGTACCCTAACAAGGGCGACTTCTCGCCCGGCGACATCGACCGGTTGATCCGAGTCGCCGAAATGGGGCGCAACGCGAGCGACGACGACTTCAAGCATTTCGTTCGGTTCATGCCGGAGGACCTGAAGAACACCGTCAACAGCGACAATTGCGACCTCGGTGACGACACCAAGGACGCCGGGCAGGAGTGGGCCAAGAAGTGGCTCGCCGGGTTCTGCGGGTTCATGGACAAGCACGTCACGAACTGGCAACAGGTCTGCGAGCACACGCGCACGAGCGTCGACCAGGTGTGGAACGAGCTGGGCGCTTCGCTGGGCAAGGCCCGCGAGGACCTCTTCACCACGTCGTCGAAGCCCGCTGACGAGGGCGGCGGGAAGCAGTCGGACGGGGGCGGCCAGCAGACCACGCCGTCGTCCTCCGGCGGCGGCAAGGACTCGGGAATGCCGAGCACTGGCGGTTCCGGACCGACCCCGGCCGCCGCGCAGACGCCCAAGATGCCGGAGACGCCGCAGACTCAGCCGCAGTCGGCCGAGGGACTGAACCCGGTCACTCACCAGCCGCTCGAGGTCGATCCGAAGACGGGCCAGCCGTATCCGATCGACCCGAAGACGGGCGCGGCGCTCAAGCCCGAAGAGCCCGAGACGATGACCGTCGAGCACGACGGCCACAAGATCTCCATGTCCGAACCCGGCAAGGACGGGCACATGGGGATCAGCGTCGACGACGGCACGGGCAAGCAGAAGACCTATGACCTCGACTTCGGCGACCCGGCGAAGCCGGATGCGACGCAGCCGCCGGGGACTCCCGTGGCCGGGCAGCAGCATCCGGACCCGGCGAGCGGCTTCGGACCGCAAGGCCACGACGGTGCGCAAGGCCACGACGGTGCGCAAGGCCACGACGGTGCGCAAGGGACCGGACAGGGCCACGACGGAACCCCTGGCCAGGACGCTGCGGAGAACCAGGACGGCGCGCAGGGCGCCGGGCAGAAGTACCAACCAGGTCCGGACGGCAAGATCCACATCCAGGACGGCAAGCTGTCGATCGTGGCCGAGCGGCCGTCCGGGGCCGACGGTCCGACGGTCGTGACGATCGACGACGGCTCGGGCCATCCGACGAAGTACACCCTCGGTGACGACGGTGCGCTGAACCCCAGCGGTCACAGCGCCGGCGGTGGAGCCGCGGTCGGCGGGCAGGCCACGCCGGGCGGGCCGACGCCTCCCGGAACGCCGGTGCCGGACGCAGCGACCGCGGCGGGCCAGCCGGTTGCCGCTGCCGCTCACCAGGCCGTTCCGGACCAGGTCGTCGCGCAGGGCCACCAGGTCGTTCCCGAGCAGTCCGCTGCGCAGAGCCATCAGGCTGTTCCTGACCAGCCAGGCGCGCAGGAACACCGGATCGTCCCTGGCCAGCCGCCCTCGCACGAGCTGCCCGTGACTCACGAGCCGGCGAGCGAACCCGCCGCGGCGGCGTCGGGACCGGACGAGTCGACCACTGCCCAATCGGTGCTCGACCCGTTCTCGTCAGATCCCGGGATCGGCACGGTTCCGCACGACGGTCTCGGCGACACCGGCGATCCGATGGCCGCTTCAGCAGGCGACGCCCCGCCGACCGACACCTCGCAGCTCGGCACCGCGCCGGTGCACCACGAGGCGAGCGGTTCCGGCACCCCGGCCATGATGGGCGGCGGCATGATGGGCGGGCTCGGCAACGCGCCGGGCGGCGGACAGGAGCAGGAACGTTCGTCGAGCGCGTACCGGGTCGACGGCGGTCTTTTCGGCTCGCAGTCCAACTCGAACCGGATCAGCGGTTCGCTGCTCGACGACGATCAGCCTGGCCGTTAGAACGGGGGAGGACGCGGTGAGCAGCGAAGACCTGGGAGCGGGATTCCGCCACAAGATGGCCCAGATCGAACGCGAGGCGGAGGAACGGCTCGCGTTGATCGGCAGCCGGGTCCGGAAGGACCTCAAGGAAAGCAAAGAGGCCAGCGACAAGCAGCTGCGCACGGTCGGCCAGGTGATCGTCCGCGTGCAGGAGAACGCCCGCCGTGCGGCGAAAGCCGGCGGCTGGGTGATGGAGTCGACCGTCGGCGACAAGTCCAAGGGCGAGGTCAGCTTCGGTTTCGAGGACGACGAAGCGGAGAAGGAACGTCGCGCTGATTACGGGCCGTCCGAGCCTGCTCCGCAGCGACCGAGCACGCCTCCGCCGACGCCCGCTCCGGCACCGCCTGCGCCTCCGTCGGGACGGCACCGTCGTGGCGTGCACCACGACGAGGACGACTTCACGAACACTGACTGGCTGGCTACCTGATCAGGCAGCCGGTTCCTCGTCCTCCGGAACCTCGATCGGCGCGCGCTTCACATCGGCGTCCAGCAGCGGCAGGTACTTGTCCGTACCCGTCAAATGCGTGAGAAAGAACGCAGTGAACAGCGCCTTCGTCAACTGCTGAGTCGCCCGCTGCGGCTTGCCCTGCAACAGCAGTTGGCTCCAGTGCCGACCCTCGGTGACCGCCAGGTGGGACGACTTCGCCAGCGTCCGCAGCTGCACCGGACCGGCCCACGCCTGCGCGATCGCGTCTGCGTGGCCGACCGCCGGAGCGACCAGGTCGCCGTCCACGGCCAGGTGCAGGCCGGGGGCGCTGATGACCTTCGCGGCTTCCGTCGCGGGCGGGAAGGTCTGTGCCGCGGCCACTGTCGCCACTGCCCGGACCTTCGGGCGGGCGTCGTCGCCTGCTCCGGCGGACTGGGCGGCTGCCAGCACTGCCGAGCCGCCGCCGGTGGAGTGGCCGGCCAGTCCCAGCTTCTCCGGGTCGACGCTGATGCCGTCCGGGCCGAGGCGGACTGTGGTGATGATGTCGAGCGTCGTCAGCAGGTCGCCGGCCAGCAGGCGGTGCGACGGGAGCGGGCCGAGCTGGGTCGCGGGGGCCGCGGCGACCACGCCCCAGCTCGCGAGGTGGTGCAGCAGTTGCCGGTAGCGGGTGGCGGGCTGCATCCAGCCGTGCCCGAACGCGATGGCGGGCAGGCCAAGGCCTTGGCGCGGGGTGAACACGACGCCGGGCAGTCCGACCAGGGCGAGGTTGCCGCGCACGACCTCGTGCGGACCCGGGTGGGACAGCTCCGCGAGCAGCTGCTTGGGCTTGCTGGCCATGCGCGTGACCTTACTGCCCGTGCCCCGCCCCGGCCCGGTGCGCCACCCCGATCGGTTTAGGGGTCCGCCGCCGGACTGCGCCGGCACCCGGTCAAGCGTTGTCGGGGAGGTCGCTCGCCCAGCTCAGCGGCACTGAAAACCCCGCTCTAGGGACCGGAGTAGGGGACTGGACTTGTCTCGTTACGCTAGTTCGCGTGTGTGGAATCGTGGGATACGTCGGACACCGCCCGGCTCTGGACGTCGTGCTCGGTGGGCTCCGCCGCATGGAATACCGGGGCTACGACTCGGCTGGCGTGGCGGTGCTGGACGGCGCCGGTGCGCTGACTGTCGAGCGCAAAGCCGGCCGGCTGGCCAACCTGGAGGCCCGGCTCGACGAGGTCGGCCGCGACGCGTTCACGGGCACCGCAGGCATGGGCCACACCCGCTGGGCCACGCACGGGGCTCCGATCGACCGGAACTCCCACCCGCACCGGGACACCACCGGCCGCGTCGCGGTGGTGCACAACGGCATCATCGAGAACTTCGCCGCGTTGCGCGCCGAGCTCGAGGCCGCGGGCATCGAGATGGCCAGCGACACCGACACCGAAACCGCCGCGCACCTGGTTTCCCTCGCCTACACCGAGGGCGACACCAAGGGCGACCTGCCGGCCAGCGTCGCCGCGGTCTGCCGCCGGCTGGAGGGCGCGTTCACGCTCGTCGTGACGCACGCGGACGAGCCGGACACGATCGTCGCCGCGCGCCGGTCGTCGCCGCTGGTGGTCGGGGTCGGCGAGGGCGAGCACTTCGTCGCTTCCGACGTCGCCGCGTTCATCGAGCACACCCGCGAGGCCGTCGAACTGGGCCAGGACCAGCTGGTCGTCATCACCCGCGACGGCTACCAGGTCACCGACTTCCACGGCGACGCGGCGCAGGCCAAGCCGTTCACCGTCGACTGGGACCTGTCGGCCGCCGAGAAGGGCGGCCACGAGTACTTCATGCTCAAGGAGATCGAGGAGCAGCCGGAGGCGCTGGCGAACACGCTGCGCGGCCACTTCGAGGCCGGCCGGATCATCCTCGACGAGCAGCGCATTTCCGACCAGGACCTGCGCGACGTCGACAAGGTGTTCGTCGTCGCCTGCGGTTCGGCGTATCACTCCGGGCTCGTCGCGAAGTACGCCATCGAGCACTGGTGCCGCCTGCCGGTCGAGGTGGAGCTGGCGTCGGAGTTCCGCTACCGCGACCCGGTTCTCGACCGCGACACCCTCGTCGTCGCCGTCTCGCAGTCCGGCGAGACCGCGGACACTCTCGAAGCCGTGCGGCACGCGCGCGAGCAGAAGGCCCGCGTCCTGGCGGTCTGCAACACCAACGGCGCGCAGATCCCGCGCGAGTCCGACGCCGTGCTGTACACGCACGCCGGGCCCGAGATCGGCGTCGCGTCGACCAAGGCGTTCCTCGCGCAGATCGCCGCGAACTACCTCGTCGGCCTCGCGCTGGCGCAGGCGCGCGGCACCAAGTACCCGGACGAGGTCGCCCGCGAGTTCGCCGAGCTGGAAGCCATGCCGGCCGCGGTGCAGAAGGTGCTGTCCACTGTGGAGCAGACGCGCGAGATCGCGCGGCGGATCTCCGACTCGCGCGCGGTGCTGTTCCTCGGCCGCCACGTCGGGTTCCCGGTGGCGCTGGAAGGCGCGCTGAAGCTGAAGGAACTCGCGTACATGCACGCGGAGGGTTTCGCGGCGGGCGAGCTGAAGCACGGTCCGATCGCGCTGATCGAAGAGGGCCTTCCGGTCGTCGTCGTGATGCCGTCGCCGAAGGGCCGCGCGGTGCTGCACTCGAAGCTGGTGTCGAACATCAGCGAGATCCAGGCCCGGGGCGCGCGCACGATCGTGATCGCCGAGGAGGGCGACGAGACCGTGCGCCCGTTCGCCGACGAGCTCATCGAGGTGCCCGCGGTCCCGACGCTGCTGCAGCCGCTGGTTTCCACCGTGCCGCTGCAGGTGCTGGCCGCGGAGATCGCGAGTTCGCGCGGGTACGACATCGACAAGCCGCGTAACCTGGCGAAGTCCGTCACCGTCGAGTAAGACCGGAGGCCGCCGCCGTGCAAGGAATCTGGACTACAGAACGGATTCGCGCGGCGGAGGACCTGCTGCTCGCGCGCACCCCGGACGGCGAGCTGATGCGCCGGGCCTCCTTCGGCCTCGCCGCCGAGGTGGCTGGGCTGCTGGCCGAGTACACCGGCGGCGTCTCCGGCCGTCGGGTAGTGCTGCTGGTCGGTTCGGGCAACAACGGCGGCGATGCGTTGTGGGCTGGGGCTTTCCTGCGTCGGCGCGGTGTCGCGGTGGCTGCGGTATTGCTGAAGCCGGAGAAGGCGCATCCGGCCGGATTGGCCGCACTGCGGCGATCCGGCGGTCGCGTGGTGTCCACTGCGGACAGTCCACAGTGGATCGAACGAGTGGACGTCGTCGTGGACGGCATCGTCGGCATTTCGGCTCGCGGCCCGTTGCGTCCGGAGGCGGCCGAGCTGGTCGCGCGGATCGAAGCGCCCGTGGTGGCGGTGGATCTGCCAAGCGGCGTCGACCCGGACACCGGCGCGGTCGACGGTCCGCACGTCACCGCCGCGCGCACGGTCACCTTCGGGGCGCTCAAGCCCGTGCACGTGCTGGCTCCGGAGGAATGCGGCGAGGTCGTGCTGGTGGACATCGGCCTGCGACCCTGGCTGGACGAGCCGGATCTGCACCGCCTTGACCTGGCCGATGTCGCCGAGGTGTGGCCGATCCCCGGCCCGGAGGACGACAAGTACAGCCAGGGCGTAGTCGGCATCGCGGCCGGATCGGCGACGTACCCCGGCGCGGCGGTGCTCGCGTCCGGTTCCGCGGTCCGCGCGACGGCGGGCATGGTCCGCTACGCCGGACACGCCGCGGACGTCGTGCGCTCGCGCTGGCCGGAGATCGTCGCGACTGGCTCGGTCACCGACGCGGGCCGGGTGCAGGCATGGGTGGTCGGTCCTGGCATCGGCACTGGCGGGGAAGGCCGCGAGATCCTGCGGCACATCCTCGGCCAGGGCGTCCCGGTGTGCGCGGACGCCGACGCCACCACGATCATCGCGAACACCCCCGAAGTCCTCGACGCCCGCGATCCGGACACTCCGCTCGTGCTCACCCCGCACGCTGGCGAATACGAACGCCTGATGGGCCGCCGTCCGGGCTCGGATCGCGTCGCAGCGGCGCGGGAAGCGGCGAAGAAGTACGACGCGGTTGTGCTGCTGAAAGGCCACTGCACGGTCGTCGCCGCTCCAGACGGCCGCGTCGCGGTGAACACTCCGCGCGGGTCTTGGCTGGCCACCGCCGGCTCCGGCGACGTGCTGACCGGCCTGGTCGGGTCATTGCTGGCCGCCGGACTCGATCCGTGGCTGGCCGCCGCCGCTGCTGCGCAGGTCCATTCGCTGGCTGGCGCGCTCGCCGCTGAGGACGTGCCGACGTCGGCGTCCGGTCTGGTCGACGCCATCCCCGCCGCGCTCCGGTTGGTTCGCGCGACCGCATAGTTATCGAGTTACGTGTTAACTCGACTCGCGATATCTGGTAAGAACGAGATGTGAGTCGAGACACGCCAGGACGGCCGAAGACGCGCCCGTCCGACGCCGCGGTGGAGCAGCGGCGCCAGGAGATCCTCGACTACGTCATTGACCAGGGCGAAGTCCGCATCGACGACCTCACCGCCCGGTTCGGCGTGAGCCTCATGACGATGCACCGCGACCTCGACGAACTCGCTGACAAGCGGCTGTTGCGGAAGCTGCGCGGCAAGGTCGAGGCGTACCCGGCGCTCACCATGGAGACCGCCAGCAGGTTCACGCTGCACTCGGCCGAGAAGGAAGCCCTCGCTGACCTCGCGATTCAGCAGGTCGAACCCGGCCAGGCGGTGTTCGTGGACGACTCCACCACGCTGTTCCCGCTGGTCGAGCGGCTGGCCCGGATCGAGCGCCTCACCGTCATCACCAACTCGCTGCAGGCCGCACGGCTGCTGGGCACCGGTGTCGACGTCGTCCTCGCCGGCGGGCATTACGACCCCGAGTACGACTCCTGCTCCGGCCCCGACGTGCTCGCGCTGCTCGAGCGCATCCGCGTGGACATCGCGTTCGTCTCGGTGAGCGCGGTCGCGGTGGGCAGGCTGTTCCACCCGGTCCGCGACTACGCCGAGCTGAAGAAGGCCGTGCTGCGCGCCGCGAACCGCAACGTGCTGGTCCTCGACCACTCGAAGTTCGGCCGCACCGCGACGTACGCGCACGGCACCGTCGGCGATTACGACCTCCTGATCACCAGCGAAGCCACTCCCACCGAGGAGATCGAGGCCGCGCTGAACGAAGGAACGGCGGTCGAGGCCGCGGAGTACGTCGAGGAGGGGCAGCCCTATGACAGCTGAGCTGGTGGCCGGGGTCGATTCGTCGACCCAGTCGACCAAGGTCGTGGTCTGCGACGCGCGCACGGGCGAGATCGTGCGCACCGGCCGGGCGCCGCATCCGGACGGCACCGAGGTCGACCCCGCAGCGTGGGCGCAAGCGTTTGCGGACGCCACTCGCGACGTCCTTGACGGCGTCAAGGCGATCGGCGTCGGCGGTCAGCAGCACGGCATGGTCACGCTCGACGAGGCCGGTGAGGTGGTCCGCCCGGCGTTGCTGTGGAACGACACCCGCTCCGCGCAGGCAGCCAAGGACCTGACCGAGGAACTGGGCGGACCCGGCGTGTGGGCGAAGTCGGTCGGACTGGTCCCGGTCGCGAGCTTCACCGTCACCAAGCTCCGCTGGCTCGCCGAGCACGAACCGGAGAACGCCGACCGGGTCGCGCGCGTCCTGCTGCCGCACGACTGGCTCACCTGGCGGCTGCTCGGCTGTCCGGAAACCGCGGTGACCGACCGCGGCGACGCCTCCGGCACCGGCTACTTCTCGCCCACGGACAACACGTACCGCCCCGACGTTCTCGCGCACGCGTTCGGCGGCCGCACCCCGGATCTGCCGACGGTGCTCGGCCCGTCCGACGTCGCCGGGCACACCAGCGAGGGCATGCTCGTCTCCGCCGGCACCGGCGACAACATGGCCGCCGCCCTCGCGCTCGAACTGGCCCCTGGCGACGCGGTGATCTCGATCGGCACCAGCGGCACGGTTTTCGGCGTCACCGAGACCGGCGCGGCCGACGCGAGCGGCCTGGTCGCCGGATTCGCCGACGCCACCGGCCGGTTCCTCCCGCTGACCGCCGCCCTCAACGCCGCCCGCGTGCTCACCGCGGGCGCGGCGATGCTCGGGGTGGACCTGGCCGAATTCGACCGGCTCGCACTGGCCGCCGAACCGGGTGCGGGCGGCCTCACGCTGCTGCCCTACCTCGACGGCGAGCGCACCCCGAACCTGCCCGGCGCGACCGGTTCGCTGCACGGTCTGACCAGGGCGAACATGACGCCGGAGAACGTCGCGCGGGCGACCGTCGAGGGCATGGTCTGCGGCTTGGCCGCCGGGCTCGACGCGGTGCGCGCGCAGGGCATGGCCGTGAAGCGCGTGCTGCTTATCGGCGGTGGCGCGCAATCCGCCGCGGTCCGCGCGATCGCGCCGATCGTGCTTGGCCTGCCTGTCGTGATCCCCGAGGTCGGCGAGTACGTCGCGCTCGGGGCCGCTCGACAGGCCGCTTGGGCGCTTTCTGGCGCCGCCGAACCGCCCGCGTGGACCGGAACCAAGAACCAGCTCGGGTTGGACGAGCCGACCGGGGCGCTGCGCGCCGCGGGCATCGAGATCCAGCAACGCCACCTCGAGGCGCGCGAGGCCGCGCACGGGGTTTCCGCGAAATTGGGAGAGGACTGACCGATGGCCAGCATCACCTACGACAAGGCGACCCGGCGCTACTCCGGGACCGAGCGTCCCGCGGTCGACGCGCTGGACCTGGAGATCGCCGACGGCGAGTTCCTCGTGCTGGTGGGGCCGTCGGGCTCGGGCAAGTCCACCGCGCTGCGGATGCTCGCCGGACTGGAGGACATCGACGAGGGCGCGGTCTGGATCGGCGACCGCGACGTCACCCAGCTGCCGCCGCGTTCGCGCGACATCGCGATGGTGTTCCAGAACTACGCGCTCTACCCGCACATGACGGTCGCGCAGAACATGGGCTTCGCGCTGAAGATCGCCGGGCGGCCCGCGTCGGAGATCAAGCAGAAGGTGCTCGACGCGGCGAAGCTGCTGGACATCGAGCAGTACCTGGACCGCAAGCCGAAGGCGCTGTCGGGCGGTCAGCGTCAGCGCGTCGCGATGGGCCGTGCGATCGTGCGCGAGCCGCAGGTCTTCCTCATGGACGAGCCGCTGTCGAACCTCGACGCGAAGCTGCGTGTCTCGACCCGTACGCAGATCGCCGCACTGCAGCGCCGGCTCGGCGTCACCACCGTGTACGTGACCCACGACCAGGTCGAGGCCATGACGATGGGTGACCGCGTCGCGGTGCTGTCGGACGGTCTGCTGCAGCAGTGCGACACCCCGCGCGCGCTGTACGACCGGCCCGCAAACGTTTTCGTCGCGGGCTTCATCGGCTCTCCGGCGATGAACCTGGTCGCCGCGAAGCTCACCGCGGACGGCGCCGAGGTCGGCGGCGTGCAGGTGCCGCTCAAGCCCGAGGTCCGGTCCGCGGCCGACGGCGACACGGTCACCATCGGTTTCCGCCCGGAGTCGCTCGAGGTCACCACCGACACCGCCGGCGCGCTGCCGATCAAGGTGGAGCTGGTCGAGGAGCTGGGCTCGGACGCTTACGTCTACGGCAAGCTTGGGGCAGGCGTCGAGGAGAGTGCCGAGGGTTCGTCACGCAACGTGGTCGCGCGCGTCGACCCGCGTACGCCGCCCGGCATGGGCGACACCCTGCACCTGCGGATCCGACCGGACGAGCTGCACGTGTTCTCCGGCACGTCCGGCCAGCGTCTCTCCTGAGCCGATACTGCGCCGATTATTGCCAATTCGGCCACAGCCACGGCCGAATGACTTCGTAGCGACGGTTGCGTGCCGCGTGGGGGTCGGCCTACTTTTGGCCGAATTGGCAACGTGGGAAACTGGCAGTCGTTATGACTGCCAGTTCTCCGCACGCCGAGACCGTGATCGATCTCGGCGCACTGCGGCACAACGTTTCCTTGCTGGCCGCCCGGGCCCCCGGTGCGGCCGTGATGTGCGTGGTCAAGGCCGACGGGTACGGCCACGGCGCGATTCCCGTCGGCCGCGCCGCGGTCGAGGCCGGGGCGAGCTGGCTCGGCACCTGTTCGCTGCGGGAAGCTCTCGACCTGCGGGCCGCGGGCCTTTCCGTGCCGCTCTTCAGCTGGCTGGACGTTCCGGAGCTGGATTTCACGCCCGGCATCGAGGCGGACGTCGACCTCGGCGTCAGCTCCCTCGGCGAGCTGGCCAGGGTCGACGCCGCGGCGACGCGCGCCGGGAAGCGCGCCCGTGTGCACCTCAAGATCGACACCGGGCTGAGCCGCAACGGCTGCCCGCCCGCCGACTGGCCCGCGCTGGTCGAGGCGGCGGCCAAGGCGCGCGGCGTCGAGGTCGTGGCCGTCTGGTCGCACCTGGCCTGCGCCGACGAGCTGGGGCACGCGTCGATCGACGCGCAGGCGAAGCTGTTCGGCGAGGCCTGCGACGCGGCTCGCGCCGCCGGTCTCGACCCGATCCGGCACCTGGCGAACTCCGCGGCCACGCTCACCCGGCCCGACCTGCACTTCGAACTGGTTCGCCCGGGTATCGCGATGTACGGCCTCAACCCGGTGCCCACCGACGACGACCTGCGTCCGGTGATGACCTTCCGTTCCACCGTGGTGCTCACCAAGCCGCTCGCGGCAGGCGAATCCGTCTCCTACGGACACACCTGGACCGCGCACGAGGACACCACGCTCGCGCTCGTGCCCGCCGGGTACGCCGACGGGGTGCCGCGCACGCTGTCCGGCCGGATGGACGTCTGGCTCGGCGGGAAACGGCGGCCGGTCGTCGGGCGGGTCTGCATGGACCAGCTCGTGGTCAACGTCGGCAACGAGGACGTGCCCAAGGTGGGCGACGAGGTCGTGCTGTTCGGAGCGGGCCGCTCGGGCGAGCCGACCGCGCGCGAATGGGCGGACAAGATCGGCACCATCGACTACGAGATCGTCACCTCGATGTACCGGCCGCGGGTGCACCGCCGGTACGTGGGGGAGCGGGCGTGACTCCGTCGGCGCGGCTGTGGGCGATCGTCGGCGGAGTCGGAGCGGTAGTGACGGGCGCGGCAGCGGCAGTTGTCGCGTCGCAGCAACGCAAACCGACCGAGGATCCGTTCGCCGACGAACCGCTAGGCGAGCTGAAGCCGGACCGGACGTCCACTGTCGCGGCTGAAGACGGCACGCCGTTGTCGGTCGAGGAGATCGACCCTGAGGACGGTGAGAAGCCGGAGCTGACTCTCGTCGGAGTACACGGCTTCGCGCTTTCTCGGCGCTCGTGGCACTTCCAGCGCCGCGACGTCGCTTCGCTGCGGCTGCCGCGCGTACGGCAGGTCTACTTCGACCATCGCGGTCACGGTCTGTCCGGAGAAGCGTCCACTGAGACGTCGACGATCGAACAGCTCGCGCACGATCTCGACAGCGTGCTGCGCGCGTTAGTGCCCGAAGGACCGATCGTCCTCATGGGACATTCCATGGGCGGCATGGTGATCATGGAACTGGCTGCGCAACGGCCAGACCTCTTCGAAGACCGCGTATGCGGCGTCGCTTTCATCGCGACCGCGGCGGGCGAAGTCGGTGCACGCGGGTTGCCGAGGCCGTTGCTGTCCAAGCGCAACCCGCTCACGCGCGGCGTCGGCGAGCTGGCCGGATGGCAACCCGGGTTGGTGGAGTTCGTGCGCGCGGCAGGGGGTCAGCTGACCCGGCAGGCAGTGCGACGGCTCGCGTTCGGCAGCCGTGACGTCTCGCCGCGCCTGGTCGACTTCATGCTGGAAATGCTCGCGGTGACGCCGGTGCGCGGGCTGATCAACTTCGTGGACACACTCGGCAGTCACAATCGCTACGCTGTGCTGGCCGGGCTCAAACACGCGCAAGTGCTGGTCATCGGCGGCGACGCGGACCGCTTTACCCCGTTCGCGCACGCCGAGCGCATCGCCGCCGAGCTGCCGGACGCGGAGCTCGTGCGGGTGCGCGGAGCCGGGCACATGGTGCAGCTCGAACAGCCCGAGCTGGTGAACAGCCATCTCATCGACCTGCTGCAGCGCTGTGGTGGCAGCGCCGCGCCGAACCGGCGAAACTGGTGGTGGACAAGGTGATTCTGGAAACCCCCGAGGACACGATGGCCTTCGGGCGGACGCTGGGCGCGGCATTGCGCGCGGGCGACCTGGTGCTGTTGGACGGTCCGCTCGGGGCCGGCAAAACGACGCTGACCAGGGGGATCGCGGACGGCCTCGGCGTCGGCGGACGCGTCAGCTCGCCGACCTTCGTGCTGGCGCGGGTGCACGCCGCGGGTGCGGCCGGGGTGCCGCTGATCCACGTGGACGCATACCGGCTCGGCGGCGATCTGTCCCAGTTGGACGACCTCGATCTGGACACTGACCTGGAATCGTCCGCGGTGGTCGTGGAGTGGGGCGAGGGCAGCGCGGAACGGCTGTCGGAAGACCACCTCGTCGTTCGCCTGACCCGCCACGACGACGACACCCGGGCCGTCGTGCTGGAACCGCACGGCTCCTGGACTGCCCGGGTCGACGAGTTGCAAGCGGCCTAGCGCTTACCGTCCGGCAACCCTCTACGACCCGGTTTTCGACGGTTCCTTCGTCAGCGCGTGGTTGAGCGCGGTCAGGAAGGCCAGCAGCCGAGGGCCGAAGCGACGCAGGTCATTGTCCTGTTCGACGCCGCCGTACCAGGAGAGGCCGGCCTGGCCGTCGGCGTCCGGGTCCAAGCCGGCGAACGCGCCGAGCCAGCGTTCGGTGTCGCCGAGCACCACCGCGTACGGCAGAGAACGGGAGAACACCATCTCGCGGTCCGCCGGGCGTTCGATGTCTTCCGCGCGCAGACGGTGCAGGTAGTGCAACAGCCCGCGGATCTGGCCGGCGACCGCGCGGCCGCGGGCGGTGCGGGACGGCAGCAGCGCGCGAGCCGCGGCGAGACCCAGGCCGGCGAGCGCGACCGCGACGCCCAGCAGCGCGTGCCCGACGGTGAACGAAAGCACCGCCGTCGCGACCAAGCCGAGCACGAACAGCAGGATGCCGGGCAGCGCCAGCACCCCGCGCGAGGTGTCCGGACGACGCGAGAACCATTGGCTGGCAACGACGTCGCGGTACATGGAGTCCTGGATCGGTGCCGCGTCGAGATCGTGCAGCCGGGACAGCAGGACGGTGTCGGTACCTTCCGGCAGCAGCGTTTCGCAGACCACCCGCTCGAAATCGCGCAGGTGCTCGTCCGGCGGGTTCCGCCGGGAGATCTGCCAGTCCGGACCGGGAAGCTCGGCCAGCCACAGGTAATTCCGCACCGCCAGATCGACGACGGTGGCCGCGATGTCCACCGGGTCCACCGACTCGTCCATCACGGTGCCGATCTGCCCGGGAAGCACCCCGTCCGGAGAAGCGAACCAAGTTCGGCCGTTTTCCTGCAAAAGAACTTCGATTGTGGTATCGCCGACGCTGGTCGCGAGTTCGTCCTGCTTTCGGCGCCGCCATACGAATAGTGCGGTGGCAATCAGCAAAACGGCAACCACGGCGAAGCCGATGACGGACGGCAAGGTGAGCGAGAATGCCGCCGCCAATGCGCTGGCCGGCACGAAATCGGCATTCGCCGGCGCGGTGCCTGGCGGCAGCCCGACTGACAGTTCCATCCGCGCGCCCGGCGGCAAATCGTTCTGCTGCAGCCGCAGCACGCCGGTGTGGTCGACCTCGGACAGCGTGCACGGCTGGTTCGCGCCGATCGAACAGGTCACCGGCGCCATCTGCCGGGCCGGGGCGAGGAAGGACGCCTTGATTTCCTTCACCGGCTGGTCGAAGCCGCCCGCGACGAGCGCGCGCACCTGCTGGCCGCCGCCCTGGTCGGCGAGGGCGCCGGCGAGTGTGTAGACGACGGTGGATTCGCCCGCGCCGAAGGTGAGCGTCAACTGGTCGTCGGCCTGCGCGACGGCGCCGCCGCCGGTGGCCTTCGCGTCCCGCACCGTGTAGCGGAGGTCCTGCCCGTCGTCGGCGGGCAGTCGCAGCGGCAACGTGGACACCAGCCGTTGTCCACCTGGGACAGTCACCTTCTCGGTGACCTGGAAGCCGCCGTCGCGCAATAGTTTCAATGCGATTTCCGCAGTCGCTTCGGGGGACGCTTGCGCATTCTCGGAATGCCACCCGGTTCCGGAGAAGGCCGCCGCCGGACTCGGACCGGATAATACCGCCAATGCCGCGATCGCCGCCGCGGAAACCCATTTCCTCGCCACGGCAGCAGAGCCTAGAGCACACCGGCTAGGCTGGGTGCCCCGGCAGTGGAAAAAGCCGGATTACGCGAATCACGCAATCGCAGGGGGAACGATGACCTGGCCACCGCAAGGCGGTCCTTATCCGGTTCCGCCGGGAGCCGTCCCGCTCCCGCCGCCGCGGCCGCTGCCGCCCGGGATGCCGCCGGGCCCCGGGATGCCAGGCGGCGGAATGGCGGGGCCGGGGATGCCGCCGGGCCAGCAGTTTCCGGGCGGGCCGCCGACTCCGCTGGCACAGCAGTTCCCTCCCGGACCGCCGGTTCCCACTGCCGGACCGGCAGTTCCTTTGCCGCCGCCTGCCGCGCCGTTGCCGCCACCGCAGGTCGCTCCGGCGCCGGGACCATTCGCCGCGTCCCCTGGTGTGCCCCAGCCGGAATTCGGTCCGGTCGCCCGGTTCGACGGCTACCGCGCCGGGCGACCGCCGAAGAAATCGCACGCCGGGGTGATCGTGCTGGTGTCGGTGCTCGGCGCGATCGTGCTGGTCGTCGGGGGACTGGCAGCGATCGGTGCGGCCGTGCACAAAGACAAGCGCGTCGACGCGGCGAGCACCACGCCGCCGACGTATTCCTCGATCTCCAGGGAAACGCAGCCCACCCGGTACACCACCGAAAGCAGCACTTCGACCACTGCCACCTCGACAACCAGGGAAACCCGCGAAACCACCAGCGACTCGGAACCGGCGTCCGAGGCCCCGCCGGCGCCCCGCGGCCCGCGACCGGTGAAGGAGACCGCGCGGAACCCGCTGTTCGCCAGCGCCGACGCCGGATTGCAGAACGTGGCGTGCACGCTCAGCCGCTGGAGTTCGGACCGGGCCGGCGCGGAACGGTTCTTCCAGTCCGGCATCCGCTGCCTGGATTCGGTGTGGGCGCCGGTGCTCGGCGACGCCGGCCTTCCGTTCGAGAGCCCGAACCTGGTGGTCGCGCAGTCCGGCCAGATGCAAAGCCCGTGCAGTTCGTCCGGTGACAATTTCGCGGCCTACTACTGCCCGACGAACGAGACCATCTACATGCCGATGGACAAGCTCCAGATCGAGGAATACGGCGCGCATCCCGGCATCTACCTCGCGGTGCTGGCCCACGAATACGGTCACCACGTGCAGAACCTGTCCGGCGTCGAGGAGGCGATGAGCGAACAGCGGTACGACGCGGGTGCCGACTCCGACGCCGGGCTGGAACTGTCCCGCCGTCTGGAACTGCAGGCGCAGTGCTTCTCCGGCATGTTTCTCGGTGCGTCGTCGGCCGCGGGCGGCTCGATCGACCGCAACATCTACAACGAGGCCTGGAACTCCGAGGACCGCGGGGACCACGGCGGCGGTCCTCGGGACCACGGCACCGACGAGCACTCCGCCTCCTGGTGGCGCCAGGGCGCGACGAAGAACCGCGCCCAGCAGTGCAACACCTGGGCGGCGAACTCCTCCGACGTGGCCTGACCCGCGACGACGACACCCGGACCGTCGTGCTGGAACGCACGGCTCCTGGACCACCCGGGTCGAAGAGCTGCAAGCGGCCTGACGCCAAGAAGGGCCCCTCGAACGCGAGGGGCCCTTCGCAGCTCGTCAGGCGGTTACTTGCTGGCCTTGGCCGCCGCGTCCTCCGAAGCGGACAACGACGGAGCAGACCCCGGCAACGGCTTCTTCGCGGTTTCCTTCAGCTTCAGCAGCGTGAGCACGCCGACCACGCCGGCGATCATCAGGTAGTACCCGGGCCACTTGAGATCCCCGGTCGCCAGCACCAGCGCGCTCATCACCAGCGACACCGTCCCGGCGAACGCCGACACGAAGATGTTGAACGAGATCGACAGCCCGCCGTAGCGGACCTCGGTCGGGAACAACGCGGGCAGCGTCGACGGGCAGGTCGAGGAGAAACAGATCAGCAGCAGGCCCATCAGGACCAGGCCGAGCAGCACCGAGATCAGCGACCCGCTCTTGAGCAGCAGCACCATCGGGAGGCCGAGCACGATCAGCCCGCCGGCGCCGACCCACAGGATCGGCTTGCGGCCGATCTTGTCGCTGAGCCGCCCGAGAAGCGGGATGAGCAGCACACCCAGCCACAGCACGCCGATCTGCAGCCATTCCGCCGCGGTCGCCGAGATCGCCTGCCCGCCGTTCGCGGACATCGTGCGGTCGTCCTTCAGATAGGTCGGCATGTAGCTGGTGAGCATGTAGTTGGTGACGTTCCAGGTCACCACGAGCCCGCCGGCCAGCAGCATCGTCGGCCAGTACTTCGCGAAGATCGTGCGGACCACGTGCTTGGCCTCGGCGTCCTCGCGCTTGCCCGACTCGTCGAGCAGCTGCTGGAAGGCAGGCGTCTCCTCGAGCTTCGTCCGGAGGTAGACCCCGACGATGCCGAGCGGAAGCGCCACCATGAACGGGATCCGCCAGCCCCAGGTGTCCATGAAGGCCGGAGTGGAAACCAGCGGGAGCACGGACGAGACGGTCGCGCCGAGCGCGTACCCGATGAAGGTGCCGAACTCCAGGAAGCTGCCGAAGTAGCCGCGGCGGCGGTCCGGGCTGTACTCGGCGATGAACGTCATCGCGCCCGCGTACTCGCCGCCGGTGGAGAAGCCCTGGAGGACCCGCGCGCACACCAGCAGGATCGGCGCGGCCAGCCCGATCGAGGAGTACGACGGGATCAGTCCGATGAGGAACGTGCCGGTCGCCATCAGGATGACGGTCACCGCGAGCACCTTGGTCCGGCCGATCTTGTCGCCGAGCGGGCCGAAGAACAGGCCGCCGAGCGGGCGCACCAGGAACGCCACGGCGAAGGTCGCGAACGTCGCGAGCTGGGCCAGCGCGGGATTGCCGGGCGGGAAGAACTGTGCCTCGATGGTGGTGGAGAGGTAGCCGTAGACCCCGAAATCGAACCACTCGGTGATGTTGCCGACCGCGGCCGCGCCGACCGCCCGGCGCATTGTCGCGTCGTCCGTGACGGTGGCGCCGCCCGACGGCCCCCTCCCGTCTGCTGCCTCTGTCACATCGCTCCCTTCGCGTTTTCAGGACTCACTGCGCAGAGCCCCCGACATCACCTACCGCGAGCGGTCCAAAGCCTAACGTGACACGTCTCACTCCCGCTCGGGGGTAGCGGAGGTAACGCAGACCGGGGAGCATGCGTTGTAGCAGGTAGATACCTGTAAAACCCCATCAACTCGCTCGCGTCGGCCAGCGGATCATCCGGATTCGCCGACGGCACTTTGACGCGCGCAACCCGTGAGGAGGAGCCGCAATGACGGCAGTATTCGTGGCCATCGCAAGCTGTGCAACCGCGGGAGTCGCTGTAGCGGCCACCCTCGCGTCCTACGCGCAGCGCAAGTGGCGGGTCCGCGCCGTCGAGGCGTGACCCGTCAGGACTCGACGATCCCGGCTGCCAGGCCGAGGCCGACCAGATCCTGCGGGCGCAACCGCAGCTGGCCGGCCACGGCCGGCACGTCGGTCATCGGGCGTTTCAGGATCGCCGCCGCCGCTTCCGGGGAAGTGACCGAGAAGTAGGCGTCCGGGGCGATCCACATAGCACCCGAAGCGGCGAAAGCCAGCGCGCCACCGGAACCGCCTTCGCCGATCACCAGCGTCGTGACCGGGACAGCGGCGGTGGCGATCGCCTCGAACAGCTCCGCGATCGCTGGTCCGATCCCGCCTTCTTCCGCTTCCGCGTCGTTTGCCGCGCCGGGAGTGTCCACAAGAGTCAGCACCGGAATCCCTAGCCGGGACGCCAGCCGCACGAGCCGTGCTGCGGTGCGAAAGCCGGCCGGGCGCGTCGCGGTGCCGCACTGTGCTGCGTACGCGATCGTCCGGCCTTCTCGCCAGCCGAAGCCACATTGGACGCCTTCGTCCACGTGACCAGCACGGTCGCCTTGCACGTTCTCTCGCCAGTCGAAGTACGCGTCGAGGTACTCGGGTGCGCGCGCTCGCGAAGACGCGCGTGCGGCTCGTACAGCGTCCCAGCCGGTTTCGGGCAGCGCGGCGTCGCGAAGGGCCTTCGGCGGGGGAGCAGGCTCTGCCGACGGCGAAGCCAACAGCTGTAGCCATCGCGCGAGTACGTCACCTAGCTCGGCTGTTTCAACGAGACGGTCGACCTGACCCCACTCGAGCTTCGCTTCGACGGTGTACGCCTCTGCCGGAGACGTCGCAGGCCGTACGCGGGAGCCGGCGAAGCCCACTTGGGCGTCTGGCAGGCCCAACACGACGTCGGAACCGGCGCCGAGCGTCGCCCAGCCACCGCCGGTGGACGGATCGCGGAGAACGGAAATCTGCGGCACGCCCGCCGCGCGTGCTTCCGCGGCGGCGCGGGCGATTCGGTGGAGCTGGGAAAGCGCGCGCATGCCGTGCTGCATCCGGCTGCCACCCGTCGCGACCAGCGAAACCACTGGCAGTCCACGTTCTTTCGCGTGGGCGAAGGCGGCTTCGACGCGGTCGCCGGTCTGCTGTCCGATCGAACCGCCGAGGAAGCCGAACTCCCAGGCGATCAGCACCGTGGGCACGTCGCCGATCTTCGCCTCTCCGACGACGACCGATTCGGTCTCGCCGGTGCGCGCGGCGGCGGCCGCCCTGGCCTCCGGGTACCCCGGCCAGCCGAGCGGATCGTCCGCCGGAGTGTCCGCGACGGGCAGGTCGGTGAACCCGGCGGAGAGGCCGGACAGCAGTTCGCGCGCGGTGGTCCTCATCCCAGCGCTCGCTTCATGACTTTGCCCATGTCGTTGCGCGGCAAGGCATCCAGGTATCGCACGACGCGCGGGCGCTTGTGCGGGGCGAGCAGCTTCGACACGTGGCCGGCGAGTTCCTCGACCGTCGGGCGCGCGCCGTCCGGCACGACCCACGCGACGATCCGCTCGCCGAGGTCGTCGTCCGGTTCGCCGGTCACCGCCACCTCGGCGACGTTCGGGTGTTCCAGCAGCGCGTTCTCGATCTCGCCCGCGCCGATCTTGTAGCCGCCGCTCTTGATCAGGTCGGTGGCCTTGCGCCCGACGATCCGGACGTAGCCGTCGGGGTCGCGGGTGGCCATGTCGCCGGTGCGGAACCAGCCGCCGTCGAGCGCGGCGGCGGTCGCGTCCGGGCGGTTGAGGTATTCGGTGAACAGATTCGGCCCGCGGACCTGGATCTCGCCGACGGTGCCGGGTTCGCTGACCTCGGCTCCGGCCTCGTCGACCAGCCGCAGGCCGACCCCGGCGAGCGGGACGCCGACCGAACCCGGCTTGCGCTCGCCGTCGGCGCGGACGCTGGTGTTCATCAGGGTTTCGGTCATGCCGTAGCGCTCCACGACCTGCTGTCCGGTCGCGGCGGTGATCCGCTGGTGGTCGTGCACCGGCAACGCGGCCGAGCCGGAAACCAGCAGTCGCGCGGACTTGAGCGCGCCGGCGAGAGCTTCGTCGGTCGCGACCGCTTCGGCGATCCGGTGGTACATCGTCGGGACGCCGAACAGCATCGTCGCGCCGTTCGCGAGTTCCGCGGTGACGCCTTCGAGGGAGAACCGCCCCAGGTGGCGCACAGTTCCGCCGCGGCGCAGCGGTCCGAGAATGCCCAGGATCAAGCCGTGGACGTGGAACAACGGCAGGCCATGGACGAGTACGTCGTCGGCCGTCCACTGCCAGGCGTCCTCGAGCGCGTCGAGCGTGGTCGCGATCGCGCGGCGGGGGAGTACGACGCCCTTGGGCGGACCGGTCGTGCCCGAGGTGTAGACGATGAACGCGGGCGCTTCCGCGTCCGGCTCGCTGGCCGGCGGCTTGCCGTCGCCCGCCAGCGGAATGTCGTGGCGCGGCAGGTCAAGCGCGGCAGGCAGGTCGACGCCGGGCTCGGCGAGCACCAGCGCGGGCTCGCTGTCGGCGAGGATGTGGCCGAGTTCGCGTTCGCCGATCTTGGGGTTGAGCGGCACCACCGGAACCCCGGCGAGCAGCGCGGCGACCACCGCGACGCTGGTGTGCAGCGTCGGCGTCGCCCACACCGCGACCCGGCGGTCAGCGGGCAGTTCGGCGGCCAGCGCCCCGGCTACTGCGCCGAGTTCGGCGTAGGTGAGTTTTCGGTCGCCGAAGCGCAGCGCTTCCTTGCCGGATCCGGCGGCGACTGCGGGAAACAGCGGATCGGGCACTTTCGCGGACCTCCTGCGTCACCGGCACCTGGAACCGCACCGTACCGCCTTGTGGCGGCCGCCACCTGCGACGCGATTCACAGATCCTGATTGTCAGGGGTACCCAGGTTCAGGCGAGATTATCGAGCAGCGCGCGCACGCGTTCGACCATCGTTTCGTGCCGGGCCGGGGCGACGTTCACGTACCGTTCGCCGCCCTCGGTTTCGGAGAACGAGAACAGGTAGCGGCCGTGCTCGGTGTCGTAATACGTGCAGATGTCGCGCCCGCTGATCCGCCGCCCGCCGAGCCCGTCCCGGACGGCCGCGGTGATCTGCCCGCCGCCGATGCGGGGGAGTGCGGCGACGTCAAGCAAATGCCGGACGTCCTGCCGAGCCGGACCGCCGTCGATCGCCAGGTTCAACGCCGATTCCGGCACCGACACCGCCTGCCCCCGCGCAGGCTGGACGCGCGGCAACTCCCGGATCAGATCCTCAGCCAGCGCATCCGCCCGGGCCGGCCGCAGCACCACCGTGCTGGTGGACGGCATGTGGCAGGCGAGCACCGCGTCTTTGTTGAGCGCCGCGACGACCAGCTGATACCGCCGATCCCGCCCGCTCTCGACGGTCGCCGACAGTTCGCTGGCCCCGCGACACAACACGGTCATGGTCCGGACGAACGTCTCGTCCAGACCGCCGCGCCCCCACACGCCTTGGTCAGCCATGGCGCTTACCGCAGCTTCGCGATACGCGCGCGTCTCCTCCGGGTCGCGCCACAGCGGGTCGGGCGCGAGCGAGGCCGGGAGCGAAACCCCAGCCAGTTCCGCCGCGAGGGGCAAGCAGTCGGCAGGGAGCACCACCTCGCGGGCGAGCACGAGCATCGTCAGAGCCCGATCACCGGCGGAACCGCCTTCGGAAGCTCCCCGATGAGCGCGGCGTCGGGGTCCTGTTCGACCAGATAGTCGGCGGTCTCGTGGACGAGGTCTTCTTCCCCTTCGCCCTTCTGCCCGCGGCCCATCGCGCCCGCACCCATGCCCGGTGCTCCGGCACGCCCGTTGGCCCCCGCTGCCGCCCCGCCTCGCCCGGCGGCTTCGGCGCTGCCGAACGTCCCAGTGCCAGTTCCCGCTCCTCGGCCGACGTTGTTGCCCGCGTTGCCCGCGTTGCCGCCGCCGTTGCCGAGGCTGCCCGCGCTGCCTCCGCCGATCCCCGGAAGCCCCGGCGTGTACAACCCGCCGCCCCCGCCGGTGGTGTTGGGGTTGCTGCTGTTGAACGACCAGGAATGGGGATTGCTGGTGCTGTTGGGGTTGTTGACGCTCGTCAGATCCGGCGGGACGTAACTGGACGTCCGAGTCTCGTCCGGCAGGTTGCCCGGCGGCGGCACATGATGCCCCGACTCCGGCGGATTACCGGGCGGCGGGGTGTAGCGCTCCGGATCCCACCGGTGAGTCTCCGAGGGAGGCAGCGTTCCCGGCGGCCCAGTGCGATCGTTGGTGTGGTCGCCGTGGCTGGTGTTGCCGCCGGTACTGCCGGTGCTGTCGCCGACGTACCCGCCCTCGGAGTAGGTGCCAGCGGTGCCGCCCGGCCCGCCCGGGGTGTAGTGCGTGGGCAGATGCGCCGTGCCGGTGCCGCCGGGCTGCGTGATGGTGAAGTCACCGCCGGCGGAGGGAAGCGCGAGCTGCCCGTATTGCGACGGGTCCGCCCAGCGAGCGGAGTTTTCCGTCGATTCCCCGTGGTAAGACTCGTAACTGCTGACGACTTCTTGCGCTTTCTTGTTCCACGCGTCGATCTCGTTGGCACGGTTGGAGAGGAAGGACAACGGAGTGTCGCTGACCCAGTCGTCCGACGGTTTGTCCCCGAGATCGCCGACCGACACGATTTTGTCGCGCAGTCCGTCGAAGGAACCGCCCTGGCCGGAGTAGAGCGCCTGCGCTTGCGCGAGGTGCTGGCCGCTGGTCTGGGAAGCCTGGACCAGCGGCCCGGCCCCGGCGTAGGCCCGGCCGGCGGCGTCGCCCTTCCAGTACTCGTCCATCGAGCTCTGCAGTTGCCGCATCTCGTTGGCGATGTCCTCGTGCTGCGAGGAGAGGGCCGCCGACTGGTCGGAACCGTGGAACATGCCGCCGGACCCCTTGCCCGATTTGACCAGGCGAATGATTTCCTGCGGGGAGAGGTTAGCCATCAAGCACCTGCCTTGAGAGTGGTGACGGCAGCGGCCGCTGTTTTTGCTGCCAGTGCGCACGGGTCGTTGTATCCGGGGAACGATTTGTCGAGCAGCACGGAGGCGGTGAAGGTCTCGTCGTCTTTGCTTCCGACGGCGATTTGGCATCCGCCTCGTTTGCGGGCGTCGGTGGTGCCAGCGGAGACGGCGGGATAGCCGTTGACGTCGGGTACGGCTTCGAAGTAGCCGGATTCGCTGTCGGCGTTGGTGTAGGCACCGGCGAGGCCGCCCTGTCCGGGAAGCAGTCCGAGGCCGACGCTGTTGTCCCTGTCGTCGTACCAAGTGCACAGCGGCGCGACGAGGCCTTGGTCTTGCCGGTGGCGGACGGCCTTGATGACCTCAGTCGCCTGCGCGTCGCTGAGCAGGGCGTACGGGTTCTGCTCGTATTTGGCGGCGTCGAACGGGTTGCTCACCTTGGGCACGTTGTGCGCGGTGCTGGTCGGTGCCGAAGACGACTCGGGCGTCGCTGGAACCGGGGTCTCCGGGTTTGAGGAACGGGCAGCGACGGCGAGCAGAAGGAGACCCCCGGCTGCGGCGAAGGCGACCGGTTTGGCTGACTCTGGCCCAGCGACCCCGGAGCCGGCGGCGTCGCGAATGACATCCAGCACGATGCGTCTCGCCATCAAGCACCGGCTTTGATCGTCGTGATGGCGGCCGCGGCAGTTTTGACCGCCAGCGAGCACGGATCCTGATAGAGCGGCGATTGTGGCTGGAGCAGGATCGAACTGGTGAAGGTTTCGTCGTCGGTGATACCGACGATGGCCTGGCAACCACCACTTTTCCGGCTGTCGGTCGTTCCGGAAAGAACCGCCGGGTAGCCATCGATGTCGGGGATCGCTTCAAAGTAGCCAGACTGGCTGTCTTGGTGTTGATACGCGCTGGCCAAACCACCCTGGTGCGGGAGCAGCCCGAGGCCGACGCTGTTGCCGTCGGCGTCGTACCAGCTGCAGATGGGCGCGACGGCACCTGCGGCCTGGCGGTTGCGAACGGAGTTGATGAGCTGGGTCGCCTGGGCTTGGCTGAGCAGGGCGCAGGGATTCTGCTCGTATTTGGTGGCGTCGAGCGGGCTGGTCACCCGCGGTACGTTGCTCGCGGTGCTGGACGGAGCCGCGGACGACTCCGAGGTCGCCGGGGTTGGGGTGCCCGGGTTGGAAGAACAGGCGGTCGCAGTGAGCAGCAGGAGCGCGCCTGCCGCAGCGTAAACGGTCGTCTTCACCGGGTCATCCTTGCTTGCGCAGGCCGGCGGTGTTTGCGTGCTCCTGTTTTTCGTACTTGGCGATGGCATCCCTCAGCTGATTCGCGTAGCCCTGTGCGTAGGACTGCTGCTGCTTGAGGCTTGCCATATAGGCGTCGGCGTGACTGTCGGCCGCCTGCTTCTGCAGCGTGCTGGCCGGGTCGTCGGCGGGCTGCGGCAGCCCCTTGAACTGATCGCCTAGCCGCATCATGTCGCTGAGCTTGTCCGCGATCCCCTGCCACTTGGGTTGCAGCTTCCGCATCGCGTCGACGTCCATGTTGAACCCGCCGCCCGCCGCGGCCGCGTTGACCTTGGCGTCTTCGGCCGCGCGCTGCTGGTAGACCCGCGTGCCGGTGGAGTTCATCGCTTCGCCGTACTGCTTGTCCTGGCGGTCGCGTTTGGCCTGTTCCTCCGGGTCGACGTACCCAGCACGCCCGTCCGACGGCTCGCTGCTGCTGGACGACTGCCCATTGCCCACGATGACGCTCCCCCTCGGCTCCCGGCGGCACTGTCTGCGACTGCCGATGCTCTGACTGAGCTTAATCGGTCGAGGTTCCGCGTGTGGACAAAATCCCCCAAGCCGGGCAGGTCTCAGGAAGCTGACCTGAGGGTGGCGACGACCGCCGTGGCTGCTTTGAGGGCGACCGCGCAGGGGTCGTCGTAGGACGGGGACCGCGGGTGGAGGACGACTGAGCTGGTGAACGTCTCGTCGGAGCGGACACCGACCGCGACCTGGCAGCCGCCTTGCCCTCGGTTGTCGAGGACGTTGGTGTAAGCCGCCGGGTATCCGTCGATCGCGGGGGCTGGGTCGAAGTAGCCGGTGCTGCTCCGGTTTTGGCCGATGGCGGCGAGGCCGCCTACTGCTCCCGCAAAGCCGATGGTCAGGGTGCTGTTCTTGCTGTCGGTCCAGGTGCAGGACGGCATGACGGCACCGGTGGTCTCGCGATTGCGGACCGCGTTGAAGACCTCCGCGGCCTGCGGGAGCAGCGCGCACGGGTCCTGTTCGTATTTCCGCACGTTGAGCAGCGGGGGCGCCTCGGGCGGGGCGGAAGACTCCGCCGGAGGAGCCGGAGGGGCCGAACAACCAGCCAAAACCAGCGCCATGCCCACCAGGGCCGCGTAAGACAGCTTAGTCACGGAACGTATCTTTCCGGACCTCGGAAACCGACCCGCCCGCTCCCCGGTCCCCATCGGACCAGAGCTATCCTGGGAAATCGTGCTGGTATTGGCGATCGACACGGCTACTCCGGCGGTGACGGCGGGCATCGTCGCCGTCGACGAGGCTGAGCTTGTCACCCGGGCGGACCGCGTCACGGTGGATCCTCGGGCGCACGGCGAGCTGATCGCCCCGCATGCGCTGGCCGCTGCCGAGGAGGCTGGGGTCACGCTTCGCGAGCTCGACGCGATCGTGTGCGGCGTCGGGCCGGGCCCGTTTACCGGACTGCGCGCTGGCATGGCCACGGCGGCTGCGTACGCGCACGCGCTCGGCATCCCGGCGTACCCGGTGTGCAGTCTCGACGCGATCGCGGCGGACGTCGTACGCACGGAGAAGCCGTTTCTCGTCTTCACGGACGCGCGGCGCCGCGAGGTCTACTGGGCTGCGTACGACGCTTCGGGCGCGCGCACGGACGGTCCCCACGTACAGCGGCCCGCGGACATCGAGACTGACATTCGCGTCGCGGCGGGCGACGGTGCGTTGCAGTACGCGGCAGCGGTGGGCGTGGTGCCGATCGAGCCGCGGTTTCCGTCGCCGGCTGGGTTGGTGCGCGTGGCGCGTACGGCGCTTCTCAAACGCGCGGAGCCGGAGCCGTTGACGCCGCTGTACCTGCGTCGTCCGGACGCTGTCGAGCCCACGGCGCGCAAGAGGGTGACTGCGCTGTGAAGCTCGACCAACTGCGCCGCGCTGACGTCGCGAGGTGCGCGGAGATCGAGAAGATCCTCTTTCCCGGCGATGACCCGTGGAGTGCGCGCGCGTTTCATTCCGAGCTTGACCAGGGGCATTACTACCTGGCGGCGCGGTCGGACGACGGGGAGACGCTGCTTGGGTACGCGGGGCTCGCGGTGGTCGGGCGCCGCGGGGACTACGAAGCGAACGTTCACACGATTGGCGTCGTGCCGGAGGCGCAGGGGCAAGGCATCGGCAAGGCCCTTCTGCGTGCGTTGCTGACGCGCGCTGACGAGCTGCACGCGGCGGTCTTCCTCGAAGTGCGCACGGACAACGACCCCGCCGTGAACCTGTATGAGGCGCACGGTTTCCAGAAGCTCGGCATCCGGAAGCGCTACTACCAGCCCTCCGGCGCGGACGCGTTCACCATGGCCCGCCCCGCGCAGGCCCCGGCACGAGACGAGGTGGCCGGCTGATGGCGCGCGTCATCATGGGCATCGAAAGCTCCTGCGACGAGACCGGGGTCGGCCTCGTCCGGCTGCACGACGACGGCACGGTGGAGCTGCTCGCCGACGAGGTCGCGTCCAGTGTCGACCAGCACGCTCGCTTCGGCGGGGTCGTGCCGGAGGTCGCCAGCCGCGCGCATCTCGAAGCGATGGTGCCGACGGCGGAGCGCGCGTTCGCCACGGCCGGGCTGAAACTGTCCGATGTGGACGCGATCGCGGTGACGGCCGGGCCGGGTCTCGCTGGTGCGTTGCTGGTGGGCGTTTCGGCGGCGAAGGCGTATGCGACCGCGCTGGATGTGCCGCTGTACGGCGTGAATCACCTTGCCGGGCACATCGCGGTGGACACGTTGCAGCACGGTCCGTTGCCGACGCCGGTGCTGGCGTTGCTGGTTTCCGGCGGCCACACGCAACTGTTGCGAGTGGACGACATCGCGTCGAGCATCACCGAGCTCGGGTCCACTGTGGACGACGCGGCGGGCGAGGCGTACGACAAGGTCGCGCGCGTGCTGGATCTTCCGTACCCGGGCGGGCCGCCGATCGACAAGGCAGCCAAACAGGGCAACCCGAAGGCGATCGCGTTCCCGCGCGGGATGACCGGTCCGCGCGACGCGAAGTTCGACTTTTCCTTCTCTGGCTTGAAAACGGCAGTGGCTCGCTGGGTGGAGAACGCCGAGCGAGCTGGCGACCAGGTGCCGGTGAACGACGTCGCGGCGTCCTTTCAGGAAGCGGTCGCGGACGTGCTCACCGCGAAGGCGATCCGCGCCGCGCGTGAACACAACATCGGCACGTTGGTCATTTCCGGTGGCGTGGCAGCGAATTCACGGCTTTCCGAGCTGGCCGCGGAGCGCTGCGCGGAGGCAGGCATCGAGCTGCGTGTGCCGCGGCCGCGCCTGTGCACGGACAACGGCGCGATGATCGCGGCGTTGGGTGCGCACGTGGTAGCGGCCGGTCGATCCGTGGCACCGCTGGACTTCTCGGCGAACCCAGGCTTGCCGGTCAATGTTGTGTCCCTTTAGGACTCACCAGGGCAGCGGCATCAAGGGACACTCCTAGCAGCGCCTCGATCGCCGAAGCTGACCGTGCGGCCGCGGAACCGTTTCCGTACGGATTCGTTGACTCGGCAGCACTGATCTCGCCGCGGAGAATGCGCGCGGCGGTATCGGTGATCAGCTCGGTGTCAGTGCCGACCAGCCAAGCGCAGCCGGCTTCGACGGCCTCCGGGCGTTCCGTCGTGTCACGCAGCACCAGCACGGGGGTGCCGAAGGTCGGCGCTTCTTCTTGAATACCACCGGAATCCGTCAACACGAGCGACGCCAACCGCAGTGCGCGCACGAGGTCCGGGTACTCCAACGGCTCGGTGACGGTCACTCGCGCGACCCCGCCCAGCACTTCCTCGACCTGTTCCCGCACGGCCGGATTTGGATGCACCGGGAACAGCACTTGCACGCGTGGATGGGCGTCGACGATCTGGCGCACGGCGGTCAGCGTGCGTTTCAACGGTTCGCCCCACGACTCGCGGCGGTGCGATGTCACCAGCACCAACTGCTCGCCCGCTTCGGCGATTCCCATCTCCAGCAAGGCAAGCGCCGGATCGCGGGCGGGCAGGTCACGCGCCGCCACCGCGAGCACAGCGTCGACGACGGTGTTGCCAGTACGCGTGATCCGCTCCGAAGGCACGCCCTCGGCCGCCAATGCCGCGCCCGCGGCCGCTGTCGGGACAAGGTGCAATGCGGCGATCCGCGAGATCATCTGCCGCGTGCCCTCCTCGGGGAACGGCGACGCCAAGTCGTGCGTACGCAGTCCGGCTTCGAGGTGCACCACCGGAATGCCGAGCCAGAACGCGGCGAGCGCGCCGGCCAGTCCGGTGGTGGTGTCGCCTTGCACGACGACCGCCGACGGCTGGTAGCGGCGCAGCGCGGCATCGAGCGCGGGCAGCAGGCCGGACACCAGTTCCGCCTGCGTGCCGGACACCCGTGGCGGCACGTCGAGCCACGCGTCGATCCCAACCTCGAACGGGGCCAGCGCCTGTTCGACCATGCCCTGGTGCTGACCGCTGTGCACGACCAGCGGCCGCAGCCCGGGCCGGGCCTCCAGGGCCAGCGCGAGCGGCGCGAGCTTCACCGCCTCCGGGCGCGTCCCGGCCAGCAGCATCACGTCCAACGTTTTCACCCTTTCGAGTGTCCCGGAAATCCGGGCTGCCGGCGGGATCGGGCCGGCAGCCCGGATTCTTCAGCCGTCCAGGCGGGAGAACCGCCGATTCCGGCGGCGGACGGCGATCAGAGCGGCGATCCCGAGGATCACCAGCGCCACGCCGACCGCGAGCCACCAGCCGACGTCAGCGCCAGTGGCGGCGAGGGTACCCACCCCGCCACCGGCCACGCCGACCCCGGCGCCAGGCATCTTGTACATCGCTCCATCACCTCACCGGGGTCAGGCAGCCGAACGACGCCGGGAGAAGCGCAGGCCGACCGGCACCGCGATCGCGGCGACCACGCCGAACCCGATCCACATGCCCGCGCCCGAGGCGAGCGGCATCGGCGGGGCGGCCGGGCCGCAGGTCGCCGAGGACAGGATCACGTCGCCCGAGCCGAGCGCGCCCAGCGCGTCGCCGCCGAGCAGTTTCAGGTGCAGGGCGTTGACGGTGAGGCTGCCGTCCTTGTTCTTGATCTGCTCGTTCAGGATCAACGTCGCCACGTGCAGCGGGCCGACCTGGACCTTCAGTTCGGTGTTCGCCGCCGGGGTGGCGTCGACGTTGCCGAGGCTGCCGAGGTTCGCGCCGACCAGCGTCGTGCTGCCCTTGACGCCTTCCTGGGTCGCGGTGCAGACGGCTTCGACCGCCTTGGCACCCACATTGCCCACGGCGGCTTTGAGCAGCGGCAGTCCGACGTCGGCGACGGACGCCTTCGACGTGACCGCGCCGGAGTTGTCGTCGCGCACGGCGGACGTCTTGATCACGCCGGTGGTGAGCACGCCGGGAACGTTCGCGGAGACCGCGGTGCTTTCCGTCGGGCCGTTGGTGTTCGCGGCCGCGAGCGGGCCGAGGTGCACCGCGGGCTGGCCGAGCAGCGTCACGTCGACGTTGACGCCGTAGGCCGACCCGTCGCCGGGAGCGGCGCTGGCCGGAGCGGCTCCGGCCAAGGCGATGCTCGCCACGACAACGGCGAGCATTCCGCCTCGTCGCACGAGGTGTCTCTTCACTGGTCCTCCGATTTTTCTCAGGGCGAGCCGCTGCACGGACGAATCCCGGTGAGCAAGAGTCGGCACGCGGATCGGTTATCGCCGGAGGTTTCCGAAATAGCACAGTTTTTGCCCTCAATCACCACATCGGGTGATAAGAATTCGCTTTTCCCCAGGTTGCGTGAAGCATCACTCCAACGGAGTAGCAAGCTTGCGTAAGAATATGCCGAAAGCTGCTCGGGTGTCCCCGGAATGGGACTGCCCGGCGCAGGGCGGAAGCCGCCGCGGACACGACCGTGGCCGGGTCCGCCCCGGTTCCGCTGGGTTTCTTCTCGAGAGGGTCGTCGTGACAGCAGTCAACGCGCCGGTGTCAGGCGCATCCCGGTTTCCGCTGCGTATGGCGGTGTTCGGGGTGCTCGCCGCGGGGGTGGTGCTGGTGCTCGTGGAACGCGGGTACCGGGAACTGGAGGTGCAATTGGCCGGGGTCATCCTCCGGGTCATCACCTCATCGGGGGTCTATGTGGCCGGAAACCGGGAATCGGTCTACTTCGGGTTGTCCGGCGATACTCCATTCGGGTTGCGGATGACTCCGGAATGCTCGTCGGTATTCCTTCTGCTGCCGTTGCTTTTAGTAACCGCCGCACTTCTGTGGTTCCGGCCACAGAATGCCCGCAGGCTCTTTTTCTCGCTGGGAATTTCCGCGATCACGGTGATTCTGGTTAATCAGTTACGGATTCTCACCATCGTCGGGCTCGTCAACGGGCTCGGCACCGACGAGGGCTACTACTGGGGCCACACGCTGCTCGGTTCGCTGGTCAGCGTCATCGGCGGCGCGATCTCGCTGGTGCTGTTCGTGTGGCTGGCGACGCGGAAGACGAAGGCTGAGAAACGGGCCGCGGCGTGAGCAGCTCCGGCCTGAAGATCCTGCTGTCGGTCACGCAGGCGTTCGCGCTCACCATGAGCGTCGCGTTCCTCGTGTACGTCGTGGTGATCGTCGTGCCGTACCTGCGCCGCAAGCCCGCTCCGGTCGGCGATCCGGCCGACTTTTCCTGGCACTTCTTCGTCCCCTGCCGCGACGAGGAGGTGGTGATCCGCGAGACGGTGAAGTACCTGCGCAGCACCTTCCGCCGCGCGCACGTGTGGGTCGTGGACGACGACTCCGACGACCGCACCGCCCGCGTCGTGCGCTCGGTGTGGCGGCGCAACGGCGGCTACGACCCGAATCTGCACCTCGTCGCGCGCCAGCGCCCGGAAGCGCGTACGGGCAAGGGAGACGCGCTCAACGCCGCCTACCGCGAGCTGGACGACTGGCTCGGTCCCGACGCGGACCGGGACCGGGTAGTGGTCGTGGTGGTCGACGCGGACGGCCGTCCCGCGCCCAACTGCCTCGAAGTATGCGCGGCAGACCATCTGTTCGGCGACGAAACCGTTGGTGCCGTTCAACTCGACGTCCGGATGAGCAACTTCCGCAGCCGACCGCCCGGTCGCACGTGGTTCTCCCGCGCCTTCGGGCTCAAGCTCGCCCAGTTGCAGGACTTGGAGTTCCGCACCGCGATCGCGGCGATCCAGACGTCGCGCGGCTTCACCGGCACGATCTCCATGGGCGGCAACGGACAGTTCACCCGGCTGTCCGCATTGGACTCGATCGCGGGCGACGAACTCGCTCCGTGGCGCGGTTCGCTGCTGGAGGACTTCGAACTCGGCGTGCACCTGCTCACCGCCGGCTGGCGCACCGGGTTCACGCCGGATTCTCATGTGGCGCAAGAAGGCCTGTACAGTCTTCGCCGCTTCCTGGTGCAGCGCACGCGCTGGGGTCAGGGGACCATGCAGTGCATGCGGTACCTGCGCCGGATCTGGGACTCGCCGCACGTGTCCACTTTGGGCGCCGCCGAGATGATGTACTACCTGGCGCAGCCCTGGATGCAGCTGCTCGGCTCGCTGCTGTACCCGGTTCCGTTCGTCATGCTGCTCGTGAGCACCGCGGGCGATCCGGGTCAGGTGTGGACGTGGTTCACCGGCGGCGCTTGGATCCTGTTCGCGATCTACGGTTCGTTCGGGCTGCTGCCGTTCGTGGTGTGGGGCCCGATCTATCAGATGAAATGCTTGCGCAGCAAGAATATCTTCCGCGGGCTCGGCATGGGCCTGCTGTACGCGGCCTACATCTACACCTTCTACATCACGTCCTGGCGCGCGCTGTTCCGGCTGGTGCGCGGTCGCAACGGCTGGGCCAAGACCCGGCGCAACACCGAGGCCAGCGCGGGCGTGAAGGTGGCTCTGGACTCGTGAGTGGCTGTGCCGGTTCTAACCGGCACAGCCACTCACGAGTCCGCGGTCAGGACGCCGGTTCGAGGTCGACGTCGTCGCGGCTGACGTAAGCCACGCGGTGGCCGAGCTGGATTTCCACGTACTTCGCCTTGCCCTTCACGACCTTGTTGGTCGCGACGTCGAAGGACGCCGAGTAGTACTCCGAGCCGGTCAGCCCGCCGACCGAGTACTTCTGGCCCGCGCCGAGCTGGTACGGCAACGGCTTGAGCTCCTGCACCGGAACGTCCTTCGGATACGCACTGGCCTCCGGGTACGCGCTCCCGTAGACCGGCACGGTCGCCTTGCCCTGCTTGGGAGTCGCGACGAATCCGTCCGCCGGATACGCGGTGGGCGCGTCGCCCGGGTTGCGGAACCAGCCCTTCTGGCCGAGGTACCAGATCGCGGTCCAGCCGTCCTTGGTGTCCGCGACGGCGTACTTCTGGCCGGTGGCCGCGCGGCTGCCGATGTCCGCGACATCCATTGTGGACGGATCAGGCCCGTGCATGCCAACATCGGACAGCAGCGGCGCGGACGAGCTCGGCTCGGTGTGCAGCACGACCGCCCCCGAACTCCGCTCCGGGCAAGGGTTTCCGGATCCGATCTTGTCGCAGCCGGTGAACGCCGGACGGTTGGCGGAGAACTCCGGCGCGATCATGACCAGCCCGGAATCCGGGTCGCCGCTGTGCTCCAGCGGGGTGCCGAGCAGGTCGAAGTAGTGCGCCCAGTCCCAGTACGGGCCCGGGTCCCAGTGCATGCTCTTGATCTTGTCCGCGTTCGGGCCGGGCACGTTGTCGTGGCCGAGGATGTGCGCCCGGTCGAGCGGAACGCCGAAGCGGTGCGCGAGGTAGCGCACGAGCTTCGCGGACTGGCGGTACATCGCCTCGGTGAACCAGGTGCCCTGCGCGGCGAAGCCCTCGTGCTCGACGCCGAGTGATTTCTCGTTCACGTACCAGTTCCCGGCGTGCCAGCCGACGTCCTTGGTCGGCACGTGCTGGGCGACCTGCCCGTCCGAGGAGCGGACCGTGTAGTGCCACGCGGTCTGGCCAGGGGTCTGGGCTTGCTTCATCACCGAGTCCCAGGAGCCCTCGGTGTCGTGGATGACGATGTAGTCGATCTTCTGGTCGCGCGGCCGGTCGGCCTTGTCGTAGTTGCCGTAGCTGTCGCCGATCTTCTGGAACGGCGCGGGCACCGATTCGCAGGACAGCGACCTCGGGCACTCGGTGGCCGGCGGCTTTCCGGCACGCAGGCCGAGACGGTCCGCTTGCGCGCGGTCCGGGGTGAGGCCGGAGGTCGCGGCGAGCTTGACGGCCTGCCCGTCATCGGTCGTACGCGCGACGCCGCTGGCGATGGTGGCGAAGACCTCGTCGGCGAACGTACGCGCGCCGGTGACGTCCTCCGGGCCGCTGTAGCGCGCGACGGCCCCGTACCAGTCCTTCGCGTTGTCGCTCTTGACGCCCAACTCTCGCTGGTACTCAGCCAGCAGTGCCGCTCCGCCGCGGATGTTCGCTTCGGCGTCCGTACGGAGCTTCGCTGCGTCGGTGTGCAGCAGTTCGGCGGCCTTGTCGATGGTCTGGCTGCCGGGCGGGGGAGTCGGGGCTTCGAGCGGCCGCAGGCGCAAGGCCGGGCGAGAGTCGTCGCCGCGCGGGTCTTCGTCGGGGTTGTCGAATTCGCTGGTCCGCAGGCCGGTGGTGCGGACGTCGGTGAGGTGCATCGGTCCGTACCCGGCGGCGGTGCTGGGCGCACCGGAATGAGTATCCCAGCGGGATTCCAGGTACGAGACGGCCAGCAGGACGTCCTCCGGGACGCCGAATTCGGAGGCTGCGCCGGCGAACGCGCGCTGGCGGGCTTCGTTGGCGGGCTGAGCGGAGGCGGGCACGGCGGCGGCGACCAATGCCAGCAGCCCGGTGGTGGCAGCGGCCAGGCGCCACGGGAGTGAGCGGGGCATAGAGGGCTCCAGGGGTGAGATGCCTGTCTGTGCGGATCCAACCAGCTGCCGGGGGAGTTAGTGGGGTTTATCCGCCGGATGCGGCCGAACGGGCACACGGCGATGCCCCGGCCGCCTGCCGCCCCGTGCCGGACGCTCGCTCGCGCCCTGGAACAAAGTGGCCGGTCAGCGGCTTCCGCCTGGCATTTCGCCAGGTCCGGCGGACCCTCCTTGCGAAGCTGGCACTCACATGGCTAGAGTGCTAATCGAACGGCCCGGACACGCCCCGGCACCCGCGACGGCGGGGGTGGTATGAGCCGTAACCAGTCATCATGCCGACGCTTTCGACGACCGTGGAGGTCAACCCGGTGAGCGTGAACATCAAGCCGCTCGAGGACAAGATCGTTGTCCAGACGAGCGAGGCCGAGGAGACGACCGCTTCCGGCCTCGTCATCCCCGACACCGCCAAGGAGAAGCCCCAGGAGGGCAAGGTTCTGGCCGTGGGCCCGGGCCGCATCGACGACAAGGGCAACCGCGTTCCGCTGGACGTGGCTGTCGGCGACGTCGTCATCTACTCCAAGTACGGCGGCACCGAGGTCAAGTACAACGGCGAGGACTACCTGATCCTCTCCGCCCGCGACGTGCTGGCCGTCATCAACTGACGCGTCACTCGCAGCGCAAGGACGCCCCGGGCCCCGCTCATGCCGGGGTGCGGGGCGTTTTGCGTCGCACGACAACCGAAAGGTAAGCGGAAAGCGTTATGCCCAAGCAGATCAGTTTCGACGAGGACGCTCGTCGCGCGCTCGAGCGCGGGGTGAACAAGCTCGCCGACGCGGTCAAGGTCACCCTCGGCCCGCGCGGTCGCCACGTCGTCCTCGACAAGAAGTTCGGCGGCCCGACGATCACCCTCGACGGCGTCACCGTCGCTCGTGAGATCGAGCTCGACGACCCGTTCGAGAACCTCGGCGCGCAGCTCGCGAAGAGCGTCGCCACCAAGACCAACGACGTCGCGGGCGACGGAACCACCACCGCCACGGTGCTGGCCCAGTCGCTGGTGAAGCACGGCCTGCGCAACGTCGCCGCCGGCGCCAACCCGACTTCGGTTGGCAAGGGCATCGAGGCGGCCGCGGAGAAGGTCATCGAGGTCCTCAAGGCCAAGGCCACCCCGGTCAAGGGCCGCGACAACATCGCCCAGGTCGGCACCGTCACCTCGCGTGACGCGACGATCGGCGCGCTGCTCGGCGAGGCCGTCGAGCGCGTGGGCGAGGACGGCGTGATCACCATCGAGGAGTCGTCCACGCTGGCGACCGACCTCGTGATCACCGAGGGCGTCCAGTTCGACAAGGGCTTCCTGTCGGCGCACTTCGCGACCAACCCGGAGGACCAGAAGGCGATCCTCGAGGACGCCTACATCCTGCTGCACCGCGAGAAGATCTCGGCGCTGGCCGACCTGCTCCCGGTGCTGGAGAAGGTCGTCGAGGCGAAGAAGCCGCTGCTCATCATCGCCGAGGACGTCGACGGCGAGGCGCTGTCCACCCTCGTGGTGAACTCGCTGCGCAAGACGATCACCGCGGTCGCGGTCAAGGCCCCGTTCTTCGGCGACCGCCGCAAGGCGTTCCTGGACGACCTGGCCGTTGTGACCGGCGGCGAGGTGATCTCCGCGGAGATCGGCCGCAAGCTGTCCGAGGTCGACCTCAGCTCGCTGGGCAAGGCCCGCCGGGTCGTCGTCACCAAGGACGACACGACGATCGTCGACGGCGCGGGCACCAAGGACGCCATCGCCGCGCGGACCGCGCAGATCCGCAAGGAGATCGAGACCACCGACTCCGACTGGGACCGCGAAAAGCTGCAGGAGCGGCTCGCGAAGCTCGGCGGCGGCGTGGCCGTGATCAAGGTCGGCGCGGCCACCGAGACCGAGCTGAACGAGCGCAAGCACCGCATCGAGGACGCCGTGGCTTCGACCAAGGCGGCCGTCGAAGAGGGCATCCTGCCCGGCGGCGGTTCGGCGCTGGTGCACGCGGTCAAGGAGCTCGAGGGCAACCTCGGCCTGACCGGCGACGAGGCGACCGGTGTCGCCATCGTCCGCGACGCGCTCACCGCCCCGCTGCACTGGATCGCGACGAACGCGGGCCACGAGGGCGCGGTCATCGTGAACAAGGTCCAGGAGCAGGGCTGGGGCCAGGGCTTCAACGCCGCCACCGGCGAGCTCACCGACCTGATCGCGGGCGGCATCGTCGACCCGGTCAAGGTGACCCGCTCGGCCGTCGCGAACGCGGCGTCCATCGCCCGGCTCGTGCTCACCACGGAGAGCTCCGTGGTCGAGAAACCGGTCGAGGAAGAGCCGGAGGCCGCTGGCCACGGGCACTCGCACTGACGCAAGTTGTTTTTGGCGGGGCGGCACTCCCTTGGGGGGGTGCCGCCCCGCTTCGCATGGCCTCCACAACTCCGCGGTGCTGTGGGGGTGCCGCCCCGCTTCGCATGGCCTCCACAACTCCGCGGTGCTGTGGACAACTGCGGTCGAGGACCGGGTCCCGGGTCGAGGGGCCGATAGAATTGGGCTGGGGCGTCCCCCCGTGGAGGGTGGGGGCTGGGCCGGTCAGGCCGTGAAGCCGCCGTCCACCGTGATCGACGTTCCGGTCAGATACCGGCCGTCCGGGCCTGCCAGGTACGCCACCGCGGCCGCGATGTCCGACGGATTTCCGTAGTGCCCCAACGCGATATGCGCCAGCTGGTCCCCGGAGTGCGGGCCGTCCGCCGGATTCATCTCGGTGTCCGTCGAGCCCGGGTGGACCACCATCGCCGTGATCCCGCGCGGTCCCAGGTCGCGCGCCAGGCCCTTGGTCATCCCCACCAGCGCCGCCTTGCTCGCCGCGTACACGCTCAATCCGACGAACGGCATGCGCTCCGCCAGGTCACTGCCGATCGACACGATCCGGCCGCCCTGCTTCATGTGCCGTGCCGCCGCCCGGGCCGCCACCAGCGGTGCCTTCACATGGATCGCCAGCGTGCGGTCGATCGTCTCCGTGGTCAGTTCGTCGATCGGCGCCGCCAGGAAGACCCCGGCGTTGTTCACCAGCACGTCCAGTCCGCCCAGTTCGGCCGCGGTCTGGTCGACCGCGCTGGTCACCGCGTCCGCGTCCGCGGCGTCGGCCTGGAGAGCGAGACCTCGCCTGCCGAATTTTTCGATGGACGCGACCACGTCCGCCGCCCGGTCCGCGGCGCGTTCGTAGGTGATCGCGACGTCTGCGCCGTCCTCGGCCAGCCGGAGCGCGATCGCCGCGCCGATGCCGCGGCTTCCGCCGGTGACCAGTGCGACCTTGCCGTCCAGGGTGCCCATGCCCCACCTCTTTCTGTAGTGATAACTAAATAAATAGCCGCGTACGATGGGCCAGGTCAAGACTTCTGTATCGCTCACTAAAGAAGGTGGTCCATGTCACCCCGCGGCCGCCCGCGCGCGTTCGACCGCGAGCATGCGCTCAACCAGGCCATGCTGGTGTTCTGGGAGCGCGGCTACGACGGTGCGTCGCTGGCGGAGCTGACCGAGGCGATGGGCATCAAGCCGCCAAGTCTGTACGCGGCCTTCGGGGACAAGGAAGCACTGTTCCGCGAAGCGATCGAGCACTACCAATCCGCGTACGGGCGGCACACGATGCGCGCGCTGACCGAAGAGCCGACGGCGCGCGCGGCGGTAGAAGCGATGCTTCGCGACAACGCTTGCGCGTACGTGGAGCCGGGGCATCCGAAGGGTTGCATGGTCGTTCTGGCGGCTACCAACTGCACGCCAGCCAATGCGTCCGTGTGGAAGTTTCTCGCTGCTTCGCGCGACGAAGTGCGACGCCAGCTTCGAGAGCGCCTTCGCCGTGGAGTGGAAGAAGGCGACCTCGCGGCCACAGTGGACATTGACGCGCTCAGCGCCCTGTACGCGACTGTCTTTTATGGACTGACCATGCAAGCGCGCGACGGCGTCAGCCTCGACTCGCTGATGACCGTCATCGACCTAGCACTCTCGATGTGGCCCGGAAACGGCGGAGGGGCGGCGTCCACTGTGGACACCGCCCCTTCCGCGCCGTGATGAAAGTCAGATGTGCGCCATGGTCAACGCGCGTTTGTCCTGTTTGATGATGTGGTCCCGTTCCGATTCGGACAGCCCGCCCCAGATGCCGTAGGGCTCGTGCACGGCGAGCGCGTGCTTGCGGCACATCTCCAGCACTGGGCACGACAGGCAGATCGCCTTGGCCCTGGCCTCGCGCCGTGCCCTCGCCGGTCCCCGCTCTCCGTCCGGGTGGAAGAAGGATCCGCTGTCCATCCCCCGGCACGACCCCTCCAGCTGCCAGTCCCACATGTCTGCGTTGGGGCCGGGGAGCCTGCGCGTGTCTGCCATCCTGACCGCCTCCGTCATCCGGTCGATGCCATTAGCTGCTCTGCTGTGGTGCCGATACTCCATTCGGTGCAACGGCGGTAACGTTAGAAGCGCGCCAATAGTTGTTCAATAGATCGGCGGCGATTCAGCCGTTAGGCATCCCCCAGATGTGTGAGCAGGGCTTTTGGCTCGGGTTGCCGGGACCGCGGACGGGCTGGATATTGACCGGGTGGGATCCGGATCAGGCGATGGAGAACCCACCCTGCCGGTGGCCTCGGTCGCCCGCCGGCTCGGTGTCGCGCCGTCCACCCTGCGTACTTGGGACCGCCGCTACGGTCTCGGTCCCAGTCGCCACACCGACGGCAGACATCGCCGCTACGGCAGCTCGGACATCGGCCGTCTCGAACTTATGCAGCGCGCGCTCCTTCGCGGCGCTTCAACGGCGGAGGCCGCGCAGTACGCGTTAGAGCAGATGCCGCGTGCGGACTTCGTGCCAGCGCCCGCCGAGCCTGCGGAAGCGACGGAGACCAAGGCGGCGGCTGACGACGTCGAAGTCCCTTCGCGGCTCGCGCGTCGTCTGAGCACCGCTGCGTTGGCCATGGACGTCGGCGCGGTACAGCGGATGCTCGTCGACGCCATTCGCGAGCTAGGTGTGCTTCAGGCGTGGTCGGGCGTCATTGATCCGGTCCTCACTGCACTCGGCGCGCGGTGGCGAGGCGTGCACGCGGGCGCGGAAGTGGAGTACCTGCTTGCTGAGTGCGTGTACGCGGCATTAGTGCGCGCGACGCCGGTCCTCGACGAGCCTCGCAATCAACGGCCGGTCCTTCTCGCGTGCGTGCCCGATGAACGAGACAACATGCCGGTGTACGCGCTCGCGGCCGCTCTCGCGGGGCGAAGGATCGGCGCGCAGCTCTTCGGCATTGCGCTGCCGCAAGAGGTGCTGGCGGTCGCGGTGCGGCGAAGCGCGCCCGCTGCGGTAGTGCTGTGGGCGAATCGGGCTGACGCGGACCCTCGGCTCTTCGCGCGCGTGTCGCGCGGACGGCAGCGGACTCGGCTGTTCGCCTGCGGCCCCGGCTGGGATCCGGCGCTGTTGCCGCCGAAAGTCGAGCTGCTGGCGGATCTTTCCGCGGCGGCTGACCGCGTGGAGCACGTTCTTGTCGGTGCTCCACGCTAGAAAGGTCGGGTGGACGAAGAAGCGCTGACGGCCCTCGCGTTCGGCCCGGACGCCGGGTCGGCGGACCCGATACCTCGCGACGGCTCGCCAAGGCAACGCCTCCTGGCGGCCATCGTGCTGGGCGCCCGCGGTCGATACGCGGCGGCCGCGGATTTGCTCGACCCGCTCCGGCGCGGCCGGGACCCGCTGACGGCTTCGCTGGCGGCGAGCACGCTCGCGTCCCATCGGCGGCAGTTGGGCGCTCACGTGGTGGCGCGGAAGCTCGATGGGGAGGCGCTGCTGGCGGTCGGGCTGCGCGGAGAGGGGGACCGTCGGGCTGCGACAGCTGGCGGCTCGGGAACGGCGGGTGGCGGCTTGGCTGCGGCTCGTGCGGGCTCGCGCGGCGTTGGCTCTGGTTCGGCTGGCGACGGAGCAGCGGCGGCGGGTGCGGCCGTGGGCTCCCGTGGCGTTGGCTCGGGTCGAGCTGGTGCCGGAGCAGCGTCGACGCGCGCGGGCGTTGGCTCGCGTGGCGGCGGCTCGAGCCGAGCTGGCACGGGAACGGATTCGCCTGCTCCGAAATCAACCCCGGCCGCCGCCGATTCCCCGCCATCCCCGCCTGCCACCGCGAGCCTCAGCGCATCCGCCAGTCCGGGCAGCCTCGTCACACCAACCGGAGACCCCCACGGACTGGACCTCCAAGGCGCCCGAGCCGACGCCCTCCTGGGCCTGGCCGCCGACAACCTCGCCATCGGCCGCATCTCCGCCGCCCGGCGCCTGGCCATCCGAGCGGCTCAGGCCGACCGGCGCTGGCGGGCGACCGTTCGCGGCGGCTGGGTGGGCGCCGAGATCGAGCTCGCCGACGGGCAGCCCGAAGCGGCCGTCGCCCCGGCCCGTCTCGCCTATGAGACCGCCGTCGCTCGTCACGCTCGGCGACACATCGTGAAGTCCGGCATCGTCCTCGGCGTCGCCCTGCTCGCCGCCCGGGAAAGCGGTGCCAGGGAGCTCGTTCTCGCAGCCGCCGCGGACGCCGAGAAATATGAACTAGATTCACTTAATTGGGTGGCCGCCCGCGTCGCCGCTGACCTGGACCCCGACCGGGCCGAGGAGTATCGATTCAGGAGTCGCCAGGTGTTGCACGCAGTGTTACGGCACGCGGATCCTTGCATGATGCGTATCGCACTTGAATCGCCGTGGGTGCCCGTCGGACCCGGGTAGGCCTGCGGGAACGGGCGTTCCGGCATCCGGGCTAAGAAACTTCAAAAAAAGCCACCGGATCGTGTCAAGGTTCGGGCTAAAGCGTCCGATAGGGGAAGTGGAATGTCACCCGGCTGCAGGAAGGAAACCCCGTGACGACGGTCTTGATCTGCGACGACCGACGCAGTGTCCGCGAAGGGCTCACCCGTGTGATGTCCGCGGTGCCTGGGGTCAGTCGCATCGACTGCGTAGCGCACGGTGACGAGCTGCTGGCCCGGTACACCCGTCAGCCGGTCGACGTCGTGCTGGTCGGAACGCAACGCGCGGTCCCGACAGGCGTCGAGGCCACCCGCCGGCTCGTCTCCGCGAACCCCCAGGCGAACGTCATCGTCTTCGGAGCCCCGGACGACGCGGGCAGCATCGCGGCCGCCATCGCCGGCGGAGCGCGCGGCTACCTGCGCTGGGACGCTTCGCGGCCCGAACTGGTCGCCGCGCTGGCGCACACCCTGGCCAGCACCTCGGTGCCCGCGCCGCGGCAGCCGTCCGACCCGGGCGTGCAGCTCACCGAGCGCGAGCTGCAGGTGCTGCGCGGCATGAGCCAGGGCAAGAGCAACGGCCAGATCGGCCGTGAGCTGTACCTCTCCGAGGACACGGTCAAGACGCACGCGCGGCGGCTGTTCCGCAAGCTCGGCGTCCGCGACCGCGCGCAGGCCGTGGCACACGGCTTCCGCCGCGGTCTCGTGTCCTGACCGAGGCGGGCAAGCCAATAACGGGACTTCCGATCCGATTCCCGCGGTGACGAACGGGCCAGGGCGAGCAAGCCCTGGCCCGTACCTGTTGTCCGGCTCCCGCCCTCGTGCCTCGCCCGCGTCCCCACCGCGTGACGGCACTGCCCCACCCCGTCTGCCTGCGACAATCGCCGCCCGGCCGCGTCCGGCGCGCCGGTCACCACCTCTGGCGGTTGTCTGGTAGGACTCCGACGGTACGGTAGCTGTGACCGGCGCAGGACGGGGACGACCACGCGCCGGATTCTTTGCACGCCTACACGTAACGCTGGGACTGTTGTCTGCGATGGCCACTGTGGGGGATGGACTGGACGAGCCGGTCGCCGCCGCTGTCGAGGGAGACCCTCAGGCAGTCGAGCGGTTGCTGGCCGCCATTCGTCCCCTTGTGGTGCGGTATTGCCGCGCCAGGGTTGGCAGGCAGGAGCGTTCGTTCGCTTCGGCAGACGACGTTGCGCAGGAGGTGTGTCTCGCGGTGCTTACGGCCTTGCCTTCGTACCGTGACCAGGGCCGCCCCTTTCTGGCGTTCGTCTACGGCATCGCCCAGCACAAGGTCGCCGACGCGCACCGCGCCGCGGCGCGCAACCGGGCGGAGCCGGTCGCCGAGATCCCTGACGAGATCGAGGTCGGCGTCGGCCCGGAGCAACGTGCTCTCCAGGGTGAGCTGAACGAGCGGATGGCGCAGTTGCTGCAGGTGCTGCCGGACAAACAACGGGAAATCGTCGTTCTGCGGGTCGTGGTCGGGCTGTCGGCGGAGGAGACGGCGGACGCCGTCGGTTCCACGCCGGGCGCCGTCCGCGTCGCTCAGCACCGGGCGCTCGCCCGGCTGCGCAAGGTGCTTGCCGCCGAGGAGGTGATCTGAGTGACCGATCGCGAAGACCGGGACAGAGACCTGTCACCTTCCGCGCAGGCCAGCGGCCTGACCGGGTACGAAGCGGAAGCCGACGGCGACCTCACGGCCATCCAGGCCGACGACGCGCTCCTCGACGCGCTCGGCGGGACCGATCCGGCTGTCGCCGACGGGCTCGGAGACCAGGAACTGAACGCGCTGCTGCTCGCGTGGCGCCGCGACATCGACAGCGAGCCGCTCGCCGAGCTGGTCGACGTCGACACCGCGGTCACCACGGTGAAGACCGCCACGCTGGCGCGCAAATACCAAAGCCGCGGCCGTCGCCGCCGCTATCTCGTGCCGGTGGCCGCCGCGTGCGCCGCCGCCGCGATCGCCTTCACCGGCACCGGGCTCGCCGCCCGGGACGCCCAGCCCGGCGACACGCTCTGGGGCCTCACGAAGGTGCTCTACGCCGACCACGCCCGCTCCGTCGAGGCCGCCGCCGCGGCGAAGCTCGACCTGGAGAAGGCGAACCTGGCGCTGGCCGACAACCGGCTCGCGGACGCCCGGCGCGCGCTCGCCGACGCGCAGGCCGCGCTCACCCAGGTCACCGACGCGGACAACCGCAACCAGCTGATGCAGCAGCACCGCGAACTGGCCGCGCAGCTCGGTCAGCCGACGGCCCCGCCCGCGGACCAGAAGCCTTCGTCGCCGCCCGCTGTTCCGCCCGCGCACGACCCGGTCAGCAGCGCGGCGCAGCCGCCCGGCCAGTCGACGTCGCTGCCGGGCACCGGCCACACCAACAACCCGCCGCCGGTCACCTCGGTGACGCCGCTGCCGCCGGTCACGTCCACGCCGAGTTCGCCGCCGCCGTCGCCGAGCGCCACCCCGAACGATCCGGGCACGGGCAGCAGCCCGCGCAACGAGTCGTCGCAAGGGGTGCAGGCCCCGAACGGCACCAGCGGCTCTTAGCTTTCCGAAGGTCCCGGCACGAACAGTGCCGGGACCTTCTTCGTATCTACGGGGAGAACGGGATGCTGGTTTTCGGGGAGCCCTACGAGACCGCGAGCGGAACGGTGCTGGTCACCGTCACGCGACAAGGCCGTCGAGGCGGGCCAGGACGAGCGGTCGGGCTGTACACGATCAACGCGGACGGCGTGACGTGGACGCCCGCGGTCGATCAAGGGCGGATTTCGCTGGTCGCCGTGTGCACCGGGCTCGTGGCGGCGGCGTTTTCGACGCTGGCCATGGTGCGTCGGCCGCCGTGGCCGAACCTGACCGAACGGGCGATGATCGCCCAGGCCGAGAGCGCGAAACGCCGGCGCTGACCGAGGTTGTCCACAAGTCGACATGCCTGTGGACAACCGCTGTGGACAACTTGTCCGCACACACGAAGAAGGCCCTGGTGGCCGAACTCACCAGGACCTTCTTTTCGACGCTGTGCGTAAGGCTCAGTACGCGCTTTCGTTCGCGGTGACGCCGTCCGCGAAACCGCGGCAGTAGTCCCAGCTCACGTAATCGGTCGGATTCGGATCGAACGCCGGCTCGTGCGGGCGCATCCGGCCGTCGGACAGCAACTGCTCCAAGCTCGCGCGCAGCAACGTCCAGTCGTGATAGTGGGGTTCGTCGCACTCGCCGCAGTCGACCACGATGCCGCGAACCCCGCGAGGCTCCAGCAGAGCCTGGTACACGGCGAGATCGGACAGGTCGGCCAGCAGCTCGGTGCGCTCGTCCGCGCTGATCGGCTCTTCCAGGTGGTCGTCGGGGTCGGGGATGGCCCGGGCCGGATCGTCCGGGTCGTCCGCGAACGGATCGGGGGGCAACACATCGTGCGGCACGGCCTGCACGCTACCCGCCGGGCCACCCGACCGGGCCAGGGCCCCGGCCCGGATATCATGAGGGGAAGGCCCGAGGCCCCTCGGCCCACGCCAGGCACCGCTGCCCGCGACTCCAGCCCACTCCCGCCAGGAAGGCCCTTCGCCCCTCATGACCAGCGAAAGCATCACCCCCGCAGTGCCCAGCAAGTTCGCGATGCTCGGCTTGACCTTCGACGACGTGCTGCTGCTGCCCGCGGAATCGGACGTGGTGCCCAGCGCGGTGGACACGAGCACGCAGCTCACCCGCAACATCAAGCTCAACGTTCCGCTGGTCTCCGCCGCGATGGACACGGTCACCGAGGCGCGGATGGCGATCGCCATGGCCCGCCAGGGCGGCATCGGCGTGCTGCAGCGCAACCTGCCGATCGAGGAGCAGGCGGCGGCGGTCGAGGTCGTGAAGCGGTCCGAGGCGGGCATGGTCACCGACCCGGTCACCTGCTCCCCGGACGACACCCTCGCCGAGGTCGACGCGCTGTGCGCGCGGTTCCGCATCTCCGGCGTCCCGGTCACCGACGCCTCCGGCGCGCTCGTGGGCATCATCACCAACCGCGACATGCGGTTCGAGGTCGACCACACCCGCCTGGTGAGCGAGGTCATGACCCGGACGCCCCTGGTGACCGCGCAGGTCGGCGTCACCGCGGAGGCCGCGCTGGGGCTGCTGCGCAGGCACAAGATCGAAAAGCTGCCGATCGTCGACGGCGCGGGCAAGCTGCGCGGCCTGATCACGGTCAAGGACTTCGTGAAGACCGACCAGTACCCGAAGGCCTCGAAGGACCCGGACGGCCGCCTCATCGTCGGCGCCGCGGTCGGCGTCGGCCCGGACGGGCACAAGCGCGCGATGGCGCTGGCCGAGGCCGGGGTGGACGTGCTGATGGTCGACACCGCGCACGGCCACTCGCGGGCGGTCATCGACGCGGTGCGGCTGCTGAAGAAGGAACTGGGTGAGACCGTCGACGTCGTTGGCGGCAACGTCGCGACGCGGGCCGGGGCCCAGGCGCTGGTCGATGCTGGCGCTGACGGGGTGAAGGTTGGCGTCGGACCGGGTTCGATCTGCACCACGCGTGTCGTCGCGGGGGTCGGTGTGCCGCAGATCTCCGCGATCTACGAAGCCGACCTGGCCTGCCGTCCGGCGGGCGTCCCGGTGATCGGAGACGGCGGCATCCAGTACTCGGGCGACATCGCGAAGGCCATCGCGGCCGGTGCGTCCACCGTGATGCTGGGCAGCTTGCTCGCGGGCACCGCGGAATCGCCGGGCGATCTGATCCTGGTGAACGGCAAGCAGTTCAAGGTCTACCGCGGCATGGGCTCGCTGGGTGCCATGCAGTCGCGCGGCGAGGCGAAGTCGTACTCCAAGGACCGCTACGCCCAGGACGACGTGCTGTCCGACGACAAGCTGGTGCCGGAGGGCATCGAAGGCCGGATCCCGTTCCGCGGGCCGCTGTCGAACGTGGTCCACCAGCTGACTGGCGGACTGCGTTCGGGGATGGGCTTCACTGGGGCGCGCACGATCGCGGAACTGCAGGAGCGGCAGCTTGTCCGGATCACCGCGGCCGGGCTGAAGGAAAGCCACCCGCACGACATCACGATGACGGTCGAGGCCCCGAACTACACGACCCGCTGATCGACCCTGTTCGCCCGCTCCGCCTTCCCGCCACACTGGATCTCCAGGTGACGGCGAGGGGAGCGGGCGAATGCGGTTTTCCCGGAGGTTCGTGCTGACGGCGGCAGCGGCGATGGTGCTCGGGGGAGGGGTCACGGCTGCTTCCGCGGCGACGACGGCTTCGCCGGACAGCTCACTGTGGAAACGCACCGAGCTGTACTTCGGGACCTCGAAGCCCGGCGGCGGCGAGGTCAGCGAGAAGGAGTTCGCGGACTTCTCGGCGAAGGACATCACGCCGCGTTTTCCGGACGGTTTCACCCAGCTCGAGGGCACCGGTCAGTGGCGGTCCGGCGGCGGCGAGGTCGTCCGGGAACATTCGATCGTGCTCGTCGTGCTGTACCCGCCGACGAACCAGCACGCGAACGAAGACCTCGAACAGATCCGCACCGACTACAAGCACCTGTTCGATCAGGAATCCGTGCTGCGGACCGATTCCACCGCGCGTGTCTCGTTCTGAACGCGGTTCCATCCAAGCAGCAGCAACGGCGTCGCCAGCATCAACGCGCCTGCCAGCCCGAGTGCGCCGCGCGTGCCCAGCCACGTCGCCACCAAGCCCCACAGCAGCGTCAGCCCGGCAGTGCTGGCGCTGCTGCTGATCCGCCACGCGGACAGCATCCGGCTCACGTACCCGTCTTCGGTTTCCTCGAGCCGGTACGTCGCGAGGACCGTGTTGTACGCCGCCGCGCAGACGATCAGGCCGAACTCCACCGCCATCACCCAGAACAGCCCGCCGATCCCGGGCGGCACGAATGCCAGCAGCACGACCCAGCATGTCCGGATCGTGCCGATGATCGGCAGCAGCCGCACCCGGCCGTAGCGCGGCACCAGCCTGCGGGCGAGCCGAGAGCCGACGAGACCGCCGAGGCACGGGACGCCGAACGCGAGCCCGTACTGCCACGTCGGCAGGCCGAGTTCGCCGAGCAGCAGCACCGCCAGCACTGGTGAGGTGGCCATGATCAGGCCGTTGACCAGGCAGGAGTTGAGGAACAGCTTCCGCAGCCGGGCGTGCCGGAACACGTAGCGCCAGCCTTCGACGAGGTCTGCGGCGCGGAAGGCGGCGGGGCGGGCCGGTTGGGGCTCGCGGGTGCGGATCGTCGAGAGCGAGAACGCGGACAACAGGTAGCTGAGCGCGTCGAGAAGAACAGTGGCCAGCGGGCCGAAGAACCCGATCGCCACGCCGCCAGTCGGCGGGCCGAGCGCGGTCGCGGTCCACAGTGTCGTCTCGAACCGGCCGTTCGCGGTGAGCAGGTCTGGACCAGCCGCCAGTGATTTCAGATACGCGCCGCTCGCCGAGGTGAACGCGATGTTCGCCGCCGCCACGAGCACCGAGACCGCCACGAGCTGGGCGAATGTCAGCAGGTCCAGCAGATACGCGGGCAGCAGCGTGAGCAGGGCGGCGAACCGGACGAGGTCCATCGCGATCAGCACCGGTCGTTTCCGCCGGAATTCGACCCACGGACCGAGCGGGAGCGCGGCCAGCGAGCCCGCCGCCAGACCGGCTCCGGCCAGCAGCGACACCTGCGCGGCACTGCTGTGCAGCACCCGCACCGCGATGATCGAGAAGGCGTCGAGGGCGAAGTAGGTGCCCGCGACACTGACCGCGTACGCCAGCCACAGCCGGTGAAAGTCCTTGCCCAGCGCCAAATTCGTCCCCCTCGCTCAGCCGGGCAGCCAACCACCCGCCCACGCCGGTGGCAAACAACCGCGCGCACAACCGGTGGTTGTCGCCACCGCAACGGTCCCCCGCGCGCAGGTCACCCGCGCCGACTCGCGACAATGGATCGCGAAGGCGGTAGGCGCGAGAAGGGACATCACGTGCGGGATCTGGTCGAGATCGGCATGGGCCGCACGGCGCGGCGGGCGTATGACCTCGATGACGTGGAGATCGTGCCGTCGCGGCGGACGCGGTCCTCGTCGGTGGTGTCCACTGCTTGGCAGATCGACGCGTACCGGTTCGACCTGCCGCTGGTCACCCACCCGACGGACGCGATCGTGTCGCCGGGGACCGCGGTGGCGATCGGCGAACTGGGCGGCCTCGGCGTGCTCAACGCCGAAGGGCTGTGGGCCCGGCACGCGAACGTCGAGGAGGCGATCTTCCGCCTCGTGCGCGCGGCCGAGGACAGCGACGACCCGGCGGCGGTCGTGCGCGAGCTGCAGGAGCTGCACTCCGCGCCGATCCGCCTCGACCTGCTGACCGAGGCGATCAAGACCGTCCGCGAATCCGGAGTGACGGTCGCCGCGCGGGTCAGCCCGCAGCACGCCGCCGAGCTGACGCCGGACCTGATCGCCGCGGGCGTCGAGATCCTGGTCGTGCAGGGCACGATCATCTCCGCCGAGCACGTGCAGCGCGACGCGGAACCGCTCAACCTCAAGGAGTTCATCGGCCGCCTCGACGTGCCGGTGATCGCGGGCGGCGTGAGCGACTACCGCACGGCCATGCACCTGATGCGCACCGGCGCGGCGGGCGTCATCGTCGGCCACGGCTACACCGAGGGCGTCACCAGCACCGACCGCGTGCTCGGCATCGGCACCCCGATGGCGACGGCGATCGTGGACGCGGCCGCCGCGCGCCGCGACTACCTCGACGAGACCGGCGGCCGCTACGTGCACGTCCTCGCCGACGGCGGCATCACGACGTCCGGCGACATCGCGAAGGCGATCGCCTGCGGCGCGGATGCGGTCATGCTCGGAGCCCCGCTGGCGACCGCGTCGGACGCTCCGGGCCAGGGCCTCTACTGGACCGCTGCGGCGGCTCACCCGTCGCTGCCGCGCTCGCGCGTGGTGGCCGGCCCGGACTCGGACTACGCGGTGGACCTGAAGACGCTGCTGTTCGGTCCGTCCTCGGACGCGGAGGGCGTGGTGAACCTGTTCGGCGCGCTGCGCCGCGCGATGGCCAAGACGGGGTACTCGGACCTGAAGGAGTTCCAGCGCGTCGGGCTGACCGTGCGCGGCTGAGGTACTCGCGAAGAAGGCCCCCTTCATGGGGGCCTTTTTTGTGCCCGCAGGTACCCGATGCGTCATTCTCCGTTATACTTTCGTTATCTTTGGAGTTCCGGTGTCGCACCTGAAGGGTGAGCGGATGGCACTGCTGGGGGAGTCCGCGTCGACCTGGTGGCTCGGCGGCATTCGTGGTGGGCAGCCTGCTGATCCGGCTGCTCGCGCTGGTCGTGGCGTTGCGCGGGACGGTGCCGGCGGAGCGGCCCGCCATCATCCGGGCGCTCGGCGAGCTGTTCCGGTTCGCGCCGCGGCGCAAGACGCGTTGAGGTAACTCGTCAGTAACTTAACTCTGGCCTGGCGGCTCCCCGAGGGTTACCCTCTTTCCTGTGACTGCCAGTAACACCACCACCGCGCGGCAAGAACCCGACTACGACGTCCTCGTGGTCGGTTCCGGGTTCGGCGGCAGCGTCGCGGCGTTGCGGCTGACCGAGAAGGGCTACCGCGTCGCGGTGGTCGAGGCGGGCAGGCGCTTCGCCGACGACGAGTTCGCCAAGACGTCCTGGGATCTCAAGCGCTACCTCTGGGCCCCGCAGCTCGGCTGTTACGGCATCCAGCGCATCCACATGCTCAACGACGTGATGGTGCTGGCGGGCGCCGGCGTCGGCGGCGGTTCGCTGGTCTACGCGAACACGCTGTACCGCCCGCTCAAGCCGTTCTACCAAGACCGGCAGTGGGCGCACATCACCGACTGGGAAAGCGAACTCGCGCCGCACTACGACCAGGCCAGCCGCATGCTCGGCGTCGTCACGAACCCGACGATCACGCCGTCCGACGTGGTGATGCGGGACGTCGCGAAGAAGATGGGCGTCGAGGATTCGTTCCACGCCACGCCAGTCGGGGTGTACTTCGGCAAACCGGGCGAGACGGTGAAAGATCCGTTCTTCGGCGGAGCCGGGCCGGACCGGGTCGGGTGCACCGAATGCGGTTCGTGCATGACCGGCTGTCGCGTCGGCGCGAAGAACACGCTGGTGAAGAACTACCTGTACCTCGCGGAAAAAGACGGCGCACAGGTGATTCCGCTGACCACGGTGACGTCGGTGAACCCGCTCGGCGACGGTTACGAGATCACGCTGCAGAAGACCGGCACGCGTTCGCGGCGGTTCCGGACCACGGTCACGGCAGCTCAGGTGGTGTTCGCCGCGGGCACCTGGGGAACGCAGAACCTGTTGCACCGCATGAAGGACACCGCCGCGCTGCCGAAGCTGTCCGGCAAGCTCGGCGAGCTGACCCGGACGAACTCCGAGGCGATCATCGGCGCGGCGCGGACCGCGGTGGACCCCGAACAGGACTTCAGCCGCGGGGTCGCGATCACCTCGTCGATCCATCCGGACGAGAACACGCACATCGAACCGGTGCGGTACGGCAAGGGCAGCAACGCGATGAGCCTGCTGCAAACCGTGGCCACCGACGGGTCTTCGAGCGTTCCGCGCTGGCGGCAGGCGCTCACGTTCCTGGTCAAACACCCGGTGCAGTCGGCGAAACTGCTGAACGCGTACCGGTGGAGCGAGCGCACGGTGATTCTGCTGGTGATGCAGAGCCTCGACAATTCCATCACCACCTACACCCGGCGCGGCCTGTTCGGGCGGCGGAAGTACACGTCGAAACAGGGCCACGGCGAGCCGAACCCGAGCTTCATCCCGGCCGGGCACGAGGCGAACGTCCTTACCGCGGAACGGATCGGCGGCATGCCGGGCGGCACCTGGGGCGAGGTCTTCGACATCCCGCTCACCGCGCACTTCATCGGCGGCGTGCCGATCGGCGACAGCGCCGACACCGGCGTCATCGACCCCTACCACCGGGTTTACGGCTATCCCGGACTGTCCGTTGTGGACGGTTCGGCGATCACCGCGAACCTCGGCGTGAACCCGTCGCTCACCATCGCCGCGCAGGCCGAGCGGGCGTTCTCGTTCTGGCCCAACAAGGGCGAGGCCGACGAGCGCCCGGAGCAGAGCAGCGGATATGCCCGGATGGAGCCGGTCGCACCGAAGAACCCGGCGGTTCCGGCGAACGCGCCCGCGGCACTGCGCCGCTGACCTAAGCTCGTGCGGTGACGACTGCGGCGCTGGACCGGATCCGGGAACTGCACGACGAATGGGCTCGAGTCGCCGAGGCCATGCCGGCTTCGGCGTTCGGCGAGCCGAGCGCGCTGCCCGGCTGGACGCGCGCGCATCTGCTCACCCATCTCGCGCGTAACGCCGACGCCCTCGGCAACCTGCTGACCTGGGCGGAAACCGGGGTCGAGCGGTCGATGTACGGCCCGGGCAACGCGCGGGACGACGACATCGAGGCTGGCGCTGGCCGTGCTCCGGCGGAAATCGTGGCCGATCTGGTGGCGTCCGGGAAGCGGCTGACCGACCACGCCGCACGGCTGTCGGACGACGCTTGGTCCGCGCCCGTCCGGCACCGGCACGGCGGCCAGTTGACCGGCGCGGACGTGCTCACCCTGCGGCTGTCCGAGACCACGATCCACCTCGCCGACCTCGACGCCGGCCACGATCTCGACAGCGCCACCGCATTGCTCGGGGGCCATCTCGAAGCGGTGGTAGGAACGCTGATCCGGATGTGCCCGCGTCCGTTGCCTTCGTTCCGCATCAGCGACGGCGTCCGCACTTGGCCCCTCGGCGAAGGCGGCGATCTCGTCACCGGCACGCCGGGCACGGTCCTGGCTTGGCTGACCGGTCGCGGCGGCAGTTCCGCGCTTTCCGGGCCGGTGCCGGAGATGGCACCGCTGATCTGATTCAGCTGGGCTGCCGGTCGGGTGTCCAGTGCCCTGGGGCCGGTCACGGATCCTCGATCCTTGCACCGTAAGTGGCGATAACAGTGGTACCTTACGGTGTAAGAAACGTCAAGGGGGGCCAGTGTCCGATCGGAGAGCCCGGCCGCGTGCCGGGCTGACCAGGGAGCGGGTCGTGGACGCCGCGCTCGCGTTCGTGGACGAGCACGGCATCGCCGCGCTGTCGATGCGCAAGCTCGGTGCGGAACTTGGCGTCGAGGCGATGACGCTCTACCACTACGTGCCGAACAAAGAAGCGCTGCTTGACGCCCTGATCGACCGGCTCGTCTCGGCGCTGGCCGGAATCGAGCCGGAGCCGGGAGAGTCCGGGCAGCGGTGGCTGGGCCGGGTCGCCAGGGCGTACCGGGAGCAGTTGCTCGCGCATCCGGGCGTGCTGCCGCTCGCCGCGACCCGCCCGGCGGTCAGTCCGGAGTCGTTGCAGGTGGTCGAAACCGCGTTGCGGCTGCTGGAGTCGCCGCCGGCGCGCGGACTCGACATGGTGAACGCCGTGCTGACCTTCGTCCTCGGCCACACGCTCGCCGAGGCGGGCCGCGCGCCTGGCTCGCAGTCCGATGTGGACAGTCTGGCGCACCTTGACGAGGAGCGGTTTCCGCTGCTCGCGCAAGCCCTGCGAGACGGGGCCCGGCACGGCGAGCGGTTCGAATTCGCCCTGCGGGCATTACTGGCCGGACTTTTCGCAACCCATGCACGGTCTGAGGCGTCTGAATGAACATGACACTGGGGAGAAGGACGTTCCTGCGCGCCGCCGGGTTGACGGCGGTCGGCGCGGTGGCAGCGGCCTGCACGGCGAAACCGGGCCCTTCGGTGCCGCAGACCAGCCCGACGACGAGAGCGTCCGTACCGCCTAGCACCAGCTCTAAGCCGTCCGGGCCGCCGGACTGGAACGCGTTGCGCGGCAAACTCTCCGGCGACCTCGTGCTTCCCTCCGACGGCGGATTCGCTACCGCGAAGCGTGCGTTCAATCCGCTATTCGACGGACACAATCCCGCTGCGGTAGCGAAATGTGCGAAACCGGAGGATGTGCAGGCCTGTGTCGAAGCGGCCGGCGGACGGGTTCCGCTGGCCGCGCGCAGCGGCGGGCACAGTTATGCCGGGTATTCCGCGCCGGACGGCGGGCTGGTGATCGACGTCGGCGGGATGGCGGGCGTGGACGTCCAGGGCGATCAGGTGGTCATCGGCGCGGGCGCGAAACTCGGCGACGTCTATTCGGAGCTGGCGAAGGCAGGGCGTTGTCTGCCTGCGGGTTCGTGCCCGACTGTCGGCATTGCCGGGCTCGCGCTCGGCGGCGGAATCGGCGTGCTGACCCGTAAGTACGGCCTGACCTGCGATCGGTTGCAGTCCGCGCAGATCGTGACGCCGGACGGCAAACTGCGCACGGTGAGCGCGCAGGCGGACGACGACCTGTTCTGGGCGTTGCGCGGCGGCGGGGGTGGAAACTTCGGCGTGGTCACGTCGTTCACCTTCACCACTGTGGAAGCGCCGACTATCACGGTGTTTTCGCTGAAGTTCCCGTCCGGTTCGGCGAGCGACGTGGTCGACGCGTGGCAGCGCTGGCTGCCGAGCGCTCCGCCCGAACTGTGGTCGAACTGCGTGGTTTCCGGCGGTCCGAGCGGGGCTTGCCGGGTCGGCGGCGCGTTCGTGGGCAGTTCGGCGGGCCTGACGTCGGCACTCAACGGCTTTTCGGTGACGCCGTCCAGCCGCACGATGAAAACCCTCGGCTACGGCGCGGCGATGAACTACTTCTCCGGCAGCTCCGAACGGCAGACCTTCGTGGCGTCGTCGCGCATCATCACCGATCCGGTCGACGGCGGGAAGATCGCCGATCTCGCTTCCGGGCACAAGGGAATGGACCTGCTCATCGACGGCCTCGGCGGCACGGTGAGCGAAATCGCGCCGACGGCCACGGCGTTCCCGCATCGGAAAGCGCTGGCCAGCATTCAGGTTTACGCCCCAGCCACGGCGAGCAGCCAGGACACCGCGCGCAAGTCTGTGTCCACTGTGGTCGCTGGACTGGCGGACGCCGGCGCGCGCGGCGGCTACGTGAACTACATCGACCCGGACCTGCCGGACTGGAAGTCGGCCTACTACGGCGACAACGCGGCCCGGCTGGGCCAGGTGGCGAAGAAGTACGACCCCAACGGGGTTTTCAAGTTCGCTCAGTCGGCGTGAGAGGCTTGAGGCGGGGGCCAGACGTAACGCACGTCTGGCTCACCCTCTTCATTTCGCTGTCCGTCGGTGTATTCGACCGCGACGAAACCGTGGCGGCGGTAAAAACGTTGGGCTGGCTCGTTGATCTGAAACGTCCACAGGGTCAGCCCGCCGGGGCGCAGTTGTTTGGCCAAGTCCACCAACTGGTCGCCGATTCCGCGCCCGCGCCACGGAAGGTCGAGATAAAGCTGTGCCAGCTCCGCGCCGTCGAGCACGAGCAGTCCGGCCACAGTGGACTCGACGACCGCGACCCAGGTTTCCTGTTGTGGCACCACGATATTCGCGAACCACCAGCGCACCGCGTCGTCATCGTGGGCACGGCGGACTGCCGGCAGCGCGGCGGAGAACGACCGCAGCCACACGTCGGCGATATCGCGTGCGTCAGCGGCCGTTGCCCGCCGCAATTCCACTGTGGTCAGAGGTCGACTCCGGTGAAGACCGTGACGCGTTCCTCGGTCAGGTCGTTCATCGCAGACAGCACGCCTTCCCTGCCGACGCCTGAACCCTTCACACCGCCGTACGGCATCTGGTCCGCGCGATACGACGGCACGTCACCGATGATCACGCCGCCGACCTCCAGTTCCGCCGACGCGTGGAAGGCCAACTGCACGTCACTGGTGAACACCCCAGCCTGCAGTCCGTACGCGGATGCGTTCACCGAAGCGAAAGCCTCGTCCACGCCATCCACAATGGATACTGCGAGCACCGGTCCGAAGATTTCTTCCGACCAAGCCTTGGCATCCGCGGGTACGTCGGTCAGCAGCGTCGGCGCAACCGTTGCGCCCGAACGGGTTCCGCCGGTCAGCACCCGTGCACCGCCGGCCACCGCTTCATCGACCCATTCGATGATCCGTTCCGCGGCCGCCTCGTCGACGACCGGGCCGACGTCGGTGTTGCGGTCGTATGGATCGCCGGTGTGCTGCGCCTCGACGGCCTCGGTCAACGCGGGCACGAACTCCTCCGCGATCGCCGCGTCCACGATCACCCGCTGCACCGCGATGCACGACTGACCCGCTTGGTAGTTCCCGAACGTCGCGATCCGCTGTGCGGCGCCCTCGACGTCCGGCCAGTCGCGCAGCACGACCGCCGCGGCATTGCCGCCAAGTTCGAGGACCACGTGCTTGCGCGCCGCCGCGTCCGCGATCGACCAGCCGACCGGGCCCGAACCGGTGAACGACACCACCGGCAGCCGCGGGTCGGCGACGAGTGCCTGGGTCTCCTCGTTTCCCAGCGGCAGCACGGAAAACGCGCCTTCCGGCAGGTCGGTCTCGGCGAGCAGCTCGCCAAGCACCAGCGAAGACAACGGCGTGCGCGGCGCGGGCTTGATGATGATCGGCGCGCCGACCGCGAGTGCGGGCGCGACCTTGTGCGCCACCAGGTTCAGCGGGAAGTTGAACGGCGCGATCCCGAGCACCGGCCCGCGCGGCACCCGGCGGGTCAGCGCGAGCCGGGCGTCGCCGGACGGGTCGGCATCGAGCCGCTGCACGTCGCCGGTGAACCGGCGGGCCTCCTCGGCCGCGATCCGGAACACCGACACCGCGCGCTTCACCTCGGCCTCGGCCCACTTGAGCGGCTTGCCGTTCTCGGCCGTGATCACCTCGGCGAGTTCCTCGGCCCGCATCGCGATCCCGCGCGAAACGTGCTCCAGCGCGGCCGCGCGCTGATGCGCGGGAGTGCGCCGGAACTCCTTCGCGACCGCAGCCGCCGCGGCCACCGCCCGTTCGACCTGGTCAGCGCCGGGCACCGCAACCGTCGCCACTTCGCTGCCGTCGAACGGGTGGTGCACCACGAGGGTGCTCGCGCCCTGCTCAGCCTGACCGGCGATCCACGCGGCCCGCGGCTGTGGGGTGATCGTGTCCATGGGCTCAAGGTATTAGGGAGCACCAGGCCCGGCACGCCGGACTCGGTCCTTCTTTTGTGGCACCTGTCCTGGTGCCGGGATGACATTTGTCGGGGGTTCCCGGCGCGCGTCCGGCATATCGTCAGCCCATGACCAACTCGGTGGCCTCCCGCTGGTCCGAAAGCCCGGCTCGGGCCTTCTTCGCTCGCGTCGGAACACCGCGCCGTCCGGTGCTGACCGGCGCGGTGTTCCTCGTGACCGCAGTCGTGCTCGTTGCCCAGTTGGCGGATCCGTCGCTCTTCGACCGCTTCAAGCGCGACGCCGCCGCGATCGACGCCGGAGAGTGGTGGCGGCTGCTGACCGGCATGTTCTTCCAAGACGGCAAGGTTTTCGGCGGGATTTTCAACCTGGTCGCCCTCGCCGTAGCGGGCACCTTCGCGGAGTGGTGCCTCGGCCGGATGTCCTGGTTCGTCCTGTACTTCGGCTGCGGACTGTTCGGCCAGTTCCTCAGCTACGTCTGGCTGAACCCGGTGGGAGCGGGCAACTCGATGTGCGTCGCCGGGCTGCTCGGCGCGCTCGCGGTCGTGGTGTGGCGGGCGCGCGGCGCCGAGCCGCCGCAAGCGCTCTACCGCGCCGCGCTGCTGATCGCGCCGCTGGCCGTACTCGACACGGTGCTGCACGACAACCACGGCATGCCCGCGCTGCTCGGCATCGTGCTGGGGCTGCTGCTCACTGGTTTCGGTAAAGGTCGCGCAGCAGCAGGATCTCCGCGCAGTGATGGATCATCTCTCGGTTGATGTGCAGGACGAGCGCGGCCATCGACAGCTCCGCGTACGGACCTTCAGCCGGACCGCACGGACGCGCCAACGCTTCGGCGTCGAGGCTGCGTACGCCGGCGATCCAGGTCGCGTACGCGTCGTCGAGCTGCTTCAGCGCTTCGTCGGCAGTGCCCGCATACGGGAAGTCCTGATAGGACACCGGCGGCCCGCCGAAGTGCGACGCGGAGCGCATGCCCAGCACACCGGGGATGATGTGGCCCAGTCGCCACGCGATGGTGGTCACCGGCGGGGGAGTCGGCTCCGGGAACGAGAAGTCGATGGTGAAGTCGCCGGTGCCCGGGTCGTTCTCGCTCGTGCGGGGACGCACCGTCCAGCAGTCCGCGACCGGCTGCCAGAAGTACTCGTCGTCGGTCAGCCCCTCCAGCTTCGGGCGCACGTGGTGCTGCCAGTGCCAGTCGAGCTGCTCGGTCAGTTCGTTGGTCCAGTCGTTGGTCATGCGGGCACGGTAAGCCGGTTCGCGGACAGCGGCTGTCCTCATTCCGGGGGCATTGCCGACGTGACGGGGCCCACCTGGGACGATGGTGGCAAAAGCGCTGATACCTGGAGGTCTTGGGTGGCCACTCCCACCGGTCCGGTACTCGTCATGGACTTCGGGGCGCAGTACGCGCAGCTGATCGCCCGTCGCGTGCGCGAGGCGCAGATCTTCTCCGAGGTCGTGCCGTCGAGCGCGACCGTCGAGGAGCTGCTCGCCAAGAACCCGTCCGCGATCATCCTGTCCGGCGGCCCGTCGAGCGTGTACGCCGAGGGCGCTCCCGCGATGGACCCGAAGCTGGTCGAGGCCGGCGTGCCGATCCTCGGCATCTGCTACGGCCACCAGTTGCTCGCCCGCGCGCTCGGCGGCGTCGTCGAACCGACCGGCGTGCGCGAGTTCGGCCGCACCGACGTGCGGATCGTCGGCGAGGGCGGTGTCCTGCACACCGGGCTGCCCGGCCACCAGACCGCTTGGATGAGCCACAACGACAGCGTCACCAAGGCCCCCGAGGGCTCGGTCGTCACGGCCAGCTCCGACGGAGCCGAGGTCGCCGGTTTCGAGGACGTCGAGCGGCGCTTCGCGGGCGTGCAGTACCACCCGGAGGTGGCGCACTCGCCGCACGGGCAGGAGGTGCTGCGGCGGTTCCTGTACGAGATCGCGGGCGTCAAGCCCAGCTGGACCACGTCGTCCATTGTGGACGATCAGGTGGCTGCGGTCGCCGCGCAGATCGGCGACGGACGGGCGATCTGCGGCCTGTCCGGCGGCGTTGACTCCGCGGTCGCGGCCGCGCTCGTGCAGCGCGCCATCGGCGACCGGCTGACCTGCGTGTTCGTCGACCACGGCCTGCTGCGGGCGGGGGAGCGCACCCAGGTCGAGCGCGATTTCGTGGCCGCGACCGGGGTCAACCTGGTCACCGTCGACGCGCGCGAGCGGTTCCTGAACGCGCTGGCCGGCGTCACCGACCCGGAGCAGAAGCGCAAGATCATCGGCCGCGAGTTCATCCGCGTGTTCGAGCAGGCCGAGCGCGACCTCAAGGCGCAGGGCGACTACCGGTTCCTCGTGCAGGGCACGCTGTACCCGGACGTCGTCGAGTCCGGCGGCGGCGAGGGCACCGCGAACATCAAGAGCCACCACAACGTCGGCGGACTGCCCGACGACCTGCAGTTCGAGCTGGTCGAACCGCTGCGGCTGCTGTTCAAGGACGAGGTCCGCCGGGTCGGGCTCGAACTGGGGCTGCCGGAGACGATCGTGCAGCGGCAGCCGTTCCCCGGGCCGGGCCTGGGCATCCGGATCATCGGCGAGGTGACCGCGGACCGGCTGGAGACCCTGCGCGAGGCGGACGCGATCGCCCGCGAGGAACTCACCGCGGCCGGGCTGGACCAGGAGATCTGGCAGTGCCCGGTGGTGCTGCTCGCGGACGTCCGCAGTGTCGGCGTCCAGGGCGACGGCCGGACCTACGGCCACCCGATCGTGCTGCGCCCCGTGTCGTCGGAGGACGCGATGACCGCTGACTGGACGCGGCTGCCGTACGAGGTGCTGGAGCGGATCTCGACCCGGATCACGAACGAGGTGTCCGAGGTCAACCGCGTGGTGCTGGACGTGACGAGCAAGCCGCCGGGCACCATCGAGTGGGAATGACGTGAAAAAGCGGGGCCCGGGAATGTCCGGGCCCCGCTTTTTTCGCGCTGTTAAGGCCGCCGCTTGCGGAACGACGCGCCGAGCATCAGGATCCCGCAGAACACCGCACCGCCCGCGATGATCCAGCGGAAGTCGAAGGTCGGCAGCCAGCTCGAGCCGTCGGTGAGGACGTATCCGGACACGAGCAGTGTCGCGACCCCGACGATCAGCGTGATCCAGTCGATCCCGCGGCGGCGGGCCGGGGCTTCGGGCTCGTCGTAGGAGTAAGGGTTCTCAGCCACGGCGCACCTCCACCTGGCCCACGCCGTTGGTGACGTGGAGCGTGATCTTCTGTCCGCCGACGTTGTCGTCGCCGTTGTCCGTCCCGGTGATGGCGGGCTGGCCGACGCCGTTGGACGTGCGGTTCAGGCAGTCGACCTCACCGGCGCTGTTCTCGCAGGTGAACGTCACGTCCGCGGTGCGCGGCACGATGACCTCGGTGTTCCCGGCGCCGTTGGAGACCGTCGTGGTGATCGGCTCGCTCGCGGCCAGCTGAGTCAGGTCGATCTTCATGTTGCCCGCGGTGTGCCGGTACACCGGCTGCAGCTCGGCCACCGTACGCGGGGTGGCGGTCAGGTCGCCGACGCCGCCGCGCACGTCGAGGTTGTCGAACGTGCTGGTCGTGAGCACCATCCCGGCGACCGACAGCGGAATCGCGAGCCCGATCAGCCCACGCGCTCCGCGAGCGAACGCTCCCGCCACGAGCCCGACCCCCAGCACAGCGAGCGTCATGCCGATGATGTGCCGCAGCGAGAACCAGTCGAACCCGTTCAGCGAGAGCGCGACCCCGATGCCGGCCACGATCACCGCGACCCCGAACGTGGCGGCCCCGATCTTGGACCGTCGACGGCAGGGCTTAGGAGAGTCGTTGTAGTCACCGCTCGGAGGCGGCGGGGTCACCGGTGCCGCCGGGTCAGGCAGATCCCAGCCCGCCGGGTCGGCGGCCAGCGGATCCCAGCCCGGAGCCGCCGCCGCGGGAGTCGGGGTGTCGCTGTTCATCGTGAAAGCTCCGGTTCCGGAAGCGGTTCCGTCCGCCGCGAACGCGACGACCGGCACCGGTCGGTTGTCCTGCCCGCGAGTGCGATGCAGGAGATAAAGGCACGTGGCGAGCAACGCGAACCCGATGAGGCCGCCGCCGTCGAACCAGCCGCCGCCGAAAGTCCACCCGACAACCGGAATCACCGCGACAGTCAAGACGGCCGCGAAGGCCTTCGTCATGCTCGACTGCCCGCGCCCGATCAACGCCTCGAAGCCGGAAACCTCGTCGCCCTCGGAGGGGAAGAACAACCATCCGAGCAGGTAAAGCACCAGCCCGAACCCCCCGAAAACGGTCGCTGCCGCCAACGCGACCCGAATCACCACCGGATCGATCCCGTAGCGATCCCCCAGCCCAGCCGCGACCCCCGCGACCTTCCGCCCCGAGTGCGGCCGCCGAGGCCGGCTGGCCCAGAAGTCCTTGACGGTCTCCTCGAACCCGTTCAGGGGGTTCGTACGGGGAGGCCGCACGTCGTTCGCACCACTCATGCCTTACAGCATGGTCGACAGGGCGGGGCGGCACATCGGGGAAGGTCCCTGAGGTTATCCCCGAGATCGGTCCCTTGCCTGGGGCAGGGGCGGTCGCGACGGTTCTCAGGCAGAGACCTCATGGGGCCGGTGCCCGGGTCGTGGCGAGCGGAGTGCCTTCACCCCTTGGGGAGAAGGGGGTCCAGTTTCTTGGCCAGGTCTTCTGTCGTGCCGCAGGACGCGGCGGTGTCGACACCGCCGGACACGATGATGATTGCACGCGAACTGGACTCAACTGACATGGAAATCGAACATGCGCCGCTCGACCCCAGCGGTTCGGGTTCTTCGATGAACGGCCGACCGTTAATTTTTCCGCTGCGAGCCTTGTCGGGACTGCTGATGTTGTCCGTGTAACGTTGTCCTTCTTGCAGGAGAAGCGCGACATCGGTGGCATTTATTCCGCCGCTGGTTTTTTGGGTAGTGCAGGCTTTTCGGCCTTGTGCTATCGACGGGGCTGCTTTAGGGAATCCGGCACCGCTGAGGATCTGGTCCAGGAGTGCGCACTGATTTCTGTCGGAAAAGGGATTTCCGGACGAGGTGGAGGGAGGAGATGCGACCGAGGGGGTCCCGCTGGACTGGGCAGCACCGTCGACGGTGCTGCTGCATGCGGTCAGTGCCAACGCTGCTGAGCCGAGCAGAAGGGTGACTTTCGGGGTCCGAAATTTCACTGGTTGTCAATTTTCTTGTTGAGTTCAGCAAAAGACGTCGAATGCGCGCTTTCGGTTTCGCGATAGTTTTTTCGCGCGATGGAGAGAGCTTCTTGGGCGGCGTAAACGGCATCCCTCATGAGGATGAGATTGGGGACCATCGCCTCGTGGCCGTCGTTTGCTACTTGGACATTAAATTTCGCGACGGATCTCCCGTAGTCGAAATTTCCCATTTGTGCGGCTTTGGTGAGCAGGCTCACCTGATCGATCATCTGGTTGTATCCGCTGAGGAAGAAGTCACACGCCTCCATGTAGGCATGGAACCCCTCTTCGTTCACCGCGAAGGACCCGTTCTGCGCCAAGGTCTTCAGCGTGTTGCCGGCCGTCTTCATCTTCTGCGCGGCCTCATGACTTCCGGGGCCCTCGGCCAGCCCGGCCAGGAAGTCGTTGCCCGCCGTGCCCGCGGCGGGAGAGCTTCCGGCCACCGGCTTCTGGTCCCAAACGATGTCTGCCATCGGTTGCTCCTAGGTCTGTTCGAAAGAAGGGGTCAGCCGCCGAGAACCGGAGGCGTGATCTTCTCCCCGTCCGGTCCCCGCTCCGGCTTGACCTCGAAGACCTCGTCCGGATCGATCTGCGTCGGGATCTTGTTCTTGTGTTCCTTGTCCTCTTCCTTCTTCTTCCCAGTACCCGCCGCACCAGCGCCGGCACCCGCGGCCCCGGCCTTTCCGCCCTTCCCGGCGTTCGCGGCAGCGGTAGCGCCGCGCTCAAGCCGTTCAGCGGCACCCTTGCTACCGGATTCACCGGGCTTCCCGGAGCCACCAGACCCAGCCCCGCCAGTCACTCGGCCACCGGCACCGCCCCGGCCAGCACCGCCACCCGATCGGCTGCGCGGCGTGTCCTCGCCGGAGTTCCCGACACCGCCTCCTCCTCCGCCCAAAGCGAGCCCTTCCGGAGAAAGCCGCCCGCCGATGCCCGGAGTGGTCCGGAGGTTGTTCCCGCCCCCTGGCACCGCAGGGTTGCCGAGCGGCCCAGTGCCGGTGTTGATCCCCGGCCCAGGGCTGTAAGGAACGCCCGGAGGATTGCCGCCTCCCCCAGGCGGGAAGGAGTTCATAGCAGGACCGCCAAGCGGCGGATTCGTTCCCGTGAACCCATTCGCCGGACCACCAGTCACCGGACCGGGCCCGCCATGACCGACATAAGGCCCGCTCGAAGACCCGCCAGGCACAGTCACCGGCGCGGCACTGCTCGCGTGCGTGCTGTCGTTGTTCATCTGCGGCGGCGGCGAATAAACCGGCTGCGTAGTCGACGTCTCGTGATACGTCGAGTCCAACCCGTGCATCACCTGGACTGCCTGCTGATGCGCCGCGTCGGCCTGCTGTTGCTTGGCCGCCACGTCGCCCATCGCGATCACGCCCTGCAGCGGGTTGCCGTTCTGGAACTGCTCGGTCGCCTTGGCCATTTCGGCCTTCTGGTCGAACCCGGTCGGCTCCGGCATGTTCTTGTGCGCGTAATCGGCCGCCGCGGACTGCTGGGAGTAGCGGTTCGACACCAACTGCATCGCGCTGCCGGTTTTTTCCGTGTGGTCCGCCGTGCTCTGGAAGAACGAATGCGCCTGCGCAGCGGCGGTTCCTTGCCACTCCGCACCCGCGGTGTTGGCCGCGTCGCGGAACCGATTGGACGCGTCCGCGAGCCAGTTGCCGTAGATGTTCGTCACGCGGCTGCGTTCGTTGATGTCTTCGAAGTTCAAGCCCTCGTTGACCATTTTGTGCAGGTCTTCGTGGCTGTACGACGCGTAGTTCGCGTCCGGCGCCGGAGCGTCGCCCCGCGTCTGCTGCCCCTGGAGCAACTGCTGGCCTTGCTGGACCGAGTACTGCGAGGCGTCCCGCTCAGTCGCGCTGCGCGTCTCCGGCGAGTCCTCGCCGGCCGCGAAGATCTGGTGCACGTTCTGCGTCCGGGCGTAGTAATCGCCTGCGGACTCGACGTGCTCCGCGCGATGCTGCTCGGTCATCCGGCCTCCCCGCCCCGTGTACGCACTGTGATCGCTCGCCCCCTGCATCGTACCGAGTCCTCGCGGGCGGCAGGGAGGTTCGCGGAATTTCCCGTCGGCGGCCGTCTGGGGGAATGGATCAGGGCCTTCCCCGATGTCCGGGCCGCTTCCGCGTGTGACGATGGGACTCGTGCAGGACTTTCTCGACATCCGTGCCCCAGGGCGGGTTTCCTCGACCGATGAGGAGCCCTCGGCACTCATGTCCGCCCAGGCGATGGAGGTCGCCGAACCTGAGGCGCGGCCCAAGATGTACCGGCGGCGCTCCGGGCGGGCCGTCGCGGGCGTCGCGAGCGGGCTCGCCGATCACCTCGGTGTTCCGGTCGTCTGGGTCCGTGTCGTGTTCGCGTTGCTGGCCGCGCTCAACGGCGCGGGCCTGCTCGCCTACGGCCTGCTCTGGGTGTTCGTTCCGCAGAGTTCCGAGGAAAGCGAGACCGCGCCGAAGGCCCGCGACCGGCAGCAGGCGTATGGGCTGATCGCGCTCGGCATCGGGCTCGCGATCGCCAGCAGCACGCTCACCGGCGCCATCCGCGGCTGGGTGGCGGTGCCGCTCGCGCTCGCCGCGCTCGGTGCGGCGGTCGTCTGGCGGGAGGCGGACGAATCGCAGCGGCGGCGCTGGCGCGTCGGGGCCCGCGACGGACTGGTCGGCGAGGGCGGCAGGCTCGCCGCGTTCGTCCGGATCCTCGCCGGGGTCGCGCTGGTGGCCACCGGCATCGGCTTCGTCGTGTTCGCCAGCGGCGACTTCGACCAGGTCAAATTCGCTCTGATCGCGGTGATCGCGACGCTGATCGGCGTCGCCGTGCTCACCGTCCCGTTCTGGCTGCGGCTGGTCCGCGACCTCGGCGAGGAACGCCAGGCCCGCATCCGCACCGACGAACGCGCCGAAATCGCCGCGCACCTGCACGACTCCGTCCTGCAGACCCTCGCGCTGATCCAGCGCCAAGCCGACCAGCCCGCCGAGGTCGCGCGCCTCGCCCGCGGCCAGGAACGCGAGCTGCGCGGCTGGCTGTACGGCCCCGGCGGCTACGGCAAACCCAGCGACAAGCGGACCAAGGAAGAGGAAGAGGGCACCCGTCAGCAGTTGTCCGAGGCGCTCGCCGCGGCGTGCGGCGAGGTCGAGGACCAGTTCGCGATCTCGGTCGGCCAGGTCGTGGTCGGCGACGCCGAGCTGAACCCGCCGCTCACCGCCTTGGTACAGGCGGCCCGGGAGGCGATCGTGAACGCGGCGAAGCACGCTGGCGTCGACGAGGTCAGCGTGTTCGCCGAGGTCGAACCCACCGAGGTCACCGTGTTCGTGCGCGACCGGGGCAAGGGCTTCGACCCGGACGTCGTACCCGCCGACCGGCACGGCCTCGCCGACTCGATCCGCGGCCGGATGGAGCGCCACGGCGGCACCTGCAAGCTGCGCACCGCGCCCGGCGAAGGCACCGAAGTCCAGCTCGCCATGCCGGTGAAGGCGGGCAAAGGGGTGGCGTGACCTCGCTATGCTCGGGGGCAGGCGAAGCGAGGGAGTGGGCAGTCGTGACGGAAAGCCAGCGGGAACCGGTCAAGGTCTTCCTCGTGGACGACCACGCGTTGTTCCGCGCGGGAGTGCGCACGGAGCTCGATTCGATCACCGACGAGGTGCAGGTGGTCGGCGAGGCCGGGTCGGTCGCGGAAGCGGTCGCCGGCATCGCGCGCACGCGTCCGCAGGTCGTGCTGCTCGACGTCCACATGCCCGACGGCGGCGGCGCCGAGGTGCTCCGCCGCGTGCGCCCGGAGCTGCCGGACGTCGTGTTCCTCGCGCTGTCGGTTTCCGACGCCGCCGAAGATGTCATCGCGGTGATCCGCGCCGGCGCGCGCGGGTACGTCACCAAGACGATCTCGTCGAAGGAACTCGTCCGCGCGGTGGTCCGGGTGGCCGACGGCGACGCGGTGTTTTCCCCGCGCCTTGCCGGTTTCGTCCTCGACGCCTTCGCCGACCGTCCCGGCTCCGCCCCGATCAACGACCCCGAGCTGGACTTGCTCACCCCGCGCGAGCGCGACGTCCTGCGCCTGCTCGCCCGCGGCTACGCGTACAAGGAAATCGCGTCCGAGCTGTTCATCTCGGTGAAGACGGTCGAGACGCACGTGTCGAGCGTCCTGCGCAAGACCCAGCTGTCGAACCGCTACGAGCTCTCCCGCTGGGCCTCGGACCGCCGTCTCGTCTAGGCCGGAGTCAGTTCTTCTTCCGGGGCCACCGCCGGTTTGCGCTGCAACCGCGTCAGCGCGACGCCGAGCAGCACCACGACCATGCCCGCGATCACGCGCAGGTTCAGCTGCTCGTGCAAGAAAACCGCGCCCAGCAACACCGACACCACCGGCAGCAGATAGCCGACCACCGACGCGGCCACCGCGCCCTCGCTCGCCAGCAACTGGTAGTTGAGCGCGAACGCGATCCCGGTCGAACCGAGGCCGAGGACCACCACCGCGATCACCGCGACCGGGCTCAGATGCACCGGGGTCAGCCCGCCGAACGGCATGGCCAGCACCAGAAAACCCGTGGCCAGCAGCATTTGCCCGGCTGCGATCGCGTACGGCGAGGAGCCGGTGTTCGACAGGTACCGTCCTTCGTAGACGAACGCGAACCCGTAGCTCGCCGCCGCGGCGAGGCAGGCCAGCGCACCCCAGCTGAGCAATCCGGACGCCTGCCACGGCGCGAAGATCAGCAGGATCCCGCCGAGCCCGATCACCAGGCCGGCGATCCGCGTCGCGTTCATCCGGTTCGACACCCCGAGGAACGGGGCCGCCACGAGCACCCAGAGCGGGGTGGTCGAGTTCAGCACCCCGGTGATGCCGGAGTCCACAGTGGTCTCGCCGACCGCGAAAAGCAGGAATGGCAACGCATTGTGGAAGAACGCCGCGACGAGCAGGTGGCCCCAGGTACTCCGTTGCGACGGCAGGCTTCGCCGCCCGATCAGGCACAGCGCCAGCAGCACCACGGCGCCCAGCACGAGCCGCGCCAGCACCAGTTGCACGGGAGAAAGTGCTTCGAGCCCGAGTTTGATCCAGAAAAAACTCGATCCCCACATCAACGCGAGCGCCGCGATCCTCAGCAGCGTCTTCGTCTCGCCCACCCCAGGTTCCTCCTTCGCCTCGCTAGCCAGCTTCGCCGCGGCAAGGTGTAAGGACAAGCGAAAATAACTGCAGGGACAATTAAGCAAAGCTGTAGGATTGAAACCATGCTCGATGTACGGCGCATGCAGGTGCTGCGCGCGGTGATCACGAGCGGTTCGATCACTGCCGCGGCGAGGAATCTCGGCTACACGCCGTCGGCGATCAGCCAGCAGCTGGCGGTGCTCGAACGCGAAGCGGGCACGCCGTTGCTGGAACGTGTCGGCCGTGGCGTCCAGCCGACCCCGGCCGGGACGTTGTTGTCCGAACACGCCGAGACGCTCAGCGCGGAGCTGGCCCGAGCCGAAGCCGCGCTCACCGAGCTGAAAGAAGGCCGCACCGGCAAGCTCGCCATTCGTTACTTCGCCACGGCAGGCGCGACGATGGTGCCGTACGCGGTGGCCGCGCTGCGTCGCGAACACCCTGGCGTGTGGCTCGATCTCAAGCTCATCGACCCGGGCGACCCGCTCACCGAGGTCGAGGAAGGCCGCGCTGACCTGGCGATCATCGTGTACCCGCGGCCGTCGGAGCCGGGCCGGGGCATCGAGCTGGTGCCGTTGCTCGACGACCCGTATCGCGCGGTGCTGCCGCGGGCGCACCGGCTGGCCCGCAAACGCGTCCTCGACCTGGCCGACCTCGCCGAGGAGCCGTGGGTCGGCGTCGACCCGATCCCGGGGGCCTGCCGCGCGATCCTGGAAGGCGCGTGCGCGTCGGCCGGGTTCCATCCGAACGTCGTGGTCGAGTCCGAGGACTATCCGTCGGCGCAAGGATTCATCGCCGCCGGGCTCGGCGTCGGGCTGGTGCCGGAGCTGGGGCTGGGCACTCCGCATCCGGGCGTGGTGGTGCGCCGGGTCCGCAATCCGCAGCCGAGCAGGCACATTCACGCCGCGGTGGCCGCACGAGTCGCGGGCAGTCCGGCTGTGCAGACATTCCTCGAAGCCATGCAAGAGGCGACCGAAAACGTCGCCTGACGCTGGCTCAGACGAACAGCAGCTGCGAAACGCCGATCCCGATGAGGATCGCGCACAGGATCGCCGCGACGGTGAGGATGATCCGCCGTCGCGCCGCCGCCTTCTCCCGAACGGCCTGCGCGGACGCGGCCTGCTGCGCCGGAGTGGGCGTGTACCGGGCAGTCGGCTGCTGCATTACTTGCTGCTGCATCGGCTGCGCCGGAGCGGGAGCTTGTGGCACCTGCTGGACCGGAAGCTGCATCAGCGGAGCAGGCTGCTGCGGCTGTTGCTGCGGCAGAATTTGCTGCGTGGCATCCGGCTGGATCTGCTGCGTGGGTTCCGGGACGTTGGGCTGCTGCGCGGGCAGCGGCCGTGACGCCGGAAGGGTCGGCAACGCGGGCGCGGTCGGCGGGATGAACGCGGTCTGCTCGCGTCCGACGGTGATCGCCTTCAACGCGTGCACAGTGTCGTCCATGGTGGGCCGAGCCGCGGGGTCGGCGCGCAGCATCTTCTGCAGCGCCCCGGCGAGCGGGCCAGCGTTCTCCGGCGGCCGTTCCGGGGACTGGCCGTCGTCGCCGAACGGCGGCACACCCTCGACCGCCGTGTACAGCGTCGCGCCCAGCGAGAACACGTCTGCAGCTGCAGACGGAGGCGCGCCACGGGTGACCTCAGGCGCCCGGTAAGCGGCGTGCGGGCCGCCGCCGGTGATGCCGATGTCGGTCAGCTTGACGCTGCCGTCGTCCGCGAGCAGCACAGTGTTCGGTTCGAGCGTGCGGTGGACGATGCCCGCGGAGTGAATCGACGCCATCGCATCGCCGAGCTGGATGCCGAGGAACGCGGCCTGCTCCGGAGTGAGCCGGCCGTGCTCGGCGAGGAACACCGACATCCCGCGCGACGGGATGTACTCCATCACCAGCCACACGTCCTGGCCGTCGGGCAGCACGTCGTACACCGTGATCGCGCACGGATGATCGATCCGGGCCGCGGCCTTGCCCTCTTCCATCGCCATCGCGCGCGCCTGTTCGGCACGGTCCGGCGGCAGGCCGACGGGCAGGTACATGCGTTTGACGGCGACGGTCCGGAACAGCCGCGTGTCGAACGCGAGCCACACGATGCCCGCGCGCCCGCGGCCGATCGGCTGGTCGAGCCGGTACCGCTCGCCGACGATGCTGCCTTCTGAACTCAATGCTGTCCCTGGATCGCTAGCTGGTCGCAGTCGGCGGCGCTGTCGCCGAGGTTTCCGACTGCGGCGGCTTGGTCGGCGACTGCTTAGTCTGAGACACCCGCGTTTGCGACGGCTGATCCTGCGTCGGAGTGTCCTCCGCCGTAGTGGTCCGCCGCGAGTGCCGCGTCGACTGGGTCTCGCGGGTCGCGCTTTCCCGGGAAGACGTAGGCGGGGACGTAGTGGTTGCTTCCGAAGGCGGCTGTGTGACGGACGTCGGCGCGACCGCGGACGACGAAACAGGCGGCGCCGGCTGCGAAGCGTCCGGCGGATTGCCCGGAGTCAGCAGCCACACGCCGAGCGCGACCAGGCCGACGACCACGACGCCGCCGATGATCGCGGGCTTCTTCCACGCGCCGGGCTTCTCGTCCTCGTCGTCCTCGGGCGCGGTCTGCACCACGCGGGTCCGCGGCGCGGGGTCCTCGTCGTACGGATCGTCCTCGTAGTGGTCCGGCACCGGGACCGCGCGCGTGGCGGCGAGGCCGTTGCGGCTCGGGTCGCCGTACAGCGGCGGCTCCTGGTGGTAGCCGTCCTGCTGGTAACCGTGGTCGTCGTAGTCGTCTTCCGGATAGCCGGAGCCGGGCGGGTACGGGTCCTCGTCGTAGTACTGCTGCGCGCTCGGGTCGTACTGCTGGGTCACGCCCGGGTCGTCGAGCAGCGTGCCGGAGTGGCTGGCCTGTTCGTCGTCGGGATGCAGCAGACCAGCGGCAGCCGCGCCGCCCGCAGCACCGAGCGCGGCCGCGCCGAGGGTGCCCGAGGACGAGGCCATCATCGTGTCGCCGTCCGGACCGCCGAGCGGGGTCTCGCCGCGCGCGACCGCGGCCAGCAGTTCCTCGCATTCGTCGGCGGTGGGACGGTGCTGGGTCTCCGGGTGCAGCAGCACCGCGAGGACGCTCGCCAGCGGCCCGGACTGCCGCGGCGGGTTGATCTGCCCCGCGGCGACCGCGTGCAGCAGGCTCAGCGTGTTCTCGGACAAGCCGAACGGCGGCTGTCCCTCGCAGGCGGCGTACAGCGTGGAGCCGAGGGAGAAGACGTCCGACTCGGGGCCGGGGTCGCCGCCGATCGCGACCTCGGGGGCCAGGTAGGCGGGGGTGCCCGCGATCATCCCGGTCTTGGTGACCGTGACGTCGTCCTTGGCCCGCGAGATGCCGAAGTCGGTGATCTTCACCGTGCCGTTGCCCGCGAGCAGGATGTTGCCCGGCTTGATGTCGCGGTGCACGATGCCGACCGCGTGCGCCTCGCGCAGGGCGGCGGCGATCTGCGCGCCGATCCGGGCGACCTCCAGCGGCGGCAGGGTGCCTTTCTCCTGCAGCACCTGCGCCAGGCTGGTGGAATCCAGGTATTCCATGATCAGGCAGGGCTGGCCGTTGTCGTCGGTGACGACGTCGAACACGGTGATCGCGTTCGGGTGGTGCAACCGGGCGGCGATCCGGCCCTCGCGCATGGTGCGCTGCCGGGCGTCCTCCGCCTCGTGGTTCTCCAGCCCGGGCTGGAGAAGCAGTTGCTTGATGGCGACCGTACGGCCCAGCACCTCGTCGTGGGCGCGCCAGACGGCCCCCATCGCGCCGGAACCGATCTTCCCGACGATCCGGTACCGGCCGGCGACCAGACGACCCTCGTCGCTCACGCGACCTCCCTTTGGGGCTCCGACTTCCCGGGGCGGGACTGTTCTACCCCAAAGGGGTGAGTTCGAACCCGCCGCAGCACCGGAGCGTAGGCACCTGCTGTGGACCGTGTGCCGGTTTTGCCGAGACCGACCCGTGACAAGGCTAGGCGCTCACTCTGCGCACATGCACGCGGCACACTTGCCCCGACCCGGCATAACCACGTTCGCGCAGGTCAGGAGTAGACCGCGGACAGGACGCGGGCCTGGGAGATCACATCCTGCTCGACGACGTCGAACAATTGGGTCACGCGCAAGAGGGTTCCGTCCGCCTGGTGGACCAGCGCGACGGCGAAGACCGAACCGTCGTCCTGGACGTGCAATTCCTGGACGTCGATCGAGTCGGCCCCGCTCCACGCGCGGACCAGATCGCCCGTTTCGCCGCGCGCGACGTTCGGCGTGAGCAGCGAAAGCGCGTTCTCCGGCTGGTGGTCGATCGAGGCGTAGAACTTGCGCACCGCTTCGAGCTTCACCGGAATCGGCGTGGCCGCCGACGAGGTGGCGGACTTCTTGTGCGATTCCGCCGAGGCCGCGGTGCTCGAGGAGGCGGACGACGAGGTGCCGGAAGTGGTTTCCGGCGTCGTGGTTCCCGAGTTCGACGGCGTCGTGGCGGCGGAGTCGGTGTGCTTGGACTGCGGCGTGCTTTCGCTCTGCCCCGACGTCGTGCCGCCGGACGAGTGGACCTTGCGCTGCTGCGGCACGGCCTGGCCGCCGAGCGCGGCCGCGCCGCTGAACCCGGCGGGCACCGCGGCTCCGCCCGCGACCGGCACGGTGGGCCGCGGGCCGCCGCTGAGCAGCGAGGCGGTCACGACGGCGCCTGCGACGAGCGCGCCCGCTCCGACGAGCCCGGCCAGCTTCGCGCGGCGGGCGAGCTTGCTTTCGGGCTCTTCGACGGGCTCCTCGGCCCGGACGACCGGGCGGCGGGTGCGCGGCGGCAGGTACTTCTGCGGTTCGCGGAACACCTGCTCGAGATATTCGCGGTCGGCCTCGGCCACGTCCTCGAGCAGTTCCGGCGGGATCACGTCCTCGACGCGCACGGCGTCGGGCTCTCGCCGGGTTCGCTGCCGTTCAAGCACGAAAGTCCTCGCTCTGGGGGTTCGGGGCGGGACACGACACGGTGGCGGTGTCCCCGGGGCGGTCGGGCGCGATTCGTGGTCGGCCCGGACCTCGTAGTCGCCAGGTAACCCTGTGCCGACAGGCGGCCGCCAGACTCCGTCGCCGGAATGCCGCCGTCGTACGACGAACGGCAGCTTATGTCACCCAACCGGACGAGGGAACAACCGCTCACCGCACCGCACGTGCATCGGCATTTGCAGACGGTGTGCTGGTCAGCGCCCGTCGTCGGTGATCTTGCCGTTGTCGTCGAACGTGAGCGTCTGCTGTTCGGTGCTCTTGCTGCCGTCCTGGTGCGTGACCTCGACCGTGTTCACCGTGGTGCCGTGCTGCGGGTCGATGGTGACCTTCTTGACCTCGAAATACGCGACGTCGGCGTAGCGCTTGCGCAGCCCCTGCGGACCCTGCTGCTTGAGGTCGCCGGACGTGACCGACGAGGCCTCGGACGGGTCGGTGGTGACGTTGTTGAAGAACTTCTCCGAGTTGTTCCCCATCGTGTTCGGGTCGTTGGCGGTGAAGTACGGAGGCTCTTTCGTTTCCCGTTGAGCGGGAGTGACCGGCGGCTTCTCCGGCGGTTCGCTCGACGAGGGCGAGTCCGTCGTCGTCGGCGCGGACGTCCTGCTGCCGGTGCCGGGGCCCGCGGACGTGGTCACGCCGGCCGAACTGCTGCTCGCGGAACTGCTCGGACCGGAGCCCTGCTGCGGATGCGTGCCGTTGTCCGAGGTGACGCCGTCGGGACTGGTGCTGGAGCCGCTGCGCGGGACGTTGCCGCCGATCCCGCCGTGCTGCCCGTTCGGGATGAGCGCGCTGAGGTTCGGGTTGCCGCCGTTCTGCCTGCCGGGCCAGCCGCCGCCACCGACCGCGTCGGTCGTCGTGGTGGCGGGCCCGCCGACCAGGAACGTCCCGGCGAACAGCAGCCCGACGACCACCGCACCGGACGCGCCGGTGGCGAACCACGCGGCCTTGCGCCAGGTCTTCGGCGGGGTGACCGACGCGGGCACCGAACCGAGGTCGAACGTGCCGAGGCCGTCCAGCAGCGGTGCGGAATACACGCGCACCTCGTCGTCCTGCTGTTCTTGTTTCTCCAGCGGCGAGACGGCCGGTTCGCCGAGCGTGACGCGCTGGCGCCGGGGCGGTTCCTCCGCGACCGAGTTCAGCTCGACGCGTTCGCGGGGGCTTTCCGGCCGGTTGGCCAGCGCGGCGGAAGTAGTGGCGACGCGTTCCTGCCGGGTGCGCCGGGTCGGCTGGGGGAGTGCGCTTTCCGGCGGGGCGAAGGCGCGGTGCTCCTCAGGGATCCGGTTCTGCGGAGGAGCGAAGGCGGCGCGGGATTCGGTCCGCCGGGCGGTGTGGCGGCTCTCGGCTTCCTGCCGAGGGGAAACGACGTTCTGCCGGGGTTCGGCCAGCCGGTCCGGTGCGGAGGCTTGGCGGCGCGGGGGTTCGACGGGGGCTCGGCCGCCGCGCGGATCGCTCGTCGCCCGGCGGCGCTGCGGCTGCGGCAACGGCGGTTCGCCGATCGGCAACGTGCCGCTGGCGGTGGGGAAAACCGGCTGGTTAGGGGCCGGGCGGTTGCCGTCGTCGGGCACGCGGTTCGCGCGCGGAGCCGGTGCGCCGCGCAGTTGCGGGTTCTCGCTGCCCCGCTGCACCGGAGCGCCGTCGACGGCGGGCGCGGAGCCGGTGCGGTGCCGGTGATGTCCGGCGGTGCGCGGCGGCACCATCGGGGTCCAGGTGCCGTCAGCGCGGACGCGGTGCCGTCCGGGAACGGTGACCTCGGCGTCCGACACCGCGCCGGGGCGATCCGCGTGCCGCCGACCGCCCATCGTGTTTCCCGTCATGCCGGTCCGACCCCTCCGCGCGAGGGGCGTGACGGCGCCGGGGCGGTCGTCAACCCGAACGGAGCAGGCGAGCGGAGAACGACGCTTGCGTCCACACTTGCGAACTCCCGCGCAAATGCACGCGCACGCGGAGAACGGCGCGCGGAGCCGCAGCTCCCGCGCGTCCTCCGGGCATAGCCCGGCGCAGACGCCAGGGTCCTCACGGACTTCACAGTAGGAAACCGGAAGGCGAATGTCTTCACCCATCCTGCAACTTGCACCGGTTTCACTCGACCGGGCGCGCCCGAACGGGCGGCACGTCACGCAGCGCAGCGTGCTGCCCGGTGTTTGCCCAGTTCGGGGGCTCCTCAGCCGCCGCTGCGGTACTTCGCCTGCGTCGACTGGAGGGCCTTCATCGACGTCGCACCGCTACCGACCGCGATGACGATGGAGATGACGTCCAGCACGACGTTGCCGGAAGTGAGCAGCCACGCGAACAGCGAGGCCGCCGTGGCGCCGCCGGCAAGTGCCCAGCGGCTGCGCACGTACTGCGCCACCGGGGCCCCGCCCGCCCGCTTGCCCGCCGCGTTGTTCAGCAGCGCCAGGTAGCCGACGTGGCCGAGGGCAGCCAGCACGCTCGCGATCGCGATGATGACGGCGATGAGGTTAATCATGTGTCCAGTCTGCCCGGTTTCCGCGCGGCGCGAATCGGGGATGCCCCGGATGCCGGGTCAGCGGCCCAGCCTGCCGCGGCCGAGGTTCAGCAGCAGCATCGCCAGCTGCCTGCCCTCCGGGCCCAGTTCGCGGTAGCGCGCCAGCACGTCCATCTCGCGGTTGTAGACGATTTTCGTGCCGCCCGCGGCCATCCGGGCCGCGCCGATGGTCTTCGACACCTCGACCCGGCGCTTCACGAGCCGGAGGATTTCGGAGTCGAGCCAGTCGATCTCCTCGCGAAGCGACGAGATGTCCTCGCCCGCCGGGGTGTGCTCGGCGGGCTGTCCGTCGGCGTTCTGCGTCTGCGCGTTCATCGGGACCTCTCTGAAGTCCGGACTCCCCGTGGCCCAGGGACGGCGAAAGCCCCGGGTCCAGTGGACTCCGGGGCTGCGGGTGATGGCGGGTGGGGCACTACGCGATCACGGGAGCCGGAGTCCGGGTCCCGTAAAAAAATCGCTCGCTGCTGTGCCGCACGGATTCAGTATGGCACAGGCGCGCCCGGCCGCTGCCGGAACGCCCGCACCCGCGCGTGCAGCACCAAGCTGATGAACAGCCAGAACAACGGCATCGCCGGCCAGAAGAAGAACGCCCCGCCGATCGCCCAGCGCACGATCAGCAAGGTCGCGAGCACGGCGACGATGCCGAGGTGCACGCGCAGCGCCGGATGTTCGCGCAGCGCGGCCCGGGTCAGCGGCCAGCCGCCGCCGCGCGGCCGGGCAGGCGCCGGGCGGGGGAGATCGGCGGTGAGTTCGCCGAGTTCGTCGGTGTAGCGGGCGGCGTAGACCGTGCGCAGCCGCTCTTCCACCTCTTCGAGAGTGAGCCGTCCGTCGGAACCGGCGGACTGGATGGTCTCGGCGACGCGCTCGCGGTCGCCGTCGGAAGCCCTCAGCCGGGCGGGAATCTTGTCGTCCATGCCCACCGATGCTCCGCGCCGCGGCGGCGTCGCGCGTCGGACGCGAGGCGACACTGCGGCGTACGTCGGCAAGCGCAGGCCGACCCCGTGGCTGTTCCGGGACTGTCGTACCCCCGGGGTAGCGTTGACAGACGATGGACACCCTCTTCGATCTCCCCGCAGACCCGCCCGCCCGCGCTGCCCGGCCGGGAACCGCAGACCTGCTCGAGGACCTCAACCCCGCCCAGCGCGAGGCGGTGACGCACGCCGGAGGTCCGCTGCTGGTCGTCGCGGGAGCCGGATCGGGCAAGACGCGCGTGCTCACGCGCCGGATCGCCTACCTGCTCGGCCAGCGCGGCGTGCATCCGGGCGAGATCATGGCGATCACGTTCACCAACAAGGCCGCCGCCGAGATGCGCGAACGCGTCGCGGCGCTCGTCGGCAAGCGCGCGAACGCGATGTGGGTGTCCACGTTCCACTCGATGTGCGTGCGAATCCTCCGCCGCGAGGCGAAAACGCTCGGCATGTCGTCGAGTTTCTCCATCTACGACTCGGACGACTCGAAGCGCCTCATCACGCTCGTGGCGCGCGATCTCGACATCGACCCGAAGAAGTACGCCGCGCGCACGCTCGCGGTGCACATCTCGAACCTGAAGAACGAGCTGGTCGATCCGGAAGAGGCGGCCTCGAAGGCGGCGAACGACCTGGAGCGGCGGGTCGCCGAGGTCTACGCCGAGTACCAGCGCAGGCTGTCGAGCGCGAACGCGTTCGACTTCGACGACCTGATCATGCAGACAGTGTCGTTGCTGCAAGCGTTCCCGGACGTCGCGGAGTACTACCGGCGGCGCTTCCGGCACGTCCTGGTCGACGAGTACCAGGACACCAACCACGCGCAGTACACCCTGGTGCGCGCGCTCGCCGGCACCGAAGCCACGGACACCGGGATCGAGCCTGCCGAGTTGTGCGTGGTCGGCGACGCGGACCAGTCCATCTACGCCTTCCGCGGCGCGACCATCCGCAACATCGAGGAATTCGAACGCGACTTCCCGAACGCGCACACGATTCTGCTGGAGCAGAACTACCGCTCCACGCAAACGATCCTGTCCGCGGCCAACGCGGTCATCGCACGCAACCCCAACCGGCGCGCCAAGCGGCTGTGGACCGATTCGGGCGACGGCGAGAAGATCGTCGGCTACGTGTCGGACAACGACCACGACGAGGCCGCGTTCGTCGCGGGGGAGATCGACTCGCTGGCGGAAAAGGGCGAGGCGGACTACTCGGACGTCGCGGTGTTCTACCGCACCAACAACCAGTCGCGAGTGTTCGAGGAAATCTTCATCCGGCTCGGCCTGCCGTACAAGGTCGTCGGCGGCGTGCGATTCTACGAACGGCGCGAAGTGCGGGACATGATCGCGTACCTGCGCGTCCTCGCGAACCCGGACGACACGGTCAGCCTGCGGCGGATTCTCAACGTCCCCAAGCGCGGCATCGGCGACCGGGCCGAGGCCGTCGTGGCGACGCACGCGGAACGGGAGCGGATCTCTTTCTGGGCCGCACTGCGTGACGCGGTCGAAGACAAGGTGGCGCTGCTGAACCCACGCTCGGCCAAGGCGATCACCGGCTTCGTGACGCTGCTGGACGAACTGCAGGAGATGGCGTCGTCCGGCACCGAGGTCCACGACCTGCTCGAAGCGGTCCTGGAGCGCACCGGCTACCGCGCGGAGCTTGAGGAATCGGACGACCCGCAGGACGCTTCGCGCGTCGAAAACCTCACCGAATTGGTGACGGTCGCGCGCGAATTCGCCGAGTTCACCGCCGAGGTCACCAACGACGAAAACGCGGAACTGGTCCTCGACGACGGCGTTCCCGCCCCCGGCTCCCTGCCCGCTTTCCTGGAACGGGTTTCCCTGGTCGCGGACGCCGACTCGATCCCCGCTTCAGACGGCGGCGAAGAAGGCGACGGCGGTGCGGGCGTGGTCACCCTGATGACCGTGCACACCGCCAAGGGCTTGGAGTACCCGGTCGTCTTCTGCACCGGCTGGGAAGACGGCGTCTTCCCGCATATGCGCGCCCTGGGCGATCCCGCTGAATTGGCCGAAGAACGCCGTTTGGCCTACGTGGCGATTACCCGTGCGCGGCAACGGCTTTACGTGTCGCGCGCCCTCACCCGGTCGGCGTGGGGACAGCCGCAGATGAACCCCGCTTCCCGCTTCCTGGACGAACTGCCGCCGGACCTCGTCGACTGGCGTCGCCTGGAACCGTCCTCCCCAGGCTTCGGCAACTTCGGCTCCTCCTCCGGTTCCTCGTCCGGCCCGCGAGCCGCGACCACGTGGGGCCGCCGGTCTTCCTCGTCGTCGACGTCTTCGAGTTCGCCGTTCGGCAAGGCGTGGAAGGACACGGTGGCTCTGAAGCTGGACGTCGGAGACCGCGTGAGCCACGACAAGTACGGCCTGGGCACCGTCATCTCCTGCGACGGCATCGGCCCACGCGCGACCGCGACGATCGACTTCGGAGCTTCGGGCAAGGTGCGGCTGATGTTGATCGGCAGTGTGCCGATGGTGAAGCTCTGACTTCTGCTGCGGTTTCGGCTGTGGTTGCTGCAATTCGCCGTGTCTATGACTGCGGCTGCTGCTGCGGCTCGGCTGTAGCTACGGCTGCTGTGGTTGTTGCGGCTGGCGCGGCTTTTGTGGTGTGTTCCTCCGTGCCGTGCCGTGCCGTGCCGTGCCGTGCCGTGCCGTGCCGTGCCGTGCCGTGCCGTGCCGTGCCGTGCCGTGCCGTGCCGTGCCGACGAGAGCCGTGCCCAGAGCCCAATTCTCCTCCATCCCGCCTGCCAAATCGGGATTGCCCGAGCCTGTTTGCCCAGGCGAGCACTAGCCGCGCCGATGCCGCATTACCGCTCCGAGCTCCACACCGCCTTCCGCACGACGCTGCCGTTGCGTCTCCAGGCACCAGCCCCGAACCTCCGGTGTTGCTTTCCGGCCCGTAGCAAGTCGCCCCTGTCAGTGTCGTGAAGCCTTCCCAGCCGTTCTCCAGCGCAGGTCGCCTCGAAACTGATCTGCCCCAGCGCGCAGCGGCCGTGGCTTCCCAGCCCCACACCTGTGCGGCGCGCGACACCCAGCCCGTCCAGCCGTCGCGGACATCTTTCGCCGGACCGAGTGAACTCACCGCCAACCCGCCGATCTTGTCGGTCCCCTCCGGCATACTGAACTTCATCGAACACAAGTTCGATGAAATGCGGTAGGTTGTGGAGGGGTGCAGGGGATGGACGCGGTGCTGTTTGGGGTATTCGCCGCTGGGGTACAGGAGTACTTGAGGAGAGTCGCGGGGACGGTTGCTGTGGGGACGGCAGCCCGGCCAGTTCGGGACGTGCCAGGGGATGTGGCGCGGCTGGCCGCAGCATGGCGAGCGCTGCTGAGGCAGCACGCATTAGGTCCGGACGGCAGATGCGTCGTCTGCGGAGGGACATCGCGCGCTGACGAGGGAATCGCGCGATGGATGCCATGGCGAAGACGCGCTGACCTGTGCACGGTGTGGCAGGTGGCAGTCGCCTATTTCGTCCGTCGCCTACCTGGCAGCGATCCGTGACGTTGTCGCCTGACAGCCGAAGCCTCGCTCGGGCAGGGATTGCCGGGATTCGTCGCCGAAGCGACGTCCACACGGCGCGACTGACCGGCGGTTTCGTTCGGCCAGCTCTGCATCACGGGTGACGAGGCAGCCTTGAACATCCCACTCGTCGACGAGCAGCGATGCATTTCACCGGCAAGCTTGTCGATCCATCGCGATGCGACGTGCCGCCAGGATTCCTCGCGCCCGAAGGCGTTTCAGCCGCTAGCAGCCTGGAGCGGATCCGTGCGGATCAAGCTCAGTCAACGACGCCGATGCGGCGGCAGACGTTACCGCGCCAGCCGCCCGGCAGACAGGAAATGAGGTGTGGATCAGACGTTCACGCCGCGGGCCGCAAGCCACGGACGCGGGTCGATCTTCTTGGTGCCGTCCTGCCACACCTCGAAGTGCAGGTGCGGGCCGGTGCTCTCGCCGCGGTTGCCGATCTCGGCGATCTGCTGGCCGCACTTGACCTTCTGGCCCTCGCGGACGGAGAAGCTGTTCATGTGGCCGTAGACCTGGATGGTGCCGTCGTCGAGCTGGACGCGTACCCAGAGGCCGAAACCGCTGGCGGGGCCTGCCTGGATGACGGTGCCGTCGGAGGCGGCGTAGATCGGGGTGCCGATGGAGTTGGCGATGTCGATGCCGAGGTGGCTCGTGCCCCAGCGGGCGCCGAAGCCGGAGGTGAACGTGCCATGAGCGGGCATGCAGGTCTTCGGGCGGGCGGCCTCTTCGGCCGCCTGGCGCGCGGCTTCGGTCTCCGCCTGCACGCGGGCCTTGGTGACCTTGGCGCTGTCGGCCATCTTCGCGGCTTCGGCGGAGGCGTCGACGGCGTGGCCGGTCGGCAGCAGTTCGGGAGCTCCCCCGGAGCCCGCGCTGCCGAGGGTGAACGAGGCGCTCGCGTTCTGTGCGTTGGCGAGCGGGGTGACCGCGGCGTCGGAATCGCCGCCGGTGGTCGACTTGAGGGTCTGGCCCGCGGCGGCTGCGGCGAACGCGCCGGCCGCGACGGCGGCGACCACGACCCGCCCGCGAAGGGCGGAGGAGGGCGGGGAGATGCGGTGCTGTCCCCGGACGCGGATGACTGCACCGTCCAGTGCGTCTTTCAGCGCCGGGGAAGGGGCTTGGCCGCCGGGGGAGCGGTGTGAAGCCAAGACAGGGCCTTCCATCGTCGGGGAGTCGGGCGGAAGCGAACTCGGGCGGGGGATCCCGTGAACGAACCTCGGGGGTGATTCGCTCAGCGTCCTGCTTCGTGACCTGACTGTAATGGGGACCGGAGGACAGTAACGAAGCGGCGCCTCAATGAGCAAGACGCGACCGGGCTTTCGGCCGAACGAGTGGCGCGCATCGTGCGTCTAGCTGTGGAAACTACCCAAAGTTAATCGGGGACTACTTCACTGGTTGTGGCTTGAGTCACATACCTTCGGATGGCCCAGTGCTCTCGAGGGCTTCTCAGCGGCCTCGCGGACGAAATAACCGGCCGCCCCCGCGCGTTGAAGCAGTTTCACGCCGAGTCTTGTGATTTCGCTCACTGGCGGCAGCGCTAGTGGGCCCTCGCGGAGCCTCCACTCTCCGGCGACAAATCCCGTCTGGACCTGCCTGGACTGCAAGCGTGAGACCCGACTTGTTTGCTGCCCGGTCACGTCAGGTGGCTTCGCCTGGTCAGCCTCTGGTGCCCCTCATTGCCCGGCATCTCCGGCTCGGTCCGCACGCCCTGCCAGCACCGCGGCACCCGTGACGATGCGGTTCACCTGCGCTGACCCGGCCCCGCGACCCGCTTGTCCAGTCCGTCCGGCATCCGTCGTGGAGGACCTCGGTGACGCAGTTGGCTACCTTGCCCTGGGCAAGCCCAGCGTCCGTCGCCGCTGTTCACGGCGGTGCGGCCGGTTGCCTGCCCTCCCCGGCAGGCGCCGGCCGTCCCTGTCCCCGGTCCCAGGCGGACCGTCCCCACGATCTGCCCGAGCCTGTCGTGGCTCCCCGCGACCCGGCCGGATCGCCTGTCCCGGCAGGCGCTGGCCGCCTCCGTTCCTGGCAGGTCCTCCCCGGCCTGCCAGGAACGGAGATCGCGGCTCCCCTCCGCGATGCGGCCGTTCACCTGCCCTCCCCGGCAGGTCTCGGCCCTCTCCACGTCGGTCCCGGCAAGTCGTCCCCACGACCTTCCGGCACCCGCCGCGCCTCCCCGCCGCGACCGGGTCGGGCACCTGCCACGAACAGGCATCCGACCTCGTCCATCGCCCCCGCGATGTGTCCCCGTGCTTTGTCCCGCGCCGGAGTGACGCCCCGAACGGCACTCCCTTACGCGACTTCCCCGAAGTTTTTTCCCGACGCTCCCTCCGGCACTCCCGTCCTTCTGCCGTCGAGACCTCCGGCCCGCGCCCCTCTTACGCGGATCGGCGGAATTTTTCTTCGCACCCGTCAGACGCGCGGGAACGGCCAAAGGTTCATCCGGCGGGGAATTCACCTGGAAGTGCGTTCCGGCCTGGTCGAGGCGGCCCTGCTGTCCCCGGGCCGGGGCCGGTCCTTGCTAGCGTCGCGAGCGATGACTCCGCCGACCCCAGAGCCTTCCGACGGCGATTCCGCCCCGGACACCCCGGGCCGTCCCGCCGGACCCCGGCGTCCCAGCCTCGCCGAACGCAAGGCCGCCGCCCGAGCCCGAGCCCGCCGCGACGCCGATCGCGCGAAATCGGATCCAGCCGATTCATCCCGTCGCCGAGGGAAAGATCCTGCTGGACGTTCGGCTGACTCGTCCGGTGCTGAGCCGAGGTCGGCAAGCCCCGCCGGCTCGTCTCGCCGCGGCGGAGAGACATCCGCGGGAAGCTCGCCCGGCCGTGCCGAGCCGCAGTCGGTGGAAGGCTCTGCCGGAGAGGCTTCTGCGGAAAGCTCAGCCGACCCGGTTGCCCGCGACCGGTCCGCAGCGGAAAGCCCGGCCAACGGGGAACCCGCCAGGCGACAGCGTGACGAGGCAGGCCTGACCAGCCGGAAGTCCGCCGCCATCCCGGCCGAGCCGAAACCCGCGCCGCGGAGCATCCCCAGCCGCCAGGACGCAAACCGTCAGGACGCAGATCGCCGGGACGCAGACCGCCGGGGCGCGAGCCGTCAGGACGCAGGCCGCCGGGACGCAGACCGCCGGGACGCAAGCCGTCAGGACCCAGGTCACCGAGGCGCAAACCGTCAGGACGCGAGCCGCCAAGGCGAGGCCCTCCTGGATCTCACCGACCAAACCCCCTCCCCAAGGCTCCGAGCCGCCACCGCTCTCCTCGCCATCGGCGCCCTGGCCTTGGCCGCCGGCGCCATCGCCCCGGTCTCGCCCGACGCTGGGCCGGGCTACCTCTCCTGGCCGCTTCTCGTCATCCTCGCCGTCGTCCCGGCCGGGATCGCCGTCGCGGCGGCTCGCAGCGGGCGGTACGGGCTGGCCGCCGGTCTCGTCACCGGACTCGCCGCCCTCGCGCCGGGGCGGCTGGTCCTCGATCTCCAGTTCCTCGTCAACGGCTCCAAAACCATCCGCCCCGAGCTGTATCTCCCCGACCGGCTGCTCGACCGCAGCGGCGTGGGCATCGGGTTCTGGCTGCTGATAGCCGGGCATCTGCTGACGCTCGCCGCCGGAATAGTGGCCGCGCGCGTCGTGCGGGAGCGCAATGAGATCGCTGGCGGCGATGACAAACGCCGCTGGCGGCTGATCATTCCGCTGCTCGCCGTCGTCGCCGCGGTCGGACTGTTGATGACTCCCGTCCTCTCGGACGACCCGTTTCTCCTTGCCCGGTCGGCATTTGAAGGTCCCGGGCTAGCGCTCGCCGGTTACCTTCTCCTCGCCGGTGCGCTGCCGGTCGCCGCGGTGCTCGGGGTTTTCGCCGGATCCGACGGCGTCGCTCGCGGGACGCTCGGCGGAATCGTCGCGGCGGTGCTGGCCGTCGCGGTGCCGACGTTCGTCGCGGGCCTCGCCGTGTCGGGGCTGGAAGTTTCCACCGGCGCGTATCTCGCTGTCGTGCCGATGGTGCTGGTTCTCGTCCTCACTCCACTTGCGACACCGCAGCAGTCGCAAACCGAGCGCACCGACCTGGCCGGCGAGGCCCGCGTGCCGGGGCTCACCATCTGGCGCGCGCTCACCGGGCTGCTCGCGGTGCTGACCGGAATCGCGGCGGCGATCGGCGCGTACGCTCCTCAACTCGGCAACAGCACGGACAGTCCGGCTCGTCTGCAACTGCTGATCGCGGCCATTCTTGTCGTGCTGCCAACGCCTTTCCTTCTCGCCCGACGCACCGCGCCGGGCGCGCGCGGAATTCTCGCGGTGTTGTGGGCTGGCGTCGTGCTCGCGGGAACTGCGGTCCTCAGCACGGCCATCACCGCTTCCGAAGCGACTGGGCTCGGCGGGCTGGGCGGCGCGATCAGTTACCACCTCGGCGCGGGAGCCGTTTTCACCGCGATCGCGCTCGGTCTCGCCGGGCTTACCGGATTGGCCGCGGTGCTCACCGGTGTCGTGGAACGCGACGACACCGGTACCGAAGGGCCGCGATCCGCCTCGGCGATTCCGGCCGTAATCACCGCGGTGCTGGCGATCGCGACGTTCGGCACACCCGTGTTCACCGCGCAGGATTACGCGCCGCCCGGTCTCTGGTCCGATTTCGACACTCCGTCGTGGGGATTGCTCGCCGCGCTGCTCGTCGTTCTCGGGACGCTCGGGTTGAGCGTTCGTTCGCGGCCCGGCGCCGCGGCGGCTGGACTGGCCGGAGCGGCGGTGCTCCTTGCCTTGCACGTCGCCGAGATTCCGCTGGTCAGTTGGCTGTTCTATGCCGCGAAGCCAGGTGCGGGATTCTGGCTCGGACTGGCTGCGGTCGTGGCGGCAGTCATCACCGCGGTCATCGCGGCTGCGGGTGCGAAGAAGTGAGTCCGCGCCGCGTCGTCCTCGTGGAGCTCGCCGAAGAAACCGCGGCGATTCCGTTGGCGCGAATGCTGCGCGACGCCGGTCTCGAAGTCGTCCACGTAGGACACCTCGACACGGCGGAAAAGATCGCGCGCACCGCCGAACAGGAGGATCCAGACATTCTGGGCCTCCTCGGCGGTCCTGTCCCCGAAGGTCTCGCGGAAGCGCTCTCCGGCACCACGGTGATCGAATTAGGCGGGGAAAGCCCCGAAAAGGCCGCCGAAATGCTTGTCGGTGGGCGGTCTCACACCCTCGGCACACCCTCTGACCGCGTACGGTGACCGACTTCACCAGGTGCGGCGTCCCCTGCGTCTGCGCTGGTCGCTAACCTCGACTGGTCCGACAGCGCGGTCCGGAAAACGGACCACCACAGTGGCGTGTCGTCAGGAGACTGGAGTAGTGGACCTCTACGAGTACCAGGCGAGGGATCTCTTCGCCGCCCACGGAGTACCGGTTCTGCCGGGCGCCGTGGCAAGCACCCCGGAAGAAGCCAAGGCCGCCGCGGAGCAGATCGGCACCCAGGTCGTCGTCAAGGCGCAGGTGAAGGTCGGCGGCCGGGGCAAGGCGGGCGGCGTCAAGCTGGCCCAGACGCCCGACGAGGCGAAGGAGAAGGCGGAAGCCATCCTCGGCCTCGACATCAAGGGCCACATCACGCACCGCGTGCTGGTGGCGGAAGCCTCGGACATCGCGTCCGAGTACTACTTCTCCTTCCTGCTCGACCGCGCCAACCGCACCTTCCTCGCGATGGCGTCGTCCGAGGGCGGCATGGAGATCGAGCAGCTCGCGGTCGAGCGCCCGGACGCGCTCGCCAAGATCCCGGTCGACGCGATCAAGGGCGTCGACAAGGCCACCGCGCTCGAGATCCTCAAGGCGGGCAACTTCCCGGCCGAGATCATCGACGAGGCCGCCGACGTCGTGGTGAAGCTGTGGGAGACCTTCGTCTCCGAGGACGCCACCCTGGTCGAGGTCAACCCGCTGGTCCGCGACCCGCAGGACAAGATCATCGCCCTCGACGGCAAGGTCACCCTCGACGAGAACGCCTCCTTCCGCCACCCGGCGCACGAGGAGCTCGTCGACAAGCAGGCCGAGAACCCGCTCGAGGCGAAGGCCAAGGCCAAGAACCTCAACTACGTCAAGCTCGAGGGCGAAGTCGGGATCATCGGCAACGGCGCGGGCCTCGTGATGTCCACTTTGGACGTCGTGGCGTACGCGGGCGAGAAGCACGGCGGCGTCAAGCCCGCCAACTTCCTCGACATCGGCGGCGGCGCGTCGGCCGAGGTCATGGCGGCCGGTCTGGACGTCATCCTCAACGACACCGACGTGAAGAGCGTGTTCGTGAACGTCTTCGGCGGCATCACCGCGTGCGACGCGGTCGCGAACGGCATCGTCGAGGCGCTGAAGATCCTGGGCGACGAGGCCACCAAGCCGCTGGTCGTCCGCCTGGACGGCAACAACGTCGTCGAGGGTCGCCAGATCCTGGCCGACGCGAACCACCCGCTGGTCACCGTGGTGGACACAATGGACAACGCGGCCGACAAGGCTGCCGAGCTCGCCGCGGCAGGTGCGTGAGATGTCGATCTTCCTCAACGAGAACAGCAAGGTCATCGTCCAGGGGCTCACCGGCTCCGAGGGCATGAAGCACGCGACCAAGATGCTGAAGTCCGGCACCAACATCGTGGGCGGCGTCAACGCCCGCAAGGCCGGCCAGACGGTCACCATCGAGGGCAAGGACCTCACCGTGTTCGGCACGGTCGAGGAGGCCATCAAGGAGACCGGCGCCGACGTGTCGGTCATCTTCGTGCCGCCGAAGTTCGCCAAGGACGCGGTCATCGAGGCCATTGACGCCGAGATCCCGCTGGCCGTCGTCATCACCGAGGGCATCCCGGTGCACGACTCGGCCTACTTCTGGGCGCACGCGGTCGCGACCGGCAACAAGACCCGGATCATCGGGCCGAACTGCCCCGGCGTGATCAGCCCCGGCAAGTCGAACGCGGGCATCATCCCGGCCGACATCACCGGCGCGGGCCCGATCGGCCTCGTGTCGAAGTCGGGCACGCTGACCTACCAGATGATGTACGAGCTGCGCGACATCGGTTTCTCGACCGCGGTCGGCATCGGCGGCGACCCGGTCATCGGCACCACCCACATCGACGCCCTCGAGGCGTTCGAGAAGGACGCCGACACCAAGGTCATCGTGATGATCGGCGAGATCGGCGGCGACGCCGAGGAGCGCGCCGCGGCCTACATCAAGGAGAACGTGACCAAGCCGGTCGTCGGCTACGTCGCGGGCTTCACCGCCCCCGAGGGCAAGACGATGGGCCACGCGGGCGCGATCGTCTCCGGTTCGTCGGGCACCGCCGCGGCGAAGAAGGAGGCCCTCGAGGCCGCCGGCGTCAAGGTCGGCAAGACCCCGAGCGAGACCGCTGTTCTCGCCCGTGAGCTGTACAACAGCCTCGGCTGACCAGCGACGACTCCACTGGCGGAGGCCGGGCACCGACACGGTGCCCGGCCTTCGTCGTTTCCGCCCGCAACCGATCCGGCGTTCAGTGCGTCCAACGTCGCGGACGCCCACGGCGGATGCGCTAGCGTGCAGTCACTCGTGAGCGGGGGACGCCGCCGGCGCACCCCGGGCGCCACAGGATCCCGAACCGCCGGTCGATGAGACAGGAGAGCTTCCGATGACCTTCCCCAGTGGCGGGCCCGGCTACCCTCAGCAGGGCCAGCCGTCCCAGGGACCGCCCCCGTCGGGCGGGTTCCCGCAGCAGCCCCAGCCGCAGCAGGGCCCGCCTGCCGCGGGCTCCGGAGCGCCGCCGAACCTTCCGCTGCTGCTGTCCCTCGGCGTGGCCGGGCTTGGACTGGTGCAGTACTTCCTCGGCTTCGCCGCCGAGGCGGGCACGGCCGGGCAGCCCATTCTGTTCCTGCTTGTCGGCGGTTTGCTGTCGGCGCTGAACCTGTTGCCCAAGGGACCGAAGACGCTGCCGTTCGCCGCGCTGTTCAGCGTGCTCGGCGGGCTGGGCGCGCTCGACTCCGTCATCTCCGGGCGCACGTCCGCCATCGTGATCGTGGTGCTGATCCTCGGTCTCCTGCAGATGGCCGCGTCGGTCGCCCTGCTGCTGTTCGAGTACGGCGTGCTCAAGCCGCCGACGGCGCAGCCGTCCGCTCCGGCGTATCAGCAGCCCTACGGTCAGCAGGGCCAGTACCAGCCGACGCAGTACCAGCCGGCTCCCGGCCAGCAGTCCCCGCAGCCGCCTGCTCCGGGGCAGCAGCCGCCCGCCACTCCGCCGCCCGGCGGGCAGGCGACGACGTACGCGCCGCAGCAGGGCCAGTTCTTCCAGCCGCCCGCTGAGCAGAACAAACCGGGCACCCCGCCCGGCGGTTTCGGACAGCAAGGCTGAAACCCCTTCGCATCACCCACCCGCTGTGACTCTCCGTGTCACAGCGGGTGTTTTTCTTGGCCCGGTGCCACGACCGGGTGGGCGTTGGATTCGCCACGTCCGCCGGGCGGCGTGCCTCACCCGGACGGCCGAGCGCGGATGTCATGGTCGAGGACATGCAGGTGCTCACCAGTCCCGGACGCCCCGCGGGCGACGAGCCGGTGGGCGACTCCCTTGACCAGGATGTTCCCCGGTTCCGGGTGTTGCTCGCCGCGGCGCTCGGCCCGCTCGTCACCGGCTACGCGGTGGTCGCCACGCTGCTCGCGCTCGTCGCCCTGACCGCCCAGCACGCGATCTTTTCCGCGGGCGGCGTGCTGCTGTCGGCGGGGCCTGGCTGGCTGGCCGCCTACCAGGTCGAACTCGGGATCGGCGGGCATCCGCTCGGGATGCTGCCGCTGCTGCCGACGATCGGCGTGGTGCTGCTGGTCGCGCGGGCCGCGGCCAAGGCCGTGCGACGGCTTCGCTGCGCCAGGCTGCGGCACGCGGTCCCGTTGATCGCCACGATTTCCGGCGCACATCTGCTGTTCGGCGTGCTGATCTCGCTGTTTTCGATCGGCGAACCGGTGCGGGCGAACTTCTGGCTCGCCGCGGTCGTGCCTGCCGCGATCTCCGGGCTCGCGGCCACCGGCGGGGTGCTTCGCCGGTTCGGGACGCCGCAGGTGCTCGTCGACCGGCTTGACCCGCTGGCTTTTCGCGGTCTGCGCGCGGGCCTGCTCGGACTGTTCGCGCTGCTGGCCGCTGGCGCGCTGACGCTCACCGCAGCCACGGCGCTGTCCGCGCGCACGGTGTCCAGTCTGTTCGAGCCGTCGTTCGGGAGCAGCTTCGGCCTGTTCCTGCTTTCCGTGCTGTACCTGCCGAACGCTGTGGTGGCCGCGATGTCGTTCGTGAGCGGACCCGGATTCAGCATCGGCAGTCTGGACGTGCACCTCATCGGCTACCGCGGCGGTTCCGTCCCCGGGGTGCCGCTGCTGGGCGGCATCCCCGAGCACGCCGCGTCGTGGTGGCCGGTGCTGCTGGTGCTGCCGCTGGCGGTCGGCGTGCTGGTCGGCTGGTCGGTCCGCGCGGTGGACGAGGACCCGGCGGCGCGGTTGCGGGTCGTGGTCGTCGCGGGCGCGGTCGTCGGGTTCGGCTGCGTGCTGCTGGGCACGCTCGCGGGCGGGCGGCTCGGCGACGGTCCGTTCGACCCGGTCAGCGTGCCGGTCGGGGTGGCGTCGATCGTCGCGTTCTGCTGGATCGTCATTCCGGCCGGGTTCGTGGCCTTCTTCGCGGGGGCGCACGCTCCGATGCGGCCGGTCGGGTCGCTTGAGGTGGAGGACGAGCCCGAAGCCGAGGCCGAGGCCGAGTCGGCTGAGTCCGGGGATGCCGAGCCGGAGGAGCCCGAGCCCGATGAGGACGTCGCGGACCCGGCCGAGGCCGAGGAAACCGAAGACGCTGAGGACGCTGAAGATTCCGGAGACTCTGAGGACGACGAGGACTTCGACGCCGAGGCCGACGCGGAACTGGGCCTCGACCAGCCGGAGGACGAGCCGGAAACCGAAGCAGCCGAGACCGAGGACAAGTCCGAGGACAAGCCGGAAACCCCCGCCGAAGAGCCGGACGCTGTGACCGAGTCCACCGAGGACTCCGGCGACGCGAAGCCCGCCGAGGACGACCGTTAGGGTTGGGGCGACCTGGTGAAGCGCCGTGCGCCCGAGGCGTACCGCCGTGCAAGGAGCCCGTTCTGGCCAGCCGCTTGGAACTGCCCACTCCGGTGAAGATCGTCGTGCTCGCGTCCGGTTCCGGCACGCTGCTGCAGGCTGTGCTCGACGCGGTCGGGCAGCCCGGGTTCCCGGCCTCCGTCGTCGCGGTCGGCGCCGATCGGAAGGGAATCGAGGCGCTCGCGCGGGCGGAACGGGCTGATGTGCCGTCGTTCACCGTGCGCGTCGCCGACCATCCGGACCGGGCCGCGTGGGACCGCGCGCTCGCCGAGGCGGTCGCGGCCTATCAGCCCGACCTCGTGGTGTCCGCGGGCTTCATGAAGATCCTCGGGCCGGAGTTCCTGTCGCGGTTCGCTGGCCGCGTGATCAACACCCACCCCGCGCTGCTGCCGTCGTTCCCCGGGATGCACGCGGTCGCCGACGCGCTGGCCGCGGGCGTGCGCGTCACCGGATCGACGGTGCATTTCGTCGACGCCGGGGTGGACACTGGCCCGGTCATCGCCCAGGAGGCGGTGCCGGTGGAGACCGACGACACCGAAGACGTCCTGCACGAGCGGATCAAAGCCGTGGAACGCAGGCTGCTGGTTGAAACGATCGAGCGACTCGGCCGTGGTGGGTGCACCGTGGACGGACGAAAGGTGAGGTTTTCGTGAGCACAGCACAGGGACGGCGCCCGGTCCGGCGCGCGCTGATCGGCGTCTCGGACAAGGCCGGCCTGCTCGAGCTCGCGACCGGCCTGCACGCGGCCGGCGTGGAGATCGTGTCGACCGGCGGCACGGCGAAGGTCATCGCGAACGCCGGGGTTCCGGTCACGCCGGTCGAGCAGGTCACCGGGTTCCCCGAGTCGTTCGACGGCCGGGTCAAGACGCTGCACCCGCGCGTGCACGCCGGGCTGCTCGCCGACCAGGGCAACGACGACCACGTCGCCCAGCTCAAGCAACTCGACATCGCGGCTTTCGACCTGCTCGTGGTGAACCTGTACCCGTTCCAGGCGACCGTCGCGTCCGGAGCGAGCTTCGAGGACTGCGTCGAGAACATCGACATCGGCGGTCCTGCGATGGTGCGCGCAGCAGCGAAGAACCACGGCAGCGTCGCTGTCGTCGTGGACCCGGCGCGGTACGCGTGGGTGCTTGAGCAGGTCTCCGCGGGTGGCTTCGAACTCTCGGACCGCAAGCGGCTCGCTGCGCAGGCGTACGCGCACACGGCTGCGTACGACACCGCTGTCGCTTCGTGGTTCGCCAACGCGTACGCGCCTTCGGACGACAGTGGCTTCCCAGACTTCCTCGGCGCGACGTGGGACCGTGCGGACGTACTGCGCTACGGCGAGAACCCGCACCAGAAGGCGGCGCTGTACCGCGGCGCGCAGCCAGGCCTCGCGCACGCGGAGCAGCTTCACGGCAAGGCGATGTCGTACAACAACTACGTCGACACTGACGCCGCGCGTCGGGCCGCCTTCGACTTCTCCGAGCCGGCTGTCGCGATCATCAAGCACGCCAACCCGTGCGGGATCGCTGTCGGCGCGGACGTCGCCGAAGCGCACCGCAAGGCGCACGCCTGCGACCCGGTGTCCGCGTACGGCGGCGTGATCGCCACGAACCGGCCGGTGAGCGTCGCGGCGGCGGAGCAGATCGCCGAGGTGTTCACCGAGGTCGTGCTCGCCCCCGACTTCGAGCCGGAAGCGCTGGAGATCTTGCAGCGCAAGAAGAACGTGCGGCTGCTGAAGCTGCCCGCGATCGAGAACGCGGCCCCGGTCGAGTTCCGGCCGATCTCCGGCGGTGTGCTCGTGCAGACCGCCGACGCGATCGACGCCCCCGGCGACGACCCGGCGAACTGGGAGCTGGCCACCGGCTCGCCCGCCGACGAGCAGACCCTGGCGGACCTGGAGTTCGCGTGGCGGGCGCTGCGCGCGGTGAAGTCCAACGCGATCCTGCTGGCGCACGAGCAGGCGACCGTCGGGGTCGGCATGGGCCAGGTCAACCGCGTCGACTCGTCGCGGCTGGCGGTCGCGCGGGCGGGCGACCGGGCGAAGGGCTCGGTCGGCGCGTCGGACGCGTTCTTCCCGTTCCCGGACGGGCTCGAGGTGCTGATCGAGGCGGGCGTGCGAGCCGTCGTCCAGCCCGGCGGGTCCATCCGCGACGCCGAGGTGATCGCCGCCGCCGAGGCCGCCGGGATCACGCTGTACCTCACCGGAACGCGCCACTTCGCGCACTGATTTTCTGCTGGCCGGCCGGGACTTTCGGGTCCCGGCCGGTTTTTCATCCCTCGCGCAGGATCGCGTAGACGACCTCGTCGCGGTAGCCGCCGTCGCGCCAGGTGACCTGGCAGAGCAGACCTTCGCGATGGAAGCCGGTCTTCTCCAGCGTGTGCTGCCCGGCGACGTCCTCGCTGTCGACGAAGGCTTCGAGCCGGTGCGCGCGGGTGTGCCGGAAGAGCTGGTCGACGAGCAGTTGGTACGCCTTCGCGTCGGTGCCGTGCCCGCGATAGTCGGGCAGCAACGCGACGCCGACCCGGAAGCATCCGCCGGCGGGCCCGCCCCGGTCGGCCGCCTCCCAGGTAGCCATCCCGGCGACCACCGAGTCGACCGTCACCGCGACCGCGCTTGACGCCGGGCTGAGGAACCCGTCCTCGGCGAACCGGCGCCGTGCCTGCGGCCCGGTGAACCTCGTCCACTGAAAGGTGCCGGTGCCGTCCGGGTCCGTGGAGAACCGGTCGAGCACCGGAAGGTCGGCTTCGGCGAAACCCCGCAGGGCGATGTGTCCTGTCTTCATCAGGGTTCCCAGTGTAAAGAGCCGTTTTCCTGGTGTCCGGTGATCTTCCGGGTTGTTTCTCCGTGCGCGCTTGACAGCCGGGGCGGGGTGGAGCGAGACTGAGTGGTGTCGAACGGGTGTTCGATCCTGTTCGGCGCAGTGGTGTGTTTTTGGGTGCGATTGTTGGGTGACCGTGCGGTTTCCGCACGGATGAGGATGCGGAACCGCCTTCCCCGCGGTGTGTCGACGTCCGTCCCGGGCCAGGTGTGCCGACCTGTCCCGGGACGGACTCGTCGGCCGATCCCGGCGGAAGGAGAAACCGGTGACGACCGGAGCGGCTTCGGGGGCTGCTTCTTCGGGGTTTGCTTCGGAGATCGCGGAAGGATCAAGGGTTTCTTCGGCCGCGGGGGCGGCTGGAGAGGCTGGGGGGACTTCCGCGGACGGTGCGGTCACGGCTGGTTTTTGGGGAGCGGGTGAGGCTTCGGCTTTGGCCGGGGTGGTTTCGGGGGCCTCGGCGGCGAACGCTTCTTCGGTCGTGGCCGGGATGGCTTTGGGTGCTTCCGGGGCCAGGGGAGTTCCGGAAGCGGCTGGGGCGGCGTCGGGATCGGGAGGCGCTGCGGCCCTGGCTGAGATGGCCGTGGGAACTTCGGCGACGGGTGGTTCCTCGCCCGCAGCCGGGAAGGCGTTGAGGGCGAGCGACACTCGGTCTCTGGTGGGGGCGGCGTCGGGATCGGGCGGCGCGGTGGCTCTGGCCGAGGCCGATGCCGCGCCGAGCGACTCTTCGGTGGCGGCCGGGAAACTGCGCCCTCCGGTTCTTCCCGCTGACTCCGCCACGACCGATCTCCTTGGCACTGCGGGGATTTCCGCCCTGCTGAAGCGGTCGTCTCAGGAGATCTTCCCCGCCGCGGAAACCCAGGCTTCCGCGCCCACGAGCGTGCCGGAGGCGCGGCCGGCACGCTCGTGGGAAGTACTGGTGCCGTGGTCGGCGCTCGAAGCATTGGCGAAGGAACGGACGCCAGTCGCCGCGATGTCCGCGGGTTCCCCGAGGTCGATGTTCTCGTTGGGGGAGAACGAATCCCGTACCCGCCCGAACTCCCTGGACGCAGCGTTCGAGCCATGGACACCGGCCAGCTCCGGCGGGGCAGCAGAAGCCCGTTCGCCTGCTGCGCTTCGTTCGCAGGCCCGGCCGGCCGAATCCGGCCGTGAGCTTCGCCCCGCGGGTACTGCGTCGTCTGCTGACTCGCGCGTGTCCAGCGGACCTGATTCACCGACTCCGCTCACCCCGGCGAGCCGGCCTGGTTCACCTGCCCCGCGGCATTCGGGTCAGGTTCGCTCGTCTGCTGAGCGCGATTCGCCTCCTCAGCCTGAATCGGAGCCATCGACTCATCTTCGCTCGCTTGCTCCAGCCGACTCGCGTCCGGAACCTTCGCCCGGGCCACCGACTCGTCTCCGCCCAGAAACTCCTCCGGCCCCTAGTCCGGAGTCTCCGCTCACGCCGCCGTCTCAGCTGCGCCCGGAAACTCCTCCAGCCTCCCTGACCGAGCCCGACCAGGAAACTCAACCCGGGTCTCCATCCGCTCCTCCAGCACAACTGCACTCAGCAAACCCCTCGAAACTCCGGCCCCCGACCAGGATCCACCCCGACCCATCCGCACCAGCGGACCCGGCGCACCCGCTGGCCAAACTGACCGCCCTCCCCGGCGTCAGCACGGCCAGCACCGTCGCCGCCGAGCGGGCTTCCCGGACCGACTGGGATCAGGCTGCCGGGCGGATGCTTCCGGTGGCCCCCGCCCTGGCCGACCTTCTCCCCGGGGCCGGGTTGCGCCGCGGAAGCGTCGTCGCGGTTCACCACTCCACCTCGCTGCTGTTCGCGTTGCTCGCGGAGGCGACCGTCGCCGGGGCGTGGGCTGCGGTCGTCGGGGCCCCGTCGCTCGGGATTGTCGCGGCGGCCGAGCACGGCGTCGCCGTTTCGCGGCTCGCGTTGGTTCCGCAGCCGGGGGCCGAATACCAGGCGGTGATGGCCGCTTTGCTCGACGGCGTCGACCTCGTCGTCACCGAACCCAGGTCAGTCCGGCCGGACGTCGCGCGACGGCTCGCGGCGCGGGCCCGGCATCGCGGAGCAGTGCTGCTTTCGCTGGGGCACTGGCCTTCCGCCGACGTCGAGTTGCACTGCACCCCAGGCGCCTGGACCGGGGTGCTCGAACACGGTGCCGGGCACCTCCGTTCCCGTCCGGTCGAGGTGCACGCCCGCGGACGCGGTGCAGCAGCCCGGCCTCGGTCGGCATCAATGCTTCTGCCTGGCCAGGACGGCCGGGTTTCCCGGGGCGAGAAGCGCGTCGCGGCGCGGGAAGAGGCGGTCGGGTGAACCAAAGCAAAGACCCGCGTCGCCATCCCGTGCGAATGCTGGTCCTGTGGTGCCCAGACTGGCCCGCGGTCGCTGCCGTCGCCGCGGCGGGGAGCGTGCTTACCCAGCCGGCGGCGGTGTTCCATGCCAACCGGGTCGTGGCGTGCACCGCGGTCGCGCGGGCGCGGAACATCCGGCGCGGCATGCGGCGGCGCGAAGCGGAATCCCAGTGCCCCGACCTGTCGGTGTTCGGCGTAGACGAGGCGCGGGACGCACGGTTTTTCGAGGCCGTCGCTTCGGCGGTGGAGGAACTGGTCGTCGGGCTGGAAGTGGTGCGGCCCGGGCTGCTCGCGGTTCCCGTCGCGGGTGCGGCCGGGTATTTCGGCGGCGAACCGCGGCTTGCCGAAAAACTGGTGGACCAGGTGGCCGCGGCGGCGGGAGTCGAATGCCAGGTCGGGGTGGCGGAAGGACTGTTCGCGGCGACCCTCGCCGCGCGGCAGGGAGCGCTGGTCGAACCTGGGCGGAGCGCCGAATTTCTCGCCCCGTTGCCGGTGACTGAGCTGGACCAGCCGGATGCCGAGCGAGCGGATCTGGTCGGTCTGCTCGTCCGGCTCGGGTTGCGCACGCTCGGCGCCTTCGCCGAACTCGGCGAGCGGGACGTGGCCGCTCGGTTCGGACGCGCCGGCGTGCTCGCGCATAGGCTGGCCCGGGGATTGTCCGACCGGCCGCCGTTGCGTCGCAGTCCGCCGCCGGAACTGTCGCTTGCCGAATCGTTCGATCCGGTGCTCGCCCGAGTGGACGTCGCCGCGTTCATGGCCAAAAAACTCGGCGCGCGGTTCCACGCCGCGCTCGCCGATCGCGGGCTCGCATGCACTCGATTGGGTATATACGCGACAACTGAGAACGGTGAGCAGCTCGGTCGCGTCTGGCGTTGTGCGGAACCACTTACGCCGCAAGGGGTTGCGGACCGGGTCCGGTGGCAGTTCGAGGGCTGGCTCAAGGCCGCGCCCGGCGAACGGCCCACGGCCGGGGTCGCGCGGTTGCGGCTCGAACCGGAAGAGACTGTCGAAGGGAGGTCATTGCAGCTGGGGCTGTGGCGGGGGAGCGATCCCGGCGCCGGTCCGGGCGAGGACGAGGAATTGGCTGCCGAACGGGCCGGCCGTGCGTTCGTGCGGGTGCAAGGTTTACTCGGCCCGGAGGGCGTGGTCACGCCGCTGCTCGACGGCGGACGTGATCCGGCCAGCCGGGTCCGGCTCATCCCGTGGGGCGATCCGCGGGAACCGACCGGACCGCCGGACGCCACGTGGCCTGCCCGGTTGCCGTCCCCGTCTCCGGCGACGGTGCTGGAACAACCGTTGCCAGTCCAGGTTATCGACGAGCAGGGACGACCAGTCGGTCTCACCGCGCGCAAACGGCTGACCGCGCCGCCGAGCGGACTGTGCGTCGCGGGCGGGCCGCCGCGGCCGATCACCGGATGGGCCGGTCCGTGGCCGGTCACGTCGGGCCGTCGTTCGACCGGACCGCAGCAAGCCCGGCTGCAACTGCTGCTCGCGGCAGGGGAAAACGAAGCACCGGAGGCGGTGCTCGTCCTCTGCTCCGGAACTGAAAATCCAGTGTGGACAGTGGAGGGAAGCTACGACTGAACCGGCCGGGAAAACCGAAAACCGGTGGAGAAAACGAAAGGAATGCGCACATGATGGACCACGACCTGCCGGTGCCCCGTGTCCCGGTCGAACCGCCGTGCCCGTTCGACCCGGTGCCGGTCGCGCTGCTGATCCCGGAACCCCGTCGATCGCCTGAGACCCGGATGGACTGACGATGGGCTGGAACAACCCGCCGGTCCCGTGGAAGGACCTCGCGCGGGCGCTGTCGGGCGGGATGCCGCCCGGCGACCACGGCGACAGTCCCGCGTGGGGACGCAAACGCGAGGCGTACCGCCGCCCCGCCGACATCCCGCCGCCGCGCAGCGACCTGGAAGCCGGGCCGCGAGTGGCGTACGCCGAACTGCACTGCCACTCCAACTTCAGTTTCCTCGACGGCGCCAGCCACCCCGAGGAACTGGTGGAGGAAGCCGCGCGCTTGCGGCTCGACGCGATCGCGCTCACCGATCACGACGGCATGTACGGGGTGGTCCGATTCGCCGAAGCGGCCAAAGAGCTAGGCGTCGCAACGGTATTCGGCACCGAGCTGAGCTTCGGGCTGTCCGCGCCGCAAAACGGCGTCGCCGACCCCGAAGGCGAACATCTCCTGCTGCTGGCCCGAGGCAGCGACGGCTACCGCAGCTTGTGCCGCGCGATCACCGCCGGACAGTTGCGCGGCCACGAAGACGAAGACGCGGAGCGAGCCGAAAAAGGCCGCCCGATCTACGACTTGTCCGCGGTGGCGGAGGAAGTCGCGGGAAAATGCGCGGTGCTTACCGGCTGCCGCAAGGGATCCGTGCGTTCGGCGTTGGTGCGCGAAGGCCCGGACGCCGCGTTCGCCGAACTGCGCCGGCTCGTCGACCTCTTCGGCCAAACCCAGGTCTACGTCGAATTGATCGACCACGGCCAGCCGCTCGACAGCACGCACAACGACCTGCTGACCGAGATGGCCGGCGAACTCAAGCTGCCCACCGTCGCGACCACCGCCGCGCATTACGCTCGCCCGGAACGAGGCCGGCTCGCGGACGCCGTCGCCGCCATCCGCGCCCGGCGCAGCATCGACGACCTGGAAGGCTGGCTGCCCGGCGACGCCGCCGCGTTCTTGCGCTCTGGCAATGAAATGGCGGAGATTTTCCAGCGGTACCCAGGCGCGGTGCAGCGATCGGCCTTGCTGGGCATGGAATGCGCTTTCCCGCTGAAGCTGCTCGCGCCGGAGCTGCCGCCGTTCGACGTGCCGGACGGCGAGACCGAGACCACGCACCTGCGAAACCTCGTCAAGAAGGGCTTCGAGAAGCGCTACTCGGGCAAGGACCACGCGGACAAGGCCTGGCAGCAGATCAAGCACGAGATGGAGGTGATCGAGAAACTCGAGTTCCCCGGGTACTTCCTGATCGTCTGGGACATCGCGCGATTCTGCCGGGAGAACGACATTCTGTGCCAGGGAAGGGGTTCCGCGGCCAACTCGGCGGTCTGCTACGCGCTTGAGATCACCAAGGTCGATCCCATCGAGTACCACCTGCTCTTCGAACGGTTCCTCGCGCCTGACCGAGACGGCTATCCGGACATCGACATCGACATCGAGTCCGACCGGCGCGAGGAGGCGATCCAGTACGTCTACGGCAAACACGGCAGGCTCAACGCCGCACAAGTGGCGAACGTGATCACCTACCGCGCCCGCTCGGCGATCCGCGACGCCGCCAGGGCGCTCGGCTACTCGCCGGGACAGCAAGACGCGTGGAGCAAGCAAATCGACCGCTGGGGTGCTTTGCGCAGCACGGAAAAGGACCACGACCACGACATCCCGAACGACGTCGTGCAGCTCGCCTTCGCCCTCGAAGACTTCCCGCGGCACCTCGGCATCCACTCCGGCGGCATGGTGATGTGCCGGGAACCGGTGAGCCAGGTGTGCCCGGTCGAATGGGCGCGGATGGAAAACCGCAGCGTTCTGCAGTGGGAGAAGGAGGATTGCGCCGCGGTCGGGCTGGTGAAGTTCGATCTGCTCGGGCTCGGCATGCTTTCCGCGTTGCACTACATGCTCGACCTGGTCAAGGAATACAAGGGCGAGGAGATCGATCTCGCCGAGCTGGACCTCACCGACGAGAACATCTACGAGATGCTCTGCCGCGCCGACGCGATCGGCGTGTTCCAGGTGGAAAGCCGGGCCCAGCTGGCGACGTTGCCGCGGTTGCGGCCGACGAAATTCTACGATCTGGCCGTGGAAGTCGCGTTGATCCGCCCCGGTCCGATCCAAGGCGGTTCGGTGCACCCGTACATCCGCCGCAAGCAAGGGCGCGAGAAGTGGGATTACGACCACCCGCTGCTGGAGAAAGCGCTGGAGAAAACGCTGGGAGTGCCGCTGTTTCAGGAGCAGATGATGCAGATCGCCCTGGACGTCGCGAACTTCACCCCGGCCGAGGCCGACCAGCTTCGGCACGCGATGGGGTCGAAACGGTCGCAGCGGAAGATGGAACGGCTGCACAAGCGGTTCCTCGACGGAGCCATCGCCAACAAGGTGGACGCGGAGCTGGCGGAGAAAATCTTCCAGAAGCTCAAGGCCTTCGCCAACTTCGGCTTCCCGGAAAGCCATGCGCTGAGCTTCGCGCATCTGGTGTTCGCGAGCGCGTACTTCAAGCACTACCACCCCGACGCGTTCTGCGCTGGCCTGTTGCGAGCGCAGCCGATGGGGTTCTACTCGCCGCAGTCGCTGGTGGCGGACGCGCGCCGGCACGGCGTCCCCACGCTCGGCCCGGACATCAACCTGAGTCTCCCGCACGCGACCTTGGAAGCGTTGCCGGACAACGGAAAACTCCACGCGGTACGCGGCGGGCTCAGCACCGTCCGGATGATCGGCGAAACGCTGGCCAAGGAGATCGTGGCGGAGCGGCAGGCGAACGGCCGGTACGAGAGCATGTCCGACCTCGGCAGGCGCGTCCGGCTCACCACACCGCAGCTGGAAGCACTGGCCACCGCGGGCGCGTTCAGCGCGTTCGGTCCGGATCGGCGGCAGGCGTTGTGGTCCGCGGGCGCGGTCGCGCAGGACCGGCCGGAGAAACTGCCCGGCACCGGAGTCGGCGTGGACGCGCCGATGCTGCCCGGAATGGACGGGCTCGACGTCGCCGCCGCGGATGTCTGGGCCACCGGGATCTCGCCGGACAGCTACCCGACGGAGTTCATCCGCGACCGCCTCGACGCGCTCGGGGTCATCACCGCCGACCAGCTGCTGGACCGGTCCGACGGGGAGCGAGTGCTGGTCGGGGGAGCGGTCACGCACCGCCAGCGGCCGGCGACTGCCGGTGGAGTCACGTTCCTGAACATCGAGGACGAAACCGGCATGGTGAACGTGATCTGCACACTCGGGCTGTGGCAACGGTTCCACCGGATCGCGCGGGGCAGCGCGGCGCTGCTGGTGCACGGAGTGCTCGAAAAAGCGGACGGCGTCGCGAGCGTGCGCGCGCAGAAACTGGAGCAGCTGAGGCTGCGGATCCCCACGAAATCGCGGGACTTCCGATGACCGGCGGACAGTTCGTGGACACACGCCTTTCATCGGCTCGCAGCCACCCCGTCGAAAAGCCGGCGCCGGGGCTGATGTCATCCTGTCCGGGTGACGGAGACCGGCGAGGACTACACCGAAGCACGACTTTCCGGCCAGTGGTGGGAAAAACGCCAGTTCGTGGGTTGCGACTTCACCGAAGCGGACCTGCGCGATCTGCGCACCCGCGGCTGCACCTTCGACAACTGCGACTTCACCAAGGTCGATCTCGCCGGTTCGCGGCACGACGCGTCGGCGTTCCGCTCCTGCACGTTCGACCGTTCGGTGCTCGCCGACAGCCGATGGTCGTCGTGCTCGTTGCTTGGTTCGTCCTTTGTGGACTGCCGGTACGCCGGGATCGCGCTGACCGAATGCGATCTGTCGCTGGCGTCGTTCGCACGCGGCCGGCTGCGGAAACTGGACCTGTCCGGTCTGCGGATGCGGGAAGTGAACCTCAACGAGGCGGATCTGACGGATTCCGATCTGCGGGGCACGGATCTGTCCGGGTCCCGGATGATCGGCACGAAGTTTCCCGGAGCCGACCTGCGCGGCGCGGCGGTCGATGCGAACGGGCTGGTGCAGGCGGACTTGCGCGGCGCGTACGTGGACGTCGAACTGGCGGTGGCGTTCGCCGCGGCCAATGGCCTGGTCGTCAAGTAACGCGCTTCCGGGCACGAAAAAGGGGCGAAGCTCGCTGGCCCCGCCCCTTTTCCGCGTCGTCAGTCGATCGGCGGTTCGCCCGGGTCGAGTTCGATCAGGTCGCCCTCGGCGAGCAGTTCTTCGATACTCGCCGGAAGCAGGTACGCCGACCCGCCGCCCGGCTGGTTGAACCACGGGATCGCGACCCCGGCCAGCGTTTCGAGCGGCCGCTGCACGCGGTACACGTGGTAGGGCCGGTTCACCCACTCCGGGACCAGCGAACGCTCCTCGAACGGGGTGCCCGCCGCGTAGGTCAGGTTGCCGTTCGGACCGCCGAAGCGGTCCAGTTCGCTGCCCGCGGGCAGTTCGCGCAGTTCCTTGCCGCGGAACAGGGTCAGCGGCGGTTCCCCGGACAGCGGCGCGATCGGCCACTGCCCGCTGCCGCCGGTTCCGTTGGCGCGCACCGGTTCCTCGCGCCGCACCGGCGGTTCCCGCCGAGGCGGCGGGCTGACCGGCGGCGCGACCTGGGTGGGCGGTGCGCTGACCGGCGAGGCGATCTGCGTCGGCGGGGCACTGACCGGGGGAGCCACCTGGGTCGGCGGGCTCACCGGTGCCGCGACCTGCGTCGGCGGGGCTGGCGGCGGGGTCTGCCGGGCAGGCGGTTCGTCGTCGGCCAGCAGCTGATCGGCAGGCGTGAACGCGGTCTGCTCCTGCGGCGGCACGTTCTCGCGCGGCCGGACCGGGAACGAACCCGTCGCGACCTCCGGCGACAACGTCGCCACCACCGGCGGCTTCGGCGCGTCCGCGACTGGCTGCTCAGCCGGTGCGGGGGCTGCCGCCGCGACGTACCCGTCGGGGTACAGCAGCACCTTGCCGAGCATGAACGCCGCGGCGTCCTCCGCGTCGCCGAATACCGCCGGGTTGATCAGCTCGCCGTCGTACCAGCCGACGCGCCAGCCTTCGCCCACCTGCTCGACGCTCCACCCGCGTTCGGTGGGGCCGCCGAGCCGGTACGCGGCCTCGGGCACGTTCAGCTCGTCGAGCTTCGCCTGCAGTTCGGCCAGTTCCGGCTGAGCGGGCTGTTCCCGCCGCGCGACCGGAGCCGGTTCGGCCTGCTCCCGAGCCGCGCGCCGCCCGCCGGACGGCGGAGGCACCGGCATCTCCGGCACCGGGAGCCCGCCGGGGATCTCGGATCCCGGCATGATCATCGCGGTCGGCGGGCCCGCGTCGTACTCGGCCTCGCGGCGGTTGTCGTCCTCGTAACCACTGGAGTGCGTGAACAGTTCGGCACGCTGCTCGTCGTCGTCGCGGGACGGTTCGTTGCCGTGGGTGAAGAGCACCGGCTCGTCGTGCCCGGCGTCGACCGGCGGGTGAACGTCCGTGTCGTCCTCGTCGTCGGCCGGGTGGCCCGGACCGGCGCCGTTGCGGCTGGGGACGAGGTCGTGGTGGACGTCGGTGTGGTCTTCGTCGTCGTAGTGGCCGTCGTCGTAGCGGTCGTACTGCGCGCCGTCGAAGTCCTGCTCGAACGGCGGCTCCGCAGGACGCTCCGGCGCGGTGCCGTGGCGACCCTCGGCCTCCTTCTCGCGACTCCGGCCGTGCGCGGCGGCGGCGAGCCCGGCCGCGGCCAGCCCACCGGCCGCGGCGACTCCGGCCGCGGCTGCGCCGACATGACTGCCGTGCTCGTCCGCGGGCTCGGCCTGGCTGCCGGGTTCGGCACCGCGCCGTCCGCTGTCCTCGGCGTTCAGCCGCGCGTCTTCCCGGCGGCTGTCGTCCGCTTCGGCGTCCGACTGCGCTCGCCGACGGCCACCCTCCTGGTCACCAGGACGGCTGTCGTCCGGTGCCGCACCGCGCCGACCTGTGTCCGGCTCGGCGTTGTGCCGGTTCGGGGCGGGTTCTTCGGCGGAGTTGTCCGCGCCGATGAGCCCGTCGGCACCGATGAGGCCATCCGCGCCGACCAGCCCGCCCTCCGTGTTCGGAGCAGCGGGCTGCTCGAACGCGCCGACGCCGGGGACCTTGCTCCCGTGCGCGTCGGCGTGGTCGTCGTACCCGTGGGCTTCGTAGTCCGCCGCGTCGCGGTTGCGGTCGTCGACGTGGTGCGCGGGTTCGTCGTAGCCCGCTTCGTCGTGGCCGTGCTGACCGGCAGCTTCGTCGTACCCGTGCGGCTCGGCGTAAGCACCGGCCTCGTGGGATGCGGCGTCCTCGTACCCGTGCTGGTCGTCGTACGACTCGGCTTCGTATCCGCCGTGCGGTGCGTCGTCGTAGTCGCCGTGCGGTGCGGGGTTGCGGTAGCCGTCGTGGGCGGACTCGTCGTAACCCTCGTCGTGCTGGTCGTAACCATCCGCGTGGCCGCGCTGGCCTTCGCCGTGGTCTTGCCGGTCGTAGTCCTCCGGGTAACCGGCTGCCTGGCCGTGCTGGTCGTAGGCAGCGTCGGAGTGGCCTTGCTGGTCGTAGCCGTGCTCGGCATAACCGGCAGCGTCGTGGGCCTGGTCGTCGTAGCCGGACGCGTCGGGGTGCTCGTCGTAACCAGCCTCGTGCGCGTGGCCGGATTCGGAGTGAGCGCCGCTCGCTGCGGCTCCCGCGACTCCCGCTGCTCCTGCCGCCGCAGCTGTTGCGCCCAGTCCGTGCGACCCGCCAGGGCTGTCCGGTCCGGAGCCTCGCGTGCCCTGGGGACCGCCCGCGGCACCCTGCTGACCAGGCCTGTCGCGCCGGTCCGAGCCACCGCGGTCGGGCTCGAAGTGGTCTTCTGAGCCGCCGCGGTCGGCGAAGCCGGGGCCGTCCGTTGCGTCGGGACCGCCGAATTCGTCGGCCGGGCGGAAGCTGTCCGGCCGGCCGCTCGTGCCGGAGTCGCGGTTGTCGAATTCTTCGGCTGGGCCGCGCCGGTCGGCGCTGGGGGCACCTGGTCCGCCGGGCCTGCGGGGACCGGGGCCGCCGAACTCGTCCGCCGAGTCGAACTCGTTGGATCCGGGAGCGTCCGGTCCGCCGGGCCTGCTGAATTCCTCGGCCGGGTGGAAGGCACTCTCCGGCCGATCGGCTGGGCCAGGCCTGCCGTACTCGGCAGCGGGGTGGGAGGCGCCTTCTGCGCCGGGCCTGCCGTACTCGTCAGCCTGGTGGAAGGTGTCCTCTGGCCGGTCTGAACCGGGCCTGCTGAAGTCGTCTGCCGGGTGGAAGGTGCCTTCTGGGCCAGCGGCTGAACCGGGCCTGTCGTACTCGTCGGCGGGGTGGAAGCTGTCGGGGCTGTCCGGCCGGCCGGGAGTACTGGGGTTGCGGTTGTCGAATTCTTCGGCTGGGCCGCGTCGGTCCGGGCCGGGGGCACTGGGGCCGCCGGGCCTGCCGGAGTCGGGGCCGGCGAAGTCGTCGGCAGGGCGGAAGTTGTCGTGGCTGCCGGAGCCGCTTGCCGCGCCGAGTGCGGCCGCTCCGAGACCGGCTGCGCCGAGTCCCGCGGCGGCTGCGCCGACTCCGGCCGCGCTGGGGCCGCCAGAGCCGGAACCGGGGGCGTCTGCGTTGGGGACTCCGGATCCCGTTCCGTTGGCATCGAATCCGCCAGCGCCACCGGAGCCAGGTCCGCCGACGCCGTTCGGGCCGCCCGTGCCAGGGCCGCCGGCACTGCCTGCGCCGCCGGGACCATTAGGTCCGCCAGGGCTGCCCGGAACTCCAGTACCGCCTGGCCCACCAGCCGCGCCCGGGCCGCCGGGGCCACCAGAACCGGGACCGCCAGGACCGCCGGAGCCGGGACCACCCGCGCCAGGGCCACCGGCGCCAGGACCGCCAGAGCCGAGACCGCCAGCGCCAGGACCACCGGCACCGGGGCTGCCAGCGCCGGCGCCGGACGGGCCACCAAGACCGCCGGAACCGGGCCCGCCAGCGCCTGGACCGCCGGAACCGGGCCCGGCGGAACCGGGCCCGCCAGCGCCAGGACCACCGGCCCCAGGCCCGCCCGTCCCAGGCCCACCAGGACCGCCGCCAGGAGCGGGGCGTTGCTGCGGAGTCTGGCTCCCGCGAGTGAGGTACGCGGCCGCACCCTGCAGGGTCAGCTCGTCCACCTGCGGAAGCTGGAACGCGTTCGCCCGGATGTGCTCGATCAGATCCGCTTCCGGCGAGACGCCGTACGTGCGGAGGTAGAAGTTCACCGCGGCTGGCCAAATCCAGTGGCCGTCGCTGTGGAAGGCGACCGGGACCGTCGCTTCGGGAGTCTGGGCGAGACGGTCGATGTCGTAGCCGCGGTCCTGGACCACGACGGGGGCGTGGTCCAGATAGTCCAGCAGCCGGTCTTGCTCGTCGACGTCCAGATCAGGACGGTTGATGACCGGGCGGCCAGCCGGGCCGATGGTGTCGAAGATCCGGGCGATGCGGAAGTGCGGTCCGGGCTGTTCGGGACCGAGGCCGGACATGCGGCGGATCAGCCACTCGGGCACGTTCTCCTCGGTGCGCGGGAACATGCGCAGCTCGTCGGAGTACGCCTGGGGCGGCGGCGCGAGGTGCCATTGCGGCTCGTCGCGGTTGTATTCGAGGTTGTAGCTCGAAGGGTGGTCCAGCTGGTAGCGCGCGTTGAACCAGGTGCCGCGGCCGTCGCGGTACATGCCTGCGCGGAGTCTCCCGAACAGGGTCGCGATGTCGTGCGTCGCGATCCATTCCTGTGCGGAGCCGTCCTCGAGCACGATCTCGCCGGTCAGCTCGTGGTACCTGCCGACGGCTCGGTACTCCGCGGAGACTTTGCGCCAGTCGCGCGGGGCGGCGCGCAGCAGGGCCAGTCCGATCTGCTTGACCAGAGTGTCCTGCTCCGTCGCGTTCAGCTGCGTCGTCGGTTGTGCCACAGAGAACATTTTGACTGTTCGCGCGCGCGAACGCACCCCGCATAGGGCTTTTGCCACCCTCGGGCCGGTGGACGTGCCCGCTGACCTCGGCGGACGCGATATGGCACGGGTCACACGCCAGGGTGGGTGATGCGGTGGAGCCTCTCCAGCTTAAGACCCGGGACGGCTGATTCGACGGAAGACGCGCGGGCCGATCGGGTGGTGTCGTGGACACACAGAGTGCAGCACCCACTCCTGACCGGCAGTCTCCGGCGGCTCTGCGACAATGGCCGCCGTGACGGCGAAGATTCTCGACGGCAAGGCCACGAAGAACGCCATTTTCGCAGAGCTGCGCCCGCGCGTGGCCGCGCTCGCGGAGCAGGGGATCACCCCTGGGCTGGGCACGGTGCTGGTCGGCGACGACCCCGGTTCCCACTCCTACGTGAAGATGAAGCACGCGGACAGCGCGAAGATCGGCGTCAACTCGATCCGCCGCGACCTGCCCGCGGACATCTCGCAGGAGAAGCTCGAGGCCGTCATCGACGAGCTGAACGCGGACCCGGCCTGCCACGGCTACCTCGTCCAGCTGCCGCTGCCGAAGCACCTCGACGCGAACCGCGTCCTGGAGCGCATCGATCCGGAGAAGGACGCCGACGGCCTCGCGCCGATCAGTCTCGGCCGGCTCGTGCTCGGCGAAGCGGGCGCGCTGCCGTGCACCCCGTACGGCATCATCGAGCTGCTCAAGCGGCACGGCGTCGAGCTGAACGGCGCGCAGGTCACCGTGGTCGGCCGCGGCATCACTGTCGGCCGCACGCTCGGTCTGCTGCTTACTCGGCGCAGCGAAAACTCCACCGTCACGCTGTGCCACACCGGTACTCGTGACCTCGCCGCCGAGGTGCGCCGCGCGGACATCGTGATCGCCGCGGCGGGCGTGCCCGGGATCATCAAGCCGGACATGGTCAAGCCCGGCGCGGCGGTGCTGGACGTCGGCGTTTCGCACGTCGAGGGCAAGCTCACCGGCGACGTCGACCCGGCGGTCGCCGAGGTGGCCGGCTGGCTGTCGCCGAACCCCGGCGGCGTGGGCCCGATGACGCGGGCGATGCTGGTCACCAACGTGGTCGAGGCTGCGGAACGCGCGGCCGCCCGCTGATGGCGATGACCGGGCAACGGCACCGCGGCGATCGTCCCTGGCTCGTCCACGTGCCGTTCGCGGTGATCATGCTGCTGCTGGCGGCGGCCGTGGTGCGGGCGCTGCAGTACCACTGGCGCGAGGGTGCGGTGCTGGTCGGCGTAGCCCTGTTCGTGGCCGGGGCGCTGCGTGCGGTGCTGCCGGAGGAGCGCGCCGGGCTGCTCGCGATTCGCGGCAAGGTCGTCGACATCCTCACCTACAGCGCGTTGTGCGCCGCGGTGCTCTACATCGCGCTGTCGATCGTCGGCGGCCCGTTCGACGCCTCGTCCTAACCGGTCAGGACGCGAGCGCGAGTTCCTTTTCGACTCGCGCCTCGCGCCGGTCCAGCAGCCCGGACACCGCGGCGATCGACACGCCGAGCACGGCCAGCAGCGCGCCGACCCAGTTCGGGGCCAGCAGGCCGAGTCCGCCCGCGATGACCAGGCCGCCGAGGTACGCGCCGATCGAGTTGGCGATGTTGAACGCCGACTGCACCGCGGCCGAGACCAGCGACGGCGTGCCGCCCGCCTTCTCCATGATCCGCGCCTGCATCATCGGGCCGATCATGAAGCCCGCGACACCCACGAAGAAGATCGTGACCGCCGCGCCGACCTTGCCCTGCGCGGTCACGGTGAAGATCGAAAGCACGGTCGCGAGCGCGAGCAGCGCGACGTACAGGCTCGGCATCAGCGCCTTGTCCGCGAGCCGTCCGCCGAGGTAGTTGCCGATCGTCATGCCGACCCCGGCCAGCGAAAGCAGCACCGTGACATTGGCCGGCGAGTATCCGGCGACGTCGGTCAGCATCGGCGCGATGTAGGACATGCAGGCGAAGACGCCGCCGAGGCCGAACATCACGATCGCCAGCGCCAGCCACACCTGCGGGCGGCGGAACGCGCCGAGTTCGCCGCGGATCGACGGGTCGGCCGGGCGGCCCTGGTGCGGCACCAGTTTCGCGATGGCGGCGATGGCGAGCAGGCCGATCACCGCGACGACGCCGAACGTCGCGCGCCAGCCGACCTGCTGGCCGAGCAGCGTGCCGAGCGGGACGCCGATGACGTTCGCCAGCGTCAGGCCCATGAACATCATCGACACGGCCTTCGCGCGCTGGCCCGGCTGCGCGAGGCTGGACGCGACGACCGCGCCCGCGCCGAAGAACGCGCCGTGCGGCAGGCCGGCGAGGAACCGGAACGCGATCCCGAAGTCCTGGTTCGGGGAGAGCGCGAACAGCGCGTTGCCGACCGTGAACAGGCCCATCATCGCCAGCAGCATCGTTTTGCGCGGCAGCCGGACGGCCAGCGCGGTGAGCAGCGGCGCGCCGATCACCACGCCGAGCGCGTAGGCGGAGATGAAGTAGCCCGCGGACGGGATGTCGATGTGGAAGTCCGCGGCGGTCAGGGGCAGCACACCCATCATCACGAACTCGGTGGTACCGATGCCGAAGGCACCGACGGCGAGCGCGAGCAACGCGACGGGCACGGCTCTCCCTTCCTGGAGAAAACGATTGCTCAGCGCCTGGGGCACAGGCTTCTGAAGCGCTTTAGAACGTGGGCAAAAAACTAGACAGCCCCGACGTCGTCGTGCTGTCTCGCTCTAGTTGAACCGATGGAGGGCGGCCTTGTCATCCCGGTATTCGGGTGAGGCCCGCCACGTAGCGCGACCGCTCAGCGGGGCGCGGCCAGCACGCCGTCGAGCAGGCCGGGGAACAGTGCGTCGAGATCGTTGCGGCGCAACGAGTTGTACCGGGTCGTGCCTTCCTGGCGGCCGGCGATCACCCCGGCCTGGCGCAGTGTCGCGAGGTGATGGGTGAGTGTGGACTTGGTCACCGGCACCTCGAAAGCGCTGCACGAGATCTCCGTTTCGGAGTTCGCCAGCTGCCGGACCATCGCCAGCCTGACCGGGTCGGCGAGTGCGCGCAGCACCGCTTCGACCGTGATCTCCTCGCGGTCCGGATAGGCGAGCGGCGGCAGGGGCGCAGAGGCGGGCATGAGTCCATAGTACGACGCCTGTCGAAATTGTCGGCGGGTCCGTGTACGGTCGTCATCGAACTACGACGTTCGTCGAACTATCCGTTCAGGTTTCCTTGGGGGAACATTCATGTCCAGCGTCTCGTCCTCGGCGGCGGCCCGGAACTCGGTGCTCGCGTTCGGGGCCTTCGGCGTCGGCACCAGCGGCTACATCGTGGCCGGGCTGTTGCCGGCGTTGACCTCCGAGCTGCACATCTCCGCGACGGCCGCGGCGCAGCTCGTCACTTCGTTCGCCATCGCGTACGCGGTGGGCTCGCCGTTGTTCGCTGCCGCCACTGGGCGGTGGGAACGGCGCACGCTGCTGGTCGCCGCGCTCGCGGTGGCCGCGGTCGGGAACGTCTTCGCGGCCGTCGCGCCGGGGTACACCACGCTGCTGATCGCGCGGGTCGTCACGGCGATCGGGGCTGCCGTCTACACCCCGGCCGCCACTGCCGTCGCGGCTGAGCTGACCACGCCGGAACGTCGTGGGCGGGCCGTTTCGCTGGTGTTCGGGGGACTCACCATCGCGTTGATCTTCGGCGTTCCGCTGGGCAGCGTGATCTCCCAGCAGTTCGGCTACGAGGGCGCGTTCCTGTTCGTCGGCATCCTTTCGCTGCTCGGTGCGATCGGGGTGCGGGTCGCGCTGCCGACGGTCGCGCCGCCGCCGGTGGTCGGGCTCGCCGAGCGGTTCGCGGTCGCCCGGGACAAGCGGGTCGTCGCGCTGCTGGTCACCACCACGCTCGCCTGCCTCGCCGCGTTCATGGTCTACACGCTGGTGTCGCCGGTCTTGACGGCCACCGCCGGCGTTTCCGGCGGGACGATCACGGTGCTGCTGTTCTGCTACGGCATCGGCGGCGCGATCGGCAACTTCGCCGGCGGCCGCGCGGCCGACAAGTGGGGCCCGCGCAGGCCGCTGCTGGTCATCCTCGTCGGGTTCACCGCCGTGATGGTGCTGTTGCCGTTCACCGCGACGACCGTCGTCGGGGCCGGGATCACGTTGTTCGTGTGGGGCGTGGCGAACTGGTCGTTCAGCCCGCCGGTGCAGCATCGGCTCATCGAGCTGTCGCCGGGGCACGCCGGTCTCGCGCTGTCGCTCAACGCCTCGGCGATCTATCTCGGCGTCGGGTTGTCCGGCATCGTCGGGGGTGCGGTGCTGACCTCGGCCGGGCCGACCGTGCTGCCGGAGATCGCCGCGATCCTCGCCGCCGCGGCGATGCTGGTGGTCGTGTTCTTCTGGGGCGCGCGGAAGCGGGCTGAGGTCCGCGAAGAGGTCGCGGTCTGAGAAGCTGCCGGGCATGGCAGAGGTACTGGAAACCGTGCCAGGGCACGGCGGCGAACTGGTGCTGCGGCGGGACGGCGCCGAGTTCGAGGTGATCGAAAACGGGATGTTCCTGATGGACACCCGCAACGGCGAGTCGGAGCGGCTGCTCGTGACCGGAGCGGCCGACCGGCTCGCTTCTGGCGCGCGAGTGCTGATCGGCGGCCTCGGCGTCGGATTCTCGCTGCGCGCCGCGCTGGATCACGCCGCGGTCGGCTCCGTGGTCGTGGTGGAACGCGAACCTGCCGTGATCGCCTGGAACCGCACCGGTCCGCTGCGCGAAGTCCACGGTGCGGCATTGGACGATCCGCGGGTGACGATCGTCGAGGCGGACCTGCTGGAGTGGCTGCGGACGACGAGCGAGACTTTCGACGCGCTGTGCCTGGACATCGACAACGGTCCAGAGTGGACGGTCACCGAGGGGAATGCCTCGCTGTACGCCGATTCCGGCCTGGAACGGCTGTCTCAGCTGCTGAGTCCGGACGGGGTGCTGGCGGTGTGGAGCGCGGGCGCGGCACCGGGGTTCACGGCTCGGCTGCGGGAGCGGTTCGCCGAGGTGGACGTAGTGGAGATTCCGGTGCCGCGCGGGGAACCGGACGTGGTCTGGTTCGCGCGGAGCTGAGTCAGTTCGCCTTGGCGGCGGCCTTCGCGGCCTTCTTGAACGCGCGCACCTCGCCGAGCGTCTTCGCGTCCGTCACGTCCGCAATGGACCGACGAGAGCCGCGATCTCCGTAGGCACCGGCAGCCTCGCGCCAGCCCTTCGGAGCGACGCCGCGCTGTTTGCCCAGCAGTGCCAGGAAGATCTTCGCCTTCTGCTCGCCGAACCCGGGCAGTGCCTTGAGTCGCTTGAGCACCTCTTCGCCGTCCGGCTTGGGGCGGCCGTCCAGCCAGATGCCCTCGGTGCGGCCGTCGTAGTTCTCGATGATGTGCAACGCGAGCGCGTGCACCCGGCGTGCCATCGAGCCGCCGTAGCGGTGGATCGCGGGCGGCACGACGCACATCTCGACGAACTTGTCGACGTCCGTCGCGGCGATCTTGCGCAGATCGAAGCCGTCCATCCGGTCGGCGATCTTCCGCGGGCCCGCGAAGGCGTGCTCCATCGGGTACTGCTGGTCCAAGAGCATCCCGGTGAGCAGGGCGAACGGGTCGTCGTTGAGCAGCTTGTCGGCCGCCGGGTCGCCGGTCAGGTGCAGTTCGCGCAGCATGGCGCCATCTTCGCACAAACCGCCCGGTCAGCCGCGTGCGAAGCGGGCCGGGGTGGTGCCGAGGTAGCGGCGGAAGTGGCGGGTCAGGTGGGCCTGGTCGGTGAACCCGGCGGTCGTGGCGACGGCGGCGGGCGGGGTTCCGTCGAGCAGGAGGCGGCGGGCGTGGTCGACGCGGCGGCCGGTGACGTACCGGTGCGGCGGCAGCCCGAAACGGCGGCCGAACGCGCGGACCAGGTGGACCGGGTGCGCGCCTAGTACCTCGGAGGCGTCGGCCAGGGTCAGGGAATCGGGCAGGCGTTCGTCCAGGAGGTCGCGAAGGTCGTCGGCCAGGCTGCGGTCGGGCGGCGTGATCGCCGGGCGGCCGAGGTGGGTGCGCAGCCGCTGGGCGACCAGGGCTAGGCGGCTTTCGGCTTCCAGCGGTTCGGCGAGCGACTGGTGCAGCTGGTGGATTCTGGTGCGCAGCAACGGATCCGGCAGGCTCGGCTGGTCGACGGCGGCCCCGATCAGGTCGTCGCCGAGGACGTCGGCGTCGAGGTAGAGCACGCGTTTGCGGAAGCCCTGGCTGGTCGCGGCGCGCCCGTCGTGCGCGACGTTCGGCGGCAGCAGCGTGACGGCCGTGCCGAGCGCGCCGTGGTGGTGCCGGTCGAGGTCGTAGCTGATCGCGCCGTCGTCGACGATCAGCAGCGTCCACGTGTCGTGCGTGTGCGCGGGGTAGGCGTGGTCGGTGAACCGGGCGTGGAACGCCTCGGCGATTCCGGGCACCGAAGGACGCCAGGCCGACACCGTCATGTTCAAAACGTACAAGACCCGCACGCGGCGCCGAGCCGATGCTGTCCCGCATGAACCGATTCGACACGAAGATCGCCGTGCTGCTGCGGGACGACCTGGCCTCGTGGCAACGGCTGAACGTCACGGCGTTCCTGGTGAGCGGCGTGGCCCACACGACGCCGGAACTGATCGGCGAGCCCTACCTCGACGCCGACGACACCGAGTACCTGCCGATGTTCCGCCAGCCGGTACTCGTGTTCGCCGGCACCGCCGAGACGCTCGCACTGGCGCACAGCCGCGCGCTCTCGCGGGGTCTGCGGTTCTCGATCTTCACCGACGAGCTGTTCCAGACCGGCAATGACGTCGACAATCGCGCCGCGGTGCGTGCGGTGCCGGCGGAGAAACTGGCGTTGGCGGGGATGGCCGTGCACGGGCCGAAGAACGCGGTGGACAAGATCCTCAAGGGTGCTCAGCTGCACGGCTGAATGGGGGATTTTCCGCCGCGGCGCAGGGAATCCGGCTACACCTCGGACGAAGGCGCTTACGCGGTCGAAGTGGGCCCGGCTGGAACTCAGCGCGCCTGCCGGACAGCAGCTGCACGAGGGGGCTTACTCGAACACCGCTGTCCGGCCGCAGGATTCGCCGCAGCTCGCGACGCCGGGCTTCGTCGCATTTCGCGGGGCCCGGGCGGGCGGCGGAGGTGCAGTTCGACCGTTAGGCCTCCGCGAAAACCGCGAAGACCTGCCGTACCCGGTCGCCCTGATCGAGCGTCACGTGCTGTGCCGTCGCCGAGCTGAATCCGGCGTCGGTGGCCAGCGCGGCGGCTTCCTCGAGGGTGCCCGGGACGCGCAGGTCTCGCGGGAACACGTCAGCGAACTTGCCAGTCGGCTTGAACCGCTCCGACGACACCACGCTGAACGCCAGCTTCCCGCCCGGGCGCAGCACTCGCCGCCAGTCGGTCAAGGCGCGCGCGCCCAGGAAGTGCAGTGCGGACGCGCAGACGACCGCGTCGGCCTCGCCGTCGCCGATCGGCAGCGGGACCGCGGAGCCGACCTGCCAGGTGATCCGGCCGTCCGGGTCGCGGTCGGCGGCCTTGGCGCGGGCGATCTCGATCATCGCGGGGGAGAGGTCGATCGCGAAGACCTCGGCCGGTTCCAGCCGCAGTGCCGCGAAGGCCGCCGCGCCGGTTCCCGCGGCGACGTCGACCAGCAGGCCGGGCTTCGGGGCAAGACCGCCGATCAGCTGCTCTGCCACATACGGGTGGAAGGTGTCCTCGTCGTATCCCGCCGCGTCGGCGTCGAAAAGTGTGCTCACCTAGCCACCGTAGTGCGGTTGACCAGTGATTATCCGGGCAAGCGGCGGCGGCCGGCGAAACCGAGGTCGGCCCGGTGGTACCAGGACAGTTCGCGGTCGCCTTCGAGCCAGCACAACAGAACGTCGTCGCCGTCGAGCGAGGCCGGGAAGTCCACCAGCAGCGGGGCGAACCCCTTCAGTTCGGCCCCGGTCGCCTGGATCGCGGTCATCAGGTCGTCCAGCCTCGCCTGCGCGGCCTTCCACTCCGGCAGGCCGCCGAGGCTGGTGTCCCGTCCGCCCGGCCGCAGGGAAGCGGCGAGCTCGGCGGCGTCGGCGCGGACCCGGATCAGCTCGGCGAGCACGGGAAGCAACCGGGCGAGTTCGGTGCGGGCCTCGGCTACGGTGAACAATCCCATCTGCAAATAGTCTCACCGGGCCCGCGCCGTCCCGCCGCTACCTGCGCCGTCGCGCCAGCCGTGCCGCCAGACCCGTGCCGAGCAGCAGGAACCCGGTGCCGAGCAGCGCGCCGGAGGACATCCACCCGACCACGGCCACGGTCATCTCGCCGCGCGGCAGCAGGTCGAGCAGATCGAACGCCGAGCGCGGCGACACCAGCGTGAGCACGCCCGGAACCAGGCCCCACACCAGTCCGCCCGCGACCGGTCCGGTTCCCGACCACGCGCCGAGCACGGCGATCCCGAACAGCAGGACCGCGCCCGTCGCCATCAACGTGATGCCGAGGGCGTCCCCGTGTTCGGCGAACGAAGCCGCGATCTGCCGCTGGTGCCGGTAGCTGCCGTAGGCCAGCAGCCCGAGCGCGACCGGGGTGAGGACGAGCCCGCACAGCCCGCTGAGCACCCGTGCCACGGCCCGGCTTTCCGCCGGGGCCGCGACCGGTCCGCCCGCGGGGGGATAAACGGCGTAGGGCTCGGGGTATGACATGGCGGGACCTCCCAGTGCGGTGCTTGCCGCGATGGGACGGCCGCCCGGTCCGGCCGGTTCCGCAATCGTGCCCGGTCGGCAGGGCCGGTCAAGGGTGGTAGAGACTTGATTCCGACCACTTCTGGAACCATCCAGCTCTGTTAAGCAGTACGCTTGTACCGCTATCGGAGAGCGAAGAAGCGAACGCGAAGATCCGCGGAAGGAGCACCGCTGCTCATGGCCAAGATCAAGGTCCAGGGCACCGTTGTCGAACTCGACGGCGACGAGATGACCCGCATCATTTGGCAGTTCATCAAGGACAAGCTGATCCACCCGTACCTGGACGTCAACCTGGACTACTACGACCTGGGCATCGAGGAGCGGGACCGCACCGACGACCAGATCACGGTCGACGCCGCCAACGCCATCAAGCAGCACGGCGTCGGCGTCAAGTGCGCCACGATCACGCCCGACGAGGCGCGCGTGGAGGAGTTCGGCCTCAAGAAGATGTGGGTGTCCCCGAACGGGACCATCCGCAACATCCTCGGCGGCGTGATCTTCCGCGAGCCGATCGTCATGCGCAACGTGCCCCGGCTGGTACCCGGCTGGACCAAGCCGATCATCATCGGCCGCCACGCGCACGGCGACCAGTACAAGGCCACCAACTTCAAGGTCCCCGGCCCGGGCACCCTGACGATGACCTACACCCCCGAAGACGGCTCCGAGCCGATGGAGTTCCAGGTCGCGAACTTCCCCGAGGGCGGCGGCGTCGCGATGGGGATGTACAACTACCGCAAGTCGATCGAGGACTTCGCGCGCGCGTCGCTGCAGTACGGCCTCGACCGCGAGTACCCGGTCTACCTCTCCACCAAGAACACGATCCTCAAGGCCTACGACGGCATGTTCAAGGACGTGTTCCAGGAGATCTTCGAGACCGAGTTCAAGTCGGACTTCGACGCCAAGGGCATCACCTACGAGCACCGGCTGATCGACGACATGGTCGCCGCGTCGCTCAAGTGGGAGGGCGGCTACGTCTGGGCGTGCAAGAACTACGACGGCGACGTCCAGTCCGACACCGTCGCGCAGGGCTTCGGTTCGCTCGGCCTGATGACCTCGGTGCTGCGCACGCCGGACGGCAAGACCGTCGAGGCCGAGGCCGCGCACGGCACGGTCACCCGGCACTACCGCCAGCACCAGCAGGGCAAGCCGACCTCCACGAACCCGATCGCCTCGATCTACGCGTGGACCCGCGGCCTCGAGCACCGCGGCAAGCTGGACGGCAACTCGGAGCTCATCGGCTTCGCGAACAAGCTGGAGCAGGTCGTCGTCGACACCGTCGAGGGCGGCAAGATGACCAAGGACCTCGCGCTGCTGGTCGGCAAGGACCAGGAATGGCAGACGACCGAGGACTTCCTCGCGACGCTGGACGAGAACCTGGCCAAGAAGATCGCGCAGGGCTGATCTTTCTTTAGCCGGTTGAGAGAAGGGCACCTCGGAGGAGTCTTCCGAGGTGCCCTTCTCTTTTTGTCACTCTTCGTGTTGTGTCGGTGACAGGATTGGCACCTACGGGTGGAATGGGGTCGGGAACCTGTCCGGGCACGGTCGGACTGCCTACTCTGGACGAGGGGTTTTTCGCGACTGAGGAGCGGCCGTGATTCTGGGTTTGCCCAAGAAGACACTGATTATTATCGGAGTCATCGCTGCGGTCGTGGTCATCTACGCGTTCGGCCAGAAAGGCCAGGCCGACGCGCAGGGATCCCCGACCGGCTGCAAGGTCTCGGTGACCGCCGACGTGCTCAACGCGCGGGAAACCGCCGCGGGCAACGGGAAGGTCGTCGGGAAGTACTTGCGCGGCGCGGAATTCGACGCGCAACCCGTGGTGCAGAACGGGTTCCGGAAGATCGCCGACGGCAAGTGGGTCGCGGACAGCTTCGTGAAGCCGGTTCCCGGGGCCAAGTGCTGAGTCTGTTTCGTATTGGTGCTCGGCATGGGTGTTGAGCAGTTGGTGTGCTGACGTTGGTGCGCGCGGAGTCCGTTGCGGCGCTTAGGTTCGCGTGGTTGCCGGGTTTGCTGCGGCGCGTGGTTCCCCTGGGACCGAGCGGATGCTGAGCTGGGTTCGGGGCAGGCCATCGGCTCCGGTGATTGTTCGCTGGTTCGTCCCATGCGGTGGGACGACTGCGGTGGTCCAAGCGGGAATGCCGCTGGTCGGTTGAACCGATGCGTCCGTCCGGCTCGGTGCGTTCGCGATTGCCGGATGCCTTTGCGGCGACTGCTCCGGTTCGGTTTGCTCTTTTGCGCCGGGCGGCCACCGAGGCGAAAGCGTTCAGCGTGAACGGTGATCGCGTTTGTTTCGCGGAACTCGCGATTATGCGTGATTCAGCATGAGTCCTTCTTCCGCCGCGAGTACTTCCCCGGAGAACTCGGCGCGGGCTTCGGCTACCGAAACCGCGCGGTCGGAACCGGGCCAGAAATGTGTGAGCAACAGCGTCCGGACATTCGCCGCGGAGGCGAGTCGGCCTGCTTCCGCGGCGGTCATCAGGAGGCGGGGACCGTCCGGGGGTGTGCCTTGCCGGGTCGCTTCGCAGACGAGGACGTCGGCGTCGCGGGCCAGGTCGGTCAGTTGCGGAGCGGGACCGGTGTCGCCCGTGTAGGCGAGGGTGTAGCCGGGTGTGGTGAGCCGGACTCCGTAATTCGGCACGTGGTGCGGCAGCAGTGCGGTGGTGAGGCGGAACGGGCCGAGATCGGTCTCGGGGCCAAGGTCGTGCAGGTCGAAGTTCTCGGCGGGGGCCGGACTGGGCTCCATCGCGGCTAGCCGGCGCACGGCGCCGGGCGTGCAGTGCAGCGGGAGCTTGCGGTCGGTCGTGTTGTAGCGGGCCCGGCCGAGCGCGCTGACGTCCGCGAGGTGGTCCGGGTGCTCGTGCGTGACGACGACCGCGTCGAGCCGGTCGGCGGGGACGTGCTGGAAGAGCCGCGAGGCGGCTCCGTAGCCGAGGTCGAGTGCGACGTGGAAATCCTCGTGGGACAGCAGGAATCCGGCGCACGCGCGGCCGGGTTCCGGCCAGGCGCCGCAGCTGCCGAGGACGGTCAAGCGAGGCATGGCGGTCATTCTGGACCTCGCCGGACCTGCCGTGCGCGGAAAATTGTCGGACCCGGCGGGTAGCGTGCGCGGGGTGCTGATCGTCTCCACTGTCAACGTCAATGGCCTCCGGGCCGCCGTCAAGAAGGGCTTCGTCGAGTGGCTGGCCGCCACCGAGGCGGATGTCGTCGCGTGTCAGGAAGTGCGGGCTGAGGCCGCGCAACTGCCCGCGTCCGTCGTCGCGCCGGAGGGGTGGTTCGCCGCGCACGCGCCTTCGGTCGCGAAGGGGCGCAACGGGGTCTCGCTGTACAGCCGCGTCGAGCCGGACGAGGTGCGCACCGGATTCGGCGAGCCCGAGTTCGAGGACAGCGGGCGGTACCTGGAAATGCACCTGCCCGGCGTGGTGGTGGCGAGCCTGTACCTGCCGAGCGGCGACGTCGGCACCGAGCGGCAAGACGAGAAGGAACGCTTCATGGCCGCGTTCCTGCCGTACCTGGTCGAGCTGCGCGCGAAGGCGGCCGCGGAGGGCCGCGAGGTCGTCGTGGTGGGCGACTGGAACATCGCCTACGACACCGTCGACCTCAAGAACTGGCGCGGCAACCAGAAGAACTCCGGCTTCCTTCCCGAGGAACGCGAGTGGATGGGCCGCGTCTACGAGGCGGGCTACGCCGACGTCCAGCGTCGTCTCGACCCCGAGGGCCCCGGGCCGTACACGTGGTGGTCCTACCGGGGCAAGGCGTTCGACAACGACTCGGGCTGGCGCATCGACTGCCAGCTGGCGACGCCCGGTCTGGCCGAGAAGGTGACGTCGGTAATGGTCGAACGGGCAGAGTCCTACGACCAGCGCTGGTCGGACCACGCGCCGGTCACCGCGACGTACGACGTGCCGTTCCCGGACTGAGCCTGGTTGTCCTGCTGGTGACTAGTGGGTGAATAGCCTGCTGAGGGTAGTTCGGGTTTGTTCTGCAGGGTGATTCTGCCCGGTTTGCCGGGGTCCGAGGACACTGTGCGTGGTTCCGCGCCTGGCGCACGGCGCTGACCACCGACGACACCGAGACGGCAGGGGTGGCCTCGGTTACTCCCCGAGTGGGCGCTAGCCTCGGCACCCGAGTTGATCAGATCCGACAGGTCTTGACACGCTCGGTAGTTTTCTGACCAGTAGCACGTCGAGAACTCATCCTTACGGGTGAGACGCTCGCTCAGAACAGTCACCTCGCGGGAGGCACTCCGGTGCGCAACCCAGGCCGGTTCGTGACACGGTCCACGCTGGCTCTTGGCCGTCCAGCGCTTCGCTCGTCCGTCACCCCATCGGGGGCGGCCGAGCTGGCTCCGGTTCGCGGCGCGACGCGGGACGGTCGTGGTGTTGTCCGCGGCAGCCGTGCCCTGGCCGTTGCGGGCGGACGAGTCCTGGCGGTGCTGGCGACGATCCTGGTCACGGCCGTCGGGACGGGTGCCGCGGCGTTCGCCGACGACAACGTCGTCCGGGCGGAAACGACGTCGACTGGATTCGGGATGCTCGGACCGGTCGGCCTGGTCGCGGTGGGTTTCGGCGTCATCGGAATGGCGCTGGGCGTCGTCCGGCAGCGGCGCAAGGCACGCGCGAAGGCGATTGAGGCGGTCGCTGCCGCCGGGGCCCTCGAAGAGGAGCCGACCCGGCCGCTGGAGCCGGCTCCGGCCGCGCTCAACCTGCGGCAGTCCTAGTCAGCTGGCCGGCTGTCCGGCCGCAGATCTTCCTGGCTCCAGGCTGACCACGCGGCGGGTTCCGCTGTTTTTCGCACCCCGGGTTCGGCGGCTGAAGAGCCAGCGCGCCACCCTGGCGGTCTCCACAGCCATCCGCGCTGATGGATCGGCGGTTATATCGCCAATGAGCCACCCCCGTTCCTCCGCACCGCGAGTTCGGCGCTGAACCACTTCCAGACCGCAGCGGCATCGGCCAGCTGAGCTGCACTCGCACCCCTGAATCTCTCCGGCGCCAGCTCCTCCCGAAAGCCGATACCCGGACCGACGCTGTCAAAACGTCCGGTCTGCCCGTCCGTCCCGCGAACCGCCGGGCCCGCGGCAGGGGCTCCTCCGCAGCCTGAAAGAATCTCGGCGTGTCCGACGAACAGAACGGGCGCCTGCGGGTGCTTTCCGGGATCCAGCCGACAGCCGACTCCTTCCACCTCGGCAACTACCTGGGCGCCCTGCGCCAGTGGGTGCGGCTGCAGGACACCCACGAGACCTTCTACTGCGTCGTCGACCTGCACGCGATCACCGTCGAGCAGGACCCCAAGGTGCTGCTCGAGCGGACGCGGCGGTCGGCCGCGCAACTGCTCGCCATCGGGGTCGACCCGGCGCGCAGCGCGCTGTTCGTGCAGAGCCACGTGCCCGAGCACGCTCAGCTGAGCTGGGTGCTCGAATGCCAGACCGGCTTCGGCGAGGCCGGGCGGATGACCCAGTTCAAGGACAAGGCCGCCAAGCAGGGCAGCGACCACGCGAGCGTCGGCCTGTTCACCTACCCGGTCCTGATGGCCGCGGACATCCTGCTGTACCAGACGAACGCGGTGCCGGTCGGCGAGGACCAGCGGCAGCATCTCGAGCTCACCCGCAACCTCGCGCAGCGGTTCAACAGCCGGTTCGGCAAGACGTTCGTCATGCCGGAGCCGTTCATCGTCAAGGACACCGCGAAGATCTACGACCTGCAAGAACCGACGGCGAAGATGAGCAAGTCGGCGGCGACCGGCAACGGGCTCATCGAATTGCTCGAGGACCCGAAGCGCTCGGCGAAGAAGATCCGTTCCGCGGTCACCGACACCGGCCGTGAGGTGCGCTTCGACCGTGAGGAGAAGGCAGGCGTCTCCAACCTGCTCACGATTTACTCCGCGCTGACCGAACGCACCGTCGCCGAGCTCGAAACCGCCTACGAGGGCAAGGGTTACGGCGATCTCAAGAAGGACCTCGCCGAGGTGCTCGTCGACTGGGTCACGCCGCTGCAGGAGAGCGTCCAGTCCTATTTGGACGATGTCGCCGAGCTGGACCGGATCCTCGCCGCGGGTGCGCACCGGGCGCGCGAGGTCGCGTCGGCCACGCTCGCGTCGGTCTACGAGCGGATCGGGTTCCTGCCTGCCGGCTGAACGAGGCATATACAACAAAGTCCGGGGGGGGGGACGAAATAGCGTGAAATTCACAACTGGGTTGTGGCCGATCAGTGTCGCGACGCTGCTGCTGGTCACGTCGTGCAGCGGAATGTCCGGATCGGACAGCGAGAACGCGAAGGACCCGAACGGCGACGGCCAGACCGTGCAGCGGCCGGGTTATGCGAACTCGCAGTATCCGGACCCCGCTCCGATCAAGGAAAAGCCGAACCCGCAAGCGGTGCAGATCGGCGGCAAGCCGGTGATCCAGGCGTGCAACCTGCTGACCATCGGGGACCTTGTCGCGTTGGGGATCCGAGCCGAATCGCGGCCGGACCCGAACGGGGCCACCTTCGAGCGCCGCTACCTGGTCGGCGACGGTTCGGGACCGCTGCGGTCGTCCGAAAACACCTACGCCAAGGCACTGACCTCGGGCGTGAATCACTGTGTGTACAGCCTGGAAGACAACCAGGGCAATCAAACACAGGAGCGGTTGGCGGTCGCGGTGTCCCAGCCGGCCTACGTGCCGACCGTGAACACCAAGCCCTACCTCGACGACGCGGACCCCAGCCTGACCGTCGGTCCGGTGAAGATCTTCTCCAAGCGCCGCAAGACGGACAGCCCGTCGGACGCTTCCGGGGACGCCGTGCTGGTCCTGGGAGACACGCTGGTCGACTTGGACTTCGAGCTGAAGGCCGGCAAGAGCGCGGGCAAGCTGCAGGAACTCGGCAAGAAGGTCGCCGAGAACTTCGCGAAGCAGGTGAGCGCGCCGGCCGGGGCGAACGTCATCGATTACGACAGCGCGGCATTCCCGAAATCGGTCGCGCAGCCTTGTCCGATGCTCACGCCCGACGCGGTGACCCCGGCGATCGGCACCGAGGCTTCGCCGATGGTCGCCGAAACCCCCGGCACCGCCGTCGGCGACATGATCATGACCAACAGCACCCAGCACAACTACGTGCAGATCGACTGCGAGCGAGGCACCGGTCACGACAACGGCATCGATCGGCGCGCTCTGCACCTGACCGCGATCAGCTTCCTCAGCGAAGAAGCGGCGAAGAGTTATCTCGGCTCCGCGCCGAACGACGGCCAGTCCGCGCCCGCCCAGGTCGGGGACGAGGGGCAGGTGCACAGCAAGGGCCAGGCCCACGGCGAGGTGCTGTTCCGCAAGGGCCGCTTCGTGTTCAAGCTCTACCTCGCCGACCACAACGCCGCACCGGACGGCATCAGCGGTGCGGACGCGACCCGGCTGCTGGTGCCCGCCGCCCAGAAGATGATCTCCGCCTTCCACAAGCAGTAACCGCGCGGGCACGCTCGCGTTGCGGGGCCTGGTTGCCGTGGTTAGCGTTTTCCGGTGGCGAAAGAGACCGGTGACAAGGAAAAGCTGCTGCCCCGGCTGCGGCGGAAGTACCCGTGGCTGGATCACCTGATCCGCGCCAACGACTCCTTCAACGAAAACTACGGCAACCATTACGCGGCGGCGATCACGTACTTCAGCGTGCTGTCGGTGATCCCGATCTTCATGGTGGCGTTCGCGATCGTCGGCATGGTGCTCGGGCACAACGAAGCGGTGATCGCCCAGATCACGCACGGGATCGATACTTCGGTCCCAGAGGGCCTGCGCGACCTGGTCAAGAGCATCACCGACACCGCGCTGAAGTCCGGCAGCGGCATCGGGGTCTTCGGGCTGCTGCTGGCGCTCTACTCCGGCGTGGGCTGGATGGGCAACCTCCGCGACGCGCTCACCGCGCAGTGGGGCCAGGAGAAGAAAACGGAACCGTTCGTCGGCCGGACGATCAAGGACCTGCTGTCGCTGCTCGGGCTCGGGCTGGCGCTGATCGTGTCGTTCGCGCTCACCGCGGCGGGCAGCGGCGTCGGCGAACTGCTGCTGAAGCTGGTCGGGCTGGAAGGCCAGGGGTGGGCGAAGTTCCTGCTGCACGTCGCGACGATCGTGCTCAGCCTGATCGCCAACGCGCTGGTTTTCCTGTGGGTGATCGCCCGGCTGCCGCGGGAGCACGTCGCGCTGCGGAGCGCGGTCAAGGGCGCGATTATCGCGTCTGTCGGGTTCGTGATCCTGCAGCAGGTCGCGACGGTTTATCTGGCGAGCGTCACGAAATCGCCGTCGTTCGCGCTGTTCGGGCCGGTGATCGGGTTGCTGGTGTTCGCGAACCTGGTGTCGCGCTTCCTGCTGCTGGTGACAGCCTGGACGGCGACCGCGCGGGAGAACCAGCGACGCGTCGTGCAGCCGCCCGCTCCGGTGTTGCTGGAGCCGCGGGTGACGGTGCAGCACGGGCTCGGGCTCGGCTCCGTGGCGGGCGCGTTCAGCGCCGGTGCGCTGCTGGCCTGGCTGGGCAGGCGAAAGGGCTGAGACGGAAAAGGGCCTCCTTGAGCGAATCAAGGAGGCCCTTTTCCGTGGTCGTCACGAGCGGACGTTGCGCTTCCGCTGATAGCTGATGACAAACCCGGCCACGATGATCACGAGCACCACCACGGTCAGCACCCAGCCGGTGGCGCCGAACGGGTCCGGTTTCTGCGCCGCCGCGGTCGTCGCGCCCGCGGGGGTGACTTCCTTGTCCGACATCGGGGCGGCGTCGGAGCTCAGCGGCTGGTAGGCGATCTGACCGACCGGCTGCGCGCCGTTCTTCTCCAGCGCGAAGCCGTAGTCGAGCAGCTTCGCCGCCTGGTCGACCACCTTCGTCGGGCGCTGTTCGGCCCGCATCATCACGATCGCGAGGCGGTGGCCGTCGCGTTCCGCGCCGCCGACGTACGTGTGCCGCGCGTCGTCCGTGAAGCCGGTCTTCCCGCCGAGGAAACCGGGATAAACGCCGAGCAGCTTGTTGTCGTTGAACACCGGGATCGGCGGCTTCCCGTCGATCGCCGGGATCGTGTACGTCTTCGTCGCGACCGCCTTGGCGAACTCCGGCTGCTTCATCGCGTAGTGGAAGACCAGGCTCAGGTCGTACGCCGAGGTCGACATGCCCGGCCCGTCGAGGCCGGACGGGGTCGCCGCGCGAGTGTCCGTGGCGCCGATGCGGGCCGCGAGCGCGTTCATCTTGGCGACTGCCGCGTCGACGCCGCCCAGCGCCGTCGCGAAGGCGTGCGCCACGTCGTTGCCCGAGTGCATAAGCAGGCCGTGCAGCAGCTGGTCGACCGTGTAGTGCCCGCCCGCGGTGATGCCGACGCAGGTGCACTCCTGCTCGGCGTCCTCCTTCGTCGGGACGATGACCTGGTCCGGCTTGAGCTCGGTGACCACCACCAGCGCCAGCAGCGTCTTGATCAGCGACGCCGGCCGCTCGCGCGCGTGCGGGTCCTTCGCCGCGACGACCGCGCCGGTGTCGAGATCCTGAAGGACCCACGACGCCGAGGTGTCGCCAGGAGGCAGCGCGGGCGCGCCCGGCGGCAGGATCGGGCCGCAGCCGCCCAAGCGGTCGCCGCCGACCGGCTGGGCGGGCACCGGAAGCGGCGGCGGGACGGTCTGGCCCGGCTTCGGCTTCTCCGAGGTGTCCACTGGCGGCGGCGGCGCGGCGTGTTCGGTGCATTGCTCCGCCAGCGCCGGTGCGGCGAGGGCGACGGGCGCGGCGACGACTGCGAGGGCTGCGGCGAGTGTCGCGGCGAATGCTCGCAGCGACCGGGCGAAAGCGGGGTGCACCCACGCAATCTAGCGCCGATGGTCCGGCGGCATACTCGAGACATGCGCATTTCACGAGGTACAGCGATGGCCTTGTTCGCTTTCGGCATCTGGTCCTGGATCATCTGGATCACGTTCGCCAAGAATCTGTGGGCCAGCAACCAGTCGTGGGCGGCCGACGGTTCACCCACTGGGTACTTCATCGTGCACGCGGTGCTGACTGTGGTCTCGTTCGTGCTCGGCACCGCGATCGGGGTGCTCGGCTGGCGCGGCATCCGGGCGACCTCGAAGGAGCGCGCGAACACCTGATGCGGGGATGAGTCCTTTGGTCGGTGGCGGGGCGCGTCCGGGCTGGCTTAGTTTCGGGCGACCGACCATGGAGGCTAAATGTCCCGTTTACGTCGATTGCTCGTCCCGGTCGCGGTAGCCGGCGTCGCCGCCGGTGCGGTGGCCGTGCCCGCGTCCGGCGCGCCCGCGCCGTCGTGCGACACCACCAGCAAGCAGTACAGCTACGTCGTGCTGTACCAACCGGGCGAGAAGCAGCGTTCGGTCGACGCGGAGCTGACCGCCAAATGCGGCAAGCGGATCGCGTACTACCCGGAGATCGGCGTCGCGGTAGCCAGCTCGCGCAACGCGGACTTCGCCGATCGGCTCGGCGTGCAGCGGGCGTACTCGGCGGGCAAGGACGTCGCCGCGAAGGCCGCCGCCCGCGCCGGATTGCGCTCCGCGATCGGAATGCTGGAGCAGACGGAGAGCGTCGCCGCCGGTGACGATTTGTCGACTCAGCAGTGGGACATGCGGGCCATCCACGCTCCCGAGGCGAACAAGATCAACCCCGGTTCGCGGTCGGTCACCGTCGGCGTGCTGGATTCCGGCATCGATGCCAAGCACCCCGCGCTCGCGCACGCGGTAGACGCGCAGTCTTCAACCGGCTGTGTCACCGGCGCACCTGACGCTTCCGCCTGGGCCCCGACGAACTCCGACCACGGCACGCACGTCGCGGGCACCATCGCGGGCAAGGACCCGTCACGCGGCTTCACCGGCATCGCGCCGGGCGTGCGGCTGGCGTCGGTGAAGGTGGTGAACGACGACGGCTACATCTTCCCGGAGGCAGCCGTCTGTGGCTTTGTCTGGGCCGCACAGCACGGTTTTCAGGTGACGAACAACAGCTACTACATCGACCCCGGAATGTTCTACTGCCGCAACGAGGCGGGCGACGCTGCCGCGTACGAGGCCGTACGGCGCGCTGTCACTTACTCGACGCAGCGCGGGACTCTCAACATCGCTGCCGCGGGCAACTCGGGCTTCGACGTCACGAAGCAGACTGTGGACCCGAACCGTCCACACAAGATTGATTCATCGTGCGGCATCCTGCCGAAGGCGATCGACGGCGTGGTGACAGTGTCCGCGGTTGGTTACGCGGGGACGAAGGCTTACTACTCCAACTACGGCTCAGTCACCGTCACCGCACCGGGCGGGGATTCGGGGCAGATGCCGCCTGCCGGGGAAGGGGCGGGATGCCCGCTGTCGACGATCTTCAACGGTGCTTACGGCACTAAGTGCGGCACCTCGATGGCTTCACCGCACGCGGCTGGGGTTGCGGCGTTGTTGGCGTCTACGCATCGGAACGCGCCGCCGCGTGCTTTGACGGCTTTGCTTACCGCGGAGGCGGATCCGGTGGCTTGTGATGTGTCGGCGTGCTCCGGCTCGGCGCGAAACAACTCGTATTACGGGCGCGGCCTGGTCAACGCCCTCGACGCAGTTCGCTGACGCCTGTTCTACGTCCGTGAAGGGCTCCTTGAGGGAATCAGATTCCCTCAAGGAGCCCTTCACGGACATCGAAGCTAGGCGGGAGGTGTAGGTGGGGCGCCCAGGGATACCGGTGGGCGAGGGCGAGTAAGCGCGGCGGCGTAAGCGGCGCGCAGTTCATCCAGGACGGCCTTCGGCTCGGTTCGAAGCCTGGACGGCAGTGTTTGGACAACTGCAACCCCGAGCGAGGCGTAGCGAGTGTTCCGCCGCAACGTCCGCGCGTAGTCGGCTGGCCGGAAGTGGAAATTCAGAGAATCGATTTCCCAGGCCAGCCCTACGTCGTCCCACCAGAAGTCCGGACGGCCAGCGTAGCTGCCGGTACGGTCGTACAACACCTCATTCTGGTGAGTCGGCGGGTGTGGGAGAACCTTCGCCAGTTTCTGGGCTTCAGCTTCAGCGACAGATCTGGCGTTTGCCCATTCGGCGAGGAGGCGACGGGGAAGTGCCGTGCCGCGTTTGGTTCCGCGATCCAGTTCTTCTGCGAGTGATTGCGGAGTGCATCCTCCTCGTTGGACTGCTTCTATCATCGCCTGCCCGATGACGTTGACAGCCCGAGCCCGACGGACGAAGTCGGTCGTAGCCCTGGTCAGCGGAGCAAGCGGGACACCTGCACGCAGCCATGGGCGAGGCATGCGTTTTGTGCGCTCGACGGTGACAAAGTCGGAGCTGATCCTCTTGAGATGATGGGGGATCAGTACGTGGATCTTTCGCTCGCTCGTCGCAGGAACGGTCAAGTGCAGCCCGTGTCGGCGACATGCTTCTTCGCCGGTGACAATCGCGCCGCTCCCGGCGTAAAGCAGGGCGGCGTGCACGAGTTGGTCCGGCGTTGGATCGTTGTTGTGCAGGAGGATGATCCCGGGCAACAGCCGTCGCCAGGGTCCCCCGGGCAAGCATCTCCGATAGATGACCTTGCTGTTCATGTCCAGCGATTCCAGCGTCATCGCTCGAATCACCTGATGAGTGCTGTGCTGTGAGAGTGCGTCGGGTTCCTTCGCCCAACGGCCTTGTCGCTGCATCTCATAAATGCTGCCGCACCCGTAAGCGCGGAAAGATTGCCTAGCGCCAACCTGTGGACAACCCGCGACCTTGTGGATACGTAGCCAAAAGCCGTGAAGGGCTCCTTGAGGGAACCAGATTCCCTCAAGGAGCCCTTCACGGACCGCTAAAGATCAGACGCGTTTGAAGAGGAGCGCGCGTTTGACTTCCTGGATCGCCTTGGTCACCTGGATGCCGCGCGGGCAGGCGTCGGTGCAGTTGAACGTCGTGCGGCAGCGCCACACGCCCTCGCCGTCGTTCAGGATGTCCAGCCGCTCTTCGGCGCCCTCGTCGCGGGAGTCGAAGATGAAGCGGTGGGCGTTGACGATCGCCGCCGGGCCGAAGTACGAGCCGTCGTTCCAGTAGACCGGGCAGGACGACGTGCAGCAGGCGCACAGGATGCACTTGGTGGTGTCGTCGAACCGGTTGCGGTCGGCCTGGGACTGGATCCGCTCGCGGGTCGGCTCGTTGCCGTAGGTGATCAGATACGGCTTGATCGCCCGGTACGCCTCGAAGAACGGGTCCATGTCGACGTAGAGGTCCTTCAACGTCGTCAGGCCCTTGATCGGGGCGATGGTGATCTCGGTCTTCTTGCCGTTCTTCTCGAGCAGGTCCTTCAGCAGCACCTTGCAGGCCAACCGGTTGATCCCGTTGATCTGCATCGCGTCCGAACCGCACACGCCGTGCGCGCACGAGCGGCGGAAGGAGAACGTGCCGTCGATGTAGTCCTTGACGTAGAACAGCAGGTTCAGCACGCGGTCGGTCGGCTGCGCCGGGACGTCGTAGGACTCCCAGTGCGGTTCCTGGTCGACCTCCGGGTTGAACCGCAGGATCTTCAGCGTGACCTGGATCGGCGTGTGCTCGTCGGACGCCTTGGAGGAAGGCGCTTCAGGGGTGGCCGTCGTCATCAGTACTTCCGCTCCATCGGTTCGTAGCGGGTGAAGGTGACCGGCTTGTAGTCGAGCCGGATGTCGGACGACAGCCCCTCGCCCTGCTTGTAGGCCATGGTGTGCCGCATGAAGTTCGTGTCGTCGCGGTTCGGGTAGTCCTCGCGGGCGTGGCCGCCGCGGGACTCCTTGCGCGCGATCGCGCCGACGACCAGCACCTCGGCCAGCTCCAGCAGGAAGCCGAGCTCGACGGCCTCGAGCAGGTCGGTGTTGTACCGCTTGCCCTTGTCCGCCACGGTGATCCGCTGGTAGCGCTCCTTGAGCGCCTGGATGTCGGTCAGCGCCTGCTTCAGCGTGTCCTCGGTGCGGTACACCGACGCGTGCGAGTCCATCGTCTGCTGCATTTCCTTGCGGATGTCGGCGACGCGCTCGTCGCCGTGTTCCGACAGCAGCAGTTCCAGCTGTTCCTCGACCAGGGTGGTCGGGTTCTCCGGCAGCTCGACGTGCTCGTGCGCCAGCGCGTACTCCGCGGCGGCGATGCCCGCGCGGCGGCCGAACACGTTGATGTCCAGCAGCGAGTTCGTGCCCAGCCGGTTCGAACCGTGCACCGACACGCAGGCGACCTCGCCCGCGGCGTACAGGCCCGGGATGACGTGCTCGTTGTCGCGCAGCGCCTCGCCGTGGATGTTCGTCGGGATGCCGCCCATGACGTAGTGGCACGTCGGGAACACCGGCACCGGCTCCTTGACCGGGTCGACGCCCAGGTAGGTGCGGGAGAACTCGGTGATGTCCGGCAGCTTGGTCTCGAGGACCTCGACCGGGAGGTGGGTCACGTCGAGGACGACGTAGTCCTTGTTCGGCCCGCAGCCGCGGCCCTGCAGCACCTCCTGGACCATCGACCGGGCGACGATGTCGCGCGGCGCGAGGTCCTTGATGGTGGGGGCGTAGCGCTCCATGAACCGCTCGCCGTCGGCGTTGCGGAGGATGCCGCCCTCGCCGCGCACCGCCTCGGAGATCAGGATGCCCAGGCCGGCCAGGCCGGTCGGGTGGAACTGGAAGAACTCCATGTCCTCCAGCGGAAGGCCCTTGCGGAAGATGATGCCGAGGCCGTCGCCGGTGAGGGTGTGCGCGTTCGAGGTGGTCTTGAAGATCTTGCCCGCGCCGCCGGTGGCGAACACGATCGACTTCGCCTGGAACACGTGCAGTTCGCCGGTGGCCAGCTCGTAGGCGACCACGCCCGACGCGATCGGGTTGCCGTCCTCGCCCTCGGACAGGACCAGGTCGAGCACGTAGAACTCGTTGAAGAACTCGGTGCCGTGCTTGACGCAGTTTTGGTACAGCGTCTGGAGAATCATGTGCCCGGTGCGGTCCGCGGCGTAGCAGGCGCGGCGCACCGCGGCCTTGCCGTGGTCGCGGGTGTGCCCGCCGAACCGGCGCTGGTCGATCTTGCCCTCGGGCGTCCGGTTGAACGGAAGGCCCATCTTCTCCAGGTCGAGGACGGCGTCGATGGCCTCCTTGGCCATGATCTCCGCGGCGTCCTGGTCGACCAGGTAGTCACCGCCCTTGACGGTGTCGAAGGTGTGCCATTCCCAGTTGTCCTCTTCGACGTTCGCCAGCGCGGCGCACATGCCGCCCTGGGCCGCGCCGGTGTGGGACCGGGTCGGGTACAGCTTGGTGAGGACCGCGGTGCGGGCGCGCTGACCGGATTCGATGGCCGCGCGCATGCCGGCGCCGCCCGCGCCGACGATCACCACGTCGTACTTGTGGAACTGCATAGGGAAAGACTCCGCTAGCTAGTGGTGGGTGCGCCCTTAGGAGGCAGGCATCTCGGGGTCGAACGTGAAGATCACCATCGTGCCGACGGCCAGGATGAGCACCATCGAGACGTAGAGCAGGATCTTCAGCCAGAACCGGGTGGAGTCCTTGCGCGCGTAGTCGTCGATGATCGTGCGCAGCCCGTTGCCACCGTGGATCTCGGCGAGCCACAGCATCGCCAGGTCCCAGAACTGCCAGAACGGCGAGGCCCAGCGGCCGGCGACGAAGCCCCAGTTGATGCGGTGCACGCCGCCGTCGAGGATGTTCATGATGAACAGGTGGCCCAGCACCAGGATGATCAGCGCGAGCCCGGAAATGCGCATGAACAGCCAGCTGTAGAGCTCGAAGTTGCTGCGCCGGGCGGACGGGCGCCGCGGCGAGCGCGGCTTGTCGAGGATCAGAGCGTCGGCCATGGGATCAGGCACCCCCGAAAAGCGTCTCGACGGTGCGCTTCAGCATGAAGAACGCACCCGGAACCATCACGACCACCCACACGACGCCGATGACCCAGAGCATCGTCTTCTGGTACTTCGGGCCCTTGGCCCAGAAGTCGACCAGCAGGACGCGAAGCCCGTTGAGCGCGTGGAACAGCACCGCGCCGACAAGGCCGACCTCGAGCAGGTTCACGATCGGCGTCTTGTACGTCTCGATGACCTGGTCGTAGGTGTTCGGCGACACGCGCACGAGCGCGGTGTCGAGCACGTGCACGAACAGGAAGAAAAAGGTCAGCACGCCGGTGATGCGGTGCAGCACCCAGGACCACATGCCGGGGTCGCCCCGGTAGAAAGTTCCCTGCCGGCGTGAGGCACCCGCCCGATCGCTAGCTCCTGCCCCGCTTTCGGTGGCAGTGCTCGCCGTGGTGGACATCGGTGAACGGCCTCCAACGTCATGACTGTCGTGCCCGGGTGACCGGTGAGGTCCGCACCCGCGGCCGGGGTCGGTCCACTGGGGACAACTCCGGCGACGGTGCCGAGATCAGGGGCCATCGAGCGTGGATGCATGGATGCTAGACCCGACCCATACGCGCGGCTCACCTCCGGGTTCCTCTCTGTGACAGACCAGACACCGGTGACCACGCCAGACCACTCGGACGTGTGGTCTGGAGCACGTCTGAGCTGGCCGTGAAGGACTCCTTCCGGGAATCGGATTCCCTCAAGGAGTCCTTCACGGACGTTTCCCGGGCGAAAGCGAGGCCACGGTGAGTGATCGCGGCGGGCAGGGAGGCGGCTCTTGATCACGTTCGGCGCCGGATTGGTCGCGGATCGACCCTCCGAGTAAACGTTTGTGTTACGTAGCGTGCCGTTCCTATGGCGGTTACCCGGCGGTTGGGTACGGTCTGCCAGTTGAGCCCGGCGACCGTGACCGGGCCGTTCCTGGATCGTCCGCTGGATCAGCGGGGAGGGAGACACACGTTGCGTCGCATGCGTGGAACCGCGCTGGCCGCCGCGACCATGGCTGGGGTGCTTGCACTGGCCGGGTGCGCGAAGGACACCGGGGGAAGCAAGAACAACGCGTCCGGTTCGGACGGCAACGCGGGCTCGAACTGCATCACCGCCCCGAAGCCGCCCGCCGCGCCTGCCGCCGCCACGAGCAGCAGCGCCGCCTCGGGCAAGGTCGACGGCAGCAAGCTCAAGGTCGGCCTGGCCTTCGACGTCGGCGGTCGCGGTGACGCTTCCTTCAACGACGCGGCCGCCGCGGGCACCGACCGGGCGAAGTCCGACCTGGGCGTCCCGACCGTGAACGAGAGCACCGCGAGCGCGAGCGAGAGCGAAGCCGCCAAGCAGCAGCGGCTCGAGCAGATGGCGCAGCAGGGCCTGAACCCGATCGTCGCGGTCGGTTTCGCGTACGCGCAGTCGGTCAAGGCCGTCGCCACCAAGTACCCGAACACCAAGTTCGCGATCGTCGACGACGACTCGATCAGCCTCCCGAACGTCACGCCGCTGGTCTTCGCCGAGGAGCAGGGCTCGTTCCTGGCCGGCGTCGCCGCCGCGTACAAGAGCAAGAAGTGCCACGTCGGCTTCGTCGGCGGCGTGAACACCCCGCTGATCCAGAAGTTCGAGGCCGGCTTCCTGCAGGGCGCGAAGGCCGTTTCGAGCAAGATCAAGATCGAGGACGAGTACCTGACGCCCGCCGGCGACTTCTCCGGTTTCCAGGACCCGCCGAAGGGCAACGCGAAGGCGGCCGCGGAGATCTCCCGCGGCGCGGACGTCGTCTACCACGCTGCCGGCGCCTCCGGTAAGGGCGTGTTCGACGCGGCGAAGCAGAACAACGCGCTGGCCATCGGCGTCGACTCCGACCAGTACAACCAGAAGACGGTCGCCGCCGACAAGGACATCATCATCACCTCGATGATCAAGCGCGTCGACGTCGCGGTCTTCGAGTACCTCCAGGCCGTCGCGAAGGGCGACCTGAGCACGGTGCCGAAGCGCTTCGACCTCAAGTCCGACGGGGTCGGCTACTCGACCTCCGGCGGCAAGGTCGACGACATCAAGGACGTGCTCGACGGGTACAAGGCCCAGATCGTCTCCGGTGCCATCAAGGTTTCGGACAAGCCGGCCAAGTAACGCTCATGACGCGGCAGGGCTCGGAAGGATCTTCCTTCCGGGCCCTCACGCGTTTCCGACAGAACGGGATGTCCCCTCCGATGACCGAGATCGAGGCCGAAGCCGTCCCCGACCGGGGCGTGCCGGCCGTCCAGCTGACCGGGATCACCAAACGGTTCCCCGGCGTCGTCGCGAACTCCGACGTGAACCTCACCGTGGCGGCGGGCGAGGTGCACGCGCTGTGCGGCGAGAACGGCGCGGGCAAGTCGACCCTGATGAAGATCCTGTACGGGATGCAGCAGCCCGACGAGGGCAGCATCGCCATCAACGGCGGCGAGGTGAGACTGCGCAACCCGCAGGACGCCATCCGCGCCGGAATCGGCATGGTGCACCAGCACTTCATGCTCGCCGACAATCTGACCGTCGCGGAAAACGTGTTCCTCGGCGCGGAGGCACTGCACGGCATCGGCCGCGCGGCGCGAGCGCGTTTGGCGGAACTGTCGAAGCGGACCGGGCTGCACGCGAAGCCGGACACGCTGCTGGAGGAACTCGGCGTCGCCGACCGGCAGCGCGTCGAGATCGTCAAAGTCCTTTACCGCGGCGCGAAAATCATCATTCTCGACGAGCCGACCGCCGTGCTCGTGCCGCAGGAAGTGGACGCGCTGTTCACGACCGTCCGCGAAATGCAGGCCGACGGCTACACCTTCCTCTTCATCTCGCACAAGCTCGACGAGGTGCGCGCGATCGCCGACACGGTCACCGTGATCCGGCGCGGCACCACGGTCGGCACCGCGGATCCGAAGAAGATCACCAGCCGCGAGCTGGCCGAGATGATGGTCGGTTCGGAGCTGCCGAGCCCGGAGACGCGCGAGTCGACGGTGACCGACCGCGAGGTTCTGCGGGTACGCGAGCTGCGGCTGTCCGCCGAGGGGTCCGAGCGCAACGTGCTCGACGACATCTCCTTCACCGTGCACGCGGGCGAGGTGCTCGGCATCGCGGGCGTCGAGGGCAACGGCCAGACCGAACTGGTCGAGACGATCATGGGGATGCGCAAGGCGAGCGGCGGCCACATCGAGCTGACGCCGCCGGACGGCGAGACGCACGACCTGGTCAAGCTGGGCACGCTGGCGCGGCGCGAGGCGGGCATCGGCTACATCGCCGAGGACCGCACGCGGCACAGCCTGCTGCTCACGCAACCGTTGTGGGTCAACCGGATTCTCGGCTACCAGACGCGGGAACCGGTGTCCGGCGGGCAACTGCTCAACATCGCGGGCGCGCGCGAGGACACCGAACGGATCGTGCGCGAGTACGACGTCCGCACGCCCGGCATCGACGTTCCGGCCGCCGCGCTGTCCGGCGGCAACCAGCAGAAGCTGATCGTCGGGCGCGAGCTGTCCGGCAACCCGGTGCTGCTGATCGCTTCGCATCCGACGCGCGGCGTCGACGTCGGCGCGCAGGCGCTGATCTGGGAGCAGATCCGCCAGGCACGTGCCGACGGCCTCGCCGTGCTGCTGATTTCCGCGGACCTCGACGAGCTGATCGGGTTGTCCGACACCATTCGCGTGATGCTGCGCGGGCGGCTCGTGAGCGAGGCGAACCCGGCCACCGTCACCCCGCAGGAACTCGGTTCCGCCATGACCGGCGCCGAAGAAGGTGAAGACTCATGAGTTCGTGGCGCACGCGGCTGTTGCCGCCTCTGCTCGCGATCGCGTTCGCAGTGATCCTGTCCGCGATCGCGCTCGTCATCTCCGGTGCCGACCCATTGCAGGCGTACGGGACGATGATCGGCCAGCTGTTCAAGGGTTCCACCGCGGTCGACACGGTGAACCTCGCGACGGTGTACTACCTGTCCGGCCTCGCGGTGGCGATCGGGTTCCAGATGAACCTGTTCAACATCGGCGTCGAGGGCCAGTACCGGTTCGCCGCGGTGGTCGCCGCGATCATCGGCGGGGCGCTGCAGCTGCCGCCGGTCATCCACACCATCGTGATCTTGCTGGTGGCCATCGTTTCCGGGGCGCTGTACGCGACGATCCCGGCGGTGCTCAAGGTGACCCGCGGCGTCAGCGAGGTCATCTCGACGATCATGCTGAACTCGATCGTCGCGGGCATCATCGCGTTCCTGATCAACGCCGACCAGTTCGGCGTGCAGACCGGCAACAACATCGGGACCAGGGTGATCGCGCCGTCCGGCCGGATCCCGGGCATCCCGCTGGGGTCGGGCACGCTGTTCGGGTTCGTGTTCATCGCGATCGTGATCGGCGGCGCGTACTGGTTCATGCTGAACCGCACCCGGTTCGGCTTCGAGCTGAAGGCGAGCGGCGAGTCCGCGACGGCGGCCGCGGCCGGTGGCGTGAGCGCGAAGAAGATGACGCTCATCGCGATGCTGCTGTCCGGTGCGGTGGCCGGTCTGGTCGCCATGCCGGAACTGCTCGGCCGTGACTACAGCTACGGCATCACCGCGACCCAGATGTACGGCTTCACCGGCATCGCGGTCGCGCTGCTCGGCCGCAACCACCCCGGCGGCATCGCGTTCGGCGCGCTGCTGTGGGCGTTCCTGGACACCTCCGCGGTGTCGCTGGAGCAGATCAACGTGTCCAAGGAGATCGCGACGATCATGCAGGGCATCATCGTGCTCTCGGTCGTCGTGGCGTACGAGATCGTGCGCCGGGCCGACCTCGCCGCGGAACAGCGCAGGGTGGGCAGGGCGCTCGCCGGCAACGGCCGCAAGGGCGCCTCGGTCGCGGAAGGCGGTGCGGTGTGACCACCACGACGGAGTTCTCCCGGCCGGGTCCGGAGTCCGGGACGCCGATGCCGATCAAGCGCAAGCGGCCGCGGATCCCCGGCTGGCTGCGCGGCGTGATCTGGGCCGTGGTCGCGATCGCGGTCATGTCGACCGCGTCGTACGCAACCGATGTTTCGGCGCTGACGTCCAGCAACACCGCGTCGACCGCGCTGCGGCTGGCGCTGCCGATCCTGCTGTGTGCGCTGGGCGGGCTGTGGGCCGAGCGCGTGGGCGTGATCAACATCGGCCTCGAAGGCATGATGATCCTCGGCACCTGGGGTGCGGCCTGGGGCGCTTATTACGGCGGCGCGTGGGTCGGCCTGCTGGCCGCGATCGCGTTCGGCGCGCTGGGCGGACTGCTGCACGCGGTGGCGACGGTGACGTTCAACGTCAACCACATCGTCTCCGGTGTCGCGATCAACCTGCTCGGGCTCGGCGTCGCGAAGTATCTGGCGAACCTGATTTTCGAACCGCTGTCGGGCAACCCGCGCCAGTCGCCGCCGGTGCCGAAATTCGACACCTATTCGGCGGCCGGGCTGTCGGACTGGCTGGGGTCGCTGGAAGACCAGCAGCGCGTCGGATTGTCCGATGTCGCGGGCATTCTGCGCGGGCTGGTGACCGGAGTCGCGCCGCTGACCATGATCGCGATCGTGCTGATCCCGGTGAGCTACTGGATTCTCTGGCGCACGCGGTTCGGCCTGCGGCTGCGTTCGTGCGGCGAGAACCCGGTCGCGGCCGAGTCGCTCGGCGTGAACGTGTACCGCTACAAGTACGTCGGCGTGCTGATCTCCGGCGGGTTCGCGGGCATGGGCGGTGCCTCGCTGGTGCTGCTCAAGGGCGGGGCGGACTACCTGGAAAACCAGACGAACGGCCGCGGGTACATCGGCCTGGCCGCGATGATCTTCGGCAACTGGCGACCGGGCGGGCTGCTCGGCGGTGCCGCGCTGTTCGGGTACTCCGACGGTCTGCAACTCGCCGGTGGTGGCGACGCGGTGCTGGCGCTGCTGTACGGCGCGGTCATTCTGCTGGCGATCATCGTGATCGTGCAGCTGATCCGGAAGCGCTGGATCGCGGCTGCGCTCGGCGTCGTCGGCGCTGGGATTCTGTACGCGATCTACTGGACCAACGACACGCTGCCGAGCGACTTGATCCCGTACACCGCGCACTTCGTGACGCTGATCGTGCTAGCCGTTGCGTCGCAACGACTTCGGCCGCCGAAGGCGGATGGTGCGCAGTATCGGCGAGGTGAGGGCGACTGATGTCCGAAGTGGACTGGGAGGCGTTGCGTGCGGCCGCGGTTTCGGCTGCTTCGCACGCTTACGCACCTTATTCGGGACTGCATGTCGGCGTCGCGGCCATTGTGGACGATGGTCGGCAGGTGACGGGTTGCAATGTCGAAAACGCCTCGTACGGCTTGGGTTTGTGCGCTGAGTGCACAATGGCCGGACAATTGCGACTGTCCGGCGGCGGCCGTTTGGTTGCGGTGGCTTGCCGTAGCGGTGCGGGTGAGCTGTTGATGCCTTGTGGACGGTGCCGGCAGATCCTGTTCGAGCTCGGCGGTTCCTCTTGCCTGGTCGACACTCCGCGCGGAGTGCTGCCGATGTCGGAGGTGCTGCCGGACGCGTTCGGGCCGGAGGATCTGCCATGACTTTCACTGCGGTAGACGTCATCCGGACCAAGCGGGACGGCGGGCAGCTGAGTGACGAACAGATCGACTGGGTCGTCGACGCCTATACCCACGGAGCGGTCGCGGAAGAGCAGATGGCCGCGCTGGCCATGGCGATTTTCTTGCGTGGCATGGACGACGGCGAGATCGCGCGCTGGACCGGCGCGATGATCGACTCGGGCTCGCGGCTTTCGCTGGATGTCGCGCGCCCGACCGTGGACAAGCACTCGACCGGCGGAGTCGGGGACAAGATCACCTTGCCGCTGGCTCCGCTGGTCGCCGCGTGCGGTGCCGCGGTGCCGCAGCTGTCCGGTCGCGGGCTCGGCCACACCGGCGGGACGCTGGACAAACTGGAGTCGATTCCCGGTTGGCGCGCGGCTTTGTCTCTGGACGAGATCGCGGCGCAGCTGAACTCAGTCGGCGCCGTGGTCTGCGCGGCGACCGAGGGGTTGGCTCCGGCGGACAAGAAGCTTTATGCGCTGCGGGACGTCACGTCGACGGTCGAGTCGGTGCCGTTGATCGCCAGCTCGATCATGAGCAAGAAGATCGCCGAAGGCGCTTCGGGGCTGGTACTGGATGTGAAGGCCGGCTCCGGGGCGTTCATGAAGACCGTGCCGGAGGCGCAACTGCTGGCGCGGACGCTCGTGGACATCGGCACCGCGCACGGCGTGGCTTGCACCGCGTTGATCACCGACATGAGCACGCCGCTCGGCCGGGCCGTCGGGAACGCGGTGGAGGTTGCCGAGGCGGTTGAGGTCCTCCGCGGTGGCGGCCCCGCTGACGTCGTTGCACTGACGGTGGCGCTGGCTCGGGAGATGCTGGCGTTGGCGGGCATTTCCGTCGATCCGGCCGAGGTGCTGGCGTCCGGTGAGGCTTACGAAGTGTGGGCCCGGATGATCGCCGCACAGGGCGGGGATCCCTCGGCTGAGTTGCCGCGTCCTTCTACGGTGCACGTCGTCCCGGCGCCTGCTTCGGGGGTGCTGACCTCGCTGGACGCCTACGCGGTGGGCGTCGCGGCTTGGCGGCTCGGGGCCGGTCGGGCGCGGAAGGAAGACCCGGTGCAGGCCGCGGCGGGAATCCTGTGCCACGCGAAGCCAGGCGACGCGGTGGTGGAGGGGGAGCCGTTGCTGGAACTGCACACGGACACTCCGGATGCCTTGCCTGCTGCTCTTGCTGCTTTGGAAGGCGGGTTCTCGGTGGGTGCGGAGGCACCTGCTGCGACGGGGATCGTGCTGGACACGGTTCGGCCTTGACGCCTTGAACGACGAAGCCCCCGTCCGGATCCCGGACGGGGGGCTTCGTGCAAAGAGCGTCAGTCAGTCGACTCGTCCGAGTCGCCGCCGGCCTTCGCCTTGGCGTCAGCGGCCTTGGGCGAACGCCCGTTCCGCGAGCTGCGGCGCGGCTGCCGCGGGGCGGGCGGCGGCGGGGCGATCTGCTGCACCGCGGGTCCGCCGCCGAGCATGAGTTCCGCGAAGGTCGCCATCGCTTCGTCCAGCTGGCCGCCGATGCGGCGCACGGATTCGTCGTTGCTGCGGCGCACCAGCGAGTCGACCGCGTCGGTGTCCGGCTGCTTCGACAGCGTGCCTTCGACCTTCGACAGACCGCTGCGGACCGAGCCGTCCAGGTCGCCGATGCGGCCGGTGACGTCGTCCTCGACCTTGTCGATGCGGCTGGACAGGTCGTCGAGACGCTGGGTGATCGTTTCGAGCTTCGTGCCCACCGAGTCCAGCCGCGCGGCCGGGTCGATCATCTCGCCGGTGTCGGAGACCGCGCTCTTCAGCGCGTCGGTCGCGGTCGCGATGCGTTCCTTCGTCGCGCGGTCCAGTTCGTCCACGCGCGAGCGCAGTTCCTGGTCCGTGGTCTCGATCCGCTCGCGCAGCGACGTCTCGGCCATCTCGATCCGGTCGCGGATCGGGCCCTGCGTCGTCTGCGGCAGCGATTCGAGCTTCGCGTCCTGCTTGTCCAGGTGCCCGCCCAGCTCGTCGAGGCGGCGGTGGATGTTCTGCAGCTTGTCCTCGAGCCCGTCCATCCGGCCCGCGACGCCCTCGAACCGCGCCGCCACGCCGTCGAGGCGTCCGTCGAGCTGGGCGAAGGGCTTCGCCAGCTTGTCGACGATGCTCTCCACCGCGTGCGTGAGCGCGGCGATCGCGTTGTCCTGGGACTCCAGCCGCGTCATCGCCTCGTCGAGGCGTTCCGCCAGCACCCCGACCTCGGTCCGGTCCGGCAGTTCCGACAGCCGCTTGCGCACCGCGCCCAGGGAGTCCACCGGCGCGAGCCGGGCGTAGATGTCGTCGAGCGCGTCGAAGATCTGCTGCTGCTCGCTCTCACGAACCTCGGCCGCGCGCACCAGCATGTTGCGCATCCGGTCGAACGACGGAGCGGCAATGTGGTTGTCAGTGGTCACTGCGGTGTCCTTCGTCGGCGGGGAAAATGGAAGGGACTGACCCGAGCTTATCGATGAAGAAAATTGCTGTGCGTATGGCCCCCGGGGAACGCGGATAAGGGGCGCGCCACCCGGATGGCCGATTCCTTGCGCACAGTGCTGAGCAGAGGGTTGTTCCGGTGCTCTCGGTTACGGCCAGGTAGGGGAATGACAGCGAGGCTACCGTTGGAGCATGTCGGACGTAACCCCGTTGAGCGCGGAGATCCTGCGCCGCGCCCCCAAGGTCCTGCTCCACGATCACCTCGACGGCGGCTTGCGCCCCGGCACGGTGGCCGAACTCGCCGAGAATCTCGGCTACCGGGACCTTCCCGCGACGGATCCGGACGAACTGGGCCGCTGGTTCCGCGCCGCGGCGGACTCCGGTTCCCTCGTGTCGTATCTCGAGACGTTCGCCCATACGTGTGGGGTCATGCAAACGGAGGAAGCGCTGGTCAGGGTTGCCGCTGAAGCAGTGGAAGACCTGGCCGCGGACGGGGTCGTCTACGCCGAGCTGCGGTACGCGCCGGAGCTGTTCGTGGAACGCGGGCTGTCACTCGATGCAGTGGTTGAGGCTGTCCAAGAGGGTTTCGCGGAAGGGATGCGGAGGGTAGCCGCGGGCGGCGGGCGGATCCGGGTGCGGACGCTGTTGTGCGGGATGCGCCAGCACGCCCGCGCGCTCGAGATCGCCGAACTCGCGGTGCGCTACCGCGACGCCGGGGTGGCCGGATTCGACATCGCCGGACCGGAGGACGGATTCCCGCCCACCCGAAATCTGGACGCATTCGACTATTTGCGCCGGAACAATGCACACTTCACTATTCATGCCGGCGAAGCGTTCGGACTTCCGTCGATCGGCGAGGCAATCCAGTACTGCGGTGCGGAACGGCTCGGGCACGGCGTCCGGATCGTCGAGGACATCACCGCCGACGCCGACGGAAATGTCCATCTTGGACGGTTGGCGGGCTACGTCCGGGACCGGCGGATCCCGCTGGAGATCTGCCCCTCGTCGAATGTCCAGACCGGAACCGTGCCGTCGCTGGCCGAGCATCCCATCGGCCTGCTCGCCCGGCTGCGCTTCCGCGTCACCGTCAACACCGACAACCGGCTGATGAGCGGCTGCACGATGACCAGTGAATTCGCCGCGCTGGCCGAGACGTTCGGCTTCGGCCTCGACGACTTCCGCTGGTTCACGATCAACGCCATGAAATCCGCGTTCCTCGATTTCGACGAGCGGCTCGAGCTGATCGAGAAGGTCGTTAAACCCGGGTACGCGGCGCTCAGCTGAGCCCCGGCCCTTCGGACGCGGCCGCCCCGAAAGGCGGTTGCGTTCGTTAGCCATGCCAACTATCGTTCACTATGTAAGACATACTTCTCAACTAATGAGACGGTGGACGGAATGGCGCAGGTCGAGACCGGGGAGCAGGTGCGGCAAAAAGGCGGCTCGCGGCGGTGGCTGATCCTTGCGCTCGGTCTCGCCGCGCAGACCGCCAGCTGCTCGTTCCTTTACGGGCTGCCGTTTCTCGTGCCCGCCATGCGCGAGGCCGACCATTTGACGCTGGCGCAGGCGGGCACGGTCGTCGCCGCGCCGAGCATCGGCCTGCTGCTCACGCTCATCGCGTGGGGCGCGGCTGCGGACCGTTACGGCGAGCGCCTCATCATGGCGCTGGGCCTGGGCGTATCGGGGTTACTCCTCGTGTACGCCGCCCTGTGGCACCACCCGGTCGGACTTCTCTTTGGAGTGTTTCTCGTAGCCGGTGCGTGCACGGCTTCGGTGAACGCGGCGAGCGGCCGGGTCGTGATGGGCTGGTTCGCGAAATCCGAGCGCGGCGTCGCGATGGGGATCCGGCAGACGGCGCAGCCGCTGGGGGTCGGAGTGGCCGCGCTCGGGCTGCCGCCGCTGGCCGCGCAGTGGGGGTTCCAGGCGGCGATGCTGCTCCCCGCCGTGCTGGCGGTCGGCGTGGCGCTCTTGGTGGCGCTGTTCGTTGTGGACCCGCCGCGGCCGCCGCGCGCGGCGAAGAGGGAGCGGCCGCCGTCGCCGTATCGCAAGCCGTGGCTGTGGCGTGTGCACGGCGCGAGCGCGCTGTTGGTGGTGCCGCAGTTCGCGGTGTCCGCGTTCGCGCCGGTGTATCTGGTGTCGCAGCATCAGTGGACCGCTGCGCAGGCCGGGGTGTTCGTCGCGGTGGCGCAGGTGCTCGGCGCGCTCGGGCGGCTGGCGTCGGGGTATTGGTCGGACCGCGTCGGCAGCCGGTTGCGGCCGATGCGGCAGCTCGCCGTCGCGAGTGTGGTCGTGATGCTGCTGGTCGCGGTCGGGGACGCGACTTGGCTCTGGCTGGTGCTGGCCGCGCTCGTGCTGGCGGCGGTGATCACGGTGGCGGACAACGGTCTTGGCTTTACGGCATCGGCTGAGCTGGCCGGGGTCGCATGGTCGGGTCGCGCGATGGGGACGCAGAACACCGCGCAGAACATCGCCGCGTCGGCGACGCCGCCGTTGCTGGGCTTGGTGATCGGGGACAGCCGGTATGCGCTGGCGTATTGCGTGGCGGCGATTTTCCCGCTGCTGGCAATAGGGTTGGTGCCGGTGCGGGCGGAAAGTGCGGAGGGGTAGGGGTCGTGAGTGGCAATCCCGGTTAGAACCGGGATTGCCACTCACGAGACCTTGAGCCCGTCGAGGAAGAACGCCAAATGCCGCCGCCAGGTTTCCGTCGGTTCATGGATCAGCGGCGACATCGCGGTAACCAGCGGGGCGAGATCCTCTGGCTCGAAATCCGCGCGCAGCTGACCGGATTCCTTCGCCCGGTCCAAAACTCGCGCCGCGTGTACGAACCCGGCGTGGCACGCCTCCAGCACGGCCGGGCTCAACGGCATCCGCCGGGCGAGTGCGTCGTTGAGGCCGTGATCCTTGGCCTGCAAGGCGAATAGCCCGTCGAGGAACTCGGTGAACCCCTGCCACGGGTCAGGTTCCGCTAACGCCTTCGTCGCCAGTTCGTCCAGCGCGGCGATCTGCGCGGGCAGGATCGCGTCGACAAAGGCGTCCCGGGTCGGGAAGTGCGCGTACAGCGTGCCGATGCTGACCCCGGCGCTGCGGGCGATCTGCTCCAGCGGCGCGTCGAGGCCGTGCTCGCCGAACGCGCGCGTCGCGGCGGCCAGCAGCTTGTCGCGGTTGCGGGCGGCATCCGCGCGCAACGGCTTCGATCCGGTGGCCATGGGTCCCATCGTACAAAGTCGAGGCCGCCCTCGGGTTTTGTGGTAGCTTGGCGAGCAAAGTCGAGGGTGCCCTCGACTTATCGCTGGGGAAGGAAGCCAAGTCATGACCACTCGCCCGACCGCTGTCGTTCTCGGAGTCGGACCCGGCCTCGGAATGTCCATGGCACGCCGGTTCGCTGGGGAGGGATACAACGTCGCGCTCGTTTCGCGTACCGCTGAGCGGCACCCGGCCTACCTGGCCGAACTCGACAACGCGGAAGCGTTCGCCGGCGACGTCCGGAACGGAATCGGAGCGACACTCGACAAAATCACCGAACGGTTCGGGGTCATCGACGTCGCCTACTACGGCCCCGCCGCGATCGAACCGGACAGCATGCCTACGGACATCACCGACGCGACCGCCGAAGCCGTCGAGAAGGCGATGAGCTGGGTGTATCCGGCGGTCGAGGTGGTGGGCAAACTGCTGCCGGGCATGCTGGAACGCGGCAGCGGCGGATTCCTGTTCGCCGGCGGGCTCAGCGCGGTGCGGCCGATGCCCGCGCTCGGCGCGCTCGCGGTGTCGTCAGCGGCGCTGCGGAACTACGCGCGGACACTGCACGAGGGGCTGGCCGGCACCGGCGTGTACGCGGGCAGCCTGATCATCGGCGGTCTGGTCGAACGCGGCGACATTCACCGGATGGTCGTCTCGCAGCGGGAAAAATACGGCGACGCCGGCGGTCACACCCTGGATCCGGATGCGATCGCCGGCGTCGCCTGGAAGATGTTCTCCGCCGGTGACTCGGCCGAGAGCGTGTTCGACGCCCTCTAGCAGGTCTCAGAGGTTCAGACCACCGTGAGGCGGTTCTCGAAGTCCTCGACCAGCTTGCGCCAGGCGCTCTGCTCGGTGTCGAACGGAGCGCTCGGCTCGAGCCGGCTCGGGTCCGGCCGCAGCACGAACGACACCAGCCAGCCGAGGCTTTCGTTGGCCGCCAGCGCGGTTTCGACGGTGTCGTCGCCAGCCCATTCGGCGGCGTCGGTGATCAGCTCGACGGCCAGTTCCAGCTGGGTCGGGTCGATCGACTCCGGGCCCTCGGCGATGTCCTCGTCGAGGCCGGGGAAGACGTAGGTGTTGTCGGTGTCGACCTCGATCTCGAGCTCGCCTGCCGCCGCCTTCTCGCGCACCTCGTCCCAAGTGGACACCCCGGCGAGGTCGGTGTCGGCGAGCTCGTCACCCGCCTTGATCGCCTTGAGCAGCGCCTTCGGCGAGCTGAACACGTCGATCTCGCCCTCGTTGCCGAGGAACACCGGCTTGTCGTCGAGGTAGCAGCGCAGCGTGTAGTACTCCGCGCCGGAGGTGACGATCTTGATCGGGTCGATGCCGACCTCGCCCCAGAAGCCGACCGGCTCGTCCTCGGCGTCCTCGTCCTCGGCGTCGACCGCTTCGAGGTCTTCCGGCCCGCCGTCCTCTTCACCGGCCTCCGCCTCGGCGGATTCCTCGTGGAAGGCGGCCAGCTCTTCGGCGGTCTGCTCCAGCACCGCGGCGTCGACCTCCGGCACCGTCACCAGGTTGTCGATCGCGTCGAGCACGGTGTCCCACTTCTCGGAGACGGCCTTCGACAGGTCGTTCCACAGCGCTTCGCCCTCGCGCCCGGTGAACGGCAGCCGGCCCTGCTCCAGCAGCGAGAAGCCCTCGTAGGCGTCGAGCACCTCGTGCACCTCGTCCAGCTCGCACACGTCGGCGAGCGAACGCACGATGCCGACGATCTCGGCCAGTTCGCCGATCGTCCACGAGTCCGGCTCCTCGGCGACCAGTTCGGGCACGCCGACGAGGTCGTACGAGTGGTCGTCGTCCGGGATCAGCTCGGGCACGTTCAGCGCGGGCACCGCGTCCCACGCCGGGTGGTCGAGCAGGTCGTGCTGCTCGGCCGTGCGCACGAAGGCGGCTAGGTGCGCGGCGTCCGGGAAGGCGTACAGGTCGTCCTCGTCGCCGAGGAACGCTTCCCACTCCTCGCCGTCCTCCCGCCACCGCGGGGCCCAGAGGGTGACCACGTCGCCCTGCGGCAGCCCGAGCTCGATCGGGATGATGTCCTGTGCCATTGCCGAATCCTCCGCGAGTACCGCCCGTGTGCGCGCCCGCCTTTCCGTCCCCTCCGGCAGCGCGCGGTACCGGAAGCCTACGGGTTAGGGCAAGCACCCGCGATCTCCCCTGCACCTGCGGGCGGCACGGGGATGGCACGATGGGCGGCACGATGACTCTCACCGACCTCCTGCCAGCGGATCCCGACGCAGATGCCCTGTTCGAAGCCTTCACGACGTGGACGGCGGAACGGGGCATCGAGCTGTACCCGGCGCAGGAGGAGGCGGTGATCGAGGTCGTCTCCGGGGCCAACGTCATCCTGTCGACGCCGACCGGCTCCGGCAAAAGCCTCGTCGCGGTCGGCGCGCACTTCACCGCGCTCGCACACGGCAAACGCAGTTTTTACACCGCGCCCATCAAAGCGCTGGTCTCGGAGAAGTTCTTCCAGCTCATCGAGATCTTCGGGGCTGATCAGGTCGGCATGATGACCGGCGATTCGAGCGTCAACGCGGACGCGCCGATCATCTGCTGCACCGCGGAAATCTTGGCGAACATCGCGTTGCGCGACGGCGCCGGCGCCCCGGTCGGCCAGGTCGTCGCGGACGAGTTCCACTTCTACTCGGAACCGGACCGCGGCTGGGCGTGGCAGGTCCCGCTGATCGAACTGCCGAACGCGCAGTTCGTGCTCATGTCGGCCACGCTCGGCGACGTTTCGTTCTTCGAAAAGGACCTGACCCGGCGGACCGGACGGCCGACCGCGGTGGTCACTTCGGCGCAGCGGCCGGTGCCGCTCACCTTCCGGTACGCGCTCACGCCGCTGCACGAAACGATGTCCGAGCTGCTCAACGGCGGCCAGGCGCCGGTGTATGTCGTCCATTTCTCGCAGGCCGCGGCCATCGAACGGGCGCAGACGCTGATGAGCATCAACGTCACCACCAAGGCGGAGAAGGAAGCGATCGCCGACCTGCTCGGCGACTTCCGGTTCTCCGCCGGATTCGGCAAGACGCTCTCGCGGCTCGTGCGGCACGGCATCGGCGTGCACCACGCGGGCATGCTGCCGAAGTACCGGCGGCTGGTCGAAACGCTGGCGCAGTCCGGGCTGCTGAAGGTGATCTGCGGGACGGACACTCTCGGCGTCGGCATCAACGTGCCGATCCGGACCGTGGTGTTCTCGGCGCTGACTAAGTACGACGGTGTGCGCCAGCGGCATCTGAAGGCGCGCGAGTTCCACCAGATCGCCGGACGCGCGGGCCGGGCCGGGTACGACACCGACGGTTACGTGGTCGTGCAGGCTCCGGATCACGTGGTGGAGAACGCGAAGGCGCTGGAGAAAGCGGGCGACGACCCGAAGAAGAAAAAGAAGATCGTCCGGAAGAAAGCGCCGGAGGGCTTCGTCAACTGGACCGAGAGCACGTTCGACCGGCTGATCGCGGCCGATCCGGAGCCGCTCACGTCCAGCTTCCAGGTCAGCCACTCGATGCTGCTGAACGTGATTTCCCGGCCGGGCAACGCGTTCGACGCGATGCGGCATCTGCTGGAGGACAACCATTCGGACCGTCCGACGCAGCGGAAGCTGATCCTGCGGGCGATCGAGATCTACCGTTCGCTGCTCGCCGCCGGTGTCGTGGAGAAGCTCCCCGAACCCGATGCCGAGGGGCGCATTGTCCGCCTGACGGTGGACCTGCAGTTCGATTTCGCGTTGAACCAGCCGCTTTCGCCGTTCGCACTGGCCGCGATCGAGCTGCTGGACATGGAGTCCCCGTCGTACGCGCTGGACGTCGTGTCCATTGTGGAATCCACAGTGGACAATCCGCGGCCGGTGCTGTCGCAGCAGCAGTTCAAGGCTCGCGGCGAGGCCGTGCAGGCGATGAAGGCCGACGGGATCGAGTACGACGAACGGATGGAGCTTCTCGAGTCCGTCACGTACCCGAAACCGTTGGAGGAACTGCTCAACGCGGCTTACCAGTCGTATCGCGCTGGACATCCGTGGGTGGCGGATTACGAGCTGTCGCCGAAGTCGGTGGTGCGCGATATGTACGAGCGCGCGATGAACTTCGTGGAATACGTGGGCTTTTATCAGCTCGCGCGTTCCGAAGGCCTGGTGCTGCGCTATCTCGCCGACACCTACGACGCGTTGCGGCACACGGTGCCGGACGAGGCGAAGACCGAACCGCTGCAGGACCTCATCGAATGGCTCGGCGAATTGGTGCGCCAGGTCGACTCGAGCCTGCTGGACGAATGGGAAGCGCTGCGGCATCCGGACGAGGAAGGCCCGGTGTCGCATCGCCCGCCGGCCGAACCGCCCGCGGTCACGCGCAACGAGCGGGCGTTCCGGGTGCTGGTGCGCAACGAGTTGTTCCGCCGCGTGGAGCTGGCTTCGCGCCGGGCGTACGACGAACTGGGCTCGCTGGACGCCGCCTCTGGCTGGGACGCGGACGCCTGGGAAGACGCGATCGAGGACTACTTCGACGAACACGATTCCCTCGGAATCGGCCCGGACGCGCGCGGCCCGGCTTTGCTGCTGATCGAGCAGGAGCCGGATGTGTGGCGGGTCCGGCAGATCTTCGACGATCCGGCCGGCGACCATGACTGGGGAATCAGCGCGGAGGTCGATTTGCGCGCCTCGGACGAGGTGGGCAGCGCGGTGGTGCGGATCGTGGACGTCAACCAGCTCTGAGGGCCTAGGCCGCTCGGCGCGCATTCAGTGCTTCCGTCGGCTGCTCGTGACTCGGGTTTCGATGTCCTGGACAAGAAGATGCGGGAGATCGACCACCGCGTCCGCGCCCGCGGCCTTCGCGGCGGCTGCGGCGCTGGAACTGGCGTTCGCGGTGTAGACCACGACCGGAATCCGATTGCCCGCGGACCGGAGTTCCTGGATGAACCGGGTGCCCGCCTCCGGGTCGTCGTCGCGGCCGAGGTTGGTGACGACGGCGGCGAAGTCCATCCGGCTGAGGTAAATGCGCGCGGCCGCGCTGGTGGTCGCCGCGGTGACGAGCTTTCCGAGACGCTCCAGCGCGAGGGTTTCGTAGACGTTGTTGGCCGGATGGTCGTCGATCCAGAGCACCCGGGCCAGCGCGCTCGTCGCTCCCAGTTCGGGAAGTGCGCGCGGGGAGCTTTGAGCGGGCTTGGTCTTCTCGGCCTCGCTGATGTCTTCCTGTGCCTGTGCCGTGTTTTGCGGGGACAGGGACAGATCCATTTTGAAGATGTCGGCCAGGGAGAGCTTGAGGGTGCTCGGCCGGGTGCCTTTCTGGCCTCGCCACAGCAGCACCAGGACACCGGCCACGACGAGTACGCCGAGGATCAGGATGACAATGTTCGTGTCCATTTCGGCTACTCCTGATCGCTAGGGTTCAGCCGGGCGAGGGATACTCCGAGGTCCAGGGGTATGCGGGCGAGCGGATCGAGTCGACCGGTCTCCGCGAACATGTCTGCCATCGTCGAGGGACCGAACCGTCGGACGGAGAAGGCGGTCAGACCGGAGATATCGAGGTCGGCGACGTCTACCGGGGCCGAGGCATTCGTCCACAAGTACTCGTTGGACCGGGCCATCTCCATCGTTTCGCCGTACACCCGGCACATCGAGTGGAGAAGCCTGGCGATGGCGAACGCGTCATCCGGCTCTCCGCCGAGGAGATGGCTGGCGACTGACCAGTACTTGGCGATCGGGGTGCCCAGGCTTCCGACAGGGATGACGCCGGAGCGGTGGGGAGACCGGCGCGCGGCGGCCTGCGTGAATTGTCGGGCCGTCCTTGTTTCTAGGCTGCTTGCGGTGACGATCAAGTAGGCCTGTTGTTGAGGGTGTGCCCGGATTTCAGAAATGCCGAGGAACTCTGGCAGGTCCAGGGGCTCTCCGGTCAGCTCGGCGTACATCACGTACATCAGGTCGCTGATCCGGCCCGGGTCTTGCTTGTCAAGGGATCCCGCCATCGATTTCAGGTAATACCCGAACGGTTGCCCGAGTGCTTGGAAGAGCGCACCGGCTTGGCTGAGGCGGGACAGCGCGCTCGCGGGACTCAGGAGCAGTCGCCACTGCGCGGCCTCGCGCAGTGCGCTGGCCGCGTTAGCTCGAAGCATGAACTGGATGTCGTTGAGGCGCTCTTGTTCAGCGGGCTGAGATTGGCGTGCGATCGTTCTCAGTTCGGTGAGCGAGGTTTGCGCGCAGGCCTCGTGAAACTTGGCCGCACTGCGCACTTGCCCGATGGAGAGGCCGAGCGCTTGCAGGTCTTCGCCGTTCATTTCAGATCAGCTCCCGGACATTGCTCAGCGCCTCGGGCTCGGTGAATCGTGGATTCGGATGGACCAACGTCCGGTGGAAGGCCTTCTTCGAGCGGTTCAGCTCCCACTTTTCGCACGACTTGATCTGATTGTCGGGAACCATGATCTTGGCGGTCACTTCGCCTTCGGTTTGATACGCGGAGTACCGCCGGTAGGCGTTGAGATCACGTACCTCCTCGGCGACTCCTTCGACTTCCACAGCCGGTCTCGGGGCGAGCAGCACCCAGCAGGTGTACAGGTAGGCGAACTCGTGCTTACCGTATTCAGTGCCGAACCACAGAGCGGTGTCGCGTGCCCGCCGCACATGATTCGTGGCGGCGAAGGCGTCGCGCTCCACGGTGCCGGATGTTAGCGAGATGAAGGGGCTGTCCTCGCTGAAGGGAACTCGGGTGACCGGGTCAAGTTCGTCGAAGTGATTGATGTGCCGGTCGAGTGCCGTGGCCGTCAGCTTGTCCCTGACTTGACTGGGGCGGATTCTGCCCACTTTCCGCCACCAGTTGCAGAGGAGGCCGCCGTGGTTGTCGATCAGTCCTTTCGCCTTCTCATCGCTCTCCAGGTGCAGCCCTTTCACGCACCACTGGACGATCATGTTCGGCGGCCCTTCGTCGTTTTACTCGGCCAGGATCAGGAATGCAGCTTAGGCGGCTGCCAACGGGTGTAGCGCAGCATCGACCGGGCCATCACCGATGTCGGCATGGCGCGGAACATCGCATTCCGCACCGCGATCCCGACGGGGTTCGTCAACTGCTGGCCCATCCGGCCGGTTTGCCGAGCAGCGCGGGCAACGGCTTGACTGCGCGGGCGGCGTTCGGCGTCGTACCGGGCGAGTGCGGTGTCGAGGTCCGCGGACGAGAGAGCGTGAGCCAGTGTCACAGCGTCTTCCAACGCCTGGCAGGCACCTTGGCCGAGATTTGGTCGCATCGCGTGTGCGGCATCTCCGAGAAAGGCGACGCGACCGGACACATAGGACGGCAGCGGGGTCACCAGCTCGTAGACATCGTGGTGCAGCACGGATTCCGGGTCGGTCGCGTCGAGCAACGCGGTGATCGGTTCGTGCCAGGGGCCGAAGCGGCGGCGCATTTCGGCCAGTGGATCCGGGTATCGGGTGCCTGGTGGAACAGTCAACACCGCGTGCCATTCGGCTCGGCCGTCCGCCACGGCGATGTGGCCGAACTCGACTCCGCGGCCCCAGGTGAGGTTGAAGTCCGAAGAGGACAGTTCGACCGGTTGCGCGGTGATGGCCCGGACGACCGAAGATCCACTGTGGACAGGTCCTGGGTGCGAGGGAAAGAAGTGCTTGCGCAGCAGGCTGTTGACGCCATCAGCGGCGATGACCACGTCAGCTTCGTGGCGGCCGGATGAAGTGACCACGGTGCTGCCCTCGGCGGCGGTGACCTCGGCTCGCACCACCGGCGAGGGCAGCAAAGAACGCAACAACCGATGCAGTTCGTACCGCGCGATGCCGACGATCGGTGTTCCGGCGACGCGTTCGAGTTCGGCTCCGTCCATGCGGGCCAGCCAGGCTCCGCGCGGGTTGCGGGTGCTGACCGTGCGCTGGAAGCGGCCGGCGGCGCGAAGTGCGTCGCCGGCTCCTAACGCGTCCAGCGCTCGGACGCCGTTGGCGGCCAGGGAAATGCCGGAACCGGCGTCGTCCAGTTCGCCGGGCAGGCGTTCGAGGACCGTGACCTGCCAGCCGACCCGCGACAATCCGATGGCCGCGGCCAGGCCGCCGATTCCGCCGCCGACGACTATCGCTGATCCACCTGTGGGCACCCAGCCAGGATAGGGCGATTCAGGCGCTCATGAGCATGGAACGCGCATCTAAGCCGTCGACCCACAAGCCGATCGCCAGTCCGGCGGCGGCTTCCAGCAGGGCGGCTCGGTCGAGATCGCCGGCGGGCAGGGGAGTGCAGCCCAGGTCCTGGACCAGCTCCGTCGCCACGGCGACGGCCTCCGGAGCACCGCACAGCGGGACGCCGAGCGGGCGGCCTTCGAACAGCGGCGGGGTCATTCGCCAGACGTCCACGTGGGCGAGGTTGAACGCCTTCACCACTGCGGCTCCGGGGGCGTATCCGGCAATCCGCGCGGCCACGGGTTCGCCGGTCGCGCCGGGGGTGTTGGTGCAGTCGATGAGGACTTTGCCGGTGAGGTCGAGCGGGGTGAGCAGGGCTTCGAGGGCGGTGGTGGGGACGGCCAGCAGGATGGCGTCCGTTCGGGCCGCGGCGTCGGCCCAGTCCGCGACCTCGGCGCCGAGTTCGGTTGCCAAGGCGGCAGCGCTGGCGGGGGAGCGGCCGGAAACGGTCAGGTCGTGCCGGGTCCATTGGCCGCCGAGGGCGGAAGCCATGCCGCCGGTGCCGAAGAGAGCGATGCGCATGGGAAGGTCTCCTGTCGTCGCGTGGTTGTACGGAAGCGACGTTATGGACCACGGCAGGAACCGAAAGGTAACCATGGAGTTCATCGCCGACTGCCGCACCCGGCTCGCGTTCGACCTGGTGGCGAACACCTGGCATCCAGTTGTGCTGTGGGCGCTGAAGAACGGCCCGCTGCGGCACGGCGAACTGCGCACGCGCATCGGCGGGATCAGCGCGAAGGTGCTCACCGAGGCGGTGCGCAAGCTGGAACGCGACGGGCTCGTCGAGCGCACGGAGGGGGCGTACCGGCTGACGGAGCTGGGGGTGAGTTTCCTCGGGCCGATCGAGGGCTTCGGAAGGTGGGCGGCGGAGTACGGGGATCGGGTGGTGGAGGCCCAGGCTCGGGTGTCGTGAGTGGCAACGCCGGTTCTAACCGGCGCCAGCCCTCACGAGGGCAGTGGCCTGGCCCGCGCCAGTTCCAGCAGCGGTACGGCCGCCGCGGCGTCGGTGACCAGCGTCGACACCAGCCCGGACCGCAGTACGGCGTCCACCGCTTCGGCTTTCGGCCTGCTGTAACCGATCGCGATCACCTCGGGGACTGCCATCAGCTCCTCGTGGCTGATCGCCAGCACGTGGTGTGCCAGCCCGGTGCCGAGCGAGTTGCCGTCCGAGTCGAACAGCCGCGCGGCGACCTCGGCGGTCGCGCCCCGGGCGGCGATAGCGGCGCGTTCGGCCTCGTCCAGCGCGTCGTACACGGTGGACTCACCGGCCTCCCACGAACCGATGCTCACCACGGCTTTGGTGAGTTTCCCGAACTGGGCGAACGTTTCCGCGATGCCCGGCTGGTGCCGCAGGATCTCGGTGGTCCTCCGGTCGGGCAGCACGAGCGGGCCGAAGATCGGGTACGAATCGCCGCCGGACACCGAGGTCACGCGGCTGACCGTCTCCACCGAACGGCCGCGCATGTCCATTCCGGCCTGCACCCCGCACAACTGCACGATCGGGCAGCGCGGCAGGGTCCGGATCGCCTCGGTCATCGCGTTGACCGACCGCGCCCAGGACAGCCCGATGACATCGTCCGGGGTCGCGATCTCCTCCAGCAGCCGGGCGGCCAGCGCCCCGACCTGCTTGCGGACGACCTCCCTCGGCTCCTTTTCGGATGCTCGTTCGAGCACGAGCACGCGGTCCAGCCGGTAGGCGCGGCGGATGTCGTCGGACAGGTCGACGTCGATCGGCGCCGGCAGGTCGAACTCGATCCGCACCAGCCCGGACTCGAGCGCCGTGTCCAGCATCCGCGCGACCTTGAACCGGCTCATGCCGAACTCGTCGGCGATCTCCAGTTTCGAGGCGCCCTGCACGTAGAACCGCCTGGCCATGGTCGCCAGCAGCAGCGTTTCGGTCAGCGGTAGTGGCCCCTTTTTCCTGCTCACATGAGCAGGATAGCGCAAAAATGAGCTTTGCCGGTTGACGGATCCGCAGGCAGCGGCCTCTAATGCCTACGCATGTTACCTACGGCATAAGTCAAAATCGCTCAAACGAGCATCTTGGAAGGTGATGACGCATGCGCGCCGCGATCGTGGACCGGCCCGGGGAGATCCGGGTCGGCGAGGTTCCCGATCCGAAGCCCGGGGAGCGCCAGGTCGTCGTGAAGGTGGGTGCCTGCGGGATCTGCGGCACGGACCTGCACATCGCCGACGGGCATTTCCCGCCGACCCCGTATCCCATCGTCCCCGGGCACGAGTTCTCCGGGGAGATCGTCGAACTCGGCGCGGACGTGCCCGCCGAGTGGAAGGTCGGCGACCGGGTCGCGGTCGACCCGTCGATCTACTGCGGATACTGCACCCCGTGCCGGTCCGGGCACGGCAATCTCTGCGCGAACTGGAACGCGACCGGCGACACCGTCAACGGCGCCTTCGCCGAGTACGTCGCGGTGCCCGCCGACACCTGCTACCAGATGCCCGACTCGATGACCTGGGAACAGGGCGCGCTGGTCGAACCCGTTTCCTGCGCGGTGCACGGCGTGCGCCGGATCGGCGTGGAGGCGGGCGAACGCTTCCTCGTGGTCGGCGCGGGCACGATGGGCCTGATCATGCAGCAGCTCCTGATTCGCGCGGGCGCACACGTGACGATGGTCGACCGCAATGCGGCACGGCTTCCTCGGGCGACTGATCTCGGCGCGACCGCGGTCGCCTCCGACATGTCCGAATTGGACGACGAACGCTTCGACGCCGCCGTGGACTGCACCGGCGCGGCACCCGCGATCGAGGCGGCTTTCAACGCGCTGCACCGCGGTGGCCGGTTGCTCGTCTTCGGCGTCGCTCCGGCCGAAGCACGCGTCGCGCTCTCGCCGTTCCGCATCTACAACGACGAAATCACCATCGTCGGCTCGATGGCCGTGCTGAACAGCTACGGCAACGCGCTCGACCTCGTCGCGAACGGCTACATCGACACCGAAGCGCTGATCACCGACACTCTGCCGCTGGAGCAGTACCCGGAGGCGCTGGCGAAGATGCGCAGCGGGTCCGGCCTCAAGATCCAGGTGCTGCCCGGAGGTGGCGGCCGTGCGTAAACTCCTGTGCCTCCTTGCCGCGACAGCGTTGTTAGTGACGGGATGCGCCGGAGCCGGGGCGCTCGGCACCGGCGGGCGGACACTGGTCGTCGCGATCGTGTCCAATCCGCAGATGAAGGACGCCATCTCGCTCAAGGGCGAGTTCGAGCAGGCCAACCCCGGGATCAAGCTCAAATTCGTTTCCCTGCCGGAAAACGAGGCCAGGGCGAAGATCACCGCGTCCACCGCCACCCAGGGAGGCGAGTTCGACGTGGTGATGATCAGCAATTACGAGGCTCCGCAGTGGGCGGCCAACGGCTGGCTGGAGAACCTCGAACCGCACATGAAGGCGACGCCGGGATACGACGAGGCCGACTTCATCCCGAGCATCCGGCAGTCGCTGTCGTACGAGAACCAGATGTACGCGGTGCCGTTCTACGGCGAATCGTCCTTTGTGGTCTACCGCAAGGACCTGTTCCAGAAGGCCGGGCTGGACATGCCGGCGCATCCGACGTGGCAGCAGATCGCCGATTTCGCCGCGAAACTCGACGACAAGCAGGCGGGCATCTCCGGGATCTGCCTGCGCGGCAAGCCGGGCTGGGGCGAGAGCCTCGCGCCGTTCACCACGGTCGCGAACACCTTCGGCGCGCAATGGTTCGACAAGGACTGGAACGCGAAGCTGACCAGCCCGGAGTTCACCAAGGCGGCGAACTTCTACGTGAACCTGCTGCGCGACCACGGCGAGGTCGGCGCCTCCAGCGCCGGGTTCACCGAATGCGGCACGAAGTACGCCCAGGGCAACGCCGCGATGTGGTATGACGCCACGTCGATGACCGGCACCACGGAAGACCCGAAGACCAGCCACGTCGTCGGCAAGAACGGCTACGCCGCCGCGCCGGTGGAGAAGACCCAGGCGAGCGGCTGGCTTTACACCTGGGCGCTGGGCATTCCGAAGGTCGGCAAGAACAAGGACGACGCCTGGAAGTTCATGGCGTGGATGACCAACAAGGAGTACGCGAAGAAGGTCGGCCAGACCTACGGCTGGAACCGGGTGCCGCCCGGCACGCGCAAGTCGACCTATGAGATCCCGCAGTACAAGGAAGCCGCCAAGGCCTACGCCCAGCCGACGCTGGACGGCATCGCGGCGGCCAACCAGCAGAAGACGATGGTGAACCCGGTGCCCTACCCCGGCATCCAGTTCGTCGGGATCCCGGAGTTCCAGGATCTCGGCACCCGGGTGAGCCAGCAGTTGTCCGCCGCGATCGCCGGTCAGACCTCCGTCGCCGACGCGCTCGCGCAATCGCAGAAATACGCGGAAACCGTCGGAAAGTCGTATCAGGAGGTGCAGCGATGAGCACCCTCTCCGTCCCCGCCGGAACCGCGCCGGCGACCGCCAAGCCCGCTGCGAAGAAGGTGACCGGTTCGGCCGGGAAACGGCGGCTGCCGCTGCTGCCCGCGTTGATCTTCGTGATCGCGGTGACGCAGATTCCGTTCCTGCTCACCTTGTTCTACTCGTTCCAGTCGTGGAACCTGGTGCGTCCTGGCTCGCGGCATTTCGTCGGTTTCCGCAACTACATCGACGTCTTCACCGACACGACGTTCCTCGGCGCGCTGCTGAACACCGTGGTGCTCACCGTGGTCTGCGTGTTCCTTTCGCTGCTGCTCGGACTCGGGCTCGCAGTGCTGCTGGACCGGAAGTTCCTCGGCCGCGGCTTCGTCCGCACGCTGCTGATCACGCCCTTCCTGATCCTCCCGGCGGCAGGCGCGCTGCTGTGGAAGACCACGGTGTTCGACCCGACGTACGGGTTGCTGCACTTCGTGTTCGGCACGGACACCGACTGGCTTTCGCAGTTCCCGCTGGCCGCGGTGATGGCGCAGATCGTCTGGCAGTGGACGCCGTTCATGACGCTGCTGATCCTCGCCGGGCTGCAGAGCCAGTCGAAGGAGGTGCTGGAGGCGGCGTCGGTGGACGGCGCGAGCCGCTGGCGTACCTTCGTGTCGATCACGCTGCCGCACCTTTCGCGGTTCCTGCAGCTGGCCACGCTGCTCGGCGCGATTTACATCGTGAACAGTTTCGACGCGATTTTCCTGATGACGCAAGGCGGTCCGGGCACGGCCAGCACGAACCTGCCGTTCTACATCTACCAGCGCGCGTTCGAGGGCTTCGACATCGGACAGTCGTCCGCGATGGGCGTGGTGGTGGTCATCCTGACGATGATCGTCGCGACGTTCGCGCTGCGGCTGATGTTCCGCGCGTTCTCCGTGGACGGAGGAGTCAAGTGAGCACCGCAACCGCCACCGCCGCACCCGCCGCTACCGGCACCGCGCCGCCTCCGCGCCGCCGGACCAAACGCCGCTACGGTCCGGGCACGCTCACCGTCGCGACCTGGATCATCGCGATCCTCTTCGTTTTCCCGTTGCTGTGGATGATCCTCACCGCGTTCAAACAGGAGAACGACGCCTACACCGATCCGCCGAAGCTGTTCTTCACTCCGACGTTCGACCAGATATCGAACGTTCTCACCAGCGGTTTCCTGCCGTACCTGGGAAATTCGGCGTTCGTCACGGTGATTTCGACGCTGCTCGTGCTGCTGCTGGGAATCCCAGCCGCGTACGCGCTGTCGCTGGCCCCGGTCAAGGGCACGAAGAACGCGCTGGGCTTCTTCCTGTCGACCAAGATGCTGCCGATCGTGGCCGCGATCATCCCGCTGTACGTGATCTCGCAGAACACCAACCTGCTGGACACGGTGTGGGCGCTGATCATCCTGTACACCGCGATGAACCTGCCGCTCGCGATCTGGATGATGCGGTCGTTCTTCCTGGAAGTGCCCGGCGAAATGATCGAGGCGGCGCGGATCGACGGGGCGAACCTGCCGACGTTGCTGCGCAAGATCATCATGCCGGTGGTCGCGCCCGGGATCGCGGCGACCGCGCTGATCTGCGTGATCTTCTCCTGGACGGAGTTCTTCTACGCGGTCAACCTCACCGCCGCCAGGGCAGGCACCGTGCCGGTCTTCCTGGTCGGCTTCATCACCAGCGAGGGCCTGTACTGGGCTCAGCTGTCCGCCGCCGCGCTGCTGGCCTCGTTGCCGGTGATGATCGTCGGCTGGATCGCGCAGAACCACCTGGTGCGCGGGCTGTCCATGGGCGCTGTGAAGTAAGGGAGAACGCAGATGTCCGCTGAAGTGATTTACGACCAGGCGTCGCGTATCTACCCCGGCAACCCGGGCGTCCGCGCGGTCGACCAGTTGAGCCTCGAAGTGCCGGACGGCGAATTTCTCGTGCTCGTCGGCCCGTCCGGATCGGGCAAGTCCACCGCGCTGCGGATGCTCGCCGGGCTGGAGGACGTCAACGAAGGTGCGATCCGGATCGGCGACCGGGACGTCACCGATCTGCCGCCGAAGGACCGGGACATCGCGATGGTGTTCCAGTCCTACGCGCTCTACCCGCACATGACGGTTGCCGACAACATGGGTTTCGCGTTGAAACTGCGCGGTTTCCCGGCGGCCGACATCAAGAAGCGGGTCGACGAGGCCGCCAAGATGCTGGACCTGTCGCGGTTTCTCGACCGCAAGCCGAAGGCGTTGTCCGGCGGGCAGCGGCAGCGGGTCGCGATGGGCCGGGCGATCGTGCGCGAGCCGAGCGTGTTCCTGATGGACGAGCCACTGTCCAATTTGGATGCGAAATTGCGGGTGGAAACCCGCGCCAACATCGCGAAACTCCAGCAACGGCTCGGCACGACGACCATCTACGTGACCCACGACCAGGTCGAGGCCATGACGATGGGCGACCGGGTGGCCGTGCTGAAGGACGGCGTGCTGCAGCAATGCGCTTCGCCGCGGTCGCTGTACGAGAAGCCGGAGAACTCGTTCGTGGCCGGTTTCATCGGGTCGCCTGCGATGAACCTGGCGACGCTGCCGCTGTCCGACGGCGGCGTGCAGCTGGGCGACCTGGTCGTGCCGCTGCCCACCGAGGTGCGGACCGCGGCGGCTGGGCTGTCGGAGATCGTCTTCGGCATCCGGCCGGAGTCGCTGCGCCTGGTCGGCGAGGCCGACGACGGCTTCGAGCTGGTGGTGGAGCTCGTCGAGGAACTGGGCGCGGACGCGTACCTGCACGGCAAGGTCGGCGACGACCGGTTCGTGGTCCGGGTCGACGGACGGACGCCGCCGCGGATCGGCGACAACGTCCGGGTGGCGTTGCGCGGCGAGGGCGAGACGCACGCGTTCGATCCGAAGACGACGCTGCGGCTGGGCTGAGTGTGTCGTGAGTGTTCATGCCGGTTAGAACCGGGATGAACACTCACGACCCCCTACCTCTCGCGAGGGATGCGCCTCCCCCTTGCGCCTGATCCCTTCTGCCGCGCGCCAGACGACGCTGGACGCATGTCGTCGAAGCAAGCCGAGTTGCGCAGATGGCCGGGTTACGCGGCCGCGGCCTGGGGTCTCTTGTTCGCGATCCCCAGCTTCGTCTGGGCAACCGGCAGTACGTTCGGCGCGCAGTCGACTGTGTCGCCGTCGCTGGTGAAGCTCGCCCAGGACCGGGTGCCGTGGTTTGTGGCCGTCCTGGTGATCACCGGGCTGCTGAAGGTTTTCGGCGCAGTGGTCGGCGTCAGTCTGACGCGGCCGCGCGGCCGGTGGCTCAGCCAGACGATGGTGTTCTGCGGCGGTGGCGCCGCGATCCTGCTTACCTGGCACGGCGGGCTGTTCGTCGTGCAGGGCGTGCTGGTGAAGACCGGAGCCGTGACCGTCGATCCAGCGCTGAGCGAGCTGGTCGGCTGGTATCTCTACCTCTGGGGCCCATGGTTCATCGTCGGCGGTATCGCGTTCGCGGTGGCTGCCGCGCGGTATGTCCTGGACCGCGACGACCGACGCACGCTGACTCGGTACGGAGTGGTCGGCGCGCTCGGTGCGTTGGCGTTGTCGGTGGCCGCGGTCGCGACGGGAATCGGGTGAGTCAGCGGAGGGAACCGGCGAGGACAGTGCTCGCCATCTGGCGAACGGCTTCCTCGCTGGGCGGTTCCCCGGTGCGATCCGCGAAGAGCAGGTGACCGGCTCCGATGAGCGTCGGGGCCAGTGTCTGCACATCCGCACCCGGGGCGATCCGGCCGAGTTCTTGTTCTGCGGCAAGGTAATTCGCCAGCACGTGCGCCGCGTCGGTCGCCAACGGGATCCCCGGACCTGGCCGCGCGGCACGGAGCCGGTGCCGCAGTTCGTCGCGGAAGGTGATCAGGGCGACGATCGACACCGCGACCGACGAGAAGACCTCGGTGAGCACCTCGGCCACGGTTTCGACCAGGTCGCCGGTCCCGGCGTGCAGGTCGTCCGCGCGGGCTTCGAGACGATGGATCCGGTCGAGCACCAATGCGGCGAGGAAAGCGTCGAAATCCTCGAAATGCCGGTGCAGCACGCCCTTCGCGCAATCCGCCTCGGCGGTGACGGCGCGGCTGGTGAGTCCGCTGGGTCCCGCGCGCAGCAAAACCCGTTCCGCGGCGTCGAAAAGCTGAGCGCGAACGTCGCGGAGATGGATCCCGGTGGGCAACTCGAAGGTCCTTCCTGGCCATAGTGGGCGCTTGCCCACTATGGTGGGCGCATGCCCACTTTACCTCGTCCCGAACCGCATCAGCACCGGACCATGGCGGAGTCGTTCGGCGTCGATCCCGAGCGCTACGACCGGGCCCGCCCGCGTTACCCGGAAGAACTGGTGACCGCTGTCCTCGCGGCCAGTCCGGGAAGCGAACTGCTCAACGTCGGCTGTGGAACCGGCATCGAAGGGCGGCAATTCCACGCCCGCGGCGCCGTGGTGCTCGGCGTCGAGCCGGACGCGCGGATGGCGGAGTTCGCCCGGCGCGTTTTCCCGGTCGAGATCGCGAAATTCGAGGATTGGGACCCAGCCGGGCGGACGTTCGACGCCCTCGTGTCCGGGCAGGCGTGGCACTGGGTCGATCCGGCCGCGGGAGCCGCGAAGGCCGCGCAGGTGCTCCGCCCGGGCGGCCGGTTCGTCGCGTTCTGGCACGTCTTCATGCCGCCGGAAGAAATTTCGCTGGCGCTGGCGGACGCGTTGCGCAGGGCGATGCCGGATTCGCCGTTCAGCGGCAACTACCTGAAAAGCCCCAGCCCCGACGCCTATCAGCCGATGCTCGACAAAGCCGCGGACGGATTGGCCGGGACCGGCGCGTTCGGCACGGCGGAGAACTGGCATTACGCGTGGACGCAGGACTACAGCCGCGACGAATGGCTGGACCTGCTCGCCACGCAGGGCGGCGTCACCGTGGCGACGCCGGAGCAGCGCGACCAGATTCTGGCCGAGGTCGGCGCGGCGATCGACGCCCGCGGCGGACGGCTGACGACGAACTACTCGACCGCCGCGGTGACCGCCGTCCGCGTTGCCTCGTGAGTGCTTACCCCGGTTAGAACCGGCATAAGCACTCACGAGGTGCGTCACTCCTCGAGCGAAAGCGCTTGGCTCGGGCAGATGTTCACGGCTTCGCGCGCCTTCTCGACCAGTTCGCCGTCCGGAGTGTCGTTGAGGACGATGACCGTGCCGTCGTCCTCGCTCTGGTCGAACAGCGCGGGCTCGGTGAGCACGCACTGGCCCGCGCCGACGCACTTGCCGGTGTCCGCGATGATCTTCATGATGGCCTCTTCCTGGCTTGTGGTGGGAGCACTCTGATCTCTACCAGGTCACCGGCAACTGGTACAGGCCGAAGATCGTGGCGTCCTTCTTCACCGGCAGCTGGTCGGCCGGGAGCGTGCACGTGAGCGTCGGGACCCGGCGGAACAGCGTGTCGAACACGATTTGCAGCTCCATCCGCGCCAGGTTCTGGCCGAGGCACTGGTGCGGTCCGAACCCGAACGCGACGTGGTGGCGCGCGCCGCGTTCGAGGTCGAGCTTTTCCGGGCTCTCGAACACCTCCGGGTCCCAGTTCGCGGCGTAGCCCAGTACGAGCACGCCCTCGCCCGCCTTGATCGTGACGCCGCCGATCTCCACGTCCTCGGTCGCGACCCGCGCGGTCGCGCCTTCGACGATCGTGAAGTAGCGCAGCAGTTCCTCGACCGCGAGCAGCGTCTTGCCCGGATCGGCCTCGATCGTCGCGCGCTGCCCCGGGTTCTCCAGCAGCCCGATGGTGCCGAGCGAGATCATGTTCGCGGTGGTCTCGTGCCCGGCGACCAGCAGCAGGAACGACAGCCCGATCATCGCGTCGTGGTCGTAAGTGCCTTCCTCGCGACGCTTGACGATCTGCCTGCCGAGCAGGTCGTCGGTCGGGTCCTTCTCCTTCGCCGCGACGAGGTCGCTGAGGTACGCGCGCAGTTCCTCGGAGGCCTTCTTGCGATCCTCGATGCTGGTGCTGCGCCGGATGAGCGCCATGGTGCGCTCTTGGAAGTAGTCGTGATCGGCGTACGGGACCCCGAGCAATTCGCAGATCACCAGCGACGGCACCGGCAGCGAGAGCTTTTCCACCAGGTCAGCCGGTTTCGGCCCGGCGAGCAACTCGTCGATGAGACCGTCGACGATCTCCTGGATCCGCGGCCGCATCGCCTCGACGCGCTTCACGGTGAACTCGCCGAGCACCTCCCGGCGGGCCTGGCCGTGCTCGGGCGCGTCCATCCCGATCATGGCTTTCTGCTTGGTGTTGGTGAGGATCGCGGCCCCGCCCTCGGCCAGGAACGGGAAATTGGGCAGGAACCGGTCGGACGAGAACCGGCGGTCGCCGAGGATCTGCCGCGCTTCCTCGTGCCGCGAGGCCACCCAGGCCTCTTTGCCGCCGGGTATCCCCACGCGGGTGAGCGCGCTCTGCTCGCGCATCCGGACGTACTGCTCCGGCTGCGAGAACGGGCAGGTGCGGGCGACCGGCATGCGGAGTTCTTCAGTGGCAGTCATCGTTTCCCCTTCACCAGGTCACCGGGAGGCAGTACAGCCCGAAGACGCCGGAGTCGTGTTTGAACGGCAACTGGTCGACCGGCGCGGCGAGACGCAGCGTCGGAATGCGGCGGAACAACGTGTCGAACACGATCTGCAGTTCCATCCGGGCGAGGTTCTGGCCGAGGCATTGGTGCGCGCCGAAGCCGAACGCGACGTGGTGGCGGCCGCCGCGGGTGATGTCGAGCCGCTCGGGCTCGGGGAAGACCTCGGGGTCGAAGTTGGCCGCGTAGCTCAGGCCGAGGACGCCCTCTCCGGCCTTGATGGTGACGCCCGCGATGTCCACGTCTTCGAGGGCGACGCGGGTGGTGGCGAATTCGGCGATGGTGAAGTAGCGCAGCAATTCCTCGACGGCGTCGAGGGTTTTGCCCGGATCCTCCTTGATGGCGGCGAGCGCGTCCGGGTTCTCCAGCAACGCGACGGTGCCGAGCGAAATCATGTTCGCGGTGGTCTCGTGCCCGGCGATGAGCAGCAGGAAGGCCAGCGACACGAGATCGTCGTGGTCGTAGTCGCCCTCCTCGCGTTTCTTCGCGATCTGGCGGCTGAGGAGATCGTCCGCCGGCGCGGTTTCCTTCGCGGAAACCAGATCGGACAGGTAGTTCTGCATCGCTTCGACTGACTTGCTGCGCTCTTCGAAGCCCGTTTCGCGGTTGAGAAGCCGTGAGCTGTGCGTCTGGAAGAAGTCGTGGTCGGCGTACGGGACGCCGAGCTGCTCGCAGATCACCAGCGAAGGCACCGGAAGCGAAAGCGCGGACACCAGGTCGGCGGGCTGGTCGCCGGCCAGCATCGCGTCGATGTGCTGGTCCACGATCTCCTGGATGCGCGGCTGCAGCGCTTTCATCCGCTTGACGGTGAACTCGCCGACGACGCTGCGCCGGGCCGGACCGTGTTCCGGCGCGTCCATCGCGATCAGCGACGGGCGCAGCCTCGGCCGGCGCTGCTGGCCGTCCTTGAACAGGACCGGGAAGCCGGGATTGAAGCGGTTCGAGCTGAACCGCGGGTCGTTCAGCATCGCCCGCAGGTCCTCGTGCCGGTTGAGCACCCAGGCGCGCTGGCCGGTGTGCTCGAGCTCGACATAGTGCGCGCGAGCGTCGCGGAACCGGTCGTACTCCGGCGGCGGCGCGAACGGGCAGGTGCGCTTCATCGGGAATGCGGCCTGCTCAGGCTGGGTGCGGCTGGGCTGGGCGACTTCGGTCATCAGAACCCCCTGTGGTGGGTTTGCCCCGTTACGGAATGAATGTGGAGGATTACATTCCGGTTCACTGCCCAAGGTACCGAAGTGGAGGATCGTCGTCCACTAGCAACGGGGTGACAATTGCTGTCCGCCCCCGGTCGCCGGCACGTTTGCGCAGCTGGCCCGGCGTGCGAGAATGCGCGCCAACCGGGAAGAGGGAAGGCCGGGTATGAGTGCAGACCCCGAGACGCCGCTGCGGGCGGACGCGCAACGCAACCGCGACCAGATCATCGCCGCGGCTCGCGTCATCTTCGCCAGCCATGGTCCCGAGGTCCCGATGGAGGAGATCGCGCGCGCGGCAGGCGTCGGCGTAGGCACCCTCTACCGGCGATTCCCGGACCGCGACGCGCTCATCCGCGCGGTGGCGGTGGACAATTTCGCGGGCGTGCTGGACAACGCGCGGCGGCTGTCGGTGGAAGCGCCGACGGCATGGGAAGCGTTGGTGCAGCTGCTCTACCACGGCGCGGAACTGCAGTTGTCGATGCAGTTGTCGATGCTGTCGCAGCGGGCGCACGACATTCTCAAGGACGATCCCGACGTGGCGCACCTGCGCGAAGCGGTGCTGCTTGAGGTCGAAGGGCTGGTCGACCGGGCGCAAGCCGAGGGGACGCTGCGCAAGGACGTGGGCGCGGGAGACGTCGCGGTGCTGTTCGCCCGGCTGATCCGCCAGTTGCCCGCGCACCGGTTGAAATCGCCGGAGATCGCGACGGCCCGCAATATCGCGATCATGATCGACGGTCTGCGTGCCGGTCCGGCCACCACGCTGCCGGGGCGGCCGATCCACAAGGAAGACTTGCTCTGACCGTTTCTTCAGACGCGACGGGCCGCTTGGGGTTGCTCCGGCGGGGGTGATCTCACAACGGGCCATCGCCTTCCGGGTGCGGACGTCTTATCTCGTGAAAGCCGGTGCGGAGCCGCCGGAAAACGCGAGAGGGGACGAAACATGAAGAACATCCGCCGCATTGCCGTTGCTGTCGCGGTCGCCGGAGGCGCGGCCGCGGTCTTCGCCGGGACGGCCGGCGCCACGACCGCGGACTCGTCGGCGCTTCCGTGCACGGCGAACCAGTTCAGCACCAAGCTCGTCTACGGCGGGGCAGGCGCTGGCCAGCGCAACGCCGCGCTGCAGTTCACCGCGAACGAGGGCGAACGGTGCGTGCTGTCCGGCCGGGCTGACGTCAACCTGGTCGGCGCGCACAACGTCCTGGTCAACAACGAAGCTCCGGCCGACGCGCCGCCGGTGCTGATCGCGAACGGTTCGTCGGCGTACGTGCCGCTGCACTGGACCGCGATCGGATCCGACGACGAGCAGCAGACGCCGAACGCGATGACCATGACCGCTCCGGCCGACTCCAACCCGCACGGGGACCCGATCGACCCGAACGTGACGGTGGACTGGACCTTCGGCGCGGTGGACGCCGGGGCCGACAGCCACACCATCGACGTCGGCGCGGTGACGGCGGGCCAAGCGCCTGCCGCGTAAGGGATTCCGGTCAGCCGGGCGGGGCTGCGCGGGTGAGCGAATCGAGCACCCGCAGCAGCACCGCCCTGGCGGCGTCGCCCTCGGCCGCGACTGTCCACAGTAGATCCGCGACCTCGTGGTACGGGTCGACGTCGCTCGCGATGTGCTCGCCCTCGGGGGTTTCGACCATCGCGACGTCGTCGACGACCCAGAAGTCCGAGGTGACCGGGTAGGGCACGACGACGTCCGCGGGGATGATGCCGAAGCGGATGTTGGGGGTGCCGAGCAGTGCGAGCAGCTTGTGCACCTGCCCGATCATCACCTCCCGCGGCGCGTTCGGATAGCGCAGCGCGGCCTCGGAGGTGAGCAGTTCGATGGTCCGGCCGGGTTCGTAGAGGATCTGCTGGCGCTGCATCCGCGCCCGGACCGCCTCGGTGATGTCCTGTCCGCCGCCGTGGATCCGGGCGTGGGCGAGCAGGGTATGCCGCGCGTACTCCGGGGTTTGCAGTAATCCGGAGACAATTCGGAGGTCTACTGCACGAATTCGTAGAGCTCTGGCCTCCCGGGCAATGGATTCCTCTTGTCTGGCCCGGTGTCCTTCGCGGACTTTGTCTTTCCAGCTGGCGTGTGCGTCGCGGACCTCGACCAGTTGCTCCCGCAACTGCGCGGCCAGTTCCGGCGGCCCGCCGACGGCGGCGACCCAAGCGTCGAGGTCGTCGTCGCCGACGGTCTGCCTGCCGTTTTCGATTTTGCTGACCTTGGGCGCGTTCCAGCCGATGGCCTTGGCGAAATCCTTTCCGGTCTCGTAGCCCGCGTCGACCCGGAGCCGGCGCAGGCGATCGCCAAGCTCTGCCCGGCGTTTCTCGAAACTGGTAGGCACTCGCCCTCGCTATCGCATGCGGAATTCCTCGAACCCGATGGCATCTTCCCACACCTGGGGTCGAGTTTCGAGAAATCCTGGGCGACTAGTGCGTCTGAATCGCCGGGCTGCCCTTGCCTCGCCTGCGCCGGTCGTCGCGCTCAGGCTTCCTGCGGGAAGAACTTGAGCAGGCCAACGGGGATTTCGACGGCCGTCTCGGTGTCCGGCATGCCGCGTTCGCGCAGTTGCCGCAGCGCCTGCTCGTCGGTGACCCGGTATCCCTGGACGACGTACGTGCCGCGGTTGGTGCGATAAGCGTTGGGGCAGTTGCCGCCCGCGCTGGTGGTGCCGAGGAACTCGAGGGCGAGTGCTGCTTCGGGCTGAGCGGGATGCGGGGTCATGCGGAGTCCTCCTGACGTGCTGACGGCGCCTGTACCGGACACGGGGTAGTCGAAATTTCCCCAATGGCTCATGTTGGCAGAGAATTTCGCGAAAGGATAGAGGTGTGGCGCGAAATGTTGAGGGCCGGTGATCTTCGTTCAGGCAAGTTCGGCGAGCGTCAGCGTGAGCGCGTCGACGAGGTGGGCGCGGGTGCCGGAGTAGACGTTGATCTGCAGCCCGCCCGCGCCGTCCGGGCTGACGAAACTGAGCACGCGCCCGCGTCCGGTGAGGTCGATCGCGGACAGCGGGGTGCTGTGCGTCCGGCTGCCGTCCTGCCCGCGGACGGCGACGTGCATCAGGTGCACCGCGTCGCGCCGGGCTCGCATCAGATGCCGCAATTCGTCCGCGCTGGCCGACGATTCGGCGAGCGGATCGGCGGAGGCACTGTCGTAGTAGTCCTTGGGCACCTTGAGCGGCCGCAGCTTCGCCGGATCGCAGCCAGGCAACAGATCGACCAGGCTGCCACCGATGTCGCGCGGGGAAACAGGTTCGAGTTGCACGGACCGGTTGTCCGTCACGAGCCGCACCGCCTCCCGCCCGGCCGCCGCGACGAGAATCGCCCCGTTGTCCCCGCGCCGGGCGCCGAAATCGCTCCAGGAGTACACCTCGCGCCGGGCCTCGGCGAGAAGTTCGAGAGTGTCGCGCAACCGCGGACTGGGCGCACCGCTCGCCGCGAGCCCGAACCGGGCCAGCAACCCGTACGACTGGACCCGGAGCTTGTCCGCGAACTCGTCGGTCATGAACATCGGCGCGTGCTCGACCACGACGGGCGGGTCGCCGAGTTTCTCGTGCCCCCACACGGCGAGAAACGCCAACCGGGGCATCCGGACCGGTCTCTCGAGGATCGGCATCGCGCGTCCCCTTAGCCGCCGATGGTCGGTGGCGTCGGAGGCAGACCGGTGCGCGGATCTACGGCGCGGTCGCCGTCGTCGTCGGTGAGGGAGAAGGCCGAGTCGGATTCCAGGCCGTATTTGCGGTGGTGGTCTTGGGGGTCTTCGTCTTTGCGGCGGTTCGGGGTTGGGCCGCTCACGCCTGGGGCGCCTCGGGAACCGGGTGTGCCGCGGGTTGGGGTGGTTGTTGGGCGTGGTTCTTCGCCGGTGCCTTTTCCCGCGCCGGTGCCCGCACCAGCGCCTTTTCCTGTGCCCGTGCCCGGTCTTGGCGACGGGGCGCTCGTTCGGCTGCGGGGTTCGCCCGGGAGCTTGTTTTCCCTTTCAGCCCGCTTGCCTGCGCCCCGTCCACCGTCGTGGCCCACGGTTCCTTGCGCGGGAATCCCCGGCGTCCCCGTGCTGCTGCCACTCCCGGATCCGCCGGTGTAGGGCGCACCGCTGGGCGAACCCGTGGCCGTCGCCGGATCCGGCGACCATCCGGAGACCGTCGTGCGCTCGTCGGGTCCCGGTGCCCTGCCCGGTCCGGGTTTCGCGCTGGGGCCTTGCGGTACAGCAGCCCCGCTCACCGGCGGCGCAGCGGTCGGCGGATGCCCTGAGTTTCGCGGTTCCGGGAAATGCGGTGCCTCGTCAGGTCTTCGCCGCGCCTTCATCCGCGATCCGGCGGTGTTGCTCCGCCCGCCGAAATCGTCGAGCCGCCCGTAGTCGGTTTGCAGTTGCCGGCTCCCCGTACGGGCGTGCTGGACGTAAGCCTGATAGCGATCGACGTTCTGCTGGGCCATCGCGTTGTAATGGTTGATCTCCTTCTCCGCGTCGGTGTCCCACGGAGAAATCCGATCGAGGAAGGTCAACTGCGGCGGCTTGTCCGGCATCGGCTGCAGGGAGGTTTTCATCGCGTCGAACCCGTGCGCGACGTCGGACAAATTGGCGCTGTTGGTGGTGTAAATCGCCGCGGACACGGACGCGATCTCCGCCAGGGCGCGGATCCGAGTCCGCGCGGCATCCGCGGCCCGCCCGGTCCAGGCCGATTCGAGCCCGGTGCTCATGCGGGAGACGAGATCGCCGGCGTCGTGATGCTGGCTGCTGAGCTGCGCGGCCTGGCTGGCCCCGTCGTGCCACCCGGACGTTCCCGGCCCGCCGAGCACCTTCTGTGCCAGCTCAGGCGCGGGCACGGCTTCGGCGCCGGTGCTGCCGCAGAGCGCCGCGGAATAGAACTTGCCGAGATCGTCGACGCGCTCGCCGACCCCATGGCCGACGTCCTCGATCATCTCCAGGAAACCCATCACGAACCCGCCCGCCGCCGAAGATTGGCGATGACCATGTCGGCCGCCTGCCCCGCCACGGTGCAGGAGTCGGTGTTGCCTTTCTTGCTCTCGCCGAGGGTGATCGTCACGTCGACGGACAGGTCGTCCGCGGTGCCGACGCTGACCTGGCACAGGTCGTCTCCGAGATCGGCCCTGAACGCGACCGCGGGAAAACCTTGGACGGGAGGAAGCGGCCGCCAGAGTTTCGACTTCGGTTTGCTGTTGTGGTAGACGGCGCTGAGCCCCTGGCGATCCTCGGTGACGTAACCCGTGCTGACCGCGGAGCCGGAATCGATGTTGCTCCACCAGCAACTCGGTCCGAGCCCGGCGATATTCCTGAGCTTGCCTGCCGGCGCGACCGAGATGATGCGTTCCACCTGATCCGCGGTCAACGCGGTCTCGCACGGATTTCCGGAAAGGGCGCTCGCGGGCAGCGGATGCTCGACTTTGGGCGCACCGCTGTGCGGCAGTGCATTGGCTGCTGAGGTCGCGGGCGCCGGTGAAGCGGGGGGAGCGGGTGCTGGGCTGCCGCCACAGGCGGTGCCGAGGGCGACGATCACAGCTGCGACCAGAAGCGCGGGCGGGAGGCGGCGCATCATCCGGCAAGCCCTTCAGGCCGCGTGCCCGCGGTTTTGACGTCCTTGGCCGCGGCTTCGTCGGAACTTTCGGTGATTCCGAGTGCCTTCTCCAGCTTTCGCACCAGCTCGTCGGCGTAACGGTGCATCCGCTCGACGTTCGCGAGACCGGCTCCGAACGCGCCGGTTGATTGCCCGTCTCCGACCAGATTCGAGTTGTAAGAGTTGCTCGCGAACTCGTCGGCAGGGGGAGCGAGCCGGGTCAGGCTGTTCGCTATCTGCCGCATCTCGTTGAACTGTTCGCGGGCCTGTTTGGCCAGGTTGAGCATGCTCCGGGCGTCGTCGCGGCTCATGGTGAAGCCGGGGCCGGGCGGTGCGGCTCGGGTGTCGGCGATGGTGAAGGCGAAGTCCGGCAACCAGTTCTTACCTGCGTCAGCGGCAGGCTGGTCCATGTCCTCGCCCTCCCCAAGACACGGCGGACATTTCGCGCAACGGTCGGTTCGGTGCCTCGCGGCGCTATTCACCGTAGCCGACCGAGCACGACAAGTCGTGGGGGTCGAGTGCATTCGCAGGAAATCGGCAAGGGATTCGCGCAATTGGTCGAATGTGACTGCGACGAGGGAATGCAGCTGCGGAAATCTTTGTCCGGAAAAGCGGCGGTACGGCTTCCTGGGTGCAGGGCGGCTCACTCTACTCCTTCTTGGTTGGCCGCCCAACCCAAGTCCAATCCTGCCCGGCGCGCAATTTTTCGAATGGCCGCAGACAAAACCGCCGTTCCGGGTTAACCGGAACGGCGGTCTGGGTGCACTCGAATGTCAGACACCCATGGGGTGCCAGACGGTTTTCGCCTCCAGGTACCGCCGGAGGCGGGACAGGTCTGGTTCTGCCGTCCAGTCCGGTTCGGAGTCGGGGACGGACAGGACTCGTTTCACTGTCCCGGCGGCTTCCTGGGCCAGGGTGACGCGGTCTTCGGGGGTGGCGCCGGTCGGGTCGAGGGCGTTGACGTCTCCGTGCGAGGCCAGCCAGGGGCCCAGTTCCGCGGCGTGGCCGGTCAGGATGTTGGCGACGCCGCCGGGAACGTCGGAGGTGGCCAGTACCTCGGACAGGGTGATGGCGGGCAGGGGGCGGTCCGCGCTGGAGACCAGGACCGCCGTCGAGCCGGTGGCCAGGACGGGGGCCAGGACTGTCACCAGGCCCAGCAGGGAAGACTCTTGCGGGGCAAGGACGCCGACGACGCCGGTGGGCTCGGGTGTGGTGAAGGAGAAGTACGGGCCGGCGACGGGGTTGGCGGCGCCGAGGACCGAGGCGATCTTGTCGGTCCAGCCCGCGTACCACACCCAGCGGTCGATGGCGGCGTCCACAAGGGACTCAGCCTTCTTCGCGGGGATGCCCTCGCAGGCGGCTACCTCGGCGGCGAACTGGGCGCGGCGGCCCTCCATCACCTCGGCGACGCGGTAGAGCACCTGGCCTCGGTTGTAAGCAGTTGCCGACGACCAACCGGGGAACGCCTTGCGCGCGGCGGACACCGCGTCGCGCAGGTCTTTGCGTGACGCGTGGGCCGCGTTGGCCAGGAAAGCGCCTTTGGCGTCGGTAACGGGGTAGACCCGGCCCGATTCCGAGCGCGGGAATTTGCCGCCGAGATAGAGCTTGTAGGTTTTGGCGACGGAAATCCGGTCAGACATTGAGGTAGGCCTCCAAACCGGTGCGCCCGCCTTCGCGGCCGAAACCGGACTCCTGGTAGCCGCCGAAGGGAGCGGCCGGGTCGAAACGGTTGAACGTATTGGCCCACACAACGCCTGCCCGGAGCTGGTTCGCCATCCACAGAATGCGCGAACCCTTTTCGGTCCAGATGCCCGCGGACAAGCCGTACGGCGTGTTGTTCGCCTTCGCCACGGCCTCTTCCGGCGTGCGGAAGGTGAGGACCGACAGCACCGGGCCGAAGATCTCCTCGCGGGCGATCCGCATCGACTGGTGGACTTCGGAGAACACCGTCGGCGCGAAGAAGAACCCGCGGTCCGGCACCGGGCACGGGCTGGTCCAGCGCTGCGCGCCTTCCGCGTCGCCGGATTCGACCAGGCCGCGGATTTTCGCCAGCTGCTCGGCGGAGTTGATCGCGCCGAGGTCAGTGTTCTTGTCCAGCGGGTCGCCCAGGCGCAGCGTCGACACCCGGTACCGGAGCTTCTCCAGCACCTCCTCGGCCACCGATTCCTGTACCAGCAGCCGCGAGCCCGCGCAGCAGACGTGGCCTTGGTTGAAGAAGATCCCGTTGACGATCCCCTCCACCGCCTGGTCCAGGGGAGCGTCGTCGAACACGACGTTCGCGGCCTTGCCGCCGAGTTCCAGCGTCAGCTTCTTGCGGGTGCCCGCGACGGTCCGCTGGATCAGCTTGCCGACCTCGGTGGAGCCGGTGAACGCGATCTTGTCGACGTCCGGATGCTCCACAATGGACGCTCCGATGTCGCCGGCTCCCGGCAGGATGTTCACCACGCCCGGCGGCAGCTCGGCCTGCTGGCAGATCTCGGCGAACACCAGCGCGGTCAGCGGAGTGGTCTCGGCGGGCTTCAGCACGACGGTGTTGCCGGTGGCCAGCGCCGGCGCGATCTTCCACGCCAGCATCAGCAGCGGGAAGTTCCACGGGATCACCTGGCCCGCGACGCCGAGCGGCTTCGGGTCCGGGCCGTAGCCCGCGTAGCCGAGCTTGTCCGCCCAGCCCGCGTGGTAGAAGAAATGCGCGGCCGCGGTGGGCACGTCGGAATCGCGCGACTCCTTGATCGGCTTCCCGTTGTCCAGCGTTTCCAGCACCGCCAGTTCGCGCGAGCGTTCCTGGATCAGCCGCGCGATGCGGAACAGGTACTTCGCCCGCTCGCTGCCCGGCATTTTCGACCAGACCGACGTGTACGCCTTGCGCGCGGCCTTCACCGCGGTGTCCACATCGGAAGCCGACGCGGTGCCGACCTCGGCGAGGATCTCCTCGGTAGCCGGGTTGACCGTCTTGAGCGGCTCGCCGGAACCGTCGACGAACTCGCCGTTGACGAACGGCTTGTACTGCTCCTTCAGATTGGCCAGTGCGCGCGATTCCGGCGCGGGCGCGTATTCGAAGATGCCCATGTCAGTCCACCGTCACGTAGTCGGGGCCGCTGTAGTGGCCGTCCACCTGGGTGCGCCGCTGCAGCAGCAGGTCGTTGAGCAGGCTCGACGCGCCGAACCGGAACAGCTCCGGCGTGAGCCACTGCTCGCCCGCGACCTCGTGCACGGCGACGAGGTACTTGATCGCGTCCTTCGTCGTCCGGATCCCGCCCGCGGGCTTGACGCCGCGCAGTTCGCCGGTGCGCTCGTGCCAGTCGTGCACTGCCTGCAGCATCACGTGCGTGACCGGCAGCGTCGCGGCGGGCGACACCTTGCCGGTGGACGTCTTGATGAAGTCCCCGCCCGCCAGCAGCGCGAGCCAGGACGCGCGGCGGACGTTGTCGTACGTCGCCAGCTCGCCCGTTTCGAGGATCACCTTGAGGTGCGCCGAGCCGCAGGCCGCTTTCACGGCGCGGATCTCGTCGAACACCTCCAGGTAGCGGCCCTCGAGGAACGCACCGCGGTCGATCACCATGTCGACCTCGTCCGCGCCCGCCTCGACCGCGAGCCGGGTGTCAGCCAGCTTCACCGCGCGGCTCGTGCGGCCCGCCGGGAAACCGGTGGCGACGCTCGCCACCCGCACCCCGCTGCCCGCGAGCGCTTCGACGGCCGTCTCCACCAGGTCCGGGTACACGCACACGGCCGCGACGCGCGGGCAGTCCTGTCGCTCGGGGTCCGGCCGCATCGCCTTGGCGGCGAGACCGCGGACTTTGCCGCGCGTGTCGGCTCCTTCGAGCGTGGTCAGGTCGACCATCGACACCGCGGTGTCAATCGCCCACCGCTTGGCTTCCTTCTTGATGCTCCGGGTCGCGAGCCCTGCCGCGCGCTGCTCGACGCCGACCTGGTCGACACCGGGCAGCCCGTGCAGGAACCGCCGCAGGCTCGCTTCGTCGCGAGTGACGTCCGTCAGCGGCGACGGGGTTTCCGGCGCCGCTGCCGGGCTGGTGGTAGCTGTCATACCGCTGAGTGTAGGTGCGCGACAGCAGGCGCCGGAGCGCTCACCGGAATCTGTGGACAGCTGGTCACAGCCTCGCGGTTGTCCACAGCGCCGCGGCGCGGGCGGCAGTTTTTGTCGGTGTCGTGTGCAGCCGGGTTCAGGACTCGATCTGCGGTGCGTTCAGATCCTTGGCCGGCTTGCGGTACACGACGACGCCGCCCCAGAAGCCGAGGCCGTTGATCGTCACCGTCGGGGCGGTCGGCGGCGCCGGCGGCGCGCCGGACTTGTCCTCCAGCATGAACGCGCCCATGAAGCCGATGCCGGTCACGTTCACATTGATGTCGTCGGGGACGGTGATCTCGATCCCGCCCATGATCGCGACCGCGGTGATCGTGCACGATTTCTCGGCGAACCGGGCGCTGCGCAGGTCGATTTCGGCACCGCCCCAGAACGCGAAAGTCGTGTGCTGCTGCGGCAGGACCCAGCTGCCCTTGCGCACGGCCCCGGACATCACGCCGATCGACACGGCGGAACCGGGATGCCCGCCGACGCGGTTGTCCGGCAGCCCGAGCGCGCGCGAAGGGGCGGGCTGCAGCGACGCCGACGCGGTGGTGGCGACCGCGGCGCTGCCCGGCAGATCGGCGGTCACCGGTTTGAGGTCGGCGAACGTTTTCGCGGAGTAGACGCTGGAGAGCCGCTCTTCCAGTTCGTTGATCGTGATGCGGCCTTCGGACAGGGCCTGGTGCAGCACCTGCGCGACCTGCTCCCGATCGGCGTCCGACACGCGCATCTGGTCCGGGCCCGGCGTGGCTGGGTCTTCACTCACCTGGGGCAGCCTAGCCCTGTCAGGCCCGGCTCGGGTCCATCGAACGGTGGATAGGGGGATCATGGCGTGATGGATGCTGCGTTGATGGGGACTCTCGTGCTTCCGGACGGGGCTAGGTTGCGGGCGCGCGGGCTGGGGAAGCCGAAGCCGGAGGGGCCGGAGCCGGAATTCGGGCTGTATCTGGGGTCGCCGCGGATGCGGGCCAAGTACGACGCCTCGCTGACCTGGGAGCACCGGTGGATTCGGTGGCCGGACTTCCTCCTGCCGCGGGACCGGGAGGGGGCTCGGCGGGAGATTCTGGGGTTGCATGCTCGGGCTGTTGCCGGGGAGGCAGTGGAGGTGGCTTGCCTTGGCGGAGTGGGGCGGACTGGGACTGTGCTGGCTTGTTTGGTGACGTTGGGCGGGATGGGGGCGGAGGAAGCCGTGTCTTGGGTTCGGGAGAACCATCACGCGCGGGCGGTGGAGACGCCTTGGCAGCGGCGGTGGGTTCGGTGGTTTGCTGAACAGGGGTAGGGGCTTGCGAGAAACGTAGATATCCGGCTCATCCGAATCCGATTAAACCAAGTTGATGCTCGCTTTGCCCCTGATAGCGCTTCACGGATCTGCGCTCGAGAGCGGACCAGTCTTTTCGTGGCTTCTTCGAGACCAGCTGGAATCGCGAGTGACAGCGCATTCGCTGCTCAGGTCGCTGTCGGACAGTAGGACGATTGTCCTAGCCGGATTGCTCCGCTTTCGCCTGGTGCGCGACCTGATCATGTCGTAGCGTGCCGTATTGGGGTATTTCGGCCTAATGCCGGAGGGGGAAGGTTTCTATGCGTCGAAGACGCGTGCGCATCATGGTGTGCGCGGTGGTGCTATTGACAAGTGTTTTGTCGGCGGGTACGGCGGTGGGGGTCGAGCGGCCGGTGGCGTCCCCCCGTTCGGCGGGTCTGGCAGACGATCTGAAGTTGCTGGATCCCGCGGATTTGGTCTTGAAGATCGCCCAGACCCACCCGTACGAGATGGTGCGCACTTACGCTTGGGTCGCGTTGCTCGGCAAACCGCAGGATCAGTCCATCGCTGAGTTCCGCGCGCACGGCTATTACGAGGCGATGGAGCTCGCGAAGCAGAATGACGCGCAGAATATGGATTTCGCGAAGCGGATTCGAGACACCACGTCGCCCGAGTTCTCCCCTGAGGTCAATGCGGCGGCGGTGCGGGTGATAGCTGGCTCGCAGTCGGACCGGCAGCAGTTCGTTGATTCCGGATATGCCGCGGCGTTAGCTCGGGACAAGGCCGCGCGAGAAGAATCAGGCAAGCAGGAAGAGGCGCTGCGCGAAGCTGACCGCAAGTTCATCGAGGTGCTCGCCAAGAACGACCCTGGCAAGCAGGTCCGGCTGCGGGCACAGTGGGCGATCCGAGAGGGAGCAGGCAACGGCGCGCTGGTGGAGTTTTTCGCCTACGGCTGGGCCAGCGCGGCGAGGATCGATCTGGAGGGCTTCCTGCTCCGCGCGGCCGATAACGAGGCGAGGTGGCGGGCCAGCATCCGGCGGCTGTTCGTCGACGCGCAGGAAGCTGAACAGGCGGCGAACAAGGCTGCTGAGGAGTTCCGCGAGCAAGCCAGGCAAAACGCGGCGCGCGCGTGGCGGACAGCGGCCGATCAAGCGACTCCCGCACGTACCGAGTGGCAAGGTGCTGAGGACGCTGCCCGCACCCAGGCGGAGACCTGGCGGAGGGTCGCTGCGGCTGCGGAGGGCGCGGCAGGGCCGAACTGGGCAGCGATCCTCGCTCCGGCACACGACAACGAGCAACGGTGGGCGACGGAGCGGCAAGCCGCCGATAGCCAGGTCGCGAACTGGACTGCGCTGTGGGAGCTGGCGCAGGCCGGCGAGCAGCGAATGACGAAATAGCTGCTCGCTTGCAGGCACGCTGGCTCTCCTTCTTCGAACTATCCGGTTTTCTCGAATTCTTCGACGGGAGTACTCGTCATGTCTCGGTTACGAAGATCGGTCGTGGCATTTCTCGCGGTGTTGTTGCTGGCTGGGCTGGTTCGGTCCGTTCCGGCCGCGGCGGAGCGAGCCCCGGCATCGGGGCCGGCGCGGGCGGCTCCAGCCTCGGTGTGGCAGGGCTGGCAGTCGATAGGTGTTCCGGTCGATCCGTTCCTGAGGGACGTGGTCGCCGACTACGCCGAACTAGATGAAGACCATGAGGTGCGTGAGGCCGCACAAGCCGCGCTTGACGCATTCAGCACCGAATCGCTCGAAGCGTTTATGGCGACGGGCATCGACCAAGCCAAGGCCCGCGCGAGCACCCGCAAAGCGGGGGTCGCCCGGCAGCACCGCGAGCAGATCGAGGCCATGGCTGGAACAGGCGGTGCGATCTTCAACGCCGAGGTAGTGCGCGTTCTCGCCGGAACCGACGGGGATCGCGCCGACTTCCTCGCGTTCGGAGCAGAAATCGCCCGGAAGCGAGACGAGCAGACTCAGCTGAACGCCGAAGCTCGGGCGAAGCAGTTGCGTGACCGGGTGAGGTTGCTGGTGGCGACCGGCGGTCTCGAACTGCGCAAGGCCGCGCAGGCCGCGCTGGATGCGGGGGACGCCGCGATCGCGGCATTCTTCGCAACGGGCGGTTACGAAGCCGCCGTCGACCGCGACGTGCAAGCTCGGGAAGCATTGCTGGAACAGCAGCGGCAGCAGCGCGAGGCGGCTGAGAAGCTTTCCGCGTTGGCGAAGCGAGCGAAACAAGCCTGGGATGCCCGCCGGAATCTGCTGATCGCGCATGGCAACGGCGTTAACGCGCTGCGGCGGGCGGCGAACGCGATGACCCTGGCCGCGAATGAGTCGCGCACAGCTGCGCAGATCCTGGCTGCCCATGAAGCGGGCGGGGCGCATCCGCCAGAGGCGTTCAACGAGGTCAAACGTGAAGTCGCACGCCAGGTCGATAACACCCGGCAGGCCGCGACGGACGCGGAGCAGGCCGCGGTCACTGCACAGGCGCAGGCGGACATCCTCGTCGGGATCGACTTACCCTATGGCGCGCAATGGGCACGGATGGCGCAAGGGATGCACCTGGCCGCGCAGGCCGCCGGCGGTGCGGCAGAGACGGCCCAGCACACAATCGAAGCTACGGCCTCGACGGATGCCGCACGGGACGCGCAGGAGAAAGCGCAACGGAGCGCGGAGCAGGCCGCGAAGTGGCGCCAACAAGCCGAACAGCACGCGGCGGCCGCCGCGCGAGTCGCCGAGTCTGCGCAGTCGGAAGCGAACGCAGCGAAGGACGCCGCGACGCGAGCACGTGACGCCAGGATCTCGGCAGAACAGACAGCTCGGCAGGCATGGGCCGAGGCCGCCAAAGCACGGGAACAACGAAACATTGCGCAGCAGGAGGCGGGCAAGGCCGCCGAGGCGAGGAAACGCGCCGAGCAGGAACGAGGCACCGCCGCTCAGCAAAGAGCTGAAGCGGAGAAGCAGGCCGCCGTGGCGAAGACTGCCCGCGGCAACGCCGAGCGGCAGGCCGACGTAGCCCACGATGCTCGCCTGCGCGCGGAAGGTCAGGAGGGTGACGCCAAGAAGGCGGCTGATTCGGCGGAGACGGAGGAACGCAAGGCCGCCGCGGCCCGTGATCGGAGTTTCGTCGCGGAGCAGGCACGGCAAGCCGCCGAGGCCAAGCAGCAGGCGTTGGACGCGGGCGCGGCAGCGGCACGGGGCAAGCCGTACGAGCCGCAGGCCAAGGCCGCGGCCGAACAAGCCCGTCAGGAAGCGGTAACCGCGACGAACGCGGCCACCCAGGCCCGTAACGAAGCCAATACCGCCACATACGCGGCCGTGCAGGCACGCACTCACGCTACTGAGGCGAGTCGGGCTGCTGCCAGAGCGCGTGCTGCTGCCAATGAGGCCTGGGCTGCGTATGCCCGAGCTGATGCCGCTGCTAGCAAGGCTGAAGTGCACGCTGCGAACGCCCATGCACTGGCGATGCGCACCGACCAAAAGGCGGCCGAGGCTACCTCGAACGAGGTGCAGGCCGCGGAGCACGCCAACGCAGCGGTGCAGTTGTCTCAGCAGGCGGCGGTGGAAGCGCAGCAGGCGTTGTTCGCAGCCGGCCGAACCAAGGCCGAGGCGGACGCGGCCGCGCAGGAGGCGGTGTCCGCGGCAACACAGGCTGAGGTCTCGATCCGTGCTGCAGCGGCGGCGAGGGCGTCTTCGAACGGGATAGCTCAGCCCGCGAACACGGCGATCACTATCGTGGCTCCGTTCACCGGTGAGGACCTTGGCGCCGACTTCGCGGCCGAGGTGGCCCGGCAGGCCGGGCTCGTCGGCGAAGAGCAGGCAAGGCAGGCCGAATCCCGCGCGACCGAGGCGAAAGAGGCCGTCCGGCTGGCGCAGGAGGCTGCGGACCGGGCCTCGGCCGAGGTCAAGCCTGCCTATGATGCGGCGGCTGCCTCCGCCCGGTCCGCCGCGGCGGCAGCCCATTCTGCCGCTGAAGCGCAACGAGCCGCCGCCGATGCCGCGGCTCAAGGGGTACTGGCGCGGGCAGCAGCGGCGAGCGCCAATGACGCGGACCGGCAGGCACAGGACGATGCCAGACTGGCCAGGGATGCGGCCAACGCCGCTTGGGCCGACGCTACTATCGCTGGCCGCGCGGCCGACGACGCCGCGAGAGAGGCCGCGGCTGCGGACCAGGCGGCTGGCCGGGCCGAAGCCGACGCGGACGCGGCAAGACGGGCTGCGGACCGGGCCGAAGCCGATGCCTCCGCTGCCCGGCAAGCCGCTGAAAATGCGCGTAAAGACGCCGAACGCGCCGCCGAGATGGCTCGTAACGCCGTCAGCCACGCCACCGAGGCGCAGCAGTCGGCGGACCGAGCCGAGGAGCAGCGCCGACGAGACGAGGAAGAACTTCGTCGACGGCAGGCTCAGCAGGCCGGTGACTGTCTCGCCGAGTTGACCACAGAGCAGGCAGACGACCTGGCCAGCTTCGACGAAGGCAGTGCCGCGCTAGTGGACCACCGGAAAATCCGGCAGGAATGTTTCGGCGGCGGCGATGTGCTGGCTTACCTCGCCGAGGTGGGTGCCGACGTATTGCTCGAAGTCATCGGTGTGAACGATGCCATCCGGTGTTTCGGCGACGGGAACATCGCATCGTGCCTGTGGACCGTCGTCAACGTGCTGTCCTTGGCGACGATCTTCACCAAGCTGGTCCCCATCGGAAAAGCGATCGTCTCCGCAGTCACCAATATCGGGAAGTACCTCGCCAAATCCGAGCGCATCCAGAAGATCGCGGCGAAGGTCGAGTCCATTATCCAGCGGGTCAACAAGATATGCCCGGTTCGTCCTCGCGTTCCGGCGATGGCCAGCGCTGGGGGAAGCGCTACCGCCTCCGGACCGCACGCGGTACCGAGTTGGTTATGTGATCCGCTCCCGAACCTGGGAACCTACGACGAACTGGTCAAGGAACTCGCGGTAGCCGAGCGGCTGGGCGTTACTCCGATCCGAGTGGGTACCGCTGAGTTCGATGCACTGGTCGAGACGGGGGAAGTGATGAAATGGGCAGTGATGCAGGACGGGACTCTCAGCGTGGTGCCGAAGAGCAAAAATGGCGAGGAAATCAAACACACGGTGATCAGCCGCGGGCACGACGTCGCGTCGGCCGGAGAGGCGCGGGTGACGGGGTCATCCCGTACCGGCTACGTCGGCGTGGAGATCAACCTGCAGAGCGGGCACTACATCCCGCCGCGTAGCGGCTCCTTGGGGCGGGCTTACCTGCGCATCGGGAAAGACGCGTTCGCCGAGTTCGGGGTGTTTTTCCGATGATTCCCCCTCGGCAGGAACTGCACGGGCTCGGCTTTCGTGACCTAGCCGCAAGGCTGGAAGCCGCTCGGATAACGGAGCGTCCTCAAGCTGAGCCCGCCGACCAGGATGCCTATTACTACGACTGGTACCTCGCTGTCAGGTGGTTCAAGGAGAAGTTCGTCGAGACCTGCCGCGAACTGACCGAAGCTGAATGGCCTCGTTACGCCAAGCTGGCGGACAACCTTCTCTGGGCGGCGAAAGAGTTCAGCGACTTGGATCGAACACAATTGGTTTATGATCGGTTCCATCTATCCTCGGCATTGCTGAGGAGGGTGCCACCGCGGTCCGATATCCCGTTGCTGAACCCGGCTCAACTGCTTAAGGGGTATCTGTCGGAGCTCTCGATATCTCCGGAAGAAGCGAAGGAAATGAAATCGAGGCGAGACCTTCTGGATAAGGTTGATGAGAGAAAATTATGGGAAACCAGGTGGCTGATGTCGCAAATAAAGTTCGTGGACCATCTTTTTTCGGAATCACCCGAGCTGGATGAGTATCGAAAGTGGAAAGATGTGTGGCCGGAACCGCCAATCTGAGATCGGGGAGACTGAGGGGTGCGGATGACTGCGAACGAGAACTCGGCTGGCGGGCGGAGGGCGCGAAGATGGGTGTCGATAGCCGTACTTCCAGCAGTGGTCGTGCTGCTGACGGCAGGGCTGGTTACGCCTTCAGTTGCGGCCGCTGAAGGTGCTCCAGCGGTGTTGGGGCCCGTCGCGAACGCGCGCGCGCTCGGCGGCGCGGATTCAGCGGAGAAGCTGAAGGTGCTCGGCGAGATGGGAATGCTGGGCGATGCCAGCAGACTGCTTCCCTTGAGCGACTGCAGTTTCGTGACCGAGGTGGGGCAACGAGCGCTGGCTGTTGGGAAGAAAGCGGTTTCCGAAACCGCAAGACTGGCATGGGCGGACGGGGAAAGCGCATGCACGCGATGGATCCAAGAGTTGTTCTTTCACGCCCTGAGATCGGATCAAGAAAACGAATGGGGGACGCTCACGCTGAAGCAACACGCCGCGGAGGTGGTGGGGCTGAATGCCACCCCGCAGATGCTCGCGCTGGGCGTGAAGAACTTCGTCTTCGAGGTATACAACTGGGCGGTGTCGTCGGGGCAGTCCAGAGTCAAGGCGGCCGCGTTGACTGCCTATCGGGGCGCCAGTGCAGACCAGTTGACCTTCCTTGATGTCGGTGTTGTCGAGGCGCACAACCAAGACGTGCAGGACAAGATCGACCAGGACGATCAGAAAGACCAGGAACAGAAGGCGTTAGAAAAGTCTCGGGCCGCGAAGCGGAACGCGCTGACGGTCGTTCGAGCCCAGCCTACTGACGAATTGGCCAACCTGCCCGATCAGCAGTTCATTTCGGAAATCGTCCGAAGGGCCGAACGGGACACCAGCGTATACGCTACGGCTTTGACCGCGGTGCTCAGCGAGGACCCGGCTGTATGGAAGGAGTTCATCAACGCCGGGATCTACCGTGCACGGGATGCTGATCTGCGAAGGGATGCGCAGCAGCGCGCCGAAGCGGATCGTCGTCGAGTGCTGGAGATCAGGACTAAAGCCGCGCAGAGCCTGGTCCATCCGGCATTGGTCGCAGCCGCGGACAGTGCGCTGGCCGGCGGCCCCGCCGAGGTTGGCAACTTCTTGCTGTACGGGCAGTTCCAGTCTCTGTCTCAGTCCTTCGAGTCGGGCAAGCAAGGGAAACGCGGGCGTTATCTCAACGGCAACGGCTCCGGCGTTTGGCTCGGTCCGAACAAGCCGGGATCTGCGGGGAATGTGACGTGGACCATCCGGCCAGGCCTGGCCAATCCTGACTGTCACTCCTTCGAGATGTCCGGGAGCCTGAATTTCTTCCTGGTCCCTGACGGGGGTTCGCTGAGCCCGAACGGCAACCCGTTGTCCTCGTCGGTGTCCGTTTCGCCAAGCGACGACAGCGATGCTTTCCGAAGGAAGGCGACCTGGTGCGTCGAGAAGCGTTCGGCGGATACCCTGGCCTTCAAGTCAGCGGCTTACCCCAATTATTATCTTCGCCAGCAGCAGGATTCGTCGGTCGGTCTCGGCCGGAGCGGGCCGAGGTGTGAAGCCACTGAACCGTCGAGGCCAGGTCAGATCCCGCCGGAGATCTGCCTGCCTATGTGGAATCCTGACAATTTCGCGGCGGAGACCGCTTGGCGCATCGCAGTGCCGAATCCGCCGGATACGTCCTCGGAGATCACTCAGCGGTGGCTGAACGACGACGCACTCCGGGCTCGGGCAGGCGAGCCGGTGCATGCCGAGCAAGCCGATGGGTCGGTGCGATGGCGCGACTACCAGCACGCCCGCCTCTACTGGCGACAGGACACCGGTGTGCATGAGGTGCGCGAGAATATCCTGGATGCGTACCTGAAGCGTTTCGGCGGCCACCAGTTCGCGAACTTCGGGCCGCCGGTTACTGACCAAAGCGTCACGCCGGATGGAATTGGCCGGTACAACCATTTCGTCAACGGTGGATCGATCTACTGGACCCAGACAACCGGTGCGTACGGAGTCTGGGGCGCGATTCGGACAAAATGGGCGGAAATGGGCTGGGAACGCTCGTTCCTGGGCTATCCGACCAGTGACGAGTACGCGATCCCGGAGGGCAGGCGGAGCACCTTCCAGGGTGGTTGGATCGACTGGATCGCGGCCACCGGCAAGATCATGGTCTGCGCGGGATCGCCTGGGCAGTCAGCGTCCTGCCGACCGCCTGCCTGATACTTGTTCGGCGGGCTCTACGGGCACTCGTCGAGCCCGCCGAACCTCGTTCTCTGTCAGGTTCAAACCCCGGCCGCGTCGACGCGGCCGGCAGACGGCTGGAGGGAAGGGCAGGGCGCGTCGGCGAGACAGCAAAGGGCTACTCGCTTGGGCGGGGGCCAGCGGGACGAACTGGAGGAGAGGTTCGGTTCATGGTGGTCGACGGTCTGCTGACGGTTCACCTCGGGAAGGTCGAGCGCTCGGTCAGCCGCGGTTGTTGCCGGCCGATCTCGCCGAGCCTGTCCTTGCTCCGTTCGTGTGGCGAGTGTGGCGATGCCGCGGCGACCCGCCGGAAGTAATCGGGCCCACGAACGCGCGGGGAAAGAGTGGCGTCCTCGAACTGGGCAGCTAAGTTGTGCGGCATGGATGTGCATGTAGTCGATCACCCGCTGGCCAAGGCTCGTCTCTCGACCATGCGGGACGCTCGGACGGACAGTGCCGCGTTCCGGGCCGCGCTGCATGAGTTGACTGTCATGCTCGTTTATGAAGCCACGCGGGACGCGCCGGTGCGGACCGAGCGCATCCATACTCCGGTCGCGCGCACTGACGCGTATCGGCTGGCCAGTCCGCCGTTGCTGGTGCCTGTGTTGCGGGCTGGGCTTGGGATGGCTGACCAGGCGCACAAGCTGATCCCGGACGCGCAGATGGGGTTCGTCGGTCTCGCTCGCGACGAGGAGACGCTCAAGCCGACCCCGTACCTCGAGTCGTTGCCCGAGTCGCTCGCGGACCGGCCTGTGCTGGTGCTGGATCCGATGCTCGCCACCGGCGGTTCGATGGAGTACACGATCCGCCTGCTGACCGACCGCGGTGCTACTGACGTCACCGCCATCTGCGCGCTCGCCGCGCCGGAGGGGCTGGCTCATCTGGAGCAGACGGGGCTGCCGGTCCGGGTGGTCACGTCGAGCATCGACGAGCGGCTCAACGACTCCGGGTTCATCGTGCCGGGGCTCGGCGACGCGGGGGATCGGCAGTACGGGGCTAGGTAAGCCAGCCGGAAGCGTTGGCGTGCAAGGCTTTCTCGTACGCGTCGGAAACGCTGAAGCCGTCGGGCAGGCGGCCGGACAGTTCCAGTGACACCAGGCCGTGCACGAAACCCCACAGGCTGACGGTGATCAGTTCCGGCGCGACGTCCTGGAACTGGCCGGACGACACTGCGGCGCGGACTACGCCCATCAGCGGGGCGAGGGTGGCTTGGGCGACCTCGTCGGCCTCGGCGTTCGGTTCGAAGCCGGGGACGGAGCGGCTGAACATGATCGCGTACAGGTGCGGGTCGGCGAGGGCGCTTTCGCGGTACGCGATGCCCAGGCGCACGAGGTCGGGCACCGCGTCGCCGGACAGGGGGACCGTCGCCAGGCGGGCGCCGAAGCGGCGGAAGCCTTCCACGTACAGTGCGTTCACCAGGTCCGGTTTGCTGCCGAACAGCGAGTACACCGCGGTGGTCGACGTGCCGGAGTCGGCGGCCAGTTTGCGCAGCGACAGGGCCTTGGGGCCGTCCGCGGAGATCAGTTCGCCTGCCCGGTCCAGGAGCTTCAGCCGGAGGGTTTCGTCGTGGGTACGGGGGCGAGGCATGTACCCAGCGTAACGCAACAACGTTATAAAACGCGAGCGTAACCGCCGGTTTAAGATTTGACCTGGAGCGCACTCCAGGTCGTACTGTCGAGCGCATGAGCTACTCGATAGCGGAAGCCGCACGACGTAGCGGCCTGTCGATCGACACCCTCCGGTACTACGAACGGATCAAGCTTCTCGAACCGCCCGCCCGCGATTCGGCGGGGCGGCGCGCCTACTCCGACGAGGACCTGAACTGGCTCGGCTTCCTCACGAAGCTGCGGCTCACCGGGATGCCGATCAAGAGCATGCGCGAGTACGCCTCGCTGCGCAGGCACGGGGTGGCCAGCGCGGGGCGCCGCAAGGCGATCCTCGTGGAGCAGCGGCAGTCGGTCGCCGACCGGATCGCCGAGTTGCAGGGGTGCCTGGACATTCTGGACTACAAGATCGCCAACTACGAGCAGATCGAGCGCAAGGCCTTCGGCGTCGCGCCCGAGATGGAGGGAATTTCCGCGTGATCGGTACGAGGAAGCTCGGCGCACTGGAGGTCGGGGCACAGGGGCTCGGCTGCATGGGGATGAGCTCGGCCTACGGCGTGCGCGACAACGACGGCGAGTCCGTCGCCACCGTGCACCGGGCGCTGGAACTGGGGGTGACCCTGCTCGACACGGCCAACGTGTACGGCGCGGGGGAGAACGAGAAGCTCGTCGGCAAGGCGATCGCCGACCGTCGCGACCAGGTGGTTCTCGCGACGAAGTTCGGCATCGTGCACACCGACGAGGGCATGACCGCGCGCGGGGACGCCGCGTACGTGAAGCAGTGCTGCGACGAATCGCTCCAGCGGCTCGGGGTCGACCACATCGACCTCTACTACCAGCACCGCGTCGACCCGAACGTCCCGATCGAGGAGACCTGGGGCGCGCTCGCCGAGCTGGTCGAGGCCGGGAAGATCCGCTTCGCCGGGATCTCCGAGGCAGGCGCGGAGACCATCCGGCGGGCGCACGCGGTGCATCCGGTGACCGCGCTGCAGAGCGAATGGTCGCTGTGGACGCGCGGCATCGAAGACGAAATTCTCGGCACCTGCCGGGAGCTGGGGATCGGAATCGTGCCGTTCTCGCCGCTGGGTCGCGGATTCCTGACTGGCGCGGTCACCTCGGTGCAAGAGCTGCCCGAGGGCGACATGCGGCGCGGCCTGCCGCGGTTCGCCGAGGACAACTTCGCGCGCAACATGGCGATTGTCGAGGCGCTGCGCGCGCTGGCCGCGGACAAGGGCGTCACCGCGGGGCAGCTGGCGCTCGCCTGGGTGCAGGCCAAGGGGGCTGACGTTGTGCCGATCCCGGGCACGAAGCGGCGGAAGTACCTGGAAGAGAACGTGGGCGCGGCCGAGCTGGAACTGTCCGAAGAGGACATCGCGGCGATCGAAAAGGCCGCTCCGGCCGAGGCGGTCGCAGGCGAGCGGTACCCGGAGGCGCTCGCGCGCGTCACCGGCAAGTAGCGGCTGAAGCCGGCGCCCCGCGAGCGACGCGGGGCGCCGGGGTCCCGAAGACCGGGTACGTTCTGAGGGATTTCTGAGATCTTCCGACCACTCTGATCGCCGTCAGATCAAGGCGACGCGGGAGGTCGGTGTCATGGCGGACGTGCTGGACTACCTGGTGGTCGGAGCCGGGCCGGCGGGATTGCAGCTCGGGCGGCAGCTGGGCGGGGCCGGGCGCAGCTACCTGGTCCTGGAGCGCGGGTCCGTGCCCGCCGCGTTCTTCACGCGATTTCCCCGGCACCGCACGCTCATCTCGGTCAACAAGAAGTACACCGGATGGACCGACCCCGAGCTGAACCTCCGGGTCGACTGGAACTCGCTGCTCGACGACGGGCCTGATCCGCTCGTCTTCACCGACTACAGCGCCGAGATGTTCCCGCCCGCGGAAGCGTTCCTCCGCTACGCCGCTGATTACGCGGCGAAACACGAAATCAAGATCCGCTACGACACCGAGGTCACGCGGATTTCCCGCGCGGACGAAGTCTTCACGGTCACCGCCGCGGACGGGGCAACGTTCAGCGCGCGGCGGCTGATCATGGCGACCGGCGTGACCAAACCGTATGTCCCGGACGTGCCGGGCATGGAACTGGTCGACCAGTACGCCGATTACGACACCGAGCCGGAGCAGTTCATCAACCAGCGCGTTCTCGTGCTGGGCAAGGGAAACTCCGCGTTCGAGACCGCTGACAGCATCAATGCGTACGCTGCGGTGCTGCACGTCGCGGGTCCGCGGCCGGTCAAGCTCGCCTGGCGGACGCACTTCGTCGGACATCTCCGCGCGTACAACGCCGGCGTGCTCGATATGTACCAGCTGAAACTGCAGCACGCGATTCTCGACGGCGACGTCCGCGAGATCACCAAGGACGACGACGGCTACCACGTCAAATTCGCCTTCGCCCGTGCCGACGAACTGGTCAAGGAGATCCGTTACGACCGGGTCATCGCGGCGACCGGATTCCGGTTCGACGCCTCGATGTTCGACGAGGACTGCCGTCCGGAGATGACCATCGACGACCGGTTCCCAGCGCAGACCTCGTCGTGGGAATCGGTAAACGTGCCAGGGCTTTACTTCGCCGGGACGATCACTCAGGTCCGCGATTTCAAGAAGGCCACCAGTGCGTTCATCCACGGCTATCGCTACGGCGTCCGAGCGCTTTCCAAGGTGCTCGACGAGCGTTACCACGACATCGAGTGGCCGAGCACGGCCGTGGCAGGCAAGACCAGCGAACTGGTCGACGCGGTCATCCGCCGGATCAACCGTACTTCCGCGCTGTACCAGCAGTTCGGCTTCCTGGCCGACGTCCTCGTGGTCGACGGCGACCAGGCCCGCTACTACGAGGAAGTCCCGGTCGACCGGTTCAAGGACACCCCGCTGGGCGACAGCGCCAACGCGTTCGTGATCACCCTCGACTACGGGCCGGACCACGACAAGATCGACCCGTTCGATTTCACCGTCACCCGCGCGAGCCAGGACGTCGCGAACGATTCCGGTGAAGGGCATTACCTGCATCCGATCGTCCGGCATTACCAGGGCGGCGAATTGGTCGCGACCCATCACGTCACCGAGAACCTCGAAAACGAGTGGAACCGCCCGGTGCACGTGGACGCGTTGACCGCCTTCTTCACGAAGCAGCTCTGACATGCGCACGATCGCGGAGCTGGAAGCCATCGCGCGGGAGCGGATGGAACCAGCGCACTACGACTATTACGCTGGCGGGTCAGGCGACGAAGCCACTCTGCGGGCCAACGAAGAAGAATTCCGCCGCCGGGTGCTCGTGCCGCGAGTACTGCGCGGAGTAGGCAAACGCGACCTGGCGGTGGAAATCGCCGGATCACCGTTGTCGATGCCGGTTTTGGTGTGTCCGACGGCCTTCCATCGGCTCGCGCATTCGGACGGAGAACTCGCGACCGCGCAAGCCACCGCGGAGGCAGGCGCGGTTTTCGTGTGCAGCATGGCCTCGACGACGGCGGTCGAGGACGTCGCCAAGGTCGCGGACGTGCTGTGGTTCCAGCTGTATGTGCAGTCGGATCGGGAGTTCACCGAATCGGTGATCAGCCGGGCGGAGAACGCGGGTGCGCGGGCATTGGTGGTCACGGCCGATTCCGCGGTGCGCGGACGACGGGAACGCGAGCACCGGCACGCGTTCCACGATCTCCCTCCGGGGCTGGCCGCCGAGAACATGCGCGACAGCACCGGCCGCGTGCGCGACATCGAGATGCCCGCCGGCCTGACCTGGGACGACCTCATCTGGTTGCGTAACACCACGAAAATGCCGGTGCTGCTCAAAGGCGTGGTGCATCCCGAAGATGCCCGACGCGCGGTGGAGGCCGGAATCGACGGGATCTTCGTGTCCAACCACGGTGGTCGGCAACTCGACGGCGCGATTTCGAGCTTGGCCGCACTGCCCGCCATCGTGTCCGTTGTGGACGGTCAAGTGCCGCTGATTCTCGACGGTGGCGTGCGAAGCGGCGCGGACGTGGTCAAGGCACTCGCCCTCGGCGCGGACGCGGTCGGCGTCGGCAGGCCGGTGCTGTGGGGGCTCGCCGCGGCGGGGCAGGAAGGTGTCGCCGAAGTGCTGGAACGGCTGCGCGAGGAAACGGACACCGCACTCGGGCTGTGCGGGGCGCGGACCCCCGGCGAGCTGACCGCGGACCTGGTCCGATGAAACGGCTTGTGCTCGCCGGAGCGGCCGGGCTGATCGCGACCGCGCCGAAGTGGCTGCCCAGCCGGGTCGTCGCGCTGCGGAACCGGATTTTCGCGCTGGTCAACGGGGACGAGGGCTACCAGGTGCCGGTCGAGGACTTCCGCCGGGTGTACGCCGATCCGGCCGCCGACGGGCGCAGCGAGGGCGCCGCGCTGTCCGACCTGTTCTGGTACTGGCTCGCGCCCGGACCCCAGGTGCACCAGGAACATCTGGAACCGGGCCCGCGCTACGACGAGGTCGCCAAAACCACCCGGAACATCCTGGTCAAGTCGAAGGCCGAATCGCAGGCGCTGACCGAACGGGTCGCCGCGCGCGTGCTCGACCGGATCGAAACCGGGCCGGGACGGCTGATCCGCCTGCGCGACGAGATGATGCCGGTCTGGGCCGAGCTGTACTACGAGCTGGTATTCGGGGAGTCGTGTCCGCCGGAAGCACGGGACCTGATCGTCGGGCACGCAGACGACGTCGTTTCCGCGCTGAAGTGCGTGCGCCCGCGCAACATGCGCCGTCGCGCCCGGCTCACCGCTTACCTGCGCCGCCGCCTTGACGACGTACCGCATCCGCTGCCGTCCCAGCTCACCCGTGAGGAGCAGGTGTTCTATCTGCAAGGGACGTTCTTCAACACCGCGGTCGTGCAGATGTCCGAGGCGATGGCGCACCTGCTGATGGTGCTCGCCGAACATCCGCGAGTGCAGCGGCGGCTCGCGGAAAACCCGGACGACGACGAGTACTTCGACCGCGTGCTGGACGAATGCCTGCGTACCTACCCGCTGTTCGGCATCGCGCACCGCATCACCACCGGCGAAATCGAACTGGCCGACCGGACGATCGAAGCGGGCACCGTACTGCTGTTCAGCTACCCGGAATTCCACCACGCCGGAGTGGACCGCGCGGACGAGTTCGATCCGGAGCGCTGGGCCGGATGCCCCGCGCACGAGCAGAGAAATTTCTTGCCGTTCGGCGTCGCACAGAACCGGCCGTGCCCCGCGCGCGGCCTCGCCCCGGTGACCATGCGGGTGGTCGCCAGGGAATTCCTGCGCCGGTTCACCCTCGCCACGAGCGCCGCGCACACCCGGTCGATTCCCAATCGCGGACCGGTTTTCGTCACGCCGCGCGGAGCACGGAGCAATCCGCGGACCGCGCTGGCCTATTTGGCGGTGCGCGATCGCTGGGAAGACGTGTGGCGCAGCCTCGCGCAGTTGGTGTTCGGCACCTACATGGTGCTCGACGCGCGCCGGCTCCGGTTGTGCACCAAACACTTCCAAGGAGGAGCCCGATGAGTGCCGTAGAAGCCGCACCCGCGTTCTTCCTGGCGGCCGTGGTGATCCTGGCGGCCTGCCGGGCGGTGAACGCGCTCGCCGTGCGGCTCGGGCAGCCGCCGGTGGTCGGCGAGATGGTCACCGGCGTGCTGCTGGGCCCGTCGCTGCTCGGGCTCGTGGCGCCGGGTGTCCAGGAATGGCTGTTCCCGGACTCGGTGCGGACCCTGCTGTACCTCGGCGGCCAGATCGGGCTGGTCGTCTACATGTTCGGGGCGGGCTGCGAATTCCGGCTGAGCGCGCTGAAGGAAGGGCGGAAAACGGTCGCGGCGGTCTCCGCCGCGGGCACAGTCGTGCCGCTCGCGCTCGGCGTGGGGGTGAGCGTGCTCGGCGCGAACTGGGCCGGAATCTTGAAACCCGGGGTGTCGCCGGTGGTTTCGGCGGCGTTCGTCGCGGTGGCGCTCGCCATCACGGCGTTCCCGATGATGGCCCGGATCATCACCGAACGCGGCCTGGGCAACACGAGGTTCGGTTCCCTCGCACTGGCGTGCGGTGCCCTCGACGACGTCCTCGCCTGGATCCTGCTGGCCTTGGTGCTCGGCATGCACGCCGGTACCGCCGGTCCGATCGCGACGGCCATCGGCGGCGGAGTGCTGTTCGTGTTGCTGGTGTGGCTGGTGGTCCGCCGGATCGTCGCGAAGGTGATGGCCAACCCGCGCGTCTCGGTGGATCAGCGGATGCTCGTGACCGCCATGTTCCTGTTCGGTGCCGCGTGGTTCACCGACGTCATCGGGCTGTACGCGGTGTTCGGCGCGTTCGTGCTCGGGCTGGTGTTCCCGCGTGGCGAGGCGGCCGACACGGTGCTCGCGCGGATCATGCCGGTCGGCCGGGTCGTGTTCCTGCCGCTGTTCTTCACCTACTCCGGCCTCAACACGCGATTCGCGCTGCTCGCCGACCCGAAGCTGCTGCTGTTCGCGCTGGTCTGCATCGCGGTCGCAGTGGTCGGCAAACTCGGCGCTTCGTGGGGCGCGGCACGGATGACCGGCGAACCGCAACCGGTCGCGCTGCGGATCGGCGTGCTGGTGAACGCGCGCGGACTGATGCAATTGGTGGCGTTGAACGTTGGGCTGTCCGCCGGAATCGTTTCGCCCGCGTTGTTCACCGTGCTGGTGCTCGTCGCGCTCGTCACCACGATCATGACCTCGCCAGTGCTCGGCTGGCTCGACAAACGCGACGCCCGCCGGTACGCGGACGGGGAAATGCCCGAATTTCTCCTGAGTGGACGAAGCTGAGCGATTGCCTACGAAAGTCGAGGGTCGGATGGCCGGATCACTGCGAGTATGGACCTGTGCACGATGAGGCAGAGACCCCGGCGGCTTCCCGGGTGCTCCTGGTCGAGGACGATCGCGACCTCGCCGGGATGCTCGTCGAATTGCTCGCCGGAGAAGGTTACGAGACCGAAGTGGCCCACGACGGACAGCGCGGCCTGCACCTCGGGCTCACCGGAAGGCACGCGGTGGTGATTCTCGACCGGCGGTTGCCGGTGGTCGACGGCCTTTCGGTGCTGGCCCAGCTGCGCCGCCGGGCGGTGCCCGCGCGGGTGCTGGTGCTGTCCGCGCTGGGCGAGCTGGCCGACCGGGTGCACGGCCTCGACACCGGGGCCGACGACTACCTGGTGAAACCGTTCGAGACCGACGAACTGCTCGCGAGGGTGCGCGCGTTGTGCCGCCGCGACGCGGAGCACGCCGAATCCCTCCCGCTCGGCGCGGCGGCGCTCGACCTCCAGCGGCACGAGGTCGTGCTGCCGCGCGGGGAGCGGGTGACGCTGTCCGGACGCGAGTTCGAGCTGCTGCGCACGCTCGCCCAGCGGCCCAAAGCCATCCATCCGCGTGCGTCGCTGCGCGCGGGAGTGTTCGCCGAGTCCGCTGCTGAGTCTATTGTGGACACCTATGTGTACTACCTGCGGCGCAAGCTGGGCCGCGGCGTAGTGAAGACGGTGCACGGCCTCGGCTACCAGATCGGGGCGGTGTGACCACCGTCGTCGCCCCGGAGGCGCGTGCGCTGCGGCGCGCGCGGCGGACCATCGCGGGCCAGATCGCCGTGGTGATCACGATGGTCGTGCTCGCCGCGGGCGTGATCGCGTACTGGGTGCTGCTGCGCGGACAGGCAGCGGAAACCGAACGGCAGCTGGAATTCGCGCTGGGACACGGGCTTTCCGCGACCCCGCCCGGATGCACCTACCTGGTGACGCCGCAGGGGCACGCGCCTGCCGGGCGGCTCCCGTTCACGCTCCCGCCGATGCCCCCGGTGCCGAACGACGGCGACGTGGTGACCGAAGAACGCGTGCTCGACGGCGCGACGTACACCATCCGCACGGTCAACCGCGGCGGCGAAGTCTGGCAGGCGTACTTCAACGAGCATTATCTGATCTCGGACCGGGAACAGCTGCTGCTAGGGCTCGGGGTGGCCGAGCTGGTGGTGCTGATCGCGTCGGTGCTCAGCGGGTACCTGCTGGCCGGGCGGGCGATCCGGCCGTTGGGCGAGGCGCTGCGCCGGCAGCGGACGTTCGTCGCCGACGCGTCCCACGAGCTGCGGGCGCCGTTGACCCGGTTGCACACCCGCACGCAGCTCCTGGCCCGGCGCGGCGGCGCGGGACCGGCCGAGCTGGAAACCCTGGTGTCGGGAACCCGGGAATTGGGCGCGGTGGTCGACGATTTGCTGTTGTCCGCGCAGGCCTGTTCCGAGCGGCCGCAGCTGGAGCCTGTGCAGCTCGCGGTGCTGGCGGAACAGGCCGTGGCGGCGGAATCGGTTCGCGCGAACGACCGGCAGGTGGACCTCCGGCTGAGCCGTTCGCCCGGGCTGGAGGACGTGGTGCCGGGGGTGCCGACCGCGTTGCGGCGCGTGCTGTCCGCCTTGCTGGACAACGCGATCGGGCACACCCCGCCGGGCGGGTCGATCGAGGTGATTCTCGCCAACCCGGACGCGCGGCACGTCGAACTGCGCGTGTGCGACACCGGGACGGGCTTCCCGCAGCACGAAGCGGAACGGCTTTTCGAGCGGTTCGCCCACGGGCCGCACGGCGAGGGACGGCGGTTCGGACTGGGGCTGGCGTTGGTGCAAGAGGTCGTCGCGGGACACGGCGGGACGATCGCCGCGTTCGGCAAGCCTGGCGTCGGCGCGACGTTCACATTGCGCTTTCAACGGGCTTGAGCTTGCGGGCCTGGAACTTCTTGTACAGGAAGAAATAGAGCTTGATGTACTGGCCGACCAGTACGGCGTTGACGATCGTGCCCTCGCGGATGAAATGCGGTCCGCCGAGAAAGATCAGCCCGATGCCCGCCGAGACGGCCAGCAGGGTGCAGTCGAAGACGGTCTTGATGTTTCCCCATTTGCGGCCGGTCTTCTTCTGCAGGGTGTTGACGAACAGGTCGATCGGCATGAGCACCAGATTGGCGCGGATCATCAGGAAGAGCCCGAACGCCAGCATCGCGTCGGCGAGGAACAGCAACGCGAGATTAGCCGCGTACGGTGCCAGGGAGATCCATTTCGTCGCCATCAGGTTGAAGTCGAGCAGCGCGGCCAGGATCAGCGCCGGGACGAGCGAGAACAGGTTTTGGAGCTTGAATGCTCTTGGCAGCACCAAGAAAGTCAGGATGAGCATGAGCACTTCGAGCAGGAGATTGAACGTGCCCTGGCTGAGCGGCGGGAGCACGAGCGTCATCGTGCGGGTCAGGCTGCTTTGCGGGGAGATGCCGATCCCGGCCCGGATGGCCAGGCCGAGACCGAGCGTCAGCAGGTAGATGCCTGCGATGTAGGTGATCCAGCGCCGGACCACGTTTCCGTTGTCGATTACTCCCGCGTCTTTGTCGTAAGGCACGACCGCGACCTCCTCGTTGAGGGTTTACTTCATGAATCCGAAACGGTCGAGCGAGATGAACAGGGTCAGGAGTTTGTTGACGACGGGCTCGCCTTCGTTGCGGTTGCCCAGTTTTTCGAGCGCGGTGTCGACCGAGCGGGTCGCGTCGACGAGTTCGGCGAGGTTCATATCGGCCATCACGCCGTAGAATTCCAGCGGCAGGCACGCTGTCGTCTCGCCGTCCTCGGTCACGAGGCAGCCGCCGACCAGCGTGTCCAACTGCTTGAGGTTGGCGCACATCTCCGCGCTCTCCCTGCCGACGCTCACGAAGTACGCCGACGGGGCGGGCCAGAACGTCGACACCGCACCGCGGTCGATCGACACGCCCTTGAACAACCCGGTGACGATGTGCCGCTCTCCGTCGGCATAGCGCTGAACGACCGAAATGCGGTTGAGCCGCTTGCCTTCGTGCTCGGGCACGACCGCGCCGTCGCGGAACGGTACCCAGATCTCCTGGGCGAACTTGAGATGCCCGCGGCCGTAGACGTCGAAGAGCAGCACCTTCGCCTGATCGCCTTCTGCGGAGACCTCGATCGGCGTCAGGTCGAGCTGCTTGGACACCAGATCGGCGAGTCCCGGCTTCGGTTTCCTGGCCAGGCTTGAGTAATCGATGCCGACGCGGTTGAGCAGTTTGCGGTCGCGAGCCACCAGTTCGCCGCCCTTGAACACATACCGCGGATTGATTTTCGCGAGACTGTCCGTGAGGACGATGTCCGCGAAGCGACCCGGGCTGAGCGAACCGAGATCCCGGTCCTTGCGGAACGAACGGGCGGCGTACAGGGTGCCCATTTTGATCGCCTTGATCGGTGGCATGCCCATTTCGATCGCGAGCGAGATCACCCAGTCGATATGGCCCTGCCGCAGGACGCGGTCCACCGAGATGTTGTCGGCGCAGAGCTGGAAGTTCTCCGCGGGCCAGCGCCGTTTCACGATGGCGCGCAACATGGTCCGGATGACCTCGGGACTTCCGACACCGAACTTGATCTGCGTGTTCAGGCCGTAGCGGACGCTCTTTTCGATGTCGTCTTCGTTCCAGACGTCGTGGTTGTTGTCGACGCCGATCGCGGGCATGTAGTTCAGCAGCATGTCCGACAGCGCCGTGACCCCCCAATGGCAGTTCACGAATCCGGAATTCGCGCGGCCCAGCGCGGATTTGCGGAAGTCGTCGGCGTCCCCGGTCATGTAGGACAGGTGCGCCAGCTCGCCCAGCCCGATCACCGGGTCCATCTTCAGCATGGCCTCGGTGACGTCCGTCGAGGTCTTCTTTCCCGGCGCGAAAGCGTAAAGCCGGTACGGCAGCTTTTCGTGGTCGGCGAACAAGGTCTGGACGGCTTCCACCGCCTCGTTCCCGGCCGCGCTGGCGAAGTCCAGGGTTTCCCCGAAGACCGTCGTCGTTCCACTCGGGACGATCGCCTCCCCGAACGCCGCCGGATGCGCGAGCTGCGACTCGAAATGCAGATGCGCGTCGATCAACCCGGGGATCGCGTAAAGCCCCTCGCCGTCGAAAACCTCGCGCACCCGCACGATCGACTCGTCGGGGTTCAGTGCGATGATCCGCTGCCGGTAAACGAGAAGCGAGCCGGGACAGACACTTTCCGTGTGCACGTCGACGATGTGGAGATTGCGCAGCAGCAGGTCCGCTTCCCGCTCGCCGGCGAGAATGTCGAAGATCGTGCGTACGTGATCTTCTTGCGCGGCAACGTCTTCCGCCGCGAGCGGGGGATAGGTCGGCGATTCCGGCACGGTGTCCTCACTTCGGTGTCGTTGGTGCACTGATAGAACCCGCCGCACACCGTTGCTGACAAGCATTCATTTTCGTACGACGTGTACTCTTTTTTCGTACGCTTAGGAGGTCCGCCCGTGCTCCACTCCCGGTTGCTGCAGTACATCGACGAAGTGGCGCGCCTCGGCTCCATCCGCGCGGCCGGGGCGAAGCTGCACGTCGCGCCGTCGGCGATCAACCGGCAGATCCTGCTCCTGGAAGCGGAACTCGGTCAGCCGCTGTTCGACCGCCTGCCGCGCGGGATGCGTCCGACGCCGGCCGGGGAGGCGCTTCTCGCGCACGTCCGGCGCACCCTGCAGCAGTACCGCGAGACCGTCGCGGACATCCGCGACCTGCACGCGCTCGGCAGCGGCGAGGTCGTGATCGCGACGATGACCGGCCTGGCCAGCAGCGTCGTCGCCACCGCCGCGGCGGCGTTCCGGACCAGGCACCCGCGAGTCCGGATTTCGATCCGCACGATGACGACGCAGGACATCCTCCGCGCCGTCGAGGCCAGCGAAGCCGACCTCGGGCTCGGCTTCAACGTCCCGCCGTCCGCGCACCTCGAGGTCTGCTGGCAGATGAACACGCGGCTCGGCGTCGTCGTCGCGCCCCACCATCCGCTCGCCGGCGCGGACCCGATCCCGCTCGCGCAGTGCCCGCCCTATCCGCTGATCTTCGCCGACCGGTCGATGGTCATCCACGGCATCGTCGCGGAAGCTTTCGCCAAAGCCGGTCTCGACATCGAACCGGCTTTCCACACGAACTCGATCGAGACGATGAAACGGCTCGCGGCCTCCGGCGACGCGATCGCGTTCCTCAGCGAATTCGACATCGCCGAGGAGATCCGGGACGGACGGCTCGTCTTCCGGCCAGTGCGGGATGCGTTCAGCAACAACGTGGTTTCTTTGGTGCGCCGGGAAAAACACGGCCACGGGCTGGCGAGCCTTTTGCTGGCGGAGGACATCGTGGGCGCGCTGACTCACGCGCAGGCTCCGCGTCCGTGACCGCATGGTGTCCCGGTGCCGGGCTGCGTGGCTCGCCCGAGGCGTCCCAATGCCGCATTGGGGCTTTCGCACTGGCCGAATCGCGCCGCTCGAGCCGGGGCGGCTTCACGCACTGCGCTCGCTGCCCCTCGCTCACGGACCGAAGCGGGAGAGGGGGCAGCAGCCGGCTCAGTCGGTGAGACTGTCCGTCGGCAACAACGCCCGCAGCCGCCGCGTCGTCGCCTCGTACTCGACGTACGCGCGCGAATTCTCCGGCCCGCCGGCGGCCATCAGTTCGTCGTGCGCGATCGCCTGCTCCGCGATCACCGAGGCGAGCTGCACCAGAAACCGGGCCGAGCGTTCGGAGCGGATCGCCATCTCGGCGGAACCCGGCAGACCCCGCTCGGCGAACCCCTCGAAGACGACGGTGTTCTCGCGCTGCTTCTCCGCCAGCAACCGGCAGGTCGCCGATTGCTGGCGGAGCTGGTCGGCATAAGCCAACTGCGGCGAAGCGGCATCCCCGGGCTGGCTCACGCCCGACATGATGCCCGTTCTCCGCCGCGGACACCTACTGGATCGGTTCCTAGAACACGACGACCGTGAACACGGCGGAGACGGCGGCGGTGAACAGGGTGGATTCGGGGTGGAAGACCCGCAGCGTCACGCTCCCGGACACGTTCAGCCGGATGCCGAGGTCGAAGTCGTTGTCCGGCGAGCACGAGGCGGAGGCGAGGTTCACCCAGACCCCGGCCTGGGTTTGTTCCTGGAGGTACAGGATCCCGTCGTCGTCGCCGCGGCCCGCCGGGCCGGTCGCGAAATGCCCGTGGATCCGGACTTGCTCGCCCTTGTGCACCTTGGCCTTGACCGGTCCGGCCTTGATGTGCACCGGCTTCTTCTTGGCCGGCTGGTGCGCCGCCGGAATCGCGGCCTGGGCGGGCAGGGCGGTCGAGCAAAGGCCGGCGAGGGCGAGGGACAAAGCGAGACCGGCCCATCGGGCGCGGCGCCGCATCGAGGTCGTAGTCATGGACTTCAGCGCAGTCCACCGTCGTCCGCTCCGCCGCTCGATTCCCTCGACTGTCGGGTGACAGCACCGACAAGAGGGACCCGGCAGTTTCGTGACACTGTTTTAAAACAGTGTTATGGTGCGCTTCCGCACCCAAGGAGGCGACCATGCACGGCCCAGTCCAGTTGTTCACCGTCATCGCGCTCGTATCGCTGCCCACCGTCATGTACGGCGGCTACGCGCTGAGCGGCGTCCTGCGCCGCGGCGACCTCACCGAGAAGCAGCGCGGGTTCTTCCGCGCCGGGCACGCACACGCCGGCGTGCTGCTCGTCCTCACGCTCGCCGCATTGCAGCTGGTCGAGCACGGCGGGCTCGGCGACCCCGCGCGCTGGATCGTCTGCTTCCTGCTGCTGTTCGGCGTGCTCGCGCAGTCCGGCGGGTTCTTCGTCGCGATGCTGCGCACCCGCGTCGGCATGAGCGTCACGACCGGCGGCGCGGTGCTGCTCGGCGCGGCCATGCTGCTTACCGCTTACGGCGTCGCGTTCCCCTGACGAAATCGCTGGCGCCGGGTCGTTAAGCTGGATGACGTGCCTGAATACCTGTCAACTGCGCCTGTCAAGGGGACCCGAGACTTCCTCCCCGCCGAAATGTCCGTCCGCACGCAGGTGTTCGGCCATCTCTACGACGTGCTGGAGCGCTACGGCTACCTCCGCTACGACGGCCCGATCCTGGAGCAGGCGGAGGTCTACGAGCGGAAGTCCGGCCAGGAGATCGCCGACCAGCAGCTGTACACGCTCACCACGCGCGGCGGCGAACGGCTCGCGCTGCGCCCGGAGATGACGCCGTCGGTGGCCCGGATGATCGCCGGCCACGCGAAATCGCTGTCGTTCCCGGTGCGCTGGTACAGCCACCCGAACTGCCACCGCTACGAGCGCCCGCAGCGCGGCCGCGTGCGCGAGCACTGGCAGATCAACGCCGACATCTTCGGTTCGGAAAGCGCGAACTGCGAGATCGAGATGTTCGAGCTCATCCACGACCTGATGGGCGCGGTCGGCGCGACGCCGGACATGTTCGCGGTGCGGGTCAACGACCGGAACCTGCTGTCGTCGGCGCTGACCGACGTCGTCGGGATCTCGCCGGACCACCTGCCGCAGGTGTTCGCGCTCGTCGACCGGTGGGAGAAGACCTCGGCCGAGGAGCACGCGGCCAGCGCCGCCGAGATCGGGTTGTCGGACAAGCAGTACGAGAAGCTCGCCGAGACCCTCGGCGCCGGTCCGGCGCTGCTCGACGAGCTGCCCGCGGAGGTCAAGGCCGAGTCGAACCTGGTCAAGGTGCTCTCCAGCAGTGCGGCGAGCCTGGTCCGGTACGAGCCGCTGATCGTGCGCGGGCTGGCGTACTACACGTCGACCGTGTTCGAGGTCTTCGACACTTCGCCGCAGAACCGCCGGGCGCTGTTCGGCGGCGGCCGGTACAGCAACCTCGCCTCGATGTTCACCAAGGAGCAGATCTCCGGCATCGGGTTCGGCATGGGCGACGTGACGTTGATGGACTTCCTCGACACGCACGGTCTCACGCCGCAGCCGCGCAGCGAGGTCGACGTCGCGGTCATCCCGGTCACCGAGGAGCTGGCGGACCCGGCTCGCGATGTCGCGACGGTGCTGCGCAAGGCGGGCCTGCGCACCTCGACCCCGCTGGAACTGCGCAAACTGGGCAAGGAGCTCACTCGCGCGGACAAGGCGGGCGCGGTCGCGGTCGTCATCGTGGGCGAGGAGGACTGGGCGGCGGGCCGGGTGACGGTCCGGAGCCTGGCCACGCGCGAACAGCAGCAGGTCGCGGTGGCCGATGTCCCGGCCGCGGTGCGCGCGATGGTCTCGCCTGCCTGATTTTCCCGGGGCGGGTGCCGGTCTCCGGACTGGCGCCCGCCTTCTTTATCCGCCGAGTGGCGGATCCGGTGCGTTTTCGTCACTCACCGCAGTCGGCTGCCGATGAATCAGCTGCCGTCCTCGACCCTCCACAATGGACATAACCGTTGGGCCGGTCGGGGTGCCGGTGGTCCGCTGACTGGGACACGGACCGGTGCCGGATCCATGTTTCCCCGGCTTCGCGGGCCTGGTCGGCGCCCTCGGAGTTGAATCGAGCACGCTTGGTTGCCATTGCAGGGTCGTCATGATCGGTTCTTTGTAGTACCCTTGCGTAGTCGAGGTTGATCGCCTTCGTTGCGAACCCTTGACCTGGCCTGTTGCCGGAGGTCGACCCCCAGGGCTTCCGGTGACAGGCCTCTTTACTTTCCCGGGTAAGGCTTTCCGGTCCGCTCGCCGGACTGCACGCCGCTCACATGAGCGTCGCGGCAAGGGTTCCGCCGAGTTCGGTCACCGCTTCCAGCGCGGCTTTATCCGGTTCGCCCGTCACGAGCACGGGCTCGGCCACCCGGGTCCAGCCGAGCCCGGTCGTGATCGCGTCGAGTTGCCGCACGGTCCCGGACGTGTCGTTGTTGCCGTGCACGTACGCCCCGAACGGACGGCCCTTCGTCGCGTCCAGGCACGGGTAGTACACGGTGTCGAAGAAATGCTTCAACGCGCCGCTCATGCTGCCGAGGTTCGCCGGCGTGCCGAGGAGGTAGCCGTCCGCGGCGAGCACGTCGGCCACCGTCGCGCCGAGCGCGGGACGGCGGACGACGTCGACGCCTTCGATGTCCGGATGCTTCGCGCCGGCGAGCGCGGCCTCGAACATCGCCTGCATCGACGGCGACGGCGTGTGGTGCACGATCAGCAACGTTGGCATGGTTCTCCCGTCAGCGCAGCAGCGCGGTGATCTCCTCCCGGACCGCGTCGAGCACTTCCGTCGCGCTGCGCCGCGCGTCGGCGAGTCCGTCGGTCACCGGAGCCACCACTTGCAGGTACGCCTTCAGTTTCGGTTCCGTGCCGGACGGCCGCACTACGACACGCACGCCGTCGCCGCTCAGCCGGAGCACGTCGGCGTCCGGCAGGAGGTCTTCGAGCGTCACCGGCACCCCGCCGAGCGTGGCGGGCGGGTTCGAGCGCAACGCGGCCATGAGGCGTCCGCGCACGGAAAGATCGGTGACCCGCAACGACACTTGATCGGTGAGGTGCACGCCGTGCCGGGTCGCGATGTCGTCGAGGACGTCCAGCAGCGTGCGGCCCTCGGCCTTGAGCGTGGCGGCCAGGTCCGCGCCCGCGACCGCGGCGGCGATGCCGTCCTTGTCGCGAACAAAGCTCGGGTTCACGCACAGGCCGAGCGCTTCCTCGTACGCGAACACCAAGCCCTCGCCCGCGCGGACCAGCCACTTGAACCCGGTGAGCGTTTCCGCGTAGCGCGCGCCCTTTTCCTTCGCGATTTCGCCGAGCAGCGACGAGGACACGATCGTGGTGGCCACCAACGGGTCTGGATTGTCCGTTGTGGACAGAAGGTGCGACCCGAGCAGGACGCCGGTCTCGTCGCCGCGCAGCATCCGCCAGCCTTCGGGGCCGCGGACGCCGAGCGCGCACCGGTCGGCGTCCGGGTCGAGCGCCACCGCGAGATCAGCGTCCACTTCGGACGCCAGCGCCAGCAGGAGGTCGGTCGCGCCGGGTTCCTCGGGGTTCGGGAACGAGACGGTGGGGAAGTCCGCGTCCGGTTCGGACTGCGCGGAAACCAGGTGCACGTCAGCGAATCCGGCTCGGGACAGCGCGGCCCGCAAAGTCTCCGCGCCGACGCCGTGCAGCGCCGTCGCGGCGATCCGCAGCTCGCGCGTCGTGCCCCGCGGCAGCGCGCCGACCGCGGAAAGGTACGCCTCGCGCGGGTCGACGACCTCCGCGCCGGGCGCGCGCGGAATGCTCCGGGTGGCCGGGGCGGACTGGATCGCGCGCTCGATTTCGCCGTCGGAGGGCGGCACGATCTGCCCGCCGGTGGCGTCGTAAAGCTTGTATCCGTTGTCCGCGGGCGGGTTGTGCGACGCGGTGATCTGGATTCCGGCGACCGCGCCGTAGTGCAGCACCGAGAATGCCAGCAACGGCGTCGGCAACGGCTGCGGCAGCACCTTCACCGCGAACCCGGCGGCGCTCAGCACTTCGGCGGCGGCGGTGGCGAACGCTTCCGAACCGTGCCGCGCGTCGCGGCCGACCACGACCGCGCCGCCCGCGTGCCCCTGCGCGGCGAGCCAGGCCGCGACCCCCGCGGTGGTCCGCGTGACGACCGCGACGTTCATCCCGTTCGGGCCCGCGCGCACCGGTCCGCGCAGACCCGCGGTCCCGAACTCCAGCGGCCCGGCCATCCGGTCGGCGATCTCCTCGATCGCGCCGGGCTCCTTGCCCATCGCGCGGGCGAGGGCGGCGGTCAGCTCTTCGCGCGAGGCCGGATCCGGGTCGTCGGTGATCCAGCGGTAGACGGAATCGCGGAGGCGGGAATCGAGGCTGTCGGACACCCGGGCCAGCTTACGCGGATCCGGAAACCAGGTGGTCTTCGCCGATACCCTGGGCTAGTGCGCATTCTATTCACTTCCCTCGCCTCTTACGGGCACCTTTATCCGTTGCTGCCGCTCGCCGTCGCGGCGCGCGACGCGGGCCACGACGTGGTTTACGCGACCTCGTCCGAATTCCACCCGACCCTGGAGAAGGCCGGTCTCGAACCCGTCGCTGCCGGGTTGACGATGCAGGAGGCGTTCGCCAATCTCTTCGCCGGAGACGCCCGCAGCCGCAAGGAGATCCCGGAAGCCGAACTGAACGAGGCAATCGGCAAGGCCTTCGGCAAGCTGATGCCCACCCGGTTCATGACCGACCTCGCTCCGGTGCTCGCCGAACGGAAACCGGACCTGGTCGTGTACGAAATGGGCAATCCAGGCGGTGCGTTCGCCGCGAATCAGGCCGGTATCGCCGCGGTCGGGCACGGTTTCGGCCGGGTGTCCTCCGGCGGTCCGATGGACCACATCAGCGGTCAGATCGACGCCTTCGCCGCCGAAGCCGGACTCACCGGCAGCAGCAGGCTCTTCTGGGGGCACCCCTTCGTGGACATCTGCCCGCCGTCGGTGCAGGCGCCGGAGTTCGTCGCCGGGGCCCGGCGTGTGCCGCTGCGACCGGTCGGCTGGAGCGAACCGGGAGATCTGCCGTCCGGCATCGAAGGCCGTGACCGCGGCCGCCCGCTGGTGTACCTGACGCTCGGCACCACCCCAGCCAGCCAGGCGCATCTGCTGACCTCGGCGTTGCAGGGACTGGCTTCGCTCGACGTGGACGTGCTGGTGGCTACGGGTCCGGCAGTTGACGTCGCGGCGCTCGGCGAGGTGCCGTCGAATGTGCGGCTGGAGGCATGGGTGCCGCAGTCGGCACTGCTGCCGCACGTCGATCTGGTGGCGCATCACGGCGGCAGCGGGACCACGCTGGGCGCGTTTGCCGCGGGGGTGCCGCAGCTGCTGCTGCCGCAGGGCGCGGACCAGTTCACCAACGCGGACGCGGTGGTCGAAGCCGGTGTGGGAGCGAAACTGGTCGGCGATGAACTGACGACGGACGCGGTCCGCGAGACGGCCGGACGGTTGCTGGCCGACAGCACGGTGGCGGACGCCGTGCGCGGGCTGGCGGAGGAGGTCGCGGGGATGCCTTCGCCGGAGGAGGTGGCGGCGCAGTTGCCGCAGTATGTCTGAGTCGTGAGTGCTGGCACCGGTTCCAACCGGCGCCAGCACTCACGAGGGTCATGCGCGGGTGACGAGTTCCTTCAGCAGCGAACCCATCCGCGTCGCCGACTGCCGTCCGGCCTCGAGGACTTCCTCGTGGTTGAGCGGCTCACCGGTCATGCCCGCGGCCAGGTTCGTGACCAGCGACAGCCCGAACACCTCGAGCCCGGCCGCGCGAGCGGCGATCGCCTCCAGCACGGTCGACATGCCGACCAGATCGGCACCCATGGTGCGCAGCATCCGGATCTCGGCGGGCGTCTCGAAGTGCGGCCCGGGCAGGCCCGCGTACACGCCCTCCTCGAGCGAACCGTCGATCTCCCGCGCCAGATCGCGCAGCCGCTTGGCGTAGAGATCGGTCAGGTCGACGAAGTTCGCGCCGACGATCGGGGAGCGCGCGGTCAGGTTGAGGTGGTCGGAGATCAGCACCGGCTGCCCGACGTTCATGCCCGCGCGCAGCCCGCCGGCCGCGTTGGTGAGCAGCACCGTCCGCGCGCCCGCCGCCGCGGCCGTGCGCACGTTCTGCACGACCGGCTCGATGCCCTTGCCCTCGTAGAAATGCGTACGGCCGAGCAGGACCAGCGCGCGCTTCTCGCCGACCCGCAATGACCGCACCGTGCCGCCGTGGCCGACCGCTCCGGGCGGGGTGAAGCCCGGCAGTTCGCCGAACGGGATCTCCGCGTCGGCGGTTCCGATCACGTCCGCGGCCGGACGCCAGCCCGAACCCAGCACCACGGCGATGTCGTGCTTCTCGACGCCGGTGCGCTCGGCGATGACGGCCGCGGCCGCCTCCTCCAGGTTGCTCATGCCGCCGAGCGTATCCGGGCGCTGCGGGCCACGAGGAACGCGACCAGGCCGAACGGCGACAGGAAGATCGTCAGCAGGAGCAGCGGGCTGAGCACCCACCACGGGATCCGGTGCGTGCGCGCCTCGAAGAACATCCAGCGCGCGATGAACAGGTCGAACGCGATGAGATGCGCCCAGACCAGCGCGGCCCCGTACGACGTGCTCAGGAACCCTTGCAGGACACCGAGATCCGGCCGCTGCATCGCGTGCCACAGTTCCCCGAAGTGCGGGATCGCCAGCACGAAGTACCAGACCAGCGGCAGCAGCGGCACCCACGGCGAGGCCAGGATCCGGCGGGTGCCGCGCCAGCCGGGCAGGAAGATCATCAGCGCCCAGAACGGAACCGCGACGGGGAACGTCCAGGCGAAGACGGTCGGGTCGCTCACCGGACCGCCTTCCGAGCCGGCACCAGGATCGACGCCGCGGCAGCCGCCGCGATGACGCCGACGAGCAGCCCGGCGGCGGCCAGCGTCGTGCCGCTCGGGTGGATGAGGGGTTCGCCGCGTTCGGCCTGCCACAGGATCAGGCCGACGAGCCCCGCGTAGCCGGCCGAACCCGTCCACACCAGCCGCACGCGCACCGCGCTCTCGCGCAGCCGGGGCAGCCGTGTCGCGAGCACGGCGAGCCCGAACGCCAAGAGCGGCAACGCTTGCAGTGCGTGGAGGCCGATGAAGTGCGCGATGCGCAGGTCGCCGCCGGTGGTGCTCCAGCCGAGCAGCGGAAGGCCGGGGCCGCCGTCCGCGACGCCGACGCTGTGCGCGCCGATGAGGTCGGAATGCCCAGTGGCTTTGATCTCGGCCCGTTCGATCGGGGTCGGCTGGGTCATGGTCGCGCCGAGGCCGGCACCGATCAGCGCGAGGACCGCGCTGGTGCGCACCGCCCAGTGCACCGCGCGGTCTTCGATCCGGGTGAACATGAGCAGCACGGTGACCACGAGCGTGGCGAGCCAGAGCCCCGCGACCATGACCCCCATGGCCTGGAACAGCGCGGAGTCGAACGGGGACGTGTTCGCGAAGTGGCTCGGCCGGGCGCGGGCCGCTTGGAAGGCCATCGCCACGTACTCGGCGGCGAACAGCACGACGGAGACGGTCGAGGCGACGTTCGCGATCTTGCGCAACCGTCCGTTCAGCAGCGAGACGAGCCAGCTCCAGGTGAAGTAGTAGAGCCCGCCGGACACGGCGAACTTGAACGGTTTCGCCCACACCGGCGAGCCGAGCAGGGTCCGGTGGTCGATCAGCATCGCCGCGACGGTCAGCACGGTCGCGACGCCCATCGCCGCGGCGAACCACAGCGACGGACGGTGCCAGGTGCGCATCCGGGCGGTGGGCAACGTCGCCGCGGGCGGGTCGACGGTGGTGGTCATGAGGTCCTCCCAGTATGGATAGTGATGCTCTCCACTATGGGAAGTTAAACTATCTATCCTGAGATGTCCTCAGGGTTTTTCCCGGAAGTCCGGAAGTTAGGGTCGAGCGGGTGCGGATGGCAGAGCTGAGCGCCGAGTCCGGGATCCCGGTGGCGACGATCAAGTACTACCTGCGGGAGGGGCTGCTCCCGGCCGGGGAACGGACCAGTCCCAACCAGGCGCGCTACGGCGAGGAGCACGTGCGGCGGCTGAAGCTGATCCGGGCGCTGGTCGAGGTCGGCGGGCTGTCCGTGGCGACCGTGCGGGAGGTGGTGGCGGCGGTCGATTCGGATCGGGCCGCTTACAACGTGCTCGGGGTGATGCAGGGGGCGCTGACCCGGTCCGCGGTGGATGTTTCGGATGCCGACCGGGAATGGGCCATGGGATTGCTGGGGCCGATCGCTCGGGCGCACGGGTGGAAGTTCGGGCCGGACAATCCGGCGGTGGAATTTCTGGTGGGGACTGTGTGCACTATTCGGTCGCTGGGGCATCAGGCATTGCTGGATCAGATCGGGCGGTATGCGGAGGTCGCCGATCGGATCGCGGTGGCTGATTTGGATACCATTGACGCTATTGGGTCGATGGATCGGATTGTTGAGGCGGCGGTGGTGGGGACCGTTTTGGGGGATCGGTTGTTTGAGGGGTTGCGGAGGTTGGCTCAGGCGGCTGAGACCGCGCGGCGGTACTCGGAGGGGTGAATTCGGCTCGTCGCCTGGCGGCGATTACGAAGCTGCCGGGAAAGACAGGGTTGGGGCGATTTGGTCGAAGGTGGCGGAGGCTGTGTCTTCTTGTTCCGCGGGGACGGTCAGGGACAGCAGCCACAGGGTGTTGTCGGATTGCTTGATCAGCGCGAAGGTTGCTCGGGTGATCGCGGCGGAGTTGCTTTGCGCTCGTTCTACCGCGCGGAACATGACTTCGGTGCCGTTGGGCGTTTTCGTGGGTTCCCGGGTGAAGTTGAAAGAATCCTGCGAGCCCGAGGAGCGCAGTGCGGTCATCGCGTCGCCGAGGGAATATTTTTCGTAGAAGTTCGGGATTCGTTCCAGGCGCAGGGATTGGCGGCCGTCCGGGGAGATGTACTGGACCACCGTTGAGGTGCCGAATACCGACTTTCGGGACGCGATGAAGCGTTGCCATCCCTCGGGGACTGAGAGGGTGTATTCGCTGTCGCGGGAGACGTTTGCTGTTGCGCTTGCGTTGGCGTGCTGAGGGATCAGCTTCAGCGGCTGCGAGGAGCCCGCGACCGTGCCCAGGGTGGCCAGTGTTCCGGTCTCCGGGCTTTGCGGCGGCAGCAGGTTCTGCCCGCTCACCACGCGGGCCAGTGCGAAACCGCCGCCGCAGGCCAGGGCGAACAGGACCATTGAGGCGACCGCCAGCATTGCCGTGGCCTTGCCGCTGCGGCGTGGGGGTGGCGGCGGTAGCGGGGCGGGCAGCGGCGGGGGAGCTGGCAGCGGGGGTGCGGGAGTGAAGGCGGGGGCGGAGCCGGTGTTTCCCGAGCGCATGAACGGGAGAGGGCCTGGATCCGCTGCCAGCGCGGCGGGCTGCTCGGGGGTCTCCGGCTTCGGGGCGACCGTCTTGATGACCTGGGTGTCGGTGGCGTCCAGGTGGGCGGCGGTTTTCTTGCCGTCCGGCGTGCGGAACAGTTCGGGGCCGAACAGGTCCACGGTGGCCTTGGTTTGCTTCGGGTACAGCCGGTGGCGCACCTCGCGCAGGGAGATCCGCTTCTCCGGCTCCTTCTTCATCAGCGCGGCGATGACGTCGGCAAGCGGGCCCGGCTTCGGGCGCGGGACCTTGCCGTTCACGACCTTGCCCACGGTTTCCAGCGGGTCGCCGTCCGCGTCGTACGGGGGTGCTCCCTCGACGGCGGCGAACAGCGTCGCGCCGAGGCCCCACAGGTCGGCGTTCGGGGTGACTGCGCCGCCGGACGCGACTTCCGGCGAGATGTAGGCGGGTGAACCGAGCATGATGCCGGTCCTGGTCATGGTGGCTTCGGAGACGTTGCGGGCGATGCCGAAGTCGGTGAGCTTGATCCGGCCGTCGCTGGCGACCAGCACGTTGCCCGGTTTGACGTCGCGGTGCGTGATGCCTGCTTCGTGGGCCGCTTCGAGGGCGGCGGCTACCGCGATGCCGACTGCGGCGGCCTGTTCCACCGTCAGCGGACCGTGGTCGCGAAGCAGGTGCGCGAGGCTGCGCGACGGCAGCAACTCCATCACGACGAACGGGGCGTCGCCCTCGCGCGCGACGTCGTGCAGCGTGATGACGTTCGGATGCGACAGGACCGCGATCGCGCGTGCCTCGCGGAGCGTGCGCTCGCGCAGTTCGTCCGCTTGTTCGGCCGGGATGCCCGGCGGCACTTTCATTTCCTTGACCGCGACCGGGCGGTGCAGGAACTCGTCGTAGGCCGACCAGACCGTGCCCATCGACCCCGACCCCAGAACCGACCGCAGCCGGTAGCGCCCGGCGACTACCCGCGGCTGGTCGCCGCCGGTCGACGGCTCGGCTTTCGCGGAGCCGGTGCTGTCGGTGTTGCCGGGCTGGTCCAGGTCGCTGTTCTCCGAGGGCACCCCATGATTGTGGCCCAAGCCGCCGACACTCTTCGACTCAGCACCGCTACCCCTGAGTTCACCCGTACGGGGGGCGAGCAGAGTCACAGGTGCGGCTGGTGGCCTGCCTCTACCATCACTGGGTATGACGAACGTGGCTGGTCCGGAGTCGGCGCCGACTTCCGAGCCCGGGCTCGCGCTCGCGGCGGAGTTCCCGACCGCGGACCGCGCCCAGTGGCAGGAGCTGGTGGCGGGAGTGCTGCGCAAGAGCGGCAGGCTTCCCGAGGATTTCGCGGGTGCGCCGGAGAGCAAGCTCGTCTCCCGCACCTACGACGGCATCGAAATCCAGCCGCTATACACGTCTGACGATGCGGGCGGAGACCTCGGTTTCCCCGGGTTGCCGCCGTTCGTGCGCGGGGCCCGGCCGGAGGGTGTGGTCGACACCGGGTGGGACATCCGGGTCCGTCACCAGCGGGAAGACGTCCGCGCGGCCAACGCGGCGATCCTCGCCGACCTCGAAGGCGGCGCGTCCTCGGTCTGGCTGCGGCTCGGCGAGGGTTCGCTCCCGATTTCCGCGCTCGCGGACGCGCTGAACGAGGTGTACGTCGGCCTCGCGCCGGTGGTCCTCGACGCCGGTGCGGAGTACGAAACCGCTGCTCAGGCACTTCTCGACCTCTTCGCCGAGCGCGAGGTCCCGGCCAGCGAAGCCGTCGGCACGCTCGGTGCGGACCCGCTCGGCACCACGGCGCGCACCGGGCAGGCGCTGCCGCTCGGCCCGGCCGCCGAATTGGCCGCGAAGGTTGCCCGCAAGTACCCCAAGGTCCGCACGATCGTCGCCGACGGACTGCCCTTTCACGAGGCAGGCGGCTCCGACGCGCAGGAACTCGGCGCGACGATCGCGGCCGGCGTCGCTTATCTGCGCGCGCTCACCGAGGCGGGCCTGGACGTCGCCGCGGCGGCGGCGCAGATCGAGTTCCGGCTCGCCGCGACCGCGGACCAGTTCCTCACGATCGCCAAGTTCCGCGCCGCGCGCCGGCTGTGGGACCGGGTCCTCGAAGTTTCCGGTGCGGCCGCGGAAGCACGCGGGATGCATCAGCACGCGGTCACGTCGCCGTCGATGTTCACCCAGCGCGACCCGTGGGTGAACATGCTGCGCACCACCGTCGCCTGTTTCGCGGCCGGTGTCGGCGGCGCGGACGCGGTCACCGTGCTGCCGTTCGACGCGGCGATCGGCCTGCCGGACGCGTTTTCCTCGCGGATCGCCCGCAACACCAACGCGATCCTCATCGAAGAGTCGAAGCTGGGCAGCGTGATCGACCCGGCGGGCGGCTCCTGGTACGTCGAGAAGCTCACCGACGAACTCGCCGAAGCCGCGTGGCGCGAGTTCACCGCGATCGAAGCGGCGGGCGGCATCGAAGCCGAACTGGCCTCCGGCGCTTTGGCCGGACGGCTGGCCGAGACCTGGGAGAAACGCGCGAGCCGCCTCGCCACCCGGCGCGACCCGCTCACCGGCGTCAGCGAGTTCCCGAACCTGGAAGAAAAGCCGGTCACCCGCGACCCGGTTCCGTCCACTATGGACGGAGGGCTGCCGCGGCACCGGTACGCCGAGGAGTACGAGAAGCTGCGCGACGCGTCCGACGCCTGCCTCGCTGAACACGGCGAGCGACCGAAGGTTTTCCTGGCGACGCTGGGTCCGGTCGCCGCGCACACCGCCCGCGCGTCCTTCGCGACGAACCTGCTGCAGGCGGGCGGCATCGAGGCAGTGAACCCCGGCGCGACCGACGACCTGCCCGGCGCGTTCCGCGAGAGCGGCGCGAAGATCGCTTGCGTCTGCGGCACCGACGCGGCGTACGAGGAACAGGCCGCGTCCGTCGCGGCGTCCCTCGGCGCGGACAGCGTGCTGCTGGCGGGCAAGGGAACCTACGACGGAATCAGCGGCAACCTCTATGCCGGGTGCGACGCGCTCGAAATCCTGACCAGCCTCCACGCACAGCTGGGAGTCTCCGCATGAGCATCCCGAATTTCGCCGGCATCCCGCTCGGCACGCCGGAACCGGGCGACCGCGCCGCGTGGGCACAGGCCGTGCAGGACGCCACCGGCAAGGGCCCGGACGCGCTCGCCTGGGAAACGCCAGAGGGCATCGGCGTGAAGCCGGTCTACACCGCCGCCGATCTGTCCGATGTGGACTTCCTCGGCACGTACCCGGGCATCGCTCCGTACCTGCGCGGGCCGTACCCGACGATGTACGTCAACCAGCCGTGGACGATCCGCCAGTACGCCGGGTTCTCCACCGCACAGGAGTCCAACGCCTTCTACCGCCGCAACCTCGCGGCCGGGCAGAAGGGCCTGTCGGTCGCGTTCGACCTCGCGACCCACCGCGGCTACGACTCCGACCACCCGCGCGTGTCCGGCGACGTCGGCATGGCGGGCGTGGCGATCGACTCGATCTACGACATGCGCCAGCTGTTCGACGGCATCCCGCTGGACAAGATGTCCGTCTCGATGACGATGAACGGCGCGGTGCTGCCGGTGCTCGCGCTGTATGTGGTCGCGGCCGAGGAGCAGGGGGTGAAGCCGGAGCAGCTCGCGGGGACCATCCAGAACGACATCCTCAAGGAGTTCATGGTCCGCAACACCTACATCTACCCGCCGCAGCCCTCGATGCGGATCATCTCCGACATCTTCGGCTACACCTCGCAGCACATGCCGAAGTACAACTCGATCTCCATCTCCGGGTACCACATGCAGGAGGCCGGAGCGACCGCTGATCTGGAGCTGGCGTACACGCTCGCGGACGGCGTCGAGTACATCCGCGCGGGCGTCGAAGCCGGGCTGGACGTCGACAAGTTCGCGCCGCGGCTGTCGTTCTTCTGGGCCATCGGCATGAACTTCTTCATGGAGGTCGCGAAGCTGCGCGCCGCACGCCTTCTGTGGGCGAAGCTGGTGAAGCAGTTCGATCCGAAGTCGCAGAAGTCGCTGTCGCTGCGTACGCACTCTCAGACGTCAGGCTGGTCGCTCACCGCGCAGGACGTCTTCAACAACGTCACGCGTACGTGCGTCGAAGCGATGGCTGCCACCCAGGGGCACACGCAGTCGTTGCACACCAACGCTCTCGACGAAGCGCTCGCGCTGCCCACCGACTTCTCCGCGAGGATCGCGCGCAACACACAGCTGTTGCTGCAGCAGGAATCCGGCACCACACGCGTCATCGACCCGTGGGGCGGCAGCGCGTTCGTCGAGAAGCTCACCTACGACCTCGCGCGCAAGGCGTGGGGCCACATCACCGAGGTCGAGGGCGCAGGCGGCATGGCGCGCGCGATCGACGAAGGCATCCCGAAGCTGCGCATCGAAGAGGCGGCCGCGCGTACGCAGGCGCGCATCGACTCGGGACGACAGCCGGTCATCGGCGTGAACAAGTACCAGGTCACTGACGACGAGCAGATCGATGTGCTGAAGGTCGACAACGCGGGCGTACGCGCACAGCAGCTCGAGAAGCTGCGTCGGCTGCGCGAAGAACGCGACCCGCAGGCCACCGAGGACGCGCTGCGCCGTCTCACCGAAGGTGCGCAGAACAACGGCAACCTGCTTGAGTTGGCCATCAACGCCGCGCGCGCGAAGGCGACCGTCGGCGAGATCTCCGACGCCTTGGAGAAGAACTGGGGCCGCCACTCCGGCCAGATCCGCACGATCTCCGGCGTGTACCGGGAAGAGGTGGGGAAGTCGGACAACGTCGAGAAGGCCCGCGAGCTGGTCGACAAATTCGCTGAAGAGGAAGGCCGCCGCCCGCGCATCCTCGTCGCGAAAATGGGCCAGGACGGCCACGACCGCGGCCAGAAGGTGATCGCCACCGGCTTCGCCGACCTCGGCTTCGACGTCGACGTCGGCCCGCTGTTCTCCACCCCGGCCGAGGTCGCCCGCCAGGCGTCCGAGGCCGACGTGCACGTGATCGGCGTGTCCTCGCTGGCCGCCGGGCACCTCTCGCTGGTGCCCGCGCTGCGCCACGAGCTGGCCGAACTGGGCCGCGAGGACATCATGGTCGTGGTCGGCGGCGTGATCCCGCCGCAGGACTACCCCGAGCTGCGCGAAGCGGGAGCGGCGGCGATCTTCGGCCCGGGCACGGTGCTCGCGGACGCGGCGATCGACCTGCTCCAGCAGCTGGCCGCGCAGGAGTCCTGAACCTTGCCGCGGCGGATCGACGTCGGCGAATACGCCAAGGGCGTGCTCGCGGGCGACCGGGGGACCCTGTCCAAGGCCATCACGCTGGTCGAATCGCACCGGGAGGACCACCGGCGGCAAGCGCAGGAGCTGCTCGTCGAGCTGCTCCCGCACGCGGGCGGCGCGAAACGCGTCGGCATCACCGGCGTACCCGGAGTCGGCAAGTCGACATTTATCGACCAGCTCGGCACTGACCTCACCACCGCCGGGCACCGGGTCGCGGTGCTGGCCGTCGACCCGTCCTCGACCCGCACCGGCGGCTCGATCCTCGGCGACAAGACCCGGATGGCGCGGCTGGCGGTCGATCCGAAGGCGTTCATCCGGCCGTCGCCGACGTCCGGCACGCTCGGCGGCGTCGCCCGCGCCACCCGCGAGACGATCGTGCTGATGGAGGCGGCCGGCTTCGACGTCGTGCTCGTGGAGACGGTCGGGGTCGGGCAGTCCGAGGTGACCGTGGCGAACATGGTCGACTGCTTTCTCTTCCTGACGCTGGCGCGCACCGGCGACCAGTTGCAGGGCATCAAGAAGGGCGTACTGGAACTCGCCGACGTCATCGCCGTGAACAAGGCAGACGGCCCGCACGAACGCGACGCCAAGCGCGCCGCGCGCGAACTGCAGGGCGCGCTGCGGATGATCTACGGCAAGGACGCGTTGTGGACGCCGCCGGCGCTCACGTGCAGCGGGCTCGAAGGCAGCGGCCTCGACGAAGTGTGGGCGGCGATCGGCAAGCACCGCGAGGTGCTCACCGAATCGGGTGATCTTGGCGAGCGGCGCAAACGCCAGCAGGTCGACTGGACGTGGTCGATGGTCCGCGAACAGCTGCTCGACCGGCTCACCGCGCATCCGGCCGTCCGCGCGCAGGTAGCCGACGTGGAACGAGCGGTGCGCGACGGAGAACTCACCGCCACGCTGGCCGCGCAGCGGATCTTGGCGGCGTTCGCCGAACCCTCTTCTTGAACGTTGTCCAAGAAGAAAAAGCGCTGTCCGCACAAGTGTCTTTTGACCGTCTCAGGGGCTTATTGCGCTCGACGGTCGTCAGCACGGGGCGAGCGGACGCGCCTCCACCGCGTGGCGGCTGACGCGCCCGCGCTTCGACGGGCACAATGCACGGTGACGGCGTAGAAGGGAAGTCATGGCGAAGGTGCGGGGACTGCTGCTGGCCGGTCTGCTCGGCGTGCTGCTCACCGGAGTGCTGCCGGTCGCGGCGTCCGCGGCGACCCCGGCTCCGGCCTCGGTCTCCGTGGCGGCCGAGACGGCGATCACGCAGGTGAACGCGCTCCGCCAAGCCCCGCCGGGACCGGTGCTGGACCCGTCCCAGACCGACAAGGCCAACGCCGACAAGACGAAGAAGAACCTCATCGCGGGCGGGGCCGCGGTGGTGCTGCTCGCCATCGTGTTCTTCGGCCGCCGCCACCGCATCAAGCGCCGCAAGGCCCAAGGCGGCTGAGCTTTCCGGCGTTCACCCACGCCGAACTTCGTCAGCCGTTCGCCGCAGATCCGCTACCGGCCGTCTTGGTCGAACGGCAGCGCGCCGCCGCTTGCCACCTGCATGGTGCACGATCGACTGCAATGCGTAAGACAGATCGATCGGCACGTTGCGTGTTCCCCTGCGCTCGTGTTGCGGGAGGAGGTGCGGCGTGACGGTGCTGGACTCACGGCCGGACGTTCCAGGTGACCACAACCCGATCGCGGCGCCCGGCGCGCTGCTGACCGAAGCCGGCGTCAGCATGGCTCCGGTGGAAGACCTTGGCGCGGGCCGCGGCCCGTTCTGGCTGGACGACTGGCTGCGCGCGAACGCGACCGACGTGCTCGCGTGGCGGCGGCACATCCACGCCCACCCCGAGCTGTCGCGCAACGAGTTCGCGACGACCGAGCTGATCGTCTCGCTGCTGCGCCGGGTCGGGCTCAAGCCGTGGGTGCTGCCCGGCGGCACCGGCGTGGTGTGCGACATCGGCAAGGGCGAGCGTTGCGTCGCGCTGCGCGCGGACATCGACGCGCTGCCGCTGACCGAGGACACCGGCCTGCCGTACTCCTCCACCACCGAGGGCGCGGCGCACATGTGCGGCCACGACGCGCACACCGCGATCCTGCTCGGTGCCGGCCGCGCCCTCGCCGGAGCGCCTGAACTGCCCGGCCGCGTGCGGCTGATCTTCCAGCCCGCGGAGGAGGTCATGCCCGGCGGCGCGCTGGACATGATCGCCGCGGGAGCGCTGGAGGGCGTCGAGCGGATCTACGGCCTGCACTGCGACCCTCGGCTCGAAGCGGGCAAGGTCGGCACCCGGGTCGGCGCGCTGACGTCCGCCGCCGACCTGATCGAACTGCGCCTGACCTCGCCCGGCGGACACACGTCGCGGCCGCATCTCACCGCTGATCTGGTCTACGCGCTGGGCACGGTCATCACGTCGCTGCCGTCGGTGCTGTCCCGGCGCGTCGACCCGCGCTCCGGCACGGTGCTGGTGTGGGGCGCGGTGCACGCCGGACAGGCCGCGAACGCGGTCCCGCAGGACGGCGTCCTGCGCGGCACGCTGCGGACGGCCGACCACGAGGTGTGGAAGTCGCTGGAGCCGCTCGTCGCGTCTTCGGTGGAATCCCTGCTGGCCCCGACCGGGGTCGGCTTCTCGCTCGACTACCGGCGCGGCGTGCCGCCCGTCGTGTCCGACGCTGAGTCGACCGCGCTGATGCGCGCCGGGGTCGAGGCGGCGGTCGGCGAAACAGGGCTCGCCGGGACGGAACAGTCGTCCGGAGGCGAGGACTTCGGCTGGTACCTGGAGCACGTCGGCGGTGCCTTCGCCCGGCTCGGCGTGTGGTCCGGTCCGCCCGCTCCGCAGGCCGACATCCACCGCCCGACGTTCGTTCTCGACGAGCGCGCGCTGCTCGTCGGAGTGCGCACTTTGGTGCACACCGCACTGGCCTCACTGGCCTGAGTTATCCACAGGCGCCGCGCCGATGTGGATAACTCAGGCGGGTGAGAGGTACCCCTCGTGCGGGGGTGTCAGCGGGGGATTACCCGGCGTGGTCTAGACCGTAGGGTACCCTGCCGCGACCCGTTTACAGAGAGTCATTTCGGACTTTTGTGCTGCCCGAGTGCGGCGGTGGGCCGGTGGCTGTCGGTGACGGATTTCGTGTTGTGCGGCAACGGCTTTGGCGGAATCCGAGGCTGACCGCAGCGATCCGCTGACCTGATTTCTGCCGTCATTTTTGGTGACGCGCTGCTATTTTTCCTGCGCTCTGAGGTGTTGGATGCCCGTGTGGGTGAGCCTCTGCCGTGTGGTATTGGGCAGCTGTCCGACAAGCTTGTGGAGCACCTCGTCGCACGGAGTTATCCACAGGGCGGTGCCGTTGGGGACAACTTCCGGCCCTCTGCTACGGCGGGTGTGGATGACTCCGGAAACGAGCGTTCCGGGCCGCCCGCCGCGAGGTCGAGGCCGCCGGGGTGGTTCGCCTCTCGAACGGCTGAACGTCCGTGAGGGGGCACCCTCGCGGACTCAGGGTTCCCGTCACGTACTTCACCGGGACCATGCAGCCCGCCGCGGCTACTGAGAAACCTGCATGGGGACGCTGGCCTCTTCGCCGAGCCACCGCGGTCCCGCCAGCTCCTGCGGTCTGGGCAACCACGCCTCAACCGCGCCCGCAGCCTCGCCTTAAGTTCCTGGCATGGAGACGCAGAGTCCGTGAGAGTTCCCCTCGCGGACCGTCAAGGAGAAAGCGTCAGCCGCTGATCCCGGTGCACGGCCGGGTGCGCAGATCGTCGACGTAATCCGCCGGGGCCCCGGCCGCCTCCGCGGCATCCGCCAGCACCCCGAGATAGCGCGCCGAGGGCAGTCCGCCCTCGTAGGCGTCCAGCACGTACAGCCAGGCCAGCACCGAGCCGTCCATCGTCTGGACCCGCAGCCGGATCTTCGTGTGCATTCCCAGCTCGCCGCCTTCCCAGCGGTCGAGCCGGTCCTCGTCGAGCCCGGTCACGTCGTACAGCACGACGAACACCCGCGACGACGGGTCCTCGACGATGGTGGCCAGCGCGCCTTCCCACCCGATGTCCTCGCCGCCGAAGGTCAGCCGCCAGCCTTCCAGCCAGCCGGTGCCCGCCATGGGCGAGTGCGGGGCGCGCTCCAGCATCTGGGCGGGCTCCATGTTGGATCCGTAAGCGGCATACAACGGCACGCGGCACAGCCTAGCGACCTCTGTTCGCCGCGACCGGATGCACATGCCGTGTCCGGGCACTTCGCTTGCCGGTCAGGTTCGCCGCGTAGGGTCAGGGCCACCGCCAAGCACGTGTGACATAGGAGGACCCAGGTGACCAGGATCGTGATCATGGGTGGCGGCCCGGCGGGCTACGAAGCCGCCTTGGTCGCGGCGCAGCACGGCGCCGACGTGACGATCGTCGAGCGGGACGGCCTGGGCGGCGCCTGTGTCCTCTACGACTGCGTGCCCTCGAAGACGTTCATCGCGTCGTCCGGCGCGCTCGCGAAGATGCACGACCTCGGCGAACTCGGCATCAACACCGACCTCGCGGACACCACCGTCGACCTGCCGACCGTGCACGGCCGGGTGAAGGGCCTGGCGCTCGCGCAGTCGGCCGACATCCGCGCCCGCGTGCAGCGTGAAGGCGTTCGCGTGATCACCGCCCAGGCCCGCTTCGCCGACGACGAGCCCGGTCTCGCCACCCACACGGTTGAAGTCACGCACGCCGACGGCACGGTCGAATCGCTGTCCGCGGACGTCGTGCTGATCGCTACCGGGGCCACCCCGCGCGTGCTGCCCGGCGCGGTGCCGGACGGCGAGCGGATCCTGGACTGGCGGCAGCTGTACGACCTCACTGAGCTGCCCGAACACCTCGCGGTGATCGGCTCCGGCGTCACCGGCGCCGAGTTCGCGTCCGCGTACACCGAGATGGGCGTGAAGGTCACCGTCGTGTCCAGCCGCGACCGCGTGCTGCCGCACGAGGACGCCGACGCCGCCGCGGTGCTCGAAGAAGTCTTCACCCAGCGCGGCACCACGGTGGCCAAACAGGCCCGCGCGGAACGCGTCGAGCGCACCGAGAAGGGCGTCGAAGTTCACCTGGCCGACGGTCGCGTGATCGAGGCAAGCCACGCGCTGATGACCGTCGGATCCATCCCGAACACCGCCGACATCGGCCTCGATCGCGTCGGCATCGAGCCCGGCCCCGGCGGCTTCATCGCGGTGGACCGGGTGTCGCGCACGAGCGTCCCCGGCGTGTACGCGGCGGGCGACTGCACCGGCGTGCTGATGCTCGCGTCCGTGGCGAGCATGCAGGGCCGTATCGCGATGTGGCACGCGCTGGGCGAGGGTGTCGCGCCGATCAAGCTCAAGACCGTCGCGGCGAACGTGTTCACCCACCCGGAAATCGCGACCGTCGGCATCAGCCAGCAGGCGATCGACTCCGGCGAGGTGCCCGCGCGCACGATCATGCTGCCGCTGGCGACCAACGCGCGCGCGAAGATGGAAGGCCTGCGCCGCGGTTTCGTGAAGCTGTTCTGCCGTCCCGCCACCGGCGTGGTGGTCGGCGGTGTCGTGGTCGCGCCGTCGGCGAGCGAGCTGATCCTGCCGATCGCGCTGGCGGTGCAGAACCAGCTGACGGTGGACCACCTCGCGCTGACGTTCTCGGTGTACCCGTCGCTGTCCGGATCGATCACCGAAGCGGGCCGCCAGCTCATGCGGCACGACGATCTGGACTGATTTTCCGCGTCCGGGCAACCCCGTGCCGCACACCGCGTCTTGCGGGGTGAAGACGGGTGGCACGGGGAAGGAACGAGGGTGCGCAAGAGCGCGATTTTCGCGGTGGCGGCGGCGATCGGATTGGCCGGGACAGCGGTCCCGGCGGTGGCGGCGGACGGTCCGGCGCCCGATCCAGTGACTGTGCAGCTGAACCAGGACACCGCGGTGCTGCACGGCCAGGTGAACGTCTACCAACGCGGCTCCGGCCCGAACCTGGCGCTCGCCTACTGCCCTGGAGCCAACGCGGGCACAGCGGCGTTCAGTTCGCCCGCGTTGAAGTTCTCTCAGTACTTCTACGGCGAGATGGTCGGGGTGAAGGCCACGATGAGCGCGCACGCGAACCTGGTGCCTGGCACCAAACCCGGTAGTTACCCGCTCACCGTCACGTGCGCCGGGAAGCAGTACAACGCGACATTCACCGTGCCCGCCGCGCAGGTGTCCCGGGTGCCCCAGGGCGCCGCGAAAGCGGGCGACGGGAGCCTCGCCGGGTAATCATCCAGGCTCGCCAAAAACCGCCGGAAATTGTTTCCGGCGGTTTTTTCGTTCCCGGGGCAACCCCGCGGCGGGCGGAGACGTCTTGTTGTTGTCGGAGCGAAAACGCCCGGGCCGCAGGGGGAACTGTCGGCCGGGCGCGGATTCGCCGCCGTTGTATGCGGCGGGAATCGCATTTTTCATCAAGGGGAGTGTCATGAAGCGTACCGTTGTTTTCTCCGCCCTCGTCGCCGCCGGAATGCTTTCGGCCGCACCGGCTTTCGCCGCTGAAACGTCCGCCACGCCGCCTCCGTCGAGCACCGTCACCGCTCCGCCGTCCTCCTCGCCGGAGGAACCGCCTGGCGACAGCGGCGGCGTGCCCAAGGCATTCATCCGGGTGCTGCCGTCCTCCGGCCACGCCGGGGACCGCGTCACCGTGCGCGTCGGCTGCGAGGCCTCGGAGATCCAGAACCTGAACTCGGCGGCGCTGCAGTTCGGCAAGCTGCACCCGGTCGGTCCGCAGAACGACCCGTCGAAGGCGCCGATCTCGCAGGGCGCCGCGACTGTTCGCAGCGGCGTGAAGCCCGGCACGTACCAGGTTTCGTTCTCCTGCGGCAGTGCCGACCTCACCACGAAGTTCACCGTGCTGGGCGCGAAGCCCGCCCCGAAGCCGACGCCCACCCCCGCGCCCAAGCAGGTCAGCAAGGTCCCGTCCGGCGCGCCGCAGACCGGCGGCACGGACGGTCCGGTCGCGGACGACCAGTCGAACCTCGGACTCCCGATCGCGGCCGGCGCGATGGGCGTGCTCGCCCTCGGCGGCACCGGGCTCGTGGTGGCGCGTCGGCGCCAGCGTGGCTGACTAGTCTCCTGGGCCTGGCCGCTTTCGCGCGGCCAGGCCTGGGCGGATCGGGGGAAAGATGATCAGGACGACACTCGCCGCGGCGTCCGTCGCGCTCGTCGCGCTGCTGGCCGGATGCTCGGCCGGTTCGACGACCGCGGCACCCGCTTCCAGCGTTCCGCCGGTTTCGTCGGTTTCGTCGGCAGCCCTGCCGAAATCGGAGCCGGTCTCGCTGGACATCCCGAGCATCGACGCGCATTCCAGCCTGGTGCCGCTCGGCCTCAACCCCGACAATTCGGTCCAGGTCCCGCCGGTCAGCACCCCATTGCAGGCCGGGTGGTACGAAAACGGCCCGACGCCCGGCGAAGTCGGCCCCGCGGTCGTGCTCGGACACGTCGACGGAAACAAGCACAAAGGGATCTTCTACCGGCTCAAGGAAATGAAGCCGGGAGACGACGTCGACATCGCCCGCCGCGACGGCACCACCGCGCACTTCGAGGTGACCAAAGTGGACCAGGTGCCCAAGGACGTCTTCCCGACCGAGGAGGTCTACGGGGACACTTCGGATCCGGAGTTGCGGTTGATCACCTGCGGCGGCGCCTTCGACCGGACCGAGCACAGCTATGTGGACAACATCATCGTGTACGCCCATCTGGTGAAGGGCGGGCGCTGACCCCGCGCATTGAACAAGACGCCCCCGATTTTGTCGGTCCCCGGTGCGACACTGTGGCGGTTGGCACAATTCTGGGAGGCACGCATGATCACCAGGACAGAACCGTGGCCCGCGGGCACACCGTGCTGGGGCGACTTGATGGTGCCTGACCGCGACAAGGCGGTCACGTTCTACGAGTCGCTGCTCGGCTGGACAGTCGAATCCGGCGGCCCGGAGACCGGCTATTACGGAATGGCGCAGATCGCCGGCAAGCCGGTCGCGGGCATCGGGCAGATCCCGCCGGAGCAAGCGGGCATGCCGCCGATGTGGACGACGTACCTGTCAGTGTCCGATGTAGACAAAACCGTAGCCGCGATCGCCGAAGCGGGCGGACAGGTCATCGCACCGCCGATGGACGTCCTGACCGAAGGCCGGATGGCCATCGCGACCGACCCGACCGGAGCGACGTTCGGCCTGTGGCAGCCGGGCAGGCACTCCGGCACGCAGGCGACGCTGACGCCCGGGGCTCCCGCGTGGAACGAATGCATGACCCGGGATTTCACCGCGGCCAAGCAGTTCTATGGCGATGTGTTCGGGTACGGCTTCGGGGACATGTCCGGGCCGGGCTTCACGTACGCGACGCTGGACGTCGACGGCAGGCCGGTTGGCGGCCTCGGCGAGTTGCCCGCGGACAGCCCGGCATCGCCGGGGTGGGTGACGTACTTCTGGACCGCCGACGCGGACGAGTCAGCAGCGCGAATCCCGGACTTGGGTGGCACGGTGGTGAGCCCGCCGGCGGACACGCCGCACGGCCGGATGGTGATCGCGGTGGACGACCAGGGGGCTGGCTTTTCGCTGATGGCCCCCAACGCCCAGTCCGGAACTCAGGACGGGTGGGGGTGAGGTTGATTCGGACCTCGCGAAACCGGCTCGGGCGAGCTGGCTGAAAGACGAGGCGGTGGGCGAGCACGCCATCGGTGTTGAGCGGGGCCGCGCGGCGGCCACGCGGTGTTGAGCGGGGCCGCGCGGCGGCCACGCGGTGTTGAGCGGGGCCGCGCGGCGGCCACGCGGTGTTGAGCGGGGCCGTGCGGTGGCCACGCGGTGTTGAGCGGGGCCGTGCGGTGGCCACGCGGTGTTGAGCGGGGCCGTGCGGTGGCCACGCGGTGTTGAGCGGGGCCGTGCGGTGGCCACGCGGTGTTGAGCGGGGCCGTGCGGTGGCCACGCGGTGTTGAGCGGGGCCGTGCGGTGGCCACGCGGTGCTGGGTGGGGGCGCGGGCGGTCATGCGTTGCTGAGCGGTGCTGGGTGGGGGCCGCGCGTTGCTAAGCGAGGCCGCGCGGTGGTTGTGCGGTGCTGAGCTGAGCCGCGTGGCAGCCATGCGGTGTTGAGCAGGGGCGTGCGGCAGTCACGCCGTGCTGGGTGATGGCGCGGTGGTCACGCGGTGCTGAGCGGGGCCGCGCGGCGGTCATGCGGTGCTGGGCGGAGCAAGCCGACTCGGCCGCAGTCCTGCCGAGCTGAGCTGGTGTCGTACCGACGTGGCGGCGGGCTGGGCAGCGCTGGCCAGAAGTACGTGAGGGGAGCCTTGAGGGAATCGGATTCCCTCAAGGCTCCCCTCACGACCTGTCACCCAGGCAGGCGGTAAGCCGTCGTTGAACCGCCGGTCAGGCAGCGGCGACCGGAAGTATCAGTCCTCCACCCAGTCGAAGGTCTTCGTCACCGCCTTCTTCCAGTTCCGGTATTCCTTCTCCCGCCGCGACTCGTCCATCGACGGGTCCCACTGCTTGTCCTTCGCCCAGTTGGTCCGGATGTCGTCCTCCGACTCCCAGAACCCCACCGCCAGCCCGGCCGCGTAAGCCGCGCCCAGTGCGGTCGTTTCGTTCACCACCGGGCGGATCACCGGCACGCCGAGGATGTCCGCCTGGAACTGCATCAGCAGTTCGTTCACGACCATCCCGCCGTCGACCTTCAGCGACTTCAGCGGGACGCCCGAGTCGGCGTTCATCGCGTCGATCACCTCTCGCGACTGGAACGCCGTCGCCTCCAGCACCGCTCGCGAGATGTGGCCCTTGTTCACGAACCGGGTCAGGCCGACGATCGCGCCTCGGGCGTCGGAGCGCCAGTACGGGGCGAACAGGCCCGAGAACGCGGGCACGAAGTACGCGCCGCCGTTGTCGTCGACCGTTCGGGCGAATTCCTCGATCTGGGCCGCCGACGAAATCAACCCGAGGTTGTCGCGCAGCCACTGCACCAGCGAACCGGTGACCGCGACGGAGCCCTCCAGTGCGTACACCGTGTCGTTCGAGCCGATCTTGTAGCAGACCGTCGTGAGCAGGCCGTTCTCCGACAACACCTTCTCCGTGCCGGTGTTCAGCAGCACGAAGTTGCCGGTGCCGTAGGTGTTCTTGGCCTCGCCCGGCGAAAGGCACGCCTGGCCGAACGTCGCCGCCTGCTGGTCGCCCAGGATGCCCGCGATCGGCACTTCCGCGAGAGCCCCGCGCGGGCGGACCTTGCCATACACCTCCGACGACGACCGGATCTCCGGCAGCATCGACAGCGGGATCCCCATCTCCGCCGCGATGTCCTCGTCCCACTGCAGGGTGTCGAGGTCCATCAGCAGCGTGCGCGACGCGTTCGTCGGGTCCGTCACGTGCACGCCGCCGTCGGTGCCGCCGGTCATGTTCCACAGCACCCAGGTGTCCATGTTGCCGAACACCAGATCGCCCGCCTCGGCCCTGGCCCGCGCGCCCTCGACGTTGTCGAGGATCCACTTGATCTTCGGGCCGGAGAAGTACGTCGCGAGCGGGAGACCGGTCTTCGAGCGGTAGCGCTCCTGGCCGCCGCCGAGCGCTCCCAGTTCGCCCGCGATCTTGTCGGTGCGGGTGTCCTGCCAGACAATCGCGTTGTACACCGGCTTTCCGGTGTTGCGGTCCCACACGAGCGCCGTCTCGCGCTGGTTGGTGATGCCCACCGCGGCGATGTCGGTCGGCCGCAGGTCGGCCTTGGCGAGCGCGCCCGCCGCGACCGCGCGGGTGTTTTCCCAGATCTCCTCGGCGTTGTGCTCGACCCAGCCCGCTTTCGGGAAGATCTGCTCGTGCTCGCGCTGGTCGACCGCGACGACACGGCCGGAGTGGTCGAAGATCATGCAACGCGTCGACGTGGTGCCCTGGTCGATCGCGGCGACATACGAAGTCATGGATTCCCTCCGGAAAGCTGGATCAGGTCAGGTTGTGCACGGCCAGGTACACCAGCGCCGCCAGCGCGGCGCCGACGAGCGGACCGAGGACCGGCACCCACGAGTAGTTCCAGTCCGGGTCGCGCTTGCCCTTGATCGGCAGCAGGAACGCGTACGCGATGCGCGGGCCGAGGTCGCGGGCCGGGTTGATGGCGTAGCCGGTCGGCCCGCCGAGGGAAATGCCGATCACCAGCACGACGAACGACACCCCGGCGTAGCCGAGCGCGGTGTTGCCGAAGGTCGGCGTCCCGTCCGCGGCCGTCTTGAACGCCGGGGTCAGCAGGATCCAGCCGACCAGCACGAAGGTGCCGATGATCTCGGTCACCAGGTTCCACGCCTTGTTCCGGATCTGCGGGGCGGTGGAGAAAATGCCCAGCGTCTCCTCCGGATTCGGATGGTCGTCGAACTGCAGTTTGTAGGTCAGCCAGCACAGCACGGCGCCGAGAATCGCGCCGAGCATTTCGCCGATCAGGTAGAACGGCACGTCCGCCCACGAAACCTTGCCCGAAATGGCCAGGCCGAGCGTGACCGCCGGGTTCAGGTGCGCGCCGGTCGGCGCGGCGAGGCTGGCGCCGGCGAACACGCCGAAAGCCCACCCGAAAGTGATGAACAGGGTTCCGGCTTGGAAGCCGTTGTTCTTGCGCAGCACGACGTTGGCGACCACGCCGTTGCCCAGCAACAGGAGCACCGCTGTACCCAGCAGCTCCCAGACGATGATCGCGCCCGGACTCAAACTCACGCTTCCCGCACCTCCACACTGGACAGTCTGTGCAGGGCCGATCACGTCCGGCCACAGCCCCGTAGCCGACCCCAGTTCGCGGCACGTTACCGCCGCGTACGCGCGCAATCCATAAGCCGGGCGAACCAATGTGACCATGATCGTCATGGGTTCCGCCACACGTGTCACCTCGGGGTCAGCAGACGATCACGCAAGCGTGCGATGCTGGGGAAGGTGGAGCACGAGGAGGAACGAGTGGTGACGAACCCGCAGAACGGCAGCGACCCGGCCCGGCTGGGTCCGGCGGGCCGGGAGGAATCCTGGCGGCGCTTCGGCGACGAGACCTTCGACCTGGTCGTGATCGGCGGCGGCGTCGTCGGCGCGGGCACCGCGCTCGACGCGGCGACCCGCGGCCTGCGGGTGGCTCTCGTCGAGGCCCGCGACCTGGCGTCCGGCACGTCGAGCCGGTCGAGCAAGCTCTTCCACGGCGGCCTGCGGTATCTCGAACAGCTTGAGTTCGGCTTGGTGCGCGAAGCGCTGCACGAGCGCGAGCTGATGCTGACGAAGATCGCGCCGCACCTGGTGAAGCCGGTGAGCTTCCTGTACCCGCTGACGCACCGGATCTGGGAGCGTCCGTACACCGCCGCCGGGCTGCTGATGTACGACACGATGGGCGGCGCCCGCTCGGTGCCAGGCCAGAAACATCTCACCCGCGCGGGTGCCCTCCGAATGGTCCCCGCGCTCAAACGGTCGGCGCTGATCGGCGGCATCCGGTATTACGACGCGCAGTCAGACGATGCCCGGCACACGATGACCGTCGCGCGCACCGCCGCGCATTACGGCGCGGTGGTCCGGACCTCCACCCAGGTCGTCGGCTTCCTGCGCGAGGCGGACCGGATTTCCGGCGTGCGCGTGCGCGACGTCGAGGACGGCCGCGAGACCGAGATCCACGCCGGGGCGGTGGTCAACTGCACCGGCGTGTGGACCGACGAACTGCAGCGGCTGTCCGGCGGCCGCGGCCGGTTCCGCGTGCGCGCCAGCAAGGGCGTGCACATCGTCGTTCCGCGCGATCGGATCGTGTCGGAGTCGGGGATGATCCTGCGCACCGAGAAGTCGGTGCTGTTCGTCATCCCGTGGCGCAACCACTGGATCGTCGGCACCACCGACACCGATTGGAATCTCGACCTCGCGCATCCGGCGGCCACCAAGCACGACATCGACTACCTGCTCGAACACGTGAACTCGGTGCTCGCGACGCCGCTGACGCACGACGACATCGAAGGCGTGTACGCGGGCCTGCGTCCGCTGCTGGCCGGCGAGAGCGAAGAGACGTCGAAGCTGTCGCGCGAGCACGCGGTCGCGCGGGTCGCGCCGGGCTTGGTCGCGATCGCGGGCGGCAAGTACACGACGTACCGGGTGATGGCGGCCGACGCCGTCGACGCCGCGGTGGTCGACCTGCCGGGCCGCCCGCCGTCGTCGATCACCGACAAGGTCCCGCTGCTCGGCGCGGACGGCTACCACGCGCTGGTCAACCAGGCCGATCACCTGGCCGCGGAGCACGGGCTGCACCCGTACCGCGTGCGGCACCTGCTCGACCGCTACGGCTCGCTGGTGCACGAGGTGCTGGCGCTCGCGGCGGACCGGCCGGAATTGCTCAAGCCGATCGAGTCGGCGCCGGATTACCTCGGCGTGGAGGTTGTGTACGCGGCCAGCCACGAGGGTGCGCTGCACCTGGAGGACGTCCTCGCCCGGCGCACGCGGATCTCCATCGAGTACGCCCACCGCGGCGTCGACTGCGCCGAGCAGGTCGCCCAGCTGGTGGCCGGCGTGCTGGGCTGGTCGGAGGAAACGACCAAGCGCGAGGTCGAGGTCTACCGGGCGCGGGTCGAGGCGGAGCGGGATTCGCAGTTGCAGCCGACGGACGAGTCGGCGGACGCGTTGCGGGCGGCCGCGCCGGAGGCTCGCGCCGGATTGATCGAGCCGGTCAGCTGAGGTTTCCTCGTGGGTGCCGGGAAGAACCGGCACTCACGAGGGCTTGAGCACCCAGCGGATGAGCGTCTCCCCGCTGGGCGAGGGCCGCTCCTCGGGCCCGACTCGGCTGAACCCGGCGCGCCCGGCGACAATCGCGGACGCGGTGTTGCTTTCGTCGTGCCGGTAAGCGATTTCGTGCAGCCCCAAGCGGGCGAATCCGAACTGGATCGCGGCCGAAAGCGCTACTGCCGCGATGCCTTTGCCCCGTTCGGCCGGATGCGTCCACACCGACGCCTCGGCGGTGCCGAAGGCGAGGTCCAGATCGCGCAGCCCGACCTCGCCGAGCAGGCGGCCGGTCGCCGGTTCCGCGACCGCCCACGAGCAGCGTTCGTCGCACGCCCACTGCGCGGCGCGCAGCGTCACGTACTCGGTGGCTTCGTCGGGGGTGCGCAACCGGTAGTTCAGCACGTACCGCCGGTGCCGCGGGTCCGCGAACGCCTCCATCAGCGCGGGCCGGTCGTCGAGATGCCGGTCCGCGCGCAGCTGACGCAGGTAGTACGCGCCCGCGTTGATTTCCACGGGTTCCACAAGCCGAGCCTAACCGCCTGGAACCGGAAAACGGCTGCGTGCCGCGTCACGACCGGGGAGGACGCGGGGTGAAAAATCCTTGCCGGTTCGGGCAGTACCGCGGAAAGACCGCCCCGGCGGCATGATCGTCCTGGCAGCGTTGCCGGTATGCCGGACAATCTGACCCAGTTTGCCGCCGACCACGCCCGTCTGCACAGATGGGACGACCTTCCCGCCTTCCTCGCCGACGACCGGACCTGGACGTTCGCCGAGGTCTACGCCGGGGCCGCCCGCGTCGCGGGCGGTTACCGCGCCGCCGGGCTGCACCGCGGCGACCGCGTTCTGCTCGCGCTTCCGGACAGCATCGAAATGGTCTGGTGCCTGCTCGGCGCGTGGCAGGCCGGAATCGTCGCGATTCCGGTGAATGTCCAGATGAGCCACGACGATCTGACCCGCGACATCCGCACCGCCGAACCCGCGCTGATCGTCGCGGACCCGGAAACGGCGGGCTGGCTCGACGACGCCGGGCTCGCTCCGACCACCGGTGCGGAACGGCTGGCGGCAGCGGAGCCGGAGACGGAGTTCGCGCCGGGCGGCGACCATCCCTCGCACGCGATGTTCACGTCCGGCACCACCGGCGCTCCCAAGCTGTGCTTCTTCCTCCACAGCAACTTCGGCCCGTCGATGCTTCGCACGGACGGCGTCGGCACGGTGGCGTTCTCGGTGTCGCGCATGTATTTCGCCGGCGGCCTGTACTCCTCGGCGATGGCCACGATCTGCACCGGCCAGACGTCGGTGCTCTCGCGGCCGCGTGCGACTCCGGCCGCCGCGCTGGAGTTGATCCGTCGCCACAACGTCGCGACGCTTTTCGCGCAGCCGAGTTTCTACGCGCGTCTGCTGCTGGAGCCGGGGCATGCCGAGATTCTCGGCAAGCTCCGCGGCGCGATGTGCGCCGGCGAGGTGCTTTCCGCGCGGCTGCGGGAGAAGCTGATGCCGATCTTCGAGGACCGGTTGGTCAACCTTTACGGCGCTACCGAGGCCGGCGGGTACGCGATGGGCCGTCCGGCGGACTACCTCGACCCGTCCGCGGTCGGGCCGGCTTACGAGGGCCGTTCGGCACGCGTTGTGGCCGACGGTCAGGAAGTGGCGGCCGGTGTGCAGGGCGAACTGCAGGTTCTGGTCCCGTTCGCCACGCGCGGTGTCGCTCGCGGCAGCCTCGGCCCGGATCAGGTGACCGACATCTGGTGGTCGACCGGCGACCTCGCGTCGATCGACGAGCAGGGCGTCATCCACGTCTACGGACGGCTGGACGACGTCGAGGTGATCGGCGGGCAGAATGTGGTTCCCGGCGAGGTCGAACGGCTCCTCGAAAGCCACCCGAAGGTGCGGGAAGCGGCGGTCAGCGCGGTGCGGCGCGACGCAGGGGACACGACGTTGCGCGCCTACGTGGTGGCGTCGGCGGGTGCGGGTGACGACGACTTGGGCGCGGAGCTGGTCGCGCTGACTCGCGAACATCTGTCGTGGTACAAGGTGCCGCAGGACGTGACGTGGCTGGAAGCGTTGCCGCGCAACGGGAATGGCAAGGTGCTGCGACGGCAGCTGCGTGCCGCGGGCGGTCAGCTGGCTTGAGCCGGGGAAGGGATCGCCGGGAACTCCGCGTGCACGGCGGTCCCTTCCCCACGCGCGGATTCGATAGTCAGCGAGCCCGCCACCCGTTGCACCCGCTGACGCATGGCTTCCAGGCCGAAGCCGGTGCCGTCGCCGCGGTCGCCGGGGGCGAAACCTCTGCCGTCGTCCCGGATGTCGAGCATGACCAGGTCGCTGGTGTAGGTGAGCGTGATGCCGATCCGGTTGGCGTGCGCGTGTTTTTCCGCGTTGGCCAGGGCTTCCTGAGCCACCCGGTACAGCGCCACTTCCAGCTCCGGCAGCAACGGCCGCGCGTCGCCTTCTACGTCGGCGGTCACCTTGGCACCGGAGGTGCCGGACGCGCGATTCGCTAATCCTGCCAAAGCTTCCGGCAAATGCGAGTCCGCCAACGGCTCCGGGCGCAACGCTTGAACCGCTCGGCGCGCCTCGGTGAGACTGTCCTTCGCCAGCGTGTGGACGTGGTCGAGATGCCGTTGCCGATCCGCGGCTTCGGTCGCCCGGTCGGCGGCCTGCAACTGGGTGACGATGCCGGTCAATCCCTGGGCGACAGTGTCGTGAATTTCGCGGGCCATGCGCTGTCGCTCGTCGAGCACGCCTGCCTCGCGGGCTTGGGTGAGCAGTTGTGCGTGCAATGCCGCGTTTTCCGTTAGCGCCGTTTCCAGCTGCGCGTTCGATCGGGCGAGTTTTTCATTGGTACGACGGCGTTGCTCGTTTTCCGCGCCGACGAACCACGCCACGTACAGAATCGGCCCGACGATTGAAACCGCGGTGATCCATGGCGGCGAAGGTTGCCAAATTCCCTTGGCCAGCAACGGAACCACCGCCGTCGCGGCCGCCGCGAAGATACTCCAGCGGGTGGGGAACAAGATGAACGCGATCGGGTAGCCGATCGAAGCGAAGGCGGTGAACGGATCCAGCCTTGACGTGAGCACGGTCGCGGCGGCCAGCAACACAACGAAGAATCCGATGGCCAGCCACGGTTTCCGGGTGCGCTGCGGGAAGACCGGGATCAGCACCAGCAGCCACAGTCCGCTCGCTGCGGCCAGAAGCAGTGTGGTGCGCCATTGCGCGGGATCGCCGTGCGGCTGACCAGCGGCGATGATGGTGCACACCGCGAGCGCCAGAATCCCGACCACGGCGAACACCGGGCCCGCCCATCGCTCGGCCTTCGGGTCGATCGAACCCGGCCGCAGCCCCATCATCGGACTCGGCCGCGACGCGCGTTCCGGCGGGCTCAGCGCCGCCGCCATCCGCTGAACAGGATCAGCAGCAACGGCAGCGCGAACACGATCAGCAGCCGTCCGCGCGTCACGATGAGCACGACGACCGCCAAGGCGATGGAAAGCGGCACCGAATACCGCCACACGAACGCGCTCAGCTTGCCGTTGCCCGCGGCCGGGACGACCGGTTCCGGCCGGGCCGTGGCCAGCAGCGCGCTCGGCCGCGGCGAGGGCAGGTCGTCGAACAGCGGCACGAGTTCGCTGACCAGCTTGGCTGACGTGACCTTCGCCGAACGGCTGCCGTACTCGTCGATGTCGAGGCGTCCGGTGCGGACGTGCTCGGAAAGGACGTCGAGCGCGTCCTGTCGTTCGGCGTCGCTCAGCCGCAGGTCAGCCATGGTCCGCCTCAGCGGTCCAGCCGGCGCTGCCGCCGGTGCTCGTCGCGCATCGCGCGGAACTCCTCGCGGCGTTCCCGGTGCCGGTCGTGGTGGTGGTGATGGTCGTGGTGCTCGAAACCCTTGCCCCAGAGCGCGCGGCCGACCGCGGTGAGCGCGATCGGCGCGAAGATCACCGGCCATCCCGCGGTGCCGGTGGCGATCAGGGCGATCGCCGCGATCCACACCAGCGGGACCAGCGCGGCGACGGCGCGTTGCCCTGCCGACCACTCCGGCTGCCGCGCGGCGACCTCGCCGGACGCCGCGGGCTGCGGCACGGGCATCGGCGGTGGCGCCGCGGCCGGTTCCGGGGCGGCGGTCGCGCCCGCGCCGAACACCGGATGCGGCACCGGAAGGTCGGTGAACAACTCGCCCAGTTCGCCCCGCGTCTTGGCCGCGGTGATCCGGGCGGAACGTTCGCCGAACTCGTCGATGTCGATCCGCCCCGCGCTCATGTGCTCGCCGAGCGCATGCAGCGCGGACTCTCGCTCCTGGTCGCTGATCCGCAGCTGCGGAGACGGAACCTCAGTCACGTAGTCGATGGTAGGCCGCGCGAGCGCGCGGCACCCACGACATTCAGCACAACTTCAGTCCTTGAGCTCCAAGAGTTGCGTTCCCTGCGTGACCGCGGAGCCGATCTCGACCGAAAGCCCGGTGACGGTGCCCGCTTTGTGTGCGGTTACCGGGTTTTCCATCTTCATCGCCTCGAGCACCACGATCAGCTCGCCCGCCTCGACGTGCTGGCCTTCCTCGACCGCGATCTTCACGATGGTGCCCTGCATCGGCGCGGTGACCGCGTCGCCGCTCACCGCTGCCTTCGCGCCGCCCGCTCGCTTGCGCGGCTTGGCTTTCGTCGCCGCGGGCGCGCCGCCGCCTTCGAGGGCGAACCCGCCCGGCAGCGACACCTCGAGCCGGCGTCCGCCGACCTCGACCACGACGTTCTGCCGCGGCGCCTCTTCCTCGGCCTCGATGTCCGGCGCGACGAACGGCTCGATCTGGTTGTCGAATTCGGTCTCGATCCAGCGGGTGTGCACGCTGAACCCGTTCTCGTCGCCGATGAAGGCCGGGTCGTTCACGATCACGCGATCGAACGGCAGCACCGTCGCCATGCCCTCGACCTCGAACTCGGCCAGCGCGCGACGGCTGCGCTCCAGCGCGTTCGCCCGGTCCGAACCGGTGACGATCAGCTTGGCGAGCATCGAGTCGAACTGGCCGCCGATCACGCTGCCGGATTCGACGCCGGAATCGACGCGCACGCCCGGACCGGACGGGGCGACGAACTTGGTGACCGTGCCCGGCGCGGGCAGGAAGCCGCGGCCGGCGTCCTCGCCGTTGATGCGGAACTCGATCGAGTGGCCGCGCGGCGTCGGGTCCTCGGTGATCCGGAGCTTCTCGCCGCGCGCGATGCGGAACATCTCGCGGACCAGGTCGAGGCCGGTGGTCTCCTCCGAGACCGGGTGCTCGACCTGCAGCCGGGTGTTCACCTCGAGGAAGGAAATGGTGCCGTCGACCGCGACGAGGTACTCGACGGTGCCCGCGCCGTAGTAGCCGGCCTCCTTGCAGATGGCCTTGGCCGACTCGTGGATCCGGGCGCGCTGGTCGTCGGACAGGTACGGCGCGGGGGCCTCTTCCACCAGCTTCTGGTGGCGGCGCTGCAGCGAGCAGTCGCGGGTGCCGACGACGATCGCGTTGCCGTGCTGGTCGGCCAGCACCTGCGCCTCGACGTGCCGCGGCTTGTCCAGGTAGCGCTCCACGAAGCATTCGCCGCGGCCGAACGCGGCCACCGCCTCGCGCGTCGCGGACTCGAACAGTTCGGGGATTTCCTCACGCGTACGGGCGACCTTCAGGCCGCGGCCGCCGCCGCCGAACGCCGCCTTGATCGCGACCGGCAGGCCGTGCTCGTCGGCGAACGCGATGATCTCGTCGGCGTCCTTCACCGGCTCCTTGGTGCCGGGCACCAGCGGCGCGCCCGCGCGCATCGCGATGTGCCGCGCGGTCACCTTGTCGCCGAGGTCGCGAATCGACTGCGGGCTCGGCCCGATCCAGGTCAGGCCCGCGTCGAGGACGGCCTGGGCGAACTCGGCGTTCTCGGAGAGGAAGCCGTAACCGGGGTGGACCGAATCGGCGCCGGACCGCTTGGCGGCGTCGAGGATCTTGTCGATCGCGAGGTAGCTCTCGGCCGCGGTGTTCCCGCCGAGGGCGAACGCCTCGTCGGCGAGACGCACGTGCGGAGCGTCGCGGTCCGGGTCCGCGTACACGGCCACGCTCTGCAAGCCGGCGTCCTTCGCGGCCCGGATCACGCGAACCGCGATCTCGCCCCGGTTCGCGACCAGGACCTTGGTCACCGGACCGCCTGTGCTCGCGGTGTCCTGCTCGCTCACCACATACCTCCCGTGCCCGTCGCCGCGCTGCTGGTCAACCGGGAGTCTACGGACCAGGAACGGGCCTGGATTGAGAGGTGGACCACCCGGTTCGGTCCTGTTTATACCCGTCCGGCGGGAGCCTGATGCCGCAGTTGTGCCGGTAGTTCGGAGTCGAGCACGATGACGTCGTAGGGGTTGACCTGGTGCACCAGCGCCAGGTTTTCGGTGTTGACCAGGATCCACGGCTGGTGTTCGCCGCAGCAGTCGACGAGCCGGTCCAGCGCGGTGAACGCGACCAGCGCGGTGCGGCCGTCCGGGGTGCGGCGCAGTTCGACGTTGGCTCCGGTCTGGCCGTCGGTGGTCGGGCCGGTGGGGCCGGTCGGCAGATAAAGGGCCGGGGGCAAATTGGGGTTCGTCACTCCGACAACATAGACGGACACGGTGCGCAAGGTCGCTTACAGTCTCGGATATGCGGACTTGGCCGAAGCGCGTCCCGCGATCCGCGCTGCTCACCGCCGTTCTCGCGGCGGTGGTCACGGCGGCGGCGCTCGTCGTGGTCGTCGCGTTGCGCCCGAAGCCGGACGGCGCGGTGACCATGACGCCGCGCGAGCCCGCCGCGGCTCCGGTGGAAGCGCCGTCCTCGACCTGCGGAAACGGTCCGTGCAAGCAACTGGCCGCGGTGAGCGTCGGCGGTACCCCGGTCGTGTTGCTGACAGACGCAGCGGGCGGATCGGGCCGGGTCCAGGTCGGGCAGCAGCCGTTCGAACTGGCGATCACGAACCTGGGTGCGAAGCTGACGGCGAATTCCCTGCGCTGCATCGACGGGTCGACCGCCGCGTGCCTGATCCGCGGCGACGCGGCTGGCGGTTCGTACGGCGAACTGCTCACCGAGTCCGGCGGCGTGTGGCGCGACTACGGCAAGCCGTATTTCTCTGACGCCGGTTCGCTGTCGCTCTACGACGTGAGCCAGGACGGCCGTGCGGACGTGATCGTCGTCCGGCACGAATGCCCGAAGGCGGTGTCCGGCACGCCACGTTGCCAGGCGGCTCCGGTGGTGGCGGAGGTGTACGAACTCGACGGCGAAGTGATGGGCTGCACGAGCACCGTCACCGCGCCGTCGGATTTCCGGGGCTGGCCGGACGTCGAACTGAAGAAATCCCAGCTGCGGCGCTGTTCCGGCAACTCGTGAGTGGCGATGCCGGTGAGAACCGGCATCGCCACTCGCCAGGCCTCAGGCCGTGGCGGGCCGGGCGGCGGCGCCCTCGTCGCGGTGGTCCGGCCGAACGGTCTGGGTGTGGAGGATTTCTTCGTCGAGCAGGCCTTCGCTGCGCGCGACGATCGTCGGGACCACGATCTGGCCCGCGACGTTCGTGGCGGTGCGCATCATGTCCATGATCGGGTTCACCGAGTAGATCAGCGCGATGCCGAGTGCGACCTGCTTGGCGTCGAGCCCGATGAACGCGGTGGTCAGAGTCAGCGCGGTCAGCCAGCCGGTGGTTCCCGCGGTGGCCAGCGCGCCGACCACGGCGACGACCACGATGCCGACGTACTGGCCGAAGCTCAGCGGCACCCCGGCGAGGTTGGCGATGAAGATCGCGCCGATCGCGGGGAACACGGCGGCGCAACCGTCCATTTTGGTCGCACTGGCGAGCGGGGTGGCAAACGCGGCGTACCCGGGGTCGACGCCGAGATTGACCGCGGACTGCCGGGTCAGCGGCAGCGTGGCCGAACTCGACTGCGAAGCGAACGCGAACTGGATCGCGGTGCCCGCCTTGGCGAAGAACGTCAGCGGGTTCACCTTCGCGACGAACTGCAGCAGGATCGGGTAGACGACGAACAGGATCAGCAGGCAGCCGACGTAGACCGCGATCGTGGTCGAGAGCAGCGGGCGGAACAGCGCGTCGCCGTAGTTGGAGACGGCGGCGCCGATCAGCCCGATGATGCCGATGGGCGCGAGGCGCACGATCCAGCCGAGGTAGCGCTGGATGATTTCGAAGACGCTCGTGGTGAAGTCGACGAACGGCTTCGCCTTGTTGCCGAGGCTGTAGGCGGCGGCGCCGATCACGACGGCGAGGAACAGCACCTGGAGCGTGCTGCCCTCGGCGAAGGCAGAGAAGAAGTTCTCCGGGAGCAGGCCCTTGATGAAGGCGTCCCAGGAACCCCAGTGGCTCATGCTCTTCGCGGCTTTGTCAGCGTTCTTCGCGGTGGCCGCGACGCCCTCGCCGAGTCCGCCGGAGCCGGGGTTGAACAGTTTGCCGATCGCGATCCCGATCAGCGAGGCGATGAACGAGGTGATCGCGAACCACAGCACGGTCTTGCCGCCGAGCCGCGCGGCGGTGCGGCCGCCGCCGAGGCCGCGGAGGCTGTTGATGCCGACCACGATCGCGGTGAAGACCAGCGGGATCACCGCGATCTGCAGCAGCGTGGTGAAGATCGTGCCGATGTGGTCGAGGGTGTCGGTCAGCCAGCCGGCTTCAGTCGTCCGTGCGATGACGCCGAGGCCGGCGCCCACGACAAGCGAGCCGAGCACGGCCGCGGCGAACACGCGCGGCTTGGTGTACGTCCTGACGAAGGACATGTGCCACCCCAGAGAGGTCGAGAGTTTCCGCTGACCCGGGTGCGGGCCAGCGTCGACTTTCCCCGATCACTCGTCCGAGTGACACATCGTCCCAATATGTGAACTAGTTCCACATTTCGGTCACGCTGACGCCCACCTCGGCGAGCAGCTGGCGCAGCAGCGGAAGACTGATCCCGATGACGCTCGACGGGTCCCCTTCGACGCCCTCGACGAACCACCCGCCGAGCGCGTCGAGCGTGAAGGCCCCCGCGACGTGCAGCGGTTCGCCGGTGGCGACGTAGGCGTCGATCTCGGCCTGGCTGGGGTTGGCGAAGTGCACGGTGGTGGAGCGGGTGCCGGAGGCTTCCTTGGTGCGCTGCCCGCCGTCGAGCCGGACCACAGCGTGCCCGGTGAGCAGGACGCCGGACCCGCCCGCCATCCGAGCCCACCGCTGCTTCGCGACCTCGGCGGTAGCGGGCTTGCCGACCATCTCGCCGCCGATGGAAAGCATGGAATCGCACGCGACGATCACGGCATCAGGCTCGGAAACCATCTCGACGACGGCGTTGGCCTTGGCCTTCGCGAGAGCTGAGACGAGCTCGGCGGGTTCGGGGTCGGTGAGGGCCGCGGCGACAGCGTCCTCGTCGACACCGGACACGACGACGGCCGGGTCTAGACCGGCGCTGCGCAGGACGGCGAGGCGGGCGGGGGACTGGGACGCGAGGACTAGACGCACGGTCTCGAACGCTACCTGGGTTGGGTGCGGCGCGCGGTTGTGCCCCGGGAAGGTTGGGCGGCGCGTTGAGACGGTGATGCGGGCGGAGTGGGCGTCGCGGCCAGGGTCTGCGAGCCGTGGGCGAGGTCTGGCATCGAGTCAGACTCCCGGCGCAGGCTTGCGCCGGGAAGCCGGCTCGGTGGCTTCAAAGCGAGGAAGATGCCTGGCGGGCCGGGATTTCTGCGCCGGGAGGCCTCGCGGATGCGAATCCGCCGCGGCGGATTCGCATCCCGCAACATTGCTGTGACGGGAGGCGAGTCGCTCGGCTCTCGTCGCCTGCCGTGCCCCGGCTGGGTCGCTGTCAGCCGGGGCCGTCGCGATCAGTCGTTCATCGGGCTGGCTCAGGCGTAGGGGCGGTCGGCGCGGGCGTGTGCGGCCGGGGCGACACTCGGCGCAAAGCCGCTGCTGACAGGACTCCCAGGATCAGCACCGCGATCGGCAGGATCAGGGTCGCGCGGGCGGCGTCGGTGAGTCCATTGTGGACGACCTCGCCGGCGAGGCGGCCCGCTTGTGCGGCGAGGTCCGCCGGGAGCCCCGGGATTGCCGCTGGGCCGCCGGAGGAGCCGAATTCGCCGGTGGACGCCGCGGCGTGGGCGATGCCCTCGGTGAAAGGGGCGCGGTACTGCTCCGGCAGTTGCGCGGCGGCGGTGGCCGCCTCGCTCGTGATCGAGGCGCTGATCCTCGCTTGCAGGAGCACGCCGATCGCGGCGCTGCCCAGGACACCGCCTACCTGGCGGGCGGTATTGAAGATGCCCGAGGCGGTACCGGTGAGCCGCGGTTCCACCGACGCCATCGTCAGGTTGCTCATCGGCGAGAAGATGCAGCCGACGCCAAGGCCGCACACCAGCAGAGCCGGGATCAATGCCCACGGGCTCGTGTCCGGGCGGGCTTGCAGCGCGATGATGCCGACGCCCGCGGCCAGCAGGGCCAGGCCGCCCATCACCAGGTACTTGCCGTTGATTTTGTCCGAAGCTCGGCCGACGAAGGGTGCGATCACGCCGGACAGCAACGACATCGGGGCGGTGAGCAGGCCGGCCATCGTGGGGGACAGGCCGAGCACCGTCTGGATGTAGATGATCAGCGGAAGGAACATGCCGGTCATCGTGAAGCCGACAGTCGTCGCGGTGAGGGTGCCCGCGGAGAAGTTGCGGTTCGCGAACACCTGAAGCGGGACCAGCGGTTCACGGCGGTTGTAGTGCTGCCACAGCACGAAGGCGATCAGCAGCACCACGCCAGCCCCGATGATTTCGAAGACGGTGATGCCGCCGAATACCGTGCCCCAGTCGTACTGCTGTCCATTTTGGACACCGAAGACGACGCAGAACAATCCGGCCGCGGACAGCAGGATGCCGATCAGATCGAACGAGTGCGAGTGCTTGGGCTGCCAGTCCGGCACCAGCCACAGCGTCAGTGCGATGGCGACCACGCCGATCGGCACGTTCACGTAGAAGATCCACTCCCAGCCGAGGTGCTGCACCAGCACGCCGCCCAGCAGCGGGCCGGTGATCGTGGCCAGGCCGGCCACGCCGCCCCACGCGCCCATCGCCGCGCCGCGCTTCGCGGGCGGGAACAGGTGGCTGATGAACGCCAGCGTCTGCGGCGTCATCAGTGCGGCGCCGATGCCTTGCACCGCACGGGCGGCGATCAGCATTTCGACGTTGCCGGACAGCCCGCACCACAGCGACGAAGCGGTGAACACGACAAGCCCGGCGACGAACACGCGCTTCGGGCCGAAGCGGTCGCCGAGGCGGCTGGTGAACAGCATCGGCACGGCGTAGGTGAGCAGGTAGACGCTGATTACCCACACCACGGAGTTCAGCCCGGCGCCGAGATGCTGCAGCATGGCGGGCACCGCGATGGACACGATCGTGGTGTCCAGCAGGATCATGAAGAACCCGATGCAGAGCGCGCTGAGCGCGGCCCACGGGTTAACCGGTCTTGCGTTCATGGTTTTCCTTGAGCTTGAGTTTGTTGTCCTGGAAAGGGATCCGGCCGCTGTCGAGGTCCGCGAACAGCTGCTCGATCCATGCGAGCTCGAACTTCCGCTGCGCCACGCTGAACCGGAAGTCGAGCCAGTAGATTTCGGGGGTGCCGTCGGATTCCAGCCGCTCGATGATCACTTCATCGGAGGCCACGGCCGCGCGCAGCCGGGTGATCCGGTGCTCCAGTTCGAGCAGCGCCACATCGCGTCCGAGATCGTCGATCACGGCGAGCCCGCTGAGCACGTCGCTGTAGTCCGGCACCACGTCGCCCAGCATTTGCCGGGCTCGTTCCTGGAAGGCGTCTTTGCCCGCGGCCGTCATGGCGTACACCGTGCGCTCCGGCCGTTTGCCGTCTCGCTGCGTCTCGACCACGTCGACGAAACCGTTGCGCTGCAACCGGTCCACCGTGTGATAGAGCGAGCCTGCCTTGAGCTTCACGCGGTTCTCGACGTGCCGTTCCCGCATGAGCTGGGCCATTTCGTACGGGTGCATCGGCCGCTCGTGCAGCAGCTCGAGCACGGCGACGCCCAGTGCCGTGAGCTTGGCCGCGACCATGACGTACTCCTCCAGAAGATCCGATCGAGTGACCCCACGTGGGTTATTCCACATGGACTATACGGTGTGGAACAAGCAGCGGTCCAGTGTGATCTGCGCTGGTGAGCAGCTTGTCGCTGACGGTGATGGGTGCTGCGAGATGGGGAGAGCGTAACCACGGCCACCGACAAAAACCGGCGATCGCCTGTTCGACGGCCCTTTCGCGGCCCTCGGCGGGCTGGTTGCCCGCAGCGGGAGACCCGGGCCAGGATCGGCTGATGGGCGAGAACCGGGCAGTGGCGTGGGAAGGCTTCTTCAACACCAGAGACCTCGGCGGTCCCCCGACCCGATCCGGCGGCCGCACCGATCCGGCGCGGTTCTACCGGTCCGCCAGCCTCCGCTTCGTCACCGGCGCGGGCTGGGCCAGCGCGCGAGAATCCGGCCTCCGCACCGTTGTCGACCTGCGAAACCCCGCCGAGGTCAGCACCTACGCCGCCGTCGTGCCGTCCGGAATGACGCGCCTCGAAGTCCCGCTGGACGACGTCGGAGACACCGAGTTCTGGCAGTACATCGCCGATGAGCAACTCGATGGCACCCCGCTGTACTACCGCGTTTTCCTTGACCGCAAAGCAGAACGCTGCGCAACCGTCCTGAAGACGCTGGCCCGAGCGGAAGGCGGCGTGCTCTTCCACTGCACGTCCGGACGAGACCGCACCGGCCTCGTCTCCCTCCTCCTGCTCGCCCTCGCCGACGTCGACCCGGAAACCATCGCCGCCGACTACGCCCTCTCGACCGAAGCCGTGCTGCCGCTGTACCGGGCGCTAGGCGTCGAAGATCAAACCGCACTGCTCGAAGCGGCTTTGGCTCGCCGCCAGACCACCCTTCGCGAAGCCGTCCTGGCCATCCTTGACGGCTTCGACGTCCGCGATTACCTCGTCCGCGCCGGAATGGCCGCGGACGAGGTAGACCGGCTCCGGGCCCGGCTCAGTCGGTGACCTGGTGCAGCTGCCGGGCCCGGCGGCTGCCCAGCGAATACCACCCGGCGATGCCGGTCCCGACGGTGAGCGCGGCCGCGCTGATGCCCAGCGACCAGTGCACCCCGACCGCGGATCCGAGCAGCCCCACGGTGAATCCGCTGCCGGCGCGAAGGCCGTTGGCGGACACGCTGTACACGCCGATCACCCGGCCGCGTTCCTCGGGTTTCGCCAGCAGCTGCACGACGGTCTGGCCGATCGACATCGACGCCAGGTTCGCCACGCCGCCGATCACCAGCAGTGCCACGGCGATCGGGTAGCTGGCGGTCAGCGCGAAGAACAGGCTCGAGAGCCCGTAGATCGCTGTGCTGATCACCGCCGCGGGCACGTTCGGTTTGATCTTTCCGGTCGCTTCCAGCAGGATCCCGCCGATCACGCCGCCCGCGCCGTTGGCGAACAGCAGCACGCCGTACGCGGTTCCGGCGCTGCCCGCGCCGAGGTCCTGGGCGAAGATCGGCATCGAACTCTGCATTGAAGCGCCGACGAAGAACGCGCCGAGCCCGGCGAGGATGATCATCCCGACCATCGTCGGATTCCCGCTGATTTCCTTCAGGATCCGCACCGAATCCATCAGCCCGACCCGTGGCCTGCGGACGATTCCGCCGTCTCGGGTGTGTCCGGTGAACTTGGTGCGGAACAGGAACACGGTCAGCGGCAGGTAGAACGCGACGTTCGCGAAAATGCCCGCCACCGGACCGAGCCCGAGCAGCAGTGCCGAACCGACGACCGGGCCGAAGAGAATGCCCAGGCTGCGGAAGGTGGCGTTGAGCCGGACCGCGCTCGGCAATTCGGCTGGGCCGACGAAATCGTGCAGCATCAGCTGTTCGCCCGGGCCCCAGATCGCGCCCGCGCAGCCGTGCAAAATCAGCAGTACGCAGGCATTCCACACCTCGAGCGTGTCGGTGACGATCAGGACGCCCCACGCCACGGACACCGCCATGAACAGCGCCTGCGCGGCCTGGATGATCCGGCGGCAGTCGTGCCGGTCGGCGAGGCCGCCGAAGTAGACCGAGAACAGCAGGAACGGCACCCAGTGGCTGATCACCTCGAACCCGGTCAGCGCGGGCGACTGGAACTTCTCCCACAGCACCCAGTAGGTGATGACGTGTTCGATGTTGTCGGCCATCATCGCCAGGCCGGTGCCGATGAGATACGGACGGCAATCCTTGTTGTACAGCGCCGCGAATTTGCGCGGGGCTGCGGCGACCCCGGATTCGGGTTGGTGCGTCGGCACCCCGCACGCGGAACACATGACTGAGAACCCCCTAGTGAGCTGGTGCTCGTAACGCTAGACGAGACGTTGCGTCTTGGCTAGACTTCCGCACGTGGGCGACGTCACTGAGTCCGGCCAGCGCCGGCATCACGGGAACCGATACGGCCGCAGCGAGAACGCGCGCCGCGCGGTGCTGCACGCGGTCGACGACCTGCTGGTGGAGGTCGGTTTCGCCCGGCTGACGATGGAGGGCATCGCGGCCAAGGCAGGAGTAGGGAAGCAGACCGTCTACCGCTGGTGGCCGTCCAAAGTGGACATCCTGCTCGAAGCGCTCGGCGACGACCTCGTCGAGGAACTCTCCCCGCCCGACTCCGGCGATCTGCGCAAGGACCTCTGCGCGCACCTCGCCGCGATCGCGTCCTTCTTGACCACGGCCGACGCCGGCGCGGTCTTCCGCACGCTGCTCGGTCAGGCCCAGCACGACCCGGACCTGGCGCGGCATCTGCGCGAGGTGCATCTTCGAGCCCAGCACGTGCGCGACCGATCGCCGCTCGAACGTGCCGTCGCCCGTGGCGAACTGCCGTCGGACGTCGACCTGGACAGCGCGGTCGAGCAGCTGGTCGGGCCGATCCACTACCGCGTGCTGGTCACCGGCGCGCCGGTGCCGCCGGAGTTCACAGATGGCCTGGTCGAGCGATTCCTCCGGGAGCATCCGCCCGGGTAGGCTCCTGGAGACATGGGAACGGTCTTGTGGCTGGTCGGGCTGGCTGTCGCCGCCGCGGTCGTGGCCGGGATTCTCTGGGTTTTCCGGGACCGGGCCGGCGGGCTCGATCAGCGGTTGCGCGCGGCCGAACAGGCCTCGCGCTGGCGATTCCTGCAGCAGCAATGGGAATCGGAACCGATGGCGCGGCTCGCGACCGTCCAGCAGGTGCACGCGCTCACCCAGAACGGCGGCTGCCAGGTCCGGATCGTCTGGACGGACAGCTACCACGCCGAGGACGTCGAGATCGAGCACGATCAGGCCGACGCGGGCGATTACCTGCTGCTACGGGGCGTTGGGCCGTTGGGGTCGATCACCCGGGAGGAACTGCTGGCGCACGCGGGTGCGGACGCGCCGGATTGGGCTCAGCGCGGGCGTTGAAGCCGCGTAGGTGGTCGTGAGTGCCGGCACCGGTTAGAACCGGCGCCAACACTCACGAGAACTTCAGCGAGGCAACGACGAAGCGCGCCAAGCTCCGTCGCCAGCTGCCACCGGCGCGTGCACCGCGGCCGCCCGGTCGCCCCACCACGACGTACGGCGCCGTGGAGGAGCGGGTGCCGACGCGGCCGCGGCAGTGGCGACCACCGCGGTGAGCGCGGCGAGTTCGGCGTCGTCCGGGTTGCCGCGGACTACGCGGAGCAGGGGAGTGTCCGTCATCGCGGCCTCACAGGGGGATGTTGCCGTGCTTCTTGGGCGGCAGCGATTCGCGCTTGGTACGCAGCAGGTTCAGCGCCTTGGCGATGTGGCCGCGCGTGTGCGCGGGCACGATCACCGAGTCGACGTAGCCGCGTTCGGCCGCCGCGTACGGGTTGAGCAGCGTGTCCTCGTACTCCTGGATCAGATCGGCGCGCAGTGCGTCGACGTCCTTGCCCTCGGCGGCCGCGTTGGCCAGCGTCTTGCGGTGCACGATGTTCGCCGCGCCCTGCGCGCCCATCACCGCGACCTGCGCGGTGGGCCAGGCAAGGTTGACGTCCGCGCCGAGGTGCTTGGAGCCCATCACGTCGTACGCGCCGCCGTACGCCTTGCGCGTGATCACCGTGATCAGCGGGACGGTCGCTTCCGCGTACGCGTAGATCAGCTTCGCGCCGCGGCGGATGATGCCGTTCCACTCCTGGTCGGTGCCGGGGAGGAAGCCGGGAACGTCCACAAAGGTCAGAACCGGGATGTTGAACGCGTCGCAGGTCCGCACGAACCGGGCGGCCTTCTCGGACGCGTCGATGTCGAGGCAGCCGGCGAACTGCGTCGGCTGGTTCGCGACGACGCCGACGCTCTGCCCGTCGACCCGGCCGAACCCGACCAGGATGTTGGGCGCGAACAGTTCGTGCACTTCGAGGAATTCGCCGTCGTCGAGCACGCGGGTGACGACCTCGTGCATGTCGTAGGGCGTGTTCGGCGAGTCCGGGATGAGCGTGTCGAGTTCGCGGTCGGTGTCGGTGACGTTCTCGAAGAACCCGGCCGGCGGCTGGTTCGCGTCGAACTCCGGCGGCTCGGACAGGTTGTTCTGCGGCAGGTAGGAGAGCAGTTCCTTGACGTAGGCGATGGCGTCCTCGTCGTCGGAACCGAGGTAGTGCGCGACGCCCGACTTGGTGTTGTGCGTGCGCCCGCCGCCGAGTTCCTCGAAGGTGACGTCCTCGCCGGTCACCGTCTTCACGACGTCCGGTCCGGTGATGAACATCTGCGACGTCTCGTCCACCATCACGACGAAATCGGTGAGCGCGGGGGAGTAGACGTGCCCGCCCGCGTTCGCGCCCATGATCAGAGAGATCTGCGGGATTACGCCGGAGGCCATGGTGTTGCGGCGGAAGATCTCGCCGTACAGGCCGAGCGAGACGACGCCCTCCTGGATCCGCGCGCCGCCGCCCTCGTTGATGCCGATGATCGGACGGCCGGTCTTGATCGCCAGGTCCATCACCTTGACGATCTTCTCGCCGTAGACCTCGCCGAGCGCGCCGCCGAACACCGTGACGTCTTGGCTGAACACGCACACCGGACGCCCGTCGACGGTGCCGTAGCCGGTGACGACGCCGTCGCCGTACGGGCGGTTCTTCTCCAGCCCGAAGTTCGTGGAGCGGTGCCGCGCCAGCTCGTCCAGTTCGACGAACGAGCCCTCGTCGAGCAGCAGATCGATCCGCTCGCGGGCGGTTTTCTTGCCCTTGGCGTGCTGTTTTTCGATCGCGCGCGCCGAACCGGCGTGCACGGCCTCGTCGTAGCGGCGATAGAGATCCGCGAGCTTGCCGGCCGTGGTGTGGATGTCCGGTTCTCCCTCGGGCGGCGTCCCGAGCGGCTGCGTCGCACTGCTCATGTGGCGGAGCTTAGCTACTGCGCGGTTGCCGCGCGTGTGGCGTAGGACTCTCTCCTTGCTGTTTCGCAGACCAGCACGCGGCCGTCGAGCGCGCCGATGACGAGCCGATCCGGGCCAGCCGCTCTGAGCGAAAGCGGGACGACGGAGTGGCCGTTGACCTGCAGGTGTTGCCGTCCGAGTTCGTGGCCGTCCGTGGCGTCGAGGGCGATGATCTCGCCGGAGTTGTACGCGACGTAGACGGTGTACCCGATGGTGTCCATCGCGGTGACCTGGTGGTCGGCGTGGTGCACCCAGCTGGCTTTTCCGTCCGGGTACGAGCGGCGGACGACGCAGGAGTTGCCAGGCAGGAGCCCTGCTCCGTGGTGGATCGCGGTGGCGTGGACGAGCGCGCCGTCGACGAACACGCCGGGGCCGCCGAAGAGGTGCCTGCCTTGGGCGGCGTCCCATTCCAGCGGGAACAAACGCTCGGTTCGCCGCCGTGCCGGATCGAAGGCGACGACCCATTTGTCTTCATGCGCTCGCGGGCCCATGCCTTGCAGGAACACCAGCGCCGGGGCTCGGCGGATGTCGAAGAAATGGTTGAACAGGTCGTAGTCGCCGAGGTCGAAGCGGCTTTCCGGGGACAGCACCTCGGTGGGGCCGGAATGGGGACGGATCGCGAGCTGTCCGGTCGCGTCGGTGGTGAGCACAACAGGATGGTCGAAGGTCCGGAGCGGTTCGACCTGCCCATCGGCCAGCCGGACGCGTTCGACGATCGAGGTGGATTCGTTCCAGCCAGACCAGGTGGCGAGGACGGCGGTGTCCTCCTCTCGGTCGACGAAGAGCTGGCAGCCGACGCCCGAGGCGGGCACGGACCATTCGCGTTCGCCGTCGGCCGACCAGCACTCCGCGGCGACGTGCTCGAGACTGGCGAGAATCCGTCCGTCGCTCAGTGCGGCGACCGCCCATACCTGCCGCCGGGTCCTTTCCCGCGAGACTGGTGTTACGCCCGGTGTCGTCGCGGGGCCGTCGACCCGCAGCGAACGCGCCTTCACAGCTCGCCAGTCCGGCACGGTGATCGTGGCGGCCATGGTGGGGGACCCGAGGTCTTCCTCGTCGTCCTCGTTGAGCACCGAAATTTTCGCTTCGAGAGTGTGGTGATTCCGCCAGCGAAGTTCGGTGACCTCACGACGGTCGTGCAGCAAAGAGGTCGCGCGGCCGGATTCGAGGTCGAGGATGGTCAGCTCGCCCTCATAGAAGTAACCGCCGTCGTAGGACCCGGAGCCGATGGCCAGGATTGGCAGCTCCGGGTGGAACGCCAGCGCATTGACCGGCCAATGCAGGCTCACGAGGTGAACGCATTCGAGCGTGTCGGCACGGTAGACGCCGACGCGGTTCCAGGCGGTCGGTTCGGACAAACTCATCACGCTGTGCCCGGCCCACTGCGGAGATCCCGGCGAACCCCCGACGGCCACGTAAGTTCCGCTGGGATCGGTTTCGGTCAGCCGCATCTCGCCGACTTCGGCGAACCGGCCGTCGCCGAGAACCTGCTGGACGGTCAGCACTTCGGAGTCGGTCACCAGCAAAGCCTATGCCGGGCGTCAGTTGAATTTTCGGCGTCGGCCTGGCCATCGGCGGCGTTCTCGGGCCTAGGGTGGGCAGCGTGCTGCTCGCCGACGCCTCGGTCCGCTCGCTCGGGCCCGCCGATCTGTCCGCTTGCCTCGACCTCGGAACCGATCGCGGGTGGCCGCGCGAGGATCGGAAATGGGCGATGCTGCTGGAGGTCGGCCGCGGATTCGGCATCGACGCCCCGGACGGCGGTCTCGCCGCGGCGGCGGTGCTGACCCGGACCGGGCCGACCGCGTCGGTGTCGATGGTCGTCGTGGCGGAACGGTTCGCGCGGCAGGGGCTCGGCCGTCGGGTGATGGCGGAGGCGCTCGGCGAGGCCGGTGACGCGGTGGTGTCCTTGCACACCACGGAAAACGCGCGTCCGCTGTACGAATCGATGGGCTTCGAGTTCGACGGCGGCTGCAACGACCATCGCGGCCGGTTCACTGACGACGGCGGCCCGGCGTCGCGGCCGATCGGTCCGGCGGACGTGGCGCGAGTGTACGAATTGGACAGTGCGTCGCAAGGCTTCGCGCGGCGGGAGTTGTTGAACCGCATGCTGTTCGAGGCCGAGCACGTCCACGTGACCGACGACGGTTACGCGCTCGGCACCGCGCAAGCCGGGGTGCTGGTGATCGGTCCGGTGGTGGCGGCGGACGAGGACCAGGCCCGTGCGCTGATCCGCGGCATCGCTCGCACCACGTCCGGCGATCTCCGGCTCGCGGTCGACCACCGCTTTCCGGAGCTGTCGGCGTGGTGCGAGGCGCGCGGGCTGGCGGTGCACGGTCCGGCGCCGCGGCTGGTGCTGGGAGGGAAAGCATTGCCGGGACCTGCGGAGGTGCGGTTTTCGCCGTACAACACTGCGCTGGGGTAGGGGGTGTCGTGAGTGCTAATCCCGGTTAGAACCGGCATAGACACTCACGAGCTGTACCGCCGCCGAACCGCTGCCCGCCGCTCCTCGCCCCACGGCTCCAGCTCCACCTTGAACGTCCCGGCGAACAACGCGTTCAGCTGCTCATGCCGTGCGGTCAGCAAGTCCGGCAGCTGATCGGCAAGCTCCGCCGGAACGGTCTGCGTCAGCTCCACCCGCACGCCGTCCAGCGGATCCGCGGTCACTTCCCACTGCACGCGCCCGGCCGGTTTCCCGTCGTGCAGCCAGGTGTAGGCGAGCACTTCCGGCGATCGCGACTCCAGCACCTCCGCCCCGTCTTCCGGCTGCGGCAACCGATTCCAGACATCCTCGGCAGGCGGCCAGACCAGGTCGCGGCGGAAGCGGATCGTCCCGTCGTCCAGGACTTCGCCGTTTTCCAGGCCGAATTCCTCGACGTAGCGCACCATCCGCGCGTGCCAGTCGGTCGGCAGCTCCGGCGTCCGGCCGTCCAGCGTGGCTTCGAGGGAATCCAGGCAGGCGACCCAGCCGGTGACGTGCCGTCCCGCGCCGAGCAAGGCGATGTCCGGTTCGCCGCGGTTGAAGACGTGCGTGAAGGCGAGCTTGCTGCCCGTGCCCTCGGCGGACACCTCGATCCGGATCAGGTCCGAGTTCCAGGTGAACTCGAAGACCTCCGGCGGCTGGTAGCCGACGATCTCGCCCTCGCTGACGTCCCCGGTTTCGGTGAAGGTGAACGTGATTTTCCCGCCCGGCGCGGGGGCGTCCGGCAGCGTGACCGCGGCGGGGAACCAGTGCGCCAGTTCTTCCGGCGAGGTGACCGCGCGCCACACCTTCTCCGGCGGATGGGCCAAGGTCCGTTCGAGGGTGACGCTCGGTCGCCCGGCAGGAGTGGTTCGCAGGATCGCCATGCCCGTATATAACCATGGAGGTATATACGGGTCAAGCCGTCAGATGCACGCCGTACCCGGTCTGACCTGGGGCGACCTCGGGAAGCAGGACGAGCCGCCGGTCGTAGTCGCCGCCGTCCTGGGTGCGGTACGGCAGCGGATCGGTCGTTTCCAGGGAGTGCAAACGTTTGCGCAGCCGCTCGACGACGCAGTCGTACTTCTCCAGTGTCATCCGGTTCGTGCCGGTCACCTTGAGCGGCGGCAGAACCGTCATGCCGGTGTAGAAGAGCGTGGCGTGCTGGACGTTGAACAGCAGATCGTCCAGCGAACCGTGCGCGCCGCGCGGGCCGAGGCTGTCCTCGTGCGCGCCGGCGGTGACGATGACCATCGCGCGTTTGCCTGCCAGGACGCCGTTGCCGTAGCGCAGGGTGTGGCCGGTTTCGTCGCGGTAGTCGTAGCCGAATCCCTGCACGAAAACGCGGTCGAACCAGCCCTTCAGGATGGCCGGGGTGTCCGCCCACCAGAGCGGGAACTGGACGACGACAGTGTCCGCCCAGCCGAGTTTTTCGTGCTCGATCCGGACGTCCTCGGGCACAGTCGCGATCTCGTCGACGACCGGGTTCCAGTGCATCGCGTAGAGATCGGATTCGCGCACGTCGTGGCCGAGATCGCGCAGCGTCGAGACGCCCTCGTCGCGAAGCGCGCCGTTGAGCGAGGCGGGGTCGGGGTGGGCGTAGATCCACAAGACGTTCATGAGGCCAGGGTGCAACCGGCGAAACGGCCAAAACAGTGGCCCGATGGCCACCTTGTGCAAGAATCGGGCCATGGCTGTTTTTCGTCATCCGGAGCGGCACAAGGTCGCGGTGCTGGTGCGGCACGGCATGCTCGTGATGGAGCTCGGCATCGTCCACCGGCTGTTCGGCCAGGCCAAATCCGCTGATGGGGAGCGGTTGTACGAGGTCGTCACCTGCACGCCGGAGCCCGGCGACATCCGCACTGATTCGGACTTCGCCATCCCGGTCGCGCAGGGCCCGGAGGCAGTAGCCGAGGCCGACACGGTGATCGTGCCCGCGTCGTCGCTCGAGTACGAGCCCACCGGACGGCAGCTGACCCCGCAGCTCAAGCACGCGATGAGCCTGGTGTGCCCGGACAGCCGGATCGCCTCGATCTGCACCGGCGCGTACGTGCTCGCCGCGATGGGCCTGCTCGACGGCCGCCGCGCGACCACGCACTGGCGTTCGGCGTGCGAGTTCCAGCTCGAATACCCGCGCGTGCAACTCGACCCGGACGTGCTCTACACCGAGGACGGCAACGTCTTCACCTCGGCGGGCGTCGCGTCCGGCATCGACCTCTGCCTGCACATGATCCGGCGCGATTTCGGCGCGGCGGTCGCCAACGAGGTCGCTCGCGGCACGGTCGTCTCACCGCATCGCGAGGGCGGGCAGGCTCAGTTCATCCGCCGCCCGGTGCCGGAACCGCGGTCGTCGTCCACCGCGGCTGCGCGGGCGTGGGCGCTGGAACATCTCGACCAGCCGATCACGCTGCGCGACCTGGCGGTGCGCGAGTCGATGAGCACGCGGACGTTCACTCGCCGGTTCCGGGACGAGGTCGGGATGTCGGCGTTGCAGTGGCTGACCCAGCAGCGAGTGGAGCGTGCGCGGCAGTTGCTGGAGGAGTCGGAGCTGCCGGTCGACCGGGTCGCCGAGGCGTGCGGATTCGGGACGGCGGCGTCGCTGCGCCAGCACCTGCAAGCCGCGCTCGGGGTGTCGCCGAGCGCCTACCGGACCACCTTCCGGCGTCCGGCCTGAACGCGGCGGTCCGTGGCAGCGCTGACCGCAGCTGCCACGGACCGACCCCCAGCGGGACTCATCCTTGCCAGCGGACCAGGGTGTTCGGTACCCCGGTGACCAGGTCTTACAGAATCTGACACGGGTCAGGAGACGACCGTCACCAGTACGTACACCGGACGGCGCGTGGAGAAGAACTCCGCGCCGTTCGCGTCGACCATCTTCCAGCCGATCCAGCAGCGCCCCGGCGCGGGCGAGGCGGTCAGCGGAACGCTCACCATCACGTGATCGCCCGGCGGGGTGTCGCCGATCAGCACCCGGTCCGGGGTGCGACACGTTCCCGGGCTCGGCGGCAGGTCCATCCGCTGGAGGTAGCGCTGGTGCCAGGCCACCGAGCCGGTGTTCTGCAGCTCCCATACCTTCTGGACGGTCTCGCCGACGTGGAGCACTGTGCCGTCGGGCACGGTCACGTCGCCGACGAACAGGGAGTTGTCGCCGGGAACGCGCGCGCCGACGTCGACCAGGCTGCCGCTCTTCAGCTTCGGCACCACGATCGCGCCGACCGCGGCGACCAGCACGACGACGGACGCGACCGCGGCCAGTGCGTACTTACGACGGCGCCGGGGCTTGTCCGGGACGTCCGGTTCCGCGCTGATCAGCACCGGTTCCGCCGCCGTATTGACGATGGCGGCCTCGGCCGCATCGACGACGGGCACGGCGGGTTCCGGAGGGACGCCCTTCAGCTCTTCCCAGCGTCGCCGCCACTGCTGTTCGTCCGCGTCGCAGGCCCGGACGAACTCGCGCGTGGTGTCCCACGACGGGAACCGGGTGCCGCGGACCGCCTCGTGCAGCGTGGTGTGCGAGATCCGCCCGGAGCGGTCGGCCATCTTGCGGAACGACGGATTCCCGGCCCGCGCGCGCAGTGCGGCCAGTTCCGCGGAGAGCACCTCGGCGGCAGATTGCCCGTCGCCCATTGCTCTCCCTGGTTGTCAGATCCGCTGGTCGGACCAGTCTGACATTCCAGTTCGGCACAGCTGGGCGCACCCCGGCCGCGGCCGCGGCGTGGCGGTCGCGACCGGTGCGCGTCACTGCCAGGCGTCGGTGATCGGCGTCTCGTTCGCCGCGTTGCCGAGGCCGGGGAGACCGTTGGCGGCCTCCATGGTGCGCAGGACGGTGTAGTGGTTGATCGTCTCCGCGTAGTCCCCCTGCTTCACGTGCGCGCCGGTGAACGACGTGTAGATCTGGTTCGTCGAGGTGCCTTCGTCCTCGTCGAACGTCACGATCAGCAGGCTGTTGTGCGTCTTGGCCCACTGTGCGTAGCCGTCGAGGTTGTTCTTCAGCCAGGTGTCGCCGGTGCCGACCGAGCAGTCGTGCATGTCGTTGCACATGTTCGGGGTCACGAACGCGACGCTGGGCAGCTGCGAGTAATCCGTCGGGAACCGGGAATAGCGCAGGTTGCTCGACGCGGGCACGTTCGAGAAGTCGACCCAGCTGTTGTGCTTGCGCCGGTACTCGCCGGACGAGCAGCCGGTGTAGCCGTCGGACGGCATGGACTCCGAGTAGCCGGTGAAGGTTTTCCCCGCGCCGGCGAGCTGCGAACCGAGGTTGTCCACTGCGCCGAGGTTTTGCGGGCAGGTGTCGTCGGTGACGCCCTGGGTGTCGCCCGAGAACAGTGCGACGTAGTTCGGCTGGCTTGGGTGCGTCAGGGCGTGCGAGTCGGTGAAGTTCGCGCCTTGCGCGGCGAGTGACGCGAAATAGGGCGCGGTTGTCGAGTCGATCGACGTCGACGATTCGTTCTCGAACATCACGAGCACGACGTGGTCGAAGGTGGGCACGGACGCCGCTGCTGAGGCGGGTTGGGCGGCGGTCGCCGCACCGAGAATTGCCGTCGCGACGGCGGCCACGATCCGCTTGCCGAACACAGGTCCTCCAAGATCGGTCGGGAAACGCGCTCAGGTGGGAGCGGCATAGACCGTGCCACGGCGAAGGTGTCCCGGAGAGCGATCGGTGGGTGAATAACTGGCGACCACTCGTCCGGGGCACGACTTTCGGCGGGTCAGCGCGCGAGCAGGTCCCGCAGCGATTTCGTAACGCTGGCAGGGGAAGTCTCGGCCATGAAATGTCCACTGTGTACGGTTTCGTGCACAAGGTCCGGTGCCCACGCGCGCCAGAGCGCGGCGGCGTCGTAGCCCAGTGCGACACCCCAATCCTGCTGAATCACCGTGGCCGGCATCTTCAGCTGATTGCCCGCGGCGCGGTCGGCGCGGTCGTGTTCGATGTCGATGCCCGCGGAAGCGCGGTAGTCGGCGACGATCGATGGGACGGCGTTCCGGCTCGCTTCGAGGTACCGGGCGCGGATGTCGGCCGGAATGGACTCCGGGTCCGCGCCCCACTGGTCGAGGAAGTAGCTGAAGAACGCGTCCGGCGCGCCGCTGATCAGCTGCTCGGGCAGACCGGGCGGCTGCGCCATCAGGTAGAGGTGGAAGGCGACGGACGCGGTGACGCCGTGTAGCACGTCCCACATGTCCAGCGTCGGCAGCACGTCGAGGATGGCCAGGTGGGACACGTGGCCCGGGTGGTCGAGGCCGGCCCGGATCGCGACGAGCGCGCCGCGGTCATGTCCGGCGAGCGCGAACTTCTCGTGGCCGAAGGCGCGCGCGAGGGCGACGACGTCGGCGGCCATGGTGCGCTTCGAGTAGGTCTCGCCCTCGTCGGCCGGCTTGTCGCTGTCGCCGTATCCGCGCAGGTCAGGGCACAGCACGGTGTGGTCGGCGGCGAGGTCGGCGGCGACGTGGCGCCACATCAGATGGGTCTGCGGGAAGCCGTGCAGAAGGACGACCGGCGAGCCGGAGCCCGCGACCGCCACGTTGAGGGACACGCCGTCGGCGACGGGCACCCGCTGGTAATCGAAGTTCATGCGACCCAGCGTGCGCCGGGCCGATCAGCAACCGATCAGCAACGAGCGAGCTGATTACAGTACGGAACTGATGACCATCTCGTTCTCGGTGCTGGGCCCGTTGGCGGCCTATGACGCGCGCGGGCCGGTGGCGTTGCCCGGGCCGCGGCATCGTGCGATGCTCGCGCGCCTGCTTGTCGCCCGCGGGCAGGTGGTGTCGACGGACGCGCTGGTCGACGCGTTGTGGGCCGAGCCTCGGGCGGGCGCGGTCGGTGCGGTGCAGACGTTCGTCGGCGCGTTACGGCGTTCGCTCGAACCGGACCGTCCGCCGCGGACGCCCGCGAAGCTGCTGGTCACCGCTGGACCGGGGTATGCGCTGCGTGCTGAACCTGAGCAGGTCGACGCGTGGCGGTTCGAGGCATTGCTGCGCGGTACACCGTCGGTCGCGCAGTTGGACGAGGCGCTCGGTTGGTGGCGGGGCGAGCCGTACGCGGAGTTCGCCGACGAGCCGTGGGCGCGTGCCGAACGGTCGCGACTGGACGAACTGCGGTTGCTCGCGCTGGAGCGTCGGGCAGCTGGTTTGCTGGATCTCGGCCGGGCTGCCGAAGCCGTGCCGGATCTGGAGTCCCTTGTGGACGCTCATCCGCTGCGCGAGGAGGCGTGGCGATTGCTGGCGCTCGCGCTGTACCGCGCTGGACGTCAGGGTGACGCGCTTGCCGCTTTGCGCCGGGCGCGGGCCGGGCTGGCGGCGGAGCTTGGAGTTGACCCTGGTCCGGCGTTGCGGCAGGTGGAGCAGGACATCCTGGCGCAGGCTCCGCAGTTGGCGCCGTCCGTACCCGGGCGGCTCGCCGGGCGAGATCCGGAGCTGGCCCGGCTCGCTGAGGTCGCCGCGGAAGTGGCTGACCGCAAGCGATTCCGGCTCGTGCTGGTGTCCGGCGAGGCAGGCGCGGGCAAGACGGCGCTGGTCGAGGAATTCGCCGCGCGGCTGGGCTGGACCACGGCGTGGGGCGTGAATCCGGACGGTGCCGGGGTGCCGCCCGCCTGGCCCTGGACGCGGATCCTCGCCGCGCTCGGCGAACCGGTCCCGCCGCGCTCTGCGGACGGCGATCCAGCGGTGGCGCGCTTCGAGTGGCATCAGGCGGTGACCGCGCGGATCGCGGAGGTGGCTCGCCGGGGTCCGCTGCTGCTCGTGCTGGACGATGTGCAGTGGGCGGGCGAGGAAACCCTGGCGCTGTTGACGTCGATGACCGCGGCTCCGGTGCTGTTGATCGCGACGTATCGGACCACCGAAGTCTCCGCGGAACTGACCGCGGCGTTGGGCAGACTCGCGCGCGCCGACCCGGTCCGGCTGTATCTGGGCGGGCTTTCGGTCGAGGCGGTGGCCGAATTGGTGGGTCCCGAGTCCGCCGCGGTGATTCACCGGCGATCTGGCGGAAACCCGTTCTTCGTCAAGGAACTCGCCCGCGCGCTGGATGCCGAAGGCGACCTGCCGGACGGAGTGCGCGACGTTGTCCGGAACCGGATCGCCGCGTTGCCCGACCACGTGCGCGCGGTGCTCGGCAAGGCTGCGGTGATCGGCGCGGACGTCGACCTCGGCCTGCTCGGCGATGTCCTCGACGAACTGGAAACTGCTGTGCAGGCAGGGTTTCTCTGCGAAAGCGGACCGCGCGCGTTCCGGTTCGCGCATGCGCTCGTCCGTGATGCTGTCTATAACGATCTTTCGCTCGCTCGACGCGCACAGCTGCACCGCGAAGTCGGCGAGGCTTTGGCAAGCCGCCGACCGTCCGAGATTTCCTTACTGGCCCAACATTTCCTGCTCGCCGGAGACGACCGTGGCACTGCCTACGCGCAAGCAGCCGCAGAACGCGCCGAACGAGATTTCGCGCCGCACGAAGCACTTCGGCTCTGGCAAGCGGCTTTGGCGCAAGGCCCGCGTACGGTGGAATTGCTGATGGGCCTCGCCCGGACATCCGCGTTCACCGGCTCACTCGCCGCCGCACGCCGCTACCGCGCCGAGGCGTTGGACCTGGCTGGCGACGATTCCGCTTTGACCATCCGGGTTTTGACTGCCTTCGACGTGCCGGGAATCTGGACTGAAAACGACGACCCCGCGCTGGCCCGCCGCATCGCCGGCGCCGCCGAACGCGTGCACACCACCGATCCGCTCGTCCGCGCCCGGCTGCTGGCGACCGTCGCGTTGGAACTGCGCAACGAAGGCGGTCAATGCGCCCACGACGCCGCTGTCGAAGCGGAGAAACTGGCGCGGTCCGCCGAGGATCCGGCGTTGCTGGCGTTGGCGTTGAACGCACGCTGGACGCAGACCTTCACCCGCGCTGGTCTGGCTCCAGAACGCGCCCGGATCGGCGAGGAACTGGTCGAACTGGCTGCTCGGCACCGTCTGGTGACCTTCGAAGTGCTCGGTCACCTGATACTGATGCAGGCTCGTTCCGCGCTAGCCGACTTCGTGGCCGCCGACACCCACGCGGCCGCGGCGGATCGGCTGGGGGAGCAGTACGACCTCCCGCTCGTCAGCGTGTTCACCGAGTGGTACCGCGCGCTCCGCCTGGCCGTCACCGGTCCGGTCGCTGCCGCGGAAGCCGCCTACCGCGGCGCCGCGGCCCGGTTGCCCGGCAGCGGAATGTCCGGAGTGGACCGTGGCCTGCTTCCGCTGGCCAGGCATTGCCTTTACGTCCAACACGGTCTGGAATCCACAGTGGACTTCACGCTGCCGCCGGATCGGCCGGACCTGTTCCTGGAACTGCGCGCTTGCCTCACCGCATCGACCGGAGACGCACGCGAGTTATACGCGCGCTTGGCCCCCGCGGAGAACGAACTGGCCGGTGCCGGTTCCGGCATGGTGACCCTCGGCCCGGTCGCCTATTACCTGGGCGAACTCGCTGTCCGGTTGGGATTGCCGCCCGGCGAGCACTACCGCAAGGCTGCCGAAGTAGCCCGCCGGGCCGGTGCGGCGCAGTGGGTCAGTCGACTACGTACCATGTGCCGCCGCGATTCTCCATAACCGCGTCGCCGAGGTCGCTGTCGGTGAACTTGACGGACGCCTTCACCGCGCGCGCCGGAATCTCGACCCGCTTGGCCCCTTCCTTGATCTTGGACCGGTCCACCGTGGCCGTCTGGAGTGCCTTCTTCTGCGCCGGGGAGATCAGCTGGAACGCCATCGGCATCGTCTTCTCGCACGGTCCCATGCCCTCGTCCTCCGCCTTCTTGGCGGCCGGACCGGCGATCTCGCACACCGTCGCGAGATCCTGCCTGCCTGCCGCGTGCATGAAGGCCTCATACCGCTCGACCGCGTCCCCGCCAGTCGATTCCGACTCCGCCGCAGCTGAGGACGACGGTGCCGCGGAGGTGGACGGCGACGGCGACGGCGACGGCTGCGTTGCGGCCGAGGAGGACGCGGGCGCGGTCGAGGGCGCGGGAGAGGCGGTGCCGCCGCTTTCGCCGGAGCAACTGCTGATCAGGAGGGCAGCGCCCACGGCAAGAAAGGGGAGGATGCGAGCGGACATGGCGTGCCTTTCCCGTCAGGAAGAATGCTCCGGAGCATAAGCGACAGACGGGTGCGGCGTGCGAAAACGGGAATCTTGGATACGGATCTCCGCCGAATCCGGCGGTCAGTTCGCCGGATGCCCCGCACCGGCGTAGTCGTCCCCGGGCCGGTGGAACGTGTGGATCTGAATCGCCTGTCCCTCGGTCGGCGCGTTGATCATCAGCCCGTTCCCCAGGTACAGCCCCACGTGGTGGATGCGCGTCGCCGGGCTGCCGTAGAAGACGAGGTCGCCCAGCTGCGGTTCCTGCCCGCCCGGAACCGGCGGCACCGAGCGGAACTGGCTGTCCGCCGTGCGCGGCAGGGAGACCCCGGCGCTGTCGTAAGACGCCTTGGTGAGACCAGAGCAGTCGAATCCCGCCGCGCCCGCGTCCGGGCCGTTGCCGCCCCACACGTACGGCAGGCCGAGTTGTCCGAGCGCGAATCGCGTGGCGTGCACGGAAGGCGCGTTCGCCTTCGCCGGGTCCAGCGAAAGCGTCGCGTACAGCTGGGCGTAGCCGAGCACTCGCTGCCGGAACAGCTCCATGCCGCTGCCGTTCTCGTAACCGGCGACCGCCTTCCACCAGCCATTGCCCGCGGACAGGTCGACACCGCTCGCGCACAACGCGCGTCCCGCGGCGACGGACGCGGCCGACGGGTCGGACAGCGCGGGGTTCGCGATGCCGGGGATCTGTGCGCCGTACTTCTTCCACTGCTGCGTCGAGAGCCCCATCGGCTCGCCGTCGCCACGGCCGTGGTTGTTGCCGGCGACGCCGAGGCCCGCCAGCGTGACCCACGACAGGTGGCAGTCCGGGCGCTCCTTGCGCATGGTCAGCTCGCCGTTGGCGTACCCGAGCAACGCGGGGGCCGGGATGTCCAGCGGTCCGGCGAGCGAATCCGCCCACTTCTGCAGCGGGGCCGGACCGCCGCCTCCGCCAGCCGCGCCCTGTGCCGGTTCCTGCGCTTGCACCGGCGCGCTCGCCTGCAGCACCGACGGACCGCTGACCGTCTGCGCGGGTGCCGGCGCGGTGAGCGCGGCCTGCGCCGGAACAGGAGCGGGCTGGTCGCGTCCGGCAACCAGCCAGCCCGCGGTGGCGAGGCCGGCGACCAGCGGCAACGCCACGAGTCCGCGATACAGCGCGCCGCGAGCCCAAGTGGGCTTCGGCGGCGCGTCGGCGGTGGGGGTCTCCGGCGTCACGGCGTCCAATCTAGAAGAGCGCACCTCTGGGTAACGAGCGAACGGCTTGCACGTTAGGGGGACTCTCATATTGTGGGCACATGGCTGAACTCGACGCGGCGCGGCTGCGGGACGGACTCGGCGGCCGCTACACCCGCCTCGACGTCGTGGAGACGACCGGTTCCACCAACGCTGACCTGCGGGAAGCCCTTGTCGCGGGCGCGGAGGACCGGACCGTTTTGCTGGCCGAACACCAGACGGCCGGGGTAGGACGACGGGCTCGGTCGTGGAGTTCGCCGAAGGGCGCCGGGCTGTACCTGAGCATCGCGCTGCGCCCGGCGGGCGTGCCGTTCTCCGCGCTCGGCTCACTGTCTGTGGTCGCCGGTCTCGCAGTGCACGCGCTCGCCACCGATTTGGGCGTCGACGCCGCCCTCAAATGGCCTAACGACGTGCTCGCCGGGCCCGAGCGGGCCAAGTGCGCGGGCATCCTCGCCGAGGCCGTCGGCACCGGCAACGCGGCCGTGGTGCTCGGCATCGGACTGAACGTCCTGCCTCTGGGCGACGACGTCCCGGCCGGCCCGGGCGGGCTGCCCGCGACCTCGCTCGCCGAGCAGGGCGCGACGACCACCGACCGCACCGAGGTCGCGCTCGGCCTGCTGACCAGGCTCGACGACCTCGAACGCCGCTGGCGGACGGCGGGCGGCGACCTCACCGAGGCCGGTCTGCTCGGCGACTACCGCGCCCGCTGCGCGACGCTCGGCCAGGACGTCCAGGTGCAGCTGCCGGACGGGTCGACGCTCACCGGCCGCGCCGCGGACCTCGACGCGTCCGGCCAGTTGCAGGTCGACGTCCCCGACGGGCGGCGGCTGACGGTTTTCGCCGGTGATGTGGTGCACGTCCGCCCCGCTTGACCGGAACGGGCGCGCCCGCGCGAGGCCAGCGCCGGTACGGTGGATCCACCACATCGGCACACATTCGCAGGGGAGCGCCCGCCGTGGCCTATCCGGACGATTTGCTCAGCCAGAACGAACGCGTGGTGGTGCACAGCCACCCGCATTTCAAGATGCTGATCTTCCCGTTCCTGGCGTTCGTGATCACCGTCGGGGCGGCGGTGTGGCTGCTCGTGGTCGCCAAGGACTTCGCTGGGCCGTGGAACAACATCACGATGATCGCGGTCGCCGCGGTGGCGCTGATCTTCGTGGTATGGCTGTTCCTCGCGCCGCTGGTCCGCTGGCGCACGACGCACTTCATCGTGACCACCGACCGGCTGATCGCGCGCGAAGGCGTGCTCAAGCGCACCGGCATCGACATCCCGCTGTCGCGGATCAACAGCGTGCAGTTCGAGCACGGCCTGCTCGACCGGATCTTCGGCTGCGGCACGCTCATCATCGAGTCGGCCTCGGACGAGCCGCTGCGCTTCGATGACATTCCCCACGTCGAGCACGTGCATACGGTCATTTACCGCGAAGTCAACGACAATCCCTACGACGACTACCACGGCGCGCCCGGTCCGCAGGACACCGAACCTCTGCCCCCGCGCGGCCGGGAACCGCGCGGAAGGAGACGCTGACGTGGGTGCTCGAGAGGTCGGCCTGCCGGAACGGGTCCCCGCGGGCGGGTTGCCGCCGCGGGTCGAGATCTGGGAGGTCGGGGCGCGCGACGGGCTGCAGAACGAGAGCTCGGTCGTGCCGGTCGAGGTCAAGCTCGAATTCCTGGACCGGCTCGCCGGCTCCGGGCTCACCACCCTCGAGGCGACCAGCTTCGTGCATCCGAAGTGGGTCCCGCAGCTCGCCGACGCCGAACAACTGCTCGCCGGGCTCGACCGCCACGACGGCGTCCGCTACCCGGTGCTGGTCCCGAACGACCGCGGCCTCAACCGCGCGCTCGAAGCGGGTGTCGACCACATCGCGATCTTCGCCAGCGCCACCGAGACCTTCGCCCAGCGCAATCTGAACTCGACCTTCGACGACCAGTTCGGCATGTTCGAACCGGTCGTCACGCGGGCCCGCAAGGAGGGCCTGGAGGTCCGCGGCTACCTGTCGATGTGCTTCGGCGACCCGTGGGAGGGCGTGGTCGACGTGGAGCAGGTCGTGCGGGCGGGCAAGCGGCTGCTCGACTTCGGCTGCTCGCAGCTCTCGCTCGGCGACACCATCGGCGTCGCCACCACGAACCAGGTCACCCGGCTGATCGAGGCGTTCGGCGACACGTCGGCCCTGGCCGTGCACTTCCACGACACCTACGGCCAGGCGCTGGCCAACACCGAGGCCGCGCTCCGCGCCGGGGTGTCCACTGTGGACTCCTCGGCAGGCGGGCTCGGCGGCTGCCCGTACGCCGAGTCGGCGACCGGCAACCTGGCGACCGAGGATCTGGTCTGGCTGCTGGAGGGGCTCGGCGTGGAGCACGGGGTCGATCTCGGCAAGCTGGTGGAGACCAGCGTGTGGATGGCCGGGCAGCTGGGCCGTCCGTCGCCGTCGCGGGTTGTGAACGCGCTTGCCGGATAGCACTCCCGAGTTCGTCCCGCTCAGCGCGGAGACGTGGCCGTTGTTCGAGCAGCTCTTCGGCCCCGGCGGGGTGCAGGGCGGCTGCTGGTGTTCGTTCTTCCGGCTCAGCGGCCCGGACTACAAGGCCGCCGGTCGCGACGGCCGCAAGGAGCATGTCCGAGGCGAGGCTCAGGACGGGAAATCGTTGGGGCTCTTGGGCATTGTCGACGGTGAACCGCTGGGCTGGGTGGCCGTGTCGCCGCGGAAGGACAATCCGCGGCTGGCCACCTCGCGCGTGATGGCGTCGGACGAACCCGGTGCGGTCTGGTCGGTGACCTGCTTCTACATCCACCGCCGCGGCCGTCGGCGCGGGCTGGCGACGGCGTTGCTGCGGGCCGCCGTGGACTACGCCGCCGAACAGGGCGCGGAAAGCGTCGAGGGGTACCCGGTCGAGATCGGGCCCCGGTCGACCTCGTCGGACCTCTATCACGGCAGCACCGGCATGTTCACCGACGCGGGGTTCGAGGTGGTCGAGAAGCGCGGCACGGCCCGCGCGTTGGTGCGTCGGCGCATCGCGATCGCCCGATAAGGTGGGTTTCCCGCTCGCCCGGAACCTTCCGGTACGGGCGAGCGTCCGATCCGGTGCCGGCACGACCGAGAAGAGGGTGCCAGTGTCCGACCAGCCCGAACCGGCAGACACCGACGTCGCCACCGGCCCGGTGCGCGTGCCCGCCCAATACGGCGGGCTGCTGCACCGCGGCTTCGACGAGGTGCCCACCCCGCCTTCGGGCACCGGCGTGCTGCCCGCGCACAGCCGTCCGCCGGTCGGTTCTCCGCGCACGGACCGGGAAAGCGTGCTGGCGCTGTTCGCGGTCCACATGTTCCCGCTCGGGCATTTGCCGGTGGCGGCGGACCGTCCGGACCGGCAGTTGCCGCTGCCCTCGGACGGGGTCGCCCGGCGTCCGCTGTTCGACCATCCGGAATCGGCATTGCTCGACGACACCGCGGTGCTCGGGTACGTCAAGCAGGGTTTCCGTCGTTCGCCCGCGCCGCCGGTGGATCCGGAGCCGCCCGAGTCGGTCGTCGAAGGCTATGTGCCGCCGGAAGGTCCCGAGTGGGAGCGCCGGTTCGTAGCCGGCGCCGAGTACGTGTGGCCGCCCGCGGAAGGCGGCGTCGAAGAGCCGAATCCGGTGGTACTGCCGGAAAACACGGTGCTGGACCGCTTCGGCAGCGACCACGGCCGGGTGTTCGCACCGGACGGCACGCCGTTCGCGGAACGCGCGTTGCCGCCCGCCGCGCTGCGTTCCGGCTACCGCCGTTACCGCGTGCTGAAGCCGATGCCGGTGTGGCAAGCCACGTCGGCGGAGTGGTTCGACGGGCCGGGCGGCGGGATCCGCTACCGTGCGGTGCTCTCCGCGGACGAACTGGTCACGCTGGGATTCCTGGTCGACGTCACGCGGGAGGCACGATGAACACCCAGTCGATTCGCAAATGGCTGGACGTCATCGGAGTGCCCGGGGAAGTCGTGTCGATCGGCAGGGAAGCGGACAACACGTGGTGCCTGCTGCCGACCGCCGACGGCGGCTGGGAAGTGTTCTGGCGCGAGCAGGGCAACCGCTACGACTGGGCCGCGTTCACCTCCGAACAGGTCGCCTGCCACTACCTCTTCGGCAGGCTGACCTGGTCACAGGTGGCGCGCGGCGCGGTCGGCGTGCTGCCCGGCGCTCACTGACGGCGCAGGACCGCCAGCGCCTCGTCGTGCAGGAGGCCGTTCGTGGACAGTGCTGAGCCGCCCTCGTAGGTCTCGGCACCGGAAAGATCGGTGAACCGGCCGCCCGCCTCGGTGACGATCACCTGCGCGGCCGCGACGTCCCACGGGTTCACGATGCACTCGGCGGCGACGTCCATCGCGCCCTCGGCGACGAGGCAGTGGCTCCAGAAATCGCCGAACGCGCGGGACTCCCAGCACGCCTCGGTGAGCGCGAGGTACTTCTCGCGGGAGTGGTATTCGGTCCAGCTGTTCAAGTCCGTCGTGGACAGATAGGCGTCGCCGAGCGTCGCCACCTTCGACACCGACATGCGCCGTTCGCCGGCCGCGTCGCGCAAGTGCGCGCCCTCGCCGCGAGCCGCCCACCAGCGCCGGCCCAGCAACGGCGCGCTGATCATGCCGACCACCGGCGTGCCGTCCTCGACGAGTGCGATCAGCGTCGCCCACACCGGGACGCCGCGGAGGAAGTTCTTGGTCCCGTCGATCGGGTCGATCACCCACGCCCGGCCCTCGCTGCCCGCCGAACCGCCGCGTTCCTCGCCCGCGACCGTGTCGCCGGGCCGCTGCGCGGCGAGGATTTCGCGGATCGCGTCCTCGACGGCCGTGTCGGCGTCGGTCACCGGCGTGCGGTCCGGTTTCGCGGACACCGCGAGGTCGAGCGCACGGAAACGGGCAGTGGTCAGCGCGTCGGCGGCGTCCGCCAGCCGGGTGGCGAGAACGAGGTCATCCGAGTAGGCAGGCACGGTCACGATGGTTTCACGCCCGTTCGCCGTAAGGTTGGCCAGGTGAGCATGGTCCTACTTGCCGAAGACGATCCGGCCATCGCCGAGCCGCTGTCCCGCGCGCTGCACCGGGAGGGGTACGAGATCGAGGTCGTCACCGACGGCCCGGCGGTGCTCGCCGCGACCGCCGCGCACCGGGTCGACCTGCTCGTGCTCGATCTCGGGCTGCCCGGGATGGACGGGCTGGAAGTGTGCCGCAGACTGCGCGCGAGCGGCACCGAACTGCCGGTGCTGATGCTCACCGCGCGCACCGACGAGGTCGATTTCGTCGTCGGCCTCGACGCGGGCGCGGACGATTACGTGGCCAAGCCGTTCCGGCTCGCCGAACTGCTCGCGCGGATCCGCGCGCTGCTGCGCCGCCGGGTGCCGGAGGTGCTCGAAGCGGGCGGCGTCCGGATGGACCTCGGCGCGCGACTGGTCACTGTGGACTCGCACGAGGTACAGCTGGCGAACAAGGAGTTCGAGCTGCTGCGCGTGCTGATGAGCCGGGCCGGGCAGGTCGTCAGCCGCGACGAGATCCTCGCCGAGGTGTGGAACGACCTCGAGTCCAAGACGTCGAAGACGCTCGACATGCACATGTCCTGGCTGCGCCGCAAACTCGCGGTCGCCGCCGACGAGGCGGCGGGCAGGCAGGCGAAGCCGGCGCACTCCGACGCCGAACGGCGCATCGCGACCGTGCGCGGCGTCGGGTTCCGGTTCAATGTCGAGTAGCCGCCGATGAGCATGCGCCGCCGGATCCTGCTGGCGATCCTCCTCGCCGTGCTGGTCACCGCGGCCGTTCTGGGCATCCCGCTCGGCGTCACCGCGTGGCGGCTGGTGGAGAACCTCAACCGGGAAAGCCTGGCCGAACGGGCGCGCAACATCGCCGCGACGGTCGACACGCAGGTCGCGAACGGCCAGGAGATCGACCTGGAGCAGTTTCGCGTCGGCGTTCCCGAGGGCGGCATGCTGATCGTGCGCGCCGAGGGCTTCAGCGAAAAACACCTCGGCGCGAACCCCGGCCCGGACCCCGTGGTCGAATCGGTCCCGACCGCACGCAGCGGCACCGTGATGCTGGCGATCCCCAGCGGTCCGGTGCGCACGAAGCAGACGCAGGTGACGCTGCTGGTCGTGCTGCTGGTGGTCCTGTCGGTCGGCACCGGGACCGTGGTGGCGACCGTGACCGCGCGCCGCCTGGCGAAACCGCTCCGGCACGTCGCAGACCGCGCCTCCCGCCTGGGCGGCGGCGATTTCCGCCCCGATCCCAGCCGCTACCGCGTGGCCGAACTGGACATGGTCGCGGAAGCCCTGGACACGTCGGGGTCCGCCTTGGCACAGCTCGTGCAGCGGGAACGGCAGCTGGTGGGGGACGTCTCGCACCAGCTGCGCAGCCGGTTGACCGCGCTGCAGCTCCGGCTGGAGCCGCTGACCGGCCATGAAGACCCGGACGTCGTCGAGGAGTCCCGAGCCGCGCAGGAGCAAGCGGACCGCCTCGCGCAGGCCCTGGACGAGCTGTTGGCCGCCGCCCGCGCTGCCCGTGAGGTAGACGCCGAGCCGGTCGATCTGCCGGTGACGCTGCCCGCTGTCGCGGAGGAATGGCGTCAGCTGCTGCGGGTCGAGGGCCGGAACTTGCGGCTGAAGGTCGCGGACGGCCTGATGGTGCGCGTGACCCCGGCGCGGCTGCGCGAGGTGATCGGAGTGCTGCTGGACAACGCCCTCCGCCACGGCGCGGGGACCGTCACGCTGTCCGCTCGCCGCGGCGATGCCGAGGGGACCGTGGTGATCGAGGTCGCGGATACCGGGTCCGGGGTGCCGGATGAAATCGCGCCGCACATTTTCGAACGCGGTTTTTCTGGCGGGGGTTCGACCGGGGTCGGGTTGGCTCTCGCCCGAGCACTGGTCGAGGCGGACGGCGGGCGGTTGGAACTGTCGAATAAGCGTCCGGCGATTTTCAGCCTGTTTCTGAAGGTGCCTCGGCCGGATGAGGTGGGGGAATTGCGGTGGCCTGCGGAGCCGGTTCCTCGCTGAGGATCTGAACGGCTTCCCGCAGATTTGCCGCAGTGCGATGCGGCGGTTGACCTTGTGGCCACATGCGGTCGTGGCTGATCCAAAGCGTGCGCGATCCGGCGTTGTGTCCGCCCGCGATGTCGAGGCCGGGGCTGTCGCCGATGATCCAATCGTCGGGGGACAGCGTGGTTCCGCAATTTCGCGCGGCGAGACGGAAGATGCGCGGATCGGGTTTGCGCAGGCCGACGGCGGCGGAAACGCAGTAACCGTCGACCGCATTGACGAGACCGGTGCGGCGGAGTTTCGCCAGCTGGTTGTCGGGCATCCCGTTGGTGACAATGCCGATTCGCCATCCAGCGGCACGAAGGGCGCCGAGATCGTGCAGCGCGCCGGGATAGAGCCGCACTAGCTGCGGAATCCTCGCGCGGTAACTCGCCCACAGTTGTTCAACAGGCTCAACCAACTCGAACTTCTGCCGGACCTGCGCGAAGAACCGGTCCATTGGTCCACCGCGTCGCGCCGAGATCAGCCAGGCGGCCGCGTCCTCGGGAAGCCGGTAGTCCGCAGCGAATTCCGCCGCCCAGCGGGAAAACGCCCCGCTGAGATCGGTCAGCGTGTCATCGAGGTCGAACAGCGCCAGCCGGGTCACCGGGGAAGCCGGGTGACCCCGTCCTTCCGCCGTTCCCCGAGCTCATCGGGGAACACCCACTTCTTGAAGCCCCAGAACCGGAACACCATCGCCAGCAGCATGCCGATGATCGATCCGCTCGCGAAGTCCGCGACCTCCTGCACGAACCGCGACACGTGCGGCACTTCCAGGTGCAGCCAGTAGCGCGAGATCAGCAGCGGAATCAGGTTCACGACCACCGCGACTCCGCTGATCAGGAAGAACAGCGTCGCCTCGTGGGCGCGTTCGCGGCCGCCGCGGGTGCGGAACGACCATTCGCGGTTGAGCACGTACGACACGATCGTCGCGACGATGATCGCGATCGCCTTCGCCGTGGTCGGTTTCGACTCCAGCACGCTGAGCTTCAGCAGGTACCAGACGCCGTTGTCGACCAGGAAGGTCGTGCCGCCCACGATCGCGAACTTCAGCAGCTCCCGGTGCCTCACGAGCACGGAGCGCAACGGCTCGGGCGTGCGGGCGAGCACGGTTTCGACGACGGTCACGTATCGCAGTCTAGAGAATTCGAGGTCACGGCAGGTCTCAGGCGGCCTTACGGTCCGGAATATCCGGATTGTCGTTCCGTGCGGGTTCCGTCCGGGCGCCCTCCGTGGGGAACACCCACTTTTTGAACGCCCACCAGCGGAACAACGTCCCGAGCAGAGTGCCGAGGAGCATCCCGCTGACGAAGTCGGCCGTCTCCTGCCCGACCAGGCTCACGTGCGGCACCTGCAGTTGCAGCACGTAGCGCGAAATCCACTGCGGCAACGCGTTCAGCCCCAACGCGACCCCGCTGATCAGGAAGAACAGCGCGGCCTCGTGGGCGCGTTCCCGCCCGCCGCGAGTGCGGAACGCCCATTCGCGGTTCGCGACGTAGGAGAAGATCGTGGCGATCAGCACACCGACGATCAGCGCCGTGACCGGATGCGTCCGCAGCACGGTGAACTTCAGGACGTACGTGATCGTCAGCGTGATGACGAAGCTCGTGCCGCCGACCAGGGCGAAACGGACCAATTCACGGTGCTTCGCCAGCAATTCGCGCACCTAGCGGACGCTACTCCGTGAACCAGCCGAAGAACCCCCGGGGTTCGACTGACGGCGGGCGTTTGTCGTGGTTATCGGGTTTGCCGGGCTTGCTGTCCGAACCGGGGTTCGGCGGCGCGCTCGTGGTGGCGGCCGGGCTGCTCGACGTCGGATCCGGCGTCTCTTCGTCAGTGGACGGCGTGGAGGGCGGCGTCGGCTTCGGGTGCTTCGTCGAATTCGGCGCGTGGCTCTTCGAGGTCGACGACGTCGGCGGCAGCGGCACCGACGTGGACGACAGCGGTCCGATCGTCGGATCGTGGCACATGTTCCACCAGCAGCCGAGATCCACCGAGACCGGTTTCGCCGAGGCGCTGCCGAGCGAGGCGTTGACCGTGACGGTGAGCGGGCCCTCGAACGGCTGGCGGTCCACCATCACCCACAGCGACGCCCGCTCGCCGGGAGCCAGCGGTTTGGCGCTGGTGCAGCTCGTGCTCGCGTCGCTGGACGTGCACTTGAACTGCTTGAAGCTGACTTGCCCCTCGACCTGATGGTCAAAGGTGATGGTCACCGGCTTCGTGCTCTCTCCGGTGTTCTGCACGTCAGCGTCGATGAGCGGCTTCAGCCGCCATGTCGCTCCGATCGCCTTGGCGGACAGCGACAGAGCATCCTTCGGAGGATTGACCTTCACCTGGACGTTGACGTCGACCTTGACCGAAGCACCCGCAGTGACCGAACCGGTCACCTCGCCGCCCTTCGCGTTCTCGTCCGCCTGCAGCCGGAACATCAGCACCGCCGACTGGCCAGGCTGCAATCCGCTGCCGGTCTTGCACGTGACCGTGCCCGTGCCGCCTGGACACGCGACCTGCATCGGCCCGGACTGCGCGGCCGCCTCACTGGAGTACGAGCCGACCGCGCCGCCGCCGTTCGCCTGAACGGCCCGGACTCCCGGCGGCAGGTTCAGCGTCGCCTGGACCGGATCGGACACGGAACCGCCGTTGTTGCGCACGGTGATCGGCAGCGCGACCGGCCCGCCGCCAGGCTGGAGTTCGACCCCGCTCGGCGGCAGGGACGCGGACAGCTGCGGCGGCGCGGCAGGCGGGTTCTGGGCCGGCGGCTGCGCCGGCGGGGCGGCCGGGGGTGCCGCGGGCGGCGGCACAGCCGGAGGCGCGGGCTGCGCGGGCGGCGGGGCCGGGGGAGCGGGCGGCGCGGCCGGCGGAGCTGGGGGAGCAGGCTTCGGCGCAGGTGCCGGCGCAGCAGCCGGCGGCGGTGCGGGTGCCTGCTGAGCAGCAGGAATGGTCTGTGTCCCGCCGCCAGCGGCCAATGCGACCGCGACAGCGGCCACCATCGCGGCCCCGGACATGGCGACCCCGGCGAACTGCCGCGGCGCGGACGCGGCTGCCGCCGCACCCGCCTTGGCCCCGCCTGCCGCGGCGGCTCCGGCACCGACCGCGGCGGCACCGGCGGTAGCCGCGCTCGCCTTGGCCGCGCCGATCGTCGCCAGGTAGCCGAGAGCGGCGCCGCCCAGGACGATCGGGGCGATGATCGCGCGCAGGCTGCCGTTGACGTCGGCCAGTTCGGCCGCCAGCACCCGGCACTTGTCGCATTCGTCGAGGTGGTTCTCCACCTGCGAGCGCTCGCGTTTGGAGAGTCCGTCGCGCGTCCAGGCACCGAGCCGCTCGGCCGTCGCGCGGCAGCGGTCCGCACCGGTTTCCTGGAGGTGGACCTGCAGATACGCCTGGCGCAGCCCTTCCCGGGCGCGGTACGCGAGCGCGGACACGCCGTTCGCGGTCAACCCGAGCAGCGGCGCGACCTCAGCCGGGCTCTGCTGCTCGATTTCGGTGTGCCACAGGACTGCCTGCCAGCGTTCCGGAAGCCGCGCGAACGCCTTCGCGGCCATCGTGCGCTCAAGGCCCGCGACGGCGGTGTCGGAGAACGGCACGGTGAGCGCCTCGCCGGCGGCACCGCCGACGTCGCTCATGTCCTCGTTGAGGTCGATCCGGCGGTCACGACGCGTCTTGTCGTAAGCGGTGTGACGCAGCGCGGTAAGCAAGTACGCACGGAAGGCGCTGTCCGGGCCCTTCCCGCCACGCAGCGTGTCCAGAACCTTCGAGAACGCCTCCGACACGAGGTCGTCGGCCTCCGAGCTGGACCGCGCGAGCTGGCGGGCGAGGTTGTGCGCGGCACCGCTGTGCCGCTCGTAGAGCGGACCGTAGGACGCGATCTTTCCCGCGCGCACCTCTGCGATCAGCTCGGCGTCACTCTTACCGGAGAGATCGGCGGGAACGGTGGACACGGGGCTCCTTTAATGCTGCGCGCGCGGCGGACTCCACGCGCTTTACTCCCTACAACGCACACCAAGTGTGACGGATGCGGCGACACTCGTCACGCCGTGGTCCGACACGTACCTCAGTAGGCGCAGCAAGTTCACCTCCTCGTCTGGGGATTAGGCGAAAAAGATCGGGGAAAACGCGTCACGAGGGGAGTTCCGCCGCGTCCCCTCCGTGATTGGGGAACAAGATCGACAGGTACCGGAAGGAGCTGGGGGTTCGGTGGACGTACCGGCGACCGGGGCGCGGTTCGGCTCCGCAGGCGACTCGTCGGGGGACGAGACGCGTGCGCGGTTCGAGCGGGACCGCCATTTGCGGGCATTGCGAGCTCGCTGGCGAACAGCCAGTCTCGCGGCCGGCTGGCGTTTCCCGAGCGACTGGGCACTGCCCGAAGTGGACGCGGTGTGCGCGGCTGTCGTCCGGCACGGTTCGACAGGCGCGGAGAACGCGCTGGCCGGACTGGGCAGGGCGCGGGCCGCGGCAGGCGCGGGGTTGTCGGAGACGCTGTCCGACCTGGCCGCTCTGCACGCGGTGCTCGCCGATCCGGACGCGGTCGACGGATTCGTCGCTCCGGATGTCGACGCCACCCCGGCCCGGCTGCTTCGCGTGACCGCGCTGGCCTGGGCAGACGTCGCCACCGACCAGCTCGTGCACACCGAGGTCACCGATCCGCTCACCGGCCTGCCGTCCGCGGCGTACCTGCGGACCCGGCTCGGCGAGATCTACCGCGGCGGGGTCAACGAGGCGAATGTGCTGCTGACCGTGTCGCTGGACCTGACGTCGGTGTCCGGCTGGCCCCGGTTGACTGCGATGATCCTCGCCGCGGACGCCGTCCGAGCCGTGTTCGACACCGGCGAGTGCTACGCGACGATCGGCCCGTCCGCGGTCGCGGTGCTGGCCGAACGCAACGAACGCCTGGCCACGCGCGGGGTCGCGCTGCGAAGGGCGCTCAACGAGCGGCTCTCCGTGGATCCGCAACTGCGCGACGTCGCCCGTCCGCTCGTGTCAGCCGTGCGGTTGCCCGGGACGCACGACCGGGCGTGCGAGCTGCTGACGGAATTGGCGCATAGCTGACCCCGGTCCCCCTTCCTGACCAGCATTCCCGCACTCGTGCTTTCCTGGTGTGGTGACCAGGACCGTACCCTCCGCTGCCGACGGCGAAGCTCCGGTGAATCGATCCGGGCAACCCCGGCTGGCTCTGCGCCGATCTCTGGCACGGCTGTCCGTGCGCCCGCGGTCGATGCTCATCCTCGCGGTGTTCCCGCTGCTCGCGATCGCGATCGGGTTCTGGGGCTGGACGCACGACTGGAACCTCGGCGTGGACAGCGCGGTCTACCGGGCGGGCGCGCTGCAGCTGCTGCGCGGCGACAACCTGTACGACGCGAACACGCTGCCCACCGAACCGGGCTGGGCGCTGCTCCCGTTCACCTACCCGCCGACCGCGGCCCTGCTGTTCGCGCCGCTCGCGCTCGTGCCGGTGCAGGTGGCCTGGGGTTTCCTGACCGTCGTCTCGCTGGCCGCGCTCGCCCTGTCGGTCCGGATCGCGATCGGCGCGCTGCCCCGCCCGGCCGCCGACGGCCCCCGCTGGTGGGCCTCGCCCGCCCGGTCGACCATCGTGTTCTTCCTGGTCTTCCTCGGTTTCGAACCGGTGTGGCGAACGATCTTCCTCGGCCAGATCAACCTGATCCTGATGGCGATGGTCCTGCTGGACATGCTCGTCATCGGCGCCCGCGGCAGCCGCTGGGGCGGCGTGCTGGTGGGCCTCGCGGCGGCGATCAAGCTGACCCCCATCGTGTTCCTCGGCCATCTGCTGGTCACCGGCCGCTGGAAAGACGCCCTGCGCGGCCTGGCGACCTTCGTCGGCATGCAGGCGCTGCTGTTCCTGATCAATCCGCACGATTCGTGGAAATACTGGACCAAAACGCTGCCCGACACCGGCCGGATCGGCCCGGTGCACTGGGCGGGCAACCAGTCGCTGAACGCACTGATGAACCGCGCCACGGACCTGGCCCCGTGGGCCTCGACCGCCGCGACCGCGATCGGCCTGGTCCTGGCCGTCCCGGCCCTGTGGCTGATGTTCCGCTTCCACCGCCGCGGCCAAGCGCTGGCCGCGCTGCTCGTCACCGCGTTCTGGATCCTGCTGATCTCGCCGATTTCCTGGTCGCACCACTGGGTCTGGGTCGCGCCGCTGGTCGTGCTCCTCGTGTCCAGACTGCCGAAAACCACTCCCGCGACCGCCTGGAAACGGTGGCTGGGAACGTTCCTCGTGGCGTTCGTTTTCGTCAGCTGCGTGCTGCTGATCTTGCCGAACGGCCGGAATGTCGAGCTGCATTGGAAGGTGTGGCAGAACATCCTCGGCGACGCGTACATCCTCATGCCGGTGGTGCTGGCTGTGGCGTTGGTCTTGCGGTGGGGGCTGCAGCGGCGTGCCCGCAACCGGGCTCAGCGGGAACCCGTGGGTTCTCCATAGCCTCTTTGCGCTGGTCAGAGGCTTGTTTGCGGTTTTTGTCGGTGGTGGCGGTTACTGTCTGGATCGCGGTGGTTACGCGGCCGTCCGGAGCCTCGCTCGCGGACGGGCACGGCCATTCGTTCTGATCCGGCGTTTGCCCGGGCAGATCAACCGAATAGTGAGCTCTTTTACTCCGCTTGACCGCCGTAGAAGTCGCCCAGCGCGGTGCGGGTGTACTGGATCAGCAGTTCGGCGTGCGCGAAGTCGTCCGGAAGACAGTCGCGCGCCGCGGTGAGCAACTCGTCGAACCGGAACGGTGGCGTGACGGTCTTGGCGAGCGGGTGCCGTTCGCGGAGCTGCTTCATCAGTTCGGCGAGGTAGATCACGGCCGAGTTGGAGTCGGTGCTCCAGAGCCAGGCGAGCACGTCGCCGAATCCCTTGGGGAAGGTCAGCGGCCGGGTCGCGCCGGTGAGCATCCCGGTGGCCACGCCGGGGAGGCTGGCTTGCCGGAGGGCGTGAAGAACCGGACGCGGGAGAGTGACGGATTCCATCCGGCCATCCTGCTGCAGCGGGACCGTCTGGGGTGGGTTCGGCGCGCGGGTGTTGCCTGCTGGCGGTTCTGGGTGCTGCTGGGCTGGTTTCGTCAGGTCGATACGCCTGGCGTCCAGTCGGGTCGGTTGTCTGTGGGCGCGCCACGGCCGGGTTGCCGCCGCGGTCGGTGCGCGCTGCGGCTGGGTTCCCGCCATGGTCGGTGCGCGCTGCGGCCGGGTTCCCGGCGCTAATCCGCGCCCCCAGCCGTCCCGGCCCAAGCGCACCCCGCTTGCCGCGACAGCCGGTGCACGCCCCCCGGTCCCCGGCATCAGCCCGCACCCCGTCAGCCATCACCTCCGCCGCAGGTCGCCGGTGGTCCGCCAGCTCCCGCCCAGTAACCTGGGCGGCGTTATGGACAAACGAACCGGTCTTCCCATCGTCGGCATGGTGGGCGGCGGGCAGCTCGCCCGCATGACGCAGCAGGCGGCGATTTCCCTCGGCCAGTCGCTGAAGGTGCTGGCTGCTGACGAGGGCGACGCGGCGGCTCTCGTGGCGAGCGACGTCGTCATCGGCCACCACACCGACCTCGACGCGCTGGTCGACTTCGCCCGCCAGGTCGACGTGGTCACCTTCGACCATGAGCACGTGCCCGGCGAGCACCTGCTCACTCTCGCCACCGAGGGCTTCGTCGTCCGTCCCGCGCCGACCGCGCTCGGGTTCGCGCAGAACAAGCTCGTGATGCGCGAGATGATGGCCGGCCTCGGCGTGCCCGGCCCCGCCTTCGCCGAAGTGTCCACTGTGGACGATGTGGTGGCGTTCGGCGACGAGCACGGCTGGCCGGTGGTGCTGAAGGCGTCGCGCGGCGGGTACGACGGCCGGGGCGTCTGGATGCTCGACACCGCACAGCAAGCCCGCGAGACCGTTCCCGAACTCCTCGAAGCCGGCACCGAGCTGCTGGTCGAGGAGAAGGTCGCGATGAAGCGCGAGCTGTCCGCGCTGGTCGCGCGCTCCCCGTTCGGCCAGGGCGCGGCGTATCCGGTAGTCGAGACCGTGCAGACGAACGGCATCAACACCGAGGTTCTCGCCCCGGCGCCGGGGCTGTCCGAGTCGCGCGTGCACGAAGCGCAGGAGCTGGCCCTGCGCATCGCGTCGACACTCGACGTCACCGGGCTGCTCGCGGTCGAGCTGTTCGAGACCGAAACCGGTCTGCTGGTCAACGAGCTGGCGATGCGCCCGCACAACTCCGGCCACTGGACCATGGACGGGTCGCGCACGTCGCAGTTCGAGCAGCATCTGCGCGGCGTCCTGGACTACCCGCTCGGCCGCACCGACCTGATCGCGCCCGCGTGCGTGATGGCGAACGTGCTCGGCGCGGACGTCTCGCCGCAGATGAGCCCGGACGAGCGCGTGCACCACCTGTTCGCGCGGTTCCCCGAGGTGAAGATCCACCTCTACGGCAAACAGGACCGGCCCGGCCGCAAACTCGGGCACGTCAACTTCGTCGGCGACCGCATGGACGACCTGCGCGATCGCGCGCTGCTGTCCGCGCACTGGCTGTCCCACGCCGTCTGGCTCGACGGCTACGAGATCCACTGAAGGGGAACACAATGGCGCCGCAGGTGGGCGTGATCATGGGCAGCGACTCCGACTGGCCGGTGATGGAGGCCGCGGGACAAGCGCTGGACGAGTTCGGCGTCGAGTACGAGGTCGGTGTCTACTCGGCGCACCGCACCCCGCAGCGGATGCTGGACTACGCGAAATCCGCGGCTGACCGGGGGATCCGGGCGATCATCGCGGGTGCGGGCGGTGCCGCGCACCTGCCGGGCATGGTCGCGTCGGCGACCGTGCTGCCGGTGATCGGCGTGCCAGTTCCGCTGAAGTACCTGGACGGCATGGACTCGCTGCTGTCGATCGTGCAGATGCCCGCCGGCATCCCGGTCGCGACCGTGTCCGTCGGCGGGGCCCGCAACGCCGGTCTCCTCGCGGTCCGCATCCTCGCCGCCGCCGACCTGCAGTTGCAGGCGAAGCTGACGCAGTTCCAGGAGGACCTGGAGCAGCTCGTCCTCGACAAGGACGCCAAGCTCCGCGAAAAAGCGGGCAAGTAAGCCGGGCACGCGGATGCCGGTCCGGCATCCGCGCACCCTGTCGGTTCAGGCCGGGTCAGGCAGCTGCTTCCGCAGTTCCCGCTTCAGCACCTTGCCCGCCGCCGACACCGGGATCTCCGCCACGAAATGCAGTTCTCGCAGGCGTTTGTACGGCAGCACCTTCTCGTTCACCGCCGCCATCAACTGCTCGGCGTCCACTGAGGAATCCGGCTTCCGCACCACGAACGCCACCGGCAGCTCGCCGACCTCCGGACTCGGCCGTCCGACCACCGCCGCGGACAGCACGCCCGGCGACGCGCTCAACAGTTCCTCGAGCTCGCGCGGAAAGACGTTGTATCCCTTGTACAGCAGCATGTCCTTCTTGCGATCCACAATGGACAGATAGCCGTCCTCGTCGAGCACGCCGATATCGCCGGTGTGCAGCCATCCGTCGACCAGCGCGGCGGCGGTTTCCTCCGGACGGTTCCGGTACCCGCGCATCACCTGCGGCCCGCGCAAACACACCTCGCCCTCCTGCCCAGGCGGCAGTGGCTCCTCGCTGCCGTCCGCGACGAGCTTGACCTCGGTGTCGAAGATCGGCCTGCCGACCGACCCCACCTTGCGCACACCGGACCGGTAGCTCGGCGAGATCACCGCGCCCATCGTCACCTCGGTGAGCCCGTATCCCTCGGCGATCACGACGTCCGGGAACCGCTTGTGCAGCGCGCGGATCATCTCGTGGCTCATCGGCGCCGCACCGGAGCCGATGTTGCGCACCGACGACAGGTCGGCAGTGTGGAACGCAGGCGTGGCCAGCAGTGCCGCGAACAGCGCGGGTGCGCCGCCGATGGTCGTGACCTGCAGCCGTTCCGCATCCGCGACGTAGGCGGCTGGATCGAAGCGGGCGTGCAGCACGGTCGTCCCGCCGCCGAGCAGCGGACCGTTGAGCCCCGCGATCACGCCCATCGCGTGGAACCACGGCGTCAGGTTGATCGCGGTGCCGGTGCCAAGCCGGGTCGGCCATTCGTCCGGGCTGCCGATCTGGTCGATCGTCACGTCGCCGTTCGCGTCGAGCGCCGGTACCGACCCGGTCGACCAGCAGGTGTGCTGCAGCGTGTTCGTGACGACGTTGCGATGCGTGAGCTCAACGCCCTTGGAACGCCCCGTCGTGCCACCCGTGTAGGCGAGATGAGCGAGGTCGGTATCGACGTCGATCGCTGCCTCTGGCCTGTCCGCAGGCTGGCCAGCGAAGAATTCGCGGAACTCCACACTCCCCTCGTCGAGGTCGCCAGCAGGCGAGACGACGATCGTGAGCCGCGCCGGAATCCGGTCGGCGACCGCCGCGAGCGTGCCCGAGACCGGTCCAAACGTCACCACCGCGGCCGCACCGCAGTCAGTGAGCTGAAAGGCGAGGTCGTCCGGCGGAAGGAGCGGATTCGTCGGGCTGAACGTCGCTCCAGCCAGCAGAATGCCGTGGTAAGCAATCGGATACGCGAGACAGTTCGGCAGGTGCACGGCGACCACGTCGCCCCGCCCGATGCCGCGGGCGAGCAGCGCCTGCGCGAACCGGCAGGCGGCCTGCCAGGTCTGAGCGAACGTGAGCTGGTCGTCGCCCATGGCGAACGCGACCCGGTCGCCGTAGCGTGTCGCGGCGCCCGCGAGCACCGAACTGATCGGCACCTCGGGGTAGTCAAGAGAAGCGGGCAATCCGGGCGGCGGGGTCGACGCAGTGGCAGCCATCGCTTGACCATACGAACGGTGAGGCCGAGGACACAAGAAGCGAGCGGCCGCGTTCGGAGTGAACGCGGGCTAACATCGAGGGACTTTCTCCCGTTTCGCTGCAGAAGAGGTGACTGAAGGTGGCCGAGGGCCTGTATCAGCTGGCCGAAGAGCACGAGGAACTGCGGGCCGCGGTCCGGGCTCTAGCCGAAAAGGAGATCGCGCCCTACGCGGCGGAGGTCGACGAGCAGGAGCGCTACCCGGTCGAGGCCAACGAAGCGCTCATCAAGGCAGGTTTCAACGCCGTCCACATCGGCGAGGAGTACGACGGCCAGGGTGCCGACGCCATCGGCGCGTGCATCGTGATCGAGGAAGTCGCGCGCGTCGACGCGTCCGCGTCCCTGATCCCGGCAGTCAACAAACTGGGCACGCAGCCGATCATTCTGTCCGCTTCGGAGGAACTGAAGAAGCTGGTCCTGCCGTCGATCGCCTCGGGCGAAGCTTCAGCGTCGTACGCACTGTCCGAGCGAGAGGCCGGTTCGGACACCGCGTCCATGCGAACCCGAGCCCGACTGGACGGCGACCACTGGGTCCTCAACGGAACCAAGTGCTGGATCACCAACGCCGGCGAATCCTCGTGGTACACGGTGATGGCCGTAACCGACCCGAACGCGGAAAAGAAAGCAAACGGCATTTCCGCCTTCGTCGTGCACAAGGACGACCCAGGTTTCTCGGTAGGCCCGAAAGAAAAGAAGCTGGGCATCAAGGGCTCCCCGACCCGCGAAATCTACTTCGAAAACTGCACCATCCCCGCGGACCGCATCATCGGCGAACCGGGCACCGGCCTGAAAACCGCCCTGCGCACCCTCGACCACACCCGCCCGACGATCGGCGCGCAAGCCCTGGGAATCGCCCAGGGCGCCCTGGACGCCGCCGTCGCGTACGTCAAGGAACGCAAGCAGTTCGGCAAAGCAATCGCAGATTTCCAAGGAGTCCAGTTCATGCTGGCCGACATGGGAACAAAAATCGAAGCCGCCCGCCACCTCGTGTACGCCTCCGCAGCCTCCTCCGAACGCGGCGACAAACGCGCCGGTTTCACCGCATCAGCGGCCAAGGCCTACGCCTCCGACGTGGCAATGTCGGTGACCACAGACGCCGTGCAACTGTTCGGCGGCGCAGGCTACACCCGAGACTTCCCGGTAGAGCGCATGATGCGCGACGCGAAGATTACGCAGATTTATGAAGGCACGAACCAAATCCAAAAGGTCGTCATGGCGCGGGCCCTGCTGAAGGGCTGAGCTTCCGGCATCACTTGAAGAGCCCCACTGCCCGGATCGGGTGGTGGGGCTCTTTTCGTGCCCGAACCTGCCGCCGCCTGGTGCGCGACTTGGCTACTGTTGCGCCGCGGAGACTGTGTCACAGGGGAGAGACTGTCGTATGAAGGTGCGGTTCGCGAGCCTGACCGCTGTTGCACTGGAGGAACCATGTTCGCGACAGCGTGCTCCGCCGATAGAGCATCCACCGTCGGAGTCGGTGTTGCCAGCACATCCATGCTATAGCGCTCTCACGCCTGACCAGGTGGGCGAGGCTCCGGTGCAAAACCCCGCGGGGGCATGACGATAAGACTGAACTCGGCGCGCAGTGTCATCGGAATTCCGGCAGTTGTTCACTCAACATACAGTGCCCAAAGGGCGAGGTCATTCTGTCAAATGAGTTTCGGTATCGGAGAAAAATATACTTTCGGCGTTTCAGTTAACCTTGGTCTGGCAGAGGTCGACGCACAGAAGGATCCGTGTGACGCTGCGGTACGAGTTGCGGGCATGGTAGTCGCGAAACTGAAACAAAGGGGGGCGTGTGACCCGGCCTCGCGTCGTTGATGGTGCGGTTGCTCCGTTCGGCGTAGTGCACAGTGGGGTGAGTTTGCTCGTTTCTGTCACCCCGCTGTGAGCGGTTGGCTACAGTAACCGCGGGAGGAGCCTCAGGACTGGATGCCTGGTCGAGTGGCGTGCGATGCAGGGGAGGGCGGGCATGGCTGAGAACGATCCAGGGTCAGCAATCGAAACGACCGGCTGGCTGACCGGGTTGCCGATCACTGTCATGGGTGCGGCGATGAACGTGGCCAAAGGGGTGTCGGACGCTGCCGCGGTGGCATCCGCCACGAAGGCGGGGGCCGGGTTCACCTTGAATCGCGACGAGGCGCAGTCGCTGCTCGAACGGGCGAAGCGACTTCAGCACAATACGCGGATGATGATCCCGGACGCGGAGGTGTTGACGCGACTTACTCCGCCGGCGGCGGATCCGGGCAGTACAGGATTCAATCAGCAGGCGGTAAAGGCCTTCGGGAGCGGCAAAGAGTCGCTGGAGGCAATGCATCAGTACATGGCGGAACTGATTGACCGCCTTGAGAAGGCGTTGGGCATTGTCGGCGAATCGGATAGCCAGGCGGCTGCGGATGTGAAGACTGCGGCTAACAGCGATCAGGGTAAGGGGATTCTCGGATGAAGGCGCGGTTCTCGATGTCGGTTGCTGGCGTGGCGGTGGTCATGCTCGCGGCGGGATGTTCTGGAGGATCAACGCCTGTGCAGCCAGTTGGTTCCGGGTCTTCCCCGGCGCAGTCGCCCGCGCCGGGGAAGACGTTGCCGTACGGGGGTGCGCCGAAGGTGGAACATCCATTGCCCGCATCGGTGTTGTCGACGCATCCATGCGATAGCGCGCTTACTCCAGACCAAGTGGCGAGCCTCCTTGGGCAGAAGCGGCAAGGCGCACACAGGGATGACCCTTCGCTCGGTACGGAATGCCAGTGGTCGAACGACGAGACTGGTGCGCTGGCAACGGTCTTGTACGCTACTAAGCTTTCTGACGGACTCAGCGCGGTTTTTGCGAACAGTAAACCGCAGGCAACTTTGTGGCGACCGCTTCCTCTTGTGCAAGGGTTTCCGGCCGTGGCTCACTCGACCTTCAAGCAAGAATCGGTGGTGAAGTCTTTCTGTCAGGTCAGTGTTGGGATCAGTGACCAGAAGACAGTCGACGCATCAGTCTCGCTTGGCGATTCGCAGGTCGGCAAGAAAGACCCGTGCGATGCGGCCGCGATCCTTGCTGACATGGTGGTCACCAATCTGAAGCAGAAGGCGGGTGCGTGACCGATGGGGTTCTTCGACTTCATCGGCGAGGGTGCTCAGTGGATCGGCGACCGGATCAGTGACGCGGACGACTGGGTCAACGACCGGCTCAAGGACGCGGGGAACTGGTTTTCCGACTTTTACCACGGAAACCTCGGTGATCAAGCCCTTCCGGCGCCGGCGATTGTGCAGCAGGTTCAGCAGGGGCCGGGGACTTCGTCGTGGGACAACGGTAGTTCCACGGTTCAGAAGATGATCCAGGAACACAACCAGAATAGCGACGACGCGCAGCAGATCACCACCATGCTGGAATCTGTCTGGACTGGCGACGGTGCGGACGCGGCTCGGGCGCGGCTGAGGCCGTTATCCGACGCGTCTTCGACCTCTGCGCAGGCTTACGTCGTCAATGGGCAGAAGCTGGTCGACACCACGCACGGCTATAACGACATGAAGATCGCGTTGCAGGCGATGCCTCCGGTGCCTCCGCACAAGAATCTTTGGGACCAGGGGACTCCTTGGGATACCGACACCGAGAAGCAGATCAACGAGTACAACGCCGCTGCCAACCACAACGTCGAGCGGTATCAGAAGTACGCTGACCAGGCCAAGGCCAACGGCCAGGGGCTGAACAGCAACTACGGTCAGGTGTCCGGGTTCGACGGGCAGAATCTCAAGATCGACTCCGGCGGCGATCACGCCAAGAGCAAGACCGGACCGCACGAGAGGGCTTATCGGGGGCCTGGGCAGGATTCTGGCGGGTTCGCGAGTGGGCCGGGAGCCAACGGTCCAGGAGTCGGCGGGCAGGGAACTAACGGGCCGGGAACTAACGGGCCGGGAACTAACGGGCCGGGAACTAACGGGCCGGGAGGCAGCGGGCCGGGAACCAGCGGGCCGGGAGGCAGCGGGTCTGGGGTTACTGGCGGACCTGGTGGGGTGTCGTTCCCGCCGGGAGGTGTCACGGTCCCACCGGGCGGCGGAGGGTATCGGCCGGGCGACAACGACGGGACTTCGACGGCTGGGTGGACACCGCCGTCGGTTGATCGGGTTGGCGGGGCGAACTGGACTCCGCCGACGCCGACGCCGACACCGACGCCGACCTCCTGGGGTGGCGGGAGCAGTAACAGCAACAGCGGCTGGACACCCTCGCCCGGCGGGTTTGGGCCGCTCGGCGGCGGAGGAGGCGAAGCCGCAGGCCGCAGTGGAGGAATTGCGGCGCGGCTTGGCGGTGGCGCGGGCGTAGGTGCCGGGGCCGGTGTCGGCGCGGGGGAGGAAGGCGCGGCCCGCGGCGGGGGAGCCGGGGCGGCGGGGAAAGCCGGAGCCAAGGGGAGTCCGGGAATGGGCGGCATGGCCGGTGCCGGAAAAGGCAAAGGCGAGGAAGACAAAGAACACCAGCGCAAGTACGGAATCGACGACGACTCGGCGTTCTCGCTCGTCGACGAGAACGGCGAGCGGACCCTCGACCCCCGCACGGGGCTGCCCCCTACACCCCCGACGATTGGTGGTTGAGGGGCTCGATGACGATCATCGACAGACCGCTGCGGATGCCGCGGTCGGTGTTTTTGGCGCTGTGGCACGGGGAGGATCTCGGGAAAGCACCGGTGGTGGTCGAGGACACGCCGATGTATCTCACCGAGGAAGGCGCGGCTGAGCGGGCGAAGCGAACGCGGGAGCTGCTCAACGCGCTTGGCGACACGGCGGATGCGTTGCGGAGCACGTTGAGGCTGCTCGCTACTGCGCGGCATGAGGTGTACGGGTGGACTGACTTCGGCACTCACCAGGAGGACAACGGCGCGATTCTCGTCGCGGCGACCAAGCCGGACGCCGTTCGGTTGATTACGGACTCGGAGTTCGTTCAGCTGGATCCGGTGTCGCCGGATGAGCTCGCGGCTTGTCTGGTCATGGCGATGCCGGAATGTCCTCCGGCGGCGGTTCGGGCGATGCGGGTCAGCCGGGAGTACTACGACGGGGGCGGCAGTGCGGACCCGCTCGCGGAGGAAGGTGGCGACGCCGACGAGTTGCGGTATCTGATGCGGGCACCGCGTGCTGCGGTGCATCAGTTGCATGCCGCGATCCGGGACGGGCGGGGCGAGCGGAGGTACAGCTCGCCGTTGTCGGTCATCGATCTGAGCGGGCGAGGGCGGGTGTTGAGCTTCCAGAGCAGCCGGGACGGCGAGGCCCAGATCAGTGTCTACCCGGGAAACCGGGCCTCCTTGATCGATGCGGTGAACCGTACGCTCACCAGTCTGCGATAAAAACTAGTAACCGCGTTTCCCTTTCTCGTGTTCCGCGTTAACCAAGGCGTCGGGTTCACAGAGAGGTGAAACGGAATGGGCGTACGCGCGTTCGGACGGGGCATGGTCCTCCTGGCGGCGGCGGTGGTCGCGCTCGGCGGCGGCACTGCGGTGGCATCGGGGGCAACCGGGAAAGAACCGACCGGTCCGGTGCAGCCGAACATCATCGCCGCGGCGATCTACTCGGTCGGGCAGCCGACGATCGCGCCGCCGGGGGCCAACGACTGGGATTGCAAACCTTCCGCGGAGCATCCGAACCCGGTGCTGCTGTCCAATGGCACCACGGCCAACGCGTACGAGAACTGGGCGAATCTGTCCCAGCGGCTCGCCGACGAGGGGTACTGCGTGTTCGCGGGGAACTTCGGCGGGTCGCCGGGCGCGTTCCTGCAGACGGTGGGGCCGGTGGCGGGGACCGCTGGCCAGCTCGCGACATTCGGGGACAAGATTCTCCAGGCCACGGGGGCCTCGAAGCTTGATGTCGTCGGGCATTCGCAGGGCGGGATGAACCCGCGCTACTGGATCAAGTACCTCGGCGGCGCGAGCAAGATCGGCAAGCTGATCGGGCTGTCTCCGTCCAATTACGGCACCAACCTGTTCGGTCTGCTCACCGCGATCCAGGCGATCCCGCCCGCGCGCGATCTCGTCGGCGTGGCTTGTGCGGCTTGCAACGAGCAGTCGACCGGATCGGCGTTCCTCAACGACCTCAACGCGGGCGGCGACACTGTTCCGGGCGTCGACTACACCGTGATCCAGACCAGGTATGACGACGTTGTCACCCCGTACACCAATGCCTTCCTCAAGCCCGCGCCCAACGTGAAGAACCTTGTCCTCCAGGACGTCTGCGGGCTCGACTACACCGACCACCTCGGCATCACCTACGACCCGATCGCGCAGCGCGAGGTGCTCAACGCGCTCGACCCGCAGCATGCGAAAAAGCCCAACTGCACGTTCGTGCCCCCGGTGATCAGCTGAGATACCCCCGCCCCGGGGTAAAAACGCGAACACTTTCGCCGACTTGGTTGTGCGGACTCCGGTGCCGATGTCACAGTCGGTGACATGTTCTGGCTGCTCCCCGACACCTGGACGCCGCACGACGAGGCCGAGCTGGTCGCCGGATGGCGGCTCTGGCTCGAGCTGAGCGACCGCGCGTGGCCCACCGCGTCGTGGGACGGCACCCCGTCCGGCGCGGTGGGTCCGTTGCGCGAACTGCTCGACGCGTGCGACGAAATCGAGAGCACGTACCGGGAAACGGCCGAACCGTCCGCGGAGTTCACGGACATCGTTCAGCCGCTGGTGTTGTGCGCGAGCGCGGTCATCTGCCTGTGGTGGGATGACCACGCCCCGCTCGATTCCGCCCGCGCGAAGGCGCTCCACGAGGACCTGCGCCGGTTTTCGGCCCTCGCGGAGCGCGTTCTCACGCTGTTGTCCGCCCACGGCGGCTGGACGGAACTCGACGTGGCCCGCCGCCACCCGGCTTGAGCCGGTATTCGGCGAAATTGGTGACGAGCGTGCCCTCGCCTTGGGTGAGGGCGGGCAGTGCTTGTTCCAGTTCGTGTGCGGAGGCGGCGGGGAGATGACCGTCCACAGTGCATCGATCGCCGGTGATCACTGGTTCGCCGGGGACTGCGCGCAGTTCGATCAGCTTGCGCAGCACGGCGCTGATCGCGGACGCCGGGGCTTCCAATTCAAACGCGTGAACCGGTTCGTACACGCGGGTTCCGGCCTCACGAAGGGCTTCTTGCAGTACCAACCGGGTCATGCCGCGGAAATCGCCGGCGGTGCTGGCCGGTGGATAGAACGCGGTGTCGGTGAGGGTGACTGCGCAGTCGATCACTTCCCGGCCGTGCAAACCCTCGTGCAGGATCTCGTGGACGGTGTCCTCGATGGCAGTGTGGAAGGAAAGCGGCAGTGAGCCGAGTTCGACTTCCAGCCGGTAGTCGGTGCCGGAGCCGGGCGGGCCGGGTTCGACGCGGAGTCCGACGGTGGCCCAGAAGAACACGCGTTCGTCTGGAGCGGGGCGGCGCACGCGGTGTCCAGTCCCGTGTAGACGTTCGACCAGCAGTGGTCGCGATTCCTCGAATTCGGCGGCGATGCCGAACTCTTCGGCGAGGGTTGCCCGGATGACTTCTTTCTGCACTTCGCCGTACAAGCGGACGGTGATTTCCCGGTCCTGCCGGCGGATGCTGATCAACGGGTCCTGTTCGGACAGCCGAGTCAGAGCGGTGTACAGGGCGCTGGTCTGGTCTGGATCGACCGGGTAGACGAGCGTTTCCAGGCTCGGCGGGGCGAAGAATCGGTCCTGGGAAAGGTCGGCGCGTTCGCCCAGCCGGTCGCCGATCCGGATTTCCGGCAAACCCCAGACTCGCGCGACATCTCCGGCCAGTGCCTCGCCGGACACGGGGGTCGCGCCGTGTTCGAATACCCGTACTGCGGTGGGGCGGCCGATGCCTTCCGTGCCTGAGCGTCGGAAAGGAACCGGCCGGCGTGCGGCAAGGGAGCCGGAAAACATTCGCACATAAGCGATTTTCTCGCCGGAACGGCCGCGTTCGATTTTGAAGACGGTGGCGTCGAGCGGACCGTCGCCGCGCCGTTCGCGGGATGGCAGCAGTTCGTAAACCCCGGCGATGAGGTCGCGAACGCCTGCGCCGGTGACTGCGGAACCGAAGAAGACCGGGTACACCGAGGCGGCGGCGACCTGGCGGACCAACGCTTTGCGGTAATCCATTGAGGACGCTGTACCGGCCACATAGGACTCGACGAAGGCGTCGTCTCCGGCCAGTGCGTCAGCGAGTCGTTCATCGAAGGGGAGCGGCGTCGGGTGTGCGCTGGCGGTGCCGATCCCCGTTACGGTGCTCACCGCGACACATTGCGGGGAAAGCTTGGTACGCAAGGAATCCAGCAGCGACGCTGCACGCGCGCCGGTGCGGTCGATCTTGTTCACGAACACCAGCACCGGAATGCTGAGCCGGACGAGCGTGCGCATCAGCACGCGGGTCTGGGCTTGCACTCCTTCCACCGCGGACACCACGAGCACTGCGCCGTCGAGCACGCCGACGGCGCGTTCGACCTCCGCGATGAAATCGGGGTGGCCGGGGGTGTCCACAAGGCTGAGCCGGTGGCCGGGCGTGCTGACCGCCACGACGGCGGACTTGATGGTGATGCCGCGCCTGCGTTCGAGGTCGAGCGAATCGGTCTGGGTGTCGCCGTCGTCGACCCGGCCGGCGTGGTCGATCACGCCGGTCTCGAACAGCAGTCGTTCGGTGAGGCTGGTTTTACCTGCGTCGATGTGCGCCAGGATGCCGATGGTCAGTGCTTTCATGCGGGCAGAAGTCCTCAGATGCGGGAGACAGGCCGAACTGGGGTCGATCGGACTGTCGGCGCATCGGGACTCCTCGCGGGTCGGGAACACGAAAACACGGCCGCGAGCAGCGCACACTCGCGGTCAGCGGCACCGTACCGCCGGGCCGGGCGCGGTGTACAGCGAGTTTTCGGGTGCCTGTCGGTTTCCTGTCGATCACTGGCTGACACCCCCGCGACGGTGTTCAGTGCCCTACCGTGGGCCCGGTCAGTTGAACTTTCACCTATCGGGGGAGCTGTCTCCATGTTGACTCGAGTCAAGGACGTCGCGCTGCTGCTCGGCCGGATCGGCATCGCGGTGGTGTTCTTCGCCCACGGCCTGCAGAAATGGGACAGCGGCGTCGGGGCGACCGCCGACATGTTCAGCCAGATCGGCATCCCGCTGCCGAGCGTCTCCGCGTTCCTCGTGATCGTGCTCGAACTGCTCGGCTCGATCGCGTTCGTCGTCGGTTTCCTGCTGCCGGTGGTCGCCATCGGCTACGCGATCAACATGGCAGGCGCGCTGATCTCGGTCCACGCGGCGCACGGTCTCACCGGCGAGGGCGGCTACGAACTCGTGCTGGTGCTCGGCCTCACCGCGCTGGCGCTGGGCTTCAACGGCGGACGGCTGTCCCTGGACCACGTGCTGTTCCGGCGTCGCCGCGAGGGCGCGAACGAGCTGCAGACGGCCTGACCTCCGCCAGCGCTCACGCGGTCAGGTCGGCGGTGGTGCGTTCGGCCTCGCGGCGGGCGGACAGCTTCGCCGGGTCGGCGTTCGTCACCTGGACCAGGTGCGCACTGGCGGCGAGCGGGACGAGCAGGCCGTCGAGCACGCCGTCCGGCACCGTCCAGTCCATCGTGGACAAAACTCGGTCTGCCGCGGTCAGGCCGAGTTTTGCCGCGCGTGCGGTGGCTTCCGCCCACACTTCGTCCACTGTGGAGGAACCGAGTGCGGGAGTGTCGCCTGGCGTCGGCTGCATCGGGAAGAACTGGTCGCCGGACATCCGGGCCTCGCTGAGGTAGTCGAGCGCTCCGCCGGACGGCGGGGTCGACAGGCCGCGGCCCATCGGGTCGAGCGACACGACCGCGACGGCCGGTGCGTCGATCTCCTCGTCCGGGGTGGTGAAAACGACCCGCGCGCCCTCGGGCTCCGCGACCACGCGGGCTCCGCACCACCACGCGCCGAGCAGCACGCCCGCGGTCTGCCAGTGCGCGGGCAGCCGCACCGCGACGGCGTCGCCCTGTTCCACGTCGAACTCGTCGACCAGCCAGTTCGCCGTTTTCGCGGCCCAGTTCTGCATCGTCGCCACGGACAGCTCGACCCGGCTGCCGACCCGGTCGTCGTAGTGCGTGATCAGCGGTTTCGCCGGCGAGGCAAGAAGCGGGCGCAGCAGCTGCTCGGTGAGGCTCATGTTCTCAGGCTAGTCGCGGCGTCAGTCGACGCAGGGCACGCCCGGGATTCCGGAGTCGAGGCTCTGCGACACCGCGCCGGCCGCCGCGCCGCCGCCCCCGGTGCCTCCTGTGCCACCGGTGCTGCTGCGTCCGGCCAGTCCCGCGACGAACTTCCGCACCGCGGCCGGGTCGACCTCGACGATGCTCTGCCCGTCCTCGCTGCGGCCGTTCGTGGTGATCACCGGAATCGTCGCGAAGGTCAGATCGCCGGACGCGACGCCCTTGACCTGCTGGGCGAATTCGAGCACGTCGAGGCTGTCGTCGAGGACGAACGACCGGTGCACCGCGTCCATCAGGCTGTTCAGCGTGCTCGGATTGGTGAGCGTGCCCGCGGACAGCACCTTGCGCATCGCCGAGGACAGGAACGCCTGCTGCCGTTTGATCCGGTCGAGGTCGCCGTTGGGCAGGTTCTTGCGCTGGCGCACGAAGGACAGCGCCTCGCCGCCGCTCACCGTCTGCACGCCGCGGCGGAAATTCGCCCCGGAGTCCTTGTCCGACGTCGCGTGGTTGAGGCACACCGGCACGCCGCCGACGGCCTCGGTGATCAGGTAGAACCCGAGCAGGTTGACCTCGGCGTAGTGGTCGATGCGCGCCTGGGTGAGGTCCTGCACGGTCTGGACCAGCGCCCGCCGCCCGGCGGCGTCCGAATCGCGGGCGATCTTCGCCTGGTCGTGCTCGCCCTGCGCGCGTTCCTCCTGCTCGGCGCGCGCCTTGGCGACGCCGTACGCGGAGTTGATCTTCGCCTTGCCTCGGCCCGGAATGTCGACCCAGCTGTCGCGCGGGATCGACACCGCGGACGCCTTGCCGCCGTTCTTCGGGATCCGCAGCAGGATGACGGTGTCGGTGTTGATGCCGGCTTTGTCCTCGGTGCGCAACGACTTCAGCATGCTCAGCGGCAGCGGGTTGCCCTGCTGGTCGGTGCGCGCGTCGCTGCCGACGAGCAGGATGTCGGTGCCGCCGTCGTCGGCGGGCGGGGCCGGGGGTTCGCCCGCGCGCGGGGTGAGGACGTCGGCGGTCGCGACGTTGTCCTGCAGTTTGTCCTTGGTGACGTACGCGTAGCCCGTGCCGCTCAGCGCGAGCAGGGAGACCAGGCCGATCGCCACGCGGCGGGTGATCCGGGCGGCCCGGCCCGGGCGGCGCTGCGGTTCCGGCGGCGGTGCCGGGTTCGACGGCTGGGGGAGTTCGACGCGCGGGTGCGGCGAGGGTTTCCACTCGGAAGTGGCCGCCGTCTCGGCTGCGGCGCCCTCGGTGACTGGCTTGGCGTCGTCGTCGGCCGCCGCCTCGGTGACCGGTTCGGTTTCTTCGGCGGCAGGCTCAGCGGCAGCGTGCTTCGGCTCCGGCGTTCCGTCGGATTCACGGTCCGAGGCGTCGGAAACCGCCGGACTGTCGGCGGAATCCGCCGTCCGGTCCGGTTTGTCCTGATTTTCGCTCACCCCGGCTACCTCCCCGCTCACCAGCGTACGGCCTGCGGCGCGCCGCCACGCTGGGTGCTCGACTCTAGTTGACGCAGGGAACATCGCCCGCCGTGATGAGCGGCGCGGGTGAGTTCGAGGAACTGGAAGGAGGGGTCCCGGACGGCGAGGACGCGGGCGGTGCCGCAGGAGGAGCCGAGGACGTCGTGGCCGGCGCGCCGGCGGTGTCGCGCGCGTCCTTGCCGAGGATCACCCGGACGTGCCCGGCGGCGACGTCGGCGTCCGGCTCGGCCTGTGCGGTGCTGCCGAGGGCTTGGCGGACCAGATCGGCGGCGGCCTCGTCCGACGGGTGGTAGCGCAGCACGGTCGTCGCCCGGGTGGACAGCTTCGTGCTGGCGCCGATCTGGAAACCCTTGCCCTGCAACAGGCTCTGCATCTGGTCGGCGGCACCCGAGCCGGAGCCGTCGAACAGTTCGACGGTGGTCTGCGCGGCTCCGGGCAACGGCGCGTTGCTGGAGGTCGGGGCGCTGCCGTCGGAGGTCAGCCGGTCGATCTCGGCGCGGACCTTCGCCGGGTCGACGCGCAGCACGTCAGCGCCGCCCATGACCGCGTTGCCCTCGGTGGGGATGGTGTGGAATTCGACGTTTCCGCCGGTCAGCCCGCGCATCTGGTCGACGAACTCGGACAGGTCCCATCCCGCGGACAGCACCACGGACTTCTTGACCGCGTCGATGAGCTGCGCGATCCGCACCGGGTTGGCCAGGACCTCGGACGAGAGCACCTTGCTCGCCAGTCCGGACAGGAACGCCTGCTGGCGCCCGATCCGGTCGAGGTCGCCGTTCTGCAGGCCGTAGCGCTGGCGGACGAACGCGAGCGCCTGGACGCCCTCGATGGTCTGCTTGCCCGCGGGCAGGTCGACACCCGACTTCTTTTCCTTCACCGGGTTCTTGAGGCACACCTGCACGCCGCCGATGGCCTTCGTGACCTCGTAGAAGCTGGCCAGGTTCACCTCGGCGTAGCGGTCGATCATGCCCGGTTTGCCGATGAACTTCTCGAGCGTCGCGACGAGGTTCTTGCGTCCGGCGAGCTTGGCTTTCTCGTCGACGTCCTTGAGGTCGGCGTTGCCCTTGGCCTGCAGTGTCTTGGCGGTGTCGTTGTAGGCGTAGACGTACGCGCTGTTCAGCTTGTGCTTGCCGAAGCCGCCGGTGATCTCGACGTAGGAGTCGCGCGGGAAGGAGATGGCGATCGCGTGCTCCCCGTTCTGCGGGATGTGCACGAGGATCATCGTGTCGGTCTGCTTTTCGCCGTCGGACTCGCCCGCGTGCAGCATGTCGAGCACCTCGCGGGGCAGCGGATTGCCCTGCGCGTCGGTGCGGCTGTCCTGGCCGACCAGGAGGATGTCGATCGCGCCGTCGAGCGGTTTCGCGTGCGGCTGCTGTTCGCCGAAAATCGCCGTGGTGGAGAAGCCGGACTGCGGGTCGCCGATGAACTGCCAGCCGTACCAGGTCACCGCGAGCACGACCACGGACACGACGGACAGCAGGATCTTCCCGCCTCGCCGCAGCACGACGACCACGCCGCGACCGCGGTGCACCGGCAGCGGTGTCCCCGGCCATTCGGCCACTGTTCCTCCCCAGGATGCTCGCGCTTTTCGCGCTTTGTCGAACTCTACCGACCCTTGAGTGAGCCACCCGTAGGCTGGTGGCGAGAATGCCCGGTCGGGCGGAAGGGTGGATGAGGATGCGGGTCCTGGTCACAGGCGGTGCCGGGTTCATCGGTTCGCACTACGTGCGGCAGGTGCTGTCGGGGGCGTATCCGACGCTGGCCGACGCCGAGGTCGTGGTGCTCGACAAGCTCACCTACGCGGGCAACGAGGCGAATCTCGCCCCGGTCGCCGACAGCCCGCGGCTGCGCTTCGTGCAAGGCGACATCTGCGACACCGCGCAGGTCACCGAGCTGATGAGCGGCGTCGGTCTGGTCGTGCACTTCGCCGCGGAGTCCCATGTGGACCGCTCGATCCTCGGCTCGGCGGACTTCGTGCTCACCAACGTGCTCGGCACGCAGACGTTGCTGCAGGCCGCGCTGGAGGCGCAGGTCGGGAAGTTCGTGCACGTCTCGACGGACGAGGTGTACGGGTCCATCCAGGACGGTTCGTGGTCGGAAGAGCACGTACTGGAGCCGAATTCGCCGTACTCCGCCTCGAAGGCCTCGTCGGATCTGATCGCCCGCTCGTACTTCCGGACGCACGGATTGCCGGTGTGCGTCACGCGGTGCTCGAACAACTACGGCCCGTACCAGTTCCCGGAAAAGGTCATCCCGCTCTTCGCGACGAACCTGCTGGACGGCAAGAAGGTCCCGCTGTACGGCGATGGTCTGAACATCCGGGACTGGCTGCACGTGGACGACCATTGCCACGGAATCCAGCTGGTCGCCGACGGCGGCCGTCCCGGCGAGATCTACAACATCGGCGGCGGCACCGAACTGACCAACCGGGAACTGACCGAACGCCTGCTCGACGCGGTCGGCGTCGGCTGGGAAATGGTCGAACCAGTGGCCGACCGCAAGGGTCACGACCGGCGGTACTCGGTCGACATCGCGAAGATCAGCGCCGAACTCGGTTACGCTCCGCGGGTGTCGTTCGAGGACGGTTTGGCGGAGACGGTGCGCTGGTATGCCGACAACCGCGCGTGGTGGGAGCCGCTGAAGGCCCGCGCCGCGCTCGGCACGTCCTGAAACCCTTTTCGCAGTAGGAGGTACGCCGGTGCGGCTGGCAGTGCTCGTGCCCGGCGGTTCTGGTCAGCTGGGCCGGGACCTGGTGAATACCGCGGGCCCGGAAACGGAGGTGATCGCGCCTTCGTCGGCGGAGCTGGATGTCACGGCTACCGGCCAGGTGATCGCCGCGGTCGGCGAGCTGGCCGAACGGGCCGCGGCTGCTGGTGCGGTGCCGGTGGTGATCAACGCCGCGGCTTATACGGCGGTCGATGCCGCGGAGTCGGATGAGGCCCGGGCGTTCGCGGTGAATGTTGACGGACCTCGGGTGTTGGCCGCGGCTTGCACTTCGCGGCGGGTGCCGTTGATTCACATCTCTACGGATTATGTTTTTCCGGGGGACGGGGATCGGCCTTATGCGGTTGATGATGCTTTGGGGCCGCGGAATGCCTACGGGCGGACTAAGGCTGCCGGGGAGGATGCGGTACTCGGGTCGGGGGCGTCGGCCTGGGTGGTGCGGACTAGTTGGGTCTATGGGAAGACCGGGGCGAATTTCGTAGAGACGATCCGGCGGTTGGAGTCGGAGCGGGATCAGTTGTCTGTGGTGGACGATCAGGTGGGCGCGCCTACCTGGTCGGCTGATTTGGCTCGCGGCCTGTGGGAGCTGGCCGAGGCGGTCGCTTCCGGCCGGGGGCCTGCCGGGAAGGTCCTGCATTGCACCGGCGGCGGCGAGACTTCCTGGTACGGGTTCGCGCGGGCGATCTTCGAGGAGATCGGAGCGGATCCTGAACGGGTCAAGCCCTGCACTACCGAAGAATTCCCTCGACCAGCTCCCCGCCCGGCGTACTCCCTGCTGTCCAACGCCTCCTGGCAAGACGCGGGCCTGACTCCGCTGCGAAACTGGCGGGAAGCGCTGCACGCCTACGTCACGGCCTCGTGAGCGGCGATCCCGGTTCTAACCGGGATCGGCACTCACGAGGGTCAGCGCGCTACGGCCTGGCGGTAGGCGTCGAGAGTCCGCAGTGCGGTGTTGTGCCAGGTGAAGCTTGCTGCGTGGGTTCTGCGGGCGGTGGAGGTGGCCAGGCCGTGCGGGTCTGTCACGGCTTGCCGTAAGGCTTCTGCGAGGCCGTCCACGTCGTCGTAGGGAACCAGGGTCGCGCAGTCGCCCGCTACCTCGCGCAGGGCTGGGATGTCGGTGCACACGACGGGAACATCCGAGGCCATTGCTTCCAGGACGGGGAGGCCGAAGCCCTCGTCCCGTGAAGGGAGAACCAGGGCGGCCGCGCCGGCCACCACCGTGCGAAGGTCCACATCGGACAGATAACCGGTCTGTCCGGACCGTGGCAGCCTCGGAAACGGGCCGGGGCCGGCGAAAACGAGCGGCGGCAGGTCTGGAGCGGCGGCATGGGCAGCGGCCAGCCAGTCCAGGCCCTTGCGCGGACCGGCGGCACCGGCGAACAGCAGGTACTTCTCCGGCAAGCGGAGTTTCGCCCGCACTCCGTCATCGGGCGGCCGGGCGGTGAACCAGGCTGGGTTCACTCCGAGCGGGGTGGCGATGATTTTGGCTCGGTCGACGTCCAGCTTTTCCGCGACGGAATCCGCGACCGCCTCGGTGGGGGTGCAGATGACATTCGCCCGATGCGCGCCACGTCGGACCAATTCCGGGAGAGTCCGGTCGGAGTGCGCCAATTCCTGGGGGGCGTCGATGAAAGCCAGATCGTGAATCGTCAGGACTCCGGCGGCGCGGAGGCGGCCGGGGAGGACGAAGTTCGTGCCGTGCACGACGTCGGTCGGCCCGGCGAAAAGTTCGACCGGCGGCAACTGGGTGCGTAGCCAGGTGGCGCGGAGAAGCCTTGCGGAGACTGGCATTCCCCGTGCTTGAACGCCGTGGGGCAAGACATGTCGCAGTTTCCGCCAGCCTCGCAGGGTGAAGGCGACGGCGCGAAGGTCCACTTCGGACATGGAAGCGAGTTCTTCGCTCAACGCGGCGGTGTACCGGCCGATGCCCGTCCGGGAACCGAGCAGAGGGGTGCCGTCTAGCAGGACGCGCAGCGGACGGTCAGCCACGGCGCAACCGCTCCCGCGCTACCTTCGTGACCCGTCCGGCTGCTCGCTTCGCCAGCTCGCCTGGGCCGCCAGCGGCGAGATATTCCCGTACCAGAGCCAAATCGCGCCGTACCATCGCGGTGCCGCGTACGGGGTCGCTGACGGTGAGGTCGGCGCCACCGGGCAACCGGTCCGCGGCGGGGCGTGGGTTGCGGCAGAACTCCACTAGCGGCTTCAGCGCCTCCGGCCAGGCGTACCGCTGCGCGACCACGCGGATTCGTTCGACGCAGGCGTCGGCGAATTCCCGGTCGTACAAGGACTTTTCCAGCGCGTCTGCCAGCGCGCCGGCGTCTTCGGCGGGGACGACGACGCCCAGGCCTTCCGCCCGGACGAGGTCGGCGAACGCGTCCCCGTCGGTCGTCACGATCGGCAAGCCGGCCCACAGGTAGTCGAGAACCCGGGTGCGGAAAGCGAAAGTCGTCTCGACGTGTTCATAGTGCGTGGTGACACCGCAATCGGCGTCGAGAAGCCAGTTCTGCCGGTCCGAATAGGGGACCCATTGTTCGTTGAAGAAGACGTTCTTGTCCGTGAGGCCCAGCGAATCCGCCAACCGAACAGTCCGGGCGCCGATGTCCATTTCGGCGACCTCGGGGTTCGGGTGCTTCATGCCGAGGAACACCAGACGGGCGTCGTCGCGGCGGTGGCGCAGGAGGTCGAAGGCGCGGATCAGGGTCAGCGGGTCGAACCAGCTGTAGACACCGCCTGCCCACAGGACGACACGGTCGGATTCGCCGATGCCCAGAGCGGAACGCAGGCCGGGGCCGGTGCGCGCCGGGGCCTGCGGGGAGAGGCCGAACGGGACGACGGCGAGCAGCGACTGGGTGGTCGGGTCGGCGTCGTAGAGGCGCGGGGACAGGCGGCCGAGCGCGGCGAGGTGGCCCAGCCAGAAATGGCGCTGGCGTTCGGAGGCACAGAGGAAGAAGTCGGCGCGTTCGAGCTGGGCGTCGAGGACGCGGGTGACGCCGGCCAGGTCGAGCGCGCGCTGGTCGTCGGGGGCGTCCTTGCCCTGTTCCAGCAGCTCCAGGTGCATCGGGTCGTACACATCGGCGACCACGATCTTGTGCTCGTGCTGCTTCTTCAGCGACGGCGCCAGCTCCAGCACGTGCCCCTGAAGGATCACGACGTCCGCCCATTCGATCGGGCCGTCGAGGTCGCGGTGTTTGCCCGAGCTGACCTGGAAGGCCGCGGGCGGGGGCGAGACCAGCGGGTTCGTGGTCATGAGGTGTACGTCGTGCTCGGCGGACAGCGTCGAGGCGATGTTCCACGCCCGGATCGCCGGGCCCGCCATCCGCTCGGTGATCGAATCGCCGGTCAGGACGAGGATCTTGCGGCGCTGGCCGAACACGTCCTTGATGCCGAACGCTTCGACGAGGATTTCGTGTGCGCGGAGGTAATCCGGCAGCGGGTACGCGGGCTCAAGTGCCTTGCGCAGCAACGGAAGCAGGTCGGCGTCGGTACGTACGCGCGCGGCTTGCTCGACTGCGCGGGATTCAGCCAGTGCCGGCATCATCTCGACGAATCGGTCCACCGCCAGCACTCCGGCGAGCGTGGTGCGCGGGACCGGGACTTCCGAGGTGTCGACGGGGCCGACGCCCTTCTCCAGGTCCAGCTGATCCGGGTCGATGCCGCCGCGTGCGGTCGCCCGGCGGACGGCCAGTGCGAGGGCCGCGGGGAGGGCGCGGGCCAGGGATTCGTCGGAGAGGTTCTTGTACAGCGCGGCCAGTGCGTTGCGTTCCAGCAGGAAGGTCTCGCGGCCGGTGTCGGGCGCGTCGACGGCGGCCATGGTGCCGTGGTGGCGGTGGTAGGTGAGCGATTCCGGCACGTAGCGCACGCGCCAGCCGCGCAGGTTGAGCCGCCAGCCGAGGTCGACGTCCTCGTAGAACATGAAGAAGCGCTCGTCGAAACCGCCGAGTTCGGCGAACACCGACGCGCGCACGAACAGCGCGGAGCCGGTGCCGAAGAGGACGTCCTTGGCGACGTCGTGCTCAGCCTCGGGCACATCCGCGAGCGGGCTGCCGGCGTGGCGCTTGTAGCCCATGCCGAACCAAGTCAGACCCGCGTCCACGAAGTCGGTGCCGGTGCCCTCCCAGTCGACGACCTTGCTCGCCACCGCGGCGACGGTCGGCTGTGCGCGCAGTTCGGCGACAGCCGCGGAGACCCACGCCGGAGCGGGGCGGGCGTCGTTGTTGAGAAAGCCGAGGACGGTGCCGTTCGCGTGCTGCGCGCCGAGGTTGCAGCCGCCCGCGAACCCGGTGTTGACCGGCGATTCGATGAGCTGCACGTCGGGCGCCGCGGCGCGGATGCGGGCCGCGTCGTCGCCGCCGGAAGCGTTGTCGACGCAGATCAGCTCGACATTCGCGTAATCCAGGTCGGTCCGCAGCGCCCGCAGGCAGGTGATGGTGTCGTCGGCGCCGCGGTAATTCACCACGATCACCGAGACGAGCGGTTGCGGGTCCCCCACTGCCAAGACGAGCTCCTCCGTCGAATTTCCGCCCAGCTTAAAGGCCAGCCCAGGCATCCCAGATCGCGCCTCGGCCCAGCGCCGAGATCCGGCTCACGCGACCGCGTTCCCGCAGCGTGCGGGGGAGCCGGAGGACGACCTCCGCCAGCACCCGCGTACGCAGCGCGGGGTCGAAGTTCGCCGCGTCGGGACGGTGCCGGCGCAGCGGAAGCAACGCGGTGATCGCGGCGAAGCGGGCCAGTTCGCGAATCGCTGCTTTCGCAGGTGCGCAGCGCAGCAGCATGAGCAGGCGGTTGCGTTCGTTCCAGCGGTGAAATTGCGGTGAACCGGGGTTCGTGCTGGCTCCGTGCAGGTGCTGGACCCGCGCTTTGGGCGCGGCGGCGACGTGCCATCCGGCCAGCCGCAGCCGCCACGCGGTGTCGGTGTCCTCGTAGTAACAGAAGAAGCTCGCCGGGACGCCGCCGACCGCGCGCACGGCGTCCGTGCGCAGCAGCGCGGCACCGCCGCAGAAGCCGAAGACCTCGTCGCTGGGTTCGGTGAGGTCGGCGCCGTGGCCGTCGGCGGTGAGCCGGACGCCGGTCGACTGGGTGCTGCCGTCGGGCAGTTCGAGCCGCGAGGTGACGGCGGCGGCCAGCGGCTGGCTGTCGAGGGCGTCTTCGAGGTTGGCGAGCCAGTCCGGTTCGGGGGCGGCGTCGTCGTTGAGCCAGGCGACACGCGGGGTGCGGACGCGGTCGAGCGCGTGGGCCATCGCACCGGCGTAACCGGTGTTGCGACGCAGCCGGAGGACCTCCGGACGGCTGGGATGCGCGGCCAGAATCGTTGCGGTGCCGTCGGTTGAGGCGTTGTCCACCACGAGTGTCCGATGTGGACGGTCTTGGGCGGCGAGCGCGTCGAGGCACGCGGCGAGGTGGTCCGCCCCACGCCAGGTCACCACGACGACGGTGGTGCCGGATTCCGCGCTGGTCACCTGGGAGACAATAGCGGCGTGCCCGAACTGGTCGTGATCGCCGAGCAACTGCTCGCCCCCGTTCCGGGTGGCACCGGCCGGTACACCGCCGAACTGCTGCCCGCGCTCGCCCGCACCGCGCCGCCCGGCTGGACCGTGTCCAGCGTGGTCGCGCGGCACGCGGACGTCTCCGCGGCGCGGATCGAAGGGGTCGAGGGGCCGCGCGTGCTGCCGTTGCCGCCGAGGGCGCTGGTCGCGCTGTGGCAACTGGGCCTGCGCTGGTGGCCGGGCGGTGACGCGGTGCACGCGCCGACCCCGTTCGCGCCGCCCCGCGCCCCGGCTGGGCGAACACTGACCGTCACGGTGCATGACACCGTGCCGTGGACGCATCCGGAGACCCTGACCGCCCGCGGCGTCAGCTGGCACCGGTCGATGATCGCGAGGGCGGCGCGGCGGTCGTCCGGGCTGATCGTGCCGACCCGAGCGGTCGCCGACGAGCTGGCGGTGCTGCTGGACGTGGACGTCCCGGTGCGGGTCGTGCCGCACGGCGTGACCGTGCCCGAGGGGTCCGCGAAGCTGGATCTGCCGTCGCGGTACGTGCTGGCGGTCGGGACGATCGAACCGCGCAAGGGCATGGACGTGCTGGTCGACGCGGTGGCGCAGCTCGACGGCACGGACGAGGTCGGCGACGTCGGCCTGGTGCTCGCCGGCCAGCCCGGCTGGGGCGGCATCGACCCGGTGCGGCTGGCGGCCGACCGCGGCCTGAAATCGGTGCGGGTCCTGGGCAAGGTGACCGATGCCCAGCTGGCGACCGCGATGCGCGGCGCGAGCGTGCTGGCGATGCCGAGCCTCGCCGAAGGCTTCGGACTGCCGCTGCTGGAAGCGATGGCGATCGGGGTGCCGGTGGTGCACACGGACGTCCCGGCCCTGGTAGAGGTCTCCGGCGGGGCGGGGGTGGTGGTGCCGCGCGGGGATGCGGACGCGCTGGCTTGGGCGCTCAAAGAGGTGCTGCTGTCGCCGGACAAGGCCGCGGAGTTGTCGAAGCTGGGGCGTGAGCGGGCTCGGACGTTTACCTGGCGGGCGGCGGCTGAGGCGGTTTGGGCCGCGCATCGGCGGTCTGGCTGACGGGTCCGGCTGGCAGCTGCGGCGCCGGTCTGGCGGGCTGGGCGTCGGCGGTCGAGCGCCGGTCCGGGCTGCGATCGGGGTGACACGGTCGGGTGAACCCAGACGGGTGAGCGCAGGTGGGCGAGGGTGGTGGCGCCCGGAGTCGGCGGCAGTTTGCCGGTTCCTGACCTGTGCGGTGGGTGATCGCCGTACGCTGCACTCGTGACCGGTGATCCCCGTGTGCTGATCGACGCGACCGCGGTGCCCGCGGATCGGGGCGGGGTCGGCCGATACGTGGACTCGCTCGTCGGCGCGCTCGACCAGGACGGGGCCCGGCTGACGGTGGTCTGCCAGCCGCGTGACCTGCCGCTTTACAGTCAGCTCGCGCCCAGTTCCCGGATCGTCGCCGCATCGCCCGCGACCTCGACCCGCACCGCCCGGCTGACCTGGGAGCAAGCCACCTTGCCCCGGCTCGTGCGCCGGCTCGCCGCCGACGTCGTGCACTCCCCGCACTACACGATGCCGCTCGCCAGCGGGGCCGCTTCGGTGGTCACGCTGCACGACGCGACGTTCTTCACCGACGCGGTCCTGCACTCGTCGGTCAAGGCCCGGTTCTTCCGCGCGTGGACCGCCACCGCGCTGCGGCGGGCGACACTCTGCGTAGTTCCCAGTCACGCGACAGCGGTAGAGTTGGCCCGGGTGAGCCCGGTGCGGCACGCGGAGTTGGAGATCATCCATCACGGCGTCGACAGCGAACGCTTCCATCCGCCGTCCCCGGAGGAGATCGCGGCGGCGCGGAATGCGGTCGGGCTCGGCTCGACGCCGTATATCGCGTTCCTCGGGGCGCTTGAGCCGCGGAAGAACGTGCCCGCGCTGATCCGCGGTTATGCCCGCGCGGTCGCTGGGCAGCGGGACGCGCCGGCGCTCGTGCTCGCTGGGCAGCCTGGCTGGGACACCCAGGTGGAGCGCGCGCTGGACGCGGTGCCGCACCGGCTTCGGGTGATTCGCGCGGGGTATCTGCCGTTCGGGACGCTCGCCGGGTTCTTGGGCGGCGCCGAACTCGTGGCATACCCGAGCCTCGGCGAAGGCTTCGGGCTGCCAGTGCTCGAGGCGATGGCCTGCGGTGCCGCGGTACTGACCACGCGCCGCCTCTCCCTGCCGGAAGTCGGCGGCGACGCGGTCGCGTACTGCGGTGTCGGCGCGGGCGATGTCGCCGCGGCGTTGACGGAATTGCTCGCCGATCCGTCGCGTCGCTCAGTTTTGGCTTCCGCGGCGCAGCGGCGCGCCAAGGAATTCTCGTGGACGACAACGGCGGATCGGCACCGCGAGGCTTACGGAAAAGCCTGGCATCAGCATTTGCGCAACCGCTAACGGAGGCCGTAAAGGGTTTCCGCGTTGGCGTGCGCGATCTTTTCCCGGTCTTCCTCGTTGGGCAATTTCTCCAGGAATTCCGTGATGGCCGCGGCCTGGACCTGATGGAACGGGTAATCACCGGACAGCAGGATCCGATCGGTGGTAGTGTATTCGAGCGCGTTGCGCAGCATTCGCGGGACGAGCATTCCGCTGGTCGCCAGGTGAATGTTCGTGCGGAAATACTCGGAGACGCGACGTTCGAGATGCGTGGCCGTGTGCGACAGGCTGTCGATCCGGTCCAGCGCGAAGAGGACGACCTCGCCCCAGTGGCCCAGGACGACCTGCAGTCCGGGGTGGCGGTCGAACGTTCCGCGCAGGATCAGCCGGATGACGGCGAGCCCGGCCTCGTAGTGCCAGCCGAGGCCGTACGTGGCCAGCCCGAGATCGAGCTCGGGACTGAAACCGCGGTAGGAAGCCTGGCGGACGGATTCCACCGGGATCTGCGGGTGGACGAAGACCGGCCGGCCGAGCGCGGCGGCCGCGCCGAGCAGTTCGTCGTACGCGGGATCGTCGAGCGGACGGTCGCCGCTGCGGCCGTAGGACATGACCCCGACGTGCGCCGGATCCTTCGCGGTCCGTTGCAGTTCGGCGAGCGCCGCGTCCGGATCGGACATCGGCAGGGTTGTCATGGCGCGGAAGCGGTCGGGGTGCTTCGCGACCGCCTCGCTGACCAGGTCGTTCGCCTCGCGGCTCAGTTCGATGCCTTGCGGGACCGGGCATCCGTGCGTTCCCGGCGGCGCGATCGAGAGGATCTGGACGTCGATGCCCGCCTCGTCCATCCACGCGACGCGCTGGTCGCCGATGTCGAGCAGCCGCTCGGGAAGATCGCCCCGGTCGTTGTGCGCGATGCTCGGGTCGCCGGATTCGGTGCGCAGCATCCGGTCGATGCCGGGGGTGGTCCAGTGCTCCTCGATGGCGACGGTTTTCATCGGTCCCCTCTTTACGGCTGGTGGTTTCGAGATTACCAGCGTCGGTTAACGGGACTGGGACGTTTGCGGACGTGATGGGCGACCGCGACCGCTACTCCGCTCGCGACGAAGAATGCGGTGACCGCCGGATTCATGGATTTGGACAAACTCGGCGCGCTTTCCGGACTTAACGCCCACAGTGCGAGCACTCCGAGATAGACGGCGGCCAGTCCGGCGGACCACCAGCGCAGCGCGCGCGGCTGGGAATCGCGCAGGCTGGAGATGAGAAGCGCGATCAGCGGAATGCCGGAGAGCAGTGCGAACTGTCCGAGGACGAGAGCGGGGACGGACCAGGCAGTGATCAGGATGGGCAGCGAGGCGCGGGACGCGGTCATGACGATTCTCCTTCTCCGAGGTGTGTTCAGCGGCGAGCTTCGGCGGCGGTCTTCAGGTCGGCGAGCCAGAGGTCCAGGCCCGGGGCCAGGTATTTGATCGCGGTGGCCGGGTCGGCCTCGATCTGCTGACCGGTCCAGCTTTCTTCGGTGCGGACGACGACCCCGCCGCGCACCGGGACGAAGTTCCACACGTGCGTTCCCTTGTCGATCCGCAGGCCGTTGCCGATCGCCGGGCCGGACCACCGGACGCACTGGCCGGGTTTGACCTGGTGGACGGTCGACGTGATGACCAGCGTGGTGGCCGGCGTCGAGGGGGTGGCCGGAGCGGGCGTGGTCCAGCGGAACTGCGAACCGGGGTGCAGGCGACCGGGGTCGAGGCGCTGCACGCTTGTGAGCGGCTTTTGCCAGCGCGGCCAGCTTTCGACGTTGGTGTGCAGCCGCCACACAGTGCTCAGCGGAGCCTTGATGAAGGTCTCCGCGCGGTGGTGGAGCCGCGCGGCCGGGTTGATGCCTTTTCCTTGGCAGGTCAGGGAACCCGGGTGCGTGGTGGCGGCTTGGGCGGGCGCGGCGCCGAGCAGTCCGGCGGCGACCGGAAGGGCCAGCAGTGCGGCGCGCAGCCGCGGCTTGATGTTCGGCATTGGTGAACTCCATTAGTGATAGTTAATAGTCTTAACTCTGGTGAAGACCGTACAAGCTCCCGGCTGTGAACGTCAATAGCGGAAGTGAAGGAGCTTAACTACACTGGGCGGAGAGGAACGAAGGGGAACGGCCGATGACCGAACAGGCACCGCGGGAGCGCTACCGCGAGCAGGTGCGCGAGGAGATCAAGCAGCACGCTCGGCAGCAGATCGCCGAGGCGGGGCTGCCCGCGCTGTCGCTGACCGCGATCGCCAAGCAGATGAGCATGACCGTGCCCGCGCTGTACCGGTACTACCGCGGCCGGGACGAGCTGATCACCGCGCTGATCCGGGACGCGTTCCGGAGTCTCGCCGACACCGTCCGGGCAGCGGCGGATTCCGGGGCGGACCTGCTGGCACTGGCGCACGTCATCCGGGACTGGGCCAAGGCCGATCCGCAGCGCTACTTCCTCATCTACGGCACGCCGGTGCCCGGCTACCACGCGCCGCCGGACACGACGGCGATCTCCAACGAGGTCATGGAAGTCCTGATCGAGGCGAACGCGGCACTGGGCGAACCGGAGCCGGCGACGACGTTCCACGTGCACCTGGAAACCCATCGCGAGTGGGTGGACAGCGACACCGTCGGCACCGGCGCGGTGCGGCGCGCGCTGTCCTTCTGGACCCGCCTGCACGGGGTCCTGTCGCTTGAACTCGCCGGCCACTTCACCGGGATGAAGTTCGACCCGGCGCTGCTGATCGACGACGAGTTGGCAGAGCTGAAAGCGTAAGCGGAAGTGACTGCGGGTGACCGGGTCGGTGGGCTGACGTAGCCGTCGGTGAGCAGTGGACAATGGCGCGGTGACTGAGCAGCGCACGTATGGTGACCGCGTCGGCGTCGTGACCGTGACCTACTTCCCGGGCGAAACACTCGAGAAGTTCCTCGACACGCTCGACAAGGCGACTGACCGCGACGTGCACGTCGTCGTCGCCGACAACGCGTCCACCGACGGCGCTCCGGAGAAGGCCGCCGAACGCGAGAACGTGACGCTGGTCAGCATCGGCGAGAACGTCGGCTACGGAACGGCCGCCAACCGCGGTGTCGCGGCGCTCGACGACAGCTACGGCTGGGTTGTCGTGGTCAACCCGGACCTCGAATGGGAGCCGGGCTCGCTCGACGCGCTGATCGAGGTCGCCGGGCGCTGGCCGCGCGGGGCCGCGTTCGGGCCGCTGATCCACGACCTCGACGGCACCGTCTACCCGTCCGCGCGGCTGCTGCCGTCGTTCGGGCGCGGGATCGGGCACGCCGTCTTCGGCAAGATCTGGCCGAGCAACCCGTGGACCCGCGAATACCGCCAGGAAAACGCCGCGCCGACCGAGCGCACGTCCGGCTGGCTGTCGGGCTCCTGCCAGCTCTTCCGGCGCGAGGCGTTCGACTCCGTCGGCGGCTTCGACACCCGCTACTTCATGTACTTCGAGGATGTCGACCTCGGCGACCGGCTCGCGAAGGCGGGCTGGCAGAACGTCTACGCCCCGTCGTCGAGCGTGATGCACATCGGCGGCCACTCGACGGCGCGCGCCTCGGCGAAGATGCTGCGCGCCCACCACGCGAGCGCCTACCGCTACCTCGCCGACCGGCACCAGGGGCTGCTGTGGAAGCCGGTGCTGGCCGCGGTGAAGCTCGGGCTGGCGCTGCGGGTGAAGCTGGAGACGCGCAAGGGCTGAGCAGTCCGCGATGCCGGGACTCGTGCCCGGTGCCGCCCGTGCCCGTAGGTGCGTGCGGGAAACCCGGTCTCGAGGCAACAGCGGCGGCGGTCCGCAAAGGACGGGAGGGCGCCCGCTGTGCCTTCGCGGACGTCCGGATGCTCAGCCGCCGCAACACTTTGCGGTCGTAAAGATCGCTCGCGGGAGACGCGGCCTCCCGCACGGGAAGTCTCCCTGGGCAATCCGGGCAACCCGGGCCGAGGCAGACCCCGCGAGGATCACAGCCCGTCGAGCCGCCGGGACAGATTGGACCGTCCGCTGTTCTGCTTGATCGTCGGGACCAGGCCGGTCATTTCCTCTTCGGCCGGTTCCTTCAGCGGGCTCGCCACCGGCTTCGCCTGCGGGCGCGGGACCAGCGGCGTCGTCGTCTGCGGACCGGCCGGGCTCGGCACCGTCGGCTGCGGCGCGGTGTTCTGCTGCGCACCGGGGATTTCGAGCGGCCGCGTCGGCGTCGGCTGGGCCAGCGGATGCGGCGACGGCTGCGTTCGCGTGCCGCTGGCCAGCGGATGATCGTTCTCTTCGATCAGCGACGCGGGCAGCTGCGTCGTCGTGTCGGGGTCCAGCCCGGAGACCACCGAGGCGGAGATCTGCTGGGTGCTGGAGGAATCCATCGGAGACGTCATGTTGTCCGGCGTCACCACGAAGGCGCCGCGGGATCGTGCGCGTGCGAGCAAAGCGTCCGCGCGATCGCGGGGGTCCATTCCCCTCGGCCTCCCGACTGACCCGGGGCCTCTAGGGAAAGGCCCGCCTGTTTCCTGTCTAGGGTAGGCCCTCGGGGCCCGCGCCGCCCACGTTTCCCGCGGCTTGTCGCTCAGCGGTGCGTGATACAAAGGAGATTTCTGTGACGTCCGAGGTCGAGGTCGACGCCGTCGTACTGGTCGGCGGCCAGGGCACGCGGCTGCGCCCGCTCACGCTGTCCGCGCCGAAGCCGATGCTGCCGACGGCGGGAACGCCCTACCTGAGCCACCTGTTCTCCCGCATCCGCGCGGCCGGGATCCGGCATGTGGTGCTCGGCACGTCGTATCGGGCCGAGGTGTTCGAGGAGTACTTCGGCGACGGGTCCGCGCACGGCCTTGAGCTCGAGTACGTGGTGGAGGAGGAGCCGCTCGACACCGGCGGCGCCATCCGCAACGTCTACGACCGGCTGCGCGCCGACCACGCGATCGTCTTCAACGGCGACATTCTCTCCGGGGCCGACCTGCACGCCCAGCTGCGCACCCACCTCGACTCCGGCGCGGACGTGACGCTGCACCTTCAGCGCGTCCCAGACCCGAGCCGGTTCGGTTCGGTGCCGACCGATGGCGACGGGCGCGTCACCGCCTTCCTGGAGAAGACGCCGAACCCGCCGACGGATCAGATCAACGCCGGCTGCTACGTCTTCCGCCGTCCGGTGATCGAGACCATCCCGGCCGGGCGGCGGGTGTCGGTCGAACGCGAGACGTTCCCCGGGCTCCTCGAAAATGGCGCGCATCTGCATGGATTTGTCGATTCTTCGTACTGGCTCGACGTCGGTACCCCGGAAGCGTTCGTCCGCGGCAGTGCCGATCTGGTCCGCGGCGTCGCGCCCACCTCCGCGCTGGCCGGGCCGACCGGTGATTTTCTGGCGCTGGACGGGGCTTCCGTCTTCACTGGCGCGAAGCTCACCGACGGCACGACGATCGGTGCGCGGGCCGTCGTCGGCAAGGGCGCGACGGTCGCCGGCTCGGTTGTGTTCGACGACGCGGTGATCGGCCCGGACGCGATTGTGGAGAATTCGGTGCTGGGCCGCGGAGCACAGGTCGGCGAAGGCGTGGTGCTGCGCGGCGTGGTGCTCGGCGACGGTGCGTCCGTGGGGGCTGGCTGCGAACTGCTCGACGGCGTGCGGATCTGGCCCGGCGTCGCGGTGCCGGACGGCGGCATCCGGTTTTCGAGCGACGCGTGATGGAGTGGTGTCCGGGGTTTCCGGTGGATCTGGCACAGGTGCTGGGTCCGCTGAGCCGTGGGCGCGGGTCGCTGAACTTCCGGCGCGACCGCGGCGTCTGGTGGCTGGCCGCGAACACGCCCGGCGGCAAGGGAACGCTGGCGCTGCTGCACCGGCCGGACGGCGTCGTCGAGGCCGAAGCTTGGGGCGAGGGCGCGGACTTCCTGCTCGACGGCGTGCCCGCGCTGCTCGGCGCGGACGATGACGACACCGGATTCGTCGCGCACCACGACGTGATCGCCGCGGCCCGTCGCGACACGCCCGGCCTGCGGCTCGGCTCGACCGGCCGGGTGTGGGACGCGCTGGTGCTGGCGATCCTCGAACAGAAGGTGAGCGGCAAGGAAGCGATCCGGTCGTGGGCGGAGCTGTGCCGGTGGTTCGGCACGCGCGCCCCCGGGCCGGGACCGGACTTCCTGCGGGTGCCGCCGGATCCGGTCGCCATTCGGTCCATTGTGGACTGGAACTGGCACAAGATCGGCGTGGACGTGAAGCGCCGCACGGCGTTGATCGAGGCCGCCCGTGTCGCTCCGCGGCTGGAGGAAGCGGTGCGGCTGCGCGGGGCCGAGGGGCGGGCGTGGCTGCGCAAGGTGCGGGGCATCGGGGTGTGGACGGCGGCGGAGATCGCTCAGCGCGCGTGGGGCGATCCGGACGCGGTGAGCTTTGGCGACTACAACATTCCGGCGGTGGTCGGGCACACGCTGCTCGGGCGGGAGATCGACGACGAGGAGATGGCGCGGGTGCTCGCGCCCTACGCGCCGCAGCGGCAGCGGGCGATCCGGTATTTGGGTGCGGCCGGGGCTCGGCGGCCGAGGTTCGGGCCGCGGATTGAACTGCGGGATTACCGGGCGATGTGAATCAGCGCGGCGGGTACGGGTTCTGCGGACCCTGCGGCGGGTATTGCTGCTGCACACCCGGCTGCTGCGGGTACTGGCCCTGCGGTGAGTACTGCTGCTGCGGGACGTTCGGGTACTGCGGACCGGACGGCGGATAGCCGGGGTAGTTCTGCGCGGGATAGCCCTGCTGGCCCGGGTATCCCTGGCCGGGCGGTGGCGGGTAACCCTGCTGCGGCGGGAAGTAGCCCGGCGGAGGCCCTTGTTTCCGCTTGGCCGAAGCGCGCACCGCGACCACGATCGCGACCACCAGGAGCAGCAGGACGATGAGGTGCCAAGGCTGCACAGCCACGATGAAGGTCCTCCCTTGAGCGAGGCTTCATCGTAGTCCGCTCAGTCCGGGCGGAGCGGTGAAACACGTCAGCCCGGCGGGGGCTGCTGCGGCGGATACTGCTGCCCCGGCTGCTGCGGATACTGCTGTTGCGCACCCGGCTGCGGCGGGTATTGCCCCTGCGGCGGGTACTGGCCCTGCGGCTGCTGCCCGTACGGTGGCTGTCCCGGATACTGTCCCGGCCCGGCCTGCGGCGGCTGCTTCGGCCGTCCCAGGGTGAATTTCAGGATCAGCACCACTACCAGCAGCACGATCAGCGCGACCGGCAGGACGAGTTTCAGCATGGGGTTCCCATCGGATCGGGCACGGACGCAACGAATGCTAAAACCTCGCCGCGGTCAGCGCAGGGCAGCCGCCGCGATGGCCACGCCTTGTTCGGTCGACAGTCCCAAGCCCCGGATCACCTCGGCGTAGGCGGCCGCGGCGGCTTGCGCGCGCGACAGCGTCTCGTCGCCGGTCGCGCTGACGAAAGTGCCTGCTCTGCCTCGGGTTTCCAGCAGACCGGCTTCCTCGAGTTCGCGGTAGGCGCGGGCCACGGTGTTTGGAGCGATGCCCAGCTCCGCAGCCAGTCCGCGCACCGTCGGGAGTTTCGTGCCGACGGCGAGGGTGCCGTCGTTGATCTGGTTGGCCAGCGACGTCCGGACCTGTTCGAACGGCGGAACGGACGACGCCGGGTCGTAGGTGATGCTCATCGTCGCCGCCGTTTCTCCGCGGTGCCCAGGTCCATGCGCCAAGGTTAACGGGCCGCGGCGATCAGCTCGGCCAGATCTTCCGAACCCGCGGGCAGCGCGTCGACCGGCCACCAGCGCAGGTCGTCGGATTCCTCGCTGCGCACGGGTTCCGCGCCGGGCGGGGCGTGCACGGCATACCGGACGTCGAAATGCCGGGTGGGGACGCCGAGCGAGCAGGTGATCGGGTGGACGTCCAGGTGCACTGGCGTTTCCCCGATGACCAGGCCGCTCATGCCGGATTCCTCGGTGGCCTCGCGCAGGGCGGCTTCGGACAGCGACGCGTCGGACGGTTCGCAGTGGCCGCCGAGTTGCAGCCAGCGGCCGACGCGGGGGTGCAGGGTCAGCAGGACTCGCGTGCCCGTGGAGTCGAGGACTACCGCGGACGCGGTCAGGTGCCCGGCCTCGCAGGAGCGCTGGCAAGTGTCCGAACGCGACGCCAGGAAGCCGAGAAACGCTTGCCGCAGCGACTCTTGTGCCGCTGCCTCCGGCTTCCAGCCGGCCAGCGTGGCGACGGCGGATTCGTGCAGGGTCATCGTTCGATCAGCCAATCGCCGGTGGTGAGCGGTCCGCGCGGGGGAGCGGGTTCGGCCGGGTGCCCGATGGCGACCGCGCCGAGCGGGTGCCATTGGTCGTCCAGATCCAAAGCGGACCGCACCAGGTCGGCGGCGAAGATGGTCGAGCCGATCCAGCACGAGCCGAGGTCTTCGGCGGCCAGCGCGACCAGCAGGCCCTGCACGGCGGCGCCGGCGGCGACGGTGAACATGGTGCGCTCGTGCCGGTTTCGCCGGTCGTCGCGGTAGGTGTGCGCGCCCTCGGGCAGCAGGAACGGGATGACCAGTTCCGGTGCGCGATAAAGAATGTCGCCGCGGGACAGGCGCTTCGCGATCTGCTCGGGGGTGAAGCCGTCGCTGGTCAGATCGGCTTCCCAGGACGCGCGCATCGCGTCGAGGAGCTTGCGGCGCAAGCCTTCGTCGCGCAGCCAGATGAACCGCACGGGGTGCGTGTGGTGCGGCGCGGGCGCGGTCAGCGCGGACGCGACGGCGCGACGCAAGGCCTCGGGGTCGACGGGCTCGTCGCTGAACTGCCGGACGGAACGTCGGTGCGGGACCGCTTCCCGGCGGCCCTGCGCGATGGATTCGTTGGTGCCCAAGCGAAAGAGATCGGTCTCGCTCGGGCGGATCAGGCTCCGCGCGGTGGATCCGTCGTCGTGGATCCGCAGGCCGCGCACGACCGCCACCGGCAGTCCGCCGAGTTTGCCTTTCACCAGATCAGCCGCGGCGGCGATCTCGTCCGCGACCGCGATTTCCGTAACAGCCAGCTCGTTTCCCTGCGAATCGACCTGTCCGGCGTACCCGTGCAGCACGCGCAGGCCGGACGCGCCGATCGCGGCGTCCGTCTGGCCGACTCGCCAGGCGCGGCCCATGGTGTCGGTGACCACCACGGCCACCTCGACGCCCAGTCGTTCCCGCAAACCGTTGCGCAGCGCCAAAGCCGACGCGTCCGGGTCCGCGGGCAGCAACGCCACCTCGTCGCCGCGCACGTTCGACGCGTCGATCCCGGACGCCGCCTGGACGATGCCGAGCTGGTTCTCGGTGATCATCGTGCGCGCGATCCGGGCGACCACCCGCACCGACTCTTCCTCGACCAGCTTGCGCCGGGCCGCGTCGCGCGCCTCGGGGTCGCTCGGCACGCGCACGAGCCGTCCCTCGATTTTCGAGAACGCCTTGCTGGTCACCACGACCACGTCGCCGGAGCGCAGCCACGGCGCGGCGGACACGATCGCGCCGGTCAGATCGTCGCCGGGACGGAACTCCGGCAAGCCGGGGACCGGCAGGATCTCGATCTTCTGGGAAGCGTGGTCAGCCAAGAGAGACTCCAGCCACGTCGAGCGCCGCGCGGACCATGTCCGCCGTCGCGTCCACATCGGACATCAGCAGCGGCACCGCGCGCACGTCGACGCCGGGCACCTTGACCTCGTGATCCTCCGGCGCGACGAGCCAGCCGTCGAGCACGCCGCCCTCCGAACGCGCTCCGTAGTGGCGGCCGACCGCCTCCGCGGAGGTCTCCACGCCGATCGCGGTCAGGCAGGCGTCGGCCATGCCGCGCAACGCTTTGCCGCCGATGATCGGCGACACCCCGACGACCTTCGCCCGCGATTTCCGCAGCGCGTCGCGCACCCCGGGCACCCCGAGCGTCGTGCCGACCGACACGACCGGGTTCGACGGCGCGAACAGCACGACGTCCGCCTCGGCCAGCGCCGCCAGCACGCCGGGGCCGGGCTTGGCCTCGTCGTTGCCGACCGCGACGATCGAATGCGCGGGCACGCCTGCCCGGTACCGCACCCACCACTCCTGGAAGTGCACGGCCTTCTGCTGGTCCGGCTGCTCCGGATCGTCGATCACGACGTGCGTCTCGACCCGGTCGTCCGACATCGGCAGCAACCGCACGCCGGGCTGCCAGCGGTCGCACAGCGCCTCGGTGACCTGGGACAGCGGATAGCCCGCGCGCAGCATCCGCGACCGGATGAGGTGGGTCGCGATGTCCTTGTCGCCGAGCCCGAACCAGGTCGGCTCCGCGCCGTAGGCGGCGAGTTCCTCCTTGACCGTCCAGGTCTCGCCCGCGTGGCCCCAGCCGCGTTCGGTGTCGATGCCGCCGCCGAGGGTGTACATGCAGGTGTCGAGATCCGGGCAGATGCGCAGGCCGTGCATCCACACGTCGTCGCCGGTGTTCACCAGCGCGGTGATCTCGTGCGGGGACTCGGCCGACCCCTCCGAGCCGATCGCGGGCAGTCCGAGTGCGGTTTTGACCCCGAGCAGGAAGCGGGCGCCGCCCACCCCGCCAACCAGTACGACGATCTTCACGACTGGCGATCCTCGCACGTCCGCGGCGCCGGGCCCCAGTACCGGTACCTGTGGTGCTCCGAACAGCCCAGCGCGGAATACAACGCGAGCGCGCCGGCGTTGCCCACCGCCACTTGCAGGACCCACTGGCCGGCACCGTGCGCGCGGCCCCAGTCCGCCAGCGCGTGCAGCACTGTGGTGGCCAGGCCGCGGCGGCGAAACTCCGGCGCGACCGCGAGACGGGCGACGTGCAGCCAGTCGTCGACGACGGCTCCGCGCACCGCGCCGGCGGTGATTCCGTCGGCCAGCACCACGCCGTAGCCGACCTTTCCGGTGGTCACCACGTGCCACTGGGCGGAACTCGGCGCGGTGGTGTTCTCGGCCAACTCCCACCATTCCGGCGTCGCCTGGTCGAGGACCTCGGCACCGCGCGAGGGCCCGGACGGCAGCGGACCGGTCAGTACCGACACCCGGTGCCCAGCGGCGTGCTCGACCTGCTCGCGCCAGCCCGCCGCGGCCACCGCTCGCTCCAGTTCGCTGTCTTCCAGCACCTGGACCGCGGGCGGAATGCCGCGAGCGTGGGCGAAGTCACATACCGCCGCGAGCGCGTCCGGGACCGGACGGCCGGGGTCGCCGACGGCGAGTGCGCTGTTCGCGCGCCCGGTGAAGCCGTCCGCCCAGCGCAGAGTCCATTCTCCGAGCGGCTCCTCGACCACCGCGGGCCATGCTTTCGCGCACACGATTTCGAGCTTTTCCCGGGAGTTCACGGTTAGATTGTGACGGAGAGAGCTGTCCCGTTCCGCAGGAGAACCCCATGAGCTACGCGCGCAAGGACGACCGGCACAACGATGAGCTTGTCGACGAGATCGCCGACGGGTTCAAGCGGACTCTCGAAGAGAAACGCGAGGACGGCAAGCCCGCCGGACCCGCTTTCACCATTACCGGCGATGCCCGGAACGCGCCGAAACCGCGTCGCCGGGACCGCTGAGCGGCGCGGATCCGCCCCGTTTCCAGGGGTGGGATAAGGGTCGCCTAACCACCACCGGGGGCCAGGGAAGCGCGTAATGTCCGCACCGACCGGCCCAGCAGGAGAAGCCAGGAGTACGCAGTGACCTACGTGATCGCCGAGCCCTGCGTCGACGTGCTCGACAAGGCGTGTATCGACGAGTGCCCCGTGGACTGCATCTACGAGGGCGAGCGGATGTTGTACATCCACCCGGACGAGTGCGTCGACTGCGGCGCCTGCGAGCCGGTCTGCCCGGTCGAGGCCATTTACTACGAGGACGACGTCCCGGACAACTGGTCCGACTACACCAAGGCGAACGTCGACTTCTTCAACGAGCTGGGCTCGCCCGGCGGCGCCTCCAAGGTCGGCAAGACCGCGCACGACCCGGGGTTCATCAAGGCTCTGCCCCCGCAGGGCGAATGACCCGGCTGCCCGACTTCCCCTGGGATTCGCTCGCCGAGGTCAAGGCCCGCGCGCAGGCGCATCCCGGGGGCATCGTCGACCTCTCCGTCGGCACGCCCGTCGACCCGGTGCCGGACTCGATCCGCGCCGCGCTCGCGTCGGTGTCGGAGATCCCCGGCTACCCGACCACGCACGGCACGCCTGAGCTGCGCGAAGCGGCCGTGACGGCGTTGCGGCGGCGGTACGGGATCACCGGCGTCGAACCGGACGCGGTGCTGCCGACGATCGGTTCGAAAGAGGCCGTGGCCTGGCTGCCGCGGCTGCTCGGCTTCGGGCCGGGCGACGTGGTGGTCATCCCGGAGCTGGCGTATCCGACGTACGAGGTCGGTGCGCTGCTCGCGGGCGCCGAGGTGGTGCGCGCGGACGGGCTGACCCAGCTCGGCCCGCGCCGCCCGGCGATGATCTGGCTGAACTCGCCGTCGAACCCGACCGGCCGCGTGCTCGGCGTCGACCACCTGCGCAAGGTGGTCGAATGGGCGCGCGACCGCGGCACCGTCGTGGTGTCCGACGAGTGCTACCTCTCGCTCGGCTGGGAGGCGGAGCCGCTGTCGGTGCTGCATCCGTCCGTCCACGGTGGACAGACCGACGGCCTGCTCGCGGTGCATTCGCTGTCCAAGTCAGCGAACCTCGCGAGCTACCGCGCGGGATTCGTGGCGGGTGACCCGACGCTGGTGAAGACCCTGCTGGAGGTGCGCAAGCACGCCGGCATGATCGTGCCGCGCCCGGTGCAGCAGGCGATGGTGGCCGCGCTCACCGACGACGAAGCCCTTGCCGAGCAACGCGAACGCTATCGTGCGCGCCGGGTCGTGCTGCGGAAGGCGTTGCAGGACAACGGCTTCGAGATCACGTATTCCGAGGCTGGACTGTATCTCTGGGCCACGCGCGGGGAATCCGCGCAGGCCACGGTGGAATGGCTGGCCGAGCGCGGGATCCTGGTCGCTCCGGGCACGTTCTACGGGCCCGCGGGTCGCGATCACGTGCGGGTCGCGCTGACCTCGACGGACGAGCGCATCGAGGCTGCCGCGGAGCGGCTGGCGCAGGGCTAACCCCCCTTTGCAGACGTCCGTGAAGGGCTCCTTGAGGGAATCAGATTCCTTCAAGGAGCCCTTCACCGACCTTCGTATCGCGTACCAAGCCCGTCGGCCGGGCTAGTAGTCGCGGCCGGTGAAGCCGCGGTAGACGAACCGTGTGAGCGCCTCGATCGCTTCCTCGTCGGAGGGCTGGCTCCAGCCCGCGGGCGGCGGGGTCACCAGCCACATCTGCGCGAAGTTGTCGATCAGCTGGTACATCATCGCGATGGTGAGCTGGGTGTTCGCCGGGAGCCGCAAGCCGGCCGCGGTGACGTGTTCGAGGTGGCTCTCGACGTCTGAGGCCTGGGTGGCGCCGAAGTTCGCGTACGTGGCGGCGAAGTCCTCGTTCACCATCGCCGCCTGGCGCAGCGCGAGCATCGTGGGCGCGTTGGCGCGGTAGAAATCCCAGTACTGCCGCACGTGCCAGCGGACCGCGGCGGGATCGCTGAAATCGGACAGATGGCCCTCGGACGTGGCCTGCTGGTCGCTGTCCTCGGCCAGGTCGGCCAGCAGCGCGATCAGCAGTTCTTCCTTGCTCGCGAAGTGGTTGTAGAACGACCCCGCGGCGCGGCCGGCTTCCTTGGTGATGTCGGTGATCTTCGTGTTCAGGTAGCCCTTGGCCGCGAACACGCGCTTGGCCGCGTCCTTGAGCGCCGCTTCCGTTTCGGCGGCTTTGTCCCGGCGGCTCGTCGCTGTCATCCGGCACCTCCCTTGACGCGAACGCTATCAGCGGGCACTCTGAATCTGAATTCAGTGAATCAAGATTCAGTTTGACGGGAGAAGGTCATGACGGTGCTGGTGGCAGGGGCGGGCCCGACCGGGCTCACATTGGCGATCGAGCTGGCGCGGCGCGGGGTCGGCGTGCGGGTGGTGGACAAGGCGGAGCAGTACTTCGTCGGCTCGCGCGGGGACGGGCTGCAGCCGCGCACGATGGAGGTGTTCGAGGATCTGGGCGTGCTGGACGCGGTGCTCGCCGCGGGCGCGCCGCCGCATGAGATGCGCGTGTACCTCGACGGGGAGTTCACGATGGTGCGGCGGATGGCCGAACCGGTCGAGCCGACGCCCGCGGTGCCGTATCCGAACGCCTGGTTCCTCGGCCAGTCGCAGACCGAGGGGATCCTCCGGGACCGGCTGGCCGAGCTCGGCGTGCGGGTGGAGCTGAACACCGCGTTGACCGGTTTCACTCAGGACGAGGAGGGCGTCACCGCGGAGCTGTCGACGGGGGAGACGGTGCGCGTGGAGTACCTGGTCGGCGCGGACGGCGGGAAGAGCTTCGTGCGCAAGGCGCTGGGGATCGCGTTCGAGGGGACCACTGACGAGTCGATCCGGATGCTGCTGGGTGACGTCTCGGCGGAGGGGCTCGACCACGGCTCGGCGTACTGGTTCGCGAAGGCGGACGAGCCGATGTCCGGCGTGGCGTTCACGCCGCTCCCGGGGACGCCGTATTTCCAGTTCGCCTCCCCGCTCGGCGACGGCGACGCGGGCACCTCGCTGAGCGCGTTGCAGGAGCACTTGGACGCGGTGTCGGGCGGCGGGATCCGGCTGCTCGACCTGGCGTGGTCAACCGTGTGGCGGCCGAATATCCGGTTGGCAGCGGCATTCCGGAAGGGCCGGGTGTTCCTCGCCGGGGACGCCGCGCACGTCCACCCGCCGACTGGCGGGCAGGGGCTGAACACCGGCATCCAGGACGCGTACAACCTCGGCTGGAAGCTCGCCGACGGATCGCCCGAGCTGCTGGACAGCTACGAGGCAGAACGGCGTGCGGTCGCGGCGCGGGTTCTGGGGGTGAGCACTGCGTTGCTGGAGAAGTACAAGGAAGGTGCGGAGGACGCGCACGAACGCGGGCCGGAGACGCAGCAGCTCGATCTGACTTATCGGGGTGGGCCGCTTTCGCCGGTCGGAGTGGGGGCGCTGCGGCCGGGGGATCGGGCGCCGGACGCGCCGCTCGTGGACGCGAATGGCAAGAGCGTGCGGTTGTTCGAGTTGTTCCAGGGTCCACATGCGACAGAGCTCGTCTTCGGGGACGGGCCGCTCGGAACGGAGCATCCGGCGTATCGGATCCTGCCGCAAGGGGCTGCGGGGGAACTCGTGGACGCGGGCGGGCATGCGTATGCGGCGTATGAGGGAGCGCCGGGGAAACGAGTGCTGGTGCGACCGGACGGGTACGTGTGGTCGGTTAGCTGACCGCGTGCTCGGCGGCTTCGATGCGGTGCCATACGTCGCGCCAGACGGCGCGGGCGTGGGCGCGTTTGGCGAGTTCGTGTTCGACGATCCGGCCCGCGACGAAGCCGATCTCGGCGTCCGCGTTGGGGAGGACGCCGCGCACCTTCTCCGCGGCGAAGACCGCGTCCTGATGATCGCCCAGCACAGTCTGGAATTTGCGAGTCGCCTTGATCAGTTCGGACAGCTTCTCGGCCTGCTTCTTCTTCGCCGCTGACCGGGCCAATTCGGCGGTGTAGCGGAGTTTCTTGCCGTGGATGCGCAGCGCGTGCAGGTCGTCGTCCGGGGGATTCGGGGGCAGGGCGGCGACTGCGCGGGCCAGCTTGCGGTACGGCTTGCGCACGTCGGCGGCCAGACTGGGCTTTTCGGACGGTGTCTCGTCGATCTCGTGCTCGGCGGTGCGGGACAACTGGGCGATGCCCTGCAGCAGGGTCGCGTACCGGGGGCTCGACAACGCCCGGTTCAACCGGCGGCGGGCGGTGGTGCGTTCGGAGACGAAGCGGGACACCAGCCGTCGTCCGGCGGGCTGGTCTCGGACGTCGAAATCGGCGATCACGTCGCGCAGGTGTCCGATCAGGACGTCGTAGTCGCGGACCTCGCCGAGGACCTGGCCCAGCCAGCCGAGGTCGGCGCGCACCGGTTCCGCGGTGGGGCCGACCAGCGCGCTCGAGGATTTCAGCACGCTGCGCATCCGCCGCTGCGCGACGCGCATCTGGTGCAGTTCTTCCGGATCGGTCCCGGCCCGGGTGCCCGGTTCGCGAGACAACAATTCGCGCAGTTCGTGGTCGAGTTTGGCGCGGACGTGTGCGGCCGCCGGCGCCTCGGGGTCCGCCTTGGCCGGTTCGGCGGGGAGCCCGAGAGCGGCCGGCGTCGTCGGTTCCGGAGTACGGCGGCGGCTGGTCGCTTCGGAAGTCACCTGGTTAATGGTAGGTGAACGACGATCGGATCGGAGTCCGCCGAAACAGCGAGAGGGTGCGCTCCCGCGGCGGGAAGCGCACCCTCTCGAAGGCTGGATCAGTTGGCGTGCAGTGCTTCGTTCAGCTGGATGCCGACGCCGCCGCGCGGCACGACCTCGACCGCGCCGGTCGCGGAGTTGCGCCGGAAGACCGCGCCGGAGATGCCGGACAGTTCGCGTGCCTTGACCGTCTTGCCGTCGACCTCGACCTTGGTGCCCGCGGTGATGTACAGCCCGGCCTCGATCACCGAATCGTCGCCGAGGGAGATGCCCGCGCCGCCGTTCGCGCCGATCAGGCAGCGTTCGCCGACCGAGATGACCTCGGTGCCGCCGCCGGACAGCGTGCCCATGATCGACGCGCCGCCGCCGACGTCGCTGCCGTCGCCGACCAGCACACCCGCCGAGATGCGGCCCTCGACCATCGACGCGCCGAGCGTGCCCGCGTTGAAGTTCACGAAGCCCTCGTGCATCACGGTCGTGCCGGACGCGAGGTGCGCGCCGAGCCGCACGCGGTCGGCGTCGGCGATGCGGACGCCGGTCGGCAGCACGTAGTCGACCATGCGCGGGAACTTGTCCACGCCGTACACCGCGACCGCGCCGCGCGACCGCAGCCGCAGCCGGGTCTGCTCGAAGCCCTCGACCGGGCACGGGCCGTGGCTCGTCCACACGACGTTGGCCAGCAGGCCGAAGATACCGTCGAGGCTCTGCCCGTGCGGCCGGACCAGCCGGTGCGACAGCAGGTGCAACCGCAGGTAGACGTCATGGGCGTCGGCGGGCGCGGTGGCAAGGCTGCCGATCGTGACGCGCACCGCGACGACCTCGACACCGCGGTCGGTGTCCGGGCCGAGCAGCGCGGCCGCGGACTCGCCGAGCAACTCGGCGGTCTGCTCCGCGGTCAGCCGCTCGGTGCCGCTGGTGCCTGCGTCGACCAGCTTGGGGTGCGGGTACCAGGTGTCCAGCACGGTTCCGTCGGACGTGACGGTGGCCAGCCCGACGCCGACGGCGCCGGTCGTTTCGGGGTCAGGGGTCTGCTCGCTCACGCTGGTCACGGTAGCCGAAGCGGACCGGATCAACCCGTGGTGGCCAGCTGGTTCACCTTTTGCTTGACCTCGGTCAGCGCGGTCGAGATGGACACGAGCGCCTGCGTGCACGCCCCGCCCGCGGTCGGCACGGTGGTGCAGCCCGCCTGGCGGAACGCGCCGACCGCCTGGTCGATCGCGGTCGCGTCGCGGTCGAGCGGCTGGTTGACCGTCTTGCCCGCTTTCGCCAGCTTGTGCACCGAACCGGCGGTGTTGCCGACCTCGGTGACGTATTTCTCACAGCCCTTGGGCAGCTGGGTCTGCGGGCCGGTGAAACAGGCGTCGGCCGAGAGCGCTTCGAGCTTGGTCGGCAGGGCGTCCGGACCCGGATCGCCGGCTCCGGGACGGGCCTTGGGCCCGGCCTCGTTGCTGCAGCCGGTGAGGACGAGGGCGAGGACGCCGAGAGCGACCAGAGAGCTTCGCGTGCGCACGTCCTCACGGTAGCCCCCGCGCTGGCTGGGTACGGTGCCGGTATGACCTCCCTTGACCTGCGCGCCGATCCGGCCGAGCTCACCGCCGCCCTTGTGGATGTGTTCAGCGTCTCCGGGGAGGAGGGCAAGCTCGCGGACTTGGTGCAGGCCGCGCTGAGCGAGCAGGCTCCGCATCTGGAGGTCGTGCGCAATGGGGACGCGGTGTTGGCGCGGACCGATCTCGGCCGTCCTTCGCGGGTGATTCTCGCTGGGCACCTGGATACGGTGCCGGAGAATTCCAACCTGCCTTCCCGGCGTACTGGTGCTGGGGACGACGAGGTGTTGCACGGGCTCGGGTCGGTGGACATGAAGGGCGGGGATGCGGTCTTTTTGCATCTCGCCGCTACTTTGCCGGAGCCTCGGCATGATGTGACGTTTGTGTTTTACGACAATGAAGAGGTCGAGGCGGTCAAGAACGGTCTTGGCCGGATCGAGCGGGAACTGCCGGAGTGGCTGGCCGGCGATCTCGCGATTGTCGGGGAGCCGTCCAATGGCGTGATCGAAGCCGGGTGCCAGGGGACGTTGCGGGTTGAGGTGCGGACTTCTGGGGCTCGGGCGCATACGGCGCGGGCTTGGATGGGGTCCAATGCGATTCATGCGCTGGCGGAACCGTTGCGGCGATTGGCTGCATATTCGGCTCGGGTGGTGGATATTGACGGGCTGACTTATCGGGAAGGGCTGCAGGCTACTGCTATTTCTGGCGGGGTGGCTGGGAATGTGGTGCCTGATGCTGCTGTGTTGACGGTTAATCATCGGTTTGCGCCGGACCGCAGTGCGGAGCAGGCCGAGGCGCATGTGCGTGAGGTGTTTGACGGGTTCGAGGTGACGTTGGTGGATATGTCGCCTGGGGCGTTGCCTGGGTTGTCCGCGCCTGCTGCTGCGGAACTCGTGGCCGCGGCTGGGGGGTCTGCTGCGGCTAAGCTGGGGTGGACTGATGTGGCCCGGTTTGCCGCGTTGGGGATGCCTGCGGTGAATTTCGGGCCGGGGGATCCGACTTTGGCGCATACGCGGCAGGAGAATGTTCGGGTGGGGGAGATCCGGGGGGTTGCTGCTGTGTTGAGGAAGTTTCTTAGCTGAGTGTGCGGCTCGTCGCCTGGCGGCGACATTGCCCTCGGTGGGTGCGTGGGGCACCCCGAAGCTTGATTGTGCTGACCGCAGGGACGCTTCGTATCGGGGTGCGGGGGAGGGGCTGGGTGCCTCGATGGTTGGGTGCACCGGCTGCGGTTTGGTGAGTGGGGCTAGCGCCCCAATGTGGCATTGGGTGCGTGCGACGCACCCAATGTGGCGTTCGGTGCGTCTGACGCACCCAATGCCACATTGGGGCGCATTCCGGCGGGCCTGTGCGTTGAGCTGAGGCCGGGGCGGCGCCGTGCGCAGCACCCCGGCCCACAGCGGCTTTTACCTGCCTTGCAGGGACTTCACGTTGTCGCCGAAGGTCCAGCCTCGTGAGCCGTCCCAGTTGATCGACCAGTCCATCAATCCCTTGAGGCCTGGGACGCTTTGGTAGGCCTGCGAAACCGAGCCGGGATCCATGTAGCCGCCGCCCGCACCGGGCTGGGCGGGGAGGCCGGGGACCTGCTTGTCCACCGGGACGCGGATTGTCGTGCCTTGGACAGTGAGGCCCTTGTCCAGGCACTGGGTCTGCACGGTGAAGCCTTGCACGGTGCCGGCTTCGTAGCTGTCGCCGGAGCAGCCGTACATGGAGCCGTTGTAGTACTGCATGTTCAGCCACCACAGCTGGCCGTTGTCGGCGTACTTCTTGATGATCGGCAGGTATGCGCCCCAGATCGATCCGTAGGTGACCGAGCCGCCGGTTACGTACGCTGTTTCCGGGGCCATGGTCAGGCCGAAGCCGGAGGGCATCTGCGACAGTACGCCGTCGATGATGCGTTCCAGGTTGGCTTGCGAGGCGGACAGCGAATTGATGTCGCCGCTGCTCGACAATCCGGTTTCGATGTCGATGTCGATTCCGTCGAAATTGTACTTTTTCAGGATCGGCACGATGGTGCTGACGAACTTGTCGGCGACCGAGCTGGACGACAAATCAATGCCTGCCGCCGCGCCGCCGATGGACATCAGGATGGTGGCTCCGGCGTCTTTCGCCGCGCACATTTCAGCGGGCGTCGACACCTTGACCGTCGAGTCCATGCCGTCTTCCCACTGCACGGTGCCGTCGGAAAGGATTACCGGGAAGGCGGCGTTGATGACGTTGTAGCCGTGTGCGGCCATGCTGGGGTCGTTGATCGGCACCCAGCCCATGCCGGGGTGGACGCCGTTCGAGGCTCCGTCCCAGTTTTCCCAGTAGCCCTGCAGCACCGGGCCGGAGGGTCTCGGCTTGACCGCGCAGGTGTCCGACTGCGGTGCGACGGCCGCGGAGGCGGGGACGATTCCCGCGAGCGGCAGTGCGAGCAGGGCCGCTACTGCGGTCCCGAACCAGCGTGACTTCCGTCCGTTCATCACGGCTCCCGTCCCCGGTAACGGTGTTGCCGCAACGGTAAGCGGCGCGCTGGGGGATGCCTACCCCCGATCGTATGGTCTAGACAAATTCACGGCAGGTGGTCTGGACAAGTACAAACGCGGACCAGCCGGGCACGAGGCGCCGTGCCCGGCTGGTCCAAGGGGTCGGAAACCAGGGTGCGATTACCGCGTCAGCAGGCCCCGCTGTCGGTCCAGACGGCCCAGGAACCGGGCGCACCCGGCTCAGCGCCGACGGAGTACCACGACGAGGTCCACTTGTGGCTCTTGTACGAGACGACGTCGCCCGGACCGTAGAACGTGTTCGAGTCCCATGCCGTCACGCCGCCGCAGCCGCCGGGATTGCCGCTGCCCACGGTGAGCGTGAAGTCGGCGGTGTGGGTGGCGTTGGCGCCGGTCGCGGTGATCGTGACCTTGCTGGTGCCGTTCGGCGTGCTGGCCGTCGTGGCGATCGTGACAGTCGCGGTGGCGCCGGACTGGACGGTCGCCGGGTTGAACGTCGCGGTCGCGCCCGAGGGCAGGCCGCTCGCGGTCAGCTTCACCGACTGCGCGTTGCCGTTGGTGATCTTGGTGGTCACCGTCGACGTGGCCGACTGTCCAGGCTGGACAGTCGCGGTCGAGGGCGACAGGCTGACCGAGAAGTCGTTGCCCGCGGGCGGGTTGCCGGTGCAGGTGGCCTCACCGGAGACCGCGCCGACCGAAACCGCGTCCCACGCCGCCTTGGTGGCGTTGAACTCGGTGCAGCTGCCCGGGAACAGGTCGACCGCCGCCTGAAGGGTGGCCTTGCGGGCCGCCTTGTGGTTCCAGGACGAGGTCTTGTGCAGCAGGCCGTTGTAGAAGATCTTGCCTGCCTTCTGGATGCCGATGCCGGTGACGCTGCTGTTGTTGCAGGTCGGGCTGGAGGGCTGGCCGTCGGTCGGCGAAGAGCCTTCGGACAGCAGGTAGAACCAGTGGTTCTGCGGGCCCGCCGCCGCGTGCACCTCGGTGTTCGGGATCGACGACGAGTAGCAGTTCGGGTCGCCCTCGCGGCTCGGGTCGTACATGTAGCGGATCGGGCCGTTGCCGACCAGGTTCACGCCCTCGCCAACGGTGAAGTCCGGGGTGTCGACCGGGTTGTTCGCGTAGAACTCGGTCAGCGCGCCGAACACGTCGCCGGTGGACTCGTTGAGTCCGCCGTTCTCGTTGCCCGAACCCGCGCCGCCCGGCGTGTTCTGGAAGATGCCGTGCCCGAACTCGTGGCCCGCCACGTCCATCGACGTCGCCTGGCGCTGGTTGTCCTGCGAGTGCCCGAAGTGGGTGGACGAGCCGTCCCAGTAGGCGTTGACGTCGTTCAGGCCGACCGACGCCGGGAAACCGTTGCCGTTGCCGTCGATGCCGCTGCGGCCCAGCCAATCCTTGAGCATGTTCCACTCGGTCTGCACCGTGTAGAGCACGTCGACGCACCCGGTTTCGAGGTCGGTGCCCTGTCCGTTGCCCCAGTTGTTGCTGGACTTCGTGAACACCGAGCCGCCCTCGCGGCCGCAGCTGATGCCGGGCCGGGTCGAGTCGCGCATCGAGTACGAGCTGCCGGAGCCGCTGGTGTCGATGCTGACCTGGCCGGCGTAGTAGCTGTTGCCGTTGCCCGCCGCGGCGGGGGCCGCGGCGTTCGAAGCGGACTTCGCCGGGCTTTCGGCCTTCACGTCGTCGCGCTGGTCGAGGACCTTGCCGGTGGCGGCGTCGACGAAGACGTGCAGGTTGCTCGGAGCCTTCGCGGTGCGTCCCTTGACGACGACCTCGTAGGCCAGTTTCGGCTGTGCGCCGCCGAGGACGACCAGATCAGGCTTGCTCACCGTGCTCACGGTCGGCAACTGGCCGCGGGCGACCGAGGCCGCGCGCGCCGCGTCGACAGTGGGCTTGGTGCCCACGGTGATGGCCGCGCCCTCGGCGGAGTCGGTGCCGCGCACGCGGCCCGTTCCGTCGGCGACGATCACCGCATCCCCGCCGACGACCCGGAGGCCGTCGTAGGTGCGCTCGTAGGAGTTGTAATACAGCCCGGCGTCGCCCAGGGTGGTGCTGACGCGGTGCAGGCTTTCGGCCGAGCTCTTGCGGAGCCCGACCGCGCCTGCGGCGGCGACCCGGTCGGCGGCCGCGATCGCGGTGGCCTGCGGGTCTGCGGAGGGTTGGGCGGGGGCCGCGGATGCCGGGGTCACCGGCAGCGCGAGCAGGGAAAGGGCGAGACCGGCGACACTTGCGATGCCGGTGGCGAGCCCTCTTCTGGACGTCATCGACAGTCCTTTCGGGGTACACGATGGGGAAAAGCGCAACGCGTTGAGCTGGGCTGATCAGGCCGCGGACACCGTGAGTAAAAAAGCGCTCACGGGGGTGGTCAATGCGCTGAACGGACCAGCGGGACCCCGGGGGCGATCAGGACTATTCCCCGCAGGTGGCCTCGTAGCAGGGAAAACGCCGGTTTGGGACGGGTCGGGCGACTTTCGTAGGTAGTTCCTGACAACCGGCCGTTGGTAGGAGGACCGGAACCCGCTGGTGGTCCGCTTTCCCGCGTTCAGCCGCGGGCAACCGAGCCGTCACGCTCTGGTGCCGACGCGGGCGCCCGCCGCGGCCGAACGGCCCGTAGGCTTGGCTGGTGAGCGAACAGTCTGAGTTTCCCGACGGCCAGTACCCCGAACGTCCGGTGGAGCGGCACAAGGGCCCGGTGGTGCTCCGGCGCGATCGGCGCGACCAGGGCAGCACCACCGACCAGCGGCTGCTCGACTCGCGGGGGCCGAGCGACTGGGTGCACACCGACCCGTGGCGGGTGCTGCGGATCCAGGCCGAGTTCGTCGAGGGATTCGGCGCGCTGGCCGAGGTTCCGCGCGCGGTGACCGTGTTCGGTTCGGCCCGCACCAAACGCGACAACCCGGAGTACGAACTGGGCCGCAAGATCGGGGCCGCGCTCGCCGACGCCGGGTTCGCGGTGATGACCGGCGGCGGTCCGGGCGCGATGGAAGCGGTGAACCGCGGCGCGAACGAAGCGGGCGGGTTCTCTGTGGGGCTCGGCATCGAGCTGCCGTTCGAACAGGGCTTGAACCCGTGGGTCGACCTCGGCGTGAACTTCCGCTATTTCTTCGCGCGCAAGACCATGTTCGTCAAGTACTCGCAGGCGTTCATCTGCCTTCCCGGCGGATTCGGGACGCTCGACGAACTGTTCGAGGCGCTCACCCTGGTCCAGACCAAGAAGGTCACGAAGTTCCCGGTGGTCCTGTTCGGCACCGAATACTGGGGCGGGCTGTACGACTGGATCGAGAAATCTGTTCTGGGCAGCGGGAAAATTGGTGAGAAGGACCTCGCTCTGCTGCATCTGACCGACGACATCGACGACGCGGTGCGCGTCGTGCAGGAGTCTTATCAGGCTTGGGAGGACACGCACTGATGCGGATCTGTGTGTTCTGCGGTTCGGCGCAGGGCTTTTCGCCGGAGTACGCCGAAGCGGCGGCCGGTGTCGGGAAACTGCTGGCACAGCGGGGAATCGGCCTCGTTTACGGCGGCGCGAGCGTCGGCACGATGGGCGTGGTGGCCAATGCCGCGCTCGCCGCGGGCGGCGAAGTGATCGGCGTGATCCCGGAAGTGCTGTCGAACGTGGAAATCGCGCACGGCGGGCTCACCGAACTGCACGTGGTCGCCGACATGCACCAGCGCAAAGCGAAAATGGCCGCGCTGTCGGACGCGTTCGTGGCGTTGCCCGGCGGTGTCGGCACCCTCGAGGAATTGTTCGAGGTGTGGACGTGGGCGCAGCTCGGCATTCACCGCAAGCCGATCGGACTGCTCGACGTGGCCGGGTATTACTCGCCGCTGGTCGAGTTCGCCGATCAGATGCTGGAGAAGGGCTTCCTGCGGCCGGAGACGCGGGAGTTGATCAGTGTCGCGTCCGATGCGGAGAAGCTCGTCGACATCATGAGCCGCTCGGTCGGATAACGCGGCCTACGACGCTTTTTCGTCCGGCCGTTTGTGGTAGGTGTCGACGTATTCCTGCCCGGACAGTTCCAGAATCGCGTACATGATCTCGTCGGTCACCGACCGGCGGATCGCCGAGGACGAGTCCTGGCCCTCGTAGCGCGCGAAGTCCAGCGGCTCGCCGAACCGGACCCGGATCTTGGCGAGCCGCGGGATCCGCGCGCCGTTCGGCTGGATGCCCTCGGTGCCGTACAACGCGACCGGAACCACCTTCGCCCCGGTGGACAGCGCGAGCGCGGCGACGCCGGTGTGCCCGCGGTGCAGCCGTCCGTCGAGCGAGCGGGTGCCTTCGGGGTAGATCGCGAAGACGCCGCCGTCGGTGAGCACCTTGCGGCCCGCTTCGAGCGCGGCGAGCCCGGCTTGTGCGTTGCCGCGTTCGACCGGGACGTAGCCGAGCGCGTCGAGCGATTTCGCGATGAACCGGCCCTTGATGCCCTTGCCGGTGAAGTACTCGGCCTTGCCGAGGAACCGGACCTGCCGCGGGGTGGTGAACGTGATCACACCGGTGTCCAGCGCCGCCCGGTGGTTGGAGGCGAGCAGCACCGGACCGTCCTCGGGGATGTTCTCGACGCCCTCGACCTGAGGCCGGTAGAGCGCGCGGACCAGCGGTCCGAGCACGAAACGGACGAGCAGCGGCAGCAAGGGTTCTCCCTCCGGAGGATCGGGCACCGGCTCCAGCATGGCACGATCGCCTCCATGAGCTGGTTTCACCGTCGCACCTGGCAGGAGCCCGGGTGGAGCGCCGCGGACATCCTCGCCGCCAAACGCGGCCGGACCGTGTCGGTCGTGCTGCCGGCGCTGGACGAGGAGGAAACGGTCGCCGCGGTGGTCGCGTCGGTGCGCCCGCTGCTCGGCGGGGTGGTCGACGAGCTGGTGGTCGTCGACTCCGGCTCCACCGACGCGACGGTCGAGGTCGCCGCGGCCGCCGGGGCTCGCGTGGTGCGCCGCGAGGACGTCGTGCCGGAGCTGCCGCCGCGTCCCGGCAAGGGCGAGGTGCTGTGGCGCTCGCTCGCCGCGACGACCGGCGACGTCGTGGTCTTCCTCGACTCCGACCTGGTCGACCCGGACCCGGCGTTCGTGCCGTCGCTGCTCGGCCCGCTGCTCACCGAGGACGGGGTGCACCTGGTCAAGGGCTTCTACCGCCGCCCGCTGCGGCTGGAGAGCACCGGCGGCGGCCGCGTCACCGAGCTGCTGGCGCGCCCGGTGCTGTCCGCGCTGCGCCCGGCTCTTGGCGAGCTGGTGCAGCCGCTGGGCGGCGAGTACGCGGGCACGCGCGAGTTCCTGGAGTCGGTGCCGTTCGCCGGGGGATACGGCGTGGAGATCGGCCTGCTGCTGGACGCCGAGGAGCGCTACGGCCTCGACGGGCTGGCGCAGGTCAACCTCGGCGTGCGCAAACACCGCAACCGGTCGCTCCTGCAACTCGGCGTGATGGCCCGGCAGATCCTCGGCACCGCGCTGGCCCGCTGCGGGATGCCGAGCGCGGAGGCGGCGCGGTTCACGCAGTTCGTGCAGGTGTCCGGGGAGTGGGTGCCGGACGTGACGGAGGTGCCGGTGGCGGACCGGCCGCCGATGCGGGAGGTGCTGGCCGCCCGGCAGTGACCGGTCTGTCCACATCGGACTAGAGCGCGGTCTTTCATCGAGATGTCATCGCCGCACGCTACGTTCCGCAGCCGATCCGATTCGAGCAGCGGGGGCGATGGACGTGGCCGAACACCAGCTGGATCCCGGCAGTGCGCAGCGGCTGAAACTGCGCGATCTGGTCGTGCGGCAGCCGGACCGGAAGACCGTGCGGGTCTTCGCCGACGACGGCAGCCGGGACGGGTTCCTGGTCGGCTGGGCCGAGCTGGCTCCGCATCCTTTTCACGGGCGTCCCGCGTGGCAGACGGTCTACCGAAGCGTTCCGGGCGACGACTACAGCTACTGGCGCGGCGGAACTGCCCGCCGGGCTCATTACACGGCAATGGATTACGGGGGAAGCGACGAGATCCGCTTGGCGATCGACGAGATCCTCACGCTCGCCCGCTGGGGCGACGTCCTGGCCGACCGCGAAACCCGGGCCGGCCGGACCGGGACCTACACCGCCACGATGGACCCGGTGCAGGCCGAGTGGCTGGCCGGTCTCGACGAGCCGAAGGGGATCACCCACCTCGGCGGCGGGCGGGTCCGGCTCACGAATGTCGTCGTCGCGCTCTTCCGGGGTTCGCCGGAGTCGCAGCCGCACGTCGACGTCAACGACCTGTTCCACCTCGACCCGATGGATTCGCCGATCCAGCTCATCCGCGAACGGTGAGCGCCTCGCGCCGAAGCGCTGGCCGCCCGTCTTCCAGGGTGAGTACCTGGTCGAACCCGGCGACGTGCTCCGGCCGGTGCGTCACCAGCACGACGGTCCCCTTCGCCTGGGCGAGAACCCGCGCCAGGACCTCGTCGCCGTGCGCGGGATCGAGGCCTTCCACCGGCTCGTCGAGGACCAGGACCGGCGGTGCGGCCAGTACCGCGCGGGCAAGGATCAGCCGTTGCCGTTGACCGCCGGAGAGGGCGTCGCCGTCCTGGCCGGTGTCTCGGTCCAGCGGGAGGTCGAAGCCGGCGGTTTCGCAGGCAGCGCGCAGGTCGTCGTCGGTGGCCTCCGGGTTGGCGAGCAGCAGGTTTTCGCGGACGGTCGTGGCGAAGACGTGCGCGTCGGCGAGGGCGCCGGAGACGACGGCGGGGTGCGGTCCGGCCACGGGACGGCCGTCGACGGTGATCGAGCCGGACGTGGGGGAGACGAAGCCGAGCAGGACGTGCAGCAGGGTTGTCTTCCCGGCTCCGGACGGGCCGAGGATGCCTAGCCGGGTGCCGGGAGGCAGATCGAGGTCGACGCCTTCGAGTGCGGCTCGGCGGCCGGGATGCTGAACGCCGACGTTGGCCAGCCGGAAATGCCCTGGCCCGGGGATGGGTTCGGGGGCTGATTCCGGTGCGGAGAGGACGGCGCGCACCCGGCTCAGCGAGGCGCGGATTTCGGGGATTCGTTCGACGGCGGGGAGCAGCGGCAGGATCAGCTCGAACAGTGCCATCGTGGTCAGGGTGAGGGCGGCGGTGACCGGAATGCTCGCTGGGCTGAGCAGTGCGACCGCGGCGGTGGTCGCGAATTGCCCGGCCACTCCGGCGGCAGTGGTCAGGGCAAGGCGGCGGCCGGTGCGACGGGATTCCGCGGCCAGGTTGTGAATGATCGCGGTGGCGCGGGCTTTTTCTCGTTGTTCCCAGCCGTAGGCGATGAGTTCGTCGCGGCCGAGGACGAGTTCTACGGTGTGTTCGGCGAGTTCCTGCCGTGGCTCGGGTGCTTTGCTTCTCGGGATCAACAGCAGTCCTGTCGTGAGCAGTCCAATGAGGACGACTCCGGCGAGCGGAAGGCTTACCAGTCCGGCGAAGATCACCACCGCGAGACCGACGGCGCCCGCGACCACGGCCGGCAGCGCGAGCCGGAGAATGGCGTCCTGTACGGCGTCCACATCGGACACCAGGCGGGTGACCAGGTCCGCGCCGGAGTGTTCGGCGACGCGACGGGGGAGAAGGGCCTGGTACACCCGGGCCCGGAGGGAGCCGAGGTAGCGGAGGACAACGTCGTGTCCGGCAAGGCGTTCGGCGTAACGGAGCCCGCCGCGTGCCAAGGCGAAGACGCGCACGGCGACGATCGCGAGGGTGAGCGCGGCGAGCGGAGGTTGCTCGGCGGCGCGCATGAGCAGCCAGGCCGCGGTGCCGGTCAGGCCGAGTCCGGCGAGTTCGGCGCCGACGGCGAGCAGGGTCGCGCGGACGAGTTTCATGCGGTCACCCCATGTTTCAGTTCGACCGTCCGCGACGCGAGTGCCGCCAGCGCCGGTCGATGCGCGACCAGGACGGCGGTACGGCCGGGCAGCAGTTCCTTGGCGCCGGCCAGCACGGTCGCTTCCGTACGGGCGTCGAGGCGGGCGGTGGGTTCGTCCAGCAGGACGAGTCCGGCTTCGGTACGGGACAAGGCTCGGGCCAGTCCGACGCGTTGGCGTTGCCCGGCGGACAATCCGGCGCCTAGTTCGCCGATCTGGGTCGCGTAGCCGTCGGGGAGGTCGGCAACGATGTCGTCGACGCGCCGTCCGCCGGTGTTTTCCTTGAGGCTGCCGCGAAACAGGGTCGGACGTTGGGGCAGCCACGCGGTGTCGCGCAGCCAGGACGAGTGGTCGAGGTCGCGCAGGTCGACGCCGTCCACGAGCACCCGCCCGGAGGTCGGCTCGACGAAGCCCAGCAGTACGGCGAGCAGAGTGGATTTGCCGGAACCGCTCGGCCCTGCCAAGGCGAGGTGCTCGCCGGGATGAATCGTTAAGTCTACTTCGGACAGTGCGCGGGTTTCGCCGTAGTGCACGGAAACGCGGTCGAACACCACTTCCGGCGGGCCGAGGCGGCGTGTTTGCGTGCCAGATCGGCGCGTTGCCGTTGGCGCGCTGAGGATCTCCTTCACCGCGGTGAGTCCTTCGGCGGCGGCGTGGAACTTCGCTCCGGCGGCGCGCAGCGGCAGGTACGCCTCGGGAGCGAGGACCAGGACCAGCATCGCGGTGTGCGCGGTCATCGAGCCGGACAGCAGGCGGAACCCGATTGGTACTGCGACGAGCGCGATCGACAGGGTGGCGACGAGTTCCAGTACCAGCGCGGACAGGAAGGCGACCTTCAACGTCCGGATGGTGGCGTCGGCGTGTGCGTCGGCCATCTCGCGGACGATTCGGGTCTGGGCTTGCGCGCGGCCGAACAGCTTGAGCGTCGGCAAACCTCGAACGACGTCGAGGAAGTGCCCGCCCAGTCGAGTCAGCAGTGTCCACTGTGTACGTGCCCTCGTATGTGCGCCGATTAACGCGCCGAAGAGCGGGATCAACGGGACAGTCGCGGTGACGATCAAGGCGGAGGACAGGTCGGCAGTGAAAAGCTTTGCCAGTACTGCGACCGGCACCAGCACCGACAACACCATTGCGGGCAGGTAGCCCGTAAGGTAGGTGGCGGTCGCGTCGACGCCTTTGGTGATTCGCGTGGCGGTCACGCCGGGGTCGCCAGTCGCGTCCAGCAACCGGCGACGCATGGCTGCTTGCGCCGATGCCGCGAATCGACTGGTGAGCAAGCCCTGCGCGACGGTGAGCAGAAGCCGCGCCCCGACGGCGACGAACAGGGCGATCGAAACGCCGCCGCCGGTGAGCAGGGTCGCCAGCCCGTCCGCCTGGACGAGCACGGTGACAGCGGCGCCGACGCCCAGCACGGCGAGAGCCGCGAGGTAACCGCGAAGACCAGGCATGGCAAGACTCCTTTAGAAGTGCAGCAATGACTTCTCGTCGATCGGACGTCGATGTGCCCGCCAGGTCAGCCACTGCACGATGACCAGCACGAGCAGCGTGGGCGCGGCGAACCAGCCGATCACCGCGGCCATGTCCGGCGTGGTGGCAGCCTGGTCGACAGTCAGCTGGTAACCGGTGCCGGAGGACAGGACGACCGGGAATCGCAGCACACCGACCAGCAGTGCCGGGCACGCGCTCAGCAGCATGACGGCGGGCAGGGCCGACTGCGGTCGATTGAGTCCAAAGAGGACCACAAAGTAGGCTGCGAAGGCCACGGCGACAACCGCTAACGCAGCCCAGGAACCGCCGGAAACCGAGAACGCGCCCCAAATCGTCGCTCCAGCCAGGAAAACTCCGGCCGGCAGCAGGAACGACCGCGCCAGGCGCCGAACCCGCCCAGCGATCTCCGCCGGACCGCGCACTGCGAGAAAGATCAGCCCCTGCAAGCAGAACAGCGCGACAAACCCGAGCCCCCATAACACCGCGTACGGATTGAACAACGCCAGAATGTCGTCGACCGGACGTCCTCCCGCGTCGAGCGGGAGCCCGCGCACGAGGTTGCCGAGGAACAATCCCCACGAAACCGCCGTGACCAGCGCACCCGCGGTAATGGCGAACGTCCACGCGCGCCGGTTGCCCTCCGGATGCCGACTTCGCAGCTGCACCGCCGCGGTGAACGTGACCAAGCCCAGCAGCAACAGCACAACCAGCACGTAAGCCCCGGCGAACACGCGTCCCTCCAGATGCGGGAACGCGCCGAACAACACGCCGACCGCAGCAATCAGCCACACCTCGTTGGCCAGGAAGAACGGGCCGACCGCGCCGAGTACCCGCCGCTGTCCGGCTTCGTCGCGAGAGAGCGCGGGCAGCAGCATCCCGACGCCGTAGTCGTAGCCTGCCAGCGCGAAGTAACCGCCCAGCAGCAAACCGAGCACACCCCACCAGATCGTCACCACGGGTCACACTCCACTCAGGACGGGAAGTTCGGTCTCCGCCGCGGCGACGGCCGGACCGCGTTTGGCGATCCGGGCGAGCAGCACCCAGTCGGCGATGGCCAGTGCGGCGAACAACAGCGTGAAAGCAATGAAGGAGAACAGGATCTGCCCGCCGCTGACGTCGGCGACGGCGTCCGCGGTGCGCAGCTTGCCCCACACCAGCCACGGCTGACGGCCGATCTCGCGGACCAGCCAGCCCAGGATCGCCGCGATGAACGGCACGGCGATCCCCGGAACCATCAGGAAGAGCACCAGCCGAGCCCGCAGCAGCCGGTCGCGGAACAACAGCAGCGTGCCGATCAGCGCCGCGAAGAACGCGAAGAAACCGACATTGATCATCATCCCGAGCGGCAGCCCGACGGCCACCGAACCCTTGAACTTGTCCGGCTGATACCCGGCGACCTCGGCGAACTGCGCGAACCCGGCCTGGACCACCAGCACACTGCCGATCAGCGACGTCACGACACCGATCCGCAGCGACCGACGGAAGAAGTCGATCTCGCTGGTGCGCTTGAGAAAGTGGTACGCGCTGACGCCGGTCACGAAGAAACCGCCGGTCAGCAGTGCGGCCCCGATGACGTGCGGCAGCGACGCGACGAGCGCCGGGTTGGCGAACAACGCACCGAAGTCGTCCAGTCGCAGCACGCCGTTCTCCATCCGCGAGCCGACCGGGTTCTGCAGGAACGAGTTGGCGACCATGATGAACAGCGCCGACGCGTACGCGGTCAGCGTGACCAGCCACAGCACCACGAGGTGCAGCCACTTGTTCATCCGGCCGCGGCCGAAGATCCACACGCCGAGGAACGTCGATTCCAGGAAGAACGCCACCAGTGTCTCGATCGCGAGCGGTGCGCCGAAAACGTCCCCGGCGAACGCGGACAGCCCGGTCCAGGTCATCCCGAACTGGAATTCCATCACGATTCCGGTGACGATTCCGAGCGCGTAGTTGACCACGTACAGGCGGCCCCAGAACGCGGTCATCCGGTGCAGCTGCTCGCCTCCGCGCAGCGTCGCGCGGGTCTGCATGATCGCCACCATGGTCACCAAGCCCAGGGTGAGCAGCACAAACAGGAAATGGAACGAGGTCGTGGTCGCGAACTGGAGTCGCGCTATCGGCAGTGGGTCCATGCCGACGGAGCCTATACGTAGCGCGGCTACATGTAGCGGCAAAACCCATGAGATCGGGGTGATCTCAGGGTTTTTCCCGGACGGTTCCGGCGGGCGTGGAGATTAGCCTGCCAAGGTCAAGATGAGTAGACTGCCGACCTATGAAAGCGGACACGTTGCGCGGACACCTCGACGCGTTGCTGCTCGCCGTCCTCGACGGCCGCAAGCTGCACGGCTACGCGATCATCGAGGCATTGGCGCTGCGCAGCGACGGAGCGCTCGACCTGCCCACCGGCACGGTGTACCCGGCGTTGCGCCGGCTCGAGCGCGCAGGCTGGCTTGCCAGTGAGTGGGACGTGGTGTCCGGCCGCAAACGGCGCACCTACCGGCTCACTCGCGCCGGGCAGCAGGCGCTGGCCGCGGAACGGGTGCAGTGGCGGGAGTTCACCACGGTGATCGGTGGAGTGCTGGAACCATGACCACGACAAGCCAGACCGCGTTGAGTCCCATCGAGGCATACCTGGCCGAGTTGGACCGCGCGCTGATCGGCCGCCGCGGCACGAAGGCGGACCTGCTCGCCGAAGCACGCGACGGCCTGCGCGACGCCGCTGAGGCGTACCGCGAAGGCGGCTGGAGCGAGACCGAAGCACAACGCCGCGCGGTAGCGGATTTCGGCCAGATCCGCGAGATCGCCGGTGACTACCAAGCGGAACTGAGCATGCACAACGGCGTACGGACGCTGTGGCTGCTCGTGCTCGGCGTGCCCGCGATGCAGACGTCGTGGGAGGTGGCGCGCATCTTCACCTACGGCTCTTGGTCGCGACTGACCACGCCGAACCCCGGCTGGTACCCGTACGTCACGCAGTTCACCCACGCCGCGATCTACGCCGTGCCCTTCCTCGGCCTTCTCGCGCTGCTGGGCACGCGGTTCCTCAGCCGCCGGTTCGACGGCGTGCGCACGGCCCGGGCCTGCCGGACGCTCGGCGCGATCGCGGTGGGCCTCAACCTGTTCTCCGTGCTGCTGCTGATCGGAGCGACCGGTGTAGTCGACGCGGCGCGGCTGTTCCTGAGCGGTCCGTGCGGGCTGCTGATGGTCGCGTGGGTGGTCCTGTCGTTCCGACTTGCCGTGCTAGCGCGACGTTCCTGGCGGGGGTGTGCCACGATCGTCGCGTGACGACCGCGCTGATCTACCTCGTAGTCATGCTGCTGGTGGCCGCCGTGGTGTTCCTCCTGGCCGCTGTGGTGTTCGGCCGGGGCGAGGAACTGGCGCCGCTGCCGCCGGGCAGCTCGCCCACCCGTCTGCCCGCCGAGGACATCACCGGCGAGGACGTCCGCCAGGTGCGCTTCCAGCTCGTGTTCCGCGGCTACAAGATGTCCGAAGTGGACTGGGTGCTGCGCAGGACCGGCGTGGAACTGGACGAACTGCGCGAACGGGTCGCCCGCCTCGAGGCGGCGCAGCAGCCGCGCGAAGCAGCGCACCGGAGGCCGGCAGGTGAGTGACCTGGTGCTGTCGGTAGACGTCGCGGCACCGGCTGGCACGACCTGGCTCGCGCTCACCGACTGGGCCCGCCAAGGCGAGTGGATGCTCGGCACGCAGGTGCGGGTCATCGAAGGCAACGGCCGCAGCGTCGGCTCGAAACTCGCGGCCTTCACCGGCTTCGGCGGCATCGGTTTCACCGACACCATGGAGATCACGACCTGGGAACCCCCCTTGCGCTGCACAGTGCGTCACCTGGGCAGCCTCGTGCAGGGAACCGGTGTGTTCCAGGTCCTGTCCAAGGGAGCCGGCCACTGCACCTTCGTGTGGGCCGAACACCTCAAACTGCCCTTCGGCCTGCTAGGCCGCGCAGGCTGGCCCTTGGCGCGCCCCGCGTTCGCCCTCGGAGTGCGCCACTCGCTGCGCCAGTTCGCGAGGTTCGCGGAGAACTATTCAATGGGGGAACAATGACGGAACTGCTGGGCGAAGACGGCATCGCCCGCTGCAGCTGGGGCAACTCAGCCCCGGACTACGCGACGTACCACGACGAAGAGTGGGGTGTCCCGCTCCACGGCGAAGCTGAGTTGTACGAACGCTTGTGCCTCGAATCGTTCCAGTCCGGACTGTCCTGGATCACCATCCTGCGCAAACGCGAGAACTTCCGAAAAGCATTCCGAGGCTTCGCGCCGGAGAAGGTCGCCCGCTTCGGCGAGAAGGACGTCGAGCGCCTGATGCAAGACGCCGGAATCGTCCGCAACCGCGCGAAGATCGAGGCGGCTGTGAAGAACGCCCGCGCAGTCGCAGACCTGGACATCCCGCTGGACAAACTGCTGTGGTCCTTCGCCCCCGCGAAGCACCGCCGCCCCCGCACCATGGCCGACGTCCCAGCCATCACCGACGAGTCAAAGGCCATGGCGAAAGACCTGAAGAAGCGCGGCTTCGCCTTCCTCGGCCCCACCACCTGCTATGCCCTGATGCAAGCCACCGGCATGGTCGACGACCACGTAAAAGGCTGCTTCCGCGCCGCGTGAAGTCCGTAAGGCCCACCCTCACTGACTCTGTTTCACCCAGGGTTCCCCTCACGCCCCGCCCCGCCCCGCCCCGCTCCGCCCCGCCCACCCGCCGGAATGCGCCCCCAATGTGGCATTGGGTGCGTCAGGCGCACCGAACGCCACATTGGGTGCGTCGCATGCACCCAATGCCACATTGGGGCGTTAGCCCCCACCACCTACGACACCGCAGCCGGTGCACTCAACCATCGAGGCGCCCAGCCCTTCCCCAACCCCGATACGAAGCCGCCCCGCGGTTCGGGGGTGCTTGTCAAGGCATCTTTCCCGCCTAGACAAGCCACCCCAGACCGTCAGCACAATCAAGCTTCGGGGTGCCCCACGCAACCCCCTTTTTCAGCGGCGCAGCCGCCTACTTCCCCTGAAAGTTCGGCTTCCGCTTCCCCACGAAGGCCTCCACCGCCTCAGTGTGATCCGCAGTAGCCCCCAGAGCAGTCTGCGCAGCGTCCTCAGCAGCCAACGCCTCCTCCAGCGAAGACTCCGCCGCCACCGCCAGAACCCCCTTGATCTTCGCGTAAGCCACCGTCGGCCCAGCCGCGAGCTTCGCCGCCACCTTCTGCGCCCGGGCCGCCAGCTCCTCGTCCGGCACGACCTCCCCGACGAGCCCGATCCGCAACGCCTCCGCCGAGTCCACCGTCCGCGCCATCAGCATCAGCTCGGCAGCCCGCCCGTATCCGATCAGCCGCTGCAGCGTCCACGACGCGCCCGAGTCCGGCCCGAGGCCCACATTCGCGAACGCCATCAAGAACGAAGACGACTCAGCCGCGATCCGCAGGTCACTCGCGTACGCGAAGGCCGCCCCTGCCCCCGCCGCGGTGCCGTTCACCGCCGCGATGACCGGCTTCGGCATCCCGGTGATCGCCTTGACGATCGGGTTGTAGTGGTCGCTCACCGTGTGCAGCGGGGCCGGGTCGTTCGCCTGCAGCAGGCCGACGTGCTCCTTGAGGTCCTGTCCGGCGCAGAACGCCTTGCCGGTGCCGGTGAGCACCACCGCGCGGACGTCCGGGTCCTCGGCGGCCGCGCGCAGCTCGGCGATCAGGCGCTCCTTGAGCTCGACGGTCAGCGAGTTGTACGCCTCCGGCCGGTTCAGCCGCAGGGTGCGCACGCCGTCGGCGTCGGCGGTCAACAGGACGTCGGATGTGGTCACGAATTGCTCCTCTGAAGCGGCGGCTCGGGTTCTCGGGACTGAGTCTCGCACCCTCGGCGGGCGGCATACCAGCACCGATGCGGCGGCAAATGATCGGTCCGCGTTCGCGCCCGGGCGCTGATGAGGGACAATGGGGGACGAGACCCGGCTGGCATGGGAGTGCGCGACCCGGGCGCGCCGGTTGAGACGGAGGGAGCACGCTATGGCGGCCATGAAGCCCCGGACCGGAGATGGTCCCCTCGAAGTGACCAAGGAGGGGCGGGGCCTCGTCATGCGGGTGCCACTGGAGGGTGGCGGCCGGCTGGTCGTCGAGCTCTCCGCGGAGGAAGCGAAGGACCTCGGAGCCGCATTGCAGGAGGTCACTGGCTGACCTGCGCTCTCCCCGCTCTGTCCACTGTGCACCCCGGTCTCCTGATGGAGGCCGGGGTCGGTTCGTCTGCGCCCTAAGGTTGCTCGCTGTGCGTAACTCGCTACCACCCGTTCCCACGAAGCTGCCCGAAATCGAGGTCGTCGCCGCGACGCGCCGCGGAATCCCGCGAGCAGTGCTGGTCGCGCCGGCCGAGGCGGAGGAAGGCGCGGCGTACGGGACGAGCGGACGTACCGCCGAAGTACGCGAAGTGCCCGAAGACGGCGACGCTCCGCGCTGGGCCGCCGGTATCGGCGAAGGCGCGCCGAAGGACTTTCGACAGACCGGTGCCGCGTTGGCGCGCGCGTTCCGCGAAGCGGCCGGGAACCGTCCGATCCGGACAGTCCAGGTCGTACTGCCCGAAGACGCGACTGCCGAGCACGCGGCCGAGTTAGCGATTGGACTGTCGCTGGGCGGGTATCGGTTTGTGGTCACCGCCACAGAGCCGAAGCCGCCTGTACCCGCTGTACGCCTCGTTGTCGCGCACGAGCGCGCTGTGCCCGCGTACGCAAACGCTGTCGCCCGCGTACGCGTTCTTGCGGCGGCTGCTGCCTTTACGCGCGACCTCGCGAACACGCCGTCGAACATCAAGAACCCGGCGTGGCTGGCGAACACCGCGGCGAAGGTGCTGGGCGGCACGGTCGACGTGACGGTGCGGGACGAGAAGTGGCTCGCTGACAAGGGGTTCGGCGGAGTCCTGGCGGTCGGCGGCGGGTCGGCTTCGCCGCCGCGTCTGATCGAAATGACGCACCGTCCGCGCGGCGCGACGAAGCACCTGCTGTTCGTGGGCAAGGGGATCACCTTCGACACCGGCGGTCTTTCGCTGAAGCCCGCCGACGGCATGCACCTGATGCGCACCGACATGGCGGGCGGCGCGGCCGTGATCGCCGCGATGCGCGCGATCGGGGAACTGAAGCTGCCGGTGCGCGTCACCGCGCTGGTGCCCGCGGCGGAAAACCACGTCTCCGGCGGCTCGTACCGGCCAGGCGACATCGTGCGCCACTACGGCGGCCGGACCACCGAGATCGGCAACACCGACGCCGAAGGCCGGATGGTGATGGCCGACGCGCTCGCCTACGGAATCGCCCAGTTCAAGCCGGACCTGATCGTCGACGCGGCCACGCTGACCGGCGCGATGAAGGTGTCGCTTGGCCTGCGCACCGGCGGTGTCTTCGCGACGGAGGACGACCTCGCCGCCCGCGTGATCGAGGCGGGCGCTCGCGCCGGAGAGGCGTGGTGGCGGATGCCGCTGGTCGAGGACTACGCGACCGGCATCGAGGGCGAACTCGGCGACGTCCGGCAGGCCCCCGGCGGCCCGGGCGGGATCATGGCGGCGCTGTTCCTGCGCGAGTTCACTGCGGGGCTGCCGTGGGCGCATCTGGACATCGCGGGCCCGGCGCGCGCGGACAAGACGTACGACGACGTGGTGCCCGGCGCGTCCGGGTTCGCGGCTCGGACGTTGGTGGAGTTCGCGGCGTCTTACGAGGGCTAGTTCTTCGCCGCGAGTTCTTCTTCGCGGCGGGTCAGCACGATGGGGTCGCCGTCGGTGATCGCCACCGTGTGCTCCGAGTGCGCGGTGCGGGAGCCGTCGGCGGAACGGATGGTCCAGCCGTCCGGGTCGTAGACGATCTTGTCGGTCGTGCGCGCGAGCCACGGCTCCAGCGCGAGGGTCAGGCCGGGCCGGAGTTTCATGCCGCGGCCTGCCTTGCCGCGGTTGGACACGTGCGGTTCGCCGTGCATGGTGCGGCCGATGCCGTGCCCGCCGAATTCGGTGTTGACCGGGTAGCCGTAGCCGGTCGCGACCGCCTCGATCGCGGCCGAGATGTCGCCGAGCCGGTTGCCCGCCCGCGCCGCCTCGATGGCGGCTTCCAGCGCCTCTTCGGTGGCCCGGATGATCCGCTGGTCCTCCTCAGCGGGCGTGCCGACGATGACCGTGCGCGCGGAATCTGCTGCCCAGCCGTCGATGGTGACCGCGATGTCCGCGGTGAGCACGTCGCCGTCGCGCAGGGTGTAGTCGTGCGGCAGGCCGTGCAGGACGGCGTCGTTGACCGACAGACAGATGACGTTGCGGAACGGGCCCTCGCCGAACGACGGCGCGTAATCCCAGTAGCACGAGACGGCCCCGCGCCGCTTGATCATGCCGCGCACGTGGTGCTCCAGGTCCATCAGGTTGACGCCGACGTCGGCGAGCTTGCCGACCTCGGTCAGCACCTCGGCGATGAACCGCCCGGTCACGTGCATGCGGTCGATCTCCGCAGGCGTCTTCAGCTCGATCACGACTACCTCGCGTCCTCAAGTTCCGGTATTTCTATACCGGAAACGGTAGCACGGTACCGGGATACAAATACCACCCCGGTCGCTAGTCCGTCCTGCCGAGCACGTGGTCCCGGAACGCTTGGACCGCGGGCGAAAGCGGTTCCCCGGCACGCCAGGCGAGCCCGATCGTCCGGTGGACCGGCGGGTGCAGCGGCACCTCCGCGACCCCAGCAGGGGAGCCGGGTTCGAAGCGCGGCAGGAGCGCGACGCCAAGGCCGGCCCCGACGAGTCCGCGGACGGTGTCGGATTCCTGTCCCTCGAAGGCGACCTTCGGGGTGAAACCGGCGGCGGCGCAGAGGTCGTCGGTGATCCGGCGCAGGCCGTAGCCGGGTTCGAGGAGGACGAACGGCTCGTCGGCCAGCTCCGCGACGCGCACGCCGCGCCGTCCGGCCAGCCGGTGCCCGGCCGGGACCGACAGGTGGATCGGCTGCCGGTCGAGGACGACGGTCTCCAGCCGTTCGTCCTCGACGACCGGGGCGAGCAGGGCGAGATCGAGGTCCCCGGACACGAGCCGGTCGACCATGTCCTGCAATGAACCCTGCACGAGGGAAAACCGCGCGGTCGGGGCTTGTTCGCGATAAGTGCGCAGCAGTTCCGGCACTAGAGACCGGCCGAGCAGGTGCAGAAATCCGAGCACGACGCGGCCGCTCGCCGGTTCGATTTCCTCGCGCGCGAGGCGGACTCCCGCGTCGACCGCGGGCAGTGCGCGCTCCGCCGCGTCGGCCAGAAGTTCGGCGGCGCGGGTGAGCCGGACACCCCGGCCGTCGGGCACGGTCAGCGGCGCGCCGAGGGCCTGTCCGAGCGCGGCCAGCCGCCTGCTGACTGTGGGTTGCGGCACGCCGAGGATCTCGGCCGTGCGAGTGACGTTTCCGGTGCTTCGCAGCGTGGCCAGCAAACACAGGTGCGGGACGAGCTGCGCGGTAAGGCTCTCATTCGGCACAGTATGAATCTTGGCAGATGAACGTATTAGACGTATTGATTAGCCAAGCTTACTTTCAAGGTCATGCTCTCCTCCGCCCGTCGGGCCAAGGTCGCGGTCGCCGCCGCGGGCTTCACGTCGTTCGCCCTGCTCTACGCCCCGCAGGCGGTCCTGCCACAGCTCGCCGGGCAGTACCGCCTCGATCCCGGCGGCGCGGCGCTCGCGGTCAGCGTGGCGACCGGTGCGCTGGCGATCTCCGTGCTGCCCATCGCCGCGCTGTCGGAGGCGATCGGACGGCGGCCGGTGATCATCGCGTCCGTCGTGCTCTCCTCGGTGCTCGGGCTTCTGCTGCCGCTGATGCCGAACTACTCGCTGCTGCTGGTGCTGCGCGCGGTGCAAGGCGTCGCGATCGCCGGATTCCCTGGCGTGGCCACGGCTTATCTCGTGGAACGGCTCGGGAAGACCGGCGTCGCGGCCGCGGTCGGCGCGATGATCGCGGGCAACACCGTCGGCGGCATGACCGGACGGCTGGCCACCGGGTTCACCGCCGGCCCGTTCGGCTGGCGCGGCGCGCTGTACGTGGTGGCCGGGATTTCGCTGGTCTGCGCGGTCGTGACGGTGGTGACGCTGCCGCCTTCGCCGGCCCGGACAGGGGAGCGGCAGGGCCTTCGCGACATCGGCATTGGCCTGCTTTCCGCGGTGCGCCGGCCGGTGTTGCTCGCGCAGTACGCCGTCGCGCTGCTGGCCATGGGCGCGTTCGTCGCGCTGTACAACGCGGCGGGGTTCCGGCTGACCGGCGAGCCGCTGAACCTGTCGCCAGCGATCGCGTCGCTGGTGTTCGTGTCGTACGCGCTGGGCTCGGTTTCCTCAGCCACAGCCAACCGGTTGTCCGCGCGGATCGGCCGTCGACAGGCGCTGGTCGGCGTGCTGGTGCTGACCGCCGTTGGCGCGTTGCTGACGATTCCGGACTCGCTGCCGCTGATCGTCGTCGGCTTCCTTGTGCTGACGACGGCGTTCTTCGCGGCGCATTCGATCGCGAACAGCTGGGCCGCGGCCGACGCCCCGGAGAACGCGCGCGGCCAGGTCGGCGGGCTGTACATGCTCATGTACTACCTGGGCAGCAGCGTCGGCGGCGGGGTCGGCAGCGTGGTCTACGGGCGGGCCGGGTGGAGCTGGCTGATCGTGGCCGTCGTGGTGTGGCTGGGGCTGGCCGTGACGGTGGTGGCGGTGGGGACGCGGGCGCGGCGGGAGGCGCGGGTGCTGGTGGGGTCGTGAGTGCTAATCGCGGTTCTAACCGTGATTGCCACTCACGAGCAGGCCGTGGCCACCAGCAGTCCTCCGCCGACCGGCAGCAGTGCCGGGATCAGCCGCTCGTCCTCCCGCACGGCCCGCGCGACCTCGCGCAACGCCATCGTCTCCGGGTCGCGCCGGGCCGGGTCGGTGAGCCTGCCGCCCGCCAGGACCTGGTGGAACACGATCACCCCGCCGCGGCGCAGCAGCGCGACGCCCTGCTCGTAGTAGCCCGGGTACTCGATCCGCGCGGCGTCGACGAACACCAGGTCGTAGCCGCCCGGCGTGAGCCGCGGCAGGACGTCCAGCGCGCGGCCGACGATGAGCCGCATCCGGCCCGGCGGATAGCCCGCTTCGAGGAAGGTCTTGCGCGCCGCCCGCTGGTACTCCGGCTCGACGTCGATCGAGGTCAGCACGCCGTCGGCAGCCATCCCGCGCAGCAGGTACAGCCCGCTCACGCCGGATCCGGTGCCCACCTCCACGACCGCCCGCGCGGCGACCGTCGCGGCGAGAAACCGCAGCGTCGTGCCTGCTCCGGGGGCCAGCGGAGCGCAACCGAGGTCGACCGCGCGCAGCCGCGCGGCGGCCAGCACGTCGTCGTCGGGCAGGTACCCGTCGACCTGCTCGGCGCCGACCGCCCCGGTCTCGGCCGCCGCCTCTGTCCCCGAACTCACGCGCGAAGGTTAGCGCTGGTTGTCGATAAATCAGCGAAGGCTCCCTGGTAAGCGCCTTCCGGCCCGGGGCAAAGCCCGCGAAAACCCTGGAAAGGCCCTCGCCGGCCAACTTCTCAGGCTGCTCTCAGATCGGTCTCATGAGTTCCATAAGGAAGGCCGACAGACTGAGTCTCAACCACACGGGAACACCGTGTGCCCGGCCCGCGTTGGCAGAGGTGAAGAGGAGTTGACCCAGATGGAGGTGCCTGCTCCCCTGATGCAGAACGCCGAACTGCCGGAAGCCGCTCCGGTGACCGTGGACGCAGCCGAGGCGGCTTGGACGCCGCCCTCGTGGGACGAGGTCGTGCGCGAACACGCCGACCGCGTGTACCGGCTCGCCTACCGCCTCACCGGCAACACGCACGACGCCGAGGACCTGACCCAGGAGACGTTCATCCGCGTCTTCCGGTCGCTCGCGTCCTACAAGCCCGGCACCTTCGAGGGCTGGCTGCACCGGATCACCACGAACCTGTTCCTCGACATGGCGCGCCGCCGCTCGCGCGTGCGCATGGAGGGTCTGCCCGAGGACACCGACCGGATCGTCGGCGACGACCCGAGCCCCGAGCAGCACTACAGCGACACCCACCTCGACCCCGACTTGCAGGAGGCGCTCGACGAGCTGCCCCCGGAGTTCCGGGCCGCGGTCGTGCTGTGCGACGTGGAAGGACTGTCGTACGAGGAGATCGGCGCGACGCTGGGCGTCAAGCTCGGCACCGTGCGCAGCCGCATCCACCGCGGCCGCTCGGCGCTGCGCGCGTCGCTTGAGCGCCGTCGCGCGACCCGGGAGGAATCTGCGAAGGTGGCTGTATGACCGGCTGGCGTTTCGCCGAATCCCACCTCATGCCCGACGCGGTAGTCGCACTGGTCGACGGCGAGCTGACGCCGGTCGCGCACGACCGGGCTCTCGCGCACCTCGCGCGCTGCCCGGACTGCGCGGCGGAAGTGACCTCGCAGCGGCAGGCGGTCGCGGCGGTGAAGGACGCCGGTGCGCCGTCGATGTCCGCGGGATTCCTGGCCAGTCTGCGGTCCATTCCGGAACATACTGATCTGCCTGGTTCGCCGGACAATCTCGCGGTCACCGCGGACGGTCAGCTGGTGGCGATCCAGCGGCCGGACCGGGTGGCCGGGCTGCGTGACGCGGGCGTGCTCGGGGGTGCCGCGCCGTTGGGAACAACCGCGCCGCTCGGGCAGTCGGCGAACGTGCTCGGCGGCGGAAGGTTCGCTTTCAGCCGGAAGCGGGCGGCGCAAGGGGCCGGAGTCGTGGTGTCGGGGCTCGTGCTGAGCGCGCTCGCGCTCGTCGGGACCGCGGCGGATAGCGGGGAAGGGTCCGGCGGGACTGGTCCGGTGCGGGTGCCTAATGCGAATTTGCTGCCGGCGCATATGACTGTGCCCAAGACTGCGGAGGACGGGGCTTCGGTTGGGGAGCCTGAGTCCGAGGTGCCCGACGTGGTGCGGGCTGGGGCTGCTGTCGCGGCTCGGTAGGTCTCGGGCGGCTCGTCGCCTGGCGGCGACATTGCGCCCGGTCGTGCGGTGGGGCACCCGAAGCTGATTGTCATGACGGACGGCGGGTGCTTGTCAAGGCGGGAAAGATGCCTTGACAAGCACCCGCCGTCCGCATTTGGGCTTCGTATCGGGGTGCGGGGGCGGTGTGGGTGCACCGACAGTCGGTGCATCGGCTGCGGGTTGGTTGGTAGTGAGGGCTTGCGCCCCAATGTGGCATTGGGTGCGTTGGATGCACCCAATGTGGCGTTCGGTGCGCGGGACGCACCCAATGCCACATTGGGGCGGCATCCGGGTGGCGGGAGGGGCGGGGAGCGGGAGTGCAGGCAACAGGCATTTCACTGCGGTCTGGGCACACTTCTTCCTAGGCTTGGGTATCGTCGACTCCCAGCCGAACTGAACCGCATCCCGGGGAATGATGACCGACCAGCCGAACGCTAATTCTGATCAGTCCGGTGCCGTCGGAACGGACCGGTTGGGGCCTCGGCCGCTTGAGCGGCCCGCGGTCGACCAGCAGCAGGCTGCTGTCTTCGGGCGTCCGCACGGGGTCGAGGGGGCGTTCGACAAGCTTTACACCCCGGCGCCCAACGGGAACGGGCAGAAGCTCAATCTCGCGCCGCCTACGCCGGAGTCGCTGGCGGAGGCGTTCAGCCGCCCCGCGGGGGCTGAGGGCGTGCGGTTGCAGCGGCCGCTCGAGGCTTCCGGGGAGAGCGGCAGTTCCGAGGATCCGTTGTGGACGGACACCAGCGATCCGTGGCGTGATCCGGCGGCTGGGGCGGTGCTGGCCGGGCCCGCGGTCGTTCCGGAGGAGGACGAGGCCGAGAAGCCGAAGCTGCCCAGCGGTGCGCAGTTGAGCTTGCCTGAGGTGTTGTTCGGGCGGCGGGTGCAGCCGAAGGCGTTGGCTCTGCTCGGGGTTGTCGCGTTGGTGATCGGCGCGGTGGGCGGGCTGGTCGGCTGGTGGGTCGCGGACACGGGGTCCGCGTTGACCGGCAGTGCCACGATTTCCGAGGCGGAGGCGGCCAAGGAGCGGCCGCCGGGGTCGCTGGCGGACATCGCGCGGCGGGTGGCGCCCGCGGTGGTTTCGCTGGAAGTCGTCAAGCCCGGTGCGGACAGCGGCGAGCAGGGTTCCGGCGTGGTCATCGATCCGCAGGGGTACGTGCTGACCAACGAGCACGTGGTCGCGACCGCGGTCGGCGACGCGGCCACCAAAATCACCGCGGTGTTCAACGACGGGACGCGCACCGAGGCCAAGATCGTCGGCGCGGATCAGAAGACCGACCTCGCCGTGGTGAAGGTCAACGTGACCAATCCGGTCGTGATGCAGGTCGGGAAGTCGTCCAATCTGCAGGTCGGGGACGCGGTGATCGCGGTCGGTTCGCCGCTCGCGCTGCAGAACTCGATCACCGCGGGCATCGTCAGCGCGCTCGATCGGCCGGTCACCGCGGGCGGCGACAACGGGGCGGCTCCGGTCACCTATTCGGCCATCCAGACCGACGCGGCGATCAACCACGGCAACTCGGGCGGTGCGCTCGTCGACTCGACCGGGGCGCTGGTCGGGATCAACTCCGCGATCCGCTCGTCGAGCTCCGACGGCGGCAGCATCGGCATCGGGTTCGCCATTCCCAGCGATTACGCCATCAAGATCGCCAAGGCGCTGATCAAGGACGGCAAGGTCAAGCACGCCGACATCGGGATCAACGCGGCCTCGACGGTCGCCGGCTCGTCCACGATGGGCGCGCAGGTGCGCAACGTCGCTCCGGGCGGACCGGCGGCGGGCGCGGGGATCAAGGAAGGCGACGTGATCACCAAGGTCGGCGACCACGTCGTGCGCGACTCCGCCGAGCTGACCGTCGCGGTGCGCAGCCACGACCCCGGCCAGGTCGTCCCGGTGCAACTGGCCCGCGACGGCGCGCTGCTCGTGGTGGACGTCACGCTCGGGTCGGACTGACACCCGCTCTTGCTAACCCGGCCAAAAGCAGGCCGGCCCCCGCGCGGCAGGCAACCGTCGCTGCGAAGCCATTCGGCCGTGGCTGTGGTCGGGTTGGTAACGATCGGCACAGCCGGTGCAGTGCGACGTTCGGGCCTGCCGGGACGAGAAACGGCCCGGGTAGTCTTGGGCGGGGCAGCACCGAGCGGAGGTTTCACGGGTGTTCGACAGTGTCGGCTGGGGCGAGATCCTCGTGATCATCATCGCGGGGCTTTTCATCCTCGGACCCGAACGGCTGCCGGAAGCGGCGGCCTGGATGGCGAGGAGCGTCCGCAAGGCCCGCGACTTCGCGACCGGCGCGCGCGAGCAGCTGCGCGAGGAAATGGGCCCCGAGTTCGACCAGCTGCGCAAACCCCTCGAAGACCTGCGCGGATTGCGCAACCTCGACCCGAAGCGGGTCGTCACGCAGCACCTGTTCGACGGGGATTCGGACCCGCTGGGGCTGAACGGGTTCAAGAACGACCTCAACGGGAACGGGTCGAACGGGTCGAACGGCACCCCGACGATCAAGCCGCAGACCGCGGTGCCGCAGCCGGAGCCGTTGAAGCCGGGGGAGCGTCCGCCGGTGGATCCGGACGCCACCTGATTCCCGCTCACGACCAGCCAAGCCGACGCGCGACGCGCTGATCAGGCTGGGTAGCCTCAGGGCATCAGCTCAACCGACCCTGGAGGTTCCCGATATGTCACGCCGTGCGGCTGCGCTGGCCGGAACGATCGCTGCGGCCGCCTTCGCCGTCGCCGGGTGCAGTGCCGACGACGAGCCCAGCACCAAGGCGCCCGCCACCTACACTTCGGTGCCCGCCCCGGCGATGCCGTCCTCTTCGGCGCCGTCGAACGCTCCGTCGAGCGCTCCCGGGAACGGCAGTGCCACCGGTGAGCAGCCGAACGTCAAGCGCGGCGCGCAAACCGGCGAGGCGGGCGTCGACGTGCTGGTCACCGTCGCCTACCAGGGCGGGAAGGTCACGCCGCCGGCCGGCGTCGTCGACGTCAAGGTCGGCAACAAGGTGAAGATCCTCGTGTCGTCCGACCAGCCGCAGAACATCGACGTCCAGGATCTGCCCGACAAGTCGGGCGACGTGTCCGCGAAGAAGCCCGAGGACATCGACTGGACGGTGACCAAGCCGGGCGACACCAAGGTGACGCTCCGCGAGTCCGGCGCCGTCCTGGTGACGATCCACGCGGCCTGAGCGCACGAAAAGAGGCGTGCACCTGGACCAGGTGCACGCCTCTTTCGCTGAGCGGGGATCAGCGTCCGGCGGGGCTGACGTTCAGCATCATCCCGGCCAAGCCGCGCGCCCGGACCGACAGCTGCTTCGCCGCGTCCTTCAGCACCAGCGCCGCCGGGGCCTCCGGATCGGACAGCACGATCGGCGTGCCTTCGTCGCCCTGTTCGCGCAGGCGCGGGTCCAGCGGGACCTGACCCAGCAGCGGCACCGTGGATCCCACCGACTTCGACAGCGAATCCGCCACCGTCTGGCCGCCGCCCGCGCCGAAGACCTCGATGCGCTCGCCGGCCGGGGTTTCCAGCCACGACATGTTCTCGATCACGCCCGCGACGCGCTGCCGCGTCTGCATCGCGATCGCGCCCGCGCGCTCGGCCACCTCGGCGGCGGCCTGCTGCGGCGTCGTCACGACCAGGATTTCCGCGTTCGGGATCAGCTGCGCCACCGAAATCGCGATGTCGCCGGTGCCCGGCGGCAGGTCCAGCAGCAGGATGTCCAGGTCGCCCCAGAACACGTCGGCGAGGAACTGCTGCAGCGCGCGGTGCAGCATCGGGCCGCGCCACACCACCGGGGTGTTGCCCGGCGTGAACATGCCGATCGAGATCACCTTCACGCCGTGCGCCTGCGGCGGCATGATCATCGTGTCGACCTTGGTCGGCTTCTCGCGCGCGCCCAGCATGCGCGGCACCGAGTGGCCGTAGATGTCCGCGTCCACCACACCGACCGACAGCCCGCGCTCGGCCATCGCCACGGCCAGGTTCACCGTCACCGACGATTTGCCGACGCCGCCCTTGCCGGACGCCACGCAGTACACCCGCGTCATCGAACCCGGCTGCGCGAACGGGATCACCGGCTCCGCCGCGTCGCCGCGCAGCGATTTGCGCAGCTCGGTGCGCTGCTCGTCGCTCATCACGTCCAGCTCGACCCGCACGTCGGCGACGCCGGGGAGCTTCGAGACGGCCTTCTTCGTGTCCGCGGTCAGTGTCGCCTTCAGCGGACAGCCCGCGACCGTCAGGTAAATCCCGACGTCGACCACCCCGTCGTCGCCGACCGCCACGTCCTTGACCATGCCGAGGTCGGTGATCGGTTTTTTGATTTCCGGGTCGTACACGTCCTTCAGCGCGGTGCGGACGTCGTCGACGCTGGGGAGCTGCTGTGTACCAGTCACGCTTCCATCGTACGTACTGCCCAGTTCAGCTTTGCTTGGCCTTGCGCGGCTTGGAGTCCACGTCGAGATCGTCGCGCAGCCGGTCGAGTTCGCTGCGCAGGTAGTCGCGGGTCGCGACCTCGCCGATGGCCAGTCGCAGCGCCGCCAGTTCGCGGGCGAGGTACTCGGTGTCCGCCTTGGTCTGCGCGGCACGCGTGCGGTCCTCTTCCAGCGACACCCGGTCCCGGTCGTCCTGGCGGTTCTGCGCGAGCAGGATCAGCGGCGCGGCGTACGCGGCCTGCGTCGAGAACGCCAGGTTGAGCAGGATGAACGGGTACGGGTCCCAGCGCAGCGACACCGCGACCAGGTTCAGCGTGATCCAGACGACCACGATGAGCGTCTGCCAGAACAGGTACTTCCCGGTGCCGAGGAACCGCGCGACCCGTTCGGTGAACCGGCCGAAGGTGTCCGGGTCGATGTTCAGCCGCAGGCGGGCCTGGCTGCGGGGCTGGTCGAGCCTGCGGCCGGTCCTGAGCTCAGCCACGGTCGGCCTCCTCTAGAACAGCGCCGTCGGCGCCGTCAGTGACGTCGTGCAGTCCGGTTTCGCGCCAGTCGTCGGGCAGCAGATGGTCGAGCACGTCGTCGACGGTGACGGCGCCGAGCAGATGGTCCTCGGCGTCCACGACCGGGCCGCAGGCCAGGTTGTACGCCGCGAAATACCGGGTGACCTCGGACAGCGTCGCTTCCGGGCGCAACGCGGTGAGGTCGGTGTCCACCGCGCTGGCCACCAGTTCGGCGGGCGGTTCGCGCAGCAGCCGCTGGAAGTGCACGACGCCGACGAACCGGCCGGTCGGCGTTTCGGTCGGCGGGCGGCACACGAACACCATGCTGGCGAGCGCGGCGGGGAGTTCGGCGTTGCGGATGTGCGCCAGCGCCTCGGCGATCGTCGCGTCCGGCGTCAGCACCACCGGTTCCGGCGTCATCAGGCCGCCCGCGGTGTCCGACGAATACGCCAGCAGCCGTTTGACCGGCGCGGATTCCTCCGGCTCCATCAGTTCCAGCAGCCTGCTCTGCTCGGCGGGGGCGAGTTCGGCGAGCAGGTCCGCGGCGTCGTCCGGGTTCATCGCCTCGAGGATGTCCGCGGCGCGTTCCTCGGCGAGATAGGACAGCAGTTCCTTCTGGTCGTCCTCGGGAAGCTCCTCGATGACGTCCGCGAGCCGTTCGTCGTCCATCGCGTCGGCGACCTCGTGCCTGCGCTTCATCGGCAGGTCGCGCAGGGTCGCGGCGACGTCGACCGCGCGCATCGTGTCGAACAGCATCAGCAGCTGGCCCGCGCCTTGCGGCTGTCCCGCGAGGTCGGTGAGCCCGAGCCCGGCGACCTCGTTCCACGGCAGCACCTGCATCGCGGTGCGCCGCCTGCCCAGCGCCAGCCGGGCCGAGCGCTCACGGACGGCGAGTTTCGCCAGCACCCAGTCCCGCGTGCGGGTCGGCTCCATCCCCGCGTCGACCACGGTCACCCGGGTGTCCGCGCCGGTGAGCGTCGCGTGCGCGTCGAGGAGCTGGCCGCACACCAGCACCTCGTTGGGCCGCTGGTGGAAATGCCGCATGTTGACCGAACCCGTGGCCAGCGTCACGGCGTTCGGTTCGATCGAGGTGACCCGCAGCATCGGCACGAACACCCGCCGCCGGGTCGCCAGCTCCACGACCATGCCGAGGATCCGCGGCGGCTGCTGGTCCAGCCGCAGCCCGGCGACCACGTCGCGGACCTTGCCGATCGACTCCCCGTCGGGCCCGAACACCGGCAGACCCGCGAGCTGTGCTGCGTAAACCCGGTTTGTGCCTGCCATGGCGCCGACACTATCGGCTGGCGCCCGAGCGCGCTCGGGCCGCGACTCGGCGAATTCTCAGCCGGCCATGGCCCATCGGGTGAGCACGGGCAGCGCGTCGGCGGACGGGCCGTCGTCGTCCTCGGGCAATCCGCCGAAGTCGGCCAGATCCTGGGCGTGCCATAGCCGGTTCTGCACCGCCCGGACGAGCGTCCACGCCTTGGCGCGGTCGCGGTCCAGACCGCTCGCGGCGAGCTTCGAGTCCAGTGTGGATTCACTGAACCGGTTCCACAGCAACGAAAGCGCGCCGTATTCAAGGTCGCCCGCGAGCGGCTTCGGGTCGATCACCAGCCACGGTTCGCGGGTGCCCGACAGCACGTTCTCGTAGTGCAGGTCCTCGTTCACCAGCGCGTTTCCGGCCTCCGGACCGAGATCGCGGCACACTTCCAGCGCCGCGTCCAGCTCCCGGCGGGGGAGCGGTTCGCCCAGCTCCCGCCACGATTTCGGCAGCTCTTCGAGCAGTTCCTCCGCGATGCCGGGAAGCGTGCGGGTGAGCTCCGCCGGCGCGGGCACGGCGAGCCGGCGGGCGAGTTCGCTCATGATCTCGACGGCGGGCAGCAGCGGTTCTCCGTCGAGTGTTCGGCTGTCGTCGAGGCGCTCCAGCAGCATCGCGCCGTCCTCGGGCACGGATTCGTGCAGCAGCACCGAACCTCGACCGGCCCATGTGGACAGTGCGAGCGGTTCGTCGCGCGATTCCTCCTCCACCCAGCCGAGTTTCAGCACGACGCGGGAACCGTCCGCGCGCCGGGCGGGCTGGACGACGCCGACGTAGCCGTGCCGGGCGGTGTCCTCGAACTCCAGCTCCCACTTCCGGGCGTACCGCTGCGCGAGAGCGGGCAGCGACGCGAGCCACGGGACGGCTTCCGGGCCCAGCACCTTCGGGGCGCGTTCGGCGAAGAAAGGCGGGATTACCAAAACGGTCACAACCCCCATCGTGGTCGGCCGCGCAAGCCGTTTCCGGCGTTGTTCCGCGCGCGTACAGTGAACGGATAAGGGTTTGGCGAACCCGGGAGCTGCCATGATCGTCGAGATTGTCAGCGCAGTGGCCGTCGTGGGCGGGGTCTGGCTCGCCTCCGCGGTGCGCGTGGTCAAACAGTACGAACGCGGGCTGGTGTTCCGTTTCGGCCGGGTGCGCTCGCAGGTCCGCGACCCCGGGCTCGCGCTGCTGCTGCCGATAGCCGACCGCATGCAGAAGGTGAACATGCAGGTCGTGACGCTGCCGGTGCCCGCACAGGACGGGATCACCCGCGACAACGTCACTGTCCGGGTCGACGCGGTCGTGTACTTCAAGGTGGTCGACCCGGTGCTGGCCGTGGTCCACGTGCAGGACTACCGGTCGGCGATCGGCCAGGTCGCGCAGACGTCGCTGCGGTCCATCATCGGCAAGAGCGACCTGGACGACCTGCTGTCGAACCGCGAACGGCTCAACGAGGGCCTTGAGCTGATGATCGACAGCCCGGCGCTGGACTGGGGCATCCACATCGACCGCGTGGAGATCAAAGACGTCGCGCTGCCGGAGTCGATGAAACGCTCGATGTCGCGTCAGGCGGAGGCCGAACGCGAACGCCGCGCACGCGTGATCTCGGCGGACGGCGAACTGCAGGCGTCGCACAAGCTCGCCCAGGCCGCCGCGACGATGGCGGACACCCCGGCGGCACTGCAACTGCGGCTGCTGGAGACGGTGGTGCAGGTGTCGGCGGAGAAGAACTCGACGCTGGTGCTGCCGTTCCCGGTGGAGTTGCTGCGGTTCCTGGACGCGCGGACCGACCCCGCGGCGCCGGCCGCGAAACCGCCGGAGCCGCGGGCGGCCGCGGAGTCGTCGCCGGAAAAGACCAGCAACGGACAGGTCGCCCCGCGCGAGGGCGAGGCGAGCGACGTGCCGGATCAGCGGTCGAGGTAGCCGTTCAGGCCGAGGACCAGCAGTGTCACGAAGAAACTGCCCCACAGCGCGGCTGTGACGTAGCCGAGCACGACGGCCGACAGCGCCATGGAGCGCCCGCCCGCCTCGTTGCGGTTGGCCTTGGCCAGCGCGACGTGCCCCATCACGACGCCGGGGATCGCGAGAACGCAGGTCACCAGGCCGAGCACGGAGCACACCAGCGCGCCGGTCGCGAGCCCGCTGTCGCTGGTGTTCGGGTACGGCTGGTAGGCCGCGCCGTACGGCGGCGGAGCCGGGAAGCTCTGGTACGCGGGCGGCGGCGCGAACGGATCCGGTTGCGCCGCAACGGGATACGGCGGCGCGGGCGGTTGCGCGGCGGGGGTCGGCGGTTCGCCGGGCAGCACGGCGACCGGGCCGGGGTCGGGCGCGGTCCAGCCCGGCGGCGGAACCGGCGAGTCAGTCTCCGCAGCGGACGAGACGGCGTCCGCGGGAGCCTCGTACGGCGTGGGGTCGGAGGTGGCCGGCGGCTCGTACGGAGCGGGGTCCGCGGTCGGCGGCGGTTCGTACGGCGCCGGATCGCGGTCGGACGGAGTGGTCATCGGGGCTCCCTCGAGGTGCCGGGTTCACCCGAAGACGCTACCGGGTTCCGGGGCGGCATCAGCCGAAAACTCCCGACCGGACCAGCGCGGGCACGATCAGCGCGAGCAGGATGCCCTGGAAGATCAGCGCCGCGTACCCGACCACGAACCCGGCGAGCGCCAGCGCACCGCCGGTGCCGCGGCCGCGGCGGGCCCGGTGGAACGCGATGTGCCCCGTCACGATCCCCGCGACGGCCATCGGCGCGCACAGCATGAACCCGGTGATCGAGCAGACCAGCGACCCGATCGCGAGCCCCGCTCCTGGCGGCGGACCCTGCGGCGGATAGGGCTGGTGCTCGTACGACGGGTGCACGTAGCCGTCGCGGTCAGCGGGCTCCTCGCTGCCCTCGCTCATCGGGATCCTTCTCGCGGTTTCGGGTGGATCAGCAGCCTAACGGGGGAAACCGCGCCCTGGCGTGAGCACCCTCATAGCAGCCTGGGCCGGGAGCAGTCATACTCCCCGGTAACCCAGTGCCGGGAGCCCCGGTGCCGCCGCCGAAGGGAGCCCACCGATGGCCCGTCTCGCCAGGACCGCCGGTCTGACCGATGTGCAGCAGGAGATTCTGTCCACGGTGCGGTCGTTCGTGGACAAGGAGATCATCCCGCACGCGCAGGCGCTGGAGCACGCCGACGAGTACCCGGCCGAGATCGTCGAGGGCATGAAGGAGATGGGCCTGTTCGGGCTCACCATCCCGGAGGAGTACGGCGGCCTGGGCGAATCGCTGCTGACCTACGCGTTGGTGGTGGAGGAGATCGCGCGGGGCTGGATGAGCGTGTCCGGTGTGATCAACACGCACTTCATTGTCGCGCACATGATCACCCGTCACGGGACGCCTGAGCAGAAGCAGCACTTCCTGCCTCGGATGGCGACCGGCGAGGTGCGCGGCAGCTTCTCGATGTCCGAGCCGGACCTTGGCTCCGACGTGGCGGCGATCAAGACCCGCGCCCGCCGTGACGGCGACGACTACGTGATCGACGGCGCGAAGATGTGGCTGACCAACGGCGGTTCCTCCAACTTGATCGCGCTGCTGGTGAAGACGGACGAGGGCGCGGAGAAGGCACACCAGAACCTGACGACGTTCCTGGTGGAGAAGCCGTCGGGGTTCGGCGAGGTTCTTCCCGGGCTGACGATTCCGGGCAAGATCGACAAAATGGGTTACAAGGGCGTGGACACCACGGAAGCGGTGTTCGACGGCTTCAAGATCGGTGCGGATAAGGTGCTGGGGGAGGCTCCGGGCAAGGGCTTCTCGTACATGATGGACGGCGTCGAGGTCGGCCGCGTCAATGTCGCGGCGCGGGCGTGCGGGATCGCGATCCGGTCGTTCGAGCTGGCGATCGCGTATGCGCAGCAGCGTTCGACATTCGGCAAGCCGATCGCGCAGCACCAGGCGATCGCGTTCAAGCTCGCGGAGATGGCGACGAAGGTCGAGGCCGCGCACCTGATGATGGTCAACGCCGCCCGGTTGAAGGATTCCGGTGCGCGCAACGACGTCGAGGCCGGGATGGCGAAGCTGATCGCCAGCGAGTACTGCGCCGAGGTGACCCAGGAGGCGTTCCGGATCCACGGCGGTTACGGCTACTCGAAGGAATACGAGATCGAGCGCCTGATGCGGGAGGCCCCGTTCCTGCTGATCGGCGAGGGCACCAGCGAAATCCAGAAAACCATCATCAGCCGCGGCCTTCTGCGGGATTACAAAGCCTGACCCGCGCTTCGCCGGAGTTCGCGCGCTCCGCCGGTTCTTGACAAGATGGAACCCCTCGGACCGGACGAGCGCAGGTGATGATGGTGAGCAGTCCCTTTGGTGGCGGTCAAGGCCCGGCCGGGCTGCCGCGGCTCCCGACGCCGCCCACCGGCTGGCCGATCGGGTCGTACTCGACCTACGGCGAGGCGCAGCAGGCGGTCGATTTCCTGGCCGAAAGCGAGTTCGCGGTCACCGACGTGACGATCGTCGGCGTCGACCTGATGCTGGTCGAACGGGTCATCGGACGGCTGTCGTGGGGCCGCGTGCTCGCTGCGGGCGCGATGTCGGGCGCGTGGTTCGGCCTGTTCGCCGGGCTGCTGCTGGGGATGTTCGTCAACCAGGGCGGATTCACGCTGCAGCTGCTGACCGGACTGGTGCTGGGCGTGCTGTCCGGGCTGGCGTTTTCCGCGATCGGCTACCGCACCTCGCGCGGCCGCCGAGATTTCTCGTCGGCGAGCCAGCTCGTCGCCGGCCGGTACGACGTGCTGTGCCAGCCGCGCAGCGCGGAGCAGGGACGCGAGCTGCTCGCGAAGCTGGCACTGCGCCCGCCGCCCGCCACAGCCTGAACCCACCTCCTCGTGAGTGTTTATGCCGGTTCCAACCGGGATTGCCGCGCGCGACGCGCCTGCCACCGCATAAGTACCCACGGGACTTTTTCACCCGTCCTTCCGATGGTTCGCGCGCACCTGGCTGAATCGTTACCGACCCTGCTTGCGGCGGGTGATCGCCGGGCATAGGTTGACCGACACCGGTTGGCCGGTCGTGTCCTCCAGCGCGGCCTGCCGGCAACTGGCACGTCGGGGTGCTGGCTCGGGTCCGCCTCGTCGCGGCGTGCTGTCTGGGGGCGGTGCCGGACGGTGCCGTGTGCACACGCGAGGAGGCTTGAATGGGGAAGAAACGGCCCAGCGGCAAGAAACGAGGACCTACCCGCGCGGCGGCGCTGCTCGCCGCGGGCCTGGTGAGCAGCGGTCTGGTGGCGGGCTGCGGAACGGCTTCCGGGACGACGATCAACGTCTACTACTCCCCGGAGGACCATTTCCAGACCGTCGTCGACAACTGCAACAAGACCGCCGCCGGGCGGTACCGGATCGTCTACAACAAGCTGCAGCGCGGTTCGGACGACCAGCGGATCCAGATGGCGCGCAGGCTCGCCGCGGGCGACACGTCGATGGACGTGCTCGGGCTCGACGTCACCTGGGTTTCGGAGTTCGCCGAGGCCCGCTGGATCGACGAGTGGACCGGGCAGAACAAGACAGCCGCGTCCGAGGGCGTGCTCAAAGGCCCGCTGGAAACCGCGACGTATCAAGGAAAGCTCTACGCCGCGCCGAAGAACACCAACGTGCAGCTGCTCTGGTACGACGACCGCATCACCCCGACCCCGCCGAAGACGTGGGACGAGATGATGCAGATGTCGCAGAAGCTCAAGGGCGAGAAAAAACCGTATTCGATCGTGTTCACCGGCGCGCAGTACGAGGGCCTGGTCGTCATCTACAACACGCTGGTCGAATCGCTCGGCGGGCACATCCTGTCCGACGACGGGAAATCCGTCGTGATGGACGAGGGCGCGGTGCAGGCGCTGGAGCTGCTGAAGAAGGTCACGTCGTCGGGGATCACCGACCCTTCGCTGACGAACCAGAAAGAGGACGACGTCCGGCGGACGTTCCAGGGCGGCGGCGCCGCGTTCGAGCTGAACTGGCCGTTCGTGTACGCCTCCTACGCCGAGGAAAAGCCGCAGGACCTGTCGCACTTCAAGTGGGCGGTGTACCCGCAGGCGAAGGCGGGCATTCCGTCGAAGAGCACGATCGGCGGGTTCGACCTGGCGGTGAGCGCCTACTCGCAGCACAAGCCGGAGGCGTATGAAGCGGCGTTGTGCTTGCGCAGCAAGGAAAACCAGAAGGTGTCCGCGATCAACGACGGGGTGCCGCCGACGATCGAGTCGGTGTACCACGACGACACGCCGCTGGATCCGGCGAAGCCCGCGTCGGCGGACAACCCGAACATGGCCGAGAAGTACCCGATGCGCGACGCCATTCTGTCGGCGCTGAAAACCGCCGCGGTACGGCCGCTCACTCCGGTGTACCAGAACCTGTCCACGGTGATGTCGAAAATCATCTCCCCGCCGTCGGCGATCGATCCGCGGACGACCGCGCAGAAAATGCGGGAACAGCTCGATGACGCGCTCCAGTCGAAGGGAGTGATCCCGTGACCGTCCAGGATCCCGCCGCCGCCACGAAGGAAGCGGCGCACCGCAAGGGAAAGCCCGCGCTTTCCGAGGGCAAGAAGGCGGAACGGCGGCTCGGGCTGTGGCTGTGCGCGCCCGCGTTCCTCGTGATGATCGCGGTGACCGGATACCCGATCATCTATTCGGTCTGGCTTTCGCTGCAGCGTTACGACCTGCGGTTCCCGGCGAAACACGAGTTCATCGGCTTCGACAATTACGCCGCGGTGCTCACGAATTCCTACTGGTGGACCGCGTTCGGCACCACGATGTTCCTCACCGTCGTGTCGGTGGCGATCGAGTTCGTGCTCGGCATGGGACTCGCGCTGATCATGCACCGCACGCTCGTCGGCCGCGGGCTGGTGCGCACCGTCGCGCTGATCCCGTACGGCATCGTCACGGTGGTGGCCGCGTTCTCGTGGTATTTCGCGTGGACGCCCAAAACCGGGTACCTGGCGAACGCGCTGGGCGAGGGGGTCGCGCCGCTCACCGACCAGTGGCCGTCGCTGTTCATCATCATTCTCGCCGAGGTGTGGAAGACGACGCCGTTCATGGCGCTGCTGCTGATGGCCGGGCTGGCGCTGGTGCCGGACGACCTGCTGAAGGCCGCGGCGATGGACGGCGCGACCGCGTGGCAGCGGTTCACCAAGGTGATGCTGCCGGTGATGAAACCGGCGATCCTCGTCGCGCTGCTGTTCCGCACGCTCGACGCGTTCCGCATTTTCGACAACATTTACGTGCTGACCGGCGGCGCGCAGGACACCGGATCGGTGTCCATGCAGACCTACGACAACCTGGTCAAGGGGCTCAACCTCGGGATCGGCTCCACGATGGCGGTGCTGATCTTCATCACGGTGGCGATCATCGCGTTCCTCTTCATCAAGGTGTTCGGCACCGCCGCGCCCGGCACGGACGACGGGGGGAAGCGCTGATGGCTATCGGAGGTGCGGCCACCACCGGCCGCAAGGTCGGCTGGGGCCTGCTGAACATCCTGGTGCTGGTGTTCGCGATCGTCCCGGTGCTGTGGGTGCTTTCGCTGTCGTTCAAGACGAAAGCGACGCTCACCGACGGCAATTTCATCCCGGTGGAATGGACGCTCAAGAACTACGCGGACATCTTCCAGACCACCGAGTTCCTGCACGCGCTGGTGAACTCGATCGGCATCGCGGTGATCTCCACGGTCATCGCGGTGGTGCTGGGCACGATGGCCGCGTACGCGATCGCCCGGCTGGATTTCCCCGGGAAACAGCTGCTGGTGGGGCTTTCCCTGCTGATCGCGATGTTCCCGCAGGTCTCGCTCGTCACCCCGCTGTTCAACATCGAACGCGGGCTCGGCCTTTTCGACACCTGGCCGGGGCTGATCCTGCCCTACATCACCTTCGCGCTGCCGCTGTCGATCTACACGCTGTCCGCGTTCTTCCGGGAAATCCCGTGGGAACTGGAAAAGGCGGCGAAAATGGACGGCGCGACTCCTGCCCAGGCGTTCCGGAAGGTGATCGCGCCGCTGGCCGCGCCGGGCGTGTTCACCACGGCGATCCTGGTGTTCATCCTCTGCTGGAACGACTTCCTGTTCGCCATCTCGCTGACGTCCACCGAGTCGTCGCGCACGGTGCCCGCGGCGTTGTCGTTCTTCACCGGGTCCTCGCAGTTCGAGGACCCGACCGGCCAGGTGTGTGCGGCCGCGGTCGTCATCACGGTGCCGATCATCCTGTTCGTGTTGTTCTTCCAGCGTCGCATCGTGGCGGGGCTGACGTCCGGTGCGGTGAAGGGCTGACCCATGGCTGAAATCGTTCTCGACAAGGTTTCCAAGCGCTACCCCGACGGCGCGCTCGCGGTGTCCGAGGTGGACATCACGATCGCCGACGGCGAGTTCATCATCCTGGTCGGCCCGTCCGGCTGCGGGAAGTCGACCACGCTCAACATGGTCGCCGGGCTGGAGGACATCTCCTCGGGCGAACTGCGCATCGACGGCAAGCGGGTCAACGAGAAAGCGCCGAAGGACCGGGACATCGCGATGGTGTTCCAGTCGTATGCGCTGTACCCGCACATGAGCGTGCGGGAGAACATGGCGTTCCCGCTACGGCTGGCCAAAGTGGACGACAAGATCGTCCGGTCCAAAGTGGAGGAAGCGGCACAGATCCTCGACCTGACCCAGCATCTCGACCGCAAACCGGCCAACCTGTCCGGCGGGCAGCGGCAGCGGGTCGCGATGGGCCGGGCGATCGTCCGCAACCCCAAGGCGTTCCTGATGGACGAACCACTGTCCAATTTGGACGCCAAACTGCGCGGCCAGATGCGGACGTCGGTGTCGAAGATCCAGAAACAGCTCGGCACGACCACGCTGTACGTCACGCACGACCAGACCGAGGCGATGACCCTCGGCGACCGCGTCGTGGTGCTGCGGGCCGGGTACGTGCAGCAGATCGGTTCGCCGCAGTTCCTCTACGACAACCCGGCGAACCTGTTCGTGGCCGGGTTCATCGGCTCGCCGTCGATGAACTTCGTCCCCGCGACGCTCGAAGACGGCCAGCTGCGCAGTTCGCTGGGCACGACCCCGCTGACCGACCGGATCCGCCGGATGGCCGAATCGGCGAACGCCCCGCGCGAGGTGATCATGGGCATCCGCCCGGAGCACTTCGAGGACGCCGCCCTGGTCGAACCGGGCCGCGAGGGCGCGACGTTCACCGCGCACGTGGACGTGCTGGAGTCGATGGGCTCGGAAAAGTTCGCGCACTTCACCGTGGACGGCGAGGCCGCGACCTCGGCCGAACTGGCGGAACTGGCCGCGGACAGCGGTTCGGCCGACGTCCCCGGTGCGGAATCGCTGATCGTGGCCCGGCTGTCGGCCGAATCGGCGGCCGCGGAGAACCAGGACCTGCAAATCTGGTTCGACGCGGACAAGGTGAAGCTCTTCGACCCGTCCGACGGCCGAAACCTCACCTACTCCGACTGAACTGCCGGTCCGTGAAGGGCTCCTTGAGGGAATCAGATTCCCTCAAGGAGCCCTTCACGGACGTCAGGGGATTCGCGAAAAGATCGTCGCAGCAGCGGTGCGGGCGGCGGGGCAAGCCGCTTCCCCGCCCGCGCCGCTGGTGTCGACCACGCTCACCGTCGCCTGCTCCGCGCGTCCTGCGGTGGCCGGGGAAGGCTGCACCGTCCGGACCCGGCAGAACGCCCCGTCGGCCGCCACCCGCGCCGTCCGGTTGCCGAGCGTTTCCGACGGCCCGGCCGGAGCCTGCCGCACCACCGCGAACTCCAGGCTCACCTTGTCGAGGATGCAGGAATGCCCGGCGAGCCCGGCGGTCGCGTCGGCGCCCTGCGCTCCGGCAGCGCTGAGAATCGCGCAGGAGTCGACGCGGCCCCAAGAGCGGTCCGGCAACTGCGGATGCCGTACCCGCTTGCCGGTCACCGCGTCGAGCACTCCGCCGACCACATCGTCCGCCGCGGTGCACCGATCCTCCGCATTGCCGCGGTCATCCTTGTCGGTGATCGAGACGGCCAGCCGAACCCCGTCAGCGAACGTGACGGCCCGCCCGCACGTCCGCTCGGGCACGAACCCGGCCTGCTGCACGGAAACCCCGTCCGGCACCTGGCCCGGGTACGCGTAGGCCTGCACATTGGGATCGCGATCGGCGGCAAGCGGCCCGATGGTGACCGTCCGGGGCCGCCCGGACTGCACGAAGTCCGCCTGGCAAGCGGTGAACGACGAATCCGGCGTATCGGCGGTGGTGTTCTTGAGCCGCTTCGGGTCGAGGAGGCTGCAGTAGTCGAGCGTGGAGAAGTCCCCGAGCGCCGCGATCGCGGTCAAGGGCACCGGCGTGGACTGCGCCTGCGGCGTCGTCGGGGCAGACTCCGCGGAACATCCGGCTGCCGCGACGAGAAGCACCGAACAGCCGACTGCGAGGACTCCGAGTGGGTTACGCACGGGGTGCAGTATCACCGTGGGTGGCGAAAAATCCAGCCCCCGCCGGGAAATCCCACACTTCGCTGTGTCATCACCGCTGGTCGGGCGGCTTCGGTGGGAAGCGGTGAGTCCGAAAGCCGGGCCGCGGTTCGCCGCACGAAGGCGAGGGCTGTGGGCGGTCCCGCTCGACCGGCCTGACCACGTGCGGCTGGACAACGTCCCGTGGTTCGCCCGGAACGCGGCCGAAGGCGACGTCTTCCGCGTCGAACGGGACGAGGAGGGGGTGCTCCGGCCGGTCGAACGGGTGGAATGGTCCGGGAACTGCACCATCCGGATGATCGTCTGGGCGGCTGGACCGTTCGGCGGAGACCTTGGCCGGGTGCTCGACCATTTCGCCCCGTTCGGCCTCGAAGGCGAACAGTTCGGCCAGTTCGGCATGGTGGGGTTCACGGTCCCGCCGGGAGCGGACCTCGCCGAGGCGAAGCGTGCGCTCGACGCGGGCCGGGCAGACGGTTCGTGGGCTTACGAGGAGGGCTGCGTCAGCGAGGAATGGCTAGCGGCCGGGCTCTGACCTGCGAGTTCCCGCGGCAACCCCGATTCCGCCCCCGGGTCGCACCCCATCCCCTTAGGGGTGCGGATCGTCCCCCGGAGCGATGTGCCCGGACGCCGGACGTGGTGACATGGAGGTACGAACCCAAACGGGAGGGGAACACGATGACCGCACCTGTCACTCACCGGCTGAGCCGGCCGCGGGAGGGGCGCATGATCGGCGGCGTCTGCGCCGGGCTCGCCCGTCGCTTCGGGACCACGCCGGGCAAGGTCCGCGTGCTCGCGCTGCTGTCGTGCCTGCTTCCGGGGCCGCAGTTCGTCGCGTACCTGATCCTGTGGGCCATCATCCCCAGCGACTGAGCCAAACAGACCACTGTGATCGATCGGCCATCTCCCGCCACCGCACGGGAGGGGGCCCTTCTCATTTCCGCTCGGCGGAAAATCGCTCCCAGGCCGATTGCCGGGTCACCCCGAGCGCCTCGCCGATGCGCGCCCACGCCACGCCGCGCGTCCGCAGCAGGTCCACCTGTTCCTGGATCCGCGCGTCCGTCTGCGCGCTGACCTTCGCCATCCGCGGGATGCTCTCCAGGATCTCCTCGTCCGATTTCCGCTCCCACAGCGTCACTTCGGGCGTTCCCGGTTCGTGTTCCCCGGCCAGGATCTGTTCGCACAATCCGACGCAGCCGTCGCAGATGTAGACGCCGGAGCCGGCGATCAGCTTGGCCACCTCGTCGGCCGGTTTGAGGCAGAACGAGCAGTACGAAGTCATCAACAACCTCCCTGGTGTCAGGGCTAGCCTGACACGTCAGGAGTCGCCTGACAAGTCACTGCCGCGAGCGCAGCGTCTCGATGACCTCCTCGTCCCAGCGGTGCGTCCGGATCAGCCGGTACCGCTCGCACGCGACCCACAGGTACGCCTCGGCCTCGGTGCGGTCGCCGATCAGATCCGCTTGCTTCAGCATCGCTACGACCGGCGTGAATTCCTCGTCGAACCAGCGTTGCGCGACGGTCGCGCGGTCGGTGAAGCGGCCTTCGTCTTGCATGAGCCGGAAACCCCACGCTTCGACGTGCTCGCCCAGTTGCGCGTAATTCCACGGATCGGTCACCAGCACCGAAGCGCGGGCGTGCCCGGACAAGGGGACTCGTTCCAGGAACAGCCGCCGGTAGTCCTTCACGATCAAGTCGCCGCGATACCGGATGCCGCTCGGATTCAGCTTGGTGCGCACGACCGTCACTGAAGCTTCTATTGTGGACAGTCCCTGCGCCAAGGCGACCGAAACCCGGTGGTGACCGTCGATGATGAAGTGCAGTTCGCCGATCCGGTACACCTCGATCGGCGGGATCGCCTCACCGCGGCGGGCGGCGAGCGCGAGCCTTTCCCAGCGTTGCCGGACCCGCGCGGACGTCGGACGGAAGCGGCGGTCGAAATCGCGGCTACGGTCGACGGTGCCGACGATCGAGTCCAAAGTGATCACGCGGGTCCCGATCCGAGCCTCGCTGACGTAACCGAGCGCCTGCACCACTTCGTGGAACGGCAGCATGATGTTGACGTCGTCAGGCTCGCGGCGCAGCCACGTGGAAAGCCGCGACAGCACCTGCCGGCGGCGGGCTCGCAGGAAGTCGTTTTCGGCGTCAGCACGCGGGAAACCGGTCGGTCGGGTCATCGCGGGAACTCCATCACCTGATAGCCCACCACATTGCGGATCCGGGTGTGCCCTGCCATGCGGTCGGGCACCGGTTCGCCGTGCGGGTGGATGTGTCCGTGCAGCAGCCACTGCGGCCGCAAGGTGTCGATGGTGCGGTGCAGACAGGTGAAACCTTGGTGCGGCGGATCTTCGCGGTCGCCGAGATGCCGCGGCGGCGAATGCGTCAGCAGGATGTCGATTCCGTTGCCGTCGCGCCATTTCCGCCAGCGGAACCGGCGCTCCAGTCGCCGGGCCCGGCGCGCCTGCTGCCGCTGCGTCCACTGATTCGGGCCGTCGCGGTAGCGGATCGAACCGCCGAGTCCGGCGATCCGGAGACCGGCGATGTCGACGATCCGACCGTCGGCGTTGATTCCGCCCGCGGGGCCTGGCCATTCGGTCGGGAAACCGTCCTTCATGGACAGTCCGCCGTAGCGGGTGTAGCCGCTCAGGTCCGGGTCGTGGTTGCCGGGGACGAACACGCACGGCACGTCGAGCATGCCGGCGAGGAACTCGAGATACGCGAACGGCAGATCGCCGGCGGCGACGACGAGGTCGACCCGCAGCGATCCGACCGCCGAGGTCCACAGCCGCTCGTCGGCCTCGTCGGCCACCACCAGCGCTTTCGGCATGCGCCAAGGTTACGGCGCACGCGGCGTCACTTCATGCCGTGCGCGAACCCGGGGTTGAGCGCGATCATCGCGACGATGCCGACGATCCACATGAGGCAGAGGGCCAGAGCCCAGAACTTGAGGTTGGACAGCAACCGGGACATGACGAGACAAACCTCCTGCAACCGGGGGAAGAAAGGGGGACCGCGAGGGGCGGCTACAGCCAGCCGTTCTTCCGGAATATTCGGTACAGCAGCAGACAGATCGCGAGAATGATCGTGACCACGATCGGATAGCCGAACTGCCAGTGCAGTTCGGGCATGTAGTCGAAGTTCATGCCGTAGATGCCCGCGACCATCGTGGGCACCGTGATGATCGCCGCCCACGCGGTGATCTTGCGCATGTCGGTGTTCTGCTGCAGCGAGATCTTCGCGACGGTCGCGTCGACCAGGGTGCTGAGCAGTTCGTCGAACGCCGCTACGCGTTCGGACACGGTGGCGAGGTGGTCGGCGACGTCGCGGAAGTACGAGCGGACCTCGTCGGGCACCAGCCGCGTGTAGCCCTCGGCGAGCCGCGACACCGGCGTGGCGAGCGGGACCACCGCGCGCCGCAGTTCGAGCACTTCCCGCTTCATCAGGTAGATCTGCTCGGCGCTCACCGACGAACGCGGCGCGAACACCTGCGCCTCGATCTCGTCGATGTCCGCCTCGATCCGGCTGGTGACCTCCAGGTAGTGGTCGACCACGTGGTCGGCGATCGCGTGCACGACCGCCGCCGCGCCGAGGGCGAGCCGTTCCGGGTCGTCGTCGAGATCACGGCGCAGCCGGGCGAGCCCGGAGTGGTTGCCGTGCCGCACGGTGATCACGAAATCGCGGCCGAGGAACACCATCAGCTCGCCGGTTTCCACGATCTCGTTCGCCGTGGTCGGCGACTGGTGCTCGACGTAACGGACTGTCTTCAGCACCAGGAACAGCGTGTCGTCGTAGCGCTCCAGCTTCGGCCGCTGATGCGCCTCCAGCGCGTCCTCGACGGCCAGTTCGTGCAGGCCGAAGGTGTCCGCGATGCCCTGGATCTGGTCGGAATCCGGCTCGTGCAAGCCGATCCAGACGAAACCGGCGTGCCGCTTGCGCACCTCGCGAATCGCCTCGGCGTGCGTCCAGCGCCCTGGCAGCCGCTTGCCGTCGACATACACCGCGCAATCGACGACATACGCCGACAGCGGCACCGGGATCGGCCGGTCGAGATTGGCCTTGGCCCGGTTGTTGCCGCGGCCGCGAAGGCCGCCAAGCGAGGGAATGGCAGGCATGGGTTCTCCTGGGCAGACGTCGTGAAGCACGAAGACGACGGCCAGGCGGACTGCGGAGTCCGTCCGGCGGCACCGTGAGTTCCCGGACGCAGGCCTACCAGGAAGGGAGAAGGCCGGCCGGCGAGGCGGGAACGCACGTACTACTAGGGAGCGGACTATCACCACTGCTCATGAGCGGTTCCTCACCTCCTTTCGGCCGGGGCACGCCAGGGCGTGCGACGTGGCAGGGGTCGCGTTGACGCGCGATCACCGATGGTCGAGGGTACTCCTCACCACGGATACGTGTCGCACCTGGTTCGGCAGGTGTTACCCGGACAGGAGGCGAAAGCGTGCAATTCGGCCGGTATTACGAGGAGTTCGAGGTCGGCGCGGTCTACAAGCACTGGCCCGGCAAGACCGTCACCGAATACGACGACCATCTGTTCTGCCTGATCACGATGAACCACCACCCGCTGCACCTCGACGCGCACTACGCGGGCGAGACGACCGATTTCGGCAAGAACGTCGTGGTCGGCAACTACATCTACTCGCTGCTGCTCGGCATGTCGGTGCCCGACGTGTCCGGAAAGGCCATCGCGAACCTCGAGGTCGAATCGCTCAAGCACGTGAAGCCGACGTTCCACGGCGACACGATCTACGGCGAGACCGAGGTGCTCGACAAGACCCCGTCGAAGTCCAAGGACGACCGGGGAGTGGTGTACGTCGAGACTCGAGGGTACAAACAGGACGGCACCATCGTGTGCATTTTCCGGCGCAAAGTGATGGTGCCGAAGCGGTCCTACGGCGACACCCGCGGCGGGGAACAGCCCGGCCGTCCGACGCCGCACGAGTGATCGATCCGCCGCGAAGAGGAGCACGGGTGGCCATCGCCCTGGAGAAGATCAAGCAGACGCTGCGCAGGTTCGCCGAGACGGAGGCGCGCGGGGTTTCGCCGCTGTATGACCACCTCGCCACACACGCGGCCGAGGACGACGACGTCGCCGCGCTGCTGACCGACGCCCGCGGCGGCGAAGCGCGCGGGACCTTGCTGTTCGCCGCCGCGCACCGGCTGGTGCAGGCGGATCCGATCCACCCGCTGTCGCGGTATTACCCGTCGGTCGGCGGTTTCGACGGCGTCGACAGCGAGACGTGGCCGCTGTTCCGCTCGTTCCTGCTGGAGCGCGCGGACCAGGCCCGCGAGATCATCTCGACCCGCTACACGCAGACGAACGAGGTGCGCCGCGCCGCGCTGCTGTACCCGGCGGTCGCGGCGGCGGCGAAGGAAGCGGGCGGCAAGATCGCGCTGCTTGAGGTCGGCTGCAGCGCGGGGTTGCTGCTGGGGCTCGACCGGTTCGGCTACCGCTACCAATGCGACGGCGGGGAGCAGCTCACGGCCGGACCGGCGAAGGCGGCGGTCGGGCTGCACTGCGCGATCGACGTCGCGTCCGGTGCGAAGCTGCCCAAACTGCCCAAGAAGGTCGCCGTGGCGGCCCGAGCGGGCCTGGACCGGGCACCGGTGGACCTCTCGGACGAGGACGAGCTGGCGTGGCTGGAGGCGTGCGTCTGGGCTGATCAGGTCGACCGGATCCGGCTGCTGCGCACGGCTGCCGCGGAACAGCGGAAGCACGCGCCGGAGCTGATCGCCGGGGACGCGGTGGACGACCTGGCGTCAGCGGCGTCGCGGTTGCCTTCGGAACTGCCGTTGGTGGTGCTGACGAGCCACGCGCTGGCCTACGTCTGGGATCGGCGGGCGGATTTCGTGGCCGAGCTGGCGCGACTGTCCTCGGCCCGGCCGGTGTGGTGGGTGAGCCAGGAGTTCTACCGGGCTGGGCTGGAGAACGTGCTGCCCGGCCGGGACGACCTGTCGCCGGACGGTTCGGACGCGGGTGAGCCCGCGATGGCGGTGCTGGGGCTGACGACCTGGATAGACGGGAAACCCGAGGCCCGCGCGCTGGCCAGGACGGCGCCGCACGGGCAGCGGATGACCTGGCTGGCGTGAGGGTGTCTCGTGAGCGGCGATCCCGGTGAGAACCGTGATCGCCGCTCACGACACCCCTCGGCGCCGTGAGTAACCTGTGTCACATTCACCCCATCAGTCACACTGCTCTGCCCGCGCCGGGGCCGCCGGACCGATGCGCGTCCGGCGATATCGAATACGCGTTCCGCGCATTTTCGGTGCTCATCGCGGATGCATGAACGATGGGGAAACTTTCCGACAACTCCGCAATCGGTTCCGAATCGCGGGAGCCGCGGTCGGCAATGGGGAAATAACCGCTCCGGATTACGCGGCGGGCAACTCATTCCAGTCACGCAGGGTTACGAGCAGCTGGTCCACCAGGTGGCCCGCTTCGTCCAGATTGACCAGTTCGGCCGAGTTGACCCACCGCGCGTCGGTGGCGTCGTCGCCCGCGGTGAGGATTCCGCCGGTCCACGTGCATTCGTAGTCGTGGATGTCGTAGCGGCCGCGGCGGACCGAGCCGGCCAGTGTGTGCGGTCTCACGTCGAGTCCGGTCTCCTCGCGAAGCTCCCGGACCACCGCTTCGTAGTCCGTTTCGCCCGGTTCCACGCGCCCGCCGGGCAGCGACCACTGGCCTTTCCCCGGCTCGTTCGCGCGCCGGATGAGCAGGAGTCTGCCCTGGTCGTCGAACACAATGCCGCCGACGCAGCGCTCGAGGCCGTCCATGCCGCGACGGTAGCCGACCTCGGCCGCACCCCCTAGCGTTCGGGAACCTGTACACGGAGAGTAGCCGTACGGTACACTTCGAGCGCCTGGCTGACCCATGCGCGGGACTTTCCTCCCGCGTGAGTGGTCAGTGCGGTACAACGTAGAAAGTCAGTTTTCCGGGTGTCATGGAAGAGACGGGATTGATCGCTGTGAACGCGAAGAAGCTTGCGGGACTCGTGGGTATCGCGTTGGTGCTGTTCTTCGTGATCGCTCAGCCGGGCCATGCTGCTGGTCTTGTCAGCAACATTGTGGACTTCCTCCGCAGCTCGGCCGAATCGGTGATCACGTTCGTCAGCAACATCTTCCACTGACGACAGGGGATACCCTCGAACCATGTTCGCGCCACGCGACCCTGACGAGTACCTCCTCGACACCGAGCGGCGGGTCATCCGGATCCGCCGCCACTGGGCGGTGCTCCTCTGGGACACGTTCGAGGCAGCCGCGCTGCTGATCGTGTGCGTGCTGGTGTCGTATCTGCTGCCGCCCTCGATGTGGGTGGTGCAGAACATCCTCTGGTACGTCGCGCTGGCGGTGGTGCTGCGGTTCGCCTACGTGATCATCGAATGGTGGGTCGAACGGCTGGTCGTCACCGACAAACGGTTCGTGATGACCACCGGCGTCTTCACCACCAAGGTGCTGATGATGCCGATCAGCAAGGTCACCGACCTCACCTACCAGCGTTCGGCCTGGGGCCGGATGCTGGGCTACGGCACGATGGTCGTCGAATCGGCGGGCCAGATCCAGGCGCTGAACCGGATCGACTACCTGCCGCGGCCCGAGGAGTTCTACGACACGATCTCCGAGCTCGTGTTCGGCGACAAGCAGAAGCAGGCCGAACGGTTCTCGATGATCAAGGCACAGCGCGCGGCGCGGGGCAAGAAGCCGGTCGGCTGACCCCGGGCGCGTCGGCACTGGTCCCGGCGCCGAGGTGACGCAGCGCATCGTCGAGAATAGGTCCGATGCGCATCGACCTGCACGCCCACTCCACGGCCTCCGACGGTACCGACAGCCCTGCCCAGCTCGTCGGCGCTGCCGCGCGTGCCGGTCTCGACGTCGTCGCGATCACCGACCACGACACCACCGCGGGCTGGGAACCGGCCGCAGCGGCCCTTCCCGCCGGCCTCACGCTGGTGCCGGGCGCGGAACTGTCGACGGTCTCGATCGACCCGGACACCGGCTACGAAATCAGCGTGCACCTGCTCGCGTACCTCTTCGATCCGGCCGCGCCCGCGATCGTCGCCGAACAGACGAGGCTGCGGATCGAACGGCGCACCCGGTTGCGGCGGATGGCCGAGCGGATGGCGGCCGACGGCCTCCCGGTCGACGCCGACGAAATCCTGAGCTTGCTGCCCGAGGACTCGCCCGCGGGACGGCCGCACCTCGCGCAGGCGCTCGTCCGCGCCGGTCTGGTCAGCTCCGTCGACGAGGCTTTCGGCGACTATCTGCACAGCCGCCGCGGCTACTACGTCGCGCGCCGCGACACTCCGGTCGAGGAAGCGATCGACATGGTGACCGCGGCCGGCGGGGTTACCGTGATCGCGCACCCCTTCGCGTTCAGCCGCGGCGCGACGATCAGCGAGGACACCCTGCGTGAGCTGGCGGCGCGCGGGCTGACCGGCGTCGAGGTCAACCATCCCAACCACGATCCGGCCACCCGGGTGCGCACCCGCGAACTGGCCGACGAGCTGGGCCTGGTCCGCACCGGGTCCAGCGACTACCACGGCACGAACAAGACCATCGGGCTCGGCCAGGAAACGACCGAACCGGACCAGCTGGAGGAATTGGTGGGGCGGGCGACCGGCTTCCAAGTGGTGAAGGGCTGAGATGGCCGTCTCGGATTTCTTCGACGCGAAGCTCTTCATGAGCGCGACGATCACCCTCGTCGTCATCATGGACCCGCCGGGCACCGTGCCGGTGTTCCTGAGCCTGGTCGGCCGCAAACCGATGGCGACGCGGGTGAAAGCGGCCCGGCAGGCGGTGCTGGTGTCGCTGCTGGTCATCTCGCTGTTCGCGGTGGCGGGGCAGGCGATCCTGGCGTATCTCGGCATCGGCATCCCGGCGCTGCAGGGCGCGGGCGGCCTGCTGCTGTTGCTGATCGCGCTGCAACTGCTCACCGGCAACGCGGGCAGCAACGAGCCCGAGGCGGCCGAGGACGTCAACGTCGCCCTCGTCCCGCTCGGCACACCCCTGCTGGCCGGTCCCGGCGCGATCGCGGCGACCATCGTGTTCGTCCGGCAGGCCGACGGTCATCTGGGCGCGTACATCGCGCTGGCGCTGGCGATCGTGACCGTGCATTTCGTGCTGTACACCTGCATGCGCTTCTCCGGCGTGGTCATCCGGCTGATCAAGGAAAGCGGCATCACGCTCCTGGCGAAGATCGCCGGCCTGCTGCTCGCCGCGATCGCCGTCGAGCTGGTCGCGAATTCCGTGCAGGGCTTCATCGCGGGCGGCTAGCCCACGCCGGAAAGTGTCGGTGGGGGTGCGTAGCGTGGGCGTCGACGGAAGGGGGCGGCGTGAAAGAACAGATGGGGTTCGACTTCGGCGTCGAGCAACCGCAACGGCTCACCAAGGTGTCGCCTGCGCGGCTGAGCACCTTTGACGATTGCCCGCGCCGGTACCGGCTGGCTTATCTCGACCGGCCGACACCGCAGCGCACCGGGCCGTGGGCGCACAGCACGCTGGGTGCGGTGGTGCACAACGCGTTGCGGGCGCTTTTCGACCTGCCGGTAGCGAAACGGACGCCGCAGCGCGGGATCGCGCTGGTGTCCGAGCACTGGAAGGACGCCGGTTTCGCCGACGACGACCAGGCCGCGCGCTACCGTGCGCGCGCGAAGGGCTGGGTCGCGGAGTACGTCGAGGACAACGACGTCAGCGACGACCCGGTCGGCTTGGAACGCTGGGTCTCCGCGCCGGTCAGCACGACCGGCGGCCGCCCGACGATGATCATCGAAGGCCGAGCCGACCGCATCGACCAACGCGGCGGCGAACTGGTGATCGTGGACTACAAAACCGGCCGCCGAGCCCCGGACGAACACGAGGCCCGCGCGTCGCAAGCGTTGGCGATGTACGCCGTGGCCGCCACGCGCACTTTGCGCATGCCGTGCACGAAGGTCGAACTGCACCATCTCCCGTCCGGCACGATCGCCGCGGCGGAACACACGCCGGAAACCTTGAAGCGCCACCTGGAACGCGCCGAGGAGACCGCGGGAGATCTGCGGTTGGCAGCAGATACCCTTGACGCAGGCGGCGACGGAGACACGTTGTTTCCCGCCCGCCCCGACCGCCGCTGCGCATGGTGCGACTTCCGCCCGAGCTGCGTGGCGGGACAGCAGACCGCTCCTGCCGCGCAACCGTGGGATTTGCTTGCGCCGTAGGGGTTTCCCGAGACGTGGATTGGATCCGAGAATCGTGGCGTCACCGGACATCGAGAAAACCGCCCGCGGTGGGGCTGGTGCTGCGCGGGATCGCGGTGTCGCCCGTGACGGGTCGGGGGTTCGCGGCGTAGCGAGGAAGGATTCTGGCGCTGTGGCGACGGAACTTGCTGCGGGGCATGGCGGGGTCCGTGACGGCCGTGGTGTCAAGGACGCCGGCTCGCATGCTGTCGGTGCGGCGAGGCAGAACATGCGCGGGGCCGCGGGGTCGCCTGGTGGCGGTGGACGCGATAGCGGGGCAGTGGGCAGTGGTGTCGCGGCGGAGGATCGTGCTCTGACTGGTGCTGAGGCGAAGCGCACTGCCATGGCATCGCGGAGTTCTGCGACGGACGACAGCGCCGCGGTTGAGGTTGTCCATGACTCCGCTGCCGCCGATGGCCTTGTGCCCGGCGAGGATGCGGTTGTCCATGATTCGGCGCTGCTGGAAAGCGCGGTCGACGACGATGCGGCAGAAGCCAAGGCGGCACCCGAGCGCCACGAATCGTCTGTCAGGCGTAAGCCCCGTGGGCGCTGGTGGCGCGGGTTCACCGGATCGGTCGCCGCGGGGCTGGCCGTCCTGGCGATCGGGGTGCTCGTCGTGGGTGTGCTGTGCCTCGTCAACGGCGCACCCGGGCCGGGTCCGCTCAAACTGGCCGGACATCCCGTCGCGGCGGTGATCGCGCTTGTGCTGCAACGGGTCGCCGACCGTCGCGCGGGGAAAGCGGCGGTCGGTGCGGGGGTTGGGGTGCTCGTCGTCGCGGGTGTGGCGTTCAGTTTGTTGTGGTGGTTCTGAGGACGGTCAGCGCAGGGCGGCGAGCGTCGGGCCGCGTTGTTCCAGCAGTACTGGGCCCAGCGCGGTGAGGCGGACTGGGCCCGAGTAGGCGCCGCGGTCGATGCCGACTGTGCGTAGCGTCGCGCCGTTCATTTCGTTCAGCACTGCCAGGCCGCCGCGGATGGGCACTACCAACTGGGTCGCGAAGGTGATTCCTGGGCCGAGCGTGCCGTCCAGGGTCCACCGCGGGGACAGGTCGTCTCGGGACAGGGCAACGGTTTTGGAGCCGGTGTACCAGTAGATCCCCGCGGCGGTGCGGGTCGTGGCCTCGGTGCCGCCGACTGGGTCGTTCGCGGTGTCCGCGTCGGGGAGATCCATGGGGTAGGCGGCTTTTTGCGAACCGTCCGCGCCGTAGACGACGTACAGGTTCTGGTCGGGCAGCAGCACGCCGGTGAGATCGCCTGACATCGCGATGACCCTGGCCCGCTTGCCGGCCAGCAGGGCGGTGTAGGTGACCTTCGGTTCGTCCTCGTGCTCGGCGGTTGCCTTGTAGACGGTCAGGCGGTCCGTGCGGTCGCCGGGGCAGCGTTCGATCACGCCGATTTTGTCGGCGGCCGCTGCTACCGTTCCGTAGGTGCAGTTGGGGCGGGGTTGCTTGTTCGCGTTTTGCAGGAACGGGACTTTGCCGTACTCCATGCTCTTCACGAGATCGTCGCGCCACGTGTCGAGGAGATGTTTGCCGGTCGTCGTGACGTGGCTGCCGTCGTTGACGAGACGGGTGCCCAGTTCGGCGTCGCCGTTGCGCTGAGCGGTGATGCGGCCGGTGGCGGGGTCGAGCTGCGTGACCTCGCTGCAGCCCATTGTCTTGTGGTACACGGCGTTCACCCGGCCCCATGCGGCGTCCACAGTGCACAGTTGCAGGTTTTCGCGGGTGTAGTGCCAGCGGATCTGCCCGGTGAGCGGATCGCGACCGGCGACCTCGCTGCCGTCCGCGGTGGTGACGGTGTCGGACTGGCCGATCGGGATCGGCGTCGCGGAACTCGGGGCCTGCCACAGCTGCGTCATCGACCCGGGCACGGAGGTCGGCGGTGTGGGGAGAGCGTGCGGCGGCTCGGCCAGCGCGCGGCTGGTGTGCAGATTGTCGCTGGTGGCGGCGACGATCGCGGCGACCACCGCGACCACGACGACGATCGCCCCCGCGATCAGCCGATCCCGCCCCCGGTTCCACGGTGAGCGGCGGGCTTTCCCCGGCTGCGCAACGGAATCCGGGGCGGCGGGCTGGCGGGGGAGGAGATTCTCGGAACCGTAGGGCTCGGCGGAGCTGCTGACCCCGGCGGGTTCGTCGGTGACGCGCGCGATCGGGCCGGTGCGTTCCTCGGGAGTGACCGGGGGGATCGCGGCGTGGGTGCCTGCGGTGGAAGTTTTTTCGGTGGCTGGCCCGGCCGGGTCTCCGGCTTGCGGGCCGGAAGCGGCCGGCGCGGCGGGAGTGCTTCCGGCAGCACCGGGGACCGCCGCGGCGGGCCGGTGGGGCTCAGCGGAGGCTTCTTCGCCAGTGTGTGCGGCGGAGTCTCCGGCTCGCGGGCCGGGCGCGGTCGATGCGGCGGGAGTGCTTCCGGCCGAGCTGGGAGCTGCGGTGGGCCGGTGGAGTTCGACGGAAGAGTCTTCGTCAGCGTGCGCGGCGGAGTCGCCGGCCTGCGAGCCGGAAGCGGCCGATCCCGCGGAAGCGTTTCCGGGAGCGGGCGCAGCGGAGCCCGCGGAGGGCTCATTTGCTTCGGCGAAAGATTCTTCGGCACCTGGTATCGCCGAGTCTCCAGCCTGCGAGCCCGAAGCGTTCCCGGCAGAGCCAGCCACAGCGGAGCCGGCAGACGGCGAAACCGCGCCCCGGTCACCGGAAAGCGACTCGCCCGGACCAACCCCAGCTGCACTCTCATCCGACACCCGCTCCCCGGCCGGAAGGTCCGGCCGGGGGCGTTCGTCGGGATTCGCGGGAGTGCCCGCTACGTTCGATCCGGGTTCGGGGGGCGTTTCGTCGGTGCCGTTCCCGTGGTCGTTCACGTAACTGACTCCCGGTGTGTCGCTCAGTCTGCCGACGCAGGTGTATCAGATGCGGACGGGCGGCGGCGACGGCGGCGGCGTGCCGGACGGTCTCCGGTCTCCCCGGAGTCGGACGTCGTCGCGGGGGTGGCGTTGCCGGTGGAGGTCGCCGGGCCGGTCGCGTCTGCTCCCGAGCGGGTGCGGCGGCGGGTCCGGGGGCGGTCTTCCTGCTGGTCAGAGGCAGCCGAGGCGGCGTCAGCGGCCTCGATCGCGGCGGCGGAGCGGGCGCCGCCGCGGGTTCGCTTGCGCGGGGCGCGGTTGCGTTTGCGCGGGGCTTCCTCCTCCGCTGACGACGAACCCGTCGAAGCAGAGCCGCGGCGGCCTCGGCGCTTGCCGCCCAGGTCTTCTTCCTTCTCGGCCGACAGGCCGGCCCGCGTGCGCTTCGACAGCGGCAGGCGGCCCTTCGTGCCCTCCGGGATGCCCAGGTCGCTGAACAGGTGCGGCGACGACGAGTACGTCTCCACCGGCTCCGCCAGGTCGAGGCTCAGCGTGTCCGAGATCAGCTTCCAGCGCGGTTCCTCGTCCCAGTCGACCAGGGTGATCGCGACCCCGGTGCGACCCGCGCGGCCGGTGCGGCCGATGCGGTGCACGTAGGTCTTCTCGTCTTCCGGGCACTGGTAGTTGATCACGTGCGTGACGTCGTCGATGTCGATGCCGCGCGCCGCGACGTCGGTCGCCACCAGCACGTCGACCTTGCCCGAGCGGAACGCGCGCAGCGCCTGCTCACGCGCGCCCTGCCCGAGGTCGCCGTGCACCGCGGCCGCGGCGAAACCGCGTTCCACCAGGTCGTCGGCCACCTTCTGGGCGGTGCGCTTGGTCCGGCTGAAGATCATCGTGAGCCCGCGGCCCTCGGCCTGCAGCGCCCGCGCGATCAGCTCCGTCTTGTCCATCGAGTGCGCCCGGTAGACGAACTGCGCCGTGCGCTCGTGGATCGCGCCCGCGTCGTTCTCCTCGGCGCGGATGTGCGTGGGCTGGTTCAGGAACGTCCGCGCGAGCGTGATGATCGGGCCCGGCATCGTGGCGGAGAACAGCATCGTCTGCCGCTCGTCCGGCACCATCCGGAGGATCCGCTCGATGTCCGGCAGGAAGCCGAGGTCGAGCATCTCGTCGGCCTCGTCGAGGACGAGCCCGCGGATCTTGCCGAGCACCAGGTGCTGCTGTTCGGCCAGGTCGAGGAGACGGCCCGGGGTGCCGATGACGACGTCGACGCCCTTGCGCAGCGCCTCGATCTGCGGCTCGTACGGCCGGCCGCCGTAGATCGCCAGCGTGCGGATGCCGAGGTGTTTGCCTGCGCCCTTCAGGTCGTTCGCGACCTGGATGCACAGCTCGCGCGTGGGCACCACGACCAGCACCTGCGGGGTGCCGTCGCCGGGCACCTGCACGCGGTGCAGCAGCGGGACGCCGAAGCCGAGCGTCTTGCCCATGCCGGTGCGGGCCTGGCCGATGAGGTCGTCGCCGGCCATGGCGAGCGGCAGGGTCAGCGCCTGGATGGCGAAGGTGCGCTCGATTCCGGCTTCGCCGAGCGCCTTGACGATTTCCGGTTTCACTCCGAACGACGCGAACGTCGGCGACTCCTCGGTCACCGGGGCACCGGCCTGCAGCGGGTGCGACGTGTCCAGCGCGGCCGGTCCGTTTTCGCTGTGCTCGAGGGCGACAGCGGCGGTGGCCTGCACGGTTTCGGTCTGTTCGGTTGTGGACTGTTCTGCGGTCAGGGTGATCGCCTCTCTCGTGACCAGCGCGCACAGGCCGGTTGTCACTCGACACTCGACCGGGGGCCTGACTCGCACCGCGGCCTCTTCTGCGGAGGCCAGTGGCGCCGGAGCCGCCCTCCCGGGAATGCCGCTGGGAGGCGTGCACGCACACTTTCGGCGAACCCCGGTCGCCCTGGTGGCACCGGCCGTTCGCCTGGTTCCCGCCGCTCCTGGAACCCTTAAGAAAAAGGCGGTCCGGCGCGGCGAAGCTTCTGTTTATCCGTCCGCAGTGTAGCTGGTCAGGTGTTTTCCGGGGAATACCGGGAGCGGCGGCGCGGCGTGGGATCGGTCTCTTCACGGCGCGGGCCTGCGGTTCGGCGATACCCTCGTCGCCGTGACCGACCCCGCCGAAGCTGCCGCGCCCCCCACCTCCCCGCCTGCGATCAGCGAAGGCGTCGTCGACCTGCTCGGCGTGATCGCCTACCTGGAGCTGTCCGCGTTCGACCGGATGGCCGAGGACGCCCGCAGCGCGCCGACGCTCGCCGGCCGCGCCGCGCTCGCCTCGATGGCGGCCGCCGAGATCGGGCACCTCGATCTGCTGACGAAGCATCTGGCCGCGAACGGCGTCGCGGTCGAGGACGCGATGGCCCCGTTCGTGTCGCAAGTGGACGCCTGGCACGGCTCCACCCGGCCGAAGTCGTGGCTGGAGTCGCTGGTCAAGGCGTATGTCGGGGACGGGCTCGCGGCCGATCTCTACCGCGAGATCGCCAGCTGGCTCGACCCGGAGACCAAGGACCTGGTGCTGACCGTGCTCGCCGACACCGGGCATTCGGCGTTCGCCGAACGCGAAGTCGCGGCCGGGATCAAGGCCGATCCGAAGGCCCGCGACAAGCTCGCGCTGTGGGGCCGCCGGCTGCTCGGCGAGGCGCTCACCCAGGCGCAATACGTGGTGGCCGAGCGCGATGGCCTGGCCGAACTGATCGTCGCCGGGTCCGGTGACCTCGCGGGAATCGGCGCGCTGTTCCGCCGGTTGCAGCAAGGGCACACCAAGCGCATGCAGGCGCTGGGGCTGGGCTGAGCGAGTGGTCGCGAGTCACCTTCTGGTCGCACGCCACCGCGTCGGCCCGCTTCGGTTAGCCTTGCCGGGCGTAGTCACAACGAGTTTCCAGCGGAGGTCCCACGTGGAGGTCAAGATCGGCATCAAGGACACGCCGCGCGAGCTGGTGGTGTCCAGTGGCCAGACTCCCGAAGAGGTGGAGAAGCTGGTCGCCGAGGCGCTGACGGCCGGTGACGGGCTCTTCCGCCTCAACGACGAGAAGGGCCGCAAGTACCTGGTCCCGTCCGACCGCATCGCGTACGTCGAGATCGCCCCGTCCGACGTCCGCAAGGTCGGGTTCGGCGTCGGCGACTGATCGAGCCGAGCTTTAAAGGTCCGTGAAGGGCCCCTTGAGGGAATCAGATTCCCTCAAGGGGCCCTTCACGGCTTTCCGGGGACCGGTCAGGCGGTGGCCTCTTCGACCTCGGCCAGTGTTTTCGGGACCGAGAACGGCGGTGTGGACGTGCCGGTGAGCCGGTAGCGGCCCCACGGGTCCGGATCGGACAGTTCGCCCTCGGCGGTGTGCTCGCCGATACGCACCTCGCACGCCTTCTTGCGCCCGCCGACCGCATCGGCCAGCTTCGGGTTCGCGGCGACGCGGCCGTACCAGTGGTAATAACCGTCGATCGGCTGGAAATAGCCGCGCAGATCGACGTCCGCGGCGATTTCCGTGCCGTCGACGACCAGCGTCGCCGAGCCGGTGTAGCCGTCTTCGTCGCTCATCCGGGGTCCTCTCGTCAGCCGGCCTCGTCGCCGGCGGCGGTGTCGTTCTCGGTCCGTCCGAGCTGGACGACCTTGTTCTCCTCGAGCGGCAGGTTCGGGTCGATCACCACGCCCTGCTGACGGGTGAGCCCGTCGATCGCCGCCCAGATGATCTGGGTGAGGTACTCGACCACCGAATCGCGGCCCATCGAGCGCCGGTCCAGCCACCATTCGCCGGTGCTCTGGACCATGCCGACGATGCCGTGCGCCCACGGTTCGGCCGCGCCGGAGTCCATGTTGAACATCCGCATGTAGTCGCCGAGCAGGGCGGTCAGCGCGGTCGCGATGACCTCCTTGTCCTCCGCGACGACGTCCGAATCGGTGGTTTTGCCCGGCAGTCCGCCGTGTGCCAGCAAGCGGTACAGGTTCGGATGTTCTTCGATGACGCCGAAGAACGCGTCGAGCGCCATCCGGATCCGCGGCACCGGCGCGAGTTCCGCGTTGATCGCCGGGATCAGCCGTTCGAAAAGGATCTCCGTGCCGCGCTGGCCGAGTGCGACGTACAGGTCGGCCTTGTCCTCGAAATGCCGGTACAGCACGGGTTTCGTGACGCCCGCTTCCGCGGCGACGTCCTCCATGCCGAGATCCGGACCGTGTGCGTCGAGCGCGCGCAGGGCCGCTTCGACGAACTCCGCGCGACGGGCGATGCGGTGCTTGCGCCAGCGATCGCGGCGGGCGTCCCCGGTGCTCGTTTCGGTGTCGGCTGCCTGCTTGCCGGACTGCTTGCTGGAGCGCTTGACACGTTCGATCACGGCGGTCATGCTACCAGAGGTAACTGTTACCACGGGTTACATGTTCTGGAGCACAGTTCCCGTGGCGACAGGCGGGACGCGGCTTCTCGATTCAACGGCGAGTCAGGCGCTGGAAGGGGCTGATGATGACGCGGACGCTCAAGGTGACCGACCGGGAGGCGACGGCACAGCGGTTGCTGAAGTCGGCGGCGAACAAGTTCTACGACCCGGACGTCGACATCGACTGGGACGCGCCGCTGGTCGAGGGCAAGCGGTACATCCTGCCGGAGCGCTCGTCGCTCTACGGCACCCCGCTGTGGGACCGGCTGAGCCCGGAACAGCGGATCGAGCTGGGCAAACACGAGATGGCCAGCATCGCGACCACCGGGCTGTGGTTCGAAATCCTCCTCATGCAGATGCTGCTCAAGGAGGTCTACGAACAGGACCCGACGACGGCGCACGCGCAGTTCGCGCTCACCGAGATCGCCGACGAGTGCAGGCACTCCACGATGTTCGCGCGGATGTCCGCGCGAATCGGCTGCCCGACCTACGGTCCGGTGCCGGTGCTGCGGCAGTTCGCGAAGCTGATGCCGACCATTTCCTACGGCCCGGCGCGCTACGGCGCGATCCTGGTCGCCGAGGAGGTGCTCGACCGGCTGCAGCGCGAGCAGATGAACGACGAGGAGATCCAGCCGCTGGTCCGGATGGTGAACCGGATCCACGTGCTGGAGGAGGCGCGGCACGTCACCTTCGCCCGCGAGGAAGTCACCCGCGGCATGGCGAAGCTCGGCCGCGCGGAGGTCGCCTACCAGCAGTTCAGCATCGCGCTGATCTCGTACTTCGTGACGCGGGCGTTCATCAACCCGAACGTCTACAAGGCGGTCGGGATCCGGCCGCGCGAGGGCGTCGAGACGGCGCTGAACAACCCGCACTGGCGCGCGACGATCGCGTGGGCCGGGGAGAAGATCATGCCGTTCCTGCAGGAGTCCGGTCTGGTCGGGTTGCCAGGGAAACCGTTCTGGCGCAAGTCTTTCCTGTTGCCGGAGGGCAAATGACCACCGCCGACGTACTTTTTCCCGCGGAGGCGAAATGACCACCGCCGACGTACTTTTTCCCGCGGAGGCGAAATGACCACCGTAGAGCGGTTGCGGAATCCCGCCCGTGAGCACCGGTTCGTGACCAGTGACGGCTGTGCGCTGCACGTCGAACTGAGCGGCCCGGCCGACGCCGCGGTGACGCTGGTGCTGGTGCACGGCTGGACGCAGGACCACCGCACGTGGGACGGCGTCATGGACCACCTCGGTCCCGGTGTCCGTACCCTGCGCTACGACCTGCGCGGGCACGGCGGTTCCGCGCCCGCGACCAAGGAAACCGGGACGATTCCGCGGCTGGCCGACGATCTGGCCGAGCTGATCGCCGCGCGCGTGCCGTCGGGTCCGCTGGTGCTCGCCGGGCATTCGATGGGCGGCATGACCATGATGGCGCTGGCCGAACGGCATCCGGACCTGGTCCGGGACCGGGTGGTCGGCGCGGCGTTCGTGGCGACGTCCTCGGGGCAGATGGACCGGATCACGCTGGGGCTGCCCGGAATGGCTGGCCAGTTCTCCGCGCGGTTCGAGCGCAGGCTGGCGAAAGCGTTGTCGCACCGCAAGGGCGAGCGGCTGCCGTTGAGCCCGGCGATGGTGCGTTCGGGGGCGCGGTTCCTCGTGTTCGGGGAGCACCCGCGCCGCGCGGACCTCCGGCTGGTGGCGGATCAGCTGCTGTGCGCGCATCCGGCGAGCCTCGGCGCGTTCCAGGACGCGATCTCGACGCATGACCGGCGCGTCGCGCTGGCGACTTTGCGCGGTACCCCGTCCGTGGTGCTGGCGGGGGAGAAGGACCGGCTTTGCCCGCTGCCGCACGCGAAAGTGATCGCGGACGAGCTGCCGGACGCGGAGTTTGTCCGGTTTCCCGGTGCTGGGCACATGTTGCCGCAGGAACGGGCGGCCGAGGTCGCGAAACGGATCGGGGGGCTCGTGAGTGTTCATGCCGGTTAGAACCGGCATGAACACTCACGAGAGCCACCTGCTCGTAACCGTGCGCGTTCAGCCCTTTCGCGCTCGTACCTGACTGTCGGCTGTTCCCGGCCGCCCGGCGCTGTCACGCTGGGTGGCTGGGATGTCGCCGACAGACAGGACGGGGCATGGGGCAGCCGCTGAGCGCGCACGTCAACCGGAGCCTGATGGCGATTTCCCGGCGGGCGGAAAGCGTGGACCGGCACACGCTGGCCAAAACCTTCGTGGTGGCCGGGTCGTTTTCGGCGATGCTGCATTCCGCCGACCACCAGATCCTTTACGGCCGCCGCGGCACCGGGAAAACGCACGCCTTGCTGTACTTGGCCGATCTGGTCGAGGAGACCCACGACGTCGCGGTGTACCTGGATTTGCGCACCATCGGCTCCACCAGCGGCCTGTACGCGAATCAGCAGCTGCCGGTGCCGCTCCGGGGGACTCAGCTGCTGGTCGACACGCTGGAAGCGGTGCACGAACAGCTGCTGACCACGGCGATCGAGACGAGGGTTTCCGATCAGGAAGGCTTGTTGCAGGGCCTGGACGAGCTGACCGAGGCGGCGACGACGGTCGAGGTCGTCGGCAACGTCGAGCGGGAGACGACCGTCGGGGGTTCCGCGGAGCAGTCGACCAGCGCCGGGGCCTCGGCGTCTTGGGGACCGGGCGGTCCGCGTGGTCAGGTGACGATGTCGGGAAGCAGCCGGCATTCGGTGACAGCTTCGGATCGCTTGCGGCGCACCGGAACCGAGCATCATCAGGTCATCTTCGGGCCGCTCAGCCGGGCACTGGCGCGGATCACGGCCGCACTCGCACCAGCCCGGCTGTGGTTGCTGCTGGACGAGTGGAGTGCGATTCCCCTTGAGCTGCAACCGTTGCTGGCGGATCTGCTGCGCCGCAGCGTGCTGCCGACGCACGGGACGACGGTCAAGATCGCGGCGATCGAACGCCGGTCCCGGTTCCGCGAACCAGGTTGCGCAGGCGATTACGTCGGCATCGAGGCCGGCGCGGACGCGGCCTCCGCGGTCAGCTTCGACGACGTGCTCCTGTTCGACCACGGCCGAACCCAGTCGAGACAGTTTTTCGCCGAGCTCTTCCTCAATCACGTACGACCGCGGATGCCGGTGACCGACGACGCCGCGGAATTCGTGGCGACGGCGTTCAGCCGCACCGCGTTTCCCGAACTCGTGCGCGCGGCCGAGGGGGTGCCCCGCGACGCGATCAACATCGCCGCGTTGGCCGCGCAGCACGCGAATACGGCGACGATCGGGATCCGGCACGTCCGGCAGGCCGCGCAGGATTGGTATCTGCGCGACAAATACGCCGCCATCGCCGGGAACGAACCGGCCTTGACGACGCTTCGCTGGCTGGTGGACGAGGTGGTGGGCCGACGACGCTCGCGTACTTTCCTGCTCGACCACGCCAGCGGCGCGCACGACGAGACCATGCGCGATCTGTACGACGCCAGGCTCGTTCACTTGGTACGGCGCGGGATCGTCAACCGAAAGCGGCCGGGAACGCTCTACGACGGGTTCGCCATCGACTACGGCTGCTACGTCGCCTTGTTGTCCGACAGCGAACAACCGTCGCGGCGAAGCAAATCCGACGCCTGGCTGACCGATTCCCGCGGCGCGGCACCAGACAGCGGCCACCTCGAGCAACTGCTGGTCGAGCTGCCCGGGACGGCGAGATCGGTGCCCCGCCAGCGAAAACCGCGCGAATGACTAGCGGAGCCGTTCGAGCGCGGCGACGGTGGCCGGGACGTCTTCCCAGATCGGCGAGTGCCCGGTCCCGACGGTGACGAGTTCGCTGTCCGGAAGGTGGTCGACAAGGTGCTGGGCGTCCGCGAGCGTGCGGGCGCGGTCGTGGATTCCGTGCAGCACCGTGACCCGGCAGCGGATCGACGCGAGCCGCGGCGTGAGGTCCAGATCCCGTTGGCTCGTCAGGGCTTCCAGCGCGGCTTCGGCCGGGACGCGGGCGGCGTAGCCGAGCAGTTCAGTGCGCAGATCCGGCGGCAACGGAGTGGCGAAGGACCGGTCGAGGACGGCCGCGTGCAGGTCGGGGCCCCATTCGGCGGCGATCGTGGCGAGGATCCGGTCGACGTCGCCGTGCCCGCGCATGTGCGCGCCGGTGTTCGCGAGCAGCAGCGCGGACACCAGTTCCGGCCGGGTGGCCGCGACCATCGCCGCGATACAGCCGCCAGTGGAGTGTCCGATGAGAGTGACCGGGCCGCCGTGCTGGTCGATCCGGTCGGCGACTCGCGCCGCGATGTCCTCGATCCCCCACGGACCCGGTGCGGTCATCCAGTCGACCGCGTCCAGCCGGTCGGGCAGCGCGGCCGCCAGCGGTGCGTATATCCGTGGGCTGCACAACGTGCCCGGCACCGCCACGACGGGCACGGACTCAGTTGTCCTTGAGCGGGAAACCGCCGCCGATGCCGCGCCAGGCGAGGTTCGCGGTGAGCGCCACCGCGTCCTCGCGGCTCATCGACTGGTTGTGCTGCAGCCAGTAACGCGCGCTGACCTGGCTCATCCCGACCAGGCCGACCGCGAGCAGGCGGGCCTTCTCCTCGTCCAGCCCGGCGTCGGAGGTGATCGTCTCGGTGATGGCCTCGACGCTGGCCGAGGTCGCGCGGTCCACCGCCTCCTGCACGGCGGGTTCGCCGCGGAGATCGGATTCGAAGACCATGCGGAACGCGCCGGCGTCGTTGTTCACGAAGTCGAAGAACGCGCCGACCGTGGCCGGGACGCGCTGGCGGTTGTCCGTGGTGGAGTTCAGCGCGCCCTGCACGCGGCCGACAAGGTCGTCGACGTGGCTTTCCAGCAGCGCGATGTACAGGTCGAGCTTGCCGGGGAAGTGCTGGTAGAGGACCGGTTTGCTGACCCCGGCCTCCTCGGCGATCTCGTCCATCGCCGCCGCGTGGTAGCCGTGCTCGGCGAAGACGCGCTGCGCGGCCGTCAGCAACTGGGCCCGGCGCTCGGTCCGGGGCAACCGGACGCCTCGTTGCAGTCGCGCCATCTCCGTCATTCTTCCTCCGTCCGCAGCCTTCGCCGGGCGGGTTCACCACCGCGTGAAGTGAACCTGACATTACTCGTGGGTACGCCCGAAATGCCAAGGGTCAGGCATCCTGGACTGGTGACGACCACGACCTCCCGCCCCGCCACCGCGGCGGCGGTCCGCCCGCCGGTGACCCAGGTGCCATTGTCGACTACGCCCCTTCCGCCGCTCGACGGGGCGCTGCCTGCCTGGCCGGGAACGGTCGAAGACGGCCTGCACATCCGGCACACGCCCGGTCCGGACGGCACGCCCGCGGTCTACGTGCACGGGCTCGGCGGATCGTCCACGAACTGGACCGACCTCGCCGCGCTGCTCGCCCCCACTGCTTCCGGACAAGCCGTTGACCTGCCCGGATTCGGCTATTCGGAACCCGAGGAAGGATTCGCCTACAGCCTCGACGACCACGCCGAGGTCATCGCGAGCAAGCTGGAGCGGCTCGGCAAACCGGTGCATCTGCTCGGCAACTCGATGGGCGGCGCGATCTCGCTGCTGGTCGCGGCACGGCGGCCGGAGCTGGTGAGAACTCTCACGCTGATTTCCCCGGCGATGCCGGACCGCCGCCCGGACCCGCGCAGGCTGTCCGATCCGCTGATGGCGCTGGCCTATCTCCCGGTGGTCGGGGCGAGGGTGCGCCGCCGGATGGCCGGGATGACCGCCCGCGAACGCGCCGCGCAGGTCATCAAGCTGTGCTTCCACGATCCGTCGCGCTTCCCGGACGCCCGGCTGGACGAACTGGTCGAGGAGCACGCCGCGCGTGCCGGGTTCCCGTGGGCGCTGGCCGCGATGGAGCGCAGCACGTTCGGCATCTTCCGGCGCTGGACCGCGCTCGGCGCCGCGTCGCTGTGGTCGGTCGCCAAACAGGTCGAGGCCCCCACGCTGGTGGTCTGGGGGCTCCACGACCGGGTGATCTCGGTCAAGCGCGCGCTGCGGACGGCGCAGACGATTCCCCGCGCCCGGATGCTGGTCCTCCCGCGCACCGGACACGTTGCGCAGATGGAACGCCCGCAGGTAGTGGCCAAGGCCGTACTGGGTCTCTGGGAGGGCGCGGACAAGGGCTCCTGGTAGCCCGGACGGGGGACCGCGGATCGCCGGGGAGCCCGCCAGTCGCTGCCGGGAACGTCGCCGCCGTGTGGCACCCTGGGTCGGTGGACCGGCTGAAGCAGGACGCGCGAGCGAAGGACCGGCGGGGCCCGACCGCCGGGTCGGCCCGGCGTTCAGCGTCCTCCGGATCCGGCGATGCGGAGGCCGACTCTCCGCGCGTCGGCCAGTACCGGCCCGCGCGCAAGCCCGCCCAGCGCGTGGGCGAGGACCGGTACCGGCCGGGCAGCAGGCGCACCAGCGCCGAGCCGCTCGCCGCCGCCTGGAAGCCCAAGGACGGCGGCTCCGAGAAGCGCCCGGCTCCGAAGAAGAAGCAGTCGCCGTTCGGCCGGTTCGTGAAGACCTACGGCTGGCGCGTGTACGCGCTGCCGATCCTGGCCGTGATCACTGTGCTGGTCGCTGTCAACACCGCCACCAGTTCGCCCGAGGCCGGCACGGCCGGCAGCAGCGGCGAAGTCGCGTCCGGCGACACGTCCTCGGGCGCGATCGACGGTGGCGGCGGCATCCCGGAGAACCCCGCGCAGCCGGTGAATCTCAACGTGCCCACCGCCGACCTGCCTGCCGGCGGCAATTTCACGCAGACGGGCAAGGGCACCTGGCACGTCGTGCCCGGGTCCAGCGACGTTGTGGGCAAAGCGGGGAAGCTCTACACCTACACCGTCGAGGTCGAGGACGGCATCGATCCGGCGAGCTACGCCGGCGACGACAGCTTCGGAACCGCGGTGCAGGGCATTTTGTCCGATCCGCGCAGCTGGACCTGGAACGGCGAGATCCGGTTGCAGCGGGTCGACTCGAGCTATCCGAACCCGAGTTTCCGGGTGAGCCTCACCACGCCGGACACCACGCACCGGCCGGACGCGTGCGGGTTCCAGATCAAATTCGAGGCCTCCTGCTACCGGCGCAGCATGGGCCGGGTGCTGATCAACTTGTCGCGCTGGGTGCGCGGCGCGAAGGTCTACATGTCCGATATGACCGGGTACCGGCAGTACGCCATCAACCACGAGGTCGGGCACGCGCTGGGCAACAACCACGTGGGCTGCCCAGGAAACGACCAGCCGGCTCCGGTGATGATGCAGCAGTCGTTCGGCGTCGCCGACGACTACGTCGCGATGCTGAACAACATCCCCGGCGGCGACAAGGGCAAGGTCGCCGCGGACCACCGCGTGTGCAAGCCGAACGCGTGGCCGAACCCGACCCCGCCGGGCCAGTAACAACGTCCCACGATCTGAGAGCAGGGAAGTGTCCCTTGCGAGCGGGCGTTGAACATACTGGGATCGACTACGCGACCCGCGCGAGTATGGAGGACCCGATGTCAGACACGGCACTGCCGCCGCTCGTCGAGCCGGCAGCCGAGCTCACCAAGGAAGAGGTGGCCCGGTACAGCCGTCACCTGATCATCCCGGACGTCGGGGTGGTCGGGCAGAAGCGGTTGAAGAACGCGAAGGTCCTGGTCATCGGTGCGGGCGGGCTCGGAAGCCCGGCGCTGCTGTACCTGGCGGCCGCCGGCGTGGGCACGCTCGGCATCATCGACTTCGACGTCGTCGACGAATCCAACCTGCAGCGCCAGGTGATCCACGGCCAGTCCGACGTCGGCAAGCTCAAGGCCGCGTCGGCGCAGGAGTCCATCGCCGAGATCAACCCGCTGGTCAAGGTGCACCTGCACACCGAGCGGCTCGAATCGGCGAACGCGCTGGAGATCTTCGAGCAGTACGACCTGATCCTCGACGGCACGGACAATTTCGCGACCCGGTACCTGGTCAACGACGCGGCGGTGCTGCTCGGCAAGCCGTACGTGTGGGGTTCGATCTTCCGGTTCGAAGGCCAGGTGAGCGTCTTCTGGGAGGACGCCCCGAACGGCAAGGGTCTCAACTACCGGGATCTGTACCCCGAGCCGCCGCCTCCCGGCATGGTCCCGTCCTGCGCCGAAGGCGGCGTACTCGGCGTGCTGTGCGCGTCGATCGGCTCGATCATGGTGACCGAGGCGATCAAGCTCATCACCGGCATCGGAGAGCCGCTCCTCGGGCGGTTGATCTCCTACGACGCGCTGGAGATGAAGTACCGCGAGGTCAAGATCCGCAAGGACCCGGAGACCCCGAAGATCACCGAACTGATCGACTACGAGGCCTTCTGCGGCGTCGTGTCGGACGAAGCCGCCTCGGCCGCCTCGGGCAGCACCCTGACCCCCGCGGAACTGAAGGCCAAGTTCGATGCGGGCGAGGACTTCGCCCTGATCGACGTCCGCGAGCCGCACGAGTACGAGATCGTGAACATCAAGGGCGCCACGCTGATCCCGAAGGACCGCATCCTTTCCGGCGAGGCACTGGCGGAGCTGCCGCAGGACAAGCCGATCGTCCTGCACTGCAAGTCCGGCGCCCGCTCGGCTGAGGCACTGGCAGCACTGCATGCAGCAGGCTTCAAGGACGCCACCCACCTGGGCGGCGGAGTCCTGGCCTGGGCCCGGCAGATCGACCCAAGCCTGCCGACTTACTGAGCACGTCTGTCCGTGAAGGGCTCCTTGAGGGACTTAGATTCCCTCAAGGAGCCCTTCACGGCTTTTCGCGGTACGTGCGCCACCCTCACTGACTCTGTTTCACCCAGGGTTCCCCTCACGCCCCGCTCCGCCCCGCCCCGCCCCGCTCCGCCCCGCCCACCCGCCGGAATGCGCCCCCAATGTGGCATTGGGTGCGTCAGGCGCACCGAACGCCACATTGGGTGCGTCGCATGCACCCAATGCCACATTGGGGCGTTAGCCCCCACCGCCTACGACACCGCAGCCGGTGCACTCAACCATCGAGGCGCCCAGACCGTCAGCACAATCAAGCTTCGGGGTGCCCCACGCAACCACCCCGGCAAGGTCGCCGCCAGGCGACGAGCCGAATCACCGACCAGCGAGTCTCCCCGGGAACCACGCCCACCCCGGGGTAACCTCCCCCTTTGTGCGGTCAACCCTCGAACGTCCCTCCGAACGCGTCTGCTCCGCGTTCGGCAGCGACGCCGACGCCATCACCCTTCTCCCGGACTCCGAAACCTGGCACGCCGGAGACGTGGTCTTCAAACGCGTCACCGACCGCTCTCAAGCCCTCTGGACCGCCCGAGCCCTGGACTTCGCCGAAGACCCCGGCCTCCGCATCGCCAAACCAGTCCGCTCGCGAGACGGCCGCTGGATCGTCGGAGACTGGTCAGCCTGGCGCTACCTCCCCGGTGCCGCCGAGCACCGCTGCGACGAAGCAGTCCTCGCCGCGGTACGCCTGCACCGGGCAACGGCAGACCTTCCTCGACCGGACTTCCTCTCCGCACGCGACGACATCGACGCGATAGCCGACCGAATCGCCTGGGAAGAACAAGACCGTCCCCTCTCCGAGGAGAAAGGCGGCCGCTGGTTCGAAATCCTGGCCCCGGCCCGCCGCCCGATCAAACTCCCGCACCAGGTCGCTCACGGCGAACTCCTGGCCGGCCTGCTTTTCGACGGCGACGCAGCCCCCGGCGTAGTCGATTTCGTCCCGTATTACCGCCCAGGCGAATGGGGTGCGGCGATCGCCGCGGTCGACTCGCTGATCTGGGGCGGCGCGACCGGAGCCCTCTTGGAGCGCTGGGCTCACCTCCCCGAATGGCCCCAGCTCCTGCTGCGTGCCATCCTCTTCCGTCTCGCGTCACACGCATTGGACCCCAAGTCCACGAATGCCGCATTGGACGGCCTGCGCGCAGCGGCCCGCGAGGTCAGCGCGATCCTCTGACTCACCGCGCACCCCCGGTGTGACGGCGGGCAATGTCAACTGCCTGAAACATTCCGGCACTTCGAGGTAACACGGCGTCCTTACCGTCGGGTCATCGCCGACTCGAGGAGCGCCTGTGCCGCACGTCGACACACATTGCCCGTACTGCGCTCTGCAGTGCGGGATGCGCCTGGACGAGACCCGGGTCACGCCAAGGAACTTCCCGGTCAACGCGGGCGGCCTGTGCCAGAAAGGCTGGACCGCCGGCGCCCTGCTGAAATCCGGCGCACGCCTGAGCTCCCCGCTGCTCCGCCGCGACGGGGAACTGCAGCCGGTCCCCTGGGACGAGGCACTGGATTTCGTCGCGGACCGGCTGCTGGCCTCGCGTCGGGACCACGGCGCGGATTCGGCCGCCGTGTTCGGCGGCGGCGGACTCACGAACGAAAAGGCTTACCTGCTCGGGAAATTCGCTCGGGTCGCGCTCGGAACGTCGCAAATCGACTACAACGGCCGATTCTGCATGTCCTCGGCCGCCGCGGCCGGGATGCGCGCGTTCGGGGTGGACCGCGGACTTCCGTTTCCGGTAACCGATCTTGCGAACGCGGATGTCGTGCTGCTCGCCGGGGCGAACCCGGCCGAGACGATGCCGCCGTTCATGCAGCATCTCGATAGTGCGGAACTGATCGTCATCGACCCGCGTCGCACGCCGACAGCCGAGCGGGCCGCCCTGCATCTCGCGCCGGCGCCGGGCACGGATCTCGCGCTGGCGTTGGGAATTCTGCACGCGGTCGTCGCCGAGGGACACCTGGACAAGTCCTATGTGGATCTTCGGACGTCCGGATTCGACGAAATGTGGCGCATTGCCGCGACGTGGTGGCCGGAACGGGTCGAGCGGGTGACCGGGGTCTCGGCCGCGGATCAGCGGCAGGCCGCGGAAATGCTGGCTCGGGCAGGCAACGCATACGTGCTTACTGGGCGTGGGACGGAGCAACACGCTTCGGGCACCGCGACAGTCGGCGGGTGGATCAATCTCGCCCTCTCGTTGGGATTGCCCGGTCGCGCCGGATCCGGCTTCGGCTGTCTGACCGGGCAAGGCAACGGCCAGGGCGGACGCGAGCACGGGCAGAAAGCGGATCAGCTGCCGGGCTACCGCAAGATCGACGACCCGGCGGCGCGGGCGCATGTCGCCCAGGTTTGGGGCGTGCCAGCGGAAAGCTTGCCCGGACCCGGACGGTCGGCGGTCGAACTGCTCGACGAGCTGGGCGATTCGATCAAGGCATTGCTGGTGTTCGGGAGCAATCCGGTGGTGTCGGCACCGCGCTCGTCGCGTGTGCAGGATCGGTTGGCCGGTCTGGATCTTCTCGTGGTGGCGGACTTCGTCCTGTCGGAAACCGCGGAGCTGGCTGACGTGGTCTTCCCGGTCCCGCAATGGGCCGAGGAGGAGGGCACGCTGACCAACCTCGAAGGTCGAGTCCTCTTGCGGCAACGCTCGATCGAGCCGCCGGACGGAGTGCGCGGCGATCTGTCGTTGTTGCGGGATCTCGCAGTCCGCATTGGACAACCTGCGGAGAGGTTCCCGGACGAGGCGGGGGAGGTCTTCGAGGAGCTGCGTGCCGCGTCGAAGGGCGGAGCCGCGGACTACTCCGGCGTGACTTACCAACGATTGCGGTCCGGAGAAGCGTTGCACTGGCCGGTTCCGGACGAGACGCACCCAGGCACGCCGCGAATGTTTCTCGACGGTTTCGCGCATCCGGACGGCCGGGCACGGTTCGCTGAGGTTGACCACAGCGGACCCGCTGAGCTGCCGGACGAGGCTTTTCCGTTGCAGGCCACGACCGGTCGCGTATTGCAGCACTACCAATCCGGAGCCCAGACCCGCCGGATCGCGGAGTTGACGGCGGTCGTGCCAGAGGTGTTCGTCGAAGTGCATCCGGATACCGCGGCGCGGTCCGGACTGGCCGACGGCGACCGTGCGCTGGTGCGATCGCGACGCGGGGAAACCGTCGCGCGGGTGCGGTGCGTGCCGTCGATGCGGGCGGACCTCGTCTTCCTGCCGTTTCACTTTCCCGGTGCGGCACGGGCGAATCTGGTGACCAACCCGGCGCTCGACCCGGTGAGCCGGATGCCGGAGTTCAAGGTGTGCGCGGTGTCGTTGGCGAGGGCGGAAGCATGAGCGCGCGGAACGTCGTCATCATTGGTTACGGAATGGCCGGGGCCCGGCTCGCCGACGAGATCCGGCGGCGCGATCCGGAAGGCGACCGAGTGCGGCTGACCGTGCTCGGCGAAGAACCGCATCCGGCCTACAACCGGGTGCTGCTGTCCACTGTGGTCGCAGGCGGGATGAGTCCGGACACGGTGCGGTTGCACGATTCCGAGTGGGCCGCGCAGACCCGGGTCGATCTGCGGCTCGGAACCAGGGTGACGCGGATCGACGCGGTGCGCCGGGTCGTCTGCACTGAAACTGACGAATTTCCTTACGACGCGGTCGTTCTCGCGACCGGAGCCGCGCCTTGGCTGCCGCCGGTCGAAGGGCTCGAACTCGGACCGGAGGTCGTGGCGTTCCGGACGCTGGACGACTGCGCGCGCATCGTGGACGCCGCTCGTCCGGGCGCGCCGGTCGCGGTACTCGGCGGCGGGCTGCTCGGCCTGGAAGCCGCACGAGGGCTGGCCGGTCGCGGAGCGAACGTGACCGTGGTGCATCCGCAGCCGCACGTCTTGGAGCGGCAACTGGATTCCGGCGCGGGCCGGGTGCTGGCCCGTCGGCTGGCGGAGCTGGGCGTGACGTTCCGGTTCGAGGTGACGGCCGCTCGGCACCTGCCCGGAGACGGTCTGAAACTCGACGACGGCAGCTTCGTTCCCGCAGACCTGGTCGTGGTCGCGGCCGGAGTCCGCCCGGAGACGTCGCTCGCCGAAGCCGCCGGGCTGGCGGTGGACCGCGGAATCCTGGTGGACGATCTGCTCCGGACCAGCGACGGCCGCATCCACGCGCTGGGCGACTGCGCGCGGCACCCCGGTGCGCCACCGGGATTGGTGCAGCCCGCGTGGGAACAGGCCGCGGTGCTCGCGGATCTGCTCACCGGCTCGGACGCCACAGCGCGCTACCGCGGCACCCGCACGGTAACCCGGCTCAAGGCCCGCGACATCGATCTCGCCGCGCTCGGCGAAACGCAGGTGACCAGCGAGGACGCCGCCGCCGAGGTCGTGACCTTCGACGATCCGTCCGGCGGCAGGTACGGCAAACTGGTCGTCCGCGGCGACCGGGTGACCGGTGCGATCCTGCTCGGCCTGCCAGACGCGGCGGCGACCGTGACGCAGCTGCACGACCGGGGCACTCCGGTACCCGAAGACCGGCTCGCGGTGCTGCTCGGCCGTGCGCTGCCCGCGGGCGCGCCAACGGCGGCGAGCCCAGCCGATCTTCCTTCGTCCACAGTGATCTGCCGCTGCAACGCGGTGACCAAAGGCCGGCTGATCGAAGCCTGGCGGGGTGGCGCCACCGACGCTGCCGCACTCGCCCGCACCACCCGCGCCACCACGGGATGCGGCAGCTGCCGCGACACGGTCGGCGCGGTCGCGGACTGGCTGGCCGCGCAATGACCGCCCCCGGTAACGAGGAGGACGCCATGACCCGCCGTTGGATCGAGCATTGGGATCCCGAGGACGACGAGTTCTGGGAAACGACCGGCAAGCGCGTCGCCCGGCGCAATCTGTGGTTCTCCGTGTTCTCCGAGCACATCGGCTTCTCGATCTGGACCTTGTGGTCGGTCGTGGTGCTGTTCATGGGCCCGGCCTACGGGTTCAGCGCGGCGGACAAATTCCTGCTGGTCTCCACCCCGACCGTGGTCGGCGCGATCATGCGGATCCCGTACACCTTCGCGGTCGCGCGCTTCGGCGGTCGCAATTGGACAGTCATCAGCGCCGTGCTGCTGCTCATTCCGACAGTGCTGACCGCCATAGTGCTGCACCCGGGTACTTCGCTGGGCACGTTCGTGCTGATGGCCGCGCTTGGCGGGGTCGGCGGCGGCAACTTCGCGTCCTCGATGGCGAACATCAACACCTTCTATCCAGAACGGTACAAGGGCTGGGCGCTCGGATTGAACGCCGGCGGCGGAAACCTCGGCGTCGCGGTGATTCAGCTCGTCGGACTCCTCGTCATCGGCACCGCTGGTGCGACCGCGCCGCGATTGGTCCTGTACATCTACCTTCCCCTGATCGTCATCGCCGCGACGTGCGCCGCGTTGTTCATGGACAACTTGGCCAGTGTTCGCGGTGACACCAAGGCCATGCGCGAGGTGGTCCGTTATGGACACACCTGGGTGATGTCGCTGCTGTACGTCGGCACGTTCGGTTCCTTCATCGGCTACAGCTTCGCTTTCGGTTTGGTGCTGCAGAACCAGTTCGGCCGGACGCCGTTGCAGGCGGCCGCGGTGACGTTCCTCGGTCCGCTGCTGGGTTCGCTGTCCCGGCCGATCGGCGGATGGCTGTCGGACCGCATCGGCGGCGGTCGCGTCACCTTCGCGACATTCGGGGCGATGGCGTTGGCGACCGTGGTCTTGGTGCTGGCTTCTTCCGCGGACTCGCTGGCGACGTTCACCGCCGCGTTCATCGTTTTGTTCGTGCTCACCGGAATCGGCAACGGATCGACGTACAAGATGATCCCGGCGATCTTCCAGGTAAAGGCGCGGGCCGCGATTCAAGCCGGTGCGGACGAGGCGACGGAATTGCGCAACGCGCGTCGGCTGTCCGGGGCATTGATCGGCTTGGCAGGTGCGATCGGCGCGCTGGGCGGGTTGTTCATCAACCTCGCCTTCCGGCAGTCGTTCGCCGAAGCGCACAGCGGCGTTCCGGCGTTCGTCGGATTCCTGGTCTTCTACGCGGTGTGCGTGGGTGTGACGTGGTTCGGCTACCTGCGCAAGCCGGCGGTGCGTGCGCAGGTGGCGTTGGCAGGAGCGGAGGTCTGAAATGCCTACAGTGGTGGTCGCCGGGCACGGCATGGTCGCGCACCGGTTCGTGGAGGCACTTCGCGCGGCAGACGCGGCGGGCGAGTGGCGGGTCGTCGTCTTCGGTGAGGAGAACCGTCCCGCTTACGACCGGGTCGCGTTGACCTCCTATGTGGACAGCTGGGATCCGGCCGCCTTGGCGTTGCCTGGCTCGGATTACGCAGACGATGACATGGTCGAGCTTCGGCTTGGCGAGGTCGTCGTGTCGGTGGACCGCGAAGCCAAGACGGTGACGACAGCTTCCGGACACGTCGAGCGGTACGACTCGCTGGTGCTGGCGACCGGTTCGCGTCCGTTCGTACCGCCGGTGCCGGGGCGGGATCTGCCGGGCGTGTTCGTGTACCGGACGATCGAAGACCTCGACGCGATTCGTGCCGCAGCTGAACGGCAGGGCCGCGGCCGCCGTGCAGCGGTGGTGATCGGCGGTGGTCTCCTCGGTCTGGAGGCGGCGAAGGCGTTGCGGGACATGGGGTTGTCGCCGCATGTGGTGGAGATGGCACCGCGGCTGATGCCGTTGCAGGTCGACGACGGCGGCGGCGGTCTGTTGCGGCGGCTCATCACGAACCTTGACGTAACCGTCCACACTGGAACCTCGACGGACGCGATCGAGGCCGACGGCTCGCGGTTGCTGGCCCGGCTGGGCAACGGTACGGAGCTGGACGTCGACCTGGTGGTCTTCTCCGCCGGTGTCCGTCCTCGGGACGACTTGGCCCGGGAGTCCGGTTTGGACGTTGGCGAGCGCGGTGGCGTGCTGGTCGACGCGACGTGCCGGACCAGCGACTCGGCGGTTTACGCGATTGGCGAGTGCGCGGCGGTCGAAGGCCGGGTGTATGGCATCGTCGCGCCCGGGTACGCGATGGCGGAGGTGGTCGCGGCACAGCTCACCGGCACGACGGCGAGTTTCCCCGAACCGGACACCGCAACGAAGCTGAAGCTGATGGGCGTGGACGTCGCCAGTTTCGGCGACGCGCACGCGGCCACCGAGGGCTCGTTGGAAGTCGCGGTGAACGACGCCGTGGCCGGAACGTACAAGAAGCTCGTGGTGACTGACGACGGCCGGACGCTGCTCGGCGGGGTCCTGGTCGGCGACGCGGCGGAGTACAACACGCTCCGCGCGCTGGTCGGGCGTCCGCTGCCCGCCGACCCGGGCGCGTTGCTCGCCCCGGCCGGCGGCGGTGCGGCGGTCGGCGTGGACGCGTTGCCGGACGAGGCGCAGGTCTGTTCGTGCAATGGCGTTTCCAAGGGCGCGCTGACCCGGGCGATCACCGAGGACGGTTGTGATTCGGTCGGGAAACTGAAGGCGTGCACGCGGGCGGGAACGTCATGCGGCTCGTGCGTGCCGATGCTGGCCAAGTTGCTGAACGCGTGCGGGGTCGAGCAGTCGAAGGCGTTGTGCGAACACTTCGCGCAGTCTCGTGCGGAGCTGTTCGAGATCATCCGCGCGACTCGGATGACGACGTTCAGCGAGGTCGTGAGTCGGTACGGCACCGGGACGGGGTGCGCGGTGTGCAAGCCCGCGGTGGCGTCGATCCTGGCGACGCTGGGCAACGGGCACATCCTCGGCGGCGAGCAGGCGGCGCTGCAGGACACGAATGACCGGTTCCTCGCGAACATGCAGCGCAACGGCAGCTACTCGGTGGTACCGCGGATTCCCGGCGGCGAAATCACGCCGGAGAAGCTGATGGTGATCGCACAGGTCGCGCAGGATTTCGGGCTGTACACGAAGATCACCGGCGGACAGCGGATCGACCTGTTCGGGGCCACGGTGGACCAGTTGCCGGACATCTGGCGGCGACTGGTCGACGCGGGCTTCGAGTCCGGGCATGCGTACGGCAAGTCGTTGCGGACGGTCAAATCCTGTGTCGGCTCGACCTGGTGCCGCTATGGCGTCCAGGACAGCGTGGGATTGGCGATCGATCTGGAGCTGCGGTATCGCGGACTGCGGTCGCCGCACAAGATCAAGGCCGGGGTATCCGGATGCGCGCGTGAATGTGCTGAAGCGCGCGGCAAGGACTTCGGCGTGATCGCCACCGAACACGGATGGAACCTCTACGTCGGCGGCAATGGCGGAGCGACGCCGCGGCACGCGGAACTGCTGGTGTCTGATGTGGATACCGAGACGCTGGTCCGCACGATTGACCGGTTCCTGATGTTCTACGTGCGCACGGCGGATCGGTTGCAGCGCACGGCACCGTGGATCGAGGAGCTCGACGGCGGACTTGACCACCTGCGTGCGGTGATCGTGGACGACAGCCTCGGCATCTGCGAGGACCTGGACGCGGCGATGGCTAAGCACATCGAGGGCTACACCGACGAATGGCGAGGAGTGCTGGAGGATCCGGACAAGCTGGCGCGGTTCAGTTCGTTCGTGAACGCGCCGGGGACACCGGACCCGTCGATTTCGTTCCGGGCGGAGCGGGAGCAGAAGATCCCGGTGCTGCTGGGAGTTCCGGAGGTGCGACGATGACCATGACTTCATCCTGGACGGCGGTCTGCGCGGCGGGGGCCATCCCGGAGTTCTCCGGAGCGGCAGCACTGATCGACGGTCAGCAGGTCGCGGTGTTCCACGCCGGCGACGGTTGGTACGCACTGTCCAATTGGGATCCGTGCAGTGGTGCGGCCGTGCTGTCGCGCGGGATCGTCGGCGACGCCGGGGGAGAGCCGGTGGTCGCGTCGCCGGTCTACAAAGAACGGTTCTCGCTCCGCAGCGGCGCGTGCCTCGACGCGGAAGGGGTTTCGGTGCCGGTGTATCCGGTTCGCGTACGGGACGGGGTGATCGAGGTGGGCTCGCCGTGACGGACGTCCGGCCGCTGGCCGGGTTCACGGTGGGAATCACGGCAGCGCGCCGGGCTGAAGAGCTGGGCGCGCTGCTTGTGCGCCAGGGCGCTGCCGTCCGGTATGGACCCGCGATCCGGATCGTGCCGCTGGCCGACGACACCGAACTGCACGCGGCGACGATGCGATTGCTGGAGTCGCCGGTGGACATCGTGGTGGCGACGACCGGGATCGGGTTCCGCGGATGGATTGAGGCCGCGGAAGGCTGGGGTCTCGGCGAGAAGGTGCTCGACCACCTGTCGAACGCTTCGCTGTTGACGCGCGGCCCGAAGGCGGCTGGAGCGGTGCGGACGGCCGGGTTGGCGGAGGACTATTCGCCTGCGTCGGAAAGCAGCGCGGAGCTGTTGCAGTACTTGACGCAGTCCGGAGTGGACGGACGCCGGATCGCGTTGCAACTGCACGGCGAGCCGCTGCCGTACTTTGCGGAGACCCTTCGGCAGGCGGGCGCTGAGGTGATCGAGATCCCGGTGTACCGCTGGGTGGCTCCGGCCGATCCGGGACCGCTGGACCGGCTGTTGGACGCCGTTTTGGAAGGAACGATCGACGCGCTGCCGTTCACGAGCGCGCCCGCTGCCGCGTCCACTGTCGCGATGGCGCGGCGGACCGGTCGGCTCGGTGCGTTGATCGAGGTGTTGAGCAGCCGTGTGGTCGTGGCGTGTGTGGGACCGATCACGGCCGCGCCGCTCGCTTCGCTGGGTATTTCGACTGTCCAACCGCTACGGTCGCGGATCGGCGCGCTGGCGAGAACGGTTGCGGACGCGTTGGTCACAGCCTCGCCGACGCTGTATGCCGCCGGTCATGTGTTGCAGATCCGCGGCACGGGTGCGCTAGTCGACGGCGAATGGCGCGAGATCGCTCCAGCGCCGATGGCGCTCCTGCGCGCGCTCGCGCGACAGCCCGGCCGAGTGGTCGCGCGCCGGGAGTTGTCCGCCGAGCTTCCCTCCGGCGGCGAGGCGCACGCGGTGGAGACGGCGATCGGCCGGTTGCGGACGTCCCTCGGCGGTACCGGGGTGGTGCAGACAGTGGTCAAGCGTGGTTATCGGTTGGCGATGAATCCCGGCGACACCCCAGCGCCGATCGGCTAGCCTCGACACGGTGCGGATGGTCCCGATCCCGCCGGGAACGGTGACGCTCACCGACCGGCGGACAGAGCGCAGCTGGACAGTCGAGGTGCCCGCGTTCGAGCTTGGCGCGTTCCCGGTCACTCAGGAGCAATACGACGGCGGCGGTCGTCTGCCTGCCGTCGAGGTGTCCTGGTTGGACGCGGTGCGGTTCTGCAACGCACTGTCCGAACGGGACGGACTGCCACCGGCGTATCGGCTTGACGGCGGCGACGTGGAGTGGGACCGGTCTTCATCGGGCTACCGGCTGCCTACGGAAGCCGAATGGGAACACGCCTGCCGAGCGGGCACTGCGGGCCCGAGGTACGGCGACCTGGACGAGATCGCCTGGTACGAAGGAAACTCCGGCGGTCGGCTGCATCCGTCCGGTGAGAAGCTTCCGAACGCCTGGGGCGCCTACGATCTGCTCGGCAACGCCTGGGACTGGTGCTGGGATCTCTACGATCCGGCGGTCTACGGCGAGTACCGGGTGCTCAAGGGCGGCGGCTGGGCGGACGAGCACTGGAGTGTCCGGGTGTCGGTGCGTCGCCGGAGCCACCCGACGTTCCGCGTGGACGATGTCGGCTTTCGCGTCGCACGGTCCAGTTAGGACTGCGCGGAGTCCCACCAGGACAGAATCCGGGTGCCGTACAGCGTCAGCCACTTCGAAGGTTCCCCGGCCGGTACGTCGACCTCGAACCACATGTCGCCGCGCAATCGACCGTCCTGTAGCCAAGTTCCGTCCGGCTGCCGGGCGGCGCGAACCCGTTCGACGGCGTCGGCGAGACGCGGGTCCGGCGGAACGTCGTCCACAATGGCGGCTTCGCGGAAGTGCTCGAGGGCGTTGATCGCGCTGTAGTGCCACCGCATCGGGTACGCGAAGTGGTCGACCCAGGACGCCACCTGCTCGCCAGTCGAAAGCCGATACAGCAGGCGGCGTTCGAGCAGGTACTCCTCACCGGCGCGGCGGGCGGCGTGCGTCTCGTCGGTGCCGCCGGTCGCGATGTCGTAGGCGAGCAGGCCCTTCACGGCGTTCAGCGTCGAGTGGAAGGACGAGCGCTTCGACCCGTCGACCCATTCGCAGTTCCAGCCGCCGTCGGCCAACTGGTGTTCGGAGAACCAGCGGGCGAGCTGTGAGACGTCGACGCCGAGCCAGCCGCCGTTCGCGAGGGTCCAGGCATTGATGCAGACGTCGACCTCACCGCCCCAGTACGGCAAATTTTCGTATTCCCATCGGGAATTCTCAGCGATCAGCTCGGCGGTGCGGTTGGCGCGCAGGACCGCCGGATCCATGCCCCATTCGCGCAGCATGGTGAGCGACCAGGTGGTGGCCGTCCACGGCTGTCCGGTATCGGGGCCGGACTCGAATCGCGCCGGGAAGTAAGCGCCGCCAGCCCACTGCCCGTCCGGGTCCTGCCGGGCGAGGAGTCGCGCGCCGAAGCCCTCGGTCGCGATCTTGTGCCGGGTGGCCGTCCAGACTTCGGGCGGCGCGTCCGCTAAGTCCCGTTCGACCTGCCAGCGCAGCGTCGGATCCGAGTCGAGCAGCCATTTCAGCACGTCAGAACTTTAGCCCGCCGGTCAAGCCCAGGTCACGGAAAAGTCCTGGTAACCCCGTGCGGACGCGGCCCGGGCCGCCTCGTCCTCGGCCGCGGCACGGTCCGCGCGACGGAGCGGATCGAATTCGGCCAGCGTGAAAGCCAGTCGTTTGCCGGACGCCTTCATCCGCCAAGTACCCAGAATCTCGCCGTCGACTAATAACGCACCAGGGCTGCCGAGAATTTTCCACACCTCTTTCGCTCGCGCTTTGTCCGGAACGAGGACGGCTTTGTCGCGACTCTGCGTATACGGATCGAGCGGAGGCAGCAGACGCACTCCGGCGGGCGACGGCGGGTTCTCCAGCGCGGCCAACTGATCATCCGGGATGAAGGCTCGCCGGCTGTCCACTTTGACCTCGGTAACCGCCGATGGCCAAGTTTTGGTTATGCAGGTCTTCGCAGTGCCGACGAAACCGGCCGCGTCACCCGGCGTAGCAGGTCCGTTGAAGCGCAAATACTGCTGAAGCACCCGCGAAACCGCCGCCGGAACCGGACGCGTGGACATCCGTCCGCGACCCTCCAGCGGAGCGAGCGTCGCCGGACTCTGCCCGGCTTCGAGCCGCGCCCCGCCGTGGAGAGAAGCGACGCGCATGAGCTGTTCGTGCACGTGGGTCGCGTTGCAGGGGCGGCACCACCGGCTGAAGGAGGATGGCAGCAGCTTCGTGATTTCCCCGCTCACCACACCCTTGGTCATCGGCTTGGTGACCACCTTGCGGATCGCCCGCGCGGTCGTGAACACAATGTCCACAGGGGACTCGTCGGCTGCCTGGATGTCCTTTTTCTGCCACAGCATCCGCGCCAGCGCGTCCGGATCGTCGATCGGCACCAAGGCGGCTGTCAGCTCCGGCAGATCCGCACGCCGGTGAAAATGCGGCGCGCCCCGGTGCGACCACACCAGGGCGAGCCGCTGATCGTCCACAAGAGACTCCGGCGTGACCGGATCCGGCATCCGGGCCGCCAGCGAGAGCAGGGCGGTGTCGCGCATGCTGTCCTGCAATCCGAGGTCCAGCAACGGCAGGTCGTGCGGATCGGCGACGGAGCGGTGCAACCCCTGCTCGGCGATCCGGTACGCCAGCGCCTGTTCGCGCGACACCTCCAGCATCCCGGCCTCCTTCAGATCGTGTAGTCGAAGGTGTAGGACACGGTCGGCTCGCCCAGTACGCCGTGCACGGTGCCGGTGCCGCGGATGCCCGCCAGTTCGCCGGTGCCGGAACCGGCCACGACCTCGAATTCCGAGCGGATGCTCTTCGGGTCGAAACCCCATTCCTGGCGGACGATGAACGTGCCGCGGCGGCCGTCGACTGTGCCCTCGAACCGGTCGTAGCCCGGCGACGTGGTCGCGCCGCCGTCGTAGCCCTCGCCCGGGTAGTACAGCAGGTAGTCGCCCGTGGCCGCACCCTCGATCACGCCGGAGTACTCCATCGCGGCGTGCACGTAGGCGACGCGCGGCCCGCCCTCCTCGCCGCTCGCCACGTGCTCTTCCCACTTCGTCATGCCAAACGTGTTCATGCCGCTCACTCAATCACCCATACCTGCCATCTTGTGTCAGGTATTTCAGTCATACTTGCCGCATGCGTGCCGGCCGTTTGCTCACCGTGCTTCTCCTGCTGCAGAACCGCGGCCGGATGACCGCCGAGGAACTGGCCGCTGAGCTGGAGGTTTCCGTCCGGACGGTGTACCGGGACATCGAGGCGCTGTCGGCCTCGGGCGTGCCGGTCTACGCCGACCGCGGCCGCAGCGGCGGCTACCAGCTCGTCGACGGCTACCGGACCCGGCTGACCGGCCTCAACGAGGACGAAGCCCAGTCGCTGGCACTGGCCGGACTCCCGGTCGCGGCCGCGGAGCTGGGGCTCGGCACGGTGCTGGCGGCGGCGCAGCTCAAGCTGTACGCCGCGTTGCCCCACGAACTGCGCAGCCGCGCCGGCCGCGTCGCCGAACGCTTCTACCTCGACGTTCCCGGCTGGCATCGCGGCATCGAAAGCCTGCCGACCCTGTCCGCCGTCGCCGACGCGGTGTGGGCCGGACGGCGGGTCCGCGTCCGGTACGAACGGTGGGGCCAACGCGAGGTCGAGCGAGTGCTGGAGCCGCTCGGCCTGATCCTCAAAGCGGGCAACTGGTACCTCGCCGCACGGTGCGAGGGGACCGATCGCACCTACCGGATTTCGCGCATCCACGAGCTGACCGACCTCGGCGAGGAGTTCGAGCGACCGGCGGAATTCGACCTCGCTCGTTACTGGCAGGAGTGGTCAGAGCAGTTCGAGCGCCGGATGTACCCCCGAAAGGCGACAGTCCGCCTCTCGCCGCGCGCCCAAGCTCTCGTACCGTTCTATGCGGGCAGCGTCGGCGCCCGGGCACTTCGCGAGGCAGTCGCCGCCGGAGCGGAACCGGACGGCGACGGATGGTTGACGATTGACCTGCCGGTCGAACCGGGAGAAGCGGCGATCGGCGAACTGCTGCGGTTCGGGCCGCATCTGGAGGTGCTCGCGCCGGAGGAGTTGCGGACGGAGCTGGCGGCGGCGATCCGGGAGATGGGGCAGGCGTATGAGTGACTCGGACGGGGTGCTGTCCGGTGGGTTCGTCGGAGGCGGGGAGAGCTGATTGGGATGCTGCGGTGGCGCGGGTGCGGGGCTCGGCGGGTTTTGCCGGAAAACGGGGTGAGCGGATGATCGGGATACTGCCGGTGCGCGGTGCGCGGTTCGGCTGGCAGCCCGGCGGGTTCTCCCTGGAGATGGAGCGAGCGGACTGGCGAGCTGGCGCTGCTGCGTAGTGTCACGGAAGTTTCGTGGGCGGCGTGCTGGTGGCTGCCCGGCGGGTTCTCGCCGGAGACGGGACGAACGGATGGGTGAGCTGATCAGGCTGCGGCACGGTGCGGGGCCAGGCGGACTTCCCCGAGAGACGGAGCGAGCGAATGGGTGAGCTGGACGGCGTGCGAATCGGCGTCACGGCCGAGCGGCGCGCGGACGACCTGATCGGCGCGTTGCTCCGGCACGGCGCGGAGGTCCGGCACGCGCCGACGATCACGATCGTCCCGCTGGCCGATGATCCGGAGCTGCGTCGCGGCACGGAAGCCGTCCTCGCCGCGCCGGTCGACCTCACCGCGGTCACCACCGGAGCCGGGTTCCGCGGCTGGCTTGACGCCGCCGAGGGCTGGGGACTTCGCGAAGCGCTGCTGGACGCCCTGGCCGGGTCGCGCATCTTCGCGCGCGGGCCGAAAGCGGTCGGCGCGGTGCGGGGTGTCGGCCTGCGCGAGGAGTACTCCGCGCCCGGCGAGACCAATGACGAGCTGTTCGGCGCGGTCGCTGAGGCCGGTGTCGAGGGCGCGCGCGTCGCGCTGCAACTGCACGGCGCGCCGCTGCCGGAGTTCACCGATCCGCTTGCTGCGGCCGGGGCGTCGGTGCTCGCCGTGCAGCCTTACCGCTGGCACACGCCGCCGGATCCGGCGCCGGTGTTCTCGTTGATCCGCGAGGTGCTGTCCGGAGAACTGGCCGCGTTGGTGTTCACCAGTGCCCCGGCGGCGACGAATTTCCTGGCTCTCGCTGACGAAACCGGCCACGGCGCGGAGCTGCGCGAGACCCTGCGCGGTGGCACGGTCGTCTGCGCGTGCGTTGGTCCGGTGACAGCGGCGCCGTTGGAGGCAGCCGGGATCAGCACGTTACAGCCGGAGCGTCAGCGGCTCGGTGCGTTGGTGAAGCTGGTGGTCGCGAAGCTCGGTTAGGACGCTTCGGCCTGCTGTCGTCCCGCGGCTTCTTCGCTGAGGCCTTGTCGCCAGTAGCCGGTGAAGCAGATGGCTGTCTTGTCGAAGCCGCGTTCACGGACGAGGTGTCGTCGAACGAGCTTCACGACGCCTGCTTCGCCGGAGACCCACGCGTACGGCGTGCCGTTGGGCAGCTCGGCCGCGCGTACGGCGTCTACGAGCGCTTCGCCATGCGTACGCGCACCGCGGACCACCCAGTGCACCTCGACGGCACCGTTGGTCTCGAAGGTCTGTCGCTCCGCGCGGTCCGGAATCTCGATGTACACCGACGCGCGCGCCGACTGTGGCAGCCTCTCGAGAATCCCGCCGATCGCGGGCAGCGCGGTCTCGTCGCCGACCAACAGTTGCCAGGTTGTCCCGTCCGGCACGTCGTACAGCCCGTGCGGCCCGAGGAACGCCACCCGGCCGCCGACCTCCGCCTGCCCGGCCCACGTCGAAGCCGGGCCGCCGCTCTCCTCGTGCAGCACGAAGTCGACGTCCACCTCGCCGGTCTCCGGACGCGCCGCGCGCACCGTGTACGTCCGCATCGGCGGCCGGACGTCGTCGGGCATCGCGAGGTACCGGCGATACCAGGACAGGACGTCGTCCTCGCCCGTCTCGGCGGGTGGCAGGTGCGGCTCCTCGTGGCCGGGGAGGGGGAAGAACACCTTCACGTACGCGTCCGGCGCCGCCGGGCCCGCCGCCGCGAGACCCGGGCAGTCGAAGGTGACGCGGGCCATGTGCGGGGTGACCCGCCGGACCGCGGTGACCCTGCCGGGGTGGTAAGTCAGGACGCTCATGAGGTGAGGCTAACCTAAAACGGGCGGCGCGGGCTATGGCCGGGGAGGATGGCGGACGCCACGGTCCTCCGGGGCGGAACCAGTTCGCGCCCCAATGCCACATTGGGTGCGCTGGGCGCACCGAATGCCACATTGGGTGCATCTGACGCACCCAATGTGGCATTGGGGCGGTTGCTTGCCGGGCCGCATGCCGCCGGTAAGTCGTCGAGCGGAGGCGGTCGGCCGAAAGCGTCGTCCGGAAGCCGTCGAGGGAACCGCCCCGCAGAAGCCGGCGTGCGGAAATAGTCGTGCGGAGCTCTAGAACAAGCCGGGCGGCTCGTCCTCCCCGGGCTCGTCCCCGTCCGGTCGCCAGCGGTACTTCCGCAGGTCCACCTTTTCGCCGTCGGCGAGCACGCCCTCGGCGCGCAGTCGCTCCAGTTGTTCGTGCAGCAGGTGCGGTGCGGGGGTTCCGTTAGCGCGGAGGATGCGGTGCCAGGGCAGGTCGTGGCCGTCCTCGGCGAGCGCGCGGCCGACCATGCGCGGAGAGGGGGCACCGGAGAGCGCCGCGACGTCGCCGTACGTCGCGACTGTCCCCGCGGGTACGTCGGCGATGACTGCGCGTATCCGCTCGTGCAGTTCGTCGTTCATGACCCGGGGAATGATAGTCCCGCCGAGGGGTGTGCCGGTGCGCCACCCGGGTGAGCGGGCATGGTTCCATCGCTGATGTGCACGTGCGGAGAGCGGGAAACGGGCAGGCGCGGCTGGTGCGCCCGCCGGTCCCCGCCGCACCCACGTTCACCTGGGACGAGGACGCTCGACGGCTGCTGTCGGCGCCCGCTGGATTCCGCCGCGTGCTGGGCGGGCCGGGCACGGGCAAGACGGCGCTGCTCGCCACCGCCGCCGCGCGCCGGATCGCCGAGGGGGCGGATCCGGAGAGCGTGCTGCTGCTCACGACGTCCCGCCGGGCGGCCGACGCGCTGCGGGCCGACCTCACGCGGCGGCTCACGTCGGACCCGGATCAGGAGTCTCCGCTGCCGCGCACGGTGAGTGAACCGCTCGTGCGCACAGTGCATTCGTACGCGTTTTCGTTGCTGCGCCTGGAAGCTCGCGCCGAGGAGCTGCCGCCGCCGCGGTTGCTGGCCGGGGCGGAGCAGGACGTAGTCGTGCGCGAGTTGCTGGAGGGCGACCTGGAGGAGGGCGCGACCGGCTGGCCCGAACAGCTGCGTCCGGCGCTGACCGTGCCCGGATTCGCCGAGGAGCTGCGCGACCTGCTGATGCGGGCGGCCGAGCGCGGGCTCGGACCGGAGGATCTGACCGAACTCGGGCATCGCCAGGACCGCGAGGAGTGGATCGCGGCGGGGCAGTTCTGGGCGCAGTACGAGGAGGTCACCCAGCTGCAGGGGGCGGGCGGCAACGCGCTCGGCCTGCCCGCCGCGCCCGCGCTCGACGCGGCTGAGCTGGTGACGTCGGCGTTGCTCGCGCTGGAGGACGACGAGGAGCTGCGCGAACGCGAGCGCGGCCGGGTCCGGCATTTGTTCGTGGACGACGCGCACCACCTGGATCCGTTGCAGGTCCAGCTGATCCGCACGATCGGGCACACCGCGGAGGAGTTCGTGGTGGCCGGCGATCCAGACCAGTCGGTGTTTTCCTTCCGCGGCGCGGACCCGAAGCTGTTCGCCGATTCCGACAACGACGGCGACCGGACGGTCATGCTGACCACCTCGCACCGGCTCGCTCCGACGGTCCGGGCGGCGGTCGCGAAGCTCGGTGCGACGTTGCCCGGTGCCTCGCCGCACCGGAAATTGGTTACGCCGCAAGGGAAACGCGGCGGCAAGGTGCGGGTTCGGCTGATGCCGACTCCGGCCGCGGAGGCCAGCTGGATCGCTGACCAGCTTCGGCGGGCGCATCTCGTTGACGGGGTGCCGTGGTCGGAGATGGCGGTGCTGGTGCGGTCTCCGGCGCGGACTTTCCTGGTGCTGCAACGCGCTTTGCGCGCGGCCGGGGTGCCGATCGGTTCCGCTACGGAGGAATTGCCGTTGGCGAAGCACTCCGCGGTACGGCCGTTGCTGGCGGTGTTGCGGATCGCGGCGGAGCCGGAATTGCTCGACGTCGATATCGCGGAGATGTTGCTGTCGTCTTCGCTCGGCGGGGCGGATCCGTTGGCGCTGCGGCGGTTGCGGCGCGGTCTTCGTCGGCTGGAGCTGGCGGGCGGCGGGCAGCGTTCGAGCGACGAGTTGCTCGTGGAAGCGTTGCGGGGCGGGGACATTCTCGTCGGTCTCGCGGACAACGAGGCGTTGCCGGTTCGCCGAGTCGGCAAGCTGTTGAGCGTTACGCACCAGGCGGTGAGCCGCGGCGAAGGCGTCGAGCAGGTGCTGTGGGAGCTGTGGCAGGCGAGCGGGCTGCAGGAACGTTTGCTGCGGTTGGTGGATCGCGGCGGCTCGCTCGGTGCGCAGGCTGATCGCGACCTGGACGCTGTGGTGGCGTTGTTCGATTCGGCAGGCCGGTATGCCGACCGGTTGCCTAAGGCGAGCGTCGCGGCATTCGCGGACTATCTTTCGTCGCAGAACATCGCGGGCGACACTCTCGCTCCGGCAGCGATTCCGGGTGAAGGGGTTTCCCTGCTGACGGCGCACGCATCGGCGGGCCGCGAGTGGACAGTGGTCGCGGTCGCCGGGGTGCAGGAGGGCGCGTGGCCGGACCTGCGGCTGCGTGGCTCGTTGCTGGGTGTCGAGCGGCTGGTCGACCTGCTGTCCGGAGTGGACGAACACGACAAGGTGTCCGCCATCGCGCCGATTCTCGCCGAAGAACGGCGGTTGTTCTACCTGGCGGCTAGCCGCGCGCGGCGGACGCTGCTGGTGACCGCGGTGGCCGGGGAGGACGAGCAGCCGTCCCGATTCCTCGACGACCTTGAAGAGAACGGCGCCGACGACGGAATGCTCGACTCCCGGATGAAGCCGCCGGGCCGGTCGCTCGTGCTGGCCGAATTGGTCGGCGAGCTGCGCGAGGTCGTGTGCGACGACAAGACGGATCCAGAACGCCGGAAGCGGGCGGCGAAACAGCTCGCCCGGCTGGCCGCGGCTGGGGTTCCGGGGGCGCATCCGGACACGTGGTACGGATTGATGGAAGCGTCCACAGCGGACCCGGTGCACGGGCCCGGCGACCTGATGCGGATCTCGCCGTCCACTGTGGAGATTCTGGTGAAGTGCCCGCTGCGCTGGCTGATCGAGCGGCACGGCGGCAGTGATCCGGCGCAATTGGCGGCGGTGACCGGAACTCTCGTGCACGGTTTGGCGCAGGCGATCGCGGGCGGCAGCACTGAGGAGCAGATCCAGGCCGCGCTGGACGAGGCGTGGGTGCGCGTGGACGCCGGCGCGCCGTGGTTCTCCCGGCGCGAACGGTCCCGGGTGGAGCAGATGTTGCGCAACTTCGTGTCGTGGCTGGAAAAATCGCGACAGGAGCTGATCGAGGCCGGGGTCGAGCAGGACATCGAGGTCGAGTTGCCGATGGGCGACGAAGAGGTGCGCGTGCTGCTGCGCGGACGGGTCGACCGGGTCGAGATGGACAAGGACGGCCGCCCGGTGATCGTGGACATCAAGACCGGCAAGGTCCCGGTGTCCGGCGCGGACGCGGAGAAGCACCCGCAGCTCGCGGCGTACCAGCTGGCGGTGCTGCTGGGCGCGGTCGAGGGCAAGAAGACGCCCGGCGGCGCGAAACTCGTGTATGTCGCGAAGGGGAACAACAAGACCGGGGCCACTCAACGGGATCAGCCGCCGATGGACGAGGACAACGGGCGCGAGTGGCTGGAACTCGTGCGCTCGGCCGCGGCCGCCGCGGTCGGTCCGGACTATCAGGCGCACGAGAACGCCGACTGCGACCGGTGCCCGGCGCGCGGGTGCTGCCCGTTGCGTCCGGAAGGGCGTCAGGTGACCGGACCGTGAGCCCGGTGGTCATCGCCAACCCCGTCGGACCCGCGGAAATCGCTGACGCACTGGGGTTGCACCGTCCGACGCCCGAGCAGGCGACCGTGATCGCGTCGCCGGTCGAGCCGTCGCTCGTCGTCGCGGGCGCGGGTGCGGGCAAGACCGAAACCATGGCCGCCCGCGTGGTCTGGCTGGTGGCTAACGGAATCGTGAGCCCGGAACGGGTGCTCGGCCTGACCTTCACTCGGAAGGCCGCGCGTCAGCTCGGTGAGCGAGTGCGGGCGCGGTTGCGGCGGCTTGCCGGTTCGGGGCTGTTGGAGCGGATTGATCCGTCGGGCGCGTTGCGGGCCACTGTGGTCGCCGGTGAGCCAACGGTGCTGACTTATCACGCGTATGCCGGGCGTTTGCTGTCGGAGCACGGGCTGCGGCTTCCGGTGCAGCCTGGTGTCCGGTTGCTGTCGGAGACTTCGTCGTGGCAGCTGGCGCATCGCGTGGTGTCCACTTGGGACAATGACCTGGACACCGACCGGGTGCCGCCGACGGTCACCGCGCAGCTGCTCGCGTTGGCCGGTGAACTTGGCGAGCATCTGATTTCGACGGAGAAGCTCGGGCAGTACACGGAGTGGCTGTGCGAGGTTATCGAAAACGCTCCACGGGCCAAAGGCCAGCGCGCCTCGCTGCCGGTGAAGTTGCAGGAAGTTCTCGCGGCCCAACGGTTTCGGCTGGCTCTGCTGCCGTTGGTCGAGGACTATCATCGCCGAAAACGGGCGGAAGGCGCGCTTGACTTCGCGGATCAGATGTCCCTCGCGGCGCAGTTGGCCGATGGATATCCGGCAGTGGTGGCGGGGGAGCGCGAGCGGTACGGGGCGGTGCTGCTGGACGAATACCAGGACACCGGGCACGCGCAGCGAGTGTTGCTGCGGTCGCTGTTCGGCGGCGTTGAGCATCCGCCGATGCCGGTGACCGCGGTCGGTGACCCGGCGCAGGCGATTTACGGCTGGCGTGGCGCGAGTGCGGCGAACCTGCCCCGGTTCACCACGGACTTCCCGCGTCGTGGCGAGGAACGGCTCGAAACCGCGCATGAGTTCGGGCTGCTCACCAGCTTCCGCAACCCGCCGGAAATTCTGGAACTGGCCAACGCGATCTCGGAACCGTTGCGCCGCCGCGGACTTGGCGTCGAACGGCTGCGCGCACGGGACGGTGCCGGTCCGGCAGACATCGCGGTCGCGCTGCTGCCGGATGTGCGCGCGGAACGGGAGTGGGTCGCCGACGCGATGGCGCAGCGTTGGCATGCGGAGAAGGAGGAATCCGGCAAGCCGCCGACCGCTGCGGTGCTGGTGCGTCGACGTGCGGACATGGCGCCGATCGCGGCGGAAATGCGGATGCGCGGGCTGCCGGTGGAGGTCGTGGGCCTCGGCGGATTGCTGGACGAACCGGAGGTCGCCGACCTTGTGTCCACGCTGCGGGTGCTCGCCGATCCGCTGGCCGGGAGCGCGGCCGCTCGATTGCTGACCGGTGCTCGCTGGCGGATCGCGGCGGCGGACGTCGCTGCGTTGTGGCGGCGGGCCAACGAACTCACCTCGCCCGAGCCGCGCGCGAAGGAGGGCGACGAGCCGGAACTGGTCGCCGAACGCGCGGAACAGGCCGGGCTGATCGACGCCGTCGACGAACCCGGTGCGCCGGAGCGTTATTCCGCGGAAGGTTACCGGCGAATTCGCCGGCTGGGCGCGGAACTGACGGCGCTGCGTCGTCGGCTGGATCAGTCGCTGCCGGAATTGGTGGCGGACGTCGAACGCACGATGCTGCTTGATGTCGAATCGCTTGCCCGGCCCGGGTCGGCGGGCCGCGCGCATTTGGACGCGTTCGCCGAAGTCGTCACTGATTACGCGGAGACCGCGCCGACGGCGACTCTGTTGTCCTTTGTGGACTATCTGAACACCGCGGCACATGCGGAAGACGGACTCACGCCCGGTGAGGTGCAGGTCGTTCCGGACCGGGTGCAGGTGCTCACCGTGCACTCCGCCAAGGGGCTGGAGTGGGAAGTGGTGGCTGTCCCGCATCTGGTCGCTGAGGTGTTCCCGGGCAAACGTCGTTCGTCGTCGTGGTTGCGTACTTCTACCGCGTTGCCCGCGCATTTGCGGGGTGACGCGGCGGATCTGCCGAAACTGCAGATCGCGGAAGGGTACGACCGCAAGGAAGTGCAAGAAGCGCTGGAACTGCACGAGGAAGGGTTCGTCGCCCGCGAAGCCGACGAGGAACGACGATTGTGTTACGTCGCGCTGACTCGTTCCGAGCGCGCGCTGCTCGTTTCCGGGCATTGGTGGAACGAAAGCAGTACCCGGGCCAAGGGGCCGTCGATCTTCCTCTCCGAGATCGCCGAGGTGATGAACGAGGCCGATCCGCCGCTGGGCGTGGTGGACCTCTGGGCCGAGGAACCCGAGGAGGGCGAGGAGAACCCGCTGGTCGCGGACTCCCGGACGGCGCAGTGGCCGGTGGATCCGCTGGGCGACCGGCGATCGGGTGTCGCTACCGGGGTGGATCTGCTGCTGGCGGAAATGGCCGCGCTGGAAGAGGAACCGGAGTCCGAACCGGAGGCCGAGCCGCTTCCGGCCGCTGACGACGACGAGATTCCGTTGCCTCCCGAACCCGAGGACGAAGAAGACTATCTGCCGGACGACGAATACTTCGAAGACGACGAGGACGTCATCGATCCGGAAGACCCGGACGGCTGGGCTGCCGACACCGACGTTCTCCTGGCCGAACGCGCCCGCTCGCAGTCCACAGTGGATCGCGTTGCGCTGCCCGCGCAGCTGAGCGTGAGCCAGTTGGTGGACCTGGCGTCCGACGCGGACGCTCTCGCGCAACGCCTCCGACGACCGCTTCCGTTGCCGCCCAACACGTTCGCTCGTCGTGGCACCGCGTTCCACAGCTGGCTGGAGCAACGGTTCTCCGGCGACCGGCTGCTGGAGATCGACGACCTCCCGGGCGCGGCCGACGTCGGCGAAGCCCCGGACACCGATTTCGAGGCCCTGCAAGAAGCTTTCGAGAACAGCGAATGGGCCGACCGGGTCCCGGTCGCCGTGGAGGTGCCGTTCTCCGCGGACGTCGAAGGCATTACCTTGCGCGGCCGAATGGACGCGGTGTACGCGGATCCCGACGGCGGCTGGACCGTCGTGGACTGGAAGACCGGTTCTGTTCCGTCCGAAGAACGGTTGCCGGCCTTGGCCATTCAGCTCGGTGCGTACCGATTGGCGTGGGCGGCGCTGAAGAAAGTCCCGGTGGAACGCGTACGCGCGGCCTTCCACTATGTCCGGCATGGACACACGCTGCGCCCGGCAGACCTGCTGGACGCGGAAGGCCTGCGGGCCCTGCTGCGCAACGTTCCGCAGGAATAGCGGCTAGGCCCGATCCCGGACGGTCAACGCCCAGCTCACCAACGGCCACTGCAACGGCAAGCGCAGCCACGCGACCGCGCGCTCCCGAGCCGGACGGCCGCGCCGCTGATAATCCAACGCCATTTTCACATTCCCCGGAAAGACTCCGACGAACAGCAGCGCCGCGGCCAACCCGCCGAGCCGGCGAGTGCGCGGCAGCGCGATCCCGGCGGCGACGGTCAGCTCGGCGGCCCCCGACGCGTACGTCCAGGTGCGCCGGTCACCGGGCAATTCTTTCGGGACCAGCGCGTCGAACGGCTTCGGCCGGGCGAAGTGCAGGACGCCCGCCCCGGCGAGGAGGGCGGCGAGAAGAAGCGCCGGACGTTGCGACGCGCGAGGCTCGGACATGCGGCAAGCCTGCCACAGCATGATCGCCGCGACGGGTGTGCGGGTGCTCCGATTGGGTTATCCTCCCGGCTGTGAGTGACGCCGAACGCGCGCGGGGAGCCGGTGCATGAAGGCCTTGAAACGGCTGCCCCTGAACGTCCGGTTGAACGACCGGCCCGACCACGAGCTCGTCGGCGTGATCCGGATGCCGGAGCTGACAGTCAGCCCGATGCGGGCGATCGTCAAGCGGATCATCGGGGCGCTGCTGGCGCTGCTGGCGACGGTGCTGATCGTCTATCTCGACCGGGACGGCTACCGCGACGCGAACGGCGACGGCCTCTCGCTGCTCGACTCGCTCTATTACGCGACAGTTTCCCTCTCGACCACCGGCTACGGCGACATCGCTCCGGCCACCGCGTCCGCGCGGCTGGTGAACGTCATCGTGATCACGCCGCTGCGAGTGCTCTTCCTCATCGTCCTCGTCGGGACCACCCTGGAAGTGCTCACCGAGCGCTCCCGGCAGGCGTTCAAAATCCAGAAGTGGAGGACGAAGGTGCGTGACCACACCGTCGTCGTCGGTTTCGGCACGAAGGGCCGCTCGGCGGTCAACGCGCTGCTCGGCGACGAGGAGGTGCAGGCCAACCGCGTCGTGGTCGTCGACACCGACCAGCAGGCGCTGGACGCGGCGAGCGCGCTCGGCCTCGTCACCGTGCACGGCTCGGCGACCAGGGCGGACGTCCTGCGCGTCGCGGGCGTGCAGCACGCACGAGCCGTAGTGGTCGCGCCGAACCGCGACGACACCGCCGTGCTGGTCACCCTCACCGCGCGCGAGCTGGCCCCGAAAGCGCACATCGTGGCGTCGGTGCGCGAGGCGGAGAACGTGCACCTGCTGAAGCAGTCCGGGGCGAACCAGGTCGTGGTGTCGAGCGAGACCGCCGGGCGGCTGCTCGGGATGGCGACATCCACTCCGCTTGTAGTGGACATGGTCGAGGACCTGCTGACCCCGGAATCCGGACTGGCGATCGCCGAACGCGGCATCGAACCGAGCGAGGAAGGCGGCTCGCCGCGGCACCTGGCGGACACGGTGCTCGGCGTGGTGCGCGACGGGGTGCTTTACCGGGTCGACGCCCCGCAGGCGGACGCGCTGGAGCCGGGGGACCGGCTGCTGTACGTCAAGAAGGTCACGCAGGCGGATCAGATCCAACGCTGAGGTTCGGCGGGGCCGCCGGTTCTGGGGCCGGCCTGCTGTGGCGTTGTGTGCGTGGAGCTGTCCCCGGTGCAGAGGCGCGGTCCTCGGGGCCCGCGCCAATGCAGCATCGGGGCGCTCTCCCGGGCGGCTCGGGCCGGGTAGCGGCGAGGCTGGGCGGGCGGCGGCGGACCCGGCCTCGGCCGGGGTCCCCCGTGCGCGGGCACCTCACTGGGTTTTGCCCCCGGCATCTGGAAGCATGGCGTCGTGCAGGTTTCCGACCCCCCGCATAAGAGCCCCGTCAAGCGGTGGCTCCAGGTGGGCATCCCGGTGGCGGTCGGGGTGCTCGTCGTGGTCCTGGTGTGGCTCGCCGGCCCGGGGATACTCGGCATCCGCGCGAAGTCCCCCGGTGCGCCGGTGGACGCCCAGATCACCAAGGCCGTCGACTGCTCCGTTCCCGGTGCCGCCGAATCGGTCTCGTTCCAGCTCGGCGGCAAACCGCGGCAGGGCACCCTCGACAGCTGCGGGCACGGCAAGGACGAGCATCTCCAGGTGCTGGTCCCGGACGACGCCCCGGCGGACGGCACGGTCTCGGTCACCATGCCGGACGCCACCGCGGGCGCGCAGGATCTTCGCGCGCCGATCGCGCTGGCGCTGCTGGTGTTCGCCTGCTTCTGCGGCGGGATGTATGCCTACCTGGTGATCCGCGGTCCGGGCAAGCTCGCGCTGCTCAGCTGACGCGTCCAGCACAAACAGCCGAACCACTGCGTCTGTAGTGCCCGCCCGTGAACCACCAGCTCAGCTGACGTCCGAGGCGGAAGCGGCGAAGGTGTTGCAGTCGGCGATCCGGTTGTCCTTCGCCCCGGCCCGCCACCACTGCGCGTAGTGCGCGTTGGTGCCGTGGTCGTGGCTGCGGGAAGTGTTGTCCCCTCGGGTTTCCTGGTCGTTCCAGGCCTTGTTGTACATGTCGCGGGTGATCGTGCCGCCGCGGTCGACGTGCGCGCCGAGGAACATTCCGGAGAAGCACTGCGCTTGGAGTTCTTTGCGGCGCGACATGTCGAGGCCCTCGGGGCTGTTCTGCCCGGCCGCGTAGATCTTCTGCCACGCGGCGTCCATGATGCCCGCGACTTCCTGCACGTGGTGGCCGTACTCGTGGGCGAACAGCGCCAGGTAGACGCCGGGGTTGTTGCCGTACTGGTCGGTCTGCAGGCCCTTGAACGGGACGTACAGATTGTTCTCGCAGTAGTACGCCGCGGTCGCGATGCCGACCTGGATGGTGCCGCATTCGGTGTCGAAGCTCGGCCCGGTCGGGAAGTGCAGCGCGGGCGGCGTGAACGGCAGGTTGTAGGACTCGAGGAACGGGCCCCACGCCGCGTCGAGGCATTTGCTCGCGGCGGTGAAGAAGGCTTCCGCGCCGTCCTGCGTGCTCGTCCACGGCGGCAGGTTGCAGACGCGGTTCTGCAGGCCTGCGTTCGGGTCTTGCAGGATCGGGTGGTCGGCCAGCTTGAGGATCTTGTGCGGGCCCGCGCTGGCGGAGGTGCTCGGGCTTTCCGACGGACTGGTCGGCGTGCTCGACGGGGCGGACGAACCGCTGGTGGGCGGCAGCTCGTAGGCGGACGACGGCGACGGCGGAGCGGCCTGGTAGCCGGCGTTGCTCGGTCCCGGCCCGCGGTTCAGCGAAACGATCGCCACGACGCCCAGCGCCAGCACCGCGACCGCGCCGAGGCACAGCCCGACGATCAGCCCGGTCGGCTTGCGCGGCGGCACCGGATAGGACGGCGGCTGCTGCTGCCACGGCGGTCCCTGCGGCGGCGGACCCTGAAACGGCGGCTGCTGCCCCTGGTACGGACCCTGTCCGGGCTGGGCCTGGTAAGGGCCTTGCGCCTGGCCCGGGTACTGGCCCGGCGGCACCGGTCCTTGGCCCGGCACCGGCGGCGGTTGAACGGTCCCGCGTGGCGGCACCTGGCCGTAGGGCGGTTGCGTCATCAGGGCAGTCCCGGTGGGTCTCGGCGCGGGCCGGGCGTCCCCCGGCTTGCCGTTCAGCATATCGGGGGATGCCCGGCCCGCCGCAGCACTTCGCCGGACTGGCTCCCCGCCCGGACGTCCCCCCAGGTCTGGCCGGGTGCGGACGGCTCTGGAAGAGTGACGGCAGCAACCGCAGGGCCGTGCAGACGAGGGGCTCCGATGACAAACTCACCCGGTGCGCCCGGGCCGGGGGACGACACGCCTACGCCGAGCCGGGGCTTCGCCAGTCCCGATCCCGGCGCGTCCGCCGCCACCCCGCCGCAGACCGGCGAAACGGACAACCCGTCCGGTGCCGGAACTTCGTCGTCCGCCGGCGAAAACGCCGCGTCGACCGGGACGAATCCGCCTGCCGGGACGAACCGGGCCGGGGCGGATCCTTCGGCTGCCAGCGAAAACCCGGCTGGTTCGGCGCCGCAGCCGGGCGGCGAAAGCCCGGCTGGCGCGACTTCGCCTTCAGCCAGCGAAAACTCCGCTGGTGCGACCTCGCGGCCGAGTGGCGAAAGCGCGGTCGGCGAGACTCCGGCCGGTGATAATCCGGCGACGTCGCAGCCGGGATGGGCGAGCCCCGCAGGCGCGGGCAGCGAGAGCTCGTCGGGAGTGCCTTCGTCCTCCGGTGCCGTTCCGCCGCCTCCGGCAGGCAGCGGTCAGTGGCAATCCCCGGGCCAGCAACCGATTCCGCCGTACCCCGGCACCCCCTACGGCCGCCCCGGCCAGGGCTGGAACCCGAACGGGCTGGGCAAACCGGGCGTGATCGCGTTGCGCCCGTTGAACGTCGGCGACATCCTCGACGGCGCGATCACCGCGATCCGCCGGTATCCGCTGCTGATCCTCGGGGTGTCCGCGGTCGTCGCGGTGGTCGCGGCGGGGCTGAACCTCGTCGCGTCGCTGTGGCTGGTGCCCGATTTCAACCGGGTTACCCAGCTCGGTCCGGCCGCGACGCAGCAACAGCAGCTCGACGCGCTGTACAGCCTGCTGGGCTCCACGCTCACCGCGCTGCTGCCGGTGCTCGTGATCTCCATGCTGGCGCAGACTTTCCTCACCGGTTTCCTGACCGTGGTGATGGGCAAGGCGGTGCTCGGCCGCCCGGTCGACTTCGGTTCGGCGATGCGCGAAGCCGCGCCGCGGCTGCTGCCGCTGCTGGCGGTCACCATCCTGTACACGCTGGCCACGATCGTCGCCGCGGCGTTCTGCCTGATTCCCGCCGTGCTGCCGTATGTGTTCTGGTCGCTCGCCGGTCCGGCGCTGGTGCTGGAGCGCGGCACCATCGGGCAGGCGTTCACGCGTTCGCGCCAGCTCGTGTCGGGCATGTTCTGGCGGGTGTTCGGGATTCTGCTGCTGGCGGGCGTGATCAGCTGGCTGATCTCGGCGATCATCAGCGTTCCGTTCAGCCTCGGCTCGGGCGCGTTCAGCGGCATCTTCGACCCGCAGGCGACCCTGCCGAAGGTCACGACCGGCAGCCTGGTGCTGCAGTCGGTCGGCAAGGTCATCGCGGAGACGATCGTCATGCCGTTCACCGCGCTGGTCACCGTGGTGCTCTACATCGACCAGCGGATGCGCCGCGAGGGCATGGACATCGAACTGGCGAGGGCGGCGGGCATCCAGCCGCCGCAACCGCCGCAGCAGGCGTGGTGATCGGCCTTCTCGCCGACGTCCCGGTCGACATCGACCGGGGCCCCGCCCGGCTGCGGGCGATCCAGGAACTGACCGATCCGGGTTATGCCGCGGCGCAGCCGGGCCTTCTCGAACGCGTCTGGCAGTGGCTCGGACAGCGGATTTCCGAGCTGTTCGACGCGTTGTCCGGGGTTCCCGGCGGCCCGCTCGGCCTGCTGCTGGTGCTGGCGTTGGTGATCGTGCTGATCGTCGTCGTGCGGCTGCGGGTGGGCAAGGTCGGGCGGTCGGCCACAACGTCCGGCGAGGTGTTCAGCGGACGGCGGCGAACCGCGGACGAGTACCGGAAAGCCGCCGAGGAGGCCGCCGCTCGCGGCGATTTCGCCGACGCGGTGCGGGATCGGTTCCGCGCGCTCGTGCGGGCGATGGAAGAGCGCGCGCTGCTCGACGTCCGCTCCGGCCGGACCGCGGACGAAGCGGTCGCTGAGGCCGGGAGGTTCCTGCCGGATCTGGCCGTTGACCTCACCGCTGCCGCGCGGCAGTTCGACGACGTGCACTACGGCGGACGGCCGGGCACCGAAGCCGCCTACCGCACGTTGTCCGAATTGGACGAACGCGTCCAGCGCGCACGACCGGTTTTGGCGGACGCATGAGCACAGCTGTTTCGCCGGATCTGCGCCGAATCTGGCGTGGCGCCCGGGTTCCGTTGGCGCTGCTCCTGCTCATCGTGATCATCGCACTGGCGATTGTGCTCAGTCGCGGCGAACAGACCAGCGGCGAGTTCGACCCCGGTTCCTACGAACCGCGCGGCAGTCACGCACTAGCGCATTTGCTGGAGCAGGAAGGCGTTCAAATCCGCGCCGCGCATTCGCTCGCCGAAGCACGCGAGGCCGCCGACGGCGGAACCCTGCTGATCACCAACCCGCAGCTGGTGCCCGCGAACGGGTTGGCCGATCTGCGCCGCCGGGTCGCGCATCTCGTGCTCGTCGCGCCCGGATCGATGTCGTTGGGGATGGCCGCGCCGACTGTTTCCTCGGCGGGGACAGGAGAGGTCCGTACGCTGCAACCGGGTTGCACGGTCGGCGCGGCAGTCAGCGCGGGCTCGGTCACGCTTGGCGGACGCCATTACCGCACGGACGACAAGACGGCGCGGGCTTGCTACCGCGATGACGGCGACCCGACGTTCGTGCAATTGGCCGACCGGACCGGCACCGTGACCGTGCTCGGCTCGGCCGAGGCGTTCACCAACGACCAGATCGCCAAGGAAGGCAACGCGGCGTTCGGCATGCGGCTGCTGGGCGATCACCGGCAGCTGGTCTGGTACGTACCGTCCACAGAGGACCCCGCGCTGGACGGCGAAAAGAAGCCGTTCGTCGACCTGATCCCGCCCGGCTGGCGCTACGGCGCGCTGACCGCGGGAATCGCGATCGTTCTGTTCGCCCTGTGGCGGGCGCGACGGCTCGGGCCGGTGGTGCGGGAACCGCTGCCGGTGGTCGTGCGGTCGGCGGAAACGGCGGAGGGCCGGGCCCGGCTGTACCGGCGGGGCGGCGCGACCGGGCACGCGGCGGAAACCCTGCGCGAGGCGGCCAGGACACGGTTGCGGAAGAGACTGGGATTGCCGCGCGACGCCGGCCCGCCCGCGGTGGTGGAGACGGTGAGCGCGCGGACCGGCCGGGCGCCGAACGAGGTCGGGGCGGTGCTGTACGGCCCGCCGCCGTCCGACGAGGCGGCGCTGGTGCGGCTGGCGGACGAACTGGACGCGGTGGAACGAGAGGTGGAGCGTTCTTGAGTACCGAACAGATGCAGGACGCGCGGGCGGCCCTGATCGCGTTGCGCACCGAGGTCGGGAAGGCCGTGGTCGGCAACGACGCGGCCGTCACCGGGCTCATCCTCGCGCTGCTCTGCCGGGGGCACGTGCTGCTGGAAGGCGTGCCCGGCGTCGCGAAGACGCTGCTGGTGCGGGCGTTGGCGGCGTCGCTGGACCTGAAGACGACGCGCGTGCAGTTCACCCCGGACCTGATGCCGGGCGACGTCACCGGGTCCATTGTGTACGACGCGCACAGCGGCGAGTTCTCCTTCCGCGAGGGCCCGGTCTTCACGAATCTGCTGCTGGCCGACGAAATCAACCGGACGCCGCCGAAGACGCAGTCGTCGCTGCTGGAGGCGATGGAGGAGCGGCAGGTGTCGATCGACGGCGCCTCGCGGCCGCTGCCGGATCCGTTCGTCGTGGTAGCGACGCAGAACCCGGTTGAGTACGAGGGCACCTATCCGTTGCCCGAGGCGCAGCTCGACCGGTTCCTGCTGAAGCTGACCATGCCGGCTCCGTCGCGGGAGGACGAGATCGGCATTCTTTGGCGGCACGCACAGGGTTTCGACCCGCGCGACCTCGCCGCCGCGGGCGTCCGTCCGGTCGCCGGGGCGGCGGATCTCGCTGCCGCGCGGGAGGCGGTCGCGAAGGTGACCGTCGGCCCGGAAGTGATCGGCTACGTCGTCGACCTCTGCCGTGCGACCAGGGAACTCCCGGCGGTGCGCATCGGCGTTTCTCCTCGTGGCGCAACGGCTTTGCTCGCCGTGACGCGTGCGTGGGCGTGGCTGTCCGGCCGGGAGTACGCGACCCCTGACGACGTCAAGGCGCTCGCCCGTCCCGCGCTCCGGCACCGTCTCGACGTGCGGCCCGAAGCCGAACTCGAAGGCGTGACCTCGGACGGCGTCCTCGACCGGGTGCTGGCCTCCGTGCCGGTGCCGCGCTAAATGGCAGTCACCGGGCGGCTCGGGCTGCTGGCGCTCCTGGGGGCGCTGGTGGTCGGGCTGCTGTTCCCGTCCGGAACCGGCGTCGCGGTCGTGGTCGCGGTGCTGCTGGTGCTGGTCGTCGTGGACCTGGTGCTGGCCGGGAGTGTGCGGGCGCTGCGATTTTCGCGCAGCGGCACCACTTCCGTCCGGCTGGGGGAGCCCGCCGAGGTCACGCTCACCGTCACGAATCCCGGCGGACGCACCGTTCGCGGCTCGCTGCGAGACGCCTGGCCGCCGAGCGCCGGTGCCGACGACCGGCACGCGCTGACGGTTCCGCCCGGCGAACGGCGTGCGTTGACGACCGCGCTGCTCCCGACCCGACGCGGCGACCGCATCGCGGCAAGGGTGACCGTGCGCGCGGTGGGCCCGCTGGGATTGGCCGCGCGGCAGGGTTCGCACGAGGTGCCGTGGACGGTTCGGGTGCTGCCGCCGTTCCACAGCCGCAAGCATCTGCCTTCGCGACTGGCCCGGCTGCAGCAGCTGGACGGTCGCAACGCGGTGCTGATCCGGGGCCAGGGCACGGAATTCGACTCCCTGCGCGAATACGTCATCGGCGACGACGTGCGGTCGATCGACTGGCGCGCGACGGCCCGCGCGTCCGACGTGATGGTGCGGACGTGGCGTCCGGAACGCGACCGGCAGGTCGTTTTGGTCCTGGACACCGGCCGCGTCTCAGCGGGCCGAGTCGGTGACGCACCTCGGCTGGACGCGGCGATGGACGCGGCGCTTTTGCTGGCCGCGCTCGCTTCCCGCGCGGGGGACCGGGTCGACCTGGTGGCTTACGACCGGCGAGTGCGGGCGTCGGTGCCGAACGCTGCGACGCCGTCTCTGGTGAACGCCTTGGCCACGATCGAACCGTCCCTGGTCGAGACGGACGCGCGGGGCATGGTGGCGGAGGTGCTGCGACGGACCCGTCGGCGGGCTTTGGTGGTGCTGTTGACCGGGTTGGAACCGGCTCCGTTGCAGGAGGGGCTGTTCCCGGTGCTGGGCTCGCTGACCGCTCGGCACGAGGTGCTGGTGGCTTCGGTGGCCGACCCGCGGGTCGCGGAGATGGCGGCCTCGCGGGGATCGGCGGAGGCGGTTTACGACGCTGCCGCGGCCGAGCGGGCATTGGCGGATCGGGAGTCTTCGGTGGCGTGGCTGACCCGGCACGGGGTCGGCGTAGTGGACGCGGTGCCGGAAGAACTGCCGCCCGCCCTCGCCGACCGCTACCTCGCCCTGAAGGCGGCGGGCCGGTTGTAAGTACGTGAGGGAAGCAGATTCCCTCACGTACTTCTAGCCAGCCTCGGGCAGGGCGTCTCCGGCGGCGCGCCGGTCGACATCGCCTGTTTCGCCGCCAAGCGCGGCTCGCCGGCCCAGCGTGAACACGTACGTCAGGAACAGCAGCTCCACCACCGCGCCGATGCCGATGCGCAGCCACGTCGGCCACCCCGACGGCGTCACGAACGCCTCGATCACGCCCGACACCAGCAGCACGCACGCCAGCCCCAGCGCCATCACCACCACTGACCGGCCCTGCTCGGCCAGCGCCGCGCTTCGGGACCGTCGACCCGGATCCACGACTGTCCAGCCGAGTTTCAGACCGGTTCCCGCCGCGATGAACACCGCCGTCAGTTCCAGCAGACCGTGCGGCAGGAGCAGGCCCAGCAGCACGTCGCCGCGGCCAGCCGAGGACATCAGGCCGATCGCGACCCCGGCGTTCAGCGAGTTCATCCACAGCGCGGCGATCACCGGCAGGCCGAGCGCGACGCCCAGGAACAGGCACGTCGCCGCGACCCAGGCGTTGTTCGTCCACACTTTCGCCGCGAACGACGCCGCTGGGCCGTTCGAGTAGTACGTCTCGTATTGGCCGCCCGGCGCGGTCATCGCCTTCACCTCGTCCGGCGACACCAGCGACGCGCGCACCTGCGGGTCGCCGGCGATCCAGACGCCCAGCACAGCCATCACCGCGACCGACAGCAGCGCGGCCGGGATCCACCAGCGGCGGCTCAGGTAGACCGCGGCCGGGAAGCGGTGGGTGAAGAAGAGCGCGACCTCGCGCCACGCCGGGCTGTGCGAACCGGCCACCGCCGAGCGGCCGCGCGCGACCAGCGCCGACAGCCTGGCCAGCAGGGCCGGGTCGGGTGCGGTCGAGCGGATCATCGACAGATGCGTCGCCGCGCGTTGGTACAGCGTGACCAGTTCGTCCGCCTCCAGGCCGGTCAGCCTGCTCCGTCCGGCGAGCTCGCCGAGCCGGTTCCATTCCGCGCTGTGCGCCGCGACGAACACGTCGACGTCCACCGGCCACCTCCTCTCCCGCCAGGATAGAGGCAGGCGCTCTACGCTGGCCTCGTGCAGGAAGAGTCCGATCTCGTCACCGGTGAGGCCGTCGTCCTCGACCTGCGGGTGGCGAAGCTCGCCAGCCGCGCGGTCGCGATGCTGCTGGACGTCCTCGTCCAGGCCGCGTTGCTGCTGCTCGTGCTCGTCGCGCTGATGCTGACCGCGGGGTCGTTTGACTCGGCGCTCACCATCGCGCTGATGCTGACCGCGTTCGTGCTGGTCGTGATCGGCTACCCGGTGCTGTTCGAAACGCTCAGCCGAGGCCGTTCGCTCGGCAAACTCGCGCTCGGCCTGCGCGTGGTGCGCCTCGACGGCGGTCCGATCAGCTTCCGGCACGCGCTGACCCGCGCGCTCGCCGGCTTCTTCGTCGACTTCTGGGCGCTCGGCTTCCTCGGCGCGGTGGCCGTCATCGTGTCGCTGACGTCGTCGAACGGCCGCCGCGTCGGCGACTACCTCGCGGGCACCCTGGTGATCCGCGAACGCGTGCCGCAGTCTGCGCAGGCGATTCTCGCGGTGCCGCCCGGTCTCGAAGCGTGGGCCGCGCACTTCGACCTCAGCGGCCTCACCGACGACCTCGCCATGGCCTCCCGCCAGTACCTCGGCCGCTACCACGAACTGCGCCCGGAAGCGGCCGCGTCGCTCGGCTTCAGCCTGGCGCAGCAGGTTTCCGCGGCGATCGGGGTGCCGCTGCCCTACGGGATGCCGCCGTGGGTCTTCCTCACCGCGGTGCTGGCCGAACGCCGCAATCGCGACCACGCCCGGATCGCGCCGACGCAGTACGGTCCGCCCGCCTACGCACCGCCGCCCGTTCCGCCTCCGGCTCCGCCGAAGTCCGACAACCCCTTCACTCCGCCGAGCTGAGGACATGCTCGCCGACGACGTCACCGTCACCACCGCGCAGGACGGTCAGCTCACGGTCATCGAGCGCATCGTCACCGACGCCCCGGCCATTCACCGCATCGCCGAGCGAGTACCGGTCACCGACGACGAGGACCGGCTTTACTCGATCACCGAGCTGCACGTCTCGGGTGCCGCTTCCGCTGAGGGAACGACGGTCACTGTCACCGGGCCAGCGACCGTGATGTACACAGTGGACGGTGCGGTCGCCGCCGGGCAGGTCCGGTTTCAGCTCACCGGGGGCTGGGACCGTGCGGTCGATCGGGTCACCGCCGCGTTCAGCGGACCGGAAGTGTCCACTGCGGATTGTTACGCCGGTCAGCCGGGATCGTCTCGGCAGTGCACGTTCTCCGAACTTCGGAGCGGGGGAGCGCATGCCGAACAGAACGGGCTGCGCAAAGGGGATCGGATCGATCTGGCGGTCCACACCGGACCGTTGCCGGAGAACGCCCGGTTTCTCCCGACCGGACCGTTGGCCGCCTTCGCACCGGGATTTCCTTCTGTCCTCAGTGGCCTTGCGTTAGTGTTCTACCTGGTCATCGGTGCCGCTGTGCTGCGTCGTCGCGCCAGGAGTGGTGAACTCGACCTCACCGGCACGGTTCTCGATCTCGTCGCCCGCGGGCATCTGCACATCGCTGACGGTCAGGTCAGCCATGGCGAAGCCGATCCGCTCACGCCGTTCGAACAAGCGGTCAAGACGGCATTCCCGCCGGGTCCGCTCGCTGCCGCACGGCCGGATCAGACGGAACTGCGCGCCCTTCTCGACGCCGAAGCGCATCGCCATGGCCGGCTGTCCACGAAGCAACCGCACGTCCGCCGAGCCGGGCTCATCCTGGCCGCTGCGGGCATCGTGACGACCGTCGTCCTCGCCTTCACCGTCGGCGAGGCGCTGATCGGCGTCGCGCTCCTGATCGCTGGAATCGCCACCTCCCTGGCCGCTCCGCTGGTTCACCCCCGCCGTGGTCGCGCGTTGGGGCGTCCGACGGTGCGGGCCGAATCTCCGTTGGCGGCGGAGATCGACGCGATCCAGGCCATGGCCGAACGACGCTCGGCGGTGGCCGCGCAATGAAACTCGCCGCCCTGCTGTTGCTCCCATTCCTCTGCGCGACGCCCGCTGCGGCGCAGGACCGGCCGTCGTTGCCCGGTCTGCCGCAGAGCGTCGAAGTAGCCCTGAAAGTCCAGCGCGACGGCAGCCTTTCCGTCACCGAAGCAGTCTCGGTCCCGCGCGACACCTCGATGACCCGCACCATCCCGTTGCGCGCCAACGACCGCGTCCTCGGCATCCGCGACATCAGCATCGAAGGCGCGGGCAACGCCGAATCCGGCAACGACCAGGTGACCTTCTACCTGCGCGGCGGAACGTCCGTGCTCCGGTACACAGTGGACGGTGCGGTCGGCACGAGCCTCGGCGTCGAGCACGTGACCTGGGACGTCGCCGGCGGCTGGGACACCCGCCTCGAACTGGTCCGCGCGACCTTCGCCGCGCCCGCCATCCCGGACGCGCTCAGCTGCCTCGCCGGTCCGCCCGATTCGACGACCCGCTGCGGCGCCGCGCAGATCGACCACTCCGGCCTCACTCGCGTCTCGGTGCCGAAACTCCAGCCCGGTTCCCGCGTACAGCTGACCGCCGAACTCCCCGGCGGCACAATCGCGCCGACCGAGAAGCTCATCCCCGCCGGCCCCTTCGCCGCGACCGCACCGGTGTGGTGGGCATGGCTGGCCTTCGCCGTCCTGGCGATCGCCGGTGCCGTCACCGTGTTCGTACGCCGCCGACGCGACCAACAGCCCGGCCACGCCACCGCCGTCAAACTCCTCGACAACGGCCGCTTCTCGTCGCCGGATGGCGTGCTCCCCGGACACGTAGGACCGCTTCTCACCGGACGCGTCAGCTCCGTCGACCTAGCCGCGACAGTGCTCGACCTATGCGTCCGTAACTACCTATGGGTCAGCGAAGTCGGCACGCGCAGTTGGGTCCTCGTACGCCGCAACCCGCCCGACGAACACCTCACTGCCTTCGAGCGCGCCGTGTACGCAGCCGCCGTTCCCGGCGAAGCCGCGACGCTCGCTGAAGTCCGCGAAGGAGGCGTACGCGAGCTAGTCGCCGACACGGTCCGTCGCGGCTGGCGCTACCCGAAGCGACTGTCGAAGATCGGCCCGCGGCTATGTGGGTACGGCGTCTTCCTCACTGTCCTGCTGGCCTTCACCGTCGGTTACGCACAACTTGGGTTGGTGCTCCTCGCCACCGGCATCGCGGTGACGGCAGCCGCACGTCTCTTGCCGGAGCGGACGAAGGCCGGCCTAGACCTCAGAGACCGCCTTCTCGGCCTTAACGCACAGCTTCGGACAATGGAAGCGCCAGACGACGAACTGCTCGCCTCTCGCGCGCTCCCGTACGCGTACGCGCTGGGCGAAGCAGACGCTTGGCTAGTTAACGTTTGTTCGCTGTCGGCGTACTGGTACGGCGGCTCCGGCGAGGACGCCGTGCCGTTGGCGCGGACCAGCGGATTCGTGGCCGCGCTGACCGCCGCGTTCGAGGGCGCGAGGCACCTCCGACCGGACGAGCCGAAGACGCCCGCGCCTGCGTAGGGTGGAGGCATGGCCGATCCCGAGCTCTTCCGTTTCACGATCGACAACGGTCTGCGCGTGGTGCTCGCTCCTGACCCGACCGCGCCGGTGGTCGGGGTCAGCGTGCACTACGACGTGGGCTTCCGTTCCGAGCCGGAGGGGTTGACCGGTTTCGCGCACCTCTTCGAGCACCTGATGTTCCAGGGCAGCGAAAGCCTGGAGAAACTGGCGCACTTCCGGCACGTGCAGTCCAGCGGCGGCACCTTCAACGGTTCCACGCACCCGGACTACACCGACTACTACGAGGTGCTGCCCGCCGCGGCGCTGGAACGCGCGCTGTTCCTCGAGGCCGACCGGATGCGCGCGCCGAAGCTGACCGCGGAGAACCTGGCGAACCAGATCGAGGTCGTCAAGGAGGAAATCCGGCTGAACGTGCGCAACCGGCCGTACGGCGGATTCCCGTGGATCCTGCTGCCGCCGGTGCTGTACTCCACCTTCGCCAACGCGCACGACGGCTACGGCGCCTTCGAAGACCTCGAGGGCGCGACGCTGGACGACTGCGCCGCCTTCTTCGACACCTTCTACTCGCCCGCCAACGCGGTGCTGACCGTCGCGGGCGATTTCGAAGTGGAAGAGGCCAAGGCGCTCGTCCAGAAGCACTTCGGCGACGTTCCGCACCGGCCGGCTCCGGTGCGTCCGTCGTTCTCCGAGCCGCTGCCCACCACGCAGCTGCTCGGCGAGCACACCGACCCGCACGCGCCGCTGCCCGCGCTGGCGGTGGGCTACCGGATGCCGGACCCGATCAACGACCTCGACGGCTACCTCGCGTACCTGGTGCTGGCGGGCGTGCTCACCGACGGTGACGGCTCGCGGCTGCAGCAGCGGCTGGTGCACGTCGAACCGCTGGTGGTCGACGTGGGCGCGGGAGCCGGGCTCTTCGGCCCGTTCGAGGCGCGCGACCCGGACACGTTCACCATCACCGCGATCCACCCGCCGGACGTGCCGCGCGAGCGCGTGCTGGCCGCGCTGGACGAGGAGCTGGAGAAGCTCGCGTCCACGCCGCCGGACGAACAGGAACTGAAGAAGGTCACCGCGCGCTGGGCGGCGAGCCTGCACGCGGAGCACGACCGGCTCGTGTCGCGCACGCTGGCGCTCGGCGCGTTCGAACTGCTCTACGGCGACGCGTCGCTGGTCTACCAGCTCGCCGACCGGCTGTCCGCGGTCTCCGGCGAGGCTGTGTCGGCGGCGGCGAAGGCGCTGCGCCCGGACGCGCGCGCCGTGCTCGTCGTGAAGCCCGCAAGCACCGAAGGGACGGAACAGTGACCTCGGCTGAACAGGTCAAAGCCGCACACCGCAGCGCCGAGGAGATCGGCCGCACCGTCGCCGGACCGCGTCCGCTGCCCGCACTGGGGCACCAGCGCGCCGCCGCGGATCTGTCCCATGTGGACACCACGCTGTCCAACGGGCTGCGCGTGCTCGCGGTGCGCAAGGCGAGCGTCCCGATGGTCGAACTGCGGCTGTGGATCCCGTTCGCGGGCGAGGACCGGATGCACGCGGCCACCGCGGAAGTGCTCGCGGAAACCGTGCTCACCGGCACCGCGCGGCGCGACCGGGTGGAAATCGACGCCGAGGTCGCGCTGATCGGCGGCGACCTCAACGCGGGCGTGGACCCGGAGCGGCTGTACTTCGGCGGCACCGCGCTGTCCGACGGCCTGCCGACGCTGCTGGACGTGCTCGGCGACGTGCTCACCGGCGCGACGTACGGCGACGCAGAGGTCGCGCGCGAGCGGGAGCGGCTGATCGAGCGCATCGCGGTCTCGCGGACGCAACCGCGCACCATCGCGCGCGAAGCACTGCAGAAGCACCGGTACGGCGACCACCCGGCCACCCGCGAGGTTCCGCAGGCTGAGGACGTGGCCGAGGTGACTGCCGAGCAGGTACGCGCGCTGCACACCGCTTCGGTGCTTCCGCGCGGTGCGGTGCTCGTGCTGGTCGGAGACCTTGACCCGCAAGAGGTTCCGGCCGAACTGGAGCGGGCGCTCGGCGGCTGGAAGTCGGACCGTTCGGCTGTCGTGCTGCCGCCGTTGCCCGCGCTGACCGGCGGCAACGTCCTGCTGGTGCCGCGTGCCGGCGCGGTGCAGTCGCAGATCCGGCTGTCCGCGCAGACGGTGCCGCGCGTCGACCCGCGCTACCCGGCGCTGCAGCTGGCGAACCTGGCGTTCGGCGGGTACTTCTCCTCGCGGCTGGTGGAAAACATCCGCGAGGACAAGGGATACACCTACGGCGCGCACTCGGGCTTCGAGTTCACCGGCGACACCGCAGTGGTCAATGTGGACGCGGACACCGCCAACGAGGTCACCGCGGCGGCGTACCTGGAAACCCGCTACGAGCTGTTCCGGCTCGGCACCGTGCCGCCGACCGCCGAAGAGGTCGAATCGGTGCGGCAGTACGCGATGGGCTCGCTCGTCACCGGCACGTCCTCGCAGGGCGGGCTCGCCGGACAGCTGATGGCACTGGCGTCGAACGGTCTCGGCATCGAGTGGCTGCAAAGCCACCCGGAGCGGCTTGCGGCGGTCACCGCGGACCAGGTCGCCGAAGCCGCGGCGGAATTCTTCGCGCCGGGCCGGTTCACCGGCGTCGTGGTCGGCGACGCGGACCTGCTCGCGCCGAAGCTGGCCGCGCTCGGAGTTTCCACCAGTGAGACGGACCGATGAGCGTTCCGTTCGAACTAGGGGCACTGCCGACGCTGTCGCGTTCCACAGTGGACCGTCAGGAAACCTTGCGCACCAACCCCGAGCGGCTCGCCGCGAAGTGGTCGGAAGCCCGCGTGGTGCTGCTCGACGACACCGGCCGCACGCCGGTCGTCGAGGGCAGCTGTTCGCTGGCCACCCGCAAGGCGATGGACTTCGGCACCGAACCGCCCGCCGACGCGGTGTTCCTCGGCGAGTGGGAGGACGTCGACTACTGGTCGCTGCCCGGCAGCATCGAAGGCGACGTCGACAGCGTGCGGCTGGCGGGCAGCTGGGGCGTCATCGAAGAGGTCCCGCGCGCCAACGGCGAGCTGTGGGTCGAGTTGCGCGGTTACGGCGAGCGGCTGGACGACACGTCGGCCGGGCTGTTCACCACCGCGCAGGCACTGCGGCACTGGCGGCGGCAGTCGCGCTTCTGCACCCGCGACGGCTCGCCGACGCAGCTGATCCAGTTCGGCTGGGCCAGCCGCTGCGAAGCCAAGGGACACGAGGAATACCCGCGCACCGACCCGGCGGTGATCTGCCTGGTGCACGACCTCGACGGCGCCAACGGTTCGCACGTGCTGCTCGCGCGGCAGCCGATGTGGCCGCCGGACCGGTATTCGGTGCTCGCCGGATTCGTGGAGGCGGGGGAGTCCCTGGAGGGCTGCGTCGTCCGCGAAATCCGCGAGGAGGCCGGGATCGAGGTCGGCGACGTGCGGTATCTCGGCAGCCAGCCGTGGCCGTTCCCGCGCTCGATCATGCTGGGCTTCACCGCGCGCGCGGACCGCAACGCGCCGCTCGTCCCGGCCGAGGGCGAGATCGAGGAGGCGCTGTGGGTGTCCAGGGAGGACGTCCGGGCTGCGTTCCGGAATGCCGGGAGCGGGGTGCCGACGCCGATCGCTGGCGGTGCGTCGAACCTGCTGCTGCCGGGGAACTCGTCGATCGCCCGGGTAATGCTGAAGGCATGGGCGGAAGCTGAGGAATGACGGTCAGGCGAGGGCTCGCGTCCGGCGACGCGGGCCCTCGCCTGTTTTCGGAAAGCAGGCAGCTGCCGTCGGTTCGTGCCGCGCAGCTTGATTCTCTCTTGCCCGACCGCGTAGCTGGCTCCGTCTGAGCCACCGCGGTCCGCGCTCGTTCGGTCCCGGAAATCCCGGACCACGCCGCTCCGCCGGTCTGGACCGCGTACGGTCCGCGCTCGCCCGGTCACCCTGTGCCGGTCGCCGGCATCCCGCGGTATCAAGCCGTTACCCCGCTGTTTCCCGAGCCCATTGACGCCGTGTGGCCGCGCTCACTACAGTCCCGGAAAACCGTCTGTAAAGTTTCCTAATAAAGGAGCAGCCAGGTGCGAGCCGGCAGTCCGCGAACGTTGCGCGAGATGAACGACCGCGCGGCGATCGAGGCGTTGCTGCGGAACGGGCCGATGACCCGGGGCGAGCTCGAGGCCGCCATCGGACTGTCCAAACCCGCCACCGCGCAGCTGCTCACCCGGCTTGAGCAGGACAATCTCGTCGGCAAAGCCGGGGAACGGGCCGGTGGCGGACGCGGACCGCGCGCGCAGCTGTGGGCGGTCAACGGCGCGCTCGCGCACGTCGCGGCCGTCGACCTCACCCCGCGCGTCGCGGACTTCGTGGTCGCTGACGTCGCCGGGGCCGTGCTCGCCGAGTACCGCGTGCAGCTTCCGGTGGCCGAGGACGCGGACGTCGTCGGCTCGTTCGGGCAGGCGCTGCGCCGGGTCACCAAGGCCGCGGGCATGCAACTCGACGATCTGGCCAATGTGGTCATCGGTGCGCAGGGCGCGTTCGATCCGCGCACCGGTTTGCTGTCCTCTGCCCCGCACATCCCGGGCTGGCTCGGGTTCGACGTGCCGAAGCGGCTGAGCGACGAACTCGGCGTGACGGTCAAGATCGAGAACGACGTGAACCTTGTCGCGGTTGAGGAAATGACCGTCGGCAACGCACAGGACGTCGACGACTTCGTGCTGGTGTGGCTGTCCGAAGGCGTCGGCGGCGCGGTCGTCATCGGACGGCGGCTGCTGCGCGGCGCGACCGGTGGCGGCGGCGAGATCGACTGGATGCGCGTCCCCGATCCGGCCACTGTGGACACTGGCGACAGCTGGCCCTCCGCCGGCGCCCGGTACGGAAACCTGGTCGACTCGTCGGCGATCGTCCGGCTCGCCAAGGCGCACGGCATCTCCGCGGACAGTGGATGGGACGCCGTCACGCAGGCGCGACGTACCGCACACCAAGGGTTTCTGGACGATCTCGCGCGGCGCGTCGCCAGCGGGGTCGCCAGCCTCGTCGCGGTCGCCGACCCGCAGCTCATCCTGCTGTGCGGCGAGACCAGCCGCGCCGGCGGAGACGAGTTCGCCGAGATCGTCGCGGAAAAACTGCACGAACTGGTCCTGCCGCGCACGCCGGTCGGCGTCGCTTCGGTGCAGGGCAACGCCGTGCGCGCCGGTGCGTTGCAGTCCGCGCTCGCCACCGCCCGTGAGGACGTCTTCGGCGTCGTCACCCCCACGCTCCTCGGGCCGCGTCGGTCCGCCGGAGAGCAAGCCCCGTCCCCGACCGAGTAGACCCACCCGAAGGACAGGAGGGTTCATGTCCGCTCCCACCCGCACCCGGAGAATCGCGCGCAAGCGCGGATCTCTGCTGCTCAGCGCCGTCGCGGCGAGCACGCTGCTGGCGACCGCCGCGTGCGGTGCCGCCGCGCCCGCTGGAGGCGGTGACGCCGCGGCCCCGCCGAACAAGGACGACAAGCTCACCATCACCGTCTACAGCAAGTTCACCGACCGCGAGTACGGCGTGGTCACGAAGGCGCTGGACAAGCTCAAGGCGAAGTTCCCCAACATCACCATCAAGCACGAGGGGAACCAGGACGACGACAAGCTCACCCAGTCGATCCGCGGCGGCAACCCGCCGGACGTGGCGATCTCGTTCTACACCGACAACCTCGGCGCGTGGTGCTCGACCGGCAGCTTCCAGGACCTGAAGCCCTACATCGAGCGCGACAAGATCGATCTCGAGCAGATCCCGCAGGCGGTCCGCGATTACACGTCGTACCAGGGCAAGCGGTGCGCGATGCCGATGCTCGCCGACGTGTACGGGTTCTTCTACAACAAGGCGCAGTTCGCGGCCAAGGGCATCGCCGGTCCGCCGAAGAACACCACGGAACTGTTCGAGGACGTCAAGAAGCTCACCGAGTTCAACCCGGACGGTTCGATCAAGACCGCGGGCTTCCTGCCGTCGATGCCGTTCTACGCCAACCAGGCGCAGTACTGGGCGCCGAACTTCGGGGCCAAGTTCATGGGCCCGGACGGGAAATCGTCGCTCGCCTCCAGCCCTGGCTGGAAGGAGATGTTCCAGTTCCAGAAGAAGCTCATCGACTTCTACGGCGGGCACGAGAAGGTCGAGAAGTTCAAGGCCGGCCTCGGTGACGAGTACTCGAAGGACAACGGTTTCCAGACCGGCAAGCTGTCGATGATCTACGACGGCGAGTTCCGCACCGCGTTCATCAAGGACCAGGTACCCTCGCTCGACTACGGCACCGCTCCGGCTCCGGTGCTCGACAGCCTGGCGAGCCAGTACGGCGGCGGGTTCGGCACCGGCACGATCATCGCGATCCCGAAGGGCGCGAAGAACCCCGGTGCGGCGTGGGAGCTGATCAAGCAGGCCTCGCTCGACACCGACACCCTCGTCGAGATGGCCAACGGCCTCAACAACGTGCCGAGCACCAAGGATTCGCTGAACTCGCCGAATCTGAAGATGCCGCCACAGTTCAAGACCTTCACCGACATCTACAACAGCGGCAAGCTGGTCGCCAACCCGACCACGCCGATCGGCGACGCGTTCCTCAAGGCGGTCAACGACTTCGCCGAGAAGTGGCAGGCCGGGTCGGTTCCTGATCTGGACGCGGGCCTCAAGAAGGTCGACGCGCAGATCAACGACGAACTGGCGCAGAAGGGCGCCGGCGGATGACCACGCTGACCGCGGCGGAATCCGGAACCTCCTCCGCGCCGAACCAGGCGCGGAGGGGGTCTCCCCGGGCCAAGCGCCGGCGCACGGTGTTCTGGTTCATGGCGCCGGCGACCCTCGGGTTCCTCATCTTCTTCGCCTACCCGCTCGGCGCGACGCTGTTCTACTCCTTCACCCGCTACGACCTGATCAACCCTCCACAGTGGATCGGGTTCGACAACTACGTGCGCATGTTCACCAGCGAACCGCTGGTGAAAACCGCCGCGTACAACACGTTGTGGCTGGTGATCATCCTGACCGTCTGCCGGGTGCTGTTCTCGCTCGGCGTGGCGTCGGTGATTTCGCGGCTGAAGTCGGGCGTCGGCCTCGTCCGCACGCTCTGCTACCTGCCCGCGCTCGCCCCGCCCGCGGCCGCGACGCTCGCGTTCGTCTTCGTGTTCAACCCGGAGTTCGGTCCGGTGAACCGATTCCTGCGGCTCGTCGGCATCGACGGCGGATTGTGGTTCAACAGCCCGGAAATGTCGAAGCCCGCGCTGACCCTGCTCGCGCTGTGGGGTTCGGGCGAGCTGATGATCATCATCCTGGCCGCGTTGCTGGACGTTCCGGCCGAGCAGTACGAGGCCGCGGAACTGGACGGGGCCGGTCCGGTGCGCCGGTTCTGGCACGTGACGCTGCCGTCGATCTCGCCGGTGCTGCTGTTCGGCGTGGTCAATTCGATGATCTACGCACTGCAGTTCTTCACCCAAGCGATCGTCGCCGCGTCCGCTTCCGCGGGTACCGCGGACGTAGCGGGGAACTCGAAACTGATCGGTGCGCCGGAGAACTCGACGCTGACGTACCCGATCTGGTTGTACGTCCAGGGTTTCCGGTACTTCAACATGGGTTACGCGGCCGCGATGGCGGTGCTGCTGTTCCTGGTTTCCGCCGGGTTCACGTGGCTTTTGGTGAGGCAGATGCGCAAGAACCAGCATCAGGAGGAGGGGGCATGAATATACCCTTGCGGCAGCCTGTTCACGGCCCCGACCGGGTGCGAGCGCCCCGCATGAGCGGAGTGGGCGCATGACCACGATTTCGGCCCCCGCGCCCCCGGCTCCTCCGGTGCATCCGCGGGAGAAGTTCAAGCGGCGCTGGGACAAGAAACTGTCCTTTGTGGCCACGCACGCGGTCGGCATCGCGCTCGGCGTGATCTTCATGCTGCCGTTGCTGTTCGTTTTCCTCACCTCGGTGATGAAGAGCGACCAGGCGATGACGTCCAGTCTGTGGCCGACCGAATGGCATTTCGAGAACTTCATCGAGGTGTTCAAGAAGGCCCCGCTGCTGGAGTATTTCGGCAACAGCCTGCTGTACTCGGCGCTGGCGACGGTCGGGGCACTGGTCTCGGCGATCCCGGCGGCGTACGGCTTGGCGAAACTGCGGTGGCGCGGGCAAAACCTGTGCTTCATGCTCGTCGTCGTCGCGATGATGCTGCCGCCCCAGGTCACTGTCGTTCCGCTGTACGACCTGTGGGTGCGGCTCGGGTTCACCGGCACGCTGGTGCCGCTCATCGTGCCGTACTTCTTCTTCGACGCCTTCTCGATCTTCCTGCTGCGGCAGTTCTTCCTGACCATTCCGAAGGACTACCTCGAAGCGGCGAAGATCGACGGCTGCAACGAGTTCCGGGTGCTCACGCGGGTGCTGATCCCGATGGCGAAGCCGGGGATCGCGGCCACCGCGATGTTCTGCTTCCTGTTCACCTGGAACGACTATTTCGGCCCGCTGCTCTACACGGGCGAGAACAAAGACAACTGGCCGCTTTCACTGGCGATCGCGTCCTTCCGAGGCATGCACCACGTCGAATGGAACCTCACGATGGCCGCCACCGCGCTGATCATGCTGCCGGTGATCGTGCTGTTCGTGTTCGCGCAGAAGTCGTTCGTCAAGGGCATCACGTTCACGGGAGTCAAGGGATGAAACTGGCAGTGGTCGGCGGTGGGTCCACCTACACGCCGGAGCTGATCGACGGCATCGCCGGGCGGCGGGCCTCGCTCGACGTTGACGAGATCGTGCTGATCGACCCGGACGCCTACCGGGTCGAAGCGGTCGGCGATTTCAGCCAGCGGCTGCTGAACCACGCGGGGCATTCGGCCCGCGTGCGCACCACGGCGAACCTGGAGGAAGGCGTCGACGGCGCGTCGGCGGTCCTCATCCAGTTGCGCGTCGGCGGCCAGAAGGCACGCGCGTCGGACGAGACGTTCCCGCACCTGTGCGGTTGCGTCGGCCAGGAAACGACCGGTGCGGGCGGTTTGGCGAAGGCGCTGCGCACGGTGCCGGTGGTGCTCGACATCGCCGAGCGCGTGCGCAAGGTCGCCGGTGACGACACCTGGATCGTCAACTTCACCAACCCGGTCGGCATCGTCACTCGCGCGCTGCTGCAGGAAGGCCACCGTGCGGTCGGCCTGTGCAATGTCGCGATCAACCTGCAGCGCAAGTTCGCGAAGCTGCTCGGCGCTTCGACCGGCGACGTCAAGCTGGTCCACACTGGACTGAATCACCTGAGCTGGGAGCGCGGCGTACTGGTCGACGGCGTCGATCGGCTGCCGGAACTCCTTGCCCAGCACGCGGAATACCTCGGCGAAGAGGTCAGCGTGCCGGTCGAGTGGATGCAGCGGATGCAGGCCGTGCCGTCGTACTACCTCAAGTACTACTACTCGCACGACGCGCAGGTGGCGAAGCAGCAGACCGAACGCCCGCGCGCCGAGGTGGTCAGCGACGTCGAGGAAGAACTGCTGAAGATCTACCTCGACCCGGAGCAGGTCACGAAGCCGGAGTCGTTGGAGAAGCGCGGCGGCGCTTACTACTCGGAGGCGGCGGTGCAACTCGTGCACGCGCTCACTTCCGGTGGCGCGGCCGAGGAACACGTGGTGAACGTCCGCAACAACGGCACGTTCGATTTCCTGCCGGACGACGCGGTGATCGAGGTCTCGTCCACTGTGGATTCCGCGGGCGCGACCCCGATTCCGCAGTCCCCGGTCGACCCGCGGTTCGCCGGGCTGATCGCCGGGGTCACGGCGTACGAGTACCTGGCGCTGGACGCCGCGATCAAGGGCGGCCGGGACCGAGTCGCCGACGCGCTGCTCGCGCACCCGCTGGTCGGCCAGTACGCCAAGGCGGACCAGCTCGCGGACGAACTGGTCGCACGCAACCGGGATTTCCTGCCCTGGGCGCGGGCATGAGCGACACCGTCGTCGCGATCGACGGGGGAAACAGCAAGACCGAGGTGCTGGTGGTTTCGCGGGACGGCGTCGTGCTCGGCGCTTCCCGCGGCCCCGGCGTTTCTCCCCAGCGGGTCGGAGTCGACGGATGCGTTGCCGCACTGGAAGAATTCGTCCGGGAGGCCCTCCGCTCCGGTGGCTTGCCCGCTGATCCGCCGTTCGCCGCGCACACGTCGGCCTACCTGGCCGGTCTCGACTTCCCCCGGGAAGAAGAGGCGCTGCACGAGGCTTTGTCGGCGCGCGGCTGGAGTTCCACTTTGGACGTCGGCAACGACGTGCTGGCGCTGCTGCGGGCCGGAAGTTCCGACGGCACCGGGGTAGCGGTGGTGTGCGGCGCGGGCATCAACGGCGCCGGCTTCGCCCCGGACGGCCGGTCGTACCGTTTTCCCGCGCTGGGCAAGGTGTCCGGCGACTGGGGCGGCGGGTACCGGCTGGGCGAGGAAGCTTTGTGGTGGGCCGTGCGCGCCGAGGACGGTCGTGGACCGCGGACTGCGTTGGAATCGGCGGTCGCGGAGTACTTCGGTGCTGCGACACTGCTTGATGTGGTGCAGGGCCTGCACTTCGAGGAGATCGACGCCGCGAAGATCCACGGCCTGTGTCCGCTGCTGTTCGAGGTGGCCGCGGCTGGCGACGAGGTCGCTCAGGACGTGGTGACGCGGTTCGCCGAGGAAGTGAGCCTGCTGGTGGCCGCGATCTTGCGCCGCCTGGACCTCACGACGTCCGCTCCCGAGGTGATCCTCGGCGGCGGTGTGCTGACTGGAGTCGGCGCGTCGGTGATCGCGGACATCGAACGCCGCTGCTTGAAGGTGGCGCCGCGGGCGCAGGTGCGCGTGGTGGAGGTGAACCCGGTGGTCGGAGCCGCACTGTTCGGTTTGGACGAGATCGGGGCTTCTGACGCCGCGAAGGCAGCTTTGAAGGCTGCGACGCAACGCGCGTGAAAATGGGGTGGCTGCCCGAAAGCAGCCACCCCGCTCTCGTGTCAGGCCGTGAGGTTCTTGCCCGTCTCCAGAACGGACTTCAGGTCGGACAGGACCCACGCCCAGCCGCCGCCCGCGTTCTCGCCAGGGCCGGCGTTGATGTCTTCGTGCGCGCCGGACACGAGCGCCGCGTGGTTCGGCGCGCCGGTGACGTCGTGGGTGACGGTGAGCCGGGTTCCCGCGGTCTGCGTTTCCTCGATGTCATAGGTGAGCGTGGTGTACGGCTCGGCGACGAGGCTCGGGTCCATCTGCAGTTTCCAGGTGATCACCAGCTTGCGCGGCGGATCGGCCTCGAGTACCTCGCCGTCGAGGAGATCGCTGGTGAAGCCCGAATCGATGAACGCCTGGGTCGGCTTGGTGCGGTGCTTGCCGCCGCGTTTGAGGTCGAAGTCGGCGAGGCCGGTGTAGCCGTACTTCGCCGTCCATTCCGGCTTGGTGATGGCGTCCCACACCGCCTGCGGGGTGGCCTTGATGTAGACGCGGTTGACCTGCACGGTCGTGGTGTCGCTCATTTTCCTGGCTCCTTGACGGTTTCTTCGGCTTCGAGCTGGGCCTTGAGGTCCAGCAGCGCCGAGCTGTGGTGTGCGGTGTACTTGTCGATCCAGCGGTCGTGGATCTGGCGGATCGGGACCGGGTTCAGGAAATGCCGTTTCTCCCGCCCCTCCTTGCGCGAGACGACCAGTTCGGCCTCCTCGAGCAGCTTGAGGTGTTTCATCACCCCGAACCGGGTCATGTCCACTTCGGACTCCAGCTCGGTGAGCGTGCGGCCGTCACGCGCGTAGAGCAGGTCGAGCAGGAACCGGCGGGTCGGATCCGCCAGAGCCTTGAAAACCAGGTCCTCGTCGGGCACGCACCGAGAATAGGTGACCAAAAGGTCACATGTCAACCGGCGAGGCAGAGGGAGCGCGAATCTCGTCGACGGCCGTACGGGTGACGTTTGGTCTAGATGCGTCACATCCCGGCCTGCGGGCGGTACCTTCTGGTTTGCTGGCCCGCTGGGGGAGCCGCGACAGCGAAGACGGGGGAAATGTGCATCGAACGAGGATTCTTTTCATTGTCATGTCGGCCATTGCCGCGGTGATATTGCCGTCGGCGGCGTACGCCAGTGCGGCGGACCTGCATGATTGTCCGGACGACTATTTCTGTGTTTGGGAGGAGCCGAACGCGACCGGGCACTTCGCCAAGTTCCAGCTCGGCTCGTCTGATCTCGCGAAACCAATCAACGGGCACGTTTTCAACGATCAGATCTCGTATGTGTGGAACCGCACCACGAGCGTGTGGTGCGTCTACCGGGACTCGGGCTACTCGGGCGGTTCGTTGCGAATCTCGGTGGAGTGGCAAGGCCCGCTCGGTCCGCGCTACAGCTTCGACAACGTGGTCAGTTCGCTCAGATCGTGCGCATGAGGCAGGAACCAAGGGGAGGACGGGAAATGAAGAACGCGGTGAAGATGGCGACGGTGCTCGGGCTGATATCTTCGGCTGCGGTAGCGGTCGCGCCTTCGGCTTCAGCCTCGGCGGCCGCGCAGACGTGCCAGTTCGGCAACGAGTACGGGCACGTTGTCCGCGGCGGTGATCTGTATTACGGCGGAGATCTGGTGGGCACAGTCGCGGTCTGCCGCGATGACTCGTACAACTATTGGGGCTATCTCGGGTTTCGGGAAAAGCTCACGGCCAGCCAGTGGGCGCAGGCGACGCTGTACCGCGAACGCGACACAGTTCCGGCGGATTCAGTCAACTGCGACAGCAAGGGCGGCAATGGGAACGTGGGTGCGTTCCAGCGGGTGTGCTGGACCCCCAAGGTCAGCGGAGTGAGCGGCCACTACACCTTTCTCGCGACCGGCGAGCTGTACAGCAGCCACACCGGCACCCGGTTGGCAATCGGTTCCACCGGCGATTTCGCCCGTTAGCGAGGTGGGCCGAACGGCCGCGGCGGGACTTCCGCCAAAGGAAGACCCGCCGCGGCCGTGAAGGGAATCAACCAGCGCTAAAGCAGTGCGCCCAACGGCAGGATCAGCGCGATCGCCACCACCGAGATCACCGTTTCCATGACCGACCAGCTCTTCAGCGTCTGGCCGACCGACATCCCGAAGTACTCCTTGACCAGCCAGAACCCGGCGTCGTTCAGGTGCGAGAAGAAGAGCGACCCGGCACCGATGGCCAGCACCAGCAGGGCGTTGTGCGTCGGATCGAGCGTCGCGGCCAGCGGGGCGACGATGCCCGCCGCGGAAACCGTCGCGACCGTCGCCGAGCCCGTCGCCAGGCGGATCGCCACCGCGACCAGCCAGCCGAGCAGCAGCGGGGAGAGGTCCGCGCCCTTGGAGAGGCTGGTGATGACGTCGCCGACCCCGGCGTCGACCAGGGTCTGCTTGAACCCGCCGCCCGCGGCAACGATCAGCACGATCCCGGCGATGGGGCCGAGGGAATCGCCGATGATCGACGACAGGCGTTCCCGGTTCAGTCGCGCGGGACGGCCCAGCACGACCATGCCGACGAGGACCGCCAGCAGCAGCGCGACGAGCGGGTCGCCGATGAAGTCCAGGACGCGGCGGGCCGGGTTTCCCTTGTCCGCCAAGATGTCCGCGAGTGCCTTGGCCAGCATCAGGACCACCGGCAGCAGCACCGTCGACAGGGTCGCGAAGAAGCTCGGCCGGTGCTTTTCGTCGGTGCTCTCGGATTCCGGGACCAGCCGGGCGGGCGGCGCGGCGTCGGGCACCATCTTCGCGGCGAGACGGCCGAACAGCGGACCGGCGATGATCACCGTGGGAAGGCCGACCAGCAGGCCCAGCCCCAGAGTGAGGCCGACGTTGGCGTTCAGCGAACCGGCGGCGGCCAGCGGGCCGGGGTGCGGCGGGATCAGGCCGTGCAGCACCGAAAGTCCCGCCAGCGCCGGAATTCCCAGCAGCAGCAACGGTTTTCCGCTGCGCTTGGCGACCAGCAGCACCACCGGGATCAGCATCACGAGGCCGATCTCGAAGAACATCGGCAACCCGATCAGCGCGGCGACCAGCGCCATGGCCCACGGCAGCCCCGGCCCGCGGACCCGGCCGAGCACGGTGTCGACGATCCGGTCCGCGCCGCCGGAATCGGCGAGCAGTTTGCCCAGCATCGCCCCGAACGCGATCAGCACGCCGACGGACGCGACGGTGCTGCCGACGCCGTTCGTGAAACTCTTGAGCAGTTTGTCGATCGGCATCCCGGCGACCAGGCCGAGCACGCCGGAGCCCAGCGTGAGCGCGAGCAGCGGATGCAGTTTGACCTTGCTGATCAGCACCACGATTACGGCGATGGCGAGCACCGTGGCGACGATCAGGCGGGTGTCGTGGCCGGTCCAGCCGGCGGCGAGGGTGTTCATGCGGACTTCCGGAAGGCGGTCAGGGCCGACTCGACGAGATCGGCGGGCGGGAGGCTGATGTCGAAGGTTTCGCCCGGCTCGTCGGGCTCGAGCGGTTCGAGGTCGGCGAGCTGGGAATCGAGCAGCGAGACCGGCATGAAGTGGCCGCTGCGGGTCTTCATCCGCTCGGCGAGCAGGTCGCGCGAGCCGTGCAGGTGCAGGAACCACACGTCCCAGCCGCCGCGCAGCACGTCGCGGTAACGCCGCTTCAGCGCGGACGAGCTGACCACGCCGCCGCTTTCCTGGTGCTCGGCGATCCACAGCGCGATCGCGGCGAGCCACGGCTCGCGGTCCTCGTCGGTGAGCGGATGGCCCGCGGTCATCTTTTCGATGTTGGCCTGCGGGTGGAAGGTGTCCGCCTCGGCGTACTCGACCCCGAGCTCCTCCGCGACCGCCTTGCCGACCGTCGTCTTGCCCGAACCCGATACGCCCATCACCACGATGACTGTCATGCGCACCTCCCACGTCTTTGTGCCCTGGAGAGTCAAACTCAAAAGTACTACTTAATCAAGAAGAAGTAGTACTTAATCGAGTCAGAGGGTTAAGTTAAGCCCGTGGGGAATGATCGGCACGAGGACATGCTCGACGAGCTCGGCGCGGCCATCGCCAGCGGCGAGCTGGCGCCGGGCGCGGTGCTGCGCTCGGAGGAGCTGCAGGAGCGGTACGGGGCGTCGCGGACGGTGGCCCGCGAGGTAGTCCGGGTCCTCGAGACGATGGGATTGACCAGCAGCCGCCGCCGCGTCGGGGTCACCGTCCGCGAGCCGGCCGAGTGGAACCACTATGACCCGAGGCTGATCCGCTGGCAGCTCGACGGCGCCGACCGGCCGACCGCGCTGCGCACGCTGACCGAGCTGCGTTCAGCCGTCGAACCGTGCGCCGCCCGGTTCGCCGCGGTCCGCGCGACCCCGGAGGAGCGCGGACGGCTGCGCGCGCTGGCGGTGCATCTCCAGCGCACGGCGCGGGCTCGGGATCTTGACGCCTTCCTCGGTCACGACGTCGCATTCCATGATCTGCTGCTGTCCGCGTCGCGGAATCCGATGTTCGCGCAGCTGTCCTCAGTGGTCGCCGAAGTGCTCGCCGGGCGCACCGAACACGGCCTGATGCCAGACGAACCGCAGCCCGAGGCGGTCGCGCTGCACGTCGAGGTCGCCGAGGCGATCGACCTGGCCGACCCGGTCCGCGCCGAACGCGCGATGCGCGACATCGTGGAGCAGGCACGCGAGGAAATCGCCGCCGCGGTGTCGAGTAATCTCGGCGACTGAATCGTCCACGTTCGGGGGGCTACAGGTGAGCGCGGCGCGCGCGATCGGCTTGATTCTCGGTTTGGCCGCAGACGGAGCACTCGGCGACCCGCGGCGACGTCCGCCGGTCACCGCCTTTCGCCGGGCAGTCGCCGCCACCGGTTCGCGGCGCGCGGCCGGTCTCGGAATCGCTGGCACGGCCGTCGCGGCTGGCGTGCTGGTCGAGCGCACCGGCCGCCGCAGCCCGGTGCTGCAGGCGACCGCGACGGCAGTGGTGACCTGGGCGGTCGTCGGCGCGGCCGGGCTGGCTGCGCAGGGGACGGAATTGGCTCGCGATCTCGAAGAGGGCCGTCTCGAACCGGCGCGCGACACACTGTCCGAATTGGACCCGCGCGTCACCGACGGGCTGAGCACGATCGGGCTTTCCCGTGCGTCCGTGGAAACTCTGGCCGAGAACACGTCCGAAGTGGTCGTGACCCCGCTGCTGTGGGGCGCGGTCGCGGGCGTGCCCGGGCTGCTCGCGGCGCGCACGATCGGCTTGCTGCGCCGACTGCTTCCCGGGCACTGGGTGATCGACCGGCTTGACGAACTCGTCCACCTCCTGCCGACCCGGGTGGCTGCCGGGTTGACGGTTCTGGGCGCGCCGGTGGTCGGCGGTTCGGCCGGTGGAGCGTGGCGGGCTTGGCGGCGGGACACGATCGCGCATCCGAGCCCGAACGCGGGCCGGGTCGAGGCGGCTTTCGCTGGGGCGCTGGAGATCCGGGTCGGCGGGCGGACTGAGTATCCCCACGGCGTGGTGGAGTTGCCGGTGCTGGGGGTCGGCCGGAATCCGGATGCCGGGCACGTGACGCGTGCGGTGGAGCTGTCCCGGGTGGTGGGCTGGCTGGCCGCGGGGACGTCGGTGCTCGTGGCCGTGCTGACCGGATTGCGCCGCCGAAACCCTTGAGCTGTCACGGTTTCAGGTGCGCGATGGCTTCCGCGTCGTTGAAACCGTCCCGTTCGGACAGCAGCGCTCCGATCCGCTGCCGGTCCTCGGATTTCTTGTTCCCGCCGTATTTGAACTTCGCCCGCACCTCGGTCACGGTCAGCTCGACGCCGCGAATCCCGGGCAGCAGCCGCCGGTCCGGAGCGTCCACAGCGGACACTGGGGTGCGCTTGCCGTCCGGTTCGAAGTGCGCCAGCTGGTGGTTCAGCAAGGCGGCTTTCTCCTCGGGATCGTCGACGAGCCGGACGTCGCAGGCCAGCTGCACGCTCGCGTAGTACGACGTGGGCACGCCGAGTGCGGGATCGTCGGCGGTGTTCCAATCCGAGCGGATGTAGGCGTAATCGCCGGTTACGGTCAGCAGGGCGCGCGGGTGTTCCTCCAGCAGCGGCCACACCGGGTTCGGCCGGGCGAGATGCAGGCGGACGGTCGCGTCGCCGTCGAAGACGAAGTGCGTCGGCACCACCACGGGGAGATCACGGCCGCGGCCGCCGGCGACCAGTTCGCCGAAATCGTGTCCGGCGAGCCATTCCCGCCATTCGTTCTCGTCCGCGGCGTCCCAGGGGTGGATCAGCATGCGATCAGTATCAGCGCCGCAAGTGGCACCGACAAAGAGCCATTTTCCCGAGAAACGACCAGGCCACTCAGGCGGTCGGCGAGTACTCGTCCTCGTCTTCGGCGAGCATCTCCGCGACGGACTTGCGCCGGCCCCGCTGCGGGCGCTCGGTGGTCAGTGCGCCGCCCGGACGCAGCTCGCGGATCGTGAAGTACAGCCAGCCCAGCAACGCCATCGTGCCGAACGCCAGCCACTGCAGCGCGTACGAGAAGTACGGGCCTGACTCCAGTTGTGGCAGTGGCAACGGGCTGAGCACGCCGGGCTGATTCTGGTCGAGCTGGAAGTACCCGGGCCGGATGGTCAGGCCGGAAGACTTCGCCACCACGCGCGAGTCGACGGTGTAGCTCTGCAGCTTCCCGTTCGTCGACGCGTCGGCGAACGCTTCGCGGTTCTTCGGGTCCGTCTCGTCGCTTCGCACGCGCGCGACGACCGTGACCTGTCCGCCCGGCGCTGCCGCGTACGGGAGCACGCCCGAGTCACTGCTGAGCCCCACGTAGCCGCGGTCGATCAGGTAGACAGTGCCGTCAGTGGCGCGAAGCGGTGTGAGGACCTCGTACGCGCCTTGGCCCTGCACAGTGCGCAGCCGTGCGACAACCTCGGCCGAAGGCAGGTACGTGCCGGTGATCGACACGAGGTGCCACTCGGTGTTCTTGTCCGGCTTCGTCCCTGGCGGCAGCAGCTGTGCCGCAGGTGCCGGCTTCGCGGTGAACGACGTGGTCAGCGCGTTGTTCTGGGTGACCTGCTCGCCGTCGCGGCGGAACTGCCACGGGGCCAGCAACGTGTAACAGCAGATGGCGAAGGTGAACACCACCACTGTCAACGCCAGCCATCCCGGCCGGAGCAGAAACCGCAACCGCACCCCTCTACGGTAGGCCGTCGCGTTCCGTGCGCGCACCCGGACCGGACGTCACGCCTGTTCGCGGACCCAATCCAGCAGCCCCGGCACGCTCCGCTCGATCATCCCGAGCACGTCCTCGAAGCCGTCGTCGCCGCCGTAATACGGGTCCGGCACCTCGGCGCCTTCCGGAGCGGACGGGTCGAACGACCGCAGCAGCCGCACCCGCGAAGGGTCCTCGACGCGGGACTGCAGGAAGCCCAAGTGACTCTCGTCGGCGGCGAGCAGCAGGTCGGCTTCGAGGTCTTCGTCGCTGACCTCGGCCGCGATGTGCTCGGTCGGGTAGCCATGCGCCTTCAACGTCGCGCGCGCCCGCCGATCCGCCGCCTCGCCGACGTGCCACGGACCGGTGCCCGCGCTGGACACATCCACGGCGTCCGCGAGGCCCGCGTCGGCGAGCTTCTTGCGGAAGACGAGTTCCGCCATGGGGGAGCGGCAGATGTTTCCGGAGCAGACAAACACCAGCTTGGGCATGGTCCGCAGTCTCTCAGAGCGACCGTGCGAGGATCCCCAGGTGCCTGCATTAGCCGAGATCATCGCCGTCCTCGAACGCAGTTACCCGCCCCGGCTGGCGGAAAGCTGGGACGCGGTCGGGCTCGTCTGCGGAGACCCGGCCGAGGACGTCACCCGGGTGCTGTTCTGCGTCGACCCGGTCGAGCAGACCCTTGCCGAGGCCGAGGAATTCGGCGCGCAGCTGATCGTCGCGCACCATCCGCTGCTGCTGCGCGGCGTGCACGGCGTCCCCGCGGACACTGCCAAGGGCTCGCTCGTGCACCGCATGATCCGCGGCGGCATCGCGCTCTACTGCGCGCACACCAATGCCGACTCGGCCGACCCCGGCGTGTCCGACGCGCTCGCGCAAGCCATCGGCCTCGAGGTCGACCGGCCGCTCGACCCGCACGAACCCGGCGGAGCCACCGGGATCGGCCGCATCGGGCACCTGCCTGCCGCGGAGCCGTTCGCGCAGTTCGTCCAGCGGGTCGCCGACGCGTTGCCGGCCACCGTGCCCGGCGTGCTCGGCGCGGGCGACGCGGACCGGCTGATCCGCACCGTCGCGGTGTCCGGCGGCGCAGGCGACTCGTATCTCGCGACGGCGACGGCCGAGGGTGTCGACGCGTACGTGACAGCGGATCTGCGCCACCATCCGGCTGGCGAACACCTCGCGTCCGGCGGAACCGTGCCCGCGCTGGTCGGCTTGACGCACTGGGCCAGCGAGTGGCCGTGGTGCGGACAGGCCTCGGCCCTTGTCGGCGCGGCCTTTGCGGGTACCGTCGAAGCTCACGTCTCCACGCGGTGCACCGACCCGTGGACCATCCGCGCTACCGCCCAGTAACTAAATCAGGGAGCACAGTGAAGGCCGACCCCGCCGTCCAGCGTCAGCTGCTCGAACTCGCGAAGGTGGACGCCGAGCTTTCGCGCGTCGCGCATCGCCGCCGCACTCTGCCCGAGCTCGCCGAGATCGAGGCCGGGGAGAAGACCGTCCGGGAGAAACGCGACGCGCTGGTGTCCGTCGAGACCGCGACGTCCGACCTCGACCGGGAGATCGCCCGGCAGGAGAAAGAGGTCGAATCGGTGCGGGCGCGCGAGGACCGCGACCGCAAGCTGATGGAGTCCGGTTCGGTCGGGGCCAAGCAGATGACCGACATCGAGCACGAGCTGCAGACGCTCGGCCGCCGCAAGGGCGCGCTCGAGGACGACCTGCTGGAGCTGATGGAGCAGCGCGAGGCGCTGGGCCTGGACGCGCAGCGCACGAGCGCCGAGGTCGACAAGGCGGTGCAGGCGGTCGAGGCCGCCGCGGCCCGCCGCGACGAGGCGTTCAAGGACCTCGACACCACCGAGGCCCGGCGCAAGGAGGACCGCGCGAAGCTGCTGCCGCGCTTCCCGGAGCCGCTGCTCAAGCTGTACACCCGCGTCTACGACCACAAGGGCATCGGCGCGGCGCTGCTGCGGGCCCGCCGGTGCGGCGCCTGCCAGCTCGAACTCGACCGCAACACCATCTCCGAGATCAAGGCCGCGGCCGAGGACAGCGTCGTGCAGTGCGACAACTGCGGCGCGATCCTGGTCCGCACACTGGAGTCGGGCCTGTGACCGAACGGGCGATCGTCGAGGCCGACGGCGGCTCGCGGGGCAACCCCGGCCCGGCGGGCTACGGCGCGGTCGTGAAGGACGCGGCGACCGGCGAGGTGCTCGCCGAACGCCATGAATACCTCGGCATCGCCACGAACAACGTCGCGGAGTACTCCGGGCTCGTCGCCGGGCTCGCCGCGGCCGCCGAACTCGGAGTGTCCATTGTGGACGTCCGGATGGATTCGAAGCTCGTGGTCGAGCAGATGTCCGGCCGCTGGAAGATCAAGCACGCCGCGCTGCAGCCGCTCGCCGCACAGGCACGCGAGATCGCGGCGGGCTTCGAGCGGGTCGGCTACACCTGGATCCCGCGCGCGGAGAACTCGCACGCGGACCGGCTCGCGAACCTCGCCATGGACAGCGCCGGATCCGGCGCGACCTCGCCCGCCCCGGTCGCCGAGACGCGGCCGAAGGCCAAGGCCGCCGAGCCGGACCGGGTGTCCCCGGCGGGCTGGACCGGGGCCCGCGGCACGCCCACCAAACTGCTCCTGCTGCGCCACGGCCAGACCGAGATGTCGGTCGACCGCCGCTACTCCGGGCGCGGCGACGTCCCGCTCACCGAGCACGGCCGCGGCCAGGCCGCCGCGGCCGCCAAACGGCTGGCCGCGATGCCCGGGCTGATCGGCGAGGACGGCGAACCGGCTCCGATCGTCTCGTCGCCGCTGATCCGCACCAAGCAGACCGCGCAGGCCGTCGCCGACGCGCTCGGCGGCCGGGTCGAGACGCATCCCGGGCTCATCGAGACCGACTTCGGCGAATGGGAGGGGCTCACCTTCGGCGAGGCCGCCCAGCGGGACCCGGAACTGCACCGCTGCTGGCTGAGCGATTCGTCGTGCCCGCCGCCCGGCGGCGAGAGCTTCGACGCGGTCCACGAACGCGTCGGCAAGGCCCGGCGCGATCTGGTGGAGCAGTACGACGGGCGCACCGTGCTCGTGGTCAGCCACGTGACGCCGATCAAGACCCTGCTGCGGATGGGGCTCGACGCGGGGCCGTCGCTGCTGTTCCGGCTGCACCTCGACCTGGCGTCGCTGTCGATCGTCGAGTTCTATCCCGACGGCAACGCCTCGGTCCGGTTGGTCAACGACATCTCGCATCTGTCCTGAACCAGGCAAATATGACGTGGATCACGGTCGGGGATGACGTGTGAAACGGCCCGAATGAGGTATTGGCTAGAGTGCGGTGTCGACCGCGGCGCCGCGGCGCAGGTCCCGGCCGGGACTTCAAGGGGGGCGCAGGCTCGTGCGTTTCTTCGGCAGCATCCGCAAGTGGAAACAGTGACGAGGACATGACGGCTAGCGCACTCACCGCAGTATCCGAGCCCGACCTGCCGGGGGAGAAGACGACCGATCCGCCGGCGCGGTTCAAGCTCAGCTGGCTGGCGTCGACGCTGGCGGTGCTGGCCGGCGTGGCCGCGGTCGCCTGGCACGCCACCCGCTACGGGCACTGGATCGTCGACGACGCGGCCATCACGTTCTCCTACTCGCGCAGCGTCGCCGAAGGACTCGGCCCGGTGCTGGCCCCCGGCCAGCCGCCGGTGGAAGGCTTCTCGGATCCGACCTGGATGATCCTGCTCGCGCTGGGCAAGGTCGTCGGACTGTTCGACAAGGGCCTGCTGTTCGGCATCCCGGACTACGTGCTGTTCCCGAAGCTGCTCGGCCTGTTCTTCACCGCGGGCATCCTGGTGCTGTGCCACCTGGTGGCGCGGCAGGTGTTCCGCAGGCACGCGTGGGCGATCACGCTGGCGACCGGCCTCGGGCTGGCGGCGATCCCGTCGTTCGTGATCTGGGTGGTCTCCGGTCTCGAGAACTCGCTGTTCGCGTTCCTCACCACCGCGCTGGCCGCGCTGCTGTTCACCGCGCTGCGCAAGGAAAACTCGCTGTCGTTCAAGGTCGCGATCGTCGCGGGCGTGCTCGTCGCCGCGGCCGCGCTGACCCGGCCGGAAGGCCTGATCTACGCCAGCGCGTACCCGATCGTCCTGCTCTTCGGCGTGAAACGCGAGGGATTCTGGCCCAGCTTCCGGTCCGCGCTGGTGTCCATCGCGGCGTTCGCCGTGCTGTTCGGCGGCTACGTCGTCTGGCGCTACACGGAATTCCACCGGCTGCTGGCCAACCCGTCGGTCGCCAAGAAGCAGGGCCTGCCGACGTTCGGCTCGATCATCCGGCCGCACCAGCTGGTGGAGTACCTCGGCATCGCGCTGACGCTCGTGCTGCTCGCCGTGGTGGTGTGGGCGCTGGTCAAGGCGCCGTGGCGGCGTCCGCTGATCGGACTGGTCACGCCGCTCGCGCTCGGCGTGATCGCGTACGGCGTGATGGTTCCGGACTGGATGGCCCAGTACCGCTTCGCGACGCCCGTGTGGGTGCTCGGCACGCTGTGCGGCGTCATGGCCTTCGCCGAGTTCGTGCGTTCGCTGCCGAAGGTGCAGTGGCGTGCGGTCGCGGCGCTCGTGCTGGTGGCCGCGGCGGTCCCGTCGGCGATCGGCTTCGCGGGCCACGACGAGGAATTCGTCAAGAGCCCGACCGTGCCGGCCTGCCTGATCGCCGACCGCTTCGGCCGCGGCTTCAACACCTACGCGGACATGCTCGGCCTCCAGCAGGCGTCGCTGCTCCTGCCGGACCTCGGCGGCTCGTCGATGACCAGCAGGCTCGACCTGGTCGACATGGCCGGCCTGGTCAACGCGCCGATCGCGGACCTCACGCACAAGGAAGACATCGCCGGCCTGCGCGACTACGTGTTCGACACGGTCAAGCCGACGTTCATCCACTCGTGGGGCCCGTGGGCGGACGGCAACGGCATCACCGTCGACCCGCGCATCGACCGGGACTACCTGCCGATCCTCGTCTACCCCGGTCCGGGGAAGCGCAACGGCGACTTCGTCCGCAAGGACGCGGTGACCGATCCGGCGAAGCTCGCGGCGGTTCAGCACTACGCGCAGGTGACGATGATGAACGTCGAGGCGCAGCGGTTCGGGGACGGGCTGGACGACTGTGGGCCGACGTTGTCCCGGGGGAGCACGATCGCGCCTCGGGGTTAGCGGGCTAGCCACAGTGCACACGTCGCCGCTGCCAACGACAGCGGTGTCGTGAGCGCCCCGAGCTTCAGGAATTCGCTCACCGGCGGATGCTGTCCATGCCGGACGACAACCCGTCGCCACAACAGCGTCGCCAGCGAACCGAGATAAGTCGCGTTCGGACCGATGTTCACGCCCAGCAGCACGGCGAGCAGCACGCCCTGATTCGGGTGCGGGCCGAGGACCGACAGCAGGATCAGCGTCGCGGGCAGGTTGTTGACGACGTTCGCCAGCACGGCCGCGATGGCCGCGGCGAGGAGCAGTTCGGGCAGCCCGGCGGTCGTCGGCAGGAGACTGCGCAGCAGGCCGCCAAGGACATGCTCGTCGACTGCTTCGACCACCACGGCGAGGGCGAGCACGAAGAGCACCAGCATCGGGGACGCCTCGGTGACCACCTGCCAGGGCCGGATCTTCCGCTCCGCCAAGGCTTTCGCGGCGAGGACGAGCGCGGTCAGCGCGGCGATCCAAACCGGCTCGACGTGCACCAGCTGTCCCGTCGCGAAGCCGACCAACATGACCGCCAGCACGATGAGGGTGAAAACCGGTGCGCGACGGTGTTCGGGCTGACGAGTGCTAGGCGGTTCGCGGAGGTCCTTGCGGAAGAACCAGGCGAACGCGGCGAGTTCGACGGCGAGCGTGACCAGCCAGGGCAGCGCCATCAACGCGGTAAAACCGGCGAAGGTGAGGCCGGAAGCGGTGAACGCGAGCAGGTTCGTCAGGTTCGAGACCGGGAACAGCGTGGAAGCCGAGTTGGCCAGGTGCGCGCACGCGTAGACGTGCGGTCGCGCGGTGAGTTTCAGCTCCGCGGCGGTGGCGAGGACAACCGGGGTCAGCAGGACGACAGTGGCGTCGAGGCTGAGAACGGCGGTGACGATCGCTGCCGCGGCGAAGGTGAGCAGCAGGAGCCGAGGTTGTCGTCCGCGGCAGATCTCGGCTAGTTCGGCGCCTAGCCAGGTGAAGACGCCTTCCGCCGCGGCGAGATGGCTGACCAGCAGGATCGCTGCGAGAAAGCCCATCGTCGGCAGCATCTGGACGACCCGCTCGCCCGCTTCGTGCGGCGAAGTCAGGCCGAGCGCGAGGGCGACACCGGCGGCGGGGACCGCGAAGACAGCTTCCGGCAGGCCGCGCGGACGCGCCATGGCGAACCACAGCGTTCCGGCCAGAAGCAGCAAGGAGAGGGCACCGTTCACCCCCGAACGCTAGCCGCCGCGAGAACTCAGATCCCCGCCGGTTCCGGGACTCCCGCGCCGCGGTCGAGCACCCGCTCCTTCTCCCGGATCACCGGCAGCACCTCCCGGCCGAAGTGCTCGACGTCCTCCAGATAGTGCAGAAACCCGAGCAGCAACAGGTTCGCGCCGCGCTTTTTGTACTCGATCGCCCGGTCCGCGATCTGCTCCGGCGTCCCGATCAGCCCGGTCCGGAACCCGTCGTTGTACTGCACCAGGTCCGCGAACTCCGAATCCGCCCACATGCCCTTGGCGTCCGAAGTGGACTTCCCGGCCTGCTTGACCGCCGAGCGGAATCCTTCGACGGCGGGCACGTTCGCCTTCGCCACGATCTCCCGCAACACCTCGCGCGCCTCGGCTTCGGTCTCGCGGGCGATCACGAACCCGTTGAGCCCGAAGCGCACCGCGTGGTCGTTCTCCGCGGCGTACCCGCGCACCTCGTCGACCTGTTCGCTGAACCCGGCGAAATCCTTGCCGTTGCTGAAATACCAGTCCGAAACGCGACCGGCCAGCTTGCGCGCCGCGGTGGAGTTGCCGCCCTGGAAGACTTCCGGATGCGGCCGTCCTGGACCGGCGACCGGTTTGGGTTTGATGTCGAAATCGCGGATCCGGTAGAAGTCGCCGCCGAACTCGGCGTGGTCGTCGGTCCACAATTGCTTGAGCACGCGGATGAATTCTTCCGAGCGGCGGTAACGCTCGTCGTGTTCGAGCCACGGTTCGCCAAGTCCGGTGAACTCGTCTTTGAACCAGCCGCTGACCACGTTCACCGCGGCCCGGCCGCCGGAGATGACGTCCGCGCTGGCGATGAATTTCGCCAGCACACCCGGCTGCCACAGTCCGGGGTGGACGGCCGCGATGACCTTCAGCCGCTGCGTCGCGAGCAGCAGCGCCAGGCTGAAACCAGTGGATTCGTGCTGGTAGGCGGCACCGTAGCTGGCGGTGTAGCGGACCTGGGTGAGCGCGTAGTCGAAGCCGTTGTTCTCGGCGAGCACGGCCAGGTCGCGGTTGTACTCGTAGCCCCAATCGGTGCGCTGTTCGATGTCGCTGGTGACCAGGCCGCCGCTCACATTCGGGACCCAGTAAGCGAATTTCAAGGGTTCGGAGAGTTCAGGTGCGGTCATGCCGGGGAGTGAAACAGCGGCCGGAAAGAGGGTCAACGCGCGTCCACGCGGTGGAATGTGCCAGCCGGTGCCCGGGGCCGCGCGTGCTCCCGGGTACGCTGTTTCGGCGGACGAGCTGGCAGGACGGTCGCGGCCCGGGTTCTCCCGGTCCGAGGAAAGTCCGGACTCCGCAGGGCAGGGTGGTTGCTAACGGCAACCCGGGGCGACCCGCGGGACAGTGCCACAGAAAACAGACCGCCCCCGTCTCACGGCGGGGGTAAGGGTGAAACGGTGGTGTAAGAGACCACCAGCATCCCGGGTGACCGGGATGGCTCGGTAAACCCCACCCGGAGCAAGGCCAAGAGGGAGTTCGCTCCTGCGCAGGCGATCGAGGGCGGCCCGCCCGATGCCTGCGGGTAGGCCGCTGGAGCCTGCCGGCGACGGCAGGCCGAGATGGATGACCGTCGCCCGGTCCGCCGCGAGGCGGCCCGGGAACAGGATCCGGCTTACATGCCAGCTCGTCCGCCCGATCGCTACGATCGGGCGCATGGGTCAAGCCGTCGCCGCCGCTGTCGCCTTCCGGACCACCTTCGACGCTCTGCACGCTCCCGTCTACTTCGCGCCGGAGACGCAGCAGCGGCTCGCCGCCGCCGGGCTCAAACCGGGGTCGATGACCTACTTCGCCAGCCGCGCCGCGGCGATGGGCGCGGTCGGGCCGGGCACGGTCACCGCCACCTTCTACAGCTTCAGCCCCAGCCTGATCGCCCACTTCGTCCCGCGCGTGTGGACGATCGCCAGCCCCGAAGCCGTGCTGGAAGCCCGGCTCACCGCCGTCGACGAGATCTACCGCAGGCTGTTCGGCGAGGAGACGCTCGCGTCCGCAGAGGTCGCCGAAGCGGCCGAGCTCGCCAGGGAAGCCACCGGGGGCTGCCGTCCGGAAGGGCGTCCGCTCTACGCCGCGCACGCGGACCTGGATTGGCCTGAACAACCGCACCTCGCGCTCTGGCACGCGGTCACCCTGCTGCGCGAGCACCGAGGAGACGGGCACGTCGCGGCGCTGACCGCGAATGGCCTGCCCGGTCTCGAAGCGCTGGTCACGCACAGCGCGACCACGAACGGCACCCCGCCGGACACCGCCAAGCGCACCCGCGGCTGGAGCGACGAGGAATGGGACGCGGCCGCCGCCCGGCTGACCGCCGACGGAATCCTCGGCGCGGACGGCGCGCTCACCGAACGCGGACTGGCGTTCCGCGAACGCGTCGAGCTGGCGACGAACGCGGCGGCGGAGGGTCCGTGGCAGCACCTCGGCGAGGAGAAGGCGGCCCGGCTGGAGCAGCTGTGCGCTCCGCTCAGCCGCCGGGTGATCGAAGCGGGTGCGATCCCGAGCGCGGCGTTCCGGGTCTGATCCGGGAGACGGTCCGGAACTGCCCGGGATCACGCTTTGTAGTGAACAAATGCGCACATCGGACGTGATGGTGACCGTTATCGCATCAGAGAGTGATCAATTCCAGATTGTTTTCCAGTCCGGTTGTCACTCACCGGACTCGCGGCGGAACGCCGATCGGGGCATGCCACACTGGTGCCTGCCCGACACGCCGGTCCGGGGCGCACCGAGAGTGAGCGCCGCACGTTTCGCGGAGCCGCACCGCCGGAAGACTGCGCAATCCGGGTGGCTTGGGTTATTCCGGAGCACCCTTGCCACGATGATGGAGGGCGAGGAATCCTGACCATCGGACCGCAGTACCCGCCCATTGACCACAAGTCGACATCTACGCAGCGCGCTTTGACCATTACCCCTTGTAACGCCATGATGGTGTTCGTAGCTTCGCCGAAGCCAGAACAGCGCGGCGCCCGCCGTGCACCGGGAGTATCGCGATGACCAGCATGACCGCCCTCGAGACGTTTGTGGCCGAAGGGCTCAGCACCGGCAACGTCCGGACCTGGCTGCTCGACAACATCATCCCGCTCGTGCTGCTCGCGGTGGCCCTGCTGCTGCTGTGGCTCGGCGGCGGCAAGGGCGACAACGCGGGGGTCATGCGGCGGCTCGCCGGCGTGGTCATCGCGCTCGCGATCATCGGGCTCGCGGTCAGCGGCGCGGGCGTGAACGTGGGCCAGTGGATCGCCGGCCTGTTCACCGGCTGAGGCGGGGCAGGCGTGCGGATCAGGACCGATGACGAGGTGTACCGGGTCGATGCCGTGTGGCTCGGCCCGCCGAAGGCGACTTTTCCCTGGCGAGCCCGATATGTGGCATGGCTCGTCGGCATTCCGGTCTTCCTGGTCGTGCTCACCGTGGAGCGGTGGGTCGGCTGGAGTTTCGGGTTTTTCTCCACGGCGTGGGCGTTCGTGGCCACGATCGTGATCACCAGGCTGATCACCGCCAAGATCAGCCACGAGCGCCCGCTGGGCGCGGTGATCGCGATGGCGGGCCAGGAACTGCGCACGCCGAGGGAGCGGACCTCGGGCGCGGGCGGCGCGGTGAGCGCCAGCCGGGTCCGGGTGCGGGCGGAGCGCCCGCTGCCGAAGCACAAGAGAAGGCGGCAGTACCAGCACCGCGACCCGCGTCGCGGCGCAGGCACGAGTGCCGGGAAACAGGGAGCACCACGAGCGCGCCGGAGCCGCCCCGCGGCTCGGGCCGGGAGGTAGTCGTTGTTCGGTCGCGGCGGAAGCCGAGGGAAGCGGGAGCAAGACGTCCCTGCCGGTGCGTGGAACGCGCCCCCGCAGGGCCGTCCGCCGTCCGGCGGCAGCAAGTCCGGCGGCAAGGGCCGCAGGCTGCCCGGTGAGCAGGCGATACCGGCGTACACGCCGTCGATCGCCGCGCGCAGCATCGACGGGCATCTGCTGCGCACCGGGTACGAGGTGTACGCCTGGTACCGGCTCGCGCCGCAGCGCTGGTCGTTCCGTTCCGATTCGCAGCGCCGCGACCTGATCGCGGCCATCGCGGGCCAGTACGCCGAACTGCAGGGCCGCTGGCTGCACCTGCGCGTCACGAACCGGCCGTACCCGATCCGGATGTGGGCCGAGGCGCATGTGCACAACGCGGTCGGCAGGCCGAACGACGTGCCGGGCGCGCTGTCGTTCGACGACTACCTGATCGGCGAGCAGCAGCAGCTGATGGGCCGCTCGATGGCGGAAAAAGAGGTCTACCTCGGCGTCCAGGTGCAGACCCGGCGCATGGTGGACCGCGCGGTCGAACGCGCCGCGCCGGTGCTGCGCCGGATCCTGCCCGAGGCGGTCGACGCCGAACTGGCCGCGCTCGACTCCGAGATCGAGCACCTCGACCAGGTCATCGGCAGCGCCGGGCTGGAAGGCCGCCCGGTGCACGCCGAGGAGATGTCCTGGCTGATGCACCGTTCGTGCTCGCTCGGCCTGCCCGCGCCGCGGAACATGCCCGCGGTGCCGGGCGCGGCGTGGGAGCCCGAGGACCTCGCCAGCTTCACCGACGCGGCTGATTTCCACGCCGACCCGTACGCGCCCACGGTCACCGTGCGCGGCCGGACCGGGTCCAACGCCGGTGTGTCGCGGCATCTCGCGGTGCTCACCGTCGGCCAGATGCACGGGCTGCAAATCCCCGAGGTCGACGACCCGTGGATCCAGCACGCGGACCGGCTGCCGGCGGCGGTCGAGGTGTCCGCGCGGATCTACGTGCGGCGGCCGGAAGAGGTGTCCGGCGAACTGCAGCGGCAGATGAACAAGGTCCGCTCGCAGGTCAAGCACTACACCGACGAGCACGAGCTGGAGCCGCCGCAATCGCTGGCTCGGCAGGCCGGCCGGGTGCTGGAGATCGACGACGAGATGACGTCGGGCTTCACCGCGCTCGCCACGCGCGTGCGGTCCTGGTGGCGCCTCGCGGTGTCCGGCCCGACCGAGCGCGACGCGCTGCGGCTGGCCCAGCAGCTGCTGGATCTGTACAAGCCGAAGATCGCCATCGAGCATCCGGAAGCGCAGTACGCGATGGCCAGGGAGTTCATCCCGGGCGAGCCGCTGGCCTCCGGCGCGTACATGCGCCGCGGTTCGGTGGTGTGGACGGCTTCGGCGGTGCCCACCGCGACCGCGGAGGTCGGCGACCGGCGCGGCATCCTGCTCGGCGAAACCGTCACCGCGACGCGGCGGCCGGTGGCCTGGGATCCGTGGATGGCGCAGGAAATCCGCGACGGATCGGGCCTCACCGCGATGGTCGCCGGTCTCGGCGGCGGCAAGTCGTTCCTCGGCGGCGGCATCGTCTACAAGACGCTGCGCGCCGGGGCGCACTGGACGATCCTCGACCCGTCCGGCCCGCTGTCTCGGCTGTGCGAACTGCCGGAGATCCGGCCGTACGCGCGGCCGATCAACCTGCTCAACGCCCAGCCGGGCATCCTCAACCCGTACCGCGTGGTCGCCGATCCGCTGATCGAGCACTTCATGGACGAGGAGGACCCGGAACGCTCGTGGCGGCGCGAAAAGGCGCTGGCCGGGGCGACCCGGCGCCGCCTCGTGCTCGACGTGCTCACCGGCGTGCTGCCGTACGAGGTGTCGCGGATGGCGCAGACCCGGATCGTGCTGCTGCGCGCGGTGCGCGCGGTCGGCGGCCGGTTCGACGCCGACCCCGGCCAGGTCATCGACGCGCTGCGGCGGGATTCGAGCGAGCACCACGAGCACGCGGTCGTGGTCGCGGACTTCTTGGACGAAATGCGCGAGCGGATGGCGCTGCTGATCCCGGAAACCGACGCGGACCCGTACGCCGAGACCCGCGACGACCGGATGACCGTGCTGACCATGGCGGGGCTGACTCTGCCGAAGGACGGCGTGCCGCGCGAGTACTGGACCGACGCCGAATCGCTCGGCGTGGAAATGCTGAACCTCGCGGCGTGGCTGACCCAGCGGTCGGTGTACGAGAAGCCGAAGGAACTGCGCAAGGGCGTCTGGATCGACGAGGCGTTCTTCCTGTCCGAGGTGCCGACCGGGCGCGTGCTGATGAACCGGTTCGCGCGTGACTCGCGGAAGTGGAACGTCCGGGTGCTGCTGTCGTCGCAGATCCCGGCGGACTTCCTGAAGATCCAGGGTTTCGTGGCGCTGCTGGACTCGGTGTTCGTCGGCAGGCTCGACGACGACGACGCCCAGGCGGACGCGCTGCGGCTGCTGAAGGTGCCGGTCGGCGTGGGCTACGAGCAGGTCGTCGCCGCGCTCGGCCGCCGCCCGGGCGCCCAGCGCGGGCTGGAACGCGACATGGAACCCCGGCAGTTCATCTTCGGCGACGGAGCCGGCGGAGTGGAACGCATCCGCGTCGACTTCTCCGGCCCGCATCTCGACTCGTTGCGCGCGGCCATGGACACCACCCCTGGCTCGCCAGACGCGCGCGGCAAATCCGGCAAGGAACTCGTGGTACCCCACGAGGACGAGCCCAAGCCGCACGTCCCCGCCCCACCGGAGGACGACGAGCTGGAACACGACTTCGAACTCCAAGCGGAACTCGAGGTCGGGCTCGCCGACGAGCAGCTGCTGGGCTCGCCGGACCCGCTCGCGTCCGAGACCGGCGAGGTGGAGGGTGCAGTGCGCAACGGACGGCAGGAGGACCGGCACGCCCGCGCCGGCGGCAAGGGCGGCGGCACCGGCAGGGATGCCGCATGAACCCCGGTGATCCGGGCCGGTCCGCGCCGGCCGTGAGGAGGCCTGCGTGAACACCGTCTTCACGCTGGCGTTCGTCCTCGCGTTCGCCGCCGGCTGGCACACGCTGCGCAAACGCGTCAAGGAAGGCCCGAAGCCGGGCGGCCGCCGTCCGAGCAGGCGGGCGTCATTGCTGGCCGTGGTGGCGGTGATCGGGCTGCAGACGGTGCTGTTCGCCCCGTCGGCGAACGCGGCGGCTTGTGGTGAATCGCCGAACCCGGAGCGGCCGGGAGCGGGCATGGTCGGGGCGCTCGACCCCGCCGAAGGCCACGGCGAGGCGGGCAGTCCGTACATCGATTACAGCTACGCCGGGTTCGTGTGGAACACCTATCAGACGAACTGCACGGCGTTGTCGGCCATTGCCTCGCCGAGCTCCACGATCGACACCTGGGCGGGCAACCAGCTTTTCAACGTCGGCAAGAACATCGTCGGCGCCACCAACTCGCTGCACTACACGGTGCTCGAGGGCGGTCTGCTCAACCCGATCTACAACGCGGTGAAGTCCGGCGCGGAGAAGGTCTACAACAACATCTACACGCAGTTGTTCGGCCTGGTCGCGCTGATCATGTCGATCATGTTGTTCCGCAACATCTGGCGCGGCGACCTGGCCGGGGTCAGCAAACGGGCGCTGTACGCGATGGCGGGTGTATGGCTCGCTGCCTCGTCGCTCGCGATGCTGAGATATTTCGATCCGATCGACAAAGCGATCGTGCAGACCACCACGAACATCCAGGCCGGGTTCGTGGACGAGTCCGAGAACCGGGTGGTGCGGCACATCCTGCCGACCGACCTGCACAACGAAGTGGTCTACAAGAACTGGATGCGCGGGGAGTTCGGGTCGCCGGACGCGCCGCAGGCAGCCCAGTACGGCCGTCCGCTGCTCGACGCACAGGCCTTCACCTGGCAACAGTTGCGCAACGGCGACGACGGCAAGCAGAACGTCGTCGACGCCAAGAAGGCCGCCTTCAAGGACATCTCCACGAAACTCGGCCCCGCCACCGGCTACTTCACCGGCGAGGCAGGCGGCCGCACCGGCGCCGGGTTCCTCGCACTGGGCCAGAGCCTCGTCTACTCGCTTTTCCAGCTGCTGGCCAAGGCGTCCGTGCTGCTCGCGCAGGTGCTGATCCGCCTGTTCGCGCTCACCGCGCCGCTGATCGGGCTGGTCGCGCTGCTGAACCCGGAGATCCTGCGCCGCGTGCTCAAGGTCGCCGGCGGCATCGCGTTCAACCTGGTCGTGCTGTCGGTGCTGGCCGGCGTGCACGCGCTGCTGCTGCAGGCGATCTTCGCCGCGGGCGACGGGCTCAACCTGCTGACCAAGATGGTTCTCGCCGGGCTCATCACCGTGCTGTTGTTCCTCGTCGGACGCCCGGTGCGGCGGCTGTGGCAGATGGTCGAGATGTCGGTCAGCATGGTCGGCGGCGCGGTGCCGTCGCCGGGCGGCGGGCTGTTCTCCCGGTTCCGCCGGAAGAACGAGCCGACGCCGCAGGACCAGTTCTGGCAGAACGTCCGCGACACCGACGACGTCGTGGACGGCGACCAGCGCGGCCCGATCGGCGCGACCGTCGGCGGCGGCCGGTACCGGCCCGAGGCGGCGGTTTTCGCCAGCTCGCAGCGGCTCGACAACGGCTCCCGGGCGGCTCGGCCCGCCGCGGCCTGGTCCGGTGCTCCGTGGCCGGGCGCGGTCGGTCCCGCGCAGTCCGCCGCGGGTGCGCTGCCCGCGGGCGGCGGGGGCGGTGCGCCGGCGTTCGGCCAGTACCACCCGGTCGCCGGTGCGCCCGGCGACTACGTGATGGCAGGCGCGCGGTGGCCGGTCAAGGAAAGCCGTCAGGTCGACACGTCCCCGGTCGCCGACCGGCGGTGGAGCGACGAACCGGAACCGGTGGTCGTCCCGTCGCGGATGAGCGCGCCGGACCGCGGGTATTCGGCTCCGGCCCCGGACCAGCCGGGGTTCACCGTGCCGACGCAGGGCATCCGGGCCCAGCCGCGGCGGGTGGATCCCGAGGTCGTGGCCGGGAAACCGGTGTTCGTGCTGTACCGCCCGTCGCGCGGCATCGAGGTCCGCGACACCGACCAGGTCATGGGGCGGTGAGGCGATGCCGATCCGCACCAACCGCGGCCGGACCGCGGTCTACCGCCGCCTGTGGGGCTTCCCGCTCCGTTCGCCCCGGCACCTCGTGGGCACGCTGGTGTTCCTCGCCGTGGTGATCACCGCGCTGGGGGTCGGCCTGCCCAAGATCCTGGGCAAACCGGCGTCCGCGCATCCGGGAGCGGCTCCGCCGAACTCCTCGGCCGGGCCGCACACCGGCGTCGCGGCCCCGGTGCCGAGCACGGAAACCCTGCCGACCCGGCTGTCGCAGCCGCTGGTCACCCCGACCTCGGCGCCCCCGAGCACGGACGCGCTGAACATCGCGAAACAGTGGGCGACCGCGTGGGTGCGCCATCCGGCGGGCATCTCGAACGCCGACTGGCTCAACGGGTTGCGCGCGTTCACCACTGACGAGTACCTCCCCGTCATGTCCACTGTGGACCCGGCGAACATCCCGGCGACCAAGGTCACCGGAGATCCGACGGTCGCGCAGTCCTACTCCAGTTCGGTCAAGGTCGTGGTCCCCACCGACGGTCCGAAACTCAGCATCACCGTGGTCAAAACCGCCGCGGGATGGCGGGTGTCGGACTATGACCAGGCGAGCTGACCGTGAAGCTGGCCATTCTCGTCTCGGTGGTGATCGCCGCCGTTTTCGCCACGGTGCTCACCACCAACGTCGTGCAGAAAGCGGTGACCGACCAGCAGCAGGCGGCGGCCGGCGGGATCGCGCTGACCTCGTGCGACGCCGCGATCGGCCCCACCCAGCCCGGCCAGCCGGAACAGGGCGGGGCGGACGCCGCGGAACTCGACCAGGAGTCGCGCAACACGGTCGCGCTGATCATCTCGATCGGCAAGCAGCGCAGCCTCGCGCCGCGCGCCTGGCAGGTCGCGATCCAGGCCGGGATGACCGAATCTCGGCTGCACAACGTGAACTACGGCGACCGCGATTCGCTCGGCATCTTCCAGATGCGCCCGTCGATGAACTGGGGCAGCGCGGCCCAGGTCACCGACCCGAACTACGCGATCAACAAATTCTTCGACGTCCTGCTCGGCGTCCCGGACTGGGAGAACCTGCGCCCCGGCGACGCCGCGCAGCGGGTCGAACGGTCCGGGTTCCCGGACCGTTACCACCGGTGGGAGGCCATGGCGGCCTCGCTGGTGCAGAACCTGGGCCAGATCGCCGACGTGGTCGGCTGCGGGCAGGGCATGGGAGCCGCGCTGCCGCCGAGCCAGGCCGCGGCGCAGGCGATCAAGTTCGCGCTCGGCGAGCAGGGCAAGCCCTACATCTGGGGCGCGACCGGCCCGGATTCCTATGACTGTTCCGGCCTGATGCTGCGCGCCTACGAGTCGGCGGGCGTGATCCTGCCGCGGGTGTCGAAGGACCAGTACAAGGCAGGCGCGATGCTGCCGGTGCGCGAAGCACAGCCCGGCGACCTGATTTTCCTCGCCACCGACCCGGCCGACCCGACGACCATCCACCACGTCGCGATGTACCTGGGAGACGGCAAGATCGTCGAGGCCCAGCAGACCGGCGTGCCGGTGCACGTGCGCCCGTTCTCGTTCGACGAGCACGAAGTCGTGCCGCAGGCGGTGCGCCCCGGCGTCTAGCATGGGTGCGGGAGGCACCGGCTCTTGACCCGCGGGTGCCCAGTACCGCGGGTCCGGATTCACCCCGAAGTCGCGGCCTGTCCACGAGCACGTGGCCGCGCGCTGGCAGAGGATGGCACACGTGGCACGGAAATTCGGCAAGCGAGGCAAGACCGGCCAGAGCGAGCCCCAGGACCCGGCGGCGCTGTTCGGCGCACCGCAGCCGCCGCGCCAGTCCGCGCACCCCGCGTCCAGCACCCCGTTGGCGGACCTGCTGAACCAGGGAATGCCCGGCGTCGACGGCGGGTACGTCGTCCTGCCGCGTTCCCTGGCCGAGGGCATGTCGCTTCCATGGCAACAGCAGATGGCGGCTTTGCTGGCCCAGTTCCATGCCGAGCACGCCCGGTTGTCGTGGCCGGTGTACCGGGTGGTCCCGTCCCGCTACGAGCGCCTGGTGGATCTGGACGAGGAGCAGTTGGCCGAGGCGGGCTACCTGGTGGAGATGGACGCCGAAGGGGAGATGGTCTACCGGGAACGGAGCGGCCGGAAGGTCCAGGACCCGGACCGGACGACTGTGCTGGTGTCCTGCCTCGACCCGATCCCGCGTCCGGCTGCGGCTGGTCCGGTGCCTTCGGGGGAGGCGCCGCCGGTGGGGCCGCTGGCCGCGGCGGTGCCGATGAATATCGGGCCCGCGCCGGTTTGGCGGTCTTCGGCTCCTGAGGGGGCGGTGGGGAAGCAGCCGAAGCCTGTCCAGGCCGCGGCGGCTCCGGGTACTTCGGAAGTCAATGGCCCGGCCCAGGCTCCTTCGCCGCCGGAAGCGCCGGTTTCGCCAGCTGAGCAGGCCTCGGAAGCCGCTGGTCCGGAGACAGCCTCGGTTCCTGCCGAGGAGACACCTCAGCCCAGTCCGGTTGTCGAAGCTCCGGCCGAAACTGCCGCTCCGCCTGCGGCAATACCGGCCGACTCCGCCGCGCAGCCCTCGATGCCCCCTGCTGCCCCAACGCCGGTCGATCCGCAGTTGCAGGCGAGGCAGGCATGGCAGCCGAAGCCGTACGTGCATGAGCCGCGTCAGCCCGCACGTCCGGCGGAACCGTTGCCGCAGCAGGGGAATCCGGCTGTTCCGCCGCACGGTCGGCATGAGGCGGCCCCGCCGTCCGGTTGGCATGGGCAGAACCCGGCGGTCCAGCAGAGTCAGGCTCCGCAGCCCGGGGCGCAGCAGTACGGCGCGGGTTCGCCCCCTGCTCAGCCCGCACCGGCGACACCGCCGGCGCCTGCGGCTCAAACCCCGCCCGTGCAACAACCGGTCACTCCGCCGGTGCCCACCGCGGAACCCGCACCTCCGCCCGCGTCCGGTGCGGCGCAACCGGTTCCGCCCGCACCTCCGGTACCGCAGGTTCCGTCGGCGACTGGCGCGGAGCCGATGAACCCGCCTGCACCTGGTGTGCCGCAACCGGTTCCGCCCACGAATCGTCCGGTGCAGCCGACGGCTCCCGCCGCACTCAACGTGGAGTCGGCGAATCCGCCTGCGCCTGCCGCATCACAACCGCTCCCTCCTGCGCAGCACCAGTCACCGCCAGCCGGTCCTGACGCGGAGTCGGTGACCCCGGCCGCGAGTCCTCCGGTGCAGCAGACGGCTCCTGCCGCTCCTAACGTGGAGTCGGCAAATCCGCCCCCTCCTGCCGCGCCGCAGCCGCCCCCGCCCGCTCCGGCGCAGCAGCCGACGGCACCTCCCGCGCCCGGCGCGGAGTCGGTGAACCCGCCTGCCCCTGCTGTTTCGCAGCAGCCCCCGCCCGCGAATCCTCCGGTGCAGCCGACGGCACCTCCCGCGCCCAGTGCGGAGTCGGCGACCCCGCCCGCCCCCGCCGTACCGCAATCCTCCGCGAATCCTCCAGCGCAGCCACCTCCCGCGGCGGGCGCACCGTTCCAGTTGCCGCAGCCCAGCGGCCGCCGCCGGTCGGCTGAGACTGGGCCGGACGGGCGGCCGTTGCCAGTCTTCCCGGGGCAGGAGACTGGTCCGGCCGGGCCGCCGCCGTCGCGGACGTATCGGGAGGAGCTGCCGGTCTTCCCGGGCAAGGAATCAGCGGTGCCGCCGGTGCCGGATTACGGCGCTTCCTCCCCGGCGGACGACGCGGCGACCCCGCCGCGCGGCATTCCGGTCGGGGACGCCCGCGACTGGTTCGACGAGCACCCCGACCACAGGGACGACGGTCCGGCCGACTTCGGGCCCACCGGGCAGCCCACGGAGGTTCCGTTCCGCTGGCGCAAGTGAGCGGGCAGGTGTCAGGCTGAACCCATGTCTGACGACCCGAATCCGGACCAGGGCTGGTACTACAACACCCGCACCCACGAAGTCGAGCACCTGGAGCGCAGCCGCGGAGTCGACCTCCTCGGCCCTTACCCGGACGAGGCCACGGCCCGCCGGGCGCTCGACATCGCCCGCGAACGCACCCGGCAAGCCGACGCCGCCGACCGCTCCTGGGACGGCGACTGACGAGCGGGAAAACCAGTTCTGGCGAGGCTGGGAAGCCGGGCAGCAGGAAACCGCCGACCGGACTGGGCGTCCGGTCGGCGGCGAGAACCCTTCGGTTATCCGGCTACCAGCGCCGGGTCCAGTACGAAGTCCGGGTCCACCTGCTCCGCCAGATCCGTCCCCGCGCGCCCGTTGCCCCAGGCCCGCGCGTTCCGCAGGTGGAATTCCACGCCCTGCCGCTGGTACCGGTTCCAGTCGCGCGGCGTGGTGTCCACCAGGTCCTGCATCGCGGCCAGCGTCGCCAGGTTGCGCGGTTCCAGTTCGCCGATCGGCCGGGTCGTTCCGCGTTCGGCGGCTCGGACGTGGCTCGACGTCGTCATCCAGCCCAGCAGAGCCGAACCCAGTTGCTCGGTCAGGAAGTCGACGTCGTCGCCGTCGGTGACCTTGTTGCCGACCGCTACCAGGTGCACCCCGAAGTCCCGGGCGTGATCCGCGTACTGACGGTAAACACCGACGCTGCGCAGGGTCGGTTCGCACACCAGGAACGTCACGTCGAAGCGGGTGAACAGGCCCGAGGCGAACGCGTCGGCTCCGGCGGTCATGTCCATCACGACGTACTCGTCCGTGCCGTCCACCAGGTGGTTCAGCAGCAGTTCGGCCGCGCCGACCTTCGAGTGGTAGCAGGCCACGCCGAGGTCGTCCTCGTCGAACTGGCCGGTGACGCCCAGCCGGACGGCGCCGAGCGGGCGGAAGCAGGCGTCGAAGATCGGGTTGTCCTCGAACGGCCGCACGAGCCGGGAGCCGCGGCCGGGCGGGGTCGTTTTGATCATCGCGTCGGCCGAGGGGATCCGCGGGTTGTCCCCGCGCAGGTACTCCTTGATCAGCGGCATGTTGTCGCCGAGGGTCGGCCACGCCAGCGCCTGTTCCTCGGTCGCGCCGAGGGCCACCGCCAGATGCTGGTTGATGTCGGCGTCGATCGCCAGCACCGGTTTGCCCGCAGCGGCCACATAAGAGACGAACAGCGACGAGAGCGTGGTTTTCCCGCTGCCGCCCTTGCCGACGAACGCGATCTTCACCGATCCGGCCCCTTCTGAAAATGAAGACGATTATCAATGCCAGGCAGGCTACACCCGACCGGCCCGCGCCCGAACGGGCGATCACCGGCGGTTCGGCGGGATAGTGTTGGACCGTGCCGCCACTCGTGCTGAGGACACCAGCGTCGGGAGGGGACTTCGGTCGTCTCCGGGCGGAGTTCGCGCTGCCGGAGTCGTTCGGGCCCGCGGTACTCGCGGAGGCCGAAACGGCGGTGCTCGATCCGCTCGCGTCGGCGGGCGGCCGTGAAGACGCCACCGACCTGCCGTTCGTCACGATCGATCCGCCCGGGTCCAAGGACCTCGACCAGGCGATGGTGATCGAGCGCAACGGCAGCGGGTTCCGGGTGCAGTACGCGATCGCGGACCTGGCGGCGTTCGTCCCGCCGGGCGGGGCGCTCGACCACGAGGCGCGGCGGCGCGGGCAGACGCTGTATCTCCCGGACGGCAACGTCCCGCTGCATCCGCCGGTGCTGTCCGAGGGCGCGGCCAGTCTGCTGCCGGGCGAGATCCGGCCGGCGGTGCTGTGGACGATCGACGTCGACGAGGCCGGGGAAATCGCCGCCACCCGGGTTCGGCGGGCGCTGGTGCGCTCGACCGAGCAGTTCGACTACGAAGGCGTCCAGTCGTCGCTCGACGCGGGACGGCCGCATCCCTCGGTGGCGGCGTTGCCGGAGCTCGGCCGGTTGCGGCGGAGTCTCGCGGTGCAGCGCGGCGCGGTCGAATTGCAGCTGCCGGAGCAGGAAATCAGCGGCGACATCGACGGCGGCTGGATTCTCGCGCGCCGCCCGCGGACGGTCGTCGACGCGTGGAACGCCGAAATCTCTTTGCTCACCGGGATGGCGGCCGCGCGGATCATGATCGACGCCGGGATCGGGGTGCTGCGGACACTCCCGTCCCCGGAGCCGGACGCGGTGGAATGGCTGCGCCGCTCGGCGACGGCGGTCGGGCTGGCTTGGCCGGTCGAGCTGACGGTGTCCGAGTTCCTGTCTACTTTGGACCCGGGACAGCCCGCGTCGATGGCGTTGTACGCGGACACCACGCGGTTGTTGCGGGGCGCGGGTTACACGGCCTTCGCCGGGGAATTGCCCGCGGTCACTACGCACGCCGGGATCGGCGGGGCGTACGCGCACGTCACGGCGCCGATTCGGCGGCTGGTCGACCGGTTCGGCACCGAGGTGTGCTTGGCGGTGACGGCAGGCCGCGAGGTGCCGGAGTGGGTGCGCGAGGCGTTGTCCGAGGTACCGGCGCATATGTCCGCTTCGGACAGTCTGGCCGCGCGGGTCGAGCGTGCGTGCATAGATCAGGTCGAAGCGTGGGTACTCGCAGAGCATGTCGGTCATGAGTTCACCGCGGTGGTGCTGCGCGCGGACGAGACGCGGGCGGAGATCCTGGTCGAGAACCCGCCGGTGATGGCGAAGTGCTCCGGCGAGAAGTTCCCGGAGGGCGAGCGGATCGCGGTGCGGCTGACCGAAGTGGACGTCGAGCAGCGGAAGGTGTCGTTCGAACGGGTATGAGGAACGCGGAACTGGTCGATGATCTCGGCGAGCCGGTGCCGATCGAGGGCCCGCCGCGGCGCGTGGTGTCGCTGGTGCCGTCGCTGACCGAGGCGGTCGAGGCGAGCGCGCCGGGGCGGCTGGTCGGGGCGACGGACTATTGCACGCATCCGGCGGATCTGGACGTGGCACGGGTCGGCGGGTCGAAGTATCCGAAACTCGACCGGGTGCTGGCGCTCGAACCGGATCTCGTGCTGGCGAACTCCGAGGAGAACCGGCCGGAGGACGTGGAAACCCTTCGTGCCAACGGGATCCCGGTGTTCGTCATGGCCGCTGCGGAGTCGGTGCCCGCCGCGCTGGGATCGTTACGGCGGATTTTCGCCCAGGTGTACGGAATTGACGAACCAGAATGGCTTGACACCGCGGACGAGCTGTGGCGCGAAGTAGCGCCGGTGCGGTATCGCGCGGTGATTCCGGTGTGGCGCAAGCCGTGGATCGTGTTGGGGCGCGACACCTTCGCTGGTGACGTGCTGCGCCGGGTCGGGATCGATAACGTCTACTCAGGACACTCCGAGCGTTATCCCCGGCCCTCGCTGGAAGAACTCCAGAAGACCGGGGCCGACCTGGTCGTACTGCCCGACGAGCCGTACGAATTCACCCAGGACGACGGCCCCGGCTTCTTCCCGGAGATGCGCCCGGTGCTGATCTCCGGGCGCTACCTCACGTGGTACGGACCGTCTCTCGTGGACGCCTACGCGGCGCTCAGAGAGTCAATCCAGTAAGGACAGTGACGCGCTCTTCGGTGAAGTCGGCCATCGCCGCGGCCGGGCCTTCCCGTCCGACGCCGGAGTCCTTCACGCCGCCGTAGGGCATCTGGTCGGCGCGGAAGCTCGGCACGTCGCCGACCAGCACGCCGCCGACCTTGAGCCGTGCCGACACGTCGAACGCGGTCGGCAGGTCGCGGGTGAACACGCCGGTCTGCAAACCGAAGCGGGACGCGTTGATCCGCTCCACGCCATCGTCCACAGAGGACACCCGGACCAGCGAAACCACCGGGCCGAACACCTCGTCCGCCATCACTGAAACGTCCTCGGGAACCTCGGAGAGCACGGTCGGCTCCACCGTCGCACCCGAACGGCCGCCGCCGGCCAGCAGCTTGGCGCCGGCGACAACCGCGTCGGTGACCCAGGTTTCGACCCGCGAAGCAGCCGCCTCGTTGACCAGCGGGCCAACGTCGACGCCGTCCTCGCGCGGGTTTCCGGTGCGCAGCGCGGCAACCTGCTCGAGGACCTTCTTCTGCAGCTCGTCGTAGACGTCGGTGTGCGCGTACACGCGCTGTACCGAAATGCACGACTGTCCGGCCTGGTACATGGCGAACGTCGCGATCCGCTGCGCGGCGAAGTCCAGATCGGTCCAATCCGGACAGACCAGCACCGCACCGTTGCCGCCGAGTTCCAGCGCGACGTGCTTGCGCGGCACGGTGTCGCGGATCGCCCAGCCGACCGGCACCGAGCCGGTGAACGACACGACCGGCAGCCGCGGGTCCTTGACCAGCTCGGCGGTTTCCTCGTTGCCCAGCGGCAGGATCGACCAGCTGCCCGCCGGAAGATCGGTCTCGGCGAGGATCTCGCCGAGCAGCAGCGCGCTCAGCGGCGTCGCCGGGGCGGGCTTGAGCACGATCGGCGCGCCGACCGCGATGGCCGGGGCGACCTTGTGCGCCACCAGGTTCAACGGGAAGTTGAACGGCGTGATGCCCAGCACCGGACCGCGCGGCACGCGCCGGACGAGCGCGAGCCGTCCGGTGCCGCCCGGGTCGGTGTCGAGGCGCTGCAGTTCGCCGGAGAACCGGCGAGCCTCCTCGGACGCCCAGCGGAACGTCGACACCGCACGGCCGACCTCGCCGCGCGACCACTTCAGCGGCTTGCCCGATTCGGCGGTGATCAGCTGCGCGATCTCCTCCGTCCGTTCGGAAAGCCGCCGCGAGATGTGGTCGAGCGCGCCCGCGCGGACGTGCGCGGGCAGCGTCGCGAACTCGTCGGCGACGTCGGCGGCGGCCTGGACCGCGGCCTCCACTTCGGACGGTCCGGGCACGTAGTGCGAACCGGCTTCGGAACCGTCGAACGAATGCCGGACGACGGTCGTTTCGCTGCTGGTTACCGGCTTTCCGGCCACCCAGAACGGGAAAGTCACTTGCGGGCCTCCGTGGCGATCGCGTACTCGAGAACGGCGAGGCCTTCGTCGAGCAACTCGTTGGACAGGGACAGCGGGGGAAGCAGGCGGACGACGTTGCCGTACGTGCCGCAGGTCAGCACCACGACACCCTGCGCGTGGCAGGCGGCGGCGATGCGCTTGGTGAGGTCGGCGTCCGGCTCGTTCGTGCCCGGCTTGACGAATTCGGCCGCCAGCATCGCCCCGCGTCCGCGAATATCGCCGATCACGCCGGTTTCCGTGGCCAGCGCCCGAAGCCGCGGCAGCACCAGTTCCTCGATGCGCTTCGCGGAACCGGTGAGGCCGTCCTCGCGCATGGTCTCGATCGCGCCCAGCGCCGCGGCGCACGCGATCGGGTTGCCGCCGTAGGTGCCGCCGAGCCCGCCCGGGCCGACCGCGTCGAGCAGTTCCGCGCGCCCGGTCACCGCGGCGAGCGGCAGCCCGCCCGCGATGCCCTTGGCCGTGCACACCAGGTCGGGGACGACGTCCTCGTGCTCCGAGGCGAACCAGTTTCCGGTGCGGCAGAAGCCGGTCTGCACCTCGTCGGCGACGAACACGACGCCGTTCGCCTGGCACCACGAGGAAATCGCGGGCAGGAAGCCGGGTGCGGGCTCGATGAACCCGCCCTCGCCCTGGATCGGTTCGAGCACGACGGCCGCGACCTGGTCGCCGCCGATCTGCTTCTCGATCCGGTCGATCGCCTGCCGCGCGGCCTCCGGGCCGGCCAGCCCGTCGCGGTACGGGTACGAGCCCGGCACGCGGTAGACTTCGGGCGCGAACGGGCCGAAACCGTGCTTGTAGGGCACGGATTTCGCGGTCATGCCCATGGTCAGGTTGGTGCGGCCGTGGTAGGCGTGGTCGAACACCACGACGGCCTGGCGACCGGTGGCGGTGCGGGCGATCTTCACCGCGTTCTCGACCGCTTCCGCGCCGGAGTTGAACAGCACCGACTTCTTCGCGTGGTCGCCCGGCGTCAGCTCGGCCAGCGCCTCGCAGACCTCCACGTAACCCTCGTACGGCGTCACCATGAAACAGGTGTGGGTGAACAGCGATGCCTGTTCGCGTACCCGGTCGACCACCTCGGGCGCGGAGTGCCCGACGCTCGTCACCGCGATCCCGGAACCGAAGTCGATCAGCACGTTGCCGTCGGCATCGGTGAGCAGGCCGCCGCTGGCGGAGGTGATGTAGGCGGGCAGCGTGGACGCGACCCCGGCGGCGACCGCGTTCGCGCGGCGCTCTTGCAGCGCCCGGGAGACGGGGCCGGGGATCTCGGTCTGCAGCCTGCGCTGCCGGGGTGCCGGAGCCTGCGGCTCGGCGGCGGTGCTGGTGGTCATGCCGCTCCTGCGTCGCGGTTCGTGAGTGCTGATCCCGGTTAGAACCGCGATAGGCACGCACGAGCTGTGAACTGGTCGCCCTCAGAATGGCCTCTGCACTGCCCACCGTCAGCCTGCCGTTCTGTCTAACTTGGCAGTTATAATTGGCCGTTATGGCACTCACCCTGCGCGCCCTCGCCGCCGAACCCGCGCTGGGCCTGCGCGTGGTCGCGGGCGAGGCCGGGCTGGACCGCCCGATCGGCTGGGTACACCCCACCGAGCTGACTGACCCGCAGAGCTTCCTCGAAGGCGGCGAACTGCTGCTCACGACCGGTTTGACGCTCTACAGCGCGACGTACGCGCCTTACGTCCGGCGGCTCGTCGACGCGGATGTCGCCGGGCTCGGTTTCGGCGTCGGGCTGAGCCACGCGAAGGTGCCGGACGCGTTGGTGGCGGTCGCTGACGAGGTCGGGTTGCCGGTACTGGAGGTGCCGAGGAAGACGCCGTTCATCGCGATCACCCGTGCGGTCTCCCGGTCGGTCGCGGCCGACGAGTACGCCGCGACGGTGCGGATCGGTCGCGCCCAGCAGGAGTTGACCCGTACCGCGGTCGGGCGCAGCGGTGCCGGGGGAGTGGTGCGGCGGCTCGCGAGGCTCATCGACGGCTGGGTCGTGCTTTACGACTCCGCCGGACGCGTGCGTGAGGCGTCGTCGGCCAAAGCGCGCAGCGTCGGACTGGACGTCACCGGCCTTCGCGCGGGCACGCGCGTGGTTTCGCATGGCGACGACGAGGTCGTCATCCAGACTCTGCACACCCGGGGTGCGCTGGCGGTCGGTACTGCGGAACCGTTGGACAGCACCGGACGGCATATCGTCAACACCGCGGTATCGCTGCTTTCCCTTGCCCTGGAACAGGATCGCGCACAGCGGCTTTCGCTGTCGCAGTTGCATAGCGGCGTGCTGGAACTGCTCGCCGCCGGACAAGACGAACTGGCCCGCGAGGTGGTACCCGACCTTCCGCCGGAACCGTGGACGGTGCTGGCCGTAAAAGGGAGCAAGGCCGCCCGAAACACCCTGTACGAACGGCTGGAAACCCTTGCCGGGCAGGTGTTCGCCGCGCATCGCGGGGACAAGTTGATCGTCCTGGCGGAGAACGACGAGGTAAGCGCGATCGTCGCGGAGACCGGAGAGTTCCACAGTGGACTGTCCGCCGGAGAGTTCCCGACCGCGTTAAGGCAAGCGGAAGAAGCAGCGGAAGCGGCACGGACCCAGCGCGTGCCGATGCTGCGCTACGCCGATCATGCCGGGGCCGGGCTCCTCGGCCTGGTCGATCATCAAGCCGCGCAAGCGTTTTCCGATCAGCTGCTCGCGCCGGTAAGGGAATTCGACCGGACCGGCCGCGGCGACCTGGAACTGTCGCTGCGCTGCTGGCTCGAACACCACGGCCATTGGGACCTCGCCGCGACGAAGCTCGGCGTGCACCGGCACACCTTGCGCAACCGCGTCACCAAAGCCGCCGACCTGCTGGGCCGGGACCTCGACGCGCCGGGCGTCCGCGCGGAATTGTGGTTCGCGCTCCAGGTCAGGTCGTGACCAGCAGCGTGATCGGCGAATCCCCGCAGCGCCGCAACGTCATCCCGCCCGGCGCCGTATACGGTTCCGCGCCGGATGCCCACCAGGCAGGCACGTCGATCTCGCGCACCAGCGACCCAGTCGCCTTCCGCACGCTGTTCGACACGATCACCCGTCCCTGCGCGTTCAGCAGCGCGGCCGTCCGGCCGAGTGCGCGCAGCCGCCGGCTCACCGTGCGCTCGAACTCGCGCACATACACGTCCGCACCAACGACTCCGGCGAATTCCTCACCGCGCGTAACGGGCACGGTGAAGGTCAGCGTGTACTCGTCGGTGCAGAGATAGTCCACGTATGGCCCATTGACATGCCGCCGCCCGCTGTCGCGCGGGACGGTGAACCAGGATTGCCGCGTGTAGTCAAGGAAATTGGGACTCTCCGGATCGAGGCTGATGAACAGCTGTTCCGGCGAACCGTCGTCGGTGCGGCACGAGGTCCACCATTCGAAGCCGAGTTCTTGATCGGCAAGGACATTCGGCGCGCTCACGAAGCCCGCGCCGACCACCAGGCCGCCGAGCGCCTCGATGACCTGCGGCCGGATCGTGTGCAGCGCTTCGGCGGACAGGTCGCCGGATTCGGCGAGCAGGGTCTCGGCAGCGGCGAGAACCGGCTTCAGGCGCGCGAAAATCTCCTCGACGAGGGCGGAAACCTGGGTCACTACCTCTTCGCCGGTCAGCGTGTGGGTGTCGGTCACGATGCTCACCTCGTGATGCGGGTCATCGGAGCTTACGGCGTTTCGAGGGTCAGGTGCAGATCCGCGAGCCGGTCGAGCGCTCCGAGGAGGTGGTCTTCGGTCAAGGCGCGCGCCCGGTCGCCGTCGGCCGAGGCGATCGCGGAGACGATCGCCAGGTGCTCAGCGTAGGACCCGCGGCAGGTTTCCTTGTCGCCGAGGGGCGCCCACAGCAGTACGCCGTGTTCGCTCTGCAGCTGAACTTCCTGGTTGGTGAGCCGCGGGGACTGTGCGGCGGCAGCGACTTCGAGGTGGAAGTGCCGTTCCGCGCGGGTCGCGTCGGGGCCGCTCGCGCCGAGGAGGTCTTCCGCGGTGAGGCGCAGCCGTTCGAGATCTTCGGGAGTGCTGCGTTCCGCGGCGAGTTTCGCGGCCGAGCCCGCGACGGCGAGGTAGTGGTCGCCGAAGTCGCGAAGTTCAGCCATTGAGACCAATCGCAGGCGTTCGGCCCACGAGCTCTGTGCGGGCCAGTCCGGGGTGCGCACGAAGCTGCCGCCGCCGCGTCCGCGCCGCGTTTCGACGAGACCCTGCTGCCGCAGCACCGCGAGCGCCTCGCGCACGGTGACCGTGGAGACGCGGAACTGCGCGGCGAGTTCGGCCTCGCTCGGCAACTGCTCGGCGTCGTCGAGGAGACCGAGCGTGATGGCGTCGAACAGCCGCGCCGCGACCGCTTCCGCGCGCCCCACCTGTTCAAGCGGAGCGAACATCGCCAGTCGTGCGCTGTTCGACATCTCCTTGCGCATCGTTGGTCCACCCGTCTCGGCATCCGTTGGTGCCAATCCTGCCCCAGGGCCTTGTCATTTGAAATATGGAGTTATATGTTTCATCCTGCCACGGAGAGTCAGGAGGCGCACGCGTGCAGGAGTTGAAGCACTACGTCGGCGGGACCTACGTCGACTCGCTGTCCGGAAAGGTCGCGGAAATCGTCGACCCGGTTACCGGCCGTGCGTACTGCACCGCGCCGGTGGCCGGCGCCGAGGACGTGGACCGCGCGCTGAAGGTCGCCGCGGAAGCGTTCGAAAGCTGGCGCGAGACCACCCCGGCGCAGCGGCAGCTCGCACTGCTGAAGATCGCTGACGCGCTCGAGGCGCGCGGCGAGGAGATCATCCGCGTCGAAGCGCAGGACACCGGCAAGCCCTTCGCGCTGACCATGGAGGAGGAGCTGCCCGCGGTCATCGACCAGGTGCGCTTCTTCGCCGGTGCCGCGCGCGTGCTCGAAGGCCGCTCGGCAGGCGAGTACATGGAAGGCCACACGTCGTTCATCCGCCGCGAACCGGTCGGCGTCTGCGCGCAGGTGACGCCATGGAACTACCCGCTGATGATGGCGATCTGGAAGATCGCGCCCGCGCTCGCCGCGGGCAACACCATCGTGCTCAAGCCGTCCGACACCACGCCCGCCTCCACGCTGCTGCTCGCCGAGATCTGCGGCGAGCACCTGCCCGCGGGCGTGTTCAACGTGATCTGCGGCGACCGGGACACCGGACGGGCGTTGGTGGAGCACGACATTCCGGCGATGGTGTCGATCACCGGTTCGGTGCGAGCGGGCATCGAGGTCGCCGGCTCGGCGGCGCACGACGTCAAGCGCGTGCACCTCGAACTCGGCGGCAAGGCACCGGTGATCGTGTTCCCGGACGCCGATCTCGAAGCGGCCGCCGAAGCCATTGCCGCGGCCGGGTATTTCAACGCGGGCCAGGATTGCACGGCCGCCACTCGCGTGCTGGTCCATGACGACGTGCACGACACTTTCGTCAACGCGCTCACCCGCCAGGCCGAGGCGAACAAGACCGGCACGGGCGAGGACGTCGCCTTCGGTCCGCTCAACAACGCCGCACAGCTGGAAAAGGTCTCCGGGTTCATCGACCGGCTGCCGGAGCACGCGACCGTCCACTGTGGAGGACGGCGATCCGGCGACGAGGGCTATTTCTACGAGGCCACCGTGGTTTCCGGTCTCCGCCAGGACGACGAGATCATCCAGAACGAGGTCTTCGGCCCGGTCATCACGGTCCAGCGGTTCACCGAGGACGACGAAGCGCTCAAGCACGCCAACGGGGTTCCCTACGGTCTCGCCTCCTCGGTGTGGACCAAGGACCACCAGCGCGCCATGAAGTTCTCGGCGAAGCTCGACTTCGGATGCGTGTGGATCAACACGCACATTCCGCTCGTGGCCGAGATGCCGCACGGCGGGTTCAAGCGGTCCGGCTACGGCAAGGACCTCTCGCTGTACGGCCTGGAGGACTACACCCGCGTCAAGCACGTGATGAGTGCGCTGTAGCCGTCGTGACCAGATCCATCGGAAGGCCTGTCATGCCCCATCAAGCCCCCGCCGAGACCCGGCCGCCGGGAAGGCGTCCGCAGACCGGGCAGCCGGCGATCCGGCTCACCGGACTGGAAAAGCACTTCGACAAGGTGCGCGCCGTGGACGGGGTCGACCTCGACATCCCGCCCGGCGAGTTCTTCTCGATGCTCGGCCCGTCCGGTTCCGGCAAGACCACCGTGCTGCGGATGATCGCCGGGTTCGAACTGCCCACCGCGGGCACGATCGAACTCGAAGGCAAGGACGTCAGCCAACTGGCTCCGTTCGACCGCGACGTCAACACGGTTTTCCAGGACTACGCGCTCTTCCCGCACATGACGGTGCAGCAGAACGTGGAGTACGGCCTGAAAGTCAAGCGGGTCGCGAAAGCGCAGCGCCGCGACCGTGCGAAGGAAGCGCTGCGCACGGTGCGGCTGGAGGACTTCGGCGACCGCAAGCCGTCGCAGATGTCCGGTGGGCAGCGCCAGCGGGTCGCGCTCGCCCGCGCTCTCGTAAATCACCCGAAAGTGTTGCTTTTGGATGAACCCCTTGGCGCACTTGACCTGAAGCTGCGCCAGACCATGCAGGTCGAGCTCAAGCAGATCCAGCGCGAGGTCGGCATCACCTTCGTCTTCGTCACCCACGATCAGGACGAGGCGCTCACCATGAGCGACCGGATCGCCGTGTTCAACGCGGGCCGCATCGAACAGGTCGGTACTCCGGTCGAAGTTTACGAACGCCCGGCAAGTGCTTTCGTAGCAGGGTTTGTCGGCACATCGAACCTGCTCAGCGGGCGCAGCGCCGAGGCGGTGATCGGCAGGCCGGGCGTCTACAGCATCCGGCCGGAGAAGATCCGCATCGACGGAGACCTTGCGTCTCCGGCCGGTCCCGGAGAGACTTCTGCGACCGGTTCGGTTACGGATGTCGTTTATGCCGGTTCGACGGTGCGCTACGCTGTCGCGCTCGATGCCGGGGGCCAATTGTCCGTTGTCCGCCAGAACACCAGCGAGCCGACCGAGTTCGCCGACGGTCGCGTCCGCCTGCGCTGGCGCCGCGAACACAGTTTCCGGGTCCCCGAAGCCGGCTAGTTCCTCACGGGAAGGTTTCTCTCGCTATGAAGAACAGGAAGACGCTGCTCGCAGGACTGTGCGGCGTAAGCCTCCTGCTCGCTGCCTGCGGCACCTCGGGCTCCGACTCCAAAGCGGGGTCGGCGCCGGGCGCACAGGGCTTCACGCCGCCGAAGCTGAACGCGCTGACGCAGCTCGGACAGCCGGAAGGCCAGCTGAACGTGCTCGCGTGGCCCGGTTACGCGGAAAACGGCTCGAACGACCCGAAGGTCAACTGGGTCACGCCGTTCGAGCAGCAGACCGGATGCAAGGTCAACGTCAAGCCGTTCGGCACCTCGGACGAGGCCGTGACGCTGATGAAGACCGGGCAGTACGACGTGGTTTCCGCGTCCGGCGACGCCTCGCTGCGGCTCGTCGCCTCGGGTGACGTCGAGCCGGTCAACACCGCGCTCGTCCCGAACTACAACGACATTTACCCGTTCCTCAAGAACAAGTCGTGGAACAGCGTCAACAACGTCGCCTACGGCATCCCGCACGGCTGGGGCGCGAACGTCCTGGCCTACCGCACCGACAAGGTGCAGCCGGAGCCGAAGTCGTGGTCGCCGATGTTCGACGAGAAGTCGCAGTTCAAGGGCAAGGTCATCGCCTACGACTCGCCGATCTACATCGCCGACGCCGCGCTGTACCTGATGGCGCACCAGCCCGACCTCGGCATCAAGAACCCGTACGCCTTGGACGACAAGCAGTTCAAGGCCGCCACGGACCTGCTCAAGAAGCAGCGCCCGCTGGTCGAGGAGTACTGGTCGGACTACCTCAAGGAAACGCAGTCGCTCAAGAGCGGCGACGGCGTGATCGGCACGGCCTGGCAGGTGACGGTGAACCTCGCGAAGAGCGAGGGCGCGCCGGTCGCGGCCACGGTGCCGAGCGAGGGTGCGACCGGCTGGTCGGACACCTGGATGGTCTCCGCGAAGTCGCAGCACAAGACGTGTGCGTACAAGTGGATGGACTACATCACGAGCCCGAAGGTGAACGCCCAGGTCGCCGAGTACTTCGGGGAGGCCCCGGCGAACTCCAAGGCCTGTGCTGAGTTCAAGGACAAGTCGCTGTGCGACACCTACCACGCCAACGACGCCGCGTACGCCGCCAAGATCCAGTACTGGACCACGCCGATCCCGCAGTGCCTCGACGGCCGCACGGACGTCAAGTGCAAGGACTACGGCGACTGGACCCGGGCCTGGACCGAGATCAAGGGTTGATGTGACTCTCGCGGATGCCGGTACCCACCGCGCCGGCATCCGCGAGCCCGCCGGGGGCTGCGGGCCCTCCCCAATGTTCCCGCAGCCCTCGGCTTTTCTCCCTTCCACACCCGAAAGCGCTAAGACATGACCGCCGTGAGCCCGCCGAGTCACCGCATCTCGGCTTTCTTCCACCGCAAACCCAAGCTGCGCCTCGGACTTCTCCTCACCGCGCCGATGCTCTGGCTCGGCCTGGCCTACCTCGGCGCGCTCGCCGCCCTCTTCATCACGGCCTTCTGGTCCACCGACGTCTTCACCGGCAAGGTGGTCACCGACTGGTCCTTCGACAACTTTGTCACTCTTTTCAGTGATTCCGTTTATCGCACGATCACGTTCCGCACCGTCGGCATCGCGCTGCTGGTGACCGTGATCGACGCGGTGATCGCGTTCCCGATGGCGTTCGCCATGGCCAAACTCGCCTCGCCGCGGGCGCAGCGGCTGCTGGTGATCATGGTGATGACGCCGCTGTGGGCGAGCTACCTGGTGAAGGCGTACGCGTGGCGGACCCTGTTGTCCGGCAACGGAGTCCTCAACTGGCTGCTGAACCCGCTCGGCATCTCCGGCCCGGGATACGGTGTCACCGCGACCGTGATCACGCTGTCCTACCTCTGGCTCCCGTACATGATCCTGCCGATCTACGCGGGCCTCGAAAAGCTTCCGACGTCCTTGGTGGACGCTTCCGGCGACCTCGGCGCGAAATCGTTCCGCACGTTCCGTTCGGTGATCCTGCCGCTGACGTTCCCGGCGATCGTCGCGGGTTCGATCTTCACCTTCTCGCTGTCGCTCGGCGACTACATCGCGGTGAAGATCGTCGGCGGTACTTCGCAGATGCTCGGCAACGTCGTGTACGACAACATCGGCGCGGCCAACAACCTGCCGTTCGCCGCGACCGTCGCGACGGTTCCGGTCGTGATCATGCTCGTCTACCTGGCCGCGGTGCGTCGCACCGGTGCGCTGGACAACCTCTAGGAGACCGCCGTGCGGATGTCGAAACCCGCCCGGGTGCTGTTGTGGACCGCGCTCGGCATCGGATTCGCGGTGATCTATTTCCCGCTGCTGGTGGTCCTGCTGAACTCGGTCAACGCCGACACCACGTTCGGCTGGCCGCCCAAGAGCTTCACCCTGGAATGGTGGGGCCGGGCGATCACCAACGAGGGCGCCCTGCACGCCTTGTGGACCAGCGTCATCGCCGGGCTCTCGGCGACCGCGATCGCTTTGGTGCTCGGCACGATGGCCGCGTTCGCATTGCAGAAGTACCGGTTCTTCGGGCGCAACTCGTTGTCGCTGCTGGTGATCCTGCCGATCGCGCTTCCCGGCATCGTCACCGGCATCGCGCTGAACAACGCGTTCCGCACGATCTTCGGCCTCGATCTCGGCCTGATGACGGCGATCATCGCGCACGCCACGTTCTGCATCGTGGTGGTGTTCAACAACGTGGTCGCCCGGTTGCGCCGGATGGGCGGGAATCTCGAAGAAGCGTCCATGGACCTCGGCGCGGACGGCATGACGACGTTCCGCCTGGTGACGTTCCCGATGCTGCGATCCGCTTTGCTGGCAGGCGGTTTGCTGGCGTTCGCGTTGTCGTTCGACGAGATCATCGTGACGACCTTCACCCTTGGCACCGGCATGGAAACGCTGCCGATCTGGATCTACAACAACCTGTTCCGCCCGAACCAGGCCCCGGTGGTCAACGTGGTCGCGGCGGTGCTGATCATCGTCTCGACGGTGCCGGTTTACCTGGCACAGCGGCTTTCCGGCGGCGACAGCTCCAGCGGCGGCCGGATCTAGCTCCGAAGGTCCGTGAAGGGCTCCTTGAGGGAACCAGATTCCTTCAAGGAACTCTTCACGGCTTTCAGCGGAAGCCGTCCGTAGCCTCGCGGAGAGCGGCGAGAATGCCGGGATCAGTGACCGCGTGCCCCGCGGATTCGGTGAGTTTCAACGTCGAACCAGGCCAAGCGCGGTGCAACTGATATGCCGTAATCGGCGGGCACACCGCGTCGTAACGCCCCTGCACCAACACTCCGGGAATCCCGGCGAGCCGTCCGGCGTCCCGGATCAGCTGGCCTTCTTCCAGCCAAGCGCCTTGCTGGAAGTAGTGCACGGCAAGGCGAGCGAATGTCAGCGCGAACTGCGGATTCGCGTATTGGTTCACAAAGGACTGTTGCGGCAGCAAGGCCACCGTCGCGCCTTCCCAGACGCTCCAAGCGATCGCGGCCCGCTCGCGCACCGCACGGTCGGGGGAGTGCAGCAGTTCCGCGTACCCGGCGAGCGGATCTTCCTGCTGCCGCTCGTCCAGCGGCTCGAGGAAAGCGTCCCACTCCGCGGGGAAGAGATTCGCCGCCCCGCCACGATAGAGCCAGTCCAGTTCCCGTTGCCGCACGGTGAAGATCCCGCGCAGCACCATTTCGGACACCCGCGAAGGATGGGTTTCCGCATACGCCAGCGCAAGCGTCGAACCCCACGACCCGCCGAACAGCAGCCACCGCTCGATGTTCAGCCGTTCGCGCAGCAGCTCCATGTCGGATACCAAGTGCCACAACGTATTCGCCGACAAGCTTTCGCCCGCGTTGGGTGTGCTGCGACCGGCGCCGCGCTGGTCGAACAGGATGATCCGGTACGCCTCGGGGTCGAAATGCCGCCGGGTCATCGGGGCGGTGCCGCTTCCCGGCCCGCCGTGCAGCACCACCACCGGCTTCCCCCGCGGGTTGCCGGCTTCCTGGCAGTAGATCCGGTGCCCGTCGCCGACGTCCAGCATTCCGTCGGCGCGCACCGGGATCGGCGGGTAAAGCTCGTCCATACCGGACACTCTTCCCGAACCCCGGCAGCCGCACCACACCTGGGGTCGTGAGTGTTCCTGCCGGCGAGAACCGGCAGGAACACTCACGAGGAGGTGGGTGGGGGCCCGCCCCCGCCGCCGGGCTGAGCGGGCCCCCGTCTGTGATCGCGGTCAGCAGCCTGGTGTCGTGGCCACGTTCGCGAAGCCCTTCCCGGCGTTCGTCACCTTGTTGCTGGCGCAGACCTTGTTCCCGGTGGCCGCTTTGACCACGTAGAAACCGTAGGCCGAGGGCGCCTGCACGTCCGCGGTGTTGTCCGAGAAGGTGTTGTCCTTGCCCCAGCCGTCGAGCTGCACGTGGACCTCGAACGACCCGTAGGTGGCGTCGTGCACGAAGACCTTGCTGCCCTTGTTGCCGGTGACCAGGTACCCGTTGCCCTTCACGTCGACCCAGCTGTCGGCGTAGTTCTCGCCGCTCTGGCCGGTGCCGTCGAAGGTGTTGCCGCGCAGTTCGCCGCCGGTGGTGCCTTCCTTGACGTCGATCGACTCCGCGCGCACGTCAGGCCCGATCTTGTTGCCGATCGCCTTGTTGCGGTCGCTGTGATCGGGCTGTCCGTCCGGCCAGTTGCTCTTGGCCGAACCGAAGTAGATGCCCTCGCCGAAACCGCCGTTTTCCTTGCCGGTGTCGGAGATTTCGGAGTTCTGCACGACGTTGTCGCTGCTGCCGTGCTGGAAGTGGATGCCCTCGTTGCCGATGCCGGTCACCTTGAGCCCGTCGACCAGCGTGTGGTTGACGCCGAGCGCCATCACGCCTTTCTGGCCACCGGTGACGGTGAAGCCGGACAGCGTCCAGTAGCTGCCGGTCAGTTCGATGGTACGGCCGCCGGACGCCTGCACGACCGCGCTGCGCGGGCCGGTGAGCGTGATCCGCCCGTTCGCGGTGCCGCTGGCGGCGGCCTTGAAGTTGCCGGTGTAGGTGGTGTTCGCGGCCAGCTGGATCGTGGTGCCCGGCTTGGCCGAGGCCAGCGCCGTCTTCAGCTCGGCGGAATTCTTCACCGGGACGGTCCCGGCGGACGCCGCGGGTGTGGCGAGTGCGAGCAGTGCTGCGGCTCCGGCGGTTGCTGCCAGAACTCGATCGCGGACGCGCATTCCAACCCTCCTCGTCGAGGCTCGATGACTTCGGATGCGGCGTGCGCTCACGCTAAGACATCGAGAGAACACTGGTCAAGTACATGATTGATGTTCATGGATGTGAACAGAGTGAACAAAGCGTGGCCGGAAAGTGTCGCCTGCTTCTGTTCCCGCCCGGCTTGCTCGGAGTTAACCCGGTCCTCGGTAGCTTTTCCGCGGAATGCCCGAACTGCGGCGAGAAAGGCTTCGTGAATGTCCGCGGTCAGCTACCTCGAGTCCATTGTCGTCGGCGCTTTGCAAGGCGTGTCGGAATTGTTTCCGGTGTCCAGTCTCGGGCACAGCGTCCTGTTGCCCGCGCTCGTCGGCGGAAGCTGGGGACGCGACCTGAGCATCGGGAAGGATTCGCCGTACCTCGCCGTGCTCGTGGCGATGCACGTCGCCACCGCGATCGCGCTGATCCTCTTCTTCCGGCGCGACTGGGTGCGCATCGTCACCGGCCTGTGGACGTCGATCCGCCGTCGTGAGGTCCGCACGGCCGACCAGCGGCTCGCGTGGCTGCTCATCCTCGCCACGATCCCGGTCGGGATCGCCGGGCTGCTGCTGGAAAGCCTGCTGCGCGACGTCCTCGGCAAACCGGTGCCGTCGGCGATCTTCCTCGCCCTCAACGGCGGTGTGCTCTACGCCGCGGAGAAGTTCTCCCGGAAGCCCAAGACGGCGGTCGCGCGCGAGGAGGAGACGATCGACTTCAGCGCCGAGGACACTATGGTGATGCGCGCGGTGACCGTCGACGAGGCCACCGACCTCCGGCTGTCGAAGCTGAGCGTGAAAGAGGCCGTGCTCATCGGTTCGGCGCAGATTTTGGCTCTGCTGCCCGGAATCAGCCGCTCCGGCATCACCATGGTGGCCGGTCTGCGGCGCGGGCTCGACCACGAGGACGCCGCCCGGTTCGCCTGGTTGCTGGCCACGCCGGTGATCCTCGCCGCGGGCGCGCTGAAGATGCCGACGCTCTTCACGCCGGAGAACAAGCCGTCGCTCGGTCCGGCACTGGTCGGCAGCGTGGTGGCGTTCATCGCGTCCTACATTTCTGTCCGTTTTCTGACGAAATACTTTGAAACGCGCACCTTGACCCCCTTCGCCATCTACTGCGCCGTCGCCGGAATCGGCAGCCTGATCTTCTTCGCGGTGTCAGGGGCGGCGTAAGGCGCAATTTCGCCGGGTGCACACTGAACGCATCGAAATCGTGCCTGACCTGCCGCCGCTGAGCGGATCGACGTTGTTCACGGCCTGGACCTTCGACGTCCCGGCCGTGGTCGTCGCGCTCGCGCTAGGCGTCGGGTACGTCGCCGCGGCCCGCCGTCAGGAGTGGTCAGCGGGGCGGACCACAGCGTTCCTCTCCGGGCTGGCCACGCTCGTCCTCGTCACGTGCTCGTTCCTCGGCGTGTACGACACGACGCTGTTCTGGGTCCGCGCCACGCAGAACACAGTCCTGCTAATGGTCACGCCGCTGCTTCTGGCGCTAGGCGCGCCCGTGACGCTGCTGATGCGCACCGCGCCGCCCAAACTCGCCACCTGGCTGCGTACGCACGGCCGTGGCCGCTTCGCGCAGTTCATCACGTTCCCGCTGTGCGTCACCGTGGTGCTGATCGCGCCGTTCCTGCTCATCTACCTGACACCGCTGTACGAGCTTTCGCTCGACTCGGCGGTCGTCGGCGGCCTCGTACGCGTAGCGCTCGTACTGGCCGGTTTCCTGTACTTCTACAGCCGCGTACAGCTCGACCCGACGCCGCGCAACGGCTCGCACCTGGTGTCAGTGTGGATCTCGTTCACCGAAGTGGTGTTCGACGGCGCGCTCGGCCTCGTGCTGTGGCTCGGCCCGCTGCTCGCGCCCGCGCACTACGACGCCGTGCACCGCGACTGGGGCCCGGACCGGCGCACGGACCAGATCATCGGCGCGGGCGTGCTGTGGATCGGCGGAGACGTCGCCGGGCTGCCGTTCGTCGGCGCGCTCTTCATCAGGTGGGCGCGCGACGACGAAAAACGGGCGAAACGGCTCGACCGGAAATTGGACGAGGAGGCAGCGGCAGGCGAGGCGCCGGCGAAGGGATTGTGGTGGGAGAACGATCCGGAACTCGCCGAACGGTTCCGCCGCTCGTGAGTGCCGGCTCGCACCGGCACTCACGAGGCAGCTCAGTGGAACGCGTGCTCAGGCGCCGGGAATTCGCCGCGCCGGACGTCCTCGGCGAACGCCGTCGCGGCACTCTGCAGCACCCCGGCGACGTCGGCGTACCGCTTCACGAACCGCGGCGCCTTGCCGCGGCGCAGCCCGGCCATGTCCTGCCAGACCAGCACCTGGGCGTCGCAGTCCGGACCGGCTCCGATGCCGACCGTCGGGATCTTCAGCTCGTGCGTGACACGCTTCGCCGCTTCGGCGGGGACCATCTCCATCACGACCGCGAACGCGCCGGCTTCCTGCAGCGCCAGCGCGTCGGCGAGCAGCTTCTCCGCCGCTTCGCCGCGCCCCTGCACCCGGTAGCCGCCGAGATTGTGCTCGCTCTGCGGGGTGAACCCGATGTGGCCCATGACCGGGATCCCGGCCGAGGTGAGCGCTTCGACGTGCGCCGCGAACCGGTGCCCGCCTTCGAGCTTGACCGCGTGCGCGCGGCCCTCCTTCATGAACCGGACGGACGTGGCCAGCGCCTGCTCCGGGGAAAGCTGGTAGGAGCCGAACGGCAGGTCGGCCACCACGAGCGCCCGTTTCGCCGCCCGGGTGACCGAGCGGACCAGCGGGAGCAGCTCGTCGACGGTGACCGGCAGCGACGTGTCGTAACCGAACACGTTGTTCGCCGCGGAGTCGCCGACCAGCAGCACGGGGATGCCTGCTTCGTCGAAAAGCTCGGCGGTATACATGTCGTAAGCGGTGAGCATCGGCCACGGTTCGCCGCGGTCCTTCAGCTCGCGCAGATGGTGAATCCGGACTTTTCGCGGCTTGGCCGGCCCGGCTCCCGTCGCGGGGCCGGTTCCGTAAGGGGCGGCCACCTCGCCGGCGGCGCCGTCGGGGTGGGCAGACTGGGCAGACATCGTCGTCGACCGTCCTTCCCTCGAGGCCTCGCTGAGGTCCCCGGGTCGTGGAGTCAGTACCGGACACAGCGTGACACGCGCGCCGGAGGGCCCCAAGGTCGTGCGACCAGCTTCACACGGCCGGGTAGCGACAACCGTTTTGCCTCCTGTGACGTCTTGATAGGCATCGGGCCGATATGCGCTCGGTGGTGAGAAGGTCCGGCGCGTCCCCTAACGGTCGCGCCGCAAGAAAGCCCGGCTGCCGCCCCACCGCCTCCCTCAACGGAGCGGCTGCGCCGCCCAGGAAGGATCCAATGGGAACCCCAGTGAGCTCCCGCCCGCGCAGCCTCGGCTGGAAGGCCCGCGCCGGCGGTCTCGTGGCCACTGTCGTGCAGCTCGCAGCGCTTTTCTCGGTCGTGCTGCTGCTGGCAGGCGGACGGCACGGGCACTTGCTGAACGGCATCGACATGGCATTCGGCGTGGTGAGCGTGCCGACCAGTTCGAGCCTGGTGATCGTGCTGCTGCTCGTCGTGCTCGGGGCGGCGCTGCGCAGGCGCAAGAAGGCCGCGCTGTACGTGCTCGTGCTGTTCCAGGTCGCCGGCCTGGTGACCACGCTGGTCCTTCAGGCGCTGCTGCTGTGGGCTCCCGACCTGCTGACCCTCACTGCCCGGCAGATGCGCCACATCCCGACCCAGGTCGGCGCGCTCGCCATCGCCGACGCGATCTCGATCCTGCTGATCGTCTTCCTGCTGTCGCTGCGGCCCGCGTTCCCCGCGCGGCTCGCCCCTGGCGCCTGGTGGAACGGGCTCACCGTGCTGTTCGTCGGGTTCCTCGGGGTGATCGTGCTCGGCTGGGCACTCACCGAGGTGTTCCCGGGCAGTCTTGGCGACGCGTGGGAGCGCTTCGCTTGGGTGGTCAACCACGCCACCGGCGAAAACCTGCAGTTGCGCCGGATCGGCGTCGGCGAGGGCCCGGCGTGGATCGACGTGGTTCTCGACCTTGGCGCGACCTTCGTGTCCACCGCTGCCCTGTACACGCTCTTTCGCGGCGTACGCAGCCGTCGCATTCGGACAGACGACGAAGAGCTGCAGTTGCGTCGTCTGCTGGGGGAGTTCGGCGAAGACGACTCTCTCGGCTACTTCGCTACGCGTCGCGACAAGAGCGTCATGTTCGCGCCCAACGGCCGCGCCGCGGTGACGTACCGTGTGCTCGCCGGGACCACCGTGGCGAGCGCGGACCCGATCGGCGATCCGGACGCATGGCCGGATGCAGTGCAGGCGTGGCTCCACGAAGCGCGTACGTACGGCTGGACGCCAGGTGTGCTCGGCGCGAGCGAGAAGGGCGCGAAGGTGTACGCCGCCGCGGGGCTGCGCGCGCTGCAGATCGGCGACGAAGCAGTCCTCGACGTCCGCGAGTTCTCGCTTACCGGCCCCGAACGGAAGTCCGTGCGGCAGGCAGTGAAACGGATCCAGCGCGCCGGGTACACCGCGCAGGTCCGGCGGCACAGCGAAATCCCCGAAGACGAGATGGTGCAGTTGCTCGCCCGCGCGCAGCAATGGCGCGTCGACGAGACCGAACGAGGCTTTTCGATGGCGCTCGGTCGGCTCGGCGACCCGAGCGACGGCCGCAGCGTGATGGTCGAGGCGTACGACGCGCGCGGCGAACTGCGCGGCCTGCTGTCGTTCGTTCCGTGGGGCCGCCGAGGCCTTTCCCTCGACCTGATGCGCCGCGACCGGGACGCCGAAAACGGGCTCAACGAGTTCATGGTCGCCGAAGTCGTCTCGGCCGCCCAGCACATCGGCGCACAGCGGATCTCGCTGAACTTCGCGATGTTCCGCGCGGTGTTCTCCGAAGGCGAGCGGATCGGCGCTGGTCCGGTACTGCGCGCGTGGCGGGCGGTGCTCGGCGTCGCGTCGCGGTTCTTCCAACTGGAGTCGCTGTACCGGTCGAACGCCAAGTACGGCCCGGAGTGGGAACCGCGGTTCCTCTGCTACTCCTCGGCACGGCGGCTCCCGCGAGTCGGCATCGTCGCGGGCGCGCTGGAGGGCTTCGTGCCCACCGGACGCGCGCGGTCGCTGCGCCTGGAGAACGTGGGGGAGGACTTCGTCGCACAGGTCCGGCGGATCGACGAGGAAGCGGCACAGGTCGTGCCGCGCGCCAAGCGCCGTCCGGAACAGGTCCGCGTGCGAGTGGCCAAAGTGGACAAACTGCGGGAACTCGGGGTGGACCCGTACCCGGTCGGCTTCTCCCGCGAAGACCACCTCGGCGACATCGTGCACTCGTTTTCCGGACTGGAACCGGACTCTCACACCGGAAAACGCGTCCGGGTGGCCGGACGGGTGCTTGCCCTGCGCACCCTCGGCGGGCTGTGTTTCGCGCGGATCAAGGACTTCTCCGGCGAACTGCAGCTGATGCTCGACGCGAAGGTCTTCGACCTGACCGGCTGGCGCACCGGCGTCGACCTCGGCGACCACGTCGGCGTGAGCGGCGAGGTCATCACCTCCCGCCGCGGCGAGCTGTCGGTGCTCGTGGACGAATGGACAATCACCGCGAAGTGCCTGCACCCGTTGCCGGACAAGCGAAAGGGCCTCACCGACCCGGAGACGCGCGTCCGTCAGCGCTACCTGGACCTGGCGGTCAACCCCGACTCCGCGAATATGCTCCGCCTGCGCTCGACGGTCGTCCGCGCCGTCCGCGAACGCCTGCACCAGGGCGACTTCCTCGAAGTCGAAACCCCCATGCTGCAAGCCATCCACGGTGGCGCCAACGCACGGCCGTTCGTCACGCACATCAACGCGTACGACATGCGGATGTACCTGCGGATCGCTCCGGAGCTGTACCTGAAGCGCCTGTGCGTGGCCGGCGTCGAGCGGGTTTTCGAGCTGAACCGGAACTTCCGCAACGAGGGCGTCGACGCGACCCACAACCCGGAATTCACGATGCTGGAGGCGTACCAGGCGTACGCGGACTACAACGCGATGCGCCACCTGATGCGCGACCTGATCCAGTACGCCGCCGAAGCCGCGTACGGCGCACAGATCGTGCGACGCCCAGACGCCGACGGCCGCATCGTCGAACATGACATCTCCGGCGACTGGCCCGTGATCCCGGTGCACAAAGCCGTCTCGGACGCCTTGGGCGAGGAAGTCGACTCACACACGCCCGTCGCGACCTTGCGAAAACTGTGCGCCGCCGCCGGGGTCCCGGTTCCGGAGGAAGCCAGCGCGGGCGACCTGGTCCTGAAGGCACACGAGCACCTGGTCGAAGGCTCGACGGTCCTGCCGACGTTTTACACGGACTACCCGACCGAGGTCTCCCCGCTGACTCGCCAGCACCGGATCGACCCGCTCCTGGCCGAACGCTGGGACCTCATCGCGTTCGGCTCGGAAGTCGGAACCGCGTACACGGAGCTGACCGACCCGCTGGAACAGCGCCGCCGGTTGGAGGCACAGTCGCTGCGCGCCGCGAGCGGTGACGTCGAGGCGATGGAGCTGGACGAGGACTTCCTGCTGGCGTTGGAACACGGCATGCCCCCGACCGGCGGACTGGGCCTCGGAGTGGACCGCCTGCTGATGATGCTGAGCGGAACGTCCATCCGGCAGACGGTGCTCTTTCCGTTCGTCCGCCCGCAGGGGTGAGGGCTGGTTCCGCGCTCCTTGACCGGGTCGTGCGGGGAGTCCTGAGGGAATCAGATTCCTTCAGGTTCCCCTCGCAGACGACAATGCGGCTCTTGCCATCGGCTGGCCAGTGACGAGCCAGCCTGGGTTTGCCAGCCTTTCGTCCTGGGCAGACGGGCCTTGACCGCTTCCCGGCGTGGTGCCTTCAAGCCCTGGCATTGGGGCTGGGGGCGCTGATTTGCTCCCGGCGTCTGCGGCCGCATCGCCAGTTGCTCGCGAATCCTCGGCCGCCGGAATCCGTTCCTCCCGTCAGCCCGCGGACCCCGGCAATCGCGGGCAAGCAGCCGCAGCCGGTCGTCGGCTGCCCCGGCCGTCTCTTGTCCCGAGCGGATCCAGGCGTCTCCCGCGGCAGCCGCCCCGGCCGTTCCCGCGACCAGCCGTCGTCGGTGGCCAAGCCCGGCCGCCACTCCCTGCCCTCGCCAAGCTCGGCCGAACCTGATCCCCCGGTGCCGAGGCGGGTATTGGCCGTCCGCCAACCACGATCCGGTAACCTCCACCAGGGATTCGGTGCGTGAGTTCGTGGTAGCGGATGGTGTCCGGAACCTCTGGGAAGTCACGGGTGTGACACCATCCGGCACTTCGTCGCAGAGATTCGCTTAGGGTGGGCAAGTGCGTGCTGCGCGGGTGGCTTTGATAGTCCTGCTCGGACTCGGTTTGGCGGGGTATTCCGCGTGGCTGCTGGAGTTCTTCATGCAGACCGGGGTCTCGCTGACCGAACAGCCGGTCTGGGATCTGTTCTACGCGCAACCGGTCTTCTCGGTCGCGACGGGAATCGGCGGTCTGGCCTTCTTCTTCACCGGACCCGCCCTCATGCGGCTCGCGCCAGCAACTTGGAGCGGGCGGCTGACCTCGGTTTCGGTGTCAGCGTTCGGGATCATGCTGATGGTGTACGCCGGGGTCCCGGAGACCGTGGTGACTCCCTATCTGCTGAGCGCGGCCGTCGCCGTCGGGGCGTTGAGCCTCGTCTTCTGGTGGCCGTCCGGCTGGCGCGCCTGCGCGGTGGCTTGCCTGGTGCTCGTGCTGGTCGCGTGGGCGCTGGTGGTGGCGTCGACGCTGGCCGGGCACCTGGAAGGCGTCTTCACCCGGGTGCAGCTCCTGGTACACGCGGCGCAGGTCGTGATCGGCGGCGCGTACGTCGTGCAGACCCCGGTTCCGGTCCGCGGCCGAAAATTGTCGGTGGCGGGTGCGATGCTGCGGAGCAACAGACACCGGAAGTGAGGCCACCATGGCTGGCAAAGTCTCCCCGACCCCCGACGAACGCGGCGGTTTGCTCGGTTTCCTGGCACAACAGCGTCAGGCGATGAAGATCGCCACGTACGGCTTGACCGACGACCAGGCGCGCGCCGTGCCCAGCGCGAGCGCCCTGAGCGTCGGCGGCCTGCTGAAACACGTGTCGTCCACCGAAAGCGGCTGGATAGACCTGGTGCTGAAAATCGAGCCGAAGCCCTTCGCCGAAAGCGTGGCGACCTACCAGGAAAACTACCGCCTCGGCCCGGACGAGACGCTGGAATCGGCGATCGGCGCCTACGACCGGGTCGCCGTCCGCACCGAAGAGGTCATCGCCGGGATCGCGGACCTCAACCAGGAAGTCCCCATCCCGAAGGGCGTGCCCTGGTACCCGGACGACGCGTCCGCCTGGTCCGTGCGCTGGGTGCTGCTGCACCTGATCGAGGAAACCGCCCGACACGCCGGCCATGCCGACATCGTCCGCGAGTCCCTGGACGGAGCCACCGCCATGCCCCTGCAAGCGGCGGCAGAAGGCTGGCCGGAGACGGACTGGCTGAAGCCCTGGAAACCGGCCGAATGAGCTGAATAGCGCGGCGGGGTCAGTCGCTCGTTGGCACCGGAGTCATCCAGGCGGGGTTTCTCGGCTTTCGATTGCGGTTGGGCTGGTTTGGCTGCCTGGGCGGGTTACTGGGAACTGCTCGGGCGGGTGGGCGGACTGACCGCTCGGGCAACTGAGGCCCGAGCCGTCCGGGCCGGGTTTCTCGGACGGCTGTTGGCGGTCTGGCTGGCGAGCACGCTGGACCGGCGCCACTTCGTCGGTTGGCGAGGCGATCGCTCGAGCCATGCCGGAGTCGCCCGAGCCGGATTCCGGCGGGTCCGGCCTGGTTCGGGTCGGCTCGGTCGACGGGCTGGTCACGCGGGCAGCTGCGCCGGAGTCGTCCGGACCGGGTTTCTCGCACGGCTGTTGGGAGTCGAGGAATCGGGCGCGGCTGCCGAGCACGGCTCCGTCGGTCGGCGGTCTGCAGCGGCCACCCGGTTGATCCGGGAGTTGGCGTGGCCCTCGGCGGCGGTCTGGCGCGGCTGCCCTCGGGAGGCTGACGGTCGGAGCTGGGTGGCCTGGTCGTTCGGCTGCGCGAGATAGCCGGTTGGGGGTGGTGCGCTCGGTTGGCGTCCAGCGGCACTGGGGGTGCGGCTGGAATCCGGCCGAGTGCGCCCAAGCTCCAGGCAGGCCAAGGCATTCCGCCGGGGTTTCCGTAGCCGACGCGTCAGAACAACATCGGCTCCTCCGGAAACGCCCCTTCGATCACCAGCATCCGCCGTTTGGTCTCGACCCCGCCCGGTGCCGAAAAGCCGCCAGGATTCTTGCCCGCGCCCAAAACCCGGTGGCACGGCACGATGATCGGAAACGGATTGCTCCCCATCGCCTGCCCGACAGCCTGCGCGGAGCCCGGTGCACCCAGCTGATGCGCGATGTCCCCGTACGTCAGCACCTTCCCGGGCGGAATAGCACGCGCGACGTCGTACGCGCGCCGGTTGAAGTCCGGCACATCCCGGTAATCCAACGGAGCCGCGCGCAGATCGCGAGCCTCTCCCGACAGCAGCGCGACGACATCCTCCACCACCGCACGCAGTTCGTCCGGCACCGGTGATTCCACCGCGTCCGGGAAGCGCTTCGCGAGGTGTGTGCGCGTCCGCTCCGCCGTACTCCCCGGCAGCGCGGTTCCGATCACCGCACCGTCCCGCCAGGCGAGGCCGCACGCCCCGATCGGGGTGTCGAACACCGTGTACCCAACCGTCATCTGCCCAGCGTACGACCCGGCACCGACAGAAACTGGCGAGAAAACGACACGACCCTGGAGCCCCCGGCCGACCCGCGGCAGCTGATCATCTTCGCGGCCGAAGACGAAGACTTGCCCGCGGCACCGGAAAGCCAGCCCGCGGCACCGCCCCTGCATTCAGCAACGCGACCGATGGTGTCCGGCGGGAGCTGCCAGCGCCTGAGGTCTCAGCCAGCCGAGCTGAAACTGGTCGGCCGAGCCGGAAATCCCGATCAGCCTGGTTCGCCCAGCCAGCCGCGTCCGGCTCCCCGCCAACCCGGTCAGGCAGAGGCCGGAAACTCGGCAAAGCGTGCTCGAGACGCTGGTCGGCACCTGAGACCTCCGCCAGCGTGCCGAAATCCAGCCATCTACAGCCTGACAAGAGCCCGGCAAACCGCGCCGGAACTCAGCAGCCCAACCGTGGCAGGCAACCCCGCCAACCGCGGCCAAGCACAATCGAGCCGGAACCCCCGATCAGGACTTCCGTTCCCGCCAGCCATTGGTCATCGGAAGCCGCCGGTCCCGCCCGAACGCCTTGAAGGTGATCTTCGTGCCCGGCGGATACTGCCGCCGCTTGTACTCGGCCCGGTCGACCATCCGCACGACCCGGTCGATCGTCTCCGGATCGAACCCCGCCTCGATCAGATCCGCGTACCCGCGGTCGTTCTCGACGTAATCGTCCAGGACATCGTCCAGAAGTTCGTAATCCGGCAGCGAATCCGAGTCCTTCTGGTCCGGCCGCAGCTCAGCCGAAGGCGGCTTCGTGATCGAGTTTTCCGGGATCGGCGGCGTTTCCCCGCGCTTGGCCGCCTCCTCGTTCCGCCACCGCGCCAGCTGCCACACGTGCGTCTTGAACAGGTCCTTGATCGGCGCGAACGCTCCGACCGCGTCGCCGTAGATGGTCGAGTAGCCGACGGCCAGTTCGGTCTTGTTGCCGGTCGCCAGCACCAGGTGTCCGTCCAGATTGGACAGAGCCATCAGCAGCATCCCGCGCACCCGCGCCTGGATGTTCTCCTCCGCGAGCCCGGTCAGCTGCAGCTGGTTGACATAAACGTCGACCATCTCGCCGATCGGCTCGACCCGGTAGTGTGCGCCGATCCGTTCCGCCAGGTCCGAAGCGTCATCCCGCGAGTGCGAGGACGAGTACTTCGACGGCATCGAAACGCCGTACACGTTGTCGCCGCCGAGTGCGTCCGCCGCCAGCGCCGCGCAGACCGCGGAGTCGATTCCGCCGGAGAAGCCGAACGTGACCGTCGAGAAGCCGTTCTTGTGCACGTAGTCGCGCAAGCCGACGACCAGCGCCGACCAGACCTCGGCCTCGTCCGACAGCGGTTCGCTGATCGTCGGAGCGACCAGCGGCGAGTATTCGACCAGCGGCGAGTCGTTCAAAACCCGCCGGTGCACTTCCAGCCCGTCGAAGGAGCCCGTGGCGGCCGCGTTCGCAGCGGGCAGGTCCAAGTCCAGCACCAGCAGGTGCTCCACGAACTGCGGTGCCCGCGCGAGCAGCGTCCCGTCCGCGCCGACCACCAGCGAGTCGCCGTCGAAAACCAGGTCGTCCTGGCCGCCGACCTGGTTCGTGTACACCAGCGGCGCGCCCGCTTCAGCCGCGCGGCGGGCGATCAGCGGCAGCCGCTGTTCGTCCTTCGACCGTTCGTACGGCGACGCGTTCGGCGCGACCACCAGGTCGACCCCGGCCTTGCCCAGTGCGGAGATCGGACCGCCGTCCTGCCAGATGTCCTCGCAGATCACCATGCCGATGTCGACGCCGTGCAAGCGCAGCACTTCGAGTTCGGTGCCCGGTTTGAAATACCGGTGCTCGTCGAACACGCCGTAGTTCGGCAGGTGGTGCTTGAACTGCCGAGCCACGACCTCGCCGCGGTAGAGCGCCGCCGCGGCGTCGCGCGGGCCGATCTCGTCGTGGTCGAGGTAGCCCACGTACGCGAGCACTTCGCCGCAGCCCGCCTCGTCGAGCCGGCGTGCCAGTTCGGTCACCGAGCGCCGGGACGCGTCGGCGAACGTGCGCCGGAGGGTGAGGTCCTCGACCGGGTAACCGGTCTGGGACATCTCCGGGAACACGACGACGTGCGCGCCCGCCTCGGCGGCCTTGCGGGTCCACTCGACGGTGAGCGCGGTGTTCCCGTCGATGTCGCCGACGGTGGTGTTGACCTGGGCCAGTGCGATGCGCAGTTGCGGCATGCCGCCATTCTGTCCCACCGCGCCGACAGAAACTACGCAGAGGTGAGCCAGAGAACGGCGAAGGGCCCCTCACCCGCGGCGAGGGGCCCTCCGAAAGGGCGAGGGGCCCTCCGAAAGAAGGAATCAGGACTTCTTCATCCGCATCATGCTGCGCACCTTCTTGACCGTCTGCTCGAAGTCCGAGTCGAACGGGTTGTCGTGCACCAGGTACGTCCACGTCGTGTTCGCGCGCCGCACGCCGACCTCGGCGAGGTCGAGGCCGTTGTCGGTGATCTCGGCTTCCTCGAGCGTCTTCGCCGCGCGCGAGGCGGATTCGGCGATGATCTTGTGGAACTCCGGGATCGCCGCGCGGTGGAACTCGTCCAGCGGCGTCTCGCGGGCCAGCGCGCGCAGGTGGATGCTCTCGCGCACGTCGGTGAGGTACGCCAGGTGGTCCGACCACAGCTGGTCGAGGTGGAACAGCCGGACCTCGCGGCACACCTGCTCGAGCCGGTCGGAGTCGTCCAGCTTTTCCTTCAGCTCGGCGAACTTCTCCGGCTGCGCCTGCTCCAGTTCCTCCGCGGCGAGCCCGGTGTGCAGCACCTTGTCGCGGTGTTCCAGCAGTTCGGCGCGCTGCCGCTCGATCAGCCGGGTGTAGCGCCAGGTGTTGCGGTGGATTTCCAGGTCGACGCCCTCGGCGACGCGCTGGGCGTGGTTGAGCTGCCGGTGCGCGGCCGGGTCGGTGATCTCGCCGGTCTCGGTGTCCGCGTCGATGCCGTCCGGCAGGTCCGGCGCGTTCGACAGCACCAGGTCGTCGTTGAGGCTCGCGAAGAAGATCGCGCTGCCCGGGTCGCCCTGCCGTCCGGACCGGCCGCGCAGCTGCCCGTCGAGCCGGCTCGACGGATACCGCGCGGTGCCGATCACGTGCAGGCCGCCCAGTTCGGCGACCTCTTCGCGGGACGCGCCGTCGCTGCCGCCGAGCCGGATGTCGGTACCGCGGCCCGCCATCTGCGTGGACACGGTGACCGCGCCCTTCTTGCCCGCCTCGGCGATGATCGCGGCCTCTTCCGCGTCGTTGCGCGCGTTCAGCACGACGCACGGCAGGTCGACCTTCGCCAGCTTTTCCGCCAGCTCCTCGGACTCGGCGACGTCCTGGGTGCCGACGAGAATCGGCCGCCCGGTCTCGTGCACCGTCCGGATTTCCTCCTCGATCGCGCGCAGTTTCTGCGACGGCGAGGCGAAGACGCGGTCCGGCTGGTCCTCGCGGACGTTCGGGGTGTTCGGCGGGATGACCGCGACCTCGAGCTTGTAGAACTCGCGCAGCTGCTCGGCGACCGCCACCGCGGTACCGGTCATGCCCGCGACCTCCGGGTAGCGCGCGAGCAGCGCCTGCACGGTGATCGAGTCGAGGATTTCGCCCCGGTCGGTGGCGGTGACCTGCTCCTTCGCCTCGACCGCGGCCTGGAGGCCGTCCGGCCAGCGCTGCAGTTCGGCGACGCGGCCGCGGGCGGCGTTGATCAGCTGCACCTTGCCGTCGCGGACCAGGTAGTCGACGTCCCGGGTGAGCAGGGCGTGCGCGTGCAGAGCGACGTTCACCGCGGCGAGCCGGTCCGAACCGGACTCGTCGTACAGGTCGACGCCGCCGAGCGACTTCTCCACGACCGACGCGCCCGCGCTGGTCAGCCACGCGTTGCGGCCCTCGGAGTCGGTTTCGTAGTGCAGGCCGAGCCGCAGCCGCCGGACGATCTTGGCGACCTCCTCGTCGGCGTCGTTGTGGTCGATCGAACCGGCCATGACCAGCGGCACGCGCGCCTCGTCGACCAGCACCGAGTCGGCCTCGTCGACGATCGCCACCTCGGGGGCCTTCTGCACCAGGTCGTCGGGGTGGGTGACCAGGCGGTCGCGCAGCACGTCGAAGCCGATTTCGGCGACCGCGCCGTAGGTGACCTCCTTGCCGTAGGCCTCCTTGCGCTCCTCCTTCGAGTGCGCCGGTTCGACCCAGCCGACGGTGACGCCGAGCAGGTCGTACACCGGGCCCATCCACTCCGCGTCGCGGCGGGCGAGGTAGTCGTTGACCGTGACCACGTGCACGCGGCGGCCGCGCAGCGCGTACCCGGCGGCGGCCAGCGCACCGGCGAGCGTCTTGCCCTCACCGGTCTCCATCTGCACGACGTGGCCGGTGAGCAGGCCCATGGTGCCGAGCAACTGCACGTCGAAGGCCCGCTCGCCGAGTTCGCGCCGGGCGGCCTCGCGGCCGAGCGCGCAGATCTCGATCAGCTGGCTGTCGGTGAACGAGGCGGCCCCGCCGATGGCGTCCCGCAGCTTGCCCGCGCGCTCGGTGAGCTCGGCGTTCTCGAGTTTTTCCAGCTCCGGCTCGAGCTTCTCGACGGCGGGCAGCAGCGCTTCGTAGCGGGTCAGCTCGACGCTGCCCGGCCGCTGGATGATCCGGCGGAGCCGCTTGCCCACTCGGCTGATCAGTGCCACCCCTGGTCTCCTCGTGTCGATGTGTCTCCGGTCGCACCCGCACTGCCCAACGCACCGACGGTGCGTTCGAGTTCCGCGCCCGGATGGCACGATCAAACCGTGCCACGTCATCCCAGCGCCAGCCCGAAAGTCCATCCGTTCGTCGCGTTAGCGGCTGCCGGCCTGCTCGCGACCACGCTCGTGGCGTGCTCGTCGAAGCCCGGCCAATCCGCACTCGCGCCGACGGTCGAATCGCACGCGCCGGTGGGCCCGGTGCCCGCCGGACTGGAGCGGTTCTACGGGCAGAGCGTGTCCTGGTCCGCGTGTGCACCCTACGCGACCTCGGCCGACGCCCGGTCGGCGTTCAAGGCGCAGGGAATCGAGTGCGGCCGCCTCACCGTTCCGTTGAACTATGACAAACCGGACGGGCAGACGATCACCATCGGCGTGCTGCGGCACCGCGCGAGCGATCCCGGCCAGAAAATCGGTTCGCTCGTGGTGAACCCGGGCGGACCGGGCGCTTCGGGCATGGTCGCCGCGGCGGGCCTGATGGACCAGGTGTCGAAGTCCGATCTCGGCGACCGGTTCGATCTCGTCGGCTTCGACCCGCGAGGCATCGGTGCGAGCGAACCGCAGATCAAATGTCTGACCGGACCCGAGCGCGATGCCGACCGCGCCGACGACAGCGAGACCGACGGTTCTCCCGCGGGCGTCACGAAGCAGGAAGCGGAGCAGAAGGACTTCGCCGCGAAGTGCACACAGCGGACGAAGTACGGCGACGACATGCTCGCGCACGTCGGTACTCGCGACGTCGTCAAAGACATGGATGTGCTGCGAAGCGTCCTCGGCGACGAGAAGCTCACGTACCTCGGCTACTCGTACGGCACGCGCATCGGGTCCACGTACGCGGAGACCTTCCCGAAGAACGTGCGCGCGCTCGTCCTCGACGGCGCTGTCGACCCGACGCAGAGCCCGGAGGACTCGCTCGTCGCGCAGGGCCAGGGCTTCGGCGGTGCGTTCAACGAGTTCGCGAAGTGGTGTGCGGCGCGTCAGGACTGCGCGCTCGGCAACAACCCGGCTGACGCGACGAAGCAGTTTCAAGACCTCACGCGCCGGCTGATCGACTTCCCGGTTCCGGTCGGCGACGGTCGCAAGCTGTCGTACGACGACGCCACCACCGGTGCCATACAGGCCCTCTACCAGCAGAATCTCTGGGAGTACCTGAATACCGGGCTGAACGAGCTGAAGCTCCAGCGCGGCACCACGCTGGAGAAGCTGGCTGACATCTACAACGAGCGCAATCCGGACGGCAGCTACGGCACCACACAGGACGCCTTCATCGCGATCCGCTGTGTCGACGACCCGCGAGTCACCGACCCGAAGCAGATCCTCGAAGGCCAGGAGAAATACGTAAAGGCCGCGCCTTTCCTCGACGACGGCCGCCAGGCCAGCTCCGCCCGTGACGCGTGCGCGTTCTGGCCGGTGCCGAACACGTCGAAGCCGCACGAGCCGAACGTCGAAGGCATGCCGAAGACGCTGACGATCTCGACGACGAACGACCCGGCGACGCCGTACCAGGCGGGCGTGAACCTCGCGAAGGCGCTGAAGGGGTCGCTGCTCACCTTCGAGGGAACGCAGCACACGGTGTTCCTGCAAGGCAACGCGTGCGTCGACAAGGCGGGCACCGCCTACCTGATCGACGGCACGACGCCGCCGGACGGGACTCGCTGCAAGGCCAGCTGAGGTTGGTGGCTCGCTTCGGCGGGCCACCAACCAGGTCGTCAAGGCTGCTGGTCGGTCAACAGCACCTCGTACATCACCGGACTGTCGCGCTCCGTCGCCGGTGGCACCTGCAGCCACATCCGCGCGAAGCGGCGCGGTTCCGCGACCGTCACCCAGATCTTCACGTTCACGTCGGCGTGGATCTGCGGTACCAGCTTCGCCGCGACCGCCTGGGGCACGGTTCCGCCGACGCGATAGCCGTCGACGTGCTGGATCGTCTCGCGGATCTCGGTTTTCGGCTGCTGGAGCGAGTCGAGAAGACGGATCAGACCGCCGTGCGGGCCGAGGAACCGGTCGACGGTGAAGGGTATGGGGCCGTTCGTTTCGCGACCCTTCGTGTCCTTCGTGGTCGCGGTGTGCCCGGCGACGGTGAACGAGAACGACCGATCGGTGAATTCCGCGCTGCCGCTCGCCTGCCCGCCGCGTTGGAGGGTCGCGTTGCCGACGAGCTTGGTCATCGGCAGACCGGGCAGCACTCCGTTGACGCCGACCGAGAAGTGCAGGCTGGCGACCTTGGCGAAGTTCGTCTTGGCGGCGGCGAGCAACCCGTCCGCCGCGGGCAAGGGGGGTGCCGCGGTGCAACCGCCGACCAGCCCGAGGAGCAACAGGGCCGGCAGGACACGTCGGCTGAGCATGGCCGAGAGCCTACTCGGCTGGCCCGATCCTTTCGGATAGTGTCCTTCCGGCCACTGTCGACGAGGCCTCCGGCGCACCAGACTCACTGCTCGTGACCGTTGAGACTCGTCCTGCCCGCCGCCTGCACCGCGCCTGGTTCGTCGCGGCGGCCGCGTTCGTCGCACTCCTCGCCGCCGCTGGCTTCCGCGCCGCGCCGGGCGTCCTGATCGATCCGTTGCACGAAGAGTTCGGCTGGTCCCGCGCCACGATCGGGTCCGCCGTCTCGGTCAACCTCGTCCTGTACGGCCTCTTCGCGCCCTTCGCCGCCGCGCTGATGGAGCGGTTCGGCATCCGCCGCGTCGCGGCCACCGCGCTGTGCGTCGTCGCTCTCGGCGCGGGCGGCACCGTCTTCATGAGCGCCAGCTGGCAGTTGATCCTCTGCTGGGGCGTGCTCGTCGGCCTCGGCACTGGCTCGATGGCGATGAGCTTCGCCGCGATGGTCGCGACGCGCTGGTTTATCCGCCACCGCGGCGTCGTGACCGGCGTGCTCACCGCCGCCGGGGCGACCGGACAGCTGATCTTCCTGCCCTTGATCGCGTCGCTCGCGGCGGACGACGGCTGGCGGACAGCGTCCATGGTCATCGCCATCGCGGCTCTCGCGGTGGTCCCGGTCGTGCTGCTGGCCGTACGCGACCACCCCGCCGACATCGGCACTGTCGCGTACGGAGCGCCTGAAGACGCCGAAGTGGCGCGTCCGGCGCCGAAGGTCGGCACGGTCCGCCGCGGGCTGTCCGTGCTGTTCCAGGCCGCGCGCACCCGGACGTTCTGGCTGCTCGCTGTCGGGTTCGCCATCTGCGGGGCGACCACGAACGGGTTGGTCAGCACGCACTTCGTCCCCGCCGCGCACGACCACGGGATGCCGCAGACGACCGCGGCGAGCCTGCTCGCGCTGGTCGGCGTCTTCGACGTGGTGGGAACGATCGCGTCGGGATGGCTCACCGACCGTGTCGACCCGCGAATCCTGCTCGGCGTCTACTACGCGTTGCGGGGAGTTTCGCTTGCCCTGTTGCCGCAGCTGTTCACGAATTCGGTCCAGCCGAGCATGTGGGCGTTCATCCTCTTCTACGGCCTCGACTGGGTCGCGACCGTCCCGCCGACGGTCGCGCTCTGCAGCCGCTCCTTCGGCGAGGCCGGTCCGATCGTGTTCGGCTGGGTCTTCGCCTGCCACCAGCTGGGCGCGGCGTTCGCCGCCTCCGCCGCCGGCGCGGTCCGCGACCAGTTCGGCGATTACGCGATCGCCTGGTACGTCGCCGCCGGGCTCGCGGTCATCGCCTCGGTCGCGTCGCTGTCGATCAGCCGATCAAGAAAATCTCAGAAAGCCCAGCTCGCGCAGGTGGCGTGAATCCGCCGCCGATGTGGGTGACCCGTGAAACATGGCGTTAACACGTGCTGGTTAGGGTTCGGCCATGGATCGCCAGCAGGAATTCGTGCTCCGCACTTTGGAAGAGCGCGACATCCGTTTCGTCCGCCTGTGGTTCACCGACGTGCTGGGATTCCTGAAGTCCGTCGCGGTCGCGCCCGCCGAACTGGAGGGCGCGTTCAGCGAGGGCATCGGGTTCGACGGCTCGGCCATCGAGGGCTTCGCGCGCGTCTACGAATCGGACATGGTCGCCAAGCCCGACCCGTCCACGTTCCAGGTGCTGCCGTGGGAGACCCCCGACGGCGGCCCGTACTCCGCGCGGATGTTCTGCGACATCGCGATGCCCGACGGCTCGCCGTCCTGGGCCGACCCGCGGCATGTGCTGCGCCGCCAGCTGTCGAAGGCCAGCGAAGCCGGGTTCACCTGCTACGTGCACCCGGAGATCGAGTTCTTCCTGCTCGCCAACCTGCCCGACGACGGCAGCGAGCCCGAGCCCGCCGACAACGGCGGCTACTTCGACCAGGCCAGCCACGCCACCGCGACGCACTTCCGCCGGCACGCGATCGAGACCCTCGAGGCGATGGGCATCTCGGTCGAGTTCAGCCATCACGAGGGCGCGCCGGGCCAGCAGGAAATTGACCTTCGCTACGCCGACGCCCTCACCATGGCCGACAACGTGATGACGTTCCGTTACGTCGTCAAGGAGGTCGCGCTGACCCAGGGCGTGCGCGCGACCTTCATGCCGAAGCCGTTCACCGACCAGCCCGGCTCCGGCATGCACACCCACGTCAGCCTGTTCGAAGGCGACCGCAACGCGTTCTACGACGCGGAGGACCCGCACGAGCTTTCCGAGACCGGCAAGGCGTTCGTCGCCGGTGTCCTGCACTACGCCAAAGAAATCTCCGCCGTCACCAATCAGTGGGTCAACTCCTACAAACGGCTGATCAGCGGCAGCGAGGCGCCCACGACGGTGTCGTGGGGGAGGGCGAACCGCTCGGCGCTCGTGCGCGTGCCGATGTACTCGCCGGGCAAGGCCTCGTCGCGGCGCGTCGAGATCCGGACGCTCGATTCGGCGTGCAACCCGTACCTGGCCTACTCGGTGATACTGGCGGCGGGGCTGAAGGGCATCGAAAAGGGCTACGAGCTGCCGCCGCCCGCCGAGGACAACATCTGGCAGCTGTCGGACTCCGAACGCCGCGCCGCCGGTTACTCGCAGTTGCCGCAGAACCTCGGCGAGGCGCTCGCCGAGATGGAGAAGTCCGAGCTGCTGCCGGAAGCCCTCGGCGAGCACGTTTATGACTTCTTCTTGCGCAACAAGCGGGTCGAGTGGGACAACTACCGGAGCGCGGTCACCCCGTACGAGCTCCGGACCCTGCTGCCGATGCTCTGAACCGGGCCCCGGGCCGTGCTCCGACGTTGGGGAGGCATCGGAACATGGGAAAAAGACTGCCCGCCGTACTCGTCGCACTGGTCGCGGCGGCGGGCTTGGCCACCGCGCCCCCGGCGGTCGCGATGCAGGGTGACCACTCGGACCCGGCTGAGCTGCACTTCGACCTCGACCGCGCCGACATCCCGTCGCTGCAGCACCGGATGGCGACCGGCCAGCTCACCGCGACCCGTCTGACCAGCGCTTACCTCGCCCGGATCCGGGTGCTGGACCCGAAGGTCAACGCCGTCCTCGCGCTCAACCCGGCCGCGCTCGCGCAAGCCGCGGCCAGCGACGTCCGGCACCGGACCGGCCGCACCCGCGGTCCGCTCGACGGGATCCCGGTGCTGGTCAAGGACAACGTCGACACCCACGACCAGCAGACCACCGCCGGTTCGCGCGCGCTGCGCAGCCGTCCGGCCAAGGACGCCACGCTGATCACCCGGCTGCGCGACGCGGGCGCGGTGATCCTCGGCAAGGCGAACCTGTCGGAATGGGCCAACTTCCGTGCCGCGAAGCCGACTTCCGGCTGGTCCGGCGTCGGCGGGCAGACCAACAACCCGTACGTCCTGGACCACAACCCGTGCGGGTCGTCCGCCGGATCCGCGGCAGGCGTCGCCGCGTCGCTCGCGCAGGTCGCGATCGGCAGCGAGACCGACGGGTCGATCGTGTGCCCGGCCGGGATGACCGCGACGGTCGGCCACAAACCGAGCCTCGGGCTCGTCAGCCGCACCGGCGTCGTTCCGATCTCCGCGGAACAGGACACGGCGGGACCCATCGCGCGCAACGTCGTCGACACCGCGTTGACGCTCTCGGTGCTGCAGGGCCGCGACCCGTCCGACCCGGCCACCCTGCGCTACCCCTCGACCCAGCCGACTGACTACGCGAAACTCCTCCGCCCCGGCGTCTTGCGCGGCGCCCGGATCGGACTGTGGCGGCTGCCGGTGCTCGGCCCGGACACGGATGCCGTGGTCAGCAAGACGAAGGCTTCGCTGGAACGCGCGGGCGCGACGGTCGTCGAGGTCAACCTGCCGTACCAGGACCGGCTCTCCGAACTGGAGTTCCCGGCGTTGCTGACCGAGTTCCACCGCGACATCGACGCCTACCTCGCCACGCGGCCCACCGGCCCGCGGAACCTGGCGGACCTCATCGCGTACAACCGCGCTGACCCGCTGGAGCGCACCTGCTTCGCTGGCCAGGAGCTGTTCGAGCAGGCGCTCGCCGCGCCCGGCCCGCAGGATCCGACCTACCTGAAGAACCGGGCGGAGCTGACCGACCTGTCGCGCCGGTCGCTGGACGAGACCCTCGCGAAGTACGACCTGGACGCCATCGCGTCGCCGACGAACCCGCCTGCTTGGAAGACGGACTGCAAGGTCGGCGACAACGACGTGATCCCGTCCTCGACGCCTGCCGCGGTGGCGGGCTATCCGGACGTCACCGTCCCGGCCGGTTCGGTCGGACCGCTTCCGGTGGGGATTTCGTTCATGGGCGGACAGTGGACGGACGGCAAGATGCTGGCGCTGGCCGCGGACTACATGCGGGTCGCGCCGGTCCGGGTTCCGCCCCGGTATCTGCCCAAGCTGCCTGGGTAAACCGTCCGGGGTTGCCCGGAGCGGGTGAAGGTTTGTGGCGGCCGCCGGTCAGTGCCTCGCACTGGCCGGCGGCTTGCGTTCGGGCGAGCTGGCTTGCGCCTGGATGACTGGACAGTGCGCTGACCTGCCGAATTGGGTTGGCGGCCCGGGTCTTCGGCAGCGAGCGGCTTGGCTGAGGGGGAGACCTGGGTCACTCGGGGCCTTTCCGGGGCCCCTCCGAGCGCAGTCCGCGGCCCTCGAACCGGTCGGATCAGCCCGCCGGCGGCGCTCTGACCAGGGGCGATGTCGTTAAGTGGCCCCCCTGTTTTCGGGTGGTTGGAAGGCATGTAATCTTCTCTTCGTCGCCAGGAACACCGGGCCGGCGGGGCCGAAAGCCTCACCGACCAGGAGCCAGGGCCGAGCGGGTTGACACCGCGAAACGGACCAGGTAATGTTCAGCGTCGGCCCACGAGCGGCCGCCGACTCCCTACGACTAGCCTTGTAGGTACCGGCATGCTCGACCAAAAGCTTGAAATAACGCATCGAGCTTGGCCTGGTTGATTCCGGGGCTGGTTCGGGGTGTGTTGCTTGAGAACTCAACAGTGTGCTAGTGAACTAAGCCAGTAGAGCTTATATGAAACCCCCTCGTCGGGGTTTCCTTTGAGAATGATTGAGAAGTAGTCTCGATCGAACTGTTCATTGTTGGAGAGTTTGATCCTGGCTCAGGACGAACGCTGGCGGCGTGCTTAACACATGCAAGTCGAACGCTGAACCGGTTTCGGCCGGGGATGAGTGGCGAACGGGTGAGTAACACGTGGGTAATCTGCCCTGTACTCTGGGATAAGCCTGGGAAACTGGGTCTAATACCGGATATGACCTTTCACCGCATGGTGGGGGGTGGAAAGTTCCGGCGGTATGGGATGAACCCGCGGCCTATCAGCTTGTTGGTGGGGTAATGGCCTACCAAGGCGACGACGGGTAGCCGGCCTGAGAGGGTGACCGGCCACACTGGGACTGAGACACGGCCCAGACTCCTACGGGAGGCAGCAGTGGGGAATATTGCACAATGGGCGCAAGCCTGATGCAGCGACGCCGCGTGAGGGATGACGGCCTTCGGGTTGTAAACCTCTTTCGCCAGGGACGAAGCGCAAGTGACGGTACCTGGATAAGAAGCACCGGCTAACTACGTGCCAGCAGCCGCGGTAATACGTAGGGTGCGAGCGTTGTCCGGAATTATTGGGCGTAAAGAGCTCGTAGGCGGTTTGTCGCGTCGGCTGTGAAATCTGGAGGCTTAACCTTCAGCGTGCAGTCGATACGGGCAGACTTGAGTTCGGCAGGGGAGACTGGAATTCCTGGTGTAGCGGTGAAATGCGCAGATATCAGGAGGAACACCGGTGGCGAAGGCGGGTCTCTGGGCCGATACTGACGCTGAGGAGCGAAAGCGTGGGGAGCGAACAGGATTAGATACCCTGGTAGTCCACGCTGTAAACGTTGGGCGCTAGGTGTGGGCGACATTCCACGTTGTCCGTGCCGTAGCTAACGCATTAAGCGCCCCGCCTGGGGAGTACGGCCGCAAGGCTAAAACTCAAAGGAATTGACGGGGGCCCGCACAAGCGGCGGAGCATGTGGATTAATTCGATGCAACGCGAAGAACCTTACCTGGGCTTGACATGCGCCAGACATCCCCAGAGATGGGGCTTCCCTTGTGGTTGGTGTACAGGTGGTGCATGGCTGTCGTCAGCTCGTGTCGTGAGATGTTGGGTTAAGTCCCGCAACGAGCGCAACCCTTATCCTACGTTGCCAGCGCGTCATGGCGGGGACTCGTGGGAGACTGCCGGGGTCAACTCGGAGGAAGGTGGGGATGACGTCAAGTCATCATGCCCCTTATGTCCAGGGCTTCACACATGCTACAATGGCTGGTACAGAGGGCTGCGATACCGCGAGGTGGAGCGAATCCCTTAAAGCCGGTCTCAGTTCGGATCGCAGTCTGCAACTCGACTGCGTGAAGTCGGAGTCGCTAGTAATCGCAGATCAGCAACGCTGCGGTGAATACGTTCCCGGGCCTTGTACACACCGCCCGTCACGTCATGAAAGTCGGTAACACCCGAAGCCCATGGCCCAACCCGCAAGGGAGGGAGTGGTCGAAGGTGGGACTGGCGATTGGGACGAAGTCGTAACAAGGTAGCCGTACCGGAAGGTGCGGCTGGATCACCTCCTTTCTAAGGAGCACAACACATCCACGTTTCCCGGGATACCCGGGGCCAGAGGCGTGGGGTGGGCACGGTTTAACACCCGCACGCGGTGTTGCCGGGCTTGCTCAAGGAATTGTGGAACTACTGGTTAAGGCTCATCGCGGTGGGGACGCCGCCGGTTAGTACTGCGGCTTGCCGCGTGGAAGACCGGTCGCGGATCCGGGTGGTGGGTTGTTTGCTGGCGCGCTGTTGGGTCCTGAGGCAACACACGTTGTTTCTGGTGTGGTGTTTGAGAACTGTAGAGTGGATGCGAGCATCTTTGTGGTCAAGTTGTTAAGGGCACATGGTGGATGTCTTGGCTTCAGGAGCCGATGAAGGACGTGGGAGGCTGCGATATGCCTCGGGGAGCTGTCAACCGAGCTGTGATCCGAGGATTTCCGAATGGGGAAACCCAGCACCAGTGATGTGGTGTTACCCGCCGGTGAATATATAGCCGGTGCGGAGGGAACGCGGGGAAGTGAAACATCTCAGTACCCGCAGGAAGAGAAAACAAAAGTGATTCCGTGAGTAGTGGCGAGCGAAAGCGGAAGAGGCTAAACCGTTTGCATGTCAAGCTGTCAGGCGTTGTGCAGGCGGTGTTGTGGGACCCACCTTGGAGAGACTGACATTTCTCCGGATGTACGCGATGGTTAGCGGAACGCCTTGGGACGGGCGGCCGGAGCGGGTGAGAGCCCCGTACGCGAAAGCTGTTGTCGTAGGTCTTGGTGGTGTTCCCGAGTAGCAGCGAGCTCGTGGAATTTGCTGTGAATCTGCCGGGACCACCCGGTAAGCCTAAATACTTCCTGGAGACCGATAGCGGACGAGTACCGTGAGGGAAAGATGAAAAGTACCCCGGGAGGGGAGTGAAAGAGTACCTGAAACCGTGTGCCTACAAGCCGTCAGAGCTCACTTGTTGGGTGATGGCGTGCCTTTTGAAGAATGAGCCTGCGAGTTAGTGCTGCGTGGCGAGGTTAACCCGGGTGGGGTAGCCGTAGCGAAAGCGAGTCTGAATAGGGCGATTGAGTCGCGTGGTCTAGACCCGAAGCGGAGTGATCTACCCATGGCCAGGGTGAAGCGACGGTAAGACGTCGTGGAGGCCCGAACCCACTTAGGTTGAAAACTGAGGGGATGAGCTGTGGGTAGGGGTGAAAGGCCAATCAAACTCCGTGATAGCTGGTTCTCCCCGAAATGCATTTAGGTGCAGCGTCGCGTGTTTCTTGCCGGGGGTAGAGCTACTGGATGGTCTAGGGGCCTTACCGGGTTACCGAAATCAACCAAACTCCGAATACCGGTTAGTGAGAGCGCGGCAGTGAGACGGCGGGGGATAAGCTTCGTCGTCGAGAGGGAAACAGCCCAGAACACCAGCTAAGGCCCCTAAGTGTGTGCTCAGTGGGAAAGGATGTGGGATTGCCCAGACAACCAGGAGGTTGGCTTAGAAGCAGCCACCCTTGAAAGAGTGCGTAATAGCTCACTGGTCAAGTGGTCCTGCGCCGACAATGTAGCGGGGCTTAAGCACACCGCCGAAGCTGTGTCACTCGTGCGATACATCCGCCAATCTTTCGGGGTTGGTGCAGTGGCACGGGTGGGTAGGGGAGCGTCCTGCATCCAGGGAAGCGGCCGCGGAAGCGAGTCGTGGAGGGTGCGGGAGTGAGAATGCAGGCATGAGTAGCGAATGCAGAGTGAGAAACTCTGCCGCCGGATGACCAAGGGTTCCTGGGCCAGGCTAATCCGCCCAGGGTAAGTCGGGACCTAAGGCGAGGCCGACAGGCGTAGTCGATGGACAACGGGTTGATATTCCCGTACCCGAGCATGTGCGCCCATGGCGAGGCGGTTGACACTAACCACCCGAAGCCGCGGTTGAAGTCTTCGGACGGATTCCGTGTGTGGAGCGTGGGACCTGATTCCGTAGTAGTCAAGCGATGGGGTGACGCAGGAAGGTAGCTCCGCCAGGCGATGGTTGTCCTGGTGTAAGCGTGTAGGCCGTCATGTAGGCAAATCCGCATGGCACATAGGCTGAGACGTGATGCGTAGCCGTTTGAGGCGAAGTGGGTGATCCTATGCTGTCGAGAAAAGCCTCTAGTGAGTGCATGCACGGCCCGTACCCCAAACCAACACAGGTGGTCAGGTAGAGAATACCAAGGCGATCGGGTGAACTGTGGTTAAGGAACTCGGCAAAATGCCCCCGTAACTTCGGGAGAAGGGGGGCCAAGCATCTTGAAGTCCCGTGCGGACGGAGGGGTGGTTGGCCGCAGAGACCAGCGGAAAGCGACTGTTTACTAAAAACACAGGTCCATGCGAAGTCGCAAGACGATGTATATGGACTGACGCCTGCCCGGTGCTGGAACGTTAAGAGGACCGGTTAACTCACTTTGTGGGTGAAGCTGAGAATTTAAGCGCCAGTAAACGGCGGTGGTAACTATAACCATCCTAAGGTAGCGAAATTCCTTGTCGGGTAAGTTCCGACCTGCACGAATGGCGTAACGACTTTCCGGCTGTCTCGACCACAGGCCCGGCGAAATTGCATTACGAGTAAAGATGCTCGTTACGCGCGGCAGGACGGAAAGACCCCGGGACCTTTACTATAGTTTGGTATTGGTTTTCGGTTCGGCTTGTGTAGGATAGGTGGGAGACTGTGAAGCGCTCACGCTAGTGGGTGTGGAGTCGTTGTTGAAATACCACTCTGGTCGGATTGGGAATCTGAACCTCGGACCATGATCTGGTTCAGGGACAGTGCCTGATGGGTAGTTTAACTGGGGCGGTTGCCTCCTAAAGGGTAACGGAGGCGCCCAAAGGTTCCCTCAGCCTGGTTGGCAATCAGGTGTCGAGTGCAAGTGCACAAGGGAGCTTGACTGTGAGACAGACATGTCGAGCAGGGACGAAAGTCGGGACTAGTGATCCGGCACCTCCTGGTGGAAGGGGTGTCGCTCAACGGATAAAAGGTACCCCGGGGATAACAGGCTGATCTTGCCCAAGAGTCCATATCGACGGCATGGTTTGGCACCTCGATGTCGGCTCGTCGCATCCTGGGGCCGGAGTAGGTCCCAAGGGTTGGGCTGTTCGCCCATTAAAGCGGCACGCGAGCTGGGTTTAGAACGTCGTGAGACAGTTCGGTCCCTATCCGCCGCGCGCGCAGGATACTTGAGGAAGGCTGTCCCTAGTACGAGAGGACCGGGACGGACGGACCTCTGGTGTGCCAGTTGTCACGCCAGTGGCATGGCTGGTTGGCTATGTTCGGAAGGGATAACCGCTGAAGGCATCTAAGCGGGAAGCCTGTTCCAAGATGAGGTATCCCACCCCATGTGGGTTAAGGCCCCCAAGAGACGATTGGGTTGATAGGCCAGAAATGGAAGCACAGTAATGTGTTGTCGAGTTGACTGGTACTAATAGGCCGAGGACTTGCCCACAAAGATCGCTCGCATCCACTCTACGGTTCTGAAACACCACGCCGGCTGTCACTCATGTGGCGGGTGTGTGTTGTTTCGGAGTGTTTCGGTGGTTTTAGCGTCAGGGAAACGCCCGGTCCCATTCCGAACCCGGAAGCTAAGCCTGACTGCGCCGATGGTACTGCAACCGAAGGGTTGTGGGAGAGTAGGACACCGCCGAACTCAACCTGACAGTCTGGGCCCCGGTCCGAGAACCCCCGTGGTTCTCCCGGGGCCCAGACTCATATCCGGACCCAAGACAAGGCCCGAACCCGTTACCGGGGTTCGGGCCTTCATCATGTCCAGGTCACAGCGGCAGCCCGCGGCCTCGGACGGGAGACGAGAACACCAGCGAGGTCGTCGTCTCGCCGTAGCGCTGAGCCCGTTCTACAAACAGCTCCAGCTCCGCAGTCGTGCGGCAGTGCACGCGGAGCAGCCAGCATTCGTCACCGGTGACGTGATCGGCGTCCGTGATCTCCGGCAGCGGGAGGATCACCTCCCGGAAGCGCGGGCCGTCCAGGCTGCGGACCCGGACCCGGACGATCGCCTGGATCGGGCGACCCAGCTTTTCCGGATCGACGCGTGCTGCGTAGCCGGTGATCACCCCGCGCTGTTCCAATCGGCGTACCCGTTCGGTCACGGCCGGCGCGGACAGTGAGACTCGGCGGCCGAGTTCCGAGAACGTCAGGCGGCCGTCGGACTGGAGCAGCCCCAGCAGGTGCCGATCAACATCGTCGAGGTCCACCTCGGCACCCTCTCAGAAACTCCAGGCCAACTGCCGTCCAGACCCGGAAAACCCTGGTGAAGACGGCGGAACACCTGGATCTTCCCCTGTCCGGGACCAGGATTGGAACGAGAGGATCGACACCGTGAAACCGCGCATCCTCTCCCTTCCCCACGAAGCCTCCAACGCCGTCGAGTACTTCGGTGGCGAGCTCGCCTTCGAGGTCGACCCGGTCGACCTCGCCCAGGACCTCGCCGACGGGCGCACCGACGGCTACGTCCTCGTCGAGACCCGCAGCCCAGGGGCGTACGCCGAAGCTCACCTGCCGGGCGCGATCTGTTTGCCGTACCGGGAAATGACCGAGGAAAGCACCCGTGACCTCGACCGGAACCTCGTCTACGTCTGCTACTGCGAGAGCATCTACTGCAACGCCGCCACCCAGGGCGCGTACCGGCTCGCGCGGCTCGGCTTCACCGTGAAACGCCTCTCCGGCGGCATTACGACCTGGCTCGCGCACGGCTATCCGACAGAGTCCGAGCAGCCCGTACCCTGGACGCCGTGACTCGTCTGCTCATCATCCAGCCCGATGCCAGCGATCCCGTCGGCCCGCTCGGGGAGTGGCTCACCGAGGCCGGCGCGGAACTCGACGTGCGGCTGCCGCCGGAGCAGGAGCTGCCGTCGAGTCTCGACGGGTACGACGGGTTGATCTGTCTCGGCGGCGGCATGGGCGCGCTTGACGACGCCAAGCATCCCTGGCTCGCCGACGTCCGGAAGCTGCTCGCCGCCGCGGCGGGGAAGGCCGTGCCGACGCTCGCGCTCTGTCTCGGTTCACAACTGCTCGCCGTCGCGACCGGCGGGCAGGTCGCGGAGGGCGAGTCCGGGCCCGAGGTCGGGCCGGGGCTTGTGTCCAAGAAGGACGCCGCGTGGGTCGATCCGCTCTTCGCGGACATGCCCTTCCTCCCGGACGTCCTGCAGTTCCACCGCGACGTCATCACCGTTCTGCCGCAGAGCGCCGAGCTGCTCGCGTCCACTCCGAAGTACCCGCACCAGGCCTTCCGGATGAACCGTTGTGTCTACGGTGTCCAGTTCCACATCGAGACCACGCCGGACGTCGTCCGCGCCTGGGCCGAGGCGGAGCCGGAAATGGCGGAACTCACCCGTCCGGGCGCGCTGGAGGAGGAGACCCTGATCTCTGCGCACGCGGAAATCGCCGAGACGTGGCGTCCGTTCGCGCGCCGGTTCGTCCAGTTGGCCGCCGGGCAGCTGGAGCCGGCTCCGGAAAGTCAACGCCAGTTGCCGCTGGCTTAACGGATGATGTCGGAATCACTTACGGCGAGTTAACGGTTCACCCAAACGGTCAGGTACCTTGCGAGAGGTATTTCCGTAGGGTTCGGAGGTCGGGGTGGACCCCTCGCTGCTCGTTGTCGTCGTGATCTGCACGGCGCTGGTTTTCGATTTCACCAACGGCTTCCACGACACGGCGAACGCGATGGCGACCTCGATCGCCACCGGAGCACTCCGGCCCCGCGTCGCCGTCGCGATCTCCGCGGTGCTGAACCTGGCCGGCGCGTTCCTGTCGGTCGAGGTCGCGAAAACGATTTCCAGCGGTCTCGTCGACGAGACGAGGATCGGGCCCGCCATCGTGTTCGGCGGGCTCATCGGGGCGATCGTCTGGAACCTCTTCACCTGGTACGTCGGCCTGCCGTCGAGTTCGTCGCACGCGCTGTTCGGCGGCTTGATCGGTGCGACCTGGGTGTCCGCGGGCGCGGATTCCGTCCACTTCGCCAAGATCGTGGACAAGGTGCTCGTGCCGGCCGCCGCCTCCCCGATCATCGCGGGAGTCGCGGCGGCAGCGGTTACTTACCTCGTCTACCGGTTCCTGGTGCGCAAGCGCGGCGGCCGGGGGTTCCGGGTCGGACAGATCGTCTCCGCGTCGCTGGTCTCGCTCGCGCACGGCACCAACGACGCGCAGAAGACCATGGGCGTCATCACCCTGACGCTCGTTGCGGCCGGTAGCCTCCCCGCTGGATCCGCGCCGCCCGTCTGGGTGATCATCAGCGCCGCGTCCGCGCTCGCGCTCGGCACGTATCTCGGCGGCTGGCGGATCACCCACACCCTCGGCAAAGGCCTCACCGACATCGAAGGCCCGCAGGGCTTTTCCGCGCAGACCAGCAGTGCGGTCGTGATCCTGCTGTCCTCGCACCTCGGGTTCCCGCTGTCGACCACGCACGTCTGCTCGGGCGGCATCGTCGGTTCCGGCGTCGGCCGCCGGGAGGCTCCGGTGCGCTGGCGGATGGCGGGCCGGATGGTGCTGGCGTGGCTGTTCACGCTGCCCGCGGCGGCGATCGTCGGCGCGGCGGCGGGCAAGATCGCCTCGCTCGGCGAGGCCGGGACCATCGCGGTCGGCGTCGCCGGCATTCTCTTCGCGGCCGGGATTTACCTCCTTTCCCGCCGCAAACCCGTCACCGCGCACAGCTTCCAGGTCCCCGAGCCCTCTGCCGCCGATACCGAACCGGACCGCCTGGCTGCCTGAACCGGCCCGGCTCCGGCTACGGTGTGAGCGATGGCAGAGCGCGCGCGGACCACAGCTTCGGCGGCCAGGTACGGCTTCACCGACACCCGGGCCGACGGTCAACTGCGCGCCGCGGGCTGGTGGACCGAAGGCGGACCCGCCGACGGCGCCACCGACGTCCTGCTCGCTCTCTCCCGTGCCGCGGACCCGGACCTCGCGCTGGCTGGGCTCGACCGCATTCGCGAGGCCGACGAACCCGGTTGGCCCGAGCTGGACAGCACGCTCCGCGAGAACCGCACGTTCCGCGGTCGGCTCCTTGGCGTGCTCGGCACCTCCACCGCGTTGGCGGATTTCCTCGTCGCCAATCCGGGCGAGTGGCGTTGTCTCGCGGACAACCGGTGCACCGACCCGGCGAAGTTCGCGGAGCGGCTGCTTGAGCGGGTTCGCCAGGACGACGGGACGTACGCCACCGGGACCGCCGCGGAGCATGAGCTGCGGGCTGGCTACCGCGGGCTGCTGCTCGGCATCGCCGCCGCTGACCTCGGCCACCTCGTCGAACCTGGGTTGGAGCACCCGCAGTTCCGGGACGTGGCCAGCGAACTGACCACTCTCGCCGAGGCTTCGTTGCAGGCCGGGCTGGTGGTCGCCGAGCAGGAGGTCGGCGCGTCCGCCGAAGGCGCGCTCGCGGTGATCGCGATGGGCAAGACCGGCGGCCGCGAGCTGAACTACGTGAGCGACGTCGACGTCATCTTCGTCGGGGCCGGCGACCTCGGCGTCGCGACCCGGCTGGCCAGCACGATGATGCGGCTGGTCGGCAACGCGTGCTTCGAGGTCGACGCGGCGTTGCGGCCGGAAGGCAAGAGCGGCGCGCTGGTGCGCACGCTCGAAGGGCACACCGCGTACTACCAGAAGTGGGCGAAGACCTGGGAGTTCCAGGCTTTGCTGAAGGCGCGTCCGGTGGCCGGCGACGCCGAGCTGGGCCGTCAGTACGCGGAGATGGTCGCGCCGATGGTGTGGTCGGCCGCGGACCGCGAGAACTTCGTGACCGAGGTTCAGCAGATGCGCCGGCGGGTGGAGGACCACGTCGCGTCGGAGCATCTCGAACGCGAGCTGAAGCTGGGTCGCGGCGGATTGCGCGACGTCGAGTTCGCCGTGCAGCTGTTGCAACTCGTGCACGGCCGGGTGGATCCCGCGCTGCGCTCGTCGTCCACTTTGGAAGCCTTGGCCGCGCTGGGCGACGGCGGGTACGTCGGCCGCGCGGACGCGGCGGAGATGAGCTCGTCGTACGAGTTCCTGCGCACCGTCGAGCACCGGCTGCAGCTGCGCCGGTTGCGGCGGACGCACCTGTTCCCGGCCGCGTCGGACACCGATGAGCTGCGGATTCTAGCCCGCGCCTGTGGGATTCGGCCGGTTCGCGGACGCAGCCAGGGCGAGGCGCTGCTGGCCGAGTTCCGCCGCCACGCGCAGGGGATTCGGCGGCTGCACGAGAAGGTTTTCTACCGTCCGCTGCTGCAGTCGGTGGCGAATGTGCCGACGGAAGCGTTGCGGCTCACCACGAAACAGGCCGCCAGCCGGCTCGCCGCGCTCGGGTACGCCGCGCCAGAAGGGGCGTTGCAGCACATCAAGGCGCTGACCGCCGGGGTGTCGCGGCGCGCGGCGATTCAGCAGGCGCTGCTTCCGGTGTTGCTCGATTGCCTGGCTGATACGCCGGATCCGGACGGTGGGCTGCTTTCGTATCGCAAGGTTTCCGAGGCGCTTCAGGACACTCCGTGGTACCTGCGGGTGCTGCGTGACGAGGGCACTGTCGTGGAGCGGCTCGCCTTCTTGCTCGGCACGTCGAACCTGGTGCCGGACCTGCTTGTCCGCGCGCCGGAAGTGCTTCAGCTGCTGGGAGATCCGGCTCGGTTGACTGGACGTACGCCAGCCGAAGTGGCGACGTCGCTTCGGGCCGCCGTACGCCGTCAGCCTGGGTTAAGCGCTGCTGTCACCGCTGCTCGGTCACTGCGTCGCCATGAGCTGCTTCGCGTCGCGTGCGCGGATTTGTTGGGACTGCTGGATGTTCCGTCGGTCTGCGAAGCGCTGTCGAGCGTGTGGGTCGCGGTGTTGCAGGGAGCGCTGTCGGCGGCTTATCGGCAACGGCAGGCTGAGCTGGGGCGTACTCCGGCGACGATCGCGGTCATCGGCATGGGACGGCTCGGCGGGGCGGAACTGGGCTACGGTTCGGACGCCGACGTGCTCTTCGTCTGCGAACCCGCGGAAGGCGTCCCGGACGCCGAAGCGGTGCGGTTCGCCTCGTCGGTCGCGGAGACGGTGCGGAAGATCCTCGGCGCGCCGAGTGCGGATCCGGCGCTGGTCGTCGACGCGGACCTCCGGCCGGAAGGACGCAGCGGGCCGCTCGTGCGGACGCTGGACTCGTACCGCGCGTACTACCAGCGCTGGGGCGAGGTGTGGGAATCGCAGGCGTTGCTGCGGGCCCGGTTCGTCGCCGGGGACGAGGAGCTCGGCCAACGGTTCATCTCGATGATCGACCCGTTGCGCTATCCGGAAGGCGGGCTCGACCCGACGGACGCGCGCGAGATCCGGCGGATCAAGGCCCGGGTGGAGACCGAACGGCTCCCGCGCGGAGCCGACCCGACACGGCACACCAAACTAGGCCGCGGCGGTCTCGCCGACGTCGAGTGGACTGTCCAGCTATTGCAGTTGCAGCACGCGCACGAGGTGCCTGGCCTGCGGACGACGTCGACCCTCGACGCGCTGACCGCCTTGGCCGAGGCGGGCCTCGCGCCGGCCGAGTCGGTGGACTCGTTGCGCGAGGCCTGGCTGCTGGCCACGCGCGTGCGCAACGCGACGATGCTGGTGCGCGGCAAAGCGGCGGACGAGGTGCCCGGCACCGGCCGCGACCTGGCCGCGGTGGCGCGCGTGTTCGGCTACTCGGTGGACGATGACCCCGGCGAGTTCCTCGACGCCTACCGCCGTGTGACGCGGCACGCGCACGCCGTGGTCGAGGAACTCTTCTACGACAACTAGCCTGGACTTCGTGACCGACCGCGAACCGTTCCGCACCCGGATCAAGGTGCGCCACTACGAACTCGACACGCTGGGCCACCTGAACCACGCCGTGTACCACTCGTACGGAGAGGTTTCGCGACTGGAAGTCTTCGAGGCGGCCGGCGACCGGAACCTGCGCGAAGCGCGTCTCGCGCCGGTGCTGCTCGAGTCGAACATCGTCTACCGGCGGGAACTGCGCGCCGGGGACGAGGTGGACGTGACCTGTGACGCCTCGTTCGGCGACGGCAAGGTGTTCTGGATGACCTCGCGCATCGTGAAGCTGGACGGGACGCTGTCGGCCGAGATCAAGTGCACGCTGGGGTTGATGGATCTGGAGAAGCGCAAGCTGGTGCCGGACCCGCGGGGGCATTTCGAGCGGGCCGGGATTGATCTGAAGGTGCTGTCCACTTCGGAGTGAGGCTTCGGGGCGGGTCCGTGCGGGCCACCTTCCCGGATTCTGATTCCCTCGGGGTTCCCCGCACGGACTTCGCCGTGGTCAGTCCAGCCGCATCCCGTGCCACACCAGATCCACCACCGCGTCGGTCTCCGCTTTCCAATCTCCTTCCGGGGTAAGGAAAAACAGCCCGCCGAGACCGCGCATCAGGGTTTCCGTCTTCAGGTCCGGCCGGATCGTGCCCGCCTCCGCGTTCGCCTTGCGGAGGGTGTCGAGCGCGTCGAGCATCCGCGCGTAAGCCTGCGTCGGCAGTTCGCTCTGCGAGGCGCGCAACGCGTTGGCCAGCCCGCGTTTCGTCATCATGTAGTGCGCCAGGTAATCCACGATCCAGACGCGCAGCGCCTGAGCGGGGGAATGCTCGGCGAGTAATTCGGGCACGATCTCGACGAGCTGGTTCACCTCGCGTTCGTAGACGGCCAGCACCAGCGACTCCGGCGTGGGGAAGTGCCGGTACACCGTGCCGACGCCGACGCCCGCCTCCTTGGCGACCGCGTTGAACGACACTTCTCCTGCCCGGCTCACGGTTTCCGCCGCCACCGCCAGGATCCGTTCGTGGTTGCGCCGGGTGTCCGCCCGCCGCGGGCTCACCGGCATCGCGCCTCCCGCGTGACTTCGCCTGCTTGGCCTGGAGCTGCTCCAGCACCACCTGGAGCAGCTCCACTTCGTTGCGTAGCGGATTCTAATCCGCTAGCCTCGGTCAAAGCGAGCCAAGCGGATGAATATCCGGTTTACCCCGGACGGCTCGTGTTCCCGAAGGGCCGTCACCACCACCATCACGCCGCAGGACGTCCGCCGCGGACGGACTGCGGGAAAGCGAACCCTACTGTGGACATTTCCCTTGAAGTCAATGGAAGAACCGAGCAGCTCAGCGTCGAGCCGGGAGTGACCCTCCTGGACGCGCTGCGCGAGCGGCTCGCCGTCACCGGCCCGAAGAAGGGCTGCGACCGCGGTCAGTGCGGCGCCTGCACCGTGCACGTCGACGGCAAGCCGGTGCTGTCCTGCCTCACGCTCGCGGCCGCTGTGCGCGGTCCCGTCACCACCGTCGAAGGACTGTCCACTGAGGACGAACTGCACCCGGTGCAGCAGGCGTTCGTGGATCAGGACGCGCTGCAGTGCGGGTTCTGCACGTCCGGGCAGGTGATGTCGGCGGTCGCCGCGGTGCGCGACGACGTGTCCGACGTGCGCGAGTTCATGTCCGGCAACCTGTGCCGTTGTTCGGCGTACCCGAACATCGTGCGCGCCGTGGAGCAGGCGAGGCAGGCCGATGCGACCGTTTGAGCTGACCGCACCCGCCACCGTCGAGGACGCGCTGGGCAGCGCGGGCACCTATCTCGCGGGCGGCACCACCCTCGTTGACCTGATGAAGCTCGACGTCCTCACGCCGCAGCAGGTGGTGGACATCAACGACCTGCCGCTGCGGGGCATCGACACCGCGGACGGCCTGCGCTTCGGTGCGCTGGAGCGGATGGGCGACATCGCCGCGCATCCCGGCGTGTACCCGGCGATCTCGCGCGCGCTGTTGCTCAGCGCGTCGCAGCAGCTGCGGAACATGGCGAGCATCGGCGGAAACCTGATGCAGCGCACGCGGTGCTCGTACTTCCGCGACGTCGCCATGCCGTGCAACAGGCGTTCGCCGGGCAGCGGCTGTTCGGCGATTTCCGGTGTCAACCGGATGCACGCGATCTTCGGCACCAGCGATTCCTGCGTGGCCACCCACGCCAGCGACGTCGCGGTCGCGCTGGTCGCGCTCGACGCGGAGGTCGTACTGGCCGGTGCCGAGGGCGCCCGGACGGTCGCGCTGACCGAGTTCTACCGGCAGCCGGGCGACACCCCGGAAATCGAGCACGACCTGCGTCCGGGCGAGCTGATCACCGAGGTGCGCGTGCCGCGGCTCGACTGGGCGGAGAACTCGACGTACGTCAAGATCCGCGACCGGCAGTCGTACGAGTTCGCGTTGTGCTCGGCGGCGGTCGCGCTCGACGTGCGCGACGGGAAGATCGCCGACGCCCGCGTGGCGGCGGGCGGAGTCGGGACGGTGCCGTGGCGGCTGCCCGCCGTGGAAGAGGCGCTGCGCGGCGCGGAGCTGACCGAAGAAGCCTTCGCTGCCGCCGCCGCGGTAGCCGTCGAGGGGGCAAAGCCGTTGCCCGGCAACGTGTTCAAACCTTCGCTGCTGAAGCGGACGATCGTCCGCGCGCTGCTCGAACTGACCGAAGGGAGCCGGGCATGAGCGCGCGGCTGGACGGTCCGCGGAAAGTCACCGGCCAGGCCGATTACGCGCTGGACCGCACGTTCCCCGGCATGCTGTACGGGTACATCGTGCTCAGCACGATCGCGCACGGCGAGATCACCGCGATGGACGTGACCGCGGCGAAGAGCGCGCCCGGGGTCGTGAGCGTCTACAGCCCGTTCGACCCGCTCGAGCTGCACCCGTACAAGTCCCAGCTGATGGGGGACCTGTGGCTGCCGCTGCACGACCGGGACGTGGTGTTCTACGGGCAGCCGATCGGGCTGGTCGTCGCGGAGACGTTCGAACAGGCACGGGACGCGGCGGGGCTGATCGAGGTCTCCTACCAGGAAAAGCCCGCGCTGACGTCGATGGAGGACGGGCTCGCGACGGCGGAGGACGCACCGGAGAGCCGGGGCAGCGCGCCGTCGATCGAGGTGCTCGCCGACGGCGTCGAGTCCATCGCGGACGCATTGGCGCGGAGTTCGGTCGTCGTTTCGGAGACCTACCGCACCGCGACGCAGAACCACGCCGCGATGGAACCGCATTCGGCGGTCGCGAAGTGGGACGGCGGCGAGCTCACGCTTTACAGCGGAAACCAGGCCAGTTACCTGCAAGCCATGGAAATGGCCGGGGTGCTGGGCATCGAGCCGTCGGCCGTGCACGCGGTGAACCCGTATGTGGGCGGCGCGTTCGGCGGCAAGGCGGGCACCTCGGCTCCGGGGATGCTGGCCGCGGCCGCAGCCAAGGCGCTCGACCGTCCGGTGAAGTGTGCGCTCACCCGGGAGCAGGTGTTCACGGCGACGGCGAACCGGCCGGCCACGGTGCAGAAGATCGCACTGGGCGCGGATCGCGACGGCACGCTGATCGCGGTGCAGCACGACTCCTGGTCGGCCACGTCGATGAGCCGGTCCTTTGTGGAGCCGACCTCGCACGGCACCTCGCGCGAGTGGTACGCGACGCAGAACCTGTCGATCAGCCAGAAAATGGTGCCGCTGCACATCCCGCCGGGCACATTCATGCGCGCGCCCGGGGAGGCGTCGGGTTCGTTCGCGCTCGAAAGCGCCATCGACGAGCTCGCGATCGCACTGGAGATGGACCCGATCGAACTGCGGAAGCGCAACAGTTCGCTCGCTCCTCCCGGCGTCGATCTGCAGTGGTCGAGCAAGCACCTCGACGAGTGCTACGAGATCGGGGCGCAGCGATTCGGCTGGGCGAACCGCTCGCCGCGCGGGCACGTCGACGGGGACTGGCTCGTCGGCATGGGCACGGCGACCGCCATGTTCCCGGGGCTGCGCTTCCCGGCGACGGTCGAGATCGTGCTCAACGCGGACGGGACCGCGGACGTGTCCACTGGCGGGGCCGACCCGGGCACTGGGCTGCTCACCGTACTGGCCACGATCGGGGCCGAATCCCTCGACATCGACCCGGAACGCGTCACCCCGCACCTCGGCGACTCCCGGTTCGCGCCGGGCGGCATGTCCGGCGGCTCGACCGCCACGGCGAGCACCGGCACCGCGATCATGCTCGCGGCCACCGAACTGCTCGACGAGTTGGTGGCGCTCGCCGCCGAGCCGGGCGCGCCGTTCGAGGGCGAGGTCGTCACGTACGCCGAGGGCTTGCTGCACGGCAACCACGGCACGATGCCGTTCGGCGACCTGCTGCGCGCGATCGGCCGGGAATCCTTGTCCGCCAAGGGATCGTCGGCTCCGGGCGAGGAGATGACGAAGCATTCGTTCAGCTCGTTCGGCGCGCAGTTCTGCGAGGTCCGAGTGCACCGGCTGACCCGCGAGGTCCGGGTGTCGAGGATGCTGGGCGTCTTCGACGGCGGCCGGATCATCAACCCGACGCAGGCGCGGAGCCAGCTGTCCGGCGGCATGATCTGGGGCGTGTCCGCGGCCTTGCACGAGGGACTGGAAGTGGAGCCGAGCGGACGCCCCGCGAACGCGGACTTCGCGAGCTACCTGCTGCCGGTCAACGCCGACATCCCGGAGATCGACGTCCAGTTCGTCGAGTACCCGGACACGCTGCACAACGCGGTCGGAGCCCGCGGAGTCGGCGAGATCGGCGCGGTGGGCATGGCAGCCGCGGTGGCGAACGCGGTGTGCAACGCGACCGGGATCCGGGTGCGGAGCATTCCGATCATGATCGAGGATTTGCTGGTGGAGTGACCGAGAGGGGGCGTCCGGATGCGGGCGTCCCCTCCCTGGTCGCCCGGTGGGGCTTGGTGGGTGGTGTGCCGAGGTCCGGCGTGCGAATACCTCGACGCCGTGGCGGGCTCTCGCATGCTGGCGTCTGCCGGGGTGTGCGCTGGCGCGGCGCGGTTGGCGGCGCTGGAGTGCGTGCTGGTAGCGGCTAGCCGACGCATGACGCGTTCGCTGCGCCCGGCACCGTAAAACGCCAGTCTCGAAGCGAACGCAGTTCTGGCCCGGGGTGCGGAACTGCTCCGCGGGCCCATTCGCCTTTTGCCCGCAGTCGGAAATATGTTCTCAGCTGTGCGGCGGGTGGTCTGCCCTCGGCTGGTGCGGACGCGTTCTCCGCAGATCGGCGACCAGATTCCGAGCGCACTCTCCCCGCCGGGAAAATGCGCTCGTGCCTCAGCCCGCAAGCAGTATGTCTGGCTTCGCGGGCACTTTTCGCAGAGTCTGGCCGTGGCTCCGAGGCTGAGCCTGATCAGCCGGGCAGCTGAGCCCCGTCCGGAAAGTCGGTGGACCGGCTCAGCTCCGCCCATTCCTCGATCTCCTTGTCGACCGCCGCGCGGCCGTTCGCGATGAGGCGGAGGGCGTCGGAGCCGAGGACCAGGTGCGCGGGCGGGTTCGGGACGTCGAGGATGTGCAGCACGGCCTCGGCGGCCTTGCGCGGGTTGCCGAGCTGTTTGCCGCTGGCCGCTAGGCGGTGGTCGCGGATCGGGTTCATCACCTGGTCGTAGTCCGGCACCGAACGCTCGGTGCGGACCATCGACCGGCCCGCCCAGTCGGTGCGGAACGATCCCGGCGCGATCGCGGTGACGTGCACGCCGAACGGAGCGACCTCCTTGCCGACCGTTTCGAGAATGCCTTCGACGGCGTACTTGCTGCCTTGATAGAAGGACGTGCCCGGCACGGTGATCAGCCCGGCCATCGAGGTGACGCCGAGGATGTGCCCTCGCCGCCGCTGCCGCAGGTACGGCAGCACCGCCTTCACCGTCGCGACGACGCCGAACACGTTCACCTCGAACTGCGCGCGCAGTTCGGCCATCGTCGACTCTTCGAAAACGCCTTCGTGGCCGTACCCGGCGTTGGCGATGACGACGTCGATCGGGCCCACTCCGGCCTCGATCTCGTCGACGGTCCGGAACACCGCGTCGTCATCGGTGACATCGAGGATGCGCGCGAGCGACTTCCCCGGCTGGAGCTGTTCGAACTCCGCGGCGTCGGCCTGCTTGCGGACGGTGCCGACGACGGTGTGGCCGGCTTGGAGCGCGGCCTCGGCGAACGCCCGGCCGAGGCCCGAGCTGGCGCCGGTGATCAGGAAGAGCTTGGTCATGAAGCGAACTCTACACCGTGTTGATAAAAATCTGCACTGCGTCAAAAATAGTCGGCGTGATAGAACGGGCAGGTGGAAGAGCAGGACACCCGCTCGCGCCGCCGGACCGCTCCGACCAAGGGCGACCTGCGCGAACGCGCGATTCTCGACGCGGCGGAGCAGCAGTTGAACTCGACCGGCGGGGCATGCATGACCGTCGCGACGATCGCGCAAGAGGCCGGGATCACCCGGGGTGCGCTCTACTTCTACTTCGGGTCCAAGAACGAGGTGCTCGCCGCGCTGGTCGAGCGGACGGTGGCCAAGCTGCGCGCCGAGGTCGACGCGGTGGACGCGGCCGCTTCGGCTCCTGGCGAGGCGGTCCGGCGGGGGATCGGGCAGACCGCGCGGATGTGGCGCGAGCACGGCACGGTGATGCGCACGGCGGTCGAACTCTCCCCGTCGGTTCCGGCGATCGACCAGGCGTGGCGCTCCGCGGTGGTCGCGCTCGCCGACACCATGCGAGGCGTCGCCGAGCGCGCCGGGCTGCCTTCCGGAACCGCGGCGGAGGTTGCCTCGGCGTTGGTCTGGATGACCGAACGCGTCTTCTACCAGGCGTTTGCCGCGGGCAGCTCGCTGGACGACGCGGCGGCGACGCTGACCCGAGTCTGGCTGTCCGCGCTCGGTCTCCCGGTCTAGCTCACCGCGACGGCGACCTTGCCCGTGGGCGGCCGCCAGCAGGACCGCCTTCGCCCAGCACCTCCCACGCCGCCCGGCTCGAAATCGCCCGCACGAGGATCCGATGAGTTTCCCCGGCAAGCGGGCCTGGTCATCGCCACCCGGCGCGGCAAACGGACCTGCTGCCGCCGCGACGAGGAGAACAGCGCCCGTCTCCTGGAAACCCTGCGCGACGTGTTCTAGGCCGGGGTTGCGAGGCCGGTCGAGGTCGTGCCCGCGCGGACCAGGCGGGGGCGACATTGGGGCAACGATGGCTCTCCGCGGAACTTCCGGGCAACGGGATTCGGTGCTTCACGTCTTTGGGGGCAGAGATTCGCCAAAAGACACGGGGAGCGCGAAATGGGATTCACCGCGATGAAGTCGATGAAGCTGGTCCTGGCCGGCGGGGCGGTCGCCGCGACCGCTTTGCTTTCCGCGTGCAGCGGAAACAATGTCGACGGAAATGGTTCCGCGGCGAAGAGCGTTTCCGACGCGGCGGCGGTCAAGCAGAACACCCAGGGCGGTTCGGCCGGTGCGGCGGGCACCGCGGCCACGTCGAACGGCGATGTGAACTGCAGCAAGCACGGCGGGCAGGTCGGCCCGGCGGACGGCAAGCAAATGGATCTGATCGCGGTGCAAAGCGCCAACGGAACCATTCCCGGCTGCACCGAAGCATTCAATGTGATGACGAAGTACTACGAATTGGCTCCGTCGCAGGGCGAAGGCCCAGGCCACCGGGTTCTCGGCATTGAAGGGCGCTGGGACTGTGCCTTGGGCGCGGAAGAGGAATTCACTCAGGGTGTGGTGAACTGCGGCAAGGACGGCGGCACCGAGTTCATGATCAAGACCGCGCCGACCGGGGGCGCGGGCCAGCAGCCCGCCGCACCGACGCGCCGCTTCCCGAACACGACGCAGACCGTGCAGTTCACCGGATTCGACCGTTCGGTCAACATGGCCCAGTTCCAGCTGGTCACCTGGAAGAAGGGCGGCTCGGACGACGGCCAGTTCGTGCCGGCCGACGCCAAGACCTACCGGCTCCCGGTGAGCAAGACCGCGCAGGTCTTCGGCGCGGCCGAACTGTGCCCCGGCGGCGAGGTCGCCCTCGACCCGCAGGGCCGCGGCACGAACCCGTGCACCGAGCAGGCCCTGATGGAGGCGCTGACCGGCGCGAAGCAGCTGCACGCCGAAATCCACGTCGACAAGAACGACAACATCGACGTCGTCAAGGAGCTCTACCGCCCCTGAGCGGACAGGTGACGCGAACCGGCGGCCGGGTATTCCTGGCCGCCGGTTCGCGTTATGCGCCGAGTTTTTGTTGCCCGGCGTCGAAACTGCGCAACGCGGCGCCGACGGCCGCGGCGACAGTGATCTCGTAGACCTCGTCTTCCTGGTATTTCGTCTTCAGCTCAGCGAAATCGGCGTCAGTGAGCCGATAAGACGCGTCGCGGACCTTCTCCGTGAAGGGTTGCAACGGCGCGGGCAGGCCGTCCCCAGTGGCTGCCGCTGTGCGAAGCGCCGGGTCGGTCACCGCGGGCGCGGTGAACACGGAGTACCGCATGTTCTCCACCGGATCCTCGTGCTCGTCAGCCGGGCCGCCGGCGAGCAGGAAACCGGGGAACCGGTACCCGAACCGGTGCAGCGCCCGGGTTCCGCTCTCCAGCTGCCCTTCGCGAAGCACAAACCCGAACGCGTTCGCGAGCCGGTTCACGACGTTCCACACCAGATTCACCCGCAGCGCTTCCCGGATCGCCGCCTGCGGAAGATCCGGCAGGGCGATCTGGTCCGGGTTCAGCGTGACGGTCTCCAGGAACGCCTGAATCGTGCGCACCTCGGGCCGCGCCGCGTCCGGTCGCGACGGGTCGATCTCGCCTTGTCCGGCGATCCGGGTCAGCTCCGCGTGCGAGTCGACGCAGAACGGGCACTCGTGCAGCACCGCCGTGGACATGGCGAGGAATTCGCGTTCCCCGGCGGTCCAGTACGACGGACCGCGCATCGCCGGGGCGGTGAGATCCAGCAGCGGCCGGGTGAGGAAGCCGGGACGGTACAGCAGCATCTTCACGATGTCCGGCGGCTGTTTCGACGTGATCGACAGGAACAGCTTGGCCCGCAGGCGATGCCCGTTGTCGAGAATGGATAGTCTCATCAGGACTCCAAGGTGGCTAAGCGGCCCGCGAGGAATCGCCGGTCGGCTGGGTTGACAGCGAGTTCGTGGGCGCGCCGGTACGCGGTCATCGCCTCGGCGGTACGGCCGAGGCGGCGCAACAGGTCGGCGCGCGCGGCGTGCATCAGGTGATACCGGTCAAGTCCGTCGATCCCGTCGATGAGCGCCAGTCCTTTCTCCGGGCTGGTGGCCATGGCGACCGCGACGGCGTGGTTCAACGCGACGACCGGAGACGGATTCATTTCGGACAATCGCTGATACAGCCCGGCGATCGCTGCCCAGTCGGTGTCCGCTGCGGAACGAGCTTGCGCGTGCTGGACGGCAATCGCGGCTTGCACCTGATACGGCCCAGGATTCTCGAAGCGCAGCGCACGGTCCAGCAGCCCGATCGCTTCGGCGAGTTCACCCTGGTCCCAGCGACTTCGGTCCTGGTCTTCGAGCAACACGACGTCGCCGCTGGAGGTGTAGCGAGCGGCGGTGCGCGAATCGTGCACGAGCAGGAGCGAAACCAGGCCGAGCGCCTCGGGCTCGTCCGGCATGAGCGTCGCGACCAGCTTCGCCAGCCGGATCGCTTCCTGTTGCAGCTCCCGGTGTTCCGGCGCGGTGTAGCCTTGCGTGAAGATCAAGTACAAAACCGCCAAGACCCCGGACAACCGCTCGGACAGCAGATGATCGGCCGGCACGGCGAGGCTGATCCCGGCGTCGCGGATCTTGCGTTTCGCCCGCACCAGCCGCTGCGCCAGCGTCGCCTCGCTGACCAGGAACGTCCGCGCGATCTGCCCCGCGGTCAGCCCGGCCACCGCTTGCAGGGTCAACGCGACGCGCGCTTCCTCGGCGAGCGCGGGGTGGCAGCAGGTGAACACGAGGCTGAGCCGTTCGTCGCCGATCGCGAGCAGGCTGTCCTCGGACGGTTCCACCGCGACCTCCGGCTGTTCCCCGAGCTGAGCGAGCTTCTCCAGGCCGCGGCGGGCGCGCCGGAGCCGGTCGATCGCACTGTTGCGGGCGGCGGTCAGCAGCCACGCGACAGGGTCGTCCGGCGGCTCGTCGCCCCAGTTGCGCAGGGCGAGCGCGCAGGCGTCCTGGAGCGCGTCCTCGGCGAGTTCGAAGTCGCCGAGGACGCGGACCAGCGCCGCGAGCATCCGGGCCCGGTGCTCGCGATAAACCTCCCGCAGCAGCGGCGAGGTCATGCCTGGTTGGTCAGCCCTGGCACGCCCGCGACCGGGCGCACCTCGACGGTGCCGACCGCGGCCATCGGGCACAGCGCGGCGAGTTCGAGGGCTTCGTCGAGATCGCGGCAGTCGAGGACGTAGACGCCGCCGAGATGCTCGTGGGTCTCCAGGAACGGCCCGTCGGTGATCAGCGTCTTCCCGTCGCGGACGCTGACCGTGGTGGCGGTGTGCTCCCCTTGCAGTGGATGCTCGGACACGAACGCCCCGCGCCGGCGACACTCGTCGGCGAACGCGTTCACCCTGGCCAGCGCGTCCGGGAAGGCCGGATCGCCGGGTTCCGGGCGGTCGCAGTTGTAGATCACCAGCAGGTACAGCATGTGTCCTCCGAGGGCCGGTTCCGGCGAGTTCGTTAGTGGAAGACGAACGCGTCGACCGTAACTCGACAGCGCGAGCCGGGCTTCTCGGAAATTCCCGGAGAACGGAGAACGGCGGGCCCGGGGGAGCCCGCCGTTCTCGTGAGGAGGGGATCAGCCCTTCTGCCACAACGCTGGCGCGTTGGGCGGTTCCCAGCCCGGCTGGGCGGTGTGGCCTTGCAGGCACACGTAGCTGACCCCGTTGAACGTGACGCGGGTGCCCGCGGGGTACGACTTGCCCGCGGTCCAGGACGTCCCGCCGGGCTGGCCGGTCGGCGACGTCGGGCTCGTCGAGGGCCCGCCGGTCGGCGTCTGCTGGACGTTGAGCACGAAGTCGAACGCGGCCTCCTTGGCGTTGTTCGGGGCGTCTCGCACGGTCATGAGCAGCCGCGAGTCGAAGATGGTGTCGGTGTTGTTCCGCGGCTCGCCCGGGAAGTACAGCTGCGTCGTCAGGATCGGCTCCCCGGGAGCCTGCACCTTGACGTGGATGTGCCGTGTCCGACCGGGGTAGAGGCCGGGCACGATCGTGGTCAGCTTGAACTCGCCGAGGTCGTTCGTGTACTGGTGGCCGCGGAAGGTGTAGCCGACGTTGTCGTACGCGCCGTTCACGTCCGCCTGCCAGAAGTCCAGCAGCGCGCGGCCGACGGGCTGGCAGGACAGCCCGAACACGTATCCGCTCACGGTGAGCCGCTGGCCCGGGGTGTTGGCGTCGACGAGCACGCTGCGTTCGGGGGAGTCCGGCTTGAAGTACGGGCCTTCGGTCTGGTCGATCGTCGGCTCGTCGCCGTCGTGGCAGTACGGGGTCGGCTCGACCTTCTGCCCGCCGGCGAAATTCGTGCGGGCCAGGGCGGGACCGCCGACGAGTGCGACCGGCGCGGCGACTCCGGCGGCCAGTGCGGCCTTCAGCACTGCCTTGCGGCTGAACTTTCTGTCTTCGTCCATGCCTGCTCCTCGGTGGGGGCTCGGGATTCCCCTCGACGGTAGGGAGGAGATCAGCCCGCAGCGATGGACGGAGTCATGCAGTCGTGGTGAATCTTCGGGGCGGTGTCGCCGGTGCGGCGGAATCCGCCGGGGCTCAATCCGGTTTCGCGCCGGAAGAACCGACAAAAGTAGGCCGGATCGGCGAATCCGACGCGGCTGGCCACCTGCCGCACGGACAGATTCGTCCGCAGCAGGAACCGTTTCGCCTCCTGGGTCCGCGCCTCGCGCACCAATTCCGCCGCGGTACGCCCGGTTGCCGCCTTGACTGCCTCGGTGAGGTAGCCGGGAGTGACGCCGAGCCGTTCCGCGTGCGCACGCACCGACCACAGTCCCAGCTCGGATTTTTCGGCCTGCTGCGCGAATTCCGCCGCTACCGCGCGGGCGCGGGCCGGGGCCGGCGCGGGCGGAATCCCGGGAAGCCGGCCGGCGCGCACGATCAGCACGTGCAGCAGTGCGCGCAGCACGGATTCGCCGTCCTCGCCGCCGCGGCGGAATTCCTCCTCGAGTTCGGCGATCAGCCGCGCGGTCCGGTCGTGCTCGGCTCGGTCCAGTCGCAGCCACGGCCGTTCGCGCAGCCTGCGCAGGGTTTCGCGGTCGGCTGGATGGTCGAACAGGAAATCGTCGGTGAACAGCACGACCGATCCGGCGAGTTCGCTCGCCTCCCAGTGGTGCACCTGGCCCGGCGTGACGACGCCGAGGTGCGGCGGGCTCAGCTCCCATCGCGTCAGGTCGACCACGTGCGCGCCGGTCCCTCCGGTGACGAGCACGATTTCGTAGAAAGTGTGCCGGTGCGGGAATTCCGCCCTCGACAGCGGGCCCACCGCGTCGAAAGACCCGACCGCGAACGGCACCGCGTCGGGCGCGGGCACCTCAAGCCGGTGCAGCGGAAGTTCACCGGTCTTGACCGGTCGGCAGCACATTCCCGGGGGCACCGTCGTCCCTCGCATCAGTCCGTCCTTTTCGCCGGTTTCGGAACGAAAAGTCTAGACCAATTTCCGGGCGGACACCTCCGACGGAAGTATCAGTACTGTGCCGGATGGTTACTGATCCGACCACAGTCACGGCCTATGACTTCGCTGCGACGGTTGCGTGCCGCTTCGGGGGCGGCCTGCTTTTGGCCGGATCAGTAACTCGGCGGAGTGACGCTCACGAGGAACCGGGCGGTGGTCCGGCCGTCGTTGCGGAAGCGGTGCGGGATGGTCGAATCGAAATGGCAGCTGTCGCCGGTCTTGAGCACGTGCGTCTGCTCGCCGACCTGGACGGTCAGCCGTCCGGCGATCACCACCACGCATTCCTCGGACGGATGCGAACGCAGTTCGTCGGACGAGGCGCCGCCGGGTTCGAGCACGCCTTCGAGCACCTCGAGCTTCGCGCCGCCGGGCGACGCGCGGGTGTAGGTGATCGCGTGGTGCGGCGAGGAGATCCGGTACCGGTCGTCGTGCCGGATCACTGCGACGGTTTCCTCTTCCGGCTCCTGGAACAGGCTGAACAGCGGGATGTCGAGCACCTCGGCGATCCGCCGCATGGTTTCCAGGCTGGGGTCGGTGACGCCCCGCTCGACCTGGCTGATCAACCCGGTCGACACTCCCGCCTGGTCGGCAAGCTGGCGCACGGTCAGCCCGCGCAGGGTGCGGAACTCGCGGATCCTCGTCACGGTCACCCGATCATTATCATCAAACGGCGCTCCGGTGCAGGTCACCGGCCTCCGCGGGTCCCGCTGGGCGGTCCCCCGCCCCGACCTCGACCGCGGCTCGCGACGGCGGCCGGGTCACCAGGCTGACCGCCACCGTCACGATCAGGTTGACGACGAGCGCGGGCAATCCGACGACGGTTCCGGGTGGCATCGTGTGCGCGACGAGCGAGCCGAGCGCGGGCACGCCGACGATCAGCCCGCCGCACAACGCACCCGCCGCCAGCCCTGGCGCGGTGACCCGGCGCCACAGCATCGAAAGGAACAGCGCGGGAGCCAGCTGTCCGACGGCGCTGTACACGTTCGTCATGATGCTCAACAGTTTTTCGTTGCTGTGCGCGACAAGAAGTACGGAAAGCGCAGTGAAAACGAGAACGCCCACGCGCATCGCAGTCAGCGACGAGGCCCATTTCGTCGACCGGGCCCCGAGCACGTTGCGGGTGAACAGACTGCTGGCCGCGAGCACGAGCACCGCGGTCGGCACCAGCGCGACGAGAATGCCCGCGCCGCCGAGCAGTCCGATGACCCATTCCGGGTACTTCTCGCGCACGAAAATCAGCAGCGACGCGTTGGCCTGTTTGTCGGTCAGCTTCGGCAGCGCGAGCACCGCGGCGAGCGCGATCATCACGATCAGGACGTAGAACAGCGAATACAGTGGCTGGACCACCTGATTGCGGCGGATCGTCGCGACGTCCTTCGCGCTGTACGAGACCTGGAACATGTGCGGCAGCGCGAACGAGCCCAGCGGCGTGAGCAGCAGGAAGCTCATCCACCACCACGTGTTCGTCGCGGTCGAGCCATGGAGTCCGGGCAAGGTCGCGCCGCTCGGATGCGCTTGCTTCATCGCGTCGAACACGCCGAGCGGACCGCTCACCCCGGTCGCGTTCGCCGCGCCGATCGCGACCACGAGCAGGATCGCGATCAGCAGCACGTCCTTGACGATCGCGGTGAACGCGGCGCTGCGCATCCCGCCGACCAGCACGAATCCCGCGACCAGCACGCCACCGGCGATGACGTAGACCAGCGACGGAACCTCGCTGCCGAACAGGCTCGCCAGGATCAGGCTGAGCCCGGTCAACTGCACCTGCGCGTACAGCAGCAGCGCGACGATGCCGAAGACGGCGACCAGGCCGCCGAACCAGCGGGCTTCGAAGCGGGTGGTGAAGTAATCGGCCATGGTGACCAGGCCGTGCTGCTTGCCCGCGCGCCAGATCTTCGGCACCACCCAGTAGCCGACGGCCGCGGTCAGCACGACCGTGCCGAGGACGTAGAACCCGGGCGCGCCGTTGCTGAACACCCCTTGCGACGCGCCGAGCAGCGCGAACGTGGTGAACGTTTCGCCGACCAGCAGGAACCAGAACAGCCAGGTGCCGAACCGGCGTCCGCCCACGGACCATTCCTGCAGATTCATCGCCCGGCCGCGCGCGGCGGCGACGGTGCCCCAGACGATCGAACCGACCGCGATGAGAAGAGCGAGCGCCAGTGCCATCGCGCTACACCCGGTCCAGGTCGCCGCGGCGGCGGTCGATCGCGTAGACGAGGCCGATCGCGCCCGAACCGACCAGCACGCCCGCGGTCATCCACACCAGCAGGAAGGGGATCGAGCCGAAGACGTAGCCGATCCGGTTGACCAGCGGGATCGCCGCGACGCACCACGCGAACGGGACGACGAGCAGAAGCCAATGCCAGCGGCGCTTTCTGGGTGGGGCCATGATCGCTCCTCAGCTGCCCGGGTCGCCATGTTCAGCCTGGATGAATTCGCATCAGTGTGAGCGATGAGTTGTGTCGCGTCAATGACGACAATCGGGGCAACGCGAGAGAGGCTTGCGCAGTGGAAGTGCTCGCTGTTCACTGTGGCTGACGGCAGCTCTCGCGGAGGTGACTCGTGGATCCCGACCGGTTCCGTGCCCAGTTCCCCAGTTTGGCCGACACCACGCACCTGGCTTCGTGCAGCCAGGGCGCGGTTTCCGTGCAGGTCGCCGCGGCGTTGGGGGAGCTGGCGTATTCGCTGCGCGACCAGGGCGCGCCGTGGGGCCCGTGGATGGCCGAAGTCGAGCGCTTGCGCACTGCTGCGGCGGGTTTTCTGCACGCGCGACCGGACGAAATCGCTTTGGTGCCCTCCGCGTCGCACGCTGCTTTCCAGGCGGTCAACGCGGTCGGCTTCGACGACGGCGGCGTGATTGTGTCGATGGCGGCGGAATTTCCGAGCGTCGGGCAGGTGCTGCACGCGCAACGTCCGGCGCGCGAGCAGATGCGGTGGGTCAGCCAGGACGCGATGCGTTCGCTTGGCGTGATCGAGGCTTACCGCGCCCAGATCGACTCGTCGACTCGGCTCGTGTCGATCCCCTTTGCCTTGTACACCAACGGTTCCTTGCAACCAGTAAACGAGATCGCCAAGCACGCGCGAGCCGTCGGCGCCCGAGTTCTGGTCGATGCCTACCAGGCCGTCGGCGTCGTCCCCGTCGACGTCGCGCACCTGGACTGCGACTACCTGGTCACCGGCACCCTCAAGTATTTGCTTGGCCTGCCCGGAATCGCGGTGCTGTTCGCCCGCTCCGGAGTCGAAGACCACCAGCCGCCGCGGATGACCGGCTGGTTCGGCCGCGTCGACCCGTTCGACTTCGACCCCGCTCTCCTCGACGTGCCAGCCACTGCCCGTCGCTTCGAGTCCGGCACTCCCGGAATCCCCGCCGCCTACGCCGCCCGAGCAGGCATCGAAGTCCTCAGCCAACTCGACCCCGAGGCGGCTTGGGCGCACGTTGCACGCCTGGTCGCGGAAACGACCGAACGCCTCGCCGCCGCAGGCGAAACCCTGAACGGACCCGCTCCCGACGCTCGTCCCGGTCCACAAGTCGCATTGGCCGACGCCGATCCCGTTGCGCTGGCGGATTTCCTGGCCGCGCGCCGGATCGTCACCGCGCCACGCGGGTCGAACCTCCGGATCTCCTTCCACTGCTACAACACCACCGACGACATCGACCGCCTGTGCACGGCGCTCGCGGAATACCGGAGGCACGCATGATCCTCACCGCCGCACGGCTCTTGACCGATGCGTCCGCCCCGCTGATCCACGATGCCGCTGTCGCCGTCTCGAATGGCGTGATCACCTATGCCGGACCGCGGAATTCCGCTCCGGACGGCCCGGTGACCGCTCTGGGCGACGTCACCCTGATGCCCGGATTGATCGACTGTCACGTCCACCTTTGCCAAGACCCGGGTTCCGGCGAAGTCACCCTGGAAATGTCCAGCGATCACGACGCACTGAGCCGCCGGATGACCGCCAACGCGCAGCGATTGCTGGACGCCGGAGTCACCACCGCACGCGACCTCGGCGCACCCGGCACGCTGGGCACCCGCGTCCGGGACCTGCTCGCCGCGACCCCGAACGCCACCCCGCGAATCCTCGCCGCGAACGCCCCGATCACCGTCACCGGCGGCCACGCCGCGTCCATGGGCGGCATCGCGGACGGCGTCGACCAGGTCCGCGCGATGGTGAAACAACACGCGGAGGACGGCGTCGACCTGATCAAAGTCATGACCACCGGTGGTTTCATGACTCCCGGCAGCCATCCGTCGGAAGCGCGCTACACCGTGGCCGAGCTGACCGCTTTGGTCGCCGAAGCACACGCTCGTTCATTGCCGGTGACGACACACGCGCTGGGCGTCGAAGGCATCGAACGAGCCGTAATCGCCGGAGTCGACTGCATCGAACACTGCGGCTGGGTCACCCGTACTGGCACGGAATTCGATCCGCGAATCGCCGAGATGATCGTTTCACGGGGAATCGCCGTGAGCCCGACCATGAACACCGCCTGCACCGCAGCGGACTACATGTGCCCGTGGGACGAACGCGACGCCGTCGTCGGCAACCTGCGCGCGCTGATCTCCTTGGGAGCCATCATCGTCGCCGGAACCGACGCCGGAATCCCGCTGGTGCACTTCGAACGCTACGCCGACTGCCTGGACACCTTCGCCGAAGCCGGAATGACGCCGCGCCAATCGATCGCCAGCGCCACCTCAGTCGCCGCCGACGTATGCGGCCTGGCAGACGCAACCGGCCGGTTGGCCCCCGGCCTCCGCGCGGACGTCATCGCGGTGGACGGCGATCCGACCGAGTCGCTGGCCTCTCTGCACCACCCGCGTTTCGTTCTGGCCGACGGTCTTCAGCACGAAATCCGCAACACCGACCTGGGCACCGGCGATTCGGCCGCGCGGGAGCGAATCCGCCGGAACCTCGAACAGGGCGCCGGACGATGACAGACTGAGGACACGCTGACCGGGAAGGGATCCGATGCTTTTCGACTGGACACCACAGGCGGTCGTCTTCGACTGCGACGGCCTGCTGATGGACACCGAACCTTGCTGGTCAGTCGCCGAAACGGAGCTTTTCGCCCGCCGCGGCCTCCCGTTCGGGCCGGAGCAGAAGGCGCTGGTCATCGGCAAATCGGTCGCCGCGGCGGCCGACACCATGGCCGACGTGTTCGGCGAACCCGGCAGCGGCCCCGCGATCGCGGACGAGCTGCTGGCCATGGTGACCGACGTGGTGTCCGCCAAAGCCGAAGCGATGCCCGGTGCCCACGAGCTGGTCGATCTGGCCGCGGCCGCGGTGCCGGTCGCCGTGGCCAGCAACTCGCCCCGCGCGCTGCTGGAAGCCGCGTTGGAGCGAGGCGGCTTCGAGTTCTCGATCAGCGTGGCCGGCGACGAGGTCACTGCGCCGAAGCCGGCTCCGGAGATCTACCTGACGTCCTGTGCCCGGCTGGGCGTGGCTCCGGCGTCGGCCCTCGCGTTCGAGGACTCGATGACCGGCCTGCGGTCGGCCCGCGCCGCCGGCGTGCCCGTGGTCGGCGTCCCGACCTTGTCCGGCACCGAATTTCCCGCCGACGTCGTGGTCTCGTCCCTGCGAGACGCGGGTCTCCTCGCCTGGCTCCGGCGCTGGCGACAACCACGCCTCCCGCTCGCGTGAAGACCCGCCCGTCTCGTGATTGACTGGCCGGCATGGCCGTACTTCCGCATCCGAGCGTCCGGGGTCCGCAGTGACCTCCGAATCGGCTGCGGCCACCCGTCCGCGCAATCGCAAGCAGCTCATCGTCGAAGCGGCGGGCCGCGCCTTCAGCGAGCGGGGCTACCACGCGGCGTCCATGGAGGAGATCGCCGCCGCCGTCGGCATCACTGCGGCGGCGCTGTACCGGCATTTCCCGAACAAGTACGCCCTCTTCACCGAGTGCGCCAACGTGATGGCAGACCGCCTCGTCGCCGCCCTCGACGCGGTGCCTTCTGCCGCACCAGCCGAAGCCGTATTCCGTCCACTGGCCCAGGTCACGGTCGCCCACCGCGAGTCCGGCGGCCTGTACCGCTGGGAAGCCCGCTACCTCGACCGAGCGGATCGTCGCGTCCTGAGCGCGAAATTCGCCCAAGTCGTCGCGCGCGTGACCGACATGGTGCAGCCGTCCCCGGACGCGGGCCTCCGCGCCGTAGCCGCACTCGGCGCGATCGGCTCGATCACTATGCACCGCACATCGATCGCCCACCACCGCGCGGAGAACTTGCTGACCGATTCCGCCCTCCGCCTCGCCACCGCAACGACCGCCCCGACCGCGCCCTCGGTGGAGTTGCCCGCCCAGCCCGTCGCCCGAACCCGCCGCGCGCAAATCCTCGCCGCCGCAGTGCCGTTGTTCGAACGCGACGGATTCGCGAACGTCACGAACGCACGTATCGCCGAAGCCGTGGGTTTGGTGCCTTCCGCGCTCTACCGCCATTTCCCGAACAAGGCCGAAATCCTGGCAGCCGCCTGCCTGCAAGCCGCAGGACTCCTGTCGCAAGCCGTAGAACAAAACCTCCACGGCACCACCGGCGCGCAAGCCCTGCCCGTACTGGCCGCGACCTATGTGGCGTACAGCTTCGAACACACCGCTCTGACCAACGTCGCCGCCGCCGAACTGGGCGGCCTTCCCGCCGCGTTGCAACGCCCGCTGATCCTGGCGCAACGCGAGCACATCGCGGTCTGGGAACAACAACTCCGGCTGGCCCGGCCGGAGTTGGACGCGCACCAAGCCCGCGTACTGGTGCACGCGGGCTTCGGCGCGGTAGTCGAAACCGGCCGGCGGCTGCGGTGGGAGGACACCCCCGGCCACCGCACCGCCGTCACCGCCTTCCTGCTGAGCGCGTTGGGACTCTAGGCGCCCGGCCGATTCGCCGCGGGGAGCGTGATCGGCGTCTGCGTGGGCGAGGTCCCGTTGTTGAGGTACAGCATCGAAATGCCGCGCACGAACTGATCGAAAAGGTAGAAACTGCCGGGCATGATCTTGGTCGCCCCTTCCCGGAACGCCACATAGGCAGGCCATTCGAGGCGGACCAACGCCGCCTGCGCGTAGTCGCGGGGGAGTCCGAGCCAATCGCCCATCTGGTCATTGAGCAGATACCGAACCAGTTCGTTGACGAACCCGGAATCGAGTCCGAGCGTCGGATTCTCGATATACCCGAGCAACGTCTTCGCCAGGCTGACCCCTTCCTCGGTCGGCCCGAGCACCGGCCACAACATCTGCTGCGCCTGCGCTTCCGCGTCCGCCCACGTCTGCGGGATGAACTGCTCCTGCACGCCGAGCAGATGCAGTGCGACCTGCCAGGCATGCAGATCCGCTTCCTGCTCCGCCGACGACAACGCGATGTTCCACTTGAGCATGTTGCTGCGCGCGAACGTCGCCACGGAATGGAACGTCCGCAAAATGTCCCCGTTGCTGATCGGCTTGGGCTGATCCGCGCCCGACTGATACTTCGCCGACGTCGGCAGCAAATTCCGCACCGCCGCGTGCACCAGCCGGGTCTTATTGGCCGTCACCACGAAATGCCCGTCCGGCGCCCAAGCTTTGGAATTGTGCAAGTCGTAGCCGAAGGTGAACGTCTTGGCCGCCCGCTGCTTCATGTCCGCGCCGCCAGCCGACCAGTAGACCGCCCGCGCCTCTCGCGGAATAACGGTGCTCATGATCCCGCTGCCGAGCGTCTCCGAGACGAACAGATAACTGCTCAAGCGGGTATAAAGCTTCTCCGACGCGGCAAGCTTCGCCGGATCCGCCCACGACGGCAGCTTGTTGACCTGCTGCAGATACGCCACCAGGTAATCCGGCAGGCCGGCGGGCAACGGCGCGTTGTTGTCGATCCAGCTCTCCCAGGCTGTATTGACCGCCGCCACCTTGCCCTCGGCCAGCAACGCCTTGGCGACCGCGTCCGCGGTGTCGTCCCACACCTGGAACGGATCGGCCCCGGTTCCGCTCCCGGCGATGGACCCCTTGCCCGACCACGCCCACGCGGTGCCGGTGGTGCCCGCCATCCCCGCGATGCCCAACGCCGCGCCGAGGGTCAGCACCTTCCTTCTGCTGAGATTCTCCATGTACTTGTCTGCCTCTCTGGTAGGCGTCGTTGCCATCCCATCACCGGCCAGGGGCTGCTCGCCGCCCCCTGTCGACAGTCTCGGAAGAAGTGATTTCTCATTAACATAACGGCGCCGGTCGGCTGGTGGCAAGAGGTGTCGCCGCTCCGGATCACCGAGCCGGTGCGAGGACCTGCGGTTTCTGCCGAGGCCGAGGAACGGTCCCCGGCGAAGATCGACCGGCACCCGGGGCCGGGGCGGACGGGGCGAGCCGGGCTCAACCCCGCCGCTTCTTGCGGGCGTTCTTCGGAGACCGGGAAACCCCGGCCAGCGGATGCACGGTCGCGTGCCCTGGCCCGCGCCGGGTGAACACTTCCCGCAGCTCCGCGACGCCCGTTTCGTCGGGATGGCCGCAAGCAAGCAGGTTCGCGGTCAACCCGCGAGCTTCGTCGGGAGGAATCGTGGCGAGTGCGGCCGCGACCTCGTCGGGTCCGCCGACTTCGAGCAGGTGAATGAACTGCTCGACCATGCCGCGCAGGGTTTCCTCGTCGCTGAGGCTCTCCATCGCGAGCTCGCCGTTGTCGACGAGCAGTTGCACGGCGAGCGGTCCGAGCCGCTGGTCGTGGCGCAACTCCCGGAGCATCGCGGCACCGTCGGGAACAGCCTGAACGAGTACGTCGAGCATCGCCCGTGCGCGAGTGCGGAACGGGGAACGGCGAACAGCGTCCAGCAGCAGCGGCAGTCCGTGTTCCCGCCCGCCGTGGGCGGCTAGCCAGCCGGCCAGTTCCGTCTCCGCGGTCTCCGTGCTGTAGTGCTCGACGAGCAAGCCGAGCAATCCGTCGGGCTCAGCGCCGGCCAGCTCACCGACCAGCGGTGCGTGGCGACCGGCGGCGATCAGCCGGTCGCGGACCGCCCGGGTCGCCAACGGGGTCAGGGCCACCAGTTCGACGGTTCCGGAGGAAAGCGCGGCCCGCAGGCGGGCATCGGTGTCCGGCGGGAATCCGACAGGTCCGTCCGGGCCGAGATCGGCGCGGAACATCGGATCGGGTACGCCGGTCGTGAGCGTGACCGCGCCGATGTCCGCGAGCGTGGCGAACACCCGGCGCAAGTCCGCGCCGACTCCCTTCCGCCACTCGGTTTCGGTCGTCTCGTCCAGATCCGCGAACCACACGGCTTCGACGAAGGACAGCCAGACGGTTTCCTGAAGCCGGACCACCGGCATCGGTAGCGGAAAGCCGTAAAGGGTGTTGAGAACGTCGGGCAGCACCACGTCGATGATGTCGCCGAACAACACGGTGTGCTCAGGCGCCCAGTGGTTTCCTTCAGTGACGAGTTCCGGGGAGGGAAGCGCGTCGAACGCCGCGGTCCAGAGGGCGAGACTGTCCCGGAGCAACCGCGCGTTCTTCGCGACGCGCACCAGCTTGCCCTTGACCACCCGGACGACGCGGATTTCTTTCGCCAGCTCGACCAGCCCGGCCAGCACATGCAGATCGGCGCTGCTCTGGGTCTGGTAGATCCGGTCGCCGATCGCCGGATCGATCTCGTCGCCGGTGTCCAGCAGATTCACCAGTTCGCGCGCGTCGGCCAGTTTCAGCTGACCGGTCGAGGTCAGCGCCCGGCCGTCGCCGACCCAGTCGACCAGTCCGCGCAACCGGGCGACGACCGGTGTCCGCTCCGCGATCGCCGCGAGTTCCGAGTCCGGGGGCAACGCCACCGGCAGTTGCGGCACCGCACGCTCCGGCTGGCCGCCGTCCAGCAGGTGCCGCGTCGCGATTTCTTCGAGTACCTGCTCGTCGTAGCTCACCTTGCCCGCGCGGACGTCGTCGAGAAAACGCTCCATGACCGCGTTGTCCGTGGGATCGAGGCCGCGCCGGAGCGCGTTCGTCACCCAGAACTTGGCCACGCCGAAATTCCGTTCGTCGGCCATCGCCGCGAGGAAACCAGAACTGGCTTTCGTCACCGCCGCGTCGAGGTCGGTGAGCGGATCGCCCGTGGGATCGGCCAGTCCGTTCGCGTGCAGCCAGCGCAGGAACAGCCGCAGATCCTCCGGGACGTGGCCCGCGTCGTCCGGGTCGGCCGACAGCGTTCGCGGCGTGTAGGACAACAGGAATTCCTCGACCAGGGCGGCGGTCCAGTATCCCAGCCGCCCGTCGATGCTCTGCTGCCGGAAATTCAGCGCGGATTCCGCCACCAGCGGATCGAGGCGCCCGAAATCGGCTGCGCAGCGACGGATCAGCAAGGCCTTGACCGCCTCGAACTCGTCGGCGTCCTCGGGCTCGAAATACATGCGCACGGCGGTTCAGAATCCTTGACGGAAGTCGGGGGCGAGCACGTGAACAGCGTAGGGGACAGCTCAGGCTTGCTGCCGGGGATGCGGCCCCACCCCAGGAACCCGCGTGATCTCCTCCGCGAGAAAGTCCCGCAAAAGCCGTACCCGGGTCAGCTCCGCCCGCTCCGGCACGACGAGCAGATTCAACGGCAACGGCGCACAGCCGTACCCCGGCAGCACCGCCTCCAGCACCCCGTCCCGCAGCAGGTCGTCCACCAGCCACCTCGGCACCGGCGCGATCCCGCGTCCGGCGAATCACGTCGTGCGCCGACAGATCTCCCGGCATCTCAGGCGTCCCACGCTGGGTGAGACAGTCGGGTGACGCGACCAGAATCTGGTGCGCCACCCCGAGCGGCCGCAGGCGCAGTTCGCTGTCCGGATGCCGGTCCTGGAAGGCGAAGATCAGCTGGCTCAGATGCATGACCCCGAAGAAGGCCGAACACGAGATCCGCACTTTCCCGGACGCGCCGGTCTTGGCCTCCTCGACCTCCTGCCTCGCCTGCTCGTGACCGCTGCGTCGCCGCATTCAGCTCGGCTCGTGCCGAAAACGGCTGGCCAACGCTGTGCTCAGGCGCAGCAGCCCTCCGGCCGGGCGTCGTGGCCGGTTTCCGAACTGCAGCACGTTGCCGCGGTGGTGAGTGCGGCGCTGTCAGTGCCGAAGGTCTGCGAATCGGCCTTGACCGTGTAGACCTCCCAGGCTTCCTGGCCAGGGCCGTGCACCCACACCTTGTCCTGGACCGCGTAACAGCAGGTCGTGTCGTCTTCGGTCAGCGTCTCCAGGCCCTCGCCGGTGAGGCGCTTGCTGGCCTCGCTGACCTGGTCGGTCGACTCCACCTCGACTCCGAGATGGTCCATGACCGTCGCCTGGCCCGGCTCGCCTTCCAGGAGCACGAGCTTGAGCGCGGGCTCGGCGATGGCGAAGTTGGCATACCCGGGCCGGAGTTTCGCCGGTTCGGCGCCGAACAGTTTCGAGTAGAAGTCGATCGAGCCCTCGAGGTCCCCGACCCGCAGCGCGAGCTGTACCCGTGACATCCCGTCCTCCTTGAATAGATGTTTGTCGAAACAGTGTCGGGGCTTAGATTGTCCTCTACTTAGAAGTCTGTCAAGATAGACGTATGCCGAAACAGTTGCCGGTCGTCGCGATGGACGCCTGCTGCTCCCCGCTGGCTCGTGAACCGCTGAGCGAGGACCAGGCCGTCGAGTTGTCCAAGCTGTTCAAAGCGATGGCCGACCCGGTCCGGCTGCGGCTGCTTTCGCTGATCGCCTCCCATGCCGGCGGCGAAGCGTGCGTGTGCGACCTGACCGACGCGTTCGACCTGACCGGCCCGACCATCTCCCATCACCTCAAGGTGCTGCGCGAGTCCGGCCTGATCACCGGCGAACGGCGGGGCACTTGGGTGTACTACCGCGTTCATCCCGAGGTGCTGGCCCGGTTGTCGGCAGTGCTGGTCCCCGGCGACGCTCCGGTCCCGGCATGACCGGCACGCGCACCGAGGTGGTCGGCAAGCTGTCCACTTTGGACCGTCTGCTGCCCGTGTGGATCGCGGCCGCGATGCTCGCCGGGCTTCTCGCCGGCCGATGGATTCCCGGCCTGAACACCGTGTTGTCCGCGGTGGAAGTCGACGGGATTTCGTTGCCGATCGCGCTCGGGCTGCTGGTGATGATGTACCCGGTGCTGGCGAAGGTCCGCTACGACCGGCTCGGCGCCGTGACGGCCGACCGGCGGCTGCTGTGGCCGTCGCTGGTGCTGAACTGGCTGATCGGCCCGGCGCTGATGTTCGCGCTCGCCTGGCTGCTGCTGCCCGACCTGCCGGAGTACCGCACCGGGCTGATCATCGTCGGCCTCGCCCGCTGTATCGCGATGGTGATCATCTGGAACGACCTGGCCTGCGGGGATCGGGAAGCCGCCGCCGTGCTCGTCGCGCTGAACTCGGTGTTCCAGGTCGTCATGTTCGGCGTCCTCGGCTGGTTCTACCTGACTGTGCTGCCCGGCTGGCTCGGCCTGCCGCAAGCGGACCTCAGCGTTTCCGCCTGGCAAATCGCCAAGAGCGTGCTGGTGTTCCTGGGCATCCCGCTGCTCGCGGGCTACCTTTCGCGGAAGCTGGGCGAACGCGCGAAGGGCCGCACCTGGTACGAATCCCGGTTCCTGCCGAAGATCGGCCCGGTCGCGCTGTACGGACTGCTGTTCACCATCGTGGTCCTGTTCGCCTTGCAGGGCGACCAGATCACCAGCCGCCCGCTCGACGTCGCCCGGATCGCACTGCCGCTGCTGGTCTACTTCGGACTCATGTGGGCCGGTTCCTACGCCCTCGGCAAGGCGGTCGGCCTGTCGTACGAACGAACCACGACCCTCGCGTTCACCGCCGCCGGCAACAACTTCGAACTCGCCATCGCGGTCGCGATCGCCACTTTCGGCGCGACCAGCGGCCAGGCTCTCGCCGGGGTGGTCGGCCCGCTCATCGAAGTCCCGGTCTTGGTCGCCCTGGTTTACGTGTCTCTCGCGCTTCGGCGCCGATTCACCGCCGGCTCCCCTGCGACCGCGGAGGCCGCATCGTGACCAGACCCGAAGTTCTCTTCGTCTGCGTCCACAATGCCGGACGCTCGCAAATGGCGGCAGCTCTCCTGCAGTACCACGCGCGGGGCCGGGTCGTCGTCCGCTCCGCCGGATCCGCCCCGGCTGACACCGTCAATCCCGCCGTCGTGGCGGTCATGGACGAACTCGGCATCGATCTCTCCCGAGAGTTTCCCAAGCCCTTGACCACCGAGGGCGTCCGATCGGCCGACGTCGTGATCACCATGGGCTGCGGTGACGCCTGCCCCGTGTTCCCCGGCAAGCGCTACCTCGACTGGAAACTCGACGACCCAGCGGGCCTTCCCCCTGAGCGGATTCGCCCGATCCGCGACGAGATAGACCGGCGGGTCCGCGCTCTGCTGGCCGAACTCGTCGCCTAGCTTCTCCTCTCTTCATCGTCTATCGTCGATGGACGATGAAGGAGGTTCGCCGTGCTGGATCGCACTACCGCGGAGACCTACGCCAGCTGGTTCCGGGCGCTCGCGGATCCGACCCGCGTCCAGATCCTGCACCTGATCGCCTCGGCGGGCCGCCCGCTGGCGGTCGGCGAGATCGTCGAGCAGGTAAGCGTCAGCCAGTCCACCGTCTCGGCGCATCTCAAGGTCCTCACCGAATCCCGGTTCGTCCTCGTACAGCCTCAAGGCACCGCACGGTTGTACCGGGTCAACGAGCAGTGCTTGTCCTGCTTCCCCAGCGCGGCCGACGTCGTCATGGGCCGCGCCGCTGTCGAGTTCGCCGACGTCGCCTGCGAGGTAACGCGATGAGACCAGACCAAGACGCGATCCGCGACCGCTACGCCGGCGCGGCTCGGCGAGCGTTGGCAGGCGAAGCGACCGGCTTGCTGTCCGGAGCAGGGGACACCGAGCGGCTCGGAGCCGTGCACTACGCGGACGACGACGTCCCCGAAGCAGTGGCCTCCACTAGTCTGGGCTGCGGAAACCCGCTCGCCGTCGCTGATGTGCGTCCAGGCGAGACCGTCCTCGACCTCGGCTCTGGCGGCGGCCTCGACGTGCTGCTTTCCGCCCGTCGCGTCGGACCCTCCGGCCGCGCCATCGGCCTCGACATGACCGACGAGATGCTCGCTCTCGCCCGTCGGCATGCCGCGGAGGCGGAGCTCGGCAATGCCGAGTTCGTCAAAGGCACGATCGAAGCTATTCCCTTGCCGGACAACACCGTCGACGTCGTGATCTCCAACTGCGTCATCGCCTTGTCACCAGACAAACCGGCTGTGTTCGCGGGAATCGCGCGCGTCCTGCGCCCTGGCGGCCGGTTAGGCGTGACGGACATCCTCGCCGACGAAACCCTGACCGACGCGGAGCGCGCTACCGCTGACGGAGCCGTCGAATGCCTCGGCGGAGCACTGACGGCGGACGATTACCGCGGCTTGCTTCACGCTGCGGGGCTCGTGAACGTGGAGGTCCGGCGTACCCATGAAGTCGGGCCGAAGCTGTATTCGGCGATCATTCGCGCCGAGAAGCCGGCAAAAAACGGGACGGCGGCCGAGGATTTCCCTCGACCGCCGTCCCGTGTCCAGCAGGGGATGTAGCCCCGCGCCGATCACACGTCGTAGTAAAGCGAGAACTCGTACGGGTGCGGGCGAAGCCGCAGCGGGTCGATCTCGTTCTCGCGCTTGTACTGGATCCACGTCTCGATCACGTCGGGCGTGAAGACGCCGCCCTCGAGCAGGTAGTCGTGGTCCTGCTCCAGGGTGTCCAGCACGGTGCCCAGGTCGCCCGGGACCAGCTTGACGTTCTTGGCCTCCTCGGGCGGCAGCTCGTAGAGGTCCTTGTCGATCGGCTCCGGCGGCTCGATCTTGTTCTTGATGCCGTCGAGCCCGGCCATCATCATCGCGGAGAACGCCAGGTACGGGTTGCCCGACGAGTCCGGGCAGCGGAACTCGGCGCGCTTGGCCTTCGCGTTGTTGCCGGTGATCGGGATGCGGACGCACGCGGAGCGGTTGCGCTGCGAGTACACCAGCGAAACCGGGGCCTCGAAGCCCGGCACCAGGCGGTGGTAGGAGTTCACCGTCGGGTTGGTGAAGGCCAGCAGGCTCGGCGCGTGCTTGAGCAGGCCGCCGATGTAGTGCCGCGCCGTGTCCGACAGGCCCGCGTAGCCGGACTCGTCGTGGAACAGCGGCTGGCCGTCCTTCCACAGCGACTGGTGGCAGTGCATGCCCGAGCCGTTGTCGCCGGCGAGCGGCTTCGGCATGAACGTCGCGGTCTTGCCCGCGGCGAACACGGTGTTCTTCACGATGTACTTGAACAGCTGCAGGTCGTCGGCAGCGTGCAGCAGCGTGTTGAACTTGTAGTTGATCTCCGTCTGGCCGGCGGTGCCCACCTCGTGGTGCGCGCGCTCGATCTCGAAGCCGGAGTTCGTCAGCGCGCGGACGATGTCGTCGCGCAGGTCGGCGAAGTGGTCGACCGGCGGGACAGGGAAGTAGCCGCCCTTGAACTTCGTCTTGTAGCCCTGGTTCCCGCCCTCGGTGTCGGCGCCGGTGTTCCACCAGCCCTCGACCGAGTCGATCTCGTGGAACGACAGGTGCTCGGCGTCCTCGAAGCGGACCGAGTCGAAGATGTAGAACTCCGCCTCGGGGCCGAAGAAGACGTTGTCGGCGACGCCGTACTCCGCGATGTACTGCTCGGCCTTGCGCGCGATGTTGCGCGGGTCGCGGCTGTAGGCCTCGCGGGTGAACGGGTCGTGCACGAAGAAGTTCAGCGAGAGCGTCTTCGCCTTGCGGAACGGGTCGATCCGCGCCGTCTCGGGGTCCGGCAGCAGCAGCATGTCGGACTCGTGGATCGACTGGAAGCCGCGCACCGAGGAGCCGTCGAAGGCGAGACCCTCTTCGTACGCCTCCAGGTCGAACGCCTTGGCGGGCACCGTGAAGTGCTGCATGACGCCCGGCAGGTCGCAGAACCTGACGTCGATCGACTCGACCTTCTCGTCGGCGATGAGGCGCTGAATGTCGTCTGGAGTAGTGGGCACCCTCGGTGACTCCTTCTCGTTCGTTACCGGCGGCTGTACTCTCTTCGGCTCACGCTAAGAGGGCGGTGTTGCCCGACCGTCACCCGAATGTTTCGCCGGTGTTAACGGGCCGCCGTCACTGCCCAGTCGACCAGGCCGGATGTGGTCCGCGCCACCGGCATACCCTGGACGGGTGGCGAGATGGACGGGTGAATGGCTGCCGGGCACGGGCGACGGCTCCACCGCGGCGGGCCCGCGCGAGGCCCCGAACTGGCGCGGCGAGTCGATGGGCCTGCCCGAATCGGGCGTCGGCGCGGTGGCGAGCGGCGGCCCGCGCTTCCTCGCGCTCGTGCTCGACCTGGTGCTCGCCTCCCTGATCACGGCCCTGTTCGTGCGCTATGACCTGCAGAACGCCGCCGCGATGCAGACGTTCAACCTCTGGGCGGGCGCGGTCTGGGCGGTCATCACGGTCATTCCGGTCACGTTCTTCGGCTTCACCCCCGGCATGGCAGCCCTCGGCATCCGGGTGGCGCGCCTGGACGGGGCGACGATGGTCGGCGCGTGGCGTGCGCTGGTGCGGATGGTGCTCACGGCGCTGCTGCTCCCGCCGCTGGTGCGCAACGCCGACGGCCGCAACTGGCTCGACCGCGCCACCAACACCGTCGTCATCCGGATGCGCTGAAGTCCGCTTCCCCGAATGCGAAGAACCCCCGGCCGTGGCGGACCGGGGGTTCTCGGTAGCAAGCGTCAGCGACGGCGGATGGTGCGCTGCACGTTCCGCATCTTCGCGCCCGCGGGCATCGGGCCCTTCGGCATCGCCGCGCCGCGCGAGCCGAGGGCGGCCAGCTTCGCTTCGAGGGCGTCGATCTGGGCCGGCTTGAGGTTGCGCGGCAGCTTCGTCAGGTGCGACTGCAGCTTCTTGAGCGGGACCTGCTTGTCCTCGTGCCCGATCGTCACGTCGTAGATCGGAGTGTCGCCGACCAGCCGCGACACGCGCTTCTTCTCCTGCGCGAGCAGGCTCTTCACCCGGTGTGGCGCGCCTTCGGCCACGAGGATCACGCCGGGGTGGCCGAGCACGCGGTGGACGGCGTCGAGCTGGGTCGTCGCGGCGACGGTCGGCGTGACCTTCCACTTGCCGCGCATGTTCTCCAGGGCCCAGGCCCCAGCGCCGGGCTGGCCGTCGGCCTTCCCGTAGACCGTGCGCTGCACGCGCCTGCCGAAGATGATCACGGCGAGCAGGATGCCGAGCACGATGCCCAGCGGCAGCAGCGTCCACTGGATGTCGAAGAGGAACCCGATGCCGAACAGCACGCCGGCGACGACCACGATCGAACCGACCATCCAGGGGATGAGCATCGGGTCTTCGCGGCGCTGCATCTTGAACGCCTCGAACAGCTGCCCGCGCCGGGCCTTGCTCGCAGCGCGCTTTTCCCGCTTGGCCTGCTTGGCCGCTTCCTTGTCCTGCTTGCCCGCCATATGACCAGGATACGGCCGCGTGCCCGGCCGGGAATCCGTCGGCCCCCTCTGCGAGGATCGCGGGGTGGCCATCGCATCGTCTCCCCAGAGCCGGCAGAGCCGCGCGAGCCTGCTCGACGGGCTTGATCCCGAGCAGCGCGCCGCCGCGGCGGCCCCCCGCGGCCCGGTGTGCGTCCTCGCGGGCGCGGGCACCGGAAAGACCCGGACGATCACGCACCGCATCGCCCACCTGGTCCAATCGGGCCACGTCGCGGCCGGGCAGGTACTGGCAGTCACCTTCACGACGCGCGCCGCGGGGGAGATGCGCACCCGGCTGCGCGGCCTCGGGGTCGACGCGGCGCAGGCGCTGACCTTCCACGCCGCCGCCCGCCGTCAGCTCCGCTACTTCTGGCCGCGGGTCGTCGGCGACCGGCCGTGGGACCTGATCGACAACAAGTTCCGGCTCGTCGCACAGGCCGCCCAGCGCGTCCGGCTGAGCACCGAGACAGAGGTGCTGCGCGACCTGGCGAGCGAGATCGAGTGGAGCAAAGCGTCGCTGGTCTCGCCGGACGACTACCCCTCGGTCGCCGCGCGAACGCAGCGCGACACTCCCGCGCCGGTCGCACAGGTCGCCGAGGTCTACCGCTGGTACGAGGAGCTGAAGACGAACGCGCAGGTCCTCGACTTCGACGACCTGCTCCTGCAGACCACCGCCGTGCTGGAAAGGCACGAGGCGGTCGCGGCCGAGTTCCGCGACCGGTACCGCTGCTTCGTGGTCGACGAGTACCAGGACGTCACGCCGTTGCAGCAGCGGCTGCTCGACGCGTGGCTCGGCGGCCGCGACGACCTCACCGTCGTCGGCGACGCCAACCAGACCATCTACTCCTTCGGCGGCGCCTCGCCGAAGTCGCTGCTGGAGTTCACGCGGCGGTTCCCGGAGGCGACGGTCGTGCGCCTCGAACGCGACTACCGGTCCACACCGCAGGTCGTCGCGCTGGCGAACCGCGTGATCGGCGCCGCGCGCGGACGCCCGGCCGGGTCGCGGCTGAAGCTCGTCGGGCAGCGTCCGGAGGGGCCGGACCCGCGGTTCGCCGAGTACGAGGACGAGGCCGCCGAGGCCGGCGCGGTCGCGCGGCGGGTCCGCGAACTGCTCGACGCGGACGTGCCGGCGAGCGAGATCGCGGTCCTGTTCCGGGTGAACGCGCAGTCGGAGGCGTACGAGCAGGCGCTCACCGAAGCCGGGATCCCGTACCTGGTCCGCGGCGGCGAGCGGTTCTTCCAGCGCACCGAGGTGCGGCAGGCGATGGCGGCGCTGCGCACGGCGTCGATGGAACCGACCTCGTTGGAGCTGGTCACGGCGGTGCGCTCGGTGCTCGCGCGGGTCGGGCTCACCGAACAGCCGCCGTCCGGCGGAGCGGCGAAGGAGCGGTGGGACGCACTGCTCGCGCTGGTCGAGCTGGCCGAGGAACTGGCGGCGGCGGTCGAGGACGCGGATCTGCCGCGCTTCGTCGCGGAGCTCGAGCAGCGCGCGGCGGCGCAGCACCCGCCGACCGTTGAAGGCGTCACGCTCGCGTCGCTGCACGCGGCGAAGGGACTCGAGTGGGACGCGGTGTTCCTCGTCGGCCTGTCCGAGGGCACGATGCCGATCTTGCACGCGGACGGCGACGACGCCGCGATCGAAGAGGAACGGCGGCTGTTCTACGTCGGCGTCACGCGGGCCAGGGAGCACCTGTCGCTGTCGTGGTCGCTGTCGCGCGGGCAGGGCAGGGGACGCAACCGGCGCCGCTCGCGGTTCCTGTACGGGCTGATCCCGGAGGACCACCCGGCGGCGCGCATCGCCCGATCGCAGCAGGCGGCGAAGCCGGGGTCGAACGTCGCCCGCTGCCGGCTGTGCGGCGGTCCGCTGGTGCAGACCATGGAGGTCAAGCTGGGCCGGTGCGGGAAGTGCCCGTCCACAGTGGACGAGGATCTGCTGGAGAAGCTGAAGACGTGGCGCGGGGAGCGTTCGCGGGAGTTGAAGGTCCCGGCGTTCGTCGTGTTCACTGACGCGACGCTGATGGCGATCGCCGAGCAACGGCCGACCGACGACGGCGCGCTGGTGTCGATCTCCGGGATCGGCGCGACGAAGCTGGAGCGGTTCGGCGCCGAGGTGCTCGACGTGGTCCGGTCGTCGATGCGATCTTGACCGCGTCTTCGCGGTGATCGATGCGGCGAACCTGCAGCTCGGAGGCGATCTTCGGCTTTTCGGCAGAGATTTGGGAAAATAAGTTGCCCCGGTTGCGCCGGGGCGCATAACCTGCGTAGGCACCCGGGCGAGAGCCCGGTCTGGGGATGAACACGACGGCTGCCGCCTCGAGCGGCGCAGTCCGACAGAGAAAGGCGGTGCCGGTGAAATGATCAGCAATCTGATGCAAACGAACCCTGGCACCGGTCTGTCTCTCTGCATGACCGTTGACGCCCCGCGCCAGGGCACCGGTGTGTCCACGTTCGCGCACATCGACGGAACGCGTCGTCACATCGACGGATTGCGTCGCATCGAGCGCAACGGGGCCCCGGCCGGCATCACTCTCGCGAGCGCCGCCGTTGTTGCCGCGTACCCGCAGGTTGATGTCGATCTGCCGACCATCAAGCAGTTCCGTGTTCCGTTGTCGATACGGGAGCGAAGTTCCTGACCTGACGTCAGGACTCAAGGCTCACGAAGGCCGCGGAACCGGTAACCGGATCCGCGGCCTTCGTGTTTTTTTGGCTGCACAACAAGAAGGAACAAGTTGTCCAGTTCGATCGCCCACCGCCACACCACCACCGCATCGCAAAGGAGCACGGAAATGTCATCCGCCATCGCCCTCGCCGAGGGCCCCTTAGCCGAAGGGTTCGACATCGGCGACCTGCTCGACGGGGTCGCCGAGCCGGAACTCCCCTGCCGCTCGCGCGACGCGGACCTCTGGTTCGCCGAGTCGCCCGCGGAACTCGAGCGGGCCAAGGCGTTCTGCGCCGGCTGCCCGGTCCGCGAGGCCTGCCTCGCGGGTGCACTCGCCCGGCGTGAGCCGTGGGGTGTCTGGGGAGGGGAGATCTTCGAGCGCGGTGCGGTGATCGCGCGCAAGCGGCCCCGCGGCCGTCCGCGCAAGAACGCCGCCCTCGAACCCGCCGCAGCAGCCCGGAGCGCAGCCGCATGACCGTCAACCTCATCACCACGCGCGATTTCGAGGCCCGCACCGGAAAACCGGTCCGCGTTCAGCCGAAACCCAAGCAGAACAAGTCTCAGGAGACCACGAAGATGTTGCTTCACGAAGAACTGTCCCGAGCGCGAATACGCGACCTGATAACCGAACACGAAGCCCAACGCCCGTGGCGCCAGGCGCGAGCCGCGCGCCGCTGGTCACGGGTAGCCCGCTGGGCGGCCAGCCGAGCGGAGCGGTACCAACCACCCAACTAATGCGGTACGGCCTTGGTCAGGCAGGCGCCGGGTCTCGGCCCCGCTGCTTGCCCTGACCGGCCGCTTTGTTCCGGAAGCCAGGTGCCCCGCAGGCCAGGATTGCCTCCAGTCCTGGCCTGCGGGAACCGGTTCGTCCGGACGTTGATCCGGCGCAGGTTCTTGCCGCCTGATCACCCAGTCGCTGGGTGATCAGGCGACCGGTTCCGTCCGATCCCTTCGCTGAAACGAGCCTGGAAGGTCCGTCGGGGGACAGTCCAGGCTCGTTCTCGTGCGGAAACCGCGGACAGGTGTTCAATGAGTCCGTGTCCGGACATACGCACGACCACATCGACTGGGCTGACCGGCTGGTTCTCCTCCACGCAGCCGATACCTTCGACGCTCCTGCCCACTCCGCCATCGCCGCCCGTCTGGTGGCGAAGCTCCCGGCGAACCCCACGGTGATCGACCTTGGCTGCGGAGCAGGCGGGATGAGCACCCACTTCGCCCAAGCCCTGGCCGCTCAATCCGGCGGCACGATCATCCTGGTCGACGCGACCCCCGAACTGCTCCGCGAGGCCGAACGCGCCGTACGAGCCGCCGCCAATGTCGCGCAGGCCAACCGTGCGGACGGCTCACCGCAGACGCACAACGGTCGCGCGCCCGAGAGCCGCGCCGAGCCACCGGGCGGCAATCGCGCAGCAGTCGAGGACGACGCCCGGGCTGCCGACGGCACCGCCCGAACAGCCGAAGGCATCACCCCGACAACTGATGGCATCGCGCAAACAGTCGAGGTTCGCGCGGTAGTCGCCGACCTAGCCGATGGTTCCCTGCCCGACTTGCTACCCGCCGCGGATCTCGTATGGGCATCACGCGTCGTGCATCACCTTCCGGATCAGCAGGCCGCGATCAGCTCGCTTACCGCGGTCGCGCGGACTGGCGGCGTCGTCGCGCTGGCTGAGGGCGGGTTGTCTTTTTCTTGCCTCCCTTGGGATCTAGGACTCGGACGGCCCGGTCTAGAGGACCGGTTGCAGGCCGCGCAGGCCGAATGGTTCGTCGGGATGCGCGCGGGCATCGACGGAACCGTGCCGATGCCCTACGGCTGGCCACTCGCGCTCGAACGCGCCGGACTCGCCGACGTCAGCTCGTTCAGCGCATTGGTGGACCACCCCGCACCTGGCCCGGACGGTCTCGCCGACTACGTGCACCACCACCTTTCCCGTCTCGCAACGCACGGTGCCGACCACCTGTCGGACGAAGACCGCGCGACGCTGGCTGCCTTGCTCGACCCGGACAGCGCCCACTACCTCGGCAACCGCCGCGACCTCTTCCTGCTCGGCGCCCGCACCGTGCACCACGGACGCCGACCATGACCGCGCCCGACCCCACGTGCTCACGGTGCGGCCGCGCACGTGCCACCGAAACCGACCCGCTCGCGACCCTGGCCTGGGTGAGCACCAAGGAAAACGGCCACCAGCGCTGGCTCTGCCCGGACTGCGCGCGCAACCACGTCCGGGACATCGAAGGCAAGCTGCCCGACGAGTACTGGTGACCGGCCCGCGACCAGATGCGATGAGTGTTCCGGACCACGGCACCGGGACGCTCCAAGACGCGGTCAGCTTGAAACTCGGAAAGTTCTGCGAGTCGTGTCGATTCCCGTCACCGTCGTTCGACGCGTAGTCGAAGGCGCCCGCAGGGGGCCTAGGGAACTATCACCGGCTATCGCAAAGGACCTCCCATGACTGAGCTGGACTCGGAACGCACCCGGCGCGCGATCGTCGAGCACACCCGGCGCCTCGCGGAAGCGGCCGCCGCGGCCGGACCCGGCGCCGCCGTGCCGACAGCCCCGAAGTGGAGCGTCTCTGACCTGGTCGCGCACGTCGGGCAGACCCAGCACTGGGTCGCGGAGATCATCGAGCGGCGCATCACCGACCCCACCCGATTGCCCACCGAGATGGCCACGCCGCCTGCCGACTCCCGTGACTGGCAGGACTGGCTGTCGGAGTCCGCACAGCGAGTCGCCAGCGCGTGTTCTCCCGGCGCGCTGGACGCGCCGGTCTTCAACGCCTCGGGGGACACCAGATCGGGGACGCAGTTCTGGATGTCCAGCATGCTCAACGAGGCGGTCGTCCACGGTTTCGACGCCGCCAAAGCCGCGGACCGGCCAGCCGACATCGACGCCGACATCGCCGCTGCACTCATCACCAACCACCTCACCATGCTCACCTCGCCCACCTGGCAGATGCAGCGGCCCGCATCCGCACACGCCCTCCGGGGCACCGGGCAGACCCTGCAGTGGCTCGCCACCGACGTCGCCGACGGCGCGGGCGCGTGGTTCGCCGAACGGCGTCCGGATGGGGCGGCCTGGCAGCCCGTCACCCGCGAGGCGGGCGTGACGGTGACCGGCCCGGCGCGATCACTGCTGTTGCTCTTGACCCGACGACTCCCTCTCGCCGACCGCGCTTCCGCCGGCGTCACCGTCGAAGGCGACACCGCCCTCGTCCAGCACTGGCTGGACAACACCGCCCACGCCAGCGACTGACTCCGATCGCCACAACGGCTATGGGAACACTGCGGACAGGCCAAGGAGAAACACGACCACTGCTAGGAGCCGAGACGGAATTCGCGGCGGATTTCGTCGACGCACCTCGCCGCAGTTGGTCAACTACGGTGGCGAACCACGGACGCGCACGGTTCAACCGCACCTCACGGCCATGCCAGAGGCCGTCCGGATGCATTGAGCACTAGTGCCAGCCGAGTTCCGCTCGGAGAAGCATCTCCATCAAGTTCGCGTCATGCGGCATTTCCTGTCTTGTAGACGGCGCGCACTTTGGGACGGGGCGTGCGCGTCGCGTGGCGGTAGGCGTTGAGGAGTTCTGTGCTCATCTCCTCCGGTGATTCCCGGAGTTGGCGTGGGGTGCACCGAAACAGCACGGTGCCGGTCGCGGCCAACGCCAGGTGGCTGAAGTCTTCCGGGCCCGCTGCGGTGCGGTAGCGCCATGCAAGGCCGATCTCGTCCCACCAAGCGTCGGCGGTACCGAGCCGGCGGCCGCGGCGGTCGCAGACCGCGACGTTCCATTGCGGGGTGGGCAGCGGGGTTCGTTGGAGGACCCGGAGTGCTTGCCCGTGCGCGAAGGTTTCTTGGTCGTCGAGGTTGCGCAGGACAGTGCGTACCGCGGCTGAACCGCGCTGGTTTCCGGTGTTCAGTTCGGTCGTCAGTTCGGCGCGGTCGGCCAGGCCCCAATACAGCGGCAGCGAGACCAGTCTTGCGATCTCGTCCGGATCGTTTTCGCGCCGGGCCAGGTCGAGGGCGGCGCGGGCGGCGCTCGTGTAGGGCAGGCCGTCGATCTGGATCGCCTTGGGCATCCGGGCGGTGCGGTAGGTGATGACGCTCGGTTCGTTGGACGGCCTTCGGTTGTGTGGCACCAAAAGGTGGATCTCCGGAGTCCGCGGATGGCTGATTCCGTGTGCGCACAACGCATCCGTGCCGGTGATGATGGTTCCGCGTCCGTACCGGGCGACGGCTGCGTGCAGGAGTTCTTCTCGGCTCGGGGGTTTGTCGTGCACGAGATACACGCCGGAGTAGACCTGTCGCCACGGTCCGCCCGGGCCGGAGAGCTGTGCGGCTCTTCGGTCGGAAATTCCTGCGACTCGCAGGTGCCGTCTGTGGAGTACGCCGTGGGAAACGAGATCACCGAAAGCGAGCGAGTCAGTGCTTGTCGTAGTCGTCATACATCGAGAATGACGCCTTGATCAACTGTGCGAAACCACCCTGCGCAATCTGTGGACAACTCGGTGTGGTCGCCCCGTCTTGTGGATAACTCAGGCCGCGAACCCGGGCTGCCACCGTTCCACGATGCCGCGAGCGGGGATCTCGGCGTCGAGCTGGCACAGGATGCCCGTCGAGCCCGCGGTGACCCGGTGGATCATCAGGTACTCCGGCGGCAGGTTCAGGGAGCGGCCGACGTGGAAGTCGTTGCTGCGCGAATCGCCGACACGCCCTGCCTGTCGTTGCATCCAGCGGCGTGTGAAGTGGAACGTCGGCTCGGCCAGCGGCTCGGTGAACGGCGCGAGGTAGGCCAGGACTTCGTCCGCTTCCAGGGACGAGTCCGCTCGGACGAAACGGTTCTCGCGCAGCAGCCGCATCAGCTCGTCGGAATGGCCGTCCAGGGCGAGTCGCGTGATTTCGCCCAGATGACGCGGAATTCCGTGCGGCAGCTTCGCGACGCCGCCGAAGTCGATCACGCACAGCCTGCCGTCGCTGGTGAGCATGAAGTTGCCGGGGTGCGGGTCGGAGTGCAGCAGATGCGCGCGCGCCGGCGACGAGTAGTGGAACTCCGCGAGCAGTCGCCCAGCCAGGTTGCGGGTGGCCGGGTCGCCGTCCGAGATGATCTTGGCCAGCGGCGTGCCAGTGGCCCACTCGCTGACCACGACCTTCGGCGCGCTCGCCACGACGCGCGGGATCAGGAACTCGGGATCGCCTTCGAACGCCTTCGCGAACGCGCGCTGGTTGTCGGCTTCGGCGAGGTAGTCGAGTTCCTCGTCCATCCGCTCGGCCAGCTCCGTGAGCAGCGGTTTCACGTCGGTGCCCGGGACGAAAGCCTGGAACAGCCTGCCGAAGCGCTGAAGCTGGCGCAGGTCGCTGCGCAGCGCCTCGTCCGCACCCGGGTACTGGACCTTGACCGCGACCTCGCGACCGTCGTGCCAGGTCGCGCGATGCACCTGGCCGATGCTCGCCGCGGCGGCGGGCTCGTCGTCGAAGTGCGCGAACCGTCCGACCCACGACCGGCCCAGCTGCTCGGCGAGCACGCGGTGGGTCTGCCTGGCCGGCATCGGCGGAGCAGCTGACTGCAGCTTCGTGAGCGCTTCCCGGTACGGCTGCGCCATGTCGTCCGGCACCGCGGCCTCGAACACGCTCAGTGCCTGCCCGAACTTCATCGCGCCGCCCTTGAGCGTGCCCAGCACCTCGAACAGCTGCTCAGCGGCCTTGGCCGAGAGCGTTGCACTCACCTGCTCAGCGCTCTGCCCCGCCAGCCGCTTGCCCCAGCCGCCCACCGCTCGTCCGGCGATGCCGAGCGGAAGGCTCGCCAGCTTCGCGGTACGGGCAGCGCCGCGGCGCGGCATGGCGGAATCGCGGTCTCCGGTGCGGTCGCGAAAGTCGGTCACTCTGCGATTCTGCCTTGACGAGCACGACGCCCGCAGCCCGCTGACGGCACCCAGGTGTGGCCTACGTCTCTTGCAGCACCTCCTCGGAAGGCCTTTCCACCGCTTCGGGAGCGTCTTCGACGGGAACAGGCGCTCCGCAGCCGCAGTCCGGGTGCGGCTCCCAGCTGCGGCGGTGGAGCTTTCCGTCGAAGCTGTCGATCTCGAGCGTGGCGTTCCAAGCCGGTGGCGGGGTTTCGCTCGGCGAGAGCAGCCGCATCGCTTGGGCGACGGCGAGCGACGCGCATGCGTGCACCGCACCGAGATCAGTCCTGGGCACCCGGCCTACCAGCTGCGTCGCGACCCTCGGCCACGACGGATCCGCATCCGTCCGGTGCAGGTCGCAGCAGCGGAGGCAGGCGCTGCGGCCAGGCACCACGAGCGGCCCGACGATGCCCGTGCCCTCGCAAACCCGGACCGGCAGGTGCGTGGTGGCCGAGTCGGCCAGTTCGGCCACCTCCTCCGGCGGCGGGACAAGGGTGTCGGTGAGCATCACGAGGTCGGGGAGGCGGCGCTGGTTGCGGGCGGTGGTGACATCGGGCGAGATCCGGGCGACGACGTTCCGGATCGCGCGTTGCCTGGGCTGGCCCAGCTCAGCGGTCGTGAACCCGGAGCCGAGATCGGCTTCGGCGACCGTGCCGGACGCGCGGATGTCGAGGTGCCCGACTCCGGACGTCGCGAGCAGCGCGGCGACTGCCACGGCGATCCGCCCGCTGCCGTGGACCGCGATGAGGCTCTGCCAGCGACGATCCGTGAGCGCTGGCTGATAGTGCCGGGCACGCAGCGACCACAAGCCGGTTTCGACCCGTTTCACGTTCTTCTTCGCCGCTTCGGTGACCAGACCGAGCGCGGTCAGCTGTTTCAGCAGCAGATGGAACTGATCCCGGTGTTCGCCTACAGCGAGCAGGACGTCCTCGAGCCCACGCCGTCCGTCGAGCCTGCGGACGCTGTCGACGATCGCCGGGGGCAGGCCGTTGGCGATGATGCCGTAGCGGCGGTCGAGGCCGAACTGGATCTCGTTGTCGTCGCGTTCGAGCACGTGGATGCCCGGAAGCAACGTCGGATACGCCGGAAGGAGCACGTCCGGCGGCGGAACACTGGACAGGGTCATGCGGTCAGCTTGGCAGCTCCGAAACGCCACTCGTGGGTGAGAAGCTGAGTTGTCCACAGGGAAATCTTGTTGTGGACAAGTCAGGGCTGTGACCTTTCGGCGCTCCAAGTTGTCGGTGCTGAGCCTTACCGTTGTCGAGTGGTCGAAGCACGGATGCCCTCCCTGAGAGGCAGGGGCGAGAACGCCCCGTCGGACACTTCTCAACACAAGGTCGAGGTGCGGCGCAGCCAGCGCCGGCACCGGACGGTCACTGCGTACTGGAATGACGACACCCTGGTCGTCCAGATCCCGGCACGGATGACGCGCGAAGAAGAGAAACACTGGGTCGCGGAGATGGAGCGCAGGTTGCTGCGCTCGGGAGGACGGAAGGCGACGCCGCCCAAGGCGTCGGATGCGGCGCTGCTGGCGCGCTGCGCGCTGCTCGGGGCGAAGTACCTGGACGGGAAGGCATTGCCGGCCAGCGTCCGGTGGGTGCCGCCGATGCGCACCAGATGGGCGTCGTGCACGCCGGTGGACGCCACCATCCGGGTCAGCGACCGGCTCCAGCGGGTGCCGCAATGGGTGCTGGATTACGTGCTGGTCCACGAGCTGGCGCACCTGCGGGAGCCGGGGCATGACCCGGCGTTCTGGGAGCTGGTCAACCGGTATCCGAAGACGGAACGGGCGATCGGGTATCTGGAGGGGCTTTCGGCGGCGGCCGGGTGGGGGATTTCAGAGGAGGACTGAGGCGATGGTCAGGCGTGGCTGGGTCTTGGAGGGCGGGGGGCGGCTGGGCTGCGGCTGAGGATCGCGTGCTTGACGGTGTGGCAGAACGCGTGACCGGACCGGGCAGCGGAACACGCGGCGAGACAGCGCGGCGGAACCCGTGGCGAGGCGGAGTGGCAGGACCCGCGACCAGACGGCGTGAAGAAACCGGTGGCGGGGTGGGGAGGCGCGGCCAGATGGCGTGGCGGAACCGGTGGCGAGATGGCGTGGCGGAATCCGACTAGGCGGCGTCACGGAGTCTGCAACACGAGGCGGAGGTTGCGGCCAGCGCGGAACACCGGCGGTACAAACGCCGCGCGGACCGCCTCAACCAGGTGAGACGGTCCGCGTTCAACGGCAGTGCTGCTAGGTAAGGCGGCTAGGAAGCCTCAGGACGACGAGTTCCCCTCGTCGTCCTTCTTCCCCTCCTCCTTCGGAGACTCTTCACTCTTGTCGGCGGAGCCGGAGCCTGAGTCAGAGGCAGACCCGGCATCGGAACCGAAAGCCTCGCGGGCCTCCCGCTCGGCCTTCTCCGTGCGCTCCAGCTCCGCGATCGGGTCCAGGTCAGCCGCGAGAGCTGCTGGTTCGGACATCCGGTCGGCGAAGTCCAGGGGCTCGTCCAGGTCGTCGGCGGTCGGCATGAGGTCGGGGTGGGACCAGAGGCCGTCGCGTTTTTCGAGGCCGTGGCGGTCTCCGACGAGCTTCCACAGGGACGACGCGGCGCGCATCCGGCGCGGGCGCAGTTCGAGGCCCACCAGGGTCGCGAAAGTCTGCTCGGCGGGGCCGCCGGTCGCGCGGCGGCGGCGCAGCGTTTCGCGCAGGGCCTCCGCGCCGGGGAGACGGTCGCCGATGGCCTCGGCCACCACTACGTCCACCCAGCCTTCCACCAGGGCCAGCAGGGTTTCCAGGCGCTTCAGGGCCGCCTGCTGCTCGGGCGTGGTTTGCGGTTCCAGCAGACCCGACGACATCGCTTCCTCGATGCTCGCCGGGTTCGCCGGGTCGATGCTTCCGGCGAGCGATTCGAGCGCGGAGGTGTCGACGGTGATCCCGCGGGCGAACTCCTCGACCGTCGCCAGCAGGCGCTGCCGCAGCCACGGGACGTGTGCGAACAGGCGCTGGTGCGCGGCCTCGCGCGCGGCCAGGAACACCAGCACCTCGCTGGCGGGCAGCTCGAGACCCTCAGTGAACTTCTCGATGTTCGCCGGGAGCAAGGCCGACGTGGTCGCCTCGCCGAGCGGCAGGCCGACCTCGGTCGAGGTGAGCACTTCCTGCGCGAGCTGCGCCAGTGCGTTGCCGAGTTGGGAGCCGAACGCCATGCCGCCCATCTGGCCCATCATCGACAGCAACGGACCCGCTGCCTGCTTGGCTTCCTCGGGCAGCGCCTGCATCCACGCGCCGGACACCTGCTGCGCCACCGGATCGCACAGTCGCTGCCAGGTCGGCAACGTCTTCTCGACCCAGGTGCGCGCGGACCACGACACCGTCGAGGTCGCGCCCGCGGGGAGGATCGTCGCCGCGTCGAGCCACAGTTCCGCCAGGTGCGCGGCGTCGCGCACGGCAGTGGCGGAGTCGCCGCCCTCGGACGTGAAGCCGATCTTGGCGTCGTCCCGTCCGCTCAGGTTCTGGAGTGCGATCTGCTTCGCCAGGTCGTAGTTGACCGGCCCGCTCGACGAGCCCGCCTGGCTCAGCATCTGGCCCAGCTGGCTCAGCATCTGCCCGAGCTGGTTGAACGCCTCGGCTCCGCCGGGCTGGCCCGGGTTCGAGGGGTCGTTGTCGCCTCGCTTGTCGGGATCGGGCGGTCCGAAGCCGAACGGGGGATTGCTCATAGCTCCACCGTACGCGGGTGCGACCCGGCTCAGCGCGTCAACCGTGGCCTTCACCGGGAAGCGAACACAGTCACCGTACGCTGTCGCTCGTGACAAAACCGGACGAGGACACCGCGAACCAGTCCCGCCGCGCCGAGCCGTCGCGCGCGCCGGGCCGCAGCGACCGGCGGCTGACCCGCCGCGGATGGACGATGCTGGTCAGCGGCGTGCTGTTCCTGGTGTTCGTCGTGGCCGGGTTCCTGGTCCAGGTGCCGTATGTCGCGATCAGCCCCGGGCCCACCTACGACACCCTCGGCCGCGACGCCGCGGGCAATCCGGTGATCCAGGTCAAAGGGCAACAGACCTACGGCACCAGCGGCGAACTGCGGATGACCACCGTCTCGCTCAACGACGGCATCAACCTCTTCACCGCGCTCGGCCTCTGGGCCAGCGGCCGCTACGCGCTCGCGCCGCGCGAGGAGTACTACAAGCCGGGCGAGACGAACGAGCAGGTCAAGCAGGAGAACATCCAGCAGCTGCAGAACTCGCAAAGCAACGCGCAGGTCGCCGCGCTGCGCCACCTCGGCTACCCGGTGCAGGTCGTCGCGAAGCAGATCGTGTCCGGCAGCCCGGCCGACCACATCCTCGCCCCCGGCGACAAGCTCATCGCGGTCAACGGCAAGCAGGTGCGCGAGGCGGGCGAGGTCGCCGCCTCGATCGCCAACACCAAGCCGGGCGACACCGTCCAGGTCACCTTCCAGCACCTCGGCCAGCCGGAACGCACCGTGCCGGTCACCCTCGCCCAGCGCGACGACCGCACCCAGGGCTTCCTCGGCCTGACCGCCGTCGACCGCGCGGTCGCGCCGTTCTCCGTCGACATCTCGCTGCAGGACGTCGGCGGACCGTCGGCGGGGCTGATGTTCACCCTCGCGATCATCGACCGGCTCACTCCGCCCGGGAAGCCGGGCAGCGACCTCGCGGGCGGCAGGCACATCGCGGGCACCGGCGAGATCAGCGAAACCGGCCAGGTCGGGCCGATCGGCGGGATCTCGTTCAAGGTCGTCGGCGCGAAGGAAGCGGGCGCGACCGACTTCCTCGTCCCCGAGCACAACTGCGCCGAGGCGAAATCGGCCGCGCCGGAAGGGCTCAACCTCATCAAGGTGGCCAACCTCGACGACGCGCTCAAGCAGTTGGACAACCTGAAGGCCGGTCGCCCGACGGCGCACTGCTGACGGGCGCTCAAGCTAAGTCCGTGAAGGGGCCCTCGAAGGAATCTGACTCCTTCAAGGGCCCCTTCACGGACAAAGCGGCAGCCGGTGAATCAGGGCTGCAGGGTCGTCTTCAACGCGTCGACAAGATTCGGCGCGAGGTCCGGGCTTTCCACCAGTTCGTCGACCGCGTTCTCGTCCTCGTTGCCCGGCTGGACGCCGCGCAGCCGCATCACGCAAGCCGCGTCGCCTTCGCGCAGGACGGCCGCGACCAGGCGGGCCTCGGTGCGGCGCGGGTGGTCCGCGGCGGCGCGGCGGAGGCTTTCGGCGTCCGCCTCGGCGATTCCTTCGAGTTCGGCCTCCACGTCCGGCGGAAGCACGATGATCTCCTGCGCCAGCGCGCAGCCGACCACGATGTCCGGCCACGCGATCCGGCCGAGCGATTCGGCGAGGTCGCCGTCCGGCAGCGCCTCCTGGGCCACCGGGGTCAGCGGGTTCGCGCGGTCGAGCTGACCAGCCAGTTCGGGCTGTTCGTCCAGCAGTGCCGCGGTCGGCACCAGCGCGAACAACTGCGGCGGCTGGTTCCAGCCCGCGGCCGCGACGAACTCTTCGACTTCCCGGGCCAGCCCGGCGACAGGGTGGGCGGCAGACGGCTCACTCGGTGGCATGGCGACCATCGTGTCAGGCGTCCCCGCGACGCGCCGCGCGTGCCCGGTTTGGGCGGTCCCGGGAACTCGCGGCACCATCCGTAGAGTTAGAGGTCACGGGGGACACCGCCGTCCCCGGAGAACGTGTTCACGAAGACAGGAGCATTGCCGTGGCGACTCGGCCCCCGGTGAGCCTGAAGCTGTCCCGGCGCAGCCGGATCCTTCTCATCATCGCCGCGGTGATCGTGCTGGCCCTGCTGGCCGGCGTCCGGTTGCTCGACACTTACGTGGACTGGCTGTGGTTCGGCGAACTGCAGGCGCGTTCGGTGTTCACCACGCAGCTGGTCACCCGCATCGTGCTCTTCCTCGCGGTCGGGCTGCTGGTCGGCGGCGCGCTGGCGGTCAGCCTGCTGATCGCCTACCGCACGCGCCCGGTGTTCGTGCCGGTCTCCGGCCGCGACGACCCGCTGTCGCGCTACCGCTCGGTGATCGTCAGCCGGATCCGGCTGTTCGGCATCGGCATCCCGGTGCTCACCGGCGTCATCGCCGGCGCATCGGCGAGCGGCGACTGGCAGACGATCCAGCTGTTCCTCAACGGCACCTCGTTCGGGCAGAAAGATCCCGAGTTCGGCATCGACCTCGGTTTCTACGCCTTCTCCCTGCCGTTCGTGAACTGGCTGCTCGGCTGGCTGTTCGTCACCGTCGTCGTCTCGTTCTTCGGCGCGCTGATCGCGCACTACATCTTCGGCGGCATCCGGCTCGCCGGCCGCGGTGGCCAGCTGGCCGGGCCGACGCGCGCGCAGCTCGCCATCACCGTCGGGCTTTTCGTGCTGCTGAAGGCGGTCGAGTACTTCTTCGACCGGTACAACCTGCTGCTGTCCGACCGGAACATGCCGCTGTTCAACGGCGCCACCTACACCGACCTCAACGCGGTGCTCCCGGCGAAGCTGATCCTGCTGTGCATTTCGGTGATCTGCGCGATCGCCTTCTTCGCGGGCGCGTTCCTGCGGAATCTGCAGCTGCCGGCGATTTCGCTGGTGCTGCTCATCCTCTCCGGCGTGCTGGTCGGCGTCGCCTGGCCGGCGATTCTCGACCAGTTCTCGGTCAAGCCGAACGCCAACGAGAAGGAAGCGACGTCGATCCAGCGCAACATGGACGCGACGCGCGCGGCGTACGGCCTCACCAACGTGAAGTACGAGCAGTACCCGGGCAAGACCGAAACCACCGCGGACGCGGTGAAGGCCGACACCGGCACGGTCTCCAACATCCGGCTGCTCGACCCGAACATCCTCAGCGACACCTTCACCCAGCGCGTCGGCCGCGAGAACTTCTACGGCTTCCCGTCCAAGCTGGACATCGACCGGTACACCATCGGCGGCACCACGCAGGACTACATCGTGGCCGCCAAGGAAATGAAGACCGACGGGCTCACCGGTAACCAGAACAACTGGATCAACAAGCACATGGTCTACACGCACGGCAACGGCTTCGTGGCCGCGCCCGCGAACACGATCGACCGTGCGGTGAAGGATTCGAACTCCGACGGCGGTTACCCGATCGCCACCACGAGCGACACGAGCAACCCCACCGGCGCGGGTTCGGTCAACGGCCAGCCGGGCATCAAGGTCGACCAGCCGCGGATCTACTACGGCGAGCTCACCAACCAGTCCGATTACGCGATCGTCGGCGGCACGCCGGGCAAGGCCCCCGGCGAGTACGACACCGACGCCCAGCGCGGCTACCTCTACCAGGGCAAGGGCGGCGTCTCGCTCGACAACTGGTTCAACCGGCTGATGTTCGCCGCCGAATACCGCGAACCGAAGATCCTCTTCTCCGACGCCATCGGCGACGGCTCGAAGATCATGTACAACCGCGAACCGCGCGATCGCGTCGCGAAGGTCGCCCCGTGGCTCACCCTCGACGGCGACCCGTACCCCGCGGTGGTCAACGGCCGCATCCAGTGGATCGTCGACGGCTACACCACGCTCGACAACTACCCGTACGCCCAGCAGACGCAGCTCGGCGAAGCGACCAACGACTCGCTCAACGGCGTCACCAAACAGGCGAACAACTCGATCAACTACATCCGCAACTCGGTGAAGGCGACCGTCGACGCGTTCGACGGCACCGTCAACCTGTATTCGATCGACGACAACGAACCCGTCCTCAAGGCGTGGGAGAACGTCTTCCCCGGCACGGTCAAGCCCAGCTCGGAGATCTCGCCGGAACTGCGCTCGCACTTCCGCTACCCCGAGGACCTGTTCAAGATCCAGCGCGAACTGCTCGCCCGCTACCACGTGGACAGCCCGCAGGAGTTCTACGCGCAGCAGGCGTTCTGGAGCGTCCCGCAGGACCCGACCGAGGACGGCAGCTCCACCACGGCGGGTGCGAACGTCGCCAACCAGCCGGGGTACTACGTCCTCGCCAACGCGGCGGGCGAAGGCAGGCCGACGTTCCAGCTGACGAGCGCGCTCACCGGTCTGCAGCGGCAGTACCTGTCCGCCTGGATGTCCATCTCGTCCGATCCGCAGGACTACGGCACCATTCGCGTCCTGCGACTACCGCCGGCCAGCGGCGCGAACCAGGTCGACGGACCCGTCCAGGTGCAAAACCGGTTCCAGAGCGACCCCCGCGTCGCCCAAGACCGGACATTGCTGAACAACCCCAACGTCATTCCCATTTACGGCAACCTGATCACCCTGCCGGTCGCCGACGGATTCCTGTACGTCGAACCCGTCTACATCCGCCAGCGAAACCAGCTGAGCTACCCGCAGCTGGCACGCGTGCTCGTCTCCTACGGAGCCAAGATCGGCTTCGCGTCCACCCTCAACGAGGCGCTCGACCAAGTCTTCGGCAAGGGCACCGGCGCGGCGGCGACCACGCCTAAGGAAGGCGAACCCGGCACCACGACGACCCCGCCCACGTCCAGCACCACCGCACCGCCGCCCAGCACCGGCGGCAGCAACCCGGCCATGGACAAGGCCGTCGCCGACATCCAAGCCGCGCTCGCCAAACTCAAGGCGGCACAGCAATCCGGCAACTTCGCCGACCAAGGCGCGGCGCTCTCCGCGCTCGACGCGGCCACCAAGGAGTACAACTCCGCCAAACCCACGACGCCGCCGCCCTCCAACGGGCCGACGTCCCAGCCCGGCGGGTGACCTCGGTTACGTAATAGGCACCTGCTTTGCGCCCGCCGGAAACCAGGGCGTAAGGTAGGTCCTACGACGCGGGGTGGAGCAGCTCGGTAGCTCGCTGGGCTCATAACCCAGAGGTCGCAGGTTCAAATCCTGTCCCCGCTACAGAGATGAGAGACCCGTCTTCGCGCAAAGCGCGAAGGCGGGTCTCTTTCGTTGTTGCTCTGGGGGTCGAACCCCCAGGCCTCCGCCAGGGGGCGAGCCCCCTGGACCCCCGTGTGGGGCTGCGTTGGGGGAGGGGGCTCGCTTTCGTTTGTGGTGGCGGGTGGCGGGTGGTGAATCCGGAGAAAAGTCAATGCTCGCCGGGAGAAATACCATGGCTGTTCCGTTGGCCGAGGCTGGAATATTCCAGTGATGGCAACGACTTCTGACTCTCTACACGAGACAGAAGCAGAGGTCTAAACCTGTCAAAATTGCTAGCTGTGAATCCCGGGTCGCGGGTTTGCGGTCCGACTTTGCCCTCCGGGCGAATTTCGCCTCGCGGGAGCTGGAGGTTGGGCCGCTTCTTCGGGTGGACGGCGCGGTCGGGGCGGGCGGTGGGGGTGGGGTGTTTTTGCTGGTGGAGGGGCGTTTGTGGGGGTGGTGTGAGAGGGGGATCCGGGGGGTGTAAAGTTGTTTTCACAACGACGCGGGGTGGAGCAGCTCGGTAGCTCGCTGGGCTCATAACCCAGAGGTCGCAGGTTCAAATCCTGTCCCCGCTACTTGGAAACAGGCCGGGGCTCGTGCAGATGCACGGGCCCCGGCTTTTTTGTGCGCCATTTGGCCGTCGCTCGGCTGGTGGTTGCGGCGCGGTGATCGTTTCGGCGGTGGTTGCGCAGAGTGGCAGAGTCTATTGTGGACATACCTGCGGACTGGGCTGTTAGAGGGGTTGCCGCAGGCCACAATGGACTGATTCGTGACCACTGTGGACACAGCGGCGGATAAGTGGGACCGTAGAGGGGTGTCCGAATTGAATGCAACCGCCGCCGCTCTGCTCGGTCTGCTCCACGACGGCCCCGCCACCGGCGGGCAGCTCGTCTCGGGCGCCGACGAGCGCTTCGGCGCCTTCTTCAGTGTCACCCGCAGCCAGGTCTACCGCGAGCTCCCGGCGCTCTCGAAAGAGGGTCTCGTCCGGCTCGGCAAGCAAGGACCCCGTTCGAGCCAGCAGTACGTGCTCACCGCGGCAGGCAAGAAGGCCTTCAAGACGTGGCTCACGTCCGAGGCCGGACCCGACCACCTGCGCAGCCCGCTCATCCTGCGGCTCGTGCACGCCGGCTCCCTCACGGCCAAACAGCGCGGCGCCCTGCTCGACAGCGCCCGCACTACCTACCAGGCACAGCTCGAAGAGGCCAAGAACGCCACCAAGACCGCCGACGGCCCCTACGCCAAGGCAGTCGCCGAGTTCGCCCAGGCGCAGGCCAAGGCCGCCCTGAAGCTGCTCGACTCGATCCCGCAGGCCTGAGCTCCGCCCCGGCCCCACGACCGGTTCGCGACCGGTCGTGGGTTTTGCCGTAACCTTGTCCGACGTGAGCGATGAGTTCGATGCGGCACTGAAGGACCTGACCGGCAAGCTGACGCAGATCGAGTCGGTGATGGACCTCGAAGCGCTGCGCGCGCAGGTCGCCGAACTCGAGGAGCAGGCGTCCAGCCCGACCCTCTGGGACAACGTCGAGGAAGCCCAGCAGGTCACCAGCCAGCTCTCCCACCGGCAGGCCGAGCTGCGCCGCGTCTCCGAACTGCGCCAGCGCCTCGACGACCTCGGCGTCCTCTACGAGCTCGCCGCCGACGAAGGCGACACCGGCAGCATGACCGAGGCCGAGAGCGACCTCGCCGACCTCGCCAAGGACATCGACGCGCTCGAGGTCCGCACCCTGCTGTCCGGCGAATACGACGCCCGCAACGCGGTCGTCAACATCCGCTCCGAAGCGGGCGGCGTCGACGCGGCCGACTTCGCCGAAATGCTGCTCCGGATGTACCTCCGCTGGGCGGAACGGCACGGCTACCCGACGGACGTCTTCGACATCTCCTACGCCGAAGAGGCGGGCATCAAGTCCGCCACGTTCAAGGTGACCGCCCCTTACGTCTACGGCACCCTCTCGGTCGAACAGGGCACCCACCGCCTCGTGCGGATCTCGCCGTTCGACAACCAGAGCCGCCGCCAGACGTCCTTCGCGCACGTCGAGGTCCTGCCCGAGGTCGAGGAAGTCGACCACGTCGACATCCCGGAAAAGGACATCCGCGTCGACGTGTACCGCTCGTCCGGCCCCGGCGGGCAGAGCGTCAACACGACCGACTCCGCGGTCCGCCTCACCCACATCCCGACCGGCATCGTCGTTTCGTGTCAGAACGAGAAATCGCAGCTGCAGAACAAGGCGGCCGCGATGAAGGTCCTCCAGGCGCGCCTGCTGCAGCGCAAAAAGGAGGAGGAACGGGCCGAAATGGACGCGCTCAAGGACGGCGGCTCCAGCTGGGGCAACCAGATGCGCTCCTACGTGCTGCACCCGTACCAGATGGTCAAGGACCTGCGCACCGAATTCGAGGTCGGCAACCCCACCGCGGTCCTCGACGGAGACATCGACGGCTTCCTCGAAGCCGGGATCCGCTGGCGCAAGCAGGCGAACGCGGCCTGATCCGCACTGCCGCGGCGACCCGCGCCAGGACGAGGCGCGGGTCACCCAAGGCACCGGCAACCCGGGCTTAACGGGGCCCATGGGTAGGATGCCGAACCGTGATCCGGCTCGAAGAGGTTTCCAAGGTCTACAAGACCTCGACCCGTCCCGCCCTCGAACGGGTGTCGGTCGAGATCGACAAGGGTGAGTTCGTCTTCCTCATCGGCCCGTCCGGTTCCGGGAAGTCGACGTTCCTGCGGCTGCTGCTGCGCGAAGAGGTGCCTTCCAAGGGCCGGGTCATGGTGTCGAACTTCGACGTCGCCAAGCTCGCCCGGCGCAGGGTCCCCCGCCTGCGCCAGACCATCGGCTGCGTGTTCCAGGACTTCCGGCTGCTGGCCAACAAAACCGTCGCGGAAAACGTGGCGTTCGCCCTCGAGGTCATCGGGAAACCGCGGCCCACGATCCGCAAGGTCGTGCCCGAGGTGCTCGAACTCGTCGGCCTCGACGGCAAAGCCGACCGGCTGCCCAACGAGCTCTCCGGCGGCGAGCAGCAGCGCGTCGCGATCGCCCGCGCGTTCGTGAACCGCCCGCTCGTGCTGCTGGCCGACGAGCCCACCGGGAACCTCGACCCGGACACCAGCCAGGACATCATGCTGCTGCTGGAGCGGATCAACCGCACCGGCACCACCGTGCTGATGGCCACGCACGACCATTCCATCGTGGACTCGATGCGGCGGCGGGTCGTCGAGCTGCAGCTCGGTCGCGTGATCCGCGACGACGCCAGGGGCGTCTACGGCATCGGCCGCTGACGCCCACCGCCCCCGCCCCTTCCCGCCCCGAACCAAGGAATCACGAGAGCGATGCGTGCCAGTTTCGTCTTCAGCGAGGTCGTCACCGGTTTGCGCCGGAACGTCACGATGACCATCGCGATGATCCTCACCACCGCGGTCTCGCTCGCCATGCTCGGCGGCGGTCTGCTCGCCGTGCGCACGATCGACAAGATGAAGGCGAACTTCCTCGCCGAAGTCGAAGTTTCGGTCGCGCTGGTCGACGACGTGAGCGCGAACGACAAGAACTGCACGCAGGCGCTCTGCAACGGGCTCCGCCAGTCGCTGCAGAACAACCCCGGCGTCGAATCGGTCGTGTACGAGAACCGCGACCAGGCCTACGACCGGTTCAAGAAGATCTTCGCGAGCCAGCCCGAACTGCTCGAGCTGACCGGCCCCGAGGCGCTGCCCGCGTCGCTGCAGGTGAAGCTGAAGGACCCGGACCGGTCCGACGCGATCATCAAGCAGTACACCGGCCAGCCCGGCGTCAAGAAGGTCGACGACCAGAAGAAGTTCCTCGACCGCGTGTTCAACGTCTTCAACGGCGTCCGGAACATCGCGTTCGTGATGGCACTCATCATGGCCGTCGCTGCCCTGCTGCTGATCGCGAACACCATTCAGGTTTCGGCGTTCACGAGGCGGACGGAAGTCGGCATCATGCGCCTGGTGGGCGCGACGCGGTGGTATACCCAGTTGCCGTTCCTCTTGGAGGCGGTGGTCGCCGGCACGGTCGGCGCCGTGCTCGGGGTGGTGTTCCTGCTTCTGACGAAGCTGTCCTTCCTCGACACGGTCTTCACCGGCGAAGTGTTCCCGCAGATCACCACGCTTGAGGTGCTGTTCCCGGTCGCGCCGATCCTGCTGGCGGTGTCGATCGTGATCTCGGCGATCACCGGGTACGTCACGCTGCGCCTGTACGTGCGGCACTAGCGGAGAAGAAATCGGCTGCTCGCCGTCGGACACATCACGTAAAGTGGTCGGTATGCCCAAGGAACGTGGACAGAAGGTCATCGCGTCGAACCGCAAGGCTCGGCACGATTACTCCATCCTGGACACCTATGAGGCCGGGATGGTGCTGCAGGGCACCGAGGTGAAGAGCCTGCGGGCGGGCAAAGCCTCCCTTGTGGACGCGTTCGCGACGGTGGACGACGGCGAGGTGTGGCTGCGCAACGTCCACATCCCCGAGTACACCCAGGGCACCTGGACCAACCACATGCCGCGGCGCACGCGGAAGCTGCTGCTGCACCGGCGCGAGATCGAACGGCTCATCGGCAAGACCAAGGAAAGCGGTCTGTCGCTCGTGCCGCTGTCGATGTACTTCAAGGACGGCAAGGTCAAGGTCGAGATCGCGCTGGCCCGAGGCAAGAAGGCCTACGACAAGCGGCAGTCGCTCGCCAAACGCGACGCGCAGAAGGACATCAGCCGCGCGATGGGGCGGGCGTTGAAGGGCCGGTTCACGGAGTGACGGCTGGTCCGGCCACCGACGCCGACGTCCCGGGCTGGATCGCCGGGCTCGGCCTCGACGGGATCGTCGACCTGCACGTCCACTTCCTGCCGAAGCCCGTGCTGGACAAGGTGTGGGCGTATTTCGACCGCGCCGAGCAGCATTACGGCACACCGTGGCCGATCCACTACCGCACGCCCGAGCCGGAGCGGATCGACACGCTGCGCGCGCTGGGCGTGAAAGCCTTCGCGCCGCTGGTGTACCCGCACAAGCCGGGCATGGCGGAGTGGCTCACCTCGTGGGTGCTGGACTTCGCCGACCAGGTGCCGGAAGCGGTGCCCACCGGCACGTTCTACCCGGAGCCGAGCGCGGCGTCCTCAGTGGACAGTGCGTTGCGCGCGGGAGCCCGGTGTTTCAAGGCGCACGTGCAGGTCGGGGCTTACGACCCGCGGGACGAGCTGCTCGACCCGGTGTGGGGCTCGCTGTCCGAAGCGGGCGTGCCGGTGGTGATCCACTGTGGACACGGACCGTTGCGCGGCGACTTCACCGGGCTTGAGGTGTTCGAGGAAGTCCTGCAACGGCATCCGCGGCTCACCGCCGTCCTCGCGCACGCGGCGATGCCGCAGTTCACCACTGCGTTCGAGCTGATGGCCCGCTACCCGCGAGTGCATCTCGACACCACCATGGTCGGCGTGCCGTTCGCGGAGGCGATGTCGCCGCTGCCGCCGGACTGGACGGTCCGGCTGGCGGAGGTGGCCGATCGCGTCGTCCTCGGCACCGACTTCCCGAACATCCCGTACTCCTACGCCACACAGCTGCGGGCGATCGCCGGCTGGGCAGCCGACAATCGCCTTGGCGAGCCGTTCCTGCGGGCGGTGCTGCACGACACCCCCGCGAAGCTCCTCAGCGTTTGACCGCCACGAGAGCCCGGCTCCGCGGCATCGACACCTGACGTCCGGCCAGCGCGTACCCGGCCGCGACCAGCGCCACCCACGGCAGCGGACCGGTCAGCAGGTTGTCGTTGAGCGGCGCGAACCCGTGCGCGGCCAGCCCCAGGAGACCGCCGGAGGCGAGCAGGCCCGCCAGCACCAGCTGCGGCGTCCGAGCGGTCACGACCAGGCCGTCCGGCTGCATTTCGAAGCGCTGGAACAGGCGCAGCAGCCCCAGCAGCACCGCGCCGCACACGGCGAACCAGGCGGGTGCCATCAGGAACCACATCGACGAACCCGGGGTCGGCGTCGAGTAGCCGAGGCCGAAGACGGTCACGCCGGACACCACGACCAGTGCGGGCATGTGCCAGAGATAGACCGACATGAACCGCGGGCTGAGCCAGCTGAGCGCCGCGGTGACGCGTGGGAGCGAGACAAGCTTCTCGCGGAAGGCCAGCAGGAACCCGATCTGGCCGAGCGCCAGGAACAGCAGCAGGACGGTGGGCGGGCTCATGTTGGACACCGGCGCGCCCGGCATGCCGATCATGCTCGCCGGGTACGGACCGAACGCGACCAGCAGCGCCGTCACCCCGAAACCGGCGGCGGACACGGCGAGCGCCGCGCGGCGGCTGAGCGCGCCGAGACGGCCTTCGACGTAGTGGAAACCAAGCTGGTGCACGGCGACCCAGACGATGACGGCGTTGGCGTATCCGATCATCCCGAGGTCGGAGAACCGCGCCACGTCAACGAGAACGCCCAGTCCGGCCAGTACCGCCGGAACCGCGAGACCCCAGCGGCGGTGCGCGGCGACCATCAACGGCGTGAGCAGCACGGTGAGCAGGTAGACCGAGAGGAACCAGAGCAGTTGCGCCGCGATCGCGCTGGCCACCTGGACCGGTTGCGGCGGAACTCCCATGCCCTGCAACAGATCCGGTACGACGAGCCACACCGCCATCAGCGGCAGAACCGGAACGAGCAGGCGACGGACGCGTCCGGCGAACCAGGCGCGCGTGGATTCCGCGCGGCGCAACGAGATCAGGTTCGCCGCGCCGCCGGCGAAGAAGACGAGGGGCATGACTTGCGAGGCCCAGGTGATGATCCACCAGCCGGGGGTCGCGAGGGCGTTGCCGGTGGCGAGAGTGGTGCCGGAGAAGGAAAGCACCGGCATCGTCCAGTGCTGCGCGACCACCGCGAGGATCGCTCCGGCGCGTACCACGTCGAGAAATTTGTCCCGGGTTGCCCTTGCGCCGCGGGTCTGCAGCTGGCTCGTCGTCATGCTGAAGAGCCTGTCGCGTTCCGGGTGCGGAAACAGCGGTGCTGACCACCGAAAACGGGGTCGGGTCAGCAGGAGGCGAAAGGTGGGGTTTGCCCTACCGCGGGTTCTCGTGAACGGCAATGCCGGTTCCAACCGGCATAAACACTCACGAGAGGGTGTCCGGCTCCGGCTCGGACTCGTGCGCCTGCACCCGGTAGGCCCAGCCGTTCTCGGTCAGGCCGAGTTCGTACCGCGTCTCGATTTTCGGGCCGCCGTGCAGGTGGATGTGGCGCACTACGGTGCCCGGAACCGGTTCCTCGTCGGCGAGTTCCTGCACCCGGCCGTCGAGCGGGCCGCCGAAGAAGCGGACGCTGCGGTCGGACATCGGACTCTCCTCGCTCGGCTCGGACATCAGTCCATGGTAGGCGAGGAACCGCCGTCGATGCTGCCGTCAGTTCGAGTGAGGGGTATCAACGGCCGAGGTAGGTCAGCACCGCGCGAACCCGGCGATGTTCTTCGGAACTGGCCTCGAGACCGAGCTTCGAGAAGATGTTGCCGATGTGCTTTTCGACCGCTCCGTGCGACACCACCAGCGAGTTCGCGATGGCGTTGTTGGACAGTCCCTGCGCCATCAGGCCGAGCACCTCGGACTCGCGCGCGGTGAGCGAATCGAGCGGATTGCGGCGGCCGCGGGCCATCAGCTGGGCGATGACGTCGGGGTCGATGGCGGTGCCGCCGTCCGCGACGCGCCGGACCGCGTCCAGGAACTCGTCCACGTCGGCGACGCGCTCTTTCAGCAGGTAGCCGACGCCTCCGGCGCCTCCGGACAGCAACTCGACCGCGTAGCTTTCCTCGACGTACTGCGAGAGCACGAGCACCGGCAGGCCGGCGATCTCCTTGCGGGCCGCCAGCGCCGCGCGCAGGCCCTCGTCGGTGAACGTCGGCGGCATCCGGACGTCGACAATCGCCAGGTCAGGACGGTGTTCGGTGATCGCGCCGAGCAGATCGTCCCCGTTGTCGACCGCGGCGACGGTCTCAATGCCCTCGTCGGCGAGCAATCGGGTGACCCCGGCCCGAAGCAACACGGCGTCTTCGGCGATCACTACCCGCATCAAGGCCCCCAGGTCCGTGAGTGAAAAGCTCCCGCAGGCTATTCACTCACGGACGGGTCACCATTGACACGGCAGGTCCGCTCTGATGACCGTCGGCCCGCCGACCGGGCTCACGACGGTGATCACGCCGTCGATGGTCGCCGCTCGGTCGGCCAGCCCGGCGAGCCCACTGCCAGGGCGCACCTCGGCGCCGCCGTGCCCGTTGTCGGTGATTTCGGTGATGACGTGCGTTTCCGAGCGCCAGACCTTCACCATCGCCTCGGTCGCGCCGGAGTGCTTGGCGATGTTGGTGAGGGTCTCGCCGACGATGAAGTACGCGGTGGTCTCGACCGCGGCCGGCGGCCGGGGCTCGACGTTGACGTGCACGTCCACCGGGATCGGTGACTTCGCGGCCTGCGCGGACAGGGCCGCGTCGAGACCGCGGTCGCCGAGCACGGCGGGGTAGATGCCGCGGGCGAGGTCGCGCAGCTCGGAGACGGCGAGCTTGGCGTCCGAATGGGCCTCGTCGATCAGGTCGCGCACCGCGTTCGGGTCGTTGTCGAACTTCGACTTCGCCCGGCCGAGGCTCATCGCGACCGCCACGAGCCGCTGCTGAGCGCCGTCGTGCAGGTCGCGCTCGATCCGGCGGCGCTCGGCCTCCGCGGCGTCCACGCCACGAGCCCGCGACGCCTGGAGGTGTTCGGCCTTCTTTTCGAGCTTCTTCGTGCGGTTCGGGCCTAGCAGCGACAGCGCCAGGTTGCCGTGCAACCAGCCGAGCCACGGCGTCACCCAGATCGCCATCGGCAGCAGCACGATCGACGCGAGCGCGATCGGCAGCTCGACGATCGCCAGCGGGAACGCGACCATCAGGTAAGCCAGGTCACGCCAGGTCGTCGGGTCGGACAGCCGGGTCAGCCAGCGGCGGGTCATCGGCTGCCCGTCCAGCGGCAGCCGCTCGACCGGGCCGAGCGGGGTGCCGAGCATCCGGCGGGCCCAGCGCCGCTCCAGGTCGCCCGACCAGCGGATGAAGCCGGTGACGGCCAGCAGGATCGGGAAGCCGATCCAGATGATGAGCGTCGCCGTGCCGGCGGTCGCGCCGACCACGATGAGGATGAACTGCAGCAGGCGCAGCACGAACGACGGGATCATGTACGCGATCGTGCGTGCCGGATGCGGACGAGGGTGCTCCGGAGGCGGGTCTTGCGCAGTCATCCGGCCACCGTGATCCCGTCGATCTCGTTCCACGAGCGCTCCATGCGCCGCCGCTGGGCGACCGTGGGCCGCAGGAACCCGGCCGCGAACGCGGCGTGCAGGGCCGCCAGCCCCTTGGTGAGGGCCACGGCGATCGCGGCGAACAGCACCCCCAGCGCCGCCCAAGGCAGCGCGGTCACCGTCGAGTCGACGACGAACCACTGCACATCGTAGCTCGGGAAGGCGTAGACGCCGTCCGGAAGGAAGCGGTAGTAGACGGGCAGGCCGACCAGGCCCAAGCTGACCGCCCACACCGTCACGACCAGCACGAACTCCACCAGGCCGAGCGGGAAGAGCAAGAACAGGTAGGACAGGTCACGCCAGGTCGCCGGGTCCTTCAGCCGGGTCAGCCAGCGCTGCTTCTGCCCTGACGGCGGCAACGGCAGATACGGATCGTCGATGTACACGTCGAGCAGCGCGAACACCCGCCCCCGCTCGACCCGCCCCGCGGTCCGCGCGAACAGGACGAGCAGCGCGAGCAGCGGAACCCCCAGCCACACGATGAGCGTCCCCAGCCCGGCCGACCCGAGCGTCACGATGAGCGTGAACGAGAGGATCCCGACAGGCAGGTTGAGCAGGAGATACGCCAACGCCCCGCCCAACGGCGGAGTGCGGCGCCCAAAAGTGCGACCGGCGGGCACGGTGACCATGGCGGGGCTCCCTCACTGCGGAAACTGACCTGCTCAGCATGGCCGGAGCGGCACCGGGCAACCAGGGGGCGAGCGGGCATCTTCGGGGTGGGGCCAGCCCTACCCCATGCCGGAATTATCGGGTTGCCGCGCGGGTTATGATGGTGAGGTTACAAGCACCTACAAGGGGGTGAACGGTTTCGACTCTGGACGTTGAATCAAGGGAAGCGTGCCGGTGCAGGCGAGAGACCACCGCAAGCGTCATCGCAACCTAATAAGCGCCAAGGCCAATAGCCAGCGCGACTTCGCTCTCGCTGCCTGATCGCAGTAGAGCAAGTCTGTCGGCCCGGGGTCGCCTCCGACCCGGTCGCCGGCATCAGCTAGGAGGCTTACCGCCGGTCCCGGCCACGGGGCCCGGTAGGGAAGCAAACAGTGGCTGGGCCCGTCACTTCAGCTTGTTCGCGTGACTGAAGGGGCCAAGCAGAGACACAGCGGACTGCGCACGGAGAAGCCTTGAGGAGGCGCTAGAGGACCCGGGTTCAATTCCCGGCACCTCCACTCGATTCGCGGGAGAGCCCTGCCCACGCTGTACGCGTGGGCTAGGGCTCTTCTTCGTCATTCCCCTTGGGGGTCGGACCCCCAAACCCCCGCCAGGGGGCGCAGCCCCCTGGACCCCCATCGCGGTGGGTGCGTTTGGTTGGTGGGGTTCTGCAAGAGGGGGCGGCGGGGTTGCCGTTTTTCTGTGGCTTCGATCCCGCCGCTGCTTGGTGCGCTCTTCGTTGACACCGGTTGCTCCCGAACCGGATTGGGGGCGCACGGTTTCGCAGCGGGCCTGGCGTCCTGCGAGGACAACACCACTGCGGTGATCGCGGCGGCCGCGACTGCTACGAGTGCCGCTTGTCCTGAGAATGCGCAACGCAGCCGGTTCGTGCTGGACGCGCGAACCGGCTGCGTTGGGGGCGTGCTGCTACGGCTTTGTTGCGGTGATAGTCAGGCTGGTCGGGTTCTTTGCGCAGCGAGCGGCACGGTCCTGGTCAGCTGGGGCGACAGTCTCGGAGGGCTTCACCAAATCCCACGAGACGTTCGTGAACCCGGCGGTTTCCAGGACTTCGACGATCGTCTCCGTGGGCCAGTGGTGTACTTCGATTTCCGTGGGCGGCGTCGTCAGGACGGCTACCTTGAACTTGTCGCCTTCCTTGGGGTTCGCCGGGCGGTAGGTGCGGAAGCCCGCTGCGGTTTCGGATTCTTCGCTGGAGTTGGCGTTCGCGCTCAGGATTGCCAGCTTGCCGCCCGGTTTGAGGTTGGCGTGCATGGTGTTCGCCATGGTTTGCATGGTCTTCCGGGTGTCCGCGTAGTGCAGGACATGGATGGCTGTCACTACGTCGAACTCGCCTTGGGGCGGCATTGCCGCCAGGTCTTGGACCTCGTAGGTGATGCCTTGCGGGTTTCGCGCTTCCGCCTGCTGGGCCAGCGCGATCATGCCGGGCGAGAGGTCGGTGCCGACTACTTGCGCGGCGCCCAACTGCTTGATGCGGCGGGTGAAGCTGCCTTCGCCGCAGCCTACGTCCAGTACTCGCAGGCCGCGCAGATCGCCTAGCAAATCCTTGAACGAGGGCCATTCCAAGTTTTCCCGGACGAAGCTGATTATCGCTTCCACGTCGGCGAAAGCAGTGGCTACCTGGTCGTACTGGTCGACGGATTCCGTCATCGAAATCTCCGGTTTCAGGCGGGGCGGATGGTGGCGTAGCCCTGGCCTGGTTCTGGTTTCAGGGCTGCGGCGTCCGAGAAGATTACGTTCGCCAGGGGGAGGGGTTGATGGTAGAAGTTCAGGGAGGCGTCTACCTCGAAGATTCTGCAGGAAGATACGAAGAAAGGCAGTTCGGCGATGAGGTAGTTTTTCGCTTCGGCGATTTGCGCGGGCGTGGCATCGCCGGTCAGTCCTTTGGCAGCCAGCACTTCTTTGGTCATTTCTGTGCTGGCTGAAGCCAGAGTGGGGTCCGCCGCGGTCAGGTGGGTGCAGTGCTCCAGAACCTCGGTGTAGGTGAGGTTTTCCGAGAGTTCGGACATGCGGTGCAGGCCGTCGGCTGGTCTTGGGCCGCCCAGGTCCGTCCATGCTCGGAGGACTCGGTTGCGCAGGACGTTGGTTTCCGACCGGGCCTTCTTCGCTGCCTTGGCCTCGTCGTAGCCCAGGGCGGTGAAGGTGTGTTTCAGTGCGCTGTCGGGGATGACGACGTCGATTTGCTTGAATTCCGTTTGCAGCCAGTCCAAAGTGGAACGCAGGCGGTCGACGTTGAAGTAGCTGTTGCCCGGGCTGACACCGAAAACCGCGTGGCGGCGGGATTCCCAGACCTCTCGGCAGGACGTGGTCAAGGGTTCCACGCTGAAGCCGTTGCTGATCATGTCCAGCGTCCCGTGCCGGGGGTGGCGACGGTGTCCAGGTGGGTGCGGCGCAGTTCTTCCCGCACGATTTTGCCGGTCGCGGTTCTCGGCATGTCCGTCGCGGCGATGACGACGGGGTCGGCCAGTGCGGGGAGGCCGGTGCGGGCCCGGGACCAGTCGATGTCGTCCAGGCGGCCGTCCCGGGTGGCGACGACGGGGAGGGGCAGGTCGTTGTCACGGGGGAGGATGGCGACGTCCGATCCTTCCGGCAGGCGGTCTACCAGGGTGTCTTCGAATTCCAGGTAGCCGATGCCGGACGCGAAGTTGACCTCGCGGTCGACGATCTTCAATGCCCCGGTCGGGGTGAGGATGCCGATGTCGCCGGTGTTCCACCAGTCGCCCACCAGTTTTTCCTTCCAGCGTTCGGGTTCGCCGTAGTAGCCGGCGCAGCGGGCCTTTGTTTTGGCCAGAACCAGGCCGGGGCGGCCGCGGTCGACGGGTTCGAAGGTGTCCGGATCGACGATCTTGAGGGTGACGAAACCGGGCATCGGGCGGCCTACGACGCGCGGGCCGGGTTTGTGGTCGCGCGGGCGGTTCGCGGAGCGGCGCGAGAGCACGGTCATGCCCATGCCGCCGGTTTCCGACTGGCCGTAGCCGTCGCGCCAGAGCGGGAACGGGTGCCGGGACGCGTTCAGGAAGCGGCGGATGACCGGCCAGCGGATCGCGTCGAAGTTTCCGGCGAACAAGCGGATACGAGCGAACGGGTTGTTCGCGCCGGTGCGGATCAGCGGGGCCATGGCCGAATAGTCGATCGGCAAGGCTTCCATGAACGTCGGCTGGTAGCGGCGGAAAACGCGGTCGACTACGTCCGGGGAGCTGTCGTCCATGGCCAGCACGGTGGCCGGGGACAGCGTCAGCACCGAATAGATCCAGGTGAAGGCCCGGGCATGCACGTAGGGCGTGAACATGGCCACGACGTCGTTGCGGCGGAACGTCAGGGGCGGGAAATGGCGGCATTCCAGCCTGGCCATTTGTTTTTGGATCGTGGCTGGCGGGAAGATGATCAATTTGGGGATGCCGGTGGTGCCGGAGGTGTGGGTGAGCATGAGGAGTTCGTCGTCCCGGCGGGGGACGGGGTGCAGGTGCGGTTCCGCTTTGAGGTCCGCGTAGGTCTGCGCGTGCGGGGAGTCGCCGTTGACGCTGAAGATCTTTCCGGCGAGATCCGGGAACGCCTCGGGGGTGATTTCCGCGCGTTCGATGCGTTCGGCGTCGGTGACGACCGCTGACGGTTCCACCCGGCGGATCAGGCTTTGTGCGGCTTCCTTTCCCAGCAAACCGGACAGTATCACGGCGACCGCGCCGAGCCGGGAGATCGCGGCGGCCAGCAGAATGCAGTCGAAATGATTGGCTTTGTAGACGACCACCCGGTCGCCGGGTTTCACGCCCGCTTTACTCAGCACGCCCGCGGAATCCCGGACCAAGGCCGCGATCGCGGGCAGGTCGAGGCTCGAGCGGTCTTCCCGGTCGATGTCCAGCGGCCGGGACAGGTGGAATGTCATGGGCTTGCCGGAACTGCTTCGGTGATCGAACAGTTCGCCCAGGCTGAAGGCCCAGTTCGGTTTCATGGATGAAGTGCTCCTATGCGGTGCTGTCCGGCAGCACAAGGTCGGTTGCCGCCCTCGCCCGAATGCGGGCAAGGGTGAGCGCAGCGAGTCGAATTGCGCGCGAATCGCTGTGCGGGAATGTTCGAAAGGCAGAGCAATGCCGATCCGGGCACCGCCCCCGCGGCACCCGGATCAGTGAAGGTGGCCTACCGGTTGCCGGTAAGCAAACAAGCAGGAACGTACTGAAGCGAATCCACTCAAGCCCCCTGATGTTTTGAGTTTCGCTTTAAACCCATTAGAGCTATACCTGAGCGGATAGTGACTGTCAATCGTCCGTTGGCGGTGGTCAATGCGGGTATTACGGCAAGTGGGGGACGCCGTGCGGTGGCGCCGCAGTGCGGTCGTGTCGGTTTTGTCGTAGCTTGAATGAAGCGCTTGCGCAGTTGAACACTTCGGTTAAGGTATGCTCGTTCGCGGGGACGTTCTGGGGGTTAGTGTTTTATTTCTGGGGGAATTGACGGGAGGGTGTCACGCTGGGCGGGTGCCGCCGATGTGCGTGGTGAGTGTCGCGGCTGTCGCGGCGACGGCTTCGGCCAAGTCGGGGAAGGTTTCTTCGCAGGGGCCGTCGTCCGGGCAAAGGTGGCGCAGTGTCACGCTGATCGCGGCCATCGGCCTGGAACCGTGGTCGAATACTGGGGCGGCGACAGAGGCGAAGCCCGCTGTCACGTGACCGTCTTCCACTGACCAGCCGAGGCGGCGTTCGGTCGCCAAGGTGCGGCGTAGCGCGGCCAGCGAATTGGGGCCGCGCGGAGTGCGCAAGACGAATGACGCGGCGGCCGGGAACAGGGCGCGGACGTGTGCGGCTGGCAGATGCTGGAGCATCGCGCGGCCGGACGCGGTCAGATGCGCGGGCAGTCGCACACCGACATCGGTGACCAGGGTTTCCGGGCGGGCCGGGCGTTCCTTGATCAGGTACAGCGATTCGTTGCCGTGCAGGACGCCGAGGTGCGCGGTGTGGCCGATGCGGTCGACCAGTTTGCGCAGCAGCGGCCCGGCCAGCCGCTCCAGTGGGTCGTGGCGCAGGTAGGCCGAGCCGAGTTCGAAGGCGGCGATGCCGAGGCCGTAGCGGCGTTCGGCGGGCAGATGGGTGACGAAACCGGCCGCGGTCAGTTCGTTGAGCAGGTGATATGTCGTCGACCGGGGCAGTTCGAGGTCGCGCGCGATGGCCGCGGCCGAGACCGGGCCCGCGTGGCCGGCGAGCAGGCGCAGCACGGAGAGGCCGTTGCGCAGGGCGGGAACGTCGGAACTGCTCACTGGGGGCTCCTCTGCCTCCTCCGGAAACGGCGCGAGGGGACCCCTCGCACTGCCCGAACGGAGTATGAGGGGTCCCTTCGCACCGGTGGTCGAGGCTCTCGCCACGTGTTGTCTTGGATACCAGACACTACCGCGAACTCCGCCCTGTCGCCGCGGCCCGCCGGGAGGTGCAATGGCGGCATGCCGGAACCAGTCCTCCTGAGCTCGAAGCCGATGACCGCGGCGCAGGTCGTCGACATCGTCCGCGGGCACGCGCACGTCGGGCTCGCCGAGACGGTCGAGAAGAACCTCGCCGCCACCCGCCAGCACATCGAAGACCTCGCCGACGCCACGTCGCCGACCTACGGGGTCTCGACCGGATTCGGCGCGCTCGCCACGCGCCACATCCCGGTCGAGAGCCGCACCGCGCTGCAGCGCAGCCTGATCCGGTCGCACGCCGCGGGCGCCGGGCCGGCGGTGGAGCCGGAGGTGGTGCGCGCATTGATGCTGCTGCGCCTGCGCACGCTGGCCAGCGGCTACACCGGCGTCCGCCCGCAGACGGCGCAAACGCTTGCGGCGCTGCTCAACGCGGACATCACGCCGGTCGTGCACGAGTACGGCTCGCTCGGCTGCTCCGGCGACCTCGCACCGCTGGCCGCGGTAGCGCTCGCGTTGATGGGCGAGGGCGAGGTGTTCCACGCGGGCGAGCGGAAGCCCGCCGCGGACGCTCTGCGGGCGGCCGGGATCACGCCGCTCGTGCTGGCCGAGAAGGAGGGCCTCGCGCTCACCAACGGCACCGACGGCATGCTCGGCATGCTGTTGCTCGCCGCCGCCGACCTGCACCGGCTGCTGGACGTCGCGGACCTCACCGCGGCGATGAGCGTCGAGGCGCTGCTGGGCACCGACCGCGCGTTCGCCGCCGATTTGCAGGCGCTGCGCCCGCATCCCGGCCAGGCGACCAGCGCGGCGCGGATGTTCGCGGCGTTGCAGGGGTCGAAGATCGTGGAAAGCCACCGCGGTCCGGACTGCAACCGCGTGCAGGACGCGTACTCGCTGCGGTGCGCGCCGCAGGTGCACGGCGCCGCGCGGGACACGCTGACGCACGCGGAACTGGTTGCCGAGCGGGAACTCTGGTCCGCGGTGGACAACCCGGTGGTGCTGGCCGACGGCCGGGTGGAGTCGAACGGCAACTTCCACGGCGCGCCGGTCGCGTACGTGCTCGACTTCCTCGCGGTGCCGGTGGCGGACGTGGCGAGCATCGCCGAACGCCGCACCGACCGGATGCTCGACCAGGCGCGCTCGCACGGCCTGCCGCCGTTCCTCGCGCACGACCCTGGCGTCGATTCCGGGCACATGATCGCGCAGTACACGCAGGCCGCCGTGGTCAGCGAGCTGAAGCGGCTCGCGGTGCCCGCCTCGGTCGACTCGATCCCGAGCAGCGCGATGCAGGAGGACCACGTGTCCATGGGCTGGTCCGCCGCGCGCAAGCTGCGCAAGGCGGTCGACGGCCTGACCACCGTGCTCGCCGTCGAACTGCTCACCGCGGCCCGCGCGCTCGACTTCCGCGCGCCGCTGCGGCCCTCGCCGGTCACCGGACGCGTCCGGGACCTGCTGCGCACCAAGGTCGAGGGCCCCGGCCCCGACCGTCACCTGGCGCCCGAGATCGCGGCCGCCGAAGAACTCGTGCGGTCGGGCGCTGTCCTGGCCGCGGCCGAACTGGAGGCCTGAGCATGACTAGCACCGCCCGTACCGTCCGCGCCGCCCGCGGCACGTCGCTGACCGCGAAGAACTGGCAGACCGAGGCCGCCCTGCGGATGTTCCACAACAACCTCGACCCCGAGGTCGCCGAACGGCCCGACGACCTGGTCGTCTACGGCGGCACCGGCCGCGCCGCGCGCAACTGGGCGAGCTTCGACGCGATCACCCGCGAGCTGACCGCGCTGGAACAGGACGAGACGCTGCTGGTCCAGTCCGGCAAGCCGGTCGGCGTGTTCCGCACGCACGAATGGGCGCCGCGGGTGCTGATCGCGAACTCGAACCTGGTAGGCGACTGGGCGACGTGGCCGGAGTTCCGCCGGCTGGAGCAGCAGGGCCTCACCATGTACGGGCAGATGACCGCCGGTTCGTGGATTTACATTGGCACGCAAGGCATTCTGCAGGGCACGTACGAGACGTTCGCCGCGGTCGCGAAGAAGCGGTTCGGCGGAACGCTGCGCGGCACGCTCACCGTCACCGCCGGGCTCGGCGGCATGGGCGGCGCGCAGCCGCTCGCGGTCACGATGAACGACGGCGTGGCGTTGTGCATCGAGGTCGACGCCCAGCGCGCGCACCGGCGCGTCGAGCACCGCTACCTCGACGAGGTGGCCGACGACCTGGACGACGCGATCCGGCGGGTCACCGCGGCGAAGAAGGAGCGGCGTCCGCTGTCGGTAGGCGTGGTCGGCAACGCCGCCGAGGTGCTGCCGGAGCTGTTGCGCCGCGACGTCGAGGTGGACATCGTCACCGACCAGACGTCGGCGCACGATCCGCTGTCCTACCTGCCCAAGGGCATCAGCGTGGACGACTGGCAGGACTACGCGGCGAAGAAACCGGACGAGTTCACCGACCGGGCGCGCGAGTCGATGGCTGACCACGTCGACGCGATGCTCGGGTTCCTCGACCGCGGCGCCGAGGTCTTCGACTACGGCAACTCCCTGCGCGGCGAGGCGAAACTCGGCGGTTGCGAGCGCGCGTTCGACTTCCCCGGCTTCGTGCCCGCCTACATCCGGCCGTTGTTCTGCGAGGGCAACGGTCCGTTCCGCTGGGCCGCGCTGTCCGGCGACCCCGACGACATCGCCGCGACCGACCGCGCGATGCTCGAGCTGTTCCCGGAGAACGAATCGCTGGCCCGCTGGATCAAGATGGCCGGCGAGCGCGTCGCCTTCCAGGGCCTGCCCGCGCGGATCTGCTGGCTCGGCTACGGCGAACGGCACCTGGCCGGCCTTCGCTTCAACGAGATGGTCGCCAGCGGCGAGCTGAAGGCCCCGGTCGTGATCGGCCGCGACCACCTCGACTCGGGCAGCGTCGCCTCGCCGTACCGCGAGACCGAGGGCATGGCCGACGGCTCGGACGCGATCGCCGACTGGCCGCTGCTCAACGCACTGGTCAACACCTCGTCCGGGGCGAGCTGGGTGTCCATCCACCACGGCGGCGGGGTCGGCATGGGCCGGTCCATCCACGCCGGGCAGGTGAGCGTCGCGGACGGCACGCCGCTGGCGGCGCAGAAGCTGGAGCGGGTGCTCACGAACGACCCGGGCATGGGCGTCATCCGGCACGTCGACGCCGGATACGACCGCGCGGCCGAGGTCGCCGACGAGCGCGGTGTGCGGGTGCCGATGAGGGAGCAGGCGTGACCGCATCCGGGCTGCTCGGCGAGATCGCCGACGTCGGGCGCGATGCCCGGCGCGGCGGTTACTCACGGCACGCGTTCGATGCGCCGGAGCACGACCTGCGCACGTGGTTCGTCGAACGGGCGCAGCAACTGGGCCTTGACGTCGAGACCGATCGCAACGGCAACCTGTGGGCGTGGTGGGGTGCTCCCGGCGCGGACGCGGTCGTCACCGGCAGCCACCTGGACTCGGTGCCGGGCGGCGGCGCGTTCGACGGGCCGCTTGGCGTCGTAAGCGCGCTGGCGGCGGTGGAAGCCTTGCAGGCCAAGGAATTCCGTCCGGCCAAGCCGTTCGCGGTGGTGGTCTTCGCCGAGGAGGAGGGCGGGCGTTTCGGCGTGCCGTGTCTCGGTTCGCGGCTGCTCACCGGGACGATTGACGCGGACCGGGCGCGGGCGCTGCGGGATCCGTCCGGCGTCACGTTCGCCGAGGCCGCGGCGAAGTCCGGGCTGGACGTGGACCGCGTCGGCGCGGATCCGGACCGGCTCGGGCTGATCGGGCGATTCCTGGAACTGCACGTCGAACAGGGCAGGGGGCTGATCGACCTCGGGTCGCCGGTGGCGGTCGGCAACACGGTGATCGCGCACGGGCGGTGGCGATTCTCCTTTGCCGGGCAGGGAAACCACGCGGGTGCGACGTTGCTCGCGGACCGGGTCGATCCGATGCTGCCCGCCGCCGAGACCGTGGTCGCGGTGCGGCGGCTGGCGCGGAAGACGCCGGACGCGCGGGCGACCGTGGGTCGGCTGGTGCCCACGCCGGGCGGGACGAACGTGATCGCGTCCACTGTGGACCTGTGGCTGGACGCGCGCGTGCCGGGTGCTTCGACTCCTGCGCTGGTCGAGGAGATCACTCAAGCAGCGCGGGCCGCGGCCGAGGCGGAAGGGTGCGAGCTGGCGGTCACGCGCGAGTCGTACTCCGACGACGTGGTGTTCGACGAGTCGCTGCGGCGGTCGCTGGGGGAGTGGCTGGGCACTCCGCCCGAGTTGCCCACGGGTGCCGGACATGACGCGGCGATCCTGTCGGGATTCGTGCCGTCCGGGATGCTCTACGTCCGCAATCCGACCGGGATCAGCCACGCGCCGGAGGAATTCGCTGAGGCGGACGACGTCGAGGCCGGCGTTCGGGCGCTGGCCGAGGTGCTGGAGCGGCTCGCGAGATGACCACGTACTGGTGCGAACGGGCCTGGCTGCCCGACGGGATCGCGGAAGCGGTCCGGATCGAGATCGCGGGCGGCCGGATCGTTTCGGTGACCGCTGACACGGACACCACCGGGACTGTCCTTAACGGACTGACACTTCCCGGCTTCGCCAACGGGCATTCGCATGCGTTCCACCGCGCGCTGCGGGGCCGGACGCACCACGAGCGGGGCACGTTCTGGACGTGGCGGGAGCGGATGTACTCGCTCGCCGCCCGGCTCGATCCGGATGCGTACTACCGGCTCGCTCGGGGCGTCTACGCGGAGATGGTGCTGGCGGGGTACACGAGCGTCGCCGAGTTCCACTATCTGCACCACGGCCCGGGCGGCAAGCCGTACGCGTCGCCTAACGCGATGGGCGACGCGTTGCGACAGGCCGCGCGGGACGCCGGAATCCGGATGACCCTGCTCGACACCTGCTACCTCGCGGGCGGGATCGGCGTGCCGCCGGACGAGGTGCAGCAGCGGTTTTCGGACGGTTCCGCCGAGAAATGGGCGGAACGCGTCGCGTTGTTGAAGGAAGACGACCTGTTCCGTGTCGGCGGGGCGATCCACTCGGTGCGTGCGGTGCCGGAGTACGAGCTGCCGAAGGTGGACAACGCGGTGCCGAAGGACCGGCCACTGCACATCCACCTGTCCGAGCAGCGCGCGGAGAACGAGCAATGCGAGGCCGCGTACCGCTGGACGCCGACCGGGTTGCTCTGGGATTACGGCGTGCTCGGCGAGCGGCTCACCGCGGTGCATGCGACGCACTTGACCGAGCAGGACATCAAGTGGCTGGGCGATTCCCGGAGCGGCGCGTGCTTCTGCCCGACCACCGAACGGGACCTCGGGGACGGCATCGGCCCGGCCCGGAGCCTGCTCGACGCGGGCGCGCGGCTCGGCATCGGGAGCGACAGCAACGCGGTGGTCGACGCGTTCGAGGAGACCCGGGCGCTGGAACTGGACGATCGGCTCGCCAGCGAGGAACGCGGCAGGTTCACCGCGGAAGAACTGCTCTCCGCTGGGACCGAGCACATTTCCGCAGGTTGGCCGGAGACCGGCACGCTCGCGCCTGGTGCCGGGGCGGACCTGGTCACGGTCGCGACGGACACGGTGCGCACGGCCGGGATCGAACCGTCCGGCGTGCTGTTCGCCGCCGCGGCCGCGGACGTCCGTACCGTGGTGGTGGCCGGGCGGGAAGTGGTGCGCGACGGTGCGCACATGCTGATCGAACGACCGGAAACCTTACTGGCCAAGGAGATCGAGGCGCTGTGGCAGTACTGATCACCGGAATCGGCGAGCTCACCACGAACGACCCGGAGCTGGGCAAGCTTCGCGACGCCGCGCTGGTGCTCGATGGCGAGACCGTCGTGTGGGCGGGTCCGGCCGCGCAGGCTCCGGACGCCGACGAGCGTGTCGACGTCGAAGGTCGCGCGGTGCTGCCCGGGTGGGTCGACAGCCACACCCATCTCGTGTTCGCGGGGGACCGCACCGCCGAGTTCGAGGCGCGGATGGCCGGACAGGCTTACGCGGCAGGCGGAATCGCGGTCACCGTCGACGCGACGCGGGCGGCTTCGGACGAGCAGCTGGCGGCGAACCTGCGTCGACATGTCGAGGAAGCGGCTGCGCAGGGCACGACCTGTCTGGAGACGAAGACCGGGTACGGCCTCAATGTCGTTGACGAGACTCGGTCGGCGCGAATCGCTGGCGAGGTCGCGGACGAGGTGACCTTCCTCGGAGCGCACCTCGTGCCGCCGGGTGCCGACGCGGAATCCTATGTGGACCTGGTCTGCGGCGAGATGCTGGACGCCGTCGCACCGCACGTGCGCTGGGCCGATGTGTTCTGCGAGACCGGTGCGTTCGACGAGGCACAGTCGGCGCGCGTGCTCAAAGCGGCGGCGGAGCGCGGGCTTGGGCTGCGGGTGCACGGCAATCAGCTCGGCGAGGGTCCGGGCGTGCGGCTGGCGGTGGAGCTGGACGCGGCGAGCGTGGACCACTGCACGTACCTGAGCGATGCCGACGTCGAGGCGCTCGCGTCGTCCAACACGGTCGCGACAGCGTTGCCCGCGTGCGATTTGTCCACGAGGCAATCGCTCGCTCCGGCACGGCGGCTGCTCGACGCCGGCGCGACGGTCGCGTTGGCGAGCAACGCGAACCCGGGCAGTTCGTACACCACGTCGATGGCGTTCTGCGTGACGACGGCCGTGCTGCAGATGCGGATGACCGTGGACGAGGCCGTGTGGTCGGCAACGGCCGGCGGTGCGCGGGCACTGCGCCGGGACGACGTCGGGTATCTGCGGCCGGGCGCGCGGGCCGATGTGCATGTACTCGACGCGCCGTCCACCACGCATCTCGCTTATCGGCCCGGGGTCCCGTTGACCCACGCGGTGTGGCGGAAAGGGGCAAAGCTCCGTTGATCAGGTGGCGACGGCGTCCGCGGCTGCGCTAACGTGAAAGGGAACAGGACGCGCGAAAGACCATTGTCCGGTATGGGTTAGGCTGGACGACCCATTCGCTCTGTTTCCGAGCGCCCGGCTTGCGCGGGCCGAGCCCAGTGCGTCCCTCTCGAACCAGAACGTTGGTACGGAAGGGACTTCGCTGATGGCGAATGACGTGAACGACACCGTGCTCGTGATCGGGGCCGGGCTCGGCGGGCTGTGCCTCGCGCAAGGACTGCGCAAAGCCGGGATCCCGTGCGAGGTCTACGAACGCGATTCCGCGCTGGACGCGCGCAGGCAGGGTTATCGGCTGCACATCGATTCCCGCGGTGACCAGGCGCTGCGGCAAGTCCTGCCGCCGCACCTGCACGAGCTGTTCCTGGCCACCTCGGGACAGCCGCGCAACGCCACCACGATCTACGACAGCCAGTTGGTGCCGCGCACCGAGTTCGTGCTGGACGACGGCGAGACCCAGCGCAACGTCAACCGGTTCACGCTGCGGCAGATTCTGTTCGAGGGCCTCGGCAACGTCCGCTTCGGCAAAGAGTTCGTCCGGTACGAAAAGCACGAGAACGGCGTGGTCGCGCACTTCGCTGACGGAACCCAGGCGCGCGGCGCGGTTCTTGTCGGCGCGGACGGGGTCAATTCGCCGGTGCGGCGCCAATATCTCCCGCACGCACAGGTCGTCGACACCGGATTGCGTCAACTGTACGCGAAGATCCCGCTCACCGAGGAGACCCGGAAGCTGTTCGACCCGGAGATGTTCGCCGTGTTCAGCATCGTTTCCGGGCCGCGCAAGCAGATGATCGGCTTCGCGCCGGTCGACTATCCGGAGCCGATCGCCGACGCGTGTGCGCGGCTCGCGCCCGAGGTTCGCCTCAACCCCGACGAGCCGTACATGACCTGCGCTTTCGGCGCGCGCCAGGAAGTCTTCGGGCGGACCGACGACGAACTCCGCGCGCTGTCCGGGGACGAGATGCAGAAGCTCGTGCTCGACCGCGTCGCGGACTGGAACCCGCGCGTGCGCCGGATGGTCGAAAGCTGGCTCCCGGACTCGCCGTTCCTCGTTTCGATCCGGACCAGCGTGCCGATCGGGCCGTGGGAATCGTCGCGGGTGTGCCTGGTCGGCGACGCGATCCACGCGATGAGCCCGGCCGCCGGGGCCGGAGCGAACACCGCGATGCGCGACGGGGCCGCGCTCGCCGCCGCGTTGAGCAGCGGCACGCCGGACGCGATCGGGGAATACGAGGCGGAAATGCGCCGGTACGGTTTCGCCGCGGTCCGCGAGTCCGCCGCGAACGGGGCGCGGCATCTAGGGCAGAACCCTCTGCCGGAAATGTCTAACACGTCCGTTTAATGTCATTTTCGGAAGGGTGCGGGGGCAGAGTTCCTGCCCCCGCGCCCGACCCTGCGCGCGGTCCGGAAGCGCCCGGGTGACGCTGTAAAAGGACCAGCAGGTGAACGGCGGAAAACCGGCGGCACCGGCAAGATCTCGTTCATTCAGAGTTCAACTACTGGCCACTCGCTGAGGGATCTGGAGACCCCGCCCGCGTCGGTACCGTCACTCCCGCAGGACACTCCGAACTGGAGAGCGGGCATGGACTTTTCTCTCATCGTCCTGGTGGTGATCGTCGCGGCGCTGGCTTTCGACTTCACCAACGGGTTCCACGACACGGCCAACGCGATGGCCACTTCGATCGCCACCGGTGCGCTGAAGCCCCGGGTCGCGGTCGCGATCTCGGCGGTGCTGAATCTCGTCGGCGCGTTCCTCTCGATCGAGGTCGCGAAAACCATTTCCGGCGGAATCGTCGACGACACCAAGGTCACGCCGGTGGTGATTTTCGCCGGATTGGTCGGGGCCATCGTCTGGAATCTCGTGACGTGGCTGGTCGGGCTGCCGTCGAGTTCTTCGCACGCGTTGTTCGGGGGGCTGATCGGGGCGACCTGGATCGCGTCCGGCGCCGACGCCGTGCACTTCGCGAAGGTCGTCGAGAAGGTGCTGATCCCGGCGATCGCGTCGCCGGTGGTGGCGGGCGTCGTCGCGATCGCCGGCACGTTCCTCGTCTACCGGATCACCGCCAAGGCGCGCCAGGACGTCGTCGGCAAGGGTTTCAAGACCGGCCAGGTGCTTTCGGCGAGCCTGGTCTCGCTCGCGCACGGCACCAACGACGCGCAGAAGACGATGGGCGTCATCACGCTCGCGCTGATCGCGGGCGGTTCGCTCGCGCCGGGGTCGAACCCGCCGGTGTGGGTCATCCTCGCCTCCGGCGCGGCGATCGCGCTCGGCACCTACTTCGGCGGCTGGCGGATCATCCAGACGATGGGCAAGAAGCTCACCGAAATCCAGACGCCGCAAGGGTTCGCCGCCGAGACGAGTTCCGCGGCGGTGATCCTCGCCTCGTCTCACCTCGGCTTCGCGCTGTCCACCACGCACGTCACCTCGGGCGGCATCATCGGCTCCGGGCTCGGCCGGAAACTCGCCGAGGTCCGCTGGGGCGTCGCGGGCAAGATGGTGATCGCCTGGGCGCTCACGCTGCCCGCCGCCGCGATCGTCGGGGCCATCGCCGCCGCGGTCTCCACGCGCGGCAGCTGGGGAACGGTCCTCGTCGGCGGTGTCGGAGTGCTGCTCGCGCTGGGCATCTGGCTCGCGTCGCGGCGCAACCCGGTCACGCCGGCCACCGTCAACAACGAGCCGGAGGCCGCCGAGGCCGCCCCGGTCGCGGCCTGAGGGAGCACGACATGGCGATCAACTGGGGTGCCCTCGGCATCGTTTTCGTGGTGGCGCTGGCGGCGGTCGTGGTGCTGACCGGGCTGTTCGCGTACGGGGTGCGCGGGTTGTCGGAGCGCGTGACGGCGCGGGCGCACGGTGGCAGCGGCACGGTTCAACTGACCGGCGCGGTGGTGTGTTTCGCGATCTGCGCCGCGGTGATCGGGTACGGGATCTACCTGATCGTGGCCTAAGCGAGCGCCGCCTCCGCGCGGGTTCGCAGTTCTTCCGGAAGCTCGTCGAGCAACGGCCGCACCGTCGCTCGGCGGGCTTCGTTCAGGTGGGCCAGCACATCCAGCGCCGGTGCCCACAGCGACTCGTCCGCCGCGGCCGTGCGGACCAGTGCGGGCAGGCGGTCGTCGCCGAGCAGGCCGAGGACGTGGTCGATCCGGCTCCGGTCGTCCAGCACGTACGCGGTGTGCAGGAGACCGGCGTCGTCCAGCAGGCCGATGCAGCGGCGGACCGTGTCGTCCGGCAGATGGCCGACGAATCGGCCCAGCGTGATCCAGTCTTCGCGGCGGGTCAGTTCCTCGGCGACCGCCACGACGGTAGCTACCGGGATCCGGGTGATGATGGACGTCGCGCGCCGCGGATCCAGTTCCGCCGCGACCGAGGCGAGGAACTTCGGCGACAGCCGCTTCGCGACGTCGACGCCGCGCGACACGTCGACCAGCCCGGCGATCCGCGCGCACAGCAGCGGGCCGAACACCTTTTCCGCGATCTTCGCGGTCACCCCGGCCGGGAGCAGCCTGCTCGCCAGCGCCATCCGCTCCAGCACGACGAGGTTCGCGTCGAACAGCGTCGTCGTCATCTGCTCGCGCAGCAGCCGCACCTCGCCCTGGTCGACGTCGGCGAGGTAGCCGAGCCGGGCGGGGTCGACGTCCAGCACCCGCGCGAGTTTCAGGATTTCCGGGTTCACAGGCCGACCGCTTTCCGCACCGCGCCGCGCAGCAGGGCGGGCACGTACTTCAGGCTTTCCTCACCCGCGCGGGCGAGCGCCTGCGCTTGCCGGTGCCGGGCGTCCCGCAATGCCGAGGACAAATCCTGTTTGTGCTGCTCAGGCAGGGATTCGATGCCGTCCGGCAGCGGGGAGCCGAGCTGTTCGGCCAGGGTGCGTTCAGCCATGGTGACCCATCATGCCTCACGATCTCGACCTTGACTTTCGGCAGTGGTGACGAATCGGGCGGCCCTTGTAGCGTCAGCGGAATGAAGGAGGCGACGCGAGTCCGCTGGCGCGTGACGTTCGACGTGCTGCTCTGGGCCGCGTTGTGCGGGTTCGTCATGCTCGACGGCCCGCTCGACCCGAACGTCTGGGAACTCGTCTACGGCCTGGTGTCGGTCACCTTGGCGATGGCCACCGCCCGCGTCTACCCGGCGTTCGCGCTGGCAGTGGCGATGTCGACGGCGCTCGTCATCGCGTTCGGCTGGGGCGGGCGGGTGGCGGTGTGGGAGTTCTTCCTGATCGTCGTGATCTCGTACCTGGCCGGTCTGCGGCTGGCCAGGGCGCGTGTGGCGATGATCTGCTTCTTCGCCATCGCGGTGGCCGGGATCCCGCTGGCTTTCCTGCCGAAGGCGGGCTTCGACGCGTGGGGCGCGGTGCTCGGCACGCTCGCGTTCGCCGGGGTCGCGCCGTGTTTGCTCGGCAGGCACGTGCGGCTGCGGCGCGAGCTCGCGCAGGACGGGTGGCGGCGCGCGGAGGAGATGGAGAGCAGGCACCGGCTGGTCGCGCAGGAAGCCCGGCTGCGGGAGCGGGCCCGGATCGCCAGCGACATGCACGATTCGCTCGGCCACGAGCTGAGCCTGATCGCGGTGCGCGCGGCGGCTTTGGAGGTCGACAGCGAGCTTGGCGAAGAGCAGCGCGAGGCCGCTGGACAACTCCGGGCGGGCGCGGCGACGGCGACGGAACGGCTGCGCGAGATCATCGGCGTGCTGCGCGAGGACGCCGCGCCGATCGAGCCGGTGCAGGGCGATCTGGGGGAATTGATCGACCGCGCGCGGGCGTCCGGGATCGAGATCGGCGCGCGGATCGACAAGCTGGACGGCGCACCGCCGATGGTCGCGCGGGCGGTCTATCGCGTGGTGCAAGAGGCGCTCACGAACGCGGCGAAGTACGCGCCCGGCGCGGCCGTCACGGTAGTGGTGACCAGCACTGATGAGTCGACTGACGTCCGGGTCCGGAACGCGCCGCCGCCTGCCGGACCGCTGCCCGGCCGGTCTGGGCAGCGGGGGCTGATCGGCCTGCACGAGCGGGTGCGGCTGGTCGGCGGGAGCCTGACGGCGGGCCCGGCGGACGGCGGGTTCGAGGTGGCGGCCAGCCTGCCGCACGATTCGGCGCCCGTGCCGGAGCAGGACGACGACGGGATCGGGCAGGCGGCGCGCGAGCTGGAACGTGCCCGTCGCGCCGTCCGGTCGAGCCTGGTGCAGGCGATCGTGGTGCCGCTGGCGCTGTTCGGAGTGGTCGTCGGCGGGGCGGGCGTGACGTTCCTGGTGCAGTGGTCGTCGTCGGAACTGCCGCCGGATTCGTACGCGCGGATCCAGCTCGGCATGCCACGCTCGGCCGTCGAACCGATGCTGCCCGGCCGCCAGCGCACGACGCTGCCGTCGATCAACGTGCCGCCGCAGCCCTACCGAAGCATCTGCGAGTACTACGGAGCCGGCCGGAGCTGGCTCAACTTCAACTATGCCGTCTATCGACTGTGCTTTGTGGACGATCGAGTGGCGAGCAAGGATCTTTACAGTGAGGACGAACCGTGATCCGCGTACTGCTGGCCGACGACGAAGCGATGATCCGCGCCGGCGTGGCCGCGATCCTGGCCTCGGACAAGGAAATCGAGGTAGTGGCCGAGGCCGCGGACGGTCGCGAGGCGGTCGAACTGGCCCGCGCGAACCGGCCGGACGTCGCGCTGCTCGACATCCGCATGCCCGGTCTCGACGGGCTCGCCGCGGCCGAGGAGATCCGCAAGCTGCTGCCGGACACCGGCGTCCTCATGCTGACGACGTTCGGGGAGGACGAGTACATCGAACGCGCGCTAGGCCTTGGCGCGAGCGGGTTTCTGCTCAAGGCGGGCGACCCTCGTGAGCTGCTCGCCGGGGTGCACGCGGTCGCCGATGGCGCGGCGTTTCTGTCGCCGAAGGTCGCGCATCGGGTGATCACGCGCTTGTCCGGCAGCCGGTTCACCCGGGCCGCGACCGCACGCGAGCGGGTGAACGTCTTGACGAACCGCGAGCGGGAGGTGCTGGTGCTGCTGGCCGAAGGACTGTCCAATGCGGACATCGCAGCGCGGATGTTCGTGGTGGAGGGCACGGTGAAGGCGCATGTGAGCACGATCCTGACCCGGTTGGACGTGCGGAACCGGGTGCAGGCCGCGATCACGGCTTTTGAAGCGGGGCTGGTGTGAGCCTCGGCGGTTGCCAGCGGCTGATGCTGGCGCCGACTCGGGTCGTGACCGCTGCGGGCAACAGCCGGGTGAAAGTCGCTCGCAGCGCGACCGCCGCCGGGTTCCGGAGGAGCGGCCCGCTGGCACCGGCCTGGATCGACGACTTCGCGACCTTCTGCGTACGCGGGCGTCGTTCCGCGTCGTAACGGCGGAGCGCTTCGTCCACTGTGGACGCCTGGACGTGTGAAGCCAGTACCACCGCGTCCTCCAACGCCTGGCAGCCGCCTTGCCCGAGAAACGGCGGCATCGCGTGCGCGGCGTCCCCGAGGAGCGCGATGCGGCCGCGGGTGTAGCTGGGCAGCGGCGTCGCCAGGTGATGCGTGTCGTGCAGCAGGATTTCCGGGGTGGCGTCGATGAGCTGCGGAATCGGGTCGTGCCAGCGGCCGTACTTCGCGCTCAGGTAAGCGCGCACGTCGTCGTGCCGGATCCCGGCCGGGCGGGCTTCGGAGACCCACCAGTACACCTCGTCGTCCAGCAGCGGCAGGACGCCGATCTCGATTCCGGCCGCCCACGTCGTGCTCAAGGTGGGCTTGAGCGGCAGTTTGGCGATCCCGCGGAACGCCGCGCCGCCGCTGTACTCCACGCGCGCGGCCGGGAAAAGCGCCTGCCGGATCGGGCTGTTGATTCCGTCGGCCGCCACGATGAGGTCCGCCTCGATCGAGCCGGAATCGTGGTGCACCAAGCCGTTCTGCTCAACGCTGGTCACTTCGACCCCGGTCTTGAGGCAGTCGTCGGGCAGCGCGGACCGCAGCGTTTCGATCAGATTCGCCCGGTGGATCGCGCCCAGCGGCAGTCCGTGGCTGCGCACGAAGAGGTCCGCGTCCCAGCTGGCCAGCCGACGCCCGCGCCAGTCGACCAGTCCACCGCCGCGCTGCGCGGAGATTCGCGGCTCGACGCCCAGTTCAGCCAGCGCCCGCTGCGCGTTGGGCCACAACGAGATTCCCGCGCCGATGGCGGTGAACTGCGGTGCCCGTTCGAGCACCGCGACGTCCCACCCGACCCGGCGCAACCCGATCGCCGCGGCCAGTCCGCCGATGCCGCCCCCGACCACGACCGCGCTTCGCGAAGCCATGCCGACCTCCTCTACGTCTGTAGAGGACTCTACACCTGTAGTGTTCCGAGGGTGGAACGGATAGCTGTGATCGGCGACGCAGCCATCGAGGTCATCGCGGCCGAGGGCATGCGCGGGCTGACTCACCGCGCCGTCGATCGTGCGGCCGGGCTGCCCGCGGGTTCGACGTCGTACTACGCGCGCACCCGCGTCGCACTGCTGGAACTGGCCGCGGACCGGATGGTCGCGCTGGACCAGGCCGAGGTCGCCCCGCCGGAAGGGAAACTCGCGGAGTTCCTGGGCGCGATGGTATACCGCTCGATCACCGCCGGCCGCACGAGAATGCTCGCGCGTTACGAATTCGCGCTTGAATCGACCCGGCGGCCGGAGTTGCGCGCCCGATACGACGCTGGCGGCCTGGAATTGCGCCGCCGATGTGCGGAAGTGCTTGCCGCGGCCGGTTCTCCGACTCCCGAGGACCACACCCGAGTGCTCATCGGCTGGCTCGACGGATCGATCTTCGACGCACTGGCAGGCACGGGCTCCGTCAACCCGCCGGCCGAAGCCGAACTGGTTGCCGGAGCCCGTGCCGTGCTCGCCGGATTGGGATTGCCGCGGGCTTGATCAGGCGTCGCGGCGGTTCAGCAGCGCGGTCCCGGCGGCGATTCCGGCGACCGCCCAGACGAGGCAGACCAGCACGCCGACCCAAGGCCCGTACGGCGGCGGGCTGCCGAACAACGGGTTCACGTCGCCAGGCGGCACCATGGCGTTGATCCCCGCGAAGGCCGGGAAATAGTCCATCGCGCCGGGAAGCACGTACGAGGACATCAGCATCGGCAACGGCAGCAGCAGCACGATCACCACCACCAGCGTGCCCGCCGCGCTGCGCAGCACGAACGAAATCCCCAGGCACAGCACGCCGAGCAGCGCGAAATACGTCCCCATACCCAGTGCGGTGATCGCCCCTTGTGACAGCGACGTGGAACCCCCAGCCCCACGCATCAGCACCGAGGCGACCCCCATGCCGAGAGCCGCGACGACCACGCCGTAGACGAACAGCACCGGTACCAGCACCGCGGCTTTGGCTGCGGTGACCCGGGCCCGCACCGGAACCCATTGCAGCGTCGAGCGAATCGACCCGCTGGTGTACTCGCTGGTCACGAACAACGTCGCGACCGCGAGCACGCAGAACTCGACCAGGTAGATCGCGCCGCTGTTGACGATGCCGTGCGCGGTCTGCTGCCGCTCGTCCCCGACGTGCTGGGAAATCCCCGAGACGACGGAGTAAAACGCCATCAACAGCACTCCGCCGATCAGCGACAACCACGTCGCCCGCACCGACCAGAACTTGGTCCACTCCGCCGAAATCGCCAGCTTCGTCATGCCGTAACCCCGTATTCCACCGATCCGGCGGTCAGTTCCATGTACGCCTGCTCGAGCGAAGCGGTCCGCTCGGCGAGCCCGTGCAGCCGGACGCCCAGTTCGTAGGCCAGATCCCCGATCTCGGCGGCGGTCGCCTCGTCGACGAGCAGTTCGCTGCCCTCCCCGGGCAGCACCGACCGGCCGTTGCCCCGAAGCCAGTCCGCGAGTTTCGCGCGCTCCGCCGGATCCGGCACGAGGACCGCGACCGACCGGCTCGAGTTGCCCGCGATGAAGTCGCCGATCGCCGCGTCGGCGAGGATCGACCCCTTGCCGATGACCAGCAGCCGGTCCGCGGTCAGCTGCATCTCGCTCATCAGGTGGCTGGACACGAACACCGTGCGTCCTTCGGCGGCGAGCGAGCGCATCAGCTGCCGCACCCAGCGGACGCCGTCCGGGTCGAGGCCGTTGACCGGCTCGTCGAACATCAGCACGCCGGGGTCGCCGAGCAGCGCGCCGGCGATGCCGAGCCGCTGGCTCATGCCGAGCGAGAACGTCCCGGTGCGCTTGCCCGCGACGTCGCTCAGTCCGACCGTCGAGAGCACTTCCTCGACGCGGCTCGCGGCGATCCCGTTGCTGCGCGCCATCGCGAGCAGATGTTTGCCCGCGCTGCGTCCGGGATGCATGGCTTTCGCATCCAGCAGCGCGCCGACTTCCCGCAGCGGAAACCGTAGTTCTGCATACGGTTTGCCGCGGATCAGCGCGTCGCCGGAGTCCGGCCGGTCGAGTCCGACGGTCATCCGCATGGTGGTGGACTTGCCCGCGCCGTTCGGGCCGAGGAACCCGGTCACCGTGCCCGTCTCGATGACCGAGGTCAGGCCGTTGACCACCGTTTTCTGGCCGTAGCGCTTCGTCAATCCGCGAAACGTGATCATAGGGCGAAGTCTGCGCCCGCGCGGGGTGCGCGGACATCAGCCGACCGTCCCGCGCCGACCCCGACTTTAGGCAGGGGTCACCGCGCCCTGCGGGTGGTGTGCCGGGTCGGTGTGGCGGTCGCGGGGTCTTCCGGCCACGGGTGTTTCGGATAGCGGCCGCGGAGGTCGGCGCGGACGGCGGCGTATCCGGTGCGCCAGAAGGATTCGAGATCGGCGGTGACCGCGGCCGGGCGACCGGCGGGCGACAGCAGGTGCAGCACCACCGGAACGCGGCCGTCGGCGAGCGACGGCGTCTCGGTCCAGCCGAAGGTCTCCTGCAGCTTCACCGCGAGTACCGGCTGGTCGCCGCGGTAGTCCACGCGGTAATGCGAACCGGACGGGACTTCGAGCCGGTCCGGGGCGAGTTCGTCGAGCCGCGCGGCCTCGGGCCAGGGGAGCAGGCCGCGCAAGGCGGTTCCGGCGTCGACGTTCGCCAGGTCGGCCCGGCGGCGGACCTTCGAGAGATCCAGCCAAGTGGCTGCCTCGGACAGCAGTGACTCGTCGTCCACGGAAGGCCACGGATCGCCCAGTACGCGGTGCAGGAAGGCCAGGCGTTCGCGGAGGCGGGTTCCGTCTTGGCTCCAGCGCAGCAAACCGAGGCCTTCGGCGCGAAGTCCGGTGACGACTGCGTCGTGGACCAGCTGCGGATCTGGTTTGGGTAAGGGCTTTTCCGACAGAACGATCGCGCCCAGGCGGCGGACGTGCCTGGCGACGACATCGCCGTCCCAACGCACTTCGTCCACTTCGGACACCAGGGTCGGCGCGGCTCGGGTCGCCAATGCTTCGTCGGCGGTCGCGGCGAGGCGGATGGTGCCGTGCACCCGGCCCGGGTCGCGGGTGGCTTCGGCGACGGCCAGCCATTCGGCGTCGCCCAAGCCGCTGCCGCTGGGCAGTTCTGCCGCGGTGCCGCCGGCCATCAGATACACCGGGGCCGATCCCGCGCGCCGCCGCGCCAAGCGTTCCGGATGGGCGAGGGCGACGACCAACGCGGCGTCCGGATTTGCTTTCGTTGGGGAATTGACCAATGCTGCCAACCGTTTCGCGTCCCGCTGCCATCGGCGGGCCGCGTCGTCGTGTGCGGAACGGAGCCGTCGCAGTTCCGCTTCGACGTCGGTCAGCGTCGCTCCGGTATCGAGCAGCGCGACCACTTCTGCCGCGGCCCGAGCACCGACGGCCTCAGCGCCGTCCAGCAACGCGCGCGCCAGCCGGGGATGCAAACCGAGGTCGGCCATCTTCTGTCCGCGCGGTGTGACCGCACCATCGGACGTGGTCGCGCCGAGCGTGACGAGCAGGCTTTGCGCGGCAGCGAGCGCGCCTTCGCCAGGCGGGTCCCACCAGGCGAGGCCGGTTCCGTCGGGGGTGGACCAGCAGGCGAGCTCCAACGCGAACCGCGCCAGTTCGGCGGTGCGGATTTCCGGCTCCGGATACGCCGGGAGCGTTGCTTGCTCGTGCTCCGGCCAGCAGCGGTACGCCCGGCCAGGCGCTTCACGGCCCGCGCGACCAGCGCGTTGTTCCGCCACCGCCTCCGAAACCCGCACCGTGGCGAGCCCGGCGAGACCGCGTCGGTGGTCAACTCGGGGGACGCGCGCGAGACCCGAGTCCACGACCGCGCGGACACCGGGAACGGTCAGGCTCGATTCGGCGACGGCGGTCGCGAGGACTACCCGGCGACGGTCGCGGGGCCGTAATGCTTCGTCTTGCCGGGCAGCGGAAAGCCGTCCGTGCAGTGGCAGCACATCCGCGTCCAGCGAACTCAACAACGCTGACGTACGCGCGATTTCCCCGGCGCCCGGGAGGAACGCGAGCACGTCGCCGTCGCCTTCGGAGAGGGCTTTCCGGACCGCTGAAGCGACCGCGGCTTCCGGACGTTCCCCACGCGCTGGAGCGCGGTAGCTCAGCTCAACCGGATACGTGCGGGCGTGTGCGGTGATCACCGGCGCGTCGTCGAGCAGTTCGGCCAGCCGTCCGGACGCGACCGTCGCCGAGGTCGCGAGCAGCCGCAGGTCGTCGCGCAATCCGGCACGGACGTCGAGGAGCAAAGCGAGCAGCAGATCGGCGTCGAGATGGCGTTCGTGGCATTCGTCCAGCAGCACCGTCGACACGCCGGCCAGTTCGGGATCGTGCTGCACCCGCCGCACAAGCAGCCCCGACGTGACCACCTCGATCCGCGTGCGCGAAGACACCTTCCGGTCGCCGCGCACGGCGTACCCGACCGTCTCGCCTACGGGTTCGCCCAGCAGAGCGGCCATCCGCCCGGCCGCGGCCCGAGCAGCCAGCCGACGCGGCTCGGCGACCACGACGCGTCCTTCGCCGCGGTTCAGCGCGAGCGGCACGAGCGTGGTCTTGCCGGTGCCGGGCGGGGCGACGAGCACCGCGGCGCCGTGGTCGTCGAGCGCGCTCAGCACGGACGGCAGCACCGCGCGGACGGGCAGGTCCGGCAGCGAGGCTAGGTCGGTCACTGCTCGGTGATCTCCGGTGGATTCGGCAACGGGTAGTTCGACGGCCCGATGTTCGTCTCCAGCGACTTCCGCCAGGCCCCGGTCGACACCATCTTCCGGATCGCGTCGTCGACCGCGTGCTGGCCCTCGGTGTCGCCCTTGCGCAGGCCGACGCCGTACCGCTCAGTGGAGAACGGGCGGCCGACCACCTTCAGCAGCTCCGGATTCTGCGCGGCGTACCCGGCGAGGATCACCGCGTCCGTGGTCACCGCGTCGACCTGGTTGGCCAGCAGCGCGGTCACGCAGTCCGGATACCGCGGGTACTCGACCAGCTTCACCATCTGCGCGAACTTGTCCTTCACCATCTGCGCCGGCGTCGAGCCGGTGACCGAGCACAGCCGTTTGCCGTTGAGGCTTTCCGGACCGGTGATGTCCGGCGAGGTGAGCCGCACCAGCAGGTCCTGGCCGGTGACGAAGTACGGGCCGGCGAAGCCCACCTGCTGTTTCCGCTTGTCGGTGATCGAATAGGTGGCCACGACCAGGTCGACCGCGCCCGAGGTCAGGTCCGTTTCGCGGCGGGCCGGGGTGGTCTCGTGCCAGGTGATGCGGTCCGGTTCGACCCCCAGTTCGCGCGCGACGAAAGTAGCGACGTCGACGTCGAAACCGGCGAGCCTTCCGTCGACGGTTCGCTGCGAAAGTCCCGGCGCGTCGAACCGGATTCCGATCGTCAGGTGGTTGCCGTCACGCGCCCGGGTGGGAAGCGGATCGTCCTTCGATACCTCCGAAGAACCGCACGATACGCAGCTGACCAGCAGAAACACGGCGGCGAGCACTGCGCGAAACCGCATCGGTGCCTCCGCTTCGCCGGTTGGCTGCTCACATAGTTCTCAGGTCAGACGGCTAGCCTAAGCGCGTGCGCCGACTGCCCCAACCTGTACTCGACACCATCGGCACGCTCGCCCGGCTCGGGCTGGCTGCCGTGTGGCTCGTGTCCGGCGGCCTGAAGATCGCCGATCCGGGACAGACGTACATCGCCGTGCAGGCCTACGACGTGCTCCCGCACGCGCTGGTGCGCCCGGTCGCCACCGGGCTGCCGCTGCTGGAGCTGGTGCTCGGGCTGCTGCTGCTCGCCGGGCTGGCCACGCGCTGGGTCGCGGGAGCCTCCCTGCTGCTGCTCGCCGTGCTCGTCGCGGGCATCGCGCAGTCGTGGGCACGCGGTCTGAGCATCGACTGCGGCTGCTTCGGCGGCGGCGGGCGCGTGGACGCCGGGCAGACCGAATACCCGCAGGAGATCCTGCGCGACACCGGCTTCGCCCTGCTCGCGGTGTGGCTGCTCGTCCGGCCGCGCACGTGGCTCTCGGTCGACGGCTGGCTCGGCTGGGGCAAGAGCGGGAAAGCCGGGAACTCGGACGAGGCCCCGGACGACTACCCCCAGAGCATCGCGGAAGGGAATTAGGAACAGTGGGTGGAGCTGCGCGCAACGCGCGGAAAAGCCGTCAGCAGGCGGCGGCCGCGAGGTCGGTCGCCCAGGCGCGGGGCTCGAAGAGCGACCGGAACAAGATCATCGCGATCGTGGTCGCCGTCGTGGTGGTCGCCGCGCTCGTGATCGGCGGCGTGCTCTGGATCAACTCGAGCAAGAACGCGACGCAGGACAGCGCGATCCAGCCGGGCACGACCTCGGCGCTCGGGCCGGGCGTGGTCGAGAAGCGCGACGGGGCTGTCGTGTCGGTCGGCAAACCGGGCGCGCCGAAGACCATGGACCTCTACGCCGACTTCCTGTGCCCGTACTGCGCCAAACTGCAGCAGGACTTCGGGCAGCGGATGGAGAAGGCGATCAACGACGGCCAGCTCACCGTGCGCTACCACATGGTGATCCTGCTCAACAAGAACTCGGACCCGCCTGGCTACTCGCTCGAATCGGCGAACGCCGCGCTCGCCGCCGCCGACCAGCAGAAGTTCACCGCGTTCCACGACGCGCTGTTCAAGAACCAGCCGCCGGAAGGCGGTCGCGGGTACGACAAGGCGCAGCTGATCAAGCTGGGCCAGGACCTCGGGATCAACGACCCGAAGTTCGCGCAGGCGATCAACGCCGGCGCGTACGACCAGCAGTTGCAGGCAGCGTTCCAGCAGATCCAGAACGACCCGAAGCTGCAGCAGGACTTCGGCAACGGCCAGGTCGGCTTCGGCACGCCGACGGTCGCGGTCGACGGCAAGGCCGTTCCGGCGCAGGGCGACTGGCTGACGAAGATTCTGGGCGGCTGACCTGATCCGGTCATTTCGCCTGTCCGGGCACAACCCGTCCGCTAACCTGGGCCGCAGGGTTCAGGGGAGGGGCGGGTTGTGTCCGGTTTTCATGTCGACGACGGCGCGTATGAGAACTACGCGAAGCAGGTCGACCCACTCGGCGACGAGGTACGTTCCGCGGCGAAAGCACACCTCGGTCCGCACGTGACGCTTTCTGGCGACGGGTTCTCCGCGATCGGGGACGAATCCGGGTTCGCCGGCGCGTACGGCGCGCGGATGCGGGCGTTGCAGGAACGGATGCACGCGCTCGGCGGCGGCTGGCACAACGTCGGCGAGGCCGCTCGCCGCACGCAGGGCAACTACGCCGCGGTGGAGCAGGAACACGGCGACGCGATGCGCAGGCTTTCGTGAACGCTCCCGTCGATCATCTGGTCCGCAACGGGCTGGACACCACGAATCAGTTCGCCGCGAAGCTGAAGCACGATCCGTCGGCGATCAACGGCGCGCGCGACGGGCATGTCGCGCTGCAGACGTCCGTCGGCCAGGCGAATCAGCACGCGGGTGCGCAACGGGTGAATCTGGCGCAGGCCAGTTCCGGGGCGACCTCGGAGCGCGCGGTCCAGACGTCGAAGGACCTGGAGAAGGAAGTCCAGGACCTTCTCGACGAGAGCGCGGAAATCGAGCGGGCGGTCGCGGAGGCGGCGGAGACGCTGCACGTCGGCGAGATCCGCAACGATCAGGTGCGGGACCAGATCCTGCGGGAGATCGCGTCCTCGATGAAGGCGCTGGCGGCGGTCAACGGGATTCAGCCGCCGGAGAGCCGGGCAGCCGCGGCTCGGCAGATTCTGCTGCAGCTGCAGACGAAAATCGGGCAGCTGACCGGGCAGGCGGCCACGTTCACCGAGGAGACGCTCGGGAAACTGACCGGACTGGGGCAGCGGCTCGGCGGATCGGAATCGACGTCCGCGAGCAGCGCTACGACGTCGGTGCCGCAGGCATTCAACAACAATGGCGCGCACGTCAGCCACGGTGGTGGCGGAGGCGGTGACATCGGCGGCGGAGGCGGCGGCGGGTATGCCGGGAAGCCGCGGTTGCCGGTGGCCGTTCCACCGCAGCCGGGCAGCGGCGTCGGGATCAACCTGCCGGGCGGGAAAACCGTGATGGCACCGAACGAAACCGCGGCCAAGGCGGTCCGGGCGGCGTTGTCTCAGCTGGGCGTGCCGTACGTGTGGGGCGGGACCGCGCGCGGGCAAGGGCTCGACTGCAGCGGGTTGACCATGACGTCCTATCAGGACGCTGGGTTGCAATTGCCGCGCACGGCGAAGCAGCAGACGGTCGGGGCCGAGGTGCCGTCGATCGATCAGTTGCTGCCGGGGGACTTGGTGGTGTGGTCCGGACACGTCGCGATGGTGATCGGCGACGGGCAGATGGTCGAGGCCGGGGATCCGGTGCAGATCAGCAAGATCCGCACGACCAACGCCGGACAGCAGTTCATCGGGTTCTACCGGCCGACGGGGTGAGTGGTGGCTGAATTCGACATGGACCGCGCGGTGGCGCGGGTGAGGGAAGAGGCCTCCCGGACCGGGGAAGCGGCTGCCGCCCGGTTCGAACGGGCCGGGCCAGTGGTCGGGAAAGCCGCTGCTGGCGGGGTTTCCGTCGAGGTCGCGCCTGGTGGGTTGCTGACTGGGCTGACGTTGACGCGGGCTGCGTTGCGTGGCGGGTCGGAGGCTGTCGCCGCGCAGATTCTGGAGCTGTCGCGGCGGGCCGAGCGGCGGGCCGCGGATCGGATGCATCAGGTTCTGTCGCCGGTATTGGGGGCGGAAGCCGTGGCTGCGCTGGGATATACGGCGTTGACTGAGGATGATCCCGATTTTTATGACGAAGAGCCGGTGGTGTTGTGAAGACTCGGGAGCTTATTGAGCTGGCGCGGGACCGGGAGGCGGCGTTGGCTCAGGTCGCGTCGTTGATGGGGGAGGCGCGGGGGTCGGCTCATGCCTTGGATGGGTCGGTTGAGGTGACTGTGGATGCGTTGGGGGCGTTGAAGCGGTTGTGGCTTGCGCCTGCGTTGGGGTCGGCGGATCCGTCTCGGGTTTCTGCGCTTGTGCTTGAGGTGGTACGGGTGGCTATGGCTGAGGCCGAGCAGGATTGCTACAACCGGGTGGGGTTGTTGCTGGGGGAGGAGGCCGGGTTGCTCGTGGAGGCGTTGTCTGGGCGGGCGGCGCCGGCTCGTGCTTCGGACGATGATCCGGGGATGACTGTGGAGGAGTTTCAGCGGTTGCGGGGGGAGCGGTTGGGGGAGAGGCGGTTTCCGGCTCCTGCGCCTGCTGCCGAGTCCACTGCGGAGTCTGCGGTGGAGGAGGAGTGGGAGAGTTTTGATCCGGCTTCGTTGCGGTCGGATCGGTGACGGGGGCCGGGTCGGTGAAGGGCCCGTCGGTTCGGTGTTTGGTGAGTTGAGCCGCTGGGTGGTCGGAGCCGTTTTGTGGAGGGCTGACGCCCCCATCGGGGGCGGTGGTTGCGTGGGGCACCCCGATTTTTGAGTGTTTTTGGCTTCGTATCGGGGGCGGGGGAGGTGTGGGTGCTTCGAGGGGTGGGTGCTTCGGTGCGGTTTGCGGTGGGGCTAGCGCTCCACTGGGCGGTTTGCAGTGGATTCGCTGAGGCGGTGTTGAGAGTCGGCAGGTTGGAAGGGGGCGCGGTTCTCTCCCTTGCGGGCTTGGGATCGCGCGTGGGCACTCCGCGTGCTCGGGGGTGCGCGGCTTCGCTCCCGTGCGGGCCTTGGCATCGCGAGCGTCGGGTACTCGCGCGATGCTGAGAAAACCCCGGTGGGCGGGCCGGATTCGTGGCTGGATGTGCGTGCGGGGAACCCTGTGGGAAGCAGAGTTCCTCAGGGTTCCCCGTACGGCTGGTGCTAGCCGCGTTCGATGAGGTGGCCTACTACTTCTGGGCCTGGGTGGGCGTGGCCCGAGCCGTCTCGCCGGAGGTCGATTTCCGGGAGTTCCACTGGGTCGCCGGTGCGGCTCGCGCCTGCTGGGCGGGGGCCCACCCAGGCGACCTGGACTTCGGTTTCTCCCTTGAGGAAGCGGTGGGTTCGCACGCCGCCGGTGGCGCGGCCCTTGGCGGGGTATTCGCTGAAGGGCGTGACCTTGACGCTCTGACCCGTTGCCGTCACGACCATCGGTTCGCCGTGTTCTTCGTCGTCGGTGCGGATGGCTCCGAAGAAGACAGCCTTGGCGTTCGCGGACAGTTTCACGCCTGCCATGCCGCCGCTCTTGGTGCCTTGCGGGCGGATCAGGCTCGCGGCGAAGCGGAGCAGGGACGAGTCGGACGAGATGAACGCCAGGGTTTCGTTTCCGTCGGTCAGCCAAGTCGCGCCGACGACCTCGTCGCCGGGCTTGAGGCTGATGACTTCGAATTCGTCCGAGCGCACTGGCCAGTCGGGAGCGCACACCTTCACTACGCCGCCGCGGGTGCCGATGGCCAAGCCTGGCGAGTTGCCTGCTTGTTCGCCCAGCGGGGCGATGCCTACGACGCGTTCACCCTTTTCCAGCGGTACCAGCTCTTTCGCTGCCATGCCGCCGCGCAAGGAGACAGTGCCTGCTTGTTCCGGCAGCACGGGCAGGGGCAGCACGTCTGTCTTGAACGCGCGGCCCCGGCTGGTCACCAGCAGCACCTGGCCGCGTGCGGTGGTGTGCACGACGGCTGACACGGCATCGTGTTTTACCCGGCCGTTTCGGCGGCGGACTTCCGACGCTTCTTCGGATTCCGCTGCGGTGCGGGCGACCAGGCCGGTCGCCGACAGGATCACCTGGCACGGGTCGTCCGCTACTTCCAGCGGGCCGGACGGCTTCGACGCGGCCAGGACTTCCTTCAGGTCGCCGTCGATGAGGCGGGTGCGGCGTTCGGTCGGGAAGTCCTTGGCGATCTTCGCCAGTTCCGTCGACACGAGCTTCTTCAGGACCGACTCGTCCTCGAGGATCGTGGTCAGCTCGGCGATTTCCGCGCGCAGCTTGTCCTGCTCGTTTTCCAGTTCCAGGCGGTCGTACTTCGTGAGGCGGCGCAGCGGGGTGTCCAGGATGTACGTCGCCTGGATCTCGGACAGCTTGAACTTCGTCATCAGGCCGTCCTTCGCGGCGGCCGCGTTTTCGCTTTCGCGGATCAGCCGGATGACCTTGTCGATGTTCAGCAGCGCGATCAGCAGACCGTCGACCAGGTGCAGGCGTTCCTCGCGCTTGCGGCGCCGGTAGCGCGTGCGCCGCGTGACGACCTCGTAGCGGTGCCGCAGGAAGACTTCCAGCAGCGCCTTCAGGCCGAGCGTTTGCGGCTGTCCGTCGACCAGCACCAGGTTGTTGATGCCGAACGACTGCTCCAGCGGCGTAAGGCGATAAAGATCCGCAAGCAGCGCCTGCGGATTGACGCCCACCTTGCACTCGATGACGAGCCGGGTGCCGTTCTCGCGGTCGGTGAGGTCCTTGACGTCCGCGATTCCGGTGAGCCGCTTGGACTTGTTGACCTCGTCGGTGATCTTCTCGATCACCTTTTCCGGGCCGACGCCGTACGGCAGCTCGGTGACCGTGATGGCCTGCCTGCCGCGGCTGCCTTCCAGCGGGCCGGTCTCGACGTTCGCGCGCATGCGGACCACGCCGCGGCCGGTTTCGTAGGCCTTGCGGACCTCGTCCAGGCCCAGCAGGCTGCCGCCGGTGGGCAGATCCGGGCCCGGGACGTACTCCATCAGCTTGTCGAGCGTGGCGTTCGGATGGTTGATCAGCCACCGCGCGGCGCCGATCACCTCGCCGAGGTTGTGCGGGATCATGTTGGTCGCCATGCCGACCGCGATCCCGGACGTGCCGTTGACCAGCAGATTCGGGTACGCGGCCGGCAGCACCGAAGGTTCCTCAAGCGAACCGTCGTAGTTCGGCCGGAAGTCGACGGTGTCCTCGCCGAGTTCGCCGACGAGCAGCATCGCCTCGTTCGACATCCGGGCTTCCGTATAACGCGAAGCGGCCGGTCCATCGTCTGGACTGCCGAAGTTTCCGTGCCCGTCGATCAGCGGGGCGTTCATCGAGAAGTCCTGCGCCAGCCGGACCATCGAATCGTAAATCGCGACGTCGCCGTGCGGGTGGTACTTGCCCATGCAGTTGTGGACGACGAAACCCTCGGCGGCGAATTCGTGGTCCTCGGTGCCCACCTGGATGTCGTAGGTGACCTCGGGCTCGACCCGTTCGACGGAAACGACTTCGAGGAACGAGAACCCGTTCAGTGCGTCGAGCCGGTCCGCGAGCGGGGATCCTATCCGGCGCAGCTTCTCGATCCAGCCGTCCTGACGCGCCCGGGAAAGCCGGAACGAGCGGTCGGCCAGCGCGGTGCCGTGCCGATCCTTTCCGTAGCGGACGGCGGCACCGGTCTCCGCCGACAGTGATGCCCGGAACGCGGATCCGGCGGTGTCGCGGAACCAGCCTCCGCCGCGATGCGCGGCGGAGAACTCGGCCATGATCCCCTTATTGGGCAGCCGGTCGTTCCCTTGCTTTCCGCCGTACTCGTAAGCGATCTCGGTGAGCTTTTCGAGACTGCTCTTCTTGTAACCGATGGTGGTCCACGGCAGCATGACGCGGGCCAGCACCGCGGCATCGGATCCGCTGACGGACAAGCCCAAAAGCGTCTTGTGACCGTTTTCCTTGGGGTTGCTCCAGTGGTGGCCGTGGATGCCGAGATCCGCGAGCATCGAGTAGACCTGCCGCACGAGTTTTTCGCTCGTGCTGACGTAGACGATCTCCCGGTGGTTCTTCCGGATGTAGCCGTCGCCGTCGAAAAGACCGGCGAGGTACGGGGCCCACGAGGCCCGGTCCGAGAGGACTTCCGCTGGGACGTGCTTCGCGTCGCTGAGCGGCTCGCCTGCCGCGAGCAGTCCGTCATGCCGGGCGAAGGTCAGGATGTGCTGGTCGCGCCATTCCGGTTTGGCCGCGACGCGAGTCCCGCGCGACACCCGCACGCCGTTGGCCGTCGCCCACTCGTGCACGGCGTCGAGGGGTTCGATGTCGCACATGTGGATCCGGACGCGTCCGTCCGCGGGGCGATTCCGGTCGACGGCGAATCCTTCGGCCGTGATCAAGCCGAGCAGATAGCTGTACCGGTCACCGCCTTGCGGCAGGCTTTCCCGGCGGCCGCTCCCGTAGGCGACGGTCAGCCGCCCGGTGAGATCGCGGGCGGGCGTCCAGTCCAGGGTCGAGTCTTCGGCCACCGTGCGGAACCGCTGCCCCGGGGTGACAGTCATGGTGTGGCCGTTCGACCAGGTGACGCGGACGAGTTCGTCCGGCGGGTTCTCGTAGACCTCGGCGACCGGCACGGCGTTGCCGTGGCTGTCGAGCACCTGGTCGCCGATCTCGATGGATTCGATCGGCCGGAGACCGCCCGGGGTCGACACCAGCGCGCCGCGCACGAAACAGTCCCCGACCACGCGCGACGACTTCACGTACGCGTGCGTCGGGCGGTAGCCGTTCTCGTTCATCGAGAACAGGATCCGGCGGTGCACCGGCTTCAGGCCGTCCCGCGCGTCCGGGAGGGCGCGCGAGTGGATCACCGAGTACGCGTATTCCAGGTACGAGTCTTCGATCTCCGTCTTCAGCGGGTTGTCGAAGACCTGCGCGCCCGGCGAGTCGAACGCGCTCGGGTCGACCCGGGTCACCGGGCTCTTGCTACGGCGAGCCATGGCTCACAACTCCTTGGGAACGAACGGAAAACTCAGACGTCGATGGCGTCGCGGTCGACGCGGTCGGACGATTCGACCAGCCAGTTGCGCCGTGGCTCGACCTTTTCGCCCATCAGCAGTTCCAGCGCCAGCTCCGCGGCCTCGACGTCCTGGAGCGTGATCCGCCGGACCGAGCGCGTCGCCGGGTTCATCGTGGTTTCCCACAGCTCGTCGGCGTCCATCTCGCCGAGGCCCTTGAACCGCGGCACTGGCGTGACGACCGTCTTGCCCGCCGCTTCGAGTTCGGCGACCTTTTGCTCCATCTCGCGCTGGGTGAAGGTGAAGATGGTCTCCGAACCGCGGCCCTTCGTGGTGATCTTGTGCAGCGGCGGCATGGCCGCGTACAGCCTGCCGTCCTCGATCACCGGGCGCATGTACTTCGCGAACAGCGTGATCAGCAGCGTGCGGATGTGCGAACCGTCGACATCCGCGTCCGCCATCAGGATCACGCGGCCGTAGCGCATCGTCGAGAGGTCGAATGTGCGGCCGGTGCCCGCGCCGAGCACCTGCACGATCGAGGCGATCTCGGCGTTCTTCAGCGTGTCGCCGAGAGACGCCTTCTGCACGTTGAGGATCTTGCCGCGCAACGGCAGCAGCGCCTGGTACTCCGACACTCGCGCCATGCGCGCCGAGCCGAGCGCGCTGTCGCCCTCCACCAGGAACAGTTCGCTGCGCGAGACGCCGGTGGTGCGGCAGTCGACCAGCTTCGGCGGCATCGCCGCGCCCTCGAGCGCGGTTTTGCGCCGGGCGGCGTCCTTCTGCTGTTTCTGGGTGAGCCGCACGCGCGCCGCGTCGACCACCTTCTGCAGCACGATCTTGGCCTCGGACTTGGTTTTCCGGTCCTCGGTCCAGGCGCGCACCTGCTTGTCGACGATGCCCTGGAGGACGCGCGTGATGCCCGCCGTCGACAGTTCGTCCTTGGTCTGCGAGGTGAACTGCGGTTCCGGCAGCCGGACGTGGATCACCGCGGTCATGCCCTCCAGCACGTCCTCGGTGGTCGGCGGGTCCTCCTTTGCCTTGAGCAGCCCGCGCGTCTTGCCGATCACGTCCTGCAGCGCACGGGTGACCGCGCGGTCGAAGCCGCGCCGGTGCGTGCCGCCGTGCACGTTGCGGATCGTGTTGGTGAAGCACTCCACGGTGCGCTCGTAGCCGGTGCCCCAGCGCAGCGCGACCTCGACCTCGGCGTGTCGCTCCACATTGGACTGCATGACGCCGTTGGCGTCCGCCGCGTTCTCCTTGTACGTGCCCTCGCCGGTGATCATCAGCGTGCCGCAGACGGGTTTTTCGCTGTCCGGGGCGAGGAAGTCGACCATGTCCGCCAGCCCGTTCGGGAAGTGGAAGGTCTCCTCGTTGATGGTGTCCTCGAACGTGGTGCGCAGCACGTACGTGACGCCCGGCACGAGGAACGCGGTGTTGCGCAGCTTCGTGCGCACGCCCTCGACGTCCAGCGCCGCGCCGGTTTCGAAGTACCGCGCGTCGTACCAGTAGCGGATCGACGTGCCGCTGCGCTCGCCGCGCTTCATCTTGCCGACGAGGTTGAGCCCGGAGCGGCGAGTGAACTTCGCCTTCGGGCCGGGGCCGTCGAACACGCCGGGCACGCCGTGCGCGAACGACATCTGGTGCACCTTGCCGTCCTGCTTCACCGTGACGTCGAAGCGGTGCGACAGCGCGTTCACCGCCGAGGCGCCGACGCCGTGCAGGCCGCCGGACGTCTTGTACCCGGAACCGCCGAACTTGCCGCCGGCGTGCAGCCGGGTCAGCACCAGTTCGACGCCGGAAAGGCCGGATTTGGCGTGGACGCCGGTGGGGATGCCGCGGCCGTCGTCGTCCACCTGGACGCTGCCGTCGGCGTGCAGTGTGACGACGATGCGCGAGGCGTGGCCCGCCACGCCCTCGTCGGTGGAGTTGTCGACGACCTCGGAGAAGAGGTGGTTGATGCCTCGGCTGTCGGTGGAGCCGATGTACATCCCGGGGCGCTTGCGGACCGCCTCGAGTCCTTCGAGGTGGGTCAGGTCGTCGGCCCCGTACAGAGTCTCAGCGGTCACGAGGTCGTTCTCCCGGATCGAGGCGTGCTGTTCGGTGGGCAAACAGGCGGCCGGAGCAGGGGCCCCGGGCCGTCACCGTACTGCAGGATATCCGCACCCCCTGACAGGAACTGGCCGCTGCGCCCCGGACGGTGTCCGGCAGCGTGTCCCAGGTCACCGGTATAGTCCCGTAGGAATACATCTTCCAAGCGAGTAGTTGTGCCGACAAGCAAGGTAGGAAGCAACCGGCTAGGGAGCGGTCATGCAGTTCGGAATCTTCTCGGTGGGCGACGTCACGACCGACCCCACCACGGGCGTTACGCCCTCGGAGCACGAGCGCATCAAGGCGATGGTCAAGATCGCGCTCAAGGCCGAAGAGGTCGGTCTCGACGTCTTCGCCGTCGGAGAGCACCACAACCCGCCGTTCGCCGCGCCGGCGAACCCCACGGTGCTGCTTTCGAACATCGCGGCGCGGACGGAGAAGATCGTCCTCTCGACGTCGACCACCCTCATCACCACCAACGACCCGGTGCGCCTGGCCGAGGACTACGCCATGCTGCAGCACCTGGCCGACGGGCGGCTCGACCTGATGATGGGCCGCGGCAACACCGGCCCGGTCTACCCGTGGTTCGGCAAGGACATCCGCGAGGGCATCCCGCTGGCCGTCGAGAACTACGCGCTGCTGCACCAGCTCTGGCGCGAGGAGGTCGTCGACTGGCAGGGCAAGTTCCGCACCCCGCTGCAGGGCTTCACCTCGACGCCGCGCCCGCTCGACGGCGTGCCGCCGTTCGTGTGGCACGGCTCGATCCGCAGCCCGGAGATCGCCGAACAGGCCGCCTACTACGGCGACGGGTTCTTCGCGAACCACATCTTCTGGCCGACCTCGCACTTCCAGCAGTTGATCGCGTTCTACCGGCAGCGCTTCGAGCACTACGGGCACGGCAAGGCCGACCAGGCCATCGTCGGGCTCGGCGGGCAGGCGTTCATCCGGCCGAAGTCGCAGGACGCGTGGAACGAGTTCCGGCCCTACTTCGACAACGCGCCGGTGTACGGGCACGGCCCGTCGCTGGAGGACTTCACCGAGCAGACGCCGCTGACTGTCGGCAGCCCGCAGGAGGTCATCGACAAGACGCTGACCTTCCGCGAGCACTTCGGCGACTACCAGCGCCAGCTGTTCCTGATGGACCACGCGGGCCTGCCGCTGAAGACCGTGCTGGAGCAGCTCGACCTGCTCGGCGAGGAGGTCGTGCCGGTGCTGCGCAAGGAACTGGACGCGAAGCGGCCGGCGCACGTGCCGGACGCCCCGACGCACGAATCGCTCAAGGCCGCTCGCGAAGCGCAGGCCGTCACCGCTTGACCTGGGTTTCGCCGGACTTAGTGGAGAGGTCATGACTGCACGCACTATCGCCGTGGTCACCGCGGGTTTGAGCCAGCCGTCGTCGACGCGGCTGCTGGCCGACCGGCTGGCCGAGGCCACCCGCGCCGCACTGGTCGACGAGGACGTGACGGTGAAGGTGTTCGAACTCCGCGACATCGCGGTGGACGTCACCAACAACATGCTCACCGGGTTTCCCAGCCCGCAGCTGCGGGAAGTGATCGACACCGTGACGCGCGCGGACGGCCTGATCGCCGTGACGCCGGTGTTCACCGCTTCCTACAGCGGGCTGTTCAAATCGTTCTTCGACGTGCTGGACAAGGAAGCGCTCGACGGCAAGCCGGTGCTGCTCGCCGCGACGGGCGGTACGGAACGGCATTCGCTCGCGCTCGACTTCGCGCTGCGGCCGCTCTTCGCCTACCTTCGCGCGACCGTGGTTGCGACAGGCGTGTACGCGGCGTCGTCGGACTGGGGCAGCGCCGAGGCGACAGGTGCGTTGCAGCAGCGCGTGGAGCGGGCTGGTCGCGAGCTGGCGCAGCTGGTCGCGGCGGCGCCTGAGGCGAAGCCGGACGACGAATACGCGTCGGTGTCGTTCGAGCAGTTGCTGGCTGGTCACTAACGGCGGCTCCTAGCGGTCAAGAGTGCCTGCGGCGCCGGGGTTTCCGGGTTGAGGAGCAGTTCGGCCTCGACGGTGAACCCGGCGTCTCGCAGCCATGTCGTCATGCGTTCTCGTGGGCGGCGGTGCACCTGGACCTTCATCGGGTGGCCGCCGTAGCCCTCGGTTTTGAGCCGGGTCTCGTCGCCGACGTGGAAGAGCAACTGAAGCAATCCGTTCGGACGCAGTGCCTGGCGGAAGTTCGCGAGGACGGCCGGGAGCAGGTCGTCGGGCAGGTGGATGACCGACTGCCACGCCACGATCCCGGCCAGCGCCGCGGCAGGCAGCGGATCGGTCATCGACCCGACCTCGAACCGCAGAGCCGGATAGTCGCGCCGGGCGACCTCGATCATGCCGGGGGAGAGGTCGACGCCGTACGCGGCTACGCCGAGGTCGTTGAGGTGGGCGGTCACCTGGCCGGGCCCGCAACCGACGTCGGCGACTGGGCCGTCGTCGACTTGTTCGGCGAATAACCGCAGTGCGGCAAGCAGATACGGCTGCTTGCCGAGCGCGTCGCGGACGAACGTGGCGTAGTCCTCCGCCACTGCGTCGTAGGACGTTCGGGTGTCGGTGAGCCATTCCATGTCAGCCCGCCGGACTCTGGGCGATGAGGACGGTGGCGCGCGTGCTCCAGCCCAGCGCCGAATACAGCTGGCGCCCGTCCGCTGTGGCGATGAGGATGCCGGTGGTCGCGCCGTGTGCCATGACGTTTTCCGCGAGCGAACTCATCACCACGCTGCCGAGACCGCGGCGGCGATGCTCGGGGACGGTTTCGATTCGGTCCGCGATCGCGTCGGCGCCGACCACGGCCATGGTCCCTCGTGCCGCGACGCCCGAGCCGGGATGTCGCAGCACGGTTTCGCACACCGCCCCGTTCATGGTGGTCGCCCCTGTGTAGGGCGGCGGGGCTGGACGCGGTGGATGTTGGCGCAGGGGAATGGTCATGAGCGCTTCGCGTGCGTCCCGCAGCTTCAGCCCAGCCTCGCGCACGATCGCCGCGACTTCCTCCGGCCGGTTCGTGGGCACGGTCAGCCAGGTCGGGCGTTCTGCTGCGGCGACCTCTTCGGCAAGACCGCGCAGGATGTCGGGTTCGGCGGACAACGCGATGACCTCGCGGTGCCGATCCGGTTGTTCGAGCAGGACGTGCAGCCCGCCGCGCGTTTCTCCGGCGGGCCGGAATCCTCGGGACGTGCCCCATCCCGCCTGCCAGCGGCGGATGAGGTCAGGCAGTGATTCGACCACGCTGAGCAGCTAACCACCCGGCACCGACAAAACGTCCCGCTCCGCTGCCGGGGTCCAGTATGGACAGTCCGGCTGGCAGTACCGCGAGCCCGGCGGCACACTGGCCCGATGGGATTGGGCAAGCCAGTGCGCCGGGTGCTCCTTTCGGTCGTCGGCGGGGCGCTGGTGATCGTCGGAGTCTTGCTGCTCGTGCTGCCGGGGCCGGGGTTGCTGCTGGTGCTCGCCGGGCTGCTGGTGCTGGCGTCGGAGTTCCCGGCGCTGCAGCGATTTGTCGACCCGGTGCGGACGCGGGCGATGCGAGCCGCGGAGGAAAGCGTGTCCTCGCCGCTGCGCATCGCCGGCTCGGTGCTGGCCGGGCTGGCGCTGCTGGCCGCGGGGATCGTGTGGGGGACGGTGCGGTCGTTGCCGTTGAGCGGGTGGAGCACTGGGACCAGTTTGATCTTGTCCAGCTTGATCTTGTTCGCGTTGCTGATCTGGAGTTATCGGCGGGTGCGGGCGAAGCGGGAAGAGCCGTGAAGGACTCCTTGAGGGAATCTAATTCCCTCAAGGAGTCCTTCACGGAGGTCAGGACGCGTAGAGCTTTGCCACCTCAGCAGCGGACAGCGCCCGGTCGTACAGATGCACTTGGTCCACTGCCCCGTTCAGGAAGTCGACCGGGTTCCCGCCGTACTTCCCGCGGCCGATCACGGTGTGGCCAGTGGACGCCTCGCCGAGACAGACGCTCTTCGACGCCGCCAGCTGACCGTCCACGTATAGCGCCAGCTGCCCAGTAGCGGCATCCCGAACCCCGACCAGGTGGTACCAGCGTCCTGCTTCCGGAGTGATCGGCGCGAGCGCCCGCGTACCCACGAAGCTGAACGCCAGCTTGTGGTCCGCGCCGGAATACTGCAGGAAGAACGCGCTGTGGTCGTTCCCGTCCTGGCTCACCACGGTCTGGAAACCGTCGCCGACCGCGTTGAACTTGACCCAGGCGGCGACGCTGTAGCTGAGGTCGGTCTTCACCAGCGGTGCACCGGCGTCCGCATACTGGCCGGAGCCGTTCACCGCAAGGGCCGAACCGCTGTGGCCAGCGGTCCAGGAAGCGCCGCCGACGAGGGTGGCGTCGTGGTGGCCCACGGTGTCCGCCGCGGTGGTGCCGCCGTTCTCGTCGAACGGGTAGGCGGCGATTCCGTCGATGCCCGGGGTGCCTGGCGGGATCACCGGACCCTGTTGTGGCGAGCCGTCGACGCCGTTGATCACCGACAGATTCGCGGCCCGGACGGCGGCGAAGTCCATCTTCTTCACCTGACGGTCGTAGGTGAAGAACCCGTTGACCTCCTTCTCCACGTCGGTGGTCTGCGTGTACACGCCTGCCGACACGCCGCATTGCCGTCCGGCGAGCAAGAGGCGTTGCTGGAGTTCGGCGTAGCGGCGGGTGAGCGTGGCGCTGTCTGGTTCCATCTCGTAGGCGAAGCTGCCTGCCGGGTCGAACTGGTGTCCGTCGACCTTCAGGCCCAGGCCGCCGTATTCGCCGTCGACCGCGGCGCGGTTCCCGTCCGGCACGGGGGTTCCGGGACCGGTGTAGGTGTGGTCGTCGTAGAGATCGCCGCGGCCGCTGTCCGGTTCGGAGCGACAGCAGTTGACGCCGGATTCCGCGTCCACGAGCCGGGTCGGGTCCCAGGCCTTGACCTGGTCGGCGATCCGGCCGACGGCGTAGTCGCCCCAGCCTTCGTTGAACGGGACCCAGGTGACGATCGACGGGAAGCTGCGGTGCTGGTCGATCATCCGGTGCAGTTCGGATTCGAAATTCGCCTGGGACGCGGGTGTCGCCTCGATGTCGTCCTTCATCGCGGGCATGTCCTGCCACACCAGCAGGCCGAGTTTGTCCGCGTAGTAGTACCAGCGGTCCGGTTCGACCTTGATGTGCTTGCGCACCATGTTGAATCCGAGCGCCTTTTCCTGTTCCAGGTCGAACTTCAGCGCCGCGTCGGTGGGCGCGGTGTAGATGCCGTCCGGCCAGAAACCCTGGTCCAGCGGGCCGAGTTGCATCACGAACTTGCCGTTGAGCAGCATCCGCTGTTTGCCGTCGGCGGTCTTGCCGATGGAAACCGAACGCAGGCCGAAGTACGAGCTGACGCTGTCCCCGGACGTCAGTGACACGCGCAGGTCGTACAGGAACGGATCGTCCGGCGTCCACAGGTGCGGCTTGTTCACCTTGAGCTTCAACGGGGTGTTCGCCGGCCCGGACGCGAAGCCGACGACGCGGCCGTGGTCGTAGGCGACGGCTTGCACGCGTTGTTTCGCCGGCCCGCCCACCACGGCGTTGACGGTGACCGATCCGCTGGCGACATCGGGAGTGGTGTCCACTCGCGAGATGTAGGCCGGGGTCACCGGTTCCATCCAGACGGTTTGCCAGATGCCGGACGTCGGGGTGTAGAAGATTCCGTCGCCGGGTTTGCGTTGTTTGCCGAGCGGTTGCCCGCCCGCGTCATTGGGATCCGTGACGCCGACGACGACTTCCTGGTCTTTCCCGGTGGTCAGCGCGTTGGTGACGTCCGCGGAAAACGCGTCGTAGCCGCCGGTGTGGCGGGCGACCTGATGGCCGTTGACCCACACCGTGGTGTCGTAGTCGACCGCCTGGAAGTGCAGGATCAGCCGCTGGTCCCGGCCGCCGACGTGCCAGCTCTTCGGCACCTGGAACGTCCGCCGGTACCACATCGACGTTTCGTGCCGCATGATTCCGGACAACGCCGATTCGACCGGGTACGGCACGAGGACGCGTTCGTCGAGACTGCGGTTGATCGGCGGGGAATCACCGGGTTTGGCGGCGGAGAATTCCCAGACGCCGTTGAGGTTTTGCCAGTTGTCGCGGGTCAGCTGCGGCCGCGGGTATTCGGGAAGGGCGTTGTCCGGCGAAACCTGGTTGGTCCACGGGGTGGTCAGGGGAGGGGCGAGGCGATGCCACTGCGGCGGATCGGCCGCGGCGGCGGGGACACTCGACAACCCGGACACGGCCACGGCGAGCGCGGCGGCCACCGTGGCCAACCGGCCGGGTCTGCGGGCAGGACGGACCATCGTCGAACCTCCTAGTGACAGGTGGATCAGTACGAAGGGGGAACTGCGCGGGTCAGGATCGGCGGGAACGGGCCAGCAGCCGCTGGATCACGACGACGACCAGCAGGAACGCGCCGCTGACCACCGTCTGGTAGTTGGAATCGAGAGTGCCGACCTGGTTGATGACGTTCTGGATCAGCGTCTTCAGCAGCACGCCGACGAGCGTGCCGATGACGGTTCCCGCGCCGCCGGTGAGCAGCGTTCCGCCGATGACCACGACGGAAATCGCGTCCAGTTCCGTGCCGACGCCGAGCACGGTGACGCCCGATTGCAGGTACGCCGCGGTGAGCACGCCGGCGAATCCGGCGAGCGTGCCGCTGAGCGCGTAGAGGGCGATTTTGGTGCGGGCCACCGGAAGACCCATCAGCAACGCGGACTGTTCCGAGCCGCCGAGCGCGAATACCGACTGGCCGAACCGGGTCCGGCGCAGCAGCACTCCGCCGAGTCCGAAAAGGACCAAAGCGAGATACACCGGTACGCCGATGCCGAAGATCTTGCCTTGTCCCAGCCAGAGCAACGCCGAACCTGGCTCCACTTTGTACGTTGTCGCGCCCTCGTTGGTCAAGGCCAGCAAGAGCCCGCGAGCGAACAGCAGCGAGGCGAGCGTGACGATGAACGGCGCCATCTTCGTACGGGCGATGAGGAGCCCGTTGACGAATCCGATCAGCCCGCAAACGACCAATGGCAGCAGGATCGCGACGACCAGGCCGTACCGGGAACCGTACGCGGCCAGCACGCCGCCGAGCGCGTACACCGAGCCGACGGACAGATCGATCCCGCCGGAAATGATCACGAACGTCATGCCCAGCGCGATCACGGCCAGAAAAGAACTTTGCAAGGCGAGATCGCGCAGGTTGTCCGCGGATCCGAAGCGCGGGAAGGCGAACCACGCGGCGGCCACGCCGAGCACGAGCACTACGGCCGCGCCTTGGCGTTGCAGGACTGCCGCGAACGCCGCGCCGCGTTCCGACGGCGGGGCGGCGGTGGTCGCGATCATCGCGTGCTCCGTTCCCGGGCGACGTACACCGCGGCGACGATGATGGCGGCCTGCACCATTTGCGCGGCGGAATCGGGCAGGTTGTGCTTGATCAGCGTGGCGTGCACCAGTTGCATGAGCAGCGCGCCGAACACCGTGCCGAGCACGCGCACGCGGCCGCCGGTGAGCGGAGTGCCGCCGACTACCACCGCTGTGATCGCCGAAAGTTCCATCAGCAGGCCGAGATCGTTGGGATCGCTCGCGGCGAGCCGTGCGGTGGACAGCACGCCAGCGATGGCCGCCAGCGCGCCGGACATGGCGTACACGCCGATCAGGACGCGTTTCACCGGCAGTCCGGCGAGCGTCGCAGCGGGACGGTTGCCGCCGACCGCGACCAAGTGCCGGCCGAAGGTGGTGCGCCGCACCAGCAATCCGGCCAGCACCGAGAGAACAGCGGCTACCAGGACCATGATCGGCACGCCGAGCACGTCGCCGGTGCCGAGCGCGAGGAAGTCCGGGTTGTGCAGCTGAACCAGTTGTCCGTGCGCGATCACGAGCGCCAGCCCGCGACCGCCGACGAGCAAGGCCAGTGTCGCGATGATCGGCTGAATACCGAGTTGAGCCACCAGGAATCCGCTGAACAGCCCGGAAGCGACCCCGGCGATCAGCGCGACCACGATCACCATCACCGGCCCGGCACCGAGATACAGCGGGACGAGCGCCGCGGCGACCGACATCACTGAGCCCACCGACAGGTCGATGCCCTCGGTGCCGATCACCAGCGCCATGCCGAGCGCGACGATGCACACCGGCGCGGCCTGCACCAGCTGCGTGCGGAAGTTGGCTGCGGACAGGAAGTTCTGCGTGAACGCGATGTTGAACAGCAGCAGCACGACCACGGCCAGGTACACGCCGTAGTTCTGCAGCCAGCTCGTGACGCGAGCTCGGTCAGGTCTCGTCAGTGTCGCGGTCGACATCGTTGTCACCCCCTGCGGCTATCGCCGCCAGCACGTTGTCTTCGGTCACCGCGTCGCCGGCCAGTTCGGTGGCGACGCTGCCGTCGCGCAGGACGACCACCCGGTCCGCGCCGTCGAGAATCTCTTCCAGCTCGGACGAAATCAGCAGCACGCCGAGCCCGTCCTGCGCCAGTTCGTCGATGAGCGCCTGCACCTCGGCTTTGGCCCCGACGTCGATGCCGCGGGTTGGCTCGTCCAGCAGCAGCACTTTCGGCCCGGTGGCGAGCCAACGCGCCAGCAAGACCTTCTGCTGGTTGCCGCCGGACAGCTCGGACACCTTCTGCTCCGGACTGGACGCCTTGATCCGCAACCGTTCCATGAACGTCTTCACCACCCGGTCCTGTTTGGACCGGCTGACAAAGCCGAAAGTGGACAGTCTCGGCAGTGCGGCGAGCACGATGTTCTCCCGCACGGACAGATTGGGAATGATCCCGTCCGCCTTGCGATCCTCGGCCAGCAGAGCGATCCCGGCCCGCATCGCGGCGGAGATCTTCCCGCGCTTCAACGGCTTTCCGGCCAGCAGGACAGTACCGCCGTCGAGCGGGAACGCTCCGACCACAGCCCGCGCGGTCTCGCTCCGGCCGGACCCGAGCAGCCCGGCCAGCCCGACGACCTCGCCCGGCCGCACGCTCACCGAAACGTCGTGCAGCTTGTTCCCGCCGGACAGATTCGAGGCCTGCAGCAACGGTTCCTTCTCCGCGTGATGCTCCTCGCCGAACGCGGTGACGCCCTCAGCGCGGATCTGCCGGATCTCCCGGCCGAGCATCATCGACACCAGTTCGATGCGCGGCAATGGCTTCAGCGGTCCACTGTGGACCACGCGGCCGTCGCGCAACACCGTGACGCTGTCGCACACCCGGTACAGCTCGTCCATCCGGTGGCTCACATAGAGCACCGCGATGTCGTCGGCGTGCAGCCGGGCCAGCACCTCGAACAGGGTGTCCACTTCGCGCGGTTCGAGCGACGACGTCGGCTCGTCCATCACGACCACGCCAGCCTTCGCCGACACCGCGCGGGCCAGCGCGACCATCTGCTGCGCACCGACCGCGAGCGTGTGCAGCGGACGCCGTACGTCGGTGTCGATTCCGTACCCGCTGAGCAGTTCGCGCGCCTGCTCGTTCATCGCGGACCAGTCGATCAATCCGGTGCGGGTGCGCGGTTCCCGGCCGAGGAAGACGTTGCTCGCCACGCTCATCAGCGGGACGAGGTTCACCTCCTGGTAGATGGTGGAGATCCCGGCGCGCTGCGCGTCGATCGGCCTGCGGAACTCGACCGGTTCGCCGAGGTGGCGCACCTGGCCCTCGTCCGGCCGGTACACGCCGGTGAGGACCTTGATCAAAGTGGACTTGCCCGCGCCGTTTTCCCCGACCAGCGCGTGGACTTCGCCGCGCCGCAGGCTGAAGGAGACGTCGTCGAGGGCCACGGTGCCGGGGAACCGTTTGGTCACCCCGGTCACCTCGAGCACCGGTGCGGTCATGGTCGCCACCTGGGTGTCGGCCGTGCTCGTCATCAGTACGCGTTCCCGACCTTCTGGGCCGCGTTCGATTCGTCGTAGGAGTCGTCGGTGATGACGATGCTCGGCGGGATCGGCTTGCCGTCCTCGAACTGCTGCAGCGTCTGGAAGGCCAGCTGCCCGAACCGCGGGTTGGACTCGACGACCGCGTTGTAGCTGCCGTCGACGATCAGCTGCACCGCGTTGCGGGTGCCGTCGACCGACACGACCTTCACGTCCTTGCCGGGGTTCTTGCCCGCGGTCTTGAGCGCGTTGACCGCGCCGATGCCCATCTCGTCGTTCTCCGCGTACACCGCGGTGAGGTCCGGATGGCTCTGGATCAGCTGCTCCATCACCGACTGGCCCTTGGACCGGTCGAACTCGCCGGTCTGCTCGGCGACCACGGTGAGGCCGGGCGTCTTCGCGAGTTCGTCCTTGAACCCCTTGGTGCGGTCGGTGGTCACGTTGTTGCCCGAGGAGCCGAGCAGGATCGCGACCTTGCCGTTTCCGCCGGTGGACTTGGCCAGCGCGGCGGCCGCGCGGTGGCCCTGTTCGATGAAGTTCGACCCGATGAAGGTGAGGTAATCGGTGCACGGCTTCGACGTCACCTGCCGGTCGATGGTGACGACCGGGACCTTCTTCGCCTTCGCCGCGTCGAGCGCGGGCTGCAGGCCGTCGGAGTTCAGCGGGGCCACGATGAGCAGCTGCGCACCCCGGTCCAGCAGCGATTTGATGTCCGAGATCTGCTTGTTGAGGTCACTCTGCGCGTTCGTGGTGAGCAGGTGGTCGGCCGGGATGCCGAGCTTGCCCGCCTCGGTGCGGATGGACTGCGTCTCGGCGATCCGGAACGGATTCGCCTCCTTCTCCGACTGGGAGAAGCCGACGATCGCGGTCTTCGGGTCGAGTTTCGGGTAGCCGGTCTTGCCGATGGTGCAGCCGTCGGCGCTCGGCGCGGCGGACGCGGCCGAGGCGGCCGGACCGGAGCCATTGCTTTGCGCGGCAGGGGTTTCCTCGCGGCTGGTGCACCCGGCGAGCACGAGTGCCGTGGCGGCGCCGGCGACCAGAGCGAAGCGGGCAGGGACGGACGGGGACACGGCGGACTCCTCGCAGCCGACGACTGGGGCAACCCGCTCGGCGGAGTGACGACCGTCACCCCGCTGAGCTCCGGCTATTTTTACATCGTTGGAACAACGTTGTAAACAGGCAAAACGTCGCTACACTACGTGGTCGTCGGGGCTGGTGCCGAGAGCCTCGCGGGCTCGTGATGGGCTCTGGGCGGACGAGATGAGGAGTCGGCGTGGCCGTGACCCTGAAGGACGTCGCGACGCTGGCGGGCGTTTCGGTGAAAACCGTGTCGAACGTGGTGAACGGCTACGCGTTCGTGAAGCCCGAGAACCGGCGGCGCGTCGAAGAGGCACTGGCCGCGACCGGGTACCGGCCGAACGTCGGCGCGCGCAACCTGCGGCGCGGGCGGACCGGGTTCCTGGCGTTGATGGTGCCGGAGCTGAGCATTCCGTACTTCGGCGAAATGGCCGGCCTGGTGATCACCGCCGCGCAGCGCCGCGGCTGGAGCGTGCTGATCGAGCAGACCCAAGGCACTCGCGACCGGGAGCGGGCCACGGTGGACTCGCTGGGCCCGCATCTGGTCGACGGCGCCCTGGTGCATCCCGAAGCGCTCGAAGCGGACGATTTCACTGACGCGGAAGGGAAAATCCCGCTGGTGCTGCTGGGCGAACACGCGGTGGACGTCGCACTGGACCGGGTGGCGATCGACAACGTGCGGGCCGCGCACGTCGCGGTGTCGCATCTGGTGTCGCTCGGCCGTCGCCGGATCGCGGCGATCGGCGCGAACCCCAAGCGCGGGACGTCGTCGCTGCGGCTCGCCGGTTATCGGGCCGCGTTGGCGGACGCTGGTCTGCCGTCAGCGGATTCTTTGGTGGAGCCGGTGGCGAAGTACCACCGCGCCGAGGGTGCGGCGGCGATGAAACGCTTGCTGGCACAGGAAGAACCGCCGGACGCGGTGTTCTGCTTCAACGACCTGCTGGCTGTCGGCGCGTTGCGTTCGGCGGCGGAACACGGGCTCCGGGTGCCCGGCGACGTCGCGATCGTCGGTTTCGACAACACCGAGGAGAGCGCGTTCAGCCTGCCCGCGCTCACCACGATCTCGCCGGACAAAGCGGCTATCGCCGAGGCCGCGATCGACCTCATCCACCGCCGCCTTGCCGGTACCGAGAGCGCTGCGCCGCGTTCGGTGCAGCCGCCGTTTTCCTTGGAGGTAAGGGAAAGCACGGTCGTTTCTTAGCCGGCTCAGCCTTCGGCTTTCACGAGTTCGCGGTACGCCCGCCGTTCGGTGAGCAGCGGGACGAAGTCGCGGACACGGGCGTCGTCGAAGGTGCGATAGCTGTCGCCGACCACGTCGGCGATGTGCCCGGCCGGATGGACGGCGGAGAACTTCGCGGTCAGCCGCTGAACGACCAGCCGGATTTCGAGGCGTTCACGGGGAGAACTGCGGGCGGGCATGATCCGGGCTCCTTCGGTGCGGGCAGTGGCCTCACCCTCAATCGTAGACACTGTCTACCTCGGGGAACGTGGGCTTGTGCCCCGGCGGCAGAGACTTTCGTCGTCAGCCGCCAAGGGCGAAAGGCTTCTCGATCGGCCCTCCGGCGCCCTGGTTCCGGCGCGAACGGATCCGGGATTCTGAGCGCGTGACGAAGGCACCACCCGGCAACGGACCCTCCACGGTCACCGAAGAAATCCAGCACCTGTTCGCCGTGCTCGCCGACGCCGAGTCCTACTGGGCGGAACGAGTCAGCGAAGTCGCCCCCGCCCATGCCGACGGCGCACGCAACCTCGCCCACTACTGGGCCGTGCGCCAGTTGGACCTGCGTGACCTCCAAGCTCGCCTGGCCGAGCAGGGCCTGTCCTCCCTGGGGCGCAGCGAACCGCACGTACGCGCCAGCCTGGAAGCCATCGCTTCGGCCGCCGCTGCCCTGGCCGGCACCGATACTCGCGAACGTCTGTCTCGCCAAGATTTCGCCACCGGCCCGCGCAGTCTCAACAGCAACTGCACGGCCTTGCTCGGTCCCGAACCCGCGCGGCGACGCACGCGCATCATGGTCACCTTGCCCACCGAAGCCGCACACGACCCCACGCTGACCCGCGCACTCGTCCGCGCGGGCATGGACCTCGCCCGGATCAACTGCGCCCACGACGGACCTTCGGAATGGGCGGCCATGGCAGCCCACGTCCGCGCCGCTGCCGAGGACGCCGGGCGGCGCTGCCTGATCGCCATGGATCTCGGCGGCCCGAAACTGCGCACCGGTCCGCTGGCCGACGGTCCGCGTGTCGTCAAACTCCGGCCGCGCCGCGACGAACTGGGCCGTCCGACCGCGCGGGCCTGGTGCTGGCTCACCAGCACCGCGACCCCGCCGCCGCGGCCGGATGCCAAGCTGATTCCAGTCCACGCCACGGGACTCGGCGCGCTGCGCCCCGGCCAGAACCTGAGCTTCCGAGACACCCGGGGCTCCCGCCGTCGTCTCGTCGTGGCATCCGCGAGCCCGGCCGGTGTGCTGGCCTCTGCTCGCCGCACCGCCTATCTCGCCACCGGAACCGTGCTGCGCGCGCAGGACGGCACCGAGGCCGAAGTCGGTGCACTGCCTCCGGTCGAGCAGTTCCTCACCTTGTACGAGGGCGACCTGCTCACCCTGACTCGCGACTGCACCCCGGTGGAAATCCAGCGGCCGCCCCGAATCGGCTGCACCCTTCCCGCTGTCTTCGCCGCGGCAGTGCCAGGCGACCCAGTCCTGTTCGACGACGGCCGGATCGGCGGCACTGTCGTCAAGACCGGTGAAGACGCCCTCACCGTCCGGATCACCAGCGCGCGCGACGGCGGTTCCCGGTTGCGCGCGGGCAAGGGCATCAACTTGCCGGAGACCGCGTTGCCGGTGCCCGCGCTGACCGAGGCCGATCGAGCCTGCCTGCCGTTCGTGCGCACGCATGCCGACCTGGTGCAGTTGTCGTTCGTCCGGACCGCGGGCGACGTCGAGGACCTGCTCGCCGAACTCGGCGGGCAGGACGAACTGGGGGTGGTCCTCAAAATCGAGACCAGGCAGGCCTTCGAGAACCTGCCCGAGCTTTTGCTGACCGCGATGCGCCGCCCGCGCACCGGCGTGATGATCGCCCGCGGCGACCTCGCGGTCGAATGCGGTTACGAACGGCTCGCCGAGTTGCAGGAGGAAATCCTCTGGCTGTGCGAAGCCGCGCACCTGCCGGTCATCTGGGCCACCCAGGTCCTCGATCAGCTGGCCCGCACCGGCCGCCCTTCCCGCGCCGAAATCACCGACGCGGCCATGGGCGTCCGCGCCGAATGCGTGATGCTCAACAAAGGACCGCACATCGTGGCCGCGGTGCTCACCCTCGACGACATCCTCCGGCGGATGGCCGACCACCACTACAAGAAGACCGCGCTGCTCCGGCCTTTGCGGTCGTGGCGGCCGTCTGATTGATCAGAGCAGCCGCACCGCCAGCACGAGGATCACCGCGCTGGACAGCAGAGCGGTGCCGAGCCGTCCGCGCGGACCGGTGAGGCCGCGTCCGAGCAACGCTCCGCCGACGGCAAGCAGCAGTTGCCAACTGGCCGAAGCGGCGAAGGCGGCGGCCGTGAAGACGGTGCCGTTGGCCGGTCGGTCGCCGAGGACGAGCGCGGTGAAGTAGATGATGGTGGACGGGTTGAGCAGGGTCAGGCCGAGCAGGGTCGCGTATGCCCGCAGCGGGTGCGGTTGCGTTGCCGGCAAAGGCGTTTCCGGGGCTCGATAACGCCGGATCGCCCGGATCGCGGTCCACGCGGCGAGCAGGAACAGCGCGGCGGCCGAGGTCAGCCGGAGCGGCGTGGTGATCGGGGCGAGCAACGGGGCCAGCGCGGCGCCGCCGGTGGTGGCGAGAACGGCGTAGACACCGTCCGCGGTGGCCACCCCCATCGCCGCGGCCGCCCCGACCCGCCACGACGTGCGGGCGGTGAGTTCGACCAGGTAGACGCCGATCGCACCGACCGGCATGGCGATCCCGTACCCGGCGACGAGCCCCGCGACCAGCGCGGCGCTCATCGCACGGCCTGGGCGGTCCCTTCCTGCTCCGTCTGCTGCTTGCCGCGCGCGGCGAGACAGTCGGACGGGCGGTGGCGGGCGGGTTCGGTGGTCATGGCCCGAATACTCGGCTGTCCGGCCAGGACTGGGCAACTGGATTTCCGCCGTGCCAGGATGGGCGGACGCCGGTTGAACTGCCTGTCTCGTTTGTGGTCCGGTACCGGGCGGCGGACCGGGAAACGGTGGGATCCGCGCTGGTGGACACTCCGCGCCACCTCGACGCCCTCGCCGAGGACATCGCGCGGCACGGAATCCGGACGCCGTCGCGGCTCGGGTTCTGCGAGGAGTTCGGCACGATCGAGGGCAATCACCGGATCGCCGTCGCACTGCGGCTCGGCCTGACCACGGTGCCGGTCACCGTGGTCAGGGAGCCGAACACTCCGCGTCCCGCGCACGCGCGACCGATGCGGGCAGCCGATTTCGCGGTGCTCGCGGCCGCAGCGGGGAAGCAGCCGCTACTTGCCGCGCGCCGCCACCTTGTCGATCACCGCGGCCACCGCCTCCGGCTGGGACAGCAGCGGATAGTGGCTGGCCGTCAGTTCGACACAGTCCGCCCCAGCCCGCTCCGCGAGCCAGCGCTGCAGGTCCGGGTGGAGAATTCGGTCCTCTGTGGACACTGCGTAAGCAGTCGGCAGGTCGCGCCAGGCTCCAGGACCCGCGGGTACGGCGAAGCATTCGGCGCGAGCGCGGCGTTGCACCGAGGCCAGCGCGGCGGCCCGTTCGGGAGCCACATCGGCGGCGAAGGCGTAGTGGAAGCGGTCCGGGTCGATCGACGACCAGCCGTCCTCGCGGAACACCATCGCGTCGTTGCCGGGCGAGGCGGGGAACTTGCCGTTCAGCGAAGGCACGTTCTCGCCTTCGTCCGGGACATACGCCGCGAAGTAAGCCAGCGCGCTGACCTGCGGATTGTCCTTCGCCGCACCGGAAATCACCGCGCCGCCATAGGAATGGCCAGCCAGCACGACCGGGCCGTCGAAAGCCGCGATCTCCCGGCGAACCTCGGCGATGTCGTCCGCGAGCGAGGTCATCGGCAGGTTCGCCGCACGGACCCGATGTCCTTGCCGATGCAGCGCTGGGATCACCCCCAGCCACACCGACCCGTCGCCCCAAGCGCCGTGAACCAGAACGATCTCCGCCATGAATGCCTCCCCTTCGTCTGAAGGCAAGCCAACCACCGGCGGTGCCCGGGGATTCCCCGTCCCCGCGAAAAGAGGAGGATTCCGACCGCGACCAGGGCCCGAACGGCGCTATCTGACAACGAAGCCTTGACCGGCGAAGCGGCGGCCGGGACGCACCCGGCCGCCGCCCGCTCAGCTGTGCGTCAGCCGACCGGCGAGTGGTCGTAAATCCGCTGCTGCGGTCCGGAGACCGCGCTGAGCCCGTTGGCCCACAGCCGCTGCACCCGGGACGCTTCCTGCGAGTTCGGGTTGGCGTTGTGGCAGGACGGGCCGGGGCCGCCGCCCGACATCAGTTCGGAGCACGGGCCCGAGTAGTGGTCCGGCAAGCCGAGCGCGTGGCCGGTCTCGTGCGCGGTGATCCGCGTGTTGTCGTACTGGCGGGCCTGGGTGTAGTCGATGAAGATGGTGCCGTGGCCGTGCCCGTCGGTCTGCGCGTACGAGCCGCGCGGGTCGTTGCCCTCGACGTACCGCAGCGTGGCTCCGGACGAACGCTCGACCAGCTTCACGTTGGTCACCGCGCGGTTCCAGTTCGCCGCGCCCGCGTTGATCGCGGCCCGGAACGACGGTGCGCCGGACGTCGAGTAATAGACCGTGGCGGACGCGACGGCGGACGGAGCCGGAGCGGCGACCGCTACGGCGCCCGAGAGCGGGGCGGCGGCCAGCGCGAGCGCGACCGCGCCGGACAGCACGAACTTCCTGGACATAAGAAAGCTCCTGGGGGGTGGGGGGAGTTTGCCGGGTTTGCGCGCGCTCAACCCAAAGTAGGCAGAAGCTCCCGTTATGTGACCCCCCATTCGTACGGTCCGGCAAATGGTGATTTCCCAGCACTAACGACGGGTTGACAACCCGGTCACCACGGCTGCATTTCGTCGTCGTCCTCGCCCGCGGCGCGCCTGCGGTGCGGACCGGACGTCGGCCGCGGCGGTTCGGGAGCCGGCGCAGGGGGCGGCGGGGTGGTGCCGGGAGGCGGCATCGGCGGACGGCTGTGCGTCGCGCCGCCCGGCGGGGGCATCGGGCGTCCGTAGGCCGCGCTTCCCGGCGGGGTGGTGCTGCCCGGCGGAGGTCCCGCGTAGCGGGCGGGGGGTTCGGACCGCGGCGGCTCCGGGGCGGGTTCCGGCTCTTCCTCGGGCTCCGGCAGATACGACTTGACCACGTTCATCATCTCGCTGTCGCCCGCGATCGGCTCGAACGCGTCGATGACGTCGCGCGACACCTGGCGCTGCGCCTTCCCGTAGGCGTCCATGATCGACGCGGTCAGCCGGGCGCCGCCGTGCCGCAGGGCGCGGTCGTCGATCTCGAGGTTCTTGAGCGCGCCGTTCGGGGCGACCGAAACCGACACCAGCCCGTCGCCCGATTTGGCGCGGCCCTCCGCGGTGCTCAATGTCTCTTGCAGGGCAGCGCTTTTCGCCTGCATTTCGTCAATCCGCCGCTGGAAGTCGTCCAGCCACCCCTGATCGTCCACCGGCGAACGCTATCGACCGCCCTCGCCCAGCTGGTGAACCTCGGATGGCTGACGGGCTACGAAACGATCGACATCCGCGGCGGGCCGGAGCGGTGCGGGGCAACGCGAGCGGTAACAATGGGCAAGTGTCCGAAGAAGTCCAGGCCCGCACGCGCAACCGCTGGGGCGAGGGCGAGCGGCTGCGCGGGGAAATCCTCGCCGCGGCCAGCAGGCTCCTGTCGGAACTCGACGGCGAGGACGCGCTCACCATCCGCGGGGTCGCGCGTGCCGTCGGCATCGCCCCGGCCAGCATCTACCAGCACTTCAGCGACCGGGCCGCGCTCGTCACCGGGCTCGCCGAGCACGAGTTCGGCCGGTTGCGGCTCGCGATGGAAGCCGCCGAATCCCGGGTTCCCGCCGACGACGCGGTGGGCAGGCTGCGTGCGCTGCTGCACGCGTACTGCCGGTTCGCGATGGACAACCCCGGCCATTACCGGCTGATGACCGCGAACGGGTCGAGCCGCACGTCGCCGGACGTCCGGCCGGAGGGTCCGACGATCGATTTCGTCGACCGGATCTCCGCCGCGTTCGCCCGCTGCGCCGAGTCCGGGGCCGAGCTCCGGGTGCCCGCCGAACGGGCCGGGGTGATCGCGTTCGTCGGCGCGCACGGCCGCGTCGCGCTGTTCCATTCGTCTGGAAGGCAGCCGGGCGAGGACGCCGTGGTGAACTTCGCCGACGAGCTGCTGTCGCTCATTTTCGCTTGAGCCACGGGCGTTTTCTCCCGTTTGCCATCCTCGTCCACGGCCATCCCGGTGATCTTTGGACCCGGGTCTGGGCAATCGTTCACCAAATCGCCTAACATGTGTTCGGTAAGTATCCGAACACTCGTTTGGTGACTTCTCCAGGAGGCTGTGATGGCCGACGCCCGGCCCGTAGCGCAGTTCCCGATGTCGCGCGGGCGCTGCCCGTTCGACCCGCCGCCCGACCTCGACCGCAAGCTGCGCGACGACCCGGTGTCGCGCGTGCGGATCTGGGACGGCAGCGAACCGTGGCTGATCACCCGCTACGAAGACGTCCGCGCGATGCTCACCGACCCGCGGGTGAGCGCCGATCCCACCCGCGCCGGCTATCCGTCGCAGACGCCCGGGGTCAAGGCGCGGCGCAGCCGGTTCCGGTCGTTCATCGGCATGGACGACCCGGAGCACGCCGCCCAGCGCCGGCTGCTCACCGGCGATTTCATGGTGAAGAAGGTCCAGCGGATGCGGCCGCGGATCCAGCAGATCGTCGACGAACTGCTCGACGAGATGCTGGCCGGCCCGAAACTCGCCGACCTCGTGCAGGCGTTCGCGCTGCCAGTGCCTTCGCTGGTGATCTGCGAGCTGCTCGGCGTGCCGTACGGCGATCGCGAGTTCTTCCACCGCTGCAGCAAGATCCTGGTCTCGCGGGAAGCGACCGCCGAACAGGCGCTCGCCGCGACCGAGGAACTGCTCGACTACCTCGCGCGGCTGGTGGAGAAGAAAATCGACGACCCGGCCGACGATGTGTTCAGCCGCCTCGCGACCGGTCAGGTCGCCACCGGCGCGATGACCGTCGAGGAAGCGGCTTCGATGGGCCAGCTGCTGCTTGTCGCCGGGCACGAGACCACGGCGAACATGATCGCGCTCGGCACTGTCGCGCTGCTGGAGAACCCGGACCAGCTCGCCGCGGTCCGCGACGGCGACGACGCCTTGCTGGCCAACGCGGTCGAAGAGCTGCTGCGCTATCTGACGATCGTCCACTCCGGACGCCGCCGCGTCGCGCTCGAAGACCTGGAGATCGGCGGGCAGACCGTGCGCGAGGGCGAGGGGCTGATCGCAGCCACGGACGTCGCCAACCGCGATGAGACGCAGTTCCCCGAGCCGGACAAGCTCGACGTCACCCGCAAGGCACGCCACCACGTCGCGTTCGGCTACGGCGTGCACCAATGCCTCGGCCAGCCGCTCGCGCGGGTCGAACTGCAGGTGGTCTACCGGACGCTCTACCGGCGGATTCCGACGCTGCGGCTGGCCGCACCGCTGGACGAGCTGAAGTTCAAGCACGACATGGTCGTCTACGGGGTGCACGAACTTCCCGTGACCTGGTGAAAGGAGTCGCGAAATGAAGGTGGTCGTCGACCAGTCCCGCTGCGTCGGGGCCGGACAGTGCGTACTCGTCGCGCCCGAGGTGTTCGACCAGCGCGACGAGGACGGGATCGTGGTGCTGCTGCGGGAAAACCCGCCGGAGGAACTGCACGCGCGGGCGAAGGAGGCGGCGCAGCTCTGCCCGGCGCTCGCGATCGAGGTGGACGGCTGAGCCAGCGGCCCCGGCGGTCCTTTATCCTGTAAGGGGAAAGGGGTCGCCGGTGGTCGTGTTCGCGGGGCAGGGCGACGCCCGCCGTTCGCTGGAGCTGCTGTGGCGCACGGGCAGCGAACCGCGCAGCGCGCCGGGGCCGAAACCCGCGCTCAGCGTGGATCTCATCGTGGCCGCCGCGATCGAGCTCGCGGACGCCGAGGGCATGTCCGCACTGTCGATGCGCGCGGTCGGCGAGCGGCTCGGGCGCACGGCGATGGCGCTGTACACGTACGTGCCGAGCAAGACCGAGCTGATCGACTTGATGTGCGACCAGGCGTTCGGAGATCTGCGCGACGACCACGACCTGTCCGGCGGCTGGCGTCCCGCGTTGCTCGAACTGGCCGGCGACCTGTGGGAATTCCATCTGCGCCACCCGTGGCTGCTGCAGGTGTCCTACGCGCGTCCGGTGCTGGGGCCGGGGGAGTTCCGGATGCAGGAAACGGTGCTGCGGGTGCTCTTCGCGACCGGTCTGCCCGCCGGTCAGGTGCGGCGGCTGGTGGGCGCGCTGCTCAACGTCGTGCGCGGCGCGGTGCAGATCGCCGCCGAATCGCGGTTGGCGCTCAAGGAAACCGGACTGTCCGATGAGGACTGGTGGCGCGCGCGGACGTCCGCGCTCGGCGAGCTGGCTCCGGATCTGGCGGAGCGGTACCCGAATGTCGCACGGCTGGGCGAAGAGAGCGCGCCACCGCCTGCCGGAGTGTCCTATTTGGAGCATGAGGCGCGGCTGAGCTTCGATGCCGGGGTGGCGGTGCTGGCGGACGGCATCGAGGCGGCGGTCTGCAGGGGGTCGTGAGTGTTTATGCCGGTTAGAACCGGCATTGCCGCTCACGAGGACTTGCGCGCCTCGATCAGGTATCGAGTAGTCGTCGCCACGAACGGCCCCTCCCGCAGTTCCTCGTGCAGTTCGCGCAACCGCGGCAGATACTCCTTCACAGTGAACCCTGGCACCATCCAGATCACCTTGCGCAGGAAGTAGATCACCGCTCCGATGTCGTGGAACTCGGTGCGCAGTTCCTCGAAGCGCAGGTCCACCACTTCAAGCCCAGCCTGCTCCGCTTCGGCCTTCGCCCGGTCCGGATGCCGGCTGTCGCGCACTTCCGGCGTCTGCGGCCCGAGGAAGTACTCGACCAGCTCGAACACACTCCACGGCCCGACCTGCTGCGACAGATAGCTGCCGCCGGGCTTGAGGACGCGGACGATCTCGTCCCACCACACCGTGACCGGATGCCTGCTGACGACCATCTCGAACGTGTTGTCCTGAAACGGAAGCGGCGGCTCGTCCGTGTCCGCGACGACGGTCGCGCCCCGCGGTTCCAGCAACGCGGCGGCCTTCTCGAGGTTCGGCGGCCACGATTCGGTGGCGACCGTCAACGGCGGCAGTACCGGCACGCCCGCCAGCACTTCGCCGCCGCCGGTTTGGATGTCCACAACGGACTGGACGTCCCGCAGCCGTTCGCCGAGCAGCCGCTGATATCCCCAGGACGGCCGCTGCTCGCTGGCCCGGCCGTCCAGCCAGGAGAAATCCCAGCCGTCCACCGACACCGACGCTGCCTCGTCCACCAGTTCGTCGAAGGTGCGCATCCGGTGATCGTCACAAATTCGGCGCGGGCGGGCCACTCGATTTCCGCTGCGGCGCCGGCGGCACGGGTTTGGCGGCGACCACCGCGGCCAACGGGACGACGACCAGACCGCGTTTGGTCTCGACGGTGCACGTGTCGGCGTCGCGGGCACGCAAGGGACCGAGGGCGTCGGTGAACCCGCCCTCGATCCGGTATCGCACGACCACCCGCGTGCCCAGTGGGAGTTCCGTCAGCGGAGTCACTTCGCGAGGTGCGCGTTCAGCTCGTCGTCGCTCGGTTCCACGAGGTGGCTGCCGTCCGCGAAGACGATGGTCGGGATCCGGCGAGCGCCGTCCTGCAGCTCGCGTACGCGAGCTTCGGCGGCCGGGTCGGCCTCGACGTCCACGTAGTCGTACTCGACGCCCTTCGCGTCGAGCAGCGCGCGGCTGCGTTTGACGTCCGGGCACCAGCTCGCGCCGTAGACGATCGGGTTGCTCATGACACTACCTCCGAGGGGACGACAGCGGGTTTGCCTTCGGCGGCACCGGGTTCCGGATGGCCGAGGAAGGTGAGCCAGTCGCGGAACACGCGGTGCACGGATTCCGCGCCGACGGGCTCGCCGGGTGCCGGGAACTCTCGCGGATGCAGCAGGAAGCCGCGCTGCTGCGGTCCGCCGAGCCCGCCGTGCGAGCCGACGTGCCGTTCGAACGGCGAGGACTGGTCGGAATCCGCGTCGTACCGGCTGTTGATCATGATGTCCGCGCAATGCGGGAAACTGTCGACGCGCTGGACGAGCTCGGCGGCGTACGGACCGTAGCCGGCCAGCGGGTCTTCGCCGATCACGACCCCGGTGGCCAGCCGCTTCAATCCGTCGCGGCCCAGCACTACCGGGCCGAACTCGCGGCTGCGGACCAGCAGGAACCCGACGCCGTCGTGGTCGACCAGCGTCGGCAGCAGGTCCGGGTACTCGCGTTCGATCGTCTCCAGTTCGACCCGGCCCTCGTGTTCGGTGAACGACACCATCGCCAGATGCCCGGACACGACGGCGACCACCCCGGGAGCCACCCGCGTGACCTGCCCCGGAGAGCCAGTCGCGGTGCGCGGCCGGTTCTCGGCTCCTTCCGCGCCTTCGACCCTGGCCCGCAACCGTCGCGCGATCAGGCCGCCGGTCGCGGTCGCCTCGGCGAGTGCCGCGTTGACCTGCCAGCTTTCCGCCTGCCGACGCTTTCCTTGCTCGGCAACGGGTTCGCCGCCGCAGAGCCGGCCGACGAGCGCCTCGACGGTCTCGCCGAACCGGTCGACGAACGCCTGACCCTGGGTTTGCCCGTGGTCGGACAGCCCGACGATGTGGTACTTCCGCGGCGAGAGCCGACCGGCCCGCAGCAGCCGGGCGAACTGCTGGTCGATCGACCGCAGCACCTCCAGCGTGTCGAACCGTTCGATGCCGGAGTGGTGCGCGACCTCGTCGTAGCCGAGGAAATCGGCGTACACCACCGGCCGTCCGGCGAGCATGTCGCCGATGATCGCGGACACCACGACGTCGCGCGCGATCACCGTCGTGCCCGGCCGGGCGAGCGGGTAGACGCCGCCGCGCGGGATCCGCGGCAGCACACCGGCGCGCCGCTGTTTGGCCGCCGCGGACAGTTCGCGGACGACGTCGGCGAGCGCGACACCGAACGTGCGCAACACGTTGACCGGGTTGGCGAAGTAGGCGCGATACCCAGCGCCGACCCGGCCCCGGCGCTTGCGCGGCGTGAGCACCGGCACCGAACTCATGGTCAGGCTGACGTGCGCGGCGTCGCCGGAGAACAGGTTGCCGTGGCTCGCGCCGCCGATCGACAGCAGGCCGCGGCCGTCGCTGTGCCGCCGTTCGATCTCGGCCGCGTCGGACGGATGCGCGCACGCCATGACGTGGTCGCGATCCTTTTCGTACCAGCGGAAACCGAGGATGTCGTGGTTCGAGCCGTGCAGGATCCCGCAGACGCTCGCCCCGGTCTGCGAACTCCAGTCGGTGTGCCAGCGGGTGAGCGAATGCGTGCCCTCGGACAGCCACTTGGCGAAGGTCGGCATGTCCCCGTCCCGCACGGCGCGGCGGACGGTGTCGTAACCGAGCCCGTCGATCTGCAGGAAGACCACACCGGGCGGTTGATCGGCGAAATCGGTGCGGTGCTTCGCTTTCCGGCGACGGCGAGCGGCGCGCCGGAAGAAGATCTCGTCCTCGTCGACGGCCAGCACGCTGGAGATCACCGCGCCTACCGCGGACATCGCGACGGTGATGACGACCGCCGTCGAAAAGCCGTGCAGCTCAACGCCGGGTACGGCCTGGAGAATCGCCAACGCCGCGGCGCTGAGCAGGATGTACGTGCCGACGCCGAGGGTGAAGTACGCGATCGGCCACGCCACCCGCACCACGAGCGGCCACACCACCGAGACGAGCAGGCCGAGGATCAGCGCGCACACCGTCGGCTGCCACCACGACTGCATCGTGAAGCCGTCGAGCCACGCGTCGAGCAGCCGCAACGCGCCGGTGACCGCCACCCAGACCAGCAGGACCCGCGCGACGACCCGGCCGCCGCGCAACAACCGGCCCTTCGCCGGAGCAGGTGTGCTCATCGGTGTCCTCCCGCCTGGTGGGCCGCCCGTTTCTTGGAGATCAACGTCGTCACCACGGTCACCAGCAGCACCAGGACAGTGGCGAGCAGCGTCGCGATCAACGGCGAGTCGAAGATCCCGCCGCTGAGGATGCCCAGCAACGAGTACGCCACCGCCCACAGCACACACGCCAGCAGGCCGGACGGCAGGAACTTGCGCCAGGGATAGCCGAGCGTGCCCGCGGCGAGCAGCACCGGGATGCGCCCGGCGGGCACCAGACGGCCGATCACCACGAGCTGCCAGCCGCGTCTCGCGAACTGCTCGCGGCCTTTCGCGAGGCGTTCGGCCTGCTGGCGGCGTTCCACGAAACGCAGGAGAGGTTCACTGCCGAAGCGCGGGACGGCGAAGGTGATCACGTCGCCCAGGTACGCGCCCGCTACCGCCAGCAGGATCACCAGCGGGAGCGAGAGGTGGTCGGTGGTCATCGCGACCGCGGCGGCTGCCCCGACGACCGCGCCGGTCGGGACGATCGGGATGACGGAGCCGAGCAGTACTCCGCCGAACAGCGCCGGGTAGCCGATCGCTGACGGGTCAGTCCAATTCACCCGCGCTCCTCGCGAGTGGGGAGCAGGACGTCGGAACCAGGGCGGGTGTGCAGCACCTCGGTGTCCAGGCCTTTGCAACGGACGTGGTGCGCGAAGGTGCGCGGGGGTTCCACGAGGAGCTGGCGCATCTTGGCGGTGCGATGGATGCCGGGAACGGCGAGGGTGCCCCAGTGGACCGGGACCGCCGTGCGGGCCTGGAGCAGGGCGGCGGCCTCGGCGGCTCGCTCCGGGGTGAGGTGGCCTGGGCCGAGGTTCGGGCCCCAGCCCCAGACGGGGAGGAGGGCTACGTCTACCGGGCCCAGGTCGGCCATGCCGGGGAAGAGGTCGGTGTCGCCTGCCGAGTAGAGCCGGTGGTTGTTTCCCTCCAGGAGGTGGCCTAGGGCGGGGCTCTGGGGACCGTGGGTGAGGCGCGGGCCCCAGCGATGGCCGGAATGGACTGCTTCGGTGGCGGTGATGCGGAGGTCGCCGGAGGTGATGGTTTGGCCTGGGGAGAGTTCCTCCACCTCGGTGAAGCCTCGTTTGGTCAGCCAGGAGCCCGCGCCTCGCGGGACGACGATCCTCGTGGCTTTGCCGAGGAGTTTCAGGGAGGGGAGGTGGAGGTGGTCGCCGTGGAGGTGGGAGATGAGGACGATGTCCACGGCGGTCCAGGCGGAGATGTCCGGCTTCGGTGCTACTCGGGTCAGGGGGCCGACCCAGCGGGTGAGGACTGGGTCGGTGATGGCGACCTGGCCGGCTAGTTCCACGCGGGTGGTCGCGTGGCCCAGGAAGTGAAGGTTCGGGCTGGTCACGGGTTCGAGTATTGCTGGATGTGCGGTGGGATGCTCGGTGGAGTGGTGGGGGGCACCCTTTGGGGCTGCTCGTCGCCTGGCGGCGACATCGGGCCCTTGGTGGCGTGGGGCACCCCGTTAGCTCATTGTGCTGACGGTTCGGGGGTGCTTGTCAAGGCGGGAAAGATGCCTTGACAAGCACCCCCGAACCGCAGGGCGGCTTTGTATCGGGGTTGGGGGAGGGCTGGGTGCCTCGATGGGTGGGTGCAGCGGCTGCGGTTTGTTGCGCGGCTTGGGTGTGTGGGTGCGTGAGGTGAGGCGGGGTGCGGTTAGCGCCCCAATGTGGCATTGGGTGCGTGGGATGCACCCAATGTGGCGTTCGGTGCGTCGGACGCACCCAATGCCACATTGGGGCGCATCCGGCATTCGTCAGTGCGGGGTGGAGTTGGCGGGGGCTGGGATGTGCAGGGATTTGGTGCCGAGGCCGGTTGCGGTCAGGCGGAGGCGGGGTTTCGCGTCGATCGGGACGTATGGGGTGCCGGTGCAGCCTGGGTGTTCCATGGCTTTGGCGGCCGGGGGTTTTGTCGGCTCGCTCGGTTCGGCGGTGACCGGTACGTCGCGGACTCGGTCTAGTTCCTCGTCCGTGTACCGGGCGCTTTCGTGGTGCCAGTTCGCGATGCCGGTCATCAGGTTCTTCAGCAGGTCCGCGTAGCCGGTGAGCGTGTCGCGTGCTTCCGCGTCCAGGCCGTAGTCGGCGAAGAGGCCGGGCAGGCCTACGTCTGCTGCGTGGCGGAACTCGGCGAGTCGTGCTTCTGCCAGGTCGGCGACGATGCGGATGGCTCGGTCTTGCCCGACGTCCAGGAAGGACCGCACCACCAGCACTGCGTTGTGCAGGCCGCCTTCGTACTCGATTTCCTTGCGGTAGGAGAACAAATCGTTGATCAGCCAAGCGTAGTCGGCGGCGGAGTCTTCCAGTGCTTCGATGACTCGGTTCCGGTGGATTTCCTTAGGCACGGTGCGGCTGTTGGTCAGCCTGCTGATGCTGGTCACCAGGTCGGAGCCGAAGGTGCGGCGGCGCATTTCGACGTAATCGATGGGGTCGGGTATGCGGTTTTGGACCTGGCCGGCCACTTCCCACACCCAGGCGTCGATCATCGACTCGACCGTCGCGCGGAAGGCTTCGCGTTCGGCGGGGCTCAGCGGGCCGGTGGTGCGTTGCCACAGGTCCGCCAAGCCGGTTTCCAGCGCGGTTTGCGGTGGGGGCGGAGGTTCTCCGTCGGTGGGCATGAAGAGTTTGAGGCGTTCGGTGGTCAGCCTGGCGGCGGGCAGGTCGTGGGCGAGGACCTCCGCGTAGTAGTCGTCGGCGTAGGTGCCCCAGGTGAGCCAGTCGTTGGTGAGGGACACCTGCTCCGCAGGCGCGTCGGGGCAGAGGCCCGCGGTGGCCAGCGGCACGTCGGACGCGCGCAGGCGGACGATGTCCCAGATTCCCTCGGACAGGATGCCCATCCGGCGAGGCCAATCGGCGATTTTCTTGCGTTCCGCGGCTAGCTGCGGGCTGAGTCGCAAGGGGAAAGGCAAGGGCAGGGAGGGCAGAGTGACTGGGCCAAGCTGTTCGTGCGGTTGGTGCGTGAAAGCCCGTGTGCGTTGCGGGGCGGTAGTGGCGATGGAGCGGAAGATTCGGGCGGCGGAGGTGCCGAGGCCGGACGGGCCGCCGAGCAATTCCGGGCCGCCGCGGGCGTCCAGGGCGCCTTTGTTCATGTAGCGGCTGGAGCGCAGGTGCCATTCGTGTCCGCCGGATTGCCAGTCTTGCAGGCCTTTGACGTAGGCGAAGGTTTCGGCTCGTCCGGGTAGTTGCACGCCGTGTTCGTCGAATAGGGCGGGAACTTCGGTCAGGGCGGTGTGTTCGAATTGATGCAGGCGCGACGTCAGCAAGTCGTTTACCGCGTCCGCGGCCTCTTGGGTGGTGCAGCTCAGGAACTTTTCGAAGACCAGAACACTATTGGACAGTTCGCCTTCGTCCTCGACTTCGCGCTGGTAGGAGAAGAGGTCGTTGCGGAGGTGCACGGCGTCGGCGAAGCAGTCGCGGAGGACTTCCATGGGGCGTTTCGCCGCGATTTCGTCGGGCACCTCGGCGTTCAGGGAGTGTTCGATCAGGTTCGCGGACCAGGGTGCGCCGCCGACCTTGCGGCGCATGGCGACGTATTCGATGGGGTTCGCGACGCGGTTTTCGTTGATGTTGGCCAGTTCCCAGAGAGATTCGTCGAGGAGGTTGCGGGTGCTTTCGCGGAAGCGTCGCCGCCAGGCCGCTGACCGGTGCGGGACGGTGCGGTTCCACAGGTCGGTCAGGCCGCGTTCGACGGGGTTTTCCGGGGTTTCGGTGATTTCGCCTTCGGCGGGCATGAAACGCGCGATCCGGTCGAGGTAATCGCGTGCGTGTTCGATGTCGCCGGTGCGTTTGAACAGTTCCAGGAAGTGGTCGTCGAAGTAGAATACCCAGACGTACCAGTCCGTGACGAGGTCGAGTTCCCGCGGGGCGGCGTCGGGATGGGTGTAGGAGCACAACAGGGCGTAATCGTGGGAGTCGAGGTCGTGCTCGTTCCAGATGACGGTGCCGTGCTGGGGCACGTCGACCATGTCCATCGTGTACGCCCATGCCTTGCTGTGCTTCCGCGCGCCGTCCAGGTGCGGGTTCAGCCGGGCCGGGTACGACAGATAGAACTCGGGCAGGACGAACGGCTGCACGCGGGCTCCCCTCGCGGTCGCGGGTACCGACACCACGAGGCAAACAGACCGCACCGGCGCGGCGGAAGGCCCGCGCGGGCACGCCACTCCCGCGGTCGTGGCGCATCGCTCATGCGGCCGAGGGCGAGGGCTGTTTTGATGGGCGCTGAGTACATCCGCGTCGCTCGATGGTGGAGATCGAGGCGCCGACCAACGAGGAGCCGAAGATGAGCGAGGAAGAGCCCCGGGTCTCCCGCAACGACAGCGAAAACCGCTACGAAGTGTATGCGGACGGCAAACTCGCCGGCTTCGCCGAGTTCACGCCGAAGGACGCCGAAACCGTTTTCACGCACACGGAAATCGGCGACGAGTTCGGCGGTCGCGGGCTCGGCAAGGTGCTGGCGAAGGCCGCGCTGGACGACGTCGTCGCGCGGGGCGGCGTGATCGTTCCGGTGTGCCCGTTCATCGCCGGGTACCTGCGCAAGAACGAGGGCTACGCCGGGCACGTCCGCTGGCCAGGAGAGCACTGACGCAGGTCAGCAGCGCCGTTCGGGGTATTCCAGGTGGCCCGAACGGCGCAGCGGTGTCCGATTGGTCCGCATTTTTTGGTTATTAACCAACCTTCGTCGGTTTCGCGTTGGTTGCCGGGCAACAAAAGTGTGGGGCGTCCCACCGGTCGGTTTCAGCCCACCTGGAGGAAGATCCATGACTTCCCGGAAGACGCTCGTCGCGGGATTCACCGCACTGTCGGCCGCGGCCTTGACCGCGGGCATGTGCGTGAACGCCGCCTCGGCAAGCCCGATGGCGTTCGCCCAGATGCAGGCACAGGCGATCACCCAGGCGACGCAGGTCGCCGACACGCTCGGCGCCGGAAACGGCGGCATCTACCTCGAACGCGGCAAGGCGGTGCTGAACGTCACCGACGCCGCGGCGCAGGAGAAGGCCGAGGCCGCGGGCTTCGCGACGAAGCTCGTCAAGCACAGCTTCACCGCGCTCACCGGCGCGAAGAACCAGATGGACACAGTCAAGAACGTGCCGCAGACGTCGTGGGGCATCGACACCAAGACCAACCAGGTCGTGGTGAAGATCTACGACTCGGCGTCCCAGGCCACGAAGGACAAGGTCGCGGCGGCCGCGGCGAAGCTGGGCGACGCGGCGCGCGTCGAGCACCGCTCCGGCAAGCTGTCCACCTATATCGCGGACGGCGACTCGATCAACAACGGCCAGTTCACCTGCTCGCTCGGCTTCAACGTGACCAAGGGCGGCCAGCCGTACATGCTGACCGCGGGCCACTGCACCAACGAGGGCGGCACCTGGTCCGGCGGCGACGTTTCCGGAGCCCAGGTCGTCGAAAGCGACTGCCCCGGAGCCGACTCCGGCCTGCTGACCCGCCCGAACGGCACCGGTGACGGCGCGATCAACACCGGCCAGAAGATCAGCAGCGCGGGCACTCCGACCGTCGGCGAGCAGATCCAGAAGATGGGCCAGACGACCGGCGGCGGCAGCGGCGAGGTCACCTCGGTGGACGAGTCGGTCAACTTCGACGTCGGCGTCCTGAACCACGAGTTCGGCACCACCGCCCACACCGACCACGGCGACTCGGGCGGCCCGGCGTACGACGGCGAGAAGGGCCTCGGCACCCTCTCCGGCGGTGACACCCAGACCAGCTACTTCTACCCGCTGACCCTGGAACTGCAGTCCTACGGCCTCGAGCTCGCCTGAGGCTTTCAGCTCCACGGCCCGCCGTCCCGCTTTCGGGGCGGCGGGCTTCTTCGCGCGGCGGTTCTTGTCGTACCCGGGGCTTAGAGTTCCCCGCATGAAGCCGAACCCGGCCCGAGACCTCTGGACAGCCATAGAACCCCTCCACGCAGTCGTCTACTTCGCCCCGGAACCCGCCGCGGCGGCGAAGGACGTCGGCCTGCGCGGCTGGTGGATGGGCTACTTCGCGGGCCGGGCGGCGCCACTCGGCCCGATCGGACCGGAACCGGTCACGTCGATGTTCTTCGGGTTCGCGCCGCGGATGGTCGAGCGAGCGCTGCCGGACGCGTGGACGTTCGCTTCTCCCGCCGACGTGCTGCGCACCCGGGTGGAAGCGGTCGAAGCGGCACTGACGCGGCTGCTCGGTCCGGACACTGTGGACGAACTGGTGACGCTGCTGGAACAAGCCGTCGCAGCCTGCCGATTCGACGCCCGTCCGCTCGCCGCGGCCTGGTCCGCGGTGCCTCGTCCCGACCGGCCGCTGGCCCGGTTGTGGCTGGCGACTGCTGTCCTGCGCGAACATCGCGGTGACGGCCACGTCCTGGCCGCCGTCGCCTCCGGGCTGAGCGGGCTGGAAACCACCCTTACGCACATCGCCACCGGAGCCACCGGTCGCGAGCAAGTCCAGCGCGCCCGAGGGTGGACTGACGAAGAATGGTCTGAGGCAACGGAAAAACTGGTCGAGCACGGCCTGCTCGACGCTGGCGGATTGACCCCAGCAGGCGCGGAAGTCCGCCGCACCATCGAAGAAACCACCGACCGGCTGGCCGCCGCCCCGCTCGACGCACTGGGCCCGGCAGGCGTCGACCGGGTGCTGGAACTGGCAGTCCCGCTCAGCCGGCGGATCATCGACAGGGGAGGTGTTCCCATCCCCAATCCGATGGGCGCGAAACGTCCCTGAGCACGATGTCGATTCCCCGGTTCCCCGCTCGACGCACTGGTGACAGGCACGAGAAGGGAGCCCGGAAGATGCTGCTCGAAGGCAAAAACGCGGTCGTGTACGGCGCCGGCGGAGGAATCGGCGGCGCGTTCGCTCGAGCGTTCGCCGAGGAAGGCGCGCGAGTCTTCCTCGCCGGACGCACCCGCGAGAAGCTGGACCGAGTCGCCGACGACATCCGCGCTGCTGGCGGCACCGCCGACGTCGCCGTAGTCGACGCGCTCGACGAGAAGTCCGTCGACGCCCATGCCGACGCGGTCGTCGAAGCCGCGGGCAGTCTCGACATCTCGGTGAACGTGATCAGCCACGGCGACGTCCAGGGGACCCCCATGGTCGAGATGTCGTTGGCCGACTACGAACAACCGGTGGTCAACGGCGTGCGCACCACATTCCTCACCATGCGTGCAGCGGGCCGGCACATGAAACGCCAAGGCAACGGCGTCGTCCTCCTCTTCGGCGGCGACGGCGACCCGGTGCGCAACCACGCGGTCGGCGGCCTGCAAGTGGGCTTCTCCGCGCTGGAAGCGATGCGCCGGCAACTCGCCGCCGAACTCGGCCGGTACGGCGTGCGCACCGTGACCCTCCGGACCGGCGGTGTCCCGGAAACGCTCCCCGCGGATTTCCCCGGAGCCGAGGAACTCACCGCGGAACTCGCCGAGCCGACCATGCTCGGCCGCACCGCGACGCTGGCCGATGTCGGTGCGGTAGCGGCGTTTGTCGCGTCCGACCGAGCCCGCACGATGACCGCCGCGACGGTGAACGTCAGCTGTGGCGCGCTGGTGGACTAGGCGGACGAGTACAAACGCGACAGACGGAGACGACGGACCTCGGCCCGGGAGGGCGGGTGCTGCGGATTCGGCCGAATGCGAAGGCTCGGTCTTGAACAGCATCCAGGCGCCCGCCCCTGTCGCCGCGCCACGAACCACGAGCTACTGCGGTACGAGAACCAGTTGCCGCAGCGCGGCGACTCCGGGCTACCTCTTGGCGCGGGCGGAGATCTGCTGGACTGACCAGCTGTTGCCGTCGGGATCGGCGAAGTGGATGAACCCGATGTTGTCGAGGTCTTCCAGCGCCCCGGTGCCCGGATCCGAGCCGTAGACCTGGAGCTCGCCGACGTCGACGCCGCGTTCGACCAGTTCCTCGCGGGCCTTCCGCACATCGGCGACGACCAGTTGCAGACCCTTCAGCGACCCCGGCGGCATGTCCGGGACCATGCCCTTGCCCAGGACGATCGAACAGCCCGATCCCGGCGGCGTCAGCTGCACGAGGCGCTGGCCCGGTCCCGGGTTGATGTCGTGGTCGAGGTGGAAGCCGACCTGGTCCACGTAGAACGCTTTCGCCCGGTCCACATCGGTGACCGGGACGACGACGACCTCGAGAGTCCAGTCCATGAGACGAGTTCTAGCGGGGGCCCGAGCAGGCGGTCAAGCGCTCGCCAGCTCCACCCGGTTCCGGCCTGCCTGCTTGGCCCGGTAGAGCGCGGCGTCGGCGGCCACCAGCACGTCGTCGACGCTGGAGAGGTGCTTCGCCGGGTACAGCGCGCAGCCGATCGAGACGGTCAGGTCGCTGATCACCGAATCCTGATCCGGCAGCGCGACGACCACCTGCGGGATCCGCCGCCGGATGCGGTCGGCGATGTGGCCGAGGTGCTCGGCGCTCGGGATGTCCGGCAGCGCGATCGCGAACTCCTCGCCGCCCCAGCGGCCGCACACGTCCTGCTCGCGGACTTCGTCGCGCAGCGACAGCGCGATCTCGCGCAGCACCAGGTCGCCGGTGGGGTGGCCGTAGGTGTCGTTGATCGCCTTGAAATGGTCGAGGTCGAGCAGCAGCACGCCGACGCTGTCCTGGTTCGCCCGCGCGCGTTCGAGGTAGCGCTCGGCGACCGTGCGCCACCAGCGTTTGGTGGCCAGCCCGGTGGTGACGTCGGTGCGCGCGTCGCGCTGGAACTGGGTGAGCAGCAGCCCGCGGTGCAGTGCCACGAGCGCGATCACGACGCCCGCCAGGATCAGCGGGTTGGCGAGCAGCAGGAGCGCCGCGGTGACCAGGCCGAGGCCGATCGCGCCCGCTTCGAGAAGCTGGTCGCCGAAGCCGGAGAACAGGTCGGCGAACGACCGCGGCGGGCTCGACAGCGCGATCGCGACCATGACGAGCGCGGTGTTGATCGCCCAGCGCAGTCCGGCGGCGAGCACGAAGACGATCAGGTCGACCAGGCCGGGCCCGAAGCCGTCGGCGAGCACCCCGGGGTATTCGTGCATCCCGAGCGCGAGTACCGCGACGGCGGCTTGCGTTCCGCACAGGACGGACGCGCAGGAGAAGATCCAGCGGTGCGGCAGAACCGGCCGTTCACGCGGCCAGATCCGCCACCACGCGACGGCGTAGGTGAGCACGACCATCGCCGAGGCGAGGATCGCGGGCAACGCCACCACGGCGGCGATGCTCCACACGGCCTTGGTGTCGACGTACGCGACTGTGGGCGCGCGGCTGTATTCGCGCTGCCGTTCGATGTGCCGGGTCGCCTCGATCGCCAGCGCCGCGCACACGGCGAGAACCCCAAAGCGGATCAGGTCGATCTGACGCACTGGCGCGAGCCACGCGGTGGCGAGGGTGGTGCCCACTGCCACGACGTTCACCAGCAGCACGTACATGCGGACGTGAGAGGGCAACCGCCATAGGCGCCAGCCTGTGAACCACCCGGCAACTCGTCCGCGCACTCTTCACCTCACCCGATTGGCTTCTACGGTAAACGACGAGGCGCGTTGTGTGCTGCCTGTCGTCCGGACTCTGGGAAGCACCGGGGCGATTTCGCCCGGACAGCCCAGCGCCAGACGGCCGGCGAGGGGAGGTGGCCACTGTGAGTAGCGGCCGACTGCTCCGAATCCGGGCCGGACCAGGGGATCCACGAGGGTCCCTTTTGGACCCCCATGGCCACTTTCGGTGACCAGCCTACCGGCGATGACGTGCGAAAACCGCCGAAGGCGCGACTCTGAAACGGAGGTGACGACAGTGCGCGACAACAACTGGACGGCTCTTCGGTGACCTCGGTCTCCCTCACGGTCTCGACTCGAGGTCGAGACTTCGGTCTTCGCAGATGAGAGGAGGTGCCCACAGTGCGGGACAACAACTGGTGAATGGCGCCGAGCAGGGAATCCGGGATGCGGAAAGGAGGCGGCGAGATGCGCGACAACAACTGGACCCGCTGAGGACCGTCGGCCGATCGGAGTCGTTCGAAAAGGAGGTGGCCGCGGTGCGTGACAACAACTGGGCCCGCTGAAACGGCTGAAACCACGGAACGAAATGCAGTCGGAGGAGGTGAACAACTGCCATGCGCGACAACAACTGGACTCGCTGAACCTGCTGATCGCCGACCGTCGATTCGGGAAGGAGCTGCCGTCGTGCGCGACAACAACTGGAACCGCTGAAGCCCGCTGGCTGATCGCTGAGGAGGAAGGAGAGCGCTGTGCGTGACAACAACTGGACTCGGTGAGTTCCGCTGATTACTGGCCGTCGAGCTGCGAAGGGAGTCGCCGCGATGCGCGACAACAACTGGACCCGCTGAGCCCCGCGATCACTGACCGCCGACATCGCGAAAGGAGTCGTTGCAGTGCGCGACAACAACTGGGCTCGCTGAGCCTCGCCGATCGCCGACCGCCGAGCCATGAAGGGAGTCGCCGCGATGCGCGACAACAACTGGACCCACTGAACCCCGGCAACCACCGCCCGTCGAGCCACGAAAGGAACCGTCCCGTGCGCGACAACAACTGGACCCGCTGAGCCCGCTGACCACCGCCCGCCAACTCGTGAAGGGAGCCGCTGCCGCGATGCGTGACAACAACTGGGCTCGCTGAGTCCCGCCGATCACCGCCCGTCGAGCCGTGAAAGGAGCTGCCGCGATGCGTGACAACAACTGGACCCGCTGAGCCCCGCCAACCACCGCACATCAAGCCGCGAAGGGAACGCCGCCATGCGTGACAACAACTGGGCTCGCTGAGCCCCGCCGTCCATCACCCACCGAGCCATGAAGGGAGCCCCGCCATGCGTGACAACAACTGGACCCGCTGACCGACCCCCAGCCCGCCCCACGAGGAGGTGAGAGGGCATGCGTGACAACAACTGGACGTGACCGAAGCCAGTCCCGCGGCGCACCCGTCCCGCGGATTACGGCGCGGGAGGTGGGGTGGCCCCGTCGAGGGGAGTTCGGCGGGGCCGCACCTCGCGGTCGGCTCGCACCGCCCGCGCCCATGCGGTCCCGGCCACCGCGGCGCACCCTGCCCCGGCTACGGCGGCGATCGCGACCACCGTCGTCGGCGCGAAGGCCAGCGCCAGCGCGCCCGCGGCCGCGATCGTCAGGCCCTGCGCCGCTCGCAACGCCGCGATCGCGACCCCGATCACCTGGCCGCGTTGTTCCGGCGGCGCGGCGAGGCTGTACTGCACCTGGGTGATCAAGTCGTGCGCGGAGAACATCCCGGACACTGTCCAGACCACGACGACCACCGGCAACGCGGGCGTCCAGCCGGTCGGCAGCAGCACGAGGCTGCTCGCCACCGCGAGCGGACCCAGCCACCGCACCTGCCGCGCTCGCGGCAACCGGCTGATCAGCAACGCGCCGAGCAGCGTCCCGACCGGGTTCGCCACCAGCAGCCAGCCGAGCACGCCCGTGCCGCCGAGTTGCGCGGCCACTGGCACCGCCAAACCCTCCGGCACGACGTAAAACCCGCAGCAGCACGCGATCGCCAGCAGCGACCGCAGTTTCCGGTCCCGCGCGACCAATCGGCACCCGGCCTTCAACGACGCCCACTGCGGCGCGTGTTCGGTCGCCTTCGAGACCGGGTACGGCCGCAAACCCCAGCGCAGCGCGGCTGCCGACACCGCGAACGTCACCGCGTCCGCCCACAGCGCGCCCGAAACCCCGAGCCACGCGACCACCGCGGCACCCGCGCCGAAGCCGATCACCAGCGCCGCCTGGTACGTCGAGGAGAGAATCGCTTGTCCGGTCGCCAGTTTCTCCTCGCCCAGCATGTCCGGAAGGACCGCTTGCCGAGCCGCCTGAAACGGGCCTGCCGCGAGTTGCACGATCACGAGCAGTCCCGCGGCGACCGGCCAAGGCATGCCGGGAATCGCCATCAACGCGACCAGCAGTGCGCGCACGACATCGGCGACCACGAGCACGGTGCGGCGCGGGAACCGGTCGGCGAGCCCGCCGAGTGCACCACCGAGCAGGTCCGGCAAATAGGTGAGCGCATACGTCCCAGCGGCCCAGCCCGCGGAGGCCGTTCGGTTGAACACCAACACAGTCAGCGCGACTCGTGCTAGTTGGTCACCTGCCACCGACAGCACGTGCGCGAGCCAAAGCGCACGAAATTCGCCTATCCGGAACATGCTCCGGAAAGACGGCGCTGTCGTGGTCATGTGCTCACCCTGTCGTGACTCGGCCACCCGGAGCAACCCGGGCCTGGCGCGGGTGGGTCGCGGATCCGGCTCCGGCCGTCCGTGGAAAACTGGGTGATCGCCGTCCGTGGATGATGTCGCACCGAAGGGTTTTCCGTTGACCGAGGAGAGCCGGCAGGTCGCCGGTCGCTACGAGCTCGTCGAACTGATCGGCAGCGGCGCGATGGGGATGGTCTGGCGCGGGGAGGACAAGATCCTCGGCCGCGTCGTCGCGGTGAAGGAACTCCTCATGCCCGTGAACCAGGGCGAGGACAAGGTCGAGGAAGCCCGCAACCGCGCCATGCGCGAGGCCCGCATCGCCGCCCGGCTGCAGCATCCGAACGCCATCTCGGTGTTCAACGTGGTCGAGCACGAGGACCGGCCATGGCTGATCATGGAGTACCTGCCCTCGCGCAGCCTCGCGGTGAAACTGCGCGAGGACGGCCCGCTGACCGTCGACGAGGCGATCCCGTTCGCGGTGCAGCTGGCCGGCGTGCTCGCCGCCGCGCACCGGGCGGGCATCGTGCACCGCGACGTCAAACCGGGCAACGTCCTGCTCGGCGACGACGGCAGCACGGTCAAGGTGACCGACTTCGGCATTTCGCGCGCGGTCGGCGACGTCACGCTCACCGCGACCGGCGAAATCTCCGGCACGCCCGCGTTCCTCGCGCCCGAGGTCGCCCGCGGCGAGGAGGCGACGTTCGCCTCCGACGTGTTCGCCCTCGGCGCGACGCTGTACATGGCGGTGGAGGGCGATCCGCCGTTCGGTACCGCGGACAACGCGATCGCCTTGCTGTACCGGGTTTCCAGCGGTTCGATCAACCCGCCGAAGCAGGCCGGGAAGCTGGAGCCGCTGCTGCTGAAGCTGCTGGAGCTCAAACCGGAGGACCGGCCGTCGATGGCCGAGGTCGTCACGGAACTGCGCGAACTCGACGGCGGCGTCACCCCGGTCGCGACCGTCCCGGAACCGCCGACGCTGCCGGAAGCCAAACCGCCGGTCGTGCCCACGACGGTCGCGGTTCCGGCCGCGGGTGCCCCCGCCGCGCCGCCCGCGGGCTCGGACCGAAGACGCCGCGGGATGATCTTCGCCGGGGCGGGCGCGCTGCTCGTCGTGATCGCCGTGATCGTCACCGTCGTCCTCACCCGCAACCACGGGGAGGAAAACCCGGCCGCGAACCCGCCGCCTGCTTCTGGAACTTCCGCACCTTCCAGCGCTCCGGCGACTTCATCCGCGTCGCAGCCTTCGCCGTCGACGCAGCCGTCCGCTCCGTCTTCGTCGAGTGCTCCTCCGTCTTCCAGTTCCGCGGCGAACTCTCCGGAGGCGATGGCTTCCGCGCTGCGCGCTTACTTCTCGTACCTGCCGGGCAATCTGGAAGCCGGCTGGGCGATGATCAGCGACAAGTTCCGCGCCGCGCACAAAAATCAGACTTTCGACGAGTACAAGGCGTGGTGGAGCCGGTTCAGTTCGGTGACCGCGAACGATGTGAAGGTCACCGGCGAGAACACGCTCACCGCGGTGATCACCTATCACCGCGCCGGCGGCAGCCCGACGACCGAGACGCACCGCTACACAATGTCGCAGCGCAACGGCACCTGGCAGATCGACGTGGAGAGCTAGCTCTCGAGCAGCAGCGCGATCGCGGCGGCGGTGTCGCGGTCCGGGCCGACTCGCACGGTGCGCAATCCGGCGGACCGTGCGGGTTCGACGTCCTCGCCGACGAGCCAGGCGTCGTCCAGGGTGGTTTCGCAGCGTTCGGCGGCGAGCGCGAACAGCTTCGGGTCCGATGTGGACAGTCCGTCCGGCCCGGCGAGCACCCAGCCGTCCACGAGCCCGGCGATTCCGGTGCACAGCAGCGTGGACAGCTGCGGTTCGCCCTCGCCGAGGACGCCGATCCGCCAGCCCGCCGCGCGCAGCCGGGGCAACCCGGACAGCACGCCGGGCGCGGCCGGGACGAGTGCGGGATGGCGTTCGCGGTAGGCGTCTTCGAGCTCGGGTTCTTGCAGGTCGAAGCGCTCGCGGAGGTTCTTGAAGAAAGCTGCCCGGTCGGCGCGCCCGCGGTCGTCGGCGGCGATGAGCCACGCGGCGTCCGCGTCGGCGAGCCGGTGCTCCGCGCAGAACTCCCACACCCAGCGGCGGAATCCCTCCGCGCGATCGACGAGCGTGGTGTCGAGGTCGAACAGGGCGAGCCGCACGGGGGAGAGATTAGCGTGTTCCGTTCGGGCTCCGGGAGATTTTTCTACTCCGTTCGAGTGAACAGATCGCGGTTTTTGTCGGTGTTCGATGCGAACATATGTTCGTGACGAGCGAAGGACCGATCCTCCACGCCGACCTCGACGCGTTCTACGCCTCGGTCGAGCAGCGCGACGATCCCCGGCTGCGCGGCAGGCCGGTGATCGTGGGCGGTGGCGTGGTGCTGGCCGCGAGCTACGAGGCCAAGGCGTTGGGCGTGCGCACCGCGATGGGCGGGGCGCAGGCCAGGCGGTTGTGCCCGCATGCCGTGGTGGTGCCGCCGCGGATGTCGGTCTACAGCGCGGCGAGCAAGGCGGTGTTCGAGGTGTTCCGGCGGACGACGCCGGCGGTGGAAGGAGTGTCTATCGACGAAGCTTTTTTGGACGTCGGCGGTCTGCGGCGAATCGCCGGACGTCCGTCGGAGATCGCGGCGGGCCTGCGCGCGGAGGTGCTGGCGCAGGTCGGGCTGCCGATCACGGTAGGGGTGGCGCGCACGAAGTTCCTCGCGAAGGTGGCGAGCGGCGTCGCGAAACCGGACGGTCTGCTGGTGGTGCCGCCGGAGCGAGAGCTGGAATTCCTGCACCCGCTGCCGGTGGAGCGGTTGTGGGGAGTGGGAAAGGTGACGTCGGCGAAGCTGCGGGAACGCGGCGTCCGCACCGTGCGCCAAGTCGCCGAACTGCCCGAGGCCGCGCTGATCTCCATGCTGGGCCCAGGTTCCGGACGCCACCTGCACGCCCTGGCGCACGGCCGCGACCCACGCACGGTGCAACCAGGGAAACGCCGCCGCTCGATCGGCTCGCAACGCGCCCTTGGCCGCCGCTCTCGCTCTCCCGCCGAGCTGGACGAGATCGTAGTGTCCATTGTGGACCGGCTGGCGCGCCGGTTGCGCGGCGCGTCGCGGGTCTGCCGGACGGTGGTGCTGCGCATGCGCTTCGCGGACTTCACCCGCGTCACGAGGTCGCACACGCTCGCCGACAGCACCGACCACACGGAAACCCTGCTGTGCACCGCCCGCGGTCTGCTGTCCGCGGCGCAACCGCTGGTGTACGACCGGGGTTTGACGTTGCTGGGCCTGTCGTTCTCAAACCTCGACAGCCATGGCGCGGTGCAGTTGGCACTGCCACTGGACCAACCGTCCAGCCCGGCGATGTCCGCGGAGGCGACTGCGCTGGACTCAGCAGTCGACGCCCTGCGCAACCGCTTCGGCGCGGCCGCGCTGACTCGGGCGGCTTTGCTGAGTCATGAGGCGGGGATGGAGATGCCTATGCTGCCGGATTGATCGGATGCGGTGGTCCCGCGGGCGCTTCACTGCGGTTCGGACGACTTTGCGCGTAAGTGCGGGAAGTCGTTGGCCAGCATCAGGGAACGAGATGCTGGTGGTGCCGGGCCGGTCGGGTGTGGTGGTTTCGTGAGGGCTGGTTCCTGGGCCGGGTGGGTGATCCTGGTGGGTTGGGCTGGTGGTGCCGGGCCGGTCGGGTGTGGTGGTTCCGTGAGGGCTGGTTCCCGGGCCGGGTGGGTGATCCCGGTGGGCCGGGCTGGTGATCCCGGTGGGTTGGGCTGATGGTGCCGGAGCGGTCGGGTGCGGTGGTTCCGTGCGGCCGGTGTTCGAGTCGGCGGGCTGATCCTGGTGCGTTGGGCATCCGCGAGGCGGTGCCGATTGGGCACCGTGGTCCGTGCGGGCTGGCTCCCGGGCTGGGTTGGGTGATCCGGGCGGGCGCTGAGGGTGCCGGGCCGTTTGGGTGCGGTGTTGCGCGAGGGCTGCTCCCGAGGCGGGTCGGGTGAGTCCGGCGGGTTGGATGCTGGGCGGAAGTCCGGCGGGTTGGATGCTGCGCGGAAGTCGGCGGGTTGGATGCTGCGCGGAAGTCCGGCCAGCCCGGGCCGAGGTGGGACGCTGCGGGTTCCGTCTCCCTGGTGCGGCTCTGGCCCAAGGCTCGTGACCCTCGCACCGCGCGCAGCAGCGGCCGGTGGAGATCGCGGCGGCTTGCTTCCTCGTTGAAACCGGAGCCGACGCTCTCGCCGGGAAGCGCCGGCCCAGGCGGGCGGAAACGCCGGGAGCTCAGCCGAGTGCGCGAGTCTCAGTCGCTGGCTTCTCCTGACTGGCCGCCCACGACGCCAAGAGGGCCAGACCGTCCGCGGTCGTGGTGCCGGCCGGGGCGGTGTAGACGTTCAGGATCAGACCGGGGTCGGTGGGCAGGTCCATTGACTCGACGTCCAGGTCGAGGCGGCCCACGACGGGATGGTGCAAGCGTTTGCGTCCGGAGCGGTGAAGCCGCACGTCCTGGGATGCCCATCGCTGCCGGAAAAGGTCGCTGCGTGTCGATAGTTCGCCGACGAGCGCGATCAGTTCCTCGTCGTGCGGATCGCGGCCTGCTTCCATGCGCAGTTTCGCGGCCACGTCGGAGGCGACCCGGTCGTAGTCGACGAAGAACGTTTGGGCTGCTTCGGGTTCCAGGTACACGAACCGTGCGGTGTTCGTTGGACGGCGCGGGTTGGCGAGCATGGGGGAATACAGTGCGCGGGCGAGGTGGTTCGTGGCCAGTACGTCGTAGTGGCCGTTGCAGATCCACGCTGGGGCGTCGGTGATGGCGGCGAGCACCTGCTGAAGCGCCGGGCGCACCGTCGCGGTGGGGCGTCGGCGGCGTGGGCTGCCGGGGGTCCTCGATTGCCGGGCGAGTTGGAACAGGTGATCCCGTTCGGCTTCGTCGAGGTGCAGGGCGGTGGCCACCGCGTTGAGTACGCCGTCGGAGGCGCCGGTGAGGCTGCCGCGTTCCATGCGCACGTAGTAGTCGACCGAGACTCCCGCCAGCAGGGCTACTTCTTCGCGGCGCAGGCCTTTGACCCGGCGGTTGCCGCCGTAGGCGGGGAGACCGGCTTGTTCGGGCGTGATCCGGGCACGGCGGGAGCTCAGGAACTCCTTGATCTCGGTGCGCAGATCGGTCATGGCCACCTCGTCACCGTAGCTGTTGTGCGCGGGCGGAGGGAGGTACTGCTAGTGCCCCGATGTGGCAGGGAAAAGGGTCTAGGTGCCTGACGCGGTCGTGGCGGTGCCGCCGTCGACCGGGATGACGGCGCCGGTCAGGTATGACCCGGCTCGGCTGGCGAGGAATACTGCGACGCCTGCCATGTCGTCGTCGCGGCCGAGTCGGCGGAGAGGGGCTTTCGCTGCGATCTGGTCGCCGATGGCATCGATCGTGGCTGCCATCATCTGCGACGGGAACACTCCTGGGGCTACCGCGTTCACCGTGATGTGCTGTGGGCCCAGTTCCCTGGCGAGCACCCTGGTGAGTTGATGGAGTGCCGCTTTGCTGCTGGCGTACGAGTAGTTGGGTGCCTCGGCGACGTGGATGGCGGCGATGCTGCCGATGTTGATGATGCGTGCGGGGTCGTCGGCGGTGCTTGCTTCGCGCAGTGCGGGGAGAAGCGCTTGGGTCAGCCAGAAGGGTGACTTGAGATTGAGGTCGAGCACGGCGTCCCAGCCCTCGGCCGGGAACGTCTCCAGCGGTTCGCGCCACATCGCCCCGGCGTTGTTGACGAGGATGTCCAAGCGGTTCGAGCCGGCCTTGACCAGATCGGCTAGCCGTTGGCATTCGTCGTACCTGGACAGGTCGGCGGGGACCGCTTGAACGTCGCCGAATTCGGACAGGAGACGTTCTGCCTCCGCGCACGCGTCTGGCTTGCGTGAGCTGACAATCACGCGGGCACCCGCCTGCAAAAGGCCGCGCGCGATCATCATTCCAATGCCTCTGGTGCCGCCAGTGACAAGTGCGTATTTCCCGCTCAGGTCGAAAAGGTCTGAGTGAGTGTTCGCCATTGGTCTTCGGTCCTTTTGTCGTGGAAGCCGTACGCGGCTGGGAGCCGACTCGAACAAGGTTGACAGGCTTCCTGGACCTCAGGGAGACCCTGGTGATACCGGTACTGGCAGATCCTCCCTTGCTACTTCAGATCGGCGAGCAGACCGTCCAGGGCTTGCGTGAGTGCGGCGGCATTGGCGGGATCGAACCACGTGGTGCGGATTCGTTCATTGTTTCCCTTCGGGGTTTCGTGGTCGGCGGCAAGCTGATCCAGGGAGCGGCTTTCGTCATTCAGTGCGCGGCCGACGTTCTGGAAGAGGCCGCGGACGTACCGTTCGGCGACGTCGGTGGTGATGCCGTGGTTGGCGGCCCATGAGGTAAGCGTCGCGAGGTAGGCGTAGTGAGCGGTGAGGGTCCCGGTCAGTGCGGAGAAGACGTTGAAGGCGTCCTCGTCGGCGACCGGCAACGAGCCGCCCAGTTGGTCGAAGAGCGCGTCCACCGCTGGGTGCGGAGGTGCGGTCACGGTGACGGAGCGCCGCTCGCGTACGGCGGGCAGTGGGATGGCGCGGACGATCGGGGCGTTGGTGTCGAGGGTGCGGCGCAAGGCGTCGATGGCGACGCCGGCCATCAAGCTGAGCACGGTCTTGTCGTCGGCCACCGTTAGGCCGTCGAGTGCATCGTGGTGGTCTTGGCGGCGTACGGCGATGATCACCAAGTCTGCCCGGTCCACGACCTCCTGGTTGTCGGCGCACACGTGGACGCCCTCGAAGCGTTCGGACAGTTCGGCGGCGACATGGGCTCCCCGCGGGGAGAGGAAGATTTCTGGCGACGCACTGCCATCGAGGCGTAGGCCTTCGACCAGGGCTTTGCCGATTTCGCCTACGCCGATGATGCCGATGTGCTGCATTGTGTTGTCCTCCATGGGTTACGCGGGTTCCTGTCCACGGTAAAGCGACCGCGAGAATGCTTGCCGGACAAATCCGGTTCCGACAGGGGTTCCTCCGTCAATTCGCCAGAGCCGCGTCGAGGAATGCGAGGATTTCCGCCTGGGCGGCTTTGGCCTGCGGCTCCAAGCCGGGCAGGGTGAGGAATGCGTGCTTCGCGCCCGGGTATTCGGTGAGCTGCACGGAGGTTCCGGCCTCGCGCAGCCGTTCGGCGTAGCGGCGGCCGTGGTCGGCGACGGCGTCCTGAGTGGGTACCACCACTAGTGCGGGGGCGAGGCCATGCAGGTTGGTGGCGTGCAGCGGCGAGACGGACCTGGCATCGGCTCCCGGTGGGACGGCGAGCCGTTGGAAGAGTTGCAGCAGAGGCAGTGCTCGGGACGGGCTGTAGGCGTATTCGGTGATGGACGGGTATTCGAACATCGTCTCGGTTACGTCGGCGACTGGGTTGACCAGCACTTGTGCCCTGAGCTTCAGGCCAGTCTTCTTGGCGCGGACGGCGGTCAGTGCGCTGATCAGCGCACCGCAGCTTTCGCCGAAGACGGCCACGCGCGTCGGGTCGATGCCCCACGCCGAGGCTTGCCGCACCACGTTTTCGAGCACGTCCCAGCCGTCGGCAGCGGCGTTCGCTAGGGCGCTGTCGGGGGCGAGGAGGCGGTGTTCGACGGAGACGACGACGGCTGGCAGCCGTGCGGCGAGGTGGCTGTTGGTCCAATCGCACTGCGCTGCTGTGCCTACGAAGCCGCCTCCGTGGACATGGATCACCAACGGCAGCACGGCTTCCGACCTCGGCCGGTAGACCCGGACTGGGAGCTCGCGGCCGGGCAGCGTGATCTCTCGCCACTCGAGCACGGCGTCAGGGGTCGGCTCTCCGATGATCGGGTACGCCGCGCTGGAGGCCCGGAAACGGTTCTCCGCCTCGCGGTAGGCGAGCAGTCCGGCGGGCGTGATCGTCGAGAAGTCCGGCTCCGGCGGCCTCGTCGGAGCAGCGGGTTCGCTCATGGTTCCTTCTTTCCCCAGTGACTTGTCCTCATTATGCACACACTGTGTGCATTGCCAAGTGCATAAGTTATGCTGGTCCGGACGGAAGGGGTGCGATGACTGGTCGCAGGCGATGGTCGACCGACGAAATCCTGGACACGGCGGAAGACCTGCTGCGCACGAGCGACGCCGAGTCGTTCAGCGTGCGCAAGCTCGCCGCGGCGCTCGGGACCGACCCGTCCAGCCTTTACCGGCACTTCCGCAACAAGACCGAACTGCTGCGTGCCGTCGCCGACCGGATCCTGCTGGCCGCCATGGACGGTTACCGTCCGGAAGGCGCCTGGAAGCAGCGCATCACCGCGTTGGCCCTGCGCCTGCACGAGGCCTTCGGCGAGCAGCCCCAGCTCGCCACGGTGTGGGGGCGCTACGCGTCCGGCGGCACCGGATCTCGTCTGGTCATGGAGGAATTGCTGCAGGCGCTGCGCGCGTCCGGTCTGCCGGACGAGCAAATTCCGGTGCGCTACCACCGCATCGTGCTCCTCGTCGCCGCGCTGATCGCCGCCGAGGCGGGCATCAGCAGCATCACCGCCGAGGAGTACGAGCAGGGACTGGAGCAGTTCCGCGTCGCGGTGCTCGGGGCCGATCCGGAACGCTTTCCTGCCTTGGCTTTCTTCGCCCGCGACGTCCGTCCGCTCGGAGCGGATCGACGCGCTGCGTTCGAAGAAATCCTCGCCGGCCACCTCGCGCAGATCGAGGCGCTGATACCCGCGGTCAGCCGCTGATAGCGCTGGCTTTGTCGCGGAGTGCGGAAAGACCTGCACTGATCAGAGGGTGTCCGCTGCTGCCCCGGCGCACGGCGGTCAGCAATTGGCGGGTAGGAATAAACTTTCCCAGCAACGGAATCCGCATAACCGCGTGCTCGGGCAGCGGCACGATCCTCGGCACCAGGCACACGCCGAGGCCTTCCGCGACGAGCGCTGAGACTGCGTACCATTCCTTGACTTCGTGCACTATCCGCGGCGTGAACCCGGCGGCGGCGCATGCTGCGGTCACCAATGGATAGGTGTCGTTGTTGTGTTTCTTGACGATCCACGGTTGATCGGCCGCCTCGGCGAGTTCGATTCCCTTGTGGCGGGCCAAGGGGTGGGTTGCGGCGACAAGCAGGTCTTGGCGGTCGGTCGTCAACGAAGCCTGTTCGAAGCGGGAATCGGTGACTGGCGGTGCCTCTGGGCCGGGCAGCACGAGGGCGATGTCGGCCTCGTCGGCGAGCAGAAGACGGTAGCAGTCGGCGCTTTCCTCTTCGGTGATTTGTATTTCTGCCAACGGATGCGTCTCGCGCAGGCTGGCGACAGCGGGGGCGGCGAGAGTCGCTAGCGCGGAGGAGACGCCGCACAGGCGCAGCGTTCCGCGGAGCTCGGCACCCTCTGCGGCGAGTTCCGCGCGAGCCGCTTCCCATTGCAGCCGCAGCGCGTCGGCGTGTCGGAGCACGATGCGTGCGGCGGGAGTCAACTGCACTCGACGGCCTTGCGGCGCGAGCAGTTCCACCTCCAAATCCCGCGCCAGCAAACGTAATTGCTGCGAAACGGCGGAGGGGGTCAGGTGCAGTGCGGCGGCGGTCGCGGTCACCGTGCCGTACTCGGCGAGGGTTCGCAGGACGTGCAACCGGTGGTCAATCATGTAGTCCAGGCTAAACGGTTTCGTGCGGAAAGATTCGTTAGACGTGCACGCTTTCAGCGGCGAACCTGGAGACATGAGGGATCTGCCTGCGCCCGCGCTGATGGTGGGGAGCGTGCTGAGCGTCCAATTCGGGCAGGCGTTCGGGAAACAGCTTTCCGAGGACGTCGGCGCGTCCGGCGTGGTGGCGTTGCGGCTCGGCCTGGCTGCCGCGGTCCTGCTGGTGCTGTACCGGCCCGCGGTTCCGCGCAGCTGGGCGGAAAGAAGGGTGGTCCTCGGCTTCGGCACCGCCATCGCGGGGATGAATTTGATCTATCCCGCGTTGACCTTCCTGCCGTTGGGGCTGGCGAGTGCATTGCAGCTGCTGGGGCCGATTTCGTTGGCGTTGTTCAGTTCGCACCGTCTCCGCGACGTGGCCTGTGCTGTCTTGGCCGGAGGCGGGGTGTGGCTGTTCTACGCCCCGCGCGACGTCAGCTTTCCGCTCGGCGGCGTGGCTCTCGCATTAGCGTCCGGCGCTTGCATGGCCGGTTACTTCCTGCTCAGCAAACGCGCCGGTGCCAAGAGCGCGGGAGGAGGCCCGCTTGCGCTGGCGTTGGCTTGGGCTGCCGTACTTTCGGTGCCCCTGGGCGTCATCGACCAGGGCACCCGGCTGGCGACGCCTCGGGTGTTGCTGGCCGGCGTAGTGGTGGCCGCGTTGTCGGCGGTGGTGCCGTATTCCTTGGAGCTGGCGGCTTTGCGACGGCTGCCTGCCCGGACGGTCGGGGTGCTGGCCAGCCTTGAGCCAGCGAGTGCGGGGCTGGCCGGGGTGCTGGTCCTCGGCGAGCATTTGCGCGCGCTGCAGTGGGTGGCGCTGGCGTGTGTGGGCCTCGCGAGCGCCGGGGCGGTGTTGGGGCGGAAGGACGCTACTCAGCGGAGCGGTTGACGAGTGCGGCGATGCCTTCGATCAGGCGGTCCAGCCCGAACGCGTACTCGTGGTCGAGGCTGTACGGAGCCTGGTGCGTTTGCCCGGCGGCGGCGCCGACTCGATCCGCGACCGGGAAGCGTCGCGGTTCGTAGACCTCCGCCAGCGCGGGTGCGGTCGCGGCCCACCATTGCTGGTCGGTCATCCCGGTTTGCCGCACGACGCGCGCGGCCTCGACCTTGCGCCGCGCCAGGCCTTCGACGTGGGTGGTCACCAGGGTGATCGTCGAGTCCATTTCGACGTCGGACAGGCCGACGCCGTCGATGACCGCCAGTTCCAGGTCGTACTTCGCGATCGCGTTCGGGCCAAGCGTCGGACGGCCGGTGAAGACTTGCAGCAGCCATGGATGCCGCAGGTGCATCGCCCAGTTGACGGCGGCGACGCGGCGGAGGCCGTCGCGCCAGTCGTCGGCGTCTATTTCGGACAGTTCGGCTACTGCCTCGCCGTACACCGCGTCGACCATCGCTTCGACCAGTTCCGCGCGCGACGAAACGTAGGTGTAGAGCGACATCGTCCCGACGCCCAGCGATTCGGCGACCCGGCGCATCGACAGTGTCGCCAGGTCCTGTTCGGTGTCCGCGACCTCGACCGCCGCGTCGACGATCCGGGCCGGGGTCAGCCCGTGCTTCGGGCCGCGCCGCGGCAGCTGGCGGGTGCCCCACAGCAGCGCGATCGTCGCGGCGGGGTCGCCGGGGTTGCCGTCAGTCGTCACGTGACCAGCATAGGAACTTAACTCCGTAGGCAATACGGAGTCTTATGCTAGTCTTCTTCGTATGGCATACGGAGTAGATGGCCTCCTGGCTCGCGGGGTGCGGAAGCGGTACGGCGCACGGGCCGCGCTGGACGGCTTCGACCTGCGGGTGGAGCCGGGGACGGTGTGCGGCCTGCTGGGGCCTAACGGCGCGGGAAAGACGACCGCGGTGCGGATCCTGACCACGTTGCTGCGTCCGGACGCGGGCGAGGTGCGGGTGGCCGGTTTCGACGCGGTCGCCGAGCCGGACGAGGTGCGGCGGCGGATCGGGCTGGTCGGGCAGAACGCCTCGGTCGACGAGATCCTGACCGGCAGGCAGAACCTCGAACTGTTCGGCAGGCTCGGCGGATTGCCCTCGCGGGCGGCCCGGGCCCGAGCGGCGGAACTGCTGGAACGGTTCGGGCTCGCCGAAGCCGCGGGCCGGTCCGTCTCCGGTTACTCCGGCGGCATGCGGCGCAAGCTTGACCTGGCCGCCGGGCTGCTGCTGAACCCGGCGGTGCTGTTCCTCGACGAGCCGACGACCGGACTCGACCCGGCCGCGCGCATCGACGTCTGGGCGGACGTCCGCGCGCTGGCCGGCACCGGGACCACGGTGCTGCTGACCACGCAGTACCTGGAGGAGGCGGATCAGCTCGCCGACCGGATCGCGGTCCTCGACGCGGGCCGGGTCGTCGCCGCGGGCACGCCGGACGAGCTGAAGGCGAAGGTCGGGCCGGACCGGGTCGAGACGGTCGTCCGGAAGCCGACGCTCGACGAGGTCTTCCTGCACCTGACCGGGCACGCGACCGCGGCGGCGGGGGAGGCTCGATGACCGTCCCTGCCGCAGCATCCGGAAACGTGTCCTGGCTGGTGCACACGGCTGTCCTGGCCCGGCGGATCCTGATGCACTGGAAGCAACGTCCGGTCTCGATCGCGGTCACGCTGCTGTTCCCGGTCCTGATCGTGGTGATGTTCGGTCAGCTTTTCGGCGGCGCGATGGCCATCCGGGACGGTGCCTACATCGATTTCCTCATCCCCGGCATGCTCGCGATGACCATGTTGTTCGGGCTGGAATCCACTGTCCTCGCAGTGACTTCCGACGCCGCGAAGGGCGTCACCGAGCGGATCCGCGCGATGCCGGTCAGCGGGCTGGCCGTGTTGACCGGACGCTGTCTCGCCGACTTGATCAGCGCGGTCGCCGGGCTGGTCGTGATGATGGGAGCGGGGCTGGCGCTGGGATGGCGTCCGCAGCAGGCGTCCGTGCTGGGCGCGGTCGGGTTGCTGCTGTGGCTGCGGTTCGCCTTTGTCTGGATCGGGATCTGGCTCGGACTGCTGCTGAAGACCCCGGAATCGGCGGTTTCGGTGCAGGTGCTGGTGTGGCCGGTCGGCTTCCTGTCCGGCGTTTTCGTTTCCCCCGACACCATGCCTGCCTGGCTGAGCGCGGTCGCGACCTGGAATCCGCTCACCGCAACGGCTTCCGCGGTGCGCGAGCTGGCGGGCAATCCGGCGTGGGCCGCGAACGGCTGGGCGGCGGAGCATTCCGTGCTGCTCGCGCTGGGCTGGCCCGCGGTGCTGACCGCGGTCTTCCTGCCGCTCGCCACCCGGCAGTACCGCTTGCTGGGACGGTAAAAAACAGCCGGGCGGCAAGGGAAATCCCCTGCCGCCCGGCCGCACCCCGAGAGGAAATTCAGGCACGTGCCTTCGCATGCGTCCGCCCGCGCAGGTCGAGTTCGATTTCCTCCAGCGTCCGGCCCTTGGTTTCCGGGACGAGCCACTTCGTGAGGAAGAACAGGACCACGTTGATGCCCGCGAACAGGAACATCGAGCCGCCGAGGCCGAGTGCGCCGGGATCGGAGATGATCGGGAACACGGCGCTGATGATGCCGGTCGCGGCCCACAGCACGACGCTGCTCACGCCCATGCCCGCGGCGCGGACCTTCAGCGGGAACACCTCGGCCATCATGACCCACACGACCGCGCCCCAGCCCAGTTCGTAGCCGACCAGGTACAGCACCATCGCGACGAGCATCAGAATGCCCTTGGTCGCGGTGTCGTGGACCTCCAGCACGATGAACCCGGCCGCCACCAGGGTGATCACCATCAGCACGTTGCCGATCAGCAGCAGCGGCTTGCGGCCCCACCGGTCGACCACGAACACGACCCACGCGGTGAACAGGAACTTGGTCACGCCGAGCAGCACGCCGGACAGCAGCGCCGCCTGGGTCGCGAAGCCGAGGCCGATCAGCATCGTCGGGAAGTACGCGTTCACCGCGTTCACGCCGCTGAACTGCTGGCCGATCGCGAGCAGCAGGGCCACCACGAGCATCGGGCGCACGGTCGGCGTCAGCAGGTCACGGAAGCGGGTCTTCGCCGATTCCGAGTCGAGCCGGATCACCTCGCGGATCGTGCCGATCTCCTCGTCGACGTTCACGCCGCCGCCGTGCGAACTGAGCAGGACCGCGCGGGCCTGCTCCTCCTGGCCGTTCGCGACGAGCCAGCGCGGCGTTTCGGGCAGGAACACCAGTCCCGCCAGCAGGATCACCGCGGGCACGATCGCGCCGGCGAACATCAGCCGCCAGTTGCCCGAGGTGCCGAGGCCGTAGCTGACCAGGAACGCGATCAGGATGCCGAGCACGATGAAGATCTGGTTCAGCGCGCCCATCGCCCCGCGCAGCCGGGCCGGGGCGAGTTCCGACAGGTACGTCGGGACTGTCGAGGACGACAGCCCGATTCCGATGCCGATCACCAGCCGGGAAATGATCAGCAACGCGAACGTCGGCGAAAAGGTGGCCGCGAGCGTGCCGATGATGACGACGACCGCGGCCGCCATGATCGTCCGGCGGCGGCCGAGCCTTTCGTTGAGCCGGGAGGAAAAACTGGCGCCGACGATCGCACCGATCGAAATGCTCGCGGTGATGACGCCTTTGTCCCAGCCGGACAGGCCCCAGAGTTTCCCGATGAACGGCAACACCCCGGAAATGACGCCGAGGTCGTAACCGAACAGGATGCCGCCGAGGGCACCGAAGAAATACAGCGTCGTTCTGCCGATGGGCCGCCGCGCCGCGGCTGTCTGTGTCATTGCCGAGCCGTCTCTTTCCGGGATGGCCGGCCGGTCCTGGTCCGCTGCCCGCGAGGTCAGCGCCGTCCTGGCCGGACGAATGGGGGTCGAGGGGACAAGGACTGCCGGACTGGTCCAGCACTGGGGAACGGCCGAACCCGCCGTCGCGCCGGCGCCTTTCCTCGCCGTGCGCCGGCCCCGCCCGCTCCGGTTCGAACTTCGCCGTACACAGTCACACGCTGGTCACCGGCGGGCAAGACGCGGGCTGATAACTATTCAGTCACGTGACTAGCGTTCACATATGTGGACAGGGTAGGCGGGCGTTTGTGCAGGTCAAAGCCTTGCCGACGAGATCTTGCCAAGAGTTTCCGCGAAGGTCGAACTGTCGGGAACCGGCTGCCGCGGACGTCCGTCGTACGGGTCGTCCGGACGCCGCGGTGGGGGGAGATGCGCATGGGAACGGGTTTCGAGGTCGCTCCGGGGGAGGTCGCGACCGCGGCCGGACGGGCGCACGAGGCGGCGGCGACCGTGCGGACGGTCGACCTCGCGGGCGCGCTCGCCGGGGTCGGGCTGTCCGGCGGCACGAGCGTGGCCGCGGCGGATCGCCTGTCCGGCGCCTGGGGCCGCGCCGTTCCGAAGTGGACAGCCGGCACCGAGGCCTACGCGGGCAACCTCGACCAGGCCGCGGCCGGCTATCGCGGCTCCGACCGGAACGCGACCGGCGAGATCGCGGCGGCGGGCCGATGATCACCTGGGGAGACGTCCGGCGCTGGAATCCCGCAGGCCTCGCCGCGGCGGTCGACGCGCTCGGCATCCGGGCCGCCCGGCTCACCGCGGCGAACGACGACGCCGACGCCATGACGAAGTTCGGTGCCTGGCAAGGCGACGCGGCGGTCGCCGCGACCGCCAAAGGCACCGCGCTCACAACGGAATTGCGGCAGCTGACCACTGACGTATCGGCGGTCCGGCGCGGGGTGCACGACGCGCAGCTGGCGGTCGAGCGGATCAGTGCGGCGGTGCGCGACGTCGACGATTTCGCCTCGCGCAACGGAATGCGGATCGACGACGGCGGCGGGGTCAGCGGGGAGCCCGAGCGGCAGGCCGAAGTCGCCGACCGCGTCGGCCAGATTCTCCGTGACGCCACCGAAGCCGACGCTGACCTCACTGTCGTGCTCGATCGCGCGGTGCAGGGCGAAAGCGGTGGGACGGGCGTCGTCGCGCTGGCGATGGCGACCAGCAGCCAGCCGAAACCGAACGGCACTCCGGCGGAGAACCGGGCGTGGTGGGACAGTCTGTCCGATTCCGCGCAATCCTCGATCCTGCGCGACAACCCGGACCTGATCCGCAACCTCGACGGCATCCCGGTGGTCGATCGCGACGCGGCGAATCGCGTTGTGCTGCAACAGGAAATCGACAAGCGCAAGGGCGACGACGCGCAACTGCGCGGCCTCACCGCGATCCGCGACCGGCTCGCGGCCACCGGAGACGGCAAACCGCCCGCCTTCCTGATCTCGCTCGACGTCAGCGGCGACGGCACCGCGGTGGTCGCGGCCGGAAACCCGGACACCGCGGCGAACGTCGCGACCTACGTGCCCGGCACCGGCAGCGAGCTGGCCAAGATCGGCGGCGACCTCGGCCGGTCGGACAAGATGTGGCAGTCGGCGACGATGGCGGGCTCGCCGTCGACGTCGGTGATCACCTGGGTCGGCTACGACGCGCCAGATGAACTCGTCAACGCTGCCAGCGAGAAATACGCCGACGGCGGCAAAGAGGCGTTGTCGAAATTCGAGGACGGCCTGCGGGCTTCGCACGAAGGCACGCCGTCGCACAACACCGTGCTCGGCCACAGCTACGGCACGACGGTGATCGGCCACGCGGCTCGCGACGGCGGGCTCAATGCCGACGACCTGATCTTCGCCGGCAGCCCGGGCGTCGGCGTCGAGCACGCGAACCAGTTGCACCTCGACGGCGTCCCGCAGGATCAGGTCGCCCAGCACGTGCACTCGACGGTCGCCGAACACGACCTCATCAAGATCACCAACATCGGCGTCGGCGGCCACGACCCGCTCGGCCCGAGCCCGGCGGGCGACGGATTCGGCGGCCAGGTCTTCGAATCCGCGCCGGGCGACAAGGGCCCGTGGTACGAGGGCGGCCTGTCCGGGGCCGCGCACAGCCAATACTGGGAGGACAACAACCCGTCGCTGCGCAGCTTCGGCCGGATCATCGCCGGGCTGCCGGCGTGACGGCGCGCCGCACCGCGCTGGCCTGCCTCGCCGCCCTTCCCCTCGTAGCCTGCTCCCCAGGAGGTGGAGCCATGACCCCCACGATCACCGAAACCGAAGCCCGCGACCAGGTCGAGGACTACGTGCGCGGCGCGTTTTCCGCGCTGCCCGCGCCCGCCGGACGGGAACTTTTCTCCCGCAACCGTTCCGAATGCACCGATCCGACCGACAACGGTCCGGCCGGACGGTACGAAATCTCCGCCACCTACGAGGTGACCGGCCTCGAACCGGGCACCTTCACGGCGCAGTTCGAGGCCGTCGTGAAGTGGTGGCAGGGGCACGGTTTCACGGTGCTGACCGACCGGCGGCCCACCGACCAGTACGTCTTCGCGCGCAACGAGCGGGACGGCTTCGACATGTCGTTGCAGGCCAACGAACTCGGAAAGCTCTATCTGGGTGCGACTTCGCCGTGCATCTGGCCGAAAAGCACTCCTGAGGCTGAGCCCGAGGCCGTCGTGGAGGAGGAGGTCGCGGAAGCCCCGGAGCCCGAGCGTCCTCGACCGCGCCGCGCGCCGGTGGACGACGAGGATTTCGGCCAGACGTCCTGGTCGGACGGAGGGACCGCGTTCTGATCGCCCGCGGGTAGAGTGGACTCGCAGGTCCAATCGGGAGGCAGGCGATGACGCTCACGCGCAAGGGCGAGGCCACGCGACAGCGGATCGTGGAGGGCGCGGCCGAGGTGATCCGCGAGCGCGGCGTGCTCGCGACGACGCTGGACGACGTCCGTGCGCAGACCGGGACCAGCAAAAGCCAGCTGTTCCACTATTTCCCGGACGGCAAGGAAGAACTGCTGCTGGCCGTCGCGCGCTGGGAGGCGGACCGGGTGCTGGAGGTGCAGCAGCCGTCGCTCGGCGCGCTGCGCACCTGGGACGACTTCCGGACCTGGCAGCAGGTGGTGCTCGGGCACTACACCGAGCAGGGCAGGCATTGCCCGCTGAACGTGGTGATGTCGCAGATCGGCCGCAACACGCCGGGCGCGCAGGCGGTGGTGACGCAGCTGATGCAGCGGTGGCTGTGCGAGTTGACCGCGGGGATCGAGAACCTGCGGGCGGCCGGGGAGATCCGGCCCGGATTGGATCCGAAGCAGGCCGCGTCCGCACTGCTGGCCGGGGTGCAAGGCGGGGTGTTGATGCTGTTGACGACCGGCGAACCGCAACACCTCGAAGCCGCGCTAGAGGTGGGTATCGCCGGTCTGCGCGCGGCCTAGCGAAAGCACGTGAGGGGAACCCTGACGGAATCAGACTCCCTCAGGGTTCCCTTCGCGGACAGCCGGGGTGGTTCAGGCGTTCTTGATCGCGGAGATCTCGAACTCGAGGGTGATCTTGTCCGAGACCAGCACGCCGCCGGTTTCGAGCGCGGCGTTGAAGGTGACGCCGTAGTCGCTGCGGTTGATCGTGGTCGAGCCCTCGAAGCCGACGCGGTCGTTGCCGAACGGGTCCTTCGCGGCGCCGCCGAACTCGAACGGGATGGTGACCTGCTTGGTGACGTCCTTGACGGTCAGGTCGCCGGTCACGTCGAAGGTGTCCTCGCCGGTCTGCTTGATCCCGGTGGAGGTGAAGGTGATGGTCGGGAACTGCTCGACGGACAGGAAGTCGTTGGTGCGCAGGTGGCCGTCGCGGTCGGCGTTGCGGGTGTCGACGCTCTTGGTCTGGATGGTGACGTTCGCGCTCGAGTTGGCCGGGTTCTCGCCGTCCAGGGTGAACGAGCCCTCGAACTCGTTGAAGGAGCCGCGGACCTTGGTGACCATGGCGTGGCGGGCGACGAAGCCGATCCGGCTGTGCGAACCGTCGATCGTGTAGGTGCCGGTCAGGTGGGCGTAGGTGGTCGCGCTGGTCATGAGTTCCGTTCCTTCGGGTCCTTGGTTGAGTGTTCAACTAGCACTGTAGCCCACAATAACTGATTGCGCGAGCAAGTGTCGGATATACTCCCCCTCTGTGGTGAACAGAACCCCGCTGACCAGTGAAGAAGAGGCAGTGTGGCGTCCGCTGATGCGGGTCGTCACAGTCCTGCCGCGGGCTCTCGACGACCAGTTCGCGCACGACAACGGTGTCTCGCTGACGGATTACACCGTGCTCGTGTCGCTCTCGGAAGCGCCCGAAGGCAGGCTGCGGCTCACCGATCTGGCGGAGTCCACGGCGCTGTCGCTGAGCCGGATCAGCCGGGTCGTGGAGGCGATGGTGCGCCGCGGCCTGGTCAAGAAGGTGAAATGCCCGCAGGACCGGCGGGCCGCGCACGCGACGCTCACCGAATTGGGTCGGGCGAAGTTAGCCGCCGCGTATCCCGGGCATCTCGAACGGGTGCGCACGTTCCTGTTCGACCACCTCTCGCCCGAGGAGGTCCGCGCCGCGGGCCCGATCCTCGCCCGGCTGGCCGCCGCGCTGGAGCCGCCGGACGGTCCGGGCTGCCCGGACGACCAGACCTGACTCCCGACGAAAGGCTTCCGATGCTCGACCAGGGTGAGTTCAAACGCGACACGAACTACATCTCCGACCGCATCACCGCCGACGGCCGCGACGGCTGGCCGGTGGAGCCGGGCCGCTACCGCCTGGTGATCGCGCGCGCGTGCCCGTGGGCGAACCGCGCGTCGATCGTGCGCAGGCTGCTCGGCCTCGAAGAGGCGCTGTCGATGGGCCTGTGCGGCCCCACGCACGACGAACGCAGCTGGACCTTCGACCTCGACCCCGGCGGCCGCGACCCGGTGCTCGGCATCGAACGGTTGCAGGAGGCGTTTTTCGCGCGGTACCCGGACTATCCGCGCGGGATTACCGTTCCCTCCATTGTGGATGTCCCGAGTGGACAGGTGGTGACCAACGACTTCAAGCAGATCACTGTCGACCTGTCGCTGGAATGGGGCGCCTATCACCGCGACGGCGCGCCCGAGCTGTATCCGGAACGGCTGCGCGACGAGATCGAGGACGTCGCGGAGAAGGTCTTCCGGGACGTGAACAACGGCGTGTACAAGGCGGGTTTCGCCACTTCGCAGGAGGCTTACGAGGAGGCGTACCGCGCGTTGTTCTCCCGGCTGGACTGGCTGTCCGAGCGGCTGGCAGGCCAGCGGTACCTGGTAGGCGACACGATCACCGAGGCAGACGTTCGGCTGTTCACCACGCTGGTCCGCTTCGACGCGGTGTACCACGGGCATTTCAAGTGCAACCGGCAGAAGCTGACGGAGATGCCGGTGCTGTGGGCGTATGCGCGGGATCTGTTCCAGACGCCCGGTTTCGGGGACACGATCGATTTCGGGCAGATCAAGGAGCATTACTACGTGGTGCACCGGAACGTGAATCCGACCGGGATCGTGCCGCTGGGGCCGGAGCTGGCCGGGTGGCTGACGCCGCACGGGCGGGAGGAGCTGGGCGGGCGTCCGTTCGGGGACGGGACGCCGCCTGGGCCGCCGCCGGCGGGGGAGCGGGTGCCTGAGCTGGGAAGGTGACGGCGTGAGGGGTGCCTCGCATGCTGCATCAGATGAACTGGTTTCTGCGGAGATGAGATTATCAGTTTGATTCCGTCCCGCACCTGATTCCGTCAAAGGGAAAACTGTCGAAAGAACTCAGCGGCGAGAACAGGGAAATAAGAAACAGTGACCTTGTTCACTTCTTGATGTGCATCATCGGCAGCTGGGGGCGACGATTAGGTTCTTGATTATTGCAGTTTTTTGCACTGTGGTCGTGGGTGTTTTGATTTGGCTGTCAGGAATGAATGTGGAATTTGGCCCAATGTGAACTGCTCGGAAGTAATCACTTTTTCATCGGGGGTGCGGGTGTTCGGGATTGGCCGCATCGGCGGCTGAACGATCAGGTTGCGTCTAATCCTCGCCGGCGTCCAGAAGGATCCGCAGCAGTTCGTCCGGCGCGTCCCGCATCAGGTCGTGCTTGCTGTCCAGCGCGTGGACATTCCACTGTGGATCGTCGACGAGCCGCCGGTAAGTCGGCTCGAATGGCGACCCGCCGTCCCACATCGTCGCGTACACGTAGTCCCGGCGGCGGAACCGGCTCAAGTCTCCGTCCAGCCGGATCGACTGCAGCAGCGTCGCCAGCGGGTGCGCCGACGCGCGCGGGTCGAAGAACGGCAGCGGCGGGACGGCGTATCCGGTCTCGCCGACGCTCAGGTACCACTCGCGCTGCCGGTCGTCGGTCAGGCTCCAGCAGGAGTCGCCGTTTTCCGGGACGAAAGCGTCGAGGTACACCAGCGCGTCGACCAGTTCCGGGACCCGGTCGGCGGCACCGGTGATGACCATCCCGCCGTAGCTGTGGCCGACCAGCACGGCGTGTTCGACCTGTTCGGCCCGCAGCGCGCGGACGAGGTCCTCGATGTGGGTGTCGAGGTTGACCCCGGAGTGCAGCAGGTGCTGCCGCTCGCTGAGCCCGGTGAGCGTCAGCGGGAGCACGCCGTGGCCGCGGTCGCGCAGTTGGCCGGTCAGCCGGTCGAAGCACCAGCCGCCGTGGCAGGCGCCGGGGACGAGGACGTAGGTGGTCATGGACGCAACGCTAGAAGCAGCGCGGCGATAGGTCCAAGAGCTAGTTGTTCCGTACTCCAGAAGCGTTGGTTATGCCCGGGCAGGGAGCGGCAGGTCGTGCGCTTTGCGGAAGTCGGTCAAGGCGGCCCAGGCGAGGTGCGGGTCCAGCGCGAGCCGCCGACGGGCGACGGCCAGTTCGTGCAGGCTCGGCGTGAGGCGGGACTGGGTGAGCGCGTCGGTGAATATGTCCAGGACGGTGGCGCAGAAGAGGACGAACGCGCTGCTGTGCAGGCGCAGCCGGTTGACCGCGTCGGCGAGGTCGGGGGTCGCGCCTTCGTGCAGTTCGGCGGCGAGTTCGGCGAGTTCCACCGCTTCGCGGGTGTCGGGGATGCGAAGCAGTTTGGGCCACAGTTCGGTCAGCTCCGGCGTCTGCGCGAGCCCGCGAGCTTGTCCGGTGAAGCCGCTGGCTTTGGCGGTTAGGTCGGCGCGGACCAGGATGCCGGTGACCATCGACAGCGACGGTTCGTAGTGCTCGATCGTCACGTCCACCATGTCGATCGTGGTGCGGCGCAGGTCGCGGGGCAGGCCGCCGGATAGGCAGTGGCCGAGGTAGCAGAACTGCTCCGGGACACCAGGCAGCCGTTGCGCGATCCACAGCCTGCTTTCGTCCAGTGTGAACGATTCCAGGCGCACCACTTCGGAAAACGCGCTGTCGAACGCGTCGCGGACGGCCAGTCCGCGTTGCTCGAAGCTGAGCACCGCGTCGTCGGACACCGCCACGAAGTACAGGCAGCCGGGCACGCCGAAGATGCCCTTGATGTCGTTCACCAGTTGCTGGGCCTTGTCCTGCTCGCCGATCTTGTCGAGTTCGTCGATGGCGACCACGACCCGGTCGGTGATTCCCTCCTCGCGCAAGGATTCGGCGGTCAGCTGCGCGAACGCGCGGAACTCGTCGACGACTTCCGGATGCGTCAGCTGCTGTTCGGCCCGTTGCGTGGTGCGCGTGCGGCCCAGTTCGCCGCCCGCCGGGACGGCGAGCTTGCCGGACCAGCCGGTGGTGTAGGTCAGGAGGTACTGGATCCGGTGTAACTGCCGCCGTGCTTCGGCTTCGAGCGCGCGCGGTCCGGCGGACGATTTGCGGCGGAAGACGAGCAGTACCGCGCCGGTCGCGGACGCGAGGATTTTCCACACCCAGCGGAGCGCGAGAGCGGTGACCACGGCCAACGCGATCCGGTTGCTCACGGGCTGGTTAGTCCACAGCGGACCCAGCAAGTCCGGGAATCGCACCTGGTTGATGGCCTGCCACAGTTCGACAGGAAACTGCGTGAACTTTCCGTTCCACAGCAGTCCGCCGATCGCCCAGCCGAGCGCGGCGGAGACGGCGAGGTCGGCCGATCCGCGCCAGAACCGGCGGGCCCACCAGCGCCAGCCGAGGTCTGGACCCAGCGTCTGCCGGACCCGCGCGAGGACGGCCTGGCACAGCAGTTTGTGCAGGTGCAGCACGAAATCACGGGCGTCGTAGGTGGCCGGGGCGGAGGCGACCACGACCAGCGGCGCGGGATTCTCGCTGCCGTGCAGCAGACCTCGCTGCATGGAACGGATCGCGGTGGTTTTGCCGGACCCGCGTTGCCCGCCGAGCGCGACCGCGCCGGAACCCGCGCGTTCGAGCACGCGCCGGATCCGTTTCGCCGCCGCGGTCGGCACGATCCGGCTGCTGTCCTCCTCGCCGAGGTCGTGCTGCTGGTCGAAAACGAGCGTCGTGCCGAAGTGCAGCCGCCGGTGCGCGGAGATGACGTCGCGGACCTCGGGCAGCACGATCTCGCGCGCGGCGAACGAACGTCGCGGGCCGAGGCCGAATTGCTCCTCGTGGAACTGCATGGCGTCCGGGTTCATCCACTCGCGCAACGAAGTGACCTTGCGGACCGCGAGCGCGCCGGTGGCGAACAGGACGCACGGCATCATCATCCCGGCGAAAATCCGGAAGAACAGCGGAAGCTGACTCCACGCGGCGCTCATCAGGCTGAGGTAGGCGAGCCCGAGCAGCACCGCGACGAACAGCCAGACCACCTCGCGCGGCGACACCGCCCGGTTGCGCGGACGGAAACCGCGGTCGCCCTCGGCCATGACCTGGTCCTGCAGCGTCCGGATCTTCGCGAGCAGTGTTTCGTTCGCGAAAAGCTCCTCGCGCACGACTTCGGTGCGCAGCGATTCGCGGGCGAGCAGGCGGGTGACTTCGGGCGAGCTGAGGGTCTCGTCGATGAGGGAGGCCAGCGCGGCCTGCGCGGTCCACGAATCGAAATCTTCGAGGTCTTCCGCCTCGATGGAGTGTGGGTCGCTCCGCTCGCCGGTCACCGGCGGATGATGCCATACGCGGGGCTTCGGACAGGGCGGTTTCGGCACCGGTTAGCGCGAAGCGAGCAGCCGCAGCGCATCCCGGGAAGCCGCGTCGCGCGGGGTGCAAGCCTCCAGCCGATGATCAGGGCTGTCCGGCTGGAGCCAAACCTGATAGTCGACATCCACGCGGCCCAGCGTCGGATGGCGCAGGTCCATCGGCACTGTGGTCCGCAAGACAGGACCGGCGTGAACTGCTGCCGCCGGCGCGGACATTCGCCGACTGGAAGGCCGCCGCTGTCGAGGCTGGGCTGCAGGTCAACGACAAGGACCGATGGCGAATCAAAGTCGGCCAAGACGGTGATCTGGAGGCTTTCAGCCACACGAACGTCGTCAGAGCCGTCTTCGGAACGGCCGGTGCTGACTTCTACGGATTGTGGAGCGGCGTCGCACACCAAGCGGCATGGGCACTCGCCGAGTGGAGTGCCTTCGAGACGGCGAAGGAAGCTCAAGTGACCGGACTGCACGTCGCGATGAGTATTGCGGCGGTGCTCTGCGCGGGGCTGGGAGTGCTCGCGCTGCGATGGCTCCCGAGGGATTCGTCAGCTGAGGACGTCGTAAGCGAGAGCGACCGGGTCGTCGACCGTGCCTGACGGCTGGGCCTGTACGGCGGCTGCGGCGGCGGTCGCGTCGGGAAGGGCCAGGTGCGGGCCACCGCGGACGTGGTCGGCGGCGGCCAGCAGGTCGGCGGCGGCGACCGGGCGGTCCAGACGCACAGCGTGGTCGGCGATGCCCACGAGGACGATCGACAGATACAGCACCTCGCCGGACGCATCGGCCAAGGCCAGTGCTTCACGGCGGCGGTTCCGGGCCGTGGGCAGGTCGCCGAGCTGCGCGTCCAGGTAGGCGTGCGAATGGTGGATCATCGCGCGGAACAACGGATGCGGCTCGGATTCGCTCAGCAACGCTTCGGCACGGTTCAGCTCCACGCGGGCTTCCGCCAGATCTCCGCGCCAGCGGGCCAGATCCGCTTTGGTGTGGGCCAGAAACGCGAGCGAATCCGGGAACGGCACGGTCCGCGCGTCACGTTCGGCGGCGGCTGCCGCGGCCTTCGCGGCTGCCGTGTCGCCGAGTTGCCAGAACAGGTGCGCTTGCCGTCCTCGCGCGAAGAGAACGTCTTCGGCCGAACCGATTTCCGAGACGACCTGGATGGATTCCTCATAGCACGAAACGGCTTCCTCCAGTTCGCCGCGACGGCTGACGACCTCGGCGAGGCTGTTCAGCGCCAGCGACAGGCCCCAGCGTTCCCCGCTCTGCCGGAACAGCCGGACGGCCTCGCGGGTGTCGGCTTCCTGCGCGGCCGAGTCGTGCCGGAGGTTCAGCTGTGCCCGCGCGCGGTGCAGCCGGGCATGGGCGCGCAGCCACGGGTCCTCATCGGACAGCAACTTGTCCAATGTGGACTTCATGGCGCTGGTGTCCCCGCTTTGCGTGAACACCGGGATGATGGAGCGCAGCAAGGAATTCTGGCTGTCGCGGCTGAGTTCGAGCGCTTTGCGGCCGAGTTCGTCGGCGGAGGTTTCGGAGGACATTCCGATGGTCAGCAACAACGCGGCCATCGCGTACCCCATCGCGCGCAGTTCGCGATCCACCTCGCCGGGCAACGCGAGCGCCGCCTCGATTACTTCCTGTGCCTCGGTTTTGTGCCCGGTCAGCATCCAGAACCACGCGCACGACGTCGCCAGCCGCAGTGCCGTCGTGGCTTCGCCCGCGGCGATGGCACCGCGCACGGCGGACATCAGATTGCCGTGCTCGGCGGCGAAACGCGCCAGCCACTCGATCTGCTCGGCGCGGCGCAGGTATTTGTCGCCGGTCTCGGCGAAGGAGGCGAACCACTCGGCGTGCGCTTGGCGCAGTTCCTCGCGCTCGTCGGCCACGGTGAGCTGTTCCAGCCCGTACGCCTTGATCGTCTCGAGCATCCGGTAGCGCGGCTCGGCGTCCTCGGAGACGGCCAGTAGCGATTTGTCGACTAATGCGCTGAGCAGCTCGGGTGTACCACCGCAGACCGCTTCGGCGGCATCCGCGGTCGCGCCGCCGGAGAACACCGACAACCGGCGCAGCAGCCGCCGTTCTTCCGGTTCCAGCAGATCCCAGCTCCAGTCGACGACCGCGCGCAGCGTGCGGTGCCGCGGCAGCGCGGTCCGGCTGCCCGCAGTGAGCAGGCGGAACCGATCGTCGAGCCGGGCGGCCAATTGCGACACGCTCATCGACCGCAACCGCGCCGCGGCGAGTTCGACCGCGAGCGGCATTCCGTCGAGCGCCCGGCAGATCCGCACCACTTCGTCCACAGTGGACTCGTCAACGGCGAACCCCGGCCGCACCGCCGCGGCACGATCGGCCAGCAGCCGGACCGAAGCACACGACATCGCTTCGACGGACGTCGCGCCCTCCGCGGGCAGCGTCAGCGGTTCGACTGGCCAAAGCGCCTCGCCGGTCAGCGCCAACGGCTCCCGGCTGGTCGCGAGAATGCGCAGTCGCGGGCATTCGCCGAGCAGGTGGTCGGCCAGTTCCGCGGCGGCTTCGATGACGTGCTCGCAATTGTCGAGCACCAGCAACGCGTCCCGATTGCGCAACGCTCTGGTCGCCCGCTCGCGCGGGGTGCCGCTGGCGCGGGATCCGGTGTACATCTGCTCGCGCAGGCCCAAGGCGTCGAGCACGGCCTGCGCAACGTCCGCGCCGTTGGTGACCGAGGCCAGTTCGGCGAACCACACGCCGCCGCGTCCGGTCAGCAGATGCCGTCCGGTTTCCGTGGCCAGCCGCGTCTTTCCGGCCCCGCCGGGCCCGGTCAGCGTGGTGAGCCGGTACTCGCCGACCAGCTTGGCTACGCGCGTGACCTCAGTGTTCCGGCCGACGAAACTCGTCAACCCGGCCCGTAGGTTCGTGCGCGCGACATCCTCGTCGGAGACCGTCTCGCGGAGAATTTTGGTGTGTGCGGCGGACAGTTCGGCGGCCGGGTCGGCGCCGAGTTCGTCCGCCAGTGCCATCCGGATCCGCGTGAACACCTGAAGCGCTTCGGCCGGTCGTCCGGCGGCTTGCAGCGAGAGCATCAACGACGCGGCCAGCCGTTCCCGCAGCGGATGTTCGGACAGCAGCTTCGACAGCTCTTCGGTGAGATCCGCGCCGTGCCCCAGCCGGATCGCGGCTTCGGCGTACTCCTCGGTGGCCGAAAGCCGTAGCTCGTTCAGCCGCGCTATGTGGCCTTGGAAGAACTGCGCGTCTGAGACGTCACCGAGCGCCGGGCCGCGCCACAGATTGAGTGCCTCGCGAAGCAGCACGACACGCTTCTCGTCAGATGCTGTCCGCGAGGCGGTGACCAGCTCCTCGAACCGGGCCGCATCGACGGTCGCCTCGGGCAGCCGGTAGCCGGACGGGGTGGAGTCGAGCCGCGTGCCGATCCGGCGCAGCCGCGAGACGAGCGCCTGCAACGCGTTGGCCGTGGCCGGCGGACGCGTCCCCCAGACGGCGTCGACCAGCTGCCCGGCCGAGACGACCCGGCCGGGCTCGAGCGCGAGGGCGCTCAGCAGCGTCCGCAATCGGGCTCCGGTGATCTCGACCGCGGCACCGTCGTCGTTCCGGACCTCCAGCGGGCCCAGCAAGCCGATCCGCACCTGGTCGATGATGCCGTGCCGGCGGCCGTCCCGTCCTCCGGGATCTCCCCGATATCCAGGAGACGGGGCCAGAATAATGCAGTCGACACCAAGTTTGCAGTCTGCTTCACTTTTCGGCGTGGGACTTCGAGAGCGGAAGAGGCAGGAGACGGTGCGGCGCATCGCGGATACCGCGCTGCGGATGTTCGTCGACCGCGGATTCGAGGCGGTGACCATCGCCGAGGTGGCCGAGGCCGCCGACGTCGCGGTCAACACGGTCTACAACCATTTCCGGGTCAAGGAAGACCTGGTGCTGCCGCCGTCGGAGGCCTCGGCGGGACGGCTGGCCGGGATCGTGCGGGCGCGCGGGACGGGAGTGTCCGCGGCGCACGCGGTGCTGGACCACCTGCGCGGCGAGATCCGGCAGCGCTCGCGCTCGATCGGGCTCAGCCCTGGGTTCGGCCGGGTGTTGCCGATGATGCTGGCCGCGCCCACGCTCGCCGCCCGGCTGCAGGACCTCGGTCAGCAGATGGTCGCCGAACTCGCCGACCTGCTGATCGCGGAAACCGGTGCGGCGCAGGGAGATCCAGTGCCCGGACTGGTCGCCGCGCAGATCGGCTGGGTGCACAGCCTGCTGTACGGCGAGATCGGCAAACGCACCGTCGACGGCGAGGCGTCCGACGACATCGCGGAGGCGGCGCTGACGCTCCTCGACGCGGTGGAAGGCCTGCTCAGCGAGCAAGTACTGACTTATGCGATCCGGAAGGACACCTGACATGGACGCGTTCCGCGTGATCATCCGCGGCAAATTCGCCGCTCTCGACGAGAGCGCTCGCGCGTTGCTGGAGACCAAGACCGACGTCGCCTTTACCGAAGAAGGCACCTTCACGCACGACGTCAACGCGACGGCGTTCACCTTCCGCTGCCAGGTCCCGGCCGGTCCGGACGACGACGAACGCGCGGCCAAAGACGGCGCGGCCGCCGCATTGGCCGCGCATGGCCTGCCGTACCGGGACCTGAACTACGCGGTCACCGACCTGCGGACGATCAAGATCCGGCGCAAGAACCGCTAGCGACCTCCGCCAGTGCGGTCGCCGCGCGCCAGCAGTCGTGGAAGGTGGAGTACATCGGCACTGGCGCTAGGCGGATGACGTCGGGGCGGCGGGCGTCGGCGACAACACCGTGCTGGGTCCGCAACGCGGCGCTGACCGTGTCGGCGTCCAAACCGTGCAGGCGAACGGAAAGCTGCGCACCCCGACGGTCCGGGTCCCGGGGCGTGAGCACCTCCAGCGGACGTCCCGCGCAGACCTCGCCGAGCAGCGTTTCCAGGTACCCGGTCAGCCGAATGCTCTTGGCGCGCAAGGCAGCCATGCCCACCGCGTCGAACATCGCCAGCGAGGCTCGCACCGGGGCCATCGCGAGGATCGGCGGGTTCGACAGCTGCCACGAGTCGGCGGTGTCGACCGGAGTGACGGTCGGCTGCATGCGGAACCGCACGTCCGGGTCGGTGCTCCACCAGCCCGCCAGTTTCGGCAGCGAACGATCCGCGAGATGCCGCTCGTGCACGAACGCGCCGGCGATCGCGCCCGGTCCGCTGTTGAGATATTTGTAGGTGCACCAAGCAGCCCAGTCGACGTTCCAGTCGTGCAGCCGCAGCGGCACGTTGCCCGCCGCGTGCGCGAGATCCCAGCCCACGATCGCTCCGGCGGCGTGCCCGGCGCGGGTGATCGCCGGGATGTCGAGCAGTTCCCCGCTGTAGTAGTTGACCCCGCCCAGCAGGACGAGCGCGACCCTATGCCCGTGCTCGGCAAGCCAGCCGACGACGTCCTCGCTGCGCAACGTCGATTCCCCGGGACGCGGCGAAAGCCGGACGACGGCTTCGTCCGGGTCGTAGCCGTGGAACGCGACCTGGCTGCGCACCGCATAGCTGTCGGACGGGAACGCGGTGTCCTCGATGACGATCGCGTGCCGGTCCGCGGTCGGCCGGTAGAAGCTGACCATCATCAGGTGCAGATTGACCGTCAGCGAGTTCATCATCACGACCTCGGCCGGTCGCGCGCCGACGAGCCGCGCGGCTGGATCGCGTAGCTGCTGGTGGTAGGAAACCCACGGACGCGCTGCTTCGAGGTGGCCTTCGACGCCCAGCCGGGCCCAGTCGGCGAGTTCCGCGTCCAGCGCGGCGCGGGTCGTGGCCGGTTGGAGGCCGAGGGAGTTCCCGGCGAAGTAGGCCGTCTCGGCGTAGCCGCCGCCCGTCGCGGGCGGGACGTGGAACTGCGCGCGCAACGTCGGCAACGGGTCCTGGGCGTCGAGATCGCGGGCGGCCGCTTCGGCGAGGGCCACGGTCATGAGAACTCCACAAAGTCGGAAGCGTGGGCTCCTCATCGTTCTTGCCGGACGCCATGCCCGTCCAATGCTTGATTCGCTCGTTCCCATGCCCGCCTGGCTATCCCGGCGGTATTCCCGAACGGCTATGCCAGGGCGGGTATTCGGTATTTCCGAAGCGTCGCGGATTGGGTCACGCTGTGCCGATCGACAACGGCCAGCAGAAGGCAGTGATCACGATGCCGACCGAAGCAGACGCGAACCTCAAGCGAAGCATCTCCCTTTTCCAAGCCGTCGGAGTCTCGTTCCACCAGGTAGTCGGCGGCGGGGTCGTCGCGTTGATGGGCACCGCCATCGCGCTGACCGGGGCAGGCGCGCCGATCGCCTTCGCCGTCGCGGCACTCGCGGTGATCGTTTACTCGCTGCCGATCGCGTCGCTCGGCAGCGCGATGCCGGTCACCGGCGGCCGCTACACCTACGCCGCGCGGCTGATCTCGCCCGCTGCCGGGTTCGCGTCGATGTGGCTTTCGGCCGTGTCGGTCATCCAGCTCAGCCTGATGGCGCTGGCCGGGGCGAACTACGTCAGCGCGCTCGTGCCGGGAGTTCCGGTGCGGCCGCTGGCGATCGCCCTGATCACGGTGTTCTTCCTGACGAACCTGGCGGGCGCGACGTTCTCCAGCCGGGTCGGCATCGTGCTCGCCGTCGTCATGCTCGCCGCCTTCCTGCTGTACGGGATCGCGGGCGCCGGGCAAGTGCGATGGAGCGAATTCGGGAACCTGACCCCGCACGGCATCGGCGGTTTGCTCAACGCGGCGGCCATGCTCACGTTCGCCACCACCGGTGCCTTCCTCATCGCCGACATCGGCGGCGAGATGAAGCGGCCGGGACGCGACATCCCGCTGTCCGTCGTCGGCGGCACTCTCGTCGCGGCGGTGATTTACGTGGTCGTGGCGATCCCGTCGGTAGGCGTGCTCGGGGCGGCGGCGTCCGCGGGCAAGCCGATGTCGGACGTCGCCCGCCACATCCTTTCGCCAGGCGGTTTCGCGTTCTTCATCCTCGGCGGCGCGATGGCGTCGGTGATCGGCCACATCAATTCGCTCCTGCTGGCCGCGACGAAACCCGTGCTGGCCGCGACCGGCGACGGCTGGCTGCCCGCCGGGCTCGGCGCGGTGAACCGCCGGTTCGGCACCCCGCACTGGCTGCTGGCGATCCTTTACCTGATCGGCGTGGTCCCGGTGCTCGCCGGCTTCAGCGTCGCGAACATCGCGGCCATGACGTCGATCGTCACCGGGCCGTTGCTCACCCTGCTGATCATCGCGTCGTGGCGGGTGCGCCGGCAGCGTCCGGAACTGCACGCCGCGGCCCCGTTCCGGATGCGCCGGACTTCGCACGCCGTGTTGTCCGTGCTCGGCGTCGCGATCCTCGCGGTGCAGACTTGGTTGCTGCTCAAACAGATCACGCTGCCGGCGTTGCTCGCGCTGGCAGCCTGGAGCGGGCTGGGTCTCGTCGTGTGGCTGACGCGCCGTTCTGCTTCCCTCAACCTCGAAAGCGAGTACGCATGACCACGCAGCTCATCCTCCTCGGCACCGCGGGCGGTCCCGCACCGAAACGCACCCGGAGCGCTCCGGCGCAGGCGATCGTCGTCAACGGAGCCACTTACCTGATCGACTGCGGCAACGGCGTGGCCCGGCAGCTGGTGCACGCGGGCATCCCGCTCGACTCGCTGCGCGCGGTCGGCATCACGCATCACCATTCCGACCACAACGCCGACTACGGCAACCTCTACCTGCTGGCCTGGGCCGCCAACCTGGAACGGCAGGTCCCCGCGTTCGGGCCGCCGCCGCTGGCGGACATGACCCGGCATTTCCTGGCGATGAACCGATTCGACATCGACACGCGGGTCGGCGACGAGGGTCTGCGTCCGCTGGACGAACTGCTCGATCCGCACGAGGTCACGGCGGACGGCGTGGTCTTCGAGGACGAGAACGTCCGAATCACCGCGGCCCGCGTAGACCATCCGCCGATCGCGGACGCCTTCGCCTACCGCGTGGACACCGCGGACCGGTCCATCGTGATTTCCGGCGACACCGCGCCGTGCGAGAACCTGGTGCGGCTCGCTGCCGGTGCGGATGTGCTGGTGCACGAGGTCATGTACGTGCCCGCGGTCGATGCCATGGTGAGCCGGTACAACGGCACGACGTTGCGGGACCATCTGCTGGCGAGCCACACGAGTGTCGAGCGGGTCGGTGCGTTGGCCAAGGAAGCCGGGGTGGGGACTCTCGTGCTGTCGCATTTCGTTCCGACCGACGCGGACATCGCCGACGAGGTCTGGCGTGAGCACGCCGCTGCCGGGTTCGACGGCGAGGTGGTCGTCGGGAAGGACCTGCTGCGCCTCTGACTGGTTCCGCCCGAAGTCGCGTCGTTCCCCGGGTTCCGCGCGCTTCGTACCTACAGTGGCCAGGTGACTACGCCTGCCGAGGACCAGCGCGACCACGTGATGGCGCGCGCGTCCGCGCTCCGCCGTGAGCTTCGCGCGGGTCTGGCGCAGCTGCCGGACCAGGCGGAAGACGAACGCACGCAGACGCTCGACGCCCTGGTCGAGCGGGCGGAGGCGCTGCTGAGCACCGAGAAGGAGGTCGACGCCGCGGTCGAGCAGGTGCGGCTCGCCCGGCTGGAGGCGAAGCGCGGGAAGGTGCAGCGGACGACGCTGTACCTGGCGGTCGCGCCGGTCGCGGTCGGGATGGTGAGCGGGGCGATGATGCTGTTCGGCGCGCTCAACGCGGTCTGGCTGCTGCTCGCGTTGCCGCTGCTGGGCGCGGGACTGCGGATCGCGTTCGGGCCGCTCGGGCCGACGCCGCTGATGGTCAACCGGCGGCAGCGGGCCGCGTACAGCGGGGCCCTGGCGGCGATCTTCACCGCGGTCGCGCTCATCGGGGCCGGGCCGACCGCCCAGCCGATCATGGTCGTCCTGGCCGCGCTCACCACGGTGGCGACCCTGGCGTTCCTGGTGCAGGAGGCGCGGTGACCTACTCCGAGTACTACCGCGACACCGAGTACTACCCGGCCGAGGAGGAGCCAGAGTCCGATCCGGAACTGCTCGCCCTCACCGACACCGTCGGCGGCATGCGGGAAACCGTCGACGATCTGGAAAACCGCACCGTCCGCGAGCTTTCCGAACTGCGCGAGACGGTCGAGTCGTTCACCGAAACCCATTCCCGGCACGAAACCCGCTTGGACCACACGGCCCGGCAGCTCGAACGGCTCCGGCAGCGGCTGCTGGTGCTCGAACGCGCGGTCCGGGTGTCGGAGAAGGTCCCGGTGGTCGACCTGGACAATGTCGGCCCGCGGCTGCGGCAGCTGGCCGCGGAGGCAGAGCGGCGGCACAGTCTGGCCGCACAGTTGCTCACGCCGACCCAGCGCCGACCGTACGAAGAGGACGTCGCACGGCTGCCGCAGGCGCGCGAGGCGTTGGGGCAGAGCGAAGAAGCGTTGATCGCCGTGCTGGAGGTGCTGGCGAAAGCCGAGCGTGGCACGCCGGAACGGGACGACGCGGAGTCGCGACTGTCCGAAGTGGTCGCTCGGCGGCGGGGAGTGCTGGATCGTCAGTTGCCCGCCGCGCAGCAGGATGCCGAAGCGGCGCAACAGGTTCTGGCCGCGGACGAGGTAACGCGGAGCCGGGTCCTGCCGCAAATCGAGAAGTGCGAACGGGATTGGGAAGAACTGCATTCCCGGCTGCGCGAGCGGATCACCGACGCGATCGGGTCGAGCGCGTTGCTGCCGGTGTGGTTCACGCACGCGTTCGGAGTCGCGCCGCCGTCCGGTGCGGCAGGCGACAAATGGATCCGGGCAGCGACATCCGCGCTGGCCTACCGGGTGACCCACGGCGTGGTCGATCCCGCGCTGCCGCTGGGGGAGCCGCCGCCGTCGGACACCGACTGGACCGAACCGAAGTGGTCCTGGCGGGCCCGGCTGGAACACGACATCGAGGAACTCGACCTCGGGATGGATTAGCGGGGTTCCTCCGGTGTGTCGTCTGATGCGGGGACGAGTTCTCGCTGCATCCAGGTGACGTCGCGCCAGGCTCCGTGTTTCCAGCCGATCCGCCGCCAAGTCCCGATGAGTTCGAAGCCCATCGCCTTGTGCAGTCCGACGCTGGGTTCGTTCGGCTGCGTCATCCCGGCGACGGCCATGCGGAAGCCGCGTTCCGCGAGCCGGGCGAAAAGGGCTTCGTACAAGGCTTTTCCGCCGCCCGCGCGTCGACGATCCTGCGCCAGGTAGACGCTGACCTCGCACGACCAACGATAAGCCGCACGCTCCTTGTACGGGCTGCCGTACGCGTATCCCGCCACTGAGCCGTCGATTTCCAGCACCAGCCACGCGTGCGACTTCGTCGCCTTCGCGATCCGGGCGGCCATTTCCGTCGGCGTCGGCGGTTCGGTCTCAAAGCTGATCGTGGTGTCCCGGACGTACGGCGCGTAGATCGCCGCGCACGCCTCGGCGTCCCGTTCTTCGGCAGGTCGGATCAACATGTCCCCGATAGTAGACACGATCCGCTGCTATAGTCGACCACTGTGACCGATCCCCTCTCCGCCTCGCTCGCCGCGGCGGTGCGTGAAGCCCGGCAGGACCGTGCGCTGTCCGCGGGCGTGCTCGCTGAACGTTCCGGAGTTTCCCGCGCCATGATCGGGAAAATCGAGCGCGGTGAAGCGCAGCCGACGGCCGTGCTGTTGAGCCGGCTCGCCACCGCGCTCGGGCTCACGCTGTCCGAACTCATCGCCCGCGCGGAGGGCGACGACCGCCGCCTCGCGCGTCGTGAAGACCAGCCGACCTGGCAGGACCCGGTCACCGGCTATGTGCGCCGCGCTGTTTCGCCTCCCGGGCACGGGGCTACTGAGCTGGTCGAAGTCGACCTGCCGCCCGGTGCGAAAGCCGGATTCCCGGCCAGTTCCTACGCCTTCGCCGACCATCAGGTCTGGGTGCTGTCCGGCCAATTGCGGTTCCACGAAGGCGAAGTCGTGCACGAACTCGCCGAGGGCGACTGTCTTCAGCTGGGCCGCCCGGTCGACTGCGCGTACGAGAACCCTGGAAACCAGCCGTGCCGTTATCTGGTGGTGCTCACCAAGGTGTGACTCAGTTCACGCCTGATTTGTCTGATTGCTGGGGCCTCCCGCCCGGACATGATGCGACCGCACAGCATCCGGGAGGAGAAGCAAAGTGGGTTCGTGGCGCGAATTGGGAGCGCATTTCAGCACCGCGGTCGTGCTGGCCGGCGGTGTGCTCGTCGGCGCGGTCAACATCTATGTGGCGGCCAGCCTTTTGCCGACCGCGGTCGCCGGCATCGGCGGGGAGCGGCTCTACGCGTGGAACATGACGGCGTTCCTGGTCGCGCAGGTCGTCGCGACGATGTTCGTCAGCCGGGCGCTCGCCCGCCTCGGCAACGCGACGGCGTACTACCTCGGATTCGGCGTTTTCGCGACGGGCTCGGTGGTGTGCGCGGTGAGCCCGGCGATGCCGGTGCTGCTGGCCGGCCGCGGAGTGCAGGGCTTGGGCGCGGGATTGCTCACCGGGCTGGGTTTCGCGGTGATTCACTCGGCGCTGCCGCGGCAGTTGTGGGCACGGGGGAGCGCGTTGATCTCGGCGATGTTCGGCGTCGGCAACCTCGTCGGCCCGGCGCTCGGCGGGTTGTTCGCGCAATTCGGTTCGTGGCGGGCGGCGTTCGTCGTGCTGGCTGGTGCAGCGGTCGTGATCGCGGCGCAGGTGCCGCGGGCGCTTCCGCGCAGCGAGCGAAGCCCCTCCGCTCCCGTTCCGTCCTTCGCGTTGACAGCCGTGGTGGGTGCGGTCGGGGCGGTGAGCATCGCCGGGATCTTGACCAGCATCCTAGCGATGGCAGCGTTCATCGTGCTGGGATTCGGTTTCGTCGTGGCGTTTCTGCTCGTTGAGAAGCGTGCCGCGGTCCGAGTCCTGCCCGCTGAAGCCTACGAGTCCGGCTCGCCGCTGCGCTGGATCTACCTGACCATCATGTGCCTCGCCGCCGGAGTCTCGGTCGAGGCGTTCCTGCCGCTGTTCAGTCAGCATCTCGGCGGATTACCGCCTGCGGCAGCGGGTTTCTTCTCCGCCGCACTGTCCTTCGGCTGGTCCGCCGGGCAGATCGTCAGCTCGTCCGCCCGTCGCGTCCGGCTGCTCTGCCTGGCCGGACCGACTCTGCTGGCTGCTGCCTTCGTCGTACTTGCCTTGCTGCAGAGGGAAAACGCCTCGGTACTGGCGTGGCTGGCGGTCCTTCTCGCCGGTGGTACCGGGATCGGCATCGCCATGCCGCACCTGTCGGTAGCCGCGATGGCCAGCGGTCAGCAAGCGGCTGCCGCAATCGCGACAGTGCTCACGATGGCGACTGCGTTCGGTGCCTCGATAGCCGGGCTGTTGGTGAACTTGGGCGCACCGTCGATGGTGACGTCCGCGCGCTACCTGCTGATCGGCTTCGCCGTCGTGGCCGCGGCGGGGGTTTTCACGACAGCTGCGGCAGGCGTTGGTGCACGTCCAGCAGTTGCGCGAACGGATCTCCCGCCTTCGCCACACGATCGAGCACCGTCCGGATCGTCCATCGATCCGGAGTGAGGTCGGGGTCGTCGAGTTCGTCCCACTCCAGCGGGACAGACACCGGCGCCCCCGGCTTCGGCCGCACGCTGTACGGCGCGACGAGGGTTTTGTTCAGCACGTTCTGCGTGTAGTCGAGCCGTGCCAGCCCGCCGCGGCGATCCTTCTGCCACGCCCAGCTCACCAGGTCCGGCACGATCTTGCCGATCGACTTCGACACGGTTTCCGCCCACGCCCGGGTCTGCGCGTACGTGTACCGCGGCTCAACCGGCACCCAAATCTGGATCCCGCGCTGCCCGGTCGTCTTCGGCCGCCCGATGAGCCCGAAGTGATCGAGTGCGGTGCGGTGCAACCGGGCGAGCGCGAGCACGTCGTCGAACGAGGTTTCCGAACCGGGGTCGATGTCGAACAGCAACCAGGTCGGGTGCTCGACATCGGACGTGCGCGACGTCCACGCGTGCAGTTCCAACGCGGCGAAATTGGCCAGCCAAGCCAGATCCGCCACGCCGGAGGGCACGAGGTACTGCTGCACGTCGCCGGGGTCGGCTCCTTCGTAATGCCAGCGGTGCAGCCACTCCGGCGCGTGGTCGGGGACTTCCTTGTGCCAGAACCCGGGTTTGCCGACGCCGCCCGGGAACCGGTTGGTGTTGAGCGCGCGGCCGGCGAGGTAGGGAAGCATCGTCGGCGCGATCCGGGTGTAGTACTCGATCAGTTCCCGTTTGGTGATCGGCGCTTCGCCGTCGCGGCCGGGGATCAGCGTCTTGTCGAGATTGGTGACCTTCACCTGCCGCCCGGCGACCGTCCACGTGCCCTGCTTGCCCAGTTCGCTCAGTGCTTCGAGCTCGTCCTCCGACGCCGGCTCGAACACTGGATGCAACGGCACTTCCGCCTCGGTCGCAGGCAGATCGCCGCGCCACAACGCCGGGGGAGCGGCCGCGATCTCGTCATTGGTGAGCCCGCTTTTCACCGACTTCGGATGCTCCTCCGCGTCCCAGCCGGCGGTGGCGTGGTCGTCCTGCTTGTGCAGCAGAAACCATTGCTTCCCGTCCTCGTCCTTCTTGGGACGGATCAGCACGAAGCGCCCGGCCAGCTTCTCGCCGTACAGGTCGAAGTGCAGGTTCCCGTCCGCGAGCGCCTGCTCGGGATCGTCGGTGTCGACCGGTTCCCAGCTTCCGCGATCCCAGACGATGACGTCGCCGCCGCCGTACTCGCCGCGCGGGATGACACCCTCGAAATCGGCGTACTCCAGCGGATGGTCCTCGACGTGCACGGCCATCCGCCGCGCCTTCGGATCGAGCGTCGGCCCCTTCGGCACCGCCCAGCTGACCAGCACGCCACCCAGCTCAAGCCGGAAATCGTAATGCTTCCGCCGCGCTCGATGCCGCTGCACGACGAACCGGTAGCCAGGTTCCTTCGGGGCATTCGCACCGGCTGGCTCGTCGGTCTTCGCGAAGTTGCGCATGGCGCGGTACTTCGCCAGCCGCTCGGCGGCACCGTCCATTCGCTGCCCCTCCCGTCAGCAGGTCGGCGGAGGCTCCTCGGTACAAGAGCTGCTGTCGACCGTTCCGGAAGCCGCTTGCAACAGCAAGTTGTAGAGCTGCTCGCGCTGGTCCGGATCGAGCGCCGCGAAGACCTCGTCCTCCACCGCCGCGAGCGCCGCCTCGGCCCGGGCCAGCTCTTTCGCACCCCGCTCGGTCAGCACGACGACGTGCCGCCTGCGGTCCTCCGGCGACCGGCGCCGCTCGATCAGCTGGTCGCTTTCGAGGTCGTTGAGCAGGCCGACGACGTTGGTGCTGTCCATCTCGAGGATCTGCGCGAGGGACTGCTGGGTGCTGGAACCGCGGGTCTGGAGGACGGTCAGGGCGATCAAATGCCGAGGCCGCAGCCCGAACGGAGCGAGCACGCTCTCCGCGCGCAGCCGGATCCGGCGCGCGAAGTGCTCGAGCAGCGCACCAGACCTGCGCGGAGCCTGGGCGACGAGCGGCAGCGGAACCATGTGTCCAGTCTACGAGACAGTCCGGGTAGCTGCCGTGCTATAAATGGTTTGTCTTACACAAACTATCTACGGACGGTCATCGACATGGCACACCTGCTGCACCTCGACTCCAGCATCAACGGCGACCGCTCGGTGAGCCGAAAACTCAGCGCGAGGGCTGCTCGGGCTTGGCGCGCAGCCCATCCAGACGGGACGGTGACCTACCGAGATCTGGGCGCGAACCCCATCCCGCACCTGGACCCGCTGGCCTGGGAAGCCCGCATCACCCCCGCGTCCGAACACACCGCGGACCACCGCGAAGCCGCCCGAATCGGCGAAGAGCTGGCGGCGGAAGTACTGGCCGCGGACACCGTGCTGCTGGGCCTGCCGCTCTACAACTACGGTGCCCCGAGTTCGGTGAAGGCCTGGGTGGACCGCCTGATCGCAGCCGCCGGCGACGACCCGTCCGTCCTGGGCGGCGGCCGAGAACTCCTGGTCCTGGCAAGCCGAGGCGGCGGCTACGGCGAAGGCACTCCTCGCCACGGCTGGGACCATGCGGAAGGCTGGCTGCCCCACGGCCTTTCCTTGACCGGCCTGGAACCGCGCTTCATCACCGCGGAATTCACCATGGCAGGCGTCAACCCGGCACTGGCGGAATTCCGCTCGCACGCCGAAGAAAGCCTTGCCGCCGCGGAACGAGAAATCGACGCCCTCTGGACCCCCGCCACCGCCACCCGCTGACAGCCAAGGCCTTCACGAACCTTCCGGAGGCGGCAGCATTACGTGAGGGGAACCCTGAGGAACCCAGGGTTCCCCGATACGAAGCCAATGAGGTTCCCCCGGTGGCCCGGACACTCTGATCCTTGGCTTTGGCCTGGGGAAGGATGTTGTTGTGTCTGGTTCGTCGAGGTATCCGGAGGAGTTCCGGCGGGATGCGGTCGCGTTGGCGCGGTCGTCGGCTCGTCCGTTGGCGCAGGTGGCTCGTGAGCTGGGGGTGAATCACGAGACCTTGCGGACGTGGGTGCGGGCGGCCGACCGCGCCGAGAGCGCGGCCGCGTCGGGCGGGGACGCGGCGGAGCGGGAGCTGCGGGCGTTGCGCAAGCGGGTCGCGGAGCTGGAGAAGGAAAAGGAGATCCTGCGCAAAGCGGCCGCCTATTTCGCGCAGGAGATGGGTCGTTGACCCGCAGCTGCCGGTTCATCTCCGCCCACCGCGCCGCCTACGGCGTCGCCCGGCTGTGCCGTGTCCTCGGGGTCCGCCGCCCGGGGTTCTACGAATGGCTCGCCGCCGCCCCGGCGCGGGAGGAGCGGGCGCGGGCCGAGGAGCGGCTGGCCGGGGAGATCGCCGGGATCCACGCCGCCCACCAAGGCGCTTACGGCAGCCCGCGGGTCACCGCCGAACTGCGCCGCCGCGGCGAGACGGTCAACCACAAGAAGGTGGAGCGGGTCATGCGCGAACGGCGGCTCGCCGGGAACACCCGCCGCCGGCGGCACTCGCTGACCAGGCCGGACACGACCGCGGCCGCGCCGGACCTGATCGGCCGCGACTTCACCGCCGACGCCCCCGGCCGGCGGCTGGTCGGGGACATCACCTACCTGCCCACCGAAGAGGGCTGGCTGTATTTGGCGACCGTGCTCGACCTGCACACCCGCGAAATCGTCGGGCACGCCCTCGCCCCGCACATGCGCGCCGGCCTGGTCTGCGACGCGATCGCCCTCGCCGCGGACCGCGGCCTGACCGGCCCGGGCGCGGTGTTCCACTCCGACCGCGGCACCCAATACGCCTCCACCGAATTCCGCGCCGCCCTGACCGCGCACGGCATCCGGGCCTCCATGGGCAGGACCGGGTCCTGCTACGACAACGCCGCCGCCGAATCCTTCTTCGCCACCCTCAAAACCGAAATCGGCACCCGCTCCTGGCCCACCCGACACCAAGCCAGGCAAGCGGTTTTCGCCTACCTCGCCTACTACAACCACCACCGCCTGCACTCCACCCTCGACTACCGAACACCCCACGAAACCCGTCTCAGCTATCGTCACCACCACGCCCACGCGGCATAAAACCCGGTGTCCGATCCCCGGGGGAAACCTCACAAAATGCGGTCTGAGGGTGGTTGTCAAGGCATCTTTCCAGCCTTGACAACCACCCTCAGACCGTCATCGCAATCAAGCTTCGGGGTGCCCCACGCACGCCCGGGCCAATGCCGCCGCCAGGCGACGAGCCCCAGCGGTCAAACAACATCCCCCCGCCGAATCCGATAAACCTGCAACCTCAACTCGTAATACTTAGTAGTCTCCCCCACCCACGACATCCCAATCCGCTCCGCGGTAGCGATAGCCCGCGAATTACTGGGCCGGGCGACCGCGAACAACTCATCGGTCCCGTCCTGGGAAAACGCCCACTCCACCAGCGCCCGCGCGGCCTCGGTCGCGTACCCGTGCCCCCACTCCTCAGGCCGCAACTGCCAGCTCAACTCCAAATCCTCCCGGTAGGGAGGCAGCAACCGAATCCCCAGCCCGCCAACGACCCGCCCGTCAGACCGCAGCTCCACCGCCCACCGGCCCCGAGGCGGAATCAGATTGGGCTGCGCCTCCTGCCAGGCCTGCAACACCGACCGCATCGCGGCTTCGTCGGCGACCCGGTCCATCGCGGGAGTCAGCCAATGAGTCACATCGGAAGAGCCGTAGATCTGATACGCGGCTTCGGCGTCGTCAGCCGTCCAGTCCCGGATCACGAGACGGTCGGTGGTCAGCGGCAGGGTCATGTACGAACGGTACGCCCGTTCCACCCGGTCGGGGCAAGTGATCCAGGACGCACCGAAGAACTCTTGCCCCGCCGGGAACTCCGTCCGCGCGGGGTAAACTGCGCGGGTGGAGATCTGGGTGAACCCGCGTTGTTCCAAGTGCCGTTCGGCGGTGTCGCTGCTCGACGAGGCGGGCGCGGAGTACACCGTGCGCCGCTATCTGGAGGATCCGCCGACCGAGGCGGAACTCGTCGCGGTGCTCGACCGGCTCGGCCTCGACCCGTGGGACATCACCCGCACCGGCGAGAAAATCGCCGGTGAACTCGAACTGAAATCCTGGGGCCGGGCCCCGGAAGACCGTCCACGGTGGATCGCCGCGCTCGCCGAGCACCCGGAGCTGATCCAGCGTCCGATCATCACCGCCGACGACGGCACCGCGGTCGTCGCCCGCGACGAGAACACCGTCCGGTCGGTGCTCAGCTGACCGCGACCGCGATCAGCGCCGCCGCCAGCAGCACCACGTACGCGACGGCATGCACCTTGTCCGGCAACCGGTCGGCGACCCGCCGGACGAGCGCGATCGTCGGCAGTGAACCGGCCAGCAGTGCCGCGCCCGCGATCGGGTCGAGATACCCTGACGGCCCGCCGCCCGCTGTCGCGTAGACCGCCGTCGCCACTACCGCGACCGGCACGCTGAGCGGGTTCGCCATCGCGGCCGCGTCCGCCATCGGAAGCCCCTTGCGGCGCAGCAACGGCACCGTCATCACGCTGCCGCCCACCCCGAGAAAACTCGCCACCGCACCGATTCCGACCCCGCCCGCGGTAGTCGTGAACGTGCTCAACGGCTTGGGTTCCCCTTGCGGCTTAAGGAATCCGCCGCGCGCCAGGCTGTCCACAATGGTCACTGCCAGGTAGGCGATGAACAGGACGCGCAACAGTCCGTCCCCCGCGTAAGTCGCCGCTACCGAACCTATGACGGCACCGACCGCGACGAACGCGGCGAGCGGCCAGATGTAGTCGCGACGGAGACGTCCGGCCCTGGCTTGCACGACGGTCGCGCTGACCGCGTTCACCACCATCACCGCAGTGGACGTTGCGACGGCGACATGCATCGCGTCGCCGCGGCTCGTGACCGCCGCGACCACTGGCACAGTGACGAATCCGCCGCCGAAACCGAACAGCACGGTCGTGACGCCGCTGAGGCAGCCGAAGAGCAGAAGAATCAGGATCGAGGTCAACACTGGTTTCAAGGTAGGTCGTGACGGGTGCGGCGCGCATCCGAAGATTCGCCAGCTTCTTTCGAGCTTCGGACACCTACTCTGTAGCCATGCGCAACGTTCCGTTGTCCGAGGTCGACGCCCTGCCGAGGGCCGTGCTCGCGATCAGCACGGACTACCCGCCGGACCACTTCCTGCCGCCGCATCGCCACCGCCGCGCGCAGTTCCTCTACGGAGCCACCGGTGCTATGCGGGTCGGAACGGCCGACGGAACTTGGACCGTCCCGACGCGGCGCGCGGTGCTGATCCCGCCGGAGACCGATCACAGCGTCGTGATGATGAACGTGACCACGCGCAGTCTGTATCTGGAACCGTCCGCTGTGCCGTGGTTCCCGCGCCGCTGCCAGACCGTCGACGTCTCGCCCCTGCTGCGGGAATTGCTCCGGGAAGCCGTGGACGTCGCCCCGGAATACCCTCGCCGCGGCCGCGACGCCACGCTGATTTCCCTTCTGCTGCACGAAATCTCTCGCTGCGTGCCGTTGCCGCTCGAACTCCCGTGGCCGAGGCACGAGGGCTTGCGAGCACTGTGTCAGTCCTTTTCGGACGCTCCCGATGTACACGATCCGCCGTCTCGCTGGGCGGAGGAGTTGCACGTCAGCGAACGCACGCTGCACCGGCTGTTCCGCGCCGAAACGGGCCTGAGCTTCGCGCGCTGGCGGGAGCGAGCCTGTGTGCTGCGCGCTCTCCCGCTGCTCGCCGCGGATCTCCCGGTCGCCGACGTCGCGGTCACCCTCGGATACGAAAGCCCCGCCGCCTTCACCACGATGTTCAGCCGCCTGCTCGGCGCCCCGCCGCGGGCGTACCGAGAGCCGTGACCCAGATCTCATCACGCGCAACTTGATTGCGTACAACTTAGTTGTACTGTTGGTCCCGTTCGGAACTTTCTCTGAGGAGGACCTCATGACTGCCACTGTCGTTCTGGTGCACGGTGCGTTCGCGGATTCGTCCAGCTGGAACGGGGAGATCGAGCGGTTGCGAGCCGCCGGGCACCGGGTGATCGCCGCGGCGAACCCGCTGCGCGGTGTCGCCGAGGACGCCGCCTACGTGCGGTCTCTGCTGGACAGCATCGAGGGCCCGATCGTCCTGGCCGGCCACTCCTACGGCGGCTCGGTGATCTCGGCCGCCGCGAAGGGGCACCGCCGGGTGCAGGCGCTGGTCTACATCGCCGGCTTCCTCCCGGACGAGGGCGAAAGCGCGGGCGAACTGGCCGGCAAGTTCCCCGGCGGGACCCTGGGCGAGACATTGGAGCAGGTCGCCCTGCCGAACGGCGTCGACCTCTACGTCCGGCAAGACCTGTTCCACCAGCAGTTCGCGGCGGACGTCCCGGCCGCGCAGGCCAGCCAGATGGCAGCAGGCCAACGCCCGATCGCCGCGGCGGCCCTTGACGAGGCCTCGCCCGCACCGGCGTGGAAGGACTTGCCGGTGTACAGCCTGATCCCGACCGCGGACAAGAACATTCCCGCCGCGGCGCAGCGCTTCATGGCGGAACGCGCGAATGCGGAGGCCGTCGAGGTGGAGGGCGCTTCGCACGCGGTACTGGTTTCGCAGCCGGAGGCGGTGGCGAACCTGATCCTGCGCGCTGCACGGTGACTGTGCCGAGGTGAGTCCGGTCCGCGCTGCGCCTGGGTGCGTGGCGCGGGCAGGGTGTGTGGCTGGGTGCGCCGCGCGATCCGCGGAATGGCGCGGGACCGCCGGGTGGAGGTGTTCTCCTCCGGCGGCGGGCTCGGTGCGGTCGGGTCACGCGACAGCTCGGCGGTCCCGGTTTCCGGGCGCGACTTCCGTGATCGGCCTGGTCAGCGGGTCTGTTGTGCGGTGCTCGGGGCGCCGATCGGTCCCGTTGTGCGGACTTGTCATGGCCGAGCCGGAATTTCGCCGTTCACCGCGTCGGTGCGGCAGTTACCATCGGCGGCCATGAGTACCTCAGGGGGTCCACAGGAGCAGCCGGGCACGCCGCAGGAGCCGGGTGCGGTCCCGCCGGGATGGCAGGCGCCTCCGCCGGGCGCCGGGTCCGGGTATCCGCAGCAGCCCGCAGCTCAGCCGGGCTATCCGCAGCAGCCGGGGCAGTCTCCGCAGTACGGGCAGCAGTACCCGGGCCAGCCCGCGCCGGGTTCGTATCCGGGGCAAGCCGGGCAGCCGCAGCCGGGGCAGTACCCCGGGCAGCCTGGACAGGCGCAGTACCCGGGGCAACCGCAATCCGGTCAGTTCCAGCCGGGCCAGTCCTACCCAGGCCAGCAGTACCCGGGCCAGGCCGCCTACCCGGGCCAATCGGGTTATCCAGCACAACAACCGGGCTACCCGCCCCAGCAGCCGGGAGCCGGTTACGCCGCACCCCAGCCCGGCCAGGGCTTCCTGCCCCAGAACCAGCCGCTCACCACCGCGGGGCTCGGCGCGATTCCGGTAGCTCTCGGCGGCATCCTCGAGGTCGTCGCCCTCTTCGTCCCCTGGGTCACCTTCACCCTTGGCTCCCAAACCGCCTCGGTCACCTTCATCGACGCCTTCAGCAAGATGACGTCCGGCATGGACAGCTTCGCCGCGATGTACGTACGGTTCCTCGCCTTCCTCTTGATCGCCGCGACATTGCTGTCGACCCTCCCGTGGACGCTCGGCGCGCTGCGCACGAAGAAGTCCGCGTACTGGTTCAGCGGGATTCGCCGCAAGGAACTCACCCCGCCGAACTTCTGGTGGTACCGCACCGTCTTCGCGGGCCGGGCCACCGTCATGCTGCTCTTCCACATCGCGGGCATCGTCGCGATGTTCTACGAGGACCTGTCGAAGATCGGCCTCGGCGCGTATCTGCTCATCCTCGGCGCCGTGCTCGTGGTCGCGGGCGCGGCGATCGGGCCGAAGCTCACGGCTGCCCGCTGACGGCGCGGATGACCGGGTTCTGACAAATGTCATCGCGCACCGGTGCGCGGTGACACTACGGCTCGCTTGCCCGTCCGCACCACCATGGGACGGGCAAGCGGCGCCGGATCCTCCGGGCCGATTCACGGTCTGGAAAGGACAGTCATGGACTCCCGTTCCGCAACGGTTTCCGAACACCCCCGGATCAAGACAGTCCGCGTCCTCACCGGGGCTTACCTGGCGCTGAGCGTGCTCACCCTCGGCGCCATCTTCCTGCTCCGCGACGACCCGTCGATGGTCACCGACGTCGTCTGGGTCCGGGCCACGATCGTGGCGGCCAGCGCGCTGCTCACGTTCCTGTTCGCGAGAAGCGCGGCTCGCGGGTCGAAACGAGGGCTGCTGCGGCTCCGGATCGTTTCGGCGGTGATGACGGTCGCGATCATCGTCATCGTGTCGATTCCGGGCTTTCTGCCGCTGTGGGTCCGGCTTGAGCAGGGCGTCTGCGGGGCACTGCTGCTGGCGGTGGTCGTCCTGGTCAACGGACGGCACGTGCGTTCGCTGTTCTCCGAGTAGCGTGCCGGACGTGGACCGCGGCCCCGATTCCGACGCGCAACGCTGGGTACTGGGCTGGCGCCGGCTCGTGCTGGACGCCGGCCTCCTGGTGTACCCGCTGATCGTCCTCGTCCAGGTAGCGGGCCAGTCCGCGGCGGTGGTGGCGCTGCTGGCGTTCTGCGCGTGCTACATCGGCGCGGCCGTCGCCGCTTACCAGTTCCGGAGCAGGCTTTTCTGGATCCTGACTGGGGCGTTGACGGTGCTGTTCGCCGTCGTGCTGCCGATCGCTCGGGCGAACGCGTTTTACCTGCTGGCCGTGGTGGTTTCGCTCGCGGTTCCGCGGTTGCCGCGCTGGGGTGCGGTCATCGTGCCGGTCGCCGCGGCGGCGACGGTGGTGATGCCGTGGGCGGTGTGGGGTGCGGACCCGGGCTGGGCGCAGGCTGCGGCGTTGGTGTTCACCGTGCTGGTGGTTGTCGCTTTCGCGGAGGCGTTGCGGGCGAACCGGGCGCTGGTGCAGGCGCGGGCGGAGGTGCAGCGGTTGGCTGCCGACGCTGAAAGGTCGCGGATTTCGCGGGATTTGCACGATCTCTTGGGGCACTCGCTTACTGCGATCACGGTGAAGAGCAATCTCGCCCGGCGGCTCGCGGACAAGGGGGATGAGCGGGTCGCCGAGGAGATCGGTGAGGTTGAACAGTTGTCCCGGCAGGCGTTGGCGGATGTGCGGGCGGCGGTTTCCGGGTATCGGGACGTGACGCTCGCCGGGGAGCTTGCGCGGGGCCGGGAATTGTTGCGGGCCGCGGGGATCAGGGCGGATTTTCCCTCTGCGGTGGATGGGCCGTATCAGGAATTGTTCGGGTGGGTGGTTCGGGAGGGGTTGACTAATGTGGTTCGGCACTCTCGGGCCAGTGCTTGCGTGGTGATTGTTTCCGGTTCTTCCGTGGAAATCCGGGACGACGGGGTCGGTTCTGCGATTGGTACGGGGAATGGGCTGTCCGGGCTGCGCGACCGGGTCGCTGCGGCTGGTGGGGCAATGGAGGCGGGGCCGGTTCGGCCTCGGGGGTGGCGGTTGCGGGTGAGTGTGGCGTGACTATTCGGTTGTTGCTCGCGGATGATCAGGCGTTGGTGCGGCAGGCGTTGGGGACCTTGCTTGATCTTGAGGACGACTTCGAGGTGGTCGCGCAGGTGGGGCGGGGGGACGAAGTGGTGGCGGCGGCGCTTGAGCATCGGCCGGATGTTGCGTTGCTGGATATCGAGATGCCCGGGTTGGACGGGTTGGCTGCGGCCGCGGTCTTGGCGGAGCAAGTGCCTGGGTGCCGGGTGGTTGTTTTGACGACGTTCGGGCGGGCTGGGTATTTGCGGCGGGCTATGGAGGCTGGGGCGGTCGGGTTTGTGGTTAAGGACGCGCCTGCTGAGGCGTTGGGGGATGCTATTCGGCGGGTGATGACGGGGGAGCGAGTGGTGGATCCGGCCTTGGCGGTGGCTACTTTGGCTGCTGGGGAATCGCCGTTGACCGCGCGGGAGCGGGATGTGTTGATCGCGGCTCGGGGCGGGGGATCGGTGGCGGAGATCGCCGGGAGTCTGTATTTGTCCGAGGGGACGGTTCGGAATTATTTGTCCGGGGCTATTGCGAAGACCGGGGCCCGGAACCGGATGGGGGCGGTTCGGGTTGCTGAGGAGCGGGGGTGGTTGTGACTGCTCGTCGCCCTGGCGGGCGACATCGGGCCTTTGGTGGCGTGGGGCACCCCGTTAGCTCATTGTGCTGACGGTTCGGGGGTGCTTGTCAAGGCGGGAAAGATGCCTTGACAAGCACCCCCGAACCGCAGGGCGGCTTTGTATCGGGGTTGGGGGAGGGCTGGGTGCCTCGATGGGTGGGTGCAGTGGCTGCGGTTTGTTGCGCGGCTTGGGTGTGTTGGTGCAGTGGCTGCGGTTTGTTGCGCGGCTTGGGTGTGTGGGTGCATGAGGGGGGCGGGGTGCGGTTAGCGCCCCAATGTGGCATTGGGTGCGTGGGATGCACCCAATGTGGCGTTCGGTGCGTGTGGCGCACCCAATGCCACATTGGGGCGCAACCGGGCGGGTGTTGGGCGGCGGTCTGTGAAGGGCACCTTGAGGGAATCGAGGGCCGTGAAGGGGCCCCTCACGGCTGGTGGAGGGGCATGAGGGGAACCCCGAGGGAATCAGAGTTCCTCGGGGTTCCCTCACGGCGTCGAAAAGCGGCGAGGTCCGAAGTGGACGGGCTAGTCGTTCTTTTCCGCGTTCAAGCGGGCGGCTTCGCGGCGGACTTCGGCTTGGGTTTCGCGTTCGCGTTGCAGCCAGGCGGGGTTGTCTGCTTTCAGGGCCTCGATCTGGTCCGTCGTCAGGGCTTCGGTGACACCGCCCCTGGCCAGGCCGCCGATGGAGACTCCCAGTTTCGCCGCCACCACGGGACGCGGGTGCGGGCCGTTGCGGCGCAGGTCGCGGAGCCATTCCGGCGGGTCGGTCTGCAGGGCGTTCAGCTCGTCGCGCGAGACGGCGCCCGCGCGGAACTCTGCGGGGGTCGCTTCGAGGTAGACGCCCAGCTTCTTCGCTGCCGTCGCCGGCTTCATGGTCTGGGGGGTCTTCTGCGCCGTCATGCCCACCAGCGTAACCGGCGACCCCGCGCCGGTAGCCTTGCCACGTGACAGGAGCCGACCAGGCCTCGGCGTTCCGGCTCGCCTACGTTCCGGGTGCGACCCCCGCGAAGTGGGTCCGGATCTGGGGCGAACGCAATCCCGAAGTGCCGCTTGACCTGGTCGCGGTCGAGGCCGCCGAGGCCGCCGACGTCGTTCGCGAGGGTGGGGTGGACGCGGCTCTGCTGCGGCTGTCCGAGAACCGCGACGGGTTGCACGCGATCCCGCTCTACACCGAGACCACGGTGGTCGTCGTGCCCAAGGATCACCTGGTCGCGGCGGCCGACGAAGTGTCCATTGCGGACCTCGCGGACGAACTCGTGCTGCATCCGCTCGACGACGCGCTCGGCTGGGAGCAACTGCCGGGCAAGCCTGCGCTGGAGCGGCCGGCGACGACTGGCGACGCGATCGAGCTGGTGGCGGCGGGCGTCGGTGTGCTGATGGTGCCGCAGTCGCTTGCCCGGTTGCACCATCGGCGTGACCTCACCTATCGGCCGGTCGAGGACGCACCGCAGTCGCGCGTCGCGTTGTCCTGGCCGGAAGGCGAGACCAGCGATCTCGTGGAGCAGTTCATCGGGATCGTTCGCGGGCGCACGGTGAACAGCACTCGCGGACAGCAGGAAACGCAGGCGAAGACGGGCAAGGCGGCGCCGGCGAAGAAGAAGCAGCGCGAACCGGACCGTCGCCGGAGCGTGCCCAAGTCTGGCGGGCGCGGTAAGCCTCGCCGTCGTCGTTGACGTTCAGGGAGTTGCCGTGGATCTCGGGTTGAAAGGCAAGTGCGCGGTCGTCACGGGGGCCAACCGCGGGATCGGGCTGGCGGTTGCGGAGGTGCTCGCGGCGGAGGGGGCGGACCTCGCGCTCGTCGCCCGGGACGTCGAAGCGCTTGCCGCCGCGGCGGAAAGCCTCGGCAGGCATGGCACGAAGGTCGTCGCGGTTCCGACGGACACCACCGACGACGCAGCGGTCGCGGCGATGGCGGAGCGGGTCAAGGCGGAGTTCGGGGCGGCGGACGTGCTGGTCAACTGCGCGGCACCGGCGTCCAGCGGGGTTCGGACGCCGCTCGACGAACTGCGCGACGAAGACCTGCGCCTCGAGATCGAGACCAAAGTGCTCGGCTACCTGCGGTGCGCCCGGGCGCTCGCGCCGGGGATGCGGGAGCGCGGCTGGGGCCGGATCGTGAACGTCAGCGGGCTCAACGCGCGGCTGGCCAGTTCGACGTTCGGGTCGATTCGCAACGTCGCGGTCGCGGCGATGACCAAGAATCTCGCCGACGAACTGGGGCCGCAGGGAATCGCCGTGACGGTCGTGCATCCGGGGTACACCGTGACCGAGCGGACGCCGGAGAAGTTCGCCGAGATCGCCGCGGCGCGGGGAATTTCCGTGGCGGAGCTGGAAAACAGCATCGCGGCGGGAGTGAGCATCGGGCGGTTGGTGACGGCGGCCGAGGTAGCGGACGTGGTGGCGTTCCTGGCGTCCCCGCGCAGCGTGGCGATCAACGGAGACGCCATCGCGGCCGGCGGTGGCGTTCCCGGGCAGATTTACTACTGAACGGCCTGCAGCTCGCGCGCTCGGCTAGGATAGCCCAGACGGCCCTTGGTCGCGGCGGCCACGATCAGCGCGGCCGCAGTGAACGCGGCGAACAGCAGGTGCTCGGCGAGTTTCGGGTCCGTATTGGGGAACAGTTCGGCCCACGCGACCGACAGGTAGTTGTTGATCCCGGCGTGCAGCAGCAGTGCGATCGGCAGGCTTTCTCCACTGCGGTTGAACACCCAGGTCATCACGAAGCTGATCGCGATGGCGGTCCCGACGAACTCCAGCACCGACCAGACCGTCACGTCCGGCCAATGGCCCCATTCGGTGAAGAACAACGGCAAATGCCAGACGCCCCACAATGGACCGAGGATCAGCGTGCCGCGCAACGGGCCGTACTTCGGCTGCAAATGCGGCAGGGCGAAATCACGCCAGCCAGGTTCTTCGGCGAGGCCGGTGGTGATCACCTGGAGCACGAAACCCAAGACCCACACCAGGATCAGCGACGCGGCAGGGGCCCGGAACGCGCCGGCGAACGGCAGGCTGGAGAGCGTCAGCACGACGGGGACAGCGAAGAGCGCGAGTGCGTACCAGCGCCAGTTCACCCGCCATCGCAGCAATCGGCCGACCCACGCGCGCAGTCCGGGGCGGCCCTCGGCGAGTGCGGTGACGAGGAACGCGGAGAAGATCGGGCCGAGGTACGCGCCGGGGAGCATGCCGAGGATTTGCGTGGTGCCGAGTACCGGCGGGAATCCGAAGTGGACGATGCCGAGGCCGTTGTCCGAGAGTACGTAAGGGAGCCACGCGAGCCAGCTCAGTGCGACGGCGAGCGAGAAAAAGGTGGTGATCGGGCGGCGTGCGACGAAGGCGCGCAGTGCGTGCGGGGCGTTCATGGTGGTCCTTTGTGGACTAATCAGTGACGGGTGCGGTAGTTCGCGATGAGTGCGATGCCCGCGGCGAGGGTGACGACGCCGAAAACGGTGCTCAGCACCAGGTTGACGCCGAGGGCCGAGGTGACGGCGTTGGCTGCGGCGCTGAGCACCAGCACGCCCCACAGCAGTGGCCGGGTGGTGTCCCGGGGAGGTGATTTCGTCATGCCGGGAACGCTACGAACCGGGGCTCGCCAGGACGATCCCGTGCGCGGGAGGATCTAGGTACAGCAGGCTGTACTCCTTCGCTCCGCGGCGGTGCCGCGGCGGATTTCTGGGCTAGGGTTCGGCTGCGTAGGAGGTGCGATGGCAACCGCAGGCGAACCGACGCCGCGTCCGTGGACCGTGCGCGTCCGGGCTGCTCTCGACGCGCTGGAACATCTCGTCGGCGGGATCGGCACGTCGGTGCTGGCGCTGCTGGTGCTGCTCGGCGTGGCAGTGGTCGCGGTGCTGAGCCTGGTGGGCGTCGGTCTGCTGCTGGCGCGGCCGATGCTGCACGTCCTGCACGCGGTCGCGGACCGGGAACGGATCCGGCTCACCGCGATGAAACCGGACGTCATCAGCCCCGGCCCCGGCCCCGAACGGCTCGGTGCGGCCCTGCGCGACCGGACGGTGCAACGCGAACTGCTGTGGGTCGCGGTGCACGGCATGGCGGGTTTCCTGCTCGGTTTCATCGCGCTGACGATCGTGCTCAACACCGCGCGCGACGGGCTTTTTCCGCTTTATTGGTACCTGCTGCCGCCGGACGACGCGACGGCGTCACTCGGCTGGCCGGTGCACAGCCTGGCGGAGGCGCTCCCGGTGTCGCTGCTCGGCGTCGCGTGGGCGTTTCTCTCGGTCGCGCTGCTGCCCGCGATGGCTCGGCTGCAAGCGTTGCCCGGCCGACGGCTGCTGCCCGCGGGATCGGACGCCGACGTCACGCTCCAGATCGCCCACCTCACCGCCACCCGCGCCGCCGCGCTCGACGCGCATTCCACCGAACTGCGTCGCATCGAGCGGGCGCTGCACGACGGCACGCAAAACCGGCTGGTCGCGGTGAACGTCCTGGTCGGCGCGGCCCGCCGGGCAGCCGCCCGAGGTTCGGCGGACGTCGACGAAATCCTCGGCCGTGCACAGGACGCAACCGAGACCGCGCTCGCCGAATTGCGTGCGGTGGTGCGCAGTATCCTGCCGCCCGTGCTGGCCGACCGGAGCCTCGCCGACGCGCTGACCGCGCTTGCCGCGGACTGTCCGGTGCCGTGCACCATCGACGCCGATCTCCCCGGCCGGTACGCCGTTTCGGTGGAGGCGTCGATGTATTTCGTGGTCGCCGAGGCGCTCACGAACGTCGCCAAGCACAGCGGTGCCAACAGTGTCGAGGTGGTTTTGCGCCGGGAGAACGAGGTGCTCCACCTGCGCATCACCGACGACGGTCGCGGCGGTGCGGCGGAAACCGGCGGCTCGGGGCTCGGCGGGATGCGCCGCCGGATCGAGGCGCTCGACGGAACCTTCGCGCTGGCGAGCCCCGCCGGCGGACCGACCATTCTGACTGTGAGCCTGCCATGCGGATTGTGATCGCCGAGGACGACCCGTTGCTGCGCGAAGGACTCGCGCTGCTGTTGCGCGCCGAGGGCCTCGACGTCGTCGCGACCACTGACAACCCGACGGATTTCCTTGCTGCCGTAGACAAACACGAACCGGATACCGCGGTCGTGGACGTCCGGATGCCACCGACACACACTGACGAAGGCATCGTCGCAGCAGTCGAAGCCCGGCGGCGGCGTCCGGAGCTGGCGGTGCTGGTGCTGTCGGCGTATGTCGAGCAGGCTTTCGCGACTGACCTGCTGGGCGGCGGCAGCGCGCGGCTCGGGTACCTGCTGAAAGAACGCGTCGGGCGGGTCACTGAGTTCATGGAGGCGCTGAACCGGGTGGCCGAAGGCGGGACGGCGATCGATCCGGAAGTGGTGGCGCAGTTGCTGACCCGGACGCGTGCGGATTCCGGCCTGGAACGGCTCAGTCCGCGCGAACGGGATGTGCTGGCGCTGATGGCGGAGGGATTGGGGAATGGCGCCATTGCCGAACGGCTCGTGGTGACCGACGGTGCGGTGCACAAACATATTCGCAGCATTTTCGCGAAACTGGATTTAGCGCCGGACGACCGCGCGGATCGGCGGGTTACCGCGGTGCTGCGTTATTTGGAAGAAGCGCGCCGTTGATCCTTTTCGTTCTTCCGGACGAATCGGTGGAGAGTTGGCGATACGCGGTCCGAGGCAGGCGGATACGGCACCGGGCGAACTGACCGGTGTGATGCGGCGGGTCTTCTGGCGAGGACGAAATGGGCAGCGTTCACCGGCGTTCGGCCGCGCGCAGTTCACCCGGACGAGTGCAGTATTCACCGCACAACCCGGTGACCCCGAATCGGCCTAAGCCGCCCTGGCGCGGGCGCGCGAAGACCGCACCGGAGCTGACCGGTGCTGTGTTCTCCCGCCGGGCGAGCGCTACTTGCCCGAGCCGGGCTTCTCGTCCGCCGCGCCCTTGGGAACGTCCTCTTCGGACCAGTCGACCCCGGCCTCGGCGACCACGCCGTCGAAAATCGGGGTGGCCACGGCCTGTTCGGCGCTCACGACGCGCTCACCACGTCGATGATCGCGTCGGCCGCGATCCACTGCGGATCCGCGTCTCTCGCCTGGCCGTCGACCTGGACCGGGACCCAGGTGACCGCGGTGGCGTCGTCGGTGACCGGGGCTCCGGTGACCACCCCGCGCCGGCACAGCTGGCGCCTGCCGGTGCGCTGGCCGACCAGGTAGGTGACCCGGTGACCGGTGGACAGTTCGGGCCGGTGCTGTTCGCCGTCCATGTGTTCCTCCCTGCACGCCACCCTTGTGGGCGACGCTCGCTTCATCGACGCGACTCGCTCCCCGCGTGCCGATGACGCACTCCCGGTCCATGATCTGGGTCACACCAACGCAACGGCCGCGGTGAACGCGACTGCTACATCGAGGCAACCTCGACCACTGACAGTCATCCCTCTATACCCAAAGTAACAGGTACAGCGCCGTATCCGATATGTGACCCGGCGATACACTCGCGCGGATGACGTCCTCAGGTACTCCGCCCGACGGGCGGGCCACCCGGTGGGCAGGGCAGCGCGAACGCCGGCGCCGGGAGTTCGTGGAAGCCGGAATGCGTGCGATCGCCCGGTTCGGGCCGGAGGTGTCCACCGAGCAGATCGCCGACGAGGCCGGCGTCGCTCGCACGCGCATTTACAAGCATTTCGCCGACACCGCGGATCTGCAGCGCGCTATCGCGTTGCGCGCGGCGGAAATGATCGGGGCGCAATTCGCTCCGCTGTGGGGAGTTTCCGGCACGCCGCGCGAAATGGTGCACGCGACGATCGGCGCGCATATCGAATGGCTTTCCGAACACCGCGCGCTGTACCAGTACCTGATGCGCCAGTCGGTGACCGGCCCGCGCGACGTCGTCGCGGACGTGAAAACCGCGATCGCCCGGCAGCTGACGGTGCTGTTCGAGTACTACCTCGGCCTGTTCGGCGCGGACCAGCGGGTCGGCGAGACGATCGCGTACGGGCTGGTGGGGCTGGTCGAGTCCAGTACGGCGCATTGGCTGGACGCGCCGCGTGGGATCGACCGGGACGATCTGCGGCAGCTGCTCGCGCGGTGGGTCTGGTCGATTCTCGACGACACCCTGCGCACGGTCGGCGTCGCCCTCAACCCGGACTCGCCGCTGACCGACCTGGACTACCAGGTCCTGGACTGACAAAAGAAAACCTCCCCGCGGAACGCCGCGGGGAGGTCTCGAACCGAGGGAGTGTCAGGCCTTCCGCCCGACCCCTCCCGCGATGCATTCCTGGACCTGGTTCAGCGGCTGGTACCGCGGGCCGTCCGGCCACCAGTCCTCGCACAGCACCAGGCCCGGGTCGACCAGTTCGGTGCCGCCGAACATGCGGCCGATCTCGTCCCACGTGCGGAAGAGGCCGCTGCCCATCGGGCTGTGCGTGAACTTGTCCTCCATCCGCCGGGCGATCTCGCTGTGCTCGGGCGTCTGCGGGTCGAGGAAGTGCGCGACCACCACGAACGAGCCGGACGGCAGCGCGTCGACGTAGGTCCGCATCATCTCCTCGTAGTCGTCGCCGAGGTAGTGGTGCAGGGTTCCGTTGTGCAGCAACGCGATCGGCTTCGTCCAGTCGAGGAACTCGCGCGCGGTCTCGTTCTGCAGGATCTGGTCGGGCTTGAAGATGTCGGCTTCGATGAACCGGGTGTTGTCGTTCTCTTCGAGCAGCGCGCGCCCGTGCGCGAGGACCACCGGGTCGTTGTCCACGTACAGCACCCGGGCTTCGGGGATGATCCGCTGCACGACCTGGTGCGTGTTTTCCGCGGTGGGCAGGCCGGAACCGCAGTCGAGGTACTGGGTGACCCTGCCCTGGGTGGCGAGGAAGCGGCAGGCGCGGATCAGGAAGTTGCGGTTGGCCCAGGCGAGGTCGTTGACCTCCGGGGCCACGGTCCGCACCTGGTCGAGCACCCTGCGGTCGATCTCGTAGTTGTTCGTGCCGTTCAGCGCGGCGTCGTACACCCGGGCAATGCTCGCTCGCGTGATATCGACCCCGACCGGGTGCGAACTGGGCGATTCGACGGCCTCGGTCATTTCTGGCGTCACCTCGGATGTGTCGGACGTCTCTTTGGTCTACTCACCGTAGACCTTCCGGGCTGTCAAGCGACCGCCAGGAGGAGGACAACCGGAGTGGGTGACAGATTCTTGATTCATTCCAGAAAATCCGGCAGACTCCGGGGCATGCCGACGACCGCGGACTTCGAGCAGCTGCTGCGCGGAGTGCAGTTGCGGATCACGCGCCCTCGGGTGGCCGTGCTCTCCGCCGTGCACGCCAACGCGCACGCGGACACCGAATCCGTCATCGGCATGGTGCGCGCGGATCTCGGCGAGGTTTCCCACCAGGCCGTTTACGACGTGCTGCGCGCGCTGACCGAGGCGGGGCTGCTGCGGCGCATCCAGCCGCCCGGTTCGGTCGCGCGGTACGAGGCCCGGGTAGGGGACAACCACCACCACGTCGTGTGCCGCTCGTGCGGTGCCATCGAGGATGTCGACTGCGCGGTCGGGGAAGCGCCTTGCCTGACCGCGTCCGAAGCACACGGTTTCGTCATCGACGAGGCCGAGGTCGTCTACTGGGGCCGATGCCCCGCCTGTTCGACGGCAGCAAACTGATTCTCATTTCCGGAAGGATTCCCGTGTCTGACACCCCGAACGCCGAAGTCGGCGAGATGAACGAGGAGACCGCTGGCGGGTGCCCGGTCCACACGGGTCGCTTCGCGCACCCGACCGAGGGCGGCAGCAGCCGCGACTGGTGGCCGAACCAGCTCAACCTGAAGATCCTCCGGAAGCATCCCGCGGTGGCGGACCCGATGGACGACGGCTTCGACTACGCCAAGGAATTCCAGAGCCTCGACCTCGACGAGGTCGCCCGCGACGTCGACGCGGTGCTCACCGACTCCAAGGAGTGGTGGCCCGCCGACTTCGGCAACTACGGCCCGCTGTTCATCCGGATGGCCTGGCACAGCGCGGGCACCTACCGGATCGACGACGGCCGCGGCGGGGCCGGCGCCGGGCAGCAGCGGTTCGCGCCGCTGAACAGCTGGCCGGACAACGGGAACCTCGACAAGGCGCGCCGCCTGCTGTGGCCGGTCAAGAAGAAGTACGGCAAGAAGATCTCGTGGGCCGACCTGATGATCTTCGCAGGCAACCGCGCGCTCGAGACGATGGGCTTCAAGACCTTCGGCTTCGCCGGCGGCCGCGCCGACGTGTGGGAGCCGGACGAGGACGTGTACTGGGGCCCGGAGCGCACCTGGCTCGGCGACGAGCGGTACAAGGGCGACCGCGAGCTGGAGAACCCGCTGGCCGCGGTCCAGATGGGGCTCATCTACGTGAACCCGGAAGGCCCGAACGGCAACCCGGACCCGATCGCCGCCGCGCGCGACATCCGCGAGACGTTCGGCCGGATGGCGATGAACGACGAGGAGACCGTCGCGCTGATCGCGGGCGGGCACACCTTCGGCAAGACGCACGGCGCGGCCGACGCGGACGTGCACGTGGGCGCGGAGCCGGAAGGCGCCTCGATCGAGCAGATGGGCCTCGGCTGGAAGAACAGCTTCGGCAGCGGCAAGGGCCGGGACGCGATCACGAGCGGGCTGGAGGTCACCTGGACCCCCACCCCCACGAAGTGGAGCAACTGGTTCTTCCACAACCTCTTCACTTACGAGTGGGAGCTGACCAAGAGCCCGGCGGGCGCGCACCAGTGGAAGCCGAAGAACAACGCCGCGGCGAACACCGTGCCGGACCCGGAGACCGGTGACCTCAACCGGGCGCCGAGCATGCTGACCACCGACCTGGCGCTGCGCTTCGACCCGATCTACGAGCCGATTTCGCGCCGGTTCTACGAGAACCCGGACGAGTTCGCGGACGCCTTCGCTCGCGCCTGGTACAAGCTCACCCACCGCGACATGGGCCCGATCCAGCGCTACCTCGGCCCGCTGGTGCCGCAGGAAGAGCTCATCTGGCAGGACCCGGTCCCGGCCGTCGACCACGAGCTGGTCGACGACGCGGACGTGGCGGACCTCAAGGCGAAGATCCTCGAGTCCGGCCTTTCGGTGTCGCAGCTGGTGTCCACCGCCTGGGCATCGGCATCGACCTATCGGCACAGCGACAAGCGCGGCGGCGCGAACGGCGCCCGCATCCGCCTCGAGCCGCAGCGCGGCTGGGAGGTCAACGAGCCGGACGAGCTGGCGCAGGTGCTGCGCACGCTCGAGGGCGTCCAGGAAGCGTTCAACAGCGCGCAGACCGGCGGCAAGAAGATCTCGCTCGCCGACCTGATCGTGCTGGCCGGCGCGGCGGGCGTGGAGAAGGCGGCGAAGGACGGCGGCGTCGACCTCACCGTCCCGTTCACGCCGGGCCGCACCGACGCTTCGCAGGAGCAGACCGACGTCGAGTCGTTCGCGCCGCTCGAGCCGAAGGCCGACGGGTTCCGCAACTACCGCGGCAAGGCCAACCCGCTGCCGTCGGAGTACCTGCTGGTGGACAAGGCGAACCTGCTCAACCTGAGCGCGCCGGAGATGACCGTGCTGGTCGGCGGCCTGCGCGTGCTGGGTGCGAACTACCAGAACTCGGCCGCGGGCGTGCTGACCGACCGGCCGGGCACCCTGACGAACGACTTCTTCGTCAACCTGCTCGACATGGGCACCGAGTGGAAGCCTGCCGACGGCGAGGGCCCGAACGCGGAGTCCTTCGAGGGCCGCGATCTCGCCACCGGCGAGGTCAAGTGGACCGGCACCCGCAACGACCTGGTGTTCGGGTCGAACTCCGAACTGCGCGCCGTCGCCGAGGTCTACGGCAGCGACGACGCCAAGGAGAAGTTCGTCCGCGACTTCGTCGCCGCGTGGCACAAGGTGATGAACAACGACCGGTACGACCTGGTCTGAGTTCCGCCTGAAAGCCTAGGTCCGTGAAGGGCCCCTTGAGGGAATCAGATTCCCTCAAGGGGCCCTTCACGGCTTTTCGGCGGGTGCGGGGGTCAGGACTGGACGAGCTTGCCCATCGCGTTGACCTCGTCGACGTCGCCGGTGCTGAAGAACGACCACGGCACGGTCACGAAACCGCTGTCGCCCCAGCCGGATCCCCAGCTGTTCTCGATCTTCACGCCCTGGTCGTTGTAGGCCACGATGGTCACCTCGTGCCCGCCGACGACCGGGTCGCTGTTCGAGTCGCCGGGCAGGTACGAGTAGTCGCTCGCGGTCGACGAGTCCAGGTTCATGAAGCTCTGGTGCACGGTGAACCCGATCGCGACCGGTTCGCCCTGGGAAATGGCGTTCTCGATGTCGTTGCGCGCCGCGTCCCCGCTCGTCGACAATTGCGTGTAGCCGGACAGCTTGTAGTGCGCGGCATTCGCTTTCTCGTTCTGGTCGGGCTGAGTCGTGTAGTCGAAATCGCCCTGCCAGTAGTCGGATTTGGTGTCGATGCCCTGCTGCTGTTCCATCGGCAGCGCGACGCTCGCCCAGGTGCCCTGGTCGTTGCCCTTGGCGATCTGGGAGTAAATGAACATCGGGGCCATCGGGCCGCCGCTGATGCCCTGCTCGTTCATCAGCACGCCGTAGCCGGTGTAGCCGGTGGCCCAGGTGACGCACGAGCCGACCTGGCCCTGGTCGCCGGGCGCGTTGGCGTACTGGGTGAGGTCGCCGCTGGACGGCAGTTCGGCGGTGGTGCGCGGGTGCACCGGGAGCGCGGAGTTCGCGTGGGCGTGCATCCTGGACTGCGCGGCCTTCAGTCCGGCGACGTTCAGTCCGAGGCCGTGCTTGAGGTGCTGCGGGTGGTGCTGGGCGGCGGCCGCGGTGGCAGGGGTCGCGCCCATCGCCGCGGCCAGGCCGGCCGCGGCGAGCAGGGAAACGAGTGCGGACGTTTTTCTGATCTGCATTCTGGTACTCCTTGTGGACATGCAGAAAAAGAAATCGGAAAGGGTGGGGAGGTGGATCCGACCACGACAAAGGTAGATCGGCGGAAATTTTCCGGGAACCTACGAAAGGCGGGAGTGCATCAACTGTCGAATTGGAGCGGATCGATCAAGCGGACATTACGCCCGTTATCGCCGCTATTCCGGCGTACTGGTCCATTATGGACTCGCAGGAAACCGTCGTGCTCACAATGGTTTGAACCATTCGGCGAGGTTTCTCCAGCAGCGCGGGGGCTGCTCGCACGGGCCTCCGCGCCGGCGGAACCTCAGTCGGGCAGCGGGGTGGTGCGCGCGCCGTTGAGAAGGGCGTCGATCGCCCACTGGGAACGCGTGTCCGCGTTGCCGGAGAACAGGTTCTCGCTCGCCGCGGCGATGTTCGGATGCGTTTCGGGCGAGAGGCCGCGGACGGTTTCGGCGAGCGCGTCGTGCTGGCGTTCGGCTTCCGGGCGGTTCTTGCGGGTGCTGTGCTCGACCGCGCTGGCGGTGGCGACGAGCAGCAGCAGGTCGACTGTCCACGCGGCCGGGCCGGACGGAACCCCGGCCTCGGCGAGCAGGCCGAGCACGGTGTCGACGACGGCGAGGTAGTTCGGCCCGTTCAGCGGGGTCACGAGCGCGACGCGGGCGAGTCCGGGGTGGGCGTACAGGACGTCGCGGTAGGTGGACAGGACTGTCCACAAGCGACTGCGCCAGTCGTCTTCGGCGGTGCTCGCGGTGGTGGGGACTTCGCCGAGGAGTTCGTCGAGCACCGCGGCGTGGAGTTCGTCGGTGTCGCGGACGTAGACGTAGAGCGAAGCCGGGCCGGTGTCCAGTTCCTTCGCGAGCCGCCGCATGGTGACGCGTTCGGCCCCTTCGCGGCGCACGACGTCGAGAGCGGCCGCGACGATGCCCTCGCGGCTCAGCGCGGGCTTGGCGGGACGTTCCCGGCGGTTGTAGCCACTCGCGGTCATCCGCCCATGGTATGCGCACGCCGGCCGAACGGTCTGGACCTTGGCCGGGCTACTCGGCGAGCACACTGTCCAGCGTGGGCTGGACGTCGGTCCGCAGGATCGCGCCGAGGTAGACCGCGGCGACCCGCTGCTGCTTGTCCACGATCAGCGAGATCGGCACCGCGCTCAGCGGGAGGCCGCGCAGGCGCAGGGCGACCCGGCCGGACGGATCGAAGATCGACTCGTAGCCGAGCCCGAGGTCCTTGACGAAGTCCGCGGCGTACTTCGGGTTGTCGCGGACGTTGATGCCGAGCACCCGGATCCCCCGGTCGCGGCCGGAGTCGGCGATGTCCTGCAGTGTGCGCGCTTCGGCACGGCACGGCCCGCACCAGGCTCCCCAGAGGTTGAGCAGGACGACGTTGCCGGAGTAATCGGCCAGCGAGAGGTCCTTGCCGGGCTCGCGCAGGCTCTGGCCCTTGAGGTTCGCCACCTTTTTGCGTTGCGGCACCGGATAGTGGATGGTCGTCTGCCCGCCCGGCGAGACGAATTCGAAGGTGTCCGGCCGGCTGACCGCGTCCTTCCCGGTCGCGCACGCGGTGAGGGGCAGCAGTGCCAGGAGGAGGAGACGGGCGAAGCGCACGCGGCATGGTATCGCCGATACACCGGGCGGGCGCCGACGCGGTTTTCTAGGCTGGACCTCGTGTGGGAGACAGCGAGGGACCGCTTGCGGAGCAGGCTGGCCGACGGCTTGGCCCAGTCCGGGCTCACGCTGCCCTGGTGGGTTCCGATGGGGACGACCGCCTTCACGGTGATCGGGCTGGTCGTCGCGGTCGGACAGCGGGTCGGGCCCGCGCTGCCGGTCGCGATCGCCGGGTTTCTGCTGGTCACGGCCTCGACGCTGCTGTGGGTGTGCACCGGGCGGCTCGCGCCGTCGTGGGTGAAGGCGCTCGGGATGCTCGCCGGGATCGGGCTGCTGCTGACGTATCCGGTGGTGCCGGACTTCGCGCCGATGCCGTTGATCGTGCTCGCCGGCGAACTGGGGTCCATCGCTTCGGCGCGGGTCGCGTTCGCGGCGACCGGCGGGGCGATCGCGGTGCTCGGGGCGGCCGCGCTGACCGTCGGGCTGGTCGGGTTCCCGGTGTACATGCTCGCGGTGGTGGTGGGGATGGCCGCCGGGTTCATGCTCCGCTGGTACGTGCGCGCCCTCGACGCCGAGCGCGGCAAGCAGGCGGCCGTGCGCGAACAGGCGATGCTCGGCGAGCGGCAGCGGATCGCGCGCGAAGTGCACGACGTCGTCGCGCATTCGCTGAGCATCACGTTGTTGCACGTCACGGGCGCGCGGCACGGGTTGCGCACGGATCGCGACATCGACGAGGCCGTCGCGGCGCTCACCGAGGCGGAGCGGATCGGGCGGGCGGCGATGGCCGATATCCGCCGCACGGTTGGATTGCTCGCGCAGGAGTCGGCGGGGACGCGGCCGTTGCCCGGCGCGGGCGACATCGCGGACCTGGTGGCCGAAACGTGCGCGGCCGGGCTGGTCGCGGACTGGGAACTGGAGGGCGACGTGTCGGCGGTCGACAGCACGGTGGGGCTGGGGCTCTACCGGATCGTCCAGGAGTCGCTGGCGAACGTGGTCAAACACGCACCGGGGGAGAAGGCGTTGGTACGGCTGGAGATCGATGCGGCGGACGCGCGGTTGACTGTCCGCAATGGACATAGCGGCGCGGCGCGCAACGAGGGCGGCTCGGGGCTGGCGGGCATGAGGGCGCGGGCGGATCAGCTCGGTGCGCGGCTGACTGCCGGACCCGAGGGCGGCGAGTGGGTCGTCGACGTGACGGTGCCGTTGGCGCGCGAGGCCGCGTCGTGACCGCAGCGTCGGGCGAAATGCGGGTCTTGCTCGTCGATGATCAGGAGCTGGTGCGGTCCGGATTGCGGTTGATCCTGCGGCGCCGCGACGGGTTCGTGGTGGTGGGGGAGTGCTCGGACGGCGACGAGGTCCCGGCCGCGCTCGAAGCGGCCGGCGGGGTCGACGTCGTGGTGATGGACCTGCGGATGAAGCGGGTCGACGGCATCGAGGCGACGCGACGGCTGCGTGCGTCCGGCCCGCGTCCGCCGGTGCTCGCGCTGACCACGTTCGATGACGACGAGCTGCTCGCCGGAGTGCTGCGTGCGGGTGCGGTCGGATACGTGCTGAAGGATTCGCCCGCGGAGGACCTGATCCGCGCGGTGCGAGCGGTCGCGATGGGTGAGGCGTGGCTCGACCCGGCGGTCACCGGACGCGTGCTCACGACCTACCGCGAGGCGGCTGGCGATCGTCCGGTGCTGCCGCCTGGATTGCTGACGCCGCGCGAGATGGCCGTGCTGACGGCGGTGGCACGGGGTTTGACGGACGCGGAAATCGCCGGAACGCTGGGGATTTCCGCGAGTACGGTCGAGGCGCACTTCGAGCGGGTGTGTGCGAAACTCCGCCTCCGCGACCGGGCGGCGGCCATCGTCTACGCCTTCGACCACGGCCTGGTCATCCCCGGCGCGGCTCCCGCTCCGGCCGACCCGGACTCGTTGCGGTTCAGCGTGCTCGGCCCGTTGCAGGCTTGGCGGGGACCGAACCTGCTGGACCTGGGCCCAGTACGGCAACAGGCGCTGCTCGCGGCGCTGGTCCTGCGCCCCGGCGAGACGGTCAGTCCAGGAGAGTTGCTCGACGGCGTGTGGGGCCTGGAGCCGCCCGGCACCGGCGGCCGGGTGGTCCCGGTCTACGTGCACCGACTGCGGAAATGCCTGCGCGGCGCTGGTGAACGGACGGAAGACTCGGTCATCGGCAGCGATCGCGGCGGATACCGCTTCGCCGGGGAGCGAGCGCGGCTGGACGTCACCGAGCTGACCGACCGGATCTCGGAAGCCACCACCGCCACCCGCGGCGACGACCCGGCAGCTGCGGTCGACGCGTACGACGGTGCACTGGCCCTCTTCCACGGCGAGCCGCTGGCCGGACTGCCCGGTCCGTTCGTCGAGGGAGAACGCGTACGCCTGACCGAGCGGCGGCTGACGTTGGTGCAGGAGAAGGCGGTGCTGCAGCTGAAGCTGGGGCGGACCGACGACGTGGTGCACGAGCTGTCGGCGTTGCTGGCGGTGCATCCGCATCGGGAACCGCTGGCGGTGCTGCTGATGCGCGCGCTCCACAGCGGTGGCCGCCGGGCGGACGCGTTGGCGGTGCACCGGCGGATGCGGGAACGGCTGCGGGCGGACTTGGATGTCGAGCCGGGGGCGGAGCTGAACCGGGAGTTGCGGGTGGTGCTCAGCTCGGATCGGGGTCCCTCTTGAGCACGCACGGGACCCTGCACCATGTCGAGTTGTGGGTGCCGGACCTCGGCCGCGCGATCGCGTCGCTGGGATGGCTGCTGGAAGAACTGGGATACCAGCAGTTCCAGGACTGGGCCGCCGGACGCAGCTGGCGGTTCGGGCCGACGTACCTCGTGGTAGAGCAATCCCCGGCACTGACCGCGGACCGGCACGACCGCTGTCGGCCGGGGCTGAATCACCTGGCGTTTCACGTCAAGGACGCGGCGACGGTCGAGCGGCTGGCCGCCGGCGCCGCCCGGCACGGGTGGCAGCTGATGTTTCCGGAGAAACATCCCCATGCGGGCGGCGCGGAGCACTATGCCGCGTACCTGCAGAACGACGACGGCTTCGAGGTCGAACTCGTCAGCTCTGCCGCGCAGTGCTGACCGGAGTGCGCGGGCGGTGCTGACCCGGGTACTGGGAATCCGACGAATCCGAATCGGCGTCCGAGTCCGAGTCCGAGTATTCCGAAGCCGGATACTGCGACTCCGACGAACTCGCGTACTGCGCCGGATACCGCGAATCCGAAGAAGAACCAGTGCCCGGCTCCTCCCCAGAGCTGCTCTTCGAAGCCTCGCTGAGCTTCGTCATCAGCTGCGTGGCGGCTTCCAGCCCCTGGGTCACCGAGGTGATGAGCTGCAGCAAATTGTCCGAGTCCGACAGCAGAACTCCGAGCTTCTGCGCGATCTGCCCGCCGTACTGCGTAGCGATCGCCACCGCCTGCGGGATCGCCGCCGCGATGCTCGCGCCGAACGTCGCCTGCGCGGCGGCGAACGCCTGGGTCATCAGCTGGATGATCTGCCCGACAGCCTCCGAAATGAGCCCGCCGACCTCCTGCTGCGCCTTCGCGACGACCTTCCCCGCCCCGGTCGCCGCCTTGGCCATCGCGATACCGGCCTGGCCGACGGCCTCGACGCAGTCCGCGTGCTGCGAGCTGTTGTCGCGGTAGCTCGAAGCCGAAGAACCGCTCCACCCCGACGTTTCCGGACCCGCCGACTGGCGGTAGTCGTCCGCGACCGAGGACACCTGCTGGCCGCCGCCCTCCATGCCCTGCGAGTGCGACGACACCGAATCCGGGTTGCCCTGCAACTGTTTCAGCGGTTCTTCCAGGAACCGCACCAGTTCGGTGATCATCCCGAACCCGGCGGACGTCAACGCGGCGAGCGGGTCCTGCGACGCGCCGAGCAGGTCGAGCGCGGTGGTCGCGCCGCCGAGTCCGGCGGACACCCAGTCGTGGTTTTCGACCGCCTGCGCGGTGCTCTTCAGGTGTGCCAGCAGCTGGCCGGAGTCGGTGCTCGTCACGGTAGGTCCTTCCCGGGCAGCGAGGCCGCGTTGCCCTGGTCGCGGCGCTCGTAGCTTTCCGCGGCCTGCGTGAGGTTCGCGCTCACTTTGTCCACAGTGGACGAAGCGTGCGAGACGGCGTCGTTGGTCTTGCCGACCGCCGATTGCAGGCCCGCGGTGAGGAACTGCACGAAGACGCCGAGCGCCTGGTCGCCGAGTCCGGACGGGGCGCTGCGGGCGACATTGCCGAGCCGGTCGGCCAGATCGCCGACGGTGGCCGCGTGCCGGCGCAGTTGCGCGGGGTCGACCTCGAAGCCGGCGGTCACGAGATGATCCCCGGGTTCGCGAAGTAGTCGTCCTCCTGGCGCGGCGCGGCGGGAGCGGCCTCGACCGGCAGGTTGTCGCGGACGAGCTGGAGCGCGGGGCCGTCGCCGACGTAGTCGGTCATGATGTCCACGACCTGCGCGCCGGCCTGGCGGTGCGCGTCGTGCACGGTCGCGAGGATGAGCCGGGCGAGCGCGTCGGCTTCCAGCGCGCGGGCGGCGGGGCTCAGCCGAAGGTCGGTCAGCGCGCCGCTCGGGCCCACTTCGACCTCGACCTCGCCGCGCGGGGACGCGGCCCGGCCGCCGACGCGGCTGAGGCTCGCGCTCGCGGCCTCGGCGTTCGCCTGCATCCGGGAGAGGTTTTTCTGGTAGTCGGCGAGCCAGGCCGCCGAATCTTGGATCGGCACGGAAGATCCTCCGGTCGTTTTCGGTGCGGTCATCACGGCCGCCGCGCGGCGGTGGCCAGCTCGCCGAGGGCGAAGCGCAGATCGGCCTGGCGCAGCGAGTTCACGCTGAGCCAGCCGTCGCGCGCGGGGTTGACCCGGACGCGGCCGCGCGGTCCGTCCATCCAGGACAGTTCGCGGCCCGCCCTGGTGCGCCCGTCGCGGGTCGCGCCGAGCTGGCCCCGCCCGGTCAGCGGGACGACCAGGCCGACGAGACTGTCCAGCGCCGCCGGGTCTCCGCCGCTGTCGCGGACGAGGTCGCGCAGCCGGTGTGCGCGGGAGGTGTCGTCCTCGTCGTCGGTGAGCGCCATCGCCTCCTTGACCGCGTGCGCGGGCAGTGTGACCGGCATCGTGCGGGCCGCCTCGACCTGCGGGATTTCCGCGAGGACGGCGTCCACCAGCGCGGTCTCGTCCACCCGGCGCACCGACAGCGTGTCCGCCTCGAGCCGCTGACGGCAGATCAGCGCGGAGGACCGGTAGACGAGTGCGGTGACGGCGGTCGCCCCCTCGGCGTCCGCCACCACCAGATCGACGATGCCGCGGCGTTCGCGCAGCGCGGTCACGGCTTCCGCGGCGAGACCGTCCGGCCCGGATTCGTCCGCGAGACCACGTGCTTGCAGCGCCTGTCCGGCGGTGGCGAACAGGATCTCGCGTTCGCCCTCGATCCGGCCGTAAGACGGCACCTGCAAGGGATACGGCCAGCTCGCCCCGGCGTGCGCGGCCAGCAGGTCCGCCTCGACGAGTCCGATGTGGACGGTCTCGTCGCCGGTACGCGGCAGCACGGCGGTCATTCGGCTTGCCGTTCGAGCCGCTGGAACGCTTCCTGTACCCCGGATTCGTGCTCTTGATAGCGCCGGATACCGGCCCGCAGCGCCTCGTGGAACCCGGTCAGCTCGGTGTCCGCCGCGCCCAGTTCGCCGGTCAGCCCGGCGTGCCCGGCGGCCTCGCGCAGCCGCTGCGCCAGGTGCAGTGCGGGCGGCGCGGTGCCGAGCTGCGGGAGCCGGTCGGCGAGCCGTCCCGCCGAACCGACGAGTTCCCCGGTCTGCTCGCCGAGTCTGCCGAGCGCGGCGACCTGCCGGTCCAGCGCGTTCGGGGCGACCTCGTGGCCGGTCATCGGAAACTCCTGTCTTTCCGGGGTGTCACAGCCCGATCACCGGGCTGATGGTCTTGTCTTCGGGGTGCAGGAGCGGCTGGTCGAGGACCGGCATCTTGTTCTTGTGCTCCTCTTCCTCCTCTTGGGCGGCTCCCGCGCCGCGGCCGGGCATCATGCCGTTGCCGTTGGCCGCGCGGGCGGCGGCCATCTCCGCCATCGCGGCGTTGCGGGCGAGCAGCGCGCCCTCCATGCCGAGCGCGGAGCGAATCCCCGCGGCCATCCCGGATTCGACCGGCGCCGCGGTGGTCAGCGCGCCCCACGGCATGCTGCCGCCCGCGCCGGTCCCGGCTCCGCCGAGCGGACCGACGTAGCTCGACGCACTGGTCGACTCGTCCGCGCCGTAGGAATCCGCGGTCGTCGACCCGGCGGGCGGCGGATTGATGGCGCGCGAGCTCTTGTGCAGGCTGGCTTCGTAGCGCTGCATCACGTGCACCGCTTCGGCTTTCTGTTCGGCGGCCGCGACGTTCGCGGCGAACAGGCTGGCCCCGCCGCCCGCGACCGCGCCGATCGCCGCGCCCATCAGCGCACCCGGACCGGCGCCGATCCCGCCGGCACCGGCGCCGAGGATCCCGCCGATGACCGCGCCCGCACCCGCTCCGGCCGCCGCGGCGGCGACTGCGCCCCCAGTCGGGTCGCCCGGCGGCTTCGGCATGGTGTTGCGCGCGACGGCGAGCGAATCGCCCGCGTTCTGGGCCGCGCCGCCGACGGTCCCGGCGCGGTCGCCGATCCCGGACGCGCGCTCGCCGAGCGAGCCCAGCCGTCCGGAAGCGCGTTCGGCGGCCTGTCCGCTCCAGTTCTCGTGCAGCGTCCCCTGCTGCGATTTGAGCGAATCGGCGTGCGAGCGCATTTCCGAACCGTGCCGCTGCCATTCCGCCGCGACCGTGCTGACGTCGCCGACGTCGGCCTTCTCCCACAGCATCTGGTACAGCTGCTGGTGCGTGTAGGCGTTCCAGTTGGTGCTGCCGGGCGGGATCGGGGCCCCGAAGTAGCCCTCCCACACGTTGCGCAGCGCGGACACGACCGGTTTGGCCAGGTCGCCGACCGGCCCCGCCTTGTCGAGTCCCGCGAGCGCCGAGTCCGCCAGATTCTCCACCCCGGCCGACGCCGCGTCGGCCACTGATCCGGATTCGCCGGTCATACCCCCACCTTCGCCTCTGCCCGGCAGGCTGTCGCCAGGCACTCGCGCACGGTAAAGGGCGGCGATGAAATCACGATGAAAGCTGTGATCACCGGGGCGGGACGAGGTCTCCGCTCTCGATCCGGGCCGCGGTGCGGGCGAGCCACGCGGCGTCGTGGGCGAGGCGGGAAACCAGGAAATGCACCTCGATCATCTGCATTTCCGGCAAATCGGCGTTATCGAGCGTCGCGGACAGTTCTCGCTGCTGCCCGCTGACCCGTTCCGCCCGGTCGCGCAGCAGCGTCACCGCGCGGGCGGGCGGCAGCGCGCCGAGGTAGGCCAGCGCGATCAGGAACCGGGAATCGAGGTTCGGGTCGGCGTCGCGCAGTTGCCGTTCGATCCGTCCGCGGAAATCGGCGAGACCCGTCTCGGTCAGCCGCACCGGTCGCGGGTCGCCCTCGCCGTCCGGTTCGACGAGCCCGTTCCGGGTCAGCGTGCCGACCAGTGTGTACACGGTCGACGTTTTCGGGTTCAGGAACGGATAGCGCGTGCGCAGCTCGCGCAGGAGCGCGTACTGGTGGCGCGGGGTTTCCACGAGCAGGCCCAGCATCGGCAGCACGAGCGGGTTGTCGAGAGCGTTCGTCGGCACCGGACCAGGGTAGCGCACTATAGTCGTATACGAGTACATTGCTCGTATACGACTACTGGAGGAGACGCTCATGATCGCCTTTGGCGTGTGGCCCGGCGTGGTCAGCACGGATCTCGTGCGGCTGGAAACCTTCATCGACGCGCCGCCGGAGGACGTCGAACGGACCGCGGAAGCGTTGCGGGACCTCGCGAAGGGCACGGAACGGTTCTACGTGCGGTGCTATCGCAGCTATCGGGGCCCGCACGAACCGACGCCGCCTGACCCCGTGCCGTACCTCGGCGACGGACGGGTGGTCGACTACGTGCTCGGTTACGGCAGTCCGGAGGTCGATCCGGACGGGTTCGCGGACGCGGTGCGGGCCGCGGTTCGCGAGGTCGCCGAGTTGGGCGGCGGGAAACTGCAGGTCTGCGAGGAGGTCAATGTGGCCGCGCCGCTGGACGGCGGCAGTCCTGGTTGCTACGAAGCGCTCGGGGCCGGGCTCGCGGCGGCGCTGGACGAGCGGGCGCGGCTGGGGGTCGACGTGATGATCGGGTTCAACGCCGCGGTCGCGCTGTCCGGCGATCCGTTCTGGGACGCGGTGCGCTCGGCGGTAGACCCGGAAGTACTGAATCGCATTGACTTCCTCGGCTTGGACTTCTTTCCGGACGTATTCCGTCCGGTGCCTGCCGACGCGTTGGCCGGCGCGGTGACCCACGTCGTGCGGTCGTTTCGCGAATCCGCGTCGGCGATTGGTATCCCAGCGACTGTGCCGATGCACATCACCGAGACCGGTTGGCCGACGGGACCGGAGAATTCGGAGGAACAACAGGTGCGCGTGATGGAATCCGTCGCGCGCACGGTGTTCGAGCTGGCTGCTGAGGCCGGGGTGGACACCTACGAGATTTTCGGGCTGCGGGACGGATTGTCGAGCGGTCCGCGAGAGAATCGGTTCGGATTGCTGCGCGACGATTATTCCCCGAAACCGGTGTACGAGACGATGAAGCGGCTGATCGCCGAACATTCTTCCTGAACGGCAGTCCCGCGAAAGATGGACATTCCGCCGCGTGCCGGATTCTTTTAGTTCCATCTGGCCCCTGGTCACCGAGAAGGGGAGGCCCGATTCTGTATCGGTCATAGATCACCAGTGCCCTCAGGGAGATACCGTGCGCAGAACTAAGTTGGTGGCAGGCGCGTTGGGTGCCTGCGCACTGGTCATGGGTGTGGCGCCAGCGGCGAGCAGCCAGATCGGCCAGCAGTCGCCGGACACCGCCCGGCAACCCGCCGGTTCGGCCTATCGCGACGGCGACTCCGCCTCCGCCACGCTGAAGGACGCGAAGGGCGACGAGGTCGGCTCCGCGTGGTTCACCGCCGACAACCGCTCGCACGCCGTCTGGGTCGAGGTGTACCTCACCGGTCATTTCACGCCCGGTTTCCACGGCATGCACGTCCACGAAAAGGGAAACTGCACCGTCGGCGATCCGAAGAACCCGTTCACCGCGGCGGGCGGCCACTTGATGCCGATGGACCACCACACCGGACTGCCGATCGGGCAGCTGCCGCCGGTGCAGGTCCGGTCGAACGGTCGTGGGTATCTCAAGTTCGTGCTGGACACCTTTACTCTGGACCAGCTTTTCGGTCCTGACGGCACCGCGATCATCGTGCACTCGAAGTCCGACAACTTCGCGAACATTCCCGCCGATCGCTACAGCGTCCGGGGTGACCCCGGCGCACCGGTGCCGGATGAAAAAACCAAGGCGACCGGCGACGCGGGCTCCCGGTTCGCGTGCGGCGTGCTCACCCGCGACCAGAACTGACTCAGTCCTTTGTAGACTCATCGTGGTCCGTGCAGGACTCCTTGCCGGAATCAGATTCCCGCAAGGAGTCCTGCACGGACCGGTAGCCGGGGTCGCGGAGGCGGCGGCTACTACGATCGGCGCATGTCTAGTCAGCCGGTCACGCTCTCGCGGCCCGTGCGGTTCTTCAGTTTCGCGTCCGCGGCGAGTCTTCGCTGGACCGGCTTCGGCGGGGTGCTGCTGCTCGCCGTCGCGGTGTACGCCGGGGCCGCCGGGATGCCCGGGGTCCTGCCGTTCGCGGGCGGGATCGCCGGTGCCGGGCTGGTGGTGCTCGCATGGGCGCTGCTCGGCGGCCGCATCCTCGCCGCGGACCTCCCCGACGCGGGCTGGCTGAAGCGGACGCTCGCGTTGTGGTGCGGGCCGTTGCTCGTCGTGCCGCCGCTGTTCAGCGGGGACGTCTTCAGCTACCTCGCGCAGGGTGCGGTGGCCGCGCACGGGTTCGACCTCAACGTCGTCGGGCCGCGGCAGGCACTGGGTTCGGCGTCGGACATCGTCGGCCGGGTCAGCGTTTACTGGCGCGAGACGCCGTCGCCGTACGGGCCGTTGTTCGGCGCGGTCGAGCGGGTCATCGCGCAGGTGTCCGGCGGGAATCCGATCGTCGGCGTCGCACTGCATCGGCTGATCGAGGTGGCCGGGCTGGTGCTGATCGCGTGGGCAGTGCCTCGGCTGGCGGCCGCGGCGGGAGCGTCGCCGCGGGTCGCGTTGTGGCTGGGCGTGCTGAACCCGCTCGTTCTGTGGCACGTGGTCGCCGGGATGCACAACGACTCGCTGATGCTGGGCCTGATGCTCGCGGGGGTGGCGATCGCGCTGGAAGCGGTGGGCGACCGGATCCGCTGGTGGCCGCTCGCGGGCGGGGTGCTGCTCATCGCGCTCGGTGCTGAGGTGAAGGTGCCCGCGCTGGTCGCGCTGGCCGCGGTCGGCACGGCGATTGCCCGCCGGCGCGGGCGGATCGGCGAATTCCTGCTCGCGGGCGCGGCGATGGTCCTCGTCTTCGCGGCGGTGTCCGCGGCGGTTTCGCTCGCGTCGGGGATCGGGTTCAGCTGGGTCTCGGCGCTGACGACCTCGGGGGAGGTCAACAGCTGGATGGCGCCGACGAACTGGTTCGGCTTCCTCGTCGGCGGCATCGGTTCGCTGTTCGGCGCGCACCTCACGCAGACGATGATCGGTGTCGGCAAGATCATCGGGTACGTGCTCACCGCCGCCGGGATCGTCGTGGTGCTGCAACGCCAGTGGACCGGCCGGATCGACGCGGTCCGCTCGCTCGGGCTGATGCTGAGCGCGGTCGTGGTCTTCGGGCCGGTCGTCCAGCCGTGGTATCTGCTGTGGGCGGTGATTCCGCTGGCCGCGTCGCTGCCCGCCGGCCGCGTGCGGTCCGTGGTGATCACGCTCGTCGCGGTGTTCTCCGTGGTGCTTCCGCCGGTGGGCGGCAACTTCAGCGGACGCGTCGGGTTGCTGGTGCTCGCATACGTGATCGGGCTCGCGGTGGTGGTCGCGGCGTTCTTCGCGCTGCGGAAAGCGTCCGCAGTGGACTAACGCTGGCTGAGCCAGACCTGTTCAGCGGCTCGCGCGGACGCGATCGCGTCGTCGACCACCAGCGGCTTCGCCGGGTCGAGCGTGGTGTGCGATTCGGTGGTGTAGAAGCGCACCTCGTGCCCGTCCGGGTCGTGCAGGCCGGGCAGGATCCAGCCGAGGGTCGCGAAGTGGACGCCCGCGTGCTGTTCGCCGCGGCGGGTGAGATCGTCGGCTAGTTCGGTGAGGCCGGCCCGGTCGGGGACGCCGATGGAGAAGTAGTCGAACCCGGCCGCCGCGCGGGCGAGGTCCGGGTTGAGCACGAGTCCGAGATCCGGTCCGCCGCGCGGATGCGTCATGGTGACGCCGGTCCGGCGGCCGTGCCGGCGGAATTCGAGGGCGATCGCGTAGCCGAGCCGGTCGGCGTACCAGGCTGCCGACCGGTCGAGGTCGGCCACCGGCAGCTTCAGGTGATGCACTCCGTCGAGGGTGGGGATCATCGTCGGCCTCCACTGATGCAGTCCAACTGCAATGTAGTTATGATGCATCTGGTGAAAGACCAGGTCAAGGCCGATGCCAGGGCCGAGTTCGGGGCCGCCCGGATCGCCCGGACCGAGGCGCTCGTCGTCGCCGCGGCGCGGGAGCTGTTTCTGGAGCACGGCTATGCGGCCACCGCGCTGACGCAGGTCGCGCGCCAGGCCGGGGTCGCGCCGAGGACCGTGTACGTCCGCTTCGGCACCAAGGCGGCGTTGTTCCGGCGGGTGATCGACGAAGCGCTCGTCGGGGACGCGGAGCCGATCGACGTCGCGCACCGGCCGCGAGCGCAGGACGCGATGACCGCCAGGACCTTGGCCGAACGGTTGAACGCGCTCGCCGACGTCACGGTTGGAATCGCGGACCGCGCCGGAGCGTTGCTCGAAGTGGCAGCACAGGCCGAAGGCGCGGAGCCGGAAATCGCCGAGGCGGCGCAGTCCGGGCGACGCGAGACAGCACGACTGTGCCGGGAGTTCTGGTCCCGCGCGACGCATGACGGTCTTCTTGAGTCCACTGTGGACATAGAGCAACTCGCGAGCACCACGGATGCCTTGCTGTGCGCGGACACGATGGTGCATCTGCGTCGCGTGCACGGCTGGGCCGCGGCGGAATACGGGCGCTGGCTGCGAACGGTGCTGGTTGCCCTGGGCAGGACGTCCGGATAGGTTGCGATCATGGACATCGAGGTGCTCGTGTTCGACGTGCTGGGCACGCTCGTCGACGAACCGGCCGGAATCCGTGCGGGAATCCGGAAATTCGCGCCGTCGCTCGCTGGCCCGGAGGTCGAAGAGCTGCTTTCGGTGTGGCAGAAGCACGTCGAGCAGGAGCAGGGCCGCATCGTCGCCGGGGAGCGACCGTACGTCGCGAGCGACGTCATCGACCGGGAAGCCGCGCAAGCCGTCGCCGACGCGGTCGGTGCTGGCGACGCCGCCCAGTTGGCGCTCGCGGCCCGGCAACTGCCGCCGTGGCCGGACACTGTGGACGGCCTCGCTCGCCTCGCCGAACGGTTCCCGCTGGTCGGACTGTCCAACGCGAGCCGGACCGCGTTGCTCGACCTGTGCGCGAACGCCGGACTGCGGTGGCACACCGTGCTCTCCGCCGAGAACGCTCGCACCTACAAGCCCGCTCCGGACGTTTATCAGCTCGCTATCGACGTCGCGGGCCGCGCACCGGAGCGGCTGCTGATGGTCGCCGCGCACGCCTGGGATCTGCGAGGCGCGCAAGAAGCTGGGTTCCGGACCGCGTACGTCAGCCGCCCGGTCGGCGATCCGCCGGGCCCCGCCGATCGGTTCGACCTCCACGCCGACAGGCTCGCGGACCTCGCTGATCAGCTCGAAAACGGTCGCGACTGAACCCCGGACCAGGCATGATCTCGGCGTGACCGCGCCCAGGACGACCGATCTCAGCGACTTCGAACGCCGTCTGGTCGAGTCGGCCCGCGAAGGCGAACTGCTCGGGGCCGACCAGATCGACGTCGACGACCTGGCCGAAACCGAAAGCCCGGACCACCTCGTGCGGGCGGCGGTCCTGCGCGACCTGCTGCTCGGCAGGCACGGCGACCTCGATCCGCGCGGGATCATGCTGGCGCGGGCGCGCATCACCGGCGAACTGAACCTCGACGGCGTCTCCGCGACCGCCGGACTCATGCTGCTCACCTGCGTCTTCGACCAGCCGGTGCTCGCGCGCCAGGCGAGGCTGCCGCACCTGTACTTGATCGGCGGGCGGATGCCGGGCCTGCACGCGTCGCGGGTGCGGATCGAGGGAGACCTGCACCTGTCCGACGGCGTGCGGATCACCGGAGACAGCCCGGACGGGGCGATCCGGCTGATCGGCGCGCACCTCGGCGGGAGCCTGCTCTGCCGGGACGCGGACATCGTCAATCCGGCCGGGCTCGCATTGGAGGCGAGTTCGGCGGAACTGGGCGGCGGGCTGTACCTGCACCGGGGAACCCGGATCACCGGCTCGTCGGCGGACGGCGCGATCCACCTCAACGGCGCGAGCGTCGGCGGTCCGCTGGAATGCCAAAGCATCAAGGTTTCCAACGACCTCGGACCGGCCGTCGAGGCGGACACCCTGACGGTCGCGCGCAGCATGCTGATCCGGGATTCGGAGCTGAGCGGCAAGGGCGAGATCGGCGCGATGCGGTTGCAGGGCGCGCAGATCGGCGGGCAGCTCGAGTTCTCCGCGACCACGCGGATCACGTCGCCGGAAGGACGGCTGCTCGGGCTCTCCGACGCGAAAGCCACCACAGTGTTCATGCCGGGCGACCTCGTGTGTCCCGAAGGCAGCACGAGCGCCGAGTGCGATCATTCCGAACTGGCCTGGCTGGACGGATTCACCTGCACCGCCATCGATCCGGCGTTCGGCTGGCGGCGGTGGCTGCATCTGCTTCGGTGTCACACCGAGTACTACGACGCCACCGGTTACCAGAAGCTGGCGGCAGTCGAACGGACCGCGGGCCACGACGGCAACGCGCGCACGATCCTGATCGCGCAACAGGACGACCTGCGCCGCCGTTCGCCGGAAGCACTCGGCGGGCGGATGTCGCGGCTGTTCCACTGGATCTGGGGCACGCTGGCCGGATACGGCTACCGCGCCCGGCGCACGGCGGCGGCGTTGCTGCTCGCGCTCGTCGCGGCCGGAGTACTCGGATTGTGGGCCGGGGCAACGGAAACCCAGCCCGGGCACCACGCGGCGCAACGGGTCGCGACCGGGACGGCGTGTTCCCCGGTCGAACTGATCGGCCTGGGGCTCGACCGGGGCTTGCCGATCGCGCCGACCGGGTTGCGGAGCCGGTGCGACCTCGATACCGCGAGTGTGTCCGGGCAGGTGTTCACCGCGGCGATCTGGGGCGTGCAGGTCGCGGTGTGGGGACTGGCGACGCTCGCGCTGGCCGGGTACACGAACCTGGTGCGCAAAACCGCCTGACGTTCCGCGCTGCTCACAGCAGATCTGCCGTCGGCAGAGAAAGCGGCGGCGGCCGGGCCCGCGGCGGCAAGGTCGAGGCATGACCAACGAATCGACTCCGCCGATGTTCGACCAGCGGCTCCGGGAACGGTTCCTGAGCCAGCGGGTCCTCGTGCTGGACGGCGTGCTCGACGACGACAACGGGACGGTCCTCGCGACCCAGATGCTGTCCCTGGCGGGCGAAGACCCGGTCAAGGACATCGCGTTGTGGATCCACTCGCCCGGCGGTTCGGTCCCGTCGATGCTCGCGATCCGCGACGTGATGCGCCTGGTGCCGTGCGACGTTTCGACGCTCGCACTCGGATTGGCGTGCAGCGCCGGGCAGTTCCTGCTGTCCGCGGGCACTCCCGGGAAGCGATTCGCCCTGCCGCACGCGCGAATCCTGATGCACCAGGGATCGGCCGGCATCGGCGGCTCGGCCGTGGAGGTCGAGGTGCAGGCCGACGACCTGCGCTACACCCGGGACACCGTGCTGGGCCTCACCGCACAGGACACCGGGCAGCCGTTCGACCGGATTTTCGCCGATTCCCTGCACGACCGGTGGTACACCGCCGCCGAGGCGCGGGACTACGGCTTCATCGACCAGATCGTCGACCGCCTGGAGCAGGTCGTGCCGGTGCGCACGCACGCGATGGGCCTGGGGGTACGCGCATGAGCACCTACACCATCCCGAACGTCATCACTCGCAGCCCCGGCGGCGAGCGGATCATGGACGTCTACTCGCACCTGCTGTCCGAACGGATCGTGTACCTGGGCACGGCGATCGACTCGGGCGTCGCGAACGCGCTGATCGCGCAGTTGCTGTTCCTGGAGTCGGACAACCCGGAGCAGGAAATCAACCTGTACATCAACTCCGAGGGCGGCGACCCGGCCGCGATGCTGGCGCTGTACGACACGATGCGCTTCATCAAGGCCCCGGTGGCGACGACCTGCGTCGGCCAGGCAGTGGCGACGGGCGCGGTGCTGCTGGCCGCAGGCGCGGCCGGCCGCCGATCGGTGCTGCCGCACGCGCGGGTGGTGCTGCACCAGCCCGCCGCACAGGGCCGCGGGACGATCCCCGACCTGATCCTGCAAGCGGACGAGGTGATCCGGGTCCGCACGCAACTGGAGGAGATCACGTCCCGGCACACCGGCCACGACGTGGCGGAACTCCGGCACGACACGGACCGCGACCGGGTCTTCGACGCGGCCGGGGCGGTGGAGTACGGGCTCGCGGACCAGGTGATCGCGGCCCGTCCGTGAGGCGGGGACGCAGGCCGGTCTGGGGTTCCGGCCTGCGGCTTCGCTTGAGCTGCGGTGAGTACTGGCCTGGGTTTCGCGCTCAGGCTGCCGTGCGCGAGGCTGTGGTGAGCGCGGGTCCGGCTTGCCTTGGCTCAGCGCGTCTTCAGCACGCGTCCGGCGGGCGATGCGCGGGCCGCGGTTCGAGCGCGTTGTTCCCGGCGATCCCGCTCAGCGGCTCAAGCCGCCATCAGCACCGGGCCGGCCGGACGCCGCGCGGGCCGCGGTCCGACCACGCTGATCCGCCGCATGTCCCCGGCGATCCCGCTCAGCAGACCGGCCAGGTTCACCCCGAGCGCACCGGTCACCGCGGCGATCATCTCGCTCGACGGTTCCTTCCGGCCGCGTTCGATCTCGGACAGGTACTGCGGCGAGATCCCGGCCCGCTCGGCGACGTCGACGAGCCGCTCGCCCTGGGTTTCCCGGGCGGCGCGGAGACTGCGGCCGAGCACCTCGCGCCACAGGGGTTCCGCCTCGTCGTCCCGGGCGGGGGCGCGGCGCTGGTGGAAAGGAAGGATGTCCGCCATGGGCCCAGCCTGGCATCCGCGGGGCCTCCGGCGACAGCGGTTCCGCTCAGGGCAGAACGTCAGCCCGCGACTTGGTTGCCGAGCATGATCACGCCGAGCACCAGCGCGATCGCCGACACCCCGATGCCCACCCCCGACACCGGCTTGCCCGTGTGCCGTCCGATGACGCCGACGAGTCCGCAGGCCAGGCCGGCCAGTCCGAACGGGAGCGCGAGGTACGCCCGGACGCCGCTCAGGTCGATCGGCAGCAACGGAACCACACAGCCGAGCACGCCCAGCACCAGCGACAACACCCCCAGCCATACGCCGTTCGCCGGAGCGGGCAGGGCGGGCGGATAGGGGGAGTAGCCGGGGTACTGCTGGGCATTCGGCTGGACCGGCCATGGCTGCGGCTGCCCGGTCCACTGCGGCGGGGGCCCGGCCGGCGGCATTCCCTGCGGACGGGGTTCGTCAGTCATCGGAAAGCTCCTCACCGCGCGAAAGAAACGTCGTCACACCTTAGAACGCGGGTGCGAGAAGGCTCATCCGTTTCGAGCAAGTCGGTAGGGTGCCCGAGGCAGCAACCAGCGACCGACGAGGTGACGCATGGACCGGCGCGAACTGATCGACCAGGCTCTCCGCGGCGTCGAGGCGTGGGAACGCAAATGGGGTCCGTTCACCCCGTCCCCGGCGAGCGAACCGGACGTCGATCTCCCCGCGCTGCTCGAAGACTACGCCGCGAGGATGGACGCGTCCTTCCCCTTCTTCCACCCCCGCTACGCAGGGCAGATGCTCAAACCGCCGCATCCGGTCGCGGTGGCCGCCTATCTAGCCGCGATGGTGGTCAACCCGAACAACCACGCGCTCGACGCCTCGCAGGCCACCTCGCCGATGGAGGTCGAGGTCGTCGCCGACCTGGCGCGGATGTTCGGGTTCGCGCAGCCGTCGCTCGGCCACCTCACCTCCAGCGGGACGATCGCGAACCTCGAAGCCCTCTGGGTCGCCCGCGAACTGGCTCCGGGCAAAGCGGTCGTCCATTCGCGGGACGCGCACTACACGCACGGCCGCATGTGCCAGGTGCTCGGCGTGGAATCCCGTGCGGTGCGGGCACTTCCCGACGGACGCGTTGACCTGTCCGCCGTCGAAGCCGAGGTCCGCGGCGGTGGGGTCGGCACGGTGGTGCTGACCCCGGGAACGACCGGGCTCGGGGCGGTCGACGACATCCAGCAGGCCCTCGCGCTGAAAGAACAGTACGGAGTCCGCCTGCATGTCGACGGCGCGTACGGCGGGTTCTACACTCTGCTGGGCGAGTACGAGGCCTACCGTGCGATCGGCTCGTGCGATTCCGTTGTCGTGGACCCGCATAAGCACGGGCTTCAGCCGTACGGCTGTGGTGCGGTGCTGTTCGCCGACCCGGCGGTCGGCCGGTTCTACCAACACGATTCTCCCTATACCTACTTCACTTCCGACGAGTTGCACCTCGGGGAGATCTCCCTGGAATGCTCCCGCGCGGGTGCTGCCGCCGGAGCGCTTTGGCTTACTCTGCAAGCCTTCCCGCTGGAACGCGACCGCGGCCTCGGCCGGTTGCTGGCCGCGTGCCGTCGAGCGGCGAACGACTTTGCCGGACTGCTCAAGGAATCCGACCGGTTCGCGCTGCACCTTGAGCCCACTTTGGACATTGTCGCCTACTGGCCGCGACGGACCCGGATGAGCGAGATCACCGAAGCCGCCAACACCATCCTCCAGAAGGGCATGGCAGACAAGGACAATCCACTGTACCTGTCCACTTTGCGGGTTGACGCGGACGCGTTCGCCGCACTGCACCCGGACGTCGAACGCGACGCCGAGACCGTCACCATCCTCCGCTCGGTGTTGATGAAGCCCGAGCACGAGGCCTGGATCCCGCAGCTCAAGCAAGCGCTCGACCGGTTGGCGGACTGAGTCCCGGACAGCGGGACTGACCCGCTCAATCCGGACGGACCGCCGGTTACATCGGTGCGCATGGCTGTGGAACCGCGCACCGCAGAGCGGTCGAGAGGGTATTACGTCGCGATCGTCGTGGCGATCGCGCTCCTGACCGAGAACGCCAACTTCGAGTTCACCCTCGTCGGGGTGGGCCTGCCCGACATCGCCGCCGCCTTCGGGACCGGCCAGGTGGCGCTGGTGATGACCGTCGTCTTCGTCGCGTCGCTCGTGTTCCTCCCGATCGCCGGGAAACTCGCCGACACGCACGGCAAGAAGAAAGTCCTCCTGGCCGCGGCCGTCATGTTCGGCGCCGGATCGCTGATCTGCGCACTGGCCCCGGTGTACTGGCTTTTCCTTGCCGGACGCGTGCTCCAGTCCGCTTTCGTCGTCGCGTACGTCGCGGGTTACGGCCTCATCCGCGACCTCTTCCCGCCGCGGCTGGTGCCGCTCGGGGTCGGCGCGCTCGGGGTCGGCACCGGCGTCGCCGCGTTCGGCGGTCCGCTGCTCGGCGGGTATCTGGTTGATGCCTATGGGTTCCGCAGCGCCTTCTGGTTCACGCTCGGCTACGACGTTGTCGTCTCGACGCTCGTGCTGCTCGTCGTCCCCGAAACCCGGGTGCGGATCAAACGCCGTATCGACGTCGCCGGTGGCTTGCTGCTCGGCGGCGGGATGGCGGTGCTCGTGCTCGGCCTGGTCGAGAAGGAGTATCTCGGTTACGCCGTGGCGCTTTCGGTGGTGCTGCTGGTGCTTTTCGTGCTCGTCGAGCGCCGCCGCGCCGAACCGTTGATCGATCTCGCGCTGGCGTCTCAACCCAAGGTATGGCTGACATTGCTCGCTTCGGGCACCGCCATTTTCGTCACCACCGCCAACAGTTCCGTGCTCATCCCGCAACTGCTCAGGACTCCGCATGTGCCCGGCGTGGCGGAACGCGGTCTCGGCATGAACGCGTTGGAATACGGGGTAAGCTACGGCCTGCCGTTCGGCCTGGTCGGCGCGGCCGCCGGCTATGCCGCCGGATGGGTGTGCCGGAGATTCGCGCCGAGAACTGCTTTGCTCACCTCGATTGCCGGCACCCTCGGTGGGGTAGTGCTGATCCTTTTCGGACAGTTGAACGGGCCGGTCCTGATCGTAGTGATCGCCGCACTCATGGGCATCGGACTGGGATTTCTCTACGCCGGAGCCAACAATCTCGTCATCGAGGCCGTGCCCGCGGAGGCGCAGGGCGTCACGACTTCGTTGCTGTACACCGCACTCGGCGTGATGAACACGCTCGGCACGGCGATCGTCGGTTCGATCACCGCCGCCCATCAGGTCCGGCTCGGCACGGGTGTTTCCATTACGAACGACACCGGATACCAGGCGGCGTACTTCGTACTGCTCGGCGTCGGCGTCCTCGCGCTCTTGCTGACTTTTCTGATGCGGCACGGCCGGACTCCGGCTACCGGCGGGACGGCGAACGCGTAAGATCCCTGCTGTGACAGACGGCCGGAATACTTGCGCAGACTGGAAATTCGCCGTGAGCACGCTGGGGATGCCCGGCATTCCGGTGCGGGAATCGGCCGCCATCGCCGCCGCGCACGGATGTGCCGGGCTGGAACTGCGGGTGCACGCGGACGAGGAAGTCCACTTAGGACTGAAAGATACCGGGTCCGTTCGCGACCAGATCAGCGAAGCAGGGCTGGAGATTTCCGCACTGGCCGGCTACGTCCAGGTCTGCGCACCCGGTATAGCCGGCGAACTCCGCGCGCTGATCGACCTTGCCGCGCGACTGAACGCCCCCGCGATCCGAGTCTTTCCCGGCGGCACCGGCGAAGACGGCCGCGCGGTAGACCAGATCGCCGAGGTGCTCCCCGACCTGACCGACTCCGGCGTCCAGTTGCTCGTCGAGACCCACGATTCCCACCTCACCGCGGAATCCGTGCTCCGCCTCGTGAAACCGTTCGCCGACCCGGCACGGGTAGCGGTCCTGTGGGACGCGCTGCACCCGTGGCGGGCAGGCGAAGCTCCGGCGCGGACCCGGGCGCTCCTGGGGGAGTACCTCGGGTACTTCCAGTTGAAGGACGCGACCGCCGGGCTGACCCCGGTCCCGCCGGGCGAGGGAATGGTCCCGCTCGGGGAATGCGGGCGCCTGCTGCGATCGTGGTCCGGCTGGATTTCCCTGGAATGGGAACGCGCCTGGCATCCGGAGATCGCGCCGGTCGACGTCCCGCTGCGCGCGGCGGCGGATTGGCTGGCGCGCTGGCGCGGTTGATCAGCCCGCGGAGGTTTGTGCCACGTATTCCTCAAGTCCGCGTCCGGTCAGCGGATAGTAGTCGGACAACCGCCCGCCCTCGTCGAGCCGTCTCCGTGCGAATGCTTCTTTGTCTTGGTGAGCAAGGGAATCCTCGGCAATAGTCAAGGCTTTCGACTGCGGCACCACGACTGCCCCGTCCTCGTCGGCCACGATCACATCCCCCGGCGTCACCAGCGCGCCCCCGGCGCCGACCGGAACGTTGAACGCGGCCGGGAACAGTTCCGTCTGCGACGCGTAATGCGGCGTCACCCCCGTGCACCACACCGGCACGCCAAGCGCGCGGATCCGCGCGGCGTCGCGGACCCGGCCGTCCACCACGATTCCCGCGCCGCCGCGCAGTTTGAAGTAGCGCACCAGCATGTCGCCGAGGCAGCCGGTGAAGTGGCTGCCGAACGCCGAAACCACCAGCACATCACCCGGTTTGATCGACTCCAGCACCTGCCACAACGCCGTCTTGCGCTCGGCGTCCTCCTGTGCGGTGCCGGAGAAAACGTCCTCGCGCTGCGGCAGGAACTGCAGAGTCACCGCGCCGCCGACGACCTTGACGTCCGGGGTCCGGTGCAGCGGGACGGGACCGTCGAGGAAGGTCCGTGTGATGCCCATCTGGTGCAGCTTCGCGCACGCCGTCGCGGCGCTGACGTCGTCCAGTGCCTCGATCATCCGCGTGGTCGGCCGGGTGAAGGTCGCGGTCTGCACCGGCGCCAGCTTCGAGTCGTAGATGTCGGTTTCCCCTGCTGGGACAGCCTGCCGGCCGTTCGCGTCCATGGCGTGCCTCTCCGCGCGTCGCCGTCCGAGTGACGGTGACATTATCGTCTATCGATGGTAGATGTAACCGCCGACGGCCGAGCGCTGTCAACCTCGGACACCCCCGAGGACCCCCGCAGGTCCCGCTGAAGGGAGACCGCTGTGCCCGCATCCCCGGATTGGTTCGAGCCGGCCCGGTTCGGCTTGTTCGTCCACTTCGGCCTCTACAGCCTCGCCGCGCGGCACGAATGGGTCCGCAGCCGCGAGGCGATCCCGGACGCCGAGTACGACCGCTACCTCGAACGATTCGACCCCGACCAGTTCGACGCCCCGGCACTGGCCAAAGCCGCCCGCGAAGCCGGGATGCGCTACGCCGTTCTCACGGCCAAGCACCACGACGGCTTCTGCCTCTTCGGCTCGAAGCTGACCGACTACCACTCGGTCCGCGTCACCGGACGCGACCTGGTCGCCGAGTTCGCCGACGCGATGCGCGCCGAAGGAATCCGCGTCGGGCTGTACTACTCGCTGCTCGACTGGCATCACCCGGACTTCGAGATCGACCGCTACCACCCGCTGCACGCCGACACCGCCGCGCTCGGCAAACCCCGCGACATGGCCCGCTACCGCGAATTCCTGCGCGGCCAGGTCACCGAGCTGCTCACCGAGTACGGCGACATCGACCTGCTGTTCTTCGACTTCACCTACCCGGCGAAGGGCCCGGAGGACTGGGGCGCGGAGGAACTGCTGGCCCTCGTCCGCGAGCTGCGCCCCGGAATCCTGGTCAACGACCGCCTCGGCATCCCCGGCGATTACGTGACGCCCGAGCAGTACCAGCCCGACCGTCCGCTGGAACGCGACGGCGTGCCGGTGCGCTGGGAGGCCTGCCACACGCTCAACGGATCCTGGGGCTACGACCGCGACAACCACGAGTACAAAGACCCCGCGCTGCTGGTGCGGATGCTGGTCCAATCCGTGTCGTGCGGCGGAAACCTGCTGCTCAACGTCGGTCCGACCGGCCGCGGCGCGCTCGATCCGCGTGCCCGGGAAACACTCGCCGCCATCGCCGGGTGGATGCACCTCCACGAACGCTCGGTGCACAACGCCGGACCGGCAAAGTGCACGCCGCCGTCGAACGTGCTGTACACACAGGCCGGCGACCGGCTGTACGTGCATCTCCTGTCGTGGCCGCTCAAACACCTCCACCTGCCAGGGCTGGCCGGCCGCGTCCGGTACGCACAGCTGCTGCATGACGGCTCGGAGGTGCGGTTCCACCAGCTCGACGGGGAAAACCACGAGCACAACAACCTCGCGCCGCCGAGCCAGGACGCGGGCACCCTCACGCTGACCCTGCCCATCATCGCGCCGGACGTGCTGCTCCCGGTGCTCGAACTGTTCCTCGAAGCCGATGCTTAACCCACTGGAACCGAAAGAGCCGAACCTGCCGGATGTCACCGCCCGGACGGTCTGGGACGCGACAGAATCCTCGACGCGGCAGGACATTCTGGTCGCCGCGGCGATCGAACTCGACCGCCCGGTGCCGCAGTTGCTGGCCGGAGACTGGGCCCGCCCGCTCCGCGACGGCAACCGCAGTGCGTACGAAACGAAGGTCCGGCAGCTGAAGGAACGCGTCACGGTGCTGGTCCTGGCCGCGGTCCTGACCGGCGAAGTCGCGCCGGCCACCGCGCCGCCGGGGGAGTGCCCGAACCTCGACGCGGCGATCGACGGCCTGGTCGCGCTCGCCGAGGCGACCACCTGGTGCTGGGCCCCGCACGACCGGTTCGCCGCGGCCCGCGGCGACGTCCTCCCGGACCCGGACGAACCGTTCCTCGACCTCGGCGCGGCCGACGTGGTGTCCCTCTTCGCCTGGGCCGACCAGGTGCTCGGCCCGCATCTGGACCTGCGCGCGCCCGGTCTGCGCCGCCGTCTTCGCCGCGAGGCGGACCGGCGCGTGCTCGGCCCGTTCGAGCGGATCCGGGACTGGGCGTGGATCGGCGCGGACGGCACCGCGAACAACTGGAATCCGTGGATCCACGGTGCGGTCCTCGCCGCCGCGGCGTTCCTGTGCGACGACCAGCCGCGCCGGACTCGGCTGGTGCGGCTCGTCTGCGAAGGACTCGACCACTACCTCGCCGCGCTGCCCGACGACGGCGCCATCGACGAGGGCATCGCGTACTGGTGGCAGGGTCCGTGCCGGTTGCTGGAGGCGCTGGACCTGCTGTCGGAGCTCGGCATGCCGGACGTCCGCGAGCCCTTCGCCGAGCTGCTGCGGTATCCGCAGCGGATGCACCTCGGCGAGGATTGGTATGTCAACGTCGGCGACGCCTCCGCGCGTTTGCTGCTGTCTCAACCGTGGCATGTGCCGTATCAATGGGGCCGGTTGCTCGGTCAACCCGAAACGGCCGCGCACGCCGCGGAAGGCGCTCGGTTGTCCGGTCGCGCCGTGCATCCGGTAGCCGGACTGGGCCGCGCGCTCGCCGCGCTGCGGGACCCGCACTGGTGCCGGGCCGCGCTCGAAGGCAGCCAGGAGACGCCGTGGCTGGCGCGTGAATCGTGGTTCTCGCGCGTCCAGATTTTGGTGGCACGCGAGGAAACCGGCCGGGTCGACGGGCTTGCCGTGGCGGCGAAAGCCGGGCACAACGGGGAGCACCACAACCACCTCGACGTCGGGACGTACTGGGTAGCGCTCGACGGCCGTCCGATGGTCGTCGACGCCGGTCGGCCGACCTACACCGCCGCGACGTTCGGGCCGGACCGGTACGCCGCGTGGCCGTTCCGCAGCGCCTGGCACAACGTCCCGGAACCCGGTGCGGAACAGGTACCCGGCGCTGGGTTCGGGGCGCGCGCGGTCATGGTCGATCTCAGCGAACCGAGCCTGCGTGCGGAACTCAGCGGCGCGTACCCGGACGGCGCCGTGCCGAGGTGGCAACGAACCGTCCGGCTGTGCCGTGCCGGACGCGAAGTCGTGGTCGAGGACGAGTGGGACGGAGATCCAGAACCCGTTCTGGTGCACCATCTCCTCGCCGGTTCGGTCGAGTGCGGAGCCGGTTGGGCCAGCGTCGCCGCCGAGGGCCGGACGCTGCGGCTGGCCTGGGACGCCGGGGCGGCGGTCGCGGTGCCGCGCGAGCAGCCGATCGACGATCCGCTCCTGCGGCTGAGCTGGGGAAACGTCCTCACCCGGCTGACCTTGCGGGTCACCGATCCCGCCGCGCGCCGGGTAACGGTGCGCTGGAGCCGGTGAAAATCCGGTCTTGACAGGCCGGGGGCGAGGTTTACGATCAGTTATCGATAGACGATGAAGCGAGATTGATCGTTTTCCTGATCTGAACCGGCAGCGGGGTCGGTGCGCCCGTGTCGCCGAAGTGCGTCCCCGCGCGCCCTTGGTGAGGCGATTTCCGTTGCGGCACAGGCGTTTCGCCTCCGATTCGTTATTGACCGCGCTCGGGGTGCATGGTTTCATCTCGACTATCGATTACTCGCGATTACGCAATGGAGCGTGTGGCTGACATGAGAAAACACTGGCGCCGAGGCACCGCTGCCATCGCGGCGACGATCGTGCTCGGCTCGACCGCGGCGTGCGCGGGCGGTTCGTCGGACGCGTCCGGGGAGACGACCCTGCGGGTGATCGTCAACATCACCCCGAACCTCACCCAGGAGTACTGGAAGGGCCTGTTCGCCCAGTACGAGCAGAAGCATCCGGGCGTGCACGTCAAGCTGGAGCTGACCGGCACGATCTCGGCGGGCGCGAAGCTCAACCAGGACCTCGCCGCGGGCGATCCGCCGGACATCGCCCAGCAGATCATCCCGACCAAGGAGAACGCGCAGCTGTTCGCGGACCTCAGCGACCAGGAGTGGACCAAGGACACCCCGCTCGCGCAGCAGCACGAGATCGAGGGCAAGCGGTACCTGGTCGGCGTCGGCGAGCAGATCCAGTCGCTGGTGTTCTACAACAAGGCCGCGTTCGCGAAGGCCGGGGTGAACCCGGCGGCGATCAAGACTCTCGACCAGTTCACCGAGGCGATGGGCAAGCTCAAGGCGGCGGGCTTCCAGCCGCTGCAGACTGCGGGGCAATGGGTTCCGGGCGCGCAGTTCTCCATGATGGCCGACGCGGGCGTGCTCACCGCCGATCCGGAGTGGACAGTGAAGCGCACGGGCAAGAAGGTCAGCTTCGCCGACAGCGGCTACGTGAAGTACCTGCAGCGCTACCAGAGCTGGATCCAGCAGGGATACCTCCAGAAGAGCGCGCTCGGCCTCACCTACACCGACGGCCAGGCAGCGTTCCTGGCCGGCAAATCGGCGATGTACGTGATGGGCTCGTACTTCGTTCCCTCCGCGGACAAGGCGAAGAAGAGCGACGAGATCGGCGTGTTCAGCATGCCGACCGACGGCGCGTACCCGTCCGGCCAGTTCGGCAACGTCGCGGACCCGTACGTGGTCGCCGCGGCTTCGCCGCATCCGAAGGAAGCGACCGAGCTGGTGCGCTGGCTGGTCACCGACAAGGAGGCCGTGCGCAGCCAGCTCGCCGCGGACGGCAACCTGCGCAAGGGATTCAGCTACGACATGTCGAGCCTGGGCAAGCAGGTGCAGCAGATTCTCGAAGCCGCGCCGTCGGTGCTCGTGAAGGCGGGCGAACGCCAGCCGATCGACGGATACACCACTGAGCTCAACACCCAGGTGCAGTCCCTGTACACCGGCTCGTCGGCGCAGCAAGTCGCGGAGGGTTTGGACAAGTGGTGGAACTCGCAGAGCTGACGAAGCCGGTCGCGGCACCGCCCACGCCGCCGCGGCGCAACACCCGGCCACGCGGGGTGCGGCTTCGTGCGGTCGCGGTCTCGCTGGGGATGAGCGGACCGGCGGTGCTGCTCTACACCGTGCTCACTGTCGTACCAGTCGGCGTAGCGATATATCTCAGTTTCACCGACTGGAATGGCTTCGCCAAGGCCGTGTTCGTCGGGGGGAAGAACTACGCGAAGCTGTTCTCTGACCCGGCATCGGGCCGCGCCTGGTATGTCACCGGCATCATCTCGGTGGCGGGCACCGTGCTGATGGTCGGCGGCGGGCTGGTGTACGCGCTGGCGTTGCGCGGACGGTCCAAATGGAACTCGTTCTTCCGCGCGCTGGCCTACTATCCGCACGTGATCAGCGCGCTGATCCTGGGCTATCTGTGGGCGGCCATCCTCGGCACCAACGGCGCGATCAACAGCACGCTGCAGAAATTCGGGATCGGTCCGATCGGGTTCCTGTTCGACGAGAAGCTCGCGCTGATCGCGTTGATCTGGGTCATCGTGTGGGCCGGGTTCGGCTTCAACGTGGTGCTGTTCGTCGCCGCGCTGCAGACCGTCCCAGCGGAACTGCTCGAAGCGGCGGCGATCGACGGAGCGTCGAAGGGGCAGATCAACCGGCGGATCGTCGTCCCGATGATCGCTCCCGTGGTCACCGTCGCGACCGTGCTGAACCTGGTCGGCCTGATCCGCGCGTACGACCTGGTCGTGAGCCTCACCGGCGGCGGTCCGGCCGGTTCGACCCAGACGTACGGATATCTCATCCTCGCCAAATCGTTCGAGGGCACCAAGATCGGCTACGCGACCGCGCAGGCCGTGTTCCTGATGGTGGTCTCGGCCGCGCTCGCCCTGCTGGTCACAGCGTTGCGCAACCGGCAAGACCAAGCCGCGGCCGGATAAGGGGGCAAGCAGTGGTGGTACAGGCGGAGCCGCGGGCTGTTGCGGCGCGGCGGCTGAAGCGAGGCGCGGAACGCGAGGGCGGCGTCGTCCGGTTCGTGCTGCTCGCCGGGCTCCTCGTGGTGATGGTGGTGCCGGTTTACCTGTTGCTGGTCAACAGTTTCAAACCGCAGGACGACATCGTCAACAACCCGTTCGGGCTTCCGGTCGGGAACTTCACCTTCGATTTCATCAAAGCCGCGGCGACGAGCCCGGACTTCAACGTATTGCAGGGATACGGGTTCACCCTGTTCCTCGTCGTGACGGTGGACATCTTCTGCATCGCGCTCGCCGGACCCGCGGCGTACGTGATCGCGCGCAGCCTGAAGAAACGCACGCAGCTGTTGTTGCTGTACTTCCTGGCCGGCACATTCATTCCGGGTGCGGCACTGGTGATCCCGGTGATCTACGTACTGCGTTCGGTCGGCCTCGCGAACACCGTGACCGGCCTGATCGCGCACGACGTGGCCTCGACGCTTCCGGTGAGCATTTTCCTGTTCGTCGGCTTCATCCGCACGATTCCGGTCGACATCGACAACGCGGCGACGATCGACGGCGCGGGCCGGTACCGGACGTTCTGGATGATCATTTTCCCGCTCATGCGCCCGGCCGTGGTCACCGTGCTGATCCTCAACTCGATCGGCATCTGGAACGACTTCGTCAGCCCGCAGATCCTGCTGAGCCCCGGCTCCGGCCACTACACCGTGACCACCGCGATCTACGCCGGGATCAGCCAGTATTCGACCGACCTGACGAAGGTGTTCCCGAACCTCCTGCTGGCCATCGCGCCGGTGATCATTTTCTTCATCTACATGCAACGGCACATCATCAGCGGCCTCACCGTCGGGGCCGTGAAGGGCTGAGTCTCTCTCATGAGGAGTAAGGACAATGCAGTGCTGAGGAAGGTCGCGGTCCTGGCGGCCGCATTCGTCACGACGCTCGCCGTCGCCCCCGCCGCTTCGGCCGCCGGGCGCACGTTTTACGTGGCCGCCAACGGTCACGACACTGCGAACGGGCAAGCCCCGGCCGCGGCGTTCCAGCATGTCCAACGCTGCGCCGACGTCATGGTGGCCGGCGACACCTGCGTAATCGCCGGCGGCACTTACCGGGAAACGGTGAAACCGGCCAATTCCGGTACCGCCGGAAAGCCCATCACCTATCGCGCCGCGCCCGGCGAGAAGGTGACGCTGAGCGGCGCGGAACCGGTTCGCGGCTGGGCCAAGGTGTCCGCGGCCGACGTCGCCGCCATCGCCAAGACGGATCCGTTCGCGGCGAACTCTCCGTTCAGCCAGGCGGTATCCGCCGGGAATGTCTACCGCACCTCGGTGGATCTCGGCAGTGATGTGTCCACCGTGCAGGTGTTCACCGACGGGACCATGGGCGTCGAGGCACAGTGGCCGTATCCGGGCCTGGACCTGGTGACGCCGAAGCTGGCGTACGCGGGCGCGGGCAGCGCGGACGCCACCATCGTCGATCCGGGAATGACCCGTCCGGCCGGATACTGGAACGGCGCTCGCGCGCTGACCGGGTACTGGTATGTGTCGGCAACGTCCACAGTGACCAGTTCCGCGGCGGGTTCGGTGACGCTGGCCGCGGCTCCGCCGTGCGTACACAAGGTCGTGCCGAAGGACACGCGGTACTCGCTTTTCGGCAAGATCGGCGAACTGGCGAATCCGGGGGAGTGGTTCTACGACACCGCCGCCAAACAGCTTTACGTGTACAGCACGGACAACCCGGCGGCGCACAGCGTCGAGGCGAAGCGGCGCAAACTCGCCTTCGACCTCACGAACAGCAGCTACACCAACCTGACCGGGCTGACCTTGTTCGGCGCCTCGGTGCAGACCGGCGCGTCCAGTACGAATGTGGTGCTGGACAAGATCAATGCCCACTATCTTTCGCACTACACCGACATCACCCAAGGCGCGACGGACTGCGGTTCCACGGTGACCCGGGGCGTCGCCGACACCGGATTGGTCATCAACGGCACGAACAACCAGGTCGTCAACAGCAATCTCGCGTACAGCGCAGGAAATGCGATTGCGTTGCGCGGTCAGCACAACACCGCGAACAACAACGTCATCCACGATGCCGACTACCTCGGCACCTACGCGGCAGGCATCGCGGTGGCGGGCAACAGCCAAACCGTGCAGCACAACACGATCTACCGCGTCGGCCGCAGCGGAATCAACCTGCAATGGGACGTCGCGACAGGCACGACACCCGGACCGGACCGTATCGCGTACAACGACATTTACCAGTACGCCCGGCTCAGCCTGGACACCGCAGCGATCTATACCTGCTGCGCCTCCGACATGCTGCAAACGTCAATCGACCACAACATCCTGCACGACGGCACGCCCACGCCCGGCGTAAACCCGTTCGCCGTAGCCGGGATTTACGCCGACAACGGCCAGAGCAACCTGACCATCGCGAACAACGTCGGATGGAACAACCTCGAGAAAACCGTGATGCTGAACGGCCTCGGCTCCGGTTCGCGCAACAACCTCGTCTACAACAACACCGGCGGCGCGACGTTGTTCTACGTCAAGGGACCGGATCAGTCGACCGGAACGAAGCTCTACAACAACATCGGCGAGATCGTCGGACTGGCCGGGGCGACGGACGGCGGAATGCTGATCTCGAACAACCTCCCGGCGGACACCGACCCGAAGTTCCTCGACGCGGCGAAGCACGACTACCGGTTGAGCGCGGACTCCCCAGCGCGCAACGCCGCGATCCCGTTGCCAGGCATCAATGACGGCTCGACCGACCCGGCCCCGAGCCTCGGCGCGTATCAGTACGGCGCTCCCAAGTGGACTGCCGGAGCGACACGGTAAATGCTCGCGGCGCCCGGACCGTGCGAAACGGTCCGGGCGCTGTTTGTTTTCAGTTCTCCTTGATCCACGCCGGACTGATGCCCATCTCGGTAAACCGCCAGCCTTCCGCGGTCTTGGCCATCGCAGTGGTCAGCCGCACGCCGCTGCGTCGATGCGGCGGCTCGCCTTCCCGGTAGAAGTAGACGAGTTGGTTGGCAGTCGCCGTAGCACGCTCACCGTCGAGGTCGACGAGGATGTCGCTGTGCACGTGCTGGGCGAGTTCGTCGCGCTGCTGGGTGAGGAACTCGGTCACCTCGGCCAGCCCGTGCAGTTCGCCGCGCGGGGAATGCACGGCGATGCCGGGGTGGTAAACGCGGTCGATCTCGTCATGCCGGCGCTCGTCCAGCATCCGCGCGAGACGAGCGAACAGTTCGGCGACATCGAGACGGTCGGTGATCGGCATGCGGGCTCCTTCGATGTTGGTGGGACCAACACTAGTGGAAAGTTGTTGGTCGCGCCAACACTGCTAGCATGGGCGCATGGACGAGATCCCGCGCCGCCTGACGGAAAAGCCGAGCTGGCTGCTCACCCAGCTGACCGTGCACGCGCGCCGGCTGGTCTCCGAGGGGTTCGCCGAGGCGGGCGCGCGCGGCTACCACTACCGGATCCTGGCCGCACTGGACGAGTTCGGCCCGGCCAGCCAGGCCGACCTGGGCCGCCGCTGCCGGGTGGACCGCAGCGACGTCGTGGCCGCGGTCAACCAGCTGGCCGAGCTGGGCTACGCGGAACGCACCCCGGACCCGGACCACGGACGGCGCAACATCGTGCACCTCACCAAGGCCGGGAGCCGCCAGCTGCGTCGGATGGACAAGCTGCTCGACGGCGTGCAGGACCAGCTGCTGGGAACGTTGTCAGCGGAGGAACGGGCGACGCTGGTGCGGCTGCTGGGACAAGTGCTGGCTGATCACGAGGCCGGCTGAGCCCGCGAACGGGAAGCGCCACGGGCGTCGACTGGGCCGCAGGCTCGCGCCGAGATCGTCGTGAGTGTCTATGCCGGTTCTAACCGGCGCGAACACTCACGACAACCCGCCCGCCCCTTCGGCAGTCTCCCGCTCGCCGGCCTCACTTCTTCCGGCCGGCGCTCCCACGGGCAGCCCTCTTCTTCTGCGCCCGAGGATCCGGCACCGGCGACCGTCCCGCCGCGTGTGCCGCGAACGCCTCCGCCGCGGCCTCCCCGTCGCGCTCGCGCAGCAGCGACACCAATCGGCTGTGCTCGTCCGCCATCGCGTGCCAGTCGCCGTCGAACAGCGGGTCCGCGATCGCCCGCAGCGCACGCAGGCTCGGCTCCAGCACCTCCCACATCCGGGTGAGGAACGGGTTCCCCGGGATCTGGCTGACCAGCGTGTGGAACGCGATGTCGGCGTCGCGGAACTTGCCGACGTCGTTGAGCGCCACCGCGCGGTGCATGTCCTCGACCAGTTCGTCCAGCGCGGCGAGATGCTCGTCGGTGATGTGCTCGGCGGCCAGTTGCGCGGCGAGCCGTTCCAGCGGTTCGCGCACCTGCCGGGCGTGTTCGGCGTCCTGTTCGGAGATTTCGACGACGAAATTGCCGCGGCGCGGGATGTGCGTCAGCAGGCCTTCGCGGGCCAGCTGTTTGACCGCCTCGCGGACCGGGGCCTGGCTCACGCCGAGCCTGCGCGCGATTTCCGATTCGACGACGCGTTCGTTCGGTTCGAGTTCGCCGTCCACGATCGCCTGGCGCAGCAGTGCGTACACCCGGTCGGAGATCAGCGGATTGCGGAACTGGTCCTTGTTCGTGGCCAGCGTGGAGGCGAAACCCGCTGGTGCGTCGTCGGTTTGCCGTGTCGTTGCCATGAGATTCCCATCGTGCGCTGCCGGAACCGTCCTGCCATGATAGGCGGGATCGCCTAACAGGTATCGATGGACCGGGGTCAGTTCCCGAGCAGTCCGGCCAGCCAGGCCAGTTTCACCGTTTCGTGCGGGGCCGCGCCGCCCTCGTGGTCGTTGAACGGATAGCTGCGGATGCTCTTGTGCTCCGGCGCGAGCCCGTTCAGCGCACCGTAGTGATTGAACGCGGCGAAGACCGTCGAAGGCGGGCAAATGTGGTCCATGAGCGCGGTGGAAAACAGCGCGGGCGCGTTCGCCCGCCGGGCGTGGCTCGCGCCGTCGAGATAAGCGAGCGTGCGGTTCACCGTTTCCGCGTGCTGCCGGCGCAGCTTCACGAACTGCTGCACCTCGACGTACGGAGGTTTGTCGGTGATCGTGGTGGCCCGCGGAAAATGGCACAGGAACGGCACGTCGGGCATCGCCGCGACGAGGTCGGGCACGAGCCCGGCGGCGGCCAGCGCGATCCCGCCGCCCTGGCTGGTGCCGGTGACCACGACGCGCGCCGGATCGACCTCCGGATGCGTTCGCACCGCGTCGATCGCGCGCACGGCGTCGGTGTAGACGCGACGGTAGAAGTGGCGATGCGGGTCGAGGATGCCGCGGGTGAGGAAGCCCGGTGCGGCGATGTCGCCGGTCGACGGGTCGGGGTCGGGCGTCTCCGCGCCCTGGCCGCGGGTGTCCATGATGAAGTGCGCGTACCCGGCGCTGGCCCACAACGTCTTCTCGTGCGGCACGCCGCGGCCGCTGCCGTATCCCAGGTATTCCACGACCGCGGGCAGCGGTCCGGTTCGGGTGACCGGCAGTTGCAGCCAGCCGCGGATCGGGGCGTCGCCGTAGCCGCGGAAGGTGACGTCGAAGGTGTCGATCGTCGCGAGGCCGTTCGGCGTCGGTTCGAAAGTCGCTTCGACGTCGACGGCCCGCTGCTCGGCGAGCGTCTTCGCCCAGAACTCGTCGAAATCGGCCGGTTCGGGGAGCGTCGGCAGGTAGCGCTCGAGCTCGTCGAGGGGCAGGTCGAAGAAGGCCATGCGTCGGATCTCCAGGACTCCCAGGGCGACGTTAACCATCGCCTATCGATCATTGAATCGAACCAGGCGCGCGGGAGCGTTGTCAACCAGCCAGCCGGTAGACCCGGCGAGGCGTGCTGAGCAGGATTTGGTCCCGTTCCGACAGGGAGACGGCCTCCACCGAGGCGGCCAGCGAGTCCGCGCGCGAGCCGCGGGGGAGGCAGATCGGCCAGTCGGAGCCCACGACGCACCGGTCCGCGCCGACCGCGTCGAGCGCCTGTCTGGCCGTCTTGGAGTTGCCATGCGGCTGAGTCAGCAGGCCGGACAGCTTCACGACCACGTTCGGAACCGTCGCCGCGTCCCGCAGTTCTCGCTGCCATTCATCGAGGTCAGACGGGTTGCCGAGATGGTCGGCCACGACGGTCAAACTGGGATGTTCGGCTGCCACTTCCGCGGCGGTCCGCAGTGCGTGCCGGTGGAGGTTGAGTTCGAGGACTCGTCCCGCGTCAGCGAGCATCGGGACGAGCGCGCGAGCTTCCGCCGGAGTAGCGGACCAGTCCGCGCCGCCGATCCGCATCCCGTTCGGTGCGTCCGGTTCTGTCAGCAGCATGCGCAATGCCGCGGCCTCGCAGACGTGCAGATTCCCGACGTATCCCGCGATCAGTTCCGGATGCCGCCGGCGCAGCTCCCGCAACGCGAGCGTCTCGCCGGCGTCCCCGCGCGACGCTTCGACCAGCACTGTTCCGGTGATGCCCAGACCGGTGCCCGCGGTTTCGAGGTCCTTGGCCCGGTACGCGCGCAAGTGCGGCGAACCGGCCTTGAGCCAGGGAAACCCGGCGGCCGGGTCCCACAGATGCGCGTGGCAGTCGAACATCTCGCGGCCTCCGGGAGTATTGACACGGGGAATCCCGGTCTCGATGATAGCCATCGGTTATCGATCAGCAATAGAGAGCGGGTGGCGGCGATGCAGGACGTGCCTGGGGTGCGAGCCGGCCGCGAGCTGGCGGCGGTGCCGGAATGGGCGCGGCTGGAGCGAGAGCTGTTCGCCGCGCTGGACCGGGCGTGGCCGGTGTTTTCCGCCCGCTACACCGAAGGCGACGGCCGGTTGGTCTTCCGCGACAAGCTCGGCGAGGGGCACGACGACCGCGACGGCGTCGACGACTTCTACGAGCCATTCTTCAACTGGCCGACGCTGTACCTGCTCGGCGGCAGCACGGAGATTCTCGACGCCGCACATCGCCATTGGCGCGGCGTGACCGCTCAGCTGACCGAAATGGGCATGGTCGTCGACGGCATCGAACGCGGCTACGACTGGTTCCATCAGGGCGAAGGACTGCTGCTCTATTACGCGCTCTGCCTCGCCCGCCCGGACGACGCCGAACTGCACGACCTCGCCGTCCGGTTCGCCGACCTGTACCTGCCCGGCGGCCCGAACTACTCCGCCGAACACCGCGTGATCCGCGCCCCGCACACCGGTGCCGCCGGTCCGCGGTGGGGTTTCAGCGACCACGAGGAGTACTTCCCTTGGAGCGAAGCGCTGCGCCCGTACGGCCTGCCGCTGGACTGGCTGGGCATCACGGAGTTCGACGACCTCAAGGATCCGGCGAAGGCTCGCGCGTACGGCCACGAGATGTGGGAACGGATGGGCCGCGGCGACGTGGTCGTGAACCTGGCCGTGACCAGCCTCGTGACCACCGCGTTCCTGCTGACCGGCGAACAACGTTACGCGGATTGGGTCGCGGAGTACGTCGGCGCCTGGCTCTCTCGGCTGGAAGGGCGTGCGGTACTGCCGGACAACGCAGGACTGCACGGCGAAGTCGGCGAACACCTGGACGGCCGCTGGTACGGCGGCCACTACGGCTGGGCGTGGCCGCACGGCCTGAACTCAGTAGGCGCCGCGACGCTCGTCGCCGCCATGAACGCCGTCCTCCTGACCGGCGACGAGTCCTTTTTAGACCTGGCCCGCAACCCGCAGGACGCGGTGCTGAAGCAAGCAGCACCGCGTACCGGGCCGGAAATGGGCACCCTGAAGAAACGCTGGCAACCCCACCTGCGCGAGCTGAACGGCACCCCGACCCTGATGGTCCCGCAGCGACACGACGGCTCCGGCTGGTTCGACTACAACATCATGCCGACACAGCTCCCCGTTTCGCTGTGGCAGTTCAGCCGGCACGACGCGGACTTCGACCGGATCGAACGCCTGCGCGCGGAGTCTACTTGGGACTGGACGACCGTCCACACGCAACGGCTCAAGGACGAAGCCGGCCACGAAGAACCGTGGTTCGAATATCTGCACGGCCGCAATCCCGAGTTCCCGGAACGAATGCTGCGCAGCGCGTTGGACAGCAGCGCCGCCAAACTGGCCGCGATCGAGCAGGATCCGGCACCGGTCCCCAGCGCCCTGGACATCCACCACTGGCAGGACCACAACCCCGTCGTCACCGAGGCTTTGCTGCAGTTGACCACTGGGTCGCCACAGATCCTGTACAACGGCGGCCTCGCGCAACTGCACCTGCGCTACTTCGACGCGGACCTCCGCCGCGCTGGCCTGCCTCAGGACGTCGCCGCCTTGGTATCCGGCATCGCGACCGGCCACACCGTAGTCGACCTGGTAAATCTCGGTGCTGCTAACCGGAATCTCCTCCTGCAGTCCGGCACCTTCGCCGAACACCGCCTGGAATCCGTACAGGTTGACAACGGCCCGGCGACCCCGGTGAATGGCCGATACCTGCGAGTGGAACTGCCTCCGTCGAGCGCGGTGCGACTGACCCTGTCGATGACGCTGCGAGCCGAGAAGCCGACCATGCGCGCGCCCTGGGAGAACGAACGATGAACGTCGACCTGCCCCGCCTCGGCATCGGCACCGCACCATTGGGCGGACTCTTCGAGGAAGTGTCCGAAGAGGAGGCCGCCGCCACCGTCCACGCCGCCGCCGATGCCGGAATCACTTACTTCGACACCGCGCCACGCTATGGTCACGGCCAAGCAGAAGAACGTCTTGGCCGCCTGCTGCCTTCTGACTTCGAGCCAGTCCTGTCCACCAAAACCGGTTGGCTGCTGCGCCCCGGGTCCAAAGTGGAACCCGTGTGGACCGAGCGCGGCATCCGAGAGTCGCTGGAATCCAGCCTCACCCGGCTCCGCCGTTCCTCAGTGGACATTCTCTACCTGCACGACCCGGACGATTTCCCTGACGAGGTCCGAACTTCGGCATACCCGGCCGTACGAAAACTCCGCGACGAGGGCCTAGTCCGCGCCATCGGCTTCGGCATGAACCACGCCGGCAAACTGGCCGCGTACGTCGCCGAGTACGAAGTGGACGTCATCCTCATCGCAGGCCGATTCTCGCTGCTGGACCACGATGCACTGCGAACCCTCCTGCCGCTGTGCGCCGAACGCGGCACCGAGGTGGTCATCGGCGGCGTATTCAACACCGGCCTGCTGGCCGACCCGAACGCCGCGTCGATGTTCAACTACCGCCCCGTCGCCGCCGAACCCCTGGCCCGCGCCCGACGCTGCGCGGAACTGTGCACCGGATTCGACGTCCCCCTCGCCGCCGCGGCAATCCAGTTCCCTTTCCTGCATCCCGCAGTCCGGTCGGTCGTAGTCGGCTGCCGATCCGCCGCCGAAGTCACCCGCAACGCGGCTTCCTTCCGGCACCCGATACCAGGAGAGTTGTGGAAACGGCTCGCCGCCGAAGGTTTTGTACCGCCGGAACTGCTGCCCGCCTGAGCCGAGTACTGTTCCGGCATGCCGGGCAGACAAGGCGGAAACCGCGTGACGCTGCGTGAAGTCGCCGACCACGCACAGGTGTCCGTAGCGACCGCTTCCCGAGTACTGGCCGGAAACTACCCCGTCGCGGCGGAAACTCGGCACCGCGTCGAACAGTCGATCCAGGCGCTCGACTACGTGGCGAACGTACACGCCCGCGCACTGGCCGGCGTCGCCCCGCGGACAGTCGCGTTCGTGCTGCCGGACATCCGCGCACAAGCCTTTGCTCATGCCGCCCAAGGCGTCGAAGAAGCCGCCGCAGAACACGGCGCGCTCTGTCTCATCTGCACAACTCAAGGCGACCCGGAACGGGAACACGCCGTATTCCAGATGCTCCGCGAGCAACGAGCCAGCGCAGTAATCCTGATCGGCGGCGTAGTCGACGATGCCGAATACCGTGCCAACATCACTGACCTCTCGCGCGGACTCGCCACCGCCGATTCCCGCCTAGTCCTGTGTGGACGCCCACCGGCCGGTGACATCCCCGCCATCGAATACGCCAACGAATCCGGTGCTTACTCCATAACCCAACACCTGATTTCCTCGGGTCACCGAAGAATCCTCTTCCTAGGCGGCCCCTCCTCCGGCCCCGCGACCACCACCGTCGCCGACCGCCTAGCCGGTTACCGCCGCGCCCTCGGCCACCCCGGCTGGGTGCAACCCGCCGACTTCACCCGAGAATCCGGCTACCAGCAACTCTGCACAAGACTGCCCGAAGACTTCACCGCCGTTTTCGCCGCAACAGACCTGGTCGCGGCTGGTGCCCGTGCCGCCCTGCACGCACACGGCCTGCGCGTACCAGAAGACGTTTCCCTGGTCGGCTACGACGATCTGGAGCTTGCCGAAGACCTGGGCTTGACCACCGTCCGAGTCCCCTATGAGGATTTGGGCCGCGCCGCCGTCCGCCTGGCCCTTTCCGGCCGGGAACATTCGGTACTGGAAACCTCGGTAGTAGTCCGAACTTCCGTCGCCCCACTCTAAGCAAGCCGCGCCAGTTCGTCCCGATACACCGGATACGCGGCAGGTTTCCCCGCCGCGAACAATTCCAGCTCCCGAACCGCACACGCCCCGAGCCGGGCCAGTTCATTTCCTCGCGACCCAGCCAGATGCGGCGTGAGAAACACATTCGGCAGCGTCCATAGTGGAGACTCAACAGGCAGAACCTCTGGCTCCGTCACGTCCAGCACTGCGTTAATCCGCCCAGCCACGAGCTCCCGGGTAAGCGCCGCAGTATTAACCAGCGCACCCCGTGCCGTGTTGACGAGCGTCGCCCCGTCCCGCAAGAGAGCCAGTTCGGCGGCATCCAGCATATTCCGAGTCTCCGGCAGATCCGGTGCCTGCACAGTGACAATGTCGCTAGTTGCCAACAACTCGGGCAACTCCAGCAACTCGACCCCTAATGCTTGTGCTTCCTCCGGCGCGAGGAACGGATCACTCACCGCGACCTGGAGATCAAACGGCCGCAACAGCTCAATAAGCCGCCGCCCAGTACGCGACGCCCCGATGACCCCGACCCGCGCCCCGAAGTTGCCCGGCTCCCCGCCCTCCGCCGGATCCCCGGGTTCTCGATGCTCCCGGTAGCTCTCGCGCGCACCGAACGCGTCCTTGCCGGCAAGCAGAATCGCCGCCAACGCGAACTCAGCCACCGGCAACGCATTCATCTCCGCAGCGGACGTGATGCGCAACCCACGCTCCCAGCACGCGTCGGTGACGTGCGCCTTCACTCCGCCGGCCGCATGAAACGCCGCCCGCAACCTCGGTGCCCGCTCCAACACCTCCGCCGTGATCGGGGGACACCCCCACCCCGTGATCAGCACGTCGACGTCCGCGAGCTCAGCCTCCCCGAAGTCCTCAATCACCACCTCGGGATCGAGGTCCGCGCTGGCGCGCAGCCGATCGAGCACCGGCGCGGGAAACAGACCGGCCACATAGCGAGACGCCATCGCCAACACCGCGCGGGGCCGCTGCTTCATGGATAACCCTCCGGGGATAGTAAGCGCTTTCTATCCTAGCCAGAGACCTATCGATTGCATACCGCAGACCGCCGACGCGAAGACAGTCGATCATCATCCGCCCGACGCCCGACGCCCGGCACCCGTCCGGCGGATCTGCCGCGCCGATACCCGCCCAGGCGGTCGCCAACTGACTGAATCCGTCAACGACATCCGGCGGACTGTATGCAATCGACGACATTCCGCCGACGTGGCGACAGTCGGTTGGATTCGGTCCACTGCCGCCAGCCGCGAGTCGCCAGCTGCGACCGCCAGCCGTCAGTCGCCCGCCCCGAGTCGCCAGCTGCGAGTCGTCAGCCGCGACCGCCAGCTGCAAGCCGTCAGCCGCGACGCCAGCCGCCAGCCGCGAGTCGCCAGCTGCGAGCCTTCGGGCCGCCTGTCGTCGGCCGCCTGCCGTCGGCTGCCAACTGGGGTCCGCTCATCGCGACATCTAGCTGAATTGCGCAGGGAACCGCTGCAGCGCAAGCAGATCGAGGCCGCGCGGTGCTGCACTGCGGAGCGTCGTCGGAATTTCGTCCGCTAGTCGACTTTCCAAAGGTATGCCGGTCGATTGCATACAGTCCACGTGGATGTAGGCAGCAGTGTCCCGGTCGATCGAATCCTGCCCACTTGTCGACCTGCCGTAGGTATCCCGGGCGATTGCATACCGTCGACTTGTCTTCGGGTAATCCGCGAAACGCTCGGCTGTCCTCGCGCTGGCGTGGTCGCCCCCTCTGCGGCTTCCGTCTCTGCGGCGGCTTTCGCGGCTAATGGCGATGAGCGCCGCTAAGTCCGGGCTGCCTCGGTCGCGAAGTCCTGGTCCGCACCCGCATCCCGCCCCGAGTCGCCCGCCCCAAAGCAACCCGTCAACTGTGACCCTCATCAACAACAAGCGCCAACAACATACCGCGTATGCAACTATTGCAACTGCCGACAAGAGGCATCCACACGCAGATCAAGGAGACGCGGGCTCATGCCACTAGCACTGGTAGCGCTGGCCATCGGAGCGTTCGGGATCGGCACCACCGAATTCGTGATCATGGGCCTTCTCCCCGAGATCGCCGCCGACTTCGGAGTGTCGATCCCGTCCGCCGGGCTTCTGGTGACCGGCTACGCGCTCGGGGTCGTCGCCGGGGCGCCGGTAATGACCATTCTCGGCACGAAGATCAACCGGAAGACCATGCTCATGCTGCTCATGGGCCTGTTCATCGCCGGGAACCTGCTGTCGGCGGTCGCGCCCGCGTTCGGGGTCATGCTTGCCGGGCGGGTTGTCGCGTCGCTTGCGCACGGGGCGTTCTTCGGGATCGGCTCGGTCGTCGCGGCGGAGCTCGTCGCGCCGGACAAGCGGGCCGGGGCGATCGCGATCATGTTCACCGGGCTCACGGTCGCCAACATCGTCGGCGTGCCGCTCGGCACGTTCGTCGGGCAGGCGGTCGGGTGGCGGGTCACCTTCGGGATCGTCGCGGCGCTCGGCGTCGTCGGGCTCGCCGGGGTTGCGAAGCTGGTGCCGGACCTGCCCCGGCCCGAAGGGGCGCACTTGCGCAAGGAACTGGCCGCGTTCCGGAACGTCCAGGTGGTGCTCGCGATGGCCATGACAGTCCTCGGCTTCGGCGGGGTCTTCGCCGCGATCACCTACATCGCCCCGATGATGACCGAGATCGCCGGGTACTCCGCGGGTGCGGTGACGTGGCTGCTGGTGCTGTTCGGCATCGGCATGTTCCTCGGCAACCTGACCGGCGGCCGGTTCGCCGACCGCAAGCTCATGCCGATGCTCTACGTCAGCCTCGGCGGGCTCGCGATCGTCCTGGCGCTGTTCACGGTGACCGCGCACAGCAAAATCCTCGCCGCGGCAACGATTCTGCTGATCGGCGCGCTCGGCTTCGCCACCGTACCGCCGCTGCAGAAGCGCGTTCTCGACCAGGCGCACGGCGCTCCGACGCTCGCGTCCGTCGTCAACATCGGCGCGTTCAACCTCGGCAACGCGCTGTCCGCGTGGCTCGGCGGCGTCGTGATTTCCGCCGGATTCGGTTACACCGCACCGAACTGGGTCGGGGCCGCGCTCGCCGGTTCCGCGCTCGGCCTCGCCTTCCTTTCGGCCGCTCTCGAACGCCGTCCGCGCGTCGCCGTGGCCGAACCCCTTGTCCAGCACTGAGAAAGGCACTGCCCATGAAGATCCGCCTCAACAACGGCGTCGAAATCCCGCAGCTCGGCTTCGGCGTCTTCCAGGTCCCGGACGACGAGACCGCCGCCGCGGTGACCAGCGCTCTCCAGGCCGGTTACCGCAGTATCGACACTGCCGCGATCTACGGCAACGAAGCAGGCGTCGGCCGGGCTATCGCCGAGTCCGGGATCTCGCGCGACGAACTCTTCGTCACCACCAAGCTGTGGAACGAGGACCAGGGCTACGACTCCACCCTGCGCGCCTTCGACGCCAGCCTCGCGAAACTCGGCCTCGACTACGTCGACCTCTACCTGATCCACTGGCCGACGCCCGCCCGCGACCGTTACCTCGACACCTGGCGCGCCCTGGAACACCTGGCCAAGGACGGCCGCATCCGCGCCGCGGGCGTGTCCAACTTCCAGCCCGCCCAGCTGCGCCGCCTGCTCGACAACAGCGGCCTCGTGCCCGCGGTCAACCAGATCGAGCTGCACCCCGGCCTGCAGCAGGCCGAACTGCGCGCCTTCCACGCCGAGCACGGCATCGCGACCGAAGCGTGGAGCCCGCTCGCCCAGGGTGCGGTCCTGACCGACCCGGCGATCACCGAAATCGCTGCGCGCACCGGGAAATCCGCCGCGCAGGTGGTGCTGCGCTGGCACCTGCAGCTGGGCAACATCGTGATCCCGAAGTCCGTGACGCCCGCCCGGATCCGGCAGAACCTCGACGTCTTCGACTTCGAGCTGACCGACGGCGACCTCGCCGCGATCGCTGCCGCTGACCGCGGCTTGCGCACCGGGCCGGACCCGGATCAGTTCAACTGACGGATCGCCGCGGGCTTCTTCCAGCCGAGGTCCGTGAAGGGCTCCTTGCGGGAATCTGATTCCCGCAAGGGCCCCTTCACGGACGGCTGCGGGCGTCGGGTGGCCCGCTCGGCGCCCGAAACAGCTCCGGCACGGCCTGTCCGCCTAGTTCCGCACAAGCCGGGTGGCCGTGACCCCGTTCGGAAAAGCGGTCCGCTCCGCCACCGAAAACACCGTCGGATCGAACCCGCCCTCCACCATCGGGATCCCGGCGCCGGCCACTACCGGGTAGCTCTTCAGCACGATCTCGTCGATCTCCGGCAGCAGTGCCCCGGCCAGCGTGCCGCCGCCGCACAGCCAGATGTCTTTTCCGGTTTCCTCCTTCTTCAGGTCTCTGACCAGGCCGACCGGGTCCCCGGGCACGACGGTCACCGCCGGGTCGATGTCCGGTTTCAGGGTGCTCGAGACGACGTACTGGCGAAGGTGCGCATAGGGACTGGGGACGCTCGGATCGAGCTGATGGGTCGCGCGGCCCATCAGGACGGTGTCGAACCGGCGGTTCGGGGCGTCCTCGACCCCGGCGGCGGCACGGAAGGCGGTCGGGATGGTTTCGGGGTACAGCGTGTTCATGAATCCCATGTAGGCGGCGGTCTGCTGAGCGTCGCCCTGCGGGAAGAAGTCGAACTCGCCCGCGGGGCCGGCGATGCGGCCGTCGAGGGTGACAGCGATGTAGTACACGAGCTTGCGCATCTGGTAACTCCGTCTGTAGTACTATGGTTGAAGTGGTTTGAACCGTACAACTACAACTGGAGTGGTGTCAAATGGTGCGGAGGAACGACCAGCGGCGGGCTGCGCTCGTCGACGCGGCGATCGAGGTTCTGGCGCGCGAGGGGGCGCGCGGGCTGACGTTCCGGGCAGTCGACGGGGAGGCCGGCGTTCCCGCAGGCACCGCGTCGAACTACTTCGCCAACCGCGACGAGCTCTTCACGCAGGCTGGGGCCCGGGTGTACGAGCGGTTGCAGCCGGAAGACGATTCGCTCCCGCCCGGGCTCGGGGACCGCGAGTCGTATGCCCAGTTGATGCGCGAGCTGGTCAGCCGGATCGCGGCGTTTCGCACCGGGTATCTCGCGTTGCTGGAGCTTCGGCTCGAGGCCACTCGACGGCCGGAGTTGCGGAAGGTGCTGACGGAGCGGGTCCGGGCCGACGTCGAGGGGAACGTCGCGTACCACGTGGCGTCCGGGCTGCCCGGCGACGCCACGGCGGTCAAGCTGCTGATTCTCGCGTTGAACTGGCTGATCGTCGAACAGCTGACCTTGCCGGACGTTTTCTCCGAAGCGGAACGGGAACACTTGATCAGCGAGGCGGTCGAACGGATCATCGGCCCCGAATAGGGACTATCCGGGAGAAAAAGAACCGTTTCCCAGCCCGCTCTCGACCGTCAATTTAGGTTTGCCTATCGTAATCTGCGTGCAGTGGGCAGACGCGGTTCCGAACCTGATGATCGGCTTGCGCGAAGGGCTGGAAGCAGGCCTCGTGGTGAGCATCCTGCTGGCCGCGCTGCGCAAGATCCGGCGGCCGGAAGACGGCACGACGGGCACGGTTTCCACTGCTCCGGTATGGCTGGGCGTGCTGGGCGCGGTGACCGTGGCGGGCAGTTTCGCCACAATTCTCACCTTTTCCACCGATGTCCTTTCTTCCCGGGCGCAGCAGATCGTCGGCGGCTCGTTGAGCGTGCTCGCGGTATTCCTCGTCACCGGCATGGTGTTTTGGATGCGGCGGACCGCGATGGGGCTTTCCGCGCAATTGCGCGGCGAGGTCGAACGCGCGGTGGCGATCGGCGCGGGCGCGCTTACGCTCACCGCGTTCCTGGCCGTCGGCCGCGAGGGCCTGGAGACCACGCTGTTCCTCTGGACGGCGGTGAAAGCGTCCGGCACGACGGTCGCGCCGCTGACCGGAGCGGCGCTCGGGCTCGGCCTCGCGATCCTGCTGTGCTGGCTGCTCTACCGCCGCGCGGTAAAGCTCAACCTCGGCGTTTTCTTCAGCCGCACGGCATTCGTGCTGATCGTCATCGCGGCGGGCGTGCTGTCCTACGGTCTCGGCGATCTCCAGGACGGGGGAGTGCTGCCCGGTCAGAGCTGGGTCGCCTTCGACCTCGCCGGCACGCTCGACCCGAACTCGTGGTGGGTTTCGCTGATCAGCGGCGTCACCGAGCTGACGCCCCGGATGACCGTGCTGCAGGTGACGGCCTGGCTCGTCTACCTCGCCGTCGTGATCCCGCTGTTCGTCAAAGCCGGTCGACAGCCGGTCGAGCGAAAGCAGGTAAGCGAACCGGAGCCAGCGGGGAAGTGGGAACGGCTGGCGGGCAAGCACACCGCGATCGTCGCGGGCGCGCTGGTGCTGGTGCCGGTCGCGGTGGCTGCGCTGGTGATCGCCGCGCTTCCGCAAGCCGCAGCGGGTTCCGCGATCTCGGTGACCGACCACGACTGCGCGCCGGAATGGAAGTCCGCGCAGGCCGGGACGCGGAGCATCACGGTGACCAACAAAACCGCGAAGGCGGGCGAGATCCGGCTCGACGACAGCAGCGGCGGGATCGTCGCGGAGATCGAGACGATCGGCCCGGCCACGAGCGCCACAATGTCGGCGACGCTGGCCGACGGTTCCTACACCTTCCACTGCCTGATGTCCGGGCAGCCGACCACCGCGTCGGCTCCGGTGCAGGTCAGCGGCGGCGCGGCGAACGACGGCCCGGCACCGGTCAAACCGGTCACCACCGAAGATCTCACCGGACCGAATCAGAAATATCTCGCCTACGCGGCCCAGCAGCTCGGCACGGTGTCGGCCGCGGTGGGCACGGTCCGCGCGGATTTGGCCGCAAACAACACTGAAGCGGCGAAGAAGGACTGGCTGACCGCGCAACTCGCGTGGGAACGCGTCGGCGCGTCCTACAACAGCTTCGGCGACACGGGTACCGCCGTCGACGGGCTGCCCAACGGATTGCCCGCGAACACAGCTGATCCCGGGTTCACCGGGTTGCACCGCTTGGAGTACGGCCTGTGGCACGGCCAGGCTCCGGCGTCACTGGTCCCGGTCGCCGACCAGCTGGCCCAGGATCTCGCGAGCCTGCGCGGAAAACTCGCCACCGACGACGTCGCGGGCGATCCCACGAAGCTGCCGATCCGCGCACACGAAATCCTGGAAGACGCGATCCGCGACCATCTGTCCGGAATGGACAACCAAGGCAGCGGGACTGCTTACGCCGCAACGGATGCTGACCTCGATGTCACTCGCATCGTCCTGGCCGAGTTGACTCCGCTGCTCAACGAGCGCGCCCCCAATCTGGTCCAGACAGCGGCGAAGCAGCTCACCACGTTGCACGAAGCGCTGGTCAACCACGCACCCACCACCCTCGCCCAGCGGCAGGCGGTGAACGGCGCGGCCGGCGCTGTCGTCGAGACGCTGTCCGCGGTGCCCACTCTGCTCGAAGTTCCCCCGAGCCACTGATCGGCTGGTGAATCCCGAAGTGACGAACGTCAATCGCCGCAACTTCCTGAAAGGCGCGGCCGCCGGCGCGGCAGGCACCGCGCTCACCGGAGGCGTGCTGATCGGCGGTGCCCAGGCCGACGAACGCTCCGCCGGCGCGGCTCCGACCCCGGCGACGGAGTACCCGTTCCACGGCGCCAACCAGTCCGGCGTGCTCACCCCGGCTCCGGCCGAAAAACAGGCTTCCGCCGCCTTCGTGGCCTTCGACCTGCTCAGCGGCTCGAAGACGGACCTGATCGCGCTCCTGCACACGCTCACCGACCGCGCCCGGTTCCTCACCGCCGGCGGAACGCCGCCGAATCTGGGTGTCGGAAGGCCGCCGTCGGACAGCGAGGTGCTCGGCCCGTCCGTCCCTGCCGACGGCCTCACCGTCACGGTTTCGTTCGGCGCGAGCCTGTTCGACCGCGTCGGCCTCGCGGCGCGGAAACCGAAAAAGCTGACCCCGATGAAGATCTTCCCCGACGACGCGCCGGAAGCCGCTTGGATGCACGGGGACCTGCTGATCCAGCTGTGTGCCAACAATCCGGACACCGTGCACCACGCGCTCCGCGACCTCACCCGGCACACCCGCGGCGCGATGCAGCTGCGGTGGAAGATGCACGGCTACAACCCGCCGCCGCGGCCGTCCGGCGCGGGCCGGAACCTGCTGGGGTTCAAGGACGGCACGGCGAATCCGGTCGGCGGCGAGGCGGGCGGGCTGGTGTGGGTCGACGATCCGGCCGAGCCCGCGTGGGCGCGCGGCGGCAGCTACCAGGTGGTGCGGCTGATCCGGATGCTGGTCGAGTTCTGGGACCGGGTGTCGATCAACGAACAGGAGAAGATGTTCGGCCGCCGCCGCGATTCGGGCGCCCCGCTGGACGGCAACGCCGAGACCGACAACCCGAACTACGCCGCCGACCCGAAGGGCGCGGTGATCCCGCTGACCGCGCACATCCGCAAGGCCAACCCGCGCACGCCCGCCACCGACAACCAGCGCCTGGTCCGCCGCTCCTACAACTACGACCTAGGTGTGGACGCGAACGGGGAACTCCAGGCCGGGCACGTGTTCGTCTGCTATCAGGAGGACGTGCGGCGGCAGTTCGAGACGGTGCAGCAGCGGCTGGCCGGGGAACCGCTCGTGGACTACGTCCAGCCGTTCGGCGGCGGCTACTTCTTCGTGCTGCCGGGCGTCCGCGACCAGGCCGACTGGTATGCCAGCGGTCTATTTGGTTAGGCTAACCTTGCTTCTAGCGGTCGAGGTGCGGTGCAATGAGGTATGGACCTGTACTCGATCGGCGAGGTGTCGGCGTGCTTCGACGTGCCGCCCTCGACGCTGCACTACTGGGAGAGCTGCGGCCTGATCGAACCGCACCGCCGCTCCGGCTGGCGGTTCTACGATCGGGACCAGCTCTACCGGATCGCACTGATCCGCACCTGGCGGGAGACCGGTCACCTGAGCCTCGACGACATCGCCGTGCTGCTCGGAGTCCGCGGCCGGTCCGGTGACTGGCGGAGCACGGTCGCGTCCCGGATCGAGGCGATTCAGGAGCAGGCAGCCCGGCTGCTCGACGCGCAGGCTTATCTGCAGCATCTCATGACCTGTCGGCACGAGGGCGCGCTGGACGAGTGCCCTGGGTTCCGGGCCGGAGTCGAGCTGCCGGTCGCCAAGGCGGTCAGGTAGCCGGCCGGGCTGGAGCGCGTATGTCCTTGCCCGCCGCGTCTCGTCGGCCGGTGCGCCGCACAGCACGCTGCTGAGGAAGCCCCAATGTGGCATTGGGTGCGTCATGCGCACCGAACGCCACATTGGGTGCGTCGCATGCACCCAATGCCACATTGGGGCGGTGCGGAGCGGGGCCGGGGCGCGGGGGTGTCCGGCTGGGGGGACGGGGGGAGGGGTCATCGTGGTGCCGGATTTTCGGGGTGGTGCCAGTGCTTGAGCTGCTGTTTTGCTGATTTCGGTGCCAAAGTGGTGCCAAGTTGAGCCAAGGTGGCTTGTGTTGGTGCCAAGCGTGTGCCATAGTGGTGCCATGGACTTGACCACGTACGTAAGCAACCTCGGGCGGGAATTCGCGACGCTGGCCGAGGCCGGCGGCGAAGAGGGACGCGCGCTGGTCGAGCGGCTCACCGGATCGCTCGAATCGGCGATCCGGATGACCCTCCTGGACACCCTGTCCGGCGCCGTCGACGAGATCACCCGGGACCTCGCGCCCGGCTCGGTCGAACTGCGTCTGCGCGGCCGCGACCCGAACTTCGTCGTGACCGCGCCGCCCGCCGAACCCGCACCGGCCGCGGCTCCCGCGGCCGAACCGGCTCCGGAGGCCGAACCGCTGTTCTCCGAGGACGGGCCGTCCGCGCGGATCAACGTGCGGCTGCCCGAACAGCTCAAGGCCGCGGTCGAGGAGGCCGCCGCCAAGGAGGGCCGATCGGTCAACGCCTGGCTCGTCCGGGCGGCCACCGCGGCGCTGCAGCAGCGGCCCGAACGCGAACAGCGGTTCGAATCGCCCGGCGGCACGTTTTCCAAGCAGAGCTTCACCGGCTGGGTCCGGTAGCTCCCTTCTTCGCTGACTCCTTCACCCGTCTCTGACCTGCGGAGACGGCACACCTATCCGAAACGTGGGGACAACCATGCCTAAATTCGACACGCCCGACCCGATTTCCGTCACCCTCGACCTCGGCGTCGGCCACGTCCGGTTCGCCGCGAGCGACCGCGCCGACACGGTCGTGGAAGTCCGTCCGACCGACGAGACGGACTCGTCCGACGTCAAGACCGCGAAGCAGATCCGCGTCGACTACAGCAACGGCATGCTGCACGTCACCGGCCCGAAGATGCGGGCGTTCGACTTCTCCCGCAAGACCCGCTCGGTCGACGTGACGGTCGAACTGCCCGCAGGCTCGCGGATCGCCGCCGAGGTGCAGGCGGGTGCGTTCCAGAGCACCGGGCAGCTCGGGCAGTCGCGGTTCAAGACCGCGGCGGGGAACGTCAGCCTCGACCGCACCGGCCCGCTGCGCGTCGACACCTCGGTCGGCCATGTGACGGTCGAGGAGGTCGCCGGCGACGCCGAGGTCTCCACGTCGTCCGGGAAGGTCCGGCTCGGCCCGGTCGACGGGACCGTGGTCGTCAAGAACTCCAACGGAGACACCACGATCGAGTCCGCGGGCGACGAGGTCCGGGTGCGTGCGGCCAACGGCGACATCACGGTCGAGCACGCCGGCGCCGGGGTCGACGCGAAGACGTCCAACGGGGCCATCCGGCTCGGCGAGGTCGTGCGCGGTTCGGTCCTGCTGGAGAGCGCGATCGGCGACCTGCGGATCGGTATCGCGGAGGGCACCGCGGCCTGGCTCGACGTGAAGACCAACTTCGGCCACGTGCGCAACCAGCTGGAGACCTCGAGCGGCGCGGGCGAGTCCAAGGAGACCGTCGAGGTCCGCGGGCACACGGCGTTCGGCGAGATCGTCATTCACCGTTCCTGATCACAGCTTGGGGAGAAACCTATGTACAGCAACCATTTCAGGCCGGCGATCGCCGCGACCGGACTTCGCAAATCCTTCGGCGACCACGTCGTGCTCGACGGCATCGACCTCACGGTCGCCCGCGGCACGGTCTTCTCGCTGCTCGGCGCGAACGGCGCGGGCAAGACCACCACGGTGAAGATTCTGTCCACTTTGATCAATGCCGACGCCGGTGCGGCGCGGGTCGCCGGGTACGACCTCGCCGCGGAAGCGGACGGGGTGCGCGCCTCGATCGGGGTCACCGGGCAGTTCTCCGCCGTCGACAATCTGCTGACCGGCGAGGAAAACCTGCTGCTGATGGCGGATCTGCACCACCTCGACCGGACCGCCCGGCGGCAGCGCACGGCGGAGCTGCTCGAACAGTTCGATCTCGTCGAATCGGCGAAGAAGCCGGTGTCGACGTACTCCGGCGGCATGCGGCGGCGGCTCGACCTGGCGCTGACGTTGGTCGGCAGCCCGCAGGTGATCTTCCTCGACGAGCCGACCACCGGCCTCGACCCGCGCAGCCGCCGCGCGATGTGGGAGATCGTGCGCAAGCTGGTGGCCGGCGGGGTCACGATTTTCCTTACCACGCAATACCTCGAAGAGGCCGACGAACTCGCCGACCGGATCGCGGTGCTCGACCGCGGGCGGATCGTCGCCGAAGGCACCGCGGAAGAGCTCAAGCGCCAGATCCCCGGCGGCCACGTCCAGTTGCGCTTCGAAGACGAGGCCGACCTCGGGCGCGCCCAGCGGGCGCTGAGCGAGGCTTCGCGGCAGAACGACGCGCTGGTGCTGCGCGTGCCCAGCGACGGCAGCCTGCAGTCGCTCAAGACGGTGATCGACCGGCTCGACGCGTTGTCGGTGAATGTCGGCGAACTGTCCGTGCACACCCCCGATCTCGACGACGTTTTCCTTGCCCTGACTGGCAACCCCACTGACGAAAAGGTGACTTCCCGATGACTGCTCCCGCTCTCGCCGGACTGGATCTGCGGTTCCACCCGGTGCGCGATTCACTGACCATGCTGCGCCGGAACCTCAAGCACATGCTCCGGTATCCGTCGCTGACGATCATGCTGGTCGGAATGCCGGTCGTGTTCCTGCTGCTGTTCGTCTACGTTTTCGGCGGCACGCTAGGCGCCGGGTTAGGCGGGGCGGGCGGCGGCAGAGCCGAGTACGCCAACTTCGTCGCGCCGACGATCCTGCTGATGACCATCACCGCCACCGTGCAGGGCACGGCGATTTCGGTGGCGATGGACCTGACCGAGGGGGTCATCGCCCGGTTCCGGACCATGCACATCGCGCGGGTTTCGGTGCTGACCGGGCACGTGCTCGGCAGTGTGCTGCAAGCGTTGTTCGGGCTCGTGGTGGTCACCGGGGTCGCGCTGCTGGTCGGGTTCCGGCCCGCCGCCGGGGTCGGTTCGTGGTTCGCCGCGGTCGGCTTCCTGGTGGTGGTGGCACTCGCGCTGGTGTGGCTGTGCGTCGCCCTCGGACAGGTGAGCAAGAGTGTCGAATCGGCCAGCAACACGCCGATGCCGTTGCTGCTCCTGCCTTTCCTCGGCAGCGGGTTCGTGCCGACCGACTCGATGCCGGGTGCGCTGCGGTGGTTCGCCGAATACCAGCCGTTCACGCCGATCATCGAGACCCTGCGCGCGCTGCTGCTCGACAAGCCGCTCGGCAACCACCTGTGGTTCGCGCTCGGCTGGTGCGCCGTGCTGGGCATCGGCGGCTATCTCTGGTCCAAGAAGCTTTTCAATCGCGAATACGCACACTGAAAGGGGCATGGGGGATGACTGGCGAGGAGATCGTGCAAGGGGTTCCGATGGGGCGGGCGGCGGGATGCCCGTTCGATCCTCCGCCGTCGCTGACCGCGGTGCGGGACCGGGCTCCGCTGACGCGGATGGCGTTCCCGGACGGGCACGTCGGCTGGCTGGCCACCGGGCACGCGGAGGTCCGGGCGATTCTGGCGGACCAGCGGTTCAGCAATCGGTACGAATTGTGGCACTACCCGTTTCCCGGGATGGAGCAGTTCCCGGAATTGCCGCCCGCTCCGGTGGGCGACATGACGGGGATCGACGCGCCGGAGCACACGCGGTTCCGGAAGCTGCTGACGGGGAAGTTCACGGTGCGGCGGATGCGGTTGCTCGGCGATCGGGTCGCCGAGGTCGCCGACGAATACCTGGACGCGATGGAAAAGGCCGGGCCGGGGGTCGATCTGCTCGAGGCTTACGCGCATCCGGTGCCCGCGGTGATGATTTGCGAATTGCTCGGGGTGCCTTATTCGGATCGGGCTTCTTTTCTGGGGTACGCCGCGGCGATCAGCGACGTTGCTCTTTCCGAAGAGGAGAGGATGACTGCTTATGGCCAGTTGCAGGAGTATGTGGCTTCGCTGGTACCGGCTAAGCGGGCCGCGCCCACGGACGATCTGTTCAGCGACCTGACCGGCAGTGATCTGACTGACGAGGAACTGGCGGGGCTGGGGACGTTCCTGCTCGCGGCTGGGCTGGACACGACGGCGAACATGCTGGCGCTGGGGACGTATGCGTTGCTGCGCAATCCGGCGCAGTGGGCGGTGGTGCGGGATGAACCGGACGCAGCCGGCGGGGCGGTCGAGGAGTTGATGCGGTACCTGTCCATCGCGCATACCGGGGTGCGGGCCGCGCTGGAGGATGTCGAGGTCGGCGGGCAGGTCGTCCGGGCGGGGGAGACGGTGGTGCTGTCGGTGCAGGCGGCCAATCGGGATCCGGAGAAGTTCGAGCGGCCGGACGAGCTGGACGTCCGGCGGGTCGCGGTGGGGCATGTCGGGTTCGGGCACGGGATTCATCAGTGTTTGGGGCAGCAGTTGGCTCGGGTGGAGATGACAGTGGCGTTGCCTGCGCTGGCGCGGAGGTTTCCTGGGTTGCGGGTGGCGGGGGAAGTTTCGTTGCGGCCTGAGGTGCAGAATATTTACGGGGTTTTGCGGTTGCCTGTCGCTTGGTGAGGTCGAGGCGACTCCCGCGCAGTTGAGTGTTCGGCTCTGGCTCGGTGCTCTTCGGGGTGCCGAGCCAGAGCCGATTGGCCGGTCAGGGGAGAACGTGGCGGTTGTGGTCGACGCGGAGGCGGTGTGTGCGGGGCTTCGGGAGCTGGGGGTCAGCGGCGGTGCGGTGATCGTGCATTCGTCGTTGTCCGCGTTCGGGGAGGTGGACGGCGGGGCGGAGGCGGTGGTTCGGGGGCTGTTGCGGGCCGCGGGGACGGTGGTGGTGCCCGCGTTCACGCCGCAGGTGGCGGATCCGTTTCCGGAGCATGCGGGGGACGCCGAGGCGGATGAGGCACGGGCGCGGGTTCCGTTGTTTCACGAGGGGCTGGCGACGCCGATGGGGGCGATTCCCAACGCGGTGCTGGGGTGGAAAGGGAGCTGTCGTAGCCGGCATCCTCAGGCGTCGGTCGCCGCAGTGGGGGCGCGGGCGGCGCAAGTGACCGGTCGGCAGCCGCTGGCGTATGCGGTGGGGCGGGGGTCGCCCTTCGAGTGGCTGTATCGGGAGCGGGCGCGGATCCTGCTGCTCGGGGTAGGGCATGACCGGAACTCGTTCCTGCATTACGCCGAATCTCTCGTCCCGCGTCATCGGCGGAAGGTCCGGCGGTTTCCGTACCTTGTGGACGGGGAGCGGGTGTGGGTGCGGACCGACGACGTCGGGGACGACAACGGGCGCTTCTTTCCTCAGGTCGGGGCGGAATTCGGGGAGACGGGCGGCGTGCGGCGGGGGGAGATCGGAGCGGCGGACTGCCAAGTAATGGACTGTGTACCGTTCGTAGGGTTCGCCCGGCGGAGGCTCGCGGAGCTGCTTCGATGAAGCCGGCACCTATACTCGGGCGTTGTGACTGAAGGGTTCTCGCAGGTTCTGGAGCGTTGCCGGGCGTTCCTGGAGGAGCGGCAGCCGCCGACGCCGTGTCTGGTCGTGGACCTTGACGTGGTGCGCGGGAACTGCGAGCGGCTTCGCCGGGCGCTGCCGGAAGCGCGGATGTACTACGCGGTCAAGGCTAATCCGGCGCCAGAGGTCGTGCGGGTTCTTCGGCAAGCGGGAGCGGGATTCGACGTCGCGGGGCGCGAGGAGATCGAGCTGTGTCTCGCGCAAGGGGTGCGGCCCGAGTCGCTGTCCTATGGCAACACGGTGAAGAAGGCACGGGACATCGAGTTCGCGCACCGCGTGGGGGTGCGGCGGTTTACCTTTGACAGCCTGGAAGACCTGGAAAAGCTCGCGGAGTTCGCGCCGGGATCGACTGTCTCGTGCCGGATTCTCGTGGACAGTCCTGGATCGCAGACGCCGTTCGGGCGCAAGTTCGGCTGTTCCCCGGAGATGGCGGTCGACCTGCTGACGCGGGCGGCGGAGCTGGGGCTGGATCCGGAAGGGGTCGCGTTTCACGTTGGGTCGCAGCATGGTGATCCGCGGGCTTGGGAAGCCGGGATCGCTGCCGCGGGCGAGGTGACTCGTGCGGTGGCGGAGCGCGGGGTTTCCTTGCGAGGCTTGAATATTGGCGGCGGGTTTCCGGTTGGCTATCTGACTGAGCCGCCGCCGTTGACGGAGTACGCGGCGGTTGTTCGCGACGCGGTGGGGCGGCATTTCGCGGTGGTGCCTGAGCTGTCGTTCGAGCCGGGGCGGGCGGTGGTGGCGTCGGCCGGAGTGATTCGCAGCGAGGTCGTGCTGGTGTCGCGCAAGTCCGCGGCGGACGAGAAGCGTTGGGTGTACCTCGACATCGGCCGGTACGGCGGGCTTGCCGAGACGGAGAACGAGGCGATCGCGTACCGATTGGTCACTGCGCACGATGGCGGTCCGGACGGGCCCGTTGTGGTTGCTGGGCCGACGTGCGACGGGGACGACGTGCTTTATCAGCGCACGCCGTATCGGTTGCCGTTGGCGCTGCGGGCTGGGGATTACGTCGATATTCCGGACGCTGGGGCGTACACGCAAAGTTATTCTTCGGTGTCGTTCAACGGGTTTCCGCCGCTGCGGTCGTACTTCGTCGGCGGGGAGGCCGGTGGAGTGGGGGAATTCGCTGGGCGGCATGTGCTCGCGGAGTTTTCCGGGGTGTCCGCGGAGCTGCTCGACGACCCGGTGTTTCTGTGCGAGAGCTTGGAACGCGTGCTGGACAAGGCTGGCGCGACGGTGTGCGAGCTGACGTACAAGCAATTCGAACCGCACGGGGTGACGGCGATGGCGTTGCTGTCGGAGTCGCACGCTTCGATCCACACCTACCCGGAGCGCGGGTCGGCGTTCGTGGATGTGTTCACCTGCGGGCACAAGGCGGATCCGGAACTGGCGGTTCAGTTGTTGCGGGACTTGCTCGGCGCGAGTGTTTCACGGGTGACCACTATCCACAGAGGACAGGAAGACAGTTGAACATCGAGGAACCAGTCGGCGCTGGACTGACCCGGCGGTGGCATGTCTCGGACGTGCTGGTCGACACGCGGACTTCCTACCAGCACCTGGTAATCGGCAAGACGGCGCAAGGGATTTCGCTGTTCTGCGACGACGAGCGGCAGAGCACCGAGTTCAGCCAGCTGGTGTATCACGAGGCGTTGCTGGTTCCGGCGTTGCTGCTGGCGTCCACTGTGGATCGTGTCTTGGTCGTCGGGTCCAGCGAAGGCGTGGTGTGCCAGATCGCGGCCGAGGCAGGTGCTTCGGTCGACCACGTGGACATCGACGCGGAGGCGGTTCGGCTTTGCGCGGAGCATCTTCCGTACGGGTACACGTCGGCTGAGCTGGCTCGGGCGGAGCGTGGCGAGGGGCCGGTTCGGGTGCATTACGTCGATGGGTGGGAGTACGTCCACGCCTGTGCGGAGAAGTACGACGTGGTCTTGGTCGATCTGCCGGATGAGCAGGACGACACCGATGCTCAGCACAATCGGTTGTACGGTAAGGAATTCCTGACGCAGTGCCGGTCGCTGCTGGCCCCTGGCGGGGTGGTGGCGTATCAGGGCGGGTGTCCGACGTTGTGGCGGAACTCGACGTTGGTGAAATGCTGGCGCCGCTTCGAGGAGGTTTTCCCGACGCCGGTTTACTTCGGGTCGCCGGAGCACGAGTGGGCGTTTTTCTTCGGGACGGACGGGGAAGTGCCGGTGGAGACCATGGTGGAGCGGTTGGCGGCCCTGCCGTACCGGCCGGTGTCGGTTGACGCTCTGACGTTGCGCGGGGCGACGGTTCCGCCGATCAGTCTTCGCCGGTGACCGGCAGGTGGACGTTCGCGCTGATCACTCCGGACGGAGTGGTCGGTGAGGTGTTCGACTCCATCGTGGAGCTGCTGCAGCGCAACGGTTTTGCAGTGGTGACCGGCCGGGTGCTTCAGCTGGATCTGCCGACGATGATGCGGGTGTACCGGGCGTCGGAAACGGTTGATCCGGAGAACGATCCGTTCGCGCGGCTTTACGGTTCGGGAGCGGCGTGTCTGCTCCTGCTGCATCGCGCCGCCGGGGAGGCTTGTGCGACCTTGACGCGCTGCAAGGGTGCGACCCGGCCGGACGCCGCGCAGCCGGGGACGGTGCGGTACCTCGGGGAGAACGTCATCCTCAATCTCCTGCATTCCCCGGACGACCCGGGCAACGCGGCGCGCGAACTGTCGATTCTGGTCGGGCAGGAGGCCGCCGAGCGGTACCGCGCCGAGGCGATGTCCGGTGTGCTGCGCGGGGCCGCGGCATTGCGTGCCAGTCTTCCGGCGACGCACGGCTGGGAGGCGATTTCCGGCCCGGTCGCGGTGAATCGCATCCGGCGGCGGATCGGGCAGCAGTTCGCGCCGGGTGATGAGGGACTCCAGGCCGCGCTGGACGACGAGCGGGACCGGATCGCCGTCTGCCGGACCAGCGGTGAACGTCGCCTGGTCGCGGAGCGGGCGAACCCGTCGATCCAGCGGCGGCTCACCAGCCTCGGGCTCGGAGAACTCGCCGGGGCGCCACCGGATCAGGCTGTCCTCGCTGAGCACGGGATCTTCGTTTCGAAGCTGGAGCAGTTGGTGCTCGACACCCGCGACGCGTGATCAGTGCCCGGAGAACCATCCCGGCAGATCCAGTCGCGCGGACTCCGGCGAAGCGACCTTCCGCAGATCCTCCTCCATCGCCCGCAGCCGCCCGGCGCCCAAGGTCTCAGCCCACTCCGCCCGCAGCCGGTCGAAGATCTGCGCGGACTTGGCCAGGCAGTCGAGACCTCGGTCCGTCAGCCGCACCAGCATGCGGCGGCCGTCGCCGGGGTCGCGTTCCCGGTGGACGTAGCCGAGGCGTTCCAGGGCGTCGATCGTCTTTCCGGCGGCCTGTTTGGTGACCCCGAGCGTGCGGCCCAGTTCGACGGCGGTGGTGCCGGACGGGCCGATCGCTTGGAAGACGAAACCGTGCATCGGGCGCAGGCCGGGGTGGCCTTGCCGCGCCAGTTCGGCGTGCAGGTCGTCGATCAGGCTGCGGAAGGCGAACAGCAGGCGCAGCGGCAGCTCGTATCCGGGCGGATCGCTTGACATAGGTAGACAACCTCGTTGACTATATGGACAACCTTATTGTCTATCTTAGGGGAGAGCGGCGCATGACAGTGATCCGGGAGAGCCGTCGGACGGAGACGCCCAACGCGGTGATGACGACGTTGGCTTCGCCGACGCAGGGCGGCAGCCAACAGTCGGTGTGGAGAGTCGAAATGGCGCCCGGCGCGGTCGGGCCGGTGCATGCGTTCGATGCGGAGCAGGTGTGGACGATTCTCGGCGGCGCGGCGGAGATCGCGGTGGGCGGTGTCGTTGAAGCCGTAAGAGAAGGGGAGACGGTGGTGCTGCCTGCTGACGCGGAGCGGCAAGTGCGGGCGGACGCGCGAAGCGGCCTGGTGGCGATCGCGTGCGCGCCGGGGAGTACGCGGGTGTATCGGACGGGCGTGGTGCCGGCGTGCGCGACGGCGGACGGGGACAAGATTCTTCCGGACTGGGTGGCCTGAGGCTGTGGCGGGCGTCACGGAATGTTCGGCGATCTTGAGCGCTACAACGGATATGTCTGCTCCCACCACGCCTGAAGAGTCCGCCTCGGTCGTTCCCGTTCTGGACGACTTCGACTTTCCGCTCGTCGACGGTGCCGCTTGCCGCATCGACGACCCGGATTGCGAAGCCTGTCAGTAATAGCGCACGCACGGGGCGTGACAAGTGGTAACAACACGAGTGACCGGTCGGTGACGGCTCGGGAAACACGGTAACTGCCGGCGCTTCCGGCAGTTACCGTCATTCTCGTGCCGTTGACATTGATCAAAGGTCAGTTCCGGGTCGTCGGGGCCTCCCCGGACGGGGATTCGGTCCGGTTCTATCCCGACCGCGCCGACGCGTTTTCCGCCGCCCGCCTCAAGGTGCGGACCAATTCCCGCGGCGGGGTGCAGTTGCGCCTCGACGGGATCGACGCGCTCGAGACGCATTACCGGCCGAGGGTCGCCGGGGCGGAATTGTGGCGCCAGCCCAAGGAGCTGGCGGACGCCGCCGGCGCGGAACTGTTGCGGTACCTCGGTTTCACGAAGGTCGAGCGCGACGAAGGCGGCCGCGTTTCCGCCAGTACGCCGGGGGAGACGAGCGGGCACATCCTGACCCGGTTCGCCGACAAGTACGGCCGCGCGGTCGCGTTCGCGTTTCCCGGGCAGCGCGCGGGTCGTTCCACGGACGGCGGGTCCGTGCACCTTGATCCGAAAGCGCTGAAGGCGTCGGCGAATTTCCGTCTTCTCGAAACCGGGCTGGCGTATCCGACGTTCTACTCCAAGCTTTATCCGGATCTCCGGCAGGCCATGGCCGACGCGGCGGTCGCGGCGCGCACCGCGGGCAACGGCGTGTGGGAGCACGACGTCACCAACAGCGGGTTCCGGCTGACCAGTCGCGCCCAATTGCGCGACGACGTGGTGCTGTTGCCGAAACTGTTCCGCCGTTTGGTCGATTACCTGAGCCTCGACGAAACCGACGGGGTCTCGCTCGCCGGGTTCGCGGACTACGTCGACACCCGCAACGACCGGCTTTTCACCATCCCCGACGGGCACGCGACGGAACTCCACACGCTCCTGTCCGTCCGGCGGCAGACGCTGAAGCTCACGACTCCGCCGGAGCGGATCGTGTTCGAAGAGGCTTGACCGGCTGCCGCAGAACGGTCTTCAGCTTCTCGGGCGCGGTGCGGCGCGGGTCGCTCAGGTAGACCTCGTGGTGGTCGCCGTTGAAGGTCAGGTCGTGCTCGGGCAGGTATTCGTCGTGGAGCCGGTGCAGGGTGGGCGTTTCGTCGTCGTACGAGCCGAGGTGCAGGATCTGGACGCTCGTGCCCTCGGTCAGCGTGCGCAGCTGAACTCGGGCGAGCGCGGGGTTGTCCTTCTTCTTCGCGACGCTTTCGGCGGCTTCGCGGACCATCTCCTCGGTGACCCAATCCGGCTGATTGATCATCATCGTCCAGTCCCACTTCGCCTTTTCCCGCGTGAGGAAGACGGTGGGGTCGTCGGCGCGCCACAGCCCTTCGAGCGGTCCGACGACGAAGTCCCGGCCGAGGGTTTTCTTGCTGGCGAACTTCACCGAGTACGCGATTCCGTACAGCGCTTCGACCGCGTGCGTGTACTCCGGCGCCGTGTTCGGGTCGCCGTGGCCGTCGACGGCGAGATACTGAAGCGCGGGTACGTCCACGACGGTGAAGTCCTTTGAAGGCGGCGCGTACAACGTGCGGTGGGCCTTCTTGACGTCGTACTTCTCCATCGCGGTCTCCTTGCTGAGGACGCTCTCGGTCCAGGTGAGGTCGGCCGTGAGCATCGCTTCGCTGTAGTCGAAGATCGCCGCCGCGGCGTCGGGCAGGGGTTCTTGGCGGGTGCGCGTCGCCCGCACCTCGGCGAGTTGTTCGCGTACCGCGGTGAGCCGCGCGGTCAGTCCGGAATGCACGTCTGCGTCCGGCAGGCCTGGGCTGTTGGCCATGGCGATGAGGACGCGCGCGTGGACCGGCGTGAGGGTGGTGAGTGCTTCACGGGTGGCGTCCGCGCAAAGTTCGACGCCGGACGGCGTGGCTTGGAAGGTCGCGCGCGATTTCCCGGAGCGCGGGCCGCCGGTGGCTTCGATCAGGCCGCGTTTGGCCAGTTTGTCGAGGACGTAATAGATCGAGGAGAAACCGAGCGCGGTCCAGGCGCGGATGCCGCGTTCCTCGATCACCCGCTCCAGTTCGTAGCCGTGCCGGGGCTGCTCGACGAGCAGGCCGAGGACGGTCAGTTCGGCGTCGGTGAGGGCAGGCACGCCAGATATTCTAGTACTGGAATAGCTGTGCCTCCAAGACCGCGACCTCCGGAGCCGGGTCGAAGCCGTGGCCGATCAGCCAATGGACCACCCGGAGGCTGCGCAGCGACCACCACGCGCGGAGTGCGTCGAGGTCGACGTCTGTGCCATAGCCGGCCAGGACGTCGGAGAGGTGTTCCTGGTGGGCGAGCGTCAGGGCGGCGAGGTCGAAGAGGGCGTCGCCCTGGGCGGCCTCGGACCAGTCGAGGATGCCGGTGACCTCGTCGCCTTCGACGAAGACGTGGGCCACCTGCAGATCGCCATGGGTGAACACCGGGGTCCACGGCCGCAGCGCCGCCTTGGCGATCTGGTGGTTGCGGGTGACCAGGCCGGCGGGGAGGGCGTCGTTCGCGATCAGCCACGCGCATTCGCGGTCGAGGTCGGCGGCGAGTTCGTCGGGGTTCCAGCCGGGGGACGGCGGCAGCGGCGCCTCGTGCAGCTTCCGGGCGGCGGCTCCCGCGGCGGCCCAGGCTTCCGAGGACGCGGCCGACGGTGTGCCGGGGCGGCCGAGTTCACGTCCGCGCAGGGCGGCGAGCGCCAGCACGGGCGGTTTCCGCCACCGGATCTCCGGCGTCGGGACCGGGGCCAGCGCCATCGCCGCGACCTCGGCGTCGGCGCGCGCCTGATCGGTGTCGACCTTCAGGAACACGTCGCCGACGCGCAGGGTCGCGCGTTCGTGGTGGGCGACGATGATTTCGACTTCCTCCATGGCCGCGATTGTCACGAAGACGATCACTCGCGTCGCCCGGTTTTTCCGGCGAACGGCGGCGAGTACCCCCAGCACCCACCCCTCCCCAGAGGATGTCCGCCCGGCCCCACCGCGTCGGCCCGCAGGCCGGCGACCAGGTCCCCACCTCGGGGGCCGGACGTGGTTCCTACCCTGCCCGGAGCCGTCCCCAAGCTGTCCCCGGTCTGTCCTTTCGGCATCCCCGGTGCCGGTGACCTGCGCGGGTATGCTCGGACCCCGGAGCGGAGGAGGGGAATCGCGGAATGGATTTTCGCGTGCTCGGAGCGCTGGAAATCCAGACCGGAGCCGATCGGGTGACGGTGCCCGGCGCGCGCCACCGCCGCGTGCTGGCCTGTTTGCTGCTGTCGCCGAACTCGGTCGTCCCGCTGCCGAAGCTGATCGAGGCGACGTGGGACGGCGAGCCGCCCGCGACGGCCACGAAGCAGATCCAGAACTGTGTCTCGGTGCTCCGAGAGCGGCTCGGCGATGCCAAACAACAGCTCATCGTCACCGACGGCTCGGGCTACCGGATCGCGGTCGATCATCGGCAAGTCGACTGGCTTCGGTTTGCCGACGCCGTTGCCGCCGCCCGCCAGTCGGCGGAGGCCGGAGCGCTGGCCGAGGGGGTCGAGAAAGTCCGGTCGGCGTTGCGGCTGTGGCGCGGTCCGGTGCTGGACGGGCTGGACGCCGCGGCGCTCGCCGGGCGTGCGGCGCGGCTGGAGGAACAGCGGCTCGACGCGGTGGAGCTGTGCATCGACTGGCAGCTGAAACTCGGGCAGCACCGCGAGGTCGTGGACGAGCTGGGGGCGATCGTCGAGGAGCATCCGCTGCGGGAACGGCCGTACGCGCAGCTGATGCTCGCCCTGGATCGCAGTGGTCGGCAGGCGGACGCGCTCGCGGTGTTTCAGCGGTTGCGGACCCAGCTCGCCGAGGAACTCGGGGTCGATCCCGGCGCTGAGGTGCGCCGGTTGCACGAGCAGATCCTGCGCGGCGAGACGGAACAGCCGGCGGTCGCGGAGCCGGTTCGGGCGGAGCGGCCGTCGAGCCAGCTCGATCGGGCGGCCGAGGAACTCGCGGCGGCGATCGTCCGCCAGTGGACCGCGGAGACCGAGATCCGTTCGCTGCACCGTCCGGAACCGGTGCCGCTGACCTGGACGAGCACCGAACGTCCGGTGGCCGCGGCCGCGCCCGCGGTGCTCGGCCGGCCCGGCGATCCGGACCGGCTGACGTTCAGCGGCGATCTCACCGACGTCGTCGCGAAGTTCCGGCAGGTCCCGGCGCGGCAACTGGTCGTGCTCGGCGAACCGGGCGCGGGGAAGTCGGTGCTGGCCATCCTGCTCACGCTCGGGCTGCTGGCCGACCCGCCGCCGGGCGAACCGGTGCCGGTGCTGCTGCCGCTGTCGTCGTGGAATCCGCGCGAGGAACACCTCCACGGCTGGCTGGCCCGGCGGCTGGCCGAGGAGTATCCGGGCCTGGCCAACACCGGCGCGTACGGAAAGGGCGCGGCGCTGCGGCTGGTGCTCGAAGGCCGGATCATCCCGGTGCTCGACGGTCTCGACGAGCTGGCTCCCGGACTGCACACCGCCGCGATCGACGCGCTGGACCAAGCCGTCTCCGGAGGCCGTCCGCTCGTGGTGACCTGCCGCAGCACCGAGTACGAGGCCGCGGTCGAGCAGTCCGGGACCTTTCTGTCGCGCGCGGCGGTGGTGGAGATCGAACCGGTCGAGACCGAGGACGCGATCGACTTCCTCACCGCACGGCAGCGCTTCGGCGAAACCCGCTGGGATCCGGTCGTCCGGCAGTTGCGGCGGCAGCCGGAAAGCCCGCTGGCGCAGGCTCTTCGCACGCCGCTGATGGTCGATCTGGCCAGGACGGCGTACGCGCATCCCTCGACTGATCCCGGCGAACTCTGCGACCCGACAAGGTTTCCCGACCGCGCGGCGATCGAGGGACATCTGCTCGACGAGTACCTGCCCGTGGTCTACACCTCGCGGCCGGCCCCGCCCGCCCGGCTCGACCGGCCGACCCGCCCGCGCGATTACCCGGCGGAGCAGGCGCAACGCTGGCTGAGCTTCTTCGCCCGGCAGCTGGAACGCGACCAGAGCCGCGACCTCGCGTGGTGGCAGTTGGATCGTGCGGTGCCGAGGCTGGTCCTGGGGCTCTGCCTCGGCTTGCCGCCTGCGTTGCTGTTCGCGCTGACCGGCTGGATCGCCGCGGGTCCGGTGATCGGGGCGATCTACGGGCTGTCGTTCGCGGTGGCCGGTTGCGTAACGCATACGGTCGGCAGCCGGCCGGGCCCGTTGCGGGTGGAGGCGCGGTTCCGCGGGACCGCGGGCCGTTTCCTGCGCCGGTTCGCGGTCGGGGTGCTGATCGGGGTGTGCCTCGGACTGGCGTGGTCGCTGTCGGCCGGGGTGATCGCCCTGCTCGCGGTGGTGTTCGGACTGGCGATCGGGGTGCACGTCTGGCTGGACACGCCGCTCGAGGCGAGCCGGGTGTCGAGTCCGGCGAGCGTGCTGCGCAACGACCGTGCCGCGACGCTGTCGTTCACCTTGTCCTTCATCGTTTCGCTGGGCTTGTTCTACGGGATGGCGTTCGCCTTCACGAAGGAAACGCGGTTCCTCGGCGTCTTCAACGACCATTACGACCTGGCGCTGGCCTTCGCCGGCGGGCTGGCGTCGGCGTTGCTGGGCCGGTTTTTGGTGCGGAGTCCGGGAAGCCTCGCTTACGGCCTCGCTGGCGTGCTCATCGGCGGCCAGGTCTTCTCGCGGGCGTCGAGCACGGCGCAGGCGGTGGCGGCCGGTGTGGTGTTCGGGTTGGCCGTGGGGCTGAGTGTGTGGATCGCGCGGGCTTGGGGCGCCTACACGTTCAGCCGGTTGTGGCTGGCCTCGCGGAAGCGGATCCCGTTGGATCTGATGGGTTTCCTCGACGACGCGCATCGTCGTGGTGTGCTGCGTCAGGTCGGTGAGGTGTACCAGTTCCGGCACGCGCGGTTGCAGGAACGGCTAGCGGCGGATCCGGCTTAACGCTGCAATCTCGGGTCCTGCGACGGGTCCGCGTACATCGGCGGGCAGCCCTGGTCGATGGCCTCCGGACGCAGTTCGTAGTGCCACGGTTCGTTGCGGTAGATCTGGCACAGTCCATACGCGGCACCGTGTTCCGACAGCCACGCCGTCGCTTCGGAGGGGCCGAGGTCGATCGCGTTCCCCAGGACGTGCGCGGACCGGTCGGCGGTGGCTACCCAGCGGGCGGCTTCCTGTTCCGAGCCGTACTTGGCGATCGCCTTGTGCCGAAGCTGATTCTGGTACGCCGGGGAACGCCAGCCGCTGTTGACGCGGAACTCGACGCCGTCGTTCGCGGCGTCCTTCGCCGCCCGGCGCAGCGCCTCCAGGAACACCGGGTCGAGATTGGCCACGGCGGGAATCTCGGCGAACACCGTCGTGCCGGACGGGACGGCTCCGTCGGCCTCGCTGAGCGCGCCACGACGGCGAAGCACGCGGCGGACGGTTCGCCGGAAGGGACTTCGTGCTGATTCGCTGCGGGTCATGGCGTTCAGCCAAGGCGGACCGGTGTTGCCGGCGCGTACGCGGTTTCGGATATGCCAGCGATACGCGCCTGCTCGTAGCATCGAGATCATGCGTGTGCTGATCGTCGAGGACGAGCCCTACCTGGCCGAGGCCATCCGGGACGGGCTGCGCCTGGAAGCGATCGCCGCCGACCTCGCCGGGGACGGGGACACCGCGCTGGAAATGCTGAGCGTCAACGCGTACGACATGGCGGTGCTCGACCGGGACATTCCCGGGCCCTCAGGCGACGAGATCGCGAAACGCGTCGTCGCCTCCGGCAGCGGCATGCCGATCCTGATGCTCACCGCCGCCGACCGGCTCGACGACAAGGTCTCCGGTTTCGAACTCGGCGCCGACGACTACCTCACCAAACCGTTCGAGCTGCGGGAACTCGTGCTCCGGCTGCGCGCGCTCGACCGCAGGCGCGCGCACAACCGGCCGCCGGTGCGCGAAATCGCGGGACTGAAGCTCGACCCGTTCCGCCGCGAGGTCTACCGGGACGGCCGGTACGTCGCGCTGACCCGGAAACAGTTCGCCGTCCTGGAGGTGCTCGTCGCGGCCGAGGGCGGGGTGGTCAGCGCCGAGGAACTGCTCGAACGGGCCTGGGACGAGAACGCGGACCCGTTCACCAACGCCGTCCGCATCACGGTTTCGGCGCTGCGCAAACGGCTCGGCGAACCGTGGCTGGTCGCGACCGTCCCCGGGGTCGGCTACCGGATCGACGACGGGGCGGAACGCGGATGATCCGCGAGCCGGGGATGAGCGTCCGGCTCAAACTGACCCTCAGCTACGCCGGATTCCTCATGCTGGCCGGGACGCTGCTGCTCGGCGCGGTGGGCTTCTTCCTGCTGGACTACCAGGACCGGGCGCTGGAGGTCATGCCGGTGGTGATGGCCCCGTCCGGCCGCGACCTGATCAAGGATTTCGCGCCGGACGCGGCCGTCGTGATGCTGCTCCTGCTGATGTTCGGCCTGCTGGGCGGCTGGATCCTCGCCGGGCGCATGCTCGCCCCGCTGAACCGGATCACCGCCGCGACCCGGCAGGCCGCGACCGGCTCGCTCGCCCACCGGATCGAATTGGAAGGCCGCGACGACGAGTTCCGCGAACTCGCCGACAGCTTCGACGCCATGCTCGCCCGCCTCGACGCGCACGTCGCCGAACAGCGGAGATTCGCCGCCAACGCCTCGCACGAACTGCGCACCCCGCTGGCGATCACGCAGAGCCTGCTCGAAGTCGCCCGCGACGACCCGGAATGCGATATCGACGAGCTTCATGAGCGTCTACGCGTCGTGAACACACGGGCGATCGAACTCACCGAAGCCTTGCTGCTGCTCAGCCGCGCGGATCAGCGTTCGTTCACCCGGGAGCCCGTCGACCTGTCGCTGCTGGCGGAAGAAGCCGCCGAGACGTTGCTTCCCCTTGCCGAGAAGCACGGCGTGACCATTGAGACCTCCGGTGATGTCACTGCCGTGCACGGGTCTCGGGCACTGCTGCTGCAACTGACGACGAATCTGCTGCACAACGCCATCGTCCACAACCTGCCGGAAGGCGGGACCGTGCGGCTCCGCACCACCGCCTCCGCGACGTCGAGCACGCTCACGGTGGAAAACACCGGGGAGGAAGTCAGCCCGGAGCGGATCTGGACGTTCACCGAGCCGTTCCAGCGCGGCACCGAGCGGATCCGCCGCGATCATGCTGGGGTCGGGCTGGGGCTGGCGATCGTGAAGAGTCTCGCGCGGGCGCATGACGGGACGCTTTCTCTCGCGCCGGGTGCCGCGGGCGGGCTTCGGGTGACGGTGCGGCTACCTGGCGGGTCGACGTCGTTCGGCGATCGTCAGGACGTGCCGCGCTAGGACGGTGTCCGCGTTGGGCGCACCGGTCGCGGAGGCGCGGGCGGACATCGCAGCTAGGCGGACCGGGTCGGTGAGGATCGGGAGGAGGGTGGTTTCGATCCAGGTCGGGGTGAGGTCGGCGTCGTTGACGAGCAGTGCGCCGCCTGCCGCGACGATCGGTCCGGCGTTCAGCCGTTGCTCGCCGCCGCGGTCGGGCAGCGGGACGAACGCGGCGGGGAGGCCGACTGCGGCCAGTTCGGCGCAGGTCATCGCGCCGGAACGGCAGATCGCGAAGTCGGCGGCGGCGTAGGCGTGCTGCATTTCGTCGACGAATGGCAGGACGACATACGACGGGTCTTCCGCTTCGACGGTGTGCCGCGGGCCGGTGATGTGCAGGACTTGCACCCCGGCCGCGCGTAGTGCGGCTGCTGCGCCGGAGGCGGCGGCGTTGATCGTGGTGGCGCCTTGCGAACCGCCGGTGACCAGCAGGACCGGGTCGTCGGGGTTGAGGCCGAACCGGCGTCGGGCTGCTTCGCGGGTTGCGGGACGGTCGAGTCCGGTGATCGCCGGGCGCAGCGGGATGCCGATCGCGGTGCCGTGTTTCAGCCGGACGTCCGGGGAGGCGGTGTACACGTGCGGCGTCAAAAGCGCGGCCATTCGGTTGGCTGCTCCCGGGCGGATGTTCGCCTCGTGGATGACGATCGGCAGCCGTCGCTGGCGGGCGGCCAAGCAGGCCGGGGCGGCGACGTAGCCGCCGAAGCCCACGACGACGTCTGCCCGCACCTGGTCGAGGATCGTCCCGGCGGTCCGGATCGACTCGCGCAGCCGGGACGGGATGTGCAGAAGGGCGCGGGTCGCCTTGCGCGGCAACGGGACTGGCGGGATGAGTTCCAGCGGGTAGCCGCGAGCGGGGATCAGCACCGTGTCCAGACCGCGGACGGTGCCGAGCGCGGTGATCTCCGCGGCAGGCTCCAACCGCCGTAGCGCGTCGGCGAAGTTCATCGCCGGTTCGATGTGCCCGGCCGAATGGCCTCCGGCGACGACCACGCGTGGTGCTCTGATGTCCATCAGGCGACAAGGAAGTCGAAGTACGTGTCCGGATAAGGCTCGTCCTTCAGCGTGTAGTGCCACCACTCGGACTCGTAGGCGGCGAAACCGCAGTCCTCCATGATGGAACGCAGGTGCTGCCGGTTCGCCGTCTCGGCTGCGGTAATGCCTGGCGCGCCGTGGTGCGAGACGGCGTCCATCAGGTCGAAGCCGCCGCCCATGGGGACGAGTTCTCCGGTGTCCAGGCGGTACAGGGTCAAATCCGCTGTGCTGCCTCGGGTGTGGCCGGATCTGGTTGCCACGTAACCGTTTTCGAACATCTCCGCACGGTCGAGGTGCGGGTAGTGCTGGCGCTTCTTCCGGCCGTCTTCCGGCTGTTTCGCCCAGCGCAAGAAGCAGTTCACGGCGCGCTGCGGCCGGTAGCCGTCCCAGATCAGCAGGCCGAAACCCAGTGTCGCGGCTTTCTCCCGCGCACTTCGCAGCGCGTCGCACAAGGCGTGGGTGCCGACGATCCGGTTCGCCAGGTAGCCGTCCACCGGTTTGCCGGTGAAGTTGTCCCAGGTGGCGTACTTGGCGTCCCAGCGGATCCCGGGCACGGCCTCGTCCAGGAAGGCGAAACCGGGCTTCATCGGGGCGTCCCGGCCAGCGCGAGCGACACCATCCGGTCGAGCATTTCGGAGAACGAGAGCCCGGCCGCCGCCATCATCCGCGGGTACCGGCTGTAGGAGGTCAAGCCGGGGAAAGTGTTGACCTCGTTGAGCATGGCGGTGCCGTCTTCGAGCAGGAACAGGTCGACGCGGGCGAGTCCCTGGCAGCCGAGCGCGCGGTAGACGGTCCGCGCGGTCGCCTGGACACGGGCGCGCGATTCCGCCGGGATGTCCGCGGGGACGAGGATGGTCGAGTTCTCGGAGCCGCTTTCCGGGTTCTCCTCCTGGTGGATCTTGAAGAACCCGTGCGACAGCCGGATCTGGTCGGGCTCGCCGACGATCAGGTCCGCGCCGTTGCCCAAGACCGCACATCCGACCTCGCTGCCCTCGACCGCTTCCTCGATCAGCAATTTGGAGTCGAACCGCGCCGCCTCCGCGATCGCACCCGGCAGATCTTCCTCGCGCGAGACCTTGGTGACGCCGAACGACGAACCGGACCGGGCCGGTTTCACGAAGACGGGGTAGGAGAACTTGCTCGCGTCGACGTCCTCGTCCGCGGTGCCGGCCCAGAAACTCGGCGTCGCGACACCCGCGCTGCCGACGACCAGGTACGCGAGGGATTTGTCCATGCACAGCGCGGAACTTTGCACGTCACAGCCCGCGTACGGGATTCCGGACAGTTCGAGCAGACCCTGCATCGCGCCGTCCTCGCCGAGCTTGCCGTGCAGCACCGGCAGCACCACGTCCAGCCGGACCGGCTCGTACTCGCCCTGCTCCTCGACAAGCAACCCGCGGACGCTCCGGTCCGGCGACAGCATCGCCGGGCGACCGCTGTCTTCCCACGCTTCGCCGGGGCCGTCGCACAGCTTCCACGCGCCGTCCTTGGTGATCCCGACCCAGTACGGTTCGTATTTTTCCGGGTCGAGGTTTTTCGCGACCTCTCGCGCGGATTTGACCGAGACGGGGTGTTCCTCGGAGATTCCGCCGAAGACGACGCCGACCTTGAGTTTAGCCATGGTTTGTCCAGCTTTCGAAATTCAGGCAGTTGAGGAGACTGTTTTCCACCGCGTCGCGCAACGCGTGGTCGGTGTGGTACGCGGTGTGCGGGCTGATCAGGACGTTCGGCAGCTTCTGCAGCCGCGCCAGATTCGTGTTCTCGAGGGGTTCGCGGCGGCAGTCGGCGTAGAACATCCCTTCCTCCCCTTCGAGGACGTCCAATGCCGCGCCGCCCAGCCTGCCGCTTTCCAGCGCCGACAGCAGGGCTTCGGTGTCGATCAGCCCGCCGCGGCCGGTGTTGACGACGATCGCGCCGGGTTTCATCTGCTCGATCCGGCGCTGGTCCAGGAGACGGCGGGTTTCGGGGGTGAGCGGGGTGTGCAGCGTGACGATGTCGCTCTGCCGCAGCAAATCGTCGAGGGGAACGTAATCGGCCGACGTCCGGGGGCGGAGATCGTAAGCCAGCTTCTGTCCGCCGAAACCCCACAGCCGGTCGATGACCGCCGCGCCGATCCGGCCGGTTCCGATGACGCCCACGGTGAGGTCGCGCAGTTCTTTTCCTGGCGTAGGGCTCAATCGGTAATCGTGCGCGTCCGTCCGGCGGATGAGGGATTTCGCGTTGCGGATCGCCATCAGCATCAACATGAGCGTGTAATCGGCGACGCTGTCGGGCGAGTACGCGACGTTTCCCACCGAGATCCCGAGCTTCTCGGCGTACGCGACGTCGAGATGATTGCAGCCGATGCTCCGCGTGGAGAGATACTGGACGCCGATCTCGCTGAGCGCGTGCAAGGTGTCATTGGTGATGCGCGTTTTGTGACTGATGCTGACACATCGATTCCCGGCGGCGAGTTCGACCGTGGCTTCGGACAACGCCGCCGAGGTGACAGTCGGTGTCACCCCCAACCGGGACACCGCCTCCTCGACCAGGGCGGCTTCGTCGGGCCCGCAGCCGTAGATCGTGATCCCGGCCGCCGGAACCAGCGATCGGACCCGAGGGCCCGCGGCGCGTGCCGGTTCGCGGTAGGTCATGGCTGCCAGTCAAGGCAGCGGCATGTTGCCAGCACGTATGCGGTTTCCGATACACGGACGATATGCGGCACCGGGGCGAGGGAAAACCGCACTGGAGACGGTGGTTCTCGGCGTGATGGCGAGAAATCCGGGAGCTGCACCACTGTTTTCGCATCGCAGGGGCTCCGACGCGGCCTTCCTGGCGCTCGGGTGCGATGGCGGGGAACTCTTGTACATCGGCAACGAGCCGTGCGACCGTTGAGCGGACGGAGCGATCTGCCCGGACTGTGCCGGTCGCCCGTGGTGGCGGGCCGGTGGCGGCTCTGGGGGCGAGAAGGGCGGACGCGCAGGGGAGATCGGCAGTGACGGCGGTCGTGGCAGTGCATGTCCCGCGCCGGGCGGTTCTGGACGTCGTGTTCGTCCATGGGCTGGACGGCGATGCCCGCGCGTCGTGGCGCTGCGGCGGCGACGGCACGTTCTGGCCGCGGTGGCTCGCCGCCGACCTCGCGGGCGTCGCTGTCTGGACCCTGGGGTACGACGCCTGGTCCAGCGGATGGCGCGGCCAGTCGATGCCGGTGCCAGACCGTGCGGTCAACCTGATGGCGCAGTTGCAGAACGCGGGCCTCGGCGAGCGTCCGTTGTGCTTTGTCACGCACAGCATGGGCGGCCTGCTGGTCAAGGAGATCCTGCTGCACGCGGCGGAGAGCCGGACCGATTTCGCGTGCTTCGCCGCCGCGGCGAGGGGCGTCGTCTTCCTGGGCACGCCGCACACCGGATCCGGGCTGACCCGGGCGGTGGACGCGCTGGGCGTGCTGTACCGGGGCACGCCCGCGGTCGAAGACCTGCGCCGCAACAGCGCGTACCTGCGGCAGCTCAACGACCGGTACCGGGATTGGGCGGACGAGACCGGGATCGCCAATCTGGTGTTCTTCGAAACGCGCCTGACGCGGCGGGTCCGGGTGGTGGACGAGGCGTCGGCCAATCCGGGCCTGCCGAGGGTCCGGCCGATTCCGGTGGACGCGGACCACGTCGGCATCTGCAAGCCCGCGGACCGCGCTTCGCTCGTCTACGGGCAGGTCAAGCGGTTCGTCCTCGGTCTCCTGCCCGGCCGAGGGAACGGCCAGGCGCCGCCGGCGGCGGTGCACCGGACGATCCTCGTCGCCGACGTCGAAGGGTTCAGCGACCGGAGCCGGACCAACCGGAACCAGCTGTCCGTCCGGGACACGATGTACCAGACCCTGCGCCGGGCGTTCCGGAAAGCCGGCATCCCCTGGGAGGCGTGCTATCACGAGGACCGCGGCGACGGGGTGCTCGTGCTCGCCCCGCCGGAGGTGCCGAAAGCGGCCTTCGCCGAAGCGCTTCCCAGCGCGATCGTCGAGACGCTGGAAGTGCACAACCGGGTCGCCGACGCGGGGGAAGAGATCCGGTTGCGGCTCGCGGTGCACGGCGGCGAGGTCCACTACGACCAGCACGGCGTGACCTCGAACGCGGTCGTGCTCGCGTTCCGGCTGGTCGAGTCGGCGGCGTTGAAGTCCGTGCTGGCCGGGTCCTCGAGCGTTCTCGCGATGATGGTTTCGCCGTGGTTCTTCGACGAGGTCGTGCGGCACAGCCAAGGCAGCCGTGCGGAGACCTGGCGGCCCTTTCCGGTGTCGCTCAAGGGAAGCGAGACGACCGGCTGGACGAGCCTGCCCGGCGATCCGTGGCCGGCCGGGGAGCCGCCGGCCGTCGCCGAGCCCGCTGACCAGCCGGTCCCGCACTCGTCGCCGCGAGCTGACCGGGAAGACGGATGCGTTCAGCTGGCGAAACGGACGCTTCCCCGCGACGCTCCCGCGTTCACCGGCCGGACCGCGGAGCTGGAGAACGTGCTCAAGGAGATCACCGACGCGGTCCATCCCGGCTGCATGGTCGCCATCCACGCGATCGACGGGATGGCCGGGGTCGGGAAAACCGCGCTCGCCGTGCACGCCGGACACCTTCTCGCGGAACGGTTTCCGGACGGTCAGCTGTTCCTGCGGCTGCACGGGCACACCCCCGGCGAACGGCCCGTGGGACCGGCGGACGCGCTCGCGTCGCTGCTGACCATGATCGGCGTGACTGTGCGGCAGATGCCCGCCGGGCTCGACGCCCGGGCGGCGCTGTGGCGGGATCGGCTGGCGGACAAACAGGTGTTGCTGATCCTGGACGACGCGCTGAGCCACCAGCAGGTCGAACCGTTGCTGCCCGCGGCTGCCGGAGCACTGGTGATCATCACCAGCCGCCGCAGGCTCACTGCCCTCGACGGGGCGGTTTCGGTCGCGCTGGACGTCCTGCCCGCCGAGGAAGCGTCCGCGTTGTTCGTGCGATTGTCCGGCCGGTCCGTCCGGCCCGAGGAGAGCGAAGCCGTCGAACGGGTGGTGCGCCTGTGCGGTTGGCTGCCGCTGGCGGTGACCCTGTTGGCGGGACGGCTGCGCAGCCGTCCACAGTGGACTGTCAAGGACCTGGCCGACGAACTGGATTCGACGCACGACCGGCTGGGCAGGCTGCGGGCCGAGGACATCGAGGTAGCCGCGGCCTTCGACCTGTCCTACCGCGAACTCGGCCCCGGCCAGCAGCGGTTCTTCCGCCGCATCGGGCTGCACCCCGGCCCGGAACTGGACGCGCACGCGACCGCGGCGATGGCCGACCTCCCGGTGGCCGAGGCCGGCGCGCACCTCGGGGCCCTCTACGACGACCACATGCTCGAAGAGCCCGCCTTCGACCGCTACCGGATGCACGACCTGATCCGCGAGTACTCCCGGAACCTCAGCAACGCCGACGACCCGCAGGAGACCGAACGGGCCGTCTGCAGGCTGTTCGACTACTACTGCGACACGGCTGCCGACGCGGCCGCGCACATCGCCAAGGACGTCACCACCGACGGCCTCCGCGAAACCCGCTCACCCCGGCGACGGACGGCGCGCGGCACCCGGGTGGGCAGCAGCATCGAGGCTTGGCGATGGATGCGCGTCGAGGCGGTGAACCTGCTGGCCTGCGCGGACCACGCGATCCGGCATGGCTGGCATCACCACGTCGTTGACCTGTCGGCGTGCCTGGCCAAGTTTCTCTACGTCGCCGGGCCATGGGACCGGGCGTTGCGGCTGCACCAGTCCGCGGTGCGCGCGGCGGAACACAACGGCGACGAGGCAGCTCGGGCGCATGCGTTGAACCATTTGGGAGGTGTGCAACGACGCATCGGCGATTACACCTCCGCGGCGACCTCGCACGCGGCAGCCCTGGAGAGTTACACCGCACTGAGAGACGAGGCGGGGCAGGCCGCCGCGCTCGGTCAACTCGGCGCGGTCCGGCGCTGTCTCGACGACTACCCCGGTGCGGCCGAAGCTTTCCAGCGTGCGCTCGCCATGCTGCTGAAGCTCGGTGACCGCAGCGGGGAAGCCCACGCCCGCAACGAACTCGGCATCCTGTATCTGGTCAGCGGCGACTACCGGGCCGCGGTCGGCTCGCACGAGCACGCGCTCAGCATTTACGAGGAACTGGACGACCTCTTAGGGCAGGCGGACGCCTGGAACGAGCTGGGCGTCGCACGGCGGGCGATCGGCGATCTCCCCGGTGCGGTCGACGCGAACACCCGCGCGGTCGGCGGCTTCCGCAGGCTCGGCGACGGCTTCCACGAATCGTTCGCGCTGAACAGCCTCGCCGTCGCCTGGCGGATGATCGGCGAACCGCGGAAAGCGGTCGACGCGCACCACGAGGCGCTGGCCATCTCCCGCTCGCTGGGCGACCGGCTGGGCGAAGGATTCGGGCTCAACGAACTCGGTGCGGCCCTGCGTCTGGTCGGGGAGCTCGAGGCCGCGGACCAGTGCCATGCCGAGGCGCTGGACATCTTCACCGAGCTGGGCAACCAGCTCGGCAAGGCCGAGACGCTCAACCACATGGGCGCGCTGCTGCTGGCGACCGGGCAGGTGGGGGAGGCGGGCGCGCGGTATCGGAGTGCGCTGCCGTTGGCCCGTGAGGTGAACAGCCCGCTGGAAGAGGCCCAGGCGCTGGCGGGGCTCGGCCGGTGCGCGGTTTCGCGAGGCGATCAGGACGGCGCGCGAGAGTGTTTGCGTGCCGCGCTGGAGATCTTCGAGCGCATCGGCTCGTCGGAAGCGGAGCCGGTCCGGGACTTTCTCCGCCTCGACCTCAACCCGAGCTGAGCAGCCACGCTGGTCCTCGTGACGGTGTACGAGCTGGAAGAGGACGCCGCTTGATTTCTCCGGCCGGACCGGCGGGTTCGCGCGGAGACGTCGGCGGGAGCGGCGGCTCGCGGGAAACGCGGTGGAGCGAGCGGACGTCGGGATGGTCGGATACCGCGGTGAACGAGCGAGAGCGGAAGAACGCGGCGCGGCGGGCGGCGGTCTTGGCTCTGCCGGCCGTCCAGGCCTGGCATCACTCGCGAATCGTGCCGCCGCGGCAGGGGGACGTGCGGATTTCGGAGTCGATCGGGCCATTCGGTGAGTTGATGGCGGTGTGGTCGGCTCCGGCGGATCGCACGGCGAGGTTTTCGGAGGTGCGTCCGGTGCGGGTGACTGTGCACGTGCCGGAGATGGCGGTCGCCGCGCGGATTGCTGATCTCCGGCTGGCGCATCCGTCGGTGCAGCCCCTGCCGGAGGGCCGTGTGCTGCTGGTCGACGCGCGGTGCGCCTGGCGGTCCGAAGGGCCGGACCGCAATGCGGTCGTCTACGACTGCGACGGCGAGGCAGTAGCCGAGCAGACTTTTGGCGACGGCATCGACCACGTGCAAGCCACCCGGAACGGCGAGATCTGGGTCGGCTACTTCGATGAAGGCGTCCTCGGCTCGCACGGCTGGGGAGTCGATGGCGCCGCGCCTCCCGTCGGCCGGAGCGGGCTGGTCCGGTTCTCCGCCGACTTGACCGAGCAATGGCGTTACCCCGATTCCGCGCGGCTGGTGTGGGGCCGCATCTTGGACTGCTACGCCCTCAACGTCGACGGCGAGACCGCGTGGGCGTGCTTCTACACCGAATGGCCCATCGTCCGGATCCACGACGGCAGTGTGACCGGCTGGCACAACGAAATCCGCGGTGCCGCGGCCTTGACAGTGCGTGGTTCCCGGCTGGCGTTGTACGGCGGTTACGAGCCCGTCCGGGATCGGCTGGTCGCCGGGGTTCTGGGCGACAATGAGTTCCGCGTGACCGGGGAATACCGGCTCGTCCTGCCGGACGGCGGGGAAGTCCCGCGCGAGGCCCGGGTTTTCGGGCGGGGCGCGGACTTGCACATCGTGACCCGGCACGACTGGTACCGGCTCAGTCTCGAAGACCTTCCCGCGTAAGAAAATCCCCGCCGCCGCGGCCATCCCGTCACCGCGCCACCGGAACCCCGGGTGTTCATCGACCGTTCACGCCGAAACTCCCGTGCGGCGCGTCAAAAGATGAAGGATTCGAGGTGACGTGGGGGAGGGTTCGTGAAGCGCCGGTTGTCGATCGGGCTGGCTGTGGTTTTGGTGCTCGCCGTGGCGGGGGTGGTCGTGTGGGGGCGTTCCGGCGGCGACCAGGCGGGCGGCGGCGGGCTGACCGTCGTGCGCGGGGTGATCGGGTCGGAGAAGCAGGCCTTCTTCACTGATCAGCGCGTGGTGGACGCGTTCGCCAAGCAGGGGCTGAAGGTCGAGGTCGACACCGCGGGGTCGCGCCAGATCGCCACGACCGTCGACCTCGCGAAGTACGAGTTCGCGTTCCCGTCGTCCTCGCCGGCCGCGCAGAAGATCCAGCGCGACAAAAAGGTCACGACGGTTTACACGCCGTTCCAGTCGCCGATGGCGGTCGCGACGTTCGAACCGATCGTGCAGCTGCTGAGCGGCAACGGCGTGGTGCACAAGGGCGCGGGCGACTACCAGGTGCTCGACATCGCGAAGTACCTCCAGCTCGCGGGCACCCGCTGGGACCAGTTGCCGAACAACACGGCCTATCCGGTGCGCAAGAACGTCCTCGTGACCACCACCGATCCGCGCGAGTCGAATTCCGCGGCGATGTACCTGTCGATCGTTTCGTTCGTGGCCAACGGCAACAACGTCGTCTCCGGCCCGGACCAGGAGGCGAAGGCCCTGCCGCAGGTCGCGAAGTTGTTCCTGGACCAGGGGTACACGCAGAACAGCACCGAGGGACCGTTCGAGGACTACCTGTCCGCGGGCATGGGCAAGACGCCGCTCGCGTTGATCTACGAATCGCAGTACGTCGACCGGGTGCTGCGGAAGGACGGTTCTATCCGTCCGGACATGCGGATGCTTTACCCGGCGCCGACGGTGTATTCCAAGCATACCCTGGTTCCGTTCTCCGCCAACGGAAACAAGGTCGGCCAGCTGCTGTCGACGGATCCGGAACTCGGCAAACTCGCCGCCGCGTTCGGGTTCCGCACGACGAATCCGCAGGTGTTCCGCGAGGTCGCCGCGCAGGCCAAGGTGCCGGGCGACCTCGTCGACGCCGTCGAGCCGCCGAGTTTCGAGACGCTGGAGCGGATGCTCGACGCGATCCAGAAACAGTACTGATGGACGAATTCACCCTCACCCCGCCGGAGCCGGTGGCGGCGGTCCCCGCGGAACGTGCTGCGGGGCTTATCGTGCTCGGCGACGATACGAGAGCGCAGATCTCCCAGCGGGCGGACGAATTCGCCGCGCGGCTCGAAGCGCTGGACGTCAAGTCTCCCGAATTCACGGCGTTGCTGGACGAAATCCTCGCGGTCGGCGAGGCGGACATGCGCACGGCGGCGACGGTCGCGGGGACGATGCTCGACCGCTCGGCCAAGGCGCTCGACGCCGCTCGTTCGCCGCACCAGGAAGTGACGGCGAGCTTGACCGAGTTGCGCGCTACGGTCGCGGGACTCGATCCGGCGAAGCTGCCGGTCACCGGCCGTAAACTGCTCGGGATCTTCCCCGTCGCAGCCAGTGCGAAGCGGGCGCTCGACCGGTACCGGGCGGCGAATGAGCCGGTGAACGCGCTGGTCCGCGAGTTGCGCGTGCGGCAGGACGTGCTGCGACGCGACAACGCGGCGATCAAAGGCGAGCGTGAGCGGCTTTGGGCGACGCTCGGCAAGCTGGCTGAAGCGGCCGCGTTCGCGGAGGCGGTCGACGGAGCGATCGATCGGCAGGCGGGCGTCTTCGACCTCACGGATCCCGCGCACGCCAACGCTTTGCGGGCCGATTTGCTGTATCCGATTCGGCAGCGGCACCAGGATGTGCTCACGCAGCTGGCGGTGAGCGCGCAGGGATATCTCGCGCTGGATCTGGTGCGGCGGACCAATGACGAGCTGATTCGCGGCGTCGAGCGGGCAGCGACCACGACGGTTTCCGCGCTGCGCGTCGCGATGTTGGTGAGTGCCGCGTTGGCGAACCAGCGGGACGTACTCGATGAGGTCAGCGCGTTGCAGGCGACCACGAACGGGCTGCTTCGGGCGAACGCGGAGCTGTTGCGGTCGCAGAGCGAGGAGATCCGCAAGGCTTCGAGTGATCCGGCGGTCGCGGCGGACACGCTGCGCGAGTCGTTCGACCGGATTTACGCGGCGTTCGACGCGATCGACGGGTTCAAGGCCGAAGCGGTGTCGCATATGGCGTCCACTGTGGATTCTCTGTCCGGGGAGTTGCGCCGCGCGGAAGATCGGCTGCGCCGGTCGCACGAGGGGGAGCTGTGAGGAAACTCGGCGTACTGGCGCTGGCCGCGGTGCTGCTGGCTGGCTGTTCGTCGGCCGGATCGACTGACCCGGGCCAGCCCTCGGCGGACACCTTGCGGGTGTTCGCGGGCAGCGAGCTGGCCGATTTGCAACCGGTGCTCGACGAAGCCGCGAAGGCGACCGGGGTACGGGTCAAGTTCACTTTCACCGGCACGCTGGAGGGCGCGGAGGCGCTCGCGAAGGGCAGTGTCGACGGCAAATACGACGCGGTGTGGTTCTCCTCGAACCGTTATCCCGCGGGAATTCCGGACGCGAGCAAGCGGCTGGGCAACCAGGCGAAGATCATGCGTTCGCCGGTCGTGCTGGGGCTCTCGGCACCGGTCGCGCAGCGGCTCGGGTGGGACAAGAAGGCACCCACCTGGGGCGACATCGCCGTGGCGGCGGGAAAGAAGGAGTTCAGCTACGGGATGACCGACCCGTCGGCGTCGAACTCGGGTTTCTCCGCGCTCGTCGGGGTCGCTTCGGCGCTCGCCGGTGCGGGCGCGGCTGTCGACGCGAAGCAGATCGAGGCCGTAACGCCGCAGCTCACACAATTCTTCAGCGCGCAGCAAATGTCGGCGGGCTCGTCGGGCTGGCTGTCCGACGCGTTCCAGCGGCGCGCGAGCGGCCAGGATCCGGGGCAGAAGGTCGACGGGCTGGTCAACTACGAGTCCGTGCTGCTGTCATTGAACGCCTCGGGCAAGCTGCCCCAGCCGCTGACGCTGATCTACCCGACGGACGGCGTCGTCACCGCCGACTACCCGCTCACCCTGCTCAACGGTGCGAGCGACACTGCCCGTGCGGCACACCAGAAGCTCTCGGACTACCTCCGGACGCCCGATGCGCAACGCAAGATCATGACCACCACGCAACGTCGTCCGGCCGTCCCCGGCGTGCAACTCGGGCAGCAGTTCGCTTCGCACGACCTGGTGGAGCTGCCGTTCCCCGCCACGCAGCAAGCCGTCGACGCGTTGCTTTCGGCCTACTTCAGCAAGATCCGCCGCCCTTCGCGCACGCTGTACCTGCTGGACACGTCGGGGTCGATGCGGGACGGCCGGATCGAGGCGCTGCGTTCGGCGTTGACCGGACTCACTGGTGCGGACAGTTCGCTGGTCGGCCGTTATCGGCAGTTCCGCAGCCGGGAAGAAGTCACCATGCTGCCGTTCAGCACGCAGCCCGGGACCCCGGCGACGTTCACCGTCCCCGAGCAGTATCCGCAGCCCGAACTGGCGAAGATCAAAGACTACGTAAGCGGCCTGACCGCGAACGGCGGCACGGCCATCTACGACACTCTCCAGCACGGCTATCAGGTGCTGGAGCCGCTGGTGGCGAAGGACCCGGACCGCTTCAACTCGATCGTGCTGATGACCGACGGCCAGAACGAGAGCGGCTCGGACCTCGCCGCGTTCAAGGCGGCGTTCGGCTCGCTGCCGCCCGCGATGCGCCAGATCCCCGTCTTCACGGTCCTGTTCGGCGAGGGCAGCGGCGACGAACTCGGCCAGGTCGCCGCGCTGACCGGCGGGAAGGTCTTCGACGCCAGGAACGTGCAGCTGGCCAGCGTGTTCCAGGAGATTCGCGGGTACCAATGAGGCGCTGGTTCTCCTCCACCAAGAACATCTTCGGCTGCGTCGGCGCGCTGGTCGGGCTGCTGCTGTACGTGCTCGGCGTGATCGGCCCGTTGTGGCTGATGTTCGTGGTGCTGGCCGTGCTGTACGCGGCGGGCGCGCTGCTCGGCCCGCCGGAGAAGGTGCGGCTCGTCGTGGACCCGTCGGTGGAGGCGGCCGAGGTTCGCTCGTCGCTGGCTGAGCTGGCGCGGACGGCCTCCGGACGTCTCCCGGAGTCCACTGTGGACTCCGTGCGGCGGGTGGCGGAGATGCTGTCGGATCTGCTGGCGGATCCTGTCCGGTTGGCGGCGAGCCCGGAGGTGCAGCATCGGGTGTTGTTGCTGGCGCGGACGGATTTGCCGCTGTCGGTGCAGACGTATCTCAATCTTCCGAAGTGGTTCGCGACGCATCGGTCGGAGGCGGGGCAGGAGTTGGCGACGCAGCTGGGTCTGATCGAGCGTCGGGCGCATCAGTTGGCGGAGGAGTACTACGCGACAGAGGTCAACCGGCAGAAGGACCAGACGCGCTACCTCGGCGAGGAGTCGTAGCGAGATCAGCCGGGGCCTGCCACCGCGCGAGACGGTCGTAGAGACGCGACAGCCGGGCGTGGAAGGTCTCCAACGCCCAGGCCAGCTTCCAGCCAGCCGGGTTGAGCGTCGTCGCGGTGTGCTGGGCGGCGAGCAGACAGGCGTGTTCGGTGTTGCACCAAGCCAGCGCCGCCAGCGCGTCGGGCAGGGGATGGGGGAGGACGTCCGGCGCGGGCGGGTCGAGCGGGACTGAGTCCTGCCGCGGGTTCAGGAGCCGGTCGGCGGCGTGGGCGGTGTGCGTGTAGAAGTACAGGATTCGCTGCAGCGCCGCGTCGCGGGTGTCTTCGGTGAGGGTGTGCTGGGCGGTGTCGCCGGCGTAGAGGCGCACCAGGTCGTGCATCCGGTATCGGCCCGGAACGTGTTGCTGCACCAGGGAAGCGATCTCCAGTTCGCGCAACACCGTGCGCAACTGGGCGGCCGGGAACGCCGCCAGAGCTTCGGCGGCGGCGAGGCTGATGTCGGGACCGGGCGCGACGCCCAGCAAGCTGAACAGGCGCGTCGCCTGCGGGCTGAGGGCACGCACTGACCACGACAGCACCGCGCGCAGATTCACGCGCAGGCCACCGGCGTTCAAGCCGTCCAGGCGGGCCGAGGCGTCGCGAAGTTCTTCGGCGAGCACGGCCAGCGGGAACGTCGGGTGGTGCTGGGCGCGCGCGGCCACGATGCGCACGGCCAGCGGCAAACCCGCGCACATCGTGAGCAGGTCGGCGACCGTGTCGGGTTCGGCGGCCAAGCGGTCTGGGCCGAGGTGCCCGGCGAGCAGTTCGCGAGCGTCGGGGTCGGGGAGTACGTCCAGGTTGAGCAGGTGCACGCCGTACAGCGCGGCGAGGCCGACCAGGTGGCGGCGGCTGGTGATCAGGACCGCGCAGGTCGGAGTGCCCGGCAGCAGGGGCGTGACCTGGTCGATGTCGCGGGCGTTGTCCAGCAGGAGCAGCATCCGCTTCCCGGCGAGCAGGCTGCGGTACAACCCGATCTGCGCTTCGAGGTCGGCGGGGATCGCGCAGGAGGCGACGCCGAGGGCGTCCAGGAAGCCGCGGATCGCCTCGGCGGCGGACATCGGCTGTCCGGCAGGATCGAAACCGTGCAGGTCGACGTGCAGTTGCCCGTCGGGGAAGCGGCCGAGCCGCTGGTGTGCCCAGTGCAGCGCCAGCCAGGTTTTGCCGATTCCGCCGGTGCCGCCGATCGCGACGGTTCCCGCCAGGTCCATGTGCCGGTCCAGGTGGACGAGTTCGGCGCTGCGGCCTGCGAACAGCCGGGGCGGGCACGGCAGTTGCCGGGGGACTGGCGGCCGCGTCGCGGGTTCCGGTGCGGGCGCGGCCAATGCGGGGTCGGCGGCGAGGATCTGCTCGTGCAGCCGGCGCAGCGGACGGCTGGGGTCGGTGCCGAGTTCGTCGGCAAGAACCCGTTGCAGGCGGTGGTAATGCTGCAACGCCTCGGCTTGGCGGCGGCTTCGGTAGAGGGCCAGCAGGTACTGTGCGGCGAGGCGTTCGTCGAACGGGTGGCTCGCGGTGCCGGCGGCGAGTTCGGCGAGCAGTTCGGCGTGTTTGCCTTGGCGCAGCCGGATGTCGGTCAGATCCAGCCGGGCGGTTCGCTGGCGGGCGGTGAGGGCGGCACGCAGCGCGCACAGCCACGGGATGTCGGCCGCGGCGGCGAGGTCCGAGAAAGGTTTGCCCTGCCACAACGACAGCGCCTGGTCCAGTGCGGCCGCGGCACGGGTATCCGCCTCGTCCGGATTGTGGTGCTGCGCGGCGCGGGCTTGGGCCAGCAGCGCGTGGAAGCGGTGCAGGTCGATCGCGTCCGGTTCCACGGAAAGCCGGTAACCGCAGCCGTCGCGGGTGAGCGCGACCTCCGGAACCGGAGCGAGCGCCCTGCGCAGCAACGGAATGTTGTGCTGCACCGCCCGGCGCGGCTGCCGGGGGAGCGCGCCGTCGGGCCAGACGCGGTCGATGAGCTCGTCCACCGCGACCGTCTGGTTGGCCTCGATCAGCAGCACCGCCGCCATGCAGCGCAATTGCGGATGGCCCAGTTCGATCGCGCGGTCGTCCACCGTCACGCCAACTGGGCCGAGCAGACGGAACCGTACCGTCATCGTGATCACCCGTGGGCCGGTCGCCGGACCAGGACATGCTGTGTCTAGCGGTCTTCGCCGGGGCCGGGCAACGGCCGGGGCGGATGTGCGGCACTACGGCCGAGCAGTTTCGGCCAAGCGGACCGGAAACACGTCCGGGGGCGGCCCGCCGGATGGCCGCCCCCGGACGTTTTCCGCGCTAAGCCAAGGCTTCCCAGTTAATGGTCCGCAACGGGACGCCCGGGCACGAAAGAACGAAACGGTAAGTGTTGCCCGCGAACATGACCGGGCCGTTGACCCGGGCATTGTTCGAGCAGATGAGGTAAACCCGCATCACCCCGACCCGGACCGAACAGCTGACCGCGACGTCGTGGAACGGAGCACGCGAGAAATAGTTGCAGTTGAACACCGGCGGTGTGGTGTTCGGAGCGGCGAGCGCGGCCGCTGAGCTGAGGGTTCCGGTCTGCGTGCTGTCCGCCGGGGCCGCGGTGGCGACGCTCGCGCCCGCGAACAAGGCGGCGATTGTCAGTGCGATGGCGATGAACGGCTTGGCCGCTCTTCGGGAAAGGGAATCCGGACCGGTGAATCGGAGCATGGTGAATATTCCTTCGCGCCTGGGCGGCACCTCGGACGGTGCGCCTCGCGCACCATGCTGTCCGGTCGCGGCGTCGCGGATGCGGCACCGATGCGTCATCGCGGAAAGCGCGAAGAATCCTTGCCGTGCCTGAGTTATCGCTGACGCTGGCCGTTCTGATAGTTGAGTGCGTAGCGGACCGCGTCGGCGCGAGAGTGGAAACCGGCTTTGGCGAAAAGGTTGTTGATGTGGGTTTTCACCGTGGCCTCGCTGATGACCAACGCGGCCGCGATTTCCGGATTGCGCAGGCCGTCGCCGATCAGGCCGAGGATCTCCCGTTCGCGTGCGGTCAGCGCCAGATCCGGTTCCGCGGGCCGGGCCGGTTTGGCGGCCAGCGCGAGCAGCCGCCGCTGCACCTCGGGCGCGAGCACGGTCTGGCCCTGCGCCGCGGTGCGCACGGCGTGCAGGATCGTGGTGCGGTCCGCTTCTTTGGTCAGGTACCCGCTCGCGCCCGCCTGCAGCGCGGCCAGGATCGATTCGTCGTCGTCGAACGTGGTGAGCACGAGAACGGTGGTGTCCGGCTGGGTTTCGCGGATCTTGGCGGTCGCGCCTACCCCGTCCAGGACCGGCATGTTGAGGTCCATCAGCACGACGTCCGGACGGTGCTCCTGCGCCGCCTTGACCGCTTCCGCGCCGTTGGTCGCGGTCGCGACGACGTTGACGTCCTCGGCGAGGTCGAGCATGACCGCGAGCGCTTCGCGGACAGTCGCCTGGTCGTCGGCGACGACGAGGGTGATCGGGCGGTCGGTCATCGAGGCAGCTCCAGTTCCACGGTCCAGCCGTCGCCGGCCGGGCCTGCTCGCAGGGTGCCGCCGAGCAGGGCGGCCCGTTCGCGCATCCCGACGAGCCCGACCCCGGACCCGCCGGCCAGTTCGGCGCGCAGCGGTTCGGTCGCGGGCCCGTTGTGCACGGTCAGCCTGACATGATCGGCCGCGAAGGCCAGCCGGAGGCTGCGAGCCGCGCCCGGCGCGTACTTGGCCGCGTTGGTCATCGCCTCCTGCGCCGCCCGGACCATCGTGTGCGTGGTCTCCGGGCCGACCGCCTCGGCTTCGCCCTCGACCACGAATTCGGCCGACGCGTGGTCAGCGAGTTGGCACAACGTCTCAGACAGCGGCAAGGTGTCTTCGCGCAGCGCGTGCACCGCGCGGCGGGTCTCGCTGATCGAGTCGACGGCGATGGCGCGGGCCTTGCGCACCGCGGCGGCTGCCTCGTCGTCGCGGCCGCTGTCGCGCAGTGCGTCGGCCATGTCCAATTGCAGGGCGATCCCGGAGAGCGAATGACCGAGGACGTCGTGAATCTCGCGCGCGATCCGGCCGCGTTCGACGAGCGCTGCCTCGCGGGCTTCGGACTCGCGGGCGCGCTGCGCTGATTCGGCGGCGAGCTGGGCGTTGCGGATGGCGTCGAGACGGTCGTGGTGCGAGATGCCGACCGCGACCGGCAGGCCCACGGTCAGCGGTACCCACACCGGCCACACCGGGAAGCCCGGCGACAGCTCTCCGACCGTCCAGGTCGCGGCGACCGCGATGACCGCTCCGGCGACCGCGATGGTCACCGCGGCCCGGCGGGACGCGAGCTTGATTCCCGAGGCGGACGCGGCGACGAACGGGAACATCGCGGCGAACGTTCCGTGCGCCAGCGGCAGGAGCAGCGCGCCGAACAGCATGTACGCGCCCATCACGGTGATCTGCCGGTTCTCGGCGATCCGGGCCCAGGGCAGCAGCGAGACGATCCCGGCGACCGACACGAGGACGAACAGCGCCAAGGCCAATGGCCGGTACGCGATGGTCGCGTCCGGCCATTGAACCGCGGTGCAGGCGATCGCGGTGAGGACGAGGAGGGGCTGGATCAGGTCGTCCCGGTGCTGCCCGAGACGGGACAGCGACCGCTGGTCCGGCGTGCTCATGGGACCAGGTTCCTCCTCGTCTGGCCGGCGTCGTGCGCGGACTGAGTGTTCCACTCGGCGGGGCGGCCGGTGAGGTTGCGCTGGATGTTGTCCAGCATCGGCGAGGTCTTGCCCGGCGCGCCGTCGCTGCCCTGGGTCCACATGACCTGGTGCCCGGCGCGCAGTGCGCGGTAGAGCACGACCAGCCCCTCGGCGAGGATGCCGGCTCCGATGGTGAGCAGCATGCTGTTGGAGACGCCGCCCGCGTCCTGCGGGTCGAACGCGTCGAGCGCGAGGTTCACGCCGATCTTGACCACGATGTTCGCCACCCACAGCCCGACGGTGACCGGCGTGTAGCGGACGAAGGCGGTGCCGTCGCGCCGGGAAATCCGGACGCTGACCCCGCGCAGGACGCCGAGTACGACGCTGATCGCCGCGGTCCCGACGAGGAAGACCAGCGAGGCAGCGGTCTTCACCTCGCCGGACACCGTGCTGAGGCCGACGACGGACAGGATCGCGGGCAGGATGAGCATCTGCTTGGCCTGCGCGGGTTCGCCGATCAGCCGCCGCACCATCAGGTAGCCGACCGCCGCCACGATCAGGACGATTTCCACGGGACCGCTCATGGGTTGTTCCTGCCTTTCGAGTTCGTTCCGATGCCGAGAAAACTACGGCGGAACGGCGGCGGAGTCGTGAGGTGCGCGGCGTATCCGCGGGTGGAGAAATCCCTCCACCCGGCCCTGGATTTCTCCACCCGGGATACGCCCTCGGCCGCAAGACGGCGGCGGGCGGCGACCGTAGCGTTTTCCGTGCGAATCCCAGCAACCAAGCCAAATCGGGGAGTACGGCATGACCACGCACGCCCGCACGATGATCACCACGCTGTTCCTGGACGTCGGCCTGTCCGTCGTCGCCTACTTCGCCGCCAACCTGCTCGGTGCGAGCGCGTACGTGTCGCTGCTGATCGGCACGATCGTCGCCGGAGTGCGGACGGTCTGGGTCGCGGTGGCGCAGCGGCGGCTCGACCTCTTTTCGTCATTCCTCATGCTGCTTTTCGGCCTCGGCCTCGGGCTGAGCTTCCTCACCGGCGACCCGCGAATGCTGCTGGCGAAGGAATCGGTGACCACCTTCTGCGCGGGCGTGGCTCTGATCGGCAGCTGCGTGCTCAACCGGCCGCTCGCGTACTACGCGGCACGACGCTTCGCGCAGCAGGCCGGCGGCGAGCAGCAGCGCGAATTCGAGGCCGCCGCGGGCGACGCGACATTGCGGCGGCGGTGGTATCAGGTCTCGCTGGTGTGGGGCGTCGGGTTGACCGCCGATTCCGTGCTTCGCATCGTGGGCGTCTACACGCTGCCGTTCGACACGGCGGCGGCTTGTTCGCAGGCGTTGATGGTCGTCGCGTTCGCGGGGCTGATCGGGTGGACGCTGCTGACCCGGCGGCGGGGCGAGCAGGCGGTTCAGCGTCCGTCGTAGTTGCGCATCGCCGCCGCGACGTCGTCGAGGAAGGACAGGACGACCGGGACGTGTTCGGGCTCGAGCCGGTCGGTGATGGTTTCGATTTCGCCGAGCAGCGGACCCAGCGCGTTCCGGACGTCCTCGCGGGCGTGGCCGGTGGCTTCGAGGTGAACCCGGCGCCGGTCGGCCGGATCGGCGTGGCGGGCCAGGTGCCCGGCGGCGGCGAGCCGGTCGACCAGCACGGTCGCGGACGCCGAGGTGATGCCGAGCCGGTTGCCCAGTTCGCCGGGCCCGAGCGGCTCCGGACTGGAGACGACCTGGTCGAGGGCCTGCACGTCGGTGACCCGAAGCGACAGCTTGCGCGCCAGCGCCGCCTGCATGCCCCGGCCCGCCTGCAACAGCCGCCGCACCGCCAGGGAGATCTCCCGCGCCGCCTCCTTGTCCGCCACGGCCGAATATTAGCTAGAAATTCTAGTCGTGGGCTACACTAGGGCATATGGCTAGAAAATCTAGCGAATTGGCCCAGGTCAACGCCGGGATGGCGCGGAAGCTGCTCGCCGCCGAGCCGGATCCGGTCCCGGAGGGCGGTTACGGGCTTCGCGTGCTCGAAACGACCGGACGCCGCAGCGGCGAGGCCCGGCAGACGCCGCTCGGGGTGCTCCTGCTCGGCGGCACCCGCTACCTGGTTTCGCCGGATGCGAACCGCGACTGGGTGCGCAACCTCGTCGCGACTCCGCAGTGCCGCGTTCGGGCGGGCGGGGTCGACGAAAACGTTTGCGCACAGCCGGTCGACGGCGCCGACGCGGTGTCGGTGATCTCGGCTTACCTGAACGCCGTGCGGGCGCCATGGGCGCTCGCCGCGTTCCCCGTCGGTCCCGCCGCGTCCGCGGCCGAAATCGCGGCGCGGCTGGATTCGCTCGCGGTGTTCCGGCTCGAACCGGGGGCGAAATGACGGACGTGGTCGTCGTGGGCGGCGGGCCCGGCGGGATGATGCTCGCCTACCTGCTCGGCCGCGCCGGAATCCCGGTCACGCTGCTGGAGGCGCACCAGGACTTCGACCGCGACTTCCGCGGCGATTCGCTGCACCCCTACACCCTCGAACTGCTCGACCGCCTCGGCCTGGCCGACCGGCTGCTCGCCCTTCCGCACCACAAAGCGCGGTTCTTCCGCTTCCACACTCCGGCCGGGTCGATCACCACCGCCGACTACGGCAAGCTCTCCTCGCCGTACAACTACGTCGCCCTGATGCCGCAGGCGCACTTCCTTGACTTCCTCGCCGCCGAAACCGCCGCCCTGCCGAGCGCGAGCGTGCGCACCGGAGCCAAAGTCGTCGACCTGAACCGCGACGACGACGGCCGGATCACCGGCGTCCGCTACCGCGACGACACCGGAACCCACGACCAGCCCGCCGCGCTCGTGGTCGGCGCGGACGGCCGTTTTTCCCGGATCCGCCGCCTGGCGGACGCTCCCGCCCGCTCTCTCGGCGCGACCACCGACCTGCTGTGGTTCCGGCTGCCGCACCGTCCCGATGACCCGCCGGACGCCGACGTCGACCTCTTCTTCGGACGGCACCACTATGTCGGCCTGCTCGCCGGGACCAGCGGCTGGCAGGTGGGATACAGCCTGCCCAAGGGCGGCTACGCCGAAGCCCGCGAACAGGGCGTCGGCCCGATCCGGACATTCCTCGCCGAGCAGGTGCCGTGGCTGGCCGACCGGGCCGAGTTGCTGACCGATTTCGGCCAGACGACCCTGCTGTCGGTCGACATCTCCCGGGTGGAGCGCTGGTGGCGGCCGGGTCTGCTGCTCATCGGCGACGCCGCGCACGTGATCTCGCCGGTCGGCGGCAACGGAATCCTCATGGCGGTCCAGGACGCCGTCACCGCGGCCAATCACCTCGTGCGGGATTTGTCCGACGCCGCCCTCGCGCGGATTCAAGCCGAACGCGAACCCGCGATCCGGCAGGTGCAGGCACAGCAGGTCCGGCTGGAACAACGGGCCGCTCGCGCGAGGGAGCGCGGTCGTCCGGCCGCTCCTCCGTATCGGTTGCTGCGCCTGCTCACCGGCATCCCGGGCGCCCGCGCCCGCGCCGCCCGGGCCAACGCCTACGGGCCTGCTGCGCCCGTGCTGGAATCCTGAGGCGGGAAAAGCCGGGGCAGGAAGCCGATCATCAACGCGGACCAGGTCACGTGCGTCAGCAATGGTGCTTGCACGCCGCCGCCCCGACGGCGCTGCAGCGTGAAGAGCGTTCCCATGGTCGCTGACGCCAGCACCAATGCCGGATTCCGCGTTGCCGTCGTCGAGAGCACGTACAGCGCGGTCGATTCTCGCGCCCCGAACGCGTCGTAAAGCGCGCCGCGGAAGAAAACCTCTTCGGCGGCGCCGGTTACGAGCGCGGTTGTCACGACCGTCGGCGTCGAACCGTGATGGGCGTGGCCGAGCACGCCGGTGATTGCCCGGCGCAGCAACGGAATCCGGCGAGCGACCAGCGCGCAGCCGTAAAACACCCCGAACGCGCCCGCGCCCGCCAATACCGGCTGCACGACGCCGGTGCGACCCCGTGGCACCGGCCCGGCCGCGCGCGCTCCGGCGAACCAGGTCGCCGCGACCGACGCGGTCAGCGCGTGAAACCGGCGCGACCCCGGCTTGCTCGCCAAGGACGCGCCGAGCAGCCCGGAACCCGCGGCGGTCACCGCCGTCAGGAACGCCTTCACCTGGTCCGCCGTTGCCGCGCTCGTTCGCCCAGTGCTTGCAGCACGGCGTCGTTGTAGCTCGTCGGCTCGAATTCGACGATGCGGCGGATCGCGTCGTCGCGGACGACGACCTCGTTGCCCATCGAGTCGATCAGCGCGCGGCCGGTCGTGGCGTCGATGTCGGTGACCAGCGAAAGCCAGTAGGACGACAGCCGGGGCGTGAGCAGCGGGACCGGCACGATCGCCAGCATCCTGCCCTCGATCACCGCGACACGCTGGAGCATGTCCCGGTAGGTCAGCACTTCGGGGCCGCCGATGTCGAACGTCCGGCCCTCGGTCTCGGGATGCTCCAGCACGCCGGCCAGGTAGCGGACGACGTCGGCGAGCGCGATCGGCTGCGTGCGCGTGCTGACCCAGCGCGGGGTGATCATCGCGGGCAGGCGTTCGACGAGCTGGCGGGTCAGCTCCCACGACGTCCCGCCGTGCCCGATGACGATCCCCGCGCGCAGCACGGTCACCGGCACCCCGGTCTCCGCGAGCAGCCGTTCGACCTCGCGCCGGCTGGCCAGATGCGCGGACAGCGAGTCGGCGTCGTCGCCCAGACCGCCGAGGTAGACGATCCGGCGCACTCCCGCTTCCGCCGCGGCGCGGGCGAACGCGCGGGCCGCGTTGGCGTCGCGCTGCTGGAAATCGGTGCTGTCCAGGGAATGCACCAGGTAGTAGGCGGCTTCGACGTTCTTGAGCGCGTCCCGCAAGGAACCGATGTCGGCGACATCGCCGTAGACCGGCTCCCCGGCGCCGCGGTACTGCTCGGGACGGCGGGTCATGGCGAGCACGTCGTGCCCGGCGTCTTTCAGCGCCGGGCACAACCGTTTGCCGACGAACCCCGAGGCCCCGGCGACCAGTACGCGCATGCTTGCGACGGTAGCCGGGCGAGCGGAATTCCGCTGATCACCGCGGCCCGGGGCGCTGCCGGTCCGTCATGAGCCCTTCCATCAGCCGCGCGAGCGCCTCGTCCAGCTGGCCGCCGAGCCGAGCGCCGAGCCGAGCGGCCAGTTCGGCGTCGACGGCCGCCGCGCGCGAACCCGTCTCGGCCAGCAGGGATTTCCCCGCCTCGGTGACGGTGAGGATGTGCTTGCGCCGGTTGGCCGGGTCCCGCTGCCGCTCGATGAGGTCGCGCTGCTCCAGCTGGTCGGCCAGCCGGACGACCAAGCTGGGGCTCACCCGCATGAGCCGGGCGATGTCGTCCTGGGTCCGGGCGAAGCCCTGGTCGACCATGGCGAGCGTCCCGAGATGCTTGGGCGTCAGCCCGCTTTCGCGCAGGTGCTCGGCGAAGTCGTTGGCCAGGTCGGTGCCGAGCACCATGAGCCGGAAGGCCGAGGTCTCGGGCAAAGAGCTGTCGGTCGCCACGCCGGTACTCTATCATCCGTGAACAGTTCAAACCATAAATAGTTTATGAGTGAGGTAATGATGATCGTCTTGGCGGTGGCCAATGCCGTGCTCGCGGCGGTTAGCGTTGTCTTCGCGGTGGTGGCGGCAGTGCGACCGGCGGCATTGAGCCACAGCGAGGCGCCGACGGACGGCGAGAAGTTCTACGGATGGATGTACGCGGTCAGAGCCGTGCCGCTGGGCTGTGCGGCCGCGGTCGTGCCGCTGATCTGGTCTGGACCAGTCTGCGCGGCGGTCCTGATCGCGGCCGCGGTCGCGCAGGCAGGCGACGTCGCCATCGGGGTATTCCGGAGGGAACGGGGCATGATCGCGGGAAGTTCCGTGGTGGGCATAGTGCATGTGCTTACCGCCGTCGTGCTGTGGTGAGCGAAGCGAGCTGAAAGCCGCGCGTCAGCGTCACGTCAGTGCCGGTTGGGACGCTGTCGGGGTGACGTGCCTGATGTCTGTGTCCAGTTACCTGCCCGCCGCGGTGCCGATCGCGACGCTGCAGGACGCGCTCGGCCTCACCGACGCCCAGTTGCGCAGGCTGCATCGCATCTACGGGTTGTCCGAGGTTTGCCGGTCGCCCGAGTCCGAGGCCGAGATGCTGCTCGGCGCGGTCGCGAAGCTCGACGGGTTCGCCGGAGTCGAGGAACGCGTCCGCTATGTGCTGCGGCCGAAAACGGTGCCCGCGGCCTCGCCGTTTCCGTTCGATCCGCTGGCCGAGGTGCAGCAGCGGCTGGGACTCCGGAACGCACTGGCTTTCACGGTTGCTGATCACGCGTGCGCGTCCGGGCTGCTGGCCCTCGACCTCGCCGGCGCGCTGCTCGAACAGGACGGCGACCCGGACGCGCTGGCGTTGATTCTCGCCGGGGAGAAGGCGTTCACCCCGGCCGCGCAGATCATCCCGGACGTCGCGGTGATGGGCGAGGGGACCGCTGCGGTGCTGGTCGCCCCTGGCGGGCAACGGGATCGGCTGCTCGGCTACGCGACGACGACGCTCGGCGGCCCGGGCGGCGAGGTCATCACGAACGAAGAGCAGAACAAGGTCTTCCGGCAGATTTATCCGGACGCGCTGGGCGACGTCACCCGCGCCGCGCTCGAAGCCGCCGGGTGCGCGGCGAGCGATCTCGCGCTCGTCCTTCCGCACAACGTCAACAAGGTTTCGTGGATCCGCGCGGCGGAGGCGATGGACGTGCCGCGGAAACGGATCTTCCTCGGCAACGTCCCGCGCACCGGCCATTGCTTCTGCGCGGACCCGTTTCTCAACTACCACACCGCGTCCCGGCTCGGCCTGCTGAACCCGGGCGAGCGCTACCTGATGGTTTCGGTCGGCCTCGGCTCGACGTTTTCCGCGATGGTCTTCGAACACTAGGAGCAGAACCTGATGAGTACGGAACTCGAGATCGAGGGCGTCGGGATCACCGAGCTGGCGGACCGTTACGGCACCCCGCTGTTCGTGTACGACGGCGGCGAGCTGGCCGGCCGGATGTCCCGGCTGCGCCGCGAACTGCACGACAGCATGGAAATCTTCTTCTCGCTGAAGTCGAACCCGAACGTGTCGATTCTGGCTGTGCTGCACGACAATGGGGCCCGCGCAGAAGTGTCGAGCCTCGCCGAACTGCGCACCGCGCGCCGTGCCGGAGTCGAGCCGCGCGACATCATCTTCCTGGGCCCGGGCAAGAGCAAGGCGGAACTCGAAGCCTGCCTGGACGAGGACATCGCGGCGATCGTCTGCGAATCCTTCGGGGAACTGGCGTTGATCGACCAGCTCGCCGCGGCGCGCGGAGTGCGGGCGCGGGTGGCGTTGCGGGTCAATCCGAGCTTCGCGGTCAAGGGCTCCGGGCTGACGATGGGCGGGAAGCCGCGCCAGTTCGGCATTGACGAGGAACAGCTGTTCGCCGCCGAGGACCTGGTTTCCCGGCACGCGAACGTGAAGATCATGGGCGTCCAGGTCTACATGGGCACGCGCATCCTCAGCGAGGAATCGGTGGTGGAGAACACCACGCGCATCTTCGCGCTGGCCGAGCAGCTGTCCGCACGGCTGGGCTTCGGGCTCGACCTCGTCGACGTCGGCGGCGGGCTGGGCGTGGCGTACTTCGACGGGGAACGCGACCTCGACCTCGATCTGCTGACCTCGCGGCTGAACCCGGTGATCGACGAGTTCGCCACGCGGCATCCGGACACGCGGCTCGTGATGGAGCTGGGCCGCTACCTCACCGCGATGAGCGGCACTTACGTCGTGCGCGTCCGCTACGTCAAAACCTCGCTGGGACAGAATTTCGCGGTCGCCGACGGCGGCACCAACCACCACATGGCCGCGGTCGGCATCGGCTCCTACGTCAAGCGTGATTTCCCGATGCGGCTGCTCAACCGGATCGACGAACCGGCCACCGAAACCTGGCAGATCACCGGCCCGCTGTGCACCCCGAACGACGTGCTGGGCAAGAAAGTCCCGCTGCCGCCCGTCCGGCCGGGCGACCTGATCGGCGTGGAACGCTCCGGCGCCTACGGTCCGAGCGCGTCGCCGGTGCTGTTCCTCAGCCACGGCTATCCCGCCGAAGTGTTGGTCCACGATGGACAGTCCTATGTGATCAGTGAACGGGACCAGCCGGAGGACCTGTTGCGCCGCCAGCACCTGCACCGGCTTCCGGTTCCCGCGGTGGAGGGCTGATGTTCAGTGCCGGCGCTCCTGTGGCGGCCACGCGCACCTCGCCGTTCGCCGTGTTGCCGATGGGGCTGAAAACCGTGCTGCACCGGCGATTCGAGTCCGGCGCCGACCGGCTCGACGGCCCGATCATGACGCGGTACTTCACCGATCTGGCCGCCGGACACGACGTCGGCTACTCGCCGGACCTGGTCGCTCAGGCGCAGGGCAACACGTTCATTTCCCTGGCCCGGGAATTGCTGCACGGCCAGGTGCGCGAGCCGATCGACCTGGTCGTCGTCGCCCACGACGGCCCCGATTTCGACCCGCGGCTGTCCGCTCCGGTCAATCTGACCGCGGTGCTGCCGGGCGGCCCGATGACGTACTCGGTTTCCGGACAAGGGCCGCTCGCCGGATTCCTCGCCCTGCGGGTGGCCGCCGGCTACGTGCGCCGGAAGCCGATGCACCGCGTGCTGATCCTCGTCATGGAGCAGCGAGGAATGCCGTACGCCGGAGTACGCCCGCCAGCGGACGCGGCGACCGCGCTGCTGTTCGAGTCCGGGACCGGTTCCACTCGCGTCGCGGTGCTGCCCGGAATCGACCCGTCCGCCGCCCGGGCCGAGGCCGATCGGCTCGCGCCAGCCGACCGTTACGGACCAGGTTTGACCGGCGGACCGGTCACCGAAGGACGCTCCGCCACCGCCCTGTGGGCCGGACCGCCCGCGGTGCTCGCCGATTACGACCCGATTCGCGGAACTCTGGGAATTTGCGCCTTCGCCCGGGAAAGCGAGCCGTCCGCGCCCCTATAATCAGGAGCGGAACTGCCGCGGCGAAGAAAAGGTGAAGCTCTGTGCGCGTGGTCATCGGCGAAGACCAGTTCCTGCTCCGCGACGGGCTGGTCCGGCTGCTCGAAGCGCACGGGATGACGATCGTCGCGGCGCTCGACAACGGGCCGGATCTGCTGAACGCGCTGGTCACGGAGAAGCCGGACGTCGGTGTGGTCGACATCCGGCTTCCGCCGTCGTTCACCGACGAGGGCCTGCGCGCGGCGATCGAGGCGCGCCGCCAGGTGCCCGGGCTGCCGGTGCTGGTGCTGTCGCAGTACGTCGAACGCTTGTACGTCAACGAATTGCTGGCCGACGGCGCGGGCGCGGTCGGCTACCAGCTCAAGGACCGGGTGCTCGACGGCGACCATTTCGTCGATGTGCTGCGCGGGGTCGCGGCGGGCAACACCATGATGGATCCCGAGGTGGTGTCGCGGCTGTTCACGCACAACACGCGCGACCGTGCGCTGGAAAGCCTCACCCCGCGGGAAAACGACGTGCTCCGGCTGATCGCCGAGGGACGGTCCAACAGCAACATCGCCGCCGAGCTGTTCGTCACCGAGAAGGCGGTGTCCAAGCACATCAACAACATCCTGGCCAAACTGCAGCTGCCGGTGTCGGAGGACAGCAACCGCCGGGTGCAGGCGGTGCTCGCCTACCTGCGCCACTGAGCACTCAGCCTGCCGGCCGCAGGGGTGCTTTCACGCACCGGCAAGCCCGGGGAATCCGGGCGGACGCGTTCAGCCGACCGGGCGGCAGGGGATTTCGATGACCACCGAGGTCGGCCCGCCGAGGGGGCTGAGCACGGTGAGGAATCCGTCCAGCGGCGCGAGCCTGCGTTCGAGTTCCCGCAGGCCGGTGCCCTTGGCCGGGTCCGCGCCGCCCTTGCCGTAGTCGGTGACCGTGATGGACAGCCGTCCGCCGGAATGGTGCACGTCGATTTTCCCGGAATCCGCGCCGGAATGCTTCATCGCGTTGTTGAGCACCTCGGAAACGGTGAAATACGCGGCCGTCTCGACGGCGGGCGCGAATCGGCCGGGAAGGTCGACGGTGGTCTCCATCTCGAGCGCCGACTCCATCCCGAGTTCGCGGACCGCGTCGGCGAGACCGCGGTCGACCAGTACCGGCGGCTGGATCCCGCGCACCAGATCACGCAGTTCCTGCAGTGCTTTCACCGAACTCGCCTTGGCCTCTTCCAGCAGGCTCTTCGCGGCTTCCGGCTGCCGTTCGGCGAGTTTCGCGGCCGCGTCGAGCGTCATCCCCATCGCGACGAGGCGGGCTTGCGCGCCGTCGTGCAGATTGCGTTCGATCCGGCGCAGTTCGAGCGCCTGGTGGCCGACCGCGTCGTCGCGCGTGGTGGTGAGGTGCTGGACGCGCTGGGCGAGGACCGTGCTTTCGGACGGGGAAAGGAATTTGGCCGCCAGCGCCGCGTGCAGTTTCAGCAGGTGCGGGGCGGCCCACAGGACGAGCGGGAAATGCAGCAGGCCCAGCACGACCGCGATCCAGGCGACGGCCGGGTTGTCCACCGGCAGCGCCACATACCAATCGCCGAGCCACAAATCGTCCAGAACCGGGTAGAGCAACGGCATCAGCAGGCCGCGCACGCCGTCGGCCACGAGGGCGAGCGGGGCCAGCGTGAGCAGGCAGCCGATCGTGCAGTCCACCAGCAGCCAGGCCGTGTCCCGCCAGGTGGCACGGTCGGCGAGCAACCGCGCGAACACCTGAAAGAACCGGGTTCCCTCGGGCAGCGGGAGATACGGTTCCGGCACCTCCCGTCCGGTCCAGGCGCCGTGCAGTTTCCGCTGCAGATTGGCGACCGCGCGGACGGCGTAGACCACCGGCGGGATCAGGAACACCCCGACGCCGACGCCCAGCAGGGAAGCGGCGCAGGCCAGCAGCGCGAAAAGCACCACCTCGACCGGTGCGAGCAGGCCCAGCGCGGTGCTGTGCAGCACGGCGCGGCCGCCCCGCGCGAACCAGGGCTTCGGCGCCGCCGGCTCGCGGGCATCGGTGGAGGGCATGTCCCGATTATGTGCTGTTCCGGGCTTTCCCGGCAGGGGTGCTAGGACCCGTCCGGATCGAAGAGTTAGCACCATCGGAATCCGGCGCCGGCGCTCGTAGCTTTCTTCCATAGCCCGACGCGCCTGGGAGAGTGACCGATGTACCAGTCCGGACAGTCAAGCACGGATGCGGTGACGCTCCGCTCCGTCACCAAGTTCTACGGAGGGAACCGGGCCCGCGTCGTCGCACTCGACGGGATCTCGGTTTCGTTCGCGCGCGGGAGTTTCACCGCGGTGATGGGACCGTCCGGTTCGGGCAAGAGCACGCTGCTGCACTGCGCGGCGGGGCTCGACCAGCCGGATTCGGGCACGGTCGTGCTGGCCGGCCAGGACCTCGGCCGGCTCGACGAGGCGCAGCTGACCCGGATGCGCCGCGACCACATCGGGTTCATTTTCCAGCAGTTCAACCTGCTGCCGTCGCTCGACGTGGTCGACAACGTCACGCTTCCGCTGCGGCTGGCGGGCAAACGGGCCGATCCGGCGCTGGTGAACCGGATCATCGAGCAGGTCGGGCTCGGCGGACGGCGCGGGCACCGCCCCGGTGAGTTGTCCGGCGGCCAACAGCAGCGCGTGGCGATCGCCCGCGCGCTGGTCAGCCGTCCGCATGTGACCTTCGCCGACGAGCCGACCGGTGCGCTGGACACGACGTCGGCGAGCGAGATCCTGGATCTGCTGCGCACCGCGGTACGGGCCGAGGGGCAGACCATCGTGATGGTGACGCACGATCCGGTCGCCGCGTCCTACGCCGACCGGGTGCTGTTCCTCGCCGACGGGCAGTTCGCCGGCGAGTTGCACGAACCGACCGTGGACGAGGTCGCGCGCGGGCTGACCGCGTTGAGCTCACGCACGACGCGGCTCGGCCGCGACGGCCGGAACACCGTCGGGACGGTGCGCTGATGCTGCGCCTTGCCCTGAGCACGCTCCGGTTCCGCAAGGCCGGATTCACCGCGACGTTCGTCGCGCTGCTCGTCGGCACCGCGATCGTGATGGCGTGCGGCGGGCTCATGCAGACCGGGATCTCGCCGCGGGTGCCGCCGCAGCGGCTGGCCGAGGCCCCGGTGGTGGTCGCGGGCGACCAGCACTACAACCTGCCGCCGACGAACCCGGGCACCGAGGACGAGGACCACGAGTCCGCGACCTTGCCCGAACGGGTGCGTCTTGACGCGTCGCTCGGGGCCAAGATCGCGGCCGTTCCCGGCGTCGCGAAGGTCATTCCCGACGTGTCGATCCCGGCGACGCTGCCCGCGGATCCGGACGTGAAGCTGGTGCGCGGCACCGCGTTGGGTCACGACTGGGCGACCGCCGAGCTGGCCCCGTATTCGCTCACCGACGGGCGGGCTCCGCAGCACAGCGGCGAAGTCGTGCTCGACCAGTCGACGGCCTCCGCCACCGGAGTCGCCTCGGGTGGTTCGGTGCAGATTGCCGTGCGCGGCGGCGTTCGGTCCTTCCACGTGGTCGGAATCGCGGTCGCGAGCGGGAAAATGGCGTCTGACGCGGTGTTCTTCTCCCACGAAGACGCTCTCGCGCTGACGCCCGCGAACGGGCAGGTCGACGCGTTCGGCGTGCTTCCCGCCGCGGGCACGGACCCGGCCGCGTTGAGCACTCAGATCGGGAACGCGGTGCGGGACCAGCACGCGGTCGCGCTGACCGGCGTGGCACGCGGGACGGCCGAGTTCGCGCAGGCGAGCGACGGCGGCGAAATCCTGGTGATCCTGGCCGCGGTGTTCGGCGGGCTGGCCGTGCAGGTCGCGTTGTTCGTGGTGGCCAGCACGCTGGGCCTGTCGGTGCAGCAACGCCGGCGCGAGGTCGCACTGCTGCGTGCGGTGGGTGCCACGCCGAAGCAGGTCAGCCGCATGATCACCGCGGAATCGATGGTGATCGGCGTGCTTGCGACGGTTTTGGCGGCCTTCCCGGGTGAATTGCTGGGGAATTGGCTGTTCGACCGGCTGTCCGGATTCGGCGTCTTCGAACCGGTGCTGGCGTATCACCAGGACTGGATTCCGACCGCGGCGGGCGTTCTCGTCGGCCTGCTGTCCGCGTGGGGCGCGGGTTTCGTCGCGGCGCGGTACGCCGGGCGGACGCGTCCGGTGGAGGCGATGCAGGAACTGGTCTCGCCGAAGCGCTGGCTGACGTCGTTCCGGCTCTGGTGGGGCATCGGCAGCCTGGTCGGCGGCGTGGCGCTGGCGTACCTGACGATCACCGTGATGGACGGGCCGCTCGCGGCCAGCACGGCCGGACCGGCGGTCACGCTCGTCGCGGCGGCGGTCGCGCTCTTCGCGCCGGGGATCACCCGGGCGATGGTCGCGGTGCTGCGGATTCCGGTACGGGCGGTGAGCGGGCTGTCCGGCTATCTCGCGATGGCCAACGCCCGGGTGCGCTGGCTGCCGATGTCCGGTGCGGTCGTGCCGGTCATGCTCGCCACGACGCTGGCCGTGTTCATGCTCTATTTCCAGACCACGCAGGTGGAATCGGCGAAGCAGAAGTACGCGTCGAACCTCTCGGCGGACGCGGTGGTCACGTCGTCGACCGGCGACGTCAGCACCGGGTTGCTCGGCAAGGTCCGGTCGCTGCCCGGCGTCGGGACCGCGTCGGCGTACGTGACCAGCAAGGGCTACAACGAGAAGCCGTCGGACTCGAGCCAGGACGAGGACGGGCTCGCGCTGACCGGGGTCACCGGTGACGCGGTCGCGAAGACCAGGGCGTCCGAGGTCGCGACCGGCTCGCTGGACGCTTTGCAGGGCAACACCATCGCGCTTCCGGTCGACAACGCGACTCGGCTGCACGCGAAGGTCGGCGACGAGATCGGACTGCGGCTCGGCGACGGTGCGCAGGTGCGGTTGCGGGTAGTGGCGACCCTGCGGTCCGCTCCGTCCTTCGCGACGGCGTTGATGCCTGCGGGCACGCTTGCTCCGCACACAACCGACGGGATCGCTTCGCAGGTGCTCGTCACCGCGGCGGCGGGCACGAGCGTCTCGGAGCTGATGAGCACGCTCGACGGGATGGCGCAGGCTTCGCCAGGGGTGCAGGTCGCGAACCGGGACACGCTCACCGCCAAGTTCGTGCAGGAACAGGAAGCGAACGCCTGGGTCAATTACCTCGTGGTCGGCATGATCCTGCTCTACGCGGCGATCTCGGTGGTGAACACGCTCGTGCTCTCGACCGCGCACCGGCGGCGCGAGTTCGGCCTGCAACGGCTGGCCGGGTCGAGCCGGAGCCAGGTGCTCGGCGTGATGGCCGTGGAGGGGATGGTCGTCGCGATCATCGGCGTCGTGCTGGGCACCGCCGTGTCGCTCGCGATGCTGGTCCCGTTCAGCCAGGCCGTGTCCGACAGCTGGCTGCCGTATGGTCCATTGTGGATTTATGCGGTGGTGGTCTTGCTCGCGGTCGTGGTAAGCATGGTCGCCACGCTCTTCCCGACGTGGCTCGCGGTCCGGGGGAAGACCTCGATCGCCATGCTCTCTCCTGAATAGGTGACCCCTGGGCGGCCGCCCGCCGCTGACTGCCCCCAGCTGTCAGCGCGCGGTCAGCCCGGGGTCACCGCCCCGCCGTAGCGTCACCGGCATGAGTCCGAACGAGGCGGGAAGCTCCTCCTGGGACGCGATCGTGATCGGGTCCGGGATCGGCGGCCTCGTCTGCGCCGGCTACCTCGCCGCCTTCGGCCGCCGGGTCCTGGTGCTCGAACAGCACGACGTGGCGGGCGGCAACTGCCACATGTTCCGGCGGCGGCGCGCGTACGAGTTCGACATCGGCGTGCACTACCTCGGCGACTGCGGGCCCGGCGGGCTGCTTCCGTCGCTGCTGGCCGGGCTGGGCGTCGGCGACCGGGTGCGGTTCCGCCGCCTCGACCCGGACGGTTTCGACCGGATCGTGCTGCCGGGCGTGCGCTTCGACGTGCCCGAAGGCTGGTCCCGATACGGGGATCGGCTGCTCGAAACCTTTCCGGCCGAAGCCGCGGGACTTCAGGAGTACCTGTCGATCTGCGGCGAGATCGCCGCGTCGGCCCGGTATTCGGCGAGCGCCCGGCCGGTCTTGGGCGGTTCGCCCGCGGTGGTGCGCTGGAGCCGCCGCGGCCTGAGCCGTCTTTTTGACCATTGTGGACTGTCCGCGGCCGCTCGCACGGTGTTGGCCGCGCAGTCGGGCAACTATGCTTCGTCGCCCGCGAACACCGTTGTCGCGGCGCACATTCGCATGCTCGACGACTACCTGACCGGCGGCGCGTACTACCCCGAGGGCGGCGGTCAGATGCTGGCCGCCGCGCTGGTTGAACAGCTCGAAACGCACGGCGGCCAGCTGCGCACCAAAGCCCGTGCCGCACGGATCCTGATCGAGCACGGTCGCGCGGCCGGTGTCGAGCTGACCGACGGCGAGGTGCTGCGCGCGCCGCTCGTGGTGTCCAATGCGGACTACCGACGAACCGTGCTGGAGCTGTGTGGCGGCCGGGAAAACTTCCCCGAAGGCGTTGTCCGGCGCACCGAAGACGCGGTCATGCGGCTGCCGCTGGTCACCAGTTATGCGGTTGTGGCAGCGGAACTGCCCGAAGCGTCCGAGGCCAACATCTGGTACTGGCCGAGCGGCGACGTCGAAAGTGCTTACGCCCGAACGGAAGCGGGTCAGTTCGACGAGCTGCCGTTCGTGTTCATCTCGTCCGCGTCGCACAAAGACCCCGGCAACACCGCGGTCTGCCCGCCCGGACACACGAACCTCCAGATCATGACCGCATGCCCGCCCGGCTACGCACCGTGGGGCGTGCCCGACGGACCGGCATCTGGGCGCCGGTACCGGCGCGTGGCCGAATACCGTGCGGCCAAAGAGAAAGTCGCCGCCTGCTTGCTCGACCGCGCCGAAGAGGTGCTCGGCCCGTTCCGGGACCGCATCGTCTACCTCGAATCGGCCACCCCGCTCACGCAGGAGCGCTACACGCTGGCCACCGGCGGCGCCGCGTACGGACTCCAGTCCTGGGGCCCGCACGGCCGGCGACCGGACGTGCGGACCGCGGTCGAAGGACTGTTCGTCGCCGGGCAGGACGTCCACGGCGGGGGAGTCGTCGGCGCCGCGGTCGGCGGTGCGCAGTGCGCCGAAGCGATTCTCGACCGCCCGGTCCTGGCCGAAGCGTACGACGGCGCGGTCTTCGCCGACCGCGCCCTGCTGCCCGAACGCGGCCACGACTGGGATCCGCTGCGAATTTCCCGCGGCCAGGCCCGCCGCGACGCCCGCGGATTCGCTCCGACGGCGCGCTGAACCCCGTGTAAGGAGAAGGAGAGCCATGACTGAGACAGTCCAGACCACCGAGACCGCGCAGACCCTGACCGAGGACCGCGTCGTCGAAGGCATCACCGGCGCACTGGGCGCGGTGCTCGAACGGGACGTCGCCGACCTGTCTGAGGACACCCGGCTGTCCGACGCCGGCCTCGATTCGACCGGTGTGCTGGAGCTGCTGATGCAGCTCGAGGACACGTTCGGCATCGAGTTCGACACCGAGAACCTGGAGATGCAGCACTTCGAATCGGTGCGTTCGCTCGCCGCGTTCGTCATCGCGGAAATCCGTGCCTGACCCGGTGCCGGGGCAGCAGTGCCGGCGCGTCGCCCGCGAGCAGGGCGTCGCGCCCGCGCTCAAGCTGCTGCGGACGACGCGCCGGAACAACGCGATCGGGGCGGTGCCGGCGGGAGACCTGCCCGCCGGGACGGAGCTCCTGCGGGAAGCGGATCTTCCCGGCGGCGCGGTCGCGTTCGCCCGGGGCCTGCCGGGCGCGCCCGCGGGACTGGACCTGGTGTGGATGCGGCTGGGGCTTTCCCAAGGGCTGCTCGACGAGTGCCTCCGGTACTTGGGCGAGCGGCGTTCGGGGGAGGAGTCGTTGCTGCGCAAGCAGATGATCCAAGACTGCCTCGCGACTGCGTTGAACGGGCAACTGGCGGTGGAAGCGGATCTGCTGGCGGACGGGAGCATGGCTGCGGCGCGGGTGCGGTATCTGCATCAGCTGCTGTCCGATGTGGACCGGAAGCTGCTCGGGTTGCTGGGGGCGAAGGGTTTCCTCGCCGGCGGGCCGGGTGAGGTCGCCGACGTCTCTGAACTGCTTGCGAGCGTGCACGAAATGGGGACGACGTGACGGGCACGGTGCTGACCGAACCCTTGCTGGCGCTGCGGGATATCGCCGCCGAGTGGGCGACCGGCCTCCGTGTCGCCGGTGCGGTGCTCGACCGCGATCCCGAGGCCGTCGCCCAGTTCGCCGACCTGCCCGCGGTGCGCTGCATGGCGCAGCTGCTGGTCCCGGGGGAGTACGGCTCGGAGGGCATCAACGTCGCCGGGCGCCGGTTTCACGGGATGACCGCGCTCGAACGGACAGTGCTGCTGGAGGAGTTCGCCCGGGGCGACGCGGGCGCGACGCTCGCCGCACCGGGCGCGTCCATGTCCGGCGTCCTGCTCGACGTGCTCGGCGACGACGAGCAGAAAGCCTGGTTCTACGGCAGGCTCGTTGACCGTCCAACGTGGACATTCTTCGCCCTCACCGAACCCGACGCCGGTTCCGACGCGAACGCGCTCACCACGAGCCTGACTCCGGGTCCAGACGGCGATTTCGTGCTGAACGGCCGGAAACGGTATGTCGGCAACGCTTCCCGCGCAGGCATGGGCGTCGTCTTCGCCCGCACCGCACCCGGCCCGCTCGGCGTACGCGCGGTCCTCGTAGACACCGCTTCCCCCGGCTTCCACGCCGAACCGCTCGGCATGCTCGGACTGCGCGGCGCACGGTTCTGCGCCCTCGAGTTCGACAACCTGCGCATCCCCGCGAACCGGGTGCTGGGCCGCCATCTTTCCCCGGCCCGGCGCGGAATGTGGGCCGCCACCTTGACGTTCAACCGGCTTCGTCCCGGCGTCGCGGCGATCGCGATCGGCATCGCGCGAGCGGCGCACGAGTACGTCCGGGCGGAAGGCGGCCTGCTCACCGGCGGCGCGGCGGCCGAATGGGATCAGCTGGGCTACCGGATCGAGAGTGTCCGGAACCTGGTGCACCTCGCGGCGATGGAGGTGGACGCGGACGGCAGCCGCGGCGGGCACCTCGCCTCGTCCGCCAAAGCCGAGGCGAGCAGGCTCGCCGAGGACGCGACCAGGGCGGCCTGCCGGTTCTTCGGGCCGAGCGCGCGCTGGACGCATCCCTTGCTGGACAAGCTGGTTCGCGACGCACGCGGCGTCGAGTTCATGGAAGGCGCCGCGAACATCCAGAAACTCATCGTCTTCACCGGGCTGCTCGCCGGCAAAGTCGGCCAGGGCGAGTCGTTCCCGGCGCTGAACGCCCTCTCGGGCACCGGAGGTTTGCCGTGCGGGTGATATCCGCCCCTCAGGAGTTCACCGTCCCGGATCTCTATGTCGACCTGCGCCGGTTCGTCGGCCGCGACCTGTTCGTCAAGTGCGAGGGGTTCAACTTCGCCGGGTCGATCAAGCTCAAGGCCGCGCTGGAGATCGTCGAGCGCGCCGAACGCGACGGCACGCTGCGTCCCGGGCAGACGATCGTCGAGAGTTCGTCCGGCAACATCGGCGTCGCGCTCGCGATGGTCGCGGCCAGCCGGGGATACCGGTTCATCTGCGTCACCGACGACCACTGCACGCTGTCCGCCCGGCAGTTAATGCAGAACTACGGCGCCGAGGTCCGCGTGCTGACCGAACCGCATCCGGTCGACGGGCTGGTCGGCGCGCGGCAGCGGCTGGTGGAGAGCCTCTGCGCGGAGCACGAGGACTACGTCTGGCTCGACCAGCACACCAACCCGGGCAACTGGACCGCGCACTACCGGACCACCGGCCCGGAGATCCTGCGCATGTTCCCCGGCCTCGACGTGCTCTTCGTCGGCACCGGCACGGCCGGGACGCTGATGGGCTGCGCCCGGTACCTGCGCGAGGCCCGCCGGTCGATCCGCGTGGTCGCGGTGGACAGCGTCGGCTCGGTGAGCTTCGGCGGACCGCCCGGGCCGCGGCAGATTCCCGGGCTCGGCTCCGCGATCCGCCCGGCGCTGCTCGACGAGTCCTTGGTGGACGACGTGGTGCACGTCGAGGAAACCGAAACCGTGGAGATGTGCCGGACGCTGGTGCGGCACGGGTTCCTGTTCGGCGGCTCGACCGGCACCGTCGTCGCCGGAGCGCTCTCCTGGCTCGCCCGCGAGGACCGCGACCTGACCGCCGTGGCCATCTCGCCGGACCTGGGCGACCACTACCTGGACACGGTCTACCGGGACCACTGGGCCGCCGACGCGCTCGGCCGCGTGCCCGGGCAGACCACCGACCGACTTTCCGAGGTGCCGCGATGACCGCTGTCGAGACCAGCCTGCCCCTGTCCACGGCCCAGACCGACGTCTGGTTCGACGAGCAGCTGTCCGGAGGCGGCCTCGCCTACGCGATGGCCGACTACCTGGACATCTCCGGCGACCTGGACGTGACCGTGTTCGTCGAGGCGTTCCGCCTGCTCACCGACGAGGCCGAATGCTTCCGCGCGCGGTTCTTCGAGGTCGACGGCGAACCGCGGCAGGTAGTCGAACCGCTCACCGAGCTGCCGGTCAGCTTCCTCGACCTCTCCGGCGAACCGGACCCCGAGGCGGCCGCGCTCGCGTGGATGCACGAGGACCTGGCCCGGCCGTTCTCCGTCACCGATTTCCCGCTGTTCCGCGCCGCGCTGCTCACGCTCGGCCCGCGCCGGCGGTTCTGGTATCTCACCACCCACCACCTGGTGGGCGACGGGTTCAGCGCCGCGATCTGCCACCGCCGGATGGGCGAGCTGTACACCGCCGTGCTGACCGGCAACGAGCCCGAGGGCCGTCCGCTTCCGCCGTTCCGGGACCTGCTGGAATCCGAACTCGCCTACCAGACCTCGACGCATCTGGGCCGCGACCGCGAGTTCTGGAGCAGCCACTTCAGCACGGTTCCGGACCTGATCAGCCTGTCCGGCAAGGAACCCGCACCGGCGCGCGGATTCCTTCGCCGCACGCTCGCCCTGCCCGCCGACGCGGCCGCCGCGGCGCGGAAGGCTGTCGCGCAGGCCGGAGTGACTCTGCCGACCTTCCTGCTGGCTGCGATGGCCGCCTACACCGAGCGTCTTTCCGGGATCCAGGAACTGATGCTGACCGTCCCGGTCGCCGCCCGCGCGGGGGTCCGGACGCGGACGATTCCGGGGATGATGGCGAACTACCTGCCGTTGAAAATGCAGGTCACGCCCGCGATGACCCCGGAGGCGCTGCTGAAGCAAGCCTCGCGGGAGCTCGCCCGCACGCTCAAGCACCAGCGGTACCACGTCAACCAGATCCGCCGCGACATCGGCGTGCGCAGCGACGAGCGGCGTCCGTTCGGCGGGCCCTTCGTCAACGTGCTGCCCGCGGACCCCGGGCTGCGGCTGGGCGACTGCGTGACCCGGGTGCGGAACCTGTCCACCGGGATCACCAACGACCTGTCGATCACCGTCCTCGACGAGCCCGGCGGCGGGATCGAACTGCACCTCAACGGCAACCCGGATCTCTACGACGAGTCCGGAGTGGACACTCACCTGCACCGGTTCGCCGGATTCCTGGACCGCTTCGCGCGCGCCGACCCGGAAGCGCCGCTCGCCCGCATCGATGTCGCCGATGCACAGGAGCGCGAGGAACTGCTCACCGCCGGGTCGGGCGCTGCCGGCCCGGTGGGCGCGGGTGTGGTGGAGCGGGTGCGCGCGCAGGCTCCGGACGCGGTGGCGGTGGTCGATGCCGCCGGATCGGTGAGTTACGCGGACCTGGTGGGGATGGCCTCGGCGTTGTCGCGGCGGTTGCCTGCCGGGCGTGTGGTCGGGGTGCTCGCTGGTCCGGGGAGTGGTTTCATCTCGGCGGTCCTCGGCGTGCTCGGTGCCGGTGGTGCGTACGTGCCGTTGGATCCGACGTTGCCGTTGGCGCGGTTGCGCGATCTGGTGGCGGACAGCGGCGCGGCCTGTGTGCTCGCGGCACCGGAGTTCCGGGATGTCGCCGCAGAGCTGCCGGTGGACGTCGTTGAGTTGGACGGTGTCTTAGACACTGAGCTGGCACCGGTGGTCGGCGCGGGCGACGACGTGGCGTACGTGATCTTCACGTCGGGTTCGACCGGTCGGCCGAAGGGCGCGATGGTTTCGCGGCTCGGGATGATGAACCACCTGCTGGCGAAGGTGGAAGACCTCGGGCTCAGTGCGGCCGATGCGGTGGTGCAGAACGCGCCGCTGACGTTCGACGTGTCGGTGTGGCAGATGCTCGCGCCGCTGGTGGTCGGCGGTCAGGTCCGCGTGGTGGACCGACGGGTCGCGGCGGATCCGGAGGCGCTGTTCGGGTTGGGCATGTCCGTGCTGGAAGTCGTGCCGTCGTTGTTGCGGGCGGCGTTGGACTTCTGGGACGCGGGCGGTCCGCCGGAGCTGGCAGGTCTTCGATGGCTGGTGGTGACCGGCGAGGCGTTGCCGCCGGACCTGTGCGTCCGGTGGTTCGGGTACTTCCCCGAGATCCCGCTGGTGAACGCCTACGGCCCAACAGAGTGCTCGGACGACGTGACGCACGCGGTTCTGTCCACTGTGGACGACGTACGCGGGCTGCGGACGCCGATCGGTCTTCCGGTGCGGAACACCCGGCTGTACGTCCTGAGCGACGAGCTGCGACCGGTCCCGGCAGGCGCGGCAGGCGAACTGTATGTCGGCGGTCTGGTGGTCGGCCGCGGTTACGTGGGCGACCCGGGCAAGACGGGTTCAGTGTTCGTCGCGGACCCGTTCGGCGAGCCGGGAACCCGGATGTACCGGACCGGCGACCGCGTGGTGCGCCGCGCCGACGGGGCGTTGGAGTTCATCGAGCGCCGCGACTTCCAGGTCAAGATCCGCGGTCACCGCATCGAACTCGGCGAGATCGAAGCGACCCTGCGCGAGCTGCCGGAGATCGCCGACGCGGTCGTGGTGGTGCGCGATGATTCCGGGACCGAACGGCTCGCCGCGTATCTGGTCGGCACGGAGCCGGTCGACGTCCCGTCCGTGCGCAGCGAACTGCAGCAGCGGCTGCCGGATTACCTGGTGCCGCCCGCGATGGTCGTGCTCGACGCGATGCCGCTGACCGTCCACGGCAAGGTCGACCGGGATGCGCTGCCCGAGCCCGATTTCGCCGCCGAAGCGGTCGGCCGGGCCCCGCGCAACGCCGTCGAGACGATCCTGTGCGACGTGCTGGCCGAGGTGCTGACGGTGCCGAAGGTCTACATCGACGACAACTTCTTCGCGCTCGGCGGCGACAGCGTCAGCTCGATCCAGGTGGTCAGCCGCGCGCGCAAGGCCGGATTGATCATCACCCCGCGCGATCTGCTGGAAGCCCGCACCCCGGCGGCGATCGCGGAAAACGCGGTCCCGATCGGGGACGACGTCGCTCCGGAACCCGGCGCCGCGCTGGTCGAACTCGAACCCGGCGAACTCGGCGAACTGCGGGCCGGGCCGGTCGAGGAAGTGCTTCCGCTCGCGCCGTTGCAGCAGGGCATGCTCTTCCACGCCGAGCTGGATGCCGAGGGCGTCGATTTCTACGCCGTGCAAGCAATCGCGGACCTCGAAGGACCGCTGGACACCGCTGCCGTCCGAGACGCCTGCGCCACGCTGCTCACCCGGCACACCGCCCTGCGCGGCTACTTCCGGCGCCGGCGCAACGGGGAACCGGTGCAGCTAGTCGCCGAATCGGTCGAGCTGCCGTGGACCGAAATCGACCTGACCGTGTTGCCTGAAGAGGACCGCGAGGCGGAACTGCGGCGACTGGTCGAACAGGACCGGTTGCGCCGCTTCGACTTGGCCCACCCGCCGTTGGTCCGCTTCACGCTGATCCGCGTCGCCGCCGAGCGCTACCGGTTCCTGTGGAGCGCACACCACATCGCCACCGACGGCTGGTCGGTCCCCATCCTCATCGACGAACTGGCACAGCTCTACGCAGGCGGCGCGACAACGTCGTTGCCCGAGGTGCCGCAGATGCGCGACTACCTCGCCTGGCTGTCCCGCCAAGACGAGGAAGCCGGACGAAAAGCCTGGCAGGACCTGCTCGACGGCCTGCTCGGCCCGACCCGCGTCGCACCCGGCCTGCCCGCCGCCGCGAGCCTGCCCGCGACTGTCGAGTCAGCGCTGTCCGAAAGCGACACTGCGCACCTTTACGCCTGGGCACGGGAACACGAGCTGACCGTCAGCACGATCGTGCAAGCCTGCTGGGCGATCCTGGTCGGCCGCTTGGCCGGGCAGCAGGACGTGGTCTTCGGCGCCGTGGCCTCCGGACGTCCCGCGGAACTGCCGGGTGTCGAAACGATGGTCGGCATGTTCGTGAACACCGTGCCGGTCCGGGCCCGCCTCGACCCGGCCCGTCCGGTCCGCGAACTGCTCGCCGAACTGGGCCGTCAGCAAGCATCGATGGTGTCCTACCAGCACATCGGCCAAGCGCAATTGAGCGGAGCCATCCCCGACAGCGGCGAACTCTTCGACACCGCAGTGGTGTTCGAGAACGTCCCCGCCGGCGACGACGGCCCACTGGTGAAACTCGGCGAGGACGTCCGCGTAGTCGATGCTGTCACGCTCGACTCACGGCACTACCCGCTCAGCCTCGTGGTGGAACCGCATGCCGCCCTCGTCTTCCGCTTCGACTACCTCCGCGAAGCATTCGGAGACGACCGCGTCCGCGAACTGGCGCAGCAATTCCGGTCGCTGCTCGACACGGTGCTCGGCGACCCGGACCGTCTGCTGGGCCGGATCGACGTGGTGGCCGAACCGGCGCAGACCTTCCTGCTCGGCGCGACCGGCCCGGTCGGTGCGGGCGTGGTCGAGCGAGTGCGCGCGCAGGCCCCGGACGCGGTCGCCGTGGTCGACGACTCCGGTTCGGCGACCTACGCGGAACTGGTCGGTTTGGCTTCGGCTCTCTCTCGGCGGTTGCCTCGGGGACGGGTAGCGGGCGTGCTCGCCGGTCCCGGGATCGGCTTCGTCTCCGCGGTTCTCGGCGTCCTGGGCGCAGGCGGTGCTTATGTGCCGCTGGACCCGACGGCGCCGCTCGCCCGACTGAAAGGCTTGGTGGAGGACAGCGGCGCGGCGTGCGTGATCGCGGCCCCGGAGTTCCGGGAGATCGCGGCGAGCCTGCCGGCGGACATCGTCGAGTTGGACAGCGTCTCAGACGTTGATCTAGCGCCGGTGGTCGGTGCTGACGACGACGTCGCGTACCTGATCTTCACCTCCGGCTCCACTGGCCGTCCCAAGGGCGCGATGGTGTCTCGCCGCGGGATGGTCAACCACTTGCTGGCCAAAGTGGAAGACCTGGCGTTGAAGCCGTCGGATGTGCTGGTGCAGAACGCACCGCTGACGTTCGACGTGTCGGTGTGGCAGATGCTCGCCCCGCTGATGGTCGGCGCTCAAGTCCGAGCAGTCAGCCGCGAGACGGCGGCGGATCCGGACGCGTTGTTCGGCTTGGGCATGTCGGTGCTGGAAGTCGTGCCGTCGTTGCTGCGGGCGGCATTGGACTTCTGGGACGCGGGCAGCCCACCGGACCTGACTGGTTTGCGGTGGCTGGTCGTGACCGGCGAAGCATTGCCGCCGGACCTGTGCGTGCGCTGGTTCGGGTACTTCCCGGACATCCCGATGGTGAACGCCTACGGCCCGACCGAGTGCTCGGACGACGTCACGCACGCCGTCCTGTCCAGTGTGGACGATGCGCAGGGCTTGCGCGTGCCGATCGGTCTCCCGGTGCGGAACACCCGGCTGTACGTGCTGGGCGACGAGCTGCGTCCGGTCCCGCCCGGTGCTGCCGGAGAGCTGTACGTCGGCGGCCTCGTGGTCGGACGCGGTTACGTGGGCGATCCGGCCAAGACGGGCTCCGTGTTCGTCGCGGACCCGTTCGGCGAGCCAGGCACCCGGATGTACCGCACCGGCGACCGCGTGGTCTGCCGGGCCGATGGCGCGCTGGAATTCGTGGAACGCCGCGACTTCCAGGTCAAGATCCGCGGTCACCGCATCGAACTCGGCGAAATCGAGGCGGGTCTGCTGGCGCAGGAATCCGTCACCGACGCGGTAGTCGTCGTGCAGGGCTCCGACGCGGCCAACCGGCACCTGGTCGGCTACGTCGCGGGAACCGCCCGTCCCGAGGACCTGCAAGCCCAGCTGGCCGAACTGCTGCCCGCGTACCTGGTGCCCAGCGCGATCGTCGTACTCGACCGGCTCCCGCTCACCGCGCACGGCAAGGTCGACCGCAAAGCCCTGCCCGCACCGGAGAACCTGACGAGTCAAGAGAAACGGGGCCCACGCACCCCGGTCGAGGAACAGCTGACCCGGCTGTACGCCGAGGTGCTGGGGTTGCCCGAAGCCGGTATCGACGACGACTTCTTCGAACTGGGCGGCCATTCCCTCCTGGCCACCGCGCTGGTCAGCCGGATCCGGTCGGAACTGAACGTCGAACTTCCGCTGCGGGACCTGTTCGAGGCGCGCACCGTCGCCGCGCTGGCCGGACGGCTCGCGTCGGCAGGCCAGGCCCGCGCGGCGTTCCGCAAACTGGACCGTCCCGATCCGTTGCCGTTGTCTTACGCGCAACAACGCATGTGGTTCCTGAACCGGCTCGAAGGCGAGCACGGCGGATACACCATCCCCCTCGCCGTGCGGCTTTCCGGAGAGCTGGACCGCGCGGCGCTCGCCGCCGCCGTCGACGATCTGACCGCCCGCCACGAAATCCTGCGCACGGTCTTCCCCGACACCGACGGCGTCCCGTTCCAGCGGGTCCTCGACGCGGGGGAGTCGCTGCGCGCCGCTCCGATGCCCAAGGACCTCGCCGCCGCGCTGGCCGAGGAAGTCGCCCGCGGCTTCGACCTGGCCGTCGACCTCCCGTTGCGCAGCAAACTGTTCGGTCCCGACCGGAACGGCGATCACGTCCTCTTGCTGGTCCTGCACCACATCGCCGGAGACGCCTGGTCCGTCGACGTGCTCGCCCGCGACCTCGCCACCGCCTACGAAGCGCGGCTGTCCGGAAATAGTCCACAGTGGACCGAGCTGCCCGCCCAGTACGCGGACTACTCGGTCTGGCAGCACTCCCTGCTGGACGAGCCCAAGGACGGCGAATCCGCTCGCCTGCTGAAGCACTGGCGGGAAGCGCTCGACGGAATCCCCGGCGAACTGGCGTTGCCGGTCGACCTGCCGCGCCGCGCCTCCGCCGGCTACCACGGCGGAACCATCGAGTTCGAGCTGTCCGCCACCGTGCATCGGGCGCTCGCGCGGCTCGCGCACGAACAAGGGGCGAGCCTGTTCATGGTCGTCCAGGCCGCGCTGGCCACGCTGCTCACCCGGCTGGGCGCGGGCACCGACATCCCGCTCGGCAGCCTGGTCGCCGGACGCCCGGACGAAGCGGTGCACGACCTCGTCGGCTTCTTCGTCAACACGCTCGTCCTGCGCACCGACACCAGCGGTGATCCGCGCTTCGCCGAACTGGTCGGGCGAGTCCGCGACGCCGATCTCGCCGCGTACGCCCACCAGGAGTTGCCCTTCGAACGGCTGCTGGAGGCGACACAGCCGGCAAGGTCGATGTCGCGGCAGCCGTTGTTCGGAGTGCTGCTGTCCTTCTACGACGTTCCGCCGTCCGAAGTCAGCCTCGGCAGTCTGACCGCGCGACCCGAAATGCTCGCCCCGACGCACAAGAAGTTCAAGTTCGACCTGACCTTCCAGTTGGGCCAGCACAAGGGCGAGCGCGGTCTGGAAGGCACGCTCGAATACAACGCCGACGCGTTCACCGCGGAAACCGCACAACTGCTCGTCGACCGTTTGACGCTTCTCCTGACGGCCGCCGCGGAAGACCCGGAGCAGCCGCTGAGCCGGATCGACCTGCGCACTTCCGGCGAGCGGGCCACCGCAGCCGGGCCGGCTCCCGAGGTTCCGGACGGCCTGCTGGTGCCGGGCGACATCGGTCTGCGCGAGGAAGCCAACCGGCTGGCCCGGGCCTTGCACGCACAGGGCGCGGGTCCAGGGGAGACGGTGACCGTCGACCTGCCGCCGGGCCGCGACCGTTGGGCAGCGATCTTCGCCGTCCTCGCCATTGGCGCAGCCTGGACGCCGAGCGGACCGTCTCGCTACACAGTCCCCGCGGACGGGTCCGGATTCGCCGACACCGACCTCGAGGTGGCGCTGTCCGGGACGGAGCTGGCCTATCGCGGAGAAGCGGTCTTCAGCCGAGACGCGCTGGCCGCGACGATCGCCGCCCTGCTGGCCGAGTTGCCGCTCACAGCCAGCGACCGCGTCCTGGCACCAGACACCGAGTTCGCGCTGCCGGTCGTGCTGGCCGCGTTGCACGTCGGCGCGGTGGTGACTGTCGCGCCCGCCGCCGAGATCGCGGAACTCGCCTCGTCGGTGGACCCGAGTGTCGTGGTCGTGACCCCGAGCATCGCGAAGATGCTGACGCTGCGTCCGGGCACCCGGGTGCTGAACTTCGGCGAAGAATTCCTCGACGGAGCACTCAACTGCGAGGGCACCGCCGAGTCCGGCTGGCTCTCGCTGGTCAACGGACGCCCGTTCGCGCACAGCCACGCCGACGTCCTCGATCAGAGTCTGCAGCCGGTGCCGCGCGGTGGCCGAGGAGAGCTGTACTTGGCTGGCGCACCCACGGGTCTCCCCGCCCGAATCCGCTTGGACGGAACCGTCGAAGTGCTTCGCGAGGCCCAGGTACGCGGCTTCGCTATTCCGCTCGGGCAGATCGAAGCGGCCCTGCACCGCCAGCCCTCGGTCGCCGCAGCTGCCGTCGTCGCCGAGGACGACTTGGTCGCCTATGTCGTCCCGCAATGGGAACGCGGCGTCGACCCGCTAGCCCTGCGCGAAGCACTGGCCGCCGAACTCCCCGACTACCTGATCCCGACCGCCTTCGCGGAACTGGACACCATCCCCGTCGCCCCGGACGGCACGCTGGACCGTTCTGCGTTGCCCGCTCCGACCGCGCAAACCAGCCAGGACACCAGCGAAACCGTCGAACTGCTGCGCACCGCGTTCGCCGAAACCCTCGGCATCGCTGACCTCGACGTCCAGACCGGCTTCTTCGAACTGGGCGGCAACAGCCTCCAGTCCGTCCGGCTGGTCGCGCTGGCCCGGCGAGCCGGACTCCGGTTGACGGTCGCCGACATCCTGACCCACGGCAGCGTCGAACGCCTGGCCGCGCTCGCCGAACGAGCCGAACCGGAGCTCGCGGACCTGCCGGACCCGTTCGCGCCAGTGCTGCCGATCCGCCCGACCGGGTCGAACCCGCCGCTGTTCTGCCTGCACGCCGGACTCGGCCTGAGCCTGCCCTACCTCGGCCTGGCCGCCCACCTGCCAGACCGTCCCGTCTACGGCCTGCAATCGCCCGGAATCAGCGGCGCCGAACAGTTCCCGGACTCGGTCGAGCAGGTCGCCGAGGACTACCTGAAACACCTCCGCCGCATCCAGCCGCACGGCCCGTACCACCTGCTCGGCTGGTCCTACGGCGGTCTGCTGGCCTTCGAACTGGCAGTACGCCTGGAGTCCGAAGGCGAAACGGTCGGCTCACTGTCCATCTTGGACAGCTACCCGCAGGACGGTGCCGAAGCAGCACCGTCCCGGCACGAACTGCTTGTCGACTTCCTGGAGCACATCGGCTTCCACGACACCGACGCCGGTGTCGAGCTGACGCCAGCCGACGTCATAGCCGTGCTGCGCCAGGGCGACAGCCGGCTGGCCGACATCGGAGAGGAACGCATGACGCGCGTCCTCGCCGTGATGGACAACAACGCCGCGCTGGCCCACCGGTACCGCCCGGCGCGATTCACCGGCGCGGTCGAACTGTTCGTCGCCGCCGAGGGGCTGACCGACACGGAAGTGGCGGAGCGAGCAGGCCGCTGGGTGCCGCACGTGTCCGGTCCAGTGCGGGCGCACCGGATCGAGTGCGGTCACGAATATCTGATGGACCCGCGGCCGCAGGCGGAGATCGGTGCCGCGGTGGCCGGAACGCTGGCGAGCAACGAGGAGTCGCAGTGACCGCAATGACCACCCCGAGCTCTCCGCGGGCAGCGGCGTTCGTCGAGACCTTCGCACTGGCGGGTCGTCGATTGACCCACCTGCGCAAGGTGCCGGGCCGACTGCTCGCGATCACGCTGAACTCGCTGATCACCATGCTGGCCATCGGCTATGTCTTCAAAGGCGCGGTGAGCGTCGAAGGCGGCGGCAGCTACCCGGAGTTCCTCTTCCCGGCCGCGCTGATGCAGGTGGGCCTCGCCGGTGTCGCGCCGACCGCGATCGCGGTGGCGATGGACCTCAAAGGCGGCCTGACCGACCGGTTCCGCTCCCTGCCGATCTCCCGTCCCGCCGTGCTGTTCGGCCACACCATCGGCGACGCGCTGGTCGGGTTCGTCGCGCTGGCGATCGTCGCCGGGATCGGGCTGGCGGTCGGCGGCCGCGTGCACGCCGGATTCCCCGCGCTGCTCGCCGGATTGGCCGTTCTCGCGCTCTTCCTCTACGTGATGATCTGGGTCGGCGTGCTGCTCGGGCTGACCATGGGCAATCCCGAATCCATCGACGGCGTCGGCGCGGTGCTGACGCTCGGGCTTTCCTTCCTGTCCAACGCGTTCATGGCGGTCAGCCAGCTGCCGGCGTGGGTCCGGCCGATCGCCGAATGGAATCCGGTCAGCTCCGTCACCACGCTGTGCCGCCAGCTGTGGGGCGTGCCGGTGCCCGCGGACGATTCGTTCCCCGCCCAGCATCCCGGCGTCGTCGTCGCGGTGACGCTGGTCGTGCTCTTCACCGCGGCGACCCTGCTGAGCTTCCGCCGTTACCGCCTCGCCTAACCGATCCGGAGTATGCGATGACAAACCCGTTTGACGACCAGAACGGCGCTTTCCTCGTTCTGGTCAACGACGCCCAGCAGTACAGTCTTTGGCCGTCCTTCGCGGAAATCCCGTCCGGCTGGCGGGTTTCGCTCGGCGAGAGCAGCCGCGAAGAAGCCCTCGCGCACATTTCGGGCCACTGGACCGATCTGTCGCCCGAGAACATCCGGGAAGCAGGCTGACATGACAGCGCACGGAGAACTCGCGATCGAAGCCGAAGGGCTCCGCAAACGCTACGGCGACCACGAAGCGCTCGCCGGCGTCGACCTGGCCGTTCCGCCCGGCACGGTGCTGGGCTTGCTCGGCCCGAACGGCGCGGGCAAAACCACCACCGTCCGGATGCTCGCCACCTTGCTCCCGCCGGACGGCGGCCGCGCGTTGGTCGCCGGACACGACATCGTGCGGGAACGCAAACAGGTCCAGCGGCACATCGCGCTCGCGGGCCAGTACGCCGCCGTCGACGAACTGTTGACCGGCCGCCAGAACCTGGTGCTGCTGGGCCGTCTTCTGCACCTCGGCCGCCGAGGCGCACGCGCCCGCGCGGGCGAACTGCTGGAGCGGTTCAACCTCGCCGAGGCGGCCGACCGCGCGGTCGGGACGTACTCCGGCGGGATGCGTCGCCGCCTGGACCTCGCGACCTGTCTCGTGGCGCGTCCTTCGGTGCTCTTCCTGGACGAACCGACCACGGGCCTCGACCCGGCGAGCCGGATGGGCTTGTGGACGATGGTCCGCGAGTTGGTCAGCGAGGGCGTGACGGTCCTGCTCACCACGCAGTACCTCGAGGAAGCCGACTACCTCGCCGACCGGATCGTGGTCATCGACAAGGGCCGGAGCGTCGCGGAAGGAACCGCGGACGAACTCAAGCGCAAGGTCGGCCGGGAACGGCTGGAAGTCGCAGTCGCCCACCCCGAAGGTCTCGCGGACGCGGTGGCGGCGCTGACGCCGGTCGCGGTAGGCGTCCCGGTCGTCGACGAACGCCGGTGCAGCATCTCGCTCGAACTGCTCGACGAGAGCGGCGGGATCGCCGCGGCGGCGAACGCGTTGCACGAACGCGGCGTCGCGCTGGCGGACTTCGCGCTTCGCAGGCCCACCCTCGACGAAGCCTTCCTCGACCTCACCGGACACCCGACCACCGGGTGATCTCCCGGCTCACTTACGCGCAGCCCCCGGCCCGGTCCGCCGCCACCAGCGGACCGGGCCGGCCAGCGAGAGCAGCAAGGGCAGCAGCACCAACCGGATCACCAGCACGTCCATCGCCAGCGCCGCGGCGGCCGCCCAGCCGAACTCGCTCAGCTCGCCGGGCCCGGCGATCCCGAGAGCGCTGAAGATCCCGATCGACACCACGCTCGCACTGGAGATCGCCACGGTGCCGCGACGCAGTCCCTCCGCGAGGACGTGCTGCGGCGACATCCCGGTCAGCGCCTCGACGCGGAAGTGGTGCAGCAGGCAGACATGCATGTCAGTCGTGGGCGCGGCGAGCACGGCCACCAGCGCCACTGGCAGCCACGTCGGAGTCGGCGGGGCCATGCAGGTGAGCATGGTCAGCGCGAAGAGCGCGGACAGTACTGAAAGCACCGCGGTCGTCAGTGCGACCACCACTGGCCGGAAAGCCGTGATCACAGCCAACGACGTCAGCCCGATCAGCAGCGCCAACGGCAACGGCGGCAGCGTCGGCGATTCGAGGTAGCGGTAGACGACGTAGCCGAGCGCCGCGGCAGTGCAGACCAGCGCGCCGATGAGTCCCGCTGCGTTGCGGTAGCGCCAGGTCGCGGGCAGGCGGGCGACGAACCGGGGCAGCCAGTGCCACTGGAACGACCTCTTCACCGGAAGCGCGATCCGGGTCAGCAGCACCGGGAGCAACGTCAGCGCCGCGGCGGCTTCCACCACCACTACGAGGACCACGGCGGCCGCCAACCGCATGACTTGCGGCTCGCCAGTGAGATACAGCCCGGTCATCGCGGAAAGCATCGCGAGTCCGGTGACGAGTGCGGTCCGTCCGGCGGTCGAAGCGACGATCTGCGCGGTATCGGACGCGTCGTGCTTGCCCGGCGGCATCTCCTGCTGCCTGCGGACCGCGAACAGCAGATGGTTGGCCGCGCTCGTGATGCCGGGCAGGAGAACGAGGTTCCAGCTGCCGAGCGAGCCCGCTCCTTCGGCCGCCGTCAGCAGCACTCCGAGCGCGCCGGCCCCGACGGTCGCGAGATATCCGAACGCGATCGCGGCCAGCCGCAGCGAACCCAGCACCAGCAGCAGCAACAGCGCGGTGAGCAGGCACCCGACCGCGAGCACGGAACCGGCCGGCGGGAATCCGGTCTTCGCGGAGCCGCCGATCGCGGCGGCGAAATCCTCGCTCGCCGCCACGACCAGGAACAGCAGCCACGCGCACAGGACCGGGCCGGGGCGTCCGGCACACCAGCGCGCGAGACGGAGCAGAGGTAGCGTTCGCAATGCCGCACTCCTTGGGCCGCTTCAGGCCTCCCGCCGCGCAGGCGGCAAGCCGGACGGTCTAAGGATGGCTCCTCGTGATCGTGCGCACACTGGGCGTGGCACCTCGATTTCGAGTGGTACTAGCTCCCGAGCGCGGCGGGCGGGGCGAGCGCCGCGTCTCCGTAGAGATCGGCCACCCACTGGTCGTGGTAGACCGTGTCCAGGTAGCGGTCGCCGAGATCGGGGGAGACCGCCACCGCGGTAAGGCTTTCGCCGCGCTCGTGCCGGTCGAGCCAGTGCAGCGCCCCGGCCACGACGGTGCCGGTCGAGCCGCCGAACAGGAACCCCGCCCGGACGAGCCTGCGGCACATCCGCACGGTGGCGAGCTCCGGCACGTGCACCACATCGTCCACATAGGACTCGTCGAGCAGCGCGGGCCGGACTCCGGTGCCGAGACCGGGGATCATCCGCGGGGCGGCCGGGGTCCCGAAAGTCACCGAACCCACGGTGTCGATGGCCACCACGCGCATTCCGGGGCAGTGCTCGCGCAGGTAGCGCGCGCAGCCCATCAGCGTGCCGGTCGTGCCCGCTCCGATGAACGCCACGTCGGCGCCCGGGAACGAGTTCGCGATCTGCGCTCCGGTGGTGCGGTAGTGCGCCTGCCAGTTCCCCGCGTTCGCGTACTGGTTGAGCCAAACCCGGTCGCCGCCCTCGGCGCACAACCGGCGCACGTGCGCGATCCGGGCGCCGAGCAGTCCGTCTTCCGGATGCGGTTCGGTGATCACGTGCACCTCGGCGCCCAGCGTCTGCATCAGCTGCCGGGCGCCGAGGGTACAGCGCGAATCGGTGACGCAGACGAACCGGTAACCCCGGCTGGCGGCGACGAGGCTCAGCGCCACCCCGAGGTTGCCGGACGAACTCTCCACGAGGGTCGCGCCCGGCCTCAGCGTGCCGTCCAGCTCGGCCGCGTCGATCATCTCGGTCGCGGCCTTGATCTTGATCGAACCGGCGAAGTTGAAGCCCTCGCATTTGAGGTAGAGCGATCGCCCTGTACACCCGTTCAGGTCGACGAACAGGTCGTCGACGTTGAACTCGTGCGGACTGGTGATGATGGGCATCAGCGCTTGCCGTAGCGGTCGAGTTCGAAGAAGAAGTCGCCGACCTCGTGCAGTTCGCCGCGGCGGCGCAGTTCGTCGAGGACGTGCTTGCCGACCGCGAGGTCCAGCACGCCGAGGCCGAACGGCGAGAACACCAGCGGCCGGTCAGCGTCCAGGGCGAGCGCCCCGGTCATGACCTCGAAGAGGGTGCCGTCGAGGAAGTCGCGGTTGCCGGTGGCCTGTTCGGCCAGGTGCACCGAGGTGTTGGCCTTGAGGCAGTGCTCGACGTCGTCGACCACGTTGGCCGACGCCAGGACGACCTCGGTGGACAGGTCGCGCAGCGAAACGTTCAGCACGAGCGGGTTGTGCGCGAACCAGGCCGGATCGTGCACGTGCGGTTCCCCGGCGACGGTGGCGAACACGATCAGGTCGCTGCCGCGGATCAGCTCCTCGGCGCTCTCGCGCACCGCGATCCCGCTCGTGCCGGTGCTCTCCAGATAGCCCTGGAAGCCCGCGGCGTGCTCGGCGGAGAGGTCGAACACCGCGGTCTCGTCGAAGTCCCAGCCGGTGCCGAGCAGGAACCGGTGCACGTAACGCGCGATGAGCCCGGTGCCGACGAACCCGAGCCGCCGCGGCCGTTCGCCCCGCCTGCTGAGCCAGTCGGCCGCCAGCGCCGCCGACGCCGCGGTCCGGCTGGCGCTGATGATCGAGCTTTCCATGCAGGCCAGCGGGTAGCCGGTCGCCTGGTCGTTGAGGATCAGCACGGCCGAGGCGCGCGGCAGGCCGGTGCGGACGTTCTCCGGGAAACTGGAGATCCACTTGACCCCGTCCACCGCGACCTCCCCGCCGACCGAGGCGGGCAGCGCGATGATCCGCGCGGACGGCCGGTCCGGGAACCGGAGGAAATAGGAGGGCGGGTTGACGGTCGCCTGCTGCCCGTGCAGCCGGTAGGCCGCCTCGATCAGTTCGGTCAGCTGCTTCTCGGCGCCGTCGAGCACCTGGTGCACCTGTGCTCCGGACACGACGGCGAACTCCGGAACGGTAGCGGTTTCGGTCACAGAACTTCCTTATTCTTCGGCTGGGCGGAAACTGGAGCTCAGTCCTGCTGCAGGACGGCAAGAGCGCGCTCGACCCGCGCGTCGATCCGGTCGACCTCGGCGGCCGAATCCCCGATGAGCACGCCGTAGAGGCGGCCGGCGAACGGAGCCCCGTCCGCGGTCTGCGCCCCGGCGTTGACGGTGGCGAAGTTGTTCACCAGCAGGCCGCTGCCCGTGCCGTCGAAAAGCAGGTCGCCGAGCACGTCGCGGACCCGGTCGAAGCCGACGCTGGCGCCGAGCCGCAGCGAGTAGTGCCGGGCCATCGCGGTCTCGCCCGCGGTGACGAAGCGTTCCTGGAGCGGCACCTGATAGGTGGACATGTTGTTGCGGGCGTTGATTTCCAGCACCGGGAAGATGCCGCCGTCCGGTTCGACGATCGCGTCCACCCCGACGACGCCGTAGTAGCCGTCGGCGGCGAGCTGCCCGCCGAGCGCCCGCGCCGCGGACCGGATGATCTCCAGCTGGGCCTCGTCCAGCCTCGGCGGAATCCGGTGTCCTTTGTGGACGCCGTTCTCGGTGATCAGCTCCTTGACGAAGTCGAAGTGCACCGAACCGTCGCGGCTCACGGTGAACTGGTAGTTGAGGTCGGCGCGCTTGTCGACCCACTCCTCGACCACGAACGCGATCCGGTCCCGGCCGTTGCGGCGGGCGGTCGCGGAGATCATCCGGCGCAACCGGTCGAGCCTGCGTTCGTCGGAGACCACCGAGATGCCCTTGCCGGAAACCCCGAACGCCTCCTTGACGACGACCTTTCGCCCGGTGGCGAGCACGGCCCCCGCCGCGGTGACGGCCTCGTCGAGCAGTTCGAGCGTGTCGCACGCCCAGCCGTTCGGCTGCCGCAACCCGAGCTTCGTCGCGACGCGGCGGCTGTAGATCTTGCTGTTCACCGCCTTGCACCTCGCCGCATCCGGAGCGGCCAGCGGCAACCCCGTCGCGGTAGACAGTTCTTCCTCCACCGCGGAGACACCGTGCGCGAGCAGATGCGCTTCGTCGGTGCGCAGCGCGGACAACGCGGCGATCAGCCACGGATCGTGCAGCGCGTCCTGGCTGACCGTGCGCGCCGGGTCCGGATCCGCGATCACGTGGATCTGCGGCAGATCCAGACCGAGCCCTTCCAGATAGCTGCGGTAACCGGGGTCCGGCGCGTGCTTGAGCACCACGTGGTCCCGCTTCCCGCCCAGCAGCAACGCGAACTCGTCCATGCTGTTGACGACCGCCATGCCGCCTGGGGCGGACACCCGGGGCAGCCCCTGCTCGTCGCGAGCCCACTGTTCTTCGACCTCGAAGTTGCCGACGAACACCAACGGGCGGTCGGCCGTGCCCAGAACCGCGGTCTTGAGCCGCGGGATGAAACCGTTGTCGGCGCTCATGACGTCCTTTCGCCAGCGCACGGATAGGACGCGGCACGCGCTGCCAGCGCTGCCGCGAGGGGGAGATCAGCTAGACGACGAAGCCGCCGTCGACCTCGAAGACGCTGCCGGTGATGTAGGAAGCGCGCTCGGAAACCAGGAAAGACACCAGGTCCGCGACTTCTTCGGGCCTGCCGAACCGGCGCAGCGGGACAGCCCGCAGCATCTTCTCGCGGGTCGCTTCGCTGAGCTTGCCGAGCATGTCGGTCTCGATCAGGCCCGGCGCGACGGAGTTGACCCGCACCCCGTACCGGCCGACTTCCTTGGCCAGCGCCTTGGTGAAGCCGAGCACGCCGCTCTTGGCCGCGGAGTAGTTGGTCTGCGTCGGATTGCCGTGCACGCCGGACACCGAGGACAGCGTCACGACGCTTCCGGCGCGGCGTTTGATCATCCGGAACACCGCCGGGCGGCACGCGTGGAAGACGCCGTCGAGGTTCGTGCGCAGGACACTCGACCAGTCCGGCTCGGACATCAGCGCGAGCGAACCGTCCCGGGTGATCCCCGCCGACGTGACCAGCGCGTCCGGCGCGCCGAACTCGTCAGCCGTGCGCTCCACCCACGCCGTGACCGCCTCGCCGTCGGCCACATCGACCTGGCTGGCCTCGACCCGGACACCCAGATCAAGGACTTCTTTGACGAGAACGTCCGCCGCGGTTCGGTTGCTGTGGTAGCAGAAAGCGACGTCGAACCCGTCCTGCGCCAGGCGGAGCACGACGGCCCGGCCGATCCCGCGGGAGCCGCCGGTCACGAGCGCGGTTTTGCTCATCGCGCACCGCCGAGCTGCAGCAGCGCGGCGGCCACCGAACCGTCGTCGTCGCAAGCGGTCACGACGATGTGGTCCTGCTCGCCGTGATCGGCTCCGTCGGCGATGCTGAGCACCGACGCCAGTCCGAACAACGCGGTCGCCGCGGAGGTGTCGCCGATGAGATCCACCGGCGGCACGCGATCCGTCACTTCGTCGCCGAACAACTGCCGCAGAGTCGCGTCCTCGGGACGGTCTGCCCCTGCGGGGAAACCGCTCCCGACTGCCGCCCACACGCGGCCCGCGTCGACGCCACACCGTTTCAGCAGCGAGGACACGGTGGCGTGCAACGTTCCGGAGAGGTCGCCGTCAAGGCAGATCCGCGAGTCGATGCCGGTGAGCGTCGCCAGCACGCTGCGCGGATCGGCCGAGTCCGCCGGTTCGAGCAGGAACATCGCACAGCCTTCGCCGAGCGTCGCCGCCCCGCCGCGCCGGTGGTGTTCAAGCCAGGACCGGGCGTCGGAATGCTCCTCGGCCGCACCGCACAACACCTGAGCCGCGCGCTCGGTCATCAGCAGCCGGCGCGCGTAGTTCAAGGCCTGCAACCCAGTGGTGCGCCCCGCGGCGATCGTCGCGTTGGGCCCCTTGAGCCCGTGCCAGATCGCGGCCTGCCCAGCCGCGCAGTTCATCACCGTGCCGGGGACGGCCGCGGGCTCGACGTGGTCGGGCTGCTCGGCGGTGACCGACGCGCGGGTGAAGTCCATCATGCTCTGCGCGCTGCCGGTCGTGGTGCCGAGCACGAACCCGATGTGCTCGCGGTCCCCGTCCGGAACCAGCTCCATGTCGGCGAGCAGCTGCTGCGCGGCCGCGACGGTCAGCCCGCTGACCCGGTTCATCGCCCGGGTCTTCTTGCGGCCGAACCTCTCGCGCACGTCGAAACTGGGCACGACGGCCGCGGGATCACCCGGCCCGCCGGGTTCGAGTACCGGCTCGCGCCGGGAGCGAACGCCGTCGGCGAACGCTTCCCGGCCGTAGCCGAAGGGAGAGATGGCGGTCCAGGCCGAGATGACCGGACGGTGCCGAGCAGATGCGGTCATCGCAGGTCCTTCTCTCGGGGTTGCCGCTCGTACCGGCCGAGCAGGACCACGGCGTTGTTGCCGCCGAAGGCCCAGCCGTTGTTCTGCACGATGTCGAGGTCGGCGTCGACGGATTCGTTGGGCACGCAGTCCACCGGGCAGTCCGGGTCGGTGTCGCGATGGTTGATGGTCGGCGGGATGAACTGCTCGGTGAGTGCGATCGAACACCCGATCGCGGCCAGCGCGCTCGCCGCGCCCATCGAATGCCCCAGCATGGATTTCATCGACACGGTGCGCGGCGGCTTCGGCCCGAACAGGTCGCGGATCGCCGCGGATTCGGTCATGTCGTTGGCTTTGGTCCCGGTGCCGTGCGCGGAGATCAGGTCGATCTCGGCGGGTTTGACCCCGGCGTCGGCCAGCGCGAGCTCCATGCAACGGGCGATCCCGGCCTGATGCGGCGCCACCGGATGATGCGCGTCGCAGGACATGCCGTAGCCCAGCACTTCCGCGTAGATCCGCGCACCGCGAGCGAGCGCGGAGTCAAGGCTCTCCAGCAGAAGAATGCCCGCGCCCTCGCCGGTGAGGATGCCCATCCGGTTGCGGTCGAACGGACGGCAGCAGTCCGGAGCGATGCTGCGCAACCGGTAGAACGAGGTGAACGTCTTGCGGCACAGCGCGTCGGCGCCGCCGCAGAGGGCGAACTCGGCGTCCCCGCACCGGATCGCGTCGAGCGAGTTGCCGATGGCGTAGTTCCCCGCCGAACACGCCGTCGCGATGGTCCCGGTCTCGACATCGGCCAGTTCGAGTTCGCGCGCGATCGACGTGGCCAGCCGTCCCGCGGAGGTGCGCCGCACCAGCTTCGGGTCGAGACCGGCCAGCCCCGCGGAGAGTTCCCGCGCCACCAGGCCGTCGAGTTCGTGCGCCTCGCCGTCGGTGCTGCCCACCGAGACGAGCGTGCGCGCGGCGCGCAAGGTTTCCAGCGGCAGCCCCGAATCCTCGACGGCGAGCCGGGCGGCCGCGGTGGAGAACCGGCTCGCCCGGCCGAGATCGCCCGGGTCGAGCGTGCGGATCCACCGCGCGGGCTCGAAGTCGGCGACCTCGCAGCCGTTGTCGTGGGCGAACCCGGTGGTGTCGAACACCGAGATCGGCCGGACGTTGCTGCGCCCGGCGCGCAGTGCCGAGGTGAACTCCCGGACCCCGATGCCGATGCTCGACACGACACCGCATCCGGTGATGACCACCCGTCGTCCGATGCTCGTCGACATGGTCTCTACCAGCTCGCGGATTCCGAGACGACCTCGTACACCGCGCGCAGGTTGGTCATCCGGGCGAACTGGGCCTGGTCGATCGTGACGCCGAACTTCTTCTCCAGCGCGGCCAGCACGTCCATCAGCGACAGCGAATCGGCCTCGTGGTCGTCGGCGAAATCGCTGGTTTCGGTGAGCTCCGCGTCGTCGAGTTCGAGGTGCGTGCAGACGATCTCGCGGATCTGCTGCATGCGTTCGGAGACGGCTGTCGTCATGGGGGTCACTCCCGATCGTCAGGGACCGTTACAAGGGATCGGCCCGAAAACTAGCGGCGAGCAGTGACACCCTTCTGACAGCGCCCTGACGCGAGGAGCCCCGTAGGCGCGGTGTCAGCAGGCGGTCATCGGGGACTGCCATGCTGACGCCGTGGAAGAGAAAACGACGGGTCAGTCGAGAACCTGGTCCTGCATCAGGATGGACTGGTACAGCCGGCGCAGCCCCGGCCCAGGCTCCAGCCCGAGTTCGGCGCCCAGCCACTTGCGGGTGCTGTGGAAGACGGAGACCGCCTCGCCCTGCCTGCCGTCGCGGTAAAGCGAGATCATCAGGTACTCGCTGAGCCGCTCGCGCGCCGGGTTCTCCGCGACGAGTTGTTTCAAGTCGTGGGAAAGCCCGTGGTGCTCCCCAACCTGAAGCCGCGCGGAGATCAAGTCCTCCTGCACGGTAAGCCGATGCTCGTTGAGCTGCTCGGCAGCCATCCGGCAGCGAGTGCAATCGGCGACGTCGAGCAGCGCCGGCCCGCGCCAGAGCCGCAAAGCTTGCTCGAAGACCGTGATGGCACCACGCGGATCCTGCCCGAGCAACGCGGTGCCACGCTGCGCCAAAGCGGAAAACCGATGCGCGTCGACAGCCTCGGCAGGCACGGTCATCAGATACCCGCTGCTGACCGTGCGCACCACCTCGCGCTCGCCGGTCACGTTGAACACGAGCTTCCGCAACCGCGCGATGTTGGCCTGCAAAGCATTGCGCACGTTGGACACGGGTTTGTCAGCCCACAGCTCGTCCGCGAGCGTGTCCAGGGACAACGGAACTCCCGGCGACAAAGCCAGCAACGCCAGCACAGTCCGCACCTTTCGCGACGCGACTCCGTGTCTGCGGCCGGCTTGCCTGAGCGTCACCGATCCCAATAGCTCAATTTCCATATCTACCCCTGAGGAAAAATAGCCCGTCTCAAGTGACCCCACGCACCGAGCTGTCGGCCGAGCCGAGCATGTCAGACATTGAAAAGTCGGTCTACCTCCGATTGGGGTAATGAGTTGGCGTCATGCGCGACAGTTTCCCGGCGGCAATAGGAAGGCCGTTCCCCATTTGTTGCCCTCGACCTCCCGATGGTGGTGCTGGCACCAGGTGCGACAGTGGTGTTACCTCCACCAGAACCCCCTTCTGCGGCGAATACCTTGTCGTACTCGCCGGTACGGTGTTGAATCAATTAACGCGGCTGGGCGGAGCCGCATTTTCCGGCATGCGGTGAGTTCTATTTGCAGTTCCGGGCAACATTTCTGCCCGTTGCTGCCGAGTCGGCGAATGGTTATTTATTAGCGGCCTGGCGACGCAGGGTGTTTCTGTTGTTCCCCAGGGTTGCGCCAAGGCATTCGACATCATGAACGCCGCCGCTCGCCCTCTCGGCTACTGGGACAGAATCCTTCTATTGCGCCAGTGTGCAATCCGCGACATCGACCGGTCGGGTCGTAACAGGGAAATTTTGCGAACTTCCGCCCTTTCGACGCAGTCCCGGCCACCTCCGCGCGCGGCCGATCCCCGCCCTCTTCCACCGCCGGGTCCCGCCCCTGCCCGAACCCCGTCTCCGACGAGATCGCGAACCACTGAACCAATCTTGTCGCTTCCCCGGTCGCGGCCGCGCCAGGTGCGAACGAGCCGGAACGAGATCACCAACGCCGTAATCGTCTCCTACTTGCCCTCAGCGCGGACTGTCGCGCGCATCCCGTCTGAGACCATCCGAAATCGGGTCTCCGCGAAACGCGACCTCACTACGAACACCGCCGACCAGCCCCACGCCGTCACGTCCGGATCGCACCCAGCCGGCGATGCACCGCGCCCAACACCCGCGTTAGCCGCCAACCCGCCTGAATCGGCACCCCGAGAATGCGCTCTCCCAACCGCGCTTCCTCGACGACCGCGGTCAAGCCCATGAACCGGCCAGCAACCAATGCCTCCCACGTGCCGCCACCTCGCCCAAGACGCCCCCTCCGGCCTGAGGGCGCGCTCCCGCCCGACAGTCCTGCCGTGCCCATCAGCCGACGTCTCCCATCGAGACCGCCATCGGGTTCCCGCCCGGACGCCGCAGTCGCCCTTGGACGAGCCTCCGTCTTGCGAGAAGAAGCGGCCATCTGCCCGCGGCGCGGCAACCCCACGCGCCTTAGCCGTAATGAACCCGCTAGCCGCCGCGGCAACTAATGCGACTTATCGCCCGCAGCCTGTCTGAAGAGGCGTCTCCAGACATCGCGACCACCTGCTTCAGCACAATGCCGTTGGACGAGATCATCGCCCTCGACGCCGCCGCACCAACACTGGTCACCCGACCGCGACCATGCCCGGCAAGCAGCAACCGCCGTCAACGAACTTCCCAGCCCGATCGCCGAGCTTCCGACGCCAACCCGCAGTCCAGCAGCACCAGCCCCGGGCAATCGACCGTCTAGCGGACCCGGCCGCATCAATTCATGCCCACGAATGCAAAAAACCCTCCGGCCAACCTGAACTGCGTGGCCGAAGGGTTCCTATGCAACTTGTGGAGCTAAGGGGACTCGAACCCCTGACCCCCTCACTGCCAGTGAGGTGCGCTACCAGCTGCGCCATAGCCCCGAAGCAGAGGTGAACTCCGCATCTCGTATGGACATACAGTACACCCCGCCTTCGGCTCCTTCGTCAGGGGGTCGGTTAGGCGTCGCGGCCACGCCAGAACGGCGCGCCAAGCTGGCCGAACCTGCATCTCCACTGCCCACCCTGGGCGCATTAGTGCAGGTCGACTGCCCTTCCTGACTTTTCTTCAGGTTTGCGTTGAGTGTCAGTGTGTCCGCGATTACATTCCTCCGCAGTCGCGACCTTCGAGCCGACTCCCGCCACGAGGCGAACCGCACCCCCGGCCAAGGTCGCTCGGCCGCCTGTCTCGGCAAGGAGGTGACGATGAATCCCGAATCACGGAGAGTGGCCGCTCCGCCGCTGACACCTCCGAGTTCGACCGCCTACCTCCCCGGCCGGAACAGCGGAACGCCGCCTCGGCAGCCCCTCGATGCCCACACTGACGCATGGCCCGCCCAAACCGAGACCGCGAACGCCCAACGAGCCGCTACTCGGCTGCTCGTCACGCCCGCCCCGCTGGCCCGCCCGTACACCGGCACCGGAACAAACGCGCACGATTGGCACTTCCACCTCACCCGCAAGGGCGATGCAGAGACGACCACCCGGCCCCCGCGCCCTGCGTCGTCGAAGGACAAGAACGCCTCGGAAACCAGCTGTGCCGCAGTCCCGCCGCGACTGCCGTCCACCGAGCTTGACCCGCAATGGCCAGCACATCCGACCGCTGCGGTTGTCGATCTTGCCCCCGGCCGAGACCGCGAACCCCGTCCGGCCGGGTTGGCTGCCGACCGCGAGAAGCCGCAGCAGCACGGCCATCATGACGCCGCCAACGAGTCGTTCACACTGATCTCCGTGGGTGGCACTACTTCTCCGCCGCCGGGACAAGTGGACCTGGGGCCGAACGTCGTCGTTTTCGAACCGTCGATGCCGAGCGAGAGCATCCAGCGCAAGCTGGACGCGATCTTCGCGGAGCAGGAGAAGAACCAGTTCGGCAGTCAGCGCTACGCGGTGCTGTTCAAGCCCGGTGCGTATTCCAACGACGTGAACGTCGGCTTCTACACCCAAATTCTCGGACTGGGCAGCACCCCCGACGCCGTGACGATCAACGGCGCGGTGCACGTAGAGGCTGACTGGTTTCCCCCGAACAACGCGACCCAGAACTTCTGGCGCGGCGCGGAGAACCTGTCCGTGAACCCGGTCGGGGGCGCGGATCAATGGGCCGTCTCGCAGGCGAGCCCGTACCGGCGCATGCACGTCCGCGGCGACCTTCGGCTCGACGACGGCGGCGGCTGGTCGAGCGGGGGCTGGATCTCGGACACGAAGATCGACGGCCAGGTCCGTTCCGGATCGCAGCAGCAATGGATCTCGCGCGATTCGCACTTCGGCGGCTGGACCGGGTCCACTTGGAACATGGTGTTCGTCGGAGTGAAGGGCGCTCCCGTCGGCACCTTCCCGGACCCGCCGTACACGACGATCGACCAGGCCCCGGTCGTCCGCGAGAAGCCGTGCCTCCAGATCGACGAGTCCGGTCACTACCGGGTGTTCGTGCCCGCCCTGCGAAGCAACACCTCCGGGGTCACTTGGGAACACGACAGCGCACCAGGTGTCGCGTTGCCCATCGACCAGTTCTTCATCGCGAAGCCGGGCACTACCGCGTCCGAGATGAACGAAGCTCTGCGGGCGGGCCAGAACCTGCTGATCACCCCAGGCGTGTACCACCTTGATCAGCCGCTCCAGGTGACTCGCCCGGACACCGTCGTCCTCGGCCTTGGCATCGCGACCTTGATCCCAGACGGCGGGATCACTGCGATCAACGTCGACGACGTGGACGGAGTAAAGATCGCCGGCCTGCTGATCGACGCCGGAACGACCTCGTCGGCCACGCTCATGCAGGTCGGCGATCCCGGGTCGGACGCCGACCATTCGGCGAACCCGACCTCGCTGCACGACGTGTTCTTCCGCGTCGGCGGTGCCGCCGCGGGCAAAGCGCACACTAGCCTCGTCGTCAACAGCAACCAGGTGATCGGCGACCACCTGTGGCTCTGGCGAGCCGACCACGGTGCCGACGACAGTCACGTTGGCTGGAGTTTCAACACCGCCGACACCGGCCTGGTGGTGAACGGCGACGACGTGACCGTCTACGGGCTGTTCGTCGAGCACTTCCAGAAGACGCAGGTGACCTGGAACGGAAACGGCGGGCGCACCTACTTCTTCCAGAACGAGATGCCCTACGACGTCCCTGACCAGGCAGCCTGGATGAACGGCGGGAGCGCGGGCTACGCCGCGTACCAGGTCGCCCCGGACGTGACCAGCCACGAAGCCTGGGGCCTTGGCAGCTACTGCTTCTTCAACTCGAACCCGTCGGTGTCCTGCTCGCACGCTTTCGCCGCTCCGGACGCTCCCGACGTGCGGTTCCACGGCATGGTGACGGTGTCGCTCAACCACCAGGGAACGATCGCCCACGTGATCAACGACGTCGGCGCGACCACCCCGGCGGGGACGAAGCCGGTCAACTTGGTGCGCTATCCGTAGCCGCCACCTGAGCAACCGGTGCCCGCCGCGGTGGCGGCCGCGACGGGCACCGGTCCCTGATTCTGTTGTTTGCCGCGACAGCCGACGGGACACCGTAGGCTGTGCCGTGTGAGCCAGCCGATCCTGATGACCGTCGACGACGACCCCGCCGTTTCGCGGTCGGTGGCGCGCGACCTGCGTCGCCGCTACGGCAAGGACTACCGCGTCATCCGCGCCGATTCGGGCGCCGACGCCCTCGACGCACTTCGCGAGATCAAGCTGCGCGGCGACGCCGTCGCGGCGATCCTCGCCGACTACCGCATGCCGCACATGGACGGCATCGTCTTCCTGGAGAAGGCGATGGACCTCTTCCCGAACGCCCGGCGCGCGCTGCTGACGGCCTACGCCGACACCGACGCCGCGATCCAGGCGATCAACGTGGTCGACGTCGACCACTACCTGCTCAAGCCCTGGGACCCGCCCGAGGAGAAGCTGTACCCGGTCATCGACTCGCTCGTCGAGACCTGGCTGGCGGTCGGCGATCGGCCGGTGGAAGAGACGAAGCTGATCGGGCACCGGTACTCGGCGCCGTCGTTCCGGATGCGCGACTTCCTGGCTCGCAACGCCGTCCCGTATCGCTGGTACTCGGTCGACGACGAGGAAGCCGGCCGTATTCTCCAAGCCGCCGGCGCGTGCGAGACCGACATCCCGGTCGTGGTGACGCCGGACGGCACGGTGCTGAAACAGCCATCGGGAAGCGAGATCGCCGATGCGGTGGGCCTTTCCACGCAGCCCGCGCAGGACTTTTACGACCTGGTGGTGATCGGCGGCGGTCCGGCCGGACTCGGTGCCGCGGTGTACGGCGCTTCCGAGGGACTGCGGACCGTGCTGGTCGAGCGCAAGGCCACCGGCGGCCAGGCCGGAACCAGCTCCAGGATCGAGAACTACCTTGGCTTCCCGGACGGAGTGTCCGGCGCGCAGCTCACGGATCGAGCCCGCCGCCAGGCGCAAAAGTTCGGCGCCGAAGTGCTTACGGCCCGCGATGTCGTGGGTCTGGAAGCGCGCGGGTCGAGCCGGGTCGTGACCTTCGGCGACGGATCCGAGATCGCCGCGCACTCCGTGATCCTTTCCAGCGGCGTTAACTACCGAGCGCTGGAAGCCGAGGGAATCGCGGAGCTGACCGGCCGAGGTGTCTACTACGGCTCTGCCGCGACGGAAGCACCTGAGTGCTCGAACGACCACGTGTACATCGTCGGCGGCGCGAATTCCGCGGGCCAGGCGGCGGTGTTCTTCGCCCAGCACGCCACCGACGTGACGCTGCTGGTGCGCGGCGCGTCGCTGGAGTCGTCGATGTCGCACTACCTCATCGAGCAGATCGCTGCCATCGAGAACGTGCACGTCCGCACGCACACGACGGTGATCAAAGCGCACGGGGACGATCACCTCGAGTCCATCACGGTCTGCAAAGACGGCGTGACCGAGAAACTGGACACGGAACACCTCTTCATCTTCATCGGAGCCGCTCCGCGCACGGAGTGGCTGGGAAAGAGCGTCCTCAGGGACGCCCACGGATTCGTCCGGACCGGCCCAGACCTCGTGGAGGACGGACGCAGGCCGCCGGGATGGACCCTTGACCGCGATCCGCATTACCTGGAGTCGTCAGTGCCCGGCGTGTTCGTGGCCGGAGACGTGCGCTCGCAGTCGGTGAAACGCGTGGCGTCCGCCGTCGGCGAGGGTGCGATGGCCGTGACCCTGGTCCACCGTTACTTGGAGGAACAGTGACTCAGCCCGCCTTGCCGCGCGAGGAACTCCGCGGCCTGTTCTTGTTCGAACACCTCGCCGACGCGCAGCTCGACTGGATCGAGCAGAACGCGGTGCGCGAGGAGTTCAAAGCTGACTCCGTGGTGATCCGCGAGGGCGACCCGGCCACGTGCTTCTACGTTCTGCTCAACGGCGCGCTGCGGATGACCCGTGTGGTGGCCGGCGCCGAGGTCGAGATGAAGAGGTCTGATCAGCGCGGTTCCTACTGCGGTGCAACGCAATTCCTGGCCTACCAGGACAGCGAAGCCACCTACGGCGCGACGATCTACGCCGTCAGCGACCTGACCTTCCTCACACTCCCCGCCGCGGAGTTCGCCGTCGAATTCCGGCAATGGTTCCCGATGGCGGCGCACCTGCTGGAGGGGATGTACCTCGGCTGGCGCAACACCGACGCGCTGGTGTCGTCGCGCCGCAGGCTCGTCGCTCTCGGCGAGTTGTCCGCGGGGCTCATGCACGAACTCAACAACCCGGCCGCAGCTGCGGTACGAGCCACTGCCGCGCTGCGCGAGCGAGTCGCCGGCATGCGGCACAAGCTGGCGATCCTGGCGAAGAAAGACATCGACCCGGACCTGCTCGAACTGCTCCTCGACGTGCAGGAACGCTTGGTAAAGCAGGTCGGCGACGCGCCCAAGCTCTCCGCGATGCAGCAAGCCGACCGCGAGGACGAGATCGGCGACTGGTTCGACGACCACGGCATCGACCAGGGCTGGGACCTCGCCAGCATCTTCGTCGCCGCCGGGCTCACCCCGACGAATCTCGACCATGTGCTGGAATCGGTGGGCGAAGGACTGCTCGACGGCGCGATCCGCTGGCTCGCGTACGCGCTCGAAACCGAGATGCTGATGGGCGAGATCGAAGACTCGACCAGCCGGGTTTCCACGCTCGTGGGCGCGGCGAAGCAGTACTCGCAAATGGATCGCGCCCCGCACCAGTTCATCGACGTCCACGAAGGACTCAACTCCACGCTGGTGATGATGTCGGGCAAGCTCGGCGAGGGCATCCGCGTGGTCAAGGAATACGACTGCTCGATCGACCGGGTTCCCGCCTACGCAGCCGAACTGAACCAGGTGTGGACCAACATCATCGACAACGCCGTCGGCGCCATGGGCGGCGAGGGAACGCTGACCCTGCGCACGTGGCAGGTCGGCAAGCAGGTGCGGGTCGAGATCGGCGACACCGGGCCGGGGATCCCGGAAGAGGTGCGCCAGCGCATCTTCGAACCGTTCTTCACGACCAAAGGCGTCGGCGAAGGAACTGGTCTCGGCCTGGACATCTCGTGGCGGATCGTCGTGGAACGGCACTCGGGCGACATCAAAGTGACGTCGGAACCGGGTGACACGCGGTTCGAGGTCTGCCTTCCGGTCGAGGAGCAAGCGTCGCTCTGAACGCGCGCTTGCCCGTGGATGTCCGGCACGGCACCGGGATCTTCGGGTTCTTCGGAGCAGTTCTGCGGTGGTTGTCATCGGTGGTCTCCCCTCGGAGCGAACTGACGGCTCGATTCCGAGGTTAGCCGAGCGCACCGACAAGATTTCGGGCTGTTTTCGAGTTTCCCTTGTGCCCCAACGGTTTTCGATTTTTCCCTGATCGGGTGATGATTGCGAACGCGTGTTCGAGCACTCTGGAACACGGCAGTGCCGCGTCCATTGCTCGGGCCTAGAAGGGGTCCGGTGGGTGCCGCCGCCGGTTCAGGGGAGGGACCGTGATCCGAATCCGGGAAGTGTCAGTGTCATTGCCGCTGTCGTCAGCCAGGTCAGCAAGTCCGGCAGCGGAATCCGGGCGAGCCGTCCAGGCCATTCGTCGGCTGCGATCGTCAGCGCGAGCTCGTCTTCAGCAGGCCGGATTCCGGTCAGGCGCAAGCCTTTCGGCAGATCCGGGAGGGGAAGCACGATCGGCCGGATCCGCTTCGGCGGACGCCTCGTCCATCGTCCGAGGCGGAGTGCGGTCGGGGTCAGCACTATCGCGTCGTCTTCGATGCCCGCGACGAGAGTCAAGCATCCCCAGTGCGGATGCTTCCGCCAGCGCACCCGGAACCCTTCCGGATGCGGCGTCGCGATCAGGTCCGGACGTGCCGCCGCGACCCGATCCCGCACCACGGTCCCGCTCACTTCTATCTCGAGTTCGACAGATCCGGGAATCGCCGCTGGCGAAGGCAATCCTCGAAGCCGCACGTCTTTGGCGAGCACGGTCACGCGTCGCAACGGAATGCGTTCGACGTCTGGCTGCGCAGGCGATCCGACACTCGGCGGAATTGCCGGGCCAGCTTCGAGACCGGTGGACGCCCTTCCGGACCCGCGTCGAGAAGTCGTTCGTTCTGATTCGTGCGGTCCGGCCTTCGTTGCGTCAGATTCCGAGATGGGGTTCGATGCTGCGGCACCAGGTGTGGCTTCCGCGCTTCGGCGATTGCCTTGCGCCTGAACGGAACCCGACGATGCCGTGTTCTCTCGTGGACCGGATGGGCGTGCGTCAATTCGGTCGTCGGCGGACTGCGCGATCCGACCAGCCGCAAGCCCAGCCACGTCCGGCGGGCCGTCTGTCTTGTTTGTTTCGCCGGCGGGGGACCGAGTGCCCGTCGCAGCAGGCATGCCGAGCGCGTCCGCGGTGGTCGGGTCCGTCGTTTCGCCACGCGCGTTCGACGCTGCTCCGGCCGCTGCGGTTCGAGACGAGCGGGCAGTGCGGGCCAGGCTGTCAGCGCCGTGCTCAACGGGGGCCGCCGAACTGTTCGGAACGGGCCAGTCGACGTCTTCCGCGACAATGCGAACGTCTCCGACTCGACCTGTGGCCAGCCGAAGCGAGTCCGCCGGATAGTCGAGTTCGGTGAGCGTCAGGCCGACTTCGTGGCCTTGCACCGTGGTCGTAAGGCGACGGCCCACTAGTTGCTCGGTGACGGTCCGGGCGAGCGCGGCCGGGGTCGCGGGCACTGCGGGCAGCAGTGCCCGGCCCGCGGCGGCCAGGCCCGACAGTTCGGGCCAGGGCATCCAGGCATCGAACCATCGGCCTTCGCTCATCAGGCCATCGTATGGCTGTCCTGAGGAGACCGCTCCTCGCTGTGGCACGGGCCGCGTAACGGACAGGAAGGGGTCGATCACCCGAGCCGCCCGAGCAGCCATCGGCCCGGCAGATGCTGCGGTCTCGGTGATCCTGCTCGCCACCAGGCAGAACTCCGGCGCACCGAGCCGCTTGAGGTCGCGTCCGGCACCCGATCGGCAGGGCGGCGAACTAGGCTCGACGAATGTCTGAACACGACCACGAACCGTCCGACATCGAGACGGTCGAAGACCGCGTCTACCGGCGCGAAGACTGGTACGCGGAGGAGTTCACCGCACGTCGGTTCGTGCGCTGTGAATTCCACCAGGTCGACCTCACCGAAGCAGTCACGCGCGGTGTCTCCTTCCTGGACTGTGTGTTCGGAAACGTCCAGTTCAACGCTTCCCGGCACACCGACTCTGCGTTCACCGGCTGCGTGTTCAAAGGGTGCAATCTGTTCGATGCCGAGTTCACCGGATGCAAGCTGGTCGGCAGTCGATTCCAAGACTGCGACCTGCGGCCGTTGCGCGTGACCGGCGGAGACTGGTCTTTCGTCGGCTTGAACGGTGCTGACCTGCGTGGAGTCACGTTCCAACAGGTGCGGATGCGCGAAGCGGACCTCACCAAGGCGAAGTGTTCGGGAGCAGTGCTCACCGACGTGGATCTGTCTGGCGCAGAACTGCAGGACATCGACCTCGCGCGCGCCGAACTCCGGGGAAGCGATCTGTCATCCCTTGACCTGACTCGGGCGTCGCTGACCGGCGCGATCGTGTCCCCGGAACAGGCGGCGGTACTCGTCACGTCGCTCGGGCTGCAGGTACGCGGGTAGTCTCGCGTCTGGGGAACCGAACCGTCGGGTATGTCCGGAGGGAGCGCGATGGGAGTCGTCACACCAGGCTTCACCGGACGCGCCCGCGGTGCCAACCCGCGGCTGCCGCCGGGGCAGTATCTCGCCGAAGACTTCCCGGTTCTCTCGGCCGGGCCCACCCCTCGAGTGAGCACCGAGCGGTGGGAGTTCGCGGTAGTGACCGAGCGCGGCGAACGTCGCTCATGGTCGTGGCCGGAACTGATGGCGCTGCCGAGCGAGAAGATCACGGTCGACATCCATTGCGTCACCCAATGGTCCAAACTGGACACTCATTGGCGCGGCGTCCCAGTGGAAGCGCTCGTCGGGGATCTCGATACCGCCGCTGATTACGTTATGGCGCACTCCTATGGCGGCTACACCACAAACCTGCCGCTCGCGGATCTCCTCGGCGGACAAGCTTGGATCGCCTACGAATACGGCGGCAAGCCACTCACTCCGGAACACGGAGGCCCGGCTCGGCTGTTGGTGCCGCATCTGTACCTCTGGAAGTCCGCGCAGTGGGTGCGCGAGCTGCGGCTCGCAACGAAGGACGATCCGGGCTTCTGGGAAGCGGCCGGCTATCACGACTACGGAGATCCATGGCGAGAACAGCGGTATCAGGGCGACTAGCGTGGCGCGTCGCCCGGCTCGCCGAGATCCGGCAGGAGACACCGACGGCGCGTACCCTGGTCTTCGACATCCCAGGGTGGCCCGGTCATCTCGCGGGACAGCACGTTGACGTTCGCCTTACCGCAGCTGACGGCTATACGGCACAACGCAGTTACTCGCTCGCTGCACCGGCAAACGGAGACCGGATCGAACTAACCGTGCAACGGGTAGCCGACGGTGAAGTGTCCGAACACCTCACCGGCCCTTACGCGATCGGTGACCCAGTCGAAATTCGCGGCCCGATCGGCGGCTGGTTCGTGTGGCGTCCCGCCGACTCGGCACCGGTGCTGCTCGTCGCCGGTGGTGCGGGCATCGTCCCGCTGATGTCGATGATCCGGGCTCGTCGCAAAGCTGGCAGCAAAGCCTTGTTCCGGCTGGTCTATTCGCTGCGCACCCCGGCGGAGCTGTACTACGCCGAGGAACTCCGCCGACCCTATGCAGGCTTGGACATCACTTACGTCTACACGCGGGAGCTCCCGGAAGGGCGATCCGGCATTCCGCGGCGCATCGACGTCGCGACGTTGAACACCGCTGCGTGGCCCGCTGACTTCGGTGCGACCACGTACATTTGCGGGCCGACCGGGTTCGTAGAGGCCGCCGCGGACATCATGCTCGCGCTGGGACATTCGCCGCAGTCGATTCGGACCGAGCGTTTCGGCCCCAGCCGGGACTGAGTCCGTCCACGATTCAGTGCACGGTCGGCTTGGCGAGGAGTTCGCGCAGGGTCGCGAGCAGTTCGCGACGGTCTGAGGCACCGAGCTTGCCGCGAATGCGGGCCATGTGGTGTTCGACAGTCTTGCCGGAAATGAAGAGTTTGCTACCGGCTTGTTTGTAAGTCAGGCCGTCGACTACCAGACGGGCGACCTCAAGCTCGCGTTCGCTGAGTGCGCTCAAGCCGGTCGCCGCGCCTGGTGCCGGAGCGGCGGACTCAAGACGTCCGGTCGTGCCCTGGAACTGCCGAGCCGCTTCGAGCAGCTGGACCATCGCCTTGCGGTCAGAGGTGCGAATCGCGGCTTGGCCGGCCAGCCGGGCCGCGTCCCAGCACAGGTCCAGTTCATGAAGTTCCGCGGCGGCTGCGGAGATTTCTCCTGGATCGAACGTGCCGCTGAGCACCGCAAGCCAGCACCCAGCGGCGCGGGCGAGCGCGGCTGGGTAGCGGCCGCAGTCGGCGAAGCGGTTCAGTGCGGCCAGTTGCTGTTCCGCGGTGGTGCGGTCTTCTGTGGTGATCGCGGCGTGCAATTCATGCCAGCACAGCGAGACCGTCCACAAAGGAGGATTACCGAGGCGGTCGAGCATCGCGTGCGCGCGTTCTAACCGACGGGAAAGCTTGGCGTGTGCACCAGTCCGAGCGGCTGCGATTGCCAGTTCTCCCAACGGCAGCAACGTGAACAAGTCCACTTGCTGACGCATGGACGCCTGATACGCCCGCTCCCACGACTGTTGCAATCCGACCAGGTCGCTCGCTCGCCGGGCGAGGCCGAGTTCCAGCGTCGCGAAGAACAATTCGTCGCGAGCCTCAAGTTTGGTGCCAGCGACGGCGTCGCGGTGTTCCGTCGCCGCGGCGAGATGGCCGCCGGTCATCGCGACCCAGCCGAGCAGCAGCCGGTGCCGGGTGGCGAGCAGATCGCCGCCGACGTTGCTGGCCAGTGCTCGTTCAAGCACCGACTCTGCGAGCGCCAGTTCGCCTGCGTGCAGGCCCGCGAGCGCGGCGAGTGCCGCGGGGCTGTCCGGAAGCGGTGCGCCGCCAACTGCCGGTTCGAGCATCGCTGCGGCACCTACGAGCGTCGGCAACGCCTCCGTTCCGCAACCTAACACCGATTCCACGATCCCGCTTGCTGTTCGTGCAGCGGCACCGGTGAACAACGTCGGCGCGGCACCCGGCATCGGGACGTTGGCGACAGCTTGACCGTCGGTCGCCTGGCCGGTTCCGACGAGTGCGATCGTGGCGAACGCGTCCACCGCACCGGGGCCTGCCCAGCGATAGCTTTCGCCATTCGGTTGGGACGGCGTAGGGAACGAGGTATTGCTGTTGGGGGCGTAAGCGGTCGGTGTCGAGGAAGCGGGGTCGGCGGCAGCGTCTGCGCGGTGGGGGAGCGCGAAGGCTTGGGAATCTGTCGAGTTGGCTGATGGCCGCCGGGTTGCCGCTTGGTGGATCGTCGTCGCGTCGGCCGGACTTTCGTTGTCTGGCCGGGTGGAGTCATGGCCGCCGGAGTTGGCTCCCGGAGCGGTCGCGTGTTGGCGAGACCAGCTGTCCGTGGCTGCGGCCCAGCGGTACAGCTCCGCAGTTCGGGCCAGTTCGCCGCGGTGGGCGAGGACTGTCGCGGCGATCTCGGCACCGGCGGCTCGTGCTTCGGGGTCTTCGCCGGACAGCATGCCGTCGCCTAGGCGGAGGGCAGTGTCCAAATCTCCGGACAATGCGGCGGCGCGGGCCCAGCCCGTAGTGGTCGCGGCGTCGCGGGCCCCAGCGTCGGCTGCGGCTTCGAAGAGCCGTGCGGCGTGCTTTGGGTCGGTGGGGAGTGCTTCGCTCGCGGCCGTTGCGAATGCGGTCGCTGCGGAGGCACCGGAACTGCCGGCGTCGAGCAGAGACGTCGCGAGGTCAAGTACGGGCAGGCCCCGAGTCAGCTGTGCTTCCACGAGTTGCTGCAACACCGCTAGACGTCGAGCGGGTGGTCCGTAAGCGCGTACTGCTTCGGCGGCGGCAGGCAAGAGAATGTCTTCGGCGTCGAGGAGGCCGGTCGCGCGGGCGCCGTCGACGACTTCGGACAGTTCGTCTGGTGTGCGCTCCAGCAACGAACACAGCAGGTCGAGGTTGCGGGCCGCGCCGGCTTCGGCGGCGATGAGGTAGCGGAGGACGTCGTCGTCGAGCGCTGCCAGTTCGGCGCGGAAGTCAGCGAGACGGGCGGTTACTACCCGCTCCACGAGACGGGGGACACCACCGGTGCTGGCGTGCAGGGCGGGGGCGTCCGCTGTGCGGCCGGTGAGTTGTTTCGCGAGCTTCCCGACTTCGTCGACAGTCAACGGCGGCAGCAGCAGCGTTTCACCGAGAGACCGCAACGCTTGCGCGCGAGGGTTCGGACGGTGTGCCACCACGAGCGGTCCCTCTTTGGCGGCCGCGAGCATGGTGAGCCTGGTCAAGTCTTCGTCGTCGAGCTGGTCTGCGTCGTCGACGACCGTGGCCTCGACACCTGCTTCGCGGTAGCTGCGATCGAGCGCGCCCAACAAGGCGGTCTTGCCGTAGCCGCCGGGTGCGACGACCACGAGCCGGACTGGGGCCGCGGGGGCGTCGGCGAGTTGTTCGAGGAGGCGGCGGGCTGCGGGGTGGACGGCGTCGTTGCCGGTTTTCGCCAGCAGTGCGTTCAACAGTGACCTTCACCGGAGGGAGCTGCGGCTGGGTGGGCGCACGAGCTCAGGACAGGGGGACGGGGAGAAACGGGTTCCTTGTCGGCGGTCGCTTCGTGGGACGTGAGGACCGCGATCAGGATCGAGGAGCTGATCGCCAGCACTGCCGCCGCGGCGGCGAGCGGTCGCCATCGACCCAACAGTTTGGCAGCCCCCTCGGGCTCCGGCAGCGTGAATGGCGTGATCTCCACCGGCGGCCGCTCGGGTCTTTCCGGAAGTTCGGGTTCGCGGTCGACTCGCGGCAGCAGGGTGGTTTCGGGAGCAGGGGCTTCCCGTCGCGCGAGAGGCCTCGTCCGTTGGCTGGCAAGGATCCCGGCGCCGATGGCAGCCGTATCCGCAGGTTGCGGGCCGGTGAAGAACGGGCAGGGCAGACGTCCAGGGCGAGTGCCCGGGCCGGGTTCGCCGCAGAACACCAGGCCGGCCAGCGACTCGGGGGCGACGTTGGCCGCCTGCGCGAGACCGAACGCGGTCTTGACCGCGGCACCCGGCGCGACGCCCTCGGTGCTGTTCCGGGCGATCCAACCGCTGGCTCCCGAGGCGGTTGCCAAGGTGACGGTGACGCCGTCCGGGCCGAACTCGCACACCGCCGCTGTCCGGTCGCCCGCACCGGGCTCCGGGAGGTGGGCGTAGAGCGCGGCGATCGCGCTGGGAACGAGCGTGACAGCGGCGAAACCGGACTCTGCAAGCGACTGGCGCAGGAGTTCGCGTCGGTAACCGCCCCAGTCACCGGGCTGGGTGATGACGAGTTGGCGCGGCGGTCCGCCGGTCTGGCCGGCCGCGACGTCGGCGATGCCCTCGATGAAGACGGTGGTCAGGGACTCCGGGGTGAACGGTTCGCTGCCGATGAAGACCGGCACGTCGTCGCCGATGCGGCGGTGGAAACCGGTGATCAGGCGGGAAGGAACGGCGGCACCGGCTTGCGTGGCCGCGTCGCCGGTGAGCAGGTAACCCTCGTCGTCGAGGAAGAGCGCGGTCGCGGTCGCCGGCGACGTCTCGCCCAGCCACAACGGCTCGGGATCCTCCCACCGGTCACCTTGCCTGCGACGGAGCGCGGCGTGGGTCCGGGCAGCGCCGAGGTCGATGCCGAGCACGTAGGGCACCGCCGCTTCCTCCCTTCGTCGCAGTCAGGGTTCGGCCAAGGGGCGTAACTCACTGAACGGATACGCATCCTCACCCGTTCGGGTCAGACGGGCAAGAGTGGGGTGGGATTTAACCCAACCGGGTTCAGCGTGTCCGATCCCCTAACTCCCTAACGATCTCATATCGACCCCCTAACGGCTGAGCGAGGCGCGACTGGGTGTAAACCCCGATGTGAGCGGGGGTGCCCCGTCCCTACCTTGGGCGCCACGCCCGGCCGGGGAGGGCCGGGCATTCCCCGTAATCACTACAAGTGGAGATCCCCCCATGGATTCGGTGCAGACTCTGCACGACTTCACGCTCACCTTGCTCCAAGACCCGTCCGCGCTCGCCGCTTTCGGCCAGGACCCGCAGGCCGCGCTGGCCGCCGCTGGGCTGGGCGACATCAGCGCCGCCGATGTGAACGAGGTCGCGCCGCTGGTACTCGACTACGTGCCGGTGGACCACCTGGCCTCGCTCGGACATCTGCCCCAGGCGGGCGACCTGACCACTGCGCTCGGCGAGGGCCCGCAGGGCGCGATCGAGCAGCTGCAGGCACTCACCGCTTCGCTCGGCGTCTCGGCTGGCGGCGCCGCGGCGTCCGCGGGTACGCCGGGCCTCGGCGAACTGCCGGCGGTGCCGGGTGTGGGCGAGCTGCCCGGTCTCGGCGAGCTGCCGGGCGCGGGCGCGCTGCCTGCTGTCGGCGACCTCCCCGGTCTTGGCGAGCTGCCCGTCGTGAGCGACGTGGCCGGCGCTTCGGCGCTGCCCGCCGCCGGTGAGCTTCCGGGCCTTGGCGAGCTTCCGGCAGTGCCGGGCCTCGGCGAACTCCCGGGCGTCGGCCAGCTGCCGGGTCTCGGCGAGCTGCCGGGTGCCGGTGCTCTTCCGGGCGTCGGTGCGCTTCCTGGTGTCGGCGACGTCGCCAGCGCGGTTCCGGCCGTTCCGGCGCTGCCGGTGGCCGGCGAGCTGCCGTCGGTTCCGGCTGTGCCGGGCGTCCCGGCCGTTCCGGGGCTGCCCGCGGCACCGGGTCTGGGCGACGTGCAGAACGCTGCCGCGTCCGTCACCGCGCTGGTGCAGAACCCGGCCAGTGCACTCGCCCTGGGCAACGACCTGGCCAGCGGCCTGGACTCCAGCGCGGTCGCGCAGGCGAGCGGGCAGGCGGCCACCGCGGCTGACGGCGCCATCTCGCAGGTGCAGCACGTCGGCGGCGAGCTCGCGGCGGCTTCCCCGGTGAACGTCAGCGACCTGCCGGTCGCGAACTCCGCCGCGCAGGTCGCCGACCACGCGACCGAGGCGGGCGGCGGGATCGCCGGGCACGTCAGCGACGCTGTCGGGACCGTCACCGAGAACGTCGGCAGCCTGAGCAACACGCTCAGCGCCGACGGGCTGAACCACGCGGTGAACGGTGTGACCCAGCAGGCGCACTCGCTCATCTCGCACGGCGAGTCCGAGCGTTCCGACGCCGCGACCGAGACGCACACCGGGACCGACGCGGGCGTCGGCATGGTGCACGACACCGTCTCGACGGTCTCCGACCTCGGGCACCAGGGCCTCGGCCTTGACCTGCACGCCGGTGCGGAGACCTCGCACGGCGGCGGTGAGCTGCACATTTCCCTCTGAGCAAGGGTAATTCGGGGGTGGCTTCGCGGTCTGGGTGCGACCGCGGAGCCACCACCCGGTTCGGATACTCCCCGTACACGGGGGACACTGGTTCGCCGTGACGGCTCCAGCTTGGCTCGAAGTGCTCGCCGAGACCTCGGATGCCTGCCGGACGCACGGCCGCGAAGACCTGGCGCAACGCCTTCGCCGGCGTCAGGACCGGCCGCCGGGGGGCACGCGGGTCGCTGTGCTCGGTTTTCCCAAGCAAGGCAAGGGTTACCTGGTCAACGCGGTGCTCAATGCGCCGGTCTGCCCGGTCGGCGACGCGGCGACCCCCGCGGTGCCGATCGAAGTCGGGTACGCGGCCGAACCCGGCGCGACGCTCGTCGGACGCGCCGACGAACGCGTCCCGGTCGAGATCGAGAAGCTGACCGGCGAGGTGGGCGCCCGGCCGGCCGGGTCGCTGCGGAAGGTCGAGGTCGGGGTTCCGCGCGATCTGCTGTCCGCGGGCTTGGTGCTCATCGACACCCCGGCGATCGGCGATCCGAGGTCGCCGCGCACAGCTGCCGCTCTTGACGTTCTCGCGGACGCCGACGCGGTCATTCTTGTCTCAGACGCAGCCGCTCCGCTGGATCCGGCCGAGCTGGCGTTGGCCCATCACATCCGGACGTGGTGTCCGCACGTGGTCATCGCGCTGACCAAGATCGACGTCAGCGCCGGATGGCGGACGGTCGCCGAACAGAACCGGACCGCGCTGTCCGCTGCGGGGATCGATTCGCCGGTGCTGCCGGTGTCGGCGACGGTTCGTTTCGCGGCGGCCAAGGGCGGCGATCAGGACCTCAACGTGCGGTCTGGGTTCCCGGAGCTGCTTTCCTGGATCGCGACGCAGGTTTCGCGACCGGCGGAGAGCACGGCCGCGTTGCTCGCGGCGGTGAGTGTGCGCGCAGCGGCGGCCGAACTGGTCGAGACGTTGCGGGCGCGCGCCGAGGCAGCGGGGCAGGAAGCAGGCGTTGACCAGACGACGTTGCTGCAACGTTCGCAACGTCGCGCTGACGAGCTGCGCCGACGCAACAGCCGCTGGCAGAACTTGCTGGCGGACGAAATCGCCGACCTGCAGTCCGACGCCGAATACGACCTGCGCGAACGCACTCGAAAGATCGTCGAGACCATCGACGAGACCTTCGACCGCGGGGACCCGGTGAAGGTGTGGGACGAGTTCGGGCCGTGGCTGGACAGCACGCTCGCGGAAGCGGTCGAGACGACCTACACGTTCGCGGCCGAACGCGCGGAGTGGATCGCACAAGCGGTGGCGGTGAGCTTCGGCGCGCAATACGACCTGCCGGAACTGGCCTTGACCGACTCCGGCGCGGACCGGATCGCCGAGGTGCGGCAGCCGCGGATCGAGCGGTTCAAGATCGGGCAGAAGGCGTTCACCGGCCTGCGCGGTTCGTACGGCGGCGTGCTGATGTTCGGCCTGGTGACCGGGCTCGCGGGGCTGCCGTTGATCAACCCGGTGTCGATCGGCGCCGGCGTCGCGTTCGCCGCGAAGACGATCAGCGACGAGGGCGGCATGCGGCTGCAACGTCGGCAGGCGGTGGCCAAGATGACCGCGCAGCGGCACGTCGACGACGTGTTCCTGCGGTTCAGCAAGGAATGCCGCGACGCGATCCGCCACGTGCAGCGACGGTTGCGGGACCATTTCACCGAGCTTGCCGACAGTCTCGCCGACGAGCTGACACGAGAACGCGAGATGATCATCGCCGGTTCGGCCGAACGGGAACGGCGCAGCGCGGCGCTGCGGCGCGAGATCGACCGGCTCGCGGGCTTGCACAAGCGGGCCGGGGAGTTGGGGATGCTGGCTAATCGGGCGCCCAAGGAGTTGCCTGCGTGACCTCCGCGCCGTGGGCTTGGTTCTGGCGGGCGTTCGCGGCTAGCGGGAGCAGTGGTGGTGGCCGACCAGCTGCGGAGGAGTTGTCTGCGTGGCTTCGACTTGGCGGGCCGCGCATGGTGCGCTTTTGGCGGTGCTGGCGGCTTTCCGCGGGCTGATGGTGCTGGTCGGAGGAGACACGGTTTCTGAGCGCTGGCGGCCTCATCCTTAGCCCTGCGCGGACTTCCGCATTGTGGGAGTGAGTTGGTCTTTGGCGCGGTTGAGGCGTTTGCTGCAATAGGGCTGGAGCAAGTCGGGTGTGGGTGCGATCGGTTAGTGACGGCATGCTCCGGCTGGGTTGCATCGCTCCAATCGCGGGAGATGCGGCTGCTTGGCGGAAGGTTCAGTCGTCGGGAAAGCGCCGTTCTTGGGCGGTTGAGGGTGTTTCGGGAGATAACGGCTGGGCTGGTGAAGGTGGGCTTGGGCCTCGGTGAGCGGGACGTTGCCGGGTAGTCGAGGATGTTCGGGGCTGTGCCGGGTGAGTCGAGCGAGGAGTGGTGTCGCGCGTGGTTGAGGACGTTCGGGCGCTTCTGGTGGATGCTTGTGCGTACTACCGCGACAGTCCGAGGGCTTCGGCGTTGCTGGGGGAAGCGCTAGATCATCTCGACGAGCCGCTTCGGGTGAGCATCGGAGGGGCTGCGGGGACGGGGAAGTCCACGTTGGCTGCGGCGTTGGGGGATTGGCCGACGCGGGCGTTGCGCGATCTGGAGTTTCTCGATGCGCCGCCTCCGTCGACGCTCACTGACGCATCCGTACGGCTGCTACGCCACCTTGAGCCCGAACAGTTGGCGACGCTGCGCCCGACAACGCCTTCAGCGTTCGCGCGGCAGACGGCCGTTGACACGATCCTTGTGCTTGCGCGCGCGGACGAAACCGGCGCAGGGCGGATCGACGCACTGCTTACTGCGAAGCAGATTGCGCGGCGCGCGTGGCGCGAAGACCCGCTGTGTAGTGGGTTTCAAGGCGTGATCGCTGTGGCGGCGCAGCTTGCGTACGGCGCGCGCGCGTTCACTGACGACGAGTTCGAGCTTCTCGCGGCCTTCGCGGCCGTGCCTCGTGAGGAGTTGGAGCGGTATCTGCTCTCAGTGGATTCATTTACTGATCCGGCGTTTCCGGGGCCGGTGGCGGTCGAGACGCGACGGTCGTTGGTGGTGCGCTTCGGGCTGTTCGGGGTGAAGCTTGCACTGACGTTGATCCGTACCGGCTGTGATGACCGGGTGAAGCTGTCGACGGAACTGGTGCGGCGCAGCGGTCTTGGCGAGCTACGCGACACTATCGCGGGTTGTTTCGCAGCGCGTGCGGACGCGTTGCGTGCGCGGACTGCGTTGATTCGGCTGGAGACTGTGTTGAACGCGGAGCCCCGACCGCACAGTGATCGGCTTGCGGCGCGGGTTGAGCGGTTTTCGGCTAGCGCGCATGACTTCCGCGAGTTGCGGCTGATCGCGGACATTCGTGGCGGGCGTACGGCTTTGGCGGGGGAGTCGGCGGAAGAAGCTGTGCGGTTGCTGGGCGCGGAGGGGACGGCGTCCGAGGAGAGGCTGGGGCTTGAGGCGGGTACGGATCCGCGCGAGATGTACGAGGCCGGTCTTGACGCGGTGATGCGGTGGCGGCATGAGGCGGAGCGGCCGGACCGGGCGTTGGCGGAGCGGGCTGCGGCGCAGGTTGTGGTGCGCAGTGCGGAAGGGTTGCTGGCGCAGTTCGTGTGACTGGGGCAGTCGTCCGGGGCGATCGCCCAGGACGGTTGGCTGAGACGGTTGACGGGGCGCTTGACCGACGTTGCCGACCAGCGTGGCTGAGCGGGGCGGTTGACTGAGATGACTGGCGGGGGCAACTAGCCGGGTTTGGCGACCAGGGCGACCGCCCGGGACGACTGACCGACTGACCGGGATGTGTTACTGGGACGGCCGCCTGGGGCGACTGGCTCGGCGTGGATGACTGGGGCAGTCTCCTGCGGCAGCCGACGGGTGGATGCCTGGGACGTTCGACCTAGGCGAATGACGGGGGCGGCTGACCCGGGCGGACAACCAGGACGGTCGACCTGAACGACTGACTCAAACCCACCGGCTGACCGGCTGGGGGGCCACAGGTCGGGGCGACTAACTAGGGCGCCTGACCAGAGTGATCAGGCCGGGCGACCGACCAGGGCGACTGATCAGGGCGACCGGCCGGGGCGACTGACCAGGGCGACTGACCAGGGCGATCGCCTGGAGTTCGGAATCTCAGGCGTTGCCCAGCACGCGTCCGATGGTGAGCTCCAGGACCACTCGCTGCGGGTTTTCCCGCGGCGTCCGGTACCGCTGGGCGTAGCGTTCTTCGGCGTCGCGGACGGAAGCAGCGTCGTCGAGGAGGCGGATTCGGCCTTCCAGCGTCGACCAGGTCCGGCCCTCGAACTGGCACACCGCGGCGGCCAAGCCCGAGTCGCCGGCGGCGCGGATGAGGCGGGCCTTGTACGAGGTCCCGGAGGCGATCACGCGGGCGATGCCTTGTTCGAAGTCGACCGTCACGCCGACCGCTACTACGTGCGGTGTTCCGTTGGGGCGCACTGTCGTGAGCGACGCGAGCCGCCGTTCGGTCCAGAACTGGCGGAAGCTCTCGTCGAGGGTCATGTCCGCACGCTAGACGAGACAGAATTTCAACTGCTTGTTGACCTCTTTAACAACCAGTTGTAGCGTCCCGCGGAACCAACGACGTCCTGGAGGATCCGCATGTCGTCGCTTCGTTCCCGTGCCTGGCAGGCCGCGCTGCTGGGCGGTCTGCTCGTGTTCGCTGCCGCCTGCGGAGGAGGTCCCGACGGGGCCGGCGGCGGGCAGCAGCAAAAGCCGAGCGCTGTTCCGGACAACACTGCGTTGCTCGGGGCGATCAAGGCCGACCCGCAGCTCGCCGGAGGGCTGCCGCCGGCTGTTGCGCAGGCCAAGACGTTGCGGCTGGCGTCCAATATCCAGTCCGCGCCGAACAACTTCTACGCGGCTGACGGCAAGACGCCGATCGGCTACGAGGTCGATCTGGCCAAGGCGGTCGGGGCGAAGCTCGGGGTGACTGTCGCGTACCAGGACCTGGCGTTCGGTTCGCTGATCACGAGCCTGCAGTCCGGCCGCGTCGATCTGACCATGGCCGCGATGAACGACACCAAGGAACGCCAGCAGCAGATCGATTTCGTCGACTACTTCTCGTCCGGCATCACGATCATGATCCGCAAGGGCAACCCGGACGGCATCACCGGGCCGGACACGTTGTGCGGCAAGAACGTGGCAGTCGTACAGGGCACCAGTCACCAGAAGTTCGCCACGGCGCAGAGCGCGAAGTGCACGCAGGCGGGCAAGCCTGCCATCACGGTCACCGCGACTGACAGCGACAACCAGAACCAGAACCAGCTGCGCACCGGTCGCGTCGCGGCGATTCTCAACGACCTGCCGAGCGCGGTCTACATCTCGCGCACCGCGGGCGACGGCAAGTTCTTCGAGGTCGTGCCCGGTCAGCCGATCGAGGGCGGACCGTACGGGATGGGCTTCGCGAAGAACAACTCGAAGCTGCGCGACGCCGTCAAGCAGGCGTTGCAGTCGCTCGTCGCCGATGGCACGTACGGCAAGATCCTGCAGTCCTGGGGCGTCGAGCAGGGCGCGATCAAGGAGGCGGCCGTCAATGGCGGAAGCTGAACCGCTGCCGATCGTCCGGCTGCGGCACTGGGGTCGCTGGGTCAGCGCGGCGGTGATCGTCGCACTGCTGGTGCTGCTGGGTTTCGCGCTCGCGCAGGCGCAGATCGAGTGGGGTTCGGTACCCGACTTCGTGTTCTACCGCGTGATGGCGCTCGGCCTGCTCAACACGGTCGTGCTGGCGGTGATCGCGCAGGCGATCGCGATCGTGCTCGGCATCCTGATCGCGTTGCTGCGGCTCAGCGCCAACCCGGTCGCGAAATGGTTCGCGGCGGCCTACATCTGGCTGTTCCGCGGGCTTCCGGTGCTGTTGCAGATCCTGATTTGGTACAACCTGGCGCTGATCTTCCCGACCGTCTCGATCCCGCTGCCGTTCGGCGGCTACCTCGTCCACGAGCCGACGAACGTGCTGATCAGCGCGTTCACCGCGGCGCTGCTCGGGCTGGCGCTGAACGAGAGCGCGTACATGGCGGAGATCGTCCGCGCCGGGCTGACCAGCGTCGACGCCGGGCAGACCGAGGCGGCGAAATCCATCGGCATGACGCCTGGCGCGACACTGCGCCGGGTCGTGCTGCCGCAGGCGATGCGCGTGATCATCCCGCCGACCGGCAACGACTTCATCAACATGCTCAAGGGCACGTCGATGGCTTCGGTGATCGGCGTGACCGAGTTGATCCACGCGGCCAACAACATCTCGTCGAACAACCTGCTGGTGATGGAAACGCTGATCGCGGCGGCGATCTGGTACATGGTCGTGGTGACCGTGGCCGGTGTCGGCCAGCATTACCTTGAACGATCGTTCGGGGCAGCTGACCGAAGTCCCGTCGCGCGGGTCGGGAAGGCGTTCAAGGGGATGCCGCTGGTGAGGGGTGCGCGTGTCTGAACCGCTGCTGAAAGCTGTCGGGGTCCGCAAGAACTACGGGCACACCGAGGTGCTCAAGGGCATCGACCTGGAGGTCCGCAAAGGACAGGTGGTGTGCCTGCTCGGGCCGTCGGGAGCGGGGAAGAGCACTTTTCTCCGCTGCCTCAACCATCTCGAGACGATCGACGGCGGCCAGGTCTGGGTGGACGGCGAGCCGATCGGGTTCAAACTGCGCGGCGGCAAGCTGTACGAGCTGCGGGAGAAGGACGTCGCGCGGCAGCGCAGGGACATCGGCATGGTTTTCCAGCGGTTCAACCTGTTCGGGCACCGGACGGCGCTGGAGAACGTGGTCGAGGGACCGGTGCGGGTGCTCGGCGCCGACCCGGCGCAGGCCCGGAAAGAGGCGCTGGACCTGCTCGACCGGGTCGGGCTCGCGGACCGAGCGGGCGCTTACCCAGGGCAACTGTCCGGCGGGCAGCAGCAGCGCGTCGCGATCGCACGGTCGCTGGCGATGAAGCCGAAGCTCATGCTGTTCGACGAGCCGACGTCCGCGCTGGACCCGGAGCTGGTCGGGGAAGTGCTCGCGGTGATGGGTACGTTGGCTCGGGAGGGGATGACGATGGTGGTCGTGACGCACGAAATGGCTTTCGCCGCGGAGGCCGCCGACGAGGTGGTGTTCCTCGCTGACGGCGCGGTGGTCGAAACCGGGCCGCCGGAGCGGGTGCTGAAGTCCCCGGAACACGAGCGGACGCGGCAGTTCCTCGCGCGGGTCCTCTCGTGACCCGCATTCCGCCCCGGTACCTGCTCCAGTTCGACGAGCCCGCGGGCTACCTGGACTTCGCGCGGTTCGGGCCGCCGTCGCACGCCGTCTTAGACACCACCGCGCGGCTGCTGGAGGCGACGACCAAGGCCGGTCCGTCCACTGTGGACGAGCTGATGCGGCAGGAAATCCGGGCGAAGGCGGCGGCAGCACGGCTTTGCGGCAGCGACACCGACCACACCGTGCTGCTCCCGCACACCAGCCTCGGCCTGTTCCAGGCTGCGTTCAACAGCCACGGCGAAGTACTCGTGTCGGCCGCGGAGTTCCCGGCCAACACGTACCCGTGGGCGCGCGCCGAGCAGGCCGGACGCGTACGGATGCGGCGGCTGGAGGGCGGTTACGTCACCGCCGACCGTCTCGCGGAAGCGCTCACGCCGGAAACCGCTGTCGTTTCGGTGAGCGCGGTCGATTTCCGCACCGGTTACCGGGCTGACCTCGCCGCATTGCGCGAGGTGGCCGGCGATCGGCTGCTGGTGGTCGACGGGATCCAGGGCTTCGGGGTCGTCGACGCGCCGTGGGAGGTCGCCGACGTGCTCGTGGTCGGCGGGCAGAAGTGGCTGCGAGCGGGCTGGGGCACCGGGTTCGCGGTGCTGTCCGACCGGGCGCTGGCGCGGATGGACCCGATCCTGTCCGGCTGGACCGGCGCGCGCGACCCTGGCTTGTTCGATAACGAGATCCACCCGGCCGACCCGACCGCGGCGAGCTGGTCGATCTCCAACCTCAGCCCGGTCACGTCCGGCGCGTTCGCGGCGGCGCTCGAACTGGTCGAGGAAACCGGCGTCGCGGCGATCGCGGGCCGGATCGACGAACGCGTCGGCGAACTCGAGGAGGTGCTGCGCTCGTTCGGCGCGGAGATCGTGTCGGCGACCGAACGGCGGGCCGGGATTCTTGCGTTTTCGTTGCCGGACAAGCCCGCCGAGCAGGTCGGGGCGGCGTTGACGGCGGCGGGGATCGCGGCGACGGTGCGTCCGGAACACGTCCGGTTGTCGCCGCACGCGTCGACCCCGGCCGCGGCTGCCGAACAGGTGCGGGACGCGCTGGAAACGCTGCTGCGGCCGCGTCGGGTCGTGCCGGTCGCGTCGGCTGCGGGCACCGCGACGCATGAGCTGCTCACCGCGCTGATTCCGGCGGTGGACGGGCTGGCGGCGATGCTCGGGCCGGGCAACGAGGTGCTGCTGCACGACCTGTCGCGGCTGCCGGATTCGATCGTCGCGATCGCGGGGAAGCTCACCGGTCGTTCGGTCGGCGGGCCGATGACGGATCTGCTGCTCGGGCTCGTCCGGCGCGGCACGACGCAGGACCTGACCAACTACCGCACGCACAGTCCGGATGGTCGCGAGATCCGTTCGTCCACGTTGTTTTTGCGTGACGCCGAGGGTACGGCGATCGGGTGCCTGTGCGTGAACAGCGAACTGCCCGCGGCGGCGCAGACGTCGGAGGAACGGCGGGAGGAGACGTTCCTGCCGGACGTCGACAGCCTGCAACGGTTCCTCGTCGGACGCGCGATCGGGAAGTCCGGGATTCCGGTGGAGCTGATGAAGAAGCGCCACAAGTCGGCGGTGGTCCGGGAGCTGGACGAGGCCGGGTATTTCCTGATCAAGGACGCGGTGGACCACCTGGCCGCGCAGCTCGAGGTGACGCGGTACACGATTTACAACTACCTCAACGAGATCCGGGCCTGATGAGCGTCGTCGTACCGGCCAGGTTGGCGAAGGCGGTGCGGCGGCGCGAGGGTGCCGCGGCTGAGGCTTGGCTACGGGAACTGCCGGGGTTGGTCGAGGATGCCTGCGTGAGGTGGGACTGTCAGATCGCGGGCTCTCCGCTGCACGGGGAGACGGCGTTGGTGCTGCCCGTCGAATGCGCCGGGCAGGCGGCCGCGCTCAAGATTTCGTTTCCTCATCAGCATTGTGCGGCGGAAGCGGCGGCGTTGAAGCACTTCGACGGTGCCGGGGTGGTTCGGCTGCTGGAGGCTTCTGCTGACAGCAGCACGCTTTTGCTCGAACGCGTCGGTCCCGCGACACTGGAGACAGTACGAGTGGAGGAAGCGACCGAGATCGCGGGCGAGTTGGCCCGTCGGCTGGCGGTGCCCGCCCCGGCCGGGACTCGGGCGCTCTCCTCGACAACCGGGCCGTGGCTCGCGCAGCTGGATCAGCAGGCGATGCCAGGTTTGCTGCCGAAGCGCGAGGTTGATCGGGCGCGGGAACTGATCGCGTTCCTCGCCGATGACCGGACCGGCACGATGCTGCACGGTGATCTGCATTTCGGGAACGTGCTGCGGGCGCGACGGGAACCGTGGCTGGCGATCGACCCGATCGGGTGGCGCGGGACGGCTGCGTTCGACGCGTTCACCGTTGTCGCGAGAAGAAGACGGGCAGATGACCTGACCGCGTTGATCACCCGGTTTTCCCGGGCCGCACAGACAGATCCGGGCCTGGCAGCGCGTTGCTGCCAGGCCCGGGCGGTCAGTGCTTATCTGCACCAGGAACACACTGGCGGCGCATGGTTCGACCGCGACGTGCTCCTCGCACTTATTTCAGGAACTTCTCCACCGCGTCCGCGGCCGCGGTAATCCCGCCGTTGGCACGGATTTCCGAGCGCAGCTCAGCCAACCTCGCGGCAACGTCCGATGAACTGCTGACTTCATCGACGGCTTCGCGCAGGGACTTGGCGGTCACCTGGTCCGCGGGCAGATGCTTGCCGACTCCCAACGCTTCCAGCTGCGCGGCGTTGCCGAACTGGTCGACGGCTTGCGGAATGGCGACCGTCGGGACGCCGTACCACAGGGATTCCGTGCAGCCGCCCATGCCGGCGTGCGTGATGAAGGCGGACGCGACGTCGAGAATCGCCAGTTGCGGCACCGTTTCGTGCACCTCGACCGACTTCGGCAGCGGGCCGAGATCGTCCTTCGAGACGTGCTTGCCGATCGAGAGCACGACGTGCCAGTCCTCGAATTCGGTGATGCAGTGCCGGTAGACGTCCAGCTGGTCGTTGTACGCGGTGCCGAACGACACGAGCAGCACGGGTTTCCCGTCGGACGGCGGTGTCCAGTGCTCCGCAGCGCGCGCCGGGTCAAGGCACGGGCCGACGAACTGGACGCGGTCCTCCGGCACGCGGTCGGCGTTCGGCTGCATCGCGCGCGGGATCAGCGACAGGATCGGCACCGGTCGCGCGAGCCACGTCCAGGCGTCTTCGGTGACTCCGTTTTCCGCCAGCCACTCGGTGAATGCCCGGTCGTAGTCCACTCCGGACGGTGAGGTGCGGATCGGGTCGAGGACGTCGGCGAGTTCTTCCTCGTAGCCGTCCCAGGCGACGTAGGCGGGGGAGAGCTGCACCGCGGGCACGTCGTAGCGGAGGCCGAGCAGCGGGGCGCCAAGGCCGCCGATGTCGTAGAGCAGCAGGTCCGGCCGGTCCTGGTCGAAGGTTTCGATCAGCCGCGGGTGGATCGCGATGGCCTCGTCGAGGAAGACGCGCATCGCTTCGGCCGGGTCTTCCGGCCATTCCGCGTCCGGACCGAGCGGGAAGATCGTGGGATGCGCGACGACGTCCGCGCCGGTCGCTCCGACCAGTTCGGCGAGCGGTTCGCCGACGACGTAGCTGACCCGGTGCCCGCGTCGCACCAGTTCGCGGACGATCCCCAGCGACGGGTAGATGTGGCTCGGCGCGGAACAGCCGACCACGACGATGTGCTTGCCCATGAGGCGAAAGTGTCCTTTCCGGACGAGATGCGGTCCGGCACGCGGAACGGGAGCCGCCCGATGGCGGGCGGCCCGGAAAGTCGTGCCGGGATCAGGACAGGCGGCGGCGGGCGAAGATCGTCATGAATCCGGACGGTAGTGCGGCTGGTCGCGGGGAGCAACCGGATTAGCCGGCATAGCCGCCAGGCACTTGCCACGGTGAACGACTCGGCATCGCCCACTACTTTTCAACACAACCAACTTTGTGTTACAAAGTTCAGGACAGCGAAGCACTGGGGGACGAGATGACGGAAGCGTTCAGGCTGACCGGCCTGGTGAAGCAGTTCAAGCAGGTCCGCGCGGTCGACGGCGTGTCGATGACGGTGCGGCGGGGCGAGGTCGTCGCGCTGCTGGGGCCGAACGGCGCGGGCAAGTCGACCACGATCGACATGCTGCTGGGGCTCGCCTCGCCGGACGAGGGGAGCGTGCGGGTGTTCGGCGGTGCGCCCCGGGCGGCGCTCGACTCCGGGCGGCTCGCGGCGATGGTGCAGAACGGGTTCCTGCTGCGGGACGTCACACCGGCCGAGCTGGTCGAGTTGCATCGGTCGATGTTCGAGAATCCGCTGCCTGCCAAGGAGGTTTACGCGCGGGCCGGGATCGGGGAGTTCGCCAAGCGGCGGTGCGGGAAGTTGTCCGGCGGGCAGCTCCAGCGGGTCCGGTACGCGCTCGCGCTCACCGGCGACCCGGAGCTGCTGATCCTCGACGAGCCGACGGCGGCGTTGGACGTCGACGCGCGGCGCGAATTCTGGGCGTCGATGCACGAGTTCACGGCGGCTGGGAGGACCGTTCTGTTCGCGACGCACTACCTCGCCGAGGCGGAGGACTACGCGGACCGCGTCGTACTGATGCGGCACGGGAAGGTCGTCGCGGACGGCGCAGTCGACGAGGTGCGCGCGAATGTGTCCGGGCGAGTGATCAGGGCAGTCGTACAGGGCGCCCGTCCGGAAGCCTTGGCCGCGCTCGACGGGGTCGCCAGTGCACGCGTACAGGGCGATCGTACGGAACTGGGCTGCACGGACTCCGACCTGGCGATCCGGGCGTTGCTCGCGGCGTTTCCGCAGGCCAGCTCGATCGAGATCACCTCCGCGGGGCTGGAGGAAGCCTTCCTCGCCCTCACCTCCGACGAGCCGCAGGGAGCGCTCCGATGAACCTCGTCTACCTCCGGCTGGAGATCCTGCGCATCGTCCGCAGCCCGCAGTTCGCGTTGTTCACCATCGTGGTTCCGCTTGGCATGTTTCTCCTGTTCGGCGGGTTGTTCGGCGATCAGGTCGGGCCGGACGGCATCAAGGCGAGCGTCACCACGATGATCAACATGGGCGCGTACGGCGCGATGAGCGGCGCGTTGTTCACCGGCACCCGCGTCGCGACCGAGCGGACGGACGGCTGGCAGCGGCAACTGCGGCTCACGCCGATGCGCGGGCCCGGCTATCTCGCGGTGAAGATCGCGTCCTCGATGGCGATGGCGTTGCCCGTGGTTCTGGTGATCTTCGTGGCTGGTGCGTTGCGCGGAGTGCAGTTGACGCCGGCGCAGTGGCTGCTCAGCGGGCTCTCGTTGTGGCTGGGCGCGCTGCCGTTCGCGGTGCTCGGGCTTCTGCTCGGGTTGTTCGGCAAGGGCGACACAGTCGGCGCGATGACCGGCGCGTTGATGCTGCCGCTCGGCGTGTTCGGCGGGTTGTGGATGCCGCTGTCGATCTTGCCGGAATGGATGTCGGCGCTCGCGCATTTCTTCCCTACGTACTGGCTCGGCCGCGTCGGCACGCTCCCGGTGGATCACGCGGGCGGGCTCGGTCTCGCGGTCGGCGTGCTGGCGGCGTGGCTGGTCGTGCCCGCGCTCGTGGTGGTGCGGCGGTTCCGGCTGGGCCCGGTGAAGGTCGCGTGACGTGTTAGCTTCCGTGCTGCATGAGGGGTCAGTACGGGGGAAGGGCGGTCCGGGGTGAACAACGACGCGGGGGACCCCGTCGAGGACGAAGGCGAGCCGCTGTCCGTGGCGGAATCGCTCGAGCTCATCGCCCGGCAGAACGAACGGACGCGCCGGGAGCTGCGAGTCAGCCCGGCGCGTCTGTTCGCCGTCTGGGCCTTCGCCTGGCTGGTCGGCTGGGGGCTCGTCTACCTCTCCGACGGGCGATCGGCGGCGCTCATGCCCGGCTGGGTCGCGGGGATCGTCGTCGCGGTGCTCATGGTGGGCGCGATCGTTTACTCCGCCTGGCACGGCAGCAAAGGCGGCCGCGGGATTCGCGGGCCGTCGCAGCGGATCGGCGCGATGTACGGCTGGGCGTGGATGATCTCGTTCGCCGGGATGAGCCTGATCGACATCCGGATCACGAAACTCCTCCCCGAAGGCTCGGATCTCGTTCCCCTGCTGTGGTCCGGCACGTCGCTGCTGCTGACCGGTGCGCTCTACCTGGCCGGCGGGACGCTGTGGCAGGACATGCGGCAGTACTTCCTCGGTGGCTGGATCATCGTGTGCAGTGGGGCGAGCGTCTTGGTCGGTGTGCCAGGCAACTTCCTCGTCCTTTCGCTCGCGGGCGGCGGCGGATTCGCGGTCGCGGCGCTGGTCTATGTGGTGCGGCCCCGTGACTGAGCTGCCGGAGCTCGACCCCGTCATCCACGCCCAGGCGCGGCTGCGCGTCACGGTCGCGCTCGCTGGGCTCCGTCCGGCCGACCAGATCACCTTTCCCCGGCTGCAGCAGCTGCTGGAGATGACCGCGGGCAATCTCTCGACGCATCTGCGCAAGCTCGAGGACGCCGAGTACGTCGAGATCACCAAGGCTTACGAGCACCGCACGCCGGTCACGCTCGTGCGGCTCACGAGCAAGGGCCGCGCCGCGTTCGAGAGTTACACCAAGGCGTTGCAACGGCTCCTGGACGCTGGAACCTGACATGTCTCGCTGGGTCGTGCACTTGGACCTCGACGCGTTCTACGCCTCCGCCGAACAGCTCACCCGGCCGACGCTGCGCGGACGCGCGGTGGTGGTCGGCGGTACCGGACACCGCGGTGTCGTCGCCGGGGCGAGCTACGAATCCCGCGAGTACGGCGTGCGGTCGGCGATGCCGATGTCCCAGGCTCGGCGGCTGCTCCCGGCCGGCGGCGTGGTGCTGCCGCCGCGGTTCCGGTTGTACGAAATCTTGAGCAAGCAGGTTTTCGATGTCGTCGGCGAGGTCGCGCCGGTGCTGGAACGGATTTCCCTCGACGAGGCGTTCGCCGAACCGCCCGCGCTGGCTGGTGCGTCGGTCGAGCAGGTGACCGGGTGGGCCGAGGAACTGCGGGCGCGGATCCGGGAGCGGACTGGGCTCACTGCGTCGATCGGGGCGGGGACTGGCAAGCAGGTCGCGAAAATCGGCTCGGATCGCGCGAAGCCAGACGGTTTGCTGGTCGTGCCTCCCGGGACCGAACGCGAGTTTCTGGCTCCGCTGCCGGTGCGCGCGTTGTGGGGGATCGGACCGGTCGCGGAAGCCAAACTGCGCACGATCGGTGTCCTCACCTTGGGCGAGTTGGCGGCGTTGCCCGAGCCGGACGCGGTGTCGACGCTCGGTGGCGTGGTCGGCCGCGATTTGCGGCGGCTGGCGAGCGGATTCGACGACCGTCCGGTCGCGGAACGGGGCGAAGCCAAACAGGTGAGCGCGGAGACGACCTTCGACGTCGACGTGGTCGATCTCGTCCGATTGCGCGCCGAGGTAAGGAAAATCGCGGCTGGTGCGCACTCCCGGCTGGTGAAGGCGGGGCGCGTCGCGCGCACGGTGGTGATCAAGCTGCGGCATACCGACATGAGCACGGTGACCCGCTCCGAGACCACCGCGTCGCCCACCGATGACCTCGAACAGCTTGCCGCTACTGCGGAACGGCTGTTGCTCGACCCGCAGGAGTTCGGCGGAGTGCGGTTGGCGGGCGTCGCGTTCAGCGGGCTTTCAGTGCCGCATCAGGACGCGTTGTTCAGCTTGACCGTGCCCGCCGCGACGGAGGAGCCGGTGGTCACTTCGGCGCCGTCGCCGGGCGGGAGCGCGCCAGTGTCGTCGTCGGGATGGCGCCCGGGCGACGACGTGGTGCATGCCGAGTTCGGCACAGGGTGGGTGCAGGGCGCGGGGCACGGCCGGGTGACGGTCCGGTTCGAGACGCGCACGTCCGGTCCAGGCGTCGCGCGCACGTTCGACCAGACCGACCCGGCGCTGGCTCGCGGACAGCCCGCCGACTGCCTAGCCTGAGCGTTTCCCCTGGTCACGACCGGGGTGTTAACCCACAAGAGTGATGAGGAAGGATGTGCCGGGCAGCCGGGCAAAGGGGATGATCATGACGAACACGCGCCGCGCCGCCGCCCTCGCCGGGGTCGCGCTGATGCTGACGGCGTGTGGGAGCGAAGCCGCCCCGCAACGGTCCTCGGCCGGACCGGCATCGTCGTCGGCGGCCGCTTCGCCGGATTCGTTCACCGTCGTGGCGACCGGGGACGTGCTGATCCACCCTCGGCTCACCGAGCAGGCCGAGGCGGACGGCGGCGGGAAGATCGACTACCGGCAGCTGTTCGCCGGGGTCAAACCGCTGGTGTCCGGTGCGGATCTGGGGATCTGCCACCTCGAAACGCCGCTCGCGCCAGAAGGCGGGCCGTACAGCGGGTATCCGTCGTTCAGCGCGCCGCCGGAGATTGCGGACGCGTTGAAGGACACCGGATACGACACGTGCTCCACCGCGTCGAACCACACGCTCGACCAGGGCGCGGCGGGTGTGCAGCGGACGTTGGACAAGCTCGACCAGACCGGGTTGAAACACACCGGGTCCGCGCGTTCGGCTGAGGAGGCAGGGAAGCCGCTGATCCTGGACGTGCACGGGGTGAAGGTCGCGCAGTTGTCTTACTCGTTCGGGTTCAACGGGATCAAGCGGCCTGCCGGGAAACCTTGGCTGGCCAACGAAATCGACCCCGACGAGATCCTCGCCGCGGCGCGCGAGGCGAAGGCGGCCGGGGCGGAGGTCGTGATCGCGAGCCTGCACTGGGGCGTCGAGTATCAGCATGACGTGACTGCTGAGCAGAAGCAGTTGGCGCAGAAGCTGACGGCGTCGCCGGATCTCGACCTGATCGTCGGGCACCATGCGCATGTGGTGCAGCCGTTCCAGAAGGTCGGCGGCAAGTGGGTGGCGTTCGGGCTCGGCAATGAGGTCGCGCGGCACGACGAACCTCGCGGGTCCACGGAGGAAGGGGTCGCGGCCCGGTTCCGGTTCAGCCGCGCCGGCGGGAAGTGGACGGTGGACAAGGCCGAGTACGTGCCGACGCTGATCGACCTCGGGCCGCCGATTCGGTTGCGCGACCTGACGACTGCGCCGCCGAGCGAGCGAGGAAAGGAAGCGCTCGCGAATACCGACGAGGTGGTGCTTTCCCGGGGCGCTGGGGATGACGGGTTGAGCCGACTGGGGCGGTGACGGTTTCCGGGTCGGTGGCGGCCTAGGGCAGTGGGGGTTGCTGGGCGCTGCGCTGTTGTGCGCTCGATGTTGTGGCGGGCGATGGGTTCGATGCGCTTGTCGTCGCTGTGGGGTGAGCCTTGCGGTGTGCCCAGGGCGATCGTCCTGGGCGGACGATCGGGTTGGGCGGCTGTCTTCGTTGGGCGTTCGCCAGGTTCAAGTTGTTGTCTGGGGCGGACGATCGCCCGAGTCAGTGGTCCCGGCGGGTGATGAGCTGGGCGATCGCGGTCAGTTCGGCCGTTGGCCGGGGGGCTGGGTTGGCGGCGGTCAAGGCGGCCAGCGCGTCGGTGAGCAGTTCGTCTGCTTGGGCGTGGCTCCAAGAGCGGCCCCCGGCTTCGTCGACCAAAGCCGCGGCTTTGGCGAGGCAGTCGTCCGGGAGTGGCTGTCGGTACAGCATTGCCAGTTCCTGTCCGGCTGACGTGCCCGAGGTGAGCGCCGCGACCACGGGGAGGGATTTCTTGCGGCTGCGCAGGTCCGAGTAGACCGGCTTGCCGGTGACTGCTGGGTCGCCCCAGATGCCGAGCAGGTCGTCGACGTGTTGGAAGGCAAGGCCTAGCGATCGGCCGAAGCGGCCGAAGCGTTCGACGTGCTCGCCGCGGCCTCCGACGACCAGTACGCCGAGCGTGCATGCCGCGCTCAGCAGGGCCGCCGTTTTGCCTTGGGCCATGCGGACGCATTCCGCTACTTCGACGTTCGTTCGCTGTTCGAACGCCAGGTCCTCGTGCTGGCCGTGCAGCAGGTCCAGTACCGCGGTGCTCAGCAGGCGGGCGGCGGCTGGGCCGTCGGGGGACAGGACGTCGAAGGCCAGTGCCAGCAGGGAGTCTCCGGCCAGCACCGCTTGCCCGGTGCCGAAGACGGTCCACGCGGTGGGGCGATGGCGCCGGGTGCGGTCGCCGTCCATGACGTCGTCGTGCAGCAGGGAGAAGTTGTGGGCCAGTTCGACGGCCACCGCCGCGGGGATCGCGTCTTCCGGGTCTCCGCCGCAGGCCTCCGCGCACAGCAGCACCAGGGCCGGGCGCAGGGCTTTGCCTCCGGCGGCGCTGGTGGCGGTTCCGGTTTCGTCCCACCAGCCGAGGTGGTAGCCGGCGATCCGGCGCATCGACACGGGCAGCCGGTCGACCGCCGCGCGCATCGCGGGTTCCCAGCGGCTCCGGCTCCAGTCCAGCACCTCGGCCACGGAGCGGGCCCCGGTGCGCGCGTCCACCGTCGTCATCGTTCTTCCGCTTCCGGGCGCAGCACGGCGGCCACAGTGGACAGTGCGGAGGGGCTCGGGACGATCACTGCGAAACCACCTAACGTCGAAAACGCCGGAACCCGGCGGAGCGGTGTTTTCCGGGAGAGGAATGCGAAATCGTAAGCGGCGCCGCGCATCAACATAGCAAGGCGGATGATCTCGACAATCACTCGATCGGGTAACCGCGTCCGATTCACCTGTTTGCCGAAGCTCCTTTTCGGGCATTGCCGGTGCTGTTGTCCGGTCGACAACGAGAGGCGCGTCACCGTGGGTCCGCTGCCGTAACCCGGTCGAGTGCGCACCACCGGTATCCGAGCAATTTTCCCTTGTTGAGCAAGGGCAATCGGGGGTACGCGTGGCCGGGACGCTGCTCCGATCCGGCGAACCGCGCGGGCGGTGGACGGCCACCCGGCTGAATCGCGGGTTTCGCCGTTGTCCGTTCCGGAATCGGCTGGATAGCGTCGGCCAGCGTATTTCCCCGCGCGAAAGGAACCGGATGAACGTCTACGTGACCGGGGTGTTCTGGGTCGTCGGCGCGGCGATCGCGGCCGCGGTGATCGGCTATCTCGTCCGGCGCTTCGGCTGGGACGAGGGCCGCCGCGACAACAACGACGCCGCGGGCCAGGTGTTCACCATCGTCGGCGGGCTGCACGCGGTGCTGGTCGCCTTCGTGCTGATCTCGCTCTTCGACGCCGTCACGGCCACGCGCGAGGGTTCCTACACCGAGGCGGAGGGCCTGGTCGCCGCCACCTGGTCGGCTCAGGCACTGCCCGGCGACACCGGCGAGCAGGTGCGGCGCCTGGCCATCGCGTACGCGACGACGGTGTCGAAGCAGGAATGGCCCCGGCTCGTCGACGACGGGCCGGTCCCGGACACCGGCTGGACGCAGCTCGACCAGATGCGCCGCGTCGTCGCCAGCGCGCAGGCCAGCGACGACTGGACGAACGACCGGAAGAAGGACGCCGCCGCCCAGCTTTGGCAGGTCTACCAAGCCCGCCAGACCCGGCTCACCGGCGCGGAAACCGACGGCGTCGGCTCGGTCATGTGGTTCGCGCTCATCCTCGGCAGCGTCATCTCGATCCTGCTGCCCAACCTCTTCGGCGGCACGCGGATGGCCGCGCACCTGGTGATCGTGTCGACGCTCGCCGGCACGATCGTCCTGCTGCTCTATGCGATTTACCAGCTGCAGAACCCTTATGCCGGCGGCGCGAACGTGCATCCGGACGCGTTCACCTCGGCGATCTCGCGGCTCGGCTGACCGGTGCGAGGTTCCCGGTACCTGACTGTGGTGGCCGCCGCGGCCGCGGTCGCCGGGCTGCTCGTCGCGTCCGGATGGCTGGCTCCGGCTCGCCAGCGCGCGGCCGCGACGTCCTGCCGGGTGCTGCAGGTCGAAAGCCGTGACGGGCAGTCGTCCGACATCGTGCGGTTGACCTTGCCCTCCGGCGCGCGACATCTGTTGCACCACAGTCCGTTCGCGCTGAATGCCATCGCGTATTCGGCCGCGCAGGACGTGACCTACGGCGTCGCCGACGGTCGTTTCCACGACGGCTGGCACGCGGTGCGGATCGACTCCGGAGGTGAGTTGACCGATCTCGGCGCGGTTGGGCGAGAAACGCACCATGGCGTGTGGAGCTGGGTCACTGGCGCGACGGCCGGGGCGATGTCCGGTAGCTCTTGGTACGTGAAGCGGGCGACCAGTCTGTACACAGTGGACGTTGACCCGCACAGCTCCGGTTACCTCACTGCGACCGGGCCGGTGTTGCTGCATCCGTGGTGGCTCGCGTCCGGCGTCGACGATTTCGCATACAACCCGGAAGACGCTCTGCTGTACGGGGTTTCGTCCGCTGCCGAGGGCGCGGTGGTCACGGTGAACCCGGTGAGCGGAACGGTCGCGAAGGTGCCGGGGGAGCAGTTTCCGGCGGCGACTTACGGTGCCGTCGTGTTCGGGCCGGACCACAAGCTCTACGCGACCGCGAACTGGATCGACGGGCGGAGCGTCACGTACCGGATGGACGGCGGTTCCGCGGTCGAGGTGAGCACAGGGCCGCCGTTGGTGATGTCCGATGGCGCCGGGTGTTTGGCGGAACCCCCGCCGCCACCGCCTCCGCCACCACCGCCTCCGTCGTCCTCGACCCCGCCGACGACCTCGTCCTCACCGACCACGACGCCGTCCTCGCCGTCCCCGACCCCGACCCCGTCGAGCTCGGCGAGCCCCACGCCGTCGTCCACCCCGGTGCCCCCGCCGCACCCATCGTCACCACCGTCCTTCCCGCCACCCACGACGCCGAGTCCGGTCACGCCTACCCCTACCCCGCAACCACCGGACGCGATCATCCAGCCGATCCCGATGCCTCAGCCCCCGGCACCGTCGCGCGCAGCCCCGGTGAAGGGCATCCCGAAACCGCCCGAGAAGCGCACGGCGAAAGCACGCGACAACGTCAAGAAGCAGCGACGCTGGGGTGTCGCCGCGGTCCTGCTGATCGTCGGAGGAGGTGCGGTAGCGGCTCGAGCACGGCGCGCTCGTTAACGCGGCGGTCGTCTCGATGACGGACGTTGTCCAACTCGGCCGTCAAGACTCCCTCCGGCGTCGAAACGACGCCAGAGGAGGAGAAAGCCGATGAAACGCGTGAAGATCGGGCTGGTCGCCGGGGCGCTGGTGCTGCCGCTGGCCGCCGCGGGCCCGGCCGAGGCCAAGGGCCGTCCGGACGACCATTACCGGGTGCGGGCCGGGCACACGCTGCAGGTGCGCGGCGACGCGCAGCGCGACGGTGCGGTGGTGCGGCACACCGATCCCGGCCACGGCGCGCTGGCCATCGGCCCGGACGGATCGTTCCGCTACACGCCCGCCGCCGGGTTCACCGGACGCGACACGTTCACCTACACCGTGAGCGACGCGGTCCGGCTGTACCCGACGGACTTGCCGCCGCTCGGCACCGTCGGCGGCGTCAAGATCACCGGCGGCGGGTACGGGTCCGCGCTGACTCCGGTGCCGGGTTCGCGCGACGAGTTCTACGGGCTCACCGACCGCGGGCCGAACGTCGACGCGCCGGACGGGTCCAAAGTGGAGCCGCTGCCGTCGTTCACGCCCGCCGTCGGCAAGTTCCGGCTCAAGGGCGGAAAAGCCGTGCTGGAGCGGAATATTCCGCTGCGCGCGGCCGACGGTTCGCCGTACAACGGCCAGGTCAACACCCTGGCGAACACCGGCGAGACCATCGTGGACCTCAACGGCGCGAAACTGCCCGCGTCGCCGAACGGCTACGACTCCGAAGGGCTCGTCGCGCAACGCGACGGGACATTCTGGGTGTCGGACGAGTACGGCCCGTTCATCACGCATTTCCGTGCGGACGGCCGGGCGATCGAGCGGCTCTCGCCCTTCGACGGTTCGCTGCCGAAGGAACTGAAGAACCGCGTGCCGAACAAGGGCATGGAGGGCCTCGCGCTCACGCCGGACGGCCGGACGCTCGTCGGCATCATGCAGTCCGCGCTGCAGCAGCCGGATCTCACGAAGAAGCCCAGCAAGGTACCCGCGCTGCGGATCGTGACGGTCGACCTGAAGACCCGCGCCACGCACGAGTACGCCTACCTGCTCGACAACCCGGACGAGACCAGCACCGCGGTCTCCGAGATCACCGCGTTGTCCGCGACCCGCTTCCTGGTGGACGAGCGCGACGGCAAGGCCGAGCCGGGCGCGTACAAGAAGCTGTTCGAGATCGACCTGAGCAAGGCGACCGACCTCGGACCGGCGGCGAAGGTGCCAGGCGCGACCTACGACGCGGTCAAGGGCGGGCTGCTCGTCGACGGCGGCAAGAGCATCGAGGCGTACGTCGGCAAGGCCACCACCGCGGAGGCCGCTGACGCGCTGGCGAAGGTCGGTGTGACACCCGCGGCGAAGAAGCTGTTCCTCGACGTCGGCGGCTTGGTGACCGGGCTCGACCCGAGCGGCGGCTTCTTCGGCCACGACAAGGTGGAAGGCGTCGCGACGACCGACGGCGACCGCACCGTGGTGATCAGCAACGACAGCGACTTCGGCATCGACGGGGTTGCGAACTCGACGGCTCCGTACACCCTGCACGCCAAGGCGCAGCCGAATGGCCGTCAGGACGACGGCGAGTACCTGAAGGTGGACATGGCGAAGCTGCCGGCCCGGACGCGCACTCTGACGGTGACCGTCGACGTGCGCTGAGGACCCTCAGTACTTGAACTGATCCACGTTGTTCTGCGTGATCAGCAGGGGATCGCCGAGCAGGACCGTCCGGGTGGCCGCGTCGTAGCGCACCGCGGGGAGCTCCGGGCTCACGTTGTTCCTGGGCTTGAGCGGGGCGTCGGTCGCGAGCTGCTCGGCGGTCCAGGCGGTGAGGTAGCCGAGGGATTCGACGTTCCACAGCACCGTCATGGAGCAGGAACCGTCGACCAGGTACGGCTTCATCGTCTGCGGCGTGCCGGTGCCGACGGTGAAGACCTGGCCGATCTTCTGCTGATCACGCACCGCTCGTGCGATGCCGGGCGTCGCCGTGGTGCACTGCCCGATCATGCCGGTGAGTTTCGGATGCCGGTTGAGGATCTCCTTCGCCAGCTTCGTGGCGGTGGTGGTGTCCTCGTCGGCGTACACCGTCTCGACTAGCTTCGCCTGCGGATAGCGTTGTGCCGCATACGTTTTCTCGGCTTCGATCCAGGAGTTGAGGTTCGCTGCCGCGCGCCCGCACGAGACGATCGCGTACTCGCCGGTCCCGCCGGTCTTCTTCATCAGCGAGTCGACCAGCGCCGAGCCGATGCCCTCGGCCGTCGTCTGGTTCACGAAGACCTCGCGCTGGGAATCGGCGGCGTCGGTGTCGGTGGTGAGCACGTGGATGCCCTTCGCCCGCGCCTCCGCGATCGTCGGGGCCAGCTCCGCCGGATCGTTCGGGGCGACCGCGATGACGTCCACGCGTTCGGCGATGAGCTGGCGCAGGATCGCGGTTTGCGCGGCCGGGTCGACCGACGCCGGCGCGCGGAGGAACCACTTCGCGCCGAGCCGTTTGGCGGCCAGCATGCCGCCGGCGTTCATCGCGTCGAAGTACGGGATGCCGCCGATTTTCGGCACGAAGGCGATTTTCGCCTGCTCGGGGGCCGAGCCGGACAGGACCGGCGAGCAACTGCCCGCCAGCGCCGCCGCGGTCGCCACCAGCGCCGCGCCCAGCACGAGCGTTTTGGTCCGCCCTCGCATCCCCCACCGTTCCCCGGCTATGTGACCTGGCAGCCGAAGGTAGGGCCAGCGGCGGCAGGGGGTCAACCGAACGCGACCAAACGGTTACGCAAGCGAGTTCAACCGCCGGAAGGCGCAGCCTTCTCTCCGCCCGCCGGACACGTCCCGTCCTGGGGGAGTTCACCGGTCAGCAGGTAGTGCGCGGCTTTGTCGTCGACGCACGGGTTGCGCTCGTTGAGGTAGGCGGCGTGGTTGCCGCCGCCGTCGACGAGCAGTCTCGACCCGTGCAGCACCCGACGCATCCGCTGTGCGCCGGCCAGCGGTGTCGCCGGGTCGTCTTTCCCTTGCAGCAACAGGATCGGCGGCACCGGAGCAGAGCCGATCCGGACCTCCGGCGACGCCGGGACCTGCCAGAACGCGCACGGCGCGCTGTACCAGCTGTTGAGCCAGGCGAACAGCGGCGCGGACATCGCCGACTTCGCGGTGTCCGCGTGCCAGGTCGCCCAGTCGCGCGGCCAGCCCGTGTCGGCGCAGTTGTAGGCGAGCTGGCCGGGGTCGACCGCGTACCGCGCCTGTCCGGCGGCGACGTTCAGCCCGGCGGAATCCCCGCCGCGGTGGCTCGCGATCGCCTGCATCAGCGACGGCCAGGCCCAGTCGCCGTACATCGCGGACGCCAGCAGATCGTCCAATTCGGACACTCCGGTTTTGCCGTCCGCCGGTCGTGCCGCGAGTTTCTCGCGCAGTTCGTTCCACGCGGTCTTGACCGCGGACGCGGTGGCGCCGAGGTGGTACGTGCTGTCGCGCTCCGCGGTCCAGGCGAACAGTTGCTCGGCCCGCGCTTGCAGTGCGGCGTTTTGCTGGAACTGCGTTTGATACGTGGTGGCCGTCGGATCGACGACGCTGTCCAGGATCATCCGCCCGGTGTGCGCCGGAAACAGGGTCGCGTACGTGGCACCGAGCTTGGTGCCGTAGGAATAGCCGAGGTAGTCGATCTTGTCCTTGCCGAGCGCTTGGCGGATCCGATCCATGTCGCGCGCCGCGTTCTCGGTGGTGACCTGCGGCAGCAGGTCTTTCCCGTTCGCCGCGCATCGCGCCGCGATCTGCTTGGCGAAGCCCTCGCGTTTCCGCTCCTGCGGGAGATCGGCTGGTTGGTACGGCGAGGCCGGATGCGGCGCGAGTTCCGAGGTGTCGCCACAGGAAACCGGTGTGCTCGCCCCGATTCCGCGCGGATCGAAGCTGAACGCCGCGTACTGCTGTGCGACGTCCCGCGGCAGTTGACTGAACACGAGTTTCTCGGTGCCCAGCCCGGACGCGCCCGGTCCGCCAGGGTTCACCAGCAGGAAATGCGGCGCGCTGAGACTGCCCATGCCGGACACGGTGAGGGTGATCTGCTTCCCGTTCGGTTTCGCGTAGTCGAGCGGCACTCGCAGGCTCGCGCACGACACCTGCCGCGGTGTCCCGGCCGGGCACGCGCCCCACTTGAGCGAGGACGTGCGCGCGCTGGCGGCCGGAGCGCTGAGGAGGCTTCCTGGAAGGAGAACGAGGACGAATGCGGCGGCGCGACGACGCGCCGAGTTGATCACCACACTTCCGGTTATACCGATTCGCCGGAGCGGCCGGGCGACAGTCATCACATCGGGCGACCTTGCGCCATTTATACCCCTAAGGGGTATAGTCGCAGGCATGAACGAACACCAGCACGGAGCGTCTTGGTCCACTGCCGCTCAAGCGACGCTGCACTGCCTCACCGGTTGTGCCATCGGCGAAGTGCTCGGCATGGTCCTCGGCACCGCGCTCGGCCTGCACAACGCGGCCACTGTGGTGCTGTCTATCGTGCTGGCGTTCGTCTTCGGCTACGCCCTCACCATGCGCGGGGTGCTCAAGTCGGGCCTCGCGCTCGGTGCCGCCTTCAAAGTCGCGCTCGCCGCCGACACGGTGTCGATCGCGGTCATGGAGGTCATCGACAACACCGTCGTCGTGGCGATCCCGGGCGCGATGGACGCGGGATTGTCGAGCGGCCTGTTCTGGCTGTCGCTGGCGTTGTCGCTCGCGATCGCCTTCGTGGTCACGGTTCCGGTCAACAAGTGGATGATCGGCCGCGGTCGTGGGCACGCCGTCGTGCATGCCCACCACCATCACTGATGGTTCAGCAGGAGGGCACGGCCGCGTCGGCTCGGAGATAGGCCTCGGGCACGTAATGCCCGGGGCCTATCCGGTTCCAGCGCGCCGTGCCGTCTTGCACGGAACACTCGATCGGCACCTGAGCGGAGTCGGCGGCCAATCCGGCCGATGGCGCGTCGTTGCTCGCGGACGTGCGCACGACCAGCGGGGCGCCGCCGGTCACCACGCCGGTGGCCGGAGCGCTGCCGGTCCACAGGAAAGTGACGTCCACATAGCTGCTGCCGTTGAGCCCGAGTCCGTCCCAGAACGTGCCGTCGGCCAGGTCGAGACCGGCCGGATTGCGCACGGTACGGCCGTGTTCGTCCTTGCCGCCGTTGAAACCGTCTTGGTACGCCGCTTGTGCTTCCGGTACGCCTTGCGGCAACGAACCGAATGCCGCGCGCCGGCCGGCGGGGTTCCAGTAATCGTCGTGTTCGTTCCATGGCCCGACATCCCACACCGGCGCGTACTCGCAGCGCGTGCCGTCGGTGCGGCACACCCGGACGGTGAAGGTCCCTCTTCCCTTGGAGGACACCGTTTTCGTGGACGGGAGCGCGACGAAGTGGTCTCGTTCGGTGATCCGGTGCCCGCTCGAGGTGGTGCCGCCGACGAGTCCTTCGCGGGTCGCGTAGAGGCGGTAGGTCAGTGGTCTTTCCAGCACTCTCCGGCCGTGCTTCGGTTTGGCCGAGGCCGGAGCTGGAGTCGACAAAGCGATAACTGTCACCGCAAGAAGGACGTGACCAGCCGCTTTTCTGGTGTTCATCAGCGCATCGTGGCCCGGCGCACGGGTTTGGCCGCGCAACCGGGCCCGCGCGTCAGGCGGACACGATCCGGTGCGGCCCGGTCTTGCGCGGCCGGTCGTCGACCGGGGTGTCGGCGGACAGCTCGCGGCGGATGGCCCGCGCGCGTTCGGCGTAGCTGCGGGACCGTTCCGGCTGGCTGAGCGCGGAGTGGAGCTCGCCGAGGAGCTGGGACGCGTGGGCTTCGGAGCGGCGGTCTCCGTTGCGGCGGTGCACGCTCAGCGAGTTCACCAGCAGCAGCTGCGCGTGCGCGAGATCGCCGCTGTACAGGCACAGTTCGCCCAGGTTCTGGTTCGCGTAGCCGACGCAGTGGTCGTCGCCGAGATCGGTGAACACGGCGATGGCGCGCGTGACGTGTTCGCGGGCTTCGGCGAGGTTGCCCTCGCGCTGGTGCAGGAGCCCGAGTCGTTGCAGCGCATGGGCTTCCCGGTGCCGGTCGCCGATTTCGCAGGACAGCTCCAGTGCGTCGGTGTACCAGCGGCGCGCGGTCGCGTAGCACTTGCGCGCGACCCAGATCGAACCGATCGCGATCCGGATCACCGCTTCGCCGTGCGGATCGCCCGCTTCGCCGAACAGCCGGAGCGCTTCGTGACAGGGTTCGAGCGCGCGGTCGGGTTGGCCTTGCATCCGCAGCACGGTGCCGAGGCCGGCGTAGGCCTCGCCGAGCCCTTGCTGGTCGCCGATCCGTTGGTACAGCTCGCGTGCCGCCTCGAAGGCGACCATCGCGTCCGCGTCGTTGTCTTGGTACAGCAGGACTTGGCCGAGGTTGCGCTGGACGACCGCCTCGCCGCGGATCGCGCCTGCCCGGCGCGCTGCTTCCAGAGCGATCAGGTGGGTGGCGTGCCAGTCGTCCTGGTGGCCGCGGAGGTCGAAGTACGGGGTGAGGGCCGCGGTGAGCCGCCAGGTCAGGTCGTCGAAACCGCGTTCGGCGGCGAGCCCGACGGCGGCGACGCAGGTGGCGCGTTCGGCGGCGAACCAGGCGGCGGGATCGGTCAGGAGCCGGTCGGCTTCCGGCGGCAGGGTCAGGTCGGTGTCGTCGTGGTACTGGCCGAAGAAGTGGATCGGCATGCGTTCGGCGGCTTCTACTGCCAGCGCCAGATATCCCTCCAGCACGCGGCCGATCGCGGTGCGGGTTTCGGCGGGCTCGGCCAGTTCCGCGGCGTAGACGCGCAGGAGGTCGTGCAGGCGGTAGCGCGGCTGTCCCGCGACGTCGGTGGCGACCAGTTCCACCAAGTGCGCGTCGACGAGCACGTCGAGGACGTCGTCGGCGGACGGGCGGCCCAGTACCGCGGCGACTGCCCAGGCGGGGAAGTGCACCGGGCCCAGCGCGCCTAAGCGGCGGAAGGCCGCGGCGGCGGACATCGGCAGGAGGTCGTAGCTCAGGGTCACGCTCGCCCGGACGGCCAGGTCGCCGACGCGCAGCTCGTCCAGGCGGCGGTGCTCGTCGTGGAGACGGTCGGCGAGGATGCGCAACGACCAGGTCGGCCGGTGGGTGAGCTTGGCTCCGGCTACCCGGATCGCGAGCGGCAAATGTCCGCATTGGCGCAGGATCGCCGCGGCGTCTTCGGGTTCGGCGGCTACTCGTTCGTGGCCGACGATGCCTTCCAGCAGACGCGCGGCTTCCGGTTCGGGCAGGAGGTCGACGTCGACCGGCATCGCGCCGGCGAGATCGGGCAGGCGGATTCGGCTGGTGACCAGTACGGCGGACGCGCCCGCGCCGGGGAGCAGCGGGCGCACCTGGGCGGCGCTGCCCGCGTCGTCCAGGACGATGCACATCCGGCGCCCGGCGAGCTGGGAACGCAGGAGCGCGGAGCGTTCTGGCAGGTCCCGGGGGAGGCCGGAATCGGGGATGCCCAGGGCGCGCAGGAGTTCGGCCAGGACGCTCATGGGCGAGCGTGGCGACGACGAGGTTCCGGCCAGGTCCACATGCAACTGTCCGTCCGGGAAAACGGTGCGGACGGCATGCGCTACCCGTACGGCGATTGAGGACTTTCCGACGCCTGGTGCGCCGGAGAGGACGACGATCGTGGGGCGTTCGGCTTCGGCGTGGTGGCGGAGTTTCGCGACCAGGTGCTCGATTACCTCGCTGCGGCCGGTGAAATCGGGCAGATCCAAGGGGAGCTGGCAGATCGGCGGGATTGTGGCGCAGGGGACTTCGAGGGTCGTGCGGAGTTCGCGGAGCGCTGCGCCAGGGCTCGCGGACAATTCGTCGGCGAGGGTTTGTTCGACCAGCTCGTACGCTTCCGCGGCTTCGGTGGTGCGGCCTGCGTCGCGTAGCGCGGTGATCAGGTGGTGCCAGAGTTCTTCGCGGAGCGGGTGTTCGGTGACGAGGGCGCGGAGTTCGGCGATGACTTCGTTGTGGCGGCCCAGATCCAGGCGGGCGCGCAGGCGCTGTTCTTGTACTGCCAGGCGTAATTCGTCCAGGCGGGCGACGGCGGGGCCCCAGGTGGGGTCATGCGGGAGGCCTTCCAGTACTTCGCCGCGCCAGAGGGAGTGGGCTTGGTCCAGCAGGGTCAGGGCGGTTTCCGGGTTGTCTTGGGATTCCCAGGCTTGGGTGGCCAGGCGGGTGAAGACCAGGTGGTCCAGTTCGTCTTCCGGGACGGTGAGGAGATAGCCCGAGGCGCGGCTGGTGATGCGGTCGGCCAGGTCGGGGGAGGTTTCCGCCAGGCGTCGGCGGAGGGAGTGGACGTAGGTGCGGATGTTGGCGGCGGCGGAGCGCGGGGCGGTGGTCGGCCAGAGGACTTCGACCAGGGCTTCGGTGGAGACCACGATGTTCGGCTGGAGGGCCAGTGCGGCCAGCAGCAGCCGGGGCTTCGGGCCGCCCAGCGGTACGGCCCTGCCCTCGGCGATGACCTCCAGCGGCCCCAGGATCCGGAAGGTCAGCGAAATCAATTTACCCGCCTTGGCGGCAAGGTCCCCATGGTCGGCATGCTAGGAGCGTTTGGGTCGGTTAGCTAGATCCACTGGGGGAGGAATACCCCATATGGGGTGATATCGGGGTGGATGTCACGGAGTGTTCGGCTGGGGTGGGGTGAATCGTTTTCATGTGCGCGACTTGCGGGCGGCTCGTCGCCTGGGGGCGACATTGCGCCCGGTTGGCGCACCGCCACCCCGAAGCTTGATTGTGCTGACGGTCCGGGGGTGCTTGTCCAGGCGGGAAAGATGCCCGGGCAAGCACCCCCGGACCGCAGGGAGGCTTCGTATCGGGGTGCGGGGGTCGGGCAGGGCGGCGCGATCGGTGGGTGCGTCGGCTGCGGTGGGTGCTGGCGGGCTGTGCGGACGTGGGCGATCCGGGCAGCCGGGTGAGTTTCTGGTGCCGGTGATCGAGATTGTGCGACCTTCGTAGGTGGTGTCTCGGGTCGCTTAGTGCTGCGAAGGGAGCGTGGGAAAACGGGCGTTCTTCTGATTTCTGGACATTCCGCTGTGGACAGTGCGGATGAAACGGACTTTGGCCGCAGCTGTCCCTTGTGTCGCGATGAGGGGAGCAGATAACGGTTCCGCACCGGGAAGCCGGACGCTTCCCTGGCGGGCGGGGGCAGTCCTAATCTCGTTCCGGCGGCAGGCGGGGTCGAGGCCGCGCAACACGAGGGAGTTGCTGTGCGTAGAAGCGTCACCATGTTTCTTTCGCTGGCGGTGGTGGGCGGTTTAGCCGCTTCGCCTGCCGTGGCGTCGGCTCAGGGGCGGGCGGACATTCCGCAATCGCATCCGGTTTGGGCCAATCCGCAGTCCAAGGTGGCCGACACGGCCGGGTCGTCCACTATGGACTTTCGGGTTTACTTGAACCTCAAGGACCAGGGCGCGGCCGAGGCCGCCGCGCAGTCGGTGTCCGATCCGAACAGTCGCGACTACCGGCACTATCTTTCGCCGGACCAGGTGCGGGACCGGTTCGCGGCCACCGACCAGACCGTTTCGGCAGTGAAGAATTGGCTGTCCGCAAGCGGATTCGGCATCGGCGAGGTGCCGTCCAACCGGGCCTACGTCGAGGCGACCGGTACCGCCGATCAGGTGCAGCGCGCGTTCGCCGTGACCTTGGGCAAGTACCAGGTCAAGGGGCAGACGTTGCGGGCGGCGGACAAGGACCTGTCCGTCCCGGCCGCGCTGGCGAACGACGTGCTCGGCGTCGTCGGCGTCGACCAGGCGACGAACCTGTTCAAACCGGACCACACCGACGGGGCGGACCCGACCGCGAAGAAGCAGTCTCGCGTGCAGGGCAGCCCGTCGACCGCGCCGCCGAGCAACGGGTTCCGCAATTCGGGGCCGTGCAGCGCTTACTACGGCGAGAAGACCGACACGACTGACCCTGCGTACAACGGCAAGCAGCTTCCGTACGCGCCGTGCGGCTACACGCCCGCGCAGTTGCGTTCGGCGTACGGGCTGGACCAGGTCGCGAAGTTCGGCGCGGACGGGCGCGGCACCACGATCGCCATTGTGGACGCGTTCGCGTCGCCGACGATCTACGCCGACGCCTCGGAGTACGCCAAGCGCAACGACCCGGCGCACCCGCTGACCCAGCAGCAGTTCAAACAGCACATCTTCCCGCCGAACCCGGTGCTCGAAGGGCCGGACCAGTGCGACGCTTCCGGCTGGTACGGCGAGGAAACCCTGGACGTCGAGGCCGCGCACGGGCTCGCGCCGGGCGCGAACATCCTGTACGTCGGCGGGCAGGACTGCGAAGACCTGTCGCTGGACACCGCGCTGAACTACGTCGTCGCGGGCCACAAGGCCGACATCATCTCCAACTCCTACGGCGACACCGGCGAGGACATCCCGGCCGCCGAGGTCAAGGTGTTCAACCACATTTCGCTGCAGGCGGTGCTCGAGGGCATCGGCGTGTACTTCTCCTCCGGCGACAACGGGGACGAGGTCGCGCGCCTCGGCACGCCGTCGCCGGACTTCTCCGCCTCGGCTCCGTGGGTGACCGCGGTCGGCGGCACGTCGCTGGCGGTCGGCAAGGACGGCAAGCGGATCTTCGAAACCGGGTGGGAGACCGGCAAGTCGACGCTGACCGACGGCGCCTACGCCCCGGCGTTCCCGGGCGCGTTCAACGGCGGCGCGGGCGGCGGCACGAGCCGGCTGTTCGGCCAGCCCTTCTACCAGAGGGGAATCGTGCCGGACGCGTTGTCCACGAAGAACCAGACCGGCGGCGCGAAGGGGCGCGTGGTCCCGGACATCTCCGCGATCGCCGACCCCAACACCGGCTTCCTGGTCGGCCAGACGCAGACCTTCCCGGACGGCGTCTACTACGACCAGTACCGGATCGGCGGCACGAGCCTCGCGTCGCCGGTGTTCGCGGGCGTGATGGCGGTGGCCGACAGCCTCGACCACTTCCACCACGGGTTCATCAACCCGGTGCTGTACCAGCTGACGTCGCGCACGTCGGCGATCAACGACGTGCAGCACGTCGACGGCGCGGTGCAGCGCGTGGACTTCGCCAACGGGGTCGACGCCTCGGCGGGGCTCAAGACCTCCGCCCGGGTGCTCGACTACCCGAACCTGACGATCCACACGACCAAGGGCTACGACGACGTGACGGGCCTCGGCTCGCCCAACGGCGTGGCGTTCCTGTTGCTGGTGTGACCGAGGGGTGAAGGAAGGGCCTGCCGGAATCCCCGGCAGGCCCTTCCTTGCGTTCACGGCACGCGGACCGGCGGGTGCCGCAGCGCGCGGACGGCGGGCGAGCGCAGCGGGGAGAGCGCGGCGACGGCGATGGCGATCCCGCCGACCAGCACCACCTGCGGCGCGCCGAACGCCGCCCCGAGCGGCCCGGCCAGCAGTTCGCCCAGGGGAATGCCCGCGTAGGAACCGAAATCGTCGAACGCGGCCATCCGCGACAGCAGATGCCCGGGGATGTTCTCCTGCATCGTCGTGTCCCAGGCGACGCTCATGACCCCCGCGCAGAATCCGGCGACGAACGTCGAGCCCGCCAGCACCGCGAAACCCGCGTGCAGGCCGAGCGCGATCAGCGGCAGCACGGTCAGCGCGGCGCTCACCAGTCCCATCGGCAGCAGCCGTCGCGGTGCGAGCCGGTACATCACCAGCCCGGACAGCAGCGCGCCCACCGCGCGCACGCTCAGCACCACGCCCCATCCGGCCGCGCCGATCGTGTCCTGCGCGATGCCCGGCCCGAGCACCAGCCAGCCGCCGGTGAACACGATGTTGTAGACGGTGAACGCGGTGACCACCCGCCACAGCCACGGGATGCGCCAGAACTGCCGCCAGCCGGTTCGCACACTGTGCAAGACGCTGTCTTGCACAGTGTGCTCCGCCGGGGGCAGCGTGATCGCCTGGTAGAGCAGGGCGGCGAGCACGAACGACACCCCGTCGGCGGCGATCGCCCAGCCGCCGCCGACCGTGCCGACCAGGACCCCGGCGACGGCCGGACCGGCCACCTTGGTGATGTTCCGTCCGGTGGCCAGCAGCGAGTTCGCCTGCCGCAGCGATTCGGCCGGGACGATCTGCGGCACGATCCCGCGCAGCACCGGCGTGGTGAACGCGGTGCAGACGCCGCCGAGGAACTCGGTGACGGCGAGGGCGGCCAGCGAGTAGTTGCCGGTGAGCAGGATGGTCGCGGCGACCAGTTGCGCCGCGCCCGCGCCGAGGTTCGACAGCCGCAGCACGCGGTTGCGCGGGAACCGGTCGCCGACCGCGCCGCCGACGAGCAGGAACGCCAGCAGCGGCACGATCCCGGCGGCGAGCACCACGCCGAGGTCGGTCGGGCTGCGGCTGCTGCCCAGCACCGCGAACGCCAGCGCGACCGGGGTCATGGCGCTGCCCAGCAGCGAGACCAGCCGCCCGGCGTAGAAAACGGCGAACGCGCGATGGCGCAGCGGACTGCGCGGTCCTTCCCCCATTGCGGCGATCTTGCCGAGAACGGGTCGGGAACGCCACAGAGTATTGGCGCGGCCGGGCACTCCGGTTCAGACTCACGGGTCAGCCGGGAGAAAGGGCAGCGCATGAGCGGGATCGACGCCGAGGTCTTCGGCGGCCGAATGCCATCTGGAGCAGGGGATTTCGCGATCGAAACGCACGGAATCACCCCGATCCCGCCCGCGAACCGGTTCGGGCGGCCGTGGCGGCTCGCGGGCGTGTGGTTCGCGCCGAACCTCACCATGACCGCCGTCTTCACCGGCACCCTCGGCGCGACGCTCGGCCTCGGCTTCACCACCGGGTTCGTCATCGCGCTGATCGGCACGGTGATCGGTTCGCTGCCGGTCGCGTGGCTGTCCACCTGGGGTCCGCGCACCGGCACCGGCCAGCTGCCGCTCGCGCGGCTCCCGTTCGGCCGCGGCGTCGTGCTGCCCGGCCTGGTGCAATGGCTCGGCTCGATCGCGTGGGACGCGCTGGTCGGGCTGTTCGGCGGCGAAGCGCTGGCGCAGCTCACCGGGCTGCCGTTCTGGGCTGCGGTGCTCGTCGTGCTGGTGCTGCAGTGCACGCTCGGCGTATTCGGTTACGCGGTGATCCACCGGGTCCAGGCCGTGATGAGCGTGGTGCTGGTTGTCGCATTTGTCGCGCTTGCGGTAAAGGTGGTGCTTGACCACCCGATCACATTCGCCGATTCCGCCACGGGTGGCGATTTCGCCGGCGCCGTCGTGCTGTTTTCCACCATTACGCTCAGCCTGGCTATTTCGTGGGCTCCTTATGCGTCGGATTTCAGCCGTTACTTGCCCGCTTCGACTCGGCTGAGCGGCGTCTTTTGGTTCACCCTGCTCGGACTGACCGCGTCGTACGCGCTCGGCGAGGGCATTGGTCTCGCGCTCGGCACCTCGCTGGGCGACCAGACCGCCGCCGGGGTGTCGACGCTGCTCGGCGGCGGTGTGCTGGGTGCGGTGGCGTTGCTGGTGATCGCGCTGGCGGCGGTCTCGTCCAACGCGATGAACGACTACAGCGGCTCGCTCGCGTTGCAGACCGTCGGCGTGCGGGTGCGTCGTCCGGTTTCGGCGGTGGTCGTGACGGTGCTGGCGTTCGCGCTGATTCTCTGGATGCACACCGGCGACCTGGCGGCGAAATTCCAGAACGTGCTGCTGGTGGTGAGTTACTGGATCCCGCCGTTCCTCGGCGTCGTCGTGCCGGACTGGCTGCGGCGCACGCGTCGCGGCCGCGAGGTCGACGTGCTGGCTGAGCTGCGACGTCCGGTGCGCAGCTGGGCAGCGCTGGTGGCGTTCGTGGTGGGCTTCGCGGCGGCGGTGCCGTTCATGAACACGACTGTCTACACCGGACCGGTTGCCGCGGCGCTGCACGGTGCGGATCTGGCCTACTACGCCGGGTTCGTGGTTTCGCTGGTGGCGTACACGGTGCTGCGCGGCCGCCGTCCGGTTGACCTCCAGTAAGGTAGAGGTCGCACGCTGGCAGGTGCCTACTTCTGGAGGGACCATGCCAGTAGCTGTTGTCACCGGCGCTTCCGCCGGTCTGGGCCGGGCGCTCGCCTCGGCTCTCGTCCGTCGCGAATGGACAGTGCTGGGCACCGGGCGCGACCCGGGCACGCTGCGCGCCGCCGCGGCGGAGGCCGGGTTCACCCCGGTGCCCGGCGACGTCACCGACCCCGCACACCGCAGCCAGCTCGCCGAAGCCGCCGGACCCCGGCTCGACCTGCTCGTCAACAACGCCAGCACGCTCGGCGTCAGCCCGCTGCCGCCGCTGGCCGAGTATCCGCCGGACGAGCTGGAAACTGTCTTCCGCACCAACGTTTTCGCGCCGCTCGCACTCGCCCGCCTGCTGTTGCCCGCGCTCGCCGCGGCAAAGGGAGTGCTGGTGAACATCAGCTCCGACGCCGCCGTGGAGGCGTATGAGGGTTGGGGCGGCTACGGTTCGGCGAAGGCCGCGCTGGACCACGTGAGCGCGGTGCTCGGCGTGGAAAACCCGGATATCGCGGTGTACGCCGTCGATCCCGGGGATCTGCGCACCGCCATGCACCAGGCCGCCTTCCCCGGTGAAGACATTTCGGACCGGCCGCTGCCGGAGACCGCGGTACCGGCTTTCCTGCGGCTGCTGGAGGAACGCCCGGCGAGTGGCCGGTTCCGCGCGGCAGATCTGCAGGTGCAGTCATGACCGCACCGCGTACCCGGTTCGACCTGGCCGAGGACCGCAGCGCGTCCGTGCCGCCGGAAGCACGAGGTCTCGCCCGGGACGAGGTGCGGCTGCTCGCGGCCGGTCCCGAGGGTGTGCACCACGCCGCTTTCCGCGACCTGGCGGCGTTCTTGAATCCTGGCGACCTGTTGATAGTCAACACTTCCGGAACCTTGCCCGCTGCGGTCGACGCCGTCCGGGACGACCACGTCATCGCCATCCACTTCTCCACCGAACTCGACGACGGCACCTGGGTGGTCGAACTCCGCGCCCCAGGAGGCCCTCTTCTCGACGGGCACGCGGGGGAGCGGCTCAGCCTGCCCGTCGGCGCCGTCGTCACACTGCGCGAGCCGCACGTCGCCGGTGCGCAACGGTTGTGGCGCGCGAAGATCGAAGTGGAAGGCGAGATCCCGCGGTATCTCGCGAAGGTCGGGCGGCCGATCCGCTACGGCTATGTCCCGCGCGCCTGGCCCTTGCCGAATTACCAGACCGTGTTCGCGCTCGATCCGGGTTCGGCGGAGATGCCGAGCGCGGCCCGGCCGTTCACTGCGGAGCTGGTCGCTCAACTCGTCTCGCGCGGGGTGCTGTTCGCGCCGATCTTGTTGCACACCGGCGTCTCGTCGCCGGAAGCGGGGGAACCGCCTTACGGTGAGCGATTTCGCGTTCCGGCGACGACTGCCGCGTTGGTCAATTGGGTGCGCGACCAGGGTGGACGCGTTATCGCAGTAGGGACAACTGCGGTGCGCGCGATCGAATCGGCCGCGAATCCCGGCGGACTCGTCACCGCGGCGGCGGGCTGGACCGAACTCGTGCTCGGTCCCGACCGGCCTGCCCGCGCGGTCGACGGATTGATCACCGGATTGCATGCCCCGGAGGCATCCCACCTGCTGCTTCTCGAAGCGGTCGTGGGTCCGGAGCTGGTGCAGCGGGCTTACGACGCGGCAGTGCGGCGGGAGTATCTGTGGCACGAGTTCGGCGACGTCTCGCTCCTGACAAGCAGGTGAGGCCCGGGCCTGTCAAGTAATCCCACACAATTTCCCGGGATGCGGATGCATATGCAGTCTCGCGGGTGACCGTGTCATTCTCGCCCCGTTCCGCTGACCGCGAAAGGGCCATTTGTGCGTACATTTCCGCGAACCCGATTGCTCGCTTCCGCACTCGCCGCGCTGACGGTGCTCGGGGCGCTCGCCGGGTGTTCCCGCGCGGACCGCACCGAGGCCGCGACCAACCAGGGCGCCGCCGGGGAGGTGCGCGTCGGCTTCTTCCCGAACGTGACGCACACGCCCGCGCTGATCGGGGTCAAGAAGAACTTCTTCGCGCAGAACCTCGGCGGCGCCAAGCTCACGACACAGACGTTCAACGCCGGTCCGTCCGAAGTGAACGCGCTGCTCGGCGGTTCGCTCGACGTCGCGTTCATCGGCTCCGGGCCGGCGATCAACGCCTTCACCAAGTCCAAGGGCGCGATCCAGCTCGTGGCCGGCGCGGTCACCGGCGGCGCGCAGCTGGTGGTCAAGCCCGGGATCACCTCGGTCGACCAGCTCAAGGGCAAGACGATCGCGACGCCGCAGCTGGCCAACACCCAGGACGTCGCGCTCAAGAAGTTCCTCGCCGAGAAGCACCTGACCGGCCAGGTCAACGTGACCAACCTGGACAACCCGAAGACGCTCGACGCGTTCCGCAAGGGCGAGGTCGACGGCGGCTGGCTGCCCGAGCCGTGGTCGTCGCGGCTGGTCACCGACGCGGGCGCGAAGGTGCTGGTCGACGAGAAGTCGTTGTGGCCGGAAGGCCGGTTCCCGACCACCGTCGCGATCGTGCGCAGCGAATTCCTCAAGCAGCACCCGGACACCGTGCGCGCGCTGCTGAAGGGCGAACTGCAGGCGATCGACTGGGCGAAGAAGAACCCGGCCGAGGCGAAGACCGTCGTCAACGGCGCGCTCAAGGAGCTTTCCGGCAGCTCGCTCAGCCCGGCCGTGCTCGACCGCGCGTTCGCGAACATCGAACTGACCACCGACCCGGTGCCCGCGCAGTTCCCGCAGCTGGCCAAGGACTCGGTGACCGCGGGCGTGGTCGACCAGGTGGTGGACCTCAAGGGGTTCGCCGACTTCGGCCCGCTCAACGAGGTCCTCAAGGCACAGCAGCTGCCCGCCGTCAACGCGCCCGAACTGGCGAAGTGACGTCCCGACCGGAAGGCGATCCGCGATGACCACCACCCTGGCCCGGCCCGTGACCGCCGCCGTCCACCTCGACCGCGTCGGCAAGGTGTTCGGCTCCGCGGGCAGCGCCGTGACCGCGCTCGACGGGGTCGACCTCACCGTCGAACCGGGCGAGTTCGTCTGCCTGCTCGGCGCGTCCGGCTGCGGCAAGAGCACGCTGCTGAACCTCGTCGCCGGTCTCGACCAGCCGTCGGCCGGTGAGATCACTCTCACCACCTCGCGGCCCGCGGTGATGTTCCAGGAGGCCGCGCTGATGCCGTGGCTGACCGCGTCCCGGAACGTGGAACTGCCGCTGCGGCTCGCCGGTTTCGGCCGCTCCGAGCGTCGCGAGAAGGCCGCTGAGCTGCTGGATCTGGTGCGGCTGAGCGACGCGGCACGCAAGCGTCCGCACGAGCTGTCCGGCGGGATGCGGCAGCGGGTCGCGCTGGCCCGCGCGCTGGCCGCGACCCACCGCGTCGGCGGCGACGACGGCAACGCGTTGCTGCTCATGGACGAACCGTTCGCGGCGCTCGACGCGATCACCCGCGACGTGCTGCAGAGCGAACTGCTGCGGGTGTGGCGCAGCACCGGTACGTCGGTGCTGTTCGTGACCCACGACGTGCGCGAGGCCGTCCGGCTCGGACAGCGCGTGGTGCTGCTGTCGTCGCGTCCGGGCCGAGTGGTCCGCGAATGGCACGACGTGCCGTCCGCCGATGCTGAACTGCTGGCCGAGGAGATCACGGCCGATCTGCGAAAGGTGATCAGCACCCATGCCGCAGCCTGACCAGGCGGCCCCGGAGCTGGACGAAGCCGTCGGCGCCGGACTGGACCGGCTCGACACCCCCACCGGCGCGCGGCCGGCTTCGCTGCGCCGCCGGTTCGTGCGCGGCTTCCTGCCGCCCGTCGGCGCGCTCGTGCTGCTGATCGCCATCTGGCAGGTCCTGTGGGCCGCCGCGTTCTGGCCGGAAACGACGCTGCCCGCGCCGCTGGACGTCTGGGCCGAGTTCTGGCGCACCGTCGCCGACGGTTCGGTGTTCGGCTTCATCTGGACCTCGGTGCACCGTGCCGCTTTGGGTTTCGCCGCCGGGGTGGTCATCGGTACGCCGCTGGGCATCCTGGTGGCGAAAGTCCGCGCGGTGCGCGCGGCGATCGGCCCGCTGCTGAGCGGATTGCAGAGCCTGCCGTCCGTGGCGTGGGTGCCCGCCGCGGTGATCTGGTTCGGCATCAACGACGCGGCGATCTATTTCGTCGTGCTGCTCGGTTCGGTTCCGTCGATCGCGAACGGCCTCGTGGCGGGCATCGACCAGATCCCGCCGATCCTGCCGCGCGTCGGCAAGGTGATGGGGGCCGGCCGGTTCGCCGCGGCGCGCCACATCCTGCTGCCCGCCGCGCTGCCCGGGTTCCTGGCCGGGCTCAAGCAGGGCTGGGCGTTCTCGTGGCGCTCGCTGATGGCCGCGGAACTGATCGCGCGTTCGCCGAGCCTCGGCGTCGGGCTGGGGACGTATTTGAACGACGGGTCGTCGTACAACTCGATGCCCATGGTGATCGCGGCGATTTTCCTGATTTTGTTCGTCGGGGTGGCGATCGAGCTGATCGTGTTCCGTCCGCTGGAGCGGTCGGTGCTGCGCGCGCGGGGCCTGACGACGTCACTCTGAGTACCTGCCCGAGCGCTGCTCGCGGATGCCAGACAGAATGCTGGACCATGACTTCCGGGCTGTTCGCGCTGGCTTCCGTGCTCGTGTTCGTCGTACGGTTCGCGCGCGAGCCGCGGCGGGTCGGCAACGCGGTGTGGTTCCTGGTCGCGCTCGGGTTCACCGGGTTGTGGCTGCTGTCGTTCTTCAACCACGTCGAATGGGCCCAGATCGCGATCATCGCGCTGGTGGCGCTCGTAGGCGGGCTCGGCGCTTTGGCGCTGCCGTGGGCACTGATCGCGAACGGCGTCGTGATGCTGCGCCGCGAAGGACGGCGGCTCGCGAACCTGCTGTCATTGCTGGCCGGGCTCGGTCTGCTCGCGGTGTTCGCTCTCGCGGTGAGCTCGCTGGTCTTCGACGATCAGCCGGTGCTGCGCGTGGCCGCGATGGCGGTGCTGTTCGTGACCGGGTACCTGGCGTTCCTGTTCACGGCGCTGTTGCTGTACTCGATCCTCTACAGCCGGCTCACCCGCCGCGCTCGTGCCGGAGCGGTGGTCGTGCTCGGCTCCGGACTGCAGGGCGACCGGGTGCCGCCGCTGCTGGCGAGCAGGCTCGACCGCGCGGTGCAGGTGCAGCAGCGGTCGCCGGGGGCGTTGCTGGTGGTGTCCGGCGGGCAGGGCGCGGACGAACTGACGTCGGAAGCGGACGCGATGGCGCGGTACCTGATGGATGCTGGGGTTCCGGCGGAGCAGATCGTGCTGGAAGACCGGGCGACGACCACGAGCGAGAACCTGCGGTTCAGCGTCGCTTTGCTTGCGCAGCGGGGGTTTGCCGGGCCGATTCTGGCGGTGACGAACAACTACCACGTGTTCCGGACCGCGGTGCTGGCTCGGCAGTTGGGGTTGCGGCTCAACGTGATCGGGGCGAGGACGGCGTCGTACTTCGTGCCGAGCGCGTTCTTGCGGGAATTCGTGGCGTTGCTGCTGGAGTACCGGAAGACGAACGCGGCCGCGTTGCTGGTTTTGGGCGTGGGGCCGTTCTTGCTGTTCATGATCAGCTGATCGGGCCGGATCGCCGTGCCGCACTCCGGAACGCGGCACGGCGATCCGGTTTCTAGCGAACCAAAGTGCAGGAGTTGCGCTGCGCCTCCACGTCGGAGAACTGCTGCCACCCGCCGTCGCCGATCACGGTCGGGCCGGGGGACCAGGCGTCGCTGTAGGGCAGGTAGCGGTACCAGCGCAGTTCGCCCTTGCCAGTGACGGTGTAGAGGACGTCCGCGCCCGCGGAGGTGATGCGGGTGAACGCGTTCCAGCCGCCGTTGCCGACAAGCTTCTTTTCCTGCGCCCACTTGTGTCCGGCCGCGTCCCAGGCGTAGCGGTACAGGAAGCCGTCGGTGCTGCGGGCATAGAGCACGCCGTCGCCGCCGCCGGTGATGAGGTTGTAGGAATTCCAGCCGGTGCCGAGGGTTTCGGCCGACCAGGTCTTGGCGGCGTTGTCGTAGCGGCGGCGGGAGAGCGAGCCGTCCGCGTTGACGACGTAGATGTCGCCGCGGCTGTCGATGGTGATGCGGTTGTGGTTGGCCGCGTCGTCGAACCCGGTCCAGCCAGTGGCGACGACGGTGCGCGAGTCGGCCGTCCAGCCGGTGCCGTTCCATTGGTAGCGGTAGACGTCGCCGTTCGCGCGGATGCCGTAGACCAGCCCGTCGGGTCCGGCGAGGAGACGGACGTAGCCGTTCCAGCCGCCGGTGCCGATCGTGGACTGCTGGGGCGCCATCGGCCCGCCGTCAGCCGGGTTCGGGTGGCGGTAGAGCTGCAGGTCGCTGGTGGCGGCGAACAGCGGAACCGTTGCCTGGCACTGGATCGCCAGCTCCGGAGCCTGTGCGCGGATCCAGTCGACGAGATCGTCGGTGCGGGTTTCGACGCTGCCCTGGCGGGTTTCGGCGACGGCGAGGCAGCCGTGCTGCCACGACCGCGAGTTGATCCCGACAAGCTCGGGGGTGTTGTTTGCCGCGGTGCGGATCGCGGGGCCGCCCGCGTCGCCGAGGCAGGTGTCGTGCCCGTCGGCGTTGGTGAGGCTGAAGGTGGTGGCCGCGACCGACGCGGTAGTGAAGGGCGAGGTCGTGGCCTTGTCCGGAACCCAAGTGTCGGAGGTGCGGCCAAATCCGGCGACGGTAAGCGCTTCGCCCGCCGCCGGTGCGGTCCGTCCTAGAGCGATCGGGGTGACGTTGGCGATCGGAGTGGCGAGCTTGGCCAGCACCAGGTCCCGGTCCGGCCTCGGGACCAGCGTGGCGACTTTCGCGGTGGTTCCGCCAGCGGTGACGGTGACCGGACTGCTCGGCGTTCCGGAGCCAGCCGGAACGCACCCGCTGGCGGTGACGATCCACTGCGGTCCGAGAAGAACGCCGCTGCAGCCGTGCCCGTCGGCGGCGACGCGAACGACGAAGTCGAAAGCCTTGTCGGGGACGGGGGTTCCGCCGCTGATGGCGTCCGCGGCCGGAACGATCAGCAGGCCTGCCGAGAGGGCGGCCGAGACAGCGACGGCCAGCCTGAGGCGTGGGGGAGTGGTCACGGCAACGTTATCGGGGGTGCGGGCGCGGTATTACCGCGAGTGCCGGTGAGCGGGAGCGGTATTCCCGGCCGTCGGTACAGCTGCGCGGAAACGGCCGGCGAAACAGTTTCCGCCAGCCGCTCCGAAATCACGAGGATGCGTCCAATTGGAGCAAGGTGGTCGGCGCGCCGGGCGGGTTGGTCCCGACTCCGACCTGAGTCGTTCCGCTCGGATTCACGTCGACGGTGCTGTGCTGCCCGCTGTCGGTGGTCAGTTCCGCCCGCACCTTGTGCCCTGTCCCGGAATTGATCCCGTCGCCCCGGATGGAATAGACGGCCGGGATTTTCATCGTGAGATGACCGGTCGGCGCGATGACGTGGAAGCACACGCGGCCGTCGCTGCCCTGCCCGACCGGTTCGCTGGTCCGGACCTGGATCAGGCCGACGGTGTCCGGGCCGGACGGGCAGGCGGCGAACAGGATGTGCCCGTCGCCGGAGAGCAGTTCGACGTGATAGTCGGCGAGAATCTGCGCCGCGCCGGGGTAGTGGTAGTCCTCGACGACGGAGGGCTGCTGGTCCTCCGCGGTGGCGGCGGCTCCGGTGCTCAGGGTCAGCGCCGCCGCTGCCGCGGTGCAGGCCGCGGCAGCGACCGCGGCGGCGGATTTCGTTCGGGTCGACAAGCTCAAAATTCCCCCTTGCGGACTAGCGAATCATGGCAAAGCGAGCAATGAACCCGGCTCGGCCTGCGTGCGCGGACGATCCTGGCGGGCGTTTTTCGCTGAACCCAGTGCGAGTGTTAGCACTAATGTGACGCGGTTCACTTTCTATTCTTCAATAAAAGAAAAAGTAAACAGTTCTTGACTCGGTTTACCTTGGTAACTTTATGAATTCGAAATCGCTTCCGGGTGGCGGCGACTGGCTAGTCTCGACCGGAGACGCGTGGTGATCGGACGGTCACCGGGGATCGCGTGGCATTTCACAGGGGGAATCGATGCGTACGGCGAAAGCCCGCTTTCGTGCTGCTCTGATGACGTTCTTGACCGCCTCCTTGGCCGCCGGAACGGTGCAGGCCCCGGCCGTCGCGGCCGAGGCGCCGCGAGCAGCGGCTTCCGCCGCGCCGGCGGGCAGCACGGATACCGATCGGGCCAAGACCTGGCGGTTGTGGCAGTTCGGCGGCCCGGCGACCAAACGGGACGCCGCGGTCGCGCTGGTCGGTTCCGACGCGGATGTCACGCGATTCCTCACCTCGCAGAAAGACGTCGACGCGTCCATCGACCGGAGCATCCACGTCAACCAGCTGATGTCCTCCGGCGGTGTCGCGACCCGGACGGCCGCGCAGAAGGCGCTGGACGCCAACAGCGACGACGCACTCGAAGCTTTCCTCGACACCGGCTGGGAAGGCGCGCACGAGAACGACCTCGCGCTGCGCGTCAACCAGATGATGGCCGCGGGCGGGCCGCAGCTGAAGCAGGCCGCTCAGAAAGCCTTGGACGCCAACACCGAAGAAGCGTTGCGGACCTTCCTCGCCACCGGCTGGAAGGTTCCGTTCGGGACCGACCAGGCGGTCAAGGTCAACCAGGAAATGGCCGCAGGCGGACCGGAGGTGAAGAAGGCCGCGCAGCAGGCGCTGGACGCCAACACAGACGACGCCCTCACCCAGTTCCTGGCCATCGATCTTCCGGTCGCGCAAGCTCGCGACGCTGAAACAGCGACCATCGCCGACCTCGTCGCCACCGCCAACTCGGCTTCGGCGCAGGCAGCGACCCAAACTGAGCTGGCAAAACAGGAATCCGACCGCGCAGTCGCCGAAGCTGCTGCAGCGGCGAAGGCCGCGCAAGCCGCCAAGGACGCTGCTGCGGCCGCGCAGGGACATGCCGGTCAGGCGACCGAAGCTGCTTCGCAGGCTGCGTACGCCGCGAACCAGGCCGCGATCACCGCTCGAGAGGCGATCGGGGCCGCGAACGCTGCTTCGCGCGCCGCACACACCGCGGCCGCTGCGGCGTCTCGTGCTGCTGCGGCGGCTTCCCGTGCGGGACAGGCTGCGTCGAACGCGTACGACGCGGCTGCGCAGGCATCGCTCGATAAGGAGCACGCGGACGTCGCGCGGAATGCCGCGCAGACCGCGCGCGATGCCGCAGTAGGTGCGGAGAAAGCAGCTGGTGCTGCCCGCGCGGCGCGGACGGCGTCGCAGCAGGCGGAGAACGCGGGTGCCGCCGCACACGATGCTGCACTGCAGTCAAGCAACGCTGCTGCTGCCGCCACGGATGCCGCTAACAACGCTGCTGCCGCAGGCGCGGACGCACGTCAGGCGCAAGCCGCGGCCGCGACGGCTCGCGCGCAGGCGGCTCGCGCCGTCTCGGCGGCGAACGCGAGCCAGTCGTGGGCACACCAGGCGAGCGATGCCGCTGATCAGTCTGCGAACGCAGCGCACGCGGCTGCCCTCGATGCGAACGCCGCTGCGCAAGCGGCCGACGACGCGGCAGCACATGCCGGCGAGGCAGCGGACGCGGCGAAGAAAGCCACCGAGCACGCGAACGCCGCGACAGCCGCCGCGAACGCCGCGGTCACTGCCGCCAATCAGGCCATCCAGATCGCGCAAGCCGCGCGCAAGGCGGACGACGACCGGATCGCGCAGGCCAGCCAAACGGCGGACGATGCCGCCAAATCCGCGTTGGCCGCTTACGCCGCACAACCGAAGCCGAAGCGGTGGGACGTCGACCAAGTCAGTACCTGGGACGCGGAAACCACCCGGTTGATCGCCGAAGCGACGGCGGCAGGCGCTCCGCGGGCCACAGTGCTCGCCGACGCGCGCAAGGTCGCGCTGACGCTGGCCGACACCGGAGGACAGTGGACGAAGGCGGCCGCGCAGGCAGCGCTCGCAGCGACCGACGACGAGGCGATCGACTTCGTCACCACCGGCGTGCAAGCCGCCGCCGGGCAGGACGACCGGTCGATCCTCCGGCAGCTGTGCGAAACCGCGACGACCGGTTTCCAGACCGCGGCGAACACCGCGCTCGCCGGCAGCGACGCTCAGGTGCGCGACTTTTTGCGCAGCCGGGATTACCCGGGCCGGGAGCAGGACGACGCGCTGCAGGTCAACCAGATCATGTCGGGCGCTCGCACGGCCGGGCGCACGATCGTCGTCCAGTACGCGCAGAAGGCGCTGGACGCCAACACCGATCAGGCTCTGCGCGACTTCCTCGATGCTGGCCAGTACACCGCGCTCGGAATCGACGACCAGGTCAAGGTCAACCAGGTGCTGTCCGGCGCCCGGAACGCCGGGCAGCGCGAGGTGGCCGCCGGAGCGCAGGCCGCGCTGGACGGACCGCCGACGCTGGCCCACGAGTTCTTGGTCGTCGGGCAGTACAGTGCGGCGCGGCGGGACCAGAACACTGCCGCGCACAACGCTGCGATCGATTCCTTGCTGGCCCAAGCGTCCCGCGCGGCCGCGAACGCGACTCACGACGCCAATGAAGCGCAGGCTGCGGCCGCCCGCGCCCGCAACGCGGCGGATGACGCGAACCGGTACGCACAAGAGGCCAACGCGGCCGCCGCTCAAGCCGCGGACTACGCGAAGACCGCGCAGACGGCCGCCGACCGCGCAGCCGCGTCCGCTAAGCAGGCGCAGGATTCCGCGAACGCCGCCGCTCGGGCAGCGGCCTCCGCGGTCGCTTCCGCGGACGCGGCCGGCCGTTCGGCGGCCTGGGCGCAGCATTCCGCGCAGGTAGCCGCGAACTATGCCCGCGAGGCAGCGGATTCAGCCGCGACCGCGCATCGGATGGCGGTCGACGCGGGCAAGGACGCCCACGATGCCGCGGTCGCCGCGCAGCAGGCCTGGGAGGCCGTCGCCACCAAGGCGAAGGCGGAGAAACAGCAAGCGATCCAGGACCGGCAAGCGTCCTGCCGAGACCAGTACCGGTCGCACGACTCGCTGCTCTACCTGAACAACCAGGACTGCAACCTGCTGTTCTCCGGCAGCAAGGCCGACCAGGAGCGGATTCTCGCGCACCTGCAAGAGGTCTGCCGGAACATGAACCCGGCAGGCAGCGCAGACACCGCGCGCTGCCTCGACCCGCACAACCTGCTGAGCTCCAACTTCGTGGCCCGGCCGTTCGACGGTTCCGGCCAGGAACTCTCCGAGTACGGCGGTTTCGTCCTGATGGGCTTGGTCGCACTGGCCTGCCCGGAGTGCGACCTGGTCGAACTCCTGGGCGGGGCGGTCGCCGACCTGGCCGACGGGGTCGGGCTCGGCGAGATCTTCGCCGGGGACCTGCTCGACGCGGCCATGGGCAGCGCGCTGGACACGGTGACCTCGCGGGCCATCGCCGCGGCCGGCGAGGCAGGCGACCTCGCCGCCGAGGCGGTCGCGGAAGCGGCGCAAATGGCCAGGGTGGCGCAAGAACTGTCGGAAAACCCGTTGCTGTGCGGGCTGAACAGCTTCACACCCGAGACGCGGGTCTTGATGGCCGACGGGTCGGCGAAGCCGATCAAGGACATCCGCGTCGGGGACGCGATCACCAACGCCCGCCCCGACGACGCGGCGCGGCAGCAGCACACGGTGGCGCACATCAGCGTCACCGACACGGACACCGATTTCGTCGACCTGCGCATCGACACCCCGGCCGGGCCGCGGATGATCACGTCGACCGCGCACCATCTGATCTGGAACACCGGTGCCCACGCGTGGACCGCTGCGGCCGACTTGCGCCCTGGCGATCAGCTAGACACGCCCGGAAACGGGCATGCGCGGCTGATCGACAGCCGCCGGTACACGGCGAACAGCCGGACGTACAACCTGGCGATCAACACCACGCACACGTTCTACGTGCTGGCCGGCGAGACGCCGATTCTGGTGCACAACGGGGCCAAGTGCATCGAAGAGGTGGAGCCGGGAATCTTCCGCTATGACGACGGCTCGATCCGGACGTCGGACGGCAAGTTCGCGGGGACCGACGGGACGAACGTCGGGGCGGACGCGGAGAAGGCGGTATGGGACGCGCTCGAGGCGGATGGGTTCAAGGTCGTCCGCGGCCGGATTTACACCAAGGGGAACGGCGACCAAATCCGGGTCTACGACGGTGCGGTCGATCTCGGGAACGGCCGGTACCGCGGACTGGAAATCAAGAGCGGAAACGCGAGAAAGACGACTGCGCAGAACCGGTTCGACAATTGGGTCATGTCCGGGAACGTCGCGGTCGGCATCGGGAATTCGACCGGCTTTGCTATCGTTGACGTCGAGTTGCGGAAATTTGGCGGCTGAGCCGGCGAGGCCGGTCGCCTCCCACGGGTGCGGGCAAGGTGGGCAGCATGTTTTCGACGAGTCGGGCCTTGGTGTCGAGAGGGCTGGTCGAGTACGGGGAGGAGGCCGTGGCCGAGTGGGTTTCCGGATGCGGCGACGACGACTTCCACCGGGTGTGCGGCGTCGCGGAATGGCTCATGGCGGATCCGTTGGGATGTCTGCCCGGCCCGGGGTTCACTCCTGTGGCGGCCTCGTCGATCGCCGCGGTCTTTGTACACGACGGGCATCCGAGGAAACTTGCCAGGGCCAGGAGGCGGAAGCTTCCCGAGTTGTCCCGGGAGGAAGCTCGCAAATTGTCCTTCGCCGGTTCACCGGATTCGCGTGATTTGGCAGCAAAAGGAAGCTTCTACGGGGTGACTGAGGAGTTCAAGTCGTTTTGGCGGGAGGCTCGGCGTTCGTGACGAGCCGCTGCGCTGTCGGTGCCGCGGCCTGAAGGCCACGGTGCTGGCCTCGAACGGCGTCGCCCTCGGAAACCCTGCGCAGGCGAATATCGTCGCGATTATCGAATCGATGTTGCGTGGCGGGGAATGCGGTCATCTCCAGCAACCGCAACCCGGAGAACGTCTTCATTCAGGTGTGGCTTCGCGACAAACGCTGACTTTCTCGCAGGGCAAGGTCGTCGCCGCCATCGTCGGATGGCTTGCCGCCGACGGCTGCTGGACAGCAGCTTTCCCATAGAAGCACATCGGCGACTGGTTCGCCGACGAGGAAGCGGGCTGACCCCCGCACGGAAAAGCGGGTCGGGGACCGAAATCCCCGACCCGCCCCGTGCACAACTCAGGACTCTGACTGCCGCCGACCGCTCGAGCCGTTGCGGCGATTGCGTGGCGGCTGGCCCGATCCGCGACGGTCGGCACCGGCAGCGCGACGTCCAGCGCCCTCCGCCCCTCGGCGACCGGCACCTGATCCGCCGCGGCGCTGGTCTTCCCGCCGGGCCTGACCTGGCTGCCGCTCCGCGGAACGAGCCTCGCCTTGCCGAGGTCCGCCGCGGCCGCCGGAACGCCGGGTCTGCGCGCCAGTCCGAGCGCCGAGCCCGCCTCGGTTCTCCGAGGGGGCGCCGCGGCGTCGGCCGGTGCCTGGTGCGGCGCCGGAGGCGGTCACCGTCTTCGGGCGGTTGTCCACCACGGGGCGGCGCGGCGAAGCGGTGAACGAGCGGTCCCCGGGGGCCAGTTCGGCCAGCAGCGGGTGCGTCGGCGAGATCCGCGTGGTGGTCGGCGAGATGCCTGCCTTCCGGGTCAGTGCGCGGACGTCCGCGACCTGCTCGTCGGTCATCAGGGTCACCACGGTGCCGGACGCGCCCGCGCGAGCGGTGCGGCCGGAGCGGTGCAGGTACGCCTTGTGCTCGACCGGCGGGTCGGCGTGGATGACCAGCGTGACGTCGTCCACGTGGATGCCCCGGGCGGCGATGTCGGTGGCCACCAGGGTTTTCGCGGTGCCCGACGAAAAGGCTTCCAGGTTGCGCGTGCGCGCGTTCTGGCCGAGGTTGCCGTGCAACTCCACCGCGGGGACGCCGCTTGCGACGAGTTTGCGGGTGAGGGCCTTCGCGCGGTGCTTCGTGCGGGTGAAGACCAGGGTGCGGCCGGGAGCCGCGGTGAGGTCGACCAGGACGGGCAGGCGGTGGGTTTCCTCGAGGTGCAGCACGTGGTGCGTCATGGTCGAGACGGGCGACTGCGCCGAGTCGACGCTGTGCAGCATCGGGTCGTTCATGAAGCGCTTCGCGAGCACGTCGATGCCGTTGTCGAGCGTCGCGGAGAACAGCAGCCGCTGGCCGCGCTCGGGGGTCGCCGCCATGATGCGGCGGACCTCGGGCAGGAAGCCCAGATCGGCCATGTGGTCGGCCTCGTCGAGGACGGTGATCTCGATCTTGTCCAGCTTCGCTTCGCCGGAGCGCATGTGGTCGGCGAGCCGTCCGGGGCAGGCGACGACGATGTCGACGCCGTCGCGAAGGCGGGTGATCTGCGGGTTCGCGCTCACGCCGCCGAAAATCGTGGTCGCCTTGAGGCCAAGCGGGCGCGCCAGCGGCACGATCGCGGCCTCGATCTGGGTGGCCAGTTCGCGCGTCGGGGCGAGGATCAGCGCCCGCGGACGGCCGGGGCGGCGCCGCGTCGGGCCCGCGGCCAGGCGGGCCAGCACGGGCAGCACGAAGCCGTAGGTCTTGCCGGAGCCGGTGCGGCCGCGGCCGAGCACGTCGCGGCCCGCGAGGGTGTGCGGGAGCGTGGCGGCCTGGATCGGGAAGGGCTCGGTGACGCCCTGTGCGGCGAGCGCGTCGACAAGAGGCTTGGGCAGGCCGAGTTCGGTGAAAGTCGTCATGGTTGGTGCGGACGCGAAAGCGTCCCGTATCTCCGTACGTAGCGCGGTTGTCCTGCCCGGCGCGGCCTCGGATGGCTGCGGCGCGTGGTCGTCGACAACAGTGAAACGCGGTCCGAGGCAGAACTGAGCGGACCGCATCGTCCACTATACCGTCCCAAGATCCGGCGGGCTACGTGATATCGCCCGCAGGCCGCCACGCGCGAACCGACGAAGCGGACGCGCGATGTTCGTTCGTTTCCACCATCGACGCCGCGCACGCGGGTGCGAGGCTGGCCGCATGAGCGCAGACGAACTCCGGGGACTGCTGGGCGAATGGGCGCGAGAGGCGCGAGTTCCCGGCGTCTCAGCCGGGATTTTCCACGAGGGCAAGGAAACCCTGCTGACCGCGGGGGTGTCCAGTGTGGACACCGGAACGCCGGTGGACGACGACACGCTGTTCATGATCGGCTCCACGAGCAAGACGTTCGCCGCCGCCGCGGCGCTCGTGCTCGTCGAGGACGGCGTACTCGAACTGGACCAGCCGGTCGTCGAGTACCTCCCGGATCTGCGCCTGGCCGACCCGCTCGCCCGCAAGACCGTGACGCTGCGCCACCTCCTCACGCACTCCTCCGGCTTCCTCGGCGACATCGAGGTCGGCACCGGCTGGGGCGACGACGCGCTCGCCCGCGCGGTGCAGCGGTTCGACGAGTTGCCGCAGGTGTTCCCGGTCGGCGAGGTGTTCTCCTACTGCAACGCCGGATTCCTGCTGGCCGGCCGCGTCGCCGAGGCGGTGTCCGGGACCGCCTACGAGGAGCTGGTCCGCACCCGGCTGCTGGAGCCGCTCGGCATGACCGATTCGTTCTTCCAGCCCTGGGAGGTGCTGACCCGGCGGCACGCGGTCGGGCACGCGCTGCGCGAGGACGGTCCGGCGGTCGCGCACACTGTCGGCCTCGCTCGGGCGGACGCGCCGGCCGGCGGTCTCTGGTCGACTGCCCGTGACCAGCTGAAATGGGCCCGATTCCAGCTGAATGGCGCGGAGGTGCTGAGCGACGAAACCCGTCGGCTGATGCACGCCGCACAGCGCAAGGGCGCGCTGCCGTTCGAGGAGGTCGGGCTGTCCTGGCTGCGGCTGAGCCACGGCGACGCGCAGTTGGTGCGGCACGGCGGGAACGTCAGCAACCTGCAGTTGTCGGAGTTCGTCATGGTGCCGAGCGAGAACCTCGCGGTCACCGTGCTCACCAACAGCGCGGGCGGCGGCGCGCTCGGTCCGCGGATCGTCGACTGGTGCCTGGACAACCTGGCTGACCTGCCGAAACTGGACAGTCGTCCGTCCAGGGCAGTCGACCCGGGCGACTGCCCTGGACGCTATCGGACCGGCTCGCTCATCTTCGAGGTCGCCGAACGGGACGGCTCGCTCTGGGCGCAGATGATCCTCGACACCGACGATCCGGACATCCTCTCCGCTCCGCCGTTCGAGGTCGTCTTCGTCGCCGAGGACGTGCTCGCTCGCGCCTCGGACACCCGCAGGCCGAGCGCGCGTTTCCGGCGCGACGGCCACGGCCGGGTGGACGCGGTGGAGTTCGGCGGCCGCACCGCGCTAAAGTTACCGGGCAGTAATATCGGCTGACCTGGAGATGCGATGAGCGAAACGGCGACAGCGCTGCTGAACCCGCGCGATTACGACGCCCGGAGGTTCGACCCGGAGACCCAGCGGCTGCTGCGGGCGACGATCGACTGGTTCGAAGCGCGCGGCAAACGCCGTCTCGCGCAGGCGTATCACGACCGCGAGTTCTACGCCGACTTCCTGGAGTTCGCGGGCAAGGAAGGCCTGTTCGCCACGTTCCTCACGCCGGCCGCGGATTCGGCGGGGAACCCGGAGAAGCGCTGGGACACCAGCCGGATCGCCGCGCTGGCGGAAATCCTCGGCTTCTACGGCCTCAACTACTGGTACCCGTTCCAGGTCACCGTCCTCGGCCTCGGCCCGGTGTGGCAGAGCGGAAACGCGGCCGCCCGCAAGCGGGCCGCGGAAGCGCTGGCCGAGGGCGGCGTCGGCGCGTTCGGACTGTCGGAAAAGGAGCACGGCGCGGACATCTACTCGTCCGACCTCGTGCTCACCCCGGACGGCGAGGGCGGCTACCGCGCGAACGGGTCGAAGTACTACATCGGCAACGGAAACTGCGCACGCACGGTTTCGGTGTTCGGCCGGATCGACGGCGTCGAAGGACCCGGGCAGTACGTGTTCTTCTACGCCGATTCCGAGCACCCGAACTACCACGTCGTGAAGAACATCGTGCCGTCGCAGATGTACGTCGCGGAGTTCCGGCTCGAGGACTACCCGGTGCGCGCCGAGGACATCCTCCACACCGGGGCCGAAGCCTTCAGCGCCGCGCTGAACACGGTCAACATCGGCAAGTTCAACCTGTGCTTCGGCGGCATCGGGATGGCGACGCATTCGCTGTACGAGGCGATCACGCACGCGCAGAACCGCATCCTGTACGGCAACCCGGTCACCGATTTCCCGCACGTGCGCCGCGAATTCGTCGAGGCCTACGCGCGGCTGACCGGGATGAAGCTGTTCTCCGACCGTGCGATCGACTACTTCCGCTCGGCGAACCAGCAGGACCGCCGCTACCTGCTGTACAACCCGATCACCAAGATGAAGGTCACCACCGAGGCGCAGAAGGTGATCGGACTGGTCGCGGATGTCGTGGCGGCCAAGGGTTTCGAGGCCGACACGTACCTCGCGATGGCCAAGAACGACATCGACGGCCTGCCCAAACTGGAGGGCACGGTCGCGGTGAACCTCGCGCTGATCGCGAAGTTCATGCCCGCCTACCTGTTCGCGCCGCAGGAATACCCGGCGGTGCCGACCCGCGACGACGCCTCCGACGACGACTTCCTGTTCCGCCAGGGCCCGGCGCGCGGGCTGTCCAAGATCCGGTTCCACGACTGGAAACCCGCGTACGAGAACGCGAAGCACCTGCCGAACGTCGCCCGGTTCACCGAACAGGCCGACGTGCTGGTGCGCCTGCTTTCCGAGGCGACCCCGGACGAGGCGCAGCAGAAGGACCTGGACTTCGGCCTCGCGCTGACCGAGTTGTTCACGCTCGTCGTGTACGGGCAGCTGATCCTGGAGCAGGCTGAGCTGACCGGCGTGTCAGACGATGTGCTAGACCAGCTGTTCGCGGTGCTGGTGCAGGACTTCAGCGTCGCCGCGGTCGATCTGCACGGCAAGCCGAGCTCCACGGAGAAGCAGCAGGAACTGGCACTGGCCGGGTTGCGGAAGCCGGTGGTGGACCACGAACGGTTCGGCCGCGTGTGGGAGAAGGTGCGCGAGCTTTCCGGCGCGTACGAGATGAATCCCTGACGCGCACCGCCTGCTAGAGACCTCTCCAGCTCTCCGCATTCGCCGAGGTCCGCGAAGGCCCCTTGAGAGAATCAGATTCCCTCAAGGGGCCCTTCACGGACGTTCGCAGCGCCGGACCGCGCCCGCTGAGGCGTCCTACTTGCCGAATCCGGCGCGCCGCAGCGCGTCCGCCATCGCGCCGCCGCCTCCGGAGTCGCGACGGTCCCGGCCGCCGCCCCGCTGCTGCGGCTGGTTCCGGCGCTGACCGCCGCCGCCCTGGCCGCGGTCCCGTCCGCCGCCACCGCCGCCGCGGTTGTTGCCCGCGCCGGGTTCGTCGTCCAGGCGCAGCGTCAGCGAGATCCGCTTGCGCGGCACGTCGACGTCCAGCACCTTCACCTTCACGATGTCGCCCGGCTTCACGACGTCGCGCGGGTCCTTCACGAAGTTCTTCGACAGCGCCGAAACGTGCGCGAGACCGTCCTGGTGCACGCCGACGTCGATGAACGCGCCGAACGCGGCCACGTTCGTCACGACGCCCTCCAGGCGCATGCCCGGCTTGAGGTCGGCGATCTTCTCGACGCCCTCGGCGAAGGTCGCGGTCTTGAACGCCGGACGCGGGTCGCGGCCCGGCTTCTCCAGTTCGGACAGGATGTCGGTGACCGTCGGGAGCCCGAAGGTGTCGTCGACGAACTCGGCGGGCTTCAGCGCCTGCAAGGTCCGGGCGTTGCCGATCAGCTCGCGGATGCCGGTGCCGGTGCGGTCGAGGATCCGCCGGACCACCGGGTACGCCTCCGGGTGCACCGAGGACGCGTCGAGCGGGTCGTCGCCGTCGGGGATGCGCAGGAAGCCCGCGCACTGCTCGAACGCCTTCGGGCCGAGCCGCGCGACGTCCTTGAGCGCGGTCCGCGAGCGGAACGGGCCGTTGGAGTCGCGGTGCGCCACGATGTTCTCCGCGAGCGACGTCGTGATGCCCGAAACCCGGGTCAGCAGCGGGGCGGACGCGGTGTTCACGTCCACGCCGACCGCGTTCACGCAGTCCTCGACCACCGCGTCCAGCGAACGCGACAGCGACACCTCGGACAGGTCGTGCTGGTACTGGCCGACGCCGATCGACTTCGGGTCGATCTTCACGAGTTCGGCCAGCGGGTCCTGCAGCCGGCGCGCGATCGAGACCGCGCCGCGCAGCGAGACGTCCATGCCCGGCAGTTCCTGCGAAGCGAACGCCGAGGCCGAGTACACCGAGGCGCCCGCCTCGGACACCACGGCCTTGGTGAGCTTCAGCTCCGGGTGCTTCTTGATCAGCTCGATCGCCAGCTTGTCGGTCTCGCGCGAGGCGGTGCCATTGCCGATCGAGATCAGGTCGACGTTGTGCTTCCCGGCCAGCACGGCCAGTTCGGCGATCGACTGGTCCCACTTGTTCGCGGGCTGGTGCGGGTAGATGACGTGGGTGTCGACGACCTTGCCGGTCGCGTCGACCACGGCCACCTTGACGCCGGTGCGGAAGCCCGGGTCGAGGCCCATCGTCGCGCGGGTGCCCGCCGGGGCGGCCAGCAGCAGGTCGCGCAGGTTGGCCGCGAACACGCGCACGGCGTCGTCCTCGGCCGATTGGCGCAGCCGCATCCGCAGGTCGATGCCCAGGTGCAGGAGGATCTTCGTGCGCCAGGCCCAGCGCACGGTGTCGCCGAGCCACTTGTCCGCGGGACGGTCCTGCTGGCTGATCCCGAACCGGGCGGCGATGCGCTGTTCGTACTCGGTCGGGCCGACCCGGACCGGAGCGTCCTCGGCGACCGGCTCGGAAGGCTCCATCGACAGGTCGAGGATCTCTTCCTTCTCGCCGCGCAGCATCGCGAGGATCCGGTGCGAGGGGAGCTTGGTGTAGGGCTCGGAGAAGTCGAAGTAGTCGGAGAACTTGGCCCCGTCGGTCTCCTTGCCCGCGCGGACCTTCGAGGCCAGGTGGCCCTCGGTCCACATCTTCTCGCGCAGCTCGCCGATGAGGTCGGCGTCCTCGGCGAAGCGCTCGACCAGGATGGCGCGCGCGCCGTCGAGGGCGGCCTGCGCGTCCGCGACGCCCTTGTCCGCGTCGACGAACACCGCGGCGGCCGCCTGCGGATCGGTCGACGGGTCGCTCAGCAGGCCGTCGGCCAGCGGCTCGAGACCGGCCTCGCGGGCGATCTGCGCCTTGGTCCGCCGCTTCGGCTTGTAGGGCAGGTAGATGTCCTCCAGCCGCGACTTCGTGTCCGCGGCGAGGATCTGCGCCTCGAGCGCCTCGTCCAGCTTGCCCTGGCTCCGGATGGACTCCAGCACCGCGGCGCGGCGCTCGTCGAGCTCGCGCAGGTAGCGCAGCCGCTCCTCGAGCGTGCGCAGCTGCGCGTCGTCCAGCTCTCCGGTGACTTCCTTGCGGTACCGGGCGATGAACGGCACCGTGGACCCCTCGTCGAGGAGGGTGACGGCGGCCTTGACCTGCCCTTCGCGCACCCCCAGCTCTTCGGCGATCCGCTGCTCGACCGACTGCACGCTCAAAACCAGGCTCCTGCTTCGTCTCGGGTTGCTCCGAGCCTGCATTGTGCCGCTGCCCGCCCCGCCCGCCGCGCATGGCCCGCCGAAGCACCTCCGGAAGTTCCTTGACATCCGTATTGGTCTAGTCCATTTTGAGGTGACCTGGCTCACTGTCGTGCGGAGGTCTGCCCGTGTCCCCACACCCGTCCCCCCGGCGGATGCCTGCCCTGGTGTCCCTGCTGGCCTCGGTCGCGCTCGCGCTCGGCGTCACGCTCGCCCTCGGCACCAGCAGCGCGTCGGCCGCGAACATCCTCGCCAACCCCGGCTTCGAGAGCGGCTCGCTCTCCGGCTGGACCTGCACCGCCACCGCGTCGGTCGTCTCGACCCAGGCGCACGACGGCAGCCACTCGCTGAGCGCGGCGCCATCCGGCTCCGACACCGGGCAGTGCTCCCAGCAGGTCACCGTGCAGCCCAACACCGCGTACAAGCTCTCCGCGTGGGTTCAGGGCAGCTACGTCTACCTCGGTGTCTCCGGCTCGGCCACGCAGAACACCTGGACGCCCGGAGCGAACGGCTGGCAGCAGCTCAGCCTGAGCTTCACCACCGGCTCGTCCACGAGCCTCACGGTGTACCTGCACGGCTGGTACGGCCAGCCCGCGTACCTCGCCGACGACGTGAACCTCGACGGCCCGGGCACCCCGCCCACGACGTCCACGAGCCCCACGAGCCCCACGACGTCCACGACGCCGACGACCCCGACCTCGCCGACGACGACCACCACGACCAGCACCCCGCCGCACAACGGCGACCTGCCGAAGCACATCCTCACCGGCTACTGGCAGAACTTCGACAACGGCGCGAAGACGCTCCGGCTCGCTGACGTGCCCACGACGTACAACGTCATCGCGATCGCCTTCGCCGACGCCACCACGACGCCCGGCGCGGTGAGCTTCACGCTCGACCCGGCGTTGTCGTCGAAGCTCGGCGGCTACACCGACGCGCAGTTCCGCGAGGACGTCAAGACTGTGCAGGCACGCGGCCAGAAGGTGATCATCTCGGTCGGCGGCGAGAAGGGCACGATCAGCGTCGGCGACAGCTCCTCGGCGAGCAACTTCGCCAACTCGGTGAAGCAGCTGATCTCGACCTACGGTTTCGACGGCGTCGACATCGACCTGGAGAACGGCATCAACGCCACCTACATGGGACAGGCGCTGCGCAGCATCCACGACGGCGGCGGCTCGGTGATCACCATGGCGCCGCAGACGATCGACATGCAGTCCACCCAGGGCGGCTACTTCCAGCTGGCACTGAACGTCAAGGACATCCTCACCGTCGTCAACATGCAGTACTACAACTCGGGCGCGATGAACGGCTGCAACGGGAACGTCTACTCCCAGGGCACCGTCGACTTCCTCACCGCGCTCTCGTGCATCCAGCTGCAGGGCGGCCTGCGGGCCGACCAGGTGGCGTTCGGGCTGCCGTCCTCGGGCTCGGCGGCGGGCGGCGGGTACCAGTCGCCGTCCAACGTCGTATCGGCGATGAACTGCATGGCCAAGGGCACCGGCTGCGCCTCCTTCAAGCCGTCGACGACGTATCCGGAGTTCCGCGGCGCGATGACCTGGTCCATCAACTGGGACGCGTCGAACGGCTACTCCTTCGCCAACACGGTCAGCGCGGGCCTGAAGAACCTGCCCTGATCGAACGCACCAGGTAGTCGGCCGGGTCGAGTGCCCTGGTCCGGCGGTCGTATTCGGTGACCAGCCCGGGCCAGTTGGTGCTCACCCGGCCGTTTTCCTGCCGGTACCAGCTGGTGCACCCGCTCCAGACGCTGTGCGAAAGCCGTGCTTGCACCTCGCGGTCGTAGCGCTCCTCGACCTCGGCGCGCACCTCCAGCGACGCCACGTCCGGCCGGGCGAGGTGCTCGACGGCCTGGCGGAGGTAGCGGGCTTGCCGTTCGATCATGTAGATGATCGAGCCCGCGCCGAGGTTGGTGTTGGGGCCGTAGACGCAGAACAGGTTCGGGAATCCCGGCACCGTCATGCCGAGATATGCCCGCGCGCCGCCGCTCCACGCCTCGGCCAGCGACCGGCCGTCGCGGCCGAACACCTTCATCGGGCCGAGGAATTCCGTCGCCTTGAACCCGGTGCCGTAGATCAGCACGTCCGCCTCGTGCTCCACGCCGTCCTCGGTGCGCACGCCGCGCGGGGTGATTTCCTTGATCGACGAGGTTTCGACGGAGACGTTCGGCTGGGCGAGCGCGGGCAGGTAGTCGTTGGTGAACAAGATCCGCTTGCAGCCCAGCGGATAGTCCGGCTTGACCTTGCGGCGCAGCGTGCGGTCCTTGAGATGGCGGCGGCGCAGCTGAGCGGTCCGCAGCTCGAAGATCTTGGTCAGCACCGGGTGCCGGGTCATGCCGTAGGTCGCGTATTCGGCGAGCAGGAAGATCCGCGCGCGGCCGAACAGCTGCGTCTTCGGCAGGCGGCGGAAAAGCCGCTTCTGCCAGGCTTTGTAGCGGCCGTCGTTCTTGGCCATGATGTACGGCGGCGTGCGCTGGAAGACGGTGACGTGCGCGGCTTCCTTGCGGATCTCCGGCACGAACTGGATCGCGCTCGCGCCGGTGCCGACCACCGCGACGCGCTTGCCCGCCAACGGGATTTCGTGGTTCCACTCAGCGGAGTGGAAAGCCGCGCCGGCGAAGGTCTCACGGCCGGGGATCGACGGCCAAGCGGGCCGGGAAAGCTGGCCGACGGCGGGCACGAAGACGTCTGCCTCGAAGGTTTCGCCCTGTGCGGTCTCGACGTGCCAGCGGCCGTTGTCATAGGTCGCGGACGTGACCTCGCGGCCGTACCGGATGTGCGGTTCGATGCCGTATTTCGCGATCACGCGCTTGAGATAGGCGTGGATGTCCGGCTGCATCGCGTACCGCTTCGGCCAGTCCGGATTGGGCTCGAAGGAGAACGAGTACAGCGGCGACGGGATGTCGCAGGCCGCGCCGGGGTAGGTGTTCTCGCGCCACACGCCGCCCGGTTCGGCCGCCCGCTCGAGGATCGTGACGTTCGGGAAACCGGCGCGCTTCAGCTCGATCGCGGCGCCGATTCCGCCGAACCCGGTGCCGACGATCAGCACCGACGGGGTGTCGTCCATAGGCTGAAGCTACGCAGGCGCCCAGTTCGGCGGAAGGGCACGAACGGCCACCCGATCGAGAATTCCGGCCAGCGGACGAGGCTACCCGGGCACGACCTGGACCTCGTGCGTCTTGCCTGGCTCGGCCCACGCGAGCAGCTTCCGCCCGTTGCTCTCCAACGCGGCGATGTCACGTTTCGCCAGCCGTTCGAACGGGGTGAGGACCATCGTCGCCGACCCGCGGGCGGTCGTGGTCTCCCAGCTCCCGCGGACCCGGCCGTCGACCAGCAGGGTGCCTTTGACCAGGCCGTTGACGGTGATCACGCGTTTGCGGTGCCCGTCGCTGATCATCCGGGTGCGGTCGGCGTAGGACAGCAGCGTCTGGTCGAACGGGCCGAGCAGCCTCGTCGGCGCGGGCGTGTCCTCGTCGGGCAGCGTGGCGTCCGGCAGGTCGTAGAGCGTGCGGCCCTCGGGATCGAGGTACGTGCGCAGGTCCATCTCCCCGACCACCTCGCCAAGCTTCGTGACACCGGCCCAGGCCTGCACGTCGGCGACCGTCGCCGGACCGAACGCGGCGAGATAGCGGCGGACCAGTTCGGCGGCGGACGGTTCGGGCGCGGCGACGCCGTCGAGCCAGTGGTCCGCGACCTGGTAGGTCGGCTGCCCGGCCTTGCCCCACACGCCGCGCGGCGGGATCTGCACGAGCGGCAGGACGGCGCGGACCAGGAACATCAGCGACCCGGCCGGCGTCTCCGGATAGTGCTCGACCAGCGCTTTGCCGAGTTGATCGCTCGAATACGGCCGTTCGCGCAGGAGTTCGCTGGTCGTCTTCGCCACCGCGTCGTGGTCGAGTTTCGACAGCGGTTCGCGATGCTGGTTGGCCGCGGTCAGGGCGCGGTCCATGACGATCTGCACCAGCGGACGCCACGCCAGCGCGTCTGCGGCGGGGACGAGGTGCACGGTGCCGCGCATCAGCACCATCCGCACCACGCTGCGGTCGAGCAGCAGACTCGCGAGATCGTCCGGCTGGAAGCCCCGCAACCGGCACCACAGCGCGTAGTACGGCGGGAACGGCGCTTGCGCTTGCAGCCCGGCTAGGTGGGTGACGGCGTCGAGAACCGGCATCTTGGCGGGCTTGAGGAGCAGTTGCCGGTCGAGGGTCGCGCGGTTGAGGACGCGGTGGGAAAGGCGCACGGCGGGAGCTTAACGAGCAACCCGGACAGTTTTGGCCCTCGAACGGCACGCGGACGGCCGGTTGATCCATAATTCCGGCCATGGCCGAGCTAGCCGCACCCGCCATCCGCGACTGGGACTACCCGCGCGGCACGGCGAGTGTGCTGCTCATGCACCGATTCGCCGAGGAACGCGGAGTCTCGTTGCCCGGGGTGCCGGTCGAGGAACTGCGCGCGCCGGACCGGCAGCTCGACGCGCGGCAGGAGCTGGCCGTCGTGCGGGCGTTGCTGTCGACGGTCGGCTCGGGCGACGACGTCGCGCTCAGCCTCGGCTGCCGGTACCGCGTGACGACGTTCGGCATCTTCGGGTTCGCCTGCATCAGCAGCCCGACGATGCGCGACGCGATGGTGTTCGCCTTGCGCTACCTGGATTTGTCGTTCACCTTTTGCATTCCGCACGTCGAGCTGGACGCCGCCGGACTCCGCCTGGTGCTGGACGATTCGCGAGTGCCAGGCGACGTCGCCCGGTTCCTCGCGCTGCGCGACCTTTCCGCGATCTGCACCGTCATGCGGGACCTGCTGCCCGAGATTTCCCTGGAAAGGCTGGAGTTCCGCTTTCCGTCTTCGTCCTTTGTGGACGCATACCGGACTGCCTTCGGCGTCGTCCCGGTTTTCGGCGCGGCCGAGCATCAGGTCGCCCTCGATCCGGAGTTGCTCAACCTTCCTTTGCCGCAGGCCAACGAGCAAACCGTCGCGTTGTGCGCCGCGCAGTGCGACGCCCTCGTCGCCCGCCGCCGCACGCGCTCGGGAGTCCCGCAGCTGGTGCGGGAACGGCTGGTGCGGCTCGGCGGCGCGGACGCCGGGATGGACGAGATCGCCCGCCAGCTCACCCTCAGCTCGCGAACCCTGCGGCGGCGGTTGACCGAGGCGGGCACCGGCTACCGCCAGCTGCTGGACGAAGTCCGCCAGACGCTCGCGGAAGAAATGCTCGACACCGGCGTGCTGTCCGTCGACGACGTCGCCCTGCGCCTGGGCTACGCCGAAGCGTCGAGCTTCATTTACGCCTTCAAACGCTGGACCGGCACGACGCCCGCCGCGTACGCCCGGCGCAATCGCTAGCCGTTATGGACACTTCGTTACACAATGCCGTAGGCTGCCCGCATGGCTCGACCGCGCACCTTCGACCGCGAGCAAGTGCTCACCGCCGCCACTGAGCTGTTCTGGCGGCGGGGCTTTCACGCGGCCAGCGCCGAAGAACTGTGCCAGGCAACCGGTCTCGGCCGCAGCAGCCTGTACAACGCCTTCGGCAGCAAAGGCGCGCTGTTCGCGGAATGCCTCGCTCGCTATCTCGACACGACAGCGCGCGCCACGGCCGACGTGATCGCGAAGAAGGGCGACGCGGTAGCGCGAATCGAGGCTTACCTGACGAAGGTGGTACTCGAAGAAGCCGAGCGGTCGAGCACCGGTGCGCCGAGCGGATGTCTCGCGGTCAATTCCGTCGCCGAGTTGGCCGGCGACACCGGGAACGCGGAGTTCCTGGAGCAGATCGCTCGCGATACCGATGCCCGGTTGCGCCTGCTGACCGACCTGTTGCGGGCCGGTCAGGCGGCCGGCGAAGTCACCGCCGAGGTTCCCGCGGAAGGGCTGGCCGCGTATGTGAACGCCAGCGTCGCCGGGCTGCGGATCTCGGCCCAAGGCGGTGCGCCGCTGGCTCGGCTTGCCGACATCGTCCAGGTATCCGCTCGGGCACTTCGTCCGTAATCAGCCCTGCCCGTCCCGGCTTAACGACGGCCAGGTTTTGAAACGATCGTTACAAGAAAGGGTCTCCCATGTCGTCGCCTCAAGTGCCGTCCGCGGTCTACGTACTGGCTGCTGGCATCTTCGCCATGGTCACCAGCGAGTTCGCGGTCGCCGGGCTGATGCCGCAGCTTGCTGCCGGACTCGGCGTCGACGTCGCACAAGTCGGCTACCTCATCACGGTGTTCGCCGTCGCGATGGCGCTCGGCGGTCCGGTGCTGACGCTGGCATTGCTGCGCGTTCGGCCCAAAGCGGCGCTGATGGTCATCTTCGCGGTGTTCCTGGCCGGCAACGTGCTGGCCGCGCTCGCGACGACGTACTCGGTGATGGTGGCTGCCCGCGTGATCAGCGGCGTCGCGTCGCAAGCCTTCTTCGGAATCGCGATTTCGCTGTGCGGGCAGCTGGTCGGCGAACGCGTGCGCGGGCGGGCGATCGGCGTCGCGATGAACGGCCTGATGCTGGGCACGCTGCTCGGGCTGCCGCTGGCGACCTTCGCGGGCGGACATTACGGCTGGCGGGCGGCGTTCTGGACGATCACCCTGCTGACCGTGCTCGCCGCGCTGCTGACCCAGTTCCAGGTCCGGGACGTCGGACAGACCGATCGCCGGGAAGCCGCGGACTTCAGCGTTTTCCGCCGCCCGAAGCTGCTTCTCGCGCTCGTCTCCAGCACACTGATCATCGGCGCGACGTTTTCCGCGTTCAGCTTCTTCACCCCGATCCTGACCGAGGTCAGCGGGTTCTCGCCGGACACGGTCCCGGTGCTGCTGCTCGGCTACGGCGCGGCCACCGTCGTCGGCAACAGCATCGTCGGCCGCCTCGCTGACCGGCACACCTTGTCGGCACTCGTGGCCGGCACGCTCCTGAACGCGGTGTTCCTCACCGGGTTCGCGCTGTTCACCGACCTGCCCGCGGCCGCGCTGGCGTTCCTGCTCGCGATCGGTCTGGTCGGCGTGACGATGAACCCCGCGATGGCGGTGCGGGTGCAGCGGGCCGGGAACACCAGCCCGCTGGTCAACACGGTGCATTCGTCGTTCATCACACTCGGGGTCATGCTCGGCTCGTCCGTCGGGGCCAGCCTGATCGAGCCGTACGGCCTGCGCGCGCCGATCGTCCTCGGTGCGGCGATGGCGGTGGGCGCGGTGCTGACCATCCTGCCCGCGTTCGGCGGGCGTGCTGCTCAGCCGGTGGCGGAGGTCTGCTGCGCCAGCACGGCCGGATAGGTCGTTTCCAGCAGCTGCACCAGCGATTCCACCAGGAACGCACGCAGTTCGGCCCGCTCCAGCGTGCCGCGGACCAGCCATTCCCGGGACGCGGCGCGCAACATCCCGCCGTACGCGCGGATCATCGCCCGCAGCTGCGGATGCCCGTTCTCGGGCAATTGGGCCGCGGCGAGCACGCGGTCGGCGGCGATCTCGTCCGCCTCGCGCATGATCCGCTCGACCTCCGGATCGTGTGCCGCGTCGATCACGGTGAGCCAGGCGTCGCGGTTGCGTTCCACGACGTCGATCCAGCGGTCGATGCCGACCTCGAGGCGCAGCCGGGGCGGGCCGTCCGGCAGCGCGTCGACGACCGGGGCGGGCACGATCGTCATCTGCCGCACCACTTCGAGGTACAGCTCGCGTTTGCCGCCGAAATAGTGGTTGATCAGCGGCCGGGCGACTCCCGCCGCGGCCGCGATGTCCGAAGTGGACACCGAGGAGTAGCTGCCCGCGCCGAAGCACCGCCGGGCCGCGGCGAGGATCTCGGCCCGGCGCTGCGCGGGATCCAGCCGCCGCCGGGGTCCGCTGCTCACCGCGCCAGCCTCGCCGCCGGGCGAGGTCGTTGTCAACACGTTGCGGACCGTGTCGCGGTGCTGTCACCGGATGCCGTTACCCAACCGGAACAACCGGCTGGTAACTCCGGCCGCCCCGGCCGCGACCTTCAGCCGGGGGACATGGGGCGAGCGGGAGCGGGCGATGGACGGCACGGACCAGCAGCCGCGGCCGCCCGGCCGATGGGTCGGGGTGCGGTTGCACTACCGGCATGTGCGGATGGACGACCGGCCGTGCGCGACCGGCTGCCCGGAGGACGAACTGACGGTTTCGTATCCGGGGATACTGATCAGCAGCTACGACGACGGCGAACTGGTGGAGGAGCGCTGGGTTCCGCTGGGCGCGGACCCGAGCGAGGAGGACGACGAGGCCCTGATCGAACAACTGCGCGCGGCGCTGTGGTGGCAACTGGGCGAAACCCAGCCGGACACCTGAGCACATGCGGAGAAGGCCGTGAGGGGAACCCTCCGGGACGCTGATTCCCTCAGGGTTCCCCACCCGGAAGTTTCAGTCCACTGTAGACGATTCGCGGCTGGGCTGCGCGTCCCGGTCCGCCGTCTCGGTCTTCTCCCGCAGGTCCACGCCCCGGGTCTCCGGCAGCGTGAACACGACCAGCGCGCTGATCACCATCAGCACGATCCCGTAAATGATGAACAGCGACGGATGCCCGTTCCCGGCGAACAGCGTCTGCAAGTACGGTGCCGTTCCGCCGAAGGCCGCGACCGCGATCGAGTACGGCACTCCGACGCCGACCGCGCGGATGCGGGTCGGGAAGATTTCCGCGTAGACCGCCGGGCCGATCGAGGAGAATCCGGCCATGAACAGCAGCGCGATCGACATCGCGACGAATAGCTGCCACGGCTCGTGCCCGACCATCGCGTTCAGCGGGAAGCTCAGCAGGAGCAGGCCCGCGATCGCGATGAACAGCACCGGCTTGCGGCCGATGCGGTCGGACAGGATTCCCCACAACGGCAAGGCGATCAGGAAGACCACGTTCGCGAACACGCCCGCCCACAGCGCACCGGTCGGAGGGACGCCGCGCACGGTGATCGCGTACGACGGCGCGGCGACGGCCCACATGTAGTAGATGACCGTCGCGCCGACCGTCAGCCCCACGACCTGGGCGAGCAGCTTCGGGTTCTGCTTGATCGTCTGCCAGATCTGGCCCTTCTCCTTCGCCGCGTTCTTCTTCGCCGCCTGGAAGACCTCGGTCTCGCGCATGCGGAGCCGCACATAGAGCGAGTAGATCCCGAAGACGCCGCCGAGGATGAACGGGATCCGCCAGCCGAAGGAGAGCATCTGCTCGTGGGTCAGCACGCCGGAGAGGACCGCGCCGAGCAGCGTGCCGACGAGCACGCCGCAGGTGCCGGAGAAGTAGATGAGGCTCGACCACAGCCCGCGGCGGGCCGGCGGGGCGACCTCGGCGATGTAGGTCTGCGCGGACGGCAGCTCGCCGCCGTGCGCGAGGCCCTGGGCCAGCCGCGCGACCACGAGGATCACCGACGCCCACACGCCGATTTGGCCGTAGGTCGGGGAAAGGCCGATGACCAGGCTGCCCGCGGCGGCGATCGCGACGGTCAGCGCCATCGCGAGCTGACGGCCCTTGCGGTCGGCGATCCAGCCGAACACCCAGCCGCCGATCGGCCGCGCGGCGAAGCCGACCGCGAACACCGCGAGCGTGCTCAGCAGGGCCGAAACCGCGCTGTGGGCATTGAAGAACTGCGCGGCGAAGAACGACGCGAACGTGGCGTAGACGTTCCAGTCGAACCATTCCATCGCGTTGCCGGCACCGAGCCCGAACAGGGTGCGGCGACGGTCTGGGACCACAGAAGTCATCGCGATGCTCCTTCGGCGAATCGGTCGAGACGGCGGACGGCGAGTTCGGCGTAGACGGTGGCCGCGCGGGACAGCACGGACGGGTCGAAATCGGCGTACGGGCTGTGGTTGTTGGGCGCGGTGTGCGGTTCGAGGCCCGGCATCAGCGCGCCGAGGCCGAGGAACGTGCCCGGCACCGCGGCGAGCACGCGGGAGAAGTCCTCGGAACCGGCGACCGGGTTGGGCAGGTCGGTGTAGTACTGCTCGCCGATCGTCTCGCGGACGACCTCGGCACCGAACGCCGTTTCGTCGACATCCGTTACGGTCACTGGATATTCGTTTTCGAACACGACGTCCGCGGTGACGCCGTTCGCCCGCGCGACACCGTCGATCGTCTCGCGGATGGTGGTGTCGAGCAGAGCCGCGGTGTCATCGGAGAAGCAGCGCACGGTGGCTTCGAACTCGGCGGTCGCGGGGATGACGTTGCGCTTCGTGCCGCCGCGGATGACGCCGACGGTGAGCACCGCCGGGTCGAAGATGTCCAGGCGGCGCGTGATCATCGTCTGCAGCGCGGTGATCATCGCTGCGGCGGCGGAGATCGGGTCCTTGGCGCGGTGCGGCATCGACCCGTGGCCGCCCTCGCCGTGCACGGTCACGAGCAGCTTGTGCGAGGCCGACATCAGCGTCCCGGGACGACTGGCGAACTGGCCGCTGGGCAGCATCGAGGAGAAGACGTGGAGCCCGTACGCGGCGTCAGCGCGTCGGCCGGCGGCGTCGAGCACGCCTTCCTTCAGCATCACGCCCGCGCCGTCCCAGCCTTCTTCGCCGGGCTGGAACATCAGGACGACGTCGCCGTTGATCCGGTCGCGGTGCGTGTGCAGCAGCCGAGCCGCGCCGACCAGCGACGTGGTGTGCAGATCGTGGCCGCACGCGTGCATCGCGCCGTTGGTGGCGGCGAAATCGAGTCCGGTCGCTTCCTGGACCGGGAGCGCGTCCATGTCGGCGCGCAACAGGACCGTGCGCGGCTGAGCCGAATCGCGAGCGGAGCCCTCGCCGCGCAGCACCGCGGTCACCGACGTCGTATCGGTCCCGGTGGAGATCTCCAGCCCGAGCCCGTCGAGTTCGCGCAGGACTCGTTCCTGGGTGCGCGGCAGGTCGAGGCCGATTTCAGGCTCGCGGTGCAGTTCCTGGCGCAGCCGCGCCAGGTCGTCCTGCTGGCTGCGGGCGTCTTCGTGGAGGTCCACCGGCTCGGCTCCTCTTCGTCGGGGAACGGCGTCTTGGTGGTCGAGTGTGCGAACTGCCGCCCGATATCGGGTTAGAGTTGCCGGAATCGCTCGCGACCTGGCTCCTTGGAGAAGAAAAAGTGATCGAATCGCTGGAGGAGGAAGACTTTTCGCTCATCCACGCACTGCAACTGCGCCCCCGCGCCACCTGGACGCAGCTGGCCGCGGCGCTCGACTCCTCTCCGGTGACGCTGGCCCGGCGCTGGGAGCGGCTGCGCGACGGGGGAGCGGCGTGGGTGACGGCGTATCCGCACGTGCCCGGGCTGTATCAGGTGCAGGCCGCGTACGTGGAAATCCGCTGCGCGAGCGGCCAGGTGCGCGAGCTGATCCGCGAGCTGTCGACGTGGCCATCGGTGGCCAGCATCGAGGAAGCTTCGCGTGAGTACAGCCTGGTGCTGACCGTTTTCGGCCTCGGCCTGCGCGACCTGTCCGCCTTGCTGCTGGACGCGATCCCCAGCTTGCCCGGCGTGCTCAACACGCGCTCGCACCTGGCGTCGCGACTGCATGTCGAGGGCAGTTCGTGGCGAGTGGGCGCGCTGGACCGGCGGCGGGTGCGGGCTCTGTCGCAACTGCCGGCCATCGGCGGCGGGCGGATGGCGAAACTGCAGCCGTGGGAAGAGCCTTACGCCCCGCTGACGGTCGCGCTGGGCGAGGACGGTCGTCGCAGCGCGGCGGACTTGGCGCGGATCACCGGACGTCCGGTGTCGACCGTGCGCCGCCAGCTCGGGCATCTGCTGAACGCCGATGCTTTGACGTTCCGCTGCGAGATCGCGCAGGGGCTGACGCCGTCGCCGATTGTCGTGAACTGGTGGTGCCAAGTCCCGGTGGCGCACGTGTCAACGTGCGTGGACCGATTGCGCGCCAACCCGACGGTGCGGCAGATGGCGAGTTTGCCGGGGCCGGCGAATCTTCTGGTGACCACATGGATGCGGTCGATCGAGGAATCGATGCGGATGCAGGAACATCTGGAACAGGACCTCGCGCCGCTGTCGGTGGTGGATTCGGCGCTGATCCTGCGGACGGTCAAGCGGATGGGCTGGCTGCTGGACGATTTGGGGCGCAGCACGGGGTTCGTGGTGACGATGCCTGCCCCGGCGCGGGAGGAAGCGCCTTAGCCGAGCCGGAATGTCGCGCGGTATTCGGAAGGGGTGACGCCGAGCGCGTCGCGGAAGCGGCGGCGGAGGGTGGCGGCGCTGCCCATTCCGCAGCTGGCGGCGATCTGGTCGATTGAGGAGCCGGTGCGTTCGAGCAGTTCCTGTGCGCGGGCGAGGCGTTGCTGGTGCAGCCAGGTCAGCGGTGCCGCACCGAATTCGGCGTGCATCCGGCGGGCGAGTTGCCGGGAGCTGAGGCCCGCGTGGCGGGCGAGGTCGACGACCGTGAGCGGTTGATCCAGCCGGGCTCGCGCCCACTCCGCGGTGCGGGCCAAGCCCGAACCGCCGGGGGACGGCGGCGGGGACACGAATTGCGCCTGGCCGCCGTGCCGATGCGGCGGGACGACCAGCCTGCGCCCGAGGTCATTGGCGACCGCCGCTCCCAGGTCTCGGCGGACCAGGTGCAGGCACAGGTCCAGGGCGGCCGTTTTGCCCGCGGAGGTGAGGATGTCGCCCTCGTCGACGTAGAGCACGTCGGCGCGCACTTTCACCCGCGGATAGCGGCGGGCCAGGTCGTCGGCGTGCATCCAGTGGGTGGTCGCGACCCGATCGTCCAGCAGGCCCGCCTCGGCCAGGACGAACGAGCCGGTGCACAGGGCCGCGATCCGGGCCCCGCTCGCGTGCGCTTCCCGGAGGGCGGTCGCGAGCGCCGGATCGATCTCGTCGCCGGGGGAATCCGTGGAGGGGACCACGATCAGGTCGGCGTCGCCGATCTCCGAGACGTCGATCGCGGGCAGCTGCGGCAGCCAGTGCCGCGGCGACCGTTCCGGGCAGGCCACGACGACCTCGTACCAGTCGCCGGTGGGGGAAAGGTCCGAACGGTCGACGCCGAAGACCTCGGCCGCGATCGCGACCTCGTACAGCATCGCGTGCTCATGCAGGACGAGCACCAGTCGGGGCATGTCCGATACTGTACGCAAAGCGTCCTTTCAGACACTCACCAGTGGCTCGCGGGAGTATCCAGAATCGACGGCATGACAGATTCCCAGCGTGTCCTGGTCTACGGCGCAAGCGGCCATACCGGAAAGTTCGTGGTCGACGAGCTGCGGCGGCGCGGCCTTCAGCCGATCGTCGCGGGGCGCAGTCTCTCGCGGCTCGCGCAGTTCACGGACCCGGAGCGGCGTGCGGCGAGCATCAATGACGGGCCTGGTCTGCGGGCGCTCCTCAACGACGTCGCGGTGGTGATCAACTGTGCTGGCCCGTTCCTGGACACCGCGCTCCCGCTCGCGAAGGCAGCCGTCGAGACCGGCACTCACTACCTGGACGTCACCGCGGAGCAGCCAGCCGTCCAGCAGCTCTACCGCGAACTCGACGCAGCCGCCCGCTCGGCAAAGACCGTCGTAATGCCCGCGATGGCGTTCTACGGCGGGCTGGCCGATTTGCTCCTCACCGCCGTGCTCGGTCCCGAGAAGTCCGCAGACGAGGTCGAAATCGCCATCGGACTCGACCGGTGGTGGCCCACGGAGGGAACCCGGGTCACCGGCGCCCGCAACACCGCGACCCGGCTGGTGATCCGCGACGGCGCCCTCGTCCCGATCTCCGATCCGGCAGCGACCGGGGAATGGGACTTCCCGGAGCCGATCGGCGCACAGTCCACTGTGGAGCTGCCGTTCTCCGAGGTTGTCACCATCAATCGGCATCTCGCGGTGGGAACCCTGCGTTCCTGGCTGAACACCGCCCCGCTCGACGACCTGCACGACCCGGAAACCCAGGCCCCGCACGGACGCTCGGCGCAACGGTTCGCCGTCGAAGTCACCGTCGGCTCCGGGACGCAGATTCGCCGCGGCACCGCGACCGGGCGCGACATCTACGCCAGCACCGCACCGATTCTGGTCGAGGCCACTGCCCGCCTTCTCGACGGCCGGTACCGCGGCTCGGGCGCGCTGGCACCGGGCGAGGCATTCGCGGCCGCCGACTTTCTGCAGTCGATACCGGACGCCGATTTCGAAGCGGCCTGGGGATAACCGCTAGGCGCGCAACCCGTCGAACGCCATCTTGCACACCGCGTCCGCCAGTTCCTCCGGAGACGATCCACGGCGCGGCCGGTACCACTCGATCAGCGAGTTCACCGTGCCGAACAGCAGTCGCGCCGCGATCGCCGGGTCGATGTCCGGACGGACATCCCCCTCGGCTTCGGCCTGCTTGACCAGATCCGTCACCAGATGATCGAACTCGCGCCGCCGCGCCAACGCCGCCCGCTCGGCCTTCGTATTGCCCCGCACCCGCAGCAGCAACGTCACGAACGGCAGCCGATCCGCCAGCACCAGCACACTTCCGCGCACCAGATGCTCCAAGCGGTCGATCGCACGCCCGTCCAGTGCCTCGGTGGACTCCGCGACCTCGAACAGCCCGTCCAGCGCCCGGCCCACCGCCAGCCGCAGCAGTTCCTCCTTGCTCGGCACGTGGTGGTAGATCGCGGATTTCGTGATGCCGAGCTTGCGCGACAGGTCCTCCATGCTGGTCCCGTCGTAGCCGCGGTCGTTGAAAAGCTTGACCGCGACCTGGAGCAGCGACTCCAGGTCGTAGCCGGGCCGGCCGCGGCGAGCGGGGGCAGTCACGAGCGTTCGTCCAGCACGCGGCGCATTTTACCGAGCGAGCGCTCCAGCGTGTCCGGGTCCACGACCTCCACCGAAACGCTCACGCCGACGCCGTCCTTCACCCCGGCGGCCACCGCGGCAGCCGCGGCGGTGCGGGCGTCGGCGGTGGTGTCGGCGCGGGCTTCGACGCGCACGGTGAGGTGGTCCAGGCGGCCGCGGGTCGAGCGGACCAGCTGGAAGTGCGGGCTCAATCCCTCGGTGCGCAGCACGATTTCCTCGATCTGCGTGGGGAAAACGTTGACGCCGCGCAGGATGATCAGGTCGTCGCTGCGGCCGGTGACCTTCTCCATCCGGCGGAAGGCCGGGCGCGCGGTGCCGGGCAGCAGGCGGGTCAGGTCGCGGGTGCGGTAGCGGATGATCGGCAGCGCCTGTTTGGTCAGCGACGTGAACAGCAGTTCGCCGCGTTCGCCCTCGGGCAGCACCTGCTCGGTGAACGGGTCGATCACCTCGGGGAAGAAGTGGTCCTCCCAGATGTGCAGGCCGTCCTTGGTTTCCGCGCATTCCTGCGCGACGCCGGGGCCCATCACCTCGGACAGGCCGTAGATGTCGACCGCGTCGAGGGCGAACCGTTCTTCGATCTCGGACCGCATCTGCTCGGTCCACGGCTCCGCGCCGAAAATGCCCACCTTCAGCGAACTGGCCCGCGGATCCACGCCCTGGCGCTCGAATTCGTCGAGCAGCGTCAGCATGTAGGACGGCGTGATCATGATGATTTCCGGTTTGAAGTCCGTGATCAGCTGGACCTGCCGCGCGGTCATGCCGCCGGACGCCGGAATCACCGTGCAGCCGAGCTTTTCCGCGCCGTAGTGCGCGCCGAGCCCGCCGGTGAACAGGCCGTATCCGTACGCCACGTGCACCTTGTGCCCCGGCCGTCCGCCCGCGGCGTGGATCGAGCGCGCCATCACGGTGGCCCAGGTGTCGAGGTCGTCCTCGGTGTAGCCGACGACGGTCGGTTTCCCGGTGGTGCCGCTCGACGCGTGCAGCCTGCGGATCTGGTCCTGCGGCACGGCGAACATCCCGAACGGGTAGCTCTCGCGCAGGTCGGCCTTGGTGGTGAAGGGGAATTTCGCCAGGTCACCCAGTTCGCGGCAGTCGTCCGGGTGCACGCCCGCTTCGGCGAACTTCTTGCGGTACAGCGGGACGTTCTCGTACGCGTGCCGCAGGGTCCACTGCAGCCGTTCCAGCTGGAGCGCGGCCAGTTCGTCGGCGCTGACGGTTTCGGCGAGGTCTGCGGTCGTGGGGGTCACTGTGCTTCCCGGGTCTTCTCGATGACGCGGCTGCGGCCGCGGAATTCGGCGACGACCTCGGGCCCTTCGGGGGTCTCCCGGTGCACCGTGACGTCGTAGATGCCGTTGCGGCCGTAGCGGGTGCGCTCGGCGGCCGTCGCGACGAGGTGGTCGCCCAGTTTTCCGGCGGCGACGAACGAGATCTCCGCGCCCGCGGCGACGGTGACCGGCCCGTGCGTGTTGCAGGCGAGGGCGAAAGCGGTGTCGGCCAGCAGGAACACGTAACCGCCGTGGGCGATGTCGTGCCCGTTGACCATCGTCTCGGTGACCTTCATCGTGGCCACCGCCCGGCCGTCGGCCGCCTCGACGAGTTCGATGCCGAGGGAGCGGGACGCCTCGTCGGTGTCGAACATGGCGTGCGCGGCGTTGCGGGTCACGAGGTAGCCCTCCGGGATGGTGACTTACTGACCGAATGGCCGGTAATCCCGGCTGGGGCCCAGTAAAGGCCGCGCCTGGTGCGGTGTCAAGCGATGCGGGGGTTCCGGTCGGCGAGGAGAACGGCTATCCTGCGAATTACTGAACGTCCGGTTGGTAATTCGGCGAGAGGGTCGGCATGGTTCTGCTCCGCAGCTACGTCTCCGGGGGATGGCACACGGCGCCGGGCGAGGGCGCCCCGCTGCACGACGCGGCGACCGGGGAGGAAGTGGCCCGGATTTCGTCGGAGGGGATCGACTTCGCCGCGGCGCTCGAGTACGGCCGCAGCGTCGGCGGTCCGGCGTTGCGGAAGCTGACGTTCCATCAGCGAGCCGCGCTGCTGAAGTCGCTCGCTTCGCACCTGCGCGAGCACCGCGAAGAGCTGTACGCGCTGTCGGCGCGCACGGGTGCGACGCTGGGTGACTCGAAGTTCGACATCGACGGCGGCATCGGCGTCCTGTTCAGCTACGGCTCGAAGGGCAAGCGCGAGCTGCCGAACGACACCGTGTACGTCGAGGGCGCGGTCGAGCCGCTGAGCCGCGGCGGCACGTTCGTCGCGCAGCACATCGCGACCCCGCTGCAGGGTGTCGCGATCCAGATCAACGCCTTCAACTTCCCGGTGTGGGGCCCGCTGGAGAAGTTCGCGCCCGCGTTCCTCGCCGGCGTGCCGAGCCTGATCAAGCCGGCCAGCCAGACCGCATACCTGACCGCGCGGCTCGTGGAGCTGATCGTCGAATCCGGCATCCTGCCCGAGGGCACGGTGCAGTTCGTCGCGGGCAGCGTCGGCGATCTGCTCGACCACGTCACCGCGCAGGACCTGGTGTCGTTCACCGGTTCCGCGTCCACCGCGCAGAAGCTGCGCGCGCATCCGGCGATCGTGCGGAACTCGGTGCGGTTCAACGCCGAGGCCGACTCGCTGAACTGCTCGATCCTCGCCCCGGACGCCCGGCCGTCCACGCCGGAGTTCGATCTGTTCGTCAAGCAGCTGACTACCGAGATGACGGTGAAGGCGGGGCAGAAGTGCACCGCCATCCGCCGCGCGTTCGTCCCGGCCGAGATGCTGGACGACGTCGCCGAAGCGGTCAGTGCCCGGCTCGCCAAGGTGACGGTCGGCAACCCGAACGCCGAGGGCGTCCGCATGGGCGCGCTGGCCAGCCTGGAGCAGCGCGAGGAGGTGCGTCGGTCGTTGAAGGCGCTGCTCGACGCGGGCAGCATCGTCTTCGGCGACCCGGAGCACGTCGATGTCGTGGACGGCGACGAGGCGACCGGCGCGTTCATCTCGCCGATCCTGCTCAAGGCCGACCCGGAGCGCGCCGAACCGCACGAGGTCGAGGCGTTCGGCCCGGTGTCCACGCTGATGCCGTACACGTCGGTCAAGCAGGTCATCGAGTTCGCGGCACGCGGCGGCGGCAGCCTGGCCGGGTCGGTCGTGACCGGCGACCCGGTGTTCGCCCGCGAAATCGTGCTCGGCGTCGCGCCGTATCACGGCCGGCTGCTCGTGCTCGACAGCGAAGACGCGAAGGAATCCACCGGGCACGGTTCGCCGATGCCGCAGCTGGTGCACGGCGGCCCCGGTCGCGCGGGCGGCGGCGAGGAGATGGGCGGTATCCGCGGCGTGCTGCACCACATGCAGCGCACGGCCGTGCAGGGCAGCCCGAGGGTGCTCGGCGCCGTCACCGGCCGGTGGGTCGAGGGCGGTCCGCGCGTCGAAGGCGAGCACCCGTTCCGGAAGTCGCTGGCGGAGCTGAGCATCGGCGACACCGTGGTGGCCGGTCCGCGCACCGTCACCCGCGCCGACATCGACCACTTCGCCGAGTTCACCGGCGACACCTTCTACGCGCACACCGACGAAGCGGCCGCCGCGGCGAACCCGCTGTTCGGCGGCATCGTGGCGCACGGCTACCTGGTCGTCTCGTTCGCGGCGGGCCTGTTCGTGTCGCCCGAGCCGGGGCCGGTGCTGGCCAACTACGGCCTGGAGAACCTGCGCTTCCTCACGCCGGTGAAGGTCGACGACGCGCTGACAGTCACCTTGACGGCCAAGCAGATCACGCCGCGGATCGACCAGGAGTACGGCGAAGTCCGCTGGGACGCCGACGTCACCAACCAGGACGGCGACTCGGTCGCGAAGTACGACGTGCTCACCCTCGTCTCGAAGGAGCAGCCGTGACCGCTGTGGCAGAGCCCGAACTCGAAGCCCTCTTCGAGCACACCATCGAACGGGACCAGCGCATCGAACCGCGCGACTGGATCCCCGAGGGCTACCGCAAGACGATGATCCGCCAGATCGCGCAGCACGCGCATTCGGAGATCATCGGCATGCAGCCGGAGGGCAACTGGATCACCCGCGCGCCTTCGTTGCGCCGCAAGGCGATCCTGCTCGCGAAGGTGCAGGATGAGGCCGGCCATGGGCTATACCTGTACTCCGCCGCGGCGACGCTAGGCGCCGACCGCGCGGACCTCACCGACAAGCTCATCACCGGCAGGCAGAAGTACTCGTCGATCTTCAACTACCCGACGCTGACCTTCGCCGACGTCGGCGTGATCGGCTGGCTGGTGGACGGCGCGGCGATCTGCAACCAGGTGCCGCTGTGCCGGTCGTCGTACGGGCCCTACGCGCGGGCGATGATCCGGATCTGCAAGGAGGAGTCCTTCCACCAGCGGCAGGGCTACGAGCTGCTGATGACCATGATGAGGGGCACGCAGCAGCAGCGGGACATGGTGCAGGAGGCGGTGAACCGCTGGTGGTGGCCGTCGCTGATGATGTTCGGCCCGCCGGACGCGGATTCGCCGAACACCGCGCAGTCGATGGCGTGGAAGATCAAGCGGCACACCAACGACGAGCTGCGGCAGCGCTTTGTCGACATGTCCGTGCCGCAGGCCGAGGCGCTCGGCGTGACGTTCCCCGACCCGGAGCTGAAGTGGAACGCCTCGCGCGAGCACTACGACTTCGGCGCGGTCGACTGGGACGAGTTCAAGAACGTGCTCAAGGGCAACGGCCCGTGCAACGCGGAGCGGATCGCGCACCGCCGCCGCGCGCACGACGAAGGCGCCTGGGTCAGGGAAGCCGCGGCGGCGCACGCGGCCAAGAAAGAGGTTTCGGCATGAAGCACGACTGGCCGCTGTACGAGGTTTTCGTCCGCGGGAAGCGGGGACTGAACCACGTCCACGTGGGTTCGCTGCACGCGGCGGACGACGAGATGGCGCTGCACCACGCACGCGATCTCTACACGCGCCGCAACGAAGGAGTGTCGATCTGGGTCGTTCGCGCCTCGGACATCACCGCGTCGTCGCCGGACGAGAAGGACCCGTTCTTCGCGCCAAGCGGGGACAAGGTGTACCGGCACCCGACGTTCTACGACATTCCCGACAACGTTCCCCACATGTGAGGTCTGGGATGTCCTTTGACAACGTCTACGAAGCCATCACCGAGGACAACGACGCCCGGTGGGCTTTCGGTACCGGGTTCGCCGATCCTTTGTCCGGCGTGGACGCTTCGGTTCCGTCCGGAGTGGACGGTGCGCAGCTCGCCGCGTACTGCCTGATGCTGGGCGATGACGCGTTGATCTTCTCGCACCGGTTGCAGGAGTGGGTCAGCAATGCGCCCGAGCTGGAGGACGAGGTCGCTCTCGCGAACATCGCACTCGACTTGCTCGGCCAGGCTCGCCTGTTGCTGGCTCGATCCGGTAAAGCGGACGGCACCGATCGGTCTGAGGACACCTTCGCGTTCCTGCGGGCGGAAAACGAGTTCCGGAACGTTCGGCTGGCTGAGCTGGGCGGCGGGCACTTCGGGCAGCTGATCGCGCAGCTGTTCGTGTTCTCGACCTGGCGGCTCGCGCTGTTCCAGCAGCTGGAGTCCAGTGTGGACCCGGTGCTGGCGGCTATCGCAGCCAAGGGGGTGAAGGAATTGGCCTATCACCGGGACTATGCCGCGCAGTGGCTGGTGCGGCTGGGCGACGGGACGTCGTTGTCGCACGAGCGGATGGCCGAAGGGCTGGCCGCGGTGTGGCCGTATGTCGAGGAGTTGTTCGCGAGCCATCCCGCTGAGCTGGTCGATGCGGTTTCGGTGCGGCCGGAGTTCGACGCTGTTCTGGATCAGGCGTTGGCGGCGGCTACGTTGGAGCGGCCGGAGATCGGGGCTGTCGCTGGGGTTTCCGGCCGGATGGGGCGTGACGGCGTGCATACCGAGCAGATGGGGTTCCTGCTGGCCGAGATGCAGAGTGTGGCTCGGGCGATGCCTGGGGCGTCGTGGTGACCGCCGAAGTGCTCTTTCCCGCGGAGGCGGCGTCCAACACCGCGGTCGCGGTGGCTGCCACGGTCACTGATCCCGAGCTGCCGATGCTGACGCTCGCGGATCTGGGCGTGCTGCGCGAGGTGTCCGAAGAGGACGGCCGGGTTACGGTTTCCATTACGCCGACCTACACCGGTTGCCCGGCGATGGACACCATGCGGGACGACCTGGAGCATGCCCTTCGGGGTGCTGGGTATACCGAGATCGATATTCGCACTGTGCTGGAACCGGCTTGGACGTCGGATTGGATCAGTGCGGACGGGCGGCGGAAGCTCGCCGAGGCTGGGATCGCGCCGCCGGGGGCCGCGCCTAAGCGGGTTGCCGGGCCGATTCCGTTGACACTCGGGCCTTCCGTGCGGCGGGTGGCCTGTCCGCATTGCGGGTCTTCGGATACCGAGGAGCAGTCCCGGTTCAGTGCGACTGCCTGCAAAGCCTTGCGGCGCTGCCGGTCCTGCTGGGAGCCGTTCGAACACGTCAAGGAGATTTGAGTGACTGCCACCGTTTCCCGCCGTGCCGGATTCCATTCGTTGCGGGTGGCTGAGGTTGAGCGGCTCTGCGACGACGCCGTGGCCGTCACCTTCGACGTGCCTCCCGAGCTTGCCGAGACTTATGCCTTCGCGCCTGGGCAGTCGCTCACCCTGCGCCGGGTGGTGGACGGGCGCGACGAGCGCCGCTCGTACTCCATCTGCGCCCCGGCCGGAGAGCGCCCGCGCGTCGGCGTGCGTCTCGTGCCGGACGGGGTGTTCTCGTCTTGGCTGGTCAATGAGGTTCGTCCTGGGGACACTGTTGAGGTCTCCGCGCCGACCGGCTCGTTTACTCCGGATCTTGCTGCTGGCGGTCACCATGTGCTGATCGCTGCTGGATCTGGGATTACGCCGGTGTTGTCTATTGCGGCCTCTCTGCTGGCGACGCCGGATGCTTCGGTGACTGTGCTGTATGGGAATCGGCGTACCGACACGGTGATGTTCGCTGATGATCTGGCTGATTTGAAGGATCGGTATCCGGCGCGGCTTGAGCTGGTGCATGTGCTGTCCCGGGAGCCGCGCGAGGCCGAGTTGTTCACTGGGCGGTTGGATGCGGACAAGCTGCGTGCGTTGTTCGAGTCGATCGTGCCGGTTGAGGATGTTGACCATTTCTGGCTTTGCGGGCCGTTTGGGATGGTCGCTTCCGCGCAGGATCTTCTTGGCGCGTTGGGGGTTCCCGGGGAACGGATTCATCAGGAACTGTTCTATGTGGACGATGTGCCGCCGGAGCCGGTCAAGCATGTTGATCCCGCTGTTGCCGGTGCTTCGGCTGAGGTGACGTTGGTGCTGGACGGTCGGTCTACGACGATGAATTTGCCCCGTGAGTCTTCGGTGCTGGATGGGGCTCAGCGGTTTCGGCCGGACTTGCCATTTGCTTGCAAGGGCGGGGTTTGCGGGACCTGCCGGGCGAAGGTGACTGAGGGTTCCGTTGACATGCGGCGGAATTTCGCGTTGGAGAAGGCTGAGGTGGAGGCTGGGTTTGTGCTGACCTGTCAGTCTCATCCGGTTTCTGAGCGGGTTACTGTGGATTTTGACGCTTGAATGCTCGTCGCCTGGCGGCGACATCGCTGGTGGTTGCGTGGGGCACCCCGAAGCTTGATTGTGCTGACGGTCTGGGGGTGCTTGTCAAGGCGGGAAAGATGCCTTGACAAGCACCCCCAGACCGCAGGGAGGCTTCGTATCGGGGTGCGGGGGAGGGGCTGGGTGCCTCGATGGTTGGGTGCATCGGCTGCGGTGTCGTAGGTGGTGGGGCTTGCGCCCCAATGTGGCGTTGGGTGCGTGGGACGCACCCAATGTGGCGTTCGGTGCGTCTGACGCACCCAATGCCGCATTGGGGCGGCATCCGGCGCGGGGTGGGCGGCGGGCTGTGGAGGGCTCCTTGAGGGAAGCTAAGTCCGGGAAGGGGTCCCTCACGACCGGCGGCGGGTCGTGCGGAACGGGGTTAGCGGCGCCGGCGGCGTTTGCGTGGCGCGGCGGGGGTGGGGAAGTCGTCTGGTTGTGGGGTTTCGGGCGGGGCGGGGTCGCCTAGGCCTAGCATTTCCGCGGCCAGCTGCTGGGACGACGCGAAGCGGCCGGTGGGTTTGTCCTTGGCCCTGCGGAGGGCTGACGGGCGGAGGCGGTTGTAGCCGCGCACCGCGATCGGGCGGCGGGTGCGGAGATCGAACTGTGGCAGCGATTCCAGTTCCCCGGCCAGTTCGCGATCGACCAGCACGGTCCCGGGGCGCGCGGCTGAAGTGAGCCGGGCAGCCAGGTTCACCACGGAGCCGTAGACGTCGCCGAAGCGGGAAAGGACCCTCCCGGACGCCATTCCGGCCCGGACTGCTGGGAGGCCGCCGTCTTCGCCGGTGCGTTCGGCTAGCGTCAGGGCGATTTCGGCGCCGTCGGCGGGAGTGTCGGTGACGAAGAGGACTTCGTCGCCGATCATTTTCACGACTCGGCCGTGGTGTTCCGCGATGACTTCAGTGGCCAGGGATTCGAAGCCGTCCAGGACCTGGGTCAGTTCTTCTTCGTCGGCTTCCCTGGTGAATCTGGTGTAGCCGACCATGTCCACGAAGCCGACGACCAGGGCGCGCGTTTCCAGGTCCTCGTCGGGGCTGGCGAAGGCGCGGCCCGCGAAAGCGGCCAGGTGGCGGCGCCAGACGTAGTTTTGCACTTGCTCCAGTTCGGGGAGCAGGCGCTCGACCAGGCGGGTGACCTGGCGGTCGCTGCGGGCCAGCTCCGGGTTTTCGGTGATCAGCGACCACAGCATGTGGACCTGCCACTCGGCCAGCCGGGAAAGATGCTGGCCGAGGGCACGGGTCACCGCGACTTCCATTCCGGGCGCGACCAACCCGGAACTCACCAGACCGTCGGCGATGCGCATGGCTTCGACGTCGGCGTCGGTGAACACCATCTCGTCGTCTTCGACGGTGGCGAAACCCAGCGCCCGCCACAGCCGGCGCGAGCGTTCTTCGGGTACTCCGGCTCGTTTGGCTACCTCGAGCCGGGTGTAGCGGCGGGGGCCGCCCAGCAGGGCGCGTTCCAGCCGCTGCTGCAGGTCCCGGGAAGAATCGGCCACGGCCTCAGGTGGTGTGCACGATCAGCACGTCGACGCCCGACTTCCGGGCCACCTCCGACGGCACCGAGCCCAGGATCCGCCCGGTCAGGGTGTTGAGCCCGCGGTTGCCGACCACCAGGAGATCAGCCGAGCGGTCCTTCACGACCTTGCGCAGCATGTCGACCGGCTGACCCTCCAGCGCGACCGTTTCGATGTTCGTGGCGCCGGCCTTCGCCGCGCGGTCCCGCGCGGACTGCAGCGTGTCCTCAGCGGGCGCGGAGCCGACTACCTGGTAGGCCTCGTCGCCCAGTTCGTCCTGCGCGCGTTCCACGTCTTGGCGGCTGGCCGGGTGGTACGCGCAGACGACGACGAGCGTCGCCCCCGCGTCGGCGGCCACCCCGGCCGCCTTGTCCACCGCGGCGAAGGACGAGTCGGACCCGTCCGTGCCCACCACCACAGTCCGATAGACAGCCATCCACTACCTCCCGGCGAATCGGTCAGCGGGGCGGCGCGGCCCCTTCGCGGGGGAAGGTTACTCGCCAGTCGGTTTTCCCGCCGGGCGCGGTTGCGGCTGCGGCTTGGGCACGTCGGACGTGCGCAGCCGGACGGTCTGCTCGACATCGCCGCTCGCCGCGGGCTTTCCGCTGTTCGCCGGGGCGTTCTTGCCGCCCTGACCAGCGGAGTTCTGCCCGGCCGGAGTGCTGGGCTTGCTGTTTTGCGCACCCGAAGCGGTACCGCCGGCCTTCGAGCCGGCCGGAGATCCGTTCGTGCCGGACTTCGGACCGGACCCGTTGGCGGTCTCGGCCTTGATGTCCGCGGGCACCTCGCCGTCCATCTCGCCGAGCACGTGCTGTGCCTCGGCCAGCACCGTGCGCGCCGAGCGGACCTGTTCGGCCAGGCTCGCCCGCACGCTGCGCAGGGCCTCGACCCGCTCGTTCGCCTGGGTGATCCGGCGGTTGGACTCGTCGGTGGCCGTGCGGACGCGGCGGCGGGCCTCGTCGGCCGCTTCCGCGAGCCGCGCGTTGGCCTCGGTGATCGAGTCCTGGCGGCGCTTGTTCGCGTCGGCGACCGATTCGCGCTGGCGGCGGTCGATGTCGGCCTTGGCGGCGGTCTCCTCTTCCAGCACCTTCGCCCGGATCGCGGCCGCGTCCTCGGCGGCCTCGCGGACCCGGCGCTCGGCTTCCGCCTTGCTGGCCGCCTCCTGCTCGGCCAGCACGCGCATCGCCTCCGCGCGGCGGGTCGCCATCGCGATCTCGAAGTCTTCCTCGACCTGCGTGCGGCGGGCCTCGGACTCCGCGTCTAGCTTCTTGCGCTCGGCCTCGGCCTCGTCGGTGATCCGCTTGGCCTCGGCGCGCGCGTCCTCGAGCACCTTGCGGTGCTCGGCTTCCATTTCCTTGCGGCGCAGGTCGAGTTCGGTGAGCAACTGCTCGTACCGGGCGCGCATGGCGCTGGCGTCGGTCTCCGCCTTGGCCCGGATGTGACCCGCCTCGGCCTCGGCGCGGGCGCGCGTGTCGGCGGCCTCGTCTTGGGCCAGCCGCAGCATCCGCTGGAGGCGTTCGGACAGGCCCTCGACGCTCGTCGGCGGCTGCGCGAGCCGGTCGACCTGACCGCGCAGATCGGCGATCTCGCCGCGCGCGACCTCCAGCTGCCGGGCCAGATCGCCGGCTTGGGCGATGGCGGCGTCGCGGTCGGCGGTGAGCATCTTCAGGTCGCCGTCGAGCCGTTCCAGGTGCTCGTCGACCTGGGCCCGGCTGTACCCCCGCTTCGCTACGTCGAAGCCGGCTCCCAGCGGCACGAGTTCGCGTTCATCGCCAAGACTCATGACACCACCGTAGTCGCTCCGCGGTCACGGACGGGTGAGCACCCACGGGGTCCGGCCGCTCGTGCGCCGAGCGGCCGGACCGATCGGGCAGGTGGTCTGCCTTCACGCACCGCGGAAGGCGTTGATGCCGTCGAGGTGCTTCGCGCGCAGCTCCTCGTCGCGCACGCCGAGTCCTTCTTCCGGGGCGAGCGCGAGCACGCCGACCTTGCCCTGGTGCGCGTTGCGGTGCACGTCAAGGGCGGCCTGGCCGGTCTCCTCGAGCGAGTACGTCTTCGACAGCGTCGGGTGGATGAGGCCCTTCGCGATCAGCCGGTTGGCCTCCCACGATTCGCGGTAGTTCGCGAAGTGCGAGCCGATGATCCGCTTGAGGTTCATCCACAGGTACCGGTTGTCGTACTGGTGCATGTAGCCCGAGGTGGACGCGCAGGTGACGATGGTGCCGCCCTTGCGCGCGGCGTAAACGGACGCGCCGAAGGTCTCGCGGCCCGGGTGCTCGAACACGATGTCCGGGTCCTCGCCGCCGGTCAGCTCGCGGATCTTCGCGCCGAACCGCTGCCATTCCTTCGGGTCCTGCTCGTTCTCGTTCTTCCAGAACTGGTAGCCCTCCGCGGTGCGGTCGATGATCAGCTCCGCGCCGAGCTTCCGGCAGATCTCCGCTTTCTCCGGGCTGGACACGACACACACCGGGATCGCTCCGCCGTTGAGCGCGTACTGCGTCGCGTACGAACCGAGGCCGCCCGACGCGCCCCAGATCAGCACGACGTCGCCCTGCTTCATGTCCGCGCCGTTGCGCGACACCAACTGCCGGTACGCGGTCGAGTTCACCAGCCCCGGGGAGGCGGATTCCTCCCAGGTCAGGTGCGCCGGCTTCGGCATGAGCTGGTTCGCCTTGACCAGCGCGACCTCGGCGAGCCCGCCGAAGTTCGTCTCGAAGCCCCAGATCCGCTGCTCGGTGTCGAGCATCGTGTCGTTGTGCCCGTCCGGGCCTTCCAGCTCGACGTTCAGGCAGTGCGCGACGACCTCGTCGCCGGGCTTCCAGTTGTGCACGCCCGCGCCGGTGCGCAGCACGACGCCGGACAGGTCCGAGCCGACCACGTGATACGGCAGGTCGTGCCGCTTGGCCAGCGGCGAGAGCTTCCCGTACTTGCGCAGGAACTTGAACGTCGGGATCGGCTCGAAGATCGACGTCCAGACAGTGTTGTAGTTGATCGCGCTGGCCATCACCGCGACCAGCGCCTCGCCGGGGCCGAGCTCCGGCGTCGGGACCTCGTCGACGTGCAGCGAGCGGCGCGGGTCCTTGTCCCGGCTTTCGAGGCCCTCGAACATGTCGACCTCGTCTGCGTGCACGGTGACGCCCCGGTAGCTCTCGGGCACGGGCAGCTCGGCGATCGCGTCGAGGCGGCCGTCGAGGATCGCCTGCTGGATCTCGTCGAGGTGCGTCATCGGGAACCTCCAGGGGTCGGTCGCGGCGCGACTGGACGAAATTACTCGTCGGTAACCGGGTGCCTCACTGTACGAGACAGAGGCCTTATGGACGAGTCGAAGTGTGACCAACGAATCTTGACCGCCTGGCCAGTCAAGGCGCATAGTCGGCAGTGGGAAATCTCCCTGAACGGCTCTTTTCCGGCGGAGGTGAGCACGAATGAGTGAAGTCTCGACGCGCGCCTGGACGCGGCCCTACGACTGGGCCGAGGTCGTCATCGGTGTTGTCGCCGCTCTTTCACCCCTTTGGCTGAGCACGAACACCACGATGGTGTGGACGATGGTGGTCCTCGGTGCGCTGATCGCGATCGACGGCCTGGTGTCGCTCGCGGCGCCGAGCATGGTTTACGGCGAGGGCGTGCAGATCGTCCTCGGCGCGTTGCTGTTCATCGCGCCGTGGGTGATGGGGTATACGGAATTCAACGGGGCGTCGTGGACGTCCTGGGTCGGCGGTGCGCTGACGATCATCGCCGGCGCGGCCGCGATGCCGGAGGCCAACGCCGCCCACCGGATGGCGGGCCAGCACTGACGGGGCAGCGACGCCCTGGTTGGGAAAGGTGAGATGACCGACGACTCGGCGAAGGAACGGATCCTGTGCGCGGCGGAGGAGCTGTTCGCCGAGTCCGGCTTCGAAGCGACCCCGACGTCCCGCATCGCGGAGCGCGCCGGGGTCCCGAAGGGCCTGGTCCACTATTACTTCCGCCGCAAGTCCGACCTGCTGGCCGCTCTGGTCGACCGGCTGCCGGACGAACGCATCGAACCCGCCGCGGTCGTCGTCCCCGGCGACCTGGCGGGTTCCCTGCGCAGGCTGGTCGGCGAACTCGACCGCCGGTTCACCGGCTCGCTGGGCCTGTCGCACCTGCTGTGGCGCGAGGCCGACACCCATCACGTGGTCCGCGACGCGCTGTCCGAACGGTTCCAGCAACTGGTCCGGCTGATGCGGTCGGTGATCGTGGCCGCCGCCGGCGGGCGGCTCGCCGGAGCGGACATCGACAACGCGTCCGGGCTTTTGGCCCGCGCGGTCACCCACCGGCACGCGACAGCCCGGCACACCGGCGACGACCGGCCCGCGGAGTTCGACGGCGAGCTGACCTTCGTGGCGAACGCGCTGTCGGCGCGGGCGGCCAAGGGCAACCCGCCTGCTTCGGCGGTGTGAGAACCGCACCGCGGCCTTCGCGCCCGAAGCTTCCCCAATGTGGCATTGGGTGCATGCGATGCACCCAATGTGGCGTTCGGTGCGTCAGATGCACCCAATGCCACATTGGGGCGCGGTTCAGTGCGAGGCGGCGGGCTCCACCAGTTCGACCAGAACCCCGCCCGCGTCCTTCGGATGCACGAAGTTGACCCGGCTGTTCGAGGTCCCGCGCTTGGCCGCGTCGTACAGCAACCGCAGCCCCTGCGCGCGAAGCGCCGCCGCCGCGGCGTCCACATCGGACACTCGCAGCGCGAGCTGCTGCAGGCCGGGACCGTTGCGGCCGATGAACTTGGCGATCGTCGAATCGTCCCGGGACGGGGCCAGCAGCTGGATCATCGTCTCGGTGCCCGCGGTACCCGGCGCGCGCAGCATCGCCTCGCGCACGCCCTGCTCGTCGTTCACCTCCTCGTGCGCGACCTCCAGGCCGAAGTGGTCGCGGTGGAAGGCGATGGCCGCGTCGAGGTCGGGCACGGCGATGCCGACGTGGTCGATCGCGGTCACGAACGGCTTGAGCACGGATGCGCTGGGCTCGGTGTCCATACCGGGGAGGATAAGCCCCGCCGGGCCTCGCGGAACCCCGCGTGCGCCCCCTCACACTGGCTCCATCAAGACGCGCCGGGAACCCCGCGCAGGCCGTATCGTGGGAACACTGCCAGTGCACCGATGCTTTGGAGGACGTCGTGTCCGGTTCCGTGATCCTGGGCGCTGCCCGTACCCCGATCGGGCGACTGCTCGGCTCGTTGAAGGACTTCTCGGGAGCCCAGCTGGGCGGGATCGCGATCAAGGCCGCGCTCGAACGGGCCGGCGTCTCCCCGGACCAGGTCCAGTACACGATCATGGGCCAGGTGCTCACCGCCGGCGCGGGCCAGATCCCGGCGCGCCAAGCCGCGGTCGCCGCGGGCATCCCGATGGACGTCCCGGCGCTGACCATCAACAAGGTCTGCCTGTCCGGCCTCGACGCGATCGCGCTCGCCGACCAGCTGATCCGCGCGGGCGAGTTCGACCTCGTCGTCGCGGGCGGCCAGGAGTCGATGACGCAGGCCCCGCACCTGCTGCCGAAGTCGCGCTCCGGGTTCAAGTACGGCGACACCACGCTGGTCGACCACATGGCCTACGACGGCCTGTTCTGCGCGTTCGACCAGGTCGCGATGGGTGTTTCGACAGAGAAGCACAACGGCCGCTACAGCGTCACCCGCGAGCAGCAGGACGCGTTCTCCGCGCGTTCGCACCAGCGGGCCGCGGCGGCGATCGAGGCCGGGTTCTTCCGCGAGGAGATCGCGCCGGTGTCGATCCCGCAGCGCAAGGGCGACCCGGTCGTGTTCTCCACCGACGAGGGCGTGCGGGCCGACACCACCGGCGAGAGCCTCGCGAAGCTGCGTCCGGCGTTCGCCCCGGACGGCACCATCACCGCCGGTTCGGCGTCGCAGATCTCCGACGGCGCGGCCGCGGTGATCGTGGCCAGCCCGGAGAAGGCGGCCGAGCTGGGCATCACGCCGCTGGCCGAGATCGGCGCGCACGGCGTCGTCGCCGGTCCGGACGCGAGCCTGCACGAGCAGCCGTCGAACGCGATCCGCGCCGCGCTGAAGAAGGCGAAGCTGGACGTCGGCGACCTGGACCTGGTGGAGATCAACGAGGCGTTCGCCGCGGTCGGCCTGGTGTCGAGCGAGAAGCTCGGGCTGGACGAGTCGAAGGTGAACGTCAACGGCGGCGCGATCGCGCTCGGCCACCCGATCGGCGCTTCCGGCGCGCGGCTGGCCGTGCACCTGGTGCACGAGCTGCGCCGGCGCGGCGGCGGCCTCGGTGCGGCCGCACTGTGCGGTGGCGGCGGACAGGGCGACGCGCTGCTGATCCGCGTCCCGTCGGCGTAAGTTGGCCGGCCCGGACCTCGACGAGCTGGTCGGCCGCGCGCGGGAAGGACAACCGCGCGCGGTCGCCCGGCTCATTTCGCTTATCGAGTCGGACACTGCTTCGTCGCCGCAAGTCGCGGACATCGCCCGCGCTTTGACGCCCTGTACCGGGCGCGCCCGCGTCGTCGGGCTCACCGGCCCGCCCGGGGTCGGCAAGTCAACCTCGACGTCCGCGCTGCTCACCGCCTTGCGCGGCGAGGGTTTGCGCGTCGGGGTGCTGGCGATCGACCCGTCGTCGCCGTTCTCCGGCGGTGCGTTGCTCGGCGACCGGATCCGGATGACCGAGCACGCCACCGATCCCGGCGTGTTCATCCGCTCGATGGCGACCCGGGGACACCTCGGCGGGCTTTCGTGGGCGACCCCGCAGGCGGTGCGGGTGCTGGACGCGGCCGGTTTCGATGTCGTGCTGATCGAGACTGTCGGGGTTGGACAGTCCGAAGTGGACGTTGTGAAACTGGCCGACACCACCGTGGTTTTGCTGGCTCCGGGAATGGGCGACGGCATCCAGGCGGCGAAAGCCGGGGTGCTGGAGATCGCGGACGTGTTCGTGGTCAACAAAGCCGACCGCGACGGCGCCGACGCGACGGTGCACGACCTCAAGCAGATGATCACCCTGGCCCGCCGCGAACTGCGCGGGCCGAGCTGGCGGCAGCCGATCGTCCGCACGGTGGCGGCGAAGGGCGAGGGCGTCGACGAAGTGGTGTCGGCGTTGCGGACGCATCATGAATGGCTTGTGGCACACGGGGAATTGGACCGCCGCCGCGCCGCTCGCGCCCGGGAGGAGGTCGCCGCGATCGCGTTGCGGAGGCTGCACGCGGAACTGGCGGACCTCCGGGACGGCGATCGGCTGAGCGACTTGGCGGCGCGAGTGGTGGCCCGGGAACTGGACCCGTTCGCGGCGGCGGACCGGCTGATCGCGGAGCTGAAAACCTCGTGAGCGGCAATGCCGGTGCTAACCGGCGTAGACACTCACGACCCCGCTGACAGCCGGTCAGGTTGCGACTTTCGCCGGAAGCGCAGGCAGTTTCCCGTCCCTATACTGCGATCCTCCGTGCACTGGGAGGGAACCGGAATGAAAAGACTGCTCGTGTCCGTGCTGACCGCGTTGTCGCTGGTCGCCGTGGCTGTACCGGCTTCGGCGGCTGAGGCGCCGCCGAAGGTCGCCTCGGGGCCGTGCCAGTACACCCCGACTCCGGACGACCCCGCGGTGCGCCCGGTTTCCCTGCCGCGCGACCCGAAGCACACGCCGGACCACGGCAGCGTCGACGTCGCCGTCTTCTCCAACCAGGGCCTGCTCCCGCTGCGGCTCGACCGCGCGCAGGCTCCGTGCACCGTGCAGAGCTTCTTGCACCTGGCCGCGCACGGCTTCTACAACCAGACGACTTGCCACCGGCTCACCGCGTACCCGACGCTGAAGGTCCTGCAGTGCGGCGACCCGTCCGGCACCGGCGAGGGCGGCCCGGGCTACAAGTTCCGCGACGAACTCCCGACGACGCTCCCGCCCGCCCCGTCCGACCCGACCGGCAAGCGCCGCACGTACGCGCGCGGCCTGCTGGCCATGGCGAACGCCGGCCCGGACACGAACGGATCGCAGTTCTTCGTGGTGTACGGGGATTCCAGCCTGCTGCCGAACTACACGGTCTTCGGCACGGTCGGCTCGGCTGGTTTGCGCACCCTGGACCGCGTCGCGGCGGGCGGCATCCAGCCGTCCGCGGACACCCCGCCGGGGAAGACGCCGGTGGACGGGAAGCCGGTGCGGAAGACGGATCTGGAGCTGGTTCTGCCGCTGTGCCTGTTCTGCGGCCGCTGACCGGGACGGGGTCGCGCGCGGCCGGTCGATCAGGCGCGCGACCCGAACTGGTCTTGTCCCGCAGCGTTCTCCCTTGACCGAAGCGCGCTGACTGGCCCACGGGACCCACCTCGAACTGGACCACCCGCCTAGGCCAATCCCGATTAGCGTAATCGGCATGACGAAGCGAATCGCGCTCGCCACCGGCGGGTTGTATCAAGCGATGTCCCACCTGCAAGGCGAGGTGAAGAAGGCCAGCGCGAACGCGGGGCTCGACGTGAAGCTCATCGAGCTGGTCAAAATGCGCGCGTCGCAGATCAACGGATGCGCTTACTGCCTCGACATGCACGCGGCGATGGCCGTCGAAGCCGGGGAATCGCCGCGACGGCTTTTCGTGCTTGAGGGATGGCGCGAGACCGAACTGTTCACCGAGCAGGAACGCGCCGCGCTCGCGTACACCGAGGCGATGACCCTCATCTCGGACCACAAGGACGTTCCCGAAGACGTCTACGCCGAGGCGGTCCGCGTGTTCACCGAGGACCAGTACCGCGCGCTCGCGTGGTGCGTCGTCGCCATCAACACCTGGAACCGGCTCATGGTCGCGAGCCACGCCGAGTTGCCGGAGCGTGCGGAGTGAGCGCTGAGCTGCTGCGGGCGCTGCATGTGCCCGGGAAACCGTTGATCCTGCCGAACGCTTGGGACGCGGATACCGCGAAGGCAGTGGAAACCGCCGGATTCCCGGTGGTGGCAACGAGTTCCGCGGCGGTCGCGGCGGCGCTCGGGAAAGCGGACCACGAAGGCGCGTCGGCGGACGAGATGCTCGCCGCGGCCAAGCGGATCGCGGACGCGGTGGCGGTGCCGGTGACCGTGGACGCCGAGGCCGGTTACGGCTTGGCTCCGGCGGACCTCGCTGCCCGGCTGAAGGAAATCGGTGCGGTCGGCTGCAACGTCGAGGACACCGACCATGGCAAGGGCGCGCTGCGACCGGCGGCGGAGCAAGCGGAGTGGCTCGCCGAGCTGCGCCGGGCGGCTGGTGACGGGCTGGTGGTCAACGCGCGCGTGGATTCGTTCCTCGGGGCAACGGACGAACAAGCCGTGCTCGCCGACGCCGTGGCTCGCGGGCGCGCGTATCTCGAAGCCGGGGCCGACTGCGTCTACCCGATTCTCGTGCGTTCGCCTGAAGTGCTGGCCGAATTCGTCCGTCAGGTGGGCGGTCCGGTCAATGCTTCGGCGCTTCCCGGCGGTCCGGGGCTGGCCGGGCTTGCCGAACTGGGGGTAGCCCGGATTTCGCTGGGGGCCGGGTTGTGGCGGTATCTCCGCCGGGTGCTGGAAGGCGCGCTCGAAGGGATCGCGCAGGGGAAGCTGCCGTCGTGAAAACCGCTGGGCGCCGCGGCGAAAGCGGCGCCCAGCGGTTTTCGGCGGGGCAAAACTCAGTGCTGCACGGCCTTTTCCGCGCCAGCGCCGGTCAGCGCCCGTACTTCCATTTCGGCGAACTTCGCCTTGTCGTGTTCCTTCGACAGGATCGTGCCCAGCCAGCCGAGGATGAACGCGATCGGGATCGAGACCAGACCCGGGTTGTCGAGCGGGAACCAGTGGAAGTCCACGCCCTGCAGCATCGACGCGCTCTTGCCCGTCTTCGGGTCGACCGGCTTCCCGGAAACGGCGGGCGAGAACACGATGAGCACGATCGTCACGATCAGCCCGCCGTAAATGCTCCACAGCGCGCCCTGGGTGTTGAACCGCTTCCAGAACAGCGAGTACAGAATCGTCGGCAGGTTCGCCGAAGCCGCCACCGCGAAGGCCAGCGCCACCAGGAACGCGACGTTCTGCCCGTTCGCCAGAATGCCGCCGAGAATCGCGACGATGCCGATCACCACGGCGGTGATCCGCGCGACGCGGACCTCCGAACCGGTGTTGGCCTTGCCCTTCTTCAGCACGTTCGCGTAGACGTCGTGCGCGAACGAGGCGGACGCGGTGATCGTCAATCCCGCGACCACGGCGAGGATCGTGGCGAACGCGATCGCCGAGATCAGCCCGAGCAGGACCGGGCCGCCGAGGTTCAGCGCCAGCAACGGAGCCGCGGAGTTCACGCCGCCGGGCGCCTTCTTGATCGCGTCCGGCCCGACCAGCGCGCCCGCGCCGTAGCCGAGCACCAGAGTGAACAGGTAGAACACGCCGATCAGGACGATCGCCCACACCACCGAACGACGCGCCTCGCGCGCGGTCGGCACCGTGTAGAAGCGCATCAGCACGTGCGGCAGGCCCGCGGTGCCCAGCACCAACGCGATGCCGAGGGAGAAGAAGTCCAGCTTCGTCGTGCCGTCCTTGCCGTACTGCTTGCCCGGTCCGAGCAGCGCTTCGCCGGCCTGGCCTGCTTTGTCGACCGCGCCTTGCAGCAGCGAGGAGAAGTTGAAGCCGTACTTGCCGAGCACCCACAGCGTCATGGCGAGCGCGCCGACGATCAGCAGCGCCGCTTTGATGATCTGGACCCAGGTGGTGCCCTTCATGCCGCCGATCAGGACGTAGGCGATCATGATCACGCCGACCACCGCGATCACCAGCGACTGTGCGGCCTTGCCGTCGATGCCCAGCAGCAGCGCGACCAGCCCGCCCGCGCCCGCCATCTGCGCCAGCAGGTAGAAGAACGACACCACGAGCGTCGAAATCGCTGCCGCCGCGCGCACCGGACGCTGTTTCATCCGGAACGCCAGCACGTCGCCCATGGTGAACTTGCCGGTGTTGCGCAGCAGTTCCGCCACCAGCAGCAGCGCGACCAGCCACGCCACCAGGAAGCCGATCGAGTACAGGAACCCGTCGTAGCCGTACACCGCGATGGCGCCGGCGATGCCGAGGAACGACGCCGCCGACAGGTAGTCGCCGGAGATCGCGATGCCGTTCTGCGGCCCGGTGAACGCGCGGCCCGCCGCGTAGTAGTCCGACGCGGTCTTCGTGTTGCGGCTCGCGCGGAACACGATCACCAGGGTGATGACCACGAACAGCGCGAAGATCGTGATGTTGAGAGTCGGGTTGCTGCCCTCGACGCTCGCGGCGAGCGTGCTCATGCGCCCTCCTTCGCCGGGTTCTCGATGTCGTCCTTGATCCGCTCGGCGAGCGGGTCGAGGTTCTTGTTGGCGTAGCGCACGTACAGCCACGTGATGAGGAACGTGGACACGAACTGCAGCAGCCCGAAGAGGAGGCCGACGGTGAAGTTGCCCGCGATCTTCGTGCTCATGAAGCCGTGCGCGTAGTCGGCGAGCAGGACGTAGAGCAGGTACCAGGCGAGGAACAGTCCGGCCATCGGGAACACGAACCGGCGGAGCCTGCCGCGGAGTTGGCGGAACTCGGCGCTGTCGTGCACCTGCTCCCAGGTCGAGTCCGGCGGGGCGCCGGACGGGTCGCCTGCGCTCATGGGATCTCCCTTGTGCGACGCTGCGGATGTGGTCCGCGACACAGTAGGGAGGACTCCGAGCCAGGGAAACCGTCAGCGGCTCAAACGCCTCGCCGCGCGACGAACGGTTGACGAACGGTCACCGGAAGCGGACGAAGGGCGTTCGTCGAGGTGCAGCCGCAGCATCGCGGCCCCGGCCCAGGACGGTGGGCGCCCGCGCAGTGACACCGTGATCATCACGCCGAAGGCGAGCGGTACCGACCAGGGTGCCGGTTGCGAGACCAAGATCGCCACCCAACCTTGCATCGAGGGGCCGGCCAGCGCGAACAGGATTGACCCGGACGAGGCGGCCAGCCCCGTCAGCACTCCGGCGATCGCGCCCGCCGCGGTGAGCCGCTGCCACCAGATGCCGAGCACGAGCAGCGGGCAGAACGTAGACGCGGCGACGGTGAACCCCCAGGTCACCAGCACTCCGGCGTCGAGCCGCGCGGACGGCAGCGCGAGCAGCACCATCGCGATCGCGGCGAACACGACCGTCACCCGCAGCCGGCGCAGGCCACCGGGCATCAGGTCGTAGGCGAGCGCGCCGGACATCACCAGCAGCAACCCGAGCGACGTCGCCAGAAACGCCGCGAACGCGCCCGCGGTGAGCAAAGCGGTGAACAACTGCCCTGCCCAGCTGTGGTCGACTTGCGAGGGGAGCGCGACGACCACGGTGTCGGTGTTGCCGGACAAATACAACTGCGGCACGAGCACCCGGCCGAGGACACCGTAGATGCCGGGGAAAAGGTAGAAGACCCCGAGCAGCGCCACGGTGATCGCGGCGGTGCGGCGCGCGGCGCGACCGTCCGGACTGGTGTGGAAGCGCATCAGGACGTGGGGGAGACCCATCGTGCCGAGGACGGTCGCGATGAGGACCGCCCAGGTGCCGAGCAGCGGGTATCCCTTGTCGATTTCCAGCAGCGGACGCTGCCAGTCCGGCCCGCCGAGCGCGACCTCTCCGCTGACGCCGGGGACTTGTGCACCGGCGGCGAAGGTGAGCTGTTCTCCCTTGTGCACCACCAGTTGTCCGGGCGGAACTGTGCCGCGGTCCTCGATCGCGGTGGGTTCGCGGAAGGTCAGGGTGACGTCGTGGTCGAACTGCACCGGGGTGGCGTGCGAGAAGCGGGTGAACTCGACCGGGTGGAGGCTCGCGTCGCGGGTTTCGGCGCCGATCTGGAGCACCAGCCACAGCGCGGGAACGAGGAAAAGCACGAGTTTCAGGAAGAACTGGAACGCCTGGACGTAGGTCGCCGCGCGCATCCCGCCGAGCGCGAGCGTGACGCTGACCGCGGTGCCCGCGATGACCACGCCGACCCAGTACGGCGTCCCGCCGACCGCGGTGAGCACCAGCCCGGCGGTACGGAATTGCGGGACTACGTAGATGGTTCCGATCACCAGCACGACAACCGCGGCGAGACGGCGTAGCGCGGGGGAGGCGAGGCGCGCTTCGGCGAAGTCGGGGACGGTCAGCGCGCCGGATCTGCGCATGGGCGCGGCGACGAGGACCAGCATCGCGACGTATCCCGCGGTGAAGCCGACGGGGTACCAGAGCGCGCCGACGCCGTCCTTCACCATGAGCCCGGCGACGCCGAGGAATGATGCGGCGGAGAGGTATTCCCCGGAGACGGCGGCGGAGTTGACGAAGGGCGAGATTCGCCGGGACGCCACCAGGAAGTCGGACGTGGTGCGCATGGCGGCGACCCCGCGCACGCCGATGAGCAGCGTGACGAGGACGACCGGCGCTACCGCGAGCGCGATGTCCATCTATCCGGCCCCGCCCCTCCGGCCCGCTCCGGTTGCGCACCCAATGTGGCATTGGGGCGCAAGCGCTGGGCCGCTCACCGATCGTCCTCGATCTTCTCCGCTCGCCGCAGCTGCCACCACGAGAGCCCGGCCAGCACCGGGTACGGCAAGACCGCGATCAGCAGCCAGGACAGCGGAATTCCCCACAACCGCACGCTGTCCAGCGACGGGGCGAGCGAGAACAGCACCGGCAAACCCAGCACCAGCACGAACATCGCGACCAGCGCGGGGATTCCGCGACGGCGCTGGATCCGGTACAGCACCGCCGCGCGTTCGGCTTCCGGCGCGCGCAGGCGGGGCATCCGCCACCGGCCGCGTTCGAGGCGCCGCGACCGGGCGAGCCTCGTCTGCGGACTGGTAACGGCGACGCGTTTGGTGCGGCTCACCGGACCTCCCGCGCAACGCTCGTGAGTGCTGGCGCCGGTTCTAACCGGCATTGCCACTCACGAGCCGCGCAGCACAGGCGGCTCACCGGGTGCTCCCGAGTTGCCCGCGCTGCGCCGCTTCCAGCAAACGGTCCCGGAGATCGCGTGCGTGCCGTCGGCTCACCGGCACGTCACCAGCCTCGGTGTGCGCCAGCAATCCGCCCGTCGTATCGCTTCGCAGTTCCAGCACCGCACTCACCGCAAGCAGGAATCCGCGGTGCACGCGGGTAAATCCAGTGCCTTCCCAATATTCTTCGAGCCGCGAGATCGGCATTCGTACCGGATGCACGCCACCGCGAGTGTGCAGCCGGACGTAGTCGCCGTTGGCTTCGGCGAACAGCACGTCGTCGCGGCGGACATACCGGGTGCGGCCGCCGGAATCGACCGGCAGCGCGGCCATCGCGTCCGGAGAGGACTGTCGACGGCCGCTCGGCACCAAGCGAGTCACCTTCGCCAGCGCGGCGGAAAGCCGTTCCGTGCGCACCGGCTTGAGCAGATAGTCGACCGCTCCGATGCCGTACGCGGTCACCGCGTGCCCGTCGTGTGCGGTGACGAACACGATCACCGGCGGTTCGGACAGTTTCGCCAGCAGCGACGCGAGTTCCAGCCCGTCCAAGCCGGGCATGGAAATGTCGAGGAAGACCGCGTCGAAATGGTCTGCCTGCAACAGTTTCAATGCCTTCAGTGCGTCGCTCGCGCCGACGACCTCGCCGACCTCCGGCGCCTCACGCAGCATCCGGCACAGTTCGTCCAATGCCGGCGCGAGATCGTCGACCGCCAGCACCCGCAGCCCGCTCACGGCAGCACCCCCGGCTGGAACCGCGGCACGCGCAATACGACGCGGGTGCCTTCGCCGACCGCCGTCTCCACGGTCAGCCCGTACCAGGCCCCGTAGACCGTGCGCAATCGTCTGTCCACATTGGCCAGTCCGAGCCCGGTGCCGTCGCCGCTGCCCGCGAGGATGGCCGCGGCGCGCTCGGGCTCCATGCCGACCCCGTCGTCCTCGACGCTGATCACGCAGTCGTTCCCTTCCGCCTGTCCGTGCACCTGGACGAGCCCGGTGCCCGACCGCGGCTCGATGCCGTGCCGGATCGCGTTTTCCACGAGGGGTTCGAGTACCAGGTACGGCACCGCCACCGCAAGCACCTCCGGTGCGACCCGCACCTGCACCTTGAGCCGTTCGCCCAGCACCGCGCGCTGCAGCGCGAGATACGTTTCCACCGCGCGGAACTCCTCGGCGACGACGGTGTACTCGCCGTGCCTCGACAGGCTGTAGCGGGTGTAGTCGGCGAAATCGAGCATCAGATCGCGGGCCCGGTCCGGTTCCGAGCGGACGAACGACGCGATGACGGTGAGTGCGTTGTAGACGAAGTGCGGGGACATCTCCGCACGGAGCGCCCGGAGTTCGGCTTGCGCGGCTTGGTCCGCCGAAGCTTCGAGCCGGCCCCGTTCCAAAGACTGGACGACCAGGTCCGCCGCCTGCCGTGTCACCGCGCCGGGGACCTCGCCGACCAGCAGCAACGCGCCCGCCAGTTCGTCGTGGACGTGCAACGGAACCGCTGTCACGCCACGCACGGTGATCGGCTCTTCCTGGTGCAGCACGTCGTCCAGGATTTGGGACACGGCGTCGTCGGCGCCGGGGCGGCCAGACCACATCAGGGTGCCGGACAGATCGGACAGCCCCAGCCCGGCGACGTCGAACAGCCGTCGCAGACCGTGTGCGGCGCGTCGGGCGCGGACGCCGGAAAGGCCGTCTTTCAGGTCGTCGGCGACTTTCCGCGCCGCGCCGAGCACGCCGACGGCGTCCGGGCGGGAGCGCCACGGCAGCCGGGCACTCTCGGTCATCGACGAGCCTCCCCTCGGGTACCTGGGGGAGTAGATACTAGCGCCGAACACGGCGAAGGGGACTTTCCGTGCGGAAAGTCCCCTTCGCGTCGAGCCTGAGATTAGCAGCTCTGCTTGTAGAAGTACTTCGAATTGGCGTCCAGGTCGTCCTTGGTGATCGAGTGCAGTTGCGCGGTCAGGTCCCGTTCGGTCGGCTTGCCCTCGAGCGCGGCCACCGCCTGATCGACGCCCTTGGTGCCGATCTGCGCCGGGTCCTGCGCGATCAGCGCCTGGTACTCGCCCTTCTTCAGACCGTCCACTTCGGACGGGCTGGCGTCGAAGCCGACGAGGTTGACCTTGCCGATCTTGCCCGCGTTGCGCAGGCCGGTCGCCGCGCCCTCGCCGGTGTTGAGGTTGGTGGCGAAGATGCCGACGAGGTCCGGTGTCGAGGCCAGCGCCGCGGTCACCTTCGACGCGGCCTGATCCGGTTCGTTCTGGGTGAACTGGATGCCCACCGACTTGAGGTTCGGATGGTTCTTCAGCTCGTCCTCGAACCCCTTCGCACGGGCCGCGGTGGTGGAGGTGCCCGCGATGGTGTCGAGGACCAGCACCGAACCCGGCTTGTCGCCGACGAGCTTCGCCATCGTCTGCGCGGCGAGCTTGCCGCCCTCGGCGTTGTCCGAGGAAACCGACGACACCGCGACGCTCTTGTCCTTGAGCGAAGTGTCGACCTCGACGATCTTCGTGCCGCGGTTGTGCACCTGCTGGATCGGCGCGAGCATCGCCTGGTCGTCAGTCGGCGCGATGAGCAGCGCGGCGGGCGGGTTGGAGCCCATCGCGTTGACGATCGACGTCTGCATGGCCGCGTCGAACTTCTGCGGCGCCTGCGTGGTCAGCTCGTAGCCGAGCTTCTTCGCTTCTTCCTGCGCACCGCACTGCATCGAGATGTAGAACGGCTCCGCCTGCACGCCCGGCACCAGCGCGAGTTTCTTGCTGTTCGCGGAGTCGCCGCCGGGCTTGTCCCCGGACCCGCTCTGTCCCACCTGCCCGGACCCGCACGCGGCCACCAGCATCGCCGCGGACGCGAGCGTCCCCGCGGCGAGGACGGTCTTGCTGAATTTCATCGTAAGCACCTCTTTGTACTCGGGGACCGATTCAGCGGGAGTTGCGCTTGCGGCGGCGGCGCTGGTCGAACCAGACCGCCGCGATCAGGACCGCGCCGACCGCGATCATCTGCCAGAAGTCCTGCACGTGCGTGATGTTGAAGCCCTTCTTCAGCACGGCCGGGATGAACACCCCGATCACCGTGCCCAGCATCGAGCCGACGCCGCCGAACAGGCTCGTGCCGCCCATCACCGTCGCGGAGATGGCGTTGAGATTGTCGTTGGTGTGCGCCGAGATCGTGGTCGACGCGTAGTACGCCAGCGACATGAAACCCGCGATCCCGGCCAGGAAACCGGTGAGCAGGTACACCTTCAGCAGGTGCGCGGTCACGCCGATGCCCGACCGCCGCGCCGCCTCGGCGTTCGAGCCGACGGCGAACGTGTACCGGCCGAACCGTGTGGTGTGCAGCAGCCACGCGCCGATCAGCGTGATCACCACGGCCACCAGCACGAGGTTCGGGACCCCGCCGAACGACGTGCCGTAACCGAGGGTCTTGTTCAATTCAGTGGGCACGCTGCGCACGTCCGACCCGCCGTTGAGCAGGTACGACACGCCGAGCGCGGCGCCCATGGTGCCGAGCGTGACGATCAGCGGCGGGATGCCCGCCACCGCGATGAGGAACCCGTTGATCAGGCCCCAGATCGTCCCCGCGAGCACCGCCGCGACGAGCCCGACCGTGATGACGCCCCAGCCGGCGTGCGAGGCGTCGCCGCCGCTGAGGGATTCCATGGTCTTGCCCGCGACCATCCCGGCGAAGATCAGCACCGACCCGACCGAGAGGTCGATGCCGGAGGTGATGATCACGAACGTCATGCCGACCGAAAGCACCAGCAGCACGGACGTTTCGATCAGCAGCGTCTGGAAGGTGAACAGCGTCGCGAACTCGGCGGGCGCGATGGCGGTGAAGACCGCGATCAGCGCGATCAGCACCAGTGCGATCCAGAATGTGTTGGCCCCGACGAGCCGTTTTCCCAGCGGAGGCTTGACGAACTCGCCGTCCACCGCGGTCTGGATGTCCTTGACCGGTGCGCTCATGCCGCCTCCTGTGTCTTGCGGGATACCCGCACCCAGTCGGCGGCAAGAGCAGGCTGGCGCGATTGTGTGCTCATACCGCCTCCTCCTGGACCAGCGCGCCGGTCATCGCCGCGACCAGATCCTCGAGTTTCGTGTCCGCACCGGCGAACCTGGCGACGCGCTTGCCCCGCATCAGCACCTCGACCCGGTCCGCCACCGAGAGCACCTCGGGCATGTTGTGGCTGATCAGCACCACCGCGATGCCCTTGTCGCGAACCTTCTTGATCACGTCCAGCACGCGTTCGCGCTGCCGCACGCCGAGCGCCGCGGTCGGTTCGTCCATGAACACGACCTTCGACGCCCACGCCACCGACCGCGCCACCGCGACGCTTTGCCGCTGCCCGCCGGACAACGAGCCGATCGACACCTCGGTGCTCTGCAGTTCGACGCCGAGCTTTTCGAACTCGGCGACCGCTTGGCGGCGCATCTCCGCCTTGTCGAGCATGCCGAGCTTGCCGAGGATGCCCTTGCGCGGGATTTCCCGGCCGAGGAAGAGATTCGCCGCCGGGTCGAGGTCCGGGGCAACGGCGAGATCCTGATACACCGTCTCGATGCCTGCCCGGCGCGCGGCCACCGGCGAATCGAAATGGACTTCCTCGCCCTCGAGCAAGATCCGGCCCGACGTCGGTTGTTCAGCCCCGGACAGGCACTTCACGAGCGTGGACTTGCCCGCGCCGTTGTCGCCGATCAGTGCGGTCACCTCGCCCGCGCGCGCCTGGAAAGACGCGCCGCCCAAGGCTTCCACCGATCCGTAGTGCTTGGTCAGGTCCACCGCTTCGAGCAGGATCTCGCTCATCGGCGCTAACTCCTTTCCGGGGCGGGCGGACGGCAGCGGACGACGGTGAGCGAGCCGGACAACTCGGTCTGGCCCGCGGAGAACGGCACCGCGTAGGTGTCGCCCTTCGCCACCGGGAACTCGCCGCCGCGCTCGGTGCGCAAGGCGCCCTCGCCGTCGAGCGCGACGAGCACGCTGAACGACGGGTCGAGCGAGAAAGCGTTGCCGGACAACTGAATGCGGTCGGCGCGGAAGAACTCCGCCGAGGCCGGCGCGAGCAAGTCCACTGTGGTCGCTTCGTCGCCGGAGGTGTGCTTCACGATCGTCTTGAGCCGGTCTTCGTCCCAGCCCGAGGTGTCGAGCGTTTCGATCGCGGTGTCGAAGCCGATGCCGAGGTGGCCCTTTTCCGGCGAGGCGAGGAAATCACGCCACTCCAGGGTCAGCGAGAAGTCTGTCGGCTGCTGGAGTTCGACCACGAACACGCCCTCGCCGATCGCGTGCGGCAGCCCGGCCGGGATGTAGACCGTGTCGCCCGCCTGCACCGGGATGCTGTTGAGCGCGCCCAGCATGCTCGGCGCGTCCTGTTCGCGGGTCCATTCGGCGACGGTTTCCTTGCTCAGCGTCTCCCGGAAACCGGGGTACACGCGCGGGTCGTCGCCGTAGGTGCCGACCACGATCCACGCCTCGGTCTTGCCGAAGTGCGAGTCGAAGTGCTTGCGGGCGAACGAATCCGTCGGGTGGAAGTGCACCGGAAGCCGCTGTCCGGCGTCGAGCAGCTTGACCAGCAGGCCGGTCGAGTCGCCGAGTTTGGCGACGTGCGCCGCGCCCAGCCACGCGTCCGGGTCGCCGCCGACCGCGTCGCGCAGCCAGATCCCGCTGGGCAGCTTGGTGAGACCGTTGGTCTCCTGGCCGAACATGGTGGTGACGGAACCGACCCAGTCCTCCGGCCCGAACTTCGAGTCGGTGCCGCTGGCGCCGCGCAGGGCGGCGATCGCGTCGCCGCCCCGGTAGAACTGCGGCGGCTGGTTGGCCGGGAGCGCGACCGGCTCGAGGTGCTTGGTCACAGGGCGGCCTCACCGGAACCGCGGGCGACTAGGTGCACGGGCAGAACTACCTTTCTCGGGGCGGACTGATCTCCCTGGATCCGGGCGAACAGCAGCTCGGCCGCTGCGTGCCCGAGGGCGCTGACGTCGTGGGCGATCACGGTGACCGGCGGGTCGAGCAGATCCGCCAGTTCGAAATCGTCGAAGCTCACCAGCGCGGGCCGGTGCTCGGCGTGCGCGAGCGTGCGCAGCAGGTGCACCGCGACCCGGTTGTTGCCCGCGATCACGGCGGTGGCCGGATTCGGCCCGCCGACCAGCTTGCGCACCGCGTGGCCGACGGTTTCCGGCGTCGGCGTCTGCATCGCCACGAGGCTCTCGTCGTAGGAGATCCCGTTGCGCACACAGCCTTCCCGGAACCCGCGCAGGCGTTCGGCGGCGGTGAAGATGTCCGGGCTGTCGCCGAGGAACGCGATCCGCCGGTGGCCGTGCCGCACGAGGTGGCCGACCGCTTCGATGGTGCCGCCGAGGTTGTCGACGAGCACGGTGTCCGCCACGATGTCGCCGGCCGGGCGGTCGAGGAACACCACCGGCGTGCCCGCGCGCATCTCCGGCACGAGATACCCGTGCTGCAGCCCGGCGGGCACGATCAGCAGCCCGTCCACGCGCCGCGCGCAGAACTCCAGCGACAGTTCGCGCTCGCGGTCGGAGTTCTCGCCGGACGATCCGGTCAGCACATGTCTGCCGAACGACGTCGCGATCCGTTCCACCGCGCGGTTCAGCTCGGAGTAGAAGGGGTTGCCGACGTCCTCGACGACCAGGCCGATGGTGCCGGTGGTCGAACCGCGGCGCAGGTTGCGGGCGCCGAGGTTCCGGCGGAACCCCAGCTGTTCGATCGCGGCCACCACGCGCTCGGCGGTGTCCGGATGCACCGCGGGCTCGTCGTTGACGACCCGCGACACCGTTTTGATGCTGACGCCGGCCAGCCGGGCCACATCGCTCATCGTGGCCCGCCTGCTGGCGGGGCGGGGAAGCCCGTCCGCGTCCCGGCCCGAGTGAGACAACGTTGTCATAATGCGGGGGATTGGACACCATCCGCGCCCGCGCTGTCAATGGCCGCGGGCGCACGCTGCCCGCTTCGCCGAATGCGCTGGTGCGGATGGTGGACATCGTTGTCTCGAATCGGACAGGCTCTCACCTCGGTCTTGACGATCCGGTGAGCCATTGCCGAAGGTAGCCCGCATCGACGGTGCGCGACAAGGTTGTCATCGATGCCTCGACGGCTGGTGACGGCGGATTCGCGCCGGAACAACTGGAGAGGCGATGGCGATGGCGCGAGCGCGCTGGAGAGCCGGACTGATCTTCCTGACATCCGCGGTCGTGGCGGCGGTGGCCCCGGCCGCCCCGGCACTGGCCGATCCCGCGGCGAGCGCCGCGAAGACCGCCGACCCCGCGAAGTGGGTGAACCCGTTCGTCGGCACCCGGCCCGGCGGCGCGGACCACGGAACCGGCGGCGGCGCGGGCAACACCTTCCCCGGCGCGGTCGCGCCGTTCGGGATGGTGCAGTGGAGCCCGGACACGAAGAAATCCCAGCCGGGCGGCTATTTCTACGACGACAACACGATCACCGGATTCAGCCTCACGCACCTTTCCGGCGCGGGCTGCACCACTTATCAGGACCTGCCGTTCATGCCATACGTCGGCGAGATCAGCACGTCGCCCGCGACCGACCCGGGCCACTACACCTCGACCTTCTCGCATCAGAACGAGCACGCGACCGCTGGCGCGTACGACGTCGCCCTGGACAACGGCGCGAAGGTCGAGCTGAGCGCGACGCAGCGCACCGGTTCCGGCCGCTTCACCTACCCGGCGGGCGCGGCGTCGACGTTGCTGGTCAACACCTCCGGTTCGGTCAACGGCACCGACGACGCGTCGATCAGCATCGGCAAGGACACCATCAGCGGCTGGGCGACCAGCGGCCGGTTCTGCGGCGCGAAGAACACATACCGGGTCTATTTCTCGGCGAAGTTCGACACCCCGTTCGAGTCCGTCGGGACGTGGAAGAACGGCGCGGTGACGCCGGGCAAGACCGCGGAGACCGGCGGGGCCAAGGCGAAGGTCGCGCAGCCCAACGGGATCGGCTCGTCGATGGCGCGCCCGGCGGCGGCGAAACCGCAGGACACCACGGTCAGCGGACCGGGCAGCGGCGGGTACGTGACGTTCCCGAATCTCAACGGCGCGCAGGTCAACGTCCAGGTCGGACTGTCCTTTGTGTCCGTCGACGGGGCGAAGGCGAACCTGAAGGAGGAGAACAACGGCAAGCAGTCGTTCGACGCGGTGGCGGCGTCCGCGCGGAAGGCGTGGAACGACCAGCTCGGCAAGATCCAGGTCAGCGGCGGCAGCGACGCCGACACCACGACGTTCTACACCTCGCTGTACCACTCGCTGATCCAGCCGAATGTGTTCTCCGATGTGGACGGTCGCTACCCCGGTTTCGACGGCCGGATCCACCAGGCCGAGCGCGGGCACGCGATGTACACCAACATCTCCGGCTGGGACATCTACCGCTCAGAAGCCCCCTTGCTGGCCACGATCGCGCCGAAACAGACCTCGGACCTCGTGCGCTCGATGATGGCCTTCGCCGAACAAGGCGGTTCGTGGGACCGCTGGACGGTGGCGAACGACTACACCGGCGTGATGAACGGGGATCCGTACCACATCATCGTTTCCAGCGCTTACGCGTTCGGTGCGCGCGATTTCGACGCGCAGAAAGCGTTGCTGCTCATGATCAAGGGTGCGACGCAGCCGACGCAGGGCTACACCGAACGCCCGGGTCTGCAGGACTACCAGCGGCTCGGCTACGTGCCCGGCGCGGCGGCGGACACCCTGGAGTACACGAGCGCGGACTTCGCCATCGCCCAGTTCGCGAAGCGGCTCGGCGACAGCGCCACGTACACCACGTTCATGAAGCGCGCGCAGTACTGGCAGAACCTCTACAACCCGGGCAGCGGACATCTTCAGCCGCGCAACGCGGACGGTTCCTTCTCCGGGAACTACGACCCGGCGAGCTCGCAGGGCTGGGTCGAGGGCAACGGCGCGCAGTACGACTGGATGGTTCCGTACGACCTCGCCGGTCTCGTGACCGCCTTCGGCGGCAACACTGCCACGCAGTCGCGTTTGGACACGTTCTTCACCAAGCTGAACGCCGGAACCCATGAGCCGTACGCGTTCCTGGGCAACGAGCCGAACTCGAACGCGCCGTACGTGTACTCGTTCGCCGGCGCTCCGGCGAAGACGCAGAACATCGTGCGCCGGGCGATGGACGAGCTGTACAACCCGCGTCCGGAAGGCTTGATCGGCAACGACGACCTCGGGCAGATGTCGTCCTGGTACGTCTGGTCCGCGCTCGGCGTCTACCCGGAGATCCCGGGCCGCGCCGAAACCGTGCTGACCACGCCGCGCTTCGCGCACGCCGAGGTGACCACCGGGGCGGGCAAGAAGATCACTGTCAACGCTCCCGGCACCGGTGAGTACACCAGCGCCCTGCAGGTGAACGGCAGTGCGGCCGGCAAGGCATGGCTGTCGGAAGGGTTGATATCTCAGGGCGGCAAGCTGGACTTCACTCGCTCGACGACCGCGACCGCGTGGGGCTCCGCTCCGGCTGACGCGCCGCCGTCGTTCCGCGAGCAGGAGAAGCCGAGCCTGTCCTTTGTGGACCCGGCACGCGCGGTGGTGCCCGCCGGCACGACCTCGACCGCCTCGGTGGGCGTGCAGGATCTGTCCGGCGCCGCGAGGACCTGGACTTATTCCGCGGGCAGCGCGGACGGCATCACGCTGACCCCCGCGACCGGCTCCGTCCAGGTCCCGGCGGCGGGCAAGGGCCACGCTGACGTGACGGTGAGCGTTCCGGCGGGCACCTCCGACGGTCCGCGCCGGATCCCGGTCACCTTCTCCTCGCCGGGCCTCGCGGACGTCCAGGCGGTGCTGACCGTCCTGGTGGCGAAGCCGAACAGTTGGCTGGCCACGGTGAACAACACCGGTCTGTCGCCGGACGCGAACTCGGCGGCCGGGAACTTCGACGGCGGCGGCTGGAGCTACTCCGCGGACGCGCTGGCCAAGGCCGGCGCCAAGCCGGGCAGCACGGTGTCGAGCGACGGGCTGAACTTCACCTGGCCGTCGTACCCGGCCGGCGACCCGGACAACGTCGTGGCCTCGGGCCAGACGATCACTCTGTCCGGTTCGGGACGGCTCGCGCTGCTCGGCTCCGCCAGCAACGGCAACGCCCAGGGCACGCTCACCGTCACCTACACCGACGGCAGCAAGTCCACCGCCACCGTCGGATTCTCCGACTGGACCCTCGGCGGCGGCGGAGCGCAGCCGGCGTTCGGCAACCGGATCGTCCTGTCCACGCCGTACCGCAACTCCGCGGGCGGCGACCCGCAGCAGATCCGCACGATGGTGTTCGCCACCGCGCCGATCACGCTGGACGCGGGCAAAACCGTCGCGAGCGTGACATTGCCGAGCGGCGTCAGCGGCGGCTCGATGCACGTGTTCGCCATCGCCGCGGGCTGACCTTCCGTGAGGGGAACCCTGAAGGACTCAAGTCCTTCAGGGTTCCCCTCACGTACTTTTCCCAGAGGAGTCACATGAGGAGCAGGGTTCTGGCGGGCGCGATGGCGCTCGCTGTCACCGCGGCGGCGCTCACGCCGGTCGCGGCACAAGCGCGTCCGGCCGATCCGCTGGACGCGGTGAACACGTTCATCGGCACACAGGACGAGGGCAACACTTTCCCCGGTGCGTCCGCGCCGTTCGGCATGGTCCAATCCAGCCCCATCACCACGCATTACGCCGGATATCTCTACACCGACACGGCGATTCGCGGCTTCGGCCACTTCTTCCTGTCCGGAGCGGGCTGCTGGGAACAGGGCGGTCTGGTGTCCATGCTGCCCACCACTGGAGACATCGGCCCGGGCGCGGCGTTCGACACCAGCAAGCCCGCGACGTTCGACCAAGCCAAGTACGCCGCGCCGTATACGCACGAGGGTGAAGTCGGCAAACCCGGCTACTACAAGGTGCACCTGACCGGATACGGCGGCATCGACGTCGAAACCACCGCCAGCACGCGCAGCGGCGTCGAACGGTATTCCTTCGACAAATCCGGCCCAGCCAACGTTTTCGTGAACGTCGGACAGGCCAACGCGAAGGAGCCGGTCAGCGGCAGCAGTGTCCGGATCATCGACGACCACACCATCGCGGGCACCGTCGAATCGCAGGCCTTCTGCGGTGGCAAGCCCTACACCACTTACTTCACCACGAAATTCGACCAGCCGTTCTCTTCCTACGGCACGTGGTCGCCGGACGGCGGCACACCTGGAAGCCGTTCGGCACAAGGGGGCGCGGGCCTGCGCGGCGCGTGGCTGACCTTCCCGAAGGGCGGCCAGGTCACTGCCACCACGTCGATTTCCCAAGTGGACGCGCGCGGCGCGGACACGAACCTCGCCGCCTCGCGCGTCCGTCCGTTCGAGGCGGTGAAGAACGACGTCCAGCGTGACTGGCGCCGTGAGCTGTCCAGTGTGGACATCACCGGCGGCGCCCCGGACGACCGCACGGTCTTCTACACCTCGCTCTACCACGCCTTCCTGCAACCGCTGACCGCCAACGACGCCGACGGCCGGTACTACGGCTTCGACAAGAAGATCCACCGAGCGATCGGCTGGACGTACTACGACTTCTTCTCCCTCTGGGACACTTATCGCTCGCAGAACCAGTTGCTGGCCCTGCTGAAACCGGACCGGGCCCGCGACGTCGCGAAGAGCATCCTCGCCATCCACGACCAAGGCGGCTGGCTCCCGCGCTGGGCGTACGCGAGCCAGGAAACCAACACCATGACGGGCGACCCGGTCACGCCGTTCCTCGTCGACCTGTGGCGGTTCGGCGCGCTGAGCGGCGACGAAATGCACGCCTACCAAGCGCTGCTGCAGAACTCCCGCGAAATCCCGCCCGCGTCGTCGCCGTTCCAAGGCCGCTCCGGCAACGCGAGCTACCAGGCCGGCGGATTCGTCCAATACGACCCGAACTTCCCGAAAAAGGGCCAGGACACCGACCCGGCACACGGCGCGTCCGCGACCCTCGAATACGCCCTCGCCGACTGCTCCCTCTCGGTGATGGCCTCCGCGCTCGGCCGTAAGCAAGACGCGAAGCAGCTGGCCGCCAAGGGCCGGACGTACGCGACGCTCTGGGATCCGTCGGTGACCGACCGCGGCTTCACCGGCTACTTCCGCCCGAAGGTGACCGGCGGCAGCTGGTACACCCCGGCCGACGGCCCGTACAGCCCGCAAGGCCAGGACGGCTTCCACGAAGGCACCGCGTGGCAGTACCAGTGGCTGGTGCAGCAGGACGTGCCCGGCCTGGTCGCGAAGATGGGCGGTGCGGCCAACGCGGGCAAACGGCTCGACGACTTCTTCGCCTACGACGACCTGGTCAAGGATCCGGCGAAGACCGCGCACGAGAAGTGGGTCGTCGGCCCGTACGACTACTACAAGCAGTTCCGCTACAACCCCAACAACGAGCCCGATCTGCACTCGCCGTGGATGTACACGCTCACCGGACAGCCGTGGAAGACCTCCGCGGTGGTGCGGGCCGCGCACACGCTGTTCACGAACGCCCCCAACGGCGTCACCGGGAATGACGACCTCGGCACCATGTCCGCCTGGTACGTCTTCAGCGCCCTCGGCCTCTACCCGGCTGTCCCGGGCACCGGCAACTTCGTGCTCAACGCGCCGCGGTTCGCCAAGTCCGTGCTGCACCTGCCGAACGGCCGCGACTTCACCATCAACGCGCGCGGCGCGAACGGGGCGCAATTGCAGTACGTCTCCGGGCTGCGCGTCAACGGCACGGCGTCGGACAAAACGTTCGTCAGCCTCGAACAACTGCGCCGCGGGTCCACTCTGGACTTCTCGCTGACCGGCGACGCATCGAAGGCCACGTGGGGAACGTCACGCTTCTCCGCACCGGCTTCTCCTTGTGCCGGTTAGTGATCGCAGCAGGACAGTCGGTGAAGACCGCCTCCCGGATCCTGGGATCGGGAGGCGGTCTTTCCCGTTAACCGGGCATTTCCCGCCCGTTTCCGCCCCCTGTCCGGAATTGGTGCAGACCTTTGCCCTGATCGCTCGTGACCAGAGTCACGGGCCCCGGTGTTCCGGTGAGGCCGGTCACGCCTCACACTGGTCTCATACTCGTTCGACAGCGCTGTTGACGCCAGGCGGTTTCCGTCCGCCTTGGACAGTCGCGTCGGACGTGTTTTTGTGTGTGCAGTCAGCACGCACCGGGTGACGCACAGGAGGATGTCGTGTCCAGCAAGGCCGCTCTCGTGTTCCGCGTGGCCGCAGTCGCCGAGGCTCTGTCCTGGCTCGGCTTGCTGATCGGGATGTTTCTCAAGTACGTCGTCGACGCGTCTAACGAGGGCGGCGTGCCCGTCCTCGGCATGGTGCACGGCGTCGTCTTCGCCCTGTACGTGATCGTCTCCCTGTCCGTCGCCAAGCCGCTGGGCTGGCGGGGCAAGACCCTGGTGCTGGCGCTGCTCGCGAGCATCCCGCCGCTGTTCACCTGGCTGTTCGAGAAGTGGGCCCTGCGCAACGGCAAGCTCGACGGCCCGCAGCGGCTGACCCACGGCGGCGTCGGACTCTTCGTCCGCGCGCAGGAGCCGGTCGGCGTCTGATCTTCCGCTTTTCCCGAAGGGCCCGTGCGAACCGCGCGGGCCCTTCGCGCGTCACGAGGTGAAATCGCCCGCCGACTTGCGCACCTTGGTGAGCAGTTCGGTCAGCTGCTCCACCTGCCGCTCGGTGAGCCCGGTGAGCCCGAAGTCGATGCCGGTGACCGCGGCGGTGGCGGTTTCCCGCAGCGCGCGCCCCTCGTCGGTGATCTCGACGAGCGTCGTGCGCCGGTCGGTGGGATGCGGCACGCGCTTCACGAGCCCGTCGCGCTCGAGCCGGTCCACTATGTTGGTGACGCTGGTGGGATGCAGCTGCAGCCGTTCGCCCATCACCCGCATCGGCAGCCGCGCGTTGCGGGAGAAGGTGAGCAGCACTAGCGCCTCGTAGCGGGCGAAGGTGAGGCCGTGCGGCTTGAGAGCGCCGTCGACCGCCGACTGGATGATCTGCTGCACCCGCATCACACCGGTGACCGCGGCCATGGTTCCGGCCGGGCCGATCCGGTCTTCCCACAGCTGCGCGGCACGGGCGATCGGATCGAACGGCAGCGGACGGTTCATGGCAACCGAAGCTACCAGCGGGTACCCCGGTCGTGGGGGTCGCCCTGCGAGAACAGGGAAAGGAAAGCCGCATGATCGTCGCGTTCAGCGTGAGCCCCTCGGCGGGAGAACCGGACGGCGGAGTGAGCGAGGCCGTCTCGCGCGCGGTGAAGGTGGTGCGCGAATCGGGGCTGCCGAACTCGACCAGCTCCATGTTCACGGAGATCGAAGGCGACTGGGACTCCGTGATGGCAGTGGTGAAGAAGGCAGTGGAAGCCGCGGGCGAGGGCTCGGCGCGCGTCGGGCTGGTGCTGAAGGCCGACATCCGCCCCGGCTACGACTCGGGCCAGCTCACCGCGAAGGTCGAGCGGGTGGAAGCGCATCTGCGCGAGGGCTGAGCTAGGGAATCGGCGGGGTGAAGGCGATGGTCCAGCGTCCTTTGGCGCTGGTCACGGCGAGCCGATAGCTGAACTGCTCGCCCGCGCCGGTCTTCCCGCGCACAATAACCGTGGTCGGCGCGCGCTCGTCCGGCGCGAGCTGCACCGAGATGTCGCGCGCGTTCCCGTCCTTGAGGACGCCGACGTAGTCCTTGGCAAGGTCGTCCCCGCCGGATCCGGGGACGTCGAAGAGCCCGGCGAGCGCGTCCGCGTCCCGTCCGCTCAGCGCGGCGGTCAGCTCCGTGCGCAGTTCCGGCGGGGACGCCGCGCCGGGCGGGTCCTGGTGCGCGACGGATGCCGTGATGCTGGCGATCCACGCCACCGCGACCACGACGGCGACGGCCACCGTGACGTTGCGCCGGCTGAGCATCCTGCGGCCTCCTCGTTGTCCTCGCGCAGAGCATGCCTCAGCGGACTGCTCATGCCAAAAGCGAACCTCGGGGCTGCCGCTGAACTCTCGCGGCGAGGCGTGCCAGGATGGAGGGCGTGACACACCCACGCGGATCTGCAGCGAACTCAGCGGCCATGTCCGCCGCGTTGTCCGGCGCGGTCGACCTGTCCGCGCTCAAAGCCAGGGCGGAGGCGTCCCGGAACCAGCCGCCGTCGACGGCGGGGGCAGGACAGCCGGGCGGCACTCCGGCCCCGTCGTCGGACACGGTGCTCGAGGTCACCGAGGCGACCTTCCAGTCCGTCGTCGAACTTTCCCTCAACCAGCTCGTGGTCGTCGACCTGTGGGCCGGGTTCTCCGAACAGTGCCAGCAGCTGACCGCCGTGCTGGAGCGGCTCGCGGGCGAGAGCGGCGGCGCCTGGGTGCTCGCGAAGGTCGACGTCGAGGCCAACCCGCGCATCGCGCAGGCGTTCGGCGCGCAATCGGTCCCGACCGTGGTCGCGATCGCCGGCGGCCAGCCCGTGGACGCCTTCTCCGGCGCGCTGCCGGAGCCGGAGATCCGCAAGTGGCTGGGCTCGCTGCTCGACGCCCTGCGCGACCGCCTCCCGGGCATCCGCGCCGCCGAGGAGGCCCGCGGCCCCGTGGAGGAGCCGGAGGACCCGCGCTTCACCGAGGCCGAGGAGGCCTTCGAGCAGGGCGACTACGCCGCCGCGCAGGCCGCGTACGAGCGCATCCTGGACGCCGAACCGGCCAACGAGCTGGCGAAGAACGCGCTGGCCCAGGTCAAGTTCACCGCCCGCGCCGAAGCCGCCGACCCGAGCGCCCGCGAGAAGGCCGAAGCCGACCCGAAGGACATCGACGCCCAGCTCGCGGCCGCTGACCTGGACATCGCCGAGCAGGACGTCGAAGGCGCGTTCCGCCGCCTGGTCGACGTCGTCCGCCGCACTGCCGGGGACGATCGCAACCGCGTCCGCGAACACCTGGTCGCGCTGTTCGAGCTCTTCGACCCGTCGGACGAGCGCGTTGGGAAGGCCCGCCGCGACCTGGCGAGCGCGTTGTTCTGAGCCGACGAAAAAGGGCCGCACCGGAACGGTGCGGCCCTTTCCGCTGTCAGGGGTACTGCTTCGAGCAGGAAGACGACCCCTCGAGGTAGCCGCGGCGCAGCGCCTCGACCCGGTCGAACCCGCTGTCCGGCCGCTCCCCGTTCACGTTCGCCGACACCAGCCCGTCCGGCCGGAGCAGATCCGCGATCGCCTCGTCCAGGTCTCCGGACGACAACTTCAGCTTCACCCCGCCCGTCGGATGATTCGAGAACGCCGCCCAAGCCCCCACCAGGCACGCGGTCCGCAACCCGGCGTTAGGCGTATCGATCGACGCCCCCACGCCCTTCTGGACCCCGATCGCGTACCGCGACGCCAACTCGGCGAAGGCGGCGAAGTCGCCCAGCCCGCCGCCGGCCCGGCCGGCCATCTCGGCTTCCTGGTCCACCGGCTCGGCCAGCTTCTCCAGCGCCCGCTGATCGAAGGTCACCGTGTTGTCGTTGGGGCAATAAGACGCGGGCGGCGTGCTCGGCCCGCCAGGGCAGCTCCCCGGCCCGGCCCGGAACTGCGGCCCCTGCACGCCCGCGCCCTTGAACGCCTCGTCAAGGCTGGCCTTCAGATCCGTCACCGTCTGCTCGCCGAACCGGGTGTCGCCCTTGCCCTTGTCGCCCGAGTCGAACGGCCGCTCAGTCAACCGCTTCTGCACGTTCTGCGCGTTCATCCCCGCGCATTCCTTCGGCCCCTTCTCGAACCCGGCCTGGAACGCGTACGTCCGGTCGAACGCCGTGCCGTGCGCCTGCCGGTCCGTCGCGCTGGTCCCGGCCTGGTCGCGGATGAAGAACATCGCGGCCAGGATCTGGTCCAGCCCCTCCGCGGTCGACACCCGGTAGAACTTGCTCTTGTCCTCGGCGACCCACCGGAAGTACCCGCCGGCGAAGCAGTCCGCCTGCTGTTCCTTCACGACGGTGGGCGTCGACTTCGAAATCCCCGCCGTCGCCCCGAGCCGGTACTGGATCGCGTGGCCGAACTCGTGCGCCAGCACGGTCACCACCGACATCGGCCCGAACCGCTTGCGCAGCATCGGCAGCAGCACGCCGCGGTCCCACGCCACCGAATCGTCGCCCGCGCAGTAGAAGGCGTTCACCAGCTGCTTGACGCTGCCGCACGCGGTGTCCTCGGTGTCGCGCTTCGAGTCGTAGGACAGCAGCGATTTGACCGGCTCGAACCGCTTGCCGCCGAACTCCGCGGGCAGCGCCTCGGTCCAGTACGCCTGCACGTCCGCGATCGCGGCGGTGGCGAGCTGGTCGTCCTCGCCGCCGCTGGCGTTCTTGACCCGCAGATCCGGCCGCGGCGCGTCGGTCCGCAGCCCGCTCTCGAAGTGCGTGACCGGCAGCCCGGCGACGTTCCCGGCGCCCGGTGTCGCCGGAGGAGCCTTGTCCCCGCACGCGGCCGTCCCCAGCACGGTCGCGGCGACCAGCGCGACCAGCGCGTACCGGCGTCCCCCTCGGCTCATGTTCCCTCGTTCCCATCCGCGTCCCGACAACGAACCCGGACATTACTGACCCGGATGGCGCAACGCGCGGACAATCCCCGAAGTGGGGTGCGAGCGCGCGCGAAGCGAGCCGGATATCGTCGCTGACCATGCGTGCAGTCCGCCGGTTCACCGTCCGCGCCAGCCTGCCCGAGCCGCTCGCCGGGCTCGGCGCACTCGCGACCAACCTTCGCTGGACCTGGCATCCGCCGACGCGCGACCTGTTCGCCTCGATGGACGCCGAACTCTTCAACAAGATCCGCGACCCGCTGCGCATGCTCACCGCGCTGCCGCCGGAACGGCTCGAAGAACTGGCGAAGGACGAGGACTTCCTGAACCGCACCCGCGAGGCCGCGGCCGGGCTGGAGCGCTACCTCACCGAACCGCGCTGGTACCAGCGGCGCACCGATGACGGCCTGCCGCGGGCGGTCGCGTACTTCTCGATGGAATTCGGGGTCACCGAGGCGCTGCCGAACTACTCCGGCGGCCTCGGCGTGCTCGCCGGCGACCACCTCAAGGCGGCCTCGGACCTCGGCGTCCCGATGGTCGGTGTGGGCCTGCTGTACCGGTCCGGCTACTTCCGCCAGGGCCTGTCGCTCGACGGCTGGCAGGTCGAGCACTACCCGGTGATCGACCCGAACGCGTTCCCGCTGGAACTGGTCACCGAGGACGGCCGCCCGGTGCTGGTCGAGGTCGCCATGCCAGGCGGGCGCGACCTGCGCGCGCAGATGTGGCGGGCCCGCGTCGGCCGGATCCCGCTGCTGCTGCTCGACACCGACATCGAGGCCAACGACGAGGACCTCCGCTCGGTCACCGACCGGCTGTACGGCGGCGACGCCGACCACCGGATCCGGCAGGAGATCCTGGCCGGCATCGGCGGGTTCCGCGCGGTGCGGAAGTTCTGCGAGCTGACCGGGCATCCGCAGCCGAAGGTGTTCCACACCAACGAGGGGCACGCCGGATTCCTCGGGCTGGAGCGCGCCCGCGAGATCATCCAGTCCGACGGGCTCGCCTTCGACGAGGCGCTGCCCGCGGTCCGCGCCGGCACCGTGTTCACCACGCACACACCGGTCAGCGCGGGCATCGACCGCTTCCCGGTCGACCTCGTGCAGCGCTACTTCTCCGACGGCAGGCTCGTCCCGGACGTCGACGTCCGCCGCGTGCTGCAACTCGGCGCGGAGGACAACCCCGGCCTGTTCAACATGGCGCACATGGGGCTGCGTCTGGCACAGCGTGCAAACGGTGTCTCCGAGCTGCACGGCCGCGTCACGCGCCGGATGTTTTCCCGCCTGTGGCCCGGTTTCGACGACGCCGAGGTGCCGATCGCGTCGATCACCAACGGCGTGCACGGGCCGACGTGGGTGGCGCGCGAGCTGAGCGCGCTGCTCGGCGGCAACCACGAGGAGTTCGGCCACGAGGGCCGCACGCCGGACAGTTCGCTGCGCGACGGCGTCAGCGACCAGCAGCTGTGGGAACTGCGCCGGGAACTGCGCGAGAAGCTGGTCGGCGAGGTCCGGCGGCGGGTGCGGGCGGCGTGGATGCAGCGTGGCGCCTCAGCACTGGAACTGGGCTGGACCGACCGCGTTTTCGACCCGGACGTGCTGACCGTCGGCTTCGCCCGCCGCGTGCCGACGTACAAGCGGCTCACGCTGATGCTGCGCGACCCGGACCGGCTGCGCGCGCTGCTGCTGGACGAAAAACGGCCGATCCAGATCGTGATCGGCGGCAAATCGCATCCCGCCGACGAGAACGGCAAGCAGCTGATCCAGCAGATCGTGCGGTTCGTCGACGACCCCGCGGTGCGCCACCGCATCGTCTTCCTGCCGGACTACGACATGTCGATGGCCCGCTACCTCTACCGCGGCTGCGACGTGTGGCTGAACAACCCCGTGCGGACACTGGAGGCGTGCGGCACGTCGGGCATGAAGTCTGCGCTCAACGGCGGCCTGAACCTGTCCATCAAGGACGGTTGGTGGGACGAGTGCTACGACGGCTCGAACGGCTGGGCGATTCCTACGGCGGACGGCGTCACCGACCCGCTCCGCCGCGACGACCTCGAAGCCGCGGCGCTGTACGACCTGCTCGGCCAGCAGATCGCGCCGCTCTACTACGACACCGGCGCGGACGGCGTGCCGACCGGCTGGCTCGCGATGGTCTGGCACACGCTCGAAACGCTGGGCCCGCGAGTGCAGGCGTCGCGCATGGTCCGCGAGTACGTGGATTCCGGCTACCTGCCCGCGTCGAGGATGGTCACCGCCGCCACCGACAACGGCCACCAGGGCGCGCTTTCGCTGGCCGACTACCGCACCAAACTGGAAGTCGCGTGGCCGCGCGTGCGGATCTTCGACGCCGAACTCCAGTACGACCACACCGAACGGCTCGTGGTGGGCACCGAGGTCACCATCCGCGCCCGGATCGACCTCGCCGGTCTCGAACCGTCCGAAGTGGACATCCAAGCCGTGGTGGGCCAGGTCGGCGACGGGGACGAACTCGCGGACGCGGTGCAGGTCCCGATGACGCCGGACGGAATCGGCGCGTTCGCCGCGACCCTGCGCCTGCCGCGCGCGGGCTCGGTCGGCTACACGGTGCGGGTGCTGCCGAAACACCCGCTGCTGGCGAGCCCGGCGGAACTGGCCCGCGTCGTCCTCGCCTGAGCAAGTTCGCGCCCCAATGCCACATTGGGTGCATCTGACGCACCCAATGTGGCGTTCGGTGCGCGGGACGCACCCAATGCCACATTGGGGCGCTCGCGCCCCAGCTCAATCGACCGCCGGGGTTCCGCCTTCCCGTACCGGCAGCCCAGCCGCCGCCCAAGCCCGGAACCCGCCCACGAGATCCGTCGCCTTGGCCAGTCCCAGCCGCTGCAAATCCGCCGCCGCCAGGCTCGACGCGTACCCCTCGTTGCACACCACCACCGCGACGGTCTCCGCCGAAACCCCAGGCAGCCGCCACTCGCTTTCCGGAGCCAGCCGCCACTCCAGGTGGATCCGCTCGACCACCACCGACCCGGGAATCTCGCCCTCGGCGAGCCGGTTGGCGTACGGCCGGATGTCGACGATCAGCGCGCCCTCGGCCTGCAAGGCGGCGGCGCGCGCCGGGTCCGCCCGGTCCAAGGCGGACCGGGCGTCGGCGAGGAAACCATCAAGTGCGGTCATGACCGCACAATGGCAGGAAGCGGCGGGATCTCGTTCGGCACGTCGGCGAGGCTCGTGTACTCGCGGGTCGGCACCAGCGGCGGCGAGTAGGCGTGCACGCTGGCCGCCGGTTCGCTGCCGACGCCGAGCACCTGGTGCGCGCGCCCGGCGCCGAAGCCGATGCCCTGCCCTGCGGTGTGCGTGCGGCGGCGCACCGGGCCGCCGGGGTAGCGGTACTCCTCGCCGAGTTCGCCTTGCAGCACGGTGAACGAACCCGACGCGCCGCCGTGGTCGTGCGGTTTCGTGTGCTGGCCGGGCAACCACGACAGCAGCCACAGTTCGACGCCGTCGGTCAGCGCCAGGCGCGCCCACCAGCGCTGGTCTTCGTCGAAGCGCAGGACGCCGCGCAGGCTGGTAGTCAGCTCGGTGGTGACCGTGCGGGTCAGGTCGGCCAGCTCGCGCGGCGTCCACAGCAGCCGCGCCGGGTGCAGCAGCTCGGGCAGCAGCGGGTCGGTCAGCTGGGGGTGGATTTCGACTTCCGGACGGACGATGGACGTGGTCAACGCGGGTGCTCCTGGTATGAGTCGGAAGATGCCGGGCACGAGGCGACGCGGCACGCCGACGAGGATCAGCGTGCGTGCCGCGCCCGGCTACATCCGCTGGAAGCGACCAGGAGCAGGTCGATCGCGCGACGGCGCCACAACACGGGGCGCGCGGACCTGGACATGCCGTGGATGCTGCCACAGCGCCGCGAGCACGGCCGCTCGTCCCAGCGGCTGGACACCCGGCACGCATCCGGGCCTCGTGAGTGTTTGTGCCGGTTCCAACCGGCACAAACACTCACGAGCGAGTTGCTAGCCCCGGGCGGGTGCGCGCCCGTGCCCGGGCGACCGCCACAATGGGCTCGTGAGCGAGCCGATCCTGCCCAGCGATCCTGACGACCTCGTCGTGCGGATGTCCGGTGTCGGCGTCCGCCGTACCGGAAACGACCTCCTCGCGGCCCTCGACTGGGCGGTCGAGCTGGACGAGCGATGGGTGGTGCTCGGGCCGAACGGGGCCGGCAAGACCACCCTGCTGCGCCTGGCCGCCGCCGAACTGCACCCCACCTCCGGCACCGTCGACCTGCTCGGCGACCGCATCGGCAAGGTGAACATCTTCGACCTGCGCCCGCGCATCGGATTCACCTCCGCCGCGATCGCCCAGCGCGTGCCCGGCGACGAGCTCGTCGGCGACGTGGTGGTCAGCGCCGGGTACGCGGTGATGGGCCGCTGGCGCGAGCAGTACGACCGGATGGATCTCGACCGGGCGACCGAACTGCTCGGCACGCTCGGCATCGCGCACCTGGCCGAGCGCACCTTCGGCACGCTCAGCGAGGGCGAGCGCAAGCGCGTGCTGATCGCCCGCTCGCTGATGACCGACCCGGAGCTGCTGCTGCTCGACGAGCCCGCCGCGGGACTCGACCTCGGCGGCCGCGAGGACCTCGTGGCCCGGCTGTCGGTGCTCGCGATGGACCCGGACGCGCCGGCGATGGTGCTGGTCACCCACCACGTCGAGGAGATCCCGCCCGGGTTCACCCACGCGCTGCTGCTGCGCGAGGGCCGCGCGGTGGTGTCCGGGCTGGTGGACGACGTGATCACCAGCGAGAACCTGTCCAAGACGTTCGACCAGGACCTGGTGCTGCAGCGTTCGGGCGAGCGGTTCTTCGCCCGCCGCAGGTAGGTCGGCTAGGTTGGCCTTACCGGCCGGTAGCCTGCTGGCGCTGCGTCAACGCCGTTAACGAGGAGGAGTTCGCGTGGGAGAGTTCGTAACCCTGGAGGTCGAGGGCGGGGTCGGCACGATCCGGCTGGACCGGCCGCCGGTCAACGCGCTGAACAACCAGGTGCAGGCCGAGCTCGCCGAGGCCGCGCGCGAGGCGTCCGACCGCGACGACGTGCGCGCGGTGATCCTCTACGGCGGCGAGAAGACCTTCGCCGGCGGCGCGGACATCAAGGAGATGGCCTCCCGCACCTACCCGGAGATCGCGAAGTTCGGCGCCGAGCTGACCGCGTCGCTCGCCCGGGTCGCGAACATCCCGAAGCCGGTCGTCTGCGCGATCACCGGCTACGCCCTCGGCGGCGGCCTCGAACTGGCGCTGACCGCGGACTGGCGGATCGCCGGCGACAACGTCAAGGTCGGCCAGCCGGAGATCCAGCTCGGCATCATCCCCGGCGCGGGCGGCACGCAGCGGCTGACCCGGCTGATCGGCCCGAGCAAGGCCAAGGACCTGATCTTCACCGGCCGGTTCGTCAAGGCCGAGGAGGCGCTGAAGCTCGGCATCGTCGACGAGGTCGTCGCCCCGGACGACGTGTACGCGGCCGCGCACAAGTGGGCGTCGCAGTTCGCGAACGGCCCGGCGGTGGCGCTGCGCGCGGCCAAGACGGCGATCGACTCCGGCCTCGACGTCGACCTGGCCACCGGCCTGAAGATCGAAACGCAGCTGTTCACCGCGCTGTGGGCGACTGAGGACCAGCGCAACGGCATGCAGTCGTTCATCGACAACGGCCCCGGCAAAGCCAGTTTCGAGGGGAAGTGACTTCCGTGTCCGACTCAGGAGTGTCCGACCCGGCGCCGAACCCGCACGCGACCGAAGACGAGGTCAAGGCGGCCTACGCCGACCCGAAGCTCGCGAACGTCCTCTACCACGACTGGGAAGCCGGGACGTACGACGAGAAGTGGTCCATTTCCTACGACGAGCGCTGCATCTCCTACGCCACTGACGTGTTCAACGCGGTGGCCGGCGACGACGGCCAGCCTTACCAGCACGCGATGGAACTGGGCAGCGGCACCGGTTTCTTCCTGCTGAACCTGATGCAGGGCGGCGTCGCGAAGAAGGGTTCGGTCACCGACCTGTCGCCGGGCATGGTGCAGGTCGCGCTGCGCAACGCCGAGGGCCTCGGTCTCGACGTCGACGGCCGGGTCGCCGACGCGGAGCGGATCCCCTACGACGACAACACGTTCGACCTCGTGGTCGGGCACGCGGTGCTGCACCACATCCCGGACGTGCGCCAGGCGTTCGGCGAGGTGCTGCGCGTGCTCAAGCCGGGCGGGCGGTTCGTGTTCGCGGGCGAGCCGACGAAGATCGGCGACCGCTACGCGCGCAGGCTCGGCCAGCTCACCTGGTACCTCACCACGAACATCACCAAGCTGCCCGCGCTGAGCGGCTGGCGGCGTCCGCAGTCCGAATTGGACGAGTCCTCGCGCGCGGCGGCGCTGGAGGCGGTGGTCGATATCCACACCTTCGACCCGTCGGAGCTGGAAGCGATGGCGCGCGGCGCCGGTGCCCAGGACGTCCGCGCGGTCACCGAGGAGTTCTCCGCGGCGCTGGCCGGATGGCCGATCCGCACCTTCGAGGCCGCGGTGCCGCAGGAGAAGCTCACCGTGCGCTGGCGGCTGTTCGCCTACCACCTGTGGCTGCGGCTGTCCGCTTTGGACAAGAAGCTGCTTTCGAAGGTGCTGCCGCGCGAGCTGTTCTACAACGTGATGATCACCGGGACCAAGCGGCCGTCCTGAATTGCCCTACAGTTTCACGCTCGACGACGTCGCCTTCCTGCGCTCCGCCGCGGGACGGGCGGCGCTCGCCGAGTGCTCCGCTTTGGACGGATCGCGGATCGCGGACGTCACGGCAGCTCGTCGCGTAGCCGGAGAACACGCTTCCCCGGTGCTGGAAACCGTTGCGCTGCGGCGTAAATCGGTTCTGAAGCTGACTTCGTCCGGCGAGTGGCTCTTCACCGGCGACGCCTTGCAACAGGCGAGCGCTACGCCGGTGGCACGGCATCGGGCTTCGCGACTGGCTGGTCACGCCGTGCACGACGTTACCTGCTCAGTCGGCGCGGACCTGATTGAACTGTCCCGGGTCGCTTCAGCCGCGATCGGGTCCGATGTGGATCCGGTGCGGCTGGAAATGGCGCAGCACAACGCTTCCGTCGCCGGAGTCTCGCCGCTCATCGCCCGCTCCGACGCCTTGCGCCCGGTTTCCCGCGACACCGCGGTAGTCGCCGATCCTGCTCGCCGCGACTCCGCTGGCCGCCGGGTGTGGCGTCCGGCCGACTTCCTGCCGCCGCTCGACGAACTCGTGGCCGCCTATCCCGGCCGGATCCTGTCGGTGAAATGCGCGCCCGGTATGGATTTCTCCATCGCCCCGTGGGCGGACGAGGTCGAACTCGTGTCGCTCGACGGCCAAGTCCGCGAAGCCTGCCTGTGGCGAGGGCTCTCGTCCGGTGTTGCCCGCCGAGCGACAGTGTTGCGTTCGGACGGTTCACAGTGGACTCTCACCGACGCGGAGCCAGACGACCTTCCCGTGCAAGCAGCGGGGGAGTGGCTGGTCGACCCGGACGGCGCGGTCGTGCGCGCTGGACTCGTGCGCCATTACGCAGCTCGGCACGGCTTGTGGCAGCTGGACGAACGCATCGCCTACCTCACCGGTGACACGCCACCGCCCGGCGTGCGGGCCTTCCGGGTGCTGGAACAATTGCCGTATCGGGAAAAGACGCTCGGGCAGGCGTTGAAGAAGCTCGACGTCGGGCGGCTGGAAATCCTCGTCCGCGGCCTCGACGTGGACCCGGACGCTTTGCGTCGCAAGCTGAAACCGCGCGGCAGCGAAGAGTCCACTGTGGTGCTGACGCGGATCGGCCGGTCGCCGGTGGCGTTCGTGTGCCGGGCCGAACGCATCCCAACGGAGGGTTTTCAAGCCGAGGGACGCGGCGTAAGTTCTGCGGGTTGACGAATCATCACTGGAGGGTCGCTGTGTCTCGTTTTCCCGCTCTCGTCAAATTGGCCGCCGCCGCGGCCGTCGGCGCCACCGTCGCAGGCGGCGCGACCGCACTCGCCGGTTCGGACGCCGTCACCGCCGCGCACGGCCGCGAACCGGCCAACATCGGCCAGGTGAAGAACGACGTCAAGGCGTACTACGGCGACTGGCTCGACGCGTCCGGCAAGCACCACTACTCCGAGAGCAGCCGGTTCGTCACCGACACCAAGCGCGTGCTCGCCGACGCGAAGCGGTACCTGCAGCAGAAGCTGGGGAAGGTGAAGAACCCGGCGATCGTGCTCGACGTGGACGACACGTCCGAGATCACCTATGGCTGGGAAGCCGACAACGACTTCGGCTTCGACCCGGCGAAGCAGCAGAAAGCCATCGACGACGGCACCTTCGAGGCCAACAAACCGGTGCTGGAGCTGACGAAGTGGGCCGCCGAACGAGGCGTGCAGATCTACTTCCTGACCGGCCGCAACGACAAACAGGGCCCGCAGTCGCTCAAGAACCTCGCCAACGAGGGCTACCCGACCCCGGCCGGTGCGTACTTCAAGCCGAAGACCACCCCGCCGGACTACCTGCCGTGCGGCCTGAACTGCAACACCGTGCAATACAAGTCGGGCACCCGCGCGCACATCCAGTCGACCGGCGCGCACATCGTGCTCAACCTGGGCGACCAGTTCAGCGACCTCGAAGGCGGCTACGCGGATCACCCGGTGAAGCTGCCGAACCCGATGTACTACCTGCCCTGATCCCGGTTTTCGAAAGCTGTTCCGGAGTCAGCCCGGGTCCCGCGCCGGGCCCGGGCTGCTCCGTCTTTCCCTCAGCCGGAGTACCCGGCGAAGATCTTCGAGAACTCGTACGGCTGCTGCGAAATGTTGGTGCACCGGTACAGCGGTCCGCTGCACGCGTTCGCGTCTCGGCCGAGTTCCCAGAACGACAGCATTCCCATGTGGACACTTTGCGCGTAGCTCACGACCGCGCTGGCGTCCTTCTGGTAGAAGATCTCGTTCTGCGAATCGTTGGCGCCCAGCATCGGCGTGAGCCCCACCTTCTGCCAAGCGTCCGCATCGGACAGTCCGAGCGCCGATTTCAGTTGCGCCTGCGTGGATTGCGCCGCCTGGATCGCTTTGGCGCCTTGGTCGCCGGGGCCCTGGTAGTAGTCCATCGCCATGACGTTCACCAGGTCGAGATTGACGCCCGCGTCCCGGGCCGAGGTCACGACGTTCAGCCCGTCCGAGGTGAGCCCGGTCGGAAGGACCGGCAGCGTCAGGGAAATCTTGAGCCCGGGATTGTCGTCCTGCACTTTTTTCAGCGCCTGCGACCGAAGCTTGATCGACCCGGGGTCGGCGACCGCCGCGCCCTCGATGTCGATGTCGATGTACTTGAGGTCGTAGGCTTTGATCACCGCCTCGTACTCGGCGACCAGCGAATTGACGTCACCGCACGCCTGCGCGAGCTCGACGCCGGACGCGCCGCCGAAGGAGACTTTGACGTCTCCGCCTGCCGCGCGGATCTTCGCGATTTCGTCGGACTGCCAGCCTTGCCGGGGATCGTAGGCAGCGAACCAGCTGGCCTTGCACGCAGCTCCGGTGACGAAGCCGAGAGTAAAACTCTTGATGCCGCTTTGCTCGGCCATCGAAGACAACACAGGCGACGGCCACGCGCCCATGTCCACATAGGGCGCGAGCGCGATCGACGAGTCGCTCGCCGCAGCCGCGGCGCCCTGCGGCGCCGCGAGTCCGGCTACGGCCAGCAACCCGCCGAGCGCAGCCGCCAGTTTCCGGGGGGAGGGGAGACGCATAGGTGGAACCTCCACGGTGAGGACCGAGGGGCGGTAAACCCCTGTCCAAATGGTATAGACCAATAACCGCGTCGGTGCCATACGCCATTAGTAGGCCGCTTCGTCCCGCTGACCGGGATTCAGCGTCCGGAGGCGAGCCGATACCGCAGGTCGACCGCGAGCGCCGGATCCCCGTCGTGCACCCGATCCCACCGAACCGGTTTCCCGCCCGGATTGTCGAACAGCCGCACCCCGGACCCCAGCATCACCGGCATGAGATGCACCAGGAACTCGTCGAGAATCCCCAGCTCAACGCACTGCCGCGCGATGTCCTGGCTGTGCAGTTCCAGATCCTTCCCGCCGGCCGCCGCGAGCCCGGTCTCGACCGCCTCCCGGACGTCGCAGTCGAGAAACGCGACCCCGTCCTCGGCCGGCGCGTCCTCCGGATGATGGGTAAGCACGAAAACCGGCCCGCGCCACGCTCCGCCATACGGCTGCCTGGCGACCTCCCCCGGCACCCGGGCGGCTAGCGCGTCAAACCCGCGCCGCCCGCCCAGAATCGCCCCGACCCGCGCGACGGATTCCTCGTGCACCCCCGGCGTGACGCGCACGCCCGACATCCAATCCATCGCATGCCCGTCCGCGGCGACGAACCCGTCCAGCGACATCGCGACGTGCCACAACACCTTGCCCATGGGTCCTCCTCGTGTGCTTGATACGAGGTAGACCGGCGGGACGACGAAAACTCATCGGTCACCGAGGGTTGCCGGGGCGGCCGGGTCAACAGCATCCGCTCCTCGGCCGCCCGCTGCGTCGTCTGTTGACTCAAGACAAGAACCTGCCGTAAGGAAGCGTCATGACAACCATCAGCACCGACGCCGACCTCGCCACCCTGGTGAACGTCTTCACCGTCGCCCCGGAGAAGCAGCGGGCCCTAGTCGATGTCCTGACGACGGCGACGGAGGAAGTCATCCGCCACCAGCCCGGCTTCGTGTCCGCGAACATCCACGCGAGCATCGACGGCACGCGCGTGGTGAACTACGCCCAGTGGGCGAGCGCCGAGGACTTCCAGGCCATGCTCGTCGCCCCGGAATGCCGCGAACACCTGTCCGCCGCCCTGTCCTTGGCCGAGAGCGACCCGCACCTGTGCACCGTGGAATCCGTGCACCACGCCTGATTCCTCCGGTTCAGGCGACCATCGGGACGGTCACTCCGGGAGACGTCCGTCTCCGCTTCGCCGAGCATCACCGCCGCGCTGTATCTGTCCGCGCTCCGGAGCTTCCGGGGTATCGGCGGTACCCGGCCAGCGCGAGCGTCCGTCTCCTGACGAGCCCACGTCCCGGCGTCGGAGGCATACCACCCGGTCACCGTTCTGCCAGCGCGGTGAGCCGCAACGTCACCGACCGCCCGCGTGCGGCCGACCTGGACCGGCGGCGTTCTTCCCACGCGGCAACGCCGGTTCCGCGACGACCGCGGACTGCTCACGAAGACCCGCGGCCGTCGGGCGACGTCGTTCGCCCCAGGTCGACGGCGGTTGTTTCGCGCCGTTCCTCGGCAACTTGATGCGACCGACCCCGGTCTGACCGCGTTCCAGCCAGACCGGGGGAGCCGTCACCTCTTCCGAGCCACCAGCACCGTGTCCCGGACCACCATCTCCGCCCCAACCGCGGGCCTTTCGCGAACGTCCGCAGCCACCGAAGCCCATGACTGATCCAACGTCTCCGCCACTTCCTCAGCCGTGAACATCATGTCCGCCATGTGCGGCCGGCCGGCGTGGTGATCCGCGGGGTCGTGCCCCACCACCAGCAGCGTCCCGCCCGGAGCCACCGCCTCCGCGAGCCGCGCGAACGCCACCGTCCGGGCCGCCGACGGAATGTGCAGGAAATGCGACGTCACCAGGTCGAACTTCGACTCCGGCGCCCACTCGCCCACGTCCGCGGCGACCCACGTGATCCGGTCCGCCACCCCGAGTTTCGCCGCCTGCGCGCGTCCGCGTTCGATGGCCGTCGTGGAGAAGTCGACCGCCGTCACGCGCCAGCCCTGCTGCGCGAGCCACAGCGCGTCGCCGCCCTCGCCGCAGCCGGCGTCCAGCGCGTGGCCCGGTTCGAGGCCGCGAGCCTCGGTCACGAGCTGATCGTTCGGCCGCCCGCTCCACATCTCGTCCCGCGAGCGATACCGCTCCTCCCAGGAAGCCCGGTCGAACGGCGGCGGCTCCGCGTGGTGCTCGTTGGCCCGCGCGACCTCCCGCTCCATCTCGTGCGAGAACGGCCTTTCCCGCAGCCGCACAGCTTCCGCGGCTTCCTCCTCGACCAGTTCGCCGTTGATCGCCGCCCCGGCCATCAACCCCGCCGCGGCCGAAACGACGACCTGCGCCCGCATGTCCGTGACGTTCCCCGCCACCCACAAACCGGGCACGGACGTCCGCCCGGCGGTGTCCGCGGGAACCCGCGTGCCGATCACGAACCCGTTGAACTCCACCGGCTCCGGCTCGATCCCGAGCGGCGCGAGAAAGTCCGCCCGGGTCCTGGCCGGCGCCGCGACCGCCAATGCCTCGCGCGCCACGACCTCACCTGACTCGAGCCGCACCCCGGTCAGCTGGTCGCTTTCGGCCTCGACCGCCGCGACCACCCCGTCCACGATCCGGATCCCGCGAGCCAGCAGCGGAGCCTCGTCGAAATCCCTCTGCGTGTGCCGGAAAACGACCACGTCGTCGGTAAGCTGCCGCCACATCAACGCCTGGTGCACGGTCATCGGACCGGTCGAGAGCACGCCGACCGCCCGGTCGCGCACCTCCCAGCCGTGGCAGTACGGGCAATGCAGCACGTCGCGCCCCCACCGCGCCGCCAGCCCGGCGACCTCGGGAAGCTCGTCGACGAGACCGGTCGCGACCAGCACCCGCCGTGCGTGCGTGCGCCGCCCGTCGGCCAGGGAGATCTCGAACCCGTTGTCCCCCTTGGCAATCGACGTCACCGTCTGCGCGACCACCTCGCCGCTGTACCCGGCCAGTTCCGCGCGCCCGAGCGAGAGCAACTCGGCGGGCGGCGTGCTTTCGCGGCCAAGGTAGTTGTGCACGTGCCCGGCAGGCGCGTTGCGCGGTTCGCCGGAATCCACGACCAGCACCGACCGCCGCGACCGAGCGAGCGCCACCGCCCCGCTGAGCCCGGCCGCCCCGCCGCCGACCACCACCACGTCGTACTTCTCGTCCACTGCGTCCTCCTGTCGGTCCCCGTGCCACCGGACTATCCGGAGAACGCGCCGACTTGACAAAGTTCTTTGCCGAAGTGGCAAATTGACCGGCATGAGCGAAGACGACCAGGGCCTCGGCGAGGTCCTGCACGCGGTCGGCCCGAGGCTGCGCGCCCTGCGCAAACAACGCAACGCGACGCTGACCGGCCTCTCGGAAACGACCGGCATCTCGGTGAGCACCCTGTCCCGGCTCGAGGCCGGCCAGCGCAAACCGACCCTGGAACTGCTGCTCGCTCTGGCCCGCGCCTACCAGGTCCCGCTGGACGAACTGGTCGGCGCACCCCCGACCGGCGACCCGCGCCTGCACCCGAAACCATTCGTCCGGCACGGCCGCACCTACCTGCCGCTCACCCGCCGCCCAGGCGGTCTGCGCGCGTACAAGATGATCCTCCCGCCGGAGCGCTCCGCAGAACCCCCGGACCAGCGGGTCCACGAGGGGTACGAGTGGATGTACGTCCTATCCGGACAACTGCGCCTGATGCTCGGCGAACACGACGTGGTCCTCCGTCCAGGCGAGGTCGCCGAGTTCGACACCCACGTCCCGCACTGGTTCGGCAACGCGGGGGACGAGGTCTGTGAGGTCCTGGCCCTGTTCGGTCCGCAAGGAGAACGCTTCCACGTCCGCGCCCGCCCAGCCTCTTGACGCATACCCATATCGGCATATGATTGCCGCATGGCACGGGCAGCAACCACCGCGGACGTCTTCAACGCCGTCGCCGAACCACGGCGCCGGGAAATCCTGGACGTCCTCGCCGAGGGCGAACGCCCAGTGAACGACCTGGTCCGCGCGCTGGGCTTAGGCCAGCCGCAAGTGTCGAAACACCTGCGAGTCCTGCGCGAGGTAGGCGCGGTCGAGGTGCGGGACGAGGGCAGGCAACGCCTCTACCGCCTGAACGGCCGCGCCCTCAAGCCCATTCACGACTGGGTCCGCCGCTACGAACGCTCCTGGGAGGAACGGTTCGCATCGCTGGACGCCGTGCTGGAAGAAATGGACCCGACCGAGGAGGAAGCCCATGACTGACACGACGACCGGCACGGCGAAGGTGACGCTGCCCGCTGACGACCAGATCCTGATCACCCGCGACTTCGCCGCCCCGCGACAGCACGTCTACCGCGCCTGGACCACGCCCGACCTGGTGAAACGCTGGTGGGCAGGCAAACGGGGCACCGTGACGTCCGTGGACATCGATCTGCGCGTCGGTGGCCAATGGCGCTACGTGATGCTCGCGAACGGCAATTTCGAGGTCGCCTTTCACGGCGAATATCGAGAGATAGTCCCCAACGAACGCCTGGTCCATACCGAGGTCTACGAAACCCCAGGAGCCTTGGACGTCGACGCCCCCGTGGTCACCGTGACCTTCGCCGAATCGGGCGACCGCACCACCGTGACCATCCTGACCGAAACGCACACCAAGGAACTCCGCGACGCCATCCTGGAGTCCGGTATGGAGGGTGGCATGCAGGAGTCGATGGACGCGCTGGAAGAAGTCGCGGTTTCGCTGGATTGAGCTCTCTCGTAGTTGCCTCTGCGCTCTCCTCTCTGGAGCTTGGCGGTGGTCTGCCTGTGCCTGATGGGGTTTGGTCCTGTTCCGGTCGTGTCTGGCGGGGTTTGCTCGTGTTCCGGTCGTGTCTGGCGGGGTTTGGTCCTGTTCCGGTCGTGTCTGGCGGGGTTTGCTCGTGTTCCGGTCGTGCCTGGCGGGGTTTGCTCGTGTCCCGGCCGTGCCTGATGGAGTCTGCTCGTGTTCCGGCCATGCCTGATGGAGTTCGGTCGTGTTCCGGCCATGCTTGATGGGTTTTGGTCGTGCTGTGGCCGTGCTGATGGAGCGTGACCCTGTCATTCCCATGACTGGCTGCGCGTGGAGCTATTCCGATCCCCGCGGGCCCGGTGCCGCCCGGCGACCCGGGTCAGCTCGGCAGCGACGACCGCTCAGTCAGGCGTGGCTGTTCCCGTCGTGCGGGTGCGCCCGCACCCGCGCCCACACGACGGTCGTGCCACGCCCGGCTCAGCCAAGCACCCGCGTTGTTCCTCGCGGCAGCTGTACCTCTCCACTTGGGCGGATCGCGGCGCAGCAACAGCGACACAGCCGCGACTCTTGAGCGCCACGCTCAAACCGGCACGCAGTTTCGCGCGAATGGCAAGAAATCCATTGATGGGTAAGGAAGAACCTTCGAAGGTTGATGCCACCACTCTACCAGCACCAACGTCACCCAGGAGTGCGAACTTCCCGCGCATGGTCAGCACGCCCACGACGACCGACGCCACCGCCAGCACCGCGAATCCCCATGGCGGCAGCAGGCTTTTCCCGTCAGGATGAGTGCTGACCACCAGCCACGTGGACGCAGCAGCCGCAACGGCGACCCGGGAAACAGGCCACGCAGCAGCACTTCCCAGAACCAACGGCCACGTGAAATACCAGGGAAGAGCCACCGGGGCCAGCACAACGGTCACGAATAAAGCCGCAGCAGCTCCGCGCACCGCGTCCGCGCCGCCGGCTCGCGAACGCCACCACAGCCAGGCGACCACAGCCACGAGTACGACGCAGCCCGCAATCCGGCTCACCGCAACGGCTGCCGCGGGATCGCCTGTCAGAAGGCCCACGATTTTCCCGGCCGAAGTCGAGGCCGAGAGCCATGGTTCGAGCACTGAATTTCCGCTCAACGCACCTATCCACCCGAGGCTGACCCCTGCGGCGACGCTGCACAGACCCATCGTACTGACCACAATGGACACTGTGGCGACGAGCGTGAATCCATAGCCTCGAACAGAAGTCCGCCCGCCAGAGCGACGGCGGGCCCACTCCCACAAGAGAAACGGCAACGCCACTGCCGCCGGAGCCTTCACTGCTGCGGCAAGTGCTACCAAGACGAACCCCAATCCTGGTACAGTGGTGATCACCAGCGCAGCGCCCGCACTCAAGAGCCCGATCATCAGTAAATCGTTGTGCCCTCCTGAAACCACGCACAGCACCGTCAACGGGTTCGCGACTGCCATCCACAGCGCACATTCCGGCCGCGAGCCCAGTTGCCGGCACAAGATCGGCACAGCGACGCACATCAGCGCCAGACCCGCCGTCATGGCAAGGCGGGTCAGCAGCGCCCCGAGAATCACGTTGTCACCAGTCACCGAGAGGACGCTTTTCACGATCAAGATATGCAACGGACCATAGGGCGACGGAACACGAAGCCAGCCGCCCGCCGCGTTGTCGGTGATCGGTCCCGGAAAATCAGCCGCAACGCGGGTGTAGGGATCGAAGCCGGCGTGCGCCACCACGCCCTGTGCGAGATACGTGTACAGGTCCGTGCTGAACAACGGCGGCGCACCGAGCAGCGGTACGCACCACATCCAGGTGGTCCGCACGATCTTCCGCGCGTTCGCCTGGCCCGCGCGCGCGGAATGTCCTAATCGGACCCAAGCTGACACCAGGAGGAAAATGCCGAGATAGACAACAGCGGTCGCCAGCAGGCGGCCATGGCCGAAGCGCACGATGCTGAACACGGTTCCCGACAGCACGGGATCATGCCGCAACGTCGCGCCCGCGCCGAACGCGCCGAGCGAAACCAGTATCGACCCGGCGAGCCCAACGGCAGACGCTTCCCATCGGGGAAACCGGGCCGTCAAGGCGCGTTTCGTGGAGCGCGCCGAGGCGGACGCGTCTCCTCCGGCGAGCGCTGGTGCGGACCCGCGCATCCCGGCGGGCACGGTGACAGACGCGTTCGCTCCGAAAGATCTCGCGGCGAAGGCACGCATTCCCGCACGCGCTGAGGTCGGCGTGTGTCTTTCAGCGAGCTTCGGGACGGACGCGCGTTTCCCGGCGACTCGTGCGACGGGCCAGACCCGTGCGATCAGCCCGAGCCATGCGACGAATCCGGGCAGCGCAAGGGACCCAGGTCGCGCCGAGGGGCCGGACTGAGCAGCCGATGTGAGCCGTCCAGCGCGCCCGGCCACTGCGGGCGGCCTGGACGATGGACCGGACGTGGCGACCGCGACCCGGCTGACTGGCGTGATCGGCGAGGCGGATCCGCCCGGCTTGAGCAGTGCACGAGGCTGAACTCGCGCACTCGACCCGGGCCGCGCGCCGCGCTGGAACCGCGCGGCAGGCCAAATTCTCGTGACAGAGCCGCCCGCCGCAGCGAACCGTGCATGAGACGTGCGTTTCCCGGCGAAGATCATTCCGCAGGTCTAGTCAGCGGATGATCCCGGGCAGTTAAGATCGGCGTTTATCCGGTCTTTATCCGCCCGGCGTTGTACTGGCGCTCGTGAGGAGAAGCTGAATGCGAGTGCTCGTGGCCGAAGACGAGCGGATGCTGGCCGACTCCGTCACGGAAGGCTTGCGGCATCTGGGCATGGCAGTCGACGTCTGCTACGACGGTGATGCCGCGCTCGAACGCGTCGCCGTCCATCGGTATGACGTGGTGCTGCTCGACCGTGACCTGCCGCGGGTGCACGGCGACGAGATCTGCCGCAGAATCGCCGGCGACGGCGGCGAGACCCGGGTGCTGATGCTGACCGCCGCGGCGGGTATTCGCGACCGGGTCGAGGGGCTCGGTCTCGGCGCGGACGATTATCTGACGAAGCCGTTCGCGTTCGCCGAACTCGTCGCCAGGGTGCACGCGCTGGCGAGGCGGGCCCGGCCCTCGTTGCCGCCGGTGCTGCACGGTGCGGGTGTCGAGCTGGACCCGGCGAAGCGGTTCGCGTCGCGGGACGGTCGGCCATTGTCCTTGTCTCCCAAGGAGTTCGCCGTGCTGGAGGTGCTGCTGCGAGCCGAGGAGCGGGTCGTCAGCCCGGAAGAGCTGCTGGAGAAGGCATGGGACGAACACGCCGATCCGTTCACGAACACAGTGCGGATGACGGTCATGACGCTGCGGAAGAAGCTCGGCCCGCCGCCGATAGTCCACACCGTTCCCGGAGCTGGCTACCGTTTGGCTACCTGAAACGGGCCCGAGGCTCGCTCCGCGGTCGCATCGAGCTGGTGTTCCTCGGCGGGCTGCTGGTCGCGCTGGTGCTGGCGTACCCCGTCGGGAAGGGCCTGGCCATGGTGCTCGGGACCTATGCGGACCAATCGTTCTGCCCGCGCGGCACCGGCTGCCGTGACCCGCTGGGCACGATCTGGTGGTTCCTGCCGCTGGTCGCTGTCGTCGTGCTGGCGATTCGCGCGTGGCGTCCGCTGGTGTCCTGGGTCGTGCGGCCGCTGCTGGATCTTTCGTCCACGATCGACGAACTCGGCCCGCGGAACCTGGGGCAGCGCATGCCGTCGCACCAGACCGAGCACGAATTGCGCGTCCTCTCCACGGCGGTCAACGGAATGCTCGACCGGGTCGCTGTCGGCTTCGAAGGCCAGCGCCGATTCGCCGCGAACGCGTCACATGAGCTGCGCACGCCGCTAGCGGTGCAGCGGACGCTCGCTGAGGTCGCGATCGTCACCGGCGGGGGAGAGGACGTGCAGCGGCTCGCGGCGCAGCTGCTGGTCGTCAACGAACGCAATGAGCAGCTGATCGAAGGCCTGCTGGTGCTGGCCGAAGCTGACCGCGGCCTGCCCGGCGCCATCCCGGTCCGGCTTGACGAGCTGGTGGACGCCGTCGTCGCGCGGTACGGCGATCAGCTGACCGAACACGAACTGACCCTGCGCCGTCAGTCGGCCGAGCGCACGGTATCCGGCGATCCCCTCCTGCTGGAAAGGATGATCGCCAACCTCGTGCACAACGCGATCAAGTACAACCGTCCCGGCGGATGGGTCGAGGTGAACGTCGGCGGCGAGCCGGCGCTGAGCGTCCGCAACTCCGGCGACCGGGTGCCTGCCGAGGCGGTCGATTCGCTGTTCCAGCCGTTCCGCAGGCTGACTGCCGAACGCCTGAACCATCGCGACGGAGCCGGCCTCGGATTGTCGATCGTGAACTCGGTAGCCACCGCACACCGCGGCCGGGTGTCCGCGGTCGCGGTGGCGGACGGCGGGCTGCAGGTCGACGTCGTGCTGCCGTGATTCAGCCGTACGAGTAGAACCCCTCGCCGGTCTTGATCCCGAGCTTCCCCGCCTCGACGTAGCTGCGCAGCAGCTCCCTCGGCCCGGCGGGAAGGTGCGGATTCTCGTCCGCGTAATGGTTTTCGATGTCCAGCACGACGTCAAGGCCGACCTGGTCCATCATCTGGAACGGCCCGTACGACAGGTGCCAGTTGATCTTGAACATCCCGTCCACGTCCTCCGGCCGGGCGACGCCCTCCGCGACGACGGCCAGCGATTCCCGTTTGATCGCCGCCCACACGCGGTTGAAAATGAAGCCGACGCTTTCCTTGCGCGCCTCGAACGGATGAATGCCGAACTCCGGCAGCACTCCGAGCAGCGTGTCGAGCACGGTCCGGCCGGTTTCGCCGTCGGACATGAGGTCGACCGCGTTCGCCGTCGGCGGCATGTAGAAGTGGATGTTGCACATCCGCGATTTGTCGCGCACCTTCTCGGCCATCATCCGCGACGGATACGACGACGAGTTCGTGGCGAAGATGGTGTCGGCGGGCGAGGCTTCGTCGATTTGGCCCCACAGCGGGATTTTGATGTCCAGCCGCTCTGGCACCGCCTCCACAACGAGCCACGCGTCGCGCAGCGCGTCCTCAATCGACGCTGCGTCCTCGACCTGGCCGACCTCGCCGCTGCCGCGTTTTTCAATCAGGACAGGCAACGCCTCCGCCACGTATTCCGCCGCCGCGGCGACCTGGTCGGCGCTCGGGTCGCTGATCCGCACGGTCCCGCCGCGCGAGGCGAACATCAGCGCGATGCGCCTGCCCAGCGTCCCGGCACCGAACACGGTGACCGGCCGGTCGCGGATCTGGTCGAATGTGTACGCGTACGGCATGGCGGCTCACCTTTCGATCTTCAGCCAAGAAGACCACCCGTCCTCGTCCGCCGCAATTCCGCGCCCACCGCCGGGGGAACGGCCGCGTAGAATGCGACGGTGGTCGAGGTCCGCGAAGTTCGCCGTCTCTGTTACGGCTTCGCCCGTCGTACCGGCGGGACCTTGACCGACTTCCGTGTCCCGGCCGTCACCCCGAACTTCTGGCAAGCCGTCATCGAGTACCCCGGCCGCACAGTCTCGGTCGTCGCGGCCAACGACGTGCCGGTGATCGCGCTCGCCCGCCCTCGCTCGCTCGACTTCGCACCAGCGCGGGAATCCGGGCCGTTGGAGTTCGTCGACGAACCGGAACTGGCCGCTGTCCTGGCGGAGACGGAGCGGTTCCAGGTGCTCACGCCGGCTGACCTCGAACGTTCCTTCAACGCCGAAGACTGGCCGCACCTCACCCGTTCCGACATCGCGTATTGGAAACCGGCGACAGTCGGCGAAGCTTTGTTCAATTACTGGGACTGACCTCCCGCACTCCAGACAGCGGGAAGGTGCCGCCGCCGGAAATCGTGACGGAGCCGGTGAACACGTCCCCGTCGACGGTGCCGGTGACGCTCACCTCGAAGCGCGCCGGATCAGTCACCAGCGCGCTGAAGGCGACCTCCTGGCCGTCGACCGTCCCCGACACGATGGGGACCGTGACCTTCAGCTGAGTGTCAAAAATGGAACCGGACACCCTGGTGCCGTCGGTCGCGAGTTCGAGCAGCAGGTCTTTGCTTCCTGCCGGATGCGTGAACGTGACCTTCCAGTTGCCGTCCGGGCCGGTTTCGCCGCTGGCCGGCCGAACCTGCTGAGAAGCGGCAGCCACTGGCGCCGGAGGTTCGCCGAGCGCGGGTTGCCCAGGCTTCACCGGGACGCCCGCGGAATTCAGGAACCCCGCCATCATCCGGTAGTAGCCGACAAGGAACAGGACCTCGATGATCTCTGCATGGTCGCGGGTCGCGGCGAGAGCTGCCCAGGTTTCTTCGGACACGAAGACATCCGCGCACAGCTCGTCGGCGGCACGCAGCACCGCGTCGTCCTCGGGCGGCCAGTTGGCGTCTGGATCGGAGAGAGCCGCGATCTCCGCTTCCGTCGCGCCGCCGCCGAGCGCGGCGGGCGCATGGTTGGCCCACTCGTACGGAGCGTCGCACCGGAGCGCGACGCGAAGAATCGCCAGCTCGCGGATCCGTGGATGCAGTTTCCCTTGGCTCAGCAGGTAAGCGCCTAACGCGCCGGACGCCTGCATCACTTCCGGTGCGCGGGCGAGAACCTGGATCACGGTGTCCGCGCCGAGTTTCGCCAGTTTTTGCTGGTCGGGCTCCATCTCGTCGAGTTCGAGCGGCGGGATGCGGGGAATCGTCGCGTGCGGCATGTCAGTTTCCTTCCGCGGGCAGGCGGTCGAGCGCCGCCTGCGCTTCGTCGAGGCTCAGTTGCGGATGCGAGTAGATGTCGATCAGCGCGCGGGCGAGCATGTTGTCGCCCGCTGGGCTGAGGATGTCGATGCCTGCCGCACGGGAAATGTGCTGGTGCAGCACAGTGATGGACAGCGCCATCGCGGCACCGATCGCGGCGCGGACCTTGGGGTTGACCGTCGGCGGATCCGTCCGTTGCCGATCAGCGGCGACAAGCCGGCTCGTGCCGAGGTCGACCATCTCGTCGAACAACGGCGCGACGCCGCCTTCGACCAGCGCCCGGACGAGATAGTCCCGGTAGGGCCCGACAGCGATCCGGGCCGCCGCGACAGGATTCGCGGTGACGCTGGTGGCCAGATCCTCCGGCACCTGGTCGTTGAGCTGTCGGAGGAGCTTGATCAGGTGGGCGTCGCACGCCTCGCGGAGTGCCTGTTTGGACCCGAAGTGATGCCGCACCAATCCCAAGGACACCCCGGCTTCCACCGCGATGCCCCGGATCGTGGCGCGCTCGAAGCCGTACTCGCCGAAGTGTCGCATCGCCGCGTCGCGGATACGGGCACGCGCGGTCAGGTCATCGGAGTCGGTCATGACATCATCGCTATACGCATGAATAGTAGACTACACGCTTGTATAGTCCACGTGTCAGCGCGAAACGGCGGGAACGTCGTTGTCCCCGCGCTGACGCTGGTCAGAACTGCTTTTCGCCGCCGTCGACGTAGATGTTCGCGCCCAGGATGAAGCTGCTCTGGTCAGAGGCGAGGAACAGCACGGCATCGGCGACCTCGCGCGGCGTTCCCATCCGCCCGAGCGGAACCCTCGCCGCGAAGCTCGCCCGAGCCTCATCGACCTTGTCCGCGCCGACCGCCTTCTCGAGCACCGGCGTGTCGATGGTTCCGGGCGACACCACGTTGACCCGGATCTCACGGTCCTTCAGTTCGTTGGCCCAAGTCCGGGCATAGGAACGGAGGGCGGCTTTGGACGCCGCATACGTCCCGAACGAAGCGAGGCCGTCATCCGCGCGCACCGACGAGTTCAGGATCACCGACGCGCCCTTGTTGAGCAGCGGCAACGCTTTCTGCACGGTGAAGAGCGTGCCGCGAACGTTGGTGGCGAAGACTTGATCGAAGTGCTCCGCGGTGGTCTCCTCCAGGCTTGCGAAAGATCCCGCCGCCGCATTGGCGAAAACGACGTCGAGCCCCTTGCCGCGGGTGCGAACCGCGTCGTAAAGCCGATCGAGGTCCGCCAGATCGGCGATGTCACCCGCTACCGCGGTGGCTGAGCCGATGCTCTTCACGGCAACATCCAGCGCGTCCTGGTTCCGGCCGGTGATGAAGACGTGCGCCCCCTCGGCGGCGAGCCGCTCGGCCGCGGCCAGGCCGATCCCGCTGCTCCCGCCGGTGACGACCGCTGTCTTGCCCTCGAGCTGTCCCATTGCTGACCTCCGAATTATTCGGTACCGATCGGTACTTAAAGTGACCGTAGCACTTCTGAACCGATCGGTACCGAAGAGGTATGCTGGCGAGGTGACCGGTCAGGACAAGGCGCACATCGGCCGCCCGCGCGGATTCGATGCCGACGAGGCGCTGCGACGCGCCATGCTGGTGTTCTGGGAGCAGGGCTACGAAGGGGCCAGCTTGGCCGACCTGACCGGGGCGATGGGCATCACGAAAACCAGCATGTACGCGGCTTTCGGCAACAAAGAGCAGTTGTTCGGCAAGGCTTTGGCGCTCTACGACGAAGGCCCGGCTTCCTATGGCCCGCAAGCGTGGGCCGAGCCGACTGCCGCCAAGGTGGCCGCCGCGATGCTCAACGGTGCCGTCCGAGCGACGACCGACCCCGACTGTCCGCCCGGATGCCTGGGCGTCCAAGGCTCATTGGCGGCCGGCGAACTAGGCCGCCCCGCACGCGAATTGCTCGTTGAGTGGCGAAACGCGGCACGTCGCGCCCTTGAGAAGCGATTCCAGCGCGCCATCGACGAACACGATTTGCCGCCGAACGCCGACGCGGCACGACTGGCCCGCTACGTCATGACTGTCGCGTTCGGAATCGCCGTCGAAGCGGCAAGCGGCGCAACCCGTGAAGAACTGCAGGAAGTCGCCGACGCGGCCCTGTGCAACTGGCCGCCTGCCTGAGTTTCAGCGTTTGCAGTAAAGGTTGACCGCGATGGTCATTCGAGCGCGGAACTCGTCGCGGGTCTCCGCGTCGTGCTTGATCCCGATCGCGGTGCTGATCAGTGTTCCGGCCACATCGGCGGCGGAGCGTCCCCCGATCGCCTCGACGACCAGTGTGCGGAACCGTTTCGGGTATTCGGTTGGCATGGTGCCGAGCAGGTCGGGATTCGAGTCGATCAGAACGCCGATCTCCGCGGCCATCGGCCCGACGTAGCGACCGGCCCAGTGGTCGAACGCCTCGACCAGCCGCTCGCGCAGCGGTTGCCGCGAATCGGCGAGAGCGAGCCGGGCTGCCTCGATGCTGCCGTCGAGCGAATGCTGCACAGTGGCGCGGAACAGCTCCGGCTTGGACGAGAAGTAGAAGTACAAGCCAGGACGCGAGATGTTCGCAGCCTTCGCGACGTCATCCATGGACGCCTTGCGATAGCCGTAGCGCGCGAACACCTCCAACGCCGAGTCCAGTACGTGCGTGCGTCGATCACTGCCCATGGACACACTATACAAACAAAGTCCAATGCGTATAGTCCGAAGGGTGTCTCAAACCTCCCTGATCCGCACAGCCTTCGACGCCACCAGCACCGCCGCCGACGTCGTCACAGGCCAGAACCTCACCGGCGTCCGCGCGATCGTCACCGGTGCCACGTCCGGCCTTGGCCGCGAAACAGCCCGCGCGCTCGCCTCCGTCGGCGCGGACGTCACCCTGGCCGTACGAAACACCGCTCTCGGTACGAGCGTCGCCGAGGACATCGCCGCCTCCACCGGAACCCGCACCGTCCGCGTCGCACACCTCGACCTGGCCGACCTCGCCACCGTGACCCGCTTCACCGACACTTGGGACGGCCCGCTGCACCTGCTGATCAACAATGCCGGCGTCATGCGTCCGGCCCTGGGCCGCACTCCGCAGGGTTGGGAACTGCAGTTCGCGACCAATCACCTCGGCCACTTCGCGCTGGCACTGGGCCTGCACGACGCCCTGGCCGCAGGCGCGAATCAGCAAGGAACGGCCCGGATCGTCGCGGTGACCTCCGGCGCGCACATGTACTCACCCGTTGTCTTCGATGACATCCACTTTACCCACCGCGCCTACGATCCCCAATTGGCTTACGGGCAGTCGAAAACGGCCAACTCGTTGTTCGCCGTCGAAGCGACTCGCCGGTGGGCAGCCGACGGAATCGTCGCCAACGCGGTCAACCCCGGCGGAGTTTCCACTGGCCTGCAACGAGATTTCACCCAAGACATGAAGGACCATCTAGACCGGCTCGAAGCCGCCGGGGTCTTCGCCTACAAGACCATCGAACAAGGCGCGGCCACCGCTCTCGTCGCCGCGACCGCTCCAGAATTCGCCCATAACGGTGGCCATTACCTGGACGACGGCAACGAAGCCGTGACAGTTCCAGACCATGTCGACCTGGCAGGCAACAGTCATGCAGTAAAACGCTGGGCCCGCGACGCCGCGTCCGCGCAGCAGCTATGGGAGGTCTCCCTGGACCTGGTCCGTCAACGCTGACGGACCCAACACGGTCTGCGAATGCGCGTAGTTGGGTTGCCACAAGGGCATTTCTCGCGTTCGCAGGCTTCCACTGCGCACACGACAGGTTGAGCCGCGGGTCAGGCAGTCGGACGCCCTGCACCCGCGTAGTCGTCACCGGGCTTCCGATACGGATGAACCTGCACCGCCTGCCCAGTCTGCGGCGCGTCGATCATCTGCTGATTCCCGATGTACAGCCCCACATGATGGATCTTCGTAGCGGGCGCACCGTAGAAGATCAAATCGCCCAATTGGGGTTCGCTCACATGGGCAACGCTGCGGAATTGCGTGTCCGCCGTCCGCATCAGCTTGACATCAGCGCTCGCGTAAGCCGCGGTCGTCAGGCCGGAACAGTCGAATCCCGGGTCGGCGTCGCGAGTGCCGTTGCCGCCCCAGACATACGGCAGCCCAATCTGGTCAATCGCGAAATCGACCGCAGTGAGCACCGCGGGATTAGGCGGCTGATCGCTCTGGCCGACCGTGCCGTAGACGTTGGTCGTCGCGAGCGTCCGATGCAAAACGACCGGAGCCGGCTCCAACGTGGCGACTCCGTTCCACCAATCTGTCGCCAGATCGCGGCCATTCGCACAGAGCGCGCGCCCAGCCGTGAGTGCCGAGTCGTCGATGTTCTGAATGTCAGGCTTGCCGCCGGACGCACTGCGCTGCCACTTGCTCCACACCGCGGGGGAGAGCTGCAACGGCCCCGCGGCTCCCGGCGTCGAAACCGGCCGGTGATAGAAGTCGAGAACTTCCACCGTGCCAAGCGGTTTCGCGAGAGTCCCGTTCTCTCCGACTCGATTACCCTGCGCCCGTCCGTGATCGCTGGTGATCTTCCCGATCGCGGCGAGAGTGATCCAGGACAGGTGACAGTCGGGCTGTTCCTTGCTGAGCGTGACGGTCGCCTGTGCGTACCCGTTCATCGCCCGCAACGGAATGTCGAGCCACTGACTGGTCCGCGACGCCCACACCCCGAACTCCCCAGCCCGCGGCACCCCAGGCTGGGTCGGCACCACCGACGTAGGCACAGTCGAGACCGGAGCCGTCTTCGAGCTATTCGGCACCAAGGACGAGGTCGCCGCGACGTTCCCGGAATTCGCGTCACCGGTGCCGCCCGGCAAAATCTGCACCGCGACGACCAACGCCGCAACGACCACCACAACCGCCGCCAACGTCACCACGGCCCGCCGATTCCGCGCGAGAAAACCCTGCCTCGCCGAACGCGCGACCCCTTCGCCCGCCGAGGCACGGACCCCGTCGCCATTTAACGGCGACGCGCTGGTCAGCTCAGGCGAGTCGCTTCCGAACGATGACTCACCAGCCAGCTCGAAGGTTTCGCCACCGAGCGGCGAAATGCTGGTCGACGGAGGATTTTCGCTATCCGCTGGCGACGATTCGCCGCCCGACGAACGACCGGAGCTAACTGATTCGCCGCCCGCTGGCGACGCCTCGCCCGCGGGGGAACGACCGGCGCTGGCTGATTCACTACCGACCAGCGACGCCTCGCCCGCGGACGAATCACCCGTGCCAACCGATTCGCCACTCAGCGGCGATTCACTGGTCGACGGAGGATTTTCGCCATCCGCTGGCGACGATTCACCGCCCGACGAACGACCGGAGCTAACTGATTCGCCGCCCACTGGCGACGCCTCGCCCGCGGGCGAACGACCGGAGCCGCCAGATCCGCCGCCCACCGGCGCCGCCCCACCCGCAGACCGATCACCCGCACCAACCGATTCGCCACGAACCGGCAACGAACCCGCACCCCCAGGCTCCCCGCTGCCCGCACCCGCCGCCGCACCAGGCGTGACCTGCGATTCGCCATCCAGCGGCGATCTCCCGGCCCCGTCCATCACCGGCCCCCGGCGAGTCTCGACAGCACGAACTCGCGCAACACGTCCAGTTCCGTATCCACCGCCACCTCGACCGGCCGCCCGGTCGGTCGGTTCGGGACCGCCCGCCGGTCGACGATCGTCATGCCGCGGGTCGGGCCGAGGCCGGAGTCGATGTCGACCGGGTAGGTCTCCGCGCGCAGGATGCCCGGGCGGATCGCCTCGGCGACGGCCACCGCGTCGTGCAGGACTATGCCTTCATAGCCGAGCACCTGCCGGTAGTGCGCCAGGTAGTCGGGAGTGAACGAGTTCAGCGCCTGCCCGACTGGTCCGGAAGCCGCGAGTTTTGCCAGCCACGTGCTGTCGACCGCGCACCGGTGGGTGAGGTCGAGGGGGACCATCACGCACGGAACGTCGTCCTCGGCGATCACGCGCCGTGCTGCGTCTGGATCGGCCCAAATGTTGAATTCGGAGACCGCAGTCGAGTTGCCGAGGGTGATTGCGCCGCCCATCAGGACGATGCGAGCGATCTTCGAACGCACTCCGGGGTGGGCCGCGAGCAAGGCGGCGATATTGGTGAGCGGGCCGATCGGCGCGATGGTCACCGGTTCGTCCGAGGCTTCGAGCAGCGAAACCATCAGGCTGACCGCGTCGAAATCCTCAAGCGGACGGGTGGCGTCGGGCAGCGAAGCGGCGTGCCCGGAAAGTCCGTCGGAGCCGTGCACGGTGCTTGACCGGTGCAGTTCGCGGTAGAGGAGAGGCCGCGAGGCACCTGCGGCGACCGGCACGTCCGGCCGGTCGCACAGCTGCAGCAGACGGCGTGCGTTCGAGGTCGTCGTGGCCAGCGGTACGTTGCCGAAGACAGTCGTCACGCCCAGCAGGTCGACGTCCGCCGACCTCGCGGCCAGCGCGATCGCGAAAGCATCATCGACGCCGGGGTCGGTGTCGATGATCAGCTTGGTCCCCATCCTGCTCCCCTTGCGTGTGGCCGGCCGTCGTCCACAGGTTACGGTCAAGGGCATGACGTCGATGTGGGGTGCGCCCGCGTTGTCGCGCGTGCGCGCCTGGCGGCGGGCCCGGCGGGACCCGCACCAGGCGAAGTTCCTGACGGCCGACTCGCTGCGCTGGATCCTGCGCAATCGCGCCTACACGCCGTGGTACCTCGTGCGCTACTACCGGCTGCTCAAATTCCGCATCGCGAACCCGCACATCATCCTGCGCGGCATGCTGTTCCTCGGCAAGAACGTCGAGATCCACTGCCGCCCCGGATACGGCCGGATGGAAATCGGCCGCTGGGTGCACATCGGCGACGGCAACGCCATCCGCTGTCACGAGGGGTCCCTTCGCATCGGCGACAAGTCGGTGTTCGGACGGCAGAACGTGATCAACTGCTATCTCGACATCGAGCTCGGCGCCGCCACGCTCGTCGCCGACTGGGTGTACATCTGCGACTTCGACCACGTGACCGCGGACATCCACGTGCCGATCAAGGACCAGGGCATCGTCAAATCGCCGGTCCGGATCGGCCCGGACACGTGGCTCGGCACCAAGGTCAGCGTCCTGAAGGGCACGCGCGTCGGCCGCGGCAGCGTGCTCGGCGCGCACGCGGTAGTGCGCGGTGACATCCCGGACTACTCGATCGCGGTCGGTTCACCGGCCCGGGTGGTCCGGAACCGCGAGGACGACTACGCCGCGGATGCGGCCCGACGCGAGGCCGTCGCCGACATGGCGCGCAAGGCGAACAAGGCGCTGCAGAAAACGCTCGGCGACAGCTGACGCCAGCGAGCTGCGCGTCGATTCAGCGCGGCGAAAATCACCTGACAGCGCCGATAACCTCGCCTTATGAGCGAAGCCCTGCGTCGGCATGTCGCCGCCTTCAACAACCGTGACCTGCAAGCCCTCCTCGACGGCTTCACCGAGGACGCGGTTTGGATCACCGGCAGCAGCGTCGTGCGCGGACGCGACGAGCTCACCGAACTGTTCAGCAGTGCCATGGAGCAGCTTCTTCCGACGTTGACGGTCGAGAACGTTCTCGCGGACGGTGACCAGGTCGCCGCCCAATTGACCGAGCGGCTCACCCACAACGGCGAGGAGCACGTTTTCGCCATCGCTGGCTTCTATCGGCTGTCCGGAGCCCGCATCAAGTCGGCGAAGATCTACCGCGAGGGAAGCGCCGAACTCGACTGAGCGGTGTTGCCGTTTTTTGGCGAATCGCGCTGAACTGCAGAAACGATCCTTGGTGGAGCTCGATTGACCGGTCGGCAGCAGGGATCGGGACGCCGAAGGCCCGCGCTCAGGCGCTGCCGTCGGATGGCTCCGACAGCGCCTTCGCCGCTGCGTCGTCGATGAAAGCAGCCTTCGCTGAGGTGCCGATGCCGCGGTCAGTGAGGGAGCGATGGGCGATCGAACGCTTCGGCGTCGCGGCGGTCTGTGCGGTGCGCGGAGGTCCCGGAACGCGAGCACCCGACCGAGTTTCCCGTTGAAGGCTTCTGGAGCGGAAATGCCGAGAGCGTCTTCGTGCCAGTGCCCGATCGCCTGAAAACTGGCGACAACGGCGTGCACGTGCTCGCCGCGTTCGCGCGAGTCCGCCCATTGATACTGGCGCTGAGGCGAGCAAATGCCGCAAACCTCAGACACCCAATCCGTCGTGCGGGCAGACCAGCGACACCTCAGAGCAGGAAGTGGAACAACGGACTCCCCGGCTCGACCCGCTCCACCTGCAGCGGGCTCTTCTCCAGCCGAGCCAGCAGTCCGGGCAGGTCCGCGCGCCGCGGGATCTCGACCCCGATCAGCGCGGGACCGATCTCCCGGTTGTTGCGCTTCACGTACTCGAACCGCGTGATGTCGTCCTCCGGGCCGAGGATTTCGTCCAGGAACCGCCGGAGCGCGCCAGGCTCCTGCGGGAAGCTGACGAGGAAGTAGTGCTTCAGCCCCTCGTGCATCAGCGAGCGTTCGAGGATTTCGCTGTACCGGCTGACGTCGTTGTTGCCGCCGGAAACGATGCACACGACCGTCTGCCCGGGCTCGACCTGCACGCTGGTCCCGAGAGAAGCTGCCGCGAGCGCGCCCGCAGGTTCGGCGATGATGCCGTCCGACTGGTACATCGACAGCATTTCCGTGCACACCGCGCCCTCGGCGACGGACGTCAGTTCCGCGCCGCTGTCGCGGATCAACGGGAACGTCACCTGACCGGCCTCGCGCACTGCGGCACCGTCCACGAACGGGTCCACCGCATCGATCCGCACTGGTTCGCCCGCTTCGAGGGCTGCCGCCATGCACATCGCCCCTGCCGGTTCGACGCCGACGACCCGGATGTCCGGATGCCGCTCGCGGACCCACGTCGCGATCCCGGCCAGCAACCCACCGCCGCCGACCGGCACCACCAGGACATCCGGCACGAAGCCGAGCTGCGAAACCACTTCAAGCGCGACAGTGCCCTGGCCGGCGACAGTGCGTACGTCGTCGAACGCCGGAACGAGCGTCGCACCAGTGCGGTGGGCGTCATCTTTAGCCGCGGCGAAGGCGTCTTCGTACGTCTCGCCGACGACGATGACTTCGATGTGCGCGCCGCCGAGAGCCGCGATGCGTTGACGCTTCTGCCGAGGCGTCGTGCCCGGCACGTACACGCGACCGTTCGCCCCTAAGCGGCGACACGCGTATGCGACGCCTTGCGCGTGGTTGCCAGCGCTCGCGCAGACGACACCGCGCGCCCGCGTCTCGGCGTTGAGCTGCACGATGAAGTTGTACGCACCGCGGATCTTGTACGAGCGGACCGTCTGCTGGTCTTCGCGCTTAAGCCAGACGCGCGCGTCTACGCGGGACGAGAGACGCGCGTTGGGCTCCAAGGGCGTGCGTGTGACCACGCCCGCGAGCCGTTCGGCGGCCTGCTCGACCAGTTCTGCATTCACCGTGTCGATGTCGTGCACTCGGGTGAATGTACTTCGCACCCGGTGAACACGTCCGGGGCACTCACGTCACTGGCCGCGTTCACGTCTTCGGCACCGCCGGGTACGGGACGAACGTGCTGGTGTTTTCGTCCACCGTGAGCGGTTTGCCGATCGCCGGAAACGCGCGTTGCGAACAAGCGGGCCGGTCGCACACCTTGCACCCCATGCCGATCGGCGTCGCGGCGGCGGGTTCGTCCAGGTCAAGGCCGGTCGAGTAGATCAGCCGGCCGGCGTGCCGCAGTTCGCAGCCGAGACCGACGGTGAACGTCTTGCCCGGGCTGCCGTACCCGCCGATGTTGCGCGACACCGTCCGCGCGACCCAGAAGTACCGCTTGCCGTCCGGCAGCGCCGCGATCTGCGTGAGGATCTTGCCCGGCGAGGTGAAGGCCTCGTAGATGTTCCACAACGGGCAAGCGCCGCCGACGCGCGAGAAGTGGAAACCCGCCGCTGACTGGCGTTTCGACATGTTCCCGGCTCGGTCGACGCGCACGAACGAGAACGGCACCCCGCGCTGTTTCGGGCGTTGAAGAGTCGACAGCCGGTGGCACGTCGTCTCGAATCCGACTCCGAAGTGGTCGCAAAGGCGCTCGATGTCGTACCGGAACTCCTCTGCCGCGGCCAGGAACGGGCTGTACGGCAGGATCAGCGCGCCTGCGAAGTAGTTCGCCAGGCCGACGCGCGCGAGCGTCCGCGCGGCCGGGCCGGAAAAAGCCCACGAATCGGCGAGTTCGGTGATCAAGTCGTCGTATTCCAGCAGCGCGATCTGGGACGCCATCCGGAACGCCTGCTGACCGACCCGGAGGCTCGGGGCCAGCCGCAACACCCGCGTCGCCGGCTCGTATCGATGCTGTTCACCAGCGGATTCGTTGATGCCCTCGTTCGTCACGTCGACGCCGTAGCGCTGCCACAGCCGTTCCTTGAGCGACCCGAGCACCGAGCCGCGCCGCAGCGGGATCTGCGCGGCCATCCGCTCGGCCCGCTCGTCCAGCTCGGCGACGTAGTTCTCCCGCTCGTAGAAGAAGTCGCGGACCTCCTCGTGCGGCAGCGGCGCGGCGGCGCTTCCATGCAGGCCGAGCCCGTTTTCCGTGGTCAGAGCGGCTGTGCTCTCGACCGCGTTGCGGTAGCTGCGATGCAGTTTCACCAGCGCCTGGGCGATGGACGGCAAGTTGCTGGCCAGGTCGTTCAGTTCGCTTGTCGTCGCTTCGATGCCCACAGCCTCGTCGAGCAGAGCTTCCTTGACGTCGGCGACGAGCCGCGAGGTGTCGTTGTTGGCGAAGAACTCGGTGTCGACGCCGAACGCCTGCGTGATCCTCAGCAGCACCGGCACGGTCAGCGGGCGCGAGTTGTGCTCGATCTGATTGAGATAACTGGGTGAGATCTCGAGCACACGAGCGAGATCCGCCTGGCTCATCGACCGGCTTTCGCGCAGATGCCGCAGCCGCGCGCCGGCGAAAGTTTTGTCCATGGGTGCTCCGTCCGGCCGGAAGGTTTCCGGGCCTGAACGATTACGTGAACGATCAAGCCCGCGAATTTTCGCTGGGGTTGCGAACCGATGATTCGCAACCTTTGCAGCATGCTAGGCAATCTTCGCAGAAATTGGCAAATTGGAGCAGTAGACCGAGTTTTCCCGCTCGTGTCAGGGTCGTGACCAGGCAAGGCGAGCAATCGCAAACTTCGCAACACGGGAGAGTCCGATGACCGAGCAGGCCAATCAGCTCGAGCAGGCGGCGGCCGAGCTGGCCGAGCAGTGGAAGACCGACCCCCGCTGGGCGGGTGTCCAGCGGACCTACTCCGCCGCCGACGTGGTGAAGCTTCGCGGTTCTGTCGTCGAAGAGCACACCCTCGCCCGCCGCGGCGCCGAGAAGCTGTGGGAGCTGCTGCACAGCGAGGACTACGTCCACGCGCTGGGCGCCCTCACCGGCAACCAGGCCGTGCAGCAGGTGCGTGCTGGCTTGAAGGCCATCTACCTGTCCGGCTGGCAGGTCGCCGCGGACGCCAACCTCGCCGGCCAGACCTACCCGGACCAGAGCCTCTACCCGGCCAACTCGGTTCCGGCCGTCGTCCGCCGCATCAACAACGCGCTGGGTCGCGCCGACCAGATCAACTGGGCCGAGGGCAACGGCGACATCGACTGGTTCGCCCCGATCGTCGCTGACGCGGAAGCAGGCTTCGGCGGCCCGCTGAACGCGTTCGAGCTGATGAAGGGCATGATCGCGGCCGGTGCCGCGGGCGTGCACTGGGAAGACCAGCTCGCGTCCGAGAAGAAGTGCGGCCACCTCGGCGGCAAGGTCCTCATCCCGACCAAGCAGCACGAGCGCACCCTGAACGCCGCCCGTCTCGCCGCCGACGTGCTGAACGTGCCGTCCCTGGTCGTCGCCCGCACCGACGCGCAGGCCGCGACCCTGCTGACCAGCGACGTCGACGAGCGCGACCGCAAGTACCTCACCGGCGGCCGCACCTCCGAGGGCTTCTACGAGGTCAACAACGGCATCGAGCCGTGCATCGACCGCGGTCTGGCCTACGCGCAGTACGCCGACCTGCTGTGGATGGAGACCTCCACGCCGGACCTCGAGGTCGCCCGCAAGTACGCCGAGGCGATCAAGGCGCAGTACCCGGACCAGATGCTGGCCTACAACTGCTCGCCGTCGTTCAACTGGAAGAAGCACCTCGACGACGACACCATCGCGCGGTTCCAGCGCGAGCTCGGCGCCATGGGCTACAAGTTCCAGTTCATCACGCTGGCCGGCTTCCACGCGCTGAACTACTCGATGTTCGACCTGGCGCACGGCTACGCCCGCAACGGCATGAGCGCCTACGTCGACCTGCAGGAGCGCGAGTTCGCTTCGGAGGAGCGCGGCTACACCGCGACGAAGCACCAGCGCGAGGTCGGCACCGGCTGGTTCGACCTGGTGTCCACCGCGCTGAACCCGGAGAGCTCGACCACCGCGCTCAAGGGTTCGACCGAAGAAGACCAGTTCCACTGACGCACCCCGCGGGCCGGCGATTCCGGTCGCCGGCCCGCCCCTTCCCTTTCCCCCTTCGCGGAGGTACGAGATGGCTGACACGTTGAACACCCGCATCGAGGTCACCGGGCCCGCCGATGGCCGCTTCGCCGAGATCCTCACTCCGGCAGCACTGGACTTCGTAGCCAAACTCGACAACACCTTCGCCGGACGCCGCCGCGAACTCCTCGACGAGCGCCGCCGCCGTCGCGAGCGGCTGCAGTCGGGGGAGGAGCAGCTGGACTTCCTGCCCGAAACGCGGTCGATCCGGTCGGACGAGAGCTGGCACATCGCCCCCGTCGCGCCCGGTCTGGAGGACCGGCGCGTCGAGATCACCGGCCCGACCGACCGGAAGATGACGGTCAACGCGCTCAACTCCGGCGCGAAGGTCTGGCTGGCGGACTTCGAGGACGCGACCTCGCCGACCTGGCACAACGTCGTCGACGGCCAGCTCAACCTGTTCGACGCGATCCGCCGCAACATCGACTTCACCACCGAGGCCGGCAAGCGCTACACGATCGGCGACGACCCGGCGACGATCGTCGCCCGCCCCCGCGGCTGGCACCTGGTCGAGAAGCACATCCGCATCGACGGCCGCCCGGTTTCGGCGAGCCTCGTGGACTTCGGCCTGTACTTCTTCCACAACGCCCGGCAGCTCCTGGCCCGCGGCAGCGGCCCGTACTTCTACCTGCCGAAGCTGGAAAGCCACCAGGAAGCGCGCTTGTGGAACGACGTGTTCCTGCTGGCGCAGAAGGAACTCGGCATCCCGCGCGGAACCATCCGCGCGACCGTGCTGATCGAGACGATCACCGCGGCCTTCGAGATGGACGAGATCCTCTACGAACTCCGCGAGCACGCGGCCGGCCTGAACGCTGGGCGTTGGGACTACATCTTCAGCGTCATCAAGAACTTCTCCGCGCACGGTGCCGACTTCGTGCTGCCGGACCGTGCCCAGGTGACGATGACGGTCCCCTTCATGCGTGCCTACACCGAACTGCTCGTCAGCACCTGTCACCGCCGCGGAGCGCACGCGATCGGCGGGATGGCCGCGTTCATCCCGAGCAAGGACCCGGTCACCAACGAGAACGCGCTGGAGAAGGTCCGCCAGGACAAGGAACGCGAGGCCGGCGACGGCTTCGACGGCTCCTGGGTCGCGCACCCCGGCCTGGTCCCGGTGTGTCGCGAGGTATTCGACCAGGTGCTCGGCGGCTGGCCGAACCAGCTCGGCAAGCTGCGTGAAGACGTGGCTGTCGACGCTTCGGACCTGCTCGACGTCGCGAGCGCCGGCGGCGAGGTCACCGAAGCGGGCGTGCGGGCGAACATCAATGTCGCCCTGCGCTACATCGACTCCTGGCTGCGCGGCACCGGTGCCGCGGCGATCCACAACCTCATGGAGGACGCCGCGACGGCGGAGATCGCGCGATGCCAGGTGTGGCAGTGGATCCGCAACGGCACGAAGCTCGAGGACGGCACGGCGCTGACCCACGAGCTGGCCGTCGAGTTCCTGGACGACGAACTGGCGAAGGTCCGCACCGACCTCGGCGCGTCGGCCCGCCTCGACGACGCCCGCGCGATCTTCACCGAGACCGCTCTTGGCGAGAAGCTGCCGAGCTTCCTCACGACTGTCGCCTACGCCCGCTACCTGACTGAGCGGTGACAGGCTCCGGTCGCCAGTGACCTGACCACCGGCGACCGGTTACCCCGCACCACATTTTGGGATGGTGCAGGGGACGGGTCCGGTGGCGGAGGCTCCCCGCCACCGGGCCCGGGTCTTTCCGGACCCGCGCTCCTTCGCCGCCGAGAGGCGAGGGGCGCGGGTTTTCGGCTTCTCGGGGTTCGATCCTTCAATCTTTGGCTTGGGGTTCTGCTGCACTTCCGCTCGGACGCTGCCCCGAACTCCGGAAAACCCGGGGTGCCGTCCGGGGCGGCCGTGCCGTGGCCGCTCAGCGGCGAATCCCCGTGCGACGTTAAGGCTCGCTTGATCCTGCCTCCCGCTCGGATCTGACTGAGCATCGCTGCCGGTTCGACTGCGTTCCCCAGTTCGGACACGGGCCCCAGCGTCAGACGCCAGGTGCGGCCGAGTCTGTGACACGTCCGTCCCGATGGATCTCGCCCGCTCCACCCGACCGGTCTCCAGACCGTGGTCGCGTTCTCTTAACGGACTATCCCGCCAAGATCCCGGCTTCTCGCCCAGTCTGGCCGGTGATGCGAACGAGCTTGCGCCGAAGTTTCCGACTCCGATCTCGCCCGGCCGAACCGCCGTTGCCGCTCAGTGGCGAATACCTGGTCAACGCCCACTTTCAAGCGTGCTCGACCGCGCTTCCGGCCACCGCGGCTCCCTTCCTCAACTGGCACCCGGCACTGCTCCGCCCACCTGTCGAACACCCCTTGCTTATTTGATTCGACATACATATATTGCACAAGTAACTACCTGGGGGAGCGTCGCCGGCGAGGGTGCCGAGCAGCTTCCAACCTCACTCGCACCCGGAGAAACCATGCACTGGCTTTACCTCGGCATCGCTGTGTTCTTCGAGATCGCCTTCGCGCTCGGTGCCAACGCTACGGACGGGTTCACCAAGCTGTGGCCGTCGGTGTTCACGCTGGTCATGGCGGCTGGCGGCATTTTCTTCCTCAGCCGGGCCCTGCTGACCCTGGATGTCGGCGTCGGCTACGCGATCTGGACCGGTCTCGGCTCGGTGGGCATCGTGCTGCTGGGCGCGCTGATCTTCAAAGAGAAGCTCAACTGGCGCAAGCTCATCGGTTTCGGCCTGGTGATCTGCGGGATCATCGGTCTCCAGCTGACCGGTGCCTGACCCTCTTTCCCGCTCCCGAAAGGATTTCCGCCGTGTCCGTTCAGCCCGAAGCAGCACCGGCCATCGCACCGGAGAGGACGCAGACCACTCGCCGCGCATGGGGCATTCTTCTCTTCGCCGGAGTCTGCGAAATCGCCTTCGCCGTTAGCACGGACGGCAGCCGAGGTTTCACCAACCTGCCGTGGTCGATCGCCACGGTGATTACGGCCGCCGCAACGATTTTCACGCTCAGCCTGGCCTTGCGCACCATCGACGTCGGCGTCGGCTACGCGGTCTGGACCGGTATCGGCGCGAGCGGCGCCGCGATCTTCGGCGCGATCATCTTCGGCGAAAGTCTGGGACCGCTGCGCATCCTGTTCCTGGCAGTGATCATCGCCGGGGTCATCTGCCTCAAGCTCGCCGGCGGTTCAACCGATTCGGCGAAGGCTGGCGACTGACCGTATCCAGCCCGAGGCCCGCGACTTTCACCAGCTGGCAGCGAACCCGCGAGGTTCTGGCCGCAGGCCCCGTGATCGCGTTTTCGTCACTACGCTGCACCGGCGCGGCACCAATGTTTGCGACGAACCTGGAGGCCAGCCAATGCCCATGGCGACTGTCAACGACCGCCCGATCTTCTTCGCCGACACCGGGGGAGACGGACCGGTCTTGCTCCTGGGACATGGCTACTTCCTGGACCACTCGACGTTCTCGCCACAAGCAGCGGTGCTCGCGCCGGAGTGGCGCCTGATCAGTTGGGACGCCCGCGGCCACGGACAAACCCCAGATAACGACCCCGGCACGTCATACACCTACTGGGACCAAGCCCGGGACGCGCTCGGCCTGCTTGACCGCCTGGGTATCGAACGCGCTGTCGCAGGCGGACTGTCCCAAGGCGGCTTCACCGCGCTACGAATTGCATTGCTGGCACCCGAACGGGTCGCAGGCCTGGTGCTATGGGACACCGAAGCAACACCGTGCGACCCAGCCGACAAAGCCGCCTATGGCGACATGTTCGCCGCATTGCGCGAATACGGCCCAATTGATGACCTCACCATACCGCTGTCGACACAACTGCTCGGAGAATCAGACCTGCGTGACGAGTTACGTGCACGATGGCGTGCCGTACTCGCACTGCCGCTGGGCCCGGCCGCGCACTGCCTGCTGGAGCGAGACGACATCTCGGGGCGCCTGAACGAAATCACCTGCCCGGCGTTGCTGATGTGGGGCGAGCAAGATGTCTCCCTTCCGCGTGACCGCATGAACCTGCTGAGCGAACGCCTCCTGAACGCCGGCAACGTGCACGTAATCCACGGCGCGGCGCACTCCCCAACCCTGACTCATCCGGAGCGGGTCAACCCGTTGCTGCAGCAGTTCCTGCAGACGTTGCCCTGAGCGGTTCCGCCGAGCGGTCGAGACTCTTGCACAGCCAGAAACGCCGAGTTCTCCCACCGCTCAATGCCATGCAGGTCGCCCGCGACCTCCGGACAACGAGAGGCTCGCCGAACGCTCAATTGCATGCACGCACATGTGCTATACAAGAGGTCTCGGCGTCATTTCTCGACGCCGGACAAGGCTTTGCCGGAGAGGTCGTTCGCGTGACCACCACACCTTCCCCTGGTCGCAAGCAGACGGGGGCGAAACTCACCACCCTCGGTGCGATGTGGCCCCGCATGGTGGCGCTTCGCAGCCGTATCGACCACGAGGTCGAGCAGGCCTTGCAACGGCAGCTGCACCTGGGCTTCTCGGAATTCGTCGCCTTGATGTCGCTGGCCGATCGCCCCGACGGCGAACTCCGCATGCAGGAGCTCGCGGACGCGACGTCACTCAACCAGAGCTCCGCGACCCGTCTGGTGGGCCGACTCGAGCGGACCGGTCTGACCGAACGACGTCTCTGCGAATACGACCGCCGCGGCGTCTACACCGGAATCACCGATGCCGGACGAGTCACGTTGCGCAAAGCCGTCCCGGTCTATGAAGCCGCCCTGGCGAACGCTTTCGACCGCGTGGCAGCAGACCCTGACTACCGCGACCTCATCGCCGCCGTCGACCCCCGCTGAAAGCGCCCTGACCAGGCATTCGCCACTGAACGGCGAATCTCGCCAACCGCTGTTGACCAGCGCTTACCTTACACTTCGAACGCATTGCCAGTAGCGATCTTCGGCCGCCCCAACTCTACCGGTTCGCCGACTCGAGCCCGCCGGTAAACCTCGACGGTCGCCTCCGCGATCCGTCCCCAATCGAAGTCCGCGCCAAGCCGGGCCTGCGCCGCACGCGCACGCCGGGTCGCGGCCGGAACGTCGCTCAAGACCGTCGTCACGGACGAGGCGAGGCCAGCGACGTCACCCGGCGCGAAGGCCAAGCCGGTCTCGCCGTCGATGACAACCTCGCCGAGCCCGCCCGCGGTCGACGCCACCAGCGGTGCTTTCGCGGCAGCAGCCTCCAGCGCGACGATCCCGAACGGCTCGTACCGGCTCGGCAGCACGACCGCATCGGTCGCAGCGAGGAGAGCTCGCAGGTCACGGTCGGAAAGATGGCCGACGAAGTCCACCGCCCGGCGAATCCGCAGCTTGCGAGCCTGCGCGACGAGTTCGTCGTGATGTCGCCCTTTTCCGGCGACGACCACCCGAGTGCCCGGGAACTGGCGGCGGATCCTGGGCAGCGCGGCCAGCAGGTCCTGCACGCCCTTTTCCCACTCCAACCGGCCGAAGAACAGCAGGAACGGAGCCCCGTCCGGACTGTGCTGCTCTCGCATCCTCGCGACCTCGCCGGACGACACGCGCCAGCTGCGCCCCTCGATGCCGTTGTGGATCACCGCGACGTCGGCCGAGTCGATTTCGAAGAGGTGCGCGACCTCCTTGCGCATGGCCTGCGAACAGGTGATCACCGCGTCGGCGCGGTTGGCCAGCCACCATTCGACCGAATGCACCTGCTGGTTGAGCGGATGCGACAGCCACCCCGAATGGCGGCCCGCTTCGGTCGCGTGGATCGTCCCGACGAGCGGCACCCGGGCAGCCTCGGCGACCGCGATCGCCGGATGCGTGACCAGCCAGTCGTGGGCATGGACGACATCGGGTTGCCACGTGCGGAGCAAATCCTGCGCCGCCCGGATCATGGCGTGGCCCATGGCGAGCGTCCACGCGACGAGATCCCGCTCGAAAGTCAGGTGCATCGGATCCTCGGCCACACGGACGACGCGGACCCCCTCGATGACCCGATCGCTGCGCGGATGCGTCGAGGCGTCGGTGCCCGCGGTGTGCCGGCAGAGGACGACGACGTCGTGGCCTTGCTGTGCGAGGTGCCTCGCCAGCGCGTGAACGTGCCGGGCCAGCCCGCCGATGACCACCGGCGGGTACTCCCAGGACAACATCAGCACGCGCATGGCCCGAGGTTACTCGCCAGTCGCTTACCCCGGGGCGGCCGCCCGAACGACCGCCGGAATGACTCGTCGTCACCCGGCGAAAAAGTGGCTAAGCAGGGAAGACTCCGCTGGTCAGAGCGTTTCGCCAAAAAAGGGCAACAGCTCCGTCTGGCCGTTGTGCCAGCTCGCGACGCCCGCATCTCCGCAGCTCAGCTCCCCGCCTCGAGCAGAAGCGACCACCCGGCTGAAGCGCCAGCTCCGGCTAGGGCCACCGGCCGCCATGCGCAACTCGCACGCGCCGCAGTACCCGGGGCTGAAGCACGCTGACCAGCGGTTAGCCGCTAAGCGGCGAGGAGGTCGTCGACGGTAGCCCACTGCTCAACCCGAGGAGCTTCCATCGAGGATCAGTTGCCAGCCAGCGGCCACAGACAGCCGGCGTAGTCGTCGAGCAGGACCCGGGCACCGGCTGTTCGAGCAGCCCTCAAGCCGTGCCGCGGACCGCGGTTCTCTGCCACCATGACCACTGATGACTCCAACAGAGCCCGAATGGCAGCGAGCGGATTCGCCACTGACCACCCCGTGGACCGACCGAGTCGACCCGGCCGCGGTGCTGCCCGAGTACCCGCGCCCCCAGCTCCGCCGGCCGGAATGGCTGAGCCTCAACGGCATCTGGGAGTACGCGGGATGGCCTGCTTCGCCCGCGGAGCCGCGACCTGTCGGGTACAGCGAGCGCATCCTGGTTCCCTTCGCGCCGGAATCGGCGCTCTCCGGAATCGGCCGACGCGACGAAGTGCTGTGGTACCGGCGGTTGTTCGAGGTCCCGGAATGCTGGATCGGGCGGCGGGTGTTGCTGCATTTCGGTGCAGTCGACCAAAAAGCCGAGGTGCGGGTCAACAACCAGACGGTGGTCACCCATGAGGGCGGCTACACGTCGTTCTCCGCGGACATCACAGATGCGCTCCGTGCATCGGGGCCGCAGGAAATTACCGTTCGCGCAGAGGACCGTACGGACATCGAGCCGTACCCGATCGGCAAGCAGCGCAACGAACCTGGCGGTATCTGCTACACCCCGACGTCGGGAATCTGGCAGACCGTCTGGGTCGAGCCGGTGCCGAACGAGCGCATTTCCTCCGTCGAAATGACCTCGGACCTGTCCGGCGTATCTGTGTTCCCACAGGTCACCGGCGGTGCCCAAGTGGAGCTGATCGTTTCGCCGCCAAACGGCGACGAGGCAGTGCGCGTCCGGGGCGCCGCTGGCGCGCGGCTGCGGGCCGATCTTCCTGAACCGCATCTGTGGTCCCCTGATGATCCGTTTCTGTACGACATCACCGTCCGTCTCCTCGATGCGCACGGTGATGTATTGGACGAAGTCGCCAGTTATTGCGGCCTGCGAACGGTAGAAATCGTCCCGGATGCCGACGGACAGCCACGGATCGCGGTGAACGGCCGGATCACTTTCCTGCACGGACCACTCGACCAGGGCTACTGGCCGGACGGCGGCTACACCGCGCCGACGGACGAGGCACTCCGGTTCGATCTGGAGAAGACGAAGGAGCTCGGGTTCAACCTGGTCCGCAAACACGTCAAGGTCGAACCCGCGCGCTGGTACTACTGGGCGGACCGGCTGGGTTTGGCGGTCTGGCAGGACATGCCGTCATTGGTCGTCTCGTTCGCCGGACCGCCCGGTCACGCGCCGGATCCGTTGCCCGAAGGTCAACGCCGATTCGAGGCCGAGTTGCGGGAAATGGTTGCGCAGCTGAGCAACGTCACGTCGATCGTCGCCTGGGTGCCGTTCAACGAAGGCTGGGGAGAATTCGACACGGCCCGGATCGCGGCGCTCGTGAAGGAACTCGACCCGACGCGGCTGGTGATCGCCAACAGCGGCGTGAACTGCTGCTTCTCTCGCGCGGACACCGGTGCTGGCGACATCTACGACGATCACACGTACGTCGGGCCGGGAGAGCCGCACGAGGGGGACCATCGCGCATTGGTGGACGGCGAATACGGCGGCCTGGGCTTGGTTCTCGAAGACCACGTTTGGCCAGGTCCGCCCAATGCCTATGAAATGGCGACTGACTCCGCGCACCTCACTCGCAGGTACGCGGAGGTGAGCGAGCGCCTCGAACGGCTGGTTTCCGATCTGGGATTGTCCGGCGCGATCTATACTCAGACCACGGATGTCGAAAACGAAGTGAACGGCCTCCTCACCTACGACCGTCGAGTGCAGAAGCTCGACTTCGACGACGCCGCGAACCACAACCGAGCGGTGATCGCGCGGGGTTCGCACCCCGAGGTGAAGACCGCTGCCGAGCTGGCTGGCGAGGCTTCGGACAGCCGTTGACCTGCGGTTCGCCATTGAACGGCAACGCAAGACATGCAGTCCTGCACTGGGCTGTGGCTTTGGGGGCGGCCCAAGCCGACTCGCGTTTCGCCGCTCACTGGCGACGAACTGGGCAACGGTGTCTCGAAGCTGGCGAAATATCGCCCAGCCGGACCCGGTGCGTCAACGTCTACGTTGCTGTGTCGACCTTGGCGTCGAACTAGCCTTTGGACGGCGACGGCATCCTCGGCGTGGCAGACGGCTGACGTTGTGGTGCCGTTGTGGTGCGCGACGACGTCCGCTCAGGGCAACGCGCCATTGGTCGCCAGTCGCCGATAAGAGGTGACGCCGCGGTCGATCAGAGGCCGATGAACGACGGGCCTTTCGCCACTGAACGGCAAGAGCGGCAACCAACGGCTCGGGCTGTCTCCTTGGGAAGCCAGCCGTCTCCGCGTTCGCTGGCAGTTGCCGAAAAACGGCAAATGCTCTCCGACCACGATAAACGCTGGCCGGAGAGCAGGACCCGTAGCTCAAGCAGGCAGTGCTGCCTCGATCGCCGCGACGATCGTCTCGTCTTCAGGCTCCGTGCGCGGCCGGAAACGGCCGAGTACCTTGCCGTCCGGGCTGATCAGGAACTTCTCGAAGTTCCACTGCACGTCACCGGCTTCGCCGTCCGCGTCGGGAGTTTCCGTGATGCTCGCGTAGAGCGGGTGCCGCCCTTCGCCGTTGACGTCGATCTTCTCGAACAGCGGAAACGACACGCCGTACGTCGTGGAGCAGAACGTCTGGATCTCCTCCGCCGTGCCTGGCTCCTGACCGGCGAACTGGTTGCAGGGGAACCCGACGACCGAGAAGCCTTTGTCTCCGTAGCGTTCTTGCAGGCGTTCCAGACCGGTGTACTGCGGCGTCAGCCCGCACTTCGACGCGACGTTCACCACGAGCAGCGTCTTGCCTGCCAGCGGTCCGCCGAGGGTGGCGTCTTCGCCGGCCAGGGTCTTGAGGGGCAGGTCGCGGATTCCCATGGAGTTCCTTCCGATCGTCATGCGCGAGGACGCCGCAGGGCGCGTGCGTCCAGATGTCCGAACGGGCCGTCGGCCCGGCGGTATTCCTCGGCCAAGGCGAGCGCGCGAGCGCGATCCCCACTGCGCAGCAAGCCCGCCAGGGCATCGAATCGTTCGGTGTGCACGCGGGCCCGCCGGCGGGCGTAGTCGGCGGCAGAGTCTTTGGTGACCATGAACGCCCAGTCGCTGGACAGCGCCATCATCGCCTCGGCGACGGCCTGATCGGCAACGGCGTCGCGAGTGGTCCCGTCCTGCTTATCGACCAGGTCGAGCAGGCGGGCCTGCAGTGCGGTGTTGTCCTGCACCATGTCCGCGACCTGCTCGCCGTCCCATACTCGCCAGTCCTTGCCGGAGCCCCATGAGGATGCCGGCAGCTGGACCGGTTCGCCTAGGTGGCCAGCCTCGAGCGCGCCGCGCAATGTGGTCACCCGGACGCCGGCCTCGGGCAGTGCGCGCAGGATTCCTTCGAGCCACGCGGGGCCTTCGTGCCACCAGTGTCCGAAGAGTTCCGTGTCGTATGCCGCGACCACAAGTGACTCGCGGTCGTGTTGCTCGCGGAGAGACCTCAGCCGCGCGACGACTGTTTCGACGAAATCCTTGACGTGCGAACCCAAAACCTCCGCGGCGAGCGCGGGGTCGTACGGAGATTTGTCTTGTGGTTCAACGGTTTTTCCGGTGACGCGCGACGCTTTCAGTCCGACTTCGTGTGCCCAGGTGTGGAAATCCCGATACGCCGCATGGCCCGGATAGCCGGCTTTCGGCGACCAAACCCGGTAGGTGACTTCAAGATCGCGGCCAAAGCAGACGACGTCGGAGTCGCCGACCGGATGTGCGGCGGAAGTGTCACCATGGAGTGAAGGGCCGTCGACTAGGAAGCGGCGCACACCGGCATCGTGGTAATCTCGTTCCATTCCCGGTGCATAGCCACATTCAGGTGCCCAAATACCTTCTTGCGCGCGGCCAATGCGCAGTGCGGTGTCCTCCAGCCCCGCTTGGAGGGCGAACCGTCGCACTCGCTGGTCCAGCAGCGGCTGGAACGGATGCGCCAGCGGTCCGCCGAGCAGTTCGATCGTGTCACTGTCCACAAGCGACCGAAGAATCGGCGAGAAACCGTGCCGCCAGCGCGTTTCCAGCTCCTCGGTGGCGTGCATCGCGGCCTGGTGCTCCGCGGCGGCTAGGTCGCGCAGCAATGGATCGCCATGCCAGAGCGTCGATGCGTGCTGTGTGCGCAGCTGCCAGTGGCCGATCCAGTCGTGGCACGCGCGGATGGCGTACGGATCGTCGAGCTGCGCGGCGAGGACTGGCGTCATGCCGAGTGTCAGGACGTCGCGTCGCCCCTCAGCGGCGAAACGGCGCAGCAGGTCGACGACCGGCAGATACGAATGCGTCCACGCCTGATACAGCCACTCCTCGCCGACCGGCCAGCTGCCATGGTGCGGCAGCCACGGCAGGTGGCTGTGCAGGACGAGGCAGAACGTGCCTTCGGGCGCGGGATTCCGGGCGCTCACGGGCGCACCGCCACGGCCATCAGGTCGAGGCTTGCGTCCAAGTCGTCGCTGTGGATCGCGAAGTCGTCGGCCCGGATCGCTGCGACGTCCGCGAGGAGGTCGGCGGGCCAGGTGGCTTGTCCGGGAAGCGAGCCCATGACGACGTCCAGTTGAGCGTCGATGATCGAGCCGCCGTAGCGGGTTTCCACGCTGCGCAGGGATTCGGCGTGGTGCAGCCCGTGCAACGCCGCCACGGTGAACCCGGCTGCGCGCAGCAACTCGTCCATTTCGGATGGTGCCAGTTCGCGCGTATGGAACGGGTTGAGCGGGGTGTCGCTGTCCGGCGTGAAGGTGAGCCGATTCGGGGTCGTGACCAGCAGTTTTCCTCCCGGACGCAGGACGCGGAAGCATTCGGCGAGGAAACCGTCCTGGTCCCAGAGGTGTTCGATCACCTGGAAGTTCGCCACCACGTCGACCGCGCCGTCCCTTAGCGGGAGGTACGCCAGGTTTGCCCGCGCGACGGCGACATCCGGATAGCGACGTGTGACGTGTTCGGTGGTCGGCACGTCGTAGTCCAGCGCCAGCACTTGCCGGGCGTGCTGGGCGATAAGCCCGGCACCGTAGCCCTCGCCGCAGCCGGCTTCGAGCACGGTCGCGTCGGCGCAGTGGGGGAGAAGGGCGAGGTATGCGGCTTCATGGCGGCGGAACCAATAATTCTCCTCGGGGATGCCGGGGACGGTTCGTTCGCCGGTGAGGTGCAGTGCCTCGGCCCGGGTGGCTGCGTTGGTCACCTGCGCGACCCTAGCGCCTGTCACGTTTCGCGCAGCCGTCTCGTTCCAGCGGTATGCAACGGACGATCACGCGCATCCTCCTGATCCTGCTCGGTCTCTACACCCTGGTGCAGGGGCTTTGGCCGCTGCTCGACCCGATGGGGTTTTACCAGGACTTTCCAGGGTTCCGGCACGGCTGGGTCTCCATGGACGGGCCCTACAACGAGCACTTCATCATCGATTTCGGCGGCCTCAGCCTGGCGCTCGGCGCCATGCTGGTGGGCGCTGCCGTGATGGGCACCACAGCTATCGCGAGGCTGGTGGCGATCGCGGCGTTGCTGTTCGCCGTCCCGCACCTCGTCTACCACGTGGGTCACGTCGGGCACTATCCGCAGCTCGACCAGGTGCTCATCATCGGCGGGCTCGCGGTGACGGTCCTGCTGCCGCTCGTGGTGCTTTTGGTCCCTGGGCGGCGAATCGAGGTCAGTTCGACGGCGACACCGTGATGCTGAGCGCGCCCGGGCCGACGTGAGCGCCGATCACGGTGCTCGCGTCGCCCACCACGATCTCGCCCGCGCCTGGCACGCGCTCCCGCAGCCGCCGGACGACCTCGCTTTCATCGGAGCCGAATCGGGTCACCGCGAGGTCCACCGGCTGGTCGCCAGCCGCTTGCACGGCCAGGTCGACGAGCCGGTTCATCGCTCGTTTAGTGCCGGGAACGCGGGCGAGCGGACCCACTTCTCCATTGCGGACGGTGAGCAGCGGCTTGATCGCGAACGCACTTCCGAGCATCGACTGGGCGGCGCCGATCCGTCCTGATCGCCGCAAGTACTCGAGCGTGTCGACATAGATCAGTTCGGTTGAGCTGCGGACTCGCCGTTCCGCGGCGTCCAGGACTCGCTCGAGCTGTCCGCCGGCTCCGGCGACGCGGGCGGCGGACACCGCTGCGTAGCCGAGACTCATGCTCGCTGTCCCGCTGTCGAGAATGTGCACGGGAATCCGGACCTGCTGGGCGGCTTCGCGGGCGGCTTCGACGGTCTGCGAAAGCCGTCCGGAGATGTGCAGGCTCACGATGGCGGACGCGCCGGCGGAGGCCGCGTCCTGGTAGCTCCAGAAAAACGCGCCCGGATCGGGCGGCGAAGTCGTGACGGCCGCGCCGGACTTCATCGTCTGGATGAGCTCGCTCCGGTCGAAGCGGTGCTCGTCGTCCGTCTGGTCGCCGACATGCAGCTGGACCTGGACGACACTGATTCGCCACTGGGCGGCGAGCTGCTCGGGCAGGCACGAGGTCGAGTCGGTGACTACGGCGATGTGCGCGGACATGGTGCCGGAGCGTAACCCCTAACGGCCTACTGCGAGTAAGTGACCGTTGCTCCGATCGGGCGAGCGGCACGCTGGACGGGCTAACCGGTCAACTACTAGGACGATGGTCCCATTAGATTGCTCATCCAGGTGAATGCCGTCACCTCGAGGGGTCCGGCCGCGGAATTGCCCCTAATCTACCGCTCAGTAGAGCACTGTCCCGCGGCCGAGAGCCGGCCCCAACCGGGAGGTCGAAGAAGACCCATGACGAACATCGTTGTCCTGGTCAAGCAGGTACCGGACACCTACTCGGAGCGGAAGCTCTCCGGTTCCGACAACACCCTTGACCGCGAATCCGCCGACGCCGTGCTCGACGAGATCAACGAGAAGGCCGTCGAAGAGGCCCTCAAGATCAAGGAAGCCGGCGAGGGCGAGGTCACCGTGATCTCGGTCGGCCCGGACCGCGCGACCGACGCGATCCGCAAGGCGCTCTCCATGGGCGCCGACAAAGCCATCCACGTGTCCGACGAGGCGCTGCACGGCTCCGACGCGATCGCCACCGCGAAGGTCATCGCCGCCGCCGTCGGCAAGGTCGAGGGCTTCGACCTGATCCTAGCCGGCAACGAGGCGTCCGACGGCCGCGGCGCCGCCGTGCCCGCGATCCTCGCCGAACTGCTCGGCGTGCCGCAGTTGACCTACGTGCGTCAGCTGACCGTCGAGGGCTCCGCCGTGAAGGCCGACCGCGAGACCGAGGATGGCATCACCCACCTCGAGGCGAACCTGCCGGCGCTGGTGAGCGTGAGCGAGAAGATCAACGAGCCGCGCTACCCGTCGTTCAAGGGCATCATGGCCGCGAAGAAGAAGCCGGTCGAGACGCTGACCATCGCCGACCTGGGCATCGACGCGGGCGAGGTCGGCCTCGCCAACGCGTGGTCGACGGTCGTCGAGGCCTCGCCGAAGCCGCCGCGCACCGCGGGCGAGAAGGTCGAGGACGAGGGCGACGGCGGCTCGAAGGTCGCTGAGTACCTGGTCGCGCAGAAGCTCATCTGAGACACGGTTTCGAGGAGGATTCCGGAAAATGGCTGAAGTACTCGTCCTCGTCGACCACGTCGACGGTGATGTCAAGAAGGTCACGCTCGAGCTGCTGACCGCTGCGCGAGCCCTCGGCGAGCCCTCCGCCGTCGTGGTGGGCCCGACCGGCACCGCGGCGAAGGCCAAGGAAGCGCTCGCCGGCCACGGCGCGGCGAAGGTGTACGTCGCCGAGGGCGACGACGCCGCCGGTTACCTGGTGACGCCGAAGGTCGACGTGCTCGCGAAGCTCGCCGAGCAGGTCTCGCCTGCCGCGGTGCTCGTCGCCGCCAGCGCCGAGGGCAAGGAGGTGGCCGCGCGGGTCGCGCTGCGGCTGGGCTCCGGTCTGCTCTACGACGCGGTCGGTGTGAACGCCGACGGCACCGTTGACCAGTCCATCTTCGGTGGCGCGTTCTCCGTCAAGGCCAAGGCTGCCAAGGGTGCGCCGGTCGTGTCGGTGCGTCCGGGCGCGGTCGAGGCGGAGGCTGCCGATGGCGCGGCCGCCGAGGAGACCGTCGAGATCCCTGCGCAGGACCCGGCGAAGTCCGCCAAGATCACCGGCATCGAGCCGGTCGTCGGCGGCGACCGTCCGGAGCTGACCGAGGCGTCGATCGTCGTTTCCGGTGGCCGCGGTGTCGGTTCGGCGGAGAAGTTCGACGTCGTCGAGAAGCTGGCCGACTCGCTCGGCGCGGCTGTCGGCGCGTCCCGTGCCGCTGTCGACTCCGGCTACTACCCGGCGCAGTTCCAGGTCGGCCAGACCGGCAAGACGGTGTCGCCGCAGCTGTACATCGCGCTCGGCATCTCCGGCGCGATCCAGCACCGTGCCGGCATGCAGACGTCGAAGACGATCATCGCGGTCAACAAGGACGCCGAGGCCCCGATCTTCGAGATCGCCGACTTCGGCGTGGTGGGCGACCTGTTCAACGTCGCGCCGCAGCTGACCGACGCTGTCGACAAGCGCAAGGGCTGACGTTTTCTTTCGCCCGGAAGGCCGTCGCGTGCACGCCACGCGGCGGCCTTCCGCGTTCTCCGGGCTTTCTCGGCTGCCTGAGAGGAACCTGAGAACCCGCAATTAACTCAACGTGCACTGACCGGTCATCGATTGGCACTCTCCGAGGCCGCTTACCGGCAGGTACACCTTGACCATGACGTCGTCACAGCTCCTCGTCAGTACTGATCAGGCGGGTGCCGACCTTCCCGCAGGCGCTCCGCGGTATTCGCTTCTGGTCGCCAACGGGAACGATGAAGTGCTCGCCGCACAGAAACTGCGATACCGGGTTTTCGCCGAGGAGATGGGGGCGGAACTGCATTCCCCGGAGCCCGGCCGGGACGTCGACTACTTCGACGAATTCTGCGACCACCTCGTGGTCCGCGACGACAACACCGGCGAGATCGTCGGCTGCTACCGCATGCTCCCGCCGGAGCGCGCCGCGCAGGCCGGAAAGCTTTATTCCGACAGCGAATTCGACCTGACGACGCTCGCCGCGCTGCGGCCGTCCTTGGTCGAGACCGGACGGTCCTGCGTCCACCCCGACCACCGCAGCGGTGCCGTCGTGAGCCTGGTGTGGGCCGGGATCGCGCGCTACATGCTCCTTTCCGGACATCGTTATCTCGCGGGTTGCGCCTCGGTCCCGATCAACGACGGCGGCAGCTACGCCGCCAGCGTCTGGGATGTCTTGCGCACCAAGCATCACGCCGACGACTCGTTGCGCGTCTCGCCGTTGAACCCCTGGGATCCGGGCGCGATCGCGCGACCTGACCGGGCCATGCTTCCGCCGCTGATCAAGGGTTACGTGCGGCTTGGCGCCAAAGTGTGCGGCCCGCCGGCCCTCGACGCCGACTTCGGGGTCGCGGACTTCTTCGTCCTTCTTGATCTGCAGCAGGTCGACGAGCGGTACCTGAAGTTCTTCCTCGGGGCGCAAGGATGAGTCACGCATGGATGCCGACGTCGCCCTGCGGTGACGGTTGCCTCACTGAAGGCGCGCCGACGGTCGGCTTGCCCCGACGGATTTTGCGTTTCACCGCAGCGGGTTCCGTGGTCTTCGCGGCGCTGCTGATCGCGCCGGCGTTGCTGGTGATTCGCGGCCGGGGCCGGGAGCGCTTGGTGCGCCGGATCTTCCGGGCAGTGCTGAGGGCGTTCGGCGTGCGGATGTCCGTGGTGGGCGGTGCGGACTTCCTCGCAGCCCCGGCGGGCCGCGGTGCGCTCGTGGTGAACAACCACATCTCGTGGCTGGACATCATCGCCGTCAACGCACTGCGCCCGATGCGCGCGCTCGCGAAGATCGAGATCGCCTCCTGGCCAATCCTGGGGACGCTCGTCCGTCGCGGCGGGAGCATCTTCCTGGACCGCAACCGTTTGCGCGCTCTGCCGGACACCATGTCCGAACTTGCCGACAGCCTCCGCGCCGGCGCGCTCGTCAACGTCACTCCCGAGGGCACCACCTGGTGCGGCCTAGCCTCCGGACACTTCACGACGGCCACCTTCCAAGCCGCGATCGACGGAGGCGTTCCGGTCCGGCCGATCGCCCTCCGCTACCGACTCGCCGACGGCCGCGAGACCAGCCAGCCGGCGTTCATCGGGCCGGAATCGCTCATCGCGTCCTTGCGCCGGGTCGCCGCGCTGCGCGGTCTGGTCCTGGAAGTGCACGTGTGCCCGGAGATCGCCCCAGGCCGCGCCGACGACCGTCGTTCGCTGGCCGCTCTCGCCGAAGCCTCAATCCATTCGGCGCTCGGCACAGTCCGCATCCCGCCGCAGCGCCGCCGCCGGGTTCTGGTCGGCCGTCCCTCGTCGGCCGAGCCGGCTGTGCACTGACGAACACCCTGGTCACAGGGCTGCGGAGGGGAGTTGCCGTTTTTTGGCGACACTTCTCCGCAGCTCTCCGACCTAGCCCGTTGGCCGTTCGGCTGACCGCAGCCGGCCCATTCGCCACTCAACGGCGACAGCCGCCCGACCCGCCTCGCCGCCGGATGGCTACGGCTCCCCGGCTCGTCGCAGGTAACCGCCGCCCCCGTCATCTGCCTCACGGCGACGAATCACTTGCGCCGACGCGCCTAGCTTCCGCACTCCAGGTTTGTCGCCGCTGAGTGGCGACAGTCGCTTACCCTCGGCGCGTCTACCCGCGCTGCTCAGCCTTTTCGCCACTGAGCGGCAACGGCCTGCTTGCCGCAGACCGGCAACGCCAACCTGCCGAGCCGTTTCGTCCTCAAGCCTAGCCGACGCTCGTGGTCAGGAAACGGCAAGAGTCAGCTTCCCGCCTGGGTGCCCGTTCTGGCTCTCCTCCTGCGCAGCTGCTGCTTCCTCCAACGGGAATGTCTTCCCCTGAGCAATCCGCAATCCATTGCGTACATACCCGAGAATCTCGTTGAGGACCTCTTGTGTCTGCCCGTCCTGGCCGCCGGACGAAAACGGCAGTCCGAGTTCGAAAGCCGCACCGTCGGCGATGGTCACGATGCGATCCTTCGACCCTCGCAACTCGACCGATTCCGGCAAAACGCCATGGCCAGACGCGTCGAAGACCGCATCGACCGGTCGGTCCGCCACCTCGCGGACCCGCTCCAGCCACCCGTCGCCGTAACGCACGGGAATCGCGCCCAGCGCTTTCACCTCCTCGAGATTGTGCTGTCCAGCCGTTCCGATCACCGTCGCGCCCAAGGCGACCGCGATTTGCGTCGCGAAACGACCGACAGCGCCGCTCGCTCCGTGGACAACCAGCAGTTCGCCAGCTTTGATGTCGAGCAGCCGCAACACTCGCAACGCAGTTTCGCCGGCAACCGGCAACGCCGCCGCGTCATCCCAGGAGAGGTCGGCAGGCTTGCGAACGATCGCACCGCCGATCGCGAAGTCGGCATACCCGCCGGTCGCGGACCAGCCGAACACCTCATCTCCGACGCCGAATTCAGCGCCGTCGCCCACCGCGTCGACCACTCCGGCGATCTCCAGCCCCGGAATCTGCGGAGCTTTGAGGCCCGCGCCGCCAGCCATCGCCCCCGAACGGATCTTCCAGTCGATCGGGTTGATCCCCGCGCGCCGGACCGCGACCCGGACCTGCCCCGGGCCAGGCTCCGGTGCCGGAACCTCTTTCAGTTGCAGCACTTCGGACCCGCCGTACTCGGCGAAAGTGATGGCTCGCATCTCGGTTCGCACTCTCCTTCGGTCGCCGTACGTCCTACTTAAAGCCAACCAGCATCCGGCGCATTCCGAACCGCACGCGCGATTCGCCAGCCAACGGCAAAACCCCAGCCCTGCTGCGCTCGACCACTCAGCTCTGGCCCGGCGTAGAGACACAGACAGTGGTTCTTTACAGCTGCAAGTGAGCCCAATCCATCGGTCTAGGCGACCTGCATGACGTCGCCAGCTACCCGGCGTCATCGACTTCCTCGCGTCGACCGCCCTCGCTTGCCCTGCCGTTGCGTCCACGGGCTTCGCCCGATCCCGCGTGAGCTGCGGAACGTCAAACTTGAGGCCTCGGATACTCCTCCGATGCGACGCGCCCCTCTGTTAACCCCCAAAGCTCCGCTTGACCTCCAGAGCGCTGGAGGTTGCAAGCTCGCGATCATGAGCCAGACCGTCGAAGCGCAGCCTCGAAAGAGCGTCCTCTGGAACCGCGAACACCGCCTTGTCACCGTCGGGCTGTTGCTTGTGGTCACGCTGGTGGCCTTTGAAAACATGGGCGTTGCCACCGCGATGCCGACGCTGGTCGCCGAACTTCACGGTCTTGCGCTCTACTCGTGGCCGTTCACGACGTTCCTCGTGGCAAGCGTCGTCGCTACCGTCTTGTCCGGCCGGCTGGGCGACCGTCGCGGCCCAGCTCCGGCGCTCCTGGTGGGGCCGGCTCTGTTCGCCGCAGGGCTAGCTGTCGCAGGCGTCGCCACGACGATGCCGACGCTCCTGGTCGGCCGAGCGCTGCAGGGCTTCGGCTCGGGATTTCTGCTGGTGTCCGTCTCGCTGCTGATTGCCCTGACATTCACCGACCGCGAACGCCCCGTCATCTACGCGGCGAACGCGGCCGCCTGGGTCCTTCCCGCGGTCATCGGCCCATCCGTCGCTGGCGTGGTGACCGTGACCGTGGGCTGGCGATGGGTCTTCCTCGGACTGCTTCCGCTGGTCGGGATCGGAATCGCTCTTCTCTACAAGATCACTCGCCGCTTGCCCGCCCATGTGCCGCTGTCGGCCGGGCGCCGCGCGGGCGTCATCGCCGCTGTTGTCGCTGCACTTGGCGTCGCTGCCCTGAGCTGGGCTGCGCAACACCCATCGCCTGCCGCGATCGCATACGGAGGCTTGGGTCTGGTCGCGCTAGCCGTCGCACTGCGCAAGCTCCTGCCTGCCGGAACGATGACCTCTCGTCCTGGATTGCCCACGGTGGTTGCCTCCCGAGCTCTGATCGCCGGCGCATACGCAGGCATGGAGGCGTACCTCCCGCTGACCATGACCGCCGTTCACGGCTACAGTCCCGCGCTCGCTGGCCTGCCGCTGACCATCACCGCTCTCGGCTGGTCTGCCGCATCTGCCCTGCAAGGCCGGTTCCTCGACTGGTCCCGCGAGGCCTCGCTGCGTACTGGCTTCGCACTCGTCGCGATTGGCTTGGTCGGCTTCGGCTTTGTCGCCCAATCGTGGTTCCCGGCCTGGGTGGCCTTCGCCGTTTGCGCGGTCGGCGGGGCCGGGATGGGAATCGCGATGCCGGCTATCTCGGTCCTCCTGCTGCGCTACTCCCCGGAGGGGGAGCGAGGATTCAACACCTCCGCGATGCAACTCGCCGACTGGGTCGGATCAGCGCTGCTCATCGGGCTCGGCGGGGTGCTCCTGGCCGCGGTCGCGTCCGCCGCCCAGCCTTCTGCCGCGATGGGATTGCTCAGCATCGCGCTCGTCCTGCTGGCGTTGCTCGGCGTCCAACTCACGAGCAGGTGGCCGAAACAGGTGTGACGTGCCACTCCGGGGCCCGGGGCGAGCTTCGTCACAGGCCGCATCGGTCTACCCTGATAGAGCGATGACCTATCTCGACCATGCGGCAACGACTCCGATGCTGCCCGAAGCCATTGCGGCGATGACTGAGGCTTTGTCCACCGTGGGCAACGCCTCTGCGCTGCATTCTTCGGGCCGTCGAGCTCGGCGGGCCGTCGAGGAAGCGCGCGAAGTGATCGCCGCCGCTCTGGGGGCGCGGCCGTCGGAGATTATCTTCACCAGCGGCGGTACGGAGAGTGACAACCTCGCTGTCAAGGGCATCTTCTGGGCTCGCCACGGCGAAGACTCGGCCCGACGTCGCGTCCTTTGCAGCACGGTCGAGCATCACGCAGTCCTCGACACTGTCGAGTGGCTGGAGCAGCACTCGGACGCCGAGATCACCTGGCTCGAAGTCGACGACCAGGGCCGTGTCTCGCCGGAAACGCTGCGCGCGGCGATTGAATCGGCACCGGAGACTGTTGCCCTGGCGACGGTGATGTGGGCGAACAACGAGGTCGGCACTGTCAATCCGGTCGCTGCTCTCGCCGAGGTCTGCAACGAGTACGGGATCCCACTGCACACCGACGCCGTCCAGGCGGTCGGAGCAGTTCCCGTCGACTTCACTGCTTCCGGTGCCGCAGCACTCACGCTGACCGGCCACAAGCTTGGCGGGCCGTATGGCGTCGGTGCGCTTCTTCTCGACAGGGATACCTCATGCGTCCCTGTTCTCCACGGTGGTGGCCAGGAACGCAGTGTTCGCTCGGGCACTCTCGACGTCCCGGCGATCGCTGGGTTCGCCGCTGCCGTGCAAGCGACGATCAGCGGTCGAGCGGAGTACGCGGACCGAGTTGAGAAGCTGCGCGATGAGCTCGTTGCTGCGGTCCTGCGGGAAGTCCCGGACGCGATTCTTAATGGTCGCGACGGCGAGCGTTTGCCGAGCCACGCTCACTTCACTTTCCCCGGCTGCGCGGGCGACAGCCTGCTGATGCTCTTGGACGCGAAGGGCATCGAGTGCTCCACCGGCTCGGCATGCACCGCTGGTGTCGCGCAGCCAAGTCACGTCCTCCTGGCAATGGGGGCGGACGCAGCCGCGGCTCGCGGTTCGCTTCGATTCTCGCTTGGCCACACGTCGACGCTGGACGACGTGCACACGCTGGCTCGCGAGATCGGTGGCGTCGTCACCCGTGCCCGACAGGCCGGCCTCGCCGGCATGCGCAAGCAGACGCAGAAGCAAGAGGTGTAAAGCATGCGGGTATTGGCCGCAATGAGCGGAGGAGTCGACTCGGCCGTCGCCGCCGCGCGTGCAGTGGACGCCGGCCACGACGTCGTGGGAGTGCACCTGGCGCTTTCAGCGCAACCTGGCACGCTGCGGACAGGTTCCCGCGGCTGCTGCACCATCGAAGATTCGCACGACGCCCGCAGGGCTGCGGACATCCTCGGTATCCCGTTCTACATCTGGGATTTCGCGGAGCGTTTCACCGAAGAGGTCGTTGAGACGTTTGTCGGCGAGTACGCCGCCGGCCGCACGCCCAACCCTTGCGTGACTTGCAACGAGAAGATCAAGTTCGAGGCGCTTCTTGAGAAGGCACTCGCTCTCGGCTTCGACGCTGTTGCGACCGGTCACTATGCGCGCCTGGCGACCGTTGACGGCGAGTTGGAACTTCGCCGCAGCGCGGACGAAGGCAAGGACCAGTCGTACGTACTGGCTTCACTGCAGCCAGAGCAGCTGCGTCATGCGATGTTTCCGCTGGGCGACTCCTGGAAGTCGGATGTGCGTGCCGAGGCGGAGCAGCGTGGGCTTTCCGTTGCGCGGAAGCCGGACAGCCACGACATCTGCTTCATCCCTGATGGCGACACCAAGAAGTTCTTGGAGAAGCGGCTCGGCGAACGTCCCGGCGAACTCGTCGATGCAGAGACGGGCGCGGTGCTTGGGCATCACACTGGCGTGCACGGATTCACCGTGGGCCAGCGGAAGGGTCTCGGCATCGATGCGCCGGCAGCTGACGGGCGACCGCGGTATGTCCTTTCGCTTGAACCTGTTTCGGGCACGGTGAAGGTCGGGTCGTCGGCAGACCTCGGTGTCCGGGCCATCGACGCGGACCGGGCGATCTGGCCGAGCGGGCGAGCATTGGACGGCCCGACCGAATGCACCGTCCAGGTTCGCGCGCACGGAGGCATTGCCGATGCCGTCGCCGAAGCGGAAGAAGACGGACGGGTCTCCATCCAGCTGCGAGAGCCGCTGCGAGGTGTGGCACCTGGCCAGGTCGTTGTCCTTTATCGGCAAGACGACCAGGCTGGTGACCTTGTGCTCGGGAGCGCCAAGATCTCTGGCACGCGCTGATTCCCTATGCGCCTAGCCGTTCCTCGCCAGGTTGTTCCGGCGTGGACTGTGGGTCGTGCAGTGGCGGAGGCGCGCTCTCAGCCGTCTCGCCTGTCGGCGTCGTGACGATCAGCTTCCCGTCCTGCATGACCTCGTAGCTCCAGTCGGCTCGATTCTTGAGACGGCGGTGGCGTAGGCAGTAACTCAACGTCGAGTCTGCGTGTGCGGAGTCAGTCCCGGTCGGTTCCGTGAGGCAGTTCTGCGCGGGCCGCGGGCAGCCAGGCTGTCGGCATTCACGGTCGCGGACCCGCACGAACTCGTCGACATCGATCTTCGGCCGGTACCGGAACTTGCCGACCTCGATCACTTGCCCGGTCAGCGGATCAGTGATGACCCGGCGGACGATCGTGTCGGGACCCGTCGCGATGTGGCGCGCGAGTTCGGCGGGGATATGACCGTGGCCAGCCAGCTCAGCAGGATTGTCGTTGAGATTTAGATATGTCTCCAGATCGACATAGAGGTACACCTCGGTTTGCTCTGGAACGCCGCCCTTGCCGCTGAGCAGCAGATCGATCGCGACGTCAGCGCGTAGCTGGTCGAGAGTGCGCTTCTCGTCCCCTGTCTTGAGCGACCGCGCGATTTTGTCGACGCGGAGGTAGGCCGCTGCAGCTTTGTCAGTCGAGGCGTTGTCGACGGAGAACCGCGAGATGCCTTCGCTCTGGTGTTGCAGGATGACGCGACGCTCAGCTTTCCGCTGAGCCAGCCGGTTCATCGCGCCATCCGGGTCGATTTTCGTTGCGGCGTAGGCGGTAGCCTTGCGGACTTGGGTCGGGTTCTTGTCCTCCAGTCGGTGTTCGAGCAGATAGTCGACCATCCGGGCATGGCGATCGGACAGGTGGCTGGTGCCGTCGGTGACTTTCATCGCGCGATAGAGGTCGAACTTGCCCTGATCCATCAGCCGGAAGGTTCGAGGCAGACGCTGGGCCAGGGCCTCAGCGGCATCGATCATCGCTCCGGCTCGGGTATCGGTGACATGCAAGGCAATCGCGAGCTCGCACGCCAGTTCGTGCGGGTCTGATCTTCGTCTTCGTATGCCAGCCATGCAATGCAACTGCAACGCCTGCAAGCGCGCGATCTGCCGGTTCGCGTCCTTTACCGCCGCCATCAGCTGGTCTGGCTGCAGACGATCAAAGAGGCTGAGGTTCGCGTGCATGGTGCGAAGCAGGAAGGCGAGGTCTGCGGTTTCGGTGGTGTTGTTGTTGGTCTGGTCGGCATGCTCTGCCGGTGTGGTCGACTGGCTCATGATCGTCACGATACGCATTGATTCGAGCACAGTCAGCTAAATTGCACGAAGGGACCCATCGTGCAATAGCTTGGCTTCTGCGTGGCAACTCTGGCACGGTGAAAGCGGGGTCATCGAGCGTGCGGACGGTAGCAGCTGCTGGAGGGGAGTGATCAGAGATGCAGCTTGAAACCCGTGTGACTCGCGACGAAGCCCAACCGTTCGTAGAAGCGGTGCGCTGCCGTCCTCGTGGTGTCCGAAGTGAGCTGGACCAGGTTGCAACCCCGTCGTCGTGATTCGTCGATGGCCCACTGCACGAGTTGTGCGCCCATGCCTGAGCCGCGGTGATCGCGGTGGACGCGGACAGCTTCGATTTGCCCGCGAAGCGCTCCGCGCCGTGCGAGGCCGGGGATGATCGTCAGCTGAAGTGTGGCTACCGGCCGGTCGTTTGACGTTGCGACGACCAGCAGCTGATTTGGGTCTGCAGCAATGGTTTTGAACGCTTGCAGGTAGGGCTCCAGATCAGCTGGCGAGTCGCGGGTTGCTCCCAGTTGGTCGTCCGCAAGCATCTGGACGATCGCTTCGACATCGTCGGCTCGCGCTCGTCTCACAGTGATAGGAGGCACGGCGAATCAGTATTCCATTGAGCGAGTGCTGTGCGGTCGGTCGCTACGTGGTCTTGTAGCGGCGAATGCCGTCGACGTTTTCAGCCGCGAGCTTGTTCTGTGAAACCAGCAGGTCCAGGTGTGCGCCGGTCTCCAGGACGGCGAGCATCTGATTGAAGGCGTCCATTTCGGACAGCTTGCGGCCGCGGCGGGTCCAGCCGAGGCGGCTCGCAGCTTCGAAAGCAGTGCTTGCTCCGGCTTCGATCTGAGCCGTCATCGTTTCGAGACGTTGCCGGTGGTGTTCGAGAAGTTCGTCGATGCGGGCATGCACGCTGCCGGTGACTGGGCCGTGAGCCGGCAACATGCGCCGGTCCGGCATGCCCCGAACCAGGCGGAGGGAGTCGAGATAGTCGTTCAGCGGCAACTCAGCCGGAACCGGCTGGAAGCCGATCGACGGAGTGATGTGCGGGAGCACGTGGTCGCCGGAGAACAACAGGTTGGCTGCGCCGTCGACGAAAACCACATGTCCGTTGGTGTGTCCTGGGGTGTGGACTACGTCGAACTCGCGGTCGGGCAGCACCGCCCGTCGGCCGGGCGTCAGCCATTCGTCCGGCTCTTCCCAAAGATTCGCCTCGGTGTGGCGAGGTTCCGAACCGAACAGCTTGCTGAGCGCGGTGATGACCTCGTGCCCGTCGCTTAGGCGAAGGAGGTCGAGTTGGGCTTGCATGGGGAACTGGTTCGGGTTGGCGCTCGCGTCGAGTGAAGGCTGCTCGAGCTTGCCGAGGGCGATCCGGTTGCCGAATTCGCGCCGAAGCGCGACTGCCTGTGTGTAGTGGTCACGGTGGACATGGGTGATGAGGAACTCGCGGACATCTCCGAGCTCGGCGTCGATCGCCTTGAGCGCGTCGGCCAGCAGCTGGCGAGATTCGGTGAGGGCCCACCCCGAGTCGACGAGCACGAGGTTCGTGCCGTCGGTGATGGCGTAGACGTTGACCGCGCGCAGGGCGTCGTTCGGGAGAGGCAAGGGGATCCGGTAGACGCCCGCAGCCACTTCGTAGACCCCGGGATCGGCCCAGTTCGAGTTACTGCCTTCGGGCAACGGCTCCACGGCGACCTCCGTCCAGGCGGGACCTCGGCGTCCCGGACTTTCCTTACATTGGGCCGTATTTCGGTCGCTGTCCACCTGGCGGGGCTGAGACACCGGTCACGTGATCAGCCGGGTCGCGCGGTGAGCGCGAGGTCCATAGTCAACGTTGTCGCGACGAGCATGCTGGCCAGCGGCTCGGGGACCTGCTGCGGGATCTCTGCGAGGCAGGCGTTGCCGCTGATCGGCGAAAGCTCCGGCGACGGAACTCCGACTTGGGCGACCTCGGTGCCGGCTGGGTCTTCCACTGTGACTTCCCAGCGTTGCCGGCCACTGGCGATGACGGTGGCGATCGTCTTGCCTTCGGCGCGAAGGGTGAAACGGACGCGGCCTGCGTCGGTCGGGACGATCTCGCCGATCGGTGTCCCGTCCGCGCGGGTGACCACGAAGCGGGCCAGCGGGTCCTTCGAAGGTTTCTCGACCTTGAGGACAGTGCTCTGGTTCGCGTCGCGGACCTCGAACCTGCGGCTGACGTGCTGGTCGGATTTCCACAGATGCTGAATGACCCTGTGCAGAAAGCTGGGCGTCGTGACGGCTACGCCGCCAATGTGGAAGCCGTGGCGGTCGAACACGCCGTACTCCTGGCCGGCGGCGGTTGGCCGCGCCTCTCGGCTGACGTAAAGGAGCGGCTCTGTGAAGAGAGTCCGCTCAAAGGAGCGGCTTGAAGCCCGGCGGCCCGGTGTTCCGGGCATGCTGCCCCGATGCGGCTCCCGGGCGGTGGCGTCACCGGGTGTTTTGCCGGGCGGTGTCGGGGCGGAGCTGGTCATGACGATCCAGACTAACGCGGTGACCGCGAATTCGGTGCAGGCAAAGGGATATGCGGCGAATGTCCGGCTATTGCCGCGCGGCTGGGTGAAGCTTGTCCACAGGGGCGGTGCTGACGCCGCCCGTACGTTCCGCGACAATCCGGCCTGTGAGTGAACGACCTTGGCCCGCGGGCGCGGCGACGGGAATCGGGTCAATGCCGGGGACCGATCCCGTCGAGGCCGCCGCCGTGGTGTTCGGAGAGCTTCCCGGCTTCCCGTATGTGCCCGAATTGCCGGCTCGCGGCGTCGGTGCCGACCTGGTCGGCCGTACCGCGGCGTTGCTCGTGGACCTCGCGGTCGAGGTTGTGCCCAGCGGCTACCGCGTCGCCGGGCGGCCCGGTCACGACCATCGTCGTGGGCGTGACCTGCTCCAGTGGGATCTCGACGCCGTCCAGGCCGCCCGCGAGAACACTGGTGCGCCGGCCGTTCTCAAGACCCAGATCGCCGGGCCCTGGACGCTCGGCGCTGGGATCGAGCTTGCCCGCGGACATCGGGTGCTCACCGACCGCGGGGCGTTGCGGGACTTCGCCGCGTCGCTGCTCGACGGGCTCGCCCAGCACGTCGCGGAGCTGACTGCGAGGACTGGCGCGCCGGTGGTCGTGCAGCTCGACGAGCCGTCGTTGCCTGCTGTTCTCGCTGGAAAACTGCCGACTCCATCGGGATACGGCAACGTGCCGGCGGTACCTGAGCCTGAGGTTCGGGAGCTGCTCGCGACGACGATCGAACGGATCGGCGCGCTGACTGGGCAGCCGGTGATCGTCCACTGCTGCGCTCCGCGCCCTCCGATCGCGCTCTTCCGTGCTGCGGATGCTGGGGCCATTGCGTTCGACGTCAGCATGCTCGCCGGTGCGTCCGCCGAGCTTCTGGATGAGATCGGCGAGGCTTGGGACAGCGGTATCTCGTTCTTCCTAGGGCTTGTACCAGCCACGGACCCGGTGACGGCTCCGAGCCTGAAGGACTTAGCGTCGCCCGCGCTCAAGCTCGTGGACCGGCTGGGATTCAACCGTTCAATCCTGGCCGAGCGTGCTGTTCCGACGCCTGCATGCGGTCTGGCCGGTGCCACTAACGAGTGGATGCGCCGGGCTCTCGCTCTTAGTCGCGACCTGGGCAAAGGGTTCGTGGAGCCGCCCGAGAACTGGTGATTTCGCGGACGTGCCGCTGTCGTGGCGCGTACCGTGGCTGGCGAAGAGAAACAACCGGGGGAATTCCGAATCATGCGTTTGTTCCGTCGTCGCCGCTCGGAAGCCGAGGCCGCGCCGCCAGATCCCCGTACGCCATGGCCTGAACAGCAGGTGCCGTCCGACGCCGCCGCTGCGGCAGCCGCGTTCTGGGAAGGGTGGTACGACCTTCTGCCCGAGGTCAGTGCCGCGCTGGGCGAAGGCGAGCCGCATCGGGTCGAGCATGACCTGTGTGTGCTGGTCGAGACGTTGCATCCGCGGCTGCACTTCTCGCTCGAACGCGGCCGGACCGCCATTTACGCATTGGTCGTCAGCGGACAGGAAGATCCGGAGCTGCGCCCGTACACCGACGCGTGGAAAGCGGCTGGACCGCCGGACGACGCGATCTGGGAGTACCACGATTCGGTGCCTCCGGTCCCGGACCCGACCGAGGTGACGGTGAACCTGGGCGAGCATCGGATCTCGCTCGCCGACGTCCGGGTTGTCGCACAGGTGGACGACGGCGTGGTTGACGTCGCGGTCCATCATCCGGCTTTTGCGGAGCTGGACGAGGCTTCCCGCACCACGATGACATTCCTGCCGCTCGACGCGACGTTGGGCGAGCGCCTGGCCGCCGAGCGGCTTCGCCGGGTCGAGACCGCTGAGGCGGTGCCGGAGGGCACGATCGATCTGCTGGAGTTCCGGGAGCTGGTCCGCGGGCTGACGGAGCAACCGGACGAAAGTGTCGGTGCCTCCGGCTAGGCTCACCACCTGTGAGCAGCACCGACCTTCCCCAAGACCAGGTGGCCGTGGAGGCCGCCCAGGACGTGACCGACGTACCGGCCGACGTGCGCGAGCGGCACGGCGCGCTTGCCGAGGAGATCCGCGGCCATCAGTTCCGGTACTACGTGCTGGATTCGCCGATCGTCTCCGACGGCCAGTTCGACGCGCTCCTCGGCGACCTCCAGGAGATCGAAGACGAATATCCGGCGCTGGTCACGCCGGATTCGCCGACCCAGAACGTCGGCGGCACGTTCTCCACCGAGTTCACCGCGCACGACCACCTCGAGCGCATGCTGAGCCTGGACAACGTCTTCGACACCGACGAGTTCCTCGCCTGGGTCGAACGGGTCGAGAAGGAAATCGGGTCCACGGAGTACCTGGCCGAGCTGAAGATCGACGGCCTGGCCATCAACCTGCTCTACGAAAACGGCAAGCTCACCAGGGGGCTTACCCGCGGCGACGGGCGTACGGGCGAGGACGTCACGCTCAACATCCGCACCCTCGATCAGGTGCCGGACCAGCTCACCGGCACCGACGAGTTCCCGGTGCCGAAGCTCGTCGAGGTGCGCGGCGAGGTCTACTTCCGCGTCGAGGACTTTCTTGAGCTGAACGCGAAGATGGTCGAGGCGGGCAAGCCGCCGTACGCGAACCCGCGGAACACGGCTGCCGGGTCGCTGCGGCAGAAGGACCCGAAAATCACCAGGGAGCGCCGGCTGCGGCTGATCTGCCACGGCCTCGGCAAGCGCGACGGTTTCGAGCCGGTTACGCAGTCGCACGCCTATGACGCGTTGGCGGCTTGGGGATTGCCGGTGTCGCCGCACACGCGAGTGCTGCGGACGGGCAAGGAGCTCACCGATCACATCGCCTATTGGGGTGAACATCGGCACGACGCCGAGCACGAGATCGACGGTGTGGTGATCAAGGTCGATCAGGTCGCTTTGCAGCGCCGGCTCGGCACCACGTCGCGTGCGCCACGGTGGGCGATCGCGTACAAATACGCGCCGGAAGAGGCGATCACGACGCTGCTCGACATCCAGGTCGGCGTCGGACGCACAGGACGGGTCACGCCGTTCGCTGTCACCGAGCCAGTCAAGGTCGCGGGCTCGACGGTCGCGCGCGCGACGCTGCACAACCAAGAGGAGGTCAAGCGCAAGGGCGTGCTGATCGGCGATCGGATCGTGATCCGCAAGGCCGGCGACGTGATTCCCGAGGTGCTCGGCCCCGTCGTCGACGCGCGGACCGGTGACGAGCGCGAATTCGTGATGCCCACCGAATGCCCGGAATGCGGCACGGAACTCGCTTATCAAAAGGAAGGCGACAAGGACATCCGGTGCCCGAACACCCGGTTCTGTCCTGCGCAGCTGCGGGAACGGCTGTTCCACCTCGCTGGCCGCGGTGCGTTCGACATCGAGGTGCTCGGGTATGAGGCGGCGGTCGCACTGCTCGACGCCAGGGTGGTCGCCGACGAGGGCGACGTCTTCGACCTCACCGAGGAGGCGCTCGCCGAGGTGGAGTTGTTCCGCACCAAGGCCGGCGACCTGTCGGCGAACGCGCGGAAGCTTCTGACGAACCTCGATTCGGCGAAAGACCGTCCGCTGTGGAAGGTGATCGTCGCGCTGTCGATCCGGCATGTCGGGCCGACTGCGGCACAGGCGCTCGCGCGCGAATTCGGCTCGTTGCAACGGATCGAGGACGCGAGCGAGGAGGAGCTCGCGGACGTCGACGGCGTCGGCCCGACCATCGCGCACGCCGTGCAGGAATGGTTCGAGGTCGACTGGCACCGGGAAATCGTCGAAAAATGGCGACGGTCCGGGGTTCGGATGGAGGAAGAGCGCGACGAGTCCATCCCGCGGAATCTCGAGGGCTTGTCGATCGTGGTGACCGGTTCGCTGGACGGGTTTTCCCGTGACGAAGCGAAGGAAGTCATCATGGCGCGGGGCGGCAAGGCCGCGGGGTCTGTGTCGAAGAAGACGGCGTTCGTCGTAGTGGGCGATGCTCCCGGGTCGAAGTACGACAAGGCTGTGCAGTTGAAGGTGCCAGTGCTGGACGAGAACGGGTTCCGTGCGTTGCTGGAGCGCGGCCCGGAAGCGGCCGCGGAATTGGCGCTCGACACCGGTGCGGACGAGGAAGCTGAGGGCGGCGATGAGTGAGGTGGAGATCCGTCCGGCGCGGCCGGATGAGTTCGAGGCGCTCGGCGAGGTGACTGTCGAGGCTTACCGGATCGAGGGTTTCTTCGACACGGACGCGGCATACGAGGCGAAACTTCGTGACGTGTCGGGACGTGCTGAGCACGCTGAGTTGCTGGTCGCGGTCGGTCCGGACGGACAGGTCCTTGGCTCGGTCGCGATCGTTCAGCCGGGGAGCGAACTGTCCGAGATTTCCCGGCCGGGGGAGTTGGAGTTCCGCATGCTCGCGGTCGCGGAGGCGGCGCGCGGGCGAGGGGTCGGGGAGGCGCTCACCCAGGCGGTGCTGACTCGGGGCCGGGAACTCGGCGTCGACCGGGTCGTGCTGAGCAGCCTCGACGTGATGCGGAAGGCGCACCGGCTCTACGAGCGGATCGGGTTCCGGCGCTTGCCGGGGCGGGACTGGCATCCGCATCCGGGGGTCAACCTGATCGCCTACGAGTACGGCTTCTGACCTCTCGTTACTGCAGGTCAAAGACTTTTGCCGGTTTTTGGCGAAAGCGTGGGACGGGGGTTGCCGCCGGTTTTCGCCGTTGAGTGGCGACGGTTTGGCGAACCCGCGCCGGCTTTCGTCAGGTACTGGTGGGCGCTTTGGCGGTGCTGGCGGTGAGCGTGTGTAGGGCGGGAGCGGTCAGGGACGTCGCTTGCGGACGGTTGCGCGCGCGTCTGTTTGGCGAGATTCGACGGGGTACGGGCTGTAACGACTAGATGTCTGACTTCGACTCAAGCTGTCACGCGTGAAGTACCGACTCGTACCGAGGAAGCGTGATCATGGCGAAGTTCGTTCAATCCGCAGTACCGGTCGTTGGCGTTGCCGCGTTTCTTGCTGTTGCGTGCAACGCGGCACCGCAGCCTGGTGGCACCTCAACGACAGTCACGATCGAGACCGTGACTGCGACGGCAGCCCCGTCAGCGACAGCGACCGTGAGCGCGCCGGCCAGCGCTGCGCACTCGGCGACGATCAAAGTCCCTGACGTGTCCGGCATGAACCATCAGGACGCGCAGGACGCCATGCAGGCGGCTGGGCTGTACAACCTGCGAGAGGTCGATTCGTCCGGGAAGAAGCGGATGATGATCATCGATCGGAACTGGTGTCAGACCGGGCAGGATCCCAAGCCTGGAACCGTGGTTTCTGCTGACACGGTCGTCACCCTCTTTGCCGACAAGTGCTGATCGCGCGGCGCACCCAGGGGAATCGGTAGCCGTTAGCGGGCAATGCCAGCTTCTTGAGGGAGATTGTCTGCGCTTGAGGACAGTCGAAGGCGACTGAACTCAAGTGCAAAGAACGACCGAGTCAGCCTTGAATCGATGCTGGCCGCGGCGTTCGACCGGCCGATTATCGGCAACCGAGATCGGCCAGACGCTTAACTCGATCGCCTTCAAAGCTTCAGGACAGCTGACCCAAGCCTTGGGTCACCCGTCCAGAACCACCGCGACGATCCCGGCGAAGTGCGCCAGCCGAGCGACTTCCGCGGCACGGAAGTTGGGCCCGCCCGGCCGGGCGACGAGCATCGCCTTCCCTGGTTTGCCCAGCGGAGTAGCGGCCAGTTCGGTGCCGAGCTCCTTCCACGTTTCCGGAACCCACGAATCCTCGCCGTCCAAGACCGTCGCGCGCTCCAGCGGCAGCCATGGCAAGTCCGTGAACGGGTTCTCCGGCGCCGCGCTCGACGAAGCCAAGCGGCGAGGTCCCGATTCCGAATGTTCGACGATCACCGCCCACCCGGCGCGGATGATCTTCGGCACACCTTCGGCGAGCAAATCCAGCCCGGCCTTCGGCTGCGCGGCGATCTCCTCGACCAGTTCGAGCTCGCGATGGGTGTCGAGGATGCCCGCGTACGGCCGCACCGCGTCGACCTCGACGCCTTCCACGCTCTCGGCCGCGGTGATCAGCGCGTCCGGGAGCCGGCCCGACGGGAGTTCGACCACCAGGTCGTCGATCGCGAGCCCGCCGCCGCGTTCCACCACGTCCACGCTCAGGATGTCGGCCCCGACCGTGCCGAGCGCGGTCGCGACCGCGCCGAGGGTGCCGGGGGAGTCCGGTAGCTGGACCCGGATCAGGAACGACACCACGCGCCCCTCTCGCCTCAGGCGTCCCAGCCCTGTCGTGGGACGCGCTTGCCGGGCGCCGATTGTGACAGACCGGGTACCCGCGGGGGCCCGCTGTCCGGCAAGCGGGACGCCCTGCCCGGCGCCCGCGGCCCGATAACCCGGTCGAACCGTCCGACGCCGTCACCATAGACTTGCAGCTTCCGAGAGCACCCGCACAGCACACCCCGGGAGTCACCCGCGTGCCCAACATTTCCCGAGACGAGGTCGCACACCTCGCCAGGCTGGCCAGGCTGGCCGTGACCGACGACGAGCTGGACGTTTTCGCCGGCCAGCTCGACCAGATCCTGGACTCGGTCGCGAAGGTCAGCGAAGTCGCCGAGGAGGACGTCCCGCCGACCTCGCACGCCGTGCCGCTGACGAACGTCTTCCGCGAGGACACCGTCCGGCCCAGTCTCGAGCAGCAGGACGCGCTGGCCGCCGCGCCGGCCGCCGAGGACGGCCGGTTCCGGGTGCCGCGGATCCTGGGAGAAGAACAGTGAGCGAACTCGTCAAGCTGACCGCCGCCGAACTGGCGGCGAAGATCCACTCGCGCGAGGTGTCCGCCGTCGAGGTCGCGCAGGCGCACCTGGACCGGATTTCCGCGGTGGACGACCACGTGCACGCATTCCTGCACGTCGACACTGAAGGCGCGCTCGGCGCGGCCAAGGCTGTCGACGAGCAACTGGCCGCGGGAGAGCAGCCCGCGTCGCCGCTGGCGGGCGTCCCGCTGGCGCTGAAGGACGTGCTGACCACGAAGGGCATCCCGACGACCTGCGGGTCCCGCACGCTCGAAGGATGGCTGCCGCCGTACGACGCGACCGTCACGCGCAAGTTGCGCGAAGCGGGCGTCGTGATCCTCGGCAAGACGAACATGGACGAGTTCGCGATGGGCTCCTCCACGGAGAACTCGGCGTACGGCCCGACGCACAACCCGTGGGACCACGCGCGCATCCCGGGCGGTTCGGGCGGTGGCTCGTCCGCGGCGATTTCGGCGTTCGAAGCGGCTCTCGCGATCGGCACGGACACTGGCGGCTCGATCCGCCAGCCCGGTGCTGTCACCGGCACAGTGGGCGTGAAGCCGACGTACGGCGGTGTGTCGCGCTACGGGCTCGTGGCGTTCTCGTCTTCGCTCGATCAGGCCGGGCCGTGCGCGCGTACGGTGCTTGACGCCGCACTGCTGCACGAAGCGATCGCTGGCTACGACCCGATGGACTCGACATCCATCAACGCGCCGGTGCCCCCGGTTGTGGCCGCGGCGCGCGAAGGCGCTAAAGGCGATCTGTCCGGCGTACGCGTCGGCGTCGTGAAGGAGTTCGGCGGCGACGGTTACCAGGCAGGCGTGCTGCGGTCGTTCGAGGCTGCCGTGGAGCAGCTTCGCGCTCTCGGCGCCGAAGTGGTCGAGGTGTCGTGCCCGCACTTCACGTACGCGCTGCCCGCGTACTACCTGATCGCGCCGAGCGAAGCGTCGTCGAACCTCGCGCGCTTCGACGCGATGCGGTACGGCCTGCGCGTCTCGGACGACGGCGAGCACAGCGCCGAAGAAGTGATGTCGCTGACCCGCGAGAAGGGCTTCGGCGCTGAAGTGAAGCGTCGCATCATGCTCGGCACGTACGCGCTTTCGTCGGGCTACTACGACGCGTATTACGGCTCCGCGCAGAAGGTGCGCACGCTCATCACTCGCGACTTCACGCAGGCCTTCGAGAAGGTCGACGTGCTCGTGTCGCCGACGACGCCGACCACGGCGTTCAAGCTCGGCGAGCGCGTGGACGACCCGATGGCGATGTACCTCGCCGACCTGTGCACCATCCCGTCGAACCTCGCGGGCAACGCCGCCATGAGCGTCCCGAGCGGACTGTCCGACGAGGACGGGCTGCCGGTCGGCCTGCAGATCATGGCCCCGGCGCTCGCCGACGACCGGCTGTACCGCGTCGGCGCCGCGTACGAGGCCGCGCGCGACGCCGCTGCCGGCGGCTCGCTCGTGCACCAGGCTCCGGAGCTGGGAGGAACGAAGTGACTGCCGTGGCCGAGTTGATGGACTACGCCGAGGTCATCGAGCGGTTCGACCCCGTGCTCGGGCTCGAGGTCCACGTGGAGCTCAGCACGAACACGAAGATGTTCTGCGGCTGCGTCAACGAGTTCGGCGGCGAGCCGAACACCAAGACGTGCCCGACCTGCCTTGGGCTGCCCGGTTCGCTGCCGGCCGTGAACGGCAAGGCGGTCGAGGGCGCGATCCGGATCGGTCTCGCGCTCAACTGCGAGATCGCGGAGTGGTGCCGGTTCGCCCGGAAGAACTACTTCTACCCGGACATGCCGAAGAACTTCCAGACGTCGCAGTACGACGAGCCGATCGCGTTCGACGGCTACCTCGACGTGACACTGGACGACGGTGAGGTCGTGCGCGTCGAGATCGAGCGCGCGCACATGGAGGAGGACACCGGCAAGTCGCTGCACATCGGCGGCGCGACCGGGCGAATCCACGGCGCCGAGCACTCGCTGCTCGACTACAACCGCGCCGGCGTGCCGCTGATCGAGATCGTGACCAAGCCGATCACCGGCACCGGCGAGCGGGCGCCCGAGGTGGCGCGCGCGTACGTCACCGCACTGCGCGACCTGCTGCGGGCGCTCGACGTGTCCGACGTCCGCATGGACCAGGGCTCGCTGCGCTGCGACGCGAACGTGTCGCTGATGGCCAAGGACGCGACGGAATTCGGCACGCGCACCGAGACGAAGAACGTCAACTCGCTGCGCAGCGTCGAGCGCGCGGTGCGGTACGAGATGACGCGCCAGGCGGCGATTCTCGCCGAAGGCGGGTCGATCCGGCAGGAGACGCGGCACTTCCAGGAGGCCGACGGCACCACGTCGTCTGGTCGTGCCAAGGAAACCGCGGAGGACTACCGGTACTTCCCGGAGCCCGACCTCGTGCCGATCGCGCCGTCGCGCGAGTGGGTCGAGGAGCTGCGCGCGACGCTGCCGGAGATGCCGTGGGAGCGGCGCAAGCGGATCCAGGAAGAGTGGAAGCTCTCCGACGAAGCGCTGCGCGACCTGCTGAACGTCGGTGCCGTCGACCTCGTCGCTGCGACGGTCGAGGCTGGCGCGACGCCGGACGAGGCGCGCGGCTGGTGGGTCAACACGCTGGCGCAGGAAGCGAACACGCGCGAGGTCGAGCTGACCGAGCTGGCGATCACGCCGGCGCAGGTCGCCGAGGTGATCGGGCTCGTATCCTCCGGGGAGCTGACGAACAAGCTCGCCAAGGAGGTCGTGCAGGGCGTTCTCGCGGGCGAAGGTTCGCCGCGCGAGGTCGTCGAGAAGCGCGGCCTGAAGGTCGTCTCCGACGATTCGGCGCTGCTCACCGCTGTCGACGAAGCCCTGGCCGCGCAGCCGGACATCGCTGACAAGATCCGCGGCGGCAAGGTCGCCGCGGCGGGCGCGATCGTCGGCGCGGTCATGAAGGCGACCAAGGGTCAGGCCGACGCCAAGCGGGTGCGCGAGCTGATCATCGAGCGCGTCGGTTCCTGAGTGGCTTTTTCGCTTCGACGCGTCACCTGGCGCGAGTGGCTCGGCCTGGCGGCCGGGCTGCTCGCGGTCGGGTCGACAGCCTTGCCTTGGACTGTGTTGTCGGCAGACACCGCGACGTCCGACGTCCGCGAAGCATTCGGGACGTTGCCGCACAGCGACGTCGTGCGCACGGCATGGAATTCGGATCTCTTCTCGTGGGGTCCGCCGCTGCTGCTGGCCGTGGTCGGTCTTGCGGTGGTGCTGTTCGGGCAGGTCACCAAGGCACGGGTGAGCGGGTTGCCGCAGTTGTGGCTGGTGGGCGGCCTGGCGACGGTGTTGCTGATGGTGATCGGCTGGACGACGCTGGACTGGGTTTTCGACAGCGATCAACGGGCGTTCCTGGACGCTGCTGGGGTGTCGATCTCGGGCGGGCTCGGGCGGTATCTGGGGATGGCATTCGCGGTCGGCTCGGTCGTGGTGGCGATAGTGGACATCCGGGCGGCTCGTGCGGAGAGCCGGGCTCCCCGTCGTCGCCGCTGAACGGCGACGCGGGTCGGTCCTGGCTGGGCTTCTGCCAGATCTGCCGCTCAGTGGCGACGGGGCCTCTCGTCGACTGGCTTCGGCGGGTTCGCTGCTAGCTGGCCACAGGCCCCTCGGATCGAGAGTTGGCCCTTGTCGGATTGGGCGTTGAGCGGCGACTCATGCCCAGTGGGGACCCGGCCTGGTGGATTCGCCATTTAGCGGCGACGCTGGCTGGGCCGTCATGTCGGTCGGGAGCGCTGGGCACGGCAAGGGTGCGGTTCGAGTGGAAGCAGAATGTCGTGTGGCCGGCGTCAGGCTGTCGCCGCCAAGTGGCTAACCGCAGGTCAGCCAGTCAATTGAGCCTGGGAAAGGCTCGGCTCGGTGTGTCCGGCGTCAGTCCTTGCCCGGACCGCCGCCCGTGTCGCTCACCACGATCAGGACCACGCGGTCGTCACTGGAGACCGGTTTGCCGCCGTCCTTGTTGACGGTTCCGGCGACGGCCAGTTGAGGGTTGATCATGCTCATGGCGGAGAGCCGGCCGTACGTCGTGGCGGCCTTGCTTTTGCCGTCGAGGGTGACCGTCGGCTTGCCGGTGACCGCGCCGTCCTTGTTGACCGGCACGTTCTGCATGCCGGTGGACGACGCGATGCCGAGGATGCCGTTCGCGTCGACGAAATCGACGCAGCCGCCTAGGGACGGCTTGTCCTGCCAGGTCCACGCGGGTGTGCTGAGCGGCTGTCCGGGCTGGAGGCGGTACACGGCGTCCGGGCCGCTGGCTGGGTGATCGGTCACCCACGTGCGCTTCCCGTCGGACGAACGGCAGATGCCACCGGGGGAGTGCAAGCCTGCGGCATAGACGGCGGACCCGGACGTGGGATTGCCGGTCGCTGGCTTCCCGGAGACGTCGATGCGCAGGACCTTGCCTGCCAGGGAATTCGGGTCCGCGGCCGCGGCAGGATTGCCTGCGTCGCCTGTCGCGACGAGCAGTGCGCCGCTTCCGTCGCTGGCCAGCGCACCGCGGTTGCCGGTCGGGCCCTTCGGGATTCCGGTCAGCACCGGCTTCGGAGCCTGGCCCTTCGCGAACCGCACGACTCGGTTGTCCGACGCCGTGGTGATGTACGCGAAGACCAGTTGATCCTCGACATAGCTCGGCGACAGCGCCAGGCTAGTGAGACCTCCGTCGCCGTCGGCCTGGACGTCCAGTTGCGCGAACGACGTCGCGTCATGGCCCGAGCCGGCCAGCATCACCCGGCCGGTTTTCCGTTCACCGGCGAGAGCGGCGGGCGCGGATCCTTCGCCGGGAAGTCCGGCGACGGCGGCGACTGTGTCCAGGCAGGTGGCGATGACGGCCTTGTCGAAGTCCTTGCAGCCCTGCGGAGGCGGAACCGGCGAGGGCGGCGCTTGCGCGGGGCCATTGCGGGGACCGCTGCCGGGGCCGTCGCCGTGCTCCTGGACCTGCGGCGGCGATTCCGGGCTCGGCACCGGCGCGGGGGTGAACGTCTGGCCGGCGGCGGTGTCGTCGAACCGGGCGCAGCCGGAAAGCACGAGGCCGCCGCAGGCGAGGAGGGCCAGCGGCGCCGACCACCGGTACCGGGTACGCATGATGCCCCAGCCTAGGTGGGGCGGCGTGAGCCACTCGTAAGTGGTTACCGTGGTGATCATGACAGTCACCGTGCTGGTCCCGGACGACGAGGGCGTCGCCGTGCTGTCCGAAATCCCCCTCGTGCACGCGGTGCGTTACGAATGGGGCCGTCCGTTGCCGCCAGAGGCCGCGAAAGCCGAGGTGCTCGTCCCGGCCATGGATTCCGCGGGCGACGACATCTGGAGTGATCTGCCGAACCTCAAGCTGGTGCAGCTCCTGACCGCGGGCGCGGAGGACTGGGTCGGCCGCGTCCCGGACGGCGTTCTGCTGTCCACCTGTCGCGGTGCGCACAGCGGCAGCATGGCGGAGTGGGTCGTCGGCGTGCTGCTGTCGATGTACCGGAATCTGGACGTCTACGCGGCGGCACAACGAGCGGGACGCTGGGAGCAGCTGCCGTCCGACACGTTGCAGGGCCAGCGCGTGCTGATCGTCGGGGCCGGGGACGTCGGGCGGCAGTTGCGGCGGCGGTTGGAGCCGTTCGACGTTCGCTGCACGATGGTCGGGATGTCGGCGCGTGAGGGCGTGCACGGTGTCGATGAGTTACCGGAGCTGCTGCCGCACCACGATGTGGTGGTCATGATGGTCCCCCTCACGTCGCGGACGCGGGGCATGGTCGACGCTGATTTTCTTGCGGCGATGCGTGATGACGCGGTACTGGTCAATGCTGCCCAAGGGCCTGTCGTGGTTACTGACGCGCTGGCGGCGGAGCTGACGGCCGGAAGGCTTCGAGCCGCGCTCGACGTGACCGATCCCGAGCCGTTGCCGGACGGCCATCCGCTGTGGACAGCGCCCGGTTTCGTGCTGACGCCGCATGTGGCCGGAGCGGTGCGGGGCGTCCGGCGGCGCGCTTATTTGGTGGCTGCGGCGGAAATCGCCCGGTACGCTGGCGGAGAGCTACCCGGCAATCTCGTGCGCGGCGAATACTGATCATCTCCCGGATGTCTGCCCGGCACTCAGGGTGAACCCTGAAAGAGCCCCTGACCTCGGCGTGCTCGCTCGCGGGTCACGGCTGAATCCCCTAATCTTCGCCGCGTGACCACTCAAGGGGACGACTACCAGACCAGCGTGCTGTCCGGTGTCGAGGACTCTGCCGGCAACGACTACGACGAACCGCGGCAGGGCGGTCTCGGCTTCGGCCTGCTCGTCTTGCGCCTGGGGCTCGGCGTGATCATGGGTGCGCACGGCCTGCAGCATCTGTTCGGCGCTTTCGGCGGACCGGGCGTCGGCGGGTTCGCGCACGTGCTCGAGATGTTCGGGTACCACAAACAGACGACGCTGCTGTCGTGGATCACCGGCATCACTGAGGTCGCGGGCAGTGCGCTGGTGATCGTCGGCCTGTTCACGCCGCTCGCTGCGGCGGGGCTGCTGGGCGTGGCCGCGAACATCGTCTACGCGAAGTTCCACGGCGGTTTCTTCCAGGGCACCGGCCAGGGCTGGGAGTACGAGCTGCTGCTGGGCCTGTGTGCGCTGACGCTGATCTTCACCGGCGCGGGCACCATCTCGCTGGAGCGGAACACGCCGTGGCGGAAGCGGCCGTTGCCGCTGGGGCTCATCTCGTTGCTGCTGGCTGCGGCTGCGTCTGTGGTCGTCATCGTTCTGACTCGCTGACCTGGTCCGAGCCTGTGCCGCTGACTGCGCGGAGCCGGTCGGAGGCGACGGCGAGGTTGACGGGGTGCCGGTCGTTGAGCGGGTCGTTCCGGTGTTGCCGTTTAGCGGCGAATGCCTGGTCGGGGCCGCAATCCGGGGCTCGGGGCTGGCGGGATTCGGTTCGTGAGCGGCGACGGCCGACGTGGATTCGGCGGCTGGAGTTCGAGGATCGGCGTGGGCGGACGGGCCGTGGCCATGGGGCGGCGACTCGTGTCGAGCGGGGTCCTGGGCTGGCGAAAGGGAGCGTTCGCCGTTTGGCGGCGAATGGTGCGGGCCGGGCACTTCGGGCTGGACGGAGCGACTATTCGACGTTGAGTGGCGGTTCGCCTTGATCGAGGTCCTTGGGCCCGCTGGGGGAGCGTTCGCCGCTTAGTGGCGAATGCTGCGGACCCGGGGACTCTGGCTGGCCGCGGCGACCGTTGTCCGTTGCGCGGCGAATCGTGTCGACCGGGACCGGGCGACAGCGCAATCTGAGATTTCAGCGGCGGGAGCCAGCCAGGCGCGACACGGAAAAGGGGCCCGCGCACCATGCGCGGGCCCCTTCCGGCAGAAGCGAACAGCAGGATCAGCGGTTCGGGTCCCGGACCGCGCCGGTGTCGGCCGACGTGGCCATCCGGGCGTAGGCCCGCAGCGCCGCGGTGATCGGGCGTTGCCGGTCCTTCGGCTGCCACGGACGTTCCGAAGCTTCCATCTTCGCCCGCCGTTCGGCCAGGATCTCCGGTTCGACCAGCAGCTCGAGCCGGCGTTCGTGGACGTCCAGGACGATCTGGTCGCCGTTCTCCACCAGGCCGATCAGACCGCCCGCGGCGGCTTCCGGCGAGATGTGGCCGACCGAGATGCCCGAGGAGCCGCCGGAGAAGCGGCCGTCGGTGATCAGGGCGCATTTCTTGCCGAGGCCGGATCCCTTGAGGAACGCCGTCGGGTGCAGCATTTCCTGCATGCCGGGGCCGCCTGCCGGGCCCTCGTAGCGGATGACCAGCACCTCGCCTGGCTGGATCTCCTTCTTGAGGATCGCCGACACGGCTTCCTCCTGGCTTTCCAACACCCGCGCCGGGCCCTGGAAGTGCCAGAGGTCCTCGTCGATGCCCGCGGACTTGATCACGGCGCCGTTCTCGGCCAGGTTGCCGCGCAGGATCGCGAGGCCGCCGTCCTTCGTGTAGGCGTGTTCGACGTCGCGGATGCAGCCGCCGGCAGCGTCGGTGTCCAGCGACGACCAGCGGTTTTCCGTCGAGAACGCCTGCGTGGTCCGGACCCCGCCCGGTGCGGCGTGGAACAGCTCCAGCGCCTTCTCCGACGGAGACTCGGCGCGGATGTCCCACTCGTTCAGCCACGTGGCGATGTCTGGCGCGTGGACCGCGTGCACGCCGGTGTTCAGCAGGCCGCCGCGGTACAGCTCGCCCAGGATGGCGGGGATTCCGCCGGCCCGGTGGACGTCTTCCATGTGGTAGTCGGAGTTCGGGGCGACCTTCGACAGGCACGGCACCCGCCGCCCGATGGCGTCGATGTCGCTGATCGTGAAGTCGACCTCGCCCTCCTGCGCGGCGGCGAGGATGTGCAGCACGGTGTTCGTCGACCCGCCCATGGCCATGTCGAGCGCCATCGCGTTCTCGAACGCCTCCTTCGTGGCGATCGAACGCGGCAACGCGGACTCGTCGTCGGAGCCGTACCAGCGCTTGCACAGCTCGACCACCGTGCGTCCGGCGTTGGAGAACAGCTCGCGCCGGGCCGCGTGCGTCGCGAGCGTGGAACCGTTGCCCGGCAACGACAAACCCAGCGCTTCGGTGAGGCAGTTCATCGAGTTCGCGGTGAACATGCCGGAGCACGAACCGCAGGTCGGGCAGGCGGAGCGCTCGACCTCGGAGAGACCGGCCTCGTCGATCGCCGAGTTCGCGGACGCCGCGATGGTGGTGATCAGGTCGGTCGGGGCGTGCGCGACGCCTTCTACGACCACCGCCTTGCCGGCTTCCATCGGACCGCCGGAGACGAACACGGTCGGGATGTTGAGCCGCATCGCGGCGTTGAGCATGCCCGGCGTGATCTTGTCGCAGTTGGAGATGCACACCAGCGCGTCGGCCTGGTGCGCGTTGACCATGTACTCCACCGAGTCCGCGATGATCTCGCGCGAGGGCAGCGAGTAGAGCATGCCCGAGTGGCCCATCGCGATGCCGTCGTCGACCGCGATCGTGTGGAACTCGCGCGCGATGCCGCCTGCTTCGGCGACCGCCTCGGCGACGATCTCGCCGAGGTCCTTGAGGTGCACGTGGCCGGGCACGAACTGGGTGTAGGAGTTGGCGATCGCGACGATCGGCTTGCCGAAATCGCTGTCGGTCATTCCGGTCGCACGCCAGAGCGAGCGTGCGCCCGCCGCGTTGCGACCGTGGGTGGTGGTCCGGGAACGGAGGTGCGGCACGGCATTCTCCCAGGTCAGAAGGCTGAACCAGGCGGAGGGGAACTACGGCTCCGCAAACTGGTCCTACCAATTCTACTCGGCTGGTTTGCCGTTGCCGCCGCCGGTCCGCTCCGCGTCGGCGGAAGGCTCCGGCTCAGCGGGCTCGGGAGAAGGCTCCGAAGCGGGTTCCGTGGCGGATTCCTGAGCGGCGTCCGGCGCGGTCTCGGCGGCGGCCGGTTTCCGCCCGCTGAGCTCCTCGTCGCTCAGCACGCCCGACGGGTCCTTGATCTTGCCTTCGCTCACCAGTGCCAGTACCGGAAGGTGCCGCGTCCGCACCGTGGGAAGGCTGACCTGAGTGTCGTCGCCGAGGACCGCTCGCACGCGGGCCTTGTTCGTGATCGCCAGGCCCTTGAGCGACGACCACGGCAGGTCGCGCTTGCCGAAGACGGTCCGGACGTGCAGCCCCTCGCGGGTCGCGACGGTGCGCGTGCGCGCGACGAACACGAGCAGCGCGAGCGGGAAGACGTACAACCACTGGAATCCGCCGATCTCGCCCAGTGCGATCGGTGTCACACAGACGGTCAGCAGACCGATCGCGAGATACGCCGTGGTCGGGATCCGGAACACGGCCTTCCGGCCCTCGTCCGCACGCTGGTCCTGCTGTTTCTTGGCCACGCAGGAATGGTGCACCGACGCCGGGAGTGACCTGCGTCCGGGTCGCGCGCGGGCAGTACTGGCCGTCCACGATGCGGAACCGCCGTCCCGTAGAGTTGACACTCGCCCGGGCGCGCGACTAACGTCGGGGCCGTGATTACGCAGACCGGTCTCGTACTTCCCCAGCGCGCCGACGCTTAGGAAGAGTCCTCTGCGTCGACGCGCGACCCTCGTGCGACCTTACGGTCGGCGGGGGTTTTTTGTTGCGTGAAACCGGTTCCCCGACCGGAAGTACGGCCCAGACAACCCGAACGAGTGACACCGAGAACCCACGAGGCAGAACCGATGACCAGTGCCACGTCGCGCAGCGACGCGAAGCCCGGGCCGACCGCGCCCGGTGTCCCAGGAGCACGTCCGAAGCCCGCCCCGCCGGCGGGTACGCCGGTGCGCGTCACCGGCGCGCAGTCGCTTGTCCGCTCGCTCGAGGCGGTCGGCGCGGAGGTCGTGTTCGGCATTCCGGGTGGCACCATCCTTCCCGCCTACGACCCGTTGCTCGACTCCACGAAGGTCCGGCACGTCCTCGTCCGCCACGAGCAGGGCGCCGGGCACGCCGCCACCGGTTACGCGCAGGCGACCGGCAAGGTCGGCGTCTGCATGGCCACCTCGGGTCCGGGAGCCACGAACCTCGTCACCCCGCTGGCCGACGCCAACATGGACTCGGTCCCGGTCGTCGCCATCACCGGGCAGCAGTCGCGCGGCCTGATCGGCACCGACGCGTTCCAGGAAGCCGACATCTGCGGCATCACCATGCCGATCACCAAGCACAACTTCCTCGTCACCGACCCGGCGGAGATCCCGCGGGCCATCGCCGAGGCGTTCCACCTGGCCGCGACCGGCCGCCCGGGCCCGGTGCTGGTGGACATCCCCAAAGACGTGCTGCAGGAGATGACCTCGTTCTCCTGGCCGCCCGAACTGCGACTGCCCGGCTACCGCCCGACGCTGCGGCCGCACGGCAAGCAGGTCCGCGAGGCCGCGAAGCTGATCGCGCAGGCCCAGCGGCCGGTGCTGTACGTCGGCGGCGGCGTGATCAAAGCCGAGGCGTCCGAGCAGTTGCGCGAACTCGCCGAACTGACCGGCATCCCGGTCGCCACCACGTTGATGGCGCGCGGCGCGTTCCCCGATTCGCACCGCCAGCACGTCGGCATGCCCGGCATGCACGGGTCCGTCGCCGCGGTCGCCTCGATGCAGCGTGCTGACCTGCTGGTCGCGCTCGGCGCCCGGTTCGACGACCGGGTCACCGGCCAGCTGTCCTCGTTCGCGCCGGACGCGAAGATCGTCCACGCGGACATCGACCCCGCCGAGATCTCCAAGAACCGCAAGGCGGACGTGCCGATCGTCGGCGACTGCAAAGAGATCATCGGCGAGCTGATCGACGCGGTGAAGACCGAGTTCGAGCGCGCCCGTCCCGACCTGAGCGACTGGTGGACGCAGGTCGACTCGTGGCGCGAGGACTACCCGGCGGGCTACGAATGGCCCGACGACGGTTCGCTGTCGCCGCAGTACGTCATCGAGCGGATCGGCGAGCTGGTCGGCCCGGACGCGGTGTACGCCGCGGGCGTCGGGCAGCACCAGATGTGGGCCGCACAGTTCGTGAAGTACGAGAAACCGCGCACCTGGATCAACTCCGGCGGCCTTGGCACCATGGGCTTCGCCGTCCCGGCCGCGATGGGCGCGCAGTTCGGCCTCCCGGACACGCAGGTGTGGGCGATCGACGGCGACGGCTGCTTCCAGATGACCAACCAGGAACTCGCCACGTGCGCCATCGAGGGCGCGCCGATCAAGGTCGCCGTGATCAACAACGGCAACCTCGGCATGGTCCGGCAATGGCAGAACCTGTTCTACTCCGAGCGGTACTCGAACACCGACCTCGGCACGCACAAGCACCGCATCCCGGACTTCACGCTGCTGGCCGAGGCGCTCGGCTGCGCCGGCCTGCGCTGCGAGGCCAAGGAGGACGTCGACGCGACGATCCGGCGCGCGATGGAGATCAACGACCGCCCCGTCGTGATCGATTTCGTCGTGGGGAAGGATGCCCAGGTGTGGCCGATGGTCGCCGCGGGCACCGGGAACGACGAGATCATGGCCGTCCGCGGCATCCGGCCGCTGTTCGACGACGACGAGGTTTCGCAGGAAGCTGCCGAGGCCGCCGCCGCGGAGGGAGAGCAAGCATGACTGTCCACACGCTGAGCGTGCTGGTCGAGAACAAGCCCGGTGTGCTCGCCCGGGTCTCCGGACTGTTCTCCCGCCGCGGCTTCAACATCGAGTCCCTTGCTGTCGGGCCCACGGAGAACCCCGAGGTGTCCCGGATGACGATCGTGGTCGCCGTTGAGGAGCTACCGCTCGAACAGGTGACCAAACAGCTCAACAAGCTGGTGAACGTGATCAAGATCGTCGAGCTGGAGGCAGGCAGCGCGGTGCAGCGCGAACTGCTGCTCGTGAAGGTCAGGGCCGACGCCACCGTGCGCAGCCAGGTCCTCGAGACCGTCCAGCTCTTCCGCGCCAAGGTGGTGGACGTCTCGCCGGAGGCGCTCACCGTCGAGGCGACCGGGACGTCGGACAAGATCGGCGCGCTGCTGCGGATGCTGGAGCCGTACGGCATCCGCGAACTCGTCCAGTCCGGCATGGTCGCGGTGGGCCGCGGGGCCCGCTCGATCACCGCCGCTTCTCCCCGCTGAACCTCAGATTTCGTGTAAGTACGGAAGGAAGTAGTACCCCCCATGGCAGTGGAAATCTTCTACGACGACGACGCCGACCTGTCGATCATCCAGGGTCGCAAGGTCGCCGTGATCGGCTACGGCAGCCAGGGCCACGCGCACTCGCTCAGCCTGCGCGACTCGGGCGTCGACGTCCGGATCGGCCTGCAAGAGGGGTCCAAGTCCCGGGCGAAGGCCGAGGAGCAGGGCCTGCGCGTGCTGTCGGTCGCCGAGGCGGCCGCCGAGGCCGACGTGATCATGATCCTCGCGCCGGACACGAAGCAGCGCTTCATCTACGAAGAGCACATCGCGCCGCACCTCAAGGACGGCGACGCGCTCTTCTTCGGCCACGGCTTCAACATCCGGTACGACCTGATCAAGCCGCCGGCCAACGTCGACGTCGCGATGGTCGCCCCGAAGGGCCCGGGCCACCTGGTCCGCCGCCAGTTCGTGGACGGCAAGGGCGTGCCCTGCCTGATCGCGGTCGAGCAGGACGCTTCGGGCAACGCCCAGGCGCTCGCGCTCTCCTACGCCGCGGCGATCGGCGGCGCGCGGGCCGGCGTCATCAAGACGACCTTCACCGAGGAGACCGAGACCGACCTCTTCGGCGAGCAGGCCGTGCTGTGCGGCGGCGCGTCCGCGCTGGTGCAGACCGGTTTCGAGGTGCTCACCGAGGCCGGCTACGCCCCGGAGATCGCCTACTTCGAGGTGCTGCACGAGCTGAAGCTGATCGTCGACCTCATGTACGAGGGCGGCATCGCGCGCCAGCGCTACTCCATCTCCGACACCGCCGAGTACGGCGACCTCACCCGCGGCCCGCGCGTCATCTCGCCGGCCGTCAAGGAGGAGATGAAGAAGATCCTGGGCGAGATCCAGGACGGCACCTTCGCCCGCGAGTGGGTCGCCGAGGACGAGGCCGGACGGCCGAACTTCACGAAGCTCGAGGAGCAGGGCAACCAGCACCCGATCGAGAAGACCGGCAAGAAGCTCCGCGACCTGATGTCGTGGGTGGACCGGCCGATCACCGAGACCGCCTGACCCGTTTCCCTTGAGGAGGCCCTGCTGTCCGTTTGCCGGACGGCAGGGCCTCTTTTCGTTTCAAGGCGTTGCCGCTGAATGGCGGATACGCTGTGGCGATGAGCCGCCCGACCGACGACAAGGCGCACATCCGGCACGAACTCGACCTCACCGGCGCGACTTGGATCCGCGCCGAACCGGCGGGCGTGACCCTGGAGCATTGCGCGGAGTACGCGTTCGTCCCGCATTCGGACGGGGTGACCTACGTGGCCATCCGGCAGCCGACTGATCCGGACGGGGCGGTGCTGGTGTTCACGCCTTCGGAATGGGACGCGTTCACGCGCGGGGTCCGGGACGGCGAGTTCGAGTTGCCCGAGTCGTAGGGCTTCGTTTTTGGGGGCCGTTTCTGGCCGGGAATCCGGCCGGACTGCTGGTGGACGGCTGTTGCCGTTTAATGGCGAATCTGACGTTGCGGCGCGATTGCCCAGGTCAGAGGCTCGGGCGCGTCTTCGTGCGGGGCTTCGCGGCTGGGTCCGGCTGTCCGGATCAGAAGGCTCCGAGCGTCGCGATGAGTTCGGTGACCTGGTAGGCGGTCGGGAAGTCCGGCGCTTGATAGCGGAGAGTGCACCCGTCGGCGAGTTCCATTCCCGGCACCAGCAGTGCGTGTTCGGTCATCCGAGGCCGATGCACCTGGACTTCCAGTTCGACCGGGCCGTCGAAGCGCAGCGGACAAACGTCCTCCCGGCTGGCCAGAGCTTCGGGTACCGCGTGCTCGATTTGGCTGCATGCCTCGTCGGGATGCAGCATCGCGGCCGCGCGAGCACCTAGCGCACGTTTGACCACCACGGAGCGGATGCCAGGTGCGACTTCGGCCGCCTCAGCGGCCACGGTGTCGTCGCCACTTGCCAGCACCGGCGGTACGCCGTAGTGCGCCGCGAGCGCGGTGTTCAGACCGAGTTCGCCCAAAGAACGGCCATTGCAACGCACGTCCGCGACCGTCCCGCCGGAGATCGTGTGCGCCATGACCGAGCGGGGCGTGCCGGCCTTGCCGTGGTAGCCGATGAACAGCACCGCGTCCGTGTTCTCGGCCAATCCCGCCATCATCCCGCCGGGCTTGGGCGAGCCGCGGAGCAGTTCGGCACGTCGGTCCAGCAGTTCGGGCAGGAGATTCCGGAAGCTAGCGTGCGCCTCGGTGACCTGGACCTCTGCGGCTGCGTCATACGCGAATACGCCGCGGACGGCGGCGTTGGCCTCGGCGGTGAGCAGCTTGCGGTTGCGCTCGTATTCGCTGTGCCCGGGAATGACGTCGTCGCCGTGCACGACTCCGGCGATTCCCTCCATGTCGACCGAGACGAGCACCCGCATCTCCATCACGCCCTTCTTGGCGATTCATGGTCAGGACTGTCACCCTATCGAGCGATTCCGTGCGTGGGCGGCGATCGATCGCCTACGCGGCTGCGGCGTTCTCGGGTGCGTGGACGCTCGGTCGATCGTGGGTTTCGCCGATTCGCGGCTACTTCGACTTCGCTGGGCCAGATCGTGTCGCGTCAGATTCGCCGCTAGGACGCCGATGACGATGCGCGGGCTGGTTCAAGAAGGCAGGAAGATCGCGGCCGCTGCGTCGGCAAGTGCATCGGGGCTCGGCGAATCCGCCTCGGTTTGGGCCAGGTGCAGCAGCCCGAGAATAGCCGCGTAAGCGACCCGCGCCCGGTGCGCCGCCTCATCCGGCGTGCAGCCGAGTTCGAGATACGTGCTGGTCAGCAGGTTAAGTCGGGCTTGGTTGACGCGGCTGACCGCGTCTTTGACCCGCGGGTCGTTGCGGTCGCCGAGCAAGCTGAGGTGCACCGACGGGGCCAACGGCTGGACGGCGCGCACAACGGCGGTGAGCAGTTCGCGCAGCCGTCGCCGCGGATCGGCAATTGCCGCGTACTCGGCGAGCCCCGCTTCGCCGTGGCTTCGCCCCCAATCGGCGAGAGCCGCGGTGATCAGCTCGTCCCGGTTGCGGAAGTGCGCGTAGAAGCTGCCCTTGGTCACGCCGAGCGTTCTCGCGAGCGGTTCGACTCCGACCGCGGCCAGCCCGCCGTCCGCGATCGCCTTCAGCGCGGCCCGCGTCCAGTCCTGGGCGGACAGCCGGGGCGAATCGTTCACCATGCGCGGAGGATACGCCACCGTATTGACGGTCCCGCTCGCGCTGGATACGGTGGCGTATCCATACGCATCCGTATTCATACGATGCCGTACTGAGAGGCGATGACATGACGCACGCGAAGGTTCGCCGAGTAGTCACCGGGCACGACTCCGACGGCAAGGCCCGAGTGGTCGCCGATGCCGCCGTCGAACCGATCGCCTCCGGATTGATGCCCGGCTGCGCGATCTACCGGCTGTGGGGCCGGGACGAGCGACCGGTATTTCCCGACAACGGTTCGCCGGGCCGGGCCGAGGCGTATTACCCGCCGCGGGACGGCTCACGGTTCATGATCAACACGATCGCGCCTGGCGAGCTGGCTCCGTTGCCGGACCTCGACGTGGCGGCAGCCTGGGAAGAACTGGAGCGACAGGCACCGGGTGCGGCCGCCGCAATGGAGCCCGGCGCGCCGGGCATGCACACCACCGACAGCCTCGATTACGTCCTGGTCGTCTCGGGCGAGGTCACGTTGGAGCTGGACGACGGGGACCAGACGGTCTTGCGGGCAGGCGATGTCGTCGTCCAGAACGGCACGCGGCACGCCTGGCGAAACCACGGCGTCGAACCGTGCACGATCGTCGGCGTCGCTGTCGGTGCGGATCGGGCGTAGGCCGGATTCGCCACTGAGCGGCGACGGTCCCTTTTGCCCGCCGGGTTTGACATTGACATCGTGACAAGGTCTTCACTGGTCGGCGGAGGTGATCCCGATGAACTCGACACAGATGAATTCCCAGCTCACGCGGCTGATCGAGGCGTTGGGCTCCGGGGACTCGTCGACGCGGCTGCAGGCCGCCCTGGCGATCGGAACGCACCCGGACGGCCCTGGTCTCGTCGAGGCGCTCGTCGCACGGTGCGCGATCGAGCCGGACTTTTACGTGCGCGACATGCTCACCTGGGCGTTGACCCGGTTCCCGGCAGGGGACACGGTGCCGCGGCTTCTCGCGGAGCTGCGGTCCTCGGTGCCGCAGGCCCGGAGCCAGTCGCTGCACACGCTGTCCAAAATCGGCGACCGGAACGTGTGGCCGGCGATCACCCGATCGTTGCTGCGCGACGCCGACGACGAGGTCGCGAGAAGCGCATGGCGGGCGGCTGTCGTCCTCGTGCCGGACGGGGACAAGGCCGGACTGGCGGCTGAACTGGCGACACAGTTCGGTCGCGGCGACCGGACCCTGCAGCTCAGCCTCAGCCGGGCGCTGGTCGCGCTCGGTCCCTTGATCGAGCCGGTACTGGAGGCCGCGGTGACGAGCACCGACCCCGCTGTCCGGACGCACGCAGTGGCCACAGAGCGGCTGCTCCGTGACCCGGACACCGGTTTCGACCAGGCCGTGGACGAGGCGAAACGGATCGTCGCGCTCGGTCCGGAGCGGGCTCAGGAAACCGCGTGCTGATCGGCGAGGTCGCCCGCCGCTCGGGGGTGAGCACCCGGATGCTCCGGCACTACGACGCCCTCGGGCTGGTGCGGCCGACCGGTCGCACCGTGGGCGGCTATCGCGAATACTCCGCCGACGACATCCGCCGGATCTTCCACGTGGAGAGCCTCCGGTCGCTCGGGATGTCGCTGCGGCAGATCGGCCGGGCGCTGGAAGATCCCGCTTTCGTGCCGTCGGAGCTGGTCGGCGACCTCATCCGGCGAACCGAAGACCGGCTGAAACGGGAACAGGAACTGCTCGACCGGCTCCGTGCGGTCGATGCCTCGGCACCCTCCGGATGGGAGGGTGCCTTGCGCATCGTCGAACTGCTGCGCGGGCTCAGTTCGCCGGGTGCCGCGCGTCGTCAGCAAGCCGTCCTGGCCCCTGCCGACGATGTGCCGGTTCCCGCCGAGGTGCTGGCCAGAGCGATTCTCGCCGAATCCGACCCGAACGTCGCCGGCGCGCTCCGATGGGCCCTCGCCCGGACCGACGGCGACGGGGTGGCGAATGTGGCGTCCGGTCTCCGTTCGGAGAACGCCGACGTCCGCCGACGCGCGATCCTGGCACTCATCGAGTTGCCCGGCGACGAGGCGACCGCGGTGTTGAAGGACGCGCTCGCCGGTTCCGACTCGGTGGTCCGTCGGCATGCGGCACTTGCTCTGGGTGCGCGCGGTGCGGAGGAGGCGGCGGTGCCGACGCTTATCGAAATGGTCGTCGAGGGGCGAAACGACGTCGAGGCGGCTGAGGTTTTGGGCGCGCTGGCGGATGAAGGCGCGAACGGAATTGTCGGCGCGTTGGTCGATGCGTCGGCGGCGAATGCTGCGGATTCTGCGGTGCGGATCCGGTTGACGCAGGCGCTCGCGGAGATGCCGGGGACGCTTGCGCACGAGGCGTTGCAGCAGTTGGCGGGGGATGAGGATCGGGCTGTGGCGTTGGTGGCTTCGGCTTTGGTGAAGGTTGTTGAAGAGCGTCAGGGCGTTGGTGGCGAGGGTGACGGCAGTGTTCGCCGATGAGCGGCGAGGGCAGGGGCAGATGCCGATGAGTAGTGAACGGCCGCGCAGCGGATGTTGCTGAATGGCGAGCGGCCGCGGTGGCAGTTGCTGTCACCGAGCGGCGAGGTCTTCGGTCATGGACGTTCGCCGCTGACTGGCAACGACGGGTTCAGCGGTTGATTGGCTGCCGTCATGCGGCGCGGTGCTGATTAGCCGTTGAGCGGCGAATCTTGTGGCGGGCCGCCGTGGTGGCGGTGTGCAGCGTGGTGTGGGCGTTGCCGTTTGGCGCCGAAAGCGTGGCGGAGTTGCCGTTATTCGGCGAGGCGGGCGACGAGCTCCGGTAGGCGGCCGGTGGCTGCGGCCAGGGCGAGGTGGTCACCATAGTCGCGGGATTCGACTATCTCTCCGTCTTTGATGCGCATTACGAAGATGTTGCTTACCTGGAACGGGGTCCCGGAGCTGGTTTCGCCTACGTAGGTCGATTCGCCGATGATGACTTCTGGGTCGGTGCTCAGGTGGAGTACTAGGTCGGTCACCTCGATGCGGAAGGCTGCTGCGGCACCGGCGTCGAAGTGGGCTCGCAGGTCGTCTCGGGTGCGGAGGACGGGGGCTCCGGGCAGGAACGGGTGACGGACATCGGTTTTCGCCGCATAGAGGTCGGGGAGTTCGGACCAGCGTCCGTCGGCGACGCCGAAGACGACTCGTTGGAATACGCCCTCGCGGCTTTTCGGGGAGAAGAGTTCAGCCGGGCGCGGAGCGATAGGGCGAGGTTCGTAAGCGGGCGCTTGGGCGTATGCCTGGACAAGGCCGGCGGTCGCGTTCTGGATCGCGGCCAGGCGCAGGTAGTCGTGATAGTCGCGGGTGTGGGTGAGGAGTCCGTCGCGGGAGCGGAGGACTTGGATGTTGGCCGTCTCGGTTGTCCGGCCGGTTATTCGCGATTCGGCGGTGTACTGGTACTCGGCCACGATGACCTCGGGGTCGGCGGTTTCGTGGACGGTCACGTCGTGGCGCTTGAGACGAAGGGTTTGACCCAGGCCGCTGACGAAGCGGTCGTGTACTGCGGCGCGACCTTCCATGCGGCCAGGCCTCGGGATTGCGGTGGGGTGCTCCACGACGGTGTCTTCGGAGTAGAGGTTTGCGAGGTCGGCGAAGCGGCCGTCGGCGATTCCTGTGGAGAGCTGGTCGAACAGGTCGCGTGCGGTGGTCATGAGGGTCTCCGCGGGTCGGTTAACCGGAGTCGGTAGTCCGTTACGATACGGACTACCGACTCCGGTTGTCTACCGGTCGCGAGTTGCCGATTAGTGGCGACTGAGGCGATGCAGCAATTCTTGGGCTGCGGGACTGTCGCAGGCTTCTGCCCAGCCCTCGGGGGTGCTGTCCCAAAGGGCGTCGCGGGCGGTGAGGTCGGCACCGGCGTTTACGAGGAGTTCGATGACGTCCAGTTGGTTGTTTTGGGCGGCCAGGTGCAGCGCCGTGACGCCGACGCCGTGGCGTGGGCCGCCGAAGGTGCCGACGTGGTTGACGTTCGCGCCGAGTGACAGCAGAGTCTCTGTCGCCGCTGAGTGGCCACACGTCGCTGCCCAGGTGAGGGCGGTGCCGCGGTAGATGTCGGCGTTCAGGCTCGCGCCGCGTGCGGCCAGGGTGCGGAGCGCGGCTGTTTGGTCGTTGCGGGCGGCCCAGGATAGGGATTCGTCGAGGATCTCCGTAGGGTCGTTTGCCGGCTGCCAGAAGGGAAAACCGCTGTGTGGACGGTAAAAATCACGGTGTGCGCCGGCTGCTGGAGAAAGAGTCCCCTTTGGACTGACGAGTTCATCCAGTAGCGCGTCGTCGCCGAGACCTGCTGCGACACGCAGGTTGTGAGGGGACCGTTCGTGCGTTGCCAGTTTTTCGGCAACGGCGCGATTTCCCCAAAATAGGGCCACAATCAGCGGGGTTCCGCCGTCACCGCGGCCTGAACAGGCCAGGGGTGCGCCAGCGTTGATCAAGAGGTCGGCGATCAGTGGTAAATTGCTGTAGGCGGCTTGATGCAGGGCAGTCCAGCCGTGTGCGTTGGCTCGTGCGGGATCGGCACCGTGGGCGAGCAGTACGCGGACAAGGCGTTCGTCATGGGTCGCGGAGGCCATGCCGAGGAGGTCGTTTCCGTTGGTGCCTCGGGCGCGGGTCAGGTGCGGGGCTTCGGTGAGCAGGGCGGTCAGGCCGTCCAAATCTCGGGCTTCTACCAGTTGATAGGCCCGGGCGAACGGTTCGCCGGTTTTCGGCAAATCCTCGACGTGAGCTTTCAATGCCTGCCACGTCGGGAAGCCGTGCTCGCGGGCGATGACGGTTAGAGCGCCGGTGCGGGTCAGAGGTTGTTCGTGCCGGTCGAAGGCGGCGCGGGCGTCGGAAGTGCCGTCTTCGGCTGAGGCGAGGAGGCCGGCTGCGCGCCCGCGGTAGTACTCGACGTCCTGGTGGTAGGCGTGCTGGACGTCCGGTCCGTGCTCGGCGATTCGGCGGACGTAAGCCTGAAGCTGTGGCCAGCTGGGGAATCCGTAGCGGCGAGCAAGCCGAAACTGCGCTTCCGAGAGCGCGACCGAGTCGGCGCGGGCGAGTTCTTTCGCCTGTTTGCGGAGTTGGCCGAGGTCGGGGTTGGCGGGCAAGGCCGTCATCAGGGGGAGTCCTTCCTTCCCTTGCGCGCCCCGTGGTCCGCCGGCACCGGGCAGGGAAGAAGGAAAGCTCGGCAACTCGTGGTACGGGGGTGGGCTCAGCCCTTTCCGCGGACAGGACGCGGCCCCTGCCGCGCTAGGGCAACTGTAACTCAGAAGGGTCACCGTCCGCCGGTGATGACGCTGACCGCGAGGACGAGGGAACGGATCGACGTCGTCCGCGTTTCGACGTCCGAGACCGGGAAGCTCGTCCGATGGTGAACGCGAAAGTGCTTCTGGGCGTAGCGTTCCGCATAACCGAAGTGCAGGATCACCCAGGCCAGCAAGACCGCGGGAGACGCCGACGAGGCTGGTCAGGAGGGCGACAGCAGCCCGAGCCGACGGCCTAGCACGCCTTTCAGCCACCGGGCGTCGGTGTGGTCGATTTTCGGCTACGGGACACGCGCGACCCGGATGCCGAGGTAGCTCAGCGCGAGCAGATCCCAGAAGGGAAGGGCGAGGACATTGTCGTCTTGGACGAAGGTGGCGATCCCCGGCGCGAGCAGGATCAGTTCGACCGTCCGGGACGCGGCGATGGCGAGTTTCGTGAACACCGGCGGCGCCCGGGGCGAACGCGGGCGAGGCGTCTCGCGAAGATAACAAGCCCGTGTGGCCGCTGGACGGCGAAACGGTCCCGCCGGAGTCGCCCGTTCAGGGGAAGTGTTCGCCGGAATCGCTGCGAGGACGCGGAGGCGTGGGAATGTCGGTGATGAACGGAAAAGTGCTCGTCGGCAGGGGATGAACGTTTTCGCCGTTTAGTGGCGAATCCCTGGTGAGCGGGGGATTCCGGCGTCTGGGGCGACTTAGGCGAGTGCGGGGCGGCCCGATGGCCCGGACTCGGCGGGGGCACGGGAAGCGAGCCGGGGGCGGGGCTTTCGCGGGAAGCTTCGAAAGCCCCGCCGATGAATCAGGGGACCAGCGCGGCCAGGCGACGCCAGCCGTCCACCGGAATCTCCGGTCCGTCGACGAGAACCTGTACGCAGACGTGGTCCGCACCGGCGTCGATGTGTGCGCGGATTCGGTCGGCGACTTCCTGCTCGCTGCGATAGGCGACGATCGCGTCGACGAGACGGTCGCTGCCGCCGTCGGCCAGGTCTTCCTCGGTGTAGCCGAGGCGGCGCAGATTCGCTCGTTGGTGTGGAGCCAGTCGTGCGTAGCCGGCGACGTGTTCGCGAGCGATCTGCCGCGCTCGCACCGGATCTGCGTCGAGGACGACGGCTTGTTCGGCGGCGAGGTACGCGTCGGGTCCCATCGTTTCGCGGGCGAACGCGGTGTGCTCTGGCGGAACGAAGTACGTGTGCGCACCGTCGGCCTGGGTCGCCGCGAGCTTCAGCATTCTTGGGCCGAGTGCGGCTAGGAGCCGACGTGGTCGAGAGCCGGCGGCGAAGTCCAGTTCGGCCGCATCCATGGCGTCGAGGTAGTCCTGCATCGCACTGCCTCCGCCGCCCGGCCGATGTCCGCCCAAGCCCAGCGTGAACCGCCCCGGGTATGCCTCGGCCAGTGTGCGTCCAGCTGCTTCAGCGGCTGCCGCTGACCGTTCGGAAAATCGTGCGATCCCAGTCGCCACAGTCAACGTCGTGGTCGCCTCGAGCAGCAGTGCGGCCTGTGTGAGCGCCTCCCGGCCGCGATACTCGCCGAACCACAGCGCGGTGAAACCCAGCGACTCGACCTCTCGGGCGGCCGTGCGTACTTCGCCGATTTCCCTGCCGTCAAAGGCAAATGTCCAGATTCCGATCGTCATCGTGTCCCGCCTTCCGCGGAGGCGGCAAGGTTCGCGAACAGATTCACAACAGACTCCAAGAAGTTCCCCGGCCGCAGGAGCGCGGCAGTGATTCCGGCGCAGCCAAGGCCGATACGTCCTCCGCGGACGCACCCAGAACCAGAGGCTGCCTCCGGTTACTATACGGAGGAGCCCTCCGATTTGTCACGGGATAAACTCGGACCCGACATGACCGACGCCAAGCCGATGCGAGCGGACGCCCGCCGCAACTACGAGCGCCTGCTCGCCGAAGCGAGGCGCGCCTTCGCCGAACGCGGCGTCGACGCCTCGCTCGAAGACGTCGCCCGCAGTGCCGGTGTCGGGATCGGCACCCTCTATCGCCACTTTCCGACCAGGGAAGATCTGATCGAGACGCTCCTGCGGGACCGGTTCGACTCCCAGGCGGAAAAGGCGCGCGAGCTGCTGCTCGCCGACGACCCGCTCGACGGGCTGTACACCTGGCTGATCGGCTTCGGCGAGACCTCCGGCGTTTACCGCGGGCTTGCCGAAATGCTGGCCGACGCGTTCGACGATCCGGAATCGCGGCTGCACGCGTCCTGTGAGGCGATGCGGGAAGCCGCGTCCCATCTAGTGGACAGGGCGCAAGCGGCTGGCGTTTTCCGCGCCGACGTGACGGTCCGAGAGCTGCTTTTGTTGCTGCACGGCGCTTCCTGGGCCGGATCCCACCTTCCGGGAGAAGGCGGTACAGAGCGCCTGATGGGGCTTGTCTTCACCGGATTACGAACAAGTGAACAGCGGGGGCAGCGGGCTGTCAGTGCCCCGCGTTAAACTCCCGCGAGTCCGGGCACAACGACGTGCGCCGCGAGAGAGCGTCCTCGATTTCGTGACCAGATAGTGGGAGCCGCATCGTGACCAAGCCCAGCAAACCCGTAGTCCTCATCGCGGAGAAGCTCGCGCCCTCCGTGCTGAGTGTGTTCGGTGAAGAGGTAGAGGTCCGGCACGTGGACGGCACCGACCGTCCCGCTCTGCTCGAGGCGGTGAAGAGCGCCGACGCGCTCTTGGTCCGATCCGCCACCAAGGTCGACGCCGAGGTGCTCGGGGCGACTACGCAGCTGAAGGTCGTCGCCCGCGCGGGTGTCGGCCTGGACAACGTCGAGGTCCCGGCGGCCACCGAGCGCGGCGTGCTCGTGGTGAACGCGCCGACTTCGAACATCGTCTCCGCCGCCGAGCACGCGGTCGCGCTGCTGCTCGCGGTCGCCCGCCGCGTTCCCGCCGCCGACCAGAGCCTGCGCGGCGGCGAGTGGAAGCGCAGTTCGTTCTCCGGCGTCGAGATCAACGGCAAGACGGTCGGCGTCGTCGGGCTCGGCAAGATCGGCCAGCTGTTCGCCCAGCGGCTCGCCGCCTTCGGGGCCAAGCTCATCGCGTACGACCCCTACGTCTCGGCCGCGCGCGCCGGCCAGCTGGGCATCGAGCTGGTCACCCTCGACGAACTGCTGGAACGCGCCGACGCGATCTCCATCCACCTGCCGAAGACGCCGGAGACCAAGGGTCTCATCGACGCCGAGGCCCTCAAGAAGACCAAGCCCGGCGTGATCATCGTCAATGCCGCGCGCGGCGGCCTGATCGTCGAGGAAGCGCTGGCCGACGCGGTGCGCAGCGGGCACGTGGGCGGCGCGGGCATCGACGTGTTCGTCACCGAGCCGACCACCGAGAGCCCGCTGTTCAACCTGCCGAACGTCGTCGTCACGCCGCACCTCGGCGCGTCCACCGCCGAAGCGCAGGACCGCGCGGGCACGGACGTGGCGCGTTCGGTGCTGCTGGCGCTGCGCGGCGACTTCGTGCCGGACGCGGTGAACGTGTCCGGCGGCGGCGCGGTCGGCGAGCACGTGCGGCCGTACCTGTCGCTCACCCAGAAGCTCGGCCAGGTGCTGACCGCGCTGAACCCGAAGGCCCCGACGTCGCTGACCGTCGAGGTCAAGGGCGAGATCTCCAGCGAAGACACCGCGGTGCTGAAGCTGGCGGCGCTGCGCGGGCTGTTCTCGGGCGTGGTCGAGGACCAGGTCACCTTCGTCAACGCGCCGCGGCTGGCCGAGGAGCTCGGCGTGCAGGCGGAGCTGGTTTCCGAGTCGGAGAGCCCGAAGTTCCGCAGCCTGGTCACCCTCCGCGCAGTGCACGGAGACGGCGCGACGCTCACCGTGTCCGGTTCGGTCACCGGCAAGGACGAGGTCGAGAAGATCGTCGAGGTCAAGGGAAGGCACTTCGACCTCCGCGCCGAGGGCGACGTGCTCGTGATCGAGTACCCGGACCGCCCGGGCGTCATGGGCCGCGTCGGCACGCTGCTCGGCGAGGCGGGCATCAACATCGAGGCCGCGCAGATCAGCCAGAGCACGGACGGTTCCGACTCGATCATGCTGCTGCGCGTCGACCGGCACGTGGACGCCAACGTGCTCGAGCCGATCGGAGCCACCGTCGGCGCGCACACCATCCGCGCGGTCGACTTCAGCTAGTCCCGATTTCGCCGAACGGCCCCTTTCCCGGACTCCCGGGGAAGGGGCCGTTCTGTCGTTCACCCGCACCGGCAACATTCGGGTAACGGAGCTTTTTCCGCACGAAAGTAGGGGTTTCGGACAGCTAGGTTCTTGCCGCGAGGCTGAACCACGCGCCGTGAGAGCACGGTGCGGCGCCGGTGCTCACCGTCGGGGGTGCGAATGGGAGCGCGGGCAGGTTCGTGATCCGGGCCTCGAGAAGGGGTTACTCATGAGCAGAACCCGGTTGCCCGGGTGGGCTGCCCGCTCGGTGGTCGTGGGTTCCGCGGTGGTGCTGGCGGCGGCCGTCGCCGTGCCCGCGGCGTCCGCGCAGGGCGCGCCGCTGGCCGAGCCGGTCGCTCCGGCGAAGGTCGACGCGAGCAAGGTCCAGGGCAAGCTTTCGCCCCGGCTGAGCGCGGCGCAGGGGCAGATCACCGCGTTCGTCGAGCTGGCCAAGAAACCCGCGGTGGACGCGTTCAAGGAGGAGCAGGGCAAGGGCAAGGAGAAGGCCAAGCAGGCGGCGAAGGCGGCCAAGGCCGACGTCGCCGCGGCGGTCAGCTCCGTCGTGGGACAGCTGCGGTCCGCGGACGCGGGCACGAAGCTGGTCACTCAGACGGCCAACGCGGTTCCCGGCGCGGTCGTCACCGCGGACGCGGCCAAGATCCGCCAGCTCGCGGAACGGCCGGACGTCGTCTCGGTGCGCACGGTCGTGCCGAAGAACCGCACGAACGCCAGCGCCGAACAGCTCACCAACACGCTCGCCAGCTGGCAGAAAACCGGCAAGTTCGGCGACAACATCCGCGTCGGCGTGATCGACGACGGCATCGACTACACCCACGCCGACTTCGGCGGCCCGGGCACGCCCGAGGCGTACAAGGCGGTCGACCGCGCCAAGCCGTCGCCGCTGTTCCCGAGCGCCAAGGTGGTCGGCGGCACCGACCTCGTCGGCGACGACTACGACTCGGCGGGCAAGACCGGTTCGCCGACGCCGAAACCGGACCCCAACCCGATCGCGTGCGGCGAGCACGGCACGCACGTCGCGGGCACGATCGGCGGCTTCGGCGTCAACGCCGACGGCAGCACGTTCACCGGCGATTACAAGAAGCTGAACAAAAAGACGCTCGACGCCATGCGGATCGGGCCGGGCACCGCGCCGAAGGCGCTGCTCTACGCGATCAAGGTGTTCGGCTGCAAGGGGTCCACGAACGTCACCTCGCAGGCGCTGGACTGGGCGCTCGACCCGGACGGCGACGGCGACTTCACCGACCACCTCGACGTCGTGAACCTCTCGCTGGGCAGCGACTTCGGCGCGCCGGACGACCCGGACTCGCTGTTCGTGCGCAAGCTCGCGCAGAACAACGTGCTGCCGGTGATCTCGGCGGGCAACGGCGGCGACATCAACGACATCGCCGGTTCGCCGGGCAACACCCCGGAAGCGCTCACCGTGGCCAGCAGCCGCGACGCGGGCGAACTGCGGGACGCGATCGAGGTCAAGGCCCCGACCGCCGGGCAGCAGCCTGGTCAGTACAGCCAGGAGTACACCGGCTACGACACCCTCGACCTCACCGCTCCGGTGGTGCCGATTTCGGCGGGCAACAACGCCGGTTGCGCCGCCTATTCCGCTGAGGACAAGGCAAAGGTCGCGGGCAAGATCGCGTGGCTGGAGTGGGAAGACAACGACGCCACCCGTCCATGCGGTTCGGCGGCGCGGGCCAACAACGCGCAGGCCGCGGGTGCCAAGGGCGTGCTGCTTTCGTCCACTGTGGAGCATTTCGGCGCGGGCATCGCGGGCAACGCCGCCGTTCCGATGTTCCAGCTCACCGGCAAGGCCACCCAGGCTGTGCGGGCGGGCCTGACCGCGGGCACGCTGACCGTGCGGCTCTACGGAGCGGGCCGGACCACGCTGCAGACGTATGACCAGTCCATCGTGGACACTCCCAGCTCGTTCACCTCGCGCGGCGGACGCGGTCCGTCGGTGAAACCGGACATCGCCGCGCCTGGCGACACGATCACGTCGGCGTTCCGCGGCAGCGGCAACGAGCGGCTGGTCATCTCGGGCACGTCGATGGCCGCGCCGCACACGTCGGGCATCACGGCGCTGGTCCGCCAGGCACACCCGGACTGGAGCGTCGAAGAGGTCAAGGCCGACGTCGTGGGCACCGCGGTGCACGACATCACCGACGGGGCCGGCCACACCTACGGCCCGCAGCGGGTCGGGGCAGGCCGGATCGACGCGAAAGCCGCGCTGGACAACCAGGTTCTCGCGTATGTGCAGGACGACCCTGGCGCGGTGAGCGTCACGTTCGGCACCGTCGAGGCGGCTGGGCCGGTCACCTTGAGCAAGACGATCAAGGTGGTCAACAAGGGCGTCAAGGCGGCTGAGTACTCGGTGGGCTACGAGGCGGTCAACAGCCTGCCCGGCGTCGAGTACACAGTGGACAAGAGCTCGGTGAAGCTGAACCCGCGCGGGGTCGCGACGGTGAAGGTGACGCTGAAGATCGCCGACCCGAAGGCGCTGCGCAAGGTGCTTGACCCGACCATGGCGGCTTCGCAGGCCGGGCTCGCCCGGCAGTTCGTGGCCGACGCCTCGGGCCGCGTCGCGTTCACCCCGAAGAACGGTGCGACCGTTCCGCTGCGGGTGGCCGTGTACTCGGCGCCGAAGCCGGTTTCGGCGATCACCACCCCGGGCGGCGTGCGCTTCGGCGCGAACGCCGACCAGGCCGTGCTGAACCTCGGCGGCAAGGGCATCGACCAGGGCAGCGGTTCCCAGCGGTACCGCTCGCTGATCAGCGTCCTCGAACTGCAGGCCGAATCGCCGCAGCTGCCGGAATGCGACTCGCATGTCACGTCCGACTGCACCCTCAACCGCACCGCGAAGGGCGGCGACCTGCGCTACATCGGCGCGGCGTCGACAGCCCCGCTCGCCAAGGCGCAGGGAGAGCCGGAGAACGCGACGCTGGCGTTCGGCATCACGACCTGGAGCGATTTCGCGAACCTCGGCAGCAACACGGTGCCGTTCGTGGACATCGACACCAACGGTGACGGAAAGCCGGACTTCGAAACCTTCGTGACGAAGGCGACGGGGTCGGACGTGCTGCTCGTCAACACGGTGTCGCTGACCAAGCCGGGCAACCCGTCGGTCGACCTGCAAGCGATCAACGGGCAGCTCGGCGACGTCGACACCAACGTGTTCGACTCGAACGTGATGGTGCTGCCGGTCAGCATCGCCGCGCTCGGCATCGACCCGAAGGAGGCGTCGCACCGGATCAGCTACACGGTGGGCACCGCCGGGTACTACGTCGCGCCGGGTACCTCGAACGGGTTGATCGACCAGGTCAGCACTCCGCTGTCGTTCGACGTGCTCGCACCGGCGTTCTCGGCGCAGGGCGGCGGCGACGCGGCGCTGGGCTACGTCGCCAAGCCGGGCACGGCTCTGGTGGTCAACCGCAACAAGGCCGCCGTCGCCGGGGACAAGGCGAAGGGCCTGCTGGCGATTGAGCACCACAACGCGACCGGGCAGCGCGCCTCGGTCGTGCGGATCGAATCGGAGGTTCCGCGCGGCTGACCCTGGTTCACCCTTTGAGGGGAACTTGAGGGATGCCGCGGAAGCGGCCGCATAGCGAGACGCGGGGGCTTGCCAAGGCTGTCCGGCCTGGGCAAGCCCCCGTTTCCGTTCGCCCGAACGGGTGTCTCACCCTGTGGGAGGATGCGGCATAAGGGTGGTGCGGCTACGGCACCTTGTCTACGGCCGGTAACCTTCCGCTGCTGGCGTTTTTGTGCGAATGGGCCATCGGTGCGCCCGGTGGCCTGGGCTACGGAGGTGTGTGGATGCGGCTCGCGGTGATCCCAGGGGACGGGATCGGGCCCGAGGTGGTCTCCGAGGCGCTCAAGGTGCTCGGTGAGGTAGCACCGGCGGCGGAGATCACGAACTACGACCTCGGCGCCTCGCGGTGGCACGCCACCGGGGAGCTGCTCCCGGAGTCGGTGCTCGGCGAACTGCGCCAGCACGACGCGATCCTGCTCGGCGCGGTCGGCGACCCGACGGTGCCCAGCGGCATCCTCGAGCGCGGCCTGCTGCTGCGGCTGCGGTTCGAACTGGACCACCACGTGAACCTGCGCCCGGCGCGGCTGTACCCCGGAGTGCGCGGCCCGCTGGCCGACGCCGGGGACGTCGACATGGTCGTGGTGCGCGAAGGAACCGAAGGCCCGTACGCGGGCAACGGCGGCCTGCTGCGCAAGGACACCGAGCACGAGATCGCCACCGAGGTCAGCGTCAACACGGCCTTCGGCGTGCGGCGCGTGGTCGCGGACGCGTTCAACCGTGCCGAAGAGCGGCCGCGCAAGCACCTCACGCTCGTGCACAAGACCAACGTGCTGGAGCACGCCGGTTCGCTGTGGTCGCGGATCGTCGAAGAGGTTTCGCTGGAGCACCCGGACGTCACCGTCGCGTACTCGCACGTGGACGCCGCCACGATCCACCTGGTCACCGACCCGTCGCGGTTCGACGTGATCGTCACCGACAACCTCTTCGGCGACATCATCACCGACCTCGCGGCCGCGGTGACCGGCGGCATCGGCCTCGCGGCCAGCGGGAACCTCGACATCACGCGCCGCAACCCGAGCATGTTCGAGCCGGTGCACGGCAGTGCGCCGGACATCGCCGGCCAGGGCCTCGCGGACCCGACCGCCGCGGTGCTGTCGGTGTCGCTCCTGCTGGACCACCTCGGCCAGAAGGAAGCGGCGCGGCGGATCGAGGCCTCGGTGGCGTTCGACCTCGCCACGCGCGACCAGTCGTCCCCCGGCGCGACCCAGGCGATCGGCGACCGCCTCGCGGCGCTCGTCTCGTCCAACGCGCGTCAGGCCGGCTGACCCCGTCCTGAGTTTTTCGGACCCCCGCCGCGGAAGCCGGTCGAAATCCGGCGCTGACCCGCAACGGTAGGCCTTCGGCTCCCTCTCTCGGGAGCCGAAGGCGAGCCCGATACCGGCGGAGGTTCCTCGAACCTCGTCCCCTCCCGTCGTGGTCTGCGGGAGACGACACTCCCGCCGCCGGCGGCTGCCGTCTTTTGCGGGCCCAATGTCTCGATTGGGTCGTCGCCGGTGTCTTCGTCTTCGCCTCCTTCTGAAGGACGTTCTGTATTTCCCGGACCCGTGGGCGGGGGCGGGGGTTCGCCGGTTTCTGGCGATAGTGGTTCTGGTGTTTCGCCATCCGACAGCGATGGCGGGACCCGAGGCTCGAGTCTCCACGGTGGTTCTGCTGCGGCGGCGGATTCGCCGCTTCGCGGCAACTCGGGGCATCGCGGCGAGCCGCCGGCCGACGAGTTGCAGGCCGACGACTCGGTTAGCCGTGATTTGACTGGCTCCGGTGCTCGTGTTGTCTCGCCGTTGGATGATCCGGTGGGTGAGGGGCAGGTTTCGCCGCGGATTGGCGAATCCCAGAGCCAGCAGGTTGTGTCGTCGTCGATTGGCGAATCGCAGGGCCGGCGGTCCGCGTCGCCGTTGAGCGGCGAATCCGCGAACGAGCGAGTTGTGTCGCTGCGAATCGGCGAGCCCGAGAGCCAGCGGGTTGTGTCGTCGTCGATTGGCGAATCGCAGAGTCTGCGGGCTGTTTCGCCGCGAATCGGCGAATCCCCGGGCGAGTGGGTTGCGTCGTCGCGGGCAGGCGCACCTCGAAGCCGGCAGGTTGCGTCGCCGTTGAGTGGCGAACCCCAGGTCGGAGCCGTTGCCGTTCAGCGGCGACGGTCTCTGACGCCGGTGCTGCTGGGGCTTGCAGTGGCGTTGCTCGGGTCGATCGTCGTCGCGGTCGGGATCGGGACGGTGGCGGTTCCGGTCACTCACACGTGGGCCTTTCTCCGCGCAGGGCTGTTCGGCGGGACGATCAGCGCGGACGAGGTCGGGGAGTACCGGATCATCTGGGACCTTCGGCTTCCCCGCGTCCTGCTGGCAGTGGTCGTCGGTGCTGGGTTGTCGACTGTCGGCGTCGCGATTCAAGCGATGGTTCGCAACGCGCTCGCCGAGCCGTACGTGCTGGGCATTTCTTCGGGCGCGTCCGTTGGCGCGACAGCGGTGACGTTGTTCGGCGTCTTCGCATCGCTCGGGATCTACGCGTTGTCGGTCGGAGCGTTCGCGGCCGCGCTCGCCGCGACTTTGATCGTTTATCTCGTCGCCCGTACGCGGCAAGGACTTACACCACTGCGTCTGGTGCTCACCGGAACGACGTTGTCCTATGGGTTCTTCGCGATCACCACGGTCATCGTTTTCCAAGCGCCGAACGGCGAGGCCGCGCGGTCGGCGCTGTTTTGGCTTCTCGGCAGTCTCGCCGGGGCGAACTGGGGCACGCTGCCGATCGCCGCGATCGTGGTGGTCGGCGGGGTCTTGTTGTTGCTGGCGCTGTCCGGGCGGCTCAACGCGCTCGCCATGGGCGACGAGGCGGCGACGACTCTCGGCGTCGACGTCGGGAAACTGCGGGTCCTTCTCTTCGTCGTTTGCGCTGCCATGACCGGGGTCCTGGTCGCGGTGAGCGGGGCGATCGGATTCGTCGGGCTGATCCTTCCCCACCTGGTGCGGCTGGTCGTCGGTGCCGATCATCGCCGGGTGCTGGCCGTGGCACCGCTTGCCGGCGCGGTTTTCCTGGTGTGGGTGGACGTCGCGGCGCGGGTGCTCGCCGCACCCGAGGAACTGCCGATCGGGGTGCTGACCGCGGCGGTCGGGGTGCCGGCCTTCCTGCTCTTGATGCGTCGTCGCGCCTACGTATTCGGGGGTGCGTGAATGGACCTCTCGCTCAATGGCGTCAGCGTGACCGCGGCCGGTCGCAAGCTGGTCGACGACGTGACCCTCGAAGCTCGGCAAGGCCAGTTCGTCGGACTGCTCGGCCCGAACGGCAGCGGAAAGTCGACGACTTTGCGCGCTGTGTACCAAGTGCTCAAGCCGTCCGCCGGGGCTGTTCTGGCCGACGGCCAGCCGGTGGACGGCATGGCACCGCGAAAGCGGGCGCGCGCGATCGCCGCGGTAGCGCAGGAATCGCATGCGGAGTTCGACTTCACCGTCGCCGAAGTGGTGGCGATGGGCCGGATGCCGCATCACGGCCTGCTCGACCGCATGAGCGCGGCCGACCGCCGGGTGTGCGCCGGCGCGCTGGCTCAAGTGGGCCTGGCGCACCTGGCCGAGCGAGGCGTGCTCACTTTGTCCGGCGGCGAACGGCAGCGTGTGCTGATCGCGCGCGCACTCGCGCAGCAGCCCCGGATCCTGGTGCTCGACGAGCCGACCAACCACCTCGACATCCGGCACCAGCTCGAAGTCCTCGCGCTCGCTCGCACCAGCGGACCGACGGTGCTGGCCGCGCTGCACGACTTGAACCTGGCCGCCGCCGTGTGCGACGTGGTGCATGTGCTCGACCACGGCCGCCTCGTCGCGAGCGGAACCCCGGCCGAGGTGCTCACGCCTGCTCTGCTCGCCGATGTGTTCGGGGTGCGCGGGCATGTGGTGCCGCACCCCGCCACGGGCCGTCCGCAGTTGTTGTTCGACCTGCTCGAGTCTCCGGAGGACAGTCATGCGTAAGGCAGTCGCGTTGATCGTGACGGTCGCCCTCGTCGCCACTGGATGTGGCGCTCAGGTGTCCGAAGGGGACGGTGGAGCCGCCCCGGCCGGGTTTCCCGTGACGGTGACCAACTGCGGTTCGTCGTTGACCGTGTCCAAACCTCCTTCGCGGGTCGTGACGAATGACATCGGCATCACCGAGCTGATGTTCGCGCTCGGCCTGGGCGACCGGATGGCCGGTTACGTGGTCGACAAAGGACAGTCCGGCGGCGTGGCCTCGTCGCCGTGGAAAGCCGATTTCGCCAAGGTGCCCAAGCTCGCGGAGAAGATCAACCGTGAGGTGGTGCAGGGGGCAGGAGCGGACCTCGTGTTCGCGGGCTGGAACTACGGCTTCTCCGAAGCAACCGGGTTCACCCCGGACTCCCTCGCGAAGCTGGGCATCTCCAGCTACTTGCTCACCGAGGCGTGCCGCAACGGCAATGGCAAGCAACGGGGCATTATGCGACCGCTCGACGCGCTGTACACAGATGTGCGCAATCTGGGGAAAATCTTTGGGATCAGTGATCGTGCAGAACGTTTGATCGAAGAGTACCGCGCACGGGTCGCGGCTGTCACGAACGCGGTGCAGACCGGACGGCCGAAACCCCAGGTGTTCCTCTACGACGACGGCCGTGACCAGCCATTCACCTCCGGACGCAACGCGGGTCCGGACGAAATCATCACCAAATCGGGTGGTGCCAACATCTTCGCGGACCTCAACGACAGCTGGACCAGCGTCAGCTGGGAAGCCGTGATCCAGCGCGCGCCGGACGTCATCCTCATCAACGACTACAGCGGCGAGGTCGGCAGTGTGGCCGACAAGGAGAACTTCCTTCGTTCACGTCCTGGCCTGCAGGACATCCCGGCGGTGAAGGAAGGACGCTTCTTCGCGCTGCCGTATGCGGCTTTGGTGGAGGGGCCGCGAAATGCGGCCGCGGTCGAGGAATTCGGCCGCTACCTGGCGAATCTGCCCGGCTGACGGCTCTCAGAAGGTGGGATGCTTCGCCCGGAGCTTGGAAGCCGGGCGAAGCTGTGGCATGATGGCCGACATGACCGCCATCTCCGTCATTATTGCCTTGCGCGCCGGATAGAAGCTCCACAAGAGCTACCGGCGCGCAACCTCTCGCACCCATGCGGGAGGTTTTTTTGTTGCCTGGACCAGGTTCTGCCCCGCCACAAGGAGAACACCGTGACCCGCACGGAACCCGCCGGCACGCCGCTCGGCGATGCCTTCCACCTCTACGACACGACTTTGCGCGACGGTGCTCAGCGCGAAGGGATCACCTACTCCGTCACGGACAAGCTGGCCGTCGCGCGGCTGTTGGACGAGCTGGGTGTCGGGTTCATCGAGGGCGGCTGGCCGGGTGCGTTGCCGAAGGACACGGAGTTCTTTTCCCGCGCGGCACAGGGGGAATTGCCGCTCAAGCACGCCGCGCTCGTAGCGTTCGGTTCCACGCGCAAGGCGGGAACCGCGGCGGACAAGGATCCGCAGGTCCGCGCGCTTTTGGACTCGGCGGCTCCGGTCATCACCCTGGTGGCCAAATCGGACCTTCGGCACATCGAGCGGGCCCTGCGGGTCGACGTCGACGAGGCGTGCGCGATGGTGCGGGACACGGTCGCGTTCCTCGTCGGTGAAGGGCGTCGCGTTTTCCTTGACGCAGAACACTTTTTCGACGGATATGCCTTCTCTCCCGAAACCTCGCTGCGAGTGCTCGACGCGGCGGCGCACGCTGGTGCGGACGTTCTCGTGCTGTGCGATACCAACGGTGGGCAGTTGCCGCTAGGACTTGCCGAAACCGTAGGCGGGATCAAGGAAAAGACCGGATTCCGGCTCGGAATCCATTGCCAGGATGACACTTCCTGTGCCGTAGCGAATTCTGTCGCTGCGGTGCAGGCCGGCGCGACGCACGTGCAGTGCACCGCGAACGGCTACGGGGAACGGGCGGGCAACGCCGACCTGTTCGCCGTGGCGGGAAACCTCGTGACCAAGCTCGGAATGGAGGTCCTCCCGACCGGAGGGGCCGCCGAGCTCACTCGCGTCTCCCATGCTTTGGCCGAAATCGCCAACCTCGCACCCGACACCCACCAGGCTTACGTCGGGTCGTCCGCTTTCGCCCACAAGGCGGGGCTGCACGCGAGCGCGATCAAGGTGGATCCGTTGTTGTACAACCACATCGATCCGTCTTCCGTCGGCAACGGCATGCGAGTACTGGTCACTGAGATGGCCGGCAGGGCCAGTCTCGAGCTCAAGGGACGTGAACTCGGGGTCGACCTTGCCGGCCGGCCCGACGCATTGACGAACGCAGTGCGGAAGGTGAAGGAACTCGAATCGGAAGGCTGGTCGTTCGAAGCGGCCGACGCGTCGCTGGGGCTGTTGCTGCGTCGCGAGGTCGAGGAGGTTTCCGGCGAAAAGTCGGATCCGCCGCCGTTCGATCTCGAGTCGTACCGGGTGGTGCTGGACCACCGCCCGGACGGCGAAGTCGTTTCCGAGGCGACAGTGAAGGTGCATGTCGCGGGCGAGCGAGTCATCGCGACCGCGGAGGGGAACGGCCCGGTGCACGCCCTCGACGCCGCGCTGCGCCAGGCGTTGACGCCGTATCTGTCCTGGTTGGACAGCATTGAGCTGGCTGACTACAAGGTACGGATTCTGCCGTCGAATCCAGGTACGGACGCCGTCACGCGGGTGCTTCTCGAAACGAGTGACGGCGAACACGAATGGACGACGGTGGGCGTGCACGGCAACATCGTTGAGGCGAGCTGGCTGGCGTTGTGCGACGCGTTGGTCCACAAGAGCCTGGCGGTCGCGTCGGTGCAGTCGGCGCCTGAGCTGGGGGTGGCTGCTGTGGGCGGGTGATACCGGTTTGCTGGGCGCGTTGATGCTTTCGTGTCCGGCCTTCGTGTGGTGCGTATTGCGGCTCACAGTCGAAGTCGTTGGTGGCCGTTCGCGTTGGTGCTGAGGCTGGTTGTTCGGGTGGTCGTTTCTGGCGGGTGCGGAGGGTCCTTTCGCGCCAGTTTCGTCACGGTGGGTCAGCTGGTGCGAGGGGTCCGGTCGTGCGGAATGGAGCGAGGGGACCTGTCGCGCGCTCGGGGTGCGCGACAGTCGGTGGGGGTACGTAGACTGGTGCCGTGCGTCTAGCTCGTATTGCTCATCCCAGTGGTGTCGCGTTCGCTTCGATCGAGGGGGACGGCGACGATGCTCAGGTCCTGGAGATCGCGGAACATCCGTTCGGCCAGCCGAACTTCACCGGCAAGCGCTGGCCGCTGGCCGACGTCCGGCTGCTCGCGCCTATCCTGCCGTCGAAGGTGATCGCGGTCGGCAGGAACTACGCGAAGCACGCGGCGGAGTTCGGCAACGAGTTGCCGTCCGAGCCGATGCTGTTCATCAAGCCGTCCACGACGGTGGTGGGGCCGAACGCTCCGATCCGCCGTCCGTCGGACGTCGGACGCGTCGACTTCGAGGGCGAACTCGCGGTCGTCATCGGACAGCCGGTCAAGAACGTGCCCGCGGCCCGCGCGGCCAGTGCGATCCTCGGCTACACGGTCGCGAACGACGTGAGCGCGCGCGACCTGCAGAAGTCGGACGGCCAGTGGGGCCGGGCGAAGGGGTTCGACACGTTCTGCCCGCTCGGTCCGTGGATCGACACGTCGATCGACCCGTCCGACCTGGCGCTCCGCAGCGAGGTCGACGGCGAGCTGAAGCAGGACGGCCGGACTTCGGACCTCGTGCACAAGGTGCCCGAACTGGTCGAGTTCGTGTCGCGGGTGATGACGCTTCTTCCCGGCGACGTGATCCTGACCGGCACGCCGGAGGGGGTCGGTCCGATCGTCAACGGGCAGTCGGTGTCCATCACGATCGACGGCATCGGGACTCTGACGAACCCGGTTCAGGACCTCTGAACTGGCTGTCGTCGTTTTGTGGCGACAGTGGTTTGGAGGGGCGGGCTCGGACGTTGCCGCCCAGCAGCGACAGCGGCTCGGTGGAGTGGGTTCGGGCGTTGCCGTTTAGTGGCGAATCCCTGGTCGGGGTCGGTTTTGGCCGTCGGGGTGAGGCTGCGGTGGCTTGGGCTGTTGCCGCTCGGTGGCGAGCGGGTGGCTCGTGCCAGGGGTGGTGGCAGCCGTTGCCGTTGAGCGGCGACAGGCGATCGTTGCTTGAGCGGTGGGCGGCGGGTGCTGTTGCCATTGAGCGGCGAATGGCGGCTGGTGCCTCACTTGGTGAGTGGTAGGCGTTGTTGCCGCACGGCGGCGAGAGGCGATCGCTGCTCGGAAAGGGGAGCGGCGGGGGCTGTTGCCGATGAGTGGCGACATGGTGGTTGGCGCTTCGCTTGGTGAGCAGTCGGCGCTGTTGCCTCGGAGCGGCGAAAGACGGTCGGTGCTTGAGCTGCCTAGTGGTCGGCGTTGTTGCCGGTAGGTGGCGAGAGCGCGGCTGATGGTCGGGTGGCGAGTCTGCGGCGCTGTTGCCGCTGGGCGGCGAAAGTGCGTTGCCGTCGTCTGGCCCTGGCCCACCGGCGGGTGCTGCCGGTGGGCGGGTGCGTCGGCGCAGGCGAGAGGTGCTCGGCGTTGCCAGTTGGTGGCGAACCCGGTCGCGGGTTAGCGGCTGGCTGGTTCTGCTGGACGGCGGGCGAAGGCTGGGGCGGATTCGCGGCGGATGCCTACGCCGATGAGGTACGCCGGAACTCGAGAGAGTTTCGGAAAGCGCTTGAGCAGGGCGATCAACTGGGGCGGGGGACCGTCGGCGTGGCCGGTCATGACGGGACCCATCACGCGGCGGTGGAGCAGGCGCTGCAGTCCTTGAACGGCAACGGTCGGCAGGAGGCGACGGCGGCGGACGGCGGTGAGGTCCTTTTCGGTTGGCTTGCCTCGGAGGAGCGGGTCGGCCAGCAGCCTCGCGGTGGCGACGGCGTCTTGGACTGCCAGGTTGATTCCGACACCGCCGACTGGCGACATCGCATGGGCGGCGTCTCCTATGCAGAGCAGGCCGTCGACGTGCCAGCGGCGCAGGCGGTTGAGGCGGACGTTGAGGAACTTGACGTCGTCCATGGACTTGAGTTCGTGCACGCGGTCGGCGAATTCCGGGCAGACCTCGGTGACGTCGCGGCGGAAGCTTTCGATGCTGGCGGCCTTCAGGTCTTTGCCCTTCGGCGTGAGGTAGGCGATCTGGTAGTAGCCCTTGCGCGGCAACGGCACCGCGAAGCGGTGGTTGCGCATCCTCGGCACCAGCGCGGCTTCCTGTTCTTCGGCCTTCCGGGAGAGACGGAACCACCAGGCGTCGAACGGGGTGTAGTACTCGCGCGGGGTGAGGCCGGCTGAGCGGCGGGCCAGTGACCAGCGTCCGTCGGCGGCGATGACCAGGTTGGCTTTCAGTTCGCCTTCGGTGCCGTCGGCGGTGCGGTAGCGGACGCCGGTGACTCGGCGGCCCGAGCGGAGCAGGCCGGTCATTTCGGTTTCGAGCCGCAGGGTGAAGGTCGGCTCTTTTTGCGCTGTCTCGGCGAGCAGGTCCAGGAAATCCCATTGGGGGACCATCGCTACGTAGGGGCGGGGGACGTTCAGCAGCGACATGTCGGCGATGGTCAGGGCGCCGCCGTCGGGAGTGGGGAGTCCGACCGCGGTCACCTTGGTGTGCGGCAGCGCTTCGAATTTCTCGCCCAGGCCCAGTTCGTCCAGGAGCCTGAGCGTCGACGGGTGGACGGTGTCGCCGCGGAAATCGCGGAGGAAGTCCGCGTGCTTTTCCAGCACGGTTACCGCTACGCCTGCTCGGGCCAGGAGCAATCCCGCCACCATGCCCGCCGGTCCGCCGCCGACTATGACGCAGCCCGTGTGCTCAGTCATCGTCCCCAGCTCCCCTCTTATTCATCATCTGTTGAATAAGTTGAGGATGCACCTTGGGCGGAGGGTGCGTCAAGTCGGCCGATGGGGTGGGCCGGGTGCTGGCGGGGAGTTGGGGAGTGGCAGTCGAGGGGAGGGCGATGCGAGAGGGGTGAGGTGCGGGAAGGGGGCGGACAGGAAGGGGGCGGACAGGAAGGGGGCAAGGCTAGGTGGACCGGGGGGGCGGGCAGGTGAAGCAAGGCGAGGCAAGGAGGGTGGAGCGAAGGCGAGGCGGGGTCAGGAGGGCGGAGCCAAGGCGAGGCAGGCAGGGAGAGGCGAAGGGAGCAGGGAGAAGCGAAGGAAGCAGGGAGAAGCGAAGGAAGCAGGGAATCGGGAAGCAACGGAGGAAGGAGCAGGCGGCGGATGGCTGCGGGCGGGATTGAGGGGCTTCAAGCGGGTGGGGATTGCTTCATAGGAGACGGGCAGCGAAGGCGGGACCGTGGGCATGTTTGCCCACCGGGGATCGTGGTGAGGATCGGCTGTTGTGGTGCCCTCGGGAAGTGAGGGAGGCGAGGGGAAGTGACGGGAGGCGAGGGGAGGAGGCGGGAAGCGAGGGGCGCGACGGGAACTGGCGGGAAGCGGGGGGAAGAGGCGGGAGGCGGGGGAAGAGGGGAGGCAAGAGGACGGGGCGGGAAGCGCCACTGGCTGGTGCCGACAGTGCAGTTGATGTACTCCGCAGGAGGCCAGAATGTGGGGAGTTTGCGTAATGGCCTGTGGTTCACGTATGTGGATCTCCGGCGGGATGGGGGACGCCGCCATCTGGTCGGAATGAGCGGGGCGGGGATATTTCCGGAAAGAATTTCGGGTGGTTGGTTCGGTCGCGGAACTTATGCGTGGTTGTTGTTGCTTTGAGGACAGTCAAGGCTGAGGGGTGCCGACTCCGGGGCGGCGAAAGGGTTATGGCTACAGGGTTCTCGGCGCGGACGCGAGGGGCGGTGGTGTCGGCCGCGGGGGAGAGCGTTCGGAATTGGTAAGTTTTCGAGGGGAGCGTGGAGTAAGCGTCTTTCACTCGCTCGGCCCTCTGGGGTGGTGGTGAACGTCACCGGGCGGACACTTTGCGCACCGGGGGTAGAGCCGGTCAGCGGCAACAGCTCTGGGGTAATCACCTTTTTGGCCGCGTTGCGAACGCGGCGAGTGCCCTAGCCTCACGGGGTGGATTTCGCCCCGGCCGCTCTGTCGCGCGCTCGTACTGCCCCGCCGGCCGCTGCCGGTCGCGAACCGTGGGCGCCTCCTGAGTTGAGCCTGGTTTGCCTCGACATCGATGACACGTTGATCGACTGCACCGCCGCGATCCGGCGCACGCTGCACGCGCTCACGGGGCGCGACGATCTTTGGCCGTTGTGGGATTTGATCACCGAGGAGCACGTCGCGCTCGTTGTCGCGGGGAAACTCGGTTACGACGTCATGCATCACCGGCGTACTGAATGTTTCCTCGCCGAGTTGGGGATCTTCGGCGACTCCGCGCAAGTGAGCGCGTTCGAGGCGCGCCGGAGGGAGATTTTGGCGCGGTCCTGGCGGTTATTCGACGACGTTCTTCCCTGTCTTGAATGGCTGCGGGCCGCGGGGCTTCAGCTGGCCGCGGTGACGAACGCCTCAGGGGTTCATCAGCGGCAGAAAATCGCGGAACTGGGGCTGGCGCCGTTTTTCGACCATGTCGCGATCGCGGGCGAGGTCGGGGTCGCGAAACCCGATCCGGTGATGTTCGGTTCGGTCTGCCTGGCGCTGGACTGCCCGCCGGAGCGCACGGTGCACGTCGGGGACAAGCTCGACACCGACGCGATCGGCGCGTTCGGCGCGGGACTCGGCGCGGTCTGGCTCGATCGCGACGGGACCAGTCGCACCGGCGAGCGGGCTCCGGAGGGGGTGCACACCGTGAGCGGGCTCGACGAGCTTCCTGAGCTGCTGGTTTCGGAGTACGCGACGGTCGGCGTGCCCGCCCCGCGGGCGGCGGGGACCCCCGCTGCGACGGTCCGCGGCGGGATGTTCTAGTATTTCTTCTCGTGCGGCACTGACCTGGGCAACCGGGAAAGTACCTCACTGGGGTATGGTGTAATTGGCAGCACGACTGGTTCTGGTCCAGTTAGTCTAGGTTCGAGTCCTGGTACCCCAGCTGCAAGAGAGGACCCCCTCTCGGAAGTGCGAAATCGCTTCTGGTAAGTTCTCTCTCGCAAGAAAAGCCCCGGAAACGGGGAAGTTCCTAAGCCCCCGTCGTCTAGCGGCCTAGGACGCCGGCCTCTCACGCCGGTAGCGTGGGTTCGAATCCCATCGGGGGTACAGTCAGCCCGGTTGATCAGTACAGATCAACCGGGCTTTGTTGTCTGTGCTGGTATCGGGGAAAGCAAAGATCAATCCGGTGCGCCGCCGAACATCGCGGCCGCTGAGCGGCCATTCGCCTGGTTTTCGGTCACATACGGCCGGAGTTCGGCCTCGTACCGAGCGAAGGCCTCCGGGTATGCCGCGGCCGTCAGGTGCCGGGCCAGTGAACGGGCGCCGAGCAGGGCTTGCGAGGTGCCCATGCCCGCCGTGGGCGCGGCGCAGTATCCGGCGTCTCCCACCAGGGCGATGCGGCCGGTCGACCAGTGGTCCAGGTGCACCTGGGTGCTCGAGCTGAAGTAGAAATCCGAAGCCTCCGACATCGCCTCGAGCAGGCGAGGCGTGTGCCAAGCGTCACCGGCGAAGGCGGCGCGTGTCGCTGCTTCCTGCTCGGAGCGGGGGAGGCGGTCGAGGGCTCCCGAGGTCGTTCCGAAGGACAGGCTCACGGTGAGACGGTCTGGATCTGCTGAGCTGAACAGGTAGACCGCGGTGCCGTCGGCGGTGCGGAGGAGGCCGCTGTGGTCCAAGTCCAGGAAGTTCGGCATGGTGAAGCCCGCGCCGGAGAGGCCAAGGTGCTGCAACACCGCTGAGTGCGGGGCGAAGGCCAGCTGGCGGACCTTCGAGTACACGCCGTCCGCGCCGAAAACGAGGTCGTAGGTCTCCGTGGAGCCGTCGGTCAGTTCCGCGGTCACGGCGGCCTCAGTTTGCGTCAGCGCCGTGATCGAGGTGCCGAAGCGGTACTCGACATGATCGACAGTCAGGTCGTACAGCAGCTCGTTCAGGACGTGCTTCGGCACCTCCAGTTCGCCCGCGAAAGCTTCGGCGGGCAGCAGGTCCACCTGGGTGCCGTCGCGGTCGACGATGGCGGTGCCGGTCATTTTCGTGTCGTGCTGGCGGACGTCGTCGAGGATGCCCAGTTCGGACAGGACATCGAAGGCGGCGCCGCGGAAATCCACGGCGTAACCGGTGTGCCGGAGGGCGGGGGCGCGTTCGACGATCGTCACGCGGTGGCCGGAGCGGGTGAGGAGTTCGGCGAGGGTGGCGCCGGCCACGCCGGCACCGGAGATCAGGACGTTCGAGGAGGCCATGGGAGAGACCGTAGCCGGTGCTTGACCATTTGGTCAAACCATCCGGATAAACCATCTGGGCAAGAATTCGGCTAGGCTGTGCGCCATGGGCAATCGCGAGGATCTGATGGCCGGGGCGAAGCGCTGCTTGATCGAGCGGGGCTGGGGCAACACGACGGTGCGCGACATCGCGGCCGCGGCGGGGGTCAGTCACGCGGCGATCGGCTACCACTTCGGGTCGCGGGACGCGTTGCTGACGCAGGCGCTGGTGGCGGCGGTCGACGAACTGGGCGGGCAGGTCGCGGATTCGTCGTTCGATCTTTCCGAGCAGGGACTGCAACGGCTGATCGACAGCTTCGGCGAGCACCGCGCGTTGTGGGTCGCGCAGCTTGAAGCGCTCGTGCAGGCCGAACGGTCATCGGACGTGCGCGGGCACCTCGTGCAGGGGTTACGGGAGGCGCGCGCCGGGGTCGGCGGAGCGGCGCAGAGCGCGTTGGTGATCGGGCTGATGGTGCAATGGCTGCTCGATCCGGAGGAAGCTCCGTCGGCGAAAGAAGTGACCGACGGAATTCGCGCGGTGGCGGCGGAAATTTAGACCCAGACGGCGTCGGCCGGATTTCCGGCGGGCGGTTCGCCGCCGGCTTCGGCGAACGCGGTCAGCGCGTCGACCAGGCCGCGGCGGGCCGATTCGGGCATTTTCGCCACGATGGCGGCGATTTCGCGACGCCGCCGCTGCGTGACGGCGCGCACGATTCGGTCGCCTTCCCGGGTGAGTTCGATGACGACCTCGCGCCGGGACGACGGATTGCCCAGCCGGGCGACCAGCGCGACGGCGACCAGGCGGTCGATCATCCGGCTCGCGGTGGACGGCGTGACACCGAGATGTTCGGCGAGCGTGGCCTGTTTCAGCGGGCCGCGGGAGTGCAGCACCACCAGCAGCCGGAATTGCGGCACCGTGACGAGGTCGCCGACGGAGGCGATGGACCGCGCGGACACCGCGACGAGCAGCCGGGAAGCGGTGAGCACGGCTTCGGTGACCGCGTCGACGTCGTCGGGTACGTCGGTGCGGGCAGAAATCGGCGCGCGAGACATGTGCCCAGTGTGCCGCATCGCGCGGCGGATTCCGCTCGATAACGGTGCTGGGCAACGAATCAGGGGGAATCGGGCCACTTCAACTGCCCCGCAGGTTGAAAAAGAAACGACCCCGCCGTCCCGGCGAACGGGAGGCGGGGTCGTCCGGCGCTGGTTCAGAGACCGGCGAAAGCCTGGTCCACGAACTGCTTGTGCTGATCCGCCCACTGCTTGGCGGCGGTCTTCTCCTGGCCCTTCGGGGCCTTCTGGATCGCGTCCTCGAGCGAACCGAGGTCCGCGTCGGACATCTTCAGCTTCTTGGCCACGCCGGCGAGCGCCGGGAAGTCCTTCTCGAAGCCCTTGCGGCCCAGCGCGTGGATCTGCTCGCCCTTGCCCATCGCGCCCTTCGGGTCCTTGAGATCCTTGAGCTGGTAGCGCGAGTACGCCCAGTGCGGGTGCCACAGCGTCACGACGATCGGCTTCTTCGCCTTGATCGAGCTGTCGAGCGCGGCCAGCATCGCGGTGGTCGACGAGTTCTGCAGGGTCATCGCGCCGTCGAGGCCGTACTGCGGGATCGCGTCCTTCTGCACGATGCCCGTCTCGCCCGCGCTCGCCTCGATGCCGGTGATCTTGCCGCCGAACATGCTCGCCTTGTCCTTGAGGTCGGCGATGCTGTTGACGTCGCTCACGTAGTTCGGCACGGCGAGGTTCAGCGTCGCCTTGTCGTACCAGACGCCCAGGTCTTCGAGCTGGTTGTGGTACTGGTCCCAGTACTGCTTGTGCGTCGCGGGCAGCCACGAGTCGAGGAACAGGTCGACGTCGCCCTTCGCGAGACCCGCGTAGATCGGGCCGACGTCGAGCATCTGCGTCTTGACCTGGTAGCCCTTCTCCTCCAGCACCGCCTGGTACAGGTTGGTGAGGGCGACGTCCTCGTCCCAGTTGATGTAGCCGATGGTGACGCTCTTGGCTTCCTGGCTGTTGCCCGACTGGGACTCCCGGCCGCCGCACGCCGCGGTGAGGCCGACCAGGGCCGTCACGGCGGCGCCGATGGCGATGATCCGGCCGAAGCGTTTCGATGTGCGCACTCGTTCGTCCTTTCTCGTTGCGGTGGAGGTGGATCAGGCCGCGTCGGACCGGCGGAGGGCGCGGCCCACCGCCGAGCGCGCCCCGAGCGAGGAGGTGAGCCGGTCGAGGTAGATCGCCAGCACGACGACGCTGAGACCGGCTTGGAAACCCAGGTCCAGCTTGAGGCTCGTGACCGCGGCGTACACCTCGGCGCCGAGTCCCGGCGCGCCGACCATGCCGGAGATCACGACCATCGACAGCGACAGCATGATGATCTGGTTGATCCCGGCCATGATCGACGGCATCGCGAGCGGGATCTGGATCTCCCGCAGGATCCGCCGCGGCGGCGAGCCGAACGCCTCGCCCGCCTCGACCATTTCCGGGTCGACCTGGCGGATGCCGAGTTCGGTCAGCCGCACGCCCGGCGGCAGCGAGAACACGACAGTCGCCACCACGCCCGGCACCGCGCCGATCGAGAAGAAGAAGATGACCGGGATCAGGTACACGAACGCGGGCAGCGTCTGCATGAAGTCCAGCACCGGCTTCACGATCCGGCTCACTGTTTCGTTGCGCGCGGCCGCGATCCCGACCGGCACCGCGATCACCACCGCGACCACGCCGGAAATCAGCACCTGCGACAGGGTCTGCATCGCGGACGGGAATTCGCGGAGGCTGTCGATGAGCGCGAACCCGATCGCCGAGCCGAGGCCGAACTTCCAGCCGCGCAGCCACCAGCCGAGCGCCGCGAAAATCACGAGCAGCACGGGCCACGGCACCCAGGTCAGGGCCGAGGAAAGTCCGTTGATCGCGCCGCTGACGACGGTTTCGACGAAATCGAAGAACGGGCCGATGTTGCCCTGCAGCCAGTCGATGATCGCCTTGAACCAGGTGCCGACGGGAATCTGCGGCAGATCGCCGAAGAGGACGCTGTCAGACACGGGCGTTCACCTCCTGTTCGTCGTTTTCTCCTGAGCTCAGCGCGTTCAGCAGCGCCTCGCGGGTCACCGCGCCGAGCAGCACGCCGCCGTCGTCGACCACCGCGAGCGGCGCGGGCGCGGAAGCGGCGTGGCCGAACAGGTCGGCCATCTGGGTTTCCGGGGCGGTGCGCGCGGCGGAACGGTCGACGAGCCCGGCGATGGTTTCCGTGCCGCGGTCGGCGGCTTCGCTCACCGTGCGCCGGTCGACCGCGCCGGCGAACTTGCCGTCCTCGGTCACCAGCACGCCCGAGAGTTCGTTCCGGCGCATCGTTTCCAGCGCTTCGGCGACGGTCGTGGCCGGGGTGAACGAGATGTCCGCGGGCGCCATCACGGCGGACGCGGTGAGCACCCGGGAACGGTCGACATCGCGGACGAACTTCGCGACGTATTCGTCGGCCGGTTCGGTGAGCATCTCCTGCGCGGTCGCGACCTGCACGATCCGGCCGTCGCGCATCATCGCGATCCGGTCGCCGAGGCGCATGGCCTCGTTGAGGTCGTGCGTGATGAACACGATCGTTTTGCCCAGCTGCCGCTGCAGCGTCAGGAGCTGGTCCTGCATCTCCTTGCGGATCAACGGGTCCAGCGCGCTGAACGCCTCGTCCATCAGCAGGATCTCGGTGTCCGCGGCCAGCGCGCGGGCGAGGCCGACGCGCTGGCGCATCCCGCCGGAAAGCTGACCGGGCAACCGGTCCTCCCATCCGGTGAGCCCGACCATCTCCAGCGCTTCGGCGGTGCGTTCGCGCTGCCGCTCGCGCGGAGCGTTCTGCACGCTCAGCCCGTAGGCGACGTTCTCCGCGACCGTGCGGTGCGGGAACAGCGCGAAGTGCTGGAACACCATGCTCATCCGCCGCTGGCGCAGCTCGCGCACCTGTCCCGCGGACTTGTCGGTCAGGTCGATGTCGTCGACCAGCACCCGGCCGGAAGTGGCCGGGAGCAATCCGTTCAGCGTGCGCAGCAGGGTCGACTTGCCCGAACCGGACAGTCCCATCACCACGAAAATTTCGCCGCGCTCCACGGTGAAGGAGGCGTCGATCACCGCCGCGGTCACGCCGGGCAGCTCCAATTCGGCGCGGTCGGCGCCGTTCTCCAGCTTGCCGACCGCTTCTTCCGCCCGGCGGCCGAACACTTTGTACAGCTTCTCCACACGAACTATCGGCACAGTCGTCTCATGTTCTCGCATTCGGGGTCCTTGCCGGGCGACATGATTGCATAGACCAACACTGATCGGAGCCGATCGCGCGACCGGTTCACCGATGACGGCCGGTTTTCGTGGCCCGGCACCCACTTTCGCCGGCGCGGTGCGCGCGCTCGCGAGACACCGGTGCGGCAGCGGGGAAAAGACGGTGTGCGCTGGCGAAACCAGTCCGGATTCGCCTGTTCGCCCGACTGGATTACCTGCGGCCACGGTGTGTGGTTGTCACGTTCGCATAACAACCCGAAAGTCTGTTGTGGACCTTGCGTGGCCTGGGTGATCGCGGACACCCGACGGCCACGCTTGGTGGCGAGCCGGGCACAGCAAGGAAACCCCGGCGACCGCTTCGCGCGGGCGTTCGCAGTTGCTTGGGGGAACAGGTGATCGACTGGAGACGGCCGCGAGATGGCCGATGTGATCGGGAAAACGGCGAGCAGTTTCGTCGATTTCCTTCGCGCTGCGCGGATGTGGCCCGGCGGGGACAATGCCCGCCGCCCGGACCCGGTTGTCGTACCGGCTGTCGCTTCGCGGTCCGCGAGATCCGGACGGGCAAGCGCGCCAACGGATCTTGGCGGCGCTCTGCCGCCGCTTCGGAATCGGCGCGGGCTGCGCGGTTTGCTCCGAATGCCGGACAGTGCGCGCGGGGCGGGAAAAAAGGGCAGAGATGCGGCAAGCCCCGCCCGGGGAGAAGCCGGGCGGGGCTTGCGGTCAGGTTCCGGGGAACCGGAGTTACTTCTTCTTCGCGGCCGAGGTGCGCTTGGCCGGAGCCTTCTTCGCGGTCGCCGTGGTCTTCTTGGCGGCCGGCTTGGCGGCGGCCTTCGCCCGCGTGGTGGTGGCCTTCGGAGCCGCCTTGGCCGCGGTGGCCTTGGTGGCGGTCGCCTTGGCGCGGGTGGTGGTGGCCTTCGCGGCGGTGGCCTTGGCGGGAGCCTTGGCCGCGGTGGCGCGGGTGCGGGTGGCGGCCGGCTTGGCAGCGGCGGCCTTGGCGCGAGTGGTGGTCGTCGCCGTGGCGCGGGTGGCGGTCGCCTTCGCGGTGCTGGCGGTCGCACGCTTCACGGCAGTCGCCTTCGGCAGCTTCTTGGAGCCGGAGATGACGTCCTTGAACGTGGTGCCCGCGCGGAACGCCGGAACGTTGGTCTTCTTGACCCGCACGGCTTCGCCGGTGCGCGGGTTGCGCGCGGTGCGGGCGGCACGAGCGCGCTTTTCGAAGACACCGAAGCCGGTGATGGTGACCTTTTCGCCCTTGTGGACGGTGCGGATGATGATGTCGACGAGACCGTCGACGGCTTCCGCGGCTGCCTTCTTGTCGCCGATGCGCTCCGACAGAGCTTCGATCAGCTGGGCCTTGTTGGCCATTCCAGTTCCTCCAACCAGAACTTGTTTTATACGGCCATACAGGCCGAACGCAGTCATTATCACCCATAGACTTCGCAAGTCCAATCGGGACCTGCCTTTTTCGTTGCCGTGTCGGGTAACCGGACGGCGGGCGGGAGGCTCGAAGCGCCGGATTCTTTCACTGGCCGGAAGACCCGCGAGAGTGCTTGCGGCACCGGCAAAGTCGCATGTAGACACCCGCTGTCCTGCGGTTTTGCCTTTTCTTGCGGGTTCGCGGCCGGCTGCCGCGCGGCCGCTCGGACGACCTCCGAAGGGGCCGGACGGTCTACTGAGGACGATCGAAAACCGCGCGAAAAAGACTGCCTCGCACGGGCGTGGCGGAGCGGCGGGCCGGGCGGCGGAGGCGTTCCCGGGGGCGGGTCGCCGGCGGCGGGGAGCTCTGCCGGGCGGGCTTGCGGGGCGGTGCGTTCGGCCGGGTCGCTGCCGCGGTGATGGCTGTGCCGGAGGAATCGCGCGCCGGGCGAAGACGTTCGCGGTGCCGGGTTCGCGTTCGGCGGTGCTTTGGGTTCGATCGCGGGGTGCGTTGAGCGGCGGGTTCTCGATGGGCCGCATCGGTGGGGATCGTTTGTGCGAAAGGCGGCCTCGCGCAGGGGCGGCTGGAGTCGGCTGCGGCGTGCGTTGAGGGGAGTGCGTTCGTGTCGAGGGAGGGGTGCCGATGCGAAAAGGCTGTCTCATGCCGGTGTGGTGACGAGGCAACTGGAGCCAGTTGCGGCGTGCGTTGAGGAGAGTGCGTTCGCGTCAGGGCGAGAGGCGTCGGGGCGAAAGGCCGCCTCCCGTCGGAGAGGCGACGAGGCGGCTGAGGGCAGTCGCGGCAATGCGTTGCGGAGAGGCCGTTCGTCTCAAGGGAGAGAAAAGGCCGCCTCCCGCCGGGGTGGCGGAGAGGCGGCCTGGGGTTGGCGCGTGGTGGGAGCCGGGCGTCAGAGGCGTTCCTGGAGCGCGTCGGCGGCGGCGAGGAGATCCGCCGCCCACCGGGCGCCGGGCTTGCGCCCTATGCGTTCGATCGGGCCGGAGACCGACACCGCGGCGACGACCGTGCCGGAGGAATCGCGCACCGGGGCCGAAACGCTCGCGACGCCGGGCTCGCGTTCGGCGACGCTTTGCGCCCAGCCGCGGCGGCGCACCTCGAGCAGAGTGCGTTCGCCGTAAACCGCGTCGGCGAGGATCGTCCGCTGCGTGTGCGGATCCGACCACGCGGCAAGGACCTTCGCGCCCGAGCCCGCCGTCATCGGCAGGCGCGAACCGATCGGAACCGTGTCGCGCAAACCGCTCGGCGGTTCCGCGGTCGAAACGCACACGCGCTGCACGCCGTCGCGCCGGTAAAGCTGAACGCTTTCGCCGGTGATGTCCCGAAGCTTCGGCAGCACCGAACTCGCCGCGTCGAGCAACGGGTCGGTCGAACCGCCCGCGAGTTCGGCGAGCGCGGTGCCCGGCCGCCAGCGCCCGTCCGGCCCTCGCCGCAACAGGCGATGCACTTCGAGCCCGACCGCGAGCCGGTGCGCCGTCGCACGAGGAAGCCCGGTGCGCGTGCACAGTTCCGCCAGCCCGCACGGGTCCTCGGCGACGGCCTGCAGCACGGCCACGGCTTTGTCCAGTACTCCGATACCGCTATGCTGTCCCACGACGCGATACTATCTTCCCGCAGTGTGGGAAGTCCAGAATCTGGGAAAAACGAAACCCGGGCCCGCGGCCAGCCGCGGCTCGCCCCTCCTCACCGGCTCTGTCCGGGTTCCGTGCTCCCGGCCGATCCCGTGGAAGGAGCCGGAGATGACCAGCCCCACCGGCAAGGCTCGTACGCTGGCGGAGAAGGTGTGGGACAGCCACCTCGTGCGCCGAGGCGAAGGCGCCGAACCGGATCTGCTCTACATCGACCTCCACCTGGTGCACGAAGTGACCAGCCCGCAGGCGTTCGACGGACTGCGGCTGGCCGGGCGGCAGGTGCGCCGCCCCGACCTCACCATCGCCACCGAGGACCACAACGTCCCCACGGTGGACATCGACCTCCCGATCGCCGACCCGGTGTCCCGCACCCAGGTCGACACGCTTCGCCGCAACTGCAAGGAGTTCGGCGTCCGGCTGCACCCGATGGGCGACGCCGAACAGGGCATCGTGCACGTGATCGGACCGCAGCTCGGGCTGACCCAGCCGGGCACCACCGTGGTGTGCGGCGACAGTCACACCTCGACGCACGGCGCGTTCGGCGCGATGGCCTTCGGCATCGGCACTTCCGAGGTCGAGCACGTGCTCGCCACCCAGACGCTGCCGCTGCGGCCGTTCAAGACGATGGCGATCAACGTCGACGGCACGCTGCAGCCGGGCGTCACCGCGAAGGACGTGATCCTCGCGGTGATCGCCCAGATCGGCACCGGCGGCGGGCAGGGCTACGTCCTCGAGTACCGCGGCAAGGCCATCGAAGACCTGTCGATGGAAGCCCGGATGACCATCTGCAACATGTCGATCGAGGCGGGCGCGCGCGCCGGCATGATCGCGCCGGACGAGACGACCTTCGCCTACCTCAAGGGCCGTCCGCACGCTCCGAAGGGCGAGGAGTGGGACGCCGCCGTCGCCGCCTGGCGCGAGCTGCGCACCGACGAGGGCGCGGAATTCGACGCCGAAGTCCACCTCGACGCGGACCAGCTGACGCCGTTCGTGACGTGGGGCACCAACCCCGGACAGGGTCTGCCGCTGGGCGATTCGGTGCCGGATCCGGCCGCGATCCCGGACGAGAACGCGCGCTTCGCCGCCGAGAAGGCGCTGTCCTATATGGATCTGAAGCCGGGCACCCCGCTGCGCGAGATCGCGGTGGACACCGTGTTCCTCGGCTCCTGCACCAACGGCCGGATCGAGGACCTGCGCGCCGCGGCCGAGGTGCTGCGCGGGCGCAAGGTGGCCGATTCGGTCCGGATGCTCGTGGTGCCCGGTTCGATGCGGGTGCGCAAGACCGCCGAAGAGGAAGGCCTGGACAAGATCTTCGCCGAGGCGGGAGCCGAATGGCGGCAGGCCGGTTGCTCCATGTGTCTCGGGATGAACCCGGACCAGCTCGCCCCCGGCGAGCGGAGCGCGTCCACCTCCAACCGCAACTTCGAGGGACGGCAGGGCAAGGGCGGCCGCACGCACCTCGTCTCGCCGCTCGTGGCCGCCGCCACCGCCGTGCGCGGGACGCTGTCCTCGCCCGCCGACCTGCCCGCCTGACCGCCCCGAGAGGAGCTCCCACCATGGAACCGTTCACCCAGCACACCGGGATCGGGGTCCCGCTGCGCAGGTCCAACGTGGACACTGACCAGATCATCCCGGCCGTCTACCTCAAGCGCGTGACCCGCACCGGATTCGAGGACGGGCTGTTCGCCGCCTGGCGCGCGCAGGAGGACTTCATCCTCAATCAGGAACCGTTCAAGAATGGCTCGGTGCTCGTCGCCGGACCCGACTTCGGCACCGGTTCGTCGCGCGAGCACGCCGTGTGGGCCTTGATGGACTACGGCTTCAAGGTCGTCATCTCGTCCCGTTTCGCGGACATCTTCCGCGGCAACTCCGGCAAGGGCGGCCTCGTCGCCGCGCAGTGCGAGCAGTCGGATGTCGAACTGCTCTGGAAGCTGCTGGAGAACGAGCCCGGCACGGAGGTGTCGGTGGACCTCGAAGCCAAGACCGTGCGGGCCAAGGACTTCACCGCGCCCTTCCAGATCGACGACTACGTCCGCTGGCGGCTGCTCGAAGGACTCGACGACATCGCGCTGACTCTGCGCCACGCGGGGGACATCGACGCGTTCGAGTCCCAGCGCCCTTCGTGGAAGCCCGCGACGCTGCCCGCCGCGACCTCCTGACCTGCGCCGCCGGGTCCGGATTCCCTGCTCGGAAAGGGAATCCGGCCCCGGCCGGCCCCCCGCACGCCCACGCCAAACGGAGCCTCCCGGACCCGGAAACGGGTCCTTCGGGAGGGCGGAACCGTTCCCGCCGCAAGGGAAAATTTCGCGTGCCGTTTGGAATTTGTGCTGTCTTGGTAATACCGTGTGCGTTAGCCGGCCGACCTGGCCGTGGACGAAGAGTTCTTCTTGGAGGGACTGGAATGGCCAACAAGGCCCAGCTGATCGAGGCGCTGTCGGAGCGTCTGGGCGACAAAAAGGTTGCTTCGGAGGCCGTCGACGGTCTCGTCGACATCATCATCCGGACGGTCAACAAGGGCGAAAAGGTGAACATCACCGGCTTCGGGGTGTTCGAGAAGCGCGCTCGTGCCGCCCGCACCGCGCGCAACCCGCGCACCGGCGAAGCCGTGCGGGTCAAGAAGACCAACGTTCCGGCGTTCCGCGCGGGCACCACGTTCAAGGACGTGATTTCCGGTTCGAAGAAGCTGCCGAAGGCCACGGCGGCGAAGCGGGCCACCGGCACCACCGCGCGCGCCACGACCACCCGCGCCGCCTCGACGACCGCCACCCGCAGCACCCGTGCCACGGCGGCGAAGCCCGCTGCCACGCGCACTCGCGCCACCGCGGCCAAGGCTCCCGCCAAGGCCACCGCCGCCAAGACGACGACGCGCGCGACGGCCGCGAAGTCGACCACCACCCGCGCCAAGGCGGCCCCGAAGGCCACCACCACGCGGGCGAAGGCCGCCGCCAAGCCTGCCGCCAAGACCACTGCGGCAGCGAAGAAGACCACGGCCGCGGCCAAGAAGGCCCCGGCGAAGCGCACCTCGGCGGCCAAGAAGAAGTAGCCCCGGTATTCGTTGCTTCGCGGCAGGGCCCCGACCTCGGATGAGGTCGGGGCCCTGCCGCGTTTCCGGGGGTTGGGCGGATGAATATTCCGGAGTCAGTGCGGTGAGAAGCGGGTTGCGGGGCGAGGCGTTGTGCGGGCTCGGGTTTCGGGTTGACGGGGCGCTCGGGTCGGTGAGCCGGAGCGCCGGCCGTCGTAGTGGCGCGGTGGGTTCCGGGTGGCTGAGGGGCGCCCGGATCAGCGGACAGGCTGGGTTTCCGGGCTGGTGCTGCGCGGCGATTGCGGCGTCGACCTGCTGAGCGGCGACGGTCGAGCTGTTGTGGCGGGCGGGTTTCGAGGCCGGGTGAGCGGGGACGTCGGCCGGGGCTGGCGAGGCGAGGCAGCAGCCTGGCTCGGACGGCTGAGCGGCCGACCCCGTTGCGATCGCAGGGTTTCCGCGTGAGCCGAGACAACGGGGGCTGGCGAGTCGGTGTGGGGAGCCGCTCCGGAGGTCGCGAATTCCCTGCCCCATCGGGGTTGCCGGAGCACTGGACCAGAGGGTGCCAGCGCAGCGGGACGACAGCGTTTCCCGAGGTAGGCGGGCTGTTCGGACTCCGGAAGAAGCCGCCGGATTGCTGATAAGACAACAGATCCGGAGCCGTCCGGGAAGGCAATCGGATTCCCCGAGGAGGGCTTCCCGGCGGGTCCCGGAGGGCTAATCCGACGCCCGGAGATAAATCCCCGCCGGGGGGTAAATAAACCCCGCGGCACTGTCTCGGACGTCCCTTATGCCGGGGCCCGCGATAACTGCTTAGCGCCGCTGAGCACTATCGGTCTCTATAGAATCCGAAGCCAGCCGAATGGCGGAAGAGCGCATAAGAGAAGGGGCCCGGCGCGGACGCCGGGCCCCGTGCAAAAGATCAGCCCGCCGAAGGCACCGGAGCGGGGAGCGGGCTCGGATAGTAATCCGCGCCCGCCAGAACCGGTCCGTCGTCGCCGGGGCAGAACGACAGGACCCACAGCGAGCCCTTTTTGCTCGGCACGACACCGTCGCGGGCGGCGGGCAGTTCCAGGCCGTCCCGGTCCGCCAGTGCGCTCACCAGGTCCGGGATCACCCCGCCCTGGCTGCTGATCAGCGGCGTGCCCCCGTCGGCCGCGATCTCCAGCAGGCGGCGGATTCCCAGCAGCGGGTCGGGCCAGTAGCCCTCTTCCGACAGCAACGGCTCGTGCTGCACCTCGACTCCGAGTGCGTCCGCGACGCCGCCGACGGTCTGCACGCACCGCAGCCGCGGCGCGGAGAAGACCCGGTCAGGGCCGAAGAGCGGCAGCAGGTCTCGCAGTGCGGCGGCTTGGCGTTGGCCGGCTTCCGACAACGGGCGGAGGTCGTCGTCGCCGGTCCAGTCTTCGCGTTTGCCCGCCTTGGCGTGCCGCACCAGCAATACCGTCGTCGGCGCGGGCGGGAGGGCGCAGAACTCGCGCAGCACCCGGACATCCGCCGGCCGGGTGAGCAGCTGCTCGGCCGCGATCGGGTCCAGCCAGCGGAGTTCGTCGACTTCTTCGTTGGGCTCGAAGGCTCCCTCGACGGCTTCGCCGCTGAAGTAGTCGACGCTCTTGCGCTGCAGCCGCCCGTTGTTCTTCGCGGGCACCTCGTACCTCGTCTGCGCGACATAGCGGCCCAGCACAGCGCGGAACCCGGTCTCCTCGGCGATCTCGCGCACCGCGGTGGCCGCGATCGTCTCGCCCGGGTCGACCTTTCCCTTCGGCAGCGACCAATCGTCGTAGCGGGGCCGGTGCACGAGGGCGACCTCGATGCCCGCCCCGGCGCGGCGCCAGAGCACCGCGCCCGCGGCCCGGACGTCCACGCTCATCCGACGGCCCCGTGCAGCTTCGCGAGTTCGAGCTGGTGGTCGCGCACCTGCGAACCGGCGGCAGGGAACGGCTGCCATTCGCCCGAGGAACTGAGCACCCAGCAGCGCGTGTGCGGATCGAGCGCCGAATCGAACACCTCGTCCAGCTGCCGCGTCAGCCTCGGGTCCTTGACCCGCACCAGCGCCTCGATCCGGCGGTCGAGGTTGCGGTGCATCATGTCCGCGCTGCCGATCCAGTGCGTGCCGCCCGCCCGGAAGTTGAACACCCGCGAATGCTCCAGGAACCGGCCGAGGATCGAGCGGACGCGGATGTTCTCGCTCAAGCCTTCGACGCCCGGCTTCAGCGAGCAGATCCCGCGCACCACCACGTCGACCGGAACGCCCGCCTGCGAAGCGTGGTACAGCGCGTCGATCACCTGCTCGTCCACGAGCGAGTTGCACTTGATCCGGATGCCCGCGTCGAGCCCGGCGCGCGCGAGTTCGATCTCCTCGCCGATCGCGCGCACGATGCCGCGGCGGATGCCGTGCGGCGACGTGAGGATCGTGCGGTAGGTGTCCTGGCGCGAGTAGCCGGTGAGGACGTTGAACAGGTCGGTGATGTCCGCGCCGATGCTCGGGTCCGCGGTGAGCAGGCCGAGGTCTTCGTACAGCCGCGCGGTCTTCGGGTTGTAGTTGCCGGTCCCGATGTGGCAGTAGCGGCGGATGGTCGAACCCTCCTGCCGCACCACCATCGACACCTTGCAGTGCGTTTTGAGGCCCACCAAGCCGTACACGACGTGCACGCCCGCGCGTTCCAGCGTGCGCGCCCAGGTGATGTTGGCCTGCTCGTCGAACCGCGCCTTGATCTCCACCAGCGCCACGACCTGCTTGCCCGCCTCGGCGGCGTCGATCAGCGCGTCCACGATCGGCGAATCGCCGGACGTCCGGTACAGCGTCTGCTTGATCGCCAGCACTTTCGAGTCGGCCGCGGCCTGTTCGATGAAGCGCTGCACGCTCGTGGAGAACGAGTCGTACGGGTGGTGCACCAGGACGTCGCCCTCGCGCAGCGTCGCGAACACGCTCTTGGGCGTCTCGCGTTCGCCGAACGCCGGATGCGTCGCGGGCACGAACGGCCGGTCCTTCAGCTCCTTGCGGTCGACCGCGGACAGCTGGAACAGGCAGGTGAGGTCGAGCAGCCCGGGCACCTCGACGACGTCCTCGGGATCGACTTCCAGCTCGCGCAGCAGCAGTTCGAGCATGTGCTCGCTCATGTCCTGCGCGACCTCGAGCCGCACCGGAGGGCCGAACCGGCGCTGCGCCAGCTCGCGTTCCAATGCCTGCAACAGGTCCTCGTCGCGGTCTTCCTCGACCTCGAAGTCGGCGTTGCGGGTGACGCGGAAGACGTGGTGCTCGGTGACCTCCATGCCGGTGAACAGATCGCTCAGGTGCGCGGAGATCAGTTCCTCGAGCGGAAGGAAGGTCGCGGACCGGTTGCCGCGTTCGGTTTCCACGCGCATCAGCCGCGGCACGTTGCTCGGCACCTTCACGCGCGCGAACCGTTCGAGCCCGCCCTGCGGGTCCCGCACCGTCACCGCGAGGTTGAGCGACAGCCCCGAGATGTACGGGAACGGGTGCGCCGGGTCGACCGCGAGCGGCGTGAGCACCGGGAAGATCTGCTCGGAGAAGTAGCTCGACAGCCGGAGCTGGTCGGCCCCGGACAGGTCGGCCCAGCCGACGATCCGGATGTCCTGCTCGGCCAGTTGCGGGCGCAGGTGCTCCTTGAACGCGGCGGTGTGCCGTTCGACCAGGTCCTGGTTGCGCTTGGCGATGTAGTCCAGCTGTTCGCGCGGCGTGAGCCCGTCCGCGCTGCGCACCGAGAGGCCGGTGCCGTCGCGCCGTTTCAGCCCGGCGACCCGGACCATGTAGAACTCGTCCAAATTGGACGCGAAAATGGCGAGGAACTTGGCTCGTTCGAGCAGCGGCTGCGATTCGTCCTCGGCCAGCGCGAGCACGCGGGCGTTGAAGTCCAGCCAGGACAGCTCCCGGTTGAAATAACGGTCGTCGGGAAGCGACTCGACGGCGGTGGGCGCGGACGTGACGGCGGGCGGGGCCGAGGGAACGGAGCGGAATTCCTCGCCGCTCTCGGTCGTGGTCCGGCGCGGCCGAACGGCGGCCTTGGAGACGGCGGGCGGTGCGGCGGGTTTCTTCGCCGTGGTGCGCAGCGCGCTCGAAGCGGCGGTTTTGCGCTTGGCCGGTTTGGCGTTGTCTTCCGCCGGAGCCGCCTTGGGTTTCGCCCGACGGGCCGCCGCGGAGTCGGCGTTCCCGCGCGAGGTCGCCTTCCTGCCCGCGGTGCGCGGAGCCGGGGACGAGGGGGTCGCGCTGCTGCCGCTCTTCACGCGCCGCCGGGCCGGAGTGCTGCCGTCTTCTGTGCTCACGCTGCCCATTGTTCACTACGAAGCCGCGGTTTGCGCAGGCCGCGATGAAGGTCGAGTGAACACGTCAGCGCAATTGCGCCCGTTCGGCCGGGAGCAATGCCGCGGTGCGCTTGCCGAGACCGAGTTTCGCGGCGTGGCGGAGATCATCTTCGGTGTCCACGTCGCTGCGCAGCGACGGCAATGCCTGGGTGAGCGGAATCGCACCCGACGCCCGATGCAGTTCCGCGGAACCGGCGCCGAAGCGCGGGTCGAGCGGTTTCCCGGGCGCGGACAGCAGCAGCGTGGTCCCGGTGCCCTGCCGGTCGAACACCACCGCGCGGCGGCCGGCGGCTTCGGTGAGCGCCTGCTCGAGATCCACCGCGCGCAATGCCGGGAGATCCGCTTGGAGCGCGCCGACTACTCCGTCCGGCGCGTCCGCGCGCAGCAGCTCCGCGCCGTGCCGCAGCGCTTCGTTGAGCCCGCCGCCCGCCGGCTCGGCGACCAGTTCGACGCCGAGACCGGCCAATTCGGACAGCGCGGCCGGATCGGAGGTGACGACGAGCACGCGCCGGACCCTGGCGACCGACGTGACCGCGGCCAGCGTGTCGCAGGCCAGCGCCAGCACCAGTTCGGCGTGCCGGTGCGCGGCGACCGCGCCGCGCAGCCGGGACTTGCCCGCGCCCGGCGGTTTCAGCGGCATGACCAGGTCTGCGTCCACCTGTCCATCTTTACCCGAAACCGCTCGCGCGCGTGCGTGAGCGCACCCTCCCTGGACTGCGCGAACCGGCGCGCGGCAGGATCACCCGGAGCAGAGGCGACCCGAGGAGGAGAACTGTGGCACGGCGTGAGAAGGGCGGATTCTGGGTGGGGCTGGCCGCCGCCGCGTTCTACCCGCTGACCGCGATCGGCAAGCGGGTGTACCTCGGCGCGGAGAAAATCCCCCGGCAAGGGCCCGCGGTGCTGGTGATGAACCACATCTCGCACCTCGACCCGGCGGTCGACGCGGTGTTCGTGCACCGGCAGAAGCGGGTGCCTCGGTTCTTCCTCAAGGCGAGCCTGAAAGACGTGCCGATCTTCGGCCGGATCGTGACCGGGTCCGGGCAGATCCCGGTGGCGCGCGGGTCGAGCGCCGCGGGCGACAGCCTCAAGGCCGCGCACCAGGCGCTCGAAGAGGGCAAGGTCATCGTGATCTACCCGGAGGGCACCATCACGAAGGACCCGCTGGGCTGGCCGAAGGAGGCCTACAGCGGCGCGGCGCGGCTGGCGCTGCAGAACGACGTGCCGGTGATCCCGATCGCGCGCTGGGGCACGAACCAGATCTTCAACGGCTACACCAAGAAGTTCACCCCGTTCCCGCGCAAGACGGTGACGCACCTGGTCGGCGACCCGATCGACCTGTCCGCGTACCGGGGCGGGAATCCGCGCAGCGCCTCGATGCTGCGCGAGGTCACCGCGGTGCTGATGGACGAGGTGACCCGGCTGCTGGCCGAGATCCGGCAGGAGGAACCGCCGGTGAAGAAGCCGGAAACCGACGCGGCGGCAGAGACCAAGGCAGAGGCCAAGACTGAGACCGAGGCGGCCGAGCAGCCGGAGGACGGTGCCTGATGGCGGGTTTCGCCGCCGACGTGCAGCGGGTCACCGTGCTCGGCGCGGGTTCGTGGGGCACCGCGTTCGCGAAGGTGCTCGGCGACGCGGGCCGGGACGTGACGATGTGGGCACGCCGGGAAAGCGTCGCCGAAGAGATCCGGGAGCGGCACACCAACGAGTCGTACCTGCCGGGAACGACGCTGCCGGACCGGATCACCGCGACGGCCGACGCGGCCGAGGCGCTGGACGGCGCGCAGGCTGTCGTGCTCGGGGTGCCGAGCCAGAGCCTGCGCGCGAACCTCTCCGGCTGGCGGCCGCTGCTGCCGTCCGAAGCGATCCTGGTCAGCCTGGCCAAGGGCGTGGAACTGGGCACGCTCAAGCGGATGAGCGAGGTGATCGCCGAACTGGCCGACGTCGATCCGGGCGAGATCGTGGTGGTGTCCGGGCCGAACCTGGCCCGCGAGATCGCCGACGGGCAGCCCGCCGCCGCGGTGCTCGCGTGCGCCGATCACGAGCGGGCGAAAGCGGTGCAGCAGGCGACTTCGAACCAGTATTTCCGGCCCTACACCAACACCGACGTGGTCGGCTGCGAGCTGGGCGGCGCGTGCAAGAACGTGATCGCGCTCAGCTGCGGGATGGCCGCCGGGATGGGCTTGGGCGCGAACACGATGGCGACGCTCATCACGCGCGGTCTCGCCGAAATGGCGCGGCTCGGCGCGAAACTCGGTGCGGACCCGCTGACCTTCGCCGGTCTCGCCGGGCTCGGCGACCTGGTCGCGACGTGCTCGTCGCCGTTGTCGCGCAACCGCACCTTCGGCGAACGGCTCGGCCGCGGCGAGACGCTGGCCGAGGCACAGGCGGCGACCGGCGGGCAGGTCGCGGAGGGCGTCGCGTCGTGCTCGTCGATCCGCGAACTGGCGCAGCGGCACGGGGCCGACATGCCGATCACGGACGCGATGTACCGGGTGTGCCACGAGGGCGTCGACCCGCGGCAGGCGGGCGCGGAGCTGCTCGGCCGGTCGCGGAAGCCGGAGTGGCGCTGAGCCCGTCGTGAGCGGCGGCTGAGCAGTGGGGAGCGTCGTGAGTGGCGATCCCGGTTAGAACCGGCATAAACACTCACGAGGTCGCGCGGCGGCCCGGCACCGCCTCGCCGCCCGTGCTGCTGCCTGCTGTCGCGCATGGGGAGCGTCGTGCGTGGCGATCCCGGTTAGAACCGGGATTGCCACTCACGAGCGGCGCGGCGGGTCCGGGCGTGTGAACCCGCCCTCACCAGCGTGGTCCAGGGGGTGAGACGGGTTGACCGGGCGGTCCGGGGCTGGTTCTCTGTGCGGCATGCTGACGTGCGAGATGACGATGCGGCCGGGGTCTGCTGACCTCCGCCCCGTCATGGGCATGTCGTGTCGCTGTTGTCGGTGAACCCAGCCCGGCCCAGTTCGACACCCATCTTCTTCCCGTGAGGACTTCTCTTCATGTTCGCCGTTCCGGACAACACCCTGCTGCGTCCCGAGAACCCCGCCCTGCGCCACCCGGTCCGCGTCGCCGTCGACGTGGCCGCCGACCGGGAACGCTGGGGCGGCCTGCTGCGCTACGACCCCGACGAGCGGTTCTCCGCCCTCGTCGAGCGCACCGAGGACCAGGAGATCTGGCTGCTCAGCTGGCTTCCCGGCCAGCACACCGACCTGCACGACCACGCCTTCTCGACCGGCGCGTTCACCGTCGTGTCCGGGCGGCTGACCGAAACCGTCGCGCGGCGCGCCCCCGGCGGACGCGCGGTGACCGAGGTGCACGGGCTGTCCGCCGGGCAGTCGCGCGTGTTCGGGCCCGGCTACGTGCACGAGGTGCGCAACGACGGCCCGGACCCGGCGATCAGCGTGCACGTCTACCGCCAGGGCGGCCGGCAGATGCGGTCGTACCAGGCGAATCCGGTCGACGGGCCGTTCCGGGAGTGATCAGCGGTCGAGGTCGCCGCGCAGCCTGAACTGCCGTTCGATCTCCTCCCGGCCGGCGCCCGCCGCGAGCAGGACCTGCAGCAGGATCCGCGATTTGCGCGGGCACAGCCAGCCGGCCATCGTCGCGCCCATCCGGATCAGGCTCGATTCGGAACCGTGAAAACCGTAGGTGCCGCGGAAAGTCGGGCCCGCGCCGGTCCGGGACGCGACGACGACCGGCACCTGTGCGGCCGCGATCACGTCCGCCGTCCCGGTCGACACGTGGCCGACGCCGTTGGCGGCCACCACCACGCCGCGTGCGCCGCCCTTGAGGACCAGCGACAGCAATTCGCCTGAATCCTCGAGGCCCGATTCCAGCAGCGGAACGAGATCGACGGTTTCGGCTCCCGGCAGCACCGGCAGCCGCGGCGGCGACGGGTGGAAGTAGTGCACCGCTCCCTCGGCGACCATGCCGAGCGGGCCCGCCGGCCGCGACGAGAAGGTTTCGACGTGGCTGGAATGCGTCTTCCGGACCCACCGAGCCGCGTGCACGTCGTCGTTGAACGCCACCAGCGCGCCCCGGCCGCGGCTGCGCGGATCGGCGGCGACGGCGAGCGCGGCGAGGATGTTCGCCTGCCCGTCCGGACTGGGCAGGCTCGGGTTCCGCATCGCGCCGGTGATCACGACCGGCGCGTCGGACGGCCACGTGAGATCGAACAGGTACGCCGTTTCCTCCAGCGTGTCCGTGCCCTGCACCACCACGAGACCGTCCGCGCCCGCCTCGATCTGCTCGACGCCCCACTGCCGGGTGCGCGCGAGCGTCGCGTAGTCCATCGACGAACTCGACAGCCCGGCGAGCGTCGCCGCGGTGATCTCCATCGGCAGCCGGGAACCCAGTTCTCCCAGCAGGTCCTCGGCGCTCAGCCGCGGCACGACGCCGTCTTCGATCGAACGTCCGGGAGCCATCGAGATGGTGCCGCCCAGCGCGGCGACGGCGATGCGAGTCATGCCCGCACTCTATGCGGGGCGGCGCGCCTGGAGGGTGTAGCTCGCGGCGATCCGGCGCGGGTTGTCCCGCAGCCGCCATTCGCCGCCCCCGGCCTCTTCCATCTCGTGCGGCAACGCGTTCCACGCGGCGGTGTCGTGCTCGGTCAGCCCGGTCAGGATCAGGCCCTGGTCGAGCAATGCGGTCACGATCTCGCCGAGCGAATGGTTCCAGCTGTGCGTGGTCGTCGTGCGCACCGGTTCGTCGGTGTCGACGTAGGTGGTGTCGTCGCTGAACACGAGCGGTTCGTCGTGCTCGAAGTAGTCGTACTTCGGCCACGCGCGCTCGGATTCGTCGTCGAGCGTCCACAGCATCGGATGGCCTTCGCGCAGGAACAGCCGTCCGCCGGGGCGCAGCAGCCGCGCGACGACTTCGGCCCACCGCGCGATCTTCGGCAGCCAGCACAGCGCGCCGATCCCGGTGTACACCAGGTCGAACGCGTTTTCGCCGAAGACTTCCACCGCGGCGTAGACGTTCGCCTCGTGGTAGTCGATGTCCGCGCCGGTGGCCTCGGCGAGCTTGCGCGCCTCGGCGAGCGACGCCGGGGAAAGGTCCAGACCAGAGATCTTGGCCCCGAGCCGGTGCAGCGACAGCGTGTCCGTGCCGATGTGGCATTGCAGGTGCACGGCGCGCAGCCCGGAAACGTCGCCGAGCCGCGGCTGGTCGAAGCGCACGATCTGGCTCAGATGCGCGGGATCGGCCTTGAACTTGTCGAACTCGTAGTACGCCGAGCGCGCGTGGATCGGCGCCCGGTCGTCCCAGTTGGCGCGGTTGATCTCGAACGAATCGGTCACGCCGTCTCCGCCGCGCCGCGCTGCACGCAGAACTCGTTGCCTTCCGGATCCAGCAGCACGACCCAGCCGCTGCCGTTCTCGCGGCGGTGGTCGGAATGCAGTGTCGCGCCCAGTTCGAGCAGCCGTTCCACCTCCTCGTCGCGGGTCCCGTCGTCCGGCTTCAGGCAGACGTGCACCCGGTTCTTGATCGTCTTGGGTTCGGGAACGGCGATGAACAGGAGGGTGACGCCGGAGTCGAGGGTGATGCCGATCTCCTCCTCGCCCGGTTTGTCGTCCTCGCCGACCGGGCGGCCGGTCACCTTGGTCCAGAACTGGGCCAGTTCCCACGGATCGGCGCAGTCGACGGTGATGTTGTCCACGTAAGCAGTCATCGGGCTCCTCGGGCCAGGGTCGCTGTCGGTCCGGAGTCTGCCCGGAATGCCCGATGCGCGCGACGGGTTTCCTGTCGACTCGCTGTCAGCCGGGGGTTCGGCTCGCGCGCCCGCGCGGACGTCGCGGAGGATGGCGGGGTGGAGAACCCGAACCCGGTGCGGCTGCTCGTCGTGGACGACGAGCCGCATATCGCCGACCTGGTCGCGACCGTCGCCCGTTACGAGGGCTGGCAGGCCGTGACGGCAGGCTGCGGTGCGGACGCGCTCGCGCGCGCCGCGGAGTTCGCTCCCGACATCGTCGTCCTCGACCTCATGCTGCCCGATTTCGACGGGTTCACCGTGCTCGACAAGCTGCGCGAGAAGCACGACGCGGTGCCGGTGGTTTTCCTGACCGCAAAGGACGCGACCGCCGACCGCATCGCCGGTCTCACCCGCGGGGGTGACGATTACCTTGTCAAGCCGTTCTCCGTCGAGGAGCTGATGGCGCGGCTGCGTGCGGTGCTGCGGCGGACGTCCGAGAAGCCGGACGCCCGCACGATGGTGGTGCAGGTGGGCGATCTCACTCTGGACGAGGAGACGCACGAAGTCCGCCGCGGCGGTCAGCTCGCCGAGCTGACGCCCACCGAGTACGAGCTGCTGCGTTACCTGATGCGGCGTTCGCCCGCGGTGCTCACGAAGGCGCAGATCCTCGACCACGTGTGGGAGTACGACTTCGGCGGACGGTCCAATGTGGTCGAACTCGCGGTCTCGCGGCTGCGGCGCAAACTCGACACCGAGGCCGAACCGCTGATCCACACCGTGCGCGGCGTCGGGTATTCCGTGCGGCAGGCGGGCCGGTGAACCGGATCGGGCGCTGGGCTCGCCGGTGGTACCGGGCTTGGCGTGCCTCCCGGCTCGGCACGCGGCTGGCGTTCGGGTTGGGCGCGCTGTCGCTGGTGGTGTTCGCGATCGTCGGCGCGCTGACCGTCGAGCTGATGCACGACTACCTCAACCGCCGGCTCGACGAGCAGCTCAAGACCAGCCAGGTCGCGCAGGTGCCGCATCTGCGCGAATCGAAGGACAATCCGGAAGTCGTCTACTCCTGGTATTCCGCGGTTTTCGACGTGCGGGAGGGGCACGCCGTCCCGCAGCCGGGCAGCACATTGCCGAACGATGTGCGGCCGTTGGCGAGGGTCGCCGAAGAAGCGACCAGCGGCGATCTGTTTCGCACGATCGCCCTGCCCGGTCAGGGTTCTTACCGCGTCCGGGCGTGTCCGGTGGAGACGTCGCAGAACGGGAGCGGCACCGTGTTGTTGAGCGCCGCGCCGCAGGCCGATCTCGACAACACCGTGCAGCAGCTGATGTTGATCGAAGTGATCGCGTTCCTGATCGCGCTGGCGATTCTCGTCGTCGCTGGCCGGGTGGTGCTGCGGCGAGGGTTGCGGCCGTTGTCGGACATGGCTGGCACGGCGCACGACATCGCCTCGCACGATCTCACTGCCACTGCGGACTTGCCGGTGCGCGCGTCCGGCACGGGCGGCGGCGCGGAGGTCGAGGAGTTGCGGACGGCGTTCAATGTGATGTTGAGCCACATCGAATCCTCGCTCGCCGCGCGCACCGAGGCGAACGATCGGCTGCGCCGGTTCGTCGCTGATGCTTCGCATGAGCTGCGGACGCCGTTGACGTCGATCCGCGGCTATGCCGACCTTTTCCGTTACGCCGCCGCGAATGAACCCGAGGAACGCGAGGCGCACCTGGAGAAGATCCGAGCCGAAACCGCGCGGATGAGCGTGCTGGTCGACGATTTGCTGCTGCTCGCGCGGCTGGACGCGCGCGATGCGGAACCGCCGGTGCGCCCGCAGCAGATGGACTTCACGGAGATCGCCGCGGCTGCCGCGGACGCGTTCCGGGCCGGTCGGCCAGGACATCCGCTGACGGTCTCGATTCCGGAGGATCCGGTGCTGCTGCACGCGGATCCGGCGCGGCTGCGGCAAGTCCTGGACAACCTGCTCGCCAACGCCGCCGTGCACACCGCGGAGGGAACGCCGGTGGAGCTGGCGGTGACGGTGACCGGCGGGATGGCCGTCGCCGCCGTCACCGATACCGGGCCGGGGATTTCCGCCGAAGATCAGCAGCGGATTTTCGACCGGTTCTATCGCGTCGACAACTCCCGGACCCGGGCCGCGGGCGGCACCGGGCTGGGGCTGGCGGTGGTGCATTCGCTCGTGGTGGAACACAGCGGGACGGTCTCGCTGGAGAGCCGCCCCGGGCGGACGGTGTTCACCGTGCGGTTGCCGCTGCCTTCGTGACGCGTGCGGTGACGTGTTCGGGCACGGTCCAGCCGGGCGGCAGGTCGGCGGAGGGTTCCGGTTCGCCGAAGACCGTGTGCACCGGCAGCACTCCGGCCCAAGCGGCGTTCGCGGTGACGTCTTCGGGTTCGTCGTCGGGTCCTTCGGCGCGGAGCTTCACGGACGCTTCGGCGAGGTCGAGCGCGATGACCGATACCGCGGCGAATTCCTTCTTGTTCACCGCGCGGGCGTGTTCCCACGAACCAGGGGAGAGGTGGTCGGTGAGCACGTGCAAGCCGCGCATCTTCTCGTCCGGGTCGGTGACCAGCCGGGCCTTGCCGAGGATCACCGCGCTGCGGTAGTTGACCGAGTGGTTGTTCACTGAGCGGCAGTAGACGATGCCGTCGAGCAGAGTGACCGTCACGCAGACGTCGGTTTCCCCGGTCGCGGCTCGCAGACTGGCCGCGCCCGTGGAACCATGCAGGTACAGGGTTTCGCCGTCGCGGCCGTATCCGGTGGGCAGCACCAGCGGGACGCCGTCGCGGACCACGCCGAGGTGGCAGATCAGCGCCTCGTCGAGCACGGCGTGCAGCGCCGCGCGCTCGCTGGCGGCGCGGTGGCGTTTGCGGCCGAGCGTGGTGCGTTCGGTGGGCGAAAGGCTGCTCATGCGTTCAGTGTGCGGCGGGCAAGTGGCTACGTTGAATGTCCACTTCTTCTACACTTGAGAAGTCCACTTCGCTGCAACGGAGGTCCGCCGTGTCCTACGCCGACACCGCCCTGCCGGTCAGTCTCGACCGCGAAGCGGCCACCCCGCTGGCCGTGCAGCTGGCCGACGCGCTGCGCGAAGCCGCGGCTGGCGGACATCTCCGCGGCGGCGACCGGCTGCCGTCCACCCGTGCGCTGGCGGAACGGCTCGGCGTCTCGCGCACGGTCACTTCCGCTGCGTACGAGCAACTTCACGCGGAAGGCTGGATCGCTGGCCGCCACGGCTCCGGCACCTACGTGACCACTCCGCCGACCCGTGCCGCCGCGTCCGTCACGGTGCCCGGTTCGCTGCTCGCCGAGGCCGAACCAGCCCCGTTGCTGGACCTCGCGCCGGGTACGCCGTGGGCTGGCGGCCTCGACCGCGCGGCCTGGCGGCGAGCGTGGCGCGCGGCCGCCGATCCCGAGCCGCTCACGCGCGCGCACCGCGCCGGGCTGCCGGAATACCGCGCGACGGTGTCGGAACACCTGCTGCGCCACCGTGGTCTGGCTGCGGGCTCGGTGCTCGCGACCGGCGGTACTACCGCGGCTGTCGTTGAACTCGCCTCGGCGGTGCTGCGCCGAGGCGCCGTCGTCGCCTTCGAGGAACCGGGTTATCAGCGTGCGGTGCAAGCGTTCCGGCAGGCCGGGCTCACCGTCGTCGGCGTGCCAGTGGACGAGGAAGGCCTGCGTCCGGACGCGATTCCCGCTGGGGCGCGCGCGGTTTACTGCTCGCCCGCGCACCAGTATCCGATGGGCAGCCGGATGAGCGCGGCCCGGCGCGTGCAGCTCGTCGAACGCGCTCGCGCGGAAGGCATGCTGGTCATCGAGGACGACTACGACGGCGAGCTGCGCTTCGACGTCGCCCCGCTGCCGATGCTGGCCGCGCTCGCCCCGGATGTCGTCGTGCACCTCGGGACCACCAGCAAAATCCTCACCCCGACCCTCGGCGCGGGCTGGCTCGTCGCGCCCGCCGCGGTGGCCGATTCCGTTCTGGCGTACCGGGATCTCACCGGCACCCGTCCCTCGCCCGCGGGGCAGCGGGTGCTGGTCGAACTCGCCCGGACCGGCGATCTGGGGCGGCACCTGCGGAAACTGCGCCGGGAAATGGCCGAACGCCGGACTGTGCTGGTGACCGCGCTGTCGAACGCCGGAATCCCGTTCGTCGGCGACGACGCCGGTGCGCATCTGGTGGTGCGGACGGAAAGCGCGGAGGCCGAGGCCGAGCTGATCGCCGCCGCGGAACGGCATTCGATCCGGCTCGACGGGCTGGCGCGGCATTTCGCCGGAACGCCGACGGTGCACGGCATCGCGCTGGGATACGCGGGCTGCTCGCGGGAAGCGTTGATGGCCGCGGTGCCGACGCTGGTCGATCTGCTTCGCTGACGCACTGCCCGCCGGTCTCGCGAACCTTCGCAGCGCGCTGGGCCCACCGGTGCGTCGCACGCACCCGGCGCGGCATGGGGGCGGTCCGGCCTCCGGAAGCGCGTTCACCTGCGCAGACACCCCCGGCGCGCGCTGTCGGCGAGGCTCACCCGGTACGGTGACCGGCTATGAGCGCTGAAAAGATCCGGGTCGCGGTCGTGTTCGGTGGCCGCAGCAGCGAGCACACCATCTCGTGCCTGTCCGCGGGCAGTGTGATCTCGAACCTGGATCCGGACCGCTTCGAGGTGCTCCCGGTCGGCGTCACGCCGAGCGGCGGCTGGGTGCTCGGCACCGGCGACCCGAAGCAGCTCAGCATCCAGGGCCGCGAGCTGCCGTCGGTCGAGTCCGGCCGCGCGCTCGTGCTCGCCGGCGACCCGACCAGCCGCGAACTGCGCACGGTCGACCCGGGCCAGGCCACCGAGGTGCTCGGCACCGTCGACGTCGTCTTCCCGGTGCTGCACGGCGCCTTCGGCGAGGACGGCACCATCCAGGGCCTGCTCGAACTCGCCGACATCCCGTACGTCGGCCCCGGCGTCTTGTCCAGCGCGGCGGCGATGGACAAGGAATACGCGAAGAAGCTGCTCGCCGCGGAGGGCTTGCCGGTCGGCACCTACGCCGCGCTGCGCCGCGGACAGTCCACTTTGGCCGAACCGGACCGCGAACGCCTTGGCCTGCCGGTGTTCGTGAAGCCCTCGCGCGCCGGTTCGTCGGTCGGGATCTCCCGGGTCGCCGACTGGGCGGATCTGGACGCCGCGATCGAACTGGCCCGGCGCACCGACCCGAAGGTGCTCGTCGAGGCCGCGGTGCGCGGGCGCGAGGTCGAATGCGGCGTGCTGGAATTCCCGGACGGCCGCGTCGAGGCGTCGCTCCCGGCGGAGATCCGGGTGCTCGCCGAGGAGGAGGACGCCTGGTACGACTTCGAAACCAAGTACCTCGGCGAGGACGCCGAACTGGACATCCCGGCCAAACTGGACGACGCGCTCACCGACCGGCTACGCGCGATGGCCGTCGAGGCGTTCCGCGCGCTCGACTGCCAGGGCCTCGCCCGCGTCGACTTCTTCGTGACCGAGGACGGCGACCTGGTGATCAACGAGGTCAACACGATGCCCGGCTTCACCACGAAGTCCGCCTACCCGAAGATGTGGGAGGTGACCGGGGTGGATTACCCGACACTGCTGTCGACGCTGATCGACACCGCGCTTGCCCGGGGCACCGGCCTGCGCTGAGGAGCGGGCTACGTTTTTTCCAGCCGCCCGGTGAGCGGAAGCAGCACCAGCGGGAGCACGACGGCCGCGGCGAGCGCGATCACCAAGGGTATGCGTTCGCCGGGCGTGAGATGGTGCAGCAGCCGCAGATGGATCACCAGGTGCGGCGCGGCGAACGTCAGGTACACCGCGAGCGCGGTCCGGGCCAGGTTCCGGCGTGCGGCGAAGAAGCTCACGCCCAGCACCACCGAGGTGGCCAGGCTCATCGCGCCGTAGTCCATCATCAAATGCGCGTTGTAGGGCATGCGCATGCCCACCCACGGAATGTCGAAGAACGAGCGCGGTGACCACAGCGCCCAGTTCCCCACGGCGAACTGCACTGCGGCAAGGAACGCCAAGCCCGTGCGCAGCCAGATACGGGCGCTCATGCGGCGAGGAACTGGTCGAAGGTGATCCGGCCGTCGGCGTGGCCGGGGGTCAGATGTCCCCCTTCGCGGTAGCCGCGGACGGCCGTCCCGGGCAACGGCACCGACAGCACCGGTCGCCGGAGGGCGCGCGAGCGCGCGTACGCGCGGGCCAGGTCGGCGGCGGGGCGCACCTCGGGTCCGCCTAGATCGGGTGCTCGTCCGGCAGGCGCACCGATCAGCGCGGCCAGGCGGGCGGCCACGTCTCCGGTGTCGACGGGCTGGAAGCTGACTCCGCGGGGCATCAAGATCATCGGCAGCCATCGCTGGCTCGTGCACATCCAGACGACGAGTTCGTGGAACTGCGTCGCCCGCTGGATCGTCCACGGCAGACCGGAGCGTTCCACGAGCTGCTCGCAAGCCAGTTTCGCGCGGTAGTAGGGCAATTCCACCCGGTCGACGCCGACGATCGACACGTACAGCAGATGCGGCCGCCCGGCTCGCGCCGCCGCTTGGACGAGATTGCGGGTGCCGTCGATGTCCGAACGGCCGTTTCCGGTCGCGCAGTGGACGATCGCCTCGACGCCGTCGAGCGCGTCGTCGAGGCCCTCGCCGGTGCGCAGGTCGCCGCGGCGGGTGTGCTCGTTTGCCGGGGGCCTGCGGCTCAGGACGCGGACGGCGTGACCGTCCGCAGCGAGACGCGGAACGAGCGCGCGGCCGAGCCGGCCGGTGCCGCCTGTCACCAGGATCAGGTTCGTCACGGGTGAATTCCTCCGGGAGAGAGAGCGAGTTTCCCCGTTAAGAACCGGGCAGGGCTCCCGAACGTGACAACGCCCGGAGTTTGTCCGGGTTGGCGACGATGCGAATGCCGGTGACCCGGCTGTCCGACGTCTCCGGCACCAGCACTCCCACCAGCGTCCCGCCCGCACGGGCCAGCAAGCCCGGCGAGCCGTTCACTTCCGCGGCCGACAAGGTCGTCTCCGTACCGGCGAGGCGGAACGATCCCGCCAGGTAGCGCGCCACCTTGCCGATGCCGGAGATAGGCCGCCGGGCGGCGCCGACCTTGCCGCCGCCGTCCACCCACACGGTCACGTCCTCGGCCAGCACCTTCTCCAGTCCCGGCACGTCACCCTGTTCCGCCGCGGCCAGGAACCTTTCCACCAGGTCGCGGCGAGGGGGCGTCCGGCAAGCGGAACCCGCGCGGGCCTCGGCCAGGCGCCGGCGGGCTCGGGCGTACAGCTGCCGGGAGTTCGCCTCGGTGGCATTGATGACCTCGGCCGTCTCCCGATGGCTGTAGCCGAAGGCTTCGCGCAGGACGAACACCGCGCGTTCCACGGGGTTGAGGTTTTCCAGCAGCACCAGGAAGGCCAGCGAGACGATCTCCCGCTGCTCGGCGCGGTCGAGCGGGCCCAGCGCGCCGTTCTCGGTGAGGACAGGCTCCGGCAGCCAGAAGCCGACGTAGTTCTCCCGGCGCGCCCGTGCCGACGTCAGCCTGTTCACACACAGATTGGTGGCGACTTTGGCCAGCCACGCCCACGGCGACGCGACCGCCTCGGCCCGATGCCAGCGCAGGAAAGCGTCCTGGACGACGTCTTCGGCCTCCTCGGCGGAACCCAGCATCCGGTACGCCAGTCCGAACAGTTTCGAACGGTGCCGCTCGAACTCCTCAACCGTCACGCCTTCCAGCCTCTCAGAAACCGCGCCGCGAACTCGGTCGCGGGGATTTACGATGATCCCCGCACATCCCCAGCCCGGTAAGGAAAACAGCGCGTGCAGATCGCATCCCGCCTCGACCGGCTCCCGGTCACCCGGCGGCACCGGTACTTCGTGGCAGTGGTCGGCATCGCGACCTTCTTCGACCTCTACGACCTGTTCCTCGCCGCGACCATCAGCACCGTCCTCACCAAGGAGTTCGGCGTCACCCCGACGACGCTGAAGTACGTCCTGGCGTCGGCGTTCGTCGGCGCCTTCGTGGGCGCGGTGTTCCTCGGCAGGCTGGCCGACCGGCTCGGCAGGCGGCGCGCGTTCCTGCTCACCCTGGGCCTGTACTCGGTGTTCACGCTGCTCGGCGCGTTCAGCACGGACGTGTGGATGCTGGTGATCTGCCGTTTCATCGCCGGGATCGGCATCGGCGCGGAACTGCCGGTCGCTGACGCCTACCTCGCCGACCTGCTGCCCGCCCGAGCGCGCGGCCGCGCGACAGCCTGGGCTTACACCATCGGCTTCTGCGGCGTCCCCGCTGCCGGATTCCTCGCCCGCGCGCTCGTCGGCCACGCGCCGCTCGGCGTCGACGGCTGGCGCTGGCTGTTCGTGATCGGCGCGCTCGGTGCGGCGGTCGTGTGGGCGCTGCGGTTCACGCTGCCCGAATCACCGCGTTGGCTTGCGGCACAAGGAAGAATCGGCGAAGCGGACGAGATCGTGCGCAAGCTCGAAGCGAGCGCGCCGCGGCCGTTGCCCGAGCCGGAACCGGAACCGCCCGCGCCCGAACCAGTTCGCGCGTCGGCGTTGCTGCGTCCGCCGTGGTTCCGGCGCACCGCGATGCTGTACGTCTTCCAGTTGCTGCAATCATTCGGCTACTACGGTTTCGGCTCGCTGGTGCCGATTGTGCTGGCGGCCAAGGGTTTCGGCCTCGTCACCTCGCTGACCTTCAGCGCGCTCACCTTCCTCGGCTATCCGATCGGCTCCGCGCTGTCCATCCCGGTCATCGAACGGCTGGAACGCAAATGGCTGATCGTCGCGAGCGCGGCGGCGATGGCGGTGTTCGGGCTTGCCTTCGGCTACGCCACTTCCGGAGTGCTGATCGCGGGATTCGGGTTCTGCTACACCGCCGTCAGCAACGTCTTCTCCAACGCCTTCCACACCTACCAGGGCGAGCTGTTCCCGACGTCGCTGCGCGGCACCGCCGCCGGATCGGCCTACGCGCTGTCCCGGCTGGCGACGGCCGCGATGCCGTTCGTACTGCTGCCGATCCTGCATTCGGCGGGCGCGACGACGATGTTCGCCGTGGTCGCGGGCGCGATGGTGCTGCTGATGATCGACGTCGCCGTGCTCGGCCCGCGCACCACCGGCGAATCGCTGGAAACGATCGCGGCTAGAACTTCAAGGGTTTGACCGGCAGCTTCGCCGCGATCGCGTCCGAAACCGCCTGAAGCGGACCCGTTCCCGCGCTCTCCGGGACGGTCAGCGCGAGGTAGACCGGCCGGTCGACCGCGTACCAGGTGGCCGAACCGCCCTGCTCGATCTGCAGCCACTGCACCTTGTTGACCACGCGCAGTTGCGCGGTCGGGGTGAGCTCGGGCGGGCGTTCGAGGCCGCAGCGCAGCACGACCGGGTCCGGTTCGCCCCACGCGACGGTGGCCTTCGGCGCGGGCTCGGCGAGCGTGCGCGGCGACAGTTCCTTGCCGTTCGACGTGAGCGTGGCCGGAACCCCGGCGATCAGCTTCGCGCAGTCGGGCGACCCGGCCTGCGGCGCGGGAACGGACACGAGCGCGAGCGGCTGGTTCGGATCGGGCTGTCCGGAGGAGCTCTTCGTCAGCGCGACGACCGCGACCGCGACCGCCAGCGCGGCCACGAGCAACGACGCGGTGACGAGGACGACCTTCGGCGGAGCCCCGGTGTCGGTGTCTGCCACCGCCTCAGTGGACCACGGCTCAGAGATGCACGACCGGGCAGGTCAGCGTGCGCGTGATCCCTTCCACGTTCTGCACGCGGGCGACGACGAGCTGGCCGAGCTGGTCCACTGTGTCCGCGGCGGCGCGCACGATCACGTCGTACGGGCCGGTGACGTCCTCGGAGCTGGTCACGCCCGGGACCCCGGCGATCTCCGCAGCCACCGCGGCCGCCTTGCCGACCTCGGTCTGGATGAGGATGTATGCGTGGACCACGGCGTGCCCTTTCGTCGGTGGCGATCGAGTCGAGGTAGGAACGGTGTAGGCAACGTAGCGCCAGCCCTGGGAAAAACCTAGGGGATCCGATTGTCGGTGGCCGATCCGACACAGGCGAGGGAAACAGGAGGTGACCGGTGTCACCGGACGAGCACTCGGTGGCCGCGACAGGCGAGTTCGGCCTGATCCGGCGGGTCACCGAAGGACGCGCGCAGCCGCCTTCGACACTGCTGGGCCCGGGCGACGACGCGGCGGTTCTCGCCGCGCCGGACGGCCGCGTGGTCGTGACGACCGACGTGCTGGTCCACGGCGTGCATTTCCGGCTCGACTGGTCGAGCCCGGAGCAGGTCGGGCGCAAAGCGGTCGCGGTGAATCTGTCCGACGTCGCGGCGATGGGAGCGAAGCCGACGTCGGTGGTCGTCGGGATCGCGTGCCCGGCGGACACTCCCGCGCAGGTCGTGACCGAGATCATGGACGGCATGTGGACCGAGGCGGGCGCGGCAGGGATCGGGGTGTCCGGCGGCGATCTGGTGAGCGCGGACCAGCTCGTGATCAGCGTCACCGCATTGGGCGACCTCGAAGACCGCGAACCGGTGACCCGGTCCGGTGCGCGCCCCGGCGACGTGCTCGCGGTGTGCGGGCGGCTCGGCTGGGCCGCGGCCGGGCTCGCGGTGCTGCGCCGCGGATTCCGGTCGCCGGTCGGCGTGGTGAACGCGCAGCGCTGCCCGGAACCGCCCTACGCGGCCGGTCCGCAGGCCGCGCTCGCCGGCGCGACGGCGATGATGGACATCTCCGACGGGCTCCTGGCCGACCTCGCGCACTTGGCCGCGGCGTCCGAGGTCGGGCTCGACGTGCAGACCGCGCAGCTCGAGGTGTCGACGCGGCTGAAGGAGGTCGGCAGCGCGCTCGGCGCGGACCCGTTGCAGTGGGTGCTGACCGGCGGCGAGGACCACGCGCTGGTCGCGACGTTCCCGCCGTTCGACGACCTTCCCGAGGGCTGGCGCAAGATCGGCGTGGTCACCATGCCCGGCTCCGGGGTCACAGTGGACGGACGCGAGTACGACCAGCAGGGCGGCTGGGAGCACTGGCAGCAGTGATCCTTCATTAGGCTGGCGCAGTGGACATCCGTGTCGTGGCCTTCGACCATCCCGACGCCGCCAAGCTGATGGCCGAGGTGCAGCTGGAATACGTGCGCCGCTACGGCTCCGAGGACGTGACCCCGATGGACCCCGCGGAGTTCGCGCCGCCTCGGGGCCTGTTCCTGGTCGGGTACCTGGACAACGTGCCGGTGGCGTCCGGCGCGTGGCGCGCGCACGACGGTCCCGAGCCGACGTTCCGGCCCGGCGACGTCGAGCTGAAACGGATGTACGTGATCGAATCCGCGCGGGGCCGCGGTTTCGCCCGCGCGATGCTCGCCGAACTGGAGCGCACCGCGGTCGCCGCCGGACGCCGCCGCGTCGTGCTGGAGACGGGCACCGAACAGCCGGAAGCGATCGCCCTCTACCGTTCGTCGGGCTACGCCGAGGTCCCGGCTTTCGGCTATTACGGCGATATGCCCGAAAGCCGGTATTACGGCAAGGATCTCGACCGACCACTCTGACGACTTCGACCCGGAGGCGGCTTTGGCCATCTACGCGCTCGGCGACCTGGTCCCGACCATCCACCCGGACGCCTACGTCCATCCCGACGCCACCGTGATCGGCGACGTCCGGATCGGCGCGCGCGCCTCGGTCTGGCCGCAGACGGTGCTGCGCGGCGACCACGGGTACATCGAGATCGGCGAACGCTCGAACGTGCAGGACGGCTGCGTCGTCCACTGCACCGCGCGGCATCCGACGATCGTGGGCCCGTCCTCGGCGGTCGGGCACGCGGTGCACATCGAGGGCGCGACGATCGGCACCGGCTGCCTGATCGCGTCGGGTTCGGTGGTGCTGAACGGAAGCGTGATCGAGGACGGCGGCATGGTCGGCGCGGGCGCGGTGCTGTCGTACGAATCGACGGTCGGCACCGGCGAGATCGCACTGGGAGTTCCGGCGAAAACGCGGCCGAACAAGTCGTTTTCCGAAGACCAGATCGCCGCTGTCGTGGATTCCTACGTCCGCCGCGGCGCCCGGTTCCGGGCCGAGTTGCGCAGGCTGGACCCGCCACAGTGACGCCGCGCACGTGGCGCTAGGCTCGCGGGCCGTGACTGGACGACCGCTGGACGAAATCGTCGAAGCCGGCTGGGCGAAAGCCCTTGAACCAGTGGCCCCGCAGGTCGCCGCGATGGGGGAGTTCCTCCGCGCCGAGATCGCCGCGGGCCGCACCTATCTTCCCGCGGGCGAGCACGTGCTGCGCGCGTTCAAGCAGCCGTTCGACGACGTCCGCGTGCTGATCGTGGGCCAGGACCCGTACCCGACGCCGGGGCACGCGGTCGGCCTGAGCTTTTCGGTGGCCCCGGACGTGCGGCCGATCCCGAAGAGCCTGATCAACATCTACCAGGAGTACTGCGAGGATCTCGGCCATCCGACGCCGTCCAACGGCGACCTGACCCCGTGGGCGGAGCAGGGCGTGCTGCTGCTGAACCGGTCGCTCACCGTGCAGCCGCACAAGTCGAACTCGCATCAGGGCAAGGGCTGGGAACAGGTCACCGAGCAGGCGATCAAGGCGCTCGCCGCGCGCGGCGGACCGCTGGTGGCGATCCTGTGGGGCCGCAACGCGCGGAACCTGCGGCCGATGCTCGGCGACGTGCCGTGCATCGAATCGGCGCATCCGAGCCCGCTGTCGGCGCGCAACGGTTTCTTCGGATCGCGCCCGTTCAGCCGCGCGAACCAGCTGCTGGTCCAGCAGGGCGCGGAACCGCTCGACTGGAAACTTCCCTGACGCGGCGTGTCCGGTTCCGGCGATCGGCGCCGACCACCAGGGTAAGCAGCGACTGAAACCCTGGAGGAAAGCCATGACCGCCACCGTCACGTCCGCCGACGGCACCCCGATCGCCTTCGACACCTACGGCTCGGGTTCGCCGGTGCTGCTGGCCGGCGGCGCGGTGAACGACCGCACGACCGTCGCCGGGCTCGCCGCGGTTCTTGCCGACGCCGGTTTCACCGCGATCGCCTACGACCGGAGAGGCCGCGGCGACAGCGGAGACGCGCCGGTCTACGCGGTCGAGCGCGAGATCGACGACCTGGAAGTGCTGATCGAGGCCGTCGGCGGCTCGGCCGCGGTGTTCGGCCACTCCTCCGGCGCGATCCTGTCCTTGGAAGCGGCGGCGCGCGGCCTGCCGATCACGAAGGTCGCGGTGTACGAACCGCCGTTCATCGGCGACGACCGGCCGCGTCCAGCGGAAGATCTGGTGGACCGGGTCAGCGCCTGCCTCGCCGACGGCGACCGGGACGGCGCGGTCGAACTGTTCCTGGTGGAGGGCACCGGGACCCCTTCGGAGATCGTGGACTCGATGAAGGCCGCGCCGGTGTGGGGCTGGTTCGTCGGCCTGGCGCACACGCTGCCCTACGACCTGACCGTCTGCGGCCGCGGCAACCACCTGCCGACGGACCGGCTGGCCGCGATCACAGTGCCGGTGCTGTCGCTGTCCGGCGGCGCGGGGGAGGCGTGGATGACGTCGTCCGCCAAGGCCGTCGCGGCCGCGGTCGCGCACGGGCGGTACGAGGAGATCCCGGGGCAGGATCACGGGGTGCTGAACGCGCCGGAATCCCTGCGGGAGGTGCTGACCGGCTTCCTGAGGTGACGAAAAAGGGGCGGGTGCCGAAGCACTCGCCCCTTCAATCCCAAGGTGACTCACGCGGGGGGTCCAGGGGGCTTGTCCCCTGGCGGGGGCCCGGGGGTTCGACCCCCGGAAGACACCTGAACGCAGAAAAATGGCGAGCGCTCTCCGCGAGCACTCGCCACCTTCACAACTGCGTTCAGCCTCGGACGACCTTGCCGGCCTTGATGCACGAGGTGCAGGCGTTCAGGCGCTTGCGCTGGGACACGCCGACCTTCGCGTGCACAACCTGGATGTTCGGGTTCCACCGGCGGTTGGTACGCCGGTGGGAGTGCGAGACCGACTTGCCGAAGCCGGGTCCCTTGCCACAGACGTCGCACACGGCAGCCACGTCGAACTCCTCTGGATATGGGACAAAGAATGCGCGCCCGAACGTGCCGGGCAACTCGACCATAGTAACGAGTGGTCTCGGGGGCCTTGCCGCGGGGTCGTTACCCTCGCGGGGACCGGCTAGGAGGTTACGGGGTGCGGGTGCTGGACGCGGCGGCGGTGTCGGGCTGGGCGGCGGCCTCTGTGCGCAGCTTGGACAGGCTGCGCACGGCCATCGACGGCATCAACGTCTACCCGGTCGCGGACTCCGACACCGGCTCCAACCTGCTGTACACGATGACCGGCGCGCACGAGGCGCTCGACGGCTCGGAACCGGCCGGCGCGGCGGAGGCGCTGGCGGTACTGGCGCGCGGGGCGGTGGCGCACGCGCGGGGCAACTCGGGCGTGATCCTGTCCCAGGTCGTGCGGGGGATGGCCGACTGGGCGGCCACCGGCGGCGAACTCGACGGATCGGGTCTCGCCGCGGCACTCGGGCACGCGGACCAGGTCGCCACGGGCGCGGTCAGCAGGCCGGTCGCCGGGACGATGCTGACCGTGCTGCACGCCGTGGCCGCTGCTGTTCGAGGCACGGCACGGACGTTGCCCGAAGTCGCGCGCGAGGTCGTCACCGTGGCCGCGGCGGCCTTGGAGGAGACGCCCAAGCAGCTGCCCGCACTGGCCAAGGCGGGAGTCGTCGACGCCGGGGGCCGCGGGCTGGTCGCGGTGCTCGACGCGCTGGCGGGTGTGATCACCGGCGAAACCGAGGAGCCCGGGCATGACCTGAAGGCGGTCGCTTCGCTGCCGGAGCAGATGCCGTACGCGTGGGAGGTCATGTACCTGCTGGACGAGGTCGACGAGGCCCGGCTGCCGGCGTTGCGGAAGGAACTGAGCGGGTTCGGCGACAGCGTGACCGTGGCGGGCGACGGTTCGGGCAGCCACGCGGTGCACGTCCATTGCGCGGACATCGGCGCGGCCATCGAAGCCGGGCTGCAGCTGGGCAGGCCGCGAAAGATCCGGGTCGAACCGCTGATCACGCCGACGCCGATCGAACCGGGTGGCGGCATCGACCGGTCCGTGGTCGCGGTGGTGCGCGGCGGCGGGCTCGCCGAACTGCTGCGGGCCGAGGGCGTCGCGGTGCTGGCGGTGCCCGAGGGCGAGACTCCCAGCGTCGAGGACATGATCGGGCTGTTCAACGAGGCGGCCGGACAGCACCTGAGCGTGCTGCCGGGCGGACCGGATCTCACCGCGGCCGCCGACGCCGCTGCCGGGCATCCGATGGCGGGCGAGCGCGATGTCGTGGTGATCCCGTGCGCGTCGCCGGTGCAGGTGCTGGCCGCGCTCGCGGTGCACGACAGCGAACGCCGGGTCAACGACGACGTGGTCGCGATGGCCGAGGCGGCGGGTGCGACGAGGCGTGGCGAGCTGCGGATCGCGCACGAGGAGTCGCTAACCTGGGTGGGCCGGGCCCAGTCCGGCGACGTGATCGGCCTTGTCGACGACGAGGTGGTGCTGATCGAGCCCGCCCCGGCGTCGGCGACGAATCTCGTCGCGGCCGCGGTCAGCGTGCTGAACCGGATGCTGGCGCTCGGCGGCGAGCTGGTCACCGTCCTGAGCGGGGCGGACGCTCCGCCGAGGGTGGCCGCCGAGCTCGCCGAACAACTGCGGCTGGAGCACCCCGAGGTGGAGTTGACGAGTTACGCCGGCGGTCAAAGCGACGCTGTGCTGCTGATGGGGGTCGAATAATCATGGCCGGGCTTCGCGACAAGCTCCCGCTGCTGCTGGGCGCGAAAACGGCGAAGGCGCTCTCGAGCGCGCTCGACATCGAGACGGTTTCGGATCTGCTGCGCCACTATCCGCGCCGCTACGCCGAACGCGGCGAGCTGACCGACATCGCCGGGCTGGAGCTCGGCGAGCACGCGACCGTGCTGGCGCGGATCGAGAAGATCAGCAAGCGGCGGATGAAATCCCGCAACGGCACCATCCTCGACATGGTGATCACCGACGGCAAGCGGCGGCTCGCGTGCGCGTTCTTCAACCAGGCGTGGCGCGAGAAGGAGCTGGCCCCCGGCAAGACCGGGCTGTTCGCGGGCAAGGTCACCGCGTTCCGGGACACGCTGCAGCTGGCCAACCCGGAGTACGAACTGCTCGACGCCGAACGCGAGGCCGAGGCGGTCGACAACTTCCTCGCCGAGATCATCCCGGTTTACCCGGCGGCGCAAGGCATGCCGACCTGGTCGATCGCCAAATGCGTGCGGCAGGTGCTGGACGTGCTGGAGGTCGGCGAGGACCCGATGCCCGAGGAGCTGCGCAAACGGCACGGACTGCCCGGCCTCGAGCGCGCGCTGCGCGGCATCCACCGCCCGGAGGACTGGGCGCACCTGGAGACGTCGCGGCATCGGCTCAAGTGGGACGAAGCGATGGCCGTGCAGCTGATTTTCGCGCAGCGACGGCATTCCGCGGTGTCGCGTCCGGCGAAGGCGAGCCCGCACGTCGACGGCGGCTTGCTGGACGCGTTCGACAAGCGGCTGCCGTTCGACCTCACCGCGGGCCAGCGCGCGATCGGCGACGAGATCGCGGCCGACCTGTCGACCGAGCATCCGATGAACCGGCTGCTGCAGGGCGAGGTCGGTTCCGGCAAGACCGTGGTCGCGCTGCGGGCGATGCTCCAGGTCGTCGACTCCGGACGCCAGGCGGCGATGCTCGCGCCCACCGAGGTACTCGCCGCGCAGCACGCGCGCTCGCTGCGCGAAATGCTCGGCGACATCGGCATGGCGGGCGAACTCGGCGCGGCCGAGAACTCGACCCGGATCACGCTGCTCACCGGGTCGATGGGCGCGAAGGAACGCAAGAAAGCGTTGCTGGAGACGGTAAGCGGCGAGGCGGGCATCGTCGTCGGCACGCACGCGCTGATCCAGGACACCGTGCAGTTCGCCGACCTCGGGCTCGTGGTCGTGGACGAACAGCACCGGTTCGGCGTCGAGCAACGGGACGCGTTGCGTTCGCGCGGAGCCGATTCGACGAGCCCGCACGTGCTGGTCATGACGGCGACGCCGATCCCGCGCACGGTCGCCATGACGGTCTACGGCGACTTGGAAATCTCCGCGCTGCGCGAAATGCCGGTCGGCCGTTCGCCGATCAAGACGACGGTCGTGCCGGTCGCGGAGAAGCCCGCGTGGTTCGACCGGGTGTGGCAGCGGGTCAGCGAGGAAGTCGGCAAGGGACACCAGGCCTACGTCGTGTGCCCGCGGATCGGCGACGAACCGCCGTCGGACAAGAGCGACAAGCGGCCGCCGCTCGCGGTGCTGGACGTCGCGCCGGACCTCGCCAACGGCGCGTTGAAGGGCTTGAAGATCGCCGCCCTGCACGGCCGGATGCCGACGGACGAGAAGGACGCCGTCATGCAGGCGTTCGGCGCCGGGAAGGTCGAGGTGCTGGTCGCGACGACCGTGGTCGAGGTCGGCGTGAACGTCCCCAACGCGACGGCGATGGTCATCCTCGACGCCGACCGCTTCGGCGTGAGCCAGCTGCATCAGCTGCGCGGCCGGGTCGGCCGGGGGAGTGTGCCCGGATTGTGCTTGCTGGTGACGGAAACCCTGGACGGTACTTCCACGCGCGAACGGCTGGCCGCGGTCGAGTCCACAACGGACGGTTTCGAACTGTCCCGATTGGACCTGGAATTGCGCCGGGAAGGCGACATTCTCGGCGCGGCGCAGTCGGGCAAGCGGTCTGGGCTGAAGCTGCTGTCGTTGCTGCGGGACGAGGATGTGATCACTGAGGCGCGGGAGCAGGCTCAGGAGATCGTGACGGGCGATCCGGAGCTGAAGTCGCTGCCGGGCCTGGCGCAGATGGTGGCGGACGTGGTCGACCTGGAGCGGGCGGAGTACCTGGAGAAGAGCTGACCCCTTTCGCGGCGGCGGGGCCGGGAATTCCGGCCCCGCCGCTTCGCTTGTCGTGGTCAGTCGGCTCCGTAGAGGTCGTCGTCCGAGTCGTACTTCCGCTTGCTGGAGCTGCCGCCGTAACCGCCTCCGTAGCTGCTGCTCCCGTAAGTGCCGGTGCCGCCGTGGCTGCTGCTGTGTCCGCCTCCGTAGCTGCTGCCGTAGTGACTGCTGGTGCTGGGCCCGTAGACGTATTGGGTGCCGTTGCGACCGCTGCCGCTCGGGTAGTAGCTACTGCTGGAATGGCTGCTGCTGCTCGGGTAGTAACTGCTGCTGCCGCCGGGATAGCCGCCGCTCGGGTGGTAGCTGCTGCTGTAGTGGCTGCTGCTCGGCGGCTGAACGGTTCGGATGTAAGGCGCCGAACTCGAGGACGACCCGGCGTGCCCGCCGCTGTAGCTGTGGTGCCCGCTGCCGCCGGAGTACCCGCCGCCGCCGTAGCCGCCGGAGTGGCTGCTGCCGCCGTAGCTGCTGCTGCTCGGCTTCACGGTCTTGACCTCGGGAACCCAGTCCGCGACCGGGTTTCCGCGGTAGCCGGGGGTGCCCTTCTTCCACCACACCTCGTTCGCGCCATTGCTCGGGGTCGTGTCCCGGTAGCGCGGTTCCTTGCCGCCGCTGGCGTTGGAGTTGGCGCGCTTCTCGAGCCAGCCGAACGAGTTGGGGTCGGCGTTGTGCGCCTTGTTCGCCGGGCGGTCGTTCTTGTAGCCCTCTTTGTTGAAATGCGTGCTGGCCGAGGGGTTGTGCCCCATGACGAGATTGCTGTGGCCCTTGACGATCCCAGTCGGGTTTCCCTGGTAGTCGCGGGTGTGGTAGCGCCGGTTCGGGTCCATGTACCACTTGGTGTCCTCGCCGCGCTTCTTGAAGGAAGGCGGCGGGGACACCGCGTTGCGTTCGAAGATCGGCCGCATCGCCTTGCTGCTGTGGGACAGGTTGGCGTACCCGTAGTGGGTGCGCCGGTCTTTCGGGCCGGATTTCTTGTGTTCCACGTACACAGTCCCGCCGGGGGACTGCTTCCGGGAGCGGCCGGCGGGGTCCGGCGTGAGGCTGGGACCGCGGTCGTACGGGTCGGGACTGGGACTGCGCTTCGAGCAGTTGCTGCCCGCGAGGCCGAGCGGGTCGACCAGGACGTGCGGGTTGCTGACGTAGGCGTGCGGGTCCGGCCCGCCGGCCAGCCCGATCGGGTCGGGGCTGACGTAGCGGGCGAGCGCCGGGTCGTAGTAGCGGTGCAGGTTGTAATGCAGACCGGTTTCCGCGTCGAAGTACTGGCCCTGGAAGCGCAGCGGCGTCCCGGTTTCCCCCGCCGCGTCGACCACGAGGCCGAACAGGCTGGTGCGCGCGTGCCAGACGATTTCGCCGTTGTCGTCGAGCAATTCGGTCGGCGTTCCGGACGGTTCGGCCACGATGGCGAAGAACTGCTCGTCGATCCGGTCCTGCGAGTCCGCCGGAACGGGACGGCGGCGTTGCAGCAGCGGCCGGAAGGTATCCGGTTCGTAGTCCCACACGGTCGTTTCGGCCGTGCCGTCGGCGGTACGGGTTTCCTCGACCAGAGTGTCGCCGTCCCAGGCGAAGTCGACGCGTTCGAGCGAGGTCTTCCCGTCGGCGGCGAAGTGCTCCTTGCGGATCCGGCGGCCGAGCGGGTCGTAGGAGTAGCGCCAGGAGGTGCCGTCCGGGACCCGGACCGAGGCGAGGCGTTCCAGCGGACCCCAGGCGTACTCCCAGGTCCGCCCGTCCTCGTGCCGGCGGGTGAGCATCCGTCCGGCGTCGTCGTAGGTGTAGCGGACCGCGCCCGCCTCGGTGATCACCGAAGCCGGGCCCGCGCGCCTGCCGAGCCGGTCCTCCTCTTCCGGCGCGGGCCAGGCGGCGTCGACGAGCCGTCCGGTCGCGTCGTAGGCGTACTGCTCGCTCCAGCCGTCGGCGCGGACCGAGGTGACCCGCCCCCGGACGTCGAGGGTGAACCAGCGCGAACCGGACGTCTGGTCGTCGATCCGGGCGGGAAGGCCGTCGGGCCGGTAGTGGTAGCGCCGGTCCCGGCCCAGTTCGCCGGACGCGGCGCGCACGGCCTGCCCGGAAAGCTGCCCGGCCGGGTCCCAGGCGCGCAGGACCGCCGCGCCCTGGCCGAACGTGCGGCGGACCTCGCGGCCTGCCGGGTCGTACTCGAACCGGGTCGTCCGGCCCGCGGTGTGCAGCGCGGCGAGTTCGCCGGCTTCGCTGTACTCCCAAGCGCTTTCCGCTCCGGACGGCGTCTGCCGCCGGACCAGGTTGCCCGCGCTGTCGTACTCGGAACGGAGAGTGCGCCCGTTGACCGTCTCGGCGATCACGCGACCGGCCGCGTCCCGGGTGAACTCGACGCGCGTGGTCCCGTCGTCGACGGCGGCGAGCTGCCCGAGGACGTCGTGCTCGAACCGGGTGCGCACGGTCCCGGACGGCCCTTCGACGACCTCCTCGACGAGGTTGCCGCGCAGATCGCGCCGCATGGTCACGACGTCGCCGGACTGGCTGCGGATCTCGGTCAGCTCGCCGGCGGCGTTGTAGCGGTAGGTCGAGGACGCCCCGCCGAAATCGGTTTCGCGGACGAGGTTTCCGGCCGGGTCGTACTCGTAGCGCCAGACCTGGCCGTGTTCGTTGGTGACGCCGGTCAGCCGCAGTTCGGTGTCGTAGGAGTATCCGAGCCGGGTGCCGTCCGGCCGGATCTCGGCGGAGACCAGGTCGAAGTGGGTCACTTCCTGCTGGGTGATCGCGGACGACGCGTCGGCGTGCAGGCGGTTGTTGCCCTCGCCGTCGTAATGCCATTCCTCCATGGACCCGTCCGCGCGGCGGTGCCAGGCGAGCGAACCGTCGACGGTGTAGCCGAATTCCTCGACCGCGCCGGTCGGGTCGACCGTCGAGGAGAGCCTGCCGAAACAGTCGTAGCGATAGGCGGTCGTCGCGCCGTGCGGATCGGTCACCGTGATCGGATTGCCCGCGTCGTCGGACACCACGGTCAGCTTCACACCCGCCGGATCGGTCACCGACGCGAGGTGACCCCACTCGTCGTAGGTGTAGACCGTGACGCCGCCGCCGGGGTCGACGAGGCGGGTCACGTTGCCGCGCTGGTCGTACTCCCACCGGGTTTCGATGCCAGGCGCCTCGATCAGGTGCACCGGCTGGCCGAATTCGTTGCGTTCGACGGACCATTCCGTGCCGTCCGGCCGGCGCGCGCCGATCAGGTTGTTCAGCTCGTCGTAGCGGTAGCGCTGCGTGCGGCCGAGCTCGTCGGTCTCGCTGAGCAGCCGGTCGCGGGCGTCCCATTCGTAGCTGCGCGAGGCGCCGAGCGCGTTGACCTCGCGGACGAGCTGGCCCGATTCGTTCAGGTGGAAGGCACTGCGGTGCCCCAGCGAATCGACGACGTGGGTGACCAGGTTGACCAGGTCGTATTCCATGGTGACGGTGAGGCAGCCGCCGGAGCCCTCGGTGCGCACGACCCGGCCGGAGGGGTCGTAGTGGAAGCGGTACCACTCGCCGTTGCGGTCGGTCCAGGCCTCGATCCGGCCCGAACGGTCGTAGGCGTACCGGAACGGGAGGCCGGATTCGTTCGTGACCTCGGTGAGGTTGCCGTTGACGTAGCCGTAGCGGACCAAGTGCACCTCGGCGCCGTCGCAGCTGACCGTCGACAGCCCGGTGACGAGACCGCCCTCGGTCGCGATCTCGATCCGGTAGCCGCCGCTGTGCCGCATCGCGATCGGCGTGCCGCGCGGGTCGCGCTCGAAGTAGATGTGCTCGTCGTTGCGGTCGGCGATCGAGCGGATCGGCCGGATCTGCCTGGTGCCGCGCTCGAAGGTGAGAACCCGTTGCCGTTCCCGGTCCTCGATGACGAACCCGCCGCCGGGTTCCTGGGCGAGGAACCGCGCGGGCCCGTGCTCGGCCGCCACCCATTCGTCGCCGCGTGGCCGCGGGAAGACCTGAACGGTCCCGTCCGAGGCGGCGAACCACACCTGGTCGTCGTGCACCTCGACCCGCTCGTCCAAAGTGGACACCCAAGCCCCGCCCAGCCAGCCGCCCGCGCGGAAGGCCGAGAAGTGCGCGCGCTCGAAGACCATCGGCAGCGCACTGCGGAACGCGGCGTCGGTCTCGGTCAGCACCATCTGCCCGCTCGCGACGTCGATCGGGTCGCCGGTGGTGCAGATCTTTTCCAGTGACCGCGAGTTCTCGCCCTGCTCGTCCAGCGACCGCGCACCGCCCTGCCCGCCGCGTGCCCCGGACGCCGACGTGTGCCCGTCCAGCCCGCCCTGGACCCCGCTCGGCCCGTCGGGTCCCGCCTCGGGCTTGTCCGACTGGTGGTGGCCGCCGCCGCCGTGCTGACCGGTGTTCCCGCTGTGATCGCCGGACGCCGCGGTGCTTTCGTCTTTGGCGCTGGACTTAGGTTTCCCGGACTTGACGTTGATGTCCTTGGGCGCGTGCGTCGGCGCGCCCTTGCCGCTCTTGAGCCCCTTCAACGCTTTGCCGGCGTCGCCGAACAACGTCCCGGCCTTCTTCAGCAGCGGGATCAACGCCTTGAGCGCCTGCACCAGCTTCGTGGTGACCTGGCCGATCTTCGACGCCGTCTTCGCCACCGCGGAAATCACCTGCGGCACGACCCAGGCCATCCCGATCCCGAGCGTGAACACGACCTGCAACGCCCACGAGATCAGGTGCCCGACGAGATCGGCGATCGTGTCCCGCACCAGCGACCGGACCGCCGCGACGATCTCGCCCGCGGTCTTGACGCCGCTCGCCGCGCCCTCGCTGCCCTTCTGCGCGCTGGCGATCAGCGCGGAGGTGTCTTCCGCCTTCTTGCGGTAGGTGTCGGCCGCTTCGCCGTTCCAGTCCTGCAGATCCTTCTTGACCAGCTCGGTCAGCTCAACCGAAACGGTCTCGAGCTCCTTGGCGACATTCGTCCAGGTCTCCGCCTGGGACTTGATCTCGTCGGCCTTCCCCGTGAGCGCGTCCAGCGCCTCCTTGAGCGGCCCGACATGCTCCATCAGCCACCCGACCCCCGCGGCGAAGATCGCGCCGAACGGATCCATCACCGCGGTGAGCACGTCGAGCGCCGTGCCCACCGCCCCGATCGCGACGGCCGCCCAGTTCTTGCTCTCGATCGCGGTCTTGAGGCCGGTCGCGTCCTCCAGCAAAGGAATCCCGGACATCGCGGTCGTGGAATCCTTCACCGGCGCGATCAACGGGTTGGTCATCGAGTGTCCCATTTCCTGGTGCGCACGGGCATGACGAACGAGCGGAGCTGACCCGCCAATCCGACGAGGCTATCGGCCGGGCGGCCAAGGAGCCTTCCGGGCGGGGCGGCGATGCCTGAACTCCCGGAACCCTTGCCCGAACGCACTCCCCGGTGGCTTTCGGCGCCTTTGCCCGACTTCGCGGCGCTGACTGTCCTTTGTGGTCACTTGGCTAAACCGCATGCGGGCACGTGGGCTTTTGTGCTGAACTGCCCGTAGCCGATCGTCGCCTGCCGAGCCTCTGGAGGAATGGTGCCCGACCTCGTGATCCGCCCCGCGACCCCGGAAGACGCGGCGGCCATCGCAGCCGTTCACGTCGGTTCCTGGCAAGCGGCCTACGCGGGTTTGCTGCCGGACGAGTTCCTCTCCGGCCTTTCGGTCGAGACGCGGGAAAAGGGCTGGGCATCGAGCCTGGCGGACACTTCCCGCCCGCACACCGTCCTGGTGGCAGGCACCGGCGAGAAGATCACCGGCTTCGCAGTCTTCGGCCCCAGCCGGGACGACGATGCCGCCTCGAAGACGGGCGAACTGTCGTCGATCTACCTCCTCCCGTCCGAATGGAGCCGGGGAATGGGCCGAGCACTGCACGAGGAGTGCGTGCGCGGCCTGTCGGCCCAGTTCGATGCGGCGACGCTGTGGGTGCTGTCGACGAACACGAGGGCCCGGAAGTTCTACGAACGGGCCGGGTGGGTCACTGACGGAAAGGCCAAGGTCGAGACGATCTCCGACGGTGCGGTGACCTTGGAGGAGGTCCGGTACCGGTTGGCGTTGGGGTAGGCGTCTTTCTTGGGCTTTGCCGACGGCCGTCTTGTGGCGGCTGCTTGATTTCGCCCGCCTCGTGCGTTCGGACTCGTCGCCGCTGGGCGGCGATTTGTCTAGGAGGTTGCTGGCCAGCTTGCTCGGTCTGTTGCCGTTAGGCGGCGACTGTCTGGTCCGCTTGGTCCACAAGTCCGCGTCGCGTGTTGCCGCTTTGACGGCGACCCTCCGCGCGTCTCGCCCGCCAACGTCGCTCCGGATACCGCTCGTCGGCGACGATCGCCCGGTGCCCGGTGCCCGGTGCCCGGTGCCCGGTGCCCGGTGCCCGGTGCCCGGTGCCCGGTGCCCGGTGCCCGGTGCCCGGTGCCCGGTGCCCGGTGCCCGGTGCCCGGTGCCCGGTGCCCGGTGCCCGGTGCCCGGTGCCCGGTGCCCGGCGTCTGGTGCCCGGCGTCTGGTGCCCGGCGTCTGGTGCCCGGCGTCTGGTGCCCGGCGTCTGGTGCCCGGCGTCTGGTGCCCGGTGCCCGGTGCCCGGTGCCCGGTGCCCGGTGCCCGGTGCCCGGTGCCCGGCGTCTGGCTTCGCCTGGCTGGCCACTGCTTTGCTGCGAGCGTCTGGCCAGCCCATCGTTCAGCCGCAGCCTGCTTTCGCCGTTTGCGGCGAAAGCCAGCCCGCCTCCACCCGTCGCCGTTTCCGGCAACAAGCCCCCACCCCGGAATCAACCCCTGTCGCCATCCCCCGGCGACCGCCTCCTCAACACCCCCGCCCGGGCAGCCGCAGCCCCAGCCTCCGCCGCGACCTCAGCCGTCTCCTCCGACACCGGCTCCCGCGACACGAACAACCGGTAGAACACCGGCCCGCACACCGTCCGCGTCACCTCGTCCGGATCGGTGTCGGCCGGCACCTCCCCGCGCGCCGCCGCCCGCTCCACGATCACCGCGGCTCGGGCATGCCGATCCCGATAGAAATCCCGCAACGCCTCGGCCGCCTGTGCCGAGTGGAAGGCCGCCAGCACCGCGGCGGTCGGCAACTCGCGTTGCCCCGGCGTGGTCAACGCGTGCACCACGTCCAACGCCATTCGCCGCAAATCGGCGACAAGCGAACCGGTGTCCGCAGGGCTCCACGGTTCGCCGGCACCGGACCGCAGCGCGGCCGCGACCAGTCCTTCGCGTGACTCCCACCGCCGGTAAACCGTCGTCTTGTGCACGCCCGACCGTTCGGCGACGGCCTCGACCGTCAGCTCGGTGAACCCGACCTCCGCCAGCAGATCGAGCGTCGCGCGCAAAACGGCGACGCGCGTGCGTTCCGTTCGCCCGCCCGGTCTGCTGGTCCCCGGTAACTCAGTTGCCAATCGCTACCCCTGTTGCATTAGTGTCCTCAGTATGACACCGCTGAGCACCCGTTCGCCGCTGGACGGCGACGTCGCCTCGATCACCGGCCTGATCGGCGACGCGCGCATCGTCGCGATCGGCGAGAACAACCACCACATCCGCGAGTTCGGCGAACTTCGCGCCCGGTTGCTTCGCCGTCTCGTCGAGGACCACGGGTTCACGGTGCTCGGTTTCGAATCGGGATTCGCCGAGGGCGACCTGGTGCAGCAGTGGCTGAACGGCGGTCCCGGCACGGTCGCCGAGGTCGGGCGAGAAGGATTCACCTTCTCTCTCGGCGAGTCGGTCGAGGCGCACGAAATGCTGACGTGGATGCGCAGTCACGGCGGCATCCGCTTCTCCGGACTCGACCTGCCCAGTTCGAGCGGTTCACCGCAGCCGGCGTTGCGGATTGTCCGCGGCTTCGTGGCGGAGGTCGATCCGGAGGTGCTTCCGCTGGTCGACGCCGCGATCGCCGCGTCCGAGCCGTATTCGGCGGTCAGCAGCGCGGTCGCGCCTGGCCGTTATGCGGCAATGGCCGCCACGGAACGAGACGCGGCCACGGCTGCGTTGACGACTCTCGTAGCGCACCTTCGTTCTCTGTCGCCAGTTTATCGGCAACGGAGCGAGCCGGCCCGATATGCGATCGCCGAGCACCACGCGGTCGGCGCGCTTCGCGTCGACGCGTACTTGCGCGAGTTGAGCGCGATGATGGCGGGGACGGCGCCGTCGCTCCAGGGGTCGTCTCGCGACACGTACATGGCCGCAACTGTGAAGCTGCTTCGCAAGCTGTACGGCGAAGGCGAGAAGATCGTGGTGATGGTCCACAACGGACACCTGCAGCGAGTGCCGTTCGCCGCTTTGCCGACCATGGCGTTCCCTTCCGCGGGCACACACCTCGCCGAGGAGTTCGGCGACGATTACTTCGCCCTTGGCCTCACCGCGGGCACTGGTGCGACCACCGGTCTCGAACCGGACGAGAGCGAGCGTCTCGGCTTCCGGGTCTTCGAACAGGAGTTGGAGCCGCCCGCCGAGGGCAGTGTCGAAGCGGCATTGGCCGGCGAGGATCCGTGCGTGGTCGATTTGCGGCAAGACCGGGCGCGGGGCCTGACCGGACCGTCGAGCATGCGGCACGCGCACATGTTCACGAAGGTCGACGTCGTGCAAGCCTTCGACGCGCTGGTCTACTTGCCGACGATGTCGGTGAGCGCGCACGTCCCGCCGGCGAAGTAACTGTCAGTCTGCCAACGGTTGGCCAGTGAGCGGCAAAAGCTCTCGACCGGTCAACCATTGGCCACGCAGCGGCGAGACGCGTAGGTCGGACTGCCGTTCGCCCCGTAGCGGCGAAAGATCGATAGATGCCGTTCATCGTCCCCCTGTCCTTCGCTTGTCAGTGCGTCGGGGCGGGCGGACGCTGGACCGGGACCAGCCCATCGTGTGACGTCGAGTTGCCGCTGAAGGGCCACCGGGATACGACCGCAGGCATGCGGAACCGAGCGGCGCGTGGCCTTTTTTCGGCAACTCTGACATTTCTGCTGGTCGCCGGGGTGCAACCGGCCGCGTTAGCGGCGAGCGGGACGCAGGCCAACCCGCCGAGCTGGGCGCTCGACCGGATCGACCAGCGAACCGGCCTCGATCAGAAGTACCACTACGACTCGGACGGCTCCGGCGTCACCGTCTACGTGATCGACAGCGGCGTCGATGCCAAACACCCGGATCTGCAGGGCCGGGTCATGCCTGGCAAGGATTTCCTCACCACCGGCCCGGACACGTCGGACACCAACGGCCATGGCACCCGCGTCGCGGGAATCGTTGCGGGACACAGCTACGGCGTCGCCAAAGGCGCGCAGATCTTCCCGGTCCGAGTGCTCGACAAAGCAGGCGGCGGCGCCACCGACACGATCATCGCCGGGCTGAACTGGGTCGCCCGGAACGCACACCAGCCTGCGGTCGCGGTCCTGGGCATCGGCGGCGTGCCGAACGAGCAGCTCGACAACGCGGTCAAGGGAGTCGCGGCGGTGATGCCGATCGTGGTTCCGGCAGGCGAGGGCAGCGCCGACGCCGGCCAGAGCTCGCCTGCCCGAGTTCCGGAAGCCCTCACCGTGGGTGCGACCGACGTCCAGGACCAGGTCGCGCCGTTCTCGAACTTCGGCACGCCGCTCGATCTGTACGCACCGGGCGTCGACATCCCCGCGCCGATCGCCGGAACAGCCGATGTCGGGACGCTGTCCGGCACCTCGATGGCCGCCGCGGTGACCGCGGGCGCGGTGACCCTCTACCGGTCCGCCCGTCCCGACGCCGCGCCCAATGCGGTCGGGGAAGCAATTGTGCAGGACGCAACGCAGAACGTGGTCAAGAATGCGCCCTCCGGAACCGCGAATCGGCTCCTGTGCACACTGCCTGCGGGAACGCCCTGACGGTTGCGGCGCGGCGGCTCGGCCAGCATCATGCATGCAGGTCGGCGTGCATGATGTCCATCACTTGGACTACGGCTCCCGCACCGCGGGACGAACCGGGTAACGTGCCTTCGATACCGATCCGAAAAGGGAAGGACCGGGCATGTTCCGCAAAGTGCTGGTGGCCAATCGCGGCGAAATCGCGATCCGGGCGTTCCGCGCAGGTTACGAACTGGGCGCGGGCACAGTCGCCGTGTTTCCGCACGAAGACCGCAACTCGCTGCACCGGCTGAAGGCCGACGAGGCCTACGAGATCGGCGAACCGGGCCATCCGGTCCGCGCCTATCTGTCGGTCGAGGAGATCGTCAAGGCCGCCAAGAAGGCGGGCGCGGACGCGGTCTATCCGGGTTATGGCTTCCTGTCGGAGAACCCCGACCTGGCCATGGCCTGCGAAGAAGCGGGGATCACCTTCGTCGGCCCGAGCGCCGAAATCCTCGAACTGACCGGGAACAAGGCGCGCGCGGTCAAGGCGGCGCGCGAGGCCGGGGTCCCGGTGCTCGGCTCGTCGGAGCCGTCCAGCAACGTCGACGAACTGGTCGCGGCGGCCGACGAACTCGGCTTCCCGGTGTTCGTCAAGGCGGTCGCAGGCGGCGGTGGCCGAGGCATGCGCCGCGTCGAGGACCCGGCTTTGCTGCGCGAGTCGATCGAGGCCGCCGCGCGCGAGGCCGAGTCCGCGTTCGGCGATCCGACCGTGTTCCTGGAGAAGGCCGTGGTCGAGCCGCGGCACATCGAGGTCCAGATCCTCGCCGACGGCGAGGGCAACGTGATCCACCTCTTCGAGCGCGACTGTTCCGTGCAGCGCCGCCACCAGAAGGTCGTCGAGCTGGCCCCCGCGCCGAACCTCGACCCCGAACTGCGCGACCGCATCTGCGCCGACGCCGTGAAATTCGCCAGGCAGATCGGCTACCGCAACGCGGGCACCGTCGAATTCCTGCTGGACCGCGAGGGCAAGCACGTGTTCATCGAGATGAACCCGCGCATCCAGGTCGAGCACACGGTCACCGAAGAGGTCACCGACGTCGACCTCGTGCAGTCCCAGCTGCGGATCGCTTCCGGGGAAACCCTCGCCGACCTCGGCCTGTCGCAGGACAAGATCTACCTGCGCGGCGCCGCGCTCCAGTGCCGCATCACGACCGAGGACCCGGCCAACGGTTTCCGGCCGGACATCGGCATGATCAGCGCCTACCGCTCGCCGGGCGGTTCGGGCATCCGGCTCGACGGCGGAACCGCGTTCTCCGGCACCGAGATCAGCGCCCACTTCGATTCGCTGCTGGTGAAACTCACCTGCCGCGGCCGCGATTTCCGCACCGCGGTCGGCCGCGCCCGCCGCGCGGTCGCCGAGTTCCGGATCCGCGGCGTGGCGACGAACATCCCGTTCCTCCAGGCGGTGCTGGACGACCCGGACTTCCGCGCGGGCAACGTCACCACGTCGTTCATCGAGGAACGGCCGCACCTGCTGACCGCCCGGCACTCCGCCGACCGCGGCACGCGTCTGCTGACCTATCTCGCCGATCAGACGGTGAACCGGCCGAACGGCGAGCGTCCGCGCACGCCCGAGGCCGTGACGAAGCTGCCGAAGCTGCCCGCGGATCTCACTCCTGCGGACGGCTCCAAGCAGAAGCTGACCGAACTCGGGCCGGAGGGATTCGCGCGCTGGCTGCGGGAAACCCCGCAGCTCGGCGTCACCGACACCACCTTCCGCGACGCGCACCAGTCGCTGCTCGCGACACGCGTCCGGACCAAGGACCTGCTCGCCGTCGCCCCGGTCGTCGCCGCGACGGTGCCGCAGCTGCTGTCCCTGGAGTGCTGGGGCGGCGCGACCTACGATGTCGCGCTGCGGTTCCTCGCCGAGGACCCGTGGGAGCGGCTGGAGCAACTGCGCAAGGCAGTGCCGAACATCTGTCTGCAGATGCTTCTGCGCGGCCGCAACACCGTGGGATACACGCCTTACCCGACCGAGGTCACCACGGCCTTCGTCGAGGAGGCCACCGCGACCGGCATCGACATCTTCCGCATCTTCGACGCCCTCAACGACGTCGAGCAGATGCGGCCCGCCATCGAAGCCGTCCGGGCCACCGGCACCGCGGTCGCCGAGGTCGCGCTCTGCTACACCTCCGATCTGTCGGACCCGAACGAAAAGCTCTACACGCTCGACTACTACCTCAAGCTCGCCGAGCAGATCGTCGGAGCCGGCGCGCACGTCCTGGCCATCAAGGACATGGCAGGCCTGCTCCGCGCGCCCGCCGCGGCCCGGCTGGTGACCGCGCTGCGCAAGGAATTCGACCTTCCGGTGCACATCCACACGCACGACACCGCCGGCGGTCAGCTCGCCACCTACCTGGCCGCCATCCAGGCAGGCGCCGACGCAGTGGACGGCGCCGTGTCGTCGATGGCGGGCACCACGTCGCAGCCGTCGCTCGGCTCGATCGTCGCGGCCACCGACCACTCCGATCGCAGCACCGGCCTCGACCTGCACGCGATCGGCGACCTGGAGCCGTACTGGGAGAGCGTCCGCAAGATCTACGCCCCGTTCGAGGCTGGTCTCGCGTCGCCCACCGGGCGCGTCTACGACCACGAGATCCCCGGCGGTCAGCTCTCCAACCTGCGCACGCAGGCGATCGCGCTGGGCCTCGGCGACCGGTTCGAGGACATCGAGGCCATGTACGCCGCGGCGGACAAGATCCTCGGCCACCTCGTGAAGGTCACGCCTTCGTCCAAAGTGGTCGGCGACCTCGCGCTGCACCTCGTCGGCGCCGGCGTTTCCCCGGCGGACTTCGAGGCGGAGCCGAACAAGTTCGACATCCCGGACTCGGTGATCGGCTTCCTGCGCGGCGAGCTGGGCGACCCGCCCGGCGGCTGGCCGGAACCGTTCCGCACCAAGGCGCTCGAAGGCCGTTCGGCGGCGAAACCGGTCGTCGAACTGTCCGAAGAGGACCACAAGGAACTCGCCGACAACCGCCGCGGCGCGCTGAACCGGCTGCTGTTCCCCGGGCCCACCAAGGAATTCCTCGCACACCGCGACGCCTACGGCGACACCAGCGTGCTTCCGAGCAAGGACTTCTTCTACGGTCTGCGCCCGGGCGAGGAGTACTCGGTGGACCTTGAGCCCGGCGTCCGGCTGCTCATCGAACTGGAAGCCATCGGCGAGGCCGACGAACGCGGCATGCGGACCGTCATGTCCACGCTCAACGGCCAGCTCCGGCCGATCCAGATCCGGGACCGCTCCATCGCCTCGGACATCCCGGCCACCGAAAAGGCCGAGAAGGGCAACCCGAAGCAGATCGCTGCGCCGTTCGCGGGCGTGGTGACGCTGCAGGTGGCCGAGGGCGACCAGGTGGCGGCAGGGGCGACCGTAGCGACGATCGAGGCCATGAAGATGGAAGCGTCGATCACCGCTTCGGCGGCGGGCAAAGTCGGTCGGCTGGCAATCACCTCCGTTCAGCAGGTCGAGGGCGGAGACCTTCTCATCGTGCTCGAATAGCCCGCTCCCGCGCCACTTTTTCTCGTGCGAGGGGTCCCTTCGCTCCAAAACGGAGCGAAGGGACCCCTCGCACCATTTACGGCTCGCTTTTTCCGGGGGGTTCGCGCTAGCGTCGAAGCATGCTGATCAACGCGGTGCCGCAATGGCAGGGCGCGATCAGTCCCCGAGCCAAGGGGCTGGTCGAGGGCTGCCGCGCACTTTCCGAACTGGCCGGGCACGTGCTCGGCAAGCCGGTGCACCACGTACGCCAGGACGCAGCGACGTCCGACGTCGTCGCCGGAATAGCCAACCGGTCCGTGCTCACGGGCACGAACCGGCAGTTGCAGCTCGCTGCGCTCGAAGCGCCGGAAGGCCCGGTGCTCACGATCGGCGGCGACTGCGGCGTCGAGCTGGTCCCGGTCGGTGTCGCGCGTTTCCGTTACGGCGCAACGCTTGGCGTCGCGTGGTTCGACGCGCACGCGGACTTGAACACGGCGGATTCCTCGCCCTCGGGCGCCTATCACGGCATGGTGCTGCGGTCGTTGCTCGGCGAGGGCGACAAGGATTTCGCGGCAAGCCCGGCGATCGAACGCGGCCAAGCAGTGCTGTTCGGCACCCGCTCGCTCGATTCCGCGGAAGAGGAAGCCATTGCCGGCGGCCTCGCCGTGCGCTCCGACGACGTCGCCGGAGCGCTGAACGCCGCGGGAGCGGACCGCGTTTATCTGCATGTGGATTTGGACATTCTTGATCCCGAAGAGTTCCCCGGAGTGAATTATCCGGAGCCCGGCGGGCTCACGATCGCTGAATTGGCCGAAGCAATCGACGGGCTTTCCGGAATGGAGGTCGTCGGTGCGGGCATCACGGAATGCGTCGGCACGGAAGTCGCCGCGCTGGAACCCGTGCTGGCCGCGGTGGGGAGGGTGCTGATGGAGGGCTGAACCTCCGCGCCGAGGCGGTGAGACCGCGCCTCGTCCGGTGAGTGGACCACGGGAACGCACGGGCAAGAAGGAGGTGTGCCCGAGACCGTGCGGAAGACGGTTCACAGAACGGCGAACACCGCGCCGGCCGGACGATCGACCGGATTCACTGCGACGGCGTGTCCAGGCTCGCCAATGCCGCGCGCACGGCGTCGACGGCTTCGTCCGGCGCGACCCCGAGTTCCCGGCTGTGCCGGGCGTATTCGACGGCCGCGTTGCGAAGCAGTGCGCCCGGATCCGGTCGCTCGGCCGGGCCGGTCACGACGGTTCCGCGTGCTCGTGCGGTGGTGACCCAGCCGGCGGACTCGAGCTCGCGGTACACGCGGGCGACGGTGCCGGAGGCGAGCCCGAGGTCCCTCGAAAGCTGACGGATCGGCGGCAGGCGGGCGTCCCGGGCGAGGGAGCCGGTCGTGATCGCGCGGACTATCTGGTCGTGCACCTGACGCCAGGGCGGAACTCCGCTTTCGGCGTCGACCACTACTCGCAGCGGCATTTACCGTGCTGCCGTGGTTGTCGCGCGCTGCTTCGGCGGCGGGCCGACGATCGCGAGGAACGCGGCGACGGTGGCCACGAACGCGAGGAACGAGGTGAGGTCGCCGACCGTCCAGCCGAGCGTGGCAGCCGTTCCGGTGCCGAGCCCGAGGGCGACGCGCGCGCTGCGCACGCGCAGTGCCTGGTCGACTTCCGGGTCGCCGGCGGCCGGACGACGCACCGCGAGGAGCACGATGATCCACGACACCGCGGCCGCGCCGACTGTCACCGCCAGCAGGCCCCATTGCCGCAAAACGGCGAGATGCACGACGGCGGCGAGGGTGGCCAGCCCGGAGACGATGATCGTCCACAGCGGAGCGAAATCGAGCACGCCGCGCGGTGCGAGCACGGCTTCCCTGCGGGGTTCCCGCGAGGGGCGCTGAGCGAGGATTTCGGCGGCGAGCCCGCCGAGCAGCACCACGAACACCAGCGAGTTCGCGTTCCGTTCGCCGACGAGATTCGTCGTGCCCGGGATGAGGGGCAGGCCGAGGAACAGCCACGGATACCAGAATCGACGACGGCGCAGATAGCGCACGGCCACCGGCACCTGGTCGGCGGTCGGGTTCCGCACGCCCCATTTCGCGAGCAGCCGCACGCCTTGTTTCTCGCCTGGCCACAACACGATCAGGATGATCAGCCCGAACAGGCCGGTGATGCCCGCGACGGCGAGCGCCGTGTCGAGTTGCATCATGAACCCCTCCCTCTTGTATCAAGCACATGCTACAAGAGGGAGGAGGACTCTGCCGGGTGACGCTCTGTGGTCGTTTTCGCTGCCCGCCGGGTCGCCGCTGAAGGCAGGCGCCCTGGTGCGTCCGTTTGTACGCACGGCGTAGCGCGCCTGGTGGTGTGTTGTCGCGATGTGCCCCTCTGACCTCGTGAACTTGTCACAAACGTGACAAGAAATCGGTTTCTTCGCGGAGCGGTGACACGTTTGGCGTTGGTTTTTCGATGTGTCGGGTGTCACCCCTCAATGGATGCGGGGGCTCCCGGCAGCGCTGCGGCGCGGTCGGGGAACCGGGGCGGAGCGAAGGAGCTGCGATGTCGGTGGAGCGGGGACTCGATCACGCTGTGCCGTCGGCTGCGCTGCCACGCAAACTCGCCGAGATCCTGCGGCCCGAGCTGGCGAGCCTGTCCGCTGAGATCGTCGACGAAATCCGCGCGACGATTCCCGCCTACGCGCGTCCGCTCGACGGTCCGTACGGGAGATCGATCCGCGCGGGCGTCGAGTATGCGATCACGCTGTTCGTCGCGCAGATCGCCGACCCGCGGGCGTCGAAGGAACAATCGCACGAGGTGCACCATCGGCTCGGGCAGAACGAGATGCGGGAAGGGCGGAGCCTCGACACTCTGCAATCGGCGTATCGGGTCGGCGCGCGCGTGTCGTGGCGCCGGATCATGCGGGTCGGACGGCGGGCCGGCCTTTCGTCGGCGGTCATGTCGCAGCTGGCTGATGCGATGTTGGCGTTCATGGACGAATTGGCGTCGGTCGCACTGGATGGCTATTTGGAGGCGAAAGCTCGCACCGCCGGCGCATTGGACACTTGGCGGCGACGGCTGCTCGGCGTCCTGCTGGAGGTCCCGGCCGCCCCGCCGAAGGCGATCGCGGAGTTGGCTCAGCTGACCGGTTGGGCAGTGCCGGAGCAGGCGTCGCCGATTGCTGTCCAATCGCCGCTCAACGGCAGGGCCCGCCGGCACGCGACGTTGGACTCGGATGTCCTGGCGGACCTGGACTCCGCCGAGCCGTGCATCGTCGTGCCCGGCGCGGTCAATGGTGCCCGGCTGGCGACTCTTCAGGCCGCGCTGCCGAATTGCCGGCTGTCGGTCGGGCCGTGCGTGCCGTTGGCCAGCCTCGCCGACTCTCTGCGCTGGGCACGCCGCACACTGGTTCTCGCCGATCGGGGGCGAATCCCTGGTGAGCGGGTGCTTCGCGCGGAGGAGCATCTCGCTGCCTTGCTGGTGCATTCGGACGGCGCGCTCACCGAGCTCCTCCGCACCCGGCTTTTCGCCCCCTTGGCGGACATGACCGACAAGCAGCAGGATCGGCTTCTCGAAACGTTGCGCGCCTGGCTCGACAGTCAGGGGAACGTGGTCGAGATCGCCGAGCGCCTGCAAGTCCACCCGCAGACGGTGCGCTACCGCATGCGCCAATTGCAGGCGACCTTCGGCGAACTGCTGCGCGATCCGGCCGCGCGGTTCGAAATGGAACTGGTCTTGCGCGCGGCCGCGGACGACCGGCCACGTTCGGGACTGTCTTGGCCGCCGCCTCTCGACGCGGCGACCATGGTGCCAGCCAGTCGTCGGCCGACTTCTTACGAGGACTCGCGAAGCCGCCGCTGAGCGGCTTGGTTCAGTGGTCCGCGCAGAGGTTGAACTGATGCGCGGACGAACGTCGGCGGGTGTTCGTGCTGTGGGGTTGCCGACGCCGACCGACACGGGCCATTTTGCTCGTTTCTGGAATCGTGAAAACCGATACGGAAGGACTCGACAAGAAGCCTGAGGAGGCACGCAAGGGAAGATTCACGACGTCTCCGCTCGCAGTCCCTCGAAGCCCGTCCGTTCCCGCGGCTCGCGATAGTGCGTGATAGTTGCCGGTCGGAGTAAGCGTGCCGCTGAACTCGGTCAGCGCGGCGACGCCTCCTCGTCCGACCGACGCCGGGCCGGTGAAGTGTACTGAGATCTCGGCAGCCCGGGGCGGCGTTCGCTTTCAGCTGGGAGGCGGTGTGTCGGGAATCGGCTTGCACTTGGTGTGATCTGGGAATTTGTTCGAAGCGCATTCAGAGAAGTTGACGTTGACCACCTTGGCCTGGTTGACGTTCGTCGTGGTCGAGGCCATGCCGGTGAGCAGCGGGCTGAGCGGTTCCGCGGTGCCGCAGTGGACGAACGGCGGCAGGGCGAAACCGCGGTAGTCGGGGTCGGGCGAATTCGGGTCGGTGCTGATGATGCCGCCTGTCGTGGCGTTGTATTTGCCGGACAGGTTGAGGGATACCGGTTTGGCGGTGACGCAGTCCGGGCCGAGATCCAGTGGCACGCCGTTGACTTCGGCATTGCTCATCCGCGCCATCACCTGGACATGGGTGGTCAGGCGGACGCCGCCCCAGAGCTGGCCGGTGAGGTCGATCAGTTTGGAATTGCGGTAGTCGACCGGCAGGAACTCGACCGTGGCGCTCACCGGCACGAATCCGAAACCGAGGAAGGTCGCGGTGACCGGGCGGAAGCCGACGACGCCGGAGATCGTGCTCGGGTCGCGCGGGATGTAGTCGGGCGGGTCGAGGATGAGGGTCCAGGATCCGTTGAGGATCGCGGTCCGGCTGCTGGCCACGGTGGCGCCCAGCCGATAGATCGACGAAGTCGCCGTGACCTGGACGTAGTTGAGCGGGGTGACGAGCGGGAAGCCGTCGTCTTGGGGCGAGACCGCGTTGGGCTCGGCCGCGGGCGGCGCTGGTGGCGGTGAGGGATCCGGCTTCGACGGGCCGGGGATGTTCGCAGGTGGCTGAGTGGCGAGGACCGACGCCAGGGTGGTCGTCTGGTCCGGGAGGAGAGTGCAGGCGACGGGGGTCGCTTCGGCGGCGGCGTCGGCAGCGGGTTTCAAGGCAATGGTCGGGGCACCGATGTCGAAGCTGACTTTGCCGGGGACAGTGATCGCTTGCTCTGGCAGATCCGCGGTCGCGGTGAGCTTGACGTCGCCGGTTTCCGGCAACGGGGTCGCGGCGACGGTGAATGGCGTGGGGATCGCGGAGTGCTTGTCGCCTTGATGTGCGGTCAAGTCAAGAGTGAGCCCGCCGCGGATGCCATCCGCCGCGGTCGGTGCCAGCTGGGCGGCGACGGCATGCGGCAGCAGGAAAGACGCGGCAAGAGAACGGAACTTCAGCCCGGACCCGACCTGCACCGTTGCGGGTACTGCGGCGGAGACGGTGAGGGTGATCTGCTGCGAGCCCGCGGGAGCGGCGAACGGGCAGTCGAGGGTGATGTCTTTGCTGACCTGCTGCTCACCGGCTGATGACGGGGGCGGGGCGGCAGGCATGGGCGTCTCGGTCGAGGCGGAGCTGACGCCGGTGAGCGCTCCAGTGCCGATTGACAGGACCCCGAGGACTGCGAGGGCGACGGAGGCAGTCCGGCGGCGGACCGGGCGCCCGCGTGATTCTGGCATGGTGCGCCTCCTCTCCCGGCGGTCCGGAGAATGGCTTTCGAGCGAAGTTACCGGTGAGTTTCGCCGGTTCGCAAGCGTAGCCGGGCGACGGGGGATTTCCCTTGCCCGCCAGGGCTTTTCTTAGGTTCATGAGACAGTTCGGGGGCGGGCTTTCATCCGATTCTGACAAAGAATCGCCACATTCGCCGCAGAGGCCACGAGGCTGGAATCATCCCTGCCAGACGTTCGGCGGAAGGAGCTGCGATGGCGGCCGGATACCGGCGATGGGGCAAGGGCGCGGCAGCAGTCGCCGCGGTCGCCGTGGTTGGTGCGGGGGCGGCGTCGAGCGGTCCCGCTGTCGTGCTGAACGCACCACCGTCGAAGTCGGCGAACACCGTGGTCACGGCGCAGGCGCAGGCGCAGGCAACGGGCAGCGCTGCAGGCGCGGCGAACGTGCCGCAACTGACCGCGGCTGGGGGCATTTACCAGTGGGGGACTCGGGGCATGCAGGGACTGCCCGCGGCCACTACCTCGGGTCTTTCCGCGGTTTCGGCAGGCGGATTGTTCGGTCTGGCGCTCAAAAGCGGTGCTGTGCTCGCCTGGGGCGACAACAACTTCGGGGAAAGCGAGGTGCCGGCGGACCTGTCGTCCGGCACGGCCCAGATCGCCGCCGGCTGGCTGCACGGTCTCGGTCTCAAGAACGGCAAAGTGTATGCGTGGGGCAACGACTGGTACGGCCAGACGGAGCTTCCGGCATCGGTGGCCAGCGGGGTGACCGCGATTTCCTCCAGTGCCGTGCACAGCCTCGCGTTGCTGCGCAACGGCCAGGTGGTGAGCTGGGGCAGCCGGACGGACGTGCCGGGCTTCGCGGAGTCCGGCGTCGACGCGATCTCGGCGGGAGGTGACCACAACCTCGTGCTGAAGGCCGGAGCGGTGCTTGCCTGGGGCAGCAACACGTTCGGCCAGACGACGGTTCCCGCTGCGGCGCAGTCCGGGGTGACGGCCATTTCTGCCGGGTACGAGCACAGTCTCGCGCTGAAGGACGGCGGAGTGATCGCCTGGGGGCACGACAACTACGGCCAGACCGACGTGCCCGCCGCGGCCAAGACCGGGGTTGTCGCCATCGACGCCGGGTGGAACCACAACCTGGCGATCAAGGCGGACGGATCGCTGGTCGCCTGGGGCAACAACTCCTACAGCCAGGCGACGGTGCCGAAGCCGCCGGTGTGCGGGCCGGTGACCGGTGCGTCGGCGGGGTACGAGTTCGGCCTGGTGATCACGGACCGGTCGGTGCCCTGCCGGCACTGAAGCGGCGACCGGAAGCCTGGCGAGGCTGGCTGCCCGGATCCTGGCCTGAATCCGGTTCCTGGTGCGCTGGGAAGGGCGGTCGCCGGGGTGCACGTCGAGCGGGCTCTCCCGAGCGTCGAGGGGCTTCTGCCGCGTTGAAAAGTGTTCTCCGGTGCCGGTTCGGGTGCGCGTCCCATCGCAGGGGCGGCAGCAGAACCCTTTGCTGGTAAGGAACTTTGTTTCGTGGTGGAGTGGATGGAATGCTTCGTCGCTCGACGTCGGTTCCCAGTTCCTGCTGCGCGGAGCGACGGTCGCGGGTTCTCATGTCGTGAAGTTCGGGTGCTAGCTGGTTCTCCGACGCCGGGTGTGCTGCCGGAAACGACAACGGAGGGGCGGCAATCAGCCGCCCCTCCGTCAGTCAGGGTCAGGAAATGGTGCCCGACGGGCTGAAGCTGGTGCCCGACGGCGCGGTGCACGTCATGGTCCACGGGGTCCAGCTGTCGTCCGAAGGCTTGTGGAATTCGAGCTGGGCGGAGAGCGTCGTGTCGAGGCCGAACGTCACCGTGCCGGGGCTGCTCGGCGCGGTGTAGGTCGGGATCGACGACGTCGACGTCTGGGCGATGTTCACCGTGATCGCGCCGCCCGCCGGGTAGATCTGCTCCGGGATCTGCAGGCCGGAGGCGTCCGACGGGGAGAGCGAACCGTTGTCGACGGTGATCGGGACATCGGCGGTGCCGCGGATTCCGTCGTATCCCGCGGCGGTGAGCAGCGCGTGGACCAGCGCGGTGATGGTCGCGGTGCCGGAAACGTTGGTCGGGGTCGTGGTGCCGTTGACGGGAATCGTGTCCGGGCCGTCGAACTGCGCCGTGACCGCCACGGTCTGCGGCGGGATGGCCGGGAACGTGCAGCTGTAGTTCGCGGGGCCGGCCTGGTAGGTCGCGGTGGCGGCCGAGGCCGTGCCTGCGGTGAGGACCGCGATCGCGCCTGCCGCGACGCCGGTCACCACGCCCGTGGACAGTTTGCTGAGCCGGGGCATACCATTCTCCTTAGATCGGACTGCAGTTTCGCGGCGACCCTGCGCAGTGGGGACGGAGGTTTCCGCGGATTCCGTTCCGGACCAGGTTTTCGGGAACGGGGATCGGCTCGGTGAGCAATACCGGCCGCGAGCCCAAGGTTACCCGTGAGTTCAGTCGGCAACAACCCTGGTCGGTGCCTTGTCCGCGAGTCGGCGACTGGACCGATTCTTTTGTCATCGGCCGCGTAAACCGTATCGCCGTTTCGTGTGAGCGTGACAATTTCGCGAAGATCGGATATGCGAAAACGGAGTGCCGGAACAGTTTCCGGCACTCCGTTTTCAGGGGGTTGATCAGTTCTTGGAGGTCAGGGTCAGCGAGATCGTGTTGTCCGGCCCGGACACCAGTGCACCGAGTGCGAGGTCGGCGATGAAGCAGTTCTTGAAGTCCGGAATGGTGTAATTGCCGGTGAGCGTGATCGGCTTGGTGATGTCGACGTTCGCCGCGGCAAGGGTCAGGTCGATCGGCTTGACGGTCGTGCAGCTGCCGGGCACGGTCGGCACCGGGAAGACGGGCACGATCGGGCCTGCCCAGATGTCGCTGATCTCCATGTTCGCGGTTTCGTGGGTGGTGAGGGTGCCGTTCGCGAGCGTGCCGGTGGCGGGCGCGGTCGGGGTGACGGTCACCTTCGCCTTGATCCTGAATCCGCCCGCGAGCAGGGAAATGTTCGCCGTAGCCGGCGGCAATTGCAGATTGGCGTTGAGGCCGACGGCTCCGGTTTGATCGTCGACCAGGAGATTTCCGGCGAGACTTCCGGGACCGAGGTCGAGAGTGCTGCCGGTCTTCTTCACGACCGTGCTGCCGGTGACCGAGTAGGAGATCGGAATGGGTATTTCGGTCGCTGATGCGGGAACTGCGGAGGCGAGGCTGACCGCGGTCGCGACGGCCGCTGCGAGCACGCCGATTCTGGCGAGCCGGGAAATGGGCATGACGGTACTCCTTCGGCGGTGAGGAAACAGAATTTCATCGTGGCGCGAGATCGGTGACAAACCAGTTCCCGCCAATTCGCTCAGCCGTGACGGCCAGTTGTGCCGCGGCTGACTCCGCAGGGGCGGAATCCCCCCTCGTGGCCGATTGGTCGAGGAAAACGAGCAACTGTGCGTGGTCGTTCGTGAGGTGCTGGACGGAGGCGGCGGAGACGCGCGAGGTGAGGGTCAGGCGTTGGCTCGGGGCCATCGTGCGGACTTGGGCGAAGAGCTTTTCGTAGGAATCGCGGGCGTGGCCGCGGAGCAGGGCGGCGGCGGCGTTCTCGGTGACGTCGGTTTTGTCGTAGGTGTAGGAGAAGATCTTGTTGAGGGTGAGGCTGACGGCGGAGGTGACTTCGGCGGTGGCGGGCTGATCGGTCAGCGCGTGGTTCGAGGAAGCGGCGGACGCGCTGGTGGAGTGGGCTTCGACGGTGCACCAGACGCCGGCGGCGGTGAGGAGGACGGTCAAGGACAGCAGGAGTGCGGGGAGGCGGCGGGTGTTGCGAGGCGTGGAGGGACGCGGGGTGGAGGTCGGCCCGGTGCCGTCGTGGTCGGGGACGGCGGTCTGGACGGCGTTGGTGTCGGAGGCTGGCAGGTATGCATCGGAAGTTGTCGTGGTGCGGTGGGGAGTTGAGTCGGTGCGGGAGGAGGTGGTTGCTGCGGTGGAGGGTGGTCGAGCGGTGGAGCTTGCTGGCTGAGCGGATTCGGTTGCGATAGCGGCGGGTGCGGCTGCGGTGGCTCCGGGTTCGGAAGGTGTCTGGCCGGTTCCCTTGCCGGAGACTCGTGGTTGGGCGGATTCGGCTGTGGCGGGTGCCCGGCTACCGCTGGCTGCGCGCGGCTGGTCGGCTCCGGCTGCCGCAGTGCCCGGATGCGCAGGGTCGGCGGACGCGCTGCCCGGATCCGCAGGGTCGACGATCGCAGCGGAATCGACGGGCTCGGTGCGTGGCTTCGACCGGTGCAGAGAGAGCTTCATGACCGCGCCACCCCCAGTTGCTCCAGTGAGCTGAGTTTCCAGCCGGAGGCGGTGCGGGTCATCGTCGCTGCCAGGCGGGTGCGGCGGATCGGCTGTGCGGTGCCGTCCTTGGTGACCGTGATTTCCGCGGAGGCCAGGAGTTTCGCGGTGCCTGCTTCGGTGTCCAGGTCGGAGAGTCCGGCGTCGAGGACGTGGCCTGCGGTGGCGGAGCCGTCGGACGGGACGTCGCTGGGCAAGGTCGACTGGAGGGAGCCGGTCGTCGCGGATCTCCAGTGGGCTAGGGCTTGGTCTCGGTGTTGGGGGTCGAAGGTGGTGACTGTCGTGATCAGGGTGCGGCCGGCGGCGACGGCTTCGTCTCTGGTCGTGCCTCCGGTTGAGGTGGGGGCGGTCGCGGCGGCATGCCATGACCAGGCTGACCAGGCGGCGAAAGCGGTGGCTGCGGTGAGGGCGATTCCGGCGGCCCACGTCAGGGTGCGGCGGGGAGATTTGGCTGTGGGGGAGGCAGTTGTGTCGGTCGCGGAGTCGTCGTCGGCACGTGAGGACGCCGGGTCAGGCTGCAGCGTGTCGTCACCGGAGGGAGCCTCATCCGGCAAGTCCCTCAGTTTCCCCGGCGTAGCCACAGCATCTCCTCCAGATCGGTCGACGTCGGAAGCCCCGCGACTGCCTCGGGGAAGCCGCCTGGCCGGGCTGGCTCCGGGACTCCGGGGTGGGGTGCGTTTTGCGCGCCGCGGACCGAGGACGGGTCTCCGGCGGGCAGGGTGCAGGCTGCGGCGGTGTTGAACGGGAGAACCGGCAGTTCGGCGCTGCTGCGGATCTTCGTGCTCTCGTACCCCTTCCGGCACGGCGGCGGGTCGAAGAACGTCAAGGCCAGTGACAGCCGTCCGCTGTCGGGGGTGATGGCCGAGGACGTCGCGGCTACGGTTTTCGGCAAGGTGACCAGCAGTTGTTCCAGGCCGTCGGTTCGGGCGCTGAAGACGTCGGCTGTCGTCAAGAGGTTTGCCATCAGGATGGGCAGGCCGGGGCTGGTGTCGCGCAGCAAGCCCGTTACCTGGGAAGCGGCTGGTGGGGCGGTGGCGATCAGCTGGCGCAGGTCACCGTCCGACGAAGCCAGTTGCGAGGCGAACAGACGGGCGTTTCGGCTGAAGTCGCGCCACGCGGTCGAGGACGCGGCTTGTGTTTTCAGGACTGTCGAGCCGTCGTCGATGAGTTTTGTTGTTTGCGGGAGGTGGGTGGAGGCGGAATCGGTGAAGGACCTCGCGGTGTCCATCAGCAGTTGCAGGTCTGGGCCGCTGCCCTGCAAAGCGTTGTCCAGTTCGTCGACCACGGTGCGCAGGTCTTCGGTCGGTACCGATGAGGTCAGCGAGTCCACATCGGACAGGAAGGTTTGCACGGGGAGGGGCAGGGCGGTGGCACTGCGGGGGATTACGCTGCCGTCCTCCAAAAAAGGGCCCTGGTCGGTGGTCGGTTGCAGGTCGACGTACTGCTCGCCGACGGCGGAGCGGTTCGCGACGATCGCGCGGGCGTTCGAAGGGATCTGCGGGGCGGCGGTGTCCAGCAACAGGTCCGCTTCCATCCCGCGCTCGGTCAGGCGCAGCGGGCCGATCCGGCCGACGGCCACGCCTCGGTAGGTGACTTCGCCGTTGGTGAAGATGCCGCCGCCTTCGGAAAGCTCCAGGTGCACGGTGTAGCTCCCGGCACCGAAAAGGCGCTTGATCCCGGCGTATTTCGCGCCGACGAACGAGGTCGCGGCCAGTGCGACTACCACGAAGGCGATGACCTGGATCCGGATCCGTCTGGTGAGCATCAGTTGCCTCCGGAAGGGGGAGGCAGCGTCGGGAGGCCTGGCGGGACGCCTTGGCCCGGCGGCGGCAGCGGGACACCGGCGCCGGGGGTGACCGTGGCGTAGACGTTCAGGTAGTCGCCCTTGATCGCGTCCAGTACGGGGTCGGTGAAGGGGAACGAGGGCAGGATTTCCAGCGCCTTGGGCAGGTTCTGACCCGCATCGGCCAGGCGGCGCAGGATGGGGGCGAGTGCGCGCAGGTCGGCGGCCAGGTCGTCGCGGCTCTTGTTCGTGACGTCAGTGGCCACTGTGGACAGCTGGTCAAGCGATTGCAGCATCGTCACCAGTTGCGGTCGCTGGTCGGTGAGGGTTTTCAGGCCCGGGGTCAGGTCGGTGAGGGCGTCGGCGATCTGCTGGTTTCGGTCGGCCAGCGACGCCGACAGGTGATTGAGGCCGTCCAGTGCGGCGGTGATGTCGTGGCGGTGGGCGTCGAGATTCGTCATCAGCTGGTTGACGCCGGAGAGGAAGCTGCGGATCTCCTCCTCGTTGCCGTCCATGGCTTTCGTCAGTTCGCGGTTGATCGTCTGCAGCTGACCGATGCCGCCGCCGTTGAGCAGCAGCGACAGCGCGCCGAAGATCTCCTCGAACTCCGGGTTGCGGTTGGTTCGCGACACCGGGATGACCGCCTTGTCTGCTAGCTGCCCGGAGGGCGACGCGACCGGCGCGGCCAGCTCCACGAACTTCTCGCCCAGCAGCGACGATTGCCGCAGCCGGGCGACGGCATTGGCGGGCAGGTGGACGTCGCCGTTTACCGCCAGGACGGTTTCGGCGGTCCAGCCGTCGGCGCCAAGGCGGATCGACTGGACGCGGCCGACCGGGACGTCGTCGACCTTCACCGCGGCCTGCGGGACCAGGTCCAGGACGTCGGCGAACTGGACGGTGACCTCGTACGGATGCGGGCCGAGGTCCGCACCTCCGGGCAATGGGAGGTCGTAGACGCCTCGGAAGCCGCCGGGTGCGGCGCAGCCGGCCAGCGTGCTGACCGCCAGCGCGAGGAAAAGCCGTCGTGCCTTCATCGGCCGCCTCCCGTCACGGTCGCGTCCGTCGCCGGGAGCGGCAGGTAATCCAGCAGGTCGGCACGGCCCTGCAGACGTCCGGTTTCCGGATCGATCGCGTTCAGCACGTTTTGTGCGGCCAGCGGGGCGACGTCCAAAGTTTCGGCCAGCGACGCGCGTTGGTCGACCAGCGTCTGCGTCGTCTTGGCGAGTTTGTCTACATTGGACTTGATCGCGGCCCGGTTGTCCCGGATGAAGCCCTGGACAGACGCCAGCGCGCTGCCGAGGGAGCGCAAGGCGCCGGACAGTTCGCCGCGGTTCTCGGCGAGGGTGGCCGACACCTTGGCCAATTGCTGGTTCACGTCCGCGACCTGGCGGTCGTTCGTGGCGAGCATGGTGGTGAACTTCTGCAACTCGTCGACCGTCCCGAACAGGTCCTCCGAGTTGCCCGCCAGCGTGCGGGCGAGGCGGGCGAAGTCGCGGACGGAGGTGTTGAACGCCTTGCCGTTGCCGTCCAGGTTCGCCGCGCCGGTGCGGAGGAGATCGGACAGCGCGCCGTGGGAGTTCGCGCCGTTCGGGCCGAGTGCTTTGCTCAGCGTGTCCAGGCTCGAATACAGCTGGTCCAGCTCCACCGGCGTGCCCGTGCGGGCGGTGCCGATGACCGCGCCGTCGGCTAAGCGCGGGCCGCCGCGGGCGAGTTTGCCCAGCTGGACATAGCGGTCGGCGACCACGCTCGGGGCGATGACCAGCGCGGTCGTGTCCGCGGCGACGGGGATGTGCGGATCTACCGATAAGTCGACACGAACCTGGCTGCCCTGCGGGAGAACCGCGGTGACCTCGCCGACCTTCACCCCGAGCACCCGGACGTCGGATCCGCTGTAGACACCGACGGCCCGGGAAAAGTACGCCGTGACGCGGTAGCGGCCGGATCCGGAGAACACCCACCACAAGACGCCGCAGATCACGAGGGCCATCACCAGCAAGAAGACGACGAAACGGTATGCGCGCGTGGTCATTTCGCGCCTCCCTTCGGCGGGGTGCACGGATCGCGGTTCTCCGGGAGAAGGCCGCACAGGTAGCTGTCGATCCAGCGGCCGTTGCCGGCGGTGTTGGTCAGCACGCGGAAGTACGGCCCGGCGAGCTTCAGGCTTTGCGCGAGGTTCGCGTCTTGGCGTCGCAGCAGGTCAGTCACCTGGTTGAGCTGCTGCAACGCCGGAGCGAGCTGCGCGGTGTTGTCCGAAACGAGCCCGGACAGCTGCTTCGCGAGCTGCTGGGTGCCGACGAGCAGCTGGTGGATCGCGTCACGGCGGTGGTCCAGTTCGGTGAGCAGCAGGTCGCCGTCCTTGACGAGTTTCTCGAAGTCGTCGTTCGAGTTGGCGATCGTGGTGGTCAGTTTGCGCGCGTTGGCCAGCAGCTCGGCGATCTCGTTGTCCCGCGAGGAGACCGTTTTCGACAGCGCGCTGAGCCCGTCCAGCGCGGTGCGGACGTGCTGTGGCGAGTTGCGGAAAGTGTCGCTGATCGTGGAGAAGCTGGTCGCGAGCTGCTTGGTGTCGATCGCGCCCGCGGTGTCGGCGAGGCCGTTGAACGCGTCGGTCACGTCGTACGGGGTCACCGTGCGGTCGCGGGGGATCGGCTGGTCCGGGTTCTGTTCCGCCCGTCCGGCCGGGTCCAGGGCAAGGAACTTCCGGCCCAGCAACGTTTTGATCTTGATCTGCGCCGACGTCCGGTTGCCGATCCAGGCGTTCTTGACGCGGAAGCTGACCAGCACGTGGTCGTCGTCCAGGTCCACTCGGGACACTTCGCCGACCTTGATCCCGGCGATCCGCACCTCGTCGTCCGCCTGCAGTCCGGCCGCCTCGGTGAATTCGGCCTGGTAGGTGGTGCCGCCGAGGAACGGCAGACGGTTGTAGTTCAGCGTGCCGGTGAGCACCGCGGCCAGCGCGAGGCTGCCGACGACCCCCAGCACGAGCGGATTGCGCTCCCGGAACGACTTCACGCGCCACACCTCGCCGCGGTCGGCGCCACCCCGCGCGGCGGCGAGGTTTCCAGGACGGCTTTGCACAGGTAGAAGTTCATCCACGAGCCGTACGACCCGAGCGTGCCGATGCGGTCCATCTTCTTGGGCAGCGTGGTCAGTGCCTTGTCCACGTCGGCCTCCCCCTTGTTCAGGTTCCGGGTCAGCGCGTCGAGACCGGAGATGCTGTCCTTGAGCCCGGGCCGGATCTCGGTGAGCAGCCCGCTGGTGGACTGCGTCAGCTCGGCAAGGCCGGAGACGGCGTCACCGATCGCGGTGCGGTCCTCGGCGAGCCCGGACACGAGCTGGCGCAGCGTCGACACGAGCGTCGCGAGCGAATCACCCTTGCCGTTCACGGTTTTCAGCACCGAGTTCAGGTTGCCGATCACCTTGCCGATGACCTGGTCGCGGCCGGCGAGCGTGCTCGTGAGCGATCCGGTGTGCTGCAGCAGTTCGGTCACCGTGCCGCCTTCTCCTTGCAGCACTTGGACGATCTCGCCGGACAGGTCGTTGACGTCCTTGGGCGAGAGCGCCTGGAAGAGCGGTTTGAAGCCGTTGAACAGGTCGGTCAGGTCGAGTGCCGGAGTCGTGCGGTCCAGCGGGATTTCGCCGCCGGACGGCAGCACCCCGGCCGGGTCGCGGGGGCGCTCCAGCGCGAGATAGCGCTGGCCGACCATGTTGCGGTACTTGATCACAGCGGTGACGTTGGCGGGCACTGTGCGGCCGTTCTCCAGCGAGAAGCTGACGTGCGCGCGGTTCTGGCCGACGACGTCGAGGCCCTCGATCTGCCCGACCTTCACCCCGGAGATCCGCACGTCGTCGCCGACATTCAACGCGGTGGCGTCGACGAAAGTGGCGCCGTAGCGCTGGCTCCCGCCGACCGAACCGCCGGTGATCGACAACGCGAGAATGACCGTCGCGAGCACGGTGACCAGGATGAAGATCAGGCTTTTGACCAGGGGAGCGGCAAGGTTTCTCACTTCGCCGTCACCTCCGTTCCGCGATAAAGCGGGCCGACGAGCACACTGCTCCACATCGGCACGTCAGCGGTCGAAACGCCCAGCGAAGGCGCGATCAGCGGGGCCAGGAACTGCTGCTCCTGCGGGGAATTCGCGATACCGAGGTCTCCGGTCGACGGCACGGTCGCCGGAGTGCCGGCGGTCGGCGTCACGCCGCTCGGGTAGCAGCGCGGGCCGGTTTTCTCGGTGTACGCCGGATCGTCCCTGCCCGGCACGTATTTTCCGCGCGACTTGGACACGGTGACCTCGACGTGCAGCCCGGGTTCCTTCGTTCCCGCGCCGAGGACCCGGTCCATCGACGGTTTCAAGTCGGTGAGCGCCTGTAGAGTGCAAGGGAAGCTGGGGGAGTACTTGGCACCGATTTCGAGCGGACGGCGGCTGTCCGCGGACAACGCGATGATGTTGTTCCGGTTCTGCCGCAGGAACGTCGTGAGGTCCCGCGACGACGTGGTGACCTGCTGATACAGCGAGCCGAGGTCGGTTCGTTTCGCGCTGATCGTGCCGAGGGTGACCGACGAATCGGTGAGCGCGTCGAGCAGATCTGGTGCGATGTCGCCGTACATCCGGGTGACGGTGGCGAGGTCGCGCACGTTTCGGTCCAGCTGCGGCAGGTTCGGGTTGAACCGCCGGAGGTAGTCCGACGCGGTAGCCAGCGTCTGGCCCAGCTGTGCGCCGCGGCCTTGCAGTGCGGTGGAAACCGCGGTCAGCGTGGTCGCCAGTTTCTGCGGCTGCACGGCCTTCAGCACCGGGAGCAGGTTGTCGAAGACGCGCTCCAGTTCGATCGCGTTCGCCGACCGGTCCTGCGAGATCACGTCTCCGGCCTGCAAGGGACGCTTCCGTCCAGTGTCCGGAATGGACAGTTGGACGTACCGTTCGCCGAAGAGGGTCTTCGGCACCAGCAACGCGGAGACGTTGACCGGCAGCCATTTCACCTGCTCCGGGTCCAGCGCCAGCGAGATCTCCGCGCCGCCGCGGATCGCGTGCACGCCCCGGATCTCGCCGACCACGACGCCGCGCGCCTTCACCTGCCCGCCCGCGCGCAGCTGGTTGCCGACGCGGTCGGCCCGCAGCGTCACCGGGACCGTGGTGGTGAAGTCCTTGTTGTAGATCTTCACCGTGAGCAGCACGAACGCCGACAGCGCCGCCAGGAACAGCACCCCGGCGGTGCGGACTCCGGTCTTGTGCCAGCGCCGGTTCATCCGGCCACCTGCACGGTCGTGGTCGCGCCCCAAATTGCGAGGCTGAGGAAGAAGTCCAGCACGCTGATCGCGACGATCGCCGTCCGCACTGCCCGACCCACCGCGACACCGACACCAGCTGGTCCGCCGCTCGCGCGGAAGCCGTAGTAGCAATGCGCGAGCACCACGACGACGCTGAAGATCAGCACTTTCCCGAACGACCACAGCACGTCGCCAGGCGGCAGGAACAACAGGAAGTAATGGTCGTAGGTGCCCGCGGATTGCCCGAACCCCCACACCGTGACCTGCCGCGACGCGAGATACGACGACAACAGCCCCACCGCGTACAGCGGAATCACCGCGATGAAGCCGGCGATCACCCGCGTGGTCACCAGATACGGCACGCTCGGGATGCCCATCACTTCGAGCGCGTCGATCTCCTCCGAGATCCGCATCGCGCCCAGTTGCGCGGTGAACCCGCAGCCGACCGTCGCGGACAACGCCAGCCCGGCCACCAGCGGCGCGATCTCGCGCGTGTTGAAGTACGCCGAAATGAACCCGGCGAACGCCGACGTGCCCACCTGGTTCAGCGCCGAATATCCTTGCAGCCCCACGACAGTCCCGGTCGCGACGGTCATCCCGACCATCACGCCGATGGTCCCGCCGATCACCGCCAGCGCGCCGCTGCCGAAGCTCACCTCGGCCAGCAGCCGGACGATCTCGCGCAGGTACCGGCGCACCGCGCGCGGCACCCAGCCGAGCGCGCGCAGGAAAAACAGGATCTGGTCGCCGAGAGTGTCGAGGAAGCTCAGCCTGCGGTCGATGGCTTCGAGCACGCGCGTCGGAGTCGGGGTGGCCATCAGCTTCCCTTCGGCGGCACGAGCTGGAGGTACACCGTGGTGAGGATCAGGTTCAGCACGAACAGCAGCAGGAACGTGATCACGACGGACTGGTTCACCGCGTCGCCGACGCCCTTCGGCCCGCCGCGCGGGTTCAGGCCCCGATACGACGCGACGACCGCGGCGACAAACCCGAACAGCAGTGCCTTGATTTCGCTGATCCACAGGTCCGGCAGTTGCGCGAGCGCCGAGAAACTCGCCAGGTACGCACCAGGAGTGCCGCCCTGCATGATCACGTTGAAGAAGTAGCCGCCGAGGACCCCGACCACGCTGACCATGCCGTTGAGGAACACCGCGACACCCATCGCGGCCAGCACCCGCGGCACGATCAGCCGCTGGATCGGCGAAACCCCCAGCACCTCCATCGCGTCGATTTCCTCGCGGATGGTGCGCGAACCGAGGTCGGCGCACATCGCGCTGCCGCCCGCGCCCGCGATCAGCAGCGCGGTCACGATCGGGCTGGCCTGCTGGATGATCGCGAGCACGCTCGCCGCGCCGGTGAACGACTGCGCGCCGATCTGCGTGGTCAGCGACCCGATGTGCAGCGCGATCACCGCGCCGAACGGGATCGACACCAGCGCGGTCGGCAGGATCGACACGCTCGCGATGAACCAGAACTGCTGGACGAGTTCACGGAACTGAAACGGGCGGCGGAACGTCAGCCGGACGACGTCGAGCCCCAGTGCGTAAAGCCGGCCGGTCTGGTGCAGTGCCGCGGCGCCGGGAAACGCCATCGCCCGACCTCCCAGCAATTTCCGGGCACGGCGGAATGCCCGCCGAACGTCCGTTCCGGTGCTGATCCGTTTGGCGGACCGAGCCGGAACCCTGACGTGCGCGGGATTACCGTGCGGTTTCGTTACTGGTCAGTACGCTAACGAGGGCCCTGCCCGCAGACAAGAACTTGCCCCGTCCCGCGGGGTCACGGCGTCATAACCGCCGAATTCTTGTGCGGTTGTGACAACTGTGCGGAATGCGGTTGTCAATGCGGGAAAATAAATACCGGTGCGGCGGTTTCCGGATATTTCAGCGAGCGAGCCAGCGGTGCAGCGAAGCGGTCAGCGCCTCGGGTGCGTCGAGCTGGATCAGGTGTCCGGCCGAACGGACCAATTCCAGTCCGGCGCCCGGGATCGTCCCGGCGAGCCGGTGGGCGCGGTCGACCGGGATCCAGGCGTCCTCGGTGCCCCACACCACGAGCGTGGGCACGCTGACGTCGCGGTAGCGCGGCTCGATTTCGTCGGTGTACCGCTGATCGGCCTGCGCGATCTGCCGGTAAAAGGCGGCCTGCCCAGTCGCACCGAGCCAAGGCGCGACGAGCATGTCGTGCGCTTCGGCGGACAACGGACGATGCGCGGCACCCGCGATGTACTCCCGCACCAGCGCTTCGTGCAGATTCGGCGGCAGTTGCGCGAACACGGCCGCGTTCTCCGCCACCAGACGGAAGAACTCCGAACCCCACGGGGCCAACGCGACGACGTCCACCAGCGCGAGCGACCGGTAAGCCGCGCCGTGCAACAGAAACGCGCGCAGGCTGACCGCGCCGCCGTAGTCGTGCGCCACCACGTCCGGCTCTTCGAGGCCCCAGTGGTCCAGCAGCGCGGCGAACGTCTCGCCCTGCGCGGCCAGTGAAACGTCCTGGCCTTCGGCCATCGTGGAACTGCCGTATCCCGGCATGTCCCACAGGTACACGGTGAAGTCCGGCGCGAACGTCGACGCGATCGGCTCCCACAGCTTCGACGACCACGGCGTGCCGTGGCAGAACACGAGCGGCGGCCCCGAACCCTGCCGGGACCACCGCACCTGCTGCCCGTGCCAGTCGAAGACCTCCATCAACGCTTCAGGTCCGCGACGATCTCGTACGAGTGCACGCGGTCCTCGTGGCCGTGCACCATGGTGGTGATCATCAGCTCGTTGGCATCAGTGTCGGCCAGCAGCTGGTCCAGTCCCTTCCGGACACTCTCCGGCCCGCCGACGATGCTCGACCCGAACCGCTCGGCGAGGAACGCGCGGTCCATTTCGGTGTACGGGTACTCGGCGGCATCCTCCGGCGTCGGCAGCGCGATCGGGCGGCCGCGGCGCAGGCTCAGGAAGGTCAGCCCGCTCGGCCCGGCCAGGTACTCCGCGCGCTCGTCGGTCTCGGCGGCGATCACCTGCACGCCCAGCATCACGTAGGGCTCGGAAAGCACCTCGGACGGACGGAAGTTCTCGCGGTACAGCCGCACCGCGGGCAGCGTGTTCTCGGCGGCGAAGTGGTGCGCGAAGGAGAACGGCAGCCCCAGCCGTCCGGCCAGTTGCGCGCTGAAGCCGGACGAGCCCAGCAGCCACACGGGCGGCTTGTTGCCCTCGGCGGTGACCGCGTTGACGCCGCGCGCCGCGTCCGGCTCGAAGTAACTGATGAGCTCCATCAGGTGCTCGGGGAAGTTCTCCGCGGACAGCCCGCCCGGCCCGCGCAGCGCGAGCGCGGTGCGCTGGTCGGTGCCCGGCGCGCGGCCGATGCCCAGGTCGATCCGGCCCGGGTGGAACGCCTCCAGCGTGCCGAACTGCTCGGCCACCACGAGCGGCGCGTGGTTCGGCAGCATGATCCCGCCGGAGCCGACGCGGATGCTCTCGGTGGCGTCCGCGACGTGCCCGATCAGCACCGCCGTGGCCGAACTGGCGATGCCCGGCATGTTGTGGTGCTCGGCGAGCCAGTACCGGTGATAGCCCAGCCGTTCGGCATTGCGGGCGAGATCGAGCGTATTGCGCAGCGCCTCGCCGACCCCCTTCCCTTCGGAAACGGGGGAGAGGTCGAGCACGGACAGCGGTACGTCAGGCAAGGAGGTCACGTAAGGGCGTAACGCACGGGGCGGCGGTTCCCTTCCCGGTCACTGTCTCGTGAGTGGCGATCACGGTTCTAACCGCGATCGCCACTCACGAGGCAGGCAGCCAGTCCGGGTCCGAGGCGAGCACGATCAGCTGCTGGGTCGCCCGGGTGAGCGCGACGTACAGCACGCGCCGCCCGGTCGAGGACTCGGTGACCAGGTCCATCGGCTCGACCAGCACCACCGCGTCGTATTCGAGGCCCTTCGAATCGAGGGACCCGACGACCTTCAGCCGCTCGTCGGCCTGCCCGGAGAGCCAGCCCTCGACCTCTTCGACGCGGTCCATGGCGGTGATCACCCCGACCGTGCCCTCGACCGCGCCGAGCAGTTCCTTCGCCGCGCTCTGCGTCGCCGTCGCCAGCGCCGCCTGGTCGACCGGCCGCACCTCCGGCTCGATTCCGGTAGTGCGCACGGCCTTGGGCAGTTCGTCGGCCTGCGCGTGGCCCGCCACGACCTTCGCCGCCAGGTCGAAGATCTCCGCCGAGTTCCGGTAGTTCGTCCGGAGCGTGAAGCGCCGCCGCGTGGTCTTCACGCCGAACGCCTGGTCGCGCGCCTGCGCCGCCTCGTCGGGATCCGGCCACGAACTCTGCACCGGGTCGCCCACGACCGTCCAGCTCGCGTACTTGCCGCGACGGCCGATCATCCGCCACTGCATCGGCGAAAGGTCCTGCGATTCGTCGACGACCACGTGCGAGTACTCGTCGTAGTGCTCCGGACGATGCGGCGCGCCGCCGGAACTGCCGCGCTCCGGAGCCACCTCGACCACGGTCTGCCGGCGGCGGCGCTTCGGCTCCGGACCGACCAGCACGCGCAACTCGTCCAGCAACGCGACGTCGGCGACCGACCAGCCGCGCGAACGATCCGCGAAATCGGCTGACAGCAGGCTGATCTCGTTCCGGTTCAGGATGCCCTTGGACGCGGCGGCCATCCGCTTCTCGGTGCCCAGCCACTTGAGCACCTGTGCCGGATACAGCACCGGCCACCACACCACGAGGAAGCGGTGGAAGTCGATGCGCTCGCCGAGATCGTTGATCAGCTCCGCGCGGTCGATCTCCTTGCCGTCCGCCTTCGCGTACTCCTCGGCCTTGTCCGCGAGCGCGGCCAGAAGCAGCTCTGCCACGCGTACGCGCGACCGGTTCGGCGGCGCGCCCTGCGTGTGCGCCTTGCGCCGTACCTTGTCCAACTCGCGCGCGGTCAGCTTCAGGACTTCGCCGCGATAAACGATCTTCAGCTCCGTCGGCGCTTCGGGCGGGGTGTCGCGCAACGCGCGCAGAAGCACCTTTCGCATCCGCAGCGAACCCTTGATCGCAGCCAGTGCGGCTGTGTCCTGTCGCGTCGCTTCGAGACCGTCGAGCACTTCGCCGAGCGCGCGCAGCTCTACGTTCGTTTCGCCCATCGACGGCAGCACTCGCGAGATGTACGTGGTGAAGACGCCCGAAGGACCGATCACGAGAACGCCCGCGCCGCCGAGCTGACGGCGGTGCCGGTACAGCAGGTACGCGGCACGGTGCAGCGCGACGGCCGTCTTGCCGGTGCCCGGACCGCCGGTGATTTCGGTGACGCCGCGCCACGGCGCGCGGATGACCTCGTCCTGTTCCTTCTGGATCGTGGCCACGATGTCGCGCATCTTCTCGCCGCGCGAACGGCCGAGCGCGGCCATCAGCGCGCCCTCGCCGACGATCTGCATGTCCTCGGGCACGGCGTCGGCGATCAGCACGTCGTCGTCCACGTCCAGCACCGTCTGCCCGGAGCAGCGGATCACCCGGCGGCGCACGACGTCCATCGGCTCTTCGGCGGTGGCCTGGTAGAAGGCGGCGGCCGCGGGCGCGCGCCAGTCGGTGACCAGGTTGTCGAACTCGGTGTCGCGGATGCCGAGACGGCCGACGTAGATGTGCTCGCGGTCGAGGTGGTCGAGCCTGCCGAAGACCAGGCCCTCGTACTCGGCGTCGAGCGTCTGCAGGGTCTGGTTCGCGTGGTAGACCATCATGTCGCGCTCGAACAGCATCGACGCCTGCTCGAAGATCGCTTCGCGCTGTGCGCCTTGGCCCAGCTCGTAGCCCTTGGCCCGCATCGCCTCGGCCTGGGTCCGCAGCTCGGCGAGCCGCGTGTAGACCCGGTCGACGTGTGCCTGCTCGACGGCGATCTCAGCCCGTCTCACCCGGGGTTCCGACACGCAACGCTCCCTTGAACTCCATCAACGCGCCTCTGGAGGGCGAAGGACGACTCTACGCGCCCGCGCGCGCGGGTTCGGCAAGTCCTGCCCAACGCCACATCGCGACCTTGGGCGAAGATGGCCGGGTGACGAGGATCGTGGCGGGGAAGGCGGGCGGACGGCGGCTGAAGGTGCCGCCCAAAGGCACCCGCCCGACGTCGGAGCGGGTGCGGGAAGCACTGTTCAACGCCCTCGAAGTGGCCGGTGAGCTGGACGGTGCCCGCGTGCTCGACCTCTACGCCGGCTCGGGTGCGCTCGGTCTCGAAGCGCTTTCGCGCGGTGCCGCGGACGCGTGGTTCGTGGAGGCCGACCGCCGGGCGGCAGACGTGCTTCGCGGCAACGTCGCCGATTTACGGCTAGGCGGCACGGTGCGAGCCGGGCAAGTGGAGACAGTGGTCGCTGCGCCTGCGACGGCGCAATTCGACGTGGTGCTCGCAGATCCGCCGTACGCAGTCGACGCTGCTTCCCTGGGCACTGTGCTTGCTTCGCTACACAGTGGTGGCTGGCTCGCCGAAGGCGCGTTGGCCGTGATCGAACGTGCCGCGCGCGACGGTGCTCCGGACTGGCCGTCGACTTTCAAGCCGCTTCGCGACAAGCGTTACGGCGACACGGCGCTGTACTGGGCTGAGTACGACAGCTCATCTGAGGTGTGACGCAGTCGTCACGAGAGCGCGCGCGACGGCGCGGCTTGATAGCGTCCGCGCCATGCGGCGTGCGGTCTGTCCCGGTTCTTACGATCCGGCCACCAACGGACATCTCGACATCATCGAGCGGGCTTCGGTGCTCTTCGACGAGGTTGTCGTCGCGGTGGGGGTGAACAAGAGCAAGAAGGGCCTCTTCAGCGTCGAGGAACGCATGGAGATCCTGCGCGAGATCACCGCGAAACTGCCGAACGTGCGCGTCGATTCGTGGCAGGGCCTGCTCGTGGACTACTGCCGCGATAACGACATCGCCGCGGTCGCGAAGGGCCTGCGTTCGGTCAGCGACTTCGACTACGAACTGCAGATGGCCCAGATGAACCGCGAGCTCACCGGGCTCGAAACGCTGCTGATGGCCAACAACCCGGCCTACGGCTTCGTGTCGAGCTCGCTGGTCAAGGAGATCGCGGCGCTCGGCGGCGACATCGAGAACCTGGTGCCGCCGGTGGTGTACGAACGCCTCGTCGCGGTCTACGCCAAACAGGACTGAGCACCGCGTCCGGCCGGAAGGCCAGTCCAGCGGCCGATTTAGCCTGAACGGATTACTGCCTTCGTCGGGACTTCGGCCGCGGCCCGAAGCTGTTCACCTCGCGTCATTCTGCAGACCACCCGTCCGGGTTACCGTCCGAAAATGACCAACAACCGCAGCCGCATAGTCGGTGTCCTTTTCGCACTGCTGGTCGGTTTCCTGGGGTTCGGCACGGCCGCGGAGGCCGTCCCGCTGTCCCCGGCGGCTCCGGCGTCCGTGCAGCCGAAGCAGAACTCCTGTGGGGATCTGTCCGGTTTCACGCACGTCAAGCTGTCGGCGCTGCCCGCGCAGGCGACTGACACCTACAAGCTCATCCAGACGAACGGGCCGTTCCCGTACCCGAAGAACGACGGCGTCGTCTTCACCAACCGCGAGGGGATCCTGCCCTCCTGCGCGTCGAGCTACTACCACGAGTACACCGTGCCCACGCCCGGTTCGAGCACCCGCGGCACCCGCCGGATCGTGACCGGCCAGGGCGGCGAGTACTTCTACACCGGCGACCACTACGAGTCCTTCCAGGTCATCGACATCGACGGCGGCAGCACGCCGACGAAGTGCGGCGACCTGTCGAAGCTGAGCCCGGTCGGCTACTCGACGCTGTCCGACGACGCCAAGCAGGTCGTCGACGGCGTGCGCGCCGGCACCCTCAACGACGGCACGACGTACGAGAACCGCGAGGGCGTCCTGCCCGCGTGCGACGCCGGCTACTACACGCTCTACGACGTCGGCTCGGAAGACCGCGTGATCTCCGGCAAGGGCGGCGAGCTCGTCTACACGCCGGACCACTACGCCACCTTCCAGAAGATCGATCTGAACGGCTGAGCACGGTTCGCCGGGGCGGTCCCACCGGCGGGTGAGACCGCCCCTTCCGGCACACATCAGGACACGCCCGGTCGGGTGCTCGTTCACCGGTTCAGGCTGCGAAGCGGGCAGACTGGAAGCCAGTGATCGGGGAAACTGCTTGAGGGAGTGGCCGTGTACCGGGTTTTCGAGGCACTCGACGAGCTCGTCACGATCGTCGAAGAGGCCCGTGGGGTTCCCATGACGTCCAGCTGCGTGGTGCCCCGCGGCGACGTCCTCGAGCTGCTCGACGACGTCCGCGACGCGCTTCCCGGCGAAGTGGACGACGCGCAGGACGTGCTCGACAAGCGCGACGACCTGCTGCTCGCCGCGCGCAAAGAGGCGGGGGAGACCGTCGCGAGCGCGAACGAGGAAGCCGAGCGGACGGTGTCGGACGCCACGTCCGAGGCCGAGCGCATCCTCGCCGACGCGCGCGCCCGCGCGGAGCAGATGCTGGGCGACGCGCACAACGAGGCCGAGCGCATGGTCGCGGGCGGGCAGGCCGAGTACCAGAACCTCACCGAACGGTCCCGCGCCGAATCCGAGCGGATGATCCAGGCCGGCCGCGACGCCTACGACCGCGCGATCGAGGACGCCCGCGCCGAACAGGCCCGGCTCGTCTCGCAGACCGAGGTCGTGCAGGCCGCGCACGCCGAATCCGCGCGGATCGTCGACGAGGCGCACGCCGAAGCCGACCGCCAGCGCGCCGACTGCGACGCGTACGTGGACGGAAAACTGGCCGAGTTCTCCGAGCTGCTGGCCACCACGCTGCGCACTGTCGACTCGGGCCGCAACCACCTGCGCTCGCCCTCGACCGGGCACGGCGGCGGCCGCTCGACGCTGTACGACTACCAGGTCTGAGTTCCCGCCTCGCAGCCGGGCGCGAGGCCGCACACCACAGCTACTGAGAAAACCCCAATGTGGCATTGGGTGCGTCAGATGCACCCAATGCCACATTGGGGCGCATGACCCGCCGCGCACGCGCCGCGCATCCGGTACCGCCCGGCACTGTGGCCCCGCGGGTGCCGGTCACGGTTCCGGCCGCGTCGGCACTCGCCAGGTCCGGCCACCTCCAACGCGGTTGCGAGGGCTGCGTACGCTGGTAGGCGATGTCCGAAAACCCTGCCCAGAACCCCCGCCCCGCGCAACTCGACGACCGCAGCCCGTGGGTGGTCGACACCCGTGAGCTCGGCCGCCGCGCGGGACTCAGCCGGGAGCTGCGCCGCAGCGCGCCCGTGCCGACCTCGCTCGGCGTGCCCGGCGTGCTCGAAATCCGCGAAGGCGAGCCGGTCGAGCTCGACCTGATGCTCGAGTCCGTCGTCGAGGGCGTCCTCGTCACCGGCACCGCCGCGGCGGTCGCCACCGGCGAGTGCTCGCGCTGCCTCGACCCGGTCACCGAGAACGTCGAGGTCGACCTCACCGAGCTGTTCGCCTACCCGGGCTCGGCCACCGAGGAGACCACCGACGAGGACGAGATCCCTCGCCTGGTCGACGACCGGATCGACCTCGAGCCGACCGTCCGCGACGCCGTGGTGCTGGCGCTTCCGCTCGCCCCGCTGTGCCGCGAGGACTGCCCGGGACTGTGCATCGAATGCGGCGTCAAGTGGGCCGATCTCGAGCCCGGACACGGGCATGAGAAGATAGACCCTCGGTGGGCCGCGCTGGTCGAGCGATTCGACGAGAACGCGGGCGAAAAGCCTGCGCACGGCTCCGGAGAGCAAGCCTGACGAGCGTCCAGCTCGATCCGGGAGAAGTAAGTTCGCTCGCATCCGCGAGCAGACCGTTTGAAGGAGATCTACTCGTGGCCGTCCCGAAGCGGAAGATGTCGCGATCCAACACGCGCTCCCGCCGCAGCCAGTGGAAGGCGGCTCCGGTTCAGCTGGTGCCCTGCTCCAACCGCGCCTGCCGCCAGCCGAAAATCCAGCACGTCGCTTGCCCGGCTTGCGGCCAGCACAACGGCCGCCAGGTCGTCGAGCCCGCCTGAGCGGGCAGCCGACCATGGGGGGTAAGCCCGTCGGAGGACCCGCGGCCGATCCCGCATCGTTGCTCGAGGCGCTCGGGGTCGTTCTCGACCCCGAGCTGCTCCGTCTTTCGCTCACCCACCGCTCGTACGCGTACGAGCACGGCGGCCTGCCGCCGAACGAGCGACTGGAGTTCCTCGGAGACGCGGTGCTCGGCCTCGTCGTCACCGACCACCTCTACACCACCCACCCCGACCTGCCCGAGGGGCAGCTCGCGAAGCTGCGCGCCAGCGTCGTCAACATGCACGCGCTGGCCGGCGTCGCGCGCGGGCTCGGCGAGGGCGGGCTCGGGGCGCATCTGCTGCTGGGCAAGGGCGAAGAGCTCACCGGCGGCCGGGACAAGGCGAGCATCCTCGCCGACGGTCTCGAAGCCGTCATCGGCGCCACGTACCTCGCGCACGGCATCGAGGTCGCGCGCAAGCTCGTGCACCACCTCTTCGACGGGTTGCTGGCCGAGGCTCCGCTGCGCGGGGCAGGCCTCGACTGGAAGACCAGTCTGCAGGAGCTGACCGCCTCCGGGGGACTCGGCGTGCCCGAGTACCGCGTCGAGGACAGCGGTCCCGACCACCGCAAGGAATTCACCGCCACCGTGCTGGTGGCGGGCCGCGCGCTGGGCGAAGGCAACGGCACCACGAAGAAGGAAGCCGAGCAGAAGGCCGCGGAGACCGCTTGGCGGGCCCTGTCGGAGGAACTCGGCACGGGCGACGACGCGAGCTGACGCGTTTTCACTCTTCCCGGGGCCGGTCGACTCAGGTCGACCGGCCCCGTTTTCGTCGGTGGCGCGACCGGCTCCGGCTGTGTCCCGCTGGTTCTCGCGGCCCCGGTTTCCGGGCCGGAGAACCGGCCTTCGCGGTTCCGCGGCGGCACCGGTCCGGAATTGTCGGTGACGGCAGGCAGAATGAGCGCATGCCCGAACTACCCGAGGTCGAGACCGTCCGCGCCGGTCTCGAAGCGCACGTCGCCGGTCGTACCGTCCGGGCCGTCGAGGTGTTGCACGACCGCGCCATCCGGCGGCATGCCCAAGGAGCCGCCGACTTCACCGGACGGCTCGCCGGAGTCACGATCGAAGCGGCCCGGCGGCGCGGCAAATACCTGTGGCTGGAACTGTCCGACGGCGAGGCGGTGCTGGCGCATCTCGGCATGAGCGGCCAGATGCTGGTGCAGCCCGAGGACACGCCGGACGAGAAACATCTGCGCGTCCGGGTCCGGTTCGCCGACGACGGACCGGAACTGCGGTTCGTCGACCAGCGGACGTTCGGCGGGCTGGCGCTGGACGAACTGGTCGAGGTCGACGGCGACAGCTTGCCCGGCACGATCGCGCACATCGCGCGGGACCCGATGGACCCGAAGTTCGACCCGGAAGCGGCGGTGCGCGCGCTGCGGTCGCGGCGGACCGAGGTGAAGCGTGCGCTGCTGGACCAGACGCTGGTGTCCGGAGTGGGCAACATCTATGCCGACGAGGCGTTGTGGCGGTCCAAGCTGCATTGGTCTCGGCCGACCGAGAAACTCACTGCCGCGCAGGGGCGAACGCTGCTGTCCGCGGCCAGTGACGTGATGTCCGCGGCACTGCTGGTGGGCGGGACGTCGTTTGACGCGCTTTATGTGAATGTGAACGGACAGTCGGGGTATTTCGAGCGCTCGCTCGATGCGTACGGCCAGGAAGGGATGCCGTGCCGTCGGTGCGGGTCGCCGATCCGGCGGGAGCCGTTCATGAACCGGTCGTCGTTTTCGTGTCCGAGGTGTCAGCGGCGGGCGCGGGCCGCGTAGCCGCCCGCGATCGAGTGAAGACCAAGCCGGCAACGGTAATCGCCAGCGAAAGCCAAGCGAACCAGTCGCCGAAGCGGGTGTGGAACGTCGCGCCGGGGCCAGCCGGGACATCCGCGGTGACTGCTGTGAACGGGGACGGGCCGCCGGTGCGGGCTTCGCCGAGGACGCGGCCGTAGCCGTCGGACAGCATCAGGCTGCCGTTCGCGTCGGAGAGGGCTATCGACTGTCCGCTTTCGACACCACGCAGCAGCGCGTTGCGGGTGTGCTGCCAGCCGCCCTCGTCGTTGCTGCCCGGCGGGACCGCCAGTTCCGCCGGGATGGCGAGGATCCGCGAACCGGCGGCGGCGTAGTCGCGGCTGGGGGAGGCGAACGTCGTGTCGCCGCAGATCACCAAGCCGGTCGAGACGGCCGCGCCGGGAATGAACACGAGGTCCCGGCCGGGCGGGCTCACCAGGTCGTGGTGCTTCAGATAGCGAGCGGGCGCTGAGCCGTCGGCGGGGAAGGCCAGTGCGTAGTCGTAGTTGTGCTTGGCGGGGCGGTCGTAGTACTCGAAGCCGGCCACGATCGCGGCGCCACGGGTCTTGGCCGCCTGTCGCATCGGCTCGACCAGAGCGGCGGGCCATTCTTCTTCGGCACTGAAAGCGGCTTCAGGCAATACGATGAGCCGCACGCCGTCGGGCATGGCGGAGATCTGGTCGATGTAGTCCCGCACCAGGGCGCGGCCGCGAGCGGTGCCGAGTTCAGGACCCCAGTGATAGCCGGCGTTTTGCGTGATCGCGGCCATCCGTACCGCCGGGCCGCTCGTGCCGGAAAGCCTGAGTGCGCCGCCGCCAAGGGACAGCGCCACGATGAGTGCGGCGACGACACCGGTGCGCAGCCGAGAAGCTCCGGGCGCGCACATCGCGGCGATCGCGCAGGCGGGCAGCAGCACCAAAAACTCGACGCCCCACATTCCCGCCCACGAAGCGGTTTGCAGCACGAGCGGTGCGTCGCCTTGATCGTTGGCGAGGGAACCCATCATTCCCATCGGGTTCGAGACGGCGGCAAGGTACAGGAGGGCGGTCCACGCCGCCGGGGCGGCGAGGCTGGCCAGCAGTGTCCGGCGGCGGCGCGTCAAAGCCCAGAAAAGCCACACCGCGAACGTGAACACCAGCGACATCCCGACGTCGATGGCGGCCCCGAACGGCCACAACGGTTCGTCGCCGGAATGTGCTTGGTAGGCCCACATATTCGCGGTGCCGAGCAGGAACGCGCCGAACGCGGTGCCCGCGGCCGTCCAGCCGCCGGCGCGGGTTGCCAGCAGCAGCACCGGAAACGGCGCGAGCCAGGTCAACGCGGCGATCGGGGCGAGTCCGGTGCCGAAGTAGAAGAGCGCTGCCGAAGACAGCAATGCGGCCGGGATCTGCCAGCGGGCATTACGCTTTGAGTCCACAGAAAACCCTCCGGGAAGTACGCCGGCACAGCTCGCGGAACTCGGGTTCCGTCGTCCCCATCCGGCCGGCGAGGTAGTGCAGCACCATGCCTTGCATCTGGCTGCTGACGGTCAACGCGGCTTCCAGCGGGTCGTCGGCGCGCAGCACGCCCTCGCGCATGCCGTCTTCGATCAGCCGGACCAATGCGGTGAACGGCGGCGAGCCGGGTTCGCGGAAACCGTCCGGGTACAGCCGGGCGCGCGCCCAGCTGTCGGTCATCAGGAAGCGGTACAGGTGCGGCTGACCGAGCGCGAAATCCAGGAACCCGTCCAGCAGCGCGTCGTACCGGTCGGTCCACTCGCCCTCGGACATCGGGTCCTTCCACGCCGCGCCCAGTTCCCGCCCGGTGGCGTCGGCGACCGCGCGCAGCAGGACCTCGCGGTTCGCGTAATGCCGGTAGATCGCCATCGCGGTGACTCCGGCGGCTTCGGCGACCCGGCGCATGGTCACCGCGGCGGCCCCCTCGGCGGCGACGATCTCGCGCGCCGCCGCCACCAGCCGTTCAGCAGTCGGAATCCCAGGCATGTCTACACCGTATACCTCGATGTCTACGTTGTATACCTCACCGTTGGTCTCTCTCTGCACCGGAAGAACGGGCAGCGGTACCGCCCTTCGGCCGCTCGCCGTGCACACTACTGCGCTATGCGTGGTACCGTCTCTCGCGCAAGACCGGGGAAGGAACGCCGTGGAGATCAGTCAGCTGCTCAAGGGAGTGCTGGACCTGGCGGTCCTCGCGGTGCTGCGGGACGACGACGGCTACGGCTACGACGTGCTGCGAAGACTTCGCGTCGCCGGCCTGGACGAGGTCGGGGACGCATCGGTGTACGGCACGCTGCGGCGGCTGTACAAGGCGGGGTTGCTGACGTCCTACGTGGTTCCGAGCGAAGAAGGCCCGCACCGCAAGTACTACAGCTTGAACGAGCGGGGCCGGGCACGGCTCGCCGAATCGGTGCGCACGTGGCACAGTTTCGCGTCCACTATGGACAGTTTGGTGAAAGAGCGGGCCTGACCGCGCGGACAGGCGGAACGCGGCACGAATCGGGGAGAGGCAGCATGAGCACGGACAAGCCGACGGCCGCGCGGGCGTACCTGGCGAGGGTGCGCACCGCGCTCGCGGATCTGCCCGCGAACGAGATCGAGGAACTGCTCGAGGACGTCCGGCCGCAGCTGGCCGAGATGGAGACGGAACTCGGGGCGGCGGCGCGGGTCGAGGACCTCGTCGCGCGGCTCGGCACCCCGGAGAGCTATGCGGCCGAACTGCGGGCGTCCGGCGGATACCCGCCCGCTCCGGCGGTTCCGGAAGCGGCGACCGAGGCGCTCCCGACGGCGAAGCCGGGCCGGGCCGGGCCGCGGTTTGCCTTGTGGGGCTTGCTGTTCTGTGCGGCGGGGACGGCGCTGGTCGCGTTCTCCGCCGCGGTGCGCTTCGACGTCGAGGTACTGGTCGGGATGCTCGTGCTCGCCCCGGTGTTCGCGGTGAGCGTGGCGTTCCTGCTGCTGCGCGGGACCGGCGCGTTGCGGGAGTTGCCGGAGGTCGTCCGCGCACGGGCGATGGTGCAGTCGATGCGGGAGGACCGGTCGGCCGAACGCGCGTTCGCCTACCTGAACTCGCTGAAGCCGGCGTGGTGGCTGGTGTGCGCGTTCGCGCTGCTGGCGTTCGGGCTGCTGATGATGATCCGCGACCTGCACGCGGTCCTGCTGCTGCCGGTGCTGCTGGTCGCCGCGGGCCTGGTGATGTGGGCGGGCCCGCGGATCAAGGCCGACGGGCGGATGCTGTGGATCGCGGTGCCGGTGTCGGCGTTCGTGGTGGGCAGCGCGTTCGGCGGCCTCGGCGCGGCGGTCAAACTTGTCCGCGACCGTTCGTACTCGTCGAATTCCACGCCGTCGTACGCCTCGTCGATGTACCAGGACTCCCACGGCAACGAGTCGCTGCGCTACGGCCAGCACGAACTGACCAATCTGTACGTTTTCGACGCGAACGGCAAACCGCTGGAGAACGTCTACCTCTACGACGACCGCGGCCGTCCGCTCACGATCACGCGCTACGGCTGCGAGAAGGACACCGGAACGAGCCAGATGACGGGACAGGACAACCAGTTCCCGCGCCCGAAGGTCGTCGAAGGAGTGCAGGACGACCACGGGAACGTCAACGGCTACAACGGTTATCGCGGTTACTGCCGGGAAGACGCCGGGGTGCCGTTCGCGGCGGTGATCCCGAAGGCTCCGGCGACGTCCGGTACCCCAGCTCCGCCGACGAAGCCCGCTCAGCCGACGAGGTAGGCGTGCGGGGTCATGAGTGGCTGTGCCGCTGAGAACCGGCACAGCCACTCATGAGACCCAGCCACCGCGAACCGGTGCCGGAGCCGGGTTTCGCTCAGCCCGGTCTCGCCGAGCCTGCGCCGCGCTTGGTGGCGAGGTCCCGGCGGTGTCTCCCGGCGAAGCCGCCGAACACGAAACCGGGCGCCCAGGCCGCGAACGGCCCGGGCGCCCGGGAGGCGAGTCGCCGGAACTCAGTGGTTGAACGCCGACCGCGCGGCCAGATCCGCCAGCAACTGGCGGCCCTTCTCGGCGTTGCGCGGCTGCGACAGCACGTCGTAGCGCTGCGCGACCAGCTGGCTCTGCGAGATGAACCCGCGCTTGTTGCGGTTCGCCGCGTAGCCCAGTGCGCCGAAGGCCACGTTGAACACGACACCCGCGGCGAGGCCCAGCACGATCGACAGCAGCCCGGCGGCCGGGTTGAGCATGCTCAGCACCAGGCCCAGGAACAGGCCGAACACCGCGCCGGACATGGCCGCGCTGCTGAGCATCCGGCTCCAGCTCATCTTGCCCGCGATGCGCTCCACCAGCATCGGCTGGACCCCGACGATCGTGACGTCGGTGACCGGGAAATCAGCGTGCGCGAGGTGGTCGACGGCCTGCTGGGCCTGTTCGTAGGACTCGTACGACCCGATCGGCCACCCGGTGGGCAGCGTCGGGAGCTGCGGCCGCGCCTGCTGCTGGCTGAACGTGGTCTGCGTGAATGCTTCAGTCATCCCTCTCACCTCTCTTGCCCGGTCCAACGCGCGAGGCGGCGGATTTGGTCCCGGACGCACCCGATTCACAGTATCTTCTCAGCCGGGCAACCCGGACATAGCAGGCACCGTGCGGGTGAGGCCGGCGAAGCGCGCGTTTAAAGGTCTAACAAAATACCTTTCAGTGGATTGACCGAGACTCGGCGGCCCGGTAGGAAGAAGCCGCAAAGGACCTGATCCGAACCTTTGGGGCGATGCGATGGCGGCCAGGCGAGGAATGCTCACGCTCGAAGAACTCCGCGAACGGGTGACGGCGGGCACGATCGACACGGTGCTCGTCGCGCTCACCGACATGCAGGGGCGGCTCCAGGGCAAGCGCTGTTCGGCGGAGTACTTCCTCGAAGAGGTCGTCGGCCACGCGACCGAGGCGTGCAACTACCTGCTCGCGGTGGACGTCGACATGAACACCGTCGACGGCTACGACATCTCGTCCTGGCAGAGCGGCTACGGCGATTTCGTGCTCCGGCCGGACTTCGCGACGCTGCGGGAGATCCCGTGGCAGGAGGGCACCGCGCTGGTGCTCGCGGACGTCGAGCGCGTGCAGGGCGGCCCGGTTTCCGTTTCGCCGCGCCAGGTGCTGCGCCGTCAGCTCGACCGGCTCGCCGAGCACGACCTCAAGGCGTACGTGGGCACCGAACTCGAGTTCATCGTGTTCGACGACTCCTACGAGTCCGCGTGGGACAAGCGCTACCACGACCTCAAGCCGTCCAATCAGTACAACGTCGACTACTCCATGCTCGGCACCGCGCGCATCGAGCCGCTGCTGCGCCGGATCCGCAACGGGATGGCGGGCGCGGGCCTGTACCCGGAGTCGGCGAAGGGCGAGTGCAACCCGGGGCAGCACGAGATCGCCTTCCGTTACGCCGAAGCGCTCGCGACCTGCGACAACCACGGCATCTACAAGAACGGTGCGAAGGAGATCGCCGCGCAAGAGGGCAAGAGCCTCACGTTCATGGCGAAGTACAACGAACGCGAAGGCAACTCCTGCCACATCCATCTGAGCCTTCGCAGCAAGTCCGGCGAAGCGGTGCTTCCCGGCGACGGCGATCACGGCTTCTCGAAGCTGATGCAGCACTTCCTCGCCGGACAGCTGGAGGCGTTGCGCGAGCTGACGTACTTCTTCGCCCCGAACATCAACTCCTACAAGCGTTACGTCCCTGGCAGCTTCGCGCCGACAGCGATCGCGTGGGGCACGGACAACCGTACGTGCGCGTTGCGCGTTGTCGGGCACGGTGATGGCCTGCGCGTCGAGAACCGCGTACCCGGTGGAGACGTCAACCCGTACCTTGCTGTCGCCGCCATGGTCGCTGCGGGGCTGCACGGCATCGAGAACGAACTGCCGTTGGAGCCTGAGTTCGTCGGCAACGCGTACGCGTCCGACAAGCCCACTGTGCCGGTCACACTTGCTGAAGCGGCCGAAGTCCTCGAAGGCAGCCGTATCGCGCGAGATGCCTTCGGCGCCGATGTAGTCGACCATTACCTCAACGCCGCGCGGATCGAGCGCGAAGCGTACGAGCGAGCTGTGACCGATTGGGAGCGTATCCGTGGTTTCGAACGACTCTGACCCGCCGGTCATCGGGCTCAGCACCTATTCGGAACACGCGAAGTTCATGGCCTGGGACACCGAAGCGACGCTGCTGCACCGGGTGTACGCGGACTGTGTGGTCAAGGCGGGCGGGATTCCGGTGCTGCTGCCGCCAGTAAGCACGAAGTACGACGTGCTCGTGGGACGCATCGACGGTCTCGTCCTCACCGGTGGTGCGGACGTCGACCCCAGCCGTTACGACCAGGAGCCGCACCCGGCGACGTACGTCCGCCCGGAGCGCGACGCGTTCGAGTTCGGCCTGTTCGCGGCGGCGCGCGCGGCCGGGAAGCCGGTGCTCGGCGTGTGCCGCGGACTGCAAGTCATTAGCGTCGCGCTCGGCGGCACGCTTTCGCAGCATCTGCCGGAAACCCTGGGCGACGCAACGCATCAGCCTGCTCCGGCGACGTTCGGCACCAGCACGGTCACCCTGGTCGACGGCACGCGGGCGGCCGCGATTCTGGGCCGGGAAACGAAAGTCCAGTGCTACCACCATCAGGCGATCGACCGGCTCGGCTCCGGACTGGTCCCGTCCGGCCACGCGGCGGACGGCACGGTCGAGGCCGCCGAGATGCCGGGGGAGTTCGTGCTCGGCGTGCAGTGGCATCCGGAGCAGGACGGCGACGACGTCCGGCTGTTCGCCGCGCTGGTGAACGCCGCGCAGGAGGGGAAATGACGACGTTCGAGGTGCGCAACCCGGCGACCGCGGAAGTGGTGCGCGAGGTCGAGCTGACCACCGAGGCGGAGACCGACGCCGCGATCGCCCGCGCGCACGCCGCGTTCCCGGCCTGGCGGGCGGTCGCCCCTGGCGATCGGGCGAGGCTGCTGCGCCGGTTCGCGGACGCGGTCGACGCCGACGTCGAGCACCTCGCCCGGCTGGAGGTCGAGAACTCCGGGCACACCATCGGCAACGCCCGCTGGGAAGCGGGCAACGTGCGCGACCTGCTGGAGTACTCTTCCGGAGCGCCGGAACGGTTGCTGGGCAAGCAGATCCCGGTCGACGGCGGCGTCAACGTGACCTTCCACGAGCCGCTGGGCGTGGTCGGCGTGATCGTGCCGTGGAATTTCCCGATGCCGATCGCGGGCTGGGGCTTCGCGCCGGCGCTCGCGGCGGGCAACACCGTCGTGCTCAAACCGGCCGAGCTGACCCCGCTCACCGCGCTGCGGCTGGCCGAACTCGCCCGCGAGGCGGGAATCCCCGAGGACGTCTTCCAGGTTCTGCCAGGCAAGGGATCGGTTGTCGGACAACGGTTCGTCACGCATCCCGCGGTGCGCAAGGTCGTGTTCACCGGCTCCACCGAGGTCGGCAAGCAGGTCATGGCGGGCTGTGCGGCGCAGGTGAAACGGGTGACGCTGGAGCTGGGCGGCAAGAACGCCAACATCGTGTTCGCCGACGCGGACCTGGAGAAGGCCGCCGCGACCGCGCCGTACGGGGTGTTCGACAACGCCGGGCAGGACTGCTGCGCGCGGTCGCTGATCCTGGTGCAGGACACCGCTTACGACCGGTTCCTCGAGCTGCTGGAACCAGCGGTCCAGGGGGTGGTCGTCGGCGATCCGGGCGACGAGGCGACCGAGATGGGCCCGCTGATTTCCGCGGACCACCACGCCAAAGTCTCCTCCTACGTCACCGAGCGGACGCCGGTCGCCTTCCGCGGCAGCGCTCCGTCCGGCCCGGGCTACTGGTTCGCGCCGACCGTCGTGCTCCCGCCGGGATTGGCCGATCCGCTGGCCCGCGACGAGATCTTCGGCCCGGTCGTCGCGGTGGTCCGGTTCCGCGACGAGGCCGAGGCGGTGCGGATGGCGAACGACACCGAATACGGCCTGTCCGGTTCGATCTGGACTCGCGACGTCGGCCGCGCTTTCCGGGTCGCGCGCGGCGTCGAATCCGGGAACCTGTCGGTGAATTCGCACTCCTCGGTCCGGTACTGGACGCCCTTCGGCGGCTTCAAGCAGTCCGGTCTCGGCCGCGAACTGGGCCCGGACGCCGCGGCCGCCTTCGCCGAGACGAAGAACGTTTTCCTGAGCACGGAGGAATAAATGGTGCAGCGTTTTGACGGCCGCGTCGCGGTGATCACCGGCGGCGCGAGCGGCATCGGCCTCGCCACCGCCAAGCGGCTGGCGAGCGAGGGCGCGAAGGTCGTGATCGGCGACGTCACGCCGGAGCAGGGCAAGGCGGCCGCCGACGCGGTGGGCGGGGCCTTCGTCCAGGTCGACGTGACTGACGCGGACCAGGTCGAGGCCCTCTTCCAGACGACGGTCGACGAGTTCGGCGCGGTCGACGTCGCGTTCAACAACGCGGGCATCTCGCCGCCCGAGGACGATTCGATCCTCACCACCGGCATCGAAGCGTGGGAGAAGGTGCAGCGGGTCAACCTGACCTCGGTGTACCTGTGCTGCAAGGCCGTCCTGCCGCACATGCAGCGCCAGGGCCGCGGTTCGATCGTGAACACCGCGTCGTTCGTGGCCGTGATGGGAGCCGCGACGTCGCAGATTTCTTACACCGCCTCGAAAGGCGGCGTGCTCGCCATGACGCGCGAGCTGGGCGTGCAGTTCGCGCGCGAGAACATTCGGGTCAACGCGCTGTGCCCGGGGCCGGTCAACACGCCGCTGCTGAAGGAACTGTTCGCCAAAGACCCGGAGCGCGCGGCCCGGCGGCTGGTGCATGTTCCGGTCGGCCGCTTCGCCGAGCCGGAGGAAATCGCCGCTGCCGTGGCCTTCCTGGCGAGCGACGACGCCAGCTTCATCACCGCCGCGCAGTTCCTCGTCGACGGCGGCATCTCCGGCGCCTACGTAACGCCGCTGTGACTGTCCGTGAAGGGCTCCTTGAGGGGATCTGATTCCCTCAAGGAGCCCTTCACGGACCGTTGGCAGTGGGTGTGGCGTAGGCCGGGAGCGGTAGACTGGCGACTGAACCACCAGGTAGGGTGCGTTCCACCGGCAGCACCCACAACTGAACACAGGGCCGTTCGAGCCGGAGCGGGAGAGTCCCATGCGATCAGTGGGACACCGAAGGAGCAAACTCCCCGGAATCTCTCAGGTAACCGCTACCGCTTTTGGCGAGGCCACTCTGGAAAGCAGGCGCACCCGCGCCTCACCCAAGGTGAAAGCCGTGCCGAGCGCGCGGTGAAACTCTCAGGTGCCCATGACAGAGGGGGAGTTCCCAGTGCACCGCCGCGCCCGGTGCCCGTCCCGAGGAGCTCCCATCACCTCCACCCCCTTCGACACCCGCCATATCGGTCCCGGCGAGGCCGAGCGGGCGAAGATGCTCGCCGAATGCGGTTACGGAAGCCTGGACGCCCTCGTGGAAGCGGCGGTGCCGTCCGCCATCCGCACGGCCGGTGACCTGGCGCTTCCCGCGCCCGCCTCCGAGGAAGAGGCCACCGCCGAGCTGCGTGCGCTCGCCGCGCGCAACCGGCCGATGACGCAGATGATCGGCCTCGGCTACTCCGACACCGTCACGCCGGGCGTGATCCGCCGCAACGTGCTGGAGAACCCGGCCTGGTACACCGCGTACACGCCGTATCAGCCGGAGATCTCGCAGGGCCGGCTCGAAGCGCTGCTGAACTTCCAGACCGCGGTGTCCGACCTGACCGGGCTGGCGATCGCCAACGCCTCGATGCTCGACGAGTCCACCGCGGCCGCCGAGGCGATGACGCTGATGCGCCGGGCGTCGAAGTCGAAGTCCAATGTGGTCGTTCTCGACTCCGAAGTCCTTCCACAGACCATCGAGGTCGTGCGGACGCGCGCCGCCGGCCTGGGCATCGACGTGCAAGTGCGCGACCTGCTCACTGGGCTGCCCGAGGAGTTCTTCGGCGTCATCGTGCAGTACCCCGGCGCGTCCGGCGTGCTTCGTGGCCGCGGTTTCTACCACGCGGTTTCCGAAGCGGCGAAGGCCGCGGGCGCGCTGTACACGGTCGCTGCCGACCTGCTCGCGCTCACCTTGATCGCCGCGCCCGGCGAGTTCGGCGCGGATGTCGCCGTCGGTTCCACGCAGCGCTTCGGCGTGCCGCTGGGCTACGGCGGTCCGCACGCCGGGTACATGGCGGTGCGCGCAGGCCTGGAGCGGTCGCTGCCTGGCCGTCTGGTGGGCGTGTCCGTGGACGCGGACGGGAACACCGCGTACCGCCTCGCGCTGCAGACGCGCGAGCAGCACATCCGTCGCGAGAAGGCGACCTCCAACATCTGCACCGCGCAGGTGCTGCCTGCGGTGCTCGCCGCGATGTACGCGGTCTACCACGGTCCCGAGGGGCTGAAGGCGATCGCGACGCGGGTTCACGAGCTCGCCGCCGGTCTCGCGAACGCGCTGCGCGACGGTGGCGTCGAAGTCGCGCACGAGGCCTTCTTTGACACTGTGGTCGCGAAGGTGCCTGGCCGTGCTGCGGAGGTGCACGCGGCTGCGCGCGAGGCGGGGATCAACCTCGGTCACGTCGACGCCGACCACGTCCGTATCGCCTGCGACGAGGTCACGCGTCCCGACACGCTCGCGAAGGTGCTTCGCGCCTTCGGTATCGACAGTGCGTGGGAAGCCGCACAGGCGCTCCCGAACGGTCTCGCCCGCGAGAGCGGTTACCTGACGCACGAGGTGTTCAGCACGCACCGGTCCGAGACGTCGATGCTGCGCTACCTGCGTCGCCTCGCCGACCAGGACTTCGCGCTCGACCGCGGGATGATCCCGCTCGGCTCGTGCACGATGAAGCTCAACGCCACCACCGAAATGGAGCCGATCAGCTGGCGCGAGTTCGCGGGCATCCACCCGTTCGCGCCCGCCGAGGACGCCGAGGGCTACCACGAGCTGGTCCGCCAGCTTTCCGGCTGGCTCGCCGAGGTCACCGGCTACGACCAGGTCTCGCTGCAGCCGAACGCGGGCAGCCAGGGCGAACTCGCCGGGCTGCTGGCGATCCGCGCCTACCACCAGGCGAACGGCCAGCCCGAGCGCGACGTCTGCCTGATCCCGTCGTCCGCGCACGGCACCAACGCCGCGTCCGCGGTGCTCGCCGGGATGCGCGTGGTCGTGGTCAAGTGCACCGACGAGGGCAACGTCGACCTCGAAGACCTGCAGTCCAAAGTGGACCAGCACAGCTCCGATCTCGCCGCGATCATGGTCACCTACCCGTCCACGCACGGCGTCTACGAGCACGGCATCGAGCGGCTCGCCAAGATCGTGCACGACGGCGGCGGACAGGTGTACGTCGACGGCGCGAACCTCAACGCCCTGCTGGGCCTTGCGAAGCCGGGCGAGTTCGGCGGCGACGTCTCGCACCTGAACCTGCACAAGACGTTCTGCATCCCGCACGGCGGCGGCGGTCCCGGCGTCGGCCCGGTCGCGGCGCGCGAGCACCTCGCGCCGTACCTGCCGAACCACCCGCTGCTCGCGCAGGCCGGACCGGAAACCGGTGTCGGCCCGATCAGCGGCGCGCCCTACGGTTCGGCGTCGATCCTGCCGATTTCCTGGGCGTACGTGCGGATGATGGGCGCGCCCGGGCTCACCGAGGCCACCAAGGTCGCGGTGCTCGCGGCCAACTACATCGCCGCCCGCCTCGCGCCGCACTACCCGGTGCTCTACACCGGGCAGGACGGCCTGGTCGCGCACGAGTGCATCCTCGACCTGCGCGGCATCACCAAGGAAACCGGCGTGACCGTGGACGACGTCGCGAAGCGGCTCATCGACTACGGCTTCCACGCGCCGACCATGTCGTTCCCGGTCGCGGGCACGCTCATGGTCGAGCCGACCGAGAGCGAGGACCTGGCCGAGATCGACCGGTTCTGCGAGGCGATGATCGCCATCCGGCACGAGATCGACGAGGTCGCGGCCGGTCGCTGGACCGCCGAGACGAGCCCGCTGCGCGGAGCGCCGCACACCGCGTCGTCGATCGTCGGCGAGTGGACCGCGGACTACGACCGCGAGCTGGCGGTGTACCCGGTCGGCGTGGCGCGCAAGACGAAGTACTGGCCGCCGGTGCGGCGGATCGACGGCGCGCGCGGCGACCGCAACCTCGTCTGCTCCTGCCCGCCCCTCGACGCGTACGACGCGTGAGCGTGTCCTCCGCTCGCGACAACGAAAGGCTTCCTGTGACGGAAACCCCCCTGCACCAGGTCCACCAGGATCTCGGTGCGCTGTTCACCGATTTCGCCGGCTGGTCGATGCCGGTGCGCTATGCCAGCGAACTGGCCGAGCACAAGGCCGTGCGCGAGGCGGCCGGGCTGTTCGACCTGTCGCACATGGCCGAGATCCACGTCCGCGGCGCGCAGGCGGCCGACGTGCTCGACTACGCGCTGGTCGGCAACCTGACCGGAGTGAAGCCGGGCCGCGCCCGCTACACGATGATCTGCGACGCCGACGGCGGCGTACTGGACGACCTGGTCGTCTACCGGCTCGCCGACGAGGAGTACCTCGTCGTGGCCAACGCGGGCAACGCGACCGTGGTCGCGGACGCGCTGGCCGAGCGGGTCGCCGGATTCGACGCGGTGGTGGAAAACCGGTCCGCGGACACCGCGCTGATCGCGGTGCAGGGCCTGAAGGCGGTCGACGTGCTCGCCGCGGTGACCGACGCCGACCTCGCCTCGCTGAAGTACTACGCGAGCGTGCCCGCCGTCGTGAAGGGCATCGACGTGCTGCTGGCCCGCACGGGTTACACCGGCGAGGACGGCTTCGAGCTGTTCGTGCCCGCAGCGCAGGCGCCGGCGTTGTGGCAGCTGCTGACCGAGGCCGGTCAGGAGCACGGTCTGGTCCCGTGCGGGCTCGCCTGCCGCGACACGTTGCGGCTGGAAGCCGGAATGCCGTTGTACGGCAATGAACTCAGCCGCGAGCTGAACCCGTTCGCCGCCGGACTCGGCCGGGTCGTGAAGTTCGAGAAGCCGGGCGACTTCGTGGGCCGCGCGGCCTTGGAGGAGCTGAAGAAGGCCGACGTCCCGCGCGTGCGGGTCGGCCTGCGCGGCACCGGCCGCCGCGCCCCGCGGCACGGGTACGCCGTGCTGTCCGGGGATGCCACTATCGGGGAGATCACCAGCGGCGCGCTGTCGCCGACGCTGGGCTACCCGATCGCCATGGCGTATGTAGACCGGGAGCACGCCGAGCCCGGCACCGCGCTGTCCGTCGACATCCGGGGCCGCGTCGAGCCGGTCGAGGTCGTCGCCCTGCCCTTCTACTCCCGAGCCTGAAAGGCCCTCCGAGCAATGAGCATCCCCCAGAACCTGTCCTACACGAAGGAACACGAGTGGCTGTCGGTCTCCGACGGCGTCGCGACGGTGGGCATCACCGCGTTCGCGGCGAGCTCGCTCGGCGACATCGTGTTCGTGCAGTTGCCCGGCGTCGGCGACACCGTCACGGCGGGCGAGGTGTTCGGCGAGGTCGAGTCGACGAAGTCGGTCAGCGAGCTGTACTCGCCGGTGAGCGGCGAGGTGGTGGCGGTGAACGAGGCCACATCGGACACCCCCGAGGTCATCAACTCCGACCCCTACACCGAAGGATGGCTGCTGCAGGTGCGGCTCTCGGGCGACGTCCCGGAGCTGCTCGACGCGTCCGCGTACGCCGAGCTGACCCAGGAGAACTGATGACCGTCCCGTTCGACGCCCGCCTGTCCGAGGCCGACCCCGAGGTCGCCGCCGCGGTGGCCGCGGAGCTGGACCGCCAGCAGTCGACGCTCGAGATGATCGCCTCGGAGAACTTCGCGCCGGTCGGCGTGCTCGAGGCGCAGGGCTCGGTGCTGACCAACAAGTACGCCGAGGGCTACCCGGGCCGCCGCTACTACGGCGGCTGCGAGCACGTCGACGTCGTCGAGCAGCTCGCGATCGACCGGGCCAAGGCGCTGTTCGGCGCGGAGCACGCGAACGTCCAGCCGCACTCGGGCGCGCAGGCCAACGCGGCGGCGATGTTCGCGGTGCTGAAGCCGGGCGACACGATCCTCGGCCTCGACCTCGCGCACGGCGGCCACCTCACGCACGGGATGAAGATCAACTTCTCGGGCAAGCTGTACAACGTGGTCGCCTACCACGTCGACAAGGAGACCGGGATCGTCGACGTCGCCGAGATCGAGCGGCTGGCGGTCGAGCACAAGCCGAAGCTGATCGTCGCCGGCTGGTCGGCCTACCCGCGCCAGCTCGACTTCGCCGAGTTCCGCCGGATCGCCGACCTGGTCGACGCCAAGCTGATGGTCGACATGGCGCACTTCGCCGGCCTCGTGGCCGCCGGGCTGCACCCGTCGCCGGTGCCGCACGCGGACATCGTCACGACCACCACGCACAAGACCCTCGGCGGCCCGCGCGGCGGCCTGATCCTCTCCCGCCAGGAGCTGGCGAAGAAGATCAACTCGGCGGTGTTCCCCGGCCAGCAGGGCGGGCCGCTGGAGCACGTGATCGCGGCCAAGGCCGTGGCGCTCAAGATCGCCGCGACGGACGGGTTCCGCGAGCGCCAGGAGCGCACCCTGGAAGGCGCGAAGATCCTCGCCGACCGGCTGTCGCGCACCGACTGCGCGGAGGCGGGCGTCCGCGTCCTCACCGGCGGCACCGACGTGCACCTGGTGCTTGTCGACCTGGTGAACTCCCAGCTCAACGGCCAGGAGGCGGAGGACCGGCTGCACTCGGTCGGGATCACCGTCAACCGCAACGCGGTGCCGTTCGACCCGCGTCCGCCGATGGTCACCTCTGGTCTGCGGATCGGCACCCCGGCGCTGGCCACCCGCGGTTTCGGCGCCGACGACTTCACCGAGGTCGCCGACATCATCGCCGAGACGCTGAAGCCGGACTTCGACGAGGCCGCCCAGCAGGCGCTGCGGGGTCGCGTGGAGCTGCTGGCCAAGAAGCACCCGCTGTACGCGGACCTGAGCCGATGAGCGCGCAGCCCGAAGGCCGGAAGTTGTTGCGGCTTGAGGTGCGCAACAGTGAGACGCCGATTGAGAAGAAGCCGTCGTGGATTAAGACGCGGGTGCGGATGGGGCCGGAGTTCACTGAGCTGAAGGGTTTGGTGAAGCGCGAGGGTCTGCACACGGTGTGTGAAGAGGCGGGTTGTCCCAACATTTACGAGTGCTGGGAGGACCGTGAGGCGACGTTCTTGATCGGTGGTGATCAGTGCACGCGGCGGTGTGATTTCTGCCAGATCGACACGGGCAAGCCCGCCGAGCTGGATCGGACGGAGCCGCGGAAGGTCGCTGAGAGCGTGCAGGCGATGGGCCTGCGGTATTCGACGATCACCGGTGTGGCCCGGGACGATCTGGCCGATGGCGGTGCGTGGCTGTACGCGGAGACGGTGCGGCAGATTCACGCGTTGAACCCGGGCACGGGTGTGGAGTTGCTGATCCCGGACTTCAACGCGGAGCCGGAGCAGTTGGCCGAGGTGTTCGGGTCGCGGCCGGAGGTGCTGGCGCACAATGTGGAGACGGTGCCGCGGATTTTCAAGCGGATCCGGCCCGGGTTCCGGTACGCGCGTTCGCTGGATGTGATCACGCAGGCGCGTGCGGCGGGGTTGGTGACGAAGTCGAACCTGATCCTCGGGATGGGGGAGACTCCGGACGAGGTCGGCGTCGCGTTGCAGGATCTGTTCGACGCGGGCTGCGAGATCATCACGATCACCCAGTACCTGCGGCCCTCGCCGAGGCATCACCCGGTCGACCGGTGGGTCAAGCCGGAAGAGTTCGTGGAGCACGCGAAAACCGCTGAGGCGATCGGGTTCCCGGGTGTGATGGCGGGGCCGCTGGTGCGGTCGTCGTATCGCGCGGGCCGGTTGTACGCCCAGACCAAGGCCCACCGCGGCGAGGAACTGCCGGAAAACCTCGCCCACCTCACCGCCGAAGGACCGGCAGCCCAAGAAGCCAGCAGCGTGCTGGCGAGGAACTAAGAGAAGGGGCGGATCAATGGCGATCAGCGTCTTCGACCTGTTTTCGATCGGCATCGGGCCGTCGAGTTCGCACACGGTCGGCCCGATGCGGGCGGCCAAGACCTTTGTGGACGGTCTGGTCGAGGACGGCGTGCTGGAAACGGTCGCGCGAGTGCAGGCCGAGCTGTTCGGCTCCCTCGGCGCGACCGGTTTCGGGCACGGCAGCGACAAAGCGGTGCTGCTCGGGCTTTCCGGCGAGCGGCCGGAGGAAATCGACACCGACACGGTGCCCGCCAAGGTGGCGGCGATCCGGGAGTCCGGGCGGCTGGCTGTCGGCGGAACGCACTCGGTGGCGTTCGCCGAGGACACCGACCTGACGATGCACCGGCGCAAGTCGCTGCCCGCGCACCCCAACGGGATGGTGTTCCGGGCGTTCGCTTCCGACGGCGCGCTGGTGCGGGAACGGACGTACTACTCGGTCGGCGGCGGCTTCGTCCGGGACGAGTCGTACGAGACCGACACGGTGTTCGTGGAGGATTCCACGCCGGTGCCGTATCCGTTCCGTACCGGGGCGGATCTGCTGAAGCACTGCGCGGACACCGGGCTGCCGGTCAGCGAGATCATGCTGCGGAACGAGCTCTCCTGGCGCAGTCGCGAGGAGATTCGGGACGGGCTGTTGCAGATCTGGCAGGTCATGGCCGAGTGCGTGCGGAACGGGTACACGCACGAGGGTGTGCTGCCGGGCGGCCTGAAGGTGCCTCGGCGGGCGAAGTCGTTGCATGACAAGCTGCTCGCCGAAGACGGCGCGGACGATCCGTTGTACGCGATGGACTGGGTCAGTCTGTACGCGCTCGCGGTCAACGAGGAAAACGCCGCGGGCGGACGCGTCGTCACTGCCCCTACCAATGGCGCGGCCGGAATCATTCCAGCAGTTTTGCACTACTACCAACGGTTCGTGCGCGGGGCGTCGGACGACGGCATCGTCACCTTCCTGCTGACTGCCGGTGCGATCGGCTCGATCCTCAAGCAGACCGGATCGATCTCGGGCGCCGAGGTCGGTTGCCAAGGCGAGGTCGGCTCGGCCTCGGCGATGGCGGCCGCCGGGTTGACCGAGGTGCTGGGCGGCTCGCCGGCTCAGGTCGAGAACGCGGCCGAGATCGGCGTGGAGCACCACCTCGGCTTGACGTGCGACCCGGTGGGCGGGCTGGTGCAGATCCCGTGCATCGAGCGCAACGCCGTCGGCGCGTCCAAGGCGATCCACGCCGCGCGCATGGCGATGCGCGGCGACGGAAGCCACGTGGTGACGCTGGACAAGGCGATCAAGACGATGCGCGAAACCGGCGCGGACATGTCGGTGAAGTACAAGGAGACCGCGCGCGGCGGACTCGCGGTGAACGTCATCGAGTGCTGATTTTCGGTCCGTGAAGGACTCCTTGAGGGAATCAGATTCCTTCGAGGAGTCCTTCACGGCGTTTCGGGGTGGCGAGGCGAAGGCCCAGTTCCATGAGCCACCAGCCGAGTCGTTGCCGGGCGGGCGTCCGGGGCGGATTGCGGACGGCGGCGGCGAGCAATTCGTCCTGCCGGGCCGCGGCGAGTGCGTGCAGGAACGGTTCCATCAGGATTCCCCCTGGCCTTCGGACGCGGCGGTCGCGTGCGGGAACGCCGCCCATTGCGTGATCACCGTTTCGTCGCCGGGACGGGCCGGGCGGCGGTAGCGCTCGATCACCGCTTCGATTTCTTCGATCAGCTGCTGGGATTCGCCCGGGGTGAGCGGCATCCGGGTGCTGCTCAGCGTCGAGCTGTCCTGCCATTCGCCCGCCCAGCGCGGCAGCTCCGAGACGAATCGCGCTTGCTCGCGGTAGCGGATGTCCACGTGCTGGTGCAGGAAAGCCATGAGCGGCCCGGCCATTTCCGGGTCGTCGACGAAGTCGGCCGCGCGCATCCGGGTCGATTCCTGCGCCGCCTTCCACCAGCGTTCGCGTTTCGAGCCCCGGCTGGTGTCTTCGGCGACCAGTCCGGCGTCCGCGAGCTGGCGCAGGTGCCACGAGGTGGTGCCGGAGCTCTCGCCGACGCGCTTGCCGAGCCCGGTCGCGGTGGCCGGGCCGTCGACAGTCAGCAGGTCGAGCAGTTCCATGCGCAGCGGATGCGCCAGCGCGCGCAGGGTGCGGGCGTCGATCTGGCGCGCGCGGCGTTCGTCGGACATGTTCCGTACAGTAGACCGCAGAGAAAGCTTTGCAAAGAGTTCTCTGCAATCCGGCAGCATAGAATCGGACAGGTGGAGTCGACCTCGGTGGTGAGCGCGAACGCGGCCCTGTTCCGGCCGGTGCGTGCCGGGAACGCCTTCGAGGAGACCGTCGAGCGGTTGTTGCAGGCGATTCGGCTCGGGGTCGTCGGCGCGGGGGACCGGTTGCCCTCTGAACGCGAGCTGGCGGAACGGCTCGGCGTCAGCCGGGTGACGCTGCGGGAGGCGATTCGCGCGCTGGCCGACGCGGGGTACGTCGAGTCCCGGCGCGGACGGTACGGCGGCACGTTCGTGAACGAGAAACTGCCGGAGCCTGCGGAACGCGCGGTCGGCGAGGTGGACGCGGCCGGGCTGGAAGACGCGTTGTGCCTGCGGCATGTGCTGGAGACCGGTGCCGCGGAGGCGGCCGCGGCGCGCACGTTGAGCCCGGCGGACCGGCAACATCTGACCGGCACGCTCGCGGAAGCGTCGGCAGCCAGTCTCGCCGATTACCGGCGCAAGGATTCGCGGCTGCACCTGGCGATCGCCGAGGTCACCGCGTCCGCGTCGCTGACCAGCACGGTCGCCGACGCGCGGACGCGGGTCAACCAGCTGCTCGACCGGATTCCGCTGCTCGAACCCAATCTGGAGCATTCGAACGCGCAGCACGAGGCGATCGTCGACGCGATCCTGGCCGGCGATCCGGTGGCCGCGCGGCAGGCGATGGCTGAGCACATCGAGGGCACGGCGTCGTTGCTCCGCGCGTTCCTCTCGTGATCAATTCACCGGGTAGACAGAACCTTGTCACCGGTTCAGTCGTCCTTCATTCGTGGAGCCAGCCCCGGAGAGTGACCAATCCGCTGTTGCCCGTCGCAAGTGGCGCCGTGTCCGCAAGGGTGCCTACTACCTGACCGGGTTCGCGATCGGCGTGCCGCTGATCGCGTTCTGGATCGCCTACCTGCTGCTGGACGTCCGCAGCCCGCAGGACGTCCTCGCCTCGCTCGGCAAGACCGTGACGCTGAAGTACGCCGACGGCAGCGAACTGCTGCGCGTCGTGCCGCCGGAGGGCGACCGGCGGTTCGTGCCGTTCGACCAGATCCCGCAGAAGCTGCGCGACGCCATCGTCGCCACCGAGGACCCGACCTTCTGGGCCAACTCCGGCTTCGACCCGACCGGGATCGGCCGCGCGTTCCTGACCGGCGTCGGCGGCGGGTCCGGGATCACCCAGCAGTACATCAAGAAGTCGACTGGCGACGAGGATTCGACGCTGTCGCGGAAAATGCAGGAACTCGTGCTCGCCACGAAGATCACCCAGGAGCAGAGCAAGGAGCAGATCTTCGAGAGCTACGTCAACATCATCTCCTTCGGCCGCAACACTTTCGGCCCGGCGGCGGCGATGAACGCGTTCTTCGGCCGTCCGCTCGACAACAGCATCACCTGGAGCGAAGCCGCGTTCCTGGCCGGGATGATCCAGTCGCCGTCGGTGCACGATCCGGCGGTGTCCGGTGACGACCACGCGGCGAAACGCTGGCGGTACGTGCGCGACAAGCTGGTCGAGCGCGGCTACCTGAAGAACGCCGACGGCATGGCTTACCCGGGCGCGGAGATCAAGCCGCCCGCCGAGACGCGGGTGAGCCTGAACTACGACCAGTACCACCTGAAACAGCGCGTGCTCGCCGAACTGGAGACGGCCGGGTTCTCGCTTTCCCGGTTGCAGCAAGGGAATCTGACCGTCCAGACCACGCTGGACCCAGGGTTGCAGAACGCCGCGCACGCCGCGCTGAGCGACCGGTTGAAAGGCGAACCAGCGGAGTTTCGCGGCGCGCTGGTAGCCGTCGATCCGACGAACGGCGCGGTGCGCGCCTACGACGGCGGCAACAACGGCGTCCGGGATTATGCGGCAACCGGCCACGCGCTCGGCTCCGCGTTCTACCCGTTCACCGCGGCGGCCGGCTTGAAGAACGGGATGTCGCTGGACGAGAAAGTGGCTGCTCCCCGGGACATTCAGTACCTCGGCGAGAAGTTCGACTATCCGCCGAAGTGCCCGCAGCCGTGCACTTTGCGCAGCGCCTTGACGTCCGGGGCGGACACGCCGTTCATCGTGGTCTCGAAGAAGATCGGCGTCGACGAGGTGAGCGCGGCGGCCCGGGCGGCGGGAATCCCGGACGAGGCGGACGGCACGCCGACCATGCGCGAACAGGACGGCGCCACGATCGGCTCGGGCATCGTCGTCGGCCGGTACCCGATGCGGCCGCTCGACGTCGCCGGTGCGTACGCGACCTACGCCGCCAACGGAAGGCACGCGCCCGTGCACCTGGTGGACAAGGTGCTCGACCCGTCCGGGAAAGTCGTGTGGCAGCACGAAAACCAGCCGGTCTCCGCCGTTCCGGAGCAGGTCGCGCAGGACGTGACTGCCGTGCTGCGGACGACGTTGCCGGACGGTCGCGCGGCGGCTCTGCGCACGGGCGAGTTCGAGCGCGGCAACTCGCGCGACAACCAGGACGCCTGGGCAGTCGGCTACACGCCACAGCTGGCGACGGCGGTGTGGCTCGGCACCGATGACAACCGCAAACTGCTCGACGCGGCGGGCAAGAAGGTGACGGGTTCGTCGGTCCCCGCAGACGTGTGGCGGTCGTTCATGACCCGCCGTTGATTCAGGCGGCCCGGCGGCTGACCTTCGGGATCACCATCGGGCTCCCGCTCTCCGGGCACTCCATCACCCGGCACGGCAGCTCGAAAATCCGCTCGACGTTCTCCGCCGTCACGACCTCCTCCGGCGTCCCGGTGGCCAGCACCTTCCCGTCGCGCATCGCGATCAGGTGCGTCGCGTACCGGGCCGCGTGGTTGAGGTCGTGCAGCACCGCGACCAGCGTGCGGCCCTGTTCGCTGTGCAGGGTCGCGCAGAGGTCGAGGATGTCGAGCTGGTGCGCGATGTCCAGGTACGTCGTGGGCTCGTCGAGCAGCAGCAGATCGGTCTGCTGGGCCAGCGCCATCGCCATCCAGACGCGCTGGCGCTGCCCGCCGGACAGTTCGTCCACCATCCGCTCGGCGAGGTCGTCGACGCCGGTCGCGCGCATCGAGTCGGCGACCACTGCCGCGTCCTCGCGGGACCATTGGCGCAGCAGTTTCTGGTGCGGGTACCGGCCGCGCGCGACGAGGTCGGACACGGTGATCCCGTCCGGCGCGATCGAGCTCTGCGGCAGCAGGCCGAGCCGCCGCGCGACCTCCTTCGCGCCGTAGCTGGAGATCACCTCGCCGTCCAGGTAGACCGAGCCCGCGCGCGGCTTCAGCATCCTGGCGAGCGCGCGCAGCAGCGTGGTCTTGCCGCAGGCGTTGGGGCCGACGATGACTGTGAACGACTTGTCCGGGATGACCACGCCGAGCCGTTCGGCGACCGTGCGGCCGTCGTAGGCCAGCGTCAGGTCCTCGGCGTGCAGTCGGGTGTCTTCGCTCGTCAGTGCCACACAGGTAAGGCTAACCTAGTGACCCCCGTCCGGGGAGTTCCGCGGGTCGCATTAGCGAACAGTGACCGGCCGGTGCCATGATGCGTCCGGGAGAATCCCGGCAGAGCGAGGGTGGGATGGACGACTACCGCGTCGTCGCGGACGAACTCGCCGCCGACATCGAAGCCGGCCGGCTGCGGCCCGGCGACCGGCTGCCGCCGCAGCGCCGGTTCGCGCGCGACCGCGGCATCGCGGGCTCCACCGCGGCCCGCGTGTACGGCGAACTCGTCCGCCGCGGCCTGGCTATCGGCGAGGTCGGCCGGGGCACCTTCGTGCGCGCGGCCAAGCCCGGTCCCGAACCGGCGCTTTCCGAACCCGGCGACGCGCGCGTCGACCTCGAACTCAACTTCGCCGTGCTGCCAACCCAATCGGCCAAACTGGCGCAGGCGCTCGAACCCGTGCTGCGCGCGGACGTCTTCACCGACGCACTGCATCCGCTCGGCGCGGCCGGCACCAAAGCGGTTCGCGAGGCGGCAGTCGCGATGCTCGCTCGCGGGTCTTGGACGCCGGACCCGGAATCAGTGCTGGTCGCGGGAAACGGGCGGCAGGGCATCGCGGCCGCCCTCGCCGCGTTCGTGCCGACCGGCGAGCGGCTGGCAGTCGAATCCCTGACGTATCCGGTGGTCAAGGCCGCGGCGACCCGGCTCGGCATCGAGCTGGTGCCGATCGAAACCGACGCGTACGGCCTGGTCCCCGCCGCGCTCGCGGCGAGCGCTCCGGTGCGGGCGCTGTACGTCCAGCCGACCCTGCACAATCCGCTCGGCGTCACGATGCCGCCGCAGCGCCGCGCCGAACTGGCCGAGACCGTCCGCGGGCTGGACCTGCCGGTGATCGAGGACGGCATCTACACCTTCCTCCGCCCGGACACCGAACCGCTCGCCGCGCTGATGCCGGAGCGGACGGTTTTCGTGGACAGCCTGTCGAAACGCGTCGCGCCCGGGCTCACCGCCGGATTTCTCGTGGTGCCGCCGCCGTGGGTCGCGCGGCTGGCGAGCGCGATCCGGTCCGGCGGCTGGTCGGCGTCGCGGTTCTCCGTAGAGGCGGCGCGGCGGTGGATCACCGGTGGCGTGCTCGCCGAGGTCGAAGCAGCGAAACGCGCGGATGCCGCGGCGCGAGCGAGGATCGTCGCCGAGCGGCTGGCGGGTTTCCAGGTGTACGGCGACGCCTCGGCCTATCACCGGTGGTGGGTGCTGCCGGACCAGTGGCGGGCCGAGACCTTCGTGGCCGCCGCCGCTCGCCGGGGGATCGCGTTGTCGCCGGCGGCAGCGTTTTCGGTGGTGCCAGGACACGCGCCGAACGCGGTGCGGATCGCGGTGTCCGCGCCTGCCGAGAAGACGTTGGCGAGTGCGTTGGAGGTGCTGGCCGGGTTGGCGAGCGGGTCACCCGACGACATGCTGGTGGACTCGTGAGTGTTCGTGCCGGTCAGAACCGGCACGAACACGCACGACGTCCTCAGGCCTTCCGCCGCCAGAACATCCTGGTGAGCGTCGCCGCGACGGCCGCCGGAGCGGGTTGCCGGGGCAGTTTCCTGGCTTCCGGCGCGGATTCCGGCATCACCCGGTACACGAGATGCGCCGCGAAGCGGGCGAGGTCCGGCGCTGCCAGCGAGGCCAGTTCCGCGGCTCGGCCCTCGGGCAGGCTCAGGATCTGCGGCCGTCGCTCGATCGCTTTCACCACCAGCGCCGCCGCGCGTTCCGGCGAGCTCGCGGGCAATCCGCGGTACGACCCGGTCGGCGCGATCATGTCCGTGCGCACCAGCGGCATCCGGACCGAGGAGAACGTGACGCCGTCGGACAGCGTCTCGCGCCCGGCGGTCAGGCTGAACTCCTCGAGCGCGGCTTTCGAAGCCAGGTAAGCGGAAAACCGCGGGGTGTCGGTCTGCAGGCCTTGCGTGGTGACGTTGACGATGTGGCCGAACCGGCGTTCGGTCATCGACGGCAGCAGGCCGAGGATCAACCGCACCGGGCCGAAGTAGTTGATGGCCATGGTGCGTTCGTAGTCGTGGAAGCGTTCCGTCGACAGCTGTACCGAGCGCCGGATGGAGCGTCCTGCGTTGTTCACTAAGACGTCCACTGCGCCGTGATCGGCTAGGACTGCCTTCACGAGACCGTCGACCGCGTCGCCATCTGTGAGGTCGCACGGGTACGTCGCTGCTTCGCCGCCTGCTGCGGTGATCTCGCTACGCACGTCTTCGAGTTCTTCGACGCGGCGCGCGACGAGAAGCACCTTCGCGCCGCGACGCGCGACAGCGAGCGCGCTCGCGCGGCCAATGCCGGACGACGCACCGGTAATGAGGACAACGCGCCCTTCGAGCCCTGGGCGACGAGCGTGGTCCGGGTCAAGATGCGCGCGCCAGTAGCGGTAGAGCGGTTCGGCGTAGTCGCGAAGCTCGGGAAGGTGGACGCCGCTGCCGTACAGCTCCGAAGTGGTGCGCGCGGTGTCGAACTCCACCTCCATGTTCAGGTGGGGGAGCACTTCGAGCGGGATTCCCAACTCGGTCAACACTGCGGCCCGCGTCGCCCGTCCAGTCGGCAGGCGGTCGACAGCGGTCGCGAGGCGGGACGCTGTGCTGCGAAGCAGACCTGACGGCACCGTCGTGCGTACGCGCGGCGCTCCGGCAACGCGGGCGAAGGCGTTGTAGACCTCGTGCAGCTTCTGCGGTCGCGGTGAAGCGAGGTGATACGTACTGCCCGAAGGCGCTTCGCGGTGCATGAGGTTTTCCATCGCGGCGACGACGTAGTCGACCGGGACGAGATTGGTGGCCCCGAAATCGGGCGCGACGAGCGGCACCTGCTTCGGCAGCGCAGCGAGCCGCGAGATGGCGGGCAGGAAGTAATAGGGACCGTCGATCTTGTCCATCTCGCCGGTGCGCGAATCGCCGACGACCGCGGACGGCCGGTAGACGCGGAACGGCACGCCGGACTGCGCACGGACCAGCTTCTCAGCCTCGAACTTCGTGGCGTGATACGGAGAACTGAAGGACTGGCCGAGGTCGAAATCGGCTTCGGTGAAGCGGCCGGCGTGATCGCCCGCGACGGCGATGGACGACACGTGGTGCAGCAGTCCCGCGCCGGCTGCCGCGGCGAAGGCGAGCAGGTTCCGGGTGCCCTCGACGTTCGCGGCCCGGTTCGCCGCGTCGTCGGCGGTGAAGTCGTAGATCGCGCCGAGGTGGACGACGTGATCGATCCCGCCGACCCCGTCGTAGCCGGCCGGGTCGAGGCCGAGCAGCGGTTCGGTGAGGTCGCCGACGGCGGGGACCAGGCGGTCGGCGTTCGGCCAGTCCCGCGCGAGCGCGGCCAGGCGGTCGCGCGAGGTGTTGCGGACGAGCACGTGGACGGCGGTCGTGTCCCGCCGCGAGAGCAAGCGGGCGACCAGGCGCTTCCCGAGGAAGCCCGTCGCGCCCGTGACGAAGTAGGTGGTCATGGCCGGCACCTTTCGGGGTCTGCGGGTGCCGACTCTACCTACTCATGAGTAGGAACGGTAGTTGTCAGTCGGTTCCGGTGCGTCGCGCCGACGTCGCGGTCGCCACCACGGCGTCGCGCAGGGCCGCGCGCAGCCGCCCGACCTCCAGCGGCCCCAGTACGGCCGCCTCTCCCGGCGGCGCGACCAGGACGACTTTGTCGTCGCTGCTCACGAACACCGTCACGTCGCGCCGCCTGCCCGCCAGGTCTCGGCAGCCGACCGTCCACTCGTTCCGCACCGCACTGTCGTCCCGCGCTGTCACGGCCCTCGCCCTCCGATCACGTAGTGCCCGTGTCCTTCGTGCGCGGGTGGGACCCGGGCCGCCGCGGCGTCTTACGCCGGTTCACCCGAATTGCCTACTGGCCGGTTTTCCACGGGGTGTGACCGGCCGGATACCGGAGTAGCGTCGGCCACCGCACGCCGCCGGGCACTCAGGAGGACGCATGTCGGAACCTCGGAAGATCGTCGTCGTCGGAGCGGGCCTGGCCGGCGCCACTGCGGCAGCGGCAGTGCGAGAACGCGGTTACGAGGGCGACATCCTGCTGATCGGCGCGGACACGCATCGGCCGTACGAGCTGCCGCCGTTGTCGAAAGCGGTGCTGCTCGGCAACGCCGACGAACCCGACTGGGTGCGCGACGAGAGCTACTGGACCGAACACGACATCCAACTGCTCTCCGGCACCACCGCGACCCGAGTCGAACTAGGTGCCCGCTTGGTCCTAGACGACGCCGGCGGCGAACACCGCTACGACCGTCTCGTCTTAGCGACCGGCTCGCGCCCGCGAACACTGAAGGTGCCCGGCGGCGACCTGCCCGGTCTCTACATGCTTCGCACTCTCGACGACGCACTACGGCTGCGCGCGGCCTTCGAAACAGCGAAGCGCGTACTGATCGTCGGTGCCGGCTGGATTGGCACTGAGGCCGCCGCTGCCGCGCGTACGCACGGTGCCGAGGTGACTGTGGTCGCTCCGGAGAAGCTGCCGCTCGCCAACGTTCTGGGCGACGAGGTTGCCGGAGCGTTCTATCGCCTGCACGAAGAACACGGTGTGCAGTGGCGTCTCGGTGAGGGCGTAGCAGCGATCACTGGTGACACCTCAGCGACCGGCGTCCGCCTGTCGAGCGGCGAAGAGTTGTACGCCGACGTTGTCCTTATCGCAGTTGGCGCGGCTCCCAGCGTCGAGTTGGCGCACGCCGCCGGTCTGGAGCTGGCAGACGACGGCGGTGTCGACGTCGACGCAGGCCTGCGTACAGCAGCACCTGACGTTTACGCGATCGGCGACATCGCTTCGCAGTTCCATCCACGCTACGGCCGCCGCGTACGCGTCGAGCACTGGGCGACAGCGCGTACGCAGGGCGAGCACGTGGCGGCCAACCTCTTTGGCGCGAACGAGCCGTACCTGAACAGCCCGTACTTCTTCTCCGACCAATACGACCCAGACCGCGGCGGCCCGGCGATCGGCTGCGAATACCGCGGCCTGCCCGTCCTGGACCGAGACCGCGTCGTCGTGCGCGGCGACCTCGCGGCCTACGACTTCACCGCGTTCTGGGTGACCCCGGACAACGAGGTCTCAGCCGCGATGAACGTCAACCAGTGGGACGACGGGGACGCGCTGCAAAAGCTGGTCGACGAACGCATCGCCGTCACCGACGACCAGCTGCGGAGCGGAAATCTCGCTGATCTGGGCTGACCGCCAGCGTCGCGAACGACAGCAAGGCGAGCACCCCGAACCCCGCCATCACGGCGGTCATCGGAACCGCCGTGCCCGCCCCGCCGAGCCCGACCAGCGGCGTCGCGATCCCGCCGATCGCGAACTGCAGCACGCCCAGCAGCGCCGACGCGGACCCGGCCGTGCGCGCGTGCCCCGCGAGCGCGAGCGAACTGGCGTTCGGGCTGATGATTCCGATGCAAGAAACCATGGGGAGCAACGGAATCAGCAACGCAGGCAGCGGCAGTCGCATGGTTGTGGCCGCGAGCGTGGCCAACCCGGCCACTGTCGACACCGTCAACCCAGCCCGCAGCAACGTCCTTTCCGGAAACCGGCCGACGAGCCACCCGTTGAGCTGCCCGGCGAGCACGATGCCAACCCCGTTGAGCCCGAAGACGACGCTGTACTCCTGCGGACTCAGCCGGTAAACGTCCTGCAACGCGAACGACGACCCCGAGATGTAGGCGAACAACGCGGCGAAGTTCAGCCCCGCGGTGAGCGCATAGCCAAGGAACGTGCGGTCGGTGAGCAGGTGCCAATACGTCCGGAGCACCCCGCCCAGCCGCGCTGGATGACGCCGCTCGACCGGCAAGGGTTCCGGCAGCGCGAACGCGACCGCGCCGAGCAGCAGCGCCCCGAACGCGGCGAGGACGACAAACACCCCCCGCCAAGACGTAAACGTGAGCAGTTGCCCGCCGAGCACCGGAGCGAGAATCGGCGCAAGACCGTTGACCAGCAGCAAGAGCGAGAAGAACTTCGTCATCGCAGTACCGGTGTAGAGATCGCGGACAGCCGCGCGGGCGATCACGATCCCCGCCGCCGCGCCGAGCGCCTGAACACTTCGCGCGGCGATCAGCAGTTCGACGCCCGGACTCACCGCCGCCGCGATCGACCCGGCGATGTACAGCCCCAACCCGGCCAGCAACGGCCGTCGCCGCCCGAACGAGTCCGACAACGGCCCAACGACGATCTGCCCGGCCGCGAGCCCGACGACGAACGCGGTGAGCGTGAGCTGGACGGTGGTGTCGGAGGCTTGGAAGTCGCCCGCCATCCGGGGGAGGGCGGGGAGGTACATGTCGATGGAGAGGGGCCCGAAGGCGGAGAGGCCGCCGAGAATGAGGAGACGTCGGATCTTGCCCTGACGGGGGGTGCTCGGGGAGGGTGACGGAGTGTTCTGTGGCGGGGTGTTCCGTGCTTGCCGCGGTGGAATTTTCGGCCGCGGCTCCCGCGTGCGAGGCAGGCTCGGCGGCGGAGGGAACGGCAGCGGAGTATGCAGCTCCGGAATGATCCGACGTCACGTGGTCTGCGGCGGAGTGATTCGCCGCGGAATGATCAAGGTCTGCCTGATCGTCCGCCGGATAGTCAACAGCGGCGCCTTCCGGCGCGAGCATCCACGAGCCGTCCGGCAAGGGCACTGCCCGCTCAGCGGAACACCACTCGTCGTCCGCGCTGATCTCCGGCGCGCCAGTCGCGCTCGTGTCTTCTCGGGGGCCGCGCCAGTCCTTGTCGCCGGGTTCGCGCACATCGTCCTCGCCAACGCGCCGCACGCTTCCCCCGTCGGAGCTGTCCCAGGAACCCTTTGGTTCCTCCGGGCTTCCGTCGCCGCCCGCCCGCTCCCGCGGCCCAGCCGCATCCCCATTCCCCATCCGCGCCGCACCGTCTCCCTCGTTGTGACGGGACCACCCCGCCAGAACGAGTGTCCGTTATCCACCCGGCAGCCCGGTGATCGGATCAATTTCCCCAGCAAATCCGGCTTCCCTCTAGATCTCCTGCCCTCCCGTGCGCTATACATCGGATGTATCGCGAGAACGGTGTCGAGAGAGGGGTTCGTCCGTGCGGTTTGTGCGTCTCGGGGCAGCGGGGGCTGAGCGTCCGTTCGTCCGTGCCGGTGACGGCACCCTCCACGACCTCTCCGGGGTCACGCCGGACATCGACGGCGCGTTCCTCGCCGGCGACGGGCCGGCCAAGGCCGCGCGGGCGCTCGAAGCCGGGGAGCTGCCGGTCGCCGACGGCGCCGGGCTGCGGGTCGGCGCGCCGATCGCCGCGCCGGGCAAGATTGTCTGCATCGGCATGAATTACCGCCGCCACGCCGAGGAAACCGGTGCGGCCGTGCCGACCGAGCCGGTTCTGTTCATGAAGGCGCCCGACGTGATGGTCGGACCGTTCGACGAGGTGCTCGTCCCGCGCGGTTCCACGGCCACCGACTGGGAGGTCGAACTCGGCGTCGTCATCGGGAAAACCGCCCGCTACCTGGAAAGCGCGGACGAAGCACTGGCGCACGTCGCCGGTTACGTCGTGTCCAACGATGTCTCCGAGCGCGATTTCCAGCTGAACCGCGGCGGCCAGTGGGACAAGGGCAAGAACTGCGAGACCTTCAATCCGCTCGGCCCGGAGCTGGTGACCGCCGACGAGATCCCCGACCCGCAGGCGCTCGGCCTGCGCACCTGGGTCAACGGCGAAAAGGTGCAGGATTCGTCCACAAAGGACATGGTGTTCGGCGTAGCGGAGATCATCCATTACCTGAGCCAGTTCATGGTGCTGCGTCCCGGCGACCTGATCAACACCGGCACCCCGGAGGGCGTCGCGCTCGGGCAGCCCGAGCCGAAGCCGTACCTGCGCGCGGGCGATGTCGTCGAACTGGAAATCGACGGCCTCGGCAAGCAGCGCCAGACCTTCGGGCAGGCCTGACATGGCGAAAATCGTGGCCATGGAGGTCCGGGACGTCCGCTTCCCGACGTCGCGCGACCTCGACGGTTCGGACGCGATGAACCCGGATCCGGACTATTCGGCGGCGTACGTCGAACTGCACACCGACGCGGGACCGGACGGTTACGGCCTCGCGTTCACCATCGGCCGCGGCAACGACGTGCAGGCTGCCGCGATCCGCGCGCTGGCACCGCATGTGGTCGGCCGCGATGTTCCTGAAGACGCGGAAGCACTCGGCGCGCTCTCGCGGGCCTTGGTCGGTGATTCGCAATTCCGCTGGCTGGGACCGGAAAAAGGCGTGGCACACATGGCGATCGGCGCGATCGTCAACGCCGCGTGGGACCTCGCCGCGCGACGTGCCGGGCTTCCACTGTGGAAGTTCGCCTCGCGCATGACACCGGAAGAGCTGGTGTCCCTTGTGGACTTCCGGTACCTCTCCGACGCGCTCACCGAACAGGAAGCGCTCGACATCCTGCGCGCCGCCGAACCCGGGAAAGCGGAACGGATCGCCAAGCTCGAAGCCGAGGGCTACCGCGCGTACAGCACGTCGGCGGGCTGGCTCGGCTACTCAGACGCGAAACTGGTGCGGCTGGCCGAACAAGCCGTCGCCGACGGTTTCGAGATGATCAAACTGAAGGTCGGCGGGAATCTCGAGGACGATGTCCGGCGGATGAAGCTGGCCCGCGAGACCGTCGGCGCGGAGATCCGGATCGCGGTCGACGCCAACCAGCGCTGGGATGTCGCGACGGCGGTGTCCTGGATGACCGCGCTGGCGCCATTCGATCCATATTGGATTGAAGAGCCGACCTCGCCGGACGACGTTCTTGGCCACGCGGCGATCGCGAAGGCGCTCGCGCCGATCAAGGTCGCGACCGGCGAGCATGTCCAGAACCGTGTGGTATTCAAGCAATTGCTGCAGGCCAACGCGATCGACGTGCTGCAGTTGGATGCCGCACGCGTGGGCGGCGTAAACGAAAATCTCGCCATCTTGTTGCTGGCGGCAAAATTCGGCGTCCCGGTGTGTCCGCACGCCGGCGGTGTCGGGTTGTGCGAACTGGTGCGGCATCTGTCCATGTTCGATTTCGTGGCAGTGTCCGGTTCGGACAGCGACCGCTCCATCGAATGGGTCGACCACCTGCACGACCACTTCACCGACCCGGCCGTCGTGCGCGACGGCCGCTACCTGGCTCCGACCGCACCGGGCTTTTCCGCGCGCATGCACGACGCTACGCTGCGCCGGTTCAGCTTCCCGGACGGTCCTGAATGGACGGAGAACGCGCAGTGAGCGAATTCGACGGCCTGGTCGCCGCGGTCACCGGCGGCGCTTCGGGCATCGGCCTGGCCACGGCGAGCCTGCTGGCCCAGCGCGGCGCGCAGGTGGCTGTGCTCGACCTCAAGACCGACGAGGTGCCCGAGCCGCTGACCGGATTCCGCTGCGACGTGACGTCCGACGCCGAGGTTCGCGGCGCTGTCGACGCGGTGGCCGAACGCTTCGGCCGGCTCGACATCTTGATCAACAACGCGGGAATCGGCGCACAGGGCGACGTCACGGCGAATGACGACGACGAATGGCACCGCGCGTACGACGTGAACGTGGTCGGCATGGTGCGCACCGCCCGCGCTGCCTTGCCGCACTTGAAAAACTCTCCTGCGGCCGCGGTCGTGAACACCTGCTCGATCGCCGCCTGGGCCGGGCTGCCCGCGCGGGCGCTGTACTCGGCGACGAAGGGCGCGGTGCTGTCGCTGACGCTCGCGATGGCCACCGACCACCTGCCGGACCGAATCCGCGTCAACTGCGTGTGCCCCGGCACCGCGGACACCCCGTGGGTCGGCAGGCTGCTCGACACCGCCGCGGACCCGTCGGCCGAGCGGGAGGCGCTCGCCGCCCGTCAGCCGATGGGGCGGCTGGTGACCGCGGACGAGGTCGCGAACGCCATCGCGTACCTGGCCAGCCCGCTTTCGGCATCGACTACCGGCACCGCGCTCGCGGTGGACGGCGGCATGTACGGCCTGCGCCCGCGCGGACCCGTGCAGAACTGATCTGCTCAGCCAACAAGGCCTGTCATCAAGGAGGATGCGGTGCGTACGAAGGTGATCCGGCTGGCCGCCGCGGTGGCCGCCTGCGGTTTGGTGCTCGGTGCGTGCGGGTCCACTAAGGACAAACCGGCGGCAGCGGCGGGCGGCGGCGGCACCGGCAAGGTCGGGGCGACGCTGCCCCTGCTGACCTCGCCGTTCTGGCAGGCCTACAACAAATACGTGCCGCAGATGGCGAAGGAACAGGGCCTCGACGCGCTGCCCACGGTGAACGCCGACAGCGACCCCGCCAAGCTCATCACGGACATCGGCACGCTGCTCAGCCAGGGCGTGAAGGGTCTCGTCGTCACGCCGCTCGATTCGGCCGCGGTCGTCGCCGGACTGAAGCAGGCCGAAAACAAGGGCGTCCCGGTGGTCGCGGTGGACGTCGCGCCGGAGAGCGGCAAGGTCGCGATGGTGGTGCGCGCGGACAACAAGGCGTACGGAACCAAGGCCTGCGACGAAATCGGCAAGCGCGTGAAGAGCGGCAAGGTCGTGCAGGTGATGGGCGACCTCGCGTCGGTCAACGGCCGCGACCGGTCGGCGGCGTTCCGCGAGTGCATGAAGCAGAAGTACCCGGACGTCAAGGTCCTCGAGGTCGCCGCCGAATGGAAGGCGGACAAGGCGTCGTCCGGTTTGGACAGCCTGCTCACCGCGAACCCGGACATCAAGGGCGTTTACATGCAGGCGGGCGGCGTCTACCTCGCGCCGACCGAGCAGGCGCTCAAGCGCAAGAACCTGTTCTTCCCGGTGGGCGACCCGAAGCACGTGGTGCTGGTGAGCAACGACGGCATCCCGCAGGAGCTCACCGCCATCCGCAACGGCGAACTGGACGCGACCGTCTCGCAGCCTGCCGACGCCTACGCCAAGTACGGCATGTACTGGCTCAAGAAGGCGATGGCGGGCGAGACGTTCAAGCCCGGCCCGACCGACCACGACTCCACGATCGTCGAGATCAGCCCCGGCATCCTGGAAGACCAGTTGCCCGCGCCGGTCGTGACCAAGGACAACGTGGACGACAAAGCGTTGTGGGGTAACAACCTGTGAGCGCGCCGGTAGTGCAGGCGGACGGCGTCGGGAAGCGGTACGGGCCGACCGTGGCGCTGCACGACGTCAGCCTCACCGTGCGGCCCGGCGAGTCACACGCACTCGTCGGCCGCAACGGGGCGGGCAAGTCCACGCTGGTGTCCATCCTCACTGGACTGTCCGAAACGGACACCGGCAGCGTTTCCTTCGGTGGTGTACCGGCACCTTCTTTGTCCAAACAGGACGACTGGAAGGCGCACGTGGCGTGCGTGTACCAGCACGCGATGGTGGTGCCGCAGCTGACCGTCGCGGAGAATCTGTTCCTGAACCGGCAAGCCAGGGGCGGATTCGCGATCGGCTGGAAGAAGCTGCGCCGTCAAGCTCGGGAGCTGCTGGACTCGTGGGACGTCCGGGTCGATGTGGACACTCCGGCGGGCGATCTGTCCGTTGAGGACCGTCAGTTCGTCGAGATCGCGCGTGCGTTGAGTTATGGCGCCCGGTTCATCGTGCTGGACGAACCGACTGCGCAGCTGGACAGCCAGGCCATCGAACGGCTTTTCGAGCGCATGCGGCAGATGCAGGAGAATGGCGTCACCTTCCTGTTCATCTCGCACCATCTGCACGAGGTTTACGAGGTGTGCCAAGCGGTTACCGTCCTGCGCGACGCCCGGCATGTGCTCACCGCACCCGTCTCCGAGGTCAGCCGGGCGGCACTGGTCGACGCGATGACGGGGGAGCAGGGCGGCCTTGCCGTCCGAGACGCAGCGACCCGCGATCCCCTCGCGGTGGATGCCGAAGAAGTGCTCGCCGTAGACGACTTGTCCGGCGACGGCTTCCACGGTGTCTCCTTGCGGGTCCACCGCGGCGAAGTCGTCGGTCTCGCCGGAAGCAACGCCAGCGGCAAACACCAGGTAGCCGAGACGGTCTACGGCCTGCGCAAGCCAACCTCGGGAACCGTTGCGGTAAACGGAAAACGCTTGCCCTCCGGCGACATTCCCGCCGCCCTGCGCGCAGGCATCGGCTGTGTCCCGCGGGACCGGCACCACGAAGGCCTGGTGCTGGAACACTCCATTATGGACAACGCGACCCTGTCGGTGCTCGATCGAATGGGCCGCGGCGGCCTGGCGTCCCCGAAGGTCCGCCGCGAACGCGGATCGCGCGCACTGACCGACTACGACATCGTGGCGGCCAGCCCGGACCAGCCGGTTTCGGATCTGTCCGGCGGAAACCAGCAGAAAGTCGTGCTCGCCAGGGCGCTGGAGAGCGATCCGCGCGTGGTGGTGCTGATCAACCCCACCGCGGGAGTGGATGTGAAGTCGAAGGAGGCCCTGCTCGCGGTCGTGGACCGGGTGCGGGCCGAGGGGAAGGCGGTGCTGCTCGTGAGCGACGAGCTGGACGACCTGCGCCTGGCCGACCGGGTGCTGGTTTTGCGCGCCGGCGAGGTGGCCGCCGTTCACCAGGCCGGCTGGTCCGACGGGGACCTGGTGGCGGATATCGAAGGAGTCGGGCTCCATGACTGACCTGATGAGCGACCCGCAGACGGCGCTGCCCGCGGTACGGGCGAAGCGCCGGAAATCGGCGTGGCTGCGCGAACTGGCGCTGCTGCCCGCGCTCGTGGTGGTGTTCGTGATCGGCGGGCTGATCAGCGACACGTTCTTCACCTTCGACAACATCATCAGCATCCTTTCCGCGGCGGCCGCGTTGTCGCTCGTCGTGCTGGGCGAATCGCTGGTGCTGCTGACCGGCAAGTTCGACCTGTCGCTGGAATCCACGATGGGCATCGCCCCCGCGATCGGCGCGATGCTGGTCATTCCCGCGGCGTCTTCCGGCTTCGGCACCGAATGGCCCTCGGCGCTCGGCCTGGTGGCGATCCCCGTGGTGGGCGCCCTGATCGGCTTCGTGAACGGCTTCCTGATCGTGAAGCTGAAGCTGAACGCGTTCATCGTGACGCTGGCGATGCTGACGGTCCTGCGCGGAACCCAGATCGGCACGACGAACGGCAAGACGCTGTTCGACCAGCTCGACGCGTTCACCGCGCTGGCGACCACGACCTTCGCCGGCTTGCCGATGTCGGTGTGGCTCGCGGCGGCCCTGTTCGTGCTCTTCGGGCTTGGCCTGCGCTACCACCGAGTGGGCCGCTCCCTGTACGCGATCGGCGGCAACCGAGAAGCGGCGCGGGCCGCCGGTATCCGAGTGGACCGGATCTCGTGGGCGGTGTTCGTGGTGGCCGGGGTCCTGGCTGCCATCGGCGGCCTCGCGTACACCGGCTACGTCGGTGCCCTCGGCGCTGACCAGGGCGACGGTTTGATCCTCCAGGTCTTCGCCGCGGCGGTAATCGGCGGCGTTTCACTGGACGGCGGCCGGGGCACGCTGGTCGGGGCGCTGACTGGGGTGCTGTTGCTGCAGTCGGTGGACAGCCTGCTGCGCATCGCCCAGGTACCGGCGGAATGGCTGAAGGCGATTTACGGCGGGATCATTCTGATCGCGTTGATCATCAGCCGGTATGCGGGCGGAAAGCCCCAGACCTGATCGGCGGAGGTTCGGTGATCATCCGACCTTCTGGGGGCGTTGGCTCGGTGGACGGGCGATGGGCTGATGCGGCGGTCGGCCGGATGGGCGGCCCAGGCGGCTTGGTCTGCGTGGGTGGCTTGGCTGGCGGGTGCGGCTTGGTTGGCTGGTGTGGCTTGGTTGGCCGGGGTGGCTCGGTTCGCGGGAGCGGCTCGGTTGGCGGGTGCGGCTTGGTTGGCTGGTGCGGCTTGGTTGGCGGGGGTGGCTCGGTTGGCCGGAGTGGCTCGGCCGTTCGGGGCGGCTCAGTTCGTCGGGGTGACCGGGCCAGCCTGGGCGACCAGGGTGCCTCGAGCGGTCCGGTCGGCTCGACGGCCGATATGGCGGACGACTCGGCGGGGAGGTTCATGAAGGGCCCCTCTATTCCGCCCGTCGGCGAACGAATCCCCGCCGCTTCGACCGAGCGTGCGCGATGGGCCCCTTCGCCCTCCCCAATTCGGAGCGTGCCGGTCACCAAACCGCCCGATGCGCGAAAGTCCCCCTCGCTCCGGCCAGGCGTGCGCGATGGGTCCCGTCGCTGCGACGGTCATGGCTTGAAGGGTCCCCTCACTCCTGCCGTGCAGGCGCGAAAGTCCCCGTCGCGTCAGCCGAACAAAAGCGAAGGGTCCCTTCACTCCTGCCCGCAAGGAATGAAGGGACCCGTCACTGCAACTAACCGCCCCGCAGCCGTCGTCGTCCGGTCAGGAAGCCGCAGGCTCGGCCTCATCGCCGGGCGCGTCGTCTTCGACCAGGGTGCTTCGCAACCACTGCTCCACTCCGGCGACGTGCACTGTCGCCCACGAGCGGGCCAGTTCTGGTTCCCGCGCGGCGATCGCGTCGTAGATCGCGGCGTGTTGTTCGCGGGTCCGGGCTACCGCGCCTTCCTGGGTGAGGCCGCGCCAGATCCGGGCTCGCGCGGTCGGGCCGGAGAGGCTTTCGAGCAGCGAGCACAGCACCGGGTTGCCCGAGCCGTCCGCGATCTTGCGGTGGAACTGCAAGTCGTTGGCCACGAGCGCCTCGACGGTCGGCGATTCCTCCAGTTCGCCGAGCAGCGCGCCGAGTTCGGCGACGTCCTCGTCGCGCATGTGCAGCGCCGCCATCGCGGTGGCCGCTGGTTCCAGAATCCGCCGTACGGCAAGGAAATCGAGCACGGTGTCGTCGCGGTGAAAGTCGACCACGAAGGTCATCGCGTCCAGCAGCAGGTTCGGTTCCAGGCTGGTGACGTACGTGCCGTCGCCCTGACGCACGTCCAGCACCCGGATCAGGCACAGCGCCTTCACCGCTTCCCGCAGCGAACTGCGGGAAAGCCCCAGCCGCTGCGCGAGCTCGGCCTCCTTGGGGAGCCGGTCGCCGGGGGCCAGCTCGCCCGAAATGATCATGTCCTTGATCTTGTCGATCGCGACATCGGTGACGGGCATCGGGACCGCCCTCCCTGCAGAGACCTCGGATGTTTACCCCCTACAGCGTGCCACGACTCCCGTCAGGAGGAACGATGACCCACGGCCCGGCACCGCACACGGTCGCATTGCGCACCCGGCTCAAGCCCGGAATGGAGAAAACCTACGAGGAGGTGCACGCGGTGATCCCGCAGGACCTGGATACCGCTCTGCGCCGAGCCGGCGTGCGGTCGTGGCGGATCTGGCGCGACGGGCTCGACCTGTTCCACTTCGTCGAGGTGGACGATTTCGAGCGAATGCGCGCGAAACTCGCTGGCGACCCGGCCGACATCGCGTGGCAGAAGCGGATCAACGAACTGCTCGACCTCGACCACTCCGACGTCGCGCACGGCCTCGGGCTGGTGTGGCAACTCCCGGCGGAGGCGTGACCGTGGACCTTCCTCCGCTGGGACTCGGCGGCGCGCAACTGGGCAACCTCTACCACGCGGTGCCGGACGAAACCGCCGCGGCGAGCGTGCGGCGGGCGTGGGACGAGGGGATTCGCTATTTCGACACCGCGCCGCACTACGGGCTTGGGCTGTCCGAACGCAGGCTCGGAGCCGCGCTGGCCGCGTATCCGCGCGCAGAGTATGTCCTGTCCACGAAAGTGGGCCGAGTCCTGGAACCGCGTGCGGTGGCTCCCGGTGAACGAGACGATCAGGGCTTCGACGTCCCGGGGACTTACCGGCGCCGTTGGGATTTCAGCCGCGACGGGGTGTTGCGTTCGCTGGAATCGAGCCTGAACCGGCTGGGCCTCGACCGCGTCGATCTCGTGTACGTGCACGATCCGGACGATCATTTCGAGGAAGCGATCGCGGGTGCGTTTCCGGCGTTGCTGGAGTTGCGGGAGCAGGGCGTCGTGGGCGCGATCGGAGCCGGGATGAACCAGGCCCCGATGCTCGCGGAATTCGTGCGCCGGTTCGATCTCGACCACGTCCTGATGGCCGGTCGCTACACCTTGCTGAACCAGCCGGCACTGGACGAGTTGTTGCCGCTGTGCGTCGAACGCGGCGTCGGCGTCGTGGCCGGAGGGGTGTTCAACGGTGGAATTCTCGCCACTGAACAACCCGGCGTTATTTACGATTACGCGGCTGCGCCGACGGATCTCGTTGAAAAGGCGCAGAAGATCGCGGAAATCTGTGCGCGGCATGGTGTCTCGCTGCCAGAGGCCGCGCTCGCGTTGCCGCGCACGCACCCGGCGGTGGTGTCGGTGGTCGTCGGAGCGCACGACGCCGAGCAAGTGTCGCTGAACGTTCGCCGGGCAGCGGCGACTATCCCAGCCGTACTGTGGGACGACCTCGCCGACGCCGGCCTGCTGCGGTCGGCCGCCCGCCCCGTCGTGTCCGGAGGAACCCCGTGATCGACTCACACCACCACCTGTGGGATCCCGCGCGCCGCAAGTACCCGTGGATGTCCGGCGACGCGCTGGCTCCGATCCGCAAGCCGTACACCGTCGACGACCTGCGCACAGTGACCACTGCGGCGGGCGTCCACGCCACCGTGCTGGTGCAGACCGTCTCGGACGAGGCGGAAACCGAGGAATTCCTCGCCACGGCCGCGTCCGAGCCAGTGGTGGCCGGCGTCGTCGGCTGGGTCGACCTCGCCGCCCCGGACGTGGCAGACCGGATCGCCCGGCTGCGCGAACTGGGCCCGCTGGTCGGCATCCGGCACCAGGTCGAGGACGAACCGGACCCGAACTGGCTGCTGCGCCCGGAAATCCTGCGCGGCCTGACCGCAGTCGGCACTGCGGGCCTGGTCTACGACCTGCTGGTGGCACCGGCGCAGCTCGCCTCCGCCCGCCAGGTCGCCGAGCGCTTGCCGGACCTGCGGCTGGTCCTCGACCACGCCGCGAAACCTGGCATCGCGGCAGGCGAATGGCAGCCGTGGGCGGACGGCGTTGCGTCGCTGGCCGCCCACGACAACGTGCACTGCAAGCTTTCCGGCCTGGTGACGGAAGCCGACTGGCATGAATGGCAGGTAGGCCATCTGCGTCGCTACGCAGACCACGTTTTCGAGTCGTTCGGCGCGAACCGGGTCATGTTCGGCTCCGACTGGCCAGTGTGCGAACTGGCGGCAGCCTACGAAGTCGTACTGGACGCGGCGGTGTCGCTGACCGGTGTGCTGAGCGACCCGGAACGACTGGACGTCTTCGAGCGCACGGCGGCGCGGGTATATGAGCTGAAAGATGCGGCGGGCTAAAACCAGATTGCCGCGCGAAGCAGAGCCTGTCGACCGATTCGGCGCTCCGCGGCGGCGTTCCAGCCGTTCGAGTGACGAAACGGCTCAGAAGTCCTGGCCCTGCACCATCTCGCGGAGCTTGGACAGCGCGCGGTGCTGCGTGACGCGGACGTTGCCGGCCGAAATGCCGAGCGTTTCGGCCGTCTCGTTCGCACTGAGGCCGACGACGATGCGCAGCGCCAGGATCTCCTGCTGCAGCGGGGCGAGGCGGGTGAGCAGCTCCTGCAGACGGCTGCCGAGGTCGAGGCGCAGCGCGTGGGATTCCGGCTCGTTGCCGCCGGAGAGCGGGTGTTCCGGAAGCTCGGGCACCGGCTCGGACCGGTCGCGCGCTACGGCCCGGTAGGCGTCGGCGACTTTGTTGGCCGCGATCGCGTGCACGAGGTAGAGGAAGGAACCGCCGCGGTCCTGGTAGTCGGGAAGGGCCTTGAGGACGGCCATGCAGACGTCTTGTGCGACGTCGTCGGCGGCGAGGTAGGAGAGGTCGCGGCCGCCCATCCGGGCCCGGCAGTAGCGGGCGACGACCGGGCGGAGCACGTGCAGCAGGTCGGCGATCGCGGCTTGATCGCCCTGCCCTGCCGCGCGTACGAGCGGATCGAGGTCTTCCTTGGTCAGGCGTCCGCCGGACCGGGGCAGCGTCGCAGGGCTCACGTAGCCCGCGACGCCGGACACCGCAGTACGGGACGTCTTCGACGGTGCTGTCATGGTCGTCTCCCCGGCAACCCTGCGACCGTCGCTGTCTTGGGGTCAACACTCTGTGATGTTGCGGTCGCAAGTACTCCGATAGAACGGGGGGAGCACTGCGATCGTTGCGACGCTCCGTAACCTTAAGCGGCCGGAGGCCGACCGTCCACATTTCAACTACGAATACCCCGTTAGCAGCAGTGGTCTTGACACAAACGAGACCAGCCGACGCACAGTACGAATCCGGTCTCGCAGCATGTGCGGATGTCCGATTCTGTACGTCACGAAGAGTGATAGCCGGGTAGCGCAACAGAGAGTGGTCTCACTGCGGGTAGAACGGGTTCCACTACCGTTGGTGATCTTGCGCCGCGTGCGTTCGCCGCGCACGGGCGAACACCCACCACCGCAGCACGGCGAACCGGACGACTCCGCCGACGAAACTGGCCGCGAGAAGCGCGGCGGTTTGCTGCCCGGCGGAGGGATGCGGGACGACGGCGTCGAGGGCCGCGAGGACGACCGATCCGTAGCCGGCGTAGAAGGCGAAAGTGACGAGATCCTGAAGATGCCGCTTGCCCGCGCGGCTGCTCCGGTTGGCGAAAGTGACGCGCCGGTGGAACTCGGTGTTGCCGACCGTCGTGATCGCGAGCGCGGCGAGATTCGCCCATTGCGCGCCGATTTCCGGACGGAAGGCGAGGAAGAGGACGGCCTGGAGCCCGGTGGTGACGACACCCGCGGCCAGGTACCAGGCAGCATGGCCGCCCATTTCGCGGCGGCGGGTGCCGCGGTCTTCGGGGTTTGGCCGATTATCGGCGACGCTCGACGGCTCTGGGCGTGTGGTGAGAACGGCTGGCTTCGAGTGGGTCCGGTTGCGAGCGGGCCTGGCTGCAAGATCCGTCGCGGCTCGCGGTGGGCGGCCGGTTTCCGCAGGGTTGTGGTTGGCGGGGTTTGACGGCAGCAGGTCAGCGTCTTTCGCTGCTTCATGACTGGCGTTGTTCGGATTCGCCGTTGAACGGCGACTGGCACGTTCGCCGCTGGCTTCCGATCGCGACAGGCCGGTCTCGCCAGTTGCTGGCTGAAGACGGTCGCTCGTAGTTGCCGTCGAGCGACGACCGGCGACCTCTGGCGGCAGCTTGCCGTCTCTGGCCGCCGTTTCTTGGCGATTGGTGCTCGCGGCGTTCACCCAGTCGTGGCTGGCGGCTCCGGGGACTGGCGCGGGCGCAGTTGCCCTTTCGCGGCGATCGGAGCTTGAGCTGGCCGCTAGGGGTCGACGAGGTCCGTTGTCTTCGGGCTTCGGCGGCAGCTGGTCAGTCGTTCCCTGGCGCTCGGCGCTCGGATTCGCCGCTGAGAGGCGACGGGCGTTTTCCGCGCGGCGGTCGGCGGGGGAGTCCAGCAGATCGGGGCGAGTCTCGATCTCGTCGGCGAGTGCGTCGGCCACTCGGTGCTGGTCGGCGGCCTCGGCGGAGTCCGGACGGCGGTGGCTCGGAGCCGCGTCGAGCGTGCGGAACTCCGGCTGCGCGTCATCGCCGAGCGGGTCGCCGCTGGGTTTGCGCCGGGGGCGGAGTCCGATCCGGCCGCGCGGCTTCCACCTGGTGGTGGTCATAGTCCCGACGCTAGCTCCGCTTCGCCCGCTGACGCCCTGGCGGACCGAAGGAAACCCTGTGATTCCGACGACAGCCGTTCGGCCCGTTTCACTCGGAGTCGCCTCGGGTAGCTCACCACGAACAATCCGGACTTTCGGGAGGTGCCCGTGAGCGATCCCGGTGACGACACTCCCCGCGAGGGTCGAGCGCCCGGCGCGGACGGCTCTCGTGCCGAGCCGTTTCGTACGTCCGGCTTCCTGGGCGCGGCAACTTCTGGCGAGGTCCGGGAAAGCCAGCGTGCGGGGGACGAGCCGGAGGTTCGGCCGCCGGTCGACGCCGATGGGGACGACCCCGGCCTGGGGCCGCTCAGCTCGGCGGGGGACGGATGGCCCCCGGTGCCCGCACAGGGCGAACGGGTCGACCACGGAGGCGGCACGGTCGCCGACGCGATCCGGTCGGCCATGGCCCGAAGATCCTGATTTCAAACGTATTTGTGACAGGTTCCACCGTCGCGGCAAACGGCCTCGCGCTCACACTGCGCGACCGTCGTGCCGCCTTTAGCGTGAAAAACCACCCTGCAACCGACCGCGCGCATCCGACTGCGACGAAGGGAAGGCCGAAAGATGCTGACCGTTACCGAAGCCGCCGCCGAGGCGATCACCGCGTTGACCGCTGAACAAGGCAGTGACTCCGAGAAGAGCGGCCTGCGCTTCGCGCTGCAGAGCATGGAAGGCGACGGCGCCCAGTTGGCGCTGTCGGTAGCCCCGGCCCCGGAGGACGGCGACCGCATCGTCGGCGCCGACGGCGGAGCCAAGGTCTTCCTCGAGCCGCAGGCAGCGGCGTTGCTCGACGACAAGGTCCTCGACGTTCAGCAGGACGACACCGGCGACGTCGCCTTCGCCGTCCTGCCGCAGCAGCAGTCCGCCTGACGGGCTGCGCGAGCAAGCTCCCGGCCACGGGGTTCGTGCTGCGACGTCCGTCCGCTGATCCCGTGTGCCGCTCGCCGGTGCCTCCGGATGTCTCAAGACGTCCGGGACTGGTGAGTTGATTCACGGCCGATCCCTGGGTGGCGCTGCCGCCCGAGACGCGGGTTGTCCAGACGACGGGGTGGCTGCGTTATTGCGTGGAACGCTCCCGCGGTTGATCGCGGGAGCGTTCTGCTACCTGGTGCGCAGCCAGTCCCGTACCAGCACTCCGGCCCGTTCGCGCAGCAGTTCCGCAGCGTGCGAGCGGGCGTAGTCCAGCGACGGCGCGTGGTCTATCAGCGCGCTGCTGCCCACGACTCCCAAGCCGGCCAGCGCGTCCGCGTCCAGTTGGATCCGTCCGGCCAGCACCAGCAACGCGACGCCCGTCTGCCTGGCGCGAGCCGCGATGCCTGCCGGGGCTTTGCCGGACAGCGATTGTTCGTCCAGCGAGCCCTCTCCGGTGATCACTAGGTCCGCGCCGGTCAGCGCGCTGTCGACACCGGTCAACGCGGCGATCAAGTCGAAGCCGGACGCGACTGTCGCGCCGAACCCCGCGATCGCTCCCGCCGCGACACCTCCGCCAGCCCCGGCTCCGGGGAGGTCGGAGACGTCCGGTGCGCCAGCCCGCACAAGCGCCTTAGCCCAGTGCGACAGGCTTTCGTCCAGCGCGTGGACGTCGTCCGGTGCCGCACCCTTCTGCGGACCGAACACAGCCGCCGCACCGTTTGCGCCGAGCAACGGGTTCGTCACGTCCGTCGCGACTGCGACCGGCACTGCGCCCAGCCGCTCCCGCACCGGGCCCAAGTCGACGCGCGCGACCTGCGTCAGCGATCCGCCGCCGAGACCGACCGGTGCGCCGGACACATCGAGGACCTCAGCACCCAGCGCAGCCAGCATGCCGGCACCGCCGTCGGTGCTCGCGGTACCGCCGACGGTCAGCACGAGCCGCCGCGCTCCGCGGGCGAGGGCGTCGTTCAGCAGTTCGCCGACCCCCCACGTGTGCGCCGCCAACGCGACGTCCCGGCTCGGCGTTACGAACTCGATTCCGCACGCCCGCGCCGATTCGACGTAGGCCGTGCCGTCGAGCAGCACATACCGAGCCTCGACCGGTTCATCCAGCGGACCGCGCACCGACAACCGCACGACGGAGCCGCCCGCGTTCTCGAGCACCTCCAGCGTCCCTTCGCCACCGTCGGCGACTGGGCACTCGGAGATCTCGGCATCCGGCAACACATCGCGCACGCCGTGCGCGATCGCTTCCGTCACCTCGACCGCGGTCAGGCTTCCTTTGAACTTGTCCGGTGCGATCACGACCCGGGTCATCGGCCCACCTCCGTCAGCGGCCCGGCACCGGCGAGCACCGAGACGACGTTGCGCGCGGCCAGCACCGCCATCGCTGTACGCGTTTCCACCGTCGCCGATCCGAGGTGCGGCGTCAGCACCACGTCGTCGCGCTCCAGCAACCGAGGCTCGACGTCCGGTTCCTTCTCGAACACGTCCAGTGCCGCGCCCGCGATCTCGCCGGCTTCGAGCGCGTCGGCCAGAGCCGCCTCGTCGACGACCGGACCGCGCGTGGTGTTCACCAGGTACGCGCTCGGTTTCATGGCCCGCAACGCGTCCGCGTCGACGAGGTGCCGGGTCTCAGGAGTCAGCGGACAGTGCAGCGACACGAAATCGGAACGGCGCAGCAGTTCGTCGAACGACACGAACTCGCCGTCGAAGTCCGGTTTCGCCGACCGTCCGGAGTAGACGACCCGCATCCCGAACGCCGCCGCCCGCTTCGCCACCGCGCGACCGATCTGCCCGAGCCCGACGACGCCGAGCGTCTTGCCCTGCAGCCCGGACCCGAGCAGGAAACCGAGGTGGAACGACCACGGCTGCCGTGCGCGCAGCAAACGTTCGCCTTCGCCGAGCCGCCGCGAGACGGCCAGCAGCAATCCGAACGCGAGATCCGCGGTGGCGTCGGTGAGCACGCCTGGCGTGTTGGCGACCACGACCCCGCGCTCGGCCAGTGCACTGACCTCCACGTTGTCGTAGCCCACCGCGACGTTCGCGACGACCTTCAGTCCGGGACCCGCCGCGTCCGCGACTGAGCCGTCGATCCGGTCGTGCAGCATCGACACCACCGCGGCCGATCCGGCGACGAACTTCCGCAGTTCCTCGGGCGTGAGCGGCCGGTCCTCCGGCGAGATTTCGACTTCGCCTGCCTCGCCGAGAACCTGCACGGCCTCGTCCGGGATCCAGCGGGTCACAGCGATCTTCGGCATGCCGAGCAGCCTAATGCCGACCGTGCCGCCCGAGCGAGGTTCGCGGCGCGCTCACCGCCGGACACCCGCCTGAGCTGCGACGGAGCGTCCAACCGCGACAGTACGCCACCGGCGTCGGCAGTGCCCGAATTCCGCATTGCGGTACCACGCAACGAAATCCCGGTCTGCCGCCGACTGTGCCGCCCTGTGTCGCCGCGAAACCCGTTCGCCGACTCCTAGCGCACTGTGTTGTCTTATCGCATCACCTCACTTCCTTCGAAGCCCAAAACCTTGCGTCGCCTTGTGCCGTCTCTCCGGACGTCCGCTTCACCCTTTGGCACTCCCACGGGCGGCCGGATCGTGCTATGTTCTCATCTAGAACTTCTGTGCGCTATGCGAACACGCTAGCACGGAACGGCGGAAGCAGGAAGATCCAGACGGAAGGGCTCGTGATGGCAAGGGTGCTGTCGCTCGGCGAGGCGGTCGCCGAGCTGGTGCACGACGGAGACACCGTCGCTCTCGAGGGATTCACGCACCTCATCCCCGTGGCGGCCGGGCACGAGATCATCCGTCAGGGCAGGCGGAACCTCACGCTCGTGCGGATGACGCCGGACATCGTCTACGACCAGCTCATCGGCGCGGGCTGTGCGAGCAAGCTGATTTTCTCGTGGGGCGGCAACCCCGGGGTCGGCTCGCTGCACCGGTTCCGCGATGCCGTGCAGCACTCGTGGCCGGCGCCGCTGGAGATCGAGGAGCACAGCCACGCGGGCATGGCGAACCGTTATGTCGCAGGCGCTTCCGGGCTCCCGTTCGCTGTGCTGCGCGGTTACACCGGCACCGATCTGCCCGCGCAGACGGACACGATCAAGCCGATCACCTGCCCGTTCACCGGCGAGCAGCTCACCGCGGTGCCCGCGCTGAACCCGGACGTCACGATCGTGCACGCGCAGCGTGCCGACCGGGCGGGCAACGTCCAGCTGTGGGGCATCGCGGGCGTGCAGAAGGAAGCGGTGCTCGCGGCGAAGCGGTCGCTGGTCACCGTCGAAGAGGTCGTCGACGAACTGGAGCCCAGGCCGGGTGCGCTGGTCCTTCCGTCCTGGGCGGTCACCGCGGTGGCCGAGGTGCCCCGCGGCGCGGCGCCCTCGTACGCCGCTGGGTACTACGAGCGGGACAACGCGGCCTACCAGGCATGGGACGAGATCGGACGGGACCGCGAGGAATTCGCCAAGTGGCTGAACGACCTGACCGGGGTGAAGGCATGAGCGAGTACACCGCCGACGAGATGATGAGCATCGCCGCGGCCCGCGCGCTCGGCGAGGGCATGTCGTGCTTCGTCGGGATCGGATTGCCCAGCACGGCGGCGAACCTCGCCCGGCGCACGCACGCCCCGAACCTCACGCTGATCTACGAATCGGGTTGTCTCGGCGCGAAACCCAGCAGGCTGCCGCTGTCGATCGGCGACGGCGAGCTGGCCGACACCGCCGACGCGGTGGTCAGCGTGCCCGAGGTGTTCAACTACTGGCTGCAGCCCGGCCGGATCGACGTCGGGTTCCTCGGCGCGGCGCAGCTCGACAAATTCGGCAACATCAACACCACGGTCATCGGTTCCGACTACCACGATCCGAAGGTGCGCCTTCCCGGCGCGGGCGGGGCGCCGGAGATCGCCGCGTCCTGCAAGGAGGTGTTCGTCGTGCTGCGCCAAAGCAAGCGGACGTTCGTGGACAAGGTCGACTTCGTGACGTCGTTCGGCCACGGCTGCGGGCGCGGCGACCGCGAACGGCTGGGCCTGCGCGGCGCCGGGCCGACGCTGGTGGTCACCGACCTCGGCCTGATGCGGCCCGACCCGGACACCGCGGAGCTCACGCTCACCGAACTGCACCCCGGGGTCGAGCTGGACCAGGTCGTGGAAGCGACGGGGTGGACACTGAAGACGGCCGCGGACCTCAAGACCACCCCCGCGCCCACCGAACGCGAACTGACCCTGCTCCGTGAACTGAAGAAGGCCGGCGAATGAGCGACGCTTACGTACTCGACGCGATCCGCACTCCCTTCGGGCGCTACGGCGGCGCTCTCTCCGGGGTGCGTCCTGACGACCTGGCCGCGGGCGTCCTGCGCGCGCTGGCCGAGCGCAACGGGCTCGATCCGTCCACTGTGGACGAGGTGTTGCTCGGCGACGCCAACGGCGCGGGCGAGGACAACCGCAACGTGGCGCGGATGGCCGCGCTTCTCGCCGGCTGGCCGACATCGGTGCCCGGTGCGACGGTGAACCGGCTGTGCGGATCCGGCGTCGAGGCGACCATGCAGGCGAGCCGGGCGATCCAGGTCGGCGACGCTTCGCTGGTGGTCGCGGGCGGCGTCGAATCGATGAGCCGCTCGCCGCTGGTGATGCCGAAGCCGGACAAGGCTTTCCCGGCAGGCAACCAGACGCTGTACAACACGGCCCTCGGCTGGCGGATGGTCAACCCGGCGATGCCGTCGCAGTGGACCGTTTCCCTCGGCGAGTCCACCGAACTGCTCGCCGAGCGCTACGGCATCGGCCGCGAAGAGCAGGACGCGTTCGCCGCGCGCAGCCACGTGAACGCCGCGCGGGCGTGGGACGAGGGCTTCTACGACGACCACGTGGTTCCGGTCGAAGGCGTCGAGCTGACCCGGGACGAGGGCATCCGGCCGGACTCCTCGCCCGAGAAGCTCGCGAAGCTGAAAACCGTGTTCCGCAAGGAAAACGGCACCGTCACGGCGGGCAACGCGTCGCCGCTGAACGACGGTGCGTCGGCGTTGCTGCTCGGCGACGCGGCCGCGGCCGAGCGGCTCGGCAGGACGCCGCTGGCCCGCATCGCCGGCCGCGGCGCCGCGGGGGTCGACCCGGACGTGTTCGGCATCGGCCCGGTGCGCGCGGCGGAGATCGCGCTCGGACGGGCGGGCATCGGCTGGGACGACCTCGCCGCGGTGGAGCTCAACGAGGCGTTCGCGGCGCAATCGCTGGCCTGCCTGAAAGAATGGTCGAAGCTGGACCCGGAGATCGTCAACGTCAACGGCGGCGCCATCGCGATCGGGCACCCTCTCGGCGCGTCCGGCGGCCGGATCATCGGCACGCTGGCGCATCAGCTCCGCCGCACCGGCGGCCGCTGGGGGCTCGCGGCGATCTGCATCGGCGTCGGCCAGGGTCTCGCTGTCGTACTCGAGAATCGCTGAGAAAGGGGGAGGCATCGTGGCCACACCGACCGACCGGCGCCTGCCGCAGTACCGGCCTGATCCGGACGGCACCCACCCGCCGCTCGACTACGCGCCATACCGTTCCACCGCGCTGCGGCATCCGACGCAGCCGCTGGTCCTGCTGCCGCAGATGCTCACCGAGGTCACCGGTCCGCTGCTCGGCCCGGGGCGGCTCGGCGAGTTCGACAACGACCTCACCCGCCAGCACGCGGGCGAGCCGCAAGGGCAGCGGATCATCGTCACCGGCAGGCTTCTCGACGGCGACGGACGGCCGATCCGCAACTCGCTCGTGGAGATCTGGCAGGCCAACGCGGGGGGCCGCTACCGGCACACCGGCGACCGCTGGCCGTCCCCGCTCGACCCGAACTTCGACGGGCTCGGCCGCACGCTGACCGACGACGACGGCCGCTACGAGTTCACCACCATCAAGCCTGGTGCGTACCCGTGGAAGAACCACGACAACGCCTGGCGTCCGGCGCACATCCACTTCTCAGTGTTCGGTACGGCGTTCACCCAGCGGCTCGTCACGCAGATGTACTTCCCGGACGACCCGCTGTTCTCGCAGGATCCGATCTTCAACTCCATTCCGGACGAGAAGGCGCGGCAGCGGATGATCTCCCGGTTCGACCTCGACCGCACCGAAGAGGAATGGGCGCTGGCGTTCCAGTTCGACATCGTGGTGCGCGGGCGGGAACAGTCGGTGTTCGAGGACGAGGAGGAGGACGAGTGAGGCTGGAAGGCACGCCTTCGCAGACCGTCGGGCCGTACCTGTCCATCGGGTTGCCGTGGGACGACGGGCCGTTCGTGGTTCCGGAAGGCACCGAAGACGCGGTGTGGATCCGCGGCGGGGTGTACGACGGCGCGGGCAACCCGGTTCCCGACGCGATGATCGAGACGTGGCAGGCCGATCCGGACGGCGGGTTCGACCACCCCGACGATCCGCGCGGCAAGCCCGCCGATCCGTTCCGCGGATTCGGCCGGTGTCCCACCGACGACCAAGGCCAGTACCGGATTCTGACGCTGCTGCCCGGGGTCGTGCCGGACGCGTCCGGGGCTCCGCAGGCGCGGCACATCGACGTGTCGGTGTTCGCTCGCGGGCTGCTGAACCGGGTTGTCACGCGCATTTACTTCGAGGACCAGGACAACGCGGGCGACGCCGTGCTGGCGAGCGTTCCCGTGGAACGGCGGGACACGTTGCTGGCCAAGAAGGACGGTGACGGCTACCGGTTCGACGTACGTTTGCAGGGCGAAGGCGAGACGGTGTTCTTCGCGGTCTGACCGGCCGTGTCCATTGTGGAGGTTCAAGCGTGAGCAGTGTCCGGGTGCACCGGGTCGTCGAAGGCCCGGCGGCGGGGCCGGTGGTGGTGTTCTCCAACTCGATCGGCAGCGACCACCGGATGTGGGAGCCGCAGGTCGCGCCGTTGACCGAACGCGGGTTCCGGGTGGTCCGGTACGACACGCGCGGCCACGGGTCGTCGCCGGTGCCGCCGGGGCCGTACGACCTGGCCGATCTGGGCGGCGACGTGCTGGGGCTGCTCGACGACCTCGGTGTGGAGCGCGCGCATTTCGTCGGCTTGTCGCTCGGCGGGATGACCGGGATGTGGCTCGGCGCGCACGCCGCCGAGCTGTTGTCGAGCCTCACGCTGTGCTGCACGTCAGCGCTGCTCGGGCCGCCCGAGATGTGGGCCGATCGCGCGCGTCTCGTACGAGCCGAGGGCACGGGGGCGGTCGCGGAAGCCAGCGTCGGGCGCTGGGTCACGCCGGGCTACGCGCAGGCGCATCCGGACCAGATCGCGTACCTGCGCGAGATGGTCGCGGGCCAGCCCGACGAGGGATACGCCGGATGCTGCGAGGTGATCGAGCGGATGGACCTCACCGGCGATCTGCCGAAGATCTCCGTCCCGACGCTGGTGATCGCGGGCGCCGACGACCCGTCGACGCCCGCCGAGCCGCACGGGCGGGTCATCGCGGACGGGATCCCCGGCGCCCGGCTCGAGGTCGTCGCCTCCGCCGCGCACCTGGGCAGCTACGAGCAGCCGGATGAATTCACCCGGCTGATCCTCGAACGGATCACGGAGGACCAGTGACCGGAGACCGCTACGAGGCGGGCATGCGGGTGCGCCGCGAGGTGCTCGGCGACGAACACGTCGACCGGGCGGTCGCGCGGACCACCGAGTTCAGCAAGCCGTTCCAGGAGTACATCACCGAAGCGGCTTGGGGTTCGGTATGGACGCGCGACGGCCTCGACCGGCGGACTCGCAGCTGCATCACGCTGGCCGCGCTCACCGCGCTGCACTGCCACGACGAACTGGCGATGCACGTCCGCGCCGCGGTGCGCAACGGGCTCACCGCGGACGAGATCCGCGAGGTCTTGCTGCACACCGGCGTGTACGCGGGAGTGCCTGCGGCGAACACGGCGATCGGGATCGCCCAGCGCGTCCTCGCGGAGCTGGGAGAACCCACCGCCCAGCCGCCGGCCGGATAGGGTTCGCGGCATGGAATCCGACGACCAGGCCGAACGCGGTGCGCACCACGTGCAGTCGCTGGAACGCGGACTGGCGGTGATCAAGGCGTTCAGCGCCGAGGCCCCGCATCCGACGCTCAGCGACGTCGCACGCGTCACCGGGCTGACCCGTGCGGCCGCGCGCCGGTTCCTGCTGACGCTCGTGGACCTCGGCTATGTCCGCACCGACGGCAAGTACTTCTCGCTCACCGCGCGAGTGCTGGAACTCGGCTACGCGTATCTGTCCAGCCTCAGCCTGGCCGAGATCGCGCAACCGCACCTGGAGCGGCTGTCGGCGGAGGTGCACGAGTCGAGTTCGGTGTCGGTGCTGGAGATCGCCGACATCGTGTACGTCGCGCGCGTCGCGGTGTCGCGGATCATGACAGTGAGCATCAACGTCGGCACACGGTTCCCCGCGCACGCCACGTCGATGGGGCACGTGCTGCTCGCCGACATGGACCGGACCGAACTCAACGCCTACTTCATCGTCGCCGACCTCGACCGGTTGACTCCGCACACGCTCACCCACCGCACGGCGCTCGAAGCCGAGCTGGCCAAGGTCCGGGAACAGGGCTGGGCGATGGTCGACCAGGAGCTCGAAGAAGGCCTGCGCTCGGTCGCCGCGCCGATCCGCAACCGGGCGGGGCGCGCGGTCGCCGCGGTGAACATCTCGACGCACGCGAGCCGGACGCCGGTCGAGACCGTCCGGACCCAGTTCGTTCCGCCGTTGCTCGAGACCGCGGCGGCCATCTCGGCAGAACTCGCCGCGGTCGCGCCCGGGCGAGCGATCCAGGGCTGAGGAGCGCGGATGCCGGAACCAGTTGCCGGATTGCTGCTCGCCGCCGGGGCGGGGCGGCGATTCGGCGGGCCCAAAGCGCTGGTCGAGTACGACGGGGAGCCGCTGGTCCAGCGGGCGGTCCGGAGCCTGGCCGAGGCCGGATGCGCCTCGGTGCGGGTGGTGGTCGGCGCGTCGGCTGAGCAGGTCCGGGAACTGTTGCCGCCGGACGTCGCTGCGGTGTCCGCGGCTCGATGGCAGGACGGGATGGGCGAGTCGCTGAAGGCCGGGCTCGAATCGCTGGCGGGGGAGCGGGCGGTGTCAGTGCTCGTGCACCTGGTGGACCTGCCGTGGGTGCCGGCCGCGGCGCTCGCGCGGATAGTCGGAGAGGCTTCCGAGGACGTCGTCGTCCGGGCTGCGTACCAGGGAGTTCCCGGACATCCGGTGCTGTTCGGACGGCGTTGGTGGGGCGAGATCGCGAGTTCGGCGCATGGGGACCACGGGGCGCGGGACTGGTTGCGCGGGCGGGTTGACGTGCGGCTTGTCGAGTGCGGTGACCTCGGGAGCGGCAGCGATGTCGATCGGCCTGGGGATCTGGCCGGGCCTGGTGCGGAGCGGCGCTGAAAGGTGCTGGGACGAGCGACCAGGCTGCCCTGGATCGCTGACGGAGCTCGTCTGGCCACCGAAGTGTGCGTCGCTGGATCCGGATGAGATTCCTCCGCGCAACGGCTCCGTGCTGCGGTGAACGGCGAACTTGGCGGTCTCGGATCTACGATCGGGGGCGTGACAGAGTCCCTCGCCTCGCCCGACGCGCTCGCGGCCGCCCTCGACACCACCGGTTACCTCGCCGACGAGGGGCTGGCCACCGCGGGATTTCTCGCGACGCAGATGCAGCGTCCGCTCTTCTGCGAAGGCGAGCCGGGCACCGGGAAGACCTCGCTGGCGCTTGCCCTGTCGGAGGCGCTGAAGTGGCCGCTGGTGCGGCTTCAGTGTCACGAGGGCATCGATGCCGCGCAGGCGCTCTACGAGTGGGACTTTCCCCGTCAGCTGTTGCACCTGCGCGCTCTCGAAGCGGCAGACGGCGGACGGCTCGACGCGGAAACTGCCGAGCGTTCGCTGTACACGGAGCGTTTCCTGCTTGCGCGACCGCTGCTGCAGGCGCTCACCACGACACCGTGCGTGCTGCTGGTGGACGAGATCGATCGCGCTGACGACGAGTTCGAGGCGTTCCTGCTGCAGTTGCTGGACGAGTACACCGTCACGATCCCGGAGTACGGCGAGGTGCGTGCGGAGCAGCCGCCGCTGGTCGTGCTGACGTCCAACCGGACTCGCGAGGTGCACGACGCGCTCAAGCGCCGGTGCCTTTACCACTGGCTCGAGCATCCGGACCTGACTCGGGAGATCAGCATCCTGCGCCGCCGGCTGCCCGGGATCGGCGAGACGCTCGCCCGGCAGATCGCCGACGCGGTGCACCGGCTGCGGGCGATGGACCTTCTCAAGCCGCCGGGTGTCGCCGAATCTCTAGACTGGGCAAGGGCTTTGCTCGCGCTCCAGCGCGACGAACTGGACGCCGCGACGGCTGCGCGGACCCTCGGCGCGGTGCTCAAATACAGCGAGGATCTCGACCGGGTGCGGGCGAAGCTGGACACGTTGTTCTCTTGAGTATGTGTCTAATGTGGACGGTCGGGTAAGTCCGTTGCGGCGGGGTGCGGGATCGGGCATGCTTGAAGCATCACTGGATGACTTCGCCGACTTCATTGATCTTGTGCCTGATCTTGTGACTGCGACTGTGCCGGAAGGAGGGCTCGTGACCGACTTCGCCCGGACTGCCCTCCTGGCCGTCCGCTGAGTTCCCGTTCTTTCCTGAAGGTTCCGCGCGCCCGCCTTGCGCTACCGAGGCTGGCCGCTGCGCGCAACCACGGTTCGCGCACGCTGTCCCGGAGGCGGGACGGCGTGCGCGGCCGCCCTTCGCCGACGCGATGGGCGGTGTGGTGGGCCTTGGGAGCTTCGCTAGGCGGCTGGCTGAGCTGAACGAAATGCCCGGAAGCGCGGCTCGGGTTTGGCTGGCTGGCGGACGTGCCGGGAAGCCTTGGCGCGGCATGGGCTTGGCCAACGGGCGCGGGACATCCGCGGGGCTTTGGCGCGGGCGGAATCGGGCTGGCGACGGTTCAGCTGGATGGAGCGGTGTGCGGGTCGCGCGGAGCGGTGAGTTGGAGCGAGCCGGAACATCTGCGGGGCCGACGCGGTTCACACTGGAATGGCGGTGCGGAGGAACACTGGCGAGCTGGAGCAGCTCAAGCCGAAACCTTCGCGCGCTCAAGAACCCGCCCCAGCAAGTCCGCACGGCCGAAAACTCGCCCAAGAACCTCTGCGCGCCAAGCTCGCTACAGGCAACCCGCAGCCTGCGGTCGGACAGCCGTGGCCAAGGCCAGTTAAACCGATCGCGGCCGGAGTGTGTGACGGGCGGGCGGGATCGGCTGTCGCGGCGCGGTTTCCGGTGTTGGGGTCACAATGGGGGACATGAACACCGAAGTCGCTGACCCGCTTGCTGGCTATGCGGGGTTCGCGGCGGCATTGCGCGCGGCGGGCGTCGCTTGTGACGCGCGGCGGGTGCAGGCTTACCTGTCGGCGGTGGAGAAGGTCGATGTCGCCCGGCCGACGCAGCTGTACTGGGTCGGGCGGTTGACGCTCTGCTCCGATCCCGACGACCTGCCTCGCTACGAGGAAGCCTTCGCGCGGTGGTTTGAAGGCGATGACAGTCCGAAGGCGACGTCGGGGACTCCGGTGCGGAAGCAGGCCCGGATCGCTCCGCTTGTCGCGGCGGCAGGCGACGGGGACAGCACCGAGGAATCGCACGACACGCTTCGGGTCGCGGCCAGTGATCATGAGGTTCTCCGGCATCGCGATCTCGCCGAGTTGACCAAAGCCGAGCGGGCGCACTTGCGGGAGTTGCTCGCGACGCTGCGTCCTGTGCTGCCTCGGCGGCGGGCGGCGCGGCGGACGCCTGCGCATCGTGGTGCGCTGGATCCGGCGCGGACTTTGCGGGCGATGCTCGCGTCCGGTGGCGAGCCTGTTCGGCTGGCGCATCATCGGCGGGGGACGCGGGCGCGGAAAGTCGTCTTGCTGATCGACGTTTCCGGTTCCATGAGCGCGTATGCCGACGCGTTGCTGCGGTTCGCGCACGTTGTCGCGCGGGCCGCGCCGATGTCGGTCGAGGTGTTTACGCTGGGTACCCGGATGACGCGAGTGTCCCGTCAACTCCGGCAGCGCGATCCGGAGCAGGCAATGCTCGCCGCCGGCACCGCGGTGCCCGATTTCGCTGGTGGGACGCGGCTTGGCGAGACGCTGCGAGTGTTTCTCGACCGGTGGGGCCAACGCGGGTTCGCGCGACGCGCGGTAGTCACCGTGTTCTCCGACGGGTGGGAGCGCGGCGATGTCAGCTTGCTGGCCGAGCAACTCGGCAGGCTGCGCCGTCTCGCGCACGCCGTATTCTGGGTGAATCCGCACGCAGGGCACGAGGGTTATGCTCCGGTCCAATCCGGCATCGTGGCCGCCCTGCCGCACATCGACCGGTTGCTGGCCGGGCACAGCCTGGCGACGTTGGAACGACTCCTCGGGGAGATTGCCGATGCGTGACGTACTGGACGACGTGTACCGCCGCTGGCAGGCGGGCGAAACGGTCGGGCTCGGCACTGTGGTGGCCACGTTTTCGTCGGCGCCGCGGGCACCGGGCGCGTCGATGATGGTCGCGCCGGACGGCACGGTCGTCGGGAGCGTGTCCGGCGGCTGTGTCGAAGGCGCGGTCTACGAGCTGGCCAACGAAGTCGTCGCCGAGCGGAAGCCGGTTTTGCAGCGCTATGGCGTCAGTGACGACGACGCGTTCGCGGTCGGGCTGACCTGCGGCGGGATCATCGACATCTACGTCGAGCCGGTGGACCGCGAATCGATGCCGGAGCTGGAGCGCGTCGTCGAGTCGGTGCGCAGCGGCGAGCCGGTCGCGGTCGTCACGATCGTGGAGCATGAGACGCCCGGGCTGGTCGGCGAGCACATGATTGTGTGGCCGGATCGGGTCGAGGGGTCCCTTGGCTCGTCCCGGATGGACGACGCGGTCGCCGACGACGCGCGCGGGCTTCTCGCCGCTGGACGCACCGGGACGCTCCACTACGGACCGGACGGGCAGCGTCGCGGCGAGGGCATGGCTGTTTTCGTGAATTCCTTCGAGCCGCCGCCGCGACTGCTGGTGTTCGGGGCCATCGATTTCGCCGCCGCAATGGCACGGATGGGTGCTTATCTCGGGTACCAGGTGACGGTCTGCGACGCGCGTCCGGTGTTCGCGACCAGCAGCCGGTTCCCGGAGGCGCACGACGTGGTCGTCGACTGGCCGCATCGCTATCTGAAGGCTGAGGCCGACGCGGGCCGGATCGACGCGCGGACGGCGATCGCGGTCCTCACGCACGATCCGAAGTTCGACGTGCCGCTGCTGGAGGTCGCGCTGCGGCTTGACGTCGGGTACGTCGGCGCGATGGGTTCCCGCAAGACGCACGACGACCGGTTCGCGCGGCTTCGCGAGGCGGGGATCACCGAGGGCGAACTGGAACGCCTGTCGTCGCCGATCGGCCTCGACCTCGGCGCGCGCACGCCGGAGGAGACAGCCGTGTCGATCGCGGCGGAGATCATCGCTCTGCGCTGGAGCGGCACTGGGCGGCGGCTGGCGGCGTTGAGCGGGCGGATTCACAGCTGACCGGATTGCTGAGCTGAGAGCCGTGGCAAGCGTTTGCGGGCCGGGCTTGGCGGCTGACGCGGGTGGGAAATCCGGGGAGTTTCATCGGTGCGGCCTGGGTCTGGACGGTTGGCGGAGCTGAGTAGCGCGCGGACTGGCTCCGGGGACCGGCGGCGTTGTGAGGGCTGGGCGGGCACGGAGCTGACCTGGAAATCCGGACGGCTCGGCTAGGTGCTGCTTGGCCGGGAATTTGGTGCCTGGCAGCGCTGGGCGTGCGGGTGCTGCCCGGGCAGGAGTCCGGTGCGTGGCGGCGCTGCGCACAACGCCGACGCGGCAAGCGCGGGGCCGAGGCATCCAGACAACGCGGCGGGGCCTGCGAGGACTCGGCAGCTGCTGCGCTGGAACCGCGGCTGGCTCGCCGGGACCGCGGCTGGCACCCTGGGGGCCACAGACGGACGGAAGCGCGGCCCCAGGCCGAACCGTCCAGTCCGAGACCCGGCTGGCCGAGACCCGGCTGGCCGAGACCGGGCTGGCCGAACTGTCCAGTCTGAGACCGGGGCTGGCCGAGACCGGGCTGCCCGAACCGTCCAGCCCGAACCGTCCAGCCCGAGACCGGACTGCCCGAGACCGCGTCGGCCGAGACGCAGGTGGCCAAGCCCGGACAGCCATGCCCAGCCAGCCACAACGACCCGCCCGGCCAGCGCAATCCGCGAGAAAAACCCCGTCCAGCAACGAAACCCGGTGAACCCCCGACCCGAAACCGCGCCCCCTCGGGAAGATCCGCCCACCGAAAAATCACCCGTCCGGCTTCACGCATCTGCGCCTCAAAGTCAACTGCGAACCCGCATCTGCGGAACCGCCACGGCGACGTGCGACATCAGGACTTGTCCGCGCGCGAAAGGCGTAGCACGCTCCCCTGTGAGGCCGATCACGATCGTGCCTTGGCCGTTCCCGAACCGGCCCGCCGCCTCCGCCGGGGCTGGCGGGCATTTGCACTTGGAGGCCTTTGATGCGCATCACCGTCACTGTCGACGGCACGAAATACACCGATGACGTCGAGCCGCGCACCCTGCTCGTCCACTATTTACGGGAACGCGTCGGGAAGGTGGGCACCGTCGTCGGGTGCGACACCAGCAACTGCGGCGCGTGCACCGTTCATCTCGACGGGCACAGCGTGAAATCCTGTTCCGTCCTCGCCGTGCAGGCCGACGGAAGCGAGGTCACGACTGTCGAGGGGCTGGCCCGCGACGGTCAGCTGCACCCGGTCCAGCAAGCTTTCCACGACAATCACGCGCTGCAGTGCGGGTTCTGCACGCCGGGCATGATCATGCAGTCCATCGACCTGCTGGCGGACAACCCGGACCCGGACGAGCAGGCCGTCCGCGAGGGGCTCGAGGGCAATCTTTGCCGCTGCACCGGTTACCAGAACATCGTGAAGGCGGTGCGCGACGCCGCGAAGCACATGAGTCCTGGCGCGGGGCCGGAAGCCGAGAAGATCGACCAAGCCAACCACGTCGGCGTGGGGGGTGAATGATGACTGCCACGATCGAGCCTGAGGTAGGAAAGTCCCGGCGCCGCAAGGAAGACGAGCGGCTGATCACCGGGCGTACCCGGTGGACGGACAACATCGCGTTGCCGGGGATGCTGCATCTCGCGGTGCTGCGGAGTCCGCTGGCGCACGCGAAGATCGTTTCGATCGACACGTCCGCGGCGAAGGAATCCGCGGGAGTCGTTGCCGTCTATACCGCTGCCGATCTTGATCCCGAGGGGGCGATCGGCATGCCTTGTGCGTGGCCGATCACGCCGGACATGGCTGCGCCGCGGCGTCCAGTGCTGGCATCGGATCGGGTGAATTTCGCTGGCGAGGGCGTGGCGGTGGTGGTCGCGCGGTCGGCCGCGGAGGCGCATGACGCGCTCGAGGCGATCGAGGTCGAGTACGAAGACCTGCCGCCGGTGCTTGACCTGGAAGCAGCGCTCGCCGAAGACGCGCCGCTGGTGCACGAGGAGCTGGGCAGCAACAAGAACGCCTTCTGGGTGTTCGATTCGGCCGAGGCCGGAACCGGTGGCAATGTCGAGGAGGCACTGTCCTCTTCGGAGGTGGTGCTGAAGCGGCGGTTCCGTCAGCAGCGGCTCGTGCCCGCGTTCATGGAGCCGCGCGCGTGCGTGGTCGATCCGACCGGCGCTCAGCTCACCATGTGGTCGGCCACCCAGGTGCCGCACATTCTGCGCGTGATGTCCGCGCTGACGCTGGGCATCCCGGAGCACAAGCTGCGCGTGATCGCGCCGGACGTCGGCGGCGGGTTCGGCGGCAAGATCGGCGTGCTGCCCGAGGAAATGATGACCGTGCTCGTCGCGAACAAGCTCGGCAAGCCGGTGAAGTGGAACGAATCCCGGTCCGAGACGATGCTCGCCGCGCACCACGGCCGCGACCAGATCCAGGACATCACGATCTCGGCGAAGGCCGACGGCACGGTCACCGGGCTCAAGGTCGAACTGCTCGCCAACCTCGGCGCGTACAACGGCCTGGTCGGGCCGGGCGTGCCGATCCTCGGCGCGTTCATGTTCAACGCGATCTACAAGATCCCGGCCTACCACTTCGCCTGCACCAACGTGTTCACCACGACCACGCTCACCGACGCCTACCGCGGAGCGGGCCGTCCGGAAGCGACGTTCGCGATCGAGCGGATCATGGACGAGCTGGCCGACGAGCTGGGCATGGACCCGGTGGAGCTGCGCGAGAAGAACTGGATCAAGCACGAGGAATTCCCGTTCACCACGGTCTGCGGGCTCACCTACGACTCCGGCAACTACGAGGCCGCGACCGAGAAGGCGAAGGAGCTCTTCGGCTACGACGCGCTGCGCCGCGAGCAGAAGGAACGCCGCGAGGCGAACGATCCGGTGCAGCTCGGCATCGGGATCTCGACGTTCACCGAGATGTGCGGGCTCGCGCCGTCGCGGGTGCTGGGTTCGCTCGACTACGGTGCCGGCGGCTGGGAGTACGCGTCGCTGCGGATGCTGCCGACCGGCAAGGTCGAGGTCACGACGGGTGCGTCGGCGCACGGCCAGGGGCACGAGACGGCGTGGAGCCAGATCGTGGCCGACCAGCTCGGGGTGTCCTTCGAGGACGTCGAGGTGCTGCACGGCGACACGCAGTCCTCGCACAAGGGCCTCGACACGTACGGTTCGCGCTCGCTGGTCGTCGGCGGCATCGCGATCGTCAAGGCGGCGGAGAAGGTGGTCGCGAAGGCGAAGCCGATCGCCGCGCATCTGCTGGAGTGTTCGGAGGACGATCTCGAGTTCTCCGGCGGCAAGTTCACCGTGAAGGGCACGGATTCGTCGACGACGATCCAGGACATCGCGCTCGCCGTGTTCGCCGCGCACAACCTGCCGGACGGCGTCGAACCGTCGCTCGATTCCGATGCCACCTTCGACCCGGAGAACTTCTCCTTCCCGCACGGCACTCACCTGTGCGCGGCCGAAGTGGACACTGAAACGGGCCAGGTGAAACTGCGTTCGTACGTCTGCGTGGACGATGTCGGCAAGGTGGTCAATCCGCTGATCGTGGAAGGCCAGGTGCACGGCGGGCTCGCGCAGGGCATCGCGCAGGCGTTGTTCGAGGAGGCCGTGCACGACGAGAGCGGCACGCTCACCACGGGCACGTTCGCCGACTACCTGCTGCCCTCGGCGGCCGACCTGCCGTCGTTCACCACGGACCGCACGGAGACGCCGTCGACCACGAACCCGTTGGGAGCCAAGGGCGTCGGCGAGGCGGGCACGATCGCCTCTACGCCCGCCGTGGTCAACGCGGTGGTCGACGCGGTGCGCCAGTTCGGGGTGAACGACATCGAAATGCCGCTCACGCCGATGCGCGTGTGGAACGCGGTGCGCAACGGCACCGCGAACGCCGGCGGCCCCGGCGGCGAGGCCGGCGGCGGCCTCGGTTCGATCGACGCTTCCGGAGGTGCCCAGTGATTCCGGCTCCGTTCGACTACGTCGCTCCGTCCACGGTGGACGAAGCCGTCCAGGCCCTCGCCGAGGCGGGCGAGGACGCCAAGGTGCTGGCGGGCGGGCAAAGCCTGCTGCCGGTGCTGCGGATGCGGCTCGCCGCGCCGACCACGCTGGTCGACCTCGGGAAAATCGCCGAAATGCGCGGCGTGCGCGAGGACGGCGACGCGCTCGTGGTCGGTGCGATGACGACGCACTACGACGTCCAGCGCGATCCGTTGATCGCCGAGCACGCCGCGCTGGTGAAGGAGGCGACCGATACTGTCGCGGATCCGCAGGTGCGCCACCGCGGCACGTTCGGCGGTGCGATCGCGCACGCGGACCCGGCTGGCGACCTGCTGGCTCCGGTGCTCGCGCTGGACGGCGAGCTGGTGCTGGCCGGGCTGAACGGGCGGCGCACAGTGTCCGCGGCGGAGTTCTTCCAGGACTACTTCACCACCGCACTGGTCCCGGACGAACTGCTCGTCGAGGTGCGGCTGCCCAAGCACACCGGCTGGCGGGCGCACTACGAGAAATTCAACCGGGTCGCCCAAGCCTGGTCGATGTGCGCGGTGGCGGCCACCGTGCGCACCGAGGGCGGCGTGATCGAGGAAGCCAGGGTGGCGCTCACGAACATGGGCGCGACCCCGGTCCGGGCGACCGGGGTGGAGCAGGCGTTGCTCGGCGCGCAGGCCACCGCGGAAACCATCAAGGCGGCCGCCGCGCACGCGGCCGAGGGCACCAACCCGGTCGCGGACGGCAATTCCGACGTCGAATACCGCCAGCACCTCGCGCGGGTGCTGACCGGGCGTGCCGTCGCGGCGGCGGTGGGCGCCTGAGCCGGCCGGCCGTGAAGGACTCCTTGGGGGAATCAGATTCCCCCAAGGAGTCCTTCACGACAACGCTCCCCGGGAGACGGCCGTAAGGTGGACGGCAACGGCTCGAAGCAGTGTGCAGGAGAGGAGGTCGGCCCGTGCGGCTCGACCACGAATTCACCGTCCCCGCCCCGATCGGGGAGGTCTGGCAGGCCGTCATCGACCCGGAGCGGGTCGCCCCGTGCATGCCGGGCGCCTCGCTCACCAAGGTGGAGGGGGACACCTTCGCGGGCACGGTGAAGGTCAAGCTGGGGCCGATTTCGCTGCTGTACAAGGGAACCGGCGAGTTCCTGGAGAAGGACGAGGCGGCGCGCAAGGTCGTCATCAAGGCGTCCGGCAAGGACTCCCGCGGCGGCGGCACCGCGGCCGCGACGGTCACCCTCACGCTCACCGAGCGCGACGGCGGCACGCACGGCGCGGTGGCCACCGACCTGGCGATCACCGGACGTCCGGCGCAGTTCGGCCGCGGCCTGATCTCCGAGGTGGGCGGCAAGATCCTCGACACCTTCGCGGGGAACCTCGCGGCGTCGCTGGAGACCCCGGCCGAAGCGGCTCCGGAAGAGAAAGCCGCTGAGGTGCCCGCGGCCAAGGGGAAGCACGCCGCCGCGGACGAACCGGTCGCCGCCGAAAAGCCCGCGGCCGAGCCGGTCGCCGAGGAGAAGCCGCATCTGCGGAGCGTTCCGGCGGGCGGTTCGACCGGCGAGACCGAGGCGATCGACCTGCTCGACTACGCCGGTCAGTCCGTCGCGAAGCGGCTGGCTCCGGTGGCCGCGGGCGCGGTCGTGCTGCTGATCGTGCTGGCCATCGTGCGGAAGCTGCGCCGCCGCTGACCCGGAGGTTGCCCGCCCGCTCTACCCAGAGCGTGCCCGGTGGGCAGTTCGCGGGGTGAGTTTTCGCTCGGTTCGGCTAGCTGCGGAGCGGACCCGCTACCCTGGGCAACTTCCGTAGGCCGAATTTCGCGTGGGGGCGCCCGTGACGCAGGCACCTGTCCCCATCGGGGTGCGCGGCGCGGTGACGGCCTGGCGAGGCTGGCCGCCGCGCTGGGCGATGTGGGCGGTCGCGCGGCGGCGATGGATCGGCTACGCGATGGCGTGCGAGGCCGTCGCCGCGGTGCTCACGGTGACGGGCCTCGCGACCGGGTTCGGCGGGCCGGTGCAGTTCAGTTCGTTCGGCGTGCTCGCCGGGCTCGGCATCGCGCAGGCCGAAATGTCGCGGCGGATCGAGCGGCTGCGGCGGTGGATGAGCGGCCAGACGCACATCAACGTCACGTCCGTCTGGTATCTCGCCGGCGCGTTCTTGCTTCCGCCCGCTTGGGTCGCGTTGCTGGCGTTGGTGCTGTACCTGCATCTGTGGCTGCGAGTGTGGCGACACGTGCGTACGCGGCCCGCGCATCGCTTCGCGGCGAGTACCGCGTGGGCGATGCTGTCGTGCTTCGCGGCGTCTGCGGTGTTGACCATCGGCGGTCTGGATCAAGCACGGCTCGACACCGCGTACGGCGTCCTTGCGCTTGTACTGGCAGCAGCTGTTTTTGAACTGGTGAACGTCGTGCTCGTGGCGACGGGCATCTACCTGTACACGAACAGTCGCTCGCCCGCGGACCTCATCGGCACCTGGGAGGACAACGCCTTCGAGCTGGCGACGCTGTGTCTCGGCGGGCTCGCTGCGCTGGCGTTCGTCCATCAGCCGGTGCTGGTGGTGTTCGTGCTGCCGCCGTTGCTGTTGCTGCACCGCTATCTGCTGCTGAAGCAGCAGTTGCAGGTGGCGGTCGTGACCGACGAGAAGACCGGGCTGCTCAACACCGCGGGCTGGCACGAACTGGCGACCAGCGAATTCACCCGGGCCCGGCGGCGCGGGGCAGGCAGCGGGTTCGCCGTGCTGATGATCGATCTAGACCACTTCAAGCGCATCAACGACACGTACGGTCACCTCACCGGCGACGAGGTGCTGGCCGCGGTCGCCGTGGCGATCGAGGCTTCGGTGCGGCAAAGCGACACCGTCGGCCGGTTCGGCGGCGAGGAATTCGTGGTCCTGCTGCCCGCGACCGGCGACACGGACGTGCTCGGGATCGCCGAACGGGTGCGGGTAGCGGTGGGGGAGCTGACCGTCGCGGTGGGAGGTCCGCTGCGGATCAGCGGACTCTCCGTGTCCGTCGGGGTCGCGTGTTATCCGCAGGCGGGCACCACGCTCGACGAGGTGCTGCGGTCGGCCGACGCCGCGCTGTACCGGGCGAAGGACGGCGGCCGGAACCGCGTGGCGGTCTGAGCCGGAAATACCGGGCGCGGTCAATTGTTGAACGTTGTATGAGCACTGCGGATCACGAGACCGACGTCGTGGTGATCGGGGCCGGGCAGGCCGGACTGTCGGCGGCGTATCACCTGCGCCGGGCCGGATTCGCCAACGAACGCGGGTTCGTCGTGCTCGACCACGGCAAACGCGCGGGCGGGGCGTGGCAGTACCGGTGGCCGTCGCTGGTGGTCGGGAAGGTGCACGGGATCCACGACCTGCCGGGGATGGCGTTCGGGACCCCGGATCCGGCGCGTCCGGCGAGCGAGGCCGTGTCGGAGTACTTCGGGCGCTTCGAGAAGACATATGACTTGCCGGTGCACCGTCCGGTCGACGTGACCGCGGTGCGGCGCGCGGGGGAGCGGCTGGTGGTCGAATCGCCTGCGGAGACGTGGGCGGCGCGCGCGGTGATCAGCGCGACCGGGACCTGGGACCGGCCGTTCTGGCCGCGCTACCCCGGCACCTTCGCCGGACGGCAGCTGCACACGGCGGATTACCGCGGCGCGGAGGAATTTCGCGGCCAGCGGGTCGTGGTCGTCGGCGGCGGGACGTCGGCGGTGCAGTTGCTGATGGAGATCGGTCCGGTCGCCCGTTCGACGGTGTGGGTGACGCGGCGTCCGCCGGTCTGGCGCGAGGAAGAGTTCAGCGAGGACTGGGGACGGATGGCGGTCGCGAAGGTCGACCAGCGGGTGCGGGCCGGGCTGCCGCCGGAGAGCGTGGTGAGCGTGACGGACCTGCCGGTGACGCCGCAGGTCCTGGCGGGCCGGGAAGCGGGCTATCTCGACCGGCGGCCGATGTTCTCGCGCTTGGTTCCCGACGGGGTCGTCTGGGAGGACGGCAGTTTCGAGCCCGCGGACACGATCCTGTGGGCGACCGGGTTCCGGGCCTCGATCGACCACCTGGCTCCGCTGCACCTGCGGACGTCCGGCGGCGGGATCCGGATGGACGGGACTCGCGTGGTCGCGGAGCCTCGGCTGCATCTGGTCGGGTACGGGCCTTCGGCCAGCACGGTGGGGGCGAACCGGGCCGGGCGCGCCGCGGTGCAGGAAGTGCGGCGGCTGCTGGAGGTTTGAGGTCCGGGAGGCCGTGTTCCGCTGATCGGGCGGTCTTGATCGTTTCACGTCCGTTCCGGGCTTGTCGGGAGAAACCGGGCCCGCTACTCTGCGGTTTTAGTTAGGAAACTTTCTTAACGCAACGAGACGCCGCAGAACCGTAACGCCGCCGCCCTGTTCCCGTCCGGCCCGAAGGAGTGCGACGTGTCCTCGTCCCGTGTCCGAAGTCTCGCCCGGTTCGCCTTGCCGGCGGCCGCGGTGGTGCTGCTGCCCGCCGCGGTCTCGCCCGCGCGCGACGCCCACGCGGCTGCCGCCGATGTGCTGCTGTCGCAGGGAAAACCCGTCAGCACGTCCACGCTCGAGACGTCCACGTTGAGCGGCGAGAACGCCGTCGACGGGAATCTCAAGACCCGCTGGGCCAGTGCGGTCAGCGCCGACGCGCAGTGGCTGCGCGTCGATCTCGGGCAGGCCGCCACGATCCACCGGGTGAAGCTGAACTGGGAAGCGGCTTACGCCAAGAAGTACCGCATCGAGATCTCCGACGACGGCGAAAACTTCAAGCCGATCGCGACGGTCACCAACGGCGACGGCGGCTCCGACGACCTCACCGGGTTGGCCGGGCACGGCCGGTTCCTGCGTTTCGTCGGCACCGAGCGAGCCACGAAGTACGGCTACTCGCTGTGGGAGCTTCAGGCGTACGGCACGCCGGACTCGTCCGGTGACACGCAGGCGCCCACTGCTCCGTCGAACCTCGCCGCGGGCGAGATCGGTGCGAACAGTGTCGGGTTGACCTGGGCCGCGGCGACGGACAACGTCGGCGTCAGCGGGTACGAAGTGCTGCGGGACGGCAAGTCCGTCGCCACCAGCACGAGCACGTCCTACACCGACAACGGCCTTTCGCCGGACACCGACTACACCTACACCGTCCGGGCGAAGGATGCCGCCGGAAACGCTTCGCCGGCCAGCAGTGCGGTCAAGGTGCACACGAAGCCGGGGACCGCGGGCAACACGTTCGTCCTCGCCGCGGCCGGCGACATCGCCGAGCAGTGCACCGCCAGCAGCTCCAGCTGCATCCACCCGAAGACCGCGAAGCTCGTCCAGTCGATGAACCCCGCCGCGGTGATCACCATGGGGGACAACCAGTACGACGCCGAGGACACCGGTCTGACGCTGCAGAACTTCAAGGACTACTACGACAAGACCTGGGGCAAGTTCAAGAGCATCACGCACCCGATCCCCGGCAACCACGAGACCTACGACGACAACAAGCCGTTCGAGGCCTACGAGCAGTACTTCGGCAAGATCGCCACCCCGAACGGGAAGCGTTACTACAGCTGGGAAATGGGCAACTGGCACTTCATCGCCCTCGACTCCAACGGCTTCGTCGACGACAAGGACGGCGGCGAGCTCAAAGACACCGACCAGATGAACTGGATCAAGCAGGATCTGGCGAAAAACACCAAGGGCTGCGTCGCGGCGTACTACCACCACCCGCGGTGGAGCTCCGGCGACCACGGCGACCAGCGCGGTTCGAAGCAGCTGTGGGACCTGTTCGTGCAGAACAAGGTCGACCTGATCCTCAACGGCCACGACCACCACTACGAGCGGTTCAACCAGCAGGACGCGAGCGGCAAGGCGAACCCGGACGGTCCGGTCGAGATCATCGGCGGCATGGGCGGGGCGAACCCGTACCCGGTCCACTCCGCGCACCCGACCACGGCGAAGCTGTTGAAGGACACCTTCGGCGTGCTGAAGCTGACGATGACCGACACGACCTTCTCCGAGCAGCTGATCGGTCTCGACGGCAAGGTCCAGGACAGCAGCCCGACCTACACCTGCCACAACTAGGGGCCGGTCATGTACATCGCGACCAGCCGTAGTTCGGACGTCGCGGCGGGCACCGAGCGCAAGGCCGGCCTGCGCCGGGTGTCGGCGAACGTCGTCGCACTCGGCGCGGTCAGCCTGGTCACCGACATCTCCTCGGAGATGGTGACCGCGGTGCTGCCGCTGTATCTGGTGCTCGGCCTCGGGCTGAACCCGCTGCAGTTCGGCCTGCTCGACGGGCTTTACGCGGGAGCCACCGCCGTGGTCCGCGTGCTCGGCGGGCACCTGGCGGACCGGTGGCGGCGGCTCAAGGCGGTCGCCGGGTTCGGCTACGGCTTGTCCGCGGTGTGCAAGCTCGGCCTGGTCGCGGCCGGTTCGTCGGTCGCGGCGATCGGCGTGGTGCTCGCCGCCGACCGCACCGGCAAGGGGCTGCGCACGGCCCCGCGCGACGCGTTGATCTCGCTTTCCAGCGAGCCCGACACGCTCGGCCGGTCGTTCGGCGTGCACCGCGCGATGGACACTGTCGGCGCGTTCCTCGGCCCGCTCGTCGCGATGGCCGTGCTGGCGCTGAGCCTCGGCAGCTACACCTCGGTGTTCTTCACCAGTTTCTGCATCGCGGCGATCGCGGTGATGCTGCTCTTCCTGTTCGTTCGCGACCACAAGCAGGAAATCGCCGACCGGGCCGCGGTGTCCGTGCGGGCGGCGTTCGGATTGCTGCGCGAGCGGGGTTTCCGCCGCGTGGTGGTGTGGGCGGCGCTGCTCGGGTTCGTGACGCTCGGCGATTCCTTTGTGTATCTGGTGCTTCAGCGGCGCTGGGACGTCGCGGCGACGTTCTTTCCGCTGCTGCCGCTCGGCACCGCCGGGGTGTATCTGGTGCTGGCGGTTCCGCTGGGCAAGCTGGCCGACCGGATCGGGCGCTGGCCGGTGTTCCTCGGCGGCCACGTCGCGCTGGTCGCCGCGCTGATCGCGTTGTGCGGGCCGGTGTCCGGGTTCTGGCTCGCGGCTCTCGCTTTGGGCCTGCACGGCGTGTTCTACGCGGCTACCGACGGGGTCCTGATGGCTGCGGCCGGACCGTTGGTGCCCGCCGATCTCCGGGCGACCGGCTTGGCCGTGGTCCAAACCGGACAGGCTGCCGCTCGGATGCTTTCGTCTGTCCTCTTCGGACTCGCCTGGACGTTGTGGGATCTCCAGCCCGCGGTCCTCGTGGCGGCCGGAGCGCTCGCTGTCGTGGCGCTCGGCGCCGCTTTCGCAAGGCCGGTGCGCAAATGAAAAAGGTCCTTCTCGCTGTCGTCGGAACTGTGGTGCTCGCGGCTGCTGCGGTGGTTTACACCGTTGCCGCGCGGCCCAGCCCGGCTGAGCCCGCGAAGGTCGAGCACCTTTCGCTCGCGCCCGGGCAGTTGTTCTTTCGCAGCACGAAGACGGGCAACATCGGCGTCGTTCCGCTCGCGAATCCTGGTGCCGCGCCGAAATTCAGCGATCTGAAGTGCGACCGGTTCGCCGTGTCCGCGTCGACGGGGATGTGCCTCGCGGTGCGGCCCGGCACGCTGCCCGCGGTCAGCGACTTCAGCATCCTCGACCGCAATTTCGCCACTACGCACAAGGACTACCTGCCGGGGACCCCGAGCCGGGCGCGCGTTTCGCCGGATGGCAAGCGGGTGTACTGGACGGTGTTCGTCACCGGTGATTCCTATGCCGCTACCGGGTTTTCGACGCGTGCCGGAATCTACCAGCTGGACAACGGCGAGCTGGAGAAGACGATCGAGGAACTGCCGGTCCTGGTGGACGGGAAGCGGTACTTCTCCGCCGACGTCAACTACTGGGGCATCACGTTCAGCAAGGACGGCAAGCGGTTCTACTCGACGCTGGGCACCAAGGGCAAGACGTACCTGATCGAAGGAGATTACGACACGTACCGCGGCAAAGCGCTGCGGGAAAACGTGGAATGCCCGTCGTTGTCGCCGGACGAAACGCGGATCGCGTTCAAGAAGAAGATCGGCGAGGGCGTCTGGCGGCTGTCCGTGCTCGACCTCAAGACGATGCGGGAGACCGCGCTCGCCGAGACCCGCAGCGTTGACGACCAGGCGCTCTGGCAGGACGATCACACGATCCTCTACGGCCTCGAGAACGCCGTGTGGTCGGTGCCCGCGGACGGATCCGGGGCTCCGCGCAAGCTCGTCTCCGACGCCGTGTCGCCCGCCGTCACCAGCTGATTCGACATCTCTTTACGTCGTATAGTACCCTCGCGTCCGGCGATACTTTACAACGTAAAGAGATGAGATGGCTGAAGCGACTCTGCACGACGGAACGCGGATCGAAGCGCAGGTGCACGGGGACGGGCCGGTGCTGCTGCTCCCGGTCGACCCCCGGCCCGCGGAAGGACCGGAGGCCGAGGCGGCCCGGCAGTGGGGCGCCGATCCGGAGCTGGGCCGTTCGCTGATCGAGGGATTCGCCGGGTTCCGGGTGGCGGCCTTCGACTACCAGGGGCACCGGATGGCGCATCCGGCCGACCTGACGCCGGACGTGGTCGCGGCCGATTTCCTGGCCGTGGCGGACGCGGTCGGGGCGGAGCGGTTTTCGTACTACGGGTACTCGTGGCTGGCGCTTTCCGGGCTGCAGCTGGCGTTGCGGACGGATCGGCTGGACGCGCTGGTGATGGGCGGATATCCGCCGCTGGACGGGCCGTATGCGGCAATGCTCGCGGTGACCCGGGCGACGCACGAGATGGCGCTTGCCGGTCCGTCGGCCGAAACCAGAGCCGAGCCGGGGGATTGGGATTCGGTGGACGTCACGTTGTCCATCGGGCAGACGAAGCAGTTCGTGACGTTGTACGAGGCGTTGCAGGACTTCGACGACCGGGCAGTCGAGCTCTCGTGCGCGCGGTTGTGCTTCGCGGGTTCGGAGGACCGGATCGGGTACGGCGAACGGTGGGGCGGGGTGACCGTCGACATCGCCGGGCCGCTGCTGCGCGAGCGCGCCGAGTTGGAGGCGCGGGGGTGGACCGTCGAGGTGCTTGACGGGCTGGACCACATGAGCGCGATGCAGGCGGCCGCGGTGCTGCCGTTGGTACGGCCTTGGCTGGAGAAAGTCTTGTAGCTATTCGGCTTGCCGCAGCTCGTGTTCCAATGCCTCCAGTTCCGCGCCGCCAGCCATCTGCCGGGTCAGGTCGGGCAGTTCGATCTCCGCCTTTTCGTAGGACCCGAGCGCCGTGCCGCGTTTGAGGAGCAGGAAGCGGTCCGCCACCGGGTACGCGTGGTGCGGGTTGTGCGTGATCAGGACGACGCCCAGGCCCCGGTCGCGGGCCTGGGCCACGTACTTCAGCACCACCCCGGCCTGCTTCACGCCCAACGCGGCCGTCGGCTCGTCCAGGATCAGCACCTTCGCGCCGAAATGGATAGCGCGGGCGATCGTGACGCACTGCCGTTCGCCGCCGGACAGCGTGCCGACTGGCTGTTCGACGTCGCGCAGGTCGATGCCGAGATCGGCGAGGGCCTTCTTCGTGAGCTCCCGGCCCTTGCGCCGGTCCAGGGCCCGGAACGGGCCGAACCCGACGGTCGGTTCGGAGCCGAGGAAGAAGTTGCGCCACACGCTCATCAACGGCACTACCGCGAGATCTTGGTACACCGTGGCTATTCCGCGGTCAAGCGCTTCCCGGGGCGAGGCGAACCGCACCGGCGCGCCTTCGACGAGGAACTCGCCTTCGTCGTGCTGGTGCACTCCGGCGAGGATCTTGATCAAAGTGGACTTGCCCGCGCCGTTGTCGCCCAGCACGCACGTGACCTCGCCCGCCTTGACGACCGTGGACACCTCACGCAACGCGACCACATTGCCGTAGCGCTTGCCGATCTCGCGAACTTCGAGGAGAGCGTTCATCGCCGGACCCTTTCCGCGCGCCGCCGCAGAGCGTTGTTGACCAGGACCGCCGCCAGCAGCATGATCCCGAGGAACAGCATGAACCAGTCGTTGTCCCAGCCGGCGAACACGATGCCCTGGCGCGCCATGCCGAAGATCAGCGCGCCGATCGCCGCGCCGACGGCCGAGCCGAACCCGCCGGTCAGCAGGCAGCCGCCGATCACCGCGGCGATGATGTACTGGAATTCCAGCCCGATGCCCTGATTCGCCTGGACGCTCGCGAAGCGCAGGATGTTGATCGAACCGACGAGCCATCCGGCCAGAGCGGTGCCCATGAACAGCAGGATTTTCGTGCGCACCACCGGAACGCCGACCGAGCGGGCGCTCGTGGCGGAACCGCCGACCGCGAAGATCCAGTTGCCGAAGCGCGTCCGGACCAGCAGCCACGCGGCCACCGCGATCGCGCCGAGCCACCAGACGATGGAGATCTGGAACGGGGTGCCGCCGATGTCCACAGTGGAGGCGAAGACGAAACCGGCGGACGCGTAGCCGTCGGTCGAGCGCATGCCGGAGACCTGCACCGTGCCGGTCACCAGCCTTGTGACGCCGAGGTTCAAGCCTTGCAGGGCAAGGAAAGTGCCGAGGGTGACGATGAAGCTCGGCAGCCCGGTTTTCATGACCAGCCAGCCGTTGAACGCGCCGACCGTCAGCGCGAAGACCAACGAGACGAGCAGCGCGAGCCACACGTTCCAGCCCGCTTGGGTGGCGAGGATCGCGGTGACCAGCGACGTGGACGCGGTCATCACGCCCGCGGACAGGTCGAACTCGCCGCCGACCATCAGCAGCGACACGGCCACCGCCATGATGCCCAGCGTCGCCGCGTCGTCCAGCCAGGTCGCGGCGCCGCTGGCACTGAAGAACTTGTCGGACGCGAAGGTGAAGAAGCCGAAGACCACGACCGCGCCGAGCAGCGCGCCGATCTCCGGGCGGAGCACCAATCGGTCGGTCAGCCGCGGCTTCTCCAGCCGTTCGTCGAGGGTCGTCATCGGGTGCCCCTTTGCACGTACTGGCCGACCTTGTCCACTGTGGATTTGTCGACCAGGTCGGGTCCGGTGAGCACCGGTTTGCCGCCGCCGACGACGTTCGCGTTGTCCCGGTAGAGCTTCAGGAACTGCACCGGGAGATAGCCCTGTTCGTACTGCTGCTGGTCGACCGCGAAGAGCACGTCGCCCGCCTTGATCGCGGCCACCACGTCGGAGTTGAGGTCGAACGTGGCGACCTGCGCCTTCGCGTTCACCGACTTGATCGCGCTCACCGCACGCGCGGCGACCTGCGAGTTCAGCGTGAGGACCGCGTCGATCGACGAATCGGTCTGGACCGCGCCGCGGATGCGGGACTCGGCGTCGGTCGGGTTGGAGATGTCCACCTGCAGCGTCTGCACGGTGCCGGCGAATCCGGTCTTCGCGCCGTCACAGCGTTGCGCCTGCCCGACGTTTCCGGCCTCGTGGATCACGCACAGCAGCTTGTGCTTGCCGAGTTCTTTGAACTTCTTCCCGGCTTCTTGCCCGGCGATCGACTCGTTCTGCCCGACGTGCGCAAGCGCGCCGTACGCCGCGCTCTTGTCCTCGCCGGAGTTGATGGTGATCACCGGGATCCCGGCGCGCACCGCGGCCTCGATGGACGGACGCAGCGCTTCGGGGTTGGCCATCGACACGACGAGCCCGCCGGTCTGCTGCGCGACAGCGTTGTCGATCAGCTTCGCCTGCGCGCCCGGATCTCCGTCGGACGTGTATTCGACCTGCACGCCGAGGTCCTTGCCCGCTTGTTCGGCGCCGTTCTTCACCACGTTCCAGAACGCGTCGCCCGCGGTGCCGTGGGTGATCACCGAGACCTTCAGCGGCCCGGACGGCGTCGGCGCGGCGGCGGGCGCGGTCGTCTTCGGTTCGGCGGCCGGACCGGTGCACGCCGCCAGCAGCAAGCCCGCGGCCAGCAGGCTCGCCACCGCGCGGCCGGAGCGTCGTGCGCGCTCCCAGCGATGGGACATCGTTGTCTCTCCTCGCTTGTTTTCCGAGCTTGTTTCCGGCGTCAGCCGGTGATGGTGCGCAGGTACGAAAGGCTGGTCGCGACGTCGCGGCCAGGACGGTCCGCCGGGCTGTCGTCGCTCAGTGCGGTGTCCTGCTCCAGGACGTACCAGCCGTCGTAGCCCGCCTCGGCGACGGAGCGGACCATGGCTTCGATGTCCACGTCGCCCTCGCCGAGCGGAACGTAGAGACCCCTGCCGACGGCTTCGGTGTACGGCAGTTCGCCTGCTCGGACGGCGTCGGCCAGCTCGCCGCGGACGTCCTTGAGGTGCAGGTGCCCGATCCGCCGCGGGTGCCGCCGGGCGAGCGCGACCGGGTCGGCGCCGCCGATCAGCAGGTGGCCGGTGTCGAGGCAGAGCTGGAGATCCGAGTCGGCGAGGAAGCGTTCGACCTCGGCCTCGGTTTCCACGTGCGTGCCGACGTGCGGGTGCAGGACCGTTCGCAGACCGTGTTTTGCCGCTATGTCGCGGATCTTGCCTGCCGTGCCGACCAAAGTGGACCATTCGGCGTCGATGAGGGCGGGCCGTTCGTCGTAACCCTCGAGTCCGGTTGCCGCGGCGAGGACGAGCATCGTGCCGCCGCAAGCCGCGAAGAGCGCGGCCGATTCTTCCGCTTCGGCTATGGCCGCGTCAGGATCTTCGTGCAGTGGTACGGCAAGAAAGCCGCCGACGAGGTCGAGGCGGTGGCTTTCCAGCAGCTTCTTCAACTCGGCCGGTTCGCGCGGCAGATAGCCGGGCGGACCCAATTCTGTTGCGGTGACGCCCAAATCGGCCATCTCGCCGAGTACTGCCGGGGCGTCGAGCACTCGGCCCCAGCCGGGAACCTCGCAGACTCCCCAGGAGATCGGGGCGGCTGCGACGCGGATCTTCGCGGTCATGGATCCCTCTCCGGTCGGGGGGCGTCCTCTTGATTAGAGCGCTCTAAGCTTGTAGCGTCCGACCCGTCGCGTCAAGCGCTTCTCCGGGGAGGTTTTCGCATGGGGAAGCCCACCATGGAGGATGTCGCCGCGCGAGCCGGGGTTTCCCGGGCACTGGTTTCGCTCGTGATGCGCAACGCGCCGAACGTCTCGGCGCGGCGACGCGCGGCGGTGCTGAAGGCGGCGGAGGAGCTGGGTTATTCGCCGCACGTGATGGCGCGGTCGCTGGCGAGCCGGACGTCCACGGTGCTCGGCGTGATGGTGAACGACCTGCGCAACGCATTCTTCGCCGATGTCGTCGAAGGGCTGGACGCGGCGGCCCAAGCGGCCGGGTTCGACCTGATCCTCAACACTGGCGGCAGGATGCCTTCTCGGGAAGGTGCGGCGTTGCGCAGTCTGCTGTCGTTCCGTCCGGCCGGCGTCGTGCTGTTGTCGCCTGTGGTTCCGGCCGCGGCGATCGAAGCCGCGGCACGGCAGTGTCCGGTAGTGTTGGTGTCACGGACCTCTCGACTGTCTACTGTGGATACGGTGAACGACGACGGCGAGGCTGGCGCGGCGTTGGCCGTCGAGCACCTGGTCCAGTTGGGGCATCGCCGGATCGCGCACCTCGACGGCGGGGGAGCGGCCGGCGCCGCGGCTCGGCGACGCGGTTTCCGGCAGGCGATGCGGGCGCACGGGCTGGAGCCGATCGTGGTGCGCAGCGAACACACCGACACCGCGGGCGAGAAAGCCGTGCAGGAATTGCTGTCCGCGTACTCTCCGGCTCCGACGGCACTGCTGGCGGGCAATGACTTCAACGCGGTCGGCGCGATCTCGGCGCTCGAAGAACGCGGGTTGCGGGTGCCGGAGGACGTGTCCGTAGTCGGCTACGACAACACGTCCTTGGCTTCCCTGCGGCACATTTCACTGACCACAGTGGACCAACCGCGGGCGGAAATGGCGCGGCTGGCTTTCGACGCGCTGCTGGAGCGCGTACGCGGTGAACGCACTGAACCGGTGCGGCACCTGCTTCATCCGTCCCTGGTCGTGCGGGAGACCACGGGGCCCGACTCAGGGGAGGCGCAGTGATGAGGTTAGGACTGGCAGGGGCCGGACGGATCGGTGCCGCACACGCGGAAACGCTCGCGGGATTCGACGAGGTCGCGTCGGTGGTCGTCGCCGACGTGGATCCGGCGCGCGCCCAGCCGGTCGCCGATCGGCTCGGTGTCGAGGCGGCCGAAGGAATCGACGCCCTGTTCCAGTCTGGTCTCGACGGCCTGGTCATCGCGGCGGCCACGGACGCGCATCCGGAGTTGATCATCAAGGCGGTCGACGCGCGACTACCGGTGTTCTGCGAAAAGCCGGTCGCCGCGGACATCCCCGGCACGCTCGCGGTGATCGACCGCATCGCGGACTCGGACGTTCCGGTGCAGATCGGTTTCCAGCGCCGGTTCGACGCGGGTTACCAGGCCGCGCGGGTCGCGGTGGAGAGCGGGGAGCTGGGCTGGCTGCACAGCGTCCGGGCGACCACTTTGGACCCGGCACCGCCGCCCGCCGCGTATGTCGCGCATTCCGGCGGTCTCTTCCGGGACTGCGGCGTGCACGACTTCGACATCCTCCGGTGGGTGACCGGCCGGGAGGTCGAGCAGGTGTTTGCCTTGGGGCGCAACAAAGGCGAGCAGTTCTTCGCGGATGCCGGAGACGTCGATACCGCCGCGGTCGCGATGACTCTCGACGACGGAACCCTCGCGACGGTCTCGCTGACGCGTTACAACGGCGCGGGTTATGACGTGCGCTTCGAGGCCCTCGGTTCGCTGGCGAACGCCGTGGTGGGCTTGGACGGCCAGGCCCCGCTGCGGTCCGTGGAGCCGGGCGTCGGACGATTGCCGGGACCGGCGTATCCGGGCTTCATGGAACGTTTCCGGACGGCCTATTCGGCTGAGCTGCGGGCGTTCCTGGATGTTGCCGCCCGGCGGATCCCGTCGCCTGCCGGAGCAGCGGACGCGTTGGAGGCGTTCTACATCGCGGAGGCGTGCGAGGTCTCGCGGAGGGAGAACCGCCCGGTGCGGGTCGCCGAGGTGCGGCGGTAGGTCACCCGCGCGGACGAAGCAGCTTATCCACCAACGTATCCACCAAATTCTTCGGCACCGCGGTTCCCGTGAGCGCACAGTAGACGATCGGTCCGAACAGAGCGTCCATTGTGGCTTCCGGATCCAGTACCGGAGAAACCTCGCCTGCCTCGGCAGCGCGGGTCAGCATCTCGCGTTCGGCGATCTGCCGCGGCTCCAGGTAGCGCTCGTGGAACCGCGCGGCAGTCCCCGCATCGTGCTGTGCTTCGGCCAGCAGGGTAAGCAGGCACTTGCCCGCAGGGTCCTCGGCGAGGAAATGCGCGAAGTCGCGCAGATAGGCCCGGATGCTGTCGGCCGTCGGGAGTTCCGTCGGCACCGGCAGGCGTTTCTCGCTGTCCTCGATCAGCGTGTCCAGCAGAATCTCGACCTTCGACGGCCACCAGCGGTAGATGGTCTGCTTCGCGACGCCGGCCCGGCGCGCGATCGCTTCGACGGTCAGTGCGCCGAAGCCGTGCTCGACCAGCAGGTCGTCGGCGGCGTGGAGCACCGCCAGGCGCGCGGCCTCGTCGCGCCGGTTGCCGGAGCGTGCCCTGCGGGGCTGGGAATTGACTGCGGGCATACCGGGCACCTTACCGTGCTACTGTCTAGACGCGACGTTGCGTCTAGACAAGGGAGCGGTCATGGCGGTACGCCGGGCGTTGGTGGTCGGGGCTTCGCGAGGACTGGGATTGGTGCTGGTCACCGAACTGGACCGGCGCGGGTGGGAGGTCGTCGCGACGACTCGCGACGGTTCGGTGCCGCGGGAAGGAATGCGGACCGAGCAGCTGGAGATGACTGACGACGCACAGATCGCGGCGCTCGGAGACAGAGTCGGCGGTCCGCTCGACCTGCTCTTCGTGAACGCGGCGATCAACCAAGGGAATCTGCCGATCAGCGAAGTGCCGGCGACGATGTTCGCCGAAGTCATGATCACCAACGCGTTGAGCCCGTTGAGAGTCCTCGAAGGACTGCACGATCTGGTCGCGCCGGGCGGCACGGTCGCGGTGATGTCGTCCGAGCAGGGCAGCATCTCGATGAACGTCGAACCGGGATACGAGCTGTACAAGGCGAGCAAGGCCGCGCTCAACCAGCTCATGCGCAGCTACGCCACTCGCCACGAGGCCGACGGGCGCACCAAACTGCTCATCGATCCCGGCCACAACCGGACTCGGCTCGGCGGTCCGGACGCGCCGTTGCTGCCTGAGGAAAGCGTCCCCGCGGTCGTCGACGTGCTCGAAGCACAGGCAGGAGAGCCCGGGCTGCGGTTCCTCGACCGCTTCGGCGAGCCGGTTCCCTGGTAACGACTGGGCCGATCGGGTAGCGCTGGACGGCTTCGCGTGCCAAGCTGCGGGGCGTGCCTGGATCCGGAGAATCCGAGATCGTGCTGATCCCGCTCGACGAGCCGGGGCTCGAGCGGCTTCTGGACGCCGCGGTGGCCGACGCCGAACCGACGGAGGTCATGCCGCCGGTGGAAGGTCCCGCCGGGTGGACCGAAGCCCGCCGCGAAGCGTTTCTCGCGTTTCACCGCAGGCGATCGCTCAATCCGGACACCGCCATCGAGACGACGTGGGTCGTGGAAGTCGACGGCCGCGTCTGCGGGGCGGCGCGGCTGCGGCCAGTGTCCGGACGGGCCGCACTGGCGGTCGAGGCCGGGGTGTGGCTGGGCCGATCGGCGCGCGGACGCGGAATCGGCCGCAAGGTGACCGCGGTACTGCTGGACGCGGCCCGCGACGGCGGCGCGGCGAAGTTCGTCGCGACGACCACTGTGGACAATGCGGCGGCACAGCGGCTGCTGAGCGGGGCCGGCGCGGAACTGGACGTGCGCGGCACGGAGATCGACGCACACCTGGACTTCTGACCGCTCGCCCGGCCGACGAGACGGCCTTCACGGCTTTGCTCCGACGTCGGCATCGCGCGCCCAGTCCCGAGGGGGCCTGCCCAGTACGTCAGCGGGGTGCGGTCCGGCGGGTGCTCCGCATCGCCGTAACGGGGCGGCACACCACAGCCGCTGAGCCCGGCACCGCGCGGAAACGGTGCCGGGCGAGCAGCGGGCCAGGGCCAGGGTCAGTTGAGTTCCAGCTCCGGCGAGTACATGTCGAACCAGTGGTGCAGGTCCAGCGCCCGGTCCATGCCGACGCGCTGTGCCTGGCTGATCGTCGCCGGGTCGGTGTCCGCCGACTGCTGCAGCCATTCCCGGCTGACCATCTGGAACACCGGATTGTCCTTCTGCGCCAAGGCTTCCTTGATCTGCTGCTGCAGCGCGATCGCGTACCCCGGGTCCTGAGTGGAGGGATACGGGCTCTTCACCCGGTCCCGCACCGACGCCGGCAGCACGTGCTTCGTCGCGTGCCGCAGCAGGCTCTTTTCCCTGCCGTCGTAGGTCTTCAGCGACCACGGCGTGTTGTAGACGTACTCCACGAGCCGGTGGTCGCAGAACGGCACGCGCACTTCCAGGCCCACCGCCATCGACATGCGGTCCTTGCGGTCGAGCAGCTGCCGCACGAAACGGGTCAGGTGGAGGTTGCAGATGACGCGCATCCGCGACTCCCGCTCGGATTCGCCGTCCAGCAAGTCCACTTGGGACACCGCGGTGCGGTACTGGTCGGCGACGTAGGACTCCAGGTCCAGCTTCGCGGCCAGGCCCGGTTCGAGCAGCGATTCCCGGTCGTCCATCAGGCTGTTGCGGAACGCCAGCCACGGGAAGGTGTCCGCCTTCACCGCGGCCTCGTCGTGGAACCAGCGGTACCCGCCGAACACCTCGTCGGCCGATTCGCCGGACAGCGCGACCGTCGATTCCGCCCGGATCGCCTTGAACAGCAAGTACAACGACGTGTCCATGTCGCCGAGCCCGGTGGGGATGTCACGGGCGCGCAGCACCTTGCGGCGCACCTCGGGGTCGCTCAGGTCGGCCGGGTTCAGCATCACGTCCTGGTGAGCGGAACCGACGAGCTTGGCGACGTCGCGGATGTAGGGCGAGTCGGGTGTGTCGCGCATTTCGTCGGGCTGGAAGTTCTCCTCCTGCCCGAAGAAGTCGACCGAGAACGTGCGCAGCTGCTCACCCTGCTCGGCCAGCCGGGCGGCGGCGAGGCCGGTGACCGCGCTCGAGTCGAGGCCGCCGGACAGCAGCACGCAGCGCGGGACGTCGGCGACCAGCTGCCGGTGGACGATGTCGGTCATCAGCTCGCGCACGCGCGCGACCGTCGTCTCCTGGTCGTCGGTGTGCTGCTTCGCGTCGAGCTTCCAGTAGGTGCGGGTGTTGATGCCCTCGCGGGTCACCGTCACGACGGTGGCCGGGTCGACCTCGTACATGCCCTTCCACAGCGACCAGCCCGGCCGCTTCGTGAAGCCCATCAGCTCGCGCAGGCCGTCGCTGTCGACCACCTTGCGCGCCAGTGGGTTCGCGAGGATCGCCTTGGGCTCGGAGCCGAACAGGACGCCGTCGCGGGTGGGGTAGTAGTAGAACGGCTTGATGCCCATCCGGTCGCGGATCATCACGAGCTTCTGGTCGCGTTCGTCCCAGATCGCGAACGCGTACATGCCGTTGAGGTGGTCCACGACCTCGGCGCCCCACTGCAGGTAGCCGTGCAGCACGACCTCGGTGTCGCTGTCGGTCTCCCAGCGGTGGCCCAGTTTGGTGAGTTCTTCACGAAGTTCGGAGAAGTTGTACGCCTCGCCGCTGTAGACCATGGCGACTTCGCCGTTCGGAGTCTTGACGCTCATCGGCTGGCGGCCGCCCGGCAGGTCGATGATGGCGAGCCGGCGGTGACCGAGCGCGACCGAACGGCGGACCCAGGTTCCGCGGTCGTCGGGTCCTCGGCAGGCCATGGTCTCGGTCATCGCGTCCGCGATCTCCTGCTGCTGCGTGAGATCGGTGTCGTAGGAAACCCAGCCCGCGATTCCGCACATACGAGCCCTCCCTGAACCTAGTTAGTTAGTTGATACAACTATTGGTTACTCAGGTGTAACACGGACCCCCGATCGTTGTCTGCCCGAATTGCACTCTCTGTCCTTGATCCGCTACCAGCTGTGCCGCAAGTCACCCACCAACTACGGACAGTCATGCCGTCGCGCTGACCCGGATGGCGCTTGACGCAGTGGCCCGGGTCACCAGCCGTCAAGATCGCGTAAACGCCCCCAGGTCGCGGCGTCAAGGAGGCGTCAGACGCGGGTGCTTACGCTCCGCGACGACCGCACAGTGGCTCTCGACCGACGGTCACCCCGTGCCGGGTGACCCTTCCTGAGAGGTGCCTCGTGGCGGATTTGCTGTACGCCCTATTGCTCATCGGCGTTTTCGTAGTGCTCGCCGGTGTCCTGCGCGGGCTGGAGAAGCTGTGAGCGGCGCGGGCACCGTGGCCAACATCGTCGGCGGGCTGCTGGCGCTTGGCCTCCTCGGCTACCTGTTCGTCGCCCTCGTGAGGCCGGAGAAATTCTGAGATGAGTGACGTCGCGGCCGGCTTCCTGCAAGCCGGCATGCTCCTGGTCGCCCTCGCGGTGGTCTACAAACCCCTCGGCGACTACCTCGCCCGCGTCTTCTCCACCGAGAAGCACCTGCGGGTCGAGAAGGCCCTGTACAAGGTCGTCCGGGTCGACCCGGACACCGAGCAGCACTGGAAGACCTACGCCTCCGGCGTGCTCGGCTTTTCGTTCGTCTCGGTGATCCTGCTGTACCTGGTGCAGCGCCTGCAGTCGATCCTGCCGTGGAACTTCGATCGCGGCCCGGTATCGCCTGCCGTCGCGTTCAACACCGCGGTTTCCTTCGTGACCAACACGAACTGGCAGTCCTACACGCCCGAGACGACCATGGGCCACTTCGTCCAGATGGCCGGGCTCACCGTGCAGAACTTCCTGTCCGCGGGCGTCGGGCTGGCCGTGGCGATCGCGGTGACGCGCGGGTTCGTCCGCTCGCGCACCGACCGGCTCGGCAACTTCTGGGTCGACCTGACCCGCGGCACGATCCGCGTGCTGCTGCCGATGGCGTTCGTGTTCGCGATCGTCCTCGTGGCGCTCGGCGTGGTGCAAAGCCTCCGTTCCGGCGTCGCGGTGACCAACCCGGACGGCAGCACCAGCACGATCGCGCTGGCCCCGGCGGCGAGCCAGGAAGTGATCAAGGAACTCGGCACGAACGGCGGCGGCATCTTCAACGCCAACTCCGCGCACCCGTTCGAAAACCCGAACGTCTGGACCAACCTCGTCGAGATCTTCCTGATCCTGGTGATCCCGGTCTGCCTCACCCGAGCTTTCGGGCAGCTGGTGGGCAACCGCAAGCAGGGCTACGTCCTGCTGTCGGTGATGGCCGGTCTGTGGGCCGCGATGCTCGCGGTGATCTGGACGTCCGAGACGCACACGAACAGCCCCGCCGCGCTGGCCGCGGGCGGGAACTTCGAGGGCAAGGAACAGCGGTTCGGGCTCAGCCTGACGTCGCTGTTCGCCGACACCACCACCGGCACCTCGACCGGCGCGGTGAACGGCGCGCACGACAGCCTGTCCGGTCTCGGCGGCGGGGGCGCGATGCTCAACATGCTCTTCGGCGAGGTTTCGCCGGGCGGTGTGGGCACCGGGCTGTACGGCATCCTCGTGATGGCTGTGATCGCGATGTTCCTGGCCGGCCTGATGGTCGGCCGGACTCCGGAGTACCTGGGCAAGAAGCTCGGCAAGCGCGAGGTCACCTGCGCGGCGATCTCGATGCTGGCGATGCCCGTCGTGGTGCTGCTCGGCTCCGGCATCGCCCTGATGATCCCGAGCACGCGAGACGCGCTCGCCAACTCGGGATCGCACGGACTGTCCGAAGTCCTTTACGGCTACACGTCCGCGGGCAACAACAACGGCAGTGCCTTCGGCGGGCTCACCGCGACCAGCGACTGGTTCCAGGCGTCGCTGTCGGTGGCCATGCTGATCGGCCGGTTCGTGCCGATCGTCGCGGTGCTTTGCCTGGCGGGTTCCCTTGCCGCGCAGAAGAAAGTCCCGGAAACCGCGGGCACGCTGCCCACCACCGGGCCGCTGTTCGGGACGTTGCTGACCGGCACCGTCGTCCTCGTCGCGGCTCTCACGTTCATCCCGGCGCTTGCGCTGGGGCCGATTGCAGAGGCATTGGCATGAGCATTACCCAAGAGCGGACTCCGGAACAGGAGACGCAGCACCACGTCGAAAACGCCGGACGCGTCGGAGCGGGCGTGTTCAGCCCGAAGCAGCTGTGGGCGTCCATGCCGGACGCGCTGCGCAAGCTGAACCCGCGCCACCAGCTCAAGAACCCGGTGATGTTCGTGGTGTGGGCCGGTTCGGTCCTCACCACCGTCTTCGCGGTCACCGACCCGAGCGTGTTCTCGATCCTCATCGCGGTGTGGCTGTGGTTCACCGTCGTGTTCGCGAACCTGGCCGAGGCGGTCGCCGAAGGGCGCGGCAAGGCGCAGGCGGAATCGTTGCGGCGGACCAAAAAGGAGACCGTCGCGCGGCGGCTCACTGAGGACGGTTCCGAGGAGCAGGTGCCCGGCGTGGACCTGCGGGTCGGCGACCGCGTGGTGGTCGAGGCGGGCGAAGTGATCCCGGGCGACGGCGACGTCGTCGAGGGCATCGCCACGGTCGACGAATCGGCCATCACCGGCGAGTCGGCCCCGGTGATCCGGGAGTCCGGCGGCGACCGGTCGGCGGTCACCGGCGGCACCACGGTGCTGAGCGACCGGATCGTGGCGCGGATCAGCACCAAGCCCGGCGAGTCCTTTGTGGACCGGATGATCGCGTTGGTGGAAGGCGCTTCCCGGCAGAAGACGCCGAACGAGATCGCGCTGACCATCCTGCTGTCGACGCTGACCATCATCTTCCTGCTCGCCGTCGTGGCGCTGCAGCCGATGGCCGCCTACTCCGGCAGCGAGCAGTCGGTGATCGTGCTGACCGCGCTGCTGGTCTGCCTGATCCCGACGACGATCGGCGCGCTGCTGAGCGCGATCGGCATCGCCGGGATGGACCGGCTGGTGCAGCGCAACGTCCTCGCCACCTCCGGCCGCGCGGTCGAAGCCGCGGGCGACGTGTCGACACTGCTGCTGGACAAGACCGGCACGATCACCTTCGGCAACCGGCGCGCGACCGAGCTGATCCCGGTCGGTTCGTCCACTGTGGACGACCTGGCGCGCGCGGCCCGGTTGTCCAGCCTCGCCGACGGCACGCCGGAAGGCCGCAGCATCGTCGAGCTGATCGCCGAGCAGCACGGGCTGCCCGGGGAACCGGACGACAGCGAAAAGCTCGCCGAGTTCGTACCGTTCACCGCGCAGACCCGGATGAGCGGCGTCGACCTCGATGGCCGCGAGGTCCGCAAGGGCGCGACGTCGGCGGTGCGCCAATGGGTGCGCGAACGCGGCGGCGACGTGCCGGACGAGACCGAACACGTCGTGGACGAGATCAGCCAGCAGGGCGGGACCCCGCTGGTGGTCGCGGAAGCGGCGGGCGGCACGGCGTTCGTACGCGGCGTGATCCGGCTGTCGGACGTGGTGAAGCCGGGCATGAAGGAGCGCTTCGAGGAACTGCGCTCGATGGGCATCAAGACGGTGATGATCACCGGCGACAACCCGCTCACCGCGAAGGCTATCGCGCAGGACGCGGGCGTCGACGACTATCTCGCCGAGGCCAAGCCCGAGGACAAGATGGCGCTCATCAAGAAGGAGCAGGAGGGCGGCAGGCTCGTCGCGATGACCGGCGACGGCACGAACGACGCGCCCGCGCTCGCGCAGTCCGACGTCGGCGTGGCGATGAACACCGGGACCATGGCGGCGAAAGAGGCAGGCAACATGGTCGACCTCGACTCGAACCCGACGAAGCTGATCGAGATCGTCGGGATCGGCAAGCAGCTGCTGATCACCCGCGGCGCGCTCACCACCTTCAGCGTGGCGAACGACCTGGCGAAGTACTTCGCCATCCTGCCGGCGATGTTCACCGGCATCTTCGCCCAGCTGGGCGCGCTCAACATCATGCACCTGGCGACCCCGAAGTCGGCCATCCTGTCCGCGGTCGTCTTCAACGCGCTGATCATCGTCGGGCTGATCCCGCTCGCCCTGCGCGGCGTGCGGTACCGGCCGTCGTCGGCGTCCGCGCTGCTGCGCCGCAACCTGCTCGTCTACGGCCTCGGCGGCATCGTGAGCCCGTTCCTCGGGATCTGGGTGATCGACCTGATCGTGCGCCACATTCCAGGGATTGGCTGACATGAACGTTTTGCTCAAGCAGACCTGGGCCGGCCTGCGCCTGCTCATCGCGATGACCGTGCTGCTCGGCATTGTTTACCCGCTGGGCGTGTGGGCGGTGTCCCGCATCCCCGGCCTCCAGGGGCACGCCGAGGGCTCGGTGGTGACGCAGAACGGCCAGGCCGTCGGCTCGTCGCTGATCGGGATCGACCCGGTGCCCGCCGACCCGGCGCACGACCCGTGGTTCCACAACCGGCCCTCCGCCAGCTCGAAGGACGTGCTCGGGCCGGGCGACCCGTCGACCTCGGGGCCCTCGAACAAGGGCCCGTACAACGAGGATCTGACCAAGGCCATCGCGCAGCGGCGGGAGCTGATCGCCAAGCGCGAAGGCGTCGACCCGGCGGAGGTGCCCGCGGACGCGGTGACTGCCTCGGGTTCGGGCCTCGATCCGGCGATCAGCGTCGCGTACGCCGATCTGCAGGTGCTTCGAGTCGCGCGCAACACCGGGCTGAGCGAGGAGAAGGTGCGGCAGCTGGTCGCGGACAACACGACGGGCAACGGGATCGGCGTGCCGGGCGTGAATGTGCTCCAGCTCAACCTTGCCGTGCATTCGACCGCGCCTGGCGCACACTGAACACTGTGAGCGCACCTGACACACCACCGAAGCCGCGCCGAGGCGAACTCCGCATCTACCTCGGCGCGGCTCCGGGCGTCGGCAAGACCTTCGCCATGCTCGGCGAAGCACGCCGCCGGCTCGACCGCGGCACCGACGTGGTCGTCGGCCTGGTCGAAACGCACGGCCGCAAGAAGACCGCCGACCTGCTCGACGGGCTCGAGGTCGTGCCGCGGCGCACGGTCGGGCATCGCGGGCACGAGTTCGCCGAGATGGACCTCGACGCGGTGCTCGCCCGCGCGCCCGAGGTCGTCGTCGTGGACGAGCTGGCGCACACGAACGTGCCCGGCGGGCGGCACGAGAAACGCTGGCAGGACATCGACGAGCTGCTCGAAGCGGGCATCGACGTGCTGTCCACGGTCAACGTCCAGCACCTGCAGAGCCTCAACGACGTCGTCGAGCGCATCACCGGCGTCACCCAGCAGGAAACCGTGCCGGACGAGGTCGTGCGCCGCGCGGAGCAGCTGGAGCTGGTGGACATCACGCCGGAGGCGCTGCGGCGGCGGCTCGCGCACGGCAACGTCTACCCGGCCGAGCGCATCGACGCCGCGCTGGGCAACTATTTCCGGCCCGGCAACCTCACCGCTTTGCGCGAGCTGGCGCTGCTGTGGGTGGCCGACCAGGTCGACGTCGCGCTGCAGCGTTACCGCGCCGAGCAGAAGATCACCGATACGTGGGAAACGCGCGAACGGGTGGTCGTGTCGATCACCGGCGGCCCGGAAAGCGAGACGCTGATCCGGCGCGCGAGCCGGATCGCCAACCGGGCGGGCGCGGAACTGCAGGTCGTGCACATCCTGCGCGGCGACGGCCTCGCCGGGCTCGGGCCGACCGCGATGGCCCGCTGCCGCACGCTGGCCGAGGAGGTCGGCGCGACCTTCCACGCGGTGGTCGGCGACGACGTTCCGACGGCGTTGCTCGACTTCGCCCGCGGGGTCAACGCGACTCAGCTGGTGATCGGCACCTCGCGGCGTTCCCGGGTCGCGCGGCTCTTCGACGAGGGCATCGGCGCGACCGTGATCCAGCAGTCCGGTCCGATCGACGTGCACATGGTCACGCACTCCTACGCCGGCGGACGACTGCGGGCGCGGCTCGGCGCGAGCCCGCTGGCGCCGTCGCGGCTCGTGCTGGGCTGGGTGTTGAGCATCCTGGCACCGGTCATCGCGACCGGTCTCGGCGTGCTGCTGCGCGACGCGGTCGAGTTCTCCACCGACGTCATCCTCTTCGTCCTTTCGACGGTCATCGTCGCTTTGGTGGGCGGGCTCGGTCCGGCTTTGGTGGCGGCGATTTTCGGTGCCGGGCTGTTGAACTTCTTCTTCACCCCGCCGCTGTACACGCTGGACGTGCACAGTCCGCAGAACGTCGTGACGCTCATCGTGATGGTCGTGGTGGCGGTGATGGTGGCCTTGGTCGTCGCTTCTGCCGCGCGGCGTGGAGTGGCCGCGGCGCGAGCTCGGACGGAGGCGTCGTTGCTGGCGTCTTATGCGCGCACAGTGCTGACCAATCCGAATCCGATCGAGCGGTTGCTGGAGAAGGTGCGGGAAAACTTCGGGCTCACTTCCGTGACGCTGCTGGAGAAACGCAATGGCAAGTGGGACAAGGTCGCGCTGTCCGGCGGCGAGCCGTGTGCGGATCCGGATGAGGCCGATGTGGACATCGCGGTGACCGCTGACGTGCACCTGACGTTGCGCGGTCGCGCGTTGCCCGCGGCGGACCGCCGGGTGCTGGAAGCCGTTGCGGGACAAGCGTTGCTCGCCCTGCGGCAGCAGCGGATGGCCGCGGCCGCGGCGGCCGCCGAGCGGAAAGCCGAGGCGACCGAACTGCGCACGACGCTGCTGTCCGCGGTCGGACATGACCTGCGGACGCCGCTCACATCCATCAAGGCGGCGATCGGCAGCCTGCGCGCGCCGGACCTGTCTTTGTCCGATGAGGACACTGAGGAACTGATGGAAGCCGTGGAACTGTCGGCGGACCGGCTCGCCGGACTGATCGACAACCTGCTCGACTCTTCGCGGCTCGCTACCGGTGCGGTCACCCCGCACCTGCGGCCGGTCGGCTACGACGAGGTGGTCGCGCACGCTTTGTCCAATGTGGACAACTCGCAGAAGGTGCAGGTATCCGTGGACGCTCGATTGCCTTCGGTGCAAGCAGATCCGGGCCTGCTGGAACGGGTGATCGCGAACGTGCTCGACAATGCTCTCCGGCACGGCGGCGGCGACGTTTCCGCGCGGGCGAGCGCGCATTCGGAGTTCGTGGAACTGCGGATCGTCGACCACGGCAAGGGTCTGCGCAAGGGCGCCGCGGAGTCCGCGTTCGCGCCGTTCCAGCGGCTGGGCGGGGACCGGGACTCGACGCCCGGCGTCGGGCTCGGCTTGTCTGTCGCGAAGGGGTTCACCGAGGCGATGGGCGGTACGGTTCGCGCCGAGGACACTCCTGGTGGAGGGTTGACCGTGGTGATCTCGCTGCCGGCCTGCACCGGCCGGGAACTCGTGGAAGCCGAACCGGCGGAGGAGGGGGTGGCGCGATGACGGCCGATCCAGCGGCGACGGTGCTGGTCGTCGACGACGAACCGCAGATCGTGCGCGCGTTGCGGATCAACCTCAACGCACGCGGGTACAAGGTGATCACCGCCCACGACGGGACGGCCGCGCTGAAAGCGGTCGCCGAAACGAAACCCGACGTGGTGGTGCTGGATCTCGGCCTGCCCGATCTGGACGGCACCGAGGTGATCGCGGGCCTGCGCGGCTGGACGACGGTGCCGATCATCGTGCTGTCCGCGCGCGGCGATTCGGCGGACAAGGTCCAGGCGCTCGACGCGGGCGCGGACGACTACGTGACCAAACCGTTCGGAATGGACGAACTGCTCGCCCGATTGCGGGCCGCGGTGCGGCGCTCGTCGGTCGGCGGGACGGACGGCGCGGAAGCGGTGGTGGACACCGGATCGTTCACCATCGACCTGGCGGCGAAGAAGGTGCTGCGCGAGGGTCGCGAGGTGCACCTGACCAAGACCGAATGGGGAGTGCTGGAACTGCTGGTGCGCAACCGGGGACGGCTGGTGGCGCAGAAGCAGCTGCTGCACGAGGTGTGGGGGCCGTCGTATGAGACGGAATCCCATTACCTGCGGGTGTATCTGGCACAGTTGCGGCGGAAGCTGGAGCCGGAGCCTTCCCGGCCGCGGCATCTGCTTACCGAACCCGGCATGGGGTACCGCTTCGAAGCCTGACCTGGCCGGAAAGCCGTGAGGGGCTCCTTGAAGGAATCTGATTCCCGCAAGGAGCCCTTCGCGGACTTCAGCGGCTGGTGGAACTCGTCGGGCCAGAGTCCGAAGTGGACACGCTCGGCGACGAGGACGACGACGGCTGGCCGCCGGTGGAGCTGCTGCCAGAGCTGGGCGGCGGGCTGTCCGGAGGCGACGAGGGGGTGCTCGGCGGGGTGGAAGGCGTCGTCGACGCAGTGGAGCTGGTCGGCGGTTTCGGCGTCGTGGGGTGGCTGGTCGGCTGGTCGCTGCGGTCCGAAGTCGTGCCCGGCACGGGCTGCCCGCCACCCGGCTGACCGCCCGGCTGACCGGCGTTCGGCGGCGGCGTGATCACGCTCGTGGTCGGCTTCCCGTCCGGACCGACGGCCACCACCGTGGTCGGGGTCGGCGGGGCGGTCTGGCCGGGGGTCGGCGAGCCGGGGACGGTCATCGGGCCGCCGGGGACGGCGTTGCCCGGCACGACCACCTGGGAACTGCCCTGGAAGCCGCCCTGGCCGCCGCCGGTGGTGTTCGTCGCGGTGTCGGTGACCGAGCCGGGGCCGGCCAGTTCGGCGACCGCGGCGAAGGCCGTGGCGACCACGAGGCCGCTGACGCCCAGGATCGCGTAGCCGGAGCGGCTCAGCCTCCCGCTCGCGCCCTTCGGCGGAGCGGTGGGGGCAGCGCTCACCGCGATCTCGGGCGACGCTGAGCTTGGTTCAGGCCCGTCGGGACGGGACATGCAGGCTCCTTAGAAGAGTCAACGCTCAAGTCGAGGGGCGGCACGGGGGAGCGGGGCTCCGGCCCCGGATGCCAGGCGGGAGGTTATCACTGCTCAGGACCCGTTCGCGCGACCGAGGGACGGGACCGTCACCGTCCGCAGCCGGGGGCGTGCGGCAGGATGGGGCCGGTGAACGAGCAGGAATCGCCCGTCCGGCTGGCCGCCTGGGTGCACGGGCAGGTGCAGGGTGTCGGTTTTCGCTGGTGGACCCGGAGCCGGGCGCTGGAACTCGGACTGGCCGGATTCGCGAGGAACCTCCCGGACGGCCGTGTCGAGGTGGTCGCGGAGGGTAGCCGGGACAACTGTGCGCGATTGCTGGCCGCGCTGCGCTCCGGAACCTCACCCGGAAGAGTGGATCAGGTAGTTGAACGCTGGACCGCCGCGAAAGGCGGCCTCGAAGGGTTCGCCGAACGCTGAGGCCGGTGAGGCGGCTGCGGCTGATGGGGTGCTTGGGGTTGCCGGGGCGGTCGGATCTGTGCTAGGCGCGCCCGGGCGGCCCGGCCTCCCACGGCGGCGGAGAACCCCCGGGTAGCCTGTCCCGAACCGGGGGAACCGGTAGCCATCCAGTACCCGTGGCCAAGAGGGGTCGGCAGCACGTGCACCTGAAAAGCCTGACGCTCAAGGGCTTCAAGTCCTTCGCCTCGGCGACCACGCTGCGCTTCGAACCCGGCATCACCTGCGTGGTCGGCCCGAACGGCTCCGGAAAGTCGAACGTCCTCGACGCGCTGCGCTGGGTCATGGGCACCCAGGGCGCGAAGGACCTGCGCGGCGGCAAGATGGAGGACGTCATCTTCGCCGGCACGGCGGGCCGCGCCCCGCTCGGCCGCGCCGAGGTCACGCTCACCATCGACAACGCCGACGGCGCGCTGCCGATCGAGTACGCCGAGGTCTCCATCACCCGCCGGATGTTCCGCGACGGCGCGAGCGAGTACGAGATCAACGGCGACCGCTGCCGGCTGATGGACGTGCAGGAACTGCTGTCGGACTCCGGCATCGGCCGCGAGATGCACGTCATCGTCGGGCAGGGGCAGCTGTCGGCGATCCTGGAGTCGAAGCCCGAGGAGCGGCGCGCGTTCATCGAGGAGGCCGCCGGCGTCCTCAAGCACCGCAAGCGCAAAGAGCAGACTCTGCGCAAGCTCAACAACATGCAGGGCAACCTCGACCGGCTCACCGACCTCACCACCGAACTGCGCCGCCAGCTCAAACCGCTGGGCAAACAGGCCGAGATCGCCCGCAAGGCCCAGTCGGTCCAGTCCGACCTGCGCGACGCCCGGCTCCGGCTGCTGGCCGACGACCTGGTCACCCAGCGCGAGTCCATCCAGCGCGACGAGGCCGACGAGCGCACCGCCCGCCAGCGCCGCGCCGAGGTCGAGCAGGCACTGGAAATCGTGTCCGCCGAAGAGACCGAGCTGGAGGCCTCGCTCGCCGAGGACGCGCCGCGGCTGCAGATCGCGCAGGAGACCTGGTACAAGCTGTCCGCGCTCACCGAACGGCTGCGCGGCACCGTGCGGCTGGCTGTGGAACGTCAGCGGCACCTTTCTTCCGACGTCTCCGCGCCGACCGGCGGTCGCGATCCGGAAGAGTTGCTTGCCGAGGCCGAACAGGCCGCGGAGCGCGAGCAGGAGCTGACCGAGGCTGTCATGGAGGCCCGCGAACTTCTCGCGGAAACCGTGCTGCGGCGCGAAGATCTCGAACAGCGAGTGCAAGCCGCGGAGCGCGCGCACTGGGCCGCGGTCCGCGCGATCGCCGATCGACGCGAGGGCATGGCGAAGCTGACCGGCCAGGTCGAAGCGTTGCGCAGCAAGAACGGCGCGACCGCGGAAGAGGTCGACCGGCTCACCGTCGGGCTGCAGGAAGCGGCCGAGCGCGCCGAGATCGCGGTCGAGGAGCTGGAAGAAGCCAAAGCCGTCGGCGGCACGGAAGAATCCGACGACGCCGAGCTGCAGCAGCGCCACGATCGCGCGGTCGAGGCGAACAACGCCGCCAAGGCTCGCGTCGAAGAGCTGGTGAAGGCCGAGCGCGGTTCCGAGCGCGAGATCGCGTCGGAGAAGGCTCGCGTCGAGGCGTTGTCGATGGGCCTCAAGCGCAAGGACGGCGCGGGCGCGCTGCTCGGCGCGTCCGCCGAACTGCCGGGCTTGCTCGGTTCGGTCGCCGCGTTGCTCACCGTGCAGCCGGGGCACGAGGTCGCGCTGGCCGCCGCGCTCGGGCCGGTGGCCGACGCGGTCGCGGTGTCCGGCGGCGAGAACGCGCTGTCCGCGCTGAAGTACTTGAAGGACACCGATTCCGGCCGTGCGGGGATCGTTCCGGTCGGCACCGGGTCCACTGTGGACACCAGTTCGTGGCCGGCGCTGCCCGAGGGCGCCCGCTGGGCTCGCGAGGTCGTCAGCGCGCCGGAGCAACTGCGGCCCGCGGTCGAGAAGGCGCTGGACCGGCTCGCGCTGGTGCCGGATCTGGACGCCGCGCGTCAGCTCGTGGCCCAGCACCCGCAGGTGCGCGCGGTCACCGCCGAGGGCGATGTCTTCGGGGCCAACTGGATCGCCGGCGGTTCGGCCGCCCGCGAGAGCGTGATCGAGGTCCAGGCGGCGGTCGACGAGGCGCAGGAACGCTTGCGCACGGCCGAACGCGCGCTGGAGCAGTACTCCGCCGAGCTGGAAGGCGCGCGTGCCGAGCAGCAGTCCCGGCGCGAAGAGGTCGGCCAGGCGAAGGACGCGCTCGGCGAGGCCAAGGTGCGCAAGGCCCGTTCGTCCGAGCGGCTCAACCGGTTGCAGCAGGCGGCGCGGTCCGCGCAGGCCGAGGTCGAACGGCTGACCCAGCAGCGCGCGAAGGTCGAGCAGAGCCGCGAACAGGCGCTGGAACAGCTGGCGGAGCTGGAAGAACGGCTCGCCGCGGTCGCCGAACAGCCGGTCGAGGACGACCCGGACACCGCCGAGCGCGACGAAGCCGCCGAGCAGCTCGCCGTGGTGCGGCAGGAAGAAGTCGAAGCGCGTCTCGCCCAGCGCACCGCCGAGGAACGCGCGCGCAGCATCGCGGGGCGAGCGGAATCGTTGCGCCGCGCGGCTTATGCCGAGCAGCAGGCCCGTGAGCGCGCGGCCAAGGCCCGGGAAGCCCGGGAGCGCGGCGCGGAAATCGCGAACGCGGTCGTCAACGCCGGTGAATTCGCGTTGGAGCGCATCGAAATCTCGGTGCAGCGCGCGGCCGCCGAGCGTGACGAAGCCCAGGCGCAGCGCCAAACCCGCGAAACCGCGCTGACCGCAGTGCGTGCGAAGGTGCGCGAGCTCTCCGGCGAATTGGAGAAGCTGACCGACGCCGTGCACCGCGACGAGGTGCTGCGCGCCGAGCAGAAGCTGCGGCTGGAAACGCTGGAAGCCAAGATCGCCGAGGACTTCGGCATCGGGCTGGCGGACCTGGTCGAGGAGTACGGCCCGAACGTGCCGGTGCCGCCGAGCGCGGGCGAGATGGCCGAGTACGAGGCGGCCAAGGAACGCGGCGAGGACGTCACCCCGCCGCCGCCCATGCCGTACGACCGCGACACCCAGGCCCGCCGCGCCAAGCGCGCGGAGAAGGACCTGACCCTGCTCGGCAAGGTGAACCCGCTGGCGCTGGAGGAATTCGCGGCGCTGGAGGAACGCTACAAGTTCCTCTCCACCCAGCTGGAAGACCTCAAGGACACCCGCAAGGACCTCGAGGCCGTCATCAAGCAGGTCGACGAGAAGATCCTGGAGGTCTTCACCTCGGCCTACGCGGACGTGGCGCGCGAGTTCGAGACCGTCTTCGGCGTGCTGTTCCCCGGCGGCGAGGGCCGGATGGTGCTCACCGAGCCGAACGACCTGCTCGCCACCGGCGTCGACGTCGAGGCGCGCCCGCCGGGCAAGAAGGTCAAGCGGCTGTCGCTGCTGTCCGGTGGCGAGAAGTCGCTGGTGGCGGTCGGCATGCTGGTGGCGATCTTCCGTGCCCGCCCGTCGCCGTTCTACGTGATGGACGAGGTCGAGGCGGCGCTGGACGACACCAACATGCGTCGGCTGATCGGCCTGCTGGAGCAGCTGCGCGATTCGTCGCAGCTGATCATCATCACGCACCAGAAGCCGACGATGGAGATCGCCGACGCGCTGTACGGCGTGAGCATGCAGGGCGACGGCATCACCAAGGTGATCTCGCAGCGGCTGCGCACCGCGGAAGAGGAACCCGTCCCGGCGTCCTAGGCGGGTTGCGCCGATCGGGGCGATCCTGCCCGAACGGGCAGCTCTGCCCGGACAGCCGTCCGACGAGCCAACTGCCGCGGAATCCGCACGTCTTCAGGGGTGTTCGAAAGAAACGCATCCTGGAGGGGATTCGACAATGCGCACCATCGTGGCCCGCACCCTGATTTCCGGTTCGCTGCTCGGCGCCGCCCTCGCGGTCGCCGCGTGCGGCGGAGGCTCGCAGACCGGGCAAGCCGCGGCCGCGCCGAGTGCGCTCTCGGCCGCGCCGACCGCTTCTTCCGTGGCCGCACCGAGTTCTTCCGCCACGCCCACGCCGTCCGCCCAGGCCCCGACGCACCCGAGCAAGCCCAAGCCGCGCCCGGCCCCGGCCGAGGAACAGCCCGGCGACCGCCTGCCGGGCAAGGGAGAACTCGGCGACGGCGCCGACTGCGGCCCGATCGACGGCCCCGGCGGCAAGGTCGACGTGGTCACCGAGGCGATGCCGGCGGGCACGGTCGGCTGCACCGAGGCGATCACCGTGATGTCCGACTACCTGGCCCAGGCTCCGACCAAGGCGCAGGGCACCGGGCGCTTCCTCGACGTCGACGGCTGGAACTGCGGATACGACGGCGGAAACGGCGGCAGCAAGCAGATTTTCTGCGGCAGCAAGGGGCTTTCGTTCCATGGCAAGGCCGTCTGAGCGTTGGTCCCGGACCCCGGGTACGAACGGGTAGAAGCGGGCATCGCGGGTGTCGGCTCGGTGTCCGCGACTGGCACCGTCGAACTCGTCCGGCAGGGCGGTTTCCGCCGGGCTCACCTTCGAGGCAGCACTGGGAGAAAGGTTCCACAGCGATCATGCCTTCACTCGTCAAAAGACTCGCGATCGGCGGCGCCGCGGCGCTCGCGCTGGCCGGCACCGTTCCGGCCGGTCAGGCGTTCGCCATCGACCGGGTCGCCTGCAACGGCCGCACCGACTTCGTCCAGGTGCGCCTCGCGGGCGGAAGCCCGTGGGACGGCAGCGATGTCGCCTGCTTCGCCAACGGCGGAGCGACGTACGTGGATCTGGGCGGCGTCACCCGGGTCGACTCCGGCAACAACTCGGTCACCCTGTACTGGGACGGCGGCCGGACCGACCTCGGCCGGTGGCAGGGCGGCGACCTGAACTTCGTGCACGTGCGGCAGGTCGTCATCCACTGACGTATTCCTGACGGCGGCCCGGTTTCCCCTGGAACAAGGGGAAGCCGGGCCGTTCGCTGTGACGCGCAGCGGTCACACTGCCGACCCGGCGCGGCCCGCTTAGGGTGATCTTGGCCGATCGGCGGCCGGAAACCGGGGAGGGAATTCTTCATGCGCACGTTGGTGTCCAAAGCCGTTGTCACGGCGTCGATTCTCGCGTTCGGCGGGCTGGCCGCGGCTTGCGGCGGGAGCAGCGACCAGGCGGCCCCGTCGTCGGTTTCGGCCGCGCCGACCGCCGCTTCGGCGCCGGAAAGCCCTGCGGCCAGCACCAAGTCCGCGCCCGCGAGCAAGACGCACCGCCCGAGCAAGTCCCAGGAAGCCAGCCCGGACACCGGCGAAACGGTCGGCCCGCCGGTCGACTGCGGCCCGATCGACGCGCCCAACGGCAAGGTCGGCCTGATCGCCACCGAAACCAAGGCGGGCCGTCCTGGCTGCACCGAGGCGATCGACGTGATCACCGAGTACTTCCAGGACGCGCCGAAAAAGGCCGAGGGCACCGCGCACGTGCTGACCGTGAGCGGCTGGCAGTGCATGGCCGACACCGGCGCGCAGGGCAGCGGGCGGATCGGCTGCGACAAGGACGGCATGGTCTTCTACACGCAGCCGTAGCAGCCTCGTGAGTGTTTGTGCCGGTTAGAACCGGCACAAACACTCACGAGCTTTTCTACGCCGCGCTTTCCGCCGGTTCCTCCGCCTTCACCGCATTCGGGTCGGCGCCGCGCCGCCGCAGTGACAGCAGCCCGCCCACGATCAGCGTGATCAGCACCCCCGCGAAGGTGTACCAATACGTCGCCAGCGGCACGAGCGTCTTCGTCGCCGCGCCGAAGTGGATGTGCACCTCGGTGGTCGCCTTGTCGAATTTCACGAACAGGATCAGGAACGCCATCCCGATCACCGAGCAGGCGAACGCGATCACCGCGTCGGACTGGCGGGCCTTGCGCACCATCAGGCCGAGGAAGAACGACCCGAGCAGCGCGCCGTAGGTGTAGCCGACGATCCCGAGGCCCTGCTGGATCACCGGGTCCTTCGAGTTGGTGAACATCGAGGCGAACACCGCGAACACGGCCGCCCAGATGAGTGTCCACATGCGACCGTGCCGGAGCAGCTTGGCGTCCTCGATCGACTTGTGCGTGAACCGCTGGTAGAGGTCGGCGATGGTGGAGGTGGACAGCGCGTTGAGCGCGGACGCGAGCGCGCCCATGGTCGACGCGAGGATGCCGGCGATCAAGAGCCCGGCGAGGCCGACCGGAAGGTCGTTGACGATGAAGTTGGAGAACACGTCGTCGCCGGACATCTTCCCGGCCGCGACCGCGGTGGCCGTCGGGCCGTTCTTGCCGCCGGTGTAGACCCACAGCATCGCGCCGACGAGCAGGAACAGCGCGAACTGGACGAACACCACGATGGACGAGCCGATCAGCGCGCGCTGGCCGTCGCGCAGGTTCCGGCACGACAGCAGCCGTCCGACGATCAGCTGGTCCGCGCCGTGCGAAGCCATCGACAGGAACGCGCCGCCGACCACCGCGCAGAGGAACGCGTACGGGTTGGTGAGGAGGTTCGACGCGAAGTCGGTGAGCTGGAACCGGCCCTGGCTCGAAGCGATCTGCGTCCAGCCGGACGGCAGCTTCGTGGACAGGAAGATCACCGCGCCGATCGCGCCGAGGATGTAGAGCGACCACTGGATGACGTCGACCCAGATCACCGACTTGATGCCGCCGACGAACGCGTAGACCACGGTGAGCGCGGTCAGCAGCACGACGATGTGCCAGTACTCGGTGTGGATGCCGTAGTGGCCGAGGATCGCCTTGATCGGGATCGCCCCGGCGAACAGCCGCAGCCCCTCGGCGAGCAGCCGCGTCACCACGAAGGTGACCGACGCGGTGCCCTGCAGCCCGCGGCCGAAGCGGCGGCCGAGGAATTCGTACGCGCTCACGTAATTGCCGCGGAAATACCGCGGCAGCAGCACGAACGCGGCGATCACGCGGCCGATGATGTAGCCGAAAGCCACTTCCAGGAACAGGAAGGCGCTGCCGAACACGAGCCCGGGCGTGGAGATCACGGTGAGCGTGGACGTCTCGGTGGCCACCACCGAGAGCGTGACCGCCCACCACGGCATGCTGCGCTCGCCGACGAAGTAGTCGTTCGCGGACTTCTGTCTGCGTCCGACCAGCACGCCGATGACCGGCATCGCCGCGAGGTACACGATGACGATCACCAGATCGACTGGATTCATGGGGTTCTCCTACCGTGGTTGCCCGGATTCCGCGACCCGGAGCCGGGTCGCGGCGCCCCCCAGCGGGGCGGGGAGATTCAGGGGCGCCGCACCCGGCGTCAGCGCGCCGAGCAGGCGGGGACCGCTCGCTCCGGTGGCCGACGGCAGCGTCGCCGGGACGCCGCACCAGCTCAGCCAGCCGAGCAGCGCGGTCAGATAGGCCTCTTTTCCGGAGCCGGGGAGACCGAGGTCGTCGCTGGTGCGGAGCGCGCCGCCGGGCAGTTGCCGGGCGAGCGCGGCCATGGTCGCCGGGTTCGCGACGCCGCCGCCGGACGCGACAACGGTCGCCACGCCGTGCCGCCGGCATTCCGCGGCGACCGTCGCGGCGGTCAGTTCGGTGAGCGTGGCCAGCAAATCCTCCGGGGACAACGGCGGCAGCCCGGACAGGGCTGCGTTCAGGTATCCGCCGTGGAAGTGCTCTTTGCCAGTGGATTTCGGGGGAGCGGCGGAGAAATAGGGGTCGGCGAGCAGCCGGTCGAGCAGGTCTTTCCGGACCGACCCGGCGAGCGCGAGGCGTCCGTCGATGTCGGCGGACAGTTTGCCGTCGCTGACGTGGGCGGCGGCGAGATCGAGCAGCGCGTTGGCCGGGCCGGTGTCGTAGGCGAGCACCTTGTCCGACTGCGTGACCACGGTGATGTTGGCGATGCCGCCGAGGTTGAGCGCGGCCACCGGACGTCCGGTCTCCTCGGCGAGGCCGCGCAGCCACATCGCGTCGAGCGTGCTGGCCAGCGGCGCGCCCTGGCCGCCCGCGGTGATGTCCCGGATGCGGAGGTCGGCGATCACCGGCACTCCGGTGCGCTCGGCGATCCACGCCGGCTGGCCGAGCTGGAGCGTGCCGAGCGCGACGCCGTTTTCGACCCAGTGATAGACGGTCTGGCCGAGCGAGGCGATCACGTCCACCGGCCCGTACGCGGCGATGCCGAGCGCGGCCGCGTCCGCGAACGCCTGGCCGACCCGGGTGTCGAGGACGGTCAGCTGCCGCGCGCTGCTCGGCCGCGGCGGGAGGGCGTCGAGCAGATCCGTGCGGAGGTCGGCGGGATAAGGCACGTCGAGCTCGCCGAGCGGGGTGAGGACGACGGTCCCGGTGTCAGCGCGGATTTCGGCGACCGCGACGTCGATCCCGTCCACGGAGGTGCCCGACAGCAGCCCGAGGACGCGGAAACAGTGGCCGGCGGGGGTGGTCATCCGATGTGGTCTAGTCAACACCGGAGGGGTGGCGCAAGACGCTTTGTGGAGTCTTGGCCGAATCGGAACCGTTCGCGTTACTCGTTGGCCTCGCGGTGGGGTGTCCCGTGGCTTGTGCACGCGGATGACAGGATGGTGGCGTGTCGAGCACCTGGTTCTGGATCGTTGTCGTCGCCGTCGTCGTCCTGGTCGCCGTGCTGGTGTCCGGGCTGCTCATCGCGCGCAAGCGGCGGATCAGCATCGCCGAACAGCGCGAGGTCGAGGAGAAGCCGAAGGGCGGCGGGTACGCCGCGAGCGGCGGGATCTCTTTCGCGTCCGGCGGAACGGCCGTCGAGGAGAAACCCGAGCCCGCGCCTGAGCCCGAACCTGCTCCTTCGCCGGAGCCGGTGGTCGAGCATCCCGTCGAGGACCGCCCGGAGGTCGACGGGCAGCCCGCGGTCGGCGACGACGCCGCGGTACCGCGCGACTCCGACCAGCGCACGGTGCGCGACGTCAAGCTCCCCGAGCCGGTCGAAGAAGAGGCCCCCGAGGCGGTCGTCCCGGGAACGGTCGAGCCGATCGAGGAGATCGAGTCCCCGGTCGGCCGCCTGGAGCGCCTGCGCGGCCGCCTGTCGAAGTCCCGCTCGGTGTTCGGGCAGAGCCTGCTGGGCCTGCTCGGCGGCGGCGACCTGGACGAGGATTCCTGGCAGGACGTCGAAGACACGCTGCTCATGGCGGACCTCGGCGCCGCCACGACGACCCAGATCGTGGACCGCCTGCGCGACGAACTGAACCGCCGCGCAGTGCGCACCTCGGCGGAAGCACGCGAACTGCTGCACGAGGTGCTGACCGCGTCCCTGTCCACGGACGCCGAGCGCTCGGTCCGGGCCCTGCCGCACGAGGTGGACGGCAAGAAGCAGCCCGCGGTCGTGCTGGTCGCGGGCGTGAACGGCACCGGCAAGACCACGACGACCGGCAAGCTCGCCCGAGTACTGGTCGCCCAGGGCGGCACGGTCGTCCTCGGTGCCGCCGACACGTTCCGCGCCGCAGCCGCCGACCAGCTCCAGACCTGGGGCGATCGCGTGGGCGCGTCGGTCGTGCGAGGCAAGGAAGGCGCGGACCCGGCAGCGGTCGCGTTCGACGCGGTCAAGCAGGGCATCAGCGAGGGCGTGGACACGGTCCTGGTCGACACCGCGGGCCGCCTCCACACGAAGACCGGCCTGATGGACGAACTCGGCAAGGTGAAGCGAGTCGTCGAGAAGCAGGCGCGAGTGGACGAGGTGCTGCTCGTGCTGGACGCCACCACCGGACAGAACGGACTCGCGCAGGCACGGGTGTTCGCCGAGGTCATCGACGTGACGGGGATCGTCCTGACCAAACTGGACGGCACGGCCAAGGGCGGGATCGTGTTCCAGGTCCAGAAGGAACTGGGAGTGCCGGTGAAGCTCGTGGGTCTCGGCGAGGGGCCGGACGATCTGGCGCCGTTCGAGCCGGGTGCGTTCGTGGACGCTTTGCTGGGCTGACGGAAGCCTCGAAGAGAACGGTGGAGTCGACGAAGTGAGCCGCGTCACCCTTCGCCCGCTCGCCGAAGCCGACCGGGCACGCGTCCACGAGATCCTTTCCGCCCCGGAAGTCTCGCAGTGGTGGGGCGATCCCGACGAAGAAACCGACAGCCTCCTCGCCAAAGCCGAGGCGCAGGCCTACGCCATCGAGCACAACGGCGAGACTGTCGGCATCATCCAAAGCTGGGAAGAAGCCAGCCCGCGTTACCGCCACGCCGGAATCGACCTGGCCGTGCACCCCGGCCACTACGGGCTCGGGCTCGGCGCGGAGGCGATCCGGATCCTCGCCCAGCGCCTGTTCGACCGGGGACACCACCGGATCACCATCGACCCGGCGGCGGCCAACGTCCGCGCGATCCATGTGTACGAGAAGCTCGGTTTCCGGCGCGTCGGGATCCTCCGCGATTACGAGCAGGGGCTCGACGGCACCTGGCACGACGGACTGCTGATGGACCTCCTCGAAGGCGAACTCAAGGGCGAACTCAGGTAACCGGCAGCTGCTGCGAAAGCCGGTCCGCCACCTTCTGCACCACCGGCGCGATGTGGCTCACCGCGTCCGCTGTCAGGCGGCCGGACGGGCCGGACACCGAGACCGCCGCGGGGACCGGTGCGCCGGGGATCGCGACGGCGATGCAGCGCACCCCGAGTTCCTGCTCCGCCTCGTCCAGCGCGTAGCCCTGTCCGGCGATCTTCTTCAGCTCCACCGCCAGCGCGTCCGGGTCGGTGAAGGTGTGCTCGGTGTACGCGGGCATTCCGGTGCGCTCCAGCAGCGACGCGACCTCGCCCGCGGGCAGTTCCGCCAGCATCGCCTTGCCCACGCCGGTGCCGTGCGGCAGCAGGCGCCGTCCGACCTCGGTGAACATGCGCATCGAGTGCTTCGAGGGCACCTGTGCGACATACACCACCTCGTCGCGTTCCAGCACCGCCAGGTTCGCCGTCTCGCCGACCTCCTCGACCAGCTCCACCAGCAGCGGCCGCGCCCACGCGCCGAACTGCATGCTGGCGTTCTCGCCGAGCCGGATCAGCCGGGCGCCCAGCGCGTAGTGCCGGTTGGTGTTCTGCCGGACGTAGCCCAGCGACACCAGCGTGCGGATCAGCCGGTGGATCGTCGGCATCGGCAGCCCGGACAGGGTCGCCAGCTCCGACAGGCTGGCCTCGCCGCCGGTGTCCGCCAGGTGCTCCAGCAGCTCGAACGCGCGCTGCAGGGACTGGACGCCGCCGTCTCGTCCGCTCTTCTCAGCCGCCACCAGTGGTCCTCCTCACAGACCCGATTGATGTTCCGCTATGCAGAAACTATAGTCCGTCAGGTAAAAACCGTAGGGACGTTATCCAAAGCACTACTCGGGGTGTTGCGCATGTCTGAGGTCCAGGTTCTCGGCGGGTCCGTCGAGCGTGGGGACGAGATTCTGACGCCGGAAGCCCTCGCTTTCGTAGCGGGCTTGCACGACGAGTACGCCGCGCGGCGCGACGAACTCCTCGTCGCGCGGGGCAAGCGGCGCGAGGAGGCCCGTACCACCGGCCGCCTCGATTTCCTGGCTGAGACCAAGGAGATCCGCGACAGCGACTGGCAGGTCGCCGGCGCTCCGGAAGCGCTGCGCGACCGGCGCGTGGAGATCACCGGTCCCACCGATCGCAAGATGACCATCAACGCCCTCAACTCCGGTGCCAAGGTGTGGCTCGCGGACTTCGAGGACGCCAACACGCCGCACTGGGCGAACGTCGTGGGCGGCCAGGTCAACCTGTCCGACGCGATCCGCGGCACCATCACGCTCGACCAGAACGGCAAGCACTACGAGCTGAAGCCGGACGTCGAGCACGCCACCATCGTGGTCCGCCCGCGCGGCTGGCACCTCGACGAGCGCAACCTGACCTTCGGCGGGCGCAAGGGCGTCGGCGCGCTGGTCGACTTCGGCCTGTACTTCTTCCACAACGCCCAGGAGCTGCTCAACCGCGGCAAGGGCCCGTACTTCTACCTGCCGAAGATGGAAAGCCACCTCGAAGCGCGGCTGTGGAACGACGTGTTCACGCACGCGGAGAAGGCGCTCGGCATCCCGCACGGCACCGTCCGCGCCACCGTGCTGATCGAGACCATCCCGGCCGCGTTCGAGATGGAAGAGATCCTCTACGAACTGCGCGAGCACGCCTCCGGCCTCAACGCGGGCCGCTGGGACTACCTGTTCAGCGTCATCAAGTACTTCCGCGACGCGGGTGAGAAGTTCGTGCTGCCGGACCGCAACTCGGTCACCATGACCGCGCCGTTCATGCGCGCCTACACCGAACTGCTGGTGCGCACCTGCCACAAGCGCGGCGCGTTCGCGATCGGCGGCATGGCCGCGTTCATCCCGAGCAAGGACCCGGAAGTCAACAAGGGCGCCTTCGACAAGGTGCACGCCGACAAATCGCGGGAGGCCGGGGACGGCTTCGACGGTTCGTGGGTCGCGCACCCGGGCATGGTCGCACTCTGCAAGGAAGAGTTCGACAAGGTCCTCGGCGACAACCCGAACCAGCTCGAGCGCACCCGCGACGACGTGCAGGTGACCGCCGACCAGCTGCTGGACGTCGCCTCGACGCCGGGCAGCGCGACCGCGGCCGGTCTGCGCGCGGCGGTCGACGTCGGCATCCGCTACCTGGCCTCGTGGCTGGGCGGCAACGGCGCGGCGGCGATCCACAACCTGATGGAAGACGCCGCCACGGCCGAGATTTCGCGGTCGCAGGTGTGGCAGTGGGTCAAGAACGGCACGCAGCTGGACAACGGCGAGAAGGTCACCGCGGAACTGGTGCGCGGGGTCGTGGCCGATGTCCGCGGCGAGCTGGCGGCTGAGGTTTCCGACGATCTGCTGAAGCCCGCGGTCGAGCTGTTCGAGCAGGTCGCGCTGGCCGACGAGTTCCCGGACTTCCTGACCCTGCCGGCGTACGAGCACATCCAGTAATGGGCGGCGGACGGCTCGCCGAGGACGTCTACACCGCCGCCGACACGCGGTTGGCCGAGGCCGACGCGCGCGTGGCGGCGCGGTATCCCGGCGAGTCTCCGGGCCGTCGTCCGGTGCACACGGTGTATGTGCCGGCGTCGCAGTACCGCACGCGCCTGGTCGCCGACTGGGGCAAACAGGCGATGCGGGTTTTCGTCGAGCACGGCGATCTGCTGAACCTCGACCCGGCGGTGGCCGAGCGCGTCCGCGAGAAGCTCCTCACCGAGCCGATCGAGGATCTCCGCATCGACTTCGAGGACGGCTACGGCCATCCCGGCGACGAAGCGGAGGACGCGGCCGCGGAAGCCGCGGGGCGCACCCTCGCGACCACCGGCGGCACTCCGTTTGTCGGAATCCGGTTCAAGAGCTTCGAAGCCGCGACGCGGCGGCGGGGCATCCGGACGCTCGACCTGTTCCTGTCCGGCTTGCTGTCCGAAGGATCGCTGCCGGACGGATTCGTGGTGACGCTGCCGAAGGTCACCGCGGTCGAACAGGTCGAGGTCGCCGCGGAAGTGTTGGGGCGGCTGGAAACCGCGTACGGACTGGCGGACCGCGCGCTGCGGTTCGAGGTGCAGATCGAGACCGCGCAGTCGATCCTCTCGACCGATGGCACGGTTTCGGTCGCGCGGATCATCCAGGCGGCGGACGGCCGGTGCTCCGGGCTGCACTACGGGACCTACGACTACAGCGCGGGTCTCGGCATCAGCGCGGCGTACCAGAGCATGGCGCACCCCGCCGCCGACTTCGCGAAGCAGTTGATGCAGGTCGCGGCTGCCGGAACGGGCGTGCGGCTGTCCGACGGTTCGACCAACCGGCTCCCGGTGGGCGATGACCTGCCGGGCGCGTGGGCGGAGCACCTGCGCCTGGTGCGGCGGTCGCTGGAGAACGGCTTCTACCAGGGCTGGGACCTGCATCCGCACCAGCTGCCGACCCGGTACGCGGCGACGTACGCCTTCTACCGCGAGGGCGCCCCGGCGGCGGCCAAGCGGTTGCAGGACTACGCGTCGAAGACCGCCGGGGGAGTGCTCGATGAGCCTGCCACGGCGGAGGCGCTGGCCCGGTATTTGCTGGGTGGCTACAACTGCGGGGCGTTGGCGGAGGCGGAGCTGCCGTTCGAGGTGGCCCGGCTGGACGCGTACGCGCGGCGGCAAGCCTGAGAGACGTCGTGAGTGCCTATCACGGTTAGAACCGCGATAGGCACTCACGAGTCTTCAGCCGCGGCAGGCTTCGGCGATCGCCGCGGTGTCCCAGTAGAACGGCCGCACCTCGGCGATCCGCCCGTCCTCGATGCGCAGCGTCTGCAGGATCGGGAACTCCAGATCGCGTCCGGTCGTCCGCGTCCGGGCCCGGACCTGCGTGAGCACCACCGACGTCGCGCCGAGGGCGAGGAACTCCTGCTCGCCGATCTCGAACGACTCCCAGATCCGGCTCATCTCGAGGAAGAACTTCTCCAGCCCGGCGTGGCCGTGCCAGTCGCCGCCGAACGGCAGCCCGGCGGCCTGGTGCAGTACGACATCCTCGGCGAAATACGGGGCCAGCGGGGCAAAAGAAGCCGAATCGGGGCCGCCTGCGGCGAAATACTCGGCTTCGGCTCGGTACATGCCGTCGAGCACGGCTGCGGGATCAGTCACGGGCCCATCCTGGCCGTCCCGGGCGGGTGCGGCTGGCGGCAATCGGACTTCGCGGTCTCCGCACGTTCTGTCGTCCCTCCTCGGTAGACTTCACGCCGGTCTTTCAGGGGCGGAAAGGAAACACGAAAGCCATGGCTGAGGAAACCGGGACGGTCGAAACGCTGGAGTTCCAGTCCGAGGCGCGCCAGCTGCTGCAGCTGATGATCCACTCGATCTACTCGAACAAGGACATCTTCCTGCGCGAGCTGGTCTCCAACGCCTCCGACGCGCTGGACAAGCTGCGGCTGGAGACGTACCGCGACAAGGATCTGCGGGCCGAGACCGACAACCTGCACATCGAAATCCTCCTCGACTCCGAGGCGCGCACCCTCACCGTGCGCGACAACGGGATCGGGATGAGCCGGGACGACGTCGTCAACCTGATCGGCACCATCGCGAAATCCGGCACCGCCGACTTCCTGCGCAAGCTGAAGGAGTCGAAGGAATCCGCCGGCCAGGACCTGATCGGGCAGTTCGGCGTCGGCTTCTACTCGAGCTTCATGGTCGCCGACAAGGTCACCCTGGTGACCCGGCGCGCGGGCGCCGACGAGGGCGTCCGCTGGGAATCCGCCGGCGAGGGCACCTACACGATCGAGTCCCTCTCCGACGCGCCGCAGGGCACCTCGGTGACGCTGCACCTCAAGCCCGCCGACGACGAGGACCACCTCTACGACTACACGTCGCCGTGGAAGGTCCGCGAGATCGTCAAGCGCTACTCCGACTTCATCACCTGGCCGGTCCAGATGGCCAAGGAGGTCAAGGAAGGCGAAGAGAGCGGTCTCGAGACCGTCAACTCGATGAAGGCGCTCTGGGCGCGGTCGAAGGACGAGGTCTCCGACGAGGAGTACCACGAGTTCTACAAGCACATCAGCCACGACTGGACCGACCCGCTCGAGACGGTCCGGATGCAGGCCGAGGGCACCTTCGAGTACCAGGCGCTGCTGTTCCTGCCCTCGCGCGCACCGGTGGATCTGTTCATGCGGGACGCGAAGCGCGGCGTGCAGCTGTACGTCAAGCGCGTGTTCATCATGGACGACTGCGAAGCGCTGATGCCGAACTACCTGCGCTTCGTGAAGGGGGTCGTCGACGCGGCGGATCTGTCGCTGAACGTGTCGCGCGAGATCCTGCAGCAGGACCGGCAGATCCGCGCGATCCGGCGGCGGCTGGAGAAGAAGATCCTCTCCACGGTCAAGACGATGATGACCGAGGACGCCGAGAAGTACGCGACGTTCTGGCAGGAGTTCGGCCGCGCGGTCAAGGAAGGCCTGATCGACGACCCGGAGAACCGGGAGCAGATCCTGGAGATCTCGTCGTTCGACTCGACGCACCACGCGGACAAGCCCACCTCGCTGCGCGACTACGTGTCGCGGATGAAGGAGGGCCAGGAGCACATCTACTACCTGACCGGCGATTCGCGCACCGTCATCGAGAACTCTCCGCACCTGGAAGCGTTCCGCGCCAAGGGGTACGAGGTGCTGATCCTCACCGACCCGGTCGACGAGATGTGGACCGAGTCGGCGACCGGCTTCGACGGCAAGACGTTCCAGTCGGTCGCGAAGGGCGAGGTCGACCTCGGCGACGAGACGACTGACGAGAAGAAGGCCGAGTACGAGGACCTGCTGAAGTGGATGTCGGCGACGCTGTCCGACACCGTCAAGGAGGTCCGGCTGTCGTCCCGGCTGACGACGTCGCCGTCCTGCATCGTCGGCGACGCGGGCGATCTGACGCCGACGCTGGAGAAGATGTACCGCGCGATGGGCCAGGAGCTGCCGCCGGTGAAGCGGGTGCTGGAGCTGAACCCGGAGCACGCGCTGGTCACCGGTCTGCGCAAGGCGTTCGCCGAGCATCCGGAGGACGCTTCGCTGGCCGAGACGGCGGAGCTGCTGCACGGCATGGCTTTGCTCGCCGAGGGCGGCGAGCTGAAGGACCCGAGCCGGTTCCTGAACCTGGTGGCGGATCGCGCGGCCAAGGCGTTGTGACGGGTTTCGTGAGTGGCTGCCCCGAATCCGGGGTAGCCACTCACGAACCCTTCCGGAGGTGAGTGCCGCATGAGGACAGTCGTCGAGAACGCCGCGATCGCGACGGTCAGCGGTCCCGAATACCGCACCGGACATGTCGTGATCGAGGACGACCGCATCGCGGCTGTCGGTGACGGTGCTTTCGCCGGCGAGGCGGACGAACGCGTCGACGCGGGTGGCTGCCTCGTCACGCCGGGCCTCGTGAACACGCACCACCACCTCTACCAATGGGCCACCCGGGGCCTCGCCGCCGACCACACGCTGTTCGAGTGGCTCGTCGCGCTGTACCCGGTGTGGGCCAAGCTGGACGCGGAGATCACGCACGCCGCGGGCGCAGCCGGAATGGCACGGCTCGCCTTGAGCGGCTGCACCACGGTCGCCGACCACCACTACGTCTTCCCGGCCGACGGCGGCGACCAGATAGCCGCGCTCGCTGCTGCGCGGGAGCGGATCGGCTTGCGGTTGCACCTGGTCCGCGGCTCGATGGACCGCGGCGAATCGGACGGCGGGCTGCCGCCGGACAGCCTGGTCGAGACCGCCGAGGACGCCCTTCTCGGCACCGAAGCCGCGATCGACCGCTACCACGACGCCTCGCCGGGCGCGCACCTCCAGATCGCCGCTGGCCCGTGCTCGCCGTTCACCGTCACCGAGCGCCTGATGGCCGATTCGGCCGCGTTGGCCCGGCGCAAGGGCGTCCGGCTGCACACGCATTTGGCCGAAACCCAGGACGAGGAAAAGCAATGCCTCGCCGAAACCGGCCTCACGCCCGCGGAGTACGCGGACAAACTGGGCTGGCTGGCACCCGACGTCTGGCTCGCACACACCGTGCACCTCGCGCCCGACGCAATCCGTCGGTTCGGCGCGACGTCAACCGGTTCCGCGCATTGCCCGACGTCGAATGGCCGACTGGGCAGCGGAATCGCTCCCGTGCGGGACTTGCTCGACGCGGGCGCGCCGGTCGGTTTGGGCGTCGACGGCGCGGCTTCCAGCGAATCCGGCGGCTTGGCGGAGGAACTGCATCAGGCGTTGCTGCAGGCCCGGCAACGCGGCGGGCCGACCGGCCTAACGACGCGGGAAGCGTTGTGGCTAGGGACAATGGGCGGCGCACGCTGTCTCGGCCGGGAGCGCGACATGGGCTCGGTCGAGGTGGGGAAGCTCGCGGATCTGGCGGTGTGGGATCTGAACGGGCTGAACTACGCGGGCATCGAGGACCCGGTCGCGGCGCTGGTGCTGGCCGCGCCGCCGCCGCTGCGGAAGCTGTTCGTGGGCGGGAAAACGGTGGTAGACGCCGGGCAGCTCGCGACGGCCGACGAATCGGCGATCGCGGGGGAGCTGACGAAGGCGAGTGCTCGGCTGCGCGAAGACCGGTAGCCCGGTCCGGTGGGCCGTCCGCGAGAACGGCCCATCGGTTCCAGAGTCAGGCTCGTTCCACGGTCCACAGCGCAGTCGGCGCGTGGCAGATCCGCACTCCGGCGGCTTCGGGGCTGCCCCCGCTGTTGTTCAGGCAGAGCCTGGTCTGAACGTCTTGAAGTACCTGTTCGTTGTGGACGAGGTCGTCCAGGTCGTGATGAACACGGCCGTTCTGCTCGCGGAGAGGCAGGCGTTGGTCTCCAGGTTCCGGAACTTGCCCGGGGCGTAGTCGGTCCACCCCCGGTTCCGTCCCTCGTTGCGCCGCTCGATGACATGTCAGTCCTTCCGCGGTAGACGGCCGGACGGAAGAGACGCTGCCGGGCGGCGTCCCCCGTCCGGTCAGCTAGCTTATTGCGGCCGTCTGACCAGCACTGTTCCCGCTTCTGCCAGCGGCGCCCGCACCGCTTGCACCGGATCGGTCGCGCTTGGCTTGCGCGCCGCGTCGGAGATCCGCAGCAGCAAGGCGACCAGGACGTAGTTCGCGAGCAGCGACGAACCGCCCTTCGACAGGAACGGGGCGGTGATCCCAGTCTCCGGAATCAGCTTCGTCACCCCGCCCACGACCACGAAAATCTGCATCACCACGGTGAATGCCAGCCCGCCGCCGAGGAGTTTCCCGAAGCTGTCCCGGACGGCCAGCGCGTGCCGCATTCCGCGCAGCGCGATCAGCAGGTACAGCATCAGCACCGCGGCCAGCCCGAGGAAACCCAGTTCCTCGCCGATGCTGGCGGTGATGAAGTCGGTGTTCGACTCGGGCACGATGTCCGGCCTGCCCTCGCCGAGGCCGGTTCCGCCCATGCCGCCGGTGCCGAGGCCGAACAAGCCCTGCGCGACCTGGTACCCGCCGCCGGCCTGGTCGTAGGTCGCGAGCGGGTCGATCCAGTTCGCGACCCGCTGCCGCACGTGGTTGAACAGGAAGTACGCCAGCACGCACCCGCCCGCGAACACCGTCAGCCCGGCATACACCCAGACCGCCCGTTCGGTCGCGAGGTAGATCATCACCAGCACGATCCCGAAGAACAGCAGCGAGGCGCCGAGTTCCTTCTCGAACGCCAGCACCGCCACGCAGCCGAGCGCGGCGAGCACGATCGGCCCGAGGTCGCGCGCCCGCGGCAGTTCGACGCCGAGCACCTTGCGCCCGGCGACGCGGAACAATTCCCGTTTCGCCACCAGCGTCGTCGCGGCGAACACGATCAGCAGCAGCTTCGCGAATTCGCCCGGCTGGAGCGACATCGGGCCGATCCTGATCCACACCTTCGCGCCGTTGGCCTCCGACAGCGACGACGGCAGCAGCGCGGGCAGGATCACCGCGACGATTCCGGCCAGCCCGGCGAGGTAGCCGTAGCGGGTCAGCACGCGGTGATCGCGGACGAAACCGAGCACTGCCAGGAACAACGCCAGCGCCACGACCGTCCACAGCACCTGCTGCCCGGCGACGGCCGAGTACTGTTTTCCGCGCTGCACCGCCTGTTCGGCGAGCCCGAGGTCGATCCGGTGGATCACCACCAGCCCCAAGCCGTTCAGCAGCACGGTGCACGGCAGGATCAGCGGATCCGCGTGCGGGGCCCAGCGCCGGACCGCGAGGTGCGCCACCGCGACCACCGCGGTGAACGACGCGCCGTAGCCGACGACGGAGAAGCTGAGCTGTGCCAAGGCGTTCGCGTCCACGAGCAGGAACGCGCACCAGACGATCGCCACCGCGAACAGAAGCAGCCGCAATTCCGTACCGCGCGCGGCAGGCATGGATTTCCCGTCGGTAGAAATCAGTGAACGGCCGCGAGGGTAGTCACGATTTCTGGCAGGACGCTGAGAATGCGCGGCAATTCGGTCGGACTGTCCGAAAGCGACGGGACGGTACCCGGGATATGCTTTCGGGAAAGCGGACGGGCGGAGCGGAGAACCTGCGGTGACCACAGAACTGACCCCGGCGCCGATCCCGGCGCTGGCGCCGGCTCCGGCGGCGAAAGGAACGAAACGCGCGCTCGGCGCCGCGGTGGCCGCGGTGCTGGCCGCGGCGGCGTTCCTGGTGGTGCTGCACGTCGACCGCTACTGGGGCCCGATCGACCCGGTCAGCGCGATGCTCAGCGACTACGCCTGGACTCCCGGCTGGTGGATGTGGGCGGCGGCGATGCTGCTGACGTCGGCTGGTTCGGTCGTGGTGGCCGCGGTCCTGCGCGGCCGGGGCCTGCTGCGCGGAACGCTGACGGTCGTCGCGACGACCGCTTGGTGCGCCGGGCTCGCGGCGGTCGCGTTGTTCACGAAGGACCCGCAGGGAAATGCGGTGACGTGGGTCGGCAAAGTGCATCTCGGCGCGACCGGGATCAGTTGTGTGAGTTTGCCGTTAGCCGGATGGCTGCTCGGCCGCGCGCACCGGAATTCGCCGCAGTGGCGGGGTTATGCGCGCTGGTCGCGTATTTTGGGGCTGGCGGCCGTGCCGTTCTTTCTGCCGTTTCTCATTCCGTTCGCGGCCAATGTCGCGTTCGGGCAGCATCTGCCGACCGTCGCGACCGGGCTCGTGGAACGGCTGATGGCCGTGCTGGAACTCGTCGAACTGCTCGTGCTCGCCGGATGGGCGTGGCGCGCGTCCGAATAATCCCGAATGACTCAGGTGGCGTCGGGATCGACCGGCGGCCGCTCGTTCGCCCGCAACGGAACCGGAGCCGGAACCGCCGGGGCTCGCGGCGGCGTCGAGGCCGGGGGAGTGTCGTCGAGCAAATACCTCGTCACGGCTGCCCGAGGGTTCCCTATCCGCAGGGACTGCAGTTCCTGCAACGGTTTCCGCAGTTCCTGGTACTCCGGGCCGATCTCGGCTTCGAGCTGGGCTTTGGCGCCCGCGGCGAACCCGCGGGCCCGTTTCAGGGTCTGCGCGACCCAGTGCGCCGCCTCGGGCAGCCGTTCCGGGCCGAGGATGAACAACCCGGCGAGCAGCAAAATCACGATGTGGTCGATGCTGAGACCGAACACCGGCCACCTCCCGAGGACCCGGACGCTGGCTCCAGCTTAGCCGTCCTCGGGACGCCGCTTCCCGTCGTCGCCCAGTTCGGTCAGCAGCCGTCGCGCTACGTCGACCACCGCCGCGCCCGCGACCGCCATCGGTTCAGTCGTCCGCATGGAGCGGCACAACACGAACGCGCCCTCCAGGCTGGTCACCAAGGCGAGCGTGAGGGTGCGGGCGTGCTCCTCGGGAAGGCCGAAGGCGCAAAATCCCTTGGTGCCCGCTTTGGTCCACGCCTCGAACACGTCCGCGGTGGCCTTGCGCAGCGGTTCGTTCGTAGTCGCCACTTCGAGCGCGACGGTCGCGATCGGGCAGCCCTCGACGTAGTCCGTTTCGAGCAGCGTGGTGACCGCGGCCCCGAAGAAGGTTTCCAGGCCGGTGATCAGGTCCGGCGCGGGAGCAATGAAAACCTCGAACAGCTGCGCGTATTGCATCCCCGAGGTGCGTACCACTTCTTCGCCCAGCTGCTCCTTGCCGCCGGGGAAGAAGTGGTACACCGACCCGAAGGGCGCGCCGGCCTTCTCGACAATCTGCTTCATGCCGGTGCCCGCGTACCCGCCTTGGCGGAACAGTTCCGCCCCGGCGGCGAGGATGCGGTCCTTGGTGCCAGTCACGACACCGAGGATAGCTCCTTGACAGTAGAGCGTTCTATCAAGCGCGGCCGGAGCACCAGGTTCAGCACCACCGCGGTCACGCAGCCCGCGCTGATCCCGGAGTTGAGCACGACCTGCAACGCCGCCGGGAACCCGGAGTAGAAGTCCGGCATGGCGATCGGGATGAGCCCGACGCCGAGCGACGCTGCGACGATCGCGACGTTGACCGGATGCTCGAACGACGCCTTCGCGAGCGTCCGGATGCCGCTCACCGCGACGCTGCCGAACAGCACCAGCCCGGCCCCGCCGAGCACCGGCTGCGGCACCAGCGCGACGATCCCGCCGGTCACCGGGAACACTCCCAGCAGCACGAGCACGACGCCGCTGGCCGCGACCACGTACCGGCTCACCATGCGGGTGAGCGACACGAGCCCGATGTTCTGCGCGAACGCCGTGCAGGCGAACCCGCCGAAGATCGTGCCGACGGCGGTGGAGAGCCCGTCCGCGCGCAGGCCGTCGGCCAGCACCCGGCTGGTGGTCGGCCGGTCCACGATTTCGCCGAGTGCCAGCAGGTCAGCGGTGCTTTCCGCCATGATCACGAGCATCACGATGAGCATCGAGACGATCGCCGCGATGTCGAATGCCGGCGTGCCGAAGTGGAACGGCGTCACGATGCCGAACACCGGGGCCTGCCGCAGCGTCGACGTGTCGACCTGGCCCATCGGCCACGCCGCGGCGGTGCCCACGACCAGGCCGAGCAGCAGCGCGATCCGGCTCCAGAACCCGGTCAGGAACCGGGTGAAGACGAGCACCGCGACCAGGGTGATCCCGGCCAGCACGAGGCCGCTGGGCTTGGCCGATTTGTGCTGGGCGGCGATCCACTGCACGGCGACCGGCAGCAGGGAAATCCCGATGAGCGTGATGACCGTCCCCGTCACCACCGGCGGGAAAAACCGCGTCAGCTTGGAGAAAAACGGAGCGGCGAACACCACGAACACGCCGCCGACGAGCGTGGCGCCGTAGACGACGCCCAGCGCGTTGCCGTCGCGATGCTGCGCGGCGATGGACAGGATGGGTGCGACGGCGGCGAAAGTGACGCCGTTGACCAGCGGCAGTCTCGCGCCGAAGCGCCAGAAGCCGAGGGTCTGCAATAAGGTGGCCAGCCCCGCGGTGAACAGCGCCGCGCTGATCAGCAGCGCGAGCTGGCCGGGGGAGAGGCCGACGGCCGCGCCGATGACGAGCGGTGGCGCCACCACTCCGGCGTACATGGCCGCGACGTGCTGGATTCCTCCGAGGATCAACTGCGGCAGCGGGGGCGCCGCGTCCACGGGGTGCCGAGAAGGTCGTTCCTGTGCAACTGACATGCGCTCTCCCGGAGGGGACTCGGGGCTAGAGCACGGCGTCGGTCCAGGCCGGGCCGGGCTCTTCGGCTTCGTCGCGGACTACTGTGCCTTCGATGAGGCCGTACGGTCGGTCCGCGGCGTAGAACACCTCGTTGTGGTTCTCGAGGCCGAAGGGGCTTAGATCGACGAGGAAATGGTGCTTGTTGGGCAGAGAGAACCGGATCTCGGCTACTTCCGGCCGTGCCTGCAGCACGGCTTCGCCCATCGCGTACAGGGTCTGCTGCAGCGAAAGACTGTGCTTGGTGGCGAACGTCTCCAGGAGCGTCCGCCGGATCTCCCGATGGCTCTTGGCCCAGTCGATCCCGGTGAATCCCTCGTAGCGCCAGCGCGCGGTCACGGCGGTGGCGAGAATGCGGTCGTCGGTTTCGGCGAGCGTGGTGTACTCGTCCTTCGGGTAGCCGTGGAATTCGGACCCGGTGGACTTGAGCACCACCAGACCGTCCACTCCGGACACCACCCAGGCGCGGTCGGCGTGCACGGTGACGGTCGTGGTCCGGCGTTCGCCGCCGGAACGGCTGAACGAGTGGTCGTGCGGCGCGCCGTCGACGGTGATGCGGTCCCATTCCTGCTCTTCGACGGAAATCCGCGCGCCGGTGATCTTTTCCTGGGTGCCGACGAAGTGCTGGCCGAGCCGCAGCGCGAAGTCCTCGATCTCGCCGACGTCCTGCTGCTTGGCGAACGCGTACACCGTGTTCTTCTGCGTGTCGGTGGCCAGCACGGCGGAGTTGTCGCCGGTGAGGTGCGTGGCCGACAGGTCGCCGCGCAGGGCCGAGGACACCGTGAGGTCGCGCAGATGGTGCACGCCGCCGGCGCGCCGGACGGTGACGAGGCGGACCTCGGCCTTGCCGTACTGGTTGGGGCCCAACGAGATTCCCATGTCAGCTCCCGCGATAGGTGGAATAGGCGAACGGGCTCAGCAGCACCGGCACATGGTGGTGCGACGTGCCGTCGACGATCCGGAAAGCGATCGTGACGTCGGGGAAGAACGCCTCCGGGCCGAGGTAGCTCCCGGTGTCGAAGATCAGCCGGTACACCCCGGGGTCGAGCGTGTCCGGGCCGAGGTCGCGGATGCGGCCGTCGTCGTCGGTCGCGCCCTCGGCGATCAGCGAGCCGTCCTGGCCCTCGAAACGCACGGCGATCCCGGCGGCGGGCTTGCCGGTCGCGGTGTCGAGGACGTGCGTGGTCACAAGACTCATGCCGTCGCCTCCTTGACGGGTTCCACGCTGTCTGCCTGGGAGGCGACGGCATGAATATCCATGATTCGCTTGCAGGCGGCGCTCATGCCGTTACCGCTTTCGCCAGGCGCAGGTGCGCGATCTTGGCCAGCTCCGCTCCGGCGACGTCGAGTTCGGTTTCCGGGTCGTTGCCGAGCCGGGAGCGCAGGTTCGCGAGCAGTTCCTCGCCGCTGCGCCCGCTCGCGCACACCAGGAAGACGTGGCCGAAGCGTTCTTCGTACTCGGCGTTGGCGGCGGCGAATTCGTCCGCGTTGTCCACTCCGGACTGCTCCGAACGGGACCAGTCGGCGTCGCTGCCATTGCTGGTCGGCCGTTCCCCGATCCTCGGATGCGCGGCGATCGCGTCGCGGATCTCGTTGCGGCGCAACGGGGTCGCGCTGTCCGCGCTCTTGCTCAGCGCGGCGAAATCGGCGTACGGGCGGCCTTCGAGCACCGTGTCGACCCAGCGCGGCACGGCCAGGCAGGCGGTGAGCGTCGGCCGGAGTTCGGCGGCGGGCGCGGAGTTGAACTCGGCGAGTGCGAGCGGCAACGGAATCTCCTGAAGGGGAGGTGGTGTTCCGCTGACCGTACGGCCGGGCCGAGCGTGCGTCAACACTTTGTTGAATTGCGGCTCGCGGCTCTTTCAGTCGGCTTCCCGGTTGAGGTAGTTGTAGACCGTGAACCGCGTGACGCCCAGTTCCTCGGCGACGGCCGAAACCGATTTCCGCAGGTTGAAGGCCCCTCGCTCGCGCAGCAGGCGCACCGCGCGCTGCTTTTCCGGGCGGTCGAGATCGCGGAGTTTCGAGCCGAGTTCGCGTTCCACGTCGGAGATCAATCGCGACAGCGCGCTGTTGAGTTCGACCGCGGGAACGGTGTCGGAATCGTCGGTCCGGCGCAGTTGCAGCGTCACCCGGGTGGCCCCGCCTTCGAGGGCGGCGCGGGCGATCGACGGCAGGGCGGCGAACAGTTCGTCGGCGGTCCCGCGGGCCAGGGTGCCGAGCGGCCCGAAGTCGGTGTCGAGCCCGGCCGCGTCGGCGGCGTCGCGGGCGCGGACAGCGTGCTCCGGCGGTGCGCCCTCGCCGCGGAACGGCTCGCTGGTGAACTCGGCTTCCAACTCCACCCGGTGACCGTAACGTGGGAAGGACGGCGTTGACGAGCCGGGAAGGACGTGTCTAATCTCGGTGAGCGAAAGACTCTTTCCGTAACGTGGAACTGGAGGAGGCCGTCGATGGACCTCGTGGTGCGGGCCGCACGTGCGGTGACCCCCGCCGGTCTCGGGCCGGCGACGATCGGCGTGCAGGACGGCCGGATTGTCGCTGTGGAACCCGGCGTTGTCGAGATGCCGGGCACGCGGGTCGTCGAACTGGCTGAAGACGAGGTGCTGCTGCCCGGTCTCGTGGACACCCACGTGCACGTCAACGACCCTGGCCGCGCCGAGTGGGAAGGCTTCGAGACCGCCACGCGCGCGGCCGCCGCCGGTGGCGTCACGACGATCGTGGACATGCCGCTGAACAGCCTGCCGCCGACGGTCGACGTGGCCGCGCTGGAGGTCAAGCGCAAGGCGGCGAGCGGCCGCGTCCACGTGGACGTCGGATTCTGGGGCGGCGCGATTCCGGGCAACGAAGGCGATTTGCGCGGGCTGCACGACGAGGGTGTCTTCGGTTTCAAGTGCTTCCTGCTGCACTCCGGCGTCGACGAGTTCCCGCCGTTGGACGCGGCCGGTCTGGAATCCGCGCTGCGCGAGCTGAAGTCGTTCGACGCGCAGATGATCGTGCACGCGGAGGATTCCGACGCGATCGACGCCGCTCCCGATCCGCACGGCGAGAAGTACCACGACTTCCTCGGTTCCCGCCCGCGCGGCGCGGAAAACCTGGCCATCACGCACGTGATCGAAGCCGCCCGGCGCACCGGTGCTCGCGCGCACATCCTGCATCTGTCCTCTTCGGACGCTTTGCCGCTGATCGCCAGCGCCCGCCGCGAGGGCGTCGAGCTGTCGGTGGAAACCTGCCCGCACTATCTGTCGTTCGTCGCGGAGGAAATCCGGGACGGCGCGACGCAATTCAAGTGCTGCCCGCCGATCCGCGAGGCGGCGAACCGGGAATTGCTGTGGCAGGGTTTGGCCGACGGCGTGATCGACACGATCGTCAGCGACCATTCGCCGTGCACGCCGGAGCTGAAACGCTTTGACACCGGCGATTTCGGTCTGGCCTGGGGCGGGATCTCCAGCCTGCAGCTCGGTCTGCCCGCGATCTGGACGCAGGCCCGTCAGCGCGGCTTCGGTCTCGTCGATGTGGTGCGCTGGATGGCCGAGCGTCCGGCCGCACAGGTGGGGATGACCCGCAAGGGCAAACTGGAAGTGGGCGGCGACGCCGATTTCTGCGTCTTCGCGCCGGACGAGGCCTTCGTCGTGGACGTCGCGAAGCTCGCCCACCGAAACCCGGTGAGCGCGTACGACCAGCGTCCGCTGGCCGGTGTCGTGCGCGGCACGTGGCTGCGCGGCGAGCCGGTGACCGGCGGCGAACCGAGGGGGACTCTGCTGACCCGGGGCAATTGCTGAAGAGATGGAGGAGCACGTGTCCGACCGTCCGGAGTGGACTACCCAGCCTGATCTGGCCTCGCGCCTGTTCGGGGGAACCGTGATGTGGGCGAGCGACGAACTGTTCGCCGAAAAGGAAAACCTGGTCAACCCGTGGCGGCCGGCGCACCGCGCCGAAACGTTCGGCCCGAAGGGCCAGGTGTACGACGGCTGGGAGACCCGGCGGCACCGCGAACCCGGCGACGACCACGCGCTGGTCCGCCTCGGCCTCGGCGGCGTCGTTTCCGGCGTGGTGGTGGACACGGCGTTCTTCAAGGGCAACTACCCGCCGTTCGTCTCCGTGGCGGCGACGTCCGTGCCCGGCTACCCGAGCGCGGCGGAGTTGCAGGACGCCGACTGGGACGTCCTGGTCGACCACGAACCGGCAGTCGGGGACTCGGAGAACTACTACAAAGTGACGTCCCCGCGTCGCTACACCCACGTACGCCTCACCCAACACCCCGACGGCGGTGTCGCACGACTGCGGGTACACGGTTCGCCGGTGCCCGACCCTTCGCTGCTCGACCCGCGATCGCTGGACCTGGCAGCGTTGGAAAACGGCGCGGTTGTCACCGGATGCAGCGACATGTTCTATTCGTCGCCGAACAACATGCTGTCGCCAGGCCTCGCCGCGCACCAAGCGGAGGGTTGGGAAACCGCCCGCCGCCGCGACGACGGCAACGACTGGGCGACGGTGTCCCTGGCGGGCGCGGGCCTGATCCGGTTCGTGGAACTGGACACCAGCAACCTCAAGGGAAACGCACCCGGCTGGGCCTCGGTGAGCGGCCGCCTCGACGAGGGCGAATGGGTGGAATTGTTGCCGCACACCAGGTTGCAGCCCGACACCCGGCACCGCTTCGCCCTCGCTGACGACGGCCCCGAGGTGACCGAGGTCCGCCTGGACATCTATCCCGACGGCGGCCTCGCCCGGCTGCGGCTGTTCGGCGAGCTGAGCAAGCGCGGCCGGGAAGCCATGACAGCGCGGTTCGCGGAGACCTCCGACTGAGTTTGTTTGCGCCCCCTTGCCCGGGAACCGCCGTGAGGGCCACCCTGAGGGAATCAGACTCAATGCCAGGAACTTAAGCCGCGTGAACGCGGCACGCTGACAGTCCACAAAGGACTCAAGTAGTGCCGAAATGCTCGATTTATCGCGAGGTGGCCGTGTCTTGAAGGCCGTGAGGGCCGCCTTGAGGGAATCAGATTCCCTCAAGGCGGCCCTCACGGCTTCTCGGTCCGGTTACTCCGCGGCGGCCGGGTCCGGGTGTTCCTTGCGCCACTCCTCGTCTGAGGCGTTCCAGGCTTCCTCGGCCTGCATGTGGATGTCGGTGATCGACTTGTCGAAGTTGACCGCGTCCTTGCCGGCCCAGCCGACGAAGTTCTTGCTGCTCTTGGCGTCGGACATGGTCTTGAGGAAGGTGAACACCTTCGGGTACTGCTTGAAGAACTCCTCCGGCCCCTTGACGATCTCCGACCAGACGTTCTTCCCGCCGGTGTACTGCTTGATGCCGGGGATGTCGCAGACGTTCTTCAGCCAGCTTTCGTGCTTCTTCATCCAGCTGAACTCGTACGGCTTGAACGGCGACTGCGGGCCGGACCCGCCGCTTCCGCTGGTCCCGACGCCCCCGTTGCCGCCGCTACCGCCGTTGCCTTCGCCGTTCTCGTGGTTGCCGCCGCCAGGGTTGTTCTCGTGCTGATTGCCGCCCGGGTTGTTCTCGTGATCGGCGTTGTTCCCGCCGGGGTGGTCTTCGTGGTTCGTGTTGCTGCCGGGCGGGTCGTCGTGATGGTTGTTCCCGCCGGGAGTGTCCTCGTGCGGGTTGTTGTTGCCGCCCGGCGCGTCTTCGTGGTGGTTGTTGCCGCCTGGGGTGTTGTCGTGTCCGGAGTTGCCGCCGGGGGAGTCTTCGTGGTGGTTGTTGCCGCCCGGGGTGTTGTCGTGTCCGGAACTCCCGCCCGGCGAGTTCTCGTGGTGATTGCCCCCGCCGCCGGGGGCGTCTTCGTGCGGCGTGTTTCCGCCCGGGGTGTCGTGCGGGCGGTTGGGCGGCGGGTTGAAGTGCTGGTCCGCAGCCAGCCAGGTGTCGAACGGATCGTCCTCGTGCGGCTGGTTGTTCGGCCGTTCCTCGTGCGGACTGTTGTTGCCGCCCGGCGGGTCCTCGTGATGGTTGTTCCCGCCCGGCGCGTCTTCGTGGTGATTGTTGCCGCCAGGCGTGTTGTCGTGCCCGGGGGTGTCGTCGTGCGGATTGTTGTTCCCGCCCGGCGGATCCTCGTGATGGTTGTTGCCGCCCGGGCTGTCCTCGTGGTTCGTGTTGTTTCCCGGCGGATCCTCATGGTGGTTGTTGCCGCCCGGGGTGTCTTCGTGGTGGTTGTTCCCGCCAGGAGCGTCGTCATGCGGCGTGTTGTTCCCGCCGTGACCACCCTGCCCACCCTGTCCGCCACCCCCGCCGCCGCTGCCATGACCCCCGCCGCCGTGGTTGCCGCCGAGGTCGGTCATCTCGTGGTTGTTCCCGCCCCCGTGCGACCCGCCGCCGCGGCCGGGCTTCACCTTCTCCGCCAGTTGCGCCAACCGGCTCGCGGTGCGCCCGCCCAGACCGACCACCCGGGCGATCTTGGACGCCATCGTCAGCGCCAGCGAGATCCCCGACCGGATCACGTTGCCGACCCCGACCACGATCGACGCGCCGAACGTGAACGCCGCCATCGCGAGCGCGATCAGCATCGTCGCGATGACGTCGCCGAGGAACGTCGTGATCAGGTCGCGGATCAGCGAGCGCACCACGGAGACCAGGGCCATCGTCGTCTTGACCACGTAGCCCGCGACGTCGACCGCGTGCCCGGCGCTGTCGATCTGGCCCCGCCGGTCGCCGATGTTCTTCTTGAACGCCTCGGCGCCCTCGCCCTGCCAGTTGGCGACCGTCTTCTCCAGCGTGGTGTCGAGGTCCTTCGCCGCGTTGCGCAGGTTCTCGGCGGTCTTGTGCAGTTCCTCGGCCATCTTGTTGATCGCCGCGGGGTCGCCGGCGAGCTTGTCGAGGCCCTCTTTGAGGAACGAGATGTGCTCGATCAGCCAGCCGAGCCCGGCCGCGATCAGCTTGCCGAACGGGTCGAGGACGAACGCCGCGGTGTCCGCGATCGCGCCGACGATCGACACGCCGATCTCGACCCCCACCGCGGCCGCGTCGGCTCCGTGCAGGTGCTGGATCTCCTGGATCGACGAGACGACGCTGTGCCAGCTGTCCGCGACACCCGCGCCGGTGGTGCTGTTCTTGTCCGTGATGGGCTCGACGCCGCTCATTTCACCTGCTCCGGCTTGAACTTGTCGAACGCCTTCGCCAGGTCCTGGTCGCCCTTGCTGTACTGCTCGCTGGCTTGCCGCGTCTTGTCCGCGCTGTCGGTCACGTCCTTCGCGACGCCGTGCAGATTGTCGGAGACGGCTTTCAGCGCGATCCGCGCGGGAATCGCGAGCACCTGCGCGAGCACGACGCCGAACGCGTCGATGTCGCCGCCGTTGGCGTCGTCCACCGCTTTCGCGGAGTCGTTGACCGTCGGCACGGTCGTCTTGTCCAGGTACTCGCTGAATTTGTGCAACTCGTCCGTGTGGACGGTGAAGCCGTTCCCTGCCACCAACACTCCTTCGCCTGCCGCGATCGGGCCGCGCCGAGTAGAGCAGCGGCGGCTGAACCGGAGGCGACGTCCGTGCGGACGAAGGTTGAACGACAGAGCTTCCTGCCCGAGCGTCCGGGCCGGACTGCCCGGACGGGTCAGCCGCGCGCGCTGGGCCGGTTCAGATAGGCGGAGAAGGACGACAGCAGAGCCGCGACGCCGACGATCGCGGTGACCCACCACGGGCCGCCGGTCACCAGGTTGAACACGAACGCGGCAGCCATCAGGACGGCGGCGATGATGTTCCTGATCTGCAGCCCGGAGGGTTTCGCCATGCCTCCACCCTCTCATGGCGGCCGACGGCGGGCCTTGTCCGCCGCTGGCTAGATTGCTAGCATCCTAGAATGGCCGGTGAAGAGGTCAAGCAATTCAACGTCTACCTGCCGGTCGAGCTGATCAAGCAGGTGAAGTACCGGGCGATCGAAACCGAGCAGTCGCTGTCCGCGCTGGTCACCGCGGCCTTGCGGGCTTATCTCGGCACCCCGCCCGAACAACGAGAGGACGGCTGACATGAGCGACGGCATCACGATGTTCGTCATGGAGACGCACAACTGGGGCAAAACCGCGAAGTTCCTGCAGCGCGTGGGTTTCAGCCTCGATTTCGAGACCGACCACAACTCGGGCCAGCTCTCGAACGGCGACGGCGCGCCGGTGTTCGTCGTCGAGGTGCCCGAAGGACAGGAGCCGAGGACGGCCGTGGTGGTGGCGGTGCCGGACGAGTCGGTCGACGCGGAACTCGACGTCGTCACCCCGTTCGAAGACACCCACTACGGCACCCGCGAGATGACCGTGCGGGACCCGGACGGCCGGATCTGGACGCTGCGGGCCCCGAAGTGAGCGAGCCGGACCACACCGCGGTGCGCGTCGCGTTGTGGCGTGCGCTGCACGTGCTCGCCGATCCGCCGCCGCACGCGCTGGCCGACGAGGTCGGTCTCCGGTTGGCCGATCCCGGCCCGGACTGGCGGTCCCGGCCGGACATGGACCTGGACTTCACCCGCCGGTTCCGCGCGGGAATCGCGTTGCGCAGCCGGTTTGCCGAAGATCTGGTGCGCGAACGCGGGGTCTCGCAGTACGTCCTGCTCGGCGCCGGGCTGGACACGTTCGCGCAGCGGGAACCGGAGCTGGGCGTGCGGGTGTTCGAGATCGACCAGCCGGGCACGCAGGAGTGGAAACGCGCGCGGCTGGCCGAACTCGGGCTGCCCGCCCCGTACCGGTTCGTGCCGGTCGACTTCGAATCCGGCGAACAGTGGCCGGAACGCTTGGCTGCCAACGGCTTTGAACTGGAGAAGCCCGCCGTGGTGGCGTCGACGGGAGTCAGCATGTACCTGACTCGCGAGGCGAACGCCGCGACGTTGCGCGCGCTCGCCGGTTTCGCGCCGGGCACCGTGGTGGCGATGACGTTCCAGACGCCGGAGGAATACCTGGACGAAACCGATCGCGCGGCCCGGGCGGCGGCGATGAAGGGCGCGAAGGCGGCGGGGACGCCGTTCGTGAGCTTCTTCGCGCCGGACGAGATGCTGGATTTCGCGCGGGAGTGCGGTTTCCAGGACGTCCAGCATGTCAGCGCGGCGGAGCTGAACAAGCGGTATCTGTCCGGTCGTCCGGACGGGCTGGAGACGTCGGGGGAGGAGTTCCTGGTCGCGACGGTCAGCTGAAGCCGGCCTCGCTGTACTCGACCGGAAACCCTTCTGCGGTAAGGAAAGCGTGCAGCTGGGCGGCCAGGTCGTCCTTCTCGGCGCCCGCCTCCATCGCGGTCGTGACGGTGACTTCCCATTCGCCGCAGACGGAGTGCCGCCACGGCCGGATCGTCCAGGCCAGTTCGACGCGGCCGCCGGAGCGGTGGGTCGCGGAGACGATCAGGTCGCGGTCGGCGTTGACCCACCGTCGCTCGCCTTCCCAGCCGCGGAAGTCGAGACCTTCGAGGAAACGGGCGAGGCCGCGGCCCGTGACGAAGTTGGTGACGCCCTCCAACCGGGCGTCCAGGCCAGGCGCCTGGACGCGCACGGTGAAGAACAGCCGCCGGTCGAGGTGGTGGGTGGCCGCGTGCCGTTCGCCGAAGCGCACCGAGACCGACTCGCCGACGAACACGACCTCGAGGTCGTCCAAGCGGGTCATCTCGACCTCAGGACGGTTCACGTTCACCCGCCAACCGTACTCAGCTCAGCACCCGGTTCACGGCGCTGTCTGCCGCCGCGAACTGATCACCCCGGTGTTGAACCCAGCCAGATGCAACCCGCCCGCGAACCGCGCGTGTTCGATCTTCACGCAGCGGTTCATCACCACGTCCAGCCCCGCCTCGCGGGCGCGGTCCGCCACCGGTTCGTGCCACAGGCCGAGCTGGAGCCACAACGTCCGCGCGCCTGCCTCGATGACCTCCTCGGCCACCCCGGGGAGGTCATCGTGCTTGCGGAACACGCTCACCAGATCCAGTTCGCCCGGCACGTCCGCCAGCGACGGGTACACCGGCCGCCCCAGCAGCGTGTCGAGCCGCGGGTTCACGAAGTTGACCTCGTACCGCGTCGATGACAGCAGATACGTCGCCACGAAGTAGCTCGGCCGCGCCGGATTCGCCGACGCGCCCACGATCGTCACCGATTTCGTGCGCCCGAGAAGACGCCGCCGTTCGACCGCTCCGACGTCGTAGCTCACGCGTTCACCGCCTTGTCGAGGGCCTGGTCGAGGTCCCACAGCAGATCCTCGACGTCCTCCAGCCCGACCGACAGCCGGATCAAGTCCGCGCTCACGCCCGCAGCGGTGAGCTGGTCCTCGGACAGTTGCGCGTGCGTCGTCGAGGCCGGATGGATCACCAACGTCCGCGCGTCGCCGACATTCGCCAAGTGCGACAACAGTTCCACCGATTCCACGAACTTCTCGCCCGCCGCGCGTCCGCCCTTCACCCCGAACGAAAACACCGCGCCCGGCCCCTGCGGCAGATACCGCGCGGCCCGCTCGTGATCCGGATGATCGGGCAACCCCGCGTAAGACACCCACGCGACCCGCGGGTCCGCGTTCAGGTACTCCGCGATCGCCTGCGCGTTGACGACGTGCGCGTCCATCCGCTGCGGCAGCGTTTCCACGCCCTGCAGCAGCAAAAACGCCGAATGCGGCGACAACACCGCGCCAACGTCGCGTAACTGCTCCGCGCGCAGCCGCGTGCAGAACGCGTACTCGCCGAAGTTCTCCCAATACTTGAGCCCGCCGTAACTGTCGACGGTCTCGGTCATCCGGGGGAACTTCCCGTTGCCCCAGTCGAAAGTCCCCGCCTCGACGACGACCCCGCCGAGCGTCGTGCCGTGCCCGCCGAGGAACTTCGTGGCCGAGTGCAGGACGATGTCCGCGCCGTGCTCGATCGGGCGGCAGAGGTACGGCGTGGCGAGCGTCGCGTCGACCACGAGCGGGATGTCGTGCGAACGCGCGAGATCGGCCAGCCCGGCGAGGTCCGCGATCGCGCCGCTCGGGTTGCCGATCACCTCGGTGTAGATCAGCTTCGTGCGGTCGGTCACCGCTTTGGCGTAGTCCTCGGTGCCGCCGTGCACGAACGTCGTCTCGATGCCGAACCGCGCGAGCGTCCCGGTGAGCTGCGTGACGGTCCCGCCGTACAGCCCGGCAGCCGACACGATGTGGTCGCCGGCCTCCGCGAGCGCCGCGAACGTCAGGAACTCCGCCGCCTGCCCGCTGGCCGTCGCGACCCCGCCGATGGCCCCTTCGAGACTCGCGATGCGCTCCTCGAACGCCGCGACGGTCGGATTGCCGATCCGGCTGTAGACGTTCCCGTACTTCTGCAGCGCGAACAGATTGGCCGCGTCGGCCGCGTCCTCGAACACGAAGCTGGTCGTCTGGTAGATCGGCACCGCACGGGCCCCGGTGGTGGGGTCGGGAGTGCCGCCTGCGTGCAGGGCGCGGGTGCGGAAGCCCCAGGTACGTTCGCTCATCGGACGCCACGCTAACCCAGCGCCGGGGGTGGCGGCCATTCCTCCCGGAGAGTGATCGGGCGGGCGCGCCAGACCACCGCGAGCGCCGGATCCCCAGTGGGGTCCGGCTCGATCCTCTCGACCGCGAAACCTTCCCGTTCGTAGAACGCCGCGGCCCGTTCGTTGGCGGCGAAGTGTTCGATGCGCAGCTGGTCGACGCCTTCCGGCAGGCGGCTGGCCAGGGCGTCGAGCAATCGTGGGCCCAGCCCGTGGCCGCGGTGCTCCGGGGCCAGGTAGAGCTTGTAGACGACGTGGTCCGGCCCGCACTGTCCGACGCCGACGACGCGCCCGTCGGTTTCGGCGACGACAACCCGCCCGTCAGTAACGGCCGCGTCGATATGCGATTCGTTCCACCACTGGCGCACTTGGTGCTGGGCCGCCGCCTCGCCGATCAGCGGGGTGTAGTGCGGCGGGATGTGTCTTTCCCCGAACTGGCAGATCGCCTCGACGTCGCTCGGCTCGGCCAGGCGTACTCCGTTCACGGCACGTCGTCTCGCTTCCGCCAAGTGCTCACCGAAACCGCCAGCGTCACGTCCCGCCCCGCCGCCGCTTCGAGCCGCTCCCGCCGCCCGTACCGGTCCAGATGGAACCCGGCAGGCCCCATCGCCACCACATCCCGCACCTGCTCCGCACTGAACGCCTGCGTCCGGACCACCTCGACCCCGGATTCCCGCACGAACAGCCCGCCCAAAGCGGCCTCGAGCCGTTCTTCCTTCCGCGCGTCCACCGCGAGCACCAGGTCGCCCAGTTCCGCGAGATGCCCCGGCAACGGCGACGCCACCACCAGCTTCCCGCCCGGCTCGAGCACCCGGTGGAACTCCGCGGCGTTCCGCGGCGAGAACACGTCCAGCACCACCGAAGCCGCCTCGTCGGCCACCGGCCACGGTTCCCACAGGTTCCACACCGCCGCGCCCAGCCGCTCATGTGCCCGCGCGGCCCGCCGCAACGCGATCGCCGACACATCCAGCGCGAGGCCGACCGCGTCCGGAGCGGAGTCCAGCACCCGCGAGAGGTAATAGCCCGGTCCAGCACCGGCGTCGATGATCAGTCCACGAGCAGAACCAGCGGAGGCGACCGCCTCGGCGAGCGGCGCGTACGCCCCGGAAGACAAGAACGCGGCGCGCGCGTCCACCATCGGCGCGGTGTCGGCCGTGCCCGCCGGGATGCGCGCGTGCAGGAGGTTGACGTAACCCTGCCGGGCCAGGTCGAACGCATGCCGCCGCTCGCAGCGCAGCGTCCGGCCGGTCAGCGAGACCGGCTCCGCACACACCGAACAGCGCAGTGCATTGATCACCCGATCAGGCAAAGACATGGCGGTATTCGACCACGAGGTTGCCTGACCGGACATTTCGCCCCGGGTCCGCGGAAACGTCCCCGTAACAACCACCACGCCGGAGTTCACGAGGGGGAAACGTGAATCGAAGCCTGGCGAAACACCCGCGGCCAACACTTCCTCTGCAGTTGCCCACGGCACGGGAGGACGATTGTGCTGAACGCCGGAGACACCGCCTGGGTGCTGATCAGCGCCGCGCTGGTCATGCTCATGACCCCAGGCCTCGCGTTCTTTTACGGCGGCATGGTCCGCGCGAAGAGCGTTTTGAACATGTTGATGATGAACTTCATCGCACTCGCGATAGTCGGGGTGCTGTGGGTGCTCTTCGGGTTCTCGCTGTCCTTCGGCGACGACGCTTTCGGCGGTCTGGTCGGGAACTTCGACTACGCCGGCTTGTCGGACGCGTTCGGCAAGCTCGTCGGCCTCGCCAGCGAAGGACCGCCCGCGGTTCCGTGGCCGGGGCCGGACGCGCTGCCGCTGCTCGCGTTCTGCATGTTCCAGCTGATGTTCGCGATCATCACCCCGGCGCTCATTTCCGGGGCCATCGCGGATCGCGCGAAGTTCTGGGGCTGGACGCTTTTCGTGACGATCTGGGTGGTCGTCGTGTATTTCCCGGTCGCGCACTGGGTGTTCTCGTTCGACGGATTCACCGGCAAGGACGCGGTCGGCGGCTGGATCGCCAACCAGCTCAAGGCGCTCGACTTCGCGGGCGGCACGGCGGTGCACATCAACGCGGGCGCGGCGGGTCTCGCCCTCGCGCTGGTGCTCGGCAAGCGCAAGGGCTGGCCGAAGGACACCGGCCGTCCGCACAACGTCCCGTTCGTCCTGCTCGGCGCGTCGCTGCTGTGGTTCGGCTGGTACGGATTCAACGCCGGGTCCGCGCTGGGCGCGAACGACCTCGCGGGCGTCGCGTTCACCAACACCACCGTCGCGACCGCCGCCGCGGTGCTCGGCTGGCTGCTCGTGGAACAGCTGAAGTTCGGCAAGCCGACCACGCTCGGCGCGGCTTCCGGCGCGGTCGCCGGGCTGGTCGCGATCACCCCGGCCTGCGGTTTCGTGAGCCCGCTCGGCTCGATCGCGATCGGCGTGATCGCCGGGGTGCTGTGCGCGCTGGCCATCTCGCTGAAGTTCCGCCTCGGCTTCGACGACTCCCTCGACGTCGTCGGCGTGCACCTCGTCGGCGGTCTCGTCGGCACCGTGCTGATCGGCTTCTTCGCCACCAAGAGCGTGAACTCGGCGGGCGCGGACGGCCTGTTCTACGGCGGCGGCTTCAAGCAGCTGGGCATCCAGGTGGTTGCCGCGCTCGCCGTTCTCGGCTACTCGTTCGTCATGACGTTGATCATCGGGTTCGCGATCAAGAAGGCGGGCGGCTTCCGCGTCAGCGCCGAACACGAGGTCAGCGGCATCGACGAGGGCCAGCACGCGGAGAGCGCCTACGACTTCACCGGCATGGGCGGCCTCGGCCACTCGAGCACGTTCCCGGCCAAGCCCGTCACGAAACTCGAGGAGACCAAGGCATGAAGCTCATCACCGCGATCGTCAAGCCGTTCACGCTCGACGACGTCCGCTCCTCGCTGGAGCAGCTGGGCGTGCTCGGGATGACGGTGAGCGAGGTCCAGGGCTACGGCAGGCAGAAGGGGCACACCGAGGTCTACCGGGGGGCCGAGTACTCGGTGGACTTCGTGGCCAAGCTGAAGATCGAGGTCGTGGTGGACGACATCGTGGTCGAGAAGGTCCTCGACGCCGTCACCACCGCCGCGCACACCGGAAAGATCGGCGACGGGAAAGTCTGGGTGACGCCGGTGGAGACGGTCATCCGGGTCCGCACCGGCGAACGCGGCACGGACGCGCTGTAGCCGATGACCGACGGGGGCGAACTCGCCCGAGCCACCGCACTGCTGCTCGAAGGACGGCACGGAGCGCCCGCACTGCGGAACTCCCTGGTCGATCTGTACGAGTTCTGGCTCGGGAAAGGAGCGACGGCGGCCGGCGTCGACACCGCGGACCCAGGTGTCGCGCTGGTCGCCGTAGGGGGGTTGGGACGGCGTGAGCTGGTGCCGTACTCCGATCTCGATTTAGTATTGCTGCACAACGGGAACAGCGAGGTCGGGGAGATCGCCGACGCGCTGTGGTACCCGCTGTGGGACGCGCGGGTCGGCCTCGACCATTCGGTCCGCACACCCGGCGAGGCGCTGAAAGTCGCCGCGGAAGACCTGCGTACCGCGCTCGGCCTGCTCGATGCCCGGCATCTGGCGGGCGACCCGGCGCTCGCCGAACGCCTCGCGGCCGCCGCCCGCGACCAATGGCGGCGCACCGCCCGCAAACGCTTGCCGGAGCTGGCTGAATCCGTCCACACCCGATGGCGGCGCAGCGGCGAGATCGCTCAATCCGCCGAGCCGGACCTGAAACACGGGCGCGGCGGCCTCCGCGACTTCGGCGTGCTGGAAGCCCTCGCGGCCGGACAGCTCACCGCCCGACCGGGCGAAGAACTGTTGGCAGCCAAGCAACTCCTGCTCGACGTCCGCACCGAACTGCGCCGCGAAGCACGTCGCGAACGAGACATCCTCAGCGCGGCCGACGCCGACGTCGTGGCGCACGAACTGGAGCTGGGCGACCGATTCGCCTTGGCCCGCAAGCTTTCCGGTGCGGGCCGAACCATCGCGTACGCCGTCGACGTCGCCCTCAGGTCCACTGTGGAGCAACCGCGCCCGCGCTTCGGCCGACGCCCGGTTCGCCGCCCGCTGGCCGAGGGCGTCGTTCTGCACGGCGACGAGGTCGCACTGGCCCGAGACGCACTCCCTGCCCGCGACCCAGCATTGCTGCTTCGCGCCGCAGCCGCCTCCGCGCGAACTAGAAAGCCTATCTCGCCAGGCACTTTGCGCACTCTCGCGGAGTCCGCTCCCGAACTGCGCGAACCTTGGCCGGACGACGCCCGCAACGCCCTCGTCGAACTGCTGGGCGCGGGCGAGGGGCTGGTCGACGCGGTCGAAGCGCTGGACCGCACCGGCTTGTGGTCCCGGCTGTTTCCGGAATGGGGTGCCGTACGCGATCTGCCGCCGCGGTCGCCAGTGCACCAATGGACCGTCGACCGGCATCTCGTCCAGGCGTGCGTCGAGGCAGCGAAACTGACCACTACCGTGTCGCGGCCGGACCTGCTGCTGATCGGCGCGCTGCTGCACGACATCGGCAAGGGCCGCGAGGCCGACCACTCCGAGCTGGGCGCGAAGATCTCCGCCTCGGTAGCGCAACGCCTGGGCCTGCCGCCCGCGGACATCGCGACGGTCTCCGCGATGGTCCGCCACCACCTGCTGCTCCCGCACACCGCGACCAGACGCGACATCGGCGACCCCGCGACCATCTCGCGTGTGGTGAAAACCCTGGACAGCGACGTCGTCCTGCTGGAACTCCTGCACGCCCTCACCCGCGCCGACTCGCTGGCCACCGGCCCCGGCGTCTGGACCGACTGGAAGGACCGGCTGCTCGCCGAACTGGTCAGCGGCTGCGAGGAAGCCGTGCACGGCAAGGGTTTCACCCCGCCGGAACCCTTGGACGACGACCAGCGCGAGCTAGTCGTCGAAGCCGCCCGCACCGGCGTCGGCCAAATCCGGATCTCCGCGCACGGCAAGGTCGTCACCGTGGTGCTGGCCGTGCCCGCGGACCGTGAACTGCTCGGTCCCGCGGCCGGGGTGCTGGCGCTGAACTCGCTGGAGGTCCACTCGGCGGTTCTGCGCGAGCACGGCGGCCGGGCGGGCGTGTTCACCGCGTCGCCGAAGTTCGGGTCGCTGCCGGATCCCGCGCTGCTGCGGGAACAGTTCGCCCGCGCGGTCGCCGGGACGATGCCGCTCACCCAGCGCCTGGCGGCCAAGGAACGCGACTACGCGACGTCGTCGCCGGTCGTGGTCAAGCCGGTGGTGCGCTGGTTCGACGACGAAACGAGCGGTCCCGACGCCGTGGTGCTGGAACTGCGCGCCGCCGACCGGATCGGCCTGCTCTTCCGCGTGGCGAGCGCCCTGCGCCGCGCCGAGGCCGACGTCCACTGGGCGAAAGCCGCGACGCTGGGCGGCGCCGTCGTCGACTCGTTCGCCCTCTCGCCGCGCTCCGGCCACGTCACCCCGGCGTGGCGCACCGCGATCACCGACGCCGTCCTGGCCGCCGTCGCCTGACGCTCCGTGAAGGACTCCTTGAGGGAATCAGATTCCCTCAAGGAGTCCTTCACGGACGAACGGCCAGGCAGACCCGGCCGGATTGCGCCATCCGGGCTCACCCATCCGGGGTGTCGGAGGCGACAACCCCGATTCCGGTGGCAGGATGGCAGGTCCGAGCAAGGGGGCGAGGTGAACGCGGTGCGAGGGCACGAGAACCTGCCGGAGCTTTCGCTGCCCCCGACAGTCGTGGCCGGGCACCTCCGCACCTGCGCCGAAGAACTCTCCGCCCTGCTCCGCGGCGACGGATCCGCCGCCACCCTCAGCGAACTCTCCGAAGTGGTCACTCAGCTGGTCGCCGGGCAGCACGCGCTCTCCCACGCCCTGGCCGGACTGGCCGGCCGCATGGACGTCCGCAACCCCGCCCTCGCCACGGTCTCGCCGTCCGAGGTCGAGGTCCTCACCGAAGTCCTCCAAGCCGCCGCCTGCGCGGTCAGCTGCTCCGCCGAGGAACTGGCCGACGCCGAACCGCTCTTCGAGTTCACGAGCGACTCCGCGGGACCCGACACCCGCGTTTGAGTAGTCCTACTCAGTCCCGATTGAGGGACTTCACGCTGCCGCGCGCCCGGTCCCGGACGGCAGACTTCTCCCCAACGCCGGGTGGTCGAGGGGGAACCGCTCCGCGTGCCCGCGGCGGAAGGCCTCCTGGGGAGGTGAGCTCTTCCGCCACGGTTCCGGGGACGGCCGTGGGGAGCGGCCGCCCCGGAACTCCCCGGCCTCAGGAATCCGCGATCCGCGTCAGCAGTCCAGCCGCGAGCCGCAGCAGTTCCTGTTCGGTGGGGCTCAGCGTCCGTTCGACGGCCGCGGCCAGCCAGTTCTCCCGCGCGATCGAGTAGCCGCGCAGTTCCCGCAGCCCGGCCGGGGTGATCTCGATCAGCGACCGCCGCCCGTCCGCCGGATCCGGGGTGCGCGTGATCCACTCGCGTTCGGCCAGCGAGGCCAGGATCCGCGTCAGCGACTGCGGATGGATCCGCTCGGCCTCGGCCAGCTCGCCCGGCGTGTGCGTGCCGCCCCGGTACAGCCGCGACAGCACCGCCAGCACCGCCGGTCCCGGGGCGGGCGAGCCCGCCTCGGAGCGCATCCGCCAGTTCAGCCGCCCGACGCCCTCGCGCACCGCACGGGCCAGCGTCGCCAGCTCATCGGCGGATTCGGTCTGCATAAGGCCAGATTAGGCGGTTTCTCCCCGCACCAGCGCGGCGTACCTGCCGCCGGAGGCGAGCAGTTCCGCGTGCGTCCCCCGCTCGACGATCCGTCCCGCGTCCAGCACCGCGATCTGGTCCGCGTGCTCCACTGTGGACAGCCGGTGCGCGATCGCGATCGTCGTGCGGCCCGCGGCGAGCCGGTCCAGTTCCGCCTGCACCGCGCGTTCCGTGCGGTTGTCCAGCGAACTCGTCGCCTCGTCCAGGATCAGCACCGGCGGATTGCGCAGCAGGATCCGCGCGATCGCCATCCGCTGCTTCTCGCCGCCGGAAAACCGGTAGCCGCGTTCCCCGACGACGGTGTCATACCCCTCCGGCAGCGCGGCCAGCGTGTCGTGGATGTGCGCGGCCTTCGCGGCGTTCTCCAGCTCCTCGTCGGTGGCGTCCGGTTTCGCGAACCGCAGGTTCTCGCGCACCGAAGCGTGGAACAGATACGTCTCCTGCGACACCAGACCGACCCCGGCGGCGAGCGACGCGAGCGTGACATCCCGGACGTCCGTCCCGTCCACGCACACCTTTCCCTCAGTCACCTCATACAACCGCGCCACCAGGTAAGCGAGCGTCGTCTTGCCCGAACCCGTCGACCCGACCAACGCCGTCGTCGTCCCCGCGGGCACGTCGAGATCGATGTCGCGCAACGTCCACGGCCCCTCGTCGGCGTAGCGGAACGACACTCCGCGCATCGAAACCGCTCCGCCGCTCGGACGCAGCGTTCGCGCGCCCGGCCGGTCGCCGATCTCCACCGGCAGATCGAGCACCTCGAAGATCCGCCCGAACAGCGCCTTCGCCGACGAGACGTTCTGGCCAACCGTCTGCATCGCGGTCGCAGGAGCGAGCAGCCGGTTCAACATGCTGGTGAACGCGACGACAGTGCCCAGCGAGATCGGCGCCGCGCCGCCGGCGAGTTCCAGTCCGGCTGCCCAGTAGACCAGCGCGGGGATGATCGTCAGGCTCATCGACCGCGCCGCGCGCTGCCACCGCCCGGCCAGCGCGGCACTGCGCTCCAGCGCCGCGACCTCGCGTGATTCCTCGGCGAACCGGTCGCGCATCAGCTTCGCGTTGCCCATCGTCTTCGCCAGCAGCACGCCGGTGACCGACAGCGATTCCTCGACGATCGTGGTCAGCCGCGCCATCCGCCGGGTCCGGCCGCGGGCGAGCTTCCGCTGCTTGCCGCCGAGGCGCAGCGTGAACAGCAGGAACAACGGCACGACGACCAGCGACAACAGCGCCAGCTGCCAGTCCATGACCAGGATCGCCACCGCGATCGCCAGCGCCGTGGTGCCGTTCTGCACGATCGACGCGGCGGTCCCGGTCACGACGTTGTCCACGCCGCCGATGTCGTTGAACACCCGCGACAGCACCTCGCCGGTCTTGGTCCGGGTGTAGAAGCCGAGCGACATCCGCTGCAGATGGCTGTACACCGCGACCCGCAGCTCGTTCATCACGCGCTGGCCGATGGTGTTGGACAGCCCGGTGGTCCGCACGCTCAGCGCGCCGGACCCCGAGCGCGGCGGCGATCATCCCGGCCGCCAGCAGGCTGACCAGCAGGGCGTCGCGGTGCGGCAGCGCGTCGTCCAGCATCTCGCGCAGCAGGAACGGCGAGGTGACGCCCAGCCCGGCCTGCACGACCAGCAGGGCGCACAGCCCGGCCAGCGCCCGCCGGTGCGGCCGGAACAGGCCGGCGATGCGGCGGAACGGGACCTGTTCGTCCTCGTCGCCTGCCGGTTCGGCGAGCGTCGGACGCCGGGCAGTAGCTGATGTCATACGCCTATGTTTACTTAATTTCCGAGCCAGTGCGAGAGGTTTTCGCCTGGTTGACCTGTTGCCGCGCGGTCAATTAATACGCACACGCGTAGTACTCTTCCCGTACCCGTGAAGGCCGGGCGGCCGGGGCGGCTACCCTCGGAAGATGCCGGGGGTGCCGAGCACCGCCCGGCACGCGAACTTTCGACCCAGCTGGAGCGTGCACCCCCGTGTTCGACACCCTCTCCGATCGGCTCACCTCGGCCCTGCAGTCGCTCTCGCGCAAGGGCCGGCTGTCCGACGCCGACATCGACGCCACCGCGCGCGAGATCCGCATCGCGCTGCTGGAAGCGGACGTCGCGCTCCCGGTGGTCAAGGCGTTCATCGCGAAGATCAAGGACCGGGCGAAGGGCGCCGAGGTCTCCCAGGCGCTGAACCCCGCGCAGCAGGTCGTGAAGATCGTCAACGAGGAGCTCGTCGGCATCCTCGGCGGCGAGACGCGGCGGCTGAACCTGGCGAAGAACCCGCCGTCGGTGATCATGCTCGCCGGTCTCCAGGGCGCGGGCAAGACGACGCTGGCAGGCAAGCTGGCGATGTGGCTGAAGAAGCAGGGCCACGCGCCGATGCTGGTCGCCTGCGACCTCCAGCGGCCGAACGCGGTCAACCAGCTGCAGATCGTCGGCGAGCGCGCGGGCGTCACCACGTTCGCGCCCGAGCCGGGCAACGGCGTCGGCGACCCGGTCGACGTCGCCCGCCGCGCGATCGAAGAGGCCAAGCACGCGCAGCACGACATCGTCGTGGTCGACACCGCGGGCCGGCTGGGTGTCGACGAAGAGCTGATGAAGCAGGCCGCGGACATCCGCGAGGCCGTGCAGCCGGACGAAGTCCTGTTCGTGGTCGACGCCATGATCGGTCAGGACGCGGTCACCACGGCCGAGGCGTTCCGCGACGGCGTCGGCTTCACCGGCGTGGTGCTCACGAAGCTCGACGGCGACGCCCGCGGTGGTGCGGCGCTGTCCGTCCGCGAGGTCACCGGCCAGCCGATCCTCTTCGCGTCCAACGGCGAAAAGCTCGAAGACTTCGACACGTTCCACCCGGACCGGATGGCCTCGCGCATCCTGGGCATGGGCGACGTGCTGACCCTGATCGAGCAGGCCGAACAGCACTTCGACCAGGAGCAGGCCGAACAGGCCGCGCAGAAGCTCACCAGCGGGCAGCTCACGCTGGAGGACTTCCTCGAGCAGATGCTCGCCGTGCGCAAGATGGGCCCGATCGGCAACCTGCTCGGCATGCTGCCCGGCGCGGGCCAGATGAAAGACCAGCTCGCCGCGGTCGACGACAAGCAGCTCGACCGGCTCCAGGCGATCATCCGCGGCATGACGCCCGCCGAGCGCGCCGACCCGAAGATCATCAACGGCTCGCGCAGGCTGCGCATCGCGAACGGCTCCGGCGTGACCGTCCGCGAGGTCAACGACCTGGTCAACCGCTTCTTCGAGGCGCGCAAGATGATGGCGCAGATGGCGGGCCGGTTCGGCTTCGGCGGCGGAGGCGGCGGGAGCAAGAACCGCAAGGGCAAGAAGGGGAAGAAGGGCAAGAAGGGCCCCACGCAGCCGAAGATGCGCGGCGGGATGCCCGGCGGCATGCCGATGCTGCCCCCCGGCGGCGGGATGCCCGGCGGGATGCCGGACCTGTCCCAGCTCGGCGGCATGAACGACGTGCCCGGCTTCGACCCGTCCAAGTTCAAGCTGCCGAAGGACCCGAAGAACAATTGAGCCCGCTGCACCTTTCCGGCACCGTCCTGCCCGACGGCGAACCGCGTGACCTCTGGATCCAGGACGGAAAGCTGTCGTTCGAGCCGGTTCCCGGCGCGGAAACGCTGTCCGCCGGCGGATTCGTGGTCCCCGGGCTGGTCGACGCGCATTGCCACCCGGGCCTCGGCCCGCGCGGCGGACTGTCGGTGGAGGAGGCGGCGGACCAGGCCGCGACCGACCGCGACGCGGGCACCCTGCTGATCCGCGACTGCGGCCTGCCGCTCGACGTCCGGCCGCTGCAATCCCGTGCCGACCTGCCCACGATCATCCGCTGCGGACGCCACCTGGCGCTGCCGAAGCGGTACATCCCCGGCTTCGCGATCGAGCTGGACGACCCGGCCCTGCTGCCCGAAGCCGTCGCCGAACAGGCCCGTGACGGCGACGGCTGGGTCAAGCTCGTAGGCGACTGGATCGACCGCGGCCAAGGCGACCTCGCACCGCTGTGGCCGGACGACGTGCTGGCCGAAGCCATCCGCATCGCCCACGACCTCGGCGCACGCGTCACAGCGCACGTGTTCGGCGAAGCGGCGTTGCCGGGCTTGATCGGCGCGGGCATCGACTGTCTCGAGCACGGCACCGCACTGTCGCCAGACCAACTCGCCGAACTCGCGCGCCGCGACGTCGCGCTCGTGCCCACGCTCATCAACATCGAGAACTTCCCGGGCATCGCGGACAAGGCAGGCAAGTACCCGACGTACGCGGCCCACATGCGCGCACTGCACGCCGGGGTGGGCGAGATGGTGTCCTCAGCGGTCGAAGCGGGCGTACGCGTCTTCGCGGGTACGGACGCGGGCGGCATGGTCGCGCACGGCCGTATCGCCGACGAGGTCGAAGCACTCCACCGCGCGGGCATGTCGCGTACGCAGGCTCTCGCGAGTGCTTCCTGGGAAGCGCGCGAATGGCTGGGCCACCCCGGCATCGAGCACGGTGCCCCAGCCGACCTGATCGTTTACGCCGACGACCCGCGCGCCGACCTGGCCGCGCTGCACCACCCGACGCACATCGTCTTGGGCGGCACCGTCTTCCACTGACGACCTCGGACCGCGTTCGGTGCGGGAGACGTCCCCAATGCGGCGTTGGTTGCGCTGAACGCACCCAATGTGGCGTTCGGTGCGTCAGACGCACCCAATGCCACATTGGGGCGCATTCCCGGCAGCGATCGCGAGACGACCCCGCCTCGATGCGCCACAACACAGGCACATAGCGTGAACCCGTGGCCGAAGACGGTGGGGGAAAGCGAATTCTGGGCGCCCATTGGGCATTCGCCGCGTTCTTTTTCGGCGTAGCCGGCTACTACCTCGTCACCCTCCTCACCGCGGCCGCCTTCAACCGGCACGTCGGCGACGACGACCCGGTCGAGGCGTACGCGGGACCGTTGCTGCTGCTGGCGTTCCTGCCGAACCTGATCCTCGGCCTCGGCCCGGCGATCGCCTCGCTGCGGTACGGCTCTGGCCTCGAACGCGACTTCGGACTTCGCACCCGCGGCCGCGATCTCCGCATCGGCCTCGCCTGCGGCCTGCTCGCGCTCGTCGTCGGCTTCGTGCTGAACGCCGCCGAAATAGCGGTCTTCGGCGGCGACGAGGTGTCCGACAGCCCGCTCACCGACCTGCCCGACGTGTCCGGCGGCAGCCCGGTCTGGCTGATCGCGACCGCGCTGGTGCTGGTGATCGCCGTCCCGCTCACCGAGGAACTCCTTTTGCGCGGTGCGCTGTGGAACGCCCTGCTGCACTACAAGATCCCGCCGTGGGTGGTGCTCGTGCTCACCTCGCTGGTGTTCGCGCTGCTGCACGGCGAGACCACGCGCACGATCGCGCTGTTCGGACAGGGTCTTGTCCTCGGGCTGGCGCGGCAGTTTTCCGGCCGGACCTCGGCGAGCGTGCTCGCGCACGCGGCCAACAACCTGCCGCCCGCCGTCCTTCTCTTCACCGGACATTGACGGAAACCGGTGACCGCTCGAGTACTGTGCGAAACCATTTCGGCCGCTAGGCTCGACCGGTGAGCAGAGCGAGCACGGGGAGGCGGGCGTGACCACATCACAGCCCCGTGAACCACTCTCTCGTGCGCTCTCCCCGGAGGACTTCGTGGCCGAACCGACCGCGTTCCCGGCTCATCGCTGGGGATTCGGGGCGTTCCTGCTGGTCGAGGCGGTGCTGCTGGCGTCGGCCGCGTTCATCGGCGCGCTCGCCGGCCCGACGGCTCCGGGCCGGCCCCTGCCGATCGGCACGGTGCTGCTCGGCACGATGCTGCCCACCATGATCGCCGCGGGCGTCGCGGTGCTGATCACCGTCGTGCGCGGCAACGGCCCGAAACTCGACCTGCGGCTCGAATGGCGCTGGGCGGACGTCTGGACCGGGCTCAAATTCGGCATGCTCGGCCTCGTGCTCACCTCGCTGAGCGCCTACGTGTGGACCCAGCTGGTCGGCTCGGCGGACGCGACGTCGGCGATCAGCGCGCTGGTCGACGACCGCAAGATGTCCGTGCCCGCCGCCGCGGTGATGTTCGGCTACCTGTGGCTGCTCGGGCCGATCTGCGAGGAGATCATCTACCGCGGCCTGCTCTGGGGTGCGGTCGAGCGGCTGCAGTGGCGCAGCGAGCGCTGGGGCCGGGTCGCCGCGTTCCTGCTGTCCACCGCGGTCTTCGCGGCCAGCCACCTGGAACCGCTGCGCACCACGCTGCTGCTGGTGATCTCCATCCCGATCGGGCTGGCCCGGCTGTCCACCGGACGGCTGGCGGGCAGCATCGTCGCGCACGCGGTCAACAACTTCCTGCCCGCGGTCGCGATCCTGCTCGGCGCGCTCGGCCTCGCGTCCTTCTGACGCTGGTCACGCACGTCTAACCGGGGCCTTGTGCGGGCACGGCGACGGGCATCTGGCAGAATGTTTGCTTGCCCGCTTCCGCCGGACCCTCTCGCCGTGTGGAAGCTCCTGACCTCCGGGCGCCGCAAGCCTGTCCCCACGGGTTCGGCGCGCGCCCTGCACCACACAGCACTGAGGAGTACCCACACCCGTGGCCGTCAAGATCAAGCTGCAGCGCCTCGGCAAGATCCGTGCGCCGTACTACCGCATCATCATCGCCGACGCGCGGACCCGCCGGGACGGCAAGGCCATCGAGACGATCGGCAAGTACCACCCGAAGGAAGAGCCGAGCTTCATCGAGGTCGACACCGAGCGGGCGCAGTACTGGCTGGGCGTCGGCGCGCAGCCGACCGAGCCGGTCCAGCGCATCCTCGAGATCACCGGCGACTGGCAGAAGTTCAAGGGCCTGCCGGGCGCCGAGGGCACCCTGAAGGTGGCCGAGCCGAAGCCGTCCAAGCAGGACCTGTTCAACGCGGCGCTGGCCGCGGCCGGCGAGGAGCCCTCCACCGAGGCCACCACGCCGAAGAAGAAGTCGGCCCCGAAGAAGGCCGAGGCCGAGAAGGCGGAAGCCGCTGAGGGCGAGAAGTCCGAGTGAGCTTCCTCGCCGACTCCCTCGAGCACCTGGTGCGCGGGATCGTCGACAACCCGGACGAGGTCCGGGTCGAGCTGCTGACCACGCGTCGTGGCCGCACGCTTGAGGTGCACGTCCACCCCGACGATCTCGGCAAGGTGATCGGCCGGGGCGGGCGCACCGCGACCGCTCTGCGCACCGTGATGGGCGGCATCGGCGGCCGAGGCGTCCGCGTGGACGTCGTCGACACCGATCGCTGACCCGAGATTCTCGGAAACGGTCAGGTATGGACGTCGTAGTCGGCCGTATCGCGAAGGCGCACGGCATCCGCGGCGAGCTCGCGGTCGACGTGCGCACGGATTCGCCGCAGCAGCGGTTCGCGATCGGTGCGGTCGTCACGACGAAGCTGCGCGACGGCAGCACGAGAGAACTCACCATCGCAGCCGCCCGCGAACACAGCGGGCGGCTGCTGGTGCGTTTCGAGGAAGTGCTCACGCGCGACGTCGCGGAAACCCTCCGCGGCGCCCTGCTGCTGGCGGACACCGACTCGCTGCCGCCCACCGGCGACCCGGACGAGTTCTACGACCACGAACTGGCCGGGCTTCGTGCCGAACTGGCCGACGGGACGGTCGTGGGCAAGGTCGTCGAAGTGGTCCACTCGCCCGCCGGGGAATTGCTCGAACTCGATCATGACGGACGCTCGGTCTTGGTACCTTTCGTCCGCGCCATCGTTCCGGTGGTGGATGTCGCGGGGGGCCGGGTCGTGCTCGATCCGCCCGAAGGCCTCCTCGACGCTGACTGAGGGGGAGTTCGTGAAGTTCTGGACGAAGGCTGTTTTCGCAGCCGTTCTGGCCACCGCTTTCGCCGCGCCGCCCGCGCAGGCCGCTTCGCCGGTGTACGGCGACTTTTCGCTGATGTTCCAGCGCAGCGCCGGCCAGTACGCGCCGCCGGGGGAGAAGGCGTTCCAGTGGGCCTGGTCGCCGCAGTCGGCCACCGAATCGCAGATCACCTGGGGCGACCCGGTCACCTGGCCGCCCGCGACCGCCGAGCACTTCGTCCGCTCGGGCGACTGGGTGCTGATCGACGGCTGGGACGGCAACGGCACGTACTACACGGAGCGGGTCACCGAAGAATCCGTGTGCACCGGCTCCACCTGCACGCCGATCCCGTCCGACGGCGGCCGCCAGCACTACGTGCGCTGGACCGTGCCGTCCACCGACTACCGGCTCGTCGCGCGCGGGACGATCACCGAGAAGAGCTCGGGCAAGGTCGTCCACTTCGAGCACCTGCAGACGTGGGGCGCGCCGGCTCCGTGCTCGAACGCCCGTTTCGGAGCGCGCACCTGCGTCACGCAGACCGAGACCTGGTCGGACGACAACGGGCTGCCCGCCGGGTCGCCGATCCGCAAGACCCTGCACCGCAGCATCAAGATCGCGAAGGGGCTCGGCATGGCCTTCGCGATCGACCAGGACGTCCCGAGCCCGTGGCACGCCGAGGCCACCGAGTACTGGAACTGGTAACCGCTTGCGCATCGACGTCGTCACCATTTTCCCCGAGTACCTCGACCCGCTGCGCGCCGCGCTGCTGGGCCGGGCGATCGACCGCGGCCTCATCGAGGTCGGCGTGCACGACCTGCGCGACTGGACCCATGACGTGCACCGCGCGGTCGACGACGCGCCGTACGGCGGCGGCCCCGGCATGGTCATGAAGCCGCAGATCTGGGGCCCGGCGCTGGACGACGTGTGCGGCGACGGGACCCGGCTCGTGGTCCCGACCCCGGCGGGCAAGCCATTCACCCAGGAGCTGGCGCACTCCTACGCCGCGGAAAAGCATCTGGTGTTCGCCTGCGGCCGCTACGAGGGCATCGACCAGCGGGTCGTCGACGACGCGGCCCGCCGGATGCCGGTCGACGAGGTCTCGATCGGCGACTATGTGCTGGTCGGCGGCGAGGCCGCGGTGCTGGTGATCGTCGAGGCCGTGGTCCGGCTGCTGCCCGGCGTGCTCGGCAACGCACGGTCGGCTGCCGAGGACTCGTTCTCCGACGGCCTGCTCGAAGGCCCCAGCTACACCCGCCCGGAGGTGTGGCGCGACCTGGCGGTTCCGGACGTGCTGCGCTCGGGCAACCACGCGCTCATCGACCGCTGGCGGCGCGACCAGGCGCTGGAACGCACCGCGCGGCGGCGGCCGGATCTGCTGGCCCAGCTGCCCGAGGGGAGCCTGGACAAACGGGACCGCGAGGTGCTCGACGGGCTGGACGACCAGCCCGGATAGGCCCCGTGCGAGGTCTCCGGGGGCCTCTGCCATAATGAATCAGTTGGTGTGGCGTGCAGTGTTACTTGATATGCGAACGCTTCGATACTCAAGTAAGCCGCGACGCCAACCGTGAATGCCATCAGCCCCGGGCTAGTCGCAGTGAACTCCACTGCGCGCTCAAGCTGTACGTAAGCCACACGAATACGAGGACGGACCACCGATGAACACCCTGGACGCGCTGGACGCGCAGTCACTGCGTTCCGACATCCCGGACTTCCGCCCCGGCGACACGCTCAAGGTGCACGTCCGCGTCATCGAGGGCAACCGCGAGCGCAACCAGGTCTTCCAGGGCGTCGTGATCCGCCGTCAGGGCGGCGGCATCCGGGAGACCTTCACCGTGCGCAAGGTTTCGTTCGGCGTCGGCGTCGAGCGCACCTTCCCGGTGCACTCGCCGAACCTGGCCGAGGTCGAGGTCTTCAAGCGCGGCGACGTCCGCCGGGCGAAGCTGTACTACCTGCGCGAGCTGCGCGGCAAGAAGGCCAAGATCAAGGAGCGCCGCGAGAACCGCGAGACCACCTCCGCCTCCTGAGTGACGAGCCGGTTACCGGTAGCCTGGCGACGTGGTCGAACCTGTGTCGCGGAACGCCGATGAGGACGGCCCCGAACGCCCGGACGAGGACCAGGAACGGTCCGGCGGGCGTCGGGGGTCGCACCGGCGGGGCAAGTCCTCGAAAAAGCGGTCGTTCTGGAAGGAACTGCCGATCCTGATCGTGATCGCCCTGGTGCTCACGATCCTGATCCAGGCGTTCCTCGCCAAGGTCTACATGATCCCGTCGGGGTCCATGGAGTCCACGCTGCACGGCTGCCCGAGCTGCACCGGCGACCGGATCCTGGTCGATCGCGTCACCTACGACTTCACCGACCCCTCCCCGGGGGACGTGATCGTGTTCAAGGGCCCGCCCGCGTGGACCGAGAACGAGATCGCGCCGCAGGAGTCGAGCAACATCGTCGTGCGCGCGCTGCGCGGCCTCGGCTCGCTGGTCGGCTTCGCGCCGCCGGACGAGCGGGACTTCGTCAAGCGCGTCATCGCCACCGGCGGCCAGACCGTCCAGTGCTGCGACGACCGCAACCGGGTGATCGTCGACGGCAAGGCCCTCGACGAGCCCTACATCCACTGGGAAGACGACCACCATCGCGTGCAGGAGCCGTTCGCCCCGGTGAAGGTCCCGCAGGGCGCGCTCTGGGTGATGGGCGACAACCGCAACAACTCCGCCGACTCGCGCTATCAGGGCGGCGGCGGACCGAACGGCGCGGTGCCGGTCGACGACGTCATCGGCAAGGCCCGCGTGATCGTGCTGCCGCCGAGCCGCTGGGGCGGGATCTCGGACCACAATCCGCAGGAGAACGCCCAGCCGGTCGCGCTCGGCGCACCCGCGTGGCAGCAGGGGCTGCCGCTCGGCATCGGTTTCGCCACCGCGGTGCCGACGCTCTTCGTCGGACGCCGGTTGAAGGCAGGCCTCCGCAAGGCGGCCGGCCGGAGACGGTAAGCGGTGCGCTCCGTCGTCCGCGACTCCCGGGTGGTGTTTCGGTGACTCTCCCTCCTCCCCGCACTCCGGCAGAACCGCTGCGCCCGCCGCGTGCTGTGGTGCGCGGCGAGCTGTTCTGGGGTCTGCAAGGCGCACTCGAACGACGCGGCCTCGGCCCGGTCGCCGGCGTGGACGAAGCCGGTGCCGGAGCCTGCGCGGGCCCGCTTGTGGTGGCGTCCTGCGTGCTCCGTCCCGGCGACGGTGCGCGCCTGCCCGAGCTGACCGATTCGAAAATGCTCACCGCGAAGGCCCGGGACCGGGTTTACGACCGGGTTCTGCAACGCGCCCTCGACTACTCGGTGATCGTCATTCCTTCCGAGCAGGTGGACCTGCTCGGCATCCGGGTGATGAACCTGGAAGGCATGCGCCGCGCCGTCGCCGGACTGCGCACCCATCCCGGCTACGTCCTCACCGACGGTTTCCCCGTTCCCGGCATTCCCGCGCCGAATGTCGCGGTGATCAAGGGAGACCGCAGCGTCGCGAGCATCGCGGCGGCGTCGGTCCTGGCGAAGGTGACGAGGGACCGGATCATGGCCGGCCTGCACGAAGAGTTGCCGGCATACGGCTTCGACGTGCACAAGGGCTACAGCACCTCGGACCATCTGGCTGCGCTGAGTGAGCACGGCCCGAGCCCGGTGCACCGCTGGTCCTACACGAATGTCGCCACTGTCGCCCTCGCGCACGGACTCACTGCCCCGCATCCGGTCGTGCTCACCTACGCTGCACTGGAGAATGCCCTGGAAAAAGCGGGCGGGCCGGTCCGTGCCCCGGGCCGCTCGGTGGGTAAGAATGAACGCTCCGCCGCCGGAGCAGGACGAACGCGAGGAGGGGCGCGGATTTCATGAGCGCAGAGGATCTCGAGAAGTACGAGACCGAGATGGAGCTCTCGCTGTACCGCGAGTACCGCGACATAGTGGGCCAGTTCTCGTACGTGGTGGAGACCGAGCGGCGGTTCTACCTGGCCAACGCGGTGGACGTGCAGGTCCGCGACGGCGGCGGCGAGGTGTACTTCGAGGTGCGCATGTCGGACGCCTGGGTGTGGGACATGTACCGCCCCGCCCGGTTCGTGAAGCACGTCCGGGTCATCACCTTCAAGGACGTCAACGTCGAAGAACTCGACAAACCCGACCTGCGGCTCCCCGAGGACGGCCCGTTCTCGGGCTGACCCCACTGCTTGCTTTCGCCACGAGGCCACCCGGCACTTCGCCCGGGTGGCCTTCGTCGTTCTCCGCCCCCCGCACACCACACTGACAATCCACCTGGCTCTCACCTCCTCAGACCAGTTCTGATCCACAACCCCCGGGTTATCCACAGCTGCTCCGGATCCCCCTGGCGCTGGGTTTGATCACGCTGCGATCGTGACAACACACGCACCGTGATCGACGGTGCTCGCGCTGTCCGAGGGGGACACCATGAACGACGGCCCGCACCCTGGCGCGGCCTGGCGCCGGACGTTCGGCCGCTGGGGCGAGGACCTCGCCGCCCGGCATCTCCAGGCCGCCGGCATGGTCCTGCTCAGCCGGAACTGGCACTGCCGCGAGGGCGAACTGGACCTGGTCCTTTCCGAAGGCGACCGGGTGGTGGTAATTTCGCATAGGTGGCGACCGACCTTCCGAGACCCGATGGGGTAACAGACCTCTACCTGCGGATCTCCGATGACAAGACCGGGGAAGAGCTGGGCGTAGAACGCCAGCGGGAGCGGGGGCACCAGCTGAGGGAGGCCCGCGGCTGGCCGATGGGGATGGAGCACGTCGACAACGACAAGAGCGCGGCAGATGCCAGCAAGCCCCGGCCGGGTTTCGAGGCGATGCTGGTTCGGGTCGAGGCCGGGCTGGTGAAGCGGATCATCGCTCACCGTATGGATCGGTTGTTGCGCAATCGCCAGGAACAGGTGCGGCTGTTCGAGGCTGCGGAGAAGCACAAGATTGTTCTCAGCTTCATCGACGGCAGCGACCTCGACATGGGCACAACGATGGGGCAGATGATCGCGGACTTCCTCGCGGGCCAGGCCCGCGCGGAGATCAAGATCAAAGGGCAGCGGCAGAGCGACGCCTACCAGCAGGCTGCCGAGATGGGCAAACCAGCTCCCGGACCTGTCCCGTTCGGCTTCATGCCGGATCGGATCACGCACCATCCGGAACAGGCCGCGGCGATCCGGCTGGGGTACGACATTCTTCTCGCGGGCGGGACTCTGGCTGCGGTCGCTCGGTTGTGGAACTCGTCCGGGCTCCTGTCCGGCCGGATCCGGACGGGTAAGAAGCGCACCGGGGAGCCTTCTGAGTGGAGTGAGCCGTCTGTGCGGGCGCTCCTGCTGAAAGCGCGGAATGCCGGATTGCGACCCGCCGGCGGCAAGCTTGTGGATGCCGTATGGGATGAGATCGTTCCGGAGGAGAAGTGGCGTGCACTTGTGGCGTTGTTGGGCGACCCGGCGCGGAAGCATTCCAAGCCGACGCCCCGTCACATGTTGTCGGGCATTGCCCGGTGCGGGAAGTGTGGTGACCCGGTCTACGCGGGCCCGAGTTACAACGGCGTCCACAGGTACCGCTGTGGCGCGAACGGTATCGGTCATGTTGCGCGGCGCGGAGACCATGCTGACGCATGGATCGGTGCTCTCGTCGTAGCCCGGCTGCAGCGGGATGACGCGGTTGACCTCCTGCAGATGCCGCCTTCGGGCCCCAGCGTCGCGGAGCTGCGCGCCGAGCGTGAACGGGTGGTGAGCCGACGGACGCAGCTGACGCGGATGTTCATGGCTGCCGAGGACGGCGGCGCAGCGGAGGACGCCGAGGTCGAGCTTCGCGAGGGCAGGCGTTGGGCGAAGGAGCGCCTCCAAGAGATCGATGCTCTGCTCGCCGAGGTCGGTCGGGCGGACCTTCTGGCCCCTCTGGTGCTAGCCGATGATGTTGAAGCGGCATGGGAAGAGATGATCACCGAATGTCGTCGACCGATTGTCGACATGCTGATGTCGATCAAGCTGCATTCGCCGGGCAAAGGTGCTCGCCGTTTTGATTCGAATACAGTTGAGGTGAGCCCCAAGGTTTAGCCGGGGTGAGGGGAAAAGAGGCTGAAGAAGCCCCCCCCCCCCCGCAGTTTTACGAGGATAGCGGCGGTTGGCCGGGGGAAGCGGCCCGTAGCTACTCCGCCGCTCTTGGTCACCGATCGTCTTCTTCGAGATATCGAGCGATCTGCTCGAATCGGCGGTCCTCATGCACCGTGGCGACCGCGGCGATCTGGATGTCGCTGCGCCAGCCGAACCCGACGAGCAGAAGCACGAGCACCAGGTGCAGGTTGAACGCCTGAATCGGCCAATCGCCGACGATTCCCAACACGAGGTGCGGGATCAAAGTTGTTCCGACGACGATTGCGGCGGTGTAGAGCCGGTCGGCGGTCAGCACCTGTGGCCGCCTGGTTGACCTCATTGTCACGAAGCCCCTCCATTCGGTAGCCCTTGTTGGGCTATTCGCGCGGCCCGTGTTGGGCCGGTCAGGAGGGATATCCTTCTTGCGTGACATCGCGTTTCACAACGTCACTCGAATAGTCGAACATTAGTTCGGGGAAGATCGTTCCGGGACCTCGATGCCGGCGGCCTCCAGCTTTAGCTGAGCTGCCTCGCGAAGCCAGGTCCAGGCGGCGTCTTCACCGCTGCCGCCGTAGATCTGCTCAGCGAGGTCGAGCGCGTCCTCGAAGCTCATCGCGAGAATCTTCGCGCGTTGCCGCGCGGACCACTCATGGCGCGGCCGTCGCGGTCGATCGGCTGCGGTTCGTTCGGTCGGCAGCCGTGTGGGCTCGCCGCCCTCGGCGACTGTGTCCACGCTGCCGCTCTCCCACAGCAGAGCGCGTTCGATGCCTTTCTTTGAGGTGGACCGCATCCTTTGAGCCGCGCCGGGGTCGCTTGCGATTCGGTAGAGGTTGCCGACAGAGATGCGCGCCGCTGCGGCCACCTCGTCCCATGTCATGTCCAGTTCGCCGCGTCGGTCGTCCATCCACCAACCGAGGGTTCCCGTCGCGTAACCATCCCTGCTCACGCGGTCATGATGACGTGAGTAAACGTGAGTTGTCTAGTTGCGATGAGACGTCGTTCTTGCAGGTGAGAGTGTTACATACTCGCTTTTAGTCGCTCAAAGTCCCGTGAGGTGCGGAATCTGCTGTAGACATGTGAGCATGTGCGAGTTAATGTGAGTCCCGTGAGATCCTCAACTCTTCTCGTAGACGGGGCCAAGCTGAAGGCCGCACGCGAGATGGCTGGGCTGACTCAGGAGCACCTTGCTCGCAAGGTCCACGTGGATCGATCCGCGGTCGCTCACTGGGAAGCCGGTCGTTTCCAGCCGGACGCGCCGAACTTCAAAGCCCTATGCCGGGTCCTCAAGGTAAAGCCGTCCGATCTCCTGGTGGTACCTGATGACCAGGCGGCGTGAGTGCTCCACCTCGCAGGCCCCGGCAAGCCCGGCCCAAAGCCGCCCCGTCGCTACACCTGCGGAATGTGCACCGGCCGCGGAACCGTGCTCATCGATCCACGGGACCCGCGCAAAGGGGAGAAGCCGTGTTCGCAATGCAACGGATTCGGTGAGCTCGGCCGCTGACCAGCTGCGGGCAGAGATGCGGACACGCGCCGGCGCGGTCGTCGCGACGTGGCCCCCGCTCACCGAACACCAGCGCGACCGGCTTGCCGCGCTGCTGACTCCCATGCGCTCCGGGATCGCAAGACAAGCCGCCGCTCGCAGCATCGCCGCCTAACCAGAGGGAGACCACCGTGTCCGAGTTGGACCTGTTCACCGCGGCCGGTGACGGCCTGGCGGTCGAGCACTTCGGGCTCGCCGAGGACGGCACCCCGTTCGTTCAAGCGCCTGCGTTCGCCCGCGCCCTCAAGTACTCCCGGACCAGCGATGCACTCAAGATGCTCGACGACGAAGAGAAGGGTACGGCGATCTGCCGCACCCCTGGTGGCCCGCAGCGAATGACCGTCATCTATGAGGACGGGATCTGGGAGCTGATCTTCCGGTCGACCCTCCCGTCGGCGAAGACGCTGAAGTCCCGGGTGAAGCAGATCCTCCGGGAGCTCAGGGAAACCGGCGTCGTGGACACCCGCGAGAAGCCGATGAGCGAGCTGGAGATGGCGGAGCGGTATGTCGCGGCGTTGAAGCGGAACGCGGAGCTGGAACCGGCCGCGCGGTCGTGGAACGAGCTTGCGTCGGCGGACGGTGATTACTCGGTGCGTGAGGCGGCGCAGATCTTGAACCGGGACCCGTCGATCTCTACCGGCCAGCGGCGGTTGTTCGCGACGTTGCGGCAGATCGGGTGGATTGATCTGACGTCGGGGCTGCCGTATCAGCGGCAGCTCGACCTGGGCCGGTTGTCGGTGCGGGCGGGGAGCTACGTGGACGCCGAGGGCGACCGGGTCCCGACGCGGCAGGCGCGGGTGACGGTGAAGGGCTTGCACGAACTGCACAAGCGGTTGGGCGGCAGCGGCGACCTGCTGCTCGTCGGCTGAGTTTCCCCATCGAAATAAGTCGGCCCGGTGCGGTGAACACCGGGCCCAGATCAAGAGGAGTTGGCCTCATGACCAGGAAGCATTCTGCCAGACGGGGGCGGCATTGCCGGTCGCGTGTGGGTTTGGTGGACGTGTACCGGATTTACCGGCGTGAGCGTGGCTGGTTGTCGACGGTGGCGGTGTTCGGTGTGGTGCGCGCGGTGTGGGGGCTCGTGCGATGAGCATCGGCGCGGTTGTTCACATCGTCGAGGCCAAGGGCGAGGGCGCACAGGTGGCGTTCTGCACTCCAGACGCCGCCCGCGAGTACATCAACGCGTGCGATCACGACTTCCCGGTGGCGGATCTGTCGGTCACGTCGATCGTCGTCGAGGGCGAGCTGTCGGAGCCCGACGAGGTGTTTGTGCTCAGCGGCGAGAAAACGGCCCAGTGGGGCCAGTCGCCGCTGGTGCCGGTCGGAGGGCAGGTCGATCCGGTCCCCACCGTCTACAGCACTCCCACCGCGGTGTGGGTTCAGGAGCTGCGGTTGTCGTTGGAGGAGGCCGAAAAGCTGGCCGATCGGTTGCAGGCTGCGGTCGCTTACGAGCGAGGCAAGGGGTCGACGCGATGAGCACTCAGGCGGAGATGGCTGCCCAGTTGATGGCGGTCGGCGGGCAGGTACCGGTTGCGCAGGCGGAGCAGGTGAAGGGGCAGGCGGCGCAGCTTCACGCCGCGCTGGACGAGGCTGTTGCCGGGGTTGTCGCGGTGCTGGGGGAGTCGTCTCAGCTCAACGAGCGCTTGCGTCAGAACGCGGAGGACGTGCAGGGCGCGATCCGTGCGGCGGTGGAGCAGCTCGGTAACGCGGTGGCGATGCTGGAGGGCTATCGGACGTCGTTGCAGGACGCGGCCGCTGAGGTGATCAACCGGTGAGCGGCGAGGTGACGCAGTTGCTGACCGTTCGGGGTGTGCTCGCGGAGCAGGACTTGCTGGGCGCGATGCTGCGCGCGTGGCGGGATGACGTTGCGACGACGCCGTTCCCGGTGGTGCGCGAGCCGGTGTCGGTGGAGTACATGCCGACGCAGCCGGCGTTCCGGGTTGTGGAGCCGCGGTTTCCGCGTGCTGCTGCGGTGGTGCGGTGGGTGTCGACGGTGGGCGCGGCTGGTGTGGTGGTGGGTTGTTTCGCTGCGGCGGGCGTGCTTGGTGTCGCGGCTGGCGTGGGGGTGTGGCCGTGAACGACTTCGACACCATCCGGGCGGTTCTCGACCATGCGCAGTCGGTCGCGCACAAGCGTGTGGGTGCGATTTCGGTTGCGGGCGCGCCTTCTGTTCGGCTGCGCGACGACGACGTGTCTGGGTTTCAGGCGTGGGTCGCGAGTTTGTCGTCGCGTTCCCCGGTGCACGGGGAGCTTGGCGCGAATCGCGCGGTCCTGTCCGTTGTGGGACTGATCCGATGTGGACGTCGGGTATCGGTCACGGTCGATGTGCGTGCGGACTTGTTGCGGCGCAACGACTTGGTCGGGTTCCTCTCCGCGCACGAGTTGGCGCGTCTGGCTCCGGTGGGGATGGGTGCGTGATGGGCAAGCTGGGTCGGATCTTGCGCCAGGAGTTGGGCGAAGACCGTACGGAGCAGCAGAAGAGGACGTCCGAGTATCAGCGTGCCGAGGGGATGACGACGCCGGGTTCGTCGATCACGCGCCGTGCGGAGCAGCGCAAGGCTGGAAATGGGGAGGACAAGCCGAAATGACTGAGGCGACGATCAAAACGGCCACGCTCACGCTCGCGGATGAGCTGGAGGTGTTGGCGGCTCACTTGCGTGCCTTCCCGCACCTTCCGCGAGTCAACGTAGACAAGGGGCTACCGAACGGACTAGATCTCCAGATCACCGGTAGCGATGGAGCTGGCGGCGTTCTCGTCTGGGCAAAGACCTTGACCGACAAGAAGATCACCATCCAGACGGTGACGGACTGGACCGGCGTGTACGTGTTCGCGCGGATCGCCGACGTCAAAGTTCGCGTCTGGGACAGCGACCACGGCGACATCAGTCGGTGGGTTTCCGGCGATAGCCACTGCGAGATCACGCTCGCGCAGCTGACCGACTACGTGGCGGCTGGCACGGTCGAAGGGCTTGGTGCGCGATGAGCGAGGCTGCCGTGGAGTACAAGGAGAACGGCGTCGTCGTGTTGTCGGCGCATCCGGCGTTCCCGGAACCGCACAACCGGTTGGACCACGGGGTGTGCGGGTGTGGGAAGGAGGTCGGCGACATTGCGGGGTGGGAGGAACACCGCAGGGAGATCGGTCGGGAGAAGCTGCGGTCGAGGCTTCGGCCCACGGACGAGCCGACGCGGGAGCAGAAGCTCGCGCGCGAACTTCGCGAGCGGAACCGTTTGTACGGCAAGGCTTCCGCGACGATCGGAGAGTTGCGCGCGGTCGTGGCGCGGTTGACGTTGGAGCGTGCGCAGGAACGGCAGGCGGTGCCGGGGTTCGTTGACGGGGATCTCCTCGCCGATGTGCTCACGGACAACGCGCCTGCCGAGTGGGCGCGGCCGACGGCGCGGGCGCACGCGGAGAAGACGCTCGCGGCGATCGCGGCGGCTGGGTTCCGGGTGTTGCGTGGGCCGGGCCGGGAACCGTGGCCGCCGGAGCCTGAGCCGGAGTTCGAGCGTTTTCACGCGGACAAGCCGGTGCAGTCGCCGCCTCGTCGGTGGTGGAGTCACACGCCCTGCAGGGGAATGAAGGTTCGTCGTCTGGCAGATCGCGTGATCCGGACGGTCACGTCCGCACGGCCGGACCCGACAGCGCAGTACGGCGTGGCCGTGTTCGTGGACGAGGGACGGGTCACCGCGACCGGGCCGATCAGCCTGGACGAGTGGGAGCCGTGGTCGCCGGGGCCGAAGCCGGGCGGTGCGGTATGAGCGACGCCAGCAAGATCGAGTGGACGGACGCGACGTGGAACCCGGTGACCGGGTGCACGAAGGTCAGCCCGGGTTGCGATCACTGTTACGCGGAGACGCTGCACGAGCGTTTCCACGGCAAGGGGTCGTTCGCGACGGTGACGTTGCATCCGGATCGGTTGGATGTGCCGTTGCGGTGGCGGAAGCCGCGCCGTGTGTTCGTGAACTCGATGTCCGACCTGTTCCACGACGACGTGCCGGACAGTTTCATCGCGCGGATCTTCGGCGTGATGGCGGCGGCGCAGCAGCACACGTTCCAGGTGCTGACGAAGCGGCACGGTCGGATGCGGGCCCTGCTCAACGACGAGCGATTCCGCGAGCAGGTGTTCCTCGCGAACAACATGGACCAGGGCGACGTGCTCGGTGACGGCTGGCCGCTGCGGAACGTGTGGCTGGGTGTGTCCACGGAGGACCAGAAGTGGGCGGACATCCGTATCCCGGCACTGCTCGAAACCCCGGCCGCCGTCCGGTGGATCTCTGCTGAACCGCTGCTCGGACCGATCAACCTGACCAGGATCGCCTACACCGCAGGCGGCGGGACGCACCTCGACGTCGTGCGCGGCCAACACGGTGAGCCCGGTCTCTGGGCGACACCGGCAAAGCGGCTCGACTGGGTGGTCGTCGGCGGCGAGTCCGGCCCGGGTGCACGGCCGATGGATCCCGAGTGGGCGCGTTCCCTCCGAGACCAGTGCGCGACGGTTCGCGTGCCGTTCCTATTCAAACAATGGGGAATGTGGGCACCTCGCGGACACGGCATCGGCCGGTTCCTCCCGCCGGAACAGCTCATCGGCGCGCCGCTCGATGACATGGGACACCGCCAGATCATGCGTCGTGTCGGCAAAGCACGCGCTGGCCGCGAACTCGACGGTCGCACCTGGGACCAGTACCCGGCGGGGGTGGCGTGATGCTGTGGCAGATCGAGCCCATGCCCCGCTGGCCCTACCCGGAAACCGTTTCGCGGCGGTGGAACCCGTTCCGTGCGAAGTTCGACGCCACGCTCGAACTGCTCGCCGACGAACTCGACCACCTGAAGGTCACCGGGGCGGTCGCGGTCCGAGTCGTCGCATCCGAGGCCGACGTCCGACGCGACGGGATGCTCCGCGCCCGCGCCGAAGTCCGACACCCCGGCGTCGCGATCTCCTTCACCTCCGCGAAACTCGGCGCGCTCACATACCCGTGCGACGCGTTCAAAGGCCGGGGCTACGTCGACCCCGACTGGCAAGTCAACTTGCGCGCCATCGCCCTCGGCTTGCAGCACCTGCGGGCGTTGGACCGTTACGGCGTCGCAGCCCGCGGCGAGCAGTACGCCGGCTGGCGCGCGATCGAATCGTCGACCCCGGCAGGGTTCGCGTCGGCGGATGACGCCATCCGGTGGCTCGCCGAGTTCACCGAGCGCAGCAGGCACACCGCGGTCCCGGATCTGCTTCGCCGTGCCGCCCGGCTCGCGCACCCGGATGTCGGCGGCGATCCGGAGACGTGGGCGCGGGTCGACGCGGCACGCCAGCTGTTGAAGCGGGCGGGGGTGATCGCATGACGACCTCCGATCTGATCGACAAGAACGACCCGATCATCCAGGAACGCGCTCGGCGGCTTCTTCGCAACGCCGCGAAGGCCGTGGACGAGTTCGAGGATGCCGTGCGTGAACTGGTCGCGATGCGCGCCTGGATCGCGCTGGGATACAAGGACTTCCGTGAGATGTGGCAGGCGGAGAACGGATTTGAGTGTCCCGACCGCGCCGTTGTCCTGGCCTCTGCTGTCGTCATCGGTGAGGGAATGGATCAGCGCACCGGCGGCGAAGCACGATGGGGTAAACCGAAAACCGGCCACACCACGGCCGACGTGGCGCGCATGGTCGGCCTTCGCATCGAAGGGCGCGGGCATTCGAATCCCGCCAAAACGAAGGGCTCGCGCACGCCAAGCAGCCCGCAGGTGACGCAGATTCGCAAGCAGTTGGACGCGGGCGTTCCGGCGGACAAAGTCTCGATCGGTGCCAGCAACGGAACAGTCAAGAAGGTCATCGAGCGGTTCGGCTCCAGGGCGCGTTCGAAGCCGCAACGCATCGGGAAGTCACCGGACGAGAACGTTCGAGAAGGCTTTGAGATCACGAGACGCTACGCCGATGCCGCGAATGAGCACGCCCGGGAGATGGGCGTCCCAAAGGCTGAGGTCTATCGGAGGGCCGTGATCGAGTACCTGGATCGGCACGGTATCAACGCTTTCTACGGCCAGGCACCCAACGGTGCTGTCTCGGAGGTGCCGTGATGACCGCGCTGCAGCAGGCAATCGGCGGCGTCGGGCTCGTGCTCGTCCTGCTCGCCATCGCCTTGGCGGTCGACAAGCGCCGCCCGCTCCGACACCTCGACGACCAACCCGACCCGCCGCACACCGGCGGCCCATGGCTCGACGGCGACCTCGATCGGCTGACCGACGACCGCATCGCCGCCGAATCCCGGCTCTACAGGAAGGCACGCTGATGAGCGCCCCCACCATCCACGCCGTCACCGTGTCGGCCGACGATTGGCCGAGCTTCGCCGCGCACCTGACGCGGGGCGGGTTCCTGCTCGATACCGTTCCCACCGGTCCGAGCCAGGCCCCGCACCACCGGGTCAGCAAACCTGAACCCGCCAACGGTGGGCTCTCGGAACGTGAACTCCAGGTCCTGCAAGGGATGGCGGGCGGCAAGTCGAACGCAGACATCGCGGCCGGTCTGTTCCTGTCGCCGGACACCGTGAAAACCCACGCGCGCCGCCTGTTCAAGAAGCTGGGTGTCGGGGACCGGGCGGAAGCGGTCGCGATCGGCTACCAGCAAGGAATCCTCGGCGGTGCCGAGTGACCCTCATCGAATACCCGGACGTGATCCAGGGCTCAGACGAATGGCACGACCAGCGCCGTGGGCTCGTCACGGCGTCCGTCGTCGGGCAGCTCATCACCCCGAAGACGCTGAAGCCGGCGGCGAACGACAAGAGCCGCGGCATCACGGTGCAACTGGTCGCCGAGCGGATCACCGGCTACACCGACCCCACCTACATCGGGGACGACATGCTCCGCGGCATCGACGACGAGCCGCGGGCGCGCGAGCTGTACGCCGAGGTGTACAAGCGTCCGGTCCGCGAGGTCGGTTTCCTTCTCCGCAAGGAAGAAACCTGGCAGCTCGGCTACTCGCCGGACGGTCTCGTCGGTGACGACGGCCTTATCGAGGTGAAAGCGCCGCGCGCCAAGGGGCACCTGCGCACGGTCCTCGACGGCGAGGTGCCTGCCGAGTACGTGGCTCAGTGCCAGGCCGGGCTGCTCGTGTCCGGGCGGGAGTGGCTGGACTTCATCTCGTTCTCGGGCGGGATGCCGATGTGGCACAAGCGGGTGTTCCCCGATCCGGCGTGGCAGGAAGCGATCGTCGCTGCGGTGGAGCGGTTCGAGACGACGGCTGCGGAGATGGTCGCGGAGTACGCGGCGAAGACCGAGGGACTGCCCGCCACCGAGCGGATCACCCTGATGGAGATGAGGATCTGATGGACTTGTCGGACACCATCGCCCCGACCAGTGACCAGCTCGACGCGGTCGACCTGCTGGGCGGGCCGCGCACCTTCACGATCGAGAAGGTCAGCAAGGGCAACGCCGAGCAGCCGGTGAACATCAAGCTCGCCGAGTTCCCGCGCGTGTGGCGGCCGGGCAAGAGCATGCGGCGCGTGCTCGTCGCGTGCTGGGGACCGGACGCGGCGACGTACGTCGGGCGCCGCGTCACCCTGTACTGCGACACGTCGGTTCGGTTCGGCGGACAGGAGGTCGGCGGGACGCGGATCTCCCACCTGAGCCACCTGGAGAAGCGGAAGCAGGTTCCTCTGCTGGTGTCGCGCGGGAAGAGTGCGATGTTCGTCGTGCAGCCGCTCGTCGAGACGCCGGAATCCCGTGTCGCGGATCTGCGGAACGAGTGGAAGACGGCGGACCCCGAACGCCGGAAGGTGATCGAGCGCGAGGTCGCTGCCTTGACGGACCAGGCCAAGGCCGAGGCCGGCGAACTCGACGACCCGACGTTGCCGGACGACCCGGACCTGACTGCGGGCGGTGAGGCGTGAACGCGCAGGAGCACGTCGAGGCTGCGGAGGCGTGGCTGGAGACTGGCGAGGAGTTGTGGCGCCGGTTCACCTACGACAAGAAGCCAAAGGATCCGGGCGAGTTGCGCCGCGCGGAGGTCGCGATCGGCTTGTCGCAGGCGCATTCCGCGCTGGCGGCTGCACTTCCTCTTGAGGACTTCCGTGTCGACGTCGACCAGAGCCCAGTGCCGTCCGCTGCGGAAGCGCACACCGGCGTTCGGCACTGACCGTGGCCGGGCGGGGCGGGCTCACCCCTTCCCGCCGAGAAGCCCCGCCCGGCCACCACCCACGACACGCGCCACCGCCGATTCGGTGTCCGCAAAAGATGACAGCCACCCTGCACGACAACTGAAAGGAGGCGAGATGACGCGCCGACCCCCACGCTCGCTGACCGGCGACCGCTACCTTGAGACCCTCGTCCCCTCCGCCGAGAAACTCGTTGCCGCCGTGCGCCGCGACGACATGATGTTCGTCGAGGCGATGCTCGCCGACGCCGAGATGGTGTACGACGACCCGCTGACCGGCGCGCACGCCCTGGTTGTGCTGCTCGCCGCGATGGTCCCCGACGACCAGGCCGCCGCCGACCTGTTGCGGTGGCGCGCAAACCCGCACGAGTACCAGCGGCTCCGCGCCGCAGGCGTTTCCGCGGCTGAGGCGGCGCGGCTGGCCACGCAGGTCTCCCCGATCCGGAAGGAGACCGCAGCTTAATGGCCCGCTCGCACGCCCGTCTGCTGTTCACTGTCTGGCAGGGACTGTCGGATGTGGACAGCGATGCCGCGAAGCTCGTGTACTTCGCGGTGATGACGGAACCGCACACCACCCAGTGCGGCAGCGGACCGGTGAGGTTCGGCCGGTGGCTGAAGAACCTCGGCTGGTCCGAGGAATCAGCGTTGCGGGACGCGCTCGACGAACTCGGCAAGACACGCAAAGTGTTGATCGACTGGGAAACGGATGAGTTCCTGCTCCGATCCTTCATCCGCTCCGATGAGGTGTGGCGGCAACCGCAGGTGCTGCGCGGCGGGTTGAAAGCTGCACGGCAGATCGAGTCGCCGCTGCTGCGGCACGAGCTGGCGGCCGAGTTGCGGCGCATCCACGACGAGCACGTCGGCGAGGTCGACGGGCTCACGTGGGAAGTGCTCGCGAACGAAGTCCCGGCAACAGCGGACGTGCTCGACGGTGGCCGGCTGGACCTGGACGAGGACGTCGCCGGGCGTGCCGCGGTCGCGGAGCCGCGCACGACGGCGGGTCGGCCGCCGGCGCGGTGCCCGAAGCACCTGGAGAAGCCGACGACGCGGGCGTGCCGTGCGTGTGGTGCGGCGCGGGACAAGGCCCGGGAGTGGGACGCCGCGCAGGACCGCGCCAAGGACAAGGCGCGCACTGAGGAGGCGCACGCGAAGGCCGCTGCCCGGCGTGCCGCGATCGACGAGTGCGACCGCTGCGACGCGGACGGCTACGTCGGGACGGCGTTGTGCGACCACAAGCCGCGGACGCTGAGACCTAGGAGGGCGTCGTGACTCTGGATCGGACTGGGGACGAGGTCGTCGAGGACGAGCACGAGTGCGATGACGGTTTCGAGGACCGCGATGCGGATCCGCCGTTGCGTCCGTGCCTGATCTGTCGCCCGAAGCTGGCACCGCACCTGTTGCGGCAGAAGACGTTCGGCTTGTACGAGGACAGCGCTCGCGGAGAACACGAGCGCCACCAACGAAACGAGGAAGCATGAGTAACTTGGTAGAGCACGCCCGTCGTGAGCTGAAACTGCTCGGCGAAGACCCTGTGTACAGCGCATCGCTCGTGGCGGCAGTCGCCGCGTTCGCGTCCTTCGGTCACAGCGGAGCGTCTGCCGAGATGGCCCGCGAGCAGTTGCACACTCTCCTCGGGTTCGGAAACCTGACCCCGCTAACCGATGATCCTGAGGACTGGCACGACCACAGCGAAATGTCCGGCGCGCCGCTGTGGCAGAACCGCCGCAACTCGGCGTGCTTCTCCGGCGACGGCGGCAAGACGTACTGGAACGTCACTGACCAGAAGGAAGACAACGCCGAGTTGCCGCGGCACAAGTCCGCGCCGAAGCCCGAAGGCGCGAGACCGTGACCGCCGCCGGACTGCGCCGGTCGCTGGCGCACGCTGTCGCCGTCGTTCGAGGAGACGCCTGGCGCACCTGCGCCACGTGCGGGACCGGGTTCAGCGGGCGCGCCGAGCCAACGACCACGCACCTCGAAACCATCCCCGGCGGCGAGGACGACCCGCGACTCCTCTGCCCCGGCTGCATCGACGCCGGTGTCGGTTGCCGTGCGCACGCCGCTGCCGGGCAGGGCTGGATGCACAAGGGCTGCGAGGTCGCGCCGCCGACCGAACTGTGGCCGACCGACGACACCGACGCCGCACCCGGCCGATCCGGGCCGTACTACCTCGACCCGCCCACCATCCCGAACATCCCCGCAGTGCCGAAAGTCCCCTTCTCGCCTGGTGGATTCGTGGCTGGCCCGCGTCTACCAGTGGGGCCCGAAGTCGTCGTGCTCCTCGAAACGCCGCGACCGGCCGAGAGGCGTACCCGCGCCGAGGAACGCGAGGCACGGGAAGCCGTCGAACGGCAACTCGTCCTCGACCGGCACGCCGACCTCCTCGCGACCATCCCGGACATCCCGCAGAACAGCGTGCTCCGCGCGTTGATCCGCGACCACGCACCGAAGCTCAACGGCGCGAACCGGCTCGAATGCCGCGGCTGCGCACGGGTCGAGGGCTGGGTCGGCGAAGGCGAGTACGAGCCGTACTGGCCGGACGCGCCCTGCCCGACCTGGTCCACCATCGAACGACTCCACGGGAGCACCACGTGAGCGAGCCCGAAGAAACCGAATACGGGCTGGTGATGCCGTTCGTCACCGTCACCAGCAAAGGCGGCCCGCACGACGACCAGTCGTACGTCGCAGGCTGGGCGATGGGCGCGCTCGACGCCCGCCTCGAAGCCACCTACCCAGACGCGTGGAACGACATGATCCGCGCCGACTGCGCACCTCAAGCCGACCGGATCGCGATGAAACACGGGTACATCGCGGACTTCGGGCCGGAGCAAGACGGCTGGGTCCACATGCAACTGAAGCGCAGCCTCGACGAGGTGATCTCTTGACCGACCAGTTCGACGAGCGGGCCGAGAAGCAGTGGCGCAGCACCAACCAGCGCCGCGACGCCGTCACCGGCCGCATCGTCCCGCTCACCGCATCCGACCGCGTCGAGATCTCTCTGCTCGCCGCCCAGATGCGCGCCGCCGAACCCTCGCCCGAAGTCGAACGCTGCCGCCTCACCGAACTGCCGGTCGACCAGTGCTCGCACTGCCGACCCGGCGGCAACCGACGACCCGCCACCATCGACGGCCGATCCACCATATTCACCGCGTCCTACCCCGGCCACTGCGCGACCTGCGGCGAGAAGTACCACCCCGGCGACACCGTCGAACGCGTCGGCGACAAACAGTACGCCGGACCGTGCTGCGTCGAGACCGTGCCATGACCGTCCGGACGAGACCGCTCATCGGCCCCGGCCCCGCGCCCACCCCGATGCTCCCGTGCCCCGACTGCGGGCACCGCGGCCTCACCGTCCTCCCCGGCCAACCACCCCAATGCCGCTACTGCACGCCCCGCCCCGAACACGAAACGAGCAGCAGCATGACCCGAAACCGTGCCTCAGCCAAGAAAGCTGGCACCCGCTTCGAGACAAGCATCGTCGGCTACCTCGCCGACCAGGTCGACGACCGCATCGAACGGCGCGCCCGCAACGGCGGCAAAGACCGCGGCGACATAGGCGGCGTTCGCGCACCCGGCGGCGGTCGGATCGTCCTCGAGGCCAAGAACGTCACCCGTCTCAACCTCGCCGGTTGGGCGGCCGAGGCGGAAGTCGAGCGAGGAAACGACGACGCGCTAGCGGGCCTGATCGTCCACAAGCGACACGGCAACGCCAACCCGGCCGACCAGTGGGTGACGTGCACGCTCCGCGAACTCGTCGCGCTGCTCACTGGCGAGAGACCGGCGGGGGAAGCATGAGGTCCGGGTCGCTGTTCACCGGCACGGGCGCGCTGGACATGGCGGCAGCCGAGGTGTTCGGCGCGGAGCCAGCGTGGCTCGCCGATCTCGACCCGGCCGCGGCGGCGCTGCTCGCGCACCGGTATCCCGGCGTGCCGAACCTCGGCGATATCACCGCGGTCGATTGGGATCTTGTCGCGTTGCTCGCGCCGGTCGAGCTTGTCTTCGCAGGCTGGCCGTGCCAGCCGTTCTCTCTTGCAGGCAAACAGAAAGGTGCTGATGACGACCGCGCGCTCTGGCCGGAGGTCGATCGATGCCTTCGCGCACTTCGACCCCAATACGTCCTCCTGGAGAACGTCCCAGCAGTCGTTGCCGCTGGGGAACTCGAGCGAGTCGCGACCAGCCTGGCCTCGCTCGGGTATCGCTTCGCGTGGTGTTGCCTCACCGCTGCCGCAGTGGGTGCCCCGCACAAGCGGGATCGGTTCTTCCTCGTCGCTGTTGCTGAAGACGCCGACGGCGCAGCTCGCGGTCAACGGGGGATCGCAGCATCCGACCAAGCGGAAAGCCGGCGGACACGGGCCGACGCTGGCCGACGAGGTCGAGCATCTGCTGCCGACGCCGACAGCGACGCCGTACGGGAACAACCAATCGCCAAGCCCCGGGGCCTCCGTACGGCCGTCGCTGAACAGCCTCGCATCAACGCTGCTCCCCACGCCGAAGGTCGCGGACTCGCGGGGGACACGGAACGCGACAGCGAAACGCAACTCCATCAAGCCGACGACGAACCTCGGCTGGACGCTGACGGACGTGTTCTGGACTGGGCCGGGTACGAGCCAGCCATCCGTCGATGGGAAGCCGTCCTCGGACGACCCGCACCCGTTCCTACCGTTCCCGGAGCCCGCGGCGGACGAGTCCTGAACCCCGAGCTTCCAGAGTGGATGATGGGCCTCCCCGCTGGCTGGATCACCGGTGTTCCCGGGCTCTCCCGCGCACAGCAGCTGAAGCTCGCCGGCAACGGCGTTGTCTGGCAGCAGGCGGTCGAGGCGTACCTCTATCTGCTCGGCGTGCTCGATGCGGACGCGAGGAGTGCGGCATGACGGCCTGGTGCCGCCGGGCGCAGTGCGGCCGGCCTCTCCGGTCGGAGAAGTCGAAGCGGCGCGGCTACGGCCCGGTGTGCTGGCGGCGCATGATCGGGGACCGTCTAAAGGAACGCCGCCTGATGTTCCGCGAGGGCGGCCCGCGGCCCGAGGACCCTGACCAGATCCCGTTGCCGCTGGACGTTTCCACTGTGGACGATGCGAGGAGGAGCCGATGAACACGTGCGCTACCGGCTGTGGCCGTCCGACCGACACGGCGCTGTGCCGCACCTGCATCGACACCCTCACCAAGGCATTGCGGGACGTCGAATGGCTGTACCCCGAGCTGGACGTCACGATCACCCGGCAGGCGAAGACCACGCGAGGTGGTGTGGGGTTCGTGACTGGCGGCAGCGAATCCTCGACACCGGCGAACCTGGGTGCATCTAGGGTCGCGGACGATCTTCGGGATGTTCTTGCTAGCTGGGTGCAGAACCTGTGGACGGACTATTCGGTAGACCACGCCCTTTTGGACATCGTGATCCACCCGTGGCCGTTAGCGAAGTGGCTGCTGCGACACCAATCGTGGATGGCTGGCTGCTCGTATGCCGACGACCTGTTCACGGAGGTGACGGCACGGGTGAGTCGGGCGAGGAGCGCGGTCTTTGGTCCGCGTGATCGCGTGTACCTCGGGATCTGCTCGGCCGACCTCATGGCCGGCGACGACGAGAACGGCGAACCGCTGGAGCGCTGCGACCGGGACCTGTATGGACTGCCGGACCGCGCGTTTGCGGTGTGCTGGGCGTGCCGTGCCGAGTGGGACATGAGTGAACGTCGCGCCTGGATGCTGGAGTCGATGCGGGACCAGCTGTTGACCGCGACGGAACTGTCGCGTGCGTTGCCGACGTATCTGGACAGGCCGGACGACAAACCGGTGACGGCGTCGATGATCCGTGGCTACGCGGCGCGGGGGCGGCTGCTGGCTCATTCGGATGCGGCGTCGGAGGACGCACTGCTCGGCGAGACGTCGCGTGGCCGCCGTGCACCGCGGTACCGGGTGGGTGACGTGCTGGATCTGCTTGCCGCGCAACTGCTTCCGGAAGCTTCGTGACTTACCGGCTCCGTCAGGAGCCCCGAAACCCCGAAGGGACACCAGATGCCTGAAGCACCGTCCGAAGAATGGATGCAGGTGTTCGCGAACCTGCTGCCCGCTCACTACCTGGCCGAGTCGCTCGCCGCGCTGATCGAGCACGACACGAACTACCCCACCCGGTACCCGCTGGTGTTTGCCGCCGCTGACGCCGCACTCCAGTGCGGCTATGCAGCCGGTATCCGGATCGACCCGGCCGAGCCGGACTGGCCGGTCATCTACATCGAACTCCCGACCGGCCAGGTGTCGTGGCACATGCCCGCGCACTCGGTCGTGTTCGACGGCCACACCACACCCGAGAAGCACGACCGGATTCGCGCGTTCCTCGCCGCGAACGCGAAGGAGGGCCCCGTTGCCTGACCAGACCGAGAACGCCAGCGAGCGGCCGAACCAGCCGGGCGAAACGCCCACTCCGCATGAGATGCGGCGCGCGCTGGTGGACGGATTCAACGCCGCCTGCGCTCAGGTAGCGAAAGACCTGCATCGCCAAGGGCAGGAACTCGTTCGCGCCTGGGGAATCGAGCCTGCCAGCGAGCAGCCGAATGCGGGCCAGGAAACGGCGCTGTCGAAGCTCGACCAGATCCAGGATCACGCCGCCGGGTTCCACGCGTTCATGCTCGGCCCGGGCCGCTGCAACCCGGACGAGGTGCGCACCCGCGCGACCGCCGCGTTGGACGGCATCCGGCGCGTGTTCGAGGGTGCCGCGGGGCGCGAGCCCACGAAGGTCGACAAGGTGCAGTGGCAGCGGGACGAGGCCCGGGAGAAACTCGACCAGGTGCGCGGGTTCCACGCTCGACTCGAAACGGTCGACTCGGAGCATGGGACGCCACTCAAGGTGTGCGAGGAATGCGGACAGGACTACCCGTGCAGGACGGTCCGCGCCCTCGCCGTGCCCGTCACGGACCGCGAGGAACCGGCGCAGCCTCGGCAATCCCGCGAACTGCTTGGCCGCTGGGTGCGGCAGATCTGGACGCAGTGGGCCAACGAACAGACCGCCCCGAAACCCTCGTGGTTGGTCCCGTGGGAGCGCCTGGACGACGGGCAGCGCGAGGTCGACATGCGCATCGGCGAAGCCCTGTACGAGATTGGGCAGTGCGCTGCTGATCCGCGTCGGCTGTTCGCCAGCGAGGAACCGGCGCGGGTCAAGGCCACTTCGGTCGAGTTCGATCATGAAGCTGGAGCCGCCTACGTCCAGGTGCTCGATGAGGTGGTGCACCACACCACCGAGGAGACGGTGAACGTCGATCGTTCCGAGGATGGCACCGTGATCGGGATCGAACTGCTCGGGGAGGACCGCAAGGAACCGGCTTACCCGTCGTGCGCGGTTGGCAGCGACGTCGAGCTTCCGCCCATGGCGGAACGTCGAATCCCGAAAGGCCCGGCGAAAGTGACGCGGTATGACCGCAGTGGATCGGCGAGCACCTGGGACGTCGAAGCGGACACGCACCGCATCAGCGAAGACCACGAGGAACCGGCGCCCGTCAACCGTGGCATTGGATGCTGGCCGCCCGTGGCCAGCGAGGAACCGGCCGGCGAGACGAAGCCGCGCACGCTGCTCGGCTGGACCGTGCCGCCGCACATCGAGGTCGATCCGCGTCCCAACGACGGGGTCGGTCTCGACTGCCGACACGGCGGGTGCGTAGCCGGAATGACCGCACCGCTGGAGAACCGGGGCCACATCGAGCAGTTCCTCCACGACCACGCTCACGGCCAGCCTGTCGAGCGCCAGGCGGACAGCGAGGCGCAGTCGGGCAACGAGGAGGCCGGTCGTGGCTGAACAAGGGTGGCTGAGGCCCGCCTACAAGCGTGAGCAGTACGACCGTTTGCGCGCCGTCGTAAACAGCGTCCTGGACGACCTCAAGGGCGCCTGCAGCTTCTGGGCATGTCCCGGCCCGGAGGCGCCCTTCACCCCGATGGCTACGTGCCGAGTCTGCGCCGCGCAGATGGATCTCCGCGCCGCTCTCGATGGCAAGCCACTACCCAGCGAGGCACAGCGATGAGCGCCCCGGAGTTCACGCCTGACCAGATCGAGCACGGCATCGCATGCGCGGTGAAGGAACGCAACTTCGAAGTGATCCCCGGCTTGGTGAAGCTGCTCGCCGTCCAGGACCCGGAGCGGGCGCGGAGGGTGCTCGACGAACTCGAAGGCAAGGCAACGATCTCTATCGATCTCGGAGGTTCGCGATGACCGACGCCGACACCCCGCGCGTGCCAGATTTTCGTTGGATCGCAACGCATGGCCTGTTCATGCCGAGCGACGACGAGTGGATTCAGATCACCGACAGCACTGGCTGGCCGTTGCCGCTGTGGCTCGACTGGCACCGGCTGCCCTCCGACGCCGTGAAGCTCGGGGATGTCGAGAAACTGCGAGCAGATCTCGCCGCTGCGGAACGGTTCATGAACCTGGACCGTGCTCAAGCAGCGCGGGCGACTGCTGATCGCGACAAGCTGCGCGAGCAGCTGCGGGAAGCCGTGGCGCACCACGGGGTAGAGCTGGGCAAGGCATGGCGACGGACCGAGCAGTTGCGCGCGGACATCCGCGCCGTGCTGGTCGACTTCGGACAGCTCGGCGAGCCCGGGAAACCGAACCAGACGACCGCGTTAGAGGCATTGGAACGCATCGAAGCCTGCCTCGACCGCGAGCCGGGCCGCGAGGAGCCGCACCGCGTGATCCTCAACAACGACTGCACCATCACCGAACACCTGCCCGACTGCCCCGCCTGCATCGGGAAAACCCCACCCAAGCCCGCTCCCGCCCCGCGCGAGGAGCCGCACTGCATCTGCTTCGTGACCCCCGAGTCGCAATGGACGACCCACTACGGCGCGACAGAACCGGGAAGTCAGATGGAGCCGAACCCGGACTGCCCCGCTCACGGCCACGTGGTGGAGCACCAGCCGGACACCGAGGAGGCCGACCGGTGAGCCTCGAAGCGCTGATGCCGGAAATGCCCGCGGACTGCGTCAAATGCGGCGGCTGGTTCGAGCTGAACGACATGGACTCGTGTCTTCGGTGCAGCCCGCGCGTGATGTGCCGGGACTGCTACCGACGCCACATGGATGCTCACGAAGCCATCGACAGCGAGAGGGACAACTGTGGCTAGGCAACCCTTGTGCAGCAACACCTCCGACGGTCCCTGCCCGTGCTTCGCGCTCAACGGCACGTCGAACTGCCTGCAGCACACCGAAGAAACCGGGCTCTACGACCCCGTGGACATCGGCTACCGGCCCGGCGGGATCGGCACACCCGGCCCGCCGCCGCCCGTCGACCAGGATGCGCTCACCGCAGCGGTGCGGGAGTACTTCGCGCAGCAGCCGACCATCTCCTCGACGTCGGACTGGGCCGGTCCGCCACCGCCCGTGCGCCGCCGCGGCTGGTTCGCCGGACTCGCCGCGGTGTTCCGGTGAAGCGCGTCGCGCTCGGCCGGGCCGTTGGCGCACGCCTGCGGGACCTCCGCGAGCAGCGCGGCGTGAGCCTCAGCGAGGTCGGCCGCCGGATGAACGTCGATCCGTCGCGGGTCTACACGATCGAACGCAGCGGCAAGGACCCGCAGATCTCGACCGTTGTCCGCTACTGCGACGCCATCGGTGCCCGCGTCTACATCGGATTCCCCACGAAGGAGGCACCGTGACGACCGAACCTGTCGCGCTTGGCAAGTGCCGGGTGTGCCGCCGCGCCGACACGAGCAGTGTCGCCTACTCGTGCAACGACTGCGTGAACAAGCTGATCGAGCTGGTGCGCGGCATCGTCCACTACGCCACCGTCGTCCTCCCGGACTCGGTGGAGCCGGTCCGCGGTCAGACCGGGCGCATGTCGCCCGGGTACGGCTCGACCCCGCCGCTGCGCCTGGACGTGGTGGCCGCGCTCGACCCGCGTTCCCTGCCGGGCGACGTTGACGAGCACGGCGACGCCATCACCCGCCGACCGGACGACTCGGCCAGCTGGGTCCGGTCGATCCCGCGGAGCCTGTCCAGCCTCGCCGACTCGATCGCGGGCGAGCGTGACGAATCCCGCCCCGGCGGGACTATCGCGGCGGACGCGGGCTACATCCGCCGGAACCTGTGGTGGGTGGGGGCGCAGCCGTGGGTGGACGATGTCGCCGCGGATCTCGCCGAGCTGCACCACATGGCCCGCAGCCTCGCCAACGACGCACCGCAGAAGGCGCTCGGCGCGTGCCTGAACGTCACCTGCGACGGCCGCGTGTTCTGGGGCGGAGTCGGACGACCCGCCCAATGCGAGAGATGCCGACGTACGTACGACGGCGGGGACTTGGTGAGGTTGGCCATCGCGAACGATCTGGAGACAGCGTGACAAGGAGCCACAGCGTGACCGACTACAAGATCGACTTTCCCGACCGCAGCATCGCCACCGACGTCTTCATGGTCACCACCGTCACCCCGGTGCCGCGCGAGACCCTGCTGGCCTTCGTCAAGGCGCACGGCATCGACCCGAACGACGTCCCCGTACCGTCCACAGTCACCGTGGCGGACGATCAGATCACGTTCGAGAGGTTCGTCTTCGACGACAACCGCAAGATCCTCTTCGAGGGCGACGAAGGGGTCCGGGAGCACAAGACTGTGCCGCTGCAAGCACCGTGGCCCCCGCAGGCCGCCGAAGTGCGGGAGGATGGCCACCGTGGATGACCTGGTCGAGGCTCGCGGCGTTGTTCTGCGCGCGTCCGGGCTGCTGTCGAAGTGGGGCTTCCGCGACGGCGTCGAGCGAATCGCCGCGGTCGCGGCCCGGCCGCACATGCTGGACCTGTCAGTCGCTGGCCCGACGGTCTGCACCGTCTGCGGGAAGCCGCCGTTCCGAAGCTGCCCAGGCGCGCCACCCAGCGGCGACGACGGTCGTTGACGACCGCTGTCACACTACCTACAGTCGAACACGTGAGCGACTGGCAGCGTGAAGACAACTCGGAATGGCTGTGGCGGATCAGCCCCCGCGACGACCTCCTCGTCGAACGCCTCAGCCCCCGCAGCGAGACATCCGACTTCGCCGCCACCGAGGCCGAGCGTGACTGGTGGCTCAACCAGCTCGCCGGCTACGGCGCACAGCCCGGTGACTACGTCGTCGAACGCGTCCCCGGCCCGCTCCGCCGCGCCATCGCCGACGACCGCGCGCGCCGCAACCGGCTCGTCGACGCCCACTGGGCCCGATGCAAAGCCGAACGCGACGCCCGCCTCGCCGACGAACAGAGCAAGCGGTGACCGGCCGGGCCCGCGCCACCACCTTCCGACAGCGGGCGCGCCGCGGCCACATCACCCGAGGTGACGGCGGCTACAGCCTCGTCGAGGTACTAGCCAGCAAGTGCGGCCGGAAGCCCGCCGGTCCGGGCGGCATCCTCTGCGCCGACTGCTTCAGCAAGATCGACGCGCTCATCGTCAAATAGGGGCGCCGGCCCGCCCATCACAATCCGGACACCCCCGGTAACAAGCCCCGTCACGCGCGCGACTCCACCCCCAGACTCACGCCGAGGGGGAGCACCGCCATGACTGAGACCACCGGCAGACCCGCGGTCACCAAGCCCGTCATCGCGGCGATCGCCGTCGCCGTCCTCGCTGCCGTCGCCGGCGTCATCTGGCTCGTCCGCGCCAACAGTGACCCGGCGTCGGCCGACTACCAGGTCACCGTCCGCGGCAACATCTCCGCCAACTGGAACGACAGCGGAACCGGCGCGGGCAGCATAGACGTCAGCACCGGTGCGGCGACGCAGACCATCCACGCAGGTAGCTTCACGCTCACCGTCGAGTCGACCCTGCCGAACGGCGCATCCTGCGTGGTCAAGGACGCGACCGGCAAGGTCGTCGCCGAAGACGGCGGACTCCCCGCGGACGGGACGACCGGGCTCTCGGCCAGCAGCACGGCGACCTGCACGGTTCGCTAGCCTTCGCCCCGCTCTCGGATCAGCGGAGTTCGCCATAGGCCGCGGCCTGCGTGAGGCTCGGCTCGCGAACACCGGTCTCGAAGTCCCACACGTCCTTCTTCGACGTCACATGCCCCGCGGAAGACAGCGCGGCCGCCACGTCCTCGCGTGACATTCCTGCGTCGTCCCGTGCTTGCCGCCACCGGTTCGGCACTGCGCCGTCGGGCCCGAGCGTCGCGTCCATCTCCTGCTGCATCGCGTCGTACCGCGCTCGCTGCGTCACGTTCGGGTACACCTTCGGCTGCTCCCACGCCGCGACCGTGTCCGCGGGCACACCCATCACGATCCCCATCTGCTGCACTGTCATCCCGGCCCGCTCGCGCAGCATCCGCCACCGTTGCGGCTCGTCGACCTCGTCGCTGCCGTCGCTGATGCTGATCCGGTTCACGGCTTCCCGGAAGCGTTGCAGGGACGGCTGGCTCGGCCGGGACTTGCCGGTCTCCCAGTTCTTGAGCGACTGCTCGCTCACGCCGATGCGGCCGGCCATGGCGGATCTGGTGAGGCGCGCGGTGAGGCGGGCCTGCCGGATCTCGTCGGCGGTGGGGGTGTCGTCGGGGCTCACTGCATACCTCCAGGGCTGTGGACAGGTTGTGGGCAACCGGCCTTCTCTATCCCCTTGAGAGACTACAGAGGAGGGTTAGAGAAGGGTTATAGCTCAAGGTAGTGAAGTGCCCTGATAGGTAAGTATTCGCCTAGGCTCCGGCGAACCCTGAGTGGTAGTGGTAGTGGAAGTGGTTCTGTTACGTCTCGTAGATGGTTGAGTTTGTTGGTTGCGCACGCGCGCGAGGCAGCGAACCCGCCACCCGCCGCGCTCGGCGCTCCACTCCGCCGCTGCCAACCCGGAGCAGAAGATCATCCCCCCGGGTGATTGCGCCGCGACCAGCGCGAACGCAAGGATGGGTCATCATGCGGATTCGTGGGTCGGTTGAGCAGTAGCTCCCACCACCACCGCACCCCCAGCGCACACACCCTGACAGCGGACCGTCCCGGATCCCTGTGCAGCCGGTCGCCCTGCCCGCAAGCGCGGGCTGACGCATGGCGAGCCGGATGGGATCCGGGGCACCGCACCCGCCAGATCGGAGCGCCCCATGCCCCAGTCGATCACCGCCGCCGACGTCGACCGAGTCGCCGACAGCCTCGGCGTCCAGCTCACGCCCTGGCAACGCGACACCCTCGTCAACGCCTACGCCGCCCGCCACCGCACCGGCCGGTTCCCCGTCGTGCTCTGCCCTCGCCGACCCGGCCGCGCCACGATCGCCCGCGTCGCACAGCAGCTGGCCGCCACCGCCTGACCCCTGGCCGATTCCAGGAACCCCCACCCCCTTCCGGACAGGCCCACCACATGCCCACCTGGACCTGCACCCGACCAGGCTGCCCCCAACCATCCGCCACACCCGGACACCGCGGCCCCTGCCAACGCCACACCCGACAAGACCAACGCCACCGCGCACGCACCATCCCGACCAAGCGCACCCGCGACTGGACCGAGATCAACCGCAGGCGCGCAGCTGTCCGAGCCTGGCGCGACGAGCACGGCGACTGGTGCCCCGGCTACGGCGTGCCAGCCCACGCAGCCACCGACCTCACCGCCGACCACGTCACCCCAGTCGCACGAGGCGGACCACCCGACGGCGAGCTCGCCGTCCTCTGCCGATCCTGCAACGGACGCAAAGCAGCACGCTGACCGAGGAGACGACGATGCGCTACACCGTCACCACCCGCATCAACGACCGGCCCGTCAGCTTCCGCACACCCATCGCCGACCCGTTCGTCCATACCACCATCCGCATCAGCAGACGCGACCGCATCCGGTCCCTGCTCCGCCCCTGGATGGACGTCCACGTCATCGTCGACGGCGACAGCGAAGCCATCCGCCACGTCATGGGCCAAGGCAGGGCACAGGCAGGCACCGCCGAGCGCCTTGTCGATCATGAGAAGTCGATCAAGTGAAGATCAACAAGTGATCCACATCGACATGATCCACACCCCGGGGGCAGCCCCCACCCCCCACGCCACACGACTTTCGCCCCGGGCAAGGCCAGATCGCGCGCGGACGAAACTCCGGGGCCGCCGTAACCGGATCATGATCGGGTGCCGGACAGAGCCCGGTACAGCCCTCGGCCCAGGCCCGTCCACGGGCAGGACGCGGAGGGCACCCATGGCAGTCCGGACTGGATGGCTCGTCGCGCCGACCGACACCGGTTCCGAAGTAACACCGATCGACGACGTCGTCGGCCACAACCCGGGCGATGACTGCGCCTGCCTGCCGTACGTCGAATTCGTGCAGGGCGACGACTCGTCGGGCTGGATGGTGGTCCACCACGCCTGGGACGGCCGCGAGTAGCTCGGAGGTGACCGCTGTGGGCACCACTGGCCGGCCGAAGAAGCCGACGAACCTCGCTGTCCTGCACGGCGACCGCAAGGACCGCATCAACACCGCGGAGCCGAAGCCATCCGAGTTGGCCGTTGAGCCGCCGTCGTGGCTCGGCGAGCAGGCCGTCGAGGTCTGGCAGCACCTCGCCCCCGACCTGAAAGCCAAGGGCGTGCTCACCGCCTGGGACTGCGAGGCGTTCGCCGCCTGGTGCGACGCCGTCGTCCGCCGCCGCCATGCCTCGAAGCAGGTGCAGACCCAAGGCGAGGTCATCAAGCTGCCGGTGTTCAACAAGAACGGCGAGCAGACCGGATACCGGCTCGGGAAGAACCCGTGGCAGCAGATCCTCGACGCCGCGGACGCCCAGATGCAGAAGTACGCCGCCCGCTTCGGGCTCACCCCGAGCGACAGGGCCGGCCTGTCCATCGGGGAGGCCAGGCGTGACCCGAACGACGACCTCCTCAGCGGCACCGGATAGCAGCGTCGACCCGTTCGACGTCGAAGCCCGCTGGCGGCCCGACGACCCAACCGGCCCGGAATGCGGCTACACGTTCCGCGGCAAGCAATGCCCGAAGTCCGGCGCGCACTACTGCGAGCCCCGCGCGGACAAGGTCGTCACGTTCTTCGCCGGCCTGCTCGTCCACGTGAAGGGCCCGCTCGTCAGGACCCCGTTCCGGCTCCTGGACTGGCAAGAGTTCGAGATCATCCGGCCGCTTTTCGGGGAAGTGCAGTGGTCGAGCGAGTGGGGCACGTACGCGCGCCGCTACCGCATCGCGTACATCATCGTCGCCCGCAAGAACGGCAAGAGCGAGATCGCGGCGGCGATCCAGTTGTACATGCTCGTCGGCGACGACGAGGAATCCGCCGAGGTGTACTGCGCTGCGTCGGACACCAAGCAGGCCGGGAAAGTGTTCGAGCCCGCGCTGCGGATGGTGCAGCTGTCGCCGGTGTTGTCGAAGCGCGTCAAGCACATCAAGAACGCGCGCCGGCTGGTGTACGAAGCCACGGGCTCGCATTACGAGATCCTCACCGCCGACGCGGAAGGCGAGTTGGGCCACAACCCGCATGCTTTCAACCTCGACGAGGTGCTGTCACAGCCCGACGGGTCGATGTGGGAAGCCATGACCACGGCGGCCGGCGCGCGGCTGCAGGAACTGATGTACGCCACGACGACCGAAACCGACGACGACTCCTCGTTCGGCGCGGACCTGATCGACGAGGCGGAGAAGACCCAGGACGACCCGAGCCGGGCGCCGCACGTATTCAGCTTCGTGCGGAAGCTGCCGCACTCGCAGGACGAACTCGAGCGGCTGTGGGCGCGGTTCCCCGGACACCCGCACCTGCCGGTCAGCACCGACCCGTTCGACGAACGGAACTGGAAGTGGCCGAACCCGGCCCTCGACCAGTTCAAGTCCCGGGATGCGTTGCGGCGGCAAGCGCTCGACGCGAAGAACGACCCGGCGAAGGAAAACGGGTTCAAACAGTTCCAGGTCAACCAACGGGTGCAGCAGAAGTTCCGGTGGATGCCGATGCACCTGTACCGGGCCAGCGGCGGCGACGCCAACGATGTCTGGCTGCGCCCGGACTACCATCGCGACCGGCTCCTCGGTCGGCAGGCGTGGGCCGGAATGGACCTCGCTTCGCACTCCGACCTGACCGCCTGGTGCACGCTGATCCCGGAAGACCAGTGGGTGCACGCGTTGTGGCGGTTCTGGATCCCGGAGCCCGCGCTGAAGGACCTGGACAAGAAGAACGACGGCAAGTTCTCCCGATGGGTCAAGGAGGGCTGGATCGTCGCGACCGAAGGCCCGATCGTCGACTACGAGCGGCTCTACAGCGACGTCGCCGAGGAACTGGCCGACTTCGACTTCGCCGCGGCGGACGCGGACAAATGGTCCGCGCCGCCGGTGATCCAGCGCATCGAGAACGAAACCGGGTTCTGGAACATCGAGTCCTACTCGAACAACTTCCAGTCGATGACGCTCGGCATGAACGAGCTGATGGGGCTCGTGAAGAAGGGCCGTCTGCTGCACCACGGGAACCCGGTCGCTGAGTTCTGCTTCGACAACGTCGAGGTGCGGAAAGCCCCGTACGACCCGGACCTGATCCGACCGGACAAGCCCGCCCGTGACCGGACCGGGCGCCGGATCGATGCGGTGCCGGCGGCGACGATGGCGTGCAACGCGATGCTCCGCGCGCCGGCCGAGGACGAAGAACCGCAGAAAGCCCAGATTGTCGTGTCGAGCCGAGGGAGGTCTGCGTGAAGCTTTCCGACCTCTCCCCGAAGCAGTGGTACGACCGGCTCGCCGCCAAGGCTGGCCGCCAGCGCGAGAAGGCGCTCGGCTGGTGGCAGTACATGGATCTGGAGCAGCCGCTCATCTACGTGGCGCGGATCCTCGCCGAGCAGGATGACCGGTTCCCGCCGCTGCTGCTGCCATGGCCGGAACTGGTTGTCGAGACCGTGGTCGAGCGGATGAAGCTCGAAGACTTCCTCCTCACCAATGAGGAATCGGTCGACGATCTCGGGAAGTGGTGGGCAGCGAACGACATGCCCACGCAGTCGCCGGAGGCGTGGGAGGCGGCCAGTACTGGCGGCGAGCACTTTTTCATGGTCGGTCCGGACGGTCCCGGCGACATGCCGATGCTGACGACCGAGTACGCCGACCAAGTCGCCTGCGAACTCGATCCGCGGACTCGGCAACCAATCGCCGGGCTGAAGCTGTGGCATGAGGAGCTGAGCGACAGTTCGCAAGAGTTGAATGGCGCGCTGTACCTGCCGAAGTGGCCAGGGGTCACCGATCGTCGGTTCGGCCGCGGCATGGTGCACGAGTTCGTGAACGGCGAACTGGTCGCTTCGAGCGACCTCGGCGAGTGGTCGGCGACGATCGCGAACGACAAGAGCTTGCCGTCGGTGCCCTTCGTGCCGATCCTCACGAAACCCCGCCGCGGCGAAGGCCGCTCGGACCTCTTCGCGTTGAAACCGCTCGTGGACGGCGCGAACCAGTTCGCGACCAACATGATGGCAGCCGGCGAGCACCACGCGGTCAGCCGGAAGTATGCAGTCGGCGTGTCGCAAAAGGACTTCGTCGACGAGAACGGGAACCAGATCCCCCTGTGGAAGGTCGCCATGGGCGACGTCTGGGCGGTTCCTCATCCGAAGCGCGACAACCGGAACGACAACCCGCTGCCGGTGCAGATCGGCCAGTTCTCCGCCTCGGACCTGCGCAACTTCCACGAGAGCCTCAAGGTTCTCGCGCAGTTCACGGCCTCGAAGTACGGGATGCCTCCGGCGATGATGGGCTACAGCTCGGACAACCCGCCGAGCGCTGAGTCGATCATGTACTCGCTGGAGCGGCTGATCTTGCGCACAGAGGCGCACCACACCTGGTACGGCGGTTCCGCGCGGCGGGCCGCGCAAATCTCGTGGGCGATCATGGACAACGATCCTCAGGCGATCGCCGGGATGACTCCGAAGTGGAAGTCCGCGGCGATGCCGACGATCGCGTCCGCGATGGACGCGGCCGTGAAGGGCGTGCAGGGCGGCATCTTCGACGCCGAAGAAGCGTGGGACATCCTCAGTTTCTCGCCCCAGCGGCAAAAGCGTCTCCGCGAACGGATGGCCGGTCGGCAGGCCACCTTCCAGCGGACCGCGCTGAACCTGCGGAACATCGACGTCGGCTCCGCCGCCGGTGTCGACCAGGGTGCGGCGAACGGCGTGGGAGTCGGCAATGGCGCTGCCGCCGTCGGCGCGTGACATCGTCCAGCCCTACGCCGACAACCAGACCGCGCTGACGCAGGAAGCGCTCGCCCAACTGCAGAAGGCCAGTGCCGCGGGCGCGACCGACCCGGAACGGTGGCGCAACGCGATCGCCGACGTCGCTGAGACGCTGCTCGCTCTGCAAGTGGCGATGGTCGAGGGTGCTGACGACTATGTGACCGCGCTTCTCGAGGAACAGGGCGCGCGGATCCTGCCCGGCCCGGGTGTGGACGCCGAAGGCTTCGCCGACATGACCGACGGCGGCGGGTCGTGGCTGAAGAACCTGGTCTACGCGCCGATCTCGGTGGCGAAGGCTGCGCCGAACATCGGCGTTGACGAAGCTCGGCGGCACGCGGACCTGGTCGCTCTGTCGATCGTGGCGTCCGGCATGCAAGACGCCGGACGCGCCGCGGTCACCGCCGCCGGCGTCAGTTTCGGTGCCAACCGGTACGTGCGGATGCTCAACGGCAAGACGTGCGCTCGCTGCGCGGTGCTCGCCGGCCGCGTGTACAAGGTGAGCGCGTTCAAGCGGCACGACCGGTGCGACTGCAAGAACGTCCCGACCGTCGAGGACATCGCCGACGACTGGCGCACCGACCCCAAGGCGTATTTCCGGTCGCTGTCCACAGAGGACCAGGACCGGATTTTCGGCGAGGCTGGCGCGCAGGCGATCCGGGACGGCGCGGACATCAGCCAGATCGTCAACGCGTATGAGGGCGTGACCACGGTGACCGCGTACGGCCGCGAAGTCCAGGCAACCACGGTCGGGACGACGAAAAGGGCGCTGTTCGGCGGTTACGAGATCCGTGCGGACGGCTCGCTGCGGAAACGCACGGACGCCGAACTGGAGAAGCGGCCGGGCAAACGGTACCGGTACGCGAAAGCCCCGCGGTTGCTGCCCGACGAGATCTACGCCCTCGCCGAGGAATTCGGTTGGGGACGCGAGGAGATCCTCGGCCAGCTGCGCCGGTTCGCCTACCTGCTGCCCTGGTGAAACTTCCCCGTGCCGCGACGGCGCGGGAGAGCACGACCCCGACCGGCGCGCGATGCGCCGAGCGGGCTTTCCCACCCGGTCCGTCCGCGCGACGCGGCGCGACCAGCCCACCCCGATGGAGGACCGCGCGATGCGGAACACCACCCTGCCCACCCACCCGAGCATCGTCGACCCGCGGACGGGCGATCCGCTGCGTGCTGTCGGCATCGTCGGGGGCCGCCCCGTGTGGCCGATCATGGGAGCGTCCGGCCCGATTACCGGCGGAGGCCAACCCGCCACCCCGCCAGCAGCGTCACCCGCGACGGGGACGCCTGTGCCGCCCGCACCCAACCCGCCTGCTGCTGGAGCTCCGGCCCCGTCGGCGGCTCCTCCCGTCCCCGCTCCGCCGGCCGCTGGTGCGACGCCTCAGCCGAACGACCAGGGAGACCAGCCCCTCGGGCCTGCTGGGATGCGGGCTCTCGAGGCCGAACGCCAGCGCGCCGAGGAGCTCACGCGGCAGCTCGCCGCGGCGAACCAGAAGGTCACCGAGTTCGAGCAGGCCGGGATGAACGACCTGCAGAAGGCTCAGGCCGAACGCGACACCGCAGTCACTGATCGGGACACCGCCCAAAGGGACCTGGCCCGCTACAAAGCGGCCGTCGAGCACGGCGTGCCGAAGGACTACCTGCACATGCTCACTGCGACCGACGACGCCACGCTCAAGCAGCAGGCGGCAACGGTGCAGGAGCTTCTCGCGCAGGTCAACGGAGGGCAGACACCTCCGCCTCCGGCACCGCTGCCCGGGCAGGGCACGCCGCAGACGCCCACCGCACCGACACTCACAGCCGGTGCGGCGCTCTACAAGTCGCCCTACCAGAACAACCAGAACACCTGATCCCGGAAGGGGAATCATGGACCTCAGCATCAAGACTGAGGCGTTCCAGCAGGACGACCAGTCCTGGCTGGGGTCGGCGCACGGCACTCAGTCCGCGCGCACGGTCACCCTCGACGCCTCGGCCTTCACCGCCGGAACCCACTACCCGAACGGATTCATTCCGTCGGGCACCGTGCTCGCGTACATCGCGGGCAGCACCACGAAGCTCGGCCCGTACGACCCGTCGAACTCCACGACCGAGCCGGGCGTCGCCGTCGGGTTCCTCTTCACCGCGGTGAAAGTCCCGGCCGACACCAGCAAGCCCGTCGGCGCGGCGCTGCTGACCCACTGCCGGGTCCGCACCGCCAAGCTTCCGTTCCAGTCCGGCAAGGGATCGCTCGACGCCAACGGCAAGGCCGATCTCAAGCTCGCCGAGTTCGTCTGAGAGGGGTGACGTAAATGCTGATCAACACCGACTACATCACCCCGGTCGAGCTGACGGGGTACGTCCGCGCCGCGTTCGCGGACCTGCAGGTCAACCAGTTCACGCTGAGCCAGTACCTGCCGAACCAGCTGGTCGACGACCTCGACTTCCGGCTCTCCCGCGGCGGTGCCGGGCTCGTCGAGGCCGGCGAGTTCCGGACCTACGACGCCGAGTCGCCGATCGGTTCCCGGCCGGGCATCGCGCGGATCTCCGGCGAACTGCCGCCGCTGTCGCGGAAGATCCGGCAGGGCGAGTACGACCGGCTCCGGCAGCGGAAGCTCAACGACGCGATCCGTCAGGCCATCCTGAACGACGCGCTTTCCATGACGCGTGCGCTGTCGGCCCGGATGGAACTCGCCCGCGGCGACGCGCTCGTCAACGGCTCCGTCACGATCAACGAGAACGGCCTGAACGGGTTCGTCGTCGACTTCGGACGCAAGGCGAGCCACTCCGTCACCGCCGCGACGCTGTGGAGCAACACGGCTTCGGCTACCCCGGTCACGGACATGATGTCCTGGCGCGACACCTACGTCGCGACCAACGGCACGGAGCCGGGCATCGCGGTCACGTCGCGGCGGGTCATCGCGTACCTGATGCAGAACGCCCAATTCCGGAACCTCGTGTTCCCGGGCGCGAACCAGCCGTCGCTGGTGACGCAGCAGATGCTGCAGGACGCGCTCGCCGCGTTCGGTCTCCCGCCGATCCGGGTCTACGACGCGCAGGTGTCGGTGAACAAGACCGCGCAGCGGGTCATCCCGGACGACCGGTTCCTGTTCCTGCCACCGGACTCCGGTGACACCCAGCTCGGCCGCACCATGTGGGGCACGACCGCGGAGTCGCTCGAGGCGGAGTTCGGGCTGTCGGGGAACGAGCCGGGCATGGTCGCCGGCGTGTACACCGAGAAGGACCCGGTGGCGCTGTGGACGAAGGCAGCCGCGATCGGCCTGCCGGTCCTGGCGAACCCGGACCTGTCGTTCGTCGCGGACGTGGCGTAGGAGGCGGCTGGCATGGCTGAGCTGCAGAGCTACGTGCACGTGGCGGACGAGGAGGGACGGCACGGCGTGTTCGGGCCGGGCGACGAGGTTCCGGACTGGGCGGCCGCGCGCGTCACCAACCCGAAGGCGTGGGTCGACGGCGTGCTGCCCGTGGTCGCCGAGCCGGAGCCGTCCGACCCCGGCGAGTCGGACCAGTCCGATGCGGACGGTCTCGTCGAGCCGCCTCGGTCCGGCAAGGGTTCCGGCCTCGACGCGTGGCGCGCCTACGCGGAGAAGCTGGAGTGGTTCGACGAGATCCCCGCGGACGCGACCCGCGAGGACATCATCGCGAGCATCGACGCCGAACGCGCCGAGCGCGAGAAGAAGACCGGGGAGTGATGTCTGGTGGCCACGTCGTCGTACGCCACGGCCGTTGACGTGGCCACCAGTCTCGCCGTCACGTTCACGGCGGCAGAGACCGCTCAGGCGGACAGCCTGCTCCGCTACGTCTCCGCGATCATGCGGAAACGCGTGCCGGGCCTGGAGACGGCGATCTCGTCGGGCGAGATCGAGTCCGACCTCGCCGAGGGTGTGTGCGTCAGCGTCGTGAAGCAGGCGATCACCGTGAAGCCCGGCGTGAAGTCCGAGGCGCATCCCGAGTACACGATCGTTTTCCAGGACGCCGCCGACGCTGCCCTCGACCTGACAGCCGGCCAGATCGAGCTGCTGACTCCGACTGCGGACGACGCGGCGCATCAGCGCGGCAAAGCGTTCTCCGTCCACCCCGGATAGAAGGACCACGCGAATGTCCGACGACACTCTGATCGAGCCGACCACGGTCGAGCTGTACGGCACCGACGGCCGCATCTACCACACGGCGGCCGGGAGCGAGTTCGCCGAGAACGGCCTGAAGGACGGCACGCTCACCGCGGAGCCGCCCGCGCAGGCCGACACCACTGAACCGGCACAGGGCGAGGAGGCGACCCCGAATGCCCCCGAAGTACCCCCAGCTGGTGACGCTGCGAAATCCGGGAAGCGGTCCGGGAACCGTGGACCCGGTGACGGGGGCAACCCGCCCGCCTGACCCGGTCGACACCGTGTCGCCCGCGCGGCTGTCGCAGAAGTCGGTGATGGATCTGGGTTCGCAGACGGAGATCGCCGGGCAGCAGACGACGGTGGTGTCCGCGTGGACGGTCTTGGTGCCGCCGGACAAACCGCTCACCTCGGCGACGATCGTCATCGACGAATCCGGCGCGCAGTACGCGATCGAGGGCGACGTCGCGCGGCGCCCGAACCATCGCCCGCAATTCCTCGCCGCGTCCGCGCGGTTCGTATCCGACATGCAGCAGTAGGAGGGGTGTGGCGATGGCCGCAACCGCGAAAACCGTGTCCTCGGTGGGGTATCAGTCCGTGCTCACGGACCCGACGCCGACCGCGATGGACAACGTCAACGGCAACAGTTTCGTCAACGGCGGGAAGCTGTGGCTCCGCATCACCGCGCCCGCGGGCGGCGGCACGGTGCAGGTCGCGTTCAAGGACAAGGTGGACGGGCAGGTCGTCACGCCGAAGACGTACACGTTCAGCGCGAACCAGGTCGGCGTGATCGGCGGCTGGCCGATCAACCTCTACGGCTCGACCCTGATCGCGACCCCGTCCGCGACCGGGTTCACCGTCGCCGCGTTCAGCCTGTAGGCGATCGTGGCCGCGTCGATCCGCGTCACGGTCTACCCGGACCAGGCGGTCGCCGAGGCGCGCCGCCTGTCCACTCCGGACCGGGTCGAGATCGCGCACCAGATCGCCGGGGACGCGCAGGCCGCGGCACCAGTGCTGACCGGTGCGTACCGGGACGGGATCGGCGTCGAGGTGTCCGGCGACCAAGTGTCCGTTGTGGACAATGACCCGGACAGCTTCTACAAGGAGTACGGCACGTCGGACACCCCGGCACACGCCGTGCTCACCAACGCCGCGAAGGCGTACGGGAAGTACACCGGCTATCAGCCGCGGAGGTGACCGTGACCGCTCCCGTGCTCCCGCACCTCGCCGGACTGGCCCGCGCGCTACTGCTCGCCGACCCCGCGTTCGTCGCGCTCGCTCCGGGCGGGCTGGCGTCGGCCGCGCCCGCCGATGTGACGCGGCCGTTCGCGGTCATGCTGACGTCGGTCACGCCGATCAACGCTGCCGCAGGCGCATACCGCGCGGATCTCGCGATCAACGGGTGCGCGTCGGCTGCGTTCGACGGAAAGCAGCCGCTCACCGCGGCGTGGGACATCGCGGCACGGGCCGCCGCGCTGTTCGCGACCGTCCGGAACGGACAGTACGAGCAGGTGCGGTACTCGGCTCGTGTCACGGACGGTCCGATGGAGATGCCGATCGACAAATCCCGCGGCACCGCCACCCCGGTGTTCGGCGTGCAGGTTCGCGCGGAGCTGACGCTTCACGCCCACTGACCCCCGGCCCGCCGTTGGGGTGGGGCGCCCTGCGCGGCGGGCCGGGCCCTTTTCCGCGAACTGCCCCGGAACCTCTTGCAGGGTGCCCCTTTCCGTAACCAGACCCCGCAGCGTGCGGGACTACAGCAGGAGGACGAATGTCCGACTACGCGAGCCCGTCCAAGACGCGGCTCTGGCTCGACGGCGACGCGTTCCGCGCTCCCGCCGGTACGGCGCTCCCGGCCGACATTTTCGCGAGCGCACTCGCCGGCTGGGACGCGTTCGGTGGCATCAAGGCGGGTTTCTCCCGGGAGACGTCGCAGGACAACACCAACCTCACGATCTGGAACAAGAAGGGCACCTACCGGCAGAAGAAGGGCGAGAAGACCGAGACGATCAAGCTCCGTCCGGTCGACGTCTCGAAGGCCACTGCCCTGACTCTGCTGCAGGGCGGGTCCATCGCCGAAACCTCGACCGGATCCGGGATCTGGGAATGGATCGAGGGCACCGACGAAAACTTCGCGTTCATCTGCCGGGTGCAGGACGGCAGCGAGTGGAAGGCCTTCTACCTCAAGAAGTCCACACTCGCGAACAAGCCGCCGGAAACCATGGACGGCGAAGACCTCGAAGGCTGGGACATCGAAATCATCGACCTCGTCCCCGACGACGGCAGCCTGTCCATCCGCAAGTTCACCTCGAGCAACCCGCTCGCCTGACCCGCACCGAGGAGTAGAGCATGACGCAGGGCGCCCCCCGTACCACTCGCAAGACCGCTTCGAAGGCGGACCAGTCGTTCGACCTCAACAACTGGCTCTCCGCCCGCGGACTCGTCGGCACTCGCACCCTCACTGTCGACGGAGTCGAATTCGAGATCGACCGTGCTGCGACTCCGGAACAGGTCACGGCGCACAGCGAAGCGCGTGCGAAGGGCGACGTCCTCGGCGCGATCGCGGCCCTGCTCGCCGACGAAGGGCGCGAGGACGACTTCCGCGAAGCCTTCAACCGGCAGCGTCAGCCGCTGACCGGTGACGACGAGAGTGCTTACCTCACCGCGATTCTCGACTTCGTTCTGACGGGCGACCCGGAGTACACGCCGAAGTTGCGCGCGAAGCAGGCCGAGGAAGGTGCGGACGCCGAGGATGCTGCGGGGGAATCCTCGGCGTCCTGACCGCGGTCGCCGGACCGTGGTGGGACGCCGTGCTCACCGACTTCCACCAGTACTTCCAGCAAGATCTCCGCACTGCATGGCGAACGATGCCCGCAGCCGATTTGGCCGCGCATGTGCGCCGCCTCGTCCGGATCCCGCAGTCCGCGCTCGCTGACTTCCTCAGCGACGGCGAGGCTGCTTGGGGACCGCACGAGGAGAACACGGCGCGACTCCTCGAAGCCCAGGAGTACGCGCTGCAGCTGAAGTGGAACGACCGCACCATCGACCCGGATGATCCGGAACTGCGCAAGGAACGCGCGATCGCGAAACGGGAGGGGCGCAAGCCGCCGCCGTTCCCGATGATCCCGCCGAGCGCGCTCCGGCCGCCGAAGCTCGCGCAGGCCCGCGTCGACGCGTATCTCGCCGAAGTGCAGCGCTACCAGAACCCGCCGAAACCCGAACCGCAAATGATCACACTCGACGAGTTCGAGCGTGCCAGGGGAATCGTCACCGAACACCAGTAGCCACGGGGGTGATCACGTGGCCGGTGGGAAGATCGACATCCTTGTCGAGCCGGACACGCGTGGCTTCCCCGAGAAGCTCGGCGGGAAGCTCCGGTCGGCGGCGGGCCCGCTCGGGACTGTCGCGAAAGGACTGGGGCTCGCGGTCGCCGCGGGCACCGCCGTTGCAGCTGTCGGGCTGAAGAAGGCCATCGACATTGGCATCGAGTACCAGTCGAGCCTGAACGAACTGCAGGCCGTCAGCCACGCGACCGGCGAGCAGATGGCGCTCGTCGGGGACACCGCGAAGCGTCTCGGCGCCGACATGGACCTCCCGGCCACGTCGGCGGCGGACGCCGCGGCGGCGATGACCGAGCTGGCCAAGGGTGGGCTCAGCGTTGACCAGGCGATGACCGCGGCCAAAGGCACGCTGCAGTTGGCGGCCGCGGCTCAGGTCGATGCGGCCAGCGCCGCCGAGATCCAGAGCCAGGCGCTCAATGCGTTCGGGCTCAGCGCGGACCAGGCCGGGCATGTCGCCGACGTGCTCGCCAACTCGGCGAACGCCGCGTCCGGCGAGATCACCGACTTCGCGCAGGCGATGCAGCAAGTCGGCGCGGTGGCGCATCAGTTCGGGCTGTCGATCGACGAAACCTCGACCGCGCTCAGCCTGTTCGCGAACGCGGGCATCAAGGGCTCCGACGCTGGCACGCTGCTGAAGAGCGCACTACTCGCACTGGCGAACCCGTCGAAGCCCGCGCAGAAAGCCATCGAGCAGCTCGGCCTCAAGGTCTACGACGCGCAAGGCAAGTTCGTCGGCCTGAAGTCGCTGTTCGAGCAGCTGCACACGGCATCCGAGAAGATGACGGACGCCCAGTACCAGCAGGCCACCGCGACCGTGTTCGGGTCGGACGCCGTCCGGCTCGCCGGCGTCGCCGCGGGCGTGACCGCGGACCAGTGGGACCAGATGGCCTCCGCGGTCAGCAAATCCGGTGGTGCCGCGGACGTTGCTGCCGCGAAGACCAAGGGCCTCGGCGGCGCCATCGAGGGTTTCAAGAGCCAGCTCGAAACGACGGCGATCGACATTTTCGAGTCGATCGGGCCGCCGCTCGAGTCCGCGGTGCGCATGGGCGCGGACGCGGTCTCGAAGTACGGGCCGGTCGTGTCCGACGGTCTCGCTAGCTTGGTGAAGCAGGCGTCCGACGCGGGCAAGGAATTCGGGCCCGGGATCGCGAAGGGCGTCCAGTCCGGCGCGGGCGAGGTTGCGTCGGCAGCGGACCGGCTGCTGAAGCCGTTCGTCGACCCGGCGAAGGCGCTCGGCGCGCGCGGTCTCGAGGTCGGCAAGACGATCGTCGGCGGGTTCGTCGATGTGGCGCGGCAGGCTGTCGACGTCGCGGAGCCTCTCGCGCGGGGTGCGGCGAAGATCGGTCAGGGTTTCGCGACTGCGGGCGGTCCGATCGGCGCGGCGCGGGAAGCGCTCGAACTCGGCTATGACGCGGCGAAGCTCGTGCTCAAGATCGTGCAGCCGCTGGCTGAGGGTGTCGGCGAACTGGCGCAGTTCTTCGGCGGCCTGCCGGGCCCGATCCAGACTGCCGCGGTCGCGCTGCTCGCGCTGAAGGTCGGTCCGTCGATCATCGGATCGCTCAAGGATCGGTTCTCCAGCCTCGGCGGCGAAGCCGATGGTGCGTCGCGGAAAGTAGGTCTTGTCGGATCCGCGATCGGCACGATCACCGCGCCGGTTCGGGCGGTCGCGTCCGGGCTCGGGTCTGCGGTGTCGACGATCCGGCAGTTCGGTGATGAAGCTGCTGCGCAACGAGCGATCGCGCAGTCCACCAGCGGGTACCTGAGCTTGCAGGCCAAGGGGTTCCGGTCCGTCGCGAGCGAAGCCGCCGCGTCGGGCCAATCGGTCGGGCGACTCGGTTCGTACATGGCGGCGTTCAACAGTTCGACGATCCCGGCCGTCGCAGCGACACGCGGGTTTGTGGAGCAGACCCGCGCTATCCGTGACGGCGCGGCCGCGGCGGGTACACCGATCAGCACGATGGGTGCCGCGATGGGCACGATCGTCGAGCGGTCGTCGGCGCTGTCGGCTGCGCGTGCCGCGTTCGACAATGCCTCGGGTGGCGCGGAGCGGTTCGGAAAGGTCGCTGGCGTCGCGGCGGCGGGCGGGAGCCTTCTCAAGTCCGCGGCGTCCGGGATCATGGGAGTTCTCGGCGGACCGTGGGGCTTGGCGCTTGCGGGCGCGAGTGTGGTGTTGTCGCTGTTCTCGAAGAAGCAGGAGGAGGCGGCGCAGAAGGCTGCGGCGTACAAGCAGAAGGTCGACGAGCTGACCAACGCGTACAAGCAGTCGGGCGGCGCGATTGACCAGTCGGTCATCAGCACGAACAACAAAGCGTTGGCGGACAAGAATGTCGCCGAGAACGCGAAGATCGCCGGGAGCAGTTTCGCGCTGTATGCGGCGGCTGCGAACGGAAACAAGACAGCGCTCGACGAGGTCGCGAAGGCGTCGGACGGTGTGATCGACCGGATCTCGCGGCAGGCTGGCCTGAACGACAAGCAAATCCAGGGCCTGCAAGGCATCAACCATGAACTGCTGAACAACGGTGGTGCGTACGCCGATGTAGAGTCGAAGGTCAAGGCGCTCTCGTCGAGCACCGTCGCGGCAGGCAAGGCCGGTTCGGTCGCGTCGAGCAAGTTTTCCGACGAGCAGCAGGCGCTGATCACGCACATTCTGGACGGCACGGGCGCGCTCGGCGAGCAGATCAAAGCGAACCGGGACGCGCAGGCGACGTTCGAGTTGCTGGCGTCGGCTGAGGCTGGCGTGTCGACGGAGACGGTGAAGCTGTACGAGGCGCAGCAGCGTCAGGCGCAGGCTTCACTGTCGGCGGCCGATGCAAACCTGGCGTACAAGGATGCCCTGGCGCAGTTGAAGTCCGCCCAGCAGGATGCGTCGAACGCGCTCAAGGAACACGGCGCGAACAGCGAGGAGTACTCGGCGGCTGCCCGTGCCGAGGAGCATGCGATCTTGAACGTGATCGCGGCGAAACGACAGGAGGCGACGGCCAACAGCAAGGCCAGCAGCGACATCCTGAAGCAGCAGGACGGGCTCGCCGCGGCGAACGCTGAGGCGGTTCGGCTGGCCGGGACGTATAAGGACCGGATACCGGACGCGCTCCGCACCTACATCGCGGGCTTGGACGCGACGAGCGCGGCAGCGGCGGGGTTGCACGTCAGCTTCAACGATCTCGGTGAGGCGGTGTACAAGCTCCCGGACGGCAAGGAAATCAAGGTCGATGCGAATGTCGTTGCGGCGCAGTCGGCGATCGACAAGCTGCCGGAGTACGCCGCGGGCGTGAAGGGCGTCATGCCGGTCGACGCGAACGTCGATCCGGCGACCGGCAAGGTGAACGCGACGGTTCAGTACGCGGACGGCTCGCTCGGCGTGATGACGGTCGACGCGAACAAGGACCCGGCCACCGGACAGATCATGGTTGCCGTCCAGTACGCCAACGGCGTGCGCGGGTACATGACGGTGGACGCGTTCAACCAAGCCGCGAAGGACAAAACGATCCAGGTCGTCAGGTTCGCGGACGGCAGCGTCGGCGTCATTCAGGTCGACGCGAAAACCGGCGCGGCCGAGGCAGCGATCAACTATGCGGCACGTCCCCGCGAGTCGATCATCCGAGTGAAGACAGTCGGCGGCGGCGTCCAGAACATGCCGGTCGGATACCGGCCCGCGGGCGGCATGGCGATGGAAGCCGCTGGCGGGATTCTGAAGACGTACGCCGCTGGCGGGTTCGAGCGGCTGCGGCCGATGCGCGCTGGTCTCGCGGACATCGTTCCGCCGAACACGTGGCGGGTCATCGGCGACCGGGTGCGGGACGACGAGGCGTACATCCCTATCAACCGATCCAGTCGTTCGCTCGCGCTGCTCGAGGAGACCGCGAGGCGCATGGGATTCGCGTTGCTGCGCCGGTACGCCACGGGCGGGATCGCGGCACAAACCATGGGCAGCAGTGCGTCCACGGCAGGGTTTTCCGGGCCGTTGCAGATTTCCGGATCGCTGAACATCGGCGGCGTGCTGGTGCCGCTTATCGACGCGCGGATCGAGGCGGCGGACCACGCGTCCGGCGCGGAGTTCGCCCGCGGCCGCAGAACTTAGGAGGACAGGTGGCTTTCGAGCAGCGTGCCACGAAGGACTATTTCTCGACTTCGCTCTTGTCCGCGGCGACGGTGTCGAGTTCGACGTTGCAGTCGGTGGATTTCGTCGGTCTGGACACCGACTACGGCACCAACGGCAAGTATTTGCCGCTGGTGCTGCACGACGACACGCTCGGCGCGTACGAGGTCGTGTGGGTGACTGCCCACACTTCGGCGTCGAACACGGTGACGGTGACGCGCGGCATGGAGGGCACGACCGCGCAGGCGTGGGGTGCCGGTACTCGGGTCGAAGCGGCGCCGACGTCGTATGACGCGGTGCTGGCGCGGCTGGCGTCGTCGATGCCCTCGGATTCGCCGATCGGCGGCCGGGTGATGCGCGGCGACAAGAAAGACGTCGCCGAGCGTGCCAACGGCCTGTGGGCGCCGAGCGTCGGGGTCGCGTTCGCGGCGGACGCGGGTCCGCGGCGCAGCGGGACGATCCCGGACGGGTCGGCGGTCCTGCTGCGCGGCGGCCACAAGGTCGGCACGACGACCACGAACGGCCTGATCACCGTCGCGCACCAGACCCCGTTCCCGAACGCGACGATCGCCACGGCTCTCGGCGTGGTGAGCACGGGGGTTCCGGCGGTGGCGGTGGTGTCGTCGGAGACCGCGACCGGGGTGACGATCGGGTTCTACGCGATCTCGGGCGGCGCCAACGTCGGCAGCGGTGTGGCGGTGGCATTCCAGTACATCTCGATGGGGTTCTGACCCATGGCGTGGGCTCGCGGCGCGCGGGCGCGCGAGGCGTGGGCCGCCCGCGGGAGCGGCTCGTCGGTGCCGCCGGGCCAGCAGAGCGCGCCGCCGCCGATCCCGGGCGGAACGCCGACCTGGATCTACACCCCGAACCGCACGCTTGCCCGCGGTATGCGCGGGTGGGCCGGTCGCCTGTCGCCGATCTCGTACCCGGGCGGCGGCATCAGCATCCGGCCGGTACCGGACCGGGGCGTCATGGAGGTCACCGCGTGGTGGCCGGACGCCGATTTCCTGAGCTTGGTGCGGCTGCGCATGGACGGCACGCTCGAACCGGTCCGCGGTGGCAGCCCGATCACCGTCGCCGGTGTGACGCGGAGGAACTACTGCCAAAACCCGTCGTTCGAGGCGGGCCTCAACGGCGTGCTGGCGGATCTCGGCACGCCGACGCTGGCGCAGGTGACCGACGGCACCGCGACCCAAGGGAAGTCGTACCTGCGCGCCACAATCGCATCGGCCGGATCGTGCGGCGTGGTGGTCCCGAACGCCCTTCCGCCCGGGATCGACCTCACGATCGCGTTCGACGTGCGGCTGTCCGCGGTCGCATCCGGGTTCACGGTCCAGGCACAGTGGGTCGACTCCGGCGGGCTGCCGCTCACGACCTCGACAGCGTCGCTCAGCAGCAACGACATCAACCGCAGCGTCGGGCAGTTCGCGCGTCAGGTCGTGCGGTTGACGACACCGGCCGCGGGCGTCTCGGCGACGATCAAACTGGTCGCCGCGGGGCTCCCGGCCAGTGGATCGGTGAGCCTCGACGGCATCACCATCGAACGCCGGGTCACCGACGGCTCCTACTTCGACGGCGCTACCTACGGTGCGACGTGGCTCGGCGTGCCGGACCTGTCGTCGGCAGCGCTCGCTCCGCTGTGCGTCATCCAGGACGGCGAATGCCCGGTCGACGAACCGGTCCGGTACGTGCTAGTGAACCCGTCCCGCAAGGGCGGGTCGATGACGTCGGGCGGCGCGACGCTGGAGTCGCTGGGCCGGGTGTGGCTCACACACCCGAAGACCCCGTCCGCGCCAATGGAAATCTTCTGCTCGAAGCGCCCGCTGCGCGGCAAGAAGGCCGGGCGGACGGTGTTCCAGGCGATCGACGATCCGCTCGCGATCACCGTGTCGCAGCGGCGGCGCTCCGGATGGGTGTCCACTGAGGACATTCAGATGTGGACGTTCGACGAGCAGTCGACCGCCGCCTTGTGGGCCTTCCTCGACGACAACTGGCCGCTCTTCCTTCGGGCGCCGGCCGACCACAACTGGGGGCCGGGTGTCTGGTTGTCCCTGGACGACGCCAACGAGGATCCGGATGGCGCGGCGGACTGGCAAAAGTACCTGAAGATCAGTGCGTCGTGGGTGCAGGTCGCGGCCCCGGCGGTGTGAAAGGCGGTCGCGGTGTGGGATCTGAGTGACCGGGCGAGGGACATCCTCGGCACGAGCCACACTGTGGACGTTAAAGCCGTCGTGCAGTCCCCGTATTTCGGGACGCGCACGGTTCCGGTGCTCGACGGCGAAGTGAACGTCGACTCGGGCAGCCAAGTCCGGCGCACAGCGACGCTCGTCACCGACCCGGGACTGTGGCCGGTCTCCCCGAGGGAACTGCTCACGCCGTTCGGATCGACCTGCGCGCTCTGGCGCGGCATCGTCATCCCGGAACAGCCCGAACCGGAATGGATCCCGCTGGGCGTCTTCTACCTCAACAAGACGAAACGCGCCCGGTCGTCCGACAGCCGCAGCGCGGCGACCATCGACCTGGTCGACCCTTCGCAGTGGGTCGCGGACGACCGGTTCGCCGCACCGACGCAAACTGCTGCGGGCGCGACATACATTGCCGGGATCAAACAGCTGATCTGGGGAACGCTCGGCCAGGACTACCCGGTCATCGACTACACCGGCAACACCGACATTGCGCCGGTGATGGACATCGAGAAGGAACGCTGGGGCGACGGGATCGAGAAGCTCGCCGACGCCATCGGCGCGGAGGTGTTCTTCGACCAGATCGGGCAGGTCATCGTCCGTCCGCTGCCGACACTCGGCGACGCCCCGGTCTGGTACGCGCGCACTGGGTCCGGCGGGAACGTTCTCACCACCGACGAGGAATGGGACCGCGACAACGTCTGGAACCGGTGGGTGATCAACGGCGAGCGATCCGACGGATCCTTGCCCGTCCGCGAAATCGTCTCCGATGACGACGAGAACAGCCCGACCTATGTCGGCGGGCCGTTCGGGGCCAGAACCCGGTTCTACAGTTCACCGGCGATCACCTCGACCGGGCAGGCGATCGCCGCGGGCCGGGCGTTCCTCGCCAGAACCACTGGTCTTGCCTGCAAAGTCGACTTCAGCATCGTGGTGAACCCGGCGCTCACGGCGGGCGACGTCATCGAACTCGACGACGCGGAACTCGGGCGCGCGAACCACATCATCGACAAGCTCACGATCCCGCTCACCGCCTCGGGAGCGTTGACCTGCTCGACGCGGTCCGACCTCCTGCTGCCCGCCGAATCCTAGGAGGCCCCGTGCGGATGATAGACGTCCTGTGGCAACGGCTGGAGGAACTCGTTGCCTCCCAGAGGAAACAAGGCATAGTCGCAGGGATCTCCGGCACGAAAGTCATCGTCGCCGTCGATGACGCGATCATGACGCTCCCGCGGTACAAGCACTACACCCCGACGGTCAACGACGTCGTCGACATTGACGCCAGCCGCCGAGGGGCATGGATAGTGATCGGCACGCCTGCGTGACACGGCAGCCAGATCGAGGTGATGCCGAGTACGAGGGGGTCACGTGCTGTTCGCTGCCGACGAGGTCGACCCGAGCGCCGGGCCGCCGTGGCTCGCAATCCTGCTCGGCGTTCTCACCCTGATCGGTGTTCTGGTCACCGCCTATTCGCCGGTTCTGGTCGAACGGATCAAGCAGCGACGCGCCAAAGAACCGGCAACACCCGATTCAGCGGCCACGCTTCCGGCTGCGCCGGCGGCAGTGCGCCGGACCGACCAGGCGCTCGATCTCGTCAGCGACGCGATGGCGGATGCGCGGCGCGAGCGCGACGAGGCGCAGGACGACAACCGCCGCCTGCTGAAGGCGAACGCGAAGCTCGTGCAGGAGAACGCAGCCCTGAAGGGGCTGGTCTACCGGCTCGATCCGATGTGGAACGGGGAGATCCGTGGACGATCACCGCACTGACGATGCGCTCGGCCAGGTCCGGGAGGGCGTGCACCAGCTCGCCGAGACGGCGCCGACCGTCGCGCGCGCCGAGGCTCGTGCCGAGGTGCGGCGATGGTTCCCGCGGATCGTGATCGCCGCGGCGGTCGTCGCCGCGCTGGTCGTCGCCGGTGTCGGGTACGCGATCACCGACCTGTATTTCCGCAGCGCAGCGACGGACGCGGCGGTAACCACGCTTCGCCAGCAGGCTGACGCGGCGAAGAAAGCCGGGGACAAGGCGAACGGGGAGCTGCAGGCGCGCGGGCAGGAGCCGGTGCCGATCCCGACGCCCGGCACGGTGCCGGACACGAACGTGATCGCGCAGTCCGCGACGGCGCAGGTGCTGGCGTCGCTGGCCGGCCAGTACGTGCCGTACACCGCGCTGGGTCCAGCGATCGCCCGGTACTTCGCGGCGAACCCGGTCACCGCGGCGGGCCCGACACCAGAGGAAATGTTCACCTCGCTTGCCGCGTATCTGGCAGCGAATCCGCTGCCGTCCGGTCCGGAGGGGAAGGCGGGCGCAGACGGGGCGAACGGCAAGGACGGCGCGGCGGGCAAGGACGGCGCGCCGGGGAAAGACGGTCACACGCCGACAGCCGACGAGATCCAAGCGATCTTCTCCGACTACTTGCACCAGCATCCGGAAGCGTTGTGCCCCAACGGCGGGAGCTTCGCGCAGATCCGGGTTCAGCTGGCGGACGGCGGCGCGGCCGACACCTGGCAGTGCGTTGTCGCGACCTACCCCGCGCCCAGCAAGACACCGACCACAACGCCCACCCCGCCCGGAGGATGACCATGTACCTGACTTCGCTCGCCACGATCGCCCGCTCCGCCGGGCTCAAGGTCGTCGAGCAGCCCGGCTGGCAAACCCGCGGCCACGGCCAGATGGCGGGCGTGCAGTGCATCGTCTGCCACCACACCGCCACCCCAGCCACAGCACCCGGGAACTACCCGAGCCTCGGCATCGTGACCAACGGGCGCAGCGACCTTCCCGGGCCGTTGTGCAACTACGGTCTCGGCCGCGACGGCACCGTGTACGTAGTCGCCGCGGGCGTCGCCTGGCACGCCGGCGCGGTGCTGCAGTCGTGGCAGCAGAACCAGAACTCGATCGGCATCGAGGCCGAGAGCGACGGCGGGAGCGCGTGGCCGGAGGTTCAGCTCGACGCCTACGCCCGCCTGTGTCGCGCTCTGTGCGCCGCGTTCGGGCTGCCGGTCTCGAGGGTGCTCGGCCACAAAGAGGTCTGCTCCCCGCACGGCCGCAAGAACGACCCGAACTTCGACATGAGCCAGTTCCGCGCCCGTGTCGCCGTCAGCAACGACAACACCACCACGACCGGAGGTTTCCTCATGGCACTGTCCGAAGCGGACCAGAAGTTCATCCTGGACAAGGTCCATGACATCGACGCGACCCTCGGCGCGGTCTACGTGGCCACGGGCGGGAAGCAGACATTCGGCCCGGCATTCGTCGAGCTGAAGCAGCGCGTCGACTGGCTGTACTCGGTGCTGGCGAACACGCCGGACCTCAACAAGGACGGCAAGCAGGGCGACGTGTCGCTGGTGAACTGGCGGCAGTGGCAGGCCGACCAGGAAGCCAAGCAGACGGCCGCGCTCGACGAGATCCGCGCGCAGCTCGCGGATCTGACCAAGAAGCTCGGCGCATGATCGGCCAGCACGCCGACGCGGGCGGCAGCACCGAACCGGTCGCGATCGCCGAGGCTGTGCGGGCGCTGCTCGTCGCGGTCGTCGCCACCGGCTGGGTCGTCATCCCCGACAGCACGGTCAACATCGTCGTGTCTGTGATCGGGTTCGCGGGCTCGATCGTCTCGACGATCCTGGCCCGCCGCAAGGTCGTGCCGGTCTCGAAACTCGACCCGATCTACGCCGAGGACGTGCCCCGCACGCCGCCCGCGGCCGACGCCCCGAAGGAGGGCTGACCATGGTCGACCGCACCTGCCCGGGTTGCGCCATCAACGACGACCACCCGCGCCACCAGGCTGTCACCGAAGCCGGTGACATCGCTGCGTGGCACACCGATTGCCACGCGGCCAAGGGCTGCCCCGAGTGCACCATCGCTCGCCAGGGCGCGGAGAACCTGACCGGCGACGAGTACCGCGAACACCTCGTCGCCAACGGTGCCGCGATCAACGCAGCCATCCAGGAACTGCCGGAGAACGTTCGCAACGAAGTGTTCGGGAAGGTGAGCTGAGATGCCCAGCGGACTCAAAACGGCCGAGGCCGCACGCCTGATCAACGCCTCGATTCGTGGCACCGCCTACGTCGCGCCGACCGGTGCGTCCAAAGTGGAGCTGACTACGACCGCGCCGAGCGCCACCGCGAACGGAACGCCCGTCTCCGGCGGCTCGTACGCCGACCAGACGTACCCGACGTCCGGCGACACCGCGACCGGCTCGATCTCGAACAACTCTGCGATCAGCTTCGGTCCGATGCCGGCCGCGACGGTCGTCGGCGCGAACCTGAAGGACTCCGGCGGCACGCCGCGGTACAGCTGGTGGGGGACGCTCGGCACCAGCATCACCACGCTCGCCGGCGATCTGGTGACGTTCGCGCCCGGCGCGCTCACCTTCTCGCTGAACAACACGCCGTAGGCCATGGCGGCGCGTTCGGACGCGGCAACCGACCGCGTCAGCCTCAGCTCCGCGCCGTCGCCGACCGCATGGACCATCGGCGGCTGGGCACAGATCGTCAGCGCGGCGGCGTCGAGCTTCAACCCCAGCATCCGGCTCCACAGCGGATCAGGCGGCAACACCGCCTGGATCCTCGGATTCAAAGGCAGCAACGGCCGCAACGTCGCTGTCTACAGCGCCAGCAACCCGTCCGGTCTCATCGGCGCCGAGATCGCCCTCAACACCTGGGTGTACATCGCCGCGACCCTCGGAGCAGCGGGGGCGTGCAGCTTCTACTACGGCACGACACCCGGGTCGCTGACGAAGATCACCGGCACCGTAGCGTCCGGCGTGACACCGGACGGGCTCACGTTCTTCGGCCGGTCGCCGTCCGACGGCTCCGAGTGGCTGAACGGGGCGCTGGCCTACTGGCGGATCTGGACGGCGGTGCTCACCGACGCCGAGATCGCGGCGGAAAGCCAGAGCGCCACCCCCGTCCGGACCGGTGCGTGGGCGTCCTGGGACTTCGCGGCGGCCGCGCTCACCGACGGATCCGGCAACAGCAGGACGCTGGCCGCGGGCACCACTCCGCTGGCCGCCGATACCGACCCGCCGCTCGGCGGCACCCAGAACGCCACCCTCACGGCCACGGCGACCGCACAGGCATCCGTCGGAGCGTTCACCACACGCCCCGCGGCGCTGACTGCGGCCGCCGTCGCGCAAACCAGCCTAACCCCGGCCAGCCAACGGCAAGCCAGCATGACCGTCGCCGCCACCTCGCGCGCCGACCTCAGCCCATTCGCCAACCGGGCACCCGCGCTCGACGTCGCCGCGATGGCGCAAGTCGGCGCGTCCGCGTACCGGACCACCGCCAGCACCCTCAACGCGGTCGCCCTCGCCGAGGTCGACGCGATCGCCGCCGCCGATCGGACAACCCTGCTCGACGTCGCCGCCGCCGCGGCGGCGGACCTGGCACCACACACCGACCGGGCCGCGGCGCTCGACGCCGCGGCCACCGCCGGGTTCACTGCCGCACCCGAACACGACGTGCAGGCGCTGCTCGCCGCGGCCGCCACAGCCGCGATGACCGCGCAGACACAATCCGGCCGCGACCGCGACATCACCGTCGCCGCCGCGCTCGTCGGCAGCCGCATCACCGTCGAACTGCTCACCACGAGCTGGATCACCGTCACCGAACCGCCGCCGGCGTGGCACGTCCAGGAGGTCGGATGAAAAGGCAGGACCGGCTCAGCCGCGAGTACGTCCGCGCGAAAGTCGCCGCCACGCTGGAGGACGGCACGCCCGTCGACCCCGCGACATTGCAGATCGAACTCGCGGTCGTCCTCGAGGGGACGCGGCCCGCGGCGGGGGATTGGCGGTCCGCTGTCTCGCTCGGCAGCGGGGTCTTCGGTGTGCTCGTCGGCCCCGGCGCCGTCGAGCTCGCGCCGGCGGATTACGAGACCTGGCATCGCATCACTGACACCACCGAACAGCCCGTCGCGCCGTTCGGGAAGCTGCGCATCACCTGACCTGGGAGGAACCGTGACCGCTCTCGGCGACCACGCCGCCTACGAACTCGACTACCAGGGCATCGTCGACCCCGACCGGGCCCGCATCATCGCGATCGTCGGAAACTTCGCGGACTACACCGATCCGGCCGCGCGCGCCGCGGCGCTTCAGCAGGTGCAGACGCTGCTGCAGTTCAAGCCGCTGAGCCCGCTCACCAGCGAACCGGCTCAGTGGATTGACCAGTCCTCGCTTTCGGGCGAGCGCCAGCTGTGGCAGTCCAAGCGTGACCCGGATGCCTGGTCGCACGACGGCGGCGCGACGTACTACATGCAGTCGCAGAGCAACGCGATCTACCAGTCGGAAACCGTCCCATAACCCCGCCTGCCCGGTCCTCCGGCCGGGCGACGAGAAAGCCCCCGCGCTCCCGCCTCACGGCGGTCGAGCGCGGGGGCTTTTCGCGTGCCGTCACTTCCGCGAACAGACGTTGCGCTCCATCGAGTCGACGATCCGGTCTGCCTTGTTGCGATCCCCGACATTCACCATGGTGTAGCTGACAACCTCGTCGCGCGTCATGTGCTTGAGGTTGTCGCACGCGGCGTCGGTAGCACGCTTCGAGGAAGGCAGCAGTTGCTGGATGTCTTCCTTGGACGCAGTCGACCCGGGGAAGATGATCGATGCTGTGTCCCGCGCGACGGCCTCGTAATCGGGGGCGGCTTTCGCTGCCGGCTGGCTGGGCTCTTTGCTGGACGTCAGCAGGAGAGCAACGAGCGTCCCGACGAGGGCTAGCACCCCGAGCGTGATGCCGATGATCCAGATGGTTCCGGTGGAGGTGCTGACCGTGCTGGTTGCCATCGGGGTGTCTCCTGTGGGCCGCGCCGCTATCCGTGTCCGGTTTGTACTCGCAACGATCACCTCTGGTGTTACAAGGCGACGGGTCACCGATAAACGCAGGTGTCTCGACCGAGGTGCTCGCCGCCCGGCCCGCAGTCCGGCCAGGGTTCGCGGAAGACGGTCAGCGCCAAGACCAGGATCCCCGCAATGATCAGTAGGACGGGGACGCCCCATCGCAAGGCCCACCGCCGCATGCAGGCTGGGTCTTCGCACTGAGGGCTCGCGCCCTCCCATTCGGTCGACCCGTGCGGACACGTCGGCCTGAACCAGCCCGTGTGACGGGTCTCTCCGAGGTACAGCGACGGCGGCATGTCCGCCTCGCGTCGATGGGTGGTCACAGGCCGCAATGGCAGGGTGCGCCGCAGGTGCGGCAGACCGTACGGCGGCCGTTCTTCTCGATGCAGGTGCACGGGTGATCAAAGCTGGGCGCAGCACCGAGCAACCTCTTAAGCATGCGGGTCATCGTAGCTGTTCCTCTCTGTGCGATTGGATCAGATAACTCCGGCGGCAGTCTTGGCGCTACCGCCAGTAGCGCGACCTTTGGTACCTGGTCGCCTCGCAACGTCGGGGGAAGCGAGGCGACCAGGTGCTAGGTGGGCCGGTGACCGAGGAGTGCGGTCACCGGCCCTTCCCCGCGGATCCATTCGCGGGGCTCACCAGTCGGCGTCGCGCCGCCCTTTGCCCTAAGCGGCACCGCGACTGGGAGATGGATGGACGGCGGCCCTCCCGGAAAGAAGGGAAAAGAGGAGGGCCGCCGCCCGCGCGCCCCGTCCCGTGGGGCGCACCCGGATACCGCAGCGGTGTCGGGGGAGCCGTCGCAGCTACCGGGGTGATCCGGGTGGCCGGTGGCCGCTCCGCGCTTGAGCAGCCACCGGCCTGCGCGCTCTCGGGAAAGAGCGCACCCCAGCACGACGACGGCCCAGGAACAGACCAAGGTGGGAGGCCGGTGTCGTGCTGGGAGTTCATCGACGGCCCATGTGCGAGCCGGGAGCAGTGACCCCGTGGCGCGGATACTTTTGGTTGATGTAGTGGACCCACGCGTCCACGCTCGCGTCCGGACCCGGTTCGACGGGTTCGGGTTTCTGCTCCGTCGTCTCGGGAGCGACGGTCTCGGGTGTTTCGTCCATCGCGATCACCAGGCCCGCTTCCGCGGTGCCGGGGGTCCGTCGGAGAAGCAGGGCCGGCAGTCGTTGGTCCGGTCGCGGTCGTCGCCGAGTTCAGGTGACAGTTCGTCGAGGAAGCACGTGCGCTGCGGTATCGCGACACCCCTCGTGCACTTCGGCCAGGCCGCAGCCTGCCCCGACGTGAACTGGCCGCGCTCGAACCGGTGGTTCCGGCCGTCCTTCTCCCACCGGTGCACGGCATCGGTCACTGCGGCAACGTCCTCGGCGGGCAGCTCGCCGCACATCATGCCCATCACGACGGCCTCCGGCCTGTTTTCCTGGCCTGGTCGTCGAACGACGCGTGCAAGTTGTTGATCAAACGCATTCTGTCCGCAACAGGGATAATCGCGCTGGGCCCGGCGGCAACCTGGCTGTCGATCGCGATCGCCACAACGAGATCGCCTTGGACGGTCGTGGTGAGTCCGGTGGTGATCCTGACGGTCCTGCCCGTCGAGTCAACCGTCTTGACGCTGCGCTCCTTGTTCCATCCCCGCATGCCGGGAGACGCTAGAAGCCGCTGGTCAAGGCTTGTGCACTAGAAGTGCACAAGGCCCGTTCGTCACCCGACCGGTGCAATGCCCATGCGCCAGGCAAGCCCGCGTAGCTCCCGGCCACCCGCGTCTCGCCGCGCGCGCCGTAGCTGGTTGGACACGGCTTCGCGCACGAACACGTCGTTGCGGATCCGCTGCGGAGCGAGCTTCTCCGCGTTGAGCAGCGCGGTCATACCCTTGTCCCGGGTGCCTGGGTCGTCCAACAGGGACCTGCCGAGATCGGCCCAGAACTCTGCCTTGCGGCTCGGCGAGGGAATCAACTCCGGGTGTACGCCGCGCGCCAGTTCGGCCACCTTCGGGCCGTCGCCGAACTCTGTCGCCAGGGAGACTCGCCAGATCCCGACGTTGGCACGGCCGAACCAGAGCCGCGCGAAGCTTCCCACCTCGTCGTCGAGCCGTTGCGCGACCGCATTCGCCTCGTCCAGGTGGGTGGCGGCGGTGTCGCGGTCGGACTGCGCGGCCGACGCGAGCGCGGCGGACAGCTGCAACATGCCGTACGCCTGGATCACGTCGGGTTCATCGAGGTGCGGCACAAGCGAGTCTGCGGTCCGGACGCTGCGGTTGTACTGCTGCTTGCGACTCAGCTGGCCTGTGGCGTCGCCGCGCAGCCACGCTGCGAACCCGGTCCAGGCTGGCTCGCCGAGTTCATCGGCCGCCTCCTGGGCGAGTCTCGCGGCGATGGCAGGCAGCCCGCGCCCCCCGAGCCGCTTCGTCGTCCAGGTCGCCGACGCGTACGCCCGCACCAGCGCGCGCAAAATGTGCACCCGGTTGCTGGGGTCACGCACGTACGCGGCGTGCAGCTCCGGCAGCAGCAACGGCAGCAGGTTGCCTTGCCCGGCGTAGTCGGAGTGGACGTGCATCAGGTCGATCAGTTGGGTGACGTCCGAGGCGATCTCCGGCCAAGGGCGCATCTCGACACCGGGGTCGTGGCCGAGTTCGTACGCTTCCAGGGCTGTCTCAACCTCGTGCAGCGAGGCATGCGCGTCGCTGCTGACCGGATCGACCGGCGCCCAAGGCTGCCCGGTCAGCTCTGTGGGCGAGACCCGCAACGCCATCGCCAGAGCCTCGAGGACACGGCGGTTGTTGACCGGCTTGTCGCCGCGCTCCAGTTGCCCCAGGTAGCTGAACGAAATCCCGGCCAAGTCGGCGGCGGTGCGCAAGTCCATCTGCCGCCACGAGCGGATCTCCCGGATCCGACGGCCGAGGTCACTGGAATCGGACATGGTGAACCTCGCTTCGCGGAGTAGCCCCTTCGCGTGGCCCCGGGAGCTACCCGGGGCCGTCCCTCCGCGAAGAGGTGCAGTCGTCAGCGTACCGTCTACTTTCCCCTCGGGCGGCGGCCGAGACCCAGTTGCGCAACATATGCAGTTCGCCAACCGAACGGGACCGGGTGATCTTCTGCGAAGTCAAAACCCGCTCCAGCACCGAGTACGGCACCCCGGCCGAATCCGTCACGCCAGACAAGATCGACCGCGTCCACCGAGCCGCCATGCGCTGGCTCAAGGAACACCGGGTCGGCTGGTGCCGCATCCGCTATGACGTCGTGACTGTCTACGCTCCCGACGGCGAAGAGCCCGTCGTCCGGCACCTGATAGGTGCTTTCTGATGCCGCACGCCAAAACCTGGTCCGTCGCATTGCTCGGCATCGAAGGCCGGGTAGTGGAAATCGAAGCCGACCTAGGCGGCGGCCTGAGCCGAGTAACCCTGGTCGGCCTGCCCGACGCCGGCCTCCGCGAGGCGAAAGACCGAGTCCGCTCCGCAGTCCGCAACTCCGGCCAATCCTGGCCGGACGGCAAGATCACGCTGGCCCTCTCCCCAGCCAACCTGCCCAAAATGGGCTCGGGCTACGACCTGGGCATCGCCGCCGCCGTCCTGGCGGCCATCGGCGCCGTTCCAGCCAGGAAACTCCTGCACACGATCCTCCTTGGCGAACTGGCCTTGGACGGCCGAATCCGCCCGGTACGCGGCGTCCTTCCCGGCCTGCTGGCCGCCAAAGCCGCAGGCCACGAACGCGCCGTAGTGCCCACTGAGTCGTTGGTCGAAGCCGCTCTGGTGGACGGCCTGGAAGTCTCCGGAGTAACCCGTCTGGCCGAACTGATCGCCTGGCTCAAAGACGAAGCCGACCTGGAACTCCCCACCGCTCCGATGGGTGCCGCCCCCGCGGAAGTCCCCGACCTGGCCGACGTAGTAGGCCAGCCAGAAGCCAGATGGGCCCTGGAAGTCGCCGCAGCAGGCGGCCACCACCTCCTGCTCGCCGGCCCGCCCGGCGTCGGCAAAAGCATGCTGGCCAGACGCCTCCCCGGCCTGCTGCCGGATCTCTCTCCAGCCGAGTCCCTGGAAGTAACCGCCATCCACTCGGTAGACGGCTCCCTGTCCAAGTCGTCGCCCCTGGTGACAGTCCCGCCTTTCGTCGCCCCACACCACTCGATCAGCCCCCCGGCCCTCATCGGCGGCGGCACCGGCCTGGCCGCTCCCGGCGCCATCAGCCGGGCCCACCGAGGTGTGCTTTTCCTGGACGAGGCCTGCGAATTCGGCAACCAACGCCTCGACTCGCTCCGCACCGTCATGGAGGAAGGCGAAGTCCGCATCGCCCGCGCGAAGGGCGTCGTCCGCTATCCCGCCCAGTTCCAACTGGTCCTGGCCACCAACCCCTGTCCCTGCGCGCCACCCCGGGAAACCGACTGCACCTGCTCAGTAACCACTCGCCGCCGCTACCTGTCGCGCCTCTCCGGCCCTCTCCTGGACCGAGTAGACCTCCGCGTCCGCCTACGCCCCCTGACCGCGATCTCCGCCCACCAATCCACCACCCCCGAACCGTCCTCGACCGTCCGAGCCCGAGTACTAGCCGCCCGCGACCGAGCCAAACACCGCTGGCACGAACACGGCTGGCAATCCAACACCGAAGTCCCTGGCCCCGTCCTGCGCCGAGACTTCGCCCTGCCGCCACCCGCCACCGCAGTCCTGGACCGAGCCCTCGACCGGGGTTTGCTGACCGCCCGGGGAGCCGACAGATGCCTGCGCATCGCCTGGACTTTGGCCGATCTGGCAGCCCTGCCCCAACCCGACGCCGACCACGTCACCGCAGCCCTGGACTTCCGGGAACGCAAAACCGGCTGACCGACCCCGCGCGCCGAATCCACGGCAACTCCAGCCCCGGACGGACGGACGGTCCGTCCCGACCGGATCAGCTCGAAGCCGTTCGCGATGCCCTCGCCGCCGGAGGCTCACGCCGACGCGGGCGAGCGCATCCTGCCCGGTGCCGTCAGGCCGATGCCCACGTGGCGGACGTCATCGGAACCGCGCCGCTGAGCGTCGCCTCGGCGGACGGCCCGACCGCGGCGGTTCTGATGCCTGCTCAGCCGTGCACCGAGACCGTCAGACCGACGGCCACGCGCGCTGTGCCTGCAGCGAGCCCGAAACCTGCCCGCCCCAGCCCGCTGGAGCCCGACCAGATGTCCCAACCCGGCCAGGCAAACCCGCCCGTCCGGAACCTCCGACGAAAGGAAAGCACCATGTCCGACCGAGCCGTCCCGTCCTCGTCCCAGCGCACCCGGCACCGCAGGCCGAAGACGCCGCAGCACAAGATCGTCCGGCATCTGCATCCGGTCCGGCGCCGGGAAATCCGCCCCGAACACGATCCGGTCCGGGTCCGAGAACGGTTGGCGCTGCACCGCCACCTCGCCGTCGTCCGCTCCGAAAACCCTGGTGGCCGAAGAGGTGCGGCGTGAGCGTGGCCGTCGAGGACACCACAGCGGCGACCGACTCCGAACGGCTCGCCCGCGCGTATCTGCTCGGCGTCGCTGAACCACCGGCGCCGCACCTGCTGGAGTTCGTCGGCGAACACGGCCCGGTCAAGGCCGCGGAACGGGTCCGGGCGGGGGACTGTCCTGAGAAGGTTTTCCGCGAAACGGCCGCACGGCGGGAATCCACGGTCGCGGAACGAGATCTTGAGGAGGCCGCCAAAGCCGGTGCCCGGCTCGTGGTTCCCGAAGACCACGAATGGCCCGCGTGGCCGCTGCTGTCGCTGGCGGTAGCAGCCGGAAACGGCGTGAAGCACGTGGCGGCGCCGCTCGGACTCTGGGTGCGCGGCGACGCGAGCCTGGCCGAAGTCGCGGACCGTGCGGTGGCGGTCGTCGGCGCGCGGATGGCCACGGACTACGGCCTGCACAACGCCCTCGAGATCGGCCACGCCTTGGCGATCCGCCAAGTACCGGTCTTCTCCGGTGCCGCGCTGGGCATCGACGCCGCCGCCCATCGAGGTGCGCTCAGTGGCGGCGGAGTCACTGTCGCGCTGCTCGGTTGCGCAGTTGACTATTCCTATCCCGTGGGGAACAGCGGCTTGTTGGACCGCATCGTCGGCGAGGGCGGCGCGATCGTCAGCGAGTACGCGCCGAAGACGCCGCCCGCGCGCCATCGATTTCTGGTGCGCAACCGCCTTATCGCAGGCCTTACCGACGGCACAGTCGTTGTGGAGGCCGGGATCCGCAGCGGTGCGCGCAACACCGCCACGATCGCGGGCGCGCTCGGCAAGGTCGTGATGGCGTTGCCGGGATCAGTGCATTCGGGCAGTTCAGCCGGTTGCCACGCGCTGATCCGGGACTGCAAGGCCACATTGGTCACGTCAGTTGACGAGGTGCTCGAGACCGTGGGCCGGTTCGGCGCCGCGGCTCCGGCCGTTGAGCCACATCGGCGGCCCACGGACAATCTCGGTCCGGAGGCGTCACGGGTCTACGACGCGCTGCTTCCCCGGGCCGGCCGGGCTCCGGAGGAGGTCGCGGAAAGCGCTGGAGTGCCCGTTTCCCGAGTTCGTGCCTTGTTGCCCGCACTGGAAATCGACGGCTTCGCGGTGCGCGGCGAGACCGGCTGGCGGCAGATCGTCCGAACGGCCAACCGATGATGGGCGTGGCGATGCTTGACCAATGGCGATGGTTCGCGCAGCGTAATCGCCATGCCGTCAGCGAGTGCACGCAAGGACGCGGTCACGCGTCCCGGTGGACACCGGAAACGCCCGCCACGACCCGATCTTCGTGCACTTCGCGCCGAATTGCCGGAGTCCGCCGAGTCGGTGGTCGCCGGTTACGAACGGCATCTGTCGTTGGAGCGTGGGCTGTCGCCGCACACCGTGCGCGCGTACGTCGGCGACGTCGTCTCGCTGTTGGCGTTCGTGACCGCGGGGGAGGGCGACCGTCCCGCGCGGCGCTTTGAGGACTTGGACGTCACGCAGCTGCGGGCGTGGCTCGCGGGGCAGCGCTCGGATGGCGCCGGGCGCACCACCCTCGCGCGCCGCGCCGCGGCCGCGCGCACCTTCACGGCTTGGGCGCACCGCACCGGTTTGCTGAAGTCGGACCCGGGCGGTCGGCTGGCCGCGCCGCGCACGCACCGGACCTTGCCCGGAGTGCTCCGTGCCGAACAGGCCGACGCGCTCATGGACGCCTCCGCGAAAGGGGCAGCCGAACGGGATCCGGTCGCTCTGCGTGACCGCGCGTTGGTCGAATTGCTGTACGCAACCGGCATTCGGGTGTCGGAGTTGTGCGGACTGGACGTCGGCAGTGTGGACTTTTCCCGCCGCGTGGTTTCGGTGGTGGGCAAGGGAGACAAGGAGCGGACAGTTCCGTTCGGCGTCCCGGCGGCCGAGGCGCTGACCGCGTGGCTGGAGGACGGACGGCCCGCGCTGGCTGGGGAAACGCCGTTGACGGCGCTTTTCCTGGGCGTTCGCGGCAAGCGCCTCGACCCGCGCGCGGCGCGCCGCGTGGTGCACGAGGCGGTGGCCGCGGTGCCGGGCGCAACGGACATGGGGCCGCACGGGCTAAGGCATTCCGCCGCGACGCATCTGCTCGAAGGAGGTGCCGATCTCAGGAGCGTTCAGGAACTGCTTGGTCACGCTACGCTGGCCACGACCCAGCTCTACACTCATGTGACCGTCGATCGGCTGAAGGCGATCCATGACCGAGCACACCCGCGGGCCTGAAGAGGCCGGCGGCGGCTCGGCCGGGGACGGCAGGGCCGAACCGCCGGCGCACGCGCATCCGCACGAGCACGGAGACCACACTGAGCAGCACGCCGAGAACGACCGTGCAATGACTTCCACGTCGCAGGTCACGGAAGCCGGGGCGGAACGCCCCGGCGTGCAGGACGCCGTCAACGGGGACGGTCGTCCTGTTCAGGACGTCGACGCGGGGATTCAGGCGCTGTGGCAGCAGTTCGCCGACAAACCGGACCAGACGTCGCGCGACCGGCTGGTGCTGCACTACGCACCGCTGGTGAAGTACGTCGCGGGCCGGGTCGGCACCGGTCTGCCGACACACGTAGACGTCGGCGACCTTGTGCAGTCAGGCATTTTCGGGCTGGTCGACGCGATCGAGAAGTTCGATCCGGAACGCGGCCTGCGCTTCGAGACGTACGCGATGCAACGCATCCGGGGCGCCATCCTGGACGACCTCCGCTCCCAGGACTGGGTACCGCGCGCGGTGCGCAGCAAGGCGAAGGAAACGGCCCGCGCGCTGGAGCGCCTCGGCGCCCGCCTGCACCGAACCCCGACCGACGCCGAACTCGCCGGCGAAATGGGCATCAGCCTCGACGATCTGCGCGACTTTTACGGCCAGCTCCGCCTCACCAGCGTGGTGGCGCTGGAAGACCTGGTCGCCGCGGGCAAAGACGCCGGCTCGCTGGTCGACACCCTCCCCGACGACGGCGCGGTCGACCCGGTGGCCGTCCTCGTGGACCAGGACAACCGCCGTCAGCTCGCCGAAGCCATCGCGCAGCTGACCGACCGGGACAAGATCGTCGTCAGCCTCTACTACTTCGAAAGCCTGACCCTGGCGGAAATCGGCAAGGTCCTCGGCGTCACGGAATCCCGCGTGAGCCAGTTGCACACCCGCGCGGTGATGCGGCTGCGCGCCAAGCTGATGGAGCAACCCAGCGGCTGAACCCCGGATCCGCACCCGGCGCAATGGCGACTGCCTTTGCCGCAACGCTGTCCGGTGCTCGCGTGCGTTCGGCGCGGGCCACGGTCGACGTGGCGGTGGTTTGAGCCTGGTGACCTCCTTCGGATCGATCGGCCGGCGAGAGGCGGGGCCTCCTTGGTGTCACGGGCCTTCTGCCCACGGCTTGAGGCGTACCCGGCTAGGGGTGCCGACCAAGGCGAGCGGGTCGATGTATTCCGTGCCGCGGCGGGCTCCCCAGTGCAGGCAGACGGCGGTCGGGCAGCCGGGATGGCCTGGGGCCGCGGTTCCCAGCGGCTGTCCGCGGTAGACCTGGTCTCCGGCGGCGACTGCCGGGGCGATCGGGAGGTAGGTCGTGTGGAGGCCGCCGTCGTGGTCTACGGCGACAACTCCCTGGCCTGCGACCTGACCGGCGAAGACCACCACTCCCCTGTCCGCGGCCAGTACTTGCTGTCCGGCGGCGGCTTCCAGGTCTACGCCTCGATGGCCTGGGCCGAACGGGGTCGCGGGCGGTTCGAAGTTGCGGGTGACGTGCGGGCGGGGCGTCAGAGGCCAGGCGAGGCGGCCGGGTTCTTCCGGAACGGGCTGGAGGGGCGCGGCGTCGGCTCGGGAGTGGAAGAGGGCGGCTGAGCCCGCCGACAGGGTCAAGACCGTCGCCAGGATCAGCCACGTTCGGGTGGTGCTTTTGCGGCTGAACGGCGGGAGATCGCCGCCTGCCCCGGCCAAGCGCAGGGGTGGATGCCCCCAGCTGAAATCGCAGGGCAGGGAGATCCGGATGCTCGGCAAGAGGGCCGCGGGTCTGGGGCGGGCAGGACGGAGGAGCCGACGGGAGACGAAGAGGGCGTAACGGTTGGCGGTGCCGGCGGCGGACGTCGCGCGGGCCCAGACGCGGCGGAGCGCGGTGCGGATTCTGGGCGGTCTGGCGGGTGGTCTGCGGTGACGGCCGCTTCGAGGGAGAGAACCCGTCCAGGTACCGGGCGGGACCGCGTCGTCCGGGCTCAGCAGGGCTGCGGCCGCAGGTGGGTGCTGGGTGAGCAGGGCGGCGGTCGCCAGGACTACTGGGTGAGCCGAATCCGGGGGAGACGGGACCGGCGAGGGACCGGCGTGGCTGCTCGCTTCTCTGTCCGGGCGAGGAACAGGGGAGGGCGTTGAACTGGCCCGGCTCGGTGTCGAGGGCGTGCGCAGCGGGGATGCGGTGCGGGAGCCGGTGGGGCCGGCCGCAGCGGCGACGATGGGCGAAGTGCCCGGTGTCGAGGGCGAATGCAGCGGGCGAGCCGCACGGGAATCGGCGGGGGAACCGGCAGCGGGCGAAGAACTCGGCGCCGAAGGCGCGCGCAACAAGGATGTCGCAGGAGAATCGGCAGTCCGGGAAGCAGCAGCGGCAACGGGAAAAGATCGCGTAGTGGTCATGTCCCCATCCTCGGCCACCGCCCGACCGGAACCCGCTGTTCAGCGGCAGTTGTCCACAGGCGGACGGGGTTGTGGACAACCCCGGGCCGGGCGAAGGCCGCCCGCAGGGGCGGGCCTGGTGGCAGGGGGTAGAATCAATTCCGCAGTCCACTCGCTGGGCTGACTTCGCGTGCACGTGCGCGCGTCCCCGGACGGGCCGCTTCGGCGGGAACCCGGACGGAGGGGCGCACGGTGTCCGGCGGTCCCTGGGGTTTCGCTCTGCCGAACCTGCGGGTCCGGGCATCGGCTGCTGCACCAGGGCCCACGACCTCCCGGTCGGGGGCGACTAACCGGAACAGCGCCTCCGCGGGCGGGTCGAACACCGACAGCGGGAGCGCGCGACTACAGAGAAGGTGTGATTCCGGCAATGGCCGTCGTCACCATGAAGCAGCTGCTCGACAGCGGCGTGCACTTCGGGCACCAGACCCGTCGGTGGAACCCGAAGATGAAGCGCTACATCTTCACCGAGCGCAACGGCATCTACATCATCGACCTGCAGCAGACGCTGACGTACATCGACCGTGCGTACGAGTTCATCAAGGAAACCGTCGCGCACGGCGGCACGATCATGTTCGTCGGCACGAAGAAGCAGGCTCAGGAAGCGATCGCCAACGAGGCCGCGCGCGTGGGCATGCCCTACGTGAACCAGCGCTGGCTCGGCGGCATGCTGACCAACTTCCAGACCGTCCACAAGCGCCTTCTGCGCCTGAAGGAGCTCGAGGCCCAGGAGCAGACCGGCGGCTTCACCGGGCTGACCAAGCGCGAGATCCTCACGCTGACCCGCGAGAAGGACAAGCTCGAGAAGACCCTGGGCGGCATCCGGGACATGGCCAAGGTGCCGTCCGCGGTGTGGATCGTCGACACCAAGAAGGAGCACATCGCCGTCGGCGAGGCTCGCAAGCTCAACATCCCGGTCGTCGCGATCCTCGACACCAACTGCGACCCGGACGAGGTCGACTACCCGATCCCGGGCAACGACGACGCGATCCGTTCCGCCGCGCTGCTGACGAAGGTCGTCGCCGAGGCCGCCGCGGCCGGGCTGATGGCCCGTTCCGGCCGCAACGGCGCCTCGGCCGACGCGAAGCCGGAGACCGGTGCTTCGGACGAGCCGCTGGCCGAGTGGGAGAAGGAGCTCCTCGCGGGCTCGGAGACCGCCGCCGCCGACGCGACCGAGGCCGCCGCCGCGACCGAGACCGCCGCGACCGAAACCGCGGAAGCGACCGGCGAGCAGGCTCCGGCCAACTCCTGATCCACCCCGTCCGGGCGGTCCGCGCAGGGCCGCCCGGACGGCGCTCACCGCACACGTACCTGAAACGGACGGATTCAACACGATGGCGAACTACACCGCCGCTGACGTGAAGCGCCTGCGCGAGATGACCGGCGCGGGCATGATGGACTGCAAGAAGGCCCTCGAGGAGAACGACGGCGACTTCGAGAAGGCTGTCGAGTTCCTGCGCATCAAGGGCGCCAAGGACGTCGGCAAGCGCGCCGAGCGCGCCACCGCCGAGGGCCTGGTCGCCGGCGACGGCGGCGTCATGATCGAGCTCGACTCGGAGACCGACTTCGTCGCCAAGAACGACGACTTCCAGCAGCTCGCGGCGAAGATCGTCGAGACCGCGAAGGCCCTGAAGTCCAGCGACGTCGAGGCGCTGAAGGCCGCCGACCTCGACGGCAAGCCGGTCAACGAGGTCGTGCAGGAGCTGTCGGCCCGCATCGGCGAGAAGCTCGAGCTGCGCCGCGTGGTGTCGTTCGAGGGCAAGACCGCGACCTACCTGCACCGCCGCGGCTCCGACCTCCCGCCCGCCGTCGGCGTGCTGGTCGAGTTCACCGGCGACGACACCGACGCCGCCCGCGGCGCCGCGATGCAGGTCGCCGCGCTGCGCGCGAAGTACCTGACCCGCGAGGAGGTGCCGGCCGAGATCATCGAGAACGAGCGCCGCATCGCCGAGCAGACCGCCCGCGAGGAAGGCAAGCCGGAGCAGGCGCTGCCGAAGATCATCGAGGGCAAGGTCAACGCGTACTACAAGGACAACGTGCTGCTCGAGCAGCCGTCGGTCAAGGACAACAAGAAGACCGTCAAGGCCCTGCTCGACGAGGCCGGCGTGACCCTGACCCGGTTCGCCCGGTTCGAGGTCGGCCAGGCCTGAGCGAGGCACTGGGACTAGGTTCTGGCACTGTGCCCCGTCTCCGCGCATCGGGGACGGGGCACAGTCGGGTCTACCGAGGGGCAGGAGGCGACAGACATGGGTGAGGACCGGGTCGAGGGCGGGTACCGCCGGGTGCTGCTGAAACTGGGCGGCGAGATGTTCGGCGGCGGCGCGGTGGGCGTCGACCCCGACGTCGTGCACTCCGTCGCCCAGCAGATCGCCGACGTCGCGCGCACCGGGGTGCAGATCGCGGTGGTGATCGGCGGCGGCAACTATTTCCGCGGCGCGGAGCTCTCCCAGCGCGGCATGGACCGCGACCGCGCCGACTACATGGCGATGCTCGGCACCGTGATGAACTGCCTCGCGCTGCAGGACTTCCTCGAAAAGGAAGGCCTTCCGACCCGCGTGCAGACCGCGATCACGATGGGCCAGGTCGCCGAGCCCTACATCCCGCGCCGTGCGGAACGGCACCTGGAGAAGGGCCGCGTCGTCATCTTCGGCGCCGGCGTCGGCATGCCGTACTTCTCCACCGACACCGCCGCCGCGCAGCGCGCGCTCGAACTCGGCTGCGAAGCCGTGCTGATGGCGAAGGCCGTGGACGGCGTCTACACCGCGGACCCGAAGACCGATCCGGACGCGAAGATGTTCACCGAGATCAGCCACCGCGAGGTGCTCGAGCGCGGCCTCAAGGTCGCCGACGCCACCGCGTTCAGCCTCTGCATGGACAACAAGATGCCGATCATCGTGTTCAACCTGCTCACCGAGGGCAACATCGCCCGCGCGGTGGGCGGTGAGAGGATCGGCACGCTGGTCTCGACCCCCGCCGACGAGGCGTCCGCCTAGACCTGCTGGGATCAAGCTCAGGTCCGACAACACAACACCGGGAGTAGCCGTGATCGACGAGACCCTCCTCGACGCCGAGGAGAAGATGGAAAAAGCGGTGTCCGTCGCGAAGGAAGACCTCACGTCGGTGCGCACCGGGCGGGCCCACCCGTCGATGTTCTCCCGCATCGTCGTCGAGTACTACGGTGCGCCGACCCCGTTGAACCAGCTGGCCAGCGTCAACGTGCCGGAGGCCCGGATGGCGTTGATCAAGCCTTACGACCAGACGCAGCTGAACGCCATCGAGAAGGCGATCCGCGAGTCCGACCTCGGCGTCAACCCGAGCAACGACGGCAACGTCATCCGCATCGTCATCCCGCAGCTCACCGAGGAGCGGCGCAAGGAGATGGTGAAGGTCGCGAAGGGCAAGGGCGAGGACGCCCGCGTCTCGATCCGCAGTGTCCGCCGCAAGGCCAAGGAAGAACTCGACCGCATCGCCAAGGACGGCGAAGCGGGCGAGGACGAGGTCGCGCGCGCCGAGAAGGAGCTGCAGAACCTCACCGACACCTACGTGCACCAGGTCGACGAGCTGGTGAAACACAAGGAAGCCGAGCTGCTCGAGGTCTGATGAGCCAGGTGAGCGAGGAACGCGACGAGCGGGTGAGCGACACCCCGCCACCGGGCCCGGCCGCCGAGCCGGACCCGGTTTCGCGGCTGGAACCGGCTCCGGAAAACCCTGCTGGGCAGCGGAACTCGGATTCCGTGACGAACGCGCGCGCGGAATCCGGTGCTGCGGCAGGGAATCACGCGGAATCCGAGGGCGAGTCGGCGAAGGGCGTTCCCGCGTACGGGCCGGGCCAGGGCGGGAAAGCCGCGGGCGAGCCGGGCAAGGGCGCACAAGCCGAAGACGGCTCCGTGAAAGGCGTTCCGGCCGGCGGGCCGGCCAAGGGCGAACCCGGGGACGGCGCGAAAGCCGAACCGGAGAAGAAGGCGTCCCGGGCCGGGCGCAACCTTCCCGCGGCGATCGGCGTCGGGCTGCTGCTCGGGGCCGCGATCATCGTTTCCCTGCTCACCGTCCGGTTCCTCTTCATCGGGGTCATCGCCGCCGCGATCGCGGTCGGCACGTTCGAGTTCTCCGGCGTCCTGCGCCGGGTCGCGGACACCAAGGTCGCGCTGATCCCGGTGCTCGTCGGCGGGCAGGCGATGATCTGGCTTGCCTGGCCGTTCGGCCGGGAAGGCGCGCTCACCGCGTTCGTGCTCACCGTGCTCGCCTGCCTGCTGTGGCGGTTGCCCGGCGGCGCGAAGGGCTACGTGCGCGACGTCAGCGCTTCCGTTTTCGCCGCCGCGTACCTGCCGTTGTTCGGCGCGTTCGCGGCCATGCTCGTGCCGCCGCACGACGGCGTCGGGCGCGTGCTCACCTTCCTGATCGCCGTGGTCGCCTCCGACACCGGCGGCTACATCGCCGGCGTGCTCGGCGGCAAGCACCCGATGGCTCCCACGATCAGCCCGAAGAAGTCCTGGGAAGGCTTCGCTGGTTCGATGATCGCGGGCATCGTCGCGGGCGTGCTCACGATCAGCCTGATGCTGGACGGCCACGCCTGGCAGGGCGTCATCTTCGGCGCGGCGATCGTGCTCACCGCGACGCTCGGCGACCTCGTCGAATCGCTCATCAAACGCGACCTCGGCATCAAGGACATGGGCACGCTGCTGCCCGGCCACGGCGGCATCATGGACCGCCTCGACTCGCTGCTGCCTTCGGCCGTCGTGTCGTGGCTGCTGCTGTCGGCCTTCGTCCCGGCCTGAGTCCTCAGTCGTCGTACGGGTCGTCGACCTCGGCGCGGCCCACGTCTTCCAGCACCCGCGAGTGGTCGATCACCGCGAACACCGCGCCGTCCGGATCGGCGAGGATCGCGGTGCGGCCGAACGGGGTGTCATACGGTTCGATCACCACCGAACCGCCCAGCATCAGCGCCTCGCCCGCCGCCGCGTCCGTGCCGCGCGCGGGGTCGATCTCGAAGTACACGAGCCAGTGCGGGGGAGTGTCCCGGCGGTATTCGGGCCCCATCACGTAGCGGTACAGCACCGCCGTGTGCTCAATGGAATATTCGGCATAGTCAACGCTTTCGCCGTCGCCGACCTGACGGCTCGAGTAGTTGAACAGCTTGGTGTAGAAGTGATCCGCGGCCACGCCGTCGTGCGTGTTGAGGTCCGCGCCGCTGAACGTGTTGGGCACGCCGCCCGCGAACTGCCAGTCCGGCGGGGCTTCCCAGAACACCACCGGCGCGCCGCACGCGTCGATCGCGTGCAGGATGCTGCCGCGCTCGGGGATCGCGATCGGCCCGAGCGTCACCTGCCCGCCGAGGTGTTCCACCCATTCGGCGGCGCTCGCCGTGTGCGGCACCGCGAGCTGCAGCGTCCAGCCGGGCGCGCTGCGGGCCCCGGCTTGGTACAGACCGCCGGCGGCCACTCCGTCGCACGAGGCGATGGAGTACCGGCCGGTCGGCGCCGCGGGATCGCGCCGGGTTTCGTATTCCCAGCCGAAAAGGCGGGAGTAGAAGTCCTGGGTCCGGGCTTCGTCGTGGCACGCCACCTCGACCCAGCAGGGCAGGCCTGCCGGGAGCGTGCGGGCGAGTTGCCAGTCGGTCGACATGCGTTCTCCTCCCCGAGAGGGTGAAGTCTATTCGGCGGAGCGGCGTTCTACGCTCTGAGCGGGAAAGCTGCCGCGCCGGTCGGAGCCCCGGGACCGGAAAGGAGTGCCGTGCGCTGGTTGTTCCGCGGTCCGGCGGCGTCCGAGGAAGTCGTTCCCAGCCCGAACATCTGGTACTACCAGCACGTTTACGACGTGGAGAACCGGGCGCAGGACGCGGACGGCGAGATCTGGCGCGTACTGCGCGAAGAGCGCGACTGGACCGGTCTCGACGTGCTCGATCTCGGCTGCGGTGACGGATACCACCTGCCGCTCTTCGCCGAGGACGCGCGTTCGGTGCTCGGAATCGAACCGCACCCGCCGCTCGCGCGGGACGCGGAGCGACGGGTGCGGGATCTGGAGAACGTGCGGGTCCGCTTGGGACGGGCGCAGCGGCTGCCCGCGGACGACGCCAGTGTGGACATCGTGCACGCGCGCACCGCGTATTTCTTCGGCCCTGGATGCGAACCGGGGTTGCGCGAAGCGGAACGGGTGCTGCGGCCCGGAGGATCGATCATGATCGTCGACCTCGACGTGACCAGCGAGCCGTACGGCGGGTGGATGCGCGCGGACTTGCCGCACTACGACCCGCCTGCGGTGGAACGGTTCTTCGCCGCGCACGGCTTCAACTGCCGGCGCGTACGCACGCGTTGGCGCTTCGCGGACTTCGCCGCGGCGGAATCAGTGTTGAAGATCGAGTTCAGCGCGAAGGTCGCGAAGCGGGCAATCGCTGACACGCGCCGCTTGAACCCGGGATCGGGCGAGGTGACGCTGCCGGTGGGTTATCGCGTGCATTGCCGCGTCAAACCCACCGGCCTCGTCCTGCCCGGTCACTCGGCTGCCTCTCCGGACTCGGCCGAATCTTCGGACTCCTCGACCTCGCCAAGGATCGAGTAGATCGACCGGCGTGCCTCGTTGAGCACGTCCACCGCACGGGCCTGCTGGTTCTCGCTGCCGGCACGCATCACCTGCACGACTGCCGCGGCGAGCGTCGCGCCCGCCTTGCGCAGGTCGTGCTCGACCGGTTCGACGTCGTCGGTGAAGTGCTCCCACGGCGGGGTGCCGGTCTGCTGTTCGGCGGTGCTGCGGCCCTCGTCGGTGAGCTCGAAGAGCTTCTTGCCGCTCTCGTCTCGGCTCACGACCAGGCCTTCGTCGGCCAGCATCTGCAGGGTCGGGTAGATCGAGCCGGGGCTGGGCTTCCAGAGCCCGCCGCTGCGCTCGCCGATCTCGCGGATGATCTCGTACCCGTGCCGCGGCTGTTCCGCGAGCAGGGTGAGGATCGCCGCCCGCACGTCGCCGCGCCTGCCGCGCCGGGAGCCGCGGCGTCCGCCCGGACCGTGGCCGCGGCGTCCGCGACCGCCAGGCCCGAAGGCGAACTCGCCGAATTCCCGGCCCCACGGGCCGAACGAGGAGCGTCCGCGCTCGTCGTGTTCTCCGTGTTCGTGATGTCCGCCGGGGAACGAGCGTCCGCCGGGGAAGGGGTGTCGTCGTCGGTTCATGGTCTTGGTTTCCTTTCTCGAACTGTTGCGACACGTTCACGATATATCGGAAACGGTCGGTTGGCAACCGTGCCGACAACCACAGCGGCGACCCGGGGACCTGACCGACCGGGGAAGACGGCGGTCGGCGATACTCGAAGCACTAGCGAAAACACCCGAACGACCTGGGAGACCCGACCTCCGATGCTGGACCGTGCGGTCATCGACGCCCTGTTCCCCGCGGATCTGCCCGAGCCTGAGCACTGGGAACAGCGCTATCCGGCCCGGCAGCTGCCCGACGGCGCGAAGGTGACCCGGTTCGGCCCGTCGCCGACCGGCTTCGTGCACATCGGCGGCATCTACGTCGCGACGATCGACCAGGACGTCGCGCGTCGTTCCGAGGGGCGCTACCTGGTACGCGTCGAAGACACCGACCAGTCGCGCGAGGTCGAGGGCGCGCTGGAGCAGTTCGAACGCGGCTTCGCGTACTTCGGGCTGCAGGCCGACGAGGACGCGGTGCGCGGCGGCGAGTACGGGCCGTACCGGCAGTCCGAGCGCGAGCAGATCTACCTCACCTACGTACGGCACCTTCTGCGCGAAGGCCGCGCGTACATCGACTTCGCGACGAAGGACGAACTGGCGTCCATCACTGCGCGACAGCAGGCGACGAAGCTTCCGACGGGCTACTACGGCTCGTGGGCGATCTGGCGCGACGCCGACCCGGCCGACGTGCAGGCGAAGCTCGACGCGGGCGAGCCGTGGGTGGTCCGCTTCCGCGCGCCCGACGACACCGGTCAGCGCGTGCGCTTCACCGACGCCATCCGCGGCACCATCGAGGCCGAGGCCAACCGCAACGACGTGGTGATCCTCAAGAGCTCCGACCAGAGCCCGCGGCTGCCGACCTACCACTTCGCGCACGCGGTCGACGACCACCTGATGCGGGTGAACCTCGTGATCCGCGGCGACGAGTGGATCTCCTCGGTGCCGACGCACCAGCAGCTCTTCGAGGCGCTCGGCTTCGAGCCGATCCAGTACGCGCACATCGCGCCGCTGATGAAGCAGGAGGGCGGCAGCAAGCGGAAGCTGTCCAAGCGCAAGGACCCGGAAGCCTCCGTCGACTTCTACCTCGAAGCCGGCTACCCGGTCCCGGCGGTGCTGTACTACCTGCGCGGCCTGGCGAACGGACGGCTCGCCGAGATGCCGCTGCCCGAAGCGCTCGACGCGCCGATCAACCTCGACGAGTGCGGCGTCGCCGGCCCGCTCGTGGACCTGGTGAAGCTGGACGACCTCGCCGCCGACTATGTCGCGACGCTGTCCGGCGAGGAGATCCTCGCGTCGGTGCTGGAGTGGGCCGAGCGGTTCGACCCGGAGCTGAAGGCGGTCCTCGAGTCCTCGCGCGAGCTGGCGCTGCGCGCGCTGGCGGTGGAGCGCGAGGGCGTCGAGAACCCGCGCAAGGACCTGAAGAAGTGGAGCGAGTTCCGCGCCGTCTACGGGTTCTTCTTCCCGCAGCTGCACCAGGCGGCGACCGGTCCCGACGACGAGCGGATCGCGGCGCTGGGCGTTCCGGCGGACGTCGTGCGCGCGGTGGCGTCGGACTTCGTGTCGGCGTACCAGCAGCTCGACGACGGCCAGGAGTGGTTCCAGCAGATCCGCGAGGTCGCGGCGAAGCACGGATTCGCCAAGAACGCCAAGGAATACAAGAAGGACCCGGACGCCTACCCGGGTTCGATCCGCGAGGCGTCGCAGATCATCCGGATCGCGATCACCGGGTCGACCCGCAGCCCGGACCTGCACTCGATTACCCAGGCACTGGGCGCGGAAGAGACGCTGCGGCGCTTCGGCGATCTGGTCAACTGACCCCGTCGTGAGTGCTGATCGCGGTTCTCACCGTGATCAGCACTCACGAGTTGAGGTACGTCAGCACCGCCAGGACGCGCCGGTTTCCGGTGTCGTCGTCGGTGATGCCGAGTTTGCCGAACAGCGACGTCGTGTACTTGCTGATCGCGCTTTCGCTCAGGAACAGCCGCCGGGCGATCTCCGCGTTCGACAGGCCTTCCGCCATCAGCTCCAGCACCGAACGTTCGCGCTCGGTCAGCGAGCCGAGGCGCTGGTCCGGCGCCCCGCTGGTGAGCAGCTTCGAGATCACCGCCGGGTCCATCGCCGTGCCGCCCGCCGCGACGCGTTCGAGCGCGTCGATGAACTGCTCGGCCTCGAAAACGCTGTCCTTCAACAGATATCCGACGCCGCTGGCCCCGTCGACCAGCAGTTCGCGGGCGTAGAGCTGCTCGACGTGCTGCGACAGGATCAGCACCGGCAGCCCGGGCGTCTCGCGGCGCGCGGCGAGAACCGCACGCAGGCCCTCGTCGGTTTGCGTCGGCGGCATGCGGACGTCGACCACGGCGACGTCCGGCCGGTGCTCCCGCAGGACGGCGACGGTTTCCGGGCCGGTCGTCGCGGTCGCCATCACCTCGTGGCCGTAGGCCTGGAGGAGCCGGACCAATCCGTCTCGCAGCAGGTAGAGGTCTTCGGCTACGACGATGCGCATGGCACCATCATCCACGCTCGCGTCGGACCGCCTTCCGGGCTGGTGACCTCCAGCGTGCCGTCGAAGACCGCGAGACGGCGGCGCAATCCGCCGAGTCCGCCGTCCGGGTGGATTTCGGCCCCGCCGAGGCCGTCGTCCTCGACCGCGGCGCACAGCCGATTCCCCTCCTGTAAAAGGGAAACCTGCACGTGCGACGCATGCGCGTGCTTCACCGTGTTGGCGAGCAACTCCGCGATTCCGAAGTACAGCGCGGATTCGATCGGCGGATCGAGCGGCTGCGGCAAATCTGCTTCGACCGTCACGTCGAGCGGCAGATCCATCGCCATCGCGCGGACCGCGTCGGCAAGACCGCGTTCGTTCAGCACCGGCGGGCTGATGCCGCGGACCAGCTCGCGCAATTCGGTGAGCGACGTGGCCGCACCGGCGCGGGCGTCGCGCAGCAATTCCTTGGCCTGCTCGGGATTCGTCTCCATCAGCTTCTCCGCCGTCGCCAGCGCGAGGCCGAGCGCGACGAGCCGGGCTTGTGCCCCGTCGTGCAGATCCCGTTCGATGCGGCGGATTTCCGCGGCTTGCGCGATGGTGGTGTCCGCGCGCAACGCGGTCAGCGTGTCGACCCGGTCGGCCAGTTCCATCGTGGCGGACGCGCCCAGGAACCGCGTGGCCACCGGGATGACGCTCCGCCAGGCGTACGGCGCGGTCGCGATCGTGACCAGCAGGCCGGCGAGGTATCCGCCCGGAAGGTTCACCATGGTCAGCACCGCCGCGACGACACCGAGCAGCGGCACGAGCGCGACCAGGCCGAACGAGACCGGCGCGATCAGGGCGAACCGCAGGTCCCGCCAGGTCGCCGGGTCGTAGCGCCAGTTCTTCAAGCGCTGCTCGCGCCGGGCCTCTTCCCTGGTGCGCGAGTAGGAGTGGCCGTTCCACCAGTATCCGGTCGAGAGCTGGGTGATCGGCGGCAGCTTGCGGTATCCGGGCGGCAGGGCGATGCCGGTCCAGTTCGCGACCATGGTCCGCGTCATCCGGCAGACCGGCTTCGCCAGCGCCAGCGTCCCGATCCCCGCCCAGATGAACGGCGCGATCCATGACCACGGGCTGCCGCCCCACAGCTGCCACAAGCCGACCGCGGCCGCCCACACGGCCGGGATCAGCAGGGCCACGCCCGCTGCTTGGGCGGCGCGGACGAATCCCACCCCGCAGTCGCGCACCCAGGATCGTAGCTGTCGCATCGTTTCTTCCCCCCTGTCCATCCGGCTTCGCGGTCCACTGTGCACCACGAAACGCCGGATTCCCGCCGCCGCGGGACAGGAGTGGGTCCAGCCCCACCCCCTTGTGCGGCCAGACCCATACCGGGTCCGGCCGCGGCTTCCTAGCGTTGCTGGCACAACGGGAAACCACAAGGGAGAACAGCGATGCAGACCATCGAACGCACCACCGGAACCGCCGCCCAGCGTCCGTTCGGCCTCGTGAAGGGGTTCGTCGTGGCCTACGGGGCGATGGGCGCGGCCGTCTTCGGCACGATCGTCGCGCTGGCTGCCGCCGACGGCCCGGCGTCCGGCTTCATGTGGACGCGGTCCGCACTGGTGCCGGTCAGCGCAGCGATCATGTACTGGCTGGTCACGCTCGCGGCGCGGGGCTCGCGCCGCGCTTACGAGCGGGCCCGGCTCATCTCGGTGGTCGCGCCGATCGCGCTCGTCGGCGTCGATCTGATCCCGGGCGCGTGCCCGCTCTGGTTCCTGCTGCTGCAGTCCGCCTGCGCCGTGCTGCTGGCTTGCGCGGCGTTCCCGCTCGTCCGGATGCGGGCTACGTTCCCGAAGTGAACCTCGGGACCAGCCGGATCCGGGTGTCGAGGTTGCGTTCGACGGCCGAGCGGCTCGACAGCAGGGGGAACGAGCCGCCGGACGCCCACAGGTCGTTCAGGTCGCGGTAGTGCGGGCTGCGCGGATCGCCGGACTGGCCGGGTGCGTTGATCGCCCGCGACGCGTCCCAGTCGCCGACGTCGAGCGCCATCTTGAAGGTCGCACCGATGATCTGCTGGTAGGTGAGCGGGTGGAAGAACGACGGGTGGACGGTCTGGTAGTCGCCGCCGACCGGGGTCGGGCCGACGTTCGGGCCCCCAGCCGGGTGCACGAACTCCTGGTACTGCAGCGAGCCCCAGCGCCACTTCCCCGGGTCGCCGCCGAGTTTTCCGGCGACGTCGCGGAAAGCGAGCGGGAGGGTGTCGAGGATCAGCTTGTCGCGCTTGGCCGCGCCGCCGGGGCCGAACCACGCGTCCGGGTCGGCGAAGGAGGCGAGCACGAGGCTGAAATCCGGATTGATGGTGCGGGACAGGACATCCGCGGCGGCTTGCGGGAGCATCGCGTGCGCCCAGCCGCCGTGGAGGTACTTCAGCAGCCACGTTTCGTACAGCGCGGCGGGTGCGGAATCGACTGAGGCGACGCCGTCGAAACCGCGCAGCAGATCGAGTGCCTTCGCGGTGTCCGGATCGGTGGCGGAGAGGTTTCGCAGGAACGGGACGAGCCGGGTGGCCAGCAGAGACTTCTCGTCGCGCTGGATGGCGAGCGAATCGGCGACGCGGGCGCGCGGCGCGGACTTGATCAGCTCGTCGATCCGCTCCTTGCGGTACGGCAGCTGCCATTCGTAGTTCGACACCACGGGGAAGCCCGGCGGGAGGTTGTAGTCGTTGGCGGAGGCGAAGAATCCGGCGGGCGGATTGTGCTGCCAGGGGAGTTCGGAGTTGGCGTAGAAGCCGCTCCACTCGTAGCGCCCGTCACCGGGGACGGGCAGCAGGCCGTCGTATCCGGCCCCGGTGCGGCGCGGGGTCAGCGCGCCGGGGACGTAGCCGATGTCGCCGTGGACGTCGGCGTAGACGAGGTTCGATCCGGGCGCGCCCCACTTGCGCATCCCGGCGGTGAACTCGGTGAAGTTGCGGGCCCGCTGGTAGTTCAGGCTGCCGAGGTAGGCCGCGCTGCCCGGTTCGGTCCACGCGGTGCGCACGGCGAACGCCCGGTTGGCTGCTTCGTCGACCTTCACGATCGGGCCGTGCCGGGTGAAGGACAGTTCGCGGGTCGCCACGTGACTTAGCGAGCACCGGGATCGTTTCGGTGACCTTGGTGATCGGCTCCCAGCCGCCGCGGTAGCGGTACCGGCTGTGGTCGGCGGGGTCGAGATCGTAGACGTAGAGGTCGGTCTGGTCGACCGGCAGGTTCGTCAGCCCGAACGCGACGGAATCGTTGTGCCCGATGGCGATGCCCGGGTTCCACGGCTCGCCCGCGCCGGTGAGGTTCAGGCCGGGCGCGGAAAGCTGGGCGACATAGCGGCCGGACGGCAACGCGTCGGCGCCGCGGTGCGGGTCGTTGGCGAGGATCGGCCGTCCGGTGGCGGTGCGGCCCGGGCCGATCGCCCACGAGTTGCTGCCGCTCGTGGCGTCGGCGATGTCCTTCGGCCCGGCGACGCCCTTCGGGAACGTGACGGCCGCGGTTGCCTTGTTGTACACGGAAAGCACGTCGCCGGGGACGGAACAGGGGTCGAGGCCTTCGGGTGCCGCGGCCTCGTGGTCGGGGTGCAGGCTGCGGAGGTATCTGCTCGCGTCCGGCCCGGCCTGGCACACCATTTGCGCGCGGGCGACCTCCCACATGAGGTTCTCGCCGATCGCGTGCGTGCGGATGCGGACCACGTCCTCGGGCTGCCACCGCGACGGCTGGTAGCCGAGCTTGCCGAACTCCGGCGGGGCGGCTTCGGGGTGTTTGGCGAGCCAGTCGATGTAGGAGTTGATCCCCTCGGCGAAGCGGGTGGCGGCGAGTTTGGCTTCGGGACCGTAGGAAGCCCATTCTTTCTGCATGTCGCCGCGGTAGAGGAAAAGCCGGGCGGCGCGGTCTTGGTCCACATAGGACTCGCCGAGGACTTCGCTGAGCAACCCGAGTCCCCGGCGGCGCCAGGTGTCGAGCTGGAAGAGCCGGTCGCGGGCGACGGTGAATCCCTGTGCGTAGAACAGGTCCGCGGTGTTGGCTGCGTAGATGTGCGGGACGCCCCACTTGTCGACGAGCAGGTCGACCGGGCGGGAAAGGCCGTCCAGCGCGACGGTCCTGGCCCCCGCTGCGGCCGGTGTGGTGCCGAGCAGCGTCAGAACGAGTATCAGGACGGTCGCTTTGGATCGCATTTCCCCACCCCCGGCAGCAGCGTTGACCCCGCGCACGCTAATCGCGGCGATCGGCGGGACCCACCCCTGAACCGGGACGAGTAGGGGGAACCGGACTCCGGGTGCCGTACTGTCCCTGCTCAGACCGAACTCCTGGGGGAATCGATGCGCCGGACGGCAAGACCGGCGCCCCGCTCGCGAACACCGACCCGGGGGCCAGGACCTGCGCAGTCGTCCTCGCGGTGACCACCCACGAGCTGGTGACCGTGGCCGTGGACACCTGCGACATCGCCAAGAAGGCGGCGACCGCCATCGCGGGCCGCATTCCGCGCTGAGCTACGAGACGTCCCCGATCGCCTCGTCCAGAATGGACAGTCCGAGGTCGATCTCGCTGCCGGAGGCGGTCAGCGGCGGCGCGATCCGGAACACCCCGCCCATGCCGGGCAGTTGCACGATGTTCATGTGCAGCCCGAGTTCGAGGCACCGCTGCGTCACGCGCGCGCCGAGTTTGTCCGTGTCCGGGCCGCCGCCGCTCAGTTCCAGTCCGGCGAGCAGTCCCCGGCCGCGGATCTCGCCGACCGCCTCGTGCCGCGTCGCGATTTCGTCCAGTCCGGTGCGCAGCCGGGCGCCGAGGTCGCGGGCGCGTTCGTCGAGGCGGTCGCGGATCAGCACGTCCAGCACGGTGTTCCCGACCGCGGCGGGAAGCGGGTCCGAGACGTGCGTGGTGAAGAACAGGTACCCGCGTTCGTGGGCTTCCTGCTCGATTTCCGCGCTCGTCAGCACGGCGGCGAGCGGCAGTCCGGCACCGAGCGTTTTGGACACCGTGAGGATGTCCGGTACCACGCCGTCGTGCTCGAAGGCGTACCAGGTTCCGGTGCGGCACAACCCGGTCTGTGCTTCGTCGAGGATCAGCAGCATGCCGCGTTCCCGGCATTTCCGTTGCAGGGCCTGGAAATAGCCCGGCGGGGGCACGAGGATTCCGCCGGAGCTGAGGATCGGCTCCACCAGGCACGCGGCGAGGCTGCCGACCGACTGCGCGTCGATCAGGTCGAATGCGAGATCCAGCTGGTGTTCCCAGTCCGCGCCGGGCACCGGGATGGCGAAGTTGCCGGGTGCGCCGGGGCCGTAGCCCTTGCGGCCCGCGCTGTAGGTGGCGCTCGCCGCGGCCTGCGTCATCCCGTGCCAGGACCGGGCGAACGAGACGATCTCGTGCTTGCCCGTCACCAGCTTGGCCATCCGCAGCGCGGCCTCGTTGGACTCGGCGCCGGTGGTGAGCAGCAGCGCTTTTTCCAGCGGGTCCGGCAGCGTTTCGGCGAGCCGCCGCGCGAGGTCGACCACGGGACGGCTCAGCATCCCGCTGAACAGATGGTCGAGCTTCGCGGCCTGTTTCCGGACGGTCTCGACGATTTCCGGATGCGCGTGCCCGAGGATCGCGCTCATCTGCCCGGACGTGAAGTCGAGGATCCGCCGCCCGTCCTCGGTGAAGACGAAACTGCCCTCGGCGCGGTCGATGATCTCGCCGGTGAACGAGCCGGGGCCGGCGTAGCGGACGAGGTGCCGGTCGACGTCGGACCAGAAGGTGTCGGTGGCCATGGCTTCGACGGTAAGGCCGGGCCGAGCGCCGCGTCCATCTCACAGTTTCCGCTTGCCTGTGCGATGGCATCGAACAACGATGGGGGCATGCTGAACCCCTGGCGGCTGCGGCTGCTGAGCCGGCTCGCGGTGCTGGGCACGGTGCGCGCGGTGGCGCAGGACGTGAATCTCAGCGCTTCCACGGTGTCGCATCAGCTCGCGTTGCTGGAGACCGAAACCCGCACCCGGCTGCTGGAACGCACCGGTCGCCGCGTCCGGCTGACTCCGGCCGGGGAGAAACTGGCCCGGCAGGCACGCGCGATCCTCGATCATCTCGACGCGGTCGAGGCCGAACTGCGCGGCGGCGAACCGGCCGGGCTCGTGCGGATCGGCGCGTTCCAGAGCGCGATCCACACCTTCGCCGTACCCGCCGCGACCCGTCTCGCGCAGACCTATCCGCGGCTGGAAACCGAACTGGCGGAACGGGAACCGCACGAGAGCGTCCCGGCGCTGCGGGCGGGCGACAGCGACGTCGTCATCACCACGACCGACTTCGCCGACCTGCCGCTCGGCCCCGACCTCGAGATCATCCGGCTGGCGACCGACCCGATCGTGCTGGTCACCGCGCTCGACCGGCCGGAGCCGCCCGGGCCCGCGGTGCTCGCGGACTACGCGGGCGAACCGTGGGCGCTCGACATTCCCCCGTCCTACATGGCGAATCTGACGCTGCGGCTTTGCCGCGAATCGGGATTCGAACCGCGCGTGGTGTGCCGGTTCAGCAACTACCTGATGACGTTGCAGCACGTCGAAGCCGGGCTGTCGATCGCGTTGCTGCCCGGGCTGGCGGTGGACCCGCGGTACCGGGTCGCGACGAAAGCGCTGGCAACGCCGGTGACGCGCACGATCGTCGCGGTCACCCGGTGCGGATCGCCGCGGCGCGCGGCGGTGAACGCGGTGCTCGACGCGCTGCGGCAGCCGGTCGAGCTTCCGGCGGACGTGGAGCAGGCTCAGCCGACGAGGTCCGCGACGATTTCGGCTGCTGGAGCGATGTTTCGGAGCAACCCCGCGGATTGACCGGCGTAGTGCGCCAAAGCTTCGAGGTCTCCGGTCATCCCCGGCACCGGGATCATGTCGTCGTAGCGATGCCACGGATTCCCGGCCGCGTCCGTTGCCACGACGTCGCCTTCGCCAGGGCGTTCCGCGCGTGGTTCGCCCGCTGCTTCCCATCGCGTCAGTGTCGAATTGCGCAGGGCGCGGTGCGGCGCATCGGGCCAACCGCCGTCGAAACAGCGGGTGTGGACGGCGTCCTCGAGGTCCGCGGCGAGGACGGCTTCGCGGTAGGAATCGTGGGTCGCTGCTTCGGTCGCGGTCAGGAAACGGGTGCCCAGCCAGCCGCCTTGCGCGCCGAGAGCGAGCACCGCGGCGAGCCCGCGGCGGTCGGCGATTCCGCCTGCGGCGAGCACGGGAATCGGAGCGACCGCATCCACGACGGCGGGCACCAGCACGAGCGTCGACGCCTGGCCGCGGACGTGTCCGCCCGCTTCCCAGCCTTGCGCGACCACGACGTCGACGCCTGCCTCCGCCGCTTGTCGCGCTTCGGCGACCGAGCCCGCGGTGTGGATCAGCTGCGCGTCCTTGACGCGTGCGGCGACCTTGGCGGGGTCGCCCCAGAACGTCGAGACGATCGGGACTTCCTCGGCGAGGCAGGCGTCGAGCACGTCGTCGATCGGGAAGTCGAGCACGAGGTTGACCGCGAACGGACGGTCGGTGCGGCGGCGCACCTCGCGGATCCGGCGGACTGCCTCGTCCGGGTCGGTCCAGGTGAGCGCGAGCGTCCCCAGACCGCCCGCGTTCGAGACCGCGGCGGCGAGCGCCGGGGTCGCCGCGGAGCCGATCGGGGCCTGCGCGACGGGCACGTCGATGCCGAGCGCGGTGCAGACCTGCTTCGGAAATCGAATCATGGCGGCCGATGTTAGTGTTTCGAAAATCGAAGCACAAGGAGGCGCGGATGGCGACGCCGAAGCCGGGACAGCCGGTCCGGGGCTCCACGACCGGCCGTCCGCTGATGGCCGCGCTCGACCTCTTCGGGCGGCGGTGGTGCCTGCGGATCGTGTGGGAACTACAGGTCGGCACCCTCGGGTTTCGTGCATTGCAGCAACGGTGCGACGGGATGTCTTCGAGTGTCCTGCGGCAACGCTTGGTCGAACTCGGCGAGGCCGGCCTGGTGCACCAGACCGGCGAATCGCACTACGCGTTGACGACGCTGGGCCGCGAGGCGTTCGACGCGCTGCGGCCGCTCGTGTCGTGGGCGGATCGATGGGCCGCGTCTCTCGACCGCGGCCAGTGATCGGCGGCAGGGGCGGACCCCTGCCGCCGAGGGATCACTTGCTGTGCTGGGAGCGGCGGCGCAGGAGGAACGCGCCGCCCGCGGCAGCCGCGGCCGCCCCGCCGATGGCGAGTGCGGTGGCCGGGCTTCCGTCCCCGTCGGTGTTCGGGACCGCGACTGCGTAGCCGCCGCCCGCGCCGGTCTTGTCGTAGGTCGAGCCGGGCAGCTTGTCGCCGTAGCGTTTCTGCAGTTCGGCCCGGTAGGCCGCCAAGGTGACGCGGGTGCCCGCCGGCACGCCGGAGACCGCGCCGTCCAGGACGGTCACGGTGTCGCCGTTGACCGAGTACCACGCGTTGACCTGCGGTTCGTGCAGCAGGTAGCCGCCGTGCGCGGCCGCCGCGTGGGCCTGTTCGTCGTTGCCGGACGCGACGTTGATGACCTGCCACCCGGCCTTGCTCGGCTGTGCCCACACGGTCGCGACGCGGCCGTCGGCGAGGTGGGCCGGGGACGCGACGTAGGCCAGGGCGGCCGGCACGTCGGATTCGCCGTTGATGAAGGCCGCGGTCGGTTCGTAGACCGGGATCTGCGTGCTGGCGTCAGCCGCGGCGCGGGTGGCGTGCGCGGCCGCGGGCGCCGCACCGGGGAACTTCGTGTGCGCGAGGCGGGAGGCGGTGTCCGGGCTGGCGAGCAGGCCGGAGATCGCGGCGGTGTCCGAGGCGGACGGCCCGGTCGGCGACTGCGCGGCCGACGCCGGGTTCGCGGCGAACACGGCAGCGGCGATGGCTCCCGATGCGACGGTGGTGCGGAGGATGGTTCGCAGCATGAGTCAGCCCACCATTCCGTAGACGGTGTGGGTCCAGGCGAATTGGTTGTTGGAGACGTAGGTGCTGTAGTTCATCGAGTTGTAGCGGTTGTTCGAGGGCCACGGGTCGCCGTATTCGACGATGCTGCGGCCGTTGGAGTCGTCGTAGCCGTAGAGGACGTGCATGTGGCCGCCGCCGGACGTCCAGCCGATCCGGGTGCCGATGGGCTGCCCGGCGTCGATCTGGTTCTTGATGCCGGAGAAGGAGAGCCGGTAGCCGTTGGAATTGTAGGTGCCGACGCTGCGGAACCCGAGGTAGCGGAAAACTCTTTGCTGATCGCTGAGATAGCCCTGGTTGTTCGCGCAGTCGCTGCCGGACTCGTTGTGCGCGATCTGGCAGAACCGGGTCTGGGTCAGGGAATAGCCCCAGAACGCGGCGATGGTGTTGCCGCTGGCGTCCCAGCACCACTGGTCTTTCTGCTGGGCCTGCATGGAGATGTTCGTTTCGCCCGCGTCCGCGGCGGCGGGAACGGCGAGCGCGGCGGCCGCGGCGGTCGCGACCGCCGCTATTGCGCGCAGAATCGAAGAACGCACTTTCACGGGATCCTCCAACGGGGAAGCCCGGCCGGCCCGGGGAATTCCCGGGCCGGTGGGGAAGGGGGAGATGCGCCGGGAACGCTACGCGCGCGAAGTTTGCGGCGACTACCGACTAACGGCGGTATTCCGCCGCCGAAGTGCCGCGGCGGATGTTTCTACGCCGGTCGATTATTTGTGCGCCCGGCGTCGACTATAAGGGAATTCACTCCGGAAAGCAGCAGGCAATCCGACTTTCGTAGGGTGTTTTTCCGTTGAAACGCGCCCGTCCTTCGTCGCCCGCCGTTCCGGCGACCCGCCCGCCGGATCGCGCCGATGCCTGCCGCTGACCCGGTTCGCCCGCCCGCTCCCGAGGGGGAGGAGCGGCGGGTTCGCGCGTATGAGACACTTGATCGGTCATGACTGCCCTCCCTCTTGTTTTCGACGCGCCCAAGCGCGGCCTGCCGCCGCGCCATCTCGCCGACCTCACGGTGGCCGAGCGAGCCGAGGCCGTCGTCGAACTGGGGGAGAAGGCGTTCCGCGCCAAGCAGCTGTCGAACCACTACTTTTCGCGGCTCACCGTCGACCCGGCGGAAATGACCGACATCCCGGCCGCCTCGCGCGAGAAGCTCGTCGCCGACCTGATGCCGCCGCTGCTCACCGAGGTGCGCGCACTGGCCGCGGACGGCGGCGCGACCCGCAAGACCCTGTGGCGCGCGCACGACGGGACGCTGCTGGAAAGCGTCCTCATGCGCTACCCGGACCGCGCGACGCTGTGCATCTCCAGCCAGGCCGGCTGCGGCATGGCGTGCCCGTTCTGCGCGACCGGCCAGGGCGGTCTCGACCGCAACCTCTCGACCGCGGAGATCGTGGACCAGGTCCGCGACGCCGCCGCGGTCATGCGCGACGGCTCCATGCCCGGCGGCCCGGGCCGGCTGTCGAACATCGTCTTCATGGGCATGGGCGAACCTCTTGCGAATTTTCGTCGCGTTATATCGGCGATACATCGTATTGTGGATCCGTCTCCTGCTGGGCTTGGTATCGGTCAGCGTTCGGTGACGGTGTCGACGGTGGGCCTTGCTCCGGCGATCCGGAAGCTGGCGGACGAGAAGATGCAGGTCCGGCTAGCGGTGTCGCTGCATACGCCGGATGATGAGCTGCGGGACACGCTGGTGCCGGTGAACAATCGTTGGTCGATCGACGAAGTGCTTTCCGCTGCGCGGTATTACGCCGACACCTCGGGTCGGCGGGTGTCGATCGAGTATGCGTTGATCCGCGATATCAACGACCAGCCGTGGCGGGCGGAGTTGCTGGCGAAGCGGCTGCGGAAGCACCTTGGTCAGTTGGTGCATGTGAACGTGATTCCGTTGAATCCGACGCCGGGCAGCAAGTGGGATGCGTCGCCGAAGCCGGTGGAGCGTGAGTTCGTGCGGCTGGTGAATGCCGGTGGGGTTGCGTGCACGGTGCGGGACACGCGTGGTCAGGATATTGCGGCGGCGTGTGGGCAGTTGGCTGCTGAAGGCTGAGTTTGTTCATTCGATGATGGAGTGTTTGTCGTGATGTATGCCCCCAGCCTGTTGGAGCCGGCTGCGGAGGAGCTGCGGCTCGCCGATGTGGTGGGCCGTGGCGCTACTGAGGTGGCGCGTGAGGCGCGGACTCTGTTGGGCGAGCGGTTCAGTTCGGTGACGTTCATGTACGTGCTGATGCGGGCGTTCGAGGTGGACTACACGGCGGCGCGGGACGCTTCGCGGTGGCATGAGTTTCATGGCGGTCCGCGGGCGTTGTCGGATGCTGATCTGGAGAAGCTGCTCGCTCCGTGGCTCGCCCGCTGACCACTCCGCATGCGTGCGGCTGACCGACGAAGGCTGGACGTACGAGACGCGTGACTGCGCCGCTCGGGCCGTCCCGCAGCGCGCGAGTGTCTTCGTCGCGTACGCCCGCAATCTCAGCGGCCGGGGTGCCGCAATGTGCTGCTGACTGGCCAGCAGTTGTCGGCACGAGAAGTGCTTTTCACCGCGTCTGGCGAAATGCCGCCGGTGTAGACCTCGCGGACGACCTGAGTATGCGGTTCCACGGCACGTTCATCGGAGTCGATTGTTTGGGGCTCGAACCCAGGGCTGCGGATTAAAGTTGAGTTTCGGTCAATTCGAAATTGTTTCTAACTGTATCAATTATGCAGGTCGAGCGCGGTTTTGGGGATGCGCGAATGACCATTGATGACGTTCTGTACCGGGCTCTGCGTCGGCTCCGGAGCATATTCCGGGCACATCGCCGGGTCGGGGGTTCTGTGTAGCTGGGGCAGCCGGAGATGTTGCGGAATGTCGCTGGCAGCCCCTTGTACCGGGGTTCAAAGCTGGTCGGCTGTGTCGGTGCGATGGCGGACCGTCTGCCCGAGCCGCGGCTTGTTCCTGGGGCTGACCGTGTGGCCGGTGCTCATACGACGCCGAGGTTTCGGCGGCCCTGGCTGCTTCTGCTCCCGGCCGCAGTGACTATCAGAGCGCGCCGAATCGATCACGCGGATGGCCGGTGCCCGTTCTGCCCGGCGGTGTCTGGTTGCCCGACGGCCCTGGTGAACAGTGCACCACCGCCGAGCCGCAGCCGGTGGGTGTTGCCGTAGTGCCGGGGTGACCCCGGTCACGACAGTGAACGGCGACAGAAGGTCTGGGTGCAGAGCGAGGAATTCATGGAACGCGAGAACGCTACGGTCGACGTCATCGTGGTCGGGGCCGGTCTGTCCGGGCTCGTCGCGGCGCGTCGTCTCAGCCAGGCGGGCGTCACGTCCCTTCGAGTGCTCGAAGCTCGTGACCGGGTCGGCGGGCGCACCAAGGTCCACCAGCTCGGGAACGGGCGGTTCGCCGAGGAAGGCGGACAGCTGGTCGGGCCTGAGTACACGAGGCTCATCGCGCTGGGAGAAGAACTCGGCGTGCCGACTTGGCCGCACAACGAGCGCGGCAAAGCGGTGTTCGAGCGCCGCGGTCGCGTGCTCAAGTTCGACGGATCGATGCCGTGGATCGCCGACCCGCTTGGATCAGCGGACTTCGCGCAGTCCCTGGTCCGGCTGGGCCGGCTGTGCAAACGCGCTCCCCGCGCCGACGCGCTGGCGACGCCAGAGGCAGAGAAGCTGGACGCGCTCACTTTCGAGTCCTGGGTCCGGCGCAGCACCAAGACGGCGACAGCGCGCACGCTCTGGGCGATCATCGGCGCGTTGACGTTGGGATCGCGTCCGGGCGACCTGTCCTTGCTGTTCGTCGTCCGTCACTTGAACCTGATCGGCGGGGTGGAGACGCTTCTCGCGTCGTTGTCCGGCGGTGCCGAGCGTTCGTTCGCCGGCGGGTCGGCCGAGCTGAGCCACCGGATGGCCGCGGACCTCGGCGACCGGGTCGCCTTGGGTTCCCCGATCCTGGCGATCCGCCAGTACGACGACGGGGTGGAGGTCGACACGCCGGCCGGCACCCATCGCGCACGCCGCGTAGTCCTCGCGATGAGCCCTCCGGACCGGGCCGGCATCCAGATCGATCCGCAGTTGCCGCTTCCCCAGCGGACCATCGGCGAGCGGATGTCGATGGCGCACGCCTACAAGGTCCATGTGACCTATCCGGAACCGTTCTGGCGTCGTCAGGGACTGAGCGGCGCGAGCATGAGCGACGCCGGACCGTTGATGCTGACCTGGGACGACACTCCGCCGGAGGAACGGCAGGGCGCACTCGTCGGCTTCGCGCGCGCCGACGGCGGGATCAGCGCGGATCTGCCCGATCCCATGCCCGGCGACCCCGAGCAGCGTCGCGAGGCAGTTCTAGCCGGCCTGGCCCGTGCTTTCGGCGACCAGGCGCTGCGCCCCGACGAGTACCACGAGATGAACTGGACCGAGGAGCGCTGGACGTCCGGCTGCATCCCGATCTGGTCGCCCGGGCTGCTCACCGCCTGCGGGCCGGGCTACGCCGCACCGGCCGGGCGGTTGCACTTCGCCGGTTCGGAGGCGTCTCCGGCGTGGCCCGGCTCGATGGAGGGCGCGGTCGTCGCCGGGGAAAGGGCGGCGGCTGACATCGCTGCCCTGATCGACGCGGAGGGAGCCGATCGGCAGGCCTCCGGGAAGCAGCCAGGCGGTGCGCAGCCTCGCCAACCACGCGAGAACGCGGCCCGCTCGCACCGCCGAGCGCAGGAAGTGCGTGCGGCTCGGTCCGACAACTGACTACGGGAGAAACGGATGACAGACCTCAACGATGCGGTCGGAACGCCGGCGAGAATCGGCACCGGAAGGGAGCCGGCCCGCTGGTTGCTCATTGCCGTGGCGGGATTCCTCGGGACCGTGACAAATGCGATCGCGTTCATGCTGCCGCCCTTGCTGCCGGACATGCAGGCGCAGTATCACCTCAGCGTCGCCTCTGGGGCCTGGGTTTTCACCGCGATGACGCTGGCCTCCGGCGCGGGTTTCGTGCTGATCCCGCGCCTGTCGGATTTGCGCGGGGACCGCACGACGGCGCTGGCTTCGGGTGTCGTGATGACTGTCGGCGCGCTGGTCGCCGCGGTCGGCCATGCCTACCCGGCGTTGGTCGCCGGGGCAGCGCTGATGGGCTTGGGCAGCGGTTCGATGCTGCTCCCGCTTGTTTTCCTGCGGCGGCTGCTGCCGGGGAGCGCGATCGGCGTCGCGGTGCGCGTGTCCATCATCGCGAGCGGAATCGGCGTGGTCCTGGGTTTGACCGGCGGCGGAGTGCTGGTCAAGTACTTCTCCGTCGACACGTTCTTCTACGCGATGGCGGCGGTGCTGGCGCTGACGACTGTTGCGCTCGTGGCTGTCCTCCCGGCGGAACGGGCGACGTCCCGCGGCCGCATGGGGGTGCTCGGAACTGCGTGGATGATCGGGTGGCTCGGCCTGGTTCTCCTCGCCCTCTCACAGGGCACGGTCTGGACCGGGAGCCTGCCCTACATTCTGCTGGCGGCGGGCGTCGTCGCCGGCGTGGTCTGGGCAGTGGCGGAACGCCGGTCCTCGACGTCGGTCTTCGACGTCAGCCTGCTGAAGAAGCCTTACGTTTCCGCCTCGTGCCTGGCGGTCGGGCTTTTCGGCGCGACGGACGGCGCGTTGCTGCTGCTGGTGACCTACTACACGCAAACCCCGGCCGCGGCGGGATACGGGCTCGGATACGACGCGTTGAAATCGAGCCTGTTGATGCTGCCGTTCGCGTTGTCGATGTTCGCCAGCGGGGCCGCTGCCGAGAAGTTCGTCGCGAAGGGACGGCCCGGAGTGGTTCTCGTGTTCGGCGGTCTCGTCTCGGCGGCGGGTTTCCTGTGGCTCGCTGTGGCGCACGGCCAGCCGTGGCACTACCTCGTCGGTTCCGCGATCATCGGGCTCGGCAGCCGGGCCGGATACAGCGGCGGTTTCGCGGTCCCGCAGTACGCCGTCCCGGAGGACAAGGCGGGAATGGCCTCGGGCATGGGAGGCACCGCGATGGCCATCGGGTTCGCATTCGGCTCGGCGGTGATCTCCGCCGTGCTCGGTTCCGGCACCGACGCCGCGACCGGTTTGCCGAAGGAATCCCTCTACACCACCGGCTATGTGGCAGCCGTCGGGATGTCGCTGGTGGTTCTTCTTGCCACGGGCGTGTCGCGGCTGCGCCATCCGCGCGGGATCGAGATGCGCCCCGCGGCGGCCTGAACGCCGTGACAGTGTTCGAAGGAGGTGCACCTCGGCCCGGCCGAGGTGCACCTCCTTGCTTACCTGGCGGCGATTTCCTCGACGACGACCTCGACGACGTCGGCAGGGCGTTCGTCTCCGGGTGCCTGGCGCGCGTGCTGAGCCAGGTCTGCGAAGAACGTGCGCGCGTCGAGGACCTCCGGCCCGTGGACGCCCGGTCGGCCGCACTGGCCTCGCGCTGTCATGAGCGTCGCCACGGCCAGCGGGATGCCGGTCATCGTGCCCATGCTGTCGTCGGGGACGACGAGGGGGCGGGCGCCGACGCGGATTCGCTTGCCGTCCTTCGTCCCCTCCGCGACGGCGAAGAGCACCGGCAGCGACGGCGCGGGACCCGCGGCGGAGCCCATCGTGCCCGGCTCGAGAACCAGGGCTCGGCTCGCCGCCGCCACGTCGAGTTCGCCGGAGCGGACCCGGTTCGCCGTGCGGATCACCGCCTCCATCAACCGCGGCCTGGACGTCATGAGATTCAGGGATTCCCTTACACCGCTTCGGGAGCGGGGGAGGGTCAGTGGTTCGGGATGGCCGCACACCCAGACCGTCGCTTCGCCCCGTCCCGGATAGCTGAGCGTGCGCTCCTCGAGCGGTTGGGTGTCGGCGAGACCGCCGTCGCGCCACGCTTTGATCGTCGCGGTGCAGTTGTGCAACCAGTGTTCGACCGCCGCGGACGACCGCACGCTGTCGTCGACCTCGGCGCGCTGGAAACCCGATGCACGCCAAGAGGTGTAGACGGTTTCCACCGCGTCGCACTCGCTCATCGCCAGCACGCCGAGCAGGTTGCTGATGCCGGGACTCGCGCCGACCCCGATCACCGCGGTGATGCCGGCTTCCCGCGCGGCGGCATCGAGACCGAGCATCTCGAGCGTCGGCTCGAAGTCGTCGCAGATGTCGAGGTAGTGCGTTCCGGCGGCGATCGCGGCGCGCAGGACGAGCGGGCCGAACCGGTAGAACGGCCCCGTCGTGTTGAGCACGATGTCGATGCCGGACAGCGCGCCGGCGAGCGCGGCCGCGTCGGAGATGTCCAGCGCGAGCGGCTTCGCCCGCGGGCCGAGTACATCCGCGAGTGCGGTGGCAGCCGCCTCGTTCCGGTCGGCGACAAGTACTTCGGCGATCTCCTCGGCACCGGCCAGGACACGACAGGCGTGCGCGCCCATCTCGCCCGCGCCGCCCGTGACGAGGACACGTTTTCCAGTGCGGCGTTCAGCAGTCATAGTGATGTTCAACCTCCTGTTTGGACAGCGGGAATCCGGTGCTCACGCGGTGATGTCCGCGCTGAGGGCGTCGCGTTCGCCCGCGGTGAGCGGCCTCGGGCGGCGCGTCTCGAGGTCCCAGGCCACGAGCGTCGCATCGGAGCGGTTGCACACGGCGCCTTCGGCATCGCACAGCAGTCCCGCGAGATCGAAGCTCGAGCGGCCCACCCGTACCGGCCGGAGCGCGACCTTGAGCGGGCCGTCCGCCTCGAGGACCTCCTTGAGGTACTGCATCCGTTGCGCGGCAACCACATAGGCCGGTGCGCGGGTCCGCCACCGGTCGCGCAGGTAGTCCACCCGCGCCTGCTCGAACGCCTTCGGGTAGACGGCCGCGGTCAGGTGTCCGAGGTAGTCGAAGTCGGACGACCACGGGTGCACTGTCGTCGTCCAGGTCATGGCGGGCTCCCAGTCATCGCGACCTCCACGGGGGTTGACAGCGGATGGACGAGAACTGTTCTATATCAAACGTCTGAAATAAGAAACCCCGAGGACCGAAGGGATCTCTTCGTGAACGACGTCAGCAGGTCCAGGTCCCGCCCGCGGTCGGCCGGTCGCGTGAGCCCCGTGGACGACCTGCTGCGCGCGGTCGCCCGGGACGCGGGCCGCCCGCTGCTCCGCACGCGCGGCCAGGTTCTCTCCACCGGGGAGCTGGCGGAGCGGGCGCGTCGCGTGGCGGCGGCGCTGCGCGGCCGCGGGGTGTCCGCAGGGGACCGCGTCGCGCTGGTGAGCGGAAATTCGATCGACCGGGTCGTGTGGATGTTCGGCATCTGGTGGCTCGGCGCGGTCGAGGTGTCGGTCAACGTCGAACTCCGCGGCCCGATGCTGGCGCACGTCCTGGCCGACTCGGATCCGTGCCTGATCGCCTGCCAGGACGAATGCCTGGGGCCGGTGCGCGAGGCGGCGTCCGGCGATGTCCTGCCGATGAGCGAGCTGACCGCGGATCCGGTCGACGACACGGCGCGGGACGGACTCGATGCGGCGCAGCGGGGATTCGGTCCCGGCGACCTCGCGACCATCCTCTACACGTCAGGAACGACGGGGCCGGCCAAAGGCGTGATGCTCCCGCGTGCGTACTTCTCGAATCTCGCCGAGATCTGGGCCGACCGGCTCCGTCTCGACGCCGACGACGTCGGGTACTTCCCGTTGCCGTTCTTCCACGTCGACGGGCACGTCAAGCTCGCCGCGTGCGTGCAGTCGGGCGGCTCGATGGCCTTCCGCGAACGGTTTTCCGCCAGTGAGTACTTCGCCGATGTCCGCGAGTTCGGGGCGACGTGGGCCGCGGGGGTGGGAGCGATGCTGTCGATTCTGGCGCAGGGCGAGCTGCCCGAACCGGGGTCGCACCGGCTGAGCAGGATGATCGGGGCGCCGATTCCGCGGATCGCTTACGAGACGTTCGAGGACCGGCTCGGCATCCCCGTCCTGACCCTGTTCGGCCAGACCGAATGCGACGGCATCGCGATGGACAGTGTCGAGCAGCGCCGCCGCGGCGCGGCGGGACATCCGCACGACGCGATCGAGGTGCGGGTGGTGGACGAGAACGACCGCCCGCTGCCCGCGGGCGAAACAGGCGAGATCGTCTACCGCCCGCGCCGTCCGCATCTCACGGCCCTCGGCTACTGGCGCCGACCCGAGGCGACCGTCGAGGCCTGGCGCAATCTGTGGTTCCACACCGGTGATTCCGGCCATCTCGACGGAGACGGCTTCCTTCACTTCGACGGCCGGCGGACGGACAGCTTCCGCCGGCGCGGCGAGAACATCTCGGTCTGGGAGCTGGAGCACAGCCTGAACACGGCTGACGGAGTCCGGGAGTGCGTCGCCATCGCGGTGGGCGACGAGCACGGCGGCGAGGACGAGATCAAAGTCTTCGTGGTCCCGGACGGCGACGACCTGGTGCCCGACGAGTTCGTGGCGCACTGCCGCAAGGTGCTTCCCCGGTTCGCGATGCCGAGATACCTCACGGTCACCGACGGCTCCGAGTTCGTGCGCAGCGCCGGGACCGGCGTGGTCCAGAAACATCTGCTCTCCCGCGACATCACGTCGCCCGACGTCATGGAGGTGCCGCGATGAGCACATCCGGCGGATTCAGCTGGGCGGACGCCCTGGACGCATTCGAGGTCCGCCGCGCGCAGGCCCGCAAGCTCGGCGGCGAACGGCGAGTGGCCCGGCAGAAGGACCAGGGCCGGTACACGATCCGCGAACGCATCGCCGCGATCTCCGAGAGCTTCAGCGAGATCGGCGAATTCGCGGTCTTCGAGGAGCGCGACGCACTCGGCAACCGGCTCGGCACGCTGCCGTCGAGCTACGTGTGCGGACTGGCCAAAGTGGACGGTCGCCCGGTCGCGCTCGGCGGGGAGGACTTCACCGTGCGCGCGGGCGCCCCGCAGAGTTACCTCGACCGGATGAAGGGCGGGATGGGCGGCTTCGTCGAGGATCTCGCCCACGAGTACAAGATCCCGCTCCTGATGTTCGTGGAGGGCATCGGCGGGGACGTCGCGGCCCAGGAGGACAAAGGGCACACCTATCTCACCAGTTCCGTGAGCTGGACGCGTTCCTTCGAGCTTCTCGACGAGGTCCCGGTCCTCACGATGGTGAGCGGCGCCGCGGTCGGCGGCAGCGCGGCGCGGGCGGTGGCCAGCCACTTTTCGGTGATGACCAAGGATTCCGTGCTCTTCGCCGGCGGCCCGCCGCTCGTGCGGCGCGCGCTGGGCATCGACATCGACAAGCACGAGCTGGGCGGCGGTCCCGTCGCGACCGCGAGCGGCGCGGTCGACAACCTGGCGCGGGACGAGGACGACGCGATCGCCCAGCTGCGGGCGGTGCTGAGCTATCTGCCGCAGAATGTCTGGCAGCTCCCGGAACGCACGTCCTGCGACGATCCGGTCGACCGCCGCGCACCGGAACTGCTCGAGATCATCCCGGAGAACCGGCGGCAGGCCTATCGCGCGGCCAAGGTGATCAAGGCCGTCGTCGACCGGGAGTCGTTCTTCGAGATCGGTTCCCGGTGGGGCAAGAGCCTGGTCACCGGTCTCGCCCGGATCGACGGGATGCCGATCGGCGTCCTCGCGAGCAATCCGCAGCATCTCGGCGGAGCGATGGACGCCGCCGCGGCGGAGAAACAGGTGCGGCTGATGAATCTCTGCACCACTTTTCACCTCCCGGTCCTCTACTTCGTCGACGTCCCCGGATTCATGGTCGGCCCGCAGGCGGAGCGGGCGAACGTCATGCGCTGGGGAGTGCGCGCGATCCAGTCGGTGGTCGAGGCGACGGTCCCCATCGTCACCGTGCAAGTGCGCAAGGCCTACGGCCTCGCCGTCTCCGCGACCTCGAACCCGGACCGGCTCGGGCTGCGCCTGGCGTGGCCGAGCGGCGAATGGGGCGACCTTCCGATCGAAGGCGGAGTGGAAGCCGCGTACCGGCGCGAAATCGAGGCGTCGGACGACCCCGTCGCGATGCGGGCACAGATCGAGGACCGCATGCGCTCGCTCGTCGATCCGTGGCGGACCGTCGAAGCGTTCGGCGTGGAGCACATGATCGATCCGCGCGAGACCCGCGAGGTCGTGGCCTCGTTCCTCGAAGCCAGCCAAGGTGCGCTCGCCGTGCAGACAAGGAAGAAACCATGAACGAAATCGTCGCCGACTGTGCGGCTGCAGTGTGGAAAATCGTTGTGACGACCGGAGACCAGGTCAGCGAGGGGGACGTGCTGCTCGTCCTCGAGTCGATGAAGATGGAGATCCCGGTCGAGGCCGAGGACGACGGCGTCGTGGCCAAGATCCACGTCGCCGAGGGAGCCGTCGTCTCCGACGGCGACGTGCTCGTGACCCTGGAGGACTGACTCGTGTTCGGCAAAGTCCTCGTCGCGAACAGGGGCGAGATCGCGGTACGCGTCATGAAAACGTTGCGGCGAATGGGAATCGCCAGCGTCGCCGTCCATTCCGACGTCGACGCGGGCAGCCTGCACGTCCGGACGGCCGACGAAAGCGTGCCGATCGGCGCGGACCCGGTGGCCGAAAGCTATCTGAGGATCGATCGCATCGTCGAGGCCGCGCTGTCCACCGGGGCCCAGGCGATCCATCCGGGCTACGGCCTGCTGTCGGAGAATCCGGAGTTCGCCCGTGCGTGCGCGGCGGCCGGGCTGGTCTTCATCGGCCCGAGCCCGGATTCGATGGAGATGATGTCGTCGAAAATCCGGGCGCGGGAGACAGTTTCGGCAGCCGGCGTCCCGGTCGTTCCCGGGTGCACCGAACCGGTTCACCCCGGGCCGAAAGCGTTCGCGACGGCGGCGGCGATCGGTTACCCCGTCGCCGCCAAGGCGGCGAGCGGTGGTGGCGGGAAGGGGTTTCGCGTGGCCGGCGGTCCCGACGAACTCGCCGCCGCGGTCGAAGGCGCAGCGGGGGAGGGCGAGCGCTTCTTCGGCGACGCCACGGTCTACCTGGAGCGCTATCTCGAAGACCCGCGCCATGTCGAGGTGCAGATCATCGGCGACACGCACGGCAACATGGTCCACCTGTTCGAACGGGACTGTTCGGTCCAGCGGCGGCACCAGAAACTCGTCGAGGAAGCACCCTGCCCGCTGCTGACCGACGCTCAGCGCACCCGGCTGGGCGAGATCGCGATGCGAGCGGCGCGAGCGGCGGACTACTTCTCGCTCGGCACCGTCGAAGGACTGCTCGCCGGCGACGACTTCTACTTCCTCGAAATGAACACCCGCGTCCAGGTCGAGCACCCGGTCACCGAACTCGTCACAGGCCTCGATCTGGTCGAGGAGCAGATCCGCGTCGCCGCGGGCGAACCGCTCGGCTTCGCCCAGCCCGGCGTGCGGATCACCGGCCACGCGATCGAATGCCGGATCAACGCCGAATCCGCCGCCAAAGGGTTCCGGCCGGGCCCTGGCCGGATCGAGCGGTTCGCCGCGCCGTCGGGAGACCGGGTACGGGTCGACACCGGCGTGGCCGAGGGGGACGCCGTGCCGCCCTACTACGACCCGCTGATCGCCAAGGTGATCACCTGGGGCGAGGACCGCGCCGCCGCCGCCGCGGCGATGCGCAAGGCCCTCGACGAGACCGTCGTCGAGGGCATTCCGACGCTGCTCCCGTTCCATCGCGCGTTGCTGGCGAGCGAGGAGTGGGAGCGGGCGGGTACGTGCCGCGATCTGGTCGCGGACCGGGCGTGGCTGAAGTCCACCGACGACTGGGCGGACCGGCGCGAATGAAGGGTGCAATGTGCACCCCCGTGCGTTCGCGGACACCCCAGATGTGTGTGGCGCGCGCCGACGGCCATGTCGAACCATGGGCACCGCGCCGGGTGAGCGGCCCGGCGGACGGAGTTCGGGAGTGCACCCATGACAGGCAACGGAGCCTTCAGCGCCGCCGGACCGCGGCGGCCGGGCGGTCCGGGTTCAGCGCCGCGCCGAGCCCGCGGCGCTCATCGCGAGCGCCGACTCGACCCAGTCCCGGACCGGGGGAGCGACGGTGCGATCGCCGCCGTTCCACAGGTTCGAGCCGAGCACCTCGTAACTGGCGTAGCCGTCGATGACCGCCACGAGGTGGTCGCCGATCTCCCGCGCCCGGGACGTCGGCAGGCCACGCGAATCCAGCGCCGCGCGCACGTGGTCCTCGACCGTCGAACGCCACGAGGTGAGGTAGTTGAGCATGTCTTCGCCGAGCTTGTCCGGGGAGCTGGCCGCTTCGGCGTAGAAGAACAGCGTGATCCGGGCGAAAGCCACCGACGGCCCGTCGAGCGGCAGGTGCGCGGTGAGGATGCGGACCAGTCGCTCGGCCGGCTCCAGTCCGGTCTCCTCGGCGATGGCCGCCAGCCGCTGTCCGGAGAGCCAGAACGTGTGCCGGAAGGCCAGCCGCAGAAGGTCGTCCCGGCCGCCGACGTAGTGGTTCAGCACGCCGGTTGACCAGCCGCTGCGGTCCGCGACATCGCGCAGGGTGACGGCGCCAACGCCGTCCTCGGCGACGATCGCCAGCACGGCGTCGGCGATCTCGGCACGCCGCTGGCGGTGGTCGACGATCTTCGGCATGCCCGTATTTAAACACAACCGTCTGACTTAAATACCGAGCAAGAGGGAGCGCCCATGACCGTGCCTGGCCCGTCTTCGAGAGACGGCGACGTCGACGCGCTGATCATCGGCGCGGGGCCGTCCGGAGCCACCGCCGCGCGGCTGCTGGCCGAGAGCGGGTTCCGCGTGACTGTCCTGGAACAGGGCGACTGGCCTGCCGCCGCCGACTATCCCAGCGACAAGCCCGAACGCGATCTGCTGGTCGCCGGTCCGTGGAATCCGAACCCCAACCACCGCGGCCGGCCGAGCGACTATCCGGTCAACGACTCCGATTCGGACGTGCATCCGCTCATGTTCAACGGGGTCGGCGGCAGCAGCGTCCTGTTCTGGGCGGAGTGGCCGCGGATGATCCCGTCCGACTTCCGGGTGCGCACCCTCGACGGCGTCGCCGACGACTGGCCGCTCACGTACGAGGAACTGGAGCCGTATTACGACGCTGTCGACGAGATGATCGGCGTCTCCGGGCTGGGCGGCAACATCGCCTATCCGCCCGGCTACGTGCCTCCCCAGCCGCCGCTGCCCATCGGCCGCATCGGCCGGATCGCGGCCGAGGGCATGAACAAGCTGGGTATCGGCTGGTGGCCGGGCACGTCGGCGATCCTGTCGAAGGGCGTCGGTTCCCGCGGGCCGTGCGCCCGCTGGGGGACTTGTGGCAGCGGCTGTCCCGAGGGGGCGAAGGCGTCCTTCGACGTCGCGATGTGGCCCGGCGCGCTGGCGGCAGGAGTCAACCTGGTGACCGGGGCGCGGGTCCGCGAGATCACCGTCTCCGGTCAGGGCCTCGCGACCGGTGCGACGTGGATCGACCGCGCGGGAATCGAACAGCACACGGCCGCGCCGGTGGTGATCTTGTGCGCCAACGGGGTCGGCACTCCTCGGCTGCTGCAGCTGTCCGCGTCGTCGCGGTTCCCGGACGGGCTCGCGAATTCCTCCGGCTACGTCGGGCGCAACCTGATGATGCACCCGGTGGCGACCGTGCTGGGCGAGTATGAAAAGGACGTCGAGCCCTGGCTCGGTCCGGAGAGCCATCCGATCTGGTCGATGCACTTCGCGGAGACCGATGCCAGCCGGGGCTTCCGCCGCGGGGCCAAGTGGACGGCTGTCGTGCTCCAAGGCCCGGTGGGGCTGCTCCAGCGGTTCGCGGAGCTGCCGCTCGCCGAGCGCAGCGGCACGGCCGGGCATGAACTCGTCGAGCGGCTCTACGGCCGGGCGTTCGAGATTTCGGCGTCCATTGAGGATCTGCCCGCCTTCGACAACCGGGTCGTCCTCGACGCGGATCTCGTCGACAGCGACGGCATTCCGGCGCCGAAGATCCGCTACACGATGTCAGACGAGAGCAAACGCGCGCTCGACTGGCATCTGGACCGGATCACCGAGGTCCACGAAGCGGCCGGGGCCGTCTCCACCAAACGTGTGGACTTCGGGGGCGAGACCGGCTGGCACCTGCTCGGCACCGCCCGGTGCGGCACCGATCCGGCGACCTCGGTGGTCGACGGATACGGGCGGTCGCACGACGTCCCCAACCTTTACGTCTTCGACGGCAGCGTTTTCGTCACGTCGTCCTCGGTCAATCCGACGCCGACGATCACCGCCTTCGCGCTGCGCGCTGCCGAGCACCTCGTCGAAACCGCCGCCGGCCAAAGGATTCCGCTGTGATCGATTTCCCCGACGACCAAGCCCGCGCCGGCGCCGCGCGCCTCGCCGACCTGTGGTTTCCCGGCACCGGACGGTCGCCCAGGCTGACCGCGCTGCCCGGCTACGCCGCTCTCGTACACCGCGCGCTCCAGGCCAATCCCGACCTCGCAGCAGCCTTCATCCAAGCCGCCGAGCTGGCCGCCGCGGCCGGCGAACTCTCGGCCGAGGCAGTCGCGGACTGGCCGGCCGAACTCGCCGAAGCGGCCTTCTACTTCCTGGCCAGCACCTACTACATGGCGCCCGAGGCACGCCGCGCGGTCGGCTATCCCGGCCAGGTCCGCAGGCCCTCGGCTGAGGCCACGCCCGACCAGTTGCTCGACGACGACCTGCTCGCCCCCGTGCTCGCGCTCGGCCCGACCTACCTCCCCACCCCGACCGAAGGATCCTGAGATGACCCCCGAGAAGATCCTGGCCGACGCGCAGCGGCGCATCGACGATCTGGCTCCGGCCCTGTACATCGGCGGCGGCTTCGCCCCGAGCACGAGCGCCGAAACGATCGAGGTGACCAATCCCGGCACCGGCACGCGGCTGGGGGTCGCCGCGAACGGCACCGCGGCCGACGTCGACGCCGCGGTGTCGGCAGCGCGCACCGCACTGCCTGCGTGGGCGCGGACGACGCCCGGAGCCCGCGCCGAGGCGCTGTTCCGCTTCGCGGACGTCGTCGACGAACACGCCGAACTGCTTGCCGCGCTCGAAGCGCTCAACGTCGGCAAGTCCTATGCGTACGCCACCTACGAGATTCCCCTGATCTCCGACTGCTTCCGCTTCATGGCCGGAGCCGCGCGAACCGCTCAGGCCCCGGCGCCCGGCCAGTACGTCGAGGGCCAACTGTCCTATATCCGGCGCGAACCCGTCGGCGTGATCGGCGCGATCACGCCGTGGAACTTCCCGTTGCTCATGGCGGCCTGGAAGATAGCGCCGGCGCTGGCAGCGGGGAACACGATGGTGCTCAAGCCGTCCGTGCTCACCCCGCTCAGCACCCTCGTCCTGGCCGGCCTCGCCACCGGGGTCCTGCCGGACGGCGTGCTCAATGTCGTGACCGGCGCCGGCGCGACTGTCGGCCGTGCGATGAGCCACCACGACGGCATCGACATGATGGCGCTGACCGGCGGCGTCGGTTCGGGCCGGCAGGTCGCGGCGGGCGCCGCGACCACGGTCAAGCGGGTCCATCTCGAACTCGGCGGCAAAGCGCCCGTGGTGGTGTTCCCGGACGCCGACCTCGACCTCCTCGTGCAGACGCTGATCGCCGTCGGCTACGGCAACGCCGGCCAGGACTGCGGCGCCGCGACGAGGGTGATCTGCCACGAGGACGTTCGGGACCGGCTCCTGGAAGCGCTCACCGCGGCCGCCCGGCAGCTGCGCAGCGGAAACGCCGCGGCGGGCGAGGAGTTCGAACTCGGACCGTTGATCAGCGAGGCCCATCGCTCCCGCGTCGCGGCGATGGTGGACCAGGCGCGTCAGGACGGTGCCAGGGTCGTCCTCGGCGGCGAAATGCCCGGAGGCCCCGGCTTCTTCTACCCGGCGACGATCCTCGCCGACGTCGCTCCCGGGACGGAGATGGCGCGCGAGGAGGTGTTCGGCCCGGTGATCTCGGTGGAGACGTTCGCCGCCGAAGCGGAGGCGCTGAGCAAGGCGAACGACGTCGAATACGGTCTCGCGGCATCGGTGTGGACCCGCGACCAGGCCCGCGCGCTCCGGTTCACCGAGGAACTGGCGTTCGGCTCGGTCTGGGTCAACTCGCACCTCAGCTTCGCCAGCGAAATGCCGTGGAACGGCTTCGGGAAATCGGGCTACGGCCGCGACAACTCCGCCTACGCCCTCGACGACTACACGCGCACCAAGCACGTGATGCTCCCGATCGGAACGCCGGGCGGCTCCTGACCGCCGGGCCCGGTGCACTCTGCACCAGGCCTCTCCCCACGACGCCACTGATGTGCGTGGCATCGGCCATATCCCTTGGCGCAGCATGACTTCCTGGCCGGACGACCGGCCTGAGCAGATCGAGACGAGGAGTCACCATGGCCGGCAACGACGCCCGCCCCGAGGCCGCCGACATCGTCATCATCGGAGCAGGGGTCTCCGGCGTGGGATCGGCGTGTTACCTCAGGGACGCCTTTCCCGGCAAGAAGATCGTCGTGCTCGAAGGGCGCGGCCGGATCGGCGGCACGTGGGACCTCTTCCGGTATCCCGGCGTCCGCTCCGACTCCGAGCTGCACACTTACGGCTACCAGTTCAAACCGTGGAGCCACGAGCACGCGATCGCGGACGGGCACCTGATCCGCGAGTACCTCGAAGAAACCGCCGCCGAGCACGGTGTCGACGAGCTGATCCGCTACCACCACCAGGTCGTGTCGGCGGACTGGTCCAGCGCCGAGGGCGTCTGGACGTTGCAGGTCCGGGTCGCGGTTCCCGGCCAGAAGCCGAAAACTGTGCCGCTGAAGACCAAATGGGTCTACGGCGCCACCGGCTACTACCGGTACGACGAAGGTTTCACGCCCGGCTTCGAAGGCCGCGAAGACTTCGAAGGCGACATCCTGCACCCGCAGTTCTGGCCCGAAGACTACGACTACGCGGGCAAGAAGGTCGTCGTGATCGGCAGCGGCGCGACCGCCATCACCATGGTTCCGGCGATGACGACCGGCCCCGGCGCGGCCGACCACGTCACGATGCTGCAGCGCACCCCGACCTACGTCATGACGCTGCCGCGCATCGACAAGACTTCCCAGGCCCTGTACCGAATTCTCGGGCTGCGGCGCGGATACGCGGCCACCCGGTTCAAGAATGTGTGGCGGGACTTCTTCTTCGTCGGGTACCTGCTCAAATTCCCGAACTCCGGGCGGAAACTGATGCGCAACCTGACCAAGAAGGCATTGCCGAAGGGCTACGCCGTCGACACGCACTTCAACCCGCCGTACAAACCCTGGGAACAGCGCCTGTGCATGACTCCCGACGGAGACTTCTTCAAGGCGATCTCCGCGGGCAAGGCGTCCATCGCGACGGACACGATCGAACGCTTCACCAAATCCGGCGTCCTGCTCGCCTCGGGAGAGGAGATCCCCGCGGACGTGATCGTCACTGCCACCGGGCTCAACATGCGCATGTTCGGCGGGATCCCGCAGACGGTCGACGGGCGGAAACTGGACGTCGGTTCCTGCGTGACCTATCGCGGGATGCTGTTGTCCGGCCTGCCGAACTGGTCTTTCGCCTTCGGGTACACGAAATACTCGTCGTGGACGCTCAAGGTCGGCCTGACCGCGCAGTACGTCATCCGGCTGATCCGGTACCTGGACGCGCACGGCTACACCAAAGCCATGCCGGTGGCCGAGCCCGGAATGGCCACCGAACCGCTGCTCGACCTGAACGCGGGCTACGTGACCCGCAACGCGGACAGCATGCCCAAGCAGGGCACCAGGCTGCCGTGGCGGATGCTCACGTCGTACCAGGCCGACAAACGACTGCTCAACGGCCCGCTCTACGACGAGCACCTGCAGTTCAGCTCCGCCGGCGACCAGCAGGCGGCCCGCGCCGCCTCCTCGAGCAAGGAGCAGGTGCGATGAACACCGCGACCACCACCCGGATCTCGGCCGGGGACTGGGTACAGCGACAGCTCGGGATCGGTATGGGCAAACTCCCCCCGTCGCTGGTGAAGCGACTGGTCAAGGTGCCCGTGAACGCGGACGGCGAGCAGATGGCCCCCGAGATCGCGATGCTCATGTCCGTCGTCGCGAAAGGCCCCGATTTCAGCGACCTCAGCCCCGTCGAGGCGCGCGCCGCCGAACTGAAGGACGCGGCGATCTACGGCGAGCGCCCGCTCCCGATGAACGTCGTGGAGGAACTGCGGCTGCGCGGCGGCCTCGCAGCGACCCGGTACCGCGCACGTGCCTCCTCCGCCGGGCTCATCGTGTTCTTCCACGGCGGCGGGTTCGTGCTGGGCAGCCGGGCGGTTTACGACGGCCCGGTGCGCTTGATCGCCCATCACACGGGTATGGACATCCTGTCCGTCGAATACCGCCTCGCGCCGGAAAACCCTTATCCCGCACCGCACAACGACGCGATGGCAGCCTGGGAGTTCGCCGTCGCGCACGCCGCCGAGTGGGGCGTCCCGGACGGTCGCATCGTCGTCGCGGGCGACAGCGCGGGAGGGAACCTCGCGGCGGTTCTTGCTCAGAAGCTGCGCGATTCCCGGGTGAAGCCGGCACTGCAGGCGCTGATCTATCCCGTTACCGACCTGGCCGGTTCCCGGCCCTCGAACCGCGAGTTCGCCGATTCGCCCGCGCTGACCGCCAAGCAGATCGCGTGGTTCACCGATCACTACCTGCCGCCGTCGGTCGAACGCGCCGACCCTCGTGTGTCGCCGCTGTTCGCCGAAGACTTGACCGGACTGCCGCCCGCTCTGGTGACTGTCGCCGGTTTCGATCCGCTGCGCGACGACGGCCTCGCGTTCGCCGCCAAGCTGACCGAAAGCGGCGTCCCGACGCAGCTGGTCAGGGAACCGGGCCTGGTGCACGGCTACCTCTCCTACACCGCGCTCAGCGCGACCAGCCGGGACGCGGTCAGGCGCGTCGCGTCCGCCATCACGTCGGCCATGGCCTGAACGCACCCCGATGAACCCCGGGCCGGGCGCCGGGACCGCACCCGCCGCCCGGCCCGGACACCACGCCGCCGACTGGAGCCGCCATGCTGAACCTTTCCGTCCTCCTGGAGGACTCCGCCCGCAACCATCCCGACAGAACCGCGCTGGTGCTGGACGAGAAGCGCATGACCTACCGCGAGGTCGACGCCGCGGCGAGCCAAGTGGCGAACCTCTTGGCCGAGCGCGGCGTCGCATCGGGGGACAAAGTCGCTCTCAGCTGCCCGAACCAGCCGGAGTTCGCGATCGTCTACTACGGAATCCTCAAGGCGGGCGCGATCGTCGTGCCGCTGAACGTCCTGCTCAAGCGGCGCGAGATCGCCTACCACCTCGCGGACGCCGGTGCCGTCGCGTACTTCTGCTTCGAGGGCAGCGCGGAACTCCCCATCGGTCAAGAGGGGCGTCAAGCATTCGACGACGTCGCCGCCGTCGAGCATTTCTTCCTGATCGCCGCCGTCCCGGAGACGAGCACAGCCGCGGAAACGTTGCACGAGGCTCTCGCCGGGCAACCGGAAACGTTCGAATCCGCCGTCACCGAAGCGACCGACACCGCGGTCATCCTCTACACCTCCGGCACGACGGGCCAGCCGAAAGGCGCCGAGCTGTCGCACGGAAACACGATGCTCAACGTGCTCACCCTGAACCGGATCCTCCGGAACCGGCCGGCCGGCGACAGCCATGTGGTGTGCTTGCCGCTTTTCCACACCTTCGGCGCCACCGCCCAACTGCACGCCGGCTTCTCGACCGCGGCGACGCTCCACCTGGTGCCCCGTTTCGACGCCGGCCGCGTCGTCCGCCTGATGTCCGAAGAGGACATCACCTTCTTCGCCGGCGTCCCCACGATGTGGTGGGGGCTGCTGCGGGAGCTGGGCCCTGACGTCGACGCCGCCCGCATCGTCAAGAACCTGCGCATCGGAATGTCCGGCGGCGCACCCCTGCCGGTCGAGCTGATCAAGGAGATCGACGCCCGGCTCGGCGTGCGGGTCATCGAGGCCTACGGGCTGTCCGAGACCTCGCCGCTCGCGACGATCGGCGATCCCGGCGCCCCGCCCCGCCCCGGCTCCATCGGCAAGCCGGTCTGGGGCGTTCAGCTGAAACTGATCAAGCCCGACTGGACCGAGGTGACCGGTCCGGGCGAGGTCGGCGAGATCGCGGTCCGCGGGCACAACGTGATGAAGGGCTATCACGGCAGGCCCGAAGCGACCGCCGACGCGATCCGCGACGGCTGGTTTCGCACCGGCGATCTCGCCCGCCGCGACGACGACGGCTGGTACTACATCGTCGACCGCGCCAAAGACATGATCATCCGGGGCGGGTACAACGTGTACCCGCGGGAGATCGAGGAAGTGCTGCTGACCCATCCGGCGGTGTCCCTCGTGGCTGTCGTGGGCGTCCCGCACGACAGCCACGGCGAAGAGGTCAAGGCGTTCGTGATCCCGCGCGACGGCGCCGAGGTGACGCCGCGCGAGCTAGTGGAATGGAGCAAAGAACAGATGGCCGGCTACAAATACCCGCGGCTCGTCGAGATCGTCGACTCCCTGCCGACGACCGCCACGGGCAAGATCCTCAAACGGCGGCTGCGATGACTCGCCCGCCCCGGCACGATGTGGCCGTGCTCGGCTGCGGATTGATGGGATCGGCACTGGCGCGGAGGTTCGCGTCCGGCGGCCTCGCGGTGACGGCGTGGAACCGCACGTCGCGCCGGGCCGAGGCGCTCGCCGCCGACGGCGTCCGGCCGGCCGCGTCCGTCGAAGACGCGGTGGGGAGCACCGGACTGGCTGTCGTCTGCATGTCGGATGTCGACGCGTCCCGGGCCGTGCTCGCTGCGGCTTCCAGCCTCGCCGGGCGCACAGTGGTCAATCTCAGCGACGGAACCAACGACGACGTCGAAACGCTGGCGCGCTGGGTAGGAGAGCAAGGGGCTTCATTCCTGGACGGGTCGACCTTGTGCTACCCCGACCAGATCGGCGAACCGGGCGCGATGGTGGCATTCTCCGGCCCCTCCCCGGTATGGGCGCGGCACGAGCCTGTCCTGATGCTGCTCGGCGGGCGTTCGCGGCACGTGTCGGACGAGATCGCCGGCGCGAAGGAGCTGTACCTGGGCTGCGGCGCCTTCTTCGTGACCGCGATGAGCGGGTTCGTCGAATCGGCGGCGTGCCTGCTGCGGCGGGGCCGAACGCTCGAGGAAGTCCGGTACGCCACGCAGCACGGCATCGAGGTGCTGCGCCATGCCGCCGAGGAGGCGGCCGCCGCGATCGAGTCCGGGCGACACGACACGGACCAGGCGACGATCCATGTCTTCGCCGAGGGCGCCCGGAGGGCGCTGGGAGAGCTGGAGAGCGCGGGCGTCGACTTGTCGGTGACGACCGCGGTGTCGAAGAAGCTCGACGCCGCGGAGCGCGCCGGGATGGGGCGCCTCGGGTTCTCCGCGCAGGCGTTGCTCTAGGCCCGCTGCTCGCCGCTCTGCAGCTCCACCAGGGCCAGTGCGGTGTCGACAGCGGCCGGGTTCCGCGCGAGCGGGCGCGGGAGCAGTTCGTCCACCCGGACCAGACGGCGGTCGATCGTGTTGCGGTGCGCGAACAACCGGTCGGCCGCCTTCGAGATGTTGAACTGTTCGGCGATGAAGACCCTGACCGTGTCGCGCAGCACCCGGTCGGCGGTCGCCAGCTCGCCGAGAGTGTCCGCGACGAACTGACGCGCCTCGGCGAGATCGTTGGTCAGCAAGGAGACGAGCTGCACGTCCTCGAAATGGACGGCACGGCATCCGGACCGAAGGCGCGTCAGCAGCGACTGCGCCGCGTCGGCGTCGAGGTGGCTGCGCCGGAAGCCGTGCACGTCCGGCGCCGGCCGTCCCAGGGCGATCCGCACGTGGGGGACATCCGCCACGATCTGGTCGAGGTCTGTTCGGGAGGGCGCGGAACTCCCCGGAATCCACATCCACAGCGTCGTCGTCCCCGCGACGAGCGTCAGGCGGCGCGCGGCGCCCGCGGCGCGCATGACCCGCTCGGCCGCGTCCTCGAGGAAGGCGAGCTGATCGGGGGAGTCGCCCCAGAGGATCGCCGCCACATGATGTCCGGTGAGCGCGTAGCCGAGCTGGGCTTCCGCCCGGGGCCGGGTGATCGGGGCGCCGCGGAGCAGTAGTTGCACAGTCGCCAATCGCTCGCTTTCCGGCCCCTCGGCAAGCTCCGCCCGCGCCTCGTCGATGTACGCCGCGACCGCGGCCATCGAGTCGTCCACGTACGTCACCAGGGAATCGCCGGATATCTCGACCAGCTCGCGAAGCTCGTCCTTGTCGTCGGTCGTGTCGAAGCAGAACCGCAGCCATGCGGACCAGTTGACTCGCTGCGACGCCCGCCATGCCTCGACGTCGTTCGTGTCCATTCCGCGGAGCGCGAGGTCGCGCGCGTAGTGCCGGGTGTCGGGGATCATCGCCGTCTCGACCCGGCAGCCGGGATCGTCAATGTTCGCGATCAGCCAATGGGCCAAAGTGGACGCACAGTAAACACGGTCCATTTCGGACAGAATCGGGTCTTGTGCGAGGGCGCGCTCGCGCAGGCTCCGCTGGCCCGCGGCCCACATCTCGTGCGCGATCTCGGCCTGGTGCACCTGCATCTTGGCCGCGGCGGCGCGAAAAAGCTCGCGCGTCCGCTGGCTCCGTTCGTCCTCCGCGTCCACGGTTGCCTCCAAACCCGAGCCGGACGAACAGCCTAGGCGCAGAGGCGGCGGCCGTCACGAGTGCAGAGTGCACCGAACCGTCGGCCAGTGCGGTGTTCCTTGGTGTAGGTCGCTGCCCTTGACGCGAGCAAGGTGGTGTGGCCAGCCGGCCGCTTCCCGAGGAGGAGAACCCGTGTCCAGTGCCAAGCTCGCCCGCTACGTCCAGAGGATGAACGAGATCTGCGCCGCCGTCTCTGCCCACGACCTCGACAAGGTGCTCGAGTACTTCGACGACGAGTGCGTCGTCGTCAACGGCGCAGGCGGGACAGTCGGCGACAAATCGGCCTTGGCTCCGGGATTCGAGGAAATGTTCGCGACCTTCCCTGACTGGACCCCGCGAGTGGCGGCGTCCTTCCTGGAGGGCGACACCATCGGTGTTCTTTTCGAAGTGACGGGAACAGCCGGTGGCACCGGCCCGAAAGTGACCTGGATCGGCACCGGCTACTCCACCTTCGACCCGGAAACCCTGAAGATCGTCCGCGACGTCTACTTCATGGACGAGGCGGCGCTGGAGCAGAAGATCAACGACGCCGCACTGACCGGCTGACCGCGGGCAGGCCCAGCAACCCCGCCAGCTCTATCGCACACCGCTGCGGACCAGCAGCTGGGATACCTGACGAACCGCCGCAGCACGGCAGGTCCGCAACGTGTGATCGTCGACCGCGAACGCGATTTCGAAGCTGAGGCACCATGGATTCCTGCCCCGCGGTCTCACCGCCGGGCGGGAGGATCGGAGGGGCACGGGCGGCCAGTTCGCCTGTGCGTAGGCGGTGGTCTCCATGAGTGCGGAAACGGGCGTTTTCAAACGCTGCGGTTGCCGAGGCGCCGACGGCCGGATCCTGGGCAGCTGATGTCGTCGATTGCGGGCGCGGGGTCACGGGAGCTGGTATTTCCGGGTGGGGAAGCCGCCGCGTCCGGACGGGCGGAGGCGGAATGTTCGCCGGGGCGGGTTCTCGTCGCAGTGCGCGGCGCGGCAAGCACGGGCCTGCTTGTGCGATGCCGGCGGGAGAGCGTTGTCGGCCGCGACTAGCACGGGCGGACAGGGGCAGCAGTTGTGGCTGGACGCGCGGGTCGGGCCGGGCGCGCCGACGTTGCGCAGCTACCGCCGGCACGTCCGTAGGTACCCCTTTCCGTATGCGGGGCGACCAGCTGCTCGGGGGAGTTGGGCAGCTGTGACTCGCTGCACATCGACGAGAATTTTGTGTGCTTTGAGCTGGGTGAACGCTGGCTGTTTCGATGTTGTAAACGGGTGGGGATGGGCGAACCTCTAGCAAACTATCGGAGGGTAGTCAACGCGGTACGGAGGATCACCGAGCCTGCGCCGTCGGGTTTGGGGATTGGTCAGCGTTCGGTGACGGTGTCGACGGTGGGTTTGGCTCCGGCGATTCGGAAGCTGGCGGACGAGCGGATGCAGGTTCGTCTCGCGGTTTCCTTGCATACGCCGGACGATGAGCTGCGGGACACGCTGGTGCCGGTGAACAACCGCTGGTCGATCGACGAAGTGCTTTCCGCTGCGCGGTATTACGCCGACACCTCGGGTCGGCGGGTGTCGATCGAGTATGCGTTGATCCGGGACATCAACGATCAGCCGTGGCGCGCCGAGTTGCTCGCGAAGCGGCTGCGGAAGCACTTGGGCCAGCTGGTGCACGTCAATGTCATTCCGCTGAACCCGACGCCGGGCAGCAAGTGGGACGCGAGCCCGAAGCCGGTGGAGCGCGAATTCGTGCGGCTGGTGAACGCGGGTGGTGTTGCGTGCACGGTGCGGGACACGCGTGGTCAGGACATTGCGGCGGCGTGTGGACAGCTCGCTGCCGAAGGTTGAGTTGTTGGTTTCGATGTTGGAGTGTCTGTCGTGATGTATGCCCCCAGCCTGTTGGAGCCGGCTGCGGAGGAGTTGCGGCTCGCGGATGTGTGCGGCCGTGGTGCCACGGAGGTGGCGCGTGAGGCGCGGTCGTTGTTGGGTGAGCGGTTCAGTTCGGTGACGTTCATGTATGTGCTGATGCGGGCGTTCGAGGTCGAGTACACCGCAGCGCGGGACGCGGCGCTGTGGCATGAGTTCCACAGTGGGACGCGAGCCCTGTCGGATGATGACCTGGAGAAGCTGCTCGCTCCCTGGCTCAGCCGCTGATCTTGGCGGTGCTCGCTGTAGCTCGTCTTCGGCGACGCTTGCCAAGTTAGCTTGCCCGGCATGTATGAACAGCACGGGCCGGTCGGTCTGCCTCGAGAACGTGGATGCTATTCGGTCACCTGAGTCGGTTCCAGAGCGTGTGTTTGGCGAGCGCGGAGAGTATCTCCTTCTCAAGCGTTCGTGCTGTCGGGCCATCGGCGGAGACGGCCCACGAGACGTGCAGATTGGCTCGTTCGAAGGCGAGCACGCCCCATTGCAATGCGCGACGGGCGTGGCCGCCGTCGACTTCGCGGATGCGGTCGTGCAGCCATTGCGAGTCTGCGAGTGCGCGGTCGAGGACGACTTAGCCGAGGCCGCTTGCGAGGGCTTTGCCACGTGCGTAGACCGTTAGGCGCCCGCGAATGCCTTTACCATGGCGTTCGCCGGCCATGCCGACGTAGACCAGCTCGCCGTCGGCCCCTTCACGTGCTAGGTAGACGCCAGGCACAAGCGGTGCCAACTCGTGAGCTGCGGAGAAGGGTGCCCAGTCCGACCAGTCAGCGAGCCGGTGGACGATCTCGAGCGCGGTCGACTTCACTTCCGCAGTATGACGGTTGCGCACGGCTCCAACGGGTCAGCAAAAGTCGACGTGTCTTACGTGCCAGATGACCAACCTGCGGCCACCCTGGGGCGATGGTTGCTGCGACCTTCGAGGAGAAGACCTACGAAACCGCGTATAACGCGGATCTCATCGCGGGTGCGGGCGGCAACTGGCGGGTCTTCTCGCCTGGACAAGTCCTGGAGAAAGTGACTGGCTTCGACGTCGCCGCGGATCCTGGTCCCGAGCATCTGATTTGGCGAGTACTTCGGGTGCCTCGTCCTCGAGGTCTGTCGCTCATGCCGTCGCATTGGGCATCATCGCGATCCGGCGTGCCGAAGGCGCGGGAACTGCCAAGTATGCCCCTGAGCCTGATTCTCCAGTTCAAACGGCCGGAATACCTCTATGGTTCGCGAGCTGCCCAGCGACGGCTGTGGCACGGTCCTTACTACCGGTTTTCTCGCAGCACAGAGCAGCACTCTGTCTTGAAGAGGCTGGAGTCGAAGCTCGCTGACGACGCCATCGTGCGATACGCATCGCCAGCTTTTCATACGTTGGGGGAGTTAGAGGAGGCGCAAATGAAACGAAAAGTAATTGCGCTATCCGGACACGTGGCTCCCAGTGTTTTTGGGCGACATCGGGTGTGGACGTATAACGCGGCCGGCACGTATGGGCGCGGAAACCCGGCAGGCAGGGCGCGGCCTGTTGAAGCATTCGACGATCTGTTCGCGTCGTTGATCGGCGTTTCAAGCGGGCGTGGATAGATGGTCAAGTATGACGACATAATCGAGCATGTCGCGGTACTTGCGGATGCATGTCGACATCGAAATCGGCAGTTGCGTGGCGTGGTGGCCGAATGGGCTGCAAGCTTACGCAGGGTGGACATCCCGTTGAGTTTGATACCCCAGTTGTCGGACTATGCAACTGTGCAGACATTGACAACGTGGTATGGTGCCGGATGGTGGATCTTTGATCGGCGTGACGTCAGTGTTGGGGCGGGTTGAATAGTCGACGCGCTTGAGTGAGTTCTTCGGGTGTGAGGCAAGGGTCGCCAATGACTGATAGAAGAGATGTATCCCAATCGCGCAGGCCGTCGCGGCGTGGGGTAAGTAATACTCCGACGGATAAAAGGTTCGCAGGTCTATCTAGGCCCTCCCAGAGTTCGTGATGCCGGAGCAGCATCCAATACTTGAAGTTGTTTGACGTAGCCTCGTCGTATTTCGAACACACGGCGAAGCCGAGTTGTGGGCCGTCTGCTGCGCGGAAGATGCGTGATCGCCACGCGACGGTGCCCTCGTCGGCGTCAGCCACTGCCGACAAGCCGCCGAGTAGATGCCTGCCGAGGTCGGTTCGGTGGCCGACGGGAAGGCTGTCGATGGCGGCGAGGACGGTGACTCTGTCCTTCTCAGGTCTGTTGTTCAGGGGGCTGTGAGCGATGTCTTCGCAGATGATGCGGACGAGGCCGTGGGCTTCGTTGTCGTCGCTGCCGGCGGGTGCGGTAGGCAGGAGTGGGGCTGACACTTGGGAGCCGGTTGGGCCTAATTGCGGAACAGGAGGACCGGGTGTCGCGGCGGCATCTTCCACGGCAAGTTCGTAGTACCGTGCGGGCTCGTCGCCAAGACGTGCCGTGGAGGTCTCTACCCGATCCAGGTACCCGAGGACGGCGGCGGTGGAGCGCAGTTGCTGGAACAAGAACTCCCAGTCGCGTCGAAGCAGTACGACGACCGGAATCCGCTCCGCTGGTGGGGTGATCGGGCAGTCGTCGGGTGGTGCAGGGTGGTCGATGATGACGACGCCGGTCCAAGTGATACGCGGCCCGTCGATGTCGATGGCGCGTCCGCGTCCGTTGGTCATGATCGTGGTGATCGCGGACAGCTGGCGGGCTGTTCCTCCGACTTGCCGTGCAGCTTCAGCGATCTTCTTGCCGAGCCAAGATCGTTCTTTATCGGGCGTGCCGGGTTCGGCATCGCGACTCTTGACCTGCGTTATGAGACCGCGGTCGCCAACGACGATAAGGCCATCGCTGATCTCACGCACGCCGCCGCGGCCCTTGCGCATGCTCATGGGTGATAAGACGAAGTCCGGAAGGCCCCAGGTCGCGGCCGCGTTCCGGGTGGCGCGTTCGGCGGCGTAGCCGCGCGGTGCATACGGACTGAGCGTCGTGGCTTCGGGGATCGATCGCTCGAAGACGCCTTGCTGGGTTTTGACGAGGAATGTTGACGTCCGGTCGTCGGTGACGATGCCGATCCCGGAGTCCGACTGGGCGAGGTCCCGGAGTTCCTCCTCGGTCCATGCGCGTGCCGATCGGACGGCTTCGATCCAGGGGGAGGGGCTGTCGCTATCCGGCGTGATGGCCTGGGCGACTGGGAGATCGCCGGTCACCTCTTCGAACGCGGCGATGAACATCGTCACCGTCCGGACGACTTCGTTGAGTCCCTCGTCCAACGCGCTCGGGCTTTGGTCGGCGCCCGATGGAGTGTCGGCGAACGAGATGTCTATGAAGCTGTTGGGCATGACGGAGATTTCTGCGTCTTGGGAATAGCCTGCCAGCGTGTAGCGCGCGAGTACCTTGTCGGGGGCAGCGGGACCAGGTGCGCAGGTCTCGACGTGTTCGATTGTGACAGGTGCGTCCACGAAGAACTCCGGCTCACCCGGGGTCACCCAGGCGCCGACTTGGTTACCGTCGTAAAGGAGGTCCGTCCACAGCATCAGCTTCGTGAGGCCGGCACGCAAGGTGAGGACGAAGGGAGAGTCTTCGTCTTCCCAGAATGGCTGAGACCGAACCACGAGGCTCGCCAAGTCGTTCGGTATACCGTCGAGGCAGCTCTCGTGTAGTAGGAGGTTGAGACCCTCGGCTGACGCGGCGATAGGGAAGAATCGGGGATTCTCTGGCCTGCGGATGCGTCGGATGGCCGAGTATATCTCCAGCGCTCGAGATATGAGCGAGTCGAGTGCGGCCCAGAGTTCGTCGACGCAGAGTTGAAGCTTGGCGGTCAGGGCTGCCTGTGCACCATCCGGCCACTCGGCTGTGACGCTGACGACGCCTGTGCCATTGTCGTTGGTTGACACAGACAGATCGAAGAGGTCATCGTCGAGGAGTTGTGCCCACGAGTCGGTCATGGACTTGCGCGCGTTCTTCGCGCTTTCCACATGGTCGCGCGCTTCGGGGTAGTGTTCGCCAATCATCGCTTCAGTCTCAGTCGGGGCGTTTTCTAGGAGTTAGCTAAGATTGTCAATTTGCGTGGGCGGTAACTCTTTTGATCGGCTTGTAAAAGTAAAATGCCACGTCGGGGTGTACGCCGAAGGGGAGCCAGTTCTTTCCCAGGAGGTCGGGGAGAGGCTGCCTGTCTTCAAGCACGGTGAAACCGTGTGTCCTGTAGAACTTCCGGAGCGCTTCGGTGTTCAGGTCGGTCGTCACATTGCCGAACCACACGCGGGTGCCGCGTTCGCGAAGTACTGTCTCCATGTGGGCCAGCATGGTGCCGCCGATGCCTTGACCGCGCATCTCGGGTTCGACGGCCATCAAGTCAAGCTCGCTATGCTTGTCCAGCACACTGCGATAGTCGCGGTCTTCGGGCAGTGGGAACTTCGAGGAAGCCTCAGGTCGGAGCATGCTTACGCCGGCTGCCAGCTGGGTCCTGCAGCTTGACGCGGCACCGAGGAGCTTGCCGGATTCCGGGGAGCGGTACTGCACGACGAGCGGGGCGTACATCCCGTCGGCATCGGTCATTGGAACCGCCGTCGGAGCGATGTCGTCGAACACGCGGTGGAACAGGGCCAGCACGTCCGCGCGTTCTTCGTCGGTGTCGGCGTGCGTAATCATGAATGAGTCGTCGCCGCGGCTGTCGGCGTCGTTACGGGGAGCGAGAGCCGTTACCTGGTCGTGTCGTGATCGTGGCGGTTGGACGGCAGCGGTCTTCGGGCGCAGGCAATGAGGCTAGCCTGTTGAGCAAGCCTTACGGAGCCGTACCTGTATTTCTTGGTGCGTCGTGGCCAGGCTTGGAATGGCCACGACGCACCTGTTCGCATTTTTGGCGCGATGACGTGCTATCTGCCGATGAGGTGGGCAATCGCGTCATAGCCCGCAGCGGCGACCAGCCCAGCAGTTCCTGAGGCCAGCCAACGGAATCGCTCGAGGGATCGTAAGCGGGCCTCATGGTCAGCTCGCTCAGCAGCGAGGAAGTCAGACGTAGCTTCCATCTTGGCGAGGCGGCGCAGGTTCTTTCGGCCGAGTGTCACGTGAGTGGTGTTTGCGGCGCACGATGGGCACCCTTGTGTGGGCTTGGGCATGAGGAATCTACCCTTTCGGGTTATTCCTGGTACCCATCTCCAGGCGACCGCGTGCGTGGGACGTGCCCAACTCACACCGATGCGGTGCGGGTGCTTGCGTCCGACTTTAGCACTGCGGGCCTGCGCGGGGGATCCATCGGTCATGTGGCGGGAGGTAGATTTTCGCGCGCCACGCGAGGCGGTACTCGTCGGGGACGGTCTCGCTCTCCGGAGCCAAGCTCTCCGCAGGCCCTGCGGGCACTCGTTCTGGCGACATATCGAGAAATTCCGACGACGGCAGAGCCGGAGGAACCGCAAGATCCACGAGATCGGCCGAGTCGAGTCTGGTATGGCCGTGTTTGCATCCGACCTGCCACCATCGGGTGAGCCCGTCAAAGCTGTCGGCAAAAGCCCAGTTACACACGCCATGTTTAGGCTTGCCGCTCGATGTTCTGCCGACGAAGTATATCCGGCTGCCGCCACCGTGAAGTGCGAAGCAGTACACCCGGGCGAGTAGGCAGCCCTTCTCGCGGCAACGCACGGCCACCTGGGGAACGGACGTGCGTCGACGTGGGCTCATGGCCTGTAGCTGTGACGCGTACCAGTCGTTCACCTTCTGCCATAGCGCGAGTTCGGCTGGCCATCTCACCGACTTCGTCCATTGCTTGAATTCCTCGAAGGCAGCTGGGTCTTTCGAGCGAAACCATCGTTCGTTGAGCTCCTGGCGTCGTTCGTAGCCTGCCGTTGCTTCCAGTTCGGCCTGCCACACCTCACGTGGTTCGTGGATCATCGGTCCAGCTCCCGGGTCAAGCCATCGCAGTCGTGCTCAGGCGAGTGCCAGGTCGGAAGGTACGCCGAGGGCGTAGCGGCAGGCAACGAGGTGTCTGTGTGAGCGGCTGCGGTCGCCGGCACCTGGCGAGGGCGATCTTCGAGGTCCGGAGCCGCACTGGTCGCTATGTCGAGCCTGTTAGAGGATGCCAGACAGGCCCGGTACTCGATTCCGCGCAGCTAGTGCGCAGACGTCAGAGTTCACCTTGCTCAGGCCCCCAGTGACGTCGAGATTTACGAGCGCCTGACGTCGAAGAGCACCGACACGGCCACGCAGGCTCACGGTTGCATCGAACGCAGCTACCGTGCAGGTCTGATTGCGGTCGACGAGGGTGAGCGCGTGAACTCTTTTAGTCAAACTTGCTGGTCAGAGTGTTGTAAGAGGGTAGGCATGGGCGAACCGCTGGCGAACTACAAGCGTGTGGTGGCCGCGGTGCGTCGGATCACTGATCCGGCTCCGGGCGGACTCGGCATCGGTCAGCGTTCGGTGACGGTGTCGACGGTGGGTTTGGCTCCGGCGATCCGGAAGCTGGCGGACGAGAAGATGCAGGTCCGGCTGGCGGTGTCATTGCATACGCCGGACGATGAGCTGCGGGACACTCTGGTGCCGGTGAACAACCGGTGGTCGGTGGACGAGGTGCTGTCCGCAGCCCGGTATTACGCGGACACTTCTGGTCGTAGGGTGTCGATCGAGTACGCGTTGATCCGGGACATCAATGACCAGCCGTGGCGAGCGGAGTTGCTGGCGAAGCGGCTGCGGAAGCATTTGGGCCAGTTGGTGCATGTGAACGTGATCCCGCTGAACCCGACGCCGGGTTCGAAGTGGGATGCGTCGCCGAAGCCGGTGGAGCGCGAGTTCGTGCGACTGGTGAATGCCGGTGGTGTCGCGTGCACCGTGCGGGACACGCGCGGTCAGGACATCGCGGCGGCTTGCGGGCAGCTCGCCGCCGAAGGTTGAGCGAATAGTTCAGAGTGGAGTAGCTGTCTTGTTGTGTGCGCCGAGCCTGCTCGATCCGGCGGCTGAGGAACTGAAGCTGGCTGACGTCAACGGTCCCCAGACTGCGGTGGACGTGGCTCGCACTGCCCGCGCCCTGCTGGGCGAGCGGTTCGACTCGGGAAGCTTCATGTACGTCCTGATGCGCGCCTTCGAGGTCGACTACCACGCGGCCCGAGAGGCCTCCCGGTGGCACGAATTCCACGGCGGCTCGGCAGCGCTGTCGGACGACGCGCTGGAGAAGCTGCTTGCTCCCTGGCTCACGGCTCGCTGAATTCGCGTTAGTTTGCGTTGACAGGTACGAAGCATTTCTCTTCTCCTTCGTGCTTTGTGCCGCTCGGGGGCGGGATGAGGTCGCGTACCGTCAACGCTCTGGACAGCCGCAGGCGACGTTCAGGTTGCGTCGCAGCCCCGGACGACTTCCAAGTGGTGACTTCGCTCATGCGGTGCTCAGCCTGTCTGGCAGTTCCAAGCGTCCGCTCGAGGTGCACGCGGGCGTCGCCGTAATCAGCAAGAGCAAGGTGGCCCACGAAGCAGATGTACCGGTGCTTCCCGAAGGCATCGCATCGAGGTGCCGCATGCTCGGCATCGATCCCCGCAGCCACCAAGCAGTCCTTGTGGCAGAGGGAAAGTACTACAGCTCACCACTGACGCTTGGAATGGGAAGGCAATTCCGCGGGCTGGATGCCGATCTCTCGGCGGACTAAACAATCATGGCTGCGACCGTGGTCCGTCAGTCGGTCTCGCATCTCTTGCAGGGGCGAAAACAGTACTACGAGTTTGGAGTGCTGCCGGGTCGCAAGGCGGAACTTGACCGCAAGGAGCGTTTCGCTACCGCTCTTCGCGGCTATCGCAATCGTCGGTGACGCACTGCGCACGGTGACTTGACTAGCCGACCTCGTGGTCGCGGGGATCCGGGAGCGATCGGCGAAGGTGTCCGAAGAACAGCGAGAAGACGAGAGATCTCCGCGAGGGCCGGAAGCCGAACGTCTTGCTCGGTTTGTCTGCCCTGTGCGGTGCTGCCCGGGATCGGTCCGTGCTGGGGTGCCGAATGGTGCGCATCGACCAGTGCGGGGCGTCTGAGTGCGTGTGCAGATGTGTGCAGATGTGTTACATTTTGCTATGACCATCGGGCTGTGGTGGGAGGAAGCTGGTGGTGAGTACATCCGCACACGATCGGCTCGATATCCCGGTGCCAGTGACATCGAGCCGGCTTGGACCTTGGAGGCGGCAGCCGATCCTCGTCGGATCACCCGTGATCCCGACCCGAAGAGCCATTGGGGAGACATCCGCGTGATCGGCTACTCGCCCGCGGCGGGATTCGTGATCACGGTGATCGTCGATCACGTGGATCATTCGGGCATCAATGCCTGGAAGACCAGCGGAGCCGACCTGCGTGCGTACCGAGCGGCACTGGGAAGAGAGGATGATGCGTCATGACTGAGCCCATGAGTCGCGAACAGGTGCTGGCCGGGATTCAAGGAGAGATCGCCGAGCAGGAAGCCGCGGCGCGACAGGAAGCCGATCCGGCCAAGCGGGAGCGCATGCTGCGGCACGCACGGGCCCGGCACGACTACGTCGAAGAGGAAGCGGACGCGGTCGCCGCTGACATCGCCGAGAACGAGCAGTCCGCGCTGTCCTTACGAGTGCCGGCATCGCTCGCGGCCGCACTGAAGGCTCGAGCTGCGGCCGAGCACATTCCCACCTCCGCCTTGGTGCGGCGGATCCTCACTCAAGCGGTGCAGCGATCGGACGCGCCGGTGCTCACCGTCGAACAGGTCGAGCAGATCGCCCGGCGGGTCTATCGCGAATCGCTCTGATTTCGGCGGAGCGCCGTGCGCCGAGCAGTGTCTGACGACTGGCTCTGGCTGGCATGAGTGCTCGCTAGACCGCGACGGACGGGTTCCGGCCCATCAAGCGCAGCAACCGATCCTGCCGAGACGCCGACCCGCGGGCCGCCCCCGGCGCGGCGAAGAACCGGTGCGTCGTCTCAGTTGCGACAGGGGATTCCGCCAACCCGGCGTAAATCTCCCCGAGCCCATCGCTGATCCACGCGACCAGGGCGGGGTCGAGCCGGTCGTCCACTCCCAGCGCCCGGGCCAGATCCCAGGCGTGAACGGCGGAATCCGCCGCACGCACGGCCAGCGCCTGCCGTCCGGTCACCTGGCCCAACGGGTAGTCCAGCACCTGATCCAGTGCGCCGGGACGGGCGAAAGCGTCGGCGACCAATTGCACCGACGCGGTGTAGGCGGCAAGCGGGTCGTTGCCCAAGGCGTCCACATCGCGCATCCGCAGGAAGTTCTCCCGGGTGCCGCCGGCCAGGAGGTCGGTGTAGTTGAGATTGCCTCGGACCATGTGGTTGACGAGCTGGCGCACGTTCCATTCCGCGCAGGGCGTCGGGGCCGTCCACTGTTCCGGACGGATCGCGGAAAGCCGCTGGTCGAATTCGGCGCTGGCGGCGAGGAAACGGCCGAGGATCATGGTCGCCAGTGTTTCGCCGCGAAGACGCTCTCGCTGGCGCAAATCCGACGTGGCATTACCCCGCGATGAACGTGGTCAAGGCCGCCACGACCGCGTCGGGTTGTTCGTCGGGGATGAAGTGGCCGGCGTCAGGGATGACGACGCCGGTCACGTTGTTCGCCCAGGGGCTCAGGGAAGCGGCCATGTCGGGGATCGAGCCGTGGGAGCTGGAGATTCCCAGGACGGGGACGGTCAGGGGCCGTCGGGCGACAGAGTCGCGGTTCTTGCGGGCTGATTCCTCGGCATCGCGGTAGTAGGCGAGCGACGCGCGGAGACCTCCCTCGGCGGCGAGCGAGGCGGCGTAATGGTCGGTCTCCGCGTTGTCGAACGGGGACAGGGATTTGGCCTTCAGGAACCAGTCGACGTACTCGCGTTCGCGGCCGGCCAGCAGGGTTTCGGGGAGGTCGGGCACTTGGTGGAACGCGAAGTGCCAGGTCTTCCAGGCTCGGTGATCCGTGGGGATGGAGCCGGGGAGGGTGATTCCGGGGATGCCAGCATCCAGCAAAGCGACCCCGTGCAGGCGTTCTTCGTGCTGAAGGGCCAGCGAGAAGGCGACCCAGGCTCCGATGTCGTGGGCGGCGAGCCAGTACTTCGGCACGTCGAGCGCGGTCACTGCGGCGTGGACGCGCGAGGCGACGGTGTGCGTGTCGTAGCTGTCGTGCGGACGGTCGGAGTGGCCTTGTCCGGGCAGGTCGATCGCGAGGACGCGGAATCGGCCGGCGAGGGCGGGCATCGCTTTGCGCCAGGCCCACCAGGTCTGCGGGAATCCGGCGAGCAGGACGACAGCGGGTCCGGTCGGCTGGCCGCCTTCCACGGCATGGATTCCGTCGACCCAGCGGTGGGTGAAACCGGTCAGGTCGGGCAGCGGCAACGTGGGGAGCGGGTTCATGGCTCGAGCCTAACTCATCTTGAACCGAACAGTTCAAGATGAGTTAGGATGGCATGCGTGATGGCAGGCAAGAAGCAGTTCGAGATGGACGTCGTGCTCGACGCGGCGATGGTCCAGTTCTGGCGGGCCGGGTACGCGGACACTTCTCTGGACGACCTCTCCAAGGCGACCGGGTTGAACCGCAGTTCGATCTACTCTTCGCTCGGGGACAAGGACGCGCTGTATTTGCGCTGCTTGGACCGTTATGCCGCGCGTTATGGGGACCAGTATGACCAGGCGCTCGCAGGCGCGGCTGAGGATCCGCTGCGGGCTATCCAAGCTTTCTTCGAAGTCACCCTGCAGCGCATTGCTGACCCTGAGTTGCCGGACGGATGTCTCGTCGCGCAGACCGCGATGGCGATCCCGGTGTTGAGCCCGGAGGTCGCGGCGCGGGCGACCGAAGTGCTGAGCCGTCAGCATGCGCGGTTGCGGACGGCTTTGCGTGCCGCGAAATTGGCCGACGCGGACGACTTCGCCATTCACCTCGCGGCGGTCAACCAGTCGTTGGCGGTGATGAGCCGGGCCGGGGCGAGTCCGGAGCAGCTTCGCGCGATCGTCGACATCAGTCTGGAGGCGCTTTCGCGATCTCGCAAAGGGAAGCGCGCAACGGCGAACTGCCGCTGATCGGGTCGCTCGGGCCCTGGCTCAGCACGAGATTGAGGTTCGCGCTGCCGTCGCCGAAGGGCGGATAGCCGGGCTGGCCGAGTTCGCCCGCGGGCTGCCACCAGCCATGCTGTCCGCACACGACGTTCGGGCGCAGGTTGACGTTGAACTTCGCCTTCGCGCGCACACTCCCCAGCGGCGTCTCCAGCCGAACCCAGTCCCCGGCCGAGATTCCGCGGGCCGCGGCGGTTTCAGGATGGATTTCTACGGCGGGCTCAGGGGCGGATTTGCGCAGGCTGGTGATTTCCCGATGCTGGGTTTCGCAGAAGAACAACGACTTCGCACAGGTGAGAATCAACGGATACCGCGTCGCCAGATCTGGTCGGGACAGCGGGCTGATCGACGGTTCGGTGAAGGTCGGCAGTGGCGGGTATCCGTGTTCCAGCAACGGCTCCGAGTACAGTTCGATCAAACCGGACGGGGTCCGGAAGCCGCGTTGTTCGTACTTGCGGTGCACCGTTTCCAGCGGCAGCTGGATTCCTTCTGGGGCGGCGCGCAACTGGTCGAGGGTGAGACCGCTGGGTGCGAGTTGATATTTCCAGGCCGACTCGATATCTCCCTGGAAGAACTGGTGGCCCAGCCCGAGTGCGAGGGCGAGGTCGAAGATGATTCGCAGATCCGGCCGAACCTCGCCGCGTGCGGCGACCAGTGGCTGTCGCAATTGGACAGTCGACTGCGCGGCCTGGCTGGTCTCGAAACCGATCCGCAGCGCTTCGGCCTCCCACGCGCTCGCCGCGGGCAGCACGAGGTCCGCTTGCTCCGCGGTCGGATTGAGGAACAAATCCGTGTGGACAAAGAAATCCAGTGCGCGCAGAGCGTCCCGGCCGCGTGCGCTGTCGCCGTGGGCCATCACCAGGTTGCCGCCGAAGTTGACCAGCGCCCGGGCTCGGTAGGGCACGCCGTCGAGCGCCGCGCGGTAGAAGTCCTCGCCGGTGACGAACTCGAACCGGGCGGGTCCGAGCGGACGTGTCCGCACGCCGATGGTTTTGGCGCGTTGCTCGGGTGCCAGCAGTTCCCGGCCGTCGATCGGATTGGTCGGCACGGGAGTGAACAGCACGTTCCCGCCGGGCGCGTCGATGCATCCGGTGAGCGCGTAGAGCTGGCCGATGGCGCGTACGGTCTGGGTCGCGTTGCTGTGCTGCTCCAGTCCGCTCCAGGTGTAGAACGCGACCGGGCGTTGCTCCCACAGCAGCCGGGCGGTGGCGACGATCTGCTCCGCGGGCACGCCGGTGATCTTTTCAGCGACCTCGGGCGGGTACTTCGCGCACTCCTCGACGATCAGGTCCCACACCCGGCCCGACGCATTGACCGGCTTCGGCGCGTTGGTCCACCGTTCGACGAATTCCTTGTCGTACCAACCGTTGTCGATCATCACGTGCGTGAGCGACAACGCCAGCGCAGCGTCCGTTCCGGGGCGGACGCGCAGCCACTGGTCGGCCTTGCCGGCCAGCCCGGCGCGCCGGGGATCGACCACGACGAGCTTGGCTCCTCGCCGCAGCGCGGCGGTGGTCGCGGTGGCGTGCGCGAGCCGCGAGACCGACGGGTTGTAGCCCCAGTAGAGGACGCACTGGGCGTTCTCGAGATCGGGCAGGTAAGCGCCGGGGACCGGCTCGCCCCAGGTGCAGAGCGTGCCGAGGTGCCGGCCCCAGCCGCAGAGTTCCATGTAGACGGCGAAGTTGGGGCTGCCGAAGGCGCGCCGGAGCCGGGTCAGCCATTCGATGGTGTCCGACATCGCCGACGTCGACGGCGAGGCGCTGCCGAACACCACCGCTTCCGGGCCCGATTCCTCGGCGATCGCGGTCAGCCGGGACGCGATCGTGGCCAGTGCTTCGTCCCAGCTGATCCGCTCCCAGCCCGGGTCGGCGGCGCTTTTCGGAGCGGTGCGGCGGAGGGGATGCAGCAGCCGGTCCGGATGCGCGACGATCTCCGGCGCGGCCTTGCCCTTGACGCAGATCGCGGCTCCGGTCGGATGGCCGGGCAGCGGGCGGAGCGCGAGCAGCCGCCCGTCCTCGACCGTCGCGGTGGCTCCGCACTTCGACACGCACAGCGGGCAGAACGTCGGCACTTCGGTCGCCATCGCGCACCTCCGGACTTTGCCTGGAAGTCGGGGCTGCGCCGTCCGATGTAACAGCCGGTCACGTTCTCGTGAGTGTTCATGCCGGTTCTAACCGGCATGAACACTCACGAGACCGCGGCCTCATCCGGCGAGAACCGAGGTCTCCCAGGCGAATCCGTCCGGGTCCGTGATCCGCCCGGCGTCCCCGCCGATCGTCAGCAGATGCGAACCCGAACCCTCCTCCGGCACCCCGGCGTCCTTCGCCAACGCCTTCCGCCCGTAGAGCGCCAGCTTGATCGGGCTGGTCTCGAATTCCACGTACTTGCGCCCGTAGCTCTTGCCGACCGCGAGCCCGTGCGAGACGTAAAACTGCTTGGTCGCAGCCACATCCGACGCGCCCAGCAGCAACACCATCTGGTCGTATTCGCGGACTCCCGCGCCGGAGTCCTTCTTCGTGGAGGTCGCGACCTTCCAGATCGCACCGTCCGGAGCCTGCACCACGCCGCCGAAACCCCACAGCGACTTGGCCGCCGGCTTCAGCGAAGCAGCGCCCGCGGCGAGAGCGGCGTCCAGGTAAGCGACGGCGTTGGCGGGCTGGGAAACGGTGAGCGACAAGGTAAATCCGCGGAAACCGGTGCTCGGCGCGGCGGCCTGCCGGAAGCGCAGACGGTCGCCCAGATCGAACGCGGCGGTGTAGAAGCGTTCGGCGGCGGCGACATCGGGAACGTCCAGGGTGACAAAGTCGAAGGAAGTCATGCCGTAAACGCTAAGTCCGGCACCGACCCGGATGCTTCTTGATTCCTGATCGCTTACCGGGCCCGCGTTCCGGACAGCCACGCTTCGCGCCGGCGCGGTGACGCACGGGAGAGCCAGGCGTCCTCGACGACCTCGGCCAGTTCCTGCCGCGTCAACGAGCCCAGATGAGCGGCGCGGATCAGCACCGACAGGTGGCCGTCGAAGTGCGGAGTGGTGAAAAACGGGCTGTCCGGATCCTGGACCAGCGCCTGCTTGTCCGATTCGGACGGCACCCAGAACACGATCACGTCCGGATACCGCTGCCCTGTCTCCGGGTCGAAGGCGTCCGGCCGAGGCGTCCGGAAGAACACGAACGACTTGCCGCCGACCTGGTAGACGGGGTTTTCGCGGGAGCCGCGCACCACCGTGACGTGGGGCATCCCCAGCGCCAGTTCGTGCACGTCTTCGACCCGCGCCCGCATGATGTGCACGATACGACTCCCACGGCGCCGCGTCAGGTATGAACGGGGCATGGTCACGCTGGATCGGCTCGTCAACGTCCTCGGTGGGTACGGCGCGCGGTTGTGCTGCTGTCCCGTCGCGCGCGAAGTGGCCTTGCGGGACGTGGTGATGGAAGACCCCGCCGACCCGCGCGGGTTGCGCGGCGACGTCTACCTCGCGGTCGGTGCCGATTCGGTGCTGGAAGCCGTCGAACGGGCCGCGGAAGCACGGGCGTCGGTCGTGCTGGTGCGCGGATCGACGCCGCCGGGGCCGGACGCGGCGGCCAAAGCGGAGGAGGGCCGGGTCGCGGTGCTGCTCGTGGACCCGGAAGTGTCGTGGGGCCAGCTCGCGGGCGTCGTCTACGGCTTGGTGCTCGAAGGCCGCGAGACGGAGTCCGGCCGCGGTCCGACCGACCTGTTCGCGCTGGCCGACAGCCTCGCCGACGCACTCGGCAGCGCGGTCACCATCGAGGACCAGCTGTCGCGCGTGCTCGCTTACTCCAGCCGTCAGCAGGGCGCGGACCGCGTGCGGCTGGAGACGATCCTCGGACGGCGAGTGCCGGATCAGGTGCGCGAGCTGTTCGAGCGCCGCGGCGTGTTCGCGCATCTCGCCGTTTCGGACGAGCCGTTGTTCGTCGAAGCCGATCCCGAGCACGGGCTCACCGGACGCATGGTGGTCGCGGTCCGGGCCGGGCGCGAAACGCTCGGGTCGATCTGGGTGGAGTGCGAGAGGCCGCTGTCCGACGTACGGCGCACTGTCTTGCACGACAGTTCCCGCACGGTCGGGCTGCATTTGCTGCGGTCGCGAGCGAGCGCCGACCTCGAACGGCAGGTCGAATCGGACCTGGTGATCCGCCTGCTGGAAGGCACCCCGGACGCGGCTGCGGTGCTGAGCAGGCTCGGCCTGCCGCCCGGCCGGTTCCGCGTGGTCGCGCTCCAAGCGCACATCGCCGACGAACGGCATGCCGCGCTGCTGCTCGCGTTCGAGCGCGCGACCACCGGGTTCGGCTGGTCGCGACCGGGCCGGAGCACGCTGTTCAGCAATACCGTCTACACCGTTCTGCCCGGCGAGGACGTCGAAACCGCTCGCGCGTGGATCGACGGGATCCGCGACGCGCTGCCCGCGCAGGTCACGGTCGCGGCGGGGATCGGCGCGCCTGCCTCCACCGCGGATCTGCCCGCGAGCAGGCGGGAATCCGACGAGTGCCTCGCACTGCACGACGTCCGCCCGGAGCCCGGCGCGACCGTCGCGTACGACGAGTCCTGGGACGACATCCTGATCCTCCGCCTGCGTGCCGCGGCGGCAGCGGGACGAGCCCCGGCACGCGGCCCGATCGCCGATCTGGCCCGGCACGACGCGGCCAACTCGACCAGCTACGTCGCGACTCTGCGCGCGTGGCTCGAGACCCAGGGCGACCTCACCGAGGCCGCCGAACGGCTCGGCGTGCACCCCAACACCATCCGCTACCGGCTGCGCAAGATGGCCGACGTGACGCCGCTGCGGCTCGATCTGCCCGCGAAACGGCTGGCGATGATCATCGAACTCGCCGTCGCCGATCCGCAGGATTGACCGATCCGGACAAACCGGCTTGATCCGTTTGGCCGAACTCGACAAAGCCTGTCCGCCGGATCCGGGTCATCCTGGCCGCACCAGCACAACCAGCGGCACAGTTCGGCGGAGGAACACATGGGCGATCTCGACCGGAAGGACGGCGGGCCGCGTTCGGCGATCGTGGTCGGCGCGGGCATCGTCGGGTTGTCCACCGCCTGGTTCTTGCAGGAACGCGGCGTACGGGTGACCGTCGTCGACCGCGAGGGCATCGCGGCGGGCTCGTCCTGGGGCAACGCGGGCTGGCTCTCGCCGGGGCTGTCGATCCCGCTCAACGAACCCGCGGTCCTCCGCTACGGCCTGCGCACCCTGCTCGATCGGCAGGCTCCGCTGCACGTCCCGGCCACCCCGGACCCGCGGCTGTGGCAGTTCCTCGCCCGCTTCGCGGCGAACTGCACCCACCGGTCCTGGAACCGGGCCGTGCGCGCGAACCTGCCGTTCAACGAACAATGCCTCGAAGCGTTCGACATCCTGACCTCGAACGGCGTGGACGCGCCGACCATCGACGCGCCCATCACCGCGCTGTTCGAGACGTCCGCGAAGGCGCAGACGCTGGTCAAGGAACTGGACCGGCTCGGCGACGCCGGGCAGAAGGTGTCCTGGACCCAGCTCGCCGGACCGGAGCTGCGCGAGCACTTCCCGCAGGTCGCCGACCGGATCGGGGCCGGCATCCGGATCGACGGCCAGCGGTACGTCGATCCCGGCCGGTTCGTCGAATCGCTCGCCCGCGCCGTGGTCAGCCGCGGCGGCACGATCCGGCACCGGTTCGAGGTCGCCGCGATCCGCAGGCACGAGTACGCGTACACCGTGCTGTCGGCGAACGGGCAGACCGTCAACGCCAACGCCGTGGTGCTCGCGACCGGCGCTTGGCTGGGCGAACTGGCGCACAAGTGGGGCGTGCGCGTCCCGGTGCGCGCCGGCCGCGGGTACTCCTTCACCGTGCCGACCGACGACCCGGTGCCGAGCCCGATGTACCTGCCCGACATCCGGGTCGCGTGCACGCCGTACCAAGGCGGGCTGCGGGTGGCCGGGACGATGGAGTTCCGCAAGCCGGACGACCCGTTGTACCCGGCGCGCGTCGACGCGATCATCGCTTCGGCCCGGCCGCTGCTCAAGGGCCTGCGCTGGGACCAGCGCACCGACGTCTGGGTCGGCTCGCGCCCGGTCAGCGCCGACGGGCGGCCGGTGATCGGCCAGACCGGCGCGCCCGGGATGTACGTCGCGGGCGGGCACGGCATGTGGGGCCTGTCCCATGGCGCGGTCACCGGGAAGCTGCTCGCCGAGCAGATGGTCACCGGCAGGCAGCCCGAAGCGCTGCGGCCCTTCGACCCGCTGCGGTGACCCGCGCGTGTCCGCCGAACCCGTCCCGCTGACCGGGGACGAGCACGCCGAACTGCTCTTCCTCCGCGCGGAGAACGCCTTGCTGCGCACCGAAAGAGACATCCTGGTGAAGGCCGCGGGCTGGTTCGCCGCCGACGCCGGCGTGCTCGACCGCCGCACCGAGCCCGAGCCCCGCTGACCGCCGCGGGACTCCTCGAAAGTCCGTGGGGGCTGGACGCCTCCTGCTAGCCCGGCCCCCACGGACGACATCCGAAAGGCACCTCTCATGTCGACCGCTTCTTCGCGTCCCTGGCTGACCGCCGACGCGCACGCCCGCCTCGCCGCGGAACTCGCCGCCCTGCAGCGCGAACCCGACCTCGACGAGGGCGCGGGCGAGCACGACCGGCTCGACCGCAGGCAGCACCGCCAGGCACGGATCCGGCAGCTCCAGGACCTGCTGCAGAACGCCGTCGTCGGCGAGGACCCGCCGGACGACGGGATCGCCGAGCCCGGGATGGTCCTGACCGTCCGCTACGACGACGGCGGGGCCGAAACCTTCCTGCTGGCCGCGCGCGACGAGGTCGGCGGCGGGCTCGAGGTCTACTCGCCGGACTCGCCGCTCGGACGGGCGCTGCACGGGGCCAAACCGGGGGAGCAGCGCGAGTACGAGGTGCCCAGCGGCGCCCTCGTGCGCGTCACCCTGGTCGAGGCTTATCCCTACGGCCGCTATCGGAACGACGGCTGAACCCCGTTTTGTGATTACCCTGACAGATGTGACCGACGAAGAGCTCATCATCGAGTTCGCCCTCGCCCGGCTCGACAACCCGAGCCTCGACCTCGAGGAGGTCGCGGCGCTGCTCGTCCGCCGCGCCGGACCGGACCGCATGCTCGACTTCGCCGCGCGCAACCTCGAGACGCGCGGCGAACTGCGCGCCGCGATGTTCGAGTCGGCGGTCGAACACGTCTTACGCGTCGTCCTGACACTGCGCGGCCCGGCTGACTGAGCCGTGGACAATTCGCTGACCTGCGTGGACAACCCCGGTCATTGACCGTGGACGGCGAGCGGTTGAGGACAAAACGGGCGGCGCGCTGGGATGAGTGCACCGGGATTTCCCGGCTGTACTCCATTCCGATTCGTCCGAGGGGACACCCATGAAGATCGGCAAGACGCTGATGGCCGCCTCCGCGCTGGGGATCGCACTCGCCGGGATCGCCGCGCCCGCCGCGTCGGCGGACACCGCGGCTCCGGCGAGCGCGCAGAGCAAGCACACCGCGAGCATCAAGTGCACGAAGCCGTCCGGGAAGAAGGCCAACTACTCCTGGGGCGACGGGTTGACGAACGTCACCGTCTACTTCAACAACCACTGTTCGCACAAGGTGTCCGCGGGCATCGTGCTGAAGGACATGGACGGCGCGCTGAGCGTCCAGTGCATGACCACCAACGGCGGCACCAGCGGCAAGAAGAAGTTCCACATCGGCGCGGACCACACGGTCGCGCGCATCCAGAAGGGCTGCAAGCTCTGAGCGCCGGTCGCTGAACCGGCGGGCGGGCCCGGGGCTGCGCCGCCCCGGGCCGCCTGGCAACCTCCAAGGGTCGATGTCGATCATTGGAGGTGTCATGAGCGAGCCCACGGCCGGGCAGCCCGGGGCCCGCCGGGGTCGCAAGCACATCGTGCCCGACGCCGGCGCGGGCCCGGTGGCCCGTTTCGCTTGCGCCCTGCTGGACCTGAAGCGGGAAGCGGGCGACCCGTCCTACGACCGCATGCGCACGGAACTCGGCGCTGCGGCGTCGAAGTCCGCTCTTTCGGCGGCCACCCGCGGCCGCGGCGCACCGTCCTGGCCGACGACCTGGGAGTTCGTCCGCAGCCTCGCCGTGACCGGCCTCGGCCGCGACGAGGAGACGGTGCGCCGCGAGTGGCTGGCGCGCTGGGAAGAGGCGGCAGGCGAGGCGACGGATTCGATCGATCGGCCCGGCGCGGGGGAGCGGACGTCGTCGGCGGACGGACCTTCTCCCGCTCCGGAACCGCTTGCTGCTGACCCGGCGATCTCCGCGCCGGAAGCGCCGCCTGCTGCACATCCGACGTCGCCCGTGCCGGAACCGGTGCCTGCTGCCGATCCGGCGATCTCCGCTCCGGCCTTCGCCGCCGAACCGGCCGCGGGCAAGACCCGCCGCTGGGGTTCGATCGCGGTCGCCGCGACGGTGCTGGTCGTCCTCGGACTCGTGGCCGCCGTCGTGGTCCTCGCCACTCCGTCCTCGCGCGACAAGGAAGCCGCCGCCCCGCACTACCCGCTGCCCGGCGACTCGTCCGGCTTCGGCGGCGACGGCCTTCCCGGCGACGTCACCTTCCCGGACGGCGCGAAAGCCCGCTACGGCCAGACGTTCACGAAGATCTGGCGGCTGAAGAACACCGGCTCGGTGCCGTGGCGCAGCCGCTACTTGCAGGTCGCCGGCGGCACCACCGTGCTGTGCCCGTCGCCGCCGCGCGTCCCGGTCCCGGACGCCGAGCCGGGGCAGCTGGTCGAGGTGAGCGTCCCGGTGACGCCGACCGGAACCGGCGTCTGCCACGTCCTGTGGAAGATGGTCGACGAACGGGGCGCGCTCGTGTTTCCGGACCGGACCGGGATTTTCTATCAGGTCACCGTCTCCGTCGAGTAGCCGAGAGCGCGGAATATTCCCCAACCGGGTTTCGGCTCGCTGTCGGGCAAGCCGCCTGACTAGGGGGTTTCCCGTTTCCCGTCGAGCAGGCGCTGGGAAACCCCTGCTTCACGCTCGTGCCGCGCTGTCGTGATCTGCAAAATCGTCGCTGTGGACGATGTCATTCAACGCACGCGAGCCGAGGATGTTTCGTGCGCTCTGAGTCGCGAAATGCGGAAAACCGCCGGAAAGCACGAGGACGACGGGACAGCTGACTGTTCCACGCCGGTGAGCGCGAGTTCGTGCGGTTTCGCGCTGACCGGCTGCCAATTCATGACTCCATCCGTTGTAAATCGCCGAGTTCGTCTGCCCATGCGGGGCTTCGCTGTGCTGGACTGTGCGAAGTGCCGCGGTGCCAGCACCGCGCGGAGGCATTTGACCAGTCCTCCGCCACGGGCATCAGGCAACGGGGAGGGACCGGTGGCGGACAGCCGCGCACAGTTCGGAGCCGAACTTCGGCGGTGGCGGACCGGAGCTGGAGTATCGCTCGCAGACCTTGCGGTCGTGGTGCACTACAGCAAGGGCTATCTGAGCAAAATCGAGAACGGGCTGAAACAAGCGCATCCCGATCTCGCGCGCCGGTGCGATGCCGAATTGGGGGCAGGAGGCCGGCTTGCTTCCTTGGCCAAAACCGGGGAGCACCGAACCGAACGGGCCGACGAGGCCGACGACGGAGAGGCCTGGATAGTGAATCTCGACGGCAGGGACGGCAGCTGGTTCCGTCCGATGGGAAGACGCGAGGCGATCGCGCTGGGCGCTGGGCTGGGGTTCAGCGTCGGGGCGCCGGCTTTGGCGCGTTCGGCAGGGGGAACGGCGCTGTCCGTGTTCCGCCTCCAGTTCGACCAGATGCGGGCTCTGGGGCAGGCCGCGAGTCCCGGCGCGGTCATCCCCACGGTCATCGCGCAGACGCACACTCTTCGCGAGCTGGCCAGGCAGGCGGTCGGCCGCGACCACTCGGAGCTTTTCCTGCTCGCTTCCCGGTTCGCGGAGTACGCGGGCTGGATGGCGCAGGAAAACGGAGACGAGCGGGCATCGCTTTGGTGGACCGATCAGGCAGTCCGCATGGCAGAATCCGGCGGAGACCGTCATCTGGCCCGCTACGCTCTCGTGCGGAAGGCAGTCGTCGCCTTGTACCAGGAGGATGCCGGGAAGACGATCGCCCTGAGCCGCGAGGCACAGGCGGGGCCGACGCCGGCGCGAATCCAAGGCCTGGCCGCGCAGTTGGAGGCGCAAGGGCATGCGCTGGCCGGCGACTACGAATCGTGCATGCGAGTACTCGACCGCGCGCGTTCGCTGCTGGTGATGCCGGACGACCGAGGCGATTCCGCTCTGCCGGTGCTGGGCGCCATGCACATCGAGGACCCGGTGGCCATGGCGGCAGGGTGGTGCTTGCTCGATCTTGGCCGCCCTCGGGAAGCCGCCGCGGTGCTCGACCGGCAACTCCCAACGGTGCCGGAGCATGCGCTGCGGACCAGAGCCCGCTACGGCGTCCGCAGAGCACTCGCATATGCGATGCAGAACGAGGTCGAACGCGCCTGTGAAATCACCGCCGAGTTGCAGGGCCCGTTGCAAGCGATCGGCTCGGCGACCGTGGCGCAGGATCTTCGCCGGTTGCGGCGGACGCTTGCCCGCTTTCACGGAAATAAATCGGTCCGAAACATCTATCCGCTGCTGACCGGGCAACTGGACTAGCCGCACCGAGTCTGTCCTTTTTGATTTCTTTGTGTATGGAGGTTTATTAGTCATGCCTGAAGTATTTGTGAACTACCGCACCGGGGACGGTGAGCAATTGGCGACGATCATCGACCAGGATTTGCGCCGTCGCTTCGGAGACGCAGCCGTTTTCAAGGATCATCGGTCGATTCAGGCAGGCGTGGTGTTCCAGAAAGCGCTGGAGAACGGCGTCTGGGGCAGCAAAGTCTTGTTGTGCGTCATCGGGCCTGCCTGGCTGACCGCCGCCGACGGGACCGGACGGCGCAAGATCGACAATCCTGAAGACTGGATCCACCGCGAGTTGGTGATGGCCTTCGATCACGGGGCGCGGGTGATCCCCGTGATCGACGAACGGGCGCAGCCGCCGCTGCCGGCCAAAGAGTTGCCCCAGCGGCTCAAGCGGCTGGCGGATCTGCAGTACCAGGTTTACCACCACCGGGATCCTGACACTGTGCTGGACCGGATCGCTCAGGATGTGCTCGATTCCGTACCTGGGCTCAAAGATCTTACTCAGCCTGTGAAGCAGGCAGGCGAATCTGCCGCACAGAACGAAGTCCATGGCGGAGGTGTAGGCGGGGTTTGGCGCGACCCGTCGATCGGGACGATCATCAGCGGCCCGGGCAACCAGTACAACGGCGACGTTTTCGGCGGTTCTCAGTTCAATGGCCCGACCCATGCCGGAACGGGCACGTTCAACAACGCACGTACCATCAACGTCGGGAAAGACGACGGCTCGGCGGAGGGCGAGGGGCGGCCTTGACCGCGAGCGAGCGCGAGTCGCCCGGCCCGTTTCCCTGGCCAGGCGCAGGCGCACCGGTCACTCAATACACCCAGATCAACAACATTGGCGCTTCCGGCCCGCACCACCGGCGCCGGCCGTTCGGCCTGCTCCACGAGTCGGATCTCGGCTGGCTCTATCGAAGGTTCGAGCCGCCGGAAGGTTTTCCGCACGCTCAGCACAAGCTGGAGAAGTGCGGGCTGGTCCTCGTCTCCGGGCCGTCCGGGGCTGGGACGCGTACCGCGGCGAAGATGCTCCTGCGCACTTACGCTGATTCCAGTCATCTGTTTCGGGTTTTGCCGACAGAGGTCGAGGAAGACGCGTTCGACCCGGAAAGCGTTGCCGACGGAGACCTGCTTCTCCTTGATCTTTCCTCGGTCGAGAGCGAGCACTATGCGAAGCTGAAGGAGAAGGCGCTTTACCTCCGGGCGCACACGAAAGCCCGATCGACCAGATTGGTGATCATCGTCGATCGAGCGGTGGAGGAGCAGTTCGAATTCGACGAGAGCCGCCAGTTCCTGGTTCCGCTGGGGCGGCCGGACCCGGCGGTGGTGCTGCGGCGGCATCTCGCCGCGGACGGGCTGTCCGGCGACCTCGATCCGGCGGAGTACCGGGCCTTCTGCGCTTCGCTGGTTTCGTCGAGCATGAACGACCTGGCACGTCTTGCCGAGAGAGCGCGGCTGCTGGCGCGAGGCGGCGAACGGCTGCTGGATCTGCTCAGGGAAGCGCAGCAGGCGGTTGCCGACCGGACTGAAGAAGCGCGGACACTCCTCGACGGCAAGAAGGACGGCGTGGTCCGCGCGCTCGCGTTGGCCGTGGCGATGCTGGAGGGCGAGCATCGCAGGGTGGTCTTCGCGGCTGCCGCCAAGCTGCTGACGCAGGTGGGGCATCCGGAGAGCGAGGTTCCGTTGCTGGAACGCAACTCGTTGTCCGGAGACCTGGGCGAGGTTGCCGCGGTGCCCGCGGACGAGCATGGCGGGATCCGGTTTCGGGAAGCCGGATACGGCGCTGCGGTCGCCGCCTACTTCTGGCGGGAATACCCGCGGTTGCACAATGTTTTCCGCGACTGGAGCGCCAGCCTCGTAGGCATGGAGGAATTGAGCAGGCGGTCCCGGCTTCGGCTGGCTGACCGGGTTGCGATCCAACTGCTCGACGCGGATCTGCACGACGACCTGGCGAAACTGGTCAGGAACTGGCCGCGGGCGCGGGATTGGCCGGACCAGGTGCAGACCGTCCTGTCGAGAAGCCTGGCACATCCGCGGCACGGCCGATTCTTCCGGCAGCAGTTCTACACGTGGGCGCGGGCGCGCGACCTGCCGGACCAGTTTGCCGCGGTGCTGGCCGATCTGTGTGCGGCGGAGATGGCGGCGGAGTACCCGGAAGAGGCGCTCACCAGGCTCAACCACTTGGTCAAGCGAAATCGGGACAGGACCGACAGCTATGCGCTGGAGCGGTTGCTCGAACTGGTCGCGAGCGATCTCCGGCTCTACCGCCGTCTCGCCTGGCGGTTGCGGCAGCATCCTCCCCGGCCGGCACGCGGGCGATCCGAGACCGAGCTGGCGCTGCGAGTGCTCAGTCCGAAGCTGGTGCTGAGCACTGACGTCCGAGGCCGCCGCTTCGGGGCCGATCCCACTGTGCGCAGGTGCGTCGAGGCGGTCTGGCGCGCGCTCATGACCAGCCTGCCCGAACGGGAATGGCAGGAGCATCTGCGTGCTTGGCTGACCGAATGCGTTGATGCGGAAGCTCCGGACTCGGCCATGCTCGTTCGCGAGGTGCTCGCCGGAGCAGGCGGCGACCCCCGGACCCTCGCCGCCGTCTATGTGACTGCCAGAGATTGGGCGCGGAGCGGTGATCGCGTTTCACACGCCCGCCTCGCGCTCCTTGTCATCCAGCTGATCAACGAAGCGCAGGGTGTGGTCGATCCGGATGCCACGCTCCGCGAGAAGAAAGGCCGATCATGACTTCATCGGACAAGGCCACGCTCTCCATCGCACTGCTTGTCTGCGCCGGTGTTCCGATCGGTATCACGGTCGCACTGGACTCTTTTCTCTGGCTTCTGCTCGTGCTTCCGCTGGCGATCATCCCGGTAGCTTTCTACAAGCGGATCAGGGCCCGGATCGCCTACGAGTCCGAGGTCGACCGGCGCATGACGGCGCATCTGGCCGCTGTGCAACCGCCCGCGCCGGAGCCGGTGCCGGAGCCGGCTCCGATTCCGTTCGAGCGGGCTGAAGTGACCGCGACAGCGTTGCCGAGCCGGTCCGAGGACTACCGGTTCCTGTTCTCGGCGACGGTGTGGTGGCGGTTGTGCCCAGAGGTGCGCGGGCCGGTGCACGCGAGTCCAGGCGCGGTAGCGATCAACGAAGTCGTGGAACGAGCGAAGGCGATCACCTCGGGTGAACTGCCTCTTGACCACGAACAGGTCCGCCATCGGCTGAACAGCGTGTTGGGCAAGGTCCAGCCGGACAGCTCCGGATTCGTCGAGGTTTCGGCTGCCGACGTGCGCCTCGATCTTGAGACTGCCGACCGGGAGCGGCTTGAGCTGTTCGCGAAGACGCGCAAGGACGCGCTGGTGTGGGAGTACGAGCGCAAGCATGAGGAAGACCGGCGGCGTTATCTCGGAGAAGATGTGCTCAGCGACACTGGCAGTGCGGTCGTCTGGTGGCTGGTGAAGCAGAACAACGACGTGGCGAATGTAGTGAAGGACATCGACACTCTCGCCGAGCTGACGGCGGCCGCCAACAACGTGCGGGCGGTGGCGGGCCGGGAGCTGGGCCACGGGCAGATGGCGTTTCCGGAGGACCTGAACGTACCCGAACGCACGCCCTCGGTCCCTGAGCCATCCCCACGGGACAGTGTGGTCGATCTCGTCGAAGCTCTGATGAACGGGATTGGCCTTGACGCAGAAGCACCCGAACGGGAGCTGCTGGCTGAACGGCTGGCCAGTTCTTTTGCCGCGGCGGGCAAACCGGACCCGGCCGACCAGGTTCGCGCGGCCTTCGGCGCGTTGGACCCGGACCCGTCGCCGTCCGGACCGGTTCAGGAGGAGCTGGCACAGGACGGCTCGGCCCAAGGAAGCTCGGCTTCCCCGGCTTACGACGATCACGCTCAGCAGGCTCAAGAAGGTGGGGCTGCGCGGGCATGGTTTGACGGGGACGAAGAAGGTGCCGACGCTGATTCTAGGTCGCCGGACGACGTCGCGGCTGTCCGAGTTCCGGACGGCAAGGCGGAGTTCGGTCGGGGCGATACGCCTGATCCGGTTTCGGACAGCGGGGGCGACGGCGCACAGCCAGGGGTTCCGGATGCGGGGCACGACAACTCGGACGGGCGGCCGGGCTCCGGCTCGCCGCACGACGGCGCGGAACCGGCTTTGCTCTGGCCGGATCCTGGTGCGCCGGGAGAGCGGACCGACCGCGTCGCCCACCCCGGGAGCTCGAGCTCGGATCAGGAGTGAGCCGCAGAGAAGAGAAGAAGGCTGGGACTGGCCGGGCCGTGTTCGCCGCGGCAGGACTGCTGGGCGAACTGGTACGGCCGGTGCGGAGCGTCGCCGCTGGTCACCGCCCCGGGCAAGAACACCGTACCCTTTTTCCCGTTCGCTCGTTCCGTTCCGCCCGATTCCATTGTGGACAATTTCCGCCCGGCCGGACCCCGGTCGCGGGACGAATTGGCGAACCGCGAATGGCGACTCGGGGAACGGTAGCGGTCACATCACGGCGAGTGTCCAATCAGTACCCTCCGCAGGATCACCCCTCCGGGTGGAGTACGGGGCAATCCGCCATCGGGGCCCCGGTTCCGGTAGCTCAGCGTGAGAAAACCCCGTCGGCGGAGCCGCGTTACATCACTCTTTAGTGGTGAAATTGCGATAATTGTGGTCACGGGAACCGGCGGGCGGGCGCGGTGCGCGACGGATCTTGCTTTGCGTTTCCAGGGCGTCTTGATAATGTCGCGCCCTGCCAGGGACCGACAGTTGTGCTCGGTCACGCGTGGATTCGGGGATCCGTGCGACGGCTCCATTCTTGATGTTCGGAAGGACAATTCATGCGTTCTGCCCTGCTGCGCGGACGGACCGTCGCGGTCGCCGTTCCCGCGCTGGCTTTGCTCGCCGCCGCCGTCGCCCCGCCGGCGCTCGCCGCCGAGGCGCCCGCCGGTTCGGCCTACGGCGCGTCCGCCTCGGTCTCGCTGCTGCCCGGCGTGCTCGGCGACAAGGGGATCACGGTCGACACCGGCAAGATCGCGCCCTCCTCGACCGAGGGCCCGGAGTCCGCGCAGGTGGTGAACGTGCCGTTGAAGGGCCTGGTCACGGCCAAGGTGATCAGCAGCTCGGCGAAGCAGGACGGCAGCAACGGCCCGGTCGACGCCAAGGCCTCGATCGTCGACGCCGCGCTCCCGGTGCTCGCCCCGCTCGCCGGTTCCACCCCCAAGGCCCGGGTGATCAGCTCCGAGTGCAAGTCCACCCCGGACGGCATCACCGCCTCGTCCGAGCTGGCCGGCCTCGACCTCGGCAAGATCGGCAAGATCCCGGTGTCGACCAAGCCGAACCAGAAGCTCGGCATCGACGGTGTGCTGCAGGTGATCGTCAACGAGCAGATCAAGCACTCCGACGGCAGCCTCACCGTGAACGCGCTGCACATCAAGCTCCTCGGCGGCGACGTCACCGGCGCGCTCGGCAAGGGCGACATCGTCCTCGCCTCGGCCACCTGCGCCAAGGTCGCGGGCAACCCGAGCACCCCGCCCACCACGCCGCCGACCACCCAGCCGAGCAAGCCGGGCACCCCGCCCGCCGAAGGCCCCGGCCAGGTCAAGGTCGTGCCGGTCGGCGCGCCGGAGACCGGCGACGGCACGCTGGCCGCGGTGACCGCCCGGTGACGCGTTCCCGGTTCGGGCTTTTCGCGCTCCTGCTGGCTTTCGTCGCGAACTTCGCCCTGCTGGGCTGCGGTTCGGCGGATACTCCGCCCGCGGCAGGCCCGGCGAGTTCCGCGGCGGCCGCGCAGCAGGTCGCGGACCCGGTCTCGCTCGACGTTCCCAGCATCTCCGCGCATTCGTCGCTGGTGCCGCTCGGCCTCAACGACGACAAGACCGTCCAGGTGCCGCCGGTGGACCAGCCGCTGCAGGCGGGCTGGTACCACTTCGGACCCAAGCCGGGCCAGGTCGGACCGGCGGTCGTCCTCGGGCACATCGACGGCAACCACCAGAAGGGCATTTTCTGGCGGCTGCACGAGATGAAGAAGGGCGACAAGGTCATCATCGGGCGCAAGGACGGATCGACGGCCTCGTTCACCGTGACCAAGGTGGACCAGATCGCGAAGAAGACGTTCCCCACCGAAGCCGTGTACGGCAACACGTCTGACTCGCAGATCCGCCTGATCACGTGCGGCGGCGCGTTCGACGCCGAGAAGAAGAGCTATCTCGACAACATCATCGTGTACGGCACGCTCGACAGCTGAGCAGTGCCGACGGATACCGGGGCCTCGTCGTTTCGCGCTCGGGCGAAGCGGCGGGGCCCTGCCGTCATTCCCCGGAAAGTTCGTGGGTCGCGGCCCGGCCCGCTTCGGCGGTGCGGCGCAGGAATCCGGCGATCAGCATGAGTTCTTCTTCGGTGTACCCGGCGCACAGGTCGTCCATCGCCGAGTTCATCCCGCCGTACACGCGAAACAGTTCCTGCGTGCGTCCCGGCACCGCCCGCACGGTGACCGCGCGCCGGTCGGCGGCGTCGGGATCCCGTTCGCGCACCACCCAGCCGCCGCGCTGCAGGCGGTCGAGGATGCCGGTCACGGTCGCCGGGTGCAGGCCGGCGCGGCGGGCGAGCGCGCTCGGGCTCAGCGGTCCGGCGGAGGAGATCAGTTCGAGGCAGTCGAGGTCGACGTCCTTGAGCTTCAGCCGTCCGCCGACCTGGTGGTTCAGCAGCGACAGCTGATTGCGCAGTTCCCGCAGCGACTCCTTGAGGGCCACTGTGGTGCGCCGCCTGCGCCGCGCCGTCTCCGTTCCGGATGCTCCGGACGCCATCTGCTCCGCCCTCCCGTTTCTCGCTGGTCAGCGTAGCCGGGTCAAGCGGCGGCGAGCAGCGCTTCCCCGGCCGGCGTCAGCACGGCGGGCACCGGCTGCCCGAACAGCCCGGGTTCCTTCGCGCGCAGCAGACCGGCGTGCGCCAGCGCGTGCGCGGTGAACTGGTCGCTGCACGGCAGGCCGTCCACGAACAGGTCCGGTTCGCAGCTGCAGGTCAGCCGTCCGCGCCCGGCGGCGACGGCACGCAGCATCGAGATCCCGCGGCGAGTGACGGTGGTGTTCATGGCTGCCTCCTCGAAGCTCGCTCTCACCGATACGTCGAACGAGCCGCGCGGATTTCGACCTAACCTGACGGGGAAAGCCGACCGGAAGAACGCGGGAGCCCCCATGCTGATCGACGACCTGCACACCGTCCTGCCGGACGACCGGATCGTGCGGGACCCCGATGTGCTGCGCAGCTTCGCGCACGACGAGGCGGAGTGGGCCCCGTACGGCGAACCGGCGGTCCTGGTCCGCCCGCGCACCGCGGACGAGGTGCAGGCGATCGTGCGGCAGTGCATCAACCACGGCACACCGGTGGTGCCGCGCGGCGCGGGAACCGGGCTGTCCGGCGGGGCGAACGCGCTCGCCGGATGCGTGGTGCTGGCGACCGACCGGATGACCGCGATCAAGGAGATCGATCCGGTGGAGCGGCTCGCCGTCGTCGAACCCGGGGTGGTCAACGACGATCTGCGGGCGGCTTGTGCGGAACACGGGCTGTGGTATCCGCCGGACCCGGCCAGTTCGCCGTGGTCGACGATCGGCGGCAACGTCGCGACCAACGCGGGCGGCGTGTGCTGCGTGAAGTACGGCGTGACCCGCGACTACGTGCTCGGGTTGCAGGTCGTCACCGGCACCGGCGAGCTCGTGCGGCTCGGCCGCCGGACTGCGAAGGGCGTGGCTGGGTACGACCTCGCCGGGCTGATGGTCGGTTCGGAGGGAACGCTTGGCGTCATCACCGAAATCACCGTGCGGCTGCGGGCGAAACGCGCGCCGGAGGCGACCGTCGCGGGCTACTTCGACTCGACGGTCGCGGCGGGGGAGGCGGCAGCGGCGATCCGCGCGGCGGGGATCGTCCCGTCGGCGCTGGAGCTGGTGGACCGGCATTGCCTGGCCGCGGTCGACGCGTGGAAGAACATGGGCTTGTCCGCCGACGCGAACGTGGTGCTGCTCGGCCGCAGCGACGTGCCGGGCGGGCACGAGGCCGCGGTGATGGTGGAGTGCTTCGAGAAGGCGGGCGCGACCTGGGCCGCGCAGTCGACCGACGAGGCCGAAGCGGACGCGTTGTTCGCGGCCCGGCGGCTGGCGTACCCGGCGCTCGAACGGCTCGGCCCGGTGCTCACCGAGGACGTCTGCGTGCCGACGCATCTGGTGCCGGAAATGCTCGCCCGGATCGATTCGGCGGCGCAGCGGCACAATACGCAAATCGCCAATATCGCGCATATCGGCGACGGGAATCTGCATCCGCTGCTGATTACGCCGACCGGGGACGACGCCGCGCAGCGCCGCGCGCAGGCCGCGTTCGACGACATCGTCGCCGACGCGCTCGAACTCGGCGGGACGGTGACCGGCGAGCACGGGGTCGGCCTGCTGAAGCGCCCCGGCCTGGAAAAAGAGCTGGGACCAGCGGTTCTCGACCTGCACCACGCCGTCAAGAACGCCCTCGACCCGCACGGGATCCTCAATCCCGGAAAGGTTGTCGGAGGTCCTGCTCAGCGGTAACTCGACCGAGTGAAAGTAAATAGTCCACAAAGGATAGTCATCCGTTTGTGACCCTTGTCTCCCAGTCGTTTTCTTTTGTTGGTTGCCTGCCGCAACCAACTTGCTTAGCCTAGCTAAGGGAACGGCTGGGAGAGGGGTTTTCGACTGTGGCGGAGCGCAGGACGTATTCGATCGCGGAACTCGGTCCGCGGTACAAGTGGATCGCGCTGTCCAACACGACGCTCGGGATGCTGATCGCGACGATCAACTCGTCGATCGTGCTGATCGCGCTGCCCGACATCTTCAAGGGCATCGGCATCAACCCGCTGGAGCCGTCGAACACGAGCTACCTGCTGTGGATGATCATGGGATTCCTCGTGGTCACCGCGGTGCTGGTGGTGGCGTTCGGCAGGCTCGGCGACATGTACGGCCGGGCCAGGATGTACAACCTCGGCTTCGCCGTCTTCACCGTTTCCTCGATCATGCTGGCGATCACCTGGTTCGACGGCGACGCGGCCGCGTTGTGGCTGATCGGCTGGCGGATCGTGCAGGGCGTCGGCGGCGCGTTCCTGATGGCGAACTCGTCGGCCATCCTCACCGACGCCTTCCCGGCCAACCAGCGCGGGCTCGCGCTCGGCATGAACGGCGTCGCGGCCATCGCGGGCTCGTTCCTCGGCCTCGTCGTCGGCGGCGTGCTCGCGCCGGTGAACTGGAACCTGATTTTCCTGGTGTCGGTGCCCTTCGGCGTGATCGGCACGGTGTGGGCCTACGTCAAACTGCACGACACCGGTGTCCGCCAGCACGCGAAAATGGACTGGTGGGGCAACATCACCTTCGCGGTCGGCCTCATCGCGGTCCTGGTCGGGATCACTTACGGAATCCAGCCGTACGGCACGTCGCAGACCGGCTGGGGCAGCCCGATGGTGCTGTCCTGCCTGATCGGCGGGGTCGCGGTGCTGATCGCGTTCGTGGTGATCGAGACGAAGGTGCCCAACCCGCTGTTCCGGCTGTCGCTGTTCCGGATCCGCTCGTTCAGCTGGGGCAACCTGGCGAACCTGACCGCGTCCCTCGGCCGCGGCGGGCTGCAGTTCGTGCTGATCATCTGGCTGCAGGGAATCTGGTTGCCGCAGCACGGTTTCACCTTCGAGCAGACGCCGCTGTGGGCCGGGATCTACATGCTGCCGCTGACCATCGGCTTCCTGGTGGCCGCTCCGACGTCCGGCATCCTGTCCGACCGCATCGGCAGCCGCGCGCTCGCCTCCGGCGGCCTGGTCATCACCGCGCTCACGTTCCTGTTGCTGACGCTGCTGCCGGTGAACTTCGACTACTGGGCGTTCGCCGGGATCCTGCTGCTCAACGGCATCGGCATGGGAATGTTCTCCTCGCCGAACCGGGCCGAGGTGATGAACAGCCTTCCCGCCGACGCGCGAGGTTCCGGCGCGGGCATGATGACGACCTTCCAGAACGCGGCGATGGTGCTGTCGATCGGCTTCTTCTTCAGCCTGATCATCGCGGGTCTCTCGGACCACCTGCCGATCGCGATGTCGCAGGGCCTGACCGAACACGGCGTTCCCGCGGCGGCCGCACAGCAGGTCGCCCACCTGCCCGCGGTCGCGGTGCTGTTCGCGGCGTTCCTCGGGTACAACCCGATCCAGCAGCTGCTGGGCGGCCAACTGGGAAGTCTGCCCGCGGACCAGGCGAGCTTCCTGACCGGACGCAGTTTCTTCCCGAACCTGATCTCGGGCCCGTTCCAGGACGGCCTCGCGGTGGCGTTCGGCTTCGCGATCGTGGTGTGCCTGATCGGCGCGGTGGCGTCGCTGCTGACGAAGGACACGAAGAAGTCGCCGGAGTCGGTCGGCGAGGAACTGGCCGCGGTGGCCGGGGAATCCGGGGGCGGGCCTAGCGAGCTGGTTTCTCCCCGGAGCGACCGCTAGCGACTTCCGGCTTCCGGCCACAGCACGGCTTGGGCGACGATCACGTTCTCGCCGTTGAAGGTCAACGCGGGGCCCTCGTGCAGGCGATAGCCGAGCGCGAGGGCCTCGCTGACCCGGCGGCAGAAGGCGGCGTCGTCGGGACCGGTGAGGACTCGGTAGACGGGAAGACCGTCTGGAGGTTGGCTCATGCGGTCATGATGTCGTGAGTGGCGGCGCCGGTTCTAACCGGCGCCGCCACTCACGAGGCCCTCCGCACCGACAACGCCGTCGCCAACGACCCCACCGCCCCCACGCTGATCGCCGCGAACCCCATCCGGAACGCCGTGTCGAGGTCTGGCAACCGTCCGGCGATCAGCACCGCGAACACCGCACCCCCGAGCGATCCGCCCACTCGCAGCAGGATCGTCACCTGCGCAGCAGCATCCGGAAGCCGCGACGGTTCCACAGTCTTATACGCCGCGATCCCCATCGGCATGCTCACCAACGCTACCGAGGCCCCATACCCCGCAAGCAAAACCTGCACCACCACGCCAGGCGCATCCACCGGCAGAAACGCGAACGGCACCGTGCTCACCACCGCCAGCACCGCGCCCGCCAACGCGACTGGCGCGGCACCGTAACGATCCACCGCCCTCCCCGTCACCGGAGCGATCGCCGCCGTGGCACCGGCGAAGCCGAGCAAACTCAGCCCAGTGTCAACGAAATCCAGATGCCGACCCAGCTGAAAGTACAGCGTCACGACAATCCCGCTGCCGAAGATCAGTGCACCGTTGAACGCGGCGGCCAGGCTTGCCGCCCGGTAAAGCCGGTTGCGGTAGAGGGAAAAGTCCAGCAGCGGGCGCGGATGCCGACGGCACCGCAGCACGAACCAAACCAGCAAAACGAGACCAGGCGCCAAAATCGGCCATTCGAGCCGTCCAGTGTCGCCCCACGTCGTGACGGTGTACAGGACCAGCGGCAGTCCGGCGGCGATCAGGGCCAGGCCGGCGAAATCGATCCCGCCGGTGGTCTCCCGGGAGCCGCGGGGCACGTAGCGGAGACCGAGAAACAGGCCGGCCGCCCCGATCGGCAGGTTGATCAGGAACAGCCACGGCCACGAAAGCCCGTGCAGGATCAGGCCTCCGGCGAGCGGGCCGAGCGCGGGTGCGACGCTCACCGCGATCCCGAGCGTCGCCATGACCCGACCGAGCCGCGCGGCGCCGACCTGTTGTCCCAGAACGGTTTGCCCGGCCGGGATCAGAACGCCCCCGGCCAAGCCTTGCAGGAACCGGAACGCGATGAGCGCCACGACATCCGGGGCGACAGCGCACAGTCCGGACGCGACGGTGAACGCGGCGAGGGAGAAAAGCCAAACCCGGCCGGCGCCGAAGCGCCGGGCGAGCCAGCCGGTCAACGGAAGCGACAGGGCGAGCGCGAGCAGGTAACCGCTCGCGACCCATTGCGTCACTGAGAGATCCGCGCCGAGGTCGCTGCTGATCGAGTCGAGGCCGATCGTCACCACGGACGCGTCGAGTCCGCTGGCGAACGCGCCGAACACGATGATCCAGCAGATCCGCCAGGTCGCGCGGTCAATCGGGGCGGCGACGGTGGTGGTCACTGCGATACCCGCAGGGTGCGCAGTGCGGTCGACCAGTCGACAAGTTCCCCCAGCATCCGCGTCAGGATGCCTTCGTGGTGGTCGGCGGGCGCGAAGGTGCCGGGCTCGGCCATGTCGGGGATGACGAAATCGGTGAACAGCCCCAGCGCGACCTGCGAGCGCACGCAGGCGACCTTCACCTCGGCGAGCGTCAGCCGCAGGTGTTCCACCGCGCGCGTGCCGCCGTTGGTTCCGTAGCTGACGAAACCGGCGGCTTTGTCGGCCCACTCGGAAAACAGGAAGTCGATGGCGTTCTTGAGCGCCGCGGGCATGGAGTGGTTGTACTCGGGGGTCACGAAAACGAAGCCGTCGAAGCTGCCGACGAGCCGCGCCCAGCGCTGGGTGTGGTCGTTGCGGTAGCCGCCGATCGCGGCGGGCATCGGTTCGTCCAGGAACGGCAGGTCGATTTCGGCGAGGTCGAGCACCCGCACCTCGGCCCGGTCGCCGAGGAAGGCGGCGGCGCGGGCGCGGGTCCATTCCGCGACCTGCGTGGCCCGGCGGCCCGGGCGGGTGCTTCCGGAGACGACGGCGATGCGCAGCGGAGAAGTCATGCCCCGAAGGTACAACGCTCGTTGTAGTTTTTGCAACGACCGTTGTACTTCGGCATACTGAGCCGGTGCGGACGGACAAACAACGTGCTCTGCTCGACGGCGCCCTGCGGGTGTTCGCGCGGGACGGCTACTCGCGCGCCAGCATCGACGTGCTCGCGGCCGAGGCGGGCGTGTCGTCACGGACGATTTACAACCACTACGGCGACAAGGCCGGGCTCTTCCGAGCGGTGATCCTGGACAGTTCGGACCGGGTCGCGGAGCGGCAGATCGGGGTCGCGGACAAACTGCTCGGCCGGATCGCCGACCTGGAGGCCGACCTCGTCGAGTTCGGCCTCCAGTGGGCGAAACGCGATCCGGAAACCGAACCGCACTGGGCGCTGGTGCGCCAGATCCAGGCCGACCTGGACCACATCGACCCGGAGACGGTCGCGGCGTGGAAGGAGCGCGGCCCGACCCGCGTGCGGCGGGCGCTGGCCGGGCATCTCCGCGGGCTCGCCGCGGAAGGCCACCTCGAATTGGAAGACCCGTCGCTGGCCGCGGTGCACCTCGTGCAGCTCACCGCGGGCAGCGCCGCCGCGGCCGAACCGGGGGAGGACTGGGAAACGGTGATCCGGTCCGGCGTCGGCGTTTTCCTGCGCGCTTACGCGCCGGGCGGGACCAGCCGAAGCCGGCCGAGCGGCCGCCGGTCGTGAGCGGCGATGCCGGCATCGCCACGCACGAGACGGTCACCCGCCGAAGCCGACGGAGCGGATCTTCACCGGATGCTTGGGCGCGCCGTCGAGCGGACCGTTCGGGTCGGTCGGGATGATGCCGTCGGCGACCATCCGGTCGAGGACCTCCATGCCGCGCACCACCTTGCCGAGCACCGAGTAGTTCGCCGGGATGTGCGCGAACGAGTGCACGATGAAGAACTCCGACCCGTTGGTCCCCGGACCCTGGTTCCCCATCGCGAGGGTGCCGCGCTCGTAGGTCTCCGCTCCGGTGACCTCGTCCGGGAATTTGTAGCCCGGGCCGCCCTTTTCGACCTCGTAGATGTCGCCGCACTGCAGGACGCCGAGGCGTGCGGAGTTCGTCAGCCGCCAGCACTGCGAGCGGTCGTAGAAGTGCTGCAGCACCAGGCTGGTCATGTTCGCGACGGCGCACGGGGCCGCCCCGGCGCGGTCGAGGCGCACGGTGACCGGGCCGTAGTTGTAGCGGAAGGTGACGTCGACCGTTCCGCGGGTGAACGCGAACGGCAGCGGGCGCAGCACGGGACGCGCCGCCGGGTTGTCCGGCGTCGGCGTGAAGGTGCAGCTCACCACTGGCGGCTTCACCGAGGGGGCAGCGCTGGCCGGGGCCGCGGTGCACAGGGAAAGACCGGCGATGACGGCGGCCGCGAGCGCGGCCCAGCGTGGCTTCATGGGCCCGGAAACTAGCGAATCCCGGGCCGTCGGCGCCAGCGCTTACTTGCGCCAGGCGGTGCGGCTCTTGCGCAGGTCGAGCAGCAGGAGCAGGACGATGAACGCGGCCAGGCCGACGAGCCACACGTTCTCGGTGTTGTTCTCGTGGTTGCCCTTGATCATCACCAGCAGGATGGCCGCGGACACCCAGCCCGCGATGCGGGTGGCCTTCGGGAACGAGCCGTGCCAGCCCCATTCCGCCGACGGCTCGTCGCGCGGGTCGACCTCGGGGCGCTTCTCGACCGCCTTGCCTGCCACGACCACTCCTTCAAACCGCCTGACGTTGTGCCTTCGCATGATCCCACACCGCTGGCCGCCGCGCGGACACGACCCGGGCCATAATGCTTGCTGATGACTACTTCGCGAAGCGTCCTCGTGCTGGGCTCCACCGGGTCCATCGGGACCCAGGCGCTCGACGTCGCCGCACGTAATCCGCATTTGTTCACGATCGCCGGCCTCGCCGCCGGCGGTTCCGACCCGGCGGCGCTCGCCGAGCAGGCGATCGCGCACGAAGTAGCGGCCATCGCCGTGACGAAGCCCACGGCGGTCGAAGACGTGCAGCTCGCGCTGTACGCCGAGGCCCAGCGCCGGGGGTATGCGAAAGGCGAATTCCGCCTCCCGCGCATTCTCGCCGGCGCCGACGCGGTGGCGGAGCTGATCGACTCGGTGCCAGTGGACGTCGTGCTCAACGGGCTGCCCGGTTCCCAAGGCCTCGACCCGACGCTGCGCGCGCTCGCCACCGGCGCGACGCTCGCGCTGGCCAACAAGGAATCCCTCATCGCGGGCGGTCCGCTGGTGCTCGCCGCGGCGAAGCCGGGACAGCTGGTGCCGGTCGACTCCGAGCATTCGGCGATGGCGCAGGCGCTGCGGTCCGGCGAGGACAACGAGGTCGCGCGCCTCGTGCTCACCGCGTCCGGCGGCCCGTTCCGCGGAAAGAAGCGCGCGGACCTCGGCGAGGTCACCGTCGAACAGGCGATGGCGCACCCGACGTGGTCGATGGGACCGCTGATCACCATCAACTCCGCCACCCTGGTGAACAAGGGCCTGGAGCTGATCGAGGCGTCGCTGCTGTTCGGCATCGAACCCGCGCGGATCGACGTGACCGTGCACCCGCAGTCGATCGTGCACTCGATGGCCACCTTCGCCGACGGCTCCACAATCGCCCAGGCCAGCCCGCCGGACATGCGGCTGCCGATCGCGCTGGCGCTGAACTGGCCGCATCGCGTGCCCGGCGCGGCCGCCGCGTGCGCTTGGGACACCGCAGCGAGCTGGACCTTCGAACCGGTCGACAACGAGGCGTTCCCGGCCGTCGAGCTGGCTCGCGCGGCGGGTACCGCGGGCGGCTGCCTCCCCGCGGTGTACAACGCGGCGAACGAGGAATCGGTGGCCGCGTTCCTGGCGGGCAAGGCCAAGTTCCTGTCGATTGTGGACACGGTGTCGCAGGTGGTGTCCGACGCGGACGAATGGCGGCGCGAACCCCGCGACGTCGCGGACGTGCTGGCTGCGGAGCAGTGGGCGCGCACCCGGGCCGCCGAGCTGCTGGGATGAGCGCGACCGGTGCGCGAAGCCGCGCCGGTCGATGCAACACTGGTTTCACGCTGGCGGCGGATACTTGAACCCGGAACTTTCTCGGGTGGTCTCACCGCCTGGAGCCGTGGAAGACGACGAACCTGCCGCCACCGCATCGCGGGCCGCGGCTGAGGGGTGAGGTGCAGGGCCCGTGCTTGCCTATGTGATCGGCGTGGTGCTCTTCGCGCTCGCGATCTGTGTCTCGGTCGCGTTGCACGAAGCGGGCCACATGGTCACCGCCCGGATGTTCGGGATGCGGGTCCGCCGGTACTTCGTCGGCTTCGGGCCGACGGTGTTCTCCTTCCGGCGCGGCGAGACCGAATACGGCCTCAAGGCGATCCCGCTCGGCGGCTTCTGCGACATCGCGGGCATGACCGCGCTCGACGAGGTCACCCCTGAAGAGGCCCCGCGCGCGATGTGGCGGTTCAAGGCCTGGAAGCGGACCGTCGTGATGTCGGCCGGGTCCATCACGCACTTCCTGCTCGGCTTCATCGTGCTGTTCGTCATGGCCGCGACCATGGGCCTGCCGAACGTGGACCAGAAGCCGATCGTCTCGACCATCTCCGACTGCGTGCGCGGCGGCACCACGGTCGAGCAGGTCAACAACCCGGTCTGCCAGCCCGGCGACCCGGCCCCGGCGAAGAAGGCGGGCCTGCTGCCCGGCGACGTCGTGGTCTCGGTGGCCGGCAAGCCGACGCCGACCTGGGACGCGATGGTGACCCAGGTCAAGGCGGTCTCCGGACCGGTCCCGGTGGTCGTGGACCGCGGCGGGAAGCAAGAGACGTTCGTCGTGGACGTGCCGAAGGTGACCCGCCCGGCCGCGAACGGCGGCACCGAATCGGTCGGCGCGGTCGGCGTCGGGGTCGCGCGGAGCATCCAGTACAGCGTGGGCGGTGCGCTCGGCGGCGCGGCGTCGTTCACCGGCGACATGTTCGCCCGCACGTGGGACGGGCTGATGGCCTTCCCGAAGCGCATCCCGGCGGTCTTCAACTCGATCTTCGGCGGCGAGCGCGACCCGGACACCCCGGTCAGCGTCGTCGGCGCGAGCAGGCTCGGCGGCGAGGCGGTCGAGGCCGGGCTGTGGCAGGTCTTCCTGCTGCTGCTGGCCAGCCTGAACTTCTTCATCGGCGTGTTCAACCTGCTGCCGCTGCTGCCGATGGACGGCGGGCACATCGCGATCGTCTGGTACGAGCGGGTGCGCGACTGGCTGCGCGGCCTGCGCGGCAAACCCGCGGGCGGCCCGGTCGACTACACGAAGCTGTCCGCGATCACGATGGTCCTGGTGGTGATCGGCGGCGGCGTCACGCTGCTCACGGTGACAGCCGACATCGTCAACCCGATCCGCCTGCAGTAACCGCGCGCACCGGCCGGGTCACGCCCGCGTCCCCGGCCGCCCGACCGGGGGTAACGCTGCTCACCGCGTCGGCTGACTTCGTTGAAACGCGCCCGGGTGGGGTGGGTACGCTGGAAGCGTGACCGTCGCGTTAGGTATGCCCGCTCTGCCCCCGCCCGTTCTCGCCGAGCGTCGCAAGACCCGCCAGCTGATGGTGGGGTCGGTGGGAGTCGGCAGCGACCACCCGATCTCGGTGCAGTCGATGACCACGACGCTGACCTCCGACGTCAACGCCACCCTGCAGCAGATCGCCGAATTGACCGCGGCGGGCTGCGACATCGTGCGCGTCGCGTGCCCGTCGGCCGACGACGCCGAGGCGCTGCCCGCGATCGCGAAGAAATCGCAGATCCCGGTGATCGCCGACATCCACTTCCAGCCCAAATACGTGTTCGCCGCGATCGAGGCCGGCTGCGCCGCGGTGCGGGTGAACCCGGGCAACATCCGCAAGTTCGACGACCAGGTCAAGGAAATCGCCCAGGCGGCGAAGGACCACGGCACCCCGATCCGGATCGGCGTCAACGCCGGGTCGCTGGACAAGCGGCTGCTGGAGAAATACGGCAAGGCCACCCCGGAAGCGCTCGCCGAATCGGCGATGTGGGAGGCGTCGCTGTTCGCCGAGCACGACTTCCACGACATCAAGATCTCGGTCAAGCACAACGACCCGGTCGTGATGGTCCGGGCCTACGAGATCCTCGCGCAGCAGTGCGACTACCCGCTGCACCTCGGCGTCACCGAGGCCGGGCCCGCGTTCCAGGGCACCATCAAATCCGCCGTCGCGTTCGGCGCGCTGCTGCGCCAGGGCATCGGCGACACCATCCGCGTGTCCCTGTCCGCGCCGCCGGTGGAAGAAGTCAAGGTCGGCACCCAGATCCTGCAGTCGCTCAACCTGCGGCCCCGCAAACTCGAGATCGTGTCCTGCCCCTCCTGCGGACGCGCGCAGGTGGACGTCTACACCCTCGCCGACCAGGTCACCGCCGGCCTGGAAGGCATGGAAATCCCGCTCCGCGTCGCGGTCATGGGCTGCGTCGTCAACGGCCCCGGCGAAGCCCGCGAAGCCGACCTCGGCGTCGCGTCCGGCAACGGCAAGGGCCAGATCTTCGTCAAGGGCGAAGTCATCAAAACCGTGCCCGAGCACGCGATCGTGGAGACCCTGATCGAAGAGGCCATGCGCATCGCCGAGGAATCCGGCGAGTCGATCGGCGAGGGCGCGCCGAGCGTCACCGTCGGCTGAGTTTTCTCCGCGAAAGGGCTCCCCGGTCTCGGCCGGGGAGCCTTTTCCTGTTCAGCGGCGTTCCAGCAGGACGACCGGGACCTGCCGCCCGGAAGCGGCCTCGAATTCGGCGAATGCCGGGACCTGCGCGATCTGGTCTGCCCAGATCCTGGCGCGTTCCTCCCCGGCGGCCAGTCGCGCTTCAACCGGGATTTCTCCCGCGCCAGCCTCGACGACGGTCCGTGGATTCGCCATGAGATTGCGGTACCACGCCGGGTCGCGCGGGCTGCCGCCGTGCGTCCCGAACACAGCCCAGTTCTCGCCGACCGGCTGGTAGAACAGCGGGCTGATCCGGGCTTTCCCGGTTTTCGCCCCGACGTGGTGCACGAGGATCAGCGGCATCCCCTTATCCGGAAACCCCGGCATACGCGGCGGTATCGGACGGCCCGCCGCGGCTTCCTCCGGACTGCTCCAGGCGACGTATCCCGCGTTCTCCCGGAATTCGGCGAGGATCCGGACATTCCAGTCGGCAAGAGTGGGCACGGGATCTCCTTCACTAGGCGGAGCACTTGCTCCGCAAAGTAGCACACTAGGCGGAGCATGTGCTCCGGTTAAGCGAGTATGCTCGGCGCATGGCCGTGGCTGAACCGCACACCCCCGTCCGCCGTCGCGCCCCGCGCGCGGACGCGATCCGCAACCGGGAGGCGATCGTCGAAGCCGCCGCCGAGGTGATGGCGGAGCAGGGAGCCGCGGTCGACGTACGCGAGATCGCCCGGCGCAGCGGGGTCGGCATGGGGACGCTGTACCGGCATTTCCCGAAGAAGGAAGACCTCGTCCGGACGGTCCTGGACCAGGACTTCTCCCGGTGGGCCGAGTCCGCGCGCCAGGCGGCGGTCGAGGCGGAGGACCCGTGGGCGGCGCTGACGGATTTCTACCGGCAGGCGTTGTCCGGCTGTGCCCGGCACCGCGCGCTCATGGAGAGCTTCGCGCTGACCTGGACGGACCCCGATCCGACGGGAATCCCGCAGCTCCGTGCGGTTCTCGAGGAACTGCGGGTCCGTGCGGCGGAGTCATTGCGGCCTGGGGTCACGACGGACGATCTGGTGCTGCTGCTGATTTCGCTGGGGTACGCGGCGCAGTGCACCGATGAGCGCCGTCCGCACATGTGGAACCGGTTGCTGCTGATCTCGCTGGACGGGTTGCGGGCGGAGCATCGGGAGCCGTTGCCGGAAAGCTAATCGCCACCGCCTGGAGTGACGGAGAGCCCGTGGCGCGGGTCCGGCACGGCTTCGAGCGCTGCCTTCACTGGGGGCTGGCCGCAGAACTCGTCGCGAATGGCCTCAGTCCTGAACGCGATCTCGAAGACGACGCCGCGTTCGTGCGGCCGCCAGGACCATCGCACGGCGCGGTCGGTGATCGCGGCTGTGAGCAACGCGTCGGAGTAGGTGCGCCGCCAATCGCTCGCCGGGGTTTCTCCGTCGAGCACTTCGATGAGCAGCCAGGGGTCCGACACTATTCGGCGTCGCTCAGCAGAAGAAGCGCGTAGTAGGCCAGGAAATGCTCCACCGCATACGGCCCCTCGGTCACCTGCGTCAACGAGGCATCCGCATGCTCCCGCGAAGCCGCCTCGATAACCGCGCCCCGGTCGTCCCCCTCCGGCAATGCCGCCGCGATCCGCTGCCAGCACCACGCGCGATGGAGGTTGAGCCCGTGCAAATGGGCGATCAACCCGTCGGAAGCGTCGGTCACCACCGCCGGGGTGAACAGCGCCGCCGGGTTCCGATCGGCGATTCCGGGCAGGAAAGCCTCCAGCCAAGCCCCGAAATCGGCGGCGGGCATCAGACGGCTCATCAGCTCGGCTTCGGCGAGGGCGGGGGTGAGGAAGTCAGCTCCGGACGGCTCCCAGGCACCGGGGTAATCGCGGTCTGAGCCGAACCAGCGCCACGCCGTCTCGGTGATCACCTCTCGCAGCTGCGGCTCGCCGCGGGACACCAGGTAGTCGGCGTAGGGCAGCGTGCGAGAAAGCCCGAAGGCCCCGTTCTCGTGGAGGCCGTATCGGATCGGGTAGCCGACCTTCGGCAGCCAGTCGAGGAAGCGGGTCACGAAAAGCCTGCTCAACGGTTGCAGCGCAGCGGACCAGCGCGCGGCGTCCGGGTCGTCCCAGGTGGCGGTCTCGAAGGTCAACGCCAGCAGGATCGACCAGCCGTACGGCCGCTGGGTCGTGCGGTGATGCTCCGGCGCGAAGTACGCGGCTTCGGCGGCCAGCGCAGGCTCAGTCAGATGCGCGTTCAGCACAGCGCGGATCTCGCCGGCCGGGACGAGCGACGGGTACCGGCGCAGCAAATGGGCCAGCACCCAGAACATTTCCACGCACGAATGCCAGTCGAAGCTGCCGTAGAAGCACGGATGCAGCTCGCGGATCGCCGGGACGGGAGTTTCGTCGACGCGCCAGTGGCTCTCGTAGTGCGGATACTCGCGCACGACGTTGGTCAGCGCGACCTCCGCGAACTCGCCGGCGTGCGCGGCCAGCAGCCCGGCCACGTCAGCCGCGCAGGTGATGCTGGGCGGCTTCGCGGATCTGGATCCGGACGTTCTCCAGCGAGGCCGCGACCTCGTCGATCTGCCGGATCGCGATCTGCACCGAACCCTGGATCGCGGTCGCGGAGCCGGTTTCGCCGAGCAGGCCGAGCACCTGGGCCTGCAGATCTTCCAATTCGCCCTTGGTGGCCAGGGCGATTCCGGTCGGCACCTGGTCGGCGAGCAGTTCGAGCTGCTGCGCCTGTTCCTGGATCGTCATCGGGCTTCTCCTCATCGTGGGGACCGCCCTCCCGTGGTAGCAGAATTCGCCCGGGTCCGGGGCTAGCCTGGTCGCGTGAGTCACAGCTGGGCCGCCCGTCCGCCGCATCCGGTGCTGCGGGGCCTGGTCACGCGCTACGTCGGATACGCGCAGGAGAACGTCACCCTCGAAGTGCACCGCGGCTTGCCCTCTCGGCACATCACGCTCGTGATCAGCCTCGAAGACCCGATCCGGTACGCCGGGCCGGCCGGGTCGGGAGCACTGCAGAGCGCGGTCGGCGGCCTGCACACCGAACCCGCGCTGATCACCCAGGACCGGGTGCAGCGCGGCGTGCAACTGGAGCTGGATCCGCTGGGGGCGCGAACGCTGCTCGGCGTCACCGCCGCGGAACTGACCGGCCGGGTAACCGACCTCGCCGACTTCGGCGGCGACCTGGCCCGTTTGCCGGAGCGGCTGGCCGCCGCGAAGGATTGGCGCACCCGGTTCGCGATCCTCGACGAGGTGCTGGCCGCGCGTGCGGTCGAGCGCGCCGAACCACCACCGGAGCTGGACCGCGCGTGGCACGCGTTGCGCCGCAGCGGCGGTTTGCTGCGGGTCGGCGAACTGGCTGACGAGGTCGGCTGGAGCCGCCGGCATCTGGGGGAGCGGTTCCGCGCCGAGCTGGGATTGGGCCCGAAGCAGGCGGCCCGCGTGCTGCGGTTCGAGCGGGCGGTTCGGTTGTTGCGTACCGGGCATCGCGATCTGGCCGGGATCGCTTATGCCGCAGGGTATTACGACCAGGCGCACTTCTCGAACGAGTGGCGCGCCTTGGCGGGGTGTTCGCCGCGGACTTGGATGGCTGAGGAACTCCCGTTTCTCCAAGACGAGACGGGGCTCGTGCGCGGCAATGCCGGTTAGAACCGGCATTGCCGCGCACGGACTACCCCTCGGGATAAAAGACGAACAACGTGCAGCCGCTCTCCGTCGCCGGAACATGCCACGATCCCGCCGGCGCATGAATGAACGTGCCTGCCGGGTAGTCGCGGGCACCGTCGTTGAAAGTCCCGGACACGACGAAGACCTCTTCGGGACCGGGCTCGTGCACGTCGCGTTCGGGCCACGTGCTGCCGGGATCGAATTCCACCACGTTGGCGTGCGCGCCGTTTTCGCCCTTCCACAGCGGGCGGAGGCGGATGCCGGGGAACAGGTCCTTCACCGGGGCTTCGTCGACCGGGACCGAGGTGTAGCCCGGCTGGGCAAGGATTTCCGAGTGCATGGACCCCAGCTTGGCTGCCCCGGCGCAGGCAGGACAGTGTCAGGAAAGACGTCATCGGGTACTTTCTTGCCATGCATCGCGTGGTGGCTCTCGTCCAGCCGGTGCAGTCGACGTTCGAACTCGGCTGCGGCGTGGAGGTGTTCGGCACGTCCAGAGGCGGCGTGCCGCAGCACTACGAATTCGAGGTGTGCACGGAAAATCCCGGCCCGGTGCCGACCACGGCCGGATACGAGATCCACGTCTCCAGCGGGCTGCCGGCGCTCTCGAAGGCGGACACGGTGCTGATCCCGGGGTGGACGCCGGTCGAGACGCCGCTCTCGCCGAAGGTGCGCCGGGCGTTGCTGCGCGCGCACGAACGAGGGGCGCGGCTGGTCACGATCTGCTCGGGTTCCTTCGCGCTGGCCCAGACGGGGCTGCTGAACGGAAGGACGGCGACGACGCACTGGGCTCGGCTCGAGCAGTTGCAGCGGGATTTCCCGGAAGTGCGGGTGGAACCGGACGTGCTTTACGTGGACCACGGCGACGTCGCCACCAGCGCGGGTGCGGGAGCGGGCATCGACCTGTGCCTGCACCTGGTCCGGCGCGATCACGGGGCGGCGCACGCGGCGCTCATCTCGCGGCACATGGTGATGCCGACGCATCGCGAGGGCGGCCAGGTGCAGTACGTGCCGCGGCAGGTCTCGGCGGATGCCTCGTTGGACGGGCTGCTCGACTGGGCGGGGGAGCGGCTGGGCACGCCGCTGTCGGTCGAGGATTTGGCTGCCCGCTTGAGGATTTCGCCGCGGACGCTGGCTCGCCGGTTCGCTGATCAGCTCGGGACGAGCCCGGGTGCGTGGCTGCTGTCGAGGCGGGTGGCGGAGGCGCGGAGGCTGCTGGAGGAGACGGATCTGCCGGTGGACGCGATCGCGGTGCGGGTCGGGCTGGTGTCGGCGGTGAACTTGCGACGTCGGTTCCGGGCGCAGGTGGGGACGACGCCGGGGGCGTATCGAAGGGCCTTCCGAATAGGGTGATCGGCGCGCACCGGCAGGGAGGTCCGGTACGCGCCGATCACCGGTTATGCGGTGGTGGTTTGCACCGTCACCGCGGGGCCGACGCCGTTTCCGGTGACGGCGGCGATGGTGAACGTGTACGCGGTCCCGGGCTTCAGCCCGTCCACGACGCGGGTCAGGCCTTTCTGCGTGGGCTGGCTGACGATCGTGTCGCGGCCGACGACCTCGATGGTGCGGCCGTCGGACACGGTGATCCGGTAGCCGATCACCGGGGTCGACCCGGTTTCCTTCGGCGGCGTCCAGCGGATGCTCGCCGCGTCGGTGCTCGGCAGCGCCTTCGCCCCGGTCGGGACGGCAGCGAGTTGGGTACCCGGCTGCGCGACGGTGACCGGTGCCGACGGCAGCGACGGCAGGCCAACCCCGTACCGGTTGCGCGCGGCGACGGTGACCGTGTACGTCTGGCCATCAGTCAGTTTCGGGATCACCGTGTATCCAGTGCGTGCGAAGTCCTTGGCAGACACCGAACTCGTGACACTGTGTTTGCCGTCCGAAGCGGTCAGCAGGTAATCCTGCACTGGCGCACCGTTTTCCGCGACAGTCGGGTTCCAGGTCGCGTACAGCTGGCCGGACACCGAGAAGGTGCCGATCCGCGTCGGAGCCTGCGGGGCGGACGCGCCGTCGATCCGGCGGTTGAGCACCGAACGGTGGCCCGGTTCGATTCCCGCGTTGTCCACAATGGACTTAGGTGCGGCGGCCGGATTGTTCAGCAGGTGGTTGCCCGACGTGATGACGCCCTTCTTGTTGCCGTCCGGATCGCCCTGTTCCCAGTAGTTCCCGGAGATGACGGTCGGGTCGTTGTTGCCGAGCGAGTCGCGGTAGTCGACGTGCGTGGAGGCGACGTTGGCGTACGCAGCGTGGTAGAGCACGTTGCCGGAAACGGTTTCGTAGGTGCAGCCGTTGTCGGTGTAAACCGACTTGCCGAGGCCCCACTGGTCGTAGATGACGTTCCCGGTCACCTTCTCGCCCTCGGCCTGCGACGGGCCGGTGATGCCTTGGGTGTAGACGCCGCCGCCGTCGTCCAGCGAAAGCATGTAGTCGTGGATCAGGTTGTTGGACACCACGTTGTTGCGCGAGACGTTCGGCGTCGCGGCCTGCTTGATCTTGTCCGGCCAGCCGCCCCAGCCCATCGAGATGCCGGAGTACGCGACATGGTCGATCTGGTTGTGCGACACGACATTGTCCTGCGAGTACCCGTTGACGATCGGCACTCCGCCGGTGAATTCACGCGGCATGCCGTACAGGTGGTTGTTGGTCACCTTGACCCGCGCGGTCAGGTCCGCGCCAGCGGCGGTGGGTTTGCTGACCCCGCCGATTTCGACGCCGTTGCCGGAGATGTCGGTGAACACGCTGTCGGACACGCTGCTGTCCTGCGCGCCTTCGCCGAGATCGAGCCCGGCGGCGCCGAGGTGTGCGAACACGGTGTCCTGGAACTCGATCCGGTGCCCGTGCGACATCGAGACGTTGCCGGGTTCCTTCGTCCAGTCCGCGTACGGGCAGGTGCCGCCGGGCGTGAACTGGCACAGGCCTTGCGTGGCCCAGCCGCGTTCGCCGGTGATCCGGTAGCCGGCCTGGATTTCGGAAAAGCCTTCCGGCGACGACGGTTCGAGCCAGGTCGCGTAGGAGAACTGGATGCCGCGGAACGAGATGTCGTGGATCGGCGCTTCGGCGGTGCCGCGGCCGTCCACGAGCTTCTCCAGCGCGGGCATCTCGACGTCGGCCCAGTGCAGGTTTTCGCCCTTGCGCGGCAGGTAATAGACGGTGTGCGCGGAGCGGTCGAGGTACCACTCGCCGGGAGTGTCCAGCAGCTCGAACGCATTCTCCGCATAGGACGGCTGCCGCCCGTTGGTGAGATCGCCGGGGCCGACCATGTTGACCGAACGGCCGGGGATGTCGGCGAACATCACGCGCCGGGTCGAGTTGTCCCAGCACGGCTGGGCCATGGTGATCGTCGTGCCCTGCGCCGAGGCGATCGGGCAGCGCGGCTCGGTCCACTGGCCGAGGCCGTTGCGCTCGACGTTCCACAGCTCCTCGCCGCTGGTGTACACCAGTTCGAGGTCGCTCGGATTCCGCCAGTGCGCCATCGTGTCCGCGGACGCGGTATACCCGGTGTCGGTCGCCTTCACCGTCACCGGAAGCCGTCCGGACGCTCGCTGCGCGCGGACGCCGTCGACGTACAGCTGGCGAGTGTTGTCCAGTCCGGCGGGCGCGGGAGCGGAGTAGAGACCGGGGCGTCCGGCGACCGGACGCCAGCCGGTGACCTGCTTGCCGCCGCTGACCACGGTGCCCGGCGAGCCCTGCCAGACGACCCGGTGGCCGTTCGTGCCGGAATCCGCCGCGTCGAGTTCCAGCGGTTTGTCGAGCCGGTAGGTGCCGGCGGCGACGTGCACGGTCAAGTCGGAATTCAGGTGCCCGGCGCGCTGCCGGACCAGCTGCTGGGCGCGCGGGAGCGTGCGCACTGGCGACCAGACGGCCCCGGACCCGGAATCGTTGCCCCACGGCGAGACGTAGACGTCCTGGCTGCCCGGCCACGCCGCGGCCGCACCGGCGGGCAGCAGCGCGGTCGCGGTCAACGCCGCTACGGCGAGCCCGAGGGTGCGCGCTGGTCTGAACTTCATCCGGGACCTCCGTGTTCGCCAGTGAACGACGCTGGGGCGCGCCGCAAGAAAGATAGGATCTATTCGCCACCGTGTCGAGAGGTCTTCGCGGGATATTCCCAGCATTCACAGTGGTGAACGAGGTTGATCCGGTCGGCGGGTGTTGTCCCGGTTAGCGGTCAGTGATCCGATGAATCATTGCTGTCCTCGGTTCGGCGCGCGTACAACGAAGCGATCCCCGGGAGAGGTGGTCGCGATGAAGCGAAGTCGGATCGGTGTGCTGGCCGCGGCGGTAGCGGTGCTCTTCGGATCGCTGGCCGGAACAGCGGCGGCGGACAGTCAGCCGATCGAGTCCTGGACAGCGGTGGCGAGAACGCCGCCGATGGGCTGGAGCAGCTGGAGCGCGCTGCGCCGGAAGTTCACCGAGGAAACGATCAAGGCGCAGGCCGACGTCATGCACGATCGGCTCGCCGCGTACGGCTACCGCTATATCAACATCGACGCCGGCTGGAACGACCACGTCGACGAGTTCGGCCGGGTCGCGCCGGACCCGAACAAGTTCCCGAACGGCATCGCCTCGCTGGCCCGGTACCTGCACCAGCGCGGTCTGAAATTCGGCATCTACCTGGTGCCCGGCGTCCCGGCGCAAGCGGTCGCGGCCGATTCGCCGATCGAGGGCACGCCGTACCGGGTGCACGACATCGTCATGGCGGGCGCGGGAAACACCGCGGACGACAAATCCGCGAAACTCGACTTCAGCAAGCCCGGCGCGGCCGAGTACGTCCGTTCGCAGGCTCGGCAGCTGGCGTCGTGGGGCGTCGACTACATCAAAATGGACTTCGTCGGACCCGGCGGAGGCAAGATCCCCGCGGACAACCGCGAGGACATCCGGCAATGGCACGCGGCGATCCAGGCCGCCAGCCGTCCGATCCACTTGGAACTGTCGAACTCGCTCAGCATCGCCGAGGCCGCGACCTGGCAGCGCTACAGCAACGGCTGGCGGATCGAAGGCGACATCGAGTGCTACTCGCACTGCGTCGGCCTCACCAACTGGGACGTGCGGGTCAAACTGCGCTTCGCCGACGCTCCCAAGTGGACTGGCTTCGCGGGTCCCGGCCACTGGAACGACCTGGACTCGATCGAGATCGGCAACGGCGACGCGAACGGCATCACCCCGGACGAGCGGCAGAGCGTCATGACGCTGTGGGCGATCGAAGCCTCGCCGCTGCTGCTCGGCACCGACCTGACCAAACTCGACCCGGACGACCTCAAGCTGCTCACCAACCGCGAGGTGCTCGCCGTTGACCAGGCAGGACGGCCGGCGCGTCCGGTTTCGCAGGCGACCCAGCAACAGGTGTGGTTCAGCCCGGACGGCCACGGCGGGATGACGGTCGCGCTGTTCAACCTGGGCTCGACGGAGGCCCCGGTGACCGCGTCCTGGTCGGACCTGGGACTGCGCGGCCCGGCGGCGGTGCGGGATCTGTGGACGCACCGGAACCTGGGAGTGAGCCGCGACAGTTTCACCGCGACGCTGGCGCCGCACGCTTCCCGGCTGCTGCACCTGGTTCCGCGCCATCACTGAGCCGTCCGTGCCCCAATGCCACATTGGGTGCGTCAGACGCACCCAATGTGGCGTTCGGTGCGTGGGACGCACCCAATGCCACATTGGGGCGCGTCCCGCACCGCCCGGCGGGCAGGCTCGGAGGTGCGGCGCGGGTTCGAGCACTGTCGGCGCCAGAGCCCGCCGGGGCGCCGCCGTTCGGGTGCGAGGGCCGTTCATCTCAGCGTGTCGGCCGGCTCGCGTTCCGTTCACCCGGTTCATCTGGCACTCTGGACCCCGTGTTGCGGCTTGCAGGTGCACGGCTGCTCGATGATCGGGACTATCCGGCGGTGCGCGCTGCACTCGCCGCCGACCCGGTGGGCAGCTGCATGGTCAGCGCCCGGGTCGAGGCGGCCGGTCTCGACCCGTGGCGTCTTGGTGGCGAGCTGTGGGCGGCCGACTCCCGTCCGGTGCGCGCCGGACGGCTCACCGGTTTGTGCTTCGCCGGACCCAACCTGATCCCCTTGCGCGGCAACGCTTCGGCGCTGCGGTCCTTCGCCGACCGCGCTCTGCGCCGCCAGCGCACCTGCTCCTCGCTCGTCGGACCCGCGCCGCAGGTGCTCGGGCTCTGGGACGAGCTGTCGTCGGAATGGGGGCCGGCCCGCGAGGTGCGGGGCGACCAGCCGCTGATGGCGCTCGAAGGCGATCCGCTGGTGCCCGCCGATCCGCAGGTCCGCACCGTCCGCCCGCACGAATTGGACCGCTACCTGCCCGCGGCGGTGGCGATGTTCATCGAGGAGGTCGGCGTCGATCCGCGCGCGGGCGACGGCGGAGCCAGCTACCGCGCCCGGGTCAGCGAGCTGATCTCCACCGGCCGCGCGTTCGCCCGGTTCGAGGACGGCGAGGTCGTGTTCAAGGCCGAGATCGGCGCGATGTCCGCGCGGGTCGGCCAGATCCAGGGCGTGTGGGTGCATCCGGACCGGCGCGGCGGCGGGCTCGGCACCGCGGGCACCGCGGCGGTGGTGAACCGCCTGGTCCACGGCCTCGGCCGGACCGCGAGCCTGTACGTGAACGGGTTCAACGCGCCCGCGCTCGCGGCGTACCGCCGGATCGGGTTCCAGCAGGTCGGGCAGTACGCGACGGTGCTGTTCTGAGCTGGCTGCGCCGCGGCCGGACGAGGTCGTAGGCTGGGGACATGTCCGTTCGCGCCCCGTTGAAGCCCGGTGTCCAGACGCCGCGCCGTGCCGTCCCCGCCGACATCGCCCGCCCCGAGTACGTGGACCGGCCGGCGCCGAAACGGGACACCGGCAACGGAGTGCGCACGCCCGAGGTCATCGAGGCGATGCGGGTCGCGTCGAAGATCGCCGCGCAGGCGCTCGAGGAGGGCGGCAAGGCGGTCAAACCGGGCGCGACCACCGACGACATCGACAAGGTCGTGCACGAGTTCCTGCTCGACCACCACGCGTACCCGTCGACGCTCGGCTACCGCGGCTACCCGAAGTCGTGCTGCACCTCGTTGAACGAGGTGATCTGCCACGGCATCCCGGACTCGACCGTGATCGAGGACGGCGACATCTGCAACATCGACGTCACGGCCTTCATCGGCGGCGTGCACGGCGACACCAACGCGACCTTCCTCGCCGGCGACGTCTCCGAGGAGGTGCGGCTCCTGGTCGAGCGCACCCGCGAGGCGACCGCGCGCGCGATCAAGGCGGTCCGCCCCGGCCGGCAGTTGAACGTGATCGGCCGCGTGATCGAGGCGTACGCGAAGCGGTTCGGCTACGGCGTGGTCCGCGACTTCACCGGCCACGGCGTCGGCCCGGCGTTCCACACCGCGCCGACGGTGCTGCACTACGAAGAGCCCTCGGTGCAGACGCTGATCGAAGAAGGCATGACCTTCACGATCGAGCCGATGATCACGCTCGGCACCATCGACTACGACGTGTGGGCCGACGACTGGACGGTCACCACGAAGGACAAGAAGTGGACTGCGCAGTTCGAGCACACCCTCGTGGTGACGGCTGACGGCGCGGAAATCCTCACACTGCCGTAGGGCATTCCCGGCTGGGAAAACTCGATAGGCGGCGCGCTCCGGCCGAGGCAGAATGCGGCGGTGAACAACGAGGCGAGGCGCGCCGCGGTGGCGGCCCTGATCCCGCTAGCGGAAAGCCCCGACTATCGCGATCGAACGGACGCGGGCCGCAGCCTCGCCGTCTTTGCCGAGATGGCCGAGGCCAAGGGGCCGCTGCTGGGACTCGTGCTGGACACCGGGGACACGTTCGTCACCCGCATGACGGCGGAGGCATTGCTCCGCCGTCACGACTCGGCGGGGCTGGCTGTGGTCGCCGCCGCTCTTGCCGACGCCGACCCCAACCACGCTGACTGGATCTACACCGCAGTGCGCGACGTGTTCATCGTGTACGCCACCGAACGGGACGCCGCTGTGCGGGAGTGCCAGGCGCTGAGCAGAGACGCGGACGAGCGGACCCGCCGAGGCGCGGACCTCCTGGCCGCCGATCTCGCCAGCTTCACTCCGGTCCTCAGCCCGCCGCGGAACGACTGATCACAAGTCCTCGGCCCGCGCGATCAACTCGTCCAGGAACCCAGCCGCCTCATCGGCAGCCCGCCCGGCATCGCGCGCATCGATCGCTTCCACCAGCTCCCGGTGCCGGATCATCTCCGCGTGCTCCGGATTGTCCGAAGTGGACGCCACGCTCGCGGTGATCGCCTCCATCAGGCCGCGGTACAGCTCCAGCAGCAGCCCGTTGTGCCCGCACCGGACCACGACCTGGTGGAATTCCGCGTCGCTGCGGGCGAAATCGTCGAGGCGGCCCTCGTCCCAGTCGGTGTCGCGCCGGTTGAGCAGGACGCGCAGTTCGGCCAGGTCTTCCTCGGTGCGCGCGGTCGCGGCCAGCCGGGCGCCCTCGACCTCCAGCAGCCGCCGGACGTGCAGCACCTCGCGCAGTTCCGTCCCGCACAGGCGGCGGATCGCGCCGGACACCTCGCTCGTCGCGCGCACGTACGTGCCGTCACCCTGGCGGACTTCCAAGATCCCGGTGTGCGCCAGCGCGCGCACGGCCTCGCGCACCGTGTTGCGCCCGACGCCCAGCTGCGCGGACAACTCCGGCTCGGTCGGGATCCGGTGCCCGATCGGCCATTCTCCGGCGGTGACCGCCTCGCGCAGCTGATCGATGACCTGGTCGACGAGTCCGGCGCGGCGGGTGGTGGCCAACGGCACAGCCTGATCCCTTCATCCAATCATCCTACGTATGCGATAGTAGCGCACATGTCCGCCGATTCCCGAGACTCTGCAGCCGTGTCCACCGCCACCTACTCCGACCGGCTCGAACTCGAACTGGAAGGCAGCCTTGAGGAAGAGGTGCCCGCCGGTCGCCGTCCGGGCGTGGTGGCGGGCGGCGTGCTGCTGGCGATCGCGGTGGTGCTGACGGCGATGAACCTGCGGCCGGCGATCACGAGCGTCGGCCCGCTGCTCGCGGAAATGCGCGGCAGCCTCGGCGCGTCCGCGGTGTGGGCGAGCATCCTCACGACTCTGCCCGGCCTCTGTTTCGCCGGAGCCGGCCTGGCCGCGCCGGTGCTGTCGCGCCGCCTGGGCATCGGCCCGGCGATCGGCCTGGCGCTGGCGGTGCTGACCGCGGGCCTGGCGGTGCGGGTGCTCGACGGACCGTACGTGGTGCTCGGCGGCACGCTCGTCGCCACCGCCGGAATCGCGCTGGTCAACGTACTGATCCCGGTGGTCATCAAGGATTCGTTCCCGGCTCGCGTCGGGCTCATGACCGGCGTCTACACCGCGGCGCTGCAGGGCGGCGGCGCGGCGGGTTCCGCGCTGAGCCCGCCGCTGGAATCCGCCCTCGGCGGCTGGCGCGCCGCGCTCGGTTCGTGGGGTGTGCTGTCGGCGATCGCTTTGGTCGCGTGGCTGATCGCCTCGCGCGGCACGGGCCGTCCGCCGCGCCCGGCCGCGGGCTCCGCTCCCGCCCGGTCGCTGATGCGCAGCCCGCTGGCGTGGATCGTCACGATCTTCTTCGGCCTGCAGTCGTTCATCGCCTACGTCGTGATGGGCTGGCTGCCGCAGGTGTTCATCGACGCGGGCGTCAGCAAGGCCGACGCCGGTCTGCTGCTCGGCCTGATCTCGGTGATCGCGGTGCCGATCAGCCTGGTGATCCCGCCGATCGCGGCGCGGCAGAAGAGCCAGAGCCCGTGGATCGTCGGGATGGGCATCTTCGGCGCGGCAGGCATGCTCGGCCTCGTCATCGCGCCCGGGTTCTCGCCGCTGCTGTGGAGCATCCTGCTCGGCATCGGGATGAGCGTGTTCTCGCTGGCCCTGACGGTGATCGCGCTGCGAGCCCGTACCGGAGCCGAAACGGCGCGGCTTTCGGGAATGGCGCAGGGCTTCGGCTACCTGCTGGCAGCGGTGGGGCCGTTCGTGTTCGGCCTGCTGCACGACGCGACGGGCAACTGGACGGTGTCGTTGATCGTGCTGCTCGTGGTGATGGTGACGCAGATGGTGTTCGGGGCGCTGTCCGGGCGGCGGCGCTTCGTGTGAGACCTCGTGAGTGGCGGTGCCGGCGAGAACCGGCACCGCCACTCACGAGCTAACTGGCCAGCGCTGACTCGGGAAGCTGGCCGGTGCGCCGCACATCGTCGAGCGCGGCCACCGCCACCGCGAGGCATTCCGCGGTCCACTCGGACGGCTTCGCCCGGAGCTCCTCCAGCAACGCGAGCGTCGCGGCTGTCGTCCCGAGTTCGGCCCGCCGCACGGCGAACACCAGCTCGAGATCCGTCACGTCGGTCCAGCGAGCGGCCAGATTCTCCGCGGCCGCAACGATTTCCCCGGCGATCATGTCGGTCATGTCAGTCCCCGCACCTCCGCGGGGAACCCTAACAACGCGAGATCCTTGTTACCCGATTCGGGAATCGATCAACTCTCGGTATCCCCGGGGTCAGTCCAGCGGCAGATTCAGCAGCGCGTTCTCCACCAGTTCCGGCATGGCCGGGTGGATCCAGTACTGTCCGCGCGCCATCGACCGCGCGTCGAGGCCGAAGCTCATCGCCTGGATCAGCGGCTGGATCACTGTCGAGGCCTGCGGGCCGATGATGTGCGCGCCCAGCAGCTGCCCGGTCGCCGGATCGGCCAGCAGCTTCGCGAAACCGGTGGTGTCCTCCATCGCCCAGCCGTAGGCGATGCCCGCGTAGTCCTGCTTCGAGACCACAAAGGACAGTCCGCGTTCCGTCGCCTCCGCCTCGGTCAGCCCGACCGACGCCACCTGCGGGGAGGTGAACACCGCGTGCGGCACGAACCGGTGGTCGGCCTTGATGCGGTCGTCCGGATGCGCGAGATTGTGTTGCACCACACGGGCTTCGTGGTTCGCGACGTGCTTCAGCTCCAGCGGCGACGAGATGTCGCCGAGCGCGTAGATGCCTTCGACGGACGTCTGCTGGTAGTCGTCCACCACGACGTGCCCGCGTTCGGTGGTGGCGACGCCGGTGGCGGCCACGTCGAGCAGGTCCGAGTTCGGCTTGCGGCCGGTGGCGACCAGGATCAGGTCGGCCTCGACGGTCTCCGCGCCCTGCGGGCCTTCGAGATCCAGTGCGACCCCGTTGTCCGTGGTGCGCGCGCGAACCGTCTTGCGGTCCAGCCGGACGTCGAACCGCTGCGAAGCCAGCTCGGTGAACCGCGCGCTGATGTCCGCGTCCTCTTGCCGCAGCAGTGCGCCGGAACGGTTCACCATCGTGACCGCGACGCCGAACGACGCGAAGACGTGCGCGAACTCCGCCGCGATGTATCCGCCGCCGAGGATGACGATCCGCTCCGGCAGTGCGTCGAGCCGCATGATCGTGTCGGAGGTGTAGTAGCCGGTTTCGGCCAGCCCCGGCACATCCGGGAGCACCGGCCGCCCGCCCGCGGCAAGCACGAACCGGTCCGCGGTGACGACCTCGTCCGGACGGCCGTCGGAGAAGCGGACGCGCAGCTCCTTCATGCCGGTGAACCGGCCTTCGCCGCGGTAGACGTCGACGTTGCGGTTGTCCTCGTGGTTCTCGCGGTACTCCGCGCCGCCCTCGGCGATCGGGTCGATCCGGCCGAAGATCCGGTCGCGGATGTCCGGCCAGCGCACCGCGGTGAGCTCTTCGTCCACGCCGAAGCGCGAGCTGCCCGCGGGCGTCGCGGCGACGTCGGCGGCGTAGACGAACATCTTCGTCGGAATGCAGCCGACGTTCAGGCAGGTCCCGCCGAACACGCCCTTCTCGACGATGGCCGTCCGGAGGTCGGCGAACTCCGGCCCGAGGATCGAGTTTCCCGATCCGGTCCCGATGATCACCAGGTCGTAGTGCGGCACGGCGGTCCTTCCCGAAAAGCGGTCTGCTGCCAGCCTAGTCAACCCCGCAGGCCCGTCCCGGTGTTCCCGGATCACTCGCCGTTGGCTGTGAAATGCATCCGGTCGACCGGCGACTTCCACGCCCCGCCCCACTGCCAGCCCGCCCCGGCGAACGCGCGCACGACCGGGCCGCCGGCGGTGACCATCCCCGGCCGCACGTTCGCGCGGTCGACGTAGGCGGACGCCAGTTCGGGGAGGACGAGGTCGTCCTTGGTGTACGGGTTGCAGAACGGGTTGACGTCCACGGCGAGCCCGTACGCGTGCGCGGACCAGTTCTTCTGCCCGCGCACCGGACGGCAGACGAACGCGCTGGTGTCGTTGCCGTCGCCGGTCGGCGGAGCGTCGAGTTCGGCGGGGGAGGTGATGCGCATTTCCTCGATGGGGAACTGCTGCGCGTACAACTCGCCGAACGCCTTGACCACCGCTGGAGCCGCGTCCTTGTGCACGAGCAGTTCGCCGGTGTGCGCGCGATGATCGAAGCCCCGGAAGGAAAGCGTGACGTAACGGAGGTCGGCCGACGGCACCGGACAGGCGGCCTGCCAAGTGCTGCGCTTGAGCACGGTGTCCGGGACGTCGGCGATCTTGGCGGTGTACGTCGTGCTCGCTGGCGGCGGGAGGAAGTCCTGGGTCGGCAGCGAACGGTTCACCAGTTCGGGTGGAGTCGGCAGGATCTGGCCGAAGCCGTCCGGGCGCAGCGGCAGCGGACGGGCACCCACCTGCCAGGTGACGGCGGGCGCGCTCGTCGCTGTCCGAGTTGCCGGAAGTGTCGGGCTGGCAGGTGCCGACGGCGCGGTGAACGGGCTCGGCGGGGGAGCCGCGGGGGTTCCGGTGGCACATCCGGCCAGCAGAAAGGCCGTCAGCGCGCCGGCCGTCGCGGCTGTTTTCCGTCGCATGACTCCAGCTAAGCGAATGCGCTCGGTGTATAGAGAGTCCACCCGTTCCAGTGACACCGTTTTGGGCTTGGCCCGTTTAGGGTAATCGCGGCCGTGTGTGCACGCGCCGGAGTCGGCCGATTCCCGTGCGCGTCCAGGCTGTGCTGTCGTAGTGCCGATGAAGGGAAAGCCCATGCCCGCGAAGCTCCGTCGTCCGGTCCTGCTCGCGGCGGGCTCGCTGCTCGCCGCCGCGATCGCGGTCCCGGTCGGCTCGGCCTGGGCGGCGGCGCCGTCCGACCCGGGCTCGCACGCGCAGCCCCGGATCGTCGGCGGCAGCGAAGCTTCGCTCGCCGACCACCCGTACGCGGTGTATCTCACCGACCAGAGCGGCTCGCAGTTCTGCGGCGCGGTGATCGTGAGCCCGTCCGCGGTGGCGACCGCCGCGCACTGCGCGAAAGCCCTGCCGAAGTCGTCGGTCCACGTGGTCGCGGGCCGCCAGGACAAGCGCGGCGACGACGGCGTGGAACTCGGCGTCTCGCGGGTCTGGGTCAACCCGGACTACAGCGATCCGACGAAGGGCGACGACATCGCGGTCCTCACCGTGCGCGGACGGCTGCCGTACCGCGCCGCGAAGGTCGCGGACAAGAGCGACCAGTCGCTGTACGCGGAAGGCACGCAGGCGACCGTGCTCGGCTGGGGACGGCTTTCCGAAGGCGGGCAGCGGTCGGACGTGCTGCGCAGCGCCCAGGTGCCGCTGGTCAGCGACTCCACGTGCAAAACGGCCTACGACACCTACGACCCGGCGAGCATGGTGTGCGCCGGCTACCCGCAGGGCGGCCAGGACGCCTGCCAAGGCGACTCCGGCGGCCCGCTCGTCGAAGGCGACACCCTGATCGGCATCGTGTCCTTCGGCGACGGCTGCGGGAAACCGGGCAAGCCCGGGGTGTACACGCGGGTTTCGCAGTTCTCCGACGACATCGCGGCGCAGTCCCAGGCGCGGCTGTTCGGCTGAGCTGTGTTAAGCAAGGCGATGTGACGACTCTGCACCGCGCCGCCGGGCCCGACCTCGCCGCTGCCGACCTGTACGCGATCCTCCGGCTGCGGTCGGACGTGTTCGTGGTGGAACAAGACTGCGTGTATGCCGACATCGACGGGCTCGATCTGCTTCCGGAGACGGAGCATTTGTGGCTGGCTTCCGGCACCGAGGTCCTCGCGTGCCTGCGCGTCCTGGCCGAGCCGAGCGGCGGACGGCGGATCGGCCGGGTGGTGACGGCGAAGTCCGCGCGCGGCCAGGGTTTGGCAGCGCAGCTGATGGCGGCCGCGCTGGATGGTGCCACCGGCGAATTCGTGCTGGACGCGCAAACCTATGCGCAGAAGCTCTACGCGCAGTTCGGTTTCGTGGCTGAGGGCGAGGAATACCTCGAGGACGGAATCCCGCACATCACCATGCGCCGCCCGGCTTAACCGCGGGGCGCGGTCGCCGCGATCACCTTCACCGCACGGTCGACGTCCGCCTCGGACAAGTCCGCGCGGACGGTGAGCCGCAGCCGGGAAACGCCGTCCGGCACGGCGGGCGGCCGGAAGCAGCCGACCTGGATCCCTTGCTCCGCACAGGCTTCCGTCCACGCAGTCGCCGCCTGCGGCGACTGCGTCCGCACCGCGACCACGGCAGCCTCCGGGAGATCGACCGGCAGCCCGGCGTTCTTCAGTCCCATCGCGAGGTTCCCGGCGTTCTCGATGACCTTCGCCGGCAGCTCCGGTTCAGACTTGAGCACCTGCAACGCCGTCAGCGCGGCAGCGGCGCTGGCCGGGGCGAGGGCCGTGTCGAAGATGAAGCTGCGCGCCGTGTCGACGAGGTGCCGGATCACACGGCGTGGACCGACCACCGCGCCGCCTTGTGCGCCGAGGGCGTTGGAAAGCGTGAGCGTAGTGACGACGTCCGGCGCAGACGACAATCCCGCGGCGTGCACCGCACCCCGGCCGCCTTCGCCGAGGACACCGAAACCGTGCGCGTCGTTGACGACCAGCGCAGCGCTGTGCGCACGGCAAATTTCGGCGAGTTCGCCCAACGGCGCGAGTTCGCCGTCAGCGGAGAACACCGAATCAGTGACCACGATCGCGCGCGGTTTGCGCCGGGTATCCAACGCGTGTTTGATCGCCGACGGCGTCGAGTGCTCGACGGCCGCGATGTCCGCGCGCGACAGCCGGCAGCCTTCGACCAGCGACGTGTGAACGTACTTGTCGGTGACGATCGCCGACTCGGACCCGGAGAGCGCGGTCACCGCGCCGAGGTTGGCGGTGAACCCGGAAGAGAAAACGAGCGCGGCCTGGGCTCCGCAGAAGCGGGCAAGCTCGTGTTCGAGTTCCGCGTGGAGCTCGGTGGACCCGGTGAGCAGCCGCGATCCGGTAGCCCCAGCTCCCCACCGCAACGCGGCCGCGGCGGCTGCCCCGGCGACGCGCTTGTCGCGGGCGAGGCCGAGGTAGTCGTTGCCCGCGAGGTCGAGCGTCGAGTGCTGCGCGGGCCGCGGGTTCATCCGCCGGGAGAGACCGGCCTCCGCGCGCCGCTGGCCTTCGGCTTCAAGCCAGTCGAAGACGTTCTCAGGCGGCAGCGGCGGAGTGTCAGTCACGGAGGCAGTGTCGCATCCGGCCGGGTGCCGCGTTTCCCACCCCCGCCTCGGCAGGACCGGGAAGCGGGGCGGGGCAACGGAAAGAGGCTGGTGCGGCGGGCTCGGGCCTGGCTGGGGCGGCCTCTTGGCGGGCACGGCCGGGGTGTGGCTCGGGTGCGGGGCGCGTGCTCGGCGATGGTCGCTGTGCCGGGTGCGGGCTGGCGGAGCGTGGTCCGGCACGCGACGACTCGTGGTCGGCGGCTGCTTTGTCTGGGCGTGGGCTGGCTGCCGCGCGAGGCACCTGCTCGGTGACGATCTCTGCGCCTGGACGCTCCACTCAGGGTGGGCTGGGGAGCGCGGTCCGGTGAGCGAGATCTGCCCCCCGGCGGCTGCTGTGCCGGGGCGCGGCCTTCGGGGCGCGGGGCCAGCTGGCACGCGAGGCATCTGTTCGGTTGCGGCCGCTGTGCTGGGGTGGGGCTGGCGGGAGGTGGTGCGGTGGACGAGATCGTCGGCGAGGGCCGCTGTGCTGGGGTGGGGCTGGCAGGAGGTGGTGCGGTGGACGAGATCGTCGGCGACGGCCGCAGTGTCGGGGCGCGGGCTGGTGTGTGAGGCTCCTGCTCGGCGGTGGTCGCTGCGTCGGGTCCCCGACCGTTGGGCTGTCGAGGTGCGGCGACGCCGCGGCTCGAGGGCGAACCCAGGTCCGGCTGCTGCGGTGCGCGACCCGGCTCAGCAGGCGAAACCTGCCCGGAAACGAAGAACGGCCCCGCCGAAGCGGGGCCGTTCTCCAGGGATCGATCAGGCGTCGTGGCCGCGGCGCGGGCCGCGGCTCGGGCGCTGCGGGCGGCCGAAGCCGCCGCTGCCGGAGCGGGACTGCTGGCGGCTGCGGCTGTAACCGCCACCGCCGCGGTTCTCGCGGGAGCCGTAGCCACCTTCGCGGGCGTAGCCGCCTTCGCGGGAGCCACGGCCTTCGTACGAGCCGCGGTTGTAGCCGCCTTCGCGGGGACCGCGGTCCTCGCGCGAGCCGTAACCGCCGCGGTCTTCGCGAGAGCCGCCATAGCCGCCGCGGCCGCCTTCGCGTCCGCCGCGGTAGCCGCCGCCCTCGCGCGAGCCTCGGAAGCCGCCGCGGTCGCCGCCGAAGCCGCGGCCGCCGGAGCGGCGCGGGGATTCCCGGCGACGCTCCACGACCGGCTCGCCGCTCGGCTCGCGGGCGCCGGTGATGCGCGACAGGTCCTCGTCGTGCGCGCGGATCATCGTGGTCTCGGCGCGCACGCCGGCCCGGTCGGTCATCCGGCGGACGGTGCGCCGCTGGTCGTGCGTCACCAGGGTGACGACGATGCCGGACGCGCCCGCCCGCGCGGTGCGGCCCGCGCGGTGCAGGTAGTCCTTGTGGTCCGCGGCCGGGTCGACGTGCAGCACCAGGGAGATGTCGTCGACGTGGATGCCGCGCGCGGCGACATCGGTGGCCACCAGGACCGCCGCGTGGCCTTCCTTGAAGTCGGCGAGGACGCGGTTGCGCTGCCCCTGGGTCTTGCCGCCGTGCAGGGCGACCGCGTGCACGCCGCTCTCGCGCAGCCGCTCGGTGAGCCGGTCCACGTGGTGCTTGGTGCGCACGAACATGATCGTGCGGCCCTCGCGGGCGCCGATCCGGGTGACGATCTCCTGCTTGTCGGAGTGCGAAACCTGGAACAGGTGGTGGTCCATGGTGGTGACGCTCGCGGTCGACGGCGCGACCGAGTGCGTGACCGGGTCGGCCAGGTACTGCCGGACCAGCTTGTCGACGTCGCCGTCGAGCGTCGCGGAGAACAGCAGCCGCTGCCCGCCGGGAGGGGTGAGGTCCATGATCTCGCGGACCTGCGGCATGAAGCCCATGTCGGCCATCTGGTCGGCCTCGTCGAGCGCGATGAAGTTGCAGTCGCCGAGCGAGGCGGTGCCCTGGCGGACGTGGTCCGACAGCCGTCCCGGGGTGGCGATCAGCAGGTCGACGCCGCGGGCGAGCGATTCCGCCTGGCGGCCGAAGGACATGCCGCCGACCGCGGTGCGGCACCACAGGCCGAGGGACTTGGCGAGCGGGGTCAGCGAGTCGGCCACCTGCATGGCCAGCTCGCGGGTCGGCACCAGCACGAGCGCGCGGGGGCGCTTCGGGCGGGCCTTGCCGCCGTCGAGCCGGGCCAGGATCGCCAGGCCGAAGGCCAGCGTCTTGCCGGAGCCGGTCTGGGCGCGGCCCAGCACGTCGCGGCCGGCCAGCGCGTCCGGGATGGTCGCGGACTGGATGGGGAACGGAGCGTCGATGCCCGCCTCGGCGAGCGCCCGCAGCAGCGGCTCGGGCAGGCCCAGCTGGGCGAAGGTCTTCACGGCGGGGGTTTCCACCGTGTCGTCGTGGAGAACGTCTCCACCGGCCGGCCGGTGCCTCGGCTTGCGCTCGGGGCGGTCCCCGCGGGAGCGGGAGGACTGGCCGGGTTCGTACGTGACTGTCACAAATGCCTCTCGGACGTGGCACGTCGCAAGGGAGGCCCGGGCTGCCCGCGCGCAGGCAGGGCAAGATGGTGTGGCGATGGGCGTTCACAGGGACGGACCCGGTGCGCCGAGCCATGGCGTGGCACACCGACGGAAATTGCTTCGGATGGCCGCGAGTCCTTCTGCGGACTGTGGAGGCGACGGACACCAACTCATCCACGCCGCCGTTGCGGTCTTGACACACTCTACCTGAGAGATCGCGGTTGCCCCGCACCCAGGTGCGCGGTTGTGGGCGGGGTCGCAGGTGTGGCCTGTCGCACACCCGCGGCCCCGCTGCGAGCCTCAGCCGAGACCGGCCGCGTTTTCCAGTTCCCGCACCAGGTCATCGGTGCCGGTGACCTGTTCGGACAGGCCGCGGCTGTGGAACCAGCCGGCGAGATTCGCGACGTCGCGGGCGAGGAATTCCCGGCCGCGCGGGTTCGCGATCACGTCGACCGCCTGGGGCAGGTCGATCACCATCAGGTGGCCTTCGTGCACCAGGAGGTTGTACGCGGAAAGGTCGCCGTGCGCGAGTCCTTGCCCCGCCAGGAGTTCCAGCGCCGACACGGCCTGCTCCCACAGGTCGGCCAACTCGTCCGGCCCGGGCCGCAGCTGCGCCAGCCGCGGCGCGGCGGTGCCATCGGATTCGCCGAGGAACTCCAGCAGGATCTCGGTGCCGTGCCGCTGCACCGGATACGGCACCGGCGCGCCGATCGTCCACAAGCGACTGAGGACGGCGAACTCCGCCACCGCCCACTGTTCGGCGATCAGGTTGCGGCCGAACGAGGTCCGTCCGGCCATCGCCCGCATTTCGCGGGACCGGCGCATCCGCCTGCCCTCGAGATAGCCCGCGTCGCGGTGGAACAGTTTGTGCTCGTCTGAGCGGTATCGCTTGGCTGCCAGCAGAACTCCGTCGTCTCCGGGAAGGTTGCGGCGCAGCAGATGCACGTCCGCTTCCTTGCCGGTCTTGAGCACGCCGAGGTCGGTGTCGACCGCGGCGAGTTCGGTGACCACCCAATCGGGCCGCGGATGCGGACCTTGGTCGGCGTCGTCCCAGTTGGTCCATCGGTCGGCGCCGTCGGGCAGTGCGGTTTCGGTGTAGGCGTCTTCGCGAAGCTGGGCGAGGCGGACTCGCTCGGCTTCGGTGAGCCGTCCCCGGCGAGCGGGGGCGGGCCCGTCGTCGTAGCGGGGGCGGCGGCGCATCCGGCGGTCGGTGTAATCGGAGGCGTCGGAAAATTCGTCGAAATCGTGCTCGCGCACTGGTGGGTTCTCCTAGATCAGGGTGCCCACCGGGCGAGCGCGTGCTCTAGCCGAGGCGGGCGGGCGGAAGAGGGCAGGACAGCGCCCGGACAAACTCCACGACGCACCTCCCTTGCTTCCGGCAGCCGACGGCAACCCGCCGGACGCCGACCACCTTGCCGCCTGCCTCGGACCCGCGCAACTGATTTAATTCGTGCCCGTCCACCGCGCGGGTGTGGTGCCGGGGAGCGTGCGGACCTTGCCTGTGCGGTCGCTCCGTCTGGGTGGACCGGTCGGCCTGACCGCGTGACTGATCTATCTCGTACCTGCCCATCGTGTGAGTGCGGTGTTGGGGAGCTTCTGGTCGTCTTCCCGGACTCGTCTGCGCGATCACGCGATCCGGGGCGGACAAGGGGTTTGGTTCGTCGGCTGTCGGGTGCATCCCGCCTGGCGTGCGAGCACGGAGTTACGGGCTTCTGGTTGTCGCTTCCGGAACCTGTCCACGCGATCGCTCCGTCTGGACGGACGGTCGGCCGGACCGCGTGGCTAATCTTTCGCGCGCCCGTCTGCCATGTGAGTGTGGTGTCGAGCAGCTTCGGGTCGTCGGTCCTGCGACTCGTACCCGCGGTCCGGGCGGGCGAAGGGCCTGGCTCGTCGGCCGGACCGCCTGACTGATCTTTTCGCCCGGTCCAGCGTGCGCGGATGGTGTCGCGGGACTTCTGGTTGTCGCATCCGGAACTGGCCCGCGTGATTGCTTCGGCCAGGCGGGCCAGGGGGCTCAGCTTGCCGGCCGGGCCGCGTGACTGGTCATTTCGCGCCTGCCCAGCGTGCGAGCGCGGCGTCGAGGAGCTTCTGGTCGTCGCATCCGGAACTGGCCCACACGATCACGCCGTCCGGGCGGACGAGGAGGCTCGGTTCGTCGGCTGGATCGGCCACGTATGCGAGCCGGTCGTCCAAGCCGGACACGGTGAACCGGCTGTCGGGGGAGCGGTCGATGAGTACGAAGCGGCCGTCGTGGGCGTGGTCGGCCAGGCGGGTTCCGGAGGTCAGGTCGACGTCTCCGGCGATCGAGCCGACCGGGGCGGTGGCGTCGTCGGCGACGTCGTAGTGCTGCAGGATTCCGGACGACAGCGCGACGATGCGGTTCATCGCTGCGGGCACCCGGAGCAGTTCGCCGCCGACGATGGTGCGGAGTTGTTCGGTGCGTTCGTCGCCGCGCAGGAGGGCGACTTGGGCACGGGTCCAGTCGAGCACTGCTGCGCCGATCGGGCGGCGTTCGGTTTCGTAGGTGTCGAGCAGTCCTGCCGGCGCCCAGCCCTGAACGGTGGCGGCGAGTTTCCAGCCGAGGTTCGCCGCGTCGCCGAGGCCGAGGTTGAGGCCTTGGCCGCCGAGCGGGGAGTGGACGTGTGCCGCGTCGCCGGCCAGGAAGACGCGGCCGTGCCGGTAGTGCCGAGCCTGGCGTGCGTTGTCGGTGAAGCGCGTTGCCCGGCCCTGGATTCCGGTGATGGCGACCGGGACGCCGGTGACGTCGCGGACGGCTTCTTGCAGCTCTTCGACTGACACCGGGGCGTCGCGGTCTTCCGGCGGCTGGCGGAAGCGGCTGAGGAAGATGCGGCCGGGGACCGGGCCGTACGCGTAGACCCCGCGCGGGGTCCAGGTCCAGCCTGGGCGCAGGCCGCTCGCGTCTTCGAAATCGGCGATGGCCTGGTAGCCGGTCATTTCCGGATCTGTGCCGTCGAACTCGATGCCGAGTCGCTTGCGGATGACGCTCCGCCCGCCGTCGGCCGCGACGAGCCAGCCCGCGGTGAACTCGCCCGCGCTCGTTTCGACCGTCACGGACTCGTCGGTGGCCCGCACGCCTTGTACTTCGACGCCGCGCCGGAGGTCGACGCCGAGCGTGGCGCAGTGTTCGCCGAGTATCCGCTCGACTTCCTGCTGCGGCACGCCGAGGCCGTTCGACACTGCTCGGTGCGCGGCGAGCACAGGGTCGCTCTGGTCGATCAGGTCGTTGTCGAACAGGAAGCCGGCGAAGTGCCCGGCGGCGAGGAACCGGCGGCCGCCTCGTTTGGCGGCCTCGACTGTCGGGCCGAATTTGCCGACCGACGCGAGGAACCGCCGCTGCGCCGCCTCCGCCGCGGGCAGCAGACCGCGCCGGTCGAGCAGCTCGGCGCTGGCGACGTTGACCGATCCGGCCTTGATGGTCGGATCCGGCTCCGCCAACCGGTCCAGCACTGTCACCGCCACGCCGCGCAGCGCCAGCTCCCCGGCGAGGAACAGCCCGGTGGGCCCGGCCCCCGCGACGATCACCTCAGTCCGCTCCATGTCGTTCTCCCCTCTACCCTTGTCCGACGGCTTAACCAAGTGTGCTTACCGAGTAAGCTTACCAGGTAAACCTAACACGGAAGGGTGGACTCATGCCCAATCGCGGCGATCGAGGCGGGGCCAAGACGCGGGCGCGGATCGCCGAGGTCGCGACCGGGCTGTTCCTGGAACGCGGGTTCGACGAGGTCACGATCGCCGAGGTCGCCGCCGCGGCCGGGGTGTCCAAGGTGACGGTGTTTTCGCACTTCGAGCGCAAGGAGGACCTGCTACTGGACCGGCTGCCGGAGGCGATCGAACTGGTGCGGTCGGCGGTCCGCGAACGGACTGGCGAGGTGGTGGACGCGCTCCGGCAGCTCGCGTTGACGCTGCAGGAAGAGGGGCATGTGCTGTCCGGCGTGGGCGGCGACATCGAGCCGCTGATGCGGACGGTCGCGGAGTCGCCCGCGCTGATCGCGCGGCTGCGGGCGTTCGGGTACGAGATGGAAGCCGAACTGGCTGCGGAACTCAGCGCGGACGCCCGGTTTTCCGGGGACGCGGCGCTGGTCGCGGCGTTGGTGGTGGCGGCTTACCGGACCGTGGCGGTGGAGACGATCCGGCGGCGGCTGGAGGGGGAGGATCTGGCTGAGCTGGGGGTGTCGCACCGGGAGCGGTTGACGCGCGCGTTCGATGTGGTGGACCGGTTGGCCAGCGGCTGAGACCAGGTCTCGCCTCGGCGGGGGATCCGGCTGCGGGCAGGTTCGGACGGGAGAAGCCGGTGCGGGAGACGGCCCCGGTCGCACCGGCTCGGAGACAACACGGAAGAGCGCGGTTCGCCGTACGCGTTCGATCGCTCGGCGAGCACCTGAGGCGACGCTAGCTCTCCGGAGTCCAGCGCCGCCTCAGAGACTCAGCCGTTGACGAACGCGAGGTGTGCCGCGTCGTAGCGCTCGCCCGCGAAGTTCTCCGGTGCGGCTACGGCTTCGATCGCGGCGAGATCGTCGGTGGTGAGGTCTACGCTCAAGGCTGCGAGGTTTTCCTCCAGGTACTGCTTCCGCCGCGTGCCCGGGATCGGCACCACGTCCTCGCCGCGCGCCTGCACCCACGCGAGTGCCAGCTGGCCGGTCGTGACCTCCTTCACGGCGGCCAGTTCCTCCAGTTTCGCCACGATCGCGAGGTTCCGGTCGAGGTTGCCGTCGGCGAAGCGGGGCTGGTAGCGGCGCACGTCGTTGTCCGCCATCGTTTCGGTGGTGCGGTAGCGGCCGGTCAGGAAGCCGCGGCCGAGCGGGGAGAACGGGACGATGCCGATGCCCAGTTCGCGGCAGGCCGGCACGATTTCGGCTTCCAGACCGCGGGTCCACAGGGACCATTCGCTCTCCAGCGCCGCGATCGGATGGACCGCGTGCGCGCGCCGGACGGTCTGCGCGCTCGCCTCGGAAAGACCGAGGTGGCGGACTTTTCCGGCTTGAACCAGCTCCGCCATCGCGCCGACGGTTTCCTCGATCGGCACGTCCGGATCGACTCGGTGCAGGTAGTACAGGTCGATGTGGTCGATGCCGAGCCGGCGGAGCGAGGCGTCGCAGGACTGGTGCACGTAGGCGGCGTCGCCGCGGACCTGGGTCGGTTCGCCGAGGCGGTTCGCGATGCCGAATTTCGTGGCGAGCACGACCTCGTCGCGGCGGTCGGCGATCGCGCGGCCGATCAGTTCCTCGTTGTGGCCGGAGCCGTAGAAGTCAGAGGTGTCAAGGAAATTCACCCCGAGGTCGATGGCGTGGCGCAGCGTCCCGATCGACTGCGCGTCGTCGGTCGCGCCGTAGCCGTGGCTCATTCCCATGCAGCCCAAGCCCTGTGCGGAAACCGCCAGTCCGCCGAGGTTCCGGGTCGGGACGTCGGTCATGGTCGCTCCTTCTGCGCTGGATCCTGTCTGCGGCGACGCTAAAGCCTGGAGCGCGCTCCGGGTCAAGCATTAGGCTCGCGGCGGTGGACTACGACGCGGTGATCGTCGGCGGCGGGCACAACGGGCTCGTCGCCGCTGCCTATCTGGCCCGGGCAGGCCAGTCGGTGCTGGTGCTGGAACGGCGTGCGGAGATCGGCGGCGCGGCGGTTTCGTTCCGCGCTTTCCCTGGCGTGGACGTCCGGCTCTCGCGCTACTCGTACCTGGTCAGCTTGCTGCCCCAGCGGATCGCGGCCGAGCTGGGTTTGGCCGTCCAGCTGCGGAGGCGGCGGATGTCGTCCTACACCCCGGCCGGCGAGACAGGTCTCCTTGTCGACACGGGCGACGACGAGCGGACCGGCGCGTCGTTCCGCGCGGTCACCGGGTCCACAAAGGACTACGCGGCCTGGCGACAGTTCTACGCCTCGGCGGCACGGGTTGCGGAGGCGACCTTCGATTCGCTGACCGAGCCGTTGCCGACGCGTGCCGAGTTGCGTCGGCGGATCGGCGACGACGAGGCGTGGACGACGTTTTTCGAGCGTCCGGCGGGGGAAACGCTGCGCGAGTTGTTCGAGGACGACGTGGTGCGCGGGGTCGTGCTCACTGACGCGTTGATCGGAACCTTCGCCGCTGCGGACGACGAACAGCTTCGGCAGAACCGTTGCCTGCTCTATCACCTCATCGGCAACGGGACTGGCGACTGGGACGTTCCCGTCGGCGGAATGGGCGCGGTCACCGGTGCGCTCGCCGACGCCGCCCATCGTGCTGGGGCGACGCTGGTCACCGGCGCCGAGGTGTTGTCGGTGACGCCGGACGGAGAAGTTCGTTACCGCGAAGGCGATACCGAACGCGTCGTGGTTGGCGGGCACGTGCTGGCGAATGTCGCGCCGCGCACGCTCGCCCGGTTGCTCGGCGAGGACCCCGCGGAGTCGCCGGAAGGCGCGCAGCTGAAGGTGAACATGGTGCTGCGCCGACTGCCTCGGTTGCGGGACGAGGCAGTTGATCCGCGCGACGCGTTCGGCGGGACTTTCCATGTCAACGAATCGTTCGCCCAGCTCGAAACTGCTTACCGGGAGGCCGCGGCGGGCCGGATCCCGACGATGCCTCCGTGCGAGATCTATTGCCATTCGCTGACTGATCCGTCGATCCTCGGCCCGGCCGAGCGAGCCGCGGGGGTGCAGACGCTGACGTTGTTCGGCCTGCACATGCCTGCCCGGCTGTTCGAGGCGGACAACGACGGGGCGCGGGCGGAGGCGTTGCGGGCCACGGTGGCGTCGCTGGACAGCGTGCTCGCGGAGCCGATCGAGGGCTGTCTGCTGCCGGACGGCGACGGAAAACCGTGCATCGAAGCCAAAACGCCGCTGGATCTGGAGACGGAACTGGGGTTGCCACGCGGGCACATCTTCCACCGCGACCTGTCGTGGCCGTACGGCGATGACGAGACGGCGGGGACCTGGGGCGTCGAGACCGCGCACGAGAGGGTGTTGCTGTGCGGGGCTGGCGCGGTCCGCGGCGGCGGGGTCAGCGGGATTCCCGGGCACAACGCGGCGATGGCGGTGCTCGGTCGACGTTTCGACGGCGGACAGGCAGGGTGAAGGCATGCGCGTGATCGTGATCGGCAGCGGAATCGGCGGGGCTTCGACGGCTTACCATCTGGCGCTGCGCGGAGCGGACGTCGTCGTGGCGGACGCGGATCGGGCCGGGGTGGCGACCGACGCGGGCGCCGGGATTGTCAGCCCTTGGACGTCTTCCTGGGACGACGCCGTCTATCCGCTCGCGGCTGCTGCTGGACGGTATTACCCGGCTTTGGCGGCGGAACTGAGCGAAGCTGGGCACGAATCGTCGTACGAGGTCGTCGGCGGGATGGTGGTGTCGGCTTCCGCGGACGAGCTGACTGAGGCTTACGACCGGCTTGCCGGGCGGGTGGCGGACGCGCCGGAGGCCGGGGTTCTTGAGCGGCTTGACGAGGGACAGGCTCGGGAGCTTTTTCCGCCGTTGGCTCCGGAGTTGGCTGCGGTCCATCTGTCGGGGGCCGGGCGGGTGGACGGGCAGGTGCTGCGTCGTGCGCTGATCTCCGCGGCGATTGACCGGGGCGTTGAGTTCGTGACCGCGGAGGCTTCGCTGGAGCCTGGGTTGCGAGTGCGGGCTGGTACGGAGGAATTGGCGGGGGACGCGGTGGTGCTTGCTGCCGGGGCCTGGTCGGGGGAGGTGGCCGAGGCGCTGGGGGTGCCGGTGCCGGTGGTGCCGCAGCGGGGGCAGATCAGTCATTTCGATCTGCCTGGGGTGGAGACTGCCGGCTGGCCGGTGGTGTTGCCTCGGAGCAGTCATTACCTGCTGGCGTTTCCCGGGGGCCGGGTGGTCGCGGGGGCTACGCGGGAGAGCGGGGCCGGGTTTGATCACCGGGTGACCGCGGCTGGGCAGCGGGAGGTTCTGGAGCAGGCGTTGGCTGTCGCGCCGGGGCTGGGGCATGCCGGGCTGGTGGAGACCCGGGTGGGGTTTCGGCCGTTGTCTCCGGATGGGCTGCCGTTGCTGGGGCAGGTGGCGCCCGGGCTGTATTTGGCGACCGGGTTTGGGCCGGCGGGGCTTACGTTGGGGCCGTTTGCGGGGAAGTTGGTGGCGGAGCTGGTACTGGGGGCGGATGTTCCTGGGGAACTGCTGGCCGGGTTTGGGGTGGGGAGGTTTTCTTGAGTTCTCCCGGTCGGCTCGTCGCCCCCGCCACCCCGAAGCCACGATTGTGCTGACAGGCGGCGGGTGTGTCGGCGGCTGTTGGGGGCGTGGTCAGTCAGTGAGCAGCTCTAGGGCGTGGTCGCCGGTTTGTTCTACGGCCAGGCCCGCTTTGGCGATTACGCGTACTAGTTGGTCCACAGTGGACGGTTCGGTGCGCGAGGTCGCCAGCACTGCGGCCAGTTTTCCCTTGTATGCCTTGTTGAAGTGGCTCACTGTGGTGCGGTTGCCGTCGGCGTCTTCGGTTACTACCCGGACGGTTACCGCGTCTGCGCGCAGCTTCGCGAAGGCGGCGTACGTGCCGGAGCGGAGGTCTACTAGCAGGCCTTCGACGTTCTGCAGTACTGGTTCCAGGACTGGCTTCCACAGGCCTCGTACGGTGCCCAGCGCGGGGACCGTGTTGCCGCCGGAGAGGCGGTAGGCGGGGATGGGGTCGGTGGCCGCTACGACGCCGAACAGGGACGACGTCACGGCCAGCCGCTGTTGTGCTTTCGCCAGTCCGGCGCGGGTGAAGCTCTTGATGTCGAGCGCGTCGTAGAGAACGCCCGTGTAGCGGCGCAGGGCGGGCATCGTCGGGGAGGTCCAGAGCTGGGCGTTGCGGGTGACCTCGTCCGCTTGGCGCGCGGAGATGCCCAGCGCGGCGAGGCTCGCCGGGACGTCGGCCGCGAGTTCCACGAGGGCGTCGGCCAGTTTGGCGCGCACCGGGTTCAGCTCGGGGAACGACAGGGCGTCCAGGTCCAGCGGCGCGCCTTTGCCGCCGTCGGCCTTGGTTTCTGAAGGGGGGAGGAGCACCAGCACCCCCGGAGCGTAACCGCCGGGTAATCCAGGTGCGGCGGCCGTGTGCCGCTCCTTACTCTGGCTCGCATGGAACTCACCTGGCGCCCGCTCACGCTCGCCGACGTCGAGGCCGTCACCCGGCTCTGCACGGTCGCGGAGGAAACCGACCGGACCGGTGAGCATTGGGACGAGGGCGACGTGCGCCAGGAGATGTCGGGCCCGTCGGTCGATCTGCCTGGCGCGAGCGTCGGAGCGTGGGACGGTTCGCGCCTGGTGAGCTACGCACTGGTCATCCCGCGTGACGCCGCCGAGCCGGTGCACCAGCCGCACGTGGCGTCGCTGACCGACCCGGAGTACCGGACGGACGAGGTCGCCTCGATGCTGACCGAGTGGCTCGTGCGCACGGCCCGCAGCGTCCACGCCCGGCACTTCCCGGACGCGGAGCTCGAACTCCACGCCGGCGCGCACGAGAACGAGCAGTGGTACCTCTCGCTGCTTGAACGCGGCGGGTTCAAGCAGGAGCGCACCTTCGTGGAGATGCGTGCGGACCTGACCTCGCTGCCTGCCGCCCCGCCGCTCCCGGACGACCTTCCGCTGGCCGCCTGCGAGGAGCGCTACGACGCCTTGGTTCTCGACGCGCGCAACGCCGCGTTCGCTGGTCACTGGGGCAGCACGTGGCTCTCGGCCGACGAGTGGAAGCACCGGTTCCGCGGCAACAAGGACTTCCGGCCGGACTTGTCGTTCCTCCTCCTTTCTCCGGAACGCGACCGGGTGGTGGCGTTCGTGATGTCGTCGTTCTACGAGGCGGACGCACTGGCGACGGGCGTGCGGGAGCTGCACGTCAACTACGTCGGGACCGTGGCGGAGGCCCGCGGGCGAGGACTGGCGTCCGCCCTGCTCGACCACACCCTCGAAGCCGGTCGCGCCGCCGGCTTCGAGAGGTCGTCGCTGTCGGTGGACGTGGACAACACCCATCGCGCGCTCGCGGTGTACGAGCGGTGCGGATATCGGACGGCTGAGCGGAATTACGGGTACGTTCTGCCGCTCACCTGACCCGGCTCACCTGACCCGCTCGGCTGACCCCGCTCGGCCGAGTCCAGCGGGGTACGTCGCCGTCCGCCCCACCCGCGCTCCGCGCGCCCTCAGCCCGAGCCAGCCGCAGTCACCCAGCCCGGGCACGTCTCATCACGTCCTCAATGCGCCCCCTTCTCCGACACGCAGAACACGTTCCCCTCCGGATCCTCCAGCACCGTCCACTCCAGCCCGGGCGCCGAATGCTTCCCCAGCTCCACCGCGCCCAGCCCCACGAGCCGCCGGACCTCCGCCTCCCGGTCGTCCGCTCCGAAGTCCACGTGGACGCGGTTCTTCCCGGACCGGGGCTCCGGCACCCGCTGCAACCCCAGCCGGGGCCCGCCCGGCGCCGGGCCCTCCAGCATCACGAACTCGCCGTAGTCCGCGGCCACCGAAACGCCCAGCGCCGCCGTCCAGAACTCCGCCAGGCGCTGCGGCTCGGCGCAGTCGACGGTGATCATGCCCATCTCCAAACCCATGCCCGCACGCTAACCGCGACCACCGACAAAAACGGCGGCCGCCGATAACCCGCATGCGTCGCGGCCAGGGGGTTGACTACTCTGTGCGAAACGTCTAAAGCCCGCTCAGCGCAGGGAGTCCCCAGTGATCACCAGGATGTCGTCGTTGTTCCTCCGCACGCTGCGCGAGGATCCGGCGGACGCCGAAGTGCCCAGCCACCGGCTGCTGGTGCGCGCCGGCTACGTCCGCCGGGTCGCCCCGGGTGGTTACTCGTGGCTGCCGCTCGGGCTGCGCGTGCTGCGCCGCGTCGAGGAGACCGTGCGCCAGGAGATGAACGCGATCGGCGCGCAGGAGATCCAGTTCCCCGCGCTGCTGCCCCGCGAACCCTACGAGGCCACGAACCGCTGGACCGAGTACGGCGACAACCTCTTCCGCCTCAAGGACCGCAAGGGGGCCGACTACCTCCTCGGCCCGACCCACGAGGAGCTGTTCGCGCTCACCGTGAAGGGGGAGTACAGCTCCTACAAGGACTTCCCGGTCACGCTCTACCAAATCCAGACCAAGTACCGCGACGAGGCGCGTCCCCGGGCGGGCATCCTGCGCGGGCGCGAGTTCGTCATGAAGGACTCGTACTCCTTCGACCTCGACGACGAGGGCCTCGAGCGCTCCTACCAGGCCCACCGCGACGCCTACATCAAGCTGTTCGACCGTCTCGGCCTCGAGTACGTCATCGTGGCCGCCACGTCCGGCGCGATGGGCGGTTCGGCGTCCGAGGAATTCCTCGCGGTCGCGGAGAACGGCGAGGACACCTTCGTCCGCAGCACCGAATCGGGTTACGCGGCGAACGTCGAAGCCGTCGTCACGCCGATGCCCGCCGCCCGTCCGCTCGAGGGGTTGCCCGAGGCGCAGGTCCACCACACGCCGGACACGCCGACCATCGAGACCCTCGTCGCGTTCTTCAACGCCGCCGGGCTCGGCCGCGAGTTCACCGCGGCGGACACGCTGAAGAACGTCCTGGTCAAGACGCGTCAGCCGGGCACGAAGGAGTGGGAGCTGCTCGGCATCGGCGTCCCGGGCGACCGCGAGGTGGACTTCAAGCGGCTCGAAGCGGCACTCGAACCCGCCGAGGTGGAACTGCTCGAAGAAGCCGACTTCGCGAAGAACCCGTTCCTCGTCAAGGGGTACATCGGCCCGAAGGCGTTGCAGGAGAACGGGGTCCGCTACCTCGTCGACCCGCGCGTGGTCGAGGGCACGGCCTGGCTGACCGGCGCCGACCAGCGCGACCACCACGTGCTCGACCTGGTCGTCGGCCGCGACTTCACCCCGGACGGCACGATCGAGGCCGCCGAGGTTCGCGAGGGCGACGCGTCGCCGGACGGGCACGGCACGCTCGTCGCCGCGCGCGGCATCGAGATCGGGCACATCTTCCAGCTCGGCCGCAAGTACACCGACGCCTTCGAGGTCGACGCGCTCGGCCCGGACTCCAAGCCGGTCCGGATCACCATGGGCTCCTACGGCGTCGGCGTCTCCCGCCTGGTCGCCGTGCTCGCCGAGCAGAACCACGATGAGCAGGGCCTCGTGTGGCCGCGCGAGGTGTCGCCGTTCGACGTGCACGTGGTCATCGCGGGCAAGGACGAGACGGTGCGCGAGGGCGCGGAGAAGATCGCCGCCGAACTCGACGCCGCCGGTCTCGAAATCATCCTCGACGACCGCAAGGCGACTCCTGGCGTGAAGTTCGCCGATGCGGAGCTGGTCGGCGTCCCGACGATCCTCGTCGTCGGCCGCGGCCTCGCGAACGGGCTGGTCGAGGTCAAGGACCGGCGCACTGGCGAACGCGAGGAAATCGCCGTCGACTCGGTCGTCGACCACCTCGCGAAGCTCGTCCGCGGCTGAAGCCGGTGGGCTGGTTCGGACGCAACCGCCGCGACGACGGCGGGTACCGGGACAACGCCGCGCTGAGCGGCTTCGGCGGGTACGAGCCGTCCGACGCGCCGAAGTTCCCCAGCGCCGGGTACGGGAAAACCGACCCGGCGCCGGGGCCGTCCGAACCAGCCCCGCAGCCGCGGGAAACTCCGGCTGAACCGGACCCCATGCGGCAGACGCTCACCCCGGCACAGCTCCGGCGATCCACGCCCCGCAAGGTCAACCTCCGCCTGGTCAAGGCGGTCCCGATCGTCATCTTGATCGGGGTGTTCGGCTACAACGTCTTCTCCGGCAAGAGCCACCATTCCGCCAGCACGGACGACACTCCGCGCGCCCCGTACACCTATCAGCCCGACCCCCGGGTCGTCGTGCCGCCGGTGGTCGCGGGATGGCAGTCAGTGGCGAGCAAAGACGGCAGCTACGCGTACGACGTGCCGCGGTCCTGGGAACCGGCTCCGACCACGCTGCACGGCTGGGACCCGGCCGCTGGATCGCCCGGCATCAACCTGTCCACCAGCGCGTTCCTCGGCAAGGGCAGCTGCAAGGAAGACCCGGTCGGCCAGGTCGGCGGCGCTGGCTTCACCACCGAGAAGACCAGCGACGCCGCTGAAGCCGCCCGCAAGGCCGTCGCTGACCTGGGCGTCAGCGCGTACACCGGCGAAGGCGCTCCGGCCGCGAAGGTGACGCCTGGTGCGCCGGAGAAGGCCGAAGTCAAGATCGAGAACGAAAGCCGCGAAGGCACGCTCGTGGTCGCCGACGTGGTGCCGAGCAACGCGCCGTGCCAGCCGCGGAGTGTGCTGGTCGGGGCGCTCGCGCTCGGCGCCGGCGAAAAGTCGGCTGTGCTGGTCGCGTATTCCGAACAAGGCCGCCCGGGCTCCGCGTCCCGGGACGACCTCGTCCGGATCCTGCACAGTTACCGCGGCGTTCCGGCCGCGGACCGGTCCACGACCACGCCGCCGCCGACCACGCGCTGACGCCGCAGCGCCAGCTTCGCGAAGTCCATCAGCCCGGCGTTCGGCAGATACGCGCGGCCGAGCGCGATCCCGATCCGCGGCAGATCGGCCTCGTCTCGGTAAGCGAGGTACAACGGCTCGTGCCGCGGCTGGAACTTCGCCTTGAACGCGTGCAGGGAACGGAATCCGTAGTACGGCTCCATCATCGAGCCCAGCGCGTCCAGCATCCGGTCGACCATCTGCCGCGGCGTGCTGTCGTTGCTGCGGACCAGCGGCGCGCCCGAGAGCGACACGAACTTCGCGCCCTCCTCACGGAACGCCAGGCACGTCGAGGCGATCAGGAATTCCATCACCGGCCGGAAACCGCCCGCGCGGCGGCGCATCACGTCGAGCGTCCAGCCGCCGACCTCGCCGTCGCCGGTGTGCACCGGCAGCCACGACGTCACGCCGTGCACCGTGCCGTCCGCGTCGACCGCGAGGCCGACCCGCGTCGCCGGGTCCATCGCCTGGTCCACGCCGCCGAGCGTGAAGCCCATTTCCGGAAGGCCCTTGTCGCAGATCCATTCCTCGGACAGCGCCCGCACCTGTTCGCGAATCGACCACGGCTGTTCGGCCAGCCGCACCAGCCGGAACTCGATCCCGTCCTTCTTCGCGCGGTTCAGCGCGGTCCGCACGTCCTGCCAGGCCTTGCCGCGGAACTGGAGGTTTTCCAAGTCCACCAACGTGTCTTCGGCGACCTGCACGTGCTTCCAGCCCAGCTTCTCGGTCTGCGCGACGGTCCCCGCTGTCGCGGAGAAGACGCACGGCACGAGCCCGGTGTTCTCGCACATCGCGGAGAACTCCCGCAGCGTGCGGTCGCTCGTCCCGTCGGGGGCGACCGGGTCGCCGAGCGCCACCGCGACGCCGGCGTGCCGCTGGTACGCCAGGTACGACGTGCCGTCGGAGGCGACGAAGTAGGTGTTCTGCGGCCAGGTCGTCATCCACGAGATGGTGCTGCCGCCGTTGCGGCCCAGCAGAAGCCGGGCGAAAGCCGGGTCCGGCCCGCCGCGGAAGAGTTTGCGCCGCCTGCGCCGCGAGGGCACGCGGAACGCGCGCCGGGCCGAGATCAGCAACACGAGTTCGACTGTCCACAGCAGATTGTCCACGATGAACAGCGGCGGGCTGCTGAGGTCGTAGTCCTCGCGGATCAGCTGCGTGATCGCGACGAGCCCGGCCAGCACCGCCATCTGCGACGCGGCGAGCACGCACAGCGCGATCGCGCACCGCCAGGCGAACCGCGAACCGCGGCGCAGCCCGTTGAGGATCGGCACCGCGACGATGCACAGCGGGAGAAGTTCGTTGCCGGACAACGAGATCGAATCCGACGATCCGAACGGCCCGTCGCCGGGGACCAGCCACATCACCACTTCGGCGACGACCAGCAGCACCAAACCGGCCGACGCGAGCAGCCGCCATTCGCGCAGCGACGGCTTGTTGGCGTTGCGTGCGGCGGGCCCGGCGAGCCGCCGGCCCAGCGGCAGCGCGAGAACGAGCGCGAAGAAGTGCACGAGATCGGCGAGCGTGCCGACATAGACGATCGCTACCCCGGCGTACACGCAGAGCCCGGCTCGCAGGCGCAGCCGCCATGGCGTGCGCAAGGTCGCGCTGGTGATGGCGATCGCGGCGAGCGCGCCGCCGGAGAAGCCGACGTCGAGCGTGCCGGAGATCCGGTCGGCCCACGCCCAGCCGGAATTGCGGGAAAGCTCGAGGAACTGCACCGCCACGACCGTCGACACCAATTGCCCGCCGATGGTCACCGCCATCGCCCGCCGGGTGCCGAGGTGCCATTCGGCGAATCCGGCCATGAGCGCGAAGCTGCCCGCCATCGGCAGGTAGAACCACGGGCGCAGAGCGTAGAACGGCCCGGTGAACAGCGTCCACCAGCGGCCGTGTTCGAGCGAGGGAAGGCCGTAGGCGTAATAGTGGAAAGCGTGCTGGTGCTCGGCGGCGTGCCACAGCGAACCAGTCGCGACCCCCACGATCAAGATGGCGAGCACGACGGTCGTCGTGAACGGAATCCGGTGCCACAGCACTGCTAGCCGTCCGCGTGCCTCTCCGGCCGTGAGGCCGGTTCCCCCCTGTGCGATCGTCATGGGGAAAGTTTGGCGCGGCGATCTTAAGCGGTCATCGGCCGTCGGACCTACTTCTCCCCCTAAGGGACTGCTACCCCAGGGGGACCCGACCCTGGTCCCAAGGCTGACCCCCGGCGTACGGCAGCACGCTCACCAGCGGAAATGGGCTGGCATTCGGCTAATTGGCGGCGTATCCGACCCGGAACAGGGGTTGACGCCCAATGCGCTCGAACGAGTGATCCCGGTCGCTTGCCTCAGGGTGTTCCGAGCACCGCCGCGCGGACCGCGGAGAGGTCGGCGAGGTCCGGCAAAACCAGGTTCGCTCCGGCGGCGGCCAGTTGCCCGGCGGAAAACCGGCCAGTAGCAACGCCGATCGCCACCGCGCCGTACTCGAGCGCGGCCTCGATGTCGTGGGGCGTGTCCCCGAGAATCACTACGGATTCAGCGGGGAATTCCGTGTCATGCTTCGTTTCCGCCGCTTTGACGGCGTGCGGAACGAGATCCGCGCGGCGAGCCGAAAGCGAACCGTAGCCGCCGATCTCCAGGTCGAGATGTTCGTCGAGACCGAGCGCGGCGAGCTTGTGCAGCGAGATCTCCGGCAGGTTTCCGGTGACGAGGCTCTGCACGACGCCGTCGGTCTCGGCGAAGTCGGCCAGCACGGCCGCCGCGCCGTCGAGTGCCCGGCCTTCCTCGGGCAAGGTTTCCCTGGCGCGTTCGACGGCCGCGATCAGCTCCCGCCACATCCGCTGGATGGTGTCCTCGTCCGGTTCGATCCCGTGCAGGGTCAGCACGTCGGCGGTGATCGCGCGTTCGGTCCGGCCGCCGAAGTCCGGGGGCGTGCGGAACTCCGCGCCGGTCGCGGCGGAGAGCGCGGCGCCGTACCAGCCGATCCCGAGCCCGGTGTAGTCGACGAGCGTGTGGTCGATGTCCCAGAGCACCAGCCGGTGCGCGCGAATGGCCGTCACGGCAGCGATGCTACGGCGGGATCAGCCGGTGAGGTAGCTGAAGCGGACCCGGCGGACGGGGTTGTCGACGTTCGTGTCCACCAGGCACACCGACTGCCAGGTGCCGAGCAGCAGCACGCCGCCGAGCACCGGCACGGTGGCATACGGCGGCAGGAACGCCGGAAGCACGTGGTCGCGGCCGTGACCGCCAGTGCCGTGCTGGTGGCGCCAGCGGCTGTCTCGGGGGAGCAGGTCGTCGAGCGCGGCGAGGAGGTCGTCGTCGCTGCCCGCGCCGGTTTCCAGCACGGCGAGCCCGGCCGTCGCGTGCGGCACCCACACGTGCAGCAGGCCGTCGGTGGCGTCGGCGTCGCGCAGGAACCTCTCGGCCTCCCGGGTCAGGTTGTGCACGACCGCGGTGTTGCCGGTGTGCACCTCGATCTCGGTGGAGTACATACCGCCAGGGTAGGCGTCAGGAATCGAGATAGCGGAGCACGGCGAGGACGCGCCGGTTGTGCCCGTCCGACGGAGGCAGGCCCAGCTTGCCGAAGATGCTCGTCACGTACTTCTCGACCGAGCCCGCGGACAGGAACGCCTCCGCCGCGATCGCCGAGTTCGACCGGCCCTGCGCCATCAGGCCGAGGATCTCGCGTTCGCGCGGCGTCAGCTCGGCGAGCGGACCGGCCTGGCCGGTGGTCGCGAACAGCTGGCGGACGACTTCCGGATCGAGCACCGTCTCGCCGGCGGCGACACGTTCCAGCGCGGTGAGGAAGTCCGACACCTCGGCGACGCGGTCCTTCAGCAGGTAGCCGACCGCGCCCGCTTCCCCGGCGAGGAGTTGCTTGGCGTAATTGGTCTCGACGTACTGTGAGAAGACGAGAATCGCGCAGCCGGGCCGTTCGGCGCGGAGGTCGATTGCCGCGCGCAAGCCTTCGTCGGTGTGGGTCGGCGGCATTCTGATGTCCACAATGGACACATCGGGCTGATGCTCGCGGACGGCGGTGCGGAGGTCGTCGGCGTTCTTCACTGCCGCTGCTACCTCGTGGCCGCGCAGGCCCAGCAATTCGACGAGACCCTGGCGCAGGATGGCCGAGTCCTCCGCGATCACGATCCGCACGATTTCCCCCTCATTTCACCGAGCTTAGCGGGGCAGCGGGAGCGTGGCGGTGACAACGGTCGGGCCGCCTGCCGGGCTTGAGACGGACAGTTCGCCGTCGGCCGGGCGGAGGCGTTCGGCGATGCCGGCCAGTCCGCCGCCGGGGATGACCGCGGCACCGCCTGCGCCGTGGTCGATTACGGTCAGCCGCAGGACGTCTTCGCGGTCTTCGACCAGGACTGTGCAGCGTCCGGCGCCGTGTTTGGACGTGTTGGTCATGAGCTCGGCGGCGGCGAAGTAGACGATCGTTTCCAGCGACGGCGGCGGGCGGCGGCTCAGTTCCACGGTGACTGTCGCGGAGAAATCGGCAGAGCTGGCCAATGTGGACAGTGCGAGGCTCAAGCCCTTGTCCAGTGCCGCGGGGTGGATGCCGCGGGCCAGGTCGCGTAGTTCGGTGAGGGCTTGTTTGGCGTTGCTGTGGGCCGCGTCGACCAAGGTGCGGATCTGGTCGAGGTCGACGACGTCGGTGGCCAGTTCTTCTTTTGCCAGGCCCAGTTTCATGGCCATGGCGACCAGTTGGGCTTGGGCGCCGTCGTGGAGGTCGCGTTCGATGCGGCGGAGTTGTTCCGCTGCTTCGTCCAGTGCGGTGGCGCGGGTTTCTTCGAGGAAGCGGACTCGTTCGCGCAGGCCCGGGTCGGCGACCAGGGTGCGGAGGAGGAGGCGGTCTACGCCGGTGACGAGGTGCACTACGGCGGGCCAGACCGCCAGGATCAGGATGCCGGAGATGCACCAGGCCAGGGAACCGATCCAGTTGTCGCTCTGGATGTTGAAGACCGGGAGGCCGTGGCCGGGTCTGGTCTCGAGGAGCCAGGTGAAGGGGTAGGTGAAGGAGGCCAGGCCGTAGAAGCCGAGGGTGCCGGTGCCCAGGAGAGACAGCAGCGCGGTGGGGAGGCGGACCAGGAGGTACGCGACGGATCGCCAGGCTGTGCGGTCGGAGAGGCGGGCGGTCAGCCAGTTCCAGAGGCCTGGTTTGAGGTCGGTTCTCGGCGGGGGCGGGAGCGGGAGGTTCAGGAGTTTCGCGGCCAGGCGGCGGTGGAGGCCGCCGAAGAGCTTGGCGGTTTTGAGGACCGTGGTGAGGATGAGGAGGCCTAGGAAGATCGGAGTCAAGGCCAGGCCGAGGGTGGTTCCCGCCAGGAGGATGATTACGGAGAGCAGGGGGATGAGGCCGGTGGCGGCTGTCCAGGCGGCTTCGGTGAGGGCCTGGCGAGGGGTTGGGGGCCAGAGGCGGCGGAGGTCGGTGAGGTTTATCTGGTGACCTGGGGTCCGCGCGGGGCGGGGCGGGGTGGTGGTCACTGGGGTGAGTGTGCCGGGTTGTGCCGTGCGGGGGTAGCGGGGTGGCTGGTGGGTTGGGGTGGGGGATAGCCCTACCTCGTCGCCTGGCGGCGACATTGGCTCGGGCTTGCGTGGGGCACCCCGAAGCTTGATTGTGCTGACGGGCGGCGGGTGCTTGTCAAGGCGGGAAAGATGCCTTGACAAGCACCCGCCGCCCGCAGGGAGGCTTCGTATCGGGGTGCGGGGGAGGGGCTGGGTGCCTCGATGGGTGGGTGCGTCGGCTGCGGTTAGTGGCTGGGGCGGGCTTGCGCCCCAATGTGGCATTGGGTGCGTCGGATGCACCCAATGTGGCGTTCGGTGCGTGGGATGCACCCAATGCCGCATTGGGGCGCATCCGGCTGGCGGGCGGCGGTCCGGGAAGGGGCCCCTCACTGCCGGTGGAGTGTCGTGAGGGCAACCCTGACGGAATCAGAGTTCCGCAGGGTTCCCCTCACGCACTTGCTGCGGGTCAGTCTGTTTCGTGGGATTGGTCTAGGCGGGCGTCGTCTTCTTTGGCGCGTTGGGCTGCTTCGCGCATTTCGATGACGTCGGTGAACCAGTCACCGGTTTCGCGGGCTATGTCGCGGACCGCGCCCGTAATTATCGTGGCGATGTTGCCGATGTGGGTGGCCGCGGACTCCGTCAGCTCCTGCACGGTGTCCTTGCCACTTTCGAATGGGCCGACCATGGGCTTCCTCAGGCTGCTCGGAGTTGCCGTTCGGGGTCCACGGTAGCGGGCGGGGCCGGGGTTCCGGGGAGGGCCAGCCGCGCGATCTTCTTGGCCACCGACCACAACTGCTTGTGCAGAGGGCCGGTGTTGTAGGGCAGGCCGTAGCGTTCGCAGATTTCCCGCACCTCGCCCGCGATCTGCGGGTAGCGGCGCGCGGGCAGGTCCGGGAACAGGTGGTGCTCGATCTGGTGCGAGAGGTTTCCGGACAGAATGTGGAACAGCGGGCCGCCGGTGATGTTCGCGGAGCCCAGGATCTGGCGCAGGTACCACTGGCCGCGCGTTTCGTTCTCGGTCTCTTCCTCGGTGAAGCTCTCGACGTCCGCCGGGAAGTGGCCGCAGAAGATGATCGAGAACGCCCACAGGTTGCGGACCAGGTTGGCGCTCGCGTTGCCCAGCAGCGTCAGCGGCGCGAGCGGGCCGGTGAGCAGCGGGAACAGGACGTAGTCCTTGCCGATTTGGCGCGAGGCCTTGCGGACGATCCGGCGCAGCACCGGGACGTTTTCCGCCCAGGTTCGCTCGCCCTTCACCACCCGGTCGACCTCCAGGTCGTGCAGCATGACGCCCCACTGGAACAGCAGCGCGAGCAGCGTCGCGTACACCGGGTTGCCCAGGTAGTACGGATGCCACTTCTGCGCCGGGTCCATCCGCAGGATTCCGTAGCCGACGTCGCGGTCCTTGTCGACGATGTTGGTGTACGTGTGGTGGATGTAGTTGTGCGAATGCCGCCAGTTCTCCGACGGCGCGACGGTGTCCCATTCGAACCGCTGCGAGCTCAGCTCCGGGATGCGCGTCCAGTCGTACTGGCCGTGCATCACGTTGTGGCCGATCTCCATGTTGTCCAGGATTTTCGCCGCCGACAGCGCCGCGACGCCCGCCAGCCACGCGGGCGGCAGGAAGCCGGCGAACAGCAGGCCCCGGCCGGTCACCTCCAGCGCGCGCTGGGTCTTGATGATCTTGCGGATGTACTCGAGGTCTTCCTCGCCGAGGTCGTCGACGATCCGCTGGCGCAGCGCGTCGAGTTCGCGGCCGAATTCCTCGACCTGTTCGGGGGTCAGGCGGTCCTGCAGACCGGTCATGATGCTTCCTCCGGTGGTCAGGCGTCGATTTCGACGTCCCCGACGGGGACGCTGACGCAGAGCTGGATTTCTTCGTTCTCCTCGCCGGAGACCTCGCCGGTGCGGGCGTTGCGGACGCGTCCGGCGGTTTTGAGCTGCGTGCAGGAGAAGCAGATGCCCATCCGGCACCCGTGTTCCGGCGTCAGGCCCGCGTCCTCGGCCTGTTCGAGCAGCGGCTTGCCGGAGTTGTCGCACTCCCGGCCGCTGCGGGCGAAGCGCACCCGGCCTTCGGCGGCCTCCGCGGCGAAGGTCAACGGTGCTGCCGTGAACTCTTCGGTGTGCAGTTGTGCACTCAACCCCTCGTTCCCGAAGAGTTCACGGGCGGCGGCCATCAGCGGAGCGGGGCCGCAGAGGAACGTCTCGGCCTCGCGGAACCACGGCGCGGCCTTCTCCAGGTGCTCGACGGAGAACAGGCCGTGCAGGTCGCCGCCGCGGCGGGCGTGGGTGTGGGCGTGGACCACGCGGAACGCCGGGTGCCGGGCAGCGAGTTCGGCGAGTTCTGCCCGGTAGAGCGCGTCCGCGGGGGTGTTCGAGTAGTGCAGGAACACGATCTCGCCGGGGTGTCCCTCGGCGACGAGCGTCCGGGCCATCGCGAGCACCGGCGTGATCCCGCTGCCGCCGCTCATCAGCACGATCCGGTCCGGCCGCGGCGACGGCAGGGTGAACTCGCCATCTGCGGGCGAAAGACCGACCACCGCGCCGACCTCGGTGTTCTGCAGATGCCGCGACACCAGGCCCTTCGGGTCGGCTTTCACGGTGAACTCCAGGTCGCCGCTGCCTTGCGCGCCGCACGGCGAGTAGCAGCGGGTCCGGCGCACGCCGTCGATCTCCACCTGCATCCGCACGTACTGGCCGGCGCGGAAGCCCTGCCACGCCCGGCTCGGCCGCACCGTGAAGGTGACGGTGTCCGGCGTTTGATGCCGCACGGCGGTGACGCGGCCGCGGATCTCGCGCCGCACCAGCATCGGGTCGACCAGTTCGAGGTACCGGTCCGCGCCGTGCGGGGTGAGCAGCGCCTCGGCGAGCGAGACGAGTCCGCGCACGCGGCGCGGGAGCAGTGCGGTCATCACCCCTCCAGAAGTTTGAGTGCACAGTCGTACACTGACTAGTGTGGGGTCAAGGCCCCGGGGCCTGTCAACGCGGAAGCGAGGTGATGTGACGTGGGCCATGCGGCGATCGCCAGTACGCTGCTCGACGTGTCCGCAGCCGAGGAGCCGGCCGGCCCGGTGAGCCGGCAGGAGCGCAAACAGCGCACCCGTCAGGCGCTGCTCGACGCGGCGCTCGACCTGCTCGCCGACCGGAGTTTCGCCAGCCTTTCGCTGCGCGAGGTCGCGAAAGGCGCGGGCATCGTGCCGACGGCGTTCTACCGGCATTTCTCGTCGATGGAGGAGCTGGGCGTCGCGCTGGTCGAGGAGACCACGCGCACGCTGCGCGGCCTCCTTCGCGGCGCGCGCACCGAGCAGAGCGGCTACGGCGGGATGATCCGGGCTTCGGTGCACACGCTGCACCGGCACGTCCGCGAGCACGAGGACCACTTCCGGTTCGTCACGCGCGAGCGCTACGCCGGGCCCGGCGCGGTGTCCCGGGCGATCGCGGTCGAGATGCGGATGTTCTCCAGCGATCTGGCGCTGGACCTGGCGCGCTTCGATCCGCTGCGCACCTGGCCCACCGAGGACCTGCACCTGCTGGCCGACCTCATCGTCACCGCGATGCTCGGCACGGTCGCCGAACTGCTGGAAATCCGCCCCGGGGACACCGCGGCCGACGAGCGCACGTTGGTCGCGGCCGAAAAACGGCTCCGGATGATCCTGCTCGGCGTGCCGCACTGGCAGCCTTAGCGGCATGGCCTTCCTGCAGCTGACCGCGATCATCGTCGACGACTACGACGAGGCGATCGACTTCTTCACCCGCGCGCTGGGCTTCGACCTGGCCGAGGACTCGCCGTCGCTCACCAACGACGGCCGCCCCAAACGGTGGGTGGTCGTCCGCCCGCCCGGCGGCGAAACCGGCATCCTCCTGGCTCAGGCCGACGGCGAACGGCAGTCCCGCGCGGTCGGCGACCAGCACGCCGGCCGGGTCGGGTTTTTCCTGCGGGTGGACGACTTCGCGGCCAGCTACGAGCGGATGCGGGACGCCGGGGTGGAGTTCCTCGGCGAACCGCGGACCGAGCCCTACGGCCGGGTCGTCGTGTTCCGCGACATCGCCGGCAACCGCTGGGACCTGCTCGGACCGGCCGCTTTCTGAGCCTGTTCTACGATCCCGGGGTCCAGCAGATCGTGGAGGAACGCTATGCCGAGCGGGTCGGAAGTCCGAGCCGAATTCACCGACCCAGCCGAAAACCTGGCGTTCGACGAAGCACTGCTGCGCGAGGGCCCGACGGGCCCGGTGGTGTGGCTGTGGCGGAATCCAGTGTGCGTCGTGGTCGGCCGTGGCCAGCGAATCGCGCGCGAAGTTCGCGTGGCCGAATGCGCTCGTGACGGGGTTCCCGTGCTGCGGCGAGCCAGTGGCGGCGGCACGGTGTTCCACGACCCGGGCAATCTCAACGTGACGCTCGTGCTGCCCGGCCCGGCGCCGCGTCCGTTGGAAATGCTCGGCCTCGTGATGTCCGCCGCGGTGGAGAAACTCGGTCTCCCGGCCAGGATCGGCGACCGAGGGATCTTCGTCGGCGACGCGAAACTGTGCGGGTTCGCGGTGTTCCGGACCAAAGACGTGTTGCTGGCGCATTCGACGCTGCTGGTCGACACCGATGCCGCTCGCGTCGGCGCTTATCTCACCGGTCCGCCGCCGGACCCGAAGCCGCTGGATTCGCACCGGAGCAAGGTCGCGTCCCTGCTTGAGCACGGGGTACGGCTGCCGCTGGCGGAAGTGGAAGACACCGTCCGCGCGGCCGCGGCGGGACTGCTCGGTCCGCTCCCGCCGCGCGAACCGACGGCGGGAGAGCTGGAACGGCAGCGGGCATTGCTGTGGAGCCGTTACGAGTACCCGGAGTGGCATGCCGAGGGACGGCAGCGTTCGTAATCGCCTTGCCCTGGCCGAAAGTCCGTGCGGGGAACCCTGCGGAATCAGAGTCCCGCAGGGTTCCCCGCACGGACGGATCAGTTGCCGGAGGAGGAGAACAGCACCTGCGGCACCGCGCCGGCCGCACGGCGGCGCGGCTTGGCGGCGGACTTGGCCGTTGCCGGAGCGGCGGTCTTCGCGGCTGCGGAGGTCTTGGCGGTCGCGGTCTTCGCGGGTGCGGGCGCCTTGGCAGTCGCGGTCTTCGCGGCGGGAGCCTTGACCGCAGCGGCCTTTGCCGACTTGGCGGCGGTCTTGGTTGCCGCGGCGCTCGTCGACTTCGCCGTGGTCTTGGTCGCGGCGGGCTTGGCTGCCGCGGACTTCGCCGGGGCCTTGCGGGCGGTCCCGGTCGCGCCACCCGTTCGGGCAGTCTTCGCCGCGGTCTTCGCGGTACCGGCGGCAGCGGTCTTCTTGCCGGCAACGGCTTTCCCGGCCTTGCCCGCCGCGGCGGCCTTTTCCGCCACCGGCTTCGCCTCGGCCTTCTTCGCGCCGGCGACCAGCCGCGGCCGCAGCTTCCGCCCGCCCGTCCGGCGGCCCGCCTTGGCGTACCGCTCCAGCAGTCGCCGGAGCGCGGCCGCGTTGCGGGCGCCGAGGTCGATGTCGTACTCGACGCCGTCCAGCGCGAACGCGACGGTCTCGGCCGCGCGTCCTCCGGTCAGGTCGTCCTGAGTGCGGACAGCAGTGTTCCTCGCCATGGGAGCCTCCCGTGCTCGATCGTGGTCGTGCGTGCAACCGGCACGGCGACGACCCGGATTCCGCGGTGCCGCCGGTTTCTTGCAGCTCTCGTACGAGAATACCGGCAGGCTTGCGCGAACCTGCGCGGTGGTGTGCGCTGTGCCCATGGCAGCAGAGACTTTCGACGTCGTGGTCATCGGGGCGGGTCCGGTCGGGGAAGTGGCGGCGGAACGGGCCGCCAAGGGCGGGCTCAAGGTGGCGCTCCTCGAACACGAACGGTTCGGCGGGGAGTGTTCGTACTGGGCGTGCATCCCGAGCAAGGCGTTGCTGCGCCCGGGAAACCTGCTCGCCGCGGCCAAGCGGATGCCCGGCGTGCCGATCGGCGACGGGCTCGACGCGGAGAAGGTGCTCGCGCGCCGCGACTGGTTCACCGGCAAGGGCGACGACTCCGGACAGGTCGAATGGGCGCGCGGCGCGGGCATCGAACCCGTGCGCGGCTACGGCCGGATCACCGGCGAGCGCGAGGTCACACTCGACGACGGCCGCGTTTTCTCCGCCCGGCACGCGGTGATCGTGTGCACTGGCAGCGTCCCGCGCACGCCGCGGATTCCGGGGCTGGACACCATCAAGCCGTGGGGCTCGCGGGAAGCGACGTCGGCGACCGAGGTGCCCGGACGGCTCGGCGTGCTCGGCGGCGGCGTGGTCGGCGTCGAAATGGCGCAGGCGTGGGCCCGGCTCGGCGCGCAGGTCGACCTCGTGATCACCGGCGAACGCCCGCTGCCTCGGCTGCCGGAGTTCGCCGGAGACCTGGTCCTGGACGGATTGCGCGAGGCAGGCGTCCGCGTGCACCCGAACTCGGGCTTGAGCGAAGTGTCCAGTGTGGACGGTGGAACTCGGCTGAAACTGTCCGGCGGCGGCGAGATCGTCGTCGACGAGCTCCTGGTCGCCACTGGTCGCGCGCCCGCGACCGGCACAATCGGGCTGGACGTCCTCGGCCTGCCCGCCGACGGTCCGCTCCAGGTCGACGAAAGCGGCCGAGTGTCTGCTGTGGAGGGTGGCTGGCTGTACGGCGCGGGTGACGTCACCGGTCGTGCTTTGCTGACCCACCAGGGAAAATACGCCGCTCGCGTCGTCGGGGACTCGGTCGCCGCCCGCGCCCGCGGCGAGGAGATCTCCACCGAACCGTGGAGCCGCTACAGCGCGACCGCCGACCACCACGCGGTGCCGCAGGTGGTGTTCACCGACCCGGAAGTGACGTCAGTCGGCCTCACCGAGGCGCGCGACGGATCCGCGGACCGGGTGGTGGACATCGACATCGCGGTCGCCGGTTCCTCCCTGCACGCTGATGGGTACCAGGGCAAAGCGCGCATGGTCGTCGACACCGAACGCGGCGTCGTGCTGGGTGTCACGTTCGTCGGCCAGGACGTGGCGGAACTGCTGCACTCGGCGACGATCGCGGTCGTCGGCGAGGTGCCGCTGGACCGGTTGTGGCACGCGGTCCCCGCGTTCCCGACGATCAGCGAGGTGTGGCTGCGGCTGCTGGAGGCTTACGGGCTCTGAACGGCGGTGCCGGTCCGGTAACGTCGGGGCATGACCAGCGCCCCCGTTCCCGGCCGTCGTGAACGCAAAAAGGCGGCGACCCGCCAGGCGCTGGCCGACGCTGCCCTGCGGATGTTCCTCGAGCGCGGCTACGACCAGGTGACCGTGCGCGAGATCGCCGACGCCGCCGACGTGTCCACCACCACGCTGATGAAGCACTTCCCGACGAAGGAAGCGCTCGTTTTCGACCGGGAGCCCGAGGTGGACGAGGCGCTGGTCTCGGCCGTCCGCGACCGGCCGGAGGGCACGTCGGTGCTGGAGGCGCTCCGCGCGCACATCCACGTGCGGGCGACCTCCGGCATCCGCGCGGAAGCCGCGCCGCTGCTGCGGTTGGTGCGGGAGACGCCCGCGCTAGCCGAGTACTGGCACAAGATGTGGATGGGCCACGAGCACACGCTGAGCCGCGTGATCGCGGAGGAAACCGGCGCGCCGGAGGGGGATTCGCGGTGTGCGGTGCTGGCCCATTTCGCGCTGGAGACGGCTGTGCTGGCCGATCGGTCGGACGATCCGCCGCGGGTTGTGGACGTGGCGTTCGACCTGTTGGAGAACGGGTGGCAGTGAGGCGTTCGCTCGGCAAGGCAGCGGCGAGCTGAACGCGGTCTCGGCCGGTGGGCCGTTCCCTCAGGACGGCAGCTGCAAGTCGAGCGCGCCTTTCGCCGCGCGGGCGAGGCCGGGATCGTCCGCAGTGGACGGTCCGGGTTGCCAGACCGCTTGCACGATCCGGACGCCGTTCCCGTCGATCTTGCTGGCGTAGGCGGCGCCGTCGAACTGCGGCGGCCCCGAAGGCCACTTGCCGGTTTCCGTGGCGACGTCCAGGATTCCGCCGCCGCCCGGGTTGTCGGCGATCTGCTTCAGGTGATCGGCCTGCCCGGCATCGGGAAACTCGACCACCGCGACAGTGACCGCGGCCGGCCGCCCGTCCACGAGCGCCGTGTAGCTCGCGCGGCGGACCGCGGAGCAACTGGTTTGCTGGAGGCTCGCCTGGACGTCCCCGAAAGCGTGCGAGGCGCACTTCTGGTCGGCGCTGCTCGCGCGGGGTTCGAAGGTGAGAGTCGGGGCCGGCGGGGCGCTCGACTTCGCGCTGCTCGGCACCGGGCTCGGAACGCTGCTCGGCGGCGCACTGCTGGCGGGCGGTGCCGCCGTTGTCTCGTCGCCGCCGCTGGTCGCCACGACGATCGCCGACACCACCAGGACGACCAGCAAGACGATCGCCGCGATCGGCACCCACTTGACCGTCCGGGAGGCCGGTTTTCCAGGCCCGGCCGGGGAGTTCGGGCCCGCTCCGGCGCCGGTTCCTGCTCCGCCTGCCCCGGTGCTGGGTCCTGCCGCGGCGGCTCCGGCTCCGGTTCCCGCACCCGCGGTTGCCCCTGTTCCGGCTGTCCTGGTGCCAGGTCCTGCAGCGGTGTTTGCCCCTGCTCCAGCTCCGGGACTGACTGTCCTCGATCCGGCTCCCGCGCCCGCGGCAGGAGCCGGTCGCGCAGGCTGAGGCGCACCTCGCGGGGGGCTGCTCGGCCCGGGAACATGCCCGGGCACGACCGGCGGAACGGCTCCGTGCGGACGTCCGGCAGGCTGCGGCTTAGCCGGAGACGGCATCTTCTCGGTCGGAGCCTCGGGCGGGTCAGCCGACTCGGTAGGCGCTTCGGAAAGCGACTCCAGTTCGATCGACGGAATCTCCGGCCGAGGCGGCCGCACCGCGATGATCTTCGGCCGCGGCACCGGGGAAGCGGCGGATTTCGGTGCGGGGGAAGGGTTGCTGGGGGAAGCAGCGGCCTTCGGCGCCGTGGTGCCGTTGCTGGCGCCGGGGAAGACGGGAAGCCCTCGGGTATCCGCGGTGCCGGCTGGGGTTTGCGGCCCCGCGGCGCCGGGGACGGCATCCCCAGCGGATCGTCCAGGCGCGGCATCGGCTCCGGCGCTGGGGAAACCGGCCGGACCCGGCCCAGCAGCGCCGGGCTCGGCCGAACCGGAACCGGCGACGTTCACCCCGACGGCGCCTGGAGCGACGGCGCCCGGTCCAGTGGCAGCGGAGGGAGCCGCGGCGTTCGCCTCGATGGCTCCGGAGGTGGCTGCGCCCGATCCGGCGGCACCGGAGGAAGCGGTGCCGGACTCGGCCGCGTTCGATCCGGCCGCGCCGGAGGAGGTTGTGCCGGAACTGGCGGTGCCCGGCCCGGCGGCATTGGCCTTGGCCGAGGCTGGAGCGGAGTTTCCCGGACCAGGCGAGTCCGAACCCGTGGCAGCGGTTCCGGCGGGGCCGGACATCGCCGCGGCGGCGCTGGCGGCTCCTGCGGAGACCCCGGCCGTTCCCAGGCCGACGGCTGTGCTCGACCCGGCGTTGCCTCCGGAAGCAGGGCCCGTCGGGGAACCGGAGTTCGCGACTGGAGCGCTATTGCTCGCCGGGCCACTGCCGCCTTGGCTCGCTGCCGCACCAGAACCAGCCCCAGCGGACCGAGGCCCAGGAGGAACCGGAACGTCGTCCGCGAACCGCACGAACCCTTCCCCGCGCAAAACCTCGTCCGAAAGCTCCGGCGCGTCCGGTGCCAGCGCCGCGATCAACGCGCGTGCCTGGTCCACCGACCGCGGATGCCGCGCCGTGGCCAGAGACACCGTCGCGGCCAGCATGGTCGTCGGTGTCGGGTGCAGCACCCGGACCGGGCCCGCGAGGTCGCCCGGCGGCTGGTCGACAGTCTCCACGTACGGGCCGACCGCCACGATCGTGCCGACCGGGCCGCCGCCGAGTTCCGCGATGCGGCGTTCGCATTCCTGGGACAGGTCGAGCGCTTCGGTGGCGGGGTTGACGTCGTCGCCGTGGACCAGCGGCCAGCCGTCCGCTTTCCACGGGCCGCTCAGCGGGGCTTCGAGGCGCAGGGCCGGGTCGGGCAGGTCCACGCCGATCACGACCAGCACACCCGCGGGCAGCACGACCACCGCCTCGACCGGACGGTCTCCGGTCGGGCGGGCGCCGACGAGCGCTACGCCGCCGATCACCGTGCTCCCCCGGCCGAGGGAGGCCAGTGCGGCCCGCACGTCTTCCGCGACGCGCGAGGGCTGCTGCCCGAGACGGACCAGTCGCACCGAAATTCTCCTGTCGAATCCGCAGCGTTTCCGGTGCACCACGCTAGCGTGCCGGGCCGCCGGAACCGTGCTCCGCGCCCTCGCGTCGGCGTGGCTCACCACAATGGGTCGTCCGCTGCGACTTGTGGTGTTCATGTGGCCAAACGGCACGGTTGGGGTGCAGAATGTGCTACACAGGTCGGGAACTGCCGTGGAGGCTACGCAACCTGCGCAAGGTTCGAGAGGTCGTAGGGGAAGACGTCCCTCGTCGAACAAGCGGAGGTCAGCAGTGAGCACCCGTGGCAGCACCCGAGGCGTGGTGTACGTCCACTCGTCGCCGTCTGCGGTATGTCCGCACGTCGAGTGGGCTATTTCGGGCACCCTTGGTGCCCGTGTCGAGCTGAAGTGGACGGCCCAGCCGGCCAGTCCGGGACAGCTCCGGGCCGAATGCAGCTGGAGCGCGCCCGCGGGAACCGCGGGCAAACTCGCCGGTGCCCTCAAGGCGTGGCCGATGGTGCGCTTCGAGATCACCGAGGAACCCAGCGCGGGCGTCGACGGCGAGCGGTTCTGCTTCGCGCCCGGACTCGGGCTCTGGCACGGCCGGACCAGCGCCAACGGCGACATCGTCGTGGGCGAGGACCAGCTGCGCGCGCTCGTCAGCATGACCCGCGGCGGCGAAACCCTCGCGCACAAACTCGACGAACTCCTCGCCGCGGCCTGGGACGAGGCACTCGAGCCGTACCGGCACGCGGGCGATGGCGCCCCGGTCACCTGGCTGCACCAGGTCGGGTGAACGAGGGCGGTACCCTCACCCGGGTGAGCGTTCACCCGGCCCCGCCGTCCCGTCAGCGGTGGTTGATCCCCGTGCTCGTGGTGGTGCTGTCCATCACCGTCGCCGGGGGTCTGCTCGCCCGCGAGCTGTACCGCCGCCCCGATTCCCCTCGCGCGGCCGACGGCGAAGCCATGGCGCCGTCCGCCACGACCAGCGGCGGTGCGGCCGACAAGTCCGGTGCGATCGAGGTCGGGGTCACCCCGGACGCCCAGAACCACCCGCAGGACGAGGCCGTCCGCACGGTGCTGAAGGCGTATTTCACCGCGGTGAACCAGAAGGACTACGACGCCTGGGCGGAGACCGTCAGCGACGCGCGCCGCAGCAAGATGCCGGAGTACGACTTCCACCGGAGCTTCCAGTCCACGAAGGACGTCGACGTCATGCTGTACCGGATCGAACCGGGTGCGCAGGGAACGCTGCGGGCGCTGGTCGGGTTCACCAGCACGCAGTCGCTCAACGAGGCCCCGGTCGACTTCCAGGAGAAGTGCATCCACTGGCGGCTGGTGCTGCCGATGAAGTACGAGCACGGTTCGTACCGGATCGACACCGTCGACGGCACGGCCACCGAACACGACAAGTGCTGAAAACTCCGCTGAAACGCTGAAGGGCCCCGCGGGAAATTCCCGCGGGGCCCTTCAGCGTGAAAAGGAAACTCAGTTCGCCGGCGTGAACAGCAGCGCGGTGTTGTGCCCGCCGAAACCGAACGAGTTGGACAGCGCCGCGGCGAGTTCGACCTTGCGGTTCTCCCCGGCCACGACGTCGAGCTGCACCTTCGGGTCCAGTTCGGTGAGGTTCAGCGTCGCGGGCACGACGCCCTCGTACAGCGCGAGAATCGTCGCGATGCCCTCGACCGCGCCCGCCCCGCCGACGAGGTGGCCGAGCGCGCCCTTCGGCGCGGTGACCACCGGGTGCTCGCCGATCGCCGACCGGATCGCGGCCGCCTCGCCGATGTCGCCGACCACAGTGGACGTCGCGTGCGCGTTCACGTGGCCGATGTCCGAAGGGGACAGTCCGGCCATCGTCATCGCCGCGCGCATCGCCGCGATCTGCCCGATGCCCTCCGGGTGGTTGCCCGTGATGTGGTAGGCGTCGGACGTCAGGCCGTAGCCGGCCAGCTTCGCGTAGATCCGCGCGCCGCGGGCCTTCGCGCGGTCGGCCCGCTCGAGCACGACGACGCCGGAGCCCTCGCCGAGCACGAAGCCGTCGCGGCTCACGTCGAACGGACGCGACGCCGCGGCCGGGTCGTCGTTGCGGGTCGACACCGTGCGCGCCTGGGCGAACCCGGCGACGGTGATCGGGTGGATGCAGGCCTCGGAACCGCCCGCGACCACCACGTCGGCCCGTCCGGACCGGATCATCTCGAAGCCGTTCGCGATGCCCTCGGCCCCGGACGCGCACGCCGACGCGGGCGAGTGCACCCCGGCCCGCGCCTTCAGGTCGATGCCCACGTGCGCGGCGGGCCCGTTCGGCATCAGCATCGGCACGGTCAGCGGCGACACCTTGCGAAGACCCTGCTGGTGCAACAGATCGTTCTGGGTCAGCAGGGTCACCGGCCCGCCGACCCCGGTGCCGATCGAGACGCCGAGGCGTTCCGGTTCGACGTCGGCGTGCTCGTCGGTCTGCTCGGCGAACCCGGCGTCGGCCCAGGCCTGGCGGGCGGCGATGATCGCCACCTGCTCGCACCGGTCGAGCCGGCGGGCCTGCACGCGGGGCAGGATGTCGGTCGGCTCGACGGCGAGCTGCGCCGCGATCCGCACCGGCAGGTCCAGCTCCTCCGCCCAGTCCGCCTCGATCGTGCGGATCCCGCTGCGGCCGGCCAGCAGACCGTCCCAGGTGGACGCGACGTCCCCGCCCAGCGGCGTGGTCGCGCCCATGCCGGTGATCACGACGTCGATGTTGCTCATGGGTGTCTCCCCAAGGTCGGCTCCGGACCGGGGCCCGGGTACGAAGAGGACTTACTTCGAGTTGGCGGACACGTAGTTCACCGCGTCGCCGACGGTCTTCAGGTTGGCCAGCTCGTCGTCCGGGATCTTGACGCCGAACTTGTCCTCGGCCTGCACGGCGATCTCGACCATCGACAGCGAGTCGATGTCCAGGTCGTCCACGAACGACTTCTCCTCGGTGACGTCGTCCTGAGCCACGCCGGCGACCTCTTCGACGATCTCGGCGAGGCCGGCGAGAATCTCAGTGTTGTCAGCCATCGGTGTTGTTCCCTTCTCGGTTCTTCTGGAGGTCCGCTCGCGGGCACGGCGCCCGCGGGGGAAGTATCGCTCAGGGCAGGACGAACGCCTGCGCGGCATAGGAAAGCCCGGCTCCGAAGCCGACCGCCAGCACCACGTCGCCGCTTTTCGCCGTCCCGGCCTTGCGCATGTGGTCCAGCGCCATGGGGATCGAGGCGGACGAGGTGTTGCCCGAGTACTTGATGTCGTCGGCCACCACGATGTCCTCGCGCGCCCCCTTGGCGCGCAGCTTCTTGGCGATCGACTCGACGATCCGGAGGTTCGCCTGGTGCGGGGCCAGCACGTCCACATCGGACGGTTGCAGCCCGGCGGCTTCCAGCGCGCGCAGCGCGATCGGCGCGATCTGCGTGGTCGCCCAGCGGAAGACCGACTGGCCCTCCTGGTAGATCCACTGGTGGTCGCGCATGTAGATGAGGTCGACGAGGTCGCCCGCGCTGCCCCAGACGACCGGGCCGATGCCCGGCTCGTCGGATCCGCCGACCACCGCGGCTCCCGCGCCGTCGGCGAAGATGATCGCGTTCGCGCGGTCGGTCGGGTCCACGACGTCGGTGAGTTTCTCCGCGCCGATCACGAGGACCTTCTTCGCCGAGCCCGCGCGCACGAGGTCGGAGGCGACGCCGAGGCCGTAGCAGAATCCGGCGCACGCGGCGTTGAGGTCGAACGCGCCGGGGCTCGGGACGCCGATCCGCGCGGCGACCTGCCCGGCCGCGTTCGGGATCGGGGACGGCATGGTGCAGTTGGGCACGATGACGGTGTCCACTTCGGACGCGTCGATGCCCGCGTCGGCGAGCGCTTCGGACCCGGCGGCGACGGCGTAGTCGACCAGCACGTCGTCCTTCTCGCCGAACCGCCGCTCGATGATGCCGACGCGGTCGCGGATCCACTGGTCGCTGGTGTCCATGACCTGCGACAGGTCGTCGTTCGTGACGATCCGGTCCGGCTGGTAGCTGCCGAAGCCGAGGATGCGGGCGGCGGGGGCGCCCTGGGCGAGGCGAAGGGTGGGGCGGGCGGTCACTGGGCGTCCTCCTCGCGCAGCTTCGCCAGCTCGGCGGGCGACTTCAGCGCGGTGGTAGTGGTGACGACGCCCTTGAGCTGCCGCTTGACCAGTCCGGTCAGGGTGCCCGCGGGCGCCAGTTCGACGGTGCGGTCCACGCCGAGCGAGACGAGCCCGTCCATGGTGAGGTCCCAGCGGACCGGGCGGGTCACCTGGGCGACGAGCCTGCGCAGGTACTCCGCGCCGCTGGTGACGACCTGACCGTCGGCATTGGACAGCAGCGGGCGCGTCGGGTCGGCCGGGGAGAGACCGGCGGCGTGCTCGCGGAGGGCGTCTTCCGCGGGGGCCATGTAGGGCGTGTGGAAGGCGCCGGCGACCTTGAGCGCACGGATCTTCGTGCCCTCCATCGGCTCGGCGATGATCCGCTCGATCGCGGCGGCGGACCCGGAGGCGACGATCTGCCCGGCCCCGTTGCGGTTCGCGGCGGCGAGGCCCTGGCTTTCCAGCCACGCGGCGACTTCCTCGGGGTCGCCGAGCATCACCGCGGCCATCGACGTCGGCTCGAGCGCGCACGCCTTGGCCATCTCCGCGCCGCGGACCGCGGCGAGCGCGACGGCGTCGGCCGGGCTGAGCACGCCGGCGATCGCGGCCGCGGCCAGTTCGCCGACGGAGTGGCCGGCGACCGGCGCGTCGTCGGCGACCGGCAGGTGCTCGAAGGACAGCAGGGACAGCGCGACGATCAGCGGCTGCGCGACAGCGGTGTCCTGGATCTCCTCGGCTCCGGCCTCCGTGCCGAGCCGGATCAGGTCGAGCCCGGAACGGGCGGACCACTCTTCGACGCGCGCGCGGGCGCCGTCGAGTTCGAGCCACGGAGCGAGCATGCCGGGGGCTTGGGAACCCTGGCCGGGGGAGAGGACTGCAACTGTCACGCTGTCTATGAGACCACGGGACCCCTCGCGCTTCGGCTGCGGGCGGTCACCAAGTCCGCGCGGCGTTATTGGAGGAAACCTCCAAAGACCCGCCGGAGAACCCGGTCCTTAACCCATCCGCCTTGTGGGATTCAACCAGCGCTTGCCGTGAAGTCTGTCACCCGCCACGCGCTCGCCACGCCCCTGTCACGCCGTGCTCGCGCCTCGGCTCGGAGGATGGCGGAGCAGGCCCGGGTGTGGGCCGGAGGTCGGCAGCGCCTCCGCCGGACGCGGGAGCGGATTCGGGCAGGGACGCACTCAACGCGGCGTCGGGGTTTCTCCGCAGCGGACGCCGTGTCCGAGGGCGCGTGCAGTTGTCCTCGACTGGTGTCGCGCCGCGGACGGTTGCCGGAGCAGGGAGCCAAGCGGCCCGGCCAGGCGATCACCACAGCCCGCGGGCGCGGGCTAGCCGACCGACCGTGAGCGCGACCCGCAGCACCAGCGCGTCGCGGGCGTCGGTCGGGTTGCGGCCGGTCAGTTCGGCGGCTTTGCGCAGCCGGTACCGGACCGTGTTCGGGTGCACGAACAGCGTTTGCGCGCAGCGTTCCAGCACCCCGCCAGTGTCCAGATAGGTCTCGACCGTCCGCTGCAACGCCGCCCCGGCTTCTTCCAGCGGCCGGGCCACCAGGTCGACCAGCAGCCGCTCCGCGCCGGGGTCGCCGGACAAAGCGCGTTCGGGGAGCAAATCGTCAGACCGCACCGGGCGGGGTGCGGCGGGCCAGCCGACCACCGCGCGCAGGCCGGACAACGCCTCGGCCGCGCTGTGGTGCGCCTCGGCCAGCGTCGGCACCGTCGGACCGGCCACGACCGGGCCGTCGGCGAACACCGTCGACATCCGGGCGAGGATTTCGCGTTCCTTCGGCCCGCCCTCGGTGGGGCCGCCGATCACGATCACCAGCCGCGAGCCCTGAACCGACAGCAGTACCGCGCGGCCGACCCGTGCGGCGCGGGCGCGGACGTCGAAAACCACCGTCGGCGGGTCGTCGGAGGGCGGATTCCCCACCAGCACAGTCGCTGCCGCCGCCGGATCCCAACCGAGCGCCGCGGCCCGCGAAAGGACGGATTCTTCGGCGTCGCCGCGGACGATTCCGTCGACCACGAGCGCTTCGAGCCGGGCGTCCCACGCGCCGCGCGCTTCCGCCGCCGCGGCATAGGAATTGGCCGCGGCGAAAGCGATTTCCCTGCCGTAGCGCAGAATTCCTTCGATCAACGCGGCACGTTCGGCTTCCGAGGCGGCGAATTCGGGGAGTTGCTCTTCGAATACTTCGATCGCGAGCCGCACCATCGCGACGGCCTGGCGCAGGCTGATCCAGCGCGACACTTCGGTCGGCGCGTCGCGGAAGGCCTCGGTGGTGAGCTTCAGCGCTTCCTTCGAATCCCGCAGCCACGCGACGAATCCGCTGGCCCCGGTCTGCGTGATCAGCAGGACGCTGGCGCGCTGGTCGGCGGGCAGCCGCGCGAACCACACCAGGCGGCGTTCCATTTCCGCGACGCTCGCGCTCGCCAGCCGCCCGGAGGCGTGCTCCAGGCTGCGCAGGGTTTTCGCGGACAGCCCGTGGTGCTTGCGCGCTGGGCGTCCCGTGGTGTCGGCCATGTCGGATCCGATCCTACGTGCCGCGCGGCGCCCGCAACTTTAGGCGGACGCGACAGCGACCTCAGGTGGTGGGCGCGGCTCGGCCGAAGTGCCTAGGATCCCTGGTGGGGTGGTAGGGGATCACCCCGGGCGAAAAGAGAACAGGGGGACGGGCCATGCCAGAGCCCGGACTGGAGATCGACGGGATCTCCAAACGGTACGGCGCCGTCGTGGCGCTCGAGAAAATGACGTTCGACGTGCGGCCGGGGGAGCTTTTCGGATTCGTCGGAAGCAACGGGGCGGGCAAAACGACCACCATGCGGATCGCGCTCGGCGTGCTGAGCGCCGACGCGGGCCAGGTGCGCTACGCGGGCGAGCCGATCACGCACGAGACCCGCAGGCAGATCGGCTACATGCCCGAGGAACGCGGTCTGTACCCGAAAATGAAGGTCGGCGAACAGCTCACGTATCTCGCCCGGTTGCACGGAATGCCCGCCGCCGCGGCGAAGGCGTCGAGCGAGCGGTGGACCGAACGCCTCGGCGTGGCCGCGCGCCGCGACGACGAGGTGCAGAAGCTCAGCCTCGGCAACCAGCAGCGTGTGCAGCTGGCCGCCGCGCTGGTGCACGAACCGCGGATTCTCGTGCTGGACGAACCGTTTTCCGGACTGGACCCGGTGGCCGTCGACGTGATGAGCGACGTGCTGAAGGAGAAGGCGGCCGAAGGCGTTCCGGTCGTGTTTTCCAGCCACCAGCTGGATTTGGTGGAACGGCTGTGCGACCGGATCGGGATTGTCCGGAGTGGACGGATGGAAGCGTCCGGCACGGTGGCGGAACTGCGCGCGGGCGGGACGACCCGGCTGCTCGTCGATGCGCCCGAGGCTCCCGAAAACTGGGCGGCCGGGCTGTCCGGGGTGACCGTGATCGGCCGCAGGGGAGCGGTGACCGAGCTGGAACTGGCCGACGGCGCGGACGACCAGGCGGTGCTGCGCGCCGCGCTGGCGACCGGTCCGGTGCGGGAATTCGCCCGGAAACTGCCGTCGCTGACCGAGTTGTTCCGTTCCGTCGTGTCCGAGCACCAGGAGGCCGCGGCATGACCGGGTCCGATGTCCAGATGAGCCCGATGTCAGCGGTCGGCCTTGTCGCCGGGCGGGAAATCACCACGCGCGTCAATTCGAAGGCCTACCGCATCACCACGCTCGTGATGGTGCTGATCGTCGTCGCGCTGGCGCTGATCTTCAAGTTCTTCAACGGCGGCGGGAGCGCCGACGCGACGGTCGGCTACGTGCCCGCTGCCTCGCAGCTGGCGCAGCCGCTGTCCGCGACGGCGAAGTCGATCGGCCAGACCGTCGCGACGCAGCAGGTAGCCGACGAGAAGGCCGGCCAGGAGAAGCTGCGGGACGGTTCGATCGACGCGCTGCTGGTGCAGGACGCGAAGCGAGTGCACGTCCAGGTGAAGAAGGACCTGGACGCGAAGCTGAAGAACACGTTCACCGTGCTCGAAGGGCAGCTGGCGCTCAACCAGCAGATCGAATCCCTCGGCGGCGATCCGGCGAAGGTGCGCCAGGCGACCGCCGAGGCGACGATCGACGAACTGCCGCCGCTCGAGAAACCGTACGACTACAACGGGCAGCAGCTCGTGCTCGGCATCATCGCGGGCATCCTGATCTACCTCTCGCTGATGCTCAACGGGCAGAGCGTGGCGCAGGGCGTCGTCGAGGAGAAGACCTCGCGGGTGGTCGAACTGCTGCTGTCGACGATCAAACCGTGGCAGCTGATGGCCGGGAAGGTGCTCGGCATCGGCGTCGTCGGGCTGATCCAGATGCTGGCGATCGGCGTGGCCGGGGTCGCGGCCGGGCTCGGGTTCGGGGTGCTGACGATCTCGGTGAACGCGGCGGTCGGCACCGTGATCTGGCTGATCGTCTGGTACCTGCTCGGGTTCTTCATGTATTCGATCGTGTTCGCCGCCCTCGGCGCGCTGGTGTCGCGGCAGGAGGACGTGGGCGGCGCGACCATGCCCGCGCTGATGTTCGTGATCGCCGGGTACGTGGTGGGGATTTCGATCCTGCCGTCGAATCCGGGGAGCCCGCTGGCCGAGGTGCTTTCGGTGATCCCGGTGTTCGCGCCGACGCTGATGCCGATGCGGCTGGCGATGGGCGGTGTGCCGGTGTGGGAGGCGGTGCTGTCGGTCGGCCTGGTCGTCGCGCTCATCCCGGCGCTGATCTGGCTGGCCGCGCGGATCTACCGCAACGCGGTGATGCGCACCGGCGCGAAGGTGAAGCTGCGCGACGCGCTGCGCGCCGCCTGACAGCGGAGGTCTCACACAGCGGGCCGCGGCGGACTGCCGCGGCCCGCTTTTCTGTCGAAAGCCTCTACTCTCGGTGGACACGGTGGTCCAGTGAGGGACCTGGGCAGCGGAGGCGCTAACCCACGTGGGTTAGCGGCATCGGGTGAGTTGCGTGAACGCCGCCCCCGCGAGCCCTCTGTTCCGGTTGCCGGCCGCGCGCCGGTTAATGACCTTCGCGCGGCATCTTGCCCGCGCGCTATTGCCGCCGTGCGGTTATCCGGCACGCGCGCGGAAGGCCCGCGCAATTCGCCGCCGCGGGCTGCCCGGCAACGCGAATTCGCACCGCACAGACGAGGCCTCTCCGGGATTCCCGTCCGGACATCTCCGCCGCCGCGCCCAGGTCGGCGCGCAAATCCGTCGGCGGCCCGCCAATCGACCGAACATGAAGACCAGATGAACGGCGGAGAAAACCCGAACCGCATTCGTCTCGGAAGCGCCGTCGCACGGCAATAAAGAGCGGGAAATGTTCGAGGCCGCTCGGCGCTTGCGGTTTTCGCTGCGCCGAGCGGCCTCGTCTCCCCGGTCCCCACCGGTAGGACAAGTATGGCGGCGATTGATCTTCCCGCGCCAGTCGTCTCACTCGATCGTGGTGCACAGCACTCGGGTGCAGTGGGTACCTGTCCTGCGACCCGGTGCGACAGGACGGTGCCGGAATCCACGTCGAACCGCGGCGAAGGGAGCCAGCGTGGGTGAACAACTCAAGGACGGACTCGGACAGGCCTGGAATCTGGTGGCCACGTTCGTCCCGAAACTCGTGGGTTTTCTGATCATCCTCTTGATCGGCTGGCTGATCGCGAAAGCCGTGTCCAAAGCCGTCGGGCTTGTTCTCGGAAAGCTCGGTTTCACGCGGATGGTGGAGAAGACCGGGCTGACCGGAATGGTGAAGGGCGCGAATCTCGACGCCACCGCCGTGCTCGTGAAACTCGTCTACTACTTCATTCTGCTGATCGCGCTGCAGCTGGCGTTCGGGGTGTTCGGGCAGTCGAACCCGGTGAGCCAGCTGCTGAACGACATCATCGCGTTCCTGCCGAGGATCCTGGTCGCGGTGGTGCTGATCATCGTCGCGGCGGCGATCGCGAAGGTCGTGCGCGACGTCGTCGCGGGCGCGCTGTCGGGCCGCCCGGCCGGACGGCTGCTCAGCACGATCGCGTACTGGCTGGTGATGGCCTTCGGCATCATCGCGGCGCTGGGCCAGGTCAACATCGCGACGGCGGTGACCGGCCCGATCCTGATCGCGGTGCTGGCGACCGCGGGCGGTGTGATCGTGGTCGGCTTCGGCGGCGGCCTGATCAAGCCGGCCCAGGAACGGTGGGGCGGCTGGCTGGCGAACCTGCAGGGCCAGGTCGGCTCGGGCGCCGGCGGCTCGCGGGAGCCGGGCCAGGTGAGCGGGCAGCACGCGCAGGCAGGCCAGACCCGGACGCAGGGCTACCCGCAGTCGCAGTCGGGCAGCCTTCCGCAGCCGAGCGAGCAGACCCGCCAGATGCCCGCGGACGGCGGCCGTCCGCCGGAGCCGCCGACCCCGCCCGCCGGGTTCGGGCGCGTGGACCGCTGAGCCGGTACCAGGTGCGCCGGGGATTCCGCGGACAGCGAGCTGATCCGCGGGCCCGCACCGGCGTCGGGCCGTGCTGCTGACCGGATTCGAGCCCGGTCGGCCGCTTCGCTGACGGCCTCCACCGATCCGCGGATCGGTGGCCAGGGGCCGCGTTGCTTCGGCAGCGCGGCCCCTGCGCTCTGCCCCGTGTTCGCGGGGCTCGCTCGGGCGATCGAGGCCCGGCACCGCCTCGGTGCCGGGCCTTCGCCGTGTCCGGCCCCGGCGTCCACTCAGCGGGACTGTCTTCAGTCTCACATCGGCACGGGAATGGAGGCTTCGTGCTGCATGTTGGGAGGCGTAGATCGGAAGGGGTGCCGACGTGGACTTCCTGTTGCACCACGGCGTGACTGTGTTCGGCCAGTGGATCTCGATCGCCGAGCTGGCCGGGCAGGTGTTCGCGCTCGCGGTCGTGTTCCTCGCGCAGCGGCGGACGCTGTGGACCTGGCCGGTGCAGGTCGGCGCGACCGTCCTGCTCTTCTCCGTTTATGCGTCCGCCCATCTCGGCGGTCTCGCCGGGCGGCAGGTGGCCATCCTGCTCATCTCGCTCTACGGCTGGTGGGCCTGGAACCGCCGGACCGACCCGGTGTACGGCGTCGTCGTGCGCAAGGGCCGCTGGACCGAGCGGGCCGTGATGCTCGGCGCGTTCGGGCTGGGCACGGTCGCGATGGCGCTGACGCTCCAGGCGCTCGACGCGTCGTGGGCACCGTGGCCGGACGCCGCGATTTTCGTCGGGACCCTCGTCGCGTTCGCCGCCCAAGGCGTCGGGCTCGTGGAGTTCTGGGGCGTGTGGCTGGTGGTCGACGCGATCGGCGTGCCGCTGCAGATCAGCTCCGGCCTGTACTTCTCGGCCGCGATCTACCTCGTGTTCGCCGCGCTGGTGATCCACGGCTGGGTCACCTGGAACCGGTCGGCGCGCACCGCGGTCGCCGGCGAGAAGACCGTCGCCGCGGCGCGCTGACCTCACGCGCCGAGCGCGAGCTGCCCGTCCGGGGTCAGTTCGGCCCGCGTCCACTGGCCGACCGCGCCGCCCAGCGCGGACACCGGGCGGACCAGGCCTTCCCGGACCAGGTCGTGCGCGGTCGTCTGGTCACAGCAGGGCAGGCCGTCGACCCTCAGGTCCGGTTCGCAGCTGCGGGTGAGTTCGGCTCGGCCTGCGGCGATCGCGCGCAGCATCGCCAGCGCGCGGCGGTTCAGCGTGACGGACATGGTCTTCTCCCTCGGATGATCCGAAGGCAGGAGACGTGATGTCGGTCACTGGATACCGGATTACGCCGACTGCGCCGAACTTGGCACTGAATGTCCGTGCAGGGCCCCTTGAGGGAATCTCTCAAGGGGCCCTGCACGGTTGAGGCTCAGCGGAGCGTCGCGTGGGTGGGGCGGAGGTCGTCGACCCGCCGGACCCCGAGCAGCTGCATCGTGCGGATCATCTCGGTGCGCAGGATGTCCACGCAGCGCTGCACGCCGCGTTCGCCGCCCGCCATCAGGCCGTACAGGAACGCGCGGCCGATCAGCACCGCGTTCGCGCCGCGGGCGAGCGCGGCCACGATGTCGCCGCCGGACAGGATGCCGGTGTCGACCCAGACCTCGGCGCTGTCCTGGATCTCGTCCAGCGTCGCGGGCAACAGCTCGATCGGCGTCGGCGCGCGGTCGAGCTGACGGCCGCCGTGGTTGGAGAGCAGGACCGCGTCGGCGCCGTGTTTCACCACGTCACGGGCGTCGTCGACGTTCTGCACGCCCTTGATCACGAGTTTCCCCGGCCAGGTCTGGCGCACCCAGTCGAGGTCGTCGAAGTTCAGCGTCGGGTCGAAGAGCTTGTCCAGCAGTTCCGCGACGGTGCCGCCGAAGTGGTTGAGCGACGCGAAGTTCAGCGGCTCGGTGGTCAGCATGTTGAACCACCACGCCGGGTGCATCGCGCCGTCCACGAACGTCTTCAGCGTGATCGCGGGCGGGATGGTGAGGCCGTTGCGGACGTCGCGCAGCCGCTGGCCCGCGACCGGGGTGTCGACGGTCAGCAGGAGCGTGTCGTAGCCGCTCTCCCACGCGCGATTCATCAGATCTTCGCCCGCGCCGTGGTCGCGCCACACGTACAGCTGGAACCACTTGCGCGCGTCCGGCGCGGCCGCCGCGAGGTCCTCGATCGACGTGGTGCCCATCGTCGAAAGCGCCATCGGCATGTTGTTGCGCTGGGCCACCCTGGCCACCGCGCGCTCGCCCTCGGTCTGCATCATCCGCGTGAACCCGGTGGGCGCGAACGCGAACGGCAGCGCCGAGCGCTTGCCCAGAATCTCCCTGGTGGTGTCCACATCGGACACGCCGCGCAGCACGTTGGGCTGGAATTCCACGCGGCGGTAGGCCTGCCGGGCGCGGCGGAGGCTGTCCTCGAGTTCGGCCGCGCCGTCGGTGTAGTCGAACGCCGCCCGCGGGGTGCGTTTGCGCGCGAGCATCCGCAGATCGGCGATCGTGTGCGCGCCGGCGAGGCGCCGATCGGTCGGGTTCAGCACGATCGGCTTCGGCCGCAGGATCTCTTTGAGCTCGCTGGGCCGGGGCAGGCGACGCTGGGTCACGCTCGACCACCTTTCGTCAGGCATCCGGATACATCCGATGTCTACCTTAAAGCAGGGACCCCTCCAGGACACTGTCCCGGAGGGGTCCCCGAATCAAGCAGCGGTCACGCGTTGCCGGAGTCGGACGTCTGCGGCCCGGCGGCCGCCACGTCGTCGAGCCGGTAGCGGCGCGCCGCCTCGGCGACCTTCGCCTGGTCGAACTCGCCGCGCTTGGCGAGCGCGGACAGCGCGCCGACGGTGATCGACTCGGCGTCCACCAGGAACTTGCGCCGCGCGGCCGGGCGGGTGTCGGAGAAGCCGAACCCGTCGGTGCCGAGCGTGAGCATGTCGGTGGGCACCCACGGGCGGATCATGTCCGGCACCGCGCGCATCCAGTCCGACACCGCCACGACCGGGCCGGAAACCTCCGACAGCTTCTGCGTGACGTACGGAACCCGCGGCGTCTGGTCCGGGTGCAGCAGGTTCTCGTGGTCGATCTCGACCGCTTCGCGGCGCAGTTCGCCCCACGACGTCGCCGACCACACCGCGGCCCGCACGCCCCACTCCTCGGCCAGCATCTTCTGCGCCTTGAGCGCGTCCGGCATCGTGACGCCGGAAACCAGCACCTGGACCTCCGGGCCGTCGCCCGCGGGCGCGTCGGCGTACCGGTAGAGGCCCTTCAGGACGCCGTCGACGTCCAGGTTCTCCGGTTCGGCCGGCTGCTGGTACGGCTCGTTGTAGATGGTGATGTAGTAGAAGATGTTCTCGCCGTTGCCGTCCGGGCCGGTCTCGCCGTACATCCGGCGCAGGCCGTCCTTGACGATGTGGGCGATCTCGAACGAGTACGCCGGGTCGTACGCCACGACGGCCGGGTTGGTCGCCGCCAGCAGCAGCGAGTGCCCGTCCGCGTGCTGCAGGCCCTCACCGGTCAGCGTGGTGCGGCCGGCGGTGGCACCGAGCACGAAGCCGCGGGCCATCTGGTCCGCCGCCGCGTACAGGCCGTCGCCGGTGCGCTGGAACCCGAACATCGAATAGAAGATGTAGATCGGGATCATCGGCTCGCCGTGTGTCGCGTACGACGTGCCGACGGCGGTGAACGACGCGGTGGAACCCGCCTCGTTGATGCCCTCGTGCAGCAGCTGGCCCTTCTCGGACTCCTTGTACGCCAGCATCAGGCTCGCGTCGACCGAGGTGTAGGTCTGGCCGTGCGGGTTGTAGATCTTGGCGGTCGGGAACATCGAGTCGAGGCCGAACGTGCGCGCCTCGTCCGGGATGATCGGGACGATCCGCTTGCCGATCTCCGAGTCCTTCGCCAGCTCGCGGATGAGCCGGACGATCGCCATCGTGGTGGCGACCTCCTGCTTGCCCGAGCCCTTGCGGACGCCCTCGTAGACCTTGTCGCCGGGCAGCACGAGCGCCTTGGCGGTCTTCGGGCGGCGCTCCGGCAGGTACCCGCCCAGCGCCTTGCGGCGGCCGCGCATGTACTCGATCTCCGGCGAATCCGGACCGGGGTGGAAGTACGGCGGCAGCTTCGGGTTCTTCTCGAGCTCCTCGTCGCTGATCGGGATCCGCTGCGCGTCCCGGAACAGCTTCAGGTCGTCGAGGGTGAGCTTCTTCATCTGGTGCGTGGCGTTGCGGCCCTCGAACGACGGGCCGAGACCGTAGCCCTTGATCGTGTGGGCCAGGATCACCGTCGGCTGGCCGTGGTGCTCCATGGCCGCCTTGTACGCCGCGTACACCTTGCGGTAGTCGTGGCCGCCGCGCTTGAGGTTCCAGACGTCGGCGTCGGACAGGTCCTTGACCAGTTCCTTCGTCCGCGGGTCGCGGCCGAAGAAGTGCTCGCGGACGAAGGCCCCGTCGTTGGCCTTGTACGTCTGGTAGTCGCCGTCCGGCGTGACGTTCATCAGGTTGACCAGCGCGCCGTCGCGGTCGGCCGAGAGCAGCGCGTCCCATTCGCGGCCCCAGATGACCTTGATCACGTTCCAGCCCGCGCCGCGGAAGTAGGACTCCAGCTCCTGGATGATCTTGCCGTTGCCGCGCACCGGGCCGTCGAGCCGCTGCAGGTTGCAGTTGATCACGAAGGTCAGGTTGTCCAGGCCCTCGCCCGCGGCCACGTGGATCAGGCCGCGCGATTCGGCCTCGTCCATCTCGCCGTCGCCGAGGAACGCCCAGACGTGCTGGTCGGAGGTGTCCTTGATGCCGCGGTCGTGCAGGTAGCGGTTGAACCGCGCCTGGTAGATCGCGTTCATCGGGCCGAGGCCCATCGACACCGTCGGGTTCTCCCAGAACTCCGGCATCAGCCGCGGGTGCGGATACGACGGCAGGCCGCCGCCCTCGCCCGCGTGGCTGTACTCCTGGCGGAACCCGTCGAGCTGCTGCTCGGTGAGGCGGCCCTCGAGGAACGCGCGGGCGTACATGCCGGGGGAGGCGTGGCCCTGGAAGAAGACCTGGTCGCCGCCGCCGGAGTGGTCCTTGCCGCGGAAGAAGTGGTTGAAGCCGACCTCGTACAGCGCCGCCGAAGAGGCGTAGGTGGAGATGTGGCCGCCGACGCCGACGCCCGGCCGCTGCGCGCGGTGCACCATGATCGCCGCGTTCCAGCGGATGTAGCGGCGGTAGCGGCGCTCGATCTCCTCGTCGCCCGGGAACCACGGCTCGTTCTCGGTGGGGATCGTGTTCACGTAGTCGGTCGACGTGAGCGCCGGGACGCCGACGTTGCGCTCCCGGGCGCGCTCGAGGATGCGCAGCATCAGGTACCTGGCCCGCTGCTGGCCCCCTCGCGCCAGCGCCTCGTCGAAGGAGTCCAGCCATTCGCTGGTCTCTTCCGGGTCGATGTCGGGAAGGTGCGCCGCGAGTCCGTCACGGATGACGCGTACGCGAGCCGGGGTCTCCTTGCCGGAGGCGCCGTCGTTCTGCGGGGCCAAGGGGTCTCCTTGTAGCTGGTTGTAGCCGTTGTAGCTGGTGGGCGGGAGTGCTCGCCGACGTCCATGGTCGTCCCGGTTGGGGTTCCCGTCACCTGTACTGCCCGGTAACATCGGCCGCCCGAGTGTCGCCACTCCCCGCGCACGGTGTATCGCGCGCGCGTTTTCTCTCCTCCACCCTAAAGGAGGCTCCCGGGGAGACCTTCGCAGTGGTGGGGTACTGAGTGCCACCCGGAGTCAGGCAAGGGGGCGGCGGGCCCCTACTCTGCAGACACGACTTGCCAAAGATCCGGTGTGGACGGTTGCGCGCAGCGCCGCGTCAGTGTTCGCTGTTCGACAACCGTGTATCCGAGTGCGGCGGACCGACCGCCGCGCTCCGTCGTAGTTGGAGGAGTGGAAGCAGTGGTCGCCGCGGGAGACGCAGGCAACGCCGGCGTCGCCGAGAGCCTTGGCATCAAGCCGGACATGGTGGTCCAGGAGATCGGCTGGGACGAGGACGTCGACGACGACGTCCGCGCGGCGATCGAGGAAACCATCGGCGGTGAGCTCCTCGACGAAGACGCGCAGGAGGTCATCGACGTTGTGCTGCTGTGGTGGCGCGACAACGACGGAGACCTCGGGGACGCGCTGGTCGACGCGCGAGGTCCGCTGGACGAGAACGGCGTGATCTGGGTGCTGACCCCGAAGACCGGGCAGCCCGGGCACGTCGAGCCCAGCGACATCGCCGAGGCGGTGCCCCAGGTCGGGCTCGCCCAGACTGCCAACATCAGCGTGGGCCCCGGCTGGCTGGGCACCCGCCTGGTGTCGCCGAAGTCCTCGAAGGCCAAGCAGCGCTGAGGCCGCGATAGGGTGGGCGGCACGCTCGTGTTCGCTCTGGAGAGGAATCGCCGGTATGGCCGTCGAGGTCGGTTCGCAGGCCCCTGACTTCACGCTCAACGACTACAACAAGCAGCCGGTCACGCTGTCGCAGTTCAAGGGCGACAAGCCGGTACTGCTGGTGTTCTACCCGTTCGCCTTCAGCGGGATCTGCACCGGCGAACTGTGCCAGCTGCGCGACGAGTTCGGCGACTACGACGGCAAGGGCGTCCAGGTGCTGGGCGTCTCGGTCGACACGCCGTTCTCGCTCAAGGCGTGGGCCGAGGTCGAGGGCTACCAGTTCCCGCTGCTGTCGGACTTCTGGCCGCACGGCGAGGTGGCCCAGAAGTACGGCGTCTTCAACGACCAGGCAGGGCTCGCCGTCCGCGGCACCTTCCTGATCGACACCGAAGGCGTGGTCCGCTTCGCCGAGGTCAACGCGCCGGGCGAGGCGCGCGACCAGGCTGGGTGGAAGAAGGCGGTCGAGGAACTGACCGCCTGATCGGTTTCGTTTCGCCGGGGCGGGGTTTCCCGCTCCGGCGTGCGGGCGCATAGCTCAGCGGGAGAGCACTCGGTTTACACCCGAGCGGTCGCAGGTTCGATCCCTGCTGCGCCCACCGTTGTCCGGCCGACCCCATCCGGTGAAAGCTTCACCGGATGGGGTCGGCTTGTTTTCGCCGCACGGTCGGAACCTGGCTCCGCCTGAGCGTTTTAAACAATCCGCCGAGACTGCTCAGGAATTGCTGCCGATATCCGAAAACCGTGGACCGGGCAGTTGTAACAAGCCGTTTCGCCGTGCCGACTCTGGACGTGCTGATGTCGATTCGCGCGTCAGTGAAACCGTCACGCGATGCTGGAGGTTCTCATGCCTTACACCCCGCCGCCGGACTACGGCCACCATCGGCAGGCCGATGCCGAAGCGGCGAAGCGGGTCCAGCGGCAGCAGAAGGAGTTCGCGGACAAGCAGAAGCGCGAAGAGGCTGAACGGAAGCGCCGCCGCCAGGAGGAGCTGGCCGCCGAGAGCCGCCGTCGTGCGGGGGAGACGCGGCAGGGGCGGTGAGCCGGGCGCGTCACGGTTCGGTCTCTGTCGGCGAATTCGGGTACCAGCTATTCGGTTCATGCCGACTTGTGCGTCGCGGGTTCCGCAATTCACCGGAAATTGTCGACCAGAACGGGTTGAGAGATGCCAAGTGACGTCATTCAGGCGAGATCGTCTTTGTCCGCGGGAGAGATCGCGCGGGTTTTCCAGAACGCACTGGGCGGCAGGCGCGTCGTCTTCGGCAAGATCGACCAGGACGACGATCCGTTCGCGGACGTGCTGCGCCAGCCGGTCTTCAGCGCGGTCGCCTCGCACGACAAGAACATCGGCAGCTGGGCGGTGCAGATCTACGTCTACGACGAGGACGACAGCCGCCTGGTCGAAGTGCACGCCGTGTACCACTCGGGCTTCAGCCGGGCGATGAGCGGGACGAAGAACACCTATTCGAAGGCGGCGAGCGTCAAGAACGCCCGTGCGGTGGTCGAGGCGCTGCGCGACTCCGATCCGTCGGCGGCGCTGGTCTAGGCACAAGAGAAGGCCCCCTGGGCCGGGTTCCCCCATCAATCCCGGCCCAGGAGGCCTTCCCTTTCCTCCCCCTGCCCCGTCGGGCCTGCCCCCTCGACAGGCCCGGCCGCAGCGCACTCCGCGGGTGTACGCGAGACAAGAGGCGGCTTCGGCGGTGCTGGATACTGCGTCAAACGGGTGATCTCCAGCTACCGTGTGAGTGCGGCGACCTCCCCGGTCAACCGGTCGATTTCCTCCTCCGTGTTGTAGTAGTGCACCGACGCGCGGACCAGGTCCGGCAGGTCGCGGGCGGTGAAGTCGTACTGCGCCGACGACGGATGCGCGACGCTCGTGTTGATCTTCGCCGCGTTCAGGCGGTCCTTGATCTCGTCCGCGGGCAGTCCGTCGACGCTGAAGGTCACGAGGCCGCATTTGCGCGCGCCGGCGTCGTGCACGGTGACTCGGTCCAGCTCGGCCAGGCGGGAGCGCAGGGTCGCGGCCAGGGCGGTGACGCGTTCTTCGATCGCGGGCAGGCCCCATTCGAGCGCGTAGTCCACAGCCGCGCCGAGGCCGAGTACGGCGGCGTAATCGCGTTCCCACACCTCGAATCGCTTTGCGGTCGGATCGACGACGTACTCGGCGGGGGAGGTCCACTTGGCCGAGTGCAGGTCGAGCATCGCCGGTTCGAGGCGGTCGCGCAGGCGCGGGCGCACGTACAGAAAGCCGGTGCCGCGCGGGCCGCGCAGGTACTTCCGGCCGGTGGTGGTCAGGGCGTCGCAGCCGATGCGTTCGACGTCGAGGTCCAGCTGGCCGGCCGACTGGCACGCGTCGAGCAGGAACGGGACGCCTGCCTCGCGGGCGACGGCTCCGATTTCCTCCGCGGGGTTCACCAGGCCGCCCTGCGTGGGGACGTGGGTCACCGCGATGAGCTTGACGTCGGAGTCGATGCGGCGGCGCAGGTCGTCGACGTCGAGCTGGCCGGTTTCGTCGTTGTCCACGACCTCGACGGTCGCTCCGGTCCGCCGCGCGATCTGGAGGTAGGCGATGGCGTTGCTGGCGTATTCGGCGCTCGCGGTGAGGATCCGGTCGCCCGGTCCGAAGGGCAGCGCGTAGAAGATCGCCTGCCACGAGCGCGTCGCGTTGTCGCTGAGCGCGATGTCGTCCGGGGCGGCGTTGAGCAGCCGCGCGATCGAGGTGTACACGCCGTCGAGGCGGTCCTTGGCCTGCTCGGCCGCTTCGTAGCCGCCGAGCAGGGATTCGGTGCGCAAATAGTCGATCACGGTGTCGGTGACGCGCGCGGGAGGAAGGGCGGAGCCGGCGTTGTTGAAGTGCGTGACTCCGACGCACCCCGGCGTTTCGTACCGTGCGCGGTCGACATCGAAAGAGCTGGCCATATGAACTGAATACAGTACGAGCAAACTGTGTGCAATACTCATCACATGGTCAAGAGACTCCTGCGCGGTGAACTTATCGAGGAGATCACCGCGCGTGTCCTCGACGGACGGTTTCCCGCCGACACCCGGATCAACGAGGTGCACCTGGCGAACGAGCTGGGTGTCTCCCGGACGCCGTTGCGCGAGGCGTTGATCGGACTGGCCGACCGCGGGCTGCTCATCGCCGCGCCGGGCCGCGGGTTCCTGGTCGCGCCGTTCGACCCGCAGGAAGCACGTCGGCTCTACCCGCTGGTCGCCGAACTGGAAGCGCTCGCGTTGCGCTGGACCTCGCCGCTCGAACTCGCCTCGCTCCCGGACGCGCTCGACCGGATTTCCGACGAGATAGCCGATTCCTGCGATCTCCCCGCGGCGGACGACCGCTGGCACGCGCTGCTCACGTCCCGCTGCGACAACCCGCATCTGCTGCGCTTGATCGAGCAGACAAAACCGTTGCTCAAACGCTACGAGACGGCATACTTCGGCGGGCGGGACCGAGTGGCGGAGAGCGTGGCCGAACACCGCGAGATCGCGGCGGCCCTGCGGGCGGACGACCTGCCCGGCGCGTCCGCGCTGCTCGTCCGGAACTGGGTGAAAGCGTTGACGTACTTGAAAGGGAGCTGATCCGGTGCGGGTTTTCGCGCATCTCTCCGACATCCACCTCGACGGCAGCGAGCGCGCCGACGCACGGGCCGCCGCGGTGGCGCGGTACCTGCGAAACCTCGAAAAGCCGGTCGACGCCGTGTTCGCCACCGGCGACATCGCCGATCACGGCCTGCCCAAGGAGTACCGTCGCGCGGCCGAACTGCTGGACCTCCCGGCGCCGGTGGTGGTCTGCCCCGGAAACCACGATGTCCGCGCGCAGTTTCGTGAGGTGCTGCTCGGCGAACTCGCCAGCGACGCACCGGTGAACTCCGCGACCAAGGTGGCCGATGTGCTGCTCGTGTCGTGCGATTCGACGATCCCGGGCAAGGGCGCCGGCTACCTCGCCGACGAGACGCTCGCCTGGCTGGACGACACGCTCGCCGGTCACGACGGTCCGTCGCTGGTCGCGTTCCACCACCCGCCGCTCGACGTCGGGGTGCCGCTGGTGGACGCGATCCGCCAGACCGGCGAAGAGCGCCTCGCCGCCGTGCTGAAGCGGCATCCCGGCGTCGCGGCGCTGCTGTGCGGGCACGTCCACACCGGCGCGGCGACGGAGTTCGCGGGCGTGCCGGTGCGGATCGCGCCGGGCGTGGTGTCCGGATCACTGCTGCCGGTGGAACCCGGCTCGGGCCGCGGCTGGGACGAGGGCGGGCCGCTGGACTTCGACAGCCCGCCGTCGCTCCTGCTGCATGTGCTGCACGACGACGGCAGGCTGACGACGCATCAGCGCGCGGTCATTCAGTAATGGTCACCGAGTAAAGACCGGCAGCGTGACCCGCGACGGCCGGGTGGCGTCGTGGAACACCTCGAACCGGTTCGGCGTGCCGCGCACCGCGGACGAAACCCGTTCTCCCGTACCGTGATTGCGCGCGAACCGGGGGAACGCGCCGCCCGCGACCTGAACGCGCAACCGGTGCCCGCGGCGGAAGCGGTACGCGGTCGGGTCGAGTTCCACCTCGGCCCGCACCACGCCGTCGGCGTCGGCTTCCGGAGCACCGGGACGCAGCCGCAGGATTCTGTCGGTGACGTTGCGCGAGATGCCTCCTGGGTCGACGTCGCACAGCCGCACGTACACGTCCGCGTCGGCCAATTCGGTCCGCACGAACACGGTGGCGGACACATCGCCGATCACGTCGACGTCGTGCACCAGCGGTTCGCCGGTGAACACCAGCACGTCGTCGCGCGCCTCGACCTCGGAATTGTCGCGTTGCTTGGTCTTTCCCATCAGCAACGGCCCGCCGACGGCCGGGGTCGGATCCGCCGGGTCGTAGGTGAAGGGCGTGGGCAGCGCCTCGCCCGGCACCGTTTCGCCGAGGCCGCCGACCGGGCGCAGATGCGCGTGCGTGGGCTCGGAAGCGGGCGGCCACTGGTCGAAATCGAGCCAGGCCGACGCCTGCTGAAGGAAGATCCGCACGGGGGAGCGCTGCAACTGGGTGCGGTCGTCGGCGAGGTGCGCGCGCAGGAAGCCGAGCTGGTCCTGGATCAGCACGCGGAAGCTCGCCGGTTCGCCGTGCGACCACGGGCCGACGGTGATCCGCGGCGACCGCCCGGCGTCCTGCAGCGTGCGGAAGTCCCGCATCTGCGCGCGGATGAACAGGTCGTACCAGCCGGTGACCATGCTGACCGGCACGTCGAGCTTCGCGACTTCGGCGCTGTGGTCCGACATCTGCCAGAAGTCGTCGTCCGGGTCCGCGTGCTCGGTGACGTCCTGGAGGAACCGCACCGGCTTGCCGATCGCCGCCACGTCCGCGCCCGCGATCGGCAGATACGCCATCGCGTTGCGCGTGCGCCGCGTCTGCAGCGGGTTCGGCAGCGCGGCGAACCGCTCCTCCTGCTTCCCGATCATGGCCGACCAGGACACCATGTTGTCCGCCGCGAGCACCCCGCCCGGATAGAACGTGCTGACGAATTCCGACGCGGTGATCCCGAGGCACATGGCTTCGAGCGGCGGATCGAGGTACGGGCCGACTGCCCACTGGGTGTGGCCGAGGTAGCTCGCGCCCGCCATGGCGATCCGCCCGTCGCACCAGGGCTGGGCGCGCAGCCATTCGGCGGTGGCGATCCCGTCCTCGCGTTCGGTGTGGAACGGGCGGAACTCGCCTTCGGAGCCGAAGGTGCCGCGGGTGCTTTGCAGGACTGTCTGCAGACCGTGGCGCGCGAAGGTTTCGCCGAAGAGTTTGGCGAGGGGGCCGGTGCGGCCGTAGGGGGTGCGGATCAGGACGACTGGGCCGGTCGTCAGGCCGGACGGGGCGTAGCGGTCGGCTAGGAGGTGCGCGCCGTCGTGCATCGGGACGCGGAGGCCCTTGACGGCGGTGGGGGCCGGGTCCTCGGCGGCGGGGAGACCGAGCAGCCGGTCGACGATTCGGTTCAGCACGTAATCGAACGTACGCGAGTCGCTACTGTTCCGCTCCTGCTGAGAAGCGGCTCGCGTGGGCTGGGTGCCTCGACAGCCGGGTGCGTCGGCTGAGGTTTGCGAGTGGTGGGTCCGGTGGACGGCCGTGAGGGGAACCTGAAGAAAAATCAGAGTCAATGAGGATTCCCCTCACGGACCTAGGCGGCGAGTGCGTCCGTCACCCGCAGGGCGGGGTCGCTGAATGGGGCGAGTAGTTCTGGGTCGACGTCTGCTCGCGCCAACGCCGCGGCGAGTACCGCGGGCCGCGCCCGGTCGCCGCCGTCCGCGATCTTCAGCGCCACGGCGGTTCCGTTCGGCAATGCGGCGAGCTGGACCGCCTCGAAACCGTCCTTCGCGATCAGCCCTGGCACAGCCTGCATGAGCCGGGTGACGTCGCGCCGGGTTCCTGCCACCAGGTCTGGACGCTGCCGGATTCCGTTGGCCACCAGCGATTCCGGCGAACCATCCGGCGCGGTCGCGATCCGCGACGCGGCCCTCGCCAAGCCCCGAAGGGAGAGTGCGAACAGGGGCGCGCCGCAACCGTCCGTGGCTACGCGCGGCACGGTTTGCCCGGTCAGCTCCTCGACGGTTTCCCGGATCGCGCGCTGCAACGGATGTGCCGGATCGAGGTAGCCGCCGACGTCCCATCGCTGCTCTTGGCAGACCGCCAGCATCGCGGCGTGCTTGCCGGAGCAGTTGTGGGCGAGCCGCGACGGTTGCCGTCCGCCGGCGATCCAGGCGTCTCGCTCGACCGGGTCGTACGGCAGGTCGGCGGGGTTGCCCAGATCGGTTTCGGTGAAGCCGCGGCTTTCCAGCACGGCAGCCGCCGCTTCGAGGTGCCGCGGTTCGCCGGAGTGGCTGGCCGCGGCGATCGCGAAACCGGACGGGCCGAGGCGCAGTCCGAGACGGGCCATCGCGGCGGCCTGCAAGGGTTTCGCGGTCGAGCGCGGGTATATCGCGACGTCCGGGTCGCCTGCCTCGAACAGCGTCGAACCGTCCGGAGCGAGCACGACGACCGAACCGTGGTGGACGCCTTCGACCATGCCGTCGCGCAGAAGGTGGACCAGCGGGACGTGCCGCGGTTCGCGTTCCTGCGGGATCACGACGCTTCTGCCTTGTCGAACGCGCTCATGTCGATCCGCTTGCGCACGACGAACCAGCCCACCACCAGCGCGACGACGATCACCGGCAACGCCATCAGGGTGATCCGGCCGGTCTTGTCGAAGCCCATCAGGACGACGACGGCGGCGAGGAACGCGAGCGTCGCGATTTCGGTGTAGGGCGAGAACGGCAGCCGGAAGTGCGGCCGGGTCACCTCGCCGCGCTTGGCCTTCCGCACGAACAGCAGGTGGCTGAGCACGATGATCGCCCAGGTGCCGAGGATGCCGACGGCGGCGAAGTTCAGCACGATCTCGAACGCGTCCTTCGGCACCACGTAGTTCAGCCCGACGCCGACCACGCACACCGACGACGTCAGCAGGATCCCGCCGTAGGGCACCTGGTTGCGGTTCATCACGCCGGTGAACTTCGGCGCGGACCCGGCCAGCGACATCGAGCGCAGGATCCGCCCGGTCGAGTAGAGCCCGGAGTTGAGGCTCGACAGCGCGGCGGTCAGCACGACCAGGTTCATGATGCTGTCCGCGCCGGGCACGCCCAGTTTCGCGAGCACCGTCACGAACGGGCTCTGGCCGGCCGAGTAGGCGTCCCACGGCAGCAGCATCGCCAGCAGCACGACCGAGCCGACGTAGAACAGCGCGATCCGCCACATGATCGAGTTGATCGCCTTGGGCACGATCTTCTTCGGGTTCTCCGTTTCGCCCGCCGCGACGCCGACGAGTTCGCACGAGGCGTAGGCGAACACGACGCCCTGCACGATCAGGATCATCGGCAGGATGCCCGCGGGGAACACGCCGCCGTGGTCGGAGATCAGCTGCGGACCGGGCACGTGGCCGTCGATCGGATGCTGCGTCACCAGCAGGACGACGCCGACGATCAGGAACAGCACCAGCGCGGCGACCTTGACGATCGAGAACCAGAATTCCATCTCGCCGAACAGCTTCACCGACACGAGGTTCAGCGACAGCACGACCGCCAGCGCGATCAGCGCCAGCACCCACTGCGGGATCGGCGTGAAGAACGACCAGAAGTGCGCGTACAGCGCGATGGCGGTGATGTCCGCGATGCCGGTCGTCGACCAGTTGAGGAAGTGCATCCAGCCCGCGATGTACGCGCCCTTCTCGCCCATGAACTCGCGCGCGTAGGACACGAACGCGCCGGACGACGGCCGGTGCAGGATCAGTTCGCCGAGCGAGCGCACCACGAAGAACGCGAAGAGCCCGCACACCGCATACACGATCGCGAGCGCCGGGCCGGCCTGCGCGAGCCGTCCGCCCGCTCCGAGGAACAGACCGGTGCCGATCGCGCCGCCGATGGCGATCATGTTGATGTGCCGGGATTTCAGCGCCTTGCGGTATCCGGCGTCGCCCGCGTCGGCGGTGTCCGCCGCGGCAGTCGCGGGCAGGGTTTCTTCAGTCACGCGGTGGTACCTGTTTCTGCTTCGCCGGCGCGCGCCGGTCGGACGATCGTGGTCAGGGTCTTCTCGACGTGATCGAGATGCTCGGTCATCGCGGCCGCCGCCGCGTCTTCCTCGCCTTCGGCGATCGCCGTGACGATGCGCCGGTGCTCGACGTTCGACTGGGCGCGCCGTCCGCCGAGCTGGTTCAGGAACGCCGACTGGCGGGCCAGTGCGTCGCGGATCTCCTCGATCACCTTCGCGAACACCGGATTGCCTGATGCCCGTGCGATCGTGACGTGAAACTGCGAATCGAGCGCGACCCACGCGGCGTCGGCGGTCTCGGCGTCCATCCGGTCGACGAGATCGGCGAGGCGGGCGAGCTGGTCGGCGTCGCGGCGGCGCGCGGCGTAGGCGGCCACCGGAACCTCGACGTGCCTGCGCACTTCGACCAGGTCGCGGGCCGAGTAATCGCCGAACGTAGGGTTCTCCGGCGGGCCGCTCGCGGTGACGAACGTGCCGCGGCCGGTGCGCGACACGGTCAGCCCGAGTGCCTGCAGTCCGCGCAGCGCCTCGCGCACGACCGAGCGGCTGACCTCGAACTCCCTGCTCAGCGCGGCCTCCGACGGCAGTTGGTCGCCGACCGCGTACTCGCCGTGCTCGATCGCCTGCCGCAGATGGCCGAGGACGGCTTCCATCGCGCTGACGCGCCGGGGGAGCGGTCCGGCTGCCCGGCTGTCAGACAGGTTCACGCGACGGATCGTCGGTTCCGGCCCGTCCGCTGTCAAGCGGTGCCATGGCCCCTTGCTCGGCGGTTGTGGGCTGGTTCACGCTCCCGGGTGACTCTGGGCGGCCGGGCTCTCGACGGCCCCGGTTTTGTCGGTGCCGGGTGCGACCGTGTCCGGGTACTCGAGGGGCGCACCGGCGATCACCACGCCGAACGCGTCCCGGCGCGTCGCGGGCGCGCTCGGCCCACGGAAGAGAGAGGATCCAGACGGAACGGCCGGACCGCGGCGGACTAGGGTGGGCAGCCCGGGCCCGCCGCGTCGACCGGAGCCGGGAAGCCGTCTGCCTAGGGGAGGTTTTCGCTGGTGTCGAACGATTCTTTCGTCCACCTGCACGTCCACACTGAGTACTCGATGCTGGACGGTGCGGCGAAGATCGGTCCTCTTTTCGCGGAGGCGGCCCGGTTGGGGATGCCTGCGGTGGGGATGACCGATCACGGGAACATGTACGGCGGGGACGAGTTTTATCAGACGTCGAAGAAGCACGGGATCAAGCCGATCATCGGGATCGAGGCGTATGTCGCGCCGGAAAGCCGGTTTCACAAGAAGCCGGTGTTCTGGGGGCAGGCGTCGCAGCGGGGGTCGGACGAGTTCGGCGAGGGCGGCGATGTGTCGGGCGGCGGTGCGTATACGCACATGACGATGGTGGCGGGGAACGCGACGGGGTTGCGGAATCTGTTCAAGCTGTCGTCGCTGGCGTCGATTCAGGGGTATTACCGCAAGCCGCGGATGGATCGTGAGCTGATCGCGGAGAACGCGGAGGGGATCATCGCGACGACGGGGTGTCCGTCGGGCGAGGTGCAGACCCGGTTGCGGCTGGGGCAGCGGGAGGCGGCGATCCAGGCGGCTTCGGATTACAAGGACATTTTCGGGGCGGGGAATTTTTTCCTGGAGTTGATGGATCACGGTTTGCCGATCGAGCGGTCGGTGCGGGAGGGGCTGCTGGAGATCGGGAAGCTGCTGGACCTGCCGCCGCTGGCGACGAATGATTCGCATTATGTGACGAAGGACCAGGCGGACACGCATTCGGCGTTGTTGTGCGTGCAGGCCGGGAAGACGTTGAACGATCCGACGCGGTTCAAGTTCGACGGGGACGGCTATTTCCTGAAGTCGGCGGAGGAGATGCGGGAGTACTGGGACAAGGAGGTCCCGGGGGCGGCGGACAACACGCTGCTGATCGCGGAGCGGGTCGAGTCGTACGAGGACGTGTACACGCACAAGGACCGGATGCCGGTCTTCGACGTCCCCGAAGGCCACACCGACGCTTCGTGGCTGCGCCATCAGGTAGCCGAGGGTCTCAAGTGGCGGTTCCCCGAAGGCGTCCCGGACGGCTACGAGGAACGCTGCGATTACGAACTCGGCGTCATCGAGGGCAAGGGCTTCCCGTCCTACTTCCTCATCACCGCCGACCTCATCCAGCACGCGCGGGAGGTCGGCATCCTGGTCGGCCCCGGCCGTGGTTCCGCCGCGGGCGCGCTCGTCGCGTACGCGCTCGGCATCACCAACCTCGACCCGATCCCGCAGAAGCTGCTGTTCGAGCGGTTCCTGAACCCGGAGCGCATGTCGATGCCCGATATCGACATCGACTTCGACGACCGCCGCCGCGGCGAGATGATCCGGTACGCCACCGACAAGTACGGCTCGGACCGGGTCGCGCAGGTGATCACCTTCGGCACGATTAAGACCAAGGCGGCGATCAAGGACTCCGCCCGCGTGCACTTCGGCCAGCCGGGCTACTCGATCGCGGACCGGATTTCGAAGGCGCTGCCGCCGCCGATCATGGCGAAGGACATCCCGCTGTCGGGCATCGTCGACTCGAAGCACGAGCGCTACGCCGAGGCCGCCGAGGTCCGCACCCTGGTCGAGACCGACGAAGAGTGCAAGACGATCTTCGAGACCGCTCGCGGCCTCGAAGGCCTGATCCGCAACGCAGGCGTGCACGCCTGCGCGGTGATCATGTCGAGCGAGCCGCTCACCGACGCGATCCCGGTGTGGCAGCGCGACGACGGCTCGATCATCACCGGCTGGGACTATCCCTCCTGCGAGGCCATCGGCCTGCTGAAGATGGACTTCCTCGGCCTGCGCAACCTGACCGTCATCGGCGACGCGCTGGAGAACATCAAGGCCAACCGCGGCGAGGAGATCGACCTCGACCGGCTCGGCTTCGACGACCCCGAGGCGTACAAGCTTCTCGGCCGGGGAGACACGCTCGGCGTGTTCCAGCTCGACGGCGGCGCGATGCGCGACCTGCTGCGGCGCATGCTGCCGACCGGGTTCGAGGACATCATCGCGGTGCTCGCGCTGTACCGGCCCGGTCCGATGGGCATGAACGCGCACAACGACTACGCCGACCGCAAGAACAACCGGCAGCAGATCAAGCCCATCCACCCGCAGCTGGAGGAACCGCTGCGGGAGATCCTGTCCGAGACCTACGGCCTGATCGTCTACCAAGAGCAGATCATGCAGATCGCCCAGAAGGTCGCGGGCTACACGATGGGCCGAGCGGACACGCTCCGCCGCGCGATGGGCAAGAAGAAGAAGGAAGTCCTCGAGAAGGAGTACGAGGGCTTCGAAGAGGGCATGAAGTCCAGCCCGCTCGTCGAGGGCGGCTTCTCGCCGGAAGCGGTCAAGGCGCTGTGGGACACGATTCTCCCGTTCGCCGGGTACGCGTTCAACAAGTCGCACGCCGCCGCGTACGGCCTGATCGCGTACTGGACCGCCTACCTCAAGGCGAACTACACCGCGGAGTACATGGCCGCGCTGCTCACGTCGGTGGGTGACAACAAGGACAAGTCCGCGATTTATCTGTCGGAGTGCCGCCGGCTGGGGATCAAGGTGCTGCCGCCGGACGTGAACGAGTCGGCTTTGCGGTTCGCGGCCGTCGGGAACGACATCCGCTTCGGTCTGGGCGCGGTGCGCAACGTGGGCGCGAACGTGGTGGAGTCGATCATCAAGACGCGCGAGGAGAAGGGCAAGTACTCCTCGTTCACCGAGTTCCTGGACAAATCGGAGCTGGTGGCCTGCAACAAGCGAGTGATCGAATCGCTGATCAAGGCGGGTGCCTTCGACTCGATGGGGCACACCCGGCTGTCGATGATCCAGGTGCACGAGGACGCGGTGGAAGCCGTCGTCCCGCTCAAGCGCCAGGAAGCGATGGGCCAGTTCGACCTGTTCGGCTCGTTCGGAGCCGACGACGGAGACGCGGCCGAGGCGGCGCCGTCCTCCTCGCCGCTCGCGCACCTCAAGTTCGGCGAGGAGGAGTACCCGCGCAAGCAGCTCCTCGCCTACGAACGAGAAATGCTGGGCCTGTACGTGTCGGCGCACCCGCTCGACGGAGCCGAGCGCATCCTGCGCAAACACGCGCCGAAGCCGATCGCCGCACTGCTCGCCGACCCACCGAAGGAGGGTGAGGTCGTCATCTCCGGCCTGCTCACCTCGCTCGAACGCCGGGTCAACAAGAAGGGCGAGCCCTGGGCGATCTGCACCGTCGAGGACATGGACGCCGCGCTCGAGGTGCTGTTCTTCGCCAAGGCGTACTCGATGTTCGCCGCGGACCTGGTCGAGGACAACGCGGTGCTGGTGAAGGGCCGGGTCAACTGGCGCGAGGACAAGATGTCGGTGTTCGGCGGTGGGCTCGTGCCTCTGGACCTCTCCGAGATCGGCAACGGCGACGAGGAACCGCCGCTGGTGCTGCTGGCCGCCGCCGAGAAGATCGACCAGGCCGTGGTCAGCGAACTGAAGTCGACGTTGCTGGCGCACAAGGGCGATACGCCGGTGCACCTCAAGCTCGTCGGCAAGAACCAGACGGTCTTCGCGCTTTACGATTACCCGGTGAAGGTCAGTTCGATGCTCATCGGTGAGCTCAAGGGCATCCCTGGGATCACCGCCAACACCTGATGACCGGGGCGGAGCCGGATCCCCGTCGCTGGCGGGCGCTCGCGGTCACTCTCACCGCCGGGTTCATGACGCTGCTGGACGTCAGCATCGTCAACACGGCTCTGCCCTCGATCCAGCGCGACCTCAACACCGGCGCGGGCGCCATCCAGTGGGTGGTCTCGGGCTACGCGCTCGCCTTCGGCCTGGTCCTGGTCACCGGCGGCAGGCTCGGCGACGCGCTGGGCCGCCGCCGGATGTTCCTGATCGCACTGGCCGCGTTCGTCGCGACGAGCGCGCTCGCCGGCGCGGCCCCCGATCCGGCGACGCTCGTCGCCGCCCGGCTGGCCCAGGGCTGCGCCGCGGGCATGCTGACGCCGCAGAACAGCGGCCTGATCCAGGATCTGTTCCGCGGTGCCGAGCGCGGGCGGGCGTTCGGCATGTTCGGCGCGGTCGTCGGCATCTCCACCGCGGTCGGGCCGGTGCTCGGCGGCGTGATCCTCGCGCTGTTCGGCGACCCGGACGGCTGGCGGTGGGTGTTCTACGTGAACGTGCCGATCGGTGCGATCGCGTTCGGGCTCGCGATGAAGCTGCTGCCGCGGACAGACCGGCGGAAACTCCGGCTGCGCACGGAAATCGACTATGCCGGGATCGTGCTGCTGGCCGTCGCGGTGCTCGGCGTGCTGCTGCCGCTCGTGCAATCCGAACGGGGCGGGCTCGGCCGGTTCTGGTGGCTGTTCGGGGTGGCGATCGTCTTCGGCGCCGTCTTCGTGTGGTGGGAACGGCGGGTCGTGCGGAAGAACCGGCCGCCGCTGCTGGACATCCGGCTCTTCACCGGCACCCCGGGCTACGCGAGCGGCGCTGCGGTCGGGGCGCTGTACTTCTGCGGTTTCGCCGGGATCTGGCTGGTGTTCGCGCTCTTCTTCCAGCAGGGGCTCGGGTACACGCCGCTGCAGTCGGGGCTGGCGGTCACGCCGTTCGCACTGAGTTCGGCTGTGACGGCGGCTGTCGCCGGACGGCTCGTGGCCCGGTTCGGCCGGAAGCTGACTGTCCTGGGCCTGAGCATCGTCGCGCTCTCGCTGCTGGCAGTGGGATTGGTCGTGCAACTCGTGCCGCCGTCGGCCGCGGGATTCGCGGTAGCCGGTCCGCTGCTGGTCGGCGGGATCGGCGGCGGGATGGTGATCTCGCCGAATACGACGCTCACGCTCGAATGCGTGCCGAACCGGCTGGCCGGCGTCGCCGGGGGAGCGCTGCAGACCGGCCAGCGGATCGGCACCGCGATCGGCACGGCCGTGCTGGCGTCGGTGTTCGAATCCGTGGTCGCGACCGCCGGGCACCAGACCGCGCTCACCGCGGCGATGTGCTGCGCGGCCGGGCTCACGCTGGTCGCGCTGGCTTTCGCGACCCTGGAACTCCGCGCCCGCCGGCGGCGTGCCATCCTGACGGAGGACCAGCAAGCGGCGCAGTCCGCGGTGAATATTCACCGAACGTGACCACGCAACGCTGATCTTCCCTATTCAGTGAGCTACTTACCGCCACCAGGTGATACTCCATCCGGGTGACAGGTGACCTTCGGCCCTAGTGCTACTCAGAGCAACCGAGTAGACCTTATGGAGCCTTCAAAACGGCGCTTTGGCTACCTACAGTGGCAATCCGTTCGATCGACCGGGGATGGGTCGATCGGCCGAGCGGCCCGGGAGTCCGAAGTTCCGGGGAATGGACACCCGGAGTCGCATCCCGGTACGAAATTCGTCGGCGTCCGCGGGGGACCGTACGGCGAATCGCCGGGGCACTGCCCGGAGTGGCCGGTCGAGTGCGTGCGAAGGCAACGGGGCGGGCCCGGGCGAGGGGGAACCGGGCCCGCCCGTCTTTCTCCCTTCCCCGCCCTCGCCGCCCGCCTTCCCCTCGGTTCCGCGAGGGACCGGAACGCCGGGGCCGCCGCGCTTGACCTTCCCCTCGGGACCGGCCCCACGCTCAGGGTGTTCCGAACGAGGGAGAACCCATGACGGACCTGCTGACCATCGGCGCGTTCGCGCGCCTGGCCCGCCTTTCGCCCAAAGCGCTGCGGCTGTACGACGAGATGAACCTGCTGCCGCCTGCCCGCGTCGACCCGGACACCGGCTACCGCTGGTACTCGCCGGACCAGCTCGACCGGGCCCGGCAAGTCGTCCAGTTGCGCCGGATCGAAATGCCGCTGCCGCGGATCCGGACCGTCCTCGACCTGCCGCCGGAAGCCGCGGCGGCCGAGGTCCGCGCGTACTGGGAGGAGCAGGAGCGCGAGTGGCGCGCCAAGCAGGAACTCGCCGGGTTCTTCCTCGACCGACTGGCCGGGAAGGAAACCCCGATGTACGACGTGTCCGTCCGCGAAATGCCCGCCCGCACGCTGCTCGTCGCCTCCGAGCACCTGACCGCCGACCGGATCGGCGCGTTCGCCGCCCCGCTGTTCGCGTTCTTCGGCGGCCCGGCGGTCCCGCGCCCGGAAGGCAGCGCCGGGCGGCCGTTCCTGCGCTACCACGGGGAAATCGGCAATGACAGCGACGGCCTGGTCGAATTCTGCTGTCCGATCGACCCTGACGGCGGTGAGATCGCCTTCCCGGAGATGACGCTCAGCACCGACGACGCGGGCCGCGAGGCGTACGTCACCGTGCCGAAGGCGAACATGATGACCGCGCTCGGCGCCGAGTCGCTGCACCGCTGGCTGACCGACCGCGACGTGCAGGCCGACTGGAAGCCGCGCCAGATCTTCCTGTGCGATCCCGGTCAAGCAGGCCTCGACGATCCGGTCTTCGAACTGGCGGTCCGGCTGCGCTGAGACGTCCGGTTTCACCCGGTTCCGGCTGCTCGGGGATGTCGCGCTCGCGTCGCGCCGTCGATCATGTTGGGATGGCCGCGTTCTGCGGAAAGGGGAGCGCACATGGCCCACGAGTCATTGCCGGGCAACCGGATCCGGGTGTGGTACCGGCCGATGCGGCCACGCGACACCAGCGAAGGACACCGCGCGTCGACGCCGCTGGAGCTGCTGTTCGACCTGTGTTTCGTGGTCGCGGTCGGCCAGGCCGCCGCGCAGTTGCACCACGCGCTGTCCGAGGGGCACGTCGGGCACGGGGTGCTCAGCTTCGGGATGGTGTTCTTCGCGATCTGGTGGGGCTGGCTGAACTTCAGCTGGTTCGCGTCGGCGTTCGACACCGACGACGTGCCCTATCGGCTGGCTACCCTCGTCCAGATCGCCGGCGGCCTGACCGTCGCGGCCGGCGTGGACAAAGCCTTCGGGGGCGACTTCACGATCGTGGTCATCGGGTACGTCCTGATGCGCCTGGCCGCGGTCGCGCAGTGGCTCCGCGCGGCGCGGCAAGCACCGGAAATCCGCACGACCGCGTACTTCTACGCGGCGGGCATCACGCTCTGCCAGATCCTGTGGATCGCCCGGCTGGCGCTGCCCGGCACCGCGGGGTTCGTCAGCTTCTTCGTCATCCTGCTTCTGGAACTCGCGGTGCCCGCGGTCGCCGAGGCCCGGACGACCACGCCGTGGCACTCGCATCACATCGCCGAGCGGTACGGGCTTTTCACGCTGATCGTGCTCGGCGAAACCGTGCTCAGCGCGACCAACGCGGTGAAAGAGGGGATCGCGGAGGGCGAGCACACCGGGGAACTGGTGTCGCTGGCTGTCGCCGGCCTGGTCCTGGTGTTCTCGATGTGGTGGCTGTACTTCGACCAGCCCGGGCACGCCCGCCTCGAACGCGGCAACTCGCGGTGGACCGCGTTGAGCTGGGGATACGGCCACTACCTGATCTTCGGTTCGGCCGCGGCCGTCGGCGCCGGGCTGGAACTGGCGGTCGGCTTCGACAGCGGGCAGGCGCACGTCAGCGGCATCGTGACCGCGCTGGCCGTGACGATCCCGGTCGCGGTCTTCCTGGTGAGCGTGTGGCTGCTGCACATCGGCCCGACGAACGAATGCCGTCCGATCGCGATCGGCTTCCCGGCCGCCGCGGTGCTCGTGCTCGCCGCGTCGTTCGGCCCGGCGCCGATCCACGTGACGGCGGTCCTCGCGGCGATCCTCGTCGGGGTCACGGTGATCGCGACGCACGGGGAGCGCGAGCCGGGCTGACCGGGTTCGGGCCGCGGCCGACGGATCGACGCAGGTCAGGGGCTTGGCGCGAAAAAAGGGACCCCCCTGTTCGAGGGCTGTTTCGGGGCGTGTAATGTTCTCTTCGTCGCCAGGGAGACCGGGCGGCCGCCGGGAACACGAACCAAGCTCCCACAGTAGTGGTAGAGTGGGTGGTCCCAAACCTTCGGAGCTGAACCAGCCCCCGACGAAGCCTCGAGCTTCCCAGGGTGTAGAGTTGGACTCCGGAAAAACAAAAGCTTGAAATAACGCATCGAGCTTGGCCTGGTTGATTCCGGGGCTGGTTCGGGGTGTGTTGCTTGAGAACTCAACAGTGTGCTAGTGAACTAAGCCAGTAGAGCTTATATGAAACCCCCTCGTCGGGGTTTCCTTTGAGAATGATTGAGAAGTAGTCTCGATCGAACTGTTCATTGTTGGAGAGTTTGATCCTGGCTCAGGACGAACGCTGGCGGCGTGCTTAACACATGCAAGTCGAACGCTGAACCGGTTTCGGCCGGGGATGAGTGGCGAACGGGTGAGTAACACGTGGGTAATCTGCCCTGTACTCTGGGATAAGCCTGGGAAACTGGGTCTAATACCGGATATGACCTTTCACCGCATGGTGGGGGGTGGAAAGTTCCGGCGGTATGGGATGAACCCGCGGCCTATCAGCTTGTTGGTGGGGTAATGGCCTACCAAGGCGACGACGGGTAGCCGGCCTGAGAGGGTGACCGGCCACACTGGGACTGAGACACGGCCCAGACTCCTACGGGAGGCAGCAGTGGGGAATATTGCACAATGGGCGCAAGCCTGATGCAGCGACGCCGCGTGAGGGATGACGGCCTTCGGGTTGTAAACCTCTTTCGCCAGGGACGAAGCGCAAGTGACGGTACCTGGATAAGAAGCACCGGCTAACTACGTGCCAGCAGCCGCGGTAATACGTAGGGTGCGAGCGTTGTCCGGAATTATTGGGCGTAAAGAGCTCGTAGGCGGTTTGTCGCGTCGGCTGTGAAATCTGGAGGCTTAACCTTCAGCGTGCAGTCGATACGGGCAGACTTGAGTTCGGCAGGGGAGACTGGAATTCCTGGTGTAGCGGTGAAATGCGCAGATATCAGGAGGAACACCGGTGGCGAAGGCGGGTCTCTGGGCCGATACTGACGCTGAGGAGCGAAAGCGTGGGGAGCGAACAGGATTAGATACCCTGGTAGTCCACGCTGTAAACGTTGGGCGCTAGGTGTGGGCGACATTCCACGTTGTCCGTGCCGTAGCTAACGCATTAAGCGCCCCGCCTGGGGAGTACGGCCGCAAGGCTAAAACTCAAAGGAATTGACGGGGGCCCGCACAAGCGGCGGAGCATGTGGATTAATTCGATGCAACGCGAAGAACCTTACCTGGGCTTGACATGCGCCAGACATCCCCAGAGATGGGGCTTCCCTTGTGGTTGGTGTACAGGTGGTGCATGGCTGTCGTCAGCTCGTGTCGTGAGATGTTGGGTTAAGTCCCGCAACGAGCGCAACCCTTATCCTACGTTGCCAGCGCGTCATGGCGGGGACTCGTGGGAGACTGCCGGGGTCAACTCGGAGGAAGGTGGGGATGACGTCAAGTCATCATGCCCCTTATGTCCAGGGCTTCACACATGCTACAATGGCTGGTACAGAGGGCTGCGATACCGCGAGGTGGAGCGAATCCCTTAAAGCCGGTCTCAGTTCGGATCGCAGTCTGCAACTCGACTGCGTGAAGTCGGAGTCGCTAGTAATCGCAGATCAGCAACGCTGCGGTGAATACGTTCCCGGGCCTTGTACACACCGCCCGTCACGTCATGAAAGTCGGTAACACCCGAAGCCCATGGCCCAACCCGCAAGGGAGGGAGTGGTCGAAGGTGGGACTGGCGATTGGGACGAAGTCGTAACAAGGTAGCCGTACCGGAAGGTGCGGCTGGATCACCTCCTTTCTAAGGAGCACAACACATCCCGGCCACGGTCGGGAGTGGCTGGAACTCAAGTGCCGAGTGTGTGCTTGTTCCGGTTGCTCAAGGAATTGTGGAACTACTGGTTATGGTCGCTTCTGGTAGGCAATGCCTCTTCTAGTACAGGTCCTTCGGGGCCGCGGAACGGGGAGCCGGCGTCTGGGGGAGCGGTTGTTCGCTGGCGCGCTGTTGGGTCCTGAGGCAACACACGTTGTTTCTGGTGTGGTGTTTGAGAACTGTAGAGTGGATGCGAGCATCTTTGTGGTCAAGTTGTTAAGGGCACATGGTGGATGTCTTGGCTTCAGGAGCCGATGAAGGACGTGGGAGGCTGCGATATGCCTCGGGGAGCTGTCAACCGAGCTGTGATCCGAGGATTTCCGAATGGGGAAACCCAGCACCAGTGATGTGGTGTTACCCGCCGGTGAATATATAGCCGGTGCGGAGGGAACGCGGGGAAGTGAAACATCTCAGTACCCGCAGGAAGAGAAAACAAAAGTGATTCCGTGAGTAGTGGCGAGCGAAAGCGGAAGAGGCTAAACCGTTTGCATGTCAAGCTGTCAGGCGTTGTGCAGGCGGTGTTGTGGGACCCACCTTGGAGAGACTGACATTTCTCCGGATGTACGCGATGGTTAGCGGAACGCCTTGGGACGGGCGGCCGGAGCGGGTGAGAGCCCCGTACGCGAAAGCTGTTGTCGTAGGTCTTGGTGGTGTTCCCGAGTAGCAGCGAGCTCGTGGAATTTGCTGTGAATCTGCCGGGACCACCCGGTAAGCCTAAATACTTCCTGGAGACCGATAGCGGACGAGTACCGTGAGGGAAAGATGAAAAGTACCCCGGGAGGGGAGTGAAAGAGTACCTGAAACCGTGTGCCTACAAGCCGTCAGAGCTCACTTGTTGGGTGATGGCGTGCCTTTTGAAGAATGAGCCTGCGAGTTAGTGCTGCGTGGCGAGGTTAACCCGGGTGGGGTAGCCGTAGCGAAAGCGAGTCTGAATAGGGCGATTGAGTCGCGTGGTCTAGACCCGAAGCGGAGTGATCTACCCATGGCCAGGGTGAAGCGACGGTAAGACGTCGTGGAGGCCCGAACCCACTTAGGTTGAAAACTGAGGGGATGAGCTGTGGGTAGGGGTGAAAGGCCAATCAAACTCCGTGATAGCTGGTTCTCCCCGAAATGCATTTAGGTGCAGCGTCGCGTGTTTCTTGCCGGGGGTAGAGCTACTGGATGGTCTAGGGGCCTTACCGGGTTACCGAAATCAACCAAACTCCGAATACCGGTTAGTGAGAGCGCGGCAGTGAGACGGCGGGGGATAAGCTTCGTCGTCGAGAGGGAAACAGCCCAGAACACCAGCTAAGGCCCCTAAGTGTGTGCTCAGTGGGAAAGGATGTGGGATTGCCCAGACAACCAGGAGGTTGGCTTAGAAGCAGCCACCCTTGAAAGAGTGCGTAATAGCTCACTGGTCAAGTGGTCCTGCGCCGACAATGTAGCGGGGCTTAAGCACACCGCCGAAGCTGTGTCATTCGCACAATAGATCGGTGATTCCTTCGGGGGTCATCCAGTCGTGTGGATGGGTAGGGGAGCGTCCTGCATCCAGGGAAGCGGCCGCGGAAGCGAGTCGTGGAGGGTGCGGGAGTGAGAATGCAGGCATGAGTAGCGAATGCAGAGTGAGAAACTCTGCCGCCGGATGACCAAGGGTTCCTGGGCCAGGCTAATCCGCCCAGGGTAAGTCGGGACCTAAGGCGAGGCCGACAGGCGTAGTCGATGGACAACGGGTTGATATTCCCGTACCCGAGCATGTGCGCCCATGGCGAGGCGGTTGACACTAACCACCCGAAGCCGCGGTTGAAGTCTTCGGACGGATTCCGTGTGTGGAGCGTGGGACCTGATTCCGTAGTAGTCAAGCGATGGGGTGACGCAGGAAGGTAGCTCCGCCAGGCGATGGTTGTCCTGGTGTAAGCGTGTAGGCCGTCATGTAGGCAAATCCGCATGGCACATAGGCTGAGACGTGATGCGTAGCCGTTTGAGGCGAAGTGGGTGATCCTATGCTGTCGAGAAAAGCCTCTAGTGAGTGCATGCACGGCCCGTACCCCAAACCAACACAGGTGGTCAGGTAGAGAATACCAAGGCGATCGGGTGAACTGTGGTTAAGGAACTCGGCAAAATGCCCCCGTAACTTCGGGAGAAGGGGGGCCAAGCATCTTGAAGTCCCGTGCGGACGGAGGGGTGGTTGGCCGCAGAGACCAGCGGAAAGCGACTGTTTACTAAAAACACAGGTCCATGCGAAGTCGCAAGACGATGTATATGGACTGACGCCTGCCCGGTGCTGGAACGTTAAGAGGACCGGTTAACTCACTTTGTGGGTGAAGCTGAGAATTTAAGCGCCAGTAAACGGCGGTGGTAACTATAACCATCCTAAGGTAGCGAAATTCCTTGTCGGGTAAGTTCCGACCTGCACGAATGGCGTAACGACTTTCCGGCTGTCTCGACCACAGGCCCGGCGAAATTGCATTACGAGTAAAGATGCTCGTTACGCGCGGCAGGACGGAAAGACCCCGGGACCTTTACTATAGTTTGGTATTGGTTTTCGGTTCGGCTTGTGTAGGATAGGTGGGAGACTGTGAAGCGCTCACGCTAGTGGGTGTGGAGTCGTTGTTGAAATACCACTCTGGTCGGATTGGGAATCTGAACCTCGGACCATGATCTGGTTCAGGGACAGTGCCTGATGGGTAGTTTAACTGGGGCGGTTGCCTCCTAAAGGGTAACGGAGGCGCCCAAAGGTTCCCTCAGCCTGGTTGGCAATCAGGTGTCGAGTGCAAGTGCACAAGGGAGCTTGACTGTGAGACAGACATGTCGAGCAGGGACGAAAGTCGGGACTAGTGATCCGGCACCTCCTGGTGGAAGGGGTGTCGCTCAACGGATAAAAGGTACCCCGGGGATAACAGGCTGATCTTGCCCAAGAGTCCATATCGACGGCATGGTTTGGCACCTCGATGTCGGCTCGTCGCATCCTGGGGCCGGAGTAGGTCCCAAGGGTTGGGCTGTTCGCCCATTAAAGCGGCACGCGAGCTGGGTTTAGAACGTCGTGAGACAGTTCGGTCCCTATCCGCCGCGCGCGCAGGATACTTGAGGAAGGCTGTCCCTAGTACGAGAGGACCGGGACGGACGGACCTCTGGTGTGCCAGTTGTCACGCCAGTGGCATGGCTGGTTGGCTATGTTCGGAAGGGATAACCGCTGAAGGCATCTAAGCGGGAAGCCTGTTCCAAGATGAGGTATCCCACCCCATGTGGGTTAAGGCCCCCAAGAGACGATTGGGTTGATAGGCCAGAAATGGAAGCACAGTAATGTGTTGTCGAGTTGACTGGTACTAATAGGCCGAGGACTTGCCCACAAAGATCGCTCGCATCCACTCTACGGTTCTGAAACACCACGCCGGCTGTCACTCATGTGGCGGGTGTGTGTTGTTTCGGAGTGTTTCGGTGGTTTTAGCGTCAGGGAAACGCCCGGTCCCATTCCGAACCCGGAAGCTAAGCCTGACTGCGCCGATGGTACTGCAACCGAAGGGTTGTGGGAGAGTAGGACACCGCCGAACTCAACCTGACAGTCTGGGCCCCGGTCGAGAACCCCCGTGGTTCTCCCGGGGCCCAGACTCATATCCGGACCCAAAACAAGGCCCGAACCCGTTACCGGGGTTCGGGCCTTCATCATGTCCAAGCTATTTCTGCGAGCCTTCCGGAGGCTGCCGCGGTGATGAGCTCACTGCCGCGCCGGTTGCTCGATGCGCCACAGCCGGAGCGAGCGGAACCTAGCCTGCAACGCCGGCGGCTGGGAAGGCGATGCGAGGAGAACGCATCCCGCAGCGGGCAAAAGTTGGGCGCGGAGATGGGACTCAGCCAGCAACGGGCGGGCACGTGGCGGTGGGCCGGAACCGAGTGGGGCGATCTCGCAGTCGGAGTTCCGGCAGTGGATCTATCGGGTGGCCCGGAGCAGCGGACCGTCGATCGGCGGCTGACAGAGCGAAGGGCTGTCCATCGCGGGGGTGGGACCTCGGCCTCGGCCCGCGCCTGGGTTCGAGCCAGGGGTCAGCTGGAGCGGCGTGGACTGGTTCATCCCCGGCCCTCAGCCGTTGGTGGGACAGTCCCCATGGACCACTCAGGTGCGAGCGGGGCGGCTGGAGGCCCCGTCAGCAGCGGGAATCAGCCGGCCGAGGGCGGGGTTCGTCTTTGCGGCAACGAGGCTTGGTCTTGGACCCGCATCGAACCTGGCTCTGGGCAGAGAAACCAGAATCAAGCGTCCGGCGCGAGCTCGTCTCCGCGGCAGCGAGGTTTGCACCTCTGCCCGCGTCGAGTGCGGCCTCGAGCGAGAAGAACAGAACCAGCCGTCTGGTACGAGCGCCGTGCCGCGGCAGCGAAGCCTTGGTCGTGGCCTTGTGCCGAGTCCGGGGTGGGGGTTGGCGCGAGCGGCCGATCCCGCGATAACCGGCGCAGTCCTGAGAACCGCGCCGAGGCAACCCGTCGCTCGCCGGAGGATCGGGCAAGGCGTCGCACCCGCTGCCGAGCCGGCGGTGAACCCGGGCATGCAAGAAGGGTGCCGGAGCACGAAGCTCCAGCACCCTTCTCTGTCGAACCGTTCAGCCGAATCCGGCCTCAACCCGCTCCAGCGAGCCGCTGGGTTACTTCAGGGCCGAGCCCTTCTGCCAGTCGGTCCAGGACTTGGACCAGTCGCCGTACAGGTCCCACACCGGCAGCTGCGGGCCGCCCGAGTTGGTGACTTCTACGACGTCTCCCAGGCCGAAGTTGTTGAAGAACCACTCCGCGTTGGCGGCGTTCAGGTTGATGCAGCCGTGCGAGACGTTGGAGCTGCCCTGTTGCCCGACGCTGTTCGGGTTCTCGTGGACGAACTCGCCGTCGTTCGAGATGCGTTCCGAGAACTTCTCGTTCGAGCGGTACGCCTTCGGGTCCGGCGGGCACACGCCGTACGTGCAGGAGTCCATCGTGTAGTTCGCCTGCTTGTCCGAGATGACGTGCGGGCCGAGATGGGTGGGGGTCGCGTCCTTGCCCATCGAGATCGGCATCGACTTCACCATCGAACCGTTGTGGAAGATCTGCATCTGTTCGCTGTTGCCGTCGGCTTTCGCGATCCACGAATCGTGCACCTTGTACGTTTCGGTGCGATCGTCCGCTCCGAACACGCCATTTCCGAAATCGACGCCGTAAATCTTCGCGTTGACCGTCAGCGTGGTGCCCGGCTTCCAGTATTCCTTCGGCCGGTAGTGGACGTTCTTGTCGTCCATCCAGTACCAGCTGCCGTCCTGCTTCGGCGAGGACTCGACCGTCAGCGCCTTCTCCACGGCGGCCTTGTTCTTCACCGCGACGCCGAAGCTGAACACGATCGGCTGGCCCACGCCGACGCCTGAGCTCTTCACCGCGTTCGGGGCCGGGATCAGGTTCGCGTTCGCCTGCTTCTTCGGCGACAGCGTGGTCACCTGGCCCTGCTGTTCGACGGATTTCCCGTCCGCGCCTTGGGCATGCGCCTTCACCTGGTACGTGCCGCCGTAGCCGAGGACCTCGGTGGTCGTCCAGCTGAGCTTGTCCGGAGAGAACTCGCCCGCGACGGTTTTGCCTTTGGCGCTCGTGACCGTGACGTCCGTGAGCTTCCCGTTCGCCGCCTTGACGACGATCGGCGTGCTCGGGCTGATCCCGGACGCGTTGGCCGGTTCGATCGACACCGACGCCGGTGTCGCGGTCTGGCTCGACCCGCCCGGCGCACCGGGCGTGCCAGCGTCGCTTCCGCCGTCCCCGGAGGAACAGGCGGAAAGCAGCACGGTCGCCGCGAGAATTCCGGCGAGCGGAAAAAATGTCTTCTTCGGGAACATTATGTCTCTTTTGTGAGGGTCCAGGACCGGCAGGTTCAACTGCAAAACTACGCGATCGGAAAGACGCCCCGACCAACGGATCGGTGCATTGGGGTGACGCGGATCACGATCGCGAATTCAGGGGCGCAGCAATCCGGGCGCTCCGTACAAGCCGGGGCCGTCGACGGTCAGTTCTTTCAGGTGCTCCCGGGCGGAGTGGTAGGCCTGCGACGCCAGATCGTCCGTACGCGAGAAGTCCAGCGGGCTCACCTGAACCGGAGCCGGACCCGGCAGGTAGACGACCGGCGCCGTCCGGGCGGCGACCGGTGCTTCCAGCACGGCCTGGTTGCGCATGCTGATCATCGCGGTGAACATCATCACCTCGGCGAACGTCCGCGGCGCGCCGGGCATTTTGCCGGGGAACGCGCAGTCCAGGACGACCAGCGACTTCGCGCCCATGCGCAACGCCTGCCGCATCGGGACGTTGGCGACCAGGCCGCCGTCGTAGAGAAGGCGGTCCTCGTACGGCACCGGCGGATAGATGCCGGGGATCGCGCAACTCGCCAGGAGCGGCGCTTGCAGCGGGCCGGAGGTGAGCAGGACCGGCTCGGCGGTGTCGACGTCGGTGGTGACGACGCCCAGTGGCATCGCCAGGTCCTCGAACCGGCGGCCGGCGCCGAGGTGGTCGTCGATGATCTTGGCGAGGCCGGTGTTCGGGAACAGATGGGTCTTGCTGTGCCGGAGCGTCCGGACCTGGCTGAGCACGCCGCCGGGGAAGGCCTCGGCTTTCGTCATGTGCGCCCAGATGTCGCGGAGCCGCCGGAGCCGGTCGTCGCCCGCCAAGGCGAGCACCGCGGCGTTCAGCGAGCCGACGGACGTGCCGACCGCCAGGTCGGGTGTGATGCCCGCTTCGTCGAGGGCTTGTAGCATGCCCACCTGCAGCGCGCCGAGGCTGCCGCCTCCGCCGAGGACGAACGCGACCGGCTTCGGGAGGTCTAGTGCCTGCATACGGTCGAATCTAATCAGCCGGACGGCTCCCGGGCGGGTGACTTCTGGTGAGCTCGGTCAATTGCCAGTGCGGACGGGCTCCTCCGGTTGCTCGTCCGGCGAAGCGGCGGAACCGGCGATGCCCAGCGCCTTGCGTTTCTTCATGCGCAGCAAAAAGAACACCAGCACCCCGATCACCAGCGCGGCCACCACGAGGAATCCGGTGTTCATGGCGCTCTCGACCTGTTTGGCCGCTTCGCCGAGCGCGGCGCCGAGGCTGATGTGCACGAGCGACCAGCAGAACGCGCCGGCGGCGGTCGCGGGGAGGAACTTGCGGAACGGCAGGTTCGACGCTCCCGCGGCGGCCGGCGTCAAGGTGCGCAGCACCGGCAGGAACCGCGCGAAGAACACCGCCCACGCGCCCCGGCGTTCGAGGACGCCGGTGGCCTTGTCCCAGGCGTCCAGTCCGTATTTGCGGATGAGCTTCGTCTCCCGCAGCCGCGGCCCGAACTTCCGGCCGAGGGCGTAGCCGATCGAATCGCCCAGCGCCGCGCAGACGGTGACGACCGCCCACAGCGTCAGGAAGCGGGGCACGGACGTCGCCGTGGTCGCCGCGATCAGCAGGCCCGATTCGCCCGGGGCGATGAAGCCGAGGCCGATCGTGCACTCGGCCAGTACGAGCCCGCCTGCCGCCGCGACGAGACCCGGCTGGGGGAGCGCTTGCAACCAGTCGAGGATGTCCGTTACTAAAGCCACACCATCACTTTACTGATTCTTGGGAATTGCGTGCCACGTCCGGGTGACCTGGAGACGAATAAGGGGCCCCGGTGCGTAACCGGGGCCCCTCGTCGGTACGGGTTCAGCGGGTCAGCAGGCTGCTGGCTTCTTGGGCTGCCGGTCCTTCGGCGGTGAGGTGGGCGAGGTTTTCCGGCAGTTCCTCGCCGCGGTGGGCCTTGGTCTGGGCGTACAACCGGCCCGCGCGATACGACGACCGCACCAGCGGCCCCGCCATCACACCCGGGAACCCGATCGCCTCAGCGGTTTTCGCGTGCTCCACGAACTCTTCCGGCTTGACCCACCGGTCGACCGGGTGATGCCTCGGCGAGGGCCGCAGGTACTGGGTGATCGTGATGATCTCGCAGCCCGCGTCGAACAGATCCTGCAACGCGACGCCGACCTCGTCCGGAGTCTCCCCCATCCCGAGGATCAGGTTCGACTTCGTCACCAACCCCGCCGCACGCGCCTGCGTGATCACATCCAGCGAACGCGCGTACCGGAACCCGGGCCGGATCCGCTTGAAAATCCGCGGCACCGTCTCCACATTGTGCGCCAGCACCTCCGGCCGCGACCCGAACACCTCGGCCAACTGCTCCGGCTCCGCGTTGAAGTCCGGGATCAGCAACTCCACACCCGTGCCCGGGTTCAACGCGTGAATCTGCCGCACCGTCTCCGCGTACAGCCACGCACCGCCATCGGCCAGATCGTCCCGGGCCACACCGGTGATCGTCGAATACCGCAGGCCCATCGCCTGCACGCTCTCAGCGACCTTCCGCGGCTCCGTCCGATCCAGCTCGGCGGGCTTGCCCGTGTCGATCTGGCAGAAATCACACCGCCGCGTGCACTGATCACCACCGATCAAGAACGTCGCCTCACGGTCCTCCCAGCACTCGTAAATGTTGGGACAACCCGCCTCTTCACACACCGTGTGCAGACCCTCGCGCTTCACCAAACCCTTCAGCTCAGTGAACTCCGGCCCCATCCGCACCCGCGTCTTAATCCACGACGGCTTCTTCTCAATCGGCGTCTCACTGTTGCGCACCTCAAGCCGCAACAACTTCCGCCCCTCCGGTGCAGCACTCACGATCTCCACCCTACGCCGAGGTTTTCCTGTGAACGGGACCCAATCCACCCCGTGGACGGCCGGAACGCACAGGGTTCTCCCAGAAGCTCAGCGGATTCGCCCGGAAGGGCCCGGCACGCTCGCCGGCATGACAGCGATCGAAGTACGCGGGCTCACGAAACGGTACGGGCCCGACACCGTGGTGGACGATCTGTCGTTCACCGTCGAGCCCGGGCAGGTCACCGGGTTCCTCGGGCCGAACGGGGCGGGCAAGTCCACGACGCTGAAGATGATCACCGGACTCGCCGCCCCGACCCGCGGATCGGTGACGATCGGCGGACGGCGCTACCGGGACCTCGAAGTGCCGCTCACGGAGGTCGGCGCGCTGCTCGACGCGGGCGCCGTGCACGGGGCCCGCAAGGCACGAGACCACCTTCTCGCGCTCGCGGCCAGCAACCGGCTGCCCCTGAGCAGGGTCGGCGACGTGCTCGCCCGCACCGGTCTGGAGAGCGTGGCCGGGCGGAGGGCAGGCGGGTTTTCGCTCGGGATGCGGCAGCGGCTCGGCATCGCGGCCGCGCTGCTCGGCGACCCCCGGGTGCTGATCTTCGACGAACCGGTGAACGGCCTCGACCCCGAGGGCATCCGCTGGATCAGGGACTTCATGCGCTCGCTCGCCCGTGACGGCCGCGCGGTGCTGGTGTCCAGCCATCTCATGAGCGAGATGGCGCAGACCGCCGACCGGCTGGTCGTCATCGGCAGGGGAAAGCTGCTCGCCGATACCGCGACTGCCGAACTGGCTGGTCAGACGGGCACGGTGCTCGTCCGCGCCGCTGATCCGGACGGGTTCGCCCGCCATCTGCTCGCCGCCGGAGCCACCGTGCGGGACGGCGCCGGGCGCGCGCTGGTCGTTTCCGGCCTGACCAGCGACGAGATCGGAAAACTGGCTGCGTACCACGGGGTCGCTCTTGGGGAGCTCACGCCGCAGCGGGTTTCGCTCGAGGACGCGTTCCTCGCGCTCACCGAGGACAGCATCGAGTACCAAGGGGTCGCCGCATGATGGTCTCCGGCACGCTCCGGTCGGAGTGGATCAAGCTCCGCAGCCTGCGTTCCACCTGGTACACCGTGGCGAGCCTGTTCGCCGCCGGGCTCGGTATCACCGCGCTCGCGACCGCTTCGGCGGGCGCCGAGTACGCCAAGGCGACGGCCGCGGAACGCGCGGCTTGGGATCCGACCAGCCTCAGCTTGAAGTCCTTTATCGTCGCGCAGCTGATCATCGGGGTGCTGGGCGTCCTCATCGTCACGTCCGAATACGCGACCGGGTTGATCCAGATGTCGCTCACGGCGACTCCTCGGCGGTCTCGGTTGCTGGCGGCGAAGGTGGCGCTCGCCGCAGCGGTCGCTGTCGTGGCCGGGCAGATGTTGATGTTCGCTGCTTTCCTGATCGGGCAAGGGTTTCTCGCCGGGCAGCAGTTGCCGCACGTGAGCCTCGGCGACCCTGGCGTGTTCGGCGCGGTGGTGGGCGGCGGGCTGTATCTCGCCGCGATCGCGTTGCTCGCGGTCGGCCTCGGCACGCTGATCCGGGCGACCGCGGGTGCGCTGGCCGCGCTGGTCGGGATCGTGCTGCTGGTGCCCGCGGTAGCCGACCTTTTCCCGGCCTGGATGCAGTGGCTGTTCACCTTCTGGCCGTCCAAGGGCGCGGCGGCGATCTTCTCCGTCAAGCTCGATCCGGCGTACCCGAATCCGTGGCTCAACCTCGCCGGTCTCTACGTCGGCGTGGCCGTGGTGCTGGCTGTCGCGTTCGCGGCATTCCGCAGGCGGGACGTGTGACCGTGGTCTCCGTACGCTGGCGTTCATGGCAGGGATGACGCCCGCTCGGCTGCTGGTGGTCGACGACGAGGCCACCGTGCGGCAGCTGTTGTCCGCGGCGCTGCGGTTCGCCGGGTTCGAGGTGAGTTCCGCGGCGACTGCGGGCGAGGCAGTCACTTCCGCTGCTGAGGAGCCGCCTGACCTGGTGCTTCTCGATGTGATGCTGCCGGACGCGGACGGTTTCGAGGTTGCCCGGCGCTTGCGCGAACGGCATCGGCCCGGCCACAGCGGGCCGGTGCCGGTGCTCTTCCTCACCGCCCGCGACCGGCAGGCGGACAAGGTCGCCGGACTGTCCCTGGGCGCCGACGACTACGTGACCAAGCCGTTCGATCTGGAGGAGCTGATCGCGCGGATCCACGCGATCCTCCGGCGCACGCAAGGACATCAGGTGGTGGTGACGGTGGGCGAACTGGTGCTCGACGCGGAAGGCCACCAGGTGACGCGGGCCGGGCAGCCGGTCCGCGTCTCGGCCACCGAGTTCCGGCTGTTGCGGTACCTGATGGAGAACGCCGGGCGCGTGGTGTCGAAAGCGCAGATCCTCGACCGGGTGTGGCAGTACGACTTCGGCGGCGACGCCAGCATCGTCGACACTTACATCTCCTACTTGCGGCGCAAGGTCGACACTGGCGAGCCCAAGCTGATCCACACCGTGCACGGCGTCGGGTACGTGATTCGGGAACCGCGGCGGTGAGGCATCCGCTGCGCCGGATGTCGTTGCGCACCCGGCTTCTGCTGATCACGGCGGGTCTGCTGCTGGCGGGGCTCACGCTGATCAGCGCGGTCGTCTCGGACAGCCTGGAGCGCTATCAGCTCGACCGGATCGACACGCAGCTGCGCGGTTTCACCGAGCTGATCGCGCGCGTGCCGTCCGGCGGGCTGCCCGCGGGCGACCCCCGGACGTCGGTGCTGGACCCGGCGCTGGACCTGATCGGCGCCCCGTATGTGGTTTATCTGGGCGCGAACGGCGCGGTGACCGGCGGGATCCATTCCTCGCGGCTGGCGGCGGAAACCCTGCCCCCGCCCGAGGATCTGCGGTCGATCCCGGTGCACGGCCCGCCCGTCGACCTGCGGGCCGCGAACGGTTCGGAACGCTGGCGTGCGGTCGCGGCTCCGGCTCCGGGCGGGACGGTGATCGCGGCGGCTCCGCTCGCCGAGGCGGACGCCCTGATCTCCCGGCTGCGGATCAGCAGCGTCGTCACCGGCTCCGTGCTGCTCGTGCTGCTGACCGGGGCCGGCTGGTTCGCGCTCCGCGGCGGGCTGCGTCCGTTGCGCCGGATCGAGCACACCGCGGCGGCGATCGCGGGCGGCGACCTCAGCCGCCGAGTGCCCGGGATCGCCGCGCCGGGAACGGAAATCGGCCGTTTGGCGGGGTCGCTCAACACCATGCTCGGACAGCTGGAGCGCGCCTTCGCCGACCGGACGGCCTCCGAGACGCGGATGCGGACCTTCGTCGCGGACGTGAGCCACGAACTGCGCACACCGCTTTTCGGGATCAAGGGCACCGCCGAGCTGTACCGGATGGGCGCGCTGCCGGAACAGTCCGATGTGGACGAAGCCATGCACCGGATCGACCGGGAAGCGGTCCGGCTGGCCGCGCTCACCGAGGACCTGCTTTTGCTTGCCCAGCTTGACGAAGCGCCGGAAGCGCAGCTCGATCGCGCGCCGATGGACCTGCGCACGCTCGCCGGGGACGCCCGGCACTCGTTGCGTGCGCTCGATCCGTCGCGTCCGGTCGAGTTGACCGGCCCCGGCGGCGAGGGCGGGCCTGGACCGGCACCGGTGAACGCCGACGAGGCGCGGTTGCGGCAGGTCGTCACGAACCTCGTCGGCAATGCTGCCGCGCACACTCCGCCGGGGACGGCGGTTCGCGTCGGGGTCGGGACGGTGGGCGGCCGGGCGGTGCTGGAGGTGGCCGACGAAGGCCCGGGAATGACCGCGGCGCAAGCGAAACGCGTGTTCGACCGGTTCTATCGCGCGGACCGTTCGCGGGCGAGGACGCCGGGTGCGGACGCGGGTCTCGGGCTTGCGATCGCCCGGTCGCTGACGCGGGCGCACGATGGCGAGCTCGAACTGGAGACCGCGGCGGGGGAGGGCGCGTGTTTCCGGATGGTGTTGCCGCTGCTGGAGTTCAGCGCGGATCGGGAGTGATGCCGGTCAGCTCGGCGGTCAGTTCCCACAGCGCGGTCCCGGCTTCCGGATTCCGGGCCGGAGCAAGGGTGCGCACCTTCGCCGGACGGCCGCGGACGGCGAAGAGCGGTCCGAGGTAGTCGCCGCCTTCGACGTCCGGGGCGGTCGCGGCGTACAGCTGCGGCAGCGCGCCGCGTTCGACGCGTTGGGCCAGCAGCATTCCGCCGAGCTTGCCGATTTCCCGGAGGGCGGTGCGGAGCACGGGATTCCGGTACGAGCTGGCCATGTTCGTGGTCAGGCCGGTCGCGCTGTAGCCGGGATGCGCGAGCACGCTCAGCACCGTGGAGTCCGCCGCGCGGAGGCGTCGGTCCAGTTCGATGCCGAAGGTTTGGTTCGACAGTTTCGCCTGGCCGTACGCGGCTGCCGCGCGGTACGGGCGGCGTTCGGCGTTCGGGTCGTCCAAGTGCAGGTGCGCGCCGACGGCGGCGACGCTGGACAGCGTGACGACGCGGCCCGCCGGTGCGCCGCGCAGGGCGGGCATCAGCAGCCAAGTAAGCGCGGCGTGTCCGAGGTGGTTCGTGCCGAATTGCAGTTCGAAGCCGTCCGCGGTGCGGCCTTGTGCGGTGGCCATGACACCGGCGTTGTTCATCAGCACGTCCAGCGCGTCGCCGGTGAGTTCGCGCACCTTGGCGGCAGCCTCGCGGACGGACGCCAGATCGGCGAGGTCCAGCTGGACGAGTTCGGGTTTGGCGCCCGAAGCCGCGGCGCGGACCCGGGCGAGCGCGGTTTCGCCGCGTTCCGGCGAACGGCAGCCGAGCAGCACGCGGGCGCCGTGCGCGGACAGGACTTCCGCCGAACGCAGGCCGAGGCCGGAATTCGCTCCGGTGATCAGGACGGTCCGGCCGCTCTGGTCGGGGATCCGGGCCTCGGTCCAGCGTTCGTTCATCGGGCCAGCTAACTACACGTCACGCGCTCGGCGCGAGCAGGCGCATCAGATGCCCGACCGGGCCGCGCCTGCGGACCGGGCCGGTGTCGCCGGCGCGCATGAGCGCGTCGAGCGTCCGCCCGACCTTGACGATCTCGTCGGCGGGCTCGTCCGGTTCGGCGAGGCCCGCGGTGAGCGCCAGCATGTGCAGTTCGGTGCGGTGCAGCGGTTCCAGCGCGGGGCAGCGCTCCAGGGCGCCGTCCAGTGCCGCACGAAGGTCTTCGTGGTCGTGCTGCGCCTGCCGCCACGCGCGGGTGACGGCGTCGACCTGGTCGCCGGGAAGGTCCGCCTCGTCGGGATCGGCGAACTCGGCGCGCAGGTAGCCGCTGAGCAGCTGCGTCCACTTGTACTGCAGTGCCAGCAACAGGTTTTCTTCGGTGCCGAACTCTTCGGCGGCACCCGGGATTTCGGCCAGCGACAGCGGTGCTCGCGGTGCACGCCGCGCCTGGCGGACAGCGGCATCGAGGATCTCTCGCCGCCGGTAGAAGTCGGTCCAGCTCATGGTGTGGCTCCCCTTCCGTGACCCGGGTCATACTGCCGGTCTGCGGCATACTCCCGGTACGGACCTGACGCAGCCAACATACCACGGGTATGGTCCGTCGGGTCCCGGCGTAAGGTTGTGAGCGTGCCGACAATGAGGTCCCGACGACTCGACTACTCCGAGTCGACCCGATCCGCCCTGGTCGACAGCGCGGTCGAACTGTTCACGAAACGCGGATACGCGGGCACCTCGCTCGACGAGGTGGCCAAACGCGCCCGCGTCACGAAAGGCGCGCTGTACCACCATTTCAGCGGGAAGCAGGCGCTCTTCGAGGCCGCGTTCGAACAGGTCGAAAGCCTGGTCTACGACCGGCTGCAGAAGATCATGACCGGCGACGGCGAGCCGTGGGAGCGCGCGATGGGCGGGCTGCAGGCGTTCATCCGCAGCTGCCTCGACCCCTCGTATCAGCGGATCGCCATCCACGAGGGACCGGTCGTGATGGGCTGGGAACGCTGGCGCGAGGCCGAGGAGCAGTCCAGCTTCGGGCTCGTGCGGTCCGGGCTGCAGTTGCTCGTCGACGCGGGCGAGGTGGAGCCGGTGCCGGTCGACCTCACCGCGCGGCTGCTGTTCGGCGCGCTGTCGAGCGCGGCCACCGAGATCGCCGGCGCGGCCGATCCGAAGAAGGTCGGCGCCGAGATCGAGGACGTCATCACGCGGATGCTGTCGCGGTTGCGCCGTCCCGCGGGCGACCAGGAGCGGCCCGCCGCGGGCTGATCGATCCGCCGTTAGGCTGGCGGACATGGACTTGAGGATCTTCACCGAACCCCAGCAGGGGGCGAGCTACGACGACCTGCTGCGGGTCGCGCGGACCACCGAAGCCGCGGGTTACGACGCCTTCTTCCGCAGCGACCACTACCTCAAGATGGGCAGCGCGGACGGTCTTCCCGGGCCGACCGACGCGTGGATCACCCTCGCCGGCCTCGCCCGCGAGACCGAGCGGGTCCGGCTCGGCACGCTCGTCACCGCGGCCACCTTCCGCCACCCCGGCCCGCTCGCGATCTCGGTCGCGCAGGTGGACCAGATGTCCGGCGGGCGCGTGGAATTCGGCATCGGCACCGGCTGGTACGACGACGAGCACACCGCCTACGGCCTCACCCTGCCGCCGCTCAAGGAGCGTTTCGACCGCTACGCCGAGCAGCTCGCGGTGATCACCGGCCTGTGGAAGACCCCGGCGGGCGAGACGTTCTCCTACTCCGGCGACTACTACACGCTCGCCGACTCGCCCGCGCTGCCGAAGCCCGCGCAGTCGCCCGCGCCGCCGGTGATCATCGGCGGCGGCGGCAAGAAGCGCACCCCGGCGCTGGCCGCGCAATACGCCGACGAGTTCAACCTGCCGTTCGTGGACGCCGAAACCGCGCTCGCGCAGTTCGAGCGCGTCGACGCGGCGGCGAAGGCGATCGGCCGCGACCCCAAGGAGATCCTGCGTTCGGTCGCGCTCGTGCTCGCGGCGGGCCGGGACGAGGCCGAGGTCGCGCGCCGGGCGGCCGCGATCGGCCGGGAGACCGACGAACTGCGGGCCAACGGCCTGGCCGGGACCGCGGCGGAGATCGTGGACCGGATCGGGCAGTGGCGGGAGAAGACCGGGATCACCCGGCTGTACTTGCAGGTGCTCGACCTGTCCGACCTCGACCACATCGAGTTCGTGGCCTCCGAGGTCGCCCCGCAGCTGGACTGAAAAGCCGTGAAGGACTCCTTGCGGGAATCAGATTCCCGCAAGGAGTCCTTCACCGACAGCTGGGTCAGTTCTGCAGGGCGAAGGTGACGCCGGGGGCCTTTGGAGCCTCGGGGCGCGGCAGCCAGCGGTCGTCGCTCACCGGCAGTTCGCCTTCGAGCGCGGCCAGCACCAGCTCCTTCGCCAGCGGCAGCACCTCGGCGACCGGGACGTCGCGCTGCAGTTCGTAAGACAGCGAGGTGACGCCCGCGTCGCGGATGCCGCACGGCACGATGTTGTCGAACGCGGCGAGGTCGGCGTTGCAGTTCAGCTCGAACCCGTGCATCGTCACGCCGCGCTGGACGCGGATGCCGATCGCGGCGATCTTGCGCTCGATGCCGCGTTCGTCGGCCGGGATCCACACGCCGCTGCGGCCTTCGACGCGGCCGGTGCGCACGCCGAACCGGTCGCACACCGCGATCAGCGCCTCCTCCAGCCTGCGCACGTAGTGCATGACGTCGATCGGGTCGGCGAGCTTCAGGATCGGGTAGCCGACCAGCTGGCCGGGGCCGTGCCAGGTGATCTTGCCGCCGCGGTCGACGTCGATCACCGGGGTGCCGTCGGCGGGCCGGTCCTCGGGTTCGGTGCGCTTGCCCGCGGTGTAGACCGACGGGTGCTCCAGCAGCAGCATGGTGTCCGGCCCGGCGTCGTCCGCGCGTGCGGCGAGGATCTCCCGCTGCAGGTCCCAGGCCTCGGTGTAGTCGATCGTCCCGACCTCGCGCACGACGAGGGGTTCGGTGGCGATGCGGCAGCTTGCGCTCGAAGAACTCACCCGTCGAGGCTACGCCTTTCGCGCGCCGGAAAGGGGATCAGCCGGAGTGCGGTCGCTGACACCAGTCCCACGCCGAGCACCGCGAGCACGGCCCCGATCGTGTCGGTGACCCAGTGCACGCCGAGCACGATCCGGCAGGCCGCGGCCAGCACGGTCGCGGCGGCGGAAATCCAGATCGCCCACCGCACAAACCGCGGCCGCAGCCAGGCGCAGAGCAGGACCACGACCAGACTGGTCGCCGCCACCGAGACGACGTGGCCGCTGGGATAGCTCAGATCCGGGTACACGCGCGGACGTTGCCGCTGGAACACCGGCTTGAACGCCAGGCTGGTCAGGCGGCACAGCACAAGCACCGCGGCGAGCCGCACGCACAGCGAGAGCTGCGAGCGGTCCCGCAGCACGATCGCCGCCAGCACCACGCCGAGCACGTACGGCAGCACCGGGCCGAGGACGTTCGTCACCACGCCCGCGACCTGCCCGGCCGGGCGAGTGTCCTGTCCCTGCAAGGAGGTGGCGACCTCGACGTCGAGTTGCAGCGGCTGCCGGTCCACCAGCGACCCGAGCCAGAGAAACGCGGCGAACAGCACCACTCCAGTGACGATCCACCGGACGCGCGGCATCGTCACGTCGCCGCGGCGAGCGCGCTGTCGACGGTGCGGTGCCGGAATGCGTAACCGCTCGCCTCCAGCTTCCGCGGCACTGCGCGCTGCCCGAACAACGCCATCTCCTCGGCGGCCTGGCCGAGGGCGATCTTCATCGCGATTTCCGGCACCCACCACGGCGCGGGCCGGTGCACCGCGTGGCCGAGGGCCTTGGTGAACTCGGCGTTGGCGATCGGGATCGGGCCGGTGAGGTTGACCGGGCCGGACAGCGTGTCGTGCTCCAGGATGTGCACGAGGGCCCCGATTTCGTCGTCCAGCGCGATCCACGGCATGTACTGGCTGCCGTCGCCGAGCCGCCCGCCGAGCGCGAACCGGAACAGCGGGCGCAGCACGTCGAGCAGGCCGCCGCTGCGGGCCAGGACGAGACCGGTGCGGACCGAGACCACGCGGGCATTGGCCGCCGCCGCGGTCGCGGCCTCCCATTCGATGCACATCTCGGCGAGAAAGCCGTTGCCCGCCTTGGTGTTCTCATCGACCACAGTGGACCCGGTGTTGCCGTAGTAGCCCACGGCGGAAGCGTTCACCAGCACCCCGATGCCGTGCTCCGCCACCGCTTCGGCGAGCACTTCGGTCGGCTCCACCCGGCTGTCGAGCAGCTGCTGTTTGCGCATTCCGCTCCAGCGGCCGGGCAGCAGCGGGGCGCCGCACAGGTTCACCACCGCGTCGACGCCGTCGAACGCGCCGTCGTCGATCCGCCCCGACGGCGGGTCCCAGCCGCGTTCGTCTTCCGCCCGCGCGGTGCGCCGCACCAGCCGGCGCACGTCGTGCCCGGATTCGCGCAGCCGTCCGGTCAATGCGGTGCCGATAAGGCCGCCGGAGCCCGCGATGAGTACCCGCATGCCTCTGATCGTGTCCTATCGGCCCGCTTCGCGCACACCCGGGCGGAGCTGACCGGCGACGTCGGCGGCAGCGGTCAGCAGCACCAGCGCGGGAATCGCGGCGGTCGGCTTGAGCCGGTAGCTGCCGCGGCGGTCCTGCTCGACGAGCCCGGCCGCGGTGAGCGCCTTCAGGTGGTGGTACAGCCGCCCCGGCGAGCTGAGTTCGGCCGCTTCCTGCAGCGCGGCCCCGGTTTGCGCGCCGTCGCGGGCGAGCAGCCGGACGAGCGCGATCCGGTCGGTGTTCGCCAGCGCGGCGAGCACCTCGGCGCGCGGCCCGTCCGGCAGCGACAGGACCGCCGGGGTCGTGAGCCGGATTTCCCAGCGCAGCTCGGGGTCGGTCAATTCACCCTGATAGCCCACGATTCCCGGCGGCCCGTCCTGGACGGGTTCGGCGGGCCGCCCCTCCAATGCGGCCATCCGGCGTTCGAGCGCCGCGACACGCTCGGCGAGGTCTTCGGTCATGCCGGTCAGTGTCCCAGCGCACGCTCCAGAGCCGCGAAGGTGCCCGGAACGAACAGCGCGTCAATGCACATCCGCTGCAGCACCGGCACGTGCGCGAAATCCTCCGGAGCGCAGTTCTTCAGGAAGATCGTGCTGGTGCCGGGACGGCGGTCGGGCCACAGCACGTCGAACCCGAGCACGAGACAGCCGGGCAGGTTGCCGCCCTTGTACAGCAAGGCTTTCGAACCTGGCGGCTTGTCGCCCGAGAGCGGCACGCCGAGGATCTCCTGCGCGAGGACGGCCGCGCGATCGCGGCTGACGGAGATCTCCTGGTGCATCCGGAACAATTGCGCGGCGCTGCCGCGTCCGCTCAACTCCGTCCACGCCATGATCGCTTCGACCGAGGGCGGTTTCTCGGCGGCGCGGGGGAGCACCTTGGCGCGGAACGACGGATCGCACGCGAACCGGTTGGACAGCGCGTCTCCCGCCGCGCGGCGGACCGCGACCGGGCTGCCCGGCGGCGGGCAGTATTCCGGGAAGTACAGCAGCAGCACCTCGCCGCCGAACATCCGGACGTCCGGCATCCGCCAGCCGCCGCGGGCCGCGGCGGCCCGCAACGCCCGGTCGCCGAGCCGGGCCCGCAGATAGTCGGCGGCGGAATTGTCGCTGATGAAGATCATCATTTCCGCGATGTTCCGCAGCGGCACGCGCTGGTCCGGATTCTTCGCGACGCCGTACTCGTCACACGGGACGCCCAGATAGGTCAACGCGGTGTGGTGGTTGCCCTTGCCGACCGCGCCGTCGCCGATATACGGATGCCGGGCGTCCCAGTCGCCGACTCGCACCTGTTCGTCCGGGTCGAGCCGTCCTTCGGCGACCGCCGTGGTGTAGGCGAGCAGATGCACCACCTTGATCGCGGACGCGACGACGAGCGACCGGTCCGCGAGATGGCCGAACCGGCGGCCGGCACCGTCGGAGAAGACCGCTGCCACGTCGTCGCGATGCGCCGCGAGCCGGGCGAGCCAGCCTTCGGGAGTGGATTGGTCCGGGGGATCGGCCAGCGCGAGCGAGGGCAGAACGAAAGTGGCGGCCCCCGCTGCTGCGACCGACGTGAGCAAGCTTCGTCGAGTGAGCATGCGAAGCAGTCTACTCTGATATTCCGGAATTCCGGATAAGCCGAAAGTCGTAAACGCGCAGGCCCCCGCACCCGGGTGGGTGCGGGGGCCTGCGGCCGAGGAACTACCGGATCAGAGACCCAGCTCGTCCTCGAAGTTGCCCTCTTCCAGCCGCTGCTTGATCGTGGTCAGGAAGCGGCCGGCGTCCGCGCCGTCGACCAGGCGGTGGTCGTAGGTCAGCGGCAGGTACGCCATCGAGCGGACCGCGATGGTGTCGTTGCCCTCGGCGTCGCTCACCACGACCGGGCGCTTCACCACAGCGCCGGTGCCGAGCATGCCGGACTGCGGCTGCACGATGATCGGCGTGTCGAACAGGGCGCCGTTGGAGCCGATGTTCGTGACGGTGAAAGTGCCGCCGATCAGCTCGTCCGGCTTGATCTTGTTGGCCCGGGCCCGCGCCGCCAGGTCGGCGATGCGGTGCGCGAGACCGGCGAGGCTCAGCTCGCCCGCGTCGTGGATCACGACCGAGAGCAGGCCGCGCTCGGTGTCCACCGCGATGCCCAGGTGCACGGCGCCGTGGTAGGTGATCTCCTTCGTGTCCTCGTTGTAGGACGCGTTGACGTTCGGGTGCTGCTTGAGCGCCTCGACGGTCGCCTTGGCGAAGAACGGCAGGAACGTGAGGTTGACGCCCTCGCGCTCCTTGAACGCCGCCTTCGCGCGCTGGCGCAGCTTGGCGATCTTGGTGACGTCCACCTCGTGCACCTGCGTGAGCTGCGCGGAAACCTGCAGCGATTCGCGGGTCTTGGTGGCGGTGATCTGCCGGATCCGGCTCGCCTTCTGCACGGTGCCGCGCAGGGCGGCGACCTCCGGCGAGACCGCGGCGGCGCGCGGCGCGGACGGAGCGGCGGCGGCCGGAGCGGCGGCAGTGCTGGTCTCGGGGGCCGGAGCCGCCTTCTGCTTGGCCTCGGCCGCGGCGAGCACGTCCTGCTTGCGGATGCGGCCGCCGACTCCGCTGCCGGTCAGCGACGCGAGGTCGATGCCGTGCTCGGAGGCGAGCTTGCGCACCAGCGGCGTGACGTACGGGCCGTCCGCCGACTCCGCCGGGGCCTGGGCGGCCGGAGCGGGCTTGCTCTCCTGCGCCGGGGCCGGGGCCGGGGCCGGAGCCGGAGCGGCGGGCGCGGGGGCCGGAGCCGCCGGGGCCGGGGCGGGCTTGCTTTCCTGGACCGGAGCCGGGGCGGGCTCGGGTTCCGGAGCGGGCGCGGGCTTGCTTTCCTGCGCCGGAGCGGCGGCCGGGGCGGCACCGGCGTCGCCGATGACCGCGAGCACTCCGCCGACCTCGACGGTCTCGTCCTCGCCCGCGCGGATCTCCAGCACAGTGCCGGCGACCGGCGACGGAACCTCGGTGTCGACCTTGTCGGTGGAGATCTCGAGCAGCGGCTCGTCGACCTCGACCGACTCGCCGACCTGCTTCAGCCAGCGGGTGACGGTGCCCTCGGTGACGCTCTCGCCCAGTTCGGGCAGCTTCACCTCGGTGCCCGAACCGCCCGCGGCCGGAGCGGTGTCCGGCTGCGCCGGAGCGGACTCGGCGGGGGCGGCGGATTCGGCCTGGGCAGGGGCTTCCTGCTGCTGCGGGGTGGGCTCGGGCTCCGGCTCGGCCTGCTGGGCAGGGGCGGAGGACTCGGGCACGCCGCCGGTGCCGTCGTCGATCACCGCCAGCTCGCCGCCGACCTCGACGGTGTCGTCTTCCTTGGCGCTGATCTTCACGACCGTGCCTGCCACCGGCGACGGTACTTCGGTGTCGACCTTGTCGGTCGAGATCTCGAGCAACGGCTCGTCGACCTCGACAGTGTCGCCCTCCTGCTTCAACCACCGGGTGACGGTTCCCTCGGTGACGCTCTCGCCGAGCTCCGGCAGCGTGACGGAGTAGGCCATTGTTCGCTGGCTCCCTTGATCGCTAAGACGTGGTCTGGATTGTGCTGGTTGCGCGTCAGCTGTGCACGTGCAGCGGCTTGCCCGCGAGGGCGAGGAACGCTTCGCCGAGTGCCTCGGTCTGCGTGGGGTGCGCGTGGATCAGCGGGGCGACGTCCTCCGGGAACGCCTCCCAGCTGTAGATCAGCTGCGCTTCGCCGATCAGCTCGCCGACCCGGTCGCCCACCATGTGCACGCCGACGACGGGGCCGTCCGGGGCCTTGACCAGCTTCACGCCGCCGGAGGTCTTGAGGATCTGGCTCTTGCCGTTGCCGCCGAGGTCGTAGGTGAACGTGGTGACGTCCGAACCGTACTTCTCCTTGGCCTGCGCCTCGGTGAGCCCGACGGACGCGACCTCGGGGTGCGAGTAGGTGACGCGGGGGATGCCGCGCTCGTCGATGGCGCGCGGGTTGAGGCCGGCGATCTCCTCGGCCACGAAGATCCCCTGCTGGAAGCCGCGGTGCGCGAGCTGGAGGCCCGGCACGATGTCGCCGACCGCGTAGACGTTGGGCAGGTTGGTGCGCAGCCGGTCGTCGGTGAGCACGAAGCCGCGGTCGATCTGGACGCCCGCCTCCTCGTAGCCGTGCCCGGCCGAGTTCGGGCCGCGGCCGACGGCGACCAGCAGCAGGTCGGCTTCCAGCGTCTCGCCGGACTCCAGCGACACGCTGACGCCGTTGTCGTCCTGCTTCGCGCCGGTGAACCGGACGCCGGTCTTGAAGGCGATCTTGCGGCGGCGGAACGCGCGCTCGAGCTGCTTGGAGGCGTACTCGTCCTCGTTCGGGACCAGTCGCGGGAGCGCCTCGACCACGGTGACGTCGACCCCGAAGGAGGCCCACACGCTGGCGAACTCCACGCCGATCACGCCGCCGCCGAGCACGACGACCTTCTTCGGCACGTAGTCCAGCGTCAGCGCCTGCTCGCTCGCGATGATGCGGCCGCCGAGCTCCAGGCCGGGAAGCGTGCGCGAGTACGAACCGGTGGCGAGGATGACGTTCTTGCCGGTGTAGCGCGTGCCGTCGACCTCGACGGTGGTGCCGCCGACGAACCGGCCGGTGCCCTCGACGAGGTTCACCTTGTGCGCCTTGGCCAGGCCCTGGAGGCCCTTGTACAGCCGGGAGACGATGCCGTCCTTGTACTTGTTCACCCCCGCGATGTCGATGCCCTCGAACACGGCCTTGACGCCGAAGGTCTCGGCGTCGCGGGCCTCGTCGGCGACCTCGGCGGCGTGCAGCAGGGCCTTGGTCGGGATGCAGCCCCGGTGGAGGCAGGTCCCGCCCAGCTTGTCCTTCTCGATCAGCGTGACGGAAAGGCCCAGCTCGGCCGCGCGGAAGGCCGCGGCGTAGCCGCCCGATCCGCCTCCCAGGATCACGAGGTCGGCGGAGGTGTCGCTCACTTCAATAACTCCTCGGCAGCGATAGGGGTGGAGCTTCGGTCGCCGCGGCACCCGGTATAACCGCGCGCGCGACAACAGCCATCTTGTCACTAGGCCGATCGGCGTTGCGACCTAGCCGGGCCAAGGCGGTGCTGCGACACCGGCCACACACGAACCCGGGAATAATGAAGTCCGGACTCTCGCCGGAAGAAAGGTGGTCGAAGTGGGGATCTTCGACTCGTTGCGCCGCCGCGGCAGACGCGGCCCGGGCGCTGGAGCAGGCCGCTCCGGAGGCTCGGCCGACACCCGCTACCTGGAAGAATGGGCCGCCGCGCGGCGCGGGGTGGAGGCGTACGTCGAGCCGCCCACCACGGTGACTGACACCACTGTGGTGCTTGTCGCGCACGACGGCGAATGGACCCGCCGGCGGATCGGGAGCTTCGACGCGGCGCAGCGGTTCGGGCACAAGCACACGATTCCGGTGTACGAGGCCGCGCGGGTCGGGTATCCGAAGCGTATGCGGGAGTACACCGAACGGCAGAAGCGTCGTCCTGGCAGCTGAGCCGAGGGTTGCTCGCCGTAGCCGGTGGTGTTGCCGGGGTGCTGGATCCTTGTGGATCTTTGGGGGTGGCTCGTCGCCTGGCGGCGACATTGCACCCGGGTGGTGCGTGGGGCACCCCGTTAGCCCATTGTGCTGACGGTTCGGGGGTGCTTGTCAAGGCGGGAAAGATGCCTTGACAAGCACCCCCGAACCGCAGGGCGGCTTCGTATCGGGGTGCGGGGGAGGGGCTGGGTGCCTCGATGGTTGGGTGCGTCGGCTGCGGTGTCGTAGGTGGTGGGGGCTAGCGCCCCAATGTGGCATTGGGTGCGTCAGATGCACCCAATGTGGCGTTCGGTGCGTGCGACGCAACCAATGCCGCATTGGGTGAGCCGGGGGTGGCTGGCGGGTGGGGCGTGAGGGGAACCGTGAGGGAAGCTGGGTACGTGAGGGGTTCCTCGCGTACTTCAGCGTTCGGCCGGGTCAGGCGCTTGCCTCCAGCAGGCGGTGGTGGTGTTCCAGCAGCGCGCGAAACGAGTCGTGTGCGGTGCTGCCGTACGTGAGGTCCACTTCGACTGCTCGCCAGCTGTCGCCGGTGTGGGTGAGCAGGACGGTCGCGGGGTCGGAGACGATCAGGACGGCTCCGTCGGCGCGCAGTTCGCGGGCGGGGAGCAGGCGTGGGAACACGACGTCGGCGGGCAATCCGTCCGCGAGGGTCAGGAACTCGCGGTAGTCGTCGGGCAGGCGGAAGCCCAGGCGTTGTTCGGTGGCGGCGAGATCGGCGGGAGAGGCCGGGGCGGGGGCGCGTTGCCCGCGCAGCCGGAGGATCGCCGCGACCAGGTCCGGGAGGCTGGCCGGGCCGGTCGGATGGCGTTCGCGCAGTGCGGCGATCAGTGCGCCCGCGCATTGGTCCGGCCATTCCTTGCCGAGGTCGAGAGGGTCCGCTCCCTCGACCAGCCGGGCGGCGAGCGGGCGGGTGGCGGCGAGTGTCGCGACGTCCGGGTTGGGATGGTTTTCGGCTAGGGCGGCCCACGCGTCGAGGTCGGCAGCGGCTAGTGCGTCGCGCACCGGATCGGGGCGCTTAGGGGCGATCGCGGAGACTGCGCCCGCGACTGGCGAACCGTCGAAGAGACCGTCCAAATCGGACGCTCGGCGGGCGAGGAAGGCTTGGTGGGCTTGTTCTTCCGCGTCGAGATCGAGCGGGACGAGTGCGTCTGCCCATTGTGGACGGTCGCCGCGCGCCTCGAAGAGCATCGCCCAGGCGCGGGCGCGGACCGCGTCGTCGGCGAGCACGGAGGTCGGGCGGCCGGTCACCGCGTGCCATTGCGTGACAAGGCGGTCCGCGGCGTCGGACGCGCCCGCGGTCGCCAGGAGGAGCGCGGCGTGGCCGATCCTGCGGTCAGCGGCGGCCTCGTCGGCGGTGAGCACGTCGCGGACGGCGGTTTCGAGGTAGACGTCGCGCTGCATGAACGCGAGCGTGCCACAAAGGCCCGGACACGACGGAGGCCCCGCACCGGGCGTGGTGCGGGGCCTCCGGCACAACGTCAGCCCTGCTCGGCGATGTCCGCCAGCACCGCGGCGATGGTGCGGACCGGGACGCCGGTGCCGCCCTTGCCGGTGTAGCCCCACGGGCCGCCCGAGTTGAAGGCCGGACCCGCGACGTCGAGGTGCGCCCACGGCAGGTCCGCGGGCACGAACTCGCGCAGGAACACCCCCGCGACGAGCATGCCCGCCCAGCGCTGGCCGGTGACGTTCGCGATGTCCGCGAGGCGCGAGTCGAGGTCGCCGCGCAGTTCGTCGGGAAGCGGCATCGCCCAGCCGCCCTCGCCGGTGGCCTGCATGATGCCCGCGACGCGGTCGCGGAACTCGTCCGAGCCCATCACGCCGGAGATCCGGTTGCCCAGCGCCACCACCTGCGCGCCGGTCAGCGTGGCGGTCTCGATCAGGTAGTCCGGGTTCTCCTCGGCCGCGCGCACGATCGCGTCGGCCAGCACGAGCCGTCCCTCGGCGTCGGTGTTGAGCACCTCGACGGTCTTGCCGCCGTACATGGTCAGCACGTCGCCGGGACGGTAGGAGGTGGCCGAAGGCAGGTTCTCCGCCAGCGGGATGTGCGCGGTGACCTCGAGCGGGTACTTCAGCTTCGCGGCCAGCACGACCGACGCGAGCACGGCGGCCGCGCCCGACATGTCGGAGGTCATGTGGTCCATGTTCGCGGCGGGCTTGAGCGAGATGCCGCCCGAGTCGAAGGTGATGCCCTTGCCGACCAGCGCGACCTTCTTGCGCGCCTTCGCCGGCTTCCAGCTGACCCGCAGCAGGCGCGGCGGCCGCGACGAACCGCCGCCGACGCCGAGGATGCCGCCGAAGCCCTTGCGCTTGAGGACCTTCTCGTCGAGCACCTCGAACTCGAGGCCGTTCGCGTCGGCGAGCTTCTTCGCGCGGTCGGCGAAGGACGCTGGGAACAGGTCGTTCGGCGGGGTGTTGATCAGGTCGCGGGCGATGATCACCGACTCGGCGATGAACCCGGCCGCCTTCAGCGTGGCCTTGTGCTCGCGCGCGGTGCCCTCGGCCGGGCTGACCAGGTCGGCCTTCGCCAGCGGGCCGTCGCCCTTCTCCGAGCGGTACTCGGTGAAGACGTACGCGCCCAGCGCGATGCCTTCGGTGGCGGCGTGCAGGTCGACGGCCGACAGCGTGACGAACGCCCGCTCGGTGCCGTTCAGCGCACGGGCCGCGGCGCCGGCCGCGCGGCGCACCTGCTCGGCGGTGATCTCCCCGTCCTTCGGCTTGCCGAGGCCGACCGCCAGCACGACGCCCGCGGGCAGCTTGCCCAGCGTCGGCAGCTTCACGATCTCCTCGGCCTTGCCGGTCGCGCCGAGCGTGCCCAGCACCTCGGCGAGCTTGCCGTCGAACGCCGCGTCGGCGACCTCCGCTCCCGCGGCGAGCTCGAGGCCGTCCTCGCCCTGGACGGTGCCGATCACGACGACGTCGGCGCGGGTCTTGCCCAATGCCGCACCCGTGTTCTCGGAGAGGGCAAGCTTCGGCACGGTCACTTCTGGCTCCTCGCGACGTCGCGGTGGTGCCGGGCGATCTGCCCGGTCGATCGTGAGCCATGCTAATGACAAAGCCATCCGGACGGGGGAAGGGGGATCGCGGTGCGGCTCGCGGGAGCACTCCTGGTGACGCTGGCGGCCGGTGCCGCCGGAGCCGGATATTGGGTGCTCGGCGGGGTTGTGCTCGCCGCGCTGGCCGCGATCGGAGGCTCCCGGCTGCCCGCGCTCGGCGGCGATCCGGCTGCCCGGATCGCCGGCGGATTATCCCGGCTGGCGCAGATCGTCGTGCTCGCGCAGGCCTTCGGCGCGTACGTGTTCCCGGTGCAGCCCGGATACGCCGCCGCCGCGCTGGTGGTGTTCGTCGCCGCGGCGGACTTCGCTGGGCTCCGGTTGCCGGATCTGCTGGTCAAGTGGCTGCTGGGCGTGCTGCTGGCCGCCGCGGCGGTGCTGGTGGCGATGTGTCTCGCAGTCGCTCCGGTGCCGCAAACGGGCGGAATCGGGACTCCGGACGCGGCCGGGATCGTCGTCGCGGCGTTGTTCCTGCTGCCGTTCCTGATTCCGGAACCGGGGGAGCGGAGCACCGGACGTGCGATCGTTCTGAGCCTCGCCGCGGTCGCGGTCACCGCGGTGACGCTGCTGCAGCTGGGTCCGGTCCGGCTCGGATTGTCCGGGACCGCGATGCGGGACCTGCTGTCCGCCGCGGACGCCGGACAGCTCCAGCCGTTGCTGACGGTGATCGCAGTGCTGGCGACTCTTCCCTCGGCATTCACGACTTTCGTCGGTGCGCGACAGCGGTTTGCGCCGTCCGGCGGGGCTCCGGTCGCGGCGGCCGCGGTGCTGGCAGCGGCCGCCGCGGCGTTCGTTCCGCTGTCGGCGGCGCTGCTCGTGGCCGGGCTCGCCGCGGTCGCGGAACTGCTGCTGCGGGTGCGGATCCGCCGCTACCGTGGCGTCCATGACTGAGCACCGCTGGGCGCCGGGACAGACAGTCGTCGAACGTTTCGTCCGCCCGGACGGCAGCATCGGCCAGCATCATCCGCTGCGCGTGCTCTCCGACGACGGCGAGACGCTGCTCGGCTGGCTCCCGCTCGGCACGCCGATCGTCGGCAGCAGGCTCGCGGACGGCCGGTCGCTGCGGGAAGCGCCACTGGAACAACGGTTTCGCGAGCCGCGCGTCCGCGTGCCGGACATCTGGCACGGCACCTCGACGCTGCGGCTGATCCCCGACCGGGCCTGGTCGTCGGTGTGGTGGTTTTTCGAGGCGGACGGCCGGTTCCGCGACTGGTACGTGAACCTCGAGGTCCCGCGCGGCCGCACCGAAACCGGGCCGGACCGGATCGACGGCATCCTCGACCTGGTCGTGACGCCGGGCGCGGGCTGGCAGTGGAAGGACGAGGACGAAGCGGAGGCAGCCGTCGAGGCCGGGCGGCTTACCGCCGCCGAACTCGACAAGCTGCGCGCGGAAGGCGAACGGATGGGCGCGCTGGCCGAGCGGGGCGCGTATCCGTTCGACGGCACGCACACCGATTTCCGCCCGGACCCGGGCTGGCCCGCCCCCGCGCTGCCCGCCGGGCTGTGCTGACCTACTGGGCCAGCAGGACCAGTGCGATGAACAGCACGATGTTGACGACGAGCAGGATCACCACGGATTTGGTCGGCAGGTTCTTCGTGATCACCTTGCCGTGCAGGTTCTTCCACCAGTAGATGCCGAATCCGGCGACGACCAGGCCGAGGAAGAAGCCGAACCCGCTCGAAAGCAGGCCCCAGCCGACCATCCCGAGCAGTCCCGCGCCGAAGGTCAGCAGGGCGGCGGTGCCGAAGGTCTTGACGTCCGGCCCGGCCCCGGGCCCGGCTTGGCGTGCTGGTTGAGTGCTCACGGCGTCCATCGTAGTGGGGTGACGCTGCGAGCGGGGGCCGGTGCAGCGAGTAAAACCACAGGACTTCCGACTAACGTGCTTCCGACCAAGCGTTATTGTCTAAGCATGACAACAGCGACGCAGTTCACTCACGTTCCGAACCCGAGCCCCGCGAGTGCTGAACGCGTCGCCGAGGTACTTGCCAAGCCGGGGTTCGGCACGCACTTCACCGACCACATGGTCACCGTGCGCTACAGCACCGAGAAGGGCTGGCACGACGCCAAGGTCGGGCCGTACGAACCGTTCTCCCTCGACCCGGCCACGTCCGTGCTGCACTACGGGCAGGCGATCTTCGAGGGCCTCAAGGCCTACCGCCAGCCCGACGGCACGATCGCCGCGTTCCGGCCGGACGCCAACGCGCAGCGGTTCCGCGAATCCGCCGAGCGGCTCGCGATGCCGCAGCTGCCGGTGGAGACCTTCGTCGACTCGCTGCGCGAGCTGATCGCCGTCGACGAGCGCTGGGTGCCGACCCGCCAGGGCGATTCCCTGTACCTGCGCCCGTTCATGATCTCCACCTCGGCGGGCCTCGGCGTGAACAGCCCGGCCGACGAGTACGTCTTCGCCGTGATCGCCTCGCCCGCCGGTTCGTACTTCAGCGGCGGCGTGAAGCCGGTCAGCGTGTGGCTGTCCACCGAGTACGTGCGCGCGGCCCCCGGCGGCACCGGCGCGGCGAAGTGCGCCGGCAACTACGCGGCGTCCTTCGTGGCGCAGGCGCAGGCCGTGGAAAAGGGCTGCGACCAGGTGGTGTGGCTGGACGCGGTCGAGCGCCGCTGGGTCGAGGAAATGGGCGGGATGAACCTGTTCTTCGTCTTCGGCTCGGGCGACGACGTCCGCGTGGTCACCCCGGAGCTGACCGGTTCGCTGCTGCCGGGCGTCACCCGGAAGTCGTTGCTGCAGCTGGCGAAGGACGCCGGGCACAAGGTCGAGGAGCGCCGGATCTCCACCGACGAATGGGAGAAGGCGGCCGCCTCGGGCGAGCTGACCGAGGTGTTCGCGTGCGGCACGGCGGCGGTCATCACGCCGGTCGGCCACGTGAAGCACGGCGGCGGCGAGTTCTCGATCTCCGGCGGGCAGCCGGGCTCGGTCACGATGAGCCTGCGCGAGCAGCTCGTCGGAATCCAGGAGGGCACCCGTCCGGCCCCCGCGGGCTGGATGATCCCGCTCAGCTGAAGCCGGCTGTCCGGGAAGGGCTCCTTGCGGGAATCTGATTCCCGCAAGGAGCCCTTCCCGGCTTTCAGGACGTGAGCGGGCCGGAGACGCCGGATTGCTCGTGGGTGGTCATCTCGGCGAGCACGCGGCTGGCCATCATCAGCAGCGGCAACGCGGTGACCGCGCCGGTGCCTTCGCCGAGCCGGACGTCGAGGTCGAGCAGCGCGCCCAGGTCCAGTTGCTCCAACGCGAGCGCGTGCGCGGGTTCGCCGGTCAGCTGCCCGGACATCCACCAGCGGCGCGCGCCGGGCGCGAGTTCTTCGGCGACGAGCGCGGCGGAGCAGACCACGAGCCCGTCGAGCACCACCGGCGTGCGGCGGACCGCTGCCTGCGCGAGAAAGCCTGTCATCGCGGCGATATCGGCCCCCGAGGACGTCCGCAGCAGCGCGAGCGGGTCGGCCAGCACCGCGCGAGCCCGGCGCAGCGCGTCGCGGACCGCGGCGGCCTTGCGCATCCAGGTGTTGTCGTCGATGCCCGAACCCCGGCCGACCACGGCGACCGGTTCGCTGCCGGTCAGCGCCGCGACCAGCACCGACGCCGGAGTGCTGTTGCCGATTCCCAGGTCTCCCGCGATCAGCAGGTCCGCGCCGCCGTCGACCTCCGCGTCGGCGATCTTGCGGCCGGCGTTCACCGCGGCGCGCACCTCGGCGTCGGTGAGCGCGTCCTCGACGTCGATCGAACCGGAACCGCGGCGCACCTTGAACTCGCCGATCGACCGCATCGCGGATTCCTCGGTGTCCACGGCCATGTCGACCACGCGCACGCCCGCGCCCGCCGCGGCGGCGAGCACGTTGATCGCCGCGCCGCCGGTCAGCATGGTGCCGACGAGCTGCGACGTGACCTCCCGCGGATACGCCGAGACGCCCTTCTTCGCGATGCCGTGATCGCCGGCGAACACGACGACGCGCGGACGGGTGAACGGCCGCGGCGGGGCCTGGCCCTGGCACGAAGCGATCCAGACGCCCAGCTCTTCCAGCCTGCCGAGCGAGCCTGCCGGTTTGACGAGCTTGTCGTGCAGCGCGATCGCGCCCGACCGGGCCTGGTCGCTCGGCGGTTCGATCTCGCCGAACTCGATGCCCGTTTCGCCGGTGTCCACAGCCAGGTTTCCTTTCGCCGCTGGGCGTCCCGGCGCCCAACCTACCGCCGCGAGGGCAGGGCCCTTAGGGTCGGTCGGCGTGCGGGAATCGACGGCGGCCGGGGTCGTGCTGGCAAGTGGTGCGGGGACTCGGGTCGGGGCCGCGCTGAACAAGGTTTACCTGCCGGTCGCGGGCAGGCGGGTGGTGGCGTGGTCGCTGGATGCGTTCGCCGCGGCGGCCGGGATCGGCGTGCTGGTGCTGGTGATCCGGCCCGAGGACGCGTCGCTGGCCGAAGAAGTGCTGGCCGAGCTGTCGGTCCCGGTGGAGATCGTGCCCGGCGGCCCGACGCGGCAGGCCTCCGAGCTGAACGCGCTGCGTCATCTCGCGCCGCGGATCGCCGACGGGACAGTGGATTCCGTGCTGCTGCACGACGGGGCCCGGCCGTTGGTGACGCCGGAGCTGATCTCCGCGGTGCTGGAGCGGACCCGGGAAGACGGGGGAGCGGTGCCGGGACTGGCCGCGGACGACGTGGTTTCGATGGCCGGACCGGACAAGGTGGCGGGCCCGCTGCCGGGCGCGATCCGGGTGCAGACCCCGCAGGGCTTCCGGGCGCAACCGCTGCTGGCCGCTTACGAACAGGCTGCCGCGGAAGGGTTTCTGGGCACCGACACGGCTTCGTGCATGGAGCGGTTCTCCGCGCTGCCGGTGCGGTGGGTGCCCGGCAGCGCGGAGAACGTGAAGATCACCTATCCGCACGACCTCGCGGTGGCGGAGCGGTTCCTGCTGCGGTGATCAGGGGGAAACGGTGAGCGCCGGGTCGGTGACCACGACGTCGCCGAGCGCCTCGTCGATCGCGGTGAGCAGCTCCGGCTCCAGCTTGACGCCCGCCGCCTTGACGTTGTCGTGCACCTGCTCCGGCCGCGAGGCCCCGATGATCGCCGACGCGACGTTCGGGTTCTGCAGCACCCACGCGACGGCGAGCTGCGCCATCGACAGCCCGGCGTCGGCCGCCAGCGGCTCCAGCTTCGCGACCGCGGTGAGGGTCTTCTCGTCGAGGAAGCGCTTGACCATGTTCGCGCCGCCGTTCTCGTCGGTCGCGCGCGAACCGGCGGGCAGCGGCTGGCCCACCTTGTACTTGCCGGTCAGCACGCCTTGGGCCACCGGCGACCAGACGATCTGGCTCAGTCCCTCGCGCTCGGAAGCGGGCACGACCTGCGATTCGATGACCCGCCACAGCATCGAGTACTGCGGCTGGTTCGACACGAACGGGATCTTCAGCTCGCGGGCGAGCGCCGCGCCGCGGGAGATCTGCTCGGCATTCCACTCCGAGACGCCGATGTAGAGCGCCTTGCCCTGGCGGACCAGGTCGGCGAACGCCTGCATCGTCTCTTCCAGCGGCACCGTGCGGTCGAACCGGTGCGCCTGGTAGAGGTCGACGTAGTCGGTGCCGAGCCGCTTGAGCGACGCGTTGGCCGACTCCATGATGTGCTTGCGCGAGAGGCCCTTGTCGTTCGGGCCCTTCGGACCGGTCGGCCAGAAGACCTTGGTGAAGATCTCCAGGCTCTCCCGGCGCTGCCCCTTGAGCCCGCGCCCGAGCACCGACTCCGCCGCGGTGTTGGCGTAGACGTCAGCCGTGTCGAAGGTCGTGATGCCCGCGTCGAGCGCGGCCTTGATGCAGGCCTGCGCCTGGTCCTCCTCGACCTGGGACCCGTGGGTCAGCCAGTTGCCGTAGGAGATCTCACTGATGTTGAGGCCGCTGCGGCCGAGACGTCGAAACTCCATGCCGACAGCGTAAACGTTTCGTTCGCGAGGCTAACGACCTGTGTGCCGCACGGCTCAGTTCGGGATCGGGTCCCCGGCCTTCAGCCGCGGCTTCGGGACCCGCAGCTTGCGGATCTGGCTCGCCCGGACGAACGCGTACCAGCCGACGCCGCGGGTGGCCGTCGCCGGTTCCTTCGGGAAGCGCTCGCGGACCAGCTTCGAGATCTTGCGGCCGTTCACGAAGCCCTCGATGGCCATGACCAGCAGCATCGCCATGCAGACCAGGGTGATGTACTGCTGCACCGCCGGCGCGGGCACCAGCAGCGCGAGGAACACCAGGATCGCCAGCGGCATGAACAGGCCGAGGATGTTGCGCCGGGAGTCGACCAGGTCGCGCACGTACGCCTTGACCGGGCCCTTGTCGCGCGGCGGCAGGTACTTGTCGTCGCCGGACATCATCCGCTCGCGGCGCTGCCGGGCGGCTTCCTTGCGCTCTTCCTTGGTGACCGGGTTGGCCTTGCGCAGTTCCTTGTTGCGCTTCATCGCCTCGCGCATCGAGGTGGGCGGCGGCGCGACCGGCCCGCGCTTGCGTCCCTCGGCCTCGCGCCGCTTCGGCGTCGCCTTGCCCTTTCCCGGCGTGTACGACTTGTTCGCGGCCGGGGAATCGGCGACGGCGGTCTCGGCCGCGGACTCTTCGGCGGCGGGGTCAGTGGTGCTTCGGCGCAGGAACCTCACCTCACCAGGGTATTGCAGGCGTCACGGCTTTGTTCACCAGGTCGTTCCATATGCGACGATGGAGGGGAACAGATCGGGCGAGTCCCGTGTTGTGCCTAGGACACGAGATGTACCCGCAGCGAGTTCGACCAAAGAGGGAGTGCCATGACGACCGCTGAGCAGACCGGTGCGGCTGCGGCCGAGACCGCCGAGGAGACCCACGGCGTGACGTTGACCGACGCCGCGGCCGCCAAGGCGAAGGCGCTGCTCGAACAGGAGGGCCGCGACGACATGCACCTGCGCATCGCCGTGCAGCCCGGCGGCTGTGCGGGCCTGCGCTACCAGCTGTTCTTCGACGAGCGCACGCTCGACGGCGACCTGTTCCGCGACTTCGACGGCCTCCAGGTCGCCGTGGACCGGATGAGCGCGCCTTACGTGTCCGAGGCCGTGATCGACTTCGTCGACACCATCGAGAAGCAGGGCTTCACGATCGACAACCCGAACGCCACGGGTTCCTGCGCCTGCGGCGACAGCTTCCACTGAGCCCAGAGCCGGAAAACGGGCCCCGACGCGTGTGCGCCGGGGCCCGTTTTCGTCTTTCCGGCGCGGACGCCGTTCAACTGCTGCCGAGCGTTCGAGGGCTCAGACGTACGCGTCGAGATCGGCGACCTGCGCGTGGCAGGCGTCGTCGACCGTCCACGGCCGGGCGGCCCTCGGCCGGGGCAGTCGGGCCTGGTCAGCGGCGCGCTCAGGCTGCAGCGCGGACGGGAGATGGGCGCAGTCGGCGATCAGGTCGCCGAGGGTTTCCGGTTCGGTCGCGAGGTTCACTCCGGCCACGCTATTCAGCCGGACTTGAACGGGAAACGAGTACCGGCCGGTAGTGTCGGAACGTGGCGCGGAAACTACCCGGAAGGGTCATGACCAGCGGGTAACTTGCGTCAGGGCGCGAAAACGACAGCTCATCCACCCCGTGAGGAGAACCGGTGGCAGACAAGCCCAGGATCGCCGTGTCCGGCAGCATCGCGACGGACCATCTGATGCACTTCCCGGGGAGGTTCGCCGAGCAGCTCGTCGCCGAGCAGCTGCACCGGGTGTCGCTGAGCTTCCTCGCCGACGACCTCGTCGTGCGCCGCGGCGGCATCGGCGCGAACATCGCGTTCGGCCTCGGCGTGCTCGGCGTGCAGCCGGTGCTCGTCGGAGCCGTGGGCCAGGACTGGGCGGACTACCAGTCGTGGCTGCAGCGGCACGGCGTGGACACCGCGGGCGTGCTGGTGTCCGAGGTCGCGCACACCGCGCGCTTCGTGTGCACCACCGACGAGGACATGTGCCAGATCGCGACGTTCTACGCGGGCGCGATGGCGGAGTCCCGGAACATCGAGATGGGGCCGATCTCGGACCGGGTCGGCGGGCTTGGGCTGGTGCTGATCAGCCCGGATGATCCTGAGGGCATGGTCCGGCATGCTCAGGAGTGCCGTCAGCGCGGGTACACGTTCGCGGTTGACCCCTCGCAGCAGCTGGCCCGGATGGACGGGGCTCAGGTGCGGTCGTTCGTCGAGGGGGCCAAGTACCTGTTCAGCAATGACTACGAGTGGGAGTTGCTGCTGCAGAAGACCGGCTGGACTGAGGCCGACGTTCTGGAGCGGGTGGGGCTGAGGATCACCACGCTGGGGGAGAAGGGCGTGGAGATCGTCGGGCGGGACGGGACCGCGCTCCAGATCGGGGCCGTGCCGGAGCGGGGGAAGGCTGATCCCACTGGGGTGGGGGACGGGTTCCGGGCCGGGTTCCTTGCCGCGATCGACGGCGGGCTCAGTTTGGAGCGGGCCGCGCAGTTGGGGTGCTTGATCGCGGTTTTGGTGCTGGAGACGGTGGGGACGCAGGAGTGGACGCTGGAGCGGGCTGAGGCGTTGACGCGGTTGAGCGAAGCGTTCGGACCTGAGGCGGCTGAGGAGATCGCGGCGGTTTTGCCTGCTTGAGGGGTCTCGGGCGGCTCGTGCGCCGGTGCCGGGTTTGGAGCCGTGAGGGGGACTCCCAGGGAATCTGATTCCCTGGGAGTCCCCCTCACGGACTTCTCTAGAGCTTGACCGGGTAGGCCGGTTCCGGGATTTCCGGCTTGATGCGGTGTTCCACGAAGATGCCGTGCCACAGCATGAAGACCAGCAGCGCCCACAGCTGGCGGCTGCGGTCCAGCTGGCCTTCCTTGTGCTCGTCCAGCAGGCGCAGGACGGCGTTCTTGTCCAGGAGTTCGTCGGTCTTCGAGTCGTTGATGATGCCGCGGGCCCAGTCGTACATCTCGTTGCGCAGCCACAGCCGGATCGGGACCGGGAAGCCCAGCTTCTTCCGGTTCAGCACGTGGCCGGGGATGATCTTCGCCAGGGCCTGGCGCAGCGCGTACTTCGTGGTGCCGTGGGCCAGTTTCTGGTCCAGCGGGATCGACGCGGCGACCTTGAACACCTCGGCGTCGAGGAACGGCACCCGCAGTTCCAGCGAGTTCGCCATGGTCACCTTGTCCGCCTTGACCAGGATGTCGCCGCGCAGCCAGGTATAGAGATCCACGTGCTGCATGCGGGCCACCGGGTCCCAGCCGCGGGACACGTCGTACCAAGGTGCGGTGACGTCCTTGAAGCCGACGCCTTCCTGGTAGGTCCGCAGCACGGCGCGCAGCTGCTCGTCGCGGAAGTTGCGGGCGTTGCCGTAGTAGCGGTCTTCCAGCGGGAGCGCGCCGCGGCGCAGCAGGTCCTTGCCCCGGGTGCCCTCCGGGATCTTCGTGGACACCTTGCCCAGCAGTTTCCGCACGCCGCCGGGGATTTTTTCGAACGGGGCCAGCGAGATCGGCTCGCCGTAGATCGTGTAGCCGCCGAACAGCTCGTCCGCGCCTTCGCCGGAGAGCACCGCCTTCACGTGCTTGCGGGCCTCGCGCGCGATGAACCACAGCGGGACCAGCGCCGGGTCGGCGACCGGGTCGTCCAGGTACCAGACGATGAGCGGCAGCGCTTCCATCATCTCGTCCGCCGACACCGTGCGGACCACGTGCTTCACGCCGATCGCCGCGGCCGATTCCGCGGCCACGTCCACCTCGGAGTAGCCCTCGCGCTCGAACCCGGTGGTGAACGCGATGAGGTTCGGGTTGTGCTCCTTGGCGAGCGTCGCGGTCGCGGTGGAGTCGATGCCGCCGGAGAGGAACGCGCCGACCGTGACGTCCGGGTCGGAGATCATGTGCTTGCCGACCGAGTCGCGCATCACATCGGCGATGCGCTCGTACAGCGCCTCGGCCTCGGCGGGGCCGTTCACCGGCTTCGCGGCGAACTTCGGGTGGAAGTAGCGGGTGAACTCGGGCTTCCCGCCCGGCGAGAGCCGGAACGACGTGCCGGACTCGACGCGGCGGATCGCGGTGTGCAGCGATTCCGGCTCGGGCACGTACTGCAGGACCAGGTAGTGCTGCAGAGCCGTGCGGTCCAGCTCCTGCGCGACGCCGAGCGTGTCCGACAGCTCCAGCAGGCTCTTCTTCTCGCTGGAGAACGCGGTGCCCTTGGGGCCTTCGCTGTAGTAGAGCGGTTTGATCCCGAACGGGTCGCGCGCGCCGAAAACGACCTTTTCCGCCGAATCCCAGATCAGGAACGCGAACATGCCGCGCAGCTTTTCGACCGCTTTGTCCCCGAGGTAGTGATAAGCCGCGACGATCGCCTCGCCGTCGCCTTCAGTGGCGAATTTCGCACCGAATTTTTCGGCGAGCTCGTCGCGCAGTTCGCGGTAGTTGTAGATCTCGCCGTTGAAGTTCAGCGTATACCGGCCCGGGGCCTCCGGCGGACCCCACACCAGCGGCTGGTGCGCGTGGTCGACGTCGATGAAGGCGAGCCGGTTGAAGCCGTACACGACCTCGGCGTCCGCCCAGGTGTCCTGCTCGTCGGGGCCGCGGTGGCGCTGGCAGCGCATCGCCGCGCCGACGCTCTCACGGGCGTTCGAGGCGTCGTTTTCGGTCGCGCAGATCAGTCCAAGCAGGCCGCACACGTGTACTCACACACCTCAGGGTCGGGCCGGTCCGGGGAAGGGCCCAGTATGCCGGTGCGGGGCCCGTCGCCCGGAAAGCGGGTGACGCGTGGCGCAACTGGTCACCCCTTGGTCAGCGGGAGCGGCCAACTCGGCTAGGCTCCGCCTGTCACGAAGATCGGTCGAAGAAGGCCCGGTGTGAGAGGGCCTGTTGGGTGAAAGGGCAGGGCGCAGTGGGAAAACCAGAGCGCACCCCGGTGGGTAAGCGGGTCGGGCGTGTCGCCGCGCTGGCCGTGCTGGTGGCGCTGACCGCGACGGGCTGCTCGGGAGACGAGATCCTCCGCTTCGGCTGGCCCAAGGGCGTCACGCCGCAGGCCGACCAGATGCGCACCCTCTGGACGTGGACGGTCGTCGCCGCGCTCGTCGTCGGCGCGATCGTGTGGGCCCTGATCTTCTGGACCGCGATCTTCCACCGCAAGAAGAAGGGCGCGGCCGCCGAAGGCCCCGAGGACCTGCCCCGGCAGTTCCAGTACAACATCCCGCTGGAGATCTTCACGGTCGTCCTGCCGACGATCATGGTCTGCGTGCTGTTCTTCTTCACCGCGACGACCGAGAGCAAGGTCCTCGACAAGAAGCCGAACCCGGACGTCGTGGTCGACGTGATCGCCTTCCAGTGGAACTGGGAGTTCAAGTACGAGGGCGACGCCGCCAAGCGCGCCGACGGCACCCAGGTGAGCACCGTCGGCTCCTCCGGCGAGATCCCGCTGCTCGTGCTGCCGACGAACAAGACCATCGAGTACCGGCTCCGCTCGACGGACGTCATCCACTCGTTCTGGGTCCCGGAGTTCAACTTCAAGCGCGACGTGATGCCGGACCCGGAGAAGAACAACCAGGACAGCTCGTTCCAGAACTCGATCGACCGCGAGGGATCGTTCGTCGGCCGCTGCGCCGAGCTGTGCGGGACGTACCATTCGGTGATGAACTTCGAGGTGCGGGCCTTGTCCCCGGACAAGTACGACCAGTACCTCAAGCTGCGCACCCAGACGAACCCGAAGACCGGCAAGCCGAACACCGCGTCCGAGGCGCTGGCTTCGATGAACTGCGGCGAGCTGTGCAGCCCGTACGCGGTGACCACGAAGCCGTTCAACACCGACCGCACCGCGCGCACCGCGTCCAACTGACGGCGAACCAGAAGGAGCAGGGGACCAATCCCATGAAGGTCGAAGCCCGGATTTTCTACATGGTGGCGGGGTTTGCCGTCCTCATGACCGCCGTCTACTGGGTCATGACCGCGC